>NZ_JBQQCS010000001.1:0-4800000 GCF_052244825.1 Paenibacillus sp. 1A_MP2 | reverse complement strand
ATTTGGAGAAAATGGTCGATACGAATGATGAGTGGATCGTCAGTCGTACAGGAATCAAGGAGCGTCACATCGCTGCACCGGATCAGGCAACTTCAGATCTGGCATACGAGGCGGCTATCAAAGCACTTGAATCTGCTGGCATGACTGGTAGTGATCTCGATCTAATTATTGTGGCAACCATTACACCGGACTCTTCGTTCCCATCTACTGCTTGTATTCTGCAAGATAAGCTTGGTGCCAAGGGCGCTGCGGCATTTGACTTGTCTGCTGCCTGCTCGGGATTTGTATATGGTCTGGCGACTGCAACCAGCTTCATCAAAAGCGGCATGTACAATAATGCACTTGTT
This sequence comes from Paenibacillus sp. 1A_MP2, assembly GCF_052244825.1. Classification (NCBI taxonomy): domain Bacteria; kingdom Bacillati; phylum Bacillota; class Bacilli; order Caryophanales; family Paenibacillaceae; genus Paenibacillus; species Paenibacillus sp. 1A_MP2. Next base: position 4,799,653 of record NZ_JBQQCS010000001.1, on the reverse strand, counting down.
ATTGGTGCAGATTGTTTGTCTCGTATTACCGACTATACCGACCGTAACACCTGTGTGCTGTTTGGCGATGGTGCAGGCGCGGTTATCGTGGGTGAAGTACCGGAAGGCCGTGGATTCAAATCATTCGATCTCGGAGCTGAAGGTGCGGGCGGAAGCCTGCTTCAAATGGAAGGCGGCGGTTCACGTCTGCCTGCATCCGTAGAAACGGTTGAGAACAAAAAACATTACATTTACATGAATGGCCGTGAAGTGTTTAAATTTGCAGTACGGGTGATGGGGACAGCGACAGTCGAAGTGCTGCGCAAGGCTGGCCTGGAACGTACGGACGTGGATTTGTTTGTTCCTCACCAAGCCAATATCCGGATTATCCAATCTGCAATGCAGCGACTAGAACTTCCAGAAGAGAAAGTTGTGGTCAACGTGGATAAATACGCCAACACATCTGCAGCTTCCATCCCGCTTGCTTTGGTTGAAGCCGCTGAAGAAGGTCGCATGAAAGCCGGAGATACTGTCCTGATGGTAGGTTTCGGTGGCGGACTGACGTGGGGCGCATCCGTACTTGTTTGGTAAACTAGACAGCTGGGAGAGTTGAATGGCATGGGTAAAATAGCATTTGTATTTCCCGGACAGGGATCACAGGCTGTAGGCATGGCTAAGGACGCGTATCAGTCCGTGCCTGCGGCAACAGAAATTTTTCGTACAGCGGACGAAACGTTGGGTTTCTCGCTGAGTAACCTGGTATTCGAAGGACCAGAGACCGAGTTGAAACAAACATCGAATACGCAACCGGCTCTGCTGACAGCCAGTATCGCATTGCTTGAGGCTTTTAGAGAAAAAGGAATTCAGCCTGATTTTACAGCTGGACACAGCCTTGGTGAATACAGTGCACTGGTAGCAGCGGGCGTTCTTTCGTTCGCGGATGCGGTAAGTATTGTGCGTGCACGCGGTCAATATATGGAACAGGCTGTTCCGGGTGGACAGGGAGCGATGGCTGCTGTATTGGGTGCGGATCGGGAAGCGCTGGGGGTGCTTTGCCGGGATGTATCCGAAAGCGGTCATGCAGTTGAACTAGCAAATATAAATTGTCCGGGACAAATCGTGATCTCCGGTGTGAAGGAAGGGGTAGCTGCTGTCGCTGAACGGGTCAAGGAAGCGGGCGGCAAACGTGCCATCACACTCGAAGTAAGCGGTCCGTTCCACTCTTCCCTAATGAAGGATGCAGCAGAGAAGCTGGCTGAGAAACTGAAAACTGTTTCGTTCTCACCCGGGACGGTCCCTGTAGTCGCAAATGTGACTGCAAGACCTGTGGAGGACGGTAAGGTACAGGATTTGTTGACAGCACAGGTCTATTCTCCGGTTTTATGGGAAGACAGTGTGACATGGCTTATTGAGCAAGGTGTAGATACCTTTATCGAGATTGGTTCTGGCAGTGTGTTAACAGGTTTGATTAAAAAAACAGATAAAACCGTTAAACTGTACAATGTAAACAGTCTTGAGACGCTCGAAGCAACGGCAGCTGCACTAATTTGATTAACCATGATTAGATTTGGGGAAAGGAGGAATGATTATGTCTAAACCATTACAAGGCAAAAATGCGCTCGTTACTGGTGCATCTCGTGGCATTGGGCGCAGTATTGCACTCGTTTTGGCCGAGGCAGGCGCCAACGTGGCCGTAAATTATGCGGGCAGTCAAGCGGCAGCTGAGGAAGTAGCGGAAGCAATTCGTGCCAAAGGTGTCGAGGCCATAACGATACAAGCGAATGTAGGCCAGATGGACGAAGCCGAGAAAATGGTCAAAGCTACGATTGAAGCGTGGGGCAACGTTGATATTCTTGTTAACAATGCTGGAATTACCCGTGATAATCTGATCATTCGCATGAAGAAGAGGAATTCGATCAGGTGATCGAAACCAATCTCAAAGGGGTGTTTAACTGCCTTAAGGCAGTTACGCGTCCAATGATGAAGCAACGGTCTGGAAGAATTATTAACATCTCCTCGGTTGTGGGTGTGCTCGGAAATGCTGGACAAGCCAACTATGTTGCTGCCAAGGCAGGGGTCATCGGTTTGACAAAGGCTTCTGCACGTGAGCTTGCTTCCCGCGGCATCACAGTGAACTGCGTTGCGCCAGGATTTATTGAGACCGATATGACGAAGGAATTGTCCCAGGAGATCGTGGACAATATGTTGAACGGTATTCCGTTGTCCCGTCTGGGCCAGCCGGATGAAATTGCCGGTGTTGTCACGTTCCTGGCTTCAGAAGCTTCATCTTATATGACAGGGCAGACACTGCATGTTGATGGTGGCATGTACATGTAATTCTTCCCGGACTTGAACAATAGTCGGGGAACAGGCGCTGGACGATCCGAAATGCCGGAAAAAGGCCGGGTTCCCCGGCCGGGAGCCGCATATGTCTTCTATGGCATTTTGCCTGCGATTCTCGTATAATACCAAGGAGGAGGTGAACCGGATGTCCGATGTATTGGAGCGTGTAAAACGCATCGTCGTCGACCGCTTGGGCGCAGACGAAGCTGAAGTTACACTTGAAGCATCTTTCAAAGAAGATTTGGGTGCTGATTCTTTGGATGTAGTGGAATTGGTCATGGAATTGGAAGATGAATTCGATTTGGAAATCTCTGATGAAGATGCAGAAAAAATCACGACCGTAGGTGAAGTTGTAAACTACATACAATCTCATACCTAAAGTCAATTCAGTCCCGCTCCTGTTTTCGAACAGGCGGGACTTCTCATCATTCATTGGTTTTTCTCATTCCGCAAGCGGCGCTGGTCAAACGGATCTTCGGATCATGCTTGGCTAGACGTCTGCTTGCGGATATTCCCACAAAATACTTGCGTAATGCAGTCGATATAGAGGTGAGTTGGTTTGAAACAAAGAGTTGTAATTACCGGAATGGGCGTAATGACATCGCTCGGAAAAGATTTGGAAACGTTCTGGGGAAGTTTAATGGCAGGCAAGTCCGGAATCTCTCAGATTGAGGCGTTTGATGTAAGTGAATACACCACTCAAATTGCAGCCGAGATCAAGGATTTCAACCCGGAAGAGTACATGGATCGCAAAGATGCACGTAAAATGGACCGTTTTGTTCAATTCGCTGTAGCAGCTGGCTTCAAAGCCGTTGAAGACAGTGGTCTGAAAATTGACGAGAACATTGATGCAGAGCGCTTCGGTGTGTCCATCGGATCGGGTATCGGTGGATTGGGTACTTGGGAAGACCAACATAATGCATTGTTGCAAAAGGGTCCTAAACGCGTAAGCCCATTTTTCATTCCGATGATGATCTCCAACATGGCTTCTGGCCAAATGTCGATTTCTCTCGGGGCGAAAGGTCCTAACATCAACGTGGTAACAGCCTGTGCTACAGGAACACACTCCATTGGAGATTCCTTCAAGCTGATTGCAAACGGAGATGCGGACGCGATGATCTGCGGTGGTGCGGAAGCGACGATCAGACCAACCGGTCTGGCTGGGTTCTGTGCAATGCGTGCCATGTCTACACGTAATGATGATCCTGCCAAATCAAGCCGTCCTTTTGACACCGAACGTGACGGATTTGTTATGGGTGAAGGTGCGGGTGTTCTGATCCTTGAATCCCTTGAACATGCACAAAAACGTGGTGCCCGTATTTATGGTGAGGTTATTGGTTACGGTCTCACGGGGGATGCACATCACATGACAGAACCTGATCCGGATGGCGCAGCTCGTTGCATGAAGATGGCTCTGCGTAATGCTGGAATTGAACCGGAAGAAGTGGACTACATCAACGCACACGGAACATCAACTCCTGTAGGTGACAGATCCGAAACGCTTGCGATCAAAAAAGCGTTTGGCGATCATGCGTACAAGCTTGCGGTGAGTTCAACCAAATCGATGACAGGTCATATGCTTGGTGCTGCTGGTGGCGTGGAAGCCGTAATCTGCGGATTGTCGCTGACACATCAAACGCTTGCTCCAACAATCAACCTGGAAAATCAGGACCCGGAATGTGATCTGGACTACGTTCCAAACGTTCCACGTCAAACTAAAGTCAATATTGCCATGTCCAATTCATTTGGGTTCGGCGGTCACAATGCCACCATTATTCTCAAAAAATTTGAAGCATAAGGGGCTAGTTCGTTTGAGTGAAGATCTGAAGCAGTTACAACACAAACTTCAAATCAAATTTGACAACAGGCAGCTTTTAAAACAAGCGTTTACCCATGCTTCTTATGTAAACGAACACCGGTTCAGTCAGCATCAGGATAACGAACGTCTGGAGTTTCTGGGCGATGCGGTACTGGAACTGACTGTGTCGGAATACTTGTATCACTTGTTTCCTAACCGGCCGGAGGGTGAATTAACCAAGCTGCGGGCATCGATTGTCTGTGAGCCTTCCCTCGTCAAATTTGCTGAAGCGTTGGGTTTTGGGCAGTATGTACTTCTTGGTAAAGGTGAGGAACTGACGGGAGGACGAACAAGACCGGCTTTATTAGCGGATGTGTTTGAATCTTTCATCGGTGCATTATATCTGGATCAGGGATTGGCGCCTGTCCGGACATTCCTGGATCAGCATGTATTTCCGTTAATCGTTCTGGGTAGCAAGCTGCAAATGAGCGATTACAAAACGGAATTGCAGGAACTCACTCAGCATCACAATATGGGAGCTCTTGAATACCGTATCGTTGAGGAACGGGGCCCTGCCCATGAACGGGAGTTTGTCTCCGAGGTCCATATGGGTCAAGAACGGCTTGGCAGAGGTACAGGACGTTCCAAAAAGGAAGCCGAGCAACAGGCTGCATCCGCAGCACTGGATCGACTGAAGCTTCCGGAAGCCTGAGCTTTACCGTAAGCGCATAGACAAACGAAGAGCAAAGAGCAGCCCGCGGGTCCGCCTGGCGGAATTTATCGGCCGGACTGCTTTTTGCTCTTTTTTTGTAAGGAGGATCAGGATTTGCTTTTCTTGATCGATAACTAGGCGCTGAATGCAACACTTGAAATTTGCAAGAGGAGGTGACGGGAAACCCTATGTTTTTAAAACGGATTGAACTGGGTGGATTCAAGTCATTCGCCGACAAAACGGAAATGGAATTCGTTCGTGGCATAACCGCTGTTGTAGGCCCGAACGGAAGTGGGAAAAGTAATATTTCAGACGGCATACGCTGGGTTCTTGGGGAACAAAGCGCCAAATCACTGCGTGGTGGCAAGATGGAAGATATCATTTTTGCCGGCAGTGATGCACGGAAGGCTGTTAATTATGGTGAAGTTTCATTGACGCTGGATAACGAAGATCATGCACTTGCTTTGGACTTTGGTGAAGTGACGGTAACGCGTCGTGTACATCGCAGCGGAGACAGTGAGTATTTTATCAACAAGCAGTCCTGTCGTTTGAAGGATATTACGGAATTGTTTATGGATACCGGGATCGGCAAGGAAGCCTACTCGATTATTGGACAGGGACGAATCGAAGAGATTCTGAGTACCCGTTCAGAGGATCGCAGGGGGATCTTTGAAGAGGCATCAGGTATTGTTAAATATAAATCACGCAAACGGGATGCTACTCGCAAACTGGATGAGACGGAACAGAATTTATTGCGGATTCATGATCTGGTCACCGAGCTACAAGACCAGATTGGTCCGTTAAAGGAACAATCGGAAAAAGCGATCCATTACAAGGAATTGCGTGGACAGCTGAAATCCCAGGAAATTTCCATGTACGTGTATCAGATCGAACAAATTCATGCTTCCTGGAGCAAAGCAAACCAACGACTCGAATCGTTGAAACAGGAAGAAGTCGGGTTGGCTGCCATCGTCTCTACTCATGATGCCAAGCTGGAAAGTGATCGGATTGCACTGCGCACGTTGGAAACGGAGACAGAACAGCTGCAATCCGCCTTACTGCAATTCAGTGAAGCAACGGAGAAAAGCGAAGGTCTCGGGGAACTGCTCAAGGAGCGTTCACGTCATTTGCAGACAAACCAGGAACAGCTTAAAGTGACGCTTGCTGCTAGTGAAGAGAGACATCGGGAGCGTGAAGCCGAGTTACTTGCATTACGCGAAAAGTTTGCCAAACTTGAGCTTGAACTGAATGACGTGAGAAACCGTCTTTCCGAGGAAGAGGCCAAACTCATCGGCGTCACTGGCGGTATCAGCCAACAGCAGGAGGAAAGCCTTAAGGGCAACTTGCTGGAACTGATGAATCAGATGGCCCAGACACGAAACGAAATTCGTTACGCGGACCAACAGAAAGAGACGCTGGAACGGCGAATGAATCGCGCGACGGAGGAATCCGGCAAGTGGGAAGGCCAGAAGGAAACGCTGGAAGCCCGCAAAACGGAGATTGAGAAAAAAGTCGTTCGCTTGGGCAAGGAAATCAGTGATCTGCGCGGTGGATATATTACGGAAAGTGAACGTCTTCAGTCGTTGCAGAAGCTGCTCGAAGAAAGCCGGGGAACGGTCCGTAAGTGGGAGCAAAAACGTGAAGCTCAGGTCTCCCGTCGCGATACAATGAAAGAAATGCAGGATGATTTCGACGGTTTCATGCTGGGTGTCAAAGAAGTACTTAAGGCATCACGCAAGGGTACATTGAGCGGGGTTCATGGGGCTGTTGCAGAGCTCGTTAAAGTACCTGAGAAGATCGAACTTGCGGTAGAGACAGCGATGGGTGCTTCCCTGCAGCATGTCGTCATGGAGAATGAATCAGTATCCAGACAGGCAATTGCATTTCTAAAACAACGTCAATTGGGCAGAGCTACGTTCCTCCCGCTGGATGTTATTCGTCCACGTACCATTGGTGCGGGTGAACGTTCAATGATCGAAGGCATGGATGGATTTGTGGGCATTGGTGCGGATCTCGTACAATACGAATCCCGATATGCTTCGATCATTGGAAGCTTGCTCGGAAATGTCATTATTGCGGAAAAGCTGGAGGATGCCAACAAAATCGCGGCTCGCTGCCAATATCGTTTCCGGGTCGTAACTCTGGAAGGCGATGTGGTTAACGCAGGGGGTTCGATGACTGGTGGTAGCCAGCACAAGAAAAATGTAAGTCTGCTCAGTCGAAAACGGCAGCTGGACCAGCTGGATCAGGATATTGTGGACACCGAAAATCAAATAGTAAAACTGCATCGCGTTGTGGATGATGTAAAAACTCAACTAGAGCAGTGTCAGGATAAGCTGGACGAGCTGCGCCAGTCAGGAGATGACACCCGAAATGCAGAGCAGCAGGCTTCAATGGAAATGAAGCAGGTTGAGCATGAGCTACGTCACGTACTGGAACAGGTTGCGGTAGCCGGGCAGGAAAAGAGCGGGTTTACCGAGGAAATCAAAGAGATGGATACAGCCCGCGATGTCGCTGTGAAGAAGCTGGAGCAGCTTGAGGAAGAAGAGAAGGCGACCCATCGTGCCATTCATGCCGCAGAATTCGCGCGTAAAGCGAATGAATCCGCGAAGGAGGAATTGCAGACCCAGCTCACCGAACTGAAAGTTCGAGAAGGTAAACTGGATCAGGAGCGATTCTCCAACGAGGAGCAATTGCGGCGTCTGGAGCGTGAAGTGGAATCACTGGTGAAGGATCTTCGTCAAAATCGCACGCTGCTGGCCTCCATGGAAGCCGATCTGAAGAAAACAGAGACTGAGAGTGTTAAACAGATTGAAGATCTTAACCAATACAAGCTGAAAAAAGCGGAATCTGCACAGGAGCTGGATTTCAAGCGTGCTGCCCGAAGCGAGCTGTCGAAGAAGCTTGAGCTTGCGGAGAGCGAAACGAAGGAACAGCGCACACAGCTGAAAGCTGTGGAGGAACAGATGCGCCAAACGGAGATTTCCGTGAACAGACTTGATGTTGAGCTGGAAAACATCTTACGCAAATTGATGGATGAGTATGAGCTCGGTTATGAGCTTGCCAAAGAGCGTTATCCAGTGCCGGAAGATGTGGAGAGCACACAAGCTGAGGTACAGAAACTGAAGCGCAGCATAACAGCTCTTGGTGATGTCAATCTGGGAGCGATTGAGGAATTTCAGCGGGTTAATGAGCGGTATGAGTTCCTCAGCACGCAGAAGGACGATCTTGTTGAAGCGAAAACAACGTTGTATCAGGTCATTCGCGAAATGGAAGACGAGATGGCCAAGCGATTCAAAATGACATTTGATGCGATTCGCCGGGAATTCGGCACGGTCTTCACCAAGCTGTTTGGCGGAGGGCGCGCGGATCTGGTCTTGATGGACCCTGAGCGTTTGCTGGACACGGGTATTGATATCGTCGCTCAGCCGCCTGGCAAAAAGCTGCAAAACCTGCAGCTATTATCCGGTGGAGAACGAGCGCTGACTGCGATGGCGTTGTTGTTTGCTATTCTGCATGTTAAGCCTGTACCGTTCTGCGTACTGGATGAAGTCGAAGCCGCGCTGGACGAAGCTAACGTGGTACGTTTTGCCCAGTATTTGCGTGAGTTCTCGGAACAGACACAGTTCATTGTTGTTACACATCGCAAAGGCACAATGGAAGAAGCGGATGTGCTGTATGGCGTTACGATGGAAGAGGGCGGAGTATCCAAGCTCGTTTCGGTTAAACTGGAAGATGAGGAAGCTGTCATTGCCTGATCTTTGAGTGATTGTCACACATGAACTCATCTAATATCATTTAAACCAAGAAATGTACACGATGGAGGGGCTTTATGAGTTTTTTTAAAAAGCTGAGAGACAGCATTGCAAGCAAAACGGAGTCAGTTACCAAACAGTTCAAGGACGGATTGGAAAAGACACGTAAAGGCCTTGTGGAGAAAGTATCGGACCTCGTCATCCGTCGCAAAAAAATCGACGAAGAATTCTATGAAGAGTTGGAAGAGATTCTGATTGGGGCCGACGTAGGTGTTAATACGGTCATGAAATTGATCGAAGATCTGCGTGACGAAGTCAAAAAACGCAAAATTGAAGATGCAGCTGAATTACAGCCTGTATTGTCCGAAAAACTGACGGGCTTACTTCGTGGTGAGCAGAATAATGAACTGAAAATGAATCCGGATGGGATCACGGTCATTTTGTTTGTTGGTGTTAATGGTGTTGGTAAAACAACAACGATTGGCAAGCTGGCCCATCGCTTCAAACAGCAGGGTAAAAAGGTCATCATGGCAGCAGGAGATACATTCCGCGCCGGAGCGATTGAGCAACTCGAAGTATGGGGACAACGTGCTGGTGTGGAAGTTATCAAGCAACAATCGGGTTCTGACCCTGCCGCTGTAATGTATGATGCCGTACAGGCTGCAAAACAACGGGGTGCTGATGTGTTGCTCTGTGATACAGCGGGCCGTCTGCAAAACAAATCGAATCTGATGGACGAACTTAACAAAATCTATCGTGTTATTCAACGTGAAATTCCGGAAGCACCTCATGAAGTATTAATGGTGCTGGATGCAACTACAGGTCAGAATGCACTGAATCAGGCCAAACTCTTCGGAGAGAAGAGCGGGGTAACCGGATTAGTGTTGACGAAGCTGGATGGTACCGCAAAAGGTGGTATTGTTGTTGCGATTCGTCAGGAGCTGGATCTGCCTGTGAAGCTGGTCGGACTCGGTGAGAAGATCGATGATCTGCAGCCATTTGATTCAGAGCAATTCGTGCATGCGTTGTTCTCGGGATTGATCCAGGAACAGCCAGAGCAAAGCACAGAAGAAGAGGAATCCAATTCGTAGTCGTTAAATAAATCAATGTTTTTGACCGTATTGCCACTGATATACGTGATAAGTGTCACGTGTTATATCAGTGGCAATACGTGTATAATAAAATAAAACAGGCAATTCCTCAGGATTAGAAAGGACGGTTGAAATGGCCAACACCTATACCTATTCCCGCCGTGAAGAAGTCGCCAATGCGGTGACACATGGTATCGGCGCTGCGCTCAGTGTAGCTGCACTGGTGCTATTGATTGTAGTTTCCAGTATGAAAGGCACAGCCTGGCATGTGGTCAGTTTCACGATCTACGGGATCACGATGCTGCTGCTTTATACAAGCTCAACACTCGTGCATGCTTGGAAAGATGGCAAAGTAAAAGATTTGTTTGAAATTTTTGACCATTCTTCAATTTATTTGTTTATTGCGGGATCATACACTCCGCTATTGTTTATTGCTGTTCGCGGCACGCTTGGCTGGAGCTTGTTCGGTGTGATCTGGGCAATTGCATTATTCGGCGTGATCTTTAAGGCGTTTTTTACGAAAAAGTTCCTATTCATGTCCACGATTTTCTATATTGCGATGGGCTGGCTCATCATTATTGCTTGGCAACCGCTTGTGGCTGCCATTCCTACAGGCGGAATCGTGCTGCTGGTTGCTGGAGGACTGATGTATACGCTAGGTACACTTTTTTATGTGTGGCGTGGTTTTCCGTACCACCATGCGATCTGGCATCTGTTTGTGCTGGCAGGCAGTATTCTTCATTTCTTTATGGTATTAATATACCTGACTCCTCTTCGTTAGGGGCGGGAGGTCATGTGAAACGAATCGGCTCCACCTGGGGAGACGCATTCGTTTTTTGTTCTATATAAAGGACAAAGCAGGCTGTAATTTACAGTAGATGAATGGCTGAGATCAACCCTGTAGGCACGAAATATGAGCTCCAGATGCACGTTTTTATTGTGACAAGTATTTTTGCTTGACAACCTGATTTGTTTTAGGTATTATTAGGAACGTTGCAAGAGTGTAAAGTGTTTTTCCTTGACGAAGGGAGTGCCCCGTTATGAGTCAAGAAAACCGGCTTGAGAAGACAAACCGGATTAACTTGCTGTTTGCTTTCTATGAAAGCTTACTTACCGAGAAACAGCAGACTTTTCTAAAGTATTACTTTCATGATGATTTTTCGCTGGGCGAGATTGCAGCCGAGTTTGAGATCAGCCGCCAGGCGGTATACGAGCATATCAAGCGTGCCGAACAAATGCTGGAAAATTACGAAAGCAAGCTTGGCTTGCTGGAGAAGCACGAACGGCGCAACCGTAATCTTGAAGATTTGCAAAATGCATTGGAGCGCGCAGGCGTTTCCATTGATAACAACCAACAAATAAACGATATTGTTCATCAGCTCAGAGAATAGTTCGTAAGAGTTGAACGAAACGTATCAGTCCTGAAAACAGTATTACAGCTTAAGGAGGTGGGATCATGGCATTTGAAGGATTAACGACCCGATTGCAGAATGTGTTCAGCAAGCTGCGCGGCAAAGGCAAGGTGTCTGATGAAGATGTTGCCGAAGCTATGCGCGAGGTACGTCTGGCATTGCTCGAAGCGGATGTAAACTTCAAAGTGGTCAAGGAATTCATCGCCAAGGTGAAAGAGAAGGCTGTTGGCAAAGAAGTGATGGAGAGCTTCACGCCCGGAATGGTCATTATCGACATTGTAAACAAGGAACTGACGGATTTGATGGGTGGAAGCCAGTCGAAGCTGGCCAAAGCCAACAAACCGCCTACGGTACTGATGATGGTTGGTTTGCAGGGTGCGGGTAAAACGACGACATCCGGTAAACTGGCCAAGATGCTGCAAAAGCAAAACAGCAGACCGTTACTTGTTGCAGGAGATATTTATCGTCCAGCAGCGATCAAGCAGTTGCAAGTGCTCGGCGAGCAGATCAAAGCGCCGGTATTTACACTGGGAGATCAGACAAGCCCTGTAGAGATCGCACGTCAGGGTCTGCAGTATGCCAAGGATAACGGTAATGATTATGTCATCATCGATACAGCTGGACGTCTGCATGTCGATGAAGAATTGATGGAAGAACTTCGTCAGATTCACAGCGTAGTGAATCCGGATGAAGTATTGCTTGTCGTGGACAGCATGACAGGTCAGGATGCAGTTAATGTGGCAGAACACTTTAACCAGCAGCTTGATCTGACAGGTGTGGTTCTGACCAAGCTTGATGGAGATACTCGTGGTGGTGCCGCGCTTTCTGTTAAAGCCGTCACTGGTTGTTCGATCAAGTTTGCCTCCCTTGGAGAGAAACTGGACGCACTTGAGCCTTTCCATCCAGAGCGTATGGCTTCCCGTATTCTTGGTATGGGTGACATGCTCTCTCTGATCGAGAAGGCACAGTCCAACATTGATACCGAAAAAGCCAAGGAAATGGAACGGAAGATGCGTAATGCAGAATTCACGTTCGAAGATTTCCTGGAGCAAATGGATCAAGTGAAAAAGCTGGGACCAATCGATCAGATTATGGATATGATTCCTGGCATGGGCAAGATGAAACAAGCCAAGGACCTGAAGGTTGATGATAAACAGATGGGCCGGATCGAAGCGATCGTGTACTCCATGACGACCGAAGAGAAACGTAACCCGGATATGATCAACCATAGCCGCCGGAAGCGGATTGCTACAGGTAGTGGAACATCCCTGGCTGAAGTAAATCGTCTGATCAAGCAGTTTGATGAGATGCGCCGCATGATGAAACAGTTCTCGGATATGATGGGACCTAAAGGCGGCAAAAATAAAGCGATGAAGCAGCTTAAGGGTCTGGGTAAAGGAATGAAGTTTCCTTTCCGTTGATTTCAATTGCAGCTGAACGATATACAGATTTCATTGAAGGAGGTGAATTTTCAAATGGCAGTTCGTATTCGTCTGAAACGTATGGGTGCTCACAAAGCTCCTTTCTACCGCGTAGTGGTATCGGATTCCCGTTCCCCACGTGACGGTCGTTTTATCGAGGAGATCGGTTACTACAACCCGGTTGAACAACCGGCTGTTGTTAAGATCGATGAAGATAAAGCATTGCAATGGCTTCAAAACGGTGCGCAAGCATCCGACACTGTCCGCAACTTGCTGAGCAAAGCGGGCGTGATGAAGAAGTTCCACGAGTCTAAATTGACTAAATAAGGTGCTGATTCGGAGGGTCATCTATGGAAGAATTAGTAAGCATAATTGCTAAGGCTTTGGTCGATCATCCGGAAGATGTGGCGGTTCGGACGGTTGAGAAAGATCGGCTTGTCGTATATGAGTTAACCGTTCATCCTGACGATGTTGGGAAAGTGATTGGTAAACAGGGACGAATCGCAAAGTCTCTTCGTACGGTCGTCACATCAGCAGCAGTTAAGATGGATAAACGGGTAACCGTCGATATCATATCTTAAAGATATACGAAAGGGGGTTAGGATGCATGTCCTAGCCCCTTTTCGTGCATGCTGAAACTTAAATAATAGGATTGAAATAGCTCGTCAAGTATGATTATCTGCGGAAGTAGTGAAGGGTACGGAATCGATTCTGAAGAAGCGTTAAGATAACAGCGATCCGAAGAACGGTCCATAACCGGAACGGTCGCAGGGAGATCATCACATATGAGTACCAATATGAATGGATTGCAGGAGGAACTTATGGCAGAATTTATGAATGTAGGGAAGATCGTCAATACGCATGGCATTCGCGGTGAGTTGAGAATTATGCCTTTAACCGATTTTCCGGAAGTACGGTTCGCTAAAGATGCGGAACTGTTTCTTTTTACACCGGATAATCATCCCGTATTAGTTAATGTGGAATCTGCGCGTTTGCATAAAAATATGTACATTCTTCGTCTGAAAGAATACGGAAATATCAATGAAGTCGAAAAGTTCAAGGGTGGCATGGCCAAAGTATTGAAAGAAAACTTGGCTGAGCTGGAAGAGAACGAATACTACTTCCACCAAATTGTTGGGTGTTCGGTTATTACAGATGAAGGCGAAACACTTGGAACGATCACTGAGATTTTGACTCCTGGAGCGAATGATGTATGGGTTGTCAAAACACCAGCAGGCAAAGAAATTCTGCTTCCGGTCATTGATGATGTTGTTCTTGACGTAGACGTTGCTCAGCAGCAGGTCAAGATTCACCTGATGGAAGGGCTGCTGTAACATGAAAGTGGATGTATTAACCCTATTCCCGGAAATGTTTGAAGGCGTGTTTGGGACGAGCATTCTCGGCAAAGCCCAAACCAAGGGGCTTGTATCCCTGGGAGCAACAAACTTTCGGAATTATGCCACCAACAAACATAACACAGTCGACGATGCACCTTACGGTGGAGGTGGGGGTATGGTATTAAAGCCAGATCCAATCTTTGCTGCTGTCGAGGATGTATTGGAGCAACGTGGCGAAGCCGCGGCAACGATGAAACCGCCACGTATTATTCTCATGTGCCCACAAGGGGAGACGTTCACACAGGCAAAAGCAGAAGAACTTGTTCAGGAGGATCATCTGATTTTTATTTGCGGACATTATGAAGGCTACGATGAGCGTATCCGTGAGTTTCTCGTGACAGACGAATTGTCGATTGGTGATTACGTGTTGACGGGTGGCGAGCTGCCTGCGATGGTGGCGATTGACAGTATTGTGCGCCTTATTCCGGGTGTGCTGGGTAATGAGACAAGTGCTGTAACGGATTCATTCAGTACCGGATTGCTCGAATACCCACACTACACACGTCCTCCCGAATTCAGAGGCATGAAGGTGCCGGATATGCTGTTATCCGGACATCATCTAAATATTGAGGCGTGGCGCAGGGAGCAGTCCTTGCTTCGTACGTTGGAACGCAGACCGGATCTGTTGGAAACGGCGGATTTGACGGACAAAGAACGAATTTGGCTAAACAAGCTGCGTTCCGAACGTGAAAAGAGTGCAGAGTAATTTAATATCTCGTGTAAGCACGGAATAAAAACTAATGTAAAAGCTTGAAAGGTCAGCCTTGTGATATAAAGGTTGGCCTTTTTTGTATAGAACATTTTTGCCACATTGGACTTTTTTGCATGTTCCGAAATAGGGTTGTTTAAATTGGGAAATATCTTTATTGTAATCTCAGCTAGAAGCGTATGAAGACGATATGCTGAGGAGGAAGAAGATATGGATCATCAGCCTTATGAAATTGGTAGAGTGAATATTAGCAAAGCAGGAGAGCGCTGCAAGATGCTTCTGGGCGATCTGAATGGAGATGGCAGGCTTGAGATGCTGTTGGTGCAGGCAGATGGAGGCATAGACGATCGTTACGTTCCGCATCAGGTATGCTGTTTGTCGGCATATGATTTGGATGGAACATTAATTTGGCAGGTCGGAACACCGGATCCGGATGCAGGGGGTCCAGGGTCAGACTATCCTGCTCAGATCGCAGATTGGGATGGGGACGGAAATAATGAAGTGCTGTGTGTAATGAACAAGCAATTTCTTATTCTGGACGGAAGAACGGGAGAGATAAAGAAACGTCATGATCTGCCTGGAGAACAAGCGCATGACTGTATTATTCTTGCCAACCTCACTGGAGAGCTACACAGAATGGATATCCTGCTGAAGGATCGTTATAAGACGTTATGGGCATTAGACCATGATTTCAATTTGTTGTGGAAGCACGAAGGCAATATAGGTCATTTTCCGTGGGTTTACGATATCGATGGGGATGGCAAGGATGAAGTGATGGCCGGGTATGACATGCTGGATCATGATGGAACATTATTATGGTCCTGTCAGAATCTTGATGATCACGCAGACTGTATATGGTTTGGCGATGTGGACGGGGATGGGGAGGTTGAAATTGTTATCGGTGGCAGTGTCACAGTGATGATGGATCGGTATGGTAATGAGATATGGCGTTATAAGGATTCGATTGAATCACAGCATATCGCATTGGGGAAATTTTGTTCGGGAAGGCTAGGTTTACAGATTGCAGGCCTGGATCGGATTATTCGTGGCGACGAAAATGGCAAGGATGGAATGTTTATGCTGGATAGCGAAGGAAAAGAACTATGGAAAGAAGATCGTAAAACTCGTGGATGGTTAACGATTATCGAGCCTGTACAGAACTGGGATGATAGCGGGCCTGACTACATCTTGGCTTATCGTCGAGGTGGGGGCGTTTTACCATCTTTGGTCAATGGTCACATGCAAACGGTTGCAGTATTTGAAAAAGAGGGCTATGCCGTACATGCTGACTTGTGTCAGAGCGGCAGGGAACAGATCATCATCTATGATGCACATGAGGCAGTAATCTATTCCAGCTCAGTGATGGATATAACTACTCCAACCGCTTTGGACATAAAAAGAGCCCAGCTTCAGCCGAAAAGACTGTATAGCTCGACTCTTTATCCGGGCGGGGAAGTTTCAATCTAGCCTAATGACTGATCTCTACGACAGGAAGGATTTCCTGTTGGTTTGATTCAGGGTGGAGCAATGCAGCCAAGTCAGTTCCGGTCGTAACCGTTAATCGTGGGAGCTTCATGGGATTATCCCCGGGTCGAACAAAACCTGAACGTACGGAAAAGGCCATGCGATACCCATTTTTCTGCAGTTGATAGATCATCTGCGTGCTGGTATAACCGAAAGGATAGGCCATATACGGCGTGTCTATACCGGTTTCCTTCATTAGTTTGACGTCATCATTCAGCAGACTTGTGTCGAGTCCGACGGGCACGTTGTCACCGCAACGCATATATCCCTTGTGATGCAGATTATAGGTATGGCTATTGAACTCAAAAACGTCCTTAGCGGCCTGCATCTCCTGTTTGGAGATAAACGTTTTTTTGTCTGGATCAAAAGCCGAAGGCTGATCCTGAATTTTGCTGCCGATGACAAACAGGGAAGCATGGAAATTATATTTTTTGAGCACAGGGTAGGCTAAAGTATAATTGTTCTGGTAACCATCATCAAAGGTGATGACAATAGACTTTTGGGGCAGGGAGATCTGTCCATTCACGTATTGCTCAAGCTGCTCCAGTGTTATTGTGTTGTAACCTTCTTCATGCAGATATTTCATGTTTTCTTCGAAGTCTTCCAGATTAATGATCGATTTGTTGTTTTTTTCATGGTTGTTGATTTTGGGCTGTATGTAATGATACATCAGTACAGGTACTTCAGTAGCCGAACCTTGTGCGATGTGAAAGGTAGCCTGATCAAGTACAGGTTTGCTGGAATACTCGGAGTGAGACATTAGAAATGCCTTACGTTTTACCATATCCCAGGACGTGCATGCTTTGTGGGACATTGCATTGGTAGGATGTGTTACCGCATACGCATACATTGTAATGGAACAAGTGAGTAGAGCGAGTGCAGCAAGAGCGATTTTTTTGAAGAGTTTCATAAGTCAACAGGTTCTCCTTTTACCATTTCATTTCTTCATGGAATTACATTTTAGATGTATTAGCACGTAATCCAACAAGCTATATCATAGACGATCTTTCTTGACAGAAAGTTACAGTATTTTTTCCGTCTAATGCTTGACTTATTCCAGAATACTAATCATGACGATCCATCGCGGTGGAACTTCTAATTTGTTTATTTTTCCTTGTGTTTTGTTATGGTGCGTGATACAATAAGTCTGTTATGTGGAATACGGCGGTCCTCTATGGATAATGAAGGAGACAAGGTGTTCTCTGGAAGAAGTATGAACGCCTGTACGGAAGGAGGGAGTCATAGATGAATATCGTTCAAGCGATTACACAAGAACAACTTCGTAAGGATATTCCGAGTTTTCGTCCTGGTGACACTTTGAAAGTGCACGTTAAGGTAATCGAGGGAACTCGTGAGCGTATCCAATTGTTCGAAGGTGTTGTGATTAAACGCCGTGGTGGTGGAATCAGTGAGACTTTTACAGTTCGTAAAATTTCTTACGGTGTAGGTGTGGAAAGAGCTTTCCCGCTTCATTCCCCTAAAATCGATAGAATCGAAGTGGCTCGCCGTGGTAAAGTGCGTCGTGCGAAGCTTTATTATCTTCGTGAACTACGCGGTAAAGCAGCGAGAATTAAAGAAATTCGTTAATATAACGGATACCGGGGAGGGCTTGGAGACAAGCCCTTTTCGTTTTTGTCCGGGAAAAGTTGAACCGGAGGTGCACTTCCGAGTAAAATGGTATGGCGGCACATGCGCGAATAGTCCGGGAGGCTTGTGAAATCAGTTATTGAAGAACATTTGAATTGTGGATTAAATGTACTGGTAATGCTTGCGTGTAAGATTACATAACTGATGATGTGTAAAAACTGCTATAACATGTACTGTGAAGAGAGGAAGATCATTAATGGAACAGGAAGTTCAACAGGACCAGGGCAATGCTGCCGAAGAGAAAGGCAGTCGATCCAAAAAAGCCAAAAATGAAATTTTCGAATGGCTCAAAGCCATCGTGATTGCACTAGTACTTGTCATTTTAATTCGGTGGTTGCTGTTCAAACCGTTTGTTGTGGACGGGCCTTCCATGCAGCCGAATTTCCATACTGGTGAACGTGTGATCGTCAATGAAATTTTATATGATATCAGGGAACCACAGCGCGGAGAAGTTATCGTATTCCACGTTCCATCTGAAGGCCGTGATTTCATTAAACGTGTCATTGCTGTTGCGGGCGATACCGTTGAGGTTCAGGACGATACGGTTCTGGTCAATGGTAAGAAAGTCGATGAGACTTACATTCAGGGAGCCATCGATGCTGCTGAAGCGAACGGTGGAACCTACAACGTGAAGGACTTCCCTAATGAGCAATTCCCGGATGGGAAAGTACCTGAAGGTCATGTTTTTGTAATGGGGGATAACCGCCGAACAGTACGGATAGCCGGATGATCGGTTATGTGTCACTGACGGATATTGTAGGTCGTGCAGATGTGATTTTCTGGCCGATCGGCGATATCAAGTGGATTAACCATTAATATGAATGCAGGATATACAAGCAAAATATAAAATATACACTAAAACGTAGAGGGCAGAGATAATCTGGGGATAATAATGACCGGAAGATTATTTTGCCAGCGAAGTGATGCGGTGTGGATGTTATAGTTAAAGCTTGTATATCAACAAATAATGAGGTGAAGACAAGGTGACGATTCAATGGTTTCCAGGTCATATGACCCGAGCCAGACGCCAGATTCAGGATAAGTTAAAGCTGATTGACGTGGTCATCGAACTGCTGGATGCCCGTCTGCCTGTCTCCAGCCGCAACCCGATGATTGATGAGATTTTACAGGGCAAACCCCGGATGATTTTGTTGAATAAATCTGACTTGGCGGATCCAAAAGTGACGCAAGAATGGATTGAATATTTCAAAAAGAGGGAATCACGGCTTTTCCTGTAGATGCTTCAACAGGTACCAACGTGAAAGACATACCAACACAAGCGAAGCTTCTCCTTAAAGAAAAAATTGACCGTCAAATAGCTAAAGGGATTAACCCTCGAGCGGTTCGTGGACTGATTGTTGGTATTCCAAACGTGGGTAAATCCACGCTTATTAACCGACTGGCTGGACGGAGCATTGCGGCAACGGGAGATCGTCCTGGTGTAACAAAGGGACAACAGTGGATCAAAGTGGGTAAAGAAATGGAACTGCTGGATACCCCGGGTATTCTTTGGCCAAAATTCGAAGATCAAAACGTGGGTTATCGTCTTGCGGTAACGGGTGCAATCAAGGAAGAGATTCTGAATGCTGAAGACATCGCCTTTTTTGGCATTAGTTACCTGATGCGTTATTACTGGGATTCTCTTGAAGAACGATATGGACTTCAGGAGTTCTCTAAGGATGCGGATGATTCAGACAGTGTCGTTGCGATCATGGAACAGGTTGGCCGTATACGTGGTTGTGTTGTGAGTGGTGGGCGTATCGATTTGGAAAAGGCATCGCGAGCATTTCTGCGTGAACTGCGTGCGGGCAAAATGGGACGTTTCTCTATGGAAGCTCCTTATTAAATACGAAACAACTGCCGAAAGAAGCGGCCGTTACCGGATTACCGGGAGCGGTCGCTTTTTGTCATACTGGAATTCAAAATAAAGGAGTTTTGCTAGAGCTGGAAGGTGATTCTAGTAAATTGCACTTTATGGTATTGTTTTGTACGTATATCTGAGGATTGTAAATCATGCTATGATGAGTGATAAAGATTTAGCCTGCTCAATACTAAATATCTTCAATTTAAGCCATCAGATACCGATAAAATAATAACTCATCATCGTATTATCTATAGGCTTCACGGAAATTTATGTCTTGTTTAATTGGATTTGATAGAACAAAAATCGGGAATCTACGTCTATATAATAAATGATATAAAAGTGATGCGTTGAAGCAAGAGTGGGCAGAGGAGATGACACTGTAATGAATGATATGAATGAGATAACTGATTTGACACAGTTGGATGCCCTGGTTGAACCCAAAAGAAGAAAAAGGAATGGGTCGAACCCAAAGATCTGCTAATCTATGAGCGTGAATATTGGGAAAGCGGATTTGAACGGATTGCCGGAATTGATGAGGTTGGACGGGGTTGTTTATTTGGAGATGTCGTAGCCGCAGCCGTTATTTTGCCTCGGGATCTGATTCTGGAAGGGGTTAATGATTCTAAGAAATTAACGGAGAAAAAGCGAGACGCATTATATGACATCATTATGGAAAAGGCATTGTCAGTAGGGATCGGATATGCTGATGCGGAAACGATTGATCAACTGAATATTAAACAGGCTGCAAGGCTTGCCATGAAACGTGCAGTAGAAGCGCTTGAGGGTGTGCCGGACTATCTGTTGGTAGATGCTGAAAAGGTAGATGTGCATATACCTCAGTTGTCCATTATTAAAGGCGATGCAAACAGTCAATCCATTGCGGCAGCATCCATTATTGCGAAGGTTACCCGGGATCGGCTTTGCAAAGAGGACTGGGATACGTTATATCCGGAATATGGCTTATCAATACATAAGGGATATGCAACGAAATTTCATCGTGAACAAATTATGGCTCTGGGTGCTACACCCATGCACCGTCGCAGTTTTCTCGGCAATTTGCTCGGAGAGCAGCACACTTTATTTTAATTAGACCACACAGGGAGGGAGGGTGAAGGGTTTGAATATAGGTTCCGTGATTCGTGGTTTGCTGGGGGATAGTAAACCGGGAAATGCCAAACCGCTGGAGTTAAAGGAAGGTCAGGTTGTACGAGGGTCCGTAGTTAGTGTATCCGATGATGGAGCAGATGCGGTTCTTCAAATTCAGGGTGTACAGGTGCGAGCAAAACTGGAAACCCCGCTTCGACCAGGTGAAACAACACTGCTTCAGGTCCAGCCTCCAGGTGAGAATGGAGTAACGGTCATGAAGCCGCTCACGGGCACATTGGCAGAACTTCCACAGGCTTCTTTGAACAATTTGCTTCAGGAGGTAGGTTTGCCGGATACCAAAGGTAATCGTGAACTATTGTTATCCATGCAGCGAAGCGGGTTACCTTTAACCAAGGATAATGTAGCTATGGTTCAAAATATGATGACAGCTAAACCTGCACAGGTGCCTGTCGAAGAATGGGTGCAGGCGACAGGTATTGCATTTCAGCGTGGTCTTCCGGTTACGGCGGAAACTGTAAAGGGCTTGCATCAGGCTGTATTTGGTCCGCCACTACATCAGTTGTTAAAGGGTTTGGCTGAACAGTTGGAATCCATGCTGACCCAAACAGCGGGCAAACCGGCAGGTAGTGGAGAACGGGCAGCCACGATGAGACCATCCGTTATGGGAGGATTGGCTGTACCGTTAAGCGTAGAGCAGACGGGAGAAACGTTAGGTCCGTCAGGCGGTGCGCGAGTGACAGGAGGAACGTCTGGCTTGACAGGGCAACTCGTGCCTGGGACACCTGCAGGTGCTGCTCCAGTGGCTGATGGATCAGAGGAAGCTGCGGGTAATGCGGTGAAAGGTAATGGGCAGACAAGTACAGGTTCGGTAAATGCGGAAGCTACTGGAATGAAGTCAGGGGCCAGCAATATTGAAACTGCTGGCAAGGTTGGTGCAGGTATTCCGGCGGGAACCGGAATACCTGGTGAGAGCCCGCGTGCATCTGATGCGGGCGTTGCGGGGAGCCGCCCGGGCACACCGGGGGCGGCTGTGGATACTGCGGCTGGCCGTGTGATTACGGTCCAGCCTGAGGGGAACGCGGCCGGTCGAGTGGACGGCCGCGGTGAAACGCCTGCTGCTGCGGTGCTTTCTGCCGCAGCAGGACAGGCGGCGCCAGCAGCTCCATCGGCAGCGCAGCTGGCGCCCAAGCTGCTGGCGCTGCTGGACGCGCTGCGCAGCGCGTCCACAGCCGCACCGGCACAGCCCGGTGCGGCGACACTGGCCGCCCCTGCATCGCAGGGCGGCCAGGCGGCTGCGGCTGCCGGAGGCGTGCCGCAGCCTTCGCCAGCCGGCGCGGATGCGCTGCCGGCTGGCGGTAGTGCCGCAGCACCTGGGGGAGCTGCGGCGGCGCCTGTCACCCACGAGGGGGATCCGTGGGTGGGGCGCGTGTTGAAGCTGCTCGGTGCAGAGCACGAGCAGCAGGCAGTGCACGGCGCGGCTGCGCAGGCGCGCGTGGGGATGTGGCGAGTCCGGGAACCACGGACTCGCTGAAGGGCTTGCTGCTGCAGCTTGCCAGCAGCGACGGTGCACCGGCGGCGCTCAAGGATGCCGCCGGACAGGCCGTGCAATTTCTGACAGGTCAGCAGTTATTGCTGACAACGGATCGCAGTGCTGCTTTTGCCCAGATGCACTGGTTTATCCCCATTACGGGACCCGATGGAGAAGAGACAGCTTCTGTCCAGATACAGTCCCGACGGGGGCAACGCGGGGAGCTGGATGCTTCCAACTGCCGCCTGTGGTTTGATCTGGATATGAAAAGTCTCGGTCCAACGCTGGTGGATGTGCATGTTGTCAATAATATCGTCAGTCTTCGCGTCCTGAATGATCGTGAAGGAATGGGATTGCTTCTGGAAAGTGGGCGTGAAGAGATCCACCGGGCGTTGGACAAGCTGGGCTATCAGCTGCTGACCTTCAAGGCAGAACCATGGCCTGTGGGCCAGGAACCGGGTGCTGAACGGAAAATGACTGCCTCGGACTACAGTCCTGAACGATACAAAGGGGTGGACATGCGGGTATGAAGAGGATTCGCAACCGGACCTGATCTCCAAAAAGGCCGTTGCATTAAAATATGTACCTGGTGAGAGTGAAGCGCCAGTCGTGGTGGCCAAAGGCCGTGGCAAAGTGGCAGAAGCCATCTTGGATAAAGCCAAGGAAAATGGTGTTCCTGTTCAGGAGGATGCTGCACTTGTCGAAGTGTTATCCAAGCTGGATCTGGATGAACAGATTCCGTCGGAGCTGTATCAACTGGTGGCCGAAGTGTTAACCTATATTTATCGAGCTGACCGTCTGGCTTCTGGACGAGAGGAAGAGGATTCATGGTAGAGCGCAGATCAGAAGAGGGTCCAGCTTCAAAACTGACACGTCAGCAAAAGGGACGATTGGGTGAAGAAGCTGCTTGCGACTGGCTTCGGGAGCATCATTATCGGATTCTCCGTCAAAATTGGCGTTGCCGAAGCGGAGAGATTGATATCGTTGCTGCCCATGAAGGCATGATCATTTTTATTGAAGTCCGGAGTAGAAGCGGAACTGGAAAGTATGGAACACCCCAGGAGTCGGTAGATATCCGTAAAATGCAGCAGGTACGTGCAACCGCATCTGTATATTTGCAAATGACGGGAGAGACCAATCATCAAATCCGTTTTGATGTGATTGCAGTAATGCTGGATAAAGCGGGCGAAACCGTGTCGGTTGATCATATTATTAATGCATTTTGAGTTGCTACTATATTCGCGATTTATTAGCTGTGTTAACCCACGAGAAAGACACTAGAGAAAGTGTCTCTCTCGTGGGTTATTTTGATTTGGAACCGGTTAGAGGTAAAAAAGAACTTAAGAGCAGCAATACATTACAATACATTAAAATACATTACATTTCATTTCATAAAATAAATACATTTTGTATCAATTTATTGGTAAAATTATTTATTTATCACCGTTGTTTTTACTCCCTTTTCTGATTGTAAACAAGCTATATCTATAAATAATTTTCTGAATAAAAGCTCAAACGATGTGTTTCAATCCAGTCTATGATACTAAGTTACCTGTTATAAAGTGCCCTCTTTCTCCTTACCATGTATATGTCCTATTCAAGTTCGTTTTAATTCTATAAACAATGCAGCTTCGTTGTGTTCTAACTTGTTTCTAGCAGACGAAGAGATTAAAGTTCTTAAAATAAATAGATACAAAATGTATCATTTATAATAAAATGAGAAAAGAAAATTAAAAAAAGAGGTGTGAACTATGAACGAAATTCAATCTGTCGCAGCAATGAAAGAGAAACTGGTGTGGGAGACCCCTCGCATGGAAGTGCTGGATATTAGCGAAACCATGAACGGCGGTGAAGGAATTTGGCAATATGTATGGGGCGGGGAGTTTTGGAAGCTCGAAATGCTAGTTAGTTAGATAGATATAACGATCTCATATTGCCTTAGGACTTACTACTATATTTGGATGAGGTGAACGATTGTCATGAGTAATCAATGGAAATGGATAGTTCGTTTAAGCGTATTATTATTATTTTCCGGAGTGTTTGGTCTGCTGCTTTCTGGAACTACATATGCTGCATCCAAAGATGCTTCTGTGGAGGGGCAAGTTAATCGTCTTGCTCAAACTTCGAAAATTTATGGGAAAATTACTGATAACGATGGTTTTCCAGTGAAAGATGCGAATGTAAATATTACGCAGCAAACTGGTGGGGCACAAAATCAAATAGTAAAGACCGATTCCCAAGGAGATTTTCGTTTTGAAACGGCTATAAGTGAAAGCACTGATTTCTCCATTAAAGCGGTAGCCAAGGGATACTTGGATTCAGGAATGAATTTTAGTTATGTTACCTTGAGTCCGGGGGATACAAAAGAAGTGAATTTAGTACTCTTTGAGCCAGCCACCATCGTAGGTACAGTGACTGACCAATCGGGAAAACCTATTGTGGGTGCGATTGTAAAAGCGACAACGGTAAGCCAAACAATTAAAACAGACAAGAATGGAAACTACGCTATCACGGGGATTAACGCATATCAGACCCAAAACATTAATGTTGAGGTCAATGCGAATGACTATGTTCCTTACACGAAATATGTGACAGTATCCTATGGAACTACGAATAAATTGAATTTCTATCTGCAAGAGGCTGCAGCTATAAACGGCTTGGTCATCGATGAGAGTGGAAAGGGGATCATAGGCGCCAAAGTGACAATCAATGGTTTACAGACAACAACAGACAAACAAGGGAAATATACGATGAAACAGCAGCTTCCGGGAACAAGCACAATCTCTGTTGAAGCGGATGGTTATATCAAGCAAACGATTAGGGTAACTTTGGTGAAAGGACCTAACAATGCATTTGATTTTATTCTCAAGAGCAATGTGGACAAAATCCCGCCTGTAACCAAATATGCTCTAGTTCCCCTGACAGAGGTATCCAGCGGGAAACAATATATTAATGGATTTAATTTTAAGTTAAAGGCAACGGACGAAGTTAACGGATCGGGCTTGAAAATGATCCAGTACAGAATCAATGGAGGGGAATGGCTCACGTTTACCATACCAATAAAAATTTATGCACCTGATGTCAAAACAGTGGAATATTTCAGTACAGATGTCGCCGGCAACCAGGAGAAAATCAACAAAATGGATTTTGTGAATGGGAAGTTTGAAGGAGCAGGGTCATACCCGTATTGATTAAATAGCTACTTATAATGAAGAAAGGCGACGTTGACTCTATGAATCCCTTCACGGGGTAAGAGTCGAAGTCGTCTTTTTGCATCTGAAATGACCAGAACGAAATAATGTTGTCAGCATTCCTTTGAATCCTATGAACCGATCAGTGTATAATCAAGATTGTAATCCAGTTTGCTGCACTATTTGTTTTTTTATAAATGAGTCGATTCACATCGCAGGTTTGAACTGCGGTCACGGATAATTTTTATAATCTGGGAGGCATGGTTATGAGTAAATCTACCCAAACGGGTAACGCTGTAAGAGAAGCCATTGAAAACCGTCGTACCGTCAAAAAATTTAAAAAAGAAGCTGTTCCCACACAGCAGATTGTTGATCTGTTGGACACAGCTGTATGGGCACCCAATCACAAATTGCGTGAGCCTTGGCGGTTTTTGCTATTTAGCGGAGATGGACTGAATAAGCTGGCAGACGCCATAGATGCAGAGATGGGTGAGGATAACAAGTTCTCTGCGAATATCAAGCAAGTCCCATCCGTTATGCTTGTAGTCATGGAAGAAGATCCGCGCCAGAATGTCTGGGATGAAGATTTTGCAGCAGTGAGTGCGTTGGTACAGAACTTCCTACTCGCGGCATGGAGTGAAGACATTGGTACCTTCTGGGTAACCAAGCCTTTCCTGTACGGACCCAAATTCCGTAAGTCCCTTGGCATTCAGGCTGGGGAAAAAATTATCGGCATGGTTTACATGGGGTATCCAGAGGTTATTCCTTCTGCCAAAGAACGTACACCAGCCAAGGACAAGCTGACTATATTTGAATAATTAATATGTTTTACGCTATACAATTCGAACATAATTCTCATGCAATTACCCCTGCACGTTCCCTCTAGTACGGAGGAGACATACTTGCAGGGGTATTTGTATTGTTTTAATTTATGAAACATTAGATTTAAAATCTACTGATATCGCGCTTGAACCCGATCATGGTGCTGAATGGTGATGCATGTATTCCCCTTAAAGCTTTTATTGCTGAAGTGACCTCTCTTAAAATAAATTCAAATCTAACTGGCGATACTGTATCGCTTCAGCCACATGAGCTGTCAAAATTACGCCATTATGGTCCAGGTCAGCGATCGTCTGGGCCATTTTAATAATTCGATCATGTGCACGCATGCTCAGGTTCAGTGCTTGCAGTGTCTGCTGGAGCAGATAGTCTGCTTCATCAGGCAGACGAATCGTTCGACGCAGAAGAGTTCCTGATAGCTGGCTATTCCAGCGAACTGAACTGTTCGCATATCGGGCAGCCTGAATACGATGAGCGTGAATGACTTTGGCCTGCATTTCCGAAGATGAAGGAGAAGCGCCAGCCTTGCGCCACTCACCTGGGGGTGGCACTTCGACCTGAAGGTCGATTCGGTCCAGCAGGGGACCGGAAATTTTGGCTCGGTACGCGGCCACGCGTGCAGGACTGCATATACATCGTTGTTCCTCAGACTGGGCAGAGAGATATCCACAAGGACAGGGATTCATAGAGCAGGCGAGCATAAATTGTGCTGGAAATGTGAACGCTGCTCGCGCGCGGCTTATGGTGACTTTGCGATCCTCCAATGGCTGTCTCAATACTTCAAGGACTTGCCGCTGAAACTCGGGCAGCTCATCCAGAAACAATATACCCCGGTGGGCAAGACTAACTTCGCCCGGCTTGGGAATTCCGCCGCCTCCAATTAGACCGGAAGTGGAAATTGTATGATGTGGTGAACGAAAAGGCCTGTCTGCAACCAGTCCGCGAGAGGTTTCCTTAAGTTTGCCTGCGGCACTTAGCACTTTGGTTACTTCCAGCGCTTCGTCTTCGGACAATGGGGAAGAATCGTGGGCAGCCGTTTAATTAACATGGTTTTCCCTGTTCCTGGCGGGCCGACCAGCAAAATATTGTGCATCCCTGCTGCGGCAATCATGAGTGCTCGCTTCACATGATGCTGTCCTAACACATCACTATAATCATCCTCCAGGAATGAAGTGTGTTTCGAGCGCTCGTGGTTATTCAAATTTTCGTGATTTGGAATTCGAACAGAAAGGTGAGCGTAGTCTTTTATAACCACAGGCCCCTTATTTGGTATCGTTCCTTTCGTGCTCTTTGCAGCGGTTACACTCTCTGGTACGATATCTTGCAAATGACGAACCCCAAATACTTGAATACCCCGAATTAGCGAAGCCTCTTCCAAATTATCAGCGGGCAGAAGAACAGAGGTAAAGCCTTGCCGTTTTGCCAAATCTACCATGGATAAAATGCCAGGAACAGATCTCACTGAACCGTCCAATGCCAGTTCACCCACTACTAATGTCCGTTCTTGTACAGGAAGTACCAGTTGACCACTTGTCATAAGTAAACCAACAGCAATGGCGAGATCAAAGGAAGCTCCTTCCTTTCGCAGATCCGCAGGGGCCAGATTAATCGTAATCCGTTGTAACGGATACTGATAGCCACAGTTTTTTATAGCCGCACGAACGCGTTCAACCGCTTCACGAATAGCCGAATCCGGCAATCCAATAATAGACGTCTGGGGTAAACCATTCGACAAATCTGTTTCCACTTCAATTAATACTCCGTCAATTCCATATAAACAGGCACTATGCAGTTTTCCATACATAATACAAGAAACACCTCACTTCGTCCTTGGCGCGCATAGTACGGGCCAGTCTACGAATTAAGGTGCTTCCTCAGCTTCTACAAGCATTTTATATAAAAGAAATCAGGGCGTCAACCCGTCTCGTCATAGTACGGCTTATCTATCCCTTCTTCGGGATTGTATATAGATTTCCGCATGAAGTTTCCCGCAGAATAAAAAAATATTCACTTTCGTATCAATGTCGCGCAGTTGTGGAGGTGTAAGTAGAAGATGGGTGAGCTGTTCAACGTATCAAGAATTTTTGGTTATGTGGTTATATATTTTGATTATATCTATACCTGTTATTATATTTTAGGCAATTAAATTTAACACTATTAAATAGAATGGTGAAATCATTTGTGCTCAATTATTCTGTTTTTTTCTAATTTATGATAAGATAGATGGAGGTTCCTTATATTCGCAAATTCTTGCGGTTATAACAGGGGGCAACCTCTATTATAAGGAATATAGAATGCTCAATAGCACAATAGGTAGGTGAGACAGATATATGCAGAATGAAAGTTTGAAGCTGGATAATCAATTATGCTTTGCCATATACGCTTGTTCACGTGAAATTACGAAGATGTACCAGCCCTATCTTGAGGTACTGGGTGTAACCTATTCTCAATACCTGGTCTTGATGGTGTTGTGGGAACGTGAAGAATGTACGGTTAAGGAAATCGGAGAGGCGCTTTACCTCGATTCGGGGACATTGACACCACTTCTGAAACGTTTACAGTCAGCAGGACTTATTCATCGCGAACGTTCAGTCCAGGATGAACGAAAAGTATTGATTACACTTACAGACGCCGGGCGGGAACTTCGCCATAAAGCTTTGTCTATACCTGAAGCGATCCAGGAAGATGCATGTCTGAACAGTTCAGAGTTTGAATCTTTACTGGGACAGTTCAAGGGCCTTCTGGAGAAAGTCCATCAGACGAACACCAAAGAAGCCAGAAAATAAATTGCATCGTCGTAATATTATCAAGAAACCTTGGCTTATTAGCTGAGGTTTTTTCCATTAATATCCAAGCATTCACAATATGGGATCATACTCATATCAAAATACTGTCTATTAACCATTACTTTTTTAAGGAAAGCGTTTTAAAAACATGTTACAATGAATTGGGTTTAAGTGAAAATAGTCAACATTTGTCTTTTGTTAGTCTACCAACCCGCCTTGTTGCAGTCATGTTGATAGGAGGATTCGAGAATGAATATCCATGAATATCAAGGAAAAGAAGTACTGAAACAGTATGGAGTCACCGTTCCAAACGGAAAGGTTGCTTATACAGTCGATGAAGCGGTTGCGGCCGCAGAGGCACTGGGCAGTCCGGTGACTGTAGTCAAAGCGCAAATTCATGCAGGTGGCCGGGGAAAGCCGGCGGCGTGAAAGTAGCGAAAAGTATCGACGAAGTTCGTGCTTACGCATCCGAAATTTTGGGAAAAGTATTGGTAACACACCAAACTGGACCTGAAGGCAAAGAAGTGAAGCGTCTTCTGATTGAAGAAGGATGCGATATCCGCAAAGAGTATTATGTGGGTGTTGTTGTGGACCGTGCCACAGGCCGCGTCGTGATGATGGCTTCCGAAGAAGGCGGTACAGAGATCGAAGAAGTAGCTGAAGCTACACCTGAGAAAATTTTCAAGGAAATTATTGACCCTGCAATTGGATTGCAAGTGTTCCAGGCACGTAAACTGGCGTACAGCATTCGTATTCCGAATGAGTTGGTGAACAAAGCGGTTAAGTTTATGCTTGCGTTGTACACAGCATTTGTCGAAAAAGATTGCTCCATTGCCGAAATTAATCCACTCGTTGTTACCGGAGATGGAAACGTTATCGCGCTGGATGCAAAATTGAATTTTGATTCCAACGCCTTGTTCCGTCACAAAGATATTCTGGAACTGCGCGACCTGGATGAAGAAGACGAAAAAGAAATCGAAGCTTCCAAATACGACCTGAGCTACATAGCACTTGATGGCAACATCGGCTGTATGGTTAATGGTGCGGGACTTGCGATGGCGACGATGGATATCATCAAATACTATGGCGGCGACCCGGCCAACTTCCTCGATGTTGGGGGCGGTGCGACAACAGAGAAAGTGACCGAAGCTTTCAAAATCATTTTGTCTGACGCCAAAGTGGCGGGTATCTTCGTTAACATTTTTGGCGGCATTATGCGTTGTGATGTCATTGCCAATGGTGTTGTTGAAGCCGCGAAGCAGCTTGGCCTGACTAAACCGCTGGTTGTTCGTCTTGAAGGAACTAACGTGGAACTTGGTAAACGCATTTTGGGTGAATCCGGCCTAAATATCGTTCCTGCTGATTCCATGGCCGATGGTGCACAGAAAATTGTTGCCCTCGTAAAATAAGTTCATTCCTGGGCAAATTGCTGCCTTAGTTCCGGAGCTGTCCGGCACTTGAAAAATAACCGTAAGGATGTGAAGCAACGTGAGTATTTTGATTGATAAAAATACAAAAGTCATTACGCAAGGCATTACGGGTTCAACGGGAATGTTCCACACGAAGGGCGCATTGGACTACGGAACCCAGATGGTAGGCGGCGTTACACCGGGTAAAGGCGGTACCAATGTTGATATCACGCTGGAAGATGGCAAAGTAGTCAGTCTGCCGGTGTTTAATACAGTACAGGAAGCGAAGGAAGCTACTGGCGCAACAGCGAGCGTCATCTACGTTCCTCCGGCATTTGCAGCGGATTCCATCATGGAAGCTGTGGACGCAGAGCTGGATCTCGTGATCTGTATTACCGAAGGTATCCCGGTACTTGATATGGTCAAGGTTGACCGTTTCATGGAAGGCAAAGATACCGTTCTGATCGGACCAAACTGTCCAGGCGTTATTACACCAGGCGAATGCAAAATCGGCATCATGCCAGGTTATATTCATATGCCTGGTCATGTTGGCGTGGTATCCCGTAGTGGAACACTCACGTATGAAGCTGTTCATCAATTGTCTGCACGTGGAATTGGACAATCTTCTGCTGTGGGAATTGGGGGCGACCCGGTTAAAGGCTCCGAGTTCATTGATATCCTGAAACGGTTCAATGAAGATCCGCAGACACATGCGGTCATCATGATCGGTGAAATCGGCGGTACGGCTGAAGAAGATGCGGCAGAATGGGTACGCGATAACATGACCAAACCGGTAGTTGGCTTCATTGGTGGTGTTACTGCGCCTCCAGGGAAACGCATGGGTCATGCAGGCGCTATCATCTCTGGTGGTAAAGGTACAGCCAAAGAAAAAATTGCGAAACTGGAATCTTGCGGAATCAAAGTTGCTCCAACGCCAGCTGAAATGGGCTCGACTCTTGTGAGCGTACTTGAA
Source organism: Paenibacillus sp. 1A_MP2 (assembly GCF_052244825.1). Lineage (NCBI taxonomy): Bacteria > Bacillati > Bacillota > Bacilli > Caryophanales > Paenibacillaceae > Paenibacillus > Paenibacillus sp. 1A_MP2. Next base: position 4,768,167 of record NZ_JBQQCS010000001.1, on the reverse strand, counting down.
GAACGCGGTATTCTGAATTTGTGCACGACACATTAATTCTTTTCCGTTATAATAGAAGAAACGGCTCAGGAATATAATTTTCTGGTGAACCGACTATTGATCATACGGAAAAGGTAAGCAACCTTTTGTCCTGAACAGGGCGAAGGGTTGCTTTTTTGCGTTTTTTTACTGGGTGAAAAAGAGAGTGATTGTTTGCCTGCGAGAGTAAACGCTTGCATTCCGTTGTCACATAACACACAATATGAGGGAAGATTTTCTTCCCGATATGGGAGGTTTTTGATATGGAAGAAAGATGGATTTTGATTGGACTGCATGAAACGGACGGTATTGGTAAGAAAACAATCTCCAAACTGCTCTCAGGACAAGATCAACTGATGGATTTGTTGGACTATAAAGAGGGAGATTGGATTGCTGCGGGATTACGCAAGGATCAGGCTGCCCGTCTAACCAAACAATTCAATATCGAATGGATTGAGCAGAGACAAGAGAGTGTTTATAAACTTGGAATTGAGGTCGTTACCTATCTGGATCAGGATTACCCCATATTAATGAAGGAAACCGTTCAGCCACCTTGGGTCATGTACGGGCGTGGAGATATGAAACTGCTGCACACGCAATCCATTGCAATGGTAGGAACCCGCATGCCCACAGTATACGGACGCAAAATTGGTGAGAAGCTGGCGGAGCAATTATGCAAGGCGGGCCTGACCATTGTAAGTGGGTTAGCGAGAGGAATAGATAGTGTTTGTCACGATGCGGCTCTTCGTGCACATGGTAAGACCATTGCGGTATTTGGGACAGGAATTGACAACATTTATCCTCCCGAAAACACCAGTCTTGCCGAACGAATTGCCGAAACAGGGCTGCTCTTGTCAGAATATCCTCCGGGTACGCGTGCACGTCAGGGATTGTTTCCGGAACGTAATCGGATCATTGCCGGGTTAACTTTGGGTACGTTGGTCGTTGAGGCTGATATCCGAAGTGGATCACTTATTACTGCAGATGCTGCGCTTGAAGCTGGAAGAGACGTGTTTGCCGTTCCAGGTCCCATAACATCTCCCAAAAGTCGAGGTTCGCATAATCTGATTCGTCAGGGCGCAAAATTGGTGACCTGTGCCACTGATTTATTGGAAGAGTTTCAATTGGACTTGCCAAATACGGAACAACTTCCTTACAATAGAGGACGTTCAACGGAAAGCAGTGAAACTTCCAATCAAGGAATATTCCCTGTCGTAAAACTATCTTTAGATGAACAACGTGTTATTTATTTGCTGGAGCGGGAAGAGCAATCCCTGGATCAACTTGTTGAACAGCTCAACTGGGATTTTGGACATTTGCATTCAGTTCTGTTATCTTTAATCATAAAAAAGCAGATTAGCCAATTACCTGGAACCAAATACGCAAGGGTATGACGATGCTGCAATCAAGGCAGCATGTGAAAATAGATTATTAGCGGAAGTTAGTCATGCTGCTAATGAAGTGAGAATCATTAAAACAAGCAGCAGTTTCATGACTGAGAGGAGGATGAACCTATGGCGGATGCACTCGTAATCGTTGAGTCGCCCTCAAAGGCGAAAACGATCGGCAAATATTTAGGCAGCAAGTTCATCGTGAAAGCTTCGATGGGACATGTACGCGATTTGCCAAAGAGTCAGATCGGCGTTGAGGTAGAGAATGATTTTAATCCGAAATATATTACGATCCGCGGCAAAGGTTCAATTTTGAAAGAACTGAAGGATGCCCGTAAGAAAGTGAAAAAAGTGTATCTCGCAGCTGACCCGGATCGCGAAGGTGAGGCTATTGCATGGCATTTGGCCCATGCACTTGAACTGGACGAAACCGCGGATTGCCGGGTTGTATTTAATGAAATTACGAAACAGGCTGTCAAAGATGCGTTCAAAACGCCGCGCAAAATCAATATGGATCTGGTTAACGCGCAGCAGGCGAGACGTATTCTGGATCGGCTTGTAGGATATAAAATTAGTCCGTTATTATGGAAGAAAGTCAAAAAAGGATTGTCCGCTGGCCGCGTACAGTCCGTGGCCGTCAAAATCATTTTGGATCGTGAAAATGAAATTAATGATTTTGAACCGGAAGAGTACTGGAGCATTACTGCCAAACTTACAGCGGACGGAAATCCGTTTGAAGCCAAGTTCCATCAGTTGAACGGTACCAAAACCGAACTTGGCAGTGAGGCAGAAGTACAGGCCATCTTAAAGCAAATCGAGGGAGCTTCTTTTACAGTCAAAGAAGTTAAAGAAAAAGAACGCAGCCGTAATCCTTCTGCTCCGTTTACAACGAGTTCCTTGCAGCAGGAAGCCGCACGTAAATTGAATTTCAGAGCTTCCAAGACGATGTCGGTTGCCCAACAGCTGTATGAAGGGGTAGACCTCGGAAAAGAAGGCACAGTCGGTCTCATTACGTATATGCGTACAGACTCTACCCGAATTGCAGCTTCGGCTCAGGAAGAAGCCAAGGAATACATTGTTGGCAAGTACGGTGAGCCATTTGCACCAGAGACGCCTAGAAACTATTCCAAAAAAGCAGCCAATGCTCAAGACGCGCATGAAGCGATTCGTCCAACGTCGATTTTGCGTGATCCGGATTCGATTAAATCGTTTATGAGCCGTGATCAATTCCGGTTGTACAAACTGGTTTGGGAACGTTTTATAGCGAGCCAGATGTCATCTGCTGTTCTGGATACACTATCCGTGGACATTGCTGCAGGTGATACGATTTTCCGGGCAGCGGGTTCCAAGGTTCGTTTCCAGGGATTCATGAAGGTGTATGTAGAAGGTAATGATGACGGTACAACGGAAGAAGATCGTCTGCTGCCTCCGCTGAAAAATGGAGATGTGCTGGAGAATCGGGAGATTGAGCCGAAACAGCACTTTACACAGCCGCCACCACGTTATACGGAAGCAAGGCTGGTTAAAACGCTTGAGGAACTGGGCATAGGGCGTCCGAGTACATATGCGCCAACGCTGGAGACCATTCAGAAGCGCGGATATGTTGCAATTGAAGAGAAGAAATTCATGCCAACTGAACTGGGCGAACTGGTCATCGAACAGATGGAGGAGTTTTTCCCGGAGATCCTGAATGTAGAGTTCACCGCGAACATGGAAGGTGATCTTGACCATGTGGAGGAAGGGTCGGAGGATTGGGTCAAGGTACTCGCAGAATTCTACGAATCTTTTGAGAAACGTTTAGAGTTTGCAGAAGAAGAAATGAAGGAAATTGAGATTGAAGATGAAGTCTCGGATGAAATATGTGAGAAGTGCGGCAAACCGCTCGTTTATAAGCTGGGTCGTTTCGGCAAGTTTCTTGCATGTTCCGGGTTCCCGGATTGCCGTAATACCAAACCGATTATCAAGGATATTGGTGTAACTTGTCCGAAGTGTAAGGAAGGGCATGTTGTTGAACGCCGCAGTAAAAAGGGACGAATTTTCTATGGCTGCGACAAGTATCCTGAATGTGATTTTGTATCATGGGATAAACCATCGGCGAAACCATGTCCAAGTTGTGGATCACTAATGATTGAGAAACGGAACAAACAGGGAACACGATTGCAGTGTACTTCATGTGATCATCAAGAGCCGGTAGAGGAACCGGAAGAAGAATGAGCGGATTAGCATAATGGGGGTAAATGATTTTGACGAATGAACAACAAGTAACCGTTATTGGTGCCGGGTTGGCAGGAACAGAAGCAGCTTGGCAGATCGCATGTCGCGGTGTGCGCGTAAAACTATACGAGATGAGACCGGTTGTGAAAACGCCGGCTCACCATACAGATAAATTTGCAGAACTGGTATGCAGCAACTCGCTTCGTGCCAATAGCTTGACCAACGCAGTCGGTGTATTGAAGGAAGAAATGAGAATGCTTAATTCTCTGGTCCTGGGTGCAGCAGACCGTCATGCTGTTCCAGCAGGTGGGGCACTTGCCGTGGACCGGGACGGGTTCTCAGGCGAAATCACATCTACTCTTCATCAGCATCCACTCATTGAGGTTGTCAACGAAGAGCTGACTTCTTTGCCGGAAGACGGAATCGTAGTTGTTGCAACCGGACCATTGACTTCGCCAGCATTGTCCGAGCAAATCAAAGCTCTTATGGGTGAGGAATATTTCTACTTCTATGATGCGGCTGCGCCGATTATCGAAAAAGATTCCATTGATATGAACAAGGTCTATCTAGCTTCACGTTATGATAAAGGCGAAGCAGCATACTTGAACTGTCCAATGACAGAAGAGGAATTCGATGTGTTCTATGAAGCATTGATCACAGCGGAAGTTGCTCAACTAAAAGAGTTTGAGAAAGAAATTTACTTCGAAGGCTGTATGCCGATTGAAGTCATGATGAAACGTGGTAAACAAACGGCTTTGTTTGGTCCGATGAAACCTGTAGGACTCGTCAATCCGCATACTGGAGAACTGCCACACGCTGTTGTTCAGCTTAGACAGGACAATGCGGCAGGAACGCTGTACAATCTGGTGGGATTCCAGACGCATCTGAAATGGGGAGAGCAAAAACGTGTCTTTTCTTTGATCCCTGGACTTGAAAATGCGGAATTCGTCCGTTATGGCGTAATGCACCGTAATACATTTATTAATTCTCCCAAACTGCTTCGTCCAACGTATCAGTTCAAAGAACGTCCAAACCTGTTCTTTGCAGGTCAGATGACAGGAGTAGAAGGTTATGTAGAATCTGCGGCATCCGGTTTAATCGCGGGTATGAATGCAGCCAAAGCAGCCCTTGGACAAGAACTGGTCGTATTGCCGGTGGAGACAACACTGGGCAGTATGGCACAGTATATTACAACAGCTGATTTCAAACACTTCCAGCCAATGAATGCAAACTTCGGATTACTACCGAAGCTGGAAACCAAAATACGTAACAAAAAGGAAAAAAATGAAGCACTTGCGCAGCGTGCACTGGATGGCATTGCTCGTTTTGCAGCAGCAGAAGGTCTAATCGTTCCAGAACGCGTGTAAATTAATCGTGGGAGGAGGCTGATATCATGGATATGTCATTTCATGCTACAACGATCTGTGCAGTTCGTCATAATGGCAAAGCAGCGATTGCCGGTGATGGTCAGGTGACCATGGGGCAAAGTGTTGTAATGAAAAATACAGCCAAAAAGGTAAGACGTTTGTATCGTGGTCAGGTTGTGGCGGGTTTTGCCGGTTCCGTAGCGGATGCCATTACTTTGTTTGAGAAATTCGAAGGCAAGCTGGAGGAGCACCATGGTAACTTGCAGCGTGCGGCGGTAGAGCTTGCCAAGGATTGGCGCCAGGATCGGATTTTACGCAAACTGGAGGCACTCCTGATTGTTATGGATAAAACGGGTATGCTGCTGATTTCTGGCGGGGCGAAATTATCGAGCCGGATGATGACGTTATTGCCATCGGCTCGGGAGGAAACTTTGCCTTATCTGCTGCGCGTGCGTTAAAACGTCATGCGGTGGATCTGGAAGCAAAAGACATTGCTCGTGAATCACTCCAGATTGCTTCAGAGTTATGTGTATATACCAACAATAATATTATTGTTGAAGAGTTGTAAGGAAAAGCAATCTCCCGTGATGGAGCATGATGATTAAATCGGCTTCAGTTACTTCGTGGAGATTCTTTGTCCTTATAGGTCATTTTATAAAGTCATCTCATATACAAGGTTAGCATACTGATAGGAGGGAAGCTATATGCATACACAAGCGTTAACACCCAGACAAATCGTTGCAGAGCTTGATAAGTACATTGTAGGTCAAAAACAGGCTAAAAAATCGGTAGCGGTCGCCCTTCGCAATCGTTATCGTCGCAGCCTCTTGCCTGAGCATACCCAGGATGATATTGTGCCTAAAAATATCCTGATGATTGGACCTACCGGTGTCGGTAAAACGGAGATTGCACGCCGACTGGCTAAGCTGGTAGGAGCTCCATTCGTAAAAGTGGAAGCAACGAAGTTCACGGAAGTGGGTTATGTTGGCCGTGATGTGGAATCGATGGTACGTGATCTGATTGAAACATCCTTGCGGATGGTCAAGCTGGAACGTACAGAAAAAGTGAAGGATAAAGCTGAAGAAGCTGCCAATGAGCGAATTGTACATATTTTGGCACCTTCGCAATCCAAATCCAAAAATCAGCGTAACCCGTTCGAAATGATATTTGGCAACAATGGCAATAACACGCCAGAAGCTGATGAACCAGAACCAGATACGGGAGTAGCCGAGCGGCGCCGTAAAATCAAATTCGATTTGTTATCTGGGAAACTGGAAGATGATGTTATCGAAATTGATGTGGAAGATACCGCACCAAATATGATGGACATGTTCGCTGGTCAAGGAAATGATCAGATGGGGATGAACATGCAGGAGATGTTTGGCAGTTTATTGCCTCGTCGTACCAAAAAACGTAAACTGGCGATTAAAGAAGCTCGCAAAGTATTGATCCAGGAAGAAGCGGGCAAGTTGATCGATATGGATGATGTTACTCAGGAGTCCATCCGGCGGGCGGAACAAACAGGTATCATATTCATTGACGAAATTGATAAAGTGGCCAGTCAGGGACGCGGTAGCGGCCCCGATGTATCCCGTGAAGGTGTGCAGCGTGATATTCTGCCTATCGTGGAAGGATCTACGGTAATGACCAAATACGGCCCTGTCAAAACGGATTATATCCTGTTTATGGCAGCCGGTGCATTTCATGTTGCAAAACCCTCGGATCTCATTCCAGAGCTTCAGGGGCGTTTCCCAATCCGCGTAGAACTGAACAGCCTGACACTTGATGAATTTGTATCGATCCTCACGGAACCTAAAAATGCGTTAACCAAGCAATATGTGGATTTGCTGCGTACGGAGAATATTGAAATTGAGTTCTCGGATGATGCCATTCGTGAGATTGCCAAGCTAGCTGAGTCCGTGAATCAGAATACTGAAAACATTGGTGCAAGACGTCTGCATACTATTTTGGAGAAACTTCTTGAGGATCTGTCTTTTGAAGCACCAGAACTTACGCTGGAGCGTATGGTAATCACTCCGGAATATGTACGTGAAAAATTGAATGACATTGCACTGGATCGTGATTTAAGCCAATATATCTTATAACATAGGTGTATTGCTCAGTTCAGAGCGTGATTGAAGTATGGATAACGGTATACTATGGATGATTAAAGAGTAAAAGACTACACGGAAACAGGATATTCGGTCCTGGTCCTGACTATCGTAGACTTTATTCAATCCATCTGTATGCCGTTTATTTTTGTTTTAGCCTAATATAATGCAGTATTGTAACCGATAATAGAGTTGGAGTTCTATAAGACGAAAGACAATCTAGGACTTGTGCCGCAGAAATAATGTATTTAAACCCTAAAGACGTGCTTACAGCACATATTCAATAATGCTATAAATTCCAATAAAAGGATTTATTTTTTCCAAGTCTGGTGATCGGTTTAATTAGAGCTATTAGAAAAATTTGCATAAATGCGCAAAAATCGAAATTAATTGCATTGCAGATGTGACAAAATTTTATCGGTTCATTAAAATCTGCATACTAGGGGTAAATGTTAAAAAAGTGTTGGGGGAATTCAGTGAAATCAGATAATCTACTATGGATATTTTGTCAACTATCTATTTCATTGAAGATCAAAGAGTATCATTGAATTCATAAGAAAGCTTATTATATCGGTAAATATTTCTAACTGAAAACAGATTGAAGCCTCTCCATGGATTTCAGGTTTGTATTAATATGATGTACTCAATCGTACAGAAACATAGTATAAATTTTAAGAATGTTTAAGAGCTCATATAGAGTGCTTAAGCTTATTTTTGTTTTGGGCCCCGACATTTACGAAAAAATTCATAATTTGCAGAAAATACACAAAAAGCTCTGTCTTTCAGAAAAGATAGGGCTTTTTTCTTATTGTAATATATCCCAATCTCGAAGAAACTTATGTTATACGACAACATCAGAGTTAATTCTACTTAAGTCCTAGAAAACCGTGTAAAAGCGAATGTTTTTTGTCGAAAAAACATAAGTGTCCTGACGGAAAAAGATTGAATCTATTTCCATAATTTCTAAAGAGAGGAGGGCGATTATGAATCTTTTGAATGATATTAGTTTTCAAAGGTTACAAGGTGCGCTCGATGCCTCCAACATTAGACAACGAACAATTGCTGACAACATTGCTAATGCGGACACCCCGTATTTCAAGCGTTCCGACGTTGCTTTTGAAGAAATGCTGCAAGAACAAATGAATGGAGATATGCCTGTACTTAAAGGAAAAGTAACGGATTCAAGGCATTTTGTCATAGGTCCTTCCTCTTCCATACCTACACCAGTAGTTAATATGGACCAGTCAACTTCCATGAATAACAACCAGAACAACGTCGATGTAGACAAAGAAATGAGTCTTCTGGCGGAGAACCAGTTGCGTTACAACGCTTATATTCAGCAAGTGAATGAACAAATCAAAATGATGCGTGTTGGAGTCGAAGGGAGATAACTTAGGTGAACATCAGTAACAGTTTTAGTATCAGTGCATCGGCTCTGACGGCTCAGCGTTTGCGGATGGACGTTATATCTTCCAACATCGCCAATGCGGAGACGACGCGCGCGAGTGTAACTAACGGTGAGGCGGTCCCTTACAAGCGTAAGATGGTTGTGCTTGAGCCCAATAAAACTTCCTTCAACAGTTTGCTTCAAAATCAGATGAGAAGTAGTGGGTCTGGAGAGGGAGTTCGAGTATCAGAGATTCGTGAAGATCAGTCGCCTCTGAAGCCGGTTTATGACCCTTCACATCCGGATGCGAACGCTGAAGGGTATGTGTACATGCCTAACGTGGATATTGCGAAAGAAATGGTGGACATGATCTCGGCTTCACGCTCATATGAAGCAAACGTCACAGCTTTGAACTCAACCAAAGCAATGATATCCAAGGCATTGGAGATCGGAAGATCTTAATTAACGGCTTACAAGGTGGAAATATTCCTAAAACCAAAGAACAGATATGAAAGGGAGGGACATTAATGATTCAGAACAACATGTTCAGCACACAGGGGATTCAACCGCTTCAGATGCAAAGTACGGCACAAAGCAAACCATCTACACCAGCCGAAACCATTCAGAGCTTCGGTACATACCTACAGGATGCGTTAGGGTCTGTAGCTGCACAGGAGACCCAAGCACATGAAATGTCAAACCAATTCCTGGTTGGAAAAGTGAATGTTGATCAGGTGATGATCGCTTCCGAACAGGCCCTGTTGAGTCTGCAACTTACGACTCAAGTCCGAAACAAAGTAGTCGAAGCATATCAGGAGATTATGCGTACGCAATTGTAAATTGGTTTTACATGCGCTTCGACAACAGCGCTGATTACTACAACAAGCAGCTGCGATGCTGCTCCTGACCGTTAATCTTTAGAATCGATAGAGATGGCGGAAGGACAGACCAAGCAAAGTTTCGGATGGGGTGACAGAGTGAATGAGAGAATTGCCCAGTACAGGGAAAAGGCATCCCAGTATTGGAATAGTTTTAGCAAAAAGCAAAAAGTATTATTTATTTCCACCTTCCTGTTTTTAATTTTGGCTGCAGTTGTACTAACGATGCAATTGTCAAAGACGGAATATGAAGTTGCTTTCACGGATTTGAATGCAAGCGACTCGGCAGGCGTCATTAGTTATCTTGATTCATCTAGTATTCCTTACAAATTAAGTGCAGACGGCAAGACCATATCTGTACCGAGCACGGATGTTGCTATTGCAAAAGTAAATATCGGATCACAAGGGATTATTCAGAATGGTTCATTAGGATATAAGTCATTCGAGGAGTCATCATCTCCAATCGGGATGACGGATAAAGAGTTTGATGTAAAGTACAACAATGCATTGAACGGAGAAGTAGAGCAGTTGCTTCAACGAATGCAAGGCATACAGGATGCTAAAGTGCTTGTCAATATGCCAAAAGATAATATCTTTGCTGGCCTAGAAGAACAGGATAAAGCATCCGCATCGGTGGCCCTGCAATTTAAACCGGGTTATCACCCTAATCAGGCTGCGGTAGATGGATATTTTAATTTGGTTAAGACAGCCATTCCTAATCTACCTATTGAAAACATAACGATTACCAACACGGATGAAGCGGAACTGATTCCATCAGCACGTGGTGGCAGTGGTGGATTATCTACTGAAGTACAGGAAAACATGGCTTTGCAGAAAAAATTTGAAAATGATGTTCGGAATAACGTGAAACAATTTCTTTCCCAGATTGTAGGCGAGGATAAAGTCAACGTTCTTGTGGCTTCCAAGCTGAACTTTGATAAAGAAACTCGGAAAGAAAATCTGGTTACACCGGTCGATGTAGACAATATGAAAGGCATCGAAATCAGTGTACAGGAGATTCAAAAGAGTTACACGGGGGCCAGTAATCCAACAGGCGGTGTTGCGGGTACCGGCCAACAGGATGTTCCGGGTTATCCATCCTCGGATACATCAGGCAATGCGAACTCGGAAGAATCATCAAGCACCATCAATTATGAGGTTAATCGAATCGCCAAGGATATTATATCCAGTCCATATACTGTAAAAGACTTAACCATTAATGTCGCGGTTGAACCACCTGAAGGACAAACCGAATTGGCACAACCGGTCAAGGATGCTATTGAGAATATACTGGTTAATATCGTTCGGGCTTCGTTGGCCGACTCTGGCACTGTAATAAGTGACGCTGATTTGACCAAAAAAGTTTCTGTATTATCACAGGGCTTCCAGACTGCTGCGACAGCAAATACAGGTTTCCAGCTTTCCACCGGAATGATGTGGGGCATAGGAGCACTGGTGGCAGCATTGATTGCAGCGGTTGTGATTTTGTTAGTACGCCGTCGTCGCAAACAAAACGAAATAGAAGAAGAGGAAATTCCTCTTCCGGTAGCAACAGAGTTTCCGTCCATTACGTTGGACAGTGTAACGAACGAAAGTCAAGTGCGCAAACAATTGGAGAGTTTGGCTAAGAAAAAGCCAGACGAATTCGTCAATCTGCTGCGTACGTGGCTGGCTGACGAATAGAGGTGAACGCATTGGCGAAGGCAAGCAGTCAAGGTCTGACTGGAAGACAGAAAGCAGCGATTTTGTTGATTACATTAGGTCCGGAAGTATCCGCTCAAATCTTCAAACATTTGCGTGATGAGGAGATCGAACAACTGACGTTGGAAATTGCCAATGTTCGCAAAGTGGATGCTTCCGAAAAAGATATGATTATGTCTGAGTTTCACCAGATCTGTCTCGCACAGGAATATATCTCTCAAGGCGGTATTACATACGCGAGAGAAATTCTGGAAAAAGCACTCGGATCGCAAAAAGCACTTGAAGTTATTAACCGTTTGACGGCTACGCTGCAAGTTAGACCATTTGACTTTGCGCGTAAGGCTGATCCGAATCAAATATTGAACTTTATTCAGAACGAAAGCCCGCAAACGATTGCTCTGGTATTATCATATCTGCAATTTGAGCAGGCAGCAGCGATCTTGTCCTCGTTACCACAAGAGAAGCAGGCCGATGTAGCCCGCAGAGTTGCTGTTATGGACAGTACTTCTCCAGAGGTCATTTCTCAAGTGGAGCGGGTGCTCGAACAGAAATTATCTTCTACTGTTACGCAGGATTATACAAATGCGGGTGGTATCGAGTCCATCGTTCAGATCTTGAACGGCGTCGACCGTGGTACGGAACGTACCATCCTCGATTCGTTGGAAATTCAAGATCCGGAACTTGCAGAAGAAATCAAAAAACGCATGTTTGTATTCGAAGATATCGTCAATGTGGACGATCGATCGATTCAGCGTATTATCCGGGATATCGACAACGCAGATTTACAGCTGGCACTCAAAGTGGCAAGCGAAGAAGTACGGGATGCTGTTTTCCGGAATATGTCGAAACGGATGTCCGAGACATTCAAGGAAGAAATGGAATTCATGGGGCCCGTTCGGCTGCGTGATGTTGAGGAAGCTCAAACTCGTATCGTAGGAACGATCCGTAGATTGGAAGAAGCTGGTGAGATCATTATCGCTCGCGGTGGAGGAGATGATATCATTGTCTAATTTGATTAAATCTTTCCAGTATGTACCGGTCGATGACCGCAAACGACTTGAAAATCATCATCATTATGGTGGATCAGAGTCTGAATCGGAATTAAACGGTGAACGTGCTGAAGGTTCCGAAGCTGAAATGCTGCAGGCACGCGTGGACGAAGAAACACAACGTCTTACCGCGGAGATGCTGGAGGATGCCAAGGAGTTTGCAGAAAAGCAGGTACGTGAAGCTTCAGAGGAAGCGGAGCGATTGCTTCAAGAAGCCCGAGAACAGATTGATAGCTGGTGGCAGGAGCAGCGTCAGCAGGATGAACATCTGACTGAAGCACTTCGTTCACAAGGTTTTCAGCAGGGTTTTGAAGAAGGCAAAGTACAGGCTGAACTGGATCTCCAGGTGCAGATCGAAGAGATGATGAAGGAAGCCCGTGGGGTGCTTGAAGAAGCATACGTTGCCAAAGATCAGATCATTCAGGAAGCAGAGCCTTTCCTTGTGGATCTCGCCTGTGGTATCGCTGAGAAGGTCATTGACAAGCAACTCTCGGTTGAACCAGAACACACCCTTGAGCTGATTCGTCAGAATTTGTCTCGCAAACGTGAACAGGGGATGATCACCTTATGTGTGGCACCTGATCAATTTTCTTTTGTGCAAGCCGCACGTGAAGAGTTGGCTCTGGCCATTGACTCCCAGGCAGAACTGCAGATTTTGCCTGATGCGACGGTAAAAGACAAGGGATGTGTTATACGATCATCGTTTGGCAGCGTAGATGCCAGAATAGATACCCAGCTCGCTGAAATTAAAAAAGAACTGATCCGGATAGCACTTGAGGATGAGGGGCGAAAAAATCAACATGAAGATTCTTAGCTCACAGCGATACATGGATCATCTTAAGCAATTTGATCCTGTTCGCATTAACGGTAAGGTCACTCAAGTCATTGGTCTTATGGTTGAGTCTGAAGGTCCGGATGCTAGCATCGGAGATGTATGTTACATCTACCCGGGAAATCTGCCAAGCCTCTTCAGGCGGAGGTAGTCGGGTTTCGGGATAACAAAGTGCTGCTCATGCCACTCGGTGAACTTCAATCCATTGGTCCTGGATGTGATGTGGTCGGAACAGGTAAACCACTCGGAGTTCAGGTTGGATCAGAATTGCTCGGTAAGGTGTTAGATGGATTGGGACAACCTTTAGACGGATCATTACTACCTTCCAGAATGCCGATGTACTCCACATCCAATACGCCAGTGAATCCGATGGATCGTCCACGGGTGCTCGAAACGATGAGTGTTGGTGTGAGAGCCATTGACGGGTTGCTGACGGTTGGCAAAGGGCAGAGGGTTGGCATATTTGCCGGGTCAGGTGTTGGTAAAAGTACGTTGATGGGCATGATCGCACGTAATACAGCAGCAGACGTCAATGTAATTGCTTTGGTGGGGGAGCGGGGGCGGGAGGTACGTGATTTTATTGAACGGGATTTGGGCCCGGAAGGACTGGAAAGATCGGTCGTTATTGTCGCTACCTCCGATCAACCTGCTCTGATTCGAATCAAAGGTGCGGTCATCGCAACTACGATTGCGGAGTATTTTAGAGACAGAGGCATGAATGTCATGTTGATGATGGACTCCGTCACACGTTATGCCATGGCACAGAGGGAAGTGGGACTTGCCGTGGGAGAACCTCCTGCGATGAGAGGATATACTCCTTCTGTTTTTGCGAGTTTACCCAAGCTGCTTGAGCGAGCGGGGACTGGGCCTACAGGTTCAATTACAGCTTTTTACACCGTTCTTGTCGACGGGGATGATATGAACGAACCGATCGCGGATGCGGTGAGAGGTATATTGGATGGTCATATTGTACTGAATCGATCCATTGCAAATAAAGGTCACTTCCCTGCCATTGATGTTCTTGCGAGTATTAGCCGTGTTATGAAGGATATTGCTCCTGAAGAACAGCTGGAAGCCGTTAATAATATGAAGAGACTCATGGCGGTATACAAAGAATCAGAGGATTTAATCAACATTGGTGCTTATCAAAGAGGTTCTAATGCAGCCATCGATGAATCGATAGACCAGATTGATAGCATCTGGAATTTTACAAGGCAGAAAGTCGATGAAAAAGTAACGCTGAGTGAAGTACAGGAACGTTTGATTCTTGAATTTGCAAGGAGATGAATGGGTAAACGATGAAATTTCGATATCATTTCCAGAAAGTTGTTGACCTGAAAAGCAATGAAAAAACGCAAGCGGAGTGGATGTTATCCACAGCGATCGGTAAACTTCAGACAGAGGAAGAGCATCTTTTACAACTAATGAATGATAAAGGGAAATGATTGATGTCATTCAATCCGCTACGGAAAGTAGTGCTTCTGTATCCAGCCTGCAGGAGATGCAGCGGTATGTCCATCACCTTGATGAGTGCATTTCACGTAAAAGTAGTGATGTCAGACATGCTCAGGTCAATGTGCAACGGAATCAGACGTTTCTGAACGGCAGAATGATGGACGAAAAAGTATGGCTTGGGGCGAGAGACAAGGCCAAAATCAAATTTCAGCAGGAGATGCTCCTCCGGGAACAGAACGATCTGGACGAGATGGCTACTGTACGCTTCGCTGCCAAAGCCGGACGCGCGAATTGATGTGGGCCGGACGCGAAGTTGTCTCGTGAAGGAGGAATGAACAATGGCTGTTAAAGACACAGATATGGAAAAGAGTCGAGCGGCGGTTGGGAAAAGTTCTTGATGATTTCAATCCCAATTGTGTTCACTGTGGTTTTGTTAGGTGTTTTGCTCACTCTATTTAATGTAGATATTCGCAACAACCTGCTTGAAGTAGCTAACAAAATTCCTGTCGTGAAAGACTGGGTACCTGATCCTGTGCTAGATCCGGAGAAAAAGAAACTGGAGAAGAGCGAGCAGCAGGTTGAAAGTGCAGAAGCGACAATAGAAAAGCTGAAGGCACAGGTAAATGCAAAAGAAACTGAGCTCAAGGCAGCACAGGAAGCCACAACGACTGAGGCCAAAAAAGCAACTGATTTGCAAAAGAAATTGGATGATGCGGAAAAAGCTGTTGAAACCGCTGCGACAACAACGCCGGAGACGGAGTCCGATTATCAGAAACAGATCAAAGATTTAGCTAAGATGTATGCGGACATGAGTCCGAGTAAAGCCGCGCCAATTTTGCAAAATATGACGAATGAAGAGATGGTCTTGCTTCTGAGCGCGATGCAATCGGCTGCACGGACTAAGGTACTGGAGAAAATGGACCCCAAAACAGCGGCTGATGTCACGATGATGATGAAGGATGCGAAACCATCCGGTGATCTGGCCCTGGATGCACTGCAATCCCGCTTAAAGAAAGAGACTGCAACGACATCTACGGCGTCTACGACTAACTCCAAAAATTTGGATAAAAATCAGCTTAGTCAAACGTTTGCTTCGATGTCGGCCTCTAGTGGAGCGAAGCTATTGCTCGAAACATACAAGCTGAGTCCGGATAAAACCTTGACCATTTTGAATTCTGTTGACGATGCAACGCGTTCTCAATTACTTGAAAATATGTCGACTGAAAACTCGGTTGAAACTGCAAAAATATTAAATAAATTAATGGGTAACAAGTAAGATTAGTAGCGTCTGTTTACTACGGAGAGGAGGTGAAAACAAATGTCGATTGTATATCAGATGACATCCACATCATCCGCCAAGACAACAGGAGCAGCTCAGACTGCTGGAACTGCATCCAAAGGTGCAACTGCTGGAAGCGGTGATTTTCTGCAAACTCTTGCCCAATCATTAAGCGGTGGGGCAACGGCGGAGAACAGTTCAGCAGCAGCAGGGAGTTTAACAGCGAATCCGCTAATGTTTACCTTTGCAACTAGTGAGGACGAAGAACCGACATCGATTACAGATATCTTGAGTTCGTTATTTGCAGATTTGGATTCGTTAGATGAAGCTTTGGAAAATGATCCGTCGCTACTAGGGGATTTACAAAGTTTGATTCAGCAGATGTATGCTCAATTAAACGCTGCTTCAGGTACTCAAGCTGAAGGTTCTGACGAGCCTGCAACTGAAGCGGGAAGTGCAGCATCAGCAATTGATTTGGCCGAGCATCCCGCAGCAGTGCGCTTTGTATTACAGGATGTGCTTACACAGCTGATTTCTGGAATGACCGAGCCGGATAGTACAGTTGCCAAGAATGCTCCAGAATTCAAGCACCTGCTTCAATCTCTTCAAAGTCAGCTGCAAGATGCTGGCGTTGACACCAGTCTTAACAAAGGGTGGACTGAACTTAAATCCATTCTGGATACATTAGTGGTCGCTAAGGATCAGGCGGTGCAAGTGGCTCCAACCAATCCCGTTCAAACGTCCAAGCAAGATTCTGTGGTACCACAAGTTCTTGTTGCGGCAGCTTCAAATGCTGGAACTAAAGTTACAGTTGAAACGGATTCAACACCTACTACAAATGAAGTTGGAGAAGTGGATCATTCCAGTATCATCACCGCAGGAGAGTTGTCCTTACGTTCATCAGGTACATCAGCAGGTAAACCGGCTGAGCCTGTCATGCAAGCATCCCAGTTTGCAAAAGAGATGACACAATTTGTTGTGAATAAGTTGGATATTGTGCAGCAAAAGGGATTCTCGGAGGCGACGATCTCACTCCGTCCAGAGCATCTGGGTAAGCTGGATGTACAGATTACTTTGCAAAATGGACAATTGGTTGCACGTTTTATGACCGAGCATTCGATGGCCAAAGACATGCTGGAACAGCAAATGATGCAGCTGCGCAGCTCGCTTCAAGCTCAAGGCATTCAAGTGGAACGACTTGAGGTTACTCAGAACAGTTCACTTGGTTCACAGATGTATCAGGATGGTGGTCGCCAGCCAGGAAGCAATTCTCAGCAGCAACGCCGCTCACGTGAACGTGAAGAACAATCGGATGATGCTGTAACTACAGCAACTCTCCAGGAAGAATTACGCAACTGGCGCAGTGAGCATGAAGAAGGTAATGACCAGCGAAGAGACACGTTTACAGCAGAGGCTTAATCAGAAATGAGGTGAAAAGATGGCTAATGAAGCGATTTCTACCAATAATACCTGGCCTAACTATTCGGCAGCGAATAAAGCTACAACAAGCGCTGCAACAAAGGAGTTAGGTAAGGATCAGTTTCTCAAAATTTTGATTACCCAGCTGCAGAATCAGGATCCGATGCAGCCGATGGAGGATAAGGAGTTTATTGCTCAGATGGCTCAGTTCAGTTCGGTAGAACAACTGGTGAATATCTCATCTCAGCTCAAGACTTTAAATCAGTCTCTTGGGACTGTGTCTGGCATGATTGGCCGCGAGATCAGTTGGCTTTCTTCTAATAAAGAGGATAACGGAACCCTGCGTCAAGGCATTGTGGATTCCATCATCGTACGAGATGGTGTTCAGTACGCAAAAGTAGGCAATGACGAAATCAAGCTGGATGAAATTATTCAGGTAACCAATCCAACACAGGCTGAGGAAAATGAAACTCCGGTTCAGAACGCTGCAGATTCTGCTGACACGACCGAAAGCAAGGAACCAGAAACATCAGTGCAGCCTGAAGACAATGGAAACACGTTATGAGTGAACGGATAACAGTAGGTCAACTGTACACAGGCCCAATTACACCTAGTTTGCTTAATCGCTCCAAAGCGGGAGAAGCGTCCAATGTACCTGAACGCCCTTTTGCACAGGTCTTGGAAGACAATCTTCTTAAATTGAGTAATCATGCTGCCAAAAGGTTGGAACAGCGTGGTATTGAGCTCAAGACTGAGCAGATGCAACAGATTGGCACTGCCCTGGATAAGGCTGCTGCCAAAGGAGCCAAGGAATCCTTGATTCTGATGAATGATATGGCTTTTATCGTTAATGTCAAAAATCGCACTGTCGTTACAGCCATGGATAGTGAAAGTATGAAGGATAATGTATTCACCCAGATTGACAGTGCTGTAATTATTTCTTGACCGGCTGGCCCTTCTCGGGAGCCGGAATGCCGCTGACCGACTGACGCGGTAACCAAATTAAGGCTGGGAGGATTTTTAAAAATGTTGAAATCAATGTACTCAGGCGTTTCCGGGATGCGGGGTTTTCAAACGAAATTGGATGTGATTGGTAATAATATTGCGAACGTAAATACGGTTGGTTTTAAAGGTAGTCGTGTCATGTTCAAAGATATTATGAGCCAAACCACTGCAGGGGTGACTGCACCGACTGATACTCCATCCGGTGGTGTGAATGCGAAGCAAATCGGTTTGGGTGTATCTGTAGGATCTATTGACACATTGCATCTTGCAGGAAGTCCGATGACTACAAACAATCCAACAGATTTGCGTATTAATGGAGATGGCTTTTTCCTGGTACGATTGAGCGAAGATCAGGAAGTTCCCTACCTTACTCGTGCCGGTGATTTCCACGTTGATGCGGCACGCAACTTGGTGACTTCAGACGGTCTGTTTGTAATGGACAGCGGTGGTGGTAACATTACCATTCCTGATGATGTTGTTTCATTTACGATTGGTCAGGACGGAACGATCAACCAAACCATGGCTGATGGAACTATCGAGCCAGGTGCACAGATTGGGATCGGTAAAGTTGTCAATCCGGAAGGACTTGAAAAAATCGGGGCAACCTGTATCGCATGACTGCAAATGCCAATCCAGATGGTGCACTTGAACCTTTGACTGCCAATAGCGCAGAAGATGGAACAGGCTCAATTATTGCAGGCCAATTGGAAATGTCCAACGTGGATCTGACTGGAGAATTTACAGAGATGATCGTCGCTCAGCGTGGATTCCAGGCGAACTCACGAATTATTACAACGTCGGATGAAGTGCTTCAGGAAGTTGTTAACCTGAAACGTTAATAACTGATTAGTAATTTTTAATGCGTGGGGAGCTTGCTCCTCCACTCTGATCGAGGGGGCTTAGCATGATTTCGGTTACGCGGTTAAATGGTTCTCCCATGTGGTTAAATGCGCTGATGGTTGAAATTGTGGAAGAGACACCAGACACGTATATTACTCTGGTAACCGGAAAGAGACTTATTGTGCTTGAAAAGGCCGATGAAGTCATTTCCAAAATTAAAGATTACAACCGTGAAATCGGGGTTCAGGCAGCCACTATCAAAGTGCAGCAAACGGAGGAGTCCTGATGAAAAAGATGTTGCCTTGGCTTGCAACGAGCTTGCTAGCTATAACACTCTTTGTGGTGGTTGTGTTTGTATTTATGCAAGGACAGAACGGGAATAAGGTTGATACACATACGGCAGCTACTGCAGAGAAGAAGATGACTGCGGATGAGATTGTCGAAGTTTCCTCAGAGCTTGGAGAAATTAAAACCAATTTGGCTGATATAGACCATGTTGTCGTTGTAAGTTTTTCTTTCAAATTATCCGACAAAAAGGCCAAAGAAGATTTTGAGAAAATCAAGGAAATTACGGTGAAGCCTATTATCATCCAGACGTTTGCGGATACCAAGTCTGATGAACTGGCTACAGCAAAAGGTCGTATTCAATTTAATAAAAAATTGACCGAGCTTATTAATGAAGCTTTGCCAGAAGGTAAGCTGGCCAGCACTAGTTTTTCTGCTTTTGTGATGGCGCCAATGTAATGAACAGGACACGCTGTAAATCTGTAAGGGGGTGAGAACATGGTGGATGTATTATCACAAAATGAGATTGACGCCCTATTAGCTGCCCTTTCCTCTGGTGAGATGGATGCTGAGGAATTGAAAAAGGAAGAAACTCAAAAGAAAATTAGATCGTACGATTTTAAGCGGGCGGTTCGTTTTTCCAAAGATCATATTCGAAGCTTGACCCGTATTCACGAAAACTTTGCACGCTTTCTCACCACTTATTTTTCAGCCCAACTGCGGACGTTCGTTCAGATCAATGTCGTTCAGGTTGAACAGTTGCCTTATGACGAGTTTATCCGTTCTATTCCGAAGATGACGATATTGAACATATTTGAGGCGGAGCCATTACAGGGACGGATGGTAATGGAGGTTCATCCCAACGTGGGTTATGCAATGCTGGATCGTCTGCTAGGTGGAACAGGAAATGCACCGACAAAGATCGCATCGATGACGGAAATTGAGACGACGATTATGGAGCGGATTTTCAGCCGTGCGTTTGAGAGTTTGCAGGAAGCCTGGAAGACCGTGTTGGATATTTCTCCAAGAATGGAAGCGCTGGAGACCAATCCGCAATTTATGCAGATTGTATCTCCCAATGAGACCATTGCTCTGATCTCGCTGAGCACCAAAATCGGTGACACCACAGGTATGATCAATTTGTGTATCCCGCATGTCGTTCTTGAACCTATTATGTCCCGGTTGTCGACTCATCAGTGGTTTGTTTCGGAGAAAAAGACGAGAGCTCCAGAAGAATATGATGCTCTCAAAGAGCGTGTGAACAAAGCCAAATTGCCCGTCGTTGCGGAATTAGGAGAATCCAGAATTTCGATTGCTGAATTTCTGGGACTGTCTGTTGGCGATGTCATTACGTTGAACAAACCCGTTGATGAGGGACTGTCCATTAAAGTTGGAGACAGGCTGAAGTATATGGGAAGCCCGGGAACGATCAAGGATCGTGTGGCTGTGCAAATAGACAAGATTGTCACCGAAGGAGTTGAAGAATTTGACGAGTAAGGATTATTTATCCCAAGAAGAAATCGATGCTTTGCTCAGACAATCGGAATCGATGAACAGTTCGGAACCGGCTGAGAAAACAGTTGATGATTTTTTGACCGAGCTGGAACAGGATGCCTTGGGAGAGATCGGTAACATTACATTTGGTAGTGCAGCGACAGCTTTGTCCACGCTTTTGGGCCTAAAAGTAGATATTACAACACCTAAGGTGTCCATCATTAGCCGGACACAGTTTGATGAAGCGTTTCCTAAGCCTCACGTTGCCGTCCATGTAAACTATGTAGATGGATTTGAAGGAATCAACTCGCTGGTCATCAAAAAACGGGATGCGCAAGTGATAGCCGATTTGATGCTTGGTGGCGAAGGGAATCCGGTCGATGAAGAACTGAATGAAATCCATATCAGTGCAGTACAGGAAGCAATGAATCAGATGATGGGTTCGTCTGCTACATCCATGTCCACAATCTTTAACCGTTTCGTGAATATTTCTCCTCCGGGAATTGATATTCTCAATATGGAAAGTGGTGAGGGAGTCAGCAATCTTCCAGAAGATGAGACGTTGATTCAAGTATCCTTCCGTCTGTTGATTGGTGATCTGATCGATTCCAATCTCATGCAGCTGCTTCCGGTACACTTTGCGAAAGAAATGGTAGAGATGCTGATTGGAGGAGCCCAAGAGTCTACTGCCAGTGCGCCAGTTGCGTCGACACCTGAGCCAACACCAGCAGCAGCACCTGTTGCCCCTCAGCAACCGCCTGTTCAGCAACAGATGCCGCCACAGGCGCAACAACCGCCTGTTCAAGACTATAATGGATATGGACAGGCTCCGATGGGGGCGCCTCAAGGAATGCCGCCACAGCAGCCTTACAGCATGCCTCCGCAGCAACCATATGGTGTACCGCAGCATTACGGCGGTGTGCCGAACAGGAATGTAAACGTACAACCGGTTCAATTCGCCAATTTGCAAAATGGGGCGTTCGGCCAGGTAGACGAAAACAATTTGAATTTATTGATGGACATTCCCCTTAAAGTCACCGTAGAATTAGGAAGGACCCAGAAGCAAATTAAGGATATTTTAGAACTGTCACAAGGTTCAATTGTCGAGCTGGACAAACTGGCCGGTGAACCTGTCGATATTTTGGTGAATAACAAGCTGATTGCCAAAGGTGAGGTTGTCGTCATCGACGAAAACTTTGGTGTCCGTGTTATAGATATCGTAAGCCAATGGGACCGCATTCAGAAATTACAATAAGCACAATTTAGGGAGGACTTGAATCAAGATGGCAAACCGAATTTTAGTCGTGGACGACGCTGCATTTATGAGAATGATGATCCGGGACATTTTGTCCAAAAACGGATACGAGGTCGTTGGCGAAGCACAGGATGGATCACAAGCAATTGAGAAGTTTAAGGAGCTTCGTCCTGATCTGATCACCATGGATATTACCATGCCTGAGATGGATGGTATTGCAGCATTGAAAGAAATCAAAAAAATTGACGCTAACGCAAAAGTGATTATGTGCTCTGCGATGGGTCAACAAGCGATGGTTATTGATGCAATTCAAGCCGGAGCTAAAGATTTCATCGTGAAGCCGTTCCAATCTGACCGGGTTATCGAAGCAATCAGCAAAACGCTGGGCGTTTAAGAGACATGATGATGGCTCAGGATAAGATTCCAAATGATGTAGGCGCGGGAGTCAATTATTATTTTCAGCTTGTATGGGTGATTGTTGTCCTGGCCGTCATTCTGGTTCTTATAGTCTACCTGATTCGTTTTCTAAACAAACGGAATCAGCGATGGTTCCGGAACGGCACAATTCGTATTTTGGGTGGAGTCGGACTGGGACCAAACAAGTCGCTGCAAATTATAGAAATTGGCGGTAGCGTTTATCTACTCGGTGTGGGTGATGACATACAGCTGGTGGATAAGGTTTCGGATCTTGAAGAGGCACAGCGAATCATTGATTCATTTGAACGGGATGCTTCAGCACAACAGGGAAGCCTCTCGCCACTCATTGCAAAGCTGGCAGCCCGCTTGCGCAAAGATGAACCGCCGCGGGAAATGGAACTTGAGGATACAACCTCTTTTCACGAACTGTTTGAATCTAAACTTCGGCAGATGCCTAACCGTAAAGAGAAGATGGAGAAGGTCCTGGAAGAAGACAATACTACAGATCGGTCGAGGGATTCATGAAGAAAAAGATTTGGTTAGCGTGTTTTTTCATAGGGCTCTTCAGTCTGGCCTCCGTCACTGCTGCCTTTGCCGAACCAATTCCGAATATTGACATTCAAATTGGAAACGGGGATGGGAGCACACCAAGCACGAGTTCACTTTCCATTATCCTGTTGATCACGGTACTTAGTATAGCGCCAGCTTTGCTAGTACTGATGACCAGTTTTACCCGGATTGTTATCGTTCTCGGGTTTGTGCGGACATCCTTGGGTACGCAGCAAATGCCACCCAATCAGGTACTGGTCGGTTTGGCGCTTTTTCTGACACTTTTCATTATGTCACCGACGTTGTCATCCATCAATCAGGTAGCGCTTCAGCCCTATCTCAAGGGAGACATCACACAAACCGAGGCGTTGGAAAAAGCTGCGGATCCCATGAAGAAATTTATGTTCTCCCACACCAGGGAGAAAGACCTATTGCTGTTTATGAAGTACAATCAAACCGAAAAGCCCAGCACATACCAGGATATTCCGATTACTGTGATGGTACCGGCATATGCAATCAGTGAGTTGAAGACAGCATTCCAGATGGGATTCATGATCTTTATTCCATTCTTGGTTATAGACATTGTAGTGGCGAGTACGCTCATGGCTATGGGGATGATGATGCTTCCGCCTGTCATGATCTCATTACCTTTTAAAATACTGCTATTTGTGCTTGTCGATGGCTGGTATCTGGTCGTGAAGTCACTGTTGCTGAGTTTTAACACTTGAGCCGGAATATTAAAGGAGGACGGTCATGACTTCGGAGTTTATTATCGGTCTGGCCGGGAAAGCGGTCTATACTTCACTGCTGGCCAGCGCACCCATGCTTATTCTAGCTCTGGTTGTAGGACTCATTATCAGTGTCTTTCAGGCAACAACTCAAATTCAGGAGCAGACACTGGCCTTTGTGCCTAAAATCATTGCCGTACTTCTGGCAGTACTTTTGTTTGGTCCTTGGATATTGAATATACTGGTCGATTTCACGTATAACATTCTCGATAATTTATACAGATACATAGGGTAGGCTGTTGCAGATGGAGACATTGTTGCAAAGTTTTCCTGTCGCTCTGCTTATGTTTTGTCGAATAGCATCATTTTTTGTAACCGCACCTGTCTTCTCGGCTCGGAATGTGCCGAATTCTATTAAAATTGGTTTATCGGCATTTGTAACCTTAACTGTGTATATGGTATACGGCATAGACCAGGTTGTACCTACGGATCTGAGTTATATCCTGCTGGTCATCCGAGAGATATTGATTGGCTTGCTGCTAGGCTTTGTTGCTTATCTGTTAATGACAGCTATACAGACAGCAGGAACTTTTATTGATCTTCAGATCGGTTTTGGTATGGCTAACGTATTTGATCCAATGACTGGTGCTTCTGCACCGCTTACAGGTAACTTCAAATATGCCTTTGCTATATTACTCTTTCTGACAATGAACGGACATCATTATCTGCTCGATGCCATTGTATACAGCTATCGCTGGATTCCGTTGTCGAACGCATTCTTTATACGATTGGCAGATGGAAGTATTGCTGAATTTTTGGTGCGTACATTAGGTGAATCATTTATGTTGGCTTTTCAGATGTCTGCACCGATTGTTGTTGCCCTGTTTTTGACGGATGTAGGATTGGGATTCTTGGCAAAGACGGCTCCTCAATTTAATGTATTTGCCGTCGGAATGCCGCTTAAGGTACTCGTTGGGCTTGCTATTTTGCTTTTGCTGGTTCCCAGTTTTGCCTTTGTGTTTAGTCAATTGTTCGAAGTAATGTTCAGATCCATGGAAAAATTGCTTGGGACCATTGGACAAAGGCCGGGCTGAGTGAAACGGAGGACAAGATTCAAATGAAATATCAACTCGACCTCCAGATGTTCGCAGGGAAAAAACAGAGAAGGCTACCCCGAAAAAGAGGCAGGATACGCGAAAAAAAGGACAGGTTGTCAAAAGTATGGAGCTGTCCGGCGCATCCATTCTCCTATCCACCTTTTTGATCATGATGATGTTCAGTAACTTTTACAAAGAACGTATGGTTCGACTGTTTACAGACATCTTCATTAATCGGCTGAGTATGGAGGTCACTGGGGAGAACGTCGTAGCCTTATTGATGCGTTATGGCATCGAGGTGATGTTATTGCTTGCTCCTGTTTTGCTCGGTGCAGTACTGGTTGCGTTAATCGTCAATTACATGCAGGTAGGTTTCCTGCTTGTAGGAGAGGGCTTAAAGCCAAAACTGGAAAAGTTGGATCCGATTAAAGGGTTCAAAAACATTTTTTCTCTTCGTTCTTTGGTGGAGTTTGCTAAATCCATAATGAAAATGTCGATAATCGGCTTCCTGGTTTACAGTACCATCACAGGTTATCAGTCAGATATTGCTTCGCTTTCACATTTTTCATTAGATGCGATTCTGCATTTTGCGGCTTCAATCACCTTAAACTTGGGGATCAAGATTGCAGTAGCCCTGTTAGTACTTGCCGTACTCGACTATATGTACCAGAAGTATGATTACGAGAAAAACATTAGGATGTCCAAACAAGACATCAAAGACGAATACAAAAAAATGGAAGGTGACCCACTGATCAAGGGGAAAATCAGGGAGCGTCAGCGTCGTATGGCTGTTCAGCGCATGATGCAGGAAGTTCCCAAAGCGGATGTGATTATCACTAACCCAACTCACTTTGCCGTAGCGCTTAAGTATGAAGGGTCTGAGATGGAAGCACCGCAGATTATAGCCAAAGGTCAGGATTACGTCGCCTTGCGCATTAAGGAAATTGCCAAAGAGCACGGTGTCATTACAATGGAAAACAAGCCGCTGGCACGGGCATTGTTCCAGAGAGCCGAGATTGGTGACGCTATACCGGCTGATTTGTTTCAAGCGGTAGCCGAAGTGCTGGCTTATGTATATAAATTAAAGGGCAGAACGAAATAACAGGGGATCGGAGGCCGTACATCCATTGAAAACAAAAGATATAGCTGTCCTTGCGGGTATCATCGGCATCGTGTTGATGATGATTCTCCCGATCCCAACCTGGTTGTTGGACTTGCTGCTTGTCATCAATATCTCACTTGCACTGATGATACTGCTTGTTGCGATGAACAGCAAAGAAGCACTGCAATTTTCCATCTTTCCTGCGTTGTTGCTGATCACGACGTTGTTTCGATTAGCACTCAACATATCGACAACGAAACTGATTCTGGGACAAGGAAACGCGGGATCTGTTGTAGCCACCTTTGGTAGCTGGATAGCCGGTGGACAGATTGCAATCGGATTTGTTGTGTTCCTAATTCTCGTCGTTGTTCAATTTATCGTTATAACGAAGGGTTCCGAGCGTGTAGCTGAAGTAGCAGCACGGTTCACCCTCGATGCGATGCCTGGTAAGCAGATGAGTATTGACGCAGATTTGAATGCTGGACTAATTAATGAGCAGCAGGCGCGTGAACGACGTTCCAAAATTGAACGTGAAGCGGACTTTTACGGAGCCATGGATGGTGCGAGTAAGTTTGTAAAAGGGGACGCTATTGCGAGCATCATTATTCTCCTAATCAATCTGATTGGCGGCTTTATCATCGGAATGACAGTACATGGTCTTGCTTTTGCTGATGCGCTGTCCACCTATTCCGTATTAACTATCGGGGATGGATTGGTAAGTCAGATTCCTGCACTTCTAATTTCTACAGCAGCAGGTCTAATTGTGACAAGAGCATCATCGGAAGGTAACCTGGCCGATGACATTACGGGGCAATTGTTTACATACCCGACGCTCCTTTATATTGTAGCCTTTGTAATAGCAATGCTCGGATTTTTCACTCCGATCCATATTATCACAACGCTGCCTCTCGCAGGTTTGCTAGCTTATTCGGGTTGGCGAATGCAGAACAACCTGAATCAGAAGCAAGTCGCGGAGGAGCAAATGGAAGAGGAGCAACAGATAGAAGAAGTGAGAAGTCCAGAGAGTGTAATTAACTTACTTCAGGTTGACCCTATCGAGTTTGAATTTGGGTATGGTTTGATTCCTCTGGCTGATAATCAGCAGGGTGGAGACCTGTTGGATCGGATCATTATGATACGAAGACAGTGTGCTCTTGAACTCGGGTTAGTTGTTCCGGTAATCCGCATTCGGGATAACATCCAATTGAGACCGAATGAATATGTCATCAAAATTAAGGGTAATGTGGTTGGCGGCGGGGAACTGTTGTTAAATCATTATCTGGCGATGAGCCCGGGTTACGAAGAAGAGTCTGTAACAGGTATAGAAACGACAGAGCCAGCTTTTGGACTTCCAGCGTTATGGATTGATGAAGTAACCAAAGACAGAGCTGAACTTGCAGGATATACGGTTGTAGATCCTCCTTCCGTTGTAGCAACACATCTGACTGAATTGATTAAGAAACATGCGCATGAGTTACTTGGCAGACAAGAAACGAAAGCACTTGTGGATAATCTCAGAGAGAATTATGCTGCGCTGGTGGATGAACTCATTCCATCTGTCCTCTCTATCGGAGATATACAGAAAGTACTCGCCAAGCTGCTGCGTGAGAAAGTTTCCATTCGTGATATGGTTACAATCTTCGAGACACTGGCTGACTACGGAACGTATACCAAAGATCCGGATGTACTGACGGAATACGTGAGACAATCTCTCTCTCGTCAGATTACTCAGCAATTCTCTCAAAAAGGAGAGACGCTTAGAGTAATCACTGTTGGACCTGGTCTGGAGAAGAAAATTGCTGAGAGTGTACAGCAATCCGATCAAGGCAGTTACCTTGCATTGGATCCGGCCTCAACGCAGAGTGTTTATCAAAAGTTGACTGAACAAGTCAATCGATTAATCCAGTCTGGTCAGCAGCCTGTTGTATTAACTTCTCCAACCATTCGTATGTATCTGCGCCAGGTGATCGAACGCACCATGCAGGATATACCAGTGCTTTCCTATAGTGAGTTGGAGCCGAATGTTGAAATCCAAAGTGTCGGGGTGGTGAACTTATGAGAGTAAAACAATACGTCGTGGAGACCATGCCCGAAGCTATGCTTCAAATTCGCAAAGACCTGGGAAGTGATGCCGTCATTCTGTCCACCAAAGAAATCAAGGTGGGCGGTATGCTGGGGATGTTCCGCAAAAAAAGGATCGAAGTTGTAGCAGCAGTGGATAAGGAAGAAAAAAAACAAGCAACAAAGCAAGTGCAAAACCAATTCACACCCGTGCCTCGCGCATTTGTACCTGAAGCATATCGACAAACGGCTCATTCGTTTGTCGCCGCTTCTGATGAATCGGCTGTAAATACAGCCGACAAACATGTGCAAGAGAGATTGACGGATGCCCCTGCTGTGTCTGAATCGAGTAAAATCGGTTCGGACATGAGCAACGGCAGATCTTCTTTGAGTTTCGAGCATAAACCGCGACCGCAAGGGGCGGATTTTTCGGGTTTAACATCTGCCAGTGGGCAGCAGAAGCAGGAGATCAATCCGCAGCAAGACCAGCTGATGTCTGAATTGCAGGAGCTCAAACTGATGATGACCAAGTTGTCTAAGCAAGGAGCTTCGGCAGACCCGGTACCGGAGGAGCTTCATGCTCTTCGAGAAAGGTTGATGGAGCAAGACATTTGGCCAGAAGTATGGGAATCATGGTTTGACGTTGTTCAGTCGGTACTTGCTGAAAAAGGATTAACTGAAGTAGAAGCCGTTCAAGCCGTTCAATTGGAAATATCACAGTTTTTGGAGAAACGTATCGATGCAGGCATTTTGCCGACCACACGTATTGTATATGTAGCTGGGCCAACAGGGGTTGGTAAAACAACTACGATTGCCAAGCTGGCTGCTGAACAGATGTTCAACAAACAGCGAAAGGTAGGGTTTATCACCTCAGATACGTATCGGATCTCAGCGGTAGAGCAACTAAGAACGTACGCATCCATTTTAAATGTCCCGCTTGAGGTCGTACAATCTCCAGGTGATACACAGCGTGCGATCTCCCGTCTTGAAGAATGTGATCTGATCTTCATGGATACAGCCGGAAGAAACTACAGAAATGAGTTGCTTGTTTCAGAATTGCAAAGCTTACTCGCGCCTGTGGAAAATAGTGAAACCTTTTTGGTTATGAGCATGACCTCCAAAAGTGCCGATATGGTTCAAATTACAGAGCATTTCAGCAAATATGGGCTGGATAAGGTCATCTTTACGAAGATGGATGAGACCGGAAGCTGCGGCCCGATGTTTAATCTGCTGCACCGTTTTCCACTCAAACTTGCTTATGTGGCTAACGGCCAAAATGTGCCTGATGATTTGCTCAAGCCTGATGCGGATTCTCTGACCAAACAATTGTTAGGAGAGCTTGTACGATGAAGGACCAGGCAGCCTCACTCAGAAGTATGGTCTCCATGCCTAGCGGAGTGGAAGAAAGGGGACGTAATTCACGTTCCTCCAAGATCATAACCGTTGCCAGTGGAAAGGGAGGGGTTGGTAAATCCAATTTTACACTTAACTTTGCACTGAGTTTACAGGCATTGGGGCAAAAGGTATTAGTATTTGATGCAGACATAGGGATGGCTAATATCGATGTCTTAATGGGAACCTCTTCTCCCTATAATCTGTACCACTTGTTATACCGACAGAAATCCATACAGGAAATCATACAGCTTGGTGCAAGCGGGTTGCCTTATATCGCCGGAGGTTCGGGGATGCAAGAATTGTTCTCATTGTCAGATCGAGATCTGGAGTTTTTTGCTGGGCAAGTTGAAGAGATTGCTCAGGAGATGGACTATGTCATTTTTGATACAGGAGCAGGACTTTCCAAAGAAAATATGAAATTTATCGGTGCAGCCGATGAATGCCTGATCGTCACCACACCTGAACCAACTTCAATAACCGATGCTTATGCTTTAGTCAAAGTTATGCATGGCCAGGAAAATGCTACACCCTTTCGGATGATCGTAAACCGGGTTGAAGACCAGCAAGAGGCGGAACGGGTGGCGGAGAAAATAGCTGGAGTGGCAAAGAGATTTTTACAGATCGATATCCCGCTGCTTGGATACATTTCCGAAGATGCCCAAGTGGTAAAGGCAGTTAAAAGGCAAGTGCCATACAGTTTGGCATATCCGAATGCCAAAGCTTCCAGGGATATTGAGAAACTGGCACAACACTACTTGGCTGCACCTGCTGCTCCGGGATCGGGAACCGAAACCTTGACAGGAATCAGAGGTTTTATGAAAAAGTGGCTAAAGCGGACAACATGATCTCTGAATAAAGGAAACAGGGGTGGAAACAACATGGCGGTGTATCAAGTATTGGTTGTCGATGATTCCGCTTTTATGCGTAAAATTGTTTCGGATTTAATAGAAGCAGATTCGGAGTTTAAGGTTACGGCAACAGCATCAAATGGTAAGGAAGCCATTCAAAAAGCAATAGACTTGAAGCCGGATATCATCACAATGGACGTTGAGATGCCCGAAATGAATGGCTTGGATGCATTAAAATCGATCATGAAGCAATCTTTCGTTCCGGTAATTATGCTCTCGGGAATTAATGAACAAGGCATGAAGGAGACCATCATGGCGCTCGAGGCCGGTGCATTTGACTTTATTCGTAAGCCATCCATTGTGCATGATCAGGATATTGCCCAAGTAGGTAAAGCACTGATTGAGCGGATGCGAGCAGCTATGAATGAAATCAAGCGAAAAGCCGATCGAGAAGCGTCCATGAAGAAGAATCGGGATGAAGCGCAAAGCAAACTGCTGCATCAGTCCCAGCGAGTTCAGGTTGACTCACCTTTACAAGACCGCAAAGGTCTTTTGAAGAAAACGATAGAACCTGCCCAGTCAGGAACACGACTTGGTAGTGATAAATCTGAATCCTTGCGAGCAAAACCGAAGCAGCCAACTGCTCCACTGACGAATCAGAATGCGGGACGTTTGGACAAGAAGCCGGAGCGTTTACGAGATGCAAATGGAGCCTCGGATACGAGCACTGACAAGTTAGCAAAGGCGAACAAATCAACGCAGCTTCCCAAGGGAAACCATTTGTCCAATACGTCTCGATTGGCTGAACAGGAGACAGCAGCCGCTTCAGCCGAACCATCCAAGGATATTGCCAAGGTAATCCCGTCCCATAAGGGAGCAGGGGGAGCAGACGGTTCATTCAACAAGCTTGTGGCTATTGGTTGTTCAACTGGGGGACCGAGAGCCCTCAAGACTTTGCTGGAGCAGCTGCCAGGTGATTTACCGGCTCCAGTCATTATTGTTCAGCATATGCCCCCTAATTTTACCCGGTCCCTTGCCCAGCGTTTGAATACATTCAGTGAACTGCATGTGGTTGAAGCTGAGGAAGGAATGGTTCTACGAAAAGGGACAGCCTACATTGCTCCAGGTGGCTTTCATGTCAAAGTCAACAAAACGGCAGACGGAAGATTTACCATAAAGCTGACAGAGGAAGAACCAGTCAATGGTCACAGGCCCTCAGTAGATACGATGTTTGAGTCGCTGCTGTCGTACACGTCATTGCAACGACATCTGGTTTTGCTGACAGGGATGGGCAGTGACGGCGCTCGTATGATGAAAAAATTGTATGAAGCCGGTGTCACATCAACCTTTGCGGAGAATGAAGAAACTTGTGTTGTGTATGGTATGCCGCGTTCTGCTGTAGAGCTGCAATGCGTGCGTCATCTACTGCCATTGCAGGAGATTGCGCCTAAACTTGTTCAAGCTGTGAAATAAACGGAGTGTAACTCATGGAGGAGGTGCCTCACAATGGACATGAATCAATATTTATCTATGTTTATTGATGAGTCTAATGATCATCTGCAGTCCCTTAACGAAAATATGCTTCAACTCGAAGGCAGTCCGGAGGATCTGGGAATTGTTCAGGTCATATTCCGCTCCGCTCATACGTTGAAGGGTATGGCTGCTACAATGGGTTTTGAGGATCTGGCGTCATTGACGCACAAAATGGAAAATGTGCTGGATCTGGTACGTAATGAAAAGTTGAAAATGCAGGATTTCATTTTTGATACCCTGTTCAAGAGTTTGGATGCTTTGGAAACAATGGTTCAGGATATTACCGAAGGTGGAGAGGGTAAAGCGGATGTCTCTTCCATCGTAGCCTCTCTCCAAGCCATTGAGAGTGGTGAATGGACCGGAGGTACTGCTCCAGCAGCCGCAGTAAACCAATCATCAAGTACAGTAACACCAAGTGCGGTTGAACTGGACGAATTCCAGTACTCCGTATTGGATCAGTCCATAGCTGAAGGTCACCGTGTGCTCTATATTGAAGTTCTTGTCAGCGAGCAGAGCCAGCTGAAGGGCGTACGTGCATATATGGTCTTCGATCTGTTAGAACGCTCGGGTGAAATTGTTAAATCGTTCCCAACAGTACAGGATATCGAACAAGAGAAGTTTGAGCGCAGTTTTTCGTTGTATTACATAACAACCAAAGAGGCGCAGGAACTTGAAAAAGGCATTATGAGCATCTCTGAAATTGAGAGTGCCAAAGTCATTCAGCTGGATCAAGAGACTCTTCAGCAAATGACCAATCAGGCAGCGGCAACAGCTGAAAAGGAAGCTGCACCTGTTCCTGCTCCAGTAGATGCATCCCCGGAATCGGTTTCTTCATCGAAAGAAGAACCAAAGAAGCCGGCAGCGACCAAAACAGCTGCACCTAAACAAGCTGCTGCACCCTCACGTACCATCCGTGTGGATATAGAACGTCTGGATGTACTGATGAACTTGTTCAGCGAGTTACTGATCGATCGTTCCCGTTTGGAGCAGTTGGCCAGCGAGACGGGTAATAATGATTTGTCTGACACGGTAGCTCATCTGAGCAGAGTCAGTACAGATTTGCAAAATATTGTACTGAAATTGCGGATGGTTCCTGTGGATACGGTATTCAACCGTTTCCCTCGTATGATTCGTGACCTGGCTAAAACTCTGGACAAAAAGATTGATCTGGTCATTACGGGTGCCGAAACGGAGCTTGATCGGACGGTAATCGATGAGATCGGCGATCCGCTGGTGCATTTGCTGCGTAACGCTGTAGACCATGGTGTTGAATCGATCGCAGAGCGTGTGGCAGCGGGTAAACCGGAATTGGGGACAGTTAACCTTCGCGCCTTCCATAGCGGAAATCATGTATTTATCGAAATCGAAGATGACGGTAAAGGCATTTATCGCGATAATCTGTTGAGAACAGCTGTCAAACGTGGCGTTGTTACCGAAGAACAAGGTGCCAAGATGAGTGATGATGAAGTCAATCAGCTGTTGTTTGCACCAGGCTTTAGTACCGCAGATAAAATCTCGGATATCTCCGGCCGTGGAGTAGGCTTGGATGTTGTAAAATCCAAAATCACTTCCCTTGGTGGTAATGTAACCATTCATTCGACACCGGGTAAAGGTACCAACTTCTCCGTTCAATTACCTTTAACCTTGTCTATCATCGCTGCGATGCTTGTCCGACTTGGTTCCGAGAAATATGCCGTTCCGTTGTCCTCCATTGTGGAGACAGCTATTGTGCAGCGTGAACAGGTTCGCAACATTCATGGCAATAAAATGATCACGTTCCGTGAGTCTTTAATTCCGTACCTGTCCTTGAGCGAAGTTTTCGGGGTGCCTGATTTCAATGATGCGGACGAACAAGAAACTGAAATCGTCGTTATTCGCAAAGGTGAACGTCTTGCAGCTATAGCTGTTGAAGAATTTATTGGACAGAGTGAGATTGTTCTTAAATCGATGGGGACTTATCTTCCTGCCATTGAAGGGATCTCTGGTGCAACAATTCTGGGAGACGGACAAGTAGCTCTGATTCTTGACCCTAATGCGTTTATTAAGTAAGCACACAAGATAAATCTTACATTTAATAGGGAGGTTTTATCCATGGAAGAAGAGTTGAAAGTCATTGTCTTTAAATTAGGTTCCGAAGAGTATGGTATTGAGGTAGACAAGGTTCAGACGATTGAGCGTATGATGCCTATTACCCGTGTTCCCAAGACCTTCTCTTTTGTAAAAGGGGTTATTAACTTACGTGGGGTTGTTATTCCCGTCATTGACCTGCGTGGTCGATTCTCTTTGCCGGAAACAGAATATACCGATCAAACACGTATTGTTATTGTAGGCGTGGACGACATGCAAGTTGGCTTTATCGTTGACTCTGCCAATGATGTTATTGACATCAAGCGTGATGCTATTGATAGTCCGCCTGAAGTAGTTGGTGGAGTTAAAGCAAGATACCTGCGCGGTGTAGCCAAGCTGGAGGATACGCGCTTGTTGATCATGCTTAATCTCAACGAAGTATTAAATAAAAGCGAGATTGTACAGCTGGAAAGTATTGAGGGCTAACACCGTGGAACTGTTCAACCGATTTGAGGGATTCCAAATGGATGTGCTCAAAGAGGTCGGTAACATTGGAGCAGGCAACGCCGCAACGGCGTTGTCTCAGCTTCTCAATAGACCGATTGACATGGGTGTACCTACAGTACAGATGCTTCCTTTTGAAGAAGTTGCTGAGAAAGTGGGCGGAGATGAACGTATTGTTGTTACCGTATTTCTTCGTGTTGAAGGCGAAGCACCAGGCAATCTCTTCTTTATGATGGCACCTGAGGCTGCCAAAATGCTGCTGAACCGGCTTGCCGGTTTTGATCTGAAGGAAGGTCTTGCATTCACGGAAATGGAACAATCTGCTCTGTCCGAAATCGGGAATATTCTGGCGGGTTCGTATCTTTCTTCTTTGGCAGATTTCACAAAACTAGCTATGTATCCGACCGTACCTGGACTTGCTATTGATATGGCTGGAGCCATTTTAAGTTATGGTTTGCTGCAGTTTGGTGAAATGGGCGACGATGCATTATTGATTGACACTTCTTTCTTTGAAGGCGAAGATCAGGTAGAGGGTCAATTTTTCCTGATTCCGGATCCGCCTTCATTTGCTAAGATATTTGAATCTTTAGGGGTGCCACTGGATCATGATTGAAGACAAAAGCGTCGTTAAAGTCGGTATGGCGGATTTGAACATTGCTCATCTTCCCGGCGTAATCCGTACGACTGGCTTGGGCTCTTGTGTGGGATTAACGATGTATGATCCGCATTTGAAGCTTGCCGGAATGGCGCATGTCATGCTCCCCACTTCAGAGATTGCTCGTGAAGGAACGTTGAACAAAGCCAAATATGCAGATACGGCATTGCCGGAATTGTTACAAAGAATGATACAACTCGGTGCCTCTCGTTCACGTATTGTGTCCAAAATGGCTGGAGGGTCTCAGATGTTTGCCTTCTCGGGGGCAGGGGATACGATGCGTATCGGACCGAGGAATGCGGATTCTTGTCGCGAATGGTTAGAGAAGCTTGGAATTCCACTTCTCGCCGAAGATACCGGTGGGAATTATGGACGAACGATTGAAATGGATTGTGAAACTGGACTTTTGACTATTCGAAGTGTCCAAATGGGTGTAAAGGAACTATAAGACATGATAGGAAACTACCGCATTAATCTTGGAGCAGGCATAGTCGGATTTATTCTGACTTTTTTTGTAGCATACAGCAGCAATGTGTTGATGACCAGTTTAATTCGCGGGTTGATCGGCTTTGTAGCCTGGTTTGTCCTTGCTTATGGTTTGCGCTGGGGACTGGGATTGCTGCTGAACCCTCAGGTAGAGGGGGATGAATATGGTTATGATTCACCGGGCGCTCAAGAACTAAGAGGTTCACAGGTGGACATTAAACTCGAAGACGATGGACAAGAGCTGAACGACTTGCTCAAACATGGACAGAACGCTTCCTCTGGGGAGAACCTTCCACCATCTGAGACGAAAGCTCCAACGGGATTTGCTCCTTTGGATCCGCCTAAACTTGTCCGGACCAAGGAGCCGGAGGAGTTGGCGCAGGCCGTTCGTCACCTGACAGACAAATAAGGAGGGTGAAAGCAATTGAACGAGCGTAAAGCTTCGCATTTGAACCACGCTGACCTGTGGGAAAAGTGGAAAGAACAAGGCGATCTTGAAGCCAAGAAAAGTTTGATCGAAAAGTATCTTCATATTGTAAACTATGTATCCGGGCGTTTGGCTGTCGGTCTGCCCAAAAATGTCCCGAAAGATGATCTGGAGAGCAATGGTGTCATGGGATTGATTGATGCACTGGAGAAATTCGACTATGAGCGTGGTCTGCAATTTGAAACGTACGCCTCCTGGCGGGTACGTGGTGCAATCCTTGACGGTTTACGACAGGGAGATTGGGTGCCTCGTTCCGTTCGGGAGAAAGCAAAGCGGATTGAAGATGCTTACCAGCAGTTAGAGCAGACATATTTGCGTTCCGTCAGTGATGAAGAAATGAGTCAGTATCTCGACGTGTCGACGAAAGACTTTCAACATATGCTTCAGGAAGTGGCAGTAATGTCGCTTTGCTCTCTAGAAGACCCGATTCGGGAAGAAGAGTCTGAGACTCGACTATCCTTAATGGTCGACGAAAAAGCTAAAAATCCGGATTATAAAGTCAATGAGTTCTATTTAAAAGAAGCTTTGGTGCAAGGGCTTGATAAATTGACGGTCAAAGAGAGAACGGTTGTTTCACTTTTATATTATGAAGATCTGTCTCTTAGTGAAATTGCTGAGGTCATGTCTCTTTCTCCGTCACGAATCTCTCAACTGCACTCAAAGGCCATCTTAAGGCTACGGGGAACACTGGATAAACAGAAAGACTTGCTTATGCGTAAAGATTAATAGTTGAATAGAAAGTGTGAATTTTAGGATTTTTGGGGAGTGGAAAGCCTAAAAGGGGAAAAAATGCATTGACACAGCAGACTGTTTTGGAACAGTGTTTGAGCATTGTTTTATCAGATGATAAAAGTACGGCCTACCTTGAATTTTCCAAACAGGAAGAAGGTTTTGCCTGTACACCGGAGGAACTCGAACAATATGTAGCAAGTCAGGGCATTAAGTACGGTGTGCTGCGCGAAGCATTGCTTGTTTTTGTGAGTCGTCCTGAGATGTATGTGAAGGATCAATGCAAGATTGCGGAAGGGATTAAACCAGTACAGGGAACGGATGGATTCATCAAAGTACTGGTGGGCATGGACGATTCCAATGAACGGCGCCCTCTGGAAGCGGAAGACGGGAAAGTCGATTACAAAGAAGTGACTCGTTTAAACAATGTTCGAACAGGTCAAATCATTGCCGAACGTATTCCTCCTGTGGATGGCACGGTAGGTAAGGCTGTGACAGGTGAAGAGATCCCTTTCGTCCCGGGAAAGAAGCCCGTTTCAAAGTTGGGAAAAACGTTGTCGTTAATCCGGAAGGAACTGCGATGTATGCTGCTCTGGATGGATTGGTTACCAAAACAGATGGCAACAAATTGAATGTGTTTCCTGTATACGAGATCAATGGCGATGTGGATTATAACATTGGTAACATCGATTTTGTGGGTACAGTTGTTATCCGAGGTAATGTGCTCACCGGTTTTAAAGTAAAAGCGGCGGGGATATTCGTGTTGTCGGAGGTGTCGAGGGAGCGGAACTGGAAGCGGGAGGCTCTGTCGAAATTACCGGCGGTATTATTGGTTATAACAAAGGACTTGTACAAGCTGGACATAACGTGAAATGTACCTTTATTCAAGAAGGCAACGTCGATGCGGCGGAAAATGTTCTGGTATCCCAAAGTATTATGCACTCCACGATTCGTGCGGGAAATGCGGTAATCTGTGAAGGCACAAAAGGACTTATCGTTGGCGGGTCGATCCAGGCCGGTGAAAAAGTATCGGCACGTGTTGTTGGCAACAGCATGTCTACTGTGACATCCATTGAAGTTGGTGTATTACCTAAGCTGCGTAATGAGCTGAATGACTTGCGTAAGGAAGTCAGGGAACAGATGGATGCCTTGGATAAAACGAAAAAAGCTTTGACATTATTGGATCAGTTAGCTGCTGCTGGGCAATTAAGCCCGGATAAAATGTCAATGCGAATCAAACTGAGTGCTACACAAAAATCTGCCCTTCGTCTTAGCGAGGAAACGAAAATACGTATCTTTGAAATTGAAAAGGTGCTTGAAGATACAAGCAGGGCTCGCGTCGATATCCATAAGATGATTTATGGTGGCTCTAGAATAGTTATCGGCAGATACACCAAATTTATTAAAGATCCGATAAGTCGAATATCTTTTTATTATCATGATGGGGATATAACGATGGTTCCATTCGTTTAAGTACAGCATTCAAACACATGAAGAAATCCATTCGATACCGTGAGGTGAACGTATGAGTTTCAAAGCGGTTGAGTTGCAGATTGCCGTACCTAGAACAAGTGAGGCCGGGCGTTATCAGAGTGAAGCTCAGCAGAGACCGGTGACGGACCAGAACTTGCTGGCAGAACAAACGGCCAAAGAAGCAAATGAAGCAAGGCAACGAAGCGAGGCGCTGGATGAAACAGCACACACCAATGTACGCGATGGTCAGTCCAGAAACCAAGAGCAGCAGAGCGGCTCCAACGAAACGGAAGCGACTTCAACACTGGAAACTGTCAAACCTGCCGAGCATCCATACAAAGGAAAACATATTGACCTGTCGTTGTAATGGATGACATGTGACTCACATGTAGTCTTGAGCATCGATGGCTGCATTAAAAGGAGAGAACCCAATTTGTCACCATGGATCATTATTGTCATATTAGGAGCCTGCGCTATTGCATATGCGTTTATCATGCCCAAGAAAAACAAGGTGCAGGAGCCTGGGCATCACCTGGTGCAAGAGATGGAAACTACGCTTGAACATTATATGGCTGAGATCGAAAACGACAATGATGCTCTCATCCAGCGTGTTGCTGAGATGAAGGGTGAGGCGACGGCTGCAGATCAGCGTATGCAATCTCAGCTTCAGGAATTACAGCGGAGGCTGGATCAACTCGAAGAAAGTAAAACGACACAAACAGACATATCCTCCAATATAATTCCGGTACATAGCACAAGCGGATTGCAAGCTCAGGCGCTTGTAGACAGTGTGCGAGCTGATTTGTCCCAACAGGCATCAGAAACAGTGCAGCAGGCGACTGAGCAAGAATCTAAGCCTGTACGTGAATCCATTAAGGATCGATATGCAGAGCTGTTTAATTTATATGCCGAAGGAAAGTCAGTCGATGCCATTGCCAAGCAGACGGGGATACAACGTGGAGAAGTACAGCTGATTTTACAGCTGGCAGAACGGGAGGAGAGCTAAGAAATGGACAAGCGCTCCTTATGGATTGGACTTGGAAGTGGCATGATTGCTGGTGCGGTATTGCTGCAGCTTGCAACGGTTGGACAAAACGCATTGTCTGAGAGTAATCTTGACCCGGATGTAGCTACAGCCAACCTGACCATGGAACAGCTTGAAGCGGCGGCGAAGAGTATGGATATGAAGCTTGTAGCTTCCGATGATGAGCTGTATACAGAAACTGAGTGGGTAGCGAAGAAGAAACAGGAAAGTAGCGAACTGCAGGGGAAAACGGCAACGGCCCCCGAAGCGGCAAAGTCAGCTGAGGAACCGGAGCAACCCGAGAATCCACAGCAACCTGCCACCAATGAAAGCGGAAACCAGAACGAAGTCAATCAGCCCAAGACGACTGAGCCGTCAACGCCTAACAATCCTGAAGCTGCGGCTACAGTATCTTTCAAAGTACGTTCAGGCAACAGTCTGGCCATTGTGGCGGGTAATCTGGAGAAAGCCGGGATTGTCGATAGTGCACAAGCTTTCATAAAAGCTGGCAGGGCTGAACGAATTAATACCAAAATACAAGTAGGCACCTATGACCTGGAGAAGGGCGAAAGCTTCAAATCCATTATTGCCAAGATTACAAAAGAACCGTCAAACTGAGTGCGCTCAGAAGGACGGTTTTTTATTTATAGATTGTGACAGGTTTTGCACCGCTACTACGGATATGAACTTGTTTGAAAAGAGCACTTTTTTGTACAAGGCATTTTAGTTTGAAAGACTGTTGCATCAGGCAATCAGTTATGCTATATTAGATAACGGTGTTAAAACACACGCATGTGCTAATTTTGTTGAGGGTGCTTTCCTGATGGAGAGTCTTGGCGAAAAATGATGCCGGCGGAGGACACAATAAAACCATATTAGGAGGTGTGTGAAGATGGCAGTAATCTCCATGAAGCAGCTTCTCGAAGCTGGGGTACACTTCGGTCACCAAACTCGTCGTTGGAACCCAAAAATGGATCGTTATATCTTCACTGAAAGAAACGGAATTTATATCATTGACTTGCAAAAGACAGTGAAAAAAGTCGAAGAGGCTTACAACTTCGTTAAAGGAATCGCAGGAGAGAATGGTACAATTCTTTTCGTGGGTACGAAAAACAAGCTCAAGATTCCGTTAAAGAAGAAGCTGAACGCGCTGGTCAATTCTACATTAACCAACGTTGGCTCGGCGGTACCCTGACTAACTTCTCAACTATTCAAAAACGTATTGATCGTTTGAAACAGTTGGAAGCTTGGGAAGAAGACGGTACTTTCGCTGTATTGCCTAAAAAAGAAGTAATCTTGCTTCGCAAAGAGAAAGATCGCCTGGAGAAATTCCTCGGCGGTATTAAAAATATGAAAGGCCTGCCAAGCGCCCTCTTCATCATCGATCCACGCAAAGAGCGTATCGCTGTTGCGGAAGCTCGCAAATTGGGTATCCCAATTGTAGGTATCGTTGATACAAACTGCGATCCGGACGAGATCGATTATGTTATCCCGGGTAACGACGACGCAATCCGCGCCGTTAAGCTGTTGACAGGTAAAATGGCTGATGCCGTTATCGAAGCTAACCAAGGCGAAGAAACTTCCGCTTAATAGATTCGAACATATCTAATGAATTAAATGAAAAGGGTGGTTGGTAGGTGGATAACCTCTCACTGCCCTTTTTTTAGAGTGTACGTACAATTACTTATTTTTGGAGGGAATTAATAATGGCAGTTAATGCGAGTGCAGTAAAAGAACTCCGTGAAAAAACGGGCGCAGGTATGCTCGATTGCAAAAAAGCACTGGAAGAAGCAAACGGTGACATCACGAAAGCAGCTGAATTGCTTCGTGAAAAAGGTCTGTCAGCAGCAGCAAGCAAAGCTGGCCGTGCAGCAACTGAAGGCGTTGTAGAATCTTATATCCACGCTGGTGGCCGTATTGGTGTACTGGTAGAAGTTAACTGTGAAACGGACTTCGTTGGTAAAACAGACCAATTCAAAGATTTCGTTAAGGACATCGCTATGCAAATCGCAGCAGCGAACCCGAAATTTGTCACTCGTGAAGAAGTTCCTACAGAAGAGCTGGAAAAGAGAAAGAAATCCTGAAAGCTCAAGCTTTGAACGAAGGCAAACCGGAAAAAATCGTTGAAAAAATGGTTGAAGGCCGTATTGGTAAATATTACGAAGAATTCTGCCTGTTGGAGCAAACTTTTGT
The DNA here is from genome assembly GCF_052244825.1 of Paenibacillus sp. 1A_MP2. NCBI lineage: Bacteria > Bacillati > Bacillota > Bacilli > Caryophanales > Paenibacillaceae > Paenibacillus > Paenibacillus sp. 1A_MP2. The sequence goes on along the minus strand of NZ_JBQQCS010000001.1, from coordinate 4,726,839 downwards.
TAAAGATCCAGACAAAACGATCTCCCAACTGTTGAACGAAAAAGTTAGCCAAATCGGTGAAAACATCTCCATCCGTCGTTTCGTTCGTTACGAGCTGGGTGAAGGTCTTGAGAAAAAAGTAGACAACTTCGTAGAAGAAGTTATGTCCCAAGTAAACAAATAAGACGGTTTTCAAACCGGCAAGCAGAAATGATTTTCGAAGATATAAGAATGATGAAACTTCGAAGCGCTACTCCCTTATATCCCAGGAAAACAATGCCTTACCGGTTGAACGTTTTTCCTAAAAGAGCGGAACACAACTGTGTTCCTTTCTTTTTAAGCAGGAGGCCATGCGCGAGAAGTTTTGTTGGTTGAACGCCCAGGGTGTTCAATTCAAAGTGGAGGGTGAATAATTGGAACAGCCAGTATTTAAACGTGTTGTCTTAAAGGTCAGCGGAGAGTCTCTTTCCGGTCAAAACGGCTACGGTATTGATGCAGAGACGATCTCGTCGATTGCCCAGCAAGTAAAAGAAGTGGTTGAACTAGGTGTACAGGTTGCTATCGTATGTGGCGGCGGAAACATCTGGCGTGGAATTGCCGGTAGCGAAAACGGCATTGACAGAGCGACTGCGGATTATATGGGGATGCTGGCGACGGTTATGAACTCGCTCGCACTGCAAGATGCACTGGAACAGATTGAAGTGCCTACACGCGTACAGACATCAATTGCCATGCAACAAATCGCAGAGCCTTATATTCGTCGTAGAGCTATTCGTCATCTGGAGAAAGGCCGGGTCGTTATTTTTGCAGCAGGTACAGGTAACCCGTTCTTCTCCACCGATACAACAGCAGCACTGCGCGCAGCGGAGATCGAAGCAGAAGTCATCTTGATGGCCAAAAACAAAGTAGATGGTGTGTACTCAGCAGATCCGTTTAAGGACAGCACAGCTGTCAAGTTTGATCAGTTGACTTACATGGATATACTTAACAAAGATCTTGGTGTAATGGACTCAACGGCGTCCTCGCTTTGTAAGGACAACAACATTCCGTTGATCGTATTTGCCATTACGGAACAAGGTAACATCAAACGTGTTGTTCTTGGTGAACGCATCGGGACAATCGTTAAAGGGAGTGTAGATTAATGCCACAAGCGGTTAAAAAACATGCCGAAGAACGTATGGATAAAGCGATTCAAGCGTTACGACGTGATCTTGCCACTTTGCGTGCAGGTCGTGCAACTCCGGCTCTTCTCGACCGGATTCAAGTGGAGTATTACGGTGCAATGACTCCGCTCAACCAATTGGCTAATATCAGTACACCGGATTCCCGGACACTGATGATCCAGCCATGGGATAAATCCTCCATGGGGGACATTGAGCGTGCAATTATGAAATCCGATCTTGGCCTTACGCCAGCGAACGACGGAACAATGATTCGTCTGTCCATTCCAGCACTTACGGAAGAACGCAGACAAGAACTAGTGAAGTTGACGAAAAAGTTCGGTGAAGAAGGTAAAGTAGCCATTCGTAATATTCGCCGTGATGCGAATGATGATATTAAAAAAATGGAGAAGTCAGACATTTCCGAGGACGAGTCCCGGAGACATCAAGACGACATCCAAAAATCGACCGACAAGTTTATTGCTGAAGTCGATAAGGTACTCGCTGCCAAAGAAAAAGAAATCATGGAAGTGTAAGACAAGCGCAGCCCCTCCAATACGGTGGGGTTTTGTCTCTTTTCCAAGCTTCAGGTGAAGAAACTTCAGGGATTTTGGAGGAACAGGAATGATCAAACGGGTTCGGTCGTGGTGGAATGGGGCTGACAAGCAGGAAACGCTGACTATATCCGAGGATAATATCCCGCAGCACGTCGCCATCATTATGGACGGCAATGGACGATGGGCGAAACGTTTGGGTCTCCCGCGAATAGCTGGCCATCAGAATGGGATGAAGGCGGTCAAACGTGCGACCATCGCGGCGGATGAACTGGGCATCAAATATCTGACGATGTACGCTTTTTCGACAGAAAACTGGACGCGTCCAAAAGAAGAAGTGGATTTTCTGATGCGGCTTCCGCAAGAATTTTTGGCGATAGAGCTGGATGAACTTATAGAAAAAAATGTACGCATTCGTATGATGGGCCAGGAGGAGCATTTGCCTTCACATACCATTAATGCTTTGCGTGAAGCTATACGTCTTACGGAACATAACACAGGGCTTGTTTTGAATTTTGCAATGAACTACGGAAGTCGTCGCGAAATGACAGAATGTGTCAAACAGATTGCTCTGCAGGTAAAGTCGGGGGAACTATCGGCAGAGGATATTACGCCTGAACTCATTGACAAACATATGCTCACTGGGGATATGCCTGATCCGGATTTGCTGATCCGGACGAGTGGAGAGTTGAGATTAAGCAATTTCATGCTTTGGCAGCTTGCATATAGCGAATTATGGTTTACGGATATATACTGGCCCGAATTTGGCAAAAAGCATTTGCTTGAAGCAGTAGCCGAATATCAGCGCAGAACAAGGCGTTACGGCGGTTTGAAATAGATGGAGGATGAAGCCGTTGAAACAGCGATTAACGACTGGAATCATAGCAGGTGTGTTGTTTTTGGGTTTTTGCATGCTGGGCGGACCCTGGTACCATGGTTTGGTATTGCTTATGGCTCTCATCGGTTATTATGAATTTGTGAAAATGACCGGGGTACAGCCTTTTTCAGGTGTAGCCCTAATCGGTTATGCAGGTATCTTTGCAATTGTATTTCCTTGGGAAATGGTTTGGGAAGCCAGACCGCTAACGTTATTCCAGATTGGCTGGATTGTGATGCTGGTTTTAATGACAGCCTCTGTTGTAACTAAAAATAAGATTTCTGTGAACACAGTAGCTATGCTCTTTCTGGGAGTAATGTACATTGGAATCGGTTTTTATTACATTGCAGAATCGAGACATTTGCATCATGGATTGTTCTGGACATTCCTGCTGTTAGGTTCCATATGGGCAAGTGATGCTGGTGCCTATTTTGTTGGAAAACTGATCGGAAAGAACAAATTGTGGCCCTCGATTAGTCCTAACAAAACAGTAGAGGGTGCGCTCGGCGGGATAGTAATCGCGGTAGTCACTTCTGTTGTTTTTGCATGGGTGTCAGACGGGTTGTTGTCTTGGCAAAGAGCGGTATGGATTGGGATTGCATGCGCGGTTGTGGGACAGATGGGAGATCTGATCCAATCTGCTTACAAACGTGTGTATAACATCAAAGATTCCGGCACTCTGCTCCCGGGGCATGGCGGTATTCTGGATCGGTGCGACAGCTGGATTGTCGTTTTTCCATTCGTACATATACTAATGCTTTTGCCCTATTAAAGATGAGCACAAGCCACATGACGAGATGTTCGTCATAGGCATTGGATAAATAAAGATGAGGTGCGGCATGAAAAAAATTGCGATTCTCGGGTCAACGGGTTCCATTGGAACCCAGACACTGGATGTAGTCGATATGCATCCCGAACGCTTTCAAGTAGAGGGACTTGCTGCTGGGGGCAATATAGAACTGCTGATTGAACAAGCGAAGCGCTACCGGCCCAAAAAGGTATCCGTTGGCTCGAAAGAGCTGGCCGAAATCGTGGCTCCGCACTTACCTGCTGAAACGCAGCTTTTTTATGGTAAAGAAGGACTGGTGGAAGTTGCTGCCGGAACGGATGCAGATACGGTTGTTACTGCTGTAATGGGGAGTGTTGGGCTTGAGTCAACCCTGGCTGCTATTGATGCAGGCAAACAGATTGGGCTGGCTAATAAGGAGACTCTAATTACAGCGGGACACATTGTTACTGCCAGAGCGGCTGCAAAAGGGGTACCGATTCTGCCTGTAGATAGTGAGCACTCGGCTATCTTTCAATGCCTGAATGGAGAGCCTCGTGAACGTGTGATGGGAATTACGCTTACGGCCTCTGGAGGATCTTTCCGTCATTTGACTCGTGAACAGTTAAAGGAAGTTACCGTGGAAGATGCGCTCAAACATCCGAATTGGTCCATGGGCTCGAAGATTACGATAGACTCGGCGACGATGGTGAATAAAGGCCTGGAAGTTATTGAAGCGCATTGGCTGTTTGGTCTAAGTTATGATCAGATTGATGTGTTGCTACACCCGGAGAGCATCATTCATTCCTACGTGGAGTTTAATGATACGAGTATTATTGCGCAGCTTGGCAATCCGGACATGCGTGTTCCCATTCAGTATGCACTTACTTATCCTGACCGCTTGCCTTCACCTGCGAAACGTCTATCCTTAGCGCAAGCGAGCGAGCTGCATTTCCGTGAGATGGATATGGAACGGTTCCCTTGTTTAAGAATGGCGTACGAGTGTGGTAAAATGGGAGGAACCGCAACAACGGCGTTTAATGCAGCCAACGAGGTTGCCGTAGCCCGCTTCTTGCGTAAAGAGATTTCGTTCCTTAAAATAGAGGATATTATTGCTTCTGTGCTGGAAGCACACCGCAATGTGGACAAGCCTGATCTGGAGGAAATCGCAAGATGTGATCAGGAGAGCCGTCAATTTGCGTTCAGTCTTTGATCTCTTTTTCAAGATAAAATGGAAGAAGTGATTCTCTTGTGCGGCATCAGAGAATAATGATAATCTAAAGGGACAGACTGCGGTTCGTGCCGTGAAGGAGGATGGATAGGGATTGGAAACCATACAAGTGGTATTTCTAACGGTGCTCATGTTCTTTGTCATCGTGACGGTTCATGAATGGGGACATTATTATTTTGCCAAACGCGCCGGTATTCTTGTACGGGAATTTGCGATCGGTTTTGGTCCCAAATTGTTCTCATATAAAAGAAACGAGACCCAGTTTACACTGCGTTTGCTGCCTTTTGGCGGATATGCACGTATGGCTGGGGAAGACCCGGAACTGGTAGAGATTCAAGAAGGTCAGACCATTGCAGTAAGAGCTGCTGATGACCAAGTCAAAATGATCTACCTCGATCAATTGGATAACCGAAAAAATGTAATTCGTGGTGAAGTGATCTCCATAGATATGGAGACTGCGTTGAAATTGCAACTCGATGTGGATGGCGAAATTCAGCAGTACCGGATACATCCGCAAGCGATGTTAGTAAGTCGAGGCAAACAAACCCAGATTGCACCGAAAGATCGCCAATTTGGCAGTAAAACGGTGGGGCAGCGGGCCCTGGCTATTTTTGCCGGACCACTCATGAATTTCATCCTGGCATTTGTGTTGTTTGCCGTATATGCGCAAATGGCAGGCGTTGTCGTTGAAAATCCGCAAAATCTGGAAATTGGTGAAGTGCTTGAAGGTGGAGCCGCCGACCAGGCGAATTTGCAAAGGGAGATATCATTGAAACAATCAATGGTACTGCTATTGGTACAGATTCGCAAAAAATGGTGACGATGATTGCTGATTCCAAAGACAAACCGATGGAATGGACGCTGCGTCGGGGAAATGAAACGTTTAATATAACGATTACACCTCGTGCCGTAGAAGGACAAGAAGGCGGGAAAGTAGGAATTGTACCAACGTTACCAACCCGATCCGTTGGATTTGTAGAAACCTTCAAGGTGTCAGGGATAGCGATGGTCGATACAACCAAAGTGATCTTTGAGGGCTTCAAGCACTTGATCAATCAGTTTAACATGGATGATATTGGTGGTCCTGTGCGTACTTTTGAAGTTACAGGCCAAATTGCGAAGCAGGGGATCGAGCAGTTGACGAGATGGGCAGCTATCTTGAGTCTGTACCTCGGTATTTTCAACCTGTTGCCAATTCCGGCGCTGGATGGAAGCCGTCTTGTATTCCTCGGAATTGAAGGGCTGCGGGGCAGACCCGTTGACCCTAACCGTGAAGGTATGGTTCACTTTGTCGGCTTCGCCATGTTGTTTGTACTGATGCTGGCAGTAACATATAATGATATATTACGATTAATTAACGGATAATTATGGTTTGACTAGCTCTGACTATTCAGAGCTAGTCGTTATGGGAGGACGCTGGAGTCTTATGTCAAAGGAAAATGATAAACAGTTCGTGACTGAAATTACACCTCAGGGCGAGGATTTCTCACGCTGGTACATTGATGTTATTAAAAAAGCTGATCTCATGGACTATTCACCCGTACGCGGTTGTATTGTTTTCAAACCAGACGGCTTCGAAATTTGGGAGCACATCAAGGATGAGATGGACCGTCGTTTCCGTGAAACCGGTCATCGCAATGCTTACTTCCCAATGTTTATTCCCGAGAGCTTTTTCCAAAAGAAAAAGAACATGTTGAAGGGTTCAACCCTGAATTGCCTTGGGTAACGGAAGCAGGCGGAGAAAAGCTGGAAGAGCGTCTGGCAATCCGCCCAACCTCCGAAACCATCATTGGTCATATGTACTCCAAATGGATTCAGTCGTATCGTGACTTGCCAGTACTGATCAACCAATGGGCTAACGTGGTTCGCTGGGAGAAGAGAACACTGCCTTTCCTTCGTACAAGTGAATTCCTGTGGCAAGAAGGCCATACGGCGCACGAGAACGAAGAAGAAGCACGCGAAGAGACGATGAAAATGCTTGGAATTTACCGCGAAGTTGTGGAAGAATATCTGGCAATTCCCGTTATTACAGGTCAGAAAACAAAATCCGAGAAATTTGCAGGTGCTGTAGACACCTTCTCCATCGAAGCAATGATGAAGGATGGACGTGCGGTTCAAGCCGGAACTTCTCATTATATGGGTACGAATTTTGCGAAAGCATTTGAGATCCAATATCTTAGCCGCAACAACGTACTGGAATTGGCTCACACCACTTCGTGGGGAACAAGCACACGTCTGATCGGTGCATTGATTATGGTTCACGGGGATGACCGTGGTCTGGTTCTTCCTCCTAAAGTAGCACCAACACAAGTGGTTATGATTCCGATTGGACCTCCAAAAACGCGTGATGCCGTTGTAGGCCGTGCGGATGAGTTGTTCGCTGAACTGAAACAAGCGGGAATCCGTGTGAAAATGGATGATCGCAGTGATGTTCGTCCAGGCTGGAAATTTAACGAGTACGAAATGCGTGGTGTTCCAATTCGTCTTGAGATTGGTCCGCGTGATATGGAGAATGGTGTGTGTGTTCTCGTTTCCCGGATTACTGGAGAGAAGAAAGTGGTTGAACAAGCGAATCTGGTGGAAGAAATCCAGACGATGCTGACTCAAGTGCAAGCCGATATGCTGCAACGTGCTCGCACGTTTATGTCGGACAACTTCTACTCTGTCGATACGCTTGATGAGATGAAGGAATTGATGGAAAACAAACGCGGGTTCACACTGGCTGGATGGTGCGGTTCAGAAGCTTGCGAAGATAAAGTAAGAGAAGTAACAGGTGCAACAAGCCGGAATATTCCGTTCCAGCCTGCGGAAGAAAAGCATACGTGCCTGGCTTGTGGTGAACAAGCGAAACACACGGTTGTGTTTGCAAGAGCGTACTAGGTCAGGAAGACATGACTAACTGCACTTATTCACCGTAAGAGTAAGGAATGGAGAGCTTCTGTCGGATAAAATGAGTCGGTGCGGGTTCGGATCGGGGACATTTTTGAATGCAGAGGCTTTTTCTGTTTGAAGGGGGTACAAGGAGGAACACGATGAGTGGATTCGAGGAGAAGAGAAAACGGTTTGAGTTGTTGATGAAACAGACGGAGCTTCCGGCTGGCCTGATAGAGCCCTACTTTTTGGATGGATGGATTGAACGGGTGGAGACAAGCCGTAGCAACCGCGATTGGACTATTGTGATTGCAAAGGATACCTTGGTTCCTGCTCCAATCTATCGTACATTTTGCCTGCATATCCAGGAGAAAATGAATCATATTTCCAAGATTACGTTTGGTTTCAAATATAGTGATCAGGTCGAGATTGGTGATATTGTCAGTGAGTATTGGAATCTGTTCCTAGAGTGGGTTACACGGGAGATTCCATCCGTGAATGGTTGGATGAATCGCACCAAGTTTGAATGTGAAGCAGATCTGCTGCAATTGACGATGAGTGATGCCATGTCGATGGAGCTTGCGAAGAAGAAGCAGATTGATCAGGCAATAACAACCTTTTATGATAAGTATTTTCAAGTGCCCTTGCGGGTCAAACTGCTCGTTGGTGAGGTTGAAAGCAACAAAGAGGCGATGGAGCAATTCCAGCTCAAGAAGCGGGAAGAAGAGCTTCAAGTAATCGAACAGATGATGAGCGAAGTGGACTCGGAAATGCCTGAAGAGGAAGAACAGGGCGATGTTCGCTTACAAATGGGATATGAGATCAAAGAACCACCTGTACCTATGCAGGAAGTTCAAGATGAAGAGAAAAAGGTTACGTTACAGGGAACGGTCTTTGGACTGGATCGCAAAGAATTGCGTAACGGAAATACGTTATTTACGTTTTATTTGACGGACTTCACGGATTCCATGCAAATGAAGATGTTCGCCAAAACAAAAGAGGATGTCAGAATCCTCAGCTTGCTTGCCAATGGAAAATGGGTAAAAGTCCGTGGACGTGTAGAATACGACCGGTTTATGCAAATCCCGGAACTTGCTATGATTCCGTCAGATTTGGTTGAAGTAAAGGCACCGCCATCCCGTAAGGATAATGCAGCTGAGAAACGGGTTGAGTTCCATCTGCATTCCACAATGAGTACAATGGATGCCGTAACTTCGATCGACAAATATGTAAAGACTGCAGCGGAATGGGGACACAAGGCAATCGCGGTAAGTGATCATGGCGGTGTGCAGGTGTATCCGGAGGCGTCCAAAGCGGCCAAGAAAAACGGAATTAAAATGATTTACGGCCTTGAGGCCAATGTGGTGAACGATTCGGTTGCTGTTGTTTTGGCGCCGCAGCCATTGGAGCTCAAATCAGCGACGTATATTGTCTTTGATATTGAGACCACAGGTCTATCGGTAACCCAGAACAAGATCATCGAGATTGCTGCAGTGAAGGTAGAGGACGGAAAAGAGATTGATCGCTTTGCTACCTTTGTAAATCCGCATGAGCGCATTCCATATAACATTCAGCAGTTGACCAACATTAACGATGATATGGTGAAGGATGCACCTGAGCTAGAACCGGTTATCCGTGACTTTGTAGAGTTTGCCGGAGATGGCGTATTGGTTGCGCATAATGCGCGATTCGATATGGGCTTTATTCAGGCTTCACTGAAACAGCTTGGTATGCCTGAGCTTCCGAACCCTGTCCTTGATACATTGGAACTGGCACGGTTGTTATATCCAAAAATGAAGAACCACCGTCTGAATACGCTGGCGGATAAATATAAAGTAGCACTGGAAAGTCATCACCGGGCGATTGATGATACGATTGCACTCGCAGGCATACTGAATGGATTGGTTAATGATGCTTTCCAGATGAAAGGCCTGACCATGCTTGATCGGCTCAACGATTATGTCGGTGTTGATCTCTCGAATACGCGTCCATTCCATTGTGGAATCTATGCTTTGAATGATGTCGGCAAAAAGAATCTCTATAAACTGGTATCCCTTTCTCATACGGAGCACTTCAAACGGGTACCATGTATTCCGAAATCGAAACTGATCAATTTGCGTGAAGGCCTCATTATTTTATCCGGTTGTGAAAAAGGCGAGTTTTTCGAGGCGGTGCTTAACAAATCACTTGAAGAGGCAGAAGAGATCGCTCACTTCTATGACATTTTGGAGATCCAGCCTCTGACGATGTATATGCACTTGGTCGACAAAGGGCTGGTAGCTACACCTGAGGAATTGAAGCTCGCGGTTCGCAAAGTTGTTGATATTGGTGCAAAATTGGGGAAACCGGTCATAGCGACAGGTAACGTGCATTATCTGGAGCCGCGCGACAAGCTATATCGGGATATTACCATTCATGGAATTACAGGCTTTAGCCCGCTCAAGGATCAGCGTAAACCGGATGCTCACTTAAGAACGACGGATGAAATGCTGGAAGAGTTCCAGTACCTGGGCCAAGACAAAGCCTACGAAGTTGTCGTTACAAATACGGTTGAATTAGCGGATCGATTTGAGGAAATCAAGCTGTTCCCGGATAAGCTGTTTACCCCAATCCTGGAAGGTGCGGACGATGAAATCCGCAATACCTGCTATAATACCGCCAAGTCCATTTATGGTGAGGAACTGCCGGAAGTCATTGTGGCGAGACTTGAGAAAGAACTGAAGCCAATCATCAAATACGGTTTTTCTGCCAACTATCTGATCTCGGAACGACTGGTTAAAAAATCAAATCAGGACGGCTACCTTGTCGGCTCCCGGGGATCCGTTGGTTCGTCTGTCGTTGCTACTTTCCTGGGTATTTCCGAGGTTAATCCGCTGCCAGCACACTATATTTGTGTGAATCCGGAATGCAAACACAGTGAGTGGTTCCTCGACGGCAGTGTACCGAGTGGATTTGACCTTCCGGAGAAAGAATGCCCTGATTGTGGAGGCCGACTAAAAGGCGAAGGGCAGGATATTCCGTTTGAGACCTTCCTTGGTTTTAAAGGGGACAAGGTTCCCGATATTGACTTGAACTTCTCGGGTGATTATCAGCCGCATGCGCATAACTATACTAAGGTGCTTTTCAGCGAAAAGAGTGTTTTCCGTGCGGGCACGATCGGCACGGTGGCTGAGAAAACGGCGTTCGGTTTTGCCAAGAAATATGAGGAAGAGCATCACAAGAAATGGCGCGGGGCTGAGCTGAATCGTCTGGCTTCCGGCTGCACAGGGGTTAAGCGTAGTACCGGACAGCATCCTGGTGGTATTGTCGTTGTACCAGACTATATTGAAGTGGAAGATGTAACGCCTGTACAATTCCCGGCCGATGATGTTAATGCGGAGTGGAAAACAACGCACTTTGACTATCACGCCTTCGAAGAAAATTTGCTAAAACTCGATATTCTGGGGCACGATGATCCAACCATGATGCGGATGCTGCAGGATTTGACGGGAATCGATCCAACGACGATTCCGATGAATGATCCTAAAGTCATGAGCATGTTCAACTCAACGGAGGCACTGGGCGTTACGCCGGAGCAGATTCGATCACCTGTTGCCACTTTTGGTGTACCAGAGATGGGCACGAAGTTTGTACGTCAGATGCTTGTCGAATCACAGCCTTCTTCTTTTGCCGATTTACTCCAGATCTCCGGATTGTCTCATGGTACGGGGGTATGGCTCGGTAACGCACAAGATCTAATCAAAAATGGAACGTGTAACATCAAAACGGTGATTGGTTGCCGGGATGATATCATGTTGTTCCTGATCTATAAGGCAGGCATGGACGCCAGTCTGGCCTTTAAAATTACGGAGAGTGTGCGTAAAGGGCGTGGTTTGCCGCAAGAATGGATTGATGAGATGAAAAATTGCAAGGTACCGCAATGGTACATTGACTCCTGTCTTAAAATCCAGTACATGTTTCCGAAGGCCCACGCGGCAGCTTATGTTATCTCGGCAGTGCGTACAGCCTTCTTCAAGCTGTATCACCCTATTGAATACTACGCGACATACTTCACAGTTCGTGCGGATGAGTTTGATATAGAATTGGTATGTCAGGGCTATGAGCCCATCTATCGGAAGATCGTAGAGATTGAACAATTAGGTTTCCAAGCACCGCCAAAAGAAAAAAATATGCTGCCTGTCCTTGAGATGGCACTTGAGATGGCAGCACGCGGATTCTCGCTCAAACCGATTGATCTCTATCGTTCGGAAGCGACGAAGTTTATCGTTGACGGTAATTCACTCATTCCTCCGTTCTCTGCATTGGGAGGAATCGGGGATAATGCTGCACGCAACATCGCTGCGGCAAGAGAGCATGGAGAATTCCTGTCGATTGAAGATTTCCAGCAGAAGTCCAAAGCAAGTAAAACGATTGTTGAGCTGTTGACTGGTATGGGATGCTTCCGTGGTTTGCCGGAAAGCAATCAATTATCACTGTTCTAAAATGGCATTTTGCGTATCCAATGTTGGTCTGTGATGTGATTGCGAAATTTTTCTTCATTAGTAACCAAAATGCCTGAATGATCGCTTACTTGTCACTATTACCAGACTATGTTATAATTTTTGAAGTGAACGAGATAGTACGAATTTCTAAAGAGTGGGGAAACCCACTCTTTAGTCTTTGGTATACAAGAATCTTGGGTAATGAAGAAATTGCCAGTCCTTATTTGCTGGTGTAACCTAAGTTGGAGGTTATCGGTTTTGAGCACAACGAACATTAAATCTACCGTGGAAGAAATGATCCAACCCTACTTGAACGAACAAGGCTTCGAGCTGGTTGACATCGAATACGTCAAAGAAGGCAGCAACTGGTTTTTACGGGTGTATGTCGACAAAGAGGGTGGCATCGACATCGATGATTGTGTCTTGATCAGCGAAAAGCTGAGCGCCAAGCTGGATGAGAACGATCCGATTCCAACCATCTATTTCCTTGAAGTGTCTTCTCCCGGTGCGGAGCGTCCACTGAAAAAACCAGAGGATGTTGCCAAATCCGTAGGCAAAAATGTATTTGTTACAACCTACGAGCCGGTAAATGGAATAAAGGAATTTGAAGGCAAGCTGCTTTCCTTTGATAACGGGGAACTTGTGATCGAAGCAGGCAAGAAACAGCATGCCATTCTTTATGACAAGGTTGCGAGTGCGCGCCTGGCCATTCTGTTTTAAGTGCCTTGTTCACTTATTAATGAAAAAGACACATCTCACGATAACGGCAAGGTGCTCATGAGTTTAGAGCCTTTCGCCGTTTTACGTATGAGATGCCATGTTTGAAAGGGGGATCAACATTCATGAGTATGGATTTTATTGAAGCAATGAATGAATTGGAGCGGGAAAAGGGATCAGCAAGGATGTGCTTTTTGAAGCGATCGAGGCAGCGCTTATCTCCAGCTACAAGCGTAATTTCAACACCGCCCAGAATGTGCGTGTTGACATGAACCGCAATACGGGTGTTATCCGGGTATATGCCCGCAAATTGATCGTGGAAGAAGTCCTGGATTCACGTACCGAAATTTCATTGCCTGCTGCACGAGAGATCAACCCACACTTCCAGCTGGAAGATATTGCGGAGATTGAAGTTACGCCGCGTGATTTCGGACGTATCGCCGCACAAACTGCCAAACAGGTAGTTACCCAGCGGATTCGTGAAGCCGAACGCGGCCTGATCTACAACGCTTTCGTAGATAAGGAAGAAGATATCGTTACGGGAGTGGTGCAGCGTCAGGATTTGCGCAATATCTACATCGATCTGGGCAAAATCGAAGCGGCTTTACCGCTGACCGAATTGATGCCGAACGAGAAGTTTGTTCATGGTGACCGTATTAAAGCGTACATCACCAAGGTCGAGAATACGACCAAAGGGCCGCAAATCATTTTGTCCCGTACCCATCCGGGCTTGTTGAAACGTCTCTTTGAACTGGAAGTACCTGAAATTTTTGACGGTGTAGTCGAGATTCGCTCCGTCGCACGTGAAGCGGGCTTCCGCTCCAAGATTGCCGTTCATTCCCGCAATGAGGAAGTTGATCCGGTTGGATCATGTGTAGGTCCTAAGGGAATGCGCGTGCAGACCATTGTGGGTGAGCTGCGCGGTGAAAAAATTGACATCGTTCGTTTCTCCGACCAGGTAGACGAATATGTGGCTAATGCACTTAGTCCTTCCAAGGTATTGGAAGTTCAAGTATTTGAGGAAGAAAAGATGGCTCGGGTTATTGTTCCTGACTATCAGCTGTCCCTCGCCATTGGGATCAAAGGTCAAAATGCCCGATTGGCAGCCAAACTGACCGGCTGGAAAATCGACATTAAGAGCGAGAGCCAGGCGGAACAGGAATTCGGCAGAGAGAAAGATTCTTCTTTGGAAATGCACCAAGATTCCATCTCCGTCGACTAAAGTAAAGCACGGGGGGCGCTAACGTATGAAAACCAAAAAAGTACCGCTGCGCAAATGTGTGGCGTGTCAGGAAATGATGCCCAAAAAGCAGCTTATCCGTATCGTTAAAACGCCAGAGGATGAAGTGCTAATCGATTTGACTGGCAAAAAGTCCGGACGTGGTGCCTATTTATGCGGCAAAGAGTCCTGTTTTAAGCTTGCACTCAAAAACCGGTCTTTGGATCGGGCGCTAAAGGGCAAAGTCTCACCGGAAATTTATGAGCAATTGGCAGCTGATTTTGTCGCGGTAGAGGACGAATTCATAGCAGCACAGGAGCGTGAACATGATGAATAACAAAACATTGTCTTATCTGGGACTCTCCATGCGTGCAGGCAAACTTGTAACAGGTGAAGAAATTGTACTTAAAGCGATCCGTTCTTCCGAAGCTAAAATGGTTATTGTTGCGGGTGACGCCTCGGCCAATACACAAAAGAAATTTCGCGACAAATGCGGGACATATAAAGTTCCACTGGTGATCGGATTTGACCGGGATAGTCTGGGTTCAAGTATCGGTAAAGAAACGCGGGTTGTTCTTGCAGTAACGGATCGAGGGTTTGCAAAAATGATCTCCAAGCAAGTCGGTATAATGTCGGAGGTGGAGTATATTGAGTAAACAGGAAAACAAGGATAAATTGCGAGTTTATGAATATGCGAAGTCCCTTAATATGAGTAGTAAAGAAATTATAACCATTCTTAAAAAGCTGGATATTCCCGTAAACAATCATATGAGTGTCATGGAGAATGGTTCAGTCGGTAAGGTGGAACAATTTTTTAAAGATATAAAATCCACTGCGGCTTCCAAACAAAACAACGAAGCAAAATCCGTTGCTACTTCGTCAATGCGCAGTGACAAAACAGTGGACAGCAACAAACCGGCCGGCGGAGTGAACACGCCGAAAAGCAACAACACATCCGGTAGTCCCGTACAAACAAAAATACAACAGGAAAAGCAGGTAGGTATGAACAATAGACCAAATTCCAACAATAACAATGGCTCCCAAAGACCTAGCGGCCAAGACAGCCGCAACAGAACGAATTCTTCCCAAGGCTCAAGCCAAGGAGGACAATCAAGTAATCGTCCAAGACCAGCTCAAGGTGGACAAAGCAGCACAGCATCCCGTCCGCAAAGTACGGGTCAACGTCCAACGAGCAGTGGTGGCGGTCAAACAAGAAGTGCAGGCCCGAACAGCGGTGGCAACACTGGCACTGGTGGCAACCGTACTGGTGGCCAAGGACAGAGCTCGGGACAAGGCCAACGCAGAGGCGGCCAAGGTAATTCAGGCAATAACAACAGCAATAGCGGCAATCGTTCAAACAGCGGTGGCGGTGGACGTCGTTATGACGACAACCGTGGCGGCAACTTCCGCGGTAACCGTGGTGGCAAGAACAACCGCAACAGAAATCAACAACAGTACCAACAACGTGAGAAAATTGATAACACACCTAAGAAAATCATCGTACGTGGTGACATGACTGTTGGTGAAACAGCGAAGTTGCTCCATAAAGATGCTTCTGAAGTTATCAAAAAACTCATCGCAATGGGTGTTATGGCAACGATTAACCAAGAGCTTGATATCGAAACCATCCTTCTGCTTGCTGGAGAGTTCGGTGTTGAGGTTGAAGTGAAAATTGTCCTTGAAGATGACCGTTTCGAGACTCTGGAAGAGAATGATGAGCCTGCTGACTTGCAATCTCGTCCACCAGTAGTTACGATCATGGGTCACGTTGACCATGGTAAAACAACATTGCTTGATGCGATTCGTTCAACGAATGTAACGGGCGGAGAAGCAGGCGGTATCACACAGCATATCGGTGCTTATCAAGTAGAAATTAACAACAAAAAAATCACGTTCCTAGATACACCGGGTCACGAAGCGTTTACCGCTATGCGTGCACGTGGAGCACAGGTTACGGATATTACAATTATTGTTGTAGCTGCTGATGACGGTGTAATGCCACAAACGGTTGAGGCAATTAACCATGCTAAAGCTGCAGGGCTGCCAATTATCGTAGCTGTCAACAAAATTGACAAGCCGGGTGCAGATCCGGATAAAGTAAAACAGGAATTGACCAACTATGAACTCGTTCCAGAAGAGTGGGGCGGCGATACCATCTTTGTTAACGTTTCGGCGAAACAAAGAATGGGACTGGAAGGTCTGCTTGAAATGATCCTGCTCGTTGCAGAAGTGAACGAGTACAAAGCGAACCCGGACAAACGTGCCCGTGGTACAGTGATCGAAGCCGAGCTGGATAAAGGACGTGGCCCAGTTGCCCGTATTCTCGTGCAGCACGGTACACTGAAAGTCGGAGATGCTTTTGTCGCAGGTAACTGCTTCGGTCGTGTACGTGCGATGGTGAATGACAAAGGTCGCCGTTTAAAAGAAGCTGGACCTTCAACACCTGTAGAAATTACCGGTCTGACTGAGGTTCCAGGTGCTGGTGATCCGTTCATGGTGTTTGAGGATGAGCGTAAAGCGCGTTCCATCGCTGACAAACGTGCAATTACACAACGTGAATCCGATCTGGGTACTAACACACGTGTAACATTGGATGATCTGTTCCAGCACATCAAAGACGGCGAAATCAAAGATCTGAACGTAATCATTAAAGGTGACGTACAAGGTTCGGTTGAAGCATTGAAAGGTTCCCTTGCGAAAATCGAAGTTGAAGGTGTGCGCGTGAAAATCATTCACAGCGGCGCTGGTGCGATTACAGAATCCGACATCATTTTGGCTGCTGCATCGAATGCCATCGTTATCGGTTTCAACGTTCGTCCTGATAACCAGGCGAAATCGACTGCAGATCAAGAGCAAGTAGACATTCGTCTGCATCGCGTGATCTACAGTGTTATTGAAGAGATTGAACAAGCGATGAAAGGTATGCTTGATCCGATCTACAAAGAAAAAGTAATCGGTCATGCTGAAGTTCGGAGCACATTCTCCATCAGTAAAGTGGGTACCATTGCTGGATGTATGGTTACCTCGGGTAAAATTACCCGTTCCGCGGAAGCACGTGTGATTCGTGATGGCATCGTCCTTTACGAAGGTAAGCTGGATTCCCTGAAACGCTACAAAGATGATGCCAAAGAAGTAGCCCAAGGCTACGAGTGCGGTATCACGCTGGATAAATACAATGATCTCAAAGAGGGCGACGTTATTGAAGCCTTCATTATGGAGACCGTACAACGATAAGCAAGGAAGCATGAGGTGAACAACAATGGCTAAGGTTCGTACAGGTAGAGTGAGCGAGCAGATCAAGAAAGAATTAAGTCTGCTCATCCAATCTGAACTGAAAGATCCTCGTATCGGCTTTATTACCGTAACGGGAGTCGAAGTAACAGGGGACTTGTCGCAAGCCAAGGTTTATCTGAGTGTCTTCGGTGAACAGGAACAAAAGGATAACTCGCTTAAAGCGCTGGCCAAAGCAAATGGATTTTTGCGTACCGAACTGGGCAAGCGTATCCGTTTTCGACATGTTCCCGAGTTGATATTCAAGATCGACGAATCCATCGCATATGGCAGCCGGATCGAGAAGCTGCTTGGTGATATCGGTACCGACAAGAACGAATCCGAGTAACAGAATAAAGGAGACGGCAATGCACACTTATGAACAGGCGCTTCAGGACGGAAAGCAATTTCTGCTGGAGCATGATGATTACCTGGTCGTGTCGCATGTACAGCCGGACGGTGACGCAGTCAGCTCGACGGTAACGGTGGGCTGGCTGCTGTCATGTCTGGGTAAGACATTCACGATGATTAATGAAGGTGAAATTCCTCAGCGCATGCATTTTTTGTGGGAAGCTGGCAAGATCGTGAACATGACCGAACAACCACCGGAGCGGAAATATAAAGCGATAATCTGTGTGGATTGTGCAGATTTCTCCAGAGTAGGTCTGACTCGTCATTATTTCGAAGAAGATGCTGTCATTTTAAATATTGATCATCATCCGACGAATGACGCATATGGCACAGTAAACATCATTAAGCCAGACGCGGCAGCAACGGCTGAAATTCTGTTTGATTTCCTTAATCTTTTCCCAGTGAAATGGAATAAAGATGTGGCTACAGCAGTATATACAGGATTGCTAACAGACACAGGTGGATTCCGCTATGCCAATACGAGTCCTAATGTGATGACCACCGCATCCAAATTGCTTGAACATGGTGTGGACGGGCCTTATCTCGCACAAATTTTGCTAGAGCAGGTGACGCTTCCCCAAGTGCGTATATTGAATCAGGCACTCTCAAGTCTGCAAATGACGGACGATGGCAAAATTGCTTGGGTAGTCATTACACCAGAAGATATGATCGCTTGTGGTGCAGCCAATGAAGATCTTGAAGGGGTAGTCAATTACCCGCGCAACATTCAAGGTGTGGAAGTGGGTATCTTTTTCAAAGTAATCAATGACAATGCCGTAAAAGTATCTCTTCGGTCGGCGGGCAAGGTTGATGTTGCTTCGCTTGCACAGAACTTTGGTGGAGGCGGACATGTCCTCGCTGCGGGATGTCGCGTGGAAGGTAAGTTGGAAGATATCGTTGCATTAGTGCTGAAGCAGGTGAATACTCAATGGTAAAACCATTTGAAGGCGTACTTCCGGTGTACAAACCAGCGGGATTTACGTCTCATGATGTTGTGGCCAAAATGCGTCGCATTCTCAAAATGAAACGTATTGGTCATACAGGCACATTGGACCCGCAAGTTACTGGCGTACTGCCACTCTGCCTTGGACGGGCAACACGTGTGGTGGAGTACATGCAGGAGCTCCCCAAGGAATACCTGGCAACGCTACGACTGGGTCTGTCTACAGACACCGAGGATATGACGGGTGAGGTTATTGAGCGGTCAGAGAAGGCTGTTGAGGTAACACAGGAGCAGGTTCAGCAGGTGCTGGAACAATTCCAGGGCACCATCTCTCAGGTTCCACCTATGTATTCGGCGGTCAAAGTGGATGGGAAACGTCTCTACGAACTTGCTCGTGAAGGGAAAACGGTAGAGCGCAAGAGTCGTGAAGTTACGATCTATGAACTGGAACTGACAGGAATTGAGAAACAAGGCGACACCACGGATATATCGTTTCGTGCTTTATGTTCCAAAGGGACGTATATTAGAACCTTATGTGTGGATATCGGCAGGAAATTGGGGTATCCGTCCACAATGCTACAATTGGAGCGCACGATATCGGCTGGCATTTCCGCTGATCACTGCCTCCGCTTTGAAGAAGTGGAACAACGCATGATGGATGGAACGTTAGCCGAGGTGCTGATTCCGGTTGATGAAGCCATTTCTTCCATCCCGGCACATACGGTTGGTGCTGATCAGGCCAAGGGAGCACTTCAAGGCCAGAAATTGTCGGCGCGTTTGCTCGAACCGCCTGCTGAGCAACCAGGTCTATTGCGGTTATATGATCAGGATGGGACGTTTCTGGGGATATTTGAGCGGGATGAATTGAAAGCAACGGTGAGAGCTGTTAAAGTCTTTTTACCGGAATAAAGAGGTTCCTGGTTTGAGTGGTGGTACTCAAGCCTGGCCTATCAAGTGAAATGCAGGTGAATGATTGTGAAAACCGTAATGCTAACCTATCCGCAGACGTTAGATTCGGCTGTTCAGGGCACACAACCCCAAGTGCTCGCGATCGGCCAATTTGACGGGCTGCATCTCGGACATGCAAGTGTCATTTTGTCAGCTGTCCGCATTGCACGCGAAACGGGCATGCAGGCAGCGGTGATGACCTTTCATCCTCATCCGAAGGAAGTTATGCGCAAAGGGGATTACGAGGGTTATCTTACTCCCTTGAGAGATAAAGAAGACATCCTGTCTGAAATGGGTGTAGACGTACTCTATGTGGTAGAATTCAATGAGTCGTTTTCAAAGTTGACGCCGCAGCAATTCGCACATGACCTGCTGCTTCCGCTTCAGACTCGAACAGCCGTAGTTGGTTTTGACTTCCGCTTCGGTCACAAGGGAGCAGGAGATGAGCAGCTTCTTCGCACATTGGGAGAAGGCCAAATGACGGTGGAAACGGTACCTCCATTCCTGTTAAACGGGGAGAAGGTGAGCAGTTCTCTTATTCGTGGCCTGTTGAAGCGGGGAGAAATGGACGAAGCCAGTCAGTGGCTCGGACGACCTTACAGCATCAGGGGAACAGTGATTCATGGGGAGAAACGTGGACGGACCATTGGGTTTCCTACCGCTAACCTTGAACTCACGGATCATTATGTTACGCCGGCAAAAGGCGTTTACGCTGTTCGGGTGCAGTATGGGGAGCAGGAACTGCGTGGCGTCATGAATCTCGGTGTGAAACCTACCTTTCACGAAAGCGGGATGAAACCTACGTTTGAAGTGCACTTGCTTGATTTTGATGGGCTGTTATATGACCAGGAATTAAAGGTTGAGCTCGTTCACTACATTCGTGCAGAACGGAAGTTTGAATCCATTGATGCATTGATCAGTCAGATTCGTGAAGATGCATTAACCGCCGCCCGCCTGTTATCTTGATGTCCAGGATAAAATACAGGTTTACATTTACTTTGTCTGGGCAACTATGATATAATGTACTACGTTGTCGTTTGAGACAACAAATAACCTTGGCTTGGTTGCTTGCTCTCACCGGCGGCGACGAGGCTAATGGCGATTATAATGAAGGAGGTGAATAGGATGGCATTGACTCAAGAACGTAAACAACAACTGATCGACGAGCACAAAACTCATGAGTCCGATACTGGATCACCTGAGGTGCAAGTTGCTATCCTTACGGAAAACATCAAAAGTTTGACAGACCACTTGCGTACGCACAAGAAGGACCACCACTCACGTCGTGGACTTTTGAAAATGGTAGGTCAACGTCGTAAGCTTTTGGCTTACGTTAAAAACAAAGATGTTAAACGTTACAGCGCACTGATCGAAAAACTCGGATTGCGTCGTTAATTATCGTACATGTTTTCTAAATCAACCTGGCTGTTATCCGTCATTCCTTTGTCTAAAAGGACAAGCGGAGCTTACAGCCGGGTTGTTTTGTAGATGAACATGTTGCCATATATTTGTAGCTGACGGCTCCGCAAGGAGCTTTTGTTTTGCAAGTGAGCATGTTGCTGTGGAGTTAATGAATGCAGGACAAGCAGGAAATACTGTGAAAATGCAGAATCCATTGTGTTAGGAACGATTAAAAGGAGGGATTTCATGGAACAGCGTGTTGAAATGCAGCTTGGTGGAAGAACGCTTACGCTTGAAACAGGGCGTTTGGCCAAGCAGGCTAATGCTGCCGTTAAGGTAACATACGGAGATACCGTTGTATTGTGTACCGTAACAGCATCAAGTGAGCCTAAAGATCTGGACTTTTTCCCATTAACGGTAAACTATGAAGAAAGATTGTATGCCGTAGGTAAAATCCCAGGTGGATTTATTAAACGTGAAGGCAGACCGAGTGAGAAAGCGATTCTTTCGAGCCGTCTGACAGACCGTCCGATTCGTCCTTTGTTCCCGGAAGGTTTCCGTAATGATGTACAAGTTCTTAATATCGTTATGAGTGTGGATCAGGACTGCGAACCGCAAATTGCTGCCATGATTGGTACATCGGCTGCACTGAGCATTTCGGATGTTCCATTTAGCGGACCGATTGGTGGTGTGAAAGTTGGACGTATTGATGGCGAATTCATCATTAATCCAACGATTGCACAGCTTGAGATAAGTGAGATTGAACTCGTTGTTGCAGGAACCAAAGATGCCATCATGATGGTTGAAGCGGAAGCGAACGAAGTTCCGGAAGAAGTAATGCTTGAAGCAATCATGTTCGGACATGACGAGATCAAAAATATTGTTGCAGTCATTGAACAACTCGTACAAGTGGCTGGTAAAGAAAAAATGGCTGTGAAATTGCATACCGTTAATGCTGAAGTTAACAGCAGTGTACGTGAGTTCGCCAGTGCTCGTCTGGTTGAAGCTGTTAAAATTGCTGAGAAACATGCACGTCAGGATGCAATCGATGTTGTGAATGACGAAACTGTTGCTCACTTCGAAGAGAAGTATATTGAGACTCCTGAACTGCTCAAAGATGTAAAAGAAGTGCTGCACGATATCGTTAAAGAAGAAGTGCGCCGTCTTATCACACATGACAAAGTTCGTCCGGATGGACGTGGACTCGCTGAGATCCGTCCAATTGAATGTGATACTTCCCTGCTGCCACGTACTCACGGTTCAGGTCTGTTCACTCGTGGTCAAACACAAGCGCTCAGCATTTGTACACTTGGTGCACTGGGTGATGTTCAGATTTTGGACGGAATCAGTCTTGAAGAAACGAAACGTTTCATGCATCACTACAACTTCCCGCCGTTCAGCGTAGGTGAAGCTCGTCCACTGCGTGCTCCAGGCCGTCGTGAAATCGGACATGGTGCTCTGGGTGAGCGTGCTCTTTCCAAAGTAATTCCTTCCGAAACGGACTTCCCATACACGATTCGTCTGGTATCCGAAGTACTGGAATCCAACGGTTCTACTTCCCAGGCAAGTATTTGTGCCAGCACATTGGCTATGATGGACGCAGGTGTACCAATCAAAGCTCCAGTAGCGGGTGTAGCTATGGGTCTGATCAAAGACGGAGATCATGTATCCATTCTGAGTGATATTCAAGGTATGGAAGATCACCTCGGTGACATGGACTTCAAAGTAGCAGGAACACCTGATGGTGTAACAGCTATTCAAATGGACATCAAAATTGATGGTATTGATCGTCAAATTTTGTCCGAAGCATTGGCTCAAGCCAAAGAAGGCCGTATGCACATCTTAAGCAAAATGACTGAAGTGATGAAAACTCCACGTGAGCAATTGTCACAATATGCCCCTAAAATTACAACAATGCATATCAATCCGGACAAAATCCGCGATGTTATCGGTGCAGGTGGTAAAATTATCAATAAAATCATCGAGGAAACCGGTGTTAAAATTGATATTGAACAGGATGGACGTGTCTTTATCGCTTCTTCTAACCAAGAGATGAATGATAAAGCCAAATCGATCATCGAAGGGATCGTACGCGAAGTACTGGTCGGCGAGATTTATGTCGGTAAAGTAAAACGTGTTGAGAAGTTTGGTGCATTCGTTGAAGTGTTGCCGAACAAAGAAGGTTTGGTACACATCTCTCAACTGTCCACTGAGCGTGTTGCTAAAGTGGAAGATGTGGTTGCCATTGGTGATTCCATTACGGTAAAAGTAACGGAAATTGATCCACAAGGCCGTATCAACTTGTCCCGCAAAGCCGTATTGACTGCCGAAGCTCCGGCTCAATCCTAGGCTGCGTGCCATCGTTTTTTAAAAGATAGATTGAATGAAGAGACAGAATGTGAATTTCTGGCTCTTTTTTTATCGTTTAAATACTTTTTTTTGAAATCACTTTTTATCCATTAAAGCCTTTGAATCCAGCTTTGAAGATCGTTTACATGAACAGCCTGTTTTATTCATATTCTTGCCCTTGTCCTCATATGATGGGGACAAAGACGGCGGGAGGATGGAGCTGTGAAAAACCAATCCAAAATGCTGGCGGCTGTCATGGTAGGTATGGCAGCTGTCATAATGGTCGGACAAGTGGGCAGTGTACGTACATACATTACGGAAATTCGTGATGGGCCAGGCACGCAAAATGCATTTGATATGTTTAAAGAGGCAACCGGAGAAGATCAGCTGTTGTCGGCGATCCGGGATAAAGCAGCCGAAACGAAAATCGCTCCGGTAAATGCCAGAGTGGATCGGGTTTGGAAAGCGATACCCGGGTATAACGGGATAGAGATCGATGTGGAGGCCACGTATCGCAAGGCGCTTGGTGGGACGCTGAATACGAAGATAGCATATGTCTATCGGCAGACTGAACCTGAAATTCAGCTTAAAGATTTGGGTGCACACCCGATTTATCGGGGAAATCCCGAAAAACCCATGGTATCATTTATGATAAATGTAGCATGGGGCAATGAATTCATTATCCCGATGCTAGATACGCTTGATGCTGAAAAAGTCAAAGCTACTTTTTTTCTGGATGGCAGCTGGCTGAGCAAAAACGAGGAACTGGCCAAAGAAATCCAAAAGCGTGGACATGAGTTATCGAATCACGCATACTCACATCCGAACATGAGTCGGTTGAGTACGGAGCGGGCCAAGTTGGAAATCAGTAAAACCGAGGATCTGCTCAAAGAAAAGTTGGGTGTGCAGAACCACTGGTTTGCTCCGCCATCCGGTGATTTTAATCAACAAACAGTCGACATTGCTTCCGGGATGGGACTGCAAACGGTACTTTGGACTCTGGATACCGTGGATTGGCGCAAACCGAGTTCTGATTCTGTTGTAGCCAAGATCGCCAAAAACGTGGAAGCCGGCACATTAATTCTAATGCATCCTACGGCTGCTTCTTCAGGAGCTCTAAAAGGAATGATTGATTCCATACGGGCCAAGGGTTTGACGCTTGGAACCGTTAGTCAAACGTTGTCATCCGAGCGGTTGAAGGGTTCAGCGGTTGAGTGAATGATGTTTTTTTGTTAATATCAAACAGTTGGAACCAAATGTCGATTTCGATCTCGCGTTGAAATCTAGGCAATTATAGAGATGTAGGAGGGCCAACCGTGAAAAAAATTCAGCTGGGCAATGGCCTCAGAGTTGTTATGGAACAGATCCCGACCTGTCGTTCCGTGTCATTTGGAATATGGGTCAAGACAGGTTCTCGTAATGAGCAGCCTGCAAACAACGGAGTATCCCATTTTATTGAGCACATGTTGTTCAAGGGAACGGATCGTTATGATGCCAAGGCGATTGCGGAGCAGTTCGATGCAATTGGTGGTAACGTCAATGCGTTCACTTCGAAAGAATACACTTGTTATTACGCCAAAGTATTGGATGAACATCTGCCAATAGCAGTGGATGTGTTGTCGGATATGTTCTTCCGCTCCAAAATGGATGATGGTGAATTGCTCAAGGAGAAAAACGTCATTCTGGAAGAGATATCGATGTATGAGGATACGCCGGATGACATGGTCCATGATCTTATGGCTTTGGCTGCTTATGGTGAGCATCCGCTGGCTTATCCGATTCTGGGTACCGAAGAGCGCCTCAAGGCGATGGACTCCAGCCATCTGCGTGCATATATGAAAGAGCACTATACGATTGAGAATACCGTTATTAGTATCGCTGGTAATATTGATGACAGTGTAATCGATTTGATGGAAAAGCATTTTGGTGCTTTTGATATCAACGGTGTAGCTGAACAAGTCACGCTACCTGCGTTCCAGAGCGGACAACTCTTTCATAAAAAGAAAACGGAACAAAATCACATCTGTATCTCGTTCCCGGGATGTAAAATTGGAGATCCGCTTCAGTTCGCTATGGTCGTGCTGAACAATGCGATAGGCGGAGGAATGAGCTCCAGACTGTTCCAGGAAATTCGGGAGAAACGTGGTCTGGCTTACTCCGTTTATTCGTATCATAGTTCGCATGCCGATAGTGGACTCTTCACCATATATGCAGGTACAGCCCCGAAACAGACGAAGGAAGTGCTGGATCTGACCAAAGAGGTCCTGCATGATCTGGCTGTAAATGGTTTATCTGAAGATGAGCTGCGCAAAGGAAAAGAACAGCTGAAAGGCAGTCTGATCCTCAGTTTGGAAAGCACAGGCAGCCGAATGAACCGCCTGGGCAAAAACGAGCTGATGCTGGGCAGACACCATACGCTGGACGAAATGATTGCTAAAATTGAAGAAGTGACGATGGACGATGTTAATGCTGTGCTGGACCTGATGTTTGCTGAGCCGTTTGCGCTCGCTATGGTCGGTGCTTCGGATCGTACGATCGCTGGATTAAGAAGGGATGATTTTGTTGCATTACGTTCAAATTCAAAAGTTACCGGGCAATGAAGATATTAAATTGCCTCAAAAAATGTCAGAGCTGGCCTCCGGCTTTGATGTAGTTGCGGCATTGCAGGAAGAGGTAGTGCTGCAGCCGGGTCAGCGTACTTTGATTCCTACGGGACTCGCAATGGCGATGCCAGCTGGATTGGAGGCACAGATTCGCCCTCGCAGCGGACTGGCTTTCAAACACGGGATTACCTGTCTGAACACACCAGGCACCATTGATGCCGATTATCGGGGTGAAGTTAAGGTTCTTTTGATCAACCTGGGTCAGGAGCCATTCACAATTGTTCGTGGGGAGCGTATTGCCCAAATCGTCTTTCAAACCGTTCCAGCAGTTGAATTAACAGAGGTAGCTGAACTATCGGAAACGGTACGTGGAGAAGGCGGATTTGGTCATACCGGTAAATAATGGTTCCGAGATATAGCTGGTTCGGCGCATATGATGTAAAAAGAGTTTCATAATTTAATTTACTGAGCTTGCTCTGGAAGAGTCGTCCCCAATGGGCGGCTCTTTTTTTCTGTTTTGAACGTTAGAGGATATGTTTCTTTGGATGCTTGAATTTAATTGTTTCACCCCGCTGTGGGCCACTGCATACGATAAGGCATACATGTGGTGAAAGGAGTGACGTCCCGATGCTGACCGGTGTCCGGATTATAGTCATGGGCGGAGATGCACGGCAGCTTGAAGTCATTCAAAAGTGCGCAGAGCTGGATGCTACGGTAAGCGTGGTGGGCTTCGATAAGCTGGAGTATTCCATTCCGGGTATTGAACATCAGGAGTTGGAGGACGATGTATTTGCTTCGGCAGATGTACTGGTGCTTCCTGTAGTTGGGTGTGATGATCAGGGAAAAGTGAGTACTTCGTTCAGTAATACTTCAATTTTTTTGAAAAAGGAACATATTGCGGCATTGCCGGAGCATTGTATTGTGTTCACTGGCATGGCGAAGCCTTTTTTACGTGATCTATGCCGGGAAAATGGTCTGCGGCTTGTTGAAGTACTTGATCGTGATGATATCGCGCTCTACAACTCCATTCCGACAGCCGAAGGCGCCATTGGCATGGCGATTCAGGAGACGGACTTCACGATCCACGGCTCGGAATGCATTGTGCTCGGCTTGGGTCGAACAGGTTTCACAATGGCCAAAACGCTTCAGGGACTTGGAGCAAAAGTACGGGTGGGAATCAGGCGTGAAGAGGATGCTGCTCGAGCAGCGATAATGGGCTGGAAGCCTTTCATGACAACGGATTTGGCCGCTCAAACCGGGGATGTTGACTTGCTTTTTAATACGATACCGACTATGATAATCACAGCACAAATCCTGTCCAAAATGCCGCAAAAAGCAGTCATTATCGACCTCGCATCCGCTCCTGGCGGCTGTGATTTCAGGTATGCCGAAAAACGCGGTATCAAAGCGCTGCTTGCGCCTGGCCTCCCCGGCATTGTTGCTCCCAAAACGGCTGGCGGCATTATTGCCGACGTTTTAATCCGTTTGCTTTTGGAAGAACAAAACGCACGGGAGGTTGAACAATGAACTGGCAGGGAAAAACGGTAGGTTACGCAATTACAGGTTCTCATTGTACGTTTGAAGAGGTTATGCCGGTGATTAGCCGCTTTGTAGCCGAAGGAGCCAATGTTGTCCCGATTATTTCCAATTCGGTTCTGACTACGGATACACGCTTCGGGACCGCGCAAAATTGGCAAAAACAGTTGAAAGATATAACGGGGAATGATATCATTTCTACAATTGTTGAGGCAGAGCCGTTAGGTCCTTCCAAGTTGCTTGATGTGCTCGTAATTGCTCCATGCACAGGCAACACGACGAGTAAGCTGGCTAACGCGATGACGGACAGTCCGGTTTTAATGGCAGCCAAAGCCCAGATGCGAAATCAGCGTCCGCTGGTACTCGCTATTTCCACAAATGACGGTCTTGGGTTGAATGCTGCGAACATCGCCAAGCTGCTTGTGGCCAAATATCTGTATTTCGTGCCCTTTGGGCAGGATGACCCGGTGAAAAAACCAAACTCGTTAGTGGCTAAAATGGAGCTCATTCCGGAGGCATGCTGGAGCGCGCTTGAAGGCAAACAGTTGCAGCCAATGATTGTGCAGCGTTCTGCACAGGCTTAATAGTTTCTTAGGTCCAACGTAACATGTTTTCAGACATGATTCTGTACAGACTTAGTTACGGGGATAACGGTTATACGCTTGAAGAAATGAAGATGGTTCGAGAGACAAAGAAAATCATGGGGACGTTATGCTGGCATGAACAGCTACCTGTGCCCACGTTCCTTTCATCAAAAGGGCAATCCTGCTTGCAAACGATTAGGTCAGGCAAGCGGGATGAGTGCACGGGAAACGTGTGCGTCATGATCTCGATAACAACCGCGGCCTTCATTTGGGGATGGTTACACAAAATCTCCAAAGAGGAGCGGCATGAAATGCCGTATAAATTGCTGAAATTATCGCATCGGAACGCTCCCTAGGGTGATCCATTTGTTGAATTGACCCGTGTCCAGTCTTCTTGCGTACACAAATGGAGGAATAAAGATGCGCATCATGGTACAGAAATTCGGAGGTACGTCTCTCTCTACCGTTCAGGCGAGAGAGCATGTGCTCCGTCATGTTAAACGTGAACTTGAAGCAGGTTTGAGTCTGGTCATCGTTGTGTCAGCGATGGGTCGCCGCGGCGATCCTTATGCTACGGATACGCTACTGGATTGGACTGCACAGAACGGAAATGCACTATCTGCACGCGAAAAGGATTTACTGCTGTGCTGTGGTGAAATTATATCTGCGACGACTTTGAGCAGTTTGCTTGAACATGAAGGCATTCCAACTACAGTGCTGACCGGTGCACAAGCAGGTTTTGTGACGGACGACAATTTCGGGAATGCCCGAATTTTGGATGTCCGTCCTGTTCGTGTGCTGGAGCAGCTTCAGGTTGGGCGTGTTGTCATTGTTACAGGGTTCCAGGGGCAGACTGAGAACGGTGACTTTACGACACTTGGTCGTGGGGAAGCGATACGTCGGCAACAGCTCTTGGTGCAGCATTACAAGCTGAGATGGTGGACATATACACGGATGTAAATGGGATATTGACAGCAGATCCACGGATCGTGGAAGATGCTCGCCCGTTAACTGTTGTGAGCTATGCCGAGATATGTAATATGGCTCATCAAGGGGCCAAGGTAATTCATCCACGTGCAGTCGAGATTGCAATGCAATCCCAGATTCCAGTGCGTGTACGGTCTACCTTTGCTGATAGCGAAGGGACGCTGGTTACGCATCCAGAAGGATTCCAGGACGTGCAGACAGGCATAATTGACCGATATGTAACAGGGATTGCTTATGTAAGTAATGTTACGCAAATAACGGTGGAAGTGCCGGGCGGTGCAGATCGTTTACAGCTGAAAGTGTTCAAAACGATGGCAGAGAACTCAATTAGCGTAGATTTTATTAATGTTACCCCCTTGG
This sequence comes from Paenibacillus sp. 1A_MP2, assembly GCF_052244825.1. Lineage (NCBI taxonomy): Bacteria > Bacillati > Bacillota > Bacilli > Caryophanales > Paenibacillaceae > Paenibacillus > Paenibacillus sp. 1A_MP2. The sequence continues at coordinate 4,697,592 of NZ_JBQQCS010000001.1, read as the reverse complement.
GAGTTGTCTATACCGTTTTCGATAGTGATTCCGAGAAAGCTATACAGGTACTGCAGGAAATTGGTCTTAAACCGCAAAGTCTTTCCGGTTGCGCCAAAGTTTCCGTCATTGGTGGAGGTATTAACGGAGTGCCAGGCATTATGGCACGGATCGTGGAATCCCTGACACTGGCAGATATCCAGATCCTGCAATCTGCAGATTCCAATACAACGATTTGGGTACTTGTGAAAAAGAAGATATGGTTCAAGCTCTGAGGGCACTTCACGCCTCATTCGAACTTCACTTGTAGGGAGGCCGAAGTCAGCGAGCCGGACCTGTTTTGAAGGAGGAATCGAATTGGACTTTGGAAGATTGATTACAGCAATGGTCACTCCGTTCAACGAACAAGGGGGATCCATTGGGAGGAAACTGCACGTCTGATTGACTATTTGATTGAAGATCAGAAGTCTGAGACGCTCGTTGTTTCAGGAACAACTGGAGAATCTCCCACGCTAAGCGACAAAGAAAAAATAGAGCTATTCGAATTCGCAGTAAAACATGCGGCTGGACGGTGCAAAATTATTGCCGGAACAGGTAGCAATAACACCGCCCATTCAATCCATCTGACTCAGGACGCTGAACGTGCTGGCGTAGATGGCGTTTTGCTGGTTGTTCCTTATTACAACAAACCAAGTCAAGAGGGAATGTATAGACATTTTGAAGCGATCGCTAACGCAACGAAACTACCAATTATGTTATATAACGTTCCTGGGCGTACCGCAGCCAGTCTTTCGGCTGCAACAACGCTTCGTTTGGCTCAGATTCCTAACATTGTAGCTACGAAGGAATGTGTATCTTTGGAGCAAGTCACGCAGATTTCTGCGGGGGCACCGGAACATTTTAAGGTGTATTCCGGTGATGACGCTGCTGGCTTGCCTGCCATAGCTGTAGGCGCTTATGGGATTGTTAGCGTTGCGAGTCATGTGGTAGGCGCTGAGATGAAACAAATGATTGATGCCTTCTTCGGTGGAGCGCCTGTACAGGCGGCTCAGATTCATCAGAAGTTGTTTCCGGTGTTCAAAGGCCTATTCGAGTGCCCGCAGCCTTTACCGAACCCTGTGGCGGTGAAATACGCTCTTACATTGCGAGGTCTGAACGTAGGATCCGTACGCCTTCCGCTTATTGCCCCAACAGAGGATGAGCAAGAGTTTATTCGTAGGCTGTTAAACGAGTAAGCATGCGGATATGGAACTAAAATTGTTAACTTTTATAAACTATAAAAATGACAGAAGAACCGCTCCGCGTTAAGAGGAGGCGGTTCTTTTTTTTGACGACAATTGTTAGGTTTCTTTTCACAACTGTGGGTAAACGTAGGGGTTAACGAGAGAGTGACTTGTTTTTTTTGTTTTTAATCATGTATAATGATGTCAAGTGACTGGGTGCGGTATTTTTTTGAAATTGAAAGCGACATCGTTTCTTGGTGTGGCTTTGTGGTGAAAAAGGAAGGAACGGCTAAGAAGGATCATTTCAGAATCCATCTTGTGGGTGAAGGGGAATAACTTCGAAGAACTTCTTCCAAATATCGTGAATAAAGGTGCTCTTTTGCATTCATCCCTATTTACGGGCATGGGTGTGATGGACTGCTTTTCTTAACTTACAATAAAATAATAAGGTACGACGTCCAACTACCATAGGAGGTTTAGATTCATTTGTCTAAGAAAAATAACAACGATAAACTGATGATTTTTGCTTTGGGCGGCGTAGGCGAGATTGGTAAAAATATGTACGTCATCCAATACGCGAACGACATTGTAGTCGTAGATGCTGGTCTTAAATTCCCGGAAGAAGATATGCTTGGAATCGACATTGTCATTCCTGACATTTCTTATCTGACTGAAAACCGTGACAAAGTAAGAGGGATTATTTTGACTCACGGACATGAGGATCATATCGGTGGTCTGCCATATGTTCTGAAACACTTGAATGTTCCGGTATACGGAACAAGGCTGACTCTCGGACTTGTGGAGAACAAGCTGAAAGAAGCCAATTTGCTGGGTGAAACAAAGCGCATCCTGATTGATGCGGATTCCGAGATTCAACTCGGCTCTGTATTAAAAGCAACGTTCTTCGCTACTAACCATAGTATTCCGGATTCCGTCGGCGTATGTGTCGAAACACCGGAAGGCGCAGTTGTTCATACAGGTGACTTCAAATTTGACCACACTCCAGTCAATGGTCAGTATGCAGATCTCCAGCGTATGGCTCAGATCGGAACGAATGGCGTACTTGCCCTCTTGTCCGATAGTACCAACGCAGAGAAACCTGGATTTACACCTTCGGAGAAAAATGTGGGTATCGTTCTGGAAGACATCTTCCGCAAAGCAAGCCAACGTGTCGTTGTAGCAACATTTGCTTCCAACGTACACCGGATTCAACAGGTTATCAATGCAGCTGAAGTAACTGGACGTAAAGTCGCAGTTATTGGACGCAGTATGGTAAATGTGGTGGGCATTGCTTCTGAACTGGGTTACCTTGAGATTCCAGACGGCATGATCATTGAGCCGGAAGAAGTAGGCAAAATGGCTGCTGACCGTGTAGTAATTCTCTGCACAGGTAGCCAAGGCGAGCCGATGTCAGCGTTGACACGTATGGCTCGTTCCACTCACCGTAAGGTAGATATTCTACCTGGAGACACCGTAATTATCGCAGCAACACCAGTTCCAGGTAATGAGAAATATGTAGGCCGTACGATTGACGAACTGTTCCGTTTGGGTGCCAACGTGCATTACAGCGGTGCAAACAGTGGCGTTCACGTATCTGGTCACGGTAGCCAGGAAGAGCTGAAACTGATGCTTAACCTGATGAAACCGAAATATTTCCTGCCGATTCACGGTGAATTCCGTATGCAGCGCCGCCACGCGGTACTGGCTGAATCTGTAGGCATTGATCCAGATAACATTTTCATTACGGATATCGGTGAAGTGGTTGAAATTCAAGGCGGAGCCGCTCGTAAGGCAGGTAAAGTTACTGCAGGTAACGTGTTGATCGACGGTTTGGGTGTAGGCGATGTAGGTAACATCGTATTGCGTGACCGTAAATTGCTGTCGCAGGATGGTATTCTGGTTGTCGTGGTAACGCTGAGCAAACAGGATGGCAAAATTGTTTCCGGTCCGGACATTATCTCTCGTGGATTTGTCTATGTACGCGAATCGGAAGGACTGCTTGATGAAGCCAATCGCATCGTCAGCAGCACATTGCAGAAGTTGATGAGTGAGAACGTTAACGAATGGGCTTCACTCAAAACGAATGTTAAAGATGCACTCGGACGCTTCTTGTATGAGCAAACTCGTCGTAGACCGATGATTTTGCCTATCATTATGGAAGTTTAAAATAAATCAAACAAAACAAAACAAAACATAAATTCAGGCACACAGTCGCCCCTTCTCTACGAGTAATATTGGACGGTTCCTCGTAGAGAAGGGGCTTTTTTTGTTGTTTTCTGGTTCTACACCAGATTAAGGAGAAATTGATGAGTAATCGGGTATAAGTCAGCTGGAACATTCCCCATACTAAGGAAATACATTACATGTTTCTGGAGAAGGGGAGTAATCGAATGAGCGAATACATGAAAAACAAGCAAACACCTAAATCGGAACAACCGAGCATCGAGGCACCAGAAGTACCTGCACAAGAGGAAAAGACCATGTCTCCTGTAACGGAAGCCATTCAGCAATTTGGACAGACGCAGTCCCCGCAGCTGAATCGAACATCTACTGCATGACCATCATCGGTCAGGTGGAAGGACATTTAATTTTACCTCCGCAAAACAAAACAACAAAGTATGAACATATCATTCCACAGCTGGTTGCAGCAGAGCAGAACCAGCGAATTGAAGGCATTCTGATCATTTTAAACACGGTAGGCGGAGATGTGGAGGCGGGCTTGGCTATTGCTGAAATGATTGCTTCACTCAGTAAACCTACAGTTACGGTCGTCATTGGAGGAGGGCATAGCATCGGAGTTCCGATCGCGGTTGCCTCAACCTATTCGCTAATCGCGGGTAGTGCAACAATGACCATTCATCCGATCCGCATGAACGGACTCGTTATTGGTGTGCCTCAGACGTTTGAGTACATGGAGAAGATGCAGGAACGTGTTGTCAGATTTGTTACGTCGCACTCGAATATCTCTGAAGAAATGTTCAAGGAACTGATGTTTAAGACAGGCGAACTCAACCGGGATATCGGAACAGCTGTGGGAAGTGCTGATGCGGTCAAATACGGATTGATGGATGCCGTAGGCGGGATTGGTCAGGCCATTGCCCAGTTGAATCAGCTCATCGGAGACAAGAGACAGACGCTGCAGGCAGGGGCTATACCCAATGACACTCTACACAGTGATGCCACCTGAACTACTATGGTCAGGGATGTGGAATGAGGGAGAAGACACCCGGGAGATCAAGATGAATGGGTTATTGATGCAGGTCAGACCTGTTAATGAACATGAGGCTGTCATTGTACGTTTACTTGAATGCCCCTTGGAAGCTTATCTGAATCCCGCCAATATGCCGGATCTATCGTTCCGCTTTCGGGTAACCCGGGACCAACATAACACGACGAAATGAGACAAATTGAGCAGAAAAAGAACATATGTACGGATTATATTTGTATGGTATAATATTCTTCTGGGGGTGACCTGATTTTGGCCAGAAGAAAAAGAGGAAAAAAAAGGCCGCAGCGTTTAGCGGCGTTTTAAAATATGAAATTTACGGCATTGTGCTTATAACCCTTGCCGTCATCGCTTTGTCGGGTGAAGCAACCGTAGGACGATCGCTTTCCAAGATGTTTGGATTAATGCTTGGGAAGTTTTATTTTGCGATTCCGCTTATAGGGATCTATTATGGCTTAATGGTGATGATTCATCGAAAATGGCCAAGCGGCTGGACAACGCGCAAGACAGGGCTCGTATTGCTGGTGTTCGCCTTAACCCTGATGAGCACCGTCTCTGCCATGCACCAGAAGCTTATACCGGTTGGAGCTCTTGAGCCTGGTGCTGTACTTACACAGATACATAATGATATGCAAACCGAGCTGCTCACGCCTGCTGCGCCAGGCGAAAGGGATTCCATGCTCAATAAGGACATTAGCGGCGGTTATATCGGAGCGGCGCAATTTGCCTTGTTCTTGTGGTTGTTTGGCAGCTTGGGTGCACGTTTGATTATGATCGTCATGTTCATTATCAGTTTCATGCTGATTACCAATCTTTCTTATGTCGATCTGATCCGCATTTTCAGAACGAAGATATGGGATGCAGGAAGTGCGATGTACAAAAGGCTGGAGGCTAGACCGGCAACTCGTACCGCTTCAAGCTCTGCGGGCAAGAAAAGTGGGAATGTCCGTAAAGTGGTGCCTGTTCCAGTAGTGGACGACGAGGAAGATGATGACGATGAAATGCATGATCAGCAGCTACCGAAACGAAAATCACCTATATTTTTCCAATTATTTGGAAAATGGGGTTCTGATCGGGAACGGATGAAGGCTGAGCGTGAGTTGGATCAGGATGATTCTTCAGACACGGAACATGTTGTCTACCGAGCAGAGCAGGAAAACCTTGCAGATGCATGGCAAGACGGGCCAATCACCGCATCTGATACAACGGCTCCAGCAGCTGTTGCTGTGCAATCAAGATCTAGTTCAGCTCCAATTATCCGTGACTTCTTTGAACACGTCAGAGCAGAGGATGCGAGTAAAGATGATGATCTGGATGATGCGTATCCTTTTCCAGAGGATCTAACGGCTAATATGCAGGGAGAAGAGCTTCCAATCAAGGTTTCAGATGAAATACTGGATACTAATGAGTGGGCTGAAACCGCGAATGCTGGAGCAGATGTGATGGATGCTGTGGACGGTATTTCAGACGTTGAGTCTACGTTGAGCAATGCGGCTCAAGGTTCGGATACGGAGGGGCAGGAAGTGCAACCTGTTAAGCCACCACCACCTCCGAAACCTTATAAGCTTCCGTCGTTCCGACTTCTTTCCAAGCCCAATAATGGAGGCAAGAGTGGCGACCAGAAGGATTATATGCAGACTGCTCGCAAGCTGGAAGCAACGCTGGAAAGCTTCGGTGTTCGCGCCAAAGTTCTTGAAGTGGTCAGAGGACCTGCTGTTACACGATATGAGATCCAACCGGATATAGGAGTGAAGGTCAGCAGAATTGTAAGCCTGACAGACGATATTGCTTTAGCCCTGGCGGCAAAGGATATCCGGATGGAAGCACCTATTCCCGGCAAATCTGCTATAGGTATTGAGGTGCCTAATGGAGAGGTATCCGTTGTAACGATGCGGGAGGTCATGGAGACAGCCACATTCCAGGATGCCGAATCCAAAGTGACTATCGCATTTGGACGAGATATCTCCGGACAGACGATTATCGGTAATCTGGCTCGTATGCCCCATTTGCTGGTTGCTGGTGCGACGGGTTCAGGTAAATCCGTATGTATTAACGGAATTATTACCAGCATCCTGTACAAAGCGAAGCCGGATGAAGTGAAATTTCTGATGGTCGATCCCAAAATGGTCGAGCTGAACGTATATAACGGTATTCCGCATTTGATGGCACCTGTCGTAACCGATCCCAAAAGAGCTTCACTTGCTCTCAAAAAGATTGTCGTTGAGATGGAGAAAAGGTATGAGCTGTTCTCCAAATCGGGTACACGTAACGTTGAAGGGTACAACAATCTCATGAAGGACAATCCAGCCGCAGTGTTGCCTTATATCGTTGTTATCGTGGACGAGCTGGCAGACCTTATGATGGTTGCCGCAGGTGATGTGGAAGACGCGATTGCCCGATTGGCTCAGATGGCACGTGCCGCCGGTATCCATTTGATTATTGCCACTCAGCGTCCTTCTGTAGATGTTATTACAGGTGTAATTAAAGCCAACATCCCGTCCCGGATTGCCTTCGGTGTATCCTCTCAAGTGGATTCCCGAACGATTCTGGATATGGGTGGGGCCGAGAAACTGCTGGGTCGTGGAGATATGCTGTTCATGCCAATGGGAGCTTCGAAGCCGGTTCGTGTACAAGGCGCTTTCATGAGTGATGAGGAAGTTGAAAATATCGTGAATTACGTGCGTGGCCAAGGTGAAGCACAGTATGACGAATCCATTGTGCCTGAGGTGGATGATTCCGTTCAGGCAGCAGATGAAGTACAGGATGAGTTATATGAACAGGCGGTGCAGATTATTTTGGAGGCAAAGCAAGCCTCGGTCTCTCTGCTGCAGCGTCGAATGCGGGTCGGTTATACACGTGCAGCACGTTTGATTGACTCCATGGAAGCCCGAGGCGTGATTGGTCCTTACGAGGGGAGCAAACCAAGGGAAGTATTGATCTCGCTGGAGCAGTATCAACAGAATAAAATAAGCTCGTAATCCACAGCGGATGCAAGCGAGTTTAAGCCCTTAACCTTATTGGTTAAGGGCTTTTTGCATGCCATTGGACTAAAGTTTTGCCATGATGTCCAATGATCGTCTGATTTGGTGCATAGGAACGAAGTATGCTTGTCATAATAACCTTAGCGATTCTGTTAATCCCACAAGAGAAAGGTAGAGCTCAGTCGATGCGAAAAATGAACATATGGCTTTTCACTGCTATTTTGCTGATGTCCGCATTGGGAATTCGTTATATGCTTCCTGGGAATACAGCAACCGAAAGTCTAAACCAAAGTACCCCGCAGGTCGAAGAGAAGTCCTTACCCACCTTTAGCACCAATGCTGTGAAATATGGAAGTTATGGCCAAGATGTATATGAGCTTCAAGGCCGACTGAAGTATTTGGGATTTTACAATGGTAAAATTGACAGTAATTTCGGCAGCACCACACTGAAATCGGTAAAATGGTTTCAATCTGAATTCGGGATGAAGGTAGATGGTGTGGTTGGAGCCAAAACCAAGCTGAAACTTTACAATGCTTCAAAACAGTGGTCGCCAACAGAAACGCCGTTGCATAAGGATCAAGGTTCAGGAAATGGTGGCAACAACAACAATACGGCAGACAAAGAGCAGGACAATATGGGCTCAGCCAATTCCATGGGGCTGTCGGAGAACGAAATCAAAATTATGGCTAACGCCGTATATGGTGAATCTCGCGGAGAGCCATTCGAAGGTCAAGTGGCCGTAGCGGCTGTTATTCTGAATCGCGTTAAATCGCCGAGTTTCCCGAACACACCGTCAGGAGTAATTTTCCAGCCAGGTGCATTTACCGCCGTTGCAGACGGCCAGATTTATCTGGAACCGAATGCCCAAGCTAAAAAAGCAGTTGAACAGGCGATAAATGGTTGGGATCCATCCGGTGGATGCCTCTATTATTTTAACCCGAAGACAGCTACATCCAAATGGATCTGGACTCGTCCTCAGGTGAAAACAATCGGGCAGCATATATTCTGTATGTGATGATCTTGGAAGCAACCAGAAGGCGTGACTTCGGTTGCTTCTTGCCTTTTGAATGGGTTAAAATGGTTGTTACGTTTAAGCTTCACTTATTGCACGACAAATGACGCCGTAAAGGGGTTTTGACATTTGAATACATCAGGATTTGAACGAGGAAATCGGAAAGAATTCCGCATACATGTTCTTCCTACAAAGCGGTTTAAGACATATGCGATATCACTTTACGCAGGGGTTCCTCTGCAAGAAGATACGGTTACCAAAGTAGCCTTAACACCTTTCGTACTTCGGCGCGGGACCGAATCCTATCCGGAAACAACGCAATTTCGTGAACAGTTGGAACATTTGTATGGAGCGGGTTTTGGCTTTGATGTTTATAAACGTGGAGATTACCAGATCGTACAGTTCCGTATGGACACCATTAATGATTCCTTTGTTGGCGGGGACGAGCAGTTGCTGGACCGTTCTTTTGCTTTCCTTGGAGAGGTGCTTACACGCCCTGCACAGGAGGATGGACATTTCCGAACCTCTTATGTACATGCTGAGCGGGAGACTGTTCGCAAAATGCTGGAGTCTATCGTCAATGACAAAATGCGTTATGCTGCTGAACGCAGTATTGAGGAGATGTGTAAAAACGAACCTTACCGCTTGCACCCGCTTGGTGAACGCAAAGATTTGCCGGGCATAGATCCAGAAACATTGACAGCTTCGTATCAGGAATGGTTGCAGCAGGCAAGTATGGACTTGTATGTGGTGGGCGACACCACGCTGGAAGAGGTAGAAAGCCTGGTCCAGCGATATTTCAATGTAGACCGTGTGACCTCTTCAGACTATCACACACGGGAAGCGGTTCGTGGAGATAAAGAAGTGCAAACCGTGGTAGAACGGCTTAATGTTAACCAAGGCAAGCTGAATATGGGACTTCGTACGTCAATCACTTATGGTGATCCGCAGTATGCAGCAGCTTTGATGTATAACGGCATTCTCGGAGGATATCCTCATTCCAAGCTGTTTGTTAATGTTCGTGAAAAAGAAAGTCTGGCGTATTATGCCTCTTCCCGTTATGACGGACATAAAGGTATTGCAACGATCCAATCCGGGATTGAAATTCCCAATTACGAAAAAGCGGTCAAAATTATCAAGCAGCAGCTGGATGAAATGAAGAACGGGAATATTACTGATTTGGAAATGTCCCAGACCAAGGCGATGATCCGGAATTTGCTTAGGGAAATGCAGGACTCTGCATTTGAGCTGATCGCTTATGATTTCAATCGGCAGTTGTCCGGCAAAGAGAGAACCGCCGAGGAACTGCTGGCCCAGGTAGAACAGATCAGCAAAGAAAATGTTCGTGAGGCGGCAGAAAAATTCCGTCTGGATACGATTTATTTCTTGCGTGATGAGAAGGAGGAATAGTCGGTGGAGAGCATAACTTACGATCGTTTGCAGGAAACGCTTTATTACGAAGTAATGGATAACGGGCTGCATGTTTATATTTTGCCTAAACCGGGTTTCCAGAAAACATATGCCACATTTGCAACCAAATACGGCTCGGTCGACAATCATTTTCAGGTTGAAGGACAGGAAGAAGTGAAGGTTCCGGACGGGATTGCTCATTTTCTGGAACACAAAATGTTTGAAGAACCAACGGGTGATATTTTTGCCACATTTGCTTCTCATGGAGCGTCTGCCAATGCTTTTACCAGTTTCGACCAGACCGTTTATTTGTTTTCGGCGACGGAACACGTCAATGAAAATATACAAACATTAGTTGATTTTGTGCAAAATCCTTACTTCACCGATCAGAATGTGGAAAAGGAAAAAGGGATTATCGCCCAGGAAATTAATATGTATGCTGATAATCCGGATTGGCGCGTTTATTTTGGCTTGATTGAGGCGATGTATCAGAAACATCCCGTTCACATTGATATCGCCGGAACCGTTGAATCCATTGGCACCATAACCAAAGAAACGTTGTATACGTGCTACAACTCTTTTTATCATCCAAGTAACATGCTTCTGTTTGTCGTGGGTGGAGTAGACCCGCAGGAAGTGCTGGATATGGTTCGTTCGAACCAGGCGGAGAAAAATTATAAGCCTCAAGGTCGAATTGAGCGGATATTTGAACAGGAACCTGAGCAGGTGGGGGAAGCGAGACGTGAATCCAAATTGGCTGTGTCCCTGCCCAAATGTTTGTTTGGTTTCAAGGAAACCGATGTGGGACTTACAGGAGAAGAGCTGTTACGTCGGGATATGACAACCAAATTGATGATGGATTTGCTCTTTGGTTCCAGTACCCCGCTATTTCAAAAACTGTATGATGAAGACCTGATTTCGGACAGCTTTGGACATGAATATAACAGTTCACCGCAATATGCTTTTTCTGCTATTGGCGGGGACACCAAAGACCCGGATCAGCTGCTTGCCCGCATCCGTGAAGAAGTTGATGCTATTGTGGAAAAAGGGTTCGATGCAACCGATTTTGAGCGCGCACGCAAAAAGAAAATAGGTGGATATTTGCGCATGCTTAATTCACCGGAAAACATTGCAAATGAATTCACGCGGCAGCAATTCCGCGGTGGTGATTTTTTCAATATGCTCCCGTTGTATGAATCGCTCACGCTGGAAGAGGTAAACCGCAGATTGAAAGAGCATATTCGTTGGGATCAGCTGGCGATATCGCTTGTCGTGAGTCCTTAATATGGAGAGGGGAACAGGACAATTGAAGCCAATCGGGGAAATGACGGTACTTGTAACAGGCGCTAGCGGAGGCATTGGAGCAGCCATTGCGGAGCGCTTTGCCAAGGTGGGCATGAATGTCGTAATTCACTATATGAAATCGCATGAAGCAGCTAATGAAGCTGCGAGAAGATGTATGGAACAGGGCAGTGGTAAAGTCATGACGGTGTCTGCTGATCTTCGCAGCCGGGAACAGATCGAACGTATGCGTGAGAAGCTGGAATCACATGGGCTGATGCCGGATATTTTGGTGAACAATGCAGGAATATCACATTATGGATTGCTGTCCGATGTTACGGAAGAGATCTGGGATGAAGTCATGGCGATCAACCTGAAAGGCACGTTCTTGTGTACACAGGAAATGATGCCTCACATGATCTCTCAAAGATATGGCCGAATCATTAATGTGTCGTCGATCTGGGGACTGTCAGGTGCCTCTTGTGAAGTGTTGTATTCTACGACCAAAGGCGGTGTAAATGCATTCACCAAAGCTCTTGCCAAAGAGTTGGCTCCCTCTGGAGTGACGGTGAATGCTGTAGCTCCGGGTGCCGTTCAAACATCCATGTTAAACCATCTGGATCAGGATGAACTAAAGATGCTGGAAGAGGAAATTCCTGCAGGAAGACTTGCCCAGCCAGATGAAATCTCATCACTGGTCTACTTCCTTGCACTTCCTGAGTCAGGCTATATTAACGGGCAGATTATAAGTCCAAATGGGGGCTGGCTCACGTAATAACTGAGTCAAATTCAATGTTGATTACTCTTCGGGGTAGTGTACTGATGGAAATTGTTGATTTGAAGCAGATCTTCGATGAATTCAAAAATGCTCGTATATAAAATGGCCGGGAAGCACATATTACAACTGTTGATTTTAAATCTCATGCGTCAGCAAAGGAGGATTTATCATGTCAACTGAAAAAACAGTGCTCTCAAGTTTTGACACATGGAAGAAGTTTTTGGGTGACCGCGTGAAGCAAGCAGAAAAGATGGGGATGAATGAAGAAACCATCAACAAACTTGCATACGAAATTGGTGACTTCCTGGATGAGAAAGTTGATCCAGCGAACCATTCCAACCGGGCATTGAAAGAATTATGGGATGTCGGCGATGCAGATGAGCGTCGTACGATTGCGTGCCTGATGGTCAAATTGGCCAAACAAAACGCATAAGAGTTTCAGATGGAAAGCTCCCGCAAGGGGGCTTTTCTCTAATGATTACAAACGGATTACAGAGCTGTTCTTGTAATTCATTTTCATTTTATATATCATTAACGTGACCCATTTTTAGAAGATATCTCAGATTGTTGTCCAATGGACACGTTCTGATACTGTCGAATAATGTGGAATAATGCTTTACGGGGTGTTTAAATGGAATCTAAACAATGGTATATGGAGTATAAAATACATAAGAACAGACCTGGCCTATTAGGGGATATTGCCTCAATGCTGGGGATGCTTGAAGTAAATATATTGACCATTAACGGTGTTGAAGGCAAAACCCGGGGCATGCTGCTTGAATCGGACGATGACGAGAAAATTCGTCTGCTGGGTGAAATGCTTGGCAAAGTGAACAGCATAACTGTGTCTGCTTTGCGTCAACCGAAACTGGTGGATATTCTGGCTGTACGTCATGGTCGATATATTGATCGTGATTCGGATGATCGCAAGACATTTCGTTTCACTCGGGATGAACTTGGGTTACTTGTGGACTTTTTGGGTGAAGTATTTAAGAGGGAAGGCAATCAAGTTATTGGTTTGCGTGGAATGCCGCGTGTAGGTAAAACGGAATCCATTATTGCAGGCAGCGTATGTGCAATGAAACGGTGGACGTTTGTTTCCTCCACACTTCTTCGTCAGACCATAAGAAGTCAGCTATCCGAGGACGAATTGAACCCAAACAATGTTTTTATCATTGACGGAATTGTGAGTACCATTCGTTCAAGCGAACGTCATTATAATTTGTTACAGGATATCATGACGATGCCTAGCACCAAGGTCATTGAACACCCGGATATTTTTGTTCAGGAGTCCGAATATGATTTTAACGATTTTGACATTATTATTGAACTCCGCAACAGTCCGAATGAAGAAATTATTTATGATACGTTTACGGCCAGCTACACCGACGAACTGTAACGCTCCGTACGGGATCATGAAATAGATAAGCAACAACTATAGAGATAAACATAAGGAGGAGATGGCATGTCTGAACTGGGTCAGCAGTTAAGAGAGGCCCGGCTGCAAAAAGGGATGAGTCTTGACGATGTACAGGAAATGACTAAAATTCGCAAGAGGTATTTGGAGGCAATAGAGGCAGGAGACTACAAAGTGCTGCCTGGAAGCTTCTATGTGCGTGCATTTATCAAAACCTATGCGGAAACCGTGGGGCTGAATCCTGATGAGCTGCTGGAGGGACATAAGAAAGATGTACCTGCAGAAGAAACGGAAGCAACAATGGAGCCGGTTATTCAGAAGCGTTCAAGTCGTCCGGTAGAGCGCAGTAACCGCTGGATGTCTGTCGCACTGATGTGGACTTTCCCGGTGTTGATTCTTGTGCTGTTGTACGTGTACGTCGTGATGAACAAGGATGATTCCGATACACAAGGGCTGGATCAAACGAAGATCACAGACAGCCAGCAGCAGCCTCAAGATAAACCGGATGAGCCTACAGATAATGGTCAGGCTTCTAATCCTCCGGCTGAATCAGGTAGCGAAGGCCAGGCCGGTGGTAACGGTGGTGGAACGGCAGAGGGACAGGCCAATGAACAAACGGATGGTCAGACAGATGGACAAACAGATGGGCAAACGCCTGATGAAAATCAGGGGAACCCAACGGATGCGCCATCAACTGCTGTAACTGTTGCTGAAGACGGGAAATCAGGCAATATTACCAACTTTAAAGTGAACGGCAGCGCAGGACAGCCTGTGACGGTTACGATTAAAGCAACGGGGCATAGTTGGCTGGAAGTATACAAGGGCGAGAACTCTAGCGGAGAAAAGTTGGAGTACGGCAACACCGCTGAGGGAGACAGCTACACCTTCGAATTGGATAGTGCAGGAATGTACATCAAGTCGGGTTACGCTGCCGCAACTACAATTGAGGTTGCAGGGCAGGTTGTGACAGACGGAAAAGCGACGAACCGCATTCGGTTAAGACTTGGTGAGGATACGTCTTCCACTGGTACAACTGAAGGCACTACGACGAACGGAACAGGAAGCACTACCGAAGGAAGCTCTGGCACTGGCGGCGAATAACCAAAGTTTCTGCGGGAGACACTAACCTTGTCTTAACTTGCAGTCAACTTTTGGTGAAGTGAGGTGGATGGCTGTGACAGTCAGCTGGATCGTAACAGGTTTGGGGATCATTGTCAGCCTCCTGGGTTATTACTTGACTCCAACTGCCTGGGGTTACGGAATTTTGGGTTTTGGACTTGCACATGTGCTTCTGGGTGTGCTCGACATGTTCAGACAGCCTAATCGCAGCCGTTATTAGAATGGCAGCCGCACGGAAAGCATTTTTGGCAACCATCTCAAGTGGCGGCCAAAAATGCTTTTTTTTAATTTGAAAACCCTCATAAAATTAGACTTTTGCTTGGCGTATCCTCTATAATGTTACAGAACATATGATTACTGAAAGGGTGACTGGTTTGAGTTCAGAAAATTCATTTGATATCGTGTCCAAAATGGACTTGCAGGAATTGACAAATGCCGTTACACAAACGGAAAAGGAAATTGGCACGCGTTATGACTTCAAGGGCAGCAAGAGCAGTCTGAAACTGGATAAGGATGCGTTAACGATCGTATCTGATGATGAGACCAAACTCAAGGCTGTTATCGATGTGCTTCAATCCAAGATGGCTAAGCGGGGTTTACCTTTAAAAAACATTGATTATGCAAAAGTAGAGCCGGCTTCTTCAGGCACAGTCCGCCAGCGTTTGAATTTCAAGCAGGGAATTGATCAGGATATCGCTAAAAAAATCAATATTTTGATTCGTGACTCCAAGATGAAAGTGAAGAGTCAGATTCAGGGAGATCAACTCCGGGTAACAGGTAAAAGTAAGAATGATTTGCAAGCTGTGATGCAGTTGTTGAACGGCGCCAATCTACCTCTGGATCTGCAATATACAAACTTTAAGTAATATTTCCTCATTGTAGCTTGCATGTTTTTTGACACTGCAATTGGCGTATATTATACTAAGTGTGCATTGCTGGCAGATAAGCATCAAAGCCCAGTCATCATCGTTTGCTGACTTTGTGAAAAGCAGTACATCTTCTGAAAGTCACCGGAACGTTTAAAACGGTTTTGCGTTTGAACGGTTGACTTTATTTTTGCGTTTTTACATAGTGAGAGCACTTTAGTGCTGATTTGACAGTGAAACTGTAAATTTCATGTTCCGGATGATGAACACGGGATTAAGATGAATGTTTGGAGTAATGGAGGATAAGAGGGAGGGCGTCTTGTGAATTTACCCAACCGGATTACGCTTGCACGAATTTGCTTAATCCCTTTTTTGATGGTGTTCCTGCTCGTAGATTTTCCGTTCTATCCAGAGCCGTTGCAATTGGGGAGCTTATCGCTTCCGTATAATCAATTAATTGCTGCTGTTATTTTTATCATTGCGGCAAGCACGGATGGAATTGACGGCTATCTGGCGCGGAAAAATAATATGGTCACCAACCTGGGAAAATTGCTTGATCCGCTGGCTGACAAATTGTTGGTTACTGCGGTGCTGATTTCTCTTGTAGAAATGGGTAAGTTGGATTCCTGGATTGCCGTGGTCATTATTAGTCGTGAGTTTGCGGTTACCGGCCTGCGTCAGATTGCATTACTGGATGGTTCGGTTGTTGCGGCAAGTGCCTGGGGCAAACTGAAGACTGTCGTGCAAATTGTCGCGATTGTGCTGTTGCTGTTGAATAATTTCCCGTTCTCATTCACGGGTATTCACATGGACATTATCGCCGTTTGGGCAGCAGCAATTATTACGATTTGGTCTGGTATTGATTACTTTATCAAAAACAAAAATTTGCTTCATTTATCAAAGGTGTAACGGTTTGCGGTTAAATGGGGAAGCATGAAGAAATCATTTGTACGAAGGGCAATAGGAAATTATCCTATTGCCCTTTGATCACTCACCACGTGTACAGGAGGATGCTGAATGAAGGCAGAAATCATTGCAGTTGGCACAGAATTGTTGCTTGGACAAATTGTGAATACCAATGCCAGATATCTATCCCGTGAATTGGCTGCGATCGGGATTGATGTATATTTCCAAACGGTGGTTGGTGATAATTTAAATCGACTTAGTGACGCGATACGCATCGCTCAGGGTCGTGCAGATGTCATTTTATTTTCAGGAGGCATCGGTCCTACACAGGATGACCTGACTAAGGATGCGATCGCGGCGGTCTTGAACCGCAAACTGCATATAGACCGAATGGCTATGGACAAAATTGAGGGTTTCTTCCGAGATCGAAATGTAGATATGACGGAAAACAATCGTCGGCAGGCAATCGTTATAGAAGGCGGGACACCGCTGGCGAATGAAACAGGCCTTGCCGCAGGAAATGCGATCTCTGATAATGGTAAACATTATGTTGTGATGCCTGGACCACCGAAAGAGCTGATTCCCATGTTTGAACAGGAGGTTAAGCCTTGGTTGTTCCAGCATGTACTGACTGAAGAAATGCCCATTTATTCAAAAATGCTGAAGTTTGCAGGAATCGGTGAATCGGCATTGGAAGACCGGCTCCTTGATCTGATTGATACACAGACAGATCCTACCATTGCGCCGTATGCAAGTGAGGGAGAAGTTACGGTACGTGTATCCACAAAGGCTCCAAGTGAGAGTGAGGCGAAGCTGAAGCTGGATGCAATGGAAGTGCAGATCCGGGAACGATTGCCAGAGCATCTCTACGCGAACGAGGACGTGCCTATAGAGTACACAATTGTGACCATGATGTCTGATATGGGTCTGACCCTTAGCGCGGCTGAGAGCTGCACAGGAGGGCTCGTCATGCAGAGCCTGACATCAGTTCCTGGCAGTGCATCGATGCTTAAAGGCGGAATTGTATGTTACTCCAATGAAATTAAGGAAAAGCTGCTCCATGTGCCGCATGACTATCTGGAAGGTGAAGATGCACCGGGCGCAGTGAGCCCGGAGGTGGCCAAAGTGCTGGCAGAGCAGATTCGCATGATTGGGGATGCAGATTTCGGTTTGTCAGTTACAGGGGTTGCGGGACCTGGTTATTCCGAGCGCAAACCGCCAGGACTTGTATTTATCGCTCTGGCGGAGCGTGGTAAAGAGACAGAAATTCATGAACTGCGTATTAATGGCAATCGCGAGACGGTTCGAATCCGTTCAGCGAAAGCGATTCTTTACCGTTTGTGGCGTAAGCTTGTGGAGATGGACTAGTTCACAGCTCGGATTGCATTTGCTAAGCCAAGCAAGTATAATAAAGGAAGACGGAAGAACCGTAGAATCAGGCTTTACAGCCTTGTTTACGGTTCTTTTTTCTGTTTAATGGAAAGTTTCCTTGAGGAAGAGGCGCCTCGGCCTTCACAAAAAAAACGAATGTATGTTCGAAAAAAAGCTTGGCAAACGTGTTAAAACAAGGTATCATTATCTTATAAACAGTAAAGGGTGTGAGCTTATTGTCAGACCGTCGTGCCGCGCTTGATATGGCGCTCCGTCAAATAGAGAAGCAATTTGGTAAAGGATCCATCATGAAACTGGGTGAGTCGACTCACATGAATGTGGAAATTATACCCAGCGGTTCCTTGGCTTTGGATATTGCATTAGGAACAGGCGGCTTGCCTAAAGGCCGTATTGTTGAAATATATGGACCTGAATCATCTGGTAAAACAACTGTTGCATTGCATGCGATTGCTGAAGTACAAAGAGCGGGTGGACAAGCTGCATTTATCGATGCAGAGCATGCTCTTGACCCGCAATATGCAAGCAAACTGGGTGTTAATATTGATGAGTTGCTTCTGTCCCAGCCAGATACGGGTGAGCAAGGGCTTGAAATTGCAGAAGCGCTTGTACGTAGTGGTGCTGTGGATATTGTCGTTATTGACTCGGTTGCTGCCTTGGTACCAAAAGCAGAAATTGAAGGCGAAATGGGTGATTCCCATGTCGGTTTGCAAGCACGTCTGATGTCTCAGGCGTTGCGTAAACTGTCTGGTGCAATTAGCAAATCCAAAACCATCGCAATCTTTATCAACCAGCTTCGTGAAAAAGTCGGTGTTATGTTTGGTAACCCGGAGACAACACCTGGTGGTCGTGCCCTGAAATTCTACTCTACAGTACGTCTGGATGTACGTCGTATTGAGAGTATTAAATCAGGCAATGACATCATCGGTAACCGTACCCGTATCAAAGTTGTAAAAAATAAAGTGGCACCGCCGTTTAAACAAGCGGAAGTGGACATTATGTACGGTGAAGGTATTTCGAGAGAAGGCAGTATCATCGACATTGGTACAGAGCTGGACATCGTTAACAAAAGTGGTGCGTGGTACTCTTACGAGGGCGAACGTTTGGGTCAAGGACGTGAGAACGCGAAGCAGTTCATGAAAGAGCATGCAGATATTGCTCAAGTCATTGAGCAAAAAATCCGTGTAGCCAGCAACTTGACTACTGCAGTTCCTGTGCCTACTAGTGAAGATCAACAAAAAGAAGCGGCAGAAGAACAAGAATTATTTGAAATTAACGAGTAAGCCCTCTGGACTCCCAAAGCTAGCCTGATTGAGCTTGGCTTAATCTAGCTGCTAAGGTGTTGTGGTGTGTACTCTCGCTGTCCAACAGCCTCTGTCCGAATGGACAGGGGCTGTTGGCACGCTTACTTTTAGTGTGAGGCCGGACATTGTTTCCGGCCTTTTGTATTAGCGTTAGATGTCTTCCGTGAGATAGCAAAGCGTTTAGTGAAGCTGCGTTTCCATTGGAGACATGCTAGGCGTATGTGAAGAAGTCTTTTGTTTTGCTGTGTGCTTTCAATTAGGCCATGCAGTTCAGACACAAAATGATGTGGAAGGGGCGAACTGAATGGACCAACATGATGAGGAATTATATGAAGAAGCAGAACTTGAAGGAATATCGCAATTCCCGGATAACGAAGAACTTACCATTACACGGGTCGAACGAACGAAGAGCAGGGAAGCTCGTTACCGGATTACCTTTGGTTTATATTCAATCACGGTGCTTGAAGATGTAATGATTAAATATCGGATGACCCGAGGAAATACATTTTTGAAGAAGGACTTGGAAGATATCATTGTAGCGGATGAGCGACAGCGGACGTATGTGCAGTCTTTACGATATCTGGAACATAAACCCCGCACACGCCACAAATTAAGTCAGAAACTTCGTCAAAAAGAATTTGCTGCACCGTTGATTGAAGAGGCCCTGGATCGGCTTGAGAGGGAGAATTTGGTCGATGATGAACTGTTTGCGAAGGAATGGACTCGTCAGCGTATGGAGGGCCAGCGGAAGGGGAAACTGTGGATAAGGCAAGAGCTGCGTCAGAAGGGCATTGCCAGTGAGCTGATTGCTGAAGCGCTGGAAGGTATAAGTACGGATTCGGAATTTGAGACTGCTCTAACCGCCGGACGCAAAAAATGGAATCAGGTCAAAGGAGACATCAAGGAGAAGAAACGTAAAACGCTTCCCTTCTTGATGCGACGAGGTTTTTCCATGGATATGGTGCGTCGGGTCGTGAATTGTTTAATTGAAGAAGATGAGGCGGGGACCCCGAAGATGACGAAGCATTGTTATGGGATTAGCAGACTGGACTCACTATACTGCATTCTCTTGACAATTTCTTTCGTCAAATACTAAAATGGACATGAGTCTGTAAGAAATGGACAACCCTTTTTCCTTCCAAAAAAGCGGTTTCTGTTTTTGAAGATTTATACCATTCATGATTATGGGTTTGCCGGAAACGGTGAATAGTGCGTGGAGACATGTACACTTGAAATGAAAATCGGCGGGGGATCGCCGTAAGTATTCGTTATTCCCAAAAATATGTAAGGTTTGAAAACTGCAAATTGACCCAAGGAATGCCTTGGAGGAACCAACGAGGAGGTGAACAGTATGCCAACTGCAATCATGATCGTTCTCGTTGTTGCCGCGCTATTCATTGGGTTTCGGAGTAGGATATTTTATTCGCAAATCTCTTGCAGAAGCTAAGATCTCCAGTGCGGAAGAAGCTGCCGTACAAATCGTGGAGAACGCGAAGAAAGAGGCAGAAGCACTGAAGAAAGAAACGGTGCTGGAAGCGAAGGACGAAATTCATCGCATTCGCGCTGAAGCTGAAAAAGACACTCGTGAACGTCGGAACGAAATTCAACGACAAGAAAGACGATTGTTGCAAAAAGAAGAGTCGCTGGATAAAAAATTGGAATCGCTCGAACGCAAAGAAGAGCAAGTGGCTAACAAAGAGAAACGAATTGATGAGACACAGCAGCAGATCGAGATGATCTACAAAAACCAGGTGACGGAGCTGGAGCGCATATCCAACCTCACCATGGAAGACGCACGCAGTATCATACTGTCCAACGTAGAACAGGAAGTTCGTCATGAGACGGCTCAAATGATTAAGGACATTGAACAGCAAGCGAAGGAAGAAGCGGACAAAAAGTCCCGCGAGATTATTACACTCGCCATCCAACGTTGTGCGGCTGACCACGTGGCAGAGACAACGGTATCCGTTGTTACCTTGCCAAATGAAGAAATGAAAGGCCGGATTATCGGTCGTGAAGGACGTAACATCCGTGCGCTTGAAACCCTTACCGGGATTGACCTCATTATCGATGATACGCCAGAAGCAGTTATTCTGTCGGGCTTTGACCCGATTCGCCGTGAAATCGCCCGTACTGCCCTCGAAAAATTGGTGGCTGATGGACGTATTCACCCGGCACGGATTGAAGAGATGGTGGAGAAATCCCGCAAAGAAGTGGATGAGCGTATCCGTGAATACGGTGAGCAAGCTACCTTTGAAGTGGGCGTGCATGGTCTGCATCCGGACTTGATTAAAATTTTGGGCCGGTTGAAGTTCCGTACAAGCTATGGTCAAAACGTCTTGAAACATTCGATGGAAGTCGCTTATCTGGCTGGACTGATGGCTGGCGAACTCGGAGAAGACGTAACCCTGGCAAGACGTGCAGGTCTATTGCATGACATCGGTAAAGCGCTGGATCACGAAGTGGAAGGATCACACGTCGAAATCGGCGTGGAACTAGCGAAGAAATACAAAGAACATCCGGTTGTAATCAACAGTATCGCGTCCCATCACGGGGATTGCGAAGCGACTTCGGTTATTGCGATGTTGGTTGGCGCAGCAGATGCGCTCTCCGCAGCAAGACCAGGCGCACGCCGCGAAACGCTGGAAACGTATATCAAGCGACTGGAGAAGCTGGAAGAGATTTCGGAGTCGTTCGAAGGTGTCGAGAAATCGTACGCTATTCAGGCCGGACGCGAAGTTCGCGTTATGGTACAGCCTGAGAAAATCGACGATGCCGAAGCATTCCGCCTCGCGCGTGACATTACGAAGATGATTGAGAACGAACTCGATTATCCGGGTCACATCAAGGTCACCGTCATCCGGGAAACCCGTGCGGTTGAATACGCAAAATAGAGCATTACGGAAAAGTGGCCGCAGTAGTGGGCCACTTTTCCTGTTGATAGCCTGTTAAAGGCATTTTCATAATAAAATGATGAGCAAGAGATAGAGGTCCTGCGAAGTTTTGGATGCTTTGAAGAAGGCTGCGCTTGGTAGGGATTAAGGAGGCAGTAAAATGAAAGTTTTGTTTATTGGTGACATTGTAGGGAATGTGGGGCGTAAGGCATTAAAGGAAAACCTACCCTACCTCAAAACGAAGTATAAGCCACATGTAGTCATTGTAAATGGGGAAAATGCAGCGGCAGGCCGGGGCATTACCGGTGCAATTGCGAATGAATTTTTCAACTGGGGTGTGCATGGCATCACCCTTGGTAACCATACCTGGGACAATAAGGACATTTTTGATTTTATAGATGATGAACCTCGCATGATTCGTCCTGCGAACTTTCCTCCAGGAACACCGGGGCGCGGTTACACGGTAGTCAAAGGCGAAGGCAAGGAGCTGGCGATTGTCAATCTGCAAGGGCGTACGTTTCTGCCTGCTCTGGATTGTCCATTTCGCGTTGCCGATGAAATTGTGGATGAACTGCGTCAAGATCATAAATGCATTCTCGTCGATATGCATGCTGAAGCAACGTCAGAGAAGATTGCCATGGGCTGGCATCTGGATGGACGTGCATCGCTGGTCGTAGGTACACATACACATGTGCAGAGCAATGATGATCGTATTTTGCCAGGAGGAACAGCTTATTTAACCGATGCGGGCATGGTTGGCCCGCGTGACGGCATATTGGGTATGGAGCGTGAAGCGGTGCTTCGCAAGTTCTATACCCAGCTTCCGGTACGCTTTGTCGTAGACGATGGCAAGTGGCATTTCCACGGTGTTTTTGTGGAGATTGATGAAGCCACAGGTGCTGCAACGCGCATTGAGAAAATTCGTCTGATGGAAGACGAGTGGCGCATGGAATAGGGGTATTGTCTCATTTTGCAGGGAAACCCGCCTAAAAAGAAGGAATTTTTTTGCCTCCCGCGAATAACATCTAGTAAGTGGAAACAAACATTCAACATTCCCAGGGAGGTACTTACCATGGAAGTATTAAAAGTTTCAGCAAAGTCCAATCCCAATTCCGTAGCCGGCGCTCTTGCAGGTGTTCTTCGTGAACGTGGAAATGCTGAACTGCAGGCAATTGGAGCGGGAGCACTGAACCAAGCCATTAAAGCGGTAGCGATAGCCCGGGGATTTGTAGCACCAAGCGGAGTTGACTTGATTTGTATTCCAGCTTTTACAGACATTGTGATCGACGGCGAGGACCGAACGGCCATTAAGCTGATTGTGGAGCCCAGATAATACATGCACTTATGCATTGAACCTGTTTACGAAGTAGACAGGTTTTTTTGCGTTTTAATTCCATAACATAACCGAGTAGAAGGAGAGATTATGATGCACAACTGGCGAGTAGCCGATTTTCATTGTGATGCTTTGAGCAAAATACTGATGAACCCTAGCTTTCCATTTGAAAATGCTCCACAGCTGGATGTGAATCTGGAACGTATGAGGGCAGGTAACATTGGTTTACAGGCTTTTGCGGTCTATTTACCCGAAGTGCTTGGCAGAGGCAAGTTTGAACATGTAATGGGCCAGTTGGACATCTACCGAAAGCGAGTGGAGATATCCAAAGACCGAACGGAAGGCACGCATACATTGTTATGGCGAGAACAGCTTACGCAGGTAGGGCAGACGAACAGATCGTGGGGACTGCTTACACTGGAAGGTGTCGATGGGCTGGAAGGCAACCTCTTTTATCTGGAGTTATGTTATCAGATGGGTGTGCGGATCGTTGGGCTTACCTGGAATTATGCCAATTGGGCAGCTGATGGTGTATTGGAGAAGCGCGGGGCAGGGCTGACGGAGAAGGGCAGGGAGCTGGTTCACCTGTGTAACGAAATCGGCATGCTGCTGGATGTATCTCATCTGACCGAAAAAGGGTTCTGGGAACTTGCTGACCTTAGTAAGCGTCCTTTTATCGCCTCTCACTCCAACAGTTATGCCATATGCCCGCATGTCCGCAATCTGAAGGATGATCAGATTCGGGCCATTATTGCCCGGGAAGGACGTATTGGACTGACGTTTGTGCCTTGGTTTGTGAAGCAGGAAGGCGAAGTGCGTATCGAAGATCTGTTGCCACATATTGAGCAGATTTGTTCCCTGGGTGGGGAGCATCATCTGATGATGGGGTCTGATTTTGACGGGATATCTACGTATATTCATGAGCTTGAACATACCGGGCAATATCCGAAGCTAATTAATATGCTGCTCAAGCATTACAACGAATCACTGGTTCACGGTTGGATGTGGGGCAATGCGATGCGTTATTTAGGAGAAAACCTGCCGGAGAAAAACTTGAAGATGGAACATTCAAAATGATGAAGCTGTTGGTATGTTGGAGAGTCTTCTGAAGAAAACGGAATGGAAGCAGAAATGTCTATGTTACAGCAGTGAAATTACTAAATTCAGGATATAATGATTGCAAAATAAGTGTATTTCATGAATTTTCAGCAGTTCGTTTTCATTTCACTTCAAAAAGGGGTATAATACCATAGGATTGTTAAGAGCCTGTCTACAGGCCATAGATAAACAAGGAGTGAAATTCACAATGAGCAAAACAGTACCTGTGGGCGTATCTGCCCGTCACATTCATGTATCTCAAGAGCACGTTGAAATTTTGTTTGGTAAAGGCTATGAATTGACTGAGTTTAAACCTCTGTCCCAACCTGGACAATATGCTGCTAACGAAACCGTAGCGGTTATTGGTTCGAAAGGACAGTTTGATAAAGTGCGTATCCTTGGACCTGTTCGTCCTGAAACACAACTGGAAATCTCGATGACAGACTCTTTCGCTATTGGTGTTAAAGCACCTGTACGTGAATCCGGAAGTATCGAAGGTACTCCAGGCATCACAATTAAAGGACCTGCTGGTGAAGTTACCATTGACAAGGGGGTTATCGTTGCTGCCCGTCACATCCACTTCCATACTTCTGATGCTGCTAAATGGGGTATCGAGGACAAACAAATGTTGAAAGTTCGCTTGGGTGGAGATCGTGGTCTGGTACTGGAAAATGTACTGGCTCGTGTATCGGATTCCTTTGCACTGGACATGCATATTGATACGGATGAAGCTAATGCAGCTGGCGCGCGTAACGGCGATACTGCTGAAATCATCGACTAATCACATGGAACAATCTTCAGCCCTGACTATGGGGCTTGAATGAACGTATAAACCTGAGCATATCCACAGCGTCGCTACATTCGACCTGAGGATAGCTCAGGTTTTTGTGTGTTTTCGGGCTGTTCAGCAGACCTGCGCAGATTTCGGGATAGGCGAAGGGGCAGCGGCTTTGGATGTGGAACTACAGCCCAATTCATGTTATAATTTGCTGTAATGCTCTTTTGATGTATAAAGCGTGCAAATCACGTGAAACAAGATGAAATAACGATTTTTTATTAATAGAGGCTGTAAGGAGTGACCGAAGGAAATGGCTAAAGACTCAAAAAAGGATTACTCCCAATATTTTGATTTCTCCGATGCCAAAGTAATTTCGCAAGATGAATTCAGCAAAAAGATAAGAATCCGGGGCCGGGAGATTAACATCAAGTCGGAACCCAATCATCGTCAGGAGAAACAACGGGGCAAGGAAGACGTACAAGTGCTTTACGAAACGGCTGTTCCCGATGAACTGAAAAACGTGGGGAAAGGCAAACACTATATCGTATATACGTATGGATGCCAGATGAACGAGCATGATTCAGAGACCATCAAAGGACTGCTTGAATCGATGGGGTATCAGGCTACTGAGGATCGCAAAGAGGCAGATATCATTCTGTTAAACACGTGTGCAATCCGGGAAAATGCGGAAGATAAAGTATTTGGTGAGCTGGGCCACCTGAAAACCCTGAAAACTGAGCGTCCAGGCTTGTTGCTGGGTGTGTGTGGTTGCATGTCACAGGAAGAAGGCGTTGTGAACCGGATCATGCAGAAGCATGGCTTTGTGGATATGATTTTTGGTACACACAATGTACATCGGCTGCCACATCTGATTCAGGAAGCGCTGTTTAGTAAAGAAATGGTTGTTGAGGTATGGTCCAAGGAAGGCGATATCATCGAGAACCTGCCGAAAAAACGTGAGGGCATGCGCGGCTGGGTGAACATTATGTATGGTTGCGACAAGTTCTGTACATATTGCATCGTCCCGTTCACACGGGGGAAAGAGCGCAGTCGACGTCCGGAAGATGTTATTGCCGAAGTTCGTGAACTGGCAAGACAAGGCTTCAAGGAAATCACACTGCTCGGTCAGAACGTCAATGCCTATGGCAAGGACTTCACGGATTTGAAGTACAGCTTCGGTGACCTGATGGATGATATCCGCAAAATCGATATTCCACGAGTCCGGTTTACGACCAGCCATCCACGTGACTTCGATGATCATCTGATTGAGGTGCTTGCGAAGGGCGGGAACCTGGTGGAACACATCCATCTGCCTGTGCAGTCTGGCAGCACGGAAGTGCTGAAACGTATGAGCCGCAAGTACAGTCGGGAACACTACCTGAAGCTTGCTGACAAAATCAAAACTGCGATTCCGGATGTCGTGTTAACCACGGATATTATCGTTGGTTTTCCGGGAGAGACGGAAGAACAGTTTGAAGATACGCTGTCACTGGTCAAGGAAGTCGGTTACGACTTTGCCTATACATTCATCTACTCTCCGCGTGAAGGTACACCTGCTGCGGTGATGGAGGACAACGTGCCAATGGAAGTGAAGAAGGAACGTTTGAAACGCTTGAACGAGACGATCAATGCATACAGCCACAGCAGCAATGAAAAACAGCGTGGCAAGGTCGTTGAAGTGCTCGTCGAAGGCGAGAGCAAACGGAATTCCAATGTTCTGGCAGGGCGTACACGCAGCAACAAGCTGGTGCATTTTGAAGGACCTAAAGAGTTGATCGGTACTTTCGTACATGTGGAAATCACCGATCCAATGACTTTCTATATTCGGGGCAACCTGCTCTCAGAGCCAGTAGCCGCCAATCAGTAATACACAAACCTAATAAGATGAATGTCTTTTTGCACTTAGCGGGTTACGGCCTAGCGTAGCGAAGGTGACGGAATCGATTCTGCAGAAGCGAAGCGTTCGCCTTTGTCTCCAAATTTTAACCACAGACCATTACAATCTGAAAAATTTGGAGACAAAAGCGATCGAAAGAACGATCCGTAACCGCAGCGGTCACTCAAGCAGTCAACTAAGCTTAGTGCAACATCGAGTATTCATCTTATATCATCTCATAGAATGGAGCGATTTCGAGTGGCGCAGGAAGAAGTGCAGTACAACCAGTATGGAATGCCTACCTACGATACGCGCAATCTGGTCATACGCGACGACATTATGGGAAAAGCCAAAGAATTGGCTGATATGCTTGGAACGAGCGAGGAAGTGAAGCAGTTCCAACAGGCAGAGTCCAAAATTCGTGATCATGAACGCATCCAGCAATTAATCGCAACGATCAAGAAGAAACAAAAAGAAATCGTTGCTTTTGAAAGCTTCAAAAATGCAGACATGGTCAGCAAAATTGAACAGGAAATTGAGGATCTGCAGGAAGAGCTGGACAGCATTCCGCTGGTTACGGAGTTCCAGCAAAGTCAAAGCGATATCAATTATTTGCTTCAGCTTGTTATTTCTGTAATTCGGGATACCGTCTCCGAGAAAGTGAACGTGGAGGCAGGAACGGATTCACCTCCGACCAGCTGCGGGTAAATGAAGTGAAGGGTGCGGACGCAGTCCGTACCTTTTTTGATCATATCATGCTCCACGATGTGGGGTTATTTTGTGTGGTGGGCTGTTCAAGACAACTTCACTGGATAAGACCTGTTCCGTAAGAGCAGGCTTAATAATAATGACGAAGCACTTTAGACCAACTACGACGAGAAACAATGCTGGGAATCATCATCATAACAACATACATCATGGGCTTTATACTTAAAGTGCACTAAAGGGGAAATCAATAATGGGTATTTTGGACAAAATGGTTGAAGAAGGAAACGGAAGATTTTGGGGCTTTCTCGGTTGTCGTTTTATTAAAGGCGACGGAAAAGAAGTTCAGATCGCGCTGACAGCGGGCGAACACCACACCAACTCCATGGGGATTATTCATGGTGGTGTGTTGACATCCCTGATGGATCAGGCGATGGGCATGGTAGCTACAGCCGCAATGGAGGTAGACAGTTGTGTGACGACCAATTTGAATGTACATTTTTTGGCACCTATGAGACAAGGCGAATTAATCGTGACGTCCACAATACTGCATCAGGCTGGCCGCAGTGTAACGGCACAATCCGAGGTACGTGATGCATCGGGTACATTGGGATGCATGGCAACCGCAACATTCCGCGTAGTGCGGGCAAAAACGCCAAGCACGGAATCTCAAGGTTGACAAAAGATATTATTATGTCATAATGAAAATATCAAAATGAGAATAGTCGGTGGTGCCCATGAGCGAAAACTACGAACAATTCAATGCTGAAAGCGATGAACAGGCAGCACGTGCCTATAGTTCCAAGAAATATCGTACCCCCGATGGTGTTCCCGCAGATATCGTCATGTTTACCTTGACCAAGCGGGAGCGCAAGACGGTAACCAAGACACTTCCCATTCGGGAGTTGAAGGTGATGTTGATCAAACGCAAAGGTTGGCCTTTTGCCGGAAGATGGGCATTGCCAGGTGGATTTTGTCAGGAAAATGAATCCATCTATGGTGCTGCAAAGCGCGAGTTAATGGAAGAAACAGGTGTGGATGGCGGACATCTGGAGTATTTGAATGTATATAGTCAGCCTGGACGTGACCCCAGAGGATGGATTATCTCACATGCGTTTTTTGCGCTGGTAGAGGAATGGATGCTGGAACACCGTCAGGCTGCGGATGATGCCGAGGATGTGGGATTGTTTACAATTCAGGAAGCCTTGCAAGAGCTTGAGCTTGCCTTCGATCACCGGACAATTATAGAAGATGCGTACCGACGTATTCAGCAGCAAATGCTGGAAACGACGATTGCACGACAGTTCCTGCCTCGTGACTTTACACTAAGCGAGCTATACCAAGTGATTCAGAGTGTTGTACCTGATTTTGAAGAGCCAAACTTCATTCGTAAGATCACTTCAACTCGCAGTCGTAAAGGCATTGTGGAAGAGGTTCGGGATGAGGAGGGCAACCTGTTAAGCTCCAATCAGTACTCACAGCGTCCGGCCCAGTTATATCGCTTTACGGAGCTTGTACCTCGTCTTTCGATTTATACTTAATTTGCAAGGGAATCATAAAGGATTGAATCAGGATCAACCTATTCTCAAAAAGGGAGTGTGGACGATGAAAGCACTGATTGTAATCGATTTTACACGTGATTTTGTGACAGGTTCGTTGCCTGTAGGGCAGCCTGCTGTGGAGATCGAAGAGACGATCGCAGCAATAACGGAGGCTTATTGCAATAATAAGCATGAGGTTATTATGGCTGTGGACTTGCATGAAGAGAGTGATCCTTACCATCCGGAAACGGTCCTTTTTCCGCCCCATAACATTAGGGGTACGGAGGGAAGACAGCTTTATGGTCGTCTGGCTCAGGTTATGGAAGAACGGAAAGCTCAGATCCGATGGATGGATAAAACAAGATACAGCGCATTCTGCGGTACAGATCTGGAGCTGCGACTGCGTGAACGTGGAATAACAGACATTACACTGATCGGTGTATGTACGGACATTTGCGTACTGCACACGGCAGTGGATGCTTATAATAAAGGTTTTCACATAACGGTATATGAAGATGCCGTAGCGAGCTTCAATCAAGCGGGACATGATTGGGCGCTTGGGCATTTTCGTTCCAGCCTTGGGGCTCAGGTGATCAAAGCGAGCGATACCGTTCTCGCAGGCCTGAACCTGTAAACGAACCTTTGATCCTATCCCTCATATCCTGTTAAAACAACTGTTATGTTGCTGGGGAATATGGTGAATAGGAATAAACCGGAGACTTATGCAATGGTACGTTTACCAGAATCATGAATCATGAGCAATGAGTCTCCACATGTTGACCCGTGTCTGCAGGCTGGGCCTGCGGCACAAGCGGAAGTCAGAGAGGATGAGACAAATGCAGACGACTAGCCTGGCTTTACATACGGATAAATATCAAATCAATATGATGTACGCCCACTGGGTGAATGGAACTCACAAACGGAAAGCGGTGTTTGAAGCCTATTTCCGCAAGCTTCCTTTTGGTAACGGATATGCCGTATTTGCCGGATTGGAACGGATTGTGAATTATATCAGCCAGCTTCGTTTTACAATGGAGGACATCAAATATTTATCCAAACAAGAGGAAAATTACGATCCTGTCTTTCTGGAAGAGTTGCTCCAGTTTTCATTTCAGGGGACGATTCATTCCATGAAGGAAGGGGCGATCGTTTTCCCTGATGAACCGCTCATTCGGGTAGAAGGCTCCATTATGGAGACACAACTGGTGGAGACGGCGATACTTAACTTCATGAATTATCAGACGTTAATTGCAACCAAAGCTTCCCGGATCAAGCAGGTGGCGAATCAGGACACGTTGCTCGAATTCGGAACACGACGTGCACAGGAAGCCGATGCGGCCATTTGGGGCGCGCGTGCCTCGTATGTGGCCGGATTCCATGCTACGTCCAATATGCTGGCTGGAGAGCGCTTCGGAATTCCGACAGCAGGAACACATGCCCATTCATGGGTGCAAAGTTTTATGAGTGAGCAGGAGGCGTTTGACGTCTATGCCAAAGTGCTGCCAGATCAAGTGACACTGCTGGTGGATACCTTCGATACATTGAACAGTGGTGTTCCCCATGCCATCAACACAGCCAAGAAGCTGGAGAGCCAAGGCAAAAAGATGAACGCAATTCGTCTGGATAGCGGTGACCTTGCGTATCTATCCATTCAAGCCCGGCAGATGCTGGACGACGCTGGACTGGATTACGTCAAGATTGTAGCTTCCAACGACCTGGATGAAAATACAATTTTCAACCTTAAAGCTCAGGGAGCTCGCATCGATACATGGGGAGTGGGTACACAGCTAATTACCGCTTCCGACCAGCCTTCTTTGGGTGGTGTGTACAAATTGGTGGAGCGTGAAGTGGACGGTGTCATGCTGCCTACAATCAAAATCTCGGCTAATCCCGAAAAGGTCTCCACACCAGGTAAAAAAGAAGTCTTCCGGATCATTGATCCGAAACATGGCAAAGCGATTGCAGATTATATCTGCTATCCAGGAGAAGAACAGCCGCTACAGGGCGGTCCGCTCAAGCTGTTCAACCCGCTACATCCTTATTTGAAAAAGACGGTAACCCGCTACGAAGCAGTGAATATGCTGGAACCGATCTTTGTGAATGGGCGCAAAGTGTATGAACTGCCTACCCTGGATGAGATTCGCAGTTATCACCGGGAGCAGATGGATCTCTTCTGGCCTGAATATCTACGTAAACTCAATCCTGAGATTTACCGTGTAAATATCAGCCCTGCGGCCTGGAATATGAAGCAGAAGCTCATTGCTGAACACGTGCAATCCACCGAAGAATAAATCAAGTATGGGGCATAACCGGAAGGAAGAAAACCGGGTTATGCCCTTTTGGTTCCCACTTTCTCAGCATTGTGTGTCCAACAGGACGAGGGACGGTGTGTCAAACATCATGGACAGACTGCACATGAACTGAGGTATACTGTACCTTCCAACGGACGCAGGCTCACTAGGAAATGAAGCAATTATTTCTCGGGAAAGCGCAGGAGACGCCAAATCCCGCATCATTCCGAGCTTGCCTTTCGACATAATCCATCGCTGTGACTGTTTCAACCGTGTATCGGTCGGGGATGAAAGAAAGAGGAGATGCAAGGAACCTTGGCTCCTGACCGTATTTTCGTGGCTTGGGATTTATCCGGCGATTTTCGCTTGAAGAGCTTGAGTTTGACGGATTCCCCACTTATGTTGAGCTGAAGGCGAACAATTCACCAGGTGAATAGAAATATATGTAAATTACAACCAAGGAGAGGATATCAAATGGAAAATACGTTTCCGGCCTATGTCGTACGTAAAGAAGAACAGGGTGGCCTGAAGGCTGCTATGGAGCAGCTGACGAAAGAAGATTTGCCTAATGGTGACGTAACTTTACAGGTTCAATACTCAAGCGTCAATTTTAAAGATGGACTCGCCACAAAAGAAAAGGGTGGTGTGGTTCGAGAATATCCGATCGTGCCGGGAATCGATCTTGCAGGGATTGTAGAGGAATCCGTGAGCGGTCGGTTTGCCCCTGGGGATCGGGTGATCAGCACAGGCTTCGAGCCGGGCGTGTCTCATTTTGGCGGGTATAGTCAATATGCGCGTCTACGCAGCGAATGGCTCGTTCCTCTACCACATGGACTCAGTGAGAAGGAAGCGATGGCGATTGGAACGGCAGGCTTCACGGCAGCACTTTCGGTAGATGCTTTGCTGCGGGCTGGAGTGACTCCGGAGATGGGCAATGTTCTGGTGACAGGAGCTACCGGAGGGGTAGGCAGTATGGCGGTGGCTATTCTGGCGAAGCTGGGATTTGAAGTGACTGCAAGTACAGGCAAAAAGGATCAACAGGAGCAGCTGCTTCGGAATTTGGGTGCTTCTCATGTCATTTCCCGCGAAGAAGCGGATGCGCCAGCCAAGGGTGCAATGGGCAAACAGCTCTGGGCAGGAGTAATTGATCCTGCAGCAGGTCCTGCACTGGCTGAGCGTCTGAAACAGATTCAATATGGAGGAGCTGTCGCCGTATCAGGATTAACCGGAGGAGCTGCCTTCGAGTCCACCGTATTTCCGTTTATTTTGCGGGGGTTCAATTGATTGGGATTGATTCAGTCTATTGTCCGATGGAACGACGGGAACGGATATGGAAGCTGCTTGGCGGAGAATGGAAGCCGGATCGTGCACTTGAGCTGGGGATTCAGGAAATCTCATGGGCACAGCTGCCTCAGACACTGGAGACGATCCTTAAGGGCGGTGCCGTAGGTCGTACTGTGGTCAATACAATGTCTGAGGTGCCTGCCGAATAAGATTCTTTTCCCTAGACATGCTAACTCTACCTGAGAGCGTCACGGTGCATGTGGCGGGAAAGGAAGGATGAGTATGCGTGATAGCGGAAAAGGATTGCACCCTAACTCTGGACGTGTGAAGTCTGCCCTGTTCAGTGCAATTATGGTGATGTGTGTATTATCCCTAGTGGCTTGTTCAGCATCATCTGTTGAGCAGGAGCGGAAAATATATACCCGACAAGCGACGGATGAAGGCATTGTACGGGCAAAGAGCCAGGGCCACGGGTTAAACGGTCGATTGATTCAGGAGCTGGATGACGCTTTTGCTGCAAAAGGCATCAAATTGATGAATAACATGTTCGCAGACGACGGTGAGGGAGGAATCTCTTATGTGTATCTGTTGAATGGAAGTGGCAGGCATATTGTAAAGGTCCACATTTTCAGTGATGTCGGTACACGAATTGCCCGGATGAATGAAATGTATGGTAATGATAGCGATGAGGCTGTAATGGAAAATGTTCTTGGCAGAACAACGATTCGCAGCAAAGATTACGTTTCATTGGTCTATACGGCTTCAGGTGGAGAAAAGGATGATTATGAAGAGGATGTCATGCAGGTATTCCAGCATGTGCTCGAGCAGCTGAAGTAATGGACTCTCCTAAAATAAACCCGGAAAACCCGTCTGATCTTTCAGACGGGTTTATATATTTCACGCATGACATGCCTAAGTTCCGGCAAAATAAGCTTTTCCATTGCCAGTTTGACCGCTCCCTTGGAGCCTGGCATGGAGAATACGGCTGTGCGCCCAATCGTTCCGGCAACCGCCCGGCTAAGAATGGCAGCAGAACCGATATCCTCGGTATAACTGAGGAAGCGAAAAATTTCTCCAAAGCCCGGCAGCTCCTTATCCAGTAGTGAGGATACCGCCTCGTAAGTCGTATCACGGGGGCTATTCCGGTTCCACCGCTGAGCAGCACGGCTTCGATATCGTCACGAACCGCTGCATCTTGCAGGATGCTTCGAATGGTTTCGGTCTCATCCGGTGTAATGATATAATCGACGATCTGATAGCCTGATTTAGTCAGCAGCTTATGCATAAGCTGCCCGCTTGTATCCGTGTCCTTGGTGCGGGTATCCGAAACGGTTACAATCATGCAGGATACCGTGTCAGGTGCTTCCTGACGATGTTGTTCCACTGAATTGGTCATAACCCATCCTCCTCCAATCAACATGTTCTCATAGCATAGACCATTCAGTAGATGGAGGCAATGGACGTATAGAGAAGAGAAGGTCAGGATTGCGCAAAGATTGCAGGATAGTGTACACTCGCTAGGATAGAGATAGACCAGTTTCATTGGACAAACAGAGAGGTGAACTATGATGAGTGAATTAAAAGTAAATGAATCATCCATACCTGTATATATATTGTCAGGATTTTTGGGAAGTGGCAAAACGACACTGCTTGTTCAATTGATCGAACATTGGCAGCAACAGGGTCTCCGACCCGCAGTGGTCATGAATGAATTGGGTGAGGTCAACCTGGATGGTCAGATGGTGGATTCTAGCGTTCCGATGACAGAAATGTTGGGAGGATGCATCTGCTGTACCGTGCGCGGTGACTTGGGGCTGCAACTTGCGGATCTCGTGCAGGAGGAATCGCCAGATGTCATTATCATCGAAGCAACGGGAGCGGCGAACCCGATGGAGATATTGGATGCAGTAACGGAAACTTCACTCTATATGCGACTGGAGCTGAAAAGCCTGATTACCGTGGTGGATGCCGCGCATCTGTCAGGACTGTACCAGGAGCAGAAGGGACAAACCTTCAAGCTGATGCAGGAGCAGATTCGCTGTGCTTCGGTACTTCTTCTGAACAAAACGGATCGGGTGAATGAGCAGCAGCTGGCAGATTTGAGGGACCTGTTAACACGCTGGAATGGTTTTGCTCCCGTCATCCCTACGGTGAAGTGTGAAGTCGATATGGATGTGCTGCTTCGTAGTGGAGATAACGTACATGCCTATCAATCTGTCGATGAAACGAGTAAAGACGCGAAAAAGGAACAGCACGTTCATTCCGAAGCTGGTGCAGAGCATGGCTGCAGCCATGAACATGAACATCATGAGCATATGGATCATAATCACGAAGCCCATCAACATTCCGTCGTGAATGTCCATGGTCATTCTCATGATCACGACCATAGTCATACACATCCCCATGCTTCGCACGAGCATGTCATGGTGTACACCCACTATTTCACCCAGCCGGTGAACAGTGAAGCTTTTGAGCGTTTGATTGCTGAGTTACCACGGGATGTGTACCGGGCAAAAGGGATTTTATCTTTTAGTGATACGTCCAGTCGGTTCTGGTTCCAATATGCTTATCGGGAATCGGATTATATGAAGATCACGCCTCAAGGTGATGTGCCGAACGTAGCTGTGTTTATAGGTGAGCACTTTGATCAAACGGTCATTCGCAACCAATTGCTGGAATTAGAAGCGATAAATGAGTCTTAATGATTCAAGGTTCCTCCAGACGGGGTATTAAGAAGCATAGCAAACTTAGTCTGGGAGGTAACTTTAAATGACACAACAACAATATCAGCAATGTATCGATGCTTGCCTGGAGTGTATGAATGCTTGCAACGTATGTTACATATCGAGTCTGAAGGAATATGATCTGGCAATGTTGCGTGATTGCATTCGTTTGGATCGGGAATGTGCAGAAATCTGCAGCTTTGCTGCTCAAGCCATGACACGCGGAAGTGATTTTATCTCCGAAATTTGCGAGCTGTGTGTGAAGGCATGTGAAGCTTGTGCTGCTGAGTGTGGCAAACATGAACATGATCACTGTCAGGCTTGCGCGGAAGCTTGCCGCAAATGTGCAGAGGCTTGCCGTATGATGGCCGCAGTAGCGTAAATATAAACTCAATTAAATTAAACATACAAAGCCGAGTAATCTGCATGATATTAGGCTGATCCCCTCATAGTAGGAAACGAAATAAGGACATCGGACGGATGGACTTCAACGTTGCCTGCTGGAGGGGATTTTTACGAATACAGCAGGGTAAGAATCTTTACAATTCGATGGTGAGATCAACTATCGCCAGCAGGGCCTTCATTGGCAAATGCATGTAACAGGTTGCCAAAGCAGATTGTGATCTGTATAATGATGGCAATGAATTGAAACGATGAATATCCGTGATCGGGAGAGTAGCCAGAATTCATGCATGACAGCGAGCCGGGGCAGGTGGAAGCCGGTATGACATGACCTGAGTGAAGCGCACCCGTGAGATGGTTGTCCGAAGCAATGCCTGCATTCTTGAGAGGGTGCAGAGCATGGACTAGAGGGCAATCCGGCAGGCGGCCGTTAATCGCACCGAGCGGAGCAGGCTGGGAATGTATATCAATGTGTATTCACGACCTGCTCACCTAGAGTGGTACCGCGGGAACTGTGAAGAGCAGCTCTCGTCTCTGATATAGAGACGAGGGCTTTTTTTGTTCTCGATATTACGGCTAAATACGATAATGAATAGGAGTGTTCAACATGTTGATGAAACAGGCAGCAGCACATATTGCTCCCTTAACGGGACTGGAGCAAGAAGAGGTGTTGAGATTATTGGAGGTTCCACCACAGGCGGAGCTGGGAGATGCGGCGTTTCCCTGTTTTACTTTGGCCAAGTCACTGAAGAAAGCGCCTGCAGTGATCGCGGCGGATATCGCAACTGGATTACAGACAGTTGGGCTGGATGCTTCACCAGCAGGACCCTATGTGAACATACGTTTCAATCGGGAAGATCTGGCTCCGAAGCTGCTGCAAGAACTGGGACATCAAGCATTTGGCAAGCTGCAGCTGGGTGCAGGTGCACGTGTCGTAATCGACATGTCGTCGCCCAACATTGCCAAGCCGTTCGGAATTGGTCATCTGCGCTCCACCGTGATTGGGGCAGCATTGTATCGGTTATATAACGAGGCAGGCTATACTTCGGTCAGTGTGAACCATCTGGGCGATTGGGGAACGCAGTTCGGCAAACAGATTGCAGCCTACAAGCGTTGGGGTAATGATGAAGCACTACAGGCTGAGCCGATTCGGACATCATTGGAACTGTATGTGCGTTTTCACGATGAAGCGGAGAATGATCCATCTCTGGAGATGGAGGCAAGAGATTGGTTCCGCAAGCTGGAGCAAGGGGATGAAGAGGCGCAGCGGTTATGGGCCTTTTTTGTAGAGGTGAGCATGAAAGAATTCAACCGGATGTATGAGCGTTTGAATGTACAGTTTGATCATACGCTGGGTGAAAGCTTTTATAATGACAAGATGGGTGCGGTGGTCGAAGAACTGAAAGGCAGAGGGTTGCTGGAAGAGAGTGAAGGGGCTTTGGTGGTACGTTTGGAGGAGGAGAATATGCCGCCATGCCTGATTATCAAAAAGGATGGGACCACCATCTACCCAACGCGGGATTTGGCAACAGCAGTTTATCGTCATGATGTGATGAAGGCGGATAAAATGTTGTACGTGGTCGGGGGTGAGCAGAAGCTTCATTTCCGTCAGGTATTTGCGGTATTATCCCGGATGGGGTACGCGTGGTCTGAGATTTGTGAACATATTCCGTTTGGTTTGATGCGTTTCGAGGGACGGAAGATGTCTACCCGCCGGGTAAAGTCGTCTTCTTGCAGGAGGTACTGGATGAGGCGGTTGCTCGGGCATTGCAGATTATCCAGGAGAAAAATCCGAATCTGCCAAATCCGCAGGAGGTTGCGGAAGCGGTGGGTGTAGGTGCAATTGTATTTGGTGATCTGCGTAATAACCGGTTGAACGACGTCGATTTCTCGCTCGAAGATGCGGTGAGCTTTGAAGGGGAGACGGGACCTTATGTGCAATATACACATGCCCGGATTAACAGTGTTCTTGCGAAGGCAGCAGAGGTAGAACGCGTGGAAAATGAAAACCATTCGGAAGAGGCTAACAGCATAAATGCTGCAGCCATCACCGAGAACAAGCCAGTCATTGTCGGTGACACTTCTTGGGCATTGCTGAAACTGCTGGCGGATTATCCGCAGCATCTGGAAAAATCAATTCATCGCAACGAGCCTTCGGTCATTGCCAAATATGCGATCGATGTTGCCCAAGCCTTCAACCGCTTCTATCATGCAGAACGGATTGCCGACGCGCCGGCTGACGTGAAACCCTTCCGGGTGGCGCTAACAGAGCGTACGGCGGAGCGTCTGGCCTACAGCCTGTATTTACTTGGGGTCCAGGCTCCTGAACGGATGTGACACCTATGGGATGGATGGGAATTGGAAGATTCGATAAAGCAGGAAAAGCCGCAACGGACTCAACAGGACGAGATATATCACTTCAACGTGTGAGCAAACGACTTGGGGATGTGCAGGTACTGAATGATATCAATTTGGAAGTAGGCAAGGGAGAGTGTATCGTCCTGGTGGGCAGAAATGGCTCGGGCAAAAGCACGTTGCTGCGTGTGCTGGCTGGCATATTACTGCCTGAAGCCGGTTCGCTGCACAAGCCCATGCATGGACGGGTTATGTATGCACTTGATGGAATGCCACGCTTGCCCTTTACCTCAAGAGAGTACCTGTGGGAAATGGGACGAATACGTGGCATGCGTCCTGAAATACTGCGTCAGCGGATAAGTGAACTGAGCGATCTGTTATACTTGGGCACGGCGCTGGATCAAAACCTGCCACAGTTGTCCAAAGGTACCTTGCAGAAGGTGAATCTGATTCAGGCTCTTTTGCCTGGCCCTGATGGGTTATTGCTGCTTGATGAACCATTGTCCGGTCTGGACGTCCCGGCGCAGGAAGCGATCGTAGCCTTGCTCGGACAGTGGAAAAAGGAAGGAAGTCAAATCGTTACAGCTTGCCATGAACCCTTGCTTATAGAACGTCTCGCGGATCAGGTCATCGTATTACACAAGGGAACAGTGCTGCGTCGCTGGAATCA
Source organism: Paenibacillus sp. 1A_MP2 (assembly GCF_052244825.1). Lineage (NCBI taxonomy): Bacteria > Bacillati > Bacillota > Bacilli > Caryophanales > Paenibacillaceae > Paenibacillus > Paenibacillus sp. 1A_MP2. Next base: position 4,658,750 of record NZ_JBQQCS010000001.1, on the reverse strand, counting down.
GGAAGATTTACAGCAAGCTGGAGAGCCCGCTGTGAGCATCCAAAGTGTGATGGAAGGACGGGAACAATCCGTTATTGATGCGCTGCTTATTGAACAAACGGGAGTCATTGCATGCCATCGCAGCGTAGTTCATCAGGATTATGGAGGCGAAGTATGGGATTGGAGGGTGTCACGCAGTTCGGCAGACCGGATCATTGGAAAGATTCTGGCGATGGGCGGTTCAATCGTGTCTGTGCAGCCGGAAGAGAGCCGATTACATATGGAAGGATTGATGGAGGGGCGTCATCCGGGTGAGGCTATGAACAGGGAAGAGGCAGAGATCCCTTCCTCCATGTCTAAGGTAAGAGGTGACCTCCAATGATCCACTTGACCCGTTATTTGTTAAAACATTACATACGTTCACAGAAATATGTTGCACCGGTGATCTTTTATATCATTACAATGCTGCTCATCTATTCCTACAAACCTAATCCGGTTGCGGACAGTTACAGCGTTACGGCCATGCTGCTTTTTTTTGGTGCGGCCTGGCTGGGATTAACGGTAATGAACACGGAACCTGCGGGGCAGTATCAATTGCTCGTTCTCCATGCAGGAAGCAAACGCAAGGTTGTCTTTGCACAATTGATCTGTGCGTTAATCATGCAATTCGGCCTGACAGCAATTACCGTGCTATATCCTGTTGTTACGGGCATGTTTGGAAGACTGCCGAGTGCTGGGGAGTGGATCATGGCTTGGGCCGGGCATCTGGCGTTGTCGCTTCTGGGTCTGGGCCTCAGTGTTTTCTTTCAAAAATCATACATTCCCATGCTGAGCCGCAGTATGCCGCCGTTCATTGTTGTACTGTTATTATCGTTAGTCCAAGGTTCATTAAGCGGACGTTTGCCTGAATCCATACAATGGGTTGTCAAGGTCTTGCCTCCGGCATTTTATCTAGTTCGTGAAATGATGTTATTTGAAGAATCAAAGCTGGGGGCTGTTCTTCTGACGACAATGTGGGCTATACTCTATGCCGTAGTTCTGCTCATCATTCATATCTGGCTATCGGGAAAAAGGGATTTGCGGAGTTAAAGGCTATTATTCCCCTTAACTTGAATGTTGCTCTGTGTTTCGTTACCATAGAGGGACGTTGGAATGCAAAGTATTGTACGGAGATAAAGGGGGCGCTCGCTTATGCAAAATACAGACATGCTGGACAGCGAACACTCCAGAGAATTGTTTGCCTACTACGGATTGGCTGTATATTATGGACAGGCGCTTGAACAGCAACTGGTCAATCTGATTTTATTAATGAAATTGTCTCAGGGTAAGGTTGTATCCGAAGAAGATCTGGAAGATCTGTATGAACGAAAGATGAGCAGTTCACTCGGGCAACTCATTCATGAGGTGCGCCATCATTTTACCTTTTCTGAGGAAGAGACTCGCCAGTTGAATGAACTATGGAAGCAGCGTAACAGCATTGTACATCACTATTTCAAGGAACGGATTCATGAGACATTCAGTCCTGAAGGAAGATCGCGCATGATTAAGGAACTGGAAGATTTCAAAGATCGTGCGCAGAAGCTGGAGATTAGTCTTCAGCAGTACACAGGTGCCTGGATTGCAGAGCTGGGATTGGATGCCGAATCCGCGGCAGCGTTGCACACACTCGAACGTATGCATGCAGTGAGTATGAACGCCCGGGCGCTGGAAGAGGATGAATGATTGTGATGGAAGGCAAGTCCCGAATTCGTAAAATAAAAAGCAAACACTGGCTGGCAATCTCCATTGCATCACTCGTGTTGATTGGAGTCATATGGACTATAACTACGGCGTTGCTCATCTGGACTTACACCGATGAGGAATCCTCTAGACAGAGTGATGCAGCCATTATCCTCGGTGCAGCCGTAGAAGGGGAGAACCCTTCACCCGTATTTCGCGAACGTATTGAGCACGCCATTTTATTATATCGCCAGGGACGATCAGCCATCTGCTCTTTACTGGTGGTTCTGGCCGGGCTGGAGAGCGTTCTGAAGCCGAAGTTGGACGAGATTATGCCGTTGCAAATGGTGTAGCTCTGGCAGATATTCAAATCGAGACGGAATCGAAAATTACGGAGGAAAATCTGGTGAATTCGATTAGTGTCGGGGAACAGGCGGGGTTTCACACCTACACGATTGTAAGTGATCCGTTACATATGAAACGGGCGATGAAGCTTGCTAGCGGACTCGGCATGGATGCTGTCCCATCCCCGACACGAACGACGGCTTACCAGACCTGGCGCACCCAATTTCCTTTTCTGGCAAGAGAGACGATATTATATATGGGGTATATGGTTAAAGGATGGATAGACAATCCGCAGCAGCACGGAGAGTGACTGGACTGCGCGATTGTCTTTTTTTTGCGTAAGTTTCCCATTGTATCTATGTTCCGGGATAATTGATCGCTGCACTGACCAATGCGGCTATTCCAAAACCGATGAGCCACCAGGGCCAACGTCGATGATTTTTGCTTTTGCGTATGCTGATGAACAAACTGATGATCCCCGCAAGTAATACCAGGCTAGCCAAGCTGCTGCCAACGATCCAGCCGATGCTCATATATTTACCTCCTCTATGTGGCATGTAATAAATAGCTGCCTATGGTGAGCTTTCCACCTCTGACTTCAGCTTGAAATGGATACATTCCGTTACGATACGTGTGTTGATTATGATTGGAGTGAAGCGGAAAATCACTGCTAAATCGACCCCGGCCTGCTTGAAGTCTAACTTGAATCCATCTTTATCTGGTGGGATGCGCACTTCAACGTTACAGCCTGTGGAGCGACTATCCAGAGATTGAAGCATCGTTGAGGAGTTTATGTTAAGCTTGCTGCCTGTTACTCTGGATTGAATATGTGAGAACTGACCGGATAACTGGATAGGTGAAGAAGTGGCTTTTAGTTGGATATGGTTTGCACGAAGGTCTGTTGCTGTAACCCGACCGCCCACGGATTGCAGACGGATATGTTGGGCATGCCCAGATAAGATGAGATTGCTGGATGTACAGTGGCAATTCCAGTGTTCGGAAGAAACGTTATCCACAACAAAGCGGGAACCCACCCCGTTGATCAACAGTCTTTGCAATACTGTAGGCGGCAGTACAAGGTGGAGCGATGTGCGATGGAAGTTTATGCCCACCGGAAAAGCTTGTTTTCGTCCATCGATGAGATGTAAGACACCATTACTAATTTTAGCTTCAAAACATCGAGTTCTTGGGAAAAGAGCAGACCCCGTTGAGTAACGCGGATAACAGCTTCTGTACCCTGGCTAATATGCACTTCGCCTTGCATCCATTCCAGAGAAAGGGCTTGAATGGGATCTTCAGATAACCATTCTTTGCAAATCTTATGTCCATTAGGTTTCAAAACGGTTTTCCCTCGTTTCTGCCAATGTCTTGATCTTCCAACTCAGGATAAGCGCCGATCACAGCATGTTGGTTCAGAATGCGCTCAATGAGCGATTCGCTCACAATATCGGCACCGAGCATATTCATCAACCGCTGTAAAAAATAAAGACGCTGCTTCGTTTCGCTGGAATTGCGGCCGAACAGTGTGGGATTAATCCATATGTTGACCAGCATCATGAATACTTCTGCACAAGCATCGGGATCTTCAGTATGGATCGAACCATCTGAAATGCCTTCTCGCAAAATCGTTGCAATCACCGGAGCATCTATTCGCACGGCCTGTTGAATACCGCGTACAACAAATACCGGATTTTTGATTTGGGTTCGAAGTACGTGATCCAGGGAATGGGCCTGCTGATCAGAGACAACATGCTCCAGAATCTGAATTAACTTCTCTCGAGCTGTGGTGGCCGTTGTATTTGAAACTAATCGATCCAGCATTTCAGCTGAATAGTTGAATTGTTGCTCCATGACCGCGTCCAATATTTCCTCTTTGGATTTAAAGTGATGATACACAGCCCCCTTGGACATGCCTAGGGCAACAATGATGTCCTGAATACTTGTCTTCTCAAATCCTTTATCTGTGAACAACTGGGCAGCAACGTTCAGAATCTGCTGTACCGTTTGTTCAGGGTGCTTGTTTCTAGCCATAATACCCTCCTTTATTTAGATACCGACCGTTGGTATGTATAATACAGGCAGATGTTTCTATTGTCAATAAGAGGAAACGGACAAAATAAAAAACCGATCTGCCGCAGACCAAGAGGTCCGCGGGCATATCGGTTGGTTAATGTATTATATGTTCATTTATTCCCGTTTTACTTACACGCCGCCTCCAGCAAAGGAGGAAGTGGTTCGAATGGCCTCGCCCAATGGGTTGCTTCCACTTGTATCTGGTGCTGATTGAGCACCTAGCTGTAACTGATACATCTGATAATAGCGTCCTTTGAGTTCCATCAGCTCATCATGTGCACCTTGTTCCACAATACGTCCGCGGTGCAGGACCAGAATCTGGTCTGCTGAACGAATGGTGGACAGACGGTGGGCGATGATGAAGGTGGTGCGTCCTTTTTGAGGACTTCGAGTGCATTTTGAATTAAGGCTTCCGTTTCGGTATCAATGTTAGCTGTAGCTTCATCGAGAATCAGAATCGCTGGATCGAAGGCCAGTGCTCGAGCGAAGGAAATTAATTGCCGTTGTCCGGCAGATAACGTGCTTCCCTTTTCGATAACCGGCTCGTCGAATCCTTGCGGAAGGTGGGCGAGAATTCGTTCTGCACCTACGTCTCGCAGCGCCTGTTCGATCTGCGCACGCGTAATCTGCTCATCACCCAGACTGACGTTGGTGGCTACAGTACCTGTGAACAGGTAAGGATCTTGGAGTACAATGCCCATATGTTCTCGAATCCACTGTTTAGGCAGGTCCTTAACGTTCTGACCGTCGATCGTAATCTTGCCTTTCTGTGGGTCATAGAACCGGAACAGCAGGTTGATGATCGAGCTTTTACCCGAAACCGGTATGGCCCACCAGGGCGACCGTTTGACCTTGTGATGCTTTGAACGAGATGTTGTTCAGCACATAATCTTTTTTGTAAGCAAAGGCTACATCGTCAAACACGACATTTCCCTTGTATCTTGGCATCGAGCCATCGGTTACCGGTTCACCTTTCTCATCCATCAACTCAAAGACACGTCCGGCCGACACAAGGGAGGAATCCAGGTTAGCCAGTTGGTTCACCATACCCGTAATCGGCTGGAACAAACGCCCGAGGACGTCAACGAATGCATACAGCACACCCAGCGAGATGATACTTGTGCCGTCCAGCACACTGGAACCGAAGTACCACAGGACAACGGCAAACGCCATATTCCGCAGTACGTTAACCAGGTTGTGTGAGGTGAACGCGTTCAGATTGAGCATTTTATTCTGGTGTTTCATATAATCATCATTCAGATCCTCGAATTCCTGCTTGGTCTGTTTCTGATGACGGAATACCCGGATAATGGACATCCCCTGGATGGATTCATTAATAATGGCATTAATCTCACTCAGACGTGAACGAATAATCGTGTTGTAACGAGTCGCGATTTTACGATAAAGCACAATCCACAGCACCAGCATCGGTACAACGAACAATGAGATCAATCCGAGGCGGAAATCCAGCAGGAAGAGCGCAACGTATACGCCCGTAATCGTAATGATCCCTGAGAAAAAGTTCGACAGAACCGCAACGAACAGATCCTTGACGGCTTCGGTATCGTTGGTGACCCGGGAAACCACTTTACCTGCAGGCAGGTTATCAAAAAAGTGTACCGGCAATCGTTGGATATGTGCATACACATCGTTACGCAGTCTTTGAATGACTTTGTTGGCAGATGATTGCAGCCAGTATGTTTTACCAAACTCCATAATGACCGAAATGACAAGGAAGATCATGTAATACACAATCAGTTGATAGATACTTGGCATTTCCGGTTTGTAAAAGGCAAAGAGTTCACCAGCGGATAATGGCACCGCCGCATATTGACCCGTCACTTCGCCTGCGCGTGTAACCGTCAGTGTCCCGTCTGCATAGGTACGATCCCCATCGGGGGCACTAACGGGTTCATTCACAAAATAAAAACTTCTTCCGGCCTGCAGTACGCGTACCTCTGTACCTTTTGTTTCATTCGGTTCAAACCGGCCTTCACGTTTGTAGTTCTTTCCATTGAAGACCGCCGCTTCGCTTGAAGCTGTGGTCTCATAGAAAGGCTGCTCAATGGCGAGCAAATGATTGTCGATCATGGACTTGGCGATGAAAGGGCCGGCAAGCTCAGCCGCAACCCCGATTGTAAGCATAATTAAAGCGGCAATAAACGTACCTTTGGCTTTTAGGGCGTATTGAAGCAGCCGTTTGCCTGTATTAGACTTCAAAGCGTTGACCTCCTACGTGGACAAATTAGACTCCACCTGCTGCCGTTCATACTGTTCACGGTACCAGCCGTTCATAGCAAGCAGTTCTTGATGGGTTCCTTCTTCCGTAATTTTCCCGTGCTCCAGTACGATGATTCGGTCAGCGTGTTCGATAGCGGACAGGCGGTGAGTCGAGATCAGCGTTGTTTTGTTTGAGCGTTTGTTGCGTATATTTTCAATAATTTTGGCTTCGGTTCGTGCATCGACGGCAGATAAGGCATCATCCAGAATCAATATGTCCGGATCGGCGATAAAAGCACGGGCCAGCGATACCCGCTGTTTCTGTCCACCGGACAGCGCAATTCCTTTTTCACCAACGAGTGTGTCCAGACCATCGGATAATGTACCCAAATCTCCATCAAAGGCTGCGGTGCGAATCGCTTCCATAATCACGCCATCATCTGCACCCGGTTTGCCGAATTGAATGTTCTGGCGGACAGATTTGGAGAAAAGCACCTGTTCCTGAGGAACGTATCCAATCCAGCTGTGCAGGTCGTCTTTGGCGATATCCTGAATTGCATGACCGGAGATGCTTAACTTACCCGATCCGGCCGGGTATTCATGAAGCAATTGTTTGAGCAGGGTGGACTTGCCGCTTCCTGTACGTCCCACGATACCAAGTGTCTGCCCACGTCGAAGCGAAAAGCTGACATGACTGAGATTGTCGATGGTGGAACTAGGGTAACGGAAGGTGACGTCCTGCATCGCAATCTCTTCCGGATTCGTAATGTGAGCAGGCTGCTCAACATCTTTTACGGCAGGTTCTACAGATAGCGTCTCGTTAACACGATCGAGTGAGGCACTACCACGCTGCATCAAGTTAATCAATTCGCCAATGGCGAACATTGGCCAGATCATCATCCCCAGGTACATATTGAACGATACGAGATCCCCAGGGTAATTTCATTATGAAAAACAAGATAAATGCCGTAGGCAAGTGCTATCACATAACTGAGTCCGACAAATAACCGGATGGTGGGTTCGAACAGCGCATCCATCTTGGCAACCGCCAGATTTTTGCGGTACACATCTTCGGTGACATCGGCGAATCTTTTCTCGTCCAGACGTTCCTGCACATAGGCACGCACGACTCGAATGCCGGCAATCGATTCAAGCACCTGATCGTTCATGTCCCCGAATGCATCCTGTGCCAGTGTGTATCTTTGGTGTACAGCTTTACCATAGATCATCATGGCGATGGCGATAAAAGGCAGAGGCAAAATTGCAGCCAGGGTCAGTTTCCAGCTAACCAGAAAACCCATGGCGAATAATACGGTTGCCAGAAAAGCAGTGGAGTCGGTTAACGTCAGCATGCCGAAGCCTGCTGTGGTGGCAATGGAACGAAGATCATTCGTAGCACGTGCCATCAGATCGCCAGTTCTGTTTTTCTCAAAAAAAGGCGGGGTCATCCGCAATAAATGGTCCATAAAGCGTGACCGCAGCAAGCGTTCAACCAGATTGGCACCGCCAAACAGTTTGTGCATCCATATGTACGTTGTCAGATAGATAATGATGACCGATCCTAGAATAAGTAAAATGTAACGTGTGAGTGAGGCGCCGGTAATGGAACCGCGTACAATCTCGTCAATGGCATTGCCCAGAAGACGAGGTGGCAGCAGTTCAATGATGCCCACCATAATAAGCAAGGCGACACCAATGAGGTATCGTTTGCGTTCCAGCCGGAAGAACCAGGCCAGATTTTTAAGTACAGAGAACAAGTGGTATCCCTTCCTTTCAAGTTCGTGAAATGCATGTTCCGTTCATGTTTAGCCAGCTGAACCCACAAAAAGACATACCGCACGCAGGCGGTATGTCTTGGGTATCATTCATACGGCAGCATGGCTCCGAGAGCAGAGCCACCACCGTAGATAAAGTTCGATTGTGAGAGTACAAAACAGCAAACCTGATTAGAGGCTTCTGTGATGCGGTCTTATGAACGGAATAACGATTTCATGGGTGCTCCGGTATTTAGTTGTGTGCTGAATTGATGTAGATCGTCATAGTTAAACACCGTAATCACCCTTTCTTTTTTGGTAATAAATTGTATGTGGATCTCGTATGTTTGCATCTTAACACCGACTTTTACAATCTGTCAAACGTTTTTCAAAACAGAAGATGCTGCGGATTGTGATGGAATAATGAGGCGTGAATCAACTTTTTTTATGTATTTGGGGTGGTTGAGGTTTGTAATCAGGCCATTCTAGCGATATGATGGAACATATATATAGAGAAGGAGCTGACACCAAATGAGTACCATACATGTATCTGACCGCGCTGCTCGCTGGTATAAGGAAGAACTGAATTTGAACGAAGGAGACAGCATTCGATTCTTCGCCCGTTATAGCTCCGGCGGAGGTCTTCATCCCGGCTTTTCCCTCGGGATCGCTGTGGAGGAACCGAGACATCCTGCGGATCAAACGAAGGTATCGGGTATCCAATTTTTTATGGAAGATCATGATTACTGGTATCTGAAGGGTCATCAACTTCATGTAGATGTCGTTGAAGAAGGACAGGATATCGAATATCGCTACACTGAGATTTAAAGTGATATCTCTGCGTATATAGAATGGCTCATCACCGGACGCACCAATTTTCGAACAGGAGGAGATACGAAGTGAATCCGCCAGCCCGAGATTTGGCCCAGTATATCGCGAACCGCTCTCATATTGTTGTAAAGGCGGCGGTTCGGGCCGAGAATGAAAAAGGTGAATTATTGCTGATTCAGCACGCTGAACACGGACATTGGCGTATTCCTGCGGGACAGATGCGCCCGGGAGAAGCCATTGAGGACACTGCGCACAGGGAACTGTGGGAAGAGACGGGGTGGACAGCCACTCATATGACACTTGAAGGTTTGCACTCCGGTCCGAATCTGAGACATTTGCATGCCAGTGGGGATGAAGAATATTTTGTTATTGCCCTGTTCAGGGCGCACATTGTTCAGGATTCGCTCGTAGAATCACGAGTGAATAGCGAAGCAGGACTTAAGTTTTTTGATCTCAAATCGTTGCCCAGGCTGAATGATCTTAGTCGCTTATTGCTGAGGTACTCCGAGATATAATAAATACAACAAAGAAGAAGCCTTTCCTCCCGGGAAGGCTTCTTCTTGTTGTGGCAATCAGCAATCGATGGACCAATATTCATGAGTACGATGACCCTTATCATAAACTAGGATTTCCTACCTAGACTTGATCAAGTGGTTCTTCATCATCCATCGCAAAATCAAAATCGTCAATATCGAATACCTGCACAGGGGATGCCGATTCAATGATACGTGCAATCAATTCGACCTGATCAGTAAGGATAGGGGTATCCAAACGCTGTGAAGTGAGAAGCAGTTCGGTCTCAATTGGATCAAAATATTCACCATATTGTGCGGTATCAATCGCATTAATGATGGCAATGGAGACCTGATCACCAAACAGGATGGATGGACTTTTGGCCCAGGGAACAGCAAGGGCACGCTCTATTTTTTTCTTATTCAACGGTTCTTCAAAATAAGAAATGATTTCGTTAATCTTGGATTTCACATGCTGGTCATCTGCCGGGTTATCCATCAAAGGGTCAGGGCTGGTCTGAAATTCATATAACTCAAGGATGGTGGTATAAGGAACAATATATTCAACAGGCGCCTGCGGCGCGAGTAATTGACCGTAAATTGCCACCATCACGGCTTCTGTAACAAACTGACGTGACATGGGTTCCTGAATCCTCCTGCGGCCATTAATAGTTGCGAGGTGAATCAATTTAATAGTGAATGAAGGATCATTCAATTGATTTCTCTGCTATGGACTTGGGTGCTTGAATTGCATGAATAGAAGTATATCATACAACGGTGGGAAAAACAGCCAGTCGGCAGAAGGATGTCAAGTCCTAACTTTGATTATGATTTTCCCAGCAGTAAGGATAAAATTCCTGCTGCAATCAGTGGGCCGACCGGCACACCCTTGAACAAGGCAACGCCAAGCACAGTACCAATAAGCAGTCCGGCAACGACAGTAGGCTGTGTACTCATCAGCGTAGCTCCTCGTCCTCCCAGATGGGCGACAAGTAATCCGACACCAATGGCGAGCAATGATTTCCAGTGCAGAAAAGACTCTCCAATCGTCTGCAAACTGATCTTGCCGCTGGCGAGTGGTGCCATAACACCAATAGTCAGGATGATGATACCGATCGTGAGTCCATACTTTTCCAGCCAGGGAAAAGCCTGATTCAGGTTCAGTACCCGCAGCAACAACAGAAATACCATGGCTACGGTTACGGGTGTATTACTGCTGATAATACCTAGCGCCGCAAACACGAGCAACAGCAGTGAGGTCATATCCATTGATTTCATTCCCCTTCAGTCTGCCCGCGATGACGACCTACGATATGTTCTGCAATATATCTTCCATGCCAGCGCCCGGATTCGATAAACACTTCATTGGCGTTGCGTCCTGATGCGATTACTCCGCCAACGTATATACCTGGTACGCTGCTCTCCATCGTTTGAGGATTATATACTGGTTTATCCATATCCTCGGACATCTCGACACCCACGGAAGAAAGCAGTTTGCGGTCAGGACGGAAACCAGTCAAGGCCAGCACAAAGTCATTTTCCAGTTCACTTGTTGATCCATCAGAATGCAGCAAACGAATGGAATCGTCCAAAATTTCATTTACACGTGAGCCAAGATGAAGTGAGATTTTGCCTTTTTGCACCATACTTTCGAACAATGGACGAACCCACGGTTTAATGTGCTCTGAAACACCGTTCCCACGATAAATCATGTCGATATGTGCGCCGACACGAACGAGTTCCATGGCAGCATCGACAGCTGAATTACTACCTCCAATGATGGCGACACGTGTACGTGTATAAGGATGAGCTTCGCGGAAATAATGAGTGACTTTATCCTTGTCTTCTCCAGGGATGCCAAGATAGTTAGGGTGGTCAAAATAACCTGTAGCAACAACAACATTTCGTCCTTCATGAACGACTACCTGCCCACGACGATTGACTGTATGTACCTCGAACGTGCCATCGTCCTTGCGTTTGATTTCTTGGGCTTCCTCATAATTATGAACGCGAAGACCGAAATGTTCGGCTACCTTGCGATAATAGGCGAGTGCCTCGTAACGAAAAGGTTTGTCGTTCGGTGTGCTGAACGGAACATTCCCAATCTCTAGCAATTCCGCTGTACTGAAAAACTGCATATGGGTTGGATACAGATAAATAGATTGGACGATATTGTATTTCTCAACAATGACAGCGGACAGTCCCAGCCGCTCGCATTCAATGGCAGCAGACAGACCGCATGGGCCTCCGCCGATAATAATGACATCTTCCATGTTCTTAATCCTCCTTATTTCAAGCATTATAATCCTACCGTAAATACGGGTTCAATGCCAGTTCTAGAAGGATTCTGACGTAAAGATGTGATCTTGATCCTGGGAATTGACTTAGAAGAGGTAAAAGACTAATATCAAATTAGATAATCATCTAAATGGAAGTGAGTTGAGTGAAATGCAACTGGAGAAGATTGTGGCTTACCATAAAGCCCTGGCTGATCCTACCCGGCTTCGGATGCTGCTGCTGTTGTCCCAGGGAGAACTTCACGGCCAAGCGCTTGCTGAGAAGCTTAACCTGTCACAGCCAACCGTTACACATCATGCATCCAAGTTAAGAGAAGCGGCGCTAATCAAGGAACGAAGAGAGAAAATACGGTGTTTTTCTCTTAATCCCTATTTTATTCGGGAGCATGCACAGGCTTCAGTTGATTTTATTTTTAGACAAGAGGAGGTTGCCGATATGAGTGATGTGAATGAAACGCTGAAGGCATCCGTGATGCGGAATTTTTTCTCCAAGGATGGACGACTGCGCCAAATCCCGGCTCAACATAAGAAAAAGCTGATTGTGCTGGGTCATTTGGTGGAGCAGCTTGAATTCGGACGGAAGTATACAGAGAAAGAGATCAATACATTTATTCAAAATTATCATGAGGATTTTGCCACCATTCGTCGGGAGTTTATCATGCACCAGTTCATGTACCGTGAAGATGGGATCTATGAGCTGAATCCGAAGGAGATGTGGACACGGTGGGATCAAGTGAAATAAGTGAATAAATAATTAGACTTGACAAGAGCGGTTGAAGCTGTGTAACATGATGGATAATTCTACAAGGGAGGCGATGTTAAATGACAAATCTAATGGCAGTATACGTTAATTTGAATATGAACAGCGTCTCCGGAACGGATCAATGCATGTAATTTTACGGCAGTTGGCAATATTGTTCGCAATATTGTCCATGTACGTAAAATACAATAACATGCACAAATGAAGCCACGGGTGACGTACCCGTGGCTTTTTGTATGCCGAAAATGGGTTGTTTCTGGATAACGAGTATTGGATTGTCGTAATGATGCGTCCAATATGAATACCGTACAAACAATCATTTATTCGGCTAACTTCTAATTGTCGCGGGTTCAGTGCTGCTCGTGGCTTATTTGCTTTTGATGCCGGATCGGAGCGCTCAGTGTTGATCGTTGTCAATGTCAATGAAGGATAAAACACCAAATATCGGGAGGGATTTTTATTTTGAATAACACGATGGAGAAATACGGCTGGTCTGCAAAGTGGCAGGAGCTGTGGCAGCAGACGGGTATGGAAGAACAATCAAGAAAACCGGCAAGAATTATTGCGGATCACGGGCAATTGCTTCGGCTGATTACGTCTGAGGGAGAATGCTGGGGACGGGTATCCGGACGGATGCGTCATGACCATCTGGAAACGGGCATTGTGCCAGCCGTTGGGGACTGGGTTGCTGTTACAGGGCAAGCTGGAGAAGAAGCCATCATTCACAGCATTGTGCCACGTCAGAGCAGGGTATCCAGACAAGCCGCTGGTCCAGTGACCAAAGAGCAATTGATTGCGGCGAATGTGGATACATTGCTCATCGTTGCTGCTCTTAATCATGATTTTAATCTGAGACGGCTCGAAAGGTACATTATGATGGCCTGGAATGGTGGCGTCAGACCGGTCATCATTCTAAGCAAAAGCGATCTGTGTGAGAATGTGGAAGAACAAATTTCGCTGGTGGAGAGCATTGCTCCGGGGATTGAAGTGCTGGCACTGTCAGCTGTTCAGGATCAGGGCAAGTCTTTACTTGAAAAATTTCTGTCTCCAGGCACAACAGTTGCCTTAACAGGTTCTTCTGGTAGTGGCAAGTCGACTCTCGTCAATTGGATGATGGGTGAGAGTGTACAGCTCACACAGGCTGTTCGTGAGGACGATAGTCGTGGACGGCATACGACCACTCATCGGGAATTGTTCGTACTGCCGCAGGGAGCGGTATTGATTGACACGCCGGGAATGCGTGAACTTAATCTGTGGGATGAAGGTCAGGATGGTTTGTCTCACGCCTTTGGTGAAATTGAGCAGCTCGCTGCGGAATGCAGGTTCCAGGATTGCACCCATACCCGGGAAGCCGGTTGCGCAGTGAAGGAGGCCATTCAGGCAGGTTCATTGGATGAAAAAGGCTGGCTAACTACTTGAAAATGCAGAAGGAACTGAAGTTTCAACAACGCAAAGAAGAGATAGCCTCCAAACGACGGACCGCTTCAAGCAAACCTGTCAGTTCCCGCAAACCAAAACATGTCGGCAGTACAAAAGACTGGGAAGAGGCCTGAGACCAGGTGGGCATCCCTCTGTATCCTGCATAGGATAGGTCAGGAGGGATGTCATCATGCCTGATTACAGCATCATCGTAGACCTGTCGGATCACATGTTATATCTTTTGGATGGCTCGCAGGTCGTTAAGGGCTATCCTGTCGCAATAGGCAAGATGCTTACGCAAACGCCAAACGGCGTGTTTACAATTATTAACAAGCAAGAGAATCCTGGAGGGCCATTCGGCGTTCTTTGGATGGGGTTGTCGGCGCCGCATTATGGAATTCATGGAACCAATGATCCTTCATCCATTGGCAAGTCTGTTTCCCATGGATGCATACGCATGTATAACTCGGATGTGCTGGATCTGTCTTCCAAAGTGTCGGTAGGCACACAAGTAACGATCCGGCCCTAGGGCCGGATTTTTACGCCAACGAATAGAAGCGCTTAGCGATATCCATAGAGAAGGACCAGACTCCTCCATTGATCTAGAGAATCAATTCGGATAATGGTCCATGTGGATGGATTTGGAATTGATACGCATTGCACATATACTATTGTAAAGCCACGGAAGTGATGAGAGAAAGTGAGTGATTACATGCGGATTAGACCGGCGCGTGAAGGGGATGCGAAAGCCGTAGCTCATGTACATACAGAGAGTTGGAAGACGACATATCGGGGGATCGTGCCTGATGATTTTTTGGATAATCTGACTACGGAATCAAGGCTGTCCCAATGGGAGCGAAATATTCGCTCTGGCGAAAAGGATCAGATTCCGGTGGTGGCTGAACAGGACAACGGGGAAATTGTCGGATTTGCCTGCGGTGGAAAGGAACGTGAAGGCAAGTTGCCTTACGATGCTGAGCTATATCCATTTATTTACTGAAAGAAGTGCAACAAACGGGGATTGGCCAGCAGCTGGCAAGACACGTCGTTCGTTATCTCCATTCCCTGAACATGGGGAGTTTGTTGATCTGGGCACTGGAGCAAAATTCAGCCTGTCGTTTCTATGAAAAGATGGGCGGAATCCCTGTCCAAACACAGCAAATCCGGATTGGCGGTCAAGATCTGGCAGAGGTTGCTTATGGCTGGGAGGACTTGACGCTATTTGGAGGAAAAGACCTGACCAGACAGTAGGATGATGAAAATATGGCTGAATATGTAGCTGAATATGTAGACCATTGATGCGCTTTTTCCTAGGTGAGGATGAAAGGATTCAACTGTTCTTCACGTTTGCGTAATCCTTAACAAGGTTAATGAACTACTACACCGCTTTGAGGTGTGACATTCAATCTTGATTGGGAGGCGTTATTCAGATGACTTTAATGGAGACAGAACATACAACATGGACGAAACAATTTATTAATGGCGAATGGGTAGAAGGCTCCGGCGAGAAAACACTGGAAAATAAAAATCCGTACACGGGAGAGGTCATCGCAACCTGGCGATCCTCGAACAAGGAAGATATAGATCAGGCATATGAGGCCGCCCAAAAGAGCTCGGTGGAATGGAAGAAATCCCTGCCAGCGGTAAAAGAAGGTGTACTTCGCAAAGTGTCGGCTCTCATGACAGAGCGCAAAGAGGAAATTATAAAGCTGCTGATTACGGAATCCGGAAGCACACGCATCAAGGCTGAGGCAGAGTTTGCTTCTGCGAAACGGATTGTGGATGAAGCTGCTTCGTTCCCTTATCGAATGAAGGGGGAAATTCTACCTTCAAATACACCAGGGAAAGAGAATCGAGTTGTGCGCGAGCCCAAGGGAGTCATTGGTGTCATTGGCCCTTGGAATTTTCCTTTGCACTTGTGTCTACGTTCTGTAGCTCCGGCTGTTGCTCTGGGTAATGGAGTCGTTATTAAGCCTGCGTCCGATACCCCGATTACGGCTGGTTGGCTTATTGCAGATCTGTTTGAGCAAGCAGGATTACCTGAAGGCGTACTGAATGTGGTTGCTGGAAGCGGGAGTGAGATAGGCGATTATTTTGTAGCGCATCCCATACCTAAAGTCATTTCCTTTACAGGCTCCACAAAGGTGGGGCAGGGCATCGGCAAACTGGCTGGTGAGCATTTGAAAGAAACTGCGCTTGAGCTTGGTGGCAACAATGCGATGGTTGTCCTGGAAGACGCGGACATTGAACGTGCTGCGGAGTCTGCGGTGTTCGGTAAATTCCTGCATCAGGGGCAGATCTGTATGGCCCTTAATCGTATTATTGTGCATGCTGATATTTACGACAAGTTCGTAGAATCTTTTCTCGCTAAAACAAAAAAAATTCAGGCTGGTGACCCTGCCGATGCCCAAACGCTGGTTGGCCCGCTTATTCGTGAGAAGGAAGTGGAACGGCTGCTTGACTTGATTAAAGGAGCCAAGGCGGAAGGAGCCAGATTGCTGCTGGGTGGTACAAGCAAAGGCAGTGTGCTGGAGCCCACCGTGCTCGCGGATGTGAAACCGGATCAGCATATTGTACAACAGGAACTGTTTGGACCTGTCGCGGTAATCATGAAAGCGCAGGATGAGCAGGAGGCCGTGCGCCTGGCAAATGATACGCCTTATGGATTAAGCGGCTCCGTATTTACCCGAAATCTCGAAAGAGGGTATCAAATTGCTCAGCAGATTGAATCGGGCATGGTGCATGTCAATGATCAATCCGTGAATGATGAGGCTCATGTCATGTTTGGTGGCGAGAAATCCTCAGGTATTGGCCGTTTCGGTGGCGATTGGGCTATCGAGAAATTCACGCGGACTCGCTGGATCAGCATTCAGCATCAATATCGGGATTATCCTGGAGTGCAATAGTTCGACAGCTAGCGTGGCTTAGAAACTACTTTGTTTTATAATCAGATAGGTTTCGGTAAAGCGTGACAAAGATCGCGCAAAACCCGCCTCAAGCTTGATGGGGCGGTCTTTTGCATGTTTTTACATGCTTGAAAAACAGGTGAGGAAATGATGTGGAAAAGCTGTTTGGAGCTTCTGAAATCTGGTTATTTATGGGTACACGGGCAGAAGAGATCCGTAAATCCAATAGGTAAAGGGGCCTGAACTTCATGTCCATTGACCGTTTCATTCTGAGAAAGCTGAATACTTGTCAGGAAGAAAATACACGTGATAATCTGGTTCGATTGTTTGTCATTCGAATCCAGAAGGCCGAGATGGAAGAAGAACACGAAACCGCCTATGTCGTCAGCAGATTGCATTAGAGATAGATAAAAGGAATCGATACACAAAAAAGGAAGCTTGCCCTCAACGGCAAGCTTCCTTTTCCTTATTTTCGCGAATGAATGAATTCGCAGTTTCCAAGTTGATGTAAACAACTGACTCATCTTAATAAAGTGATAAGGCGAGGGAGTCATTTTCGCTACGGCTGTGAAGAATGGCTTCACCACCGACAATCTCAATACTAATCAATGATTGCAGACATTTCTGTAAAGCACGTTTACCATTGCTAATCTTATGCTCAAGGGCACTGCTAAGCAATCGGAGTGTCTTTTGCACAGGTTGTTTGTTTTCTTGATTGAAATATACAGGGATTGATTTGTTTTGAAAAGTTATTAGTGTTCTCACTAGAAATCACCTCACGAGAGTTATTTCTTAATGGTTATATTAAATACCAATGCTTAAAATTACCTTAAAATCAGCTTATGAAAACATAAAGGTGGACAATGTTTGAAAAGTGTTCACAATTCAATTGTGGGCGAAGCAATAAAAAGTCCCGAAAAACCAGCTTGTCATTTCCATTTATATGGAAGGTATTCGTGTGGTTTCGCATCTTTGCAATAATTAACGTGACTACTGCCTCGAAAGTTCTGAGTCGAATGGACGATATTTTAATATATACGTGGGTCATATGTAACAAAATTACAGGTTGCACATTGCAAACAGGGTGTTTATGTAAGAAAATAGGGATGGAATAGCGTTTCATCTACTTTTTTTTGATTTAATTTGACACTAGGACAATTTACATATGAGACCATGGGAGGGATTATTTTGATTCTTACCGTGTATTCCGGCCGGGAGGAAGGCGAGTGGTTCGACATCGAGGTCCCGGATGAATGTACTATTGAACATCTGAAGACATTGCTGGGGGTTCGTATATTCGGCCAGGCACCAGGAGAGGGCATTCAGTACATCCTTGAAGCCAAATTTCCAGAAGGATTGTGGTTCTCACCACAGAACGCACAACAGTTAATGGAAACTGGGCTGCGTCAAGGAAGTTGTGTGCGAGTCCAGCGGGCATTCTCCACCACTTCTGAAGAAGCACCTGTCTATGGAAGACGTTCATTGTTTCAGCAGGACAGCAACGAATGAACGTTCTGAACGTATATATTGATTACGGCAATGAAATAAAGGAGGTCTTCTCTTCGTGAATGTGTTATATCAGCGTTCTCCAAGAATGACACCGGTTCTCAAGGAAGAAAAGCTGGAGATTCTAAGGCCTCCGGCTGAACCCAACAAACCTACATTTTCAATGATTTCTATTATAGTACCCATCATGATGACGATGGTTAGCATCGGTTTCTACGTATATCTCAATATGAGCGGCAAAATGGACAATAGAAATTATATGATGTTTCAGATGATGACGGTTATGATGATGCTTACGTCATACACCATTCCGTTTTTTGTGTATCTAAGCAACAAGAAGACATATCGCCAAAAGCTGGAAGAGCGTACAGCCATGTATCGTGCACAGCTGGAGAAGCACCGTGAAGAACTGAAGGAAGCCCAAGCGGAGCAAGTAAAAAGTCTGTATGAGATTCATGGGGATCCCAATGTATGTCTGCAAGTGGTGAAAAATCGCAACAGTTCGCTGTGGGAACGTTCGCCTGAGGATGATGACTTCTTGCAGGTGCGAATTGGCACGGGCGAAATTCCGTTTCGAATCAAACTGCAGGTTCCTCGTGTGGACGGGTATGAAAAGGATGAGTTGATTGAAGCGGCTCATGAATTGGCTGCGGAATTCGAAACGGTGCCTGATGCGTCGATTACATTACCACTATTTCAGTCCAAAGTGATGGGCCTAGTCGGTAATCGAGAGGAAGTGCTCGCTTCATTACGGGTGATTATCTCACAACTGACGGTTCGTCATTCACCGGATGAATTAAAGATTGCTGCCTTTTACGAAGAAAAGGAAACAAAGGAATGGGATTGGCTGCGCTGGCTGCCCCATATCTGGGATGAAGATCAGGGACAACGCTATATGGCCGACAGGCACAGCGGTGCGCATCAATTGGCGGACAGCTTGTTTTCCGTGTTGAACCGGAGGCGTAATAATAAGGAAGATCGCTATAAGAAAACCGTGCAAACGCCATGTTACGTGGTAGTTCTCTCGGATACTCAATTAATAGAAGAAGAACCGCTACTTCCCTTGCTGCTGGAATCGGCCCAGGAGATCGATGTGTGTACCATCATACTGGCAAACCGCAAGGAATCATTACCCATGCATTGTCAGTTAATTATGGAGGCTTCGAAAGGCAAAGGGCTTTATGTCAAAAAAACCGAGGATGCCGACGTGATCAGGCAAACGTACACGCCGGATGTGATCTCCAGAGAGTCCGCAGAGGCGCTCTCTCGTTATATGTCACCTATTCGTCTGAAACGTTCCTCGGCTTCGGATATACCACAAGTGCTCCCGCTGTTTGATATGTTGAGTACATCACGAGTGGAAGATCTGGACGTGGTTACACGCTGGGGCCAGACACGATACCCGGACACCCTGCCCGTACCTATGGGTGTGCGTGCTGGTGGCAAGAAAATTGCGATTAACTTACATGATAAAATTGAACGTCAGGGTCATGGGCCGCATGGTCTGATCGCAGGGACTACCGGTTCAGGCAAAAGTGAAGTTATCCAGTCGATTGTGGCCTCTCTGGCAGCAGAGTTTCACCCGCATGATCTGGCCTTTATGTTGATTGACTATAAGGGCGGCGGAATGTCGAATACATTTGTGGGCTTGCCTCACGTCGTCGGTACGATTACCAATCTGGATGGGAACTTGATTGAACGCGCAAATATTTCACTTCGGGCCGAGTTGGTCAGAAGGCAAAAAATCTTAAATGATGCCGGAAATCTCCAGCACATTGATGAGTATTACAAAATTCTGCGTTCCAGACATGAACAGCCGCTGCCGCATTTAGTTATCATCATTGACGAGTTTGCGCAGTTGAAGCGGGATCAGCCGGAATTCATGGATGAATTAATCAGCATAGCGGCCATTGGCCGGACACTGGGTGTACATCTGATACTGGCAACCCAAAAGCCTGCCGGTGTGGTCGATGATAAAATCTGGAGTAATTCCCGTTTCCGTATCTGTCTTCGTGTTCAAAGCGAAGGGGACAGCCGGGATATGATCAAAATTCCGAATGCGGCCTGGATCACCAAGCCGGGTCGGGGATATTTTCAGGTTGGCAGTGATGAAGTGTTTGAGGAAATGCAATTTGCCTGGAGTGGTGCGCCGTATAATCAACAGGAAGATACAAGCACGGTATTGCCTGTGATGGAGGTGCGTTTAAACGGGAAGCGTGAGCCACTGTTGACTGGAGAGCGCAGAGCTGTGCTTAAAGGTGAGGATGTGCCCAAGCAGCTCCAGGTATTTATTGATTATGTGGCAGAAGCGGCTGCAGAGGCGGGGATCACCCGATTGCCAGGACCCTGGTTGCCACCTTTGCCTGAGACACTGGAATGGGAGAGCCTCAGCGACTGGCAGGAAGAAGAGAATCGTGAGGCATTGCTTGACGGCGGTGCCAGCGGCCTGAAACCTGTGGTTGGCCTGCTGGATGATCTGCCTAATCAGCGACAGCAGCCGCTAGCGCTTCCGGTGGATCAGGGACATCTGGTTGTATACGGTATGCCTGGTCTGGGAAAACGACCTTTGTTCAAACCTTGCTGATGTCACTGGCCCGTTCTAAGCGGACTGAAGCTTGGCACGGATATATCATCGATATGGGCCGGATGATGAAGGATTTCGCTGGCCTGCCTCAGATCGGTGCTGTAATGATGTCTGAAGAGGAGGATCGGATCAAGCGCTTGTTCCGCTATATCCTGAAACTCTCTGCACAGCGCAAAGATATGATCTCGGAAGCCGGGGTTAAGACGATATCAGCCTACCGTCGCACAGCCCATGCCGCCGTGCCGCAAATTGTAGTGGTTATCGATGGATATCTTTCCTTCCGGAATGCGTATCCTGAGGAGAATGAACTTCTGGAAACGATCCTTCGTGAAGGCGGCAGCCTGGGAATTACATTTATCCTCACGGCCAATCGTGTCACGGATGTATTTGAGAAATTCAGAAGCAATATTCCCAATGCGGTATCATTTGAATTATCTGATCCAAGCGACTATTATTACGCAGTGGGACGGCCATCCAAGGCACCTAGCCAGCTTCCGCCTGGAAGAGGACTAGTCAAAGGACAGGTTCCTCCATTGATGTTCCAGGCGGCACTGCCGTCATCCGGAGCAGATGAGGGCAAACGTTCTTCCGCTCTGCGCCGCATGATAGCAGAGATCAGAGAAAGCTGGAACGGAGAAGAAGCGCCGCAGATTGCACCACTCCCGGAAGAGGTGAAGCTCAAAGATGTGCTTATCCGTACAGGGACCTTCGGGCAAGTCGGAGACATCTCTTCTTTAACCGTACCCGTAGGTTTGCTGACCGATGATCTGGAACCCTTCCAGCTGAATCTGCGTGAAGGGCCGCATTTCATGGTTACGAGTCCGATGGAAGGCGGCAAAACGACATTTTTGCTGACCTGGATGTTATCACTTGCGTATCATGCGTCTCCTGAAGACGTGCAAATATACACGGTAGATATGCGGTATGGTTCCGGAGGACTGGGGAAATCAGCAGTTTGCCCATGTCCGTGGACATGTATCCCGTGAAGAACAGCTTGCACCTGTGATCCAACAGTTGTACGATGAAGTTCTAAAAAGAGGCGAGCTAACCGGTGGTCCGGAGATCGTTCTCATTATCGACGATGCGGATACGTTATCCAAGCAATTAAATGATTTTAATGTGAAGGATCAATTGGGAGCGATCGTTCGTCAAGGCAGGGATCGAGGCATACATGTGATTCTGTCAGGAGTTCCGGCAGACTTCCCAACCTTTGGATCTGACTGGGTGAACGATGTGAAGGCTTCCCAGAGCGGATTGTTGTTCGGGACTTTAGACCCTAATGATCTCTCGTTCTTCCGTATACCTTATTCGGAATCCGGGGGGAGTTCAACTGGGCTGAAGGTACTGCCTCCGGGTCAAGGTTATTATGTAAAACGTAAATATTCCAGGGTTAAAGGTGCAATTCCATGTGATGGCACCTGGAAAATGACCGATTGGATTTCTGAAATTCGTGACCGATGGCATGTTGTAGTTTGAGGGGAGGTGGCTCATAATGTTGACGGTTCATGATTCCAAGCAAAAGGTAGTCACTTTGCAAATAAAAGAGCTTTTTTTCCTGGCCGGTATTCTCGGTTCAGACCGCTTGCTTGGCGTGGAAGATCCGTTCCGCGGATATATGGCGGAAGACATTGCTTTGGAGTGGGAGCGTGTAAAAACATCCCTGCTCGACAAAGGATATCTGATTCAGGATCAGGACAGCAATGAGCTGATCATGACACCGACCGTTTTCTCCAGGGTAGCCATTGCGGGACTGTCAGACAGGGCTTGCTGGATTCGCTACACGCACAGCGGCAAGTCGTATGAAAGTTATGTGCACTGCACGGATGAACGTGTCGTTGAAGTATCCCGTGTTGCAGACGAACCGGATTCGTTCCGGCTGAGTGATTTGGGAAACGTTCGTGAAGCAATTGATTTTCTGATTCAAAGGATGAACTGGAGTGGTCATTCTCCGGCGGAAAAGCCGGCTCTAATGTGCTCCAAGAAAAAATTCTATGATGTGATGAATGATCTGAGGAACAAAGAATTACAGGCAGTGGCGGATGAGTTGGTACAGGAGACGAGCGATCCCGAGGGGTCGCTTGCGCTTGCACGCTGTCTGGTGAGCAAGGAATCAGAGGGAGAGCTACGGTTGCTCGTATGGAACGGAGAAGAATGGAAATCGCAGTCTGCGGCTTTCGCTGCAAGCGCGGTATCCAACTGGCTGTTTCGCATGAGTACTGCGGCTTCGGATGATTGGCTTGTTGCAGCACTGACGACGAGAGAACAGTTTCACGAGATGCTGCTGGACTGGCTTAAACAGCCTGCAGGGGAAGAGGAAAGGTGATGGTAAATGCGCATTCGTGTGGAACCGGATGTGCTTCGGGCACTGAGCAGGCAGATTCAGTATGCGGCGGAGCAAATACAGCAAAAGATGACAGTATTGGATCAGGCGATTCATTCGCTGGAGTGGGATTTTGAAGCCCGCGCCGCGGTAATGAATGAATGGAATCACAGCAAGCGACTCTGCGAAGCAGCGGTACGTCGTTTTATGGACTTGAGCGTACAGCTGGGACGCAAGGCCGTGTTATTCCAGCAGGTGGACATGGAGTATCGTACAGTGTTGAGTCATGTGAACACAGCCTATGGCAATGCGGTCAATATGTTGAATGTTCTTCAGACGGAGCGTGCAGGAGAAATTATGCCTGCGCATTCGGCAGCTGCTGCTGTTGTATCCGACCCGTTTTCCGCGGTAGCGGCAGTATACCGTGTCCAGGATGCTGCGCCGCCTGACGGCTCACCGGCGACTCTGATCCAGGCCATGCAGCCTGAACCTGTGGCATGGAGATTCACAGATCCCTCCTTTCGTGGAAGAAGAGGAACCGAACCTGTGGTTTCTTGAACCCACGGGCTACAAGGCTGAGTAAGCAAGACAGCAGAAAGTGAATTTTTTATAAACAGGATGTTAAGTGAAGTTTAGAATGCCAAAAATGGGGTAAATAGGATTAGGTCCTTCGGCTTTTGTCCGATCGATCCTTGTATAGTACAATTTGAACAAATGAATTTAATTGCACAAACCAAGGAGGAATTTACAAATGGCAGGACGCATTTTAGTTACCCCAGAACAGCTTGATCAGGTTTCCAACCAATTTAAACAAAGCGGTGAGCAAAGTCAGCAAATCGTATCTACATTGACTCAATCCATCACAAGCATGGAAGGACAATGGGAAGGTATGACGA
The DNA here is from genome assembly GCF_052244825.1 of Paenibacillus sp. 1A_MP2. Lineage (NCBI taxonomy): Bacteria > Bacillati > Bacillota > Bacilli > Caryophanales > Paenibacillaceae > Paenibacillus > Paenibacillus sp. 1A_MP2. Next base: position 4,634,629 of record NZ_JBQQCS010000001.1, on the reverse strand, counting down.
AACAACGCTTCTTCCAGGAATTCCAGGAAGCCAGCAAACAAATGCAATCTTTCGTTCAAACGTTGAATAGTATCAGCGCGGAACTGACGGCTATTGCCAACAAATTCCGTACGGCTGACCAAGCTCGCTAATCTGCGATACATAGTTCGGGCAGGTTCCGTATCCGAATTCGCCCAGAATCATAAGCAGGAAGCAAGCTGAAGATTTACAACTACAGCAAAAACCGGGCGTTTTCACAACACCCGGTTTTTGTTGCACTATGACAGAATGACAGAGAGAGGGATGAGCATGTCTTTCAACCAAATCCCGGGGATGAAGTGGTGATTAACGACATTGCCTATACCATTGGGCAGCATCCGGCTGCGCCCGGTCTGGCTTACGCCCAAGCCGGAAGGCAGGGGATCGTCTATCAATTGTTACCCCGTAACGGTTCCATAAGTGGGGCCAAAGCACTAAAAGTGTTTTTTCCGAAATTTCGTATCCCAGCTATGGTGTATCAGTCTGAGCATATGGAGTCTTATAGTGAACTGCCAGGTTTGCAGGTATGCAAGCGTGATGTGCTCACTCCGGAAAGAAACGGAGCGCTCATTGGAGAACATCCCGATCTGTTGTATGCGGTATTGATGCCGTGGGTGCATGGTCTGACCTGGTTCGATGTAATCAGCGATCAGAAACAGCTGACAGCGGAGGAAAGTCTGAAGCTGGCAAGAGCACTGGCCGGGACCGGTTCGGCCATGGAACAGCGTGGACTGGCTCATTGTGATTTGTCCGCACCCAATGTGATGATTCCGTTTTTTTCCGAAGTGGAGAACCTGCGAGGGATTTCAGCAGTTGAACTGGTAGATGTAGAGCAGATGTATGGCTCCAGAATGGATCGTCCGGATGCTTTGCTTGCCGGTTCACCGGGGTATGCAGCCCATCGGACAGTGCACAGTGGCTTGTGGAGTGCGTATGCCGACCGTTTCGCGGGAGCAGTTATCATCGCCGAAATGTTAAGCTGGTCTGATGCAGCGATTGTGGAAAAAGCATGGGGAGAAAGTTATTTTGACCAGCACGAAATGCAGACGGTAAATGAACGGTATTATGCTATGAGAGATTCGCTTCAGAAGCGCTGGGGCTCCAAGGTATCCGATCTGTTTATTCGTGCCTGGGAGAGTCATGATCTCAGCAGCTGCCCTACGTTTGGCGAATGGTTCGTAGCGTTGGCTGCTGTGGACATCCATCTGGCAAGCGCAGCATCAGTTGAAGAATCTGTAGTCAAGGCTTCAGAACAGACGGATGCGGTGGGGACGGATCAGATCAAAGGCACAGAAGCAGCAAGCGGTTCATTGGATAAGCTGGGAAATACGGATCTGAACATGTCCGCTGCCGAACATCCACCTGGTCAGGAAGCGGTTGTAAACCGTCTCTTCCTTCAGGCGAGAGCATTGGAGGATGAAGGCAAACCGGCTGCGGCGTTGGAGGTATACCGTTCACTGCATCATTTTATTCCGAATAACAGTGCGATGCAGATGGAAGTTGAGGCTGCGATTCAAGAGCTGAACGCCAAGCTGAATCCCACGAATGATGAGGCCGCACAGCCAGTCAAGGTTCCTTTTTACCGTTCCAAAAAATTAATGATTTCTTCGGCTGTGTTGATTGTTCTGTTGGCTGGAACTGTGCCGACTGTTAAAATACTGGCTGATCAGGCCGAGGTTAAACAGAAGGAGCAGGAGGCAGCTGCCAAACAGGCAGAAATGAAGGCTGCGGAAGAGGCTGAAGCTGCGAGGGCGACTGCTCTGAAGCAACAGGAAGAAAAGAGAAGCAAAAAGCGGCAGATGCGGCGAAGCTTGATGCCGAGGAAAAGAGAAAGCTTGCTGAAGCGGAGAAAAAGCAGGCAGAGGCCAAGAAGAAGGAAGAAGAGCGTAAGGCGCTTCAGGCCAAGTACGACAAGCAGGCGAAATATGAGGCGTACCTTGCCAACCAGAAACAACAGAAGCTTGAAGCCGCCAAGAAGGCAGAACAGGAAAAGTACGACAAACAGGCAAAATATGAAGCCTATCTGGTCTGGAAAAGGAGAATGACGCCAAAATTGCTAAGCAGGAAGCCGAGCGCAAGGCAGCAGCCGAGGCTCAGCGCAAGCAGGAGGCGGCCGAGAAAGCTGCGCTTAAGAAAAAACGTGCCCAAAATGTCGTCACTCTGATTGCCCATTACAATAAAACGTATAATGCGCAAAAAGGAAGAAAAATTGAGAACGCCGAATCCTACGCGCGTGATTTCAAAAATCTGTACAATACGGATGCAACCTATTTCAAAGGTGTCGGTAAAGTGGCAGCACGAATGAATGCGATCAATAAGTTCCTGAGCGATACTGATTATACATTGCCCAACTTGTAAAATAACGTGAACGACGGAGGTGACACATCCCAGATGAACTACACGATTCAAGCATCCCAGCGCACACCTGCACTGATTATCTATTTAATTGATATTAGCGCCTCCATGAACATGGTTCTGGACAATCGTCGGCGGATTGATGTCGTCTATGATGCCTTATCTCTGGCAATTCGCCAAATGGTATTTCGATCTACGAAGGGGAACCGATTGACACCTCGCTACAGGATTGCCATTCTGGCATACAGCGACGATGTATACGATCTGTTGAACGGGATTAAGGGCATCGACGAAATCGCTGCTGTGGGCTCCTTGCCCGATTTGACGCCGAAAAGATTCTCGGATTCAGCGAAGGCTTTCCTGCAGGCGGAGAAAATTCTGCAGGCTGAAATTCCGAATATGCAGGATTGTCCTGCGCCGTTAGTATGTCATATGACCGATGGGGTAGCCACAGGCGAAGATCCGGAGCCGATTGCCAAAAGAATTATGGGCATGAGTGTGCCTGATGGCAATGTACTCGTCGAGAATATTTTTATATCCGATCATCTGCTGGAAGGCTCTATTGCGGAGCCGAGAAGATGGAAGGGCATATCCCAGGAGACAACCCTTCAGGATGAACATGGGGAGAAGCTGCGAAATATGTCCTCAGTTTTGCCGGAAAGTTATCGTGAAATGCTGGTTGAGGCGGACTATTTGCTTGCACCCGGCGCCCTTATGATGCTTCCTGGTACTTGTGCAGAACTGGTATCCATCGGGTTTCAGATGTCCGCTGCTACGCCTGTGAGATAGGAGGGGAATCATGAGAGCGATGCGTTTGGCAACATTGTCTGCTGGAGATAAAGGGAGCCATGCCGACCACTATCAGGGGAACTTTCGCTATGTGAGTGTCCAGACAGGGAACAGCCGCTGAGCCGTTATCAAGGTACATTCAAGTGCAGGTATGGTTATGGAAGAGCGGCGGAGACCGTTAATCAGGGAGACACCGGACAGGATTTTGCTGCTGTTCGCATGAATGGTAATGTGTGTACTTTCGTATTATGTGATGGAGTAGGCATGAGTTACCTGGGTGATTTTGCTGCACGCTTTCTAGGAAACGCCTTGCTGGAATGGCTGGATACAACTCAACATCCTTCTTTGGAAGCTATGGAGCGTCTGCTTCATGACTTGACAAGTCCGGCATCCGAACAGCTGGAGAAGTTGCAGCCTTTGGAAAACTCGCCGTTACTGCTGCGGGAAGTGCTGATGGAGAAGCGAAGCAGGGGAAGTCAGGCCATGTATGTGTGTGGACGCATCGAGCTCTCTGCGGGCAATCGAAAAAGCAAGGTGTGGCTGGCCTGGCAGGGGGACTCCCGTATCCGTCTCTGGCGTAACGGTCAGGAGCAATCGGCAGCATTTCAGGTGAACTGCCGTACGAATGAGCGTTGGTCTACCCTGGAAGGGCCGGTGGGTGGCAAACCGCATATCTATGAGGCGAAACTGTCTGCGAATGAAGCGGCTCGCCTTCAGCTGTACACGGATGGCCTGAATGACCTGGATGCCATTCAGGCTTATATTCCCGATGAACACATTCAGGTGCTGCTGGATGCCAGACATACGGGTGGGCTTGAAGATGATGCCGCTTTCATTGAGCTGGAATGGTGAGGTCGGAGGTAGTATTAGGGGATAGCTCTGATCAAGCTGCTGAAAATAGTGAGCATCACCTGCGAAAAAACTTGTCCTTGTTGATTTAAAAGACACTCTTTTTGGGTAATCTTGTGAAGAATCTACTTACAGATATTGCATGAACGTACATTCTTACATAATTACTGAGCGAGAAGGAGTGGAATGGATAATGACACAACATAACGGCAAGTCTCGGTTCGAAGGCAAGGTCGCTATTATTACTGGAGCTGGTTCGGGGATCGGAAAAGCGGCAGCGCTCAAACTGGCGAGTGAGGGAGCATATGTTGCGCTGCTCGATCTGGTAAATGATCGGATCTCCGAGACGGAAGCAGAAATTAATAAGCTGCGCGAAGGTGCGGCTAGAGCATTCGATGTAGATATCTCCGATCCGGCCCGGGTGGAAAAGGCAGTTCTGGAAACCATTGAATTGTTCGGCGGTCTGGATATCGTTTTTGCCAATGCAGGCATTAATGGCGTATCTGCGCCGATTGAAGAGATACAGGTTGAGGATTGGCAGCAGATTATGACGACGAATCTGAACGGAACTTTTTTTACGATCAAGTATGCACTGCCTCATATGAAGAAGCGCGGTGGCGGAAGTATCATTATCACCAGCTCCATTAATGGCAATCAGCGCTTCTCCAGCTTCGGCATGTCGGCGTACAGTACATCCAAGGCGGGACAGGTTGCTTTTGCGAAGATGGCTGCGCTGGAACTGGCGAAGTTCAAAATTCGTGTCAATGTTATCTGTCCTGGAGCGATTGCAACGAATATTGACCAAAGTACGATCAAAACGGATGAGCTGCATCAAATTGTCATTCCGATGGAGTTCCCTGAAGGCCAACAGCCGCTGGCTGACGGGCCGGGTCAACCTGAGCATGTTGCTGATCTGGTCGCTTTCTTGGCTTCAGCGGAGTCCCGACACATTACAGGTGCGGAAATTGTCATTGACGGTGCTGAGTCGCTGTTGAGTTAAATCGAAATAACTATGAAGTCGTTCCTCTGGAACGGCTTTTTTGTTATAATGCTAACATTCGAATAGACACGTGGTATATCAATTAGGAGAGATGAGATGAAGACGGATTTACCGATAGAGCAGATTATTCCTGAGCTGAGGCAGTTATTTCAGGAGAAGGATACAGGTGTTTTAATTGCGGAGCCGGGTGCGGGTAAAACGACCGTAGTACCGCTGGCTCTGTTGGAGGAGCCATGGATTGCCGGACGGAAAATCATAATGCTGGAGCCCCGCAGACTCGCCGCTCGCTCGGCTGCTGCACGAATGGCAGCTTCACTTGGTGAAAAAGCGGGACAGACTGTAGGATATCGAGTGCGGATGGATACTCGTGTAAGTCAGTCCACTCGAATTGAGGTGGTGACGGAGGGCGTACTAACCCGGATGCTTCAACAGGATCAGGGACTGGAAGATACGGCGATGATTATCTTTGATGAGTTTCATGAGCGGCATCTGCAGGGTGACCTTGGTTTGGCGCTTGCGCTTGAATCCAGGGCCATGCTGCGTCCGGATCTGAAACTGCTGGTGATGTCGGCTACGCTGGACCCAGCTCCAGTCTGTGCGCTGCTTGGTGAGGGAACCAGATGGATTGACTGTCCTGGACGAACGTTTCCCGTGGAAACCCGATATGTATCCAAACCGGCATCCGAGCAGATCGAGAGATTTACAGCTCAGACCGTCGTTAAGGCAATAGCAGAACAGGAAGGGGATGTATTGGTTTTCCTTCCGGGTGCCAAAGAAATCCATCGCACAGAGCGAGAGCTGGCAAACCTCATGCTTCCTGCTCATGTTCAGGTTCATTCCTTATATGGCAGCATGCCTGCAGAACGTCAGGATGAAGCTGTGCGACCCGCAGAAGAGGGCAAGCGGAAGGTTGTGTTGTCCACGTCCATTGCCGAATCCAGTCTTACCTTGGCTGGAGTCAAAGTCGTGGTGGATGCAGGGCTGAGCCGTGCGTCCGTTTTCGCCGCGGACCGGCATGAGCCGCCTGGTCACCCTGCCGGTGTCCAAGGCGTCAGCCGATCAGCGGCGGGGGCGCGCGGGGCGGATTGCACCGGGCGTGTGTTACCGGCTATGGAGCGAAGAGGCCCATGGCGTGCTGCCAGATGCAGCAAAGCCGGAGATTGCCTCCGCGGACCTTGCGCCGCTGGCGCTGGAGCTTGCCGCCTGGGGCGTCCAGTCCCCTGCAGAGCTGCAGTGGCTGGACACCCCGCCTGATGCCGCCTACGGCCAGGCACAGGCGCTGCTGCGCCAGCTGGGCGGCCTGGACGACGCAGGCCGCATCACGCCCTTCGGGCGGCGGATGAACACGCTTGGCGTGCATCCGCGACTGGCCAGCATGCTGCTCCGCGCGGCGGAGCTTGGGCTGGCCAGCTACGCCAGCATGCTGGCGGCACTGCTGCAGGAGCCTGCCGGCCTCCGTGGCAGTGCAGGCGCGGGCACCGATCTGCGCCCGCGCGTGGAAGCGCTGCTGACTGCGAACAGCAGCGGTATACCGCAAGCGGCAGCGTCTGTCGCAGACGTCGCTGCCGTGCGGCGCATGCTCCAGGAGAGCCGCCAGCTGCGCTCGGCTCTCGGCCCGGCGGCCGATCCGGTACGGCCGGATGAAGACAGCTGCGGATGGCTGCTGTCCTTCGCTTACCCGGACCGGATCGGGCAACGCCGGGAGGACGGCCGCTATCTGCTGAGCAGCGGCCGCGGAGTGCGGCTTGCAGCGACAGAATCGCTGAGCCGTTCAGCTTATCTGGTCGCAGCCGAGGCCGACGACCAGGGCGCAGATGCGCGCATCCTGCTGGCTGCGCCAGTGCAGGAGAAGAGACTGCTGGAGCTTGGTCCACATCTGCTTCATGAAGAGGTACAGGTAGCCTGGGACCGAAACACTCGCAGTGTGCGTGCACACAGAAGGCTGCGAATTGGAGCCATTACGTTGAAAGAAAGCAGCATTGCACAACCACCCGAAGATCAGGTACTGGAAGCACTGCTCTCGGGAATACGCATTGAAGGGCTGGATTGTCTGCCCTGGACAAAATCATCTCGGCAGTTAGCGGACCGGATGCGCTTTTTGCATCATCATTTGCCGGAATGGCCTGATCTTATCGAAGATCATCTGACCGAAGAACTGGCAGAGCATCTCAGCCCTTTTCTGACAGGTATGCGATCCGTTGTGGATCTCAAGCGACTGTCGATGCAGGATGTGCTGCTCGGCGGACTGAGCTGGGAACAGCGACAGCAATTGGATCGCGAAGCTCCTACACATATTCAGGTGCCTAGCGGTTCGCGCATTCCTGTGGATTACAGCCGTCCTGAAGATCCTGCGCTCGCGGTGAGACTGCAGGAGATGTTTGGTCAGCAGGAGACCCCGCGTATTGGCGGTGGTCGAGTACCACTGACCATACATTTGCTATCCCCGGCGCAGCGGCCTGTACAGGTCACACGGGATCTAGCCAATTTTTGGCGAGAGACTTATTTTGAGGTGAAGAAAGACTTGAAAGGCCGTTATCCCAAGCATTATTGGCCGGATGATCCGCTCGAAGCAATAGCGACTAACCGGGCTAAACCGCGAGTTTAGCAAGAAAACGGGTCTTCCAACCTTGTTTGGAAGTTGGGAGTGAACACGTCCTGAACAGGTGAGGGTGCCGCTGGTTGATGAGGCAGTGGAGCGCTAACGAACCTGAGACGTGTTATACAGGGGCTTGAAGCACCTGCAGAAGTGTAGCGAACTTGAGACATGTTATATCGGATTTTGGGACCGTTTGTGGCGTTTTTTAGGGCGTTTTAGGGGAATAACGTGCCTGGCGTTCCTTACGTTTGATAAGGTCCAAATAAGACGTCCTGTGTTCTTTAGAAAATGTATGCTAATCCCACTTTGTCCGCCTGCCCGATTGCTCTGGAAAAAAAGATGCTAATCTTACTTGGCACTTGGTTCCTCCCACCTGATTGCTTGGCATAGGAGCCGACACCAGATCAGGATTGGCATATCACGGTTACATGACATGCTTGTGTTCAACATCGTTTCATACCGCCTGTAGTTCCCGGCGTGGTGTCCCGTTGAATATCATTGGTCGTCAGCCATCTAGGTCCTTCCAAGATATAATATTGCGATGGAAACGTTTGAAAGAAAACAAGGCGGGTAATAACATAGCGAACCACTCAATTCGATGAGGAGGAATTCACTATGCAGAAGAAAATCGTAGGTGTGTTTAATACAGAACGTGAGGCATCATCGGCAATCGAGGGACTGAAAGCGCAAGGATTCGCTTCAGACGAAATTTCGGTAGTCACGCAGGATCGGGATGAATTGAAGGCAATTCGTGAAGAGACGGGTACAAAAGCACCCGAAGGTGTAGCGGCAGGCGCGGCAACAGGTGGGGTGCTCGGTGGAGTAGCCGGATTACTTGCAGGCATTGGAGCATTGGCGATTCCGGGCATAGGTCCCATTCTGGCTGCAGGCCCAATTGCCGCAGCATTTACCGGTGCCGCTGTAGGTGCTGGAGCTGGCGGACTGGTAGGTGGACTCGTCGGTCTCGGCATTCCGGAGGAGGATGCCAGACAGTATGAGGAATACGTGCAAAGTGGCAAAATTCTGTTGCTCGTGGACTCTACGGATCGGGACACGGATGTTTATGAGGTGTTTAGCAATAACAGCTATGTGAACCGGAACAGTATTGATGTTCATCGAGAAGATGTGCCTGTTGAGCGTCCGGATCTGGATATGGAAGAGCGCAGACTGGAAGCCCAGAATAAGGCCGCTCGATTTGGCAACAATACTTTTCTATAATTCGTAACGAACAAAGACAGGATTCTTTCACTGGAATGACATATGTGAATCATCAAATGGTCATCAGCCGGTTTCCTTAGAGGAAGCCGGCTTTTGTACCTGTGTACATGCCTGAATTAGCAAGTGGGCAGGTGTTAATCCTGCCAGGCAGGGAATAACAATACATACAGTAATACAGCCAGGGCCAGCCCAATCACCAGCAACATCAGTGTTAGGAACCGGATCAATCCGGTGGATGCCTGGAACGTCTGTGAATTGATCTGATTGCGTTTTCGGTGGTAAGCGGAGGCGGAGCACAGGATAATCAAAATACCGCTGACCAGGGAAGTAATACCGATGATGATTGCTGCGATATGGGCTATCCGATCATATGCTGTTGAATTGAAGCCAAATCCGGCTGCAAGAAAGCCGACCCCGACCATGGCAATACCGGTTCGCACCCAGGCCAGAAAGGTTCGTTCGTTAGCCATATGCTGCTGTACATATTTGGAGTCAATGGTGGTTATGTCTTGGTCTGTGTCTGAGATGTGAATCACCCCGTTCATAATATATGGTTTTATTGTACGTTTTTTTCATAGCAAAACCAAGAAAGGGGGCTGTCTGTTTATGCCTCGTAAAGAACGAATTGCAGAAATTGAGAGTCTTAGGGGAATTGCTTTTGCAGCAGTCGTCCTTCAGCACTCCATTGCTCATTATTCCCTGGTCCCGGAAGCGGGACTGGAAGACGGCGTATTGCTCGCATTGCTGCTGATGCTGTCCAAATTTGCGGTACCCCTGTTTATTTTTATTACAGGCATGGTGCTCTTCTATAACACAGGAGACAAGCTGCACTATGGACGGTTCATGCAGAAGCGATTAACCGATGTAATCGTTCCTTATATCATCTGGTCACTGATCTACTTCACACTCGCGCCTCGCGGCTGGAACGGCTTTGGTTGGCAGGATATCCCTGACCTTGGCTTAAAATTAATTACGGGCAAAACGTCCTCGCATTTTTGGTACATTATTATGCTGATTCAGTTTTATTTGTTGTTTCCCCTGTTTTTGCGAGCAATCCGTTATGTCTATAATCGATATGAGGCAAAGGGGCGCACCATAGCTCTTCTAGTCTCCGGTGTGGTGTACCTTGTGCTCGCGGATCAATTGAGAAATATCGCCAAGTTCATGGAAGGGCTGAATATCCCGGTGCTGACCGATGCGTTTACAACCTATGCCGACCGTAATTTCCTGTATTTCTTTTTTTATTTTGTGCTTGGTGCGGCAGCCGGGCTATCGGTCCAACGCTGGAATGAGTGGATTCAGCATTTACGCTGGGTATATTGGGCTGTGTTTATTGTACTTGGACTTCGGTTTATATATATGTTAATGCAGGAGTTCCAGAAGCCGGAAGGTATACAGATCACGTTCTATACCGTCAGTCTAATTCGGCCGGATATGATCTTATTCCTCATTGCATCTATCATGGTGATGTACCAGCTGGCTGGCAAGCTACACAATAACCGAGTAACACGATTGCTGGCGTGGATTGGCGGGGTTTCGTACGGGGGCTACCTGATGCACATGCTGTTGTTGCGCTTCAGCTACATTCCGGATGAACAGTTTTATGTGGCACTGGGTTTAAACCCCGTAGTGCGCATGATCATCACCTGGTTGCTGGCACTTACATTATCCTGTGTACTCACATGGCTTATCTCCCGCGTAAGCTGGGGCAAGTGGATTGTGGGAAGCGTACCGAAGTCCAGACCTGATTAACAGGTGAATACATCATTATATGAAAAATTCAGAACAGTTCACAGCTTACAGCGATGCGTACGAAAAGGTCAATACTTACAACATATGATCTTGCGAGCCTAGCGAAGTTCTTAAAGTTCTTAAAGTTCTTTAAGTTCTTTAAGTTTCTATGCTCTCTCTAATTTCTCGTAATTCTCAGGCTCTCTAAGTTCTCTAATTTCTTTAAGTTTCTAATCTCTAAAAGTTCTCAACTTCTCTAAAATTCTCGAAGTGCTCTAAAAGTTCTAGATGCTCGTCCATTTGCAAAAAAAAGAGAGTTGAAGGTCAACAAAAACGAAGGCAACAATCTGAAAAAAGTGAAGCCTTGATCAAGAGGTTAACTTTCGAAATAAATTTTAAAATTTCACTACATGAAAAATTCATAACAGTAAACCCAATATCCTGCTCTATCTTACGTTCCTGCACATCCATTCATTCTCTTTCTTGCTCCCCTAAGCCCAAGGATTAAAGGAAGAAAGACGGATAAAGATGGCAGAAGGGGAACATAAGTTTTATAATACTAGATATATAGAGCTGACAGGAGGGGAATGAACGTGGCTTTTATGATTGCGCAGCGGGCATTTATTAAGCTGTATCTGATTACGATGGTTGAGCAGCACAGGGGATACGGCTATGAAATGCTGGAGGCCATGAAGCAGGAATTCAAAGCCTACGGTTATGTACCACCCCAGAGCGAGATTTACCGGGCGCTGCATGAATTGGTTCAACAGGGTGTCTTTTATCGTACGAAGAAGCTGAAAGGTAGTGATCCCAAAGTCGATTTTCAGGAAATCGTTTTATATCACTTCACGGATGATGGTGCGGAGAAAGCTGAATTATATAAAAAACAGGTCAAAACCGATCTTGATCGTTGTCTCGGCATGTTACACAAGGCAGAAGAGGACAATTACGGAGTGAAAGGAAGATAAGCATGGACAGACACCTACAATGGGGTGTACTCGGTACATCCACAATCGCGAAAAATGCAGTCATTCCGGCGATCCAGCAATCCGAACGTGGTGAGGTGCTGGCGATCGCCAGCCGCAGTAAGGAAAAGGCCGAAGCTCTTGCGAATGAACTCGACATTGCCAGAGCGTATGGCAGCTACGAAGAACTCATTGCGGATCCGGATATTGAAGCCGTATATATTCCTCTGCCGAACCACATGCACAAGGAGTGGACCATCAAGGCTGCTCAGGCTGGAAAGCATGTATTATGTGAGAAGCCGGCTGCGCTCAACGCGGATGAAGCAGCAGAAATGATTGAGGTATGCCAACAGCACGGCGTTCTTTTTGCAGAAGCGATCATGTATCGATATCATCCCAAGCATAGACGTGTGCAAGAGATTATAGCCAGCGGGGAGATTGGTACTGTCAGAGCCCTCCATGGCAATTTCACCTGTAATACCGCTGATGATAAAGACAATGTTAGGTTCAAACGGGAGATGGGCGGAGGATCATTATTTGATCTTGGCGTATATCCAATCTCGGCAGCCCGCATGTATCTGGGGCAGGAACCGGAAGCCGTAACGGTACATGCTTTATTCTCGGAAGAGCATGATGGCGTTGATATGATGGCGTCGGGACTGGTGGAATTTCCGAATTCGGTAGCGTTAACCTTTGACTGCGGCATGTGGGCCTCCGGGCGAGCCGAGATGGAGATTCTCGGTACCGACGGACGGATTGAACTGCCTAAGGTGTTCGGCTGGGAGAACAGTGATATTCCACCACAGATTATCGTGCATACGGATTCTGTAAGCCGTGAGGAACGTGTATCGGTATCCAACTCTTATGTTTTGCAGGTGGAAACCTTTGCAGCCGCGGTGCTTGAAGGAGAAGCGTTGCCGTTCAGTCCGCAAAATACCATTCAGAATATGCGTGTCATTGATGCGTGTCTGGAATCGGCACGAACTCGTCAACGGGTGCAATTGATTGATTAAAGCAGAAACATGATCGAAATAGTAGACTCCATCCTCCGGGATGTGAGTCTTTTTGCTGTATCTTAATGTCATATTTATGTATATTTACAAAAATAAACTTTAAATTTGATATTTCCTCCAAAATGATGTGATATAAATAGTAAATAGATGGCTTGTTCACTATAATCTAGCAGAACGCACATCCTGATAGATTTCACATCTCATATCAATTACATAGTGGCAACGTTCATCCATTTTAAATCATTGGGAGGCTGAATTTATGAAAAAGTTTTTGTCCACAGCTCTGCTCGCAGTTATGTTAACGATTGTCTTCTTCACGGGTTCACAGATCACTCCGGTTGGGCAGCAGAAGGCTTCGGCTGCAACGTGTACCATCATCAACACGTTCACTGGTGTGGCCAACTATCTGAGCGCCAACGGCAAACTGCCATGCAACTACATTACCAAGGCGCAGGCAACGGCACTGGGCTGGGTATCGTCCCAAGGTAATCTTGCTACGGTTGCTCCGGGCAAAAGTATCGGTGGAGACGTGTTCAGCAACCGGGAAGGCTTGCTTCCGGCAGCAAGTGGACGAACTTGGCGTGAAGCGGATATCAACTACACTTCCGGCTTTCGTAATTCTGACCGCATTCTGTATTCCAATGATGGCTTGATCTACAAAACGACAGACCACTATGCATCCTTTACTCGCTTGAAATAAGGAAGGACAACACAGACATGAAGAGAGTAATACTGAACGGTGAGGAATTTTCCAGCACGGCAGAGCTGCATGAGCTATTGAAGCAAAAGCTCGAACTGCCAGACTTTTACGGTGCGAACCTCGACGCCTTGTGGGACTGCCTTACAGGCATGATCGAGCTGCCGCTTCAATTAACCTGGACAAACTACCAGATTAGCAAGGAAAGACTGGGGAATGAGGCAGAGAAGGTATATCAGCTGATGTTCGAGGCGGAAGAAGAGGGTATTGGATTCCAATTGAAGACTGAGGACTAGTATATGGATCAAAGTTGCAAATTTGAGTACAAAGTGAACAGACCCTGGGGTCTGTTTTTTTGTGTTTTGTGGAGATGGTTAAGTAACCGTAAAAAAAGAAGGCTTAAACCCATCGTTAAAAATATTTTCACGAAAGGGTTGATTTTCGCATATCATCCGTTAAAATAAAATTAACATTAAAATTATTTTCACGTTGAAGGGCGGAGTAATCATGAGTGAAGGTACAGTGGCACAAAAGCAGGGGATCGGGGAATTAATTCGGATCAGGCCTTATATGCAATTTATGCTGAGCAAGATTGTTTCCAGATTCGGCGATTCAATTGATTCCATTGCCTATAGCTGGATGGTGTACATTCTCACGGGTTCAAAGCTGCTGATGGGAACACTGCTGGCTGTCAATTTTTTGCCGAGTATCTTTCTGGGGCTGTTTGTCGGCGCGCTGGTGGATCGCATGTCGCCCAAAAAGGTGATTGTACTGACGAATACGGGTCGAGGATTATTTGTTGGCATTACAGCCCTTCTGTTCGGTCTGGGTGAGCTTCAAGTCTGGCATCTGTTCGTCATCACCATTCTGAATTCCCTTCTGGAGTGTTTCGCGTCACCAGCCGAAGTATCCAGCGTACCGCGATTGCTTCCCAAATCAATGCTGCTGTCCGGTAATGCCATGGCCTCATCTGCAACCCGGGTTGCTGAACTTGCAGGACTTGCAGTGGCGGGTACGTTAATTGCAACGGCAGGGATCACGTGGACGATTTTGATCGATGCTGTTTTGTTTGCCTTGAGTGCACTTCTGATGAGCCGTGTGGGTTACCCGAAAGTTTCAACATCATCTAACAATGAAAATAAATTATTCGATTCTTCTGATTCTCCTCCAGCACGAAAAAGCATATTCTCTGAAATGACGGAAGCCTTTCATTTTATGCGTAAACATGTGTTATTGCTGATCGTCTCGATTCTGTTTGCCTTTGTTAACTTCTGTCTGATGCCATTCAATGTTCTTCGCACGCCATATGTCATTGAAACGTTGCACGCCGGAGCGGGAGGATTAAGTCTGCTCAGTGGGCTGATTGTGGGAGGCATGGTAGTCAGCGGATTATGGCTGTCTCACCGAGGATCGAATTACCGTAAACATGTGCTGGTCATTGTCGGGATTGTCATGTTGGGGCTCAGTTATGCGATGACTGCACTGCCGGCTTACATGACGTCCTACAAGCTGCCTGTTGCTGCTGTCTTTTGTCTGATGATGGGCATGGGAATTCCGCTCGCCACGACACCCCTTGCGTCCTATCTCATGGAAGTTACGCCTTCCGAGATGCTTGGCAGAGTGTATGCCCTTCAAAGTATGCTCGTCATGAGTGTGTCTCCAATTGGGAGTCTGATTTCAGGAGCACTTGCAGATTGGGTGGCATTGCCGATTCTATTTATGGTCTTTGGAGTTTTGCTTGCCATGTCAGCGGCTTTAGTGCTTTTGAGCAAGACTTTTCGCACCGTTCTATAATATGGCTTCCTGAATCTTGCGATCTTCAGCCTGTTTTGACCGAAACCCTGTTCGGACGGTATAATATACACATGATGGGCAACAGGTACCCCGGAAATGAGGATACAGGTATGCAGCGCAAAGTACTTTCAACAATTGAAGAAATTAAGGTCTACTCCGATCCGTATCGGATACAGATCATGAATATGTTTAATAGACAGGGCAGACCCTCTACGGTTAAAGAAATCGCAGACCAGATGGGCGAAGTACCAGCCAAGGTACATTATCATGTGAAAAAACTGGAGAAAATCGGTCTGCTCACCATCGTATCCACTCGTGAAATTAATGGAATTATCGCCAAATATTACGATCCCTTCAAGGGAGAAATCCAGCTTCGTAACGAAGATGAAGAGAATTCACCTTTGAAGGAGGTATTTCGCTCCGAAACCTTCAAATTGTTAAATGAAATGTATGAGCAGAGCCGTCGGCGATTTATGAATCAGGCGGAAAACGGGGACCGCATGTTCATCTCGGATATGACGTTGTATGCTAGCCGGGAAGAAGTAGAGCAGCTGTACAACGATATTACGAAGATGTGTGAACCCTATTTAACGAAAGACAGGCACAATACGGACCAGGAGGTCTTTCATTTATTCAGTTCCTTATCGAAAGATACGGTGAATAAGCCAGCTTCGGAAACCGATGGGAAATTGAAAAAGAAGGTTTCATCCGATAAGGGCAAGTCTGCTGCCAAAACGATAAGACCTGCTAAAAAGCGGGATGAATCCTCGTCTGGTGGTCAGTCGGAAGAGTAATCGGAGCATATTTCATCGCCATATTGACGTTATAACTGTATAAAGATGATATGCTGGACCAAGAAAAAGCCGCCATTGGCGGCTTTTTCATGCGCAATTTGGCATGATGGAACACATGTATCTATTTTTGCGTAAACGACTTTAATTCGTTCATAAACTACATGTTTTCATCATAGTCTTTTACGTCACGCTTGGCTGCTGTTGCAGGAGAGTTCGATGTGCCATATTCCTCGACGGCTTCCCAGGCGTCAGCGTTATCGAACTTGCCAGCATTGCGCTGTCTTACTTCTCCAGCACCACTCGGCGGCATCGTCATAACTTCCTCTTCAACAGGCCGTTCGTTGCTTAACTCGCGGTTAGGCGTATCATCGATACAGTAGGCTGTGTAAGGGATCGCTTCAAGTCGTTCAAAGGGAATATCCTTACCACAGGTCACACATGAGCCATACGTTCCTTGTTCAATTCGCTCCAAGGCTTCATTAACCTGATTGAACTCGTCGGTTAACGTATCATCTATCGCCAAGTCACGGCTTCGCTCAAACGTCTCCGTACCGGCATCCGCCGGGTGATTATCGTATGATGACAGCTCGCCTGTTGAATCTTTCAGGGATTCGGCTGGAGCGCCGTCTTCCATGCTGGATTCAAAATGGCGCTGTAGGTTTTCACGTTGTTCCAAAAGGGCGTTTTTCAGCTGTTGAAGTTGATCTTTGGTTAATGTACTCATAAGGACATGCTCCTTTCCCGCAATGGGGTTGTAGTCAGTCCTTACCCGAATTTCATAAGAAGCAATCAGTTTTGTGTGCAAAGAGGGGCGTTGGATTTTATATCTGGCGGATAATGTGTTATAAAAAATAGAGAGAGAAAATGCGGCGGTATCGAAGGTCTACTTGATGCATACCGCGGCGCGTTTGATAATGGAGGGTTGTCAGTATGGATGAGCATATGAAACGAAGATTGGACAAACAAAGACAATTGTTCAAACAATTGGGCGTGCAGCTCGACGCTTTATCGATTCATGAAAAACAATTCAATTATAAACTTCGTGGTTATGATCCGGATGAGGTGGATGCCTATCTTGATTTGGTTATTAAAGATTACGAACGTTTCTATGCCAATATAGCGGATCTGATGGACAAGTGGCAAGAGCAGCAGTTAACGATTTGGGATCTGAAGTCATCGGCGAAGCCAGTGGAAGATCCAACGAAGATTGATCGCAAACAACTGGATGATATTGTGAAACAACTGGAATACAGCGTTCGGCAATTAAAAATCAGGGCACGCCCTGAACAGGACCTGTTCTCCGAATAAACCTGCACATCCGGGATGATATAAAATCAGCATTTTAATGCTCAACTAAAAGGTGGTTAATCATGAGTACTCATTTTTCGGTCAGTGTGCATTGTTTGTTGTTGTTGTCTTTCAGCGCGCCTGAACGAATCACTTCGGCACTGATTGCAGGTAGCGTGAATACCAACCCTGTTGTGGTCAGACGTATTCTGGGCGGGCTCAAAAGGCAGGACTGGTAGACTCCTCACCTGGAACAAGAGGGTTCTATCTCGCCAAGCCTTCAAGCGAAATCACATTAGCCATGATCTATCAGGCTGCCAAGGACGAAGGCCCATTGTTTCCGATTCACGGTAACTGCAATCCAAATTGTGATGTCGGTCTTCGTATTGATAGTCTTCTGACCAATCTGTACCAGGTTGCCGAAGCTAAAGTGGAACAATTCTTCGCATCCATTACCCTTGAAGATATGGAGCGTTCCTGTTCCCAGATGGAAGTTCTTCCAACACATGTTGAATAAAGCGTAATGTAAGGGAAAGGGAAGGTGTGCTGTACTATGAACATTATTGTCATCTCGGACACTCATTTACCTCGAAGAGCACGTACGTTACCCGAACCCCTGCTTGAGGCGCTGGCAAATGCCGATCTGATTCTCCATGCGGGTGACTGGTCGGACTGGGATGTATACAAGCTGCTCAGTACTTATGCACCCGTTGAAGGTGTTGCAGGCAATACGGACCCGCCTGAAATAGGTCAAAAACTCGGGTTCTCCCGCATCGTTGAGGCGGACGGTTTGCGTCTTGGTCTGGTACATGGACATCTGGGAGCAAAGTCTACCGAGCAGAATGCAATTCATACCTTTGCAGGGCAGCAAGTGGATGCCGTGATTTTTGGACACTCACATATTCCGGTGATGCATACGGTCAATGATGTCTTGATCTTTAATCCAGGTTCTCCTACGGATCGGCGGCGCCAGCCCCAGTATTCTTTTGGTATCCTGACAACAGAGTTGGGGAAATTGCAGGCGGAACATGTTTTTTTTGATAAAAAATAGAAGTTAAAACAAGGCATCTCGAATCAGAAGGATCTTCTGTTATTCGGGGTGCTTTTTGTTATGTTTGTGTTCAAAAGGATATCTGCATGTTATCTCTGAATGGGGAATATGGTCTGCTGTTTATCTGTCATTCATCTCTTCGCGTTGACCCCTATGGAGGCCTTCGTATGAATGATACAATGCGTTTACAACCTTGAATTGAATACGTTTACATAAGGAGATGAATGTTGATGAAATTGTCTGTATTCACTGTAGCGACACCGGACTTGACGGCAGATGAATTGGCTTCAGCTGCAGCCGCAGCTGGCATCGAAGGAATCGAATGGAGATATCGCGGAATACCGGCAGATGCTTTGTCCGAAGAACCTTCCTATTGGAGACATAATCGTTGCTCGATCGATCCGGACCAGTGGGAGGAACAGGTACCTGTATTCCGTGAAGCGGCAAAAAAGCATGGCAGACAATCGATTGCATTGGTGCCGTATCTAAGCTGTGGGGATCTGCTTGCTACAGAGCAGGCGTTTCAATCCGCTCAAGCCTTGGGAGCATCCACAATGCGTGTTGGGGTTCCCGGTTATGATCGCAAAACCAGCTATCCTGAATTATACAAACAAGCTGTGCATTATCTGAATGAGGTTCAAGAAATGGCTCAACAGTATAAGGTAAAGGCTGTAGTGGAAACTCATCATCAAACGATTGCACCCACTGCATCACTGGCTTATCGGCTTGTGCAATCGCTGGACTCACAGCATGTAGGCGTTTTGTACGATCCAGGCAATATGGTGCATGAAGGGTATGAGAACCATCGTATGGGGCTGGAATTGCTGGGACCTTATCTGGCGCATGTACATGTGAAGAATGCGGGCTGGTTCAAGGATGCATCGAACATGAATTCAAATTCCAGTGTAAATGAACAGAATACAGAAATTTCGATAGCTTCAGCCTGGCATTGCCAGTGGACCCCGTTGACCGAAGGGGTGGTGAACTGGGTGCAGGTATTCCGTGACCTGAAATCCGTTGGATATGACGGGTATTATGGCATTGAGGATTTTAGCGGAGTCTTGGAATCGAAGGCGATGTTACAGCACTTTGCAGATGTTTTTGCCGAAATTGAACGTCGTGTGGACGAGGAGGTACAGGTATGAGTTTGGTTCGAGTAGCGGTCATTGGAATCGGAAATATGGGTGCAGCGCATGCCAGAACGTTGGTGGCAGGAGAAGTACCGGGTGCAGAACTGGTTGCTGTTTGTGATGTGAGACAAGAAATGGAGAGCTGGGTATCCAGCAACCTTCCGGCCTCAGTCACCTATTGGCAGGATGCGGAGCAGATGATGTCATCGGGGACGATTGATGCGGTCATTATAGCAACCCCGCATTATGACCATCCCGAAAAGGCCATTCAGGCTTTTCAGTATGGCTTGCATGTCATGATTGAGAAGCCTGCCGGAGTATACACCAAACAGGTACGCAAGATGAATGAAGCGGCTGCTGCCAGCGGCAAAGTGTTTTCCATGATGTACAACCAGCGAACCAATCCTTTATATATCAAGCTAAGGGATCTGATTGCCTCGGGGGAACTGGGTGAGGTACGGCGCACCAACTGGATTATTACGAATTGGTATCGGTCCCAAAGTTATTATGATTCGGGTGGCTGGCGTGCAACCTGGGCTGGTGAAGGGGGCGGTGTCCTGATCAATCAGGACCCTCACCAACTGGATCTGTGGCAATGGACCATCGGTATGATGCCGGTTCGTATGCGTGCCTTCTGTTCATTCGGCAAATACCGGAACATTGAAGTGGAAGATGATGTAACGGCATATGTCGAGTATGAAAATGGAGCAACAGGTGTATTCGTGACCACGACGGGTGAAGCACCGGGCACCAACCGATTCGAGGTTAATGGGGATCGCGGTAAAATTGTCATTGAAGATGGTCAGTTGACCTTCTGGCGTCTTCGTGAACCCGAGCCTGAATTCAATCAGAGATTTACCGGAGGATTTGGACAGCCGGAATGCTGGAAATGCGAGGTGCCGATAAATGGTGTAGAAACCGGACATCCTGGACTGATTCGTAACTGGATCGATGCAATTCGAAACGGAACCCCGCTCATCGCTCCCGGAGAAGAGGGCATCCATGGTTTAACTTTATCCAATGCGATGCTGCTGTCGACCTGGACCGATAACTGGGTGGATCTGCCGATCGATGAGAATTTGTTCTATGAGCATTTGCAAGAGCGGATTGCCAGTTCAAATTCAAAGAAAGACAAGGCAGGGAGCGGTAATCAGCCTGCTGATCTGTCACAGACATTTAAGTAATGTTAATTTGTGAAATGCACGCAGAATCCAGAGAGTGATTTTCAATATTCAAATGCCCATAGGGGAAGGATGAAGAAGACATGGCAAAAGACGGAATGTTCTATGCTCCAAAGAGTCTGAAAAAGAGGTCGTATGTGGTCCAGGTGAGTTTACCATTGCTGCTGTGGCGTTGGACCATGGACATATCTATGGTATGGTTGGCGGGCTGGTGGAAGCTGGGGCAACGCTCAAATGGGTATATGATCCTGACCCAGCTAAAGTCGAGGCTTTTCGGAAACAGTTCCCGCAGGCACAGATCGCCGAATCTGAAGCGGATGTCCTTGCGGACGATGAAGTGCTTTTGGTGGCGGGAGCAGCCATTACGTCGGAGCGTGCGCCACTTGGCATGAGAGTGATGGCCGCAGGTAAAGATTATTTTACAGACAAAGCCCCTTTTACTACACTGGAGCAACTGTCCCTTGCGCGTGAAGAGGTTAAACGCACTGGGAAGAAATATATGGTCTATTACAGTGAACGTCTGCACGTGGAAAGTGCAATCTATGCCGGACAACTGATCGAACAGGGAGCCATCGGCAAGGTTGTACAGGTTATGGGGACGGGGCCACACCGATTGAACGCGGGTGGTCGGCCTGAATGGTTCTTCCAGCATGAAAAGTATGGCGGCATCCTCTGTGATATTGGAAGTCATCAGATCGAGCAGTTTCTGACCTTTGCTTCTTGTACGGATGCAGAGGTAGGCTTCAGCAGGGTGCATAACTTCAATCATCCACAATTCCCTGAACTGGAGGACTTTGGCGAAGCATCACTAATCGGTAACAATGGTGCTTCCGGTTACTTCCGGGTAGACTGGTTTACACCGGATGGCCTGGGCACATGGGGCGATGGGCGAACGGTTATTTTGGGAACGGACGGATACATTGAGCTGCGTAAGTATATCGACGTGGCGAGAGAGCGTGAAGGCGATCAGGTGTACCTGGTTAATCATGAAGGGGAATATCGTTATAGTGTCAAAGGGCAGGTCGGTTATCCGTTTTTCGGTGAACTGATCCGGGATTGTCTCGATCGAACAGAGAATGCGATGACACAGGAACATGCGTTTAAGGCCGCAGAACTCTGCTTAATTGCGCAGCATAAGGCGATGAGTGAGAGAGAGGTATGGAGTAGTGGTATGAAGTAAAGGGTTTTATTTAATAGTAATTAGATTATGTAAGGAGAGAGCAGCCAGGTGTAAAGGCTGCTCTTTTGTTTGTTGTGGTACCTTCGCAAATGGAACAATATGGTTTATTATGAAAGTAGTTCAGAAACTGAGCTGAATATGTGTTATTTACGAAGTACATACATTAAATGTTATACGAAACACTTCGAAAGCAGGAAAAACATGAAAACAAATAAGGCGATGAGAAATTTATTGAATGAGCTTGCTAAATCAAAGGAATCGATCAGTTCGAATTTATTTAACCCTACTTTTCATGAATGGGACAATTGCATTTTAGTTGATGCTTCAAGTTTAAGAGAGACAGATTCTATTAAAGAAACCATTTATCAAGATCGAACAGATTTAGAAGCTTCAATTAATCATTACCATATAGAGGATTTAAGGACTGGAATAAAACTCATTTCGAATTGGAAAGAGAATATAAAGTTGAACTACCCTGAAAAAGACTTTATTTTAATTTTAAGTTCTACAATCGAAGGAGAAGATGTGGTAATTAGATTCTATCAATTTAGAGATCATGAACCTGAATGGATTAAACTAAACGATCTTGAAGGTTATAAAGAAGAAGCTATTTTAGTCATTGAGATTTTGAATGCAGTTCAATGAAGCGAAGTGCTTCGTATAACATAATATTCATTCTTTGGCTCCGATGGAGCCTTGGTCTGCTAGATGGATTTCGAGGAGGCAATTCGGCAGACAACCCCTTTGGGGTTCATGAATACAGAAATGTTATCTGAAACTACTGGAGGGAAATTATGAAAGAACTAAACCCAATAGAAAAACTAGATACTCTCATTCAGGAAGCATGGGAGATATTTATGGCTCAATTCATAGGAGGGCGAATTCATGTTGCTACAGAAGCACCTTTTCAACATTACTTGGCTAACGTGATTAAAAGTCTTGGAGACCTATATTGTTTTTCACGTACAGAAACATTTCTTGTAGACCTAGAAACTAGAGAAGAGAATATACGTGGACGCAAAAAATATATTGATATTACTTTTGGTTTTTATGATGGAGCTAAAGTATTGGCAAGAGGTGCGATAGAATTGAAATTTAAGAGAAAGGATCAGGGAGCTGATGACTTTGCAAGAATAGATTCTTATCAAGATATAGAATGCTTAGAGGTTTGTTTAGAACGCGATTATGATGTGGCCTTTTTTTGTATGATTTCTGACAATAAAATATATGCTAATCCATCAAGACAAGGAACTACGGGACAGATATTTTCAATGAGAAGCGAATATCAAACTCCAATAAATACTCTGATAACTAATCCTAATTGTAAGGGTAGACAAGATATAACTGTTTTATTAAAGAGAGAACATACTTTCAAGTGGGAAGATCATGGAAAGTGCATAAGTTTATGTATGCCTATACATCGTAGCATCAGATAACATAATATTCACGCTACGGACTTTCGTCCTGGGTCCGGCATTCGCCGGACACTCAGCACACGCTGAGTCGTGAATACAGGAACGTTATCTGAAATAATGCCTCAAAACAATTGAAAGAGCCACATTCCCAATCTCCTGTTGCATGATGAACTATATTAATGTTGATGATTATGAAAACAAATATCGGGCAGGAAAATAGCAAATGTATCGATGGTATGATAGGGAACATAGTTCAAGGTCAGGAAGGTGGAATTCTATTTTACCAGGGAGGAGTGGATTGAGGAATATGGGCAGTTCGAATCAATGGGATGCAGAATGGGAAGTATCAGAAGAATTAGCGCATAAATTAATAAGCACTCAATTCCCACAATTAGCTTCAAAGAGCGTGCGAAAACTGGGATACGGCTGGGATAACACGGTGTATCTTGTCGGGACCGAATATGTATTTCGATTTCCAAGAAGAGAAGTTGCAATTCATTCTTTAAGGATGGAAGGAAAGATATTGCCTAAGCTTAAAGACTATTGTTCCATTGCCTATTCGATCCCGTTACTTTTTGGGGTAGGGGATTATGGTTATCCAGCACCCTTCTTAGGCTACTCCTATTTATCCGGAGAATTTCCAATCGGATTAACTGACAAGCAGCGTGCGCTTTCAGCAAATACGCTTGCGGTATTTCTAAAAAGCTTACATGCATTCCCCGTGCAAATTGCCCAGGAAAATGGAGTTCAACATGATCATAGAAATCTGACTGATCTTGCGATGCGCAAAGAAAAGATGCATAAATTCCTTTCCGATATTGCACTACATCTATGTGATGAGGAGTATCGTGCTTTATCGAATTATATCGAACAGCTTAAAACTAAAAAAGTGAAGCAAAAGTATACATTCCTTCATGGCGACCTTCATTTCAAAAATATGTTGGTAAATGAGAGTGGAATCATTTCAGGAATTATCGACTGGGGAGATATCAACATAGGTCATCCTGCTTGTGACCTGAATGTTGTGTATAGCTTTTTACCACCGGATGCGCGTTCAAACTTTTTCAAAGTATATGGGGAAGTTGATGAAGAAACGAAGATATTAGCTCGATTGATAGCCATATATATCCCCACTTTGATCATACTACAGGCAATTGATCATAATGATATGCGTTTAATTGATGAAGCAAAGGCAAACATAAAACGTGCTCTCGCTGATTAAGATTTGTCATTCCGTAAAAAGAAAACGATTGTTGATTCGATTAATAAATATCTCTGAAAATATAACGAGGGTCGACGTTTTGTCTCTAATTCGAAGAAGTGGGGCATTCCATCAGATAACACCACATTCACGGATCAAGCCTGATGGCCCTCGGTCCCGGAAGTAGGGGAGAGGAAATGATTGTCGGGACACATCCGCACCGACTAACCGCATCGCGGCCGGCAGCAAGTTGCCTTAAGTCGATGGGACGTCGTGAAATGCAAGAACGTTATATGAAATCAGGGGAATACCCATATCAAGGAGTTAGACAGGAAGTTCTAATTTCTTCTCCATTAGATAAGTTGATTAGTAATTGTTTACAAAGGGGGTTAACATGAAAATCTATTCACCTAAAGTAACTATAGCTGGGGAAGACGGCATACCGTTGCAGTTAAATCTGACGGAACGGTTATGGCTGTAGGTGATAATAAATGTGGCCAGTGCAATATAAATGGCTGGAGCGATATTGTATCAGTGGCGGCTGGTAACGTCCACATGGCGACGAACACGGGTAATTCTCATACAATCGGTCTTAAATCTGATGGTACAGTAGAGGCTGTGGGTTGGAATAAGCATCATCAATGTGATGTAAATGATTGGCGAGATATTCAAGCAGTAGCAGCAGGGTGGAGTCGTACCGTCGGACTTAGATCAGATGGCTCTGTGGTGGCTGTGGGTAGAAATACTGAAGGACAGTGCGATGTAGGTGGCTGGAGTGATATGGTGGCAATAACTGCTGGTGACTGGCATACTGTTGGTCTTAAATCTGACGGAACGTTGATGGCTGTGGGCAATAATCGGAACTCTCAATGTAATGTAAACGGATGGTTCGATATTATAGCTTTAGCTGCGGGTTACCTTCATACCGTCGGACTTAAATCAGATGGTACGATGGTAGCTGCGGGGACGAATAAGCATAACCAATGTAAGGTAAGTGATTGGCGCGATATAGTGGCTGTAGCGGTGGGGAGTTATCACACTATCGGGCTCAAATCTGATGGTACAGTGGCGGCAGTGGGTCTGAATAAACACGGCCAGTGCAATGTGCATGACTGGCATGACATTGTGTCAGTAGCAGCGGGATGTGCTCATACTCTCGGACTTAAATCAGATGGCACGGTAGTTTCAGTGGGTGATAATGAATATGGTCAATGTAATGTAGATGACTGGGGGTGTATTTAAATTCCTGGAAATTAAGCGTTGTAAGAATCTTCGAGGATACCCCTGACATCATATAACATCGTATTCAACGCTGCGGATCGGCAAGCCGATCCTTGGTCCGAAAGAGGCAATTCGTAGAAGCAGATTCACCGGACACATCACACCGCCTAACTGCCGCAAGCGGCAGCCGGACCTATGGTCCTTAAGGCGCTGGAACGTCGTGAATACAGGAACGTTATATGTAATAGCCGCAAAGAAATAATAAAAAAATTTAAATTACTTTGGAGGTAGAGTTTTCGAATACACACTTATGTATAGGAGGAGGCGAATGATATGACGATAATGCCTGTTATAGTAATGGTCTTTGTATTTATACCTACCATTGTACTCATGGTAAGCATGCCTTATTTAACAAGAGAGACGATTAGTTTTGGGGTCACCGTCAGCCCTGTACAATTCCACAGTGAGCCTCTGCGCCAGATGCGGAAGTCATATGCTAGGATTAGTGCTGCCTTGCATACCATCCTATTCATTATTTTTGTATCATTTGCCTAATATACGGTGATGAGCATTCCAAGCAACAAAGTTGGATTATTGTCACTTATTCACTCGTCATGGTCGTAATCTCCCTAGTCATAAACATTAGCTATCATTTCAAAATGAAAAGTTTACTACCTATGCTGCCTGTTGCTCCGGAACCATCGATCATAGCAGTGGACACTGGTTTTCGGAAAAGAAACATTGTCTTGTCTAGTAATTGGTTTCTCATTCATGTTTTAATTATTGTTGTTAGTATTGTAACTGTGCTACGCAACTACGATCTGATTCCTGATCAGATTCCGATCCATTTTAACAGCAGTTGGAACGTAGACCGCTATGCAGCTAAATCTTATAGTTCTGTGTTTATGCCTACGATAATGCAAGTGTTCATAACACTTTTGTTCATATTCGAGAACTGGAGTATTCGCAGAGTGAAGCATCAAGTTCAACCCACTGATCCTAATCGTTCCATCAGACAAGACGTAACATTCCGCCATACTTGGTCATATTTTATGATTACAGCAAGCTTCTTAATAGTTATTCTGTTTTCCGTCGTGCAACTAAACATGATATCTCTGCTTAACATCAATTTCGCTATCCCCATTATCCTAATCATAATAGCCTTTATCATCCTATACGCCTTTGCCTTATCGTTCTGGGCTGGTCAGGGCGGAAGCCGCTTGGAGCGATCTGCCGATCGCTCCAATGTCAGACCTGTCCATGATGATGATAAATGGATATTAGGTATGATATATTTCAATCGCAAAGATCCAAACCTAATCGTCGAGAAAAGGTTTGGAGTCGGCTGGGGATTAAATTTCGGTCACCCAGTAACCTGGCTGATTTGGCTCGGAATTATTGTACTGTTAGTTGTGGTGCGGTAACAAGGCTTTGAGGTTAATACTCACCGGAGTATTATAGCTTTCAACAAATAAATATTTTCGCTTCCAAATTAGACGCCATCCACATTAGACAAGCAGATTCTGTATATAGCCTTTCATTTTCTTCTTAGCTCGTTGAATTTTTTGTAACAGCAGCAACAGTATCATTAAAAGCATCAGCAATCTCCCTGCTCGTATAACCACAAATCACATTCAATATTAAATACTGTCGCTCTACGCCCCTTGGTCGTCCCGATGTTTAATCATAGGAGATAACTCGGCGGACGACACACGAGCCGACCTAAGATAAGAGCTATCTATGGTCGGCTCGCGTCGTGAATACAGGAACGTTAGGTGTAATTATTGTGAAAATGAAATGAGGGGCACTATGAAGTGGGTCATATGTTTAGCTGGAGATGAAAAGGAGCTTTATGAACTTTCAAAGTCACTCAATACCGAAAAGCTAACAATTTTTAAAGAAGAAGGTGAATATCGCTTAAAATCATCAGATATCTCCTCTACTGATGACTATAAAGATGTTTCAAAAAAAGTAGAAAATCTAGTGAAGCTAATCGATGGTGTGACAAAGTTAGTATTGGGAACCCATAGGGGAATTACTGTATCGGATATTTATCTTCTAAATGATTATGGCGGACGCACTTTCTTTATGAGTGCGGTGCTTTCTGGTTTTGCAAGTATGAAGGCAATTCCGCAAATAATAAAAGCTGATGGAACAATTGAAATTCCTAATCCTGCTGATTCTGTACCTGAATTATTAGTAAACGAGTGGTTAGACAGAAAATTGATGCAATTATTCGAGGGAGGCAATAACTCTACCTAATATAATATTCACGCTGCGGACATTCGTCCTTGGTCCGACATTCGCCGGGTCGTGAATACACCAACGTTATCTGAAATCTTCATAAATACTTTATTTTTTGGGGGCATCTCAAGAATGAGTAAAAAAACAATAATTATTGAAGATTACAACAATGAATGGCCTGAAATGTTTTCTGATCTGAAATCCATCATAGAACATAGACTCGGGGATCTAGTACTTGGATTCGAGCACGTAGGTAGTACAGCAGTACCTGGACTAGCGGCAAAACCTATTTTAGATATTGATGTAGTAATTGATTCTATGGATTTGCTTCCAGATGTAATTCAAGGATTAGAAAGTTTAGGTTACTATCATGAAGGGAATTTGGGTGTTAAGAACAGAGAAGCTTTTGCAAGAAAAGATGCAAATGTTCCCTATAGTATAGTAAAAAAACAGAAACCTGAACATCATTTATATGTTTGTAATAAAGAGAGCAAAGAGTTATTAAGACATATATCCTTCAGAGATGCATTAATTAGCAATCCCGAATTTGTAGTCGAATATGCCAGTCTAAAGAAAGAACTGGTTATTAGGTATAGAGAAAATCGCCAGTCTTATACGGATGGGAAGACCGAATTTGTAAATAAAGTACTTAATGAATGTGGAAAGACTTTGTAGGTAGCTCAAGGGAACGAAGACATCGGATAACATTGTATTCACGCTGCGGGGCTAACGACCCTTGGTTTGCCAGAGGGATTTGGAGGAAGTCGTATCAGGCAGACAACTCCTACGAAACTAAGTCTTCGACCCAGTCCCTGATGCTCCTTTAAGCCTCTCGGGTTCGTGAATACAACAACGTTATACGCAAGTTTGTGAAACCTTTATGAAATAACTAATTTCTCAAAATCTATTTTTAAACCATATTTGTAAAGAAAATCGACACCTAATATTGCATCGAAGCCATATGGTTCTTTGGTAAGTCCTAGTTGGATAGTAAAATCTTTAAGCACAATACTATTGATAGAGAGATCTGAGACAATCTGCTGATAACATAATTCACTTGAACCCCCTACTCCATACATCCGTACCGATTTTCCGTTGATAAAGTCTATATCTATGCCAATTGGTTCTACAAGATCAGTATCAAAAATAGTTGTGGAGCATCCGGTATCTAGATGGACATTATTCAGAAGAGTTGATTTATTCTTGTAAGATAGAGGAAGAGTAACAATAGGCAAACCATTTACAAGATGGATTTTAATCGAAGGCCTCTAATCCCGGTAAAGGGTTGCTCGATGACTTCAATAAATTCATTTCCGGTGTAAAAGACATAGAGTTCTCTAGTTGGTTCTGACAAATGAAGTTTCTTATAGGAGGCCCAAGCACGCTTAGGGTCGTCATAATCAGAAACAACTGACATTTCTTCAAGCGTTCTTATATGGTTATTTGATTGAGTGGCAAGAGCTTCAACTAGAACCCAATGATTAGGGTAGATTTCACGGATATGACTCCATTTCATACATGAACCCCTCCGAAAAGAATTATATTTTCATTGTACAACCCCATTTTGAAACATTCAATGATAGTGATTTCGAAGGAACGAACCAGCGTATAACAACGTTTTCTTACTGCGTCGCGTTCGCTCCTAGATCTGGAGAGGATCTTCAATGAGGATAATCAGGCAGACAACCCTGCGATGCTAAGTGGCGGAGCCACCCAGTCACTAAGCTCTTTTAAGCCTCTCGTGTTCAGGAACACATAAACGTTATGCGCCATTACCGATAAATATTAAAGATAATATTTAAGGAGGAAATTTATGGGAAGTAAAACACTCTTATTATTTTTTATTACGATAATGTTTTCATCTTGTCAAAATATTAGTCAATCGACTACTTTGAACAGCGAAACTAAATCAAAAATGAATTGGATCAAAAGGATCGGTAAGCCTAGGCACGGTTATACGGGAGAGAATTAGGGAAAGAACAATGCAATTATTTGAATATCGATATTTGCTAGATGGTGAAGTTGAGTTTTTATACCAAAGTGAAAAATAGAGGTGAATCTTAGGTTTTTAGATGATGCTTCGAAGACAGTAACGGCGCATAACAATGTATTCATGTTGCGGGGCTACCACCCCTTGGTTATCAGATGTATAATCATGGAAGAACACTCAGACAACAAACGAGCCAGCTTAAGATAAGAGCTATCTAAGGCTGGCTCGTTTCGTTATACAAGAACGTTATATGTTTCGGAACGACGAAAAAAGAAAAAACAATAAAGGAGATTACCTCAATGTGTACTAGTTTCGCTGTTCATTTAGACAAGACATTTATTGGTATGAACTTCGACATTTCTCGAAGACCAATTAAAATTGTTTTGATTGGTGAAGATCAACTATTAGTTCTTCAGAATGATGATGGACAATTTTATCCAGCATTCGGTTTGAATAGTAATGGTACATTTATGAACTTATTAATGGTCGATCCAATTGAAGAAGGCAAATATAGACGTGGAAAGAATTGCGTACATATTATGAAATTGTTTGATGAAATTCTTTCAGGACGGATTGAGTTATCTCAATTAAGTGAATATTTAACCAATAACGTAATTGTTAATGTCCCGAGTCATAGTATCCACAGTTTGATAGCCGGGAGAAATCGGAAGACATTTATTGTTGAACCTGGAAGAAAGAACATTGATATTAACTCTTCCGATAGGGACTTCATGGTACTAACTAATTTTCCTGTATCGGATAATTTCGATAATGAATATAAAACTTTTGAAGGACCAGGAAATGATAGATATATAAAGGCCTACGAAGTCATTACAAATAACAAAGAAACATTTAATATCGCAACAGGCCTTAACTTGCTTATGGATACTGCTCAGCAAAGTGGGGATTATCCAACCCAATTTTCACTTATATTTGTTCCAGAAGAAAGTAAAGTTCATTTTACTTTGAATGGAGATTTTACAAAGATATTTGAATTCTCATTTATCAATAAGCAGATTCAGAGTATTGAAGGTTTTACAAGGAATAATAGTCTTAAACTTACCAAAAAAGGTGTGTTGCTTTCAGAACTTGAAGATTGGTAATGACTGTACAGATATAGGAATAGGATTTCGAGAGTTATTCAATGAAGTACGAAGTATCACTAACAATATATTCATGCTTAGGGCCATTCGGTCCTTGATCTGTCAGAGGTATTTTCAATGAAGCATAATTAGGCAGATAACATCGATTTCCCTAAGATAAGAGGAATCTAAGGGGTAACGTTAGATGAATGGTTTGAAAGGTGGTGAAGTTCTAGATCATGAAACCAGAAATGAAGTATAAAATAATGATATTTCTTTCAAGTATAATTTTCCTCTCAACCATGTATGGAATTCTATTTTTGATCGGCGTGCCTTTCTCAGTGCCAGCAATTATTGGAGTCGTAATTGGTACAGTTTACGGATCATTCGCGAAAACAATTGATTACAAGAGCAGAGATAAATATATAGGAATAATCTCTTTAATTGTATTGATAGCTATACTTCTTTTAATAAATAAAAATAATACTGAATTTGTATTGAAAATATTATTGATATCTCCATTATTATTTTTGATTATTTTAGTATATGACTATTTTAATAAGCAATCGTATTTTAGGTATTTAAAGAATACAGAGAACCAGAATAATGTTATGTAATTTTAGGAAGTTAGCCCCATCATCTGACACTATACCCACTCGGATTGGTCGACTCCGTCTTCTCTCGATCCGGGAGGAGCCAAATGTGGTTTGAGGAGGCATTTCATAACGGGGAGGCAGAAGCAACCGGACTTATCCGCACCACCTAAACGCATCGCGGTCGCCCTTCGGGCTTAAGGTGTTGGGACGTCGTGAACACGGGAAGGTTATTCGAAAAAACTCATACTATTATAGAATAGATTTAAATATATATTTTGGTAAAAGGTGGTGATTGTTGTGTCTCACAACAGACAACATACAAAATCTCAGAACGCAGCAATTGAACACATAAATAGTTGCGCGAGATCCCAAAAAAAGAGGCTCAAGCATCACTCAAAGAAATTTTTCAGTTGTCCAATATTCCTTGGAATACCTTTGAAGAAGCAGTTGATAAGCTTAGATCCCATGCAAGGGTGGCTTTGCATTTTCATCCGGATCGTCCGGTTGTAGATATGAAAAGTGTGGCTCAATCATTATTAGAGCAGGGGATCTATAAAAGTCAGTTCGAGACTTTCATATCCAATGGGAGCGTATCGGCATATGTAGGTGGTGCACGGGACCTTTGGGAGGAAAAACTATTTGGCGGAGCTTATCAGATAGAGGGGGTAACCAACTTTGAAAGGCCAAAGTATGGGGCTCTTCATTTGTTGTTACATCCGGATGGACCGTCTCCACGATTCGGATCTTGTTATTTTCTTTTAAAACCGAATGTTTCACATCGTTGTACGTTCACTTACGGTGGCTCTCAAGATGCTCCAAAGGAAAAGGGGACATATGAGGAATTAGACGATATTCTATCTGCGCTTTTTACGGATGCTTTCTTCCGGGATTATGCTATTGGAGAAAAAGATCTTACTCCTAAAAAATTGATAGATCAGCTATTGTACAATCTGGAACGTCCGCTAGAGGATCCCTCAAAACTGGCCCCACATCGGAATCTTAACCATTTTATCGAAACTCAAGTTCATGGAGATATCGTTCTTGAAGATGATGTGGAAATTTTAGTTGCTGACCCATCGTTCAAAGGAACAAAAATAGGGAATTACTTAGAGCAAATCTGCATCAAATATTCCATTAAACTATTCTGGCATATGGGATTTGCGATGCGTGCGGAGGAAGTGCCCTCTGATTTTAGGGGTCCAACCATGCCCTCATTAGCTAAGCGAATTGCAAGGAATGGTAACATCGATGCAAGTCTGATCGGGAATGCAGTCAACGATTTGAAACGCAATCCTGATCTCTGGTCTGACAGAGGTAACTATGAAGAAGTGCTTCAGGAATTAAAATACATGTGGCATGTACTCGTTCGATATGGTAAATCGATGGATTCCATTTTCAGTAATAGCATCAGCGATAATAAAAACCTCTAGAAATTCTTATACGTTCAACCTAATTGATTTAATAGTGCATCTATTTGGTGGATTAATAATTACAATATTATTCTTAGTAATGACATTGAATAGATCTATTCTTTTCGAACGAAGTTATTATCTTTTACAAAATTGGTCTAGGTATTTAGTAATTCGAAGAAGTCGTAGACACACAAACATAACCCATGCAAAGGAAGATGAGCATATGGATAAAGGGAAAATTATATTTCTGAATGGCGTAACCAGTTCAGGTAAAACTTCAATCGTAGAAGCGATGCAAAATTACTCTGATCCCTTTTTTTATGTTGTGGCCAATGATCTTTTTGAAAATACGATTGGTGATAAACATTTGCAAACAGACTACTGGAAGTATTTAAGTGAAGCCATCATTATAATGTATCATACAGCAAAATTATTTTCGGATCATGGAAAGAATGTTTTAATCGATGGGATACTTGTTGAAAGACCGGAATTAAAGCCGCATTATGGTAAAGTCCAAGATATATTTGCTGGATATCCTTTGGATATCATTGAGGTGTACTGCCCGTTAGATCTTTGTCGTAAGCGAAATATAGAACGTGGTGACAGAAGAGAAGATCAATCCGATGAGCAAAATAAAATAATGTCGCCACACATCCGTTATAGCTATTCAGTCGATACGAGTTTGAATACGGCGGAAGAATGTGCAGAAATGATTATCACATCAGTATTCAAAAAATAATGATTGGACAGTTCAAGAAAGCAAAACACTTCAAACTTTCATTGAAGGGAGGAAGAAGTATGGGTTCAAGAATAATGCATCTGATTGTGGCGGATAAAATTGCAGATTCCTTATCAATAGTAGATAAGGCGCCTTTTTTACTTGGAAATATTGCACCGGATGCTGTCACAACAAAAGATTCATCACATTTTTTTGCTGGTGATATTCAGGATTATTCAAGAAACGTAGATTATAAAGGATTTTTACATAAGTATCGATCACAGGCAGAAGACCTTTATGTTCTGGGTTATTTCACACATTTAATTGCAGATGATATATGGTTGAAAGGTTTTAATTTACCTTGGTTAAGGAACAGAATGGAAGCTAATGAGGGACTATATAAACAGTATCATAACGATTTTAGATTATTGAATGGGAAGTTGCTTGAACATTATGGATATGAAGAGGAATTAAGAAACAAGCTCTATCACATTCCAACAATACCGGATTTAGAGGAAGTTAAATCTTCAGATGTCGAAAAATTTGTGCCATATATATTTGACGATTTGAATTATGACAAAGAAATTATGATTGAAACCCTTAATGTTTTTACTTTTGAGCAGATCATTGGATACTTAGAGACATCAGTCGATATGGGAATATTGAATATGAAGTATATAAAGATAAAGTACAATTTGTAAGTAAGTATATGAAGTCTGAGGTATCCCATAACAATTCATCCACGTATCTCACCGCATGCTAGCTGCTCGGTTTAGATATGAGAGAAGTCAACCCGCAGTGTCATGTGGCTTGAAGTTGTAACTTTAATGAGTAATCTAAATGGACAGATTAGTGGAAAATGAAGGAGTAAACTATTACTCGGCGAATACTATTTAGGTATAAATAAGAAAAGGAGGATTTTATTATGTTGTTTTACTGTTATAAGAAACCGATAAAAATCCGTAATCTCCCTCAATATTAAAAATTGAGGAGGGTAAAAATGGAAATAAATAACAATTATTTAAAAGAACAATTAAAGCATGTGTATTGGTTAAATGGTGGTTGTTGCGCGGGGAAGACAACGATGACAAAGAAATTTGTTGCAGAGTTAGGATTTCAAACATTGGGCGATGATGTCTTGAAGTATAGACCATTCACTACTCAAACTGAATATCCTGCACTTCAATATCCCCATCCCGGTTTAAACTGGGAGGAGTGGTTTAATAGGCCTACTGATGTGTATTTTCGATGGCTTTGTGAAATCGTTGAAGAGATGATGGAATTTTTCGTTATTGATATATTGAAGATGCCAACGGATAAACCAATCATTATCGATATAGGGATAATGCCTGAACGCATCCTACCCTTTATTCCTAAAGAAAGAATGATGTGTCTTTATACATCTGATGAAGAAATAGAAAGGCTATATTACTTTAGAGAAGACCATAAGATGATTTTGGACGTTATTAACCTTACATCAAATCCAGCGGAAACGATTAAACATGGCAACAAAGCTATGGTGAAATTCTCCCATGAGATTAGAAATGCTTGCGTTAATAACTATATCAGAACACTTGAAAGAACACCTACTTTGGGGATTGAAGAACAATTTAGATTAGTTCGTGAGCATTTTGGAATATGATATGAGCATCCTTTGTTAATTTTATATGTAATACGGAACAGGCTACCGATATAAGGTAGCTTGTTTAAATAAGAGGACATGAGTAAACACATTCTACTTCGTCGGACATCGTGAATATAGGAACGTTATGTGAATCTCGGAGATATATACAAGGAGCGGAAAATGAAAAAATGTATAGTGTTGATACTTTTCATATCAGCCTTATTAATGGGGTGTAACAAAAATGAGCTAATATATAACGCCCCAACCAATGAACAAATCACTGATTATGTATCTAGTCATAGTTTAGATTTACAAGATAGTGTATGGATTAAGGACTCAGCAGTCATTTTGCTCGAGAACTCATTAATTACCCTTTATACAGATCAACATGGGAAAATATATGACCAAAAATTATCGTGGGGAATGAATTACTCCAATCCTGTGATTGTCGGTAATGGCGACCCGTATGTAGCGGTTCTGATTAATAACAAGATGTTAAGCTCAGGAGCTGATCGTATTTTAATTAGTTATTCTGATGGAAAGTCCTATTCAAGAGGGATTACGGGAAAGAAGGGTTATGTGATTCCTAATACTGGAGTTAATGAAGTAGAGAATTTAATAATATTTGATAAGGAGGGTAAAGAACTTTACAAGAAGCGTGAGTAACTAGGAAGAGGGTTTTTAAGGCGCAATAGTATTTTTGACTTGAAAAATAATTTATTTTTGGGGGATTAAAATGAAGGTTGTTTTTAGAAATTTCGATGAATCTTATTATGAACAAGTTTGTGATTTTTTGATTGAATTATCAAAAGATGACCGTAGGCATATAAATTGGAACTGGGCAAGGTGGGAGTGGATGTTTCATCATCCTGAATTCAATCGAGACTTAATGGATAAGATTGGCTTGTGGTATTGTAATGACGAGTTAGTAGGTATAGCAACCTATGACCACTATTTTGGTGAAGCATTTTTTGCTACTAAACAAGGGTTTGAAGAATTAGAACAAGATATATTAGAATATACAACTACAACTTTCAGTAATGAAAATGGCCTGGGGATTGCAGTGAATGACAAAGATACTCACACTCTAGATTTATTGCGCAGTAAGAAGTTTGTGGAGAATGATCTGACTGAATACATACTTAAACTTACACTAGAGAATGTTAGTCTTGATTATGTAATTCCTGAAGACATAATAGTAAAAAATATGGATGTTAAAAATGATTTATTTAAGTATCAGAAATTACTTTGGAAGGGCTTTAACCACGAAGGTCCTATGCCTGTTGATGAAGTCAGCATTGGTAGGAAAAAAAGAATGTTGTCAGCAAGAAATATGAATTCATTCCTACATATTGTTGCCGAAAATGAAGATGGGGAATACGTTGCTTATTGTGGCTTATGGTACAGTCAAAAAACGGATTATGTTTATGTAGAACCTGTATGTACAATTCCAGAGTATCGGCAGAAGGGACTTGGAAAAGCAGTGGTATTAGAAGCCTTGAAAGAGGTCGCTCCTTAGGTGCTGAAAAGGCATATGTTATTTCGGATAGTTCTTTTTACAAGTCATTAGGCTTTCAACAGCATTCTCATTATATTTTCTATTGGCATAACATTTGATACTTTCTAAAGCCTTTCGGGTTCGTGAATGTAGGGAACGCTATCTAAAAGGGAATGTAGTGGAAGAAAGGATGAAAGCATGAACATTCAGGACCTCCCAATTGAGATAGTAGAAAAGATAGGAAAAGTCCAGAAAATTACTTTTCCCAAACAAGGTCATACTTCTATTGTAGCTATTCTGGATACGCTCGAAAAAAAGTACATAATCAAAAAGACAGAAAACGATCTCTATAATGAATGGTTATTAGAAGAATACAAGGTGCTTCAATATCTTTACCATACGGGACTACCAGTTCCGAGAGCATATTCGTATCATGTTGAGGATCAATCGAGATGGCTTTTAATGGATTATATTGATGGAATAAGTTTAAGGGAATTTCTATCTAAAGAGCCAAATCTCAAAGATAAAGAAACAGCTATTTTTAACTTTGGACTTTGTTTGAAGAAAATACATGAATGTTCCTGCCCTACTGAATTATTGGAAAATGATCATCCTTGGTTAGATACAATGCTTAATAAAGCAGAATATAATCTTAATCACTTTGCTATAGACGGATCAGAAGAATTACTTAAACGGTTGAAAGCAGTAAGACCCAAACCAATAGATAACACTTTAATTCATGGCGATTTTACAATTGATAATGTATTAATTAAAGAATGCAACATAGTTGGAGTTATTGACTGGTCAGGAGCGGCGTACGGGGATCCAAGATATGATGTAGCATTGGCTATTAGACCCAAATGTAATACTTTTGATAATGAAAGAGATAAAGAAATATTTTATAACGGATACGGCAAGTTACGAATAACGGATGAAGAATTTGACTATTTTGAAGACGGAATATATAGCTTCTTTTAGTATCACTTCGGAGCGTGCTTCATCAGATAACACTATATTCAGGCAGATACTTCTATACCACTAACCGCATTGAGGCTAGGAAACCACCCCTTTAGTCGGCGGAGGGTTCATGAATACAGAATCGTTATAAGCTACACATATTAGGAGGTCAACTATGTTAGATCATAAAGAAATCTTACCGATTATTAGAAGGTTTGAAGAGAATGAATTAACTTATTCACTTGGTGGAAGTGGATTGTTATATTATTTTAATTTATCAAATACAGTGAATGATTGGGATCTCATAGTTGATTGTCCAAAAGATATGCTACTTAAAGTTATAGATGGATATGATTGGATAGAACAGGATAGTGGTGACTACCCTTTTGCAAGTGAATACAGGATACATATTCCTTCATTAAGAATAGATATCATTGGAGGATTTGCTTTTTATGCTGAAGGAGAAGTAGTTTGTTTACCTACATCTCATATTCGAAATAGAGAATGGGATGGAATAAAGGTATCCAATCCTGAGATCTGGTATGTGGCGTATTATTTAATGGGAAGAGAAGCGAAATCGAATTTGATCTTAGGTCACTTACAAAGACATAAAGAAATTGTAGATCAACATGTAATAAGAGATTTATTAATGAAGAATGGTTTAAATTATGAAATTAAAGAAGAACTAAATAAACTAATTTAATGATGGTCCCTACACCTAAAGCATTAATATTTAATGTGTTCTTACAGTAGTGTTGTCTACAAGGATTGATTACAAAAAGCCATTAATTAACAAATGAACAGCAAACAAAATTTATACCAGATGAGGTGAACAGAATGAACAAGCATATGGTCTATGAAACAAACAGCTCCTATTGGAATAATCTATAGATTGAAAGCTAATGAATGGAGAACGAAATAGTGATTTTAAAGTCAGCAGGTGACATCATCTAAAATTAAATTCTTACGATAGGGTTTATAGGCCTTGTCGTTCAATCAACAATCAGGGAAGTGACTCTGTTGACATGCGAGCCGACCTAAGATAGTAGCTATCTAAGGTCGGCTCGCGTAGCGAATATGGGAACGTTATTTGAAAGACCATAAGTGTAAAGAAAGATGGTGCGAATCAGATGTCTCACGAAATCTTATTTCGTAAATTTGAAAATATTAAATTGATTGAACTTTCAGGAGGATATACCAACAGTACATTTTTACTTGAAGGTACAAACCCGCCTGTTATTGCAAAGATCTCAACTAATAACAGTATTGATGCTAGAGTAGAAATTAATTGTCTAACTCTCTTGAACGAGGCAAGAATCTCGCCTAGAATACACGATTATTTTGAAGATAACGGATTTTTGTACATTATTTTGGACTATTTACAGGGAGTGAATAGCCAAAAATATCTGGATGATAATGATGATGTCAAAGCTCAAGAAATTTTTAAGCTACTTGGAAAGCATCTAGCACAAGATGTTCATTCAATACAGCTTAGAGAGTTCAACTCCAATATACCGATATTAAACCTCATAAATGTTGATATAGATTCTATTGATTTCATACCAAGTGTCATAAAAGAAAAAGTTAAAGTTTTACTTAACATTGATATTGAAGAAGAGGAAACATTAATACATGGTGATTATGGACCTCATAATGCAATTAGCTTAGATGACACATTGTATATTATTGATTGGGAATGGGCCGGATGGGGGCATCCTCTTCAGGATATCGCATGGGTAATATGGTTTGTACATCTGCATTATCCAATGTTTGCGAAGGATCTTTCATGGATTTTTATAAGTGAGTATAGCTCATATTCAAATGTACAAATTAATGAAGAATTATTGAAAGCGTTCTCGATTTCTCGGATTCTAAATATTATGAATCGAATAAAAAATGCGAATATGGATGTAAAGAACGAATGGGTTAGAAGATTAGAATGGACACTTCAAACAAATTTTCTTAAGTGATTGAGGAGGGGATTATTCAGATTACAATGTATACAAAGCTGCTTCTCTTCATGGTTTTCATGAAGATGAAAGAGAGAAGTTGAATTAGCTCTCAACGACGAACATTAGACGAAAGCGCAAAAGGCTATTATATTGCAGTAAATTCAAAGGAGGCTACAACATGACAAGATCCGTTTACGTCATTTCTGGCCCTGCCGGTGTCGGGAAATCTACTACATCAAAGAAACTTGTTGAACATCTGGATCGCAGTTCATATATATCTGGTGATGATATTAGTCATCTACCTGTAAACGGGAGGGGAAAGCCGTGGATCTGTCAAGAAACTCATAAGCTAACGTGGATAAATATTATAAGTTTAGTGAAGAACCTAATTGAATTTAATTACGATGTTGTTATAGATTATGTGACGTTTCCAACGGAGGCTAACTGTTTAGCTAGTGAGCTGGAGAGTATAAATGTAAGGATTATTTATGTAGTATTTATGGTCGATGATGAAACAATTATTAGAAGAGATCAGTTAAGAGATCCAACGATACAAATGGGAGAACGAAGCGTAATCCTTTTGAATGAATTTAAAGAAGCCCTAAAAGACGAAAGACATATATTAAATACCCAAGAATATTCTGTTGACCAGATAGATGAAGTGATTGAAGAGATATTAAACAACAATAGATTTTTAATAAGCTAATTTGAAGAAGTGGTGACATCGTATAACGTATAATCAAGCTGCGGCTCCTGGGAATACCATTCAGCAAGATGGGTCTGGAAGAGGCATTTCATGCTAGTCTCACGAGAGCAGACTATACCTTCGAACTTCATTTTTCCACATTGAATTTGAATGGTTTATTGCGAGCAGAACTAAAAGATAATGATAAATTTTTACTGTATAAGAATATATGTTCTGGTATAATTGAACTGAGAATAGTAAATCTCTTCCTCTAAATTTGGTTTCAAATAAAAAAGTGAGGTGAGTGAGATGGAACAAAGGAATGCGCCAGAGGTAAGAATTGAACTGTGGGACGAAGAAGATTTAGATTTGCTTCGCCAATTAAATTCTCATGAGATGACACTACACTTCGGAGGGCCAGAGACTGAGGAGAAAATCCTAGCTCGCCATAAGCGCTATTATGAAATCGCCCAAAGTGGAACAGGGAAAATGTTTAAGATCCTTTTGCTTCCGCATTTTGAAGTCGTGGGTAGTGTAGGGTATTGGGATCAGACGTGGAAAGAAGAATCTATTTTCGAGATAGGTTGGAGTGTTTTATCTGAATATCAAGGTAGAGGAATAGCGACTGAAGCAACAGCAAAGGCCATAGCTTCTATTCGTTCTGAAAAGAAGAAACATAATTTTATTCACGCTTTTCCTAAAACTAAAAATCCAGCTTCGAATGCCATTTGTCGCAAGCTGGGCTTTTCGTATATTGGCGAGTGTGATTTTGAATACCCTATTGGGACTACCATACGATGTAATGACTGGAGATTGGCAGTCGAGGGGAATTAAGATCAAGAGCATGGAGGGAAATTTAAATCGGCTGCATGTCTTTCTCCATATTTCAGGGCAGATGAGAGACCATCTGCTTTTTTTTGCTTGATTTACTTCATATATGTAATAATATGGATTAGAACTGAGTGAGAATACTTAAACCATTAAGGAGAACTAAAATGTCGCAGTTTCCCGAATTAGAAACAAAAAGACTTGTATTAAGAGAACTACACAGAATGATTCCAGTGATATATTTGAATGTTTTTCATTGGATGAAGTTACGAAGTTTTATGATCTTGAGAGTTTTACAACCATTAAACAAGCAGAAGAATTAATTCAAAGATGGAATGAAAGATTTGAAGCAGGTCAAGCCATTCGTTGGGGAATCACTTTGCAGTCTGAAAACAAAGTAATTGGAACATGTGGCTTTCATGGATGGATGAAAAATCATTATAAAGCTGTCAGTGGATATGAACTAACACCAGAATATTGGCATCAAGGTTTTATGACCGAGGTGGTTGAAAAGGTCATTGAATATGGATTTAATACGCTTGGCTTAAACCGAATTGAAGCATTTGTAGAACCAGAGAATGTGGGATCAAGAAAGGTACTTGAGAAAATCGGCTTTAGAGAAGAAGGGATATTAAAGGAAAATTATTATTGGAAGAATCGATTTGTTGATAATACCATTTATGCATTTCTTAAGAAAGACTATAAAGTTCGTTAATTAATAATGAAAGAAGGATAACCAGATGATTACAATTAGATTTGTTTCAAATGAGGATATCCCACACATTCAATCCATAGCTCAAGAAACATGGAATTATACTTATAAAGGCATATACTCCGAAGGCTACATACAAAATTTTCTAAGTAGAGCATATTCAGATGAGAATTTAAGTCGATCTGTCGAGAGAGATCTTCAAAGTGCCAAACGGAGTTTTTTAATAGCAGAATTTAATGGCAAAGTCGTTGGATATGCTCAAACAAGACAAGTGAAAGAAGAAGAATATGAATTACTAAGAATTTATATACGACCTGAATATCACAAAATGGGAATAGGTAAAGAGTTTATTCAGAGATTCACTCAAGTTTTAAAGCCAATAAATAAAATGTTTGCCTGGGTAGGGAAAGAGAATCATATAGGAAGGGCATTTTATGAGAAAAGTGGATTTGAAGAAATAGAAGAAATGATCGAAACCATAGAAGGGCACAGTAAAACGCAAGTTAAATATGAATTGGAAATCTCGAAGGTATAGATATGCACTCATATTAAGAAAGGAGAGAGGACAATGAAACGAGTCAACGTAACATACACTCTAATTACAGATGAATCAAAATCGAAAGTCTTAATGGTCAAAAATGTAGGACGTTCAAGCTGGTCTTTACCAGGAGGAGCAGTAGAACCAGATGAATCATTAGAGCAAGCTGCTATCCGAGAAGCCAAAGAAGAGACAGGTTTTGATGTTAAGGTCTATGGCATCGTAGCTATAAATGAATGTAAATTTGAACATTTAAATGAACATGCAATTTTTATAGTCTTCAGGGCTGAAATTACTGGAGGTACTGAACAAATTGTAAGACCTGATGAAATCTCCGAGATTGCTTGGAAGGATATAGAGGAAGCAGATCAATTAATGCCATTTTATAAAGGTGGTATAAGGAACTTAATTAGCGGTAATGAGATCACTTACTTCAATGAAGGAACCAAGTGATATGTGATACATAAAGTGAATTGATGAAAACCTTACACACTGTGGCGTTCGCCCCCTGGTTTGACAAGTACTTTTCTAAGACTAGAAGAACTAACTGAATACGACCAGCTCCTTAAGATAAGAGAGCTAAGAGCATCTAAGGGTGAGAGGCGTTATGAGGAGTTCATAAAAAGTTATATGAGACGGGGAATAATATCATTAAAATACTGAAAACGCTCATTATCACAGTAGTACTTCTTCTTGTAGCTTATTTCTTTTATCAATATCTCAATCAAGAAAATGAACAGCTGAATAAAGAGATTTCTATCGATCACATTAAAAGTACCCAAATGACAAAAGCAGTCTACTCGCACAAAACGCCTAACATTACATTTGTGGATATTAAATTGACAGATGAACAAATTAACCAAATTGTTGGCTGGATCAATTCTGTGCCTGAATCCTCAATTATCGAACTTCATCAAACGCCTTCAAACATCAGTGCTGGAATAGCATTTCGACTTCATTCAAGAAGAGATATTACAATCCAATATGATCTTGAGCAAATATATATTACAAGAACAGATATAAAAAATAAACAAGTGAAGTATTCCATTGTGCAGGATGATTTAAAATCATTTTTTAATGAACAACTCAAGGGATTTTATTATGGTAAGGATAAATTAAACGAATAAGCCCAAGAGAGGACTATCTATATCTATGAATCCACCAAAGCATATCGTTTCAGCGGTAGCGATTGTAATGAATGAGAAATTGGATATTATTTTAGATGTAAGGCAAGTGGAGAATTGTTAACCTGATATATGAAGGAGCGATTTTATCAATGTACAAACTTAAAACAAAAGAAACGGACAACAGTGTCATTGAATTTATTGAAAGTGTTGAGAATACCAAAAAACGTGAAGATGCGTATCAACTATTAGATATTTTTACTGAAACAACAGGTTA
Source organism: Paenibacillus sp. 1A_MP2 (assembly GCF_052244825.1). Lineage (NCBI taxonomy): Bacteria > Bacillati > Bacillota > Bacilli > Caryophanales > Paenibacillaceae > Paenibacillus > Paenibacillus sp. 1A_MP2. Next base: position 4,590,907 of record NZ_JBQQCS010000001.1, on the reverse strand, counting down.
TAAAGCAAAGATGTGGGGACCGAGTATTATTGGATTCGGCGCTTATCATTATAAATATGAATCTGGTCACGAAGGAGATGCACCATTGGTGGGTTTTTCTCCCCGAAAAGCAAAAATCAGTTTGTATTTTGCGACAGGTGATACAAAGCGAGAGGATTTATTAAAGGACTTTGGAAAACATACGACAGGAAAAGCATGTGTATACATCAATAAAGTTGCAGATATCCATATAGATGTATTACAAGCGTTGATCAACCAATCCATCAGGTTTTTGAAAGAAACCTATCCGGATCACTAATTGCCGTTGACAGATATTATTGGAGGTTATGTGATGACGGAAGAGAAAATGGATATTCGCTGGGCGAACGCAAATGATGCAGAGGACCTTCTAAAGCTCAATGATGCTTTTAATGGAGTGGGTACATCCGTAGAAGAAGTAAAAGATAGCTTTGCTTTATCTGATGAGCTGATTGCTCTAGCTGTTATTAACGATCAGGCAGTTGGATTTGCTTGTGCTCAATATTTTAAATCTTTTTGTTATCGTGGTTTCCAGGGAGAAATCACAGAAATGTATATTACCGAAGTTGCCCGGAGAAGAGGGCTGGCTACTTTGTTGATTGCTTTTATAGAGGAAGAACTCAGAGCACGAGGTGTGACCAGTGTGAAGATTCTGACAGGTCAAAGAAATGAGATGGCTATAAAGACATACGAAAAATCAAACTATGCCAGAACGGAAGAAGTATTACTTCAAAAGAAGTTATAAATCACAAAATTGGATGACTCCAGAGGGGAATTAAATGTGGATTACGGCTATGAACTAAAACTAAAGAAGGGGGATTTTGAATGAAATTTATCGTATCTGCAAGTGTAATTGTCCTTAATGAGAACAATGAAATCTTACTTATGAAGGGCGGAGAGGCTGGGAAATGCCTCAAGGCTGTGTAGAAGAAGGCGAGACCATCACACGAGCAGCCGTTCGAGAGGTGAAGGAAGAGACTGGTATCGATATTGAACTTATTAAGTTTTGTGGTCTATATCAGAACACTACCCGGGGAGTATGTAACAATATATTCACTGGAAAACCGATTGGAGGAACTCTAACTACAAGTAGTGAAAGTGATGAGGTTGGTTTCTTTACATTGGAACAAGCCAATGAAATGATAACATGGGGGAATTTTAAGGAGAGAATTCACAAAGCATTGGATGAAAGCACTCATCCCATTTTAGTTGAGTTTTCTGAATAACCTAGGGGTGAAGGTATCTTGGATAACATCATCGTGGTTGTGGTTGTATGACTATTTACCACTGACTATTATAAATGATTTTGGAAAATATAACGTAATAGAGACGATAGGAATGATAGATTGATTTATAGTATGGTCCATTTTAATCAAATAAGGTGGGATAGCATGATATACGATGATATCAATATAACGATGACTACAGAGAGGTTACTATTAAGATTATTTACGGAAGCAGATGCTGAAACCGTTACCAGACTATGTAATGACTACAACATATATAAGAGCACACTCACATTACCCTACCCATATACATTAGATTGTGCTATGTCATGGATAGAACATCATCAAGAAAACTTTGATGCGGATAAGTTATACGAATTTGCTATTTGTGATAGGGAAACAGGCGCTTTATATGGGGCAATCGCATTATCTAATCACCAACGTTACGATAATGGTGAGTTATCCTATTGGGTCGGTCAACCCTTTTGGGGAAATGGATATGCAACAGAAGCAGCCAAGGCGATCTTGGACTTCGCTTTTGATGTGAAAAAATACCATAAGGTATATGGTATATGCGCGACATTTTGCTTCGAACCCGGCATCCGGACAAGTAATACAGAAAATTGGCATGAAGAAAGAAGGGGTACTGATGGATCATGTCAAGAAAGACGACCGTTATGAGGATCTGATTTACTACGGAATAGTGAGAGATAAAATGAAAGAATAAATTTCAAATCCAACACGGAGGAATACATATTTGAATATTAAGCCGGACAAAAAAGTTTTACGGTCTTGGGTCGATTGCTATGTACCGGAAAAAGATTTATTTTTCCTATCGAAAGAGCATCTTGATTATGAATTTGACTTTACTGATGTACTATTCATGCCAAAAGATGAGTTCTATAACCACAGCACATATAGGCAAGTGAATTATGTAAATGGATATGAGTACTGGAATATAAAGAACGTTGATTATGTAATCATTGCTGAAAAAGAATGGATAGAAACTATCCCTGAAGATAAGAAACGATCTCTGTTAAATGCACAAGTGCAAAGTAAAAGGGGACTTGTTTTCCCCGTTGCATTTGTACATGATCTGGCGGAAATACCTGCAAGCTATTTAATTGATGGACACGTGATCCTCCAACGCTTTATGTGGGAAAATCTGGACATATCATGTAAAGAACAGATACTTACGACAATGGTTTACGAATGGTGGGATAAAGGGGAATGTGTGAAGCCACCTGAGTGGCTACCTGATTTTCTAAAACCATATGCCAATTCGTTTGCTAGTTCCCAAGGTGCAAATTGCCTCGCAGCAGTTTTGTTTGCAATCTCCAACGGAAAACAGGAATGGTTTATCTATGAATGGGTACATCAAAAAACGTTTCTTGAGAAATTAGAACAGTATCATTACGAGGAGCTAATAACAGAGGATCTGGTTCAAGGGGACGTTGTCATATGGACAGATAAGAATGGGATTATTCAACATGCAGCGTACCATCTGGGAGAACAACTATATTTCAATAAAGATGGGCAAACGATGTTTAATCCATGGAAGATACTCTCTAAAGAGCAGCTATATAAGGAGTGGGAGCATCTAACCATTGTAAAGTATAGGCAATGCAAAGAAGTTTTTTGATGGAAATTAAAATAGAGTTCCCATAATTTTATTTGGAGGTAAAGATATGAATCCACTGATTCCATCCTTAGATTTAATTAAAGAAATTGAAAACTCGGAAATCGATTATATGACAGATCGCATGCTTGCTATACAAGGTCGGGACAACAATCCGGAAGGAATTGAGATTCAACAATTTGGAAATGCCATCTGTTTCTACAGTAAGACCATGCCTTGGCCCACTTTTAATACGGTGAAGGGCTTAACAAATAATGATGTGGAACACATGGATGCTATCATTGATTTTTATAGACAGCGAGATCGAAAGGTTCAGTTCGAGGTCATTCCATCTATGGTGGATCAGAACTTTTTGAAACGCTTAACCGACTTAGGTCTGTATGCATCGGGATTTCATTCATCCCTGATCATCAAACCTGAAGACAAAAGGAATCAATCAGATCATATCCGAATTCAAGAACTTGAAGAGAATCAATTCGAGCTATATGCGACCATCCATTGCCGGGGGACCGGTATGTCGGATGACGGTATCCCTTATGTCGCGCAGAATAATAAGGTTCTTTATCATCGTCCAGGATGGAAGTTTTACATCGCATATGTCAATGAGATCCCCGCAGCGGTAAGTGTTCTGTTTATTAAAAATCAAAAGGCGTCCTTAACCTTTGCAGCAACATTACCTGAGTTTAGAAATCAGGGTGTACATCAGCAGCTTTTGAATAGAAGAATAACGGAAGCCATGAATAAGGAATGTAACCTAGTGGTGGGGCAATGTTCCTTTTTATCACAAAGCCATCGAAATATGGAGCATGTTGGAATGAAGTTGGGATACATCCGAACCGCGTGGTCTGAAAGATAAACCAGTTGACGAGGCTTGGCAATAAAAATGGATCATAATTATAAACGGAAATAGGAGGCAGCTCATGAACAATACAAATAAAATCCTGGGCGCGGTTCTTATGGTTAGCAGCGTTTTTATTTCAACCCTAGATAGAATTTCGGATAGAATATCCATAGCGATAGTAGAAGCTGGCTATGCTTCAGGTGGGAAAGCGCGTGAGTTAATACCAGCGAGTGATAATGGTTTTACGGGTATACTCGTATATTTCTTATTCTTCGTCGGATTTGTACTATTGGTTGCTGGTTTCCCGGGGAGTTCCAGAAAGGATAAAACCAATAGATATACCCAAAACAGACCATAGGAGGAGTTCATTTTGCGGGAACACGAGGAGATTCTGAACGGAGGCAATGTGAACAAGGTTGTAAAAGTTGGGAGCACCGTTCGGCGTGACGCAATACCGAATCCGTATGTATATGAATTGCTTTTGCATCTTGAAAAGGTGGGCTATGCGCATTCCCCTAGATATTTGGGAGCAGATGAGCAGGGTAGAGAGATTCTTTCTTACCTGGATGGTGTAGTGCTGGGAAATGATTATCCTGAGATTGAAAGTTATATGTGGTCTGATGAAACCTTAGAAGAAGTAGCCAAGCTATTAAAAAGCTATCATGATGCTACAGTGGGATTTATCACAAGTACCGAGTCATCCAATTCCTGTCCAAGGATATCTTCAGAGGAAGAAGTAGTCTGCCATAACGATTTTGCTTTGTATAACGTTGTGTTTAAAGATCGACTTCCTGTAGGAATCATTGATTTTGACATGGCAGGGCCTGGTCCGCGTATATGGGATATCGTTTACAGCCTTTATACCTCTGTTCCGCTAGCAGGCTTTTCACCGGGTAAAGATGAAAGGGAAGTCGTTCCATATCACAAACAGGATCATGCATCTGAGCGGAAAAGACGTATAGCGTTATTTTTTGATGCTTATGGTATGGATGGGCCGACAGATCTGAAGGAATGGGTGGTTTCTCGAATTCATTTCATGTGTACTACATTATCTGATCGGGCTGCGTCTGGGGAGACTGCTTTTATCAAAATGATCGAAGAGGGTCATTTGGCTCATTATGAAAATGAAGTAAGATTCCTTGAGAAGCATTTCGGTGACTGGAGTTAATCCAACAAAAAAACGGAATGAGTGATTTTATTGTGATCAGATTAATACCTACGACAAGAGAGAACTGGAAAGATGCATTAAACTTACAAGTTCAAGCTAATCAAAATCATTATGTTCCATCAGTAGCCGTGTCTCTAGCGAAAGTGCACATTCGTCCAGATGGGGATGAATACAAGTATCTGCCATTTTGTATATATAATACGGAGGATAGCTTAGTGGGTTTTGTCATGATCACATTAGATGAAACAACAACTTGGTCCTATTGGTTGAATGGTTTTATGATCGATGCAAGTTATCAAGGTAAGGAATATGGAAAAGCAACGATAGATTCGGTAATTAGATATATCAGAGAGAATTATGTCCATAGCAAGTGTTTGAATTTAACGGTATGTTCAGATAATGAAGTTGCAAGAAAGCTTTATGAAAAAATGGGATTTGCTGAGACCGGAGATGTATATGATGATGAAATTGTATATAGGTTCGTTTTTTAATTTATCGAGAGAGGTGCAGTGATGATATATCGGAGGAAGACATATGTTGTAGCTTCTTCATTCGTAGAAGAGTTTAATGCTTTATTTAATGATATTCTATTACCTACACAACTGAAGTACGGTGCGAGATTGATTGGAAGATGGCATACGATTATTGATGATGAAACCAGTGAGATTTTTGCGATGTGGGAATATGATACGTTGGAACAGTATGAAGAGATAGAGAAGAATATCAAGTCTGACAACGAACATGTAATTCGGGTACAAGAACGTTTTGATCAGATTGGAAGAAATAGATATAAGGAAGTATTTCGAAAAGATATTAAGCAAGAGTTCTTCGAATCGACCGTTGACCGAGTGAAGACAATCTTAAAGACCTCGTATAACTAATCGTAATAAATCAACTCCTTCTGAGCCCCGCCTGAGTAAAACCGTATGGAAAACATCTCGGCATGATGATAGGTTTTCTTGCGACAAGGATTGGGGATTCCTACACTGGAAAAAGGTTTCAACCAACGATATCCAACACTTGATAACCGATGTTCCATATTTAACTTAAAGGCAGCAATAATATGATGCATCAAGTCTTCAAGTGTGGCATCGTGTTATGTCTTTGACCCGTGAACGCCTCCCTTTCATTTGCATTTAGCAGATGAAAGCACTTGTAACTGACTTCTATTTCTGCTTAACCAGAACAACACCAATAATGATGACCGCAAGACCAACCCACGTTTTCCATGAAGGGATCTCCTTCATAAACCAGTATCCCATCCATATGGAGATGAGCACTTCCATGCATTTGGCAATAATCAGGACATAGCCCAGTTGGCTGGCGGCTTTCATACCAAACTTGATGCCATATCCGACACTCAGATTAGCTGCGAAGAATAAAGGCAGCATCCAAAGATGGAATTTAAACGTAGACCAGAATTGAGGGTCGATATGCTTGCTCTGATATGAAAAAATAATATTGATACAGGCTAAGCCAGTAAACATAAGCACTAAGCTGATAAGGTACAGCATCACATCACTCCCTGGGATAAGTGGTATAATTAATGTTTCCTCTGGCCAAAAATTTTATCCCGACGCATGAAATGTTGTTATCAATAATGATGAGAAAAGTTAAAATGAAAGGAACAAGATTCATGATAATTTTTAAAGCAACGAAAGACACATTAAAGGATTTGAATGTGAAACCTGAAATAATCGAGCATCCTGCAGATGCTTTCTTTAGTTGGCATGTCAATTTTTTTAAGCTATATGGCAAAAAACATTATGTGTTTATGAATGATTTTTCTAGATTGAGTTTAACGGTAACCGGAATTCGAACGAATCAAGCCAATAAACTAAAAGAGGTCTTTTTAAATCATTTGCAAGATTATTTTGCTGTTGAACAAATTCCTGAAGCGTTAGCCAATTCATATATAAAAGAATGTAGTGAAGAGGTAATTACAAAAACGGATAACAGGAGTGTTATAGGCACGATGAATGAAATGATGCTGATTTTGAATACGATTCAGCATGAAAACGATGATTTGAGAGACGAGGCCATGAGACATCAATGGAATAATAGAATAATCTACAAACCAATTGATTATAAGTATCCCATCGAGGTATTTGTTAAGGAACTGGAAAACAGATTCAAAAATGAAAATTAACAGCACTCTTCATTGGAGCGTCACGTGACGTCCAGCCAAAATGATGTGGAAAACATTTCTATGATGAATTTTACATAAAAGCAATATAGAATTCATTAAATTCCACAAGTCCTTTTATATACTTAGTTTGTTTGACTCAGCGAACTAAAAGGACTAGGTGGTCGTTTAAATGTTAAAAAAACGAGACTTGCACGAATGCCACTCACTGTATGATTTAATGCTGGACCCCGCAGTTTTTCCTTATGTTCGTCATAAGTGCCGATCTTATGAAGAATATTTATTCGTAACCAAGCAGGTGGTTGTTGAAGAAGAGCAAAACATATGTATTTCAAGAACGATCCTTAATGAGCTGGGCCATCCCATCGGCACCATTGATCTATATCAAATCGATAATAAGACGGGTTTTCTTGCCACATGGATTGGAGCTCCTTATTTTGGAAAAGGCTACAACCAACGAGCAAAGGAAGCCTTCTTTGCGGAATTGTTTCTGCAACATGAAATTGAAACGGTATTTCTGAAAATTCGCAAACAAAACATCCGATCCAACAAAGCAGTGGGAAAATTACCGTATGTCAAATTAGCAAATGATATATACCCGGAGATATATGAATCGATAAATTATGCCGAGCAGATCTATGATTTATATTATGTGGAGCGAGCAGGCTTTCTAACAGGCAGTGAAGAAATGCAGCATGTGGTAGCAACATAAGCCTTTTATTTAAGATATGGCTTGACTTGAAATGAAGCGAGGGTTCTTATAGAAGCACATGCCCCTTGGTTTACCAAAGAGAAGCTGGAGAAGAAGTTTGCAGTCCAAGGAGCCTTTTCCACAAGTTCATAGGGGCCAAGGGGAATAATAGCGACAAGATGAAAAAATAGAATAATTTGGTTTAAATTGAATTTACTTTAAATATACATATCGTTTATACTGTATCCATCTGGAAGAAACTGCTTACATACACGAAACGAGGCATACAATATCAAATTATGAAAGCGCTTTTTTCAGAGTTGGTAATCGTATGAAAGAGAGGAGGTCAACTTCCTAGAGTGTAGTAGAGAGGTTAAACGGTTGGGAGTGAAGCGAACAACGATATTGTTATTAAGTTTAAAGGAGGAATTTATAATGTTCAAAGCCAAACTGGTAAAGGCAGCAATGTCTGTTGCACTCTTTAGCACGTTGTTCTCCATACCGGTGATGCCTACCGTCAGCGCCGCCGATGCCAACTGTCCAAACGGTTATGTAGGCCTGACGTTTGATGATGGCCCCAGCGGCAACACAACAAACGTGCTCAATGCGTTAAAGCAGGCAGGTCTGCGGGCTACGATGTTTAATGTAGGGCAAAGCGCCCAAAATAATCAATCTCTGGTCAGCGCACAGGTGGCAGCGGGTATGTGGATCGGCAACCACTCCTATACGCATCCTGATATGACGACATTGAGCAGCTCCCAGATGTCGTCGGAAATCACCCGGACACAGCAGACCATCCAGTCGATAACCGGAAGTTCACCGAAGTTGTTCCGTCCGCCTTACGGTGCGACCAATGCTACTCTAAAATCTGTCCTCAGCCAAAATGGCCTAACCGAAGTGTTGTGGAACGTGGATTCTCAGGACTGGAATGGCGCCTCCACTGCCCAGATCGTAGCTGCCGTGAATAGAATGCAAAACGGTGACGTCATTCTGATGCATGACCAGTATCAAACGACATTGCAAGCGATTCCGCAGATAGCACAAAACCTGAAGAGCCGTGGCCTTTGCTCCGGTATGATCTCTTCGAGCACTGGTCGGGCTGTTGCGCCTGACGATGGTACAACCAATCCTCCAAGTACCGGGACGAAAGTGGAAGCCGAGAATATGACCAAAGGCGGCCAGTATACTGGTAATATTAGCTCGCCTTTTAACGGAGTTGTTCTTTATGCCAATAATGATTTGGTCAAATACACACAGTATTTTGCCAGCGGCACTCATAATTTCACACTCCGTGGTGCTTCGAATAATTCCAATATGGCCAGAGTTGATTTGAAGATTGGCGGCCAAACGAAGGGAACCTTTTACTTCGGAGGAAGCAGTCCCGCGGTTTACACCCTTAACAATATCAGCCATGGGACCGGAAACCAGGAGATTCAACTCGTTGTAACCGCCGATGACGGAACATGGGATGTATATATCGACTATTTAGAGATTAACTGAATAATCAGAGTGGTTAAACTAATCTGGAATTTTTGATTTAAGATAGAATATGTATTCAAATGAAATCCTGTCGGGTCCGACCCGACGGGATTTCAAGGTGCTCCTGGCGATGAATTATAGTAGATAGATGGGATATAAAGTAGAAATGCAGGAAAATGGAAAATTAAAGTCGAAAAAAGAGATATAACAGATATGTATAAAACAAGTTGTGTGCTGGTCGCTGAAATATATATTTCTGGGGTGATGTAATGGAGATCAAAAAAATAGAGACTCTATCCAATGAAGATTGGCTTCAACTTGGAAGCTTTGGATATAAATCCACTCAAAAATATGAGCTTACCAAAGAAGAGACGCAAGGCTCCTTTAGTATGCATTTAACGTTAATAAATTTGGATGACATCTACGAAAAAGAAGAATTGAACAGTACAGAAGATTTGGAATGGTATGAAGAAATCATAAAAATGGGATTTTCTTATGGAATATTTATAGAGGGGAAAATCATAGCGCTCGCCATTTCAGAACCACAACATTGGAATAATACGCTGATGATATGGCATTTGCAGGTTAATGAAACATACATAAGAAAAGGATATGGGAGGCTGCTGATCAATAAAGTGAATGAGATTGCTCAAGAACAAGGCTTCAGAGCTATTACGTTAGAAACCCAGAATACGAATGTTCCAGCCATTCATTTTTACATGCAATGTGGTTATCAAATAGAAGGAATTGATGTATCACTATATTCAAATAATCCGAGCGAAAACGAAGAAATAGCTTTGTATATGAGAAAAAAATTAATTAAAGAGTAGCTTGTCTGTATTTTGAAATTTTTGGAAGTAACAGAGCATGTTCAGACAAGCACATATTTCCACCAAACCGTGTTGGTAGTAACAAAAATAAAAAAGGGTGAATGCGATGACGGTTGGCAGAAAGGTTTTTGTTTTAAAGGATGAATCACGTATTGATCCCATAAGTAAGGAAACTAGAGAAGTGCTCATTAGCATATACTATCCTTCCGATTCAGTGAAAAATGAGTCGAAGTATAGTTCGTTATTTGAACCTAATACTTCTCTAGCTGTTGATATGCTCTGTAGTATGGGTGTTGATAGAGATTATATTTGTAAGCTGGATACAAAAATACATAATGATGTGAGTGTGGATATTACTGCTAAAAACTGTCCAATTATTGTTATAGCTCCGGCTTTTGGTGTAGTTAGAGATATGTATTCCTTTTGTGTAAAACATTTAGTGGAGTCCGGATTTGCTGTTATTACTGTAGGAGCGACTCATGAATCTATATTCTCCATTTTTCCTGACGGCCGCTTTGTCCAGCAATCCAATGAGATATCCGAAATAGACAGTTTAGATATCCATTCTTGGAAACGACTGTTGAAGCTTAGAACTGAAGATATTCGTTGGGTTTTGAGAAATGTAGATGAAGTCTTGGATTCAGTTAAGGATCTTAGGGCTATAGTCGATGTGAATGAAATGGGCATCATTGGTCATTCTTTGGGTGGGGCTGCTGCTTATGAATTGCTCAAAAGAGACAAGAGAATTAAGGCTAGTATTCTATTAGACCCTAGTTTCCATTTAATAACGGCGAGTAAAGAAGAAGGAATATCTGTTCCGTTATTGGTAGCTCGACAAGAAAAATGCTCGTTTGAAGAACTGGAAAATGAAATTTCACCCGAGCTGTTACCTTTGTTACTGAGTGGGTATGAGTCTCTATTTAACTCAAGAGATCTGAATAGTTCATTTATAAAACTAAACGGTGCTCATCATATGACTTTTAGCGACATCCCAATACATTACAATGAAAATGGGATAGAAGACAAGCATTCCACTATTAATAAGTATATTACTGCTTTCTTTGAAGAGCATTTAAAGAAGAAAGAAAATAAATTTCATGAACTGCTGAAAAATAAGTTTGAAGATGGAATTGATCAAATAAATAGTAAAGGACAAGTTATTTAAGGGGGACTAGAGATATTTAGATAACACACCTTAAAATTTTTGAAGGTAATTAGCATCGATGAGGAGGAATGACGCGTGGAATTAAATAATTGGTCTGAGGAACTTTATTCTTATGATTTATCTAATGAATATTCTATTCAAAAGGCTGATCCCGAAGAATGGGGAGTGTATTGTTCTGTCTATTATAATATGGCCTATACTGGATTTTTTAAAGGAGAAGGCTTCAATGTTTCGCGGAATAACTCTTTTTGGATTTATAAAGGAGATTCAAAAATCGGTGGGGTAAGAATGGCACCCAATACGTTATATCATCTATTCTTTATTTCCCCATTCAATGATTCATTTCAGGTACTGAAGCTTCTTAAAAAAATACTTATAAAATGGTCTGATCCAACTCAACGTATCAAGGTATATGAAATTCTCCCCGATCAAGTACATTTATTTACGAGGGCTGGATTCTGGCCAGATGAGTTCAGATGCCGCTGGATGCAGCGTCCTACAGATCATTTCAATGTGCATTGGGATCCTGATCTTATGATTAAGAGCCCCGAAATTATCGAAAATGAAACGGGGACTAAGCAATACAGTAATGAAGATGAAATCGCTCTGTGTGACTTTGAAAGCTTTGTAGGCGGTTTTGAAGCCTTACGCAGAAAGAAGACATCTCTTGAAGACTTTATTCCGAACGAAGAAGTCCATTTTACTAGTGAGAACCTAACTCAAGCCTCTACCCTGGTATATGATAAGGTTACTGGGCAGCTTGTAGCCAACTGTCGCCTATGTTTACAGGACAATCAAGCAGCAGTTTACAGCATAGGAGTCAACCCCGCTTACAGAGGAAAAGGACTTGCTACACGCATGCTGCAAAGAGCCCTGACTGAACTTAAAGACAAGTATCCAGTTCTACAGTTATATGTCATGGAAGGCAACGATGCTGAATCAGTCTATTTTAATCTTGGATTTGTTCCGGGCGTTCAAGAGATACAAACAATGTATCTACCTGTAAATGAATAGTCACGGTTCCTGTTGCTGTAGGAAAGGATGGATGGTAACTATTGGAGACTATCTTAATGTTGGTAGTGTCTTTGTTTCTTGGTATTTTTGTTGTGAAAATCGGAATGGATAATTCGAAGAGTAACCAGTACACCAAAGAAATATTGCAAGAATTAAGAGAAATCAAGGAAATTCTAAGAGATCAACGATGACGAATATTTCTAGGAGGAGTTAGGGTGCTTTATGATTTAAAAGGCGAAGTTAGTATGTCCCCTGTTGTTGGGATGTTATATGCAGCGGTTAAAGAAAACATCCAACGACTCCAACTTGTCACGGATGGTATGTCGCAAGAAGAAATAGATTATAAAGGACCTAATAACAACTTCAATAGTACCGCTCAATTAATAAAACATATTACGTACGTCGATCTGAATTGGGTTTATCGAATAAAGGGAAGACCACTTCCTCAGATCTTAAGAGAGCAACATGGCCCCATGATTGATGAAAATGGCAGACTTCCGATGGTTCAAGGGATATCATTGAGTACACTTATATCGACATATGAAGGTGTCATAACCATGTTGAAGGACGCGTGTGTACAATTAACGGATGATGATCTATCGGGGATTGTCACTTTTGGACATGAGAATGAGAAGCAAGCGACCATACGCTGGGGCATATGGCATATCGCTGACCATAGTCGTTATCATCAAGCTCACATTAATCAACTTCGAAGATGGTATCATGACACTCACTAAAAAACGAGAAAAACTGTCATAGGTAATAAGTTTAAGGCACAAAGAAAAGGTGAGAATATGGAAAATTCATTTGAACTGGATCATGTCAATACTGAGGGAAATACGATATTTGGACTACAAGCTGCCATGGAAAAGGGAGAGCTTTGCTCAAGAGATCTGGTTATGTATTACTTGAATCGTATTGCACAATATGACCAAAATGGGCCGAAGATCAATTCCGTGTTGGAAGTCAACCCGGATGCGATTTTTATTGCGGAGGCGTTGGATGCTGAAAGGAAATCCGTAGGGCCGAGAGGGATTTTACATGGTATTCCGGTTTTGTTGAAAGATAACATAGAAACCAAGGATGGAATGCATACAACCGCAGGAGCACTGGCCTTGGAAGCTCATATTAGTTCAAAGGATTCATTTTTAGTCACTAAGCTAAGAGAAGCTGGAGCAGTCATACTTGGAAAAACAAATATGACAGAATGGGCAAATGGCATGTCTACGGATATGTGGGCTGGATACAGCGCTAGAGGGGGACAAGTTTTAAACCCTTATGGCGATTTTTTCCCAGGGGGTTCAAGCACGGGTTCCGCTGCTGCGGTAGCTGCTAATTTTACGATGGTTTCCATAGGAACGGAAACATCTGGTTCCATATTAAGTCCATCCGTTCAGAACTCTATTGTTGGTATAAAGCCAACTGTAGGTCTAATAAGTCGTACTGGAATAATACCGTTCTCACACTCGCAAGATACTGCTGGTCCAATGGCAAGGACTGTAACAGATGCAGCAATCCTACTAGGAATACTTTCAGGAAAAGACGAGGAAGACCCGGCTACTTGGAAAATTCCGCAATCAACAATAGACTACACAACGTGTTTAGACCTCAAAGGGTTAAGAAATGCAACCATAGGAATCTTCAGAAAAGCTCCCATTACACGATATCGTGATAACGAAGAATATGATGAAGTTCTATTTGAAAACGCTGTAACCCAGATTAAAGAAGCTGGGGCTAACATTATTGAAGATATAGACATCCCATCGTTTGACCGAAAGTGGGAGTGGAACAAGTTGAATAATGAATTTAAGCATAGCATTGATCATTATCTGCAAAATCTTCCACCGCATCTACCTGTCCATTCCCTTAGTCAATTAATCGAGTGGAACAAACAAAATGCGGAAAGGTTTTTAAAGTACGGGCAAAACCTTCTCGAAGATAGAGAACAGTTGAATAATCCATTAAATAATTCGAATTACATCTTGGAGTTAATAACGGATTTATATCATTCGCAAAATAATGGCATAGATTATGCTGTACATACATTTGGACTGGACGCTATTGTTTTCCCTTCTTACGTTGGCGCTGATCTTAGTGCAAGAGCGGGATATCCATCAATCGCTGTACCTGCGGGATATAAGGAAAATGGAAGGCCATTTGGAATTACGTTTGCTGGTAAAGCCTTTAGTGAATCGATATTGATTCGTATTGCATTTGCCTTTGAACAGCTAACAGGCTATAGAAAAAAGCCGAACTTATAACAAGCGCCTAATAAATAGGTTTGTTGAAATTTCGGTCTTAGGAGTTATCGATTTGGCCTCTGCTTGCTCCCGTCACCAAGGAAATGAAAGAATAATATTGGGTGTTACTTTAAAAAAGTAAATATATCTTAACCAACCGTTTGCAAGTTGACCGCTGTATAGCCATTGGGCTTTGCAGCGTTTTTTTATTTCCAACGTCCAGTCAGCATGAAATCCGCACTAATCATTTTCAACAATCCTGATCAACAATACAGCAATATTGTTCGGATTATATCGAAATAACTGTGATACAATTCATTGTAAAGCGCTATCATTGTAAATTATTAAACTATATTGCTTTTTATATTCTGAGAAGGGAGATCTTTATTGATGTTAACCATACACACCCCGACGAATATTGCTTTGCAGGAAAATGAAGTTTATGTGCGATCAGAAGCAGATAATTTTCAGGATGAATGGCCTGTCCATACGCATAACGGGTATGAGATTCATTATTTTATTCAGGGAGATGCAACTTTTTTAATCGGTGATCGAATATATAAGCCGCTGCCCGGTGATATGTTTATATTCAGAGGGGGCGTACCCCACCGGATTAATCCTTCAAGAGAAATAGTGTATAAGCGAAGTTTCGTCAATTTTACGGAATTAATGCTTTTGGACATGCTTGGTATGAGTCAATTGGATAATTTGATGTCCATATTCCGTCATGCCAATGGATTGTTGGTGCATTGGTCCCTGGAGGAGCGTGAATACATCATAGGTATATTTAAGGGGATCAAGGAGGAGATGGATGCCGGAAATACAGGGTATAAAACGATGGTTAAATTGAGTCTTACCCAATTACTACTGCGGATTTACCGGAAAATGAGCAGTGAGCGATCCGTCAATCCTAGTTTATGTTCTTCCCAGAAGCAGACAAGCGTAAGCCGGGTTCTTCATTATTTAAACCAGAATTATACGGAGAATGTTTCTTTGGATGACTTGTCCAAAACACTTCATTTGAATAAATACTACATTTGTCATTCTTTCAAAGAGACAACGGGATATACAATAAGCAATTATGTGATACGGAAAAGGGTGGCAGAGGCCAAAAAATTGTTGCTGTCTACGGATACACCGATTTTGTCCATATCAGAGACATTGGGCTTTAATACACCTGTATATTTTAGCAGGGCCTTTAAGCAATATGTGGGTGTATCGCCACAGTTATTCCGTAAAAATGAATTGCTTAATGAAGCCAAAAATCATTAATCCCTTTTAAGGAGATGTTGATATGACAAGAAGAACAACGTTTAAGCTTGGCACCAGTTTAGTGTTGATCATGTTGCTCATCATCCTGACTGCTTGCTCAAATACAGGTAACAACAGTGATTCGAAATCGACGACTCTTGATTTCTTGTGGTTTTCTGACGGGAAGGAAGGAGAAGTGATGAAGGAAATTATTAAAGATTACGAGCAGACCAATAGCAAGGTTAAGATCAATCTGATTGAGGTGGGCTTCAAGGATATCCAAACCAAATTAAAAACGATGTTATCTGGCGGAAAGCCGCCTGCTCTGAGTCGGGTCACGGATACGGGGTCTTTTGCTAATCAGGCTGTTGATCTTACACCCTACGTGGACAATGCTGATCAATTCGAGGATCAATTCATCGACTCTCTCAAACCTTACTATGTTATGAATGACAAGCTGGTAGCTGCGCCTATGGATGTCACAGCGAATGGGCTTATTTATAACAAAACCTTATTTGATAAAGCGGGCGTCAACGTACCTACTTCTCCTGATCAGGTATGGACGTGGGAGGAATATATCGCTGCGCTGAAAGAGGTTATGGACAAAGGCGGAGCACGATATGGCATGGTATGGGATGTCACTCCGCATAGATGGTCCACGCTTTTGTATCAGAACGGGGGAAGCATCTTAACGGAGGATGGCACTGCGGCAGCAATTAATAGTGAAGCCGGCATCCGAACGATGGAGATGTTCAAGCAGCTTCATCAAGAAGGGATTATGCCTGAATCGGTATGGCTCGGAGGGGAGAACCCGAACAACCTGTTCCGTTCCGGAACGGTAGCTACCCACTGGGCCGGTAACTGGATGATCAGCAATTACAAGGATATCACCGATTTCGAATGGGGGGTCACCTATATGCCAAAAGGAACACAACGTTCTTCTGTGCCAGGCGGAAAGTTTCTTATGGCATTCAAAGGCAGCGGTTATGAGCAGGAGGCGGCAGAGTTCATTGAATATTTAACGTCCAAAGAAGTGAATTCAAAATATAATCAGGAGTCGTTATTTATGAGTCCACGGAAGGATAGCTCCGTACTGAATTATGCATTTGGCAAGGAGATGTTTGAAGTTTTCTCGGATGAACTGAAGAACAGTTCGCCACTTGCAGCCAATGACTGGTCTAAGCAAACGCTTATATCCAAAATTTCAACGGATTTGAAAAATAATATTATGGACGTTCTGTCAGATAAGGCTACTCCGCAGGAAGCATTGGATCGGACGGCCAAGCAGATTAATGAAGCGATTGAAAGTCAATAAAACGTAAAGCCATATTGCTAATTCACACACGGGGGCTTACCGATTTCCTGTTAGGCCTCCCTTTCGATTAACGCATTAGGAAGGGGCAAGGAGATGAGTGAAGGACAACGATTAAATAGTAAAACGCTGGCAAGGCAGAACAGGAAGCTCGTTATTGCTCCTTATCTGTTTATACTTCCCAACCTCCTGATCTTTGGAACTTTTATCGTATTTCCCTCTTTATTGGGCCTGTACTATTCTTTCCATGTCTATGATGGATTGAACCCGATGAAGTTCAACGGGCTGGACAATTATATCAAAATTATAGGGGATCAGGAATTTTGGTCAACCATCGGACGAACGGGGATTTATGCAGCAATTGTTGTTCCGTTAATATATGCAGCAGCATTAGGCATTGCTTTGCTGCTTGCACGCGAGATTCGAATGCGTGGCTTCTTCAGGGCGATATTTTACTGGCCGACCATGATTTCTTACATTATCGTAGGATTGACCTGGAAGTGGATTTTTGGAGATTCATTTGGCATTTTGAATCATCTGTTAACGATGACTGGTGTGGAGCAAGTCGGCTTTCTGACCTCTTCCTTTTGGGCCAATACGGCTGTGATCATCGCGACGGTATGGTCACGTGCGGGCTTTTTCATGGTCATTTTTATTGCCGGCTTGCAGGCCATACCTACAGACTACTATGAGGCTGCACGCTTGGACGGTGCAACGGGAATAAAGGTGTTTCGCTATATTACGCTCCCGCTTTTGAAACCTACAAGCTTACTTGTTGTTATGCTGTCTCTGATTGACGCGTTCAAAGCCTTCCCACTTATGTTTGCGCTTACAGGCGGTGGGCCGGGCAAGGAAACCACATATATTGTTCAATATATTTATGAGATTGGCTTTAATAGGCAGGAGCTTGGCCTGGCCAGTGCCATGTCGGTGATGCTGTTTATCCTTATTGGAGGATTCTCGGCGCTGCAATTCCGTTTATCGAAAGGAGGGGCTGTCTGATGGTGATGAAGCCTCTGGTCAAAATCGTCATCTACAGTATGTTAAGTGTGGCCGCATTGTTGTGGCTCCTGCCTGTTCTGTGGGTCGTGATTTCTGCCCTGAAAACGAATAGCGATCTGTACAGCTTTCCTCCCAAGTTGTGGCCGCAGCCAGTCACCTTCGAGCATTTCAAGGAGGCATTTAGAAAAGGTAATTTCGGCTTGTATTTTATGAATAGTACGATTGTAACTCTGAGCTCCACGCTGCTGCTGTTACTGATCAATTCCATGGCAGGCTTTGCATTGGCGAAGTACCGCTTCCGCGGAAGCTCGATCATATTAATTGCTTTTATCTCAACGCTTATGATTCCAATTGAGGTCATTATGATCCCCATATTCAAAGTACTGAGCGCACTTGGGTTATATAATAGCTTGCTCGCGATTATTATCCCGCCTGCAGCAACCCCGACAGGTGTGTTCCTTATGCGGCAGTATTTGCTGACGGTACCGGATGAGCTGCTGGAAGCTGCCCGGATGGATGGAGCGGGAGAATGGAAAATTTACTGGAGCATCATTCTTCCCATAGCGAAGCCGATTCTGGCAGTACTCGCGATCTTCTCCTTCATGTGGAGATGGGATGATTTTGTATGGCCGTTAATCGCTATTAGTGATCCATCCAAATATACGATCCAGCTTGCACTCTCTAATTTTATTGGTGAATACAACGTAGATTGGGGCAGCCTACTGGCCATGTCCGTCATTACGATGCTTCCGGTGCTGATTGTTTTTATGGTTTTCCAGCGATATTTTGTCAGCGGTATGATTACTTCAGGGATGAAAGGATGAGTTTGGATGTCAGATACCATCAGTGGCAAGATGCACACCTTGAATTACAAGCCTATGAAATTAGGCCACAACCAGGTCATTAATCATTGGATAATTAGCGGCATATACACGAAGCCTGTTGCATTTGTTCCAACAACGATGGAGGGAGATATTAATGATTGGCTTATCGATGGTTTCTCCATTCATGAAAACCCTTGTAGACAGGAATTTGTAGAAAATAGGAGAACGCAGCCTGTGCCCCGATTTTTTGATCACTGGAGTGAGTTTCCAAGCCCGGGAGACCCTCTCAATGGAGAAGAGAACGGGATGCCATGGGAGTTGTATTCTCCTTGGGATAATCCGCGGGTGGAGAAATCAGGATTTTGGTTCGTACCGACACATCTGCGCAGTTACGCGGCGACACGTCTAGTCTCTTCGACTACCCATACGGCCTCTTTCCGGATAAAAACCTATGGCAGTCTAACATTGTGGATAAATGGGGAATTGGTGACGGACTTTGCGCCGCTCATTCGTAATAAGGAGCAGGAAATCATTATTAATGCTGAGCTAGTAGCTGGAATCAATGAGATCTATGCCTGCTGGGAGGACCTGGCTGAGCGTGATACCATGTATGCTTTTGCAGTAGAATACCTGGGAAACGAAGAATTGGATATTTCACTGCCACTTGTTGCTCACTTGGTGGGGCCTGTCCAATCCGCAGAGCGAGCCCTGGAACAGGCTTATTTTCCTTCAGATATCTTTAGAGGTGAGCAGATTAAGCTCAAGCTGCCGCTTCCATTGCCGGACATCGTTAGAGAGGCTGATATTCAATATGGCAATTTCTTTGACGGGACAGAAAACAAAACGATACACATAGCTGAGAGAGAAACGGATCTGGTCCTGGCACATACCAATGAAATCGGCCATCATTACGTATATTTCACACTGGCTATTTCGGTTTCAAACGTGGTACTGACGAAGAAGTTCGGCTGTCAATCCTACGATACCAGCTATGATGAGGCTGCTCAGCAAGCGGCGGATATTGAAGCCCGCAAATCCCTGGCTCTGCGATGTATTGCCGAGAAGGGCAGTCCCAACATTCATAAGGCCATCGCTATGCTGAAGACAGAAGGCAATCTGCAAGAAGCGGAGAAGTTATTGCTTGATGGCGTGGAAGGGATTGAGCAACGGAAGGATTGCAGTGACTTTTATTTGGTGGGGCTATTTCGCCTTTGGAGGGATGAACGAGATAGCGGTTTGTTCAGTGAATCGTTCTGGGATCGGGTAAAAGCAAGCATTCTGGGCTATCGGTATTGGATTGATGAGCCTGGCGATGATGTGATGTGGTTCTTCAGCGAAAATCACGCCTTGTTGTTCCATACCAATGAGCTGTTAGCCGGACAACTGTTCGGGAATGAAACGTTTGGCAACAGTGGTGAATCCGGTGAGGTTCATCGTCAAAAAGCAGAGCAGAGGCTTGCACTATGGTTTGAGCGCTTTTTGGATGAAGGATTGGCCGAATGGAATTCAAGTGCATACATTCCTATTGATGCGGTAGGTCTGCTGCATATCTATGAATTTGCACATAATGAACAGCTCAGACAGCAAGCGAAGAAGGCAATGGACCTGTTATTCTATTATATTACTGTTCAGATGCATCAAGGGGTCATGTCTACAACATTCGGCCGCAGCTATGAGAAGGAACTGTTGGGCAGTTATGCTGCAGGAACGACTTCAATGTGCTGGATTGGTTATGGCGTCGGTCATGTAAACAATTATTCAATCAGCAATGTTGCCTTGAGTTTATCGGATTACATTCCTCCTGCAGCGTATCAGGAGCATCTGAACCTTGGAGGAAATCAGCAATTGGTGTTTGCCAATCAGCAGGGCAAGGGAGGTTACGCCAAGCTCTATCATTGTCGGACACAGGAATACGCCCTATCTTCAATTATTCACTTTCGTCCTAGCAAGGCAGGTTATCAGGAGCATGTCAATCATCTGTCTCTGTCGCCTGAGGCGCAGATTTGGGTGAATCATCCAGCAGAAATATACAAGCACGGGGATGGACGGCCTTGCTATTGGGCTGGAAACGGGATATTGCCGGACGTTGTTCAGCATGAGGGGATTGCTTTGATGATGTTTGATATTCCCGCGAATCAGACGGCTGACTGGACACATGCTTATTTTCCCTCTTATTCCTTCACAGAATGGGTAAGGCATGAGAACTGGTATTTTGTCCGACTGGATAAAGGGTATGCAGCCATATATGCTGCCAATGGAGCATCAATGGAGACCACCGGGGTGACGAGAGAGCGTGAGCTTATTTCCCCCGGATTGCGCAACGCCTGGATTATAAGGGCAGGAAGTGAACAGCAATTCGGCTCATTTGACGCTTTTATAAACCAAATCCGTTCTGCAAGCCCGCAATTCGACAGTCAAGCGTTAACTCTTACCCTGACAGATCCGGTCTATGGTCCAATTCTTTGGGGTATGAACAAGCCCTTTCATATTCAAGGAGAGGAAATAGTACACGACGGTTATGGAGTAAGGGGACAGCTGCAGTTACTGGACATGGAGCGCTGAATCGTATGCAAGAAACCAAGGGAGTGAAAACCAACATGCCGAATCCAATGATGCTGCAGGAGAGAATAAGCAAGGTATCCCGTGCGATGGAGTCTATGAAAAACACAAGCATCAATGAACAATTTCCAATCGGACTGATCGACATTCACCTATGGGAATGGCCGCAAGGTGTCGGCCTTTATGGTCTGCTTCAGCTCTATGACGCAACGAAGGATGCCGAAGTGCTGGAATTTCTTGAATTATGGTACAATGCAAGGCTGATGGAAGGGTTACCGGAAAAAAATGTGAATACATGTGCTCCGCTACTTACTTTGATTTCACTATGCGAGCTGACCGGAAACCAGGAGTACGAACATGTCTGTGAAGAGTGGAGCAGTTGGATCATGAATGGACTGCTGCGAACCGGAGATGGTGCGTTTCAGCATATGATAACGGGAGATGCCAATGATGGACAAATACTGATTGATACCCTTTTTATGACGGTACTATTTTTGGCCAAGGCAGGGGTATACTTCAAGAAACCCGACTTGGTAGAAGAAGCCAAGCGACAGTTCCTTGTGCATATCAAATATCTATATAATAAGAGAACCGGGTTGTTCTATCATGGCTGGGACTTCAACGAAAATCATAACTATGGTGCTGTTCATTGGGGAAGAGGCAATGCATGGTATACAGCGGGGGTCATGGATTTTCTGAATATTATTCCAATCGAAGATGGGCTAAAGTCCTATCTGCTGGATACGGCGACCGCTCAAGTCAGAGCGCTGAGCAAGCTTCAGGATGAGGATGGCATGTGGCACACCGTACTGGATGATCCGGACTCGTACAAAGAAACCTCCGCAACGGCAGCGATTGGATACGGTATTCTCAAGGGAATCCGGTATGGATACCTGGATGAATCCTATCGCCAGACTGGCTTGAGAGCGCTTGAAGCGGTGTTGAAACAAATTGATGATAAAGGAGTTGTACAACAAGTATCCTATGGAACACCTGTGGGGCAGGATGCCCAGTTTTATAAGGATATTCCGCTTAGTCCGATGGGTTATGGACAGGCACTTACGTTGTTCATTCTGATAGAGGGTTTGCATACTTCAGCCTCCTGACTAATACGAGGAGGGCTTGTATGGAGAATATGGGCATGAATATGCCTGTGTTCTCCTTTTTGTAATAGGAATTCCCTTGCGGATTCGTTAAACTAACATATGGGTGCTCGAAAGTGTACATAAATAACGAAAGTAAAAACAAGATAATTCGGAGACCAGCATAAGAAACAAAGGAGGTGATTCCATTGGTAAACCAATAAAATGAGAAAATCTAAATGTTGATTCAAATAAGCATGCAGATTTTCTCTCTTATGAATTAAGAATTTACTATAGAGGAGAAATAACATGCTAAATCAATTAAGTGAAACGATCTACTATCTATCTAACCAAAATGATAAAGAAAGACCGACATTAGGGTTAGTGTGCGGTGATAAATACAGCCTTGTTGTTGATGGTGGGAATTCGGTTCAACATGCCAGGGATTTCTTACATGAAATAGAGAAGTTAAACGTTCCACCCG
Organism: Paenibacillus sp. 1A_MP2; assembly: GCF_052244825.1. NCBI lineage: Bacteria > Bacillati > Bacillota > Bacilli > Caryophanales > Paenibacillaceae > Paenibacillus > Paenibacillus sp. 1A_MP2. The sequence continues at coordinate 4,567,936 of NZ_JBQQCS010000001.1, read as the reverse complement.
TTAAATATGTGGTCATCACGCATGCCCATTGGGATCATTTTTTAGGCATGAATGAATACGGAGCTACGATTATTATGAATAGTCTAACTAGCCAAAAGATGAATGAGTGGCGGAACTATTCTTATGATGACCGCTCTCTTCAGGAGTATGTGGATTCCAAGAAGATGACTTCACATTGTATGGAGACGATACAAAATGAAATACAGGAGAGAGAGACATTTCAGTTGTGTCCCCCGGATATCATTTTTGAAAAGTCTCTCCATCTGGACTTGGGCAATAAAGTTTGTGTGCTTGAGACCATTCAAAGTACGCATACGGATGATTCAACAGTTGTGTACATTCCGGATGAAAAGGTGATATTTCTAGGGGATAGTGTGTATTGCACAACGACAAAAGATTTATATCATTTTAAACAGTCTCATTTATTGCCTATGATAGAAGATATTCAGAAATATGATGCTACACATTTTCTTCTTGGTCATGAATCGATCTGTGACTTGGAGGAGATGGATAAATATTATAAAGAGCTCATCTTAGCCAATAATGCTGTGAAATCAACATCCTTAGAGGAAGCGATTGAGCGATTTGAGGCAGCCAATGAACGAAAAGCAAATGACGATGAGCTTTTTTTCTTACAAGGATTTGTGAATGATCAGATATTACAATTAAATGCAACGAAATAAAAGAATATCCATGAGGTCTCATTTCAATTGATCCGTCCGAAATTCTCTGATATACTTTTCGCATGATATTTGATTGGGGGTTACTCAGATGGCAATGCTGAATTGCTCGTTAGCTAGAAATAACTCATGCAAAGCCTGATCGGGGGCGATACTTTGCGTGGGGTGCGATAGTCTGGATTCTTTCGCCCAAACTTAACTTTATCGTTTCTAATAACAGGCTTTGCCCTTATTGAATTTTTATGAATAATAAGGAGCTGAAAGCTATGAGTACATCATTTATTAGAAACCACCAATATAATCTGATTAAAAGACAAGCTGAATTTGTTCGCAAAACGTTTCAATCCGCCGCGGACCGCAGGGTCCTGGAGACTGTGAGATACAGCGCTGCAACAAACATCATTGCAGCATTTACGGAACTGACAGAGAATCAGCAGCAACTGCTGGAGCAAATATCGTCACTGGGGACAACAGATGATTACCAAAGGTATTTGAAAACGTTAGAACCTTACCTGGAGTTGTATCCACCGATTACGTTGAAGCAAATTCAGAAGTTATTTCCGAAGAACAAAAAGATGAAAATGCCTGATCTACAATCCATTGATTTTCGTTATGTAACGTATCTGAGCTGGGTAGATATTGCTACAAACAAATTATTCATTGTATATCCGTTTGAAGGACAGTTTATCGGTATTGAGGGAAGAATAACGCCGACACACAAGAAGGGGTATTGCCTATTCTGTAATCGGCATCAAGAGCTTGCTTTCTTCACGGTTAAAACCAAGAACGCTTTACCGGATAATTATTCTGCGATTGGTCAATACGTATGCATGGATAACCAAGGATGTAATCACAGCATTACCAATACAGAATCGCTGGAGAAGTTCATTCTCTCCGTTCGTAAGTAAGGGTTATAACAAGTAAAGGGCTGCCTGCAAAGGTGGCTTTTTTTTTGCTTACGTATGTTTCCTCAGAGGTGTTCGGAAAACATTGGAAAAAAAGGTTGATCATTGTTATTGTTAACATGTAGTCATACATAAGAATCTCAAAATCATTTATATAACGCATACAAAGGAGAAACAATATGACGGTCGTTGGAATATTGGGGACGATTCATAATCCAGAATTAGAGAGAAATATAGTAGCTCACTTACCTTGTATGAGGAGCTAATTACAGAATTCAACCCGGATATTATCTGTGGTGAAGTGCATCCCCTAAGTTGGAAGAAGTATAACGTGGATAAACAGGATAAGGGATACTGGGGAGAGCCGGCCAGTGAGTATTGGGAGCTTGTCTTTCCATTGTGCGAGGAACGGAATATAGAGTTTGTGCCAATAGACTGGTTTGAGTTAGATGTCTGGAATGATTTTGATCCCTTTAACGGCTTCTCAGAAGAGCAGCGTAAAGCGTTGGAGAAGATCGATGATGAATGGTTTGCTAAACAAATGAATACACATGACGTTGGATCGATTCCCTTTAACTCGGTTGCGTTTGATACTATGACCAAACAAAAATATGAATGGCTGGATCAGATTAATCCAAAAGCCAATAACTTTAGATGGATCGTACGAAATCAGATTATGATTCAACGTGTGAAGAACACATATCATTCAAATCCGGGTAAGAAAATTTTATGTGTTGTGGGAGCAGATCATAATTATATTTTTAAAGAGGAATTGAGTAATGAACCGATTGAATTGATATATCCTTTACGATAGTTCAATCGATATACTATGAACCTTTAGGAGGCTTATGCCATGATCAGATTGTGCAATAGCATGGATACGGATGCAATGGTTGAGATCATTAATGATGCAGCAAAGGCATACCATGGAGTGATTCCTGAGGATCGCTATCATGAACCCTATATGTCATTGGAAGAATTGAAACAGGAAATCCGTGATGACGTCGTATTTTGGGGTTTTGAAGATGATCATAGATTATGGGGCGTTATGGGAATTCAGGATAAAGGCGATGTTGCTTTAATTCGGCATGCGTATGTAAGAACTCACCAACGGGGGAGCGGAATAGGCACAAAACTATTGGCTCATCTAGTGGCCTCAACCGATAAACCGATACTAATAGGAACGTGGGATTCAGCAGAATGGGCTATCAAATTCTATTTGAAGAATGGTTTTAACCTTGTTTCATCGGAGGAAAAGAAGCAGTTATTAACACAATACTGGAACGTCCCCGAAAGACAAATCGAAACCTCTGTTGTTTTGTGTGACGGGAAGTGGAACGCTTCTCGGAATTAGAAAGCATTAGTCGGAGATTTAATCGTAACTAAATGATGAGAGGTGCTTGTATGCTTTATCATTTTAGCGAGGTTTCAGATATCCAAGTCTTTGTTCCGAGGGAGAAACAAAATAGACCTGAATTCCCTGCAGTGGTGTGGGCCATTGATGAAGAGCATGAATATTCATATTACTTTCCAAGAGATTGCCCCAGAATCATCTGTAAAAAGACAAACACGATAAGTGATGAGAATAACGAGAAGTTTTTCAAACATTCTAACGCCAATATCATAGTTACGATTGAAAGTTCATGGTATCCAAGGATTATGAATCAGATCATGTACAGGTATCATTTCGATGACACCCATTTCGAGCTTTTTGATCCAACGGCGGGATACTACATTTCTTATCAGGTTACCAAGCCTCTACATATAGACCGCATGGATGGTTTAATAGAGAGATTATTTAAGAAGGGAATTGAACTCAGATTTACTCCAAATCTGTACCCGCTGAGAGAGGCGATACTTGCATCGGATTTCGATGAATTTGGAATACATAGATTCAATAATGCAACTGAAATGTAGAGAGAAAACTTTTCACCAAGATCCATCATGATAAGCTGATTAAAAGAAAGAGGAAATTGATCATCAAAATCAGCCCGTAATGAGATTGATGTGTTCGTAGCGTTGCAGTAGTTATAGACTTTTTTTCCGATACAGAATCTTCTATTTCGTATATAATAGAAATTCATATGAGTCTATATAACTACATAACATCGCGAGGTGCACTAATCTTATGCCAACCATCTATGACTTTAGCGTAACCAAAACGAGTGGTGAACGTTTCCCGCTCTATCAATACGAAGGAAAACCTGTACTGATCGTGAACACAGCGAGCAAGTGCAAGTACACACATCAGTTCGACGACATGCAGAAACTGTACGATCGTTATAAAGAGCAAGGGCTTCAGATCATTGGTTTCCCATGTAACCAGTTTGCGGAGCAAGAGCCGGGAAGTAGCGAAGAGGCAGAGTCCTTCTGTCAGATTAACTATGGCGTGAAATTTCCCATGTTCTCCAAAATGGATGTCAACGGCGAAGCAGCGCATCCCTTATATGACTTTTTGAAGAAGTCGGGACCTTTTGCAGGCTTTGATGAGTCAGATATACAAGCGAAACTGCTGAAGCTGATGGTGGCAGACAAAGCACCGGAATGGCTGCATGGGGATGCAATCAAGTGGAACTTCACGAAGTTTCTGATTGATGCCGAAGGAAATGTGGTTAAACGTTTTGAACCTGTTGACTCGATCGACGAGATCCAGGCGAGTATTGAACAGCTACTTTAATTTATCTTTCACAATCTCAAGGGGCCATGACACGTACCGTGCATACAAACGGATATGTGCATGGCCCTCTATATTTCAAAACTCCGCCGAGTACTATCCGACATGATGTGAAACGGGTAAAATGGGAAGAAACCTCTCCAGAACAGGAGGTGCTTGAACGTGCCAAGTATCATGCAAATTAGTGGTCCAATGGAATATAACTATCGCTCCACCAGAGCGTATGACCCTGGAGTGTCGGACGGATTTCATTCGCATCCGCATTACGAGGTGTATTATTTTCATGATGGAGAATGCACCTACCTTATTGGAGATCGAGTGTACAACCTTGAACCGGGTGATCTGGTCCTCATGCATGGCATGACCCTTCATCGACCACATCCAATGCCGGGCAGGCCGTATGTGCGAACGACGCTGCATTTCGACCCTTCGGCTCTCCGCAGCAGTCTGCACCCGGATCGGGTCAGCGATGTACTGAGGCCGTTCGAAGAACTGAGAAACTGCCGCATCAATTTGACAGGGAATACCCGCTCCGAATTCGAAACCTTGCTGCTGAATCTTCATGAGCTTATGGTGAATCCGGGGGATTTCAAAGAGGAGCGCATGAACGTTCGATTATGTGATCTGCTGTATGTTATAGCTGGCATCTGCCGAGGCAGGGTCGAGGACCACAGTCCCTCTTCCGAGAAGGAGCGGCATGTACAGCATATCATTCGTTATGTGGACACCCATTACATGGAGGACATCGGTCTGGATGATCTGGCAAGTGAGCTCCATCTGTCCAAGCCTTATCTGGCAGGGCTGTTTAAAGAGATGACGGGCAGTACCATCTTTAAATATGTGTATGACCGCCGCATCAATCAGGCCAAGCTGTTATTCCAGTTTCAGCCGGAAATCAGTGTAACAGAAGCCAGCCGGTTGGCCGGGTTCAAACGGTTATCCCATTTCAGCCGAATGTTCAAACAAAGTGTAGGGTGTGCACCTGATCTGTACCGCAGTCGTTTACATCGATCGCTTGATTAATGTAGGTTATGGTCCAGATATTACATACTCCACAGCCTGAGGAGGTTTATTCAATGCAATCTGAACAACCATTCAAGCTTCATTACCGAATTGGATCAGCTGATGCCGATTACCAATCTCAATGTCGTCCATCTGCCTTACTGGAGCATATGCAGTTGGCAGCAGACCGCGATTTAGCAGGCATGGGCGTTACCGTATCGCAGATGCTGGATCAGGGATTCGGATGGATGCTGTTAACGACAGATGTCACGATATTACGTCCAGCTCAATTGGAAGAAGAAGTCTCATTGCAGACGTGGCATAAAGAAAATAAAGGTGTGACCTGGTTAAGGGATTATATCCTTACAGATCGAGACGGAACACATCTGGCTGAGGCTCGCACGGCTTGGGCATTGGTCGATCTAAAGAGACGCAGGGTCGTTAGACCATCAGCTCTGCCTTTAGAAGTGAAATCGCATCCCGATTTATCATTGGGCGAACCCCCTGCTAAAGTGACGGTTCCCTCTGAACTGAGCTTGCAGGAACAAAATCGTCTAACTGTACAATATAGCAGCACAGACAGTAATGGACACATGAATAATGCCAGATATGCAGACGTGTGTTGTGATGCGCTAACACAGGAGGAGCTGGCCGCAGGTATAATCCGTCTGCAAATATCATATCACCGTGAGATTCGCATGCAGGAGCAAATGATCGTTGAGCGTTCAGCGGTTACGGATGGAGCTGTGTGGGTCCGAGGAAGATTGGCAGAAGAGAATGAGAGTGTTATTTTTGAAGCCAAATTGAGCTTGGGGGATTTCACCACACCGCCCCTTGTTGAATGAATTACAGTTGAATACAAGTAGATCCAAGTCAACTAGTCTGTTCCGGTTGGCTTTTTGCTATTTTGCCTCGTGATGCACACATGGAATAACCTTTTACGTTCATCTCATATGTACTCCGTGTTTAGAAGGCAGACAGAAAAGGTAAGAGAAGGGTAAATGAAAATAGAGGAGGAATCACGAATGAAAGAGTGCACCCCGGATCAAAATAACAAGGATACACATCAGGATCGTTCCCATGATAATCCGGAGCAGTATCCGACAGAGAAGGAAAGTTTGCTTGATCGGCATGAAGAAGAGCAGACGGTGGACCCCATTCCGATGGAAGATCTGAATATGGAGAAGCAGGAAGAAAAGAATAAGGATCAAACGAAGAGCAATTCCTCAACGGAAGAAAAATATCGAGCGGATTATCGCGAGTCGCAGTGATCAGATTCATTCTAAAGAATAAAAGTACATGTAGTGAAAATAAAATAGTTTGTTGACTAATGTATGTTACTATATTATAGTTACTGTGTTGGCAAATTAGGAAATACCATTTTGGGAGGCGAATGTTTTATGTCTACATCTTTCTTTGAAGCATTGAAAAACAGAAGATCTTATTATGGAATCAGCAAAGAATCCACAATCTCGGATGCTAAGATCCAGGAAATTGTGGAAGAAGCGGTGAAATACACTCCGACTTCATTCAACTCACAAACATCTCGCGCTGTAGTATTGCTTGGTGAACAACACGACAAACTGTGGAATCACACGGAAGAAATTTTGCGTGAAGTAGTTGGCAACGAAGAAGCATTCCAATCTACAGCTGAGAAAATGGCCGGATTCCGCAGCGGATACGGTACTGTACTTTTCTTCGAAGACAACAATGTGATCGCACAGCTTCAACAAAACTTTGCAGCTTATGCGGATAACTTCCCGATCTGGGCGAACCAATCTAACGGTATGTTGCAACTGGTGATCTGGACTGCATTGGAGCAAGAAGGTCTAGGCGCATCCCTACAGCATTATAACCCGTTGATTGACGAGAAGGTCAAATCGGAATGGAACATTCCCGAGAACTGGAGACTGATCGCTCAAATGCCATTCGGCAAACCTACTTCAACACCAGGTGAGAAAGAATTCCAACCGATTGAACAACGTGTAAAAGTACACAAGTAAGACTTTCGCCCGAACACGAATATGACCTCGATTCATCTAATATTGAGGTACATCACTTCAGCGAATTTCCCAGTATTTAACCACATACGGCCTCGCTTCAATTTGATACGATTGTGTAGATCGTAATCCAATGAAGCGAGGCTTTTTGATGTGAATAATAGAATAAACAAACGTACCCGCCAAAAGCTATGGAATGCTGTATTGTGCGGTGTACTTGCAATAGGCTCAATCTCCATCGGTAACCCCACAGCTCAAGCAGCAGCAGCTCAGCAGGTGTTCCAGGATACAACCTCCAGCTATGCGAAGGATGCCATTGCACATCTGGTCAAGGCAGGAATTGCTGCTGGAACCTCAGAGAATACGTTTGAACCCAAAAAGGCGGTTACTCGTGCTGAATTTGCAACATTTGCCGTCAGACTGCTAGGGTTGAAGCCCGTTAAGAACAATATTAATCCATATAACGATGTCAGTATCAACGCATGGTATTACGGCAATGTCGCAGCCATGACGAATCTTTCCATTCTTGAGGGCAAGAGTCAGGGAGTGTTCCAGCCTAACGCCTCCATCACTCGGGAAGAAGCGGCTGCACTATTAGTGAGGATGTTGAAACAATCCTCCAAATCAACGAATCTCCTGTCATCCACGTATAACGACGCAGGGGAGATATCCGATTGGGCGCGTCCTTATGTGCAGACCGTATATCAGCTTGGCTTAATGCGCGGCAGTGACGGCAAGTTTCGGCCGCATGACCAGGTGACTAGAGAAGAGGCAGCAGTGATGCTGGATGCCATTTTGCAAAAGAAAACCTGGTCAGACCAGCTGAAAAGCGAAGACCAGCTCGGTATCCAGCTGGGATGGCAATATAACGCCTCTACTGCTGAGTTCAAGAAACAGATTGAACAGTCAGAAGCAAACACACTCGTTCCTCGTTGGTTCTTCCTGAACAGCAGCATGAAAATCACGGATCTCACGGACACATCGCTATTATCCTGGGCATCAGCTACAGACAGACAGGTGTGGCCATTGCTTGGCAATCGTTCAAACCCGGACCTTACCCATCAGATGTTATCCAGTTCTGCCAATCGGGCGGCTGTGATCTCACAAGTCACGTCATATGTAAAAACATACAAACTAGATGGTATTAACGTGGATTTTGAGAACGTACTGCCTGCTGATCGCGAAGGAATGACCGCATTTATCACCTCTCTGACAACGTCATTGCATGCCCTGGGAGCCGTCGTATCCGTGGATGTATCCCCGATCTGGGGACAGACTGGACCGATGCATTTGATTATGCCCAATTGGGTGCCGTATCGGATTACATGGTACTGATGGGATATGAGGAACATTGGAACGGCGACCCACAAGCGGGATCAGTGTCATCTCTTCCTTGGCTCGAAAAGGCTCTGGATACGATGCTCGCTGAGGTCGTTCGCGCCAAAACAATTCTGGCCCTGCCCTTATATACACGAGATTGGTCTTCCGTTAATCCGGCAGCCAGTTCATGGGATATCACCCTGGCAGAACAGGGAACACGTGCACGAGCTTCAGGTTCTGTGAGACGGTGGGATGCATCTCTGGTCCAATATGTCATTGGATATAACAGTAACGGTACGCCAAGATATATATGGGCAGAGGACAGTCGTTCATTATCCGCGAAAGTAATGATGAGTGAAGAACGTAACATTGCTGGCTTAGCCTATTGGTATATGGGCGGAGAGACGGCAGATGTATGGAATGCCATTTCGAACGCTTCACGATTTGAATCATACATTTTCTGAATTCCGGAATTATCATTCTTTCTTAAACCGACCCAAACGCACCGTTATTCAGACGGATGGTTTGGGTTATTTTATTTTGGTAAAAGCTAAGTTGTAACAGATAACGTTTGATTCTGGTTGAATGGTGTAAATGGATAGAAGGATAGTGAACTGTCCAATAACATATAAGAGATAGAAGCATAGGAGGGAGATGGAGCATGCGAGAGTATGATTGCATTATCGTAGGTGGAGGACTCGCAGGACTTCAGGCGGCTATTCAGATGGGGCGATACTCTTCCCATCGGGTGTTGGTGGTGGACGCAGGAGAAGGCAGATCAACGTTATGCCGAACCTATCATAATATTCTTGGTTTTCCTGATGGAGTATCTGGTGAAGAGCTGCGCACCAAAGGCAGAATGCAGGCAGAAGGGACTGGAGTAGCTTTTGAGAAAGACCGTATCATTAAAGCAGGACGCCGGGGAGAACAGATTCAGCTGTTCGGCTCTTCCGGCTCTGAATATATGGCAAAAACAGTCCTGTTGGCAACCGGACTAACGGACAGGATACCAGATATCCCGGGATTAACGCCTACGTTGGGACGAACCGTATATGTGTGCCCGGATTGCGATGGATACGAGATTCAGGATCAGCGCACGATATTGCTGGGTGCAGGTGAAGCGGGTGCAAACATGGCTATGGTTTTAATTCAACGTACCACTGAGCTGCTATACATCAACCATGAGCAGTCACCCATCTCCGCTGAGCTTCATCGCAGCATGAAAGAGGCAGGCGTTCGTTATCTTGAGGCGGCGGTCCAAGAAGTGCAGCAGATGGAGGATGGCCATATTACAGGTGTACTGACGGAAGATGGACAGATTTTTGAGTCGGAGCGTGGATTTATTGCGTTTGGAGGCAATCGTGTACATTATGAACTGGCAGAGCAGCTTGGAGCCGTTATCGCCGATAATAAACATGTGGAAGCCAACCCGCGCAGCATGCTGGCCGCACCTAATGTATGGATTGCAGGGGATCTCGGCCTGCACGCGGAACAAGCTACGGTTGCCATGGGCGAAGGTTCAATTGCAGCGATCTGGATTCACAAGGCATTACAGCAGATGAATAAGGAAAACGAAGTGAATCAGATCAAAACGCAAATTGTGAACGGACCGATTTCTCATTAATACAAACACCAACAATGCAAAAGTCCCCCACCGTTATGACTTAGGCTGGAGGGACTTTTTGCGTTGTCGCAGACGGCTTGCCAAAGAATGATTCAGATTTACTTGCTGAGTGTATTGCGGGTCTCGTTTGTTTTGGCTTTGTGAGGGTGGGTGATGTTGTCGACAATATCTCCTACAGCTTCCTCGATCATGTCTGTCGGTCCAGGATTGTTAGGGTCCGGATGAAGAATGGTATTCACACCAGGTTCGAGATCCTTGTTTTTTCGCTCTTTTTTATGTTCACTCATGGAAAATTCCTCCTTATTCAGGTATGTTTAAGGTGTTCCTTAACATATCCAATCCTTGTAATGTATATGTAAACGATTAACCAATGGAATTAAATTGAAACGTTATGTTTTAGGAGAGGAGGAGTCCATTTGTTCAAAAAGACGAGCGTGCTCCTGTTACTTCTGATTTTATGTGTGTGGACATATTGGAGAACCGATAGTGATGATCAGAATCCGTATTTGATTACCGACTACAGCCGCCTGCATCCGGTTAAGGTTGAACGTATAGTGGAAGGGCGTGAAGAGCAGCAGCTCGTTGAACTGCTTCAGGATGCACGAAAGCGAAATCTGACGATATCTATTGCCGGGCAGCGTCACAGTCAGGGAGGGCACACCTATTATAAGGACGGCATTGTCATAGACATGACCTCGTATAACAAAGTGCTGGAAGTTAATGTCGATGCCAGAAAGGTACGTGTACAGGCTGGTGCAACCTGGGCTGACGTACAGCGAGCCATAAACCCCTATGGATTGGCAGTCAAAAATATGCAGTCCCAAAATATTTTCACCGTAGGCGGATCTATTAGTGTAAATGCACATGGTCGAGAGCTCCATCAGGGTTCCTTGATTCAAAGTGTCGATTCCTTTCGTCTATTGACGGCAGATGGTCAGATTCGGCAAGTGAGTCGCACCGAGAATGCCGAGCTTTTCCCGCTTGTACTTGGGGGTTACGGATTGTTTGGACTGATTCTGGACGTTACATTGACGTTAACGGATGATGAAGTCTATCGTCTCACGACGGAACAGGTGCAGGTTGAAGACTACCCATCTTATTTTCAAAAGAGCGTGCTTGGAGATCCGATGATGCAAATGCATTTGGCCCGAATTTCAGTTCAGCCTGGTGAAGGCTACTTTCGTGAAATGTACGCACTGAATTATGCCCTTGATCCAACGGCTTCATTGGATGATTATAATCATCTGGATGAACGTGAAAGGGGCGTGCTTCCTAGCAAACTCCTGTTCAACCTAAACCGTGAATTCGAGTGGGGCCGGGCCTGGTTTTGGCCGCTGCAAAAGCGTTACTTCGAATCGCAGGAGGGCAAAAGATTGAGCCGCAACAATGCGATGGCTTCTGCGTCTGCCTTTATGGAATATCATCAGCCGGGCGAAAATGATCTGCTGCAGGAATATTTTATTCCGGTGGATACGTTCCCGGCATTTGTGCAGGAGATGGGAGAGATCGTTTCCCGGGAGCAGTTGGATTTGCTTAATATTACTGTTAGATATGTGAAACATGATGAAGAAGCTGTGCTTTCATATGCTACGCAGGATATGTTCGGTATTGTCTGTTTGTTTCACGCTTCATTGTCCGAGGTAGAACAAGGAAAGTTCAAGGGCCATATGCAGCAGTTGATGGATGCCGTCCTTCGATATAACGGAACATATTATCTGTCCTATGCAGGTTACGCGTCTTCAGAGCAATTCGAACAGGCTTACCCACGGAAGAACGAGTTTTTTGCAGCCAAACAAAAGTTTGACCCCAATCATCTCTTTATGAATTATTTTATGGAGCAGTATGGAGGAAATCATCCATGAATATCAAGTGGCTTGTTCGATCTCAAAGCATCGTTACGCTCGCATCGGGCATGATTTATCCGTATTATCTTTTGTTTCTCAAAAATCTGGGTAACAGCTTCTCCAAATACGGACTTGCTTTTGCTGTATTTACAATCACCTCGGCTGCTGCTTCGCAATGGCTCGCTCCCCGAATGGATCGACATGCCAAGCAGTGGCTCATGGTAAGTTCGGTGGGGATGGCAGCAGCCATGATTGCCTTTCCGTGGGTCATTTCATACATCTGGGTGCTGTTACTGCAAATGTTGATGGGGATATGTAATGCGATGCAGCGAATGAGTGAGCGGGTGTTGCTCGCGGATTATACGGTGGCTGGACAACGGGGCCCAGCTGTAGGTAACTATCATTTCTGGACATCTGCCGCGTCAGGATTTGCCGTTATTGTAGGCGGTATTCTGATCGATTGGCTGACAATCGATGTATTATTTTATCTCAGTGCCATTTTATATATGTGGGGAGTACTGGCAGTATGGCGATTACGAAGTATTTCTGATGAAGGATAGAAATGGTCTGATTAATCTCCAGCGAGAAGTTTATATTATAGATAACACTGGTATGATTAAGCACTTTGCTTAGTCCCCAAAACGAATATTTTCAAGGAGGTTTTTCAAATGAATGAACATGTGATCCACAAAAATGGCCAAGTTTCAACTGACAAGGTTGACAATGCGATTGAGAAGATTGCACCTGAAGAAAGACAACAGATTTTACAGAACTTTGATTCTTTCAAAGAATATCTGGGCAAACGAATTGCAATGGGCGAATCGATTGGGCTGGGCGAAGAACAGATGGCCAAAATTGCTGAGAAGGTTGCCGATTATTTAGCAGCCCGGGAAGAACCGCGTAACCGTGAAGAAAAGTTGCTGCAAGAACTGTGGAATGTCGGGAAAGAGGAAGAGCGTCACATGCTGGCTCACATGCTTGTACGTCTGGCGCAAGGCTCAACCCCGAATCATTAAGATTAAGCTATAACTAAAAGCTAAGCCAATAGAGACTCTGGATGCCAAGGCATTCAGGGTTTCTTTTATGATGATGTTATCCTACTTTTGTTAAGATGCTCCCCACAAGGACTGATGACACCTATTGTAACTATTTTTCATCTGGCTGATACTTTTGCAGCGTCCACACCAAGTATGATAGGAAAAGTAGAAAACAGGATTAATTATTTCATATGAGCGTTTGAAGGGGAAGCCTTCAGGTTAAGGAATAGTAACGTTCATAATAAGGAGAGATGCTGCCTATGAAGAACGCGGCGAAACAATGGAAATTACGAATGCTGGGTGCGGCTGTTGCTTTACTTGGCATGATTGTGCTTGCTACATATTTACTTACACCAGCGAACGCTGAGGAGAGCATGGACCATGTTCAGGCATCTGCCAAAGAAGCTCAGGCTGCAAACTCCGAGATGTTTACAGCGTATGTGGATGATATACAGCATGAAGATGGTAAGTTATTCTTAATTGTAGACAAGATTGGCTGGTACCAGGGGACAGAGGCTGATAAAGTTTTTGAACAACGGAATCCAGACTCCGGTATAGATGGTGCTCCTGATGGATATTATATTGTCAACGACAGCAAAGAGCAGGAAAAGGTGGAAGTTAGTGCTAACGCTGAAGTGTTGATGCAGTTGTATGATCGTGACGGTACGGTGCAGGGAACCAACATTCAATGGAATGAGCCAGTGGCGCTCAGCAAGTTCGAATCCTTGTATGACAATACGAAACTGCTCGATCTGTCCATATTCCCGTATCACCTCACTGTACAAGACGGAAAAGTGATCAAAATTGTGCAGCAGTACATTCCATAAATTCAAATTCAACTTTTAATGGTTAAGCATTCCTCCGGTTCCATACCGGGAGGAATGCTTTTTGGTTATGACAAATTCATGAAGGAGATTGTAATTCATGGTATGTACAGGTATCATTATAGGAATGGTGTTTTTACATAGTTCAGGAGGCTTCTCATGCTTAAAGACATGATCGCATTAACGAAACCCGGACTTTTGCGGCTGAATGTGTTTGCGGTAGCCGTAGGGTTCTGGGTCGCTTCAAAATGGGATATCTCGTGGATATCGCTGCTCATGGTATTGATTGGATCAACCTTGGTCATCGCTTCGGCTTGTGTCATTAATAATTACTGGGATCGTGAATTGGACCAGAAGATGGAGCGAACCAAAAAACGGATTGATTACATCAACCATCTTAAACCCAACTTTGTATTGGGGTATGGAATTGTTCTCGGTGTGGTCGGTTTTGTGCTTCTATACTTCCTGGTCAATCCGTTGTCCGGTTGGATGGCACTGGTCGGATGGTTTGCTTATATCGTGATTTACACGATGTGGCTCAAACGCAGCTCGACCTGGAGTACTTCACTGGGTGGAATTGCGGGGGCGATGCCGCCAGTAATCGGTTATTGCGCGGTAACCAATCAGATTGATGTAGGTGCCTGGTTGCTGTTCGCGCTATTATTTCTGTGGCAGCCGCCTCACTTCTGGTCACTCGGTATTCGCAGAGTGGAGGAATATCGTGCAGCAGGTTTCCCGTTGTTGCCGGTAGTCAAAGGTGTGAAGCGTACCAAGTTCCAAATGATTCCTTACGTGTTTCTGTTGCTTCCTGCTGTATTTCTGTTGTATTACTACAACTACGTTGGTCTCGTGTTTCTGCTTGTCTCCGCTATTGGTGGTCTGATCTGGTTTGTACATACACTTAGCGGATTGAAAACTCAGGATGATGAGAAATGGGCAAAGGTTAACTTTCTGATCTCCGTCAATTATCTCATGGTTGTATTTATCGTAATGGTGGTAAACACAACCTGGTCCTGAGCGAATCATCACTTTTGTACATTACTTGAATATGAAGATGCCAATGGAGTTGGCACCTTACGAAGAAGCATGCTGCGAAGTCGGTTTGGACAACCTCTGGTTGCTCCAGCCTATTTTGCGGGGTGTTTTTTTGCTATAATAAATGAATGATTTCCATACTATGGAAAATGGGATTTTGGAAGGATGGGAAGTACCGTATATGAATGATTTGGAGCAGGCTATTCTCTTGAGACAAGAGGGGAAAATGCAGGAGGCGATTGAGCTATTACAGGAACTGGCATTACAGGAACCGGAGAATGCGCAGATATGGTACCAGCTGGCTTGGGCTCATGATTCACTTGGATTGGAGCGGGATGCAGTACCGCATTATGAGAAGGCCTTAAGTCTAGCGCTTCAGAGTGAGGACAGGGCAGGTGCCATACTTGGACTGGGCAGCACCTATCGGACTCTGGGGCAGTATGGGCAGGCGAAGGTTTGGTTTGAAAAGGGATTAAGTGAATTCCCGGAGAACCGGGAATTTGAAGTTTTTCTTGCCATGGTGCTCTACAATCTTGGTGAGCATGCAGAGGCAATGAAACGGCTGCTGATACAACTGGCTGACACATCAAGGGATAAGGGAATAACCGACTACAGCAGAGCCATCCGTTTTTATGCAGATCAGCTGGACCGGGTGTGGGAGTAAACTGAGTAACGGAGGACCGATTAGAGCGATGGAGTTAGCCATTCCTGTACCGCTTCAATGAAACGACGCGAAGCGGGTGACAGATTGACGAGAGACGGGCAGGCTATGCCAATCGTACGATAGGGATCTCCAGTGAGTGGAACGAGCGCCAGCTCATTGGTATGGTGTTGCAGAACCATTTCAGGCAAGAGGCTGATTCCAAGGCCGTTTCGAACCATTGCCATAATGGCCTGATCCTCGGCAACTTCATAGACGACATTCAATTTGGCTGCATGCTGCCGGATCAATCGTTCGATTTCGTTATCACCGCCCCATTTGGGCAAAATAAAGGGCTGTTCGAGCAATACATCAAATGAAACAGATCTCTGCAAAGCGAGTGGATGCTCCAGAGGCAGGATGCACATCATCCTGTCTTTTTGTAATGGAATGGTTTCAAAAGGCGAGGAATCCCCAAGAGAAAGAAAGCCGAGATCGATGGCGCCTCCGGCTAGCCAGCCTTCAATTTCTGCATAGTCTCCCTCCCATAGCTTAATTTCGATTCCAGGATGATGCAGGCGAAATTGCTTCAGGATACCAGGCAGCCACTGTGTGGATACACTGGCGAATGTGCCAATACGCACGGTTCCAATCTCGGCGCCGCGAATTAATGAAATTTCCTGGTTCATCAATTCCGTCCAGCGCAGAATTTCACGCGTATAGCCCAGAATGCGTTCCCCTTCGGCAGTCACTCGTACACCGGAGCGGTCACGATTTAGCAGCGAAAAACCACAATCGGTCTCCAGGCTGGCGATCGCATGACTGACCGCGGATTGGGTAATATTCAGTGCTTCCGCTGCTTTCGTAAGGCTGCCGTATTCGACTACGGCATTCAAAATTTCGTATTTGACCAATGACATGAAAGATTCCGTTCCTTTCCTCATTTCATACATGAGTTTATTTCATATATACTATTATAAATATTCATTTTTATAATGCAAAGAGATCGTTTATACTTGCCAAGGCGAGTTAGTTCGAGAGAGCCTCGGATCGATTACAATACATAGAAATGAAGGTAGAAGCAAGATGAACGGAGTACGTGCACTACAAGGTCAGGCATCAAGAAGAGCGGATTTGCAAATGCTGCTCGCAACGGTAATATGGGGATCATCCTACCTGTTTATGAAATCGGGACTGGAGTCCATGCAGGAGTTGAATCTGGTCGCTTTCCGGTTTGGCATTGCCTTTATCGCGGCAGCGGTCCTTTTCCATCGGCGACTGTTCAGAATAGATCGCAAGACACTTGTGGCAGGGGTTATCATGGGAACAGCGTTATTCGCGGCCTTTGTATTTATCACATATGGAGTCCAGCGCACAACGGCTTCGCAGGCAGGATTTCTGATCAGTTTGGCAGTGATCTTCGTGCCTATTCTGACGACAATTTTGCATCGAAGATTGCCGGATTTGCGGTTAACGATAAGTATTCTCGTGGCGGTAGCCGGGCTCGGATTGTTGACGCTTCAGCATCAGCTCAGTCTGCATATGGGAGATATCCTTTGTGTTCTCGCAGCATTAATGTATGCAATCTATATTATGATTGCTGGCAAGTATACGCCGAAGCATGATCCGCTAACCCTGGGAACGGTTCAACTGGGCGTTGCAGCTCTGTGGGGGTTGGCTGCTACATTCCTGCTGGAGACACCACGTCTGCCTGACACGCCGCAATCCTGGGCGGCCATTCTGGGTCTGGGGGTATTGTGCAGCGGCATTGGTTACATTTTGCAGACATTTGCCCAGCGGCATGCTTCACCAACGAGAACGAGCCTGATCTTTTCGCTCGAACCGTTGTTTGCCGCAGCATTTGCGTTTACCTTCCAAGGGGAGTCTCTTACGATGCAAGGGTATGCGGGTGCTGCATTGATGCTCATTGGTGTTCTGATTACGGAGATCAGAGTCCCTTATCCGTTATTCTGGCGCAGAAAGCGGACGGCATTACAGACCGAACTGGGAGATCAGGGAGCACCGGGCATATAGTTTTGAAATAAAGGAAGAGTTCTTCCATCATCTTCATCGTGAAGGTGGTGGAGGAACTTTTTTATTACCATCGGGAGAGCTCCAAAAACCCAAGCAAAATAACCTAACAAAATGAAGTTTTTCATAACTTGTTTTGTTGAATTAGAATTTTTATGCTATACTTAATGAAAAATGAAGGAAAAACGGGTGAGTAGGATGGGCAAAAGAGTAACCATGCAGCAAATTGCTGATGCTGCGGGGGTATCCAAATTCGCAGTCTCCCGTGCGTTGACCGGCAAACCTGGTGTGAGTGAACATACCCGGGAGATGATTGTCAGGACGGCAGGACAGCTTGGATATTTCAAAGCTGAACCGAAGCGTTATTTGTTAGAACCCTCTGTTGAACAGGAGATGAGGCTGGATAGACAGGGCACTATTCTGATCTTGTTCCCCAATATCCGTTCACAGAATCGTTCCTCCCTGTACTGGGGTCCGATCTTTGACGGAATATCTGCACGGCTGAATGAGAAGGGCATGGATATCCTGACCTTGACGGAACCTTCCTCGGATCGCATGTTTTCGGTGCTTAATCCCGAAGCCATCAGCGGAATTATTACCGTCGGTTCCATTTCCACATCCGTATTGCTCGAAATCTACCGACTGCACATTCCGCTTGTGATGGTTGATCATGAAGACGCGGCGATTCATGGAGATACGGTATTTACAGATAACATGAAATGCATGAAGGAACTGGTGCTGATGCTTGTTGGAAAGGGCTACAGGCGGCTGCAGTTTGCTGGTGAATTGCCTGATGCAGCCAGTTTCAGAGAGCGATGGCTCGGCTATCGTTCGGTTTTGGAAGAGATGCAATTGCAAGTTACGCAGCAAACCGATTTGCTGGGACCCGATCTGGATCACATTCGGGAATCCATCGCCGCCATGCAGATGGAAGACATCCCCGAAGTGATGGTATGTGCGAACGATCACATGGCTGCTGTTGTGATTGGTGCACTCCAAGGCAGGGGCATCGAGGTGCCGGAGCGCTGTGCAGTAACTGGGTTCGACAATACACGTTCAGAAGAGCCTATTCTTGCTACGGTTCATATTGACAAGGAGAACATGGGCAGACGGGCGGTGGACCAGTTATTGTGGCGCATGGAGCATCCGGACGGGCCTTTTGAAAGAAAGCTGATTTATTCGGAATTAATCATTCGTGATGAGTACAATGCTATTTTGCAATGAAGTGAACAAACGCGGTTCTGGAAAGCCAAAAATAACAAGCACCATTCTATATAATTAAGGGGTGAAAAGACATGGAGAGATAAGGCTTCATGTCTTTTTTTGTTTGGATAAAAAGGTTTTTAGAAATAAATCACAAAACAGATTGACTGAATTGAGCATATCATGTTAATTTTGTTTTGTAAGTTATTTGTTTTTATAATAACAAAACATAACAAATTGTTTTTCAAACAACTTCAACGATAACGGAGGCTGTCATGAGCAAAATACAATCGCAGACATTTCAGAATTGGACGTTCAAAGCTTGTGAGGATCAGGAGTGGATGCCGGCTCACGTGCCCGGCTGTGTGCATACGGATTTGCTGAAATTGGGTAAGATACCAGACCCTTTCTATGGAACTAACGAAAAGGAAATTCAATGGGTCGACAAGAAAGACTGGGAATATCGTACCGAATTTGACGTTAATGAAGCACTGCTGTCACAGCAGTATCTGGAGCTGGTCTTTGATGGTCTGGATACGTATGCCGATGTGTACGTGAATGAACAGCATGTGTTGTCGGCGGATAATATGTTCCGGGTGTGGACAGCTGACGTGAAATCGGTTGTAAAGGCAAGTGGCAACATCCTCCAAATACGTTTTCGTTCCCCAATAAATGAAGACCTGCCGAAGCTGGAGAAGCTCGGATATGCTCTGCCTGCATCGAATGATCAATCTGATGTGGGGGGACTAGGCGACAAAAGAGTGAGTATTTTTGCACGGAAAGCCCCGTATCATTATGGCTGGGACTGGGGTCCACGTTTTGTAACCAGCGGAATCTGGCGCGAAGCGCGTCTCGAAGGATGGACCGACGTACGGATTAATGATGTTTTTATCCAGCAAAAAGAAGTAACCGCTGCTTCCGCTTCTCTGACTGCGGTCGTGGAAGTAGAGTCTGCGCAAGTAATAGAAACGGTTATTCGAGTAGGAACGGACGGACAGAGCTGGGAGCAGGCTGTAACGTTGAAACCAGGCGTCCAGACTGTGGAGGTTCCAATCTCCATAGATGAACCGAAGCTGTGGTGGAGCCGCGGACTGGGTGACCCGCATATGTATTCCTTCCTAACGGAAGTGATTCAGGGAGAGCAAGTTGTGGCTGAGTCCACGGTGAAAACGGGCATTCGTTCCATACGTCTGGTTCGTGATCAAGATGAAGCAGGAGCCTCCTTTTATTTTGAATTAAACGGAGTTGCTGTCTTTGCCAAAGGTGCAAATCACATTCCAAATGATAGCTTCATTACAGAAGTGACACGTGAGCGTTATCTGCATGAGATTGTGTCAGCTGCCGAGTCGAATATGAATATGCTCCGTGTATGGGGTGGTGGCTTCTATGAAGAAGACGTGTTCTACGAGTTGTGTGACGAATATGGTTTGCTCGTATGGCAGGATTTTATGTTTGCTTGCAGCATGTATCCTGGAGACGAGGCTTTCCTGAACAGTGTGAAGCATGAGGCGATTGATAATGTAAAACGTCTGCGCAATCATCCAAGCATCGTGCTGTGGTGTGGCAATAACGAGATTGATTCCGCATGGGCTCATTACATTGAGGATGGCGGCTGGGGTTGGAAGAAAGATTACAACGAAGAGCAGAAGGAACGCATTTGGGCAGATTACGAAGCCATTTTCCATGATCTTTTGCCTGAAGTTGTGGAAGCCTACGCTCCTGGTGTGGATTACTGGCCTTCTTCGCCACTCGTATCCCTGTCGGGAGACGAGAAACAGCATGCTCACCCATCCACATCAGAAGGGGATATCCACTATTGGGGTGTATGGCATAATGTGGAGCCATTTGAGAACTACAACGTTCATGTGGGACGCTTCATGAGTGAATATGGCTTCCAGTCCTTCCCTGAATATGATTCGGTTCGCAAGTATGCAGAGGAGGAGGACCTGGCGCTGGAGTCTGAAGTGATGCTGGCGCATCAAAAGAACGGGGCGGGTAATCGTCTGATCAAACAATACATGGACATGTACATGCATGAACCTAAGGATTTCCCTTCCTTCCTCTATATGAGCCAGGTGCTTCAGGCTGAAGCGATGAAAACAGCCATTGAGGCTCACCGTCGCCGCAAACCGTTCTGTATGGGAACGCTCTATTGGCAGATGAACGATTGCTGGCCGGTAGCATCATGGGCGGGGATGGACTACTTTGGCCGCTGGAAAGCATTGCAATATTACGCCAAACGCAGCTTCAGCGATGTCTTGGTATCGGTAGATGGCACGAAGCAAGATGTGACGGATATTTATCTGATCTCGGATCAGCTTGAACCTGTAAAAGGGAAACTACAGCTGCGCCTAATCGGCTTTGATGGCACGGTATACCGTGATGAAGAGCATGAAATTGCTCTGGCATCCAACTCTGGTCAACAGGTGCTGTCATTGAGTCAGGCTGAATGGCTGGAAGGTCGTGATGCTGCAACAACGTTGCTGCGCATTGATCTGAAGCAGGATGGGGCAGCCGACATCGTACAGGAGCATTATTTTGTACCATCGAAGGATCTTTCACTGCAACCAGTGCAAATTAAGGTAATCGAAGTGACTGAGAACGATGGCGTACATTTGGTCCTGCAAAGTGATGTGCTGGCGAAACAAGTTTGGATTTCTACAGAGGCAGAAGGGGTGTTCTCGGACAATTTCTTCGATCTGATTCCTGGCATTCCGGTGAAGGTTAAGTTCACATCCAGAGGGGAATTACAAGGATCTGATGGCGCTGTCTCCCAGGCTGGGGCCATCCAGGTTCGTTCTATGGCTGACTTTATCAAATTGTAATTCATCACGTACCCAACAGGCATAGTAGTCTATTATTAAACTCCAAAAACGTGCTGCCCAGTCTTACTGAGCGGCACGTTTTTACTATATATGACTGAACAGTAGGAGGGGAATGGGTGCAGGTCCAATGAGGTTATTTGTTCTGATCTTCGTTCTGGATTTCTTGCAGCTTCTCGATGCTTAGCGTGAGATCATTCTCAGGGTTGGCGCTCACAACAACTTCGGACTTCGATTGCTGCTCGCCGGGTTGAGTTAATTTAGCTGCGGGTTTGATCACATACAGGCTTTGAACGGAATTCAGCAGGCTGGCGGGAGTGTGCTCATACGTCTCCAGGAAGAGCACATAATCTTTGGTGGGGATGAATTTGATATTGTCATCGTTAATAATCTCGGTATTGCCCAGCTGTCCGCCAAGCTGCTTCACTTCAATGGTGTCCCCGGCTGTATGAATTCCCTTGAAGGATTCAGCAACCTTAATCGTATAAATCGTATAGATTTTATCAAAAGGAACGATGTCCTCACCACCCGGATTCAATTCTTCATCCAGAGCACTTTCATTTACAACCGGGGCTTGTACCATGTCATTCAATGCTTCAACCCGTGTCTGGATAACACTGCCTCTGACGATGGTATTGGCTCTCTCAGATAGATCACCGATGCTTGAATAATTGGGGAAGTCCTCGGAAGCAATCATGGTAATGGGTCCATCGTTGGTGGCAGCCGTATTAGTTGTAACTGAGGAGCAACCTATAGCAGACAAAATGAAAATGGAAGAGGCCAGCATCGTCAATACTCGAATTTTTTTCATGGGTAGAAATCCTCCTTGGATTTAAGGGTTTGAGAATAGTGGATTAGTACTTGGATCTGACATTGTTGATATCGAAGGTTTGAGGCTTAGTCAAGGTGTTCCGGTTGCGGGAGTACAGCATAATGGAAGGGCTGGTGGTGGTTGGGTTGTCTCCAAGCCAGACTGAATGTCCGAGCTCATGAACGAATACACTTTGAATAAAATTGGACAAGTTGGTTGCGTCAGCCGTAATGGTGGTTGCATTCAATTCAATGCGGAAGCTTACGACCTGACTGCCTGATACAGAAGCGTAGTTGACGCCATATGCCGTGTTATTGAAATTTCCGGCAGTAATGGTATTGGGGGAGCTGCTCGTTTTGGTAAACTGTACTTTGGCACCGGCATTGTTCCAATTGCTGAGGGAAGCGTCCATGGGAGCTTGCCACGTAGAGGCGTAATTGTAAGTGCGAATCGGAATTGTTGAGCTCGGGTAGCCGTAAGTTAGAAACGTTGCCGCATAGATTGTACTGCCGAACATCGCGATGGCTGAAAACAACATGATGCTCATGAGAAACTTCCTTTTCATACTTAAAACCTCCAATAATTGTATTTTTTCTCTATTATAGTAACAAGGAATAGAACTGTTGAAATGAGTCTTAAGTCTTTGTTTTCGTGATAAAAACAATGGATTCTGCTGAATTAGACCTTATTTTCGTCTGAAAAAGTCGATTGCTGTCCATATGTGCATGCATAATTTCCCTGCAATAACAAACAATACATTCAACTTCACACAGGGAAAGGAAGCGTTGAACATGTGTAACCGTTTTTCATTGGCAGCCGATTTGGATGAGGTCAGAGATCATTTCAAGATTGAACGGGTGATGTATTATTACAAAAACCGGTACAACATCAGCCCAACCCAGCACACACCGATAATTTTGCATCAGGACGGAGAACGGGTATTAGACGAGTTCCGGTGGGGATTCATTCCGTTCTGGGGTCGCGATGCAGTTAACGCCAATCTTATGACGGTGCATGAGAATCCAGCCTACTATAAGCTGGTAGAGACGAAGCGTTGTGTTATCCCATGTAATGGTTTGTACTACTGGCGTCAGGAAGGCAAGAAAAGCTATGCAGTGCGTGTGGTTATGCCGGATCGTGGATTGTTTGGCATTGCGGGATTATACGAGGTATGGAGAGATACACGCAAACAGCCACTGCGTACCTGCACGATGCTGATGGCGGGCGCGAACATGGTTACACGTGAGTTTGGCAGCAAAATGCCGGCGATTCTGTCTGAAGAAGAGATTAATACCTGGCTGGATCCGGCAAATACACGAGTGACGCAGCTGCTGCCGTTGTTGAAATCCTACAATAGTACTGAGATGAATCTGTATCCGGTCACTCCGATGGTAGCCAATGATGAGCATGACTGTTATGAATGTGTAGAAGAGATGGATCAGAAGCTGGCCTACGTACGCAGTTTCTAAGCGGATAAAGGGAGTGAAAGAGGCGGAGAGGCGGAGAGTCACAGGACACTCCGTCTTTTTGGGTTGAGCAACGAACTAAAATGTACTGAAGAAAATGAAAAGTTGCAATGTGAGCAAAACGTAACTATAATAATTACAGTAAGTGGAAACGTATATTCATATATCTATTAAAAGAGATGTTTAATCAGGAGGGAACCACGAATGAATCCAAAGTATAGCCCGATGTTTGAACAAGTTTCACTGCCAAGCGGCATTACATTGAAAAACCGGATTGTGCTCGCTCCCATGACTCATATGTCCTCGAACCCGGATGGTACTGTTTCAGACGCTGAACTTGCTTATTATGCACGTCGTACCGGCGGTGCGGGCATGTCCCTTACAGCGGTAACTCATGTAAATCCGAATGGAATCGGTTTTCCGGCTCAGTTCGGTAGTTATGACGACAGCTTTATTCCTGGTTTGAAACGTCTGGCCGCTACCATGAAGCAGCAAGGTTCCAAAGCCGTACTGCAAATTTTCCATGCAGGTCGACTCACGCCAGAACAAGCGGTTCCAGCCGGTCAAGTCGCTGCTCCAAGCGCTGTTGCCAGTGAGCGTCCGGGATCTCCTGTACCAAGAGAGTTGACTGATGACGAAATTACGTCCATCATCAAGGACTTTGGGGAAGCAACCCGTCGTGCCATTGAAGCTGGATTTGATGGTGTTGAGATTCATGGTGCGAACGGTTATCTGATCCAGCAGTTCTTCTCTCCGCATTCCAACCGACGTGAAGATCGCTGGGGTGGAAGCATCGAGAAACGTCTCACATTCCCACTCGCTGTAGTGGATGAAGTACAGAAGGTTGTAGCTGCACATACGAAACTGCCGTTTATCATTGGATATCGTTTCTCCCCGGAAGAGCCGGAAACACCGGGATTGACCATGGAAGAGACGTATGCATTGGTGGATTCGCTAAAAAATAAAAATCTGGATTATCTGCATGTATCCGTTAACGAGTTCTGGTCCAAACCAAGACGAGGTGAAGCAGATACACGCTCCAGAATTGAATTTATCCTTGACCGTGTGGCGGGTAAAATGCCTGTCATTGGTGTAGGTTCTATCCATACTGCAGACGAGGCAGCTGAAGCTCTTCAAAGTGGTGTGCCATTGCTTGCGCTTGGTCGTGAGCTTATCATCGAGCCGGATTGGGTTGAGAAAATCGAAAGCGGTCGTGAAGAAGATATCGAGACGATTCTTACCAAATCGGATCAGGAACGTCTGGTTATCCCTGACGGACTGTGGAATGCAATCATTCACACACCGGGCTGGTTCCCTATGGCTGATGATAAATAAGACACATGATTTCATTGAAATTGGAGGGAGCGGAAGCTCCCTCTTTTGCACCCACTGCGTCTCGATGAAATTCTACTTCCGGGAGCACTGTGGTATGATGAGATGAACAGGATTCATCTTGGATAATCAACGGTTTGGAGTGAATGAAGATGCTCGTGGCTGAACGTTATGAGAAAATTGTGGAATGGGTAGATGCGCAGGGAAGCATGCGTGTGACCGAGCTTAGTGAGCGCTGCGGAGTGACGGAAGAGACGATTCGACGTGATCTGGACAAGCTTGAACAGGCTGGAAGGCTCAGGCGTTCCCATGGTGGGGCTGTCAGCGTAAAATATAAAGAAGAAGGACAGTCGGAAATCCCTTATCCGGAGCGGGCTGTAACTCATGCAGAAGAGAAACGCAGAATTGCGGACGAAGCGGTAAAAATGGTAGAGCCTGGCGACCGGATAGCGCTGGATGCCAGTACAACGGCGTGGTATATGGCGGCAGGACTGCCGAACATCCCGCTCACTGTGTTGACCAACTCCATTAAGGTTGCGGCTGAGCTCAGTAACAAGGAACAGATTCGTGTGATCGCCACCGGCGGGCAGCTAGCTTCGAAGTCCTTGTCGTTTGTAGGACCGCTGGCTGAACGTTCGCTGGATGCCTATCATGTGGACAAAGTTTTTTTATCCTGCAAAGGTGTACATCTGACCAAAGGCATCAGTGAGTCGAATGAATTGCAGGCACTGGTGAAGCAGAAGATGCTCAGCATTGCGGATGAAGTTATTTTGCTGGCGGATTCAAGCAAATTTGGCGTGCAGGCTTTTACAAGAGTGGCGGAACTCAGCAGTGTGGCCAAAGTAATAACAGATCTGGGTTTAGATGAAGAACAGGTTAGCACATTAAATGAACAATCCATAACATGTGTCCGTGTCTAATTCGAAAGGAATGAATATAATGAAACATCCTTTTCACCTGAAAGCCGTTTGGAATGGTGGACGTAACAGTGAAGGGCATATTGATGCAGGCGGATTAAAAACAGTTATTTCGATTCCACAGGAGATGGGTGGTCCGGGTACCGGCACCAATCCGGATGAAATGCTGCTTGGTGCAGCGTCTACCTGTTATTTAATTACACTTGCAGCGATGCTGGAGCGATCGGATATTACACCGGATGAGCTGACACTGGAGTCCGAAGCAACGGTGGATGTGACCAATAATGTATTTACGTACGAGCGGATCATACACAGACCTCGAATTGTGCTCAAAGCGGATGCATCTGATGCTGATGTGACGAAGGCAGAGCGCCTGGCACATAAAGCAGAAGAGTCCTGCATGATCTCCAGAGCTGTAGCTGGCAATGTTGCTATCGAGACACAGCCAGTGATTATAACAGCAGGCGTTAACGCGGTGTGATATACTGAAGAATAGGCGGCTTAAGCCGTCATTTGTGTAAGATAAGGGGAAGTTCGGTATGAACCTACAGAAAAGCAAAAACTCACGTTTTGCACGTTTAACACGTGCTTTGAAGCTTAATTTTCTCAAATTGTTACGTGCTCCCGGCGGGGCACATAAAGTATCTACCGGATTTGCTTTGGGTTTTGGTCTGGAACTGATCGTTATCTCGACTGCCTCACTGGTTTATCTCGTGTTCTATCCGATTGTACGTTTGTCCGGTGGTTCGCTGCCAGCAGCTATCGTGGGCAATGTGGTCGGCAAGCTGACATTCCTGCCCATCATATTGATGCCGCTTGCCAAGCAAATTGGTTCATGGATCTTGCCGGCACATAGCATGGGGCAGGGACCTGTTCATGAGAGTGCCTTTATGGAGCTGTTTCGCGGTAACTGGTCCGCACTAAGTGAACTTTTGCTGGGTGGTTTGGATATTCTGGCAGGTATGTCCGTCTTTGGAGTTATCCTCGGCGTGATTTCTTACTTTGTCGTCAAGTTCTTCTATGTCAGAGCACTCAAACGCCGCTTTGAGCGCCGATTGGAGAAACGCAAGCAGGCAGCGATGTCTCCAACACCAGCTTCCGTGCTGATTAGGAAGACATCACAATCATGATCGGCAGAATAACCATTGACGCCGCGGTTGTCCACAGAATACAGCGGGACACAAACTGCGGAGAGGCATTGAATTGCTCGGCCAAAATTACTGCGTTCACTGCGGTCGGCATTGACGCCAAGATGAACAGCACACTGAATAACGTTCCTTCAATCTGAAGTGCGGTCAGAATCAGATACGAGAGTACTGGCGCTGCGGCAAGTCGTACCACGAGTCCAGTCCAGAATGCTTTGCGGACGTTGGGTTTCCAAGGTTCCACAGAACCGCGCGGTCTTAACATCTGCGCACCCAGAATGGCCAGTACGACAGGGGAGTATCCGGCTGCGAGCATGGAGATGCCTCCATCCAGTGCCTGGGGCAAGCTCAGATTGGTTGCGCGCAGGATGATGGCTATCGCAGCAGCATAAATGGAAGGCATACGGAAGACGGACAGGATCGCGTTTTTGATGGTAAATTCGGATCTGGCTGCAAAAAAGATTCCTACCGTGTTAACAATGATCATCTGTCCGATGACATATACCGAAGCCTTATCCAATCCAAGCTGTCCAAAAGCAAGTAATACAAGCGGGAGCCCATAATTCACGCAGTTTGTAAACGTGGATACAAGGGTGAGGCCCGCTTTTTCGCTTGCGCCAAGATGGAATATCCGGCTCAACAGTTCAGCCAGTGCCCATAGGGCGATTAAATTAATAATAGAAAACCAGAACGTACCGGTTACGTCTGTCCATGTAATCTCGGCATGCAGCAGTGTATCAAAGATCAGTGCAGGGCTCAAAATATAAAGGGAAAAGGTCGACAGCGGCCGGGTATCCCAATTTTTGAAACGTTTTAACAAAATGCCTCCAATCACCGGAAGGGATATCGGCAGAAATACATGATATAACGTGAGCAGAAATGAATTAAACAACCGAATTCAGTCCTTTCTGGATGAAAAACCTATTTTATCATAGCAGAAGTTGTCCTTCGTCGGGAGTGGATTTTGGTATTGTCTTACGTAGTGGGCGATGTGGATCCCGCTTCTTTGATGGCTGCGCAGGGGCGGTGGATTGCTATTTTGATATGGCAGATTTATTATAGAAGAGGTGCAACCAGATTACATACACATAGAGGAGGAAACTGTAATGAGTGAATCAAAACGCTTGCTCGTATTGGCCGGCTCTTATGCCGAAGCGGAAAATGAGGGCATTTACGCATATGAATTGAATGAAGACACAGGTAGCCTTTCCAAGCTTGACGGCATCTCGGGCGTGAAGAACCCAACGTTTGTAAACGTGGATGCTGAAGGTAATAAACTGTATGCGATCGGTGAAACGGCGTCTGCTGAAGGCAATAAAATGTCTGAAGCTGTTGCTCTGAGCATTGATCCTTCTACAGGAAAATTGTCTTTGCTGAATCGTCATGATTCGATCTCGGCTCCGCCATGTCATATCCAACGCGACCCATCCGGTTGTTACTTGATCCTTTCCAGCTACCACGGTGGTCTGGTCGGTCTGCAAGCTCTGACGGATAACGGTGAAGTTGGAGAACTTCTGGATGAGAAGAAACATGAAGGCAAAGGTGCGCATCCTGAGCGTCAGGACAAGCCACATGTGCATTCCGCATTCTTTAGCCCGGATGGCAAATACATGATGGTACAGGATCTGGGTGCGGACAAAATCGCAATCTACTCCATTGATGCAGACAAGAACGAACTTGTACTGCACAGTGAAACCAAAACACATCCGGGTGCAGGGCCGCGTCACCTGGCATTCCATCCGAACGGTCAATTCGCCTATGTCATTAACGAAGTGGATTCCTCCATTACATCGTTCCGTTATGATGCAGCAGCAGGCACGTTGACAGAGGTTTCCACCGTGTCCACATTGCCTGACGGCTATGACGGCAGTGAAAACACAACAGCTGAAATCGCCGTATCCAACGACGGACGTTTCGTATACGGTTCGAACCGTGGACACGACAGCATTGTTGTATTTGCAGTCGACGCTGAAACAGGACATTTGAAACTGGTTGAGCATGTATCAGCTGAGGGTAAACACCGCGTCACTTTGCCCTGACTCCGAATGGCAAACTGCTGATTGCAGCTAACCGCGATACCAACAATATCGTTTCTTTTACAGTGGATCAGGAGAGCGGACGTCTGAAATACACAGGTCACAGCACAGGTGTATCCAAGCCGGTATGTGTGAAACCTGTTTATCTGTAAACCCAGGATTTGAATGATAACCGAAAGGTTTGAATAAGCTTTTAGATCAATAGATTTGAACTAGTTGACCTGAAATTTTGGGAAGACCCTGCCTTTGTGGCGGGGTCTTTTTTGATGAGGTGAGCATGGCGACTTCCGATGATGCCCGTACTTGATCCTTGTGGAATACAACATTTTTTCATGATATCAGTTCAGATAACAATGTAATTAACTCAATAGTATCGTGGAGGTAACTACCTGACTTCAAAGTGCGTACTTCCCCAATGGATAGTCAGGATCTACAATGAATGAGCAGCCAGGAAAAATAGTGCTTGCATCTAAACAGGTGGATTGGTGCAGGCTAAAGTTTTAAATAATCTTTACAGAAATACTACTCACACTCGAACAACAAAGGAGAAATGACTCATGAAATTGCAATTGGCATTGGACTTGGTAAACATCCCTGAAGGTATAGCACTTGTTAAAGAAGTTGAACAATTTATCGATATCGTTGAGATTGGTACCCCAATCGTTATTAATGAAGGACTACACGCCGTTAAAGCGATGAAAGAAGCCTTCCCTAATTTGCAAGTACTCGCCGATCTGAAAATCATGGACGCAGGTGGCTATGAAATCATGAAAGCTGCTGAAGCTGGTGCGGATCTGGTCACAGTCCTTGGAGTGAGCAATGACATGACGATCAAAGGTGCTGTAGAAGAAGCGAAAAAACAAAACAAACTCGTTCTGGTTGACATGATCAACGTGTCTGATATCGAAACACGTGCACGTGAAGTGGATGCCCTTGGCGTAGATTACATTTGCGTACACACAGGTTATGATCTGCAAGCGGTTGGACAAAGCCCGTTCGAAGATCTGCAAACGATCAAAAAAGCCGTGAAAAACGCCAAAACGGCTGTAGCTGGTGGCATCAAACTGGAAACTTTGCCAGAAGTAATTAAAGCACAACCGGATCTGGTCATTGTAGGCGGCGGAATCACTGGACAAGCAGACAAAGCCAAAGTAGCAGCTGAGATGCAGCGTCTGGTTCAACAAGGGTAAGAACAGATGAGCAGCCGACAATACGCAGCAGACATCTTGAAGGAGTTGGAACGGACGTTAAGCCAGATCGACGACTCGGAGATGCAGGCCATGGCGGAACATATTTTGGCTGCCGAACAGATTTTTGTGGCAGGCGCAGGTCGATCCGGTCTGATGGGAAAGGCTTTTGCCATGAGGCTGATGCAGATGGGGCTTCGGGTATATGTCGTTGGAGAGACCGTTACACCGGGGATCAGCTCGAAAGACTTCCTCTTGTTATGCTCAGGCTCAGGGGAGACAGGCAGTCTGGCAGCGATGGCTCAGAAGGCCAGTAAAGCAGGTGCTCCTGTTGGGTTGATTACGATCAAGCCGGAGTCCACAATCGGACAACTGTCTAATACCGTGATTCGTCTTCCGGCATCCGCCAAAGAGGATACGGCGACCACGGGAGCGGCAGTAACCATTCAGCCGATGGGCTCCTTGTTTGAACAGGGGCTGCTGCTGAGCATGGACGCCCTGGTGCTCACCATGATGCAAATGAAGAATATGACTGGAGCAGACATGTTTGGGCGTCACGCCAACCTGGAATAGTCCATACGTCATAGATTGATGAATTAAGAATAGATGGAAGACCGGAATTCCCTTGAGTAGCGGGAGTTCCGGTCTTTTCTGCTATCGTTGTCTATGGACTGATTTAGGGCAGCTTAACAACAGGGTTGTGCTGTAGTAGAATGTATACAAGCTGTATTAAACCAATGAACCCGTTATATGATACAAGGAGGCAGCATGCTCTTCTTGTTGCGGAGTGTTATTGTAATATGCGTATTGCATTTTAGCGATATAAGATGAAGTGAAAGAAAAGGGGGCTTGGAGCTATGGCGTCCGAAGTCAAGGAACGAATCAACTTGAAAGAGATTAACTGTGAGAAAGAATTGACCCTTGCTGTTATTGGCGGCAAATGGAAACTGATTATTTTATGGCATCTGGGTCTTGAAGGCACCAAGCGTTTCAGTGAATTAAAAAGATTGATTCCTCATATTACCCAAAAGATGCTGACCAACCAGCTGCGTGAACTGGAGGAAGACAAGCTAATTGAGCGCAAGGTCTATGCAGAAGTACCTCCTCGTGTCGAATATACGTTGACGGATCACGGACAGAGCCTGATGCCCGTGCTGCATGCCATGTACGATTGGGGTAAAAACTATGGTGAGAATGTGATCTGGAAATCAGAATCAATTTAAGTTAAAACGAACCGCTGGGTGTAGGGAATTTTTCCATCACCCAGCGGTTTTTCTTTCCCCTTAATTAACTAACAGTTTTACAAAAGTTTTCTTGAAACGTAGAGGGCAGAAATAGCCTGAAGAAGCGGAGCTAAAAGCATTCTGAAAGAAAGCTACATCGGAAGCATGCGCCTAGCCTTTATCACCAGATTTTCACCTTTGTAAAATTGAATCAAAAAATCTGGGGATAACAGCGATCGGAAGGTTGTTCTGTCATCGGAGTGGTAAGTGTGAATATTCTTTAGTCCAATCTATAATCCCTTGAATCTAAAGGCTCATTTTAGGAGATGTAAGGTATAAATGCTTCGAATATGATACGATGAGAGATATTGGAAATGCGAGGAGGAGGACATTTAACGATGGAAAAAATACGTACACGCGATGAAGTAAGCCAAGAGACTACTTGGGACTTGCGAGACTTGTTTGGGACTGACGATGAGTGGGAGCAGGAGCTTAGATCACTGCCTGAGGCCGCTGCCCATATCGAAACATTCAAAGGACATCTGGGCGAAGGCGCTGAGAAGTTACTCGCTTGTCTCGATGCCCGAGAAGCTTTGCAGGAACGCATTAGCAAAACGGCTTCGTATGCCCGGCTGAAACAGTCGGAGGATAGTACCAATCCCGCGAATATTGAGAATTCAGCCAAGGCGGGAGACATTTTATCGAATTTGTCGTCGTCCTTGTCTTTTGTGAATTCCGAGATCGTGGATCTTCCCGATGGAACCGTCAAACGTTATATTGAAGAACTTCCGGGTTTGCAGCCGTATGCCCGAAGTCTGGATCGTCTGATTCAGGAAAAAGCCCATCGTCTTTCGCCCGAAACGGAGAAAGTACTCGCCTCCCTTGGAGAGGTGCTGGATTCGCCGTACCGGATCTATCTGCGCGGTAAACTGGCAGACATGACGTTTGACGATGCACTTGATGGCGATGACAATAACCGCCCGCTGTCCTGGTCATTCTATGAGAACAATTATGAAATGTCATCGGATACGAAGCTGCGCCGCTCTGCCTATGCCGCGTTCAGCTCCAAGCTGAATGATTACAAAAATACGTTTGCTGAAGGTTACGCCACCGAAGTGAAGAAGCAGGTCGTCTTGTCCAGGCTGCGTGGATACGATGATGTTACGGATATGCTGCTCAGTCCGCAGCAGGTAAGCAAAGAGATGTACAACAATGTACTGGATATCATCCAGCAGGAACTCGCCCCTCACATGCGCAGACTGGCCGCGCTCAAGAAACGTGAGTTGGGACTGGACAAACTGATGTTCTGCGATCTGAAGGCACCACTGGACCCTGAATTCAGTCCTGCCATTACATACGAGGAAGCCTGCACGCTCATACGTGAGGCTCTTGCCGTGATGGGACCGGAATATGGCGATATTGTGGAACGTGCATTCAGTGAGCGCTGGGTAGATTATGCTGATAATGCAGGCAAATCGACAGGAGCTTTCTGCTCGTCCATCTATGGTTCTCATTCCTATATCTTGATCTCCTGGGCAAATAATATGCGCGGTGCGTTCACACTTGCCCATGAAGTGGGACATGCCGGACATTTCATGCTTGCCGGGCATTATCAACGGCTTACGAATACAAGACCATCCCTCTATTTTATAGAGGCGCCTTCCACGATGAATGAAATGCTGCTGGCAGATCATTTGTTGAAACGTTCTGATAACCCGAGAATGCGTCGTTGGGTCATTTTGCAATTGCTCAATACGTATTACCATAACTTTGTTACACATCTGCTTGAAGGTGAATTGCAGCGTCAGGTGTATGCACTCGCAACCAAGGATGAACCGATTACGGCGAAGACGTTAAGTCAGCTGAAAGGAAATATCCTCTCCGAGTTCTGGGGGCCTGATCTGGTGATCGACGAAGGGGCCAAGCTGACCTGGATGAGACAGCCTCATTATTATATGGGATTATATCCATATACCTATGCAGCAGGTCTGACGGCATCTACCGCCGCTGCACAGCTAATTCGGGAAGAGGGACAGCCTGCCGTAGATCGCTGGCTTGACGCATTGAAAGCGGGAGGAAGTCTTGATCCGCAAGAGCTGATGAAGCTTGCGGGTGTGGACATGTCCGGACCTGAGCCGATTCGTGCTGCTGTCGCCTATGTTGGCAGTCTTGTTGATGAACTTGAACGTCTGTATTCGTAATCAGGTTCATATAGTATACGGACAAGGCTTGTAGGGTTGTCTGCGTGCACCGTCTCCTTGGCAGGGGGCGGTGCATCTTAATTTGCAGGGAGAAGGGAACGATGATGAATGACGTCATTGAGCATATCTTCATCGCTGGGCTGGTTAAGCATGGACGGCTTCGGTATTTTTGATGACATGAATGATGTTCCGGGATTTGAGGGCAATCAGGGAGGTTTTTTTCAGGAATCAATGAGTTCACTACGATGAGTACGTTTGGTTCGATTTTTATTGGCGGCATATTTCTCATTATTGCGGGTGTTATTGTCTATGCCATTATCTCAGGGGTGAGCACATGGTCATCGAACAATGCTTCAGCACTGTTAACCCTGCATTCAACGATTGTGGCAAAGCGCACAGAAGTCACAGGTGGGAGCGGGGACAGCAGTGCATCAACCTGGTATTATGCCACGTTTGAATTGGATAATGGGGACCGTGTGGAGTTAAATGTTGGTGGCAGAAATTACGGGATGTTTGTGGAAAATGACCGAGGCATGCTGACGTATCAGGGGACAAGGTTCAAGCATTTTGAAAGAGATGTACAGCCTCAGTCCGGTGCGAGCAATAACAGCTTTTATACGTAAAATAACAGGAAAGCGGCTCCTCCCGAGTGGAGAGAGTCGTTTTTGGCATGGGTAAAAGAAACGAATCACAGGGTATTCAAACGCTTACATTGGTGATATACTCATTAAATAAAACTAAACAGTACTAAACAAAAATAAACAAACAATAAAATAAAGAATAAAGTACAGAGCAGTCATGAATGAAATCAAGAAATGTTCAAGGGCGAATTTAGTATGGGATGAAAGGCTGGTGAAGAGTGGTGAGTGTGCTGGCGTATGATTTGGGTGCTGGAAGCGGGAGAGCACTGCTGGGTCATCTGAATGATCGGGGAATGGAAACGATGGAGATCCATCGGTTCAAGAATGAGCCGGTAAAAGCGGGGGAGCGGCTGCACTGGGATATATTGAGGCTTCACCATGAAATTCTGGAAGGGCTGAACCTGGTCAAACAAAAGGGGGAACTGCCTGAAAGTCTAGGTATTGATTCCTGGGCGGTTGATTTTGGATTGGTTGGAAGTCATGGTGAATTGTTAGGCAATCCGTATCATTACCGTGATGCACAGTTTAACGGCATGATGGATCAGCTGCGTAAGGAATTGACCTCTAAGCGGATTTTCGAACGCACGGGCATCCAGTTTCTTAGCTTTAACACACTGTACCAGTTGGCAACACTTAAGCGAAGTGGCTCCCCCTGCTTAACGAAGCGGAGCGTTTCCTCATGATCCCCGATCTGCTTCGTTACTTTCTGACCGGTGAAGCGGTGAATGAGTTTACCAACGCCACCACAACGCAGCTCTATAATCCAACCATAGGCCATTGGGACGCTGAACTGCTCGCACATATCGGCATTTCGGAGACGTTGTTTGGAGAAGCAGTCATGCCAGGTACTCGTGTGGACAGCTTCGCAGCAGAATTTGCAGTGATCTTGGCCTGTCTGCCATCCCGGTTATCGCGGTTGCCGAACATGATACAGGTTCAGCGGTCGTCGCTGTTCCGGCAACCGAGCGTTCATTTGCTTACCTGAGCTGTGGAACCTGGTCGCTTATGGGCACGGAGATTGACCATCCTGCCATTAGTTCCGAGAGTCTGGCGCTCAACTTTACGAATGAGGGCGGGGCAGGCGGTACGTTCCGATTGCTCAAAAACATCATGGGCCTGTGGATTTTGCAGGAATGCATGCGCGAATGGGAACGGCAGGGACAGGGAATCAGCTATGCGGAGTTACTGAGCAGGGCTGAACTTGCACCTCCGTTTGCAAGCCTGTTTGATCCCGACGATGAGCGGTTTATGGCAGCAGGGGATATGACCTCTCGTATACAACAGTATTGCCGTGATACAGGTCAGGCTGAGCCGCAAGATCAGGAGCCATTGCCCGTTCCATTCTGGAGAGCCTTGCGCTGAAGTATCGAAGAGTGCTGGAGTGGACAGAACAACTGTCCAGACAATCTTTTAATGGATTGCATATGGTTGGTGGTGGCATCCAGAATCGCTTGTTGTGTCAATGGACTGCCAATTCCATTGGCAAACCGGTATGGGCGGGTCCGGCAGAAGGCAGTGCGATCGGAAACATGGCTGTACAGTGGATAGCAAGTGGAGCCTTCAAGGATATATGGGAAGCCCGCAGGGTCATCCGCGATTCATTCCCGGTTACTGATTATGAGCCAAAGGACAGAACGATCTGGGAAGAAGCATACGGCAAATTTCTAAGGTTGACCGCATTATCGGAATCACAAGCCGGGAGCGAGGTGTAACATGCTGGCAGCAGAACGCTATGACCGGATTGTCGAGATGGTTAATGTGAAAGGGAGTATACGTGTATCCGAGCTTAGTGAGCACTGCCGGGTAACAGAAGAGACCATTCGGCGTGATCTGGACCGTCTGGAGCAAGCAGGACGACTGCGTCGTTCCCATGGCGGCGCTGTCAGCGTAAAGGAAGAGCAGCCGGAGATCCCTTACCGGGTAAGGGAAACAACTCATGCAGAGGAAAAGAAAAGAATCGCTCAATCGGCCCTCTCCATAATTCGCCCGGGTGATCGAATTTTACTGGATGCCAGCACGACAGCAGGATACATGGCGGCCCATATGCCGGATATGCCACTAACCGTATTGACCAACTCCATACAAGTAGCCACCGAATTGAGCAGCAGGGACAAGATTGAAGTCATCTCGACTGGAGGGCAGCTAGCCCAACGCTCTCTGTCTTTTGTTGGACCGCTTGCCGAACGTTCCCTGGAAACATACCATGTCGATAAATTGTTCCTGTCTTGTAAAGGTGTGCACCTGGAGGGCGGCGGGATCAGTGAATCCAATGAGCTTCAAGCCCGGTTGAAGCAGAAAATGGTCGGCATATCCGACCAGGTTATTTTGCTTGCCGATACGAGCAAGTTTGGGGTTCGTGCATTTGCCCGGGTAACCGGGTTAGATGCGGTCCATGAAGTGATTACGGATCAGTCGCTTGACGATGATTTGATAGAACGTTTGAACGGCTATGATATCAAGATCACAAGGGTCTAAAACAATACGATATTCGATACTTATATGCGTTATAACCACAATTCATCAGTTATAGGAGCGTGTAATCATGAAGGTCTCCTTATTCATTACCTGCCTCAGTGATGCCA
The DNA here is from genome assembly GCF_052244825.1 of Paenibacillus sp. 1A_MP2. NCBI lineage: Bacteria > Bacillati > Bacillota > Bacilli > Caryophanales > Paenibacillaceae > Paenibacillus > Paenibacillus sp. 1A_MP2. The sequence goes on along the minus strand of NZ_JBQQCS010000001.1, from coordinate 4,530,754 downwards.
TATATCCCCGTGTGGGGGAGGCGATGGTGAGATTGCTCGCCGCGCATGGCGTTCGGTTGGATTTCCCGTCCGTGCAGACCTGCTGCGGTCAGCCTTCCTACAACAGCGGGTATTGGGATGAGACACGGGTAGCCGCCAAAACGATTCTGGAAGCCTTTGATGACAGTGATTTTGTCGTCTGTCCCTCGGGCTCCTGTACGTATATGATTCATCATTATCCCGAACTGTTTGCCAATGAACCTGTATGGCTGGAGAAGGCTAAACGCTTGGAAGCCAAAGCCTACGAATTTACTCAGTTTCTTGTTCAGGTGCTTGGGATCACGGATTTGGGTGCCCGTTTTCCGCATAAGGTTACATATCACCCCTCCTGTCATGGCAGCCGTTTGTTAGGCGTAAAGGATGAGCCTATGGCATTACTTTCAGCAGTAAAAGGTTTGGAATTTGTTCCCCTTCCTTTCGGAGAGGACTGCTGCGGCTTTGGCGGAACATTTGCTATCAAAATGGCGGATATTTCCGGTGCCATGGTCACGGAGAAAGTGGATCATATCAAAGAAACGGAAGCCGAAGTGTTGGTGGGCCTGGATATGGCCTGTCTAATGAATATTGCGGGCAATCTGCGGTATCGGAATGAACCGGTGCGTGTAATGCATTTGGCCGAACTGCTGTATGAGGGGGTGCAAACAGGATGAGTCAGCCCGGTGTAATGGATGTTACCGTCAAAGAACGTGCAGAACTGGCGTTGAATGATGATTTCCTGCGCAAAGCCGTCAAATTTACGACAGAGCGATTGCGTAATGGCAAGAAGTCCGCATCCGAAGAACAGGGCAACTGGGAAGAATGGCGTGAACGTGGACGTCAGATTCGTCTGCATACGATCGCACATCTGGATTATTACCTGAATGAATTCGTCAATAATGCACGTGCCAATGGGGTTCATATTCATTTTGCCGATACTTCGGTGGAGGCAGCGGCGATTGCACTGGATATTGCGGCTCACAAGCAGGCTTCCACCGTGGTCAAATCCAAGTCCATGGTGTCTGAGGAAGTGCATCTCAACCATGTATTGGAGTCCGCAGGCATTGAAGCGATAGAGACCGATCTGGGTGAATACATCATTCAATTGGCAGGTGAAGCCCCATCTCATATCGTCATTCCGGCTATTCACAAGAACCGTTACCAGATTGCGGAGCTGTTGTCCAAGGAAGCGGGTGAAATTCTGGAACCGGACACCACCGTACTTGCCGGATTTGTACGCAAAAAGCTGCGCGAGAAGTTTCTTGAAGCCGATATTGGCATGACCGGCTGCAATTTTGCGATTGCGGAGACGGGTTCCATGGTCCTATTTGAAAATGAAGGCAATGCCCGCATGGTATCCACCGTGCCAAAAACACAGATTACCTTAATGGGCATGGAACGCATCATTCCATCCTGGACGGATCTCGAGGTAATGGCAACCCTGCTGCCACGCTCTGCGACAGGTCAAAAATTGACAATGTATATGTCAGGCATAACCGGCCCTCGCCGAACAGAAGACGGGGACGGGCCGGACGAAATGCACATTATTATCGTCGATAATGGACGCTCACTTCAGTTGGGTGATCCGGAATTCCAGGAGCTGTTGAACTGTATTCGCTGCGGGGCCTGCCTGAACGCTTGTCCGGTGTATCGTCATATCGGCGGGCATGCTTACGGTGGAACGTACAGTGGACCGATCGGAGCAGTACTTACACCTGCACTGAATGGCAATATCGACGAATGGAACGACATCGCGGGTGCTTCCAGTCTGTGCGGAGCCTGTTACGAAGCCTGTCCGGTCAAAATCCCGCTGCATGATATGCTCGTATATTTACGCAGACGCAAGGTAGAAGAGGGCCATGGCAACAAGCTTGAAAGTGCTGGCATGAAAGGGTTTGCAGCGGTTGTAAGCAATTCAAAACGCTTCGGCGCGGCTATTCGTCTCGGACAGATTGGCCAGAAAGCCGTTGTACGCAATAACGGAATTTCACTCAAACTTGGGCCTCTTAAGGGCTGGAACAGCTATCGGGTTGCGCCAAGCCTGGCGAAGCGTTCCTTCCGGCAGCAATGGAACAAGCTGGATCAGGAGCTGAATCAGGAGCAGCAAGAGATGGATTCCTCCGTGCGAAGCCGAATGGAGCAGATTCTTCGTGAACGCGAGGGAGGTGGTGGTCAACATGAACACTGAACATCAGGAATGGCTGGAGCAAATGGAAAAGAAGTCTCGTGCGAAGCAGGAGCACTTTATGAATGATATTGCATCCAAATTGAGAAGACCACGCCAGAGACATGCTCCGACCCAACCTTTTCGCGGTGCACCCGGGTTCTGGACGGACCTGGAGTGGGATATAGATAAGCGCATACAGGCATTCACCGATAATTTTGTGAGTGTAGGTGCTCATATTGCGCGGGTAAGAGATATTGGCGAAGCCGCGGACTTCATCGCTACTAAATCTCATGAATTGAGTGCGAAATATATCATACGTCAGAATGAACAGGCGCTAACGGAACTTGGATTGGAAAAGCAGCTCCCGGATGTGCAGATTTCAGTGTGGAACAGCCAGGCAGACGAAAACTGGAAGGCGAGGGCAGCTGAGGCAGACATCGGTGTAGTGATGGCGGATTATGCTACAGCATATACGGGTTCTGTCACAGTGCTTTCTTCGCCGGAGAAGGGGCGTTCCGTTAGTTTATTGCCCACTGTACTCATGATTATTATTCCTATCGAACGGCTCTACACCAGACTTGGTGAGACGCTTAATGGCTTCGATGAAGCGGGAAGAGAGAATCTTCCGGCAGGCATTCATTTTATTTCAGGTCCAAGTCGTTCTTCCGACATTGAAAATGATCTGACCATTGGGGTACATGGACCTGGCATTGTATATGGTCTTCTTATGGGGTAACTACATTTCGGAAAATTTGCATTACGAAGGACTGTTCGAACGCAGCTTTTTGTCTGCGGCGGGCAGTTTTTTCTATGTCTAGTATGCCTACAGCCCGGATGGTAACCCATTGGTCCTACGACTTTGAGACTGTTGAAGATTGAGACTGGAAATGTTAGGGTAAAAGAAAGATAACGAAGGAACCCATTTTTTTTATTCTAAAATGACCAATATACCGTTTTAGTCAGTTGGTTCCGTCTATGATTTTTAAGTTATCTGGATGAAATATGAAAATGTGCAGAAAATGAAGTCATGTCTATTCTTCTGAAGTCGTAGTTGAACGAAGGTATTATTTTTTTGTAGAACGTATTACTTGGAAGAGGAGTGAGTATCATGGCGCAAATTTCAGTTCCCCAACCCAAAACGTTTGGGCCTTTAGGAAACTTACCGCAGATAAATACCGATGAGCCTGTACAATCCCTGGTGAAACTCGCTGAAGAGTACGGACCCATTTTTCGAATGGAGTATCCGACACGAAGCGAACTGTATATCTCAGGTCACAACCTGGTAGCCGAGGTAAGTGACGAGTCCAAATTCGATAAACGTGTATGGGCACCGCTGGAGAAGGTTCGTGCATTTGCCGGAGATGGCCTGTTTACGAGTTGGACTCAAGAACCGAATTGGAAAAAAGCTCATAATGTGCTGCTGCCAAGCTTTAGCCAACGTGCGATGCAGGGATATCATAACAAAATGATTGATCTCGCTGTACAGCTCGTGCAGAAGTGGTCCAGATTGAACCCGGATGAGACGGTTAACGTACCGGATGATATGACTCGTCTCACCTTGGATACGATTGGACTGTGTGGATTCAATTATCGGTTTAACAGCTTTTACCGGGAAGAACCACATCCGTTCATTACGAGCATGGTTCGAGCACTGGACGAATCGATGAGTTCGTTGCAGCGTTTGCGTCTGCAAGACAAGCTGATGATCACCAAAAAGAAACAGTTTGAGCAGGATATCCGTTCGATGTTCTCTCTGGTGGATCATATTATTGCGGAGCGCAAGCAGCAGCCTCAGGAAGGGGCAGACGATCTGTTGTCCCATATGCTCAGTGGCAAGGACCCGGAAACCGGGGAAACGCTGGACGATGAAAATATTCGATACCAGATTATCACCTTCCTGATTGCTGGACACGAGACGACGAGTGGCTTGTTGTCCTTTGCCATCTATTATTTAATGAAAAATCCGGATACACTCGCCAAGGCTCAGGCTGAAGCAGACCAGATTCTGAAAGATCCGGTTCCGACATACAATCAGGTTCGCAATCTGAAGTATGTTCGCATGGTTTTGAACGAAGCTTTGCGGTTGTGGCCTACAGCTCCTGCATTCTCCTTATATGCCAAGAAAGACCTTGTTCTGGACGGGAAATATCCTTTGCAAAAAGGGGACAGTGTCAGTGTGCTCATTCCCAAGCTTCACCGGGACCGCGATGCGTGGGGTGACGATGTGGAAGCATTCCGTCCGGAACGGTTCGAAGATCCGAGCAAGGTGCCACATGATGCCTACAAACCGTTTGGGAATGGTCAGCGTGCCTGCATTGGTCAGCAGTTCGCCCTTCAGGAAGCCACACTTGTGCTGGGCATGGTTCTGAAGCATTTTGAACTCATCGATCATGCGGACTATAAGTTGAAAGTGAAAGAAACGTTGACGCTCAAACCTGATAACTTCACGATCCGTGTTCGTGCACGCGGAAATCAGCCGGTTATGGCTGTTCCGGGTGTTGCCATGGAGGAGCCGACTCCGGTTGCCAAAAGACAAGAACCGGATACAGCCAATGCCCATCACACCCCGATGCTAGTCCTGTATGGATCCAATCTCGGGACGGCGGAAGGCATTGCGCGTGAAATCGCAGATACCGCCAGATATCAGGGCTTCCGCAGTGAGGTGGCTACCCTGGATGATCGAGTAGGCAAACTGCCCAAGGAAGGCGCAGTCATCATTGTGAGTGCTTCCTACAATGGTCAACCGCCAAGCAATGCCAAGGATTTCGTCGAATGGATTGAACATGCGGATGCAGGGGAATTCAAAGGCGTGCGGTTCTCTGTTCTTGGATGTGGGGACCACAACTGGGCCAGTACGTACCAGCGCATTCCACGTTTGATTGATGAACAGCTATCTTCCAAAGGGGCAGAACGGTTATCACCGATCGGAGAAAGTGATGCCAGCGGGGACTTTGAGAAACAGGTTGGAGACTGGACCGAGCAATTATGGCCGGATCTGGCACGAACTCTGGGTCTCAAGTTAAATACAAGTTCTGGTAGCGAACGCAGCTCCTTGTCTGTACAGTTTGTCAGCGGACTGGCGGTAACACCGCTCGCAGATACGTATGATGCACATGTTGCCGAAGTGCTTGAGAATCGGGAACTTCACGATGCAGGCAGCGAACGAAGCACACGACATCTGGAGATTAAACTGCCTGAAGGCGCAACATATAAGGAAGGCGATCACTTGGGCATTTTGCCACAAAACCCGCCTGAGCTCGTAGAACGTGTACTGAAACGATATGGATTCACGGGTACGGAACATCTCGTTTTGGATGCCTCCGGTCGCAGCGCTGCTCATTTGCCATTACACCAACCGGTTAATTTGGTTGATCTGCTCAGTCACAGTGTGGAGCTTCAGGAAGCGGCAACTCGGGCCCAACTGAGGGAACTGGCTGCGTATACGGTGTGCCCACCGCATAAGAAGGAGCTCGAAGAACTTCTTGATGAATCTGTATACATGGAAGAAGTGCGTAAGAAACGCATATCCATGCTGGATTATCTGGTCAAATACGAGGCATGTGAGCTGCCTTTCGAGCGGTTTTTGGAGCTGCTACCTTCTTTGAAAGCACGATATTACTCAATCTCCAGTTCACCGCGAGTGCAGCCTGAGCAGGCCAGCATCACCGTCAGTGTAGTGCGTGCACCGGCTTGGAGTGGTCAGGGCGAATATAAAGGCATAGCATCCAACTATCTGGCGAACCTGAAGCCGGGTGAAGAGGTCGTTATGTTCATACGGACGCCTGAGTCCGGGTTCGAACTGCCAGAGAAGGCAGAGGCTCCGATTATTATGGTCGGTCCGGGAACAGGTGTGGCTCCATTCCGTGGTTTCCTGCAGGCAAGACGTGTAATGAAGGAACAAGGTCAGCAGGTTGGCGAAGCCCATCTGTATTTTGGATGTCGCAACCCGGAACATGATTATCTGTATAAAAATGAACTCGAAACAGCCGAGCAAGAGGGTCTTGTTCAGCTTCATACCGCGTTTTCCCGTGTGGACGGGGAAGAGAAGTGTTACGTGCAGCATCTGATGCGAGATGATGCCCACAAGCTGATTCCTCTGCTCGAACAGGGGGACATCTGTATGTTTGCGGCGATGGCAGCAAGATGGCACCTGATGTTGAAGCAACCCTCAAGAAAGCGTACGCTGATGTCAGCGGCAACTCCACGGAGCAAGCCGATGCTTGGTTAGAACGTTTGCAGCAGGAAGGACGTTATGCCAAGGATGTGTGGACAGGTATCTGATGTGATACATCTTGATCCCTTTAATAAGTAGGCATCTGCGCGGTGAGACACAGAAGGGTTCTGTGCTCACCGCTTTTTGCTATGGCACAATATCCAAGCAGACCCATGCATGTATGAGTTATACTAAGAAAGAGAAACATGCATATTATGACACGAGGTTAACCCCGGTATGGATTATTTCTCTAATCGAGCTGTTGCAGGCAGAGACATGATTTAGCTATTTCTGGACTCCGTATTTCTTCTTTTTATTCGTTGGACGATAGATCGATTCAATCTGAGTTAAAGGAAAGAGAATACGTGAGGAGAATTTACCTTTTCCCTGTAGCTCAATGTAATCCAATCCAACACCAACAAGTCGGATATTTTTAAATGCATTTCTCGATGGGAATACCGTGCGAATGCCTACCCGTACGCCACGTCGTGCTCGTGGAATATCAAATACACGAATGGAAAACAAACTAAGTGGAACAAATAACTGCCGATTGACTTTGATAAAACTGCGCGGAAAAACTTTGCTGATTATTCCAGGTTCCAGACCGGACAATGGAGCATTCAATTCTGCCAGATGTCCCTGTAACTCGGCCAGGCGCTGCTGTAGTGTTTTTCCTGTATGAAGTTGGTGCCAATTCATAAGCAATCCTCCGTTCGCCATTTATACCTACTATATGAATGGACGAGGGCAAGAGGTGAGCAAAATGGCGCCCATGTTCTTTACTCATAACAATAGTACAACTTAAGATATAGGGAGTGTTTCAGATGATCGTGGAAATGTATAAAGACCTCATTCGGGATGAACGTGGCAACTATTATATCGCGATACAGATGGAGGGGGATGAGCTTACGCTCGTCAACGCCTTTGTTGAAGCATCGTTTACGCCGGAACTGATCTATAATGAAGAATTTCGGAATAAACACAAGGAGATGGAAGGCGGATTTGTGGGCAAAATCGCAATGGATCTTCTTCGGCATGACGTGGTCATGGGTTTGAAACAAATCGACCGAAAGCTGCTGGAGCTGTCGGAAGTCGAACAGAAGTACACGGTGAACTATATTGATACGATTGAATTCTATCGTCACCCTGCGTGGGAGCGGAAAGCGTAAACGAAAGGTTCGTTTGATATTAAAATTAAAGGGAGTCTACGGAACCAGCATCGGTTATTCATCCGTTGTGGAGAGACTCATCTCGATAGCAAATCACCAAAGCGCAAGTACAGGGGAGGTCCCCTGTCACTTGCGCTTTTGGTGTTGTGCCTATTCATTGGGAATGGTCTTTTTAATGTTCCTGTAGAGAAGACACTTTTTTAACTCCCTATCGATAGGAAGGATAAATGATGCCGATATCTCGTTCTGATTTCAAGCTTCCGTCTGTATATCGCTGCATTTCATTTCCTTTGATTCGAACTGGAATGGACGTACCTCCATAAACCAGTTCACCCTCAATGGTGCGCACGCTCATTCCGATGATACCTTCCAAATGTCCACTGCGGTCCGTAATCAACCGGATTCCCGCTGGCCCCTCTATGAGAACGTTACCATCCTGATATACCTTTACCCGTTCTGGCGTGTTCACCAATTCAAAATGCAGCCCATTCACCGTGCGGCTATACGCCGTGTGGCCAGCGACTTCTTCGCCATGATCCATGTCGATGGGGAGAAGACCGGTAAACCACAGTTGGTCCGATCCAACCGGCATGATGCCGCATAACCGTTCCACATAATCAAGCAGGCAAAGCATGGAGGGGGAGTAGGTTTCGGTAAAACCTTCCTCCCCGGTCCAAGGGCTTAATGCCTGCGCAAAACGCTTTGCTTTGGAAAGGGACGACAGGATAGGTTGCATCACCCATGACAATTCCACATACCGATGATGATATTCAAATGCATGCGGTGCACGAATCAGGCTCAGGAAGTTGGACGCTCCGCCCCAGCTATTATAAGAAGAGAAGGGATCAAACCTTGGATCATCCATCGACATGGACGTAAACGGGTACTTGGCAAAAAACTTGCTTGTATTCAGCAAATACCTGCGCAGCATGTGATCAAACATTTCCCGGTCGCCCACCTCGCAGGCCATCACACGCAGCAGCACATCAGACTGTACTCTGACGAATTCGTCATTGCGATCCCGGTCGTAGAAGAACATGTCTTCTTCGTCATAACAGTAACGGAAGAGACTTTCCAGACTGGCTTCAGCTTTTGCTTTCCACTCTGCACCAGACTCCCCGAGCTCCACGGCCATACGGGATAAGTACATGCGCTGGCAATAAATATTGGCGGTTAAGTCTGGTGCCAAAAAGGCAGAACCGGAGAATCCGGATGGTAAGACGCGGCATCATTCTTATAAGGCGTATCCGGAACATGCCAGAAGCGGGGGACAGATCATGCCCGGTATCAAAGGTGCTAAATGCCTCCACACAGCCGGTCCCTCGGGTATTGCGATACGTTGCAATCCATTCGTCATAACGTACCATGGCCTTGTACATGGTCTTCAGGAACGAGCGGTCCTTTCCATGAAGCTGGTAGTGGTTCCATACACTTCGTGCCAATGGTGTAACGAGCTGAATCTGGCGAAAGGAAGGACCGTTCTCCGTGAGCTTATATGGCAGCAATCCATCTTCTCTCTGGTGTTGGGCAAAAGTGAGATAGGTCGCTTCCGATACAGAAGGAATTAGACGTGACAGCAGCTCCGCGTTAATGGTGCCGGTACTCTCCAGCCAGCAGCCCAGATAGATGCCACCTTCCTGAAGAAGGGGCTCACTTCCATTCAGGGGCACAATACAAGTGAGTAACTTCTCCAGGGCGGAATAATAAGTCGCTTCTAGTCGTCCGCCGGATGCCGCGAATCGAACACCCAACGCCTGCCATTCCTGTATTAACTTTTGATCTTCCGGTTTATCTGGCTTCACACCATTGTGGATCGAGATCTGGCGCAGCTTGTTCAGCACGGCTTCTGTCATGTCGACCTCCTTCTAGCGGTTATTTATTGATTGGATTCAAAGATTCGCACGGTGCCATTATAGAAGTCAGTTACAGCTTGCTCCACACTTTTTCGGCCAAAGCCGATTTCCTGATTGGTTGTCTGGGCCAGCTTGGAGAACTCAGCAAATCCCGGAGGATTATAGCTTACGTCGAAAGGCTCCGTTTTCGTAGCTTCAGATACAAAGCTGGTGTAATTATATACGATCTCTTCAACAGGTCCCGCTTCTTCCTGAAGCAGATTGCGGTTGGCTTCTGTCACAGACTTTTTAATGAGAAAAACATAGGGTCCTCCTTACGTAAATAGACTTCATGGCGACGTGAAATGTGAAAAAGACTGCGTAATATACGCAGCCTTGGATGGGAATGTGGTTGGAGTGGCCTTGTGTTCCTAGAAACGAACCAGATTGTTGATGCGAACAGGCAAGCCAGTTGCGATGGCGCGATTGGCTGCAATTCCGGTGAGGATAGATCTTGCTCCATCCAATTGATTGGCAGCACGGTGGTATGGATCTTCCGCAGGTTCTCCGAACAGATCATTCAGAAGAACCGGATCGCCTCCGCCATGACCGCCTTCTTTTTCCTCCACTTGAACCTCGTACGGGGCATCGAACATGGGAAGTACTCGCAGTGTTTTCCCAATCAATGCACCTTCGAGATTTTTGTCACCCAGCGAATTAACGTAGGATTGTTCCACAATGTTCATCTCAATCCGGCCTTTGGTACCGTTAATGGCGATGCGATAGCCTTCCCACGGCTGGTATGCAACAAGCGAATAGGTCAAAATAGCTCTGTTCTGATACTGAACGAGCACGCCCATCGTATCCTCGATGTTGATGCCATCTCCGAATACGCTTTGATCCCGCTGGTAGCCATCTTCCGGCTCGGCATCCAGATACATGGCTTTGAGATGTGCATCCGAATCCAGGTGCAGGGCAAAAGGGTCCTCTTGTGCAAGTGGGTTGCCTGTTGCGCGAGTGTAAAACTGGGTCACGCCTCGCTCCTCGGCGTTCTCTCTACCATAGTACATGAGATCCCCGAAAGCGAAAACGGTCTCAGGCTGCGAACCGATCCAGAAATTGACCAAGTCGAAGTGATGGGTGGATTTGTGTACAAGCAGTCCGCCACTATTACGCTTGTCCCGGTGCCAGCGGCGGAAGTAATCGGCACCATGGCGTGTATTCAGCAGCCATTCGAAATGGACCGAAGTCACTTTCCCAATCGTGTCATTCTGAATTAGTTCCCGTATTTTGGTGTGGTGTGGTGCGTAACGGTAGTTAAAGGTGACGCGTATATTTTGTCCGGTCCGCTTGGCGGCATCAAGAATATCCTGACATTTGTACTCATCGATGGTCATCGGCTTCTCGGTTACGACATCACAGCCAAGCTCCATCGCGCGAATGATATATTTGTGATGGGTGCGATCGATGCTGGTAACAATTACGAAGTCCGGCTTCTCGTTCTCAATCATCTGGTCGAACTGATTCGCAGGATAAGTAGGCACCTCATTGTATTTATATTTTTCCCTCAGCAGCTGATTGGCGTAATTCATGCGGGTCTGGTTAATATCGCAAAAAGCAGCAAGCTCGGATGTTTCCCTGAAATTTTGGGCTAATGCTCCATAGAAAAATTCAGCACGGCCGCCTGTTCCGACCAATACGTAGCGTTTTTTGTGACTCATGTCTTTATCGCCTCCTTGAATATAGCTCTAGACTATAACAAGGGAGCACTTCTTTCGCCGCTTTTTGTGCGTAATCGCTTTCAAATGCCGCTTATTTTGCTATAATTCAAGCAAAGGGGGCAGCTGCATGGCACAGACATTTCGAGCGGAATACAATGATCCCACCGGTTATTTGAATATCGAATATGATCGTCGCATTGGATATTTCTCCATGACGGATGACCACCTGCATGACCATTATGAGCTGTACTATCTGTTATCCGGTGAGCGCATTTACTTCATCAAGGACCGTACCTACCAGGTCAAGGCTGGTGACTTCGTATTTATCAACCGGAATACCGTTCATAAAACGATGGAGAGTGGAAGGCCAGACCATGATCGAATTGTTCTGTATATCAAGCCAGAGCTGTTCACAGAATTGGCTATCTCTCCAGAGTTAGCTGAGGGGCTAAAGGAGCCATTCGGCTGGGATACTCCCATTCTCAGACTTCCTTCACAGATATGTGAGGCAGCAGATCGAATGGTCAGCGAAATGATTGATGAGATGGTTCATACGAGAGCTGGAAGCAGCCTGCTGCTGCGTCACCGATCCATTGAATTGCTGCTGTTCGCTTATCGGAACAAACATCTGGGCACCGTGCATTCGGCCGACAGTGAGCCGGTTCTGCATCCCAAGGCTCAGGCAGTGGTCCGCCATCTTAACGAAAACTATCATCAATCTTTAGCGCTGCCTGAGGTTGCAGCAATGTTCCGAATCAGCCCGCATTATCTCAGCCGTCTGTTCAAACAGACCACTGGTTTCACGTTCAGTGATTATCTTAATCTGCTTAGGGTGAAGGAAGCGCAGCGTTTGCTGCGTGAAAGCGAGGATTCCATAACGGAGATCGCTCTGCAAGCGGGATTCAGCAATTTTTCACATTTCGGAAAGATGTTCAAGCGGACGGTTCAGGTATCACCCAGAACATATCGGCAGGAGTACAGAGAAGCAGGTTCGATGGGAGCAGTGAAATAGGGTGAACTACGAGATAGAAATAAGTATAGATGTAGATCTGGAACAAGTCGTATCATGTTTATTTCAATCGTTGGAGTTCCTTAATAATGATGTTTGTTTTGTCACTTACCTTTTGAAGTTCTTCTAATGTAAGTTCCGCATAGTCCGGGGAAACAAGTGCCAGTACTGATAGTAAAAATCACTTCTCTCCGTATATAACCTTTGTGTCGTTCCATCGACCATAATCGTAATGAGCCCATAGTGATCGAAAGCGTTTTTAATATTGTTCGTATAAAGAGTCAGTTTTGTTTTATCTGTTGTCTTGTTGCTTTTGATATATCGGTCAAGCTCTTTTTTATAATGAATACTTTCCAGTATAACACTGCGGTATGCTGAGTCAGCAGAGGACTCGATGCGATGTTTGAGTTCACGATACTTATGAAAAAAGATGGATGCAACAATTAGTATGATGGTGAATAAAATCAGAATAATATGCCGTGTTTTTGTACTCATAAGGTGTCCTTTTTATGTATTTGGGCCATTTCCATTTTGAGAATGGAGTCCTATATAATAACATAAAAGGACACGCTAAGCCTATAGGTAAATACAAGAAGTTGGTATTAGATAACTGGGAATCAGAAGCCAAGCATATAAAAAAAACTGAGAAATCTTGGCTAGGAGACATTGGATCAGGTCCTTTATTATGTTTCCCTTTTTATATTGCAGTTCAAGAGGAAGCGGCGTATATTGAGATTTATCTAAATTAGAAATAAATGGATAGATTGCAAGGACATTTTTATACATAAAGGAGACGCCGATGATACAGACCAGATTGGAAGAATTGGGCATTGTACTACCTCAGGCAAGCGCGCCATCAGCGAAGTATGCCAATGCCGTAATTGTAAACGGAATCTTGTATGTTGCCGGTAAAGGGCCGGATACGCAAGAACGCGGTAAACTCGGGGAGGATTTTACAACGGAGCAAGGATATGATTTTGCCCGAAATGCTGCCATTGAGGTATTGGCTGTCGTTCAGGAAGTGCTCGGTTCGCTGGATCGGGTGAAGCGGGTGGTCAAAGTGCAAGGATTCATCAATGCGACCGCCTCGTTTCAGGAGCACCATAAGGTGCTAAACGGTTGCTCGGATCTGATGCTGGATGTATTCGGAGAACAGGGCGTACATGCCCGTTCCGTATTTGGTGCTGTATCCGTGAGGGATAACTTGCCGCTGATCATTGATTCGATATTCCAGGTAGAGGAGTAGGGTTCATGACCAATTCGGATTCATTTAATCCGTTAATGCTGTCTTTTCCTGAAAGTTTTGATACACCGCGTCTGACCATCCGTGCCCCGAGGTGGGGAGATGGAGCCGCAGTGAATGAGGCAATTCGTGAAAGTGCGGAACAATTGCGTTTGTGGCTGCCTTTTGCCGAGAACATACCTTCACTGGAGGAATCGGAAGCGAATGCCCGCAAAGCCAGGCTGCAATTTCTGGAGCGGACCGACATGATGCTTCATTTACGTGACAAATTTACGGATGAATTCGTGGGCAGCAGCGGATTGCATCGAATAGACTGGAATGCACGCTGTTTCGAGATCGGTTATTGGATCAGAACTTCGCGTACCGGTGAGGGTTTGATGACGGAAGCAGTCAGAGGCATCGAGCAGTTCGCAATAAATTATCTGGAGGCCAACCGACTAGAAATCCGCTGTGATGCACGGAATGTCCGAAGTGCCAAAGTGGCTGAGCGTGCAGGCTATACCCTTGAAGGTATATTACGCAAGATGCGGCGTGACAGTACAGGTGAGCTGGTGGATATGATGGTGTTTGCGAAGGTAAGAGGCAATGAGTTTGAATAGAATAGTTTGAAATGAGATCAAAATGATTTGGAAAATGGTTTGTAAAGAAAGGATGGCTTGTTGAGGAATAAGCGAATGGGCTGTTCTTCCGGGCCATTTTTTGTGTGCACATTTTCTGGTTACTGTCCAGAAGCACATGGGTACACAAAAATTTGAAATGGATGCAGGAAGTGTACCATTTTAGGGGGAATGAAAAGTGAGACGGATTGGGCAAGGAAGAACGGCTGAGATCTATGAGTACGCATCAAATCAGATTATGAAGTTATACCATGCCGATTTTCCAGCCGAAGCTGTCCAGAATGAGTTTCGAATTACCGAGGCAGTATTCCAAAAGGGCTTACCTGTGCCACAGGCAAGGTTGTTTATGGATGATGGATCGCGCAAAGGGATTATATTTGAACGGATTGAAGGCAACACGATGTTATCCCTCATGTTTCAGGAGCCCGTGTTGATCGAAGAACTATCTCGTCAAATGGCAATCTGTCATCATAGCCTACACGTCGAGCAGGATGATGCAGGAGCACTCCCCACACAAAAGCAGATTCTTACTGGAGCCATTCGAAATACCTCTCTATTATCGGAAGAGGATAAGACGCAGGTAATTGCTTATCTGTCGTCTCTTCCAGAGCGACAGCAAATTTGTCATGGCGACTTTCATCCCGACAATGTTATGTTGAATGAAATGAGAGATCAATATTGGGTTATAGACTGGATGACAGGCATGTCGGGTGATCCGGCGGGTGATGTGGCACGCAGCTGGGTAATATTAATGAGCGGCACGTTGCCGGAGGATATGGACCCGGCTGTTCATAGGAAATTTGAATTGGCTCGCAATGTAATGCTGGATCATTATATTCAACATTATATCCAGATTTCCGGGATATCCCGCCAGGAGTTGGATGCTTGGATTCTGCCTGTCGCGGCTGCACGTCTGGACGAGAGGTTACCTGCAGTGGAAGCGGATCAGTTAATCAAGCTTGTGCAGGATCGTATTCGTCTGCTGAAATGACATATTTAGTTTAATAAACAAGGATAACGAGGTGAAGAGATCCATGCTGCACTCATTAAAGTCCATACAATCTTACAAGTCAAGCCAGCTACCGGAGGCGAAGCAACCCCAGTGGCTGCAGCTGCTGGCAGCGGCGGAACAGCCAAATATTAACCTGGAACGTATTCATTCCATAGCAGAGCTGGAAGGTACGAACCCGGTACTGGATTATGTAGAACGCACACTTCAGGTGCTGGATCAGCTTGAGGTTTCTTTTTGGATTCGAGAAATTTTGGAGGATGTGCTGGTCTGGTCGGAAACGGCAAAGGCGGGATCACTGAAACAGCGCAGAAGTTGGCAGAAACAGGGGGTTAACCTGTTCGTGCACAATGTGGGTTCAGCCCAGTTGTACGACATGTATGGAAGTGTTGGAGCTTTGCAAGGCAAGCAAGGTAATTGTGAGGAGAAAGATGCATCACGATCGGAATTCCCGAGTGATTTTTTAAATGATCTTCCAAGTGATAGTACACAAATTGCACAATCAGCACATAGTTCACCCACACCACGGGATAAGATCATTCGTACCCTTATTGCCACACACGGGCTTATTGGTCAGTACATAAGAGGAGAAATCCCGTTTGCTGAAAATGCTCCGCTGCATTCGTTCATAACGCAAGGGTGGCTTACCTCTGATGAATTGCAGGCCATCCTGATGGCGCTGAATGAATGCGTTATTGCAGGCGTTGACCTGGCGCTGTGGAATCAGGTTCAGTCTGAAGTGCAGCGTATCGTGGGCTGGATCATGACAGCTGCGGATCATACTGACTGGAATGTGAAGGAGCGGCTGTCACGCTTGCGGAGCTCGTCTATACGTCAAGGAGAAGCGATGGATGAAGCATATGCCAAACTTCAAGCCCAGATTGAGATAGAGAAACTTCTCGCTCCTCTGGCTCATCGGACCTTATGGTATGTGGAGTCAGCGATGCACGATTTTTCGTTGCAGGAGATGGTTAAGATCTTCCTTTTGACGCTGAGCAGTGAAGCTGTGGTGCTATCTGTAGATGATTCGATGACGAACAGCACTGGCAGAACAACGAAAGAATCAGACAGAAATTCGACTTCGCGGGAGCAACCATTGGATGTTGTAAGGCATATCAGCTTTGAACCATTAATGAACACGATGTATTACGACTACAAGGGTGTCAAGAAACTGAATATTTACAAGAAACGAATGATCGAAAAGTATTTGGAGCAGTATTCGTGGGCGCAGATTGAAGCAGGTGAGACGATCACTTACCCTCACTTGACACATCGAATTAAACGGCATCCGAATTTGCGGGATACGGTATTTGTAACATTTGAATTTTCCCCGGCGGCGGAGAAGCTCATAGCGTTCTGTATTGAGGCAGAAAAGTCTCCATTATATGAGAAGGCTGTGCTGCTGTTATTTGACCTGTTCGGATTGCGACGGGATGCGTATGATCGGTTCCATAATGAAGAGACGTATTTGGCGGATATGAACAGCTCAGGAGATTACAAGAAAGTGCTGCTGGATTATATGGTTGGCAAACGTGTGCTCGATATCGGTCCCGGCGGTGGAATCTTGCTCGATCTGATTGAGCAGGAACGACCTGAGATGGAGCCAATTGGCATTGATATTTCAGCGAATGTCATTGAGGCACTGGAGCGTAAAAAACAGCGTGAGGCACATCGCTGGCAAGTATTGAAGGGGGATGCTCTTCAACTGGATCAATACGTGCAGCCAGGCACGGTGGATACGGTTATTTTTTCATCCATTCTGCATGAACTGTATTCGTATATTGAACGTGATGGCCGGAGGTTTAACAGCGATACCGTCGCGGCTGCACTGAGAAGTTCGTTTGACGTGTTGTCCCCAGGGGGCCGAATTCTGATCCGGGATGGCATTATGACCGAACCCGAAGCACAGAAGCGCCGGGTTCGTTTCCTTGAAGCGGATGGGATGCGGTGGCTGGAGCGGTACGCACAGGATTTCCAGGGACGCAGCATTGAATTCGAGCGGATCTCCGGGAATGAGGCGGTATTGGATATCAACGATGCGATGGAATTTTTGTACACGTATACTTGGGGTGAAGAAGCATATGTTCATGAGATTCAGGAGCAATTCGGCATATTTACCCCGTCGGCATATAAGGATTGCATTCGCAAAGCGCTGGGTGATCAAGCAGAGATCATTACGTTCCGGCACTTTCTTCAGGAAGGATATACGGAGGCGCTTGGAGAACGAATTATCTTTATGGAGGAAAACGGTCAACCTGCACCTTTGCCAGACAGCACCTGCCTGATCGTCATTGAAAAGAAGAAAGGAATGGCGGACAGATGACGAATGAAGCCAACACGGCTTTATATTTTGTAAGACACGCGGAGTCTGAATATATGGAAGGGCAGGAACGCGAGCGTGGTCTGACGGAACAAGGCAAAGGGGACGCGGCCACCGTCGCGGGTTTGCTCCATCGGGAGCAGATCCAGTTGTTTTATTCCAGCCCGTATAGACGGGCCGTGGATACGATTCAAGGATTGGCCGAAGTGTCAGGCGGCATTGTGGTTACCGAAGAGGATTTACGTGAGCGTGAGCTGTCAGGTCCTGAAGTGAAGCATGAACATTTTCGGAAAGCCAAACAAAGACTCTACGATGATCCTGCGTTTGCTTATGCAGGTGGAGAATCCGGTGAAGTCGCCGTGTCACGGGCAATCACTGTAATACAACGAATTCTGAATAGGCATCCAGGGCAAAAAATAGTGATTGGCACCCATGGGGATATCATGACGTTGATTTTCAATTATTATGATCCGTCCTATGGTTATGACTTCTGGGTAAATACAACGATGCCGGACATCTACAAGCTGGAGTTTGATCGTGAAAGTAGGTTGGTTCAGGTAACACGATTGTGGGAAGAACAGGTTTAGTTTCTCTAGGTAACACGTTCTAACGACGATAGGAGGCAATCATAATGAACCTCAAGTTGATAGGGTCCGTTTTGGAGCAACAAATCCGTTTTAATGACAATAAGAGTTTATTTTATAATCGGGGCAAGTCTGCATTAGGGCCATCTCCGCGAACGTTGTACTGGCTATTGGAATATCGCGCTCAAGTGGCAAAAGCATTAGAATGTATTATTGCAGATGGATTATTGAATCATTATACAAATAAACTAGCTGAGCAAGGAATCCGCCAATTTATCCAGGTGAACCAGTTTATGCAGTTTACGAGCAAAGACAAGTTGCAACTGGCAGAATTATATAAAGATCAATTTATGCGGATCTGGTGTCTTTTGCAGGACGAGGAGGCTGGAGAAGAAGTAATGCAGCAGTTTTTTCAGAAGCATTATCAACAGTTAAAAACATTTCTAATACAGACCAACGGCGAGGAATTGTTTAAAAAATATGCGATGGATCCACATCTGTTCTGGGTGCCTTGTGAGGAGTACTCGGCGGATCTGCAGGTATCCTGGCTCGGCTTGGATGTAGAGGACCTGCATACGCCTGTGCTTGATCTTGGTTGCGGTCCGCAGGCCAATTTGGTCCAATTTTTACGTGGTAAAAAGATAGAAGCCTATGGGATGGACAGACAGGTGGAGGAATCGGAGGATCGGCCGTTTTTGCGACGTATGGGCTGGATGGAATCTTCTTTTGAAGAGGAACAGTGGGGGACAATAATATCCCATTTGGCATTCTCCAACCATTTTACACATCATCATCTCAAGGCAGACGGCGAACCAGAAGCATATGCTCAGAAATATATGGAGCTATTAAGAGCGCTAAAACCAGGAGGTTCCTTCTTCTATGCGCCGAGTGTTCCTTTCATAGAGTCATTCGTAGATCAACTACCCGAGTATTTTGTATGTCGAATCTGGATAACACCAACACAGCAAATGACGAGAATTACGCGGCTGGACTAGATGAAAAAGGGGAATCATTAGATTCATCATTCACTTCACTTGTACGTGCCTCTAAACCGATTCCAGAAGCGGTGGCGAAGTTAACGGGGATTTCAAATGAAGATATGATTCAGGCGCCTTCGTTTGCAGAAGCTTATTCGTCTTTTCTGGAATTCATCGGGGATAAGGTATTAGTAACGCAGGCGGGGTATGAGTATGATCTGCCCATGTTGAAACGGCATTGTGATATAAATGGGCTGCTGATGTTTTCCAATCCGGTTTTGGATACAAAAGCGATGTTCACTTATATACATCCTGAAATCTCCGAGGTCATCTCTACCGATTTCCTGATCCGGTATTACGACCTGAACACAGACGGCATTCACAGGCACAATGCCTTGGCCGATTGTGTTGTGATTGCTCGTATTTTTGAACATGTCCTGAACGAATATCAGGATCTTGCATTGGATCATTTTACGGCGGATGAGGAACATGTAATGAAGCGTTTTGTGATTCCTGAGATGTATTTAACAGCACCGGTTGGAGGAGAGAGGCCAGATGAGTAGGATTGTTATCAACAAGGTACATTGCCCCTGCGTTAAGCGGGGGAAGGGTCAGTGTATTCTTTACGTTTGTATAAAAAAATAGCTTCAAATGTGTATTGTGGGTCTTACACAGCATAAGGTACAATTCATCTAAGCATCGAGTGAGAATGATAATCATTATTTATAAAAATGTGTTCTCACCGATACAACAACAGATTACATAGGGGTGAAGAGTATCATGGTAAGATCCAGTAGAGGGTTCAAAGGGTGGACGATCACCCTGCTACTCATGGTTGTAGTTATAACAGGATGTGGGGCAAACTCCGAGTCAAAGGCAGAACAGGCTCCTGCATCTGGGACCGCAGTATCGGATGGAAGTACATCTGAAACAACAGAAAAAGAAGCAGAGACGCGTGTCGTTCAGGATGAATTCGGTGATGTGACGATTCCGGTGCATCCGCAGCGGATTGCTGGTATCTATGTGGAGGATTATCTCAAGGCTCTTGATATCACACCTGTAGTACAGTGGTATAATCCGATGTGGGGTGTGCAGGAATATCTGGATCTGGATGTGCCGCAATTTGATACTACAGGTAGCATTGAGGCTTTGTTGCAGTATGATCCGGATCTCATCATTGTGGATGGTGGAGTGGACATGGAGAAATATGAAATGTATTCAAAGGTGGCGCCGACGTACCGTTTGCCAGAAGACATTTTGCAGGATTCCAATCAAATCTTGACGACCATTGCCGATGTTGTTGGTAAACCGGACAAGGGTAAAGAAGTTGTTGCGGCATTTGAGGCCAAGATTGCAGACGCTAAGGCGAAGCTTCAGGAAGCAGTCGGGGATGAGACCGTAGCGGTTGTCCGACTGAATATTAGCAATAATACATTGGCATTGTTCGGCGTGAAAAATCGATTTACCGGATTTATTTATTCAGAGCTTGGTCTAACGCCTCATCCACTGGTCGGCAACATGGAAGAATATCAGGAAATCCTTTCTGAAGAGGCTTTTCCAGAGCTTGATGCGGATCATATTATTGTATTTCCGTCCAATGGAGAATGGTCATCCCCCGAGAACAAGGAAGCTTTGAAGGTGCTAGATAGCAAGCTGTGGCAATCTCTTCCGGCAGTTAAAAACAACCAGGTGTACATGATGGAAAGGTCATATTGGCAATCAGGTGCGATTACGGCAAACACAATGAAGATTGATGATCTCTTGCAAAAAATGACGCCATAAGCCTTCTCCATAAGAAAGTTCTTCCCTCAGGGTTGAAGAGCTTTCTTTTTCGTTTACACTAATTCAAATGATAACAATTCTCAATTAAGGAAGATGAATATGTGTCCCACGATTGTACAGCTGATTCCCAAGCCCTGGTTATGCATGCTTCGACATATAGAATACGTAGATCGCAATAAGCCCAATATACTGAAACGGCTCGCATACCCGATGTCTGACTCACATTCCTTATTCGTTGTGACGTGTGGAAATGGTTCAATGGCCTGCTCGGACAGGGAAATCCGTATGGAAAAAGGAATGATTATATTTGTTCCCGTTGGAAAATCCATTGTCATCGAAGATTCTACTGGGACTGAAAATGAATTGCAATTTTATAAACTGGATCTGACGGTGGCTGAGGTGAAAGAGGATACTTCGAACCGTATGAAAATTGGAGACACTACTGAGCAGCATGGATTTGTTAAAGGGATAGATATCCAAGGATCGTTATCTCTTACCGAGCTGAATTACAGTCCATGGAGTTCCTGTTTGGAACCCCTAGCACAATTATTACGCCAACAGACAACTTGTGATTGGCTGGAACAGTGGGAGGTACAACTACGCTTTCAGGAATGGTTCAGGACCTTGCTTCGGCAAAGTGATCCCGAGAACGAGGAACCGAATGATCGCGTACGACTTCAACGTTCCATTCGTTATATTCGCGAACACTATAATCAGGCCATAACGGTTGACGATTTAGCGGCTGATATCCGGCTCACCAGGGCCAGTTATACTCGACAATTCAAAGAAATTACGGGTAAACTTCCGCTTGACTATGTGAATGCTGTTCGGTTGGAACGCTCCAAACAGCTACTGCAACTGACGGATGATCGTATGCATGATATTGCTCAGAATGTGGGATTTAATAACGAGTATTATTTCGGCCGTCGCTTTAAGCAGTATGCTGGCATTTCACCAGGATTGTATCGGCGTCATCATCGTCAAGACGCGCGTGTATTTGCACCTTATCTGGAAGACTTTGTACTGGCCCTTGGAGTAAGGCCGATGTTGCAATATTCCCATCGTTCCTGGGGCAGACAACACTATTTAGGATTGGATGATGTACCGGAATTCGACGTGAGCCAGCAAGATGCCCAGTTTAATGTGGCGAATACCCCCGAATTTATTATGCTGAACAAGGGCTTTGAAAGATGGAATCTGGAGCGCTTCGAGCAGGTAGCACCGACGTTTTACCTGGAACATTGGGGTGAGGACTGGCGTTCCATTTTGAAATCCACTGCGGATGTGCTGGGAAAGGTAAGCCGGGTGCAGGATGTAATAGGTGATTATGAGGAAAAGGCGCAGGAAGCCAAGAAACTTTTGACACGACATATGCGTGGAAAAACCGTCGCTTTTTTGCGTATTTCTGCATCGGAAATTACACTCTATGGGAACCAGTTCGGTTACGTAGGTCCTGTATTGTATCAAGATCTAGGATTAACTCCGCATTTCTGTGTACAACAATGGGCACATCAAAGTAGAAGAATCAGCATTGAGCTGGAGCAGCTGAGTCAGCTTGAGGCAGATCATCTCTTTATCACATTTGATAATATGGATTCTGCCTATCCCCGAGAGGAACGGAAGCTCTTGGAAAGTGATGAGTGGAAGCGGCTGCCTGCAGTGAAAAGCGGTCACGTATATGAGGTGGATTTTATGACCTGGATGAATTATGGTGTCATCTCCCATGGGAAGAAAATCGACGATATACTGCGGTATTTGGGCTGAATTAGATAACACGGGAGGACTAAATTATTCTTAACTGACCTCTTTGATCAATTCCTCGTTATTATTTCGCACATTACCTACTGCAGAATCCACCTTGTATGCTATCATTTCATCGGCTTCATACGGGCTGAGAAGCCTCAGAACGCTTTCCTTGTCCGATTCCTTGTTTAGCCAATCCGCTTCATCTTGCGGCCGGAGAATGACTGGCATACGATCGTGGATGTCCGCCATAAGACGGTTAGGTTCAGTAGTAATGATAGTGCAAGTTGAAAGCTTTTTACCTTCTGGATCAATCCAAGTATCATATAGGCCAGCAAGCGAGAAGATGGAGTCATCTTTCATTAAAATCCGCATGGGTTGCTTTACGGATCCATCCTTTTTCCATTCATAAAATCCCGAGCATGGGATAATACAACGCTTGGAACTGATCAGGCGTTTAAAGGCTGGTTTCTCTGTGAGTGTTTCTGCACGGGCGTTAATCATCTTATTGCCTATTTTTTCATCCTTGGCCCAATTAGGAACTAGACCCCATCGGAGCGACCCCAATCGATTACCGTCTTTGCTACCGATAATTGTCGGGATGAATTGCATAGGCGCAGCGTTGTAATTAGGTTTGTACTCAAATCCTTCAGCAATAGAAGCATAGTACCTGTCCATAATTTCTTCGATTGGATCTGTAATCGTGAATCTTCCGCACATATCGAAGCCTCCTTTAAAACGCTATAGTATGTAATTTAACTCAAATCTTTAACGTTAGAAACGGGTAATATGTGGTGCTGCATAACCAATAAAAGTGAATATGCAATAAATTAGATGATTTTTATAAATTAGCATAAAACTGGATGCAGGTAGGTTTGCAATGGAGTAAAATATATAGAAAAAAAGCCTGTTCACTACTGAACGGGCTTTTTGGTGTGATACTCTCTTTGAGCCAGGAGATTTAGTTTTTCTCCATAACCGCAAAGTAATTGTTTTCATCATCTGCAAAGTTGAATACTCTTCCGCCAGGCATCGTTACAATCTCGCCAACCGTAACTTGTTTATTGGATAAGTGAGTGTAAAGTTGATCCAGGTTATCTGTGAAAAGCATAAGAGATGGTGTGCCAAGGTTTAATTCAGGGGACATTTTGGCAACGAATTCCTTGTCGTGGAGGATAATGGTAGTCTGAGCATCCTTCACAGGAGCAATCTCGATCCAGCGCATGCCATTTCCATTGACTTCATTAACAACATGGAAACCTGCTTTTTCCGTCCAAAATTGAAGAGCCTTGTCCTGATCGTTTACATACAACATAATTTGCCCGACTTGAGTAAACATTGATTTACACTCCTTATAAACGTAGTTGAATCATGGGTGAAGCAGGTATATCTTTGGGTGAAGCTTTTTAGATTGAGTCAAGCTTTATATTACCATATATGAGCACCCGCCATACAACTTCAATTCAGGCACAAAAAGAGGAAGCAAATGTCCTTGACTGCCGTATTGCGACATACCATTAGATAAAGGATAATTCGAGCGACCGAATTTCCTTTTAAGCACAGCCAAGTATTGGCAGATGGGAGCGCTGTAATGACGAAACGGGTAGTTCTATTGGAAGAAGGTACGGCAGAGATGAAAGGGCTGATGGGCAGTAAAGGGGCTGGACTTGCAGCGATGCTCCAGGCAGGTTGGCCCATTCCGGCCGGGTTCATTGTAACAGAGGAAGGCTGTCGCGCGTTCTGTACCCGTCGTGCACCTCTTTCAGCTGAAGGAGCCCAAGAGATTGGCAGCGCAATTCAGCATCTTGAGCAGCAATCCGGCAAATTCTTCGGCGATTCCTTAGCACCGCTGCTGCTTGCCGTCCGGTCAAGTGAAACGTGTTCCCGTAATACAGCTTCTCATGCTTTGCTTCATGTAGGACTGAATGATATGACGGTGGAGGGGCTCGCAAGGCAAACCAATGATCGTCCGTATGCCCTGAATTGTTATCGGATTTTTTTGCAGGATTATGGTCAGCTGGTACACGACATTCCGTATGCCCTTTTTGAAGAAAAATTGGAAGACATCTCGATACTCGATGAAGCGAAGCTGGAATTCGCCATCGCGGAATATAAACGTTTAATAGAAGAGAGAGGGTATCATCCTTTCCCTCAGGATGTACAGTTACAGTTAAAAGAAGCGATGCGGGTAATCTCTGATGCACATCGTGTTTTACGGCCCAATTCCCAACAAGAGCTTCTTCGGAAATCCTCTCATTTCTCGGATGAAACTCAAGGAGCAGCTGTTCTTATACAGATGATGGTCAATGGCGAGCGTGGTGACCACAGCGGGATCGGCACGGTATATTCCCGTCATCCGGGTACCGGGGAACGAGGCATGACAGGGGATTACGTTTCATCTGCTGCATCCGAAGGTTTTAATGAAGGACTGGATGAGTTGCGGAGAGAAGAGCCCGAACTGTATGCACTTCTGCAGGATGCTTGCGGTTATCTGGAGTCCCGCACGAATGAGGTACAGGAGATCCAGTTCGCTGTGGATTCAGGGGCGCTGTATCTGGTGGGAATCAGTGAAGCGAGGCTAACCTCGAAGGCTGCGCTGAGGAGTACTGTAGATCTCGTGGATGGAGGGATTATTACTAAGGAGGATGCAATATTACGTATCCAGCCATGGCATGTGACGGAAATGCTGAAAACATCTTCAACTTTATTACCAGAGCTGCAGCTTCTGCTCGAATGGGCTGATGAAATGAAGGCACTTACAATACTATCGAATGTGGATCATCCCAAGGACGCCATGAAGGCCCGCGCGTTAGGGGCTGAGGGCATTGGCTTGTGTCGAACAGAACAATTGTTATTGTCTGCTTCGAGATTTCCTTTTGTACAGAAAATGATTCTGGCAGACAGTGAAGCTGAGCGCAAACGCGGACTGGAACGTCTGCTGCCGATGCAGCAGGCTGATTTTGAACAACTCTTCGAAGTGATGGATGGTTATCCGGTAACCATTCGATTGCTCGATCCACCGCTGCATGAGCTGCTGCCTGATATTGAAAGGTTAAACGAACGACGTGAGCATTTGGCTCTCAGCAAATTAGAGGAAAATAACACCGAAGTGCAGGAGCTTGATCGTGTCATCCGCAGGGTGCTGGAATTGCATGAACAATATCCGTTGCTAGGACAGCAGGACTGTCGACTGGGAACCGTGTTCCCGGAAATCTACGATATGCAGCTTGAAGCAATCTTTCGTGCAGCGGTGAAGGGTATCCGCCAAGGGCTGTGGGTGCGGCCCGAAATTATGATTCCTTTGGTGGGGCATGCCAATGAACTTCAGGATATGAGAGAGCTGGTGGATCATGTAGCGGATCAGGTGCTTGGAGAGGAGAAGCGTCACTGTCTCTACAGAGTAGGCGCGCGAATAGAAGTTCCACGAGCGGCACTGACCGCAGCACATATTGCCCGACATGCGGACTTCTTCTCGTTTGGCACCGATGACCTGACACAGATGACGTTCGGTTACAGCCGTCACAATACGGAGAAGTCATTCCTTCATTTTGCCGAGCAGC
The DNA here is from genome assembly GCF_052244825.1 of Paenibacillus sp. 1A_MP2. Lineage (NCBI taxonomy): Bacteria > Bacillati > Bacillota > Bacilli > Caryophanales > Paenibacillaceae > Paenibacillus > Paenibacillus sp. 1A_MP2. The sequence goes on along the minus strand of NZ_JBQQCS010000001.1, from coordinate 4,504,793 downwards.
AACGTTCAATGCCCAGCAATCCATTTCAGGTATTGGACATCGACGGGGTGGGGCAACTAGTAGAGATGGCTCTCGTTCAGGGCCGAATTCGGAAACCGCATCTGAAAGCAGGCATTTGTGGTGAGAATGCAGCCGATCCGGCTTCCATTGCTTTTTGCCACCATATTGGTCTGGATTATGTGAGCTGTCTGCCAGAACAGGTGCCGCTTGCCCGTATCGCTGCTGCACAGGCGGCACTCCTTGCCGAGAAGCAGAATCACAACGAAAACAGGCAGGACGTAGATATATCGACGATAGCTTAAGCTTTCTATATCCCCTCATGGAATACAAACCATAAAACTGTTATACTGAAATATGCGTTTTGTAAAATGAACGTAAAAATTTCAGATAAGGGTTGAAAGCGACCATGTTTAATTCCAAAAATGAGCGGACCTCATCACGGACCTTATTTATCGTGTTATTTATTCTTATGCTGCTGAAGTTGTCGCTTTTGCGGTATTTCTTTTTCCATGGACTTTCTGGCATCGGTTTCGTTACTGACGCATTGGGGGCCCTGACCGTGGTATGTATCCTCGATCTGATCGTGCCAAAAGGCTGGAAGCGTGCAGTGTACGGAGGCTTCAATGTGTTGTTCTCGCTGGTATTATTCGCGGCGACACTCTATAACGTACATTTCAGTTCGGTTCCCACATATACGGCACTGAGCGAGATCGGCCAGGTTGCTCAGGTGAGAGGAAGTATCGGACCTTTGGTACGACCTGAGCACTTCCTATTTTTTGTGGACATCGTACTGGCTGTACCGGTATGGTTTATCCTCCGCAGTCGTCGTACCTCAGGCCGTAATAGCAGCTATCGCGACAGTGGACTCCATTTCGGCAGAAGCCGGAGACGGTATTGGGGCAAGTTGGGAGTAGCCCTGACCGCTGCGTTCTGCATCACGCTGTCAGGCAGTTTCATTGTTAAAGGGGAAACGATTGATAATGAGCTGGTTCGTGCCGAAAACCTCGGTTTCCTGAATTATCAGGTGTCATCAGCGATACTGACGAGCAAAGAGAATGAAGCCATTGCGAATGGCAACATTAATGAGACGATCGACAAGATTAATCAACTGGTTAGCAAGTATCCGTACCAGGAGAAGTCCAGTCAGGGCACGGCGATTAAAGCCAAATATTTTGGTCAGGCCAAGGGAAGTAATCTGATTGTCCTCCAACTGGAGTCATTTCAAAATTTCCCGATCAATGCTTCCCTGGACGGTCAGGTATTAACCCCGGTTCTGAATGATCTGGCTAAAGAAAGCTATTATTTCTCTCATTTTTTCCAGCAGATCGGACAGGGAAATACATCGGATGCCGAGTTTATGTCGAACACTTCCATCTATCCAACCGGGGTTGTACCCATGTCAGCAGGGTATAGTGACCGTGATCTGCCAAGTCTGCCAAAACTGCTTGGTAAAGAAGGATATGAGTCGGAGACGTTCCACGTCAATGACGTCACCTTCTGGAACCGAAACAAAATGTATCCGGCACTTGGATTCAATCGGTACTTCGACAAGCCCAGCTTCGAGAATGATAAGTTTAATGATTTTGGACCATCGGATGAGGAGCTATATCGTGTAGGTATGGAAAAAATGAATGCACATCAGGCTGCTAATCAGCCATTCTATGCGCAGTTCATTACAGCATCCAGCCACTCGCCGTTTACGGTTCCTGCGGACCGAGCTAGAATTACCATCCCGGCCACAATCACCAATACGTTGCTGCACGATTACTTGCAAGCGATCAATTATACGGACTATGCGGTAGGTCAGTTGATCAATGACCTCAAGGCGAACGGATTATGGGATAACACAACACTTGTGATATACGGGGACCATTTCGGTTTGCCAGCAAACGATGAGATTACACAGCAGATCCAGACCAATCTGGGCGTGCCATATGACGGTAAAGTAAGTCGTTTCAACATCCCGCTCTTGATCCATACGCCAAAACAGGCAAAAGGGCAAGTCATTGAACAGCCTGGCGGTCAGTTGGATATCATGCCAACGGTGTTGAACCTGATGGGAGTTTCCTTGAAGGAAGAGAAATTTACAGCCTTTGGTCACGATCTACTTAACATGGACCACAATGCGTTCGGTATCCGGTATTACTTGCCGACAGGTTCATTTGTGAATAATGACATTATGTTTATTCCGGGTGCGGGCTTTGATGATGGAACAGCCTACTCGTTAAAAACGTATGAACCCGTCACGGATTTGGAGCCGTACCGTTCGGATTATGAACACGTGCTCAGCTTGATGAAGCTATCTGACGAGTATGTGAAGCTGCTGCCCAAACGTGCACCGTAATTAAATTTTTTATGTATGAAACACCATAACGTCACTGGCTCAGGAGCTGGTGGCGTTATTTGTTTATTCATTGTACATCCTAAACGTGTAATGAAAAGGAGATGTTCTTTGAAACTGTAATTAATAATGTTACAATGGAAGCTGCAGCCATTAACGCAGATAACGAAAGGAATGAATATAGATGAAACTTAGTGTACTAGAACATGGACATATTAATGAAGGACGGACGGTACAGGATACCCTTCAGGAAACCGTAACTCTTGCCAAGCATGCAGATGAGCTGGGCTTCTCCCGCTTCTGGATGTCGGAGCATCACGGCAGCGGGGCACTGTCATTTTCCAGTCCGGAAGTTATGATTGCGCACGTTGCAGCACATACAGATCGAATTCGGGTAGGTTCAGGGGGCGTGATGCTGCCTCATTACAGTGCATATAAAGTCGCCGAGAATTTTCGTTTGCTGGAAGCGCTGCACCCCGGCCGAATCGACCTTGGAATTGGCAGAGCACCAGGGGGAATGCCTATTGCAAGCAGAGCCCTGAATGAAGGAAAGTCATCGAATGTACAATTCTTCCCGCAGCAAATTGCCGATCTGGGTGGGTATTTTCATGAACAGCTGCCGGAGGATCATCGATTTGCTTCCCTAGTAGCTGGACCATCCGTACCCACTGTTCCCGAAGTGTGGCTGCTCGGCTCCAGTTCCGAAGGTGCGCGAATTGCTGCGGCACAAGGGACCGCTTATGCGTTTGCCCAATTTTTCGGAACGCCGGGTGGGGAGGAAGCAATGAAGCATTATCGCAGACATTTCAAGCCTTCCATCCTGAATGACCAACCCCATTCCATGATTGCGGTGTCGGCATTCTGCGCGGAGACTGAGGAAACGGCCGCTGAACTGGCTCGCAGCAATGAGTTATTCTTCTTGCGGCTTGGGCGGGGTCTGGAGCAGAACTCATTCCCATCCCTGGAAACGGTGAATAACTATCCATTTACGGCCATGGAGATGGAACAGATCCGTCAACGTCGTTCTTTTTCCATCGTGGGTACACCGGATCAGGTGAAGGACAAAATTACGGCAATGGCTGAACGCTATGAAGCGGATGAGGTTATTATTGCGTCAGCGATTCATTCCTTCAAGGATCGATTGCGTTCATTCAGTCTGATAGCGGAAGCCTTTGGTTTAAAGCAGGATTAATTGGTACTGAACGGGAATTAGTATTCTGAACTAGCTGGAGCCTTGTCTTACAAGGTTCCGGTTATACTCTTGCGTGATCAGGGAGAGGAGAGATTCATATTCGCAGATGTGTCATTAGTGATATTCATGGCTGTTACGACGAATTCAATACGCTGCTTGAGCTTGCAGAATACGATCCAGAGCAGGACGAGCTGATTTTGTTGGGTGATTATGTGGACCGCGGGCCGAAGAGCAAAGAGGTCGTGGAACAGATCATGCAGATGCATGAGAAGTACGACATTATTACGATCAAAGGAAATCATGATGCGATGATGGTCAAGGCGCTGAACCATGATGTCGAGGAGTATGACAAACACTGGATTCGTAATGGCGGTTTACAGACGCTGGCTAGCTATGTCGAGGTTTCTTTGGATCATGAGCAGTTGGACTGGGATGCTTATACTGAAGCCAAGCATAGGCTGCGTACACACTATGAGCATCATCTTCGTTTTTTGGAACAGCTTCCCCTTGTATACGAAATTCCTGGTTATATCTTTGTACATGCCGGAATTAATCCGGAGGTGGAGGATTGGCGGACCCAGTCAGAGCGTGACTTCATTTGGATTCGGGAGCCATTCTATTCAAGACCAACCTCGCTCAAGGAGACGGTGGTATTCGGTCATACGCCAGTCAAAAATTTGCATACTGAGCCAGGTGTCTGGTTTGACCCCAGCGGGGACAAGATTGGCATTGATGGTGGATGTGCTTATGGTGCTAGATTGAACTTGCTGGAGATCAGTGAAGACGGAAGTGTGCAGGTCTTTTTTGTGAAAGAGGAGAGACCCGTCAGGGTCCCGAGATTTAATCCACGCGGCGAATTTCAAATAAAGCATTTTAAACAAAAGTATAAATCAAATCCTGTTGAAGCTCTGACTTTTTACTTTCTGGAGAATGTGGATTGGTTTACATACCGGCAATGGATCGAAGCTGGGGGACGGCAGAGTTGTGCATTCGTTTTCGAAATGATAATCCGTACATAAGCCTAACTGAAGCTATCGAAAGGGCGGAACAGAATTTGTGCTCACTGTGAGTATAAAGGCAAGACCTTGACATGATTTTGTAATTAATTCGCTGTAAAGGGATTGGAATTAAGCCTTATTAACGCTATAATCAGTAAGGGTATGATTGAAACATTACATTTTATTCATCTAAATCAGAATTGACGGAGGGCTATTAATATGGAAAAAGCATTAATCTTCGGTCACAAAAATCCCGATACGGATACGATCTGCTCGGCCATTGCCTATGCAGACTTGAAAACAAAATTGGGTCAAGACGTTGAGGCTGTTCGACTCGGCGAAGTTAACGGCGAAACTCAATTTGCATTGGACCAATTCAAAGTGGCAGCGCCACGTCTGATTAAAACAGCAGCCAATGAAGTAAACAAGGTCATCCTGGTTGACCACAACGAACGTCAACAAAGTGTCAGCGATATTGAGGAAGTGACGGTTGTTGAAGTTATCGACCACCATCGGATCGCTAACTTTGAGACAAGCCAGCCTTTGTATTTCCGTGCAGAACCTGTAGGTTGTACAGCAACCATTTTGAATAAATTGTACAAAGAAAACGGCGTGGAAATCAGCGCACCGATTGCTGGTCTGATGCTGTCCGCGATTATTTCGGATTCCCTGTTGTTCAAATCCCCAACATGCACAGAGCAGGATGTAGCAGCTGCAAGTGAACTGGCTGCCATTGCTGGTGTGGATGCAGACAGCTATGGTCTGGATATGCTGAAAGCGGGCGCGGATCTGAGCCAGAAAACGATTGCTGAACTGATTTCCCTGGATGCCAAAGAATTCGTAATGGGTCAAGCTAAAGTGGAAATTGCACAAGTGAACGCGGTTGACGTGAATGATGTGCTTGTGAAGCAACCTGAGCTTGAAGCAGCGATTGAAGCGATTATTTCCAGCAAAGGTCTAGACCTGTTCGTATTTGTCGTAACAGACATCCTGAACAACGATTCTGTTGCATTGGCATATGGTGCTTCCACTCAAGCTGTAGAGAAAGCATACAATGTAACATTGTCGGATAGCAGAGCGGTGCTCAAAGGCGTAGTATCCCGCAAGTCGCAAATTGTACCGGTTCTGACCGAAGCTTTCAACTCGTTGTAAGACGAACAAGACGCACAAAACCGACGTATAACCATTACGTCCAGATATACGATGAATATTCAGTTCACAACATCCAAGCCTGCTCTTGATCTGTCATAGGTCAGGACAGGCTTTTGTTGTAGAGGAGGATGTACCATGATCAAAAATGAAAAGATTAAAGCGACTGAGGTCCAACTGACCGGCCTGAACGGTGAGGATCTGGGCATCATGTCTACCCGTGATGCGCTCGCACTTGCGAAGCAGTACAAAGTGGATCTGATCTGTACGTCTCTAATGATAAGCCCGCCGCCATGCAAACTGATTGGTGCTGGAGCAGCGAGACAGGAAAAGCAGCAAGAGAAGAAGAAAGCTGCGAAATCACCCGACAAACGCAAAGTGAAGGAGATTCGGCTGACCCTGCAGATGGAAGACCACGACCGGGAAACCAAGCAATCTCAGGCAGAGCGCATCCTGACGAAGGGTGACTCGGTGAAGTTCGTCATCCAAGTGCATGGAGCCAAGGAAGGAACAGCAGGCAAGGAATGGGCAGAACAGCTGTGCAAATCTCTGGCTGAGTATGGCAGTAAAACAACGGGGGTTCAGGTAAGCGGCAAACAGGTCGTTGTGCAATTGGACCCCATTGGATAATAACGATGAATGAAATTAGCTAAATAACAATGGAACGGTGGGGCTATCCAGTCGTTAATGAATTGGCTGTCCCAAATGCTCCAAAAACCCCGTGAAGCAACAGTGGAACTGCTGCTTCACGGGGTTTTCAGCATGGAATGTCGTTAAACCCTGCTGAACGAACTTCTAATGACCAATACACTTCAAGCTATGTTAGGTTCGCAAGTAACGGCTGCCGCCAATGCGCACATACAACTGTCCCGGCAGGACCGGGGTAGACGAGGCTGTCTGTGAATTTCCGTTGTTACCATTCTTGGCATATCGGGACAGATATAAAAAGTCTGGATAAATGACCGTATCCATTAAATAGGCTGATACTGTACTTCCAGGAATACGATTTTGGTTCAATGAACGAATGATTTCTTCCCCGCTTGCAATCCCGATTCCATGTCCATAATATGAATTTTCACGCAGCATAATGGTATTCTCTCCCTGCCACTCTGGTGTTTCAGGGGAAACGTCCGGATTTTTGAAGTACAATACATCTCCAGGAAGCGCAGAGTTACTTCCGTTCTTTTCCGTTAATCGCAGATCGCTGTCATAGTGCCAGTCATAGAGCAGCAGGTTGCGAAACAGGGAATTGAAATCATCTTCCCGAATGCTGTTCAATACACCGCCATACAGAACAATTACAGTCGCTGTTGCGCATTCAAAGGCATACAAATGACCATTCTTCCAAATGTCCCGGATTCCCTGCGCAGGCGTCACCTCACCCCTTAGCTCAAAGCCTCCTTGAGCATTTCGATTCCAATAGGCCGGGTTACACCTGGATTTCTCGAATGAGGCGAAGCTGACACCACTACGATCCAGTGCTTCGGCTGCATCAACCAGAGACTCCCGCAGCGTCCATTCAAAGTGAAGATGATCCATGGATTGATAGGTGTATACTGTGGGACTGTTCTGTAGTTGCTGTAACCAGTGCCATGCAAAAGCAGACCAATCCGAACGCACCAGCTCAATCGGTTGATTCGCAACAATAATCATATTCATAACCTCCAGTATCATTGGGATGTTCAGCCTTGTACAAACGGGGATGCACGCGTTATTCTGTAGTATATGACGCCAGTTGTGCGGTTTTGTATGTCTGCAGGTGCAGACAGCATGAACACACGATAAGAATGTCGATTATGGCCTGGATTTTTTGTTCAACTCGTTTATAAATCATTACATTTGGGGTACATCTCTTATAGATGAAGTTATGTTCAGGTCGATCTGTTCATACGGAATATATTCAGATTCCTAATAAAGGAGGATATGCGGTGTCGAATCTAATTGCAGAGAATCGCTCTCTGTTCGAACAGTTATACACACATGCACCGATCGGCATTGCTGTTGCCTCGCATGTGAACGGACGTTGGCTCCAGCTTAATCCGGCGTTTTGCGAGATGCTGGGATTCAGTGAAGATGAATTGATTAACGCCCCTCTCGTACATATGATTTATGAGGAAGACGTGGAAATGGGGGAATTTAGATCCCACTTCTGGGATATGACCAACGGATTAAGTCTGATGTATGAAACCGAGCTACGGCTTAAGCGCAAGGATGATTCTCTTCTGTGGGTGACGGTAAGAGCCTGTATCGTCAGGGACGAAGCGAGCGGTGAGCCGCTTTATTTGCTTGTGCAGGCAGCGGATATTTCAAAGCAGAAGGACGCGGAGAATCGACTGATTATACAGCGTGAGCAGTTGGAGGAGAGCAGCCGAATCTCAAGATTATTGGCCGAATCCTCGCTTGACCTGATTGCCATACACCATGCCGATCCGGAACGAACGTTCAAGTACGTATCTCCAGCCAGCACAAGCATGTTGGGATATGATCCGGAAGAAGTTATTGGTCAATCTGGCCTGTTCTGCATTCACCCCAACGATGTGGCTCTGGTCGAGGCTTACGTGGCTGCTCAAATCCAGGGTCTTGCCCCTGATCGAATTAGCTATCGGCTCCTGCATAAGGATGGTTCGGTTGTATGGGCGGATACCATCTCTCAGTATCTATATGACAAGCAGGGAAATCTGCAGGAAATAATCGCTGTTACCCGTGATATTACAGCGAGCAAGCAGCAGCAATTAAGTCTTCAGGAATACCAGTCATTGTTTGACTGCAACCCTCTAGGCGTTGCTTCATTAGATTTGGACGGAAACTTGATTAAGGCCAACGCAGGACAGGAGCAATTGACAGGCCATACCAGGGAGGAGCTGCTTAGCAGACCCTTTGATCATCTCATTGATCCGGTTGACCTGGATAAGACGAGGTATCACTTTGAAGAGACTGTAAAAGGAACCGCACAGCGCTATGAAGTAGGGCTGATTCACAAAGACGGGCAGCGCATTGAAACGAGTGTAATTAATGTACCGATTTTGCTCGAAAATCGTGTTGTTGGCGTCTATGGGATAACCAGTGATATTACGGAGTCCAAAAGGTATGTAGAGGAGATTGAAAATCTCAGTAACGAACGGGCGTTGATTCTCAATGCCATGTCTGAGGGAGTTATTGGCCTGGATCAGAACGGAAACCTGATATTTGCCAATCCGATTGCAACGGAGATGATGGATTTTTGTCCGTCTGAAATGAATGGAAAACCACTTGAAGAGATTATGTTACAAATGCAAAGTGAGGGTATTCCTTATCCGTCCAATGGTAATCCGATTCTCCAAGCGGTACGCGAAGGCCGAAGCCTGCCGCGATCAGAGTCAGTCTTTTGGAAGCAGGATGGCTCCAGCTTTCTGGCGGAGTTCCAACTGAAACCGATTATGGATCAGGGAGACAATCGTGGGGCTGTACTCGTTTTTCGCGATATGACATCGGTGAAGGACATCATTCGTGCCAAGGAAGTGGCAGAGCATGCGGACCGGGCCAAGTCAGAGTTCCTGGCGATTATGAGTCATGAGCTTCGTACACCATTGAATGGGATTATGGGCATGGCTCATCTGTTAAAAGAAACAGAGCTGGATGAGGAGCAGAACGGATTTGCCAATATTATCATCGACAGTGGTGAATCACTGCTGCATATTCTGAATGAAATTTTGGATTTCAGCAAGATTGAAGCAGGTAAAATGGATCTCGAACGCCAGCCAGTTGATATCAAAGCCCTTCTTGGCGGGGTCATGGAACTATTCGCGCTTAGAGCTTCCGAAAAAAATATTGAACTATACTGTGAAATGTCCGAACAGATTCCCGAACGCGTAAGAGGCGATGAAACACGGATTCGTCAGATTTTAATTAATCTGGTAGGCAATGCCGTCAAATTCACGGAGAAGGGAAGCATTCAGGTTCACGCGAACGTTAAGCCAGCGGAATTTTACGATGAGAATCACCTTCTCTTGTCAGTTTCAGTCAAAGATACCGGGATTGGCATTCCGTTCAACAAGCAGCATCAACTGTTCCAGTCCTTCTCTCAGCTTGATCCGGCTATCAATCGCAAATATGGAGGCACGGGCCTCGGGCTGGCCATCAGTAAGAAGCTGGTGGAACTGATGGGCGGTGCCATTGGTGTACAGAGTGAGACAGGTGAGGGAGCAGAGTTCCATTTCACTTTGTTACTTGAACGATGGCAAGATGAGTCCACGGATCGGATTGAAAAGGTGGCTGATCACGACCTGAAGCTGGATCGAACAAGTCTGGCAGCGGGCATTAAAATACTTATAGTTGAGGATCAGTCATTAAACAGTCATTTGCTGGAGGAAATGCTTCGGAAGCTCGGCGGTGTATGTGATATCGTGGAGAACGGTGCAGAAGCGGTGGAAGCATTGGAAAGGGAATCATACGACCTTCTGTTTATGGACATCCAGATGCCCGTTATGGATGGGATTGAAGCGACCAGCAGAATTAGGCAAACCCATCCTGAAATCCCGGTCATTGCTGCCATCACCGCTTTTGCAGGGGCGAACGACCGTGAAGCCTGTCTGAGATGCGGCATGCAGGATTTTATCAGTAAACCGTTCAGCTCTGCGGAAGTTAGTCGTGTATTAAACACATGGGTTCCGTTCATTCGAGCAAAGCACGAGCGCTGATGAGCTCCAAGTGCAACTTATCGAAAAAAATAACCTGCCCTGAAATTTCAGGGGCAGGTTATTTGCGTCTTTCATCGGTGTTGTTAATCTAATCGCCTGGCACAGATGTCAGGACCATCCTCCGATTAACCCCGAAAGGGTTACGCACTCGTCATCTTCCAGTTCTGCAATTAGGGTGAGTTCTTCGTTGTCACTTGGGTCCACCGAGAACAATTCACGGCGTCCGTCTTCGTGGACAACAATGACCAACTTATTACCGCTTTTTGTATCAAACTGGTACTTAACTCCGATACCAGGCAGTGGGCATTCCCGGATATTCATGAAATCTGTCACCTCTTTAGCAATTCCATAGTTAATTTAACCGTTCACACAGTACGGATGTATTCTACTATCCATAACACCGTTTGGCAAGTCGGAAGTGAAATAGTAGTCATATCATCCAAGCTTCTTGAGCTGTGGTTATATTTTCCGCGCCTTTCTGGTTCGTCTGCGACGGACTATAAACCAAATAAGTAATGCAATGAATAGCACCAAGGCAATGCCCCCCGTAATAATGATATTCCGAATATTTGGGACCTGTACGGTTAAATCCAGCTTATTCGTATCCAGTGGGGAGACGTGCCAAATTAGAGTTTTTCCATGATCTTCGACCAGATCTGCATTGGATTCCTGTGCCTTGATTGGAAGAGTCAGCTTGAAATCAAAATTCACATCTTTCAGCAGCAAGTTTTTGAGAAATCCAGGCACCTTGTTAATTTGGTCTTTGACCTCACCGTCGGGAACGGTCTGCAGCAGGTCTACTTCCGCAGCTATATGCAATTTGGAAGTGAAAAAACCAGGTGTAGTGGATTGCTCCACCTGGATTCCATCAGGCAGATCCGACGTGCTGAAGGTAGAGACGGTATTACTTTTCTCATAATGGGTCGTCGCTTTGAGTTCTGTGCGATCTCCCTGGTCCGAGACTTCAGCCTGGAAATTATTCTTTTTCAACGAATCTGCGAGCAATGTCATGAGATTGTCTTGTCCCATCATTCCCAGAGCAGAGTCGGTTACGCTGAGATTCAGATCCAGATCCGATGAACCGTCCATATTGACCGTGACATGAGCTTCACCATCAGCACAGGCGGATAGGATAGACAGCATAAGAGTAAGTAAAAAAGCGAATAATAGCTGACGATAATAGGGTATGCGAGTCGACATTCAGTTCAAACCTTTCTGCGTATAATCCAATTCCATTTCATAGAAGTATAGTATACACCGTAAGTATGACGGATGAAACTTTGTACCCTGCAAGGGCAAGGCGGGAAAATCAAATATCAATGCAAATCTGTTGAATTAGTGATATGACGATTGAAATTACAATGAAAAAGGACACAATATATGGAGTGAAAATGAAGATTTCGTATTTTTGTCAATGTTCAGTCAACTCAAAAGGGGTTTCACCGTGTAAACTGGTAGTAGTTTGAAGAAAAACGGAGCAGGGGGGTTACATTCATGACATATATCATTATTATGGGGATTATTATGGTTGTGGGAATGCTCGGAATGGGCTGGTTCTATAAGATTATGGACAACGATCAACACTAAGGTTATTAAAAGAAACATAAAAAGACAAGCCTATAAGCTGACTTCGTAACGTATTGCGAGGTGGGCTTATTTGTATATAATCCCAAAAAGTCTAAAAATAGCATGAAATAATGTCGGATTTAAGTGGTATGCTTGTACATGGAAATGTTTTACACTTAATGTTGTAAGCGTTTACAATAAAACTTACGGGAGGCTAACATTATGGGTTTGAAGTTGAAAAAAAGATCAGGCAAGAAAGCATGGATGCTGTTGGTTATGTCATTACTGATTGCAGCCGTTCCCATTACAGCCAGTGCAGCATCGGATTCCACAGCGTATGCCAAACTTAATTTCAGCAACAACAAGTATTATATATTCAACAATAGCTGGGGAAGTTCGAGTGTCAGTGGGTGGTCCCAGTCCGTGTATGTGAACAGTAATACAGACCTGGGTTACGTTTGGAACTGGCCAACAACGTCTGGTGGAGTCAAAGCCTATCCTTCTCTTGTCAGCGGCTGGCACTGGACAGAGGGCTATACACCAGGCAGTGGGCTGCCAACACGTTTGTCTGCAAACAAAAGTATCAATACCGGAGTAGGTTATTCTAAGGCGTCCAACACCAATGGAGAATATAATAATGCGTATGATATCTGGCTGCATGACATCGGGAATGCGACCTGGTCAAGTACACCGACCGAAGAAATTATGATCTGGAACGAATGGACTTCCGGTGTAGGACCCATTGGTTCCAAAGTATTTTCGGATGTATCCATTGGTGGACAGACCTATGATCTATATCGTGGCGAAATTACCGACAATGGGGTGCATCAATGGTGGGTATACTCGTTCCTCAAAAAGTCTCAATCCCCAACAACTTTAGCATCAACGTCAAAAATTTCACCGATTATCTGATCTCCAAAAGTTACTTTACCAACAGCAAATATGTCAGCAGTGTTGAATATGGAACCGAAATTACGAAAGGAAGCGGCCAGATCAATTACTCCAATTGGTATGTAAACGTTCAGTAACTGCTCCATTTATCACGCATTATTCCTGATTCAATGAGATGCTGCTCGGAGGGAGATCCATTCCCTGCTGATGCAGCATCTTTTACATGCATGTCATACCTGACATTCAAGCGTAATATATGTAACGAGTGATGTTGTTCCATTTGACCGATGGACAAATATTTTTCGTAAAGATGGGATTTTTAGGCTGCTCTTTTGTATAATAGGGTTTAGTTCAACTCGGGGAATCCCGAAATATGCCTAATAGGAAAGGGTGTACATAAATGAAATTTAGTGAGTATACGTATACACGTCCCGATCTGGAACAAATCAAAACGTCATTCCGTGAGCTTCTGAGTGGTTTTGAAGCTGCGAATACGGTTGAAGAGCAGAGTGGATATATGGACAAAATTAACTCGCTGCGGAGTGATTTTGAGACTCAGGCACAATTGGTCTATATCCGTCATTCCATTGATACCAATGATACGTTCTATAAAGCAGAAAACGAATTTTTGGATGAAAGCTCTCCGATCATTCAAGAATACATTACCGATTATTATCGGGCATTGGTGAACTCCAAATTCCGTGCTGAACTGGAACAAAAATGGGGTTCGCAGTTATTCCAGCTGGCAGATCTGTCCCTGAAGACTTTCAGCCCGGAAATTATCGAAGACCTTCAGAAAGAGAACAAACTTTCTACGGAATACAACCAACTGATTGCTTCGGCCAAAATTCCGTTTGAAGGAGAAGAACGCACATTACCGCAGCTGCACCCTTTTGAGTTGTCCACGGATCGTTCTATGCGGGAACGCGCATCGGAAGCAAGATATACGTTTATGGCTGAACATGAAGCTGAATTCGATCGCATTTACGACGAATTGGTGAAAGTACGTACGCAAATCGCGAAGAAGCTGGGATATCCATCGTATGTGGAACTCGGCTATGACCGTATGAACCGTACGGATTACAACGCGGAGATGGTGTCCAATTTCAGAGCGCAAGTCCGTGATTATATCGTGCCTGTAGCTACGAAGCTCAGAGAGCGTCAGCGCAGCCGGATTGATGTGGATAACCTTTATTATTACGATCAAGGATTCAGCTTTAAGACGGGTAACCCTACTCCTAAAGGGGATGCGGACTGGATCATTGACAATGGTAAGAAAATGTACGCTGAATTATCACCGGAAACGGATACGTTTTTCCAAATGATGACCGAGAATGAATTGATGGATTTGGTGAGCAAAAAAGGCAAGCAGGGCGGGGGTATTGTACCTTCCTGAACGATTACAAAGTACCGTTTATTTTCTCCAACTTTAACGGTACATCGGGCGATATCGACGTATTGACGCATGAAGCGGGTCACGCGTTCCAGGTATATGAGAGCCGTCACTTTGAAGTGCCTGAATACAATTGGCCGACGTATGAATCCGCAGAGATTCATTCCATGAGCATGGAATTCTTCACTTGGCCTTGGATGGAATTGTTCTTCAAGGAAGATACGGACAAATACAAGTTTGATCACCTGTCTTCCGGACTGCTCTTCATTCCTTACGGTGTAGCCGTCGATGAATTCCAGCATTTTGTCTATGCCAATCCGGATGCAACACCAGCGGAGCGCAAGCAGGCATGGCGCAACATTGAGAAGACTTATCTGCCGCATATCAATTACAAGGATAACGTCTATCTGGAACAAGGCGGATTCTGGCATAAGCAGGGTCACATCTTCTCGTCGCCTTTCTATTACATTGACTACACACTGGCACAAATCTGTGCATTCCAGTTCTGGAAACGCAGCAACCAGGATATGAAGTCCGCATGGGCTGACTACCTGACTTTGTGTAAAGCCGGAGGAAGTCTGTCCTTCACAGGATTGGTCGAACTGGCTGGTCTGAATTCTCCGTTTGAAGACGGCTGCGTATCCTCCGTCATCGGCGATATTGAAGCCTGGTTGGATGGAGTAGACGATAAGGCGTTGTAAGCTATATATATTGAACTAAACATTTACACGATAACGCAGAGAACAGAAATAACCTGAAGAAGCGGAGCGCTCGCCTTTATCCCCGGATTTTCCCTTTTAAAGAGGGAATCAAAAAAATCTGGGGATAACAGCGATCGAAAGGTTGTTCTGTCATAGGAGTGGCAAGGGTAAATATACTCTAGTTCAATAAAAATAAAGCTCGAAGAGGTGAAAGGGAACGAGGAATAGACCAGACGTTATCGCATTCTGAGGCAGGGCAGATTTGAATGTATTCATTTACCTACCCTATACAAAGAATGCGAGGTTATACCATGTTGGTTTTACTGAATCAACCGTCCCAAAGGAATCAATTGACACCCTTCATCTCGGGTACGAACGGGCATGTGGTCATGGGTGGAGTGCTTGCTGGGCTTCAATGCGGACGCGTCTATGCAGACCGGCTTCATGCTCCAAAAAGTGCACTGATCTGGGCAAAAAACGAAATGTTCTATCTGATCGGAAGATCGGATAATGAACAGTTCAACAGTCTTGTCAGAGAGGTACTCGTTCAGGAGCTTTTCCCTGAGGCGTTAAGCGCTGGCGAAGACATGCTGAATCTCGAAGTGTACCCCGACCCAGGCTCAGACTGGGCTCCAGTCCTGCATCACATGTTTAATGGGCGTTTGCGAGAAGGGGTGCGGGTTCCTTTTCAATTCAATCTTGCGAAGTATGAACAATGGCGGGAACGCAGTTCCAGCTCCTTGTTCGTTCCTCCTGGATATGAGCTTCAAGTTATCGACCAAGCTGTAATGGTAGAGGACAAAAGTGGTATCATTGAGCATGAAATTTTGAAATTCTGGCATTCAGTGGAGGACTTCTTCCGATACGGAGCAGGCACATGTACGGTTTATAAGGGGCAGGTTGTAGGTACGTGTATCTCGGTGTTTGTCAGTGGCATTCACCACGAAACAGGTATCAATACCTACGATCCGATACACCGGGGCAAGGGTCTGGCTACGGCCATGGCAAGCGCTTATGTGCAATTCGTTTTGGAACGGAATTGTGTTCCACATTGGACGACAGAGGATTTTCGTCATGATTCCATCGCAATAGCTGGTAAGCTTGGTTTTGAACAAGGCAGACCCTATCCCGTCTATTACATGCCGATTCAGGAGCTTCTGGATTGTGAATGATGAAGATTGAACGAATAAAGTTTGCCGGGTTCGTTAAACGTTTTTTTGCATGTTGAAGATTTGCAGGGGCTGTCCCAGAAGTCATGAAACATGACCTGGGATAGCCCCTGTTTTTCAATTTGATTTGTGAATCCAAGATCAACTTGTTTTTCTTTTCAAGCACTGATGAGCCAGTTGTTGAAGAGCAGACACAATCATTGGATGATTTCGTCCAGATGAAACATTTATCAACTTGGTTGTGATTTATTTCACTATATCTGAAAACGGATTCAGTTACAATAAAGACAGTAAATCAGGGGTAACAGGAGGCTGGTTCAGATGGCAACACACGCTTATTATGTTCCGCCCGTGAACTTGATGGGCAGAGGGTGTTTACAGGAAGCAGGCAAGTTGATACAGAATATGGGGATTCACAAGGCGCTTGTCGTAAGTGATCGTCGATTGATCTCTTGCGGCGTTGCTGAACAAGTGCTGTCTATACTAAGAAAATCAGGGTTAGACTATGTGATATATGATGAGGTTCAGCCCAATCCGACCTGTCAGAATGTACATGACGGACTTCAAGTATTTCAGGATCATGGCTGTGACGCCATTATATCGATAGGCGGAGGTTCACCGCAGGATGCTGCCAAAGGTATCGGCATTGTAGCAACCAACGGTGGACATATCCGTGAATATGAAGGATTACATCAATCGAAACACAAGTCCGTGCCGCTAGTTGAGATTAACACAACAGCGGGCACGTCGAGTGAGGTGACTATGAATTACGTGATTACAGATGAGGAACGCAAGGTGAAAATGGTGATGGTGGATCGAAACAGTCTCGTCGACCTGTCGGTGAATGACCCGGAACTGATGCTGAGCAAACCGGCCAGTCTTACTGCCGCCACGGGCATGAATGCGTTGACCCATGCGGTAGAGGCCATGGTGACGCCTGGTGGTTTTACTGTAACGAGCGCCACAGCGGCAGCAGCCGTTGAGCTGATCTTTGAATATTTACCCAGAGCCGTTAAGGATGGCAGTGATCTGGAGGCAAGAGAGCATATGACTTATGCGTGTTTCCTTGGCGGGATTGCTTTTAACAATGCGGGCTTGGGCTACGTTCATGCGATGGCTCACCAGCTTGGGGGAGTCTATGATCTGCCACATGGGGTATGTAACGCGATGTTGCTTCCTTATGTAGAAGAGATGAATGCCAAGCATGTACCCGGTAAATTCCGGCATATTGCCAAAGCGATCGGTATGGACGTGAAGGGCAGAAGTGATGAGGAATGCTCCGATTATGTGATTGAGGCCATTCGTCAACTTTCCAAGGAGGTTGGCATTCCCGAGAAACTGTCTGAATTGGGTGTGAAAGACCCTGATGTTGAATGGCTGGCGGATAACGCCATGAAAGATGCCTGTGCACCAAGTAATCCGTATGAACCCTCCAAGGAAGAAGTGATGGAGCTGTTCCGTAAAATTATATAGAGTATCATAGCAATTCGTATAATGGAATGGAAAGTCCCGCTGAAAACAGGGATGGGGATGAGATTATCCAGTGGATAAAGGAGAAATAGGCCGGGAGGGATCTCGGCTTTTTTATCATATAGTTTTAAAATTTAATTACTTATTTTTCCAGTTAATGTTAAGAGCAAAACAAAAGGATTTTGAAGACCTATTATCGAATACAATATTTAATAACAGCGGCATATAGGGAGGGAGTGATATCCACTTTTACTTTTGTCGAAGTTTTCCAGCAAGATTCCTCAACCCGTTTCGTGTTTAATGTTATATAGGAGTCGTGTATTGCATTTTTCACGGGGTACACCTTAATTTGTACATCCACCTATCACCTCTACACAACAAGTCCAGGCAATTCTGCATGTATCATCTACTTTCAGACACTACAAGAATGACGTTCGGCTGCAATTTCGATGAAACATAGTCTGTACAGCATGCTCCTAATCATGACAAAAGTGTCCACACAACAACATATCGGATTATGGGCTCTGAAATGAATCAGAACGAATGCACATGGAGGAGGCTGTAATGATGGCAAAAAAAGAAGTTGTAGCGATGCTGCTCGCTGGAGGGCAAGGCAAAAGGTTAAAGGGATTGACCAAATCACTGGCCAAGCCCGCTGTTTATTTTGGCGGAACTTATCGTATCATTGATTTTCCACTTAGTAACTGCTCCAATTCAGGCATCGACACGGTTGGTGTGTTAACCCAATATGAACCTCTCGTGCTGCACTCCTATATTGGCATTGGCAGCGATTGGGATCTAGACCGCAAAAATGGCGGGGTATATGTTCTTCCTCCTCATGAACGTGAAGACGGCAGTAACTGGTACCGAGGTACGGCGGATGCAATCTACCGGAACCTGAATTTTATCGAACAATTCGATCCTGAGCATGTGCTCATCTTGTCAGGGGATCATATCTATAAAATGGATTACGAGAAAATGCTTCAATACCATAAGGAAAAGGATGCAGATTGCACCATATCGGTCGTTGACGTTCCGTTGGAAGAAGCCAGCCGGTTTCGGGTTGCTCAACACCCACGATGATTATCGCATCTACGAATTTGAAGAAAAACCTCCTGAACCCAAGAGTACGCTTGCTTCCATGGGTATCTATCTCTTCAAGTGGGATGTGCTGAAGCGCTTCCTGATCCAGGACGAACAACAGGCATCCACCTCCTATGATTTTGGCAAAGATATCATTCCCTTGTTGCTTGAAAATGAAAAATCACTATACGCCTATCCGTTTGAGGGGTATTGGAAGGACGTAGGTACGATCCGCAGTCTGTGGGAATCCAATATGGACCTGCTGGATGAGGAGACACCGTTTAATCTGAACGACCCGACTGGCGTATCTTTACCCGTAACCCCAATCAGCCTGCGCAATATATTTCACCTTCTGCGAAGGTGCGGAACTGCATCATCAGTGAAGGCAGTGTTGTACATGGTGAGGTTAATCACTCGGTGCTGTTCTACGGAATTGAGGTGGGTGAGAATAGCTCAGTCACAGATTCAGTGATCATGCCAAAAGTGAAGATCGGACAACATGTACGTATCCACAAAGCTATTATTGCCGAAGGACTGGTGATTCCGGATGGAGTGCATCTGTCGCCTGCCCCTGAGGATGAAAGTGATATATTACTGGTTGATCAGGAAGAACTGGAACGTCAGCTTCACGAGGGAATGACAAGCAAAGCCTAATCTAACCCCAAAGGACGGTGCATGCGATGAAACCATTGATCGGAGTTATTAACCTTGACCATGAGCTTGAGGAATTGAAGGAATTGACGTACTTTCGCTGCGGAGCCGCGGTGCCATATGCCGGGCGCTACCGTCTGATTGATTTTGTATTGTCCAATATGATGAATGCTGGCATTGAGAGTATCGGCGTATTTGTCCGTCGGAAGTATCGTTCACTCATGGATCATCTGGGAGACGGTAAGCCGTGGGATCTGGATCGCAAGCATGGAGGCATGTTTATTCTGCCCCGGACTGGAACGATCCAACCGATACGTCACAAGGGGATTTGCAGCATTTTCACAATAATCTCGATTTCTTTCGTCGGGGTTCCGGGCAATATGTCGTTCATGCAGGCAGTCGGCACGTGACCAAAGCAGATCTGCAGGATGTGTACAGGTACCATATAAGCAAGGGCGCGGATGTGACATTGGTTTGCAAAAAAGTGGATCAACTTCTGCCTGAGCATGACGCCTGTGTCAAAGTTGAAGATGACGGGAATGGCAATGTGGTGGACATTCACCAAAGCGCCGATCACCCGAATATATATACAGAAATTTTCATTATGGAAAAAGAACTGTTCCTGCGCCAGGTGCAGCGCTGCATCGCTCATGGAGAAAGCCATTTCTTCCGTGATGTAATCCAGAAAAACCCGGATGGCTTGAACATTGCTGCATATGCCTATGATGGCTATCATGCCGTGATTAATTCAATCGACAGCTATTACCGCAACAGTCTGGAATTGTTAAATAGCGGACTATATGAACAACTGTTCAAGGAACAGCCTGTTCAGACCAAGATTAAGTATGAGGCTCCGGCCAAATATTTGGACACCGCTGAGGTGAAGCATTCCCTACTTGCAAACGGCTGTATTGTAGGCGGGGAAGTGGAAGACAGCATTCTGTTCCGTGGGGTGCATGTGGCGAAGGGTGCCAAAATTAAAGGTTCTATTATTATGCAAAAATGCTACATTGGAGAAGGCGCCGTTCTGGAGAACGTTATTCTCGACAAAGATGTGAAGCTAAGCGGTGGCCAGACGCTGATCGGCGACCCGTCCAACCCGTATATTTTGGCAAAGAGTACTATTATCTAATACCAACACTTAACCGATATCATCTATAAATATATATAAAATAAAAATCCTGTAGGATGGATTTAAGGTTCATGCTGCTTCGAAGCATGGGTGCCACAGCTAAAGCTACGGTTATACGTGCTAACGCAGTGGAGGTGACGAGATCGATTCTGAAGAAGCGTCAGCGTTCGCCTTTGTCTCCAAATTTCAACCTTTTATAATGTTCATCAAGAAATTTGAGAGACAACAGCGATCGGAAGAACGATTCGTAACCGGAAACGGCTCTAGCCGAAAGTGCAGCTTTGAAAGGTGTAGCACTCATGTGTAAGAAACAAGTGTGAACCGCCACGATCCTACAGGATTTCACCGGGAGGAACCTTCTTTTGTTTGACAACAAGGAAACGTTCAAGAGTATTTTTAGGCGGAATCTGGTCAGCAAATTGGGCAAACCGTTAGCAGAAGCGACGCAGGAGGATGTTTATCACGTACTTGGAAGCATGATTCGTGAATATGTGGGTCAGGATTGGGCGGCGTCGAATCAGGGGTTTAAGCAGCGCCAGGATAAACAGGTTTATTACTTCTCGCTGGAATTCCTGATTGGACGTCTGCTCGGCAACAACCTGCTAAATGTGAATGAACTGGAACTGGTTCGTGACAGTCTGGCTGAACTGGGCTTCTCTTTGGAAGATGTGGAGGAGCAGGAGGCGGATGCAGGTCTGGGTAACGGAGGTCTGGGACGACTCGCGGCCTGTTTCCTGGATTCATTGGCATCGCTCGGTTATGCAGGACATGGGTGTGGAATTCGATATAAATATGGCTTGTTTGAGCAAAAAATCATCAACGGCAATCAGGTGGAATTACCTGATAATTGGCTTGATAAGGGAAATGAATGGGAAGTCCGCCGTCCGGACAAAAAGGTAGAGGTACAATTCTGGGGCCGGGTGGAAGCCCATGAACAGGATGGACATTACCAATTTGTTACCAAGGATGCGGAATCCGTTGTAGCTGTGCCCTATGATGTACCCGTCATTGGTTATGGTCAGCCCCATGTAAACACATTACGGCTGTGGAGTGCGGAGCCGAAGCGGGAAACATCGCAGGATACCCCTTCGAACTATTACGGATATCTCGATTACAGTCGTTCGGTTGAATCCATTTCAGAGTTTTTGTACCCCGATGATTCCCAATACGAAGGTAAGCTGCTCCGATTGAAACAGCAGTACTTTATGTGTTCAGCAGGTGTACAGAGTGCCTTGCGTACGTTTAACAAATTAGAGCTTTCCTATGATCGGTTGCCGGATAAAGTGGCGTTCCATATCAATGACACCCACCCAACACTGGTCATTCCGGAGCTAATGCGGATTTTAATTGATGTCAAAGGCTATGGATGGGATGAAGCTTGGGATATCACAACCCGCACGGTATCATATACAAACCATACAACATTAAGTGAGGCGCTTGAAAAATGGCCTGTAGCCATGATCAGTAAGCTGCTGCCACGTATTTACATGATCATTGAAGAGATCAATAAACGATTCTGCGGCATGCTGCTCGAACGTTATCCAGGAGACCCGGATCGTATTCAGCACATGGCGATTGTTGCGAACGATCAGGTGCGGATGGCTCATCTAGCGATTGTGGGCAGTCATAGCGTCAACGGTGTGGCGGCTCTGCATACCGAGATATTGAAGGAACGGGAGATGGCGCCGTTCTATGCACTCTACCCGGAGCGATTCAACAACAAAACCAATGGCATCACTCATCGCCGCTGGTTGATGCATGCCAACCCGAACCTGTCGAATCTGATCACCAATACGATTGGCGGGAAGTGGATTACAGAGCCGGGAAGGCTGAATGAGTTGGTAGGAGCTGCGGATGATGCTTCATTCCAGCAGCAATTCCAATCCATCAAACGCCACAATAAGGAGCGGCTAGCTGCGTATATCCTGGATCATACAGGAACAGCTGTCAATCCGGATTCCATTTTTGATGTACAGGTGAAAAGGCTTCATGGTTACAAACGGCAGTTGCTGAACATTCTGCACGTCATGCATTTGTACAACCGGCTCAAGAGCGATGCTTCATTTGATATCGTGCCACGTACATTCATCTTTGGAGCAAAAGCAGCGCCAAGTTATTATTTTGCCAAGAAAATTATCAAGCTGATTAACACGGTGGCAGATACTGTAAATCGGGATGCGGCCGTGAACGATCGTTTGCAAGTGTTTTTTCTGGAAAACTATTCAGTCTCTCTTGCGGAGAAAATCATTCCGGCAGCGGACGTCAGTGAACAAATCTCGACTGCAGGTAAGGAAGCTTCCGGTACCGGTAACATGAAGTTTATGATGAACGGTGCATTAACCATCGGTACGATGGATGGTGCGAATGTCGAGATGGCAGAGCAGGTCGGGGAAGACAATATGTTTATCTTTGGTCTGCGGGCAGATGAAGTCCTTGAGTATTATCGTTCCGGCAGCTATCGACCGGGTGAGATTGTACAGCAGGATGAACGGATTCGCGAGGTGGTGGAGCAGTTGGTACATCCAGGTGCGTTCTGTGAACGTGACGGTGAATTCTGGGATATCTATGATTCCTTGCTGGCGCATGGCGACGAGTACTTTGTATTACGTGACTTTGCTGCCTATGCCGATGCCCATGCAGCCATTGATTCAGCATACCGCGATGTATCGGGCTGGACACGCAAGGCGGTGCTGAATACGGCTCAATCCGGCATTTTCTCCAGTGATCGCACCATCAGTGAATATGCGACGGATATCTGGGGCATTCATCCGGTATCTGGACACTGGAAAGGTTAAAGAATTATTGTTTAACAAAGAAACCCCCTTGTACACTAGGTTTGATCTCTGTTGGATTCATATACATTCATCAGAGAGCGCTCCTTGTTGTACAAGGGGACTTTTGTATGAATTAGCCGACTGGTCGTGACACGCTTTGGGCCGTATCGCGCCGCTTTTCACGACGGAGGATGATCGGAACCGTGATCACTGCAGCGATCACCAACAAGGGAGCTAGTAAACCAGCGATGGGTAACGCCGATGCGCCATTCGCTGAGAAAACGCTCAAGTCCCAGAACCCGTGCAGGAATATGGAGGCCACGAGAGAACCGGTAGACCGCCGGGCGAGATAGAAGATCGAACCGAGGCCGAAAGCGACCACTACCTGGAACAGGGCTCCCGCTCCGATGCCCCAGAACATGTTTGGCAGATGGAAGACTGCGAACATCGCTGTTGAGAGCAGCCAGACCCCGGTTTCGCCGAAATCGGCTGCGCAGAGCAACGATCAACTGACCTCGGTTGATCATCTCTTCATTGAAGCCGACCATGATACTGCCAAAGATGAGATACAGCCACATGAGGGGCGAGACACGGGTGAAATCGCCGGTCAGCATGTTCACGATCGCGATGACCATCATAATGATGGGAAGAGTCATTGTCCATCGAGAAAGACGCCGTCTTTCAACCAGGCTAGGGCGCCACCATCCGTAGATCGTGACCATTGTGATGGTCAGCACGGCACCGCCGGACAGTGGTGCTATATACCAGAGAAGCAGGGTCCGTTCACTTTCACCCACTCGTGTGTAGTCGATGCCGTTGAGCAAGAAGATCGCGTAGAAGACTGCGCTGTAGAGGAAATAGGTGAGAACACCCCATCCTACGCGGGGACGAACCCGAAGGGCAGGATTCAATGATTCTTGCAGCTTGTCCCTATTGATTGACATTATAAACACTCCTACAATAAATTATTTTTTTCATTTGCTAAGTGACGAGGAACATATTTGAATTGCTCCCTCATATACAATTCTAGTAGACCAAGTTGAATAGAAGCTAAACAAATGGATGAAAACCAGCTAAATTTAGGCTGCTGTCATTTAGGTTCTGTTTAGGTAACTATGTTTTACGGTGATCAGGGTGATCATAGTCTTTTCTACTTTGGCTTACTGAACAATAGTCAGGAAATGACTATGATCAACTGGTTTCGGTGAAATTTGAAGAAGGTGATAGGAAGGGAAGGACCGGATTTTGAGGTGCCGGATGTAGGGAAGTGTATGGAAGTCTACCCCTGAGCAACTGGACATGAAGATCTATATCCCGGTAAAATAGACCTTACCGCTCCGCGGAAAAAAGGACGGAGGAATTCAGATAATGAACGAAGGCTCGTGGCTCCACTCCAGACGGATGCTCGCTATCGTTGCCTGCATGGCAGTGCTGTACATGTTGATTATGAGGAACTTGCTCTTTGTCAACGGGAGAACGCCTAGCGTGAATTATCAATATAATTTAGTACCATTAGAGACGATCAAGCCTCTACTTTTTGAAAGAGACAGATACCACACGGAAGCCTGGGTGAAGAACCTGTTTGGCAACATTGTCTTGTTCATCCCGCTTGGCATATGGATACCCTGGTTATTCCGCAGGTGCCGAAAGTTTTGGCCATTTACAGGGGTTGTCGTCTTACTTTTGTTCGCTGTTGAGGTTACACAATGGATTACCCGCCTGGGTTCGTTTGATGTCGATGACATTATGTTGAATACAGTGGGGGCCTGGATTGGATACATAGGGTTTGCCTTATTCCTATACTCACAGGGAAGGGCTCGAGATTGAACTGCAACTAGCGGTCAATGATCGGGTCTTTTTGTGTTCCTGCACCTTCTTGAGTCTTTCAAAGTGTTTATAAAAGGGGCATTTCGGATAAAACATACTAACGGGTTATATAGTAATGAAGAATGGAGTAATGAAGGCGAGGTGGGCAATATCGTTTGGTGGAAAGAGAGTGTGGTGTACCAGATCTATCCCAACAGCTTTAAAGATTCGGATGGGGACGGTTTGGGTGACTTGCAGGGGATATATGACAAGCTTGATTATTTGACTGGGCTTGGCGTGGATGTGATTTGGATCTGTCCAATCTACGATTCACCTGGTCATGATAACGGATATGATATCCGGGATTATTACTCTATATTACGCAAATATGGCACGATGGAGGATTTTGATCGTTTGCTGGCCGAGGCTCACAAGCGTGGTCTCAAGATCATGATGGATCTGGTGCTGAATCACACGTCGGATGAACACGCATGGTTTGCCGAGTCACGTTCATCGAAAGTGAATCCGAAACGGGATTATTATATTTGGCGCTCAGGCAAAAATGGCCAGGTTCCAAACAACTGGGAGTCCTATTTTGGGGGTTCAGTGTGGAAGCATGATCCTGAAACGAATGAATATTATTTGCATCTTTATTCTGAACACCAGCCCGACCTGAACTGGAACAATGCAAAGATGGCAGAAGAGATGTATGAGATGGTGCACTGGTGGTTGCAAAAAGGTGTGGATGGTTTCCGGTTCGATGCGGTGGCGCATATCGCCAAGGCAGAGGGGTTACCAAGCGCGCATAATCCGGATAATCTGCCAGTCGTTCCAGCGTACCAGCTGTTTTCCAATCTCGAACAGGTGCATTCGATTCTTAACAAACTCAACGACATGATCCTGAAGCCATACGGTCCAATGACCGTTGGAGAGACTTCGGGGCTTGGACCGGAACAGGCGCTGGCCTATGTTGGGACAGATCGGAATGAACTCAATATGGTGTTCCAGTTTGAGCATATGTTTGTGGACGCCCAATCGTCCGGAATCGGCAAATGGAACTATCGGGAGTGGAAGCTGCCCGAGCTGAAAGAAATTATGAGCCGCTGGCAAACCGTGCTGCATGACAGAGGCTGGAATGCCAATTATATGGGCAATCATGATCAGCCGCGCCCGGTATCCCGCTTCGGTGATGATGGAAGGTACAGGGTGCGATCTGCCCAGATGCTGGCTACATGGATGCTTACATTGGAAGGTACGCCGTACATTTATCAAGGAGAAGAGATCGGCATGACCAATGTCGTCTTCTCGGATATTGAGCAATACCGGGATATCGAGACGAAGAATTATTACAATCATTATATTGGTCAAGGTAAAGCCAAGCATGAAGTCATGCAGGCGATCTGGCGCAAGAGTCGGGATAATGCTCGTACGCCGATGCAGTGGGATGATACGGAGCATGCCGGATTCACCGATGGCCAGCCATGGATTCAGGTGAATGAGAATTATACCGAGATTAATGTGGCCGATGCCGAACGTGATCCACAGTCCATTTTACATTATTACCGCAGGCTGATTGCACTTCGCAAACAATATAAAGTGCTCATCTACGGGGCATATGAGCTGTTGCTGCCAGATGACCCTGATATCTATGCCTATACCCGAACACTGGATGATGAGCAGATATTGGTCATCCTGAATTTCCGTGAGCATGAGCCTGAGATGCACTGGCCGGAAGGCTGGCAAGCTGAGCGTGCCAAACTACTCATCAGCAATGCAAGCAAACGTTATTCCACTGATGAAGGTGCAATTCTCCTTCAGCCGTATGAAGCAAGAGTTTATCAAATGCAGCGATAAGAGTACAATTTTGCTTTGGCGAAGAGGTTTGATTTATAATAAATGTTGAAATCAATCGAAAAGAACACATATGTCAGGAGGACAACAAGTTGCTGAATATTACCTTCCACGGACACTCCAGTGTACAACTGGGAACAGAAGAGAAGTCGTTGATTATTGATCCTTTCCTGCGTGGCAATGAACTTGCTGTCACCAAACCGGAAGATATCAAGACCGATGCTGTTTTGCTGACACATGCCCATATGGATCACATTCTGGATGCTGAACCGATTGCCAAGTCCAATCATGCCAAGGTGGTTGCCATTGTCGAGCTGGCTACATATATGTCATGGAAAGGTCTGGACACCATAGGCATGAACATGGGTGGAACGGTGGATCTTGGTTTTGCCCAAGCCAAAATGATTCAGGCTTTCCATACATCCGGCATCGTGCTGGAAGAGGAACAACGGATCATGTACGCAGGATTGCCTGCAGGATATATTATTAACATAGGTGGAAAAACCATTTTGCATGCCGGGATACTAGCTTGTTCGGTGATATGAAAATGATTGGTGATCGTCATGATATCGACGTAGCGTTCCTGCCTATTGGCGGACATTTCACCATGGGGCCGGAGGATGCACTTCAAGCCGCCGAGTGGTTCAATGCGAAGCTGACGATTCCGGTGCATTATGATACATTTCCGGTCATCCGTCAGGATGCGGAACGTTTTGTTCAGCAACTGGCTGAGAGAGGTCTGGAAGGTCGCGTGCTGGCACCAGGACAGTCCCTTACTCTCTAATGATCTCTTAAGCACTGTTCAATACTAAAAGAAGTAACAGCTAAAGACGAATATCACGTCAAGATAACTGACGTGATATTCGTCTTTTTCGGTTTCAAGTTCAATTTTGACCTGAATAGTTGGTACGGATCACAAAAAAATGCAATTGGCATTGTTGAAAACCTTCCCCGAATGTTATAAAAAATTACACGGGAATCAACCGGAAATCCGAATTGACCGAAAACAGGGGGAGCGTTCATGTCATTTGTGAAATCATTATTTTTTCAAATTATTGTAGCGGTTATCATCGGAATTGGTGTAGGCATTCTGTGGCCTGATCTGGGCAGTCTGCTGCAGCCGCTCGGAACAGGTTTTATCAAGTTGATCAAAATGATCATTGCACCATTGATCTTTATGGTGATCGTGACAGGCATTGCCAAAATCGGTGATCTGAAGTCGGTTGGCCGCATTGGACTCAAAGCGATTCTGTGGTTTGAGATTGCAACGACGGTTGCGCTTGTCCTTGGACTTGGCACTGCCAATCTGCTTCGTCCTGGCGCGAGCATGAACGTGGACCCTTCGACTCTGGATACCAGCGGCATCGAAGCCAAAACCAATGGTTCCGAGCTGCCGCATGTGGTGGACTTTATTATGAATATTATCCCGACAAGTGTTGTCGATGCTTTTGCACAGAACGCATTGCTGCAAGTGCTGCTCGTTGCCTGTTTATTTGGGGTAGCTTTGGCGGCGACGGAGAGTAAGGCAAAAGAGAATGTGCTGACGTTGATTGAAAATGTACTGGGTATTCTGTTCCGCATAATCGGATACATCATGAAGCTGGCGCCAATCGGTGCTTTCGGAGCTATGGCTTATACGGTAGGAGCCTATGGTGCTTCCACACTGTCATCCTTCGGGTTGCTGATTATTGCATGTTATGGAGCGGCGTTGTTATTCCTGGTGATGCTTGCCCTGGCTGCCTGGTGGATTACAGGACTGAACTTTCTGCAATTTGTAAAATATACCCGCTCCGAAGTCATGCTGGCGATTGGCACAGGTTCCTCGGAAGTCGTTATGCCCCGAATGATGGACAAGCTGACCAAAGCAGGCTGTGATCGTGCGGTCGTCGGGCTCGTAGTTCCAACAGGCTATTCGTTCAATCTGGACGGAGCCTCGATCTACCTATCGCTGGCAACCGTGTTTCTGGCTCAGGCGGTTGGTATTGATCTAACACTGGGACAGGAGATTACGATTTTACTGGTATTAATGCTTAGCTCCAAGGGCATGGCAGGTGTGCCTGGCTCAGCGTTTCTTGCTTTATCTGCTACTGCGGCGGCCCTGAATGCCTTCCCGGTAGCTGCAGTTGCCTTACTGCTCGGTGCAGACCGCTTCATGGATACCATGCGAGTATTCACGAATTTGATGGGCAACTGTGTTGCGGCATTTGTAGTGGCAAAATGGGAAGGGTTGTTGGACCAAACACGTATGCGGGCTGTGCTCTCTGGAGAGATCAGTGCCGAAGAGCTGGAAAGAGAAGATCAAGCGTCCTTGTCCTCGGTGAATTTGAACAAAAGAGAACAGGGTAAAGGAATCATTTCGACAGAAATGCTGTAAAAAACAGGAAGTGAACGGGCTTTGCTTGAGATGTTAACTCAACTAATTTTTAAATCTGAATCGTCTGTTTACCCCCATGAAATGGTGGGGAGACAGACGTCTTTTTGTTTTGGATACAGATATCATGGAGTTCACGAACGTATGCGGCAAAATAATTGTTACAGAGGAATCATTAATGGGGAATGTGTAAAGAGGCAAAACATAGCATATTTAAGTTTCAACTTGTATATACATGTTTAGTTATGTAATATATAAATGAAGTTAGGCCAAGAGAACCATATAAGCAATACAATTTATTGGAGGCGTTAACATGAGTTCAACGAACACAACTTCATCATCGTGGTGGAAAACCTCCACGGTGTATCAGGTATATCCCAAGAGCTTCAACGATACAACCGGATCGGGTACCGGAGACATACGGGGATTAACCGAAAAGCTGGATTATTTGCAGCATCTCGGTATTGATATCGTGTGGCTGCAGCCGGTATATGTATCTCCGCAGCATGATAACGGGTATGATGTAGCGGACTATTATCGGATTAATCCTGATTTTGGTACGATGGAGGATTTTGACGAACTGCTTAAAGGTCTGAAGGCACGTGACATGAAGCTGATGATTGATATCGTGGTGAATCACTCCTCTACGGATCATGAGTGGTTCCAGCAATCACGCTCATCCAAGGATAACCCTTATCGTGATTATTATATTTGGAAGGACCCTGCGCCGGACGGTGGTGTACCGAATAACTGGCAATCCAAGTTTGGCGGACCTGCGTGGCAGTATGATGAGCAGACAGGACAATATTTCCTGACGTTGTTTGACAAAACACAGGCTGACCTGAATTGGGAGAACGAGCAGGTACGCAAGGCAGTACGGGACATGATCAAGTTCTGGGCGGAGAAGGGTGTAGATGGTTTCCGCATGGACGTTATCAACCTGATCTCCAAGGACCAGCGTTTCCCTGATGATGATGGTAGCGTTTCCCCAGGCGACGGACGCAAGTTCTATACCGATGGCCCACGTGTGCATGAGTACATTACGGAGATGTATGAAGACGTGTTTGGACCACACAATATGGTAACAGTTGGGGAGATGTCCTCTACAACACTGGAGCACTGTATTAAATATTCGAACCCTGCTTCCCGGGAATTCTCGATGACGTTCAACTTCCACCATCTGAAAGTGGATTATCCGAACGGACAGAAGTGGGAGCTTATGCCTTACGATTTCGAAGCGATGAAGCAGCTGTTCAGTGAGTGGCAGACAGGCATGCAGGCCGGTGGTGGATGGAACGCGTTGTTCCTGAACAACCATGATCAACCCCGTGCGTTGTCTCGTTTCGCTGATGATGGCGATTATCGTGCTGAGAGTGCCAAAATGCTTGCTACAACCATTCATGGCATGCAGGGAACACCATACGTATACCAGGGCGAAGAGATCGGGATGCCGAATCCGGTCTGGAACGACGTTAGCGAGTTCCGTGATATTGAATCGACAAATATGTATCGACTGCTTCAGGAAGAACGAGGCAAATCTGCTGAGGAAGCATTCCAGATTGTGAGAGAGCGTTCCCGTGACAATTCCCGGACACCAATGCAGTGGGATGGAAGCGAAAATGCCGGATTTACTACAGGTACACCGTGGATCAAAGTGGATGAACGATATCCGTCGATTCATGTGGCCCAGCAAATGGCTGACCCGAATTCGATCTATTATCACTATCGCAAGCTGATTGCTCTGCGTAAACAGGTTTGTGTGCTGACTGATGGTCTGTATGAACGTTTGGACGAAGCACATCCGGATGTATTTGCATATGCGCGGACCAATGGAAGCGAGACGCTCATTGTAGTATCCAACTTCAGCAAGCGGGACGTATCTTTTGCTTTCTCGGATGCTGTCTGGAATGATCACATTGCGGGTAAATCAGCAGAGTTGCTGATTGGCAATACAGAAGCATCGCCTGCACTGGAGCAAGAAATCTCTCTTAGCCCGTATTCATCCTATATGTGGCTTGTACCGCAACAGGACTAATTCACATCATATAAATGGGAAGTGACAATATGGCAATGGATAAAAAACAGGTTGAGGAGATCGTACGAGCGGTCGGCGGCAAAGAAAATATTGAAGCTGCAACACATTGTGTCACACGCCTCCGGTTCGCCCTGTACGACGAAAGTAAAGTAGATACGGAAAGTCTGGAGCAGAACGATCTCGTCAAAGGCCAGTTCTCCTCTCAAGGACAATTCCAGGTGGTCATCGGACCTGGGCTTGTAGATAAAGTGTATGATGAAATGATTCAGATTACCGGAGGCGAACGCGCTTCCAAGGATGACGTGAAGGCTGTTGCGGGTAAAAAGCAAAACCCAATCCAGCGTGCGATCAAAACGTTATCGGACATCTTCATTCCGATCCTGCCAGCCATCATCACGGCCGGTCTCTTGCTCGGTATTAATAATATTTTGACAGGGCCGGGCATTTTCTTTGATGGAAAATCACTGGTGGATGTATATCCAGCATGGAAGGATCTTGCATCAATTATCAATACCATCGCGAGCACAGCCTTCACCTTCCTGCCAGCATTAATTGGTTGGTCCGCTGTAACAAGGTTCGGCGGCAGTCCATTGCTCGGGATTGTGCTTGGTCTGATTCTGGTTCATCCGGATCTGCTGAGTGCTTATGGTTACGCCAATGCAGTGAACGAAGGCACCGTGCCTACGTGGAATCTGTTCGGCTGGCATATTGAGAAGATCGGTTATCAAGGGCAGGTTCTGCCGGTATTGGTATCAGCCTATCTGCTTGCCAAGCTGGAGATTTTCCTGAACAAAAGGGTGCATGATTCGATCAAACTGTTGGTCGTTGCTCCTGTCACCTTATTGATTACCGGGTTCCTGGCATTTACAATCATTGGTCCGGTTACATTTGCGATTGCGAATGGAATTACATCCGGCTTGATCTATATTTACGATTCATACGCGGCTCTGGGCGGTCTGATCTACGGTGGACTGTACGCATTGCTCGTTATTACAGGCATGCACCATACGTTCCTGGCGGTAGACGTACAACTGATTGGTAGCCAGGGCGGAACGTTCCTGTGGCCGATGCTGGCGCTGTCCAATATCGCGCAAGGTTCAGCTGCAC
This sequence comes from Paenibacillus sp. 1A_MP2, assembly GCF_052244825.1. Classification (NCBI taxonomy): domain Bacteria; kingdom Bacillati; phylum Bacillota; class Bacilli; order Caryophanales; family Paenibacillaceae; genus Paenibacillus; species Paenibacillus sp. 1A_MP2. The sequence continues at coordinate 4,472,437 of NZ_JBQQCS010000001.1, read as the reverse complement.
TTGCCATGATGCTCGTGCTTCGTGAGAAGAAGATGAGAGGACTTGCGGCGACTTCATCCGTGTCAGCTTTCCTCGGGGTAACCGAGCCGGCGATCTTCGGGTGAATATCCGTTATCGTTATCCGTTTATCTTCGGTATGGTCGGTTCTGCGATTGGCGGCGTACTGCTCACGATAAACAATGTTCAGGCCACCTCTATTGGTGTAGGTGGCGTACCTGGATTCCTGTCGATTTTCCCGAACAAATGGGGAGTATTCTTCATCGGCATGGCGATTGTACTGGTTGTTCCGTTTGTACTGACGGTTCTTTTCGGAAGAGCGAAATTGAGAAAAGAAGACCGCAATGCAGATCAAGCTACTGTAGCAGGCAGTCAAACATCTACAGCTAATTCAGCGTCTAGCACAACTACAACAAATACAGATACAGAGCAACGTACACGCAGTGCTGCTCAGGTGGCGGATGAGCCAGTGAATACGCTGGAAATCATGGCACCCTTAACAGGTACAGCCGTTCCGCTTGAACAAGTACCTGATCCGGCGTTTGCAGAGAAACAAATGGGTGAAGGCGTCGCGATTGAGCCTTCCGGCAATCAGGTGGTTGCTCCGTTTGATGCCCAGGTTGCCCATGTGATCAAAAGCAAACATGCGGTCATTCTTGAACACGCGAGTGGCTTGCAGATTCTGATTCATGTCGGGATCAACACTGTATCTCTCAAAGGCGAAGGGTTTAACATGCATGTTGAAGCTGGAGAGAAGGTAAGAGCCGGACAAACGCTGCTTGAATTCGATCGTAAAGTGATTGAAGCTGCGGGATATCCGCTTATTACGCCAATCATTATTCCGGACGGTCAGGATATGGTTGAGCGGGTGGAGGTCACTACAGGTGATGTTACATCCAATCAGAACGGCGTGCTTAAGGTTCATTTGAAAGGCTAATTTACGAACAATGGGGGAGCTGCGAATATCGCAGCTTCTTTTTCATCTTGAGATTCAGAATAAAAGCTGAACGCATACCACTTGTGTGGTATGACTCTTTATGCAGTTCTTTTTTTTATTTGTATCGTGGTAAACTGTAACTAGAATGTATGTGCAAAATCTCATGTTCACAGCGATCGGAAAGCATGTTCAGGTGAAGAAGTTCATATGGTTCAAAGAGAGTGGCTAGTCAATGGACGGAGGAGGAGAGCCATGACTCGTGTTGCGGTAATGGTCATTCATGGTCTGGGTATGCAAAAGGAAGATTATGCGGATACACTGATTTCGCGTTTGCATAAGGAATTGGATCAGGTTATGGTGTTGCCGGGAGCAGCCAAGCAGGTTCTCGATATTGAGCCGGTATTTTGGGCGGATGTATTTGAGGAACGGGAAGAGGCGCTGTTTCAGCAGCTTGTCAGCTCTCAGAGATTGAACTATCAAGTGCTGCGTCGATTTGTTATCCATTATCTGGCTGATGCTGTCGCGTATCAACCCGTGGAAAATCAAGGTCATAACTATGATGCGGTACATCGTACGCTGAATCGGGCGATGCATGCACTTGCACAGCGGAATGGGCCAGATGCTCCCCTCTGTATTATTGCTCATAGTCTGGGGCAGTGATTGCAAGCAATTTCTTCTATGATCTGCAATATCCGTCTAGTCGCACACCTTCCATCGTGGATGTGACTTCCGCATTGGAACGGGGAGATACCTTAACGAACTTTTATTCCTTTGGAACAACGTTGCCGTTATGGAGCTTACGATACCATGATTTTAGCCGTCCAATTCAGGTGCCTTCGCCGCTGGCAGAGCAGTACTTCCCTGGGTTGGAAGGCGAGTGGATTAACTTTTATGATCGGGATGATATTCTGGGTTACCCGCTGCGCCCCATTGATCCGGCATATGAGGCGGCGGTCAAAGAAGACATGGAAATCAACTCTGGCGGTATAATCGGGAGCTGGAATCCGTTGAGTCATGGCGGGTATTTCTCGAATGGTACCATGAATCGGAGAATTGCACAGGGTTTGGCCCGGACGTGGACGTGGGTGAATCGTGGATCAGGTTCAATGCCAGATATGGGGGAGGACAATAATTATGGAATGCAGGACAGGCTGTGCCGCATGCTGTATCGCGATTTCAATCTCATCGCCGATACCCGGGATGGCTGACGGCAAGCCGGCAGGTGTGCGTTGTGTACAGCTGACGGAGGACAATCGCTGTGGGATCTTTGGTCAGAAAGAGCGCCCCGCTGTATGCAGCGGATTACAGGCTTCGGAAGAAATGTGTGGCAGCACAGATCAGGAGGCTTTTGAACGATTGAGCTGGCTCGAACAGGAAACTGCACCAAGTTCAGCGTGACAGAGTTGTTTTGAGTGAAAAGGATAATTATACTTAATATGGAAGGGGTTTGAGATAAGAAAGGGGTATCGGATGAATGGAACTTGCCAAACGGTTTATAATGATCGTTGTGAATATGATTGGAGAACTGTGGATGGGATTCTACAGGCGAAACTCAGACTTCTATGACAAGCAGACATCAGGGGCAAAAAGCAAACTTGGCTATTATGCATTTATTATTGTAGCGGCCGCTGTAACCGTGGGCATTGTAAGCTGGATGTATAGTCGGGTTTATTCATAACTTGAGCAGACATATAAAGAGAGTATCCGCAGGCTGGAAATCAGGCGGATACTCTCTTTTATATGTACACTTTCGTTTTACGCGACCGAAGAGCGGGTACTCGCTTCTTTTTTCCTCAACATACGCATGAGAATCATCTTTAGGAGCGAAGAAACGATAAAGAATATAAATAAGATGCGAAACAACTGATATCCAGACACAACCGAGAGGTTAGCATTGACTTCATGAGCCATGATGCTCATCTGATCCATTCCCCAGGTGCCATGCTCAGCAATGATGTAGCGGCCGAGAGGGAGAATATCTTCATTAATATATAGCTCAAGCCAAGCGAACCTGCAATGAGGAGAACACTGCTCGTAATTGCGAGTGTTACGGTCTGCATCTTGCGTTGCAGCTGCTGAGGACGAAGCATCAGACCTACATGGCTGCCAATCATTAATTGCGAAATGTTAAGTAGGGATGACGGCAGATTGGGTGTGTGCATCGTTGTGCTTAATTGAATAACACACATCACGATCATGGGTCCAAGCATAAATGCGGTAGGAAACCGAAGCTTGCGTGCAATCCATGCACCAGCGATACAGAGCGGGGCATAGAGCAAGATTTCGGGAAAGAGCGCTGCCCATGTTGCTGTCTCGATAATAGGCTGATTCGTTCCCCCACCTGCCGTTCCCCGATCCATGGACTGAACAGTAGGAACGGAACACAGAATACAATCATGATGAGCCGGGTTACCTGCAAAAAAGTAACGAGCGTCAGATTGATGGATTTCATCTCTTCCGCTAGGGAGACCATCTGGGACAGTCCGCCGGGAATGCTGCCAACCAGCAGGGAAGGAAAGTCAAAGTCTGTCAGTTTAGAAGCAACATAGGCGGTTAAGGTACATAATCCGATTAAGAGTAAGGTCATGAGCAGCATCATGGGAAGCTGGTGCAAAATGCCTTGAAGCGCTTCTGCCGTCAGTGTTAATCCGATGGAGTAACCGACGATTAGAATGCCATAGTCCCGAATGGAAGTGGGCCACAAGAGCGGCAGCTTGGCAATCTGTGAACCAATCAGCATAAAAATCATTGGTCCAAGAAGCCAAGGGATAGGGGTATGGATCGCTGTAAATATGAACCCGCCAAGGACAGAGACACCCAAACTCAGAAAAAACCGAAAGCCAACGTGGGAACCGAGTTTGTGGATCAGTTCCATCTGCGTCGTCTTTCGGCTGCATGGGTAGATTGAAGTACATGTAAGATCACTCCTGATGATAAGATACAATGATTGATCCTTGAACGGTGATTGGCTCATTACGAAGCAGAACAGGAGAGCAGGTCGATCCCGCTATCCTGCTGAATTGTTGTCATTTATCTGTTCGCCGCAATTACACGGGCAGAAGGCTTCGGTTCTTTGAACATCATATAGTACATTAGCGATGAAATCACGTATAAACTGCCTGTAATGCTGAACGTGATTGCATAACCCCAATATGTGCCATAAGTGGTCACGAGGTAAGATTGTACTGGGCCCATGGTTGCCCATCCAATCATAAAGGCAGTCTGCATCAGAGAATTGGCGATTCCACGGCGTTTATCCGATACTCTGTCCACCAGAATGGCGGATTGAATCGGATTGGCCGCATTCATCAGTGCTTGTCTGAACAAGAAACTCACCGAAGCGATGAGCAGCAGATTCGTGAAGCCGGTTAACAGCAGGAAGGGCAGCGACATGACCTGGAAGATGACGACAGCCCGAACACTTCCCACCTTGGCCGCAAGTGTGGGTCCAATCAGCATCGATACAATGGTCATGATCTGACCCAATGAAATTAGCAGACTCATGGCACTTAAAGACACCGAAAAACGGTTGGTAAAATACAGATTGAGATAAGGCACAACCAGTCCGGAACCAAATCCGATCAATAATTGGGTGATGACAAATTGTCCAATCAAACGGGAATCTTTCTTTTGGCTAAGGATATCGTTCTTGCTGTCTTGTTCCGAAGAATGAACGACACTCTGTTTACCATCACTTGCAGATGGTGCAGATTCAGTGACAGGTTGCACCGGAGTATCCGCTTGCGGTGCCTTCTTATCCTCGGATACAAATAACATCGGGATAAACGCAACCAGCGTGGCTGCCCCACCCACAAACAAAACCGTTTGCAGACCCGTGACTTTGGCAAGTCCTGCCGTATGAAGCAGGTCTGCAAACACGCCGCCACCCAAGCTGCCAAGGACCTGAGAAGCAAGCACGAGGGAGGAATAATAGCTGAACATCTTTAGTCGTTGACTCTTCTTCACATTCTCAGCGAGGAAAGGAATGGCCAGTACCTGAAATACGCCAGCGAAAAGTCCCGAAAATACAGCAAACCAGATCAGTCCGCTGGCAGAATAATCGAAGGAACGGCCAATCAGGAAGATTCCGCTGAACAAAGCGCCGGTAATCAGGAGCCGCTTGCGGCTGAAAAAATCGCCGCATAGTCCGATGGGAACAAACATAATCGCTGTCGCAAGTGATTGTATACTTACAATCTGGCCGTTCATTGTATCATTGTAGCCGAGACCCTGAATGTACAGATTGTACAAGACAGAGAACATGCCATTTCCGATCTGATACAAGATACTTGCCAGAAAAAACAATTGAATATTGCGGGACCAGCCCCGAATTTCAGCTTGAATCTGTTGTAAAAGTCTCAAGTGGTTTCCCCCAGTCTGCCTGTGCAGTAATTTCAGTTTAACAGGAATAGGGGATTTGCGGAAGAATTGACCATTGTTTATTTTGTCATAGGAGATTCCAGCACACGGGCAATCACGAATCCATCATAACCTTTACTGCCTACAGTCTGAAGTGCTGTCGCTTCAAGACACGGGTTATCCGCAATTAATTTCAGGAAAGATTGTACGCCCATAACTCTGCGGTCCGTACTGTCTGCATTGATAACTTCACCGTCCCTGACGATGTTGTCACCAATGATCAGACTTCCCGGGCGAGCCAAACGCAGTGCCCATCTCAGATAATCAGGATTACTTGGTTTGTCAGCATCAATGAAGATAAAATCAAAGGGCTCCCTGTATTCTTCCTGAACGTCGGGAAGAGTAGTCAGAGCTGGACCTACTCGAAGATCAACCTTGTGCATAAGTCCTGCACGCGTAAGATTGGTTCGTGCCATATCTGCATGGTGTGGCTCAGCCTCCAGTGTAACGATGCGTCCGTGTTCGGGAAGGGCCCTTGCCATCCAGATCGTACTGTATCCGCCAAGTGTCCCGATTTCGAGCACACGTGTTGCGCCTTGTATTTGAAGCAGGAGCTGAAGGAGTTTCCCTTGATTGGGCGTTACATCATGGGCGGGCAAGCCGGCTTCTGTATTTGTACTTAGAGCCTGCTCCAGAAGGGAATCTGAGGGAATTAATAAGGCGTTCAAATAGTCGTCGACTTGACTCCAGGTTTGCTGTTGAGCAGATACATTCAGATTGTTCATCGTCATCTGTTCCTTTCCGATTGCATGTATTGGATTTCATACTTCAACTATAAAGTGAACAGATATATAAATAAAATATATATTATGTATGTTAATATAACCTTAGATTATATATCTGATGTGAAGGAGGTGTAAGGCTTGAATTTGCACGGATTACGATTGTTTCATGCCATCGTGAGATTTGGCGGAGTTACGCGTGCGGCAGAAGAACTCAACATTAGCCAGCCAGCGGTATCCTCCCAGGTGAAGAAATTTGAGCGAGAACTGGGCATTCAATTATTCGCTTCGGAGGGGAGAAAACTGGTCCTTACCGATGCAGGAACACAATTAACAGGTTATGCGGAACGTCTGTTCATGCTGGAACAGGATGTCGAGAACTTTGTAGAGGATTTTCGGGCGGGCAAAAAAGGGCTGATTCGTCTTACCGCAACCTATTTACCATCCAACTTTCTGCTGCCGGGCTGGATTGCCCGTTTTAAGCAGATGCACGAGGATGTGGAGCTGGTGGTGAGTACAACCAATACCCGGAAGGCTTTTGACCAACTGCTGCGTTATGAGGCCGAGATTGCGGTGTATGGTGGAAGTGGCATTACACATTCAGGTATCCATTGGGACGAATTGTTTGAAGATGAGATGTGGTTTGTTGTCCATCCTGATCATTCTTATGCGGGGAAAGAAATTGAGCTTCGGGAGATGGTAGCGGAGCCCTTCATCATGCGCGAAGAGGGCAGCGCTACACGGGAGCGTCTGGTTTCTCTTTGCACCACAAATAACCTGGCTGCTCCCCGTATTGCGCTTCAGTTTAATGGATTGAACGAAACGATCAGTGCGGTGAAAGCAGGGTATGGAGCCAACTTTATTTCTTCTCTGGTCGTAAAGGAAGATGTCCAAGAAGGCAAGCTGGCACGTGTATTCGTTCGAGGTGTGCAGTTGAAAAACACGGTAGCCGTATGTACACGAGCTGGGGAAGTGTTATCTCCTGCCGCACAGCATCTGGTTGAACTTATCAGACAGGAAGCATCATTAATGTAATAAAATAGTAGAATAATCGTATAAGAGCTAGCTTTGCATGTCATCCGTCGCTGATTTGGCAGTTCTCCTGGAGTATAAACGGGCATATAGGGTGACACCACCAACGATGAGAACAGGGATCCAGACTGCCATCATAGGTACGTGGTGGAATAGAATCGCAGCTAGAATAACACCGCCCAAATAGATCACCACGGCGCCTGCGCGAAGGTACGCATCTGCTGACAGTGCTTTGACCAGTGAGCGAATATTGGCATGTCTCAGCCGCTGAAGAATGCTTACTGCATCTTCAACCACGGCGGCCAGATTATTGGTGAGCACGGTCGTTGAGATACCGGCAATCCCAATGCGGCGCGCAGCAGTCGTTTGCATCCCCATAGCCGCGGCCAGGATGGCAATGAGCAAATAGGACAATTGTTCCGAATAAGGACTGATCATCGCGATGGCAAAGAGCAGAAGCAGTATACTTTCTACAGTGAACACCGTTGTAACCTGGGAAGACCAGCCATTTTTCGTCTGCACACGTCCGATCATATGTGCCGCTATGGCATTTCCGGCAATAAAACCAATGAGGGCAAGCAGTGCACGCAGCACAACAAATTCCTGAGCACGGGCAATCGCAATCCCCAGCAGCACAATATTGCCCGTCATATTGGCTGTAAGCACATGCCCCAGTCCCAGGTATCCGATCACATCGACCATTCCGGCAGACAGGCACAGCAGCAGCATCGCGTACTTTTGGAGGGTATTTTGATTCATGATTATCCGTCCTTTCCAAAAAACGTAACCCCTCCAGTATACATCCACAACGCATGATCCTTCAAAATGAAGTTCATGATGCAATGCAAACTTCCCATATCAGCAAACATGTTTAAATCGTCTCTAGCTTAAAGCTAAGGTGCGGCAAGCCAGTCAAACATATTATTCACCGCCGCCTCATGCACCTTCTCCTGAAAACGATGATCCTGTCCCCCATAAGCGTGAAACGTAACGCTCACGCCTCTGCGTTTCAGCCAATGATACATCCGGGTTCCATGACTGTAATTCACCTGTGTATCCGACGTGCCATGCATGATCAGCACAGGACAGTGAAGTTTGTGTGCCTTCGACAAGGGAGAACGGGCGAGGTAAGCTTCCGGAACGGAACGTGGCGAACCGCCAAGCACTCTTTTCAATGTACGTCTCAAGTCGGTTCGTTCATGATAGGTGCGTTCCACATCGGCGACACCGCTCCAAAGCACCAGTTTATGTATCTGCCCAGGCCCTTCATTGTAGGTCGTTGCTGTATGTACGGCATTAATGGCTCCACGAGAAAATCCCATCATTGAAATTCGCTTCGTATCGGCAAAGGGCCACTCCTGAACGAGCCGGTAAGCGGCATGCACGTCTTCGGCATCTCGACCGCCATACTCGTCATGCCCTTCGCCACCCTCGTTGCCACGATAGGATGGAGCAAAGACGATATAACCTTTATGGACAAATTGCTCCAGCCAAGCAGTATTTACCCCACCATAGTTGCCCAGCCCGCCGCGGCAATAGATCAGAACCGGCCAACGTGCACCATTGCCGTCCAAGGTGTGTTGTTTTGCAGGAGGATAGCGGCTTGTGAGCTGTTGTACTTGCATGGATTGTTGCGATAAGGCGAAGCCTGAAAGGGCAGAGCTGGTATATGCTTTTTCATATGCTGAGAAGGCGGGGAGGGGGCAACCGTCCGGCAGGCCTAAATATCCTTTTACCCGGAGCGCATCGGACGAATATGTCACATGATAGAGCAGGGAGATCAACCTCTTTCATCGGAAATGGGATGCCAATGGATAATGATCCTTCTTTAGGATGCGCCTAAACGAGGTTCCCATACCTTGCAGTCAGCAACGACAATTCGTTGTGAGAAATTCGTTTATTGGCTCCATATGATTTATAATGGTTCAGGAGACATGTGGATTGACCGATGTCCTCTTATTCATAAAACTAACTTTAGTGTGCACGAAGAAAGGAAGAAAACCATGATGAACGCTCCACATCCGATTGATCAATTCAAGAAATTCAAATACGAAATTACGAGATTTATGATGATCTATAAATTTGCTTTGGATCAAATGGAGACCAAAATTGAGGTATTGAAGGAAGAATTTCAGTCCCTGCATGATTACAGCCCGATAGAACATACGAAATCCAGATTGAAGTCACCTGAGAGCATTATGAACAAGATGTTCCGCAAAAATCATGAGTTAACCTTTGAAAGTATCAAGAATAATATTAAGGATATCGCTGGCGTACGCATTACCTGCTCCTTTATTTCAGACATTTATCGCATTAAGGATATGTTGTGCAACCAAAGTGATCTGCGTGTGCTGGAGGTAAAAGATTATATCCAAAATCCGAAGCCAAACGGCTACCAAAGCCTTCATCTTCTGGTGGAGGTGCCTGTTTACATGTCTAATGGAGAAGAACGGGCGTGTGTGGAAATCCAGATTCGTACGATTGCGATGGATTTCTGGGCCAGTCTGGAGCATAAAATCTTTTATATATACAATAAGGATGTTCCCGAGCGTTTGACCAAAGAACTGAAAAGTGCAGCGGACTCTGCGAACGCACTGGACCAGCAAATGGAGAGGCTGCACCGGGAGATTCAGGAAATCAAGGATGCCGAGAATGATCGGGATGAAGAAGAGCTGCGTCGTATTATCATTAACAATCAACAGTTCACACTGCCTTCCAACCTGCTCAAGCTGCTGGGAGACGGAGAACACTAAGGAAAAGAGAACTACCGCAGGGAAAGGAATATGTTATTCATATGAAAAGTACACCAGCCTCAATAAGCACCCATTCTACATCCCGGGTACGTATGGCACTGATTCTGGGGACACTGTCGGCCTTTGGCCCGCTGTCCCTGGACATGTATTTGCCAGCACTGCCTACACTGGCCGATGAATTCCAGTCCTCCACTTCTTATGCCCAGCTCAGTCTTACGGCATGTATGGTCGGGCTTGCGGCAGGACAGCTGTTGGCTGGGCCTCTAAGTGATGTGCGTGGTCGTCGTATGCCGCTTATTGCGGGTCTTATTCTCTATACTATCGCTTCCATACTCTGCCTGGTCAGCCCGACCATGGGTTCTTTTGTTGTGCTTCGTTTCATTCAGGGTGCAGCGGGAGCAGCGGAATTGTCATCTCGCGAGCGGTGGTAAGGGACGTGTATTCCGGACCGGAGCTGACACGTTTCTTCTCGCTCTTAATGCTGATTAATGGCGTCGCACCGATAGCTGCACCGATTATCGGTGGACAATTGCTCGCGTATACATCGTGGCGCGGCGTATTTATTTTGCTGAGTATTATCGGTATTTTGACTTTAATTGCTGTGGTGGTTGGTCTTGGAGAGACCCTTCCTCCAGAACGCAGATCCAGCGGAGGGCTGAAGCAGTCCCTGGTTACATTCCACAAAATTGCGGGGGATCGCCAGTTCATGGGATATGCTTTAACCCAAGGGTTCGTAGCTGCTGGCATGTTTGCCTACATATCCGGTTCGCCATTCGTACTTCAGAAAATATATGGCATCTCCCCGCAGATGTTCAGTGTCTGCTTCGCCATTAACGGTCTGGGCATCATATTGGCAAGTCAGATCGCCGGAAGACTTGCAGGTAAAGTATCCGAAACCCGTCTGTTGATCGCAGGGCTGCTCACTGCTGCACTGGGAGGAACATCTTTGCTCATTGCCATTCTGGCTGGAGGCAATCTGATTGCAGTCCTGATTCCTTTATTCCTCGTGGTATCCAGTGTGGGGTTGGTTAATACGGCTTCCTTCGCCCTGGCGATGGCTAATCAGGAGAAATCGGCAGGCAGTGCTTCTGCTCTTATTGGGGTAATGACGTTTCTCTTCGGCGGCATTGTCGCTCCGCTCGTAGGTCTTGGAGGAGAAGGTACAGCTGTGCCGATGGGCATTGTTATCGCTTGTGCGGATCTTGGCGCGTTGCTAATTTACGTTGTAATGGTAGGCAAGAGTGGTAGACGTCAGGATAAACAGCGACTGGTGTAAAAAGTATTGTGTTGTTGCTTGGCAAAAAAGCGCTCCAAGTGGAAGGTTCTGTCCTTCAGCTGGGGCGCTTCTTCTATGTCTGAACGGGTTTAGCAAAGTGCAAACAAAATTTGCGTATTGAGCAGGATACCTGGAGTCAGAAACGGATAGAAGTAACCGATGACAAAACCGAACAGATTGGTGGAAGGCCACATTAAGTAAACGTCATTGTACGTAAATACAAGAGACCAACGGTTGTAACAGAAATTTTGCAGTACACGTTGCTCGGGATCACGAGGCGTTGCTACTCCGGATTGGGCAAACTGCACGGCCTGGGTCAGATTCTGTGGTTGTTGCTGGATGAATAGTGGTAGAAGGCCGGGACTGCTTTTGATCAGGTTATATAGGAAGACCATCTCTGAAGGGGGTTGACCTACTGGGCGAGGATAGGCGCTAAGCAAGGTGGGCAGATTGCCCTGTGACAGCTGAGCAGGAACACCCGGCGCCGTGCCAGGTACGCCCCCAGGAAAGTAGGGAGGTTGACCGCCTGTGCCTCCGCCTGGAGTGTAAGGGGGTAAGAACCCGGTCCTCCCGGAATACCTGGCACGGGCTGACCGCCTGGAGAGCTACCTGGAAACAAAGGAGGGAGCTGATAGGAGCGATCTTCTCCATAACCTGAATATGTGTTATATAGGTAATCCATGTACGAACATCCTTCCTGTCGTCGTATTCTGGAATTAGCATATGGCGGCATTCGCCCAAATGTGAATCGTTCAAATGAATGCGCATTCGGCCTTATCGGACAAAAACTGCATTGACAACTACGTTGATAACAATTATCATTGTCAATGGAATTGGACAATAGTACATACAAGTATAATATGCATGAATAATGTATAAACGTCTAAGTCTGTCATAACAACTCAATCCATTGAGGTGTTCATTTCGAAAGGGGATAGTCACGTGTTTAAACAAAATAAAAAAATGATCATGCTTCTGATCACGGTAATGGTCATGTCTATTTGGCTGGCAGCATGCGGATCGAAGCCAGCAGAGAACGGTACAGCAGCAGGAGAGAACAATACTGCAGCGGAGACAGGGACACAGACAGAAGCTCCGGCAGAACGTACTCTGACAGATGCCATGGGCCACGAAGTGAAAATTCCGGCGAATCCCGAGCGTATTATCGCTTCCTATCTGGAAGACAACCTAGTTACCCTTGGTGTTAAGCCTGTCGCTCAATGGTCTGTAGCCAACGGAATTCAGGAGTATTTGCAAAAGGATCTGAACGGTATTCCTACCATCGCCTTCGATCTTCCTTTTGAAGCGGTCGTAAGTTTCAACCCGGATCTGATTATTATCGGTTCGGAAAGTGTGGTTGAAGGCGAAAAATACGCGCAATACAGCAAAATTGCACCTACGTATGTACTTGGTGATGAGATCAATAACGACTGGCGTAAAGCGTTGCTGAAAATCGGTGAGATTTTGAATAAAGGTGATGAAGCACAAAAAGCCCTTGATGATTACGAAGTCAAAGCCAAAGAAATCAAAGAAAAACTGGACACAGTCACAGGTGGAACGAAATCTGCTGCAGCCATTTGGCTGGTGAGTGGCAAGTTCTTCATCGTAAGTGACAACGTATCGAGTGGAGAAGTAATGTACAAGGACCTTGGGCTTGCAGAGCCTGAAGTGGTGAAAGAAATCTCTGCCAATGCGACGGGTAACTGGTCTTCCATCTCGCTTGAAAAATTGGCGGAAATGGATGTTGACTACCTCTTCTTTGTGAACAGTGATGAAGGTACTGGCGCAGAAGCACTCAAAGATCCGGTTTGGCAGAGCATCCCTGCGGTGAAAAATGGTAACTTGTTCGAATTTACCCGGTCAAGCAGCTGGTTGTATAGCGGAGTTCAAGCAAACCTTCAAATTATGGAAGACATCCAAAACAGTATCGTAAAATAACAGATATCAAATACGAAGTCGAATGTTTATACTCCTTGGTGCGATGAGCACCAGGGAGTTTTTTTGTGATTTCAACATTTTACGATATATAATATTAATGAAGAGAAGCTCTTGAGAGATGAGTATCGCTTCATGACAAGGAAGGGGACATTCTGAATGTTTACACTAGATCCACGCGAATTAACCGGAAGAGAAAATTATAAATTGATGAGCGGCTCGGTGGTGCCACGCCCAATCGCATTTGTGACAACACTTTCTCAAGATGGCAGCGTCATTAATGCAGCGCCCTTCAGTTTCTTTAATGTAGTCAGCTCTGATCCGCCGCTATTATCCATATCCATTGCTCGCAAGGAAGGCGTTATGAAAGATACGGCGCGCAACGTGCTTGCCATGCAAGAACTGGTTGTACATATTTGCGATGAAGCCATCGCTCTGGATATGAATGAGACAGCAGCCATGCTGGAGCCCCACGAAAGTGAGCTGGAACGGACCAATCTGACGACTGTGCCAAGTAGCGTGGTGTCCGTACCGGGGATACAGGAAGCGCTTGTTCGAATGGAGTGCATACTCTATCAGCATATTCCGATATCGAACGATGAGGGGAAACCCGTGAGTGATCTGCTTCTGGTTCGCATTGTACAGTATCATTTCAGTGAGAACGTGTATGATCCTGCCACCAAATATATATTAATGGACCAGCTGAAACCAATCAGCAGACTGGCAGGAAATGACTATGCCAAACTTGGCGAGAGATTTACGGTGGTCCGCCCGGAGTAGCATCGGTTCAGGCTGAACAGCCTGTAGATGGATAGGTCTATATAATAATCTTCGTCTAATAAGGCGGACAACTTATGTTTAATTCGCATATGTTGTCCGTCTTTGCTCGTTTCATGAACATAAAGGGGGCAAGCCCTGAATAGACTTGTACTATATCCTGCACATGTGACATGAACCTATTTTATATATAAGGGGGTTGGAGCCGATGAACCAACTTGATGGAACAGTAGTCGCAAGTATCATGGGAATAGGAACGGCATTGCCTAGTCACCGCATTGAGCAAAAGGATGTGTCTGCCCGGCTCGCACAAGCGCTGGAACATGAGCCGGATTCCAGACGATGGGCTAAGCGAATATTCAATCAGTGCGGTGTCGAGACGCGTTATACATGTGAACCGAACCTGCTGGAGCCTGTAGAGTCTTGTCGTTATCTGCCCTTTACCCAGGCGGAGAACGTTCCGACCACAGCCGAACGTATGACTAAATATAAGGCGGCTGCCGTTCCGCTTGGTATCAAGGCAGCACGACAGGCACTTGAGGATGCCGTCGTTTCAACTTCGGAGATTACACATCTCATTACCGTCAGTTGTACCGGACAGTTTCTGCCCGGGCTCGATGTTCGGCTGATTCAGCAGCTTGAACTATCGCCGCGTGTAAACCGGATTCCGCTTGTATTCCAGGGATGTGCCGCCGGTCTGAAAGCTATACAGTTGGCGAATTCGATTGTGACGAGTGAAAAAGACGCAACGGTTCTTATCGTATGTGTGGAGCTGTGCACCCTTCATTTTCAGCCCTCTGCCAAGCGGGATGACCTGTTCGCAGCGTCCTTCTTTGGGGATGGGGCTTCGGCCTGTGTTGTCGGCCTGTCCGGAACAGGGCGCAAGGAACTGTTCCGACTGGGGGAAGGACAATCCGTTTTGCTGCCAGACTGTTCGGAAGAGATGATCTGGGAAGTGGGCAATACCGGCTTCGATCTGTATCTCTCGCCACAGATTCCAAAGCTGCTCGGCTTGCATCTTGGTCCAGAAGTGGAACAATTGCTGAACGGCAGTGATCTACCTGAGATCTGGGCGATTCACCCCGGAGGCAGAGGCATTGTAGATGCGGTGCAGAAGCTTTACCAGCTCTCGGATAAACAGGTCGAATACAGCCGAAGCATTTTACGGGATTATGGAAATCTATCCTCCGTGACGATTCTATTTGTTTTACAAGCTATCCGAGAGGATTATAGCAAAAGGGAAGAGGCTTCCAGCGGAATTGCGCTTGCTTTTGGACCGGGACTCACAGCGGAATTGCTTCCTTTTACTTATGTTCCTGCATCCGTTGAAGTAAGAGAGCCCGTGAATCAAAGCGTGATCTGAAAAGAAACTGAATTACCAATCTGATATCAGAGGAGCTTGGGTATGGGTTATCGCAGCCTTGCTGTCCTCATTAGCCGATATCCGCGATTCATCATTCTCTGCTGGGTGTTTGTCATCGGGATGTCAGCCGTCTGGGCGTGGAGATTGCCCGGTAATGTTCAGGATCATGGATTGAACTTCAACCAGGGAGATGCTCATGCTGTAGAGCTTGTTCTTGAGAAAGAGTTCCATGTTCCTGCTGATCCGGTTATTCTTCTTTTTGAAAAAAAGACAGGCACTACCCTTGCCGAATTCCGAGGCTGGATTCAAGATCGACTGCAACAGGTTCGCACACTTTCAGGTGTAACGTCCATAATCTCTCCGCTTGAAGCACCTGGAAGCCAGATGCTGCGGGGGATGTAGCCTACGCCTTGCTAGGGTTTGATGTACCCTCTCACAAGATGGGTCCAACCCTGGAACAGCTGCAATCCATGCTTACAACAGACGATTTGGGAATGATCCGAATAACAGGGGAATCCGTTGTACAGCAGGATGTAAACAATCTCAGTTTCCGCGATTTGGAACGGGCAGAGGTTGTGGGTCTGCCGCTTGCTCTCGTCATTTTGTGTTTTGCGTTCAGAGGGCTTTATGCGGCTCTGCTTGCTGTCATTATGGGGGTATCCGGTGTCATAACGGCAATGGGGGTTACTTCCCTCCTGGGTTACCACCTGGCGCTCTCCAACTTTGTGATCAACGTGATTCCAATGGTGGGAATGGCCCTCAGCATCGACTTTGCCCTGATTATTCTCAGCAGATATAGGGAGGAACTTCAGCAAGGTCAGAAAAGTGAAGAAACAGGTGCAGGAAAAGAGGAAGTCCTGCAGAGAACACTGCGTACAGCGGGAAGAGCGGTATTCTTTTCTGCGGCATGTGTGCTGTTGGGACTGCTCGGTCTGCTATGGATTAGACTGCCGATGTTCCTGAGTGTATCCCTGGGAGCCATTATTGTGCTCGTTATATCGGTCCTGCTGAATATAACACTACTGCCAGCGATTCTATCCCTTAATTCAGTGCACATCTTTAGACAAAGGTTCGAGTATTCCATTTCTTCAAAGCAGGTTAAGCACCAACAAACGTTGCAGTCAGGTTCAATCTGGGCAGTCTGGTCAGGCATGATTATGAAACGCCCAGTTCGCATGGCGCTGCTTGGAACGGGTGCACTGCTTCTTTTTGTTTTACCGGTTACCCGGCTGGAGCTGGCTATTCCAGATGCTTCATCCCTGCCTGCCAGGATGGAGTCTCGTCAGACGACGGAGCAGTTACAGCGCATTTTTGGACAAAAGAACGTCTCTGCTGTAGAGATTGTGATTGGTGGAACGGCAGAGACGTTGAGTGCTTCCCACTGGCGGGTTGCGTTGAATAAAATGCAAGAGCTTCAGCAGGATTCGAATGTGATGAGTATTGAATCCGCATGGGGAATCATGCTGCCGGACAAGTTCTCCTCCCAAACCGAATTAACAATGAACATTCTATCGTCATCTCTGCCTGAAGCGCTGAACGAAACCCGATCTCAGCAGCCTTCATGGCTGCGTTTATATGTGTCTGACCATTCCATTCGTATGGTAGCTACCATACACGGAGCACCCGGCTCAGATGAGGCTGCTTCCTGGCTCGATCAGATGAGGGACAAGGACGCCGCTAACCCCATTTCCTCAATACCGCTGCGTTATGGCGGAGAGGCAGTCAAGCAGTATGAAATCATGCAAGAAGTTTCAGGCCAACTGCCTAAAGTGCTGGTGTTTGTTATAGTAACGAATTATCTCGTATTGCTCGCAGCATTCCGGTCATTACTCATTCCCATCAAAGCCATTCTGATGAACCTGCTCAGCCTGGCTGCTTCATTCGGCGTCCTCGTACTGGTCTTCAATCAGGGACATTTGGGTATGGAGCCGTCCGCCATTGCGATCATGATTCCCGTGTTCATTGCCGGGCTCGTATTTGGTATCTCAATGGACTATGGCGTATTCATGCTGTCCCGCATCCAGGAGGTATACAGACGAACAGGCGATAGTGATCTGGCTGTACAGCAAGGACTCGCTTCAACCGGACGTCTGATTACATCGGCGGCGGCGATTCTGCTGGCAGTGACCGTGCCGTTTGCCTTTGCTGACGTGGCGGGTGTAAAACAGCTGGGGATCGGAATTACAGCGGCGGTATTCATTGATGTTACCCTTATCCGTTTGGTACTGGTACCTGCGCTCATGAAACTGATGGGCAGATGGAACTGGTGGCTACCTGGGTTCAGGGAATAAAAGGCCAGATCAAGAAGGATGTTCTCGGAGCCTGAAGTTCAGGTATGCGAGGATATCTTTTTTTCATCAAAATATGTGAATTCAAGTCCAAAACAGGCAATAATGTTCAATTCACGGGCTGTACGGTGATTTATAATAGACTGAACAAGTCCAACATAAATTTATAATACATCTATTTAAATTGAACAAAACATTTACACGAGAATGGAGAGGACAGAAATAACCTGAAGAAGTGGAGCTAAATAATTTATATATTATTTGAATGGACAGGAGGGATGAACGGTATGTCGGATATTGAATCCTATTTGCAAAAACAAACAAGCCCGCGCGGACGGTCCGCTTATCAGGCGGGTCAAGCCCTTGACCCATGGCGCAGTCAGTTGCGCACACGGATTAAAGAGCGGCTGGGCGGTTTCCCAACCGTGGCTGCGGAGCTGAATCCCGTACTCCTGGAACGCACGGCATGTGACGGCTATATCCGGGAGCGGGTTGAGATTACAACCTATGCGGGGTTGCGCATGCCCATCTATATGTTAATACCGGATGTAGTAAGCGCTACCAAAGAGCCGTGTCCAGCTATTATAGCTTGTCATGGACACGGGTATGGCAGCCGGGAAATCTGCGGCATGGAACCCGACGGTTCACCGCGTAGAGGAGAACCCGGCCTGCATAAAGACTTCGCCGTCGCTCTTGTACAGCGTGGATATGTGGTTGCTGCGCCTGAATTGCTTGGATTTGGTGACCGAAGGCTGGAGGAGGATCGGGATGCACCCCCAGGGGCAAGCTCATGTACCAAAATTGCGGCCCATCTGCTCATGACAGGGCAGACCCTGGCCGGACATCGCATCTATGAGACGATGCGTGTGCTCGATTACATAACCACCCGTCCTGAAGCTGTCTCAGCGCGTATCGGCAGTATGGGCATCTCGGGGGGTGGACTCGTGACGGCATTCACTGCTGCGTTGGATGAACGGTGTCGTGCAGCTGTTGTGAGCGGTTACGCCAATACATTTCAGGGCAGCATACTGGACAGAAATCATTGCCTCGATAATTATATCCCAGGAATTTTGAGGGAAGCAGAGCTGCCGGATATCATCGGTATGATTGCACCCAGGCCGCTGTTTATTGAAGCCGGAAGTGAAGATCAGGTATTTCCGCTGCCAACAGCAAAAGAAGCTTATGCCCGATTGACCAAAATCTATGAGCAGGCGGGCGCACAGAAATGGCTGGATGCAGACTTTTTTACAGGTGGACATGAAATTAGCGGAGCGAAAGCCTATGATTGGCTTGATTACGTTCTATAAGGAAACTATACAAATAGAAACCTGAGAGGAGTGTTTAGTCATGAAATGGTCAAAATCCGTGCGGTATTTGCTCTGTCTTACCCTGTTTGCTAGTCTGATTGGGGGTGCTCTGGCAGCTAATGGCGGACAGGTCGCTGAAGCTGCAGCGAATGAGTACAAATTTGATTTTGGTTCCGGTGCAGTTGAGAGCGGTTACACAGGTGTATTGGCAACGGATGCCTACACTTCAGCGAAAGGCTATGGATTCAATACACCTGGCAATATGCGAAATGTAACTGCCTCCGGAACGGGCGCTGCAAGCGATGCCGTACAGTTTGTTACCTTTGGCACGAAGAGTACGAATACGTTTAATGTGGATTTGTCCAATGGTCTCTACGAGGTCAAAGTGCTCCTGGGAAACACAGCCAGATCGAGTGTGGCGGCAGAAGGTGTATATCAGATCATCAATATGACGGGTAACGGGCGACCGATCAATTTCAAATTCCGGTGACGGATGGACAGTTAAATCTGTTGGTAACAGAAGGTAAGGAAGGCGCGGCATTTACACTCAGCGCACTTGAAATCCGGAAAATATCGAATCAGACGGTGACGAACCGTACGATCTATATTGGAGGCGATTCGACGGTCTGCAATTACTATCCGCTTAACAGCAGTGTGCAGGGTGGCTGGGGACAGCTATTCCCTTCCTACGTGAATACGAGTACATTTCAGGTTCGGAATATGGCCTCAAGCGGTCAATTTGCAAGAGGCTTCCGCGATGATGGACAGATGGAAGCGATTCTGAAGTATATTAAGCCAGGAGATTACTTTATTTTGCAATTAGGGATTAATGATACGAATGCCAAGAATAATACAACGGAAGCGGAGTTCAAGGAGATCATGCGTGATATGGTTCGTCAGGCCAAAAATAAAGGAGCCACCGTTATTTTATCAACGCCTCAGGGTCGGGCAACTGATTTCAATTCAGCCAATGTGCATACTGCGGAGAATCGCTGGTACAATGCATCTACACGTGCACTGGCTCAGGAAGAGGGTGTGGCACTTGTAGATCTGAACAAACTCAGTTCGGCCTATTTCACTTCCATTGGACCGGCTGCAACACTGGCCTTGTACATGACAGGAGACACGCTGCATCCGAATCGGGATGGTGCTGCCCAGCTTGCACGAATCGTTGCTGCTGATCTGAGAAGACAGGGACTTGATGGATTCTGATTCGGTAAACTATAGTTTACTTCTGCTCCACGAATATGGATTGGACTAAGCTGAGTCTCATACAATCCAAATACCCCGGGACGGCCACATCATGTGTGGCATGTCCCGGGGTATTGGATTATGGACCAAGAGACTATTCCATCATGTCCTTGGCTTCATGGTTGACCTTTTTCCCCTTCAAGAGCGGTTCAAGTTCATCCTGCACACTCTGTTCCCATAGAGGGACATCCGTTCGATAGGCAGCCCGTCCGTTCAGATGTCCGGCTACCGGTGCTGTGATAAAGACAAACACAATGCCAAGCAACACCCGGGCACTAATATAGTTGTCGAAATACCAGAAGAAAAGAAACGTTCCGCTCAGTACACAAAGTACGCCGAGTGTAGTGTTTTTGGTGGCGGCATGCGCCCGTAGATATACATCTGGCAGTCGAATTAGTCCGAACGCGCTAAATGCGCTTAGTAGGGCGCCCAGCAGGACAATAAGCCCAATGACAATTCCGGCGGTTCCATCAACGATCTCCTTCATTTTTGAACACCGCCCCCGTTCAATGTATCGTGCAAATGCAACTGTGCTTAGAAAAGCGAGAATGCCAATTAACAGAATAATATCCAGATAAGCTTGGGTATGAAGCATCATGGATAGTACCGCAACGATGGCAATGACATTAATACCGATGGTATCCAGTGCCGTAATCCGGTCGGCCATGGAAGGTCCGCGCAGCACCCGGTACAGACAACCCAGGATTGCCAGGGACAGAATAAGCAAGGATATGAACAATAGTGAGGATAACATTAACGTGTCACCTCCATAATGGCTTTTTCGAACGTATTTTTGATATCATCACTCATTTTCTGTTGATCTTTGATATCCAGCGCGTGAATATATAATTTACGTTGATTGCCCGAAATTTCAAGTGGAAGGGTACCTGGCGTTAGTGAAATGAGCAAGCACAGGAGTGTAACTTCCCAATCGGAGGACAGCTGAGTCTGATAGGTAAATATACCTGGCCGAATATCAAGCTTCGGCTTCACAATCTGGCGAATAACTTCAATGCTGGCCCGTACCAGCTCCTTGAACAGCAAGGCAATCAGCTTGATGATTGCCCAGACACGAACGATGTAGAAGCGCTGCGGAAAGAACCGCCGCATGCTCCCAATCAACAGCAGACCCAGCAGATAACCCGTGAGAAAGCCAACGCCATTCCACGCATTATTCAGAAACATCCATACAAAAGCAATGATCAGATTCAACACAATCTGAAAGGCCATACGCATCTACTCCTTCAATACTGCATCAATATAAATATTGGGATGCAGCAGAATGTCGCCTGCGCGGGAGGTCAGCTGGAACATGCCCTCAGCCCCCACACCCATCGCGATGATGAACACAAACAGAATTCCGGCAGGGATGAGCAGGCCGTTCACGGCATAAGGTCTTCTCACTGCGCCTGCTGGCGGTTCACCCCAGAACGCCTGTATGAAGATGCGTAGTACCGAATATAACATCAGCAGACTGGAAAGGACGGCAATGCCTGTCAGACCGTACAAGCCAGCCTGAAATCCGCCTTCGAACAGTAGCAATTTCCCAGGAAATCCACTGAAAGGCGGAATACCTGCCAAGGCAAGTGCACTGATGAAGAACATCCAGCCAAGCAGTGGATAGCGATGGATCAGACCGCCCATATTGTCGAGCTTGGAGGTTCCTGCGACCGCGATCAGAGCACCCCCGAGCAGGAAGAGCAGTGTTTTGATCAGCATGTCATGCAGCATGTAGAAGAGCAGACCTTCCAGTGACGGACGACTCGCTGCCGCCATGCCGAAGGCCACAAATCCCACACCTGCGATAACATTGTAGATCAGAATCTTATTGACGTCACGATAGGACATAGCCCCGATTACCCCGAGTACCATGGTCGCTCCCGCCATCCAGCCGATAAGTGCATGGAAGAAATCCGGATCATGATAGAAAATGAGTGTGAATGTTCGCACAATAGCGTACAAGCCAACTTTGGTCAGCAATCCGGCGAATAGGGCGGTGACAACTGCCGGAGGGGCTGCATAAGAGCCGGATAACCAGAAGAACAGGAACAAGCCAGCTTTAATACTGAATACGATCAGGAAGAGGACGGCAATCAGCGTGATGACTCCACTCTGTCCGACCTCGGCGATCCGATTGGACAAGTCGGCCATGTTTAGTGTGCCGGTAACCGAGTAGAGAAAGCCAATAGAGGCTACAAATAACGCAGAAGAGACAATGTTAATCAATACATACTTGATTGTTTCCCGTAATTGTCTCTCCGTACCTCCCAATACAATCAGTGCATATGAAGAGATGAGCATTAGTTCAAAGCATACAAACAGGTTAAACAGGTCTCCCGTTAGGAATGAACCGTTCACGCCTGCTATCAGGAAATGAAAGAACGGGTAAAAATGATGTTCTTCCCGTTCCTTATTCACGCTGCGGAAGGCATAGAGCAGACATGCGAACCCAATGATCGAAGCGGCAACGACGAGCAAGGCCGATACCATATCGGCAACAAGTACGATACCGTAGGGTGGTTCCCAGCCTCCCATATTCAGTGTTTGTATCCCGGACTGTGCCACTTGGGTAATGAGCACGGTTGAAGCGGCTGCCGTCATCAGTAAGCCAATGACACTTACAACCCGCTGGATATTTGTCCGTCGGAAGAACAGAAGGGCAATAACCCCGGTAATCAGTGGCAGCAGAATGGGCAGAACAACGAGATTATTCATAAGGACGCCCCCTTACTTCTTCCATATCGTCTGTCTTTAGCTTCAAATAGGAGCGATAGGAGAGTACAAAGAAAAAGGCGGTTAGTCCGAAATTAATGACGATGGATGTTAAAATCAGAGCCTGGGGGAGTGGATCGACGTATCGTTCAGCCTGCTCCCCGAGCAAAGGTGGTGCACCTGTTTTGAGACGTGACATCGTAATCAGCAGCAGGTGCACCCCATGGGTTAGTATGGACATGCCGAGCACGATACGGAGCAGGCTCCGCGATAAGATTAAAAAGACGGCGACTGCGAACAGAATGCCAACGGCCACACACATCAATATTTCCATATCAGCGATCCTCCCCGATCTGTAGAATGATATTCATGGTGACTCCCAGGACGGCAAGATACACGCCGAGGTCAAACAGCATCGCGGTTGCAAGTTCCGTTTCTCCCAGTATTGGAAGATCGAAATAACCAAAGGTCTGACTCAGGAAGGGTGCGCCGAACAAAAACGAGCCTGCTCCGGTCAATAACGCAATGCCCAAGCCAATGGCCGTCAAGGTGCGAAAATCGATAGGTAAAGCTTTGCGTACGGTATCCGTACTAAATGCCAGCGCTAGTAATACCAGTGCAGCAGCCGTCACCAGGCCGCCAATGAAGCCTCCACCCGGGTTATGATGTCCGGCGAAGAACAGATGGAGCGCGAAGGTCAGAATGATAAAGACAACAACCTTGGTCGTCGTTTGCAGTAATATATCGTTGCTTTGAAGGGGGACGGTATCCCATGTTGACGAGCTGCGTTCACGGTTGCCATACTTTTTCGTATTGTCTGCTTCGTCACCCGTCTCATTATCGGTTTCTTCAGTTTGTTCTTTCTTGCGGAATTTCAGTCTTGCACCGAGGTCCCTCGCTTCGAGATTGAGATTAATCATGGAGTAGATGGACAATGAAGCTACCCCAAGCACCATAATCTCCAGTAAGGTATCGAATCCTCGGAAGTCCACCAGCAGCACATTAACGACATTTTTGCCGCCAGCCAGATGGTAGCTCTCCTGAATGAAAAAGTCTGAAATGCTTTCCAGTGACGCAGTTCCGCTCGCTGCCAAGGCCACAAAGGTCATGACGACCCCAACAGCAATCGCTACGATCATATTGACACTAAGATAACGTCGGCTTGATTTGCCCCGTTGCAGCTCAGGCAGATGGTAGAAACAAAGCAGAAATAGTGCAACGGATACCGTCTCTACAATCATCTGGGTCAATGCGAGATCCGGTGCTCGGAACAGCACGAACAGCAAAGTGACGAGGTAACCAACCGCGCCTGTCATAATGACTGCCGATAGTCTGTTCTTGGCAAACGGAATCGAAACCGCAGCGGCAATTAATGCCAGCAGCAGTACTGCCTCATAGAAAGAGAAGGGGGCATTACCCTTGAAGTTCCAGGTGATATTTTCCCTGAGCGGAAAAAGGCATAAACCAGCAATGCAACGGTGAACGAGAAAATGTATACCAGATAATTACGAACCGAGCCATTCATATAGGCTTCCGTCCATTTGCGTGCATAATGCTGAAGATTATCGAGCACGACATGGTACATATTGTTTATCGTTAAGCCTTGCGGATAGTGCTCATAAATCGTTCTCCAGCGCGGCAGCAGTTTGTACATGGTTATGCCTAGGGCAATTACACCGATAGTCATAATCAATTCAGGAGTAATGCCATGCCATAGGGAGAAATGAACATCAAAGTGTTCTTTTCCGTTCAGCAGTGATGGAAGTACAGCAGCCATCGCGGGTTCAATCAATGATTCAGCCAGCAGATTCGGGAATAGACCGAATATGATCACAAGTATCCCGAGAATAACCGGAGGAATCAGCATGCCGACAGGAGCTTCATGCTGCTTCTCAGCAGGAATCTCGCTGCGAGTTCGTCCAAGGAACGTTTTGAATACAATAATAAGCGCATAGATCAAAGTGAACACACTTGCAAGCCAGGCGAACACAGGCAAGAGTACGCTCCATGAACCGAGTCCAAAGATGCGGAGGTGTGTCACTTCCACCATGGCCTGAAAGAACAGCTCCTTGCTCAGAAATCCGTTGAACGGCGGAATTCCGGCCATGGCGAGTGCTCCGATGAGCGCTACCGTAAAGGTCACTGGCATAAACGAAGCAAGGCCGCCGAGTTTCCTTATATCCCGGGTACCTGTTTCATGATCCACAATCCCAACGACCATGAACAGTGCCGCCTTGAAGGTAGCGTGGTTGAACAGATGAAGCAAAGCTGCCGTAATGGCAACCGTGTACATCGCGGAGGATTCGCCATATCCGAAATAGATGGCCGTTGAGCCAACGCCGAGCAGGGACATGATTAGACCAAGCTGTGAAATTGTAGAATAGGCCAGAATCGCTTTGAGATCATTTTTTTTCACGGCGAGGAAAGATCCATAACACAGGGTGAGCAGTCCAACGCCGGTGACAAGCCAGAACCACAACCCCTGTCCACCGAAAATCGGTGTAAACCGGGCGACAACATACAGTCCCGCCTTAACCATCGTAGCCGAATGCAGATAGGCGCTGACGGGAGTTGGAGCTTCCATGGCGTCTGGCAGCCAGATGTGGAACGGGAACTGTGCGGATTTCGTAAACGCCCCGACCAGAATCAGCACAAGAGCTGGCAAGAATAGTGAACTATCCTGTATCTGCCCCCACTCTGTAATGGTTGCCCGGATGCTGAACGTGCCAGTCATGAGATACATCAGCATGAAACCGGCGAGCATGGCGAATCCGCCAAATACGGTAATAAGGAACGATTTTTGTGCACCTGAGGTGGACGCTTCGCGTTTGTAATGAAAGGCGATCAGGAGAAAGGACGTAATACTGGTCAACTCCCAGAATCCGTACAACACAATCATATTATCTGACAGCACCACGCCAAGCATGGCTCCCATAAACATCAGCAGGTACAGATAGAAGCGGTTCAAGGCTTCTTTAGTGTCCATGTAGAAGATAGAATACAGGACCACCATAGTTCCTATTCCGGTGATTAACAGTGTCAGCAGCAGACTTAGACCATCCAGATATAGATTGAATCCAATGTCCAGTGACGGAATCCAGGGGATATATCCGGATACCATATTTCGCTGGGACACGGCGGGTAAGAGACTCGCAAAATAAACAAATAATAGGGCCGGGACAAGTAAAACCAGCCATCCCATATGTATTTTACGGAAGAAACGATGCAGCATGGCAAGTACAACACCAGCGGCAAATGGCAGAATTACAGCAACATGAAGCAGGCTCAACATTACACCCCCAATGACTGAATTTCGAATGCTCTTCGTTGTGACAAACAGTGCTCGCTTGGCTCATACGAGCATGCTTGCTCTCTATATTCATAACCCAAGTATGTATATACAGAATCGTGACTATTCTTTGAATGGAAGAAACACGGTGCGAATATCCATCCAACATTGTATGGACATGTATAATAAAAAAAGACATGATTTCCGAAAGCTGCTGCTCAATCAGCTTCAAGATAGCTTTCCCACATTCTCATGGGTTGGATTCATGAATCTGAAAGGAAATGTGCTGGCATCCACAGACGGCATATTGCGCGGTGAAAATTTATCGGAACGGCCCGTGTATCAGGAGGGAATCAAGGGTAAGTTTATTGGAGATGTCCATGATGCAGTCCTTCTGGCGAAGCTGCTTCCCAACCCAACCGGTGAACCGTTGCAATTTGTAGATATCAGCTTTCCATTGAAATACAAGAACGGAGAGATTGCTGGTGTGCTTGCCGCGCATTTAAGCTGGGCCTGGGCGAAGGAAGTAGAGAAAAGTGTCCTGGAACCGTTGAAGCATGAGGAAAAGGACATCGAGATGTTTATCGTCAGTCAAAAGGAAAATACGGTGCTGCTGAAGATATCATACAGAACCTGAATAAGCCGTTTATTATCGAATATGGGCGGATTCATATTGGATGCAGCATTGGAGGTGCCGAATATCCTGCTAACAGTCGCAATCCGAGTGAAATTATTCGCATGGCAGATGAGGCGCTGTATGAATCCAAGCGTGCGGGCAAAAATAGAATGACATTCTATCCAGAATTGAAGAACACAGCTAAAGGATAATATACTATAGAGTATAAGGTAACTGATCAGTAGACAGGCAAGGAGCGATGAGATGTCTGGAAAATATACCAATGTACCCTATGGCTATGAACCGCCCCCAGCTGCCCGGAAAGGCACCCTGATTTTTTATGATTCATTTGAGCACGTAACGGATGAACAGCTTGAACGGGCAGCTGCTATTGCGGACACACGTGCTTTTGTGCAGCTTGTGCTTTATCCTCTACATGAGAATACGATGAAGCGAATGAGCAAGGAGGGGGTGCAGCCCTTTTACAAAAGGGAGGACCGCCTTCATGACTGGAGAAGGGAGCATGCATCCTCCCGCGTACGGGTCGAGGGCTGGGAAGGCAAGCGTAAGAAGTATACGCCGATCGAAGCAGCTCTGCGCCATATGGCAGAAGAATACCCCGCTCCTCATTTCCTGTATCTCACGGTTGAGATGGCAAATCAGTTCGCATCCTTTGACTCGTTCAAAGATTGGATTAAGGAAGTACGTCTGATTATTGATGGAGAGCCGGCTAAGCTCCACCCGAAGCTGGAGCAAAATACACATCGCTGGGAATGGGTAGAGTAAACCTAAAGGCTTTATAAAGACCCTAATAAAGAAAAGTTGTGCTGTTACACCGGCGTTCGGTGAGCAGCACAACTTTTTTAATTTTTTTCTTCAACGATTATAGACGATTCGAGGGATGTTACCGTTTTATTTTTCCCTGTCCGTTTGGCGGTATACAGGCACGCGTCCACTTCTTCAAACAATTTGTCCTTGGACAGATGGGGGCTGTAGCTTTGGAGTCCGACACTTACCGTAATATAAGCTCCTTCCAGCTCCGGATGAACAAGACGGGCGATTTTCTTACGGATCTGCTCCACTAATGCATATGCCTGCTCAAAAGACTGTTCGAACATCAGCAGTGCGAATTCCTCGCCGCCATAACGCGCAGCAATATCGCTTGATGTGACGTTCTCCTGAATGACCAGAGATACTCTCTCCAAAATGACGTCTCCAACCCGATGACCATATGTATCATTAATGGATTTGAAATTGTCAATATCAATCAATGCCAAATAAAGACTCATGCCATTCTTGGCATACTCAAACGCTTTTTCATAGTAGTCCTTAAAGGAGCTTTGATTATACAGATTGGTTAACCCGTCTGTCTTGGACTGCTTGCTCATAATTGCGTTTCGTACAATCAGATCCTGCTTGGCAAGCATACTGGCCTGAAGATCATCCAGTACCTCGACCCCGCTAATAACAATGAGTTGCGCAACATATGTACCTACAATGAGGAAAGCCGGAATGGAAACCATATCAAACGAAGATAAGTACAGCCGATAGGACGGGTCGCAGAGTACGATGACATAGCCAATCATCTGCATGAGGCATACCGCCCATACCCTTTTTTGTTGAAGAACAGAACCGAAGCAAAGATTGGCAAAAGACATATGGCCAGTATAATGCGAATATCGTAATTGACATGAATGATGGCCCAGGCAATCACCGTGCTCGCCATGGACATGGAGTAGAAGGAAAACGAACTGAACCGGCGTTCCACCCAACTGGCGACCAGAATGGCTAAAGCGCTGGCTGATGTAGGCCAAACTAAAACATGGATTATGAAATCTTCCGGAGTTCGATCATAATCCAGAAACAGAAAGCAGCCGATTTGAATGACAACATGCGTTAGAACGACGATCCAATAAGCACGAAGCATTTTTTTGATCCATTTGGAATGCTTGAATTCGTACTCTGTTGGGATATGGCTGTTATTCGTATGGAAACTCTTCAATATATCACCGCTGACTGCATCATAATGATACGACAGACGCCGCTCTCGTATCTTTTAATTATAAAACACATTGCATGAAACGCAAATTATTTAATTTTGTTATATGAAAAAAAAGCTTACATAAGTGCAAAGTGCATAAAGTTCTTTTTATGGGACAAACAAAAGTCCGCATTAGGCTCATAGACTGTGTATAAAAGCTCCAATTCATATGATTGCAATTTTGATGAAGGGGAGGTGAAATTCATTCCTCTTGTCGTTCGTTCAACCGTTAATGCTACGGGAGCAATTACATTTACAGGTAATACGCTTGGACTAAGTCGATCGGAAGTAGCGGGGGCTCCTGGAACACAGGACAGTATAGGAGCTTTTACGACAACCAACGCCACCGTCCAGTACGGTACCTATCCTCTGGGAACCACGAGCCTTTATCAGAGCAACAGTTCAGCGGCTATACTCGTTCTTCCTGTTGGCAGCACCGTCTTGTATGCAGAGTTGATCTGGGGTGGAAGTTACATCAATGGAACAGTCAATCTGAGTGCTGCAATCAACAATCCGGTTACGTTTATTACACCCGCAGGAACTTTCAGTGTTACCCCTGATCCACTTACCTCCAATCAATTCGATCTGGGGAACGGCGCTTCCGGCTATGTGCGTTCAGCCAATGTTACTTCGCTTGTACAAAATGGGGGAGCCGGTACATATACCACCGGAGCAGTTGTAGGAACAATTGTCATTACTAATGATGCTACAGCCAATCATGCGGGCTGGACGCTCGGCGTCATTTACCAGAACCCCAGCCTGCCTTTTCGCAACATGTCCTTGCGTGCAGGCGGGGTACTCGTCCAATCCACCTCGGCGCCAGTTGTTACCACACTGACTGGATTTGCCACTCCGCTTTCGGGTGCATTAGGTGGGAGGGCATTGTTCAGTGCGCAGGAGGGGACGCAAACCGGACCGGTGATCAGGCGCTATTCGGGCCGACCTCGGCAACTTCAGTTGCCTTGTCCGGACCAAACAATCTGGCTGCGAACTTTTTTGCTTCTCAAATCAACGGAGATACCGGAGCACTTAATACAACAGGGACTTTTGGTACACGAAACCAGACGAATGGCGCCCCAGGCACCAATATTATCGGCGGACGTCAAGGCTGGGATATTACCAACGTGGATGTGTCAGCCAGACTGATCAACAATCAGTCTTCTGCGGTATTAACGTTAACGACTTCCGGGGACGCCTATATTGTCAACGCCAATGCGATTCAGGTTGATATCAATGCGCCCAAAATTACAGTGGCGAAGGCATCCGTTGCCTCGGGTGCGGTAGCGGGGGATAGCATTCTCTATACCGTTACCGTCAGCAATGCAGGTACAGCCAGTGCGGCTAGCGTTGTGTTATCCGATTCGATGCCTGCAGGGCTTACCTTTATTCCCGGAAGTGTAACGGTCGCTGGTGTATCTCGGCCAACACTCGATGTGACCACCGGCATTCCGCTTGGTTCATTAAACCTATCCAACAGTATTGTTGTAACCTATCGTGGGCTCATTGGCCAGGATGCAAACATATTGCAGCTGGTGAATTCAGCGAATGCCGCGTTTACCTTTCAAAGTGTGGCAGGAGGGGCAGTGATTACGGGAGTTATTCCATCCAATAACTCTACACTTACTGTTTATTCACCCAATCTGTCCATTTTGAAGTCGGCGAGTACAACCAACGCCACAGTGGGTGATCAGGTTACGTATACGCTTCAGGTAAACAACGGGGGAAATGTTGCTGCCAACGTTACATTAACGGATAACATCCCTAGTGGAAGCTCGTATGTGGCAGGCAGCTTCCGACTGAATGGGAATGTGATTGCAGGCGCCAACCCTGCGACTGGTGTCAATTTGGGGAGTCTCGCGGCAGGGAGTACCAATACCGTAACCTTCCAGGTACTCGTAACAAGTCTGCCCACGCCTCCGACCCTTGTGGATCAAGCCACGGCCTCCTATTCCTTCAACTCGCCTGACGGTCGGACTATTAACGGAACAGTAGCGTCGAACACTCTGACCATTCCCGTTACCTTGCCTAATGTAACAACTGTAAAATCGGCATCTGTCACTGATGTTGCAGTTGGAGAGACGTTTACGTATACAATCGTTACGACCAACAGTGGCATCCAAGTGATTAACAATGTGATACTTACGGATTCTCTCCCAACAGGTACTACATTCGTACCCGGCAGTGTGACCGTCAGAGGAACTGTGGTACCATCGGCCAATCCGAGCAGTGGAGTTTCGCTGGAATCGCTGGCAGCCGGGAGTTCTGCGTCGGTGACGTTTCAGGTTAATGTGCAATCCCTGCCTGCTTCAGGTTCGTTAGTCAACCGAGCCGCAGCGTCGTATAGCTCTGGTTCGTTCACGGGGATATCGAGCTCCAATACCCTCACAACCCCTGTATATCAGGCGGTAATCGGCATTACCAAGTCCGCGAGTCAATCGAATGCGACACTGGGAGATCAGCTGGCATACACACTAGTGGTAACGAACAGCGGGAACATAGCTACCCAAGTGAATGTGACTGATACGATTCCGACAGGTCTGACGTTTGTCCCGGATTCAGTAACGGTGAATGGTAATGCGCGTCCCGGGACCAGCCCATTAACCGGAATAACGCTGGGCAGCCTCCAGCCAGGAGGAACAGCAACGGTTGTGTTCCGAACTTCACTCACTACACTCCCATCACCGCCAACGCTCGAGAATCAGGGGAGTGCTAGTTATACGTACCAGCTTCCGAGTGGACGTAATCTCTCGGGAAGCAGTGTATCCAATGTTGTTCGCATACCTGCATCGAACCCCAATATATCCATTAACAAAACAGTAAATACGCCAGACGCCACTGTAGGAGATGTGCTTACCTACACGGTCAATGCAACAAATGCAGGGAGCAGTGCAGTACAAAATCTGGTTATCTCGGATTTACCAACTGGTTCGGAATTTGTGTCAGGCAGTGTCACGATTAATGGAACTGCTGCAAGAAACGCAAGTCCAATTTCGGGCATTGCTGTCGGTACATTGAATAGCTCGAGCAGCGTAACAGTGACCTATCAAACAAGAGTAACATCCGTCCCGTCCACAGGTTCAGTCAGCAACCGGGCAAGTGCAGCATTTACGTCAGGCAGTTTTAATGGCGTTTCTTCGTCCGTCACGGTGAATACACCCATATTCCAACCGGTAATCCAAGTGGTGAAAACAGCTAGCACATCAAATTTGACGGTAGGGGATTCCTTTAATTACTCCATCCAAGTCAACAATTCAGGCAATATTGCCGCAACGGTTACCATAACCGATCCGATTCCTGCGGGAGCTGTATTCAGTACGAACAGCGTCATTATAAATGGGATACCTACACCGGGCGTTAGCCCGGCAACAGGAATTAATTTGGGATTGATTGCTGCAGGATCAAGCGCAACAGTCACATTTGTTGCAACAGTCACAAGTTTGCCGGATCCAAGGCAGTTGACTAACCAGGCAGTTGCATCATTCGCTTATACTCTTCCAAGTGGGAGAACGGTCTCCGGGTTCTCATCATCGAACACGATTACCATTCCAGTATCCCTGCCCAATGTAACGATTGTAAACAGTGACAATGTGGATTATGGCGTAGTCGGGGATGTCATTCGATACAGATCTGTTATTCGCAACAATGGAACAGTAGCAGTGAATAATGTGGTTTACATCAACCCTCTTTCTTCGAATACTCCCTTTGTACCCGGAAGTGTCATTGTGAACGGGAGTTCTTTCCGCTCTCCAATCCGACCGCCGGCATTCCAATCGGTACTTTGGCTCCAGGAGCCGAAGTAACCGTAACTTTTGAGGTGACGATTACTATGCCGATTCCTTCACAGATTAACAATCAGTCGACGGTCAGCTTCACATCCGGTTCATTTTCGGGGTCATCATCTTCCAATACAACACAGACTCCGGTCATTCAACCGCAAATTTCACTCGTCAAAACAGCGAATACAGTGAATGCGACCGTAGGTGATACGGTTGTATACACAGTGTCTGTCAGCAATACAGGCAACCTGGCGGCAAATGTCACAGTGACGGATACCATCCCTGCTGCGACTACATTTGTATCCAACAGCGTTGTGGTTTCAGGAATACCACAGCCGGGAGCGACACCTGGAGCGGGCATACCAGTAGGAAATGTAGCTGCAGGAGCGACAGCTGTCGTCACGTTCGCGATTATAGTGGATTCCCTTCCATCTCCGCAGCAACTTAGCAATTTTGCTACATCTTCTTTTACATTTACACCTCCTGACGGGCGCACGTTAACAGGAACAGCTACTTCAAATACGCTGATATTTCCAGTCTCATCACCAAACGTAGCCGTAGTTAAAAGTACAGTTTCGACTGCGGCTGCCGTAGGTGATACAGTCACTTACTCCATTCTGGTAACGAACAGCGGAATAGAGGCGGTCAACAATATTCAGTTCTCAGATCCGATCCCTCCTGGAGCCTCCTTTGTTGCAGGCAGTGTCACGGTGAATGGGGTGGTGCAGCCCGGCTCCA
The DNA here is from genome assembly GCF_052244825.1 of Paenibacillus sp. 1A_MP2. Classification (NCBI taxonomy): domain Bacteria; kingdom Bacillati; phylum Bacillota; class Bacilli; order Caryophanales; family Paenibacillaceae; genus Paenibacillus; species Paenibacillus sp. 1A_MP2. The sequence goes on along the minus strand of NZ_JBQQCS010000001.1, from coordinate 4,439,208 downwards.
ATCCGGCAGGGGGATATCGCTCGGTACGTTAGCTCCGGGAGCATCCGCTACCGTCACTTTTAGTATCAATGTCAACGCAATCCCAGCAAGCGGCCAATTAAGCAATCAATCCACAGTCAGTTTTACCTCGGGGGCTTTCTCCAGCACAACGTTCTCCAATACTGTGGTTACACCCGTCTTCCAGCCTATACTCACAGCACAAAAAACGGCCAGTACACAAAACGCTACCGTGGGGGACACCGTTAGTTATACGGTTACCGTGAGCAATCAGGGAACTATGGTGCCCAGATTAACCTGACGGACAATATCCCTGCGGGAACCGTTCTTGTTCCGAACAGTGTCATTGTGAATGGTCAGCCATTACCTGCCGCCAATCCCGCAGCAGGCATTCCGGCAGGCACAGTCGCTGCCGGGGCTACAACAACGATTACCTTTTCCGTAGTTATTGATACATTGCCCACCCCGCAACAACTGGTGAATCAGGCTTCGGTCGCTCTTTCCTTTACGCTGCCTGATGGACGCAGCATATCGGGTTCAGTTTTGTCTAATGTACTTACCATTTCAGTGTCGGCTCCAGATGTTGATGTGGTGAAATCGACGACATCTACGGCTGTATCTGTTGGGGATGTCGTAACGTACAGCATTGCAGTAACCAATAACGGAATTGCGACGGTCAGCAATGTGGTCTTCACGGATGCAGTGCCGACAAGTACTGTTCTTACAGCAAACAGCGTGTTTATTGATGGTGTTCTTCGACCAGGTGCTAACCCATCTACCGGAATAACGCTTGGTTCCATCGCACCTGGTGTTACCGTGACCGTTGTTTTCAGTGTGCAGATTACAGCGCTCCCGGCAAGTGCAGTTCTGAATAACCAGTCCACGGTAAGTTTTACATCAGGTGCGTTTTCGGCAACTACATTTTCCAATACGGTTACAACACCGGTCTATCAGCCGGTTCTGTCTGCAGTCAAAACGGGCGACCGGGCTATAGCTACGGTAGGGGATACCGTCGTTTACAGCATCGCGATCTCCAATGCAGGAAACTATGGGGCATCAGTCACGTTAACCGATACGATCCCTGCAGGAACAGAGCTCGTGCCGAATAGCGTCATTATTAACGGGGCATCTGCACCGGGTGCCGATCCTGCTTCAGGCATTCTGCTTGGCGTCGTTTCTACAACGACCTTGGTCATGTTCTCGGTCGTTATTGTTACCCTTCCGTTGAGCCAGTCCATTTCGAATCAGGCATCTGCGACATATTCTTATGCATTGCCTGACGGAAGAACTCTGGGGGGCAGTATATCGTCCAATACACTCAATATTCAGGTATCTGCGCCGGATGTACGTGTAGTGAAGACGACAGCTGCAGTGGATGCTGTGGTAGGAGATACGATTGTATATGAGATGGTTGTGACCAATAACGGAATTGATCCTGTTAATAACATTGTGTTAACTGATCCAATCAGTTCGGCTGTTACCTTTGTTACTGGAAGTGTCCTGGTAGACGGTGTTCCGCGTCTCTCGGCAAACCCTGCACTCGGCATAGCGCTGGGTTCCTTGGCACCTGGGGCATCTGTAGCGGTATCGTATGCGGTTCGGGTCAATGCGCTGCCTGCACCGCCGCAAGTGAGCAGTCAGTCATCGGTAAGTTTCACATCAGGTATCTTCTCGGGAGCAGCCTATTCGAATACGGTGGTTACGCCAATTTATCAACCAATTATTGCCGTAACCAAAACAGCAAGTACGTCCAATGCGACAATCGGTGACACCATCGTCTACTCTTTTTCCATCTCGAACAGTGGCAATCTGGCAGCGAATTTGACACTGACGGACAACATTCCGGATGGAGCAGTACTCCTTCCCAATAGCGTCCTGATTGATGGTGTTCCACAGCCAGGTGCGAATCCGGAATCAGGAATTGTGGTTGGCACGATATCTCCAGGAGGTTCCGTTAATGTGACAGTCACCCTTGAAGTTACTGTGGATTCTTTGCCGCAGAATCAGCAGCTGGTCAATCAGGCTGTGGCCAATTATACATTTAGTCCGCCGGATGGCCGTCAGTTGACCGGTACGGTATCCTCCAACGTTCTGGTGATTCCTGTCTCTGCACCAAATGTTGTCGTTGTCAAAAGCACAAGTGCAGTTGATGCTGTTGTCGGCGATGTGATCACCTATACGGTTGTGGTAACCAATACTGGCATCGAAGTGGTCAATAACGTGGTCATGGTAGACCCTGTACCAACAGGCACCGTATTTGTATCTGGAAGTGTTACGGTGGATGGCGTGGCAAGGCCTACCGGAAATCCGAATACAGGAATAACGCTCGGATCGATTGCTGCCGGTGCTTCAATTACCATTACATTCCGAGTAGAGGTTGTGGTGATATGAGCCAATCTTCCGGTCCGTTGTCCCACACGCTAAAGAATCAGTCACTGGTTCGATTCAGCTCGGGTGCGACTGAACTGGAACAGGTGGCTTATTCCAATACGGTAGTTACACCATGGATCGGCCCCAGGCTGCAAGTTCACAAGTTTTGCAACGTTGCTGAGGCTGCTCTGGGGCAGACGCTAACCTACCTGATCGAAATTATGAATTCCGGTAATTGTCCTGCCATGGTCCATTTGCTGGATTCGCTTTCATCGGAAACTTCACTTCTTCCCAATAGTGTGCTTCGGGATGGGACTCCGCTACCGGGAGTATCACCTGAGATAGGAGTTCCGGCACAGGAAGTCGCACCCGGAATGACGTTGCGAATTCATTTTCAGGTGATCATCGTCGGTCTCCCGCCGGCCCTGAAGCTGGTGAATCAAGCGAAGGTACATTATGAGTTTTTGACGCCGGAAGGGCGAACAGTTAAGGGAGAAGAGAAATCTAACGTGGTAGAAGTAAACCTGGTCTCGTCAAGTCTGTCGTTGGTTTTGAATGCAGATCGTGTTCAGACCTTTGTCGGGGATATCGTCACTTATAAGCTTTTGGTGAGCAATCCGGGTTTTATCATAGGAAACGATGCAAGTGTAATGATCCCATTGCCCAAAGGCATTGAATTTCTACCGGGAAGTGTCATAGTGAATGAGATTTTTGTTCCAGAGACGACGCCTGATTCCGGAATTTGGATTGGTGAGGTATTGCCGGGAAGAACGGTGCCAATTCAATTTCGAGTACAGATAACAGGAGGCAGCGTAGCCGAGGCCTTAACAATCCAGGCAGTGTTAGAGTATGTTTCAGGTGAAAATTTGGAGACTGTATACTCAAACGTAGCAACTTTACAAGTCGTTCAGCCCCGAATTTCGATTGCAAAAAGTGTAAAACCTCCCCTTGCTATTCCTGGGGATACCGTTCAGTATCAGATAACAGTACACAATGAAGGTTCATTTGCAGTGGATGCTGTCGTGACGGATTTTCTTCCGCCAGGCATGCGTTATGTCGAAGGAAGTCTCGGGTGGAATGGTGTAAAACGGCCTGGAACAAGTCTAGTCAAAGGCATCAATCTGGGAACGCTGACTGCACGATCTGCGGTTAATATCCAATTTGAAGTGATCCTTACAGAGCAGGAGCAGGATGCACCTGCAATCTTCGAGCTAATGAATCAGGCTCGCCTGATCTATACATTTCGCTTGCCCGATTCCCGTTCTGTGCAACGAATCATTTCCTCTAATTCGACATTTATTCAGTTGAAGTATCCTATCATCTCGGTCCATGTGGAAGTGAAGCCTGATCTGATTGAAAGGGGAGGAAATGTAACCTTTCATGTACATGTGACCAATACAGGGTCCTGGACTGCGCGGGTGCAGCTCGCTGATGTCCTTCCTTCAGGAGCCAAGTGGATTGGGGAAGCAGAAGTACGGGATCGAGCGACCATATCAGAGTATTCTTCACCAAAATATTTACATTTGGGTGAGATGGAACCTGGAGCAGAGAAAAGGGTCACTTACGTTGCACAGATATCCTCAGCCGAACAATTGGGAATCCAGCAGGGGTCCTTAACTGCAATGTATACTTACGAGTGGAACGGTCAAAGGCATTCAGGACAATCCACTTCGAATGTATATACTATTATTGTTGAAGATAGTGACGAATAATGGGAGACAACAGCTTCTGACTTGTATTCTGACTGTAAATGTAAGGGGTTTTTGCGTGGTTAAGGAGTCCTGACATTACACGAAGGTGAATGAATGGTATACTAATTAAATATGACCTCGGCAAATAACCCGTGGATTCGGGTCGTCGGATTAGCTATAGAGGAGGCCGCTACATTGGCAAAAGCAAAAGTTGCAAAAAGACCTACCCGGGATGAGTTTGAACTGGAAGAGCTGGGGAACCAACTGGTTGAAGCGTTTCATGAACGTTCGGAAGTGTTGCTGACTGTTTGGGGCAAGGAAGATCAGGTTCATGGGGTCATTGTGAAGCTGGATTCACGAACCCGGCTTGTGCATGTAGAGTATACAGAGGAAGAATTGACGGCCAAAGTGCCGTTCCTGGACATTATGCGGATTGATTCTCCACGGTACTGAGCGGAGATTATAAACAATATCTGAAACAGGGCTTCCGCCCTGTCAAATCCGTTCTCCCTGCATAAGATAACGCATACCTGTTGCAGAGGAGGTACGTCAATGAGCGAAGTATTAGGTGGAGAAGCAAGAGGCTACGGATACGGAGGTTTTACTTCTGTAGGTGCCATTCTGGTTCTGTTCATCCTGTTGGTTATCATCTCCAAAGCGTTCTTGGTATAATAATTATTCCAGATGAATAAAGGAAGCTCTGCCATAGCGGCAGAGCTTTTTTGTTTATAGGCCGTAATGTCGTTTTCGGTTGAGTAGTCCGAACAGAACGACGATCACCACAGGGTAGAGAACGGCCCACCCGGCAAAAGGGAACACGATAGCTGTGGCCACAAAGGAAATCCAGCTGATGGTTACCCCAGTACGACTGCCCTTGAGTAATCGGATTCCTGCTGCGCATCCGCCAAGATAGGTGAGAATAAACGTTGCATTGGGCAGCTGAATGAGCGTGGTTAGCGACACCAGACCAGATCCATAGATACCCAATACGAGAGTGAAGCAGATGGCGAGGAAGCCGATTCCAGCAATTGGAGTATGGTACCGACTGGATAAACGGGACATCCATTGCGGGGCAGACCCTTGTCTTGCCAGGGCATAAGCGACACGTGAAGCGGCACCAGCGTATGCAATGACCGTAGCGGTGCAAATAAATATGCCAGTCAGCCCGGCAATTAATCCGCCCAGGAACCCAGAGCCTGACTAATAATCCATACAAGGGAGACATCTGCTCCGCCATGAAGATAGCTTTGCGTTCCGACTGTCGCCAGAGCAGTCAGAAAATAGAGCACGCCTACAATGATAGCTGCAATCGTTACGCCTTTAATAGCTGCCTTGCGTGGATCAGTGAATTCTTCAGACAGGTGGGATACAGCCTCCCAACCAATAAAACACCAGAACAGAATGGCGCCAGCCTGACCGACACTTACCCAACCGTTCGGCATGAATGGTGTGTAATGTATGGATTCCATATTTGGAATAGCGAACACAAACGCCATGACGAGCACGATAATAATCGCCAGCACCACACCGATCTGTACCTTTCCGGCGACCTGCATGCCCACGATGTTAATGATCAGTCCAGCCGCGAGCATGGCAGCTGCGATCGCTGTTCGATACCCGTCACCAAGTTCAAGTGCCGCTGTCATATAACCTGCACCTGTAAGGGCAGCCACGGGAGCACCAATGGGAACGGACATCAGAAAGAACCAGCCAACTAAGGCTCCTGCCCGTTGTCCGAAAGCGAGAGTAACGAAATGGGACACGCCTCCTGCGTTGGGGTAGCGTGCCGAGAGTAGCCCCATGGATAGGGCAAGCGGGAGAATCAGCAGAACCATGCCTCCCCAGGCGAGGAGTGAGGCCGGGCCTGCCAGTTCGGCAGCAAGTCCGGGTACAATGAGGACACCTGAACCAAGAACCGCACTTATATAAAGCGCAACAGCTTGCGGCATGCCTATGGTTTTTTTGAGCTGCGTAGATGTGTTCATGAAATAAAAAGGCCTGCCTTCCAGAATGAAATGATTTTAGAGCGAGAACTATGTAATTATATAGGAAGAGAGGTAATCAGTCATTGGCGAATTTTGTAGAAAAATCAATGTAAGTCCAGTTGTTGTTATGGTAGAATAGGACCATCCCTAGAGAAAGAATGAGGTGTATTCCTGATGAGTAAAGAGTTGACAGAATCTCTAAATGAACAGATGAACTTCGAGTTTTATTCAGCGCATGTGTATCTTGCGATGGCTGCCTACTGTTCGAGCAAAAGCCTGGATGGATTTGCGAATTTCTTCATCGTGCAGGCGGAGGAAGAGCGGTTCCACGGGATGAAAATATACAAATTTCTGAATGATCGCGGCCAGCGTGCAACCCTCGCTGCATTGCCTGAACCAAAAAATGAGTATTCCTCAATGCTGGATGTGTTTGAACACGGATATGCACATGAGCAGCAAAATACGAAGAAATTCTACAATCTGGCTGATATTGCCCTGAATGAGCGTGAACATGCCACAATGTATTTCCTGAAATGGTTCATTGATGAGCAAGTCGAAGAGGAAGCTCTGTTTGACAATATCATTCAGAAGTTACGCCGCATCGAAAAAGACAGCAATGCTTTCTACATGCTGGACGCCGAATTTGGCAAACGTTCCTTTACTGCTCCGGCAGAGTAATCATGGACGTTAGCAATTGTAATCTGGATTAATTTGAACGGAAAGAAAATCGATCTACATATGAAAGGTCTGCTCTCGGGCAGGCTTTTTTGTTATATCATTTTAAGATTCCCTCGCTGGTTTCATATAAATTCCAGTACTAAATCTATCAGAAGCCACAATCTGGGTTAATAGAATATATGTCAACATTGATCTATCCCGTCGAATGTTCTTTTTCGAGCAAATCTATCAAATTCGTTTTATTTTTTTGGTTAATCTGACAAAAGTGTAACTCGAACGTAGCATTTGAAACGAGAATGGGACGCACTCTTTTTGATAGAATTAGGATTATCGCCAAGGGCTGCATTGAGAGAAACATCGACACCCGGGGAAATACAAGACATAAGGGAGACTTTTATTTATGCTACATATTCGTAAAACGTTCATCACCGCACTTGCTATTCTATTTATCATTCCATTGTTACTGCCGCAATCGGCTTCAGCGACATCATCCGCATCCAAGAATGCTGGAAATAAAGCGAGCTCCAAGATCATATATCTAACTTTCGATGATGGGCCGACCGCCCACACGGGACAATTGCTGGATATACTGGATCAGTACAATGCCAAAGCAACCTTCTTCATGCTCGGACCTCAGATGGAGAAATTTCAGAAGGCCACCAAGCGTATCGTTGCAGACGGACATGGACTGGGCTTGCACGGTGTAACGCATGTTCCAAGCAAATTTTATAAATCTGCATATAGTGGTTTGAAAGAAATGCAGCAGGCAAATGAAAGTCTGAACAAAGTGGCAGGCGTCAAAACGAGTCTCGTTCGCACTCCGTACGGTAGCAAACCGTATCTCAAACCTGCATACCGCAATGTTCTATTGGGTCAGGGTGGATTCCATCTGTGGGATTGGAATGTGGATTCCGAAGATTGGAAATACAAGAAGGATCATCAGAAAGTGTACAACAGCGTGATGAAGCAGATCCATAATGTGCAAAAAAGCGGAACCACCCCTGTGGTATTGATGCACGATCAGGAAGCGACATTAAAAGTACTTCCGCAAGTGTTAAAAACACTGAAAGCAGAAGGATACCATTTTGAAGTGCTGACGAAGAAAGTACAGCCCGTGAATTTCTGGAATGACAAACGTTAATATACTGGCTGGACAACAATGTAAGTTAATCTCAATAACGGCTTCAAGGAGGACAACAACATGAGTAAACCTAAATTATGGATGACGATTCCTGTGACAACAGCAGTGCTGCTTGCTCTTGCAGGGTGTGGTGGTCAGGATACCAAAACATCAACAGCGGATAACACATCCCCTGCGGTTGGCGAACAGACTCAGTCAGGAAGTGGAGGAGCGGATTTCTCCGGTGGAACGAAAGATAGCGGAACTGATACAACAGGAACAACGGGCACGGAAGGTTCGGCTGGCAGCGGGACATCAACATCGAATCCGGAAACGGGCAGTAACGGTCAAGCCCAGCAAAGCTCAAACGACATCATTCAGGACATCCGCAGTCAGCTGAAGATGAAAAACGCTTCGTTCCCTACTTCATTTTCCTTGGAAAAGGAAAACATCTGACTGCATCGATTACATCGAATACTTCAGATGCGTTCCATATTAACTTTTATTCTACTGACCAGCCTGTTGCGGTGAATGATGCTTCGTTGACGGCCTCTGGCAGCAAGGTGCCTGTTCTGGCATCCTATGAAGTGAAGACGTATAAGGATCCGAACAGTACGGATATTTTCCCTGATACAGACTTGAATGACGTGCCGAAGGATATGACAGTGGATCTGGGACATGGCATCAAGGGCATGACTGAAGGCGCGGCGGGCAGTCAGTATCTCACTTGGACAGAAGGGAGATGGACGCTTCAGATTCGATCTGTTTCCCAGGATAACATGAACAATCCGGGGATTGCGAAGAGAATGGTGGAATATTTGGAGACCCATACACTGCCAGTACCAAAGGAAAAAGGATTCGTCAATGTGGAGTACCCAAGCGGTGGTAAAAGCGTCAATGTAACGATCTCCTGGCAAGAAGGCAAGCAGATTCATCAGCTCCAGACCGAGCAGGTGCCTCTGGAAGCTTTGGGCATGGTGGTTTCTGTAAAATAAATCGTATGGCATTATTATGAAGCTTCAAAAGGAAATAGGCTGGCCTGGAGTGAGTGCTCCAGACCAGCCTATTTTTGTATTAGCAAGGTACATCGTTCCATCGTCGTACCTTATTTATTTATGTTTCAGTGGGTTAAAGCGGTACTTTCATTTAAACCACCCTTTTTCTTTTGAGCGGGTAATGGCTTCAATGCGGTTACTCGCATTTAACTTATTGAGGATAATAGAGATGTAATTCCGCACCGTGCCGGTTGTAATAAATAGATGTCCAGCAATTTCCTTTGTATTTTTGCCGTCTGCCATCAGGCCGAGAACGGCATTTTCACGTTCGGTCAGCGGATTCTCTTGTACATAAGCCTCATCCACCAGGTCGGGGCGAAAATACGTCTTCCATTCATGACCTGACGGATCGCTTCAGCCAGTTCTTCGATAGGGCTATCCTTTAACAGATAACCGCGTACACCGCCTTTCAAAGCGCGTTCGAAATAGCCAGTCCGGGCAAAGGTTGTCAAAATAATGACTTTACAGTTCATACCCTTAAGTTCCTCAGCGGCCTCCAAGCCACTTTTGACGGGCATTTCAATGTCCATCAGACAGATGTCAGGCATATGCTCACGGACAAGAGCAAGGGCTTCCTGTCCGTTGCTTGCACGCCCAACCACCTCCATATCCTCTTCCAGGTTGAGCAGGGAAGACAAGGCCCCCAGCATCATACGCTGGTCTTCGGCGATTACGATCCTGATCATTCTTCAACCTCCTTAATTGGTTTGCGGACTAGCTTGGGAACATGGATGACAATGCTTGTACCTTCCAAGCCTGTTCCGGAGCGAATATCCAGACATCCGTTAACAAATTCAAGTCGTTCTTTCATACCCAAGATTCCAGTACCACGCCGTTCTTGTTTGCGGGTACGTTCGATTCCGACGCCGTTATCCTGAACCGTCAGCACATTATCGGACGGTGTTTCCTCAATACGGATGGTGCATACAGCTGCCTGACTGTGTTTGACAACATTCGTGACAGCTTCTTTCAGACACATGCCGAGCACATTTTCATTCAGCTGGGACGTATCCTGCAATTTCGGATTGCCTTCCAGTACATATTCAATCGAGGCCGCCTTCAAAATCTGTTCGGCACGGAATAGCTCATCTACTAATTGTGTACCACGCATGGTGGTTACCATCTCTCGAACTTCCTTCAGGGCCGTGCTCGCTGTTTGTCTCAGGTCATTCAATTCGATCTCGGCCTGATCGGGATTGGTGCGAAGCAGACGCCTCGCCAAATCGGTTTTTAGACCGATAAGGGAGAGCTTCTGTCCAAGTGTATCGTGCAGATCTCGTGCGATGCGTTGCCGTTCTTCCATTTTCACCAGATCATCCAGCCGTTTGTTGGCATTCTCCAGTTGGCCTTCCAGCTGTTCCCGTTTGTTTTTGTTATACGTGCTGATCGGGAGCAGGATGGATGCCATAAGACTGATGAATACAAACGGAAACTGACTGAGCAGCAGGGTGCTCTGCTTGATGAAACTATAGTTAATGGTTAGAAAACTGGCTGCCAAATTCACCGAATAGAGGGTGAAGAAACCGGCTTTATTTTTAATATTCCCAATAAAAAAAGCAAGAAACAACGAGAAGTAGGCATAATCATAGGCGATGGTCATCGTAATCGATATGGCGATCAGAAGTCCAATCCACATATACACCTGCCAGCCCTTCGTGATGAAGGCAAGCAGATAACAGACGAAGAAGAACAGAATGATGAAAATTCCCGCCACCATGGGCCACAATTTGGAATATTGCGAAATATAATAGAAGGGCAGGATGAAAAAGACGAGCCATACATATGGATTTAAACCTGTATTTTTATAAAAGAGCTGCATCCACTTTTGAATGAAAATTCTCCTCCTCGGACTTGCAGTGTACTCAAACTTAGCCTGACTGTAGCATGACTTAAGCCTGAATACAAGAAAACGAATCCGACAGAGTTAAGGCTTCTCTGTCAGACCCGCTTGGTTGTTTACTCGGATAGGCGGTTGAACGTAAGGCTTGCGGGATAAGGTTTTGATCTCACCAAAGCTAATAAATTGCTTGGATTCTTCGTCCCACAGACGGAAGCGAAGGGCAGCCAGACTGGAACGAAGCGTAATCGTTGTAGCATTCTGCAATGGCGGTGTTGCGTTATGTGCTTCTTCCAAATAATAGTTGGGTACACGTGGGCTCAAGTGATGCACATGGTGGAACCCGATATTGCCGCTAATCCACTGCAACAATTTTGGCAGTTTATAATATGAACTACCTTCTACCGCAGCTTTTACATAACTCCACTCATCTTCATGTTCAAAATACGTATCTTCAAATTGATGCTGTACATAGAACAGCCAGATACCGAAGAAGCCGGAGAAGAAAAATACGGGTGCTTGCACCAGTACAAAAGCCTGCCAGCCGATTAACCAGCACATAAAGGCATAAAGGGCTACAATCAACACTGTAGTCAGGTGAGTATTCATACGTTCTTTACGTCTTGCACCTTTACGGTTAAAGCGGTAAGCGAACAAAAACACATAAATGGGTCCAATACCAAACATGACAAACGGATTACGATAAATACGGTAGAAGAGACGACCCCAAGGGGAAGCGGCTTTGTATTCATCAACGGTCATGACCCAGATATCACCTACACCACGTTTATCGAGATTGCTGCTCGTTGCGTGATGAATGGAATGCTCGTTTTTCCATTGCAGGTAAGGCGTCAGGGTTAATACCCCTGTAATGGTGCCGAGAATGTCGTTGGCACGTTTGCTTTTGAAAAATGAACCATGACAGCAGTCATGGAAGATAATAAATGTTCTAAGGACAAATCCCGAGGCTACGAGGGCAATCGGAAAAGTCAGCCAGTAGGACACGGACAGGCTATAGTACGCTGCGGCCCATAATAATAATAGTGGCAGTATGGAATTCACTAATTGTTGGATACTCAGGCGAAGATTATTTTTCTCATAAGGGGTTACTTCTTTTTTAAGCGCCATCTCTTTGGTTCTGCTCATAGACGTACGTCCTCCTTCAATGGTCGATAACTGTACTCAGTCATAACCTAACGCTTCCTGGGAAAATGTCTCCGAGTGAGGCGTTTTTATCATTGTATAAGAATGCGTCCAGTGCAGTAAGTCATAAACGTCAGCACTTTGTAATGATGAATATCAATGATGATCCATGACAAATGTCATGTGTGGACGATGGGAATCCGCTTTGTAGAGCTAAAAAAGCAGTATTTTCAGAATCCTTTGTACAATTCGCGCAACAATTTGTATTATGTATACAAATTTTGCTCATGGCATGGTAGAATCTATCATTGAGTGGTTATGACAACTTATGAAATTGGTTGATAGGTTGATTTTCTGATGGATTGGATGGAGTGAATGATGAAGAAAAGAATAACGGATATTCTATTTATTATGGCGGGTGCATTTCTGTTCGCACTTGCAGTAAACCTGTTCGTCATCCCGAATGATTTGGCTGAAGGTGGCGTTACCGGGATTACCATTATTTTGTATTATCTCTTTGAATGGTCTCCTGGACTAATGAACTTGCTTCTGAATGGTATTTTGTTGCTTGTGGGGTACAAGTTTCTGGACAGAACGACTACGGTGTATACCATAATTGCGGTGGTATTCAACTCGCTGTTCCTGCACTTGACCGAGAGCTGGACGATCGCCTCGGACGAGCTTTGGATCAATACTATTTTTGGTGGATTATTTGCCGGTCTGGGTATCGGCTTGATTGTTAGAGTAGGTGGCACAACGGCGGGGACGGTTATTCTGGCCCGACTTGCCAACAAATATCTGGATTGGAACATCAGTTATGGACTGTTATTCTTCGATCTGATCGTGGCGTTCTCTTCATTCTTCATTATAGGGCCGCAAGGGTTGATGTGTACGATTGTCATGCTGTTCGTTGGGACCAAAACGATGGAGTTCATTATTGAAGGGCTCAATCCGAAAAAAGCAGTTACGATTATATCTGCCAAACAGGATGCCATTGCTCAGCAGGTCATTGAGAAGATGGATCGGGGAGTCACCGTCCTGTCTGGTCATGGCTATTATACGAAGAACCCGAAAGAAATCTTATATATTGTCATTAGCAAACAAGAAGTTCCGATGCTGAAGAAGATTGTGCGAGCGGAGGACGAAATTGCGTTCATAACGATTCATGATGTACGTGACGTATTTGGTGAAGGATTCATTGAATTGTCCAAATCGTAATGAATGAAGCGTGTATATAAAGAAGTAAGGTAGCTGCGGTGTTTATCACTGCGGCTTTTTTGTTGTACATTTTGTAAATTCTTATACGCCAAGGAGCAAAGACAAAAAGCTGTACACTTGTGGAACCGATGATATATTGAATTCACTTCGTTAATAAGAACGTGGTATAATATGCATTAATCAGGCTATGGTATCCCTTCCTTCTGAACTCTTAATAGTACTAGGGGTACCGCTTCCCTGATTTTTTTAGTTTTTGGACCGCTTTATACATATGAAGAACCGTCACGAGATAGGCCAAGTATACCAATGCTGAATATATTATCGTCATGTGGGAGAGTACAAGTAATGGACTTATTCTCAATCTATTTCAGCAGGAATTTGAAAGTGATCATCGCAGAGCGCAAGGGCAAGCTGCCTGTGCGTATATTGGCGACTGCACTTAGAAATTTGGAATCGCTGGGATATACGTTTTCGACGAAACTGATAGATGTGCTGCGCACATGGGAACGCAGCGGATTCGTTTCCTGGTTTGAGCGACTGATGGGTGAGCTTCAACAGATGAAAGAAATCGATTTACAGGAAACCATCATGTATCCCAGATTTCCCAAGCAAAAAATGAATATTCAGGAGAGTCAGCTTTATCTGAATGTTTTGATGCACTCATGGAAAAAGCAGTTTCCTGAACATGAAAATGAACAGGAGCAGCGCATATTATGGCTGGACAAGCTGCGCCTGCGTGTAATTCAGCTTGGCAGTGAAGCGGATTTTTACCAAGTGGGAATAGACCTGCTTGCAGCGAAGGCTGCGTTAAAGCCAGCTGAAAGAGATCAGTTGATCTGGTTTGCAACAGAGTATGAGGGCTGGTCCGCATATGAGCCAGAGCCAGGGCAAATACCTGTGAGGGAAAATGCAGCCGTTTATTGTGCGGCTTTATTAAAGGCGGGGCGTGCTTCGTTGGAGCAATTCCAGCGGCATTTGCGGACAGCAACAGATATATTGTGCTTGGCTGTGGCCTGTTCCGATGGAGATGTCACTTTGAAGGAGACTACCCGCTTCCGTTCATTTAACCGATCTGAACGTCGGGTAATACTCGCTTTACTGGAGGCCGCTTCGGACCCGTTGGAAGATTTGTTTCGATATAAAGGGCGCTGGCTGAGATTGGCCGAGCGATTGCATCCGGGTGAGTATCAGCACCGTTATCCAAGGGCAGTAGCGGCGCTGAACGAGTTGCGACGCGGTAAACGACCGCTTACCTTTCATGGCAGGGTGGAACGGGCATTTGAACAGAAGGATAACCAGCTTATTCTGGTGACGCTCACAGAACGTCCAATAGAGATGGTCGGTCAGCTGGACCGAATGATTCGTTCCGGTGTTCCGGTACAGCATGTGATCGGCAAATTGGAAGTTGTGGAAGAAATGGTCTCGACTCGGGTGCTGCTTCGGGTGTTGGCCCACTTCTGCACAAGGAATGAGTTCCTGCCCAGGAGGAGCTTTTTCCCAAAAGGCAACACGGCAAATCTGTATGTCTCCACAAAACCGTTGCAGCCCATATCACTGGAGGATATTCATACGGTAATTTCTGCGGTAGAACATATACTGTTGAAACGATTTGCCGGGCTTCCCCCACTTGGTAATGTCTATATTGATGAGAGACTTCAAGACTTTACGGTTCCATCGGGGAAACGCCGGGCAAGCGAATCCATTCGAACTCTATCGCGTTCGTCATGGCTATCGTTGCCCACTGGAGATACGGTGCGCTTTTTCCTGTGGTGGAAAGAAGGCATGATGGGCGATGAACCAACCGGTCGTGTGGATGCCGATCTGTCGAGTGTACTTTATGATTCGATCTGGCGTTATATCGACCAGACATCCTGCACCTATCGGCAAGCGGATGAATATCAGGCTGCACATAGCGGTGAAATGGTGAAGGCACCTGATGGAGTGGCAAAGTATATGGATGTGCACTTGCCGTCGGTTTCCAGGTTGGGCGCACGTTATATGGTGATCATGGTTGACGCATTCAGGGCAGATGCCTTCAAGGACCTGCCGGAGTGTTATGCTGGCTGGATGATGCGTCAGGCGCCACAGTCGGATGAGATGTTTGAACCTTCAACGGTGCAGGAGCGAATTGAACTGACGGCGGATGTCCGTATTTGTATTCCGGCCATTATTGATGTAGAGGAGCGCCGCATTTTATGGTGTGATCTCGGCCTAAAGAGACATCCTAAAAAGCATCATACTGAGGAGAACAACAAGGCCGATTTGGCTTGGATAGCGCGGGCAATGACGGAGTTGAAACGACCGGATTTATATACCTTATTCATGCTTCACGCTAAAGCTAGGGGAACATTGGTGGAGACACTAGGGATGGCCAATCTCGTATTTACAGCAGAGCTGGAATCCAATCGAGTGGCTGAAGTGGCAGAGTATCTGACAGAAGGGCCGCCCGTGGATCGCACCGTGATTACACCTCTGGAGCAGGATTATATTACGAAGCATTTTTTGTAACGAGGATGGAGACTGGATGTAACGTTTGGTCATAGCTCATTGTAGAGGGGTATTTGTCACGTTAGACCTGTGCGGGTCATCATGACATATACCCCTTTTAAGTGCGGATTAATGAGCGTATAAGCTAAGCATGAGAGTGTACTGAACGGATGGGTTCAGGGTCATTCCATGTTTATTCGTATATTCGTTGTTCGACTTCAGCAAACGCGATATCAGGGCTCTCATCGGAATTATCGATATAAGCCACGGCTGAAGCAGGCAACGGCCAGGCGATTTGTTTTCGGGTAAGTGAAGCTGTGAAGGCATCCCAGTTTTCCAGCTTCCACTCATCCAGCGGAGATTGTCTGTCTGTAATCCGCTCACGATACAACGCTTCATTTGCCAGATAAATATAGGCTACACGTACATCCGTATCGTCGAGGGAACGTCCGATCCGTGCGAGTTCCTGCTCGATCCAGTCCGGAGTTCCGATTTCTTTGGTAAAGGGTCCAACAACAACCGTATCGATACCCAATTGCACGTTGTCCAGTGCAGCATCCATCGTAATACGATATCCCAGGTCACGGCATAACCGTTTGTATTCCGGTGAATCGCGATCGGATGGATCGAGTCCCTGTAGGGTCATTATTGCTTCGGCAGCAGGACGCAGCAGGATATCCATATCAAAAAAAGCAGCTTTATATTTACGGGAAAGGGCTTTGGCAAGGGTTGTTTTGCCGCTCCCGGCCCCGCCGAGAAAGAATATCAATTTGCTCATGGTTTGGATGGCCTCCTCATAATGGTTAGAACGAATATGTAATATGAAAACAAAGAATAGAGAGATTCAGTATAGTATCTCAGATGTGAAATGACTTGTTTATTTTATCATAAACGTATCCAATTCATAGCTGGATAGAAAAGGAAGAATCAGGTAATATAATACCTAGTTTTACTATGCATAGAATTCCGATGTATGTAGCCAAGTGATTTTATTAGGTTCACGTTTATTTTTAAGAAGTGGTAAAAGTGGTTGATGTTATTGGGTAGGAGCATGAACAAAAGGGAGTGACAGCTTTGCAGGTAAACAAACAAATGATTAAAGGCAGCACGGAAACATTGATTCTTACACTACTGAAGGAACAGCCGCTTTACGGTTATGAATTGATTAAGGAACTCCATCGTCAATCCGAAGGTGTGTTTAATTTGAAAGAAGGTACGTTATATCCCATTTTGCACGCGATGGAGCTTGAAGGGTGGGTGGAGTCCTACTGGATGGAGGTTGAAGGTAGGAAACGTAAATATTATTCAATTTGTGATAAGGGTGTTGAGGCGTTAAAGCATAAAAAAGCCGAGTGGCTTTTATTCCGCGGTGCCGTGGATCGGGTGCTTGGGGAGGGGGGCTTACATGACGGATCGACATGAGAAGGTTAAACATTATCTTGATCAAATGTGTAGTCAGGTTAAGGCACGTGAAGTACATACGGATCTGCGTGATGAGCTTGGCAATCACATGGAAGAAATGATGTTGGACAAGCAGCAAGAGGGACTGAGCCAGGAAGAGGCAGCTGCATACGCCATTGAGCAGATGGGTGATCCCGCAGTTGTCGGCAAAAGTATGCACAGATTGCATCGTTATCGTATGCATTGGGGGCTATTAGTTGGATTACTTGGTTTGGCTACAGTAAGCCTGTTGTTAATGTGGATTTTTACGACCAATGTTACAGTGAAAATATATCAGGAACTGTATAGCAATCATGTAATATACACTGTTATGGGTTTCATATTCATGTTGTTCTTTATTTACTTTGATTATCGAAAATTTAAAGAAGCGGCTTGGTGGATCTATATTCTGCTTAATGCCATGCTTTGGATGAATCCAGTGCTATCTTCAACTTACAATGGTATAAATAGATTTTGGGTGTTACCATTCGGCTTTGTGCTAGATGTGACGACGGTTTCAATGTGGGTATTGCCACTTGCCATTGGCACAATTATGCTGGACAAGCTTCGTTCCAATTGTAATATGCTATCCATATTGACATACATTACGATGGTAACGTTCCCTGCAGTACTATTGTTTCAAATATCGGACTGGGTTCGCTTGTTTCTGTTTGGCATAATGTCCATTATTTTATTTGGCTGGCTCACGCGAAAATGGCTTTATACCGTCGTAGGTGCTGTAATAACAGGATGTGTTTTTGTGTTTTTATTGTTTTTTGCGGATCAATATGGACGTCTAGAGAGGCTCTCTGTCGTTTTGAATCTTCAGACTGACCAACAATTCCATTATTGAAGTTATTCGATCAGCGGGCTGGTGGGGCAACGGGATTGACACAACGTTCGACATGTTTAAAACGGGCTATAAGGATTACCCAGGTGTGCTGCTCATAGATGTGTTTGGCTGGTCAGCCGGGATACTGTTATTGGTGGGTATCATCTGGTTTGTTGCCAGTATGGTGAAGATACTTCCTCGTATCCGGGATGATTTTGGTCGTATGATTATTGTCAGTATCACCGCTATGTTTGCAATGCAAATCATCTATTCGTTGGCGCTGACCACAGGCAAAGCTCCGATTCTTAGTATTTCTTTTCCTTTTATAGGATACGGAAATCACCTGATTTTTGAATATGTTATGCTCGGTTTACTTCTTGGTGTGTACCGTCGTAAGGATACCATTTCAACAAAAAAATGAAAAATGAGGAAGAAGGTGGATGCGGATCCAATGATCAGTTCATAGGCATCCAAAATCATTACCGCATCTTGAAACGAAGATATAGTTAATCTCGTTAAATGATTAATCAAGGGAACCAGATGTGACGGAGGTTTACCCAACCCTGGCTGTTAAAGGAGAGGCCGCGAACGGAAGGCAGGTAGGCAGTCTCCACCGGTTTTTCAGTTAAATGGAACAATAGACTCTGCTGCACCAAAAATTGTTCGATCCGATCCAGCTCGCCAGTTCGGTCTGCGGATATTTGCGAAGCAACAACGGTTTGCAGCATCTCTTGAACGCTTTTCTTAGAAGAGTCGTCCAGATGCTCGGATAAGGTGAGATAAAGGTCGTATCTTCGCAATTCTTCGTCCCGGTCCCGAATCAGGGAGAAGAGAATCAGATCAGATTCCAGTCTCAGGTTCCCTTTGAATTCCTCCATCGTGCCTATGCGGACAGTACATGAAAAACCACACATTTCCAATGAAGATGCCAAACGTTTAGCATCCATCCGATATTGCGGAATGGTTGCGATGTGCAGGGAGATGGGGGTGGCTAAAGTGGAAGGATGAGACGAGTGAGTCGTCTCTTCCGCATGTATCAACTTTTGATCAGAATCTCCTGGATCACTTTCATTCATATCGGTACTATACAATTCAGCAATACATGCCTGAACATGTGCTCTTACATCCGGATCGCTTAGCGGTCCGGTTTTTTGCGTATTACAAGTTAGTAATTTGCACACCATCACGCCAGCACTAATCTGCGTCCAGTCTCTACCCGCAGACGAAGATGGATTATGAACAAGGTGAAAGAAGGGAGATTCGATCTCTTGCTTTTCATCCACATGTGCAGGGGCACTCCACGGAATTTGTAGAATGTCTACGCGGTCCAGATGGGCTCTGCCTTGAAAATACATCGGAAAAGCTTCTAGTCTGCACAGGTGATCATCCCAGGCAGTGACCTTGAAAGGCCCCGTTCCTATAGGTATCTGCATGGTATTCGATACGTCTGGGTCATTTTCTCCATCTTTATGTTGCCCGTATAGGGCTTGTGAAGCAACAATCGCTGCACGGCTCGTAGAAAGAAACGGCAAAAACAATTCGTGTGGGGCTCTGAGCTTGAAACATACGGTCAAGGGATCTACTGCTTCAATCGTTAGAATTTGTTTGCTCACATCGCGGTATAATGTCCGTCGTTCTGTGGATTGCAGTCGTTCAAATGTATACACCACATCTGCGGCTGTCAGCAGGCGTCCATTGTGAAACGTAATCCCTTTTCGCAAATAAAAGAACCATGTCTTCCGATCTGGACTGATATCCCAGGTATGAGACAGACAAGGAACAATCTCTCCATGTTCATTACGCTGAACCAGCCCATCGAACACATGACTGGTGACAAAAGATTCGGCCAGCAAATTGATATAAAGGGGATCAAGCGCGTGCAGCTGTTGGCGGATCGGTAACCTTAACGTATCAATTCGCTCATTATGAGTACCAGATTCTGTATGGTGTCCAGAATAACCAAGCAACCACTGATTCAGGTGATCCTGCATTGTCGTGGAACTGGAGAAAGCACCAACCTGTTCGGCGGCTTGCTGTAACTCGCGGCGATTCATGGCCTGCATCATGTATTCTGCCGCAATTAGATCAGCTGGAACCAGCAGGGTCAACATAGAACGCCGTCCACGTCCACGTTGGGACAACCACCGAATCCATTCATGGGCAACCATTTTTTTGACGATCGTTAACGTGTTACGGTGTGTACAATCGAGCAGTTCCGCGAGGTCAGAGAGCGTGACTTCATGTTCTCGTAGTTGACCAAACCGGCTATGGAGCAGCAAATATTGCTGATGTAATTTCAAAGTTTTGGTCCCTCCTGGAGGTTATATCTGATGCAATATATTAAAATAAGAAGTTTTATCCACTTTAGTTTCTATTTATATTCTTATTTTATCATCTAAAATGAAGCCTAGAAAGTTTAATGGAGGTTTTTCCCATGATTGATAAAATAATGACTTCACCCAACCGCCCTGTAATTACGCTACTTTCCTCATTCATGTTGGCTATCATTCATCAGTATTTGTTCTATGGCAAGGAGGTTGGTGTTTCCTATCCCATCTTTGTTATCCTCTTTTATGGCTTTATGGTCTTGTTTACCAGGGACCGCGTGCGGCCATTAACAATGATTGATGCTTTTATGGCTGGAGTGGTGTTGATGCTGGCGCTAACGTTTCTGTTATACGACAATGAACCGCTGCGCATACTTAATTTTCTGGTCGTACCGGGGCTTATTATCTTACATATGACTTATCTTGTCGGCAGAAAACAGAGACAATGGTGGGACATGGGTTTAATCGGTACCGCTATAGACCATTTGCTGCCACAATCCATCCGTCACTGGGGAACCGTCGCAAGAATCACTGCGAAAACAGGGGGACGTGGGTGGGGTAAAGCACAGAAAACGGTTGCTTTCAAAGTGTTCATTGGCCTTATAGCATCCGTTCCCATCCTCATCGTGGTCGTAGCACTGCTCTCCTCAGCAGATGGAATTTTTAATGAGTATTTATCCGGTTTTCCGGAGTGGTTGAACCAACTCACACTTACTCCAGGACTTCCCAGAGTGATCTGGATTCTCATCGCGGGTGTTTTATTGTTCGGGTACGTATGGGGATTTGTACAGCCGTTGCAATATGAAGCAGAGAAGAGAGAGAATGCACATTTGAAAAATGGAAAAGCTTTTGTGGCTGCTTCAGTAATCGAAAAGCAAGGAGACCCTTCCGTAAACCCGATAATGGAGGGTCAGGTAGCGAATGAGATCTTACCTGAGGCAATTCCTACTCAAGCTCATCGAGAACCTTTGAGATTGGATCCCGTCATTGTAGGCACGATGCTGCTGGTCATCAACTGTGTGTACGTACTGTTTGTACTTGTACAATTTTCTTACCTTTTTGGAGCGGGTGAGGGACGGCTTCCATCAGACTTATCCTATGCGGAGTATGCAAGAAGTGGATTTGCGGAGCTGGTTCTCGTTACAGGTATTAACTTTTTTATTCTGATTATTGCCCTGCAGTTCACACGTTCAAGCAGCAAAGTAGGTTCTGTTGTACATCAGGTATTGCTCTTTGTCCTGGTCGGTTGTTCCGCAATCATGCTGTATTCGGCGTTTATACGCCTCAACCTGTATGAAGAGGCTTATGGATATACCTACATTCGGTTTCTCGTGCATGCATTCATGATTTTTCTGGCACTGCTGCTTCTTATTGCAGCCCTTCGAATCCGTTATACGTCTATACCGTTGATCCGATGGTATATCGTACTGTCCCTTACAGCCTATGTAGCTATCAACTATGTGGGCATGGATCATCGAATTGCATCGCTTAATATTGAACGGTATCATCAGACAGGCCATATTGACGCATCCTATTTGGCAAATTTATCTTCAGATGCAGTTCCGCTACTGCGTGAATTTGCCGAGGAAGAGTATCCAGAATTAAAAGATGCTATGCTGGAGCGCTATGCGTATGTACAGACGGAAAAGGTAAACCATTCATGGACATCCTTTAATCTGGCAAGATATCGGGCCTCAAGAGAATTAACACCGTTGAGAACAGAGTGAATTCATGCAATTATCGTTTCCAACAATGAATTTATGCAAAATCAATATGTAAGTGTTATACTATAAAAACTAACCTATAAAGGGGGTGAATCCCTTGTTTGAACTTCATGAATTGATACCCTATATATTTACAATTGGACTCATTTTCACAGTAAGCTATGCCTATATTGCCCATCTTCACTGTGGTGTGACCGAGTTCTGGATGGAAGGCGGAGCCGGAGGCGGCCTGGAGCCTGGCTTGCCAGCCTTGTCCTTGGACGGACAGCACAGACCTGAAGCTTTAAGTCGAATCGTCAGACGGCGAGAATCACCGGATGAAGATGAACCAGATTGCAAATCCTCGTTGAATCCATTTTCTACAAATCAACGAGGAGGATATATATGGAACATAAGACAAGCAAGGGGTTCACTTTTACATCTGGCAAGGGACGGATCTATGGGCTGATTGCAATTCTATTTGCAGTTATGCTATTGGCTGGATGCAGTAACAACGTCTCAGAGATTAATTCATCAACACCGGGAATCTTTAACCATTATGTTGTATTTCCGTTGTCGTATCTCATTCAGCACATTGCAACGATATTTAATGGAAGTTATGGGGTAGCTATTATAGTGATTACCCTCGTTATCCGTCTTGCGTTGTTGCCATTGATGATGCGGCAAGCCAAATCTCAGCAAGGTACCCGAGTGATTATGAATGCTATGAAGCCGGAGATGGATGCGCTCAAGAAAAAGTATGAGGGCAAAAATGACCCGGCCGATAAGCAAAAGCTTTCACAGGAAACGATGGAGCTGTACAAGAAGCACAAGTTCAATCCGTTGAATATCGGATGCTTGCCACTGCTGATTCAGTTGCCGATTCTGTCAGGTATCTACACAGCTATCCGGCTTACGCCGGAGCTGTCATCCCACTCATTTCTGTGGTTCAAATTGGGAGCGCCTGACTACGTGCTTGCCGTTGTGGTTGCGGTAATTTACCTGATTCAAGCCAAGGTTTCGCAAGCCAATATGGCGCCTGAGCAGCGAAAACAGTTCGCAATTATGGGATATATCTCTCCATTAATGATGGCCTTTTTCTCTCTTTCGGCTCCGGCAGCGATGCCGCTGTACTGGACGATTGGCGGTTCATTCCTGGTCTTGCAGACGTTATTGTTCCGCAAATTGTACCCGGTTGAACACCCGCAGGAGCCTGTTACTGTACAGGTGAAGAACATTAAACCTGCCAAGAAGCCTGCCAAACCGGCCAAGTCTTAATTGTTCATTGGTGAGAACGGTATTGTAGGTTCACATGAATTAACGTATGTGTTGATATAGCTGATATTTCCTTCACCATCCTTTCGAGCAAAGATGCCTTGTCCAATCGGACAAGGCATCTTTTTTCACGTCATAATCAGCACTTAAATCGCAGGTTCATCGGATAACTGGAAACGGGATACAAAATACCAGATCAGTTCACGGCGGGAGAATACATCTGTTTTGGCAAAAATGGATTTTAAATGATCCTGTACCGTGTAAGCGGAAATATGCATCGCTTCAGCAATTTCCTTGGAAGAGTAACTGCGCAGCACATAACCCAACAGCTCCCGTTCACGAACGGATAACCCATGACTCTCGGCAAGCAAAGGCAGCAAATCCTGCGGCATGGCCTGCTCAAGCCTAATCGCAATCTGATCCGGACCTGAATACTGTTGCATGCGGCTGGCATGAAGTACCAGGTAGCGACCATCCAGGAGTTGAATGCAGACTTTGGAAGGAGAATGATGCAGAGGAACTTGCGCAACCATCGAATCGGGATCTGTACGAGTCTGACGCTGGAGGTGGGAACTGACGGCACGGACGGGGCGTGGCAATATATCTGGCCCCACATGCTCCAACAAACGTAATTGTGATAACCAATATTGAGCGGGAGCGTTCACGGATAAGAGCTCGAAAGCGCCCGATGTAATCATAATACCTGGTTCCACGGGACTTCCGCTCTTGATCTCGTCCATAAGAGTCAGACTTGTGGATCGTAACATCAATGCAATAGAGGGAGTCCATGCCTGGATGATTAGTCGCTCCTCTTCTGTGAATACCAGTTGTCCAGTCTTGCGATACAGGGTCAGATACCCCCAACAAGCGCCACCACTTACCAGTACGGCCCGAAGTTCATCGCCGAAACCTGCTGGTTGAAGAATGTTATCATAGCGAGCGCTTGGTACAGTTTTTTTGCTAAGCGATGCATGAAGGGTCGCTGTATGCTCACCGCTGCGAATCAAATCAGCATACTTATGTATGTCTTCTTCCATGTATTCATTAACGAACAGCCGATCGTGAATGGCCTCAATACCATCTTCTGTCACGGCACCCGTGGAGAGAAGGGTCTGTGGATCAACCGTTGTGAAGCAATACGCATCATAGGCAACGCTGTTCTGGATTTGTTTCAGTACAGCTTCCCGGTAGGTGCGCGAGGTCCATGTTCCTTTTTCGAGAGAAGTAATGAGTCGCTGGTTTCGTTCCATACGTGATGTCATATAGCTTTCTCCTCTCCCCATGCAGATATCCCATTGTTCTGGGATTGTTCGCTCTGCGTATCCTTCTATAATGAAATTAGACAAACGAAGAGTCAAGTCTAACTTGAATTGATGAGGAGTGTAGTATCGATGAACCACAATCAACTACCTATGAGCTGGGATACGGCGGATGAAAACCGTTACGAACAATCGATAGTCCTGAAAATTCCGGGTTATTCTCATATGCATGATCTGATGGAGCGACTACTTGCCGCTTCTATCACAGGTAACAACGAAGCTGAAATACTGATTGTTGGAGCAGGGGGAGGCAAGGAGTTGGCTCTGCTTGGAACTCGCCATGCGGGATGGACGTTTACTGGAGTAGATCCTTCCCAGCAGATGCTTCAGTTAGCAGAAAGAAGAGTCCAAGAAGCCGCTATCATCGGCAGAGTGCAGCTTAAATGCAAGACACTTGAAACGCTGCCGGAAGAAGGTATATACGATGGGGCGACAAGCATGCTAATGCTGCATTTTATTCAGGGGATGGAGTCCAAAAGAAGATTCCTGTCCAACCTTGCAGCTAGACTCAAACCTGGAGCACCACTCATTATTGCAGCAGTGAATGCCGATCTTCGTTCGCCTGTATATTCAACCATGATGCAAGCCTGGCAGGATCACATGTTAAGTAATGGTGTCCAGCCTGAAGAATGGGAGCGGTTTGCAGCTTCCCTTGGCCGAGAGTCGGACCCCATCTCATCTGAACAGATGATAGAGCTTTTGGCAGAATGCGGATTCTCCTACATTACACGTTATTTCGGAGCATTCTGGGTGGAGGGATATTATGCGAAACGAAGCTAAAGTGGAGTCTGTGAAAGACCAGATTTGGGTTGTTGGTGGATATGGTCAAGTGGGGCAAATGATATGTACGCAACTGGCACACTCGTTTCCAGGTAAGGTATGGGCGGCAGGTACGCGGATGAACCGGGCTGAAGAATTCAGCCGATCTACAGGTGGTATAGTTCAGCCGCTCCAATTGGATGTACGAAAAGCGATTGATCCTGTTCTGCTTCAATCCGTCAAGTTGGTGGTCATGTGTGTGGACCAGACGGATACCCGATTTGTTGAGGCTTGTGCGAAAGCAGGGACAGATTATATCGATATTTCGGCCAATTATGATTTCCTGGGTCAGGTCGAACAATTGCATTCCAAAATGCAGCGTTTCAAAGCTACAGCCATGCTCAGTGTGGGACTGTCGCCTGGTGTGACCAATCTGCTTGTGCGTGAAGCGGGAGCTCATATGGAACAAGTGGACGAAGCAGACATTACCGTTATGCTGGGCCTGGGTGAGAAACACGGGAAAGCCGCTGTAGAGTGGACTGTGGATCAGATGAATGCTACCTATCAGGTCATGAAAAAGGGTAAACCAGCCGAAGTCCAAAGTTTTCACGATGGTAAATGGATTGATTTTGGCGCAGACCTGGGTCGCAGGAAAGCATATCGGTTTAACTTTTCGGATCAGCATGTTGTTGCTCGTACACTTCGTATTCCCACCGTGTCCACCAGGTTATGTCTTGATTCCCGTTGGATAACCAGATCCATGGCGATCTCGAAACGTATGGGACTGTTCACACTGCTGCGTATTCCTTCCTTTCGAAATGGTACCGTCAAGGTATTTGGCGTTATTCCCGGAGGGGAGCCGATGTTTGCAGTCAAGGTAGATGCAGTAGGTTGGACAAAGGGCAAGCCGATCCATGTCGAACAGCTGCTGGTTGGCGAGCGTGAAGCAGATGCGACAGCAGCTGTTGCTGCGGCAGTAGCAGATCGAATGTATCGGACGGAACTGCCGCATGGTGTTTTCCACATTGAACAGTGCTTTTCTTTGCAGAACATTCAGGATGCACTTCCTTTTCCATTGAAAGTAACAACGAAAATCAGCTAAATCATATATGTTGTTGGGTCATTTTTTTTGCTCAGACGCTCTGATCTGCTATGATGGAACAAATAATTATGGCTAGAACGGAGGGAGATCATGAACTGTATTGCTGTATTACCTTATTACAAAATACAGAGAGAAGTGACGGGTCTCGCACAGGAAGTACTGCAGAGTGATCGGTCCATGATACTGTATTCAGACAAGATTGTAACGAAATACCGCGAGTTTCATATCACGGAAGTGTTCGACATGTCTTTTCGGAGAATCGGCAATGAAGGTGGCTTTTTCTATCTCCATACAAGCACGGGAGTCTATCCTTACATGGTTAATATTGATCCCAAGCCTTTTATCCAAACATTCAGAACAATGACAACTCAAAAATTAACTTAATCTTGACCTTGACCTTCCCGTTACGTGAAGGCTTATCCTCGAATTTGGAAGTATGGCCATCCAAACCTAGAGGAGTTGTGAAACGAATGAGTATGTTAATCCAGCAAGCCACAATCTTAACCATGAAAGACGCCGATTCCCCCTTCACGGGGATATTCGCATTGTAGGCGACCGCATCGCGGAGATTGCCCCCCACATTCAGGCTCAACCGGGTGATGATATCCTAGACGGAAAACACAAATTGGCAATGCCCGGCCTGATCAATGCTCACCAGCATACTCCAATGAGTCTGTTACGAGGATTTTCGGATGATCTGAAGCTCATGGACTGGCTTGACCGTAAAATGCTGCCCGCTGAAGCGCGGATGACTCCTGAAGATATATACTGGGGGGCACAATTATCCATCGCCGAGATGATCCGTTCAGGAACCACAGCTTACGCCGATATGTACATTCATATGAATGAAATCGCAGAAGCGGTAAAGGAAACAGGTATTCGGGCATCACTCACACGTGGAATGGTGTTCATGGAGGATGATGGAGGACGCAGATTACAAGAAGCGGTGGATTTGGTTCAACGTTGGTCTGGCAAGGCAGAGGGCCGAATTACTACGATGTATGGACCGCATTCTCCCTATACTTGCCCAGTAGAGCCTTTAAGGGAAGTAATTGAAATGGCGGAGCAAGAAAACGTACCCATCCACATTCATCTGGCTGAGACCAAAGAAGAAGTTGTAAAAATTCGTGAGCACTATGGCATGACACCTACGGAGTATTTGCAAGAGGCGGGCATGTTCGAACGTGCACATGTATTGCTCGCCCATGGTGTACACCTGAATCGTAGAGATATTGGCAGACTGAAAGGCATGCGTGGCGGCGTAGCGCACAATCCGGTCAGCAATCTGAAGCTGGGCTGCGGAATCGCTCCGATTACCGAGATGATTGCACAGGGAATTAATGTGGGTCTTGGAACCGATGGAGCGGGAAGTGCGACAACCGTCGATATGTTCGAAGAGATCAAGGCTGCGACCTGGCTGCAGAAGCTGGATCATGGTGATCCCGCCCGGTTGCCGGCAAAAACAATCCTCCAAATGGCTACCCGCGGAAGTGC
Source organism: Paenibacillus sp. 1A_MP2 (assembly GCF_052244825.1). Lineage (NCBI taxonomy): Bacteria > Bacillati > Bacillota > Bacilli > Caryophanales > Paenibacillaceae > Paenibacillus > Paenibacillus sp. 1A_MP2. The sequence goes on along the minus strand of NZ_JBQQCS010000001.1, from coordinate 4,411,376 downwards.
AGAGCTCCTAAATATTCAGCACGATGTAGGGGTCCTGGAAGTTGGACATAAGGCGGACCTCATTTTGATTGATCTGATGAAACCGCATTTGCAGCCTGCTCACGAGTTGGAATCATTGCTTGCATACAGCGCAAATGGTGCCGATGTAGATACCACCATTGTGAATGGTCGTGTACTGATGAGGGGAAGGCAGCTGGTGACGATTGATGAGGAGGAGCTTTTCCGTCAGGTAGAGGTCCGGGCCAAGCGTATTGTTGAAGGGATATAGTGAGAACCGGACGGATCTGAATTAATTTGAGCTAAACAAACAAACTGAGTCCATATAAATAGGGCTCAGTTTGCTATGCTTACATATTGATTTTGACACCTTCAATTACTTGAAATAAGTCACTTCAAGCAGCTAAAGGTGTATTTTTGCAGGCAGACGAGGGTAGCCAGTTCATTATCAGTTCACACAAATTTGTTAGAATGTGAAAAGTAAATCAAACCAATAGATAGAGTGTATGACTTGGAGAGGAAGAGATCAGGATGAGCATATTAGAAGTTAAACATGTAAAGAAATCATATACGTTGTATGGTAAAGAAAAGGTTCCCGTGCTCCATGATGTGAATTTGAGCTTTGAGACAGGAGAATTCGTCTCGATCCTTGGTGAATCGGGTTGCGGAAAGTCGACCCTTATGAATATTATTGGTGGAATGGACTCCGATTTTGAAGGGGATATTCTCGTTCGTGGAAAGAACCTAAGTGCCATGACTGAGAAGGAAATGGATGATTATCGGAAGAATAATATCGGATTTGTGTTTCAAAATTTCAATCTGATCCCGCATCTGTCTGTACTGGAAAATGTTACGATCGCTATGCAAATGACGGATACAAGTGAGAAGGAACGGTATAAGCGCGCTATAGATATTTTGACCGAGGTTGGACTGAAAAATCATTTGAATAAACGCCCTAATCAGCTGTCGGGTGGTCAGAAACAAAGGGTATCCATTGCGCGCGCATTATCAAACAATCCAGACATTATTTTGGCCGATGAGCCAACAGGAGCGCTGGATAAGGAAAATGGAGATCAAATCCTGGCTTTACTGGACAGTATTGCGCAAAAAGGGATGCTGGTAATTGCCGTAACTCACTCGCAGAAAGTAGCTGATTCCGGTACACGTATTGTGAAGGTAGAGGAGGGACGGATTAAGGATGATATTCATTTAAAAGATCGTTCCTTGACGACCTATGAGGGTAGTAATGGGACTTCCAGAAACCTGGGCTTATTCGCTTCTTTCAAAATGGCTCTCCAAAATATGAAACTCAACGGCAAGCGTAATGTACTGGTAGCATTGGGTGGATCGATAGGTATTTTAAGCGTACTCCTGATGTTATCCTTGGGAAATGGAATTACGAGTTATATGAATAACGAAATTAATGCAAGCATGGACCCATTACTCGTGGACATCACTAAACCGAGTGAAGAAGCAAGCGACCTGCGCGGCCCGGAAGCTCTGATGGCAACAGGACAGGCATTTACAGATGCTGATATCGAAACCATTCGTAATCTTCCGAATGTGGATCATGTGGAGACGATTACCTCCGTGGATGGAAAATCGACTCTGGTGTATGAAGAACAGTCGGAGGGACTCACTCAGTTAACGACCCTTACAGATGCTTTTGATAAAGAAACGATTACGGCAGGAACTTTTCCAGAAGGCAATCAAATCCTGTTACCATTAAAAACGGCGAATAAATTAAGTGGAAATGATCAACCTGATTCTATGATAGGCAAATCCATCCATCTGTATATTAATGAAATGGATGCTACCCACAAACCGATCATTTTAGAAAAAGAAGTTACGATCTCCGGTATCTATGAAGCGGCGGGTCAACAAACACCGATGCAGCAGACTCCAGGGTATCTTCCTTCACAGACGCTGGAACAGATGTACACTGATAATGGAATGACCATTGGCCCGATTCAAGTTAATGCTTATGCAACCGATATGAAATATGTGAATGATATTAATGCCGCAGCTGTGGATGCAGGTTTCTCAGGCTCCCAAACGGCGAAAATCATGGAGCGTATCACGACCTATGTAAGCATGGCTACAATTGTTCTGGCTGGCATTGCCGGGATTTCATTAATCGTATCAGGGATTATGATATTGGTGGTGCTGTACATTAGTGTAGTGGAACGGACGAAGGAAATCGGAATTCTTCGAGCAATTGGAGCAAGGAAAAAGGATATTAAGCGAATATTCTTTTCCGAATCTGCCTTATTAGGTATATTCAGTGGTATTATTGCCGTTATCCTTGCAGCGATCATCAGCTATGTGCTAAACATCTTCCTGGACAATGCTTTTGGGGCAAAATTGATTAATTTATCTGGATATTATATCGTGTTTGGCATCGCTGTAAGTACATTAATCAGTATCATTGCGGGTTTGATGCCTTCATCCAAAGCTGCCAAGCTGGATCCAATGGAGTCCTTACGATATGAATAAATAAGATTATTGAAAGGATAATAGATGAATGAACACGATTCTTGTGGTTGATGATGATTCCCATATCCGCAAATTAATTCGTATATACCTTGAAACGAATCAGTTTTCCGTAGTGGAAGCGCCGGACGGTCAAGAAGCACTGAACATCTTATCTCATACGAAAATTGATTTGGTGATTGTCGATGTGATGATGCCACGTGTTGATGGTATTGAGCTGACCGAAGATATTCGATCTTATATGGATATTCCCATTCTGATGGTGACGGCCAAAGGAGAATCCAAGGATAAAGTCAAAGGATTTAATGCAGGGTCAGACGATTATTTAGTAAAACCTTTTGATCCTGTAGAATTAATCTTGCGTGTGAAATCTTTAATGAAGAGATACAACAAGGTATCCTCGAATGTGATTCATATAGGCGGTGTAACGATTGATCTAAGCAATTTGACTGTCGCTGCAGGAGCGCAAACGGTTGAATTGAAAAAGAAGGAATGTGAATTGTTGTTTGCTTTGGCGAGTCTGCCAGGGCAAATATTCACACGCACACAGCTTATAGAAGATATATGGGGACTCGATTATGAAGGTGATGAGCGTACCGTTGATGTGCATATTAAAAGGTTAAGAGAACGACTGGAACCTATACCGGAACTGATTATTTCGACGATCAGAGGACTGGGATATCGTCTGGAGCTTGTATGAAAATAGTGAGTAAAAGCCTGCGCCTACGAATCGTAGCTACCTTTATTGGTATTGTGATCATCAGTTTGATTCTCTCCTTCATACTAAACATGAGACCTCAGGAAAAGACACCGAATCATACCCTGGTTACCATTGCTGAAGATATCGCTGCGATGATAAACCTGATCGATGATCCGGAAAAGGTGAAAAACGGTTTGAATATTTTTTCGCGATACGGTTTGAACATAAATGCTGTGAATGAACAAAGTGAAGTGCTTGCTTCCTTTTCGGATGATAAAGTTCATGAATTATTCGACGAAAATACCACGGAAGCGTTTATTCTTTCCAATAAAGATGAAACAGCGTTCGTTGGTGTTCCCAGGCTGAATGATGAGAAAGATGCGCTCCTCATCACCATTAATTTTTCATCGATTTTTCATAATGTAAAACGCACACTAATTATATCTCTATTAACTGTCCTGGTTATAGGAAGCTTATTAATCATGTTTATGTCAGGGTACGTGGTGAGACCTATCAAAAAACTAACGGCTGCGGCCAAGAAAATGGCATCAGGCGATCTAACTGTACGGTTGAAACATCATAATCAAGATGAGTTTGGTGAGCTGATGGAGAGCTTTAATCACATGGCTAGTGAGCTGCAGAAAATAGACTCGGTTCGGGATGATTTTGTCAGTAACGTCTCTCATGAAATGCAGTCGCCACTTACATCGATAAGAGGATTTACAAGAGCGCTGCAAGATGGTGTCATTCCGCTGGAAGAGCAGAAAGAGCATCTGGATATCATCTATGAGGAAACATTACGCCTGTCCAGGCTTAGTGATAATTTACTCCGGTTAGCCTCACTTGATTCGGAGCACCATCCGTTTAATCTCACCACATTCCAATTAGATGAACAATTAAGAAGAACGATTGTATTAGCGGAACCTCAGTGGGCGCGCAAAAATATCAAGATTGAATTGGATCTATTGCCTTGTGAAATCACGGTGGATAAAGATCTGTTTGAGCAGGTCTGGCAGAATCTAATGAATAATGCTATAAAATATACGGGTCCTGATGGGTACATCCATGTTGAAATCGAGAAGTCTACTTCATTCGTGAAGGTAACGATTAGAGATTCAGGACAAGGAATACCGGAGGAAGCCATTCCATATATTTTCGATCGATTTTATATGGTGGACAAAGCACGGAGCAGCGCTCTAAGAGGGAATGGATTAGGGCTTTCCATCGTAATTAAAATTTTGAAATTGCATGATTGTACAATAGATGTGGAGAGCAGGGTTGGAGAAGGAACGCAGTTTACGGTTACGATCCCCAGACCTTCGACTACACCATAAGCAAGTCAATTAGCAATATTGAAGCAATTGTGGTCCTTATGAATATTGGACTCGGGTTGCCTAAATATTGCTTTTTGGTGAGTGCTTCGTGACAAATTGTATATATTGTTTTGTTAAGCGGCAGATCATTTGATAATATAGAAGAGACGCTAGCATCAATCATTTTTTTTAGGTGAAAAGTAGACAAGGTAGATTCTACGTTATATTCAACCCGCTACTTCACACCTATGTGAATATATGAACATAATCATTGATTATACAAAGAATGGAGCCATCCAATGAAATATCGCAATATGGAAGATTGCATTAACGATCTGGAGCAGCATGGACATTTGATTCGAGTGAAGGAAGAAGTGGACCCTCATTTGGAGATGGCAGCATTACATATGAAAGTACATGAGGCGAAAGGCCCAGCATTGCTTTTCGAAAATGTGAAAGGCTCGAAGTTCCAGGCCGTTTCGAACCTGTTCGGTACGCTGGAGCGAAGCAAATTCATGTTCCGTGGAACGCTTGAAGGCGTACAACGTGTCATGGCTGTCCGGGACGATCCAATGAAGGCACTCAAAACGCCATTTCAGCATATCAGCACAGGACTTGCCGCCTGGCAGGCTCTGCCCAAGCAAAAGTCGATCAGTCTGCCCGTAACCGCACAGGAGATTCAGATTTCGGATCTGCCATTAATCAAGCATTGGCCCATGGATGGCGGAGCATTCGTTACGCTGCCTCAGGTCTATTCCGAGGACCCGGACAAGCCAGGCATCATGAACTCCAATCTGGGCATGTACCGTGTACAGCTAAGTGGAAATGATTATGAACTGAACAAGGAAATTGGACTTCACTACCAGATCCATCGCGGAATCGGAATTCATCAGGCCAAAGCAGTCAAAAAGGGAGAACCCCTGAAAGTGAGCATTTTCATCGGAGGCCCTCCGGCACATACGCTCTCTGCAGTGATGCCTTTGCCTGAAGGACTCAGTGAGATGACTTTCGCTGGCCTACTTGCCGGGCGTCGCTTCCGTTACAGCTATAAGGATGGATATTGCATCAGCAATGACGCCGATTTTGTCATCACGGGTGATATTTACCCGGACGAGACGAAGCCTGAAGGACCGTTTGGCGATCATCTGGGATATTACAGTCTGACGCATCCATTCCCGTTAATGAGAGTGCATAAAGTGTACGCCAAGCCGAACGCGATCTGGCCCTTTACCGTGGTGGGTCGGCCTCCGCAAGAGGATACCGCATTTGGGGATTTGATTCACGAAATTACGGGTGATGCCATTAAACAGGAGATTCCGGGGTAAAAGAAGTCCATGCAGTCGATGCAGCAGGGGTTCATCCGCTTCTGTTCGCAATTGGCAGTGAACGTTATACGCCGTATCAGACGGTAAAACAGCCAACAGAGCTGCTGACGATTGCGAGTCGTATCCTGGGTACAGGCCAACTCAGTCTGGCGAAGTATTTGTTTATCACAGCAGAGGATCAGCAACCGCTGGATACACATCGGGAAGTGGAATTCCTGACGTATATCCTCGAACGAATGGATCTGCAGCGGGACATTCATTTCCATACCAATACAACGATTGATACGCTGGATTACTCGGGAACCGGATTGAACAGCGGCAGTAAGGTTGTATTTGCAGCCTACGGGGACAAGATCCGGGAGCTGTGCCGGGAAGTACCGGAGACATTGAAAGATATTCGAGGTTATAACAATCCACAGCTCGTGATGCCAGGAATTGTTGCTATTCAGGGTACGCCGTTCACCAGTTATGCGGATACAGAACAGGAAATGAAGGCATTAACAGACATGCTGAAGGAAAAAGAAGATTTGTCTTCCTGTCCGATGATCGTATTATGTGACGATAGCTCTTTCCTGAGTGTAAATCTCAGGAATTTCTTGTGGGCGACATTTACCCGCAGTAACCCGTCTCATGATATGTACGGTGTGAACAGCGGCTACAACTATAAACATTGGGGCTGCGACCAGATCATTATCGATGCCAGAGTGAAGCCGCATCAGGCGCCACCGTTAATTCCGGACCCATCTGTTGAGAAGAGTATTGAACGCTTTTTTGTACAGGGAGCGAGTCTGAGTTCGATCAAAATATAGTGAAATTCAATAAAGGCCCAAAGATTTTTTTGGGCTTTTTGGTTATATTTGTGTAAAACAAGATACCAGTTATCTAAATACGGATTCAAACCGGGACTTTTTTGAAAATGGGAGTGAGAATAAAGTCTTATACGTTCGTATTTCCTTTTGTGATTAAGGTCGTTTGGACTATGGAGAAAAAGAAAGATTATATCGATATAAAGTAGTATAGGGATTTATAGGACCTGATCTAACGGGTACTGTTGACTATAAATGATTGTTCAGGGGGAATACCGATTTGAGAATCCATATTATGAACCTGCAAGATGGAGACCGTCTGACTGCGGATACTTTCAGCGAAGCGGGATTACACGTTCTGGGTCAGGGTACTGTGATCAAAAGTGAAGATATCACCTTGCTGATGCAGCACCGCGTGGACTATGTGGATATTGAACCACGCGAGGAAGAGATCACGGAAGCGGAATTCTTTGCTGCTGCGGCAAAATTTGCATCTGGAGCAAGCACAAGCACCAAGGAAGAACCGCCTGAAGAAGAAATGAAATCCCAATTTATACAAACCGTACATAACTATCAATCTGCATTTCTCGAAGCGCTGACTGTAGGCAAGTTCAACGCAACAATGGTGGATGATGCACTTCAACCGATGGTGGAGGGACTGGACGAGCAAAAGGATGTCGTACATCTCCTGATGATGCTGGAACGGGATGATGTCAATAACTACACGCATTCCATTCAGGTTGGACTGTTGTCATTTTACCTGGCCAACTGGCTTGGTTATTCTCAAAAGAGAGTTACCAGATCAGTCGTGGTGGCTATCTTCATGATATTGGCAAGTGCAAAGTATCCCACCGGATTCGCAACAAGATGGAACCGTTAACCGCAGATGAACAGCTTGAATTGCAGCGTCATACGATCTATGGGCATGATATTATCAAAAGCTCCATGACGGATGAAGCCACTGCGCTGGTTGCTCTTCAGCATCATGAACTGGAGGATGGTACCGGTTATCCGATGCAACTTAAAAAAGAAGAAATTCACCCATATACACAGATCGTATCTGTCGCCGACATATACATCGGGATGAGATCCGGCAGTCACGGAACCAGCAATCCGAATCTGATCAACAACCTGCGTGATATCTATGCGATGGGATTTGGCAAATTGAATGAAAAGCCGGTTCAGGCCTTGATGCAGCATCTGCTTCCTAATTTTATTGGTAAACAAGTGCTTCTGAGCAACGGCGAACGGGGCGTGATTGTCATGAATAATACATCCGATATTTTCAAACCACTGATCAAGGTGGAGTCGGAACAATATCGTGATCTGTCCAAAGAGCGCACGCTTGCCATTAATGAGTTAATTATCTGAGTTTGAAAATAAATGAATTCATACGCAAAACGGGCCTCCTGTACGATGACAGGGACCCTTTTTTATCCTACCCCTGACGTTGTTCTTCGTGGGGACCAGGAGTATACTTTGCAAAGACCTTAATTTTCCTTTTTAGGAAAAGGAGAGATAGTCCTTGATTGAAGTGGTAACCGAGATTACAATACATGCCCCCATTGAGCGATGCTTTGACTATGCAAGGGATATTGATATTCATACCCGTACGGTCTGGAAACATACCCGTGAGCGGGCTATAGCAGGTGTTATAACGGGAAAAATTGGCGAAGGCGATACGGTAACTTTCGAGGCAAGCCATTTCGGGATAAGGCAGAAGCTGACTTCCCGGATCGCCGAGTACAATCGGCCGCATCTTTTTGTGGATCAGATGGAGAAAGGCGCCTTCAAGAGCATGAGACATGAACACAGCTTCAGTAAGCTTGGCGAGCAGACCACTTGTATGAGAGACACACTGAGATTTGAAGCTCCTCTTGGTGCTCTGGGATGGGTTGCAGAGCGTATTGTACTCCAGAGGTACATGCAGGCTTTCCTGGAGAGCCGTAATTTGAAACTTAAGGCGTTGCTTGAGAGCCACAGGTAGAGCCGATCTGTTAAGAGGAGATGATAGGTGATGGATAACGAATACGTTGTGGGTTGGGGCACGCTTGCCCTTATTAATGCCGGACTTGCTCAGGGAAAAACAGAAGTGGACGTAACTGGTTTCTGATTTCCCTGTTATTTGGTCCGTTAGCCACTCTGTTTATCGTGGTGTGGAATAAGCTGGATTAATTTAGTGACCCGTATCCCGATGGATGTAACGATCAAAAACCCAGAACAGAAGCGCAGCGGCACTTACGCCTGCGCCCAGCCAGCAAACACCAGTCCAACCTGCCCAGGCGTACACTTGAGTGGAAGCGATGGAGCCGGTAGCACTGCCTATCGAATAAAAGATCATGTAGGCGCCCGTTAAGCGGCTCTGCGCCTCAGGTCGAACTTCATAGATCAAGCTCTGGTTGGTGACATGCACGGCCTGCACGGCAAGGTCCAGCATAATTACTCCGGCTACAAGCAGCCATAAAGAGTGGTTAACATAGCCTATGGGCAGCCAGGATAGAAGCAATATGACAAGGGCGACGCCCGTCGTCTTTTGTCCAAGTCCCAGATCAGCCAGTCTTCCTGCACGTGCAGCAGCCAGTGCGCCAGCAGCTCCCGCGAGACCAAAGGCTCCTATAGCAGTATGTGACAAGGAGAATGGTGCATCACTTAGGGGTAAAACCATAGAAGTCCACAAGGTGCTGAAGGCTGCGAAAATCAACATGGCAAGAATGCCGCGAACTCGAAGAACAGGCAGTTCACGGTACAATTGCAGGACAGAAACGATCAATTGGGTGTAGCTTAGTTTTCTCGCTCCGGTTCGTGTTTGGGGAGTACGAGAAACAGGGCGATAATCCCCAGTAATGTCAGGCTGGCAGAGAAGAGATAGACCGATCTCCAGCCAATCCAATCATTTAAGGTACCTGCAATGGTTCGCGCCAGCAATATGCCGATGACAATCCCGCTAGTGACCAGACCGACAATGCGCCCTCGTTCAGACGGTGCAGCGAGGGAGGCGGCAAAGGCAACGAGTGTTTGAGTAATGACGGCGAGCAGCCCGATAGCCGCCATTCCAATGAATAAAATTTGGCTGGATGCTGAGGTGCCGACCGCAATCAGGGCGATTACGGATAAAAGCATCTGGATGATGATCAGCTTGCGCCGATTCAATAGATCACCAAGGGGAACGAGTAATAATAAGCCGAGGGCGTAACAGACCTGGGTTACGGTGATAACGATCCCAATGGATGAATGAGCGAGACTGAACTCCTCAGCAATGGAGTCGAGCAAAGGCTGGGCATAATAAATATTGGCTACTGCCAGTCCACTGCAAAGGGCAAATAACAGCGCCACAAGCCGGGACATGCTCGGACGTCCTTCGTTGGAGGGATGCGTTAGATAAGATGGATTTTGCATGAATGATTCACCTTTCCGTATTTCGAATGTGGTACGTTAGGAGCGGAATGAATACTGTTGGATTTAAATATACTGATCAGTACATTATGATTCGGAATAAACATACTTCATGCTTTGAGATGATGTCAAGAGTTGAAGGGATAAGACTATATTCTTTTTAGTATATTGAGATGGGTTTGACATGGGAATTCAGTATAGCTTAGAATGGTTTTATACTGAACGATACACAAAGAGGGTGAAAGTATGGTTAGACAACGGGAATTTGATACGGATAAGGCATTGGAAGCAGCAATGCAGACATTTTGGGATAAAGGATTTGAAGCGACATCCTTAAGTGATCTGACAACGGCCATGGGTATTCAGCGCCCCAGTCTATATGCGGCTTTTGGTGACAAAAAGGAATTGTTTGAAACGGCACTTCGCAGGTATACGACTTTGCATGCCGCTCAGGTCAGATCCAGACTTCAGCATACATCCTCTGTAAAAGAGGCCTTCCGTGCATTGTTTGAACATATTGGAGCGGAAGGGGATGTAACAGATCCTCGTCACGGCTGTTTTTGCATCAATACGATGGTTGAACTGGCTCCGCATGATCCCAAATTGGCTGTTCTTACACGGGAGCACCAGATGTATCTGGCGGCGATTTTCAAAGAGACGATTGAACGGGGACAGGAAACCGGGAATTGTCTGATGATCTTGACGCAATTGCGCTCTCCAAGTCTCTGGTTGTATCGATGATTGGATTAACCGTTATGATGAAATCGGAGCCGGATCGCTCGTTTGTGCAGCAGAGTATGAAGGTTACGTTATCGTTGCTTGAGGCATAAGGGAAGAATTTCTTTTACAGAAGGGGTTTCATATGGAACGTTATTTTCATAGGGTATACCTTGTCGTTTTATACATTATCGGTGTGCTGCTAACGACATACGGCGGGCTGGGGATCATTGAGTTCAGTTTGATTGTGATTGGCATACTTGCTTTTATTGCTATCGTGGGTTCCCTGACAGAGAATGATCAATCGAAACTGGATAAAATGTTCTGGAAATTACGGTCTTTGTTTCAAGTGGCGATTGCGATTCTCATTACGGCGCTGCTTTTTAAACTTTTTTGAACGGTTAGCAAGAGCGGGAGCCTACTCCTGCTTTTTTGTGTCTGAGGGCATTGGGCAGATGGGGGCTGAGTTGATACAATACAGATAGGGTATAGATTAATTTAGGAATGTATATTATGAGTTACATATGCGGGGTAACATTTTCAAACATTTTTCGATGATGCACATATATGAGGGGGAGATTCAACCATGCAGACGAAGTTGCGTTGTGCCATATTGGATGATTACCAGAATGTTGCCCTTTCTTCAGCGGATTGGACTCCGATCCTGGATCGGGTTGAGGTTCAGACGTTTAATCATTACCTGGGATCAGAAGAGAAGGTTGTTCAGGAACTGCGGGATTTTGAAGTGATTGTGTTGATGCGTGAACGTACACCTTTCCCTGAATCCGTGATCACTCAATTGCCGAAACTCAAGCTTCTGATTACAAGCGGCATGCGCAATGCCTCCATTGACCTCCAGGCTGCGGAAACAAACGGTGTAATCGTCTGTGGCACGGAAGGAAGCTCCAATCCACCCACGGAACTGACATGGGCGCTTATCCTGGGCCTGTCCAGACAGCTGGTGACCGAAAATAACGCGCTGCGTTCGAATCGAAACTGGCAGAGTACAGTGGGCATGGACTTGTACGGAAAGACATTGGGACTGCTCGGATTAGGCAAGATTGGCAGCCGAATGGCACAGATTGCACAAGCCTTTGGCATGAAAGTAATCGCTTGGAGTGAGAATTTGACACAGGCAAGAGCAGAAGAACAGGGAGTTCAATGGGCAGAAACCAAGGAACAGCTGCTTGAACAAAGCGATATAGTTTCCATTCACCTGGTGCTCAGTGACCGCACTCGTAATCTGATTAGACGAGCCGAGTTCCAACAGATGAAAAATACCGCTTTATTAATCAATACGTCCCGTGCAGGCATTGTGGATCAAGAGGCGATGGTCGAGGCTTTACAGAATGAGTGGATTGCTGGGGCGGGTCTCGACGTATATGAACAGGAGCCTCTTCCTGTAAATCATATCCTGCGCACATTGCCTAATCTCTTGGCAACGCCGCACATTGGTTACGTGACTCAAGGCAACTATGCTATTTATTTTAACCATACTGTAGAAGATATTGAGATGTTCCTGAAGGGGACACCGATTAGACAACTGCTTCCGAAAAACTGAGTGCTCGTAGGTGGGGCTGAGCTAAAAGTGCGTGGGTGAAGATGAAAAAAGGTGTTTCTCAGGACTGAAATTCATTCCTGGAGAACACCTCTTTTTGTGTTATTCGAATGTTGTCCAATAGATCTGTGTCTTTACGACAACGCTTAGGCGTGTGGTCCTTGTGAAGATGAGCGGATCATGGCAACACTGGACTCGCGCACAATTAACCTTGGCTCGAATTGAATATGCTCGTAATCGGTGATACTCATCTCTCGAATTCGCTTTAACAGCAATTCCGTTGCAAGTCTGGCCACTTCTTCGCCCATAATCGAGACTGAACTGATCTGCGGAGACGAAACGGTAGTAAATTGGTTGTTGTCAACGCCCACAACAGCAATATCTTCGGGCACACGAACGCCCAGTTCTTTAAACCGATTGACCAATCCGATGGCAACCATATCATTAATGGCGTATACGGCATCCGGCATGTGAGTCAGCCCATGAAAATAATCCGCTGCATTGGCTCCCGTATACAATGAAAAATCTTCTCCGAAATAAACGAGGGAGATATCTACATGACCTACGGCCTTCTCATAAGCCCGATAACGTTCCTCGATAATGTCTTTAGGGGCACCGGCGTAGGCGATGCGGGTCCGCCCAATTTTAATCAGATGTTCCATGACCAGTTTCCCTTCGGGTTGTGAAAGAGAAACGATATCTGCTTTCATGCCAGGCTCCAGCTTTTTACCGTAATTAATCATTGAAATGGGAAGGGGAGCTTTATCAATTAGGCCAGGCAATGTTTTGGGATAGGCCAAAGGCATGAAAATAAGCCCGTCCACATGCAGTTTTTTGATGTTACGAATAGTTTCCAGTTCCGTTCTTGCATTGCCTGCCGTATTGATTTGGACCACATGATAGCCATGCTGCTTCGCTGTTTGTTCAACAGACCAGGAAATCTCGGGAATAATGGCGTTGCGTATGTCAGGTACAACCAGTGCAATCTGATGCGTCTGGCGTATTTTTAAACTCTGAGCAGAGGTATTGGGGACAAAACCAAGCTCCTCAATGGCCTGCATGACTTTCTCACGTGTTTTGCTGCTGATACCTTCCGAGTTGTTGATGGCTCTGGAGACGGTAGCGATGCCTACACCTGCAAGTTCTGCAACGTCCTTGATCGTAACCTTCTGATCTTTATTCACGTTTAGTTAACCTCACTTCAATCGGAAACGATTCCGAATTTTGAAAATATGTACAAATGGAATGACCAAACTATACCTTGATTATAACATTTGAGCAAACAAGTATCCTGTGAATAGGATTGAAAGGTGATAGTTGTTTATTGTTCCAAAAGAGTTGATTATTCCTTTTGAAAAAAAGTATCCCAAAAAATCTGGGGATAATAGCGCTCGGAAGGTTGTTCTGTTCTCGGAGTGGCAGGTGTATTGAAGGCTGGCTTTACCCAGAATTATCGGCGTAAAATTCATAATATAGACATAAGTGTGACAAATTATGTTTGACAGTCTATTTAAAATGTGACATATTTGATTTACGGAAACGTTTCCTATTATATCAAAACTTATGATCTGGGAGATGAAACAAATGAAAGCATTGCGTTGGCACGGAGTAAAAGATTTGCGTCTCGAAAATATTGATGAACCCCGCCCTGAACAGGGAAAGGTTAAAATAAAAGTGGAGTGGTGTGGAATCTGTGGCAGTGACTTGCACGAGTACACTGCTGGCCCGATCTTCATTCCGGCTCAAGCACCGCATCCGCTAACAGGGGAACAAGCACCTGTTGTGATGGGGCATGAGTTTTCAGGACAAGTCGTTGAAGTAGGCGAAGGCGTGACACGTTTTCAGGCAGGTGATCGCGTTGTGGTTGAACCGATCTATGCATGCGGTCATTGTGAAGCCTGCAAGCAAGGAAAATATAATTTATGCGATCAGATGGGTTTCTTGGGCCTTGCTGGGGGAGGCGGAGGTTTCTCGGAGTATGTAACGGCTGAGGAAAATATGGTACATGCCATTCCGGATTCCATCTCGTACGAGCAAGGAGCTTTGGTGGAGCCTTCCGCAGTAGCTCTTCATGCTGTGCGTCAGAGCAAACTGAAAGTCGGCGACACTGCGGCTGTTTTTGGTGCGGGTCCTATCGGTTTGTTGGTTATTGAAGCGCTGAAAGCTTCTGGTGCATCGGATATTTATGTCGTGGAATTATCCGAGGAACGTAAAGCCAAAGCGGAAGAACTTGGCGCTATCGTTATTGATCCTGCACAATACAATGTTGTGGAAGAAATTCATGCACGGACCCAAGGTGGTGTGAACGTAGCTTATGAAGTGACCGGTGTTCCACGGGTACTGCAGCAAGCGATTGATTCAACACGTATTGGTGGTGAATTGATGATCGTCAGCATTTTTGAACAGGAAGCACCGATTCTGCCAAACTCCATTGTCATGAAGGAGCGTACGGTCAATGGCATTATCGGTTACCGTGATGTATTCCCGGCGGTCATTAGTCTGATGGCTAAAGGTTTCTTCCCGGCAGACAAGCTGGTAACCAAACGAATTAACCTGGACGAAGTGGTAGAGCATGGATTTGAAGCACTGCTTAAAGAGAAAAACCAGGTTAAAATTCTGGTGAAAGCAGAGTAAATTCCAGGCCAATTACATCAAAATATAATAGAGTGGAAGTCAGCAAATGGCGATAGGCAACCCAGTTGGAGTTCAACTGGAGCTGATGCTCAATTAGCAGGCAGGCACTTGAATTATGACGAATAGACAACGCATCTCCGGATGCGATTGTCTATTTTTTTTGCACAGATCGGGCGGAATTTGTTGCAAGTAGGTTTCGTTTTACATAATATGAAAAGATACAATTTGTATCATTTTGGTGTAAAGGTGTTATCTCATAAAATGAAGGAGGAAGCGGACATGCAGAGGAATACGAAATGGGCAGCTGTGATTTTGACCCTCGTTGCAGGTATGGGGTGGCTGCTTATGGGCAATTCGAAACCCAAGAATAATACTGTAACAGAGCAGCCGACTGTCGAGCGGATGCTTGCCAAGGTGTCCAAGGCGCCTATCACATCCGCCGATGTGACGTCCAAGATCGAGCTGCTTGGAAGGCCTTTTAAGAAAGCGCCTTATGCCAACAATGTCTGGGATTTGCAATTGTACAGAGGAAAAATATATATGGGGCATGGGAACAGCAGTAATTTAGGTGTTTCACCCAATGCGGGCCCAATTCCGGTCATTTATTACGACACAGCCACCCCCAAATTTGTAACCCAATCCGTTACGAATAGAAATCCGAGCATCGTTCCTTCGACCAAAAAGTTTGTGGATGAGGAACAGATTGACATTTACAAAGTGCTAAATGACAAATTGTATATTCCCGGAAATGATTCGGATGGCGAGCAGTGGGATATGGGGAACTTCTACCGATTGGATGGAGATGTATGGACCAAGTATCGCAATCTGCCGCTGGGTGTACATGTGTACGATTTGGCGTCCTATCAGGGCAAACTGTTTGCAGCACTGGGTACCGAGCAGAAACCTACCGTATTAATCTCTCATAATCAAGGTGAAAGCTGGCAAAAATTCGCTACCATCAATTCATTTGGCTTCAGGGCGTATACGCTGTTTGAAATCAAGGGCAAATTATATGCATCCGGCATGATGTATCCTGCCAATAATATTTGGGGCGACAAAACGAATATATTAGAGATTAATGAGAAGCTTGAAAAGAAAGACGTGCTCATCTATGGCAGCAAAATGCTTCCAGGGCTACCCTATCAAACTGGAACAGTCCCCTATAATAAAATCGGGAAAAATATTAATTTCAAAAATAAGCTGCTCTATATTGCCGGAGGGGTATTCAATGATGGGCAGCTGTTACCCAAATCCTTGAATATCATGACTGATATTAATCAGGCAAAGCGCGTCATTTTGCCGGATACCCAGGCCCTTCCTACTGATCTGCTGCTGCGAGATGGTAAAGTCTATGTGCTTACCTACACACGCAAAAGTGCGAATCTCTATATAAACCGCGTATATCAATCGACGGATCTGAATAGATGGAATGAAATTCTCCGTTTCAACCAGGACACGTACGCCAGGTCTTTTGAAGAACACGAAGGTGATTTCTACTTTGGGCTAGGCACGGACCCCGATGTTCTATCCACTTCATCAGGCAAATTGCTGAGAGTTAATCGCAATGATATCCCTGCTAATTCTAATTAAACGTAAGGAAGATTATGGATATTATATACTATGCTGCATCCACATTTTTGGTTCCAGCGAGGGCAATTTAGGTTAAAAGTAGGGCAGGCCGAAATGGTAGAACTTCTTAGAAGAAGCTACATCAAGCTTGCTCTATTTTTGTGTTCAAAAGGCCAAAAAGGCCGTTAATGTTATTTGTAAAAATTTGAAAATAAAAATCAGAAACTATAATATAGAAAGGAGATATCTTAATCGACTCCTGAAAAACATCTGTGTAGTTATACAATAGCATGTGCTAGAACGTGTACATGTTTTCTTCCAATCTGATCGTAAAGGAGCAATACACAATGAATGTACCGACAGCTTTGTTTAAACCATTTACCTCGGACAAGCTCACCCTGTCCAACCGGATCGTCATGGCGCCCATGACTCGTGGATTTCACCCGAAGGCGTACCCGGACCAGAGGTCGTGGAATACTATCGTCGCAGAGCAGCCGGAGGTGTAGGGCTGATCATTACCGAAGGAACAGGAATTAACCACCCTTCATCCATTAGTGGCGCAAGCATTCCGCTGTTCCATGGCGAAGAATCGCTGGAGGGTTGGGCGAATGTAGTCAAGGCAGTCCATGCGGCAGGTGGCAAAATTATGCCACAATTATGGCATGTGGGCACAGCCCGACGTTCAGGCGATCTGCCTAACGCAGAAGCTGAGCCAGTAGGTCCATCGGGACAAAGTATGGCAGGTGAACCGGAGAGAGAACCGCTGACAGAGGACGAAATCAAGGGTCTTATCCAGGCGTATGCACAGGCAGCAGCCGATGCACAGCGCATCGGTTTCGATGGTATTGAGCTTCACGGAGCTCATGGTTATCTGATTGATCAATTCTTCTGGGAACACACCAACCGTCGTACGGATAAGTACGGAGGCGATCTGGTGCAGCGCACGCGTTTTGCTGTCGAAGTTATTGAAGCATGTCGCGCTGCTGTAGGTCCTGACTTCCCGATCATGCTTCGTTTCTCCCAATGGAAAATGGGGAACTATGACGCACGTTTGGTGGAATCACCAGAACAACTGGAGCAGTTCCTTGCACCTCTGACGGCTGCAGGAGTAGATATTTTCCATTGCTCAACACGTCGTTTCTGGCTGCCGGAATTCGAAGGCTCAGAGCTGAATTTGGCAGGCTGGACACAGAAAATAAGTGGCAAACCGGCGATCTCTGTTGGATCGGTAGGGCTTGAAGCGGAATTCGTTGATCGAGGGAATGAAAACCAGGGGGCTGGCGATGCTCACCTGGATCAATTGAACGAGAAAATGGAGAAAAATGAATTTGATTTGATCGCATTGGGGCGTGTACTGTTGAGCGATCCGGAATGGCCGAACAAAGTTCGCGAAGGACGCCAGTCCGAAATCGTACCCTTTACAACAGAAGTGTTGCAAACACTCTATTAAGAGAACTTTTAAAAAATGTAAGAACAAACGCCAATGGCAACAAAAACTGAAAACAAACGTGAAGCCGCCGAAGGGCGGCTTTTTCAACTTCCTTCCATAATAATTTCATCATATGAAAAATTCACAATAGAAAACCGTTTTTCGCACCGCTGACACCTTTTCTCATCTCCCTCAATCACACACGCCCAAAGTAATAACACCATGAAATACCACACTTTAACCTCAAAAGGGGAATTTTTTTGTGTTATTCAGACTACGTCTTCATCATTTGTGCGCGAGCTGTCTCCATTTTGAAAATGAAGCACCTTATGATAAGGTTATGCCTGAACCATATTCAGTCTGAATGACAACAACGCTTAAGGAGGATGACATCCTTGTATATCCATAGTCGCAATTCAAAAAACAAACACATAAACACGCTTCAAACGCTGTTCCTTCTATTCGGAATACTCCTGCTTTTATCTGCATGTGGGCAGTCGCAGAAGCCTTCCTCGTCAGAGCAAAGTAACCATAATACCGGAACGAAGACAGATGCGAATTCAAACGCAGGCGCAAATGATCAGGGTGATCAGCAGAATACAGTGCCGCCGCAGGAGGAGAAAGATCCGGTACAAGAGCAGCTCGATCAATTGTCTTTGGATGAGAAGGTTGGACAAATGATTCTCGCAGGTGTTCAAGGGACCACTTTGGATGCCCAAGCGAAACAGATGATCATGGATCAGAAGGTGGGGGCATTATTTTCTATGCCAATAACGTCTCAACCCTTCAGGGGACAGCAACGTTTGTGCAATCCATTAAGGATGCCAATCGTTCCAATCCGGTTCCGATCTTCATGAGTGTGGATCAGGAGGGTGGCAAAGTGAGTCGTATGCCGGAAACGGTAGAGTCCATTCCTTCTAATGGGAAAGTGGGTAAGACGAAGGATGCTGATTTGGCTGAAACGATGGGTAAATTGTTGGCAAGACAAATTCAGCTTGTTGGCTTTAACGTTGACTTTGCTCCAGTGCTGGATATAAACAGTAATCCGAATAACCCGGTAATTGGGGATCGTTCATTTGGAAGCTCAGCCAGTCTGGTGTCGCGAATGGGTATAGCCGAGATGAAGGGGCTGCGCAGCGAAGGAATTATTCCTGTGGTGAAGCATTTTCCCGGTCATGGGGACACGTCCGTGGATTCCCATCTGGATCTGCCTGTCGTGAACAAAACAGAAAAGCAACTTGCCGAACTCGAATGGATTCCGTTTGAAGCTGCGGTGAAGGAACAAGTGGAAGCGGTTATGGTAGCTCATATTCTGTTTCCGAAACTCGATCCCGACCATCCGGCCTCCTTGTCCGACGTCATCATCGGTCAACATCTACGTGGCAAATTCAAGTATGACGGTGTGGTCATCACAGATGATCTGAGCATGGGCGCAATCGCGAAAAATTACAAGCTGGACGATGCCGCCGTGGCTACGGTTCAGGCAGGGAGCGATATTCTGCTGGTAGCTCACAGTTATGAGAGTGCCAAGACCATTTTTGATACGTTGAAGAGCGCGGTGAAGTCAGGGAAGATTTCCGAATCTCGCATTGATGAAAGTGTCTATCGAATTCTGGCGTTGAAACAGAAGTATAACTTGTCTGATAAGAAGCAGTCGTCTGGAGATTTGAAGCAGCTGAACGCTGACATTCTGGATTGGCGCAAGCAGGTCGATGCCCGATAGTACCCACCTGTGTTATGATTTTGGAAAGAGAATCGCATATTCCATTATGACAGGTTAGAGGTGAGACCTTTTTTATGTATACAATAATGATTATTGAAGATGATCCGAAGATTGCGGGTCTTCTCAAATCCCATATCGAGCGATATGGAGACCGAGCTGTAACGGTTGAGGATTTTGAACAGGTTGTCCGGCAGTTTGAAGAACTGAAGCCTCATGTTGTGCTGCTGGATATCAACTTGCCAAGTTACGATGGGTTCTATTGGTGCCGCCAAATTCGTTCCATTTCCACATGTCCGATCATTTTCATCTCGGCCCGGAGTGGCAAGATGGATCAGGTCATGGCGCTTGAGAACGGTGCGGACGATTATATTACGAAGCCGTTCGAGCATGAAATTGTCATGGCCAAAATTCGTAGTCAGCTGCGCAGGGTGTACGGCGACTATGCTGCAAGTCATGAAGAACGCAAGGTGGAATTGGATGGACTGACGGTCTATCTGGAACGGTTGGAGATGCAGTTGGGTGACCGCAAGATACAACTGACTAAGAAAGAAACCATTTTGCTGGAGACGCTGCTGCGGCGCAGTCCCAAATTGGTTAGCCGTGAAACCATCTTGGAAAAGCTGTGGGATGATTCCTTTGTGGATGATAATACACTTAGCGTGAATGTGACCCGAGTGCGTAAACGTTTGACTGAGCTGGGAATAACAGATGCGCTGGAGACGGTACGAGGTTCGGGTTATCGACTCAACAGTAATTGGAAGGCATCGTCGCCCTCATGAAGTTGTTTATCAAAGAACATATCGTATTGACCTGTTGGGTTATCGTTGTGCTGCTCACTGTCGTTGCGGTCTTCTGGTACGACGGCTATGACCATTGGTTAACGGCCACGTATGCGGTATCTCTGGGGTTATGCCTTTACGCAGGTTATCTCATTTATCGTTATCTGTCCCATCGCATGTTTTATTCCCGGATGTCCCAACGAATGAATGATTTAAAAGAATTTGTTCCACTGAATGAGCCCGCACCTTTGCCGCAGGCTTTGGCGGAACTGCTGGATTCGCAGTATGGTCATTACCATGTCCATCTGCATCGTTTGGAACAGCGGCAGCAGGAATACCTGACATTTATGAACCAATGGGTACATCAGATGAAGACACCGTTGTCCGTCATTGAACTGACGGTTGAGGATCAGGAGGATGAAGATCCACGGTTCATTAGCATCCGAGAGGAAGCAGACCAGATGAGGCGGGGCTTGGAAACCGTGTTGTACGTGGCGCGGTTGGAGACATTTGAACAGGACTTCATTGTGGAGCCGGTATCACTCAAGGCTGCCGCAGAAGAGGCCATTCATGAACTGAAACGCTTCTTCATTCGTAACCATGTGTATCCCGAGATGGAAATTAACTCTGCGTTAATGGTCCACTCGGATGCCAAGTGGATTCGGTTTGTCCTTGTACAGCTGTTATCCAATGCCATCAAGTACTCTTCTGGCAGCCACGGGCAAAAGGTCACCATTCAGGCTTACGAATCCGCACGGTCCATCATCCTTGAAGTGAAGGATCAGGGTGTGGGCATTCCAAAGTCTGATCTTAACCGTGTATTCCAGCCTTTCTTCACGGGAGAGAATGGACGTCATTTTAAAGAATCCACGGGTATGGGACTGTATATTGTAAAGGATGTACTGACACGGATGAATCATCGAATTGATCTGGCATCGGTTCAGGGAGAAGGGACAACCGTAACCATTACATTTGAAACATGAAAACTATATTAGCAGGATGCAAATCAAAACGGGAAGACGTCTGGTACCCCTCAACAGGTATCGGCGTCTTTCTCTGTTCTACATAGAAGAGGGCTTTTTTAATCATGAGTGATAACGTAACCTTACAATAATGTCATGAAGATGAAAGGTTAATCCATAGGAGAATAGTCGAAACTTCGATAGACTGAAGTCAGAAAGTAAGAGAACGACATCGATTGGCAATGATGTTCAGCCCAACTTATTTTAATTCAAATTCAAATTCAAATTCGAAAAGGAGCCATCAACCTATGGAGATATGTTCAGTAAAACAGATTAGCAAAATTTATAAAGGAGTCGTGTCCTACGAAGCCTTGTCAGGTATTGATCTCAGTATTCAGGAGGGCGAATTCGTTGGCATTATGGGTCCATCAGGCAGCGGCAAAACAACGTTGCTGAACATGATTTCAACTATTGACCACCCAACTTCAGGAGAATTGCAGATTGCAGGAAAAAATCCGTTTGAACTGAATCATGATGAACTGGCCTTGTTCAGACGCCGAGAGCTGGGATTTGTATTCCAGTCGTTTAACCTGCTCAATACACTCACCGTAAAAGAAAACATTGTCCTGCCGCTCACGCTCGACGGAGTATCGGTTGAAGAGATGAATGAACGTGTTGATCGGCTCGCAGAGAAGCTCGGTATTGCAGATCTTCTGAACAAACGTACGTATGAAATTTCCGGCGGTCAGGCCCAGCGGACAGCGATTGCACGAGCTCTGATTCATTCTCCCAAGCTGGTTCTGGCAGATGAGCCAACAGGAAATCTCGACTCGAAGGCAGCGCGGGATGTAATGGAAATGCTGGAACGCCGCAACCAGGAAGATCGGGCCACCATGCTGCTGGTCACGCATGACGCTGTTGCTGCAAGTTATTGCAGCCGGGTTGTATTTATTAAGGATGGGCGACTGTACAACGAAATTCATTATGGAGATAACCGATCGACGTTCTATCAGCGAATTATCAACGTATTATCCCTGATGGGAGGCTCGGGTCATGAATTTTCGCCAGTTCGCCATTAATAATGTTGTTCGCAACAAACGAATTTACCTGGCCCATTTTCTGAGCAGTACGTTTTCGGTCATGATCTTTTTTACGTATGCACTGCTTTTGTTTCACCCGGATCTGAAGGAAGGATTAAAAGGTTCAAGTAATACAGTGACCATGCTTGCGAATCAGGGGTTTTTGATTGCAGAGATCATTATTTTCATCTTTTCGTTTCTGTTTCTGCTCTATTCCGTAGGTTCATTTCTAAAGACGCGTAAAAAGGAATTTGGCATATTTCAAATCATTGGCATGACTCGTAAACAGATGAACCGACTGTTATTTATGGAAAACATGTGTATTGGTTTGGCTGCCATTGTGACAGGCGTTGGATTAGGAATGATCTTTGCCAAGCTAATCCTTTTGATCTGCGGTTCCATGCTGGCTGTGGAAGAAAGTCTGCGTTTCTATTTTCCAGGAAAGGCTATTGCACTTACTGTCGGAGCATTTTTAATTCTGTTTTTTGTGATTGCGTTGACCTCATCCCTGCTGATGCGAAAAGGGTCATTGATTGACCTTGTAAAATCAGAGGAAAAACCGAAACCTGAGCCTAAGGCTTCACGTCTATTAGCACTACTCTCCGTCATACTCATTGGGGGTGGATATGCGGGTGTATTTACCTTTGTATGGATCACATTCTCCTTCCCTTTGCTGGTCGGCAGCGTTGTTTTGGTTATTGCAGGCACGTATCTGTTATTCACCCAACTTAGTGTATATGCCATTCGGGCGCTCAAAAGCAATAAGCGTTTGTTTTTCCGCAAAACGAATTTGCTATTTCTGTCCGAACTTACCTATCGAATGAAAGATAATGCGGTCATGTTTTTTATGGTAAGTGTGATCTCGGCTTCCGCCTTTACGGGCATTGGCACAATGCTGGCGATCGCTGATCCGGGCTTGTCATCCATGACGAATCCATATGCGTTTACTTACCAAAATTCATGGAATACATTTAGTGCAGAACGCCACATCAGAAAGATCGAAGAGACACTCATTGATCATGAAGTTCCGTACCAGAAAGGAAGTTATATTCCGCTTACGGATAACGAGGGCAACTATATGATCAAACTCAGTGAGTATAATCATCTTGCCAAGGCTTTAGGTTATAAAGAGCGAACGTTGGAGAATACCAATGACTCGTTTATGACTCCAGGTAATCTTACAAGTCGTAAAGCATTACGTGCAGAGGCAGGAGAGGGTTCCTCTCAGAATAACTTCGATTTGTGGGTCGGAGAAGCTCATGAAAAGGTTCGGTTAACAACACCTGAAACCGAGATCGTGATCCCGGCTGAATTTACAAGGGACGTATATGTGGTATCCAATGAGCTGTACGATAAAATGAATAAGGAATTTAAGAATGCAATCCAAGCGGATGAAAATTTTTATTTCGATAGAAAAACTCAATTTGTTGTGACCGATTGGATGGGAACGCGGAAATTTGCGCCTGATCTGATCGAATCCATTCAAAATGACTCGGGTAGTCAGGGCTACTTCGAGCTCAGCGCTCTCGTACTGGATTGGCTTAATTCCAAACAAACCAATGGCATCATCCTTATTCTGAGCGGCTTGATTGGCATCGTCTTTTTCACCTTTGCTGCAAGCTTTACCTACTTCCGGTTGTATGCGGATCTGGAACGGGATGAAGAGCAGTACCGCATGATTGGCAAGATGGGACTGAGTCGCCCTGAGCTTCGTAACATCGTAACCAGACAGCTGCTGTTAATGTTTTTCCTGCCAATCGTCTTGGCCATTATCCACAGCTCCGTTGCCTTTGTTGCATTGCAGCAGTTGGTAGATTTCTCAGTCATGGGTTATACCTTGCGTATTTTCTTGGTATTTGCATCCATGCAGATTCTGTTCTTCCTGCTAGTACGCTGGCGCTATTTACGTAACATGTATGCCAAATTGATCTGATATAAATCTACTACAAAAGGCACCGGACCTTAGGTTCGGTGTTTGTTGACTTTTTCCTCCAAAGCAAAGTACTATTTCGATAGATACAATATGTATCGTTCCGGCTACTGAGAAGGAGGATTACATTGAGCATAACGATGTCTCGTGGACAAGCTTATCTGCAACGGTTGAATGACGAACGCAATGTATGGCTGGATGGAGAACGTATTCGCGTTACGGAGCATCCTGCCTTCCGTGGAACCTTGCACACGATTGAAAGTTTGTTCAATCTGGTGGACGATGCGGATACGCGAGAAACAGTGGCTTATTGGGATGAGCAGACGGGGGATATGTACATCAGGCTTTTCGTGTACCTCGAACTTCGCTGGATATCAACAACAGGGCGGCAGCCTTTCGATTGTGGTCTGATCGCACCTATGGGGTCATGAGCCGTCTATCGGATTACGCTCGATCCCGCCTGACTGGATGGTATGCCACGCGTGACGCCATGGCTGTATACGACCCGGCATTTGGAGGTAAAATCGCTGCCTATTATGAAGAAGCTAAACGAAAGGATGCCTTCCTGACCATTGTTCAGCGTGACCCGCAGATTAATCGCGCTCTGCCTGTAGGGGAAGATGAAGATGCCATGCTCCGAATCATGAGTACCAATACAGAGGGGGTTGTCCTCCGGGGCGCCAAGATGGTGGCAACTGCGGCTCCATATGCGGATGATATCATTGCATATCCAATTCAGCGCATTCCCGGACATCGCCCAGAACTGGCGCATATGGTTATCGTTGCAGCAGGCAGTCCAGGTTTACATATGGTATGTAGAGAATCTTTTGCTGCATCAGACTTAGATACCGCTCATCCGCTCAGTATGCAGTATGATGAGATGGATGCTGTATTATTTTTTGACGACGTATTCGTACCATGGGAGCGCGTACTGCTGCATAACAATCCGGAAGCGGTATGGCAGATTCGCTGCAACGCAGCATCCTCCAGTCTGGCTTATCATCAGAGCATTATTCGGCTGCATTCGAAGCTGGAATTCATCACAGCTATCACGTCTTCCATTGCCAAGGAGATTGGAGTGGATGCCTTCCTGAACGTACAGGAACAGCTTGGGGAAATGATTAGTCAGATGCACACGATTGAAGGACTCATTATTGCCTCCGAGGCACAAGCTGCGCCGGATGTTCATGGGAACTGGCTCCCATCATTCAAATATATCGAAACAGCCCGCAATTTGGGGAACCGTTATTATCCACGCGCTGTTGAGATTTTGAAGACAATCGCCGCCGGTGGTCTCATTCAGATCCCTTCCGGGAATCTGGAGCTGCAAAATAGTATCAGCCCCATGATGAACAAGTATCTTGGCGGTGTAACGATGCAGGCAACGGAGAAAATTCGACTATTCCAGCTCGCCTGGGAGCTGACGGGAAGTCCTTTGGGAGCCAGACATGATCTGTATGAACGTTTCTATGCCGGCGACCCGGTACGCAATCGGGCGAGTCAGTATATGCAGTATGACAAGGACCGATTATATGCACGGGTTGAACCATGGTTACATAGCAAGGGATGAATGAAACTGAAGAAACGCTGCTTATTTTTCTTTGGATTTAAAGCTCTGGCCTGATGCCCGGGCTTTTTATTTAGGTTATCTTTAGAAATGGTTTAGATTGAATTAAGAGACGTAGTATATAGTAGTAACGTATAGACATGTGAACCAAAGGAAACTGAAGTACGGATACGAATTCGAATGAGAACTGAATTTATTGAAATAGGAATGAGAGGATTCGCATGAGATACACACTATTAATTGCAGATGACGAGCCCGAAATTGTGGAGCTGCTTCAGCTGTACCTGGAGAAGGACTACAACATTGTGACAGCCGTTAATGGCGTAGATGCGCTGCAGTGTATCCGTTCAACTCAGATCGATCTGGTCATACTGGATATTATGATGCCCGTGATGGATGGACTGCAATTGATCAAACAAATCAGGTCCACACACCATATGCCTGTTCTGTTCCTGTCGGCCAAAAGCCAGGATCATGACAAAATCCTTGGACTCGGATTAGGTGCCGATGACTATATCTCCAAACCTTTTAATCCCTTGGAGATTGTCGCCAGAGTGGAAGCTTTGCTCAGAAGAGTCAATCAATTTGATGCACCGGACGTGCCTGCTGCCAAAGAGTTAAATCTTGTACTCGGTGAGCTCAGGCTTGATCGATCTCAATGTATCCTTTTTCGCTCCGGGAAGCCTGTGACGTTGACCTCTACAGAGTACAAAATCGTGGAGCTTCTGCTGGAGCAGCCAGGCCGTGTTTTCACGCGTAAAAAAATATACGAAGCCGTCTGGGGAGACTATTACGCGCACGAGGACAGCACGATCATGGTACATATCAGTAACATTCGGGAGAAGATCGAGCGTGACTCCAGGCAACCGGAATATTTAAAAACGATAAGGGGACTGGGATACAAAATTGAAGCGCCCATGGAAAGCTAGAGAAAGAGACTATTGCAAACGTCCCTGACCCTGGACTTTTTGCTGTTCAACTTCTTTTTATTACTACTGGTAGCCATCGTGTACATTATCATTACGCTGGATGTGGTCGATTTCCGTATTTCGGACCAGGTGGTTGATCCCGATCTGAATGTGGAGGCGCACGTGTATGTGACCGAACTGGAGAACGAAGAGCTGTCCGGTAGTTCCAATGAGGCCAATAATACAGAGATTCAGCGTCTCAAGGATAGCGGAGGATGGATTGAAGTGCTGGATGCGGATCGCAGGGTCATTCGTTATATCGGGGACAAGCAGGATACGTTCACTCAATACAGTGAAGCCGAGCTGTATGAAGGACTCGAAAACCGAAATGAACAGCCTTACTACTACTCCATTAGTCCGCTATCGACAGATGGAACTGCTGAGTACGTTTTGCTAAAGATTCCGCGTGAGTTGGTCAGTGTGCGAATTAACGATAATCAACTGATTACCAATTTGAAGCATCCGTTATCGTTTTACATTTTGATTGGAATCGGGTTGGTCTTGCTGCTGATATTTGTATACAGTTATTGGGTCGCCCGAAGAATCAAAAAACCGCTGAGTATTCTTTCTCTAGGTCTTACCCAGATGATTCAGGGGAATTATAGTACACGCATGTCTATCTCGGCTGAGAGGGAATTTGTCCAGATTGGTGAAACCTTCAATTATATGGCGGACGTTATTGAGAATACATCTGCGGAGAAACGATATGCGGAAGAGAGCAAACAGCGACTGATTGTGGACCTGTCACATGATCTCAAGACCCCGATCACGAGTATTCAGGGGTACGCTCAGGCTTTGGTGGAAGGGCGGGGGAAGACAAGGACAGACAGCAGCGATATCTGGGATATATCTACAACAAGTCCGTCCAGGTCGCGCGTATGATTCAGAATATGCTGGAATTGCTCAAAGTGGATTCACCTGACTTCCGTATGCACATTCAGCAGCGGGAAATCGGCGAATTTGTACGTGAAATTATGGCGGATACGTATGGGGAGATTGAGCAGAACCATTTTGGCCTGCATGTGCTCGTCCCTGATGAAGAGATCTATGCAAGATATGATCCGGAACTGTTGTCCAGAGTGATTCAGAACCTGATCACGAACGCTTTGTCCTACAATCCACGGGGAACCGAGCTGCGTGTGGAGTTAATTCCACTGGACAACCACGTGGTTATTGAGGTCGCTGATACCGGTGTGGGTATCCCTCAGGAATTGTGGGCAACCATCTTTGATCCATTTGTCCGAGGGGATGAGGCGCGTTCGGGAACCGGAGGGACTGGGCTTGGACTGGCGATTGCGCGGCGGAACACCGAGAAGATGGGTGGGCGATTAACACTTTCCCGGCGCGGACAGGAGACGACAGTGTTCACTATACAGATTCCGAAATAAAGAGCCGACATAAAGGATAAGGGTGACATAAACATTCTGTCATGCTGATCGCATTTTGCAAATTACTCATATAGAAAAGGTTAAGTGGAGGGGAAACTTTTTGTTCAAAGTAAATTCGTTTGTACGTTTCAGTATTGCACTGGCACTGATACTGATTAATATCTACCTGTTATCACGTGTCAGTTTCATTTTCCAACCGCTTGTTACCATGATTACGGTGATTACTGTGCCGATGATGCTGTCCGTATTCTTTTATTATCTGCTGCGGCCACTCGTCAATTACATGGAAAAAAGAAGCTGAATCGCACACTTAGCATTTTGCTAATCTATCTGGTGTTTGGTATACTGTTCGCCCTGTTTATTATAGGACTATGGCCTTCTTTACGTGAGCAGCTGGTTAACCTGGTAGAAAACGCACCAAATCTGCTTAATTCACTAAGTTTACAGCTCAAAGAGCTCGAACAGAACGGTGCCATTACGGCTTTGTTCCCGGAAGGATCGACCCCGTTTTCTCAGATTACGGATTACATTAACAAAGGCTTCACTTTTGTAACGAACTATGTAAGTGGATTCTTCTCACTCATATCCAGCTTTGCGATTGTTCTGTTCACCTTCCCGATCATTTTGTTCTACATGCTGAAGCAGGGAGAGAAGTTCGGTCGTAAGCTGGTGCACATTGCACCCAAACGCTTCCAAAAAGACAGCCGTGAAGTCGTACTTGAGATCGATCAGGCGTTAAGTGGCTTTATCGTGGGACGAGTGCTCGTGAATCTGGCTCTGGGCGTGCTGATGTATATCGGTTTTCTGATCATTGGTCTCCCGTATGCACTGTTGTTAACCGTGATTGCGGTCATCATGAACTTTGTTCCGTTTATCGGGGCGATCCTGTCTTCCGTTCCTATTGTCATTATGGGACTGGTGGTATCCCCTTCGGTTGCAATCTGGTCACTCATTATTATTCTGGTAGCACAGCAAATACAGGATAATCTGGTTGCACCGTATGTATTCGGCAAAAAACTCGATATTCATCCGCTGACCACCATTATATTGGTGCTGGGTGCAGGGGATCTGGGTGGAATTATTGCCATTCTGATTATCATCCCTGTCTACATGATCGTTAAAATTATTTTGGTTCGAATCTACCAGCTATTCTTCAAGGACAAATGGCAGAATGCTTAAACATGGATAACTTATATAAAAGGAGTGGAAATCATGTCTGAAATCATCCCACAACCATACACTGAACCTGAGTATATTGAGCCGCAATCTGTTCAAATGGGCGCCATTCATATTTCCAACGATGTTGTATCCAAAATTGTCGGCATGGCCGCTCAGACGACCGTAGGAATATCCTCCATGTCGGTTGGGCTTACCGAAGGAATCGCCAAGAGCATCAGCGGGAAAAGCTTGCAAAAAGGGATTGATGTGGCGATCAAAGATGATCAGGCATCCATCCAGCTGCGAATTAATGTTCAGTATGGCAGCAAGATGCATGAAGTCTGTCAGGAGCTTCAACATAATGTGCAGCAAGCCGTGGAGCAATTAACAGGCATTATGGTCAATGAAATTAAAGTGCAAGTGGTAGGCGTAACCATGCAGGAGCAGATTTAAAACAAAACGAGTAGAATGAATGGAATCCAGCTATAAGCAGGTCATCATATCCTGTGTAAAAATAAAAACAGCACCTTTCCATTAGCTGCATAAATGGGAAGGTGCTGTTTTGTGTTTGCGATAATACGTGGGGGCTTCGCCCATGACTTTTTTGAACATTTTCGAGAAAAGCAGCTGGTCGGCGTATCCAACGGAACGGGAGATATCCCCAATGGTCAAAGCCGGGTCCAGCGTCAGTTCAGCCGCTCTGCGCATTCGGTAATTGACCAGATACGACTGAATGCTGGTGCCCATCTTGTCTTTGAAGAGGGAGCACAAGTAACTGCGCTGTAACCCAACATGAGACGCAATGGACTGTACGGTTATGGCGTTGGCATAATTAATCTCAATGAAATCCATGACCTGAGTGACATAGTTTTCTTTCGTGTAATCTTGAAACGGAATAGGTCTGTCCTCACTGGCCCGATCAATCAATATGGAGAAAAACTGAAACAGCAATCCCGTCATGCTGATCTCCCATCCTTTATGGGTATTACGAGAGCTGATCATGCGGTGCAGACAGGAGCGCAGCTCGTCATCGTCATTGCCCAGCTCAAAGATCGGATGGTGCTCAGACAGGCAGGCCTGCTGCAATAGCGAAGGACAGGTGCTTCCTTGGAAAGCTACCCAGCTGTACTCCCATGGGTCAGCCTGATCTGCTTCATAATGAACGACAGAATGGGGGACGATGAGAAATCCCTGTCCTTTGCGCAGCTCAACCTTTTTTCCTCCAACTTCAAAGGTGCCTTTTCCGTCCAAAATGTAATGGATTTTGTAGTAGTCCCGCATGGCCGGACCAAAGTAGTGACCGGGTGCGCAAGCTTCTGTGCCGTAATGAAGGAGCTGCAGCTCCTGAAAGTGATTATTTTTGCACAAATATGTAATCAAGGCTATCCACTCCTGTTATGAGGTCGTTATACCTTGCATTTTAACATATAAAAGGTGAAAAGGAATCGTTTTATGAATATCATTTGCTGAAGATAACAATCATTTTTCCATATCGTTGTAGTGAAATGCCATATCGTTTTGCTTTGGAACTGTCTAAGATGAAAGGGTATTCAATTACTTTTACAGGAAAAGAGAGAATAACGATGCCCTATACTGCGAATGAACAACGATACAGTGAAATGAAGTACGCACGCTCCGGCAAAAGCGGAATCAAGCTACCGCAAATTGCTCTTGGCCTATGGCAGAACTTTGGTGGAAATCGTACCCTTGATATTCAGGAAGAGATGATTCTGCGCGCATTCGATCTGGGAATTAACCATTTCGATCTGGCAAATAATTATGGTCCACCTCCAGGATCAGCTGAAGAGAATTTCGGTGTCATTTTCAAAAAACATCTGCGTCCTTATCGTGACGAACTGCTCATCTCGACCAAGGCAGGTTATCATATGTGGAACGGTCCTTACGGCGAATGGGGTTCCCGCAAAAACCTGATTGCCAGTCTGGACCAAAGTTTGGATCGTATGGGATTGGATTATGTAGATATTTTCTATCATCACCGTCCAGATCCGGATACACCGCTCGAAGAAACGATGACTGCGCTGGATCATATCGTTAGACAGGGCAAAGCGCTGTATGTAGGTTTGTCCAACTATGATGCTGAACAGACGAAGGAAGCCGTTACTATTTTGCGTCGTCTCGGTACGCCTTGTCTCGTTCACCAGCCAAACTATTCAATGCTGCATCGCTGGATTGAGGATGGATTGCAGGATGTGCTGGATGAGCACGGTGTAGGCTCGATTGCCTTCTGTCCGCTTGGCCGCGGTCAGTTGACGAATAAATATGTGGACAAGCTCAAGGAAGAGCGTACCAACCCAACAGGCAATTTGAGAAAGAAGCTTATACGGACGAACGAATCGCCAAGTTCGAAGCACTTCAGACGGTTGCCGAGCGGAGAGGCCAAACGATCTCCCAGTTGGCACTGAACTGGATTTTGCGTGACAACCGGGTTACCTCAGCCCTGATCGGTGCCAGTCGTGTGTCTCAGATCGAAGAAAATGTAGCCGCCCTTCAGGCACCAGACCTGACGTCGGAAGAGCTGAATGAAATCGAAAGCATCTTGGATGGCATCGGAAACTATGCTTGGTAACTTGTAACGGAGAGATATGACTTTTGAGATTCAGAGTCATGTCTACCATGGGAAAATATAAAAACTATGCTATTAGATATATTGGGATAACTAAACGTGTCTTCCTGTAGTCAGGAGGACACTTTTTTTGTCTTACGAAACATTCTTTATTTTAGGAGAGGTACCTTAAAGGGCATCATTTAATTGACCTATGTTTATTTTTTTTCCTAAACTAGTTCATATCATAGCACCAGGTCCTAGGATTTAGGGTATAATATATAGATGCTATACATTTGAAATATGAAGGAGAGGCTCCATTTGAATTTTCAACAGTGGATTTCGCCTGAAACTTATAACCTGACATCCGAGATGGAGAATCACCCGTCGGATCGGGTTGCACTTAGATGGCTGAGCGATCATAAAGAATTGGAAGAGATCACTTATGGTGAGTTATTAAAGCAGGCAAATCGTCTTGCTGGAGGTTTGCGTGGTCTTGGTTTGGAGAAGGGCGACCGGGTGCTGGTCATGGTACCACGCCGGATTATTGCCTATGTCATTTACATTGCCTGCCTGAAACTGGGCATTGCAGTTATTCCTTCTTCCGAGATGCTGCGTGCGAAAGATCTGGAGTATCGTCTCCGGCATTCCGAGGCGCGGGCTGTCATTGTCTGGTCCGAGACGACCGCTGAAGTTGAAAAGATAGATGCAGATTTGCCAGCATTGGCACACCGCATCGTTGCTTCACCCAATGGTGATGTTCGCGTACCTGGAGAAGGCTGGGTTAACGTACACCAGTTAATGCAAGGCCAATCCGATACGATGGCTGCGGTGGAAACCCATCGTGACGATATGGCCATTCTCGCATATACCTCGGGTACAACCGGGAATCCAAAAGGGGTAGTACATAGTCATGGGTGGGGATATGCCCATTTGCGGATCGCTTCATCGTTATGGCTGGATATACAGCCTTCGGATACGGTCTGGGCAACCGCAGCACCTGGATGGCAAAAATGGATCTGGAGTCCGTTTCTGTCCGTACTCGGAAGAGGGGCGACCGGACTCGTCTACAATGGATCCTTCCAACCCAAGCGGTATCTGGAACTGATGCAGGAGCATCATATCAACGTCCTCTGCTGTACGCCGACGGAATATCGCTTAATGGCCAAGGCAGACGATCTTGGTAAGCATGATCTGTCCGCGTTGCGCAGCGCCGTGTCTGCGGGTGAGCCGTTGAATCAGGAAGTGATTGAAATTTTCCAACGTCACTTTGACCTGACAATCCGGGACGGATATGGACAAACCGAGAGTACACTGCTGATCGGCAGCTTGAAGGATGCTCCCGTACGAATCGGTTCGATGGGGCAGTCGATTACACCAGGCCTCATTGAGATCATCAATGAAGAGGGACAACCTGTACCTGCTGGTGAAGTAGGAGATATCGCGGTGCATAAGGACATGCCAGCCTTGTTCCGTGCCTATTATCAGGATGAGGGACGGAAGGAAGCGAATCAGCGTGGGGATTATTTTGTAACTGGGGACCGCGCACGCAAAGACGAAGAAGGCTACTTCTGGTTTGAAGGACGCAGTGATGATATCATTATCAGTTCGGGATACACGATTGGACCGTTCGAGGTGGAAGAAGCGCTGATGAAACACGACAGCGTGAAGGAATGTGCGGTTGTGGCAAGCCCCGATGAGATCCGTGGTAACGTAGTGAAAGCATTTGTTGTGCTGAGAGACGAGTCTCTCGCTTCACCAGAACTGGCGCGTGAACTGCAAAACCATGTGAAGGCATGGACAGCACCATACAAATATCCACGCAAAATCGAGTTTGTTGCCGATCTGCCGAAAACAAACTCCGGTAAAATCCGCCGCATCGAGCTGCGTGAGCAGGAAAAACGTAATGCTTAAATCATTGTGTGTAATCAAAGAGTTGGAAATGTCAGCATAAGTAGTGAAGGGGAAGGAATCGACTAAACATTCAAAATATGAATTAGGAGTGAACACAACCATGAGTAATTTTGAACAAACCTTTGAAAAGTCGTTGGAACAATACGCGGAGCTGGTTGTCAAAGTCGGTGTGAATATTCAGAAAGGGCAGGATCTGCTCGTAACGGCACCTATCGAAACACTGGAATTCACCCGCCTGATCGTGCAAAAAGCGTATGCGGCAGGCGCCAAGTATGTACAGGTTGATTTTGAAGACGACGATATTACACGCAGTCGTTTTCAACATGGCTCCGATGACAGCTTTGACTATTACCCGGCCTGGAAGGCGGAAATGATGGAGAAGTTTGCAGAAGCAGGCGGAGCAACCCTGACGATCAAAGTACCTGACCCTGAATTGTACAAAGGCATCAATTCTGACAACGTTTCGCGTGCAACCAAGGCGGCGGCTCATGCACGACGCGGATATTCGAAATATACACGTAACCACGAGATTAGCTGGTGTCTGATCAAAGCGCCAACCAAGGCATGGGCGAACAAAGTGTTTGCCGACATTCCTGAGGAAGATCGGATTAACGTTATGTGGGAAACCATTTTCAAAATGAACCGTGTCGATGGCGGAGACGCAGTACAGAACTGGAAAAAACATCTGGACACCCTGAATGCCATGAGTGATTTGCTGAACAAGAAAAACTATAAAAGCCTGCACTACCGCGCACCAGGAACAGATTTGAAAATTGAGCTCGTGAACAATCATATCTGGGGAGGCGGCGGTGGCGAGAACAAGCAAGGTGTGTATACCGTTGCGAATATGCCGACAGAAGAAGTGTTTACCATGCCGAAGCGCAGTGGAGTGAACGGATTCGTCAGCAGCACGATGCCACTCAACCTGAACGGACAGCTGGTAGACCAGATGAGAATAACTTTTAAGGACGGACAGGTCGTTGCTTTTACAGCAGCTTCGGGTGAAGAGCATCTGAAAAATCTGTTTGCCACCGATGAAGGTGCACGCTACCTTGGAGAAGTGGCCCTCGTGCCGCATGATTCCCCAATCTCTAACTTGAATCGTATCTTCTATAATACCGGTATTGACGAGAATGCATCCTGCCATCTGGCTGTCGGAAGTGCATATCCGTTCAATATGAAAGATGGTACGACGATGTCTAACGAGGAATTGCTGAAACATGAATGCAACGTCAGTCTGACCCATGTAGACTTCATGATCGGCTCCGCAGAGCTCGACATCGATGGCGAGCTGCAGGATGGTACAGTAGAACCTGTATTCCGCAAAGGGAACTGGGCATTTTAATTGGTAAATCATCTGTAAAAGACAAAAAAGTGACTTCAACATTGAAGTCACTTTTTTTGCGTATGCGTATTGCACTAACTTTGCATTAGCTTATTGTAACTTTACGGGTACGCATATTTCGCAAACATCCAGAGGAAGGAGATCACCCGTATATCTTTCCAATATGGGTTTGTTGTCCATTGTGTAACCGCTACTCTCTAAATACGGGAAAATCTCAGTCCACGCTTGCTTCACATCTTCTGCGGTATGTTTGACTTTGCAAACCAGATACTGCCCGCCAGGAAGCTCAGCTTCTTCAAGTTGGGGAGTCGATTCATCCAGACAATAATCCTCCGATATGACAATACAAGCATCATACCTGCATTGAGAGGGGGGCGTGGTTTCCGGGTTGTCCTGGGGAATGCCGAACAAGATGGCTGTTTCCGTAAGCAGGTTTTTGGATATAGCCCAGTTCTTTAACGTTTCCATAGCCTGGCTGTTCGCAGGGCCATAAGGACCCACTTGTCGTACATAGGCAATTCGGGATGTTGGCAGGTTTTCAATGTGGAATTCCATTGGTTTTCCTTCCTCTCATTACGGTTATGGGTACATTTCGAATGCTATCATGGTATAAAAAAATATTCATATATATTTTTGACAAAAGAAAGATCGTAGGACTTTATGTCTGGGGAGAAGAATTGTAATGGATATTACCAGAGATCTTACCGACGAACTTTTTAAACAATGGGTGCTGGTGCATCTCTGCGATTATCGAGGTTATATTCAGTCTAGCGACATCGATACCGTTACATCACTGTCAATCGCGTTATGCATCGTTTGACGATAAAATTGAAATGTCTGAAACGCTTCATATATGAAACGTATAAAAGCCACGAGATCGTGGCTTTTTGGTTTGCATCTTTTCGTTATTCGGCATGCATTTTGTTAAAGCTGACATATTCGTTAATCGGTTTGCGGTATCCGCGCGGACGTTGTTTGGCGTCTGATTTTTTACCGATCGTAATTAGCATGGCAGGTACATAATGGTCGGGAATATCCAAGCTACGTTGCAACTCTTCAGCGTCGAAGCCAATCATGGGGCAGGTGTCCCAACCACGATCCTGAGCGATCAGCATCAATTGCATCGCTGACAGGCTGGCATTACGAATTGCATCTTCCCTCTGGAAGAACCTTCCCCGCGTTTCGTAAAATTCGATGACGCTCTGCGATTCTTGCTCGTATTGGAACGGAGTAAGCGCGCCAAGGTTCAGCAGGCCCTCATTGATTGTGCGTATATGATGGTGTGCGTTGATATCGCCGAGGACAACGATGACCGCAGAGGCGGTTTTCACTTTATATTGCTGTGAAGCTTCGTATACTTTCTCTTTCTGGGTCGGGTCCGTCAGCACCAGATAGTGCGTATGCTGGAGGTTAAAGGCGGAAGGTGCGAATTTGTTCAGGGCAAACATTTCTTGCAGTTCCGATTCTGGAATCTCAATTCCTTCTTCAAAAATAATGGCGGATCTGCGGTTTTTAACTAGGTTCTCCAGTTCACTCATGGTTGTTTCCCTCGCTTATGTATGATTTAAACTGACTATAACACACTTAGTTACTTTATGTAAGTATTATTTAGTATTATTTTTGAATAAGACAAGATCTGCCTGCCATACGATAAAAATAAAACAGTAGAGGTGATTCATGAAAACACTCCTTACAAGGTATAGGGAGGGGAAGTCCAGAAATGAGTTTCAGGTCTATGTCATCGAATCCTCCACACTAAAACGTTTTTTAGTGGTGGAGATGGTGCTGGGTACCCTTGCGTACAATGTTGCACTTTATCTGTTTCATAATGCACTTCTTGCTGGTGTGGGTTCTTGGGCCGGAACGGAAAGCGTAAAGAGACTGCCAGTCGTTTTCAGGAAAATTGTAGGTCCTTAATCTAAAGAAGAATGATATTTGCTGCTTATTTATGTAGGTGTAGATGTGGTGCAGGAACGAAAGGCCCGATCCCGGGCCCCATCCTGTAAGCTCATCTATTCGTTTACATACTATAGTCATATGAGAGCGGAACGAATGTTACTTAATTGTTCAGGTTCCTGGTCTTTTATTTGGCGCGCTCCAGGTACTGTTCGAGTGTAAGGTTCTGGCTCGTAATTTCCCCAGCAATATACACACCAACATAACGCACATGCCATGGCTCATAAGAGTAGCCTGTCAGTTTCTCCTGATCTTTGCCATAACGTATGATGAATCCGTATTTATGTGCATTGGCTTTCAGCCATTTGCCTTCCTTGGTGTTCCCAAAGCTTTGCTGCAAGTCATATCCCGCTGATGCGCTGGAGATATCCATTGCAAGGCCGGTCTGATGTTCACTTTGTCCAGGACGAGCACTGGTTTTATTGGCAACAGCTTCGCCTTTGATACTCGCATTTCGATCGAAAATGGATTTCTGCGTCGCATAAGAGCGATAGCCGGACACAGCCTTAATATCAATGCCGTCTTTTTTTGCTGCTGCGAACAATTTCTCAATCGCGGTAGCAGCCACTTTACGCATTTGCTTTTTCGGACTGGAGCCAGAGAAACTGAATGGGATATTAGGAACAACCAGATCCTGAGGGGCATAGGTCGAAGGCAGATTTCTCTTTTATTCACAAGCACAACTGTACTTGATAGATTCGTCACCGTTGCCAGACCACCGCTCGTTTTGATTGTACGTCCAGGTGCATTATCTTGCAGGAATTGAGTGAAGCTGGAGCTGGCAGCAGATGCGACCGGGTTCATCTCATTCGTGAAGGGCAGTGTTGTGAATGCTGAGCCTGCTACGACAGATCCTATGAGTATCGTGGATACGATAGATTTACGTGTGAAAGATTTCATGATGTGTGTTCCTCCTCGGGTTATATCAATCTCGTGCTTTGCTATATACCGAGTATACTAGAGGATTATATCCATAGATTCTCCAATTGTTTCCGAGTTGTAAACAAAGTTTGCGAGATTCATAGTTTTTAATGTTCTGTCGAGAAAAAAACACGAAAAAAGACTCTG
Organism: Paenibacillus sp. 1A_MP2; assembly: GCF_052244825.1. NCBI lineage: Bacteria > Bacillati > Bacillota > Bacilli > Caryophanales > Paenibacillaceae > Paenibacillus > Paenibacillus sp. 1A_MP2. The sequence goes on along the minus strand of NZ_JBQQCS010000001.1, from coordinate 4,373,042 downwards.
CACCTTGGGTGCAAAGTCTTTGTGTGCACATAGATGCGAATCAAGTTCTCGTCTTACTAGAAAAGAAACTGTGAATTACAGCTCGCACGAAACAGAATTGCCGGAGCTTCCAGCAGCCACTGCGCGGGCATCCCGAACACGGACATTGCTGCTGAGTACGCCGGAATCGCTGCTTAATTTGAATGAAGGGTAGTTGGGTTCCGTGTCCAGCTTCATGTGCTGCTCCAGGTTCAACTGTTGCTTCGGATCGACATAGAACGGCACCAGATTGGTTTCAATCTGTACATCCAGAGTTTCGGGTTCATCCACGATGAGTATGGCAATAATTCCGTTACAGCCACAACCTTCCATGTCATAGATCACTTTGAAATAACCGGGCTGATCATTCAGGCTTTCAGTCAATCGCGCAGCAGCCAAATCTGTAATTTGAATATGCATATCGCTACACTCCTTTATATGTTGGCATGATCGTAATGGTAATTGGATAAAACGAACTTCTATAATCATTATACCACTCTGTCAAAAACCAAAGCATTTATTTTCTTGACTGATCAGTCTGGAAAGTGTACTTTCCTTTTTTATGATGTCCCCATTCATTATAAAAATATTGGAAGGAAATACTGCATAATAATAAGAAGATGGTGCCTGGATGCCCGTCTTTTTGTTGATTGTTCAACCTTTGGAGGTATCCGTACATAACCGATTTCTATAGAAACAACAATGCCTCAGTCCAGCACGGTGATTATATGTCTATAATTTTGGGGAAATAGATGAGAATGAATGTTTCATAAAGGAGAGAAGTGAACGGATGATTCAGTTCGAAAATGTATCCAAGCAATACCCTGATGGAACCCATGCTCTGCGTCAGGTGAATCTCAACATTAATAAGGGAGAGCTGTTCGTCATGATTGGTCCGAGCGGTTGTGGCAAAACCACGATGCTCAAAATGATCAATCGCCTAATCGACCGGACAGATGGAACCGTGCGGATTAACGGACGACCCATCGATGAATATAACATTCATGAATTGCGCTGGAATATCGGATATGTGCTGCAACAGATTGCATTGTTCCCACATATGACGATTGCCGAAAATATTGCGGTTGTTCCTGAACTGAGAAAGTGGAAATCAGAGCAAATCAAGGAGCGCGTACATACTTTGCTGGACATGGTTGGACTGAAAGGAACCACATACAGTGATCGCAAGCCTGCTGAGCTATCTGGTGGACAACAGCAGAGAATCGGTGTATTGCGCGCACTCGCTGCCGATCCCGAAATTGTATTGATGGATGAACCGTTCAGTGCACTCGACCCGATAAGCCGCGAGAAATTACAGGATGATATTCTGGATATTCAACGTCAGATGAAGAAGACGATTGTATTTGTTACTCATGATATTCAGGAAGCGATGAAGCTGGGGGATCGCATCTGTATCATGAAGGATGGGCAAGTGTTGCAGGTGGGTACCCCGGAAGAACTGATCCAGCAGCCGGTCAATGAATTTGTACGTGACTTTGTTGGCAGTCCTGGTCCGGATAGGAGTTCACAGCCTGTATCTGGTGGGGACACGATGTATGAATTGCAAAAGGCTTCCGGAGAACAAGAACGACTAACTTCGTTATTTGATCTTGAAACAATCATGTCACCACTCGCACCCGGGCATGTACCTAAGTCAGTCAAAACGGCTGTTCCCGTATCGATTACACTGCCGGATTTTGTGGAGATCATGGCTTCCCATGATCATTTGCTGGTCGAGAAAGACCACCAGATTATAGGCCAGGTCAGTCGAGCCGATCTGATCCGGTATTGGTCCGGTCAGCTGCAGGAACGGGGTGAAGGACATGAGTAAATTTACGGAGGTGTTTAGCGAGCGCAAAGGACAATTGCTGTCTGCTCTCCTTGAGCATATTCAGATCTCATTTATCGCGTTGTTCTTTGCCGTTCTGATCGCTATTCCGCTCGGCATTTATCTAACACGGAAACCGAGAGTGGCTGAGCCGATAATTGGGGTTACGGCAGTACTGCAAACGATCCCGTCCCTGGCGCTTCTCGGATTGCTCATCCCGTTATTTGGCATCGGTACACTTCCTGCGATCATTGCCCTAGTGGTGTATGCATTGCTTCCGGTACTGCGCAATACATACACTGGCATATCCGAAGTCGATCCTTCCATGGTCGAGGCAGCGAATGCCATGGGCATGAACAGTCGTCAACGTCTGACCAAAGTGGAGCTGCCACTCGCGATGCCTGTTATTATGGCAGGCATTCGTACTGCCATGGTTCTGATTGTAGGTACAGCAACGCTTGCTGCCCTAATTGGTGCGGGTGGCCTGGGTAAATTGATTTTGCTCGGCATTGACCGAAACGACACTGCATTGATTATTTTGGGAGCCATCCCGGCCGCATTGCTTGCGATTTTGTTTGATGTGCTGCTGCGTCAGTTCCAGCGCCTATCGTTCAGGAAAACGATGATTACTCTCGGAACTCTTGCTCTGGTGGCCGTTTTGGTGATCACGATTCCCTGGCTCTCCCGTGGAGGGCAAAAGGATCTCGTTATTGCTGGCAAGCTGGGTGCAGAACCGGAGATTCTCATTAATATGTACAAATTGCTGATTGATAAAGATACCGATCTGAAGGTTGAATTGAAACCCGGATTGGGGAAAACCACATTTCTGTTCAATGCCCTGAAATCAGGTGATATTGATATTTATCCGGAATTCACGGGTACCGCCATTTCGGAATTTATGAAAGAAACCGCAGTCAGCACCGATCGCAAAGAAGTGTATGAACAGGCAAAGGACGGGATGCTGAGCCAATTCAATATGGTTCTTCTCAACCCGATGGATTACAACAATACGTATACGTTGGCTGTGCCTCAAAAGGTTGCGGATCAGTATAATCTGAAGACCATCTCGGACCTCAAGTCGGTACAGCAGCAGATTAAGGCAGGCTTTACACTGGAATTCTCAGATCGGGAAGACGGATATGTTGGCATTCAGAAGAAGTATGGCATCCAATTTCCGAACGTAGCAACTATGGAGCCGAAACTGCGATATGCGGCCGTTCAGCGTGGGGACATCAATTTGCTGGATGCTTACTCCACAGACAGTGAACTGAGACAGTATAAACTCGTTGTGCTGGAGGATGATCAGGAATTGTTCCCGCCATATCAGGGAGCACCGATGCTCCGCAAAGAAACGGCAGACCAATACCCGCAGCTGGTGGAGGTACTGAACCAACTTGCAGGTCGTATCACGGACGATGAGATGCGTCAAATGAATTACGAAGTAAACGTTAATGGAGCAAGTCCACAACAAGTGGCAACGGATTATCTGCAAAAGGCAGGATTATTATAGTTTGATATTCATGCGTTTGTATTTCACGGTTACACATGAAGAGGAGGAGCCAACATGACACAACAACCTTATGATTTGATCGCGATTGGAACCGGGAGTGCCGCAAGTTCTGTGATTAGCCGCTGCGCCGAAGCTGGGTGGAAAATTGCCGTAATTGATGAACGAAAGTTTGGTGGAACCTGTGCATTACGGGGCTGTGATCCCAAAAAAGTACTTGCAGGAGCAGCTGAACTTATCGACTGGAATGAACGAATGAAGGGCAAAGGAGTGGAAGGTAACGCCTCTATTCGGTGGTCGGAGCTGATGGCGTTCAAGCGAACATTTACCGAGAGTGTTCCGAGAGCCAGTGAGGATAAGTTCAAACAGGCCGGGATGGATACGTTCCACGGCAAGGCTTCTTTCGTCGACGAAGATCACATTCGTGTAGGAGACGAAGTCCTGCAGGGAAAACATATTTTAATCGCAACAGGTGCGCGTCCAGCCCCACTTCCTATTGATGGTGCAGAGCATCTGATATACAGTGATGATTTTCTTGATTTGGAACAGCTGCCGGATAAATTGGTTCTGGTGGGTGGCGGTTACATTGCTTTTGAATTTGCACATATTGCGGCCAGAGCTGGCACGGAAGTCCATATTATCCATCGAGGCGAAGAGCCGCTGAAACAGTTTGATTCCGAACTGGTGCACCTTCTGCTGAAAAAATCCGAAGAAGTAGGCATCCACGTGCACTTGAATGCGGAAGTGAAGGCGATTCGTCAGCAGGGCAACACGTATGTGGTTAGCGGAACCCGTAATGGGGCGGATCATCAATGGCAATGTGGACTTGTTGTCCATGGAGCCGGACGCATTCCGAATATAGAGGGGCTTGAACTGGAGAAGGGCAATGTCAGCTATACGAAAAAAGGTATTATCGTTAATGAGTATTTGCAAAGTGAAAGCAACTCAAGAGTCTTTGCAGCTGGTGATGTGTCCGCCACGGAAGGACTTCCACTAACGCCGCTTGCAGGCCAGGAATCACGCGCGGTATCCTTGAATCTGCTTGAAGGCAATCATCATAAACCCAATTATAAAGTGATGCCCTCGATTGTATTTACCGTGCCATCCCTGGGTTCTGTAGGCCTCGATGTCGAGCAGGCCAAGAAAGAGGGCTACGAGGTGAAGGTAAATGACATGTCGAAATGGTATACTTATAAACGTACGAATGAAAAATTTTCCATGGCCAAAGTTATTACTGATAAGGCAACGGGGCGTATCCTGGGTGCCCATGTATTGGGTGGCAAAACAGAAGAACTGATTAACCTGTTCGCGATGGCGATTCAGTTTGATTTGACGACCGATCAGTTAAACACCATGAATTTTGCATATCCTACAGCCGCATCGGACTTGGGCTCTTTAATTTAGATGAACTCACGTGTTGTAATTTGTGTCTATATAAAGTAGAAAGAAGACTACAGGAAACGGAAAGTGCTGAACCAATCTGAAGAAGCGGAGCGTTCGCCTTTATCCCCGGATTTTTCCATTTAAAAATGGATCAAAAAAATCTGGGGATAACAGCGATCGGAAGATGGTTCTGCAATTGAAGTGTCAGAGTGTCATAGACTTCAGTTCATTTTATATGGTAACGAAGATACAAGACGTGAAAGTGGAAGGAAGGGGAGAATCATGTCAGCTAATTTTCATCGGATTCATGATGCCGAGTGGACAACCGAACCGGCTCAGGCACGAACGGAAGGTGACCGTCTGATTGTGGAGGCACAGGAGGGCAGTGACTTCTGGGAGAAAACCTTTTATGGTTTCTGTCATCAGAATGGACATGCCATGCTTGCGCCATGGGATGGAACCAAGGCAGTTGAAGTCTCATTTGATCTGAGTTCATTCACGGAATTATATGATCAGGCCGGATTGATGCTTTGGCACGGCCAGGACCAATGGATCAAGGCGGGGGTTGAAGTAAACGATGGCGTGGCTCATGTAGGAGCTGTCGTAACGGATCGATTTTCCGATTGGTCGCTCTCACCTGTGCCAGAGTGGGGTGGGCGTATCGTTACCATTCGGGCTTCATATCATGACGAAGCGGTGGTCATTCGCGCCCGTACGGACGAGCATCCTTGGCGTACGATTCGGGTAGCGAGGTTTGCCTATCCGACGAACAAGCAGGCCGGACCGTTTCTCTGTTCTCCGAAGCGTGCCGGGTTCGAAGTTGCGTTTACAAAGTGGAAAATGACTGAACCGGATCAGGATCTGCACACCGACCCTCCCATTGCTGATTAAGATTGGTTCGATGTTGGGAAATGTGGTGAAAACGCAATAAATTAAACAAGCCAGTCTTCCTTGGTGGAGGACTGGCTTGTTTAGTTTGCCTTAGACAACGACATAGCCGCTGTATCAAAGCTACAACGGATGAGGGCGCAGATTATTAAAGTCTTGTTCACATAGTTGCCCTACTGCTGTAGTTTATCATCAAGATCTTATTTGCTTGAGTCCGTGTCCTGGGACGCAGAATCAATGTCATCAGCATCCTCTTCACCATCACTTGCTTCGTTCAACTCACGCATACGTTCTTCGTAATCATCTAGAAACCATAATGGGTCCATGTTATCTTCCTCGCCATTATAATTGATCAGTACTTCTTCACCGGCTTTGATATCTGTATAGGCATAGAAGTCAAAGGTATGGTTTTCGAAGTTGATATCATAGGTGGCATTGGGTTGATAGGAATGGTTGATCAGACTGCCATAACCCAACAGGATAGCCGTATGGTTGGCTCCGTATTCAAATACGTAATCTTCGAGAATTGTTTTCTCCACATGCTCGTGGTCTTCATTGGGATAAGGGACAACCGGAGCCTGATGGATCAGCTGGCCTTTTGGAATGTCTACGGTCGCAAATACGCCGCGGTTAAATTCCCCATCACCCAATTTGGATTGTTTCACTTCAATCATCATGTTCACCTGATGCTCTCCAAGAGAGCTCCATTCTTATAGTAGTAAGTCGTTTAAGGAAAAATTTTAACCCATCCATACATATAAGGCAAATGCCATCGGTTTCAGTTTGAGTGGATCGAGAGTCGAAATGCAGGACATTTCATTGAAAAATGGTGCTAAATTTACAATATGGCGTTGAGTTGTGCATGATATAACGATTATAATATACAAAGAATTAAGTCTATATAGAAAAGGTGTCATGAATGAGCATATTAAATGTCGAAAAATTAAGTCACGGTTTTGGTGACCGTGCTATCTTTAACAACGTTTCTTTCCGCCTGCTGAAAGGCGAACACATTGGACTGATCGGGGCCAATGGTGAGGGTAAATCGACCTTCATGAACATTATTACAGGTAAACTCCAGCCGGATGAAGGCAAAGTGGAGTGGTCCAAACGCATGCGTGTCGGATATTTGGATCAGCACGCCGTGCTGAACAAAGGACAATCCATTCGTGATGTACTTCGTGGTGCGTTCCAGTATTTGTTCGACATGGAGCAGGAAATGAATGATATGTATGGCAAAATGGGCGATGTAACTCCTGAGGAACTGGAGCAGCTGCTTGAGGACGTAGGTACGATTCAGGATACGCTGACCAATCAGGATTTTTACATGATCGATGCCAAAGTGGACGAGACAGCACGCGGTCTGGGTCTGACCGATATCGGTCTGGACAAGGACGTTAATGACCTTAGTGGTGGACAGCGGACGAAAGTACTGCTCGCCAAGCTGCTGCTTGAAAAACCGGATATTTTGCTCCTGGATGAGCCTACGAACTATCTGGATGAATTGCATATCGAATGGCTGAAACGCTATTTGCAGGAATATGAGAATGCCTTTATTCTGATCTCGCATGATATCCCGTTCCTGAACAGTGTAATTAACTTGATCTATCACATGGAAAATCAGGATCTCACGCGTTATGTGGGCGATTATGATCACTTCCAAGAGGTTCACGAGATGAGAAAACAACAACTGGAGTCGGCGTATAAGCGCCAACAACAGGAAATTGCGGATCTCAAGGACTTTGTGGCCCGGAACAAGGCCAGTGTGGCTACGCGCAACATGGCGATGTCCAGACAGAAGAAGCTGGACAAGATGGATGTCATCGAAATTGCCAAGGAAAAACCGAAACCACAATTCAATTTCCGTGATGCCAGAACGTCCGGCAAACTCATTTTCGAAACGAAGGGCCTTGTCATTGGTTACAATGAGCCGTTATCGAGACCACTGGACCTGCGTATGGAGCGTGGACAGAAGATCGCCCTCGTTGGTGCGAACGGTATCGGTAAAACAACCCTGATGCGCAGCATTCTGGGTGAGATTCAAGCACTGGAAGGAACCGTTCAGCGTGGTGAACACCTCGAGATTGGGTATTTCCAACAAGAGATGAAGGAAGCGAATTACAATACCTGTATCGAAGAAATCTGGCAGGAGTTCCCTTCTTACACTCAATTTGAAGTGCGTGCTGCACTCGCAAAATGCGGACTGACTACCGAGCATATTGAGAGCAAGGTTGCGGTTCTGAGTGGTGGCGAGAAAGCCAAAGTGCGTCTCTGCAAACTGATCAATAATGAAACGAACCTGCTTGTACTCGATGAGCCGACGAACCATCTGGACGTTGACGCCAAGGAAGAATTGAAACGTGCGCTCAAAGCATACAAAGGCAGCATTCTGCTGATCTCTCACGAACCTGAATTCTATCGCGATGTGGTTACGGAGACATGGAATTGTGAGTCGTGGACAACGAAGGTGTTCTAATTTCAAAGCCATCACTGGATGAAATATGAACCAGCATAAGACAGCGCCATGGTTAAATGGACGCTGTCTTTTTGCATTGCAACGGTTATTGGTAATGTCTGCCGAGTTGATACGCTTGCTCCAGCAAGCCTTCAATATGTTCTTTGGATTCCGATAACGTCTCGTAGAGGAATTCTACCTGTGACTCCTGTAATTTGGCATAGCCAGCGATCCCGTTATTCAAATAATTCGTGATCATGTTGTAATAATCGTATTTATGGAATGAAGCCTCCGTACCTCCAGCTAGAGCAATCCAGAGTACCTTTTTGGAGTTAACCCTGTTCAGCAGTCCCATGTTCCATACCTTGTCCAGATAGGCTTTGAGCATGGATGGGACGTTGTACCACCATATCGGAAAAACAAATACAATGGCATCAGCCGCAAGCACGCGATCCAGCTCTTTGCGAATCACAGGGGCATGCTGCTTGTCGGGATTTTGCCAATCTCGCTCATCTTCTACACTGTATAAAGGATCAAATCCATCACGATACAGATCGAGAATATCAATTTCGTGGTGATTCTCCTTCATACCTTCTATAAAACGATTCATCACGGCAAATGTTAGGGAATCCTGTCTTGGGTGAGTAACGACCAGTTTGACTTTCATGTAGGAGTAACCATCCTTTTTTTCTTCATTTTTGGTTTAACGTTCTGACCAATGTTATTATAAGGTTCATGACATCTTATTGAGAAGTACGCACCTTCGAGTGCTGTAGAAACCTTGAGGTTCTTCGGTTACTAATAATAAGGTAATAAGGGATATACATATATGTGATTTAAGGGGGATTACGAATGGAACATGAACTGAAAAAATATGAAAGCGGAGTGCAGGCGATGCTGGAACTGGTCGGTGGAAAGTGGAGGATTCTAATTCTGTATCAGTTGATATCAGGTAAAAAACGAACAAGCGAACTTCGCAGAGCCATTCCCGGCATTACTCAAAAGGTCCTTACCCAGCAGCTGCGTGATCTTGAAAAGAATGAAATTATCCACCGGATCATTCATCCCCAGATTCCGCCCAAGGTAGAGTATGAGCTGACAGAGTATGGCCTTACTCTGCAGAATATCATCGACCGCATCTGTCTGTGGGGAGAGAATCATCTGGACAGAGTATATGGAGATAAAAGCAAAGTGCTGGAGAATCATTTTAGCGAATATATTCCGCATAACCCTTCTACCTAAGCTTGCGGCCAAATGAATATTAAAAACAACAACCGTCCTGAATTGAAAAGGAGGGTATTTGTTGTTTAATTGTCCTTTATCAGCGAAACTGATAAATGCTATAAAATCATCGAAATTGACCCTTACCACCGGGTATGGTAGGTTCAAGAGAGTAGAAATTAATATGATCATTTTAGTAGGAATTAAAATTGAAGCAATGCGCGAGGTGGCAAATGGTGGAACTTCAAGTGACAAACAGCCCTTTTAATCAGGAACAGGTTGAGCTGCTCAATCGCCTTATTCCTACATTGAACGATGGACAGAAAACATGGTTAAGCGGATATCTGACAGCCATTCAGGGAACTGCAGCTTTAACTGCTGGTGTTGCACAAGTGCAACAGCCCGTAACTTCAGCAGGTATAACTACTCCTGCAAATACACCAGCGGTGTCCAGAGAAGTCACGGTACTCTTTGGATCACAAACGGGAACTCCAGCGGACTCTCCAAGAAACTGGTGAAAAAGCTGGAAGAGCAGGGGCTTCAGGTGACCCTGTCGGCAATGGGAGATTTTAAACCGAACGGACTGAAAAAAATAGAGAATCTCCTCATTATTGTCAGCACACATGGAGAAGGCGAACCGCCGGATAATGCGATACCATTGCATGAATTCCTGCATAGCAAACGAGCTCCGAAGCTCGAAGGATTGCGTTACTCCGTATTGGCGCTGGGAGATACTTCGTATGAGTTCTTCTGCCAGACAGGAAAAGATTTTGACCATCGTTTGCAGGAGCTAGGCGGAACAGCGCTTGTACCACGTGTGGACTGTGATGTTGATTTTGATGAAGCAGCAGCGGAGTGGATGAATGCTGTACTTGCTTCACTCAGTAGCTCATCGGATGCTGCAGGTACGATAACCAGTGAAGCGGTTGTAGCTGCAGTAAGCAGCGGGGAATCGGAATTCAATCGCACGAATCCATTTAAAGCAGAAGTGCTTGAAAATCTCAATCTGAACGGAAGAGGATCGGACCGGGAGACCCGTCACATTGAACTGTCCCTGGAAGGTTCCAATCTGGAGTATGAACCGGGTGACAGCCTGGGTGTATTCCCTGAAAATCATCCACGCTTAGTCGATGAGCTGATTGCGGCCATGGAATGGAATGCGGATGAGCGCGTTACGGTGAATAAAGCTGGAGACCAGGTATCGGTACGTGAAGCATTGCTGCGTTATTTTGAAATTACAGCGGTAACCAAACCGGTTGTTGAACAGCTCGCGAAGCTGAATCCGGGAAGCGGGTTGCCCGCTCTGCTCGCAGATGATTCGGAATTTCGCAAGGTGATGAACAGCTGTGACTTGCTCGATCTGGTACATGACTATGGGCTTAAAGGTATTCCGGCTGCATCATTTGTAGCGGTGCTTCGTAAAATCCCGGCACGTCTATATTCGATCGCCAGCAGTTCGAAGTCTTTCCCGGATGAAGTTCATCTGACCGTTCGCACAGTACGTTATGATTCACGTGGCAGAGAGCGCTACGGTGTATGCTCTGTTCATCTGGCTGAACGAACCGAAATCGGTGATACATTGCCTGTCTTTATTCAGCAAAATCCTAACTTCAAACTGCCGGAGAACCCGGATGCTCCAATCATTATGATTGGGCCAGGTACAGGTGTTGCTCCGTTCAGATCGTTCCTTGGAGAACGTGAAGAGACGGGTGCAGGAGGCAAGACATGGCTATTCTACGGGGATCAGCATTTCTCCACCGACTTCCTGTACCAGACCGAATGGCAGCGCTGGCTTAAGGACGGCGTTCTTACGAAGATGGATGTGGCTTTTTCCCGTGATGCGGAAGAGAAAGTATATGTACAGCATCGGATGCTTGAACACAGCAAAGAGCTGTATCAGTGGCTGCAGGAAGGTGCAAGTGTATATATCTGTGGCGACGAGAAAAGAATGGCACATGATGTTCATGCTGCACTCGCAACAATTCTTGAACAAGAGGGTGGTTTAACACCCGAACAGGCAGCAGAATACTTGACACGGTTGCAACAGGAAAAACGTTATCAGCGGGATGTGTATTAATTTCAGAGTATATGCCAGATAAGGCATTCCGTAGATACGAGAGGAGAAAGCAGCATGGCTTATAATAACTTACTTAACCCGCAGCGCACGAACAGCGATGTGGAAGATATAAAGATCAAAAGTAACTACTTGCGCGGAAGCCTGACTGAAACACTGGCGGATCGAATCAGTGGAGCAATTCCCGAGGACGATAACCGCCTGATGAAACATCACGGAAGTTATATGCAAGATGACCGTGACTTGCGTAATGAGCGGAATAAATCCAAACTGGAGCCTGCTTACCAATTCATGCTGCGTGTGCGTGCTTCCGGAGGGGTTGTTACACCCGAACAATGGCTGATGATGGATCGTGTTGCTCATAAATACGCGAATGAGACGATTCGTCTGACGACACGCCAGTCATTTCAACTGCATGGTGTTCTCAAATGGGACCTCAAAAATACCATTCGTGAAGTGAATGATTCGTTGCTCAGCACCCTTGCTGCGTGTGGCGATGTCAATCGGAACGTGATGTGCAACCCGAATCCGAATCAATCGGATATTCATGCTGAAGTATATGAATGGGCATGCCAGGTGAGCAATCATCTTGACCCGCGTACCCGTGCTTATCACGAGCTGTGGCTGGATGGGGAGAAAATTATTGATTCACAGGATTCGGATGAAGAAGTGGAACCGATTTATGGCAAAGTGTATTTGCCGCGTAAGTTCAAAATCGGAATTGCCGTTCCTCCATCCAATGATGTCGATGTATTTTCACAGGATCTCGGCTTTATCGCGATTGTGGAGAACGGCAAGCTGCAAGGCTTTAACGTTTCAGTCGGCGGTGGTATGGGCATGTCTCACGGTGATCCGAAGACTTATCCTCAGGTGTCCAAAGTCATTGGTTTCTGTACACCAGAGCAAATGATTGATGTCGCGGAGAAGACGGTTATGATTCAGCGGGATTATGGGGATCGTGCAGTACGTAAACATGCCCGGTTCAAATATACAATCGATGACCGCGGCCTGGCCTGGTTCGTGGAGGAATTGACCAGTCGTCTCGGCTGGAAGCTGGATGCGGCGCGCGAGTTCCATTTTGATCATAATGGAGATCGTTATGGCTGGGTGAAAGGCAGCAATGGCAGATGGCATTACACCTTGTTCATTCAGAATGGACGAGTGAAGGATGTGGACGGTTATCCGCTCATGACGGGTCTGCGTGAAATTGCCAAGGTTCATACTGGAGATTTCCGTCTGACAGCTAACCAAAACCTGATTATTGGTAATGTTAGCAGCCAGAAGAAGAAAAAGATTGAAGCGCTGATTCAGCAATACAATCTGACCGACGGCGCTCATTACTCAGCGCTCCGGAGAAGTTCTATGGCTTGTGTGGCGCTTCCGACTTGTGGTCTTGCCATGGCAGAATCCGAACGTTATCTGCCTTCCCTGATCGACAAGCTGGAGCCTGTACTGGACGAAGCGGGACTGAGAGACGAAGAGATTGTCATTCGTATGACGGGTTGCCCGAACGGCTGCGCGAGACCAATGCTGGCTGAGATTTCGTTCATCGGCAAAGCTCCGGGGAAATACAATATGTATCTTGGCGGAAGTTTTACAGGGCATCGCTTGAACAAATTGTACAAAGAAAATATTGGCGAAACCGAAATTTTGGAAACATTGACTCCAATGGTGAATCAATATGCCAGAGAGCGCAATGATGGTGAGCATTTTGGAGATTTCGTCATTCGTGCCGGCTATGTGCCTGAAGTGCTGGATGGTCAGCAATTTCATGCTTAATTAGTTGAATTCGTGAAGAGAAGCATTCCTTATGGAATTGCTTCTTTGGCGTTTTTGGGTCGTTTTCTTTTGGGATTTCTAAACGGGGCAAGGTGAAATTGACTTGCCCTTTACCATTATTTCGTGAGTCTAAACTTGTTGAAGTACGCTCAACAAGATATAATGACTAGGTAGAAAGCAGATTATATGTTGAAAGTGAGCGGAAACGATATGGGTCGTAAGTGGAATAATATTAAAGAAAAAAAAGCTTCAAAAGATGCAAATACAAGCCGGGTCTATGCCAAATTCGGCGTTGAGATTTATGTAGCTGCCAAGAAGGGCGAACCGGACCCGGAAGCGAACCGCGCACTGAAAGTCGTGCTGGAACGTGCCAAGACGTACAACGTACCCAAAGCCATTATTGATCGCGCCATGGAAAAGGCAAAAGGTAGCGGGGACGAGAATTATGAAGAATTGCGTTATGAAGGATTCGGGCCTAATGGTGCCATGGTCATCGTTGATGCCCTCACCAATAATGTGAATCGTACTGCACCGGAAGTGCGCTCCGCATTTAACAAAAACGCGGGTAATATGGGTGTGAGTGGTTCAGTTGCTTATATGTTTGATCCTACCGCGGTAATCGGGGTTGAAGGCAAAACTTCAGAAGAAGTGCTTGAGCTCTTGCTTGAAGCAGATGTGGATGTACGTGATATTGTGGACGAAGATGAATCGGTTATCGTCTACGCTGAGCCAGACCAATTCCACGCTGTACAGGAAGCATTCAAAGCGGCGGGCGTTACCGAGTTCACCGTAGCCGAGCTGACGATGCTGGCGCAAAACCATATTGAACTTCCAGAGGACGCACAAGCCCAGTTCGAGAAGCTGATCGATGCGCTTGAGGACCTTGAAGATGTGCAGCAGGTGTACCATAACGTAGAGTTTGTTTAATGTGAATTAACGATACTTGCTCGTATCAATTGCCAAAAGAGTGTCTGGCCAATCAACGGGATTGGACAGACACTCTTTTTATTGTTTTTCTAGGAGTCGGATTGCAACGCACTAGCAGATTTTTTCAATTTTGCAGACTTGCTGCCGCCAAACTTGAACAACAAGATACCGCCTACGATGACCAGAACCCCGAGAAGCTGGTTCCACGAGAATGGAATTTGCTCCAGTCCAAGCCAACCCATGGAATCAAACAGCAGGGCGAAACTTAACTGGGAGGTGAGTACGATAGAGATGGCAAAGGTAGGACCGAGCAGCTTCATTCCCTGTACGAGACAGAAGACCACCCCAACACCGATGGCTCCGCTAAGCCAATACCAGGGCTGCATGTGCTGGAAGCTGAACGTATTTTTCCCTCCACCACCAAAGAAATCAGAAACGATGCAATAAACCCGGTGAAAAGCACCATCGTTGTTGTGGACCACGAGCCGGTACGTTCATTTACTTTACTATTAAAGATGGTCTGCAGACTGACAAGAGAGCCTGCCAGTAACGCTAGCAAAATACCTGTAATAATCATAGGATATAGATCTCCTTATTCATAGATGTTATGACCCGCCACTTCTGCCAGACCCGCTCGATCTTTGACCATAATAAATCCCTGATCCCGGATAATTAATCCATCCGCACATAGTTTCTGAATCACCCGATTCAAATGCCGATAACTCGTGCCGATGAGATTTGCGATATCTGTCAAATTGAAAGCGTCCAGTTCTTCGTGGACAACAGCCCCCGCTTCTTCTGTAGAGATCGAGAGCAAATAACTGGCTAATCGAACCTCAACCGGATACATCAGGTTGAAGTTGGAGAAGTTCGAATCAATATAAAACTTGTGAGAAATAATTTTGAGCAGAAATTTCAACAGGGGTGCGTAATCGCTGGCTAGTTCAGCCAACCATTGATAATGAATACGCAGCATCACGACAGGTGAGACCGCCTGTACGGTGTTCACGATGTCGCTCTCCCGAATGTACTCGACATCACCAACGACTTCAAGTGGTGTTTTGAAACAAAGAACGAGTGTTTTATCCTGTGGTGAGGTCGTGAAGATTTTGATTTTCCCCTCGACCAGCACGTATAAATATTCGGAAGTTTCGCCTTCACGGCAGATCAATTCGCACTTCTCGAAATGGCATAACGTCATATGCGTACGCAGGGGCTCGTGAAATACCGATTCGAGTTGATACTGCTTCAAATAGTGCAATAATTGATGCTCATTCTGGTATTCTTCCATAATGTATTTCACCCCCGACTATATACTCGACACCAGTTACAGTTTCATAATAATGACGCCCGTTACCATTAATGCTATACCCAGAAATTGCGGTAGTTTCATTTTTTGCTTCACGACGCCGAACCATCCGTTACTGTCGACCAGAAAGGTCAGGAACAGCTGTGCAATCAACAGGGCTGAGATCGTAAAGGTTACTCCGATTTGCTGGATTGCCGTGACTTCGCTGAAAATAATCACTGCCCCAAATGCGCCCCCCGCCAGGTACATGGGCTTCACTTGCTTCAATCCTTGCAGGTTGATGTCACGTACGAATACCAGGATCAGAGCCGCCAGTATGAACCCGGTGAGCTGTGTAATGGTTGCGGCTTGCCACGTGCCTATGTCCGTACTGATTCGGGTATTCGCGACCCCTTGCAGGGTGATACATGCACCGCCTAATAGTGCGAAAATAATTCCTCTCATGGTTGTACTCTCCTTGTCGCGTCATTACTTCTTCGATTTCTATTAAATGATATATCCACTCGAAAAGCCAAGGACAAATGTCCTCAGCTCAGAAGTTATAGCATTTAGAGTACAACAAAGGCTCCGCAAAATCCACACAGAATCCTGTTTAGAACATTATTATGACAATCAAAGTACTTGATATACCGGTTGCTCACCTATAAAATGAACAGCCAATTCTGGGAAAGCCGCAGCCAATCTATCAGACAGAAGCTTCATTCCCGAAGCCTCACTCTCGGCATGGCCGATCATAAGAAGAGCCTTTTGTTTTCCTTGCTGCACGGCATCACGTATGTACTCCGGTGTCTCCCATTCGAATCCTTCACCTGCAATAATGAGATCAAGATCTTCCTGCCCAAGCAGAGGAATGGTCAGATTGCCGTTCCCTCGAAAACCTACAAGCACCGCTGCGCGTCTGCATGCCATCTTTGGATCACCAGCTAGGCGTACATATTCGATCCCAAGCGAACGTTTAATATGTTCCGCAATAAGCTGAACTGTCATACCTTCCGGAAAAGATAGAAGGTCGACTTCCGGTTTACGCTGAACCACATAAGAGGACCATCCTAATGCCTGAACCAATCCTTCCGTAATGCCATCCGGTTGAAAACGGTGAATTGCATCATGGCAGCGATAGATTGCAATTCCGCCGTTCTCGATTAGCTTTCTCTTGGTTTCATAAACTGGATCATCAGCCAGCCAATCGGTATGACTATGATGGTTATAGAAGGGAGGTTCATGAGCAATAATCAGATTAGCCCCACGCTGTATGGCATGCTCAATCACATGTTGTGTAGGCATAAAGGTAAGGAAAACACCTGTGACCAATTGGTCGGGCGAGCCCATAATCAGTTGATCCACGGTGTTTTCCGGTAGTTTAACTTTGGCAGTGAGATGGTTTATAACATGTTGAATGGTTATACTCATATGGATCATTCCTCCAATGACAGGTATGCAAACAGTGTATCATTTTGAGGGATGAACAGCATTATCTACCTGATTCATATAGTTTTCTCTCACAAGAGAAAGTATACTTACATAGAGTCTTTATCTAGATTAAATGAAGTATCCATTCAAACCTACACTGAACATTTAGTTAAGTATACGTTTTAATTCTGATGAAGAGATCCGATATAGAAGGGCGATGATTACATGACAGCCAGTACGATTATGGAACGTCTGAAGAGTGAGACAGCTCATTATCACAGACAAGTGGAACAGAACGATTATGCCAAGGCTATTATGAATCAAACCGTTAGCTTGGAAGATTACAAGACATATCTGGAGAAATTCTACGGGTTCCTGAAACCATTGGAAGATCAGGCTGTACAGCAGCCTTTCTGGGAAAGTACGGGACTGGATTTCGAGATTAGAGGAAAAGCGAATTTACTTGAAAATGACCTGCGGAATCTGGGCGCCAGTGAAGAAGAAATCAGCCAGATTTCTTTATGTAAGGATCTTCCGGATATCTCGACTCCAGCAAGGTTGTTTGGCTATCTATACGTCATTGAAGGATCTACGAACGGAGGTCAGATCATGACGAAGCGCTTGTCACAGTTCCTGCCGATTGAAGCAGATCGGGGGCTGGAATATTTTAATGCCTATGGTACGGAAACCAGAACGAGATGGGCAGAGTTCACGGAGCTGCTGCGTCAATCCATCACAGCGGAAGAAGATCATGATATTATGGTGCACACGGCTTCGGAAACGTTCCGATTACTCGATCAATGGATTAATACAAATACAGATCATTTATAAGTTGAAATAAGAGTTATCACATCATGAGAGGGGATTTTTCAGGCTATGCCCGAATCGAAATCCAGGAAAGAAAATAATATGCTTAACCGTACATTGCTCAATCAGGGTACGTACACCAATGATCCAATTGATTTAAACAATTGCGACAAAGAACCCATTCATATCCCCGGCTTCATTCAACCTCATGGTGTGCTCTTGGCTGTGACCACCAACAATATCCCGACGATTGTACAATGCAGCCAAAATACAGAAGAACATCTCGGTCTTACTGTGCAGGAAGTGATTGGTCTGCCACTCGAGCATCTGATTGGCAAGGATAATATCAAACAGGTGCTGGCATGCAACTTCAGTGCCTCTGTAACATCAGACCTGCAATATATGGATCTCACGATAAACGTATCTGGAAAGGCTCAGGTCTTCACTTCTGTCATTCATGAAAGTGAAGGCTTGTTGATTCTGGAGCTGGAGCCTTCTTATGAAAAAGGGAACATGGAAGGTAATGATTTTGAGTGGATTTCCAGATTCTTCAGCCGCATCAAAAGTACGGACAATCGGGTGGAAGCGAGTCAGATTGCAGCAGAGCAGGTGAAAGACATGCTCGGCTATGACCGGGTCATGATCTATGAATTTGACGAACAATGGAATGGGAAGGTCATCGCAGAAGCACGCGAGGAAGAGCTCGAACCGTTTCTCGGACACCATTACCCCGCGTCTGATATTCCCAAACAGGCACGCGAGTTGTACCTTCGCAATTGGTTGCGCACCATTGTGAACGTGAATTATCAGCCTGTGGAGATTGTTCCCTTGCTGCAACCTTTGACGGGTAAACCGCTCAATCTGAGCTTGTCAGTTCTGCGCAGTGTATCCCCGCTGCATATTGAGTATTTGCAAAACATGGGGGTAGGCGCAACCGTAACCATTTCCCTGATTCATGACAATCAACTGTGGGGCCTGATTACATGTCATCATAATTCAGCCAGATATATACCTCATCGTGTTCGGAACTTGTGTAACTTCCTGGGCTCCTTCTTCTCAAGTGAATTGTTTCAACGTCAGCAGTTAGATGACTATCAGGCTGAGATCAGGTCACGTGAAGCAGCTACCCAAGTTGCAAATATCTTTATTGGCAATACAAGTCCAGCGAGAATTATTGAAGAGCTGCAGGGTGAAGAGCAGACCTTACTGAGCCTGATGGATGCTTCGGGAGCTGCGATCTGCTATCAGGACAAGTTGTTGTTATATGGCGATACGCCAGCAAGAGAGCAGGTGCGGGAACTGGCGGCATGGTTGGCAGGCAAGTCGGAAGATTACAGTTATCACACCTCCAAACTGAGTCTGGAGTATGATCCTGCTAAAGCTTACAAGGAAAAAGCATCAGGTATTGTGTATGTTGCCATATCCCCTGGGCAGCATCACTATATCATCTGGTTCCGTCCTGAAGTGGTTCAGCTTGTAGATTGGGCAGGGGATCCGGCCAAAGCAGTGATCAAAACCGATGATGGGATGCGTTTGTCTCCCCGGAAATCCTTCGAAAAATGGAGAGAGGTCGTTCAGTCTACTTCTTACCCGTGGACAACGAAGGAACTGAATGTGCTGCCATTGCTCAAAAGCATTGTGCGCCGTCAAACGGAGAACCAGCTGGCTCAGGCGGAGGAGCAATCTTTACAGAATGCACGTGTTTTGCGGCAAAATGAGCAGCGTTACTTGCAGTTGATGGAGTTTTCCCGGTGGCCTTTTTTACGTTGACGGATGGATTCATTATTTATTGCAATAACAGGGCAGCTGAACTGCTTGGCTATGAAAACTCCAAAAATCTCATCGGCAAGGAATTTAGAGGGTTTGTGCCTGACAAGACAAGAACGATTTTGCAGCAAAATCTGGAGGAACTGAAGCTCAATAATACTCGTTTGTTTACCAACAAGGCGTACTTCACCACAGCAACGGGCACATCTTTGCTGCTTGAGATTACGCTGGCTTCTGTTACGCATGCAGGCAAACCTTCAGTGATGGTCCTTCTGAACAGTGGAACCTCCCATCATGATCAGGATCATTATACGGAGACAACCAGTCAGCTCCAGACCTATCTCAACACAGATTCGTTAACAGACATGCCGCTTCAGACGATATTCAAATCCCGGCTTCAGGATGATTGGGATGAATGTTTGCAGGAGAAATGCAGTTTGGGTCTATTTATTATCGATATCGATGATTTCCGTTCATATAATGCATCTTATGGACTTCAAGGCGGCGATCTGTGCCTGCAATGGATAGGAGATGTACTTACGGTTGTTAGTGAACAAAATAATGCCGTCATTTCACGTCTTGGGGGAGGAACCTTCATGTTGAAACTGAAGAGTGCGACATCAGAACGTTCAGTGGAGCTTGCCGAAGAAATTAGACAACATGTGCTTGCACTTCAAATTCAGAGGGATCTGTCCAGTCCAAGTGAAGTAGTCACTGTTAGCGTAGGCGGTTCGGTAATGGTTCCCGAAGAGACGCTGATGATGTCGGATCTAATTGAAAAAGCCAGTCAGGCCCTTGCTCAAGCCAAGAGTGGCGGGAAAAATCGGGCTATCGTGGTTTGACACGAAGTTGTACCAGGTCTTGCTGTAAAGAATACAGGTAAATGGTAAAGAGGGAAGGGATTTAAACTGGATATCAGTTTGAATTTCTTTCTTTTTCTGCTCAAAAGGAAAGTATTATTTTCATCACCGCAGGCACAGGACAAGTGTTATAATGTTCAATATGGATACACTTGTTCGCATTCACACGTAGAGGACGGTGAAACGGAATTCAATGAAAGAGGATTCAAGACAACTGGAATTTATGGAGATAGATCTGAGTGAAGAGCCCATCACAGCGGCAGTCCCGGTTCCTGATCGTTCAACGATTGTCTGTGCTGATTTTGATATAAGATTGCCTGGCGGCATATTGTCTTCGGAGAAAAGGTTTGTCGAGGAAGCAAGGCAACTCATGGAAGTGATAGGCGAGCAGGCTCCCTGGATTCCATTCATGAGTTATTGGCCGACCTATGGTGTAATGAACGAACCTCAGCGAAAGTGGTATATGTATTGGAGGACGGAAGTCCGGCAAGGACGTTTCCCTGATACGGATCTGTCCTATCTGTTTGTTCATATTTATGAACTGATTAACGGAATTGGTTGGCAGGAACCCCAGGAAGGTTACGACCAATTAAAACAGCTATGGATGAACTATCGTGAACGGCTCCCGCAGTTGGATGTATACATGCAGGAGTGGATCATTGATTATGGCTTGGTACACGAGTTGAACATGTCAATATCCGAGATGGTGGAGCTTTCGAGCGGGTATTTGCCACCGGAGATTCTCGACATGGAATTGACGCGGCTGTTAAACGGCAATGTATCAGATATCTCATTGAAGCTGTTACAGAGATACTATGACTATGACATTACGCTCAGCAAATTTTACAGGGATGGCGGCAAGCAAGTTCTGGAACAATACATTCCCCGAGTTATGGCTTTGGTGGATAGCTATCTGCTGCGTACACGCAAGGCAGGTATACTGGATCAGTTTCAGCTGAATCGTGAAAAGACTATGGAACGCACGTTGTTTCGAAAAGCCGTATATGACGACTCGATTTATGGAAAATCGGTTCGAATGTCATATGTTCCAATTGGAGAGCATGCAGATTTTATCCAGTTTGTAACCCGGGTTTTTCGATGCACGGAAAATAAATGCCGTGAACTGCTCGGTTTCAGAGGGCGGCTCCGCGGAAAGACCCTTGAACCTGAGCTTGCGGACGTGATTGAACGTTACCTGGACAAGGTCTTTGCCATCGAGCAAATGCCAGAAGTAGAGCAACCGATAGTCCGAATTGACACAGAGAAACTTGCTTCGCTGCAGCAGGAAAGCGAATATGTGCGGAGAGCACTCATGATTGAGGAAGAGCATGTGACTGAAGATAGGGATGCATACCATGCGACCGAAGTGAGTAACAGATCTGATGGGTTAGAAATCTTGGCAGAGATTGAACAGAATACGGGCAGTAGAGGCCCTATGGTCATTCAGAACTCAGTTGATAAAGCTGAAGGAGAAGATGCTAAGCGATCTAACCAGCTGGAGGCTGACGTTGAGAAGACAATTAATTCTGACCGAAGACAAGGAAGCGGAGATTCGGAGTCATTAACCCTTCAATGGGAAGAAACCGTTTCAGCTAATCTGGATGAAGAATGGAAAGTATTCTCGGAGCAGCTTTCTCCAAGTCATGTAAGGACAATTCATGCCCTGCTTGGAGATAATCCGGATACGGAGCTGATGCAAGTGGCAGAGCAATACGGTACGATGCCTGCACTTCTGTTGGATGAAATTAATGATATAGCCATGGAAACGATTGGTGACCTTTTGATTGAAGGCGATCGGATGGTATCGGATTATATGAATGTGTTTGAACATGTGAAGAGGTGATTGGGCAGTGGCAGAACTTAAAATACCAAAGCGGCTGACTACCGCACTAGTGAATTCGTTGACAGCGGGCGTTGTGCCACGAATCGGACTGGAGCAGATTGCTGTTGGCCGGAAGTCTGAAGTGGACGCGATCTTGCGGGATATGGACAATATTGCAGAAGGTGGGGCAGCCTTTAAGCTGATTACTGGAAGGTACGGGAGCGGGAAAAGCTTTCTGTTGCAGATGATTCGTAACTATGCGATGGACCGGGAATTTGTTGTGGCTGACGCCGACTTGTCACCTGAGCGCAGACTGGTGGGAACCAAAGGTCAGGGGCTTGCAACATACCGTGAGCTGATGACTCGCCTGTCCACTCGTACACGCCCGGATGGCGGTGCACTGGAATCAATGTTGCAGAAGTGGATCGCAGGTCTTCAGCAGCAAGCGATGCAGAGCCAGGGCTTACGCCCGGATGATCCCGCACTTCCCGCTGAAGTGGAGAAGCAGATCTATGCGGTGACGAACGAAATGCAGAATTTGGTACATGGATTCGATTTTGCCAAGGTGCTGGCTTCGTACTGGAACGGGTATAAATTGGCGGATGATGACCGCAAACAGGCGGCACTTCGTTGGTTAAGAGGGGAATTTTCGACGAAGACAGAAGCAAAAAAAGAGCTGGCTGTCGGCGTCATCATTGACGATGATAACTGGTATGACTACTTCAAATTGTGGTCCGAATTTACGGCACGGATCGGATATAAAGGACTACTGCTGTTCATTGATGAAGCGGTGAATCTGTACAAAATTACAAACAGCATTTCCCGGCAAAGCAACTATGAGAAGCTGCTTACCATGTTCAATGATACGATGCAGGGCAAAGCAGAACACCTTGGCATTTTTGTAGGCGGCACACCACAATTTGTGGAGGATGAACGGCGAGGACTTTTCAGTTACGAAGCACTTCGCTCCAGACTCATTGATGGCCGCTATGCAGCAAGGGAATATGCGAATTATACCGGACCGATCCTGAAACTTTCGATGTTGTCCCATGAAGAGATTTTGATACTGCTGCAGAAGCTGCGTCAGATTCATGCCCTGCATTTTGGATACGATGCAAGTCTGACGGATGAGGATTTAGTTGATTTTATGCAAATAGCTGTGAACCGACTCGGTGCGGATGAGCTACTGACCACACGTGAAGTGGTACGGGACTTTATGGATGTGCTGCATACGCTCCATCAGAATCCCGAAGTAACCTATACTCAATTGCTTGGAGAGCGAGCCAAACCACCGGAAGCGGGAAAAGCAACAGATTCTTCAGCATCTGGCGATGATCTGGATGATTTTCTGGCGGAGTTTGAATTATGAGTGAGAACCCTTTCTATCGACTGGCTCCTTTTGTACAGGAATTTATTTATAAAAAAGATGGGAATCGCTTCGGCCTGCCCAGATTGAAGCTTGTAATATTTGCTTTCACACTCCGCATCACATGCTGATTGCGGCAGGCACAGCCTCCGGCAAGACGGAGGCGGCTTTTTTTCCTGCGCTGACCGAGCTGCATGAACGGCCCTCCAAATCCGTGGGCATCTTGTACATTGGGCCGCTTAAGGCACTGATTAATGACCAATTCGAGCGACTAAAGGACTTGTTGTCCGAGGGGAATATTCCGGTATGGCACTGGCATGGGGATGTGCCTCAGGCAGAGAAACGCGTCTTATGCGAAGTCCCTCTGGTGTGCTTCAGATTACCCCTGAATCGCTGGAAGGTTTGCTGATGAATCGTCCCAATGCCATTCCAGCACTATTTCATGATCTGCGGTATGTCATTATTGACGAGGTTCATGCTTTCATGGGGGCGGATCGAGGCATTCAGGTATTGAGTGAACTGGCCCGAATTGAGCGCATGGCAGGATGTAAACCGCGAAGAGTGGGACTGTCTGCGACACTGAGTGATTATGATGCAGCTACAGCCTGGCTTGCTGCCGGAACAGGGCAGGGTGTCGATGTGGTCGCTTCTCCCGGTGGTCGCAAGCTGCGTCTGCGGGTAGAGCATTTTTCGTTTCCTGATGCGCGGGATGAAGAACAGGCGGAACATCTGCATAATGCACGTAAAGTCTATTACGACTTTATCTATGAAAGTACACATCGTAAAAAAGCTTTAATTTTCACCAACAGCCGGACGGATGCCGAAGTTACCATACTTGAGATGCGGCGTGTGGCCGCACGGAGACAGGAGCGGGATGTATTCCATGTTCATCATGGAAGCATCTCCGCCATGCTGAGAGAAGAGACCGAGGCTGCCTTGCGAACTGGTTCAGGGCCTGCAGTAGCTGCGGCTACTGTAACACTGGAATTGGGTATCGACTTGGGTGAACTGGAGCGGGTTGTGCAGCTTGGCGCGCCTTATAGTGCATCAAGCTTTGTTCAGCGTCTTGGACGATCAGGCAGGCGTGGGGATATGGCTTCCGAGATGCTATTTGTATGTCCGGAAGAAGAGGATGAGGAAGCTCAATTGCCTGCTCGTATGCCATGGACACTGATGCGGGCCATTGCTGTTATTGAATTGTATGTAAAGACCAAATGGGTTGAACCGCTTGAAGCCCGTAAAATGCCGATGGGTGTACTCTATCATCAGACGATGAGCATGCTGAAAAGCATGGGGAGGCTGAGCCGAAAGAATTGGCTGAAGCCATGCTTTCGCTCGCACCATTCGTGCACATTCGTGCAGAGCAATATCAGCTTTTTCTAAATTATCTGATTGAGACTGATCATCTGCAGTGGACGGAAGATCGGACATTAATTATCGGGCTTACGGGTGAGAAAACCGTGAATAACTATCGCTTTTACGCGGTGTTCAAAGATGATGAAGAGCACAAAGTGCTGAACGGTTCCGAAGAGATAGGTTCCATAACAACCGTGCCACCCCCAGGTTATTGCTTCTCGCTTGCAGGCAAACTGTGGAAAGTGGAAGAGGTGGACCACAAGCATAAATCCGTGTATGTGAAGGCGGCCAAAGGCAAGGTGGATACGCTGTGGCTTGGTGCGGGTGGAGACATTCATACGACGGTCGTCCAGAAAATGCGTGAAGTACTGTCAGACACGGTGATATATCCCTATCTTTCCCCTCAAGCGGTAAATCGCTTGGAACGTGCTAGGCGACTTGCACGTGAAAGTGGATTACTGAAACAGGTGGTCATCCCAGCCGGTGGAGATTCCCTGTATGTATTGCCATGGGTGGGAAGCAAGTCTTTCCGCACACTGGAGCGTTTAATGAAGCACAACTTGTCTGACAAGCTTGCCTTGCGTTCTGTTGTACCGATGGAGCCTTATTATTTTGTCGTGTCAGGCAAGGTGGATGGTCGCACACTTTTGGCCGAGATCATGAGCGAATGTCGAACGGCCGAAGACGCATCTGCGTTGCTTTCAGAAGACGAAGCACCGTATCTTGGTAAATATGATGAATTCGTGGCTCCTCCTTTGATCCGAGAGGCTTTTTCAGTGGATGGATTGGATTTAAATGGACTCAAAGAAGGATTGCAGCAAACGTTAACATGGGATTCTTCATCTGCGAAATGACGTAATTACGCAATTCATTTACTTTGAATTTGAATTAGAAAAATTTAAATTGTGAATCAGGGTTGACACCCCCTCACCTGCCATGTAATATATGAAAAGTCGTCACATACGAATCGCAAATAACAAATGCATATTTCATCTCGTATAACCTCGCAGGCCGAAAGTGTACACAGGGCGAGGGTCTCTACAGGAAGCCTATACTTCCTAACTACGATGCCAGGGAATCATTGTATCCCTTGCTCGTAGTTAGGATTTTTTGCATTTGTTTGGAGTCTGTGACCTTGGCATGGATCAAACATGCGGACGCATTTTTCGATCATCAGGAGGTTTATCTAACATGAAATATTATCTGTCCGTTCTCGCAGGAGCGATGAGCTATGGCATATTATCCACTATTGTGGTTCTGGCTTACGGCGAAGGGTACAAACTCGGAGAGGTTGTGGGTACACAGCTGATCACGGGCTTCATTCTGTCCTGGATGCTGGCATTATACTCGAAGTTTAGAATGAAACGGAAATCACAGGCAGATGGAAAACCAACAGCAGCTGTGGCAAAAGCGTTACAGAAATTAACGTGGAAGCAGCGTTTAATATTAATGGCTGCAGGCACCCCGACGGTCATTACCGGCCTTGTCTATTATCAGTCTTTGCGGTACATTCCTGCATCTCTGGCCATTATTCTTTTGTTTCAATTCACTTGGATTAGCGTATTGATTCAGGCCATTAGCAAACGTCAGCGTCCTGACAAAGTAACCTTCTTGACGTTGATTATTCTGTTTGGCGGAACATTGCTGGCAGCAGGTTTCCTGGAACAGGGACTCGGGGAGTTTAACGGCTTGGGCATAGCGCTTGGGTTGATGGCGGCTGTAAGTTACTCGTTGTTTGTACTGTTTAGTGGTAAAGCGGTTCCATCGGCACATCCGGCTTTTCGCAGTGCCTGGATGGTCACCGGGGGTCTGGTCTTGCTGTGTATCCTGTTCCCGCCGACGTTCCTGTTTAACGGCTTAATTTGGAGCCAGCTGCTTGTTTTCGGATTGTTGCTTGGATTCTTCGGAGCTTTTATCCCGCCAGTACTGTTCGCAGTAGGTGTCCCTCATATTGGAGGGGACATGGCCGGCATTCTTGGTGCGGTTGAACTCCCAATCGCGGTGCTGCTCTCATCCATCGTGCTGCACGAGCATGTGAGCCCATTGCAATGGATCGGGGTTATCGTGGTGCTGATTGGTGTAGCGCTGCCAGAGATCTATAAGTTACGGATGAGACGAAGTCGAAATACACCTCTATATTCCTGAGTGGGGAATAAGATAGAGTTATAAAGATCATAGCTGTAGCTGAAAGAGTAAGAGCCTGAATAACGCAGGCTCTTTTTATATGATTACATTTAACTCAGTGACGCCCAGTCAATATGGCCCATGTGAGTCATTTTCATTTTTAACCGGATGGGGTATGCTGAAGAAGAGTTGCAATAGAATGGGAACATAGAAAGAGGAGCGTTGAGATGAAAAGCTGGATTAGCAAAACCTGGCCTTGGCTTACGCTGGGAATTACGGTAGTTGTACTGCTGGGATCTTTTATGGTGTATTTTATGGGCAAGGACATGTCACCCGGTTCAGGAAGTGCCGTAACGGCCAAAGCCGAGACGCCGGAGGATTTGAAGGGATATGAAGTTATTGATGTTAACGTAAGTAATGACGGTTTTGAACCAGATGTTATTGAAGTTAAATCCGGGGTCCCCACCAAAATCAATTTTATTCTTACCCGGCAAGTTACACACGTCAAATCAGTAGCGGCTGACAAGCTCGGTATGGATCTTTATATGCAAAAAGGAAACAACTACTATACTGTAGACAAGGATGTCCAACCTGGTGAATATGAAATTCACTGCGGTATGTACATGATCTATGGAACGATCAAGGTCATATAATGGTGAGGAGCAAAGATTCGTTAATTGAATCTTTGCTCCTCTTTGATGTGCGTGATATCATGGACTAGTGATCAAATTCATCTGGAGGTGGGCAAATATGAAAGCGCTTTTTATTGGAGGGACAGGTACCATCAGTACAGCAATTACCGATCAGTTTGCCAAGCAAGGCTGTGAACTTTATTTGATCAACCGGGGTAATCAAAACGATAATTTGCCTGCGCAAATCAAAGTGCTGCAAGCCGATATTAACGATGAAGCACGGGTTGCTGAGCTGATTGCCGACCTTGAGTTCGATGTTGTCGCAGACTTTATCGCATTTGTACCTTCACAGCTGGAGAGAAATTACCGTTTGTTCAAGGACAAAACGAAGCAGTTTATATTTATCAGTTCGGCATCTGCCTATCAGACACCACTTGCTGATTATCGAATCACCGAGGGTACGCCATTATCCAATCCGTATTGGGAATATTCACGTAACAAGATAGCTTGTGAGGATTATCTGATGAAACAGTATCGTGAAGAAGGCTTTCCGGTGACTATTGTACGTCCAAGCCATACTTATAGTGAACGTTCTGTTCCCCTGGGTGTGCACGGAGCCCAAGGCAGCTGGCAGGTCCTTAAGCGCATGCGTGAAAATAAACCGGTACTCATTCATGGAGACGGTACATCTCTCTGGACCATAACGCATAACCGTGATTTTGCCAAAGGATTCATTGGCCTTATGGGCAATATCCACGCCATTGGTGAATCGGTACATATTACCTCGGACGAGTCGGTAACCTGGAATCAGATCTATGAGATTATTGCAGGAGTGCTTGGCGTCAAGCTTCATGCGGTTCATGTATCTTCCGAGTTTTTGGCGGCGTGCAGTGATCAGGATCTTCGAGGCGGTTTGCTGGGGGATAAGGCGAACACGGTGGTATTTGATAACAGTAAATTGAAGAGACTGGTTCCGGAATTTGTGGCAACGATCAGGGCTGATCAGGGAATCCGGAGCACGATAGAATATATTCTTGCACATCCTGAATTGCAAACAGAAGATCCCGAATTTGATGCTTGGTGTGACAAGGTTGTCGGAGCATTGGACGAGGCATTGTTGAAAATTAGAGATGAGAAATGAGGCGAGCATATGTCCCAGACCGGGCATCGACTGGTAAAAGAAATCACCAAAACCGTTACATTGGACTATCTGCTGCACATTCCCGAGAGGGAGGAGCCTCTTTCCAATAATGAGAAGTGGCCTGTCATTTTGTTTCTTCATGGTGCTGGGGAACGAGGGAATGATTTGGAAAAGATTAAAGCACACGGGGTCCCCCTTATTGCCGAGCAGGACAAAAGTTTCCCTTTTATCGTAATTTCACCGCAGTGCCCGGTAGATGAATTCTGGGGTATGCATCGCGAAGCTGTTATGGCTCTTCTGGAACATGTGTTGGAAACCGAAGCAGCTGACCCGCAGCGGGTGTATCTTACTGGTATGAGTATGGGCGGATATGGTACATGGGATCTTCCGCTGTTTTACCCGAATACATTTGCAGCATTAGCTCCTGTATGTGGAGGAGCCGATCCATCCAAAGCGGAAGAATTGCGTAATATACCCGTCTGGGCATTTCATGGCGCCAAGGATGACATCGTTTACGTCTCTGAATCTGAGAAGATTGTTCATGCACTGGAAGCACTGAACGCGGATGTGAAGCTCACGATATACCCTGAAGGTGACCATGATGCCTGGACAGAAACGTATGATAACCCAGAGTTGTACAAGTGGTTTCTGAGCCATACGTTATAATCAATCATTCGTGAATGAAAATATTTTCAGCATTCCTAAGTATTTACTTTCGTTATTGGAATCGTTATAATCAAGAAAAAATGACACTTGTTAGGGGAGGCACCCAACAGAGGACTTTGTTCCTTTGTTGGGGTGCCTCCTTTTTGGTGTGCAGAAAAGGAGAGCAGACGTTGAAGAAATCGCGAAAATCTATTAAAAAACAAGCCGAGCAGCTTACCAAAGTGGTACTGGCAGTTGCCTTGCTGTCTCCCCAAGCCTTGTTGGTCGAATGGAGTTCAACGACCGTTATGGCTGAAGCTGTGGAGAGCATCAGTATTGTATCCGATACGGCCAGCATGAAGGCTGTTCAATCCTCCAAGGTGAAGGTGGAGATGAATAGTGATGGCAAATATAGAATTGTGTTGCTTCCAAACACCAACGTATTCTACGGTGGTGATACTGGGAATGTATCCACCATTATTGATCATAACGGCACGCCCGTTAATTTTAAGTCATTGCCCCTTAATTATTATCGAATTAATAACAACGTAATCGAAATGTCCAGGCAAAAAGACAATGTAGAGTATATTTTGCGAGTGTCCATCGTTAATGCAACATCTCAGGGAGGGTATATGAAGGTGGAGCTGGAAGCTGTTAACCGCAGCGGCTCTACGCTAAATCTGGGAGGCACATTCTACTGGGATACGATGGTGAATGGTAACGATGCTTCTCCGTTTGAAGTGATTGAGAACGGCTGGCGCAATTACAGCGGTGGTGTTCAGGTGACGGCTTTTTATGCCAATACGTATAATGTTGTGGACGCAGATCGTATTTTCATGGGGCAGTATAGCAGCCCGGACAGTGCGCAGCTAACAGGTGGTTCTTCACCATCTTCCTTTACGCCAGGACAGACGGTGACGGCGACGGATACCGCTGCGCAATTCTGGTGGAACGGCAAAGCAACCGCCAACGAGGCGTCACGCAAATTTTCGACGATTGTAGGAATTGGTCCCAAAATGCACCACCCTCGTTTGCACTATCAGCCCCTCCTCGGGTCAGACCTATTATAAAGGGGAACAGCTTCAAATTTCCGGTACAACCCGGGATACGGATGTGGGAGATCTTCTGACCGTCAAATGGTCAATCGACGGTGGGTCGGAGAACATTTTGACACAGATGACAGCTACAGGTTCCAATCAGTCCTTTAACACGAATTACACATTGCCGGATACACTCGCTGATGGTGCACATACGCTGCAGGTGTGGGTTATGGATGACAAGGGTGGGGTATCTTCAGCGGGGACCGTGAACTTCACGGTGAAAAGTTTCGTTGTTCCGGGAACGCCGACATTTACATCGGTTAATCCTAATAATCTATCGGTGAACTGGGACAAAAAGGCGAATGATACTTCTGTGACGTATGAACTGAAAAATGTAACGACAAATCAGATCTTTGATACAGGTACATCAAATAGTCGGCAAGTGACCGGACTTACACCGAATACCCCATATTCCTTTGCCGTGCGCGCCAAAAATGCGGTTGGTTCTTATACGGGATATTCAAGTCCAGCTAGCAAATTTACACTGGCAAATACACCTAATGAGGCAGCTGTGAGCCAGTTGGGTAACTCCGTTACGGCGAGTTGGAATAACAATGGCAATCCTGCGGGAACGAACTACAAAACGGAAATACGTAACTCGGTCGGACAAGTACTTCAATCCGGTACCACCTCATCAACTCGTACTGAACTCGTATTAACTGGACTTGCAGACGGATTGTATGACGTATATGTAGCAGCACTGAATGGAGAAGGCATACAGACTCCTTTTACCTCAGCGGGTCATATCACGAAGGATTCGACTGGTCCCACAGCACCCTCTATAGTGGTTAATCCTTCCTCTTGGACCAAGGAGGATGTCCTGGTTACGATTACAGCAGGCTCGGACGCCTTAAGCGGTGTGCAGAAGACACAATACAAGCTGGGGATCGGAGGAGAATGGAAGGAATACACAGTTCCTTTTAAGGTTGCTTCTGAAGGAAACACACTCATTATTGCACGTAGTATAGATACATTTGGCAATACAGGACAGGAAGCGTCTGTCACAGCACGGGTGGACCGTACAGCTCCAACACCTCCCGTCATTTCGTTGAATCCTCCGGAATGGACCAATTCGGCAGTGACGGTAACGTTAACGGCAGGTACGGATGAAGCAAGTGGAGTGGGGCTTACACAATATAGGCTAGGAGGTGAAGGGACTTGGACTGATTATCGAGAGCCTTTTCCCATCCATACGGAAGGAGTAATCGAGATCCAGGCTCGAAGTGTAGATCGGGCCTCAAACGTCAGTGCGTCAACTTCAGCCACTGCCCGGATCGACAAGACAGGGCCTGAGGAGCCTAAAATTACGCTCAGTGACGATGAATGGACGAATCAGGATGTGTCTTTTGAAATAACCAGCGGTGAAGATACAGGCAGCGGGCTTGCCAAAAGCCAATATCGTCTAAACGAACAAGGCCCCTGGATCGATTACACCGGAGAAGTGAAAGTTACCAAGGAAGGACAAACCACAATATATGCACGCTCGCTTGATCGGGTAGGAAATGTAAGTACTGTAGCGAAAGCATTCATTCGAATAGATAAGACCGCTCCAACAGAGCCGGTTATTACATTGAGTCAGTCCGGCTGGAGCAAGGAAGCTGTACAATTTACGATTGCTGGCAGCGTAGATGAGCATGCCATATCGTATGAATATAGTTTGAATGGCGCCCCGTATATTGTAGGAAACTCAGGTACAGTGAGTTCAAACGGGCCCACGGTAATTCGAGCCAGAGCGCGAGATGCTGTCGGAAACGTTAGCCAGGAGATTAGCCGTACGGCTCATGTCGATCAGGTTGCTCCAACGATTACGTTTACACCGAATGGACAGGGTTGGAGCGACACGGATATAACGGCTACAGTGCAATATGCAGATTCTGATTCGGGTATCAATGAGAATTCGCGATGGTATAGAGTGACCAACAGTACTACATCACCTGACAACTGGAATGAAGCTCATACAAATGAGCATATTGTTTCAATCGAATCGGAAGGCATTTGGTACATCCATGCCAAAACAATGGACATGGCAGGAAATACATACGAGACGGTATCAGCTCCTTATCAGATCCAGCGCAAACCACTGCAACCTGGAAATGTGAGCATTTTACAGATTAATGAGACCTCAGCAGAACTTACGTGGGATTTGCCGACAGGAGAATGGTATACCGACGGGTATCAGTACGAAATTATTAACCATACGACAGGCCAGTCGTGGACAGTAGATTATCCCAAACATACGCTCAATGATCATTCCCTAAGTGGTGGTCAAGTCTATGAGTATGAAGTAAGGGCTCGAAATCATGCTGGCTTAAGTGATGCAGTAATTGTCCGTGCACTAACGATTCCAGCCGCACCGGGATCTTTACAAGTTCGAAAAGTGGATTCCCAGCCTGAGCTGGCAGAAGTGCATTTCGATTCGGTTCAAGGGGCTACTGCATACCGCATCATGGCTGCGACTTCGGATGGGAGAATCGTTTATGATCAAACATTCTCCGATTCTTCCAGCATTCCGTACATTACCAATCTAATCCCGGGAAGCATTCATACGATTTCGGTCACCGCGCTGAATGAGAGTGGTGCGGGAGAAAGCAGCAGGGCCGGATTCCTGACATTGCCTGCGGCACCTGGTGAATTTGCGGCCGTTCAGATTCGGGAGCATGAGATCTCTCTGGCATGGGAGACGGTAACTTCAGCCACGTATTACAGCCTTTCGCGCAGTGGATCAGAATTGTACGAAGGATTGGAAACGGAGTTTGTGGACACAGGTCTGGATAGTGGTACAGAGTATAGCTATGAATTGCTGGCTGCAAATGAGACAGGAGAAGGTCCAGTAGCTAGTTTGCAGAAGCTGGTGACATTGCCCGGGTCCGTTGAAAGCTTGAGTATAGATAATGCTACTACTACGAGCCTGCGTCTAAGTTGGAATCCGGTAAGAGGTGCAGAGCAATACGAAGTCTTTGTGAATGGAGAGAAAAGGGAGACATTGCCTGCGGGAACGCATGAATGGGCAATCACGGGATTGACTGCGGGAGTGATGTATCAGTTGGAGGTTCAGGCAGGTAATGGAAGTGGGCAAGGTCAAGCGAGTCGAACATATGGAACGACACTTCCCGAGAGTCCTTCGGGTCTTCACTTTGTACAACCGACTGAAACAGGAGCAACACTCCGATGGGATGCAGTACCTGGAGCCACGAACTACCGGGTTGTTCTTGATGGACAGAGTTATGAAATATCAGATACACGGCTTGAAGTGCATCAGTTATCAGGCAGCCGCCGTTATACGTATCAGGTGGAGGCCGGAAATGCTGCCGGTTATGGTGCAGCCACAAGCGGTGAACTGCTTACTTTGCCAACCAGACCTGAAGGACTCGCGGTCACGCGTACGGATGAAACAAGCATTGGGGTGGAATGGGAACCTGTAAATACAGCCGAGTCCTATATCGTAAAAATTAATGGGACGGAAGCGGGTCGAACTTCGGGACTTGCCTATACGGCTGGAGAATTGGTGCCAGGCATGGAGTATCTCGTGGAAGTACAGGCCGTGAATGCGTCCGGAACCGGTCAGTCCGCCAGCTTGATTCGATTATCCAAACCAGCGACGCCTTCAGGAATCGTTGTTGAACCGGGGGTACATAAAGCCACCTTGTCATGGGCCTCGATAGCAGGTGCTTCGGAGTATGTAATTCAACAGGGGAACAAAGAACTTTACCGTGGAACAGAGCTGACGGCCTTTATTTCAGGACTTCAGGATGGAACGATGCATCACTACACACTAGTTGCAGTTAACCGACAAGGGACAGCATCCGAAGCGACGAATGTATCCGTACTGACATTACCTGAGAAACCAGTTGAAATTCAGGCATTGGAAGTTTCGGAAAAAAGCCTTAGCCTTGATTTCACCAAAACAGGGGTAAAAGGTGCAGATGAATACATCATTGAACGCAATGGGCGAGAAATTGCTCGCATGGATGCGAGTGAAACTCGATTTGTAGATGAGAATTTGTCGCCGGGCACGAAATATACGTATAAGATCCGTGCGGTTAATGCAAGTGGTACAGGGGCGTCTCTAACTTATGGTATAACGACTCAGACCCTGCCTCTGTCCGAAGATGGGATTACTGTAACCAAGGGAACGCATGCGTTTGATATGTCGTGGGAAGCAGTAAAGGGAGCCGCCGCATATGAAATTCGCAATCAGACAACGGGGGAAATACAGACTGTGTCCGAACCATCGGTCCATCTCGCCAGTTTACTGGATGGCACCACGTATGCGTTTGAACTTACTGTTATGAATGAAGATGGTCACCGTTCTTCTTCTATTCAGGTTCTTTTGTTAACCAGGCCCATATCCCCACAAACCGCAAGTATCGCCGCCGTAACCGATCAATCGGCAACGCTGGATCTGAGTGGCAGCGCCACCCGAGGCGCAGATCAATTCATTATTTTGCGGAATGGTATTGAAATTGACCGTATTCCGGCGGCAAGTAATTCTTATGAAGACAAGGATTTGAAGCCGGGAGAGAGATACACCTATACGGTTAAGACTTCGAATGCTTCAGGAGATAGTGATACGGGATTTGATGTTCAAGTGCGTACGCTGCCTGCAACAATTACAGAAACGCTGCATCCAGATGTGATTGAAGAGACGAAGGCAGTGATTAAGTGGAAACAGGTGCAGGGAGCAGATGGGTATATTGTAATGATAGCGGATGACGAAGTTACTACTATTACAGAGAGCGAAGTAACTGAGGTTACCCTTAATGGACTTACCAGCGCAGCCCAATATGATCAAGTACAGATCGTTCCATACAATACGGCGGGTAACGGAAGTCCCGTGGTAGTTGCTCCATTTTTCACGCTGCCTCATGTTGATTCTGTTGAGATGAAGCTATATCCAGAGACCGATCATGCCAGATTGGAGTGGGCTTTCCCTTACCTCAACGAAACATTTGTGATCTTAATCGATGGTAAGGAGCTGTATAGAGGCAAACAAAAAGAGTATATCGTGAATCTGCTTCAGGGTGGAACCAACTATTCCATTGAACTGTATACCGAGAACGAGCAGGGAGATACATCTCATAAGCTTGAATATACGCTATTGACCAAACCAGAAGCTCCAAAGGAAGTGAAATATCGTTCGACACAGGAGAGCATTCAACTTCAGTTCGAAAAGAGCCATGTCAAGGGAGCTGAACAATTCATTATTGAACGTGACGGTGCAGAGATTAGCCGAGTGTCTGTTGACGAGCCTTTTTACGAGGACAAGAGGCTTGAGCCTGTAGTAAATTATGTGTATACCATCAAAACCGTAAATGCGTCCGGTATTAGTGAAGCCGGGTTCAATCTAAAAGCAGTTACGCTGCCTGGCAAAATTCCTTCTCCACCTCAAGCGGAAGAACGCACTCAGCATGGTGCAGATATTGTATGGGATATGATTCCTGGAGCAGCAGGCTACCGCATCTATCAAGGAGACGAGCTGATTGCGACAACAACGGAAACGTCGATACATGTAACTGAATTGAAAAGTGCCCAGCGCTATCCTAACTTGTCTATTGTACCTTTCAATGAGGCAGGAGACGGAGAGACGGTCAGTGTACCGGAATTCGAGACTTTGCCCTCCGATGAATTCACCGTTTCAGCAATCGCACAGAGTACAAGCAGCATTGTATTGAACTGGAATCTGGAATCTTCGAATGAAACGATCGTGTTTTCTAGTAGTGGACGGGAGATTTATCGTGGAAAAGATCGAAGCTACATCTGGACAGGATTATCGGGTGGGCAGCGCTATGATGTACTATTGTGGACTGAAAATTCAGCCGGGAAAAAAGCGAAAGCCAGCAGGCCACGGCTGTGACTCTGCCCTATCCACCTCCAAGCGGAAGTGGAGCTGCTTCACCATCACCTTCCTCCAAACCGGAGGATGCTCAACCCGGGGTGTCTCAACCTGAGCTAAATGAGAAATCGGAAACAACAGTCAAAAAAGAGGTCAAATTCATTGATATTGGCCAAACATTCAATAAAGATCAGATTATATGGCTGGCCGAGCAAAGCATCATTCAAGGTGTAAGTGATACCCGCTTTGAACCGCGGCGTCCCATTACAAGAGCGGAGTTCACAGCACTAATTGTACGATTAATGGGCGTGGACACATCTGCCGATTATCAGCATGCTTTTCGGGATGTGAACGATCAGGATTGGTTTGCTCCAGAAATAGAAGCCGCCGTAAGTCGTGGAATGGTACATGGCATGGGAAATGGTAAATTTGCTCCACATGCGCTCGTAACCCGGGAACAGGCATCGAAGATTATTGCGAATGTTATTCGCAAAATTAAGCCGGAACCTGCAACTTCACGTCGTGCGTTTACGGATCAGATGGATGTGTCCGATTGGGCCAAAGAAGAGGTGGAAGAGCTTGCAGGAATGTACATGCTTACCGGATACGAAGACGGCAGTTTCCGTCCCTTGCAGCATCTGAGCAGATCCGAGGCGGCAGCCCTGATCTTCCGACTGAACAAACTGATTCGTATTATTGAAGAGAACCAAACTATGGACAACAATGGAACGAGTATAGACGCCGATACTAACACGTCAAAAACGGAGTGAATGACGTAGATAGATTAACATGTAAATTCATCCTTTCATCATCTTCAGTAGCCACATTATCGGTTGTTCGACTTTTAATGTTATAATAGGTAGCTAATATGACAAAAAAGGGTAATGGACAGTGGTGATGAATGATGAATAATAAATTTATCCGAATCTATGAAGATATTGCAGCTCGTATTCGGACTGGAGAAATTGAAGCAGGTACATTGCTTCCATCGGAACTGGATCTATCGGAAAGTTATCAAACGTCCAGAGAAACAATTCGCAAGGCGCTGAAAATGCTGTCTGAAGAAGGTTATATTCAGAAAATTCAAGGCAAGGGCTCCATTGTACTGGATATACGTAAAATCGATTTTCCTATTTCAGGTCTTGTCAGCTTCAAGGAACTGGCTAAAAAAATGGGACATCGGGCCAAAACGTACGTTAAGGTTTTTGAAGAAAAAAGGTTGATCAGACCTTGTTCAAAAAAATCAATTTTGGTCTGAATGAAAAGGTCTGGGAGATCAGACGTGTGCGCCAAGTGGATGGGGAACATGTCATTCTGGACAAGGATCATATAAGCCAGCGACTTATTCCTGGTTTGAGCAAGGAAATATGTAATGACTCTATCTTTGAGTACATTGAGGAAGAGCTGGGGTTAACCATTTCTTTTGCGAAAAAGGAAATATTGGTGGAGGAGCCAACTGCTGAGGATAGGGAATTGCTTGATCTGGAAGGGTTCCATAATGTAGTTGTAGTCAGAAGCCAGGTTTACCTGGAGAATGCCAGCCAGTTCCAGTTCACAGAGGCGAGGCATCGCCCGGACAAGTTCAGATTTGTAGATTTTGCCCGGCGCAGATAAGGTTCATTGACCTTCCATAGAACAAAGAGAGTACCTTTTCACTTCTTTTATCGGTGAATGAGGTACTCTCTTTGCTGTGGGGCTAAATTAATTCCTTATCATGGAAAAATAACTTGACCAGTAAGCGTTTTCATTTTATTATATTTCCATAACCTTAACGATAAGGTAAATAAATTTAAAACATTTATATTATATTAAGTTATTTATTTGTATTTATAACCTTTTATGATTATGAGTTACTTTTGATTTTAGTTAACTTATTGCCTTGAGCAGGGTTAATTGAAATAAACAAAAAAATGTGGGAGGTTCTAACGAATGGTCAAGTTGCAAAAGTGTACAGTCTTTACCGTAATTGCTGCACTTATGTTAGTAATTCTGGGAAGTGCTGCGCCCAAAGCGTCTGCTGCTACAGGATTTTATGTAAGTGGGGGCAAATTGTACGATTCCACAGGCAAGGCATTTGTTATGAGAGGTGTCAATCATGGACACTCCTGGTTTAAGAATGATCTGAACACGGCTATCCCTGCGATTGCCAAAACAGGTGCCAACACCGTACGAATTGTGCTGTCCAATGGTGTACAGTACACAAAAGACGATCTGAACTCCGTTAAAAACATCATTAATGTTGTAAGCGCAAACAAAATGATTGCGGTGCTTGAAGTACATGATGCAACAGGTAAGGATGACTATAATTCGTTGGATGCAGTGGTGAACTACTGGATTAGCATCAAGGAAGCACTCATTGGCAAAGAAGACAGGGTTATCGTAAATATCGCGAATGAATGGTATGGAACATGGAACGGCAGTGCCTGGGCTGATGGATACAAAAAGGCGATTCCGAAGTTAAGAAATGCCGGTATTAACAATACATTGATTGTGGATGCAGCCGGCTGGGGCAGTACCCACAGTCCATCGTGGACTATGGACAAAGTGTATTTGCAGCAGATTCACAAAAAAACACGGTATTTTCCATTCACATGTATGAATATGCCGGTAAAGATGCGGCAACCGTCAAAGCCAACATGGAAAGCGTGCTGAACAAAGGATTGGCCCTGATCATCGGTGAGTTTGGTGGATACCACACGAACGGGGATGTCGATGAATATGCGATCATGAAATATGGTCAGGAAAAAGGCGTAGGCTGGCTCGCTTGGTCCTGGTATGGCAACAACTCTGATTTGAGCTATTTGGATTTGGCTACGGGCCCTAACGGAAGTTTGACAAGCTTTGGCAACACGGTCGTTAACGACACCTATGGAATTAAAAATACATCCCAAAAAGCAGGGATCTACTAGGATCTATCTTTCCATACAAGGTTCCAACAATTACCGAGAAGGATTCAAGCTTCTTTTGAGGATAAAATCTCACCCAAACACTCTGACCAATACGTCAGGGTGTTTCTTTAATAGTGAATCATTAGAACAACCTCCTTTTGAATTTTTCCGTTTATATTTAAAATCTTTTGTTTTCAAAACAAAACAAAGATGATAAACTCTGATTAGGAATAAAACAAACATTATCGGAGGGGAACAAATGGTACAGAGTTTATGGAATTCATCACAGGCTTCGGAGAAAACAACCGGACTGGAGCAACTGGTCTATCGATCCAATCTGATTGGTGCAGATCGTCGTGTTTGTAACATTTTCGGAGGTAACACGTCTACCAAAACGACGGTGAAAGATTTTCGCGGCCGTGATATAGAAGTGATGTATGTAAAAGGCAGCGGATCTGACCTCGCTTCTATGCAGGCGAATCATTTTACAGGCCTTGGACTTGAAGACATTCGTCCATTAATCGAACGTGAATCCATGTCGGATGAAGAGATGGTTGAATATCTGGGACATTGCATGATCGATTCCAAACATCCACGTGCGTCCATTGAGACGTTGCTGCATGCGTTCCTTCCATATAAACATGTGGACCATACCCATCCGGATGCAATTATTAGTCTGTGTTGTGCAGATAACGGAAAAGAACTGGCGAAAGAGATTTACGGGGACCGATTTGTATGGGTTCCTTATGTGCGTCCCGGATTCACACTATCCAAGATGATTGCTGAAAGCGTATTCTCAAATCCAAACGCCGAACTGGTTCTGATGGAGAAGCACGGACTTGTGACTTGGGGAGAAACCTCCGAAGAATGTTACGAGCAGACGATCAAAATAATTAATGAAGCGGAAGCCTTCATCGAAGCACGTGTTGACGAAGAAAGCCTGTTTGGCGGAGAGAAACATCCCGCGCTTGAGGCAGAAGTTCGTCGTCAGATCGTATCCAAAGTAATGCCGACCATTCGGGGAGCGGTATCGGATAGCAAAAAAATGATTTTGTCCTTTGACGATCAGGAGGATGTGCTCGCCTTTGTTGGAGGAGTGGACTCACCAGAGCTGTCACAGGTGGGCGCGGCGTGCCCCGATCATTTGGTTCACACCAAAGTGGTACCTCTATTCATTGATTGGACACCGGACGCGGAGGATATCGAAGGGCTGAAGTCCAAGCTGGTGGAAGGCGTAGCCGCCTACAAAGAACAATATCAAGCGTATTTTGATAGCAATAAAAACGAAGGTGACGTGATGTTCGAAGCTGCGCCTCGTGTCATTCTCATCCCGGGTGTGGGTATGATTAACACAGGCAAGAGCTGGGCGCTGTCCCAGGTAAGCGGGGCATTGTATCATAGAGCCATTGCCGTGATGCGTGGTGCGACAAGTTTGGGCCAATTCGTATCCCTCAGCGCCAATGAATCCTACAATGTTGAGTACTGGCCGCTTGAGCTGTACAAATTATCGCTTGCTCCGGCAGAGACCGAATTTTCCCGCAAAGTGGCGTTCATTACCGGGGGTGCCGGTGGAATTGGAAGTGAAACGGCTCGCAGATTGGTATCCGAAGGGGCACATGTCGTTCTCGCGGATCTAAACCTTGAAGGAGCGCAGAAGGTAGCTCAGGAAATTAACGACCAATATGGTGCGAATCGCGCATATGCATTGAAGATGGATGTAACCGATGAGGAAGCCGTGCAATCAGCATATGCCGAAGTTGCTGTCCAATATGGCGGAGTGGATATCATCGTGAACAATGCGGGCTTGGCCACCTCCAGTCCATTTGACGAAACATCCTTGAAGGAATGGAACCTGAATATGAGTGTGCTGGGTACGGGGTATTTCCTTGTGGCGCGTGAGGCCTTCAAATTGATGAAACAGCAGGGGATTGGGGGCAGTATGGTATTTATCGGGTCCAAAAACTCGGTTTATGCGGGTAAAAGTGCCTCTGCTTACAGCTCCGCCAAAGCGCTTGAGGCTCATTTGGCTCGCTGCATCGCCGCGGAAGGTGGGGAATACGGCATTCGTGTGAATACAATTCTCCCGGATGCCATCCTGCAAGGTTCAGCGATCTGGAACGGTTCATGGAGAAATGAACGTGCAGCAGCCTATGGCATCGAACCGGACCAACTGGAAGAGTACTATCGTAAACGTACAACTTTGCTCGTCAATATTTATCCAAGAGACATTGCGGAAGGCATTGCCTTCTTCGCATCTTCCAGATCGGAAAAAACAACCGGTTGCATGATGACCATTGATGGCGGTGTGCCGGCAGCATTTACACGATAATAAGGAGGGTTTTCGCACATGGAAAATCAAGTCAAGCAAGCATATGAAGCAGCCAAATCATTATATGCCCAGCATGGAATTGATACGGATGAAGTGTTGAAGAAACTCGCGGAGATCAAAGTGTCTGTCCACTGTTGGCAAGGGGACGATGTAAAAGGCTTTCTGAATAAAGACGGGGAACTCACGGGCGGAATATCCGTTACAGGACAGTATCCGGGGGCTGCATCGACGCCTGCAGAGCTTCGGGCAGACCTGGAGCAGGCATTCTCCATGATTCCCGGCAAACATAAGGTTAATTTGCATGCGATTTACGCGGATACGGACGACCAAGTGGAGCTGGATCGGATTGAGCCAAAGCACTATGAGAACTGGGTAAAATGGGCCAAAGAACAGGGGCTCGGTCTGGATTTCAATCCAACCTGCTTTTCTCATGAAAAATCAAGTGACGGATTCACGCTAAGTCACCCTGATCCGGAGATTCGCAAGTTCTGGATCGATCACTGCAAAGCATCACGCCGCATTGGCGCTTACTTTGGTGAGCAGCTGGGTCAGACCTGTGTAACCAATGTGTGGGTACCGGACGGGTTCAAGGATAATCCGATCGATCGGATGACACCGCGGAAACGGCTCAAGGATTCGCTGGATGAAGTATTTGCTGAGAAGCTTGATCCGAAGTATCATCTGGATGCGGTAGAGAGCAAGCTCTTTGGCCTTGGTTCCGAAGCGTATGTTGTGGGTTCACATGAATTCTATATGGGATATGGACTGCAAAATGATACGTTAATCTGTCTTGATGCCGGACATTTTCATCCAACGGAAGTGATATCCAACAAACTGTCTTCGCTGGCGCTGTTTACCAGCGGTATTCTGCTCCATGTCAGCCGTCCAATGCGTTGGGACAGTGACCATGTTGTCATTATGGATGATGAGCTGCTGGAAATCGCCCGCGAACTGGTACGTCATGATCTGCTTCCAACGACACATATCGGCCTCGATTTCTTTGATGGAAGCATCAACCGGGTTGCTGCGTGGGTGGTTGGCACACGTAATACGATTAAAGCACTGCTACGTGCAATGTTGGAACCTGTGGATGCCCTGAAATCAGCTGAACTGGCCGGGGATTATACGCTTCGCCTTGCTTTGACGGAAGAGTTCAAGTCCTATCCTTTCGGCGCGATTTGGGATTATTATTGTGCTCAGCAACAAGTGCCTGTACGTGAACAGTGGATTGCTGAGATCAAAACGTATGAGCAGGAAGTTTTGCTTCAGCGCGATAAGTCTTTCGTTTAGCTTGTCATCATATTAATCATGAATCAGATAATGCAAGCCACAGTGGAGAAACCCTTCGCTGTGGCCTTTTTGTATGGGGAAGAAAGCTGCGCGATGCATAACTGGGGTCAAAATTTCCATACTAAAAATACATAAAAAAATGCAACGCATTATTGTTGTCATTATTGCAACGCAGAGGAGGATCAATCCGATTTGGATCTCGCCCACAACAAATTGTATATCGCTGCTCTTGGCGGATTGAATGAAATTGGCAAGAACATGTACCTCATCCAGTATAATCAGGACATCATTGTCATCGACTGTGGTTCCAAATTTCCGGATGAAACCCTGCCGGGGATCGATCTTATCATTCCGGATGTAACGTATCTGCTGGAAAATCAGGACAAGGTGAGAGCGCTTGTGGTTACTCATGGACATGAAGACCACATTGGAGGCATTCCTTATTTATTAAAACAAATCAATATCCCTGTGTATGCGTCCAGACTAACACGAGGATTAATTGAGCTTAAACTGAAAGAGCATGGGCTGCTGCGCAAAGCGGAGATCCATACGGTTGACTCCAAATCCAGTATTATGCTGGGTGCCATTGAGGTTTCTTTTTTTGCAACCAGTCACAGCATACCGGATTGTCTCGGCATTTTCTTT
Source organism: Paenibacillus sp. 1A_MP2 (assembly GCF_052244825.1). Taxonomy (NCBI): domain Bacteria; kingdom Bacillati; phylum Bacillota; class Bacilli; order Caryophanales; family Paenibacillaceae; genus Paenibacillus; species Paenibacillus sp. 1A_MP2. The sequence continues at coordinate 4,329,638 of NZ_JBQQCS010000001.1, read as the reverse complement.
CAGACACCAGGCGGCAATGTCGTCCATACCGGGGATTTCAAGTTTGATTTGTCACCTGTTAATGGGCCATATCCCGATCTGCATCGTATGGCCGAGATTGGCAAACAAGGTGTTCACGTACTGCTGTCCGAAAGCACCAATGCAGAGAGGCCCGGATTCACGCCTTCCGAGCGTGTCGTTGGTGATCACATATTGGATGCGTTCATTCGTGCCAAACAAAAAGTATTTATATCAACCTTTGCGTCCAACGTAAGCAGGGTACAGCAGATTGTAAATGCAGCATTCGAAACGGGGCGTAAGTTGGCACTGCTGGGCAGAAGTATGATCAATGTGGTGTCCGTTGCCAGTGAACTGGGGTACCTTAATGTACCTGAGGGGCTGCTCATTGAAGCAATCGATTCGGACCAGTTTCCACCTGATGAGGTCGTTGTGCTCTGTACGGGAAGTCAGGGTGAGACGATGGCTGCATTATCCCGCCTGGCTGCCTCCAAACATCCTCATGTGAAGATTGCACCTGGAGATACCGTTATCATTGCCGCTGGTGCGATCCCGGGAAACGAGCGCAATCTTGCGCATGTCATTGATAATCTGTATGTGCTCGGTGCACGCGTTATTTATGGTTCAAGCGGCGCAGCAGGCATGCACGTATCAGGACATGGTAGCCAGGAAGAACTCAAACTGATGCTGACCCTGATGAAGCCTGATTATCTGATTCCTGTTCACGGCGAGTTCCGTATGTTGTATCAGCATAGACAGCTCGCGGAGTCTGTGGGGATTGAACGAGATCATGTATTTATCGTAAATAATGGGGATATGATTCAGTATCAAGATGGTGTTGCTTCTTCGGGTCCCAAAATTGCTTCAGGCAACAGTCTGGTTGATGGTCTGCTCATGGGCGATGTCGGGAATATCGTTCTGCGTGACCGCCGGCAACTGTCCTCCGATGGAATGTTGGTGATTGTGACTACGCTAAGCAAAACGGAGAAACATATGGTTACAGCTCCCGAGATTATCTCCAGAGGTTTTGTATTTGTGAAAGACTCCGAGGAATTCATGAAAGAGCTTCATGAACTGGTTCAAAACAAGATGAATGAACTAACCGAAAGCGGAGCGAATCAATGGAATGTGATCAAAAGAAAGCTGAAAGACGAGATCGGTCATTACATCTACGCTCAGACGAAACGAAGACCGATGATCCTGCCCATTATTATTGAAGTATGAGGAAAGGGAGAATACTGTCAAAGCTGCTGCGTGTCATGTACTGGAACAGAGACTCCTGCTAGGAAATTAAGATGATCAAAAGCCTGAGAAATGTGTGTTCATACAGCATTTGTATGACCACACATTTTAGTCAGGCTTTTATTGTTTGTTAATTAACTTATTGATCCTTCAGCAACCCCGATTGTCTCACAGATGTGAGGAACTGGTTGAATTGCTCGATGTTTAATTGCTGTGCGCTATCCGAGAGGGCCACCGCCGGATTTGGATGAACCTCGACCATAACACCATCTGCACCCGCTGCCAGAGCTGCCTTGGCACAAGGAGCGAGAATGTCTTTGCGACCGGTAGAGTGGGTGACATCCACAAGTACAGGAAGGTGGGTTTCCTGTTTCAGAATCGGCACTGCAGAGATGTCGAGTGTATTTCGGGTTGCTTTTTCATACGTGCGAATGCCTCGTTCAATCAGCATGACCTGTTTGTTACCCCGAGAGACAACATATTCCGCAGCATGCACGAATTCGTCAATGGTTGCAGACAACCCGCGTTTCAGCAGAATAGGGATGTTTACATCTCCCGCAGCCTTGAGCAGTTCAAAGTTTTGCATGTTACGGGCACCGATCTGGATCACATCAATATACTCGCCAGCCAGTTCAATATGACTTGGATGCACAATCTCACTAATGGTCTTCAGCCCGAACTCATCGGCAACTTCCTTCAGAATTTTCAATCCTTCGATTCCGAGTCCCTGGAAGTCATATGGAGAAGTACGAGGCTTGAATGCACCTCCGCGCATCACGGTAATGCCTGCTGCTTTCAGCGCTGCGGCGACCTCGCGTACCTGCTCGTAACTTTCAACCGAGCACGGTCCAGCAATCATGATCGGTTTGCCTGCACCTACCTTGACGTTTCCGATGGATACGACCGTATCTTCTTGCTGATTTTTGCGGCTAACGAGCAGCTGTTTCTTGTGTTCGTCGACCTGAAGGTTCAGGGAGGCTTGGAAAATTTGTTTGAACAGGAGCTTGATGGCATCGTCTTGGAAAGGCCCCGGGTTAGCCGCAGTCAGTTCCTCCAGCATTTCTTTTTCGCGAACCGGATCAAACTTGGGTACACCCTGTTTTTCCTTGATTTGACCAATTTCCTGTGTAATTTGGGCCCGTTCTGACAACAAGTGCAGGAGGTTATGGTTAATTTCACTCAATCGGCCTCTTAATTGTTCCAAGTTCTTGCTTTGATCCATTCTGATCCACTCCTTCAATATAGGTTTATGCAAAAAAACACAAAAAGGCCCTTCATCCGTAAGGGACGAAGAAGCCGTGGTACCACCCTAATTAGAAACGGTCCTGCTGTTTGAATACAGCCGATCTGTTTCTCACTTTGACCTTTTAACGCAAGGAACGGATTGTCCTAGAAGCTGGACCTTGAGGAGCAGCTCTTCAGCAATCGGCTCGGGAGTGAACTTCGGCGGCATGTTCCTTTCGGGTGCTCTCAGTCTTCGGCACCGCGTCCCTGTAATGAACGATAACTCCGCGTACTCTTTCCGTCATAGCCTGTATGAATAATGATGTTCTGTGCTGTATTTCATGATGCACGTTACGAATTGAAGTTATACTAGCATCTCATGTTCCTTGTCTGCAAGAAGCTGAATTAATGCCATGCATCAATAACGCTTTACCGTGACGCATTATACATCTGCTTCCAGTGTCCTGTGTGATTTACTAATAGCTTCAAGGGAATAGTATTCGCAAGGGTCTGCCATTCGAAGTATAATATAAGTGAATGCATGCGAATGTGAATAAGAGGAGAAATTATGAATAAAACGATTTCGGATATCGCCCAAATGGCAGGCGTGGCGAAGAGTACAGTCTCTCGTTTCCTGAATGGTGGCTCGGTTAGTGAAGATACACGGCAGAAAATTGAGCGCATTATTAAACAATATAATTACGTACCCAATACGTTTGCACAGAGTCTTAAAGCCAAAAAAACCAGTATTATTGGAACGGTTGTTCCTCGTCTGGATTCCTTTGCAACCTCCCAGACATTGATTGGCATCGATGAAGAATTAAGAAATAATCAGTATCAGATGCTGATCGCGAATACGAGCCAGGATATGCAACGCGAGATTGATGCAATATATGATTTTGCCAGACAAAAAGTGTCCGGCATTATTCTGCTAGCCGCCGAAGTGACCGATGCACATCTGAAAGCCGTTGAAGACATCGGGATTCCGGTCCTCTTAGTAGGACAGCAGCATAAACAGCTGCACAGTCTGGTTCATAATGATGATCAGGCGGGGTATGAGATGGGTAAGCATGTTGTGGAAAAAGGCCATCGGAAGATCGTCTATATGGGTGTTACCGAGAAAGATCAGGCGGTGGGTATTCATCGCAAACAGGGGTTCAAGCGTGCAATTGACGAATGTGGCGGATGTGATGTGACGTATTATGAGACAAGCTTCAAAATGTCCGAAGCTATCGTTACCGCAGAAACGATTATGAAAGAGAGCAAACCAACCATTATTGTGGGCGCAACGGATAATATCGCACTGGGTGTGATGAAAATTGCTTTTTCCAACAAGGTACGAATTCCCCAGGATCTCTCGGTTACCGGATTTGGTGGTTATGAAATTACCGAGATGATTCATCCTACGCTAACGACGGTGAAATATCATTATTTTGAGGCAGGTCAAGTGGCGGCCCAGCACATTATTCGTCTGGTTAAAGGCGAGCCAGTGGAACAGTGCACGATCCTTGATGTAGAGATTATTCCACGAGAAAGCGTTGACAAGATATAAATGAATCCTATATGATAATTCCATCGAACCGGTTCCACACCAAATATCCAATGCGGATATGGGAACACGGTGCAGGCGACAAAGCCATATGGAATTATTTTTTTAAGTATATTGGAACCGGTTCCTCTAATTTAGGTTTTACTTTTCGCGAGGATGGAGAACACTTTTTATGAAAATGACTAGAGAGCAGCGCTACAGACGAATCGAGCAGGCAGAGCCTGGAGAAATAGGCAAGCTGGAAGCTTTGATCTCAGCATGTCCGTGGAGACAGAATTACCATATCCAGCCTATAACCGGACTGCTTAACGATCCTAACGGATTCTCTTATTATCAGGGGTATTATCATTTGTTCTATCAGTGGTTTCCACTCGGGACCGAGCATGGAATGAAATATTGGTATCATACCCGTTCAACGGATCTGGTGAACTGGGAAGAAGTCGGAATTGGAATTCAGCCGGGTGACACATACGACTCACATGGGGCGTATTCGGGCAGTGCTATTGAAAAAGAAGGTCAACTGTATCTGCTGTACACAGGCAATACAAGAGATCAAGAGTGGATCAGGCATCCGTATCAGTGTCTGGCGATTATGGATGAAAGCGGTTCAATAGCCAAAGTGGATCAACCTGTAATCTCCGATGTACCTTCTGGGTACACAGAGCACTTTCGAGATCCAAAAGTATGGCAGCAGGGGACACGTATTATTGTGTGATTGGAGCCCAGCGCGTGGATGAGACCGGGTGCACAGTATTATATCGCTCGTCAGATCTCAGAAACTGGACGTTTCTTGGAGAGATTCATACTGGGCTACCGAAGTTTGGCTACATGTGGGAGTGCCCCGATTATATGGAGCTGCAAGGTCAGGGTGTGCTGATCTTTTCTCCTCAAGGAATAGAAAGTCAGGGAGATGAGTATCAGAACATTTTTCAGTCGGGCTATCTGATTGGCGAACCACTGGATCTTCAGACAAGGCATTTCGAACATGGTCCGTTTCAGGAGCTGGATTGCGGATTTGACTTTTATGCCCCGCAGACGATGCAGGCGCCGGATGGACGACGAATTCTGGTGGGATGGATGGGGCTCCCGGATTTGGAGTATCCGACAGACCAGAGTGGATGGGCTCATTGCCTGACAATTCCGCGGCAGCTGTCACTTCGGGAGGGCAAGGTAATCCAGCAGCCTGTCACTGAAATGGTGAAGCTTCGCGGGGATGATGAAGGGAATCATATGGAATTCACGCTGGAAAATGAGACCCGATCCTTCGCGGACTTTGCTGGAATTGCTTATGAGTTGGAATGTGAGATCCGTGATTTTGACGCCGAGACCGTAGGCATTGAATTCCGGGCAAGCGCAGAAGAGAAGACTGTGTTGCAGTATGATCGCTTGGCACAGAAAGTAATCCTGGATCGCTCCGAATCAGGCGCCCCGCTCGCGGAGCGGAATGGAAATGTGCGGCGCTGCGCACTGCATGCAGACGTGCTTAAGATTCATATGTTTGTGGATTCTTCTTCCGTTGAGATCTTTGTCAATGATGGAGATGAAGTATTCACAAGCCGTATCTTCCCTAGTAAGGAAAGTGTGGAGATTCGCTTCTTTGCACAGGCAGGCAAGGCAGAATTTCAGGCATCAAAGTGGGATTATTAGAGTATACCGTGAGAGGAATGAAGAACCATGTCGGATAATCAGCAGATTGCCCAGGACGTTATTCGTGCCATCGGGGGCAAAGAAAATATCGCGTCAGTTGCACATTGTGCAACACGTCTTCGGATCATGGTGAATGACAAGGACAAGATCGATCAGAAGCAGGTCGAGAACATCGACAAAGTGAAAGGTGCTTTTTTCAACTCGGGCCAGTATCAGATCATTTTCGGAACAGGAACCGTAAACCGGATATTTGAAGAGGTAGAGAAGCTGGGGATCGAGGGAACTTCCAAGGAAGACGTGAAGAGTCAGGGCAAAAAGGAAGGCAATGCTTTTCAACGGGCCATTCGTACGTTTGGTGACGTTTTTGTACCGATTATTCCTGTGCTCGTGGCAACGGGGCTGTTCATGGGGCTGCGGGGGATGCTCACTCAGAATGAAATTCTTTCGCTATTTGGTGCAACACCTGAAGACATTTCGCCCAATTTCCTGCTATTTACTCAGATCCTGACGGATACAGCATTTGCATTTCTTCCTGCACTAGTAGCTTGGTCTGCGTTCCGCGTATTTGGCGGAGTCCGGTTCTGGGTATCGTTTTGGGTCTGATGCTTGTGAATCCGGCGCTGCCAAATGCGTACGCTGTGGCCGATGGATCGGCACAACCGCTGCATATGTTCGGGTTCATACCGGTAGTCGGGTATCAGGGCTCCGTGCTGCCTGCGTTCTTCGTGGGGTTGATCGGAGCGAAGTTTGAGAAAGTTCTGAGAAGACGTGTACCGGAGGCACTGGACTTAATTCTTACCCCTTTTATTACGCTGACGGTCATGATTACGTTGGGACTCTTCGCGATCGGCCCGGTATTCCATTCCCTGGAGGAGTGGGTGCTGCATGGAACGACTGCCGTATTGGGACTGCCATTTGGTATTGCGGGTATTATTATTGGTTTCTTTCATCAAATTATTGTCGTTACCGGTGTTCATCACATCTTTAACTTTCTGGAGATTCAATTGCTGGAGAAAACGGGCTTTAATCCGTTCAACGCGATTATTACCTGTGCTATGGCTGCACAAGGAGCGGCTTGTCTGGCGGTGGGGTTGAAAACCAAAAATACGAAGCTGAAAGCACTCGCACTTCCTTCGTCATTTTCTGCATTTCTTGGGATTACCGAACCTGCTATCTTCGGGGTTAACTTGCGGTATATGAAACCATTTATCATGGGGCTTGTTGGAGGCGCTGTTGGTGGATTTCTCGCATCCTTGTTCCACTTGCAAGGTACTGGTATGGCGGTGACGGTTATTCCGGGAACTCTGCTGTATCTGAACAGTCAATTGCCTTTGTACATTTTGTCCAATGTGGTGGCTATGGGAATTGCCTTTGCACTTACCTGGTTCTTTGGATATAAGGATCAGCCCGTTGCGGAGGAAGTATCGAGCCATGCAGAAGAAGAGAACAAGTCGGAAGTTCCGGCGCAAAAGTCAAACCCATCTGCCAGCCTGGCTGTGAACCATCGTACAAAAGTAGGTATCCTGGAGATTGCCTCACCGATGACAGGCACAGCCGTTGCTTTGGAGCAGGTTCCTGATCCTGCATTCTCGGAAAAGCATATGGGAGAAGGGATCGCTATCGAGCCTTCTGAGGGTAAAGTATTTGCACCTTTTGACGGCGTTATCGCTCATGTGATGAACAAGAGCAAACATGCAATAATTCTGGAACATGAAACGGGTGTTCAGATGCTAGTGCATATTGGAATTAACACGGTTGGATTGAAGGGGGAAGGTTTTACCGCACATGTGAATAGCGGCGACACCGTAACCGCAGGACAACTGTTGATTGAATTTGACATGGAAGCCATTCAGGCTGCAGGACTTCCATTGATTACACCTGTGCTCATTCCCCATGGGAACGATCGGATTGAACAGGCGATGGCTAATTTCACAGGCCCTGTCCAAGCTAATGGGGAAGCACTAATCGTTGTGAAATTTACTGAACCGCAATAAGAGAAAAATTGAAAAAAACAGGTCAGAAAATGCAAAGAGACCCGGTGTATATCACCAGGGTTTATTTGCATTTTTATGTATCATTTCTTCAAAACGGAAGGTGTCAAAAAGAATAATACGTCAGGGCATATTGCATCAGAAAGGAGCGGATTTGCAATCACCGTTCCAACCTCCATAGGCAAAATCACCTTATTGTTATCACTATACTGCCGATTATGTTACGACTGATTTGAAGCTGAAGTAAAATAAATCCCCATTGAAAAAAGGCCTGTTTTACCGATTTTTGGTTTGGAATGCACACATGTAAGCGATTAATGAGAGATATATCTGCGTTTTGGACTCGAATAACTCGATATTTTCTTCCGCTCATGATAGACCGAGCAACATGGCGCATGACAGCGAAAAGAGAAGTTTAAATAAGAAACGCTCACCCGAATGCCCAGGAATGAATCAGAACAGTGCAGAATTCCAATGCAGTTGAATTGCGGAGATAAGGATAGAGGACTATGATTCGCACATAACATACTCCAGACGGCATTTGCAGGATCTGATGTGAAGGCGAGGTTGGCGGTAATGGATGAAGTAATGATGGTTGTATCGACAGGATATGGTGAGGCGGGTAAGAATTTTGTGGAGGTATTACTGAAGAGGGGATTTGCAGTTGTTGTACTTGTCCACAGTGAAGAGGAGAAGAAACAACTTCAAGCACTTGGTGCAGTCACTGTGTGCTCCATTCAGGACACTTCAGGCCGTAATCAGTTTCCGCCCGAATTCGTTGTGAAAAACGCCTTTGTCTTCGAAAATAACTTGCCACAGTGCTGCCAGGATATTGAGCTGTGTCGCACCTTGTGTCCGCAACAACTCTATGTCGTTTCCAGCAATAGGGCTCGTGTTGGGCTTGTATATAAAGGCCTGGGAGCAACATATGTCATTCACAGCCGAAATGGAGATGTTTCATTTTTATTGTAAACCGCAACACGAAAGACTGAGGCGGCGAAGTCGCCTGATCATGCTCTCCTATCGCCAGTGGGATTTAACCACGTAAAAATGAAAAACGTTCTGTCCAGAGCCCTGTGCCCTGGACAAAACGTTTCGTGAAACCCAATCTGCTATAGATTGGGCTGTAAAACCCTATTAGGAAGAGATTCCGACAACACTGGAACCATTCTTTGTAATTTTGTACGTAATGATGTCTCCGCTCCAGAAGTGGAACTTAAGAATGACTTCGCCATTATTCGTTTCGTTGAAAAAGTTTTGTTTCAGTTCAATCACGTTATTACTGTAATTCGGACTGAAGGTGTAGGAAAATTCTTTGAATGAAGTCCAGTTTTGCGGACCCGCGTTCCCTCCATTTGTATACGTTGCTTCCATGGTGGCCAATTGATTGCCATTAAAGGTAGTCGGAATCGCAAATGAGCTCGTTGTGCCCGTTACATTACTCAGTTTAGGCGTATCATACTTGATGATATTCAGGTTCCAGTTTGCGCCTTTGTTGAATTTGATGGTCAGCTTGGCATTGACGCCAAGATTGCCGGAAGTGGTCAGTCTGGTCAATAGACTGGATTTCAATGTCAGCACATCACCACTGATGGTGTAATCCGTTCCATTCACAAGGGTTGTATTACCATTGACAAGAGAACTAAATGTATTGCCATTGAGATTCAGTTTTACGGTTTTATCCTGAATTGCAGCCCCTTTTTTCAGATATACCAGATCGGATTCAGCAGTGGACGAACGACCTGTCCAGCTTGCTTTCATCGTGTTATACAGGTCAGGGTCAGACCAGGTGAAGCTGGTACGGCCGAAGTGCTGTCCATTATCCCATAACATGGTGGTCATTTGCTTCGAACGGAGGTATTGGCCAATGAATTCAAAGAATTTCAATTTCTCACCTTGCTCAATGACGCCTGTGTGCTGATCAAAGCCGAGCAAGCCATACTCACCGACGATAACCGGAATGCCTTTGGCAGTAAAAGCATTGTACACACGGTCGAAGGTATCCGTAATATCCTTTTGCACTTCAGCATTATATTTCGTATACCCAGCAATATTTACGCTGAATGGCCAGAAGCCATAGTAGTGGACTGTAGCGATAAGGTTAGGATCATTCAATTTCGCAATCGTCTGGGATAATGCATCAAGATCTGGTTGAGCGGAAGAGGTATGCAACGTTGGGAGGACCAATGGACGTGTTGCATTATTTCCCCCGATGCTCTCACGATTTTATGAAAAGATACATTTAACTCATCCAGCAACGCGTATGCAGTAGCAGTATTCGTTGTACCACCTTCGGTGAAGCGTGGTTCATTTACACTTTCGAACATCAGCTTGGTGGACGCATTTTTGAATTTGTTTGCAATTTGAGTCCAGGCAGAGTTGTACCGTGCAAGAACATTGGCATGGTCATTCTCCATATAGCTGATCCACTGCCATGAATCGTGATGGATGTTGATCATGACATACAGATTAGCATCAAGTGCCCAGTTTACAACCTGTTGTACCCGATTCATGTAAGCGGTATCAATAGTGTAGTTGGGTGCTCCCCCATGTGAGCTTGCCAGGTCACTGGAATACGAATACTCTTGTAGCCTTGATTGGCGATACTTTGGATCAACTGCTGAGTAATTAGCGGGTTACCCCAGGCCGTTTCATCTGCACCAACAGCATCCAGTGAATTACCGAGATTCCAGCCCGGCTCCATCGCAGTAACGTAGGATTGAATATTAGTAGGAGCTGCGGCAGCACTTGTCTGAACCGTCTCATCTGTAGCAGCAGAGGCGATGGCGGATGAGAACAAGGACAGGATCATTGCTGTTACGATAGTGAGTGAGAGGACCGATTTGCGGTTTTTGTTCATTAACATAATCTCCTTTATTGTGGAATAGTAGAATAGTTTATCATTCCTGTCTGTTTTGGGAACAAGCCCAGCACGTCACAAGTTAAGTGACAATAAAATGGGATCACCTCCAAATAAAGTATTGAAAGCGTTTTCTGAATTGTAAATATATCATGTTTCAAGGGATGTACATACCCTTATTATTGGAAGAAAATTCATATAGAAATTAGTGATTACACAAAAGACATTTTTTGCGGAAAGGAAGAATAGCGTTGCAATCATGTATTTCTTTCGGTTAAATAAAGTTACAGGAGGAGATATCCATGAAGCTGGATTCACATCAACATTTCTGGAGCTATAATACCGCCGATTATGGATGGATTGGGGATGATATGGGCGTAATTCGCCGTTCCTTTCTTCCAGAGGACTTAGAGCCGTTGCTTATCAATTCAGGATTTTCGGGATGTGTCGCTGTCCAGGCAAGACAATCCGTGAAGGAGACGGAATGGCTTCTGCAATTGGCAGAGCAGTATGCGTTTATCAAGGGTGTTGTGGGATGGGTCAATTTGTGCTCAGCTGAAGCTGAGAGTCAGCTTGAGAGATATGCAGCGAATCCCTGGTTGAAGGGAGTACGTCATGTCATACAGGATGAACCTGATCTGAAATTTGTAGTGCGTAAGGATTTTCAGCGAGGCATCGCTCTGCTTCAGCAGCATAATCTGGCGTATGATCTGCTGGTGTCCAAAGAGCAGCTGCCTTACGCAGTGGAGCTGGTGAGAAGCTTCCCGGAGCAGCGTTTTGTGCTTGATCATCTGGCGAAACCGGATATTAAGTCAAGGGAGCTATCACCTTGGATGGAAGCTCTCTATTCTCTGGCTGAACATCCGAATGCGTATTGCAAGCTCTCCGGGATGGTTACTGAAGCGGATGGGGAGAATTGGGAGCAGGAAGACTTTACAGCTTATCTAGATGTCGCCATCAATGCTTTTGGTTCGGATAGATTAATGTTTGGCTCGGATTGGCCTGTCAGCATGGTGTCGGCTACATACTCCGAAGTACTTGAGTTAGTTAGGAACCATGTGTGTACCTTGTCTGAAGCGGAACAGAATATGATTTTCGGAGGTACCTGTAGAGCTTTTTATTTGCAGGACTGAAGCTGACTCACCCCGGAGAAACATTAATGATATTGACAGTGTCCTTATTCCTTGCTAAAGTTTTATCCATCCGCATAATTGTGATCTGGGAATGTTACCGATATGGGCATAACCTGAGCTGGCTTGTTTACACTGCAACGTGTATCCAGGCTGGTTCGGGTTTTTTGTATTTAAGTTGAACGAACGATTTTACATTGGACACTGCGCTGACAGAACAATCTTCCGATCTCTGTAAAGGCGAAGCGTATGCTTCCGAAGCAGCTTTCTTTCAGAAAGCTTTTAACTCCGCTTCTCCAGATTTTTTCTGTCCCCTCCGTTTATGATGTAAATGTGTAATTCAACATAAATATTTTGTCATATTAGTGTTTCTTGCGATTGGAGCGGATAACAGAATTACATATTTGGAAGGAGATTGAATGATGACTAATTTTAAGTTTCCCAAAGACTTTTTGTGGGGTGGAGCCATTGCTGCCAATCAGGCGGAGGGCGCTTATCTGGAAGATGGCAAGGGACTAAGTATTGTTGACTTGCTGCCGACAGGAGAGAATCGCAGAAGCATCATGAAGGGCAATGTTCCTGCATTGACCCCGCTGGAAACTGAGTTCTATCCTTCACATGAAGCGATTGATTTTTACCACCGTTATCCCGAGGATATTGCTTTGTTTGCCGAGATGGGATTCAAAGCGCTGCGAGTGTCGATTGCCTGGGCACGGATTTTCCCGACCGGAGAAGATGCACAGCCAAATGAAGCGGGATTGCAATTTTATGATCGCTTGTTCGATGGACTGTTGAAGCACGGTATTGAGCCTGTGGTTACGCTCGCTCACTTCGATGTACCAGTTAATCTAATTGAGAAATATGGCAGTTGGAGAAGTCGTGAACTGGTGGGTCTTTTTGAAACCTATGCCAAAACCGTATTCAGCCGTTACAAGGACAAGGTGAAATACTGGATGACCTTCAATGAAATTAACATGCTGCTGCATCTGCCATTCCTGGGCGCGGGTCTTGTCTTCAAGGATGGTGAAAATGTGAAGGAGATCCAGTATCAGGCCGCACACCATCAATTGGTGGCAAGTGCGCTGGCTGTTAAAGCCTGTCACGAGATAATTCCCGGCGCAATGATTGGCTGTATGCTTGCGGCAGGCAGCTTCTATCCGTATACATGTAATCCGGAAGATGTATTCCAGGGCATGGAGAAAGACAGGGAGTCCTATTTCTTCATTGATGTTCAGTCGCGAGGAGAGTATCCGGGTTATGCTAAACGTTTCTTCAAGGACCATGGATTGAATATTGCCATGCAGCCAGGTGATGACGAAATTCTGAAAAACCATACCGTTGATTATATCGGATTTAGTTATTATTCAAGTCGTACAACCTCCACGGACCCTGAAGTGGTCAAAAACATGACGACCGGCAATGTATTTGGTTCTGTAGCGAATCCATATTTGGCAAAATCGGAGTGGGGTTGGACGATTGATCCCAAAGGTATCCGTATTACAGCCAATCAACTGCATGACCGATATCAAAAACCGCTGTTTGTTGTGGAAAATGGATTTGGAGCCAATGATGTGGTTACACCTGAAGGTGAGGTTGATGATGCGTACCGCATTGATTATCTGAAACGCCATGTTGCCGAGATGGGTGAAGCTCTGCAGGACGGTGTAGAGATAATCGGTTATACCAGCTGGGGGCCTATTGATATTGTCAGTGCTTCTTCGGGAGAAATGAGAAAACGCTATGGTTACATCTATGTGGATCGTGACAATGAAGGTAAGGGTGACCTGAAGCGAATCAAGAAGAAGAGCTTCCACTGGTACAAAAATGTTATTGAATCGGATGGCAGCAATTTAGGTGAAGAGTAAAAAGTGCATTATCGGGATAATTCTCCCTCATATGATCGGAAGGACCATTCTTCATGGAACTTCCGATTGTTCCCTCATTGAAAGCGTTGACATATATGTCTCTTCGCGCTATACTTGACGCAATTATATCGTTTTGGGATTGTTACTACTTGAAGTAGGCAAAACCTAAGCACCAAAAAAACAGACGTACATGTCTTGTTTATTTTGTGATGCTTCAGGTTTTTTTTGTACGCCCAAAAGGTGATATATGACTGCCAAGAGAGTGGATCGTGACGGGGGGATTGAAGTGAAAATAGCAAAGGTTATCAACAATAACGTCATTAGCATCTATCAAGCGGATGGAGCAGAGCTTGTCGTGATGGGGCGTGGGATTGCCTTTAAGAAAAAACCGGGGATAAAGTAGACGAGACCCGCATCCAGAAAGTATTTGCGCTTAAAAACAAGCAGACATCCGACAATTTCAAAATGCTGCTGCGCGAAGTGCCGATGGAACTAATCGAGATAGTAGAGGAAATTATTACCTACGCCAGAGAGAATCTCGGTCGCAATTTGAATGAAAATATCTATGTTTCCCTAACAGATCACATTAACTTTGCGATTGAACGATATCGTGAAGGGGTTGAAATCAAGAATGCACTGATGTGGGAAATCAAACAGCTGTACAAGGCTGAGTTCGGATTGGGTCTGAAAACGCTGGAGCAGATTAAGACCAGACTGGATATTGAGCTTCCACCGGATGAAGCAGCGTATATTGCCCTGCATATTGTCAATGCAGAGATGAATGAAGAAGTCATTACAACGATGAACATCACGAAGTTTATTCAACAGATTATTAATATAGCAAAATATCACTTCAAGATGGAATTCGATGAAGAGTCTCTCAGTTATTTTCGCTTCATTACGCATCTGAAGTTCTTCTCCCAGAGGGTATTAAGCGGAACGCATTATGACAACAACTATGACCACTTCTATGACATGATCAAAGAGAAGCACCCGGAAGCAGCGGCATGTGCGGAGAAAATCGAAATGTTCGTTAACAAGGAATATAACCATCAGCTTACCAACGAAGAGAAATTGTATCTGACCGTCCACATTGAACGTGTCGTTAATCGTTAATAATTAAAATGTTGACAAATTTGGTTAAATCATAATAATATGAGATTAACAGGAATTGAATACGATTTAACTGGGATTGTTACTGGTTATGCAGGCAAAACCTAAGTCATGAGAAGACAGGACCCGATTTGTGTCCAAAACTTACTCAAGGCTTAGGTTTTTTGCGTGCAAAAAAATCGGTAAGATGCCTGTTTTAGTAAATATGGGGGTGCACAGCATGAGTCAGGAAAAACTCGCAAAAGAGATCGTCGAGCTGGTCGGCGGCGAAAAGAATGTGGTATCACTGGTACATTGCGCAACACGTTTGCGGTTTGTATTGAAGGATGATGCCAAGGCAGACAAAGCCAAGCTGGAAAAGACAGAGGGAATTATCGCAGTCAAGGAAAACGGGGTCAGTTCCAGGTGGTCGTTGGCAATAAGGTGCCTGAAGTTTACAGCGCCATTGGTCAGATCAGCAACATTTTGGATGACTCTTCCGAAAAGGAACAGCCGAAGAAATCCGCAAAAGGCCTAGGCGGCATTATTGATGTGATTTCCAGTATTTTTGCTCCGCTGCTAGGGGTTATGGCGGGGGCCGGTATCCTGAAAGGATTGCTGCTCATTGCAAGTAATGTCGGCTGGCTGGAAACGACGGAAACCACGTATAAGATCTTGTTTGCGGCGGCAGACAGTCTGTTTTATTTCCTGCCGTTGCTGTTAGCGGTTACAACCGCCCGCAAATTCCAGGGTAACATGTTTGTGGCGATGACGATCGCAGGCGCATTAATCTATCCTTCCATCGTTACACTCAAGGCGGAGGGTACGCCAATTGATTTCTTCGGGATTCCTGTCATTTTGATGAACTATTCATCTACCGTTATTCCTATTATTCTGGCAGTGATCGTCATGAGCAAATTGGAGAAATTCTTCAATAAAGTTCTTCACGAAAGTGTGAAAAATTTTGTCACTCCATTATTTTTGCTTGTCATTATGGTACCTCTTACCTTGCTCGTATTCGGTCCATTTGGAGTATATGTAGGTAATGCCATTGCATCAGGACTCGTGGCCGCCTTCGGATTCAGTCCGTTATTGGCAGGAGCCGTTATGGGTGCAAGCTGGCAGCTGCTCGTTATTTTCGGAATTCATTGGGGTCTCATTCCCGTATTCATTAATAACGTTGCTGTATATGGGCGTGATGGCGTCAAGCCGGCTGCGACAGCTTCCATCTTCGCACAGACCGGAGCTGCCTTCGGTGTTATGCTGAAAACCAAAAATAAAAAGCTGAAAACGCTGGCAGGTTCATCTACACTGACAGCCCTGTTCGGGATTACTGAGCCTGCCATCTATGGTGTGACTCTTCCACTCAAACGTCCATTCATCGCAGGAGTTATCGGTGGTGCGGTAGGTGGGGCCATCATTGGTCAAGCAGGTACTCAGGCATTCGCTTCGGGCGCTCCAGGCCTGCTGACTTTACCGATCTTCTATGGACCGGGTGGAGAGGGCTTCCCTGGACTGATCCTTGGGATCTGCGTATCCTTTGTTGTTGCGGCTGCACTGACCTACATTATGGGATTCAAAGATCCGGTTGAAGAAGAAGAAAAGAAAAAAGCACGGAAACCACCAAGCCATCCGAAAGAACAGCGGCTTCATCGGATCAAGAAGTACTCAGCCCGATCGAGGGAACCATTGTGGATCTTAGCGATGTACCTGACCCGGCATTTTCATCGGGCGCGATGGGCAAAGGCATTGCCATTGAGCCAGCAGTCGGCCGAGTCGTTGCTCCTTTTGACGGTACAATTACCGTGGCTTTCAAGAAGAAACATGCACTGGCTGTTGTATCGGATACGGGGGCTGAGATTTTGGTCCATGTCGGGGTGGATACGGTTAAGCTAGATGGTCAGCACTTTACATCACATATCCAGGAAGGTGATCGGGTGAAAGCGGGAGACTTGCTGCTGGAATTCGATATCGCTCAGATCAAGGCTGCAGGTTATCATACGGTAACACCTATCATTGTAACGAATTCTACGGATTATGAGGAAGTGGTTCCTTTGATTACGGGACAAGTTCGGGTTCAAGAACCGTTACTTACCCTGTATGGTGGTAAGGGACCGGAACAAGAGTAGGAATAGGAACAAAAGCCGTGTCCAACGTAGAACAGAATGTTTTCTGTTTACGTGGACACGGCTTTTTGGCTGTTAACCAATCAGATTCAAATTCACCAGATCCTGAACCTGTCCCATCATGGAGATTGGATCTTCCCGAAAGCAGTCTTCCATCATGCGGTAGACCTGGCCGTTCTGTACTGCCGGAAGCTGCTGCCAATACCTGCTGCGTTCAACTCAATGAAGTCTTAAGAATCTGCTCGTACAACCGTTGAGTTCATGTTGCCAGTCAGTCGCTGTGGAGGGAAGACCATGCGAACAGGTGCGATGATAATCGCAGCGAACAAGGCTTTGATCAGATCACCGATGATGTAGGGATAGAATCCTTGAATCATGGCCTCGGGTAACGACATTTTGTAAGCATAGGCCAACCAGGGCACGCCCGAAACATAGATCAGCATTGAACCAAACACCTCAAATACAATAAAGGCCAGGAAATAACCAACGAATCCGTTCAGTTTGATTTTACTGAGCAGCAATCCGATGATCAATGCGGAGAAGGGCCACATCATGACATATCCCCCGGTAGGCCCGAGGAGTACAGCCAGTCCACCTGCGCCATGCAGAAGCGGGAAACCAATTGCAGTCAGGATGACGACCATAGCGATACTTAGAAAACCATATAATGGACCAAGCAGTCCGCCTGCCAGCATAACCGCAAGAGTTTGCAATGTAATCGGCACAGGAGAGAAACCAATGGGAATACTTATGTATCCAAAAATAACAAGTATGGCTGCCATGAGTGCGCTAAATACAATACCTCGCAAAGACAATTTCATGTTTGAACATTCCTTTCAATTTTGGTAATCTTATTGTTAACCGATCAAACGAATGTGGTTAACGATTTGGATCGTACCACAAAAGATTCAAAAGGGAAAGGACCAATTTAAGATGCAAGACGTTACACCTTTGATAACACTAGAAAATGTCCGTGTTCATTATGCGTCCGAGTCAGGGCGTGTTCGTAAGGCAGTGGATGGAGTTTCACTGAAATTGATTCCCGGAGAATGGATAAGTATCGTGGGAGCCAATGGTAGCGGCAAAAGTACGCTGGCTGGGCTGCTGATTGGATTCATTCCGTTATCCGGCGGGGAAAGAAAGGCTTCTCCAGAACTGGTTGTTCGTGGAGTTCTCCAGCAGCCTGATGCGCAGGTACTTGGGGATACCATTGAGGAGGAATTTCATTTTGCCTTAGCCTCGTTGCTTGAATCTCCTGAGGAGCACTTACGACGGAGAGAGCACGCTTTACATACGGTAGGGCTTGAGCATCCGCCAGAGGCGGCCATATCTATGCTGTCTGGAGGACAGAAGCAGCTGCTTAATATCGCGGTTGCGCTGGCGGCCAAGCCGGATGTACTCATTCTGGACGAACCTACGGCCATGCTTGACCCTGGAGCCAGAGATCGAATGGAAGCTGTAGTTCAAGCCATTGTCCAGCAAGGGACAGCAGTAATCTGGATTACGCATCATTTGGAGGAAGCGACGCTGTGCGATCGAATTATTGCCATGGAACAGGGAAGCTGCGTTTACGATGGAACGCCTGAGGTTTTCTTCTATGGAAGGGAGAGGCAGGAGACGACGGCTGAGGCTGGAAAAGAAGCACAACAACCATCGCCCTGCGAAAAGCTTGGGCTTGCTCCACCTTTTACGGTGCAGACAGCTCTACTCCTGAAACGAAAAGGTCTGCTCCAACATGCGACACCTCTGCGACCTGAGCAGTTGGTTAAGGAGGTAGCCCTTTGGCAATCGAGCTAGAACATGTAGGCATTGCTTCGTCACAATCGGACAGAAGAGCGCTGCTTCAAGATATCACTGTCCAACTGAACCGTGGAGAAATCACTTTGTTGCTGGGCTGCACAGGGTCAGGTAAAACCACACTGCTGCAAACAATCGCAGGTCTAAAACCTCCAGATGCGGGTAGCCTCAAGCTGGACGGAGAGCCTTACTGGCAGAAGGGGAAAGTACCACAGTCCATTCTGCTGCAAATGGGGTTGGTCTTTCAATTTCCCGAGCAGCAGCTATTCGCCCGAAGCATTGGGCGTGAATTTGCGTATTCCCTACGTCCATATCGTCTACCCGAAGAACAAAAGAAAAGGCAGATAAATGAGGCGCTTGAGCGCTGGGACTCCCCGACGGGGGACATGAAGGGGAAGAACGATTTCATCTGGACAGATCACCCTTTGCACTAAGTGGAGGCGAACGGAGAAGACTGGGGCTCGCCCTGGGAACGGCTGCGCAGCCTCCGTGGCTATTGCTCGATGAACCGAGCGCCGGATTGGAAGCGCAAAGTGTAGTCACGCTGCTGGACGTATTGAATCAGCATCGAAATGCAGGTGAGGGAGCCATTGTGGCTACGCATGATCTGGACACGTTTTTACCTCTTGCGGATCGTGTTCTTTTGTTGCAAAAGGGACGTCTGGTTGGTGATGTTTCACCAAAAGAACTTCAGGCTAGGCCAGAATTACTGGAGCTTGCCGGAATTGGGCTTCCACCTTCCATGCAATTGGCACAG
Source organism: Paenibacillus sp. 1A_MP2 (assembly GCF_052244825.1). NCBI lineage: Bacteria > Bacillati > Bacillota > Bacilli > Caryophanales > Paenibacillaceae > Paenibacillus > Paenibacillus sp. 1A_MP2. The sequence goes on along the minus strand of NZ_JBQQCS010000001.1, from coordinate 4,310,361 downwards.
CAATTCGCGGCGGCGGGCATGCCTTTGCCTTTTACTGCGTTGACCCCGGAGGAAATGGCTGAAAGTATTGTTCAGTTCGTTAATGAGCCGTTAGAGCCAAAGGATGATGCCGTTGATAATGAGGAACAATTCAGAGATGAAGATAGGCATGGCTTGTCACACTTCGACACTTCGGGAGGAGAAGACAGACAGGAGGCTATCTACGCCCACGCTGAATCAGGTTCAAGCAGAGGAATATATGGAGCCATGGACCCGCGTCTGAAATGGGTTTTATACATTTTGCTCGTGACTGCGACGATGCTACAACACCACTGGCTAGGTTTGTCACTCACGTTGGTTCCGGTATTGCTGGCCCTTGTTGTGCTGCCTCGTCACACTTTGACTGGATGTATAAAGTTAATGAAGCCGCTGGTACTGTTTTTTCTCGTATCCACAGCGTTATCGGGTACGACTCTTTCTACAGAAGGAGGCGGTCTACAGTTCGGATTTTCCCTGATGCAGGCGGAAGCGACGTTACTGAATGTGTACCGTTTGTTTATCGTCACGTTGGCAAGTCTTTGGTTTTCACTGACTACGCCTTATGGGCGCATGGTGGAAGGACTGAATTGGGTGCTTGCCGTCGGCAAAAAAATTAAGCTGCCCGTGTCATCGTTTGCACTCGCCGTGTCTTTAATCTTCCGTTTTATCCCGATGATCTGGAGTGAATGGCAGCGCTTCTCGCTGATCGTCAGGGCACGTGGCAAAGCTGCATTACGACCAAATACGGTACGGGTACGTGATCTTGGTCCGATGGTCATTCCCTTGCTCATGGCGCTGTTTCAGCGTGCAGAGGACATGACGATAGCGATGGAAATGCGAAAAGTCAGAGAGATTCCATGCTTGGAGCACGCTCCTCCTTATTGATATGGTCCAAACGGGATACGTGGATTTGTATGATTGGACTTATTGTCTTTGTATTTTATATCTGGATCAGAGATTGAAGAATGTACTTTTGCCAATGAACATGCATAAATGCTTTCATTCCCGTTCAAACTAAACATGCTTTGATCACCACGAAGCAGATATGGAGGGACGAACGATGAAGGATAAATTTTTGCAAGAAGATAGGAAAGAATATACCGATGTGTCCACGGTGGAGTCGCAGCGAAATGATATCACACTCGAAGAGTTCCCTGAAGGTCCTTACGGCTCATCTCTGATGTCTGAATCTCTTGGCAAAAGCTCGCCGTGGCGAGTGGATCAAAGGACTGCACACCGTTTCGATTATGAAAATCATGAGCTGCACGAAGGGGAAGTACGGGATTATCCCGGTCAGGACGTCTTCGATGAAACGGTCCCCGATAGTGTAACCAAACCACAATACCCGGAAGAAGAAGAATCGGAATGACGTTATATATAAAATAGATGATAGCCTTCGGCAGGATCGTTCTGTCCGGGGGCTATTTTTAGTTGTATCGAAAAAGAAAACAAATCTCCTCAAATTCCACAATATGGGTTATCATAGGCATAGCTTATATTAAATTGAGAAACAATTCATTGCCAAACGGGGATATCAGAATGAGAGAGATTAACTATAACGATTATTTTTGGCAGGATGATCAGGTCAGATTGCGGGCTCTGCGTGAGGAAGATTGGGAAGATCATTATTATAACCGCTTCGATTCACCTGCTCGCCGTTTACTGGAATGTGCAGTGGAGCTGCCCCTACGAATACTGAGGCGAAGAAATTTACGGAAGCCTTTTCGGATTTTTCTCTAGACAGAGGACGGATCATGTTTACGATTGAAAATATGGATGGTGAGAATGTCGGGGCGCTGAACCTGAACAGCATCGATGAAAGGAATGGTACCTTTAGCATTGGAATTCAAATTGACAGGGATCATCGCGGAAAAGGATATGGAACGAGAGCCATTCGAATCTTGCTAAAATATGCCTTTTTCGAGCGTAGGCTTAATAAATTCAACGATTATGTTCTCGAAGGCAATGAACCTTCCGCAGCTATGATGAGAAAACTTGGGTGTGTGCAGGAAGGCGTGCGTCGTCAGGTGATTTATACCGATGGAAAATATCAGGATCTGATCCTGTTCGGATTAACGAAAGACGAGTTTATTGATAAGGAAGGACTTGCGTGAGTCCCATTTTAAATCAGAGCGGCATGGTGTTTATGATCTGCCAATGTTAGCTGTGTAAGATGAATTATAGGAGGCATTATGAAACAAACCATAAAAAGTGATGAATTAATCATTGATTGCAAAGATATTTATTTGCGCGAGTATCGAGCTGAGGATTTGGAGAAATTGCAGGAAATCACCTGGCAACCCGAGGTTTACGAATTTTTGCCGGGATGGAATGCTACGGTTGAAGAGAGAGCCCTCTGGCTCACTCAATACGAAATTCCCGAGAATCAGAATTTTAAACAAGCTGTTTTGGCGGGTGGGGACATTGGGGACCTCTATTTACGTTTGGCTATCGTGCTCAAAGAAAATGATGAGTTCATAGGATGGTGCTGCTCGGGGATCAAGGATGAACTGCCAGTGCCCAATCGGGAGATTATGTACGGCATTTCGAAACACTTCCGGAACCGTGGCTTTACAACACAGGCAGTACAAGGAATAACACAGTATTTATTTGAAAATACAAACATTGAAGTGTTGAATGCCATCGCTTTATTATCGAATCAGGCATCCAATAAGGTGATACAGAAATGCAATTTTGAATGGCTGAATCTGCTCGAAATCGAGAATGAACCGTACAACCATTACCAATTGCGGAAACAGTAACGATAACTCTCGATACAAATGCACAATGCACCAATACACCAATCCGATACTAAACAAATAACCCTTCCCATTTCGCCGTAGAAATGAAAGGGTTATTCGTCATTTAGGAGCCGCAATAAAACGAAAACGAAAACTGCATCTTGCAAGCCTCGTTCAGCTTAGGCTTCACCCTCTACCAATGGCAATAAAATCGTAAATTGGGTTCCTGCGCCGATCTGGCTGCGTACTGTGATTTTCCCGCCATACGACTCCACAATTGAACGGGTGATGGCAAGGCCAAGACCAGCGCCACCTTGTTTTCTCGAACGGGAAGAGCTTGTGCGGTAGAAGCGTTCAAAAATGTGAGGGAGATGCTCCGGTTCAATCCCTGAGCCATTATCTTTTATGGTTAACTCAGCTTTATGCTGAACGGCATATAACGTGATGCTGATTGCCCCCGATCTGAATCGGTGTGCTGTACTGCATTGTGGAACAGATTGAGCACCACCTGCTTCAATTTATGAGCATCAGCCATGACATGGACTTCAGCCGTCAGGTCAAGGTGAACCTGTCTTTGCTGAGCCATCATGACAAGCTGTGGCTGCATTTCGAGCAGCAAACTGTCGAGTTGAATGACCTCCTGCTCCTGCTGGGGCGCCTGGTCCAGCTTGGTCAGCATCAGCAGATCCTCTACGAGTTTGTTGATGCGGACGGATTCACCATACATGCTGTTCAAAGCGTTATATAATTGCTCGCTATTGGAGGCTGCGCCGCGCTTGAGCACCTCAATAAATCCGTGAATGGAGGTAAGAGGGGTACGCAGCTCATGGGAAGCATCGGACAGAAAACGCTGCATTTGCTCTTTCGACTCCCGCTCTGCTTCAAATGAGTCTTCCAGCCTTTCGAGCATGCCGTTAAATGAAAGTGCCAGCTGATCTACTTCCTGTTGTCCTTGCACCGCAGGAAGGCGTTCGGCCAGACTGCCTGCATCGATTCGTTGCACCGTGTCTACCATGCTGGATAAGGGAATCAGTGTCCGGCGAAGTGCCTTGGTGTATAGAATGAGTCCAGCGACCATAGCCAGCAGGGATAACATCAAGAAGATCAGAAGCTGTTTCACGATCAGATCTTTTAGCGGTTTCGTAGGCGTGCCCATCTGCACCATGGGTAAGCCGCGATTACGTGGTCCCGGTGAGGAGAAAACGATTAACTGCTCATTGCCCTGGTTATCCGTTACAATCCGGTATGGAACATGATGCTTATCGTTGATCTGATCTGTAATGTTCTCATATTCAACGGATGTCAAGCGAGGAGCGGTCAGACCGTCTTCACCAAAAATGTCCTCGAAGCCACTTTGATTATCAAATAAAGCCAGTGAACGATCCGGAATGTACAAGAAACGATTGCCTGATCCTCTTGGATCTGATCCGGATTGCCCGCCAAAAGGATTATTTGTCGCACCACTTCGTGAAGACGTTCCGAGCCAAACAGGGGGCATGGACATGAGCTGCTCTTCCATCGTTTTCGCCTGATTGCGATACAGAAAGCTTTCCATAATCCAGAATTGAAGAATACCAATTAATAGTAGCAGCGCAGCCAGAATGAACAGGGAGCGCGCGAGTAATTGAGAGCGAAGCGAACGTGGCGATACCCAGCGATGCAGCCATGCCCAAGGAAGTTTATCCTTCAATGGTAAAGACCCCATTAGAGATCCACCCTGTATCCGACACCTCGAAGGGTACGAATGAGTTTATGCTCTTTATCCCCAATTTGTCACGCAAGGAGCGAACGTACACCTCCACAATGTTTTCTTCTCCACCAAAATCATACCCCCACACACGGTTCAGAATGGTCGCTTTACTCAGGACAATGCCATGATTAAGCACGATGAATTTTAAAAGTTCATATTCGGTAGGAGACAACTCCAGAATCTGATCGTGATAGGTAATTTCTTTGCGTTGATCATCGATACGGAATGGCCCATGAGTCACCGCCCCGATTAATAAAGGAAACTGATTACGAAGCCTTGCCTGTATCCGTGCAAGCAGTTCATCGAATGCAAATGGTTTAATCATATAATCGTCGGCACCAAGCCATAGGCCTTTGACGCGATTCTCGACTTCATCTTTGGCTGTCAGCATGATCACCCCGATCTGAGCCCCGCTCTTGCGCAGACGCTCAACAACCTCAAACCCATCCATCTCTGGCATCATGACATCCAGAATGGCCATATGTGGACGGAAATCAAGTGCCAATTCAAGCGCAGCGGCTCCGTCGGGGGCTGTACGTACATCAAAGCCTTCATTGCTTAGTCCAAGCTCCAGAAATTGCAAAATATGTGGTTCATCATCTGCCAAAAGTATTTTAATGCCAGTACTCAGCTTCATAAGCAGGCGTTCCTCCCCGTTAAATCCATCTATTACATACCCTCAATTTTACAGGTCTATATGCTATATTATCGCTCGCCAAACTGAAAATTAGCTGAAAAGTTTGCAAGTTATCCTCAGGCAACATTCAGCGGGCACTCATCCCAGTTTTACTTTGGCATGCCACAATAGTAGACATGTAGAACTTGAAGGAGTGATTGAGATTGAATAACGCCAAACGAAGGATTGATCTTGTCCTTCTGCCGATTGTTTTACTGGCGGCATTTCTGAACGGGTACGGCATCTGGAACGATCAATATGCCAATTCCTATTATACGACCGCCGTTGGGAGCATGCTGAGAAATTTCCATAACTTTTTCTATGCATCGCTCGACTCGGCTGGTTCGGTAACGGTAGACAAACCACCCGTTGTCTTCTGGATTCAAACCGCTTTTGCTTACGTTTTTGGATTGCATGGATGGAGTGTTATTTTACCGCAAGCATTAGCGGGGATCGGTTCGGTGCTGCTGATTTATTTCATGGTCAAGCCTACATTTGGACTTGGCGCGGCGCGAATCTCGGCACTTGCGATGGCAACGGTGCCTGTTGTGGCAGCAGTCAGCCGTACTAATAATATTGACAGCATGCTGGTGTTTACGCTGCTGCTAGGTTCATGGTTTTTGTTCAAAGGAAGCAAGCAAGGCAGTACTTGGCGCATTCTGGTTGCCTTTGCGCTCATTGGACTTGCTTTTAATATGAAAATGCTGCAAGCCTATATGATTCTTCCGGCTTTCTACTTGTTCTATCTGCTTGCATTCAACGCCAAGTGGAGAAGAAAAATCATCTTGCTGATCGGAAGTACGGCAGTGCTGGCCGTTGTTTCCTTATCCTGGGCAGTCACCGTGGATTCTATACCGACTGATGAGCGGCCTTATATCGGCAGCAGTGAAACGAATTCGGTGCTGGAGCTGGCTTTTGGATATAACGGTTTATCCCGTCTCACGGGACAACAGAACAGATCAGCGAATGCAGGTATGCCAAATGTCTCTGATGAAGGTAATGTTCGTGGCAGCTCCAATTCCCAGGGTTCCGGAACAGATCAGTCGGGCAGCGGCTCGGCTCCAACAGGAAATCTACCGGGAAACGGTGAAATGGGTGGCATGAACGGAATGACTTTCCCGGGCGGCCAGATGCCAAACGGTGGCGAGATGCCTAATGGAAGGAATTTCGGAGGCGGTAATGGCGGTGGAGGCATGGGCGGCATGTTTGGTACGGGGAAAAAGGTCCTCTGCGGTTATTCCAAACTGAACTGTCCGGTCAGGCCAGTTGGCTGTTGCCGATTGTATTGCTTGGCTGCATCGCCATTTTTGCAGGATTAAGACGAAGAAATATAACCGATAAGCATAAGGAAGCTTTGTTCTGGCTGGCCTGGCTGCTTCCGGTAGCTGCTTTCTTTAGTGTGGCAGGCTTCTTCCATCAATATTATCTGATTATGCTCGCACCTCCGGTAGCGGCATTAACCGGAGCAGGGTTTGCCGCCATGTGGACGGCATATCGTGAACGCAATGGCTGGCAAGCCTGGCTGCTTCCGTTGTCCGTGCTGCTGACGACCATCTTCGGCTGGTATATCATGCAGGTGTATAACGAGACTATCGGGGCAGGTTGGTCCATAGGTGAATTAATTGCAGGCATTCTAATCACGATTATCCTGATTGTGATGCTTAATCGTTCACACCCATGGAAACAGGGTTTGATTATCGCAGGCTTCATGGTCATGCTGATCGGTCCGATCTATTGGGCATTCACACCTATCACGTATGGAGGCAACAGCATGATTCCGGCTGCTGGACCTACAGGTTCCAATGGGATGTTCGGCGGCATGGGCATGGCTATGGGAGATAGACAGGGTGATCGCGATGGTGGCGATATGGATATGACTCCGCCGAATGCATCAGATGACACCGCTCAGGATATCCCATCGTCCGATGATGCTGACCCGAACAATGCGGGCATGGGAACACCTCCGAATTCAGGAGGAAGCATGAATGGTGGCGGAGGAATGCCTACGACAGGTGGGCGAGGTGGAGCAGGGAACCGCAACGAAGAAGTGGACACCACAACCCTGAATTATCTGAGAGAGCATAACACAGGTGAAACCTATCTCTTCGCAACGACGGACTACAACCAGGCCGCCCCTTATATCATTGATGAAAATGAAGCAGTCATTACGCTTGGTGGGTTCTCGGGTTCAGATCCGGTGTATACCACGGAAAAACTGGAACAACTCGTGAAGAGTGGACAAGTGAAATACTTCATGGTAGGTGGCATGGGTGGCCGAGGTGGAAGTTCTGATATCGGCGACTGGATCAAGGAGCATGGTACGGAGATTCCAACGTCAGAGTGGAAGACGGGAACAGATAGCGATTCCGGTTTCGGCGGTCAAACGACTTTATATGAAGTGAAATTATAAGTGTGATCCAAGTGATACACGATATGAACTTGAACAATTCGAATGAAAACAACGGAAAAGGGAGGGAACGAACATGGCTCAAAAGTACCGTTACAGCATTATCATTCCAATGTATAACGAAGAAGCGGTGATTGAGGAGACCTATCGGCGTCTGAAAAAAGTCATGGGCAGTACGGGAGAGAGTTACGAGCTGTTGTTTGTCAATGACGGCAGTGTGGACCAAAGTGCACAGATGATCCGTGACTACGCCCGCTGGGATGAAAGTGTGAAGCTGATTGATTTTGCACGCAACTTTGGTCACCAGATCGCGATTACGGCAGGTATGGATTATGCAGCAGGCGACGCAGTCGTCATAATTGATGCGGATCTTCAGGACCCTCCCGAGCTGATATTGGACATGATCGACAAGTGGAAAGAGGGCTACGAGGTTGTCTATGCCCGTCGGACCAGCAGAAGCGGGGAGACCCGCTTCAAGATATTCCAGTGGATACCGGGGATTTCCGCTTGATGGATCGCAAGGTATGTGATGAGATGAAGCGTCTTCCGGAGAAGAATCGATTTGTCCGCGGATTGGTCAGTTGGGTGGGATTTCGTCAGACAGCCATTGAGTATGAACGGGATGAACGTTTGGCAGGGGAAACCAAATACCCGTTGAAACGCATGTTAAAGCTGAGTCTGGACGGCATTACATCATTCTCACACAAGCCGCTCAAGCTTGCGGGATACGTGGGTGCTGTCCTGTCCATCGGCGGCTTCATCTATATGCTAAGTGTCATCGCTTCGGCGATATTTACAGATTCAACGATCAAAGGATGGCCCTCGATGGTCAGCATCATGCTGATCTTTAACGGCTTCATTCTGATCATGCTGGGCATTCTTGGCGAGTATGTCGGCCGAATCTACGATGAAACCAAGGCGCGCCCGCTATACATTGTGAGAGATGTGTATCAGGTGGAAAGTCAGTCGGGTCAGACACGGTTAACGGGCAGAGTTGCTCACCATGACTAATCGTCTGGTCACGTTGTTTAAGTTCGGAATCGTGGGCGTCCTGAATACAGCAGTGGATGCAATGGTGTTTACGTTGCTTGCTGCCGCAGGCACACCTGCTCTGATTGCCCAGGTGATCTCCTACAGCTGCGGGGTCGTAAACAGTTACTGGTGGAACGGCAGGTGGACTTTCCAGGATGCAGGAAGACAGGACAAAAAAAACGAAATCATGCGTTTTGTAATTACCAATCTCTTGGTTCTGGCGCTATCCTCCCTGATTCTGTACTTCTGCAATAGCACATTAGGCTGGAGCATTGTAATGAGTAAAATACTGGCGACCCTCTGGGCATGATTATAAACTATATTGCCAGTCGGTATTGGGTGTTCCGGGCAGATCCTGCTCAAAGGTCTGATTCGTCATCTGATGCTAATGAAAGGAGTGTTTCATGATATGAGAATTAAAAAAGCAGTCATTCCGGCAGCGGGGCTTGGTACCCGATTCTTGCCGGCAACCAAGGCACAACCCAAAGAAATGCTGCCCATTGTGGACAAACCGGCCATTCAATATATTGTGGAAGAAGCGGTACAATCGGGCATTGAAAATATTATCATCGTAACCGGACGTAATAAGAAATCGATCGAGGATCATTTTGACAAATCAGTTGAGTTGGAACACTCCCTGTATGCCAAAGGCAAGCAAGCACTGCTGGAAGAAGTTCAAGCGATCAGCGAAATGGCCAGCATTCATTTTATCCGTCAAAAAGAGCCGCTTGGACTGGGTCATGCGATTGGATGTGCACGTCAGTTTGTAGGAGACGATCCGTTCGCTGTACTGCTTGGAGATGATATTATGGTATCTGATCCACCGGCGCTCGCACAGATGATTCATTTATATGAAAAGACAGGCAGTCAGATTGTTGGCGTGCGGCAAGTGCAGGCTGCTGATGTGAGTAAATATGGGATTATTGATTCACAGGGGCAGAGGATCGGGTTCACCGGATCACCAATCTGGTAGAAAAACCTTCCATTGCAGAAGCGCCTTCCCGAACAGCCGTAATGGGGCGTTACATTCTGAAACCTTCCATCTTTCCCATTCTGGCTCGAATCGAGAGAGGGGCTGGAGGGGAATATCAGCTAACGGATGCCTTGAAAGAAGTGAGCCAGGTGGAAGAGCTACTGGCGCTTGAGCTGGAGGGGCGCCGCTACGATATTGGTGATCAGTTCGGATATATTCAGGCCATTTTGGAGATCGGACTGATGCGTAAGGAATTGCAGCCCATGCTGACTCCATATCTTCAGCAGCTTGCAACACAGTGGGGATAAGACGTGACCGTTGTTAAAGATTAAGGCAAGATTAACAATTTCCAGTATTGTACAATGGTTCCTGTAACGCTACAATGAGCAGGAAGTTCAAGCTGCTCTTTAAGGAGTGTGGAATCATGAGTGAGACGATCATCAGGGATCTGATTAAGTATATGGATGTGGAGGACAACGCTGCTATTCAATACATTCAGACTGAGCACCGGATGCAACTGGGACTCTTTTGGGGAATCCAGGAAGGCTGCCGCGTTCTGGAAATCGGTTGTGGTCAGGGAGATACAACGGCCGTGCTAGCGCATCTGGTGGGGGAGCACGGATACGTTCATGGGGTAGACATTGCACCAGAGAGTTATGGTGCACCGCTAACTGTGGGTGAAGCGGCAGCCAATCTGCGGAAATCTCCGCTAGGCAACCGAATTCGAATGGATTATGATTTTGACATTCTAAGTGAACAGGCTCAATTTGCCGAGAATGAGTTTGATGTAATTGTACTTTCTCATTGTTCGTGGTACTTGAAATCTTATGACGAGCTCGCCCAGATTCTTAGCAAGGTAAGGTCGTGGGGACATCAGTTATGTTTCGCAGAATGGGATGCACGCGTTACAGATGTGAGCCAGCTCTCGCACTGGTTATCCGTTCTGATTCAGTCCCAGGTCGAATGCTACAAGGAGAACAGCTTCTCCAATGTGCGCACGCTGTTTACACCGGAGGATATCCGAGAGCTTGTCTCTTCGGCAGGCTGGACGATTAAGGAAGAGGTTTCGATCCATTCTCCCGAACTGCAGGACGGTCAATGGGAAACCGAAATGACATTGGCAGAAGCGCCTATAGAGCTGAAAATGCTTCCGATCCCTGATAAGGTAAGAACACTCCTGCTTTCCGAATTGAAATTACTTAGGTCACATCATGCTGCGGGGCCTGGAAGTCCATTGGGAACGTATGCGATTGTCGCCAAAAAGCAGTAAAGAAATGCCCAATTGCAGCAATTTATAAAAAAACGTCTATCGACGTACTTTCACAGAAGACAGACCGTGTTTAGCTGAAGTTTTTCTTGCGATAATTGAATTGTTCAGCTCCACTGAAAACGTATAAATTCCATTATCCAAAAAAAATGTGTTTACTTCACGATGGTAACTTTGATATTATAATCGCAATATCAAATGCGATGAAGAGATGAGTAGATAAAAAGCATTCTTTCACAGAGAGCTCCGGCAGCTGAAAAGGAGTAAAGAATTTTTTGTTGAATAAAGACTCAGAGCAGCACATCGGAACTTTAAGAATTGAGGGATGGTGTGACAGGAGCTCCTGTTACAGAGCAAGAGTATAAACGGATGCGCATGAATGAATGCAGTAATCCTTAACTCGAAGAGGCTGGTATGGCGACATATTGGCGAATCTGGGTGGTACCACGAGTGTAACAATCTCGTCCCTGAGACTTTTGTCTTGGGGATGGGATTTTTTGGTTTTTCCGGGGTGTTGGCTACACGCTTTGGAAATGCCTGAATAGTGTTTACTAAGGAGAAACTAACACCGAAAGGAAATGATGATTTTATGTCAGCAAAATTGAAAGTCGGTATCGTCGGAGGAACGGGGATGGTAGGTCAGCGCTTTGTAGATCTGCTTAATGGACACCCATGGTTTGAAGTAACTGCAATCTCAGCTAGTGCCAACTCGGCAGGCAAAACCTATGAAGAATCCGTACAAGGCAGATGGAAGCTCGCTGTTCCGATTCCGGAAGCAGTGAAAAACATCGTTGTGCAGGATGCTTCCCAAGTGGAAGCTTTTGCGAGCCAGGTTGATTTTATATTCTGTGCTGTAGATATGAAAAAGAACGAAATTCAAGCGCTCGAAGAGGCTTATGCCAAAACGGGAACTCCGGTTGTTTCCAACAACTCGGCTCACCGCTGGACGGCTGATGTGCCAATGGTCATTCCTGAAATTAACCCGGGACATCTGGACGTAATTGAAGCTCAACGTAAACGTCTCGGAACCAAAACCGGATTCATCGCGGTTAAACCGAACTGCTCGATTCAAAGCTATGTGCCTGCACTTCACGCCTTGCGTGAGTTCAATCCAACTCAAGTGGTAGCTTCCACATACCAAGCGATCTCTGGCGCAGGTAAAAACTTTACGGACTGGCCGGAAATGCTGGATAACGTAATTCCATACATCGGTGGCGAGGAAGAGAAGAGTGAACAGGAGCCGCTGCGTATCTGGGGAAGCATTCAAAATAATGAGATTGTAAAAGCGTCCTCACCATTAATTACAACACAATGTATTCGTGTTCCGGTAACCGATGGTCACCTGGCGACCGTATTTGTATCCTTTGAGAAAAAACCATCCAAAGAAGAAATTCTGGATCGTTGGCTGCAATTCAAAGGTCGTCCGCAAGAGCTAGGTCTGCCAAGCGCTCCGAAACAGTTCATTACGTATTTTGAAGAAGAGAACAGACCACAAACGAAACTGGACCGTGACATCGAGCGCGGTATGGGCGTATCAACAGGCAGACTGCGCGAAGACTCCCTGTATGATTACAAGTTTGTAGGACTGTCTCATAACACGTTGCGTGGAGCAGCAGGCGGTGCAGTTCTGATCGCTGAATTGCTCAAAGCTGAAGGATATATTCAGCCGAAATAAACTGGAATTGTGGAAATAGGAATAGAAGTAATAAAATATCACTGACAGGCTACCCCTTTTAGTAGACGAGAGTAATGAGACATCTGTGAAGATGAATTTTATTTTTGTTGAACAGAGGGGTATCTTTATGCTTATACAAGCCGCTTTGCTTCGGAATTTGGATAACATCTTGGAGATTCGAGATAAGCTATAAAAAATATATGTCAAAAAACTAATATGGTAAATATTACATTGTAAATTCATGAGATTTCCGGTATTTTTATTAACGGCAAACGTTTCTTCTTAAATTAGAAGTAGATTGTCTTAGCAGGTAGCAATTGAAATGGAGAAGAAAGGAGGAAGAAATACGATGTCAGAAGTTGCTAGTCAAAGAGTACATAAACCAGGACCACAGCCAGTAAGTTTCGGTAGTTGGATGCTCACGTTGTTCCTAATGATGATTCCGCTTGTAAACATTATTATGTTGTTTGTTTGGGCATTTGGAGATTCAAATCCATCGAAAGCCAATTATGCCAAAGCAGCATTGCTGTGGGCAGCAATCGGGATTGTGATATGGATACTTCTCGTTGTTCTGGGTGTTTCAGCAGCGTTTTCCGATTTGAATTATTAGGTTCAAAGAAGAATTAGCAAATAGTGTATAGTCATACCCACAAAAAAAGCGCCGACAATAATGTCGGCGTTTTTTGATTTGCTTATTTTGTACTAGGCTGCAGAGGTCTTATCAGCATTGTGAAGAGTCTGCGAGCGGCGGCCAAGCAGGTATCCTGCAAGCGAGGCCAGCATCTGCTGAAATACCATGCCGAGTACAACCGGGACGGCAACCGGCGGAGGGAAATAGGACACGGCAAGCACCGCTCCCGCACGAATATTGCGCATGCCTCCGTTGAACACAAGCGCGACCTGATCGGCTTCATTCCAACCGAGCAATCGGGCAATGAAGTAACTCAGTGCATAGCCAAACGACGCGAGAAAAATAATGATGGCTGCGAGTCCCGCCAATCGCCAATTAAAGTCAGCCAAATAGGGAGCAACAACAGAGCCATTGATCGCGACAACTGCTGCCATGAACAATTTGGAGAACGGATTCAGCCTTGGTCCCCAGACCGGGACAATTCCACCCTTGGTCCACTCATTCAGCAGCATACCGAGCAAGGAGGGGACAACGATCATCCAGAACAGACTGCTCATCATCGCTGCCATATCGAGTGTGACACTGGTTCCGATCAGGAGAGACAATATCCCAGGTACAACGAAAGGGGCAAGCATCGTGTCAATCAGGATAATTGAAAGCGTCAGAGCGATATTGCCCCGATAGATACTGACCCAGATAAAGCTGCTCACACCAGTCGGAATAACTGCGGCGAGAACAAGGCCCGTTATCGTGTAGGCATCCGTTGGGAATACCAGGTGACCCATGCCCAGAGCAATCAAAGGCATCGCCAAATGCAAAATAAACAGGCAAACAAACAGTGGAAAAGGCTTCTTCAGCACGTTCACAAAATCCCGTATCCCGAGGCTGATGCTTCCGGCAAACGTCATGAAAGCAAAAAGCCATGGTGACAAAAAGGTATAAGAAGAAGAAGACTCCCGCAAAGAACGCCAATAATAATGCTGATTGGGGTAATCAGTGGCATGATGCGGTTCAAGCGTACATTTAAGGCCTGAAGCATATTCATGACATCCCTTTACCGTGTGATTCCTTTATTATACATGTTAATAAAGCTGAATGCAGACCCATTTGCAATGAAGTACACCGAACAGTTATGATGGATTTTGGAGGAGTACTCCAATTTTGAGTAGGGGGATGATTGTGATTAAATGGAAAAGAAAGCAAGCTTGGATCATGACAGGCCTCATTGCGTCAAGTATTCTAGTGATCTCGGCCTGTTCCGTTGTGGAACAAGCGAATCAGAGTTTGAATTACGTTAGTGGGGCTACTGATTATATAGAGCAAGTATCAAGCGCTGGTACAGAATTGCAGCAACTCGCTTCAGGGGCAGTGAACAATCCGGAAGTGACCACTCAGGTTCAGGAGAAAATCGATCAGATTCAGGCGGAAGCAAGTGAATTCTCTCAGCTCACAGCACCAGCCATAGGTGAAAGCATTCATGAGAATCTGGTTAGTTATAATAATCAATTAACCGAAGTTGTGGGTCAATTCGAGAATACGATTGCACAGCACGGTTTTACAGCCGAAAACTGGGAGAAGACAGGAATTCCTGAACTGATCTCCAATATCAATGATTTTAAAGATCCGTTAAGCGGGCTTGGAAATAATTGAAGAATTGAACCAGCAGTTACAGGTGTAGTTATATTCATTTGTAAGCGATAGCTGGATTATCCTAATAAATTACATGATCTTAATAAATAAGGACGTTATACCGAAGTGTTTTTACCTCTCGGGAATATCGTCCTTTTTCGTTTTTTTTATAAATAAGGTGAAAAGTAGCAAGACTAGGTAATGCATTTACAGGATGGATATGAATTTTTTGCACATAATGATGTGAAGTCGCTCCCTTGTTTGACAACGGTGTGACATCGGCGTATGATGAATTTATATGAATAAAATATAGTTACTTACTTTAGTTCTGTTAACTGCACCAAAATAATGTTCTTATCAAAGGAGACCTGCGTTATGTCTGAACAAGATGGAAAGGTAATCATTATTACGGGCGGAGCGAGTGGGATTGGTAAAGAAACAGCTCTTCAACTTTCGGCACAAGGCGCGACGATTGTTGTGGCGGATTATAATGAAGAGGGTGCGAAGAAGCTTGCTGCCGAGATTGAAGCAGCTGGTGGCACAGCCGGTGCATACAAAGTGGACGTGTCCAAAGGGGACGAGATCAAGGCCCTGATCGACTGGACGGTAGAGAAATACGGAACATTGAACGGCATTTTCAACAATGCAGGCATTGGACTTGTGAAGCCATTTCTGGAGATGGACCGGAATCCTATCACAGAGTAATTGATGTTGACCAACACAGTGTGTATTACGGCATGTATTATGGTGCGAAGAAAATGGTTGAACTGAATGTACAAGGGACCATTGTAAATACAGCATCGATCTATGGCAGCATTGCTGCTGTGGGAAGCTTTAACTACAATGCAGCCAAGGCAGCTGTCGTGATGATGTCCAAATCCGGTGCCCTGGAACTGGCCGAGCATGGCATTCGTGTGGTCGGTGTTGCACCAGGGTTCATTGAGACCCCAATTTTGGGAGATGACAGAGCGATGAAGGATGCGCTTGCCACCCAACATATGCGCGGAGAGCTTATTCAACCTGAGAAAGTTGCAAGTGTTGTTGCCTTCCTGTTCAGTGACGCTGCCAGTGCAGTGAATGGTACAACGATTGCGGTAGATGATGGGTTCCTCAGTTTCAAAACAAAATAAGATGTGCGGTATAAAGGCAGTCCGTATCCGAAAAATATAAGAAAAACGGTGCAGCAACGAATAAATCGTTCTGCACCGTTTTTTATATCCCATATATGACGAATGTATATTATGAAAATAATTCTATATAGTCATCCCGGTAGTTCAGAGATCATGATACAATAAGCAGGCGTGTGCTTTTATCATTTTGTGGTGTCATAGACAATACGCACACCGAGAGAGCCATAGCTCTCTTCTTTGTAGTGACATTGGGAGCATATTTTTGTAGCGCATAACGCATCACTGTGAACTTGTAATTTTTCGTTGCATAGCGGGCATTTATTTTCAAAAAGAGTCTTCAACACGTTAAACATGCTTAATCACTCATTTCGGATTAATTTACTTGGTTTTTATTATAGCCGAATATTTTATCCGCGTATACTGTTTTTTTGCATCATTTTTTCACCGCAAGAAAGGAAGAAAAACCGATGGATACTCTGCTTTTTGTCATCATGTTTATACTGGGTCTGGTCGGTTCCTTCTTCTCCGGTTTGTTGGGTATTGGTGGAGCCATAATTAATTACCCGTTGTTATTGTACGTACCTTCTCTTGTGGGGCTGGAGCCGTTCTCGGCACACGAGGTATCCTCAATCAGCATGTTTCAGGTGTTTTTTGCCTCACTTGCTGGTGTGATCGCCTACATCAGGAGAACAGGGAGTGGGAAAAGAGCGACGCTCTCATTCATAAAGGTCTGGTGGCTTATATGGGCTCCAGTATTCTTGTCGGGAGTCTGATCGGCGGATTCATATCCGGTCATCTGAATGGAGAAGTTATTAATCTGATCTACGGCATTCTGGCCATTATTGCCATTGTGCTCATGCTGATTCCTGGTAAGGGAACAGAGGACTCGGGTGGATCATTAGTGTTTAACACGTATGTTGCGGCAGGATCGGCTCTTGCTGTTGGGATCGTCTCAGGAATTGTCGGTGCAGGCGGAGCTTTTATATTAATTCCCATTATGCTTACTGTACTTAAGATCCCTACCCGGACGACCATAGCTTCTTCGTTGGCCATCGTGTTCATCTCTGCGATCGGTGGAGTGCTGGGAAAAGTTTTGGGTGGAGACATCCCGCTGGAGCCCATCATTTATACGGTAATCGGGAGTCTGCTTGGGGCTTCACTCGGTTCCAAAGTCAGTTCGATGATTGATGTGAGACTGCTTCGGTATGGACTGATGATTCTTATCGCCATTACAGCAGTGAAGGTGTGGTCTTCCATTTTGTAAAACGACATAGGATTAAGCGTCCATGACGATTTCGTAACCAAACGGATGGAATGCCGTATAAAGGTTATGAACATGAGCTGGCGAATTTGTTGCAGCATGAATTCACATCAGTTTTCGTCCATGGAGCACCCTCAAACTCCTTTCATGGATACATGTTTAACATTATTAGAAGTTGAGGTATCCATCCTATGAATAACGTACTTACAGAACAGGCTGATGCAGGATATCGGCTGGCCGAACAGAAGGCAGCTCAGTATTTTAATTCTCTTCATGAACAACTTTTGAATAACACCTGTACTACTGCGCTTACGCAAGATATTTACGTGTGGCAAAAAAAGCATGTTCAACCATTTTCCTGGTTATCTTTTTTATTACCGAGTCAAAAGAAGCCGGATTCCCAGGATGCTCATAGATATATCCATTGGCTGAATGTTACAGGCAAACTGGATGATTACCTGGATCGCAGTATTTCTTACATTTATATGCGAGATCTGGGCAAAGCACTGGATTCCCCCGATACCCAAGAGCGTATTAAGCGCGTGGCTCAGGATACCAAAGCATACTTTATGCGTTCAAATACAATTCATCGCAAGGAAAGCCCGGATTATATCAGTCTGGCCGCCTTGTATCGCTGGGCTCAGAAGGAGAACGTGGAAACAGCCGTCATCTGGGTAATCAGCAAATTAAAGCATGTCGCTTCCAATATTCCCAAAGAACTGGACGCTGAACAGGCACAGCGCAAGCTGCTTAAGATTATCCTGGGCGTGGTTCTGCATGTGAACGATGATATGCATGATGAGACTCCCCGGGCAGAACGTTCCCAGAGGCTGGACGCTGCAATTCGGCTTGGTTATTCTTACGGACTGACCTATCCGTTTATTGATGACCTGCTAGATTCGCAGGCGTTAACTGAACAAGAGAAGGAGCAGTATTCTCTCTGATTCGAAATGCGCTTCTCACCGGGATCGTGCCGGATATTGGCGAATGGAAGGGAGCCAACCTCAAAGTCATTCAATATGTTCATGCCGAGCTGAGGGAGGCGTTCGAGTATATTAAAAACTACCAGCGCGCTGAAACACAGCATACGTTCTTCGAGCAATCCTATGTATTCTTTCAGTCCCAGGAAGTAGACCGGGCCAAAAAACTGTCGAACGCAAATTATTCCAATGAAGAACTTTATATCCCGATTATTATTAAATCCTCATCCTCCAGACTTATTGTTCGCTCCGTGCTCAGTGCATCGGCTGATGAAGGTTTTGATTTGCGGACGTTCTACTATGGCATATATAATCAGCTTGCAGACGATTTTGCTGATATGTTTGCTGATATGGAGGAGGGGGCAGTAACCCCATATACCTACTATCTGAAGTACCGTGATATGCGACCCGATCTGATTAATCCATACGAACTTTACTGGGCGGTTATCTCTTATCTGATTCATGAGGTGTACCATTCGGATGCGAAGACACGTGAGGTCATACTGGATCGTGCGATTAATGGTCTTAAGCGTTGTAAAGAACGGTTGGGTCAAGATCAATATAACGAAGTGATGAAGATCTTTGCCTCAGGACAACCGGAATTTAATCACCTAATTCAGCAAATGGTGCGAAAAGCCGATGACGTGGATTTCCTGGATAAATTGCTGCGGGATCAGGTCATCATGCAATTGCAGAATGACAAGCAGGAAAAACAGGATTTTCTGGATACGATTCGCACAGTTCGTGAACAGATCAATATTGAATTGCAGATTTCCAAGCCGAGCGGACTTCCAGAGATGAAAGAGACACTGATTGATGCAGCAAATTACAGTCTGCAGGGGGATGGGAAGCGGCTAAGGCCGATCCTGACCTGGGTGATGGGAGTGCGTGAATATGGACTACATGAAGCGTCTATCCTCCCTCTTCTTAGATCACTGGAATACATGCATACCGCTTCACTGATCTTTGATGATCTGCCGACACAGGATAATGCTTCAACGCGGCGAGGCCGCTCTACTTTACATCAGGTGCACAACAGCGCAACAGCCGAATTGACAGGGTTGTTTCTCATTCAAAAAGCCATTGGCGAGCAATCCTCCCTCAAACAGTTTGACGCCGCTACCGTGCTTACCCTGATTCAATATTCGGCTCAAAAAGCAGAAGATATGTGTATGGGACAGGCGATGGATCTGAACGCCAAAGGAAAAGCGCTGACACTGGAACAATTGAACATGATCTGTTTCTACAAAACAGGCATTGCTTTCGAGGCTGCACTTGTGATGCCAGCCATTCTGGCTCAGGTAAAGGAAGTGGAGCTTGCATCCTTGAAGAAGTTTGCCTATCATGCGGGTATCGCCTTTCAAATTAAGGATGACCTGTTGGATTTGGAAGGAGATCACCGGGTACTCGGTAAGCCGGCAGGTCAGGATGTGCGCAACAACAGCTCCACCTTTGTATCTATTTTGGGTGAAGATGGCGCGAAGAAAGAGATGTGGGAGCACTACTGTCTGGCAACCGATGCACTGAACGAAATGCCAAAACCGATTTCTTTTCTGAGGCATCTGTTGGATTACATTATTGGCCGGGAGCGGTGAGATCTTTCCTGATCCATCCTGCACTCAGCATGGATTATATAAGTTAAAACAAAGATGCCTGGATTCCTTACGGATTGAATCCAGGTCTTGTTTTGCGTTCCCGACACAAACAATTAGAAAATGAGATGTTTCAACAATGAAAAAACCGGGTACTAAGCAAATATTGCGTATATACAACAAAAGGAGAGCTTAAGATGCAGGTTCAAAAGGTCGATCATCACGAATTGTTTGAGCAGATTTATAATCAAGCACCTATTGGGATTGCACTTGTTGCTCCAACAGGACAGTGGATGAAAGTGAATCCTGCTTTATGCAGAATGCTGGGTTATACTGCTCAAGAGTTAATCCTACTTGATTACCAGGAGATCACCCATCCCGATGATGTTGCACAGGATCTGATATACGTGCGTGAACTCTGTAAAGGTGAATTGAAAGAGTACAGATACGAAAAGCGTTATATTCAGAAAAATGGAGAAATTATATGGATATCATTGCATATATCTTTGGCTCGGAACGAGGTTAGCGGTGAACCGCTGTATTTTATTTGCCACGTTGTAGATATTACGGATCATAAAACAACCGAACAAAAGCTGCTTCAAACGGAAGAAATGTTCAAACTTATTTCCGATAATGCACAGGAAATCATCTATATCGCCACCTTTGATGGTGTTTGTCGCTATTGTTCTCCTTCCATTTATAATTTGCTTGGGTATTCGCCAGAAGAAGTGATTGGCAATAACAATACAGCAGTTTTCCATCCTCAGGATCTAGGAGGTACCTCGCAGATCGATTTGAGCACAGGTCATATGTTGAATTTGCAGGCTCGCCATAAAGATGGGCATTGTGTTTGGTTTGAAACCACATATAAGATAATTGGGGACCCTGGGCAGGAGCAACAAATTCTTGCCATTGGTCGGGATATATCGGAGAGAAAGAAACATGAGGAAATTAGCGCAGAAGCAGAACGGATCGCCATGATCGGCAGTTGGGAGTGGAACATGATTAATGACCTTGTTTCCATGTCCAACCAGATATTTGAGATTTTTGAAATAGATCATAAGAAACGGTATAAAGCCAGCGATATCTTTGCACTCATGGAGCCGACAGAGGAGCAGCGGTTGAAGGCATGTATCGAATCGGTGAAAACGGGCAAACCGCTTGATTTTGAATATCGGCATCTGGGTTCAGATGGTAAAGAAAAGTATCTTCATCTGCGAGGGTTAATTACCTTTGATGAGAATCAACAACCAGTACAGTTGAACGGTACTTTGCAGGATATTACGGAGCGTAAGCTTGTCGAATTCAAACTACAGGAATCGGTGGAACGTTATACATCACTCAAAAAATATAATCATGATGCCATCATTTCTTTTGACATGAACGGCAATATCATAAATGCCAACCCGGTAGCTATGAAGATGACTGGATGCCCGGTTGTGGAAATGATCGGAACAAGCATATGCAGGTTTATCGGAATGTATCATCTCGGACTTATTCTCAATAGCCAGTATGAGATGGCTGAGAAAGAAATCAATGCCATTCAGCACTTAGATGGTTCTGAGACAGAAGTATTAGCAACGCTTGCGCCCATCATTATTAATGAAAAAAACGTGGGCTTCTATCTGATTGCGAAGGATATTACGGAACAGAAGAAGCTTCTTGTAGCCAAAGAGACTGCCGAACGAATGAATAAGGCAAAAAGTGAATTTTTGGCAATGATGAGCCATGAGATCCGTACCCCCATGAATGGAGTGATTGGGATGACGGATTTGCTTCTGGATACACCTGGACTTAGCGGAGAGCAAAAGGAATACATCGAAATCATCCAAAAGAGTGGGGATTCACTGCTTGCGATTATCAATGATATTCTCGACTTCTCCAAAATAGAGTCGGGTAAAACCGATCTGGTGGATGAACCCTTCGATCTTAAGGAAATTGTGACGGAGACAGTTAATATCGTAACGCCAATGATTCGGGAGAAGCAGTTGCATCTTCATCTAAGCCTCGATGACGCCATTCCTCTTCCCGTGTATGGGGATGCTTACCGTCTAAAACAAGTCCTAACCAACATCATCGGCAATGCCGTGAAGTTCACCCCGGAAGGCAGTGTTGAAATCGAGGTAAAGGTTATCGGACAAGAATATAATAACGTTCAATTTCAGTTTAAAGTGAAGGATACAGGGATTGGAATTCCAGTCGAGAAAAGAGAGCATTTATTCGAGGCCTTCTACCAATTGGAGAATTTCATGACGCGCAAGCCTCAAGGTACTGGACTTGGACTGGCGATCAGCAAGAAGCTTGTAGAGCTTATGCAGGGAGATATCTGGATTGAAGAGTCCGATGATCCGGGAACTACATTTATTTTTACAGCTTCGTTTAAAGTCAGCAACATGGAGGAGTTCAACAGATATGATCTAGAACAGCAAAAGATTAAAACAGATCAATTGCGAATTCTGATTGCGGAGGACAATGAGGTGAACCAGCTTGTTCTGCGCCGGATGATTGAGAAGAAAGGGCATTTTGTGGATTATGTGGTGAACGGGATAGAGGCAGTGGAGGCGGTCAAACGAAGTGTGTACGATATTATTTTTATGGATGTGCACATGCCTCGACTGAACGGATTTGAAGCGACCAAAGCGATTAAGGAAGCTCTGACACCAGACACATGCCCATATATTGTAGCAGTTACTGCGAACGCGGTTAGAGGAGATATGGACAAGTGTCTGAAGGCTGGAATGGATGCGTATGTGAGCAAACCAATTAAAAGTGAATCCATTATGCAAGTGATGGAGGAGTTTTACAAAACAAAGAAACAAAAGAATCGTTTATGATTTGCAAACGAACATGACCATGGAGAATATATAGTATGTACCATTACAGACATGGCCATGGTTTAAGATTTCCTTAGGTGTATGAACGGATTACCCATTGTTTGGCAAAAGAGCCGTTGATTTATCCTTGTGATAAGTCAACGGCTGTTTAACGTTAGACAGAAATCGGAGTGATAGAAAGTGCTGAATAAAAGTTGACAAATATATAGTTAGGCACCATACTACATCTATGACCAACCATAATAAAGAAACAAATGACATGTATCTCATCCCCTCGTTAGTACAAACGAAGCGACAAGTTGATCGCTATCAATTAGATGTTGATGCACAAGCCGTGCTTGTCGCATCCAGGCTGATGGTAGCGGGAGCCAAGCTTGGGCATGCTGCGGAAATTCACTTCTCCAGATTTGGTTTATCAACAGGTCGTTATCGTCTGTTAGCAGATCTAGAGGATAACGATGGCGAAGAGCTGCCCTCGCAACTCGCGGAAAATCTGGGCGTTACTCGTGCAACCGTAACTGGTCTAATTGAGATTCTTGAACGTGATGGACTGGTCGCTCGTCGGACGAGTTCCGTCGATGGCCGTCAGAAGTCAGTCATCTTGACAGCCAAGGGCGCCAAAAAGCTGACGGATATGGCTTCGGAGCATTTTGCCAGATTGGAAGCGATGGTCGGCTTGCTTACCATTGAGGAACGGAGTGTGTTTCTCGATCTGCTGGGGCGTGTAACCCAAGGCATCTCGGCACTTACAGAGGAGTCAATCGACTTCTCTGAACCCAAATCCTAGGAGCATAGCAAGAAAGGTGAAACGGGCTAGATCAGCTAGCCCATTTTCATCGCCATATAGTTAGGCTCCTAATTATATAGTGAAACACTAGGGTTTAATTTCAAATAAAAGGAGTAGTGATATGTTTAACCAAAAAGACCCCATTCGATCAGAGGAAAGTTATGCTGCTCGATCCGCACAGCCTCGCCAAAAACCGTTTGTGTTATGGCGAGAATTAATCCCAGCTTACTTATCGCCTGCCATTATGGCAAGCATCGGGGAATCGTTACCGCTGATAAAGTGCTGCAGTTACGAGCCCTAACAACGATAGGAGGGGCGTCCCTGCTGATCGCTCTATGGATTGGACTCTGGCTGCGTAAGCGCGGGAGCCGTACACGCTGGGTGGTGAAAACGCCTCGTGTGATCGTCGTGGGTTGCTTTGCACTTGCAGGGGCAATGCTTGGCCTTATGGCCTCGTGGGGGATTTCCAACGTGCTGTATATCGTAAACCCGAGTCTTTCATGGACTTGGCTGGATCATATCGGGTTCGATTTTCCGCTGTCCGGTGCATTAGCCTGCACGATCATGACCTGGCGTTGGAGAGCTTCCTTTACAAAATAAATGAATTCACTTGAGAAGGAGATATGAAAACATGATTACAATTATTGGAGCAACAGGTATGATTGGAAATGCACTTCTGAGACGTTTGATGGAGGGCGGCGTTCCCGTTCGGGCAATAAGCAGAGAGCCGGATAAGCTTCGTCAACAAATCGTGGACTTGGCATTGTCCGGTGTTGAACTTTGTATTGCCGATGCGAATGATCCTGAATCGATGCGCAGAGCTTTGGCTGGTGCCAGCCAACTATTCCTTGCGTTATCTAACAACCCCAGACAAGTGGAATTAGAGACATCCATTATTCAGATAGCTGCGCAAGAGGGAGTGAAGCATATCGTCAAAATATCCAGTCCAGCTTATGAGGAACGTTCACCTGTAGCAGTAGCAAAATGGCATGCCGATATCGAGCAAGCTCTGGTGACATCAGGAATTACGTATACAATATTGCGACCTTATGCGTTCATGCAAAATTTGCTGCGTCTCGCACCAACCATAACAACCCAGGATATGTTCTTCGGCTGTATTGGAGATTCACCGTGCAACTTCATCGATTGCCGGGATATCGCAGATGTTGCCGCGGAAGTAATGACACAGTTCAAGTCGGTTAACAGCATTTATACGTTGACGGGTTCCGAAACGTTCACCTATTCACAGATTGCAGATAAATTGTCCATCCTGCTCAATCGACCGATCAAATTCTTTAACCTCAAACCTGAGGCGTTGCGAACTGATCTGATGGAACATGGACAGATGCCTTCTTGGCTCGCAGACCACGTTGTGGAAATCCAGACGATGTCTACCATTGTGTCAGAGAAGCCGACGGATACCGTTCGACGCTTGCTCGGTAGAGAGCCTCGCTCGCTCGATGCATTTCTGGAAGAGTATCGGGATGCATTTAAACCGAGGCTATAACCATGCATTGAAATAAGGAGAATCCCCCTAATCATTCTTTAGGGGGATTCTTTTGATGCAAAACAAACCTCACTGCTGATTTTGATCCATAATTGAGAGATATCCATATAACCAAATTCGGCGGTTTGCATGCCGAAGATGCTCTGATCGAGTTGAGCGCGCTTGTTCATGTGACAACCGTGCAAAATCCAGTTGTTTTCTCGCAGCATTTCCTCAGCTTCATCTAGTAGCTCTGCACGTTCTATGCTGGGCAGCTGGGCGAACTGATCCAGTTTTTGATCCAGTATAGATTGCAGATCAGGAGTCATGCACATATGAAAATGATTGGACAGGTTTTTGAAAAAGTGAATCATGCCATATTGCCAATCTCCCTCCAGAATCTCTTCAGCCATGATCAATTCGGCATTCATTGTTTCTCCAAAATGAATATTATCTTCGCAGGGACACATGGCAAGGCGCAGGCCAATGACTTGTGCACGCCGCTGAAGCCACTCCGCAGCTTTTGAATCTTTGTTCAAAGTATACGATAATGCAATGGTCTCACCTTGGTATCCACTGCTGTGTAGCAACTCGCATGTGTGTTCAAGCGAGGATTCTGTCCAGTCTAGTATTTCACTTTTCCATGGCAAGAAGCTGCCTGCGGGTGTAATTCGATTACCGCCGAGATCCTTCACAAGTGCCACAGAGTCATATACCATCCTCAGCGCTTGGCGAAATTTCGGATGATGGTGGATGCCTTCCTTACGAAAATTGAAGAGCATATACTGGCACCCGAGCGCAGGATAATTGATGCTGTTTGTATTGAAATCGGTTGATGGGAGCTTCAGCCGAGATGTTCCAGGAAGTTCATAGTACCGATCATTCGGGCCCAAATCGGGAACAAACCAAATATGGACTTGGTCGAGATGGGGACGAATACCGTAATAAGCTTCGAATGCGCCAAGCTCCAGCACATCTTCATTCATCTTCGTAATCTGAAAAGGTCCGGTGCCAATCAGCCGTTCGGAGACACCCATATCGTAGGGCAGAATGGTCATTCGTATACAGCTAAACAGATGCAAAAAGAAGCGGTTCGGCCGACTTAGTTCAAATCGGATACAGTAATCGCCAGTGATTTCGGCACGTTCAATATCCCGATATAACCAGATGGACGGGCTGTGCACATCATGCAATCGCTGTAATGTGGCTTGTACGTCCTTGGATGTCATGACACGTCCATGGTGGAAACGCACCCCTTTACGGAGATAGAAGATCCATACGGTATGATCTTCGCTGCATTCCCACATATGCGCCAAATCGGGCTGGAACGAATTGGATTTGGCATCGTAAGTGACTAATGTATTGCCGACCTGACCGAGCAGGTAGGTTTCAAAAGCTGTATAAACAAAAGCAGGGTCCAGATTGCCTTGTCTGCGTGATCTCATCATGCGCAGCACATCCTGACCGGATGCCGTTTCGGCATGACTGTGAAATCCCATATGCTTGTTAAGTGATCGCAGCAATTGTTCCTGAAGTGTTTTATGGATGTCAATAGTGCTGATCAGCTCGATTGCTTCTTTAATTTTACCTCTCCCAATCAGTTCCCGCAGGTGATTCTCCAGCGTTTCATTCACACTGCGCAGCAGCGTCATCTCCGAATAATGTCCCCGTCCACGCCCAGGCTGCCAATGAATAAAACCTTGTTCCTCCAGCTTGCGAAGAATAAACTTCACGTTGCGTGGAGTACAGCATAAGGCATCGGAAAGACTGTCGATGGTTACTGGAACTGGTTCATCAAGTGTAAGAGAAAGTTCTTTTGCTGTTGCAAGACGAACATAATGGGTTGTTGTGGTATCCATGTTGGGATGCTCCTTTATAAAAGGTGAAAAGTGTTATCGCAATCTTACACTTTTATTTCCCCCTTTGATCGATACAATTATACATTAAGAGACAGGGAAAGACAGCCCACTAAGACAAAGCAACAAGAACAGGAGAACCATACGCAATGAAGCAACATTTACGGCAGATTCACCCTTTAGCTTGGACCATTATTGTGGGAACGATGTTTGGACGTCTCGTTACGTCCATGAGCATTCCGTTTCTATCCATTTATCTGACTCAGGTTTTGGGAGCTACACCAACACAGACTGGCGTAACCGTCGCGGTCAGTTCTCTGGCGGGGGTTATGGTCAGCTTTTATGGAGGTTATATTTCAGATCGAATCGGTCGCAAAAAAGTCATGATGGTCTCCGTATTTGGCTGGGCCTGTGTTTTCTTTATCTTTTCAGCAGCAGAGCATCTGTGGGTGTTCTTTGTCGCCAATACATTAAACGGATTATGCCGCGCCGTGTTTGAGCCCACGTCCCGTGCACTTCTATCGGATATTACTCCGCCGCAGAATAAACTGCTTGTGTTCAATCTCCGATATGCCGCTATCAATCTGGGAGTTGTGTTCGGACCCATTATCGGTCTTCAGCTGGGATCAGCAGAGTCCACGTTTCCGTTTATGATCTCCGGGTTGGTATATATCGTTTACGGCCTGGTTTTGTTCCTGCAATTTCAATTGCAGCGTGCAACTCTGCCAGAACATGTCCAGGTCAGTGCCCCCGCCTACGAGATGCACTCGCTACCACCGGACGTGACCGTGTATTTTTGCCAGTACTTATCGGGACTACGTTTTGTGTACTCGGGTATGGGCATTTTAGCTCTACCCTGGCTCAGTATGTTGCCCAGAATCCTCTCTTCGAACATGGGAGCCAAGTGTTTTCCTATATGCTTTCACTTAATGCGTTGACGGTGCTTGTGGTCCAGTTCCCGATTGTGCGGGTGGCCAGCAAATTCCCGCCGGTGGTGCCCCTCATTCTTGGAAATCTGCTGGTTGCCACAAGTCTGTTGCTGTTTGGTATCGCTGAAGGCGTTATGCTGCTGATGATCAGTGTCGTTCTGTTCACGATTGGGGAAGTGCTCATGTTCACGATGATGGATGTGCTGATTGACCGTATTGCCAAACCCGAATGGAAAGGGACCTACTTTGGCACGATTGGATTCAATAACTTGGGTAGCGTCATGGCACCGATTTTGGGAGGGCTCCTATTAACTCAATTTGGGATGGGGAATGGCCTGTTCGTTTTTGTACCGCTGGCACTGACCACTGCATTCGGACTGCCATTTCTGATCGTAGCGCATCGGCGCCTTGTCGTCAGGGAGAGGGAATCTACACCAATAGAAGTGAGTGCATAGCTTAAGCGGTGCGAGTTGTAATGCAAATAAGTGTTAGCTGTTTTAACTTTTATTGAGAGTGTAACTTTCATTGAGTAATCCGTGTTTAATTAGTTAAACATTTCCTCATGGGGGTTCCAAATGATAGTTAAAAAGTTCACTTCAACATTGCTTGCGTGTATTATGTTTGCCGTGTTTTCAACGCCGTGTTTAGC
This sequence comes from Paenibacillus sp. 1A_MP2, assembly GCF_052244825.1. Lineage (NCBI taxonomy): Bacteria > Bacillati > Bacillota > Bacilli > Caryophanales > Paenibacillaceae > Paenibacillus > Paenibacillus sp. 1A_MP2. The sequence continues at coordinate 4,282,058 of NZ_JBQQCS010000001.1, read as the reverse complement.
TGAGGGTACCACGCTAGAGATTGGGACTGGAGTATTATCCAATAACCGAATTTTAATTCCTTTGAGGGTCGTGTCCAGCAATTTGGGGGCAGACGTAACGTGGTATAAGGACGGGAAGAGCATTCGAATTAAAAAGGATGAAAAAGAAATTTGGCTTGTAGCTAACTTCAAAAATGCGAGAGTGAATGAACAGATCATGGGAATGGATTCTCCTGTTGAATTAATTGAGAATACAGCATATGTCCCCTTGCGATTTGTCAGCCAAACGTTAGGAGCCAAGCTGGAGTGGAACCCACAAACTAAACAAGCAACCATCCACCTGAATAATCAAGACATGATAGTAAGTATGAAAGAGGAGACGATCCAAATACCTGATACTGGGAAAATAACCCAGGTGCGGTTAAATGTTTTGTCAGAGAAATTGAATGAAATTTCAAGCTTGTCTCAGATTAAGCAGGTCAGTGCGTATTTCAAGCCTTATTTTACAGAAGATTTAATCCAATTTATTCTCAAGAGGCAGGATCTAGTCAGTGATTGGATGGTGTATGATGCTCCAGAGACTTCCGTTCATTATACAAGCAGTACAACAGCGACGTTATCCCAATCGTTCGTAATCGGAAATACATTAACGGGTGATTCTCATTATGTTAATGATCGAAATATTGAACTTGTGTACAGTAATGGTGTATGGAAAGTGAATCAGTTAATGTTTAATCTCAGAGAAATTCCCTATCTGGGGTTATGATCGTTGAAATTGCAGCATATGATGTTCAGTGGCATGAAGGAAATAACAATTGAGTTAATATTATCTTGACGGATTACGGTGCAGCGAATACAATAAACAACAAATATGTGTGACGGGTGGTTAAGATGAACATGTTCCAGACAGGGCGCATTCTGAATCGATAACTGAATACGCATGAGCATAGTGACTTAACCAATGGATTGTATATTGGCGTCTAGACAGTCATGTTTGTGCACCCCTGTCGTGGACGCTCATCATAATTGCGTGCAGAGGAGAAATCCGGAAACGCTTCTTATTTCATATGGTTCTCTTATTGTTACAAGCTGTAGATGAACATTAGTTCATCTATGGCTTTTTTGCATGCATTCCACCCAATTTGTTGCACATGGAAGGGAGATTTGCAGTGCTTTTTAGCATGAAACTATCCCTAAGAGGAGAAAGAGAGGTAGTGGTATGAAACGACCTACTCAAAGTTATACCATTTGGTTTTCTCAACGAACGGGCAGTACTCTGCTAGGGGAAGCCTTAAGTTCTACGGGTGTCGCAGGATATCCGAGGGAGTGGCTGCATTATCAGCATAAAAGCCCGGACACATTAAAGCGTGAAGATCTGGAACAGATTTGGGATCAGGGAACAACGTCGAACGGAGTATTCGGAATCAAAATTAATTTTGAACAACGATGGATTGACGCATTCCGCAGTCTCTATAGTCTGCCAACAGCGTTATCGCGGGCTGAGGTATGGAGTACGGGTTTCCCTAATTGCACCAAGCATATCTATATGACACGTCGCAACAAAGTCAGATTGGCTGTGTCCTGGTGGAGAGCCATTGTCTCGGGTGAATGGCATCGCAAGCACGGAGACAGCCCTCAGCAGCAGGATATTGCAGATCAATATAACTTTGATGCCATTAAGCATCTGCTTGTAGAGAGCAACATGTGCGAAGCAGCAATTGAAGATTTTCTGTCTGAGTCAGGCATTGTGCCGCTGACGATTGTGTATGAGGATTTTATAGAAGATTACGAGGGAACCGTCATGAATGTGTTAAAGTTTTTGGATGTTCAATCTGACGGTGTAACCGTATCACCTCCGTTCTTTGACCCGATTGCAGACGAGATTTCTGAACAATGGGTACAAAGATTTCGGGAAGAATGCCAGAGGGATTGGGAGAATGTAAAATGGTAAACACACTTGAAAAGATTCATCCACGGGTTGGAAATGCTGCATTTATTGTTATTATGCATGATTCATCTTAGTGAGGGACCACAATGCTTTAAATCACAAAATAAAATAGAAATGTTACGAAGGGGTGAGGGGCTATGCCCAAAACAGAGAAACGCTCCATGTCCTGGCTGCTGCAATATCTAAAACCCGTTAAAGGCCGATTGGCCTTACTTATGGTGATGTTGCTAACGTCAACGGGGCTGCAGCTCCTGAATCCACAGATTATTAAACGCTTTATTGATACGGCAGCAAGTGGGGAAGTTCTCGCTAACCTGATCCAGCTCGCCGGATTGTTTCTGATTGTTGCTGTTGTAAATCAATTGATTACAGTAGCCGTTAGTTATCTGGGTAACGATGTGGCCTGGCGGGCAACAAACCGATTGCGGGGGGATCTCCTGAAGCATTGCCTGCGTCTGGATATGCGGTTTCATAATGTGAAGACACCTGGAGAAATGATTGAACGGGTGGATGGTGATGTAACGAGTATCTCCAACTTCTTCGCGATGTTCATTGTACAGGTGGTTGGAAGCTTTGTATTACTAGCTGGAATCCTCGGGTTTATGTTCAGCGTAAACGTACCGATTGCGATCGTCATGACGGTGTTTACATTGTTATCGATTCTGTTTATGGTGTTCATTCGCAATCTCGGAGTAAACTCTTCCAAAAATGAGCGTGAAGCGAGCGCGTCTTTGTTCGGATTAATTGAAGAGCGTATCGCGGGAATAGAAGATGTTCAAGCCAATGGGCATGTCCCCTATGTGATGAATCGCTTTTATCGTACGATGCGAGTTGTATTTCAAAAGGGCAGGAAAGCCTGGCTGCTTCGGGTTATTCCATGGAATACGACGGTCATTCTGTTCGCCCTTGCTGTCACGGCGGTACTTCTGCTTGGTGTTCATTATTACATGCAAGGCATGATCAGCATCGGAACCCTGTTTCTGATTTATCAATACACACAGATGCTCAATGATCCTATTGAGATGTTGGGCGATCAGGTTCAAGAGTTTCAGAAGGCAAAATCCGGTATGCTCCGTTCGAGAGAACTGTTGTCTTTGCGTAGTGAGATCAAGGACGGAGAAGAGGATCAGCTGCCAGAAGGGCCGCTTGGTCTGGAATTCAAACAGGTGAACTTCAGTTATAACGAGGATAAACCTGTATTGAAGAATATTAACTTTGCCATTAAACCCGGCGAACGGCTTGGCATTATTGGTCGTACAGGGAGCGGCAAGTCAAGTCTCAGTCGGGTGCTTCTGCGCCTGTATAATCTGGATAGCGGAACGATTCGTGTCGGTGGCAAAGATATTTCAGAACTCACTTTGCCTGCACTCTACCGCAGGGTCGGTATGGTTACGCAGGATGTACAGCTGTTCGACGGGACGCTGCGAGACAATTTAACACTGTTCAACCAGGACGTCTCGGATCAGATCATTAAGGAGACCACGGATCGACTGGGATTAAGTCACTGGATCGAATCACAGCCCGCAGGGTTGGATACACATCTGAAGGCGGGTGGTTCTTCCTTGTCCGCAGGGGAAGCTCAACTATTTGCCCTGACGCGTGTATTTCTGACCGAACCAAGCCTGGTTATTCTCGATGAACCTTCTTCACGGCTGGATGCCGCTACAGAGAGCATGCTTCAGTCTGCCATTGACCAGCTGATGAAGGAATGTACCGGAATTATTATTGCACACCGCCTGGCTACGTTGGAGAAGGTCGATCAGATTATGGTACTGGGTGATGGCAAGGTACTGGAATTCGGAGCCAGAGAAGAACTCGCCAGCGATCCGGCGTCACATTATGCAAGATTGCTGATTACGGGGCGAGAGGAGGAATTGGCGTGAATGTAACCGGATTTATAGGCCGTTTGTTTCGATTCAGGCCTTTTCTATTTTTGATCAACGGATTGTCATGGTGCATATTTCATTCTTTACCGCTGGCAATCGGAGTTGGTATGCAGTGGTTCTTTGACCGGGCAACGGCGGGTTCCCGTGATTATATGTGGCTGGCAGCTCCGCTGATCTTCATTGCTTTGATTAGAGCGGCAAGAGTAGGGACGTTTTTTGCCGCGTTCTATGCATGGATTACGTATATCTACCATATTCAGGCCATTTTGCGTACCAACATGCTCGCCGGTATTATGCGCTGGCCAGGACGCAATCTGCCAGCTTCACCGGGAGAGGCGATGAGTCGCTTTCGGGATGATGTGGATGAAGTGGTTGAGTACGTGGAATCCTGGGTCGATTTCTGGGGAAGGCTCGTGTTCGCTATCGTATCCATCATCATTATGGCAAACATCAACTGGAAAATCACTCTGGTGGCTGTTTTGCCGCTGGTGGTTGTAACGTTGTTGAACAACTTGTCTGGTAATCGGGCCCGTCGATATGCCCAGGTCAATCGTGAGTCGACTGGACGAATTACCAGTTTCATTGCGGAGACCTTTGGTGCTGTTCAGGCATTGAAACTTGGGCAGGCAGAAGAGCATGTCTCTGCTCGTTTTAACAAACTGAATGAAGAACGTCGTCAAGCTGCGCTCCGGGATAATCTGTTCAAACAGTGGATGAGATCCCTTAATCAGCAGGTGCTCAGTATCTGTACAGGTCTCATACTCCTGATGTGTGCAGCCGAGATGAAATCAGGCAGTTTCACCGTAGGTAATTTTGCCTTGTTCACCAGTTATCTTGCCAATATTGGCTTTAGTATTTCTTTGTTTGGATATATGGTGTTTCAGCATAAACGGCTCAAAGTATCTTTTGACCGGATGCGAACTCTATTTCGTCCGGGTGAGGAAGACCGGATCATGGATTTCAGAGAGACATATCTGAATGAAGATCCGCCTGAGCTTCCTACTGAAAAGAGAGATCCTAAGGAAAAGCTAAGAGAGCTGGAGATCAGTAATCTGGCGTACCAATATCCTCATTCTGCTAATGGAATACAGGATATCAGCTTCCGTGTAAAGCGGGGTCAATTTCTGGTCATTACGGGACGGATCGGTTCTGGCAAATCGACTCTAGTACGCACACTCTTGGGACTGCTGCCCAAACAGGAAGGCACGATTCGCTGGAATGGAGAAGATGTTGATCCCGCTACTTTCCTGATGCCGCCCAGAGCAGCGTATACGCCGCAAGTACCCCGACTGTTCAGTGATACGCTGAAAGAGAATATGGTTCAGGGCAAACAGGGTCATACGGAGATTGCTCTTGCAAAAGCTATTCGCCTGGCTGTTATGGATGAGGATATTCAAAACCTGGATCAAGGACTCGAAACGTCCGTAGGTCCGAGAGGTGTCATGCTGTCGGGTGGTCAGATTCAGCGCGCGGCAACCGGACGCATGTTGATGACGGAAGCTGACCTGTTCATCTTCGATGATCTGTCCAGTGCCCTGGATGTGAAAACCGAACAACAGGTATGGGAAGGCTTGTTCCAGGAGCCAGATGTCACATGTATTGCAGTGTCTCATCGCAGAGCAGCACTTGCCAAGGCAGATCATATTATCGTCATGAAGGATGGACGAATTGAGGCCGAGGGAAGCCTATCCGAATTGCTTGCTACAAATGAAGAGATGCAGCTGCTGTGGCAAGGTGAGCAATCACCGGTTAAAGTGGGGTAGTGTAAGATATAGTATATGTAACAAATGAAAAAAGCCGTACAGACAACTCTTGTCGAAAGAGTTAAGATCTGTACGGCTTTTATTATGGCACAATAGGTCAATCTTTATTTGATCAGCTGTGCAATCAATGAATACGCAATGATGACCAGGAAGATGATCGTGATGTGGTTAATGGAGAAAATAAACATTTTATGTGACCATTTCTTGGTTTCTTTCTTATCGAAAGTTGCCACACTAAGAATAAGCCAGGCCAAACTTACCAGAAACGCAACAATGGCAATGAAAGGACTCATTGGCCAGAACAAGAAGCTGGAGAATAACAACAATACCAGATAAACATTCGTCTGGATGTATGTCCGTCTGATTCCTTTGACGACAGGAAGCATAGGAACACCAGCGGCTTTGTATTCATCAAATCTCCGGATGGCAATGCCATAGAAGTGAGGCATCTGCCACAACAGCATGGTAACGACCAAAGCCCAAATTTCATAATGACCCAGCTCTGGTGAAATGGCTGCCCAACCGATAAGGGGAGGAACAGCACCGAAAGGCTTCCTACTTCCGTATTGTAAACCGTTGTCCGCTTGGTCCACATCGTATACGGGAACACGTACAGCAGCAGTCCCAATATACCGAATACGGCAGCCGAAGGGGAAGCGATATACAACATGATGCCCCCGATAATTGTAATGGCAATACCGAGGATCAAACCTGTTTTGGTATCTACACGACCTGTTACGGTAGGACGTGTTTTGGTGCGTTCCATGATCGCATCAATATCCCGATCATACAAATTGTTAAACACCCCGGCCGCTCCGATAATCAGGGAAGACCCGATGACAGAGAGAATAATGGGTACAATATTAGCTAAAATGGATGCATCAAAAACATACAAAGCCAAACTTAAACCGGCAAACATGGCGATCAGATTGGACTTGATGATTCCGATTTTGATGGTATCAAAGAAAACTTTCGGAATCGAGCTAGTATACTCCAGACTGATTTCGGGCCGTGACCCTTTATTCAATGTTTTCAAGAACTCACTTCCTATATCTATACTTATATATCTCGTGGTTTCATTATAGCATTCAATACACTATGTGAATTAATTAACGATTTAGTATTTAAAATAATGTCATTTGATTGTGAACAATTTAAAAACAAGGTTTATTTTAATTGTTAAAAATGATTTTATGTGATACAGGTCATTGAAACCAAGCAGCAGTAACAATAAAAGAATATTTTTCTTGCATATTGAATCGGTTTTGTATATTGTAGATATAAGAGGTCTTTAATAGTATTCAATTGATCCCTCTTACATTACTGTCAATAGAACCAACTGCAAGCGGCAAGAAGCAGCTGGGTTAGACTTTTTTTGAAACAATAAAGGATATTGAATATCTGGAAAGGGTGTTAAATATGGAACAACAGACGGATGTATTAATTATTGGAGGAGGACCTGCGGGTCTTAATGCAGCACTTGTACTAGGCAGAGCCCGTAAACAGGTTGTGGTCATAGATGATGAACGCCCGCGTAATTGGGTCACGCGTGAAACACACGGTTTTCTGACGAGAGATGGCGCAAGTCCACGTGAATTTCGGAAGGTTGCGAAAGAACAGATTAGCGCATATCCGTCCGTTCATTTTGTAGGAGACACAGCGACCTCAGTGACAGGAACCGATGGTGATTTTCAAGTTGCGACGGCACAGGGAGCAGTCTATCGCACGAAGAAAGTTTTGTTTGCAGTAGGAAAAAAAGACCTTCCGCTGGATATTAACGGGTTGACAGAGGTATATGGCAAGAGTGCTTTTGTATGTCCTTATTGCGATGGTTGGGAATTAAGAGATCAAGCTCTCGTTATTATTGTTAATGGTGCCAAGGCATTTCACATGGCAAAGACCATTTCCGGCTGGACAAGTCGGTTTACCATTTGCACGAATGGACCAGATGAATTAACAGATGAGCAGCGGGAGGAATTGAAGCAGCATGGTGTTCCGGTATGGGACTCTCCAATTCGATCTATCGAATCCAGCGATGGGATGGTGCAGCAGGTTGTACTGGAGGATGGCACCGAAATCTCTTGCACGGGAATTTTCTTTGGACCGAAACTGACTGCTGGATCTGAACTGCCGCGGACATTAGGATGTGAGGTTAACGAGGCCGGTACGGTCGTTGTGGATGATTACGGCAAAACGACTGTACCAGGTGTATTCAGCGCCGGAGATGCAGCGTCAGAGATGTACCAGGCCATTACTGCGGCGTCCCTAGGTGCATTAACCGCTGTAACGATCAACAGTGAGCTGAATATGGAAGCTTGGGATGAGCGTGGTAAACATTTAAACCCATAGGATAACGATATAGAGTTTCATCTCCATGACTTTGCATAAGAATTTAACTAAATAATTCAAATTCAAAAGGGGATTGCAGAGGCAATTCCCTTTTTGTGTTTAACAGATCTTCTCTGTTGTCGAGTGGAGTGGTTCCGACCGGTATTGGCGTAAACAAATATTTTCACTATATGACAAATATTACATTTTAATAGAAGCCTTTCTTATATGATAGAGCTGTACTCCAAAACGAAAGGAAGATGAAGATGAAAAAGAAACTTATAGTCGGTCTTTTAACTGTCGTTGCATGTTTCACGCTAGGCTCTACATCTTTTGCAGCTAGTGTACCTTCAACTTCAACTAGTAGTTTACCAGACAGTACACAAGTAGTTCCTTACGCACAAAAGTATATAACCTGGCAAACCATTTTACCCAAATCTCAATTTCCAACGCTTGGTGATATTCCTATGACGGCTAGTTATAATGTTGATCCGTACCGGGGGACACTTACATTAAAATCAGTCGATGGTCAGACAGGCTATACGTGGACGGTTACCTATGAGGGTTACGTCACCTATTAATCAATTTATCATTCAATACTGATACCTATCCAAAAAACAGCCACCAATCTGGATGAAAATCCAGATTGGTGGCTGTTTTAATTTGGGATGATACGATCTATTGACAAAGAATTTTCTTTAATGCAATATAAACATATAAATAAACATACTTTATAAAGTGTACGAATGAAATATTTTATACAGTAATATCAGAATTGTTTTTCATTTTATATGCAGGGAAGGGATTTATTATGGCAACTTGGTTTCTTATCATCATCTACCTGGCGTTTATCAGTTTGGGGATTCCTGACTCCTTGCTAGGTTCAGCCTGGCCAGTGATGTGGCCTGAACTTGGGGCTTCGTTTGGGTCGGCAGGAATTCTATCCATGGTTGTTGCAGGGGGAACGATCGTTTCAAGCTTGGCAAGCGGAACGGTTATTCAAAAATGGGGAACAGGCAAGGTTACACTAATTAGCTGTTGTCTGACAGCCGGAGCACTCCTTGGATTTTCCTTTGCCCCTTCATTGGTATGGCTCGTCATTCTTGCCATTCCTCTGGGTCTTGGGCCGGAGCCGTTGATGCTGCGTTGAATCATTATGTCGCAGAGCACTACAAAGCACACCATATGAACTGGCTGCATTGTTTCTGGGGTGTGGGCGCGACGACGGGGCCTATCATTATGTCGTATTATATTGCAGATCAACATTCCTGGAGAAACGGATATACAGCTGTAGCCATCGTCCAGTTTTGTCTCGTCATTATTTTGTTTGCGACGTTGCCTTTGTGGAAGCGTGTTGCTGCTAGTCGTGAACGTGCGAGGCCGATAAACGAATCAGATCATGTGCAAACGGAAAACACATTTCTACAAAGTGAGAACAAACCTGAACGGAATGTATTGAAGATTAAGGGAGTCAAAAACTCACTGATCGCATTTCTGTTTTATTGTGGCGTGGAAACAACGGTGGGGTTATGGGGAGCCAGCTATCTGGTAGGCGCAAGAAACATCACGGCAGAAACGGCTGCGGGATGGATCTCCTTATACTACGGTGGCATTACGATTGGCAGGCTGATTACAGGCTTTATCACGTTGAAAATTAAAAATCGGGTGTTAATTCTGGCGGGTCAAGTGACCGCCATTGTGGGTGGAATCATTTTATTACTTCCATTATCGATTTCGTTTGCACTGGCTGGATTTATGCTGATTGGTTTGGGACTTGCACCCATCTATCCCGGACTTCTACATGAAACTCCAGCCCGATTCGGCAAAGCGAATTCTGCCCGATTAATGGGATACCAGATGGCACTGGCATACACAGGAACCACATTGCTTCCTCCGCTTTTTGGCGTCCTTGCTGCAAAAACCAATATCGGCTTTTTCCCGCTGGTTGTACTTGTATTCCTTATCTTGATGCTGGCCAGCTCAGAGCAAGTGAATCGTATTTTGAGAAAGAGGATTCTGAATGGATAGATAAAAAAAGGGAGTGCTTATCATGCTATCATTAATATTGTTATGCTTGATCGTATATGTGGGGGCGTATGCATGTCTGGCTGCGTCCAAGCAGCCTATGGATGTAAAACCTGTGCGGTCGTTCGATGATTTCTTCGAGTAAGGGATACAATATTCCATATAATGAATAAAAAAAGCGGGAGCAATTCTCGCTTTTTTATTTTGCTAATCTATAGCGCTTTCATCAGAATGGGCTCAAATATTAGGTTGACAGTATTTTTCGAAACGGTTTTAATTATATAGACCGATTGTTATAATTCATTGAAGGATGTGGCTTTATTGAGTGAAAAGTCTAGTGCTAGAGAACTCATCGTCAGCACTGCAGCCAGACTGTTTTTTTCACAAGGATATCATGCGACCGGTCTAAATCAGATTATTAAGGAGAGCAGTACGCCAAAAGGCTCGTTATATCATTATTTCCCACATGGCAAAGAAGAGCTCGCTCATGAGTGCATTCAAAAAGCCAATGAAAACATTCTGCAGAAGTTTGAAGAAACATTTGCAGCCCATGACAATACGGGGGATGCCATTCAGCAATTTATCCATGACTTAGCGGTTGAAACAGAGGCGGCAGGTTTTACGGGCTTTCTTCCATTTAGTTTCTGGGCAGCCGTGGAGACCTCCTGTATCAGTCAGCAATTGCGAATTGCCTGTCAGGATGTGTTTGCAGGTTGGCAGCAAATGATTACGAAACATCTGATTTTGGATGGCATAGGTGAAGAGAAAGCACAAGAGATGGGACTTCTGGTCATTTCCTTAATGGAGGGAGCATTGATTATCAGCCTGACCAACCAGGACAAAAAGCCTTTGCTGACGGCTGCTGATTATTTGTCTGTTGTGGCAAAGAATGCAAGAGAGAAGCAATAAGCTTCGTAAAGAGAAATAGAAATCGTCAGAATGTTTGAGGAGGATGGGATTGTGGAGGCTTCCATGAAAGCTGGTTCTGTACAGGATCAACAAGAAACAAAACAATATAAAGTATTTCCGATTTTATTCGCCATGCTGCTCAGCGGCTTTATTGGACTGTTTGGTGAAACAGCTCTGAATGTGGCATTGACACCGCTTATGGGCTTGCTCGAAGTTGGGCCTACTACGATCCAATGGTTAACGACAGGTTATCTGCTCGTTTTGGGTATTTTGGTGCCGGTTTCCGGTATGCTGTTGCAATGGTTTTCGACGAGACAGTTGTTCACAACTTCTCTGATTTTTTCGATTGCAGGAACGCTTGTTGCTGCTATTGCACCGAGCTTTGAAATTTTGTTGGTGGCACGGGTATTACAAGCTGTAGGTACAGCTCTGTTACTGCCACTAATGTTCAACACCATATTGGTTATCTTCCCGATTGAAAAGCGTGGCGCTGCCATGGGCTTGATCGGTTTGGTTATCATGTTTGCGCCAGCAAGTGGTCCGAGTATCTCGGGTCTGATTCTGGCAAATCTGAGCTGGCATTGGATTTTCTGGATCTCCTTGCCGTTCTTCATTATCTCATTGGTATGTGGCTTGCTGTTCTTACCGAATATATCGAAATTGACCAAGCCCAAAATTGATGTTCTTTCCATTGTACTTTCGACACTGGGCTTTGGTGGAATCGTGTACGGATTCAGTAGTGCTGGAGGACATGGGGAAAGTGGCGGTGGCTGGACCAGTCCTATCGTTGTAGCCACACTGATTATTGGCGTGTTATCTTTGCTGCTGTTCAGCATCCGTCAATTGAGAATGAAACAGCCGATGATGGATCTGCGAACGTTCAAGTATCCAATGTTTACGATTGGCTTGATTCTGATCTTCCTTTGTATGATGATGCTGTTGTCATCCATGCTGATTCTGCCGATGTATCTGCAACAAGGTATGGCGGTTACGCCATTGACTGCCGGTCTGGTTCTGCTGCCGGGCAGCTTGCTGAATGGATTTTTGTCCCCGGTTATGGGGCGTCTGTTCGACAAGTTCGGTCCGAAGTGGCTTGTGATTATTGGTCTGGCGATCACTGCGATTGTACTCTTCATGTACACGGGAATCACTCCGACTACAACACTGAGCAAGATTATTACGATGCACGTGTTCATGATGATCGGAATTTCAATGATCATGATGCCTGCACAAACCAACGGTTTGAATCAATTGCCACCTGATTTCTACCCTCACGGGACCGCGATTATGAATACATTACAGCAGGTATCGGGAGCTATTGGTACAGCTGTTGCGGTGAGTATACTGAGCGCAGGAACGACCCGCTTCTTGAGCGGTGTGACGAATCCTGAGAGCCCAGAGAATCAGTTGGCAGGTTTCACATCCGGTGTACAAAATGCATTTGTTTTCGCACTGATTCTCGCTGTAATTGGACTGATCATCTCACTGTTCCTGAAGCGAGTTAAGGTGGGTTCTCAGCAGGAACAACAAGGTCCTATGCATTAATTGAACGGCATATAAAAGTAACGAACGATGCTCTCCCTTCAAAAGGGGGGCATCGTTTTTTGTACCTTGACATGAAACGGGTTCCATCCATTAGATTGAAAATAGACCTGCTAAGGTAAATCAAATAAATCTTGAGAGATCATTCGAAAAATGGAGCGGATATACGGCGGTGATGGAACTGAGCTGGAAGAGCTCATGCATTATTTTGATCGACACGGTCTTACGAGCACGGAGGTTCAGGAGGCATTGGCGCATTTTAGATCACAAACACCGAGGATGGCAAAAGCACAGTGAGACCTCTAACACAATAAAACCCTGACGATTACCAGAATCGTTAGGGTTTTATTTGGCATGAATTGGTTGGTTTGGTAGTTCAGCGTTTATTCAGGGAATCTACTTCTTAACCAGTTCCAATATTTCATTGGCGACAAGGTCCGGGTGATATTGATGGATATAATGCTCGGTATCCTTAACGGTTACATGCTTGGAGTGTTCCGACCAGGACGTAAATTCAGCTTGAGTTTTATCCCATATAGGCTCACTGGCTCCGAAGTAATCTGCTGTCAGTATGGTAAGTGGAAACGGGAAGGGCTTTTTGTTGTCGACAACAACCTTGGCATTGGCTGTCATTTCACGTAACTCATCCACGGTGTTGGCATTCCCATAGTTAAGCAGCAGGGCCGTTGTATCGATCTTCTTCAGTTCATCAGGCACAAACTTCAGACCGTTTCGATTGGCATTGGAGGCTTCCACGACTGCGTCAGATTGTAAGGACAAGCGGAGCAGCCCCGTATGAATCCGGAATTGGTTCATGAAGCCACCAATCACACTTGCCATATCGTCAGTGTCATTGGCGTAATATTCCGGACTTCCCCCATCCAACATGACAATACCTTGTACTTCATCCGGATACTTTTGAGCAAACCGGAGTGTTTCAAGCGATCCAAGGGAGTGACCTACCAGGACGTATGGTGGCTTTTGCCCAGATACCTCTAATAACTCGTGCAATTCATCTGCCACAGTATCGACATCGCGTTTCTTATCGGTCCTATCGCTATAACCATAGCCAAAGCGATCGTAAACCGCGAATTTCGTGTAAGGTGCAAGCTTTTCATAAAGCGGATAATAGTCTACATAAGGATCAGCAGTACCCCATCCGGATGCAAGGACGACCGTTGTATCTCCCTGACCACCCGTATATAAATGCATATTGTCACCATGCACGCTGTACAGCTTGCCAGGAGGAATGAATGTTTTTGCATCCTGCCGTGCACTCACTTGTTGGTAGATTACGCCTGTCCCCAAAAGGAGGAGAATCGCAACAACTCCGAATATAAACGTTTTAAATAATCTTCTGCGCCATTTTTTCATCATCTCTCACATACTCTCTGCTGTATTTTCTCTATTATATATGCCCAGTCTTATTGGAGAGAAAACAGAGTCTTAATTCCACCTTAATTATGTTTAACCAGGAGATGAATCAACATGGGTTAGTGCTATAGTCCTGTGAGATGTTCGTCGCTGGGCTGTAAAATCTTCGACCTGATTAGGGTTAATTGAAGTTCAAATTCAGATAACCGAAGGCGAAATTGATTATAAACGAACAATGATTTAATATAAAGCAATATTACTCCTGTTATACTCAAGATTGAATGATGGATTGAATGATTGATTTTAGAGAACAGAAGGTATGAATAATGACAAAATACGAAAATCAGATTCCAACAGCCGCAGGTATGAGCTTCAGCTCCCTTGTAAGCATGTTAAGGGATTCCATGCGGAGAAATATAGAGCGGAGACCAGCGAGCAGCATTCCCGTGGAGAAATATGAACCAGCGGAATCATTAAACATATCCGATAACCCACAGGTGACATGGTTCGGACACTCGGCTTTTCTGCTTGAGATTGAAGGACACCGATTGCTCTTTGATCCAATGCTCGGCAACCGTCCATCTCCTGTATCCTGGGCGGGTACGAAACGATACAACACTAACCTGCCGATTCAACCTGAGGATTTTCCAGTCTTGGATGCGATCATTATATCGCATGACCATTATGATCATCTGGACTACTCTTCCATCCGCAGATTAAAGAATAAAACAGAGCGGTTTATTGTCCCGCTTGGCGTGCGTCGACGACTAATTCAACTGGGTGTGCCTTCGGAACAGATTACTGAACATAACTGGTGGGATAAGCTGTCCTTCAAGGGTTTGACATTTGCCTGTACGCCTGCACGGCATTTCTCGGGTAGAGGATTGCTGGATCGCAATTCTACATTATGGTGTTCGTGGGTCATTGCCGGACAGGAAACGAAGGTTTTCTTTAGCGGTGATAGCGGCTACGGTCCTCATTTCAAGGAAATCGGTAGTAAGTATGGACCCTTTGACCTGACTCTGATGGAATGCGGCCAATATGACGAGCGTTGGTCCAACATTCATATGATGCCGGAAGAAACGGTGCAGGCTCACTTGGATGTCAAGGGAGGACTGCTCATCCCTATTCATTGGGCCGCTTTTACATTGGCCTATCATGCATGGAACGAGCCGGTTGAACGGATTACCAAGGCTGCACATGCATTGAATGTCGACATTGCAACACCCAAAATCGGTGAGAAGGTTGTGCTGCATTCGGAGACTTACCCGAGCCAACCGTGGTGGAGATCGAACTGAGGTTGGTAGAAAAAGCGTTCCCTCATCGGATGAGAGGACGCTTTTTTTTTTGTATTTATAATAGAATCGATAGGGCGCTGCAGATGAGCAAAACGCCCATCACCATATTAAAAGGACGTTCATATTTCAATAAAAAACTTTGGAATAACACACCACATAACCCCCACGTCATATTCGCACTAACACCTATGATGGTGAGAAGCAACGAAAAAACGATAATATGGACATGTGACTGCCCAAGAGGCATGACAAATACGGAGATAGCCGTAAGACCATACAGAATGACTTTGGGATTGATGAATTGCAGGGTAAAGCCAAAGAGAAATGAAAAACGATTCACCTTGGGATCTTTGGCACTCGTAGGTTTACTTCGCATAATTTTAATTGCCAAATAGATCATGTATACACATCCCAACACGTTCAGGGCTGGTTTGATCCTTGGGATGTATTGATGCAGAATAAGGTTGAAATAACTGGACAGAACCATAATAAGCAGGCAGCCGGCTGCAACGCCACCAATAAACGGAAGGGTTTTTCTGAATCCTTCGTTTCTTGCGTGGGTCATGGCAATGATGTTGTTGGGACCCGGTGTGAATGAAGCCACGATTGCGTACGTGAGTAACGGTATAATATTCATAAGTCCTCCACAATTGATTCTCGGTGTATGTTATATTTAGTTGAAATGTACGTTATAACGTACGATCTTTATAATTGTACATTATGTGCTCTATAAAGCACAATTTAATCTTTTAAAAACAGAGGTGACTTTATATTGAAAAACATTAATGTTGTTCTTGCGCAAAATTTGAAACAGCTCAGGGAGCAAAGAAAGCTTAGTCTGGACAAGGTTGCCGAGTTGTCTGGAATTAGCAAGACGATGCTTGGTCAAATTGAACGGGGGAATCGAACCCTACAATTGCTACTGTATGGAAGATTGCGAACGGTCTGAAAATATCATTTACCGCCTTGATCCACGAGCCGAAGTCGGACACCACAGTCGTAACGGGCAGTGATATTCAAGCATTGATGGAGAATGAGGGCAAGATTCGGATTTATCCGCATTTTACTTTTGAAGAAGGGCGCCGTTTTGAAATGTACGTTATGGAGATGGATGCGGAGTCTTCTTTGAATGCTGAACCGCATATCGATGGGGCAGAGGAATTTATTACGGTTTTTGAAGGGGAAGTTACAATTCGGGTTGGGGAGGAGGATTATACGGTAAAACAAGGGGAGTCGATCCGTTTTCGCGCGGACAAGCCTCATGCCTATAAGAA
Organism: Paenibacillus sp. 1A_MP2; assembly: GCF_052244825.1. Taxonomy (NCBI): domain Bacteria; kingdom Bacillati; phylum Bacillota; class Bacilli; order Caryophanales; family Paenibacillaceae; genus Paenibacillus; species Paenibacillus sp. 1A_MP2. The sequence goes on along the minus strand of NZ_JBQQCS010000001.1, from coordinate 4,265,732 downwards.
TTCGGGTGCCTCTGCGAACAAGTTAAGCATGGTCATCCATTATTCAAAATGAAATGAAACAGAACGCCAATAAGCAGTCTGTAAACTCGGCTACTGTATTGGGCGTTCTGTTATAGATTTAACTCCAGCGGCAAGGTTGCTGCTGATTAAGGCTTTTCTTTTGCCTGGCGCTGAATTTCCGTGGAGGTTAACGCTTTATCATATACTTTTACGTTATCCATCGAGCCTTTATAGAAGGGATCGGCTGTATAACGGCTTTTGCCCAAATAAGCTTCCGTCACTTGAAGATCCTTCGGGTTAAACGTAATTTCGGTGCTGCTTGCCACAGCTTTTCCGTTCACATACAGAGTACCTGTATCTCCCTGAAGGGTGACAGCGACATGTACCCATTGATTGGAGGGCAGCGGTTCAGCAGCAATGAGGCTCTGATCCCGTCTCTGGTCATGGATGGTGAATTGCAGAGCTCCTGTATGCTGTGCGGGGGTAAGGAACATATGTCTGGTCAGGCCATTTCCAAAATCGAAAATTCGCTGCCAGGCTCCGCCACCACTCCAGTTGACCCATGCACTAAAGGTGAAATCCGTCGTATCTGTGATGATTCCGGGCAGCTGGATATAGCTGTCTGTTCCATTGAAGGCGGCAGCCTGATTTTTGCTGTTAACCGCAGAAGTCGTCACATTAAAGGGTTGGCCGTGATATTCATTTTTGCTGGAATCCTGTGCGATTTTTGCAAGTTTCATTTGATCAAACGTATATTCTCCAAGCAGTGGACTCACCGCTTGTTGTGGAATGGTAACATTAAACGTTTTGGAGCTCACCGCGCTTCCTTTGCGGATCGTTGCCGTCAATGCCACCTTGGCATCTCCCTTGCCAATACGAGGGCGATTCACTACCCCTGTAGCAGAGAGGGCAGAGGCGTTGGAGGACTTCCAAGTAATCTCTGAATCGCGTGTTCCCTTGGTGGGGAGGGACAGGTTAAAGAATATGTTCCCCGTGTCGCCGATGTTCAGGTCCTTTTTGACCGCATTAACAATATCCTGATCCTTCATTGCAGTCATCTGACTCCCCAGATGGCCACACCAGAGGAGGAGAGCGCGCTAAAGGTCAGAACCGTCTTCTGGGAATCCGGCTCCCATTCATGCGTGAAAACGCCATTATATACGACGTTATTTGATGTGATTTGCACCTGATTGTCTGCTTCAAGAGTCCATGTTCCCGTTACGGCACCATTAATCTGCCCATCTGCTGTGAACTGGACGGATTGCGATGATTTGATCTCAGCCGTGATTTCCTTCCCGTGATTCACCCATCGGTACTGTCCAGCAATATCCTGGGTTGTCAGATGGTCAGTATCCTCTTCTAAAGCTGCATAGCGATAGGGAGAAACGACAGGCCATTCTTCCGAATTCATATGCATCTCATGTACGCGGACTTCATGCTCTTCGCCGCGACCCGGAAAGCGGGAATGGAAAATCAGAAATTGTTTTCCGGTTTCTGCGTCATAATAGGCGGAGTTATGACCTGGTGATACATAGCCGATACCCTGACCAGTGCCGGGATCACCGATCTGTCTTTGAAAGAGGAAGTTCCCTAGTAATTTCACGCCAAAAGGCTCGATCGAGCGGTCATCAAACAAGGGTTTGTCCTTGTCCGCCTTGACGTTGATCATATCGTTTCCTTCGGCATCAAGGAAAGGGCCATCCGGCGTTTTGGATCGAGCTACACGAATGTTATATCCCCCGTCAGCACCCAATCCGCCATAAGAAAGATACAGATAATAATAGTCGGTTTCGGGATTATAGAGCATATAAGGAGCTTCAATTCGGCTGTGATTGCCTCCGGTCAGTTTTTTGCCATACCCCTGATTAGGGAGTGGTTTTCCCGACGTTTTGTCCATTTCCAGAATGAAAATCCCCCCGGAATAGGAACCGTAAACCATCCATAATTTTCCGTTTTTATCGAAAAACACATCAGGGTCGACCACATTCGGATGGATCGTTGCATCGTATATGGTGCCATCCTCACTGATCTGATCCCACATGCCGGATTTCAGCAGAATGCCCTGATCCTTATAAGGCCCTTCAATGTTGTCTGCGACAGCAACGCCTAATGCAGAGCGGGAGAGTCTCCTTTGCACGCATTGTAATACATATAAAATTTGCCGTCCTCCAGCTGAATGACGTCTGCTGCCCATAACGTATCGGTCTGCGCCCATACTAGGGCTTCTGCGAATTCCTTGGTTACATTGGGCACAACAGGATTATCATCCGTAACCCCGGAGGCGACCGAATCCCATTTCATCAAATCCTTGGATTTGGCTACCTGGAGATGTGAGCCGAAAATATAAAAGGTATCACCGACCTTAATAACGGAAGGGTCATGAACGGAAACATTTCTGAATGATGGAGCCGTATTCTCAATGGATGTGGAAACTTGCGATTTGGAACTGTCTGCCCCTGGACTGTCCGCCAATACGGACACGGGTGCCAAAGCTGTTGCCGTAAGTAATGCAGTGCTCAGTAAAGAAATGTTAAGTACGCTTACCCAATAACGTTTCATACGTTTCCCCTTTCCCAATACCTGAAATGAAAAATCAACCTATTCACTGCCGCAAACGTTATATGGCCGGACAGTCCTCCTTTTCGATAATATTAAATATCAAGCGCTTTCATTTGTTATATTATCAATCAGTTTATATATTTGTAAACCATAAATATTATCGTTAGAGTGTCTTTATGATTGAGAGGGAGATAAGCAAAAAGATGGATTGATTCGTATGAATTCCTGTACTACGTTGGACTTTCTGTAATTTTGGGATTGAAATCATGACTCGGAATAAGATACTATACGATTAGATCAGTTGTTTATATAATTATTAATCAATTTACATTTATACGAATTAAAGAAAGACATCTACGATAATTTACGTTACATAGGAGGAATGAACATGACTACATTTCACAATCAACTCATCGCACACTACAAGTTTGAAGATGCAGCCGAGATCGGCAAGGATAGCTCAGGGAACGGACACAATGGAACAGCCTCAGGAGAAAAACTACCCAGCATTTCCGAAGTAAATGGCAGATGGGCGGTGACTTTTACCGGAGGATCGAACGGAACATCCTATTTGGAGCTGCCTTCGAATTTGCTGCAAGATGTAAGCGATAACACCGGTGTGACTGTTTCGGCATGGGTCCATTTGGGCAAAGGTTCGAATGTGTGGGAGCGAATTTTCGACTTCGGCAATGGCGAGAAGGGCCCCTATTTATTTCTGACTCGTCAGATGAGAGGTACGTTATATGCAGGAGATGATTTGGTTGTAGACCCGGGACGCGGATTTGCCAGTGGGGAATGGATGCATATTGCCTTGTCGGTGGCAGGCAGTCAAGGCGGCACACGCAGCAGCGCAGGTCCGGTTGTATATGTGAATGGGGAGATGGTGGCGGATGGCTCCATCAGCCAGACGTCCAGCGGCAATTATGCCAAGCTGCGCAGATGGTTTGATTCGTTCGTGGACCCTGTGAACTATAGCCGTAATTATATTGGACGTTCTCAGTACCCGGCAGATGTGGACTTTGCGGGATCACTATCTGATTTTCGGATATATCAGGCGGCTCTATCCATGGATGAAGTCATTGAGGTGATGTGCGAGTCCCTGACCGATGAAGAGATTGTGCAGCTTGCCGGAGATAAATATTTGTCTGCTCCAGCCCGGATTATTACCAAAGATGTGTCACTGCCTATAGATTTGCTAGGGGGAAAGGTGAACGTTCAATGGAGTTCAAGTCAGCCTGAAGTTCTGTCAGCGAATGGAGTAATTCAATCTCTGAGCTCTGCACAGGGAGTTCGTTTGAATGCACTTTTGACCAAGGGTGGAAGTACGTCAAACAAAAGTTTTGATGTCTCTGTTGTTCCAGAGCACCTCCCGCCTTATACCGTTACGATTCACGGGGATCAACGTGTAGCGGATATTAGCGAAGTAATGTACGGCCTCTTCTACGAGGACATTAACAATGCGGCAGACGGGGAATCTATGCAGAGCTTGTTCAGAACCGCTCGTTTGAATCCTTTGCATTCGATACATACTCGCATGACTCAGGGGAATGTGGTTGTTCGACAGGTCGGAACCGTGATCCGTTGTATGCTTGGTCCGGAGATACCGACAAAATGATCGTGCAGCAGACCGATGGATTAAACACTCATTTTAACGTGGAAGACCCGGAAGTGAATGCTTATTATGTAACGGTTCAGGCTGGTGCGACGATTCGTAATCGCGGCTTCTCGGATTCCAACCAACATTGTGCCATGTCCATTAAGAAGGGTAAGGCGTATGATTTTACTGTCTGGGCCAAGGCAGTATCCGCAGGAACGATTACGATTCAATTGCAGGATGGGAACGGCGATGCCATCAGTGATTCAGTTGCGCTGCAAGTGGAAGGTGGTAACACATGGAGGAAGTACGGAATCCCGAATTCGAACGTGACCCTGACTGGAACGGAAACTGCGTTGGGGCAATTGGCTCTCACCTTCGAAGGGGACATTTCCATCGATATGGTATCGTTGATTCCGCAAGATGTATGGGGAGCCAATCCGAAAGAGCAGGGAATATCCGCGTCAGCGCATGCCAACTACACGGGTAATCCAAACTATCGACTCCGGAAAGACCTGGTTCAAGCGCTCGTCGATCTGCATCCAAAGTTTCTGCGTTTCCCGGGGGATGCATTTCGGAAGGTTCATTTATTTGGGACAATGTGTATGACTGGAAGGATTCGGTGGGACCGGTTGAACTTCGCAAGGAGAACTATAATGTCTGGGGTTACATGATGACGATGGGCCTCGGATACATGGAGTATTTCCAACTGGCTGAAGATTTGAATGCTGTTCCGGTTCCGGTCATGGCCTGTGGCGTTCTGTGCCAGGCGCGTTCGGATTATGCACACCCGGCAGGTGGCGCTTTGAGGGAGTATTATATCCGTAACTTTACAGACCTGATCGATTTTGCGCTCAGCACGGATATTGAACATAATGAATGGGCGGCCATACGGAGCAGCATGGGACATCCTGAGCCGTTCGATCTGCGTTATCTTGGCGTAGGTAATGAGAACTGGGGAACCGAATTTTTTGCGAACTTTGAAGTATTCAAGACGTCAATTGATGACTATATGAAGCGTAACTATCCTGATCATGAGCTGCACATCATTTCGACAGTCGGCGCTCAGGCAGACGATGATGCGTACCAGCAGGGATGGAAATTCCTGAGTGGCAATCTGACCGGATCAGCTCAAGTCGCTTTTGCAGATGGCAAAGAGGTGATTGAGGAGACGGTCACTTGGTATGAGAACCAGGACAACTATATGGATACCATTGCCGATGAACATTACTATCGTTCCAATGACTATCTGCTAAACAACGTGGATCGGTACAACTATTACGAGCGGGCGTATCACGAAGATGGCAGTATGGATTGGAAAGAGACATCTAAGGTATTTGTGGGAGAATATGCGTCAACGGATAAAAATACCTTGGCAGGTGCGGTTGCCGAAGCGGCGATCATGACCGGGTTTGAAAATAATGCGGACGTTGTTCGCCTGGCTGCCTATGCGCCACTATTTAACAAGGTACTAACAGACGGCACCTACCGCTGGACGCCGGACTGCATCTGGTTTGATGATGAGACGGTGTGGTACACACCGAATTACTATGTACAGCAGCTTTTTGCCAAGTACGTGGGCGATCAGGTGCTGAGCACTTCATTTTCAACATACAGCAAGGGTCAACCGATAGAGCTCATTCCGCGCGGCGGGATCGAGATTGCGACAGGTCATGCTGACATTGTGGTGAAACGTATTACGGTCACATCGAACCAGGATGGCAGGGTGCTGTTTACAGAAGATTTCAGGGAGCAGACAGCTCTGAATGTGGAGTGGAATCGGATTCCGGGATCGGCAGGATACACGCTGGAGACGGGAAAAGGGCTGATTTTAAAAGCGCAGGCAAGTGGTCTGAATGGGGTATATCTTCTGAACGATGAATGGACGAGTTATAAAGTTGAAGTTGAGATTCAGCGCACAGCGGGCGAGGATGGCTTCACCATCGGTGTGGGATTGACGGATATATCCCCTGAGAAAAAGGATGTCATTGAATACGCGATTGGATATGGCGGCAATGCAACGGGAGTCAAAGTATACAAACAAGGTATAGAAGGCTACACCCTGGGTGATTATTCTTCCAGTTCTGCAGCGGGAAATCTCCGGGCAGCCAACTATGAATCACTGGAGAACGACACGAATTATACGATTACGGTGAATTATGGTGGTGAAACAGGGAAAAATCTGATCTGCTCTTATACCGATGGTCACACTACCAGCCGAATTCTGGATTACAAGCTCGAAGCATACAACCGGGACGTATTCCATTCCGTTACGAGAGATGCACAGCATGTGTATGTGAAGCTGGTGAACGCAGATGGGGTGGATAAAGCAACTCAAATTCACCTTCAGGATCTGAACGTTGCCTCTGTTGCTAGAATGATAACACTTAGCGGCGATGAAGAATTGCTACATGTTCCCAACGTGAATCAGAAGAACGATGAGAAGATCGTTCCACAAGAACAAGTGATTCATCTACAGGAGGATTCGGTTGTGGTTCATCTGTCTGCGCATTCGGTGAATGTCCTGATCATGGAGCGTCTGTATAAATAATTAACAAAAATGCCCCTTTATCCAGACGTTAGGTCGTCTTAGATAAGGGGGCATTTTGAATAGAGTTAACAGGAGCCTATAGGTTAGCCAATAAGAACATGATCCTCGGCATAACCAATTTTGGACGTACGTTTCTTCTGGGCCAATGCAAAAGCGAGTGTTAAAGGTCCCAACCGACCTGCAAACATGGTGAAGATGACTAGAATTTTTCCAGTAGCACTCAGCTCACTTGTAAGGCCCATCGATAGTCCTGTAGTGCTAAAAGCAGAAGTCGCTTCAAACAGAACATCCAGAAAATGATTCTCAAGAATTCCTTCGGAGATGGACAGAAGTATGGAGATTCCTAGCACAAACGCCAGTGAACTCATGACAACAGCGAGTGCGCGCATAACGGTTTCTTCTGCTATTTTACGCTCAAAAGCATGTGTTTGCCCGCCGCCCCGAAATGTTTGAATGGTCACTAGAACAAGCACGACAAAGGTGTTAACTTTAATTCCTCCACCCGTCCCGCCGGAAGCGGCTCCAATAAACATCAGGATAATAATAAAAAATTGGGATGTTGCAAGCATGCTACCAATATCAATTGTATTGAAACCGGAGCTTCGAGGGGCAGTACCCTGAAATAGAGCAGCCCATATGCGTTCGCCATAAGATAAATCAGCAAACGTGGAAGGATTCCAACTTTCAAGTAAAAGGATGGTGATGAATCCAAACAAATATAGAGAAAAACTGCCGATTAATACAATCTTCGAATGCAGAGATAGCTTTCTCCATGATCGTTTGCGAAAAACATCCACAACCACAATGTAACCTAATCCGCCAATGATAAAGAGCGAAATGACCGTAAGATTGACTACCGGATCGCCAACAAAGGGGGAAAGGCTATTAGGCCATAAGGAGAAACCCGCATTGTTGAAAGCAGACACAGAGTGGAATATCGCGTAATAAAGAGCTTGTCCCCATCCGAGTTCACTATGCCATCGCAAAGTAAGAATCAATGTAGCCAAAGCTTCAAAAGCGAAGGCTATGAGCACAATATACATCGAAAGCTTAACCAGACCTTGAGCAGAAGATGTATTGGTGGCTTGTTGAATAAGGAGCCTCTGTTTCAATCCAATCCGTTTCCCCAGAATAATGGCGACCATTACACCTAGTGTCATGAACCCTAATCCGCCAACCTGAATCAGAATCATGATGATGACTTGTCCAAATGTAGAAAAGACACTCCCTGTATCCAAAACAATTAACCCATTTACACATATGGCAGAGGTTGCTGTAAACAAGGCATCAAGTAAACCGATAGATGTTCCGGTACTCGAAGATACCGGCAATACAAGTAATATGGCCCCGATCCAGATGAGAGCGAAGAAGATCATCATGATAAGTTGAGGAGGGCTCATATTATTTTTCAGTTTGTTTACAATCGATTCAACGATGGATAGAGCTGAAGTTCTCGGTACGCGTTTATTTCTTTTGCTCATAATCACTCTCCAGAATCCGAATGTCTTCGTTACTGCCGATTAGCAAGAGCTTGTCTCCCGTACGAACGGTGTCTTCTGCCCTTGGAGAGATATTCAGGTTACTCCCCGTTTTGATGGCGATAACAGTACATCCATATCCTGCCCGGATGTTGAGTTCTTGCAGCGTTTTCTGATTCATACTTTCAGGAGCTTTGATCTCGACCAGATTGTAGTCTGGAGACAATTCGATGGAATCAATAATGTTGTCTGAGCTAAGCTGATTCCCCAGCCTTGTGGCCATGTCACGTTCCGGGTAAACGATCTGATCGGCACCAATCTTGCTAAGCACACTGCCATGGTTATCATTTTTGGCCTTGGCTGTTACTTTGGGTACATTGAGTTCCTTCAATAACAGAGTGGTCAATATACTGGCTTGCAGATCTTCGCCGATTGCGACAATGGCGTGAGAGAAGTTGCTTGCTCCCAGCTCTTTGAGGACTGATTTGTCCGTACAATCCGCCTGTACAACATGGGTGGCTATTGTTGAAATTTCCTGAACCAGATTTTCATTCTTGTCTACTGCGAGCACTTCATGTCCATTGTTAATGAGCGTCCGTGTCAGGCTTGAACCGAATCGTCCAAGACCAAGTACGATAAACTGTTTTTTCATGTTATCCCTCATTTGTTATCAAAATAAATAATTGTCACCTCTAAATCTTAATAGGTAAATATTACGTACATAGGATTGTAAGGTTTCATATGTTCAGTATCAAACCAGGGTGGAATTACCAAATACACGATATATCTATACATATCTCAAAAGAGTTTATTTTAATTGCTTAAGAATAGAATTGCAACCGATGCGTTCCTTTTTAGTTGTATTGTTGGTCTGTAGACAATGGTCAACAAAAGATACCTAAAGTAAATAGCCTACACTATGGCTGATTCCTGACGGATTCTATAATGAATTTGAAGGAGGAGACAGCTCATGCGTTCCAACTACAAACAATTTATACGAAACGTTCCGCTTCATCTTATGATATTGCCTGGACTGATCATCATTATTGTATTCGGTTACATTCCGATGGCGGGACTCTCCATTGCCTTTCAGAATTTTTCTCCCATTGCCGGATTCAAAAATATGAATTGGGTCGGTTTGGACAATTTCAGGTACTTGTTCGATCTGCCTGGATTCGGGCAGGTCGTATGGAATACCGTATTTATTTCCGCCATGAAAATTGTGTCCGGTTTGGTCATTCCGGTGCTTGTGGCCTTATTGCTGAACGAGGTACGCAAAACAGGGTTTAAACGAACAATACAGACGGTCATCTATATGCCGCATTTCTTTTCATGGGTCATATTGGCCGGGATCATTGTGGATGTGCTCTCCCCTAGCACAGGAATCGTAAATATGCTGCTTAAGGCGATAGGGGTTGAACCTGTTCAGTTCCTGGCCAGCAACGAATGGTTTCCTTACATACTCGTCATTACGGACCAATGGAAAGAATTCGGATTTGGCACCATTATATACTTGGCCGCATTGACAAACATTGATAAATCCTTGTATGAAGCATCCGTAATGGATGGTGCGGGAAGATGGAAGCAGACATGGCATATTACGCTCCCCGGCATTCGTCCAATCGTAATACTGATGGTTACGCTAAGCCTTGGTAACGTACTGAATGGCGGCTTTGACCAAGTGTTCAATCTATATAATCCGCTCGTCTACGAATCGGGAGATATTCTCGATACAATGATCTATCGGATTGGTTTGCAGGATGCCCAGTACTCCGTATCCACCGCATTGGGCCTCATTAAATCAGCCGTTTCGTTCATCTTTATCGGGCTTGGATATTTCCTGGCCTATCGATTAGCCAATTATCGGATTTTCTAGAAAGGAGGCAAGAACATGCATCACGCTTCGAGAGCCTATCGATGGTTTCTGGGATTGAATTACGTCATCCTGACCCTTCTTGCCTTGCTGTGTCTGTTTCCTATTGTGAATATTCTGGCGATTTCGTTTAGTTCAAGTGATGCAGTCAAGGCGGGGAGTGTGACATTCTGGCCGGTGGACTTCACCCTGTCCTCCTATAAATACATTCTGGAGAATCAGCAGTTTCTAAATTCGTTCAGCACAAGTCTTCTCCGCGTTGTACTCGGGGTTGCGACCAATCTGGTCTTCACGATTCTTGTAGCCTATCCGCTCTCCAAAGAGGCAGCGAAGTTCCGTTCCAGAACGTTCTATGCGTGGATTTTTGTCTTCACCATGCTGTTCAGTGGGGGATTGATCCCCGGTTATCTTATCGTTAAGGAAGCAGGTTTGTTGGATTCAATCTGGGCCCTGATTTTGCCGGGTGCTGTTCCCATCTTTAATGTATTGCTTATGCTGAATTTCTTTCGAGGCTTGCCGAAGGAACTGGAAGAAGCAGCATGGATGGATGGCGCAGGCCATTTTCGCACACTATGGAGCATTTACCTTCCCATTTCATTGCCAAGTATTGCAACCATCACACTATTTGCCATGGTAGGACACTGGAACGCCTGGTTTGATGGCATGATCTACATGAAGAGTCCGGAAGGTTATCCGCTAGCAACGTATTTGCAATCGATGCTCCAGCAAGTGACGATGCTTCAAAGTGAGATGATGACCCTGGAGGACGCAACGCTGTTAAGCCAGGTGTCGGACAGAACGACTCAGGCATCCCAAATCTTTTTGTCCGTTATACCCATTCTGCTCGTGTATCCATTCCTGCAAAGGTATTTCGTCCATGGACTTGTTGTAGGCAGTGTAAAGGGATAAGATCGATGGAGGAAAGCCAATGGGAGGAGCCGATTTCCGGCTCCTTTTTGCCGTTGAGGAAAGGAGTGGAGGGAAATGAGATTTGCGGTGGGCACCTGGAAAAATGCATCCATTGTCGTCAAGCTGATGATAGCCTTTGTGCTTGTCATTCTGCCCCTGTATGGAATCAGCATTATGATCACACATACCAGCTCCAAGCAAATGCAGACAGAAGTGGAGAAGGCGCATGAATCAAAGCTGTATTTTTACCACAATCATCTGCAATTCGAACTGGAGCGAATGAGTGGGCTTGTGACCGAATTTTCGTTCGATGATACGATGTCCACGCTAAGTACACGAGCAGCGATCATGAGCAGGTATGAGGTGACTTCCAGTCTCAATAATATCCACAACAAGCTGGGTCAGATCATGGTAACGAGTCCCTATATCAGTGATGTTGTGTATTACGTACCGGCTCTGCATAAACGGGTCAGCGCAGTGGACGGAATTCGCAATGTGGAGGATGGCGAATGGAAGGATCTGCTGGCAACCATGGGAAATCTGAATGGTGAGCTGTCTTATTCGGATAACAATCTTTATTTTCTCAAAAGCAACCCGTACAACATGAATCATGAGGAACCGCCCAATTTCATATTAGGCATACGTTTGTCTGCTGAAGAATTGAAGCACAGATTGCAGCAGCTCGCGGAAACAGGGGGCAGTGATATTACGCTGAGCTTCGGAGAGCATCACAATGTGGTCATTTCTTCTTCTGATGAACCTGCATCGTCGGCACAATTGCAGCAGGTATCTCCAGAATCTCCGGTATCCATGCAGGTTACGAGGTTTCAATCCGATCCATTTCTGTACTATTCGCTTTATGATCCCGATCACTCATTCACGCTGACGGCCAGCATTCCTAATGATGTGCTCAAAGCTCCTCTGGAACAATACAACCTGTGGTTGTGGATGCTGACGCTTATTTCAATCGTTATTATTATGATCTTCTCCTTTTCGATCTACAGGTCCATTCACAAGCCGTTATCTGTGCTCATCCGCGGGTTCAGAATGGCGGAGCAGGGGCAGACAAGCATTCATATTCCTCAATCCAGACGGGACGAATTTGGTTATTTGTACTCTCGTTTCAATCACATGATAGAGCGCTTACACATTCTGATTGATGAAAATTATGTTGCCCGGATTCGAACCAGCGAGGCAGAACTTAAACATTTGCAGTCTCAGATTCAGCCTCACTTTTTATATAACAGCCTGTTCAGCATCAAGCAAATGGCCGAGGTAGAGAATGTTGAATTAATTCAGGAGTTTACCGATTATTTGGGACAATATTTCAGGTATATGTCCAGGGATTCTCATTCCGAGGTATCGCTCGGTGAAGAGATGGACCACGCCTTGGTCTATGCTTCAATTCAAAAAATCCGGTTTGGGTCAAGAGTCCAGCTGCAACTGGAGGAACTAAGCAGGGATTATCGAGGTATTTCCATTCCCCGGGTCATCATTCAGCCGATTGTGGAGAATGTCTTCGAGCATGCCCTTGCCAAACGCAGTCAGGGGGGACTCTGAAATTATCCTATCAAGTGGATCAAGACAAACTGTCCATTCGAATTGAGGATGATGGGGATCAGTTAACGGATGCAATCTTGAGCAATCTGCAAGCGTCCTTTCAAGAATCTGCGAATCAGAGATCAGGGAATGAAGAGATTACAGGGCTGATGAATGTGAATCAACGTTTACGAATCAAGTTTGGGACAGGCTATGGTCTTAGCGCGCAGCGCAGTGCGTTGGGCGGGCTATGCATGATTATAAATATTCCATGGAGACGGGAGTAGTCGTATGCAGCGAATGTTAATTGTAGATGATGAACCGGTTATTTTGGATGGACTCTATGCTTTCTTTCAAAAGGCGGATTTGCAGGATATGGAGATCATCAAGGCGTACTCGGCCTTTGAAGCAATCGAGTGGTTGAACTCCGTCAAAATTGATATCGTGCTTAGCGACATCTGTATGCCTGGCATGGATGGCATGGAGCTGATCGAGAAGATTATGGATCGGTGGCCACGATGCAAAGTTCTTTTGCTGACAGGTCATAACGAATTTGATTATGCGCATCAAGCGATACGCAACCCTTGTGTTGTGGATTACCTGTTAAAGACAGAGGGCATGAGTCATATCCGCGCTGCGGTAGAGCGGGCGTTAACACAAATTTCGGAGGAGAATGATTTCCGGTACCAGCACGCCTGGTTTCGCAGCAAGCTGCCCAGAGCGCTGCCTCAGCTACAAAGACAGTTGCTGCTGGATCTCCTAAAGCGAACGGAACGGCATGATATCGCCTCGCTTCAGGAAGAATTGGATGCTGTCCAGCTCCCCTTCATATCCGCTGAGTCTGTAATCCCGGTCATCATTCGGGTCGAGGAGTGGAACAACTATCAATCCCAGGCAGACCGGAGTTTAATTCGATATGCCGTTGCCAATGTTGCGGAGGAACTGCTTCAGGACAAGGCCAAGGTCAAAGCAATCGATCTGGATTATCAAGTCATTGCCTGCTTTGTTCAACCAATGGTTGAGTCTGTGAACAGCTTCCATGGATGCCGACAGGAGAAGTGGGAACAGACACTGCGTTTTGTCTATGGAACGCTGGAGTCTGTGCAGCAATCCTGTGCGGACTGCCTGAATCTGTCCGTCTCTATTATGGTGAGCGAGCAGGCAGTGCAGTGGATGGGGCTGAATCAGGCCATCGCGCAATTGCGCCTGTCTATTCATGAGGGCCCTGGACTCGGGATGGAGAAGCTGCTTCGTGTCAATGTGCAGCATGATTTGCCATACACCCCCAATATTTTGAATCAACAGAGTGTTGCAGCCCTTCATCTGGATCAGATCAAGCAGCGCGTTACAGCAGGTGATAGGGAGTGGATGGAGTCGTTTCACAAATGGACAGAGGCTTCAAAAGAAGGGCTTCAGGATCCATTCTTTCGAATGAAAATCTATACAGGAGCAGGCAGCGGGCTGATCGATCTTCTTCATGAACTGGGCTTGTACGAATCGGCGATGGAGGAAATAGCATTGTCTCGAATGCTTCATTTTGACATCCATACGGCTTGGTCTGATCTGGTGGTTTTCTATCAATCGGCATATGAATGGATCATCTCCAAACGGAGTGTTACACGCATTCATGATCAGTCGCAGATTCTTATTACTATTCATCATTATATCAAGCACCATCTGGAGGATGACCTTTCGTTAACCCGAATTGCACAGGAGGTTTCTCTCAATCCGTCATATCTGTCCCGTTGGTACAAGCGCATAACAGGCAAAGGCATATCCGACTATATCCATGACCGGCGCATTGAGCGCAGCAAGGAATTACTTCTCGGCTCGGCCTGCAAAATGCATGAAATATCTGCCAAGGTTGGATTTAGTGATCAGCATTATTTTTATCGATTCTTCAAAAAATCTACCGGCTGCACGCCTCAGGAATATCGGGATCAAAAAAGTTAGATCAAGTATGAAATGGTAAATCAAAGATACCAGATGTCAACGGGGTACACTCGAAGTGATAGCGCTTACTTATTACAATAAATTATATATAAGATGAAGCAAGATTAAACCATAACGGAGAGAGCAGAAGAGACCTGTAGAAGCGGAGCGTTCGCCTTTATCACCGGATTTCTCCCTTCTAAAAGGGATAAAGGAAATCTGGGGATAACAGCGATCAAAAGGTTGTTCTGCTATCGGAGTGCAACGTTTAATATTCATTAGTTCATCTTATATACCTCACGGGAGGAATAAAAGGGGGATTCGCATGAACATGTCATTAAAGAAATTCTCATTGTTAACGTTAACCATGGTTCTGGCAACTACGCTTGCAGCCTGTTCATCCGGTACGGGTAGCGCGGAGAATGAAGCCCAGCCGAACAACACAGAGCAGGATGCCGGAGGTCCGCTTACGAAATATGATCCACCCATCAAATTAACATCAACCATGAATGAAACCGGAAAAGAATCGCTTGCTGAAGGTGATACACATGCCAATAACATTTGGACCCGGGGATACAAGGACGAGCTGGGTATCGATGTCACCTACGACTGGATTGTTCCGGATGCCAATTATAACGACAAAATGAACGTCACCCTGGCTAGCGGCGATTTGCCAGATGTACTCAAAGTGAGTGCTGTGCAATTCGAGCAGCTGCATGAGGCGGGAATGCTGGAAGATCTCACTGAGGTTTATGATAAGTATGCATCGGATCTGGTCAAGGAGTTTATGTCCGCTGAGGATGGAGCAGGTTTGAAGCCAGTAACCAAGGACGGCAAGATATACGCGATGGTAAGCTTTCCAGGCTCGCTGGATTCATCGGATATGATCTGGATTCGCCAGGATTGGTTGAAAAAGGTCGGGCTTGAAGCGCCAAAATCCATGCAGGACGTCATCCAGATTGCAGAAGCTTTCACCTTTGAAGATCCGGACGGAAATGGTAAAGATGATACGTACGGCATTGCACTTAATAAGGATTTGCCCATTAATGCGTTCCTGCTTGGTTATCATGGTTATTTGGAAACCTGGATCAAGGATGCTTCAGGCAAGGTTGTGAATGGTACCATTCAACCTGAAGTGAAGGAAGGATTGCGTGAGCTGCAAAATCTGTATCAGAAGGGTGTACTCGATCCCGAGTTTGGCGTTAAGGACTTTACGAAGATGATGGAAGATGTGAATGCAGGCAAGTCAGGCATGTTCTTTCTGCCACAATGGGCGCCATTTCAGGTTAGCAGCATGATCAAGAAGGATAAAAACGTGGACTGGTTGCCTTATCCGGTACAATCAATCGACGATCAGCCAGCCAAAACACAGAACCACCTTAGCTTGGGCGGCATATTCGCCGTACGTAAAGGCTATGAGCACCCGGAAGCATTGATCAAGCTGCTGAACTTCCAGGCAGAAAAAATGTTCGGTGAATCTGCCAAGGAAGAGCGCGCTGCGTATTTGAACGGGTTGACCGGACTTGGTTTTCATAATGCGACCGTATCCAATCTGCCTGCCAACAAAAACGTAAAAGCACAGGATGAAGTGGAGCAGGCGCTCAAAACGGGAGATACTTCGGGATTAGAGCTTGAAGCGAAGCTGTTCTACGATGATATTATGGATTACCGCAATGGTAATCTGGATAAGTGGCATATGGAACGTATTTTTGGACCGGAGAGCTCGCAGGGCGTTATTAAATATTATCGGGATAACGACCTGATTGTCATGAATGAATTTATCTACGCACCAACGAGAACCATGAACACGAAACAGGCAACCCTGGATAAGCTGCGCGCGGAGACGTTTCTGAAAATCATCTACGGCAACCTGTCTATTGATGAGTTCGATAGCTTTGTTGCCAATTGGAAAAAACTTGGTGGTGACCAAATCACTCAGGAAGTGAATGAAGTCATTCATGTGAATAAGTAACGAAAAGTTGATGCACAGCAAATGCCACTCTGCGTACGATACGCAGGGTGGCATTTTTATGGTGGAGGACAGGAACATATGGATCAGAAGAATCAGATTCACAAACCAAGTTATAACCCTACGTTATTCCGCTTCAGGTCTGCAGATCATCCTGTTTCATGAGCGCCATCCCGGTGCCTCTTGCGATATTCATTGGGACTGCAGCCCATCTCTTGCTTAAACAGCTTGGTAAAGTGTGAGTAGTTGGTATAACCCACATGTCCGGCAATGGCATGGACCGATTGTGTAGTCGTTTCCAACAGCTGGCGAGCGGCTACAAGACGGGTATGTATGACATAATTTCCAAGTGAGATTCCCATCTCTTTCTTGAACAGACGTGCGAGATAGTCCGGATTCAGATAGACCATTTCCCCAGGTTATTCCTCGTTAGATCTTCCCCGTAATGAGTGCGTATATAATGGGTAATCTCGTGTACAACCGATTTCGGCTGCTCGGCAACATTCAGGTATTCCGCAGCAGTATTAACCAGATAGGCTATGTAGGATTGCATATCTTCAATAGAATACAGAGATTGCATGAATAATTGATCATTCGTTTTGCCCATATACAGTTTGTGGACCTCAATCCCTTTGCTCTTCAATTGGGCATAGACAAGCTGTACCAGATCGAGACGCAACAGGCTGAGCACGGCAGTACCGACCACCCCTTCACGAACAAGTTGGTGCATATAACGAACGGTTTCATCCAGAAAGGCCTGAAAGCGGTTCTCATTCAGCAATTGCTCCAGCAATGCCAGATCAGGCGGTGTGTAATTCAATTCAGGCGTGCTGTAGTTCTTCAGAAAAAAGGTCTGGTTGCGGTGTTTGATTCGTTCTTCATTCATTAGCAACAGCTCGTTGATCGTGTGACGAATCTGACCCAGTGGCAGAGAAAAGCCGATACTACAGCAGGCATCCGACTTCAGGTAATTATTAACCTCCGGGATGAACGAACCGCACATGGATTCGATCAGTGGTGCATCAGGTGCTCTGTTCCATTTTAGAATAATCATCCAGTTATGCTCCTTGATCTCGATAATGGCTTCAATGGAGAAGAGAGCGTCCTGAAACCGTTCAACCATTACATTCAAACAAGCGTAATCGAACAGGTTCTTGTCGGTCTTGCCCAGGGTGCCATCATACGGAAACAGGTTAACCAGAATAGGAAGAAATAGATCCGTTGGTTCATATGGAAGATTTTGTTCTGTCAAAAAGGCAGAGACGTCGGCAGGGCCGGAAGGAAAGGCTTTACCAGAGATCAGCCTGCGCCAGCTGTCCTCAATGAGCTTGCTACGATTTTTTTGCCACAGTTCACCCTCATGAATGGCTTTGGCAATGAACTGCTGATCTCGGGCTTTGGCAACCGCTTTTTGAATAATAAGAGTCAACTTGTCAAACTCAATAGGCTTCAGGAAATAATCAAAACTCTGCAGTTCGATTGCTTTCTGGGCATAGTTGAAATCGGCATAGTTAGTGAGAAAAATTGTTTGTACACTATGTGATTCCTCCCGGACCCATGCCAGCAGTTCAAGTCCGCTTCCCTGGGGCATTTCAATATCGCAAATGAGGATCTGAACAGGATGGCTCTGTAAAATCTCCTTGGCCTGCGCAATGTTATAGGCTGTGAATATGGTGTCGATGCCAAGGCTTTTCCAGTCAATTTTCTTTTCCAAAGCCATGACGACAAAGTAATCATCATCAACCAGCAATGCATTCATGGTTTGTCACCTCTCCCGTAGTATCTGAATTCAGTATCATTTTGGGTAAGGAAAGCGTGATCTGAGCGCCACTTGCGTCGTTTGCAAATGTAATATTCGCTTCCTCTCCATACAGCAACTCCAAACGTTGGATAGTATTCATAATGCCAATTCGGTTGCCGCCAGTTTGTTCGAGCGCTTCTCCACGCATGAGTGCGTCAAGAACATCCAGGCTGAAGCCTGGACCTGTATCCGAAATTTGGATGAGCACATGATCGCCATGTTCCTGACGTTCTTCCGTCACAGATAAAGTAATACATAATTCCCGGTCCCGGGAGACCCCGTACTTGACGGCATTTTCAATGAATGTCTGAATAACAAGCGGTGGCACAGCGATGCCCGTAATAACCTCTGGCTGTTCAATTCGATAGGAAAAAGCATCTCTATAACGTGATTTCTGGATGTCCAGGAACGTTCTCACATGCTCAATCTCGTTCTCCAGAAGAACGAAATTCTCCCCACTTTGAAAGATATAGCGGAAATATCGGGATGTAGCCAGAGCCATGCTCTCAATTTCTTCGTACATCTGCATCTGTGCCATACTGTACATGCTCGTCAGACAATTCAGGAAGAAGTGGGGCTTAATCTGTAACTTCATATAATCCAAACGTATTTTTTGTTTCTCCAATTCCTGCTCGTAGCGATCAATCTTGAATCGTTTAATCTGGCCCACCAGTTCCTTGAACTGTGCATTGACCTGCTCCAGTTCCATAATTCGGCTGCTCTTAAAGTCTGTAGCTTCGTCACCTTCGTTAATACGCGCCAGATTTTTGGAAAATCGCTGAATGGGAACCAGCAGATTTTTTCTGAAAAACAACATAATTGCGCTTAACGAGGACGTTACGATCAGAAAAAGCAGCATAATGAGCAGCTGGGCCACCATAATTTTCTCGAATGCGCCAAACTTGATAACCATATGTGCGCTGAATGCCGCATTGGAGAAGTCGCTGCTCACGACATTGTGAGACTGGAACAGATCAAGAAATGAATGTCTCTCTTCCGGTATGTGATCCCCGCCGGCAGGCCCGGAAAGTTGCACACCATTCTCGTCAACGAGAGAGGCGTATCCGTTGGCACCCAGATTAATCTGCCGGAGAGGGGAGATCAGATCATCCGCGGATATCAAGGCAATCAGATAACGGTTGTAGTACGGCACAATATTGATAAGATAAGAAGTGCCGTTCACGTGGATGGGTGTCCAATGGGAATAGAACTTCTCATATACAGCTTTATCGTGGGTCAGCGTAATGATCTGTTTTTTCACTTCTGAATAATCCGAATAGGAGATGCTTATTGGCGCGCAGTTGAGGAAATATTCACTATTCTCCAAATAATAAAAGAAATTGTACGATTGCCCGTAGTTTCGCTGTAGTTCGGCGAAGAGCATATGTAGTTTTTCGTTGGCCTTCAGGAACGGAATACTGTTTACACCATATGTATTCATGTTGTCGAGATTCTCGTCATTGGCCAGTGTCCATCCCATGAAATGATTAATGTACGCAAAATCGTGATTAATGCGATTGATGTACAGATCGGCCGCATCCTGCAAGTATTGGGTGGATTGCTGCTTCACCATGGAGATGGAAGCAATGCTGATGACCAGATCCAGAATGAACACGACAAATGAAATGACGAACATCATGCGGATATAATGCCGAATGGGATAGGGTTTAATGACGTTCAGGTTTGCCATAAGCAATGCACCACTTTCTTGATTCCTTGGTTATGAATGCGCTTTAATATCTCAGGAATAGTATAAAACCTTTGTTTGAAAAAAGCATAAAGATTTGCGTTTTTTGATTCATAAGTCCGAAATACACACACGAAAGTCTGGATAACGATATGATTTTTGCTCCCAAGTGTTTCGGTTACTCGTGAAATTGAACAATGGAACCACAGAAGTCCGAATAACGTCCGTAGCGGTCCGATAAACCGAATGTGATGGGGTTTATACTGAAGCTATTCCAGAGATGACAGGTCCAGGGGGAAAGCAGCATCAGTATAGATTACAGGAGGGAAGGAAGAACCATGAGGACCAATCCATTATATATCGGAAAAAGGCTAGAGAGAATCAGGCGAAACTGGGGCCTTTACGTTCTGCTTTTTCCAGCAGTTCTGTTGACTCTATTATTTGCCTACAAGCCAATGTACGGCGTATTAATTGCGTTTAAGGACTACAGTCCGGCCATGGGGATCGGAGACAGCCCTTGGGCTGGATTCAAATACTTTGAGAAGTTTTTTCATTCCTATCAATTCACCAATACGATTCGCAATACACTCGTGATTAGCTTGTACAGTCTGGCTACCTTTCCGATTCCGGTTATGCTTGCACTACTCGTGAACCAGATGAGATCGGGGAGATTCAAAAGGTTTTTCCAGACCATTTCGTATATGCCCCATTTTATTTCAACCGTAGTTATGGTGGGGTTAATGCTGATCCTGTTCTCACCAAGTACCGGGCTCGTAGGTAACATGTATCAGCTTTTTGGAGCGGAAGCACCGGATCTGATGGGTTCATCCGCTTTATTCAGCAGTGTATATGTCTGGTCTGATGTGTGGCAGCATGTTGGCTGGGACAGCATTATCTATATTGCTGCATTGTCTGCCGTAGACCCAAGTCTTTACGAAGCGGCAACGGTTGACGGAGCAAGTCGATGGCACAAGGTTCGATATATCGATATTCCGATGCTGCTGCCAACGATCATCACGCTGCTTATTTTACGGATGGGCGGATTACTCGGGGTTGGATTTGAGAAAGTCTATCTGATGCAGAACGACTTGAACATTCTCTCCAGTGAGATTCTGTCCACGTATGTTTACAAAATCGGTCTGCTGAGCAGCCAATACAGCTTCTCCTCGGCGATCAACCTGTTTAACACGGTTATTAATTTCATTTTGCTTATTCTGGTCAACCAGTTGTCCAAGAAATACAGTGAAAACAGTCTATGGTAGAGGGGAGAAAAACAAGATGAGCGTTATGGAACCGGCAGCAATGACCAGAACTCCCCGTACCAAACGTCGTACACCTTTTTCGGTTGCAGAAGTCGTGCTGTATGCCTTTGCTGTTCTTTTTCTGATTGCTATCATTTACCCGATCTATTTTATTGTCATCGCTTCCTTCAGTGATCCTTCATCCGTGGCTAACGGACAGGTGTGGCTGTTTCCAAAAGGCTTTACGCTGGAAGGGTATAAGGAGCTGCTGCGACACGAGAATATCTGGATTGGATATCGCAATACCATTCTGTATACGGTGGTGGGAACACTTTTTGGACTTGTGGTTAATATTTCGGCGGCTTATGCTTTATCCAGAAAAGACCTGGTCGGACGAAAGTTTTTCTCACTGTTTTTTATCTTTACGATGTTCTTCAGCGGAGGATTGATTCCAACCTTCCTGACGATTCGCGACTTCCATCTCTACAACACGTTCCTGGTGATGGTGCTTCCGTTCTCTGTGGTGGTTTTCGACATGATCGTTGCCCGGACATTTTTCCAGACCAGCATTCCGGGGATCTATGGGAAGCTGCCCAGATCGATGGCTGTGGGAACCTGCGGTATTTTGTACTGATCGTATTACCGCTGTCCAAAGCAATCATTGCAGTCCTCGGACTATGGATTGCCGTAGGATATTGGAATTCATATTTTAACGCCCTGATTTATTTGAAAGATCCGAATCTGTATCCGCTTCAATTGATTCTGCGCAATATCCTCATCACGAATCAGATGCAGTCCGGCATGGGTACAGGAGAAGCCGCACAAGTTGCCCTGCGCCTTGCCAATTTGATGAGGTATTCCGTTATTATTATCGCTACAATTCCGATCATGTGTGTGTATCCGTTCATCCAGAAGTACTTCAATCAGGGGGTGATGATCGGCGCCGTGAAGGAATAGGGCAGGTTGAAATTCATTACGAATCAAGGGGGTTCCCAAATGGGGAAAAAGATAGGCAAGAAATTATTTACCAAAATGAGCAGCGTGCTTCTCGCGTCGGTCATGTTGGTCAGCGTTGTTGGCTGTAGTAGTGGAAAGGGTAGTGAACCTGCAGAGCCTACAATATCAAGTGACTTCAATCAGGAAGGTCTGCCGATTGTCAATAAACCGGTCACACTCAAGGTACTGACGGTTCGCTGGGGAAATATGGGCGACACCTTTACTCAGAACCAATGGCTCAAGGATTTGGAGAAAGATTCCAATGTGAAGATTGAGTGGCAGGTGATGTCTTCTAATGACTGGGGTGAACAGAAATCCATTATGCTTGCCAGTGGCACACTCCCGGACATTATTCTGGGCGACCAGGTGTTTAGTGATTCGGACATTGTAAACAACCTGAGCTATTTCCGCCCACTGGATGAATATATTGACTCGTATATGCCCAACTTGAAGGCAGCTATGGAAGAGACGCCAGACATGAAGAAAATCAGTACATTTCCAGATGGCAAAATCTACTCCATGCCAACCAGACTTCCTTCCCGTCCAAAAAGCCGGAACCAGCCTGTAATCAACAAGGCATGGCTCGATAAGCTGGGCCTGAAGGCACCAACAACAACAGAGGAACTGTATCAGGTATTAAAAGCGTTTAGGGAAAAGGATCCGAATGGTAATGGCAAAAAGGACGAAATTCCTTACACGGAAACGGGACTGAATGTGGATTTTCTGAATCCGTTCGGGATTACGGACATTAATGCCAGCAGCATGATTGTCCAGGATGGAAAGCCCGTGTTCTATCCAACAACCGACGCCTATAAACAAGCCCTTATTTATACCAATAAGCTCTATTCTGAGGGACTGATTGACCAGGAACTGTTTACACAGGACAACACCATGACATCAGCCAAATGGCAAAATGCAGACATCCCAATCGTCGGTTTCAGCAATCAGTGGACACCTGATGCGGTATTTGGCAAATGGAGTGACCAATATGAAGCCATTGCTCCCATTGCCGGACCTGACGGCAAACGCTATCAGCCGGGTGACCCCGGCGGCATGAACCTGGCCCGGAACGAACTGCTTATTACGACTTCATGTACTGTTCCTGAAGTAGCTGCACGCTGGGCTGACCAGTTCTATTCCAATGAAGCCAGCATCCAGAATTTCTGGGGTGCGATCGGAACGGTAATCAAGAAAAACGATGATGGCACATACACGCTCATGGACCCGCCGGCAGGCACCAGCGCCGATGCATGGTACTGGGATCAATCCCTGCGTGACTTTGGTCCCAAATATGTAAGCCCTTCCTTTGAAGAGAAAATTAAACTTAATCCGCAGGCAGGCGACGGACTCAAACTGCAAATCGATCAGCTGGGCAGTGCCGATGTAACGACACCTTATCCGAAGGTCATGTACAATGCAGAAGAGTTCCAAGAGCTGCCAACGCTAACAACGGATATTGATGGTTACGTGGCAACGATGCGTGCCCAGTGGGTAACGAAGGGCGGTATCGAACAGGGCTGGGATGCTTATATCAAAAAGCTGAATGATATGGGACTTGAACAGTTACTGACCATCCGTAACAATGCCTTCGAGCGTTATATGAACGTCAAATAGGCTCGAATCAGCCGTTCATTTCTTAAATAACAAACAGGTGCGCTTCCGAGTTGAAGGAACGCACCTGTTTATTTGTTTATGCTCTGCGTTTTAACAATAATACGCCACTGATATTTGATGTTTTTTTACGATATACCACTTTAAAGCCGATATCATTGTCCAGCAAACAGTTTAAGGCATTGATCAGCAATGCACCAGGTACCAGTGTGAAGGTACAAGGGGAAGTGTTTCCGATCACACGCACACTTTTGATTCTGCGCGGTGAACCGGGAACGAGTGGATTTCTGGACCAATAGATTAATACCAAATCCGGTTGTGGAACAGCTTTTACAGCAGCCATCCTCATCATCTCTTTTCTATTAAATTTCTTTATAGTAAATGAAAAGTAGATGAGGAAGGTGCTAGACAAAAGACGCTATGTTTGAGAAATGGGGCAATGATCAAGTTGCCAATAAGGAAAATCCCATGCGATATTACATTAAATGCCTTTCTTCGGGATAATAACGGAACAGAGATGTCTTCCAACGAAGGGGTTAAAATATCGGATGACAGCAACTCGCTAAAAGTGGGGGATCATGGGCCTAGATCGTTTGATAACTTTGGGCCGCCGCTGAATCACAGATTGTTGAAACAGGATCTCTTCCCAGAGATCCTGTTTGTTGTGCCGGAACAAAGAGGAGCATAGTATATCCACTCTTTCATCCCAGCAGTTCATGTAGGCCCTACTTATTTGTGCTGTGCTGCTTCGCTGGCAATTTATCTGTTGGTGTTCCCTTGCCATTGTTTTTGTTATGACGCGCTTTCTCGGCATTTTCGTTTACCTTCTTCACAAAATCATGGGTGCTTTCCATGTTTGAGGATACCTCCTTTAAAATTAAAATGTGCAGCCTGGATCTTAATATAACCACGGAGAGATCATTATATTTTGGAAGCTCAATCTCGACTTCATTTCACAAAATTAGCCATGACAGAGGTCTGCGGGATAAACTGGACATGCAAAGGTAAGGCGTCTACACTGTATAGAAAGATACAAACAAGAAGGGACGGGCCGATCGGACCATGTTGCAGAAATTTGGTTTTACACAATATGAAAGTCAGGTATACGAGGCTATATTTGCGCAGGACCAACCACTGGATGCTACATCCATCGTCAATTCCTCCAATGTGCCCAAGGCCAAAATATACGAAGTGCTTAATCGGCTTATTGATAAGGGAACAGTCCTAACAACGATGCATGGGAAGAAGAAATTGTATATGGCGGTTGATCTTCAGTCCATTATCCTCAAAATAAGGGCCGACTTTGAGAAGGATATTGAGGAGTTGAAGACTTATAAAATCAAACGTACATTCACGGATGAGCATATCTGGACATTGAAGGACGCATCATCCATTGCATCAAATATTGAACAGCTTATTGAAGAAGCCGACTCATCCATTCTTTTTCTGGCCTGGAACGAGCAAATGGACCAATACCGGGAGCTTTTGGAGCAGAAAGAGGTAGAAGGGGTACATGTAGAGGTTCTGGCTGTGGGAGGATTACAATCCTCTCTAACGCATAAATATTCGTTAATTCCCATGCTTGAGGACAGTAAACTTGAACCTTCGCAATTGATCATTGTGGATTATGCCTATCTTTTGTTTGCTGGTATTGAGCATGACTCATGGAAGGCCATCAAGACGACATCCAAACCAATTGTTAAAGCAATGACGGATTATTTCTATCATGACGTCGCTCTTACTCAAATTACCAAAAAATATGGTGACCAGCTGCTTCAGGACGAAGAAATTGCACGTCTGCTGGCGCGTTTAATTTATTGAACCATGTATGGAAAAGCTATTCTTTCGGAGAATGGCTTTTTTGTATTGAAATCTTTTCTTCGTTGGGTTACTATCGTAGTTGTAACTTTCGAGGAGGATTCAAAAATGAACAAAAAAGTATATGTCCTTGCAATCGCGGCTTTTGTGGTTGGCACCGTTGAACTCATTTTAGGCGGGATTCTGGACTTGATTGCGACAGATCTTCATCTAACCCTGGCAAAAGCCGGGTATTTAATCTCCATCTTTTCGCTTGTCTATGCGATATCTGCGCCTATTTTGCTAAATATGACGGCCAGATTTGAGCGTAAAAAAGTATACATGTGTACTTTATTCGTTTTTTTGATTAGCAATCTGATCTCTGCATTCAGTGCCAACTTCTATATCCTCATGGCTGGAAGAGCACTGGGAGCCGCAACGGGCTCACTAATTTTTGTCCTGTCTCTGACGCTTGCAGCTCGCATTGTGGAGCCTCAGTATAAAGGGCGTGCCGTGGGAATAATTACGATGGGAGGAAGTGCTTCACTGATTTTGGGTGTACCTATCGGAATCTTTGTGGGTAACCTCGCCGGATGGCGTGAAGTGTTTATGTTGATTGCAATTCTGACTGCAGTAGTTATGGTTGCCATCGGCATTGCCATGGAACGTGTGCAGCCGATTCCAGCCGTATCATTGAAGAAGCAGCTAGCTGCTCTATGGAATCCAAAAATGCTGGCGATCCATGTTACAACATTACTTGTGCTCGCAGGGCATTTGACGTTATATGCGTATTTCACACCATTTCTCCAGGAATCGCTGGGAGCCAGCTCAACAATGGTCACCTTTATATATATGATGTTGGTATTGCAGCTGTGGCAGGGGGAGGAATCGGCGGTATATTATCAGATCGTCTGCACCCGGCCAAAGCCATTGTTATCGTGCTGATACCCTTTATCGTGAGCATGGCGGTTATTCCATTTAGTACCGGACTGCCTTTGATTGCTTTCTTGATCTTGCTAAGTATCTGGAGTGCGTTAAGCTGGACGGTTACCCCGGTACAGAATAGTCTGATTATCAAAACATCACCGGCAACGGCTGAAACGTTAATTAGCACCAATTCGGGGATTGCACATGCTGGCATTGCTCTGGGAACCTATATTGGTGGGGTGGTTATCGAGCATTCGTCCATTATGTATACCGGATGGGTAGGATCTGTTTTGATCCTGATGGGTCTTGTGTCAGCCGTTTATGCAATTAGTCGTAAGGAGCAAACGGTTCAGGCGGCTGGATAAAGCCAATCTCTCCAGTGGATTTTGTGAAAGAACTTGATTTATTTACGTTATTTCATATAATCATTATAGCTTTATAAAGTATCTTAATTTATTATATCGTACTTCTTGTCCTTGAATTCATTTAAGCGGATAACAGGTGCAGAGTACGGAAAACGAGTGGCAGAAGAGCTAGCTGGAGGCACAGGAATTCATGACAGAAAAAGAGAAATCACAACTGGGACTGCTGTATAATGCGAATTACGACAAAGAATTGATCGATGAGCGTTTGTACGCGAAGGGGCTTTGTTACGAGTATAATCAGCTTCACCCAGGCAAGACCACCGAGAGAGAAGCGTTGCTCAAAACATTGCTTGGTAAAACGACGGATCGTTTCCTGATCGAGCAGCCGTTTGTATGTGACTACGGCTATAACATTGAAATTGGTGAGAATTTCTACAGTAATCATAATATCGTTATGCTGGATGGAGCCAAAATCAGTTTTGGTGACAACGTTTTTGTTGCTCCGAATTCTGGATTCTATACTGCCGGTCACCCTTATGATGTAGAACAGCGTAACGAAGGTCTAGAGATTGTAGGTCCCATCACAGTGGGCAACAATGTATGGATCGGGGGCGGCGTGACTGTTCTTGCGGGTGTGACTATTGGAGATAACACAATTATTGGGGCAGGCAGTGTAGTCACGAAAGACATTCCTTCTGATGTAATCGCTGCGGGTAATCCGTGCAGAGTTATTCGCAAAATAACGGAAGCAGACAAAATGAAGTACAGCAGAGGTTAATCACCAAGTGTATATCAACCTTCAGGATGCCCGATGTTTTTCATCGGGTGTTTTTAAACCCTATGGAGATATTGTATAGTTACTACATCGAATAAGAAACTTTGGAGGAGGGTGCTTGTGAAAATAGCGAATGCGTATTTGATGAAAGAAATTAATATAAACCATGTACGCCAGGTCATGAAACGGGTGGAAACAGCCACCAAACCTCAACTGGCCTCCTTGACCAAGCTCAGTGTAGTAACCGTCAATTCACTGGTAAAAGAGTTATGTGATCTGGGTGAGCTGTTTGAGGATGAGACAGTTCCATCCAATGGGGAAGACCGGCACTAACCTACCGATATAATTATGATTTCAGCTTGGCTTTGGTCATGTACATCAACGATAAGCAGGGGCAGGATCTGATCACGGCCACTGTCATTAACCTAGAGGATCGTATGGTGTTCAGAGAAGAATATACGATGCCAACCTTTGATCAGAAACACTTCTATGAAATTATTGAAAACGTGCTGGCTCAGCATGCTTCCATTAAAGTGATCGGTATCGGTATTCCGGGGCAAACCGTGAATGGGAAAATTATGGTGAGCAGTCACCAACAGCTAGAAGGTATACGCATGATTGAAGATCTTGAAGCGCAGTTCGGATTACCAGTGATGGTGGAAAATGATGTGAATGCTGCAATCAGCGGATATTGCGCCAAACAGGAGCTAGACGAAGATCACTGTGTCATTGGGATCTATTTTCCAACCAAATATCCTCCGGGCATGGGCATTTATCTGGATGGCAAAGTGATCAAAGGAAAACTTGGCATGGCGGGGGAAGTAAAGTACCTCCCAATGGGAATGGATTGGTATTCCTCAGTGGCAAAGGAAACGTTTATTGAAACGGTATGCAAAATGATTCAAACGGTCAATGCGATTCTTGCACCAGATAAAATTGTGATATACCAGAAGATAGTTGAAGAAGAAGCGATTGTTCAAGCATGGGAAATGTATCAAACTGAGCTATCAATGCCATCTTATCCTGACATTATTCTGATCGATTCTTTCCAGGCAGATTTTGAAGCAGGAATGCGGTGGTTAACGTTGAAATCACTGGAACCGACCCTGGTCCAATTCAATTGAATCTATGGTATGAATGAATAAAAATCCCCCAGCAGAAAACAATACAAAACATGGTGTACCCAATGCTTGTCCGTATGTTCTGCTGGGGCGAGCAGGAATGCACCTGCTTGCAATGATAGTAATTTTTTAACGTTTTAGGCTCTTACCATTACTGCTGATGATATCTTTGTACCAGTGGAACGACTTTTTGCGATACCGTTCGAGTGTTCCTGAACCATCGTCATGGCGGTCAACATAGATGTAACCATAGCGTTTTTTCAATTGTGCAGAAGATGCACTGACCACATCAATACATCCCCAGGATGTATATCCCATAACTTCAACGCCGTCTTCAATGGCTTCCCCGACCTGAACAAGATGATCATTCAGATACTGAATACGGTAGTCATCTTCCACTGTCTTCTCACCATTAGATCCGGTAATAAGTTCGTCCACAGCTCCCAAACCATTTTCCACAATAAAGAGTGGTTTCTGATAACGGTCATAGAACATGTTCAGAACATAGCGAAGTCCTTGCGGATCGATCTGCCATCCCCACTCACTTGCAGGCAAGTAAGGGTTAGGTATACCGCCAAGCAGATTACCTTCACCCGCAACTTGTTTGTCCGGATCAGCCGTTTGACAGATACTCATGTAATAGCTGAAGGAAATAAAGTCAACGGTATGCAGCAGCATGTCTTCGTCGCCATCTTCCATTTGAATCTGGATTCCATTTTCCCGGAAATAACGTTTCATGTATCCTGGATAACGGCCTCTTACATGCACATCTCCGAAGAAATAATTGCTATGTTCGAATTCCATTACTTTAATCATGTCATCCGGATTCGGTGTGAGCGGATAAGTCGGCATACTGAGCATCATACAGCCAATCTGCGCACCTGGAATGATCTCATGACAGAGCTTCACAGCAGAAGCACTGGCTACAAACTCATGGTGTATTGCCTGATAAAGATCCTGCTTGCTGAGCTTCTCTTTCGGTGTATAGATGCCACCACTCATGAATGGTGCTTCCAGAATGGAATTGATTTCGTTGAATGTGAGCCAGTATTTTACTTTATTTTGATAACGTTTGAATACGGTAGTCACATAGCGCTCGTAGAAACCAATCATCTTCCGATTGACCCAGCCGTCATATTCCTTGGAAAGATGCAGGGGTGTCTCATAATGAGAAAGTGTGACCAGTGGTTCAATTCCGTATTGAAGACATTCGTCAAAGAGATCATCATAGAATTGAAGACCTTCTTCATTAGGTTCCAACTCATCGCCCTTAGGGAAGATGCGGGACCAGGCGATGGAAGTACGGAATACCTTGAAACCCATCTCGGCGAACAGCTTCACATCTTCTTTGTAACGATGATATAAGTCAATTCCGATCAGTTTCATGTTATCTTCAGTAGGTTCTTCAGTAATCGGACCCATGATACCTTTAGGTGCGACATCCTGGGTGGACAATCCTTTGCCACCTTGATTATATGCGCCTTCTGCCTGGTTGGCCGCAATGGCACCACCCCACAGGAAGTTTTTGGGGAAATTGAATGATGGATGTAGAGAATGACTCATACATATCGCTCCTATCGTTATGAATTCATTGTGGATGTTACATACAGCAGCACTGCATAAAAAAGCTTAAACGTTGGAACGGGTTACACGTCAAGTTTTACTTTTTATATATTTTGAGGCAAACTGTAATTCATCATAGAAAGTCAGCAAGAAAGGAGACTTCATGTGTCCAAGTTCGATGAAATTATGAAGCAGTCTGGCTACTCGAAGGCTACGGTGTCCAGAGTGATTAATCATTCACCGCATGTGAGTGACGAGGCCCGGCAGAAAATAACGGAAATCATGAAACAGCTCAACTATATACCGAATCGAAATGCCGTTTCGTTATCCACCGGACAGACGAAACAAATTGGGATTGTCACATCCGCAACCAACGAGATTATTCTTACGTTCATGAATCAATTCATTGATACCGCGATGGATTATGGATTTCAGACCTTGATTTATACTTCGCGTGGAGATAAGGAAATTGAATTGCAGGCGTTCGAGGATCTGCGGAGTAAACGGGTGGATGGACTCGTAATTATGACCTGTGTCAATCATCCCGACAAGCTGAAAGCCTATTGCGAATATGGTCCGATTGTATCCTGGCAGCGGATGGGAAATGACGAAATTCCGTCAGTGGCCATGGATCAGGCGCATGGCTACAGGCTGGCACTTGAGCATTTGGTTTCCAAAGGGTATACACGTATTGCGAATGCCTTTGGCAGAGCAGAAAGCCTGAATACCCAGAGCCGGCGGTTAGCCTATGAATCATTTATGGCAGATAAGGGTCTGCCTGTATGGCGTGAAGCCTATCAATATTCAGTGTTTAGCTCATCTGATGGAGAAGAAGCGATGCGAAGAATGGCGAGTCGGCCAGAACTTCCTCAAGCCGTGTTATGTTCGAATGATTATGCAGCGATTGGAATTTGGTCTGAGGCACGCAAAAAGAATATACGGGTTCCCGAACAACTTGCCATTGTTGGTTTCGATGACATTGAGCTGTCCCGGGTTCTTGGGATAACAACTATACATAATCCGATTGCAGAACAGGCTACGCAGGCCTTTCATCGATTATGGGCCGTCCTTGGCAAGCAGGAGTTACAGGCTCAGCAGCTGGAATTTCAGCTGATTGAGCGTTCAACTACCTAAATGCGGGGGAAAGGACGTACTCGTTTGCAAATTTTTACAATGTTCAGGAGAACAGCAGTATACCGAAGGAGTGGTCGAAATGGCGCGGGTATTATTCATTAATGGTGGATCAGAGGGACATGTCAATCCAACGATCGGGGTAGTGCAAGAGCTGGTTTCATACGGAGAAGAGGTTGTGTACTTTACGATAGAAGCGTATCGGGAACGTATGGAGAAGACGGGTGCTATAGTCCGAACCTTTGACGATCAAAAATTCATTAAAGCCTTTATTTCAGGTGGCAGAGATTATTTGCTTGAACGGGTTAACGGTCTTTTGCTTACGGCAGATATCGTCATTCCGAGCGTGCTTGAACAGATCAAGGGTGAACATTTTGACTACATTATCCATGATTCCATGTTTGGCTGCGGACGCTTGCTTGCGCAAATTTTGAAGCTTCCTGCAATTAATTCATGTACTTCATTTGCACAGACCGAAGAATCATTCAATCATTTGATGCAACAATTTCACTTCAACGTTCCTCCGGAAATCGTCCAACCTATAAATGATAAATTCCATAGCTTGACGATCAGGTTACAGGAAAAATATGAAGTGGAGCTTCCTTCTCCCTACGAAGTGTTTTGCAATCCCGCACCGCTTACCATCGTATATACAACAAGGGAATTCCAGCCTGATGGAGAAGCATTTGACCACACGTATCAATTTGTAGGACCATCCATCTTTTCGCGATTAACGCATGAAGAATTCGACCTGGCAGCAATTAAAGGGAAAAGACCGATTTACATCTCACTGGGTACAATTTTTAACCAAGCCCTTGATTTCTATAAGCTTTGTTTTGAAGTCTTTGGGAATACCAATGATACCATTGTCATGTCTGTAGGGAGAAAACACCAATGGCTGATTTGGGAGCAATCCCGGGAAATTTCATCGTTAAACGTTATGTTCCACAAATGGATGTGTTGCAGTCTGAAAAATTATTCATTACACACGGCGGGATGAACAGTACGAATGAAGCACTATATTTCGGGGTTCCCCTAATTATACTTCCTCAAAGCGCGGATCAGCCGATCATTGCTGAGCAGGTGGCCAGTAGGGGAGCCGGCATCCGTTTATCTATGCAAACGTTGACTGCCCGTCAGCTGCGTGAAGCGGTAGATCAAGTGTTAAACGTCTCTGCTTTCAAGACAGCTGCTGCAAATATCAGGGAGTCCTTTCAAAAATCAGGCGGTTATCATTGCGCTGTTGATGCGATTTTTGAATTTAAAAGTCAATATCTCACTCACGGGTAGTTCAGTCATCAATTATTCAAAATTGAAGCATTTTTGAACCGGAACCATGCGGTATACTGAACAAGAAGTTTCAAGAAGCTGCATCATTACATACGATGCAGCTTCAACTTGAAGTATCTTGTAACAAGTTACATATTTCACAAACTAACCGCTGGAAAGGTGAGATAGAACAGGTGAAGACAGTGACAGGTCGATTCAGAATTGCAGGCATATGGGAAGGGGTATCGTTGCTGCTGTTGATTTTTATAGCCATGCCGCTAAAATATTTTGCCGATATATCTTCCCCGGTAACCATTATGGGCATGATTCACGGCATTCTTTTTCCGCTATATCTGATTGCACTTGTGCATTTGGCTGTTGTGAAGAAATGGAAAGCTTCACGCTGGTTCATGGGATTGGTAGCCGGCTTGTTGCCTTTTGGAACATTTGTATTCGAATCCTATCTTCGCAAGAGAGACTGGACGTAAGAATCGATGAAAAGAACAATAACAGCAGGCGACCAACTCCGGAAGTTATCCGAACTGGTCGCCTGCTGTTTCTGTGCAACATCTTTTTTTGAAAGAGTGTTTTTGGAAAAGTGTGTATTGTTTATTTTACCGTGCCTTGTTGCCGATCGGATTGCAGGCTGACTCCAATATCGCCAGCGGCATCCGACACGGTGCATAAGCGGAGAAGGAGGACACGACAATCAGGGCAGTGAACAGAAATAGAACTGATTTTTTCATTGAATAACCTCTTTTCATTTGGGGTGATCTTCCATTTTATTGTAATTCAGGCAGGCTGTATTTGAAAGAAAATGTTTAAATTTAGATACGTACACATTTTGTACCGGATAAACATGCATGATAAACTATAGCTTAGCTAAAACCGCCAACAGCGGAAGGGAGTCCACTATGAAAAAACACAGTGAGTTAACATCCATAGAAATGGTAGACGAGTTTCTTCAACAAAATGAATTGGTTTTTTTGTACGTATCTCGACCGGAGTGCAGTGTATGTCACGCCTTACTTCCTAAAATCAGGGAACTGCTTGAGGCGTACCCTATGGTATACCTGGGACACGTCGACGCGAACCATGTGGAAGAGGTGGCGTCGAGGTTTTTAATTTTTACAGTCCCGACAATGATCATGTTTGTAGAGCAAAAAGAATATATTCGAGCAGATCGTTTTGTACGCTTTGATCGATTGGAAGAGCAGTTGCAACAGATTTATCGGATGTATTCATAAAAGTGTTGTATTGAAAACGGTTTTATGCTAATTTAAAATATATAAAAACGTTTTTATAGCAAAGGAACAAATATTATGGGAAAGATTACAATTAAAGATGTTGCAAGGGAAGCCGGTGTATCCATTTCTACGGTTTCCAACGCCTTGAACGGCGTGGATGTCTTGAACCCGGAGACGAAATCGCATGTCCTGAAGGTAGCAGAGCGTTTAAACTACGTTCCCAACCTGAACGGCAAGCTGCTGAAGTCCGGACAAACCAAAATGCTGGGCTTTTTCACCACAAGTGTGTCGGGTCCGTATTTTTATAAGCTGGTTGAATCCATGTCTCGCGAATGCGATCGTCTGGGTTACGGGCTGAATGTATTTGTGACCAAGGATAAGCAGGTCATTATGAGTAATATTCTGGGACGGCGTGTGGATGGTGTTATCATCTACGAAGAGCTGCGAATTGATGAGCAGGATATTATCGCTATGGAGAAAGACAAGATCAAGGCCGTATTTTTGGATCGGGTCTATCAGAGCGATACGATGGGAAGCGTCATTTTTGACTCCTATGTGGCGGGTTACGAAGCGACCAAGTATTTAATTGGACTGGGTCACAAGAAAATCGCCTATATTTCCGGCGTGGACACTATGTTTGATAGTAATCAGCGTAGAGATGGATATCTGGCCGCTTTGCGTGAATACCAGCTTCCGCTGGATGATGATTACATCCTACAAGGGTATTTTGAGGAAGAGGGCACCTACAGTGCTGTAAAATCTTTTCTTCATCTGCATCCTGCCAAGCTGCCTGATGCTTTTCTTGCAGGAAATGATGTGAGTGCAATTGGCTGCATCCATGCATTGAAGTCGCACGGCTTTGAGGTTCCTCAGGATGTAAGTGTAGTAGGCTTCGATGATATTGATATTGCCCAATATTTTTCCCCGCCATTGAGTACCGTAAGAAATCAGATTGCGAGGCAGGGTATACTGGCGATCAACCACCTGGTTCGCATGATCAAGAAGAAGGAACATGGAGTTTCACAAAAATTGGCGGGTGAACTTATTATACGGGGTTCAAGTCATGTGAAGATCGACCGGAGTGATTATTTAACCTAACGTATTCAATCATTTCCGGTCTTTTTTAAATGATAGAATTGAGATCAGGGGGTTTTTTTGCCGAAAAATAAAAACGTTTTTATGAAGAAATGCTTAAGTTGGAGGGGAGCAAAAGAGCGTGAGTAAATTAGCCGTAGAGACGTCAACCGGTAAAAAGCCTGTAAGGCCGGGAGGAAGGAAACCGATCGGACAAAGAATGAAAGAGTTCGTCATCGATTACCGAAGACAATGGGAAATTCAATCGATGATTATACCCGGCATCATTTTTATGATTATTTTTTGTTACATTCCGATCTATGGATTGACGATTGCCTTCAAAAATTACACCGTCATTGATACACTGTCAAGCGCACCTTGGGTCGGGTTGGAAAATTTCAGAATTATTATGTCAGACAAATACTTTTGGGATGCTGTAGTTAATACGCTGGGGATTAGCTTTTTGAAATTGGGTATTGGATTCGTTATTCCGATTATTCTGGCAATCATGATCTATGAATTAAACAGCGGACGCTTCAAAAAGTTTGTGCAAACGATTTCATATCTGCCTCATTTTCTGTCCTGGATCGTATTGGGCGGTATGTTAATCACCTGGTTCTCAACAACGGGATTATTTAATCAGCTACTGCTCAGCTTGGGAGTCATCTCGCAGCCGCAAAACATTTTGCTGGATGCAGGGAAGTATTGGTGGATTGCAGTCTTATCCGATATTTGGAAAGAGGCCGGTTGGGGAACGATTCTGTATTTGGCGATTATGTCGAAGATTGATCCTACGTATTATGAGGCAGCCAAAATTGATGGTGCAAGCCGTCTCAGACAAATCTGGAATATTACGTTGCCCAACATGAAGTCCATTATTAGCCTTAACCTGATTCTTACTGTAAGCGGTTTACTCGGTTCCAATCTGGACCAGACGCTGGTTCTGATGAACTCGCAGAACCGTGACAAGGCCGAAGTTATCAATTCGTATGTATATCGTATGGGGATGTCACAGGGTGACTTTTCGTATGCTACCGCGGTTGGTCTAGGCGTCTCGATCGTGTCCGTTATTCTACTGGTCACCGCGAACAAAATTACAAGCAAATTAAACGATAATCAATCTGTGCTGTAGAAGGGGGCATCCCGTGTGAATGGAAAGGCGGCTAAAGAAGATCTTGATAGTCGGATCTTTGATACCTTAAATATTATTTTGCTCGTTATTTGTACTGTTGTTATTATAGTCCCGCTCTGGAATGTCATCATCTCTTCTTTTAGCTCAGGCAAAGCTTTGGCGGAAGGCGGGTTCATCTTCTGGTCACCGGAGTTCTCGCTGGAGAATTACAGAGCCGTGTTCAACGATTCGAACATCTGGCAAGCGTTCTTCATCTCGGTTTCCAAAACAACCATCGGCGTTGTTACACACGTGTTCTTCTGTGCCATGGTCGGCTACGGTCTGAGCAAAAAGTACATACGTGGTCGTAAACTGTACGTTGCCATGGGTGTTATCACCATGTTCTTCTCAGGCGGAATGATTCCAACGTATTTATTGATCAAATCACTCGGCCTGCTCAACAGCTTCTGGGTGTACATTATTCCGGCATTGTTCAGCTTTTATGATGTCGTCATTCTGATGAATTTCTTCCGGAATGTCCCGGACTCTCTGGAGGAGTCAGCCAAAATTGATGGTGCAGGGGATTGGCATATTTTCCTGAAAATCTTTATCCCGCTGTCCATGCCAGCCATGGCGACCATCGCACTGTTCAATGGGGTGGGACAGTGGAATGACTTTATGACAACCAAGTTGTACATTACCGATCAGTCTCTGTATCCGCTGCAAATGATGCTGTACGAAATTATCGTTCAGTCCCAGACGCAATCGATGCAAAATATCGGCGGCTCGGCAGTCATTGAAACAACGACTAAAGGGGTACAACTAGCCACGATTGTTATTACCACACTGCCGATCATACTGATCTATCCCGTCCTTCAAAGGTACTTTATATCGGGTATGATGCTGGGAGCGGTCAAGGAGTAAGGTGCATCAAGGTGCATCAAGGTGCATCAAGGTACATTAAAAAATTCGCTCTATTCCATATTTCTCACCTAACTTTAAGGAGGAAACAATATGTTCAAAATGAATAAGGCAGCAGGCAAAAAAGGAGTTAAACTGTGCGCGGCATTGCTGACAGCAGTGATTATGATTACAGGCTGTAGTAGTGGTTCAGGGGGTTCGAGCGAAGGGAACTGGGTTTCCATTGAAGATCGCTATACCGTCGATCCGGAAAAACCAGCCTGGCAGCTGGATAAAAAGGAAGAGGTTACAGACCTGACCTGGTACGTTAATGCGGACTGGTGGAACACGGATTTTGGCAAAGACATTGTGACCAAGAAGATCAAAGAAGACTTAAACATCAACATCAAATTCATTACAGGTGATGATACGAAATTAAACACGTTCTTTGCCGGTGGTGACATGCCTGACCTGCTGACCGTGTTTGACTCCAACTCCCCGGTGGTGCAAAAAGCTGCAACCTGGGCTATGCCGCTGAATGATCTTGCGGAGAAATATGATCCATACTTTAACAAGGTAGCTGCTGCCGACACGCTGAACTGGTTCCAGTTAGCTGATGGCAAGACGTATGGCTATCCAAACTATTCCAATACGCAAGCCGATTATGATAGCGGTAACATTCCGGCCAAAACAGCATTTATCATCCGTAAGGATGTATACGAAGCTATCGGAAGT
The DNA here is from genome assembly GCF_052244825.1 of Paenibacillus sp. 1A_MP2. NCBI lineage: Bacteria > Bacillati > Bacillota > Bacilli > Caryophanales > Paenibacillaceae > Paenibacillus > Paenibacillus sp. 1A_MP2. The sequence goes on along the minus strand of NZ_JBQQCS010000001.1, from coordinate 4,227,977 downwards.
CCTGTCATGGGAACGCCAGAGGAATTCGAAAGTGTGATGAAACAGATCAAGGAAAAGTTCCCAACGCTGATTCCATTTGGTTTTAACTCCATCGGTGAAGGCACAGGTTCACTCGGAGATGTATTGCAGGATTTCATTGGCGTGCCGCTTGAAACTGCAAATGGAGAATTCTACGATCGCAATCAGGATGAAGATTATCTTACATGGCTGAAGACGTTAAATAAGGTATACAGAGACGGAAACATTAGTGATGACAGCTTTGCTGATGATGGTACGGCCTTTGAGGAAAAAGTAAAATCCGGGAAATATGCAACGATGCTGCTGGATGGAACTCCTCAACAGGGAGGAAATCTGCAAATTTATCTGAGTGCCAATGAAGGCAAAGAGTATGTTGCCATTGATGGACCACAAAGCACCAAGGGCAATGCACCGACACTTAATCAATCCGGTATTACAGGCTGGATGATCAACTTCATCTCCAAGGATGCCAAAGATCCGGCCAAAGCGATTCAAATTTATACGTATCTCCTTAGTGAAGAAGGTCAGCTTCTGATGAACTATGGTATTGAAGGCGAGACGTATCAAAAGAATGCAGATGGTACGGTTGAGCTGCTGCCAGCTGTGAAAGACCTGCAGCTGCACAATGCGGACAAATTCAAGAAGGAATACCGGATGGGTGAATTCATGTTCTTTGGTCATGACCGTCACAAAGCGCTGAGTGCGGATGCTTTCCCGGAAGCTATTAAACAAATGCAAGAGTGGGGCAAAGGAAAGCTGAAACCACACTTCATTCTCGAGAATATTAGTCCGAATCAAGGAACACCTGAAGCACGTGCGTTGTCCGCGATCAACGCCAAGTGGAACTCCACACTGGTAAGCATGGTACGTGCCAAGGATGATGCCTCGTTTGACAATGCACTTGCCGCTTACAAGTCATTCTTGGGTGATAACCGTTGGGATGACATCGTGAAGGTACGTAGTGAGAAGATGAAACTGAATAAAGAGAAATTGGGTATCCAATAAGAGGATTGTGGAGGGAAAGCATATGACGAAATTCAAAATGTACAAATCTACGGGAGAAGATGCATTGTTTGTATCCGTATCCCCAGATCAATTACAACCGCATGACTCCGGTTCGGAGACAACGACAATCCTTCTGGATGATCAGCAAACATATCAGGAGATGGATGGTTTCGGGGCTTCTTTTACCGATTCATCTGCCTATCTGATCAACCAGATCTTAAGCGAAGAGCAGAGAGCTGAAGTCATGACCCGGTTGTTCCATCCCGAGGAAGGCATTGGATTGTCGGTCATTCGTAATCCGATGGGAGCTTCAGACTATGCGAGAACGGTGTACAGCTATAATGATCTGCCAGCAAACCAAACGGACCCGGAATGTTCCGGGTTCAGCATTGCACATGATGAAGCGGATGTTATTCCTTTGACCCAAAAGGCGTTGGAGTTGAATCCGGACCTGAAGCTGTTTGCTTCACCATGGAGCGCCCCGGGCTGGATGAAAACAAGCGGCTCCATGATTACAGGTCAATTAAAGAATGAGTGGTATCCGGCATATGCGGAGTATTTTGTGAAGTATATCCAAGCCTATGCTTCGCATGGATTACCTATCCATGCCGTGACACCACAGAATGAAGCACTTTATGAACCGGGTCATTATCCCGGCATGTTGATGCCAGCAGAAGCACAAGCAGACTTTATCAAGAATCATCTGAAGCCTGCTTTGGTCAGAAATGATATTCAGTCGAAAATCCTCTGTTATGATCACAACTGGGATCGTCCAGATTACCCGCTAACCGTGCTTGAAGAGGCGGGAGAAGAGGTAGATGGAGTGGCTTGGCATTGGTATGGGGGCGATGCCTCGGCTCAAACGAAGGTGTATGAAGCCTTTGCCGGTAAAGAGGTACACTTCACCGAAGGATCAGGTGGGGAGTGGATTCCTCCATTCGAACAGGCCTTCTCCAATGTAATCAGAACAGGTATTGAGATTCTTCGCAATTACAGCAAATCTTTTGTACTCTGGAATATGGCACTTGATGAGAACAACGGCCCTACCGTTCCTGGCTTCGGGAAAAGTACATGTCGTGGCATTGTGAAGGTCAACCAGCAAACTAAAGAGCTTACGTATACTCTCGATTATTATGCTCTGGCTCATTTCAGTGCCTTGATTCGTCCCAAAGCGGTACGTATTGACTCTTCCTACAATGAGGCATCCATTCGTTCTGTAGCCTTCAAAAATACAGATGGTTCGATTGCCGTTGTGCTTTTCAATGACGGAGAAGAGACAGGAAATGTACAGGTTCAGCTAAAAGAAGAGGATCTGTTAAGTTTCCAACTGGAGTCCAAGAGTGCTTTGTCCATTTTGATCAACCAAGAGTAGAGTAATGCAGTGTTCCCCAGCTCGGCGGGAAGTAGTTCTAACAGGCTGTTTAGATAGTGGATGGCATGGAAAGAAAAGGCGATACGGAGAAAAAATCTCTCTGTATCGCCTTTTTATATTGCGTCCAGTGAGCCTATACTCTTTGGATCGCTAAATTTGGTGTTCCGCTGCTCTCATCAATAAACAGCACATACTGATTCCAGCTGAAATGGTTTGATATAAAACATTGCTACTACAAGGAGGTGGGAACGTAGCGAGTTATGACAATGGAGTTCCCTTTACGGAACCTTTACAGGTGAAAACTTACATAATTCCTCAAGAGGTTATAATCGTTGTTTGTCTGCGATACTCTGTCGGGTTAAGCCCTGTATGCTTTTTGAATTGTCTCGAGAAATAATACAAGTCACTAAACCCGAGGTATTCAGCTATGGCAGTCACCGTGTTTGATGTAGAGGTCAGGAGCTCCTTAGCTTTATCAATTTTTCTGCTAGTTATATAGTGGATGGGTGGAACCCCGAGCTGCTGCTTGAAGAAACGAATAAAATAATTGGGGTGCATATAAGCGATCTGAGCCAGATCCTGAACCGTAATATTCTGTTCGACGTTGGATTCGATATAAGCCAGGATCGCAGACATTTTCTCCATGACAGGCGCATTTACATAAGAAATCTGATTGAGATCCAGATTCATTACATAATAGGAAAGTAACTCCATTAGCTTGCTTTTGGCCATCATGTGAGCATAGACCTCGCCCGATCTGGCATAAGTAAGGATGCTATTAAAGGTTTCCTGAACCAGTCTCGGATCAGCTGGCGCACAAAAGTGCGGGAGCCGTAGAATTTGAAACAGGTTGAGGCCTCCGACTTTGGCGCTGAAATGACACCAGTATTTGAGAAAAGGACGATCACTGATGGCAGAGTAAGACTGTCTTATTCCTTCGGGCATCAAAAACAGTTGGCCAGGTGTTGGGTAATATTCCTGATTTCCAATCTTGAGCCAGCCTTCCCCTTCGCAGATAAAATAGAACTTACTGTAATCAGGTGTGTAATCGAGATCTTTCCAGTCCGTTTCGCACCGATTATAGTTGACCATGAACAATTCAACCTGCAGATTCGATAAGTGGTTCGTGAGCAATGTCCTGTCATTCACAATCTTCATCTCCTTACAAAGGTTAATATTGTCCATCTAAAAGTTAATGCTCTTCATGTCTATCTATGGCTCAAGTCACTACAATACAGGTGAATAGGATAACGGAAGGGTGATATTGCATAATGGACAAAAATGAATATTTGCAACATATTGAAGCTACCATTGACGAAGGCAAATTTAAAGACAACTGGAATTCACTGAGTGCAATCCAGGTTCCCGAGTGGTATCGTAACGCGAAATTTGGTATTTTTATTCACTGGGGACTATATTCCGTTCCTGCATTTGATAATGAATGGTATTCGCGAAATATGTATATGGAAGGCTCCAAAGCTCATGAACATCACCTTGCTGTTTACGGGCCTCCGAAGGATTTTGGATATAAAGATTTTATTCCGATGTTTCGGGCAGAGAATTTTGATGCAGACGAATGGGCTGCGCTTTTTAAAAAGGCAGGAGCCAGATACGTTATGCCAGTCGCAGAGCACCATGACGGATTCCAAATGTACAAAAGCGCCATATCTCACTATAACACAGTTGAAATGGGACCCAAACGGGATCTTTTGGGGGAGATGAAGGCCGCATATGAGAAGCAGGGGTTGGTTCTTTGCGTGTCATCTCATCGGGCGGAGCACTGGTTCTTCATGTCTCATGGCAAAGCGTTTGACTCGGATATCAAGGAACCGCTCCGGCGTGGTGATTTCTACTGGCCTGCTATGCCCGAGCCGGATCATCATGACTTATATGGCTCACCTCCAACGGATGAATATCTGGAAGATTGGTTGATTCGTTGCTGTGAACTCGTGGATGAATACCAACCAAGCGTTTTTTATTTTGACTGGTGGATCCAGACGGCTGCGTTCAAACCTTACTTGAAAAAGTTCAGCGCCTACTACTATAACAAAGGTGAAGAGTGGGGTATCCCGGTGGCGATTAACTATAAACATGATGCATTTATGCTCGGTTGTGCCGTACCGGATGTGGAACGAGGACAATTCGCTGACCTCAAGCCGTATTTCTGGCAAACGGATACAGCAGTCGCCAAAAATTCATGGTGTTATACAGAAAATAATGATTATAAGTCTGCGGTCGAGATTATCCGGGATCTCGTCGATATTGTAAGCAAAAACGGCAGTCTTCTATTAAACATTGGACCCAAAGCGGATGGCACCGTTCCCGATGAAGATAAGAACATTCTGCTTGCCATAGGTCAATGGCTGGAAGTGAATGGTGAGGCGATCTATGACACGACGTTCTGGCGGACGTATGGGGAAGGGCCGACCGAGGTGAAAGAAGGACAGTTTACTGATGGTGAGACCAAGATTTTTACAAGTGAGGATATTCGCTTTACCGTAAAAGAAAGCTTTCTCTATGCGACGGTTCTGGTCTACCCGGAGAACGGGACTGTTCATATCCGGTCGCTAAAGGAGAATTCCCATCATTTTCATGGACTGATCAGGAATATTCAGGTGCTGGGCTTCGACGAAGAACCAGAATGGAGCAGGACGGAAGAGTCTTTGACGATAACGACAAGGAACGTGCATAGCGGCTCACCCGTCGTATTTAAATTAGAACTGGAATAGGAAATATTTAAGGGAAATAACCAATAGGTATATGTATTGGTTATTTCCCTGTTTTTTGTGCGATTCTGCAATGGATTATACTCGTTTTCGGGTTGAAGAACTGCGACGGAGCTTTCTTCGTTTTTGGGACAAGCGATGTATCTTAGCCATACGCTTCCGCTTCAATATCCGCTGCCGCAAAGGGCTAGGCCCTTTTTTTCTAAAGATTTGGGAGGTGATTCAATTTGTATTGGTGGTAGTATGCAGCGTTCATCAGGTATGTCCTTCAGCGCTTTATAGTTTATCGGTACAATGCCCAGCGCCTGTAGCGTTCGGGGGATTGCCTGATCGACAAACACTGCAAGTTCATGCTCCCGGATGTCCAGCCAGCTGGAAATCTCTCGAAGAGCATCGTCTACATATCCCGGATGACATACAATCTCGGTGATACCATCTGGGAGCCTAGATAAATGTAAAAGCAGTCGCTGCAAACCCTCCTGATCTCCGTAAGTATCCAGCAGAATCGTATCTGTCATCCGGGGGACTGGCATAGCAGGGGGTGAATGCTGGATTTGTGATCTCCGAAGGGGGATGTTTTCCCGGACAGCTTTCTCCGCCATGATTTGGAACATTATCGGATCGTTCTGATGCAGCAGCTGATGGGAATCGAGATGTGTAGGATAACGAGATGCTTGAACAAAAACGTTCCATTGAGCATCGAGTTCTTTTGCGATATCAGCGATGTCTCGCTTCAATCCAATTGGGCTTTGATGAAAAGAACCGTCAGGCTTCACCAAAGAAGGCACGATGGCTGGGTCGGACACGGGTCTCCCGTAAGTCAGGTTGAAATGTAAACCGACTCCGAGTTCTGGCAACGAGCGGGCTAAGCTCAATGCATCCTCGAGGCCCGGCATATTCACCATCATCGAAGTACTCGTAATTCCACCAGCCTGATATGCTTGAATAATTCCCTGATTAACGCCGGGCGACAGTCCAAAATCATCCGCATTAATAATCACTTGCCTGCTCATGCCACTTATCTCCTTCCTCACATTGAGAGCGAATCAGTTGCCATGTCCCCAATATATTAAAGCCCATAAGGTATGGACCGTTCATTCGCACAGACCTGTTAGAATACTTCAAAATACTGTCTTGTCCAGTGTATATCCTGTTCTTGGATAGAAATAATTGAGTCGCAGACAGAATACATTTAATGTAAACGTTGTTACGGATTGAGAAAAACGGGGTATCTCTGTTCAGTATCAGTCCGTTAATATGGGGAGGGAAAAGTTTGTTAAAGAAAAGAAAAATCGTAAGTCTGCTGGTGCTGTTCAGTTTCCTGATCGCTTTACTGCCTGGCACGACGACAAATGCAGCGACCAATTGGAATCTGGTGTGGAGTGATGAATTCAATGGAAGCTCTCTGAATACGTCGAATTGGTCTGCAGAGATTGGTACGGGCAGCGGCGGATGGGGAAATAATGAATTGCAGTATTATACGAATCGTACCGAGAACCTGCAAGTTAATGGTGGAAATCTCGTCATTACCGCGCGCAAAGAAAATTACAATGGCAGCAATTATACTTCGGCACGAATCAAAACCCAGGGGTTGAAAGACTTTACTTACGGTAAAGTTGAAGCGCGTATCAAGCTGCCGTCGGGTCAGGGACTTTGGCCTGCTTTTTGGATGCTGGGAAGCAACATTAATTCCGTCGGTTGGCCCAAGAGCGGAGAGATCGACATTATGGAACGGGTCAACAACAATGCTTTTGTAAACGGTACCGTGCATTGGGATGCCAACGGGCATGCCGATTATGGAAAGATATCGGAAAATCTTGATTTTTCCCAATTTCATGTGTACAGCATCGAATGGGACTCCAAATATATTAGATGGTTTGTGGACGGTAAACAATTTAATGAGTTTTACATCGAAAATGGAACAGGAAACACGGAAGAGTTCCAGCGTCCGTTTTTCCTCCTGTTGAATATGGCTGTAGGTGGAAATTGGCCTGGCAGCCCTAATAATGCGACACCGTTCCCATCACAAATGCTTGTGGATTATGTGCGTGTATATCAAGCAGCAGCAAGTACACCGAATATTGTCAGCGGGGGCCTCTATACAATCGGTGCCAAGGCAAGCGGTAAAGTGTTGGATATTGTGGATGTATCCACAGCAAGCGGGGCAAAAGTACAACAATGGACCAACTACAGTGCGAGCAACCAGACGTTCAGAGTCGATAGCACAGGAGATGGTTTCTATAAACTCACGGCTGTTCATAGTGGAAAAGTTCTGGATGTGCCCAACTCAACAGCATCAGCTGGCGTACAACTCCAGCAATGGGATGATAATGGCTCTAACGCCCAAAGGTGGAGCATCCAGGATGCGGGTAACGGTTACTATAAAATTATTTCCAAGGTGAATGGGTTGGCGGTAGATGTTGCGAGCTCCTCAACAGCGGATGGGGCCGCGGTCCAGCAATGGAATGATAACGGAACAGATGCCCAAAAGTGGTTGTTCACCAAATTAAACTAATTCTATGCCCGATACTTTATAGGGAGATGGGTACTAATTATAAAGAGGTCAGGAAACAAGCTGCGCTCCATGATTTTTTTGGAGACAGCTTGTTTTTTTGTTCTTTTAGGTCTATCTTCGTCAGAAACAGGATTAAATCAAACACTTGAGAAAACGTCAAACACAGCTGCCTGCAACTAAATGTGCCACTCTTTGGAAATCCTAAACGGGGAACCCGAAGAGATGATGGGCAGAGGGTCAAAAAGATAGGTGCGTGGAGGGAATCATGAATATTGAGCAACTTTATTTTCATATTTTGTATTGCAATTCAAGGAAAAGGAATGAACCGCGAAAATTTTCAAATAAAGGGGTGCGGACACTTCAGCATCATGAGCTTATTCTTATTACAGGCGGGAAAGCGGAGATTTCCGTTAATAATAAAAAACATACCGTTCAGGAAGGGATACTCATTTACCTTCAGCCTGATGTTCCACACTTCATCGTGATTGATTCTGATGATCCCATAAGTTTTGTGTCCGTACACTTCAGCTATGTGCAAATCGAGCAGAATGACAAGGATGTGAAGATGTTCCCTTTGCCCGCTGTCCAGCAGTTAAAGGACTATTATCAAGTGGACGAGGTATTTAAACAAATGGCGGATACCTGGAACACGAAACTGCCCGGTTATGAGTTTATCGCCAAGACGTTACTACAGCAATTAATTATTGCAATTGCGCAAAATATTAAAAAGCGGCATCGTAATTATGCAACATCCGTGAAAGTGGAAAAGATCATCAATTATATGCATCACCATCTGCATGGTAAAGTCACTTTGACTGAACTATCGGAATTGGTGCAGTTGTCGCCTCCCTATTTATCGAGAACATTCAAAGAAATTACAGGATATTCTATCATTGAATTCTTCAATAAGCTGAAAATGGACAAAGCGAAAGAGCTTCTTTTGGAAGGCGACAGTAAGGTCAAAGAAGTGGCTCAGTTCCTTGGTTACACAGACGAGTTCTATTTCAGCAGGTTATTTAAACAAACGGAAGGTATGAGTCCTTCGGAATTTTACAGCAAAAATGTCCATGGAGTTTAACATAGTGCATGGTGTATAGCCTTTCTGGCCGCTAAGATGAGGATATGATTGTGAAGTGGGAGGAAGGCTGTTGACATGCCGCTGTGGAAAAGAAATCTAATTGTATGCTGGTTTGGGATGTTTGTGACAGGGGTTGGCATGAGTCAGATTGCACCGATTTTGCCGCTTTATATCAAGCAGCTTGGTGTGAATGATTCGGCGGCGATTGCCCAATTTTCCGGAATTGCCTTTGGCATAACATTTGTACTTTCCGCCCTTTTTTCGCCGATTTGGGGAGCCGCTGCCGACCGATGGGGACGAAAACCGATGCTCCTTCGAGCCAGTTTGGGAATGGCTGTAGTCATAGGTTGTATGGGGTTCGCATCCAACGTGTACATGCTCATCGGACTTCGACTGTTACAAGGTGTTATCACCGGATACAGCACCGCCTGTACGACACTGATTGCTACCCAGACCGATTCCAAGCATGCGGGCTATGCGTTGGGCACACTTTCAACGGCCAACATTGCAGGTTCTCTGATTGGACCGACGATTGGAGGTTTCATTGGAGGGCACTGGGGGCTTCAGAATTCCTTTTTTATCACAGGTGGTCTGATGATGATTGCGTTTATTACGACTGCTTTATTCGTGAAGGAGTCGTTCACGCGAGAGAACAAAGCGGTGCTTGGCCTCAGGGAAGTATGGCGAAAGGTTCCTGAGAAAAGTCTGACGATTCACTTGTTTGTTACTTTTTTTGTACTAACTGTGGCCTTATATTCGGTGGAGCCGATCCTCACTGTATATATTACGCAGCTTTCCGGTAACACTTCCCATGTTGCTTTGATTGCCGGAATCGTATTCTCCGCATCAGGGCTGGCCAATCTGATTGCCGCACCAAGACTGGGCAGGCTATCCGATCAAGTAGGCGCACAGAAAGTAATATTGGTTGCTCTTATAGCTGCCGGAATTCTTTTCATAGCCCAGGCTTTTGTAACGAGTTCATGGCAGCTGATGGGTCTGCGTTTTTTATTGGGATTGGCGGCAGCCGGACTAATTCCGTCCGTAAATACGTTAATTAAAAAAATTACACCGGCTTCTCTGACAGGCAGAGTCTTCGGTTTTAACATGTCAGCCGGATATCTGGGTGTATTCGGCGGTGCCGTTTTAGGCGGACAGGTGGCCGCCTGGATGGGAATACGATATGTGTTTCTGATTACCAGTGCTTTGATATGGATCAACGCTGGCTGGGTGTATTTTAAGGTATACCAAAAACTTGAAATGAACGGGAGAGAAGAGCATGGAAAACTTGAAAAAAGCCGAAGCTGAACAGCTCGCAGCAGAAAAAACAGCGTTGGTGGTTATTGATTTGCAGAAGGGGATTGTAAATAGCCGGCAACAGGCTCCACATACAGGTGAGTCAGTAGTGCAGAATGCGGCCAAGTTAGCGCAGGCTTTTACCGAAAAGGGAGCTTTTGTAGTGCTTGTAAAAGTCTCGACCGTCGATGGAAAAGATATGTTGAAGCCCCAGACGGATATGGAACGTGGAGCGGCTCAATTTACCGCTGATTGGGATCAATTCGTGCCTGAAATTGCAGCCCATACCCCTTATCATACGATTACCAAGCGTCAATGGGGGCTTTCTTCGGTACTGATCTTGACCTCCAGTTGCGTCGTCGGGGCATTGATACAATCGTATTGTGTGGCGTTTCTACCTCCATTGGAGTGGATACTACAGCGAGAGAAGCTTATCAGCATGGTTATCATCAGATTTTTGCAGAAGATGCTATGACAGCTGCTACCAAGGAAGAGCATGACTACGTTTGTAAAACTATTTTCCCAGAATCGGTCGGATTCGGTCCAGTGAAGAAGTGGTTACGGCACTGAAATAGGATAGACGGGTGAATGGTCCACGATTATGGCAAGGATCTATTAACTAGAGTTTCTAAAATGCTCAAAAAGGAGACATCGGATCCGATGTCTCCTTTTTGGAGTTTTCTATAATGCATCAGAACAAATTGTTGGCTGCAATCAACAGCAAGAGAATTCCGCTGACCAGCGTTCCGAACTGACCCAGTGTGAACGAACCAATACGGACATTTGCCGCTTTGGTTCCCATCCACACGCCAAACCATACAGTAATAAAACTGCCGATAGCTGCTGTCAGGGAAATGTACAAGGGGACAAGCCCATCAGGCCGGCGCTTAGGCCATTCGTCAGTGCATTGGTCGATAGAGCAACGCCCAGAATCAATGCTTCCAGCACTCCGATATGGTTTGATTTATCCAGGTCTACCCGTTCAGGATTTTGCAAAATGGTCCCGATCCCGAGAGCCTGGGAATCGGTCTCTTCATGCTCTTGCTTCTTGCGGGGAACCGATAACAAGATGATACGAAAACCGATGACAAGCAGGATAAATGTGCCCAGTAGTATGGGGAAGACGCCAGGAAGCACGACAGAAATCCATTTCCCGAACAAAATGCCAGAATAACTGAACAGTAAACAAACAACGGCAATCAAAAAATTAGAAAATAGGCTAATTTTGATTTTTCTGATCCCATACGATAGTCCGACACCCAGGTTGTCAAGACTCGAAGAGACAGCCAAAGCTAAGATAAGCATCCATGCCATAAAATCACCTCATGATCTGTAGTCTGCTCCTAATGTATGTGGTGTTGAGAATCCTGTGCCCGTCCTTGAGAAAAAGGTAACAAAACGCTTCCGTTGAGGAAAGAATAAGGTAAACTTTCAGACATTGTCCCATATACTAGACTATCGATCATATCTCTGGAGGGATGCCGGTGAGAGCAAATGATCAAATAAAGGATGGTCATATCGGAGATTTGATCAAGCCTCTGCTAGCCAGACGTGCGCTCTCGATGCGCAAATTCAGCACACTTTGCGGAATGGACACCGCTACCATTTCCCGGATATTGAATGGGAAGCAGCAACCAAAGCTTACGCATCTGCAGGTCTTTTCCGAACATCTGGATGTTTCTCTGGATATTCTGCTTGAAGCTGCCGGCTATCCAATCCATCACGGAAAAAAAGAGGCCGAGCAGGGTATCCTAGATTCGCTTGAATCGATAAAGTCAGTCCTGCAACATACCCAGTTATTTGACCCTGCAGTGACAACAGAGCGAATTGAGCAGGAAATGATCAAGTACGAACAATATGCGCGTACGGATGAAGGGCATCGAATCATCTGTAAAGAGTTTGAAGTGAAAATCAACCAGACAAACGGTGCAGGACCGTTCATTGAACATTTGAAGGAAATGCATCTTCAATACTGTGATGAGATTACAACTGAGAATGATCGGTCCCTGATCGGCAGTGCATTGTTATACTTTATTTCATCTGCCGATCTGATTCCCGACTATCTCTTTCCGATTGGTTATCTGGATGATGCCATCGTTGTCTATCTGGTGTTGAATCGTCTAAATCAGCGTACATGAGTAGATTCATTAGGGACGATCCATTCCTGCCCTTAATCGATATCCCGGACATCAAAAAGAACGGCGCGAGAGGATTTCGCGTCGTTCTTTTTGATGTCAGAAAGACTAGGTCATAGTTATAAAGAACCGTTCGAATCAACCGAGCAGCCCTGGTATTCGCATTTGCGTAAAATGTGTGAGGGGAGGAGAGACATTAGACTTATAAAAGCATTAAAAAGGCTTATTTTCTATAATTTTCAAGAAAAGTGCTTGTATATCTCATTTTTTGACTCTATAATATACCATAAAAATACAATTGGATTCTAAATTTTATATTATATGTAATTTTAAGAGTGTTGGTACATATTTAAAGAAATCTCCCGAGCCACCCATATCCATAATACTCCCTTGAAAAGTATGCGTTCTTGCTAACGCTGGTGATTACCCTCCTTAATGAATGCGAATCATTTCCGCTCACAAGATGAATTGAGCTGGAATCCAAATCTACCTCTTCCATATATGCTGAAAATGGCTATCTATAATATTTCACATCCGATGTAATTTAATAACCTGTCCTGTAAAGGAGGTGAGGCTTGATGTAAATGAACGCAATACGTCTGTCCATATTGAGGCCGTTTCATCGTTTCGTTTAAAGGAATGGATACAGTAAATCGCTGTATTACAAAAACCGGGTAAAAGGAGTGGAAAAGTTTGATAAAGATGAATCGTTTACGCAAGCCGCTCTCCATGGGCCTGTCACTTCTCCTTGCATTATCTATCATTCATCCGGTTTCAGCTGATAACGCCGCATCGCAGAAGATCGACATGAAATCCAGTTCGGACAAAATCACCACCTCCAAAGTGAACGCCAAGCTGAGCAAGGAATTTGAGAGCAATGATTATGTAACTTATCTGGTGAAAATGAAAGAACAGGTAGATACAGCCTCTGTCTCCAAACAAGCTATGCAAAAGGCAACAATCGAAAAGCAAACGGCTTCGGCAACGAAACTGTCTGTGCGCAGCACGGTTGTCAGTTCTCTGCGAGAAACGGCCTCGCGCTCCCAATACACCCTGGAAAGTTTTCTTGAGAAGGAACTTGACCTTGGCAAGGTCAAAGAATATAAAAGTTATTTCATCGTTAATGCACTCGCAGTAACAAGTACGAAAGAAGTTATGGAACAGATTGCACTTCTTCCCGAGGTGGAAAAATTACTGCCTAACGAGCAGCGTTATATGCAAAAAACTGAGGTTGGTAGCGAAAAGGCAACAGCAGCCCCAGCAACGGAGCCTGCCAAGACACCAGCCAAAGAAGCGGATACGAAGGAAAGCGCAGCAGCTAATGAGAAGAGCCTGCAGACAGAGAACGTTGAATGGAACATCGATTCGATTAACGCGCCTGCAGTCTGGGACAAAGGAATCGACGGTACAGGAATCGTTGTTGCCAACCTGGACAGCGGGGTCGATTACACCCATCCGGCGCTCCGCAGTAAATGGAGAGGACTCGATGCTTCGGGAAATATCGTCGATCCCGAGCTAAGCTGGTATGATCCCCATAGTAATGCCTCTCTTCCTGCGGATGGAGACGGTCATGGTACACATACGATGGGTACCATGGTAGGCTCCGAAGCCAATGGCACCAATAAGATCGGGGTTGCTCCCGGAGCAAAATGGATTTCCGTCCGGATTTTCAATCCGAGTACGACGGATGCCATTATACTGGATGGCGGGCAATGGCTGATTGCTCCAGTGGATGCCGAAGGAAACCTGCACCCTGAGCTTGCCCCGGATGTGGTTAACAATTCCTGGGGTGGTGGTCCAGGATTGGACGAGTGGTTCCGTCCGATGGTTCAGGCCTGGCGTGATGCACAGATCTTTCCGGAATTCTCAGCCGGCAATGTAACATTGACGAATCCCGGAGGCCCAGGTTCGGTTGCGAACCCTGCCAACTATCCAGAGAGCTTCGCGACCGGAGCAACGGATATCAACGGGAATCTGGCTTCTTTTTCCCTACTTGGTCCTTCCCCTTATGAGGAAATTAAGCCGGAAGTTTCGGCTCCAGGTGTTAACATTCGTTCCTCCGTTCCGGGCGGCGTATATGAGGGTGGCTGGAACGGTACGTCCATGGCAGGCCCGCATACCACTGCCTTGGCTGCACTCCTGCTTCAAGCCAATCATTCCCTTACGGTTGATCAGTTGGAGCAAATTATTATGGATACAGCGACACCGAGAACAGACAGCCGGTATCCAACCTCGCCAAATAACGGCTACGGTCACGGTATCATTAATGCGCTGGATGCAGTAGGTTCCGTGCTTGAAGGCATAGGCACGGTATCCGGGAGGGTTGTCACAGCAGGTGATGATTTGGAAGCACCCGTTCTGGAACATACACCTGTAAACTCTGCGTTTACGGGGCTTGATATTCCACTGACTGCGCGTGTTACCGATAATGTCGGTGTAACAACAGTGGAGGCATTCGCCAAAACAACGGGCACGAGCCAGTATGTATATCTGCCGATGAATCGAATAGCTGGAGATGCCAAAGATGGAACCTACACAGCGACGATTCCGGCATTCCTCATCGAGTCACAGGGCTTGGAATACTATATCCGGGTCAATGATTATGGTAATAACGGATTCGAAAGTGAAGTTTACAAGGTTGCGGTATCCAATGGAGTGCAGCCTGGGTATTTGCAGGATTTTGAGGAAGATAATCTGGGCTTCAGCTCGGGCGGAGTTGGCAACGCCTGGACATGGGGAGCACCGACAAGTGGACCGGGAAGCGCCTATTCCGGTGATAAGCTGATTGCAACCAATCTGACTGGGACTTATGCAGCCAACAGCAATGCCTATTTGCTCGCACCACCAATTGATCTTACCCAGAGCCCTGAAGGAGCATTGTTATCCTTCAAGCACTGGTATGATTTGGAGAGCAACATCGATTTTGGCAAGGTGTACATTGCAACAGAGGATAGTGACTATGCATTTGAAGAGGCATTGAGCTTTACAGGTGCCGGTGGAGGCTGGAAAACGCAATATATTGACTTGCGTGACTACGCCGGTCAACAGGTATTTATCAAGTTTAATCTGACCAGCGACAATTCCGTTCAAAAGGCTGGTTGGTATATCGATGACTTTTCAGTACAAGCTCCAGATGATATTGCTCCGGGAGCGCCAAGCGGATTGTCCGCTACAGCTGACATTCTGGGGAACGTAAACCTGTCCTGGACGGGATCGGACGATGAGGATCTGGAATCCTACAACGTGTATCGTTCGACGAATCCCGGCTCAGGTTATGAGGTTATTGGAAATACATCTGCAACGACATTTTCGGATACAGCGACCGTAACCGATTCAACTTATTATTACACGGTAGCTGCGCTTGATTATAGTGGCAATGAAAGTGACAAGTCGAATGAGGTATCCGTGACCGTGGAGGTCCCTGAAGATATCTTCATTGATCACTTTGATGGCAATAGCGACAATGGATGGTCTCATTCGGGCACCAAGGACGAGTGGGAACGTGGAGTACCTGTCGTTGGTCCTGCCAGTGCGGTTTCTCCGCCGAATGTTTGGGCGACCGATCTGGACAGCACCTATGAGAACGGTTCAAACTATTCTCTGGTATCGCCAGTCGTGGATTTGACTCAAGTGGATCAAGCTACACTGACGTTCAATCATTGGTATGAGATTGAAAGTGGATATGATTATGGTTATGTCGAAGCTACAAAGGACGGTGGCAACACATGGTCGGAGCTCGGTAAATTTTCTCATTCTTCGAATGGGAAACAATGGACTCCGGTATTCTACGATCTGGCCGCATTGAAGGGAAATGAAGTTCAATTCCGGTTCAGATTGACGTCGGACAGCAGTGTCGTCAAGCAAGGCTGGTATATCGATGACTTCCGCATTCTGGGTATCGCCGCTGAGACGGTTACGAAAGATACCGCGGTTGTTCTGAGCAGTGATAAGCCTAAACCTGAATATGATAATCCTTGGTATAAAGTTTCAAGTACAGACAAGGCTGAATTCAATAAAACGAAACAGGAGCAGCCGGAAGTGCAGAAACCTGGAACAGGCTCTGTAACCCCGCAAAGCTTACCTGCAAGTGCAACGGTCACCGTTCTGGAAACAGGGCGTTCAGTCAAGACAGACTCGACAACAGGCAAATACAGTTTTACTCACGTGGCGGGTGATTACACGTTGAAGGCTGAGGCTTATGGATATTATCCTCAGACGAAAACGGTAACCATCACGGACGGCAGTGGAGCGACAGCCAACTTCAATCTGGAAACCATTCCCCAAGGAAAGATTGAAGGTACTGTAAGTGATGAACGGACAGGAAAACCTCTAGCTGGCGCATCCGTTCTTGTGTTGGAAGATGCTCAAGTAGGGGCAGTTCGTACAGGCACAGACGGCAAGTTCATTCTGGATGTTCTGGAAGGAACCTACACGCTGTCGATCATCGCGACAGACTATTATAGTAAAACTGTAAGTGTAACGGTACCAGGAAATGGTACAGTCGAAGCGAAAGTTGCCTTAAAACCATTTATCGGATTTCCTGGTGAAATCGCTTATGACGATGGAACTGCTGAAAATGCAAGAGCTTTTGTCGCCGCAGATAACGCATGGGCTGTGCGCATGACGCCAGAATTGGAGACAGCACAGCTCACAGGTGCATCACTTCGATTCTGGAATACAGAGTGGCCAGTACCCGGCGGAACAGCATTTAAATATGCCGTCTATGACGCCTCCGGATCAGGTGGAGCGCCAGGCCGATTGTTGGCGGGGCCATTCGACGGTACAGCATTGCGTAATGATCAGTGGACGACCGTGGAATTTCCTGAGCCTGTAGTGGTACAAGGCGATTTCTATATCGTGTATGTACAGACTGCAGTCGGAACGAGCGCGCCGGGACTTGCAACCGATGAAAATGGTGTGAATGCAGGGCGGAGCTGGCAGCGTGTAGGCGGAGTATGGAGTACTGCACCAGCAGAAGAGGGAAACTATATGATTCGTGCAGTGGTTAAGTATCCGGTGAATGCACCTGTACTCACTACACCAGCTAACACGTATACCAATAAGTCAGCCTTCACCGTTGCGGGAACTTCTCCTGCGAATGGCGCAGAGCTTAAAATTTATAACGGAAAAAAATTGGTGGGTTCAACAACGGTTCAGAACGGTAAATTCACTTATAATGCACAGCTTCAATCAGGCGTTAATGCCTTTACTGCCGAGGCGGTTGTTAATGGAAAAACGACAGACCGTTCTCTTCCAGTTGTGATCATCTTAGATCAGACCACACCGGTATTAACGGTTCTCACACCTGAGGAAGGAAGTCGAACCAACACAGAAGTGGTTCATGTGACCGGCAACGTGCAGGATCAATTCCTTGACAAGGTGACGATTAACGGACAAAAGGTGAAATTGGAGCAGGACAGAAGCTTTAATCACCGCGTACTAGTGAATGAGGGTAAGAACACCATTACAATAATAGCGACAGATATTGCAGGTAATAAAACAACCGTGACCCGAACGGTTAATGTGGATACGTCTTTGCCTGAACTGACCAATATCTCTCCGGCTGAGGATGTACGGATTGTGGCAGGAGAAACCGTAACGGTTTCGTTCGACAGTAAGCCCAAACTTCAGGCTTCTTTCCGAATTGAACTGCCATCCAATCTGACTCCACAGGCTGGGGGAGAGATTCCATTGGTGGAAACGGAACCTGGTCATTATACGGGTACGTATACCACACCTGCATCACTTGTGCTTGAGGGTGGGGTTATTGTGATCCGCGCCCAGGATACGGCTGGTAACAAAGTAGAAGTGGAAGCGCCAGGACGGTTGTTTGTATCTGCTGCCGAAGCGCCTGTTACAAATGTACCTTCCGATGATGACAATCTGTTGCCAGGAACTCAGATCGAGTAGACTTCATTTTTCAAAACAATGGACATCCGCCTTGTCATGGTGGATGTCTTTTGTATTGACTTTATTGTTATCGCATTATAATATAAGCATGTTCTTATATAAGTTACATACAGGAGGGAGGAAGGGTTATGGATTTCATTCAAGACGCTGCGGATAAGTTGAAATTACTGGGTGACAAAACACGCCTGACCATGCTCTCGCTCCTGAAGGATAGAGAATGGTGCGTTTGTGAATTTGTAGATATTCTGGATATGTCGCAGCCTGGCATCAGCCAACATTTGCGAAAATTAAAGGATCAGGGTTTGGTTAAAGAGAGCAAACGCGGACAGTGGGTGTATTATTCTTTGAATGTCGAAGATACGCCGTATATTAAACTTGCATTGGAATGCATGCCGGATACAGCGGCTATCCTGAAGTCGTTAAACAAGGAAAGGGTATCGTCCAAGTGTAATTAACTTTTTTTTGATTTACATATAAGTATATCATTATATAACTATGTTAAAGACAGAGTATTAACGGAAAGGAGGTGAAATGTTTGTTCACGGCAGCGTTGGCAAGCATCATTTTTTTGATCACACTGATCCTCGTTATCTGGCAGCCCAAAAACCTTTCTATTGGATGGTCAGCATGCGGGGGAGCCATTCTGGCTTTACTTTTAGGTGTTGTTCATCTTCAGGATGTATGGGATGTTACCCAGATTGTATGGAATGCAACGCTTGCCTTTGTGGCTATCATCCTAATTTCACTTATTTTGGACCGCATTGGCTTTTTTGAATGGGCTGCCTTACATATGGCCAAGGCGGCTTATGGCAGAGGGGTTCGGATGTTTGTTTACGTCTCGATCCTAGGAGCAATAGTTTCCGCTTTCTTTGCCAATGACGGAGGCGCCCTAATACTGACACCGATAGTACTGGCTATGGTACGTGCACTAAACTTTGATGAGAAAAAAGTATTTCCCTTCATTATAGCTAGCGGATTTATCGCCGATACGACGTCATTGCCACTCGTTGTAAGCAACCTGGTCAACATCGTGTCAGCCGATTTCTTCGGTATTACGTTTATGCAGTATGCAGGAAGAATGTTCATACCAAATCTGTTCTCATTAGCTGCAAGCATAGGAGTTCTATATCTCTTTTTCAGAAAGAGCATTCCCAAACGGTTTGATAGCCGTCAATTGAAACCTCCAGCTACAGCCATTAAGGATAAGAAGATGTTTGGGTTGTCATGGATTGTTCTCGGAATCCTGCTCACCGGTTACTTCTGTAGTGAATTTATAGGCGTTCCTGTCTCCCTTGTAGCAGGTGTGGCCGCTATTTTCTTCTTGGTTATGGCTTCCCGCAGCTCTGCTGTGCCGACGAAATCGATTCTTAAGGAGGCTCCTTGGGCCATCGTATTTTTCTCCATCGGCATGTATGTGGTGGTGTATGGTCTGCGAAACGCGGGATTGACGGATCTGCTGGCTGCCGCCATTCAGGCTTTGGCCGATCAAGGGTTGTTGGTTGCAACCATTGGCATGGGCTTTATTGCTGCGTTCATTTCATCACTGATGAACAATATGCCTACCGTCTTGATCAATTCGCTTGCCATTGAAGCAACGACAGCTACAGGAAGCATACGGGAAGCGCTCATTTATGCCAATATCATTGGCTCGGATCTGGGTCCCAAAATCACACCGATCGGTTCCTTGGCAACATTACTTTGGCTTCACGTTCTCAGCACCAAAGGCGTCAGGATTTCTTGGGGCACTTATTTCAGAATAGGTATTATTATTACGGTTCCAACGTTGCTAATTACATTAATAGGCTTGTATTTGTGGTTAAGCATTCTGTAATTCAAAATAGCGAGGAGACGATGGCATGAGCAAAAAAACACTTTATTTTCTATGTACAGGCAATTCCTGCCGAAGCCAAATGGCCGAAGGCTGGGCCAAGAAATACCTGAGTGAGGATTGGAACATTTATAGCGCAGGAATCGAAGCTCACGGTTTGAATCCCAAAGCGGTTGAAGCTATGAAGGAATTAGGCATGGATATCTCCAGTCAGACATCCGATATCATTGATTCCGAACGGCTAAACAATGCAGATCTGGTAGTTACATTGTGTGGTGATGCAGCAGATAAATGTCCAATAACACCTCCACAAGTTAAACGGGAGCACTGGGGGTTCGATGATCCTGCCAAAGCAACAGGTACGGATGAGGAGAAATGGGCTGTCTTCCAACAGGTTCGTGACCAAATCGGACTTCGAATTAAAACGTTTGCGGAAACAGGCAATTAACAATTTATTATTTGCAAAAAGCTTTCTCAGCCACAATCCCGTGGCAGAAAGCTTTTTGCTTATTTATAAGTGAGTACTTATCTGAATGATGTCGTAATTTTATATAGTTATTGTCGTAAGTTCCTATTAAAATTAGATCAGGTCTGTGTTAATTTATAGTTAGATGTCAGAATATCATATAGTATGGAGGTTAATCATAGTGACCATTCGAATAGGTAAAGTAAGCTTATGGCACGTACATGCCTGGGATTATATTAAACAGGCTCAGGAGCATGAAGATACAGTGATGGCTGCTGTGTGGGATGAAGATGCCGAGCGCGGACAGGAAGCAGCCGAACGTCTGAACGTGCCATTCTATGCTTCACTTGAAGAGATGCTGGCACAGGACAACATCGATGCCGTCATTGTGGATGCACCGACACGACTTCATGAAGATGTGATCACTGCTGCAGCGAAAGCGGGCAAACACATTTTTACAGAGAAAGTTATCGCTTCAACCTTGAAGGAAGTTAATACAATCATTTCTGATGTACAGGATAACGGAGTGAAAATGACGGTTTCATTACCTCGTTTGAACGATGGATATACATTAACGATTCAAGATGTACTGAACCAAGGATTACTTGGTAAAGTGACTTATGTTCGTGTGCGTTTATCGCATAACGGAGCTATTGCCAACTGGCTGCCTGAGCACTTTTATCATCTGGAAGATTGCCAGGGCGGTGCATTGATTGACCTAGGTTGTCATCCGATGTATCTGACGAATCTGTTCCTGGGTCAAGAAGTGACAGGGGTTAATGCTAATTTCGGATATGTAACCGGAAAAGAAGTGGAAGATAACGCGGTTGCCACCTTATTTACGGATTCCGGAGCGATCGGTGTGGTTGAGGCTGGGTTTGTGAACAGTCATTCTCCATTTGCGATAGAGGTTCATGGTACGGAGGGCACGCTGTTATACGGAACACCGGAGGAGAAGCTGCTGATTCGCACGAATGTCGGTTCGGAGCAACAGAAAGAATGGACGGAGATTCCTTTGCTGGACAGAAGAGAAAGCGCATTCAGCCAGTGGGTATCCCATATTCAAAACGATACAATTGCTAGCGAGAATTTGCAGACGGCTACTCAGTTAACTCGCCTGATGGAGGCGGCCAACCTTTCTGCGAAGGAAGGGCGTAAAATCTCCTTAAAGGATTTACAGGGATAGGATATTGGGAGGTGCTGCATTGAGCCGATATCCTTTTGAGAAAATGCTTGAGCGACAGGATATCCTGGAAAGACTGGATGTCTCGATCCTGTGGGGACACTACGAGATACGGGTTCTGCGATTTCATCTGACTTCTTTTCCGGCAGGCAGAATCGTTGATTTTCATAATCATGCGGAATTCGAACTCCATTTTATCCCGAGAGGGAAAGGAAAAGTCATTCTGGGGATAAGATGCATCCGCTCTCTGAAGGCATGCTGTACTTAACGGGTCCGGGTCTTGTTCATTATCAGGAGGCGGATTCCCAGGAGGCTATGGATGAATTATGTCTTCATGTGGATATCATCGAACATCCCAGAGAGGGTGTAGATCCATGGGAGGCAGCCGAATCAGAGGAAACGATTGAAAAGCTTAGAACGCTTCCTCTTGCTCCGGTACATGACTATCATCGCGCCATGAACTGTTTCCTGGAAGCATATGAGGCTTGTGACCGTAAACTGATCGGTTATTACACGTCCATTAAGCAGCAGGTAATTAGTATTCTGCTCAAGACCGTCCGAGCCTACGATATCGGGGGAAATCGGGCGGAGGCCCCAGTTCGAGACATGTCTGTGTACAGGTATGATTATGCCATTCAGTATATGGAGGCGAATCATCCCTCCGCAGTAACACTGGAGAATGTAGCGGAGAAGCTGCATATCAGCAGCAGACAATTGCAGCGAATCTTTTATCAGGTACAGCCAGAAATGCCTTTCAGCCGTGTGTTGGAGGATATTCGCCTGCGCGCGGTGTGCCGCAATCTGGAAGAAAGTCATGTTTCCATTGAACAAATTGCCCTGGCTTCAGGGTTTACCAATGCCAATTATTTGCATGCTGTTTTTCGCAAGCGTCTGGGGATGACCCCATCGGCTTTCCGCAAAATGAAACAACCAAACCAAAAGTGAGGGTGATTGGATATGAGTAAAACGTATCGTGTAGGGATTATTGGCTGTGGCGGGATTGCAAACGGCAAGCATCTGCCAAGTCTGAGCAAGCTTGAACATGTAGAACTGGTTGCTTTTTGCGATATCGTTCAGGAACGTGCAGATGAAGCCAAAGAAAAGTATGGCAGTTCCGAAGCAAAGGTATACACGGATTATCAGGAGCTTCTTCAGGATAAAACGATTGATATTGTTCATGTTCTTACGCCGAATATCTCCCATGCTGAGATTTCAATTGCCGCGCTGGAATCCGGAAAACATGTAATGTGCGAAAAGCCGATGGCCAAGACATCTGCTGAAGCGCAAAAATGCTTGAAGCAGCCGAGCGTACGGGTAAAAAACTGACCATCGGATACAATAACCGTTTCAGAGAAGACAGCTTGTATCTGAAGCAGCTGTGTGAAGCTGGCGAACTGGGTTCGATTTACTTTGCCAAAGCACATGCGATCAGAAGAAGAGCGGTACCAACTTGGGGTGTTTTCCTTGATGAGGAGAAACAAGGTGGCGGACCATTGATCGACATCGGTACACACGCACTCGATCTGACGCTGTGGATGATGGATAACTATCAACCGAAGGTGGTTCTGGGTACAACGTATCACGAGCTTTCACAAAGAGAAAATGCAGCGAATGCCTGGGGCCCATGGGACCCGGAAAAATTCTCAGTTGAAGATTCCGCTTTCGGTATGATCGTAATGGAGAATGGTGCCACAATCATGCTGGAATCCAGCTGGGCGCTCAATTCACTGGATGTGGATGAAGCAAAATGCAGCTTGAGCGGAAGCGAAGCAGGCGCGGATATGAAGAATGGCCTGCGCATCAATGGCGAGAAATTCAGCCGTTTGTACACTAACGAAATTGAGTTGAGTGCAGGCGGGGTTGCTTTCTATGATGGAAAGAGTGAAAGTGCACCGGATATAGAGATGAGAAAGTGGATTGAAGCGATTGATAAAGATCTGGAGCCGGTAGTAACACCTAAACAGGCTTTGGTGGTTTCGCAAATCCTGGAGGCACTCTATGAGTCCGCTCGTACAGGTAAAGCCGTATATATGAACGAATCCAATCAAGCATAGAATGAATTTCAGAATCCTTTGTCCTCATTGGAGGATAAAGGTTTTTTGGTCTTTTATACGCTATCACTTTGTCCAGACCATGCCTTACTTCTGTACGTATGATGAAGAAACATATATGTGGAGGAGAGCATAGGTCATGGCTAAAAACAGAACGGAGAACGGTGTTTCCATCATTGTATGTACCAATCGGGTACAATTTTTTGACAATATTCTGCAAAATTTCAATCGGCAGCGTTATAAAGTAAAAGAGCTTATCATTATTCTGAATCATGACAGCATGAATCTGCAATTATATCGAAACCGGGTTCGAAAACATGCGGATGTTACCGTATATCAAGTTCCAGAAAGAATCTCGCTCGGACAAAGTCTGAATGCGGGGATTACCCGTGCCCGATTTCCGTTGATTGCCAAATTTGATGATGATGACTACTACTCGCCTTATTATTTGAAAGAACAAGTGAATGGACTAAAACGAACGAAAAGCGACATCGTGGGCAAACATTCGTGCCTGGTTTACTTGGGCGCTTCAAAAACGCTGCTGGTCAGATCACCCAAAGAAAAGAACAAACATGTGGAATTTATACAAGGCGGTACACTTCTGTTCAAAAGGGAGATTTTAAAGAAGGTCCGGTTCACGGACCGTTCCATTGGAGAAGATGTAACCTTTTTGAGGCAATGCAGAAAAAGAGGATTCAAAACCTATGCTACGTCACCGTTTAACTATGTGTATCACCGGAGACAAAACAAACAAAGTCATACCTGGAGAGCAGATGATCAATTTTATTTGGAAGGAAGCAAAAGGTTAGCGATTACGGACGATTTCAGGTTATTTGCGGATAAGGAATTCTAGAGGAATTAATCCAGATTAGAAGATGTGTCTGTCCAGTGCAGATGCGTCTTCTTTTTTGCTTGGAAAACGGGTCAGGCTATAGAAGAGCAGAAACCACTTCACGTCCGAAGCCTTCCTAGCGCGAAAAAGAAGACGCCCAATTAGCGCCTTCATTCTTCTCGTTTAATCATCATTTAAGAAAGATATTCCTCAACTTTTCACAAGGGCTGCCTTCCAATTTCAATTATCGGTACAATGAGTGCAGCCGCAATTTTAAAGCCTTTGTATATGTGTACTAGTAAATGCAGAATCTTGATATTTCAATCCGGCACCTATTGCTCTATCCAAACATATATGAGCTATCCAGATGATCGACCCTAAAAGCAGATAATCGTTTGAAAAATATAAGTAACTTAATGCTAAAAGCAGAGGAAAAATAAATGTGTGTCCGAAATTATAAACCATCGCACCTATTTTCTTATTCATTGCGTAACCAAGCATTGTAAGATCAGGAACGAATAAAAGCACAAAAAACAACCAAATTGGAAAGTGTAGCTGCATGTAAATAAAAAAAGAAAGTATAACGGCTAATATATATTCCACATGAACGATTTGTTTATTCGTCACCATATCTCTCTCCTTATGAATCCTTTTGGAATAAACTAAGTAACAATTTTTCGATAACTTCTTTATTCTCTGAATATACCGCTTCACTTGCAAGCTCTTTAATGGTTTGCACGACTTGTAATGCCTGTTGGTAAAACTGAATTTTTTCTTCAAGTTTCGTTATTTTTTGATTCAATAACCATACTGTTGCATCGTTACATTCTGTTGATATGGATTGGTCTCGTAATATAAGTAATTGTTGCATCTCTTTTATTGTAAAACCTAATTGTTTTAATACGATAATTAGCTGTAGCTGTTTTTCACATACTTCATCATACTCCCGATACCCATTTTCTCGCCTTAACGGATTCAATAAGTTCTCTTTCTCATAATAACGAATTGTATCCGTTTGAATTTGATATTTGCTAGCAAAATCCGTAATTTTCATATTAACCTCCTTTCCGATAAAATCATAACATTGGAGTAAACTCCAAGGTCAAGAGAAATAGTTACAAGACATCGGGCCTATTATGCTAGTTACAGGTCTTTAAAAAATAAGAACCTTGACTTTTGCAGGTGTTTAAGCGGTACTTGACAGCCGTATGGTATATTATAAAAAGCTCTTTTTATGGTGAACACATGATAATCATACAAGATGGGGTGTACGTGATGTTTCAATATAAGGATCAGGAATATGAAGGGGTACATTTTGAAGGACGTGACTTGCGGTATGGAGAACTCATAAGCTGTGTTTTTAAACAGTGTACCTTTATGAATGCTTCAATGGAAGAAATCGAAACAAGCAACTGCCGTTTTATTGAATGTGACTTTAAGGGAGCTTCCATGAATGGTTCCATTCATACAGAATCGGCTTTTGAAAATTGTTCCTTCGGTGGTGCTAATCTGTTTGCTTCCAAATTCAGCTCATGCAAGATGACGGGGTCGGACTTCTCTGGTGCGCAAATGGATGGCATTACCCTGAGTCGGGGCGATTGGTCTTATACGAATCTGAGACATACCCGATTAGGTAAACAGGACTTGCGAGGAATTCGTTTCTTTGAAGCTGATTTTACGGATACGGATTTTACCAAAGCGGATCTGAGAGACTGTGACCTGACAAGAGTGGTTTTGAGCAGAGCGAAACTGCAAGGGGCGGATCTTAGAGGAGCCAACCTGGAAGGAATCGATTTGAAATCATTGGATATCAAAGGTGCACGTTTGGATCGGGAACAAGCGGTTCTGTTTGTAAGGTCATATGGTGCAAAAGTAGATTAAGATTAACTTATTATGCGAATAGATTATGCCAGTATGGTTGAAGTCCATAAACTTCATAACCTGCAGGAGGCCGCCAAACATGGTGGCTTTTTTGGCTTGAAGGAGCCCTGTGTAAGCAGATGTTGCAGGAATAGACAGATAAAGAAAAGAAGTAGTAAACTTAACTTTCAATTAAAAGGAGGCTATCATGTCAACTACATTGATTACTGTGATTGCAGTCATTAGTTTTGGAGTTCTAACGGGTGCAATCATTTTGATTACCGTATTTAAACTTGTGCACAGCGCTAAAAAGAAACAACAACTTCGAAAAAACATTTTAATGGATGGGACTCCGGCAGAAGCGATTATTCATAACATCATACAGACTTCATCCAGTATGGATGGAAGACCGGGAGTGCGAATGGATCTGACCGTAGCCCAAGTGGATGGCAGTACCTTTCCCGCAACTGTAGAGACCTTTATTCCGGTTACACATATCGCCCATTTCCAGAAAGGAAATGTCATTAACGTAAGATACATAGTTGACGGAAATGAACCAAAAGTTGAGGTAGAGGATGCCTATATTCCGTAAGTTCATCTTCACTAAGTTAACTGAGCTCAAATAGAGAAAAAGTCTGAAGTGGATTAGGGGGAATTTATTTGAAAATAATTAAAGCTTATGATATGGAGATGAAAGAAGAATGGATAACACATCTTCAAGAATTGCTTATTGCGAGTTTTTCAGAGGTCTATCCCAAAGACAGATTGTTTTTTAAGCAAATCCCACAGTGCAGATTATTGGCATTCAACTCTGATAATCAACTGGTAGGACATGTAGCATTAGACTACAGGATGATGAATTTAAACGGAGAAGCAGTAAGAGTATTAGGGATAATCGACTTGTGTGTCTCTATCACACATCGCTCCCAAGGGATCGCTTCTTTGTTGCTTGGTGAAGTGGAAAAGTTGACTAAGGGAAATATTGATTTTGTACTTTTATTTGCTGATAATATGAACTTGTATCGTAAAAATGGATTCAAAGCTGTAAGCAACACATGTAAATGGTTAAAAATTGACCATGAAAGCTTAACTACAATTGGAGTTGGGGTTCAGAAGGTTGAGGGATTAATGATTAGAGAAGTTGGAACCAGGGCTTGGAGTGAGGGAGAACTCGATTTTTTAGGATACCTATACTGATTAATTAAATCTCATATGAAATAGTATTAAGCTGAATTGACCCAGCGGGAAATTGACTAAAGCCACGAAGATTCGTGGCTTTTTTTGTGTTCGAAATGAACTTTTCCATAAAATGAATTTGTTGAAAAAAAGCAAAGTGATAAATTTTATTTATCAAGGAGAAATTGAATTTCATTCATGAAAGTTTCATGAGTTCGTTTACATGCCATAAAAAATACCTTATAATTGTCATCGGAAGATCTTTAACTAACTAAAAGTTATCAAGTGATAAAAATATATTAAAAAGACAGCGAAGAGACGTCATGAAAGAAGGCAATTAGTAAATGAACTCATTTTTTGTGGATTCCAATGGAAATTTAAAAACCTCTTTGAAAGGCAAGGATGTTCTGTCCAATCCGATGTTGAACAAGGGTACTGCTTTTACCGAAGAAGAGAGAGAGAGCTTAACCTGAACGGCATTTTGCCGCCGATGGTTTTAAATATTGAAGAACAAGTGAGCCGCGTATATCAGCAATTGCAAAATGAATCGGATAATTTGCGCAAAAGCATTATGCTTAGTGATCTGTTTAACCGAAATATTGTACTATTCTACCGTTTAATGAAGGAGCATCTTAGTGAAATGCTGCCGATTGTGTATACACCTACGGTTGGGCAAGCCATTCAGGAGTATAGCAATCAGTATCACAGACCAGGCGGTATATATCTGTCCATTAATGATATGGATGGGCTGGAAGAAGCCTTCCGCAACAGTGGCCTGCATGCAGGAGATGTGGATCTGATCGTGGTGACCGACTCGGAAAGCATCCTCGGGATTGGAGACTGGGGTGTTGGAGGCATCAATATTGCTATTGGCAAACTGGCCGTATACACCGCAGCCGTGGGCATTGATCCAAGCCGTGTACTGCCAGTTGTACTGGACGTTGGAACCAATAATCCCAAATTGCTGAATGATCCATTGTATGTGGGCAATCGTCATGAACGTATTCGCGGGGCAAAATATGATCAATTTATCGAGGCGTTTGTGAAAGAAACAACAAAGTGGTTCCCGGATATCCTGCTTCACTGGGAAGATCTGGGCAGCGTGAATGCCAGAAATATTATTAAGAAATACGGGAAGAGCTCCTTACGTTTAATGATGACATACAGGGAACGGGCGCTGTCACGCTTGCAGCTATCATGTCTGGAGTTCAGGTGACGGGTGTACCTCTTCGAGAGCATCGTGTTCTTGTATTTGGACCAGGGGCTGCTGGTATTGGCAATGCGGATCAGATTCGTGATGCCATGATGGAAGAAGGTCTTGAGCAGGAGGAAGCGGAAAGTCGGTTCTGGGCCTTCGATTACCGTGGAATTCTTACAGATGAGACGGAAGGTCTATTCGAATTCCAGAAACCTTATGTACGTGAAGCAACGGAAGTGAAAGATTGGGCATTGAATGAGCAGGGACAGGTTAGTTTGCTGGAAGTTGTGAAACAGATCCAACCAACAATCCTGATTGGGACTTCCGGTGTGACTGGTGCCTTTAATGAACAAGTTATCAAAGAAATGGCGAAACATGTGGAACGTCCAATCATTATGCCGATGTCCAACCCGACATCCCTTGCCGAAGCAGCACCAAGAAGTCTGATTGAATGGACGGATGGTAAAGCGTTAATTGCAACAGGCAGTCCATTTGAACCAGTCATGTTTAATGACACTTTATATGAAATCGGTCAATCCAATAATGCTTTTGTTTTTCCAGGATTGGGACTTGGCGCTATCGTTGCAAAAGCATCGAAATTCACCAAAAACATGTTCACCGCAGCAGCAGTGGCCGTAGCTAATTCGGTAGATTCCTCTGCACCGGGTGCTCCACTTCTGCCACGAGTAAAAGAGCTGCAAGCTGTTTCGTACAAAGTTGCAGTCGCAGTCGCCAAAGCGGCAGTCGAAGATGGCGTAGCGCGTGTGGAGCTCAAGGACGTGGAAGAGGCAGTCAAAGCTGCTATGTGGCATCCGGTTTACAAACCGCTGTATGCAGCGTTTGATAACTCAATGAATGCAGAGCAGGTCGCCTTGACCTAAGCACGCATTCCATGTTAAGTTTCTGGTATTAAATTGTTGAGCCTTTAAAGGGGGATAGAGCGATGACTGAGTTAGAGGTTGTAGATGTTGTTGTGAACCTGTCAGCGAACATGGACATTGACATGGTTCACAACATAACTAATCAGAATCCGGCACTTTATCCTCCTATGCATAGATCATCTTGGCGTTAAGCTCCAGGACGCCAGGTTTCGTCATCGTATAGTCAGGTTGATGTAACGCAAAAAAAGCACCGGGTGAATTGGGCTTTTTTGCGTTTTTTTCATTTGAGGATATATTCTCATAACTCTGACAGGGAAAGTGTGTCTTTTATCTCAAGAGTGGATTGAAATTCTGATTATGTTCAAATATAAAGTGAGGGACCATGTCGTGGGTAAATACTCCGCCCGCTTAACTTTTATATTTCACATAAAAAGGATGATCCTTAATGTCTTTAATCAACGTTACCAACCTAACCTTTGCCTATGATGGCAGTTACGATAATATATTTGAAAATGTGAGTTTTCAGCTGGACTCCGATTGGAAATTAGGCTTTACCGGAAGGAATGGAAGAGGCAAAACGACATTCCTCAATCTGTTGCTCGGTAAGTATGAATACAGTGGAACTATTTCTGCAAATGTCAGCTTTGAGTACTTTCCGTTTCAGGTTGAGAACAAAGGAGCGATGACCCTCGATGTCATTGAAGAGATCTATCCTGAGTATCTGCACTGGCAGCTTGTGCGTGAGCTTAACCTGTTAAAAGTGTCGGAAGATATTCTGTATCGACCTTTCGATTCCTTATCCAACGGAGAGCAAACGAAGGTGATGCTGGCTGCCTTGTTCCTGAAGGATAATCGATTTTTGCTCATTGATGAACCTACCAATCATCTCGACATTCATGCGAGAAAACTTGTAAGTAATTATCTGCGCAGTAAAAGTGGATTTATCTTGGTATCCCATGATCGATCCTTTCTGGATAACAGCGTGGATCATATCCTGTCCATCAATAAAAACAACATCGAGATTCAGAAAGGGAATTTTTCCGCGTGGTGGGAAAATAAACAGAGACAAGATCAATTTGAGCTTGCCAGTAATGAGAAATTAATAAAGGATATCAAACGTTTATCCGACTCCGCCAAACGGACGGGTGGATGGTCGCATGAAGTCGAAAGAACCAAAAATGGGACGAGAAATTCCGGTTCCAAGGTGGATAAAGGATATATCGGACATAAGGCTGCCAAAATGATGAAACGTTCCAAAAATATCGAGCAGAGGCAGCAATCCGCCATTCAGGAAAAGTCCAAATTGCTCAAAAATATTGAAAATGCAGAACGCCTGCAGATTCATCAACTGGATTATCACAAGAAGGAACTCGTCGAATTGGAACATGTATCCATTGCCTATGATTCCAATGTCGTTTGTAAGGACGTGAGTTTCACGGTTGAAAAAGGGGATCGTATCGCCCTTTATGGTCAAAATGGATCTGGAAAATCAAGCATCCTTAAACTGATTTGTGGTGAGAATATCCCTTATACAGGCCTTTTTCGGAAGGATCACCAGCTTAAAATCTCGTATGTGTCACAGGACACGTCTGATCTCGGAGGCCATTTATCTGACTTTGCAGCCGCTCAGAGTATTGATGAAAGCCTGTTTAAATCCATATTAAGAAAGCTGGATTTTTCCAGATTGCAGTTGGAGAAGGATATCTCAACGTATAGCGCAGGCCAAAAAAAGAAAGTGCTAATTGCCAAAAGTCTCAGTGAGAAAGCTCATTTGCACGTTTGGGATGAACCTCTCAATTTTGTGGATGTCATCTCACGTATGCAAATTGAAGAGTTGCTGTTGGAGTATTCCCCGACCCTTCTGTTTGTAGAGCATGACAGTGAATTTTGCGCAAATATTGCAACGAGAATTATCGAGCTATAAGCAACGGGGAATGTTATAGATACTAAAAGCCGCCGAAAGGCGGCTTTTAAGTTTTCCATTTACATCAGCCATATTTGAGGATGTTTGTCACGTTCAGATATTGGTATGGCGAGGAACTATGCTATAATTTTATAGTCATATCCCACTCAAATGATGGATTATTGAATCAATATATAGAATAAACTCCCCAAGAGGTGTAAACCCGTTGAAAAAAGAACTGACATCGATGAAGCAAACGAGACTTAACTCCATTCTGGACGAAGCAACCAAACTGCTAATTGAAAAGCCCAATGCATCCATGAATGACATCGCAGAGTCTGCAAAAATCGGCATTGCGACCCTGCATCGTTATGTGGAGAGTCGCGAACAATTAATGGTTTATCTGGGCTTGCGTGCGATTGAGGTTGTAAGTGAGGCCATGCAAAACATTCATCTGGATGAGGAAAACTGTGAAACGTATATTCCGGAACTGATTGAAGTGCTCATTCCGTTAGGAGATAAAATATTTTTCCTTACCCATGATGCAGCTATTCACTACAACCCTGAGATCGAAGGAGCAGATTCGAAGCTAAGAGAGCCGATACTGCATGCGGTCAGCTTGTTGCAGCAAAAGAATTATTTTCGTCCGGATGTCAATAAAAACTGGATTGTAGATGTGCTGTATTCTATCTTGTTTCTGACTTGGCAGCAGGTAGTAAGTGGTGATATTGCTCGTAAATCGGCAGCTTCTCTGGTTGTGGATACGTTCTATCATGGCTTCAAGGCCAGATCGTAGCCGCTAAATATATGGAATGATGTATTGTTATATTTGAAGCACGTCTGGTAGTCAACCGTGTCAATGGATACGGAGTGGCTCTGGGCGTGTTTTTTTGCGTGGATAGCTAACGAAAATGCTCTAAAGCATTAAATGGATCTTAGGGATACATATTCAAAAATTAACAGTGTTCATAATTTAAGATTTTAAACTTACAAAAAAATGATATAAATTTCTAGTAGATTCAAATCATTACCAAATTAAGACAGTGAATTTGCGACAAGGAGGTTGATAATCTGCACTGAACCCAATACCGTTTCAAGCCGCTTTTGCACGCATTCCATCATATCCAACAGGAGGGATTCCATGCTTTACACCATTATTGTGCCAGTCAACCAGGACTATAACATTCTGAATCTGTTCACCGATTCGCTGCTTCGGACCGTAATCCCGTGAATGGTCGCTCCAATGGATCAATTCATCTACGGTCAGCTGGTTTTGGCCTGTAATCATAAGTGGCATATCGGTATCCAGCGAATTCCCCATACTACGTTTCGGCATCGTTGTGTTATTCCTCATTTCGTTAAAGGTCGTGTGCGTAAATGGCGCGGATACTGCGTTAAAAGAAACTTGATTTGAATTATATTACATAAATAACAGTAATTTAAATAATGTTTTCAATCCGATGAGCTTTTACCGAAAACCTTTTAGGAATATGTATCACCATGCCGATGCCTTGCCATTATCATGTCGAACAGTATAGGCTATAATGGATACATTGATTTAGGAAAGGAATGCAATCATGAAGAAAGTCATCGTCATAGGATCAGGAATTCTTGGGGCATCAACAGCCTATCAATTAGCAAAATGGGGTGCAGAGGTCCTTATTATAGATCGGAAAGATCGAGGGCAGGCTACGGATGCCGCTGCCGGGATTATCTGTCCCTGGTTATCCCAACGCCGCAATCAGGATTGGTATCAGCTTGCCAAGGCAGGTGCACGTTTCTATCCCGGGTTGATTGAAGAACTTAAGAGTGAAGGGGAAACGGAAACGGGTTACGCTCAAGTGGGTGCGCTTAGTATTCATACCGATGTGGAGAAACTCAACAAGATGCAGGAACGGGCACATCTTCGTAAAGAAGATGCACCGGAGATTGGTGATATTACCCTGTTGGATGCAAAAGAAACCCATCAGCGTTTTCCTCTACTAGAGGAAACTTTTCAATCCGTATACATCAGCGGTGCTGCGCGTATCGATGGCCGTGCGCTGCGCGATGCCTTGATCCGATCGGCACAGCGAAATGGAGCGGTCCTGATTGATGGGGACGCGACACTTCAACATGAGTCGAATCGGGTAACTGGAGTAGTTGTTGACGGGAAAGTCATATCGGCTGACGAGGTTATTGTGTGTGCCGGCGCTTGGGCCAATGAACTATTCAAGCCCTTGGGCATTGATTTTAAGGTTCATTATCAGAAGGCGCAAATTATGCATTTGCAGGTTCACGATCGAGAAGATACTGAGAAATGGCCTGTGGTCATGCCTCCTTCGGATCAATATTTGTTAGCCTTTGATCAACAGAAGATTGTGATTGGGGCGACTCACGAAAATGATATTGAAGGCTATGATACAAGAGTAACCGCAGGCGGAATGCAGGAAATATTGAATAAAGGATTGGAACTGGCTCCTGGTTTAGCTGATAGCACGTTTCAGGAAGTGAGAGTAGGCTTCCGTCCGTTCACACCGGGTTTTCTTCCGGTAATGGGTGCTGTTCCTGGTTGGGATGGCTTGATCACAGCCAACGGGCTTGGAGCATCAGGTCTGACGATGGGGCCCTTTATAGGAAGTCAACTGGCCAAATTGGCTCTGGGTATGGATTTGGATATCGATATTCAGCCATATAATATAGGAAAAGCAATGGAAGACCAGAAATGAGGTGAACCATGACATATTCACAGCGTTTAACTCACGGCAGCTCTTCAGATATCATATATCTGGAGCACCAGATTGGCGTTGCAGAGGATGAATTGGCAAAAGCCAAGGAAGAGCAACAGGCATACGAAAGGGATTTGAACCAGTTAAGTGAAGTGCAGAATAGGATTGAAACCATTCGCACCCGTCTGAAGAGCTTGCAAGAGGAATTAGGCAAACTCGAAGATTAATAGGAATAGTTTGACATTTGGAGATACACATGTTGTAATAAGCCTGAGCAATTTGCAGGGGGACTGTTCGCAGTTGAGAAGGTTAAAACCTGACCCTTTGAACCTGTTAGTTAATACTGACGTAGGGAGCAAATGACATGTACTCATGTTATTTTTTGCCCTTGCCGAAATTAGGACAAGGGCTTTTTGGTGTGTATATTTCATAACAGGAAGCAATAGCGGGATTGCAGATGGGACAATATGATTTGGACAAAGGAGAACTGATCATGTCATTTTCAAGAACGTTAAAAGACAAGTCCATAACCGTATGGGAAGATGGATACAATCATCCTTTTTTACACGAGATGGGGAAAGGCACACTGGATCAGGAAGCGTTTAAGTTTTATCTACTCCAGGACTATACATATCTGATTGAATATGCGAAGATTTTTGCGATGGGTGCAGTGAAGGCTGCGGATGAAAAACTGATGACGAATTTTACGGTTATTCAACACGCTATTCTGTACGAAGAAATGGATTTGCATCGGAATTACATGAATGAATTTGGGATAACGCTGGATGAACATCATACTGTCAAACCATCTCTTTTCAACAAGGCATATACGTCAAATATGATGAGTGTTGCTCAAACAGGCGGGGTTGCCGAAATCATCGCCGTCATTTTCCCTTGTGCGTGGACGTATTACGACTATGCCACAAGATTAAAAGAACAATATCGGGATTCATTAGAGGGTAATTTCTATCAGACTTGGATCGAAAATTATGCAAGTGATGAATTCCGCGACTCATTCGAATGGTTCTATGATACACTGGATGCATTATGTGAACATAAAACCGAGCAGGAACTGGAAGCCATTGAGGACATATTCAGAAGAAGCGTTGAATTTGAATATCTGTTCTGGGATATGGCGTATAAACGGAAACTCTCGTACTTCTAATGATGAAATAGACTACAACCAGAGACAAGGATGAACATACAGATGAACAATCGTGGAGAACGCATCTATTTACGATTTTTGAACATGGAGGACGCGGCATCAGTGCTGGATGTACAGCTCCGCAATCGGGCTGTTTTTGAAGAGATTTCGGCAAGTGAACGATCGGAGACATTCTATACGCTGGAGGGTCAGGTCACCCTGCTTGAAGGTTGGAACAAGGCCAGGGAAGAAGGGAAGCGTTATTCTTTCGGAATCTTCCTGAACACGGCAAATGAGCTCATTGGGGAGATCTCTCTGTTCGAGCTTGAACTGGATTCCGCCCAAAAATGGATCGTAGGTTATGTGCTCGACCAGGCGCACAATGGCAAGGGCTACATGAGTGAAGCCCTTGGATTAGCACTGAATTTTGCCGTGAATGATGCGGGAATAAAACGCGTGGAGGCAGGTGCGCTGCCCAACAATGCCGGATCGATCCGAGTGCTGCTTAAGGCGGGCTTCCAGGAGATGGATCGCCAGAATATTAAAATCAGGGGGATATGGAAGGAGCATCTGATGTTTGCAGTGGATTTACGCTAGATGATCAAGATATCGTGACGTGAACCACCGAAATCATCCAGGGGAACTTATGAATAAACGGAAACAAATGTTATTGGACTCTGCTCTTGTGCTCTTTGAGAAACATGGAGTGACCAGCACCTCCATACAAATGATCCTAGATGAGTCGGGTGTGTCCAAAGGAACATTTTATAAATTCTTTAGTTCGAAAGATGATTGTATTCTTGCTATTCTGGAGCAACGTGTACAGGAAGACATGATGATTCGCAAAAATTTGGAGAGTCAAAGCTATGCTTCCGATTTTGATTTACTGGTGGATCAGATTATGATGCCGATGATTTTGCCTGAAAAACAGCGTGTTGTGGAGCTATTCTGGACAGGCTTTTATTCTGGGAAATGTGATGTGGCAAATCTGACTCGCATGCAGTTAAATTGGTTATCGGAAAGACTGGTACAGGTATTTGGCGAAGAATTAAAACCCTTTGCTTTTGAAGGAGCTATTTTTTGTTTTGGCATGGTACATCAAATCTCAAATACGTGGAGAAATTTCCATCTCGACCAACCGGATTGGAGTCATCTTGTGCCAAAAGTGCTGAATTATATTGAAATTTTACTGCGTTCCATGCTGGAAAGACAGGAGCATATTATCGATTTTCCTAGTCTTTCGATGATTGCTCCTGATTCCAAAGACATTGCGCTGGATAAAAACAGCCTGATTGCAGGTCTTCAGAAATTCAGTTATGCCATTCTCCAATCGGAAGTGTCTATTAAAGCGAAAGAACTGACAAAAGGGCTGCTTTGCTTAGTCGAACAGAAAGAGATCAATATTTCCATGTTGGAAGTAACTCTACAGGCATTTCAGACGGAATTTGAATCGGGTTCTCTTCAAGGCGAGGCAGGCAGGATTGTCAAGAATTGCAGATCATATCTCGAACAAATCAGGAGTGTCCCGATGGGGAGCACGAAATGAAACGATAACGAAGTTGAGCTTACTTATGTGAGAAGACTATTATTCATAATTCAATACACAAAAAGCGGCAGATTGGACGTAAAGCATAGGGTCCGGACTGCCGCTTTTTTGTATAAGATACCAAGCACTATACAAGATGCAATTCATGTAAATGCTATTTTTAATTTGTATTCATGGAGACTTTTTGTCTTACAGGCTGTTTGGAATCGTCCTCTGTTGCCTGTTTGGTACGTTTAATGAAGAAGGAAAGTAACAATCCGAGAACAGCAATGCCGATAATGACAACGTAAGCATCATTAATTCCCTGAATCATGGACTCCATTCCCAACTGCTGCTTCGTTAATCCGTTGGCTGCACCCGTTGCAACCATATCTTGCGCATGTGTCATTGTACGACTGGTCATTACACTCACGAGTAATGAAGTACCAACTGCGCCAGCCACTTGTCTAACGGTATTGGATATCGCTGTACCGTGTGGTCCAAGTCGTGGTGGCAGCTGATTCAAACCTGCCGTTTGAATTGGCATCATGAGCAAGGCCATACCAATTCGGCGACCTGTTGACATTAATACCAGGTAGGTGTAGCTGGTAGAATCGGTCAAATCAATGAACCCGATAGTGGTTACGATTGTGATAACCATCCCGATAATCGCCAGCCATTTTGCGCCAAAACGGTCAAACAATCTACCCGTAATCGGCATCAGGAAGCCCATGACAAGCGCTCCTGGAAGCAGCAATAATCCGGACTCCAATGCAGTGTAACCCCGTGCATTTTGGAGGTATAACGGAAGCAGCATCATATCAGCATACATGATCATCGTGATCGCGATATTAATGATCGTGGTCAGAGAGAACATATTATACTTGAAGGCCCGCAGATCGAGCAGGGGATTTGCAGATGCAAGTTGTCTCCATGTGAATAGTCCAAGAGAAACAACTCCTGCTGCAAGGCATATGATGACTTCTGCACTTGACCATCCCAGACTTCCCGCCCGGCTGAAGCCATACAGTAATGCACCAAATCCAATCGTGGACAGCAATACACTGAGTGTGTCGAATTTGGTATTGACTCGTTCCGATACATTCTTGAGGTATACAAACGCAAAACCAATAACGATAACGGTTAGTGGAATCATTCCGTAAAACATCGTTTGCCATGTGTAATTTTCAAGAATATAACCAGCAAGGGTCGGCCCAATCGCCGGAGCGAAAATGATGGCAAAACCGACCATGCCCATTGCGGCGCCTCTTTTCTCAGGAGTGAACAAGGTTAGAATGACATGCATTAACAATGGCATGATAATACCAGCACCGGCTGCTTGAACCATACGGCCTGTCAACAGTGTACCGAAATTGCTCGCAAGGGCAGATATAATCGTACCGATGAGGAAAATAAACATCGAAGCTTGAAATAATTGCCGTGTCGAGAAGCGTTGCATGAAATAGGCCGTGATGGGAATAAGTACACCATTCACCAGCATGTAACCTGTTGTAAACCATTGGGCTGTTGCTGCTGAGATATTAAAATCACCCATCAGCTCCGGAGTTGCCACACTCATTACGGTTTGGTTCAATGTGGCAAGAAATGCACCCAAAATCATAACAAACAGTATGGGGCCCTTTTTTACGTCATCTCTTTCTTTTAATCTAGCCTGGCTCAATCCATTCCATCCTTTCAATCCACACGTGACTAAATTTACAACGTGTTGTATAGTTTACATTGTATCTATTGAATTATATACATATTCCCGAAGAATACAATTTACGATTTTGGGTATTTTCGTTGCTTATTTTACGGAAAAATAAAATATGTAGTCTAATTCGTAAATAAACGACTGATCATTTAAAATTGTAATTTTTAAAATTTGAGGAGGGGATTTTGCGATGAAAAACGAAAAGAAGTCTGCTACAGACCCTCGTATACTTCGTACGAGGCAGTTGATTCGTGATGCTTTTGTAGATCTTTTGCAGGAAATGGACATCGAAAAATTGTCGGTCAATCGGATTGCAGAACGAGCGACGATCAACCGTGTGACCTTCTATCTGCATTATCGGGACATCACAGACATGATGGAGAAAATGGCGGACGAGATGATCGAGCACATTGAACGGATCGTGGACGAGTATGCTCCTCCGTTAGAGGATGCTGCCAAAGACGATGGTTGGCCTGTACTTGTTAAATTGCTTGAACACTTTGCTGACCATTCCAAATTCTATCGTGTTGTTCTTGCCTCCAGACGCACACCCATTTTTACGGAAAGGCTTTTGAAATTGTTAACGAGACTCGTATCGGCCAAGATTGAAAGTTTGGAGATAGGAAGCTCTCTTGCACAAGCGGGTATTCATAAGGAGATCGCCATCTGGTACAGTTCCTCAGCCCTGATAGGAACCATTGTATCCTGGCTTCGCAATGACATGCCCTATGCCCCACATTTTCTTGCCAAACAGTTTTCTTTAATTCGGGCTTATTCTTACAATGATTTGATATAACCAAAAACATCCAACAATAGTCAGGATCAACTATACGCGGATGTCTTTTCAACGGATTATAAGATGGCTATTCATCTGCCGGAGTTCGTAATATCATATACAGCCCAATGAGTGCTGCAAGAGCACCAAAAATGATACCTGACAGTCCATTGTAAAAGGTGGGATCTCCTTTGTATGTGAATGACATAATCGCAGTTTGTGTCAAGGAAAGGGAGATCAAGGATGAGGAGAAATTTGTCAGCTTGATAGCTTCAATGACTGGCTCATTATTCCGTCTCGCCATAATCGCGCCCCCAAGAGATACCGCAATTTCGGTAAAAGTAACGGCAGCTATAATGAAGGCAACATAGTGAGGATAATGTGTTCTGCTGCTTGCAACAAATAATAACTTACTGCAATAAATGATGTACACCACACTTGAAGCGAGTACAATATTGCCTATAAATCGGTATGCAGCGTATTGTTTTTTTAGGATTTCCTCCGGGCTGGAATCATCAAGATTCGAGTCCTCATGTGCTTTTGCTGCGAAATACTTGGCAACAGCAATGCCGATATTATAGAAGGCGTTAATGCATAAAAAGAAAGAGAGGGAGTAGATCCCCAAAAATATTTTTCCAACTGCGATAAGGGCATTAAGTGGAATAGATAATTTTGCAAAGTAGACAATGCGATTATTTTTAACTTTAAAGACAGATTCTCCTCTATTCAATGGACGTATCCAATTCACTGTATCCCTCCCGAACGAACCCATGTGCAAAAAAAATGAACCTCGTGTTCAAGCATACCATAGTAAACCATATGGTCCACGTATTCGGTTTAGACATGTTCATTCCTAGTGATATGGAACTACATAGCAGTAAACCAAATTTCTTCTTAATTTTCAACATTAAATGTACGAGTAGTATAAAAATACACCTTAAATTATACATATTTTGAATTTAGTTCAAAAGTTTCATTTCAAATAATATACGGTTGGTATAAAATTGGTTGTGCGCTGAACTGTCAATTCATGTGCCGACAAAGAAAAATAGTTCGAGAGGCGGTGTTTGGATGTACAAAGAAGTGATTCGTGTTCACGATATAAGCAATTTCCAGTCAAGATCGGAGGAGTTTTTCCCAATTCACTGGTTTCGGAAAATGTTATCGGAGAAACCTGTCTACTATCATGAGGATACGGACACCTGGAATGTGTTCAGGTATGACGATGTTAAGCAGGTACTAAGCAATCATGAATATTTCTCATCCGAAGGCTCAAGAACAACCATATCCGTTGGTGCCAAAAACAAGGAAGGTACACCCCCGGACAAAATGAATATTTCGAGCATTGATCCCCCGCGCCATCAAAAAAGCCGTTCGCTGCTCTCTGCTGCATTTACACCGCGCAGCCTGAAAACTGGGAGCCGCGGATTCGGAACATTGCAACTCAACTGGTCGAGGACATCGAGCTCGATACAACGATCGACATCGTACAAGCTCTCGCAGCACCTTTGCCGTCAATGGTTATGGCTGATTTATTGGGTATCCCGCTAACAGACAGCCATCGCTTCAAAAGCTGGGTAGACATTCTGTTTCAACCTGCAAATAACGAAAATGCAGAGGAAATGGAACTGAAAAAGCAGGTCGCAGCGCAGGAGTATTACCAGTTCCTGTACCCTATTGTCGTTCAGAAACGGACTCAGCCTGGTGACGATATCATTACGGATCTGCTGAAGGTGGATGTGGACGGCGAGAAATTTTCCGATGATGAGGTTGTTCGGACCACAATGCTTTTGCTCGGAGCCGGTATTGAAACAACCAGTCACATGGTATCCAGTACATTTTATTCTTTTCTCTATGATGACCCCAACCTGTATGTTCAATTAAGAGAGAACCCTGAGCTTGTCCCACTTGCAGTGGAAGAGATGCTTCGTTATCGATTTCATAATGCCAAGCGGCATCGGACGGTTAAGAAGGATAATGATCTGTTGGGTGTGCAACTGAAAAAAGGGGATGTTGTCATCTCATGGATGAGTGCGGCGAATATGGATGAGAACGTATTTGAGAATCCGTTCGAATTGAATATTCACCGTCCTAATAACAAAAAACATCTTACCTTTGGAAATGGTCCACATTTCTGTCTGGGTGCTCCACTGGCGAGAATGGAATTGAGTATTGCTTTGACCGCATTTGTAGAAAGGGTGCCCTTTATCGAATCGGTTGAATCATTTGAATTGGAAAACCATCTTACCGTCTCGGCTCCAGGTCAGTCCCTGACCTACTTGCCCGTGAAGATTGGGCACTAGGAGAAAGGCGAATATCATACTTGTCATACAAAAAGCCGAGATTGGATGCCTAACAGCATCCGATCTGCGGCTTTTATATCGTTTAAGCCATTGGCTTTGATTCAACCGTGGCAGAGAGTCAAGGGGATAAATTCGCGCAAGTAGGAGCTGCAGCAATGTTGGCTGAATATATGCTTAAGCTAGATATGATAGTACATATGACAAAACAGCTATTTATGTGACAGAGTAGGGGAAGGATTTCACGGGTTACCATACAAATAGATATGAGAAAATTACATTAGGGGAGGTGCCGATGACTCGACGTGGTCTTCTTTCTGCGTCATGTGCTTATTTTCGTCAGGAGGGGAAAACGACCGGGCAAAATGCTGCTGCTCCTTCATGAGCAAATCGACTTTGTGGTGCAGATGGTCTAACTTTTTATTGTAATGCTTGTAGGTATAGAATCCAATTACAGCCTTGATCGCAAAAAAAATAACAGCTGCCGCAATAATCAAGATATAGTTAGAAGCAATATGCCTGATCCAGCTATTGATTTCATTTATCACGTATAACCTTCCTTTCACTAAAAATGCAGAAATACAGATTACTCTATTCATTGCCTTAGTTACAGGAAAAATTACGTGGAAAATGTTCTCAAATGAGAGCTGAGGTACCAGGATTACACATGGTATCATTGCGTTTATTCCTGTTATTCAGTAAAATTATTTTTAATTTAACTTTTCCAAAGGAGAGCAGAATCGTGCTGGAACTTAGCTTTAACGACCCGGAAAAACTAGTAAGTGTCACTCACGCCTTGTCAACTCGTTCCCGGATTGACATTCTCCAGCTTTTGAATGCAAACAAGCTAAACATTATCGAAATCGCCGAGGCGTTGAACCTGCCAGTGTCGACGGTAGCCAACCATATTAAAGTGCTGGAGGCCGCCCATTTAATACATACAGAAATGCTTCCAGCTTCGCGCGGGGCCATGAAGGTTTGCAGCCGCAATTATGATGATATTCATATTGCCCTGGACAGGGTGAGTTCCTTTCTCCAACGGGATACGAATGTCTATGAAGTTCATATGCCGATAGGGCATTACAGCGATTGTGAGGTTGCGCCAACATGTGGTATGGCGAGCACGGAGGAAATGATTCTGAAGGAAGACGACCCGGCAAGCTTTTATCATCCCAAGCATATTGATGCTCAGATCATCTGGCTGGCAAAAGGGTATCTGGAATATTTGCTTCCGATGGATATTCCGCAAGGTGCAACGATTGAAGCTTTGGAATTGTCCATGGAAATCTGTTCTGAAGTAGCAACCTATAATAATGAGTGGCCTTCGGATATTTCTGTTTGGGTCAATGGCACTGAGATCGGGATGTGGACAAGTCCCGGAGATTTGGGTGACCGCCGTGGCAAACTGAATCCGGCATGGTGGTCTGATGGTTCCACACAGTACGGCATTCTCAAAAAATGGCGTGTGGACGACAACAAGACCATGCTGGACAAAGAGAAAGTTTCGGATGTGTCCCTGTCCGATCTTCATCTCGAGGATAAACACAAGTTAAGATTACGAATTGGAATCCATCCGGATGC
Source organism: Paenibacillus sp. 1A_MP2 (assembly GCF_052244825.1). NCBI lineage: Bacteria > Bacillati > Bacillota > Bacilli > Caryophanales > Paenibacillaceae > Paenibacillus > Paenibacillus sp. 1A_MP2. Next base: position 4,184,800 of record NZ_JBQQCS010000001.1, on the reverse strand, counting down.
AAGACATCAGGGCGGTATGAATCTGTTCGGCAATGAATTCGGAGATCATGAACAGAATATTAAGATGCAGGTAAAGTATACGATGAATGCGGGCGATAAGGATGCGAGATATGCCAAATAACGGTACCTCATCTATCGTGAGTATCGAGCGTTTCAAACCTCACTTGTTTCATCTGGAGCAGGGCGAGGGCTTATTCAAGTCCCATTCACATGCTTATGACGAACTCACACTTATACTGGATGGAGAAGGGTATTACAGTTCGCCTGAGCAGAATGTCAAAGTGGGTGCGGGTGACCTCATTATGATTCCGCCAGGGCTTCATCACGGTTGTGTGTGGGCACCGGAAATCCATTTTTTGAATGAAAAATGGTACATATATTATACGGCTAATGATGGTGGAGGGGACGATTCACGGCGAATTTGCGTACTGGAGAATGAAAGTTTAAATCCTATGGAAGGTGACTGGGTATGGAAGGGGGCACTGGAAACTCCTGTCCCCGGTCTGGATGGCACCGTGTTGAAGAGGGGGAGCGTGCTCTATTTTTTGTACGCAGGTTATGGTCATTTTCCGGACTATGGGTCAGCGATCTATATTATGCGGATGTCTGACCCTTACTCTATAACGGGATGGACCAAATCCTTGCAGCCTGTTTTTCGAAAAAGTATTGAAAATAATGTATATGCCACAGGGCACAACAGTTTTACAACGTCACCGGATGGTCTGGAGGACTGGATTGTATATCATGCTCTTCCTGCACCGGGTGCAGATACGGGTTTACGGGCAACGCGCATTCAAAAATTTGAATGGAACGGCGATGGTTCACCTGATTTTGGTGTGCCTTTCAGCGATGATCATGCGCTTCAACTTCCATCGGGAGAGTGAAACCTAAGGCTCGAGAATTGTGTATAAGTGTGCCTATAGTTACAAATATTTTGTAATTAAAAACAAAACAAGTAAATAATTTGATGGAAACGCGTGCGGTCATTCATGGAATAAAGCAATACTTCTACTGTCATTGAATTCATGTGAATTGTATTAAATCAGCGGTATTTCAGCTATTTTACAGTTACTCATTTCGTTTTCTTATGTTTCTTGTAGAAAAACAATCAGGAATGGCAAATGCAATTTGTTACAATAAATTAAATTGAAAACGTTGACATCTAATTATTGTGTAACTATACTTTGATTCGAATACAGAACATTACTATTCAGATCAAAAACGTTCTGGGGAGGATTTCAAATTCGTAGCGGGGGGATGGATATGTTCGGATCATTCCCAACGATTATTCAGCCTATCCCTATAAAACAGATGCCACGCTGAACGTTTGCATGTCAGCCAATCCCAGCATTCCGGACATGAACAATCAAGCCGTGCAAAAGCAAGTGGAGCAATTGACCGGTATTAAAGTGAACTTTATTACACCGTCCGTTGGACAGGAGGCGGATGCCTTTACTCTGATGATCTCATCCGGCGAGCTTCCCGATATCATTATCAATCCCGAACGTTACCCTGGGGGCTTGAGGCCGGATAGAATGACGGCGCTTATATGGATCTCACTGATTTTTTGTAAAATGAGTATACTTCGGTTCAATCAAAGACTAATAGGAGTGATTTTACATGAATAAAGAGAAGATGTTACAGACACCCCGCCCGGAATACCCTCGCCCTCAGTGGGTGCGGAGCAATTGGACCAATCTTAACGGAACCTGGCAGTTTGAAATGGATCATGGAAAAAGCGGAAAAGAACGCGGCTATGAGCAGTCCGGGCATCATCTCGCTGGAACGATCACCGTCCCATTCTGCCCAGAAAGCAAGCTGTCCGGTGTGGCATATACCGATTTTATGGCGGCGGTATGGTATAAACGGGAATTCTCTATTCCAGATAACTGGATGAACGGACGCATTTTGCTTCATTTTGGCGCTGTTGATTATGAAGCGGAGATCTGGGTCAACGGAAAAGCCGTTGGTAAGCATCGGGGTGGCTACTCACCCTTCCATTTTGACATCACATCCCATGTCTCATCGGGTACAAATGTAGTCACGGTGTATGCGGAAGATGATGTGCGTTCTGGGCGCCAGCCGCGAGGCAAACAGAGCGAACAATTCCATTCACATGGCTGTGATTACACCCGGACTACGGGGATCTGGCAGACCGTGTGGCTGGAGCAGGTGCCAGAGGTGTATCTATCCGACATGAAAGTCGTCGCTGATCCGGATAATTCATGCGTGCACCTGGAAGCGAATATATGCGGTAACGCTGCTGGAGGTGAACTGACTGCAAATGCCCGCTTTGAAGGAAAGGATGTTGGGTCGACAACGGCGGTTGTTCATGGTCCTTCGGTGAAGCTTACCGTTCCATTATCCGAGATCCATTTATGGGAGCCGGGGCATGCCAAACTGTATGATCTGGAACTGAAGCTGAATGGTCAGGATCAGACCAGCGATACGGTTGCTTCGTATTTTGGACTACGGACGGTAAGGCTGGATGGTATGGCGTTTCGTATCAATGAGAAATCCATTTTTCAGCGGCTCGTGCTGGATCAGGGATTTTACCCGGAAGGCATCTATACGGCACCCAGCGACGAGGACCTGCGCAAGGATATCGAAATCTCTATGGAGCTTGGCTTTAATGGGGCGAGATTGCACGAAAAGATGTTTGAGCCGCGTTTCCTGTATTGGGCCGACCAGCTAGGCTACCTGGTATGGGGAGAACATGCCAACTGGGGACTGGATATTACAACGACCGAAAGTTTAGCCCGGTTCCTGCCGGAATGGATGGAAGGTATGGAACGTGACTTCAATCATCCATCGCTTATCGGTTGGTGTCCGTTCAACGAAACATGGGATCGTGGTGGGACGCGTCAGGATAACGACGTACTCCGTATTGTCTATGAGATGACTAAACGAATGGACCCGACACGTCCTGTCATTGATACCAGCGGTAACTTTCATGTGGTGACAGATATCTTCGATTTGCATGACTATGATCAGAATCCGGAAACGTTCCGTGACAGATATGAACCGATGAAAAGCGGCGGGGAAGTGTTCAATACGTTTCCGGAGCGGCAGACGTATGAAGGGCAGCCTTATTTTATCAGCGAGTACGGTGGTATCTGGTGGAACCCGGATCAGCAAGATGAGAATGCTTGGGGATATGGAGATAGACCCCAATCCGAAGAGGCTTTCATTGCGCGCTACGAGGGATTAACCAATGTCCTGCTGGACCATCCAAAGATGTTCGGGTTTTGCTATACCCAGCTGTATGATGTGGAACAGGAAGTGAATGGACTGTACACCTATGACCGACGTCCCAAATTCGACCCGGAAATCATTCGTCGAATCAATTCCCGCAAGGCTGCTATCGAGGATTGAACGTTGAAGAGTTAGTTACGTGCTTGATTCATAATCCGATAGGAGAGGGAGCGTGACTGTAGATGAAAATCATGAATTACAGGAGCAAATTGTTGCTGGCCTTATGTGCATTTCTTATTTTTCCAATGGGACAGACGACACATGCAGCTACCGTTCAGAATAACTTCTATAATGTGGTGATGCAGGATGGAGCTGATCCATGGGTTTACAAGCACACAGACGGATTCTACTATTTCACCAAAACGACAGGCGGAGACGTTACCATCTGGAAGTCAGCACAATTAACAACCGTTGATGCGGCTCCAACCACGGTTGTAAATACCGGCTGCTGCGGCATCTGGGCCCCTGAGCTTCATTACATCAACGGTGCATGGTATATCTATTATGCCAAGGATGATGGAGATAACGTCAATCACCGCATGTATGTTATGGAGAATACATCAGCTGATCCCACACAGGGAACCTGGCAATACAAAGGACAGATTACGGACCCAACCAACAAATGGGCCATCGACGGGACGGTATTACAGGTGAACGGACAGCTCTACTTCCTCTGGTCGGGATGGGAAGGAGATACGAATGTACGGCAGAATCTGTATATTGCCCATATGAGCAATCCCTGGACCATCGATTCGAATCGTGTGGAGATTGCTCGACCAACCTACACCTGGGAAACCAATCATTCTCCGAATGTAAATGAAGGACCGCAGGTAATCGTTCGAAAGGGTGTCATCTTTCTTGTGTACTCGGCAAGTGGCAGCTGGACCAATGATTATTGTCTGGGGCTTATTACTGCCAACACCTCAAGCAATTTGCTGAATCCGGCATCCTGGAGCAAGCGCAGTCAGCCTATCTTCCAATCCGGTAACGGCCTTTACGGCCCGGGTCATCATTCCTTTACCAAGTCTCCTGACGGGACCGAGGACTGGATCATGTACCACACAGCAAAATTCAATAATTCCGGATGGAATCGAGAAATCCGCATACAGAAGTTCACCTGGAATGCCGACAATACCCCGAATTTGGGTGCACCTGTGAATCCCAATGTTCCTATTGCCTTGCCTTCGGGAGAAAAGCCGGTCGTTCGATATGAAGGAGAAGAGGGAACTTATGGCGGGATCGCTTACGCTTCCCAAAGTCCTTCCGGTTCAGGAGGCATGAAAGCTGGACATATTGATACTGCGGACAGCTATGTGGAATTTAACGTCAATGCAGCGACTGCTGGCCAGTATGTTCTCCTGGCGAGGACGGCGAATGGCACCGCAGGTGGCAACTGGTCCAACCTGCTGCTGAGTGTAAATGAAGGCATGGCCAGCCCTTTCTACATCACGAACAAGGGATGGGAGAACTGGGGACTGTCTACTGCGAGAATTCAGCTGAAGGCTGGTGTGAACAAAATTCGCTTCTCCAAAGGTGAAGGATATGGAGAACTGGACTTTTTTGATATCAAACCTGCAAATTAGAAAATTAAAATCCGATCCCAACCCTGCCAGTGTCCCATATGGACCTTGGCGGGGTTTTAATGTTGTAAAATTGAAACTTCATTCCATTCATATTCAGTTCATAAAAGTACGTTATTCTTCCCCTATAAACGATATGGGAGGAACCACAATTGAACAATACAGAGCAAAGAGCAACAGGCAATGACCTTGGAGAATGGGCGATCGAAGCACAAGGACTCATGAAAACGTTTGGAGATAAACATGCAGTGGATGGTGTGAATTTGAATGTAAAGGCGGGTACAATCTACGGCGTACTGGGTCCAAATGGAGCAGGGAAAACAACAACGATTCGAATGCTGGGCACGCTGCTCCGGCCAGATGGAGGATCGGCCAAAATATTTGGCCATGATGTGGTGAAGGAGTCACATATCGTACGCCAGCTGATTGGACTCACAGGACAATATGCATCCGTTGACGAGTCACTTAGTGCCAATGAAAACTTGATGATATTTTCACGGCTTCTGGGCCTTGGCCGCGCAGAATCCAAACGCAAAACAGCTGAGCTTCTCGAAGAATTCGGCTTGACGGAAGCGGCGAAACGTCCGATCAAAGGGTTCTCGGGAGGGATGCGCCGCCGTCTGGATCTGGCAGCAAGCCTTATTGCTCAGCCGCCGCTGATTTTTCTGGATGAACCGACGACTGGACTCGATCCACGGACACGTGCACAGATGTGGAATACGATCCGGCAGTTGGTCAAAACAGGTTCAACAGTGCTTCTGACGACACAATACCTTGATGAAGCAGATCAACTTGCCGATCGTGTTGCCGTAATCGATCAGGGTCATGTTGTGGCAGAGGGCACGGTGGATGATTTGAAGGCTTCAGTTGGTACTGCATCACTTCAGCTGCGCATCCAGGAACCGACACGGATTGAACACGCTCGGCAGATTGTGGAGCAGATCCTTCGGACAGAATCCAGTGTATCGGCGGAAGCAGGGAAGATTACTGCACCTATGGCGAATGCGAATATTGCAGCAGATCTACTGATCGCCTTCCGTTCCGCAGGCATTGATCTGGCAGAGATGAGTGTCCAGAAACCTACACTTGATGAAGTGTTTCTGACCATTACAGGCCAAGATGCGAGTGGCCATGCGTCTCAAACATCTCAAGAATCTCAAAAATCAAATGCAGTAAAGGAGTTGCGAGCATGAACAGTTCAATAGCGAAACAAAACCCAAGTCGGAAGCTGAGAAAATACACAAGCTTTGGGCAAACCGTCCGGAATTCCTTAACGATGGCTTATCGTGGGATTTTGAAGGTTCGGCGTACACCAGAGCAGTTATTTGATGTTACACTACAGCCGATCATTTTCACCTTGATGTTTACGTACATTTTTGGCGGTGCGATCTCGGGAAATATTCAAGCTTATTTGTTGGTTATTATTCCGGGTATACTGGTCCAGACGGTAATTACAAGCTCCGTTGTTACGGGGGTGCAATTGCGTGAGGATATGGATAAAGGGGTATTCGACCGGTTCAAATCGCTGCCTATAGCTCGTATTGCGCCACTGGCTGGAGCATTGCTGGCAGACACGATTCGATATACCATTGCAACGTTCCTTACCTTTACGATTGGCTATTTATTGGGATATAGCCCTGCAGGTGGACTAGGCCATGTCGCTTTGGCAGGATTGCTGGTTATTATATGCGCTTGGGCAATCAGTTGGATATTTGCTTTTCTCGGTGTTATTGCTCGTACAGCTTCCAGTGTACAGGGGATTTCTATGCTCGTGCTGTTTCCGCTCACCTTTGCTTCGAACGCTTTCGTTCCGGTAGATACGATGCCGAATTGGCTTCAGTGGGTTGTCAATGTCAATCCGATATCACATCTGGTCTCAGCTGTACGGGAGTTGGCGAATCAAGGGACAATGGGAACCGATCTGGTGACTAGCCTTGCCGGAGCTGCGGTCATTGTCGCCATTTTTGCACCATTGACCGTACGGGCATATATGCGTAGAACATAATTGAAAGTCATGAAATTTTGCTGAAACGTGTTGGATGTCAGGAAAGAGACGTATGCCCGCAGGGCATAAGGTCTCCTTCTTGACAGAATGTGAAGTATAAGGCAAGGTTGAAAAAATGGAGGTGGTCACATTGACAAGCATATTGGTCGTTGATGACGACCCGCATATCCGAGAGCTGGTAGGACATTTTTTGCAGCAGGAAGGTTTGCATGTAATCGAGGCTGTTGACGGACTGGATGCACTGCGATTACTCGCTGACCATAAGGTCGACCTGGTCGTTCTCGATATTATGATGCCGGGTATGGATGGATGGGAGCTGTGCCGTCAGTTGAGAGAGCAGACGGATTTGCCGCTCCTGATGTTAACGGCAAAAGGGGAAACTTCGCAGATCATTAAAGGATTTACACTTGGGACGGATGATTATTTAGTGAAGCCTTTTGACCCGCTGGTACTGGTCGCACGGGTGAAGGCCTTGTTGAAACGATATCGTATTATGACTTCACAAGTGATACCCCTTGGAGAACTTGTTCTGCGGCGTGATACGTATGAGTGCAGGCAGGGGGATCAGGATATTGTGTTGCCACGCAAGGAATTTGAACTGTTGTTTACTCTTGCGAGCTATCCTGGCAAGACCTTTACCCGGGATCAGTTAATCGAAAAGATCTGGGGTTATGATTATGAAGGGGACGAGAGAACGATTGATGTGCATATCAAGCGTCTTCGTGAACGGTTTCCGGAGGAAGAGCATGCTTTCGTCATTCGTACCATGCGAGGTTTGGGCTATCGTCTGGAGGTAAGGCAATGAAGCAGGGGCCCGGATTTCTTCATGTTGCCAGAAATTTCATTCTGGTATCTCTGGCCCTGTTTGCCTGCTGGACAGCGGCATTCTACATTACCAAGAGTGCGTATGCCTATATTTCGTGGAATCCGCATGATTTGATTAGTTTACTCATCAATGCCATGCTCGGATTTATTTTTTTTGGATTATTCATTGTCATTATCGGCCCGCTGGTCAAAGGTAGGGAATATGACTTCCTACACGAGATGATTCAGGCGTTAAGAAGTATTTCCCGTGGCGATTTTCGTGTAAATCTGGATTCGGCTTATGTGAAAAGAAACGGAAGGCCAGGACATAATCATCCGTTAGCCGAGCTGGTAGATAGTATTAACGATATGGCAGCGAACCTCAAAGTGATGGAAGATCTACGTCAGGAGTTCATCTCGAACGTATCACATGAGATCGGATCACCGCTCACGTCAATCAGCGGGTTCGCCAGAGCGTTGAAAAATAAAGATATGGATCAGGAGAAACGGGAAAAGTATCTGACGATCATTGAGACCGAATGTGTCCGTTTGTCCAGACTCAGTGATAATTTGATGAAACTCGCCGTTCTGGATTCAACCGAGCATGCATCTCATAAAACATCTTACCGATTGGATCGGCAGCTGGTGACTCTTGTTCTGGCTTGCGAACCCCAATGGGATGACAAAAAAATTGATATGAACGTAGAGCTGGAAGAAGTTGAAATTTTTGCTGACGAGGACTTGATGATTCAGTTATGGATCAACCTGATTCATAATGCAATCAAGTTCACACCAGAAGGTGGAAAGATTGATATTTTCCTTACGCAGAGTGAAGACAAGGTGAGTGTTCGCATTACGGACAGTGGTCCCGGTATCACCAAACAGGATCAGCTTCGCATATTCGAACGATTCTACAAGGTGGATCAATCCCGTACACGTTCCATGGGAGGCAGTGGGCTGGGTCTGTCCATCGTGCATAAGATTGTGGAGATGCATGATGGCACCATCTCTGTGTTTAGTGAGCCGGGAGAAGGTGCAACATTCACAGTACAACTTCCGGCCCATTCAGCCTAAAAAGAATGCCATAAAGGGTAATCGATGGACGTTGTCTGTCAATTACCCTTTTTATTTCAATGAATTCGGCTTTTTTTGTACAAAATAAAAGATACAAGTGATAATTTACAGGGAAGCCAAACCCATAAGGCCGTAAGGAGTGAGCATTGTGCTGATATCTTCCACTCACCAAAAGCATCTGATTACCCTAATGAATTCATTCCCGATACAGCCAAAGTATACAAAAGCACAACTGCTGATTAATGATCTGAAATTAAGCTCTTCGGGAGAGATTGAGATATTCTATTCTCCGCATAATGAATATATCAATCCTTCCGCAAAAGTCATGCTTGTAGGCATCACACCAGGGTGGCAACAGATGGAGATTGCTTATAGAACGGCCATCCAAGCTCTGAAGGAACATCATTCATACGAACAAGCCTGTAAAGAAGCCAAAATAGCGGCAAGAATGGCCGGCTCCATGCGTACCAACTTGATTCAAATGCTCCAGGAGATAGGGCTGCATGACTACTTAACAGTGCCCCATGTGCAAAGGCTTTTTGGAGCAGACTGTACATTGTTACATACAACTTCCCTGATTCGATATCCGGTCTTCGTGAATAAGCAAAATTACAATGGACACCAGCCTTCCATTACTAAAAATGAATTTTTGTATCAATCTGTACTTGAGTCATTTCTGCCTGAATTGGAACAGTTAAAGCATCCTCTTATTATTCCATTAGGAAAGTCGGTGGAGGCTGTACTTCATCAATTGCTTGATGAACATCGGATAGACAATGGGAAAATTTTATGGGGATTCCCTCATCCATCTGGTGCCAACGGCTCTCGTGTGACACAGTTTCTTCATAACAAGGCGGGGATGCAGAACATTCTGAGGGGATGGCGTAATTAAATTTCTTACGTGCTTCTTGCTTTTTACAAATTCAATAATAGTATAATGATTACGACTACATGACATGGAAACAGGAAAAGAGGAAACAAATGCCTACAATACTAGTTGCTGACGATGATCCGAATATTCGGGAGCTCGTCTGTTTATTTTTGAAAAATGACGGATTCGAAACGGCAGAAGCTGCGGATGGCAAGGAGGCACTGACCGTTTACGGCTCAACACATGTCGATCTTGTTGTGCTTGATATCATGATGCCTATCATGGATGGTTGGACGTTATGCAAGGAGCTGCGAAGAGCCAATCCTGATCTTCCGTTGCTCATGCTGACGGCGAGAGGGGAGACCTGGGAGAAAGTGAAGGGATTCGAACTGGGAACCGATGATTATCTGACGAAACCGTTTGATCCGTTGGAGCTCACGGCTCGTGTTCGAGCATTACTGAAACGATACAAAATCGGCTCCACGCAGACGATCCATTTCGGCAACGTCATCCTGGATCGACAAACCTACAAGGTGACAAGCGGAACAGAGTCGCTTACGTTGCCGCTGAAGGAGTTCGAATTGCTCTATAAACTCGCTGGAACACCCGGACAAGTCTATACACGTGAGCAATTGATCGATCAAATCTGGGGTATTGATTACGCCGGTGATGATCGAACGATAGACGTACATATTAAACGCCTGCGTGAACGGTTCGCAACAACACCCGATTTTCGGATCGAAACGGTGCGAGGTCTGGGTACCGGCTTGAGGTTTACGAATGATTAGATCGTTATATATCCGTGTGGTCCTGACATTTCTGGTCTCCGTCATCGCCGGCACAGTCATTTCTTTTTTTATGTCCACGATGATATTTGAAGATCAATTGAATGAAAATGCTCAAATTAACATACGTAACTTCGGCCAAGATGTCGTGCAGATTTACAAGACCCTTCCATTAAGTGAAGCAGAATCGTTCGTGAGTGGAATGAAGCTACTGAATTCATATCATATTCGAATTTACGATGCATCGGGTAAGTTCCAGTCGTATGGAAAGCTTAACGGACATAAATCGGCCACGGTGACGAAAGAGCAACTAAAGAAAGTGTTAGATGGAGGCGTAGTCCAGGACAATCCGAACGGTATTGCAACAGTTCTTTTAGGTTTACCGGTGAAAACGGAAATGGGAGACGAAAGCAATGTTTTTTGAGACGCTCTCTCCACCTTCTTCCTTGTTTGTCGTCCAATGGGCTTCGATCTTTGCAACCTGTTCATTGCTTGCAGGAAGTATTATCATTCTGATTGCTTCCGTATTTCTGGTTAGACCGATCAAAAAACTGACAAAGGCGACCAAACGGATCGCTGCTGGAGATTTCAATGTTAAGCTGAATATCAAGCAAACCGGAGAACTGGGGACGCTGGCACGAAGCTTCGAAGAAATGATGCATGATCTGCAGCAGTTGGAGCAGATGCGCAGGGAATTTGTAACGAATGTGTCACACGAGGTTCAATCTCCGCTTACTTCGATATCCGGTTATGCTCAAGCACTGAAACAAGTCAATCTCGCAGATCATGAACGAAGTCGTTATCTTGATATTATAATCGCCGAGGCCAAGCGGATGTCTAAAATGAGTGATAATCTGCTCAAGCTCAGTGTGCTCGAATCGCAGTCACAGCAACCGCGACTTAGCACACTGAGCCTGGATGAACAGATCAGGCGGGTCATTGTAACTCTCCAGCCACAATGGTCTTCACGCAATATTCATTTTGAACTGGATTTACAGACCGTTAAAGTTACGGCTGATCACGACCAGTTGAACCAGGTATGGACGAACATTCTCAGCAACGGTATCAAATTTTCCAAGGATGGCGGCGTAATTGACGTCGATATCAAGCAGGATGCCAAAAATGTATCCGTACGAATCTCCGATACGGGCATCGGAATTCCTCTCGAAGACCAGAAGCGTATTTTTGAACGATTTTTCAAGTCGGATCGTTCTCATAGTCGCAAGTATGGCGGTAGTGGTATGGGGCTTGCCATTGTTAAACAGATTGTATCGCTTCATCAAGGTGATATTGAGGTGGAGAGCGAAGTGGGTCAGGGAACGACCTTTATCGTTTCATTGCCAATCACGCCACCCACCGATATTTAGACATACAGGAGAGATGAATGTATAGAACAGAATATTACACTGGATTATGTTTTAACCGAATTTTCAGGCCACGTTTCACATACAAGCTTCCTTGTATGTGAAACGTGGCCTTTTTTGTTAGTTCATACTCCGTTCATATTGTCGTCATGGTGACCGTCGTGATTCTACCCAGTTATGAAACAGCCGTACCAGCACTAGATTTTAAGCCGCTTATCTCAGAGCTGACTCCATATTATAAAGTGGTCGTGGTTGAGCCTTTTGGTTACGGATTGAGCGATCAGACCGAAAAGGAACGCAGTACGGCAAATATCGTAAGTGAAATTCATGAAGCTTTACAGAGTCTCCATATCGAGCGTTATATCCTTATGGGTCATTCCATTTCGGGAATTTATGAAGGAAATCCAATAATGTGTTCACGGAAATTTATCCGCCAATGACGTCACCGTAATTATTAATTTATTTGCTTGTTCATATTCAGTTCATATTGACGTCACGGAGAGTACATTTTCATTAGTTAAGATTTCATTAATGGCAATGAAGCAAGCCTAACCAACAGTTCAAGACAGGAGAAGATGAGAGTGACACAACCAGAAGAAAAGAAAGCGAAGAATGGATCGAAGGCCAAGAAAGTACGAAACATGATACTTAAAATACTAGGAGCAATCGTAATCGCCATTGTTTTGTTTCTAGGTATTGTTTATATCACGAATGTGATTAGTAGTCATTCGGAGGCGAAAAAGATAGAGCCCTACGGTCAGCATGTATCTGTAGACGGGAAAAATATGAATGTGCTCATTCAAGGTGAAGGCAAGGAAACGATTGTGCTTCTGCCCGGTTTTGGAACAGCAACACCAGCGCTTGATTTCAAGTTGCTTATTGATGAATTAACTCCATATTACAAAGTTGTGGCGGTTGAGCCATTCGGTTATGGATTAAGTGATGAAACTGAAAAGGAAAGGACCACAGAGAATATCGTAAGTGAAGTTCATGAAGCTCTGCAACAACTTGATATTCATCAGTACATGCTCATGGGTCACTCTATTGCAGGCATTTACGGTATTGATTATGTGAACAAATATCCGGATGAGGTGACTGCTTTTGTCGGTATTGACAGTAGTGTCTCCACCCAACCAAGTATTACAGATGCGAAGTTCCCATTAAAAACGTTTGCTCTTCTCAGAAATACAGGTCTCTTAAGATTAATGATGAAAGTGAGTGCAGACCCCTATGAGGGACTTGCATTTGATGGTCAGACGGTTGAGCAAATGAAAATGATCTCGAATAAAAACATGTATAATCCCACGTCATTAAACGAGATGGATCATATTTATTCCAATTTTAAAGGTGCTCAAGGTTTAACTTTCCCTAAAGATCTTCCACTTCTTCTCTTTGTACAAGCGAATAATGAAGGTGTAGAAGGATGGATACCGCTGCATGAAGGGCAGATAAAGGATTCCGTACATGGGAAAGTTATCACAATGGATGGTTCACATTATTTACACCATACTCAATTCAAAAAAATTGCTGAAGACGTTAGAGCTTTTATGAACGAAGCGAAGTAAATATGGTGTAGATGTACATTCTTTAACTTAACAGGTGTGCATGAACGAATATGAGAAACCGTCCTGCGGGGCGGCTTCTCCATAATATATCTAATTCGGACGATGTCCGTGATGAAAGAGAGAGGCATTCAAAATGAGATTATTTGAAATACTTTTAGTTTTATCCTGTTTCGCTTTACTCGTAGATCTATTGTTTATTAAAAGAAGTGCAAAGAAAACAGGATTGGGTTTGGGGATCGGAAGTAGCGTTATACTCGTAGTTCAATTGTTGGTTGAGGGATATAGATGGCAGTTGCTTGTGGTATATATCATGACGGCTCTATTCATACTTATTGTTTTACTCAGACATTCCGAAAAGATGATCAATCTAAAAATAGGAAAGCTGTTGAAATATAGTTTATCTTCCCTAATTGTCATTCTGCTGGTTGCTTCTACTGCCTTGTCTGTATACTTACCTGTCTTTAATTTGCCGAAGCCGGATGGTCCAGAGAAAGTGGGTACTCAAACCTTTCATTTTACGGACCAGAACAGAGACGAAGTCTTAACTGAAGATCAAAGCGACAAGAGGGAACTAATGGTTCAAGTCTGGTATCCTACTGAGAACATGAATAACAACAAGCGTGACACGCTGTTTCCAAATAATAAAGAAATGTTCAAAAAGTATATTCAGAGCTTCTCTGCTTCTTTAAAACTGCCCGAATTTTTGCTCGACTACTTGAAGTATAGTCAAACCAACTCTTATGAAAATGTAGAAATATTACCTTCCACAAGTCCTTATCCCGTGGTACTGCTATCTCATGGTATGGGAACCAGTAGAATTCTACAAGCATCACAGGCGGAGAGTCTGGCCAGTCATGGGTTTATCGTAGTAACAATCGATCATACGTACAGCACCTTCGCTACCCTTTTTCCGGATGGCCGTGTAACGGGCTATACAACAAAGATGACAACCATAGATGATCGTACAAAAATCGGGGATATATGGACAAAAGACGTGGAGTTTGTAATCAATCAAATCGAAAAGCTGAATTCAGGTGCAATTGAAAGTCAATTCAAAGGGAAAATTGATTTAAATAACATAGGCGCGATGGGGCATTCTTTTGGGGGTGCAACGGCATTTAATGCAACGTATTTAGATCATAGAATCAAGGCCGGGGTCAATATGGACGGGTCACTAAATGAAGTGGAAAACAGAGATGATATAAACAAGCCGTTTATGTTCATCAGATCGGGAGGTTTTAAAGACTGGTTAGTCAATTTTGAAAATGATAGAAATTCGGATAATGAAGTCAATAAATTTCTCTCAGATGAGCTGCACATTATGAAAAATGTTATTGAACACGGGGGAAATGTGATTTATGTAGAAGGAACCCAGCACTTCAATTTCACGGATCTTCAATTCTATTCGGAGTTGATTAAGCTGTCGGGCATTACAGGAGACATCAATGGTAAAAGAGGAGCAAACATCGTAAATCAATATGTACTCGATTTCTTTAATAAGCAATTGAAAGGAACGGGTGGAGATCTGATTCAGGGGCCGAGCGACTTGTATCCAGAGGTGAAATTTATAGATCCAAAAGAACTTTAATCAACCAAAACATTAAAATCAGGAGATGATGTGAATGGGACGACAAAAGGGAAAAAGAACTTCAATCGCTGCGTTAACCCTGGTGTTAACGATGTTAGCTCCGATGTCAGTAATGGCCACACCAGCTGCCGATAACAGGAGCAATCTTTTGTATGAACCAACCAAGAAAACAGTAGCGGAGAAAGCCAAGATCCTTACCGAGACGTACGGTACGACCAGTGTGCAATATGCATTAATCGATGGTGGAGAGATTGTGGTGTCCGGTCAAACGGGCAAGAACGATCTAAAGGACAAGATCCCGCTTACTTCAAATACCATCTATGGCATAGGATCAACTAGCAAAATGGTGCTTACAGCGGCTGTGATGAAGCTGGTTGACGAAGGCAAGGTTGATTTGGATAAGCCTGTTGTGAACTATATCCCTGACTTTAAAATGAAAGATCATCGCTACACACAAATCACACCGCGCATGCTGTTAAATCATTCTTCCGGTCTGCTGGGCAGTACTGGCAGCAATGCCACATTGTACGGAGATAATGATACGTATTCACATGATAACTTTCTGGAGCAATTGGCGAACCAAAACCTGAAGGCAGATCCCGGCGCATACTCGGTGTATAGTAACGACGGCTTTACGTTAGCCGAGATTATGGTTGAACGTGTTAGCGGCTTGAGCTTTACGGCTTTTATACACCACTATTTTACGAAGCCTCTGGACATGAAGCATACCAAAACACCACAGGATATCGTTGACCCAACAGATATGGCTGGAATCTATTCTCCTTTGGTTGACGGTCAGCTTCCCAAGAGAATTATAATATCATCGCTACTGGAGGCATTTATTCCACCGCTGAAGATCTTGTGAAATTTTCACAAATCTTCACGGGCGACGTGGAAGGCATTCTTTCCAGTAAGTCGATAGAAGCTATGGCGCAAGAAGAATACAAAAGAGGCATGTGGCCGGAGGATAGCGATACGTCTATATCTTACGGGCTAGGGTGGGATAGTGTGAATTTGTACCCATTCAGTGAATATGGCATCAAAGCAGTAACGAAAGGTGGAGATACGATATCGTATCACTCCTCATTAATCGTATTGCCGGAATACAATCTGGCTGCAGCCGTTACTTCATCTGGAGGGACAAGTGCCAAAGATCAGTTCATTGCGAGTGAATTATTGCTCAGCGCACTTGAGGAAAAGGGCATTATTACAGAACGAAAGCCGGAAAAATCTTTTGGCTTGCCCGTGAAGGCTGATATACCCAAAGAAATATCCGCGTATGCCGGTATATATGGTGGCAATAATTCGGTTAAGAAGATCGAAATGAATCATGCTGGACAAATGACTGTATCCACACTCACTGCTCCGAGTAATCCGGCTCAAACATACACATATACAGCGGACGGTACTTTTGTTAACGATGAAGGCACAGAAAAGTTGAAATTTGTTACGGAGAAGAACGGAAGTACGTATCTGTGGTCTCGATCTTATATATCCTTGCCAGGACTTGGTCAGTTGGCTTTCTCAGAATATAAAGCGGAGAAGCTGGAAGCCAATGAGTTATCCCAGGATATTACCGCCTCATGGGAAAAACGTGAAGGTAAAAGATATTACGTGGTGAATGAGAAATATACATCAACGGTGTATCTCCATTCATCACCAATCATTCCGATCAACTCGAATAAAGAGACGCCAGGGTACATGTCCAATAATAAGATTATTGGAGCAAATGAAGCAGTTACAGAGCTGCAAATCCCTGGCATGGCTGGACGTGATACAAAGGAAATTTATTTCTCTCAAAAGAACGGTGTAGAGTACATTACAGCCTTAGGTAGCGTATACGCCAGTGAGGAAATTGTACAACCACTCTATTCGGGCAAACAATCTGTAACTACGATTCAAGCAGACGGTTATGCCAAATGGTATTCTGTACCCGCAATGGTGAAAGGAAAAGTCATGACGGTAAAAATGCCTGAAAATGGCGCTTTCGCCGTATATGATCAAAAGGGTGTATGTATTAATCACACCGTGGTTAGCGGTAAGAATGAGGTTATTTTACCAGAAAACGGCCGCATTGTATTTGCAGGTAACGTGGATTCCACATTTGAAATTTCATTGAAATAGATGAATTCTAGTAAGGTAGCATGCTGAAGGTAGCAAGAACATGAACAGAAAAAAGTTGCAGAATGGTATTATCCCCTTTAAGTAGACAGCCGGCTAAATAGTCGACTGTCTTACGGTTAAGCTAAGGGGCAGGTTAACGCTATATCATAAATTCTCACATGTGATTGCTTCCTGAGGATTGCAAAACCATGGAAATAGGGGAGTTTAAAATAGATGTTGTGCCGTAGTTAGTTTTATGAAAGGAAGGTATAGGGGGGTATTTATTACGCTTCAAGCAAAGAGGATATCACTAAGGATGCACTTTGCACCAATGTTTATCTCAGAGTTAATATGATTGAGCTAACATGATACGTTAATTTAACGAAACTAAGAAGGCAGCCGATCAAAGTAATCGGCTGCTTTTGTTCAATTTAACTATAATTAGTTTGTCACTTCTGTTAGAAAGAAGTACGTGTGTTATAAGGAGTTTATCTTTGAGGTTCATATAGTGATAGAAAAGAGAACGGAAAAGGGGCATTATACAAAGAGAGAAGGCGATGCAGCTTGCAACGCCGACTCAGGATATATATGGGAGCAGCGGGACTTGTTTATGGAATTATGCAAAGAAGAAGATGTATTTATAGTAGAACAGAGTGATTTCAACCAATGAGGTAGCATGATTTAGAATTCTTCGCTCTTGCTCAACTGAAGAATTATTCTTTTTTAGGAGAGTGGAAACGATGCCTACGATATTAGTTGCTGACGACGATGCGAACATTCGCAAACTCGTCTGTTTATTTTTGCGCAACGACGGATTTACAACCATCAACGCCGTAGACGGAAAGGAAGCCATGGCTATCTATACCTCCACGCCAGTCGATTTGGTTATTCTTGATATTATGATGCCAGTCATGGACGGTTGGGCATTATGCGAGGAACTTCGAAGAGCCAATCCGGATCTTCCGTTACTAATGTTGACGGCAAGAAACGAGACCTGGGAGAAAGTACAAGCATTTCAGCTCGGGACAGATGACTATATGACGAAGCCATTCGATCCGCTTGAGTTGATGGCTCGCGTCAAGGCACTGTTGAAACGATACCGTATAGGTTTAACGCAGACCATCCAATTAGGAAACGTTATTCTGAACCGGCAGACTTATAAGATCCTGAGGGGTACAGAGTCGTTCACCTTGCCGCTTAAAGAGTTCGAATTATTGTATAAACTTGCTGGATTACCGGGACAAGTCTATACGCGGGAGCAATTAATCGATCAAGTTTGGGAATTAATTATACTGGCGATGATCGAACGATAGACGTGCATATTAAACGTCTACGCGAACGTTTTGCCGATATCTCCGATTTTCGTATCGAAACGGTGCGGGGACTTGGCTACCGGCTAGAGGTGCAGGAGTGACCGGCTCCCTCTATACACGTGTAGTCCTGACCTTTCTGGTCTCCGTGATCGGGGGCACAATCCTTTCTTTTCTTGCTACAACCTGGATATTTCAAGATAAATTAAACGAAAACTTACAAGGCTCCTTGCTTGACTTTGGCCAGGATATCGTCCGCATCTACGAGACATTGCCTCTACGCGAAGCAGAAATGTTTATAAGTGAAATGAAACAACTCAACTCTTACCACATTCGAATCTATAAAGCAACGGGTCAGTTTCAATCCTATGGAGAACTTAAAGGACAACATCCTTTCCTAGTGACTACAGAACAAGTGAAGAAAGTGCTGGATGGGGAAAGGGTCCAAGTTAATGGAATCGATACGATCTTCTTGGGATTGCCGATAAAAACTGAAATGGGAAGCATAGCAATGTTTGTAGAGCCCCTCACTTCCTCTTCCACCTCATTTCTTATCAAGTTTGTTGTAACCTTTTTGATTTGTTCCTTGTTAGCAGGAAGCCTATTGATACTAATTGCGGCTATTTTTCTGGTAAGACCGATCAAAAAATTGACAGAAGCGACCCGGCTTATAGCTGCTGGAGATTTCAACGTCAAGCTTAATATTAAACAAAAGGGTGAGATAGGTACTTTGGCTCGCAGCTTCGAAGAAATGATGCACGATCTACAGCAGCTTGAGCAGATGCGCAGGGAATTCGTAGCAAACGTGTCCCATGAAGTTCAGTCTCCCCTCACTTCCATTTCCGGTTTTGCTATAGCGCTCAAGCAGGTAGACATCCCGGATGACGATCGAAGCTCTTATCTCGACATTATCATCACTGAGACTGCACGGATGTCCAAAATAAGTGATAGTCTGCTAAAGCTGAGTTTGCTTGAATCTCAGTCATTGCAAATGCGACTTGCCACGCTCAGTCTGGATGAACAGATCAGACGAGTAATCGTCGCTATTCAACCCCAATGGTCGGCCCGTAACATTCAGTTCGATCTTGATTTGCAGCCCACCAAAATCACGGCCGATCATGACCAGTTAAATCAGGTGTGGATCAATATCTTCGGCAATGCCATCAAATTTTCCGAAGATGGTGCCCGAATTAGTATCAGGATCAAACAGAATATCAAGAACGTGACGATCCGCATATCGGATTTCGGGTATTGGTATTCTCCCGGAAGACCAAAACCGTATATTTGACCGCTTCTTTAAAGCTGATCGTTCCCACAGTCAGAAATATGAAGGAAGCGGTATGGGACTAGCTATTGTAAAGCAGATCGTCTCGCTTCATCAAGGGGACATCCGGGTGGAGAGCGAATATGGACGAGGAACGACCTTCATAGTCACCTTGCCAATCACAACACCCACAGAGTGATTGGATTTCATGCCTTCTCTAGGCTATGACACGCTGTATAAACCTCCTTGCGTATGATGATGCAAACTTTTTTGCCTGTTCATTCTCCGTTCATGCTGTAGTCATTAGGGGGACATCTTGGTTTGTTATATTGTCTTTAGCGCCCATGTTAAGGTGGCTTAACACAATGATGAAGACAGGAGTAGATGCAAGAATGAAACCAAGAGAGGTAACAAAACTGAAGATGAGTGTGAGGACAGCAAGAAAGAGAAATACTATAGCTGCTGTGACTCTCATGCTGACGATACTTGCCCCAATGTCTGCAATGGCCGCACCGGCTGCCATGAATAACAGCATTAACCTTACGTATGAGACCACGAAGAAAACGGTGATCGAAAAAGCCAAGTTACTGACGGAGACGTATGGTACAACGAGTCTGCAATATGCGCTCATTGATGGTGGAGAGATTGTCGTGTCCGGTCAAACGGGCAAGAACGATATCAACGACAAGGTACCTCTTACTTCAAACACGATCTATGGCATTGGTTCAACCAGTAAAATGGTGCTGACAGCCGCTGTTATGAAGCTGGTTGACGAAGGTAAGATTGATTTGGATGTGCCCGTTGTGAACTATATCTCTGACTTTAAAATGAAAGATAACCGATACAAACAGATTACACCCCGTATGCTGCTGAATCATTCCTCCGCTCTTCTGGGCACCTCAACCAGCAATGCCACATTATACGGAGATAATGACACGTATTCACATGATACGTTTCTCGACCAATTGGCGAGTCAAAACCTGAAGGCAAATCCCGGCGCATACTCCGTCTACAGCAACGACGGCTTTACGTTAGCCGAGATTCTGGTCGAAAGAGTTAGCGGCATCGGTTATACGGCTTTTATACACCAAAATTTTACGGAACCTTTGGATATGAAACACACCAAAACACCACAGGATGTGGTTAATCCGGCAGAAATGGCGGGAATCTATTCTCCTTTTTACAAGGGACAACTTCCAAAAGAGAATTATAATATTATTGCTACGGGAGGTCTTTATTCCACTGCTGAAGATCTTGTGAAATTTTCACAAATCCTCACAGGACAGGTCGAAGGCATTCTATCCAGTAAGTCTGTAGAAGCCATGGCGCAAGAAGAGTACAAAAGAGGCATGTGGCCAGAGGATAGCGATACGCTTATGTCTTACGGGTTAGGGTGGGATAGTGTGAACTTGTTCCCATTCAACGAGTACGGCATTAAGGCTGTTATGAAAGGTGGAGATACGTTATCTTATCATTCTTCATTCGTGGTACTTCCGGAATACAACATGGCTGCAGCCGTTATCTCTTCAGGTGGAGCAAGCATAACCAATCAATTCATCGCGAGTGATTTATTGCTAAGCGCACTTGAAGAAAAGGGCATTATTAAAGAACGGAAACCAGAAAAATCCTTTGGTGTACCTGTGAAGGCAAGTATGCCTAAAGGAATATCCAAGTATGCAGGAATGTATGGCGGCAATAATTCGGTTATGAGGATCAACATAAATAAGGCAGGACAAATGAGTGTATCCACACTGACAGCTCCGAATAATCCGGCTCAAGAATACACCTATACAGCAGATGGTACTTTTGTTAATGAAGATGGTTCAGAAAAATTGAAATTTGTTACGGAGAAAAACGGGAATACCTACCTGTGGTCTCGTTCTTATATCTCCGTTCCAGGACTCGGACAGCTGGCTTTCTCAGAATATAATGCGGAGAAGCTGGAAGCCAATGTGTTATCCAAAGAGGTTAATGCCTCATGGAAAAAGCGTGATGGTAAAAAATATTATCTGGTGAATGAGAAATACACATCAATGCTCTATCTTAATGCTACATCGATCCTGCCTATTCAGTTGAATAAAGAGAATCCAGGGTATATGTCCAATAACAAGATTACTGGAGCGAACGCAGCGGCCAATCTCTTGCAAATTCCAGGTACTGCTGGACGTGATACGATGGACGTTCATTTCTCTAAAAAGAACGGAGGAGAGTATCTTACATTTTCAGGTTATGTATACGCCAGTGAGGAAATGGTGAAACCCATCTATTCGGGTAAACAATCCACAACAACCATTCAAGCAGATGGATATGCCAAATGGTTTTCGGTACCAGCCACTGTGAATGGAAAAGTCATGACAGTGAAGCTGCCTGCAAATGCTGGCTTTGCCGTATATGACCAGACGGGTATTTGTATTAATCACACCGTGGTCAGCGGTAAGAATGAAGTTGTGTTACCAGAAAACGGACGTATTGTATTTGCAGGTGAGGCTGGCTCCCAATTTGAAATTTCATTAAAAAAGTAAAATGAATGGAGTTTCGAACGGCTGTATGACCAACAAACTCAACAGGAGAGAACCATCATGATGAAAAAAATATTAATCATTTTGCTCAAAATATTCGGAGCCATAGTTATCGCTTTTGCATTATTTATTGCCACTGTTTTTATCGTTAATGTATTTAGCAACAAATCAGAGGAAGGGAAAATAAAACCCTATGGCCAGTTTGTAGTTGTTGACGGGAAAAACATGAATGTGTTGATTCAAGGAAAAGGCAAAGAAACGGTGGTATTGCTTCCTGGATATGGAACACCCGCCCCAGCCCTTGATTTCAAACCGCTAATTGATGAGCTATCTCCATTTTACAAAGTCGTTGTCATTGAACCTTTCGGTTATGGATTAAGTGACATTACTGAAAAAGAGCGTACTACGGAAAATATGGTTAGTGAAATTCATGAAGCGTTACAGCAACTTGGTATTCATCGTTACACGCTCATGGCTCACTCCATTTCAGGGATATACGGCCTGGATTATGTGAACAAATATCCAAACGAAGTAACTTCCTTTGTCGGCATTGAGAGCAGTGTCCCAACGCAGGGGGAACGATGATCCATTCCCAACCGAAACGTACAAACTGCTTAAAAAATCAGGATTCTACCGATTGTTAATGAAACTGGCCCCTGATCAACTGATTGCACCCGATGTTGATGATGAAACCAGAGAACAAATTAGAATACTTTCACTCAAAAATACGTTTAATCCGAACAACTTGAATGAAGGCGAAAATTTCGGTCCCAATTTCAAAGCTGCTGAAAACTTGACCTTCCCCAAAGATCTGCCTGTCATTTTCTTTTTACAAGCGAATGATACCGAAACGGAAGGATGGATACCTTTGCATGAAGAGCAAGTCAAAAATTCTGTACATGGTAAAGTGATGACATTTGAAGGAGGGCATTACTTACACCATACCCGATCCAAAGAAATAGCCGAAAACTTCAGGAAGTTTATGAATGAAGTAAAATAAACTTGGTACCTTTCAGAATTAATTCAGAAAGAACGAAACGCCCTTCCCCCAGTAGCACACCGGGGAACGGGCGTATTTTACATATTCATTATTATTTATCTGTTAACGAAATTTCGAACCTTGAACCAGCTTCACCGGCAAATACAATCGTACCATTCACAGGCAATGCAACTTCATTCTCACCACTGACCACGGTATGATTCGTACTGATACCCGCCTGGTCATATACAGTGAAAGCACCTTTCGAAGGCATCTTCACCGTCATCACTTTACCTGCGGCTGCTGCCGGGACCGAATACCATGTCGCATAACCATTCGTTTGAATCGTTGTCTTTGATTGTTTTCCCGAATAGAGAGGTCTCACAAGTTCTTGACTGACGTAGACCTTTCCTCCTGCTGCCACGTATTCCACGCCGTTTTTCTTGAAGAACTCATACTCCATCGTATCCCGTCCAGCCAAGCCTGGAATTTGCAGTTGGTTCACGGCCAGGTTTGCATCAATAATTTTATTGGTATACACATAACCAGGTACCTCATTAAACAGATGAATGGGGATGATCGGCGTTGCACTGTCATATACCGTTGAGGTGTATTTCTCATTCACCAGATAATAAATGTTGCCTTCGCGCTGCTTCCAAGCGGATGTTACTTCTTCGGGTAATGTATTGGGTTCAAGCTTTTCTGCCTTATACTCCGAGGAGGCGATCTGTCCAAGCCCAGGCACAGACTGATACGAGCGAGACCACAGGTATGTATTCCCGTTATTCTCTTGGGCAAATTTCAACTTTTCTGTTCCTTGCTCGTTAACAAAAGAACCATCTGCAGTATACGTATACTTTTGTTCCGTACTGTTCGGCGACAATAGCAGGGACGTTGTTAATTGCCCTTCATCATTCACTTCCACTTTCAGCAACGAGCTGCCGCCGCCATAAATGCCTGCATACTGCGTTAGTTTCTTCGGCATGGATGCTTTTACAGGTACGCCAAACGATTTTTCCGCTTTCCGTTCTTTAATAATATCTTTTTCCTTAAGTGCGCTGAGCAACAATTCGCTCGCAATCAATTGGTCGGTTGTGCTTGAACCTCCTGAGGAGGTAACAGCGGCTGCCATGTTGTATTCCGGAAGAACAATTAATGAGGAATGATACGCAATGGTATTCCCGCCTTTGGTAACTGCCTTGATGCCGTATTCGCTAAAGGGGAACAAGTTCACACTATCCCACCCTAACCCGTACGAAATAGAGGAATCGCTGTCCTCTGGCCACATGCCACTTTTGTATTCTTCTTGCGTCATGGCTTTTGCCGACTCACTAGAAAGAATGCCTTTGACCTCTCCCGTAAAGATTTGTGAAAATGTGACCAAGTCTTCAGCGGTAGAGTAAATACCTCCAGAGCCAATCATGTTTGTATTCTCTAATGGAAGTTCTTCCTTGTGCAACTGAGAATAGGTTACTGCCATTTGGTCAGGGTCAACCAGATCCTGGGGCGTTTTGGTGTGGTTCATGCCCAAGGGCTCGGTGAAATACTGATGGATGAAATGGCTAAAGCTCATACCGCTGACCTTCTCGACCAGAATTTCGGCTAAGGTAAAGCCATCATTACTATATACCGAATAGGCTCCTGGATCAGCCTTCAGATTTTGCTCTGCCAATTGCTCCAATAACGTATCATGTGCATAGGTGTCATTGTCTCCATACAGTATTGCACTACTGCTTGAGGTTCCAAGAATCCCGGATGAATGGTTCAGCAGCATGCGTGGTGTGATTTGGGTGTAACGTTTGTCCTTCATTTTGAACTCCGGGATATAGTGTACAACCGGCAGATCCAGATTAATCTTGCCTTCGTCAACCAGCTTCATCACTGCGGCTGTAAGTATTACTTTACTGGTTGAACCGATGCCATACATCGTATTAGAAGAAAGGGGGATATGGTCCTCCGGGTCGTTTTTGCCTGCTTGTCCGGAGATCACGATCTTTCCCTCGTCCATGAGTGCGTACTGCACACTTGTTGTACCGTAAGTTTCGGTAAGAATCTTGGCTTTCTCCATCACTGCTTTTTTCGTTGTCTCATACGTAAGATTACTGCTGCTCATGGTTGCCGGTGCGGCGAAAGCAGACATTGGGACCAACATCGTTAACACCAGGCTTACGGCGGCGAATGAAGTTCGTTTTTTTAGTGTCAATCTCATCTTCTCCTGTCTAATCTGTAATTTTGGAATCTCTGTGGTGGTACGTAAGTTAGTGTACTCTAGGACGGTGAACTGAAAATGAATTGACCCGGAATGAACTGGAAAAATACGGGTTGACAGAATGATTATGCACGTATACAATCGTATACATAAGAGAGTTGTATACATTTGTATACAACTAAAAAGTGGAGGTGCTTCACAAATGAGAGAAAGACATATCAATGAAAATGAAAAAACGGAGCGTCATGGAGAGCGTTCCAGACGCGGCCGCGGGGAAGATGAGCAACAGGGTGAACGTTCCAGACGTGGAAGAGGGCATGGAGAACATCACGGAAAACGGGGGAATGGGGCACAAACGTTTCGTCGTGGGAGAATTCTAGTCTTTTTGGAACAAATGCAGAATCGCAGAGCTACGTTGGCCAGACAGCTTGGTCAGGAGGAGTTCCGGAATATTCATCAAATGATTAGTGGTGAGCTGAAAGCCATAGATCAGGTTATTGATGAGTACATCCAACTATTTGAATTGCAAAATGAAGAAGATAGCCCTAATCAGGATCTGGAGAGTGAATAAGAATGGTTCGTCGTTTTTTCTCGTATTATCGTCCTTACAAAAAACTGTTTCTAATTGATTTTGGTTGTGCAGTCATCGCCGGTTTACTGGAGCTGGCATTTCCACTTGCTGTAAGCAAGTTCATTAATGATCTGCTGCCAGGCCAAGATTGGCCGCTCATTATTCTCGCTTGTGTTGTACTGTTATCGATCTACGCGCTGAATACCGTCCTGAATTATGTCGTGACCTACTGGGGACATATGCTTGGTATTAATATTGAGACCAATATGCGTTCGAAGATGTTCGCTCATTTGCAGAAGCTTTCCTTCCGGTTCTTCGATAATCGCAAGACGGGACATCTGATCGGTCATCTGACCAATGACCTTAACGATATTGGCGAGGTGGCTCACCATGGGCCGGAGGATGTGTTCATCGCAGTGATGACATTAATCGGATCTTTCTGGCTCATGGCGAACATTAACTTGGAGCTTGCACTAATCACCTTTATCATTATCCCAATCATGGCTTGGGTAATTATCGTGTTTGGTGGGCGCATGACGAAGACCTATCGGCGTCTCTTCGGTGATGTGGGGAATTTCAATTCCCGTATTGAAGACAACGTAGGCGGAATTCGTGTCGTTCAATCGTTTGCTAACGAAGAGCATGAGAAAAAACTTTTTTCCGTAGATAACGAGAACTTCCGCAAAACAAAGCTGCTTGCTTATAAAACAATGGCGAAGAGTATATCGGTCAGCTACATGATGATGCGTTTAGTTACCGTGTTCGTTATGATCAGCGGTGCCTGGTTCTTTATCGATGGCAGAATTGATATGGGTGATTTCATGGCGTTCCTGCTGTTATCCAACATCTTCTTCCGTCCGATCGAGAAAATAAATGCTGTAATTGAGAGTTACCCGAAGGGCATCGCCGGATTCAAGCGTTATCTGGAAATCATTGATACCGAGCCGGAAATCGCGGATGCGAAAAATGCCGTTGAGCTAAAAAGCGTGAGTGGAGATATTCGCTTCGAAAATGTCTCGTTCGGTTATGAGGAGAATCGTCGTATTTTGAATAATATCAGTCTGTCCATCAATCCAGGGGAAACCGTTGCTTTTGTTGGTCCTTCCGGTGCAGGCAAAACGACGATCTGCAGTCTGCTTCCACGATTCTATGAAGTAGAGGAAGGCCGGATCACCGTTGACGGGATGGATATTCGCGAGGTGCAGCTGGAATCATTGCGCAGACATATCGGTATTGTTCAACAGGATGTTTTTCTCTTCTCAGGCACAATTAAAGAAAATATCGCTTATGGCGATTTAACGGCAACGGACGAGCAGATCTGGGATGCGGCCCGTCGTGCTTCCTTGGAAGAGCTGCTTCTTAGTTTGCCAGAAGGAATCGATACAATCATTGGTGAACGTGGTGTCAAACTTTCCGGAGGTCAGAAACAGCGCTTGTCTATTGCTCGGATGTTCCTGAAAAATCCACCGATTCTCATCTTGGACGAAGCGACGTCCGCTCTGGATACCGAGACCGAAGCGCTGATTCAGAAGTCCTTGGCAGAACTATCTGTGGGTAGAACAACGCTTGTTATTGCACACCGACTGACCACGATCAAGAATGCAGATCGGATAATCGTTGTGAACGCTGATGGCATTGCAGAGCAGGGTAACCATGAGGAACTGGTCGCTGCCGGAGGCATATACAGCCGACTTCATCAGGTGCAATACAGTCATTCATAATGTTGTAACGCCAAAACCGCGCATATTGCGCGGTTTTTTATTATGAGCATTTATCCAGTTGATCCGTGTGTTGCAAAGACGTATTTTGCTAAGCTTCTCGTTCAAGTGCATTAACTTGCTCATTACGATTTATATTGTTGACAACGTCCACTAAACTGATTATTATAATGTTGACAATGTCCACTAAAAAGGAGGGTTTCACATCGACTCTCAGCAAATAAATGCAGATATGTTGACGGAAATGCGGCGTTTTAACCGTTTTTATACCAATATACTCGGTGTACTTGATAAGCATATCCTGGGAACAGGGTACTCCTTCGCCGAAGCAAGGGTCATTATTGAGATTGGCATTCAAGGGGAGAGCATTGCGAACAATCTGGTGGATACGCTGACGATTGATCGCAGCTACATGAGCCGAATTGTGAGCAAACTGACCAAAGAAGGGCTGTTGATGAAAGTGGATTCAGCCGCTGACAGCCGGGTGAGTTTGATTCGTCTGACTGAGAAAGGCCAGGAGCTTTACAGTGAATTGAATGAGCGTTCGGATCAGCAGATTGTAAAGTTAATGCATGGTTTGGATGAGGAAGAGATCAGAGAAGTGTACGCTTCAATGATGAATATTCAGGATAAGTTGAACAAGAGAGCAGGAGAGACAAGACGATGATACGATTTGAATGTGATTATAACGAAGGCGCGCATGAGCGTATTTTGCAAAGACTGATTTCAACGAACATGGAACAAACGAGCGGTTACGGTACAGATCCCCATTGCGATCGGGCGAGAAGTCTTATTCGACAGGCTTGTGAAAATGAACAGGCGGATGTGCATTTTTTGGTTGGTGGTACACAGACGAATACAACGGTGATTGCCTCTACTTTACGTCCATACCAAGGTGTGATTGCAGCGACTTCGGGCCACATTGCGGTCCATGAGACGGGAGCGATTGAAGCCACAGGTCACAAAGTGATCACGGTGCCAAGCGATGACGGGAAAATTACCCCGGATCAGGTCAAAGCGGTCTATGATGCCCATGTCAATGATGGATCTCCGGAACATTGTGTCCAGCCCGGAATGGTTTACATATCTCAGCCTACCGAGAATGGTACGATGTACAGCAAGGCAGAGCTGCAAGCATTATTTGACGTAAGCCGCCAGTGTGGTCTCCCGTTCTTTATTGATGGGGCGCGCCTAGGGTATGCTCTTGCTTCCCGAAATTGTGATATGACTCTCGCTGATCTCGCCCGCTTATGTGATGTATTCTATATTGGTGGAACCAAGATCGGAGCATTGATGGGGGAAGCGGTAGTCATCCTGAATGACAAGCTGAAGCCAGATTTTCGTTATATGATCAAACAAAAAGGTGGTCTGCTCGCCAAAGGCAGATTGCTGGGTATTCAGTTTGAAACGCTGTTTGAAGACGGCCTGTATCTTGAAATATCCCAGCATGCTGTGGACATGGCTATGCTCATTCATGATTCGCTTGTGGAGCAAGGTATCGCTTTTCTATATGATTCACCAACGAATCAGCAATTTCCGATTCTGCCAGATTACCTGCTTCAGGACTTACGGAACCGTTACTCGTTCACATTCTGGGAAAAGGTGGACGATACACACAGCGTCGTTCGTTTTTGCACCAGTTGGGCAACTCAGCGGGAAAATGTGGATTCATTGATTCGTGATATTTCCCAGAGCCTAAACAAATTAAAAGCTTGTGTGTAATCATTAATATCTAAAGGAAAGTACCTTGGCGGAGTAAACCGCCAATGAAGAAGTCGCCATGCTGATGGCGACTTCTTTTGTTTGACAAAAAAGCAGCCCAGATACGATAAAAGTACTGGACTGCTTCTATGTTTTGAAATGTGCCCCATGACATTTCTTCGTATTATTTATGATCCTAATGAATTATTCTAATGGATTACTCTTCTACAATAAATCTTTTGCCAAGCCACCACATTACGCCGCTAATGACCAGGAAATATAAAGGCATTATCAGCAATGAACCGTTGTGGAGAGCACCCATTCCCCAGGTCGTAAGGCTTACCAGCAAGTAGTAGCCCAAACTGAATATGGCACCCGCTGTGCCAATTACATCATGAAAATGAACAAGGGCAAGACTTAGACAATTAGGCAAAGCAATACCTGCACCAATCAACAGAACAAACATAGCCGTTAACATGCAGATGATCTGCAAAAGGGTGGGCAGCATAGACATACTGCTTCCAAGGGTTAGGAGCAGAGCCCCGCTGGTCATGATCAGACAACCCAAACGAATAATCTTTTCCGGTGCGTAAACGGTTAATAATCTTTTGGAGATCATTGCCCCGACAACCGATGCCAAGGCCACAATAATGCCCAGAAAACCATAAACGCCTGGCGACAGATCAAAGTGTTCAATAAAGATGAAGGGAGCTTCGGCATAATAACTGAATAAAACTCCGTTAATACCACCAATCAATACCCCAAACACCAGTACACGCGGCATAGCGAGCATCTTTTTTACAACCGGAAGTATAGCCACCTTGGATCGTAAAGAGACGTTCGTTGTCTCTGGCAGTTTAAGAAAAGCATATATAAACAACAAAACGCTCAACAATACTAACGCAAAGAATACCCATCTGAAGCCAAGGGCCTGGTCAATCCAACCGCCAATAAGCGGTCCAACTGCCGGCGTAAAGGCAATGACAGCAGATATTTGGGCAAACATAACATGTCTTCGATCTCCCGATACACTTTCTCGAAGTATGGTTTGGGTGATAATCGATCCAGTTGCGGCACCGAAAGCCTGAACGAGACGGCTGACGAGGAGCCATTGAATCGATTCCGAATAAAAGCACATCAAGCTTCCGATCCCATATATGATGAGACCCGCCAGCATTGCAGGTCTGCGACCGATCAAGTCGGACAGCCAGCCCCAGCAAAAAACACCCAAGGCAAATCCTATAAAATAGATGCTTAACGTGAATTGTACGGAACTATTTGTTACACCAAGTGCTGCTGCGATATCTGGCAGCGATGGAGTGTAGATGGTCTCACTGATTTGTGGAAATGCGACAAGAACAATCATTAAAAGCAAAGATGGTACTGCATATTTCTTCATTATATATTAGCCCTCCTACAAGCTTATACTCTGTTATGACAACAAGAATATGAGCCTAGCTAGGGAAAGGGGGGCATCATGATGGCGAGACGACTATATATCATCATGGGTTAAATTACCTTTCATCATTATAGGAGTAGGAGGGTTTGACAATCATGGTTAATACTCGGCCTAGGTTAACATGCTTGATAGGGCTAGTCAACCAGCTCAGGCTAATAATACGATTAAGCGGTTTTGTCCCAACCTCTTGACAGAATCGCACCAATAGCCATGGCAGTGATCATTCTGCCAGATGTAAGCACCAACGTAGGATCGAACAACTCAAACAAAGATGTAGAGATATAAAGAATCGGAATCAATAGTTTTCGACCTGATTCGTGCAATGGCTTCTTGCTGCCTTGGATAACGCCCCACAAAATAAGTACGACAATTAATAAAGAGATGGTTAAAGATAATGGATTCATAGGAAACACCTCGTCTGTTTTTGTGTAACCTAAGTATCGAGGATATTTGAAATTCAGTTAAGTGTACAAAGTAATTCGTTAAGGAGACTATTGTCATTTTTTCGCCAAACAGCGTGTTTTTTTGGATATGTTGACTTTTTGTTGCAGTGCTGGAGCACTATAAAATCTCAAACGGTCGCATCATTTCGTAGTCTTCATGCTGAAGCATGTGACAAGGGGCGGATCGAGCCTTTTTTGATGATGACGTAAATAGCCTTGTCAATACACAAAGAGTTGAATACCTTATGACATAACACAAAAGAGGAGGAGATTACATGAGTGAAGTAGGATATGGAAATGTTGGAGGTCTGGGTGGATACGGTGGTTTCACATCCACCGGCGCAATCCTTGTTCTGTTCATCTTGTTGGTCATCATCTCTAAAGCATTCCTTGTTTAATTCTTTCATCTTCTGAACAACCCTGCTGGCATCACGCCGGCAGGGTCTTTTTGTCATGATTGTATTACCTTCGAAGGCTTAATCAGGACTTGTGTTCATACAAAATACAATTTGAAAGCGTTTGACTTATTGAATTATCAATCTATAATTATGGAGTTATGCATTCAACATAGAATGGATGAAGTTAAGGAGAATAGGTTGGAATGACACTCAAAAAAAGAATCTTTTTGCTGTTTTTCTCAGTGCGTTTATCCCCTTCATTAGTATATTTGCAATTTCCTACTACACCATTGATTCCATTTTTGTGAACAAAATCGATGATGGCATTCGGAGCAATTTACAGCAGGTGACTTCCTCACTGGAGAATTCGATCACCAACCTGAATCATGTTACTCAGCAATTGTCCTATAGCGGTACATTAGGAAAAAAGCTGGATGAGGTGTTGAAACCGTCCTCCAATATATTTGAATTGATTGAAACGCGGGATGAATTAAAGAGCGAATTAAATGTCGTGACGTTTACCAATCCGAATATCGGTTTGACGTTGTATTATTTTCAGGAGGATGGCACGACACAGTTCGGCAACTTTCCCATAAAGGATCGCTTTTCACCAGAATCTTTGCCTGTGCTATCCAAAGCATACGGGATTACCTACTATGGTCCTCATGTCAGTATGAACCGGTTTGATGATCAGCTCGTTCTATCCGCTATGCGGAAGGTGAAATTGCCCCAGAGGGACGATGTTTATATTTACGTTGAATCCGGATTTCACCTTGCGCAGGATATATTGGGTTACAATCAGTACAAAGGGGATTTATCCCATCTGATTCTCGATGGAGAGGGAAACATTGTGTATAGTGAGATTCCGGAAGCGATGAAAGTCGGGAGAATTTCTCCAGCTTATCCAAAGATGCGGCATCGGACGGAATAGCTCGCGGTCACCATTGGTTCAGGCAGGATTCCACTCAGAACTGGAGTGTTGTGTCGGTGATCTCACAGGCCAAGTATCAACAGGAGAAAAACCAGTGGTTGCTTCAAATATTCCTGGTCGCTTTATTTTTCCTGGGCTTTACCGTATTTCTGGCTTGGCTGCTGTGGAAGATGGTCTATAAACCCCTCGGTCTGTTCCATTCGGAAATCAATGGAATGTCTCAAAATCCACAAACGGCAGGTAGTCAGACCCGAACGCAAATTCCCGAATTCGATTTTCTGTTGGGCGAATTCTCCAATATGCAGCATCAAATCGGTGACCTTTTCAAAGAGGTACAGCTGAAGGAGAAAATTCGTGCAGATCTTGAAGTGGAAAAGCTGCTGTATCAGATTAATCCTCATTTTTTGATGAATACACTGGATACGGTACACTGGCTGGCCGTTATGAATGGACAAGGGGAGATTGACAAGCTGGTGCAGTCGCTGAATAAGCTGTTGTATTATAATTTAGGCAAATTAGGTCAGGTTTCCACGATGGAAGAGGAAATTGACGCGCTTAGACAGTACTTGATCTTGCAGCAAATCCGATATGACTTTGAATTTGATGTGCGTATTTCGGCTGATGAGCAAGTGCTTCAAATTCCAGTACCTCGTTTTATTCTACAGCCGTTGGTTGAAAATTCACTTTACCATGGACTGAGTGACGAAGGTTTTATTCAGATTGAAGTGACTCGCAAAGAAACGTTGAACATTATGATTCAGGATAATGGAGCAGGTATGACGGAGGAAGCGATTGAAAGGCTTCTGAATAATCGTACACCTGAGCATAAAAAAGTAGGCATGGGCATCGGGCTCAATTATGTTCACCGCATGTTAAAAGCACAGTACGGGGATCAAGCTCAACTGGTGATCGAGAGTGAGTTGGGAACTGGGACAAGTATATTGCTTATACTTCCTATCAAAGGAGAAGATATCTCGGCATGATTAAGGTATTGATTGTGGATGACGATAAATTGGTACGAAAAGGAATAAGCTCCGCGATGCCATGGAACGAGTTCGGCATGGAGGTTGTTGGAGAAGCAAGTAATGGGGCCAAGGCGCTGGAGTTTCTGGAATCCAACACGGTAGATCTGATGTTAACGGATCTTGCGATGCCGGTAATGTCAGGCATTGAGCTAATGCGAGCCGCAAGGCAGCACTACCCGGAACTTCATATTGTCGTGCTTACCCTACATCAGGATTTTGATTACATCCAGGAAGCACTCAGGCTGGGAGCGATCGACTATATAGCCAAGGTTCAGCTTGAGAAGGAGCAATTTGAACACGTCCTGAATCGGATACATACCCGAATTGGTGAGTTGGCTAATACAAGACGAAAGCTGCCGCTACTCGGTGAAACCAACGTTCATTACCGTAATGTGTATGCACTTGTTTCACTGGACCGGAAGTCCGGACAGAGCTGGCCGATTGAACTTGAATCCAATGTAGACGAGATTCGATTTGAAGTGGAACGGAACAGTTGGATGTGGGCGACACCCCTGGATGGCGAGGATCAACTATTCGACAGATTGAAGGGATACTTGGACCAAATTCCGCAAGCAGCCCTGCTGGTATTGTCTGATGTGCAAGAACGGACATGGTCGCAAATCCAAAACTGGATTATGAACTATACAGAAACGTCCTTATTTTATGCGTATGACCCTCAAGATCCGGTGGTTGCCGTTTCGCTAGATGAAGAAGACTCCTTTCCAATAGAACCACAGGATGAGGACATGGATCGGATTAAACGAAGTTGGTTTCTGTCTCCATGGACTCATAACGACCATTATTACAACCAGCTTGTTGAAGAATTTAAATCATTAAGGCTGCAAAAAGGTCAGCTGATGGGATTACTGTACTCTCTGGTCATGGAGTGGAACCATCTTTTTGCCCAGACTACGCTCGGGAGAATCTCCATGATCCATTCTTTTCAATCCTGGTACGAAGTGGAACAGTGGATCAAGCAGACCTCTGAGAGTATTCGAAAGGCGGATGAACAGACTTCGTATTCTCAGGAAATGATAGATGGGGTAAAAAAAGCCGTGATGATCATGCAGAATGATTTGGATCAGGCTTTTACAGCTTCAGGGCTGTCCCAGCAGCTCAACATTAGCCGAAGCTATTTCAGCCAATGCTTCAAGGACATCATGGGCAAAACCTTTAACGATTATTCCCGATATATACGAATGGAGAAGTCAAAAGAGTATTTATTGAACACAAACAACACGATTTTCTGGATTGCAGAGCGGGTGGGTTATACGGATGAAAAATATTTCAGCCGAATTTTTCGCGAACTGACTGGCTTGCTGCCTAGTGAATTTCGACAGCTGGGCAGAGGGGACAAATAGCGTAGGTTCCGCATACCCAACTGAGAATCCGGATGAAAGAAGGGAAAGAGATGATCAAGAAGATGGCTGCGTGTCTTGTTGTCGTCAGCTTGATTGCAGGTATAGTATTTTTTAGCATTTCGTACTATCGGGAATCTCTGGAATCGTCAATGGGACAAGCGCCAACCATATCTGACACTGCCGCCACCGAGCCATTCAGCAAATATGAACATCCGGTCTCCATCCGGTTGGGATATGTGGTCGATCCGACAGGAACGGATCTCTCTGAAGGAGAGACATTAGAGAAGAATATGTGGAAAACGGTGATTAAGCAAAACCTTAACATGGATGTTGAAGTCATGTGGCAGGTATCCAAGGAGAATTTCGGTCAGAAAATTGATTTGGCTATCGCCAGCAATGATTTGCCAGATGCAATGATCGTTAATCAGGTTCAGTTGAATGAGATGGTCAAAGCAGGAGAAATTGAAGATCTGACCGAGGCATATGCAAGCAGCGCTTCACCCGAGATGAAGAAAATTATCGACAGCACGAATGGATTGGCTCGGGAACAAGTGACCTTTGAAGGGAAAATGATGGCTGTACCGTCTGTCACGGCGGAAGATTTCAGCATGCTCTGGATCAGGCAGGACTGGCTGGATCGTCTTGGATTGAAACCACCAAAAACGGTGGATGAACTGGAAGCGATCGCAAAAGCTTTTGTGGAGCAGGACCCGGATGGAAACGGGAAACGGGATACGATCGGGCTTGCTTCAAGCACGGGTCTATTTCAGGATTTTAACAACAGCGCATTTGCTTTTGATCTAACGCCGATCTTCTCGGCTTATGGGGCTTTCCCCGGATATTGGCTCGAAAAAGATGGAAAACCTGTGTACGGCTCGCTGCTGCCAGAGACAAGGAACGCCTTGGTCAGGCTTCGTGATATGTATGCCAAAGGTCTCCTTGATCCAGATCTGGGCATCCGCAAAGAGCCAGAGGAAACCGTCATTAACGGACAGGCGGGCATGTTCTTTCAAGGTTTCTTTGCAGGATACTGGCCGCTTCCAAGCGCTTGGCTGAATGATCCAAAGGCTAACTGGCAGGCCTACGCGCTCCCGCTGGATGCAAACGGAGCCTATCATGTGAAGGTCGATAATCCTTCAAGCTCTTTCCTTGTGGTTCGAAAGGGATACGCTCATCCGGAGGCGATCATTAAAATAAACAATCTGTACCTTCGTGATGAGTTCAAGTATGGTACGAGTTTTATGCTAAGTCGCAATTTCTTTGCTCCGGCAGATGAAGCCCGATATGAATCCAAAGCTGTGCAGGATATTCTGGCAGGCACCAAAACACCAGCCGATTTCAAGGACAAGTCCGAATATAAACTGCTGGAAAATACAGTTTCGACGATAAAACAAACCAAGCTAAAGCCTTATGACCAACTTGGCATTTCGTATTGGGACCAGCACAATGAGAACTTTATGCGAGGTTACTCTCTTCTCGTCGGCGGAAGAAACTTCTTTGATCCGAACATCCATAAAGTACGAAGTCTTACTTACAAGCGTACACCAGCAGTGGAGAGGTTGTGGGGCAAACTGTCCAAGCTGGAACATGATACATTTTTGAAAATTATTTTAGGTGCTGCGCCGATGGATTCATTCGATCAATTTGTAGAGGAGTGGAAGGAACAGGGCGGCGACCAAGTGACTGCTGAAGTGCTGGCTTCCCACAGTGCACACTTGAAGTAGCTAAGCATTAGACGATTCGATAACTTCTACAGGACTGATTCTGAATTCCCATCCATAGCTGGCATTCTCCTGTTCAAGGAGCTTGCTGGTTTTTTTATTTCACGTGCCTGATGAAGAGAGGGTAGACGAATGTAAGTCGATTGGTAAGATAAATGCTCACAACCTCAATGCTGCTCGTTGAACCCAGCAAAAATTGTACACATTTCTCTATCCAAACAAGCGTTTAATCCCTATCTCGATTAGGCTTCTCCAAGTTTTATAATGAAAGCGCAAACAACATGATAGAGAAAAAAACAGAACGAAGGGGAGTTGAATTTGATGAGAAATAAGTGGTCAATAAAAAGCAAACAGTTGACGAAAAGACTGGCTGTGCTGTCCATGTCCGCCTTAATGGTATCCATCCTTGCAGCATGTGGGGGGCCACCAATCCGCCGACCGCTGAGGATGCGGGCCAATATGAGGTGACACCTGGAGACCCGTTCAGTGCCTATAAAGACGAAGTGACGGTAACGATGGGACGTGTTACGACGGCGAACCCGAAATTGCCGGCAGGAGATACATACGAGAATAATGCGTATACCCGTCTGGTCAAAGAATCGTTTAACGCACAAATTAAGGACCAATTTGAGGCCAACGGTGAAGATTACAGCCGTCAAGTTTCTCTTGCAATCGCTTCCGGGGAACTGCCTGACATGATGCGTGTGGATTCCAAGGATGAGCTCAAAGAACTGGTTGATAATGATTTGATTGAAGATATGACGGAAGTGTACAAACAATATGCTACGGATAATATCAAGCAGATTTACGACTCCTATGATGGCCGTGCACTGGACAATGCCACGATTGATGGACGTCTGATGGGTCTTCCGGCGACTTCGCTGGATTCCGCGCCAACCATGGTCTGGGTTCGGCAGGATTGGCTGGATGTGCTGGGAATCAAACTCGATGCTGACGGAGACGGTGCCATCAAGCTGGAAGATGTAGAGAAAACAGCAGAAGAGTTCCTGAAAAAGATCCTGGGCAAACCGGGAAACCGGTAGGCATCCCTTTTGTGAACACTCTGAATACGACAGACTATAACGGATCTGCCTATACCATGCTGGGCGTCGCTTCTACCAAAGGCGCGTTTCCTCAATATTGGATGAATGGCGAGGACGGCAGCATCGTTTATGGTTCGACTACAGCGGAAACCAAACAGATGCTGGGCGTTATGGCCGACTGGTTCAAGAGAGGCATCATTGACCCGCAATTTGGAACCCGTACATTTGACGATATCACTGCACTTTACACCAACGGCCAGAGCGGGATTGCTTTTGGACCGTGGCACATTCCAGACTGGGGACTGAGCAGTGTCAAACAGATGGATAAACACGCGAAATTCACGGCTTACACGCTGGAAGATGAAGACGGAAAAGTAAACGTAGCACACGCCAATCCATCCGGTCAATTTATCGTTGTGAGAAAAGGGTATGAGCACCCTGAGCTGGCCATTAAAATTATTAACCTGTTCTACGATAAACTGGCTAATGACAAAGACGTGGCAACCTCCATGCCAGAGGCAGCCAAATATTTGGAGAGCGGCGTAGACGGTTCCACCAGACCGTTTAACATTGAAGTCAACTCGGCTACATCGCTGCTGGATGATTACTCCGATGTTGTTCGCGGAATTAAAGGCGAGATTGGTCTGGATCAGGTCCGGACAACGGAATCGAAGAACAATATTGGCAGTATCCAAACATACTTGAAAGACCAGGATACAGACGATATAACGGCTTGGTCGAAATATCACTCCCGTATGAACGGAGTGGGGCTGATCGACAAGCTGACGCAGGAAGGCAAATTCAACTGGATGACACCAGCGTTCTCCGGAACTACACCAAGCATGAAACAGACGTGGGCTAACCTGACCAAAATGGAACAGGAATCTTTCATCAAAATCATAACGGGTGCGGAACCGCTGGATTACTTCGAAACGTTCGTTAGCAACTGGAAGAAACAAGGCGGCGATCAGGTGATTCAGGAGATTGAAGCTGAAACCAAAACTCAAAAATAATAAGGCTAACACTGCTGACAGGCTGCGATAAGCAGCCTTTCTTCAGGAAAGGGGTTCATCCATGAAACAGGAAAATGTTAAAGCAAGAAACCGATTGGGCACAGGTGCCATGTATCATATGATGATGCTGCCGGGCATTTTATTTTTGCTGGTATTCAGCTACATTCCCATGGTTGGTGTCATTACGGCGTTTCAGGACTATGTACCAGCCAAAGGCATGTTTGGCTCCGAATTTGTTGGGCTCAAGCATTTTATTTATATGTTCAAACTGCCGGACATCGGCCAAGTGATTAGCAATACGTTGGTGATTGCCATCGCCAAGATTCTGCTTGGCACACTGATGGCCATCATTTTTTCCATTTTATTAAACGAGATCCGCTTTAAATTTGTTAAAAAATCTGTGCAGACGATTGTATATCTGCCTCACTTTTTATCCTGGGTCGTTCTGGCCTCCGTGGTTGTTAACATGTTCAGCCTGGATGGAAGTGTGAATCAGATTTTGGCCTTTTTCGGATTGGATAATATTAATTTTCTCGGGAGCAACACCTGGTTCCAGCCGTTGATTATTGGAACAGACGTATGGAAGGAATTCGGTTACAGTTCCATCGTTTATTTGGCTGCCATTACCTCGATTGATCCGGGTTTGTACGAAGCGTCAGGGATTGATGGAGCAAGCTGGTGGAGAAAAGTATGGCATATTACGTTGCCGGGTATGCTGCCTATTATCCTGCTCATGGGGGTCATGAGTCTGACCAATATTTTGAGTGCAGGCTTCGACCAAATCTACAATCTGTACAACCCGGTTGTCTATGAGTCGGGCGATATTCTGGATACCTATGTATACCGGATTGGTCTCGTTGGCAGACAGTATAGTTTTGGTACAGCTGTTGGACTGTTCAAGTCAGTGATTGGTATTGTTCTACTATTGTCTGCCAACCAATTGGCCAAAAAATACACCGACAGAAAAATATTCTAAGGAGGCGAAACTTGTGTCTTATTCCGCAAGCCTGAAAGACCGAATGGGCCGGTTTGTCATCTACGCCATCGTAATATTACTGGCCTTGATATGCCTCCTTCCATTATGGAATATCGTTGCGATTTCATTCAGCAGCAGCGAGGCTGTCTCGGCCAACAGCGTAGGTCTGTTACCCGTCAATTTTACAACAGCAGCTTATTCGAAAATTATTGATGATGCGCAGTTCTGGCGCTCCTTTGGCATTTCCGTTCTACGTGTGGTTCTATCTCTTGTGCTCAACATGATTCTTATTGTTTTGATGGCTTATCCGCTATCCAAGTCGAAAAGGGAATTTAAGGGCAGAAATATTTATATGAATGTCATGATTTTTGCCATGCTGTTCAGTGGTGGGATGATTCCCAGCTATCTGCTGATCAAAAACCTGGATATGCTCAATACAATTTGGTCGCTTGTTCTGCCAGGTGCTGTTCCAATATTCAGTGTCATCCTTGTGATGAACTTTTTCGCCGCAGTGCCGAAAGCGCTCGAAGAAGCGGCTTTCATTGACGGGGCGAACGCATTGCAGGTTCTGTTCAAAGTGTATGTTCCCGTGTCTATTCCGGCACTGGCGACGGTATCCCTGTTCAGTATCGTAGGCACGTGGAATGACTTCTTCAGTGGACTGATCTATATGACCAAAGTCAGCAATTATCCGCTGATGACCTATATTCAGTCGCTTAATGTAAATATCGCCGAACTTCTTCAAGCTGGCACGAACTCCGCTCAGCTCAGTAATCTGACTGAGATTTCGAACAAAAATCTGAATGCAGCCAAAATCGTAGTGGCTGTCATTCCGCTGCTGCTAATTTATCCGCTGCTGCAAAAATACTTTGTGACCGGAATTGTTGTGGGATCGGTAAAAGAATAATAGTGAATGGAGCGGAATTCGGATGAGCAGATCTGGATCTGTTCAAGAGAAAGGTGGTGCGTTATGGGAACTAAAAAATGGTGGAAAGAAATTGTCGTATATCAAATTTATCCCCGCAGCTTTCAGGACAGTAATGGTGATGGAATCGGGGATTTGAAAGGCATTTTATCCCGGCTCGATTATTTGAAGGATCTGGGCATCGGTGCGATCTGGCTGTCACCGGTGTGCAAGTCTCCGCAAGATGACAACGGTTATGACATTTCGGATTACCAGGATATTGATCCGATGTTTGGTTCGCTTGAGGATATGGAATTGCTGATTCAGGAAGCAGGCAAGCGTGACATCCGAATTATTATGGATCTGGTGCTTAACCACTCATCAGATGAACACCCCTGGTTCAAGGAAGCCCGTAAAAGCAAGGATAATCCGTACCACGATTATTATGTGTGGAGAGATGGTGTGGAAGGAACACCACCCAATGATTTAGGTTCAACGTTCGGTGGATCGGCCTGGGAATGGGTCCCTGAGCTGGGCAGTATTATCTGCATCTATTCTCTGTTAAGCAACCGGATCTGAACTGGGAAAACCCCAAGGTCCGGCAGGAGATATACGATATGATTCAATGGTGGATGGATAAAGGTGTAGGCGGTTTCCGTCTGGATGTCATTGATCTGATAGGCAAGGAGCCTGACCTCAAAATTACAGGCAATGGGCCAAATCTGCGCCAATACATGCGTGAACTCAGTAAAGAAACCTTCCAAAAGGGTGATCTGCTAACTGTCGGAGAAACATGGGGAGCAACGCCCGAGAGCGCCAAACTTTATAGCAACCCGGACGGCAGTGAACTATCCATGGTCTTCCAATTTGAACATATTAGTCTGGATGAGCAGGCGGGGAAAGGCAAGTGGGACCTCCAGCCGCTGGATCTGCTTCAATTAAAGAAGGTGTTGTCCAAATGGCAGACCGAGTTGAAAGGCGAAGCCTGGAACAGCCTATTCTGGAACAACCATGACCTTCCGCGGATCGTGTCCCGTTGGGGAGATGACGGGGAATATCGTGTGGAGTCTGCCAAAATGCTGGCCACTCTTCTTCATGGCATGCAGGGTACGCCATATGTGTACCAGGGTGAAGAATTAGGCATGACGAATGTACGTTACGACATTGAAGAATACCGTGATATTGAGCTGCTGAATCTGTATAAGGAACGGATTGGGAATGGATATTCGAAGGAAGACGTAATGGAATCCATTTATGCCAAAGGCCGTGATAACGCACGTACGCCGATGCAGTGGGATGCTTCCGAAAATGCAGGTTTTACGGAAGGCAAACCATGGATTTTGGTAAATCCGAATTATACTGAGATTAATGCGGAAGAATCTATTAATGATCCGAATTCCATTTACCGGTACTATAAAACACTGATTCAGCTGCGAAAAGAGCATGAAGTGATCATCTATGGGGATTATGAACTGTTGTTTCCGGAAGACACGAACCTCTTCGCTTACACCCGAACACTCGGTGGAACACAACTGCTGGTACTGTGCAATTTCTATGGCAAAATTGTTCCATTCCAGATTCCAAGCGAATTTGCAGGGGATAAAACATTATTAATTAGTAACTATTCGGACGTTGTTTCAGAAAACGCACTTCGTCCGTATGAAGCCAGGATGTATCTGCTCGGGTAAACGCAAAAATAAGGATTGAAGGCGAATAGCCTTCAATCCTTATTTTTTGACGAAAAGAAGCTTCTGTAAGAAGACATCCAGTGCCATGGATTGGGAATGCTCCTTGTTGCGAATGATGGAGAAGCTGCGTTCCAGATGCAGCTGTCTGATTCGCAGCTCTTCGACTTCCCCGGTTGCCAGCTCCTTATGAACGATCCATCTGGATACCATCGCAATTCCGAGCCCGGCAGCAACAGCTTCCTTCACACCCTGACTGCTGGTGAAGACATAGGACCGCTTGGGACGGATCGCTGTCTGTTCCATAAAATGATCGCTGAAAGCGCGTGTTCCCGAACCCAACTCACGAAGGACCCAGACCTGATCCTGAAGCATGTGCTGCTCTACCACGACGGAACCGGAGAGGGGATGGCCGGAAGGAGCTACAACAATCATTTCATCCTTCATATAAGGGATAACGTCAAGATCTGACGAGGCTTGCGCTTCACCCTCCACAAATCCAATATCCAGCTGATTTCCCCTGACCGCAAACAGAATCTCCTGGGTATTGCCAATAGTAACCTGAAGGTTGACCTGCGGATATTGAG
Source organism: Paenibacillus sp. 1A_MP2 (assembly GCF_052244825.1). Taxonomy (NCBI): domain Bacteria; kingdom Bacillati; phylum Bacillota; class Bacilli; order Caryophanales; family Paenibacillaceae; genus Paenibacillus; species Paenibacillus sp. 1A_MP2. Next base: position 4,141,989 of record NZ_JBQQCS010000001.1, on the reverse strand, counting down.
CTGCGAATTCTGCCAGCTTCTTAGGCAAAATATATTCACCTATGGTGAAGCTGGCACCGATCTGAATACTTCCGGTCACCTCATCCCGCAGCATCTGAATCTCCTGCCTCGCTTCATCGTAGCGAGCCTGAATGACCTTGGCATGTCTGTAGAGGATTGCCCCCGCTTCAGTGAGAGACACCTGCTTTGGCGAACGATGTAGCAGCTTGGCTCCCAACTCATTCTCCAGATTTTTGATATGCAGGCTCACCCCCGGCTGGGACAGGTTCAACAGTTCTGCGGCCTTCGAGAAATGGCTTTGCTCCGCAACGGTAACGAAGACCTTTAATGCATCAGTAATCATTATAATTCCTCATTTGAATAGTAAATTTTCATGGAAATAAGCCTATTGAACTCATTTTAGCATAAAATAGGCAACCAATCATAAGTTTTTTTAATGATTAAGATCGCAGATTCATATTTCACTTCTTATCATTCTGCTTCTATAGTGAGGATATACTTTATCCAATAAGGAAGTGCAGAGCTATGATCTTACAGACACAGTTGAGATTCGTCAAAAATATAAAAGTGGTTAGGGACCGGGGATTTTTGCAGGGGATTGGACTGACCTTACTACTCTCGTTCATTGCCAAGCTGCTGGGTTATCTGCCGTTTCTGAATATCATGGGTCAATTGGTTATTGCCATTCTGCTTGGCATCCTGTACCGGGCCATACGAGGCGTACCGCAGACCGCTCAATCCGGGATCTCCTTCTCGGGAAAACGATTGCTACGATTCGGCATCATTCTGCTGGGGCTGAAGCTGAACCTGCTGGATATTGTCCATGCAGGCTACAAAGTGGTTGCGCTAGCGGCAATCAATGTTACGATTACGATCTTTGTCGTCTACGGACTGAGCAAGTGGTTAAAGATCGATAAACGAATAGGGCTGCTGACTGCATGTGGAACAGCCATCTGCGGTGCCGCAGCCGTGGTCGCGATTGCGCCACAGATCAAGGCTAAAGATGAAGAAACCGCAGTAGGTGCAGCTACGGTGGCTATATTGGGCACCATTTTCACTCTGGCCTATACATTACTGTACCCGGTATTGGGTTTAAGTGCGAATGGATATGGCGTATTCACAGGCGCTACACTGCATGAAGTGGCCCATGTCATCGCGGGGGCTGCACCAGGAGGGCAAGCAGCACTGGATATGGCAGTTATCGTGAAGCTAACCCGGGTCGCCATGCTGGTGCCGATTACGCTGATCATCGGTTTGTGGAGTGGACGACAGGCGCGTGGGGGAGAGCAAAAATCAGCTAAAGGAATCCGTTGGCGTGAATTGCCCGTACCCTGGTTCATTTTCGGTTTTCTGGCGATGAGTGGATTAAATACGCTGGATATTATTCCGCAAGAGGTGATCGAGGGGCTCCTGGTTCTTTCCTATATGCTGCTTGCGATGGCTATGGCTGGATTGGGGTTAGGTGTGGATATTGCAACCTTCCGCCGTCTGGGCAAAAAGCCTTTCTTGGCAGGGCTGCTTGGCTCTATTGTTTTATCCGTAATCGGCTTCGTGCTGGTTTGTGGTTTTGGTCTGAACTAGGTCGTTTGTTTAAACTCAGGCAGGCCACCACGTACACTCTTTTCGGCAAGCCGAATGACTTAACCAAACACAACAAAAAGCACGCATTGACTCTTAGTGGATCAATGTGTGCTTTTTGTTGTTCGACAGATGCTGATCATCAGATCCAGAAGAACACGACCAATGAAATGACGAACATCATGCGAATATCATGCCTGAAATATAAATATTTTCCTTTTATGGTTGAAAAGTCCGAAATACACACAGGAAAGTCTGGATAACGATGTACTTTATGTCCGCAAGTATTCAGGGTTGTACGTAAACATCCGAAAAGGAACATTAGAAGTCCGAATAGCGTATCTAGGGGTCCGATAAGGAGAATGGGAAGCGGTTTATACTGAAGCTAATCCAGCGATGGAAGATCCAAGTAAGATAGCAGGATGAGTATTTTAATAAGGGGGTGATGATCGGCGCAGAGAAATAGGCTGGAATTCAACCGTTCGTTTATTGAATAACAATTTTGCTAATAACCTGAGGAGGAATTTAATGCGCAACAAGTATATTGCATGGTCACTCGTATTGACACTACTAGTCTCGAATTTATTTCTGACTGTCGGATCCCCAGCTTCTGTATCAGCAGCCGGAGGACCAGACTTGGCACAGGGCAAAAATGTTACTGCGAGCGGATACAACCAAACATACAGCCCGACCAATGTGATTGACAACAACCAAGCAACCTATTGGGAAAGTACCAACAGCGCTTTCCCCAATGGATTCAAGTGGATCTAGGAAGCAACACCAACATTGACCAAATCGTATTGAAGATTCCGACAGCATGGGAAAAGAGAACCCAAACCATAACCGTGCAAGGCAGCACGAACGGTTCAACCTTTACGGACATCAAGGGTTCCGCGGATTATGTATTTAATCCATCCGTTGGGGAGAACTCGGTTACCGTCGATTTTCCTGCTGTCGAGACAAGGTACGTTCGCTTAAGCGTAACGGGTAATTCCGAGTGGCCGGCAGCTCAACTGTCCACATTTGAAATCTACGGCCCGAGCAGTGAGGGACCAACTGTACCTGGCCCCGATCCTGTGGAGCCTCCACTCCCTACAGAGGGAAGCAACATTGCCATTGGTAAGTCGATTACTGCATTGTCCAGCACCTTAAACTTCGTAGCTGCGAATGCAAACGATAACAATATCAATACGTACTGGGAGGGAGGCAGCAATCCAAGTTCACTCACGCTGGATCTTGGTTCCAATCATAAGATTACATCCATCGTGCTGAAGCTGAACCCGGATTCCGTCTGGAGCACGCGTACACAGACCATTCAAGTGCTCGGACATAATCAGGACACAACAACGTTCAGCAATCTGGTATCCTCACAATCATATACATTCAACCCAGCTTCCGGCAACACTGTGACGATTCCCGTATCAGCAACGGTTAAACGTCTGCAACTGAACATTACGGCGAACTCAGGCGCTCCGGCTGGGCAAATTGCTGAATTTCAAGTGTTTGGCACACCTGCACCGAATCCTGATCTGACGATTACAGGCATGTCCTGGTCTCCGTCTTCTCCAGTGGAGAACAGTCCCATTACCCTTAATGCCATCGTCAAAAACATTGGCTCTGCCGCTTCTCCAGCTTCTAGCGTCAACTTCTATTTAAACAACGAACTGGCTGGTTCATCACCGGTAACTGCTCTGCAAGCAGGGGCTTCAACAACGGTCTCGCTTAATGCAGGTAATAAAGGAGCTGCATCATATACGCTCAGCGCCAAGGTGGATGAGAATAACCAGATCATCGAAGAGAATGAAGGAAACAACAATTACACGCACTCCTCAGCTTTGGTGGTTGCGCCAATCACAAGTTCTGATCTTATAGGCACGGTCTCTTGGAGTCCCAGCAACCCTACAGCAAACAGTGCAGTAACGTTTACGGTTAATCTGAAAAATCAAGGCAACATGGCCTCCGCAGGCGGTGTGCACGGAGTTACGGTTGTTCTCAAGAATGCTGCCGGAGCAACGCTTCAGACGTATAACGGTTCCTATAACGGCACATTGGCACCGGGAGCTTCAGTCAATGTCAATGCTGGAACGTGGACTGCTGCCACCGGTAATTACAATGTGACAACTACCGTAGCAGTGGATACTAATGAAGCTCCGGTAAAACAAACGAATAACGTAGTTACAACAAGTTTGAACGTATATTCTGCCCGTGGTGCAAGCATGCCTTATACCCGTTATGATACGGAAGATGCTACGCGTGGCGGCAGTGCCGCACTGAAGTCCGCACCGACTTTTGATCAGGCATTGACGGCTTCGGAAGCATCTGGGCAGAAATATATCGCTCTTCCTTCCAACGGTTCTTATGCACAATGGACAGTTAGACAAGGGGAGGGAGGCGCAGGTGTAACCATGCGCTTCACGATGCCGGATTCCACAGATGGCATGGGGCTTAACGGTGCCCTTGACGTCTATGTTAACGGTTCCAAGGCCAAAACGGTTCCCCTGACCTCTTATTACAACTGGCAGTACTTCTCCAGCGATCATCCGGGAGATACGCCAAGTGCGGGACGTCCGTTGTTCCGTTTTGATGAAGTGCACTGGAAAATGGATACGCCTCTAAAAGCTGGAGACACCATTCGTATTCAGAAAAACAATGGAGATAGCTTGGAGTACGGTGTGGATTTTCTCGAAATCGAACCCGTTCAGGCTGTGATTCCGCGCCCGGCTAACTCCGTCTCTGTAAGTGATTTTGGTGCGATTGCTAACGATGGAAAAGACGATCTTGCTGCATTCGAAGCAGCAGTCCAATCCGCGGTTTCCACAGGCAAGACGTTATATATCCCGGAGGGCACCTTCCATCTCAGCAATATGTGGAAGATTGGCACACCGACGAATATGATTAATAACCTCACCATTGTGGGTGCAGGGATCTGGCATACCAACATCCAGTTTACCAACCCCAATGCAGCCTCTGGCGGGATTTCGTTCCGTGTTCAGGGCAAGCTGGATTTCAGCAATATTTATATGAATTCCATGCTGCGTTCACGCTATAACGAAAATGCAGTCTACAAAGGTTTTATGGACAATTTCGGCAAAGATTCAAAGTTCAGCAATGTATGGGTCGAACACTTTGAATGCGGTTTCTGGGTAGGGGATTACGCCCATACACCTGCAATCATTGCCGATGGCCTGGTGATCGAGAACAGCCGTATTCGGAATAACCTTGCGGACGGCGTCAACTTTGCCCAAGGCACGAGCAATTCAACTGTTCGCAACAGCAGTGTTCGCAACAATGGTGATGATGGTCTGGCCGTATGGACCAGCAACGTGAACGGTGCGCCTGCAGGCGTGAACAATACCTTCTCGTTCAACACGATTGAGAATAACTGGCGCGCAGCAGGCATTGCATTTTTCGGTGGAAGCGGACATAAGGCAACCAACAACCTGATTGTTGACACGGTTGGCGGTTCGGCGATTCGGATGAACACGGTTTTCCCTGGATACCATTTCCAAAATAACACAGGTATTGTGTTCTCTGATACAACGATCATTAACAGCGGCACAAGCAAAGATCTGTACAATGGGGAACGTGGAGCCATTGATCTTGAAGCTTCCAACGATTCCATCAAGAACGTTACGTTTACCAACATCGATATTCTCAATACGCAGCGCAGTGCCGTTCAATTCGGATACGGAGGCGGTTTCCAGAACATTGTGTTTAACAACATCAATATTAATGGTACCGGTCTGGACGGAATTGAGACATCCAGATTCACAACTCCGCACAAAGGTGCAGCCATTTACACCTATACAGGAAATGGCTCTGCCACATTCAATAATCTGACAACCAGCAACATTGCCAATCCTAATGTAAATCAGATTCAAAGTGGGTTTAATTTGATTATTCAATAAATTTTTTCAACAAAAACAGGGAGCTCTAAGAGTTCCCTGTTTGTTTAGGTTAAGTAGAGGAGGAAAGGGTGAACATGGACCCGGTTCTGAAATCCGGCAAGACAGTAACTGCAAAAGGAAGATTTAAGATGTCCCATATTTTTTTCTATAGTGACTTAGCGTAAGTAGAGGCCAAATATATGTATAGCTGTGATAGTGGGAATAGAAGTTGCCGGGGAGACCGGCACCAGTTGGATAAGAGGTTCTCCAATCGTTTTCGCGTATGGATGCAATAAGCCTTAGGATGCCTTGGTTCACTTCTGGTGTGGGTTTGGGTTGAACAGCGATAAGGGCGTCAAGCGCCCAGGCAGTTTGGGAGGGAGTGCTTTCCCCTAAGGGTATATAGCGTAGAAGTCGGTCACTATGGCAGGATTCTCCCCATCCACCGTCGGAATTCTGGATGCTTAAGAGCCATTGGGTTCCTTTTTGCACTGTATCATGGCTTGCAGGTAGCCCAACAGCCGTAAGACCGGTTAATGCGGCCCAGGTACCGTAGATATAACATACACCCCATCTTCCGTACCATGAGCCATCCTTCTCCTGGTTTCGAATGAGCCATTTCGTTCCACGGTTGATCCATTCATGCCTGGTATCAAGCCCGGCAAAGTTTCCGAGATACTCCAGAGTACGTCCTGTTAGATCAGCCTCCGATGGGTCTGTAGCCGCAGATTTGGCACCGTCGATGGCGAGCCAGGTGAGCACTTCCTTGTTTGTATTTTTTTCGAATGCCGGCCAGCCGCCGTCTTTATTTTGCATGGACAGAACCCAATTAAGCCCGCGATTCCAGGATTCCTGAAAAGTTGGAAGCGTGGTGGACATGCTTCGGATTGCCCGTAAAGCTGCTGTTGTATCATCCACATCTGGATTGAGCGTATTCGACTCCGAAAATCCCCATCCTCCAGGGACTGTATTCGGATTATGAATGCTCCAGTCGGCTGTTTTATCTTGCTGACGGGAGAACAAATAGGAGGCCGCACGTTGAATAGCCTTATGGTCATCGGTAATGGAAGCCTCCTGTAATGCGTAGGTAATCAGAGCCGTATCCCATACAGTGGATGGGGAGTTTTGAATCGTCGTTTTACCTTCAGAAGAACGGCACTGCATGGCAGCGAGTCCGGTTACGGCTTTTGTAATCAGGGGATGCTGCTTATCGTATTTTAGGGCCAAAAAGGCAAAAACCATCAGAATGGTACTGCTGGCATAACTGTATAAAGTGCCATCAGACTCAATCCGCTCTATCATAAACTGTTCCGCCTTGGTTCTTGCAGTGTCGTGAATGTGACGAGGATTGCCTAAGAGTCTGCTTCTCGCGGTTTGAATATCGTCCTGCATTTCCTGATATTCTCGGGAAGTTGATTCATCTGCAACAATTCGCAAGTCGGTCAGATCAGACAGATCGGGAGCATCTGGTATGGTGAGGGAGAAGCGCAGGTCTGCCATAATGAGCATTGGGGTGAGGTGGACTCTAGAATAACCGGAAAATTCGAAATAGTTGATGGGGAAATAGGTAGGGAACATTAATATCTCCAGGGGGATCATCGAGATGGATAAAGGCCATTTCATTTGTCCGGTAGCGGCGAGTATTGCTTTGGTCAAAATGCTCGTCACTTTCCCGATACCTCCTTTGGACTGAATATAACGTTTGGCCCTTTGGATTGGCTCGTCCGTACTCTGGCTGTATCCGGAGTATAGCAGGGCGTAGTAGGCTTCAACCGATGCAGATAAATTTCCTTCCTCTTCATCGGGGTATAGTCTCCAGCATCCATTCGGTTGCTGTTCGTTAAGGATACGATCATGTAACTGCCGGATCAGTGCTTCATTCTGAACATCCAATATCCGAAAGAGAATGATGACATAAGCATCAATTACCGTACCGTTCTCAAAACAAAAATGCCAGGAACCGTCTTGTTGCTGCTGTTGAAGCAAGGAAGTCGTCATCCGCCTAATTTCCTCATCAACTTCGCTCAGTACATGCCCCATTCACGGATACCTCCAAAGTACGTCATTTTTATATTATATGATGACAAACAGGGGGAAATGAGGAGGCGACGAAAATGAGCGTAAATCCAGACGACTCTTGTTTTTTACAACTTAAAATAAAAAAATGAATTTTACTGTTGAAATTTCTTCCAATAAAGTGTATAAATATCTTTGTTAACGCTTACAAGAATTTGATCTATTGCTTTCTCCGATACTCTTCAAAAAGGAGGTGTGAGTACTACGAACATGCAACAACTGAAAAATGGACGACTTGCTTTGAAAAATGAAATCGATTTCATTTTGCAGAATTCAATATTTAGGAGCTCAAATTAAATCATTCAAAGGAGATATGTGTATGAAGATATGGAAAAAGAGCGTGTTAGTGTTACTGTCCACTTTTCTGGTAACTACGGGTTCGTATGTGCCTAAGACTGCGCATGCAGCGGGTGAACAGGTGGAGGTATGGATTTCAACTTCAGACCCCAATTCCGAAACCGGCTGTAGGGCTAAGAACGGATGCCAGGCTCACCAAGATTGCATCCAAAAACTTCAGCAGCAGCTCAGGCAATGCGGATGTTACCATAACCGTAAACGAAAACAAAACGTATCAGCAAATGGATGGATTTGGCGTATCATTAACGGATGCTTCCGCATGGCTCATGAACTACAAGCTGGATAACAGCAAGCGAGCGGAAGTGATGGAGAAGTTTTTTGGCAACACAGGAATCGGGCTCAGTTTATTGAGACAGCCGATTGGCAGCTCCGATTTTGCCTGGGCAGCCTACACCTATGCGGATACGCCAAATGATACTTCACTCAACCAATTCACAATTGACCGGGACAAGGCTTACATCCTGCCCATGGTCAAAGCGGCAATTGCTAAGAATCCCAGTATTAAAGTGATGGGTTCCCCATGGAGTGCGCCTGCCTGGATGAAATATTCCAACAATCTGAACGGTGGCAAACTGAAAGCGGAGCACTACGGCACATATGCGAATTATTTTAAAAAATACATCGAAGCCTACCAGGCTGAAGGCGTACCCATCTACGCTGTAACGTTGCAAAACGAGCCAATGTACGAGCCATCCCACTATCCTTCCATGGGGATGGATGTACAGGATCAGACTGGCTTTATCGGTGATTACCTTGGACCAACACTCCGCAATGCCGGAATCAACACCAAAATTATTGCATTTGACCATAACTTTCTGGATTGGAACTTCCCGAATCAGGTCATTACAAATCTGAAGAACGCAGGCAAGGGAAGCTACGTATCAGGCAGCGCATTCCACCACTATGATAGCGGTGACGGCTCGACAATGACCTCCATTCATAACAATCATCCAGACAAGGACGTTTGGTTCACAGAGGGTGGTTTTGGTAACTGGAATGATCCGCAGAATGGAACCTCATCAGGCTTCGATAATATGATGAATGAGTTCATTAATATTACGAGAAACTGGTCCAAATCGATTATTCTCTGGAATGCTGCCCTGGATCAGAAAGACGGTCCAGCTTTGCTTTCACCGAACAATACGAATAAAGGCATGATTACGATCCGCAACTCGGACAACCGTAATGACGCTCCCGAAAATAATGTCACATATCACAAACAATATTATTTGCTGGGTCACTTTAGTAAATTTGTTGTACCAAATGCATACCGCATTGATAGCAACACCGGATCTGAAGTTAAAAATGTAGCTTTCCGCAATCCGGACGGTTCCAAAGTGGTTGTCGCCTACAACTCTTCCAGTTCGTCGAAAAATGTGAAGATCCAATGGGGCAGCCAAAGCTTTGTTGTCACTATTCCAGGCAAGTCTGCTATGACGTATAAATGGTATGGAAATGTTTCTTAAGGGGTAGCAGGGATTCAGATTCCCACAACCAGCAAGCTAGGAGCCGCGAGCAGTCGCGGCTCTTTTCATTTGCTTTTATTAATGTCATCCATCCTATACATTCGTTGTTAATTTTACATATTTAAGGGTTTTACAATTTTGATATTATGATTTTTTGGTTTAACTGTCCTCTTACATTGGGTTGATATACTTGCCTGAGCTTTTATATGGGGAGGGGTTAGACAACTTGAAAGACATCAATCAACGCTGGGTAGCGATGATCCTTGTGGCAGTAATGGTTATCCAATCATTCTGGACATTTGCAGGAGTTGGATACGCAGCATCAGAAAACCTTAACACCAGTAATTTGGCGAAAAACGTGGTCATCAGCCAATTTTATGGAGGCAAGAAAGACGACGTGCTCGACGTGTACGGCAACGACTTTGTAGAACTATATAATCCGACAGCAGAACCTGTTTCGCTGAACGGCTGGTCCTTACAATTTGCTGATACCAAAAACAATAACTGGAAGTTAGCCCAGCTAGGTACAACGACTGCCCAGATTCCGGCATATGGTTATTATCTGATTGCGCTTGGCAGCAATGGTAATGTCGGGGAGCAGCTTCCACAGCCAGATGCCACTGAAGCTTCATTCAAACTAGATAACAACAACGGAAAGCTGGTTTTATTGAATACGACACAACTGTTGACGGCCAATGATCCGATGGCTGACGCATTACAGGAACATGTGGTTGATTTTGTTGGATATAATGCGGATGCTTATTGGGGAAGTCCGGCTCCACAAGCTGGCAAACAAAACACGATGCAACGATATGTGTTCGATCCACTGAATCCGGAGAATAGCACTAATGCAGCTGCGTTTCCGAATCGCGGAAACAACTGGGACACACAGAATAACGGAAATGACTTTGAGAAGGTCAAAGGTGCAAAGGCTCGCAATTCAAGCACAACTTCCGCCTATGTCATTCTGGAAACTAATCAAACGATAGAGATGCAATCAGCTTCGAGCGTAGATCCTGTACATAACAAGGTTACGTTGAATGCATTTGGAGGCTTGGTTAAGCAGGGGCTCTGGACATCCGATGATTTCAGTGTGCTTGGCCTCCCGGTAGGATTCTCTGCTGAAGCCAGTGCGAGTAGAGATCAGATCGAAGTCACCATCACTGGAGATGGTAACGGGAATGTGGTTTCAGATAGCCTTCTGACATTTGAGATTCATCCTGGGGCTTGGGATCAAGTTCACAAACCAGCCTCATCCTTAACGGTGTATCAAGGAAGCAATACCGTAACAATAGCTCAATTCACGCCATCCAATAAGATTGTAGCAGCACTGGACGCCTCATCGTCCAACATTCGTATGGAAAGTGCAAAGGGCCTGAACACCACGATCCAACTCAATCTTAGCGCCGGCGTTCCCGTGGATGGGGTTCTGGACCCGGAAGCTTACAGTTTGACAGGGCTTCCCGAAGGTGACTGGAGCATCCAGGCTGAAGGCCGAAGTAGTGACAATACCATCACGATTACCATTTCGGGTACATCCGCTTCCGCTGTCATGGACACGGCTGTGGTTCGTGTGACGTTAATGGCTGACGCTGTGCAAGATAGGGACTGGCTGGCTTCGGAAGCGATTAACGTATCTCTGCTTCGATACAGTCAACCGGTTCTTGCGGATGAGACTCGAAAAATGAAAGTTGAAGAAAGCATCATAGCGGACAATACAGGCTTTAATGACCCTGCCACCAAAGAATATAAATATGGAAGTGATGCCATGGGAGCGAACGAATACACCTTCCTGCGCGGTACACATTCCTTATTCAAGGATGATCTTGCTGCGGGTCTTATTCCTTCTCCAGATTCAGTAATTTCAGGCTGGAATCAGAAGGACATCCTTACTTACACGCAAGGCGACGCCCATATTCAGAATGTGGGGACCTTTAACGACAGTACCAATCAAATGGTGTTCAGTCTGAACGATGTGGATTCTTCCGGAATCGGCAGCTTTTATGACGATCTGATTCGTTTTGTTACAAGTATTTATGTAGTCAAATACGAAAAAGACAGCGCCGCGATTGCCAATCTGCAGGATGCCGATTTCCGGGAAGTATCTCGCGTTTTTCTTAAGACCTATAAGGATACTTTGGTTGATATTAATAGCAAAATCAGCCCGAAAGACACCAAGCTGACCAAAAGCAATGTAACGCCATATACGAAAGAGGTTATGGACAAAGTCTCCAAAGTGTCTTACGAGGAAGCATTGCAAAAATTGCTGGGCAAGCGGGCGCTTGATGGAAAATTAAACATCGCTGGCAATTCGGACAAGTTTGAGGCCGCGACGGAGGCGGAGAAAGCTTCCCTGCAAGCCGCTTGGGAAGCATACAAATTGCAAGTCAGAAGCAATTTCCCAAACCTGACTGACGATGAATTCAATGCCTATTTTAAGATAAAGGATATTGTGCGCCGTATTCATCAGGGTATTGGTAGCATTGGGGTTGAACGCTACAATGTGCTAATCGAAGGAGCAAGTGAGGTCAACACGGACGATATTCTGCTCGACGTGAAAGAGCAGACTCGGGACGCCAATCTTTCGAAAGATGCATATCTTAAAACGGCAGTCGATTCCGATTCTTATCTGGGTGTGCTCGAAGCAATGAATCGCTCGTACCTGATTAGGGAAGTCTCACCTTTTAAAGGTGATTATACAGATAAGCCGTTCAAGAACAAGGAAGAGCTGGAGCAGTATTTGGTCGATGCGGCCAAAGCTTACGCGTATGCAAGCTCGCGCCTGGACAAGGTATCCGATGAGTTGAACTACAAGTTTGAGGAACGTTTTGTAACGAATATTGTACCGATCTGGGATGATTTGCAGAATTTTATTGTTAATGCGGCTGAGGATTACTCGCATCAGGTCGCAGCGGATTTTGCACTTGTGAAGGAGGATATGCGAACCGGGAAGCTGATTGACGTTTCTACACTGGAAGAATTATCCGTTGATCAAGGCTCCTTGAGTCCAGCATTTGATCCTGCAATTACGGCGTACAGTGTGAATGTTGAACAAGCCGTAGACTCCATCCGTATTACGGCGAAGGCTACCGATAGCCAGGCGACTTTGTCTGCCAAAGGTGACCCTTATGTGAACGGTATAAGCCAATCGTTTGGGCTGTCTGTTGGGAAAAATGTAATTCCAATTACGGTAAAAGCACGTAATGGATCAAGCAAGACCTACAGTGTAACTGTCGTCAAAGCCGGAGAATCCACTACGGTTCCATCGACACCTTCAACGCCTTCGACGCCAACTGGAGGAACAAATGATAATCAAGCAGGTACTTCTGGCAATAGTGGAACTGTTACTGTGAATGGTGGATCGTTGAGCCTGAGCGGGGTTAAAATCAATGTGCCAGCCGGAGCGATGGATAGCAGCGTCGTAATTTCTGTTAATAAAGTAAACCAAACCTCGAATCTGTTCTCGGATTCCACATTGAAACTGCTTGGGGATGTTTATGAGATTACGGCGAGCAAGAGCGGGGACTTCACCAAGCCGGTGACCGTTACCTTGCCATTCGACAAGAACAAGGTGAACTTTGAGAACTCGGTTGTGGGATTGTATTGGTTCAACGAGCAAACTCAAAAGTGGATTGCACTTGAACATCTGCAAGTGGATCAAACGAATGAAACGGTATCTGGAACCATTAATCATTTTACCAAGTTTGCTGTTCTGGTATCCGATAAGACGGTAACACCAACTCCGGAAGGAACCAAAAACTTCACGGATCTCGAAGGACATTGGGCTTCCGGCAGTATTATGGATCTGGTTGAACTCGGTGTGATCCAAGGTTATCCGGACAACAGCTTCAGACCGGATAAAAAAATGACTAGAGCCGAATTTGTTACTATTGTTATTAAAGCTTTAAATTTACAAGGCTCTTCTGATAAAGAGTTTGCGGATACCACCAGCCATTGGGCGCAAGACGCGATTTCCACTGCTGCAGGTCTGGGTATTGTTAATGGATATAGTGATAATACCTTTGTTCCAGATGAATTGGTGACCCGCGAGCAAATTGCGACGATGATCGTTCGTGCAGCGCAAATTGCGGATACAGAGAGCAATATCCACTTCTCTGATGTTGCTGAAATATCCGGTTGGGCACGTTCAGCACTTGCCGCAGCCATTGCCAATGGTCTCGTTAACGGTTATCCAGACGGAACATTGAAACCGCAAGGAAATACGACTCGTGCCGAAGCCGCTACACTTATCCAAAGAGCTATTCAATTGACAAAATAAATTCAATATTTCAGAAAGGCTGCCCTCCAGCAAGTACAACTTGTTGGGGAGCAGCCTTTTTGTATCTTGGAGTCTGGTTAATTCGTTTTGTTATAACGATATACCATTGTCTATAATAACGCGATTGAGCTTGGTATTCACCGAATTGGAGATTGTATCACCTACAGGACATTTGCTTTCCAGAAATTGTACAAACGGTTCAATCTTTTCGTCAGATGAACTGGTTTTAATATAGAACGTGTATCGAATATCGGAATAACCGGGGCGTACATCAGTTCGGTTGAAAAATCCGTCAAGATCCAGATCACCTTCAACCTCCACTCTGAAATCATCAAGTACGACATCGAATTTGGAGGCATAAACCCGGGCCACAATGGATTGACATGCGCCAAGGGAGGCAAGTAAAGCTTCTACAGGATTCATTCCCGTGTCAGTACCACCGAGGCTTGTTGGCTCATCGATGACCAGTTCAAATTGTCTCACTTTGGTGATTACTTTTACCCCGTCTTGTAGATGTGCGGTAGCTTTGAAAGTCTGAACATTAGCCATCCGATACCTCTCCTTTATAAAGCATGGTATGTAACTTGGTTTAGTATGGATTATAGTTCCATGTCTCACAAGCTGTCAATACAAGGTAGATAGAATTCGGTATTCTCTGTCAATTGAAAAATGGATAGCCTTGTGGCTATCCATTTCTATGGCTTCTCAACTTTTGAGCCAATGTGCTTATTCACTCATGGCCTGATCGTATTTTTCCTTCAAACGTCTGATGTCCGCTCGCGGCGGTGCTCCGAACATGCGGGAGTATTCCCGACTGAATTGCGACGCACTCTCGTAACCAACCCGAAATGCTACATCAGCGGCATCAGCCGATTCAGCCATGAGCAGCCGACGGGCCTCCTGGAGCCTAAGTTGCTTCTGAAACTGAAGTGGGCTCATGGCGGTGATTTCTTTAAAATGCCGGTGAAACGAGGACACACTCATGTTGGCTGTCTCCGCAAGATCTTCAATCCGAAACGATTGCTCCCAATGCTGAACAATATGCTCGATGGCTTCCCGAATCCGGTAGCTGCTGCTGCCCTCCACCGCAATCTGGGCCAGTTCGGCTCCATAGGGTCCCTGCAGAAGCCGGTACAGAATTTCTCGCGTATAGAGTGGGGCAAGGAACGGGATTTCTCCTGGTGTATCCAACAGCCGAACCAACCGCAGTACAGCATCTTGAATGGAGGGCTCCATCTGTCCAACGAACAGAGCGCGTCTGGCGTTTTCTTTGGACTTGACCTTAATATCACAATCGTTCAACACTTCAAGAATCTGATGCTGTGTAAACTCAAGCTTGAGACTCAGGTAAGGCATAGCAGAGGAAGCTTTTATAATCTGACCAATCACCGGCAGGTTCATGGAAGCAATCAGATAATTGGAGGGTCCGTATTCGAATCTTTCCTGTGCCAGCAAGATTTCTTTCAAGCCTTGAACGATTACACAAAATGAAGGCTTATAAACCCGGTAAGCAGGTTCGCTAATGCTGGAATGCTGATAGACATACAGGGAAGGGATTTCCGTTTCCTTGGAGCTATTATGAATGGAATGACGCTTGATCAGTTCGGTGAGCTCCTGTTGTTGCTGACCTCCGTTATCGGACATACAAATCCTCCTTGAGAGTTGTTCTTGCTTCATTATAAGACTTAACGACCTTAGACAAAAGTGGGTGTGAGAGGATCAGGCAATCAATTAAGACAAATGATATACCGTTTCGTTCTGCTAGTTCGGCATAATAATATTAGGTTGCAGATTATGAAATCAAACGAAGAAAGGAAGTTTGTAGGATGCAAAAACGAACATTGGGAAATAGCGGCTTGGAAGTTTCGGCAATTGGGCTTGGTTGTATGGGAATGAGCTACGGGTATGGTCCAGCTTCGGACAAAACGGAGATGATCGCGGTCATACGGGAAGCTGTTGAACGCGGTGTAACTTTCTTTGATACCGCCGAAGTCTATGGTCCATATATCAATGAAGAACTCGTCGGCGAAGCGCTTTCTCCTGTACGCGATCAGGTTGTCATAGCGACGAAGTTCGGATTTGACATTCAGGGTGGCAAACAGAGCGGGATGAATAGCCGTCCTGAGCAGATCAGGAAAGTTGCCGAAGAGTCTCTTAAGCGGCTAAAGATCGAAGCGATTGATTTGTTTTATCAGCACCGTGTTGATCCGGATGTGCCGATTGAAGAGGTTGCCGGAGCCGTGCAGGATCTGATTCGAGAAGGGAAAGTGAAGCATTGGGGGCTATCGGAAGCCGGCGTGAACACGATTCGACGTGCACATGCCGTTCAGCCGGTAGCAGCTGTCCAGAGTGAATATTCCTTATGGTGGAGACGTCCAGAAGAAGAACTGATTCCAGCGCTTGAGGAGCTCGGTATTGGTTTTGTTCCTTTTAGTCCTTTGGGTAAAGGATATCTCACGGGAAGTTTTAACGCGAAAACAACGTTTGATCAGGGTGATTTGCGTAATATTTTGCCACGCTTCACACCAGAGGCGTTGGAGGCCAATCAGGTGCTGGTCGATCTGTTGAAAGAGAAGGCGGAGAAAATCCAAGCCACCCCTGCACAAATCGCACTTGCTTGGCTGCTGGCCCAAAAACCATGGATCGTACCGATTCCTGGAACGCGCAAGTCGAGTCGTCTCAAAGAAAATATGGGTGCGGCGGACATTGAGCTCACACCCGAAGATGTACAGAGCATTAATGATGCAGCTTCAAAAATTACCCTGATGGGTTCGAGATATACAGAGGAGCTGGAGAGAAGAACGGGTCTCTGATGCATTTTAGTATGCCAGAAAGCTGGGTGGAAAGATTGAGTAAACGGTTATCGAACGAAGTGAAGCAAATCGTAATCGAGAGATTGGAGTCCCAGATCAAATGGGAAGAAAATCCGATTTTCAAAGAAATGTACCTCAGATATTGGATAAAATTAACGTTAGATTCATCCAAATCCAATTAAAGGAGTGTTTGATTATGGAATATGTAAAACTGGGTCGTACCGGACTGGACGTTTCAAGATTATGTCTTGGTTGCATGAGCTATGGAGTCCCTGAACGCGGAATCGCTCCATGGTCGTTGAACGAGGAAGAAAGTCGTCCTTTTATCCAAAAAGCGCTAGACTTGGGTATTAACTTCTTTGATACAGCCAACGTCTATTCGGATGGTACAAGCGAAGAAATCGTGGGTCGTGCGTTGAGGGATTTTGCTCGTCGTGATGAGGTTGTTATTGCAACAAAGGTTTACTTCCGCATGAAGCCGGGGCCGAACGGCGCAGGTTTATCAAGAAAAGCTATTATGAATGAGATTGATAATAGTTTAAAGCGACTAGGGACTGATTATGTGGATCTGTATCAGATCCATCGTTGGGACAGTAGTACTCCAATTGAAGAAACCATGGAGGCCCTTCATGATGTGGTTAAGGCGGGTAAAGTCCGATACATTGGAGCTTCTTCGATGTACGCCTGGCAGTTTATGAAGGCTCAGTATACTGCCGAACGCAATGGCTGGACCCCATTTGTCTCCATGCAAAATTTACTTAATTTGTTGTATAGAGAAGAGGAAAGAGAGATGTTACCTCTTTGCGCAGAAGAAGGAATCGGCGTCATTCCCTGGAGTCCCCTTGCTAAAGGAAGACTTACACGGGATTGGAATGAACAAACAGCCCGTTCATCGAACGACGAAGCAGGAGATCGACTTGCTGCGGGAATGGTTGATGCCGATCGTAAAATAGTGGAGACTGTCGCTGATATTGCAAACAAACGGGGTGTTTCCAGAGCAACCGTTGCGCTGGCATGGGTATTGCAAAAAGAAGGTGTCACCGCACCAATTGTGGGTGCAACGAAGGAACATCATTTGGAGGATGCTGTAGCAGCGTTGACCGTGAAGCTGGATGCGCAGGAAATTGCAAGCCTGGAGGAATACTACGTACCACACAAAATATTCGGCATGTAAGTTCCTTCTAGCCCTAGAAACGATCAAGGGTTGCCAATCGAAAAGAAATGTGTATAATTGGAGTCACATTAGAATATTCAAATGTTTTCTAGGGTTCCGCGGCAGTTGTGTCGGTCTGGTCCGAGAAAACTCACAGCCCGTTGGTTGTGTCACGGAGGGACAAAAGCCTGGGAGATGAACTGCTTCATGCAGTTTATTTCCCGGGCTTTTTTATTTTGGCTTCATGTAACTAATAATACACGTAGCAATATTTGAAAAGGAGTGTGACAGAGATGAACAAAACCTGGTTGTCCGTCGTTATTGCAGCTTTATTTGAAGTCGGTTGGGTCATTGGATTGAAACATGCCAGTGGTTTTCTGGAATGGGGGGTTACACTGATCGCCATTATTGTCAGCTTCACCTTGATGATTGCGGCTTCCCGCTCACTTGATGTAGGAACGGTGTATGCGGTGTTTGTTGGCCTGGGTACGGCAGGGACTGTACTGGCAGAGATTGTTTTGTTTGGTGCAGCGGTTCAAACTGGGAAAATGGTGCTCATCGGGGTTCTTTTACTGGGTGTAATCGGTCTTAAAATGCTTAGCAAAGGAAAAACAAAGGAGGTCCATGAATCATGAACTGGGTATTTCTAGTTTTAGCTGGTGTCTTTGAAATGATTGGGGTTCTGATGATTAATAAACTGCACAAAGATCGTAACCTGATTTCTATGGTGCTCTTGATTGCAGGTTTTGGATTAAGCTTCCTGTTCCTGTCCCTGGCGATGAAGACTCTTCCAATGGGGACGGCATATGCCGTATGGACTGGAATCGGCGCTTCCGGGGGAGCCATTCTTGGTATGATATTTTATGGAGAACCCCGAAATGCGTTAAGGATTCTGTTTATTGCCATGGTGCTCGGATCAGCGGTAGGGTTGAAATTGGTGAGTTAATGGATGGATGAACGAAAAAAAGAAAAGCGTTGAGTTCAGATTTCACTCCTGAACTTAACGCTTTTCTGAGATTTAAAAGTTTAGTTTAAGGTTGTACAATTTTATCAAGATAGTAATTCTGTATCCATCCCCATGCCTGATATTTATAACTGTAGACATATAGATAAGTCATCCCATCTACAAGAACGCTTTCAGTCCCACCGTAGACCATATCGCCATAAACATGTGAGCCAATATTCACACCAGTAGGTGACGGAGTTTTCCGGAAATTAGAATAATCATTTACTTTATAGTAGGATGACAAAGCCATTATGCTAACATCTGAATTAGGTAACTGCTGAACAACTGCTGGTGTAGATGATGGAATGATATCGGTATCTTGAGCTGCAAAAGCTCCGGAAGCTGGAAGTAACGTTGTGGCCAATAGGGAAGCTGCAATGAATTTTTTCAACATTTGAAATTCTCCTTTTTAATTAGGATTAGAATACTTTACTTTTTGAGTATTAATAATCTCTAGTTGTGGTCAAAAAGGAATTTCTTCTAACATAAGTGAAAGTGAGATTTTATTAAATATAACTGTAACTTTATATAAAACTCCTTTCTATTTACTATTCCCTGTATATGTACCAGTGAACAGGTATAATATACCATATTATGTAATGGAAAAAGTTTGAAATATTTAAGTCATTTGGAATTATAATATGTATATTATTTATATAATAGTGATAAATCTCATAGCAATAAGCTTGATCCAACGGATGAAAACATAAGCTATTAGAAGCTAAAGAAAATGGTAATGATGTGAAGATGGAGTGGGTTAATCTTAGTGATCAAAAAGATTTGTTAGAATATTTTAAAAAGATAATATACAGATGCGTTTTTTAATGTTATCCTTATGTGTTACGTTTTGAAATGAGAGATACGTCAAATGAATATTTGTTGCGTAAATTAAGGAGACCTAATGACATTTAAAGACTTGAATATTATACCCGCAATTTTGGAAGGCTTGAGCAAAGCAAATTATACTGCCCCGACACCTATACAAGAACAGGCAATTCCAGCCGTATTGGCAGGCAGAGATTTGCTTGGCTGTGCGCAAACAGGGACAGGGAAGACGGCAGCATTTTCTGTACCCATCATTCAATTATTAAGCGAAAAGTCGAACGGCCCCAAAGCCGCACGTCATATTCGTTCATTGATTCTAACACCGACAAGAGAACTGGCGATTCAGATCTCGGATAACATTAAGGCTTATAGCCGTTACACCGATATTCGTTGTGCCGCTATCGTAGGTGGTGTTTCGCAAAAAGTTCAGGAACGTGCACTCAATCAAGGTGCAGATATTATTATTGCAACGCCCGGAAGATTGATTGACCTGGTCAATCAAAAGCGTATTGATCTGAAACATTTGCAAATACTGGTTCTTGATGAAGCAGACCGCATGTTGGATATGGGCTTCATTCACGATGTGAAGCGAATCATCGCGAAGATGCCGAGTAAGAAACAGACGCTGTTCTTCTCAGCTACCATGCCTCCGGAAATTACAAAAATGGTAAAAACGCTGCTGGTGGATCCGGTAAAAGTAGAAATTACACCCGTATCCTCCACAGTGGATCGAATTGAACAGTCTGTGTATTTATTGGAAAATGGAAAAAAACAGAATCTGTTGAATCATATCCTACAGGATAAGTCCATCGTTTCGGCACTGGTGTTCACCCGTACGAAGCGCGGAGCAGACCGTGTAACTCGTGATTTGTCCAAAGTGAATATTACGGCCCAGGCCATTCATGGCAACAAATCGCAGAATGAGCGTCAAAGAGCTCTGAATAATTTCAAAAGCGGAGTTACGCGGGTGCTGGTAGCGACAGATATAGCGGCAAGGGGTATTGATGTTGAAGAGCTTTCACATGTAATCAACTTCAACCTGCCTAATATTCCAGAAACGTATGTCCACCGCATTGGTCGTACGGGCCGAGCTGGACATAGCGGAATGGCTATTTCCTTTTGTGAGAAGGAGGAACTTCCGTTCCTCAAGGATATCGAGAAGGTAATCAAGAAAACCATTCCTGAAGTGAAAAATCATCCTTATCCGATGACAAGTGTCCCTGCTTTTGTAAAATCGAATCAAACATCGAAGTCTGCAGGCCATAAATCAGCAGCTGATAAACCTGTGAAGGCAAAAGCGAATCCTGCTCGCAAGCCAAAGTCCGAGTGGTTTAAAAAGAGTGGCAAAGCCAATCACAGTAAACCAAACAGTAGTAAGCCAAATGGCGGTAAACCAAACCACAATAGTACAAGTCACAGTAAACCAAAGAGCAGCAAAGTGAATAAAGCTCTTTAAAATAACGAGCAAAATGCCTTCTCCATTTCGTGGAGGAGGTTTTTTTTGTATACAAAAACGGATGCGATATTGATAATCATTTTCAATAAGAATAGAATAATAGAGTGAAAGTTAAAAAAAGTCACAAGTCTTGTATGCTGCAGTGACTTGAGGCAATCAGGAGGCGTAATTTATGTTCATTCAAACTCGCGTTATGGTAGTTGAAAAAGGTCACAGTCATAAACTGGTGGAACGTTTTAGTGCCCCTAGCCCTGTAGAGGAAATGCCGGGACTGATTGATTTCAGTGTGATGGTTAACAAAAAGAGTAAAGAACATGAAGAAGTAATGGTGCTGATTCGTTGGGAATCGGAAGATGCATGGAAGAATTGGGAGAAGAGTGATGTGCATATTAAGGGTCACCGCGAGAAAAGAGGACAGGAGAAACCAGAATATTTAATTAGCACTACCGTGAATATGTACGAGGTCCAGAAAGTGAAGACAGCCAGGGTATCTAATACTTAATTTGAATGATGTATAGCCTATCACATGATTTATCATGTGATAGGTACATTCAACATGCTGGTTTACATGCAAACGTACATTCGGTATCATTGAATTGGGCAGGGAAAGTTTGTCTTCCGCGCAAAGGAGAGGTACTGAATTGAAGAATAAGATCATTGATTACTGTTTGAAGAAAAAAGGTGCCATCAAGGATTATCCCTTCGGAGCCGATACGGTTGTGATCAAAATTGGAGGGAAAATGTTTGCACTCATTTTTGAGGGCAAGGCGGATAACGTTCGCTTGAACCTAAAATGTGATCCGATTATTGCAGAAAACCTGAGAGAGCAGCATGAATCCGTTCAACCGGGGTATCATATGAACAAAAAGCATTGGAATACCATTATTCTTGATGGTTCCTTGTCGGAGCAAGATATTTATGTCATGATTGACCATTCGTACGACATGGTTGTCAAAACCCTGTCTAAGAGTCTTATGGAAACCATCTCGTAAGTAGGCCACATGAAAAGAGATGGTCATCACATCAAGTGAATAAGGCATTTCGTTCTTAATCGTAGTATAATTTATATCGTTAAGAGCGTCGGTTATTTCATGATGTGGAGGCTTACTGCATGTTCATTAGAGAAATAGAGGAAAAAGATAATCAAGAAGTAGAGTCTCTGATTCGAAGTTGTCTGATTGAATTTGAGGCCAATAAGACAGGAACGGCGTGGGCTGATCCAAATTTGGGCGATTTTTATCACCTTTATCAACGGAAAGGCTCAAAATATTGGGTGGTTGAGGATAACTCAACCATTGTAGCTGGTTGCGGGATCGGACCCGTGGAAGGATTTCCTCATATTTGTGAATTGCAGAAGATGTATGCATTGAAAGAAGCACGAGGAACCGGGATTTCATATGATTTGCTTCGGATTTCCCTTGATTTTGCCAAAGACTACTATGAACAATGTTATCTTGAAACGCTTAGCAACATGGTCGCGGCTAACAAGTTCTATATCAAGAACGGTTTTATTCCGTTAGAGGCACCGTTAAATGCAACGGAACATTTTGCTTGTGATGCATGGTATATGAAAGCATTATAAAATCAGATCTCAAGCTAAAAAAAGCCTAGTTCAAGCGGCAGATTGCCGACGATGAATTAGGCTTTTTGGTATTTTCATATACCCATATACGTTAAAGAAACGTTAAACAGAGCTGCTCCACAATGCGGTCGGGAGAGTTGCCGCGCACGTTTTTTTGAAACAGATAGGAATCATTGCTCATGGCGGTCAGGAGCATGTCTGTTTTGAACAAGCTGATGGCCTGTGATTCGTCGGTCTCTGTTGCTATTTCTTCGAATAACTCGAATAGCTGCTGGTGCAATTGGTCATATAGGGGACTTGAGGTTCTGGAGTCTGATCCCTGATATACCGCATTCTCGATGCCCGAGAGCAGCTCCGCATTTTTCTCTCTGAACTGGATAAATAACGTCAGCAGACCACGCAACCGCTCAAATGGGGGATGCAATGCGTTCTCCTGAAGGTATGTCTCTACATCCTCGAAGAACAACGCTGCGTTATCTTTGATCAAGTCCATACATAACTCACTCTTATTGCGGTATCTGCGGTATAAAGTGCCCGCTCCAATCTGCGCTTCGGAAGCGATCTGATTCATGCTGACCCGCTCGACGCCGTGCAGCTCAAATAATCTGAAAGCCACGTTCAGAATACGTTGGCGGTTCTCGGCTGCATCCCGTCGTTCCGAACGAGAGGTTGTGTTGGTTTTATCCACTGTCTGTCACTTCCTATCCTTCAACCTCCAAAATTTGACAAGGGGAGAACTCTCCGTTTAATATCAAGAAGAGGTTAAGCGGAGAGTTCTCCCCTTAATCTTAATCAAAACGAGAGGGATGTGCAACTCATGGAGAGTGATCATAACAAAGCTGCACTTCTGCTTCTGGTTATGGATATGCAGAACATCATTGTATCGTAGTATGCGAAGCACGAGAACGCACTGTTCCCGTTTCAGAAAGCAGTAGAAGCAGCTCTCGCAGACATAACGTACCCGTGATTTTTGTGAAGGTTGGTCATCGCCAG
Organism: Paenibacillus sp. 1A_MP2; assembly: GCF_052244825.1. Classification (NCBI taxonomy): domain Bacteria; kingdom Bacillati; phylum Bacillota; class Bacilli; order Caryophanales; family Paenibacillaceae; genus Paenibacillus; species Paenibacillus sp. 1A_MP2. Next base: position 4,118,518 of record NZ_JBQQCS010000001.1, on the reverse strand, counting down.
GAAGTCCCTCCAATATGCAATAGTTTAACCTAATAAAATTGTCGAAGCGAAAGGGTGGTTATAATGAGTGAGTTAGATCTTAATGCTTCACAACAAGCAGCGCTAAGTCTGTTTAGTGGGGATAGTGGTGAAAACCCGTTTTCCCTTATCAAGCAGTTGCGTGAAACAGGTCCTGTTATTCCAGTGTCTCTGCCAATGGGTGGCACAGATCGGGGACAGTGGTTGGTTACACGAATGGAAGAAGCTTCACAGGTACTTAAAGATCATGCACACTTCACAGTAGACCCGCAATCCATCGACGGTAATGAGAATGCCCTGAAAGCCTATGTAGGCAATATAGATCCAGATGCCCCTCCGACGTTCTTCACCGGAAAATCGATGCTCTCCGTGGATGAGCCTGATCATCGGCGATTACGTCGACTGGTCTCCAAAGCCTTTACGCCCAAATATATGGAAAGTCTTCGCCCGCGTGTACAGCAGATTGCTGATGAATTACTGGATCAGGTTCAAGCCCAGGGTGAGATGGATTTGGTCAAGGACTACGCCTATCCGTTACCGATCCATGTGATATCCGATATGCTGGGTGTGCCTAAATCAGATCGCCCTCAGATCCAGAACTGGTCCTCCGCGATTGCACACGGTTTGGGTTTGGGAGTGCGTGATCCGGGAGTAGAGGAGCATCTTCGAGCCTTCGGGGACTATACCGCACAGCTGGTAGCTGAGAAACGCAAACATCCTGCGGATGACTTGATTAGTCAATTGATTGCTATTGAAGAAGAGGGCGATCGACTCAGTGAACCTGAACTGCTGTCCATGATTACATTATTGATCTTTGCCGGTCATGAGACGACATCCAATCTGATTGCAACAGGTGCAATGATGTTATTGGATCATCCTGAACAATTGGAGGAGCTCAAGGCTGATCTCAGTCTGGCCCCGTCTGCTGTCGAGGAATTGCTGCGTTTTAATGGACCTGCAACCATTGCTGGACCGCGGTTTGCAACTCAGGATATCGAGCTGGCAGGACAACGGATTAAAAAGGGAGATATGGTCATTCCCGTGTTGAAATCTGCCAATCGGGATGAGCTTCAGTTTGAACAGCCAGAGGATCTGGATGTTACACGTCATATTAATCGTCATCTGGCTTTTGGTCATGGCATTCATTCCTGCTTGGGGGCTCCACTTGCTCGTGTGGAGGGAGATATCGCTTTTACAACATTGTTAAGACGTATGCCTAATCTGCGACTTAATATTCCTCGGGAAAACATTGAGTGGCATTTGGCGCTAAGTTCACAGAGCCTGGCAGCCTTGCCTGTCGCATTTTAGCACAAAGTGTTGGAGCTTTTATTGGCAAGAGGAACCTGTACACCCCAAAATCCGCCTAACATGGCGGATTTTTTGGTTTGGAGCTATGGTTTCATTCCGATAGGAAACACACAGAAATTGTATGAAAACGAAGATTAATGATGAAGTAAAAAGCAATTTGATACAAAATAAATGTTTTGTTACAATATTATCGACTGAATTAAACTATTCGATTACATTTGTTGTTCCATAAATACATAAGAGGTGGTGAATGAATGCTTGAGTTGAGTTTTGATAATCCGGATGAGCTGGTCATGGTCACGCATGCTTTATCGACCCGCTCACGAGTGGATATCCTGAGACTATTGATTTCCCAAAACCTGAATATAGTAGAAATCGCGGAAGCTCTCAAACTTCCGGTATCGACAGTAGCCAGTAATATCAAGGTTTTGGAAGCGGCGAGGCTGATTAATACGGAACTGCTGCCCGCCTCTCGCGGGGCCATGAAGGTATGCAGCCGCAATTACGATGATATTCATATTGCTCTTAATCTGGAGAAAGCAATTCCCAAAGGCGATATTCAGGTATACGAAGTGGATATGCCTATTGGTCACTATAGTGATTGTGAAGTATCACCAACCTGCGGCATGGCGAATGGTGAGGGCATGATCATTCGAGAGGATGAACCTGCCAGCTTTTTTCATCCAAAGCATGTTGGCGCGCAGATTATGTGGTTTCGCAAAGGATATGTGGAATATTTGATGCCGCTGGAAATTCCGGGAGAAGCGGTAATCGAATCACTGGAACTGTCCATGGAGATGTGTTCTGAAGCCCCAAACTATGATCATAACTGGCCTTCCGATATCTCCGTATGGATTAACGGTGTGGAAATTGGCATGTGGACATGTCCTGGTGACTTTGGAGATCGGCGCGGAAAGCTCAACCCGGCTTGGTGGTTTGAATGGTCCACACAGTACGGGTTATTAAAGACATGGCGAGTGGACAAAAATAAAACGACACTGGATATGGAGAAAATCTCAGCAGTTGATCTGGCTCAGCTTAACCTTCAGAACAGCCACAAGTTAAGGGTACGGATTGGCATTAAACCGGATGCTGTTCATCAAGGAGGAGTTAATCTCTTTGGGAGACAATTTGGAGATTATGACCAAAATATAAAAATGACTGTACATTATGCTATTCATTAGAATGCTATAAGGGAGAAAGGCCTTGGTTGCAGATATTATGTAACTAATGCCTTTTTTTAATTAATAATTACATTAAATATGTTTGAAAGCGTTGACACAAGAGAAATACCCTTATATAATCCCCTATAGATACAGTAATAATGTAACAAAACAATTATATCGTTTGTATCTACAAATTAGAGTAAAGGGGATACTCGCATGAAAAGAAGATCGGCAGGTTAGCACTGACATTATTACTCTCATTCTCTACCGTTTTAAGTGCATGTAGCGGAGGCAGTAACGACGCTGGGGATAGTGGCTCCGGTGATGGAAAAGTGACATTGTCCTTCTGGACACTGTTCGATGGTGGTGATGGCGCCAATATGCAGACATTGGTCGATGAATTCAACAAAACCCACCCGGACATTGAAGTCAAGAATACCAAATTGGCCTGGGCGAGTACTATACGAAGCTCGTTACTGCTGTTGGTAACGGTAATGGACCGGATATCGGGATTTCCCATTCTTCCAGACTGCCCGACCTGATCAATCAGGGGGTCGTCACAGAGCTGGATACTCCGGCTACGGATGCAGGTGTGGATTGGAGCACGTATAACCAAAATCTCTTGGATGCGGTTACCGTAGAAGGCCAACATTATGCTGTACCCATTGACACACATCCCTTTATCATGTTCTACAACAAAAAACTTTTAAAAGATGCAGGCTTGCTTGGGGAAGACGGGAAACCGATTCTGGAGCAATCTGCTGACGGATTTGTAAGTTTCCTTCAAACGTTAAAAGAGAAGCTGCCTGCCAAAACTACCCCGTTTGCATTGTCCAATAATAATGATGACCCTTACCGCTTGTGGTGGTCACTGTACTCCCAGTTGGGTGGCAACGACGTCGTATCGGATGATCTGAAATCCGCAGCCATTGATAAGGAGAAAGGCATCAAAGCCGCAGACTATATCCAGAAGCTCTATACCGAAGGTTATATCAAGAAAAATGATCCGGACTTCTATAAAAATTTCCAAAGTGGCACAGCCGCCATTATCATGACAGGGGTCTGGACGACTGGAACCTGGGAATCCACCAAAGGACTTGAGTTTGGAGCCATGCCAATTCCGAAATTCTACGATCAGGAAGCAACGTGGGGAGATTCTCACACGATTGTTCTGCCGCTGACTAAGGATGAGGACTCGGCTAAACGCAAAGCAGCGATGATCTTTGCCGACTGGGTTGCTGACAATGGTCAGGTCTGGGCGAAAGCCGGACATATTCCATCCAAGCCATCCGTCCTGGAAAAACAGGAATTCAAGGATCTGCCATACCGCAGCGATTATTCCGAAGTGGCAAGTGTAGTTAAATTCAGCAAACATTCCACCAAGAATGCACAAATCCGTGATGAAGCTGCCTTTAAATTTTTGAATGAGGTATGGATGAACAAAATGACCCCTGCGGATGCCATGAACAACATGGAGACAGCCATTCAGAAAATTCTAAGCGAATAGAAGTAAGACGGGTCACGCAAGCCGTGCGTAGTCATCATCTGTAGACAAGAAATCGCCGGCTTGTGTGCCAATCAAAGGGGAGACGCATATGAAGATCAAAAAAATGAGAGCGGATTTGCAGGCACTGGTATTTCTGCTTCCATTCTTAATTGTTTATGGTTTATTTACGATCTGGCCCATGATTAAAGGCGTGGAGATGACCTTCTACAAATGGACATTGATTAAGAAAATGGATTTTGTTGGCCTGGATAACTTCCGAAAAGTTCTTCAGGACAGAGAGGTTTGGGAAGCGATTTGGCATTCTACCTTTTTTGTTTTCTTGAGTACACCGACCATGATTATACTCGCGATTTTGCTGGCTATGATTGCCAACCGTAAATCGTCTTTGCAGAAGTTCTACCGCATTATCTTCTTTATACCAAGCGTACTCTCCGTCGCTGTCGCAGCTTATCTGGGTTTATTCGTATTTCAGCCTTATACGGGATTGGTCAATTCCGTCCTGCATCTTGTCCAATTATTGCCTCAAAATTCTGAGGTTTTCTGGCTGACGGAAACCGGGCTCGCCTGGGTCGTTATTACCGTAATTACCTTGTGGTGGACAGTCGGATTTAACTTTATTTTGTATCTTTCCGCCATGCAGGAAATTCCGGATGAGATTTACGAAGCGGCGAGGTTGGATGGTGCAAGTGATAATCAAATATTTTGGAGAATTACTCTTCCATATCTAAATCCATTGACCAAAACCATAACGATGTTGCAGATCATCGCTTCCTACAAAGTCTTTATGCAAATTTATGTCATTACGGGCGGGGACCGCTGGATCAGACACGCCCGATTATTCAGTTAATCTATCAGACCGGATTCAAGAATAACAACCTGGGTTATGCCGCAACGATGTCCTACATTTTATTCGTAATCCTGCTGGTGCTGTCTGCGCTGCAATACTGGATGACTAACCGGAAAGGGGCGGAAAACTGATGAAATGGCTGTATCGCACAGGTTCTGCGTTGATGGCGGTTATGTTTGCGGCCCCACTTGTGTGGATGCTGATGGTCTCCATTAAAGAAGAAGGCATGAAGATTATTACAGTGCTGGACTGGTTTAAACCTCCTTACTCGCTTGCCGTCTATAACGAGATTCTGACGACGACAAAGCTGTCACAGTGGGTGGTTAACAGTTTGTTTGTCGCGGTGATTGTGACCGTGTTGACTGTTATTTTCGCCGCCATGGCCGGATTTGCCCTGTCCAAAGTACCGTTTCGTTTCCGTACATTTATTTTCTTCTTCATTCTTGGCGGGCTGTTGATTCCCGGTGAGGCTACCATTATTCCACTCTATCAGGTGGCCAAGGATCTTCATTTGCTGAATTCATACAGTGGATTAATCATTCCTGCGTTGGCTTCGCCTGTAGCAGTCATTGTACTCAAAAGCTTCTTCGACGGTATTCCCAATGATCTGTTGGAGAGCGTGCAAATTGACGGTGGGGGCTTTTGGCGGATTTTCACAAGCATTGTACTGCCGCTGACCCGGCCAGCGATGGCTTCCATGGCGATCCTGACGTTTATTGGTTCATGGAACAATTTTCTCTGGCCTTTTCTTTCGATCACGGATGACAATCTGTTTACACTGCCAATGGGAATTCCCACGCTGATGGGGCAGTATTCAGAGGATTATGTTAAACCAATGGTTATCAATGCCGTCGCTTCTGTTCCTATCATTATATTATTTATCATCTTTGAGAAGCAGATTGTCAAAGGTATCAGCATGTCTGGTATTAAAGGTTAACACTTTTTCAGGCCAACGCGCCAAATATAGAGGAGATCGGGGAGAACAATATGACTACCAAATCTTATAGCAAACATTATCCAAGACCACAATTTGTCCGCAAGGAGTGGCTGGATCTGAACGGGGAATGGGATTTTTCCTTCGATGATGGCAAAGTAGGCGAAAGCGAGCATTGGTATGATGAAGAACAATTTCCGAAAGGGACCCAAATCATTGTTCCTTTCACCTATGAAACCAAAGCAAGCGGAATCGGGATCGAGACATTTCATCCACGGGTCTGGTATCGAAGAAATGTGCTGATCCCGCAGGAGGCTCAAGGGAAAAGAACGATTCTTCATTTTCAGGGTGTAGACTACAAGGCAAAATGCTGGGTGAACGGGACAGTTGTTGGAGAGCATGAAGGAGGTTATGCTGCCTTTTCCTTCGACATCACGCCATACATTACGTACGGTTCAGAGAATAATATCGTGCTTGAGATAGAGGACAGTCAGAGTGCAGTGCAGCCTCGCGGAAAACAACGCTGGGTGGATCAAAATTTTGAATGCTTCTATGTACAGAGCACCGGGATTTGGAAAAGTGTATGGCTGGAATATGTGAATGAGGCAAGAATTGATGCGATCAAAATGACACCGGATATTGATCGACATATGATTCGATTGGACTTTCAGCTGCATGGAATTGAAGGCAGAAACAACTTGCGTCTGGAGACGCGCATTGAGCTTAAGGGGCAGCATGTGCAAACCATCAGCCTGTCTCCAGACAGACCTTGGATGACGATAGAAGCCAGTGTAAAACATGAGGCTGGCGGTCCGTGGAAACAGTCGTTGTGGTCACCAGGATCACCGAACCTGTACGATATTGAGTTTGTTCTGTACGAGGACGAGAAAGAAAGCGACCGGGTTCAGTCCTATTTTGGCATGCGAAAGATATCGATTGAAAATGGGCAGATTCTGCTGAATAACGCTCCACTCTATCAAAGGCTGATTCTGGATCAGGGCTATTGGCCAGAGACTCATCTAACACCTCCTTCTGAGGAAGCACTGATTGAGGATATCGATTACATTGCGGCAATGGGATACAACGGAATCCGTAAACATATGAAGCTGGAGGACCCGCTCTTCTTATATTGGTGTGATGTGAAGGGCATGTTGGTCTGGTCAGAAATGGCGGCGACCTTCGAATTCAATGACGAGGCTGTGACCCGCTTCACCAAAGAGTGGCTGGAAATTGTACCTCAGCAATATAATCATCCATGCGTAATTACCTGGGTTCCTTTCAATGAATCTTGGGGTGTACAGACCATTGCCCATGATGTAAGGCAGCAGCAGTTCACTCAAACCATCTATCATCTGACAAAAGCGATTGATCCGTATCGTCCGGTGGTTACCAACGATGGCTGGGAGCATACGGTATCCGACATTCTGAGTCTCCATGATTATGTGGAGACGGGAGACGCTTTTCTGGAGCGTTATCAGGATAAGGATCTGATTGTAACGAACCAGATCGCATCCAACCGATGGAAATTTGCTTTTGCAGAAGGATATACGTACAAAGGCCAACCTATCATCATTAGTGAATTCGGCGGAATCGCTTTTCAATCGGATAAAGGCTGGGGGTACGGTAACCAAGTGGATTCGGTAGAGGCTTTTCTCGAACGTTTCAGATCCATCACCGGGGCAATTCAATCCATTCCCTATATCTCTGGTTATTGTTACACACAGCTTACGGATGTGCAGCAAGAGATCAACGGACTGCTGACGGAAGACCGCAAACCGAAGGTACCACTGGAAGAGATTCGAAAAATCAATCTGGGATGAAGCCTGGACTATATGCAAGAGATCAACTTAGAACAGGAGAGCTGAACATCATGCTGCGACAGGATTATCCAAGGCCGCAATTTGTGCGGAAGGACTGGATGAGTTTGAACGGGGAATGGGAATTTGAATTCGATGATCATAACAAGGGACGTTCGGAAAACTGGAATGAAGGCAAACAAGCATTCAGCCGCCGAATCCAGGTACCGTTTGCTTTTCAAAGTCAGCTCAGCGGGATAGCAGATCCGGATTTTCACGATAATGTCTGGTACAAACGGACTTTTGACATTCCAGAGAACTTCCCCGGTAAACGGCTCCTGCTGCACTTCGGAGCCGTGGACTATGAAGCCTCTGTATGGGTGAACGGGAAACTGGTGGTCCGGCATGAGGGCGGGCATACGCCATTTCATGCCGATATTACGGATGCTCTTCTGGAAGGAAACAATGTGCTGACCGTACAAGCGATTGATTATAGCAGGGATGTAACGCTGCCGCGCGGGAAACAGTTCTGGCAGGAGCAATCTGCCCAAATTTTCTATACCCGCACGACTGGAATATGGCAATCGGTGTGGCTTGAAGCTGTTGCCCCCGTTCATCTGCAGAAGGTGCGCCTGACTCCCGATATTGATCGCAATAAGATCGAAGTCACGGCTTATCTTCAAAGGGAAACTGATCCAAGGGATTGGGATGCTCAAGATGTCAGACTGCGTGTACACATTGCTTATCAGGGAGAGCAGCTGTCTGAGGACGAATATCGAATTAGCGGCAAAACAGAAACCCGTACCATTGGGCTTCATACCTTTAACGAGCATGGCCTTGGCAGGCTGTGGTCACCAGAGCATCCTAATCTGTATGACATTCATTTCACTGTGTTGGTGGATGGTGTGCCAGTCGATGAGGTCGACAGTTACTTCGGCATGCGCAAGATTTCCATTGAACAAGGCAAGCTGTTTCTGAATAACCGTCCATATTATATGAAGCTTGTTCTGGATCAAGGGTATTTCCCGGATGGCAATCTGACCCCGCCGAGTGATGAGGCTATCCGGCGTGATGTGGAATTAACGAAGGAAATGGGATTTAACGGCGCCAGAAAACACCAGAAGATTGAAGATCCAAGATACCTGTACTGGTGTGATCAGCTTGGGCTGCTGGTATGGGGAGAGATGGCGAATGCGTACGATTTCTCGGAACAATATATCGCCCAGGTAACACGGGAATGGCAGGAGGCGCTGGAAAGGGATTACAACCATCCCTGTGTTGTGGTCTGGGTTCCTCTTAATGAAAGCTGGGGCGTTCCCCATATCCTGACCAGCAAGGAGCAGCAGTATCACGCCTTGTCGATGTATTATTTGACCAAATCGCTGGATTCCACTCGTCCTGTCATTTCCAATGACGGCTGGGAGATGGTACAGACCGACTTGTATAACATTCATGATTATGAATGGAGAAGGGAAGTTCTGGAGGAAAGGTATCGAACTCGTGAAAACGCGGTAAGTGCCCTTCCGGGCAGTCGGAATCTGAGCGTGGGTGGCTACCGTTATGAAGGACAGCCTATATTAATTACCGAATTCGGTGGAATCGGGTATAAGAAAAGTGAATGGGAAGGCTGGGGTTACTCCGGAGCGGAAAATGACGAGGATTTTGCCCAGCGGCTGCATGCCGTAGTACAGCCGTTATTGGATTCACCAGTTGTCGAAGGATTTTGTTACACACAGCTGACGGATGTAGAACAGGAGATTAACGGTCTGTTGACGTATGATCGACAGCCCAAGATGCCGATGGAACAGATAAGAGCCATTATTGAAGGGCGTTATCCATCGTCTGCTGGCGAATAAGGAGGGGAACGCATGTTGAACACAAGGGAGACAAGTAATTCCTGGGAAGGCGATTTTCAAGGGAAAAGGCCATTTACCTTCGTTTCGGTTCCAGTGAGGCTGTGATGCTGCCGGAGATTGGAGGTAATCTGGTCGCGTTTCGTGATCTTGAGCGAGGGCTACGCTTCCTTCATGAGCCGTCATCCGAAGAAATGGAATCATTCAAAGCAAAACCGATGATTCATGGGATCCCCGTCCTTTTTCCGCCAAATCGCTATGAGGATGGGCGGTTTGCCTGGAACGGGCAGACACTTCAGCTCCCGGTGAATGAGGAAGCAACAGGAAATCACTTGCACGGATTTTTTTATAATACGCCCTGGGTTGTGGATGAGTATGGACATACCGAGAAGGAAAGCTATGTCTCGGTGTCCATTACCATTGATGAAACTCATCCGGTGTATGTGACCTTTCCTTTTCAATTCAGGATTACATTGCGCTACTCGCTGAGCAGTGATGGACTTATGCAGCATGTGAGGATTCGCAATCACGGAGATTCCTGCATGCCATGCCTGATCGCTTTTCATACCTCAATCAACGCACCGTTTAATACGGGAGGATCGGCTTCTGATTACAAGCTCAAGCTGACCATCGGAGACAGATGGGAATTGGATCAACGTATGCTGCCAACGACACGTTTTCAGCCCCTGGTTCAGGAGGAAGAGCTGATGCGTGACTCCGGGGTATATCCGTTCTTTGCAGAAATGGATAACCATTACACTGCTGTACCGCAGAACGGAAGAAACCGGATGGAGCTTCAGGATACGAAGCATGGAATGACACTGATCTACGATGTGGGAACCTCCTATAAACAATGGATGATCTGGAACAACAATGCGGAAGAAGGCTTTTCTGTCCTGAACCCCAGATCAATCTTGTGAATGCACCTAATCTGGATATGCAGGCCGAAGAAGCTGGATTATTTAGTCTGGAGCCCGGAGAGATCTGGGAGGAAACGAGCAGATTATACCTGCGTCAATCGTAAAATAAAATGAAGGGGAGCAGCCAGGACAGCTATTGCTGTGATCGCGCTGCTCCTTTTAAAACCATTGAAGGGAGTGACCTGTTTGAAAAAAAGGGTAGCAACCTACCTTTGTCGGCGGAGAATCTTCCTTGGTCGCCATGCTGACTTTAGAATAAAATAATGCCAGCGGCTCCGGCAACAATAAGAACCAGCAGGGGATGAAGCTTGTACTTGAACAGGAGAAACAAACATACTCCGCTAATGAGCAGTGTTGCAATCCATACCCAGCTTATGCCTGTATCTTCATCTGGATAACCAAAATGAATGGCAGCATAAATGATGAGTCCCGTCGTTACTGGACGCAAGCCGTATAAAGATGACTTGACCCATGAATTGTCATGCACCCGATAAAATAGGGAAGAGAGTAACACAATGACAACTAATGAAGGCAAAATCATACCCGCCGTAGAGACCGCGGCTCCGATATAACCTGCCGTTTTATAGCCAATCAACGTTGCCGCATTGGTTGCAATCGAGCCGGGCGCCATGCCGGCCAGCGCTACGGTTTGCTGGAATTCTGAACTTGTCAGCCAACCTTTTTCCGTGACCTCGTGCTGAATGATCGGGATAACCGCATAACCGCCACCAAACGAAACGAGGCCTACACGTATAAACATCATGAACAGGTCCCAGTACATGTCGATCGCTCCGATTCGTCTTTCTTAAATGTAATATTCCAGTTCCGGGTAGCTTCCTGTTACAGATTCTTTTTCCATTTTCACTTGAAGCCCTAACCGCTTTTTGATCCGAATTACGGCCATACCGCTTATCAATCCCGACACAATAAGATAGAGGGGATGGATACCTGCAAACAACAGCACAGCTACGGTCACAATAGCAGCTATCGTTGTTGTGGTATCTAAGATGGAATACCTGGCCGTCCGATAAGCTGCCATACTGATTAGGGCAATAATGCCACCGTTCATTCCTTTTAAAGCGGCGTCAACTTTGGGTTGGTTACGAAATATAATGGCGAACACGCTAATCAGAATCACAATCAAAAACGTGGGACATGTCACGCCGATGACGGCTGAAACAGCTCCCGCGATGCCTGCCTGGCGATGTCCGATCATCGCAGCGGCATTTACGCCAACACCTCCAGGAGCCGAGCCGGCAAGCGATATAAGCTCACCGATCTCGTCCTCTTGCATCCATTTTTTCTTGTTCACCACTTCACGTTCAATAATGGGCAGCATTGCATATCCGCCTCCAAAGGTGGAAGGACCGATGCGGAAGAAAATCCAAAAAAGCTGTGCCAGTATCATACATTGTTCTTTCAGGTTTTTGATGCTACCCTCATCCTTTCCATCAGGCATGATGAATTCGAGGCATCGGCATGGACTCTTTGCCAAGCTCAGCCCAGATATATTTGAGCAGCAGCTCTGTCTTGAGATGGGTGTATTCTGGTTCATTCCATAGGTTGAATCGTTCATCGGGGTCCTTTTCAAGATCGAAAAGTTCACCATAGGTTTGATTGTAATAAACGGTGATCTTGTAACGCTCTTCAATATATGTTTTTTGATGAATCGTCGTGGGTTCGTGTCGAAATTCACAGAGAGCGTGATTCCGAACGGCTTCCTCAATGCCAAGCCACACGTTCTTTTGATCCAATCCCGTCATGGCGTGAGGAATTGCAATGTTGCAAAGGGACAAAAAGGTGGGAGCCAGATCGACCAGCGATTGTATGGCATTTGATTTTCTCGCAGCAGGCACCTCACCTGGATATCTTACGATAAAAGGGATTTTGATGAGATCCTCGTAATGGAATCCGCCCTTGGCCTGAAGACCATGCTGCCCGAAGAAATGACCGTGATCGGTTGTGAAAACGACGATAGTCTCATCTGCAATGCCCAACTCATCCAGCTTATTGAGAATTTTGCCAATATATTTATCCATCATGCTGATCATCCCGTAATACACGCCGACCAATTTTTTCTTGTCATACTCTGTTAAGCGGGACTTGTCGCCATATTCATAATAATGATGCGAACGGTAGCCGTGAATGCCGAAGCCGGTTTCAACCCAATCTTCAAAATTCGGATTTCTTCTTGGGTCAATTGAAAATGGGGCGGATTACGATCATGCTCCCGGGTGTTATGGAGGGGATCGTAAGATCATCCGGGTCATACATCGAATCCCACGGTTCCGGTACGAGATATTCCGGATGCGGGTCGAAGAAGCTGGCCCACATAAAGAAGGGATCATCGGCATCGGTATATTGCTGCAACAGGGAATTGGTTCGCTCGGCGATCCAGGTGTTGTAGTGATATTTCTCAGGAATGGGCCACGTATACGTTACGGAAGGATCCATCGTTCCTGTTGGGGAAGGAAGTAATCCCTCCAGTTGGTACATCCCCGTTCTTCTAGCCACAGTGCGTAATGCTGACCGATATGCGCTTCATTCGTATGATTACGGGTCAGCTCAACGTGGTCAAAACCGTAAAATGGTCCATGGAAATGTCTCCAGTACTCCAAATCCTGCAGGATGGGATAGGCTTCTACCGACGGGTAGACTTCTGTGGATTTTAAAGGCTGAAAATGTGCTTTGCCCACCAGTGCGGTGCGGTAGCCTGCTTCACTGAAACTTTCCCCGACGGTATGACGGTCTTCAAGCAATTTTGTGCCCAACGTCCAGGCCCCGTGCTGACTGGGATACATGCCCGTAATGATGGAAGCACGGCTAGGAGTGCAGGTAGGGTTCGGGCAATATGCCCGCTCGAACGTTGTTCCTTGCCGGGCGAGTCGATCCAGATTGGGTGTGGAAATTTCAGACTGAAAAGCTCCAATCGTGTTCCAGTGCTGCTGGTCGCTGGTGATTAGCAAAATGTTAGGTGTTCTCGACAAATGAAATCGCCTCCTAGGATGATGATATTGAAAAAAACGAGTTATAAAAATAGCCCGGTGTTATATTTTTGTTGTCATTTTGTTATTATCAAACAAAAAAGAGAAGGAGGGGACTCGCCAAAATGCAGGAATATGAGTACGAGTATGCAGAATTCATCTACTATAAGCCGGGTTATTTGGATAAAGAGGAGCACATTTGGCCAGTCCGGGCAGGACGAAGTGTAGCCAAATCCAATTACCGGGTTGGTCCCAAGCGTATTGAGTGTTACAGTCTTCATTTTGTGCATGAAGGCATGGTCAGGTTTGAGTTTGATGGCAAGCGAGTGGACCTGCAGAAGAATGATCTGTTTTGTCTGTTTCCCGGCAGAACCTATTACTATCACATGCTTCCCTCGGAATCTCCGCTGCGAATGAACTGGCTGGCATTGGATGGGGCTAAAGTCAAACCATTATTGGAGCTGGCTGGCTTGACTCCGGAAAGCCCGTTCGGCAAACAGATGATTACTTCTCGGGTCCAAGAAACGTCTGATCGTCTGATTCATGCATTGGCATGTGTGGAACGGTGGAAGCCTGCAGTATCACTGGAGTTGCACGGGTTGGTATACGGGTTGTTGGCTAGTCTTGTTCCCGACACCAACTATACACAGCCTACAGAACTGGCGAGTTGGATTCATGAATGCATGGATTACATGGAATTGCATGCAACAGAGGGCATTTCCGTGCAGCAGGTCGCCGACTTTGCGGGGGTGCATCGTTCGTACTTCTCCAACATGTTCACCAGTCAGGTTGGTCTGCCTCCGTTAAAATTCATGCAGCGAATACGAATGGATAAGGCCAAACAGCTTCTAAAAGATACCGATGCAACCATTACGGAGATTGCTTTGTCATTGGGTTACCCGAATTTATATTCATTTACAAGAGCTTTCAAAATCTATTATAAAGTTCCTCCAATCATGATGCGGAGAACCTCAAGCTGATCCTGAACATACTGCTGTCCAGTTTGGAGAACGCTTACTTTTTTTGATTGGATCTTGAAAAAGGAGACTCCGACAATGAAGCTCTCTACAATGCAAAGATGGATTTCACCGAAACGCAGCATTCAGGGGAAAATTTTTATCTCTTTTATTGCCGTTACGCTTGTATCCATCGTTTCGATTACGGTCATTGTTTATATGAGCATGCGTGAGACGATCATGCAAAATGCCATCACGTCAGTTTCGGACAGCATAAGGCAGGCGGATGAATCATTGAACATGATGCTGGAAGAGATTGATCGTCTAAATACCGTCGTGGTGACTAATAAAAACACGGTCATTGACACTTTGCTTAGTCCGAATGAGGAGATCAGTTATGAGTGGTTTCAGGAGCAGAAGCGGATGGATGAATTTCTATCGTCCCTGATTGATTATAAGGCTTACATTTCACGGATCGCCGTTGTGGGCCTGAACGGGAAGGTGTTCTTCTCGGGTGGGCCTTGGCTGGACAGAACGATTTTGGGTACGCCAGTGATGGACTATATGCTGCAAAATGGATCAAGGCACGCATATTTCAAACAGACAGGGGTATCAGATGCTGTCACTATTGGTCGGGAGATTCGTTATGACCGTGCCCCCATTGGGGTTGTCATGGTTGACGTGAATTATGAATTTATCCAGAAAACATATGACGTGAGGCCGACTACAGATAGCATGATCTATGTACTGGACAAGGAAAATCGCTTCGTCTATGAAACCCGAGCTACCGCATCTCTTGCTCCTTCATACGAGGAAATTAAGGACATTAATCAGCAATTCGGAAGGAATGGTGACGCGGTCAGGAAATATATGGATGGAAAAGAATACATCGTTCTTTGTCGTCAATCCGACTATACTGGGTGGAGCACTATAGCTTTAACTCCAATAGATTCTCTTCTGACCGAATCTGTAAGGCTGCGCAAACTGCTGGCAGAGGTGTCCATGATCGTATTTGTCGTTGTGCTGATCGTTTCACTGCAAGTCTCTTCCCGAATTACCCTGAATATTCGAAAACTAAAATCGCTGATGATGTTTGTGAAGGATGGCAATTTTACGCTACCCAAAAAAGAGATCAAAAGCGAAGACGAGACAGGGCAACTGTATCTTGTCTTTATCAGTATGATGGAAGAATTGAAAAGACTGCTCGAAGGAATCCGCCTCAGCGAGAAAGAAAAGCGGGAAGCTGAATTGACCGCGCTTCAAGCACAAATCCATCCTCATTTTTTGTACAACTCGCTCAATACAATCAAGTATTTGGCCAGATTGAACGGAGTGCCGAACATTGAAGAGGTGTCGGGATCGTTGATTGAGCTCATGCGGAGTGTCCTCGGAAATTCAAGCGAATTTCTTACACTACGGGAGGAATTGGCATATGTGGAGCACTATGTCTCCATCATGAAGTACAGATATATGAAGCCGATTCGACTGATTACCGAGATTGAGGATGACGCATTACTGGATTGCCGGGTATTGAAGTTGATGCTGCAGCCCTTGGTTGAAAACGCAATCATTCATGGTATTGGACCACTCGAACAGGATGGATTCGTGTTGATACGGGTGTATGAGGATGCAAACCATCTCCATATTGATGTGGTGGACAACGGCAAGGGGATCACGGAGGAGCAACAGAAGAATTCACTGGAAGGTACGGGCACAAAAGGCGAAACATCACGTTTTAGTGGAATGGGTGTACGTAATGTACACGAACGAATTGTTCGCATGTATGGCGACTCCTATGGCGTCCATTTGTGCAGTGAACCGGGGTTTTACACCAAAGCCGAGATTCGGCTGCCCAAACTCGAGAAACGTATGGAAAATACCAAACGAGAGGTGACATAAGCCATGTTTCAGGTACTACTCGTCGATGATGAACCGTTGGTACGCCATAATCTATGGACGTTATTGGACTGGGCAAACTATGGATTCGAATTATGCGGTCAGGCGCATAATGGGTTAATTGCTTTAACGATGATTGAGCAGTCGCCACCGCATATTGTGATTATTGATGTAGATATGCCTGAAATGAATGGTGTAGAGCTCAATCGGACCATCAAGGAACGTTTTCCGTGGATAAAGACCATTATGCTTAGCAGTTATGATGATTATGACTACGTGCGGGATTGCCTGAACAATGGCTCCATCGATTATTTGCTCAAGCATCGGTTGGACGATTCAACGCTGCTCCACATTTTGAATAAAGCCGTATCGGAATTGCAGCAGGCAGATCGGTTGCGTGAGAAACACGTCGCTGAGAAGGCAGAAGCAGAGAAAGGGAATTCCGAAGTTATGCGCGATTATTTGCTGTATTTGCTCAAAAGACAGACGAAAGCAACGTATGGGTTTGAGGATTTTCCCCGGAAATACAATCTGTATCCGCATGCGTCCAGATATGCAGCAGCAGCTTTACAGCTTGTTCCGTTCCTGCTGCTGACAGAGTCATATAGTGACGTGCAGACCAATGGTCTGATTCATCAGGTCGTCGATATGATGCAGCAGAGCCTGGGTGATATCCATGAACGGACAGCGGTGTACGTAGAGGAAGGGCGATTTGTTATCGTGTTTTCTTTCAAGGAACGAAGCGAGCACGTCATACAGCGTGAGGTAGATGGACAACTGCGGAAGATTCAGCATGCATTGGAACTGTTCCTGAATCTGCAATGTGTTACCGCTGTGGGACATGTATGCACCAGTCTGTCCCAGTTGGCATCCAGCTACTGCTCAGCCGAAAGTACACTCGATGGATCTTCGTCGAAAACGTTCAGTAGTCCTATCATCCACGAAGAAAGCCCATGTTCGGACAAACATCCATCGGACAAGCGTTCAGATGAATTCCATCAACGCCAGCGTCTTTCCCTGACCATTGAGGAGCACAAACAGCTTCTGTTATCCATAGAAAGGTTTGATAAGGAAGGCGTGCACCAATTGATTTCCTCTATTTTTGCTTCGATAGACCACCTGCCTATCCACTCACATACGGTTCAGATGATGGTCAGCGAGCTCATGCAAATGGGTGATAAAGCATGGAAGAGCTGCTTGCCTTCCACAGATCCAGCGGTAGCTAAGCTGCCTTCAAGAAGCGAGCTTGGTCGAATGAAAAACATAAGAGAGCTGGAGCAAGGCCTGCAATCCTTCTTCTCCAGCCTGTTTCATTTGCTGAATCAGCATCGTGTGGTGGGGTCCTATTCTCGGCATGTCACGCAGGCCATTCATATCATCCTGGAGAAGTATCCAGGTTATGTCACATTAGAGCTTGCTGCAAATGTCATTGGGCTGAATGCCTCCTACTTAAGCAGAATATTCAAGGAGGAGACGCAGCGGACATTTTCGGAATATCTGAATCGTGTTCGGATTGATGAAGGGTGCAAGCTGCTGGACAGCGGTCAATATTCAATTAAGGAAATAAGCATGCAAGTGGGTTTTACGACGCACAACTATTTTTTCAAAGTGTTCAAAGAAATAACGGGTTTGACACCGCAAGCGTATTTGAGCAATCCGGGAAAAAGAAAGAACGATATAAAGGATCCTGACATACTTACGGGGAACGATGCTGATCAGAGCAAAACTCAAAACTTGTAAAATATGTGGAGTAAAGGGTCATATTATTGTAATTGCCTTCCATGCCTAGTGAATTATAATGAGCACACACCAATAGCAAACGCTTACAATTTACATTTGGTGATAAGAATTGGGGGCACAACTTATGCGTAAACGCTGGGGAAGAAATGTGATTATGACAATGATCGTTTCCAGTTTGATGCTGGCTGGATGCAGTTCCGGTGGAACCGCTAACGAATCTGCATCAGAGGTATCGAAAAACGACGTTCATACGACCGGGTTTCCAATTGTGGACCAACCGGTAAACCTCAAGATGTTTACCCGAATTGCACCCGTAAATGGCCCTTTTAAGGAGATGCCGGTTTTCCAGGATTACGAGAAATTGAGCAACGTGAAAGTGGAGTTCATTGAAGCGCCGACAGATGGTTTTCAAGAGAAAAAAAATCTGCTGTTTGCATCGAATGAGCTGCCTGATGCCTTGTTCCGTTCAGGTCTTTCCCCGCTAGAAGCCATTCGTTACGGTTCTGCAGGCCAGTTAATTCCGTTGGAAGGACTTATCGATGAGTACGCTCCGAATTTGAAGAAATTAATGGAGGAATACCCCGAGATTCGCGCAGGCATCACTACACCGGAAGGTCACATTTATACGATTCCGGGGATTGTTACGCTGAGTGCGGCCCGGACGGATAAGAAATGGATCAATCAGATGTGGCTTGACAAGCTGAATCTGGAAGTGCCGGAGACGACCGAAGAACTGTTCAACGTGCTGCTTGCCTTCCGTGATGGCGATCCGAATGGAAACGGTAAACAGGATGAACTACCGATGACAGCCCGTGTGGGATTGGCTGTTGTGAGCGCGATGAGCGGATCCTTCGGTTTGGATTCACAGCTCGGATATAACATTAATATTGAAAATGACAAAGTAAGCATCTGGATGGGCAGTGACCAGAATAAAGAAATGCTGATGTATTTAAACAAGCTGTATAAGGAGAAGCTTCTGGATCAGGAAATATTCACACACACGGAAGCACAGTATCTGGCCAAGCAGGGATCGGGAAATACAGGCTTTTTCTTTGACCAGACAAACAATAACTTTTTGTCGATCATAGACCAATATACGGGTATCGCCCCACTGGAAGGTCCGCAAGGTGATCGATTGCAGAGCCAGGCTTTGCCCATTGCCAGAGATTTTGGAGCCTTTGCGATCACATCCGTCAATCCATATCCTGAAGTCACGATGCGTTGGATTGATTATTTCTACAGTGATGAGGGTTCTACGCTGTTGAGATTTGGAAGAGAAGGCGAGCATTACGAGATAAAGGATGGTATTCCCTACTATACAGAGGACTTCTTAAAGGAAATCAGTAATCAGGCCAAAATTACGCCTTATGCCGGAGGAGGCGCGCCACATCTCATCAGCGAACAGGTTGCCTCTTTTATTAATCCACCGCAGGTGCAGGAGGCTCAGCAAAAGCTTGATCCGTTCATGCCAAAAGTCCGCTATGCTGCTCCAATGTTTGATGAGCAAACCGCCCAGGAAGTCAATATTTTGCGAAATGATATCGACAAATATTACGAAGAACAAAGTACGAAATTTATCGTAGGTGCGCTTGGCTTTGACAAATGGGAGCAATTCCAGTCTACGCTCAAAAAGATGAGAATCGAGGAGCTGGAGAAGATATATCAGGATGCTTATGACAAGATGCAGAAGTAATGCTGAAACATCATGGATGAGGAGCAGATGCCCATGAAAAGCGCCAAAACGGATACAACGATTACGATGCCACGAAGTCATTCAAAAAAGAGTTCAGGCCTCTTAAGGCAAATGGGCAAAAGATTGGATCTATACCTTATGCTGCTTCTTCCAGTCACTTGGTATGTGGTATTTCACTATGCTCCGTTGTATGGACTGCAAATTGCGTTCAAAAATTTCAATCCGGCCAGAGGGATCTCGGCAGCAGCTGGGAAGGCTTCGGTCACTTCGAACGATTTTTCAATTCATATTATTTCTGGAGATTACTATGGAATACACTGTCCATTAACCTGTTCTCCTTATTGATTGCCTTTCCGATTCCGATCCTGCTGGCACTGATTATTAATGAAATTCGCAATAAAACCTTCAGCAAGTGGCTGCAAAATATTACGTATATTCCCCACTTTATTTCAGTGGTTGTTATCGTTGGCATATTGAATGTGTTTCTCTCGCCCCATACGGGTCCGGTCAATCTGCTGATTGAGGCATTCGGAGGTACACCGATCCGTTTTCTAGAGGAAGCGGGTTGGTTCAAGACCATTTTTATCAGCTCGAATATATGGCAGAACATGGGCTGGCAATCCATTATCTATATTGCAGCTTTGAGCGGTGTGAACCCGCATCTGTATGAAGCTGCCAAGATGGATGGAGCGTCAAGACTGCGGCGTATTTGGCATATATCGCTGCCCGGTATTGCTCCAGTTGTTATCATTTTGCTCATTTTGGATATTGGTCACTTCATGAACGTGGGATTTGAGAAAATTTTGCTGATGCAAAACAATCTTAATCTGGAATCGAGTGATGTCATTTCAACGTTTGTCTATACGACAGGGATCTTAAAGGGAGAATACAGCTATACAGCTGCTATCGGACTCTTTAATTCAATCATTAATCTGGTGTTGCTTTTACTGGTCAATCGGATTGCGCGCAAGACGTCTGAGACGAGTTTATGGTAAAGGAGGGCAAGGCCCATGTCCAAGCAGGCGACACTACAAGCCAGTTCCAATGAACGAATTTTCGATGTAATCATATACATCATAGCTTCAATTATTATCATCGCTGTGCTGTATCCGTTGATTTTTATCGTCAGCGCTTCGTTCAGTGATCCCACGAAAGTATTGAATGGAGAAGTGTGGTTGCTGCCCAAAGGACTGACTTTGGACGCCTACACGAACATTTTGCATAACGAGAAGATTTGGATGGGGTATCGCAATACGATAATTTATACGGTTGTGGGCACCGTGATTAACATTATCATGACCGTGTTGGCCGCATATCCCCTTTCGAGACCTGATCTTCCCGGGCGTAATATAATCATGGTTTTTATCACGCTAACAATGTTTTTCAGTGGTGGATTAATTCCAACGTATCTATTGATCAAAAATTTGGGCATGGTGGATACGATGTGGGCTCTGATTGTACCCGGCGCGATCGCCACATACAATCTGATCGTGATGAGAACGTATTTCCAGTCGAGTATCCCCTGGGAACTGCAGGAAGCTGCCCACATGGACGGGTGCTCCAATTGGCGGCTGCTTCTGAGCATTATTCTGCCCCTGTCGAAGCCGATTCTTGCTGTGATGGTGCTGTTCTACGCTGTAGGACACTGGAATTCATTTTTTAACGCGCTCATCTATATTCGCAACGAAAATCTGCATCCGCTTCAACTGGTACTACGCGAAATTCTGCTGATCAGCCAATCCGATGCCGTAGACGGTAACATTGGACTGGAGGACAAAATCCTGCTCGCGGAGAGCATCAAGTATGCGGTGATTATCGTTTCCAGTTTGCCTGTGCTGTTGATGTATCCTTTTGTGCAGCGGCATTTTGTTAAAGGGGTCATGATTGGATCGATTAAAGGTTAAATCCATATCAATCACAATGATGGAGGAGCTATGTTGAAATCAAACGCAAGGATCAGTATCAATTGTAATAGCTTAAGCGAACACACGGTCAACCCTTATTTGTTTGGACATTTTGTGGAAGACATTCGGGACCATATGGAGGCGATGCTTGCATTTCCATTGAGGGATATGGACTTTGAAAGCGAAGCTGAATCAAGAATTTCTGTATCGGGGAGCTGGCAGGCTTACACCAACGGAAGAAATACTCAATATGCGATGGAACCCCCGGCTCTCAGACATTCGGGTCGCGCTCAGCGTATTCGAATCTTAAGTGATGATGAAGCGTACGCGGGGATTGTACAGAGGTCTGCATTGAAAGGGCCGATGGATTACACCGTCCATGTTGTTGCGCGGGCTTCCATCGAACTACAATATTTGATGCTCGAAGCAGTCGATAGACGAACGGAAGAAGTGCTTGGTCAGTTAAAAGTCGAATTGGACAGCCATAACTGGCGGGATTATGAAGGACGGCTGACGATCGTGCGCGCTTGCCCCGATGCAGAAATTCGGGTGTATATTCCGGCCGAGCATCCAAGATGGATTGACCACGTCTCTACTGGAATGCTCTGGCTGGATCATGTGTCTCTATTGCCTGTCGATCATATTGCGCTGGTGAAACGTGAAGTGGTAGAGATGACGAGAGCACTAAACGCAGGCATGATGAGACTCGCAGGTAACTACATTAGTGCTTATCACTGGGAGCATGGCATCGGCCCTGTTCTGGAGAGACCCGTCATGTACAATGAGGCATGGGGAGGATGGACCAGCAAATATTTCGGAACGGATGAATTTATCCGCTTTTGCCACGAGCTGCAGGTAGAACCTCTGATTTGCGTGAATGATGGCTCGGGTACACCTGAAGAAGCCGCCCAATGGATCGAATATTGTAATGGTAGTGTGGATACGCCGATGGGGGCTCTTCGGGCGAAGAATGGATCGCCGGAGCCTTATCACGTCAAGTACTGGGAGATTGGCAACGAGGTTTGGGGGCAATGGCAAGTGGGTGCATGCTCTGCGGAACAATTTGCGGAGCGGACCGTTCAGTTTGCAAAGGCGATGAAGGAAGTGGATGCTTCCATTGTGTTGCTGGCCTGTGGACATTATGAGCAGGATTGGAATAAAACCGTGCTTGCTCTGGCAGGAGAGCATATCGATTATCTAACGTTACATCTGTATCATGGCTACGGTCCCTTTGGCATGAATCAGGATACGCCGGCTGAGGAGCGGTACAAAGCAATGGCGAGTTATCCCGAGTGGACCCGCCACTATATCCACCAGACAACGGAGGTCATCCATTCCGATGTCAAACATCAACATGTGAAGCTGGCGATCACCGAGTATAACACGATGTATTATCCTAACACTGTGCGAAAAGGACTGCCAGACGAACACACCCTTGGCGCTGCCGTGGCGAATGCGGCTAATCTGAATGAAATGATTCGTTGCAGTGATAGCGTGCACATCGGAAGTTTCTCCGATCTGGTTAATGGTTGGCTAGGGGGATGCATTCGCGTCGGGGATTTCTATGCTGATCAATATCGGGGCAAGCAGGCTGGATGGAGTGGACGCCAGCTCACGATTTATGGAACTCCGACCTATGAAGTGTTAAAGCTTTACGCGAATCGGGATATTCATCATCTTCTACCCGTGAAGACCGAATGTGGAACATTCTCTGTAGCTTCAAACAAAAAAACACCTATAGAGCTGGACGCTCTTCCCGATCTGGACATTGTAGCCGGGACGAATGATGATCGCAGCATGGTCACCCTGTTTGTTGTGAACCGAAGCTTGGAGGAGGTACGGGTTGAGCTGGATTTGCAAGCTTACGATGGATGCGAAGAGGCGACCTTATATGAGATTACCAGCGAATCGCACAATCATATCAACTCCGTGTTTCAACCAGATCATATCATTTGCACAGAGCGTAGTGTTTTGACCGAGGATTGGCAGCGTGGTTACTTATTACGTCCTTCATCCATCTATGTACTGGAGATTGGAAAAGCAGACTAACCAATGAGTTGACGTCCCGGAATGTAGATAACAGGGTTTCAGAAAGTGTACCTAAGTTCTGAAACCCTTTGATCTATCCAGATGGTGTCTTGACCACCAGATCAATAAGTTACTTGTCTAATAAAAATAGGCATTTTAAATATTCACCAGCGTTCTTTTATACAACACGGGTATTGCTGCAGCGATAAGGATTACACCCATGACAGCGGGTGCGGCATGACCAAGGGATACATAGATTTGACCTCCAATGATAGGACCGATCATTCTTGCTAAAGCTTGTATGGATTGGCTACCTCCCTGAACCCTTCCTTGTTCACTGGAATCAACAGACTTCGAGAGCATCCCGTTGAATGAAGGCCCGAAGATCGAATCGCCAAAACCAAATATAAACATGCCAGCGATAAAAAGAGGATAGAAGGAGAACAAAGTAGACAGCGCAATAAAACCGTAGCCTATAATCTCCGCGATCATTCCAAGAATGGCTATCTGTTTATCACCAAGTTTTTTCAAAAGTTTTGGCATGATGAGGCCTTGTGAGATGATGTCCTGAACACCCATTATCGAGAACATAAGTCCAATTAGTGCTGGCTTCCAACTGAAAGTATCTATTGTTAATTGTGAAAAAACGGCCTGTAATGATCCGTTGGGTATCCAAAGTAAGAATGCTGAGATAAGTAACCTGTTTAAATTTTTCATGGAAAGCAGGTTTGCAAGCTGTATGAATGGATTAAGTCTTGCAAAAGTAATTACTTTCAGTCTATTTTTCTTGTCAAGGCTCTCAGGCATAAAAAAGAATCCATATATAACATTCACTAAAGTGATGAATGTTCCAAAATACATGGGTGCAGCATAATCAATCTTCGCCAGTAATCCGCCTACAGTCGGACCAATGACGGTACCTACACCTACAACTGCGCTCACCCACCCAAAGTATTTGGTTCTCTGTTCTGGAGGAATGATGTCTGCAAAATATGCGTAGATCGTGCCTATACTCCCGCCTGTTATTCCCTCGATGATGCGCCCCGCAAATAGTACCCATAGAGCACCTCCTATGCCAAAAATCAAGTACCCAATTGCAGAACCCAAAAGGCATATCAGGAGCAATGGACGACGGCCATATTTGTCGCTCAGAGCGCCAAGTACGGGGGATGCAAAAAACACGCAGAAGGCATACACAGAGGTCAACAGCGTAACAACAATAGCTTGTTCTCCCGGACTGCTTATATAAGGCTGTACTAAGAACGGGACGACAGGCGCTATGATACTGAAGCCTATTCCGCAAAGAAACACAGAAATAAGACCGAATAATAAAGCATGTTTATCTATGGTTGGTTCGGTTTTCTGTTCGATGTTCTGTTTATGGTGTGATCGTGATCGAAATTTAAACATTAAATTCTCCTCTCCAGAGTGGCGGTTTTATTTCCTTGGAAACATTAATAGCGTACAATCACTTTGTTTCCTTGTCAACAAAATAATAACGATAAAAAAACAGCCTGCTCTTTATCGAGCACGGCTGCTTTTAATTTACTTTCATCATTCGGATTATTCCGACTTGATATCTGCACCCAGTTTCTTCTTGATCTCTGCATCCAAATGCCGATTATACTTGTCCACGAAGTGAAGCATGCTGTCGAATTGTTCCTCGGTTACCTGTTCAAATACGGTTTTATCTCGCTCTTGAAACTCGTTATGCAGATCCTCATGAATTTGATAAATGGCTTTCCCTTGCTCCGTCAGCCTAAAGTAGATTTCTTTCTTGTTATCCGACTTCTGGTAGCTTTCGATAAGGCCTTTTTGTATGAGCTTTTTCGTTAATTTACTTATGGCACCGCGAGTCATATAAAAGGACTCCGCAAGTTTAGTCACATTGGAATCTACATTTTTTTCAATGTATTCGATGCAATGCACTTCAGAGGGCTTATAACCCTTAAGACTGTCTTCCATCTTATCCTTATTAAGCCGAACGATCTTGTTATATAAGTCCCTGAAACCCACTAAGACCTGTTCTTCTTTGTTCATGTCTTATCCTCCCACCCGTTGGTGCATGATAACATTATATTAAATTTTGGTTTCCAGTACAAAAGCCTTTCTGACTACTGCATAAATCAAGATGCCATTCTGAATAAACTTTTTTCTGAACGACATACTACTTCAAAAGAGGTGGTAAAATTTGCAGCGATTCCATGAAAAAGATCTTCAGGATATAGAAAAGCAGCTCTCTGAACATTTCAAAAAGAGCTCGGATTTCTTAAGCAAGAACGTGGTTATCGCCGATCAGGAATTCAGAGCATATTACATGGAGAGCCTTGTCGATTTTCCAACCACATTGTCAGCAATTAACCAGGCGGCGAGTAGCGAAGAGAACGGATCATTTCAAAATATGTTCAGTCCGTTTGAAGAAGAGGCCTCCATGTCAATGGATGAGATATCCGATCATATTTTGCATGGAAAGCTTGTTCTGTTCAGCACAGAAGGAATGGCAGCTGTCATAGAACCGGAGCATACTGACATTTCGCGATCTGTCAGTGCACCGGAGAGTGAGAATCCCCTTCAATCTGCGTACGATGCTTTTACAGAAGATATTAATAAAAACATCGGATTGCTGCGGAAAAAGATGATCTCCGATGATTTGGTTATTGAACAACGAGAAACAGGAACGCGGTCTACCAAGAAAATTGCCATGGTATACCTGGAGGGTGTTGCTCAAGCCAAGGTCATTGCGTCTATCCGGGATAAGCTGGATCAAAATAAGGACAAGGAATTGACTACGGTAAGGGACCTGATGAGTATATTGGGGCATCCGAAATTCTCATTAACACCAACGTATATCTCTTCGGAGTTGCCAGGAGAGATGGTACAGAATTTGATGAACGGAAAAGTGGTCATATTGATTGACCAGTTTTCGTTTGCTTTTGCTTTCCCGGTGATCATAACGGATTTGTGGTCAACAACGCTGGACGTTAACTATCCATATCTGTTTCAAGTGTTTTTACGAACCGTACGGGCAATTGGCGCACTTTTGGCTGTCACGCTTCCGGGTCTATATATCGTGCTCAATTCGGTGAATCCGGAATTGTTGCGAATACAACTCGCCATAACGGTAGCCAAGAGCAGAGAAGGGGTTCCGTATCCTTCGTTGATCGAAATGCTCCTGGTTATGCTGCTGCTGGAGATGATTATTGAGGCTACGATTCGACTTCCCAAGAACATTGGTCCTACGATAACGATGATTGGCGGTATTCTGTTAGGACAAGCGATAGTTCAGGCTAAACTCGTCAGTAATCTATTGATTATTATCCTTGTTGCCTCAGCGATTGCTAATTTTGTGCTGGCAGGTTACATGAATACGACGGGGATACGAATGTATAAATACATTGTCATGCTCATCAGTTCCTTTTTTGGGATATGGGGTCTTGAGGCGGCAATGATTTGGATTATCTTGTATTTTGCCTCGTTGAGCACTTGCTCCGTTCCTTACTTAAGTTTAAGTGTGAAAGGAAAAGCTTCAGATGAATAAAGCTCAGATTTTGACTCTGTTTGTTCTGCTTCATCTCGCTTCGATCTTTGCTATCTTCCCTGAACGCATCATCTCTGCGACTTCAAAAGGGCACTGGATTCCCATAACAATCCTTTTTCTGGCTGAGCTGCTGGTTCTGTGGCTCTACTTAAAAGCGTTGTCCCAGTTCCCAGGAAAAACAGTAGTCGACATCTGTAATGAGTCATTGGGCAAATGGGGAACGAGGCTAATCGTTCTGCCTTTGCTCATCTTTCTATATATCGAGTTGTTTTTGCTTATGTATTTCCAGTCAGGTGAGATTAAAGCTGTACTTCTACAAAGAACACCGCCAGCAGCGACAGGGGCTCTGTTCATCTTGCTTTGTTTCTATGCTGTTTGGAAAGGGCTTAATATAATCATCCGAGCGAGCATCGGTTTGTGTATCCTTTTGATGCCATTCATTTTTTTCTCCATGATGATTAGCGTCCAGAATTTCAGAATTAGCTACATATTTCCGATTTGGGATAGCGAATTTTCATTTTTCTCCAATTCGGATTTCTATGTATGCACGGTTATTTCAGCCGGGTTTTTATTCCTGGGCATGATTCCCTCCAAGAAACGCATTAGCTTTGGAAAAGCTGCTGCTGCTGTCGGCATTATATTTGTGTTTGCCTTGGGATCTGTATATGTTCCACTGCTTGTATTCGGGCAGGAAACGGTAGTGCACTTGCAGTATCCGATGCTTATGGCATCAGATACCATTGATTTGGAGTGGGTTGTATTTGACTGGCTCCCCAGCTTTTACGTGGTGGCCTCAAGTGCACTGGGCGTATTGAAGGTTTCGGTTTTACTCTGGATTCTGGTCTCCCTAGTGCAACAGTTATTCATACCGAAGATCAACAGATTATGGATTATCTCTCTGGCATGCGTCTCCTTGTACCTGGTTAGTCTGTGGATACCGGATATGAACGCATTGAATACATATCTGTATCTGAATTCTTACTTTTGCGTTTACAGTGTGATCGGTTTTCCGATCATTGTATTCCTGGCGGCGCAATGGCGGCGAAAGAAGGTGGGTGCATGAACATGCGTATTGCAAGCACATTAATTGTAACCCTAGCTATGCTCTTGTTGCTTCCGGGATGTTGGGATACAAAGGATATTAACAAACAATATCTGCCTGTTGTCATGGGGGTGGGTAAAGGCGCTACCGAAAAATACAAGGTCATTCTCCAAATACCGGATGCATCAGGTAAAACCCAAATTCTTGAAAAAGAGGCAAAATCAATTAGTAAAGCCATCGATCTGATGAGAACCGATTCTGAAAAAAGCATTGAATTGGTACATTTGAGGTTGCTGTTAATCGACAGACAGGTCGCAGAGCAGGGGATTGAGAACATCATCAATTTTGCGGTGAGAGCAAACGATATATCGATTAAGGGGTTGGTAGGGGTAATTGATGGTGATTATGAGAAGACGATGTATCATCAGATCTCACCAACACCTGAAATTTCTTCCTACGACTTTTTTAGCCAGGATGCCGGATGGACACCCAATCAATCGATCGTCCGAATATGGGAAGCCTATCAAAACCAAAACTCTTATACGGAAGATATGGCCATTCCAATGCTCAAAAACGGCGAGCGAACCTTGTTTACCTTTAGGGGCACAGCCGTCATGCGGGAGGACCGTATGGTAGGAACGCTGAGTAAGGAAGAGACGCTTTTGTTTAATTTGTTCAAAGGGAAATATACAGGGGGAACCATTGAAGTGGCACAGAACACAAGTGTTCTTATTCAGGATGCGCATATCAAACATCAGACCCGGTGGTCGGAGAAAGGCCCGTCAATTCAGACCAATGTTGTTCTCGATGTAGACATTACGGAAAGTCCTGAAGGGAAAGGCAATGGCGTAATTGAAAAAGAAATGCAGGAGCAGCTGAGCGAACAGTTCAATAAAACCGTGAGAAAGATCCAATCCTACAAATCGGATGTACTGGGCATAGGAATGATATTCCGTCCCCAACTTTCGGAGAAAAGGTTAAAGGAATGGAAGACCAAATGGTTTCCGATGCTGGAGCAGAAGATTACCGTCCGTGTGAACATTCTAAACGAGATCTATTTTAAAGAAAACGCCAACGATAATGAGGATCAGGGAAAATTGATCAAGAAATAACGCTAACCCATGAGGTCGCCTATATTGGCGACTTTTTTCATGTTTGCATCCGGTGATGCAGCATCGAATGGATTTGTTCTACAGGGCCATGGAATTAAGGAGTCTGAGATCTGGGATAGCTTAGTAAAATAACATATCGCCGTTCTTACGAGTATAAGGATTGGTTAGAGGGGATAATGGTTAATTAGAGAAAATCACTCCCAATGTATAGCTGTAAAGGAGCGGGATCATGTCTTTCTTTAGAACACTATCGGTACGGGCAAGAGAAGACGAGTTGATGGACGATTTTTCCATGGGTGGAGAAGAATTAAGCGAAGCGCTCAAACATTTGAGACGGCTGAACAAAATATTTGCTGCTCCCGGTCCAACCCGTGCAGGGGTGGAGAAGTTATGGAGAGCGATTGGCAGTCCAACTACGCTAACCCTTCTTGATGTGGGAGCAGGTTCAGGTGATGTAAACCAGAAGTTATTGCATTGGGCAGACCAAAAGGGAATTAAGCTTGAAATTACTCTGGTCGACCTGACAGAGGAGGCATGTGAGGAAGCTAGAAATCTCTTCCGAAATGAACCCAGAATCAAGGTTCGGCGTATCGATGTCAGGGAATTGCCAGATGCCTCAGCAGATATCGTGACTGGCTCGCAATTTGTCCATCATTTCGAGGGAAAGCAACTGATTGATATGGTCTCGCATATGCTGCGCGCCTCCAAATATGGTGTTGTCATTAACGATATCCATAGGCATCCCGTATCCTATGCAGCCGTCTGGATTACCACTCGAATGATCTCTCGCAATCGGTATATTCGTCATGATGGACCACTGTCTGTTGCAAAAGGCTTCACGGGCAGGGATTGGCGGGATTTGAAACAGCAGTTGAATCATGACAACATGACCTATGAATGGAAGCCTTTATTCCGCTATTCCGTTGTGATTCCCCATCATAGGACGTTAGCATAACTCGTTAGATCAATAGGCTGGTATCATAATGGACAATGAAAGGCGGGTGTTCTTAGGTGTCTAAACCAATGGATGCCATAGTCATCGGAGCGGGAATTGCCGGTAGTACATTTGCGCTGCAGCTTGCCAGGCAAGGGCATCAGACACTGCTGCTGGATCGGCAGGAATTTCCACGTCACAAAACCTGCGGTGAATTTATGTCGCCTGAAACAACGGAGATGCTGAATTATCTGGGTATTCACCTTGGCGAACAAGAGTTAAAACCGAGTACCATGGATCATGCCAAGATCATTATGCCTCAAGGTGGGGAAATTGAAGCGCCTTTGCCGGGATTGGCCTATGGCATCAGCCGATATGAGCTGGATCGACTTTTACACGAACAGGCCGCAGCCGCAGGTGTTGAAATTGTTACGAGAGCAACGATAACCAACATTCAGCGGTTTGACGATTATAGCTATGAAGTTGAAGTCAAACAAGGAAATGACCAGATTCAATATAGAGCAAGAACCGTTATCGGAGCCCATGGTTCGAAGAAGCCACGCGGGATGACCTCGCCAGTCGAGCTGCGGGATAAAACAGCATATGTTGGCGTCAAATCGCACTTTCGGGGAATCACCATTCCGCCACGGGTAGAGTTGTATTTTTGCAAAGGAGGGTACGTCGGCATTTCACCAATTGAAGATGGGATTGCCAATGTAGCTGCATTGCTGACACTCGATACGGTGCGGGGAGCGGCAAGTCTGTGAAGGATATTTTGCAGGCGGCATCCTTGACCAACGAAAGATTGGCAGTGAGGCTTGCCGAGGGAAGTCCGGTCCAAGGGACGCAGGTCTCGATTGCACCACTCCATCTATCCAATGTTCCTGAACCCTGGTCCCAATATCCTCATATTGGTGATGCCATGCTAATGATACCTCCCCTGTGTGGTGATGGAATGTCCATTGCCCTTCGCTCCGCGCTGCTGTGTGCTGAATGGACTGACCAGTATCTTCAAGGGAAGATCAGCTTCGAGCAGTGGCAGTACGAATATTCGAAGGAAGCCAATCGCGAATTCACACGCCTGCTCCGGAGGGCGCGGAGAATCCAGAAGCTGGCCTTTGCCAAGGCGAACAAATTCTATCCCGGTTTAGCCCGGATGGTCCCAGGATTGGCAACTTATTTGGTGAAGGCAACACGGTTATCGGAGATTAATCTGATCCATCGATAATACATGGAAGGAATGTGAATTCCATAGAAAAGGGGCGGCGTATGTCAGGCGTACGTCGGCCTCTTTTTGTTGTTCTCTGTTAATTTTGACGAGACCGTTTAGAAATCTGCCAAATACTCGTATAATAGAATCTAATTGTAGTTATTGAGACAACATTCAGATTTGAATTCGGGAGGATTATTCTAAGATGAACTATTCATTTTCCAACCGGATTGCTGCATTGCAGCCATCCATTATTCGTGAGATCCTGAAGGCTTCTTCGGGTCAAAATGTAATTCCTTTCTCTGCGGGTAATCCCGCTCCGGAAACTTTCCCTATTGAGGCGATTCGGACATTCACCCAATCGATTTTGGAACAGGACCCGGTAACAGCACTGCAATATGGAATTACCGAAGGTTATGTCCCGCTGCGGGATACATTGACTACACACCTGAGTTCAGGCTTTGACACGGGCAAAGCGTCGGATGAACTGTTCATCGTATCTGGAGCACAGCAGGGAATTGAACTCGCTTGTAAAGTATTCTGTAATGAAGGGGATACGATTATCTGTGAAAGCCCAAGCTTTATCGGTTCATTGAACTCTTTCCGGGCTTCAGGGGCAAAGCTTGTTGGTGTTCCGATGGAGACAGACGGTATGGATATCGGGAAGCTGGAGCATGCTCTGCAAACCGAGCAGAATGTAAAGCTGATCTATGTGATTCCGAGTTTTCAAAATCCCACAGGTATTACCACAAGCCTGGAGAAGCGCAGAGCGATCTATGATCTTGCCAAGAAATATGGTGTCATGATCCTGGAAGATAACCCGTACGGAGAACTTCGGTTTCAAGGAGAAGATGTAGCGACGATTAAATCGATGGATGATGAAGGTCTGGTTATTTACGTAGGCTCTTTCTCCAAGATTCTGTCTGCTGGTCTGCGTGTTGGTTATGTTCTGGCTCCTTCCGAGGTTGTTCAGAAGATGGTTGTTGCCAAACAGGGAGAGGATGTACATACAGCCATGCTGCCGCAAATTCTGGCATACAAGTTCATGACTGAGTATAACTATGCAGAGCATATCAGCAGCATCCGTGCGATTTATCGCAGGAAGTCTGCCTTGATGATTGACAAACTGCAGGAGTATGTGGGCGAGTCCATTACCTTTACTCATCCGGATGGAGGGCTGTTCCTTTGGTGCGATCTGCCGGCTCATATCCCGATGCTGGATTATGCCAAAACAGCTGCTGCAGAAGGCGTGGCGGTCGTTCCGGGTACTGCTTTCCTCGTTGATGAGAACGAACCTTGTAATGCGATCAGACTTAATTTCTCAACACCTTCCGATGAGCAGATTGTGAAGGGAATCGAAATTTTGGGACGAGTTCTGAACAAATTCTGATTGGAGGCATATTTTATGAATCAACGTTTTCGAATCACTCGATCCATGCAAGAAAATAACTTAGAGCAATCCATCTCCTTGGAAGAATGCAAACAGTATTTTTCATCCAAGCCCGACTTTGCCTACTCCCCTGTCCTTACCGTCCAAGGACCTGAGAGCGTCATGTCCATCGATGGGGATTTCTTCATGTGGACGTATGAGAACCTGCAGATTCCATTTCGTCTGTATATGGGAGATCTATATGTTGCCATTGTTAATGAAGCTGTCGTTCCGCAAATGATGGAGGTTGCAACGGATTTGCGAGCCGATGTGGTTGAAGGGTAAGCTGAGTCGTGGAATGAAATGAAATGCAAAATGCATTCGTCTAATTGTAACCATATAAGTGTCGGGGAAGTCGCCAATCTGGCGGCTTTTTTGCTGTGAACCTATTCGTTAATATGCTTATTGAAATATTCAATCGATAGGGGAATTGACGCTCAGGACCTGTTCGTGATAATTTATATAAATCACAAAAGCCTATAAATCCAATGAGGGAGAGGGGTTTTGCGCAATGTCGTCGATTGTGCTTGCTGCCGCTGAAGATATACGAAGCAAGGATTCGGAACTTTTAATCAAGGAGCTAAGCGAAGAACTGGGATTGTTATATGGCGGCGATGGGACGGCGGGATTTCAGCCATCTGACGTGGAGACACCTCGAGCGGCCTTTATTGTCGCGCGTTTGGATGGATATCCGGTAGGCTGCGGAGCCATCAGACCCCTTGATGATACTTCCGTGGAGGTTAAGCGCATGTACACACGTTCTGATTTCCGTCGCAAAGGTGTGGCTCAGGCCATTCTGGCCGAAGCGGAGCGTCTTGCGCTCGAATTCGGGTACACCAATCTGAAGCTGCAGACTGGCCCGAAACAGCCTGAGGCGGCGGCCCTTTATGAAAGAGTTGGGTACTATCGGATACCGATTTTTCACGGGGACTGGGATCAGGTACTCGCCTATCAAAAAGATCTGGTGCTAAGTGCAACCCACGGAAACGAGCATTCCTCATTGAACGCATAGATTATATCCTTGTATAACAAACGAACCGAAATCTCTTGTCAATTATCAGAGATTCCGGTTCGTTTTTTTTGGTGTGTAGAAAGTCTGGTGAGTCCAGAAATTTAAATCTTTACTCTTTTATAACGGAGGCATTTACAGCGTCTTCCATCTGATTGCTGTAGGTACGGAATAATCCAAGGCGCCAGAAGGCAGCTCCTTTGAGATCATAACGCTTGGCAAGACCCAGTTTATCATCTATGGAAGATGAGGTTTCACTATTTAAGCTTATCCCGAGCAAAAGCTTTTGCTTGGAGACGCCAGCATCTAACGCAAGCTGAATGGCCTTATCCACAAGACTGTTCGGCTCAGGGACCTGCGATTTGGTACCGACAGGATTATATTGGTATGCCATAATGATGATGTCGTCTGCCAACGAAGCGAGCGTTTTGTAATCATAACCTTTATAGGCACTATTTAGTGGGGACAGCCAAGGATAGAGCGATGTCTTTAGGCAAGGATTCCTTCAATTGCTTGACGTAATTGTTAAGCAGCTTCTGTTGCTCTACAGCGTCCAGCTTGAAACCCAGTCCTTCAAAATCAAGAACAACGCCGCCAAAACCATTTTCAGCTATTGCAGCCGTTATACCCTCAATGGACTTCTGACGCATGCTGCTATCACTCAGCACCTTGGTCAGTTCTCCATTTCCATCCAAAGCATACACCATGAGATACGATCTAATGCTCTGATTTGCTGTATTAGCAACGATGGATTGAGGTGTAACGTCGCCATCAGCAGCAGGGAGCTGATACTCCTTACCCTGAAGCGTAAATTGACCTTCACGATCGATGCGACTCCAACCAAAAGCGATGGAGTTCATGGATGACACCAAATCGATTTCCTTATAGGATTGCAGCGCATAGAAAGCTCTCAAATGCATTTCTCGTTGAGGTGAAACCAGGGAAATGGTACGAGTTGACTGGTTCCAGCTCACATCAACACCGAACTGACTACTGAACGAACTGAGTGGAATGAGCACACGGCCTTCCCGCTGAACCGGTGGAGCTGCAAGCTTGACTTTTTCTCCATTGACGGTTGCTGTGGTGCTTCCCACTTGAAGCAGGACCTCCGTCGCCTGGCCTTTCACATTTCCATTCGCTTTTATGGTTTGTGTCTTGCTGTTCCATGTAATGCTGATTCCTAGGGCTTCGCCAACTGTTCGGAACGGAACATAGGTAACGCCTTTGTCGATCCGAGGTTCTGCATCGAATTTCAACGGAACGTCATCCAGCATGACTGAAATGGCGGGTGCGGCATAGGCATCATGAAGGTTTGGAGTGGTGCCAAGCAAGGATAGGGCAAGAATAGTGGCAGCAGCTGTCTTTCCTATTCGTGTATGTAACATGTTATGCGTTCCTCCAACTCATTAAATATAGTAGAATTGCAGTTCATCTGAACGGTAATCTATCACGAAATAGTATAGCAAAATTTTCATAGAATTCCAATTATAAGAGTTGTTGTACGTTCGAACAGGAACCTTTGTTTTTCTAGGCTGGAGTTATAGCGAATGATATTATGAAGAGTAATAATTACCTGGTTGTATTAATTTTGGTTAATAGGAGGAGGATGTTTATGTCACCCAGAAACCTTTTGAAGGATCAACAGGACCTATGAGCAATTGGCTGATTTGATGCAACAATGGTTTGAAGAGTATGGCTGCGACGGATTTAACATCATGCAGCGTCCAGGCATAAGCCATTTTCAAAAAGTGAACACCGTAGGTAAGAGCTCCGTAACAATATGAACAAATAAAATTGTTTGCGAGAGTGCCACATCGTTGAGGTGCGAGCCTTAGCCATACAAGTTCAAAAGTAAAAGTAAAGAAGTCGCCTATGGGCGGCTTTTTTTGGTTTGGGACGATATACGTTTTTGTTCCCAGATAAAAAAAATCATTGTTTTAAAACTTTTTTAGACTTTCCGCTGTCTAACATGCGAAACAACATTCAAAGTAAGCTTTACTAAAAATGCGGCAATAATCAAACTATACAGTCGCAACGGGGGTGGACCAACTGAGCAAGGTGAGTACAGCACTAACTGAACAGCAGTTCAGTGAACGTCTGGAGGCATGTAAAGAAAAGCTTTATCGCTTCGCGTTCTCTTATGTAAAAAATGAACAAGAAGCATTGGAAATTATATCCGAGGCATCTTATAAAGGTTTTCTATCTTATGAAAAAGTGAACAGTCCAGATTATTTTGAAACCTGGATGACCCGGATCGTCATCAACTGTTCCCTTGACCACATCAGACGGAAGAAGAAATACACGTACATGGAAGACAGTACAATACCTTTTGCGGCACAGGAGAGTTCCATGGGGCTTGAAGAGCAATGGGATCTATACGAAGCACTTGATCACCTGCATCCCGAAGACAAGGCATTTATCGTTCTGAAATTTTTCCAAGATCAGAGATTCAAGGATATGGCAGAGATACTGTCCCTACCGGAAAGCACGGTGAAGACCAGGTTTTATAAGATCTTGAACAAACTCAAAAAACATTTAACCAAGGAAGAGGTTGATTTCACATGACAGGGAAAGAAAGATATGAACAGATAGAGATTCCATCCGGCCTTTCCGGAGTAATTCAGCAAGCTCGCCAGCGGGCACGAAACCAGAAACGAAGAAAAATGGTAATCTGGCGTAGTTCCTCCCTGGTGGCTGCTTGTGCTGCGGTAATGATAACAGCTAACGTACCCGGTGTAGCTAAGGCATTATCCGATGTGCCTGTTATCGGTTCCGTCGTCAAGATTTTGCAAGTTGGTAGCGGTGGGGAGCAGACAGATGGTGTCTCGGTTACCACAAGCCAAGAATCGGATACGCTGAACATTCATTTTCAAATGGATGGAGAACAGATCAGCTCGGCTCCATCGTACACTGTTGATCACAAAGAAGGGCCGAATCGTCTGATCTTCACTTTCAATGGTGTACGTCATCTGGATTATGACAAGCTGGAGAAGGATATCAAAGCACTTAAGAATGTAAAAGATGTCTATCAAAATATCATTTTGGATGATTCCGCGATTGGCTTTGTGGTTGAACTCAGGGATGGTGTGGATTATTCCGTGTCAGAGTATCAGCAACCTGGATATATTCAGTTGAAGCTTTCTTCCAACGGGAAGTCAACGCAAGCGCATGAACTTTTCTTCGTGCGGAGTGAAGACATGGAGCAGGGCGAAGCTCTGGCCATGCTGGCTGAACAGTATTCTGCAGATGGCAGCAGCGTTGTGCAAACCCAAAATGGAAAATTCACCGTCGTCATGGGTGCCTTCGACAATCAAGCAGATGCAGAGAAACAGTTGAAAGAATTTACTGACCGGGAGGACTATAGTGGCCCCCTGCATGTCGACAGCTGGATGAGTAATGAAAATCCACAAAAATAACAGAAGCCTTCCCGATCGAGCACGGAAGCAAGTCATTGTGTAGTCGTTGCGCTTGATTATCAATTATCCATTGACGCTCCTTATCCAGCAGCTTTGGATGATTGTTATGACACACTTTTATGGATAAAAAGACACGCAAAAAGACATGGGATCAGAGAGGATCAGCTCATGGTAGGTGAACATTGCATTCGAACATTTAAATATGCAGTAGATCATCATTTTGCTGAGCAGACAGCGAAAAGGTGATATTAAAAGGCGGACATTCCTTAGCGTAGGAATGTCCGCCTTTTACAAACGAATTATTGAATTCTTAATTTACTCCACTTAAACCGTTGTTGCCACGTGCTTTTCACGGGCAATCTTGGTTGCATCAACCATGTTGCGCAAGGAAGCAACAGTTTCTTCGAGGCCACGTGTTTTGAGACCGCAATCCGGATTAATCCAGAACAGTTTAGGGTCCAATACACGCAAGGCGCGTTCGATCATGCTCGTCATTTCATCTACACTTGGAACACGTGGGCTATGGATATCGTATACGCCAAGTCCAATGCCCAGTTTATACGTGTTCAACTCAAAACTATGAATGAGTTCCCCGTGACTGCGGGATGTTTCGATCGAAATAACATCGGCATCCATCGCTTCGATGGAATCAATCATGTCATGGAATTCGCAATAGCACATATGCGTGTGAATTTGAGTTGTATCTTGAACCGTGCAAGTGGAAATGCGGAATGCTTTGACCGCCCATGCCAGATAATCGGCTTGCTCCGATTCCTTCAGTGGCAATCCTTCGCGAACCGCAGGCTCGTCGACCTGGATCATGCCAATACCTGCTTGCTCCAGTGCTTCAACTTCTTGTCTCAGTGCGTACGCCAATTGATAAGCGATATGCTCGCGCGGGATGTCTTCACGTACAAACGACCAGTTCATGATGGTAATTGGTCCGGTGAGCATTCCTTTTACAGGACGCTGTGTCTGGGACTGTGCATATTTGGTTTCTTCTACGGTCGATTTCCCCGGTAAATGCAACGTCTCCAAAGATAATTGGTGGTTTGACACAACGGGAACCGTATGATTGTACCCATCCGAATTGAGTGAAGGCAAAACCTGCAAGTTTTTCGCCAAAGAACTCTACCATGTCGGTACGCTCAAACTCACCATGTACGAGAACATCGATCTCGATCTCTTCCTGAATTTTGATCCAGATATCAATTTGATCCCGGATAAAGGCAGCATACTGCTCATTGTTCAACTCACCCTTACGCCACAATTGACGTGCTTTACGCACTTCAGCGGATTGTGGGAAGCTGCCAATGGTTGTTGTCGGGAAAAGTGGTAATTTCCATTTCTCCTGCTGCTCGATATGACGTTCGGCAAACGGACGGGAGCGTTCCGGCTGTTGAACGCTGAGTGATGCAACAGCCTCTTGAACAGCAACACGATTGCGTTCCTCGGATTGCTGGAGAGCCTGAATCGTACGATCTGAATTTTCAATCTCAGCGATAATTTCAGTGCTTCTTGAAGACAATGCTTTCGTCAAAAGAACAATCTCGTCCAACTTTTCATCTGCAAATGCGAGAGCATTCTTAAGTTCGGATGTGAGTTTAGTTTCACGTGCTGTCGTTACCGGAACATGAAGCAAGCTGCATGAGGATTGAACGATTAATTGCTCAGGTGTTACGAGTTCAGCCAGTTCATCCAACAGCTTCAGTTTTCCTGGTAATGAGGCTTTCCAGATCCCGCGGCCGTCAATAACCCCAGCACCCAAAACTTTATCCGCTGGGAAACCGGACGCCTGAATGGATTGAATGTTGCCCGTCGCCCCGTGTACAAAATCAAGTCCGATACCTTGAACTGGTAGGGCAACAATGTTGTTATAGTTCTCTACGGATTCAAAGTAGGTTTGCAGCATAATGTTCAGACCTGGTACAGCGGCTGCAAACGTCTCATAAATTTTGTTCAGCAACTGCTGGTCAGCATCAGTTGTTTGGGTAACAAGGATTGGCTCGTCAATCTGTACCCACTGAACGCCTTCATTTGCAAGCTCCTGAAGCACTTGTACATAGAGCGGAAGCAGGCGGTCCAGCCAAGCATTCGTTTCGGATTTATCGTATCCTTTGGACAGCTTCAGGAAAGTTAACGGTCCGACAAGAACCGGTTTACCTTCAATACCGAGCTTCTCTTTGGCTTCACGATAAGCAATAAGGGGCTTATTCTCGGTAAGTGCAGGGGAGGCTCCGTCCAGTTCAGGCACGATATAGTGATAGTTGGTGTTAAACCATTTTGTCATTTCACTTGCTGCTGCATCTTTCGTTCCCCGGGCAATTCCGTAGTAGACAGACAAAGGTACAGCGCCACCATTATATGCAAACCGTTTTGGTACAATTCCGAACATAACGGCTGTATCTAGAATGTGATCGTAATAACTGAAATCATTGACAGGAATAAGATCAATTCCTTTTCTTGTTGCTTGCGCAAGTGATCTAAGCGGATTTCCTGTAATCGTGCTTGAAACTCTGTTTCTTCCAGCTTGCCTGACCAGAATGCCTCCAAAGCTTTCTTCCATTCCCGATCGACACCAATTCGTGGATATCCCAATACACTGCTTCTCACCATTAAGTAAAACTCCTCTACAATATGTTACCAAAAAGTTATCACATATCTGGGGTTATAAAGTAATTCCATTAAGTTATATCTAGCTATAGCCTATAGCTATATCAAAGCTGCGTGAGAACATTGATAATGGCAAGCATGCATAAAGATACTATAAAAACTTTGCAAATAAACCGTCCAGACGGTATAGTTAACTAGGATGAATTTTTTTACGTATACTTAGGAGGAATGCTTGCATGGGTGCGTATTTTTTATTGGGTTTGGCGATCGTATCTGAAGTTTTTGGAAGTTCCATGATGAAGTTATCCAATGGGTTCCAAAAGAAACTTCCGATAATAGGGCTGATTTTGGGCATGGGCACAGCGTTCTTTTGTCTTTCTCTAGCTTTAAAAACCATACCGCTAGGGACCGCTTATGCAACGTGGTC
Source organism: Paenibacillus sp. 1A_MP2 (assembly GCF_052244825.1). Lineage (NCBI taxonomy): Bacteria > Bacillati > Bacillota > Bacilli > Caryophanales > Paenibacillaceae > Paenibacillus > Paenibacillus sp. 1A_MP2. Next base: position 4,078,238 of record NZ_JBQQCS010000001.1, on the reverse strand, counting down.
GGGTGTGGGAACTGCTCTGACGGCACTCGTTGGAATTGTATTTTATAAAGAGAGCGTGAACATCAGAAAAATCTCAGCTTTAATTTTAATCATTGCTGGGGTCGTGATTATGAAATTGGCTCATAGCTGAGTAAGAGTGGAGGATGAACAATGAAAGGTTATTTTGCACTTGGCATTGCCATTATAACTGAAGTTTTCGGTACAACCATGCTAAAATTGTCGGAAGGATTCACGAATCTGCTTCCTTCAATCGGACTTGTTGTTGGAATGTCGTTGTCATTTTATTTTTTGACGATGTGTTTGAAAACCATTCCTTTGAGCACCGCATACGCCATATGGGCAGGTGCAGGAACAGCATTAACCGCCCTGCTTGGCGTCATTTTATGGAACGATCCTTTTAACATTCTGTCGGGAATTGGACTCATTTTGGTCATTGGGGAGTAGTGCTTTTAAACTTATCCAAAAGTCCCGTCAAATCATCAAACACAAGTCAGTCATAAATAAACGTATATGAAGGAGGTTATCTTTTGAGAAGTAATTCAAGACGTCATGAGCTTTTGGCATCAGCATCATATATTGTCGAACATCTGGGCATGGAAAAATTAACGTTGGAAGCTGTAGCTAAACATGCGGGAGTAAGTAAGGGGGATTGCTTCATCATTTTCCGAATAAAGAGGCAATCGTTACAGCCATGATCGAGGAATTTGGGGATACGTTTTTCTCGGAACTACAGCAAAAATCAAGCGAAAGCATAGATGAAGCCGGGAAATGGAGCAGGGCTTATATTGAAACGACCTTCCATGACTCCAAAACGACGGTAGCCTTGTGTACAGCGCTTTTGGCCGTGTTATTCTCGAAGCCGGAATTACTTGCAGCATACAATAAAAAACATAACATTCTTCAAGAAGATATTTTAAATGATGGCATTGATCCCGTGAATGCTGCTATTATCAAATTAGCCACAGATGGGCTATGGTTTTCAGAGATTTTTGGAGTCGGAATTTTGGATCAGGATATTCGAAATCAAGTAGAAGAAAGACTAATAAAAATGTCTTTCGAAGCGAAATGACAATATCTGCATCAACTCCTTTTTAAGAAGTCGCCATTTCAGGCGACTTTCTTTTTTGTTTGATGCAATGCAATATCAACTGTTTTTTTACTCCATTAGAAGGGACAGGTTCATTTGATGCATAATAAGGATACTTAGAGAATTGTTGAGCTGGAAAATGAGGAAAGGGTGATTTGATGGGTGTACCTACTTTTCTTGAAACAGGTCATATGACCGAAGGTTTTCCAATCCGCGTAATTCATACAGATGAGCAATTTAATTTTGCCGCACACTGGCATGAAGAGGTTGAATTGGTTGTAGTCAATGGGAAAAGCGCGAGAATGGGCGTGAATAGCCATATCTTTGACCTCGAACATGGAGACGTACTGCTTATTAAGCCGGGGACGTTCACTGCTTCTTGCCGGGTACAGATCATTTAACCATTATATTGTTTCGGCTGGAATTGTTAACAGGAAGCTTCACAACGGAAAGAGAAACCCAGGAACTGGGAGAGCTTTTCAACAAAACCACGATCATCCCATCCAAGCTTTCCACGGAGAAAAATCTGGAGAAATATATAGGTGCATTAGCGAATGAAGAGAATGATCAACAGGTGGGGTATCGCTGGTTAATGGTTGCCCGATTATATGATCTCATCGTTCATATGTTACGTACAAAGGAACCCATTACAGAACCATTCAACTCAGGACGGCACTGTACTCCTTCCAAAAAATTCGAATTCCTCGAATCGGTCTGTGAATACCTGGAAGCGCACTATGCAGAACCCGTCAAGCTGGATCAGGTCGCGGAGCACATTAAATTCAGCAAGTTTCACGTATGTAAACTGTTTAAAGAGGTCAAGGGAATCACGCTGATGGAATATCTGAATCATTTTCGAATTATCAAATCGGAATGGGCGTTATTGTTTCGTGAAGAATCCATTCTGGATATTGCCATTGGTCATGGATTTAACAATGTGAACTCTTACAATCGTCTTTTCAAAAAATATAATGATTGTACTCCGTCCGAATTTCGGAAAAAGCATCGTACGAATATCACAACATATGAAGGATGATTCACAATATTTATGGAGAAAGCCCTCTCCAAAATCCATATACTCTAATAAATTGTAAGCGTTTCCTTTTTGAAGGAGGGGGCCTATGAAGAACTTTAAGCTTAAATATATCTCCATGATTGCACTCGTAAGCGCAGTGATGATGGTATCCGGTTGCCAGCCGGGTGGAGCGAATCAACCCAAGCAGGAGGAGATTACAGTATGGAGTTTTACGGATGAAGCGGGCTATGCCATTGAGAAATTCGAGGAGAAGTACCCGGACATCAAGGTGAACTTTGTTAATATTCCGGGCAATTTCTATATCACCAAGTTAAAGTCGGCGCTTCAGACGACGTCCAAAGCTCCGGATGTGTTTATGATCGAGAATGCAAATATCAGAGAGCTGATTGATGTGCCTTATCTGGAGAATTTATCGGAAGCACCGTATAACGCCAATGAGCTGATTCCGGAGCAGTATGCTTTTGTGCAAGCAAATGAGAAGGATAGCCAAGGAAATATTAGAGCGATCGGTTATCAGGGAACGCCTGGAGGCATTTATTATCGAAGAGATCTGGCCAAAGAATATTTGGGTACGGACGACCCGGAGAAGGTAGCGCCGCAGATTGATACTTGGGAGAAAATATTTGAGATTGGAGAGAGGGTCGCTCAGCAAAGTGGAAATAAAGTTCATGCCCTTGCCAACTGGAACGCGATATCGAATTCGTATGATGGTATTCCTTGGGTTAAGGATGGGAAGTTAGTTATCGATCCCACTTACATGAAAGTGCTTGACCTTGTGCGCGAAGCGCGTCAGCGGCATGTGCTTGCAGAGTTGGATGATGGGAGTGCCGGATATGCGGCTTCCATGCAAAAAGGCCAGGTGATGTTCTATCCGGGAGCTACCTGGGCATTGCAATACACGTTTAAGGCGAACGCTCCGGATACCGAAGGGTTGTGGGGTCTCGCACCGGGGCCATCCGTTTTTAGTGCCGGTGGAACTTATATTGCCATGTACAGTAAAAGTGACAAAAAGGATTTGGCTTGGAAGTTTATTGAGTTTTATAACTTTGATCATGATTTTCTGTCCGAGCTTGCAAAGGAACAGGATTATTTCACAAGTAATAGGGTCGTGAATGATCAGCTTGCGGGATCTGTATCTTCAGCGTATTTGGGAGGGCAGAAGCATTTTGAGTTTTTCTCGGAAGCGGCCAAGCAGGTTCCTGTATATGAGCGAACCAAGTATGATTCAATTATTAACAATGACATCTTCAAAAATGTACTCCAGTTGTATCTCAATAACGACATTCAGACCCAAGAAGAGGCGGTAAAACGAATAAAACGTGATGTCAAATTGAGATTTCCGGAGCTGGAAGTGGATTAGCTTAGAAGTAAGCGAATGCCTTTTAATCATCCGATGACTGGGGGTACAAATCATGTTTGCCAAGTCAATCCGCAAAGACCATTACGGATACTATTTCATTGCTCCGTTTTTCATTCTTTTCGCCATTTTTGGGCTTTATCCAATCCTCTATTCGCTCTATATCAGCTTTACCAACTTTGACGGGATCACAACGCCCGACTTTGTTGGAATAGGCAATTATGTTGCGGTTCTACAAGATCCTCTTTTCTACAAAACGTTATTTAATACCCTTTTTATCTGGGGTGTCTCCGTAGTCCCACAGCTAACCGTTTCGCTTGTCCTCGCCTTTATTCTCAATGATAAGTTGCTTAAGGGAAGAGACATTTTCAGAGCGGTTTATTTCTTTCCCAATATCGTTACTGCTGCATCATTGGGTCTGCTCGTGAGTCTGATCTTTGATTGGCAATCCGGCGGTTTGAATCATTTTCTCGTCCAGGTTGGACTCATCGACGATCCGATTAACTGGAAAAATGATCCCTGGTTTATGCGACTGATCGTTTCATCCATTCTGTTCTTTCAATACTTTGGTTACTCCATGGTCATCTATCTGGCAGGACTTCAGGGTATTGATCCCGCTCTGCAGGAAGCCGCTCAAATGGATGGAGCGAAAAAGAAACATATTTTCATTCATATCATCGTCCCAATGCTTCGCCCAATCATACTGTTTCAGATGATCACGTCCATTATTGGAGGCATTCAGATTTTCGATCAGCCGTTTACATTGACGAATGGAACGGGTGGTCCGGATCGTGCAGCCATGACGAGTATTATGTATCTGTATAATGTGGCATTCCAAAGTACACGTTTTGGTTATGGAGCGGCCATTGCATTCTGTCTGTTCATCATCATTATCCTGCTATCGGTCGTATCCTTCATGATGACGAAGCGCAAGAGCCGTGCATAGGGAGGGGGAAATGAAATGCAAACCGTCAAACCCGTTGAACAACAAAAAGTCACTCTGCAGCAATATGATACTGTAAGGCGTCTGACACTGGGCAAAGTTATGATTTATCTGTGTTTGATTGGCCTCGCCGTGATCTGTATCATTCCATTTTATCTCATGCTCATCTATTCCACGCATAACAATGCAACGATTGCATCGACATTTACGTTTCTGCCCGGACCCTTCTTGGTGGATAATTATATGAACATGGCCTCCAAAATCAATATCTGGCGCGGGTTTGCCAACAGCTTTTTCATTGCCGGGACGTCTACGGTGTTATCCTTGTATATCGGTTCCCTGACGGCATATGGCTTCGCCAAGTTCAAATTCAAAGGTCGCAACTGGCTATTTCTATTTTTGCTTGCAACCATGATGGTGCCAGGGCAGCTCGCTCTAATCGGGATGTATCGTCTGTTCAGTACGTTAGGCTTACTGGACAGCTATGCAGCGATCATTTTGCCTGCAGCAGCGAATGCATTTAATGTATTTTTTATCAAACAATTCATGGAGAGCAGCATTCCCGACGAAATCATCGAATCGGCACGTGTGGATAGTGCAGGGGAGTTTCGCACATTTAATCAGATTGTCTTGCCCATTCTGGGACCGGCCATTTCGGCCCTTGGCATATTTACCTTTATCGGTTCATGGAATAACTTTCTCACGCCGCTCGTCCTGTTTTTCTCCCTGGATAAATATCCGCTTCCGGTACTCGTTGCACTGGTGCAAGGATATTACGGAATGGACTATGGACTGTTGTATTTGGGTGTTGCGATCTCGATTTTACCTATTATTATTGTCTTTGCGATATTCTCCAAGCAAATTATAGGCAGCGTTGCGCTGGGTGCGGTGAAAGGGTAAGTGTACAGGTACACGTTAACAAAACACCACGGAAAAAGTCGCCATATGGCGGCTCTTTTTGTTTTTTACACGATCGTGTTTATGTCATTGGCGTTTAAATCACTGATCTCTATATCTTAAAAAGAAGAGGAAAACCATTTTGAAAGCCCTTTCTAAAATCTATGCTATACTACCATATGACTGGAAATAGCAATGCATAATATGATATTCCACCCTGAAGTTTCCTTCACTTCACATGCAAAGGAGATGTCATGATGTTTAATGTTCTTGTTGTTGACGATGAGTGCGTTCAAAGAGAAGGCATTAAGGATTGGATCTCTCACTACGGGTTTCCCTTTCACGTATTGGAGGCCGAGAATGGCAAAGCAGCAGAGCGGATTCTGGTTCAAAACGCGATTGATATCCTCATCACCGATGTCAGAATGCCTCTGATGGACGGACTGGAGCTTAGCAAACAAGCCCGTAAGACCCAGCAGAATGTAAAGATCGTCATTTGCAGTGGCTACGATGAATTCGAATATGCCCGTAGTGCGATTCGGCTGGGTGTGGTGAATTATTTGCTCAAGCCGCTGGTCAAGGAAGAGTTTCTACAGGTGATGGAGGATATCACGCAGATCCGTCCTTATGGCGGAGGTCCTGAACCGGAATCGATGGAATCGAAGGTCATCCGACAGGTGAAGGATTATGTGAAGGATAATCATCAGAGAGATATCTCATTGTCAGAGGCCGCTCACGATGTGTATCTATCTCCAGGGTATTTAAGCATTTTGTTTAAAAAAGAGACCGGGAAAACTTCTCGAAATATTTAACGGATTATCGCTTGCGGCGCGCAAGCCATCTGCTGGCTCACTCGAATATGAAAATCAATGATATTGCAGGGGCTGTTGGCATCGACAATCATTCTTATTTTGCCAAGCTGTTCAGAAATAGGTTCGGCGTCAGTCCGTTACAGTTCAGAGAGTGCGGGGTGCTACATGATCGGATGGATCAAGAGCAAATTCAATGATATCAAGTTCAGAAACAAGCTGCTGCTGTCCCATCTGGTGATTGCACTCATTCCGATTCTTCTGCTTGGACTGCTCTCCTTCATTCAGTCCTACCGTATCCAAATGAAGGAGCTGCGGAGCGAAGCAGAAGCAAGTCTGGAGCAGGTGGCTAACATTATGGATTATAAGATTAATCGGTACAATACGCTGAGTGAGTTCATGGTGCTTAACCGGGATTTATCGAAAATATTTACGAAAGACTACGAAGAAAATTATTATCATATGTACCTCGATTTCCGGGACATTCTGGAACCACTGATCTCGAACATCCGGCTGATGGACGATGATATTGAAGCCATTACCTTTTATACATCCGGGGAGTTATTGGGAATTCGCAACAATATTTTGCCTATTGGGGATCTCAAGAGCAAGGCTTGGTATGACGGATTTCGAGGCAGGCGCTGGATTGTGGATGGAGAGAAGCTCTATCTCGTTCAGGAACTGATCAGCAATCCGAAAGACAGCAATTTTATGGTGATCTCCATTCAGCATGATAGCATATTTGCAGACCTGGACAATCTGTCGGAGCATGTAGCCGTTCATATTGAGGATGCGAAGCAGCATGTGATTTTCCAGAAAAACCACGAGCGTGCTGTTGGGGCCGCAGGTTTGAACGTTGGTGATCCTGGTGATCTGAGTTTAAGCCGATCGCTCGCCAATAATGGCTGGACAATTCACTATAATCTGCTGAATACGAATGCGTACGCAAATGCAATGGGCATTTTTCAAATTACGCTGTTTGTCATCATCCTCAGTCTGATCATTACTTTCCTGCTCATTTATGTCATTTCCAATAACTTTACGCAACGAATTATCCATATCAAGAACAAGGTGGACAAGGTGGAGCGGAACAATCTGGATGTAATTATCCGAAGTTCATCCAGAGATGAATTCGGTGAACTGACTAACGGTATCGGTAAAATGCTGAAAAGGATCAACAGCCTGATCTCCCAGGTGTATCACGCCGAAATTGCCAAGAAGGAAAGTGAGTATAACAAGTTGATTAGCCAGATTAACCCTCATTTTCTGTACAATACGCTCTCATTTATACGATGGAGGGCCGAGAAAAAAGCGGATATCGAGACGAGTTATATGGTATCTGCATTAGCCCGTTTCTATAGAACAACACTAAATCAGGGGAGGCATATGGCTACGATTGAAGCTGAGATCCAGCATATTAAGGCATACCTTGATTTGCAGCTCATTATGAACGATGGCCGATTTGAAGTGGATTACCATATCCATGACGAGGTATTACATACCGAGGTGATTCATTTTATTTTGCAGCCGATTGTGGAAAATGCCATCAAGCACGGTTTTGTGGAGGCAGATGCGAGAGATTATTGCATTCACATTGCGGTTAGTCGGATTGGGGAGAGCATCAAATTGATGGTTCGTGATAACGGTGTAGGCATGATGCCAGTGCAGGCGGCTCTTTTGCTAACGGGGGAGAATGGCGGGTGTGGTGTCCGGAACGTGAATGACCGGATTAAGCTGTATTATGGGCGGGATTACGGGCTTGTGATTCATAGTGAACCGGGCAGCGGAACGGAAGTGTCCATTGTCCTTCCTGCCTCATGAGTGTGTCAACATATACTAAAAACATAGCTTGAATACTGAAGCGGTTGCTGGAGCAACCGCTTGTTTGGTTCTTGTTAGGATCTCTGATGCGAGCTTCAAAGTTAAATAGGAGGTCATAAAAAAAGTGATACATATCCGAAAAATGTGGCATATACGCCATTTTTGAAAACGCATACAATTTGGTTATCAAGAGCAAATCAGATAAAGGGGATGACAGGATGAGCAAGCGCAGAACGATAGCTACGCTGCTGATTGGCAGCATGATGATGGCTGTATTCAGCGGATGTACCGGGGGCAATAACGATAGTGCACAGCCCCAAGTTTCAGATCAGGATTATGAACCATACGGTAAATACGAGACGCCAGTGGAATTTACGATCGGCCGGAATACCAATCATGTGAACAACTTGCCTTCCGGCGATACCATTGAGGACAATCTGGCTACACGCTATGTAGAAGACCGGGTGAACGTCAAGGCCAAGGTGGCATGGGAAACAGATGATATGGATCAGAAGCTGTCACTCTCGATGACCACAGGTGACCTGCCGGATGTCATGCTGGTCAGCCGCGAAATATTTAATCAGCTGGTGGATAACGATCTGATTGCCGACATGACGGAAGTGTACGAGAAGACAGCATCCGAAGGCGTTAAAAATATTTATGGTTCATACGGAGATTTGCTGCTGAATCAGGTGAAGGTAGACGGCAAAATCATGGGTCTGCCCATGACGAATATCGGAAACCAGCACCAATTGCTGTGGGTCCGGAAGGACTGGGTGGATAAAGTCGGCGCGAAGCTGCCGGAAACCGTCGAGGATGTATGGAATCTGGCCAGAACGTTTGTGGAGAAGGACGTTTCGGGAACAGGCAAGACGGTAGGCATGGTGATGGATTCCAATGCCATGAATTTTACACCAATCTTCGCTGCGCATGGAGCCTTTCCTATGAACTGGATACAGAAGGACGGTCAGGTTGAATATGGGTCTGTTCAGCCTGAAGTGAAGCAAGCGCTGACGGAGCTAAGCACGATGTATAAAGAGGGCTTGATCGATAAACAGTTTGCTGTCCGTTCCAATGAAGAGAAGGAAGCCCTCGTCATCAACGGACAGGCCGGAATGCTGTTTAACCCATGGTGGATCGGCTACACCAACTACAAGGATTCTATCAAGCAAGATCCTGAAGCAGTCTGGGTGGCCGTATCTGCACCGGTGGATGAGAATGGAAAATTCAAGACGACCCGGCAGGACCCCGTGGGCGGGGGTATCGTCGTTGTGAAGAAGGACTTTGCGCATCCTGAAGCGATTATGAAATCCATCAATTTAACAACGGATTTCCTCTACTCCTTAACGGAGGACGCAATCAATTATAAGAAAGAGCATCCCGACGAGTTGCTGACCGATGCAAGCCGCTGGAACAATGATCCTACCCAAATTCCGATGCAAGTGGATTATGACGATGTGCTGAAGCGTTATTACGATGATTTGATCAAGGCGGATGAGGCAGGAGATGCTTCCGCTGTTCAGGAAGATCGAGTGGTTTCTTTCAAGGCCTATCAAGAATTCAAAGAAAAAGGCAATGCGATCGATGCAAACACCTACGGCGAATACCTCTCCCGGATCGAGGGACAGCGAGAGGCGAACAACCCGAATCTGGAAGTGATCCCCGCAGGCTTCTACGGAACAACCGAGACGATGAAGCTGAAGTGGGCGAATCTGCAGAAGCTCGAAGAGGAAACCATGCTCAAGATCATTATGGGTGAAGCTTCTGTAGATGAATTTGATACGTTTGTTGACACTTGGAAGCATACGGGTGGCGATGAGATTACAGAAGAAGTCAACGATATGAGCAGCAGATGACGATTGCGTGAGCTTAGGTGCGGAAGCCAAGCATGATGGTGGACTTCTGCACGGCCTTTCGCCGATAATGCCTGTCCAATTAGTCACATGATGGAGGTGGAACAGACAATGGCACAGATGGAGACAGCCGTTAATCCAGAGCGGAAAGTGCGTTACCCGAGGAAAAAGAAACGTAAAACCTTTGACGAAATGACCTATCATTTTATGCTGCTGCCGGGCATGATCATGCTGTTCATTTTCTCTATAGTACCGATGTTCGGGGTTGTGATGGCATTCCAAAAGTTCATTCCCGCCAAAGGTATTTTCGGGTCCAAATGGGCAGGGCTTTCCAATTTCACGTATATGTTTCAACTGCCGGATGCGAAGCAGATCTTCGTGAATACGTTGGTTATCGCGGTTGGGAAGATTGTTCTGGGGTTAATTGTACCCATCGTATTCGCTCTGCTGCTTAATGAGGTGCGTCTGAAGGCATTCAAAAGCACGATTCAAACCGTCGTCTATTTGCCGCATTTTATGTCATGGGTGGTTCTGGGCACAATGTTGACCATGATCTTTTCCTTTGATGGCATGGTAAACAACATACTTGAATTTCTCGGCCTGGAGCGGATTATGTTTCTGGCGAGCAATGACTGGTTCAGGCCGCTGCTGATTGTAACGGATACCTGGAAGGAATTTGGCTACGGGACGATTGTCTATCTGGCTGCATTAACGGCGATCAACCCTGCATTGTACGAATCCGCCGCAATGGACGGCGCGAGTCGCTGGAAGCAAACGCTGAACATCACATTGCCGGGTATGTTCCCGACGATTATTTTGCTGGGGACGCTAAGCCTTGGCAATGTGCTGAATGCGGGCTTTGATCAGGTGTTCAACCTGTATAATCCGCTGGTATACGAAACAGGCGATATTATCGATACTTTTGTGTACCGTATGGGTCTGATCAACATGCAATATTCATTTGCAACAGCGATTGGACTGATGAAATCAGTGATCAGCTTTGTTCTGATCGTGATTTCCTACAGGCTGGCTTCGAAGTATGCGGGGTACAGAATTTTCTAGGAGGGTTAGCATGATTCAATCCAAATCGCTCGGCTCCAGGCTATCCCGCCTGTTGATTATGATTGCGTTGATCCTGATTACGTTCATGTCCCTGGCTCCGATCGTTAATACTATTATGGTGTCGGTCAGCAGCAGCACGGCTGTTAATGCAGGCCGGGTCTACTTTTTTCCAGTAGAGCTGAATTTCTCATCGTATGGGCAGATTCTGAATGATACGAAGTTTTGGAAAGCTTTTCTCATCTCCGTCGAGCGGGTAGTGCTTGGGGGAGCCATCAACATGATTTTGACCATTCTGATGGCGTACCCGTTATCTCGCAGCGTTACACAATTCAGATCGAGAAACACATATATGTGGATTATAGTGTTTACGATGCTTTTCAGCGGAGGAATCGTGCCCTGGTATATGGTGATTAGCAATCTGGGGTTGATCAACAGCATCTGGGCGCTGGTTCTCCCGGGGGCCGTTCCTGTCTTTAATGTTATTCTCCTGATGAACTTCTTCAAGGGGATTCCAAAGGAGCTGGAGGAGGCCGCATTTATTGACGGAGCCAGTCCGCTTAAAATCCTGCTCAAAATCTTCATTCCCATTTCCATGCCGAGTCTGGCAACCATTACGCTCTTTGTCATTGTCGGGCATTGGAACAATTTCTTTGACGGCATTATTCTGATCAACGACAGCTCCAAAATACCACTTCAGACCTATCTGCAGAGGCTCAGCCTCACACGTGATCAGATGCAGAATCTTTCGGTCGAACAGCTGCAGCAGTTTAATAAAATCTCTAACACCACACTGAACTCTGCCAAAATTTTGGTCTCCATGATTCCCATTCTGCTGATTTATCCTTTTCTCCAACGTTATTTAATCCACGGTATCGTTCTGGGTGCTGTGAAGGAATAGCTCGGGCTATCAAGCATGATTAGCCGCCTTGGCTTGGTTCGAAAGGAGGTGAAGGAACACACTGTCAGGGGAGAGGGACAATCTGAGCTGGAGCATACATGAATGTCCCTGTTTTACGAGTGAACCGTTCGTTATAAGTCGATTGGAGAAGGGAAGGGATCTGATGAGCAAAAGGAAAATAGTGAGCCTCACGCTGGTACTCAGTATTATTCTGGTCACTACAATGGGGGCAACAAGCGGCGGTAAGAATCGTTATGCGGATCAGGCGCAGTGGGCGCAAGGGAAGCTGCATGAATACTACTGGAACGATGCATCCAAAATGATGAATAATGCTTATCCTTCAACGCCTGAAGGTGAGCATGCCTTGAATTACTGGTGGAAGGCTCATGCAGTCGACGCGTTGGTGGACGGTTACGAACGTACAGGAGACAAAGCATACACGGAGCGCGCAGAGGAACTCGTTCGCAGTATCATTGCCCGCAACGGCTCACTTCATAATGAATTCTACGATGATATGGAATGGCTCGCGCTTGCCGGGCTTCGTCTGTATGATGCAACAGGAAGTGAAGAAATGAAGGGATATGTTCTGGAGTTGTGGGATGACATCAAGACCGCCTGGTGGGAAGATGAGCTTGGCGGTATGGCTTGGAAAAGGATCAGCGTGATAACCGAAATGCGTGCTCCAACGGGCCTGCCGCCATCTTGGCTACAAGACTGTACGAACGTTTTGGCGATACGGGGGATCTGGAATGGGCCAAGAAGATATACGATTGGGAGAAACAATATCTGGTTCATTCGCAAACAGGCCTGGTAGCGGATGGGTTGGTGCTGCGTGAGGATGGTACACTGGATGTAAATGAAGCATGGATCTTCACATACAATCAAGGCACGTTTATCGGAGCGGGTGTCGATCTCTACCGGATAACGGGGGAGAAGGCGTATCTGAGAGATGCCGAGAAAACGGCAGCCGGTTCTTTGAAGGCCTTAACAGATGAGAAGACGGGCATATTTAAAGAGGACGGCGACGGAGATGGCGCTTTGTTCAAAGGCATATTGATCCGCTATATGGTTGAGTTGTATGAAACCGGGCATAACAAGAGCCTGAAAAAGGCGATTTATCGCAACGCCGATGCCCTGCTGAAGGGCAGCCGGGATAACGGTTTATTCGGTCAGGCTTGGGGCAAACCCGCCCAGAATCCGCTCGACCTTTCCGCTCAGCTCAGCGGGGTATTTCTTCTGGAAGGAGCTGCAAAGCTGGAAGCAGGCAAAGTGGATAAGCCAGATAAATCAGATAAACCAGCTAAACCAGTGAAGAAGTAGCTGTTTGAAATTGAGGATCGTCAACGGGATAACAATCGTTAGAAATCAGCGGGAGCAGCATATAATCTTTCCGAGAGATAAACTATATGCTGCTGACTTATGATGTCTGTAATTGCACCCGGCTCCGTCATGAAAAAAGCATCGTACCCGACATCACGGGGGTACGATGCTTTTATGCGTCTGCACATTTCCTGTAAGTATCGTTATTACTTGCTAGCGGGCAAGTGGTAACTTTCTCGAATGAAGGAGAAATAGTCATCAGCACGGACAACCTTAAATTCCGATCCGAGCTTTTCCGTGATTGCCAAGGCATCGGATGGGGTCGTGCTCCATGCAAGCAATCCAAGAGAAACGAACAACGGGGACTTGCCATCCCAATTTGCTTTTGCGTCATTCAGCACTTGTAATCCGTCCTGCACGGTACTTATCCCACGAATCGTGGATACCGGCAGACTGTCGCCAACAATCTCAATACCATACTTGTCTTCATAGCTAATGAATAAGCCAGGCGCCTTATAATCCTGCTCGTAAGCGCTTGCTTTAAATGGCGTGAGAGGTACATTCTCGCTGTCTGCACGATTCAAAACATAAGGGATCGTCATACCTGTCTTTTTCATATACTTCTCGGTCTGCTGCAAGAATTGTCGGAAGCTTGAGTCGGGCCATGCCCCCGGATAGAAGTATCCTGCACCGGATGGCCCTGCGATCAGCAGATCATTCGGTGTTGCGGTGTTCACATAATAATTCAGGATCGCCGGGGCTGCCTCGTAGAGAAGCGGGCTCGAAGTCCAGTTGATCGGAACCTTTCCCCTGGCCGGATCATCCCACATCACACGCATGCGATGCTGATTATACTGAAAATTATCACCTTCCGTGAAGGTATACGTTACATAGATTTTGTTCTCCAGCGCAGGTCGCGGAGATTTTTTCACCGGAGTGAGCTGAGGCTGTGTTCCCGAGAAAACGGTCAGGTTACTGAACCAGTCGGCGGCGAGAACATAGACACCATAACGTGAAGCAATTTCAACAGAACTGAACTCACCCTCAACATCATTGCTGAACCAGCCGAGGTAGGGAGTTCCCGGTTTTACGTCAGACATGATCTTCTCGAAAAGTGTCTTTTGCTCAGGCACATTGGAATCCAACCAGAACACCATCGCTTTATTCGCGACTGCATAATCTCTTAAATAGGCATAGGGTTCCCGCTGCTCAGCGGAGAGTGGACGGATATTACCCGCTGATACTTTGTACTGGTTCCACATATCCACCTCAGCCGTCAGGTTCTGAGTTCCCGCAGGAGGACTGAATTCATATACAAAATAGTTGCCATTATCGGCGAAACGGTGGCCACCTTGACCTTCATTAACCTTGGAATTCTGTCTGTCGTAAAGAAATGATTCTTCTTCCGGTGTTCCTGCGACGAATTTTGCAATCTCTTTTCCATCAGCCTTAACGGTAATCTCATGCACAGCTGGTCCCCAGCCATCCTGAGTGAAGGCATCATCAAATCGCAAATATACCGAAGTTTTGCCCAGAAGTGAGGAGAGGTCCAGAGAATACGTATCACGGTTGCTTGCATCCCGGATCTGCTGCTTTTCCTCTGCAATCGTCACAAATGATTCTGGCATTCCGGAAGGGATGCGAATCGCTGTATCTGGATCAAGTCCAACTAACATCTGATGACTCGTTTTCTTCCACAGATTCTCATATTGCCAGGTATAAGCATCCATCCGACTATTGAATTTACCTCGCAGATCATCCATAATCTTTAATTTGTAAGGTGATTTGGACAATTTGGCTGCCAGCTCGGGGCTTGCCACAACAGCATTCTTCAGTCCTGCGAGCGTGGTTGCTACGTTAATCGTATCCGGTACATTGGGATCATATACGATCATGCCTTTGACCTCGCTGCGATAAGCAGAGAATACCTCCCAATAATCTGGATGGAGCGTGTACGGCACGTTGATATCTTTAAGCCAGGTCAATTTCCCTTCTTCCTGGGATTCGATGAGATAGATTCGGGGTTGTTCCCTGTTAACGATTCCCTGCAAAGTTCCCATCAACAATTTGATGTCACCTGGCGCATCATAGATGTCGGCTGCATCCAGGTGTTTCGGTTTTTTGAAGCTTGGAAGTTCACGGTGTTTGGAACCATCAGGTTTAGCTGTTTGTACATCTGTTTCCGAAGCGGAAGCTGCACCGGCTGTTAATGAAAAAGCGCATAGGAAGGCTAAACAGAGAATCGTGAATCTACGAGCCATGGCGAATTCACTCCTTGTTATAGTCAGAAATTAGAGCGTGTGCCTTCGTAATACCCATCCTCCTTTTGCGGCCGAAAGCCGATCAACACATCTCTATCCAATATATATTAAATATATTCATATATAATTTTACAAGGGTTTCGACAAAAGTTCCCATCATTCCTGGAAATCAGGCATAATAAATGGGGTGATATCAGGAGAATGATCTTTACAACTGCAGATAAGCCCAGCTTGTTTATTGCACTTGTATGTGAAAGGATATATTATATATCTCAAATATTATGAATGAATTGGTGATGTGATCAAAATGAGTACAAACGATCGAATTCCGTTGTATCAACAAATCCAGGACTATATCAGACATGTCATAACATCAGAAAATATGAAACCCGGTGATCGCATACCGACAGAGAAGGAACTGATGGATCAGTTTCAGGTCAGTAAAATTACGGTTGCCAATGCGCTGACCGGATTAGCAAATGAAAAATTAATTGCGCGTGTGCCGGGGAAAGGCAGTTTTGTTGCAGAAGAAGCCGATAGTGCTTCTGTGACATCAACGCAAGCTGCCACGATGAAGGGCAGAGAAGGGATACTTTCTAGTGGAATGGTTGGCATCATTATGCCCTCAATTCATGATTATTTTGCCATTAGACTCGTTGAGGGAATTGAGCAAGCACTGCGCGAGGAAGGATATCGCAGCATGATCATGTTTACCCATGGCAAGCTGGATAAAGAGAAAGATGTCATCAAGGAGATGAAGGCACTTGGGGCAGAGGGTCTGTTAATCTTTCCTGTAGATGAGGAGAACTACAACGAGGAGATCCTCGGTATGAAGCTCTCGGGTTTTCCTTTTGTACTGATGGATCGCTATTTGCCAGGGGTGGAGACGCATTATATTGCGGCAGATGGTAGGCGGGGCACGCGACTAGCCGTGGAGCATCTGTGGGAGCTTGGACACCGGGATATCGCCATTTGCTCGGATTCTCCCTGCAGACGGTCACGGTTCAGGAGCGGATTGAAGGTTATATTGAGGCTTTAAAAGGCAAAGGGGCTTTAATCAATCCTGCGCATATGATTACGGATTTCCAACCGCTAAGCGAACTGAAGGATGCGGAGGCGCACCCCTTGTACCGATATATCCAAAACCGAATGGTCACGGCATATGTTTCGCTTAACGGTAGACTGGGTGTACAAATCTATCAAATGGCCAAGCAAGCAGGGCTTAGGGTGCCTGAAGATGTATCGATTGTAAGCTTCGATGACCCAACATCCATCGTGGAGGAATTCAGCATATTTACCCATGTGAAGCAGTTTGAGCGCAATATGGGGTATCAGGCAGCTGTTAAGTTACTTGAAGTATTGCGCGGTCATGGGGAAGTGAAAAGCTACAGCAAAATTCTGATTGAACCCGAACTGGTCATACGTCAAACCACCGGAACGGTTCCTCAAGCCTGAATTTCACAAAAAGAAAACCTTTTCCGTCAGAAACGGGAAAGGTTTTTTTATGTTTATATAAAAAACATATTGAATATATTCATATCATATATTATAGTCTAGAAAATGATGGATAGTCATACATTGCAACCCAAATGAAATACGAGCAGGGGAGGCTAAGAATGTGGCACGAGATCGAAAGGAAGAGCGTACCGGATTTCAAGAAGCCGCTCCTTATCATGCCAACTATGATTTGCAGACTGACTTTGTAATGGTTTATGGGATTGACGAGTCGATGCAGGAACGTATTCAGAAGTGGAAAGAAAAAGGGTATATCGTTCATCTGATGACAGGAGTTGCGTGGGGAACTACAACAACTATCTTGATGGCGAGATCGATGGCGCAACGCATTGGGATGAAGCTCAAACGGACCGTCAGGGGACATGATTCTTCACGGGGACAAACCGGTCATTCCATACATGGTGCCTACCATTTCCTTTGGCTATTACATAGCGGAGCGAATACGTATCGCTGTTGACGCCGGTGTAGAGGCTATCCATCTGGAGGAGCCCGAATTCTGGGTGAACGGAGGATATTCGGAAGCTTTTAAACGGGAATGGCAGTTGTATTACAAAGAACCCTGGATTCCGCCCCATGCTTCGCCAGACGCACAATTTCGAGCATCCAAATTAAAAGCGTATTTATATACACGCGTCCTGGACCGATTATGTGCCGAGATGAAGGACTACGCGTTAAAACGTTATAGTCGTGTTCTTCGCTTTTATGTTCCGACCCATAGTCTGATTAATTACACACAGTGGCGAATTGTCAGCCCACAATCTCAGCTTTTAGAGCTGCCTTCCATCGATGGATACATTGCACAGATCTGGACCGGGACATCCCAAACCCCTAATGTGTATGAAGGCAAGCGTAAAGAACGTACATTTGAAACCGCTTACCTTGAATATGGCGTAATGCAAGAACTGGTTCGTGGTACGGACAGACGGATGTGGTTCCTGCATGATCCGATCGAAGATAACCCGAATTATTCCTGGGCCGATTACCGACAGAACTATTTAAAGACTGTGGTTGCCTCACTCTTGCATCCCGGGGTGGCCCATTATGAAGTCTCACCTTGGCCTCGACGAATCTTTCAAGGTACTTACCCATCCGAGGATGGCACTGGCAAGGAACAAATTCCGTCAGACTATACCACAACTTTACTTCAAGTCATGCACACCCTTGGTAACATGGATCAGGATGTGGTTGAAACAGCCGAGGAACCATTACAAGTGGGCGTTTTCATTGCAGACTCGGCGATGTATCAACGAATGAAGTCAGATCCCAATGTCCTCCACGCCGGTAAATACGATGGAACAGACCCTGAAGGATTTCAGGAGGATGGCGATACCGAACTGCTCGATTTCTCTCCTTTTATGGACTTACACTGCCTTTATTGAAACACGGGATTCCCGTGAGACCCCTTCAACTGGATAATGTAAGGCGGTATCCGGGTTACTTGGCAAGTTATCGTGTGCTCATACTAAGCTATGAATTCATCAAACCGGAATATCCGGACATTCACTATGCCCTTGCACAGTGGGTGCAGGATGGCGGAGCGTTAATCTACGTTGGCGACGACAGTGATCCGTATCACAATATTCGTGCATGGTGGAACCCTGACCGCAAGGAAGGGCAGTCAGATCCGGCGCATAACTCTCCTCGAGCACATTTGTTTGAGCAGCTAGGTCTGAAAGATAAGAGGGAAGGGATCAATAAGGTTGGAAAAGGGATCGTTTGCTGGCTGAATGAACATCCGGCTGACTTCACTTTATCCAAGGCAGGGGCTGATCGGTTGCGCCAATCCGTCAAAGAAACGATGGAGACCCTCCACGGACCAGAACTAGAGTGGAAATCGAAGCCATATTTCAAAATTAGACGAGGTCCTTATCTAATCGTATCGATTCTGGATGAGTCGGTCAGCGAAGAGCAGGTGGACATTTCAGGTCTGATGGTGGATTTGTTTGATTCACAGCTCTCCGTTCTGAGTCAAGTGGCTCTAAAACCGGGAGAGCAAGCCCTGCTTTACGATATTGAAGCAGGCCGTCCAACAGATGGAGAAGTATCTGTTATTGCTGCTTCCTCCCGAATAGAAGGTCTGTCACTGTCTGCCGCAGGTTTTCGATTCATTGCGAGAGGTCCTGCCAATATGAAGGCAACGGCAAGGCTGTACTGCAGGGCCAGACCCTTATCTGCCCAGTATGTTGTTCAAGAGCGGACGGCACCCGCTGTGTGGGAATGGGACCCGGATTCAAAGACCGTTCTTCTTCAGTACGAACATGGTGATGAGAACAACGCAGAGGTTTCTGTCCGCTGGACTTCCTGATTTTATATAACCTGATTGATGTAACAGAGAGGAGTACACTAGCATGCCATACGAACCGATAAGGCCTGAACGGTTAAAACAGATGTTAAACAAACTTCGGGAAGCCATATATGAGCCGATTGCCGAGTTGGAAGTGACGGCATGGGTTACCCCAGAGCCCGTATCATACGAGGAACGGATGTCCGGTACAAAAGTGACTCTTACGCAAGGAGAACAATGGGGGGATTTATGGGACTGTGCCTGGTTCCGCTTTGCGGGCCGTCTACGGGCAGGCGAACGACATCAGAATGCAGTCCTCTTGCTGGATGTCAGCGGTGAGCTGTGTCTGGTTGACCATGAAGGCTCACCGATCCAGGGATTAACTACCATTAACTCTGAGTTTGATTTTTCACTAGGTCTGCCTGGTAAACGAGTCGTGCAGCTCCAGGAGATGTCTGTGAATGGGCAGGAAGTTGAAGTGTGGGCAGATGCAGGCAATAACGATCTGTTCGGCAAGTATCGCGGTGGAACATTGAAAGAGGCCGTCATCGCCTACTGCAGGGAAGATATTCGGGATCTCTATTATGATACCGAGGTGCTTTTGGAAACGGCAGAGCAGCTCCATGAAGGTTCCGCTCGTAAGGAGAAAATTTTTCAAACGCTATATGACATTTCTTTGAAGTTGACAGAATTCTCCGAAGATTATGTCCAGCAAACGAAGAAACGACTGAATGAACAGCTGAGCATGCAGGGAGGCGATCCGGTCTTAACCCTAAGCGCTGTCGGTCATGCCCATATTGATTTGGCCTGGTTATGGCCGATCCGTGAAACGATCCGGAAAGGAGCTAGAACGTTCTCCACAGTGCTCCGCATGATGGAGCGTTATCCCGATTATGTGTTCGGAGCAAGCCAACCGCAGCTGTACGATTGGATGAAGCAGCATTATCCCAAGCTGTATGATCAGATCAAGGAACGAGTACGTGAAGGTAGATGGGAACCGCAGGGGGCCATGTGGGTGGAGTCGGATACCAATGTGCCTGGTGGTGAATCACTCGTACGCCAGATTCTGTATGGCAAGCGTTATTTTCAACAGGAATTCGGTCTGGAAATGAAATCACTCTGGATGCCTGATGTATTCGGCTATTCGGCAAGTTTGCCTCAGTTGTTAAAGAAATCAGGTGTGGATTATATGATGACCCAGAAGCTGTCCTGGAGCGAGTACAACCGACATCCCCATCATTCCTTTCTGTGGGAGGGGATTGATGGTTCAGCGGTATTAACACATATGCCGCCTGAGGATACCTACAATAGTCCGGCAGCTCCGCGTTCGATCGTCAAAGCTGAGCGGGAATACCTGGACAAAAATGTATCCAGCCATGCACTGATGCTCTTTGGTATAGGAGATGGGGGCGGTGGGCCAGGTGAGGAACATTTGGAGCGGCTGAAACGGGAGAAGAACCTGCTTGGCTTGTCTCCTGTTATACAGGAACCTTCGTGGAAATTTTTTGAACGACTTAATGAAGAGCGTGAGCGATTCCAGACGTGGCGCGGGGAGCTTTACCTAGAAAAACATCAAGGAACGTTGACCAGTCAAGCCCGAAGCAAACGATATAACCGAAAGATGGAGAAGGCGCTGCGCGAATTGGAGTTCGCCTCTGTACTGGTGACTGCCCAGATAGGTAAGTCTTATCCGTCCGAGACATTGGAAACGATATGGAAGGAAGTCCTCCTGTATCAGTTCCATGATATCCTTCCCGGGTCTTCAATCAAGAGAGTGTACGATGAGTCACTCCTAAGATACGAAGAACTTTTGGAGCAGACTGAAAATATGATCAATGCAACCTACAGTCATTTGGCAGACCAGATCTCTTCAAATGTCGATTCCTTACCCAACTCCTCCGTGGTGATATTCAATTCATTGCCTTGGGAACGTCAGGAGTGGCTTCACACGAATGGAAGCTGGCGCCAAATTCAGGTGCCGTCCATGGGATATACCGTGATATCTAATCATGTGGGCCAGGATGCTATGGATGAAATTGCATCCTCCACTGAGGTGGTCCCGGGAATGCGGGATTCGGGATTTCAGGTTTCTGCTAATGAGCGTGTCGTGGAGAATGACACCTTCATCGTAAGGTTTGATCGGAACGGAGCTATCATCTCCATCCGGGACAAGGCAGAAGCTCGAGAAGTCATTCCGCAAGGCTATCCGGGAAATGCACTTCGTGTGTATCACGACGAGGGAGATGCTTGGGATTTCAGTCATGACTATTCAGCGCATACGGGTATGCCATTAACGCTTCATGACATTCACGAGCTTCGTGATGGTCCCAAAGTTGGGTTGATTTTCGAGTATAACTATGGAGAATCCGCTCTGGTCCAGACTGTCGTTCTGACAGAAGGAAGCAGACGCATTGATTTTGAGACGACTGTCGATTGGAGAGAGCATGGGAAAATGCTCCGTACTTCATTCCCGCTGAATATCCGTACAGACCAGGTTCACTGTGAGATCCAATTTGGCAGTTTGACCAGACCGACCCATCGGAATACCATGTGGGACTTCGCCAAGGATGAGATATGCGCTCATCAGTGGATTGACTTATCGGAGCCGGATTATGGAGTCGCACTGCTGAATGATTGTAAATATGGTCATCGAGCCATCGATAATGTGCTTGATCTGAATTTGCTGCGCAGCAGCTCATACCCAGACCCCGAAGCAGATCATGCGGAGCATAAGTTCACCTACTCGTTATATCCGCATCAAGGCAATCATGTTCAGGCTGAGGTCTATCGAAGAGGTAATGAACTGAACATCCCGCTTCGAACGCTTTCCTTATCATCTGGATCTGCGAAGCAGAACGGTAAGCTCCCGTATTCCAAAGCATTTCTTCAACCAGATCATCCGCACATCATGGTGGAATCGGTCAAAAAAGCCGAAGAGGGTGACGACATCATCGTCCGTCTATTTGAAACTTCAGGAACCCATGCCTCCACAGCATTACAACTTGGATTTCAGGTAGCAGATGCTTGGACGACGGATCTTATGGAAAATATGATTTCAACCGTTCCAATTGAAGAAGCATCCGAGATCGCTCTGTCCTTCACACCATTTGAAATCATTACGATAAGACTGAAGTTAAGCCAGGTATAGCTGGGGCGATTCTCCGTCCCTTATAAGAAAGGAGAGGTGGGAATGTGATCAAGACACGAGAGAGCAACAATCGATTGATGAAGCGAATCTGGCAGCATAAGCTCTTTTATTTGTTCATGCTGCCCGGCATCGTCTGGTTTTTCCTGTTTTCTTACGTGCCGCTATATGGAATCCAGGTTGCTTTCAGGGATTACAACTTCATTGGTGGTTTCACGGGAAGTCCTTGGGCTGGCCTAAAGTACTTCGAACAGTTCTTCAATTATTACCAATCCGGTGACATCATCCGTAATACGATCATTATCAGTCTCATGAAACTGCTGATTGGTTTTCCGATGCCGATTATTCTTGCACTCCTGTTAAATGAAGTCCGAATGATCAAATTCAAAAAGACGGTTCAGACCCTTTCCTACTTGCCTTATTTCGTATCCTGGATCGTTGTGGTCACTCTGATGCAACGGCTTCTAACGCCGTATGGGGGTCCAGTCAACGACTTATTGGGGTCATTTGGAGCGGAGTCGATCCAGTTCCTGAACAATCCAACGTGGTTCTATCAGATGATCGTTGGTTCGGACATCTGGAAGAATATCGGTTGGAATTCCATCATTTTTATGGCTGCTATTGCGGGTATTGATCAGCAGCTTTACGAAGCTGCCAAAATGGATGGTGCAGGACGCTTCAGGCAGATGTGGCACATATCGCTTCCGGGTATCCGCAATGTGGCCATCATATTATTCATACTCGCCGTGGGCAGTCTGATGAGCGCGGGATATGAACAACTGCTTCTCCTGAATGGACCGGCGACCGCAAGTCTGGGCAGTGTACTGGACGTACACGCCATTAACTCCGGTATCCGGGAAGGGCGTCTCAGTTACGCTGCAGCTGTCGGACTATTCCAAAGTGTTATCGCACTCATTCTGGTTGTAACCGTCAATCGCATCGCCCGCAAAGTCAGTGATGTATCCCTGTTCTAAGGAGGTGACCTTATGGAACGAAAATGGTCCTTATTCTCGGTGCTTAACTATACCTTTCTTGCTTTAGTTGGATTCTCCATGATCTACCCGTTTATTTACATTTTGGCTTATTCACTGAATGACGGTAAGGACTCGATGCAAGGGGCAATTTATTTTCTTCCTCGCCAATTCACATTGGATAACTATGCCCAGGTATTCGATAACGCACGAATCTGGAAGGCATATCAAATTACGATTATGCGCACCGTGCTCGGTACTTTCCTCCACGTTGTGCTGTGTACACTCATGGCCTATGCACTTTCCAAAAAATCATTGCCTGGTCGCTCCTTTTTACCTTTTACATCTTTTGCCCACGATTTTCAGTGCGGGATTCATACCGTTCTTCATTACACTCCAAAAGCTGCATCTGATCAATAGCTTCTGGGTGTACGTTCTGCCTATGCTATTCAACTTCATGCACATCATCATTATTCGAACGTTTCTGCAAGGCATACCGGAAGAGCTGGAGGAATCCGCCGAATTGACGGGTATGGTGATTTTCAAATTTTTATACGAATCATTCTGCCTCTCTCCGGACCGGTACTGGCAACCATCTCGCTCTTTATTGGGGTTGCCCACTGGAATGACTGGTTCTCAGGCGCTTATTACGTATCCAACAAAGATTTGATCCCGGTGCAGACTCTATTGCAAGAAATGCTGACCGAAGCAGAGGCGCTATCCAATTCGATGCAGCGTGCAGCACAGCAGGGTGGGCAGACCGTTGGTGGTGTCGGCGGAGCTGGAGCAACCCCTGAGTCCCTTCGCATGGCTTTGCTGGTCATTACGGTTTTCCCGATCTTATGTATATATCCGTTTCTGCAACGATATTTCGTGAAGGGGGTTATGATCGGTTCGGTTAAAGGGTAGATCATCTTGGCCTGAAATTGCTAGAGCTTGACCAGATCATATATTCAAGGAGGCGATTGGTTTGAACAGCATTTGGTCAAAAGGTGTATCCATGTTGCTCGTGTCCATCATGGTTGGAGGTTTGCTGAGCGGCTGTACGAGTTCATCCGGGAACGGGGAAGGAACAGAAGGGGAGAACGGTACTAAACTCAAAATATTGCATAATTGGAATGGCTCGGGCGGATCGGATAATGGAATGACACCTGTGGAGGAAGTGATCAAAGAGAAAACGGGTGTTACCTTGGAGTGGGAATATACAAAAGGCAGCGAGACGGAGAAAGTAAACCAGATCTTCGCTACACAAGATTTGCCGGATATCTACACCGGGCCTGCATGGGGAGGTGAGCTGGACGGAATCATCAAGGCTGCCAAAGAAGGGCAGCTGGTTGATATATCCGATAAATTGGGAGATTATCCGAACCTGGCCAAATCCATTGCGAAAGAGAATGTACCGCCAGCACTCTATGAAAAAGCAATAGATGCGTATGACGGTAAGAAATATTTACTCTTACAAAATCAGCCTGCGACGAACGAAGATGGCATGGATTGGTTGTATGGCTTCTATGTTCGCAAAGACATTGCCGAGAAAGTCGGCGTTGATCCACAGTCTGTCGTGACCAAGGAAGACTTCTATAACTTCCTCCAAAAAATTAAAGATGCCAATCTGAAGGAGAGCGGTCAGCCCGTTTTTCCGCTGGGCGGCTTCAGTAACGGATGGTCCGTGGGTATCGGCAACACGATGTTCTATTCGGGCGCAGGCTATGTAGACAAAGGTGACGGAACGGTAGAGCATAACTTTTTCACCAAAGGTTATGAAGAATACACGCTGTTCTATCGTAAACTGGTTGAAGAAGGGCTGATGGACCCCGAAGCCTTTACTCAGACCGATCCCATCGCCAAGGAAAAAATCAATCAAGGACGCATTGCTATCCTTGCTGCACATTACCCGGCCATTTTGGACGCCTCCAAAGAATATGTTACTTCCCATCCTGGAAGCGATTACATCCCGATCGGACCGTTGGAACGGGCAGATGTTGATCCGAGTCGGCCTGTCGATCTTGGCATTCAAGGAAACAACGTAACGGCTATCACCAGTAGCTGCAAGGGTGCGTGTGTAGATGCAGCACTCAAGTTCCTCGATTACATGGCATCTGACGAAGGCTTCATGCTGGCCCGGTACGGAGTTCAAGGGGTTCATTGGGATATGAAGGACGGCAAACCTGTACCGAACCAGGAATGGTTCGACAAGTTTACAGCAGATCAATCCGGTAAAGTTCGCAAGAGTGTGGGCATCAGCATCGGACTGGAATCGATCACGGGTTTAGATCGCATCAACTCGGCAGCAGGCGGAGACATCTGGGCAGATCAGGATCGGCTCGATGCCATGGAAAATGCCCGGAAAATCCTGCGTCCCAATGGTATTCACGTAATAACAGCCTATAACCCGGGCGATGTGATTACCAAGTCACCGGAATGGGAAATGCTGAAGCCTTCCATGGACCGGATGGGAGATGCCTGGAAGGAAGCCATTTTCGCAAAATCAGATGAAGCGGCCCTTAGCATTATCAACGATCTCAGGGATCAGCTTCGGAAGACCGGATACGATCAAGCGATGCAGTTCACCAATGAGAACCTGAAAGGAAAAGATATCGTAACTGTTCAAATGCCGAACTAATGCCGAAGGGGCAGGTTACCGATTAGCACGGGAGTCACATAGGCTTTGCAGCGCCTTGGTCAACAAGTCGAGCAAAGCCTATCCCTTTTGAATCAGGAGCACCGTTTATGTTGGAAAAAATGAATTGAAGGAGATGTAACCAATGACGACGTTTAGACCACCATCGGTTCCGTTGATCACGGTAGACCCTTATTTTAGCGTATGGTCTGCTGCCGATCACCTCTATGATGATACCACTCGGCACTGGACGAACCATCCGCAGGGCATGGTCGGCATGATTGCCATTGACGGCAAAATCAGAAGGTTTATGGGAAAAATAGGTATTCGTGAAGATGCAGCCGTTGACGAGCCGGATGCGCTCATGCAGACGAATCTTACCGTTGAGCCTGTAACTACCCGTTACACCTTTGAAGGAGAAGGCATCGAGCTGGAGGTTCATTTTACCACGCCACTATTGCTCGATGATCTGGAGTTGTTATCCAGACCTGTGACCTATGTTACGTTCCATGTTAGAGCGATAGACGGTCAGGGCCATCACGTGAAAATCTATTTTGATGTGACAGGTGAATGGTGTGTACATTCCCCTGATCAGCAGGTTACCTGGGCATCTCATGTAATCAATGAGCAGTTGCATGCATTGTCCATGGGAACAGTGGAACAGCCTGTATTAAAACGTGCCGGCGATGATACGAGAATAGACTGGGGACATATGTATCTGGTGGTTCAGCAGACTTCTCAAAGTCATTCGGTCATTCATTCGGTATCCAGCCGTGAACAGTATGCCCGAACGGGTCGTTTGAAGACAGAAGATGACTCTCGTAAGCCGCGGTCCATCACTGGCGATATGCCTGTTATGGCAACCGAAATGGATATGGGATCTATCCATGAAGAGTCAGCCACACGCTATCTGATGCTCGCCTATGATGATATTCATGCGATTGAATATTTTCACAAACCGCTGAATGCGTATTGGAAGAAAGATGGTGTGACATTCCATGCAATGCTGGCAAAAGCAGCGGAGCAATATGAAGAGATTGTACAGCGGTGCAATCGCTTTAATCAGGAGCTTTTAGCGGAAAGTCAGGCCGCAGGCGGGAACCAATATAGAGACATCCTGGCACTGACCTATCGGCAAGCGATTGCTGCACATAAATTGGTTGCTGACGAAGCGGGAGAAGTATTATTTTTCTCCAAAGAGAATTTCAGTAACGGCTGCATCGCTACGGTGGATGTGAGCTACCCGTCGATTCCGTTGTTCCTGAGGTATAATCCCGAATTGGTCAAAGGAATGATGCGCCCAATCTATAGGTATGCGGAGAGCACGGATTGGACATTTGATTTTGCTCCGCATGACGTCGGAACTTATCCTCAAGCCAATGGTCAGGTTTACGGAGAGAACAAGCTTGAATATCAGATGCCTATCGAGGAATGTGGCAATATGCTCCTGATGGCAGCAGCGGTATGCAAATATGAGCAGCAGGTGGAATTTGCACGTGAGCATTGGGGGCTTCTGACCACATGGGCTTCGTATTTGCTGCAGCATGGTCTGGACCCGGACAATCAGCTGTGCACCGACGACTTTGCTGGACATCTTGCGCACAATGCGAACCTGTCGATTAAAGCGATTTTGGGTATTGCCGCTTATGCCTACATGAGCGCCGAACTTGGTTTGCCCGATGGTGTCGTTTACCGTGAAGCAGCAGAGAAAATGGCAGATGAGTGGGAATCCATGGCAAATGCAGAAGATCACTACAAGCTGACTTTTGACAGCTCGAATGAATCGTGGAGCATGAAATACAATCTGGTATGGGACCGTCTGCTCGACTTCAATCTTTTTCCGAAAGAAGTAGCTGCCAAAGAGTTGGCATATTATCAGCTAAAACAGAATCGATACGGCATACCGCTGGATAGCCGTGAGACGTATACCAAGTCCGATTGGCTCGTATGGTGTGCCTCCATGAGTGAAACGCAAGCCCAGTTTGGGCAGATGATCTCACCACTTTGGGATTTTATGAATGAGACATCGAGCCGTGTGCCCGTAACGGACTGGTATGATACCATCACTGGAAAGCAGTTGAATTTCCAAAATCGTTCGGTCGTGGGTGGATTTTTCATTCCTTTACTAACCACAGCATCTGCATCAAAATCATGATGAGATCAGGTGATGAATGTGGAAATGAAAATCACGAACATTGATGAATTACAACAGCAATTCAAGAATCCTGACGCAACGTACCGGCCGCAACCCTTTTGGTTTCTAAATCATAATTTCACCAAGGCTGAGCTTGAAAGCCAAATTCAATCCATGTATGAAGCGGGTGTTGGCGGCGTAGTTTTGCATGCACGTCATGGAATGCAAACCCCGTACCTGTCCGAAGAGTTCATGGATACGCTGGAATTTTGCACAAAGGAATGCGAGAAGCGCGATATGGTGGTCTGGCTGTATGATGAGGACAATTGGCCGAGCGGAACGCTTGGCGGTAAGCTGACAAGGCGGCATCCCGAATATCGGATGAGATACTTGAGGGTCGAGGAACGAAGATACTTATACAAAGCACAACAGGGAACGTTACCTCTCGATTTTGTCTCCTACGGTAACAATGAACTCATCGCTATTCTCGTTTATCGTGCCATCCAGCAAGATGGGGAATGGCTGATATATGATCAACCGGAAGATATTACAGCGTTATATGGGCAGGAATGGAAACCGGATTCGGACGATGATTATATCATACTCGCCTGTTGGTCCTGTGAAATTGCCGAAGGGATCACGTTTGCAAAAGGCTATTACCTGGACACCTTGAATCCGGATGCCGTTCAGGCTTTCATTCAATGGGCTTATGAGCCGTTTCAGCAATTACAGCCACACTTCGGTGCGACCATTCAAGGCGTATTTACGGATGAACCTGGACTCATGATCCACGATGGTTTTTTTGGCGTAGAAGCCATTCGAACGTCGGTTCAAGATGTGAACGCAACTTTGCCCGGAATGGTGTTTGCGTGGACACACGGGATGGCGGGACGCTATCAACAGGAGAACGGATATGAGCTAATTCCCTGCTTAGGCGCTTTGTTATATGGGATTGTTGATGGCAACAGATCTGTGAGGCAAGATTATTATGATACGATTACCCGTTGGTATGTCGAAGGGTATCATGCGGCTATTCGTACGTGGTGCGAGTCACACAGTCTGCTGTATATTGGCCATACACTGGAGGAGCCAGTGTGGGGGCAGGCTCGGTCGCAGGGCAATCAAACCCGCGTATTGCAACAATTCCATTATGCAGGTGTGGACTACCTGACACATGGGATCGGTACAAGGGAGAATCCGCATCGTATCGTATCCGTAAAGACCGCAGCGTCTGTCGCTCAGCTGAATGGGAAAAGAGAGTCATCTGCGAGTCCTTTGGTGCGAGTGGTCATGCCTACGCGATGCGACAAAGGAGGCTTGATGCCAATTTCATGGCATTTCTGGGTGTGAATCTGTTTATTCCGCATGCATTCTATTATTCGTTTGCAGGATATCGAAAAACGGATTTCCCGCCTACTGAATTCAAGCATGCTCCGCACTGGCCTCATTATCGGGCTTTTGCCGATTATCTTGGGCGTCTGAGTGTACTGGGGGCTTCCACGAAGCGCATACCGGAAGTGCTGCTATTGTCACCGATCCATACGGTGTATGAGCATATGTTCGTATCCGGTGAATCGAACAAGCATCCAACTGCGGATCAATTGTTCTCCTTATTGTCTGATCGTATGCTGCGCAGCTCCATTGATTACGATTATGTAGATGAGTGCCAGTTGAGAGAGGTAAAGAATGCTCATGCTGACGGATATCCGTATGCCGGTAATCTAAACGCATATTCGATTTTGATTTTGCCTGAAATTACGGTTATGTCCACGGATATCGCAGAACAGCTTGTATCCTTTGTCAACAATGGCGGAACGCTTATTGCGGTTGGGGCAATTCCTCGTGATAGTGGAGTCCTGCGGCAAGATCCGGAAATATTGAAACCTATGAATGTACTATTTGGTTCCAATCCTCAGCACGGAAAATTACAAGCAGTTGGCAAAGGGCACAGCCTATTCTATTCCATGAACAATACAGTCCATGAAGATGAGGGAGTGGAAGAAGAAGCGGACGAGGACCCACATCATAATGATACCCTTATGAAGTTTTGTGTTCTTTTAAAAGAGTTACTGACGGTACAACCGACCATTGCTTGGACACAAGTTGAAGGGCACAGCGAGGATCTAATTCGTGTTGAACGAACATTCGAAGCCCACGTGTATACATGGCTGATGAATTGGTCGGAGCAGCCCGTGTCCATTCAATTCGATCCGATTCGAATGAACGGTTACATGGAAGAATGGGATTTGGAAAACAGGAGTGTGAACCCGCTAAGTCATGATGCTGTTCTAACATTGGTACCGGGGGAGCTAGTTGTACTATCGGTTAGATATGATCAAGCGACCGATTCATTTGACCCCGATGATCATAGATTTTCCTTACCGCAAGAGCACGGGAAGGGTAAAGCTCAGTGTTCCACTGAGGTGATGGTTTTAGGTGATTATTGGCAGTTTCAGACCGTAGAACCCAACGTACTTGTACTGGATCAATGGCAGGTAACGTTGAATGACCGCAAGTCCAGGATGAATGCAGCGATGCCAGGTCAAGTCAATACGTACCGTACAACATTTGTCGTGACAGAGGAATGGATCGAGCTTATGAACTCGCAGAAGGGTTCAGAACATGCAAACGAATCAGGAGAGGAACGCCGATTCACCAAAATGGAGCTGATTCTTGACGAGATTGAGCAGAAGATTCCATCCCATATCGGTTTTCTTCAGCGCAGACGTAATGTTGAAATCTTTGTTAATGGAGTACGGATGGAAGCACTCCGACCATCGCTATGGCAAGATATTCATTACAATGGTGTGGACATTAGCAAACACCTCGTGAAAGGCGAGAATGAGCTTGAAGTTCTCACGGTTTCATTGCTGGAGCCTATGCCTGCCATTTCCTTTCCTGCTTACCTGATTGGTTCATTTGCTATAGAAAATCAGACTACATTAACCGTGGAATCGGAACAACTGGCAGGAGTTTGGAATGCCGCCGGTTATCCATTCTATTCGGGAGCAGCATCGTACTCGCAGCAAGTGGACTTGTCCAATGTCAGCTTGAATCCGGCAGATGAACTGTGGCTGGAAGCGGAAGATATTAGAGAGACGGCACGGCTTTATGTGAATGGGGAGGATGCTGGCATCCGCTTATGGCCTCCCTATCATTGGAATGTCATGTCTTATATTTTGCCGGGGATTAATGTAATCGCCATTCAAGTGGGCAATACACTGGAAAATGTATACGGAAAGTCATCACTGCCTTCAGGCATGAACGGGTCAGTAAAACTGGTGACTAGAATCTTAAAATAATGCAATATTCCGGTTCTGGGCAAGTAACTGTTGAGCAAGAATACGTACACATAAAAGTCGCCATATTGGCGGCTTTTTTGGCATTGAACAGGAAAGACTGAAGTTTGCTACGCTGGAAATAATTATATTTAAAGCAGGTTATTCATTAAATCCTTAGACCTCACACGTTATGAAAGCGATTTAAATATGTGTTGACGAAAACCATTTTCATAATTATTATGTAAATGAAAATAGTTTTAGAGAGGTGGATATCACAGTGAAGCAAT
Organism: Paenibacillus sp. 1A_MP2; assembly: GCF_052244825.1. NCBI lineage: Bacteria > Bacillati > Bacillota > Bacilli > Caryophanales > Paenibacillaceae > Paenibacillus > Paenibacillus sp. 1A_MP2. The sequence continues at coordinate 4,046,657 of NZ_JBQQCS010000001.1, read as the reverse complement.
ATTTTGAGAAGGCTCAGAAGTTTGGTAAATCGTTCATGCTTCCTATTGCTGTTTTACCTGCGGCGGGTCTATTACTGGGGATTGGAGGCGCCTTATCCAACGCCAATACAGTTAATTCGTATCCGTTTTTGCAGATCACGTGGCTGCAGCAAGTGTTTACAGTGATGAGCAGTGCAGGAAGTATTGTGTTTGATAATCTGGCATTGATCTTTGCCATTGGTGTGGCGGTTGGACTTGCCAGAGCGGACAAAGGTACAGCAGGTTTGGCTGCAGGTCTTGCCTATCTGGTGATGAATGCATCCATTAATGCGATGTTGGTCAATTCGGGAAACTTGCCGCAGATCATTTGGCTAGTGCCGGTCAAGGTATGGTACTCGGTATCCAGACACTGCAAACCGGTGTGCTCGGAGGGATCGTCGTCGGATTGGTTACCGCATGGCTTCATAATCGGTACAACAAAATAGAACTTCCACAATTCCTTGGATTCTTTGGAGGTTCACGTTTCATTCCTATCGTTTCATCTTTTGCGGCCATTTTTATAGGTATTGCGTTGTTCCTGATCTGGCCAACCATCCAGCTCGGCATAACGCAGCTTGGAGGTTTGGTCGATAGAACTGGGTATATCGGAACACTGTTGTACGGATTTGTTTTACGGATGCTGGGTCCACTTGGGTTGCACCACATCTTTTATCTGCCTTTCTGGCAGACTGGAGTCGGAGGAACAATGGAGGTTGCGGGAAAAGTTTACGAAGGAACACAGAATATTTTCTTTGCTCAACTGGGAGACCCTGCAACCGAGAAATTCTTCTCGGGTACATCCCGATTTATGTCAGGTCGTTTTATCACGATGATGTTTGGTCTGCTGGGTGCCGCACTCGCTATTTATCATACGGCCAAGCCTGAACGTAAAAAAGTAGTCGGCGGACTGATGTTGTCTGCGGCACTCACCTCGTTCCTGACAGGAATTACGGAGCCACTTGAATTCTCGTTCCTGTTTGTCGCTCCAATCTTGTATGTGATTCACGCTGTATTTGATGGTTTGGCATTTATGTTATCGCATATTTTCGAGATTACAATCGGTCAGACTTTTTCAGGCGGATTAATCGACTTTATTCTGTTCGGGATACTTCAGGGTAATGCGAAAACCAACTGGATTATCGTTCCTATCATTGGTGTGGTCTGGTTCTTCCTGTATTACTTTACCTTCCGAATTCTGATCGTTAAGCTCAATTTAAAAACTTCAGGACGTGAGGATGAGGGAACAGCGGAGCCAGAAGCCAAAACACAAAGTCAGCAAACGAATACACCGTCATCTGCAAAAGGGGAAGAACGATCGATAGCCATCCTGAATGGATTGGGCGGTGCAGACAATATCAATGAATTGGATTGCTGTGCAACGCGGCTTCGCGTATCCGTGAAGGATATCGAGAAGGTTCAAAAGGATGCACTTACAGCTACGGGAGCCAAAGGGGTCGTCCTGGTCGGTAACGGAGTGCAGGTTATTTACGGCCCTCAGGTAACGGTGATCAAAAATGAAATCGAAGAAATTATGGAAACGGAGTAATTGCAATGAATATAGATAAATTGGGTTTACAAAGCGGTCTCGTTGTATCATGTCAGGCATTGGAGCATGAGCCGCTTCATAGTTCGTTCATCATGGGACGCATGGCAATCGCAGCAAAAGAAGGTGGAGCCATAGGTATTCGTGCCAATACGGCGGCTGATGTGAAAGAGGTTAAGGAACAGGTTGATCTTCCGGTCATAGGTATTGTGAAGAGAAATTACGGAACCAATCCGGTGTTCATTACACCAACGATCGTGGAAGTGGATGAGCTTGCCGAGGTGCATGCGGAGATCGTTGCGGTTGATGCGACGCTGCGAGCACGGCCGGATGGCAAAACACTGGATGAATTCGTGCATGAAATTCGTACCAAACATCCTCAACTTCTATTAATGGGGATATTTCGACCCAAGAGGAAGCTATAAATGCAGAACGGCTCGGCTTTGATCTGATTTCTTCTACATTAGTCGGATATACAGAGGAGACAGCAGGGGTTAAGCTGTACGATAATCAATTTGCGGCCTTGAAGGAAATTCTGGCAAGTGTGCAAACGCCTGTTGTTGCGGAAGGGAATATCATGACGCCGGAGATGGCAGCAACGTGTCTCGAAGCTGGAGTCTATTGTGTTGTTGTCGGTGGGGCCATTACGCGTCCTCAACAAATTACGGAACGTTTTGTCGCTGAAATTGCAAAATTGAAGGAGTCTTCTCCTTCTGCTAAATAAGAGGAGAAAACATGAAAACAGCCAACGAATCAAGTTGGCTGTTTGTTTATTCAGCAGAATAAAGAGCTTTTAACGTTTGCTGCCGTGCATGCAGTAAATGTTCATCCTCAAGTAATAGAAGCGAGATTACATCCAGGATGTAAATAATGGCCAATTGGCTGTTGATGAAGTTCACATCTCCGTTTCGCCCGATATCCGGGGTAAAAATACACAAATCCGAAATTTCAGACAGGGGTGTATGATCAAAATTAGTAATTCCCACGACTTTGCTTCCTCTTTTTTGGCCGCGTTTAATGCATCGCTGACTTCTAACGTTCGTCCAGAATTAGATAAACCAATAACCAGATCGTCTTCGCCCAGAAGAGAAGCACTCATGATCATCATGTGAGAATCGGTTACCGCATCGATTACGATATCCATCCGCATGAGCCTGTATTTGAATTCCAAAGCAGACAAGCCTGAACTTCCCAAACCATAGACATAAATTTTGCGAGCTTCTTTTATGTACTGGACCACTTGTTCAATTTTGTCGGTATCCAGCATTTCCGCGGTCGCATTTATAATATCATTGTGAATCTGTTGTGTTCGTATAAAAAAATCCGTTTCATTGCGGGGTTGGTGCACTTCACGGCTAAGCCGAATTTTAAAATCGACAAAGGTGGAACAACCTACTTTTTTGCAAAATCGAGTAATGGTGGACATGGAAGCATTGGTGTAGGTAGCCAGATCCCTAATATTGATGTTATTAATGGATGATTTATTGCGCATAACATAATCGGCTATTTCCTTTTCTTTTGCTGAGAAGCGCTGGTATTCAAGCTGTAGCATATCAATGACACTGGAGGACATTCGGATTCTCCTTTCCCAGAACGTGTTAACTTCTATATAGTCTATCCTCATTAGTCTACTTCCTAAAAGCCAAATCATCAAACCTTTATAAATAGACGTATCGTTTCATTCGATGATATTAAGAACCATATTAATTATTATGTTAACTTTAAAATATCATTCGTGAACAGAATAAATAAATGTCAGAGTTTACAACCGTTTTACTTCAAGCTGACTGGAAACTGATTTCCATTTGCTATGCTTGGCCTGTTTGGATTTTGATAATCCAACTAATCTTACATAAAAAGGAGAGAATTATGATCAGTCACCTCTACAAAAAGTGTTTACCCATCCTGTTATCGCTTTCTTTGGTATTCGGATGGTTCGCGGGATTTGGGGGAGCCAATTCAGCCCAAGCCGCATCGTCTTCCGAGCCGGATATTCTGTTACAGCGCAACGTCGAATGGACTTATTTTGATCAGGGTCAGGATTTACTGACAGAATGGCGTACCTACGATGATTTGTCCTCCTGGAAAACGGGACAGGCTCCATTTGGGTATAAGGACAACGGCAATGGCGTGAGCACTTCCTATTTTGGACCTCTCAAAACAGAAGTCAGCTACGGTCTGGACAAAAAATTAAAACCCCGCACTACTTATTTCCGCACAAATCTAAACGTTAACAAAGATCAAATCAACAGCTACGGACAAATTCTCGGTACATTCGGCATTGATGACGGGGCAGTTATCTATGTCAATGGTGTGGAAATTGGCCGATTTGGCATGCCGGAAGGTGAGGTTCAGTACTCTACCAAAGCAGCATCGAGTCAGGACTTGCCTGTGATGTATGAAAATGTTGATCTGACGGAGCCGCTGAAAGCTGAGCTGCAAGATGGAACGAACGTAATTGCGGTCGAAGTTCATCAGCAAAGCGACAGTAGCTCTGACCTGTATTTTGACATGGAGCTTAAAGCATTGGCTAATGCGCCATCGCTGGATATCAGCAAAGTTACGGTTACTTTTTATGGTGATGCGACAAGTGCCAAAGGTTTCACTTGGTATACTCCTCTTGCATCTGCACAGAGCACTGTTCAAGTGGTACCTAACCAGGGAGGTCTTGCAGATTTCAGTCAGGCCCAAAGCTTCAACGGACGTGAATCCGTAGCCTCTAACTCCCCGGGAGAAATGGTGCATAAGGCGGAAGCGACGGGTCTTATGCCAGATACCGCTTATTATTTCCGCGTTGGTGATCAGAGCCTGGACATATGGAGTGAGGTTGGAACGTTCAAAACGGCTCCGGTTGATGGAGACTTTACCTTCATTGACCTGACGGATACGCAAGCAAAGGAAGAAGATGAGGCGATTCTGTCCGGCTCTACACTTGCCAAGGCACTCGCGACTGTTCCGAATGCTGAATTTGTCGTCCATAACGGAGACGTTGTGGAGAATGGCACGTCAGAGCAAGAATGGAACTGGCTGCTTGGTCACTCACAAGACAGTCTGATGAACACGACCATTGCACCATCCGCTGGTAATCATGAGAACAAGAATTATGCGTTCTACGAGCATTTTAACGTGAAGCAGCCAGAGGGTGCCGCAACAGTAACAGGCGCATATTACTCTTATGATTACAGTAAAGCCCACTTTATCGTACTGAACTCCAACGAGAATTCAACCGAGTATGCCAATTTCTCAAACGAGCAAGTCGCATGGATGAAGCAGGATGTTGCGGAGGCGAAAGCCGCAGGAGCCGAGTGGATTATCGTTAACATCCATAAAGGTCCGTACACGACATCGAATCACGCCACAGATAGCGACATTATTGGTGCGAACGGTGAACGAAAAAAAATCGCCCCGCTCATGAACGAACTGGGAATTGATCTGGTCCTCCAGGGACATGACCATATATTTGCTCGCACCAAGCCAATCAAGAGCGATGGCACTGCTGAAGATGTGTCCAAAATAACAGAGACTTTTAATGGTCAGAGTATTGAATACTCGGTCAAACCGGATGGAACCATTTATATGATTCCCGCAACCGCCGGGGCCAAAGTATATTTCAAAAACGTAAAGCCAGAACTGGGTGAAGCATATTTCAGCTTGTTCGAGCGTGCGGAAGAAAACCATGCACGGAAATATGGTGACACTACAAGTTTGGCCAGAGGTCATGTACAGAACTTTGTCTCCTTGACCATTAATGGAGGCAAGCTGTCAGCCATAACATATGAGATTGACCAAAATAAATATAATGCAGAACCATTTATCGTGGATACTTTCGGAATTATCAAGGAATCGGATACGGTACCTGTTCCTGAGAAAGTCAGCAAAGTAACGGTAACGTTCCATGGAGATCCGACCAATAGCAAGGGTTTTACCTGGTATACCTCTGATCAAGTGACAGAGAGCAACCTTCAAGTTGTGGAGAAAACAGCTGCAGCACCTGATTTTACACAAGCCAAATCGGTTCAAGGGCGCTCTGCCCAGCCTGCGAATGCTCCATCGGAGCTGATGCACAAAGCGGAAGTGACCGGACTCAAAGCGAATACGACCTATTATTACCGGGTAGGGGATGCTTCCCGGCAAGTATGGAGCGAGACAGGAACCTTCCGCACGGCACCGGAAAAAGGCAAATTTACCTTCATCGATCTGGCCGATACACAAGCCAAGGAAGAAGATGAAGCCATCCTTTCCTCCGAGACACTGGCTAAAGCGCTCGCCACTGTACCGGATGCACAGTTCGTCGTACACAACGGTGACATCGTGGATAATGGTATCAAAGAGGAACAGTGGAATTGGCTGCTTGGGCATTCGCAGGAAAGCCTGTTGAACACAACCATCGTTCCATCCGCAGGAAACCATGAAGACAAGAATTATGCGTTTATTGATCATTTTAATGTCCAATCACCAGAGAATTCAGCAACGGAGACGGGAGCGTACTACTCATATAATTACAGCAATGCACATTTTGTTGTGCTGAATTCGAATGAGGATTCGGACGAGTATGACAACTTTTCAGTAGAGCAGGTCGAGTGGCTGAAGAAAGATGTCCAGGCTGCCAAGAAAAATGGAGCCCAATGGATTATTGTGAACATTCACAAGGGACCATACACGACCTCAAATCACGCAACGGATTCCGACATCATGGGAGCAAACGGTTTACGTACCAAGATTGCACCGATCATGGCGGAGCTGGGCATTGATTTTGTTCTTCAGGGACATGATCATATCTATGCCCGCACAAAACCGATCGATCAGAATGGAAAAGCACGTCAGCCAGAGATCATCACGGAGATGCAAAATGGAGAGAAAATCGAGTACTCTGTGAATCCGAATGGCTCAATCTATCTGATTCCGGCAACAGCGGGTCCAAAAGTGTATTACAAAAATAAGAGTGAAAGTCTCGCAGAAGCTTACTACAGTCTTTTTGAACGTGCAGAGGAAAATCATGCAGAGAAATATGGCCCGGATCCGAACGACAACCGCCGTCCAATGCGCAGTCAGGTCCAGAATTTTGTGGGCATTACGATTGACGGCAGTAAACTGACAGCTATCACGTATGAAATTGACCAAAATCTGAACGGAGCAGCCCCATTCATTATTGATCAGTTCGGTATCGTGAAGAAAACGGGAACGACAAATCCTGGGACTGATCCATCCAATCCGGGAACATCCAATCCGGGTTCTGGCTCAGGCTCCGGTAACGGATCAGGCAGCGGTAATGGCTCCTCAGGCACCGGCGGCAACACAGGAACCGGTAACGGTTCAAACAACGGTACCGGCAACGGAACTGAGTCTGGCAATGAGCCGGGTACTGGATCAGGCAATAACGGGAACGCAGGGACTACGCCAGCGATAAAAGATACAGCCGGGCACTGGGCAAAATCTGCAATTGATAAAGCCTTGGCGGCTGGATTTGTAAATGGATACGGCGATCAGACTTTCCGTCCAAATCAAAAAGTCACACGCGCCGAGTTCATAACGATGCTGGGTCGTGCCCTGAATATGAATACCGTAAGCGAGAGCATTCACTATACGGATGATAACAAGATTCCTTCATGGGCGAAGTCATATATTACAGCAGCGGCATCTGCTGGCATTATCAATGGTTACGCTAACGGTTCGTTCGGTCCTGGCAAGACGCTGAGCCGTGCGGAGATGGTGACCATGATTGCTCGCGCTGGCGGGATCCCAACGGATTCCAATGCGAAGCTGGATTTCAAAGATGCAAAGGATGTTCCGGCATGGGCAGTATCCCATGTAGCTTCTGCCGTGGAGGCAGGTCTGGTAGGCGGTATTGGTGGCAATCGATTTGCCCCAATGCAGACAGCCACCCGGGGTGAGGCCGTTACGCTTATTATCGGTCTTCTTGAACAAACAAAATAACGCCAAAATAATGCCTCCAAGAAACCAATGTGGAACTTTCCGCATTGGTTTCTTGCTTATTTAGAAGACTTGGAGATTTCTCCAATTCCCATGGATGGTGGAATGGTGCCAACCATTTTCTAGACTTATTTTCCATTCTGAACGTAAAGAACCTTGAGATTCATCTCGGGGTTCTTTTTTGTTATAACGATGCACATTTTTATAGAAGGGGAAAGTCGACAGTCTTGTCACTGCATATTTTCTCTTACGGTATATATACAGTTTCTTCCGCCTGCCATAATATACTCTCCCCGTTCAATATGAACATGATCTCCAAGCACCGTTTTAAATAAATGTAATTCGCTCTTACATAACCCGGTACATACGGCGGCGGCTTCACAGATGGGACAATGCTTCTCTATAAATAAGAGGCTACCATCGCCTTGATCCCTGACCTCAGCCATATAACCTTCATTTGTTCGGATTTCAGCCAGTTTCTCCAGTCTTTCCTTCACGCCAGTTACATCACCGATGTACTGAAGATATTGGTCTTGCATGTTCTTATTTCGAACACTCAGCAGCTTGTCCAGCCCTTCATTTCCAAAAGCTTCTTTCATGGAATTAATCAGACTGACGGATAACTCTGAATATCCACTAGGAAAAAAACGATCAGCCGCGGGGGTTAGTCTCCATAGCTTGGTTGGTCGACCCATGGGACGAGCCTCTTCTTCGAAAGTAACCAATCCTTCTTCTTTCAGTGCATTTAAGTGCTGCCTGATAGCCATTCCAGATAACGCAAATTGGGAGGAGAGTGCCACAACATCCATTCCACCTTGCTGCTTAAGCAGGTTAATGATTGCTTTTCGGGTACTGGTTGAGGCAGCCTTTTTCGTTTGGTCCTGGCTCATGGTGAACCTCCTTTTTAAGCAACAGAATCTGCATGATTTCATACATTTTAAACAAAAATATTGACAAAGTCAAAGGCGAGCTGTAGCTTATACTTTATAAATAAAAATGTTTACTAAGTATCCGGTATCCTATACAAATCATGTATGAATTTAAATTCACGGGGCCGCTCTAGCCGCTCTCATACCCTGTTTGATGGACTGGTGTACTAAAAACATGAATTTAGGAAGAGAAATATCCTGCGATTGCGATCATTTATCCGGAGGTTTTCTGAATGAACCATGTGTTAGTCTTGTCAAACACGCATCACATCGTTAAAAGTTTAAGTTTGTTGATTCGAACCGAGTCCTCCTTGCATGTTCTGGACGCTACGCGTGATGTGATCTGTGACATTAACCATCTTCCGGATAATACTGTGATCATCGTAGATATGAATTTGGAGAATATTGAGCCGTTTATAGAACAATTTTCCGGGAAATATAGGATCGTTTTATATAGCGGATCTCTTGAAATCATGGATATTCCTAACCATCTGCAAGCAGCAGAATATCGATGTTTTAATGCTTATACGAGTCCAGAAGAAATCATTAGAATTTTAATGGGCAGCGTTTGAACAACACCAGTCTAACCCAAAAATACGTTTCAAGGAGGTATAAACGATGATTCAGGTCAGTGAAACAGCATCCGAAAAGATCGTTGAAATTCTGGCAAGTGCGGATAGCCGGAATTCATTTCTTCGAGTAGGGGTGGATGAGGGGGGCTGCAGTGGTCTGTCCTATACCCTTATCGTAGATGAACAGCAAGCAGAAGGGGATATCTTATTAGATAAAGGTGTATTTCGTATATTGGTTCACTCAAATACGGTTCCATATATTGAAGGACTTGAGATTGATTATGAAGAAAGCGGGATGTTAGGGGGATTCACCATGAATAATCCTAATGCAAAAGTGTCATGTGGCTGCGGAGCCAGTTTCAGAATGGCGAATTACCGTGGCGAGGTTAAAAAATGTGATTAAATGATATGATGTTCGGAATAATTCCAAGTAAAATCTCATATTAAACATACAATGAAGGAGTTTTCTGTTCGCCGATTGTGCAATCACGTCTTTTCAACTCAGGGAGAGAATGTCATGAATATTTTTGAGAATCACATACCTTTGGAAAAATTGAAATTGAATGAGCCATTAAAGGACCATACCTATATAAGACTAGGTGGTAAAGCAGACATACTTATTCATCCTACTACGAAAGAAGAAATTATTAACATAGTTAACATTGCAAAAGTACATCAAATACCTCTGACTGTCATTGGCAAAGGATCAAACGTCATTATTAAAGATCAGGGGCTGCGTGGAATCACGCTCTCTCTGAGCCAATTCGATCAAATTGAGGTCTATGGTGACAAGATTGTCGCGCAAAGCGGTTCCAATATTATCGACGTCTCACAGATCGCTTTGGAAAACAGTCTAACGGGTCTGGAGTTTGCATGTGGAATACCAGGGAGCACAGGTGGTGCTTTATATATGAATGCGGGAGCTTATGGCGGTCAGATGGAAGAGGTCGTCGAGCAAGCGCTTGTTGTTACTAAACATGGAGAACTGGTTAACATCGCCCGAGATGATATGCAGCTTGGTTATCGAAACAGTATCTTCCGAACAGATCAATACATCATACTTGAAGTCGAATTTAATCTCAAAAAAGGCAATAAGGATGTTATCTCCAGTGTCATGCAGGATTTAACGTTTAAACGGGAATCCAAACAACCGCTTGAGTACCCTTCTTGCGGAAGTGTTTTCAAACGTCCAGAGGGACATTATGTCGGGAAACTTATTCAAGAATGTAATCTACAAGGTACTCGCATTGGGGGAGCTGAAATTTCGAAGAAACATGCGGGTTTTATCATTAATGCAGATCACGCCACTGCTGAGGATTATTTGGAATTAATTAGATTAATTAAAAAAAGAGTGTACGATCAATTTAATATTGAATTGGAGACGGAAGTCATTATTTTGGGAGAGTAGGCAGGAAATTTAACAGATGACTACGACTTATTGGAGGTTATGTTGTGAAATTAATAGGATTGTCCGGGTCGTTGATTGGATCAAAGACACCAGTGGGTGTGGATACGGTACTCCAATTCGTGAAAAATAATCATCCAGAAATTGAAGTGGAGCTCATAGATTTAAGAGATTATAAAGGGATCGAATTTTGCGATGGCCGCAAATTGGAGGATTATAATGAAGACACCCAGTCGGTGGTTCAAAAATTGATTGATGCTGACTTTTACGTAATCGGCACACCAATATATCAATCCTCTCTGACAGGTGTACTAAAGAATGTATTCGACCTATTGCCTGTGCAGAGCGTTTACAATAAAGTGATGGGTTTTCTAGCAACCGGGGGCACCTATCAGCATTATTTGGTTGTTGAAAATCAATTGAAACCGATTGCAGGCTTTTTCCGCTCCTATGTTGCCCCAAGCTATGTTTATCTGAATAGTGATCATTTTGATGCTGAGAATAACATTAAAGATACTGAAGCACTAAGTCGGCTGGAAAAATTGGCTGAAGAACTGGTCTTCATGCAGACTCAATTAAAAGCGTCTTCCGTCCTGAAATAAGCAAGGACTAAGTTGTACTTCAATAAAAGAACAAAGGTAGCCGTTCAGTGCGAGCGGCTACCTTGTTTATTCTACAACTTCAAAAGTTAGCAGAATTTATACATAAGAGGTGGAGTCCTCAAATTTATTTTTTCTAACGCGTGGCTTTTTCGCTTCCTCCGGTGTCTAATTAAATGTAAATCAAGAGGAGGTTCACCACCATGTCAGGAGCTCATGACACGAAACCTGTTTATCCGGATGAACAGGAAAGCATCACCATCTTTGAGAACACGTATGAACAATATCGTCAAAGAATCAGTAAATACTTCTCACTGAAATTGAATCCGTTGGTTGCAGATGATTTGACCCAACAGGTGTTTTTGAAAGCGGTCGAAAATATTCATAGCTTTAAAGGGTCCTCAAACTTATTCACCTGGATCTTTAAGATTGCTCAGAATACGGTGAAAAACGAATATCGCAGGTTATCTCGACAAAAAGAATCTCCTTATGATTTTACAGATTATGAATCCCAATCCATCTCCCTTGAATTTACGAAACATGTTGATATCCGAATTGATATTGGCTCCGCGTTAAAAAAGCTGGATGAGATTGATCAAGAAATTATTGCATTACGCTTTTTCGTTGACTGCACCTTGCCTGAAATATCCAAGATTGTTGGAAGGCGGGAGAGTGCAGTAAAGAACAGACTATACCGGGCTTTGGAGAAATTAAGAAAAGAACTGAAAGAGTGGGGGGACATTGCCATCATGTCTATTCAAGACCTGATTTCTATTGTAAATAAAGGTGTAAGCCACGAAACGAATGATCGTACGAAGAAAGTGCATCAAGATTTGTTCGATGAACTCAACAGTAGTGTTGAACGAGTGTCTACCAAATACAAACATCGTCCATCACAAAAAGTAGTCATTGAAATTTATCCCGATTTGCCAACGTTCCATCAAGCTGTCGGAGAAACTGATGCCCCCAATTGGTTTATGGGCACATATGAAGGGCGTACTCTGAAAATTGTCTCTCCATTGAACCCTGGACCGGAGCATACGTATCAATCCATTCTGAAAGGCACAGTCCACTTGTTCGCCATGTGGCTAATCAGCGATATTAATCCTGCAGCTCCGAAATGGATCAGACAGGGCATTGGTGGATATGAAGCTAAACAGATGTCCCAAGAATTCATTAAAGGTTCGACGGAAGATAGCATTTGCAACCAGTCGATTCCATCTTTTGATGAATTAAATAACGATACGTGGGATTTTGAAACGATGAAAGGCTTTCAGTTCTCTTATATGATGGTGGAATTTGTGGTTGAGCGATACGGAATAGAGGCATTAAACAAACTGATCCGTAATCCTCAAGATTTCGAAGGGATCTTTCAATGTAGCGAGACTGAGTTGCATGAGGAATGGGTGGAATATATCAAAATATAATTTGAATACCTTTGAAATGTTAAGTCCGGTGATGAACCGGGCTTTTTTCTATATGAGAAATGGTTATTGTAATATTATATAAACATATTTCAGTTCTTGGAGGGAGCTGCAGTTGAACACTACTTCGTCGAGCAAAAATAAATAAAATTACGAGTGTCTTGAAAGAATACAGAACAACGCATCGAATCCATGGACTCGATGCGTTTATTTTTACAACTGATTATACGACTTACCATCGACTGGTTCTAACCAAACCGTTTCTCCGGGTGTAATTGCCAAGTGTACAAACCAACTGTCTTTTGTAGCTCCATGCCAATGTTTTATAGTAGGGGAATATTAATTACATCCCCGGATTTAAGTAATTGTGCTGGTTTGCCTTCTTCTTGATACCAGCCCTCGCCACCAGTTACAATCAAAACTTGCCCAACTTTATGAGAGTGCCAGTTATTGCGAGCTCCTGGAGCAAAGGTTACACTTCCAATGGGTGCATTAAGTGGAGTCGGGTCAGTAAAGATCATTTGTAAGTATGCATCCCCGATAAAGTTTGCATCAACTTTTTGCCCTAACGGAAAGATGGCGGTCTTCTGTAATTCTTCATTTGTCATAATTGAACCCTGCTTTCTCTTAATGTTTGTAGATTTCTTTTGCGATATTAAATGCTGACCAAGCTTTCGGCCATCCAGCATAAAATGAAAGATGAGTGATAATTTCCGCAATTTCCTCTTTGGTTACTCCGTTTGCTTTTGCTTTTTGAAAATGAGGAGTTAACTGTTCGAAATTCCCGCCAGCAATCAATGCGGATACGGTTATCATGCTGCGATCGCGAGGTGATAATTCCTTCTCTCTGGACCAAACTTCACCAAATAAAACATCATCATTAAGTTCAGCAAATTTCGGTGCAAATTCTCCAAGTAATTCTCGGCCGGCGGTTTGTTTTTCGGGCATAAGCTCTTTACCTCCAATTCATTTCAATGTGCACATGACGAAGTATAGGCCTTAAAGTGAACTTTAAGTCAAGACACTATTTTTAGTTTTGTTCAAACTGTAGAAGTGTATACTAGAGGGAGAAACGAATCTAGGAAACTGAGGTTGATGCTATGACGTATTCCATTGGAGAATTTGCTGAAATTATTGGTATTAATAAAAGCACGCTCAGATATTATGAAATGGAAGGTTTACTTACTCCCCAGCGAGATGGAAATAATCTACGGGAATATACAGATCAAGATATCGGATGGGTTCGGTTTTTACTACATTTGAAAAATTCGGGAATGTCGATGGTAGAGCTAAAACAATATACTGAATGGCGTGCCATGGGTGAGGAGACGATGTATGATAGACTTCATTTGCTTGAACAGCGTAAGGGCAAAGTAGAACAGGAAATTCAAGCATTGCAAGAGAATCTGGATATCTTAAATCGAAAGATTATGTTCTATCACGATCAGATCAATGGGGATAAATATGAATTCGTTCTTTATTCAGAACAGAAGGAAGATGCTAAAGAAGAATCCACCTAACGCATCTTTAAAGGAGATTGTATGCCACAAGTGAAAAAGGTAATCCGAAGCAAGTGGTTTCTATGGATAACAGGTGTTGTCGTTATTTTGATTGCTGCTTTTTGCGTACTATCCTTCATCCTCGTAAATTCGGTATCGGCTACTTTCGAAACCGGAAGTGTTGAAGAGAGATATGCTCTACCCGGTACGTACGAGGTAGATACAATGGAGGTCAAGGACGAACAAGGCGAGAAGCTGTACAGGATTTATTCTCCGCAATCAACGGATGTCTCGCACCCACTCATTGCTTGGGGCAACGGAACGGGAGCTTTGCCTGATAATTATGATGAGTTGTTAAGACACCTGGCCGGTTGGGGATTTATTGTCATCGATACATACAGCCAAACCACGGGCACAGGTAAAGAAATTATGGCTGCCATTGAATATATGCTCAGTGAAAATGAAGCAGCTGTCAGCCCGTTTTACAAGAGGGTTCAGAAGGATCGAATTGCAGCGGCAGGACATTCGCAGGGGTCAACGGGCGTCATTAATGCTCATACGAATTTTGAGAACGGTAATCTCATCAGAACGATTGTATCGATTGCTCTGCCCGACCTGAAATATTGTGATCCAGAGGACGTGTATAATACTTCAGCGCTGAAGGTTCCATTTTTTGTTATGGGAGGGACCCGAGATTTTATCATCTCCCCGTCAGCTTCCAACCAATTGGCCTTACGTAATGCCAACTCGGATCTTCCGGCCTTAATGGCTATGGCTAAAGGCGCTGCACATACAGCGATAGAGCAGGATGGCGGTCAGCATCGAGGTTATTTGACAGCTTGGATGAGATATCAATTAATGGATGATTCGGAGGCAAGGGGTGCTTTTGTTGGCAATAATGCTGAAATAGAAACGAATGATCATTGGAAGGATGTTACCACCGCAAATTTGCAATAGTTATCGTTCACATCATTCGAAGGGGCTGTCCCAAGTCATAAAATGGCTAGGGACTGTCCTTTTTTGTTTGTATGAACGAGCGAGCTTTAAATTAAAGATAAGCACTTTTTTCCAACAAAATGCCAAATGAATGACAACGAAATGTTATTTCTATTTGTAACGGCTTACTTTATGCTAGATTTTAACACCGACTGAAGAGTCTGAATTTTCTCTGCGCTTACTGCTATGACGGTTAATCGATGGTAGATGAGAACAAGACCTTCAAGACGTAAGAATGCAAACGCATGTTGAGAATTTCGATGTATTTGTAAGCGATAACAAAACACGGACTAGGAGGAAATAACGTGAGAAAGAGTCGATTCATGTTCACGCTGATGGTCATTTTATTAATGGTTTCTTCGGTGCCGATCACAGCCACAGCGTATCAAAATCCACAAACGTTACCGGATGAATGGGGACAATACGGATTGGGAGATCCCTATGTATTGAAATTTAATGGATACTATTATCTGTATGTAAGTACAAGAGATACGGACGATGGTGTCAAAGTATGGAGCTCCAAAGACTTGGTGAATTGGTCGTACCGCGGCTTGGCTGCAACAGATCCCATTACGCATGGAGCTTATGCTCCTGAAGTCGTTTACTGGAACGGAATGTTCTACATGTATACATCTCCTGCCGGAAAGGGGCATTACGTACTGAGCAGCACGAGTCCTACCGGACCTTTCAATGTAGTGACTGGCAATCTTGGAAAGTCGATTGACGGTAATGTGTTCATTGACGATGATGGCTCGTTCAGCTTCTATCATGCCGCGCAAGGCCGCATCGATGCTGCACCGATGAGCAGCCCCACTCAGATCGGAACGAGTGCGTCAACAGGAGTGGGCATGGGAGGCTGGACGGAGGGCTCGACTGTCTTCAAACGGAATGGAAAATACTATATGACCTATACAGGCAACCACGTATTTAGCAAAGGATATCGGGTGGATGTGGCGGTTAGCACCACAGGTCCGAGATCCGGATATGTGACTGATAGCACCAACCCGGTATTAATACGTACGGAAGGCCCAACCGTGGGATTGGGACACAATACCGTAGTAACGGGACCCAATCTGGACACTCACTATATGATGTATCATAATTTGGAAGGTAACGGAATAATTGGACCACTGCGGCATCTGAACATGGACCGAATTGTATGGAACAACGATAAGATGATCGTGCTTGGTCCAACTTCAACGGATCAACCCAATCCGGAAATGCCTGTTTTCTACGACTACTTCGATCGTTCTGCCATCGGGAGCAATTGGAACAACGTGAACGGTGGTAATTGGGGCATCTTCAATCAGGAGCTCATGTGGCAAAATTCATTGGGCAGCTCAACTTGGTACAAACAAGTGACTGCTTCAACCAGCGCGTCCGATTATACGGCAGAATTTAACATGAAGGAAATGAATCGGGGAACTTCCACCAATCCGAGATATGGCGCTACATTCTCCTATACGGATGAGAACAATTATGGTGTTGCACTGATCAGTTCAAAGAACAAGAGACTGGAAACATTTTTCCGGGTTAACGGAGTGGATCAGGCTTGGCAAACATTCAATTTGCCCGCGGACTTCAATTATTCGAAATGGCATAACATACGCATAGAGAAGTCGGGATCTACGTTTAAATACTATGTAGACGGCATGTTCAAAGCAATGCGTTCCGCCAATGTAGGAGCAGGCAAAATCGGTGTTCTAACAGAGGATACGCATGCGGATTTCGGCTACACTGCCTTTAATAACGATGTGAATGGAAGCAGTGCATGGAACGCTTCCAAGCCGATTCCGGGCACGATCGAGGCTGTTCATTATATGAAAGGTGGCGAAGGTGTCGCTTATCACGATACAACGCCTGCTAATCTTGGTGGGGCTTATCGGACCGATGCCGGTGATATTCGTCTAAATAGTGAAGCACTGTTCAACTTAGGCTGGAACCAGACCGGAGAATGGTATAAATACAAAGTGAACGTAGAGACAAGTGGATATTATGATATTGATTTTCGCATGGCTACCGCGCTGGACGGGGCTCAAATTCGGCTGTGGGATGGTGCGACCGACTTGACAGGTATCGTCAATGTACCTAATACGGGTGACTGGGAGAACTGGAGAAACATATCCAAGAAAAAGGTCTATTTAAATGCAGGGCAGCGGGAATTAAAGGTTGAATTCGTAACAGGTGAGGCCGATTTCTCAAGAATGACGTTTCATAAAAATGTCGATGTGACCAGCGTAAGCGATAATTTTAACGACGGGGGCGATAATGGATGGACCCGGTTTGAAGGAACCTGGGCGGTAGAGAACGGTGAATACAGTGCAGCGAGCACTGGGCCTGCCAAATCTACAATCGGGGATTCGCAATGGGCAGATTATACGGTGGAGTCCGATATCAAGATGATCGATACAGGGGGTGACGGGGGCTTGCTCGTCCGAGTATCCAATGCATCCCACGGTACGGAGCGAGGCCAGAACAATTATGATGCTTTACAAGGATATTACGCCTATCTGACTACAAGCGGAGTCAGTCTGGGCAAGATGAATTATAATTGGGCGCTGCTCAAGAGCAATGCGCAATCGTATTCAACCAATACCTGGTATCATATGAAAGTTGTCGTTAAGGGCACCAACATCAAGGTGTTTGTCGACGATATGGTCAATCCGAAGATCGACTATACCGACAACAGCTTGAATCCGTTCACACATGGCAAAATCGGTGTCAGAACCGCAAATAAGCACACGCATTTCGATAACGTATCCGTTTCTCCTTGAGAAAGCAGCATGAAAATCAAGAATGAAACAGTTGTTACGAGAATTGAGGTGTATAAAAGAGTCGCCAATCGGCAGCTTTTTTGCCTTCCTCAGATCTCCTTCACCACCGCCATTTCCCAATAGCCAATTCATCAGATTTCACTGATAATGAAATGATGGAATCCAAAGAGGAAGTGGTTGGTAATGAAAAAGTGTGATCTGCTCATTGGATCTCATGTATCCTTTGGCGGGAAAGAGATGCTTCTGCAGGCGAGTAAGGAAGCCGCTTCTTATGGTGCATCTACTTTTCTGATGTACACCGGGGCACCGCAGAATTCGAAACGAAAACCTATTTTGCAATATAATATAGAAGCAGGCCATATGCACATGAAGCAGCAGGGCATTTCCAACATTGTTGTGCATGCTCCGTTCCTGATAAATTTGGCTAATAGCTACAAACGAGAGGTATTTGATTTTAGCGTACAATTCCTGCGGGATGAGATTGAGAGAACGGCTTCGCTTGGATCAAATCAGCTTGTTCTTCATCCCGGTGCCCATGTTAACGCTGGGGTAGACATCGGCATTCGGCAAATTATCCAGGGATTAAACGAAGTATTACAGGACGACAATTACCCTGAGGTCCAGATTTCGTTGGAGACGATGGCCGGAAAAGGGACAGAATGCGGAACAAGCTTTGAAGAACTGGCACAGATTGTCGATGGTGTACAACGGAATGAACGACTCTCCATATGTCTGGATACTTGTCATGTTCATGATGCAGGATACGACATTGTTCATCATTTTGACGGGGTACTGGAGCAGTTTGATAAGGTTATTGGCCTTGAGCGATTGAAAGTACTGCACATCAATGATTCCAAAAATGTGCGGGGATCGAGGAAAGATCGCCATGAGAACATCGGGCACGGGCATATCGGGCTTCAAGCTTTGGATTATATCGTGCATCACCCCCAGCTCGTGTCACTTCCAAAACTGCTTGAGACGCCGTCGATTGGCAAAATAAAATATAAGAATGCTCCTTATCGACATGAGATCGCCCTGTTAAGAAGAGAATGCTCCGAACCTGTGCAAAAAGAAGAGGACTCTTTAGAAAGCAGTAAGTAGAGAGTCCTAAAAACAATCGCTTAATCATTCCATGTTTATTCTCATAGGACATATGTTAAAATGGATGGAGCACGTTACTTTTTACTAAAAAGGAGGCCGCCATGCAGCCAATAGAGCCTCAAGACATCCAATCCCGGATCAATCAACTTCTGGATCAGGACCTATATTTACACCTCGAACTCACGTCAGGTGCTTACGCAAGTCACTTCGATAGCACCAGGCACCCGGGGTCGGCATTCATTTCCAATGCGGTCATACGATATACGCAAGGATCGATCTCCGGCACGGGGCCATATCGCGTAGGCTTAAAGACTACTCACGGCTGGATATACGCTGAGGGACTTACACACATTGACGAGCTGGAACAAGAACGACTCATTCTGGCTGGTCACGATAGTCAAGGAAAGCTGGTTGTAGCCTTACAACTTAGTCGGGAATTGTTCTGATGAAAGCGGAGGATCAAATAAGCATGAATAACAAACAGATTGAACATCAACGCATTTTAGTTGTGTTTCCCCATCCTGACGATGAAGCGTTCACTGCTTCGGGAACGTTGGCGAAATACATAAAAGGCGGAGCTCAAGTCACTTATGCTTGCCTGACTCTAGGGGAGATGGGACGTAATATGGGCATCCCTCCATTTGCCAACCGTGTCACCTTGCCAATAATTCGTAAGGATGAACTCATAGAGTCCTCCAACGCAATTGGCATTCAAGATTTAAGGATGCTCGGTTTTCACGATAAAATGATCGAGTTTGAAGACCCTGAACTGCTAGATGGCCATATCTTGGCGCTGATCAAAGAGCTTAATCCGTCACTGGTCATTACTTTCTATCCGGGGTATAGTGTGCATCCCGATCATGATGCAACCGGAGCTGCGGTTACGCGAACGATTGGTCGACTGCCCGCAGAAGAGAGACCTATTGTATACTGCTGTGCATTCTCCAACAATCATGAGGAGAGCATCGGGAAAGCGGATGTGATTGAAGATGTGAGCGGATTCCTTGCCGAGAAAATGGCGTCGATTCGAGCTCACCGTTCGCAATTCCAGGCGCCGGAACTTGTCGGCAAGCGGGAATTGGATGATGAACAAATCCGGAATCGATTTGGAAGAGAAGCATTCTGGACCTATAAATTCAATTAATTATTTTACTACAGTTTGCCAACATCTAATTTGCTTAAAAGTCGCCATTATGGCGACTTTTTTTGTTATAAGCAGGTCTTGTTCTCCCAATAGAGTCTTTTCCAAGTGGTGAATGGAGAAGGAGGGGAGAGTCATATCATGAGAACAGGGAGATGTTTGCAATATTTTATAAGTAAGTTCAAGGGATTTACAGTATGTGTATAAATCTATAAAGTATAAATACGGGTTTCCAGCCGCTTCCATGGGTAATAAAGTATTAACAATTAACTTGGAAGGAGTACTACAAATGAATGAATTTCGTTCTGTTTATATGAAGATCCCGATGTTTGTCATGTTACTTGCACTTACAGCTTGCTCTGGGGAAACAGAGCCGTCGGCAAACCCTGAACCATCCGCTGTAACCAATGAGTCGGTTTCAACTCCCACGACAGAAAATGAGGTAACCTCTGAAACGCCACGACCGGAGACAGAACGTTTTGATTTGATGACAGGGGAGGGCAATACATCACAAACGGCAACGTTGTATCAAGGAGAAGGTTTTTCACTGTACGTGTTCGAGAAATTTTCTTTTGACGCTGCCAAAGGCCGCTTGTCGCTGACAAGCAATCCGGACTACTATGTGGATATTGAACCACTGCCCTCTGATTATGATCTGAGTAAACTTGAGACAACAGGGCGAGAGGATTTGGAAAAAGCGGGCAAGGTGTCTGATTATAGTGGCGAATTGATCGAGCATCCGCTTGGTTTCGCTGAGCTTTATCTTCAAGCCTCGGGTGAAAACGGGATAAACGATTATATGGTCTGGAAATCTGAAAAAGGTGATGCTTTTTTATTCCGTCTTCACAATCCAAAAGGCGAAGAAGCCTCCGATTTCGCTGGTCCAGTGCTTGTTTCCTTATCTACTGTTCAGGGAGAATAGTAATTAGCGTTATCTGAAGGAGTGGACGTAGTAATGCAAACAATGCGAAGCAAACGAAGCAAACGACGAATTACAGTGATAGCTATCTTACTTTTCCTCATATTGTGCATCGCATTTATTTATGTTAATGACAAGGCTGGTGGATTGTCCGATTGGCGCATGTCCAAGGCAATGGGAATGAGTGAAGCCATGCATATTCCTATAGGAAAAACTCCTGAAGAAGCGATTGAGAGGTTTAGAGGTCATTATGATTCATTACAGATCATTCATCAAGAACCGGTAGACGGGGGAATGGTTTTGTTTAAACAAAAAACGAGTCAGGCAAATAGCAGCAATCTTCAGGTGGAGTATGCGAGGAAAATAGTATTCGGCTGGAAGTGGGGGTGGGGTGGCGGATATTCCATTGGTGAATCATCTCAATTCACGTCAGCGCTGGATTATATGAGCATACCTGAATTAAGTCATATATCGAAACCTTTTCCTATGCTGTTCGGACATATATTAGACCCCTCTATTAAGCGTGTTGCCGTCGAGTTCAAAGAAAATGAGAAACCAGTGGCTACCGAAGCTAAGCTGGTGGAGGTGGGCCCTGACAGCACAATCTGGTTTATATTCCTGCCCTCGTCTGCAACTATTCCGTATGAAATCAAGGGATTCAACGACAGAGGAGAGCTTGTAATCCATAAACAAATTGAAGATCCGAATGATATGGGTTCCATGGTTCTTGGAGAGAGTTAAGAAATGAACGTGTGGAGGACAATACAAAGGGAACAACCTCTTGATTAGAGGTTGTTCCCTTTTACGTTAAATGGATCTCCTGTTTTACAAAAAAATAAGTAAAAGAATTCCGACTGCGAAGCAATAGTATGAAAAATAAATCAGGTTCCCTCTAGCCATAATTCCCATAAACCATCTCATTGAGAAGTAGGTAACGATAAGCGTAGTGATGAACGCTAAAATGTAAGGTATAGCTAGCTGTGTACGCTGCGGATCGGTTACGATGTCAGATGCACCTAATATTACCCCGCCGATGCTAATTGGAATATAGAGCATAAAGGAAAATTTCAAAGCCGTTTCCTGTTTCATCCCGACAGCGATCGATGCAATGACTGTTGCACCAGAGCGGCTTATCCCCGGAATAAGAGCCACGGCCTGAGCCAGACCTACCAGTACTGCGTCTTTCACCGACAAATCGCCATCTCTTTTCCGCCCGCGAAGGTTTCGAATGAGCCACAGAGCAACCCCGGTGATCAGTAAACTAATCGCAACCGTATAAACAGAAGTGAAAATTTCTTCGATTTTATCCTTGAATAGCACAGCTCCGATCGCAGCAGGGAGAGTACCAATGATTATGTATAGACAAAACATGAAATCTGCTCTGTACGCTGCATTGCGAGAGATTAGGAATCGCCAGCCTCCGACAATAAGTTTTTTGATATCTTCCCGAAAGATAAACATAATGGCAATCAGTGAGGCCGTGTTTGTCAAAATTTCAAAGGATAATCCATTCTGCTTCATGCCAAGCAATCGTTGAGCAATAATTAAATGTCCACTTGAAGAAACCGGAATAGGCTCAGTAGCCCCTTGTACGATACCTAATAATACATATTTCAACCACAAAATAACGTCTTCCATTGTATCCTCCTACTCATATTTTCTTCATTTACCAACTCAGCATTCCATACAATCATAACGGTTATCTTTCAGAACTTGCAAATGTATAGAACCTACTTTCGATTGGCTTTGACATATTTAAGCTGGGCAACAATGATGACACTAATGATAACCAAAAGGAACCACGAACTGATCTTGCTAAAACTAACCAGCTGCCAGGAGTCGTGTTGGTCAGGATATTTCCAGCCATTAAAAAAGGTAGCTATATTTTCAGCCGTCCAGATGAAGAAACCTACGATGATGAAAGCGAGTGTAAGCGGCATGCGATAGGTCGTTAATCGTACCCGATAGATAATCCACGTTTTTCGAAAAACAATAAATACAAGAGCGGTCAACCACCAACGAAAATCGGGAATAAAATGATGTGTGAAAAAGTTGATATAGACGGCTCCACCTAACAGAACCGAAGATGTGAACCCGGGCCATCCAGTCATGTCCATACGCAATCTGCGCCATATTTGACACATAAAGCTTGCTACACTTGCATACATAAATCCACTATAAAGGGGAACACCAAAGAGCTTGGTATATCCAGGCTCAGGGTATGACCAGGATCCCATCCACACTTTATACATCTCCAGCACCAAACCAATCACGTGAAATATACATATGACTTTGATTTCATCACGTGTTTCCAATCCGCTCCGGTACATAAGGTATTGCACTGCTAATAAAATCAGCAGAATGGCATCATAGCGATAAAGAAAGGGGATCTGAATTACGCTAGAGAGGGCCAACGTTCCAAAGATCGCCACAGGAAAAATGCAACTCATCGCTTGATGATAACCAAAATGCAGCAGCTGTACTAAAGGTTTCAAGTTATGTTTATCTCCTTCCCCATGCCTTGTTCATAATAATATAGATATGAACCGTTTGTAAAAGAGAAAAAAAGATATATATATGTTCTTATTTTCAATTATAGCCGTATTCAAAGACAAACAAGGCCCCTCGTCAATCGGAGGAACCTTGTTTTTTGGGCTATTTCATTATGCATTTTCAGATAGCTTATAGGCAGATTTAATCGTATGTTCGATGAGCGTTGCGATTGTTACAGGTCCAACGCCGCCCGGTACAGGTGTAATAGCCGAAGAAGGAACAAAGCAAGCTTCATAGTCCACATCTCCGACATTCCCTTTGTTATAACCTGCGTCAATAACGACAGCACCCGGTTTAATCCAGTCTCCTTTGACAAACAGGGGTTTACCCACGGCTGCAATGACGATATCACCAAGCTTCACGATCTCTTCCAGATTCACAGTTTTAGAGTGGCAGGTTGTCACCGTTGCATTCCGGTTTAGCAGCATGGCTGAGACCGGCTTGCCCAGAATTGGACTTCTTCCGATGACCACCGCGTGTTTGCCCTCAATTTGAATATTGTAGAAATCCAGAATACGCATGATAGCCTGTGGTGTACAGGAAGGGAATTCGGCTTCTCCAAAAGCATTAAGTGCAAAACCGAGGGTCGTTACACCATCAACGTCTTTTTCGATACGAATGGCGTCAAAAGCTGCTCTTTCATCAATATGATTCGGGACAGGGTGCTGAAGCAAAATACCGTGTACGGAAGGGTCATCATTTAGTTTGTTAATTTCTTGAATCAATTCATCCGTGGTGGTATCCGCAGAAAGAACGACCTTAATGGAATGCACGCCTAAGCGAGCACAAGCATTTCCTTTCATACGCACATAGGTCGCTGAGGAAGGATCATCTCCGACGAGAATTGTAGCGAGACAAGGCTGAATGCCTTTTTCCTTAAGGATGCCAACCTTTGTGGCCATGTCTTCCTTCATAAAATCTGCTACCGTTTGTCCATTCAAGATCAGTGTGTCTGTACTCATTTTCACATCGCCCTTTCAACATAAAAAGAGGCAAGGAAATAAATATTCCTTACCTCTGCCCAGGCGTACGGCTTATTACAAACCATATGCTCCCTCACGGTTCACCGTGTTCGCCAGTCACATATGGTCGTTTGAATTGTTTAAATTTATAGTACTTGAAAAAGAAGAAATGTTCAATAGGTAATGGATCTCTCTAACATTCCAAATTTCCATAGCCAGAGAATATAGTTGATAACCGTTATCAATCATGATATATTGTTAACAAGTAAACTATTTAAGATTTAATTAGTGAATAATATAGATTATTTAAGGTTTTTTTATTGTTTACAAGTAAATAAGGGGCGATTGCAGAATGGATTCAAAAGATCGAACAAAACAGTTACTGTATGACCAATTTATCCGGTTTTTACATGTATATGAGAATCACAAGGATACGGAAATCGAACATTTTCTAAGTATCGCCCAGCGGGAAAGCATCGAGAAAATCCCCAGCATTTGACTGCAGTTCATATGATAGATTGCATTGGCAGGCATGAGCCCATTAACAATACGGGCATTGCCGAGGCGATGAATTTGTCCAAAGCAAGTATTACCAAGATCGGCAACAAACTGCTGGAGGAAGGATTCGTCAAACGTACGAAAATGAATGACAACAAGAAGGAAAGCTATTTCCGGTTGTCCCCACAAGGAAAGAAGATTTTTGAATTGCATGAACGTCTGCATGTACTTGAGGCTGAACGGTTCTATCGTTCTTTGGACAAATATTCGGAACCAGAGCTGAAAATAATACATCAATTTCTTCAAGACAGCAGCATGGATATGGAATCCAGATAAACCAAAGGAGAGTGAAGCGATTGAGTCTGGTGGAATTGATCAGGGAACGCAGAAGTATTCGTAAATGTAATGCAACCCCTGTGGAACAGGAGCTGGTTGTTGAATTGCTGCACAGGGCAACAAGGCTTCAACCAATCGTTGACGCTGGTTCGTGGCGTGTTGTATATGCCGGAACTCCAGAAGCACGCAAACGGCTGGTGGACTGTATGCTGGAACAGATGTCGCAGAGCAAGCTCGGTAAGCTGATTCCGGGAAAACTGCTGGATGTGTTTAAAAAGAGATTCACTGATATTCCTGCCCATGTCATTGTTATGTCTGCTGTAGGGCCGGATCGTCTGACTAATGACCGCAATTATGCCGCTGCCTGCGAAATGATGCAGAGCTTCCAACTGCTGGGATGGGAACGAGGGTTAGGCATGCTGTGGGATACAGAGTCCATGATTCAGCATGAAGGATTTTTTAAAGGAATTGGTCTGCGCGAGAATGAAAGATTTGTTGGCATTCTTCATATAGGATACTTTGACAAAGCGCCAAGAAGCCGGAAAAGAACACCCGCTGAGCAGAAGTGGACTGTTTTACAGGGCCAGACTACGTAAAAGGAAGGGGAAGATGTAAAAATGAAACTGTCTGAGCTGGAAGGGGACATGCATAGTCCGAAAGATTTTTTGGATCGACCGGTATCGCAAGAGCTAATCCTTAAATTGCTCAATCACGCCGTATGGGCACCGAACGATGGGCTCCGTGAGCCATGGCGGTTTATTTTTGCCGATAACCATAATGGGAAACTCATGCAGGGATTGCAGAAGCACGCGCCAGCGTATCTTCTGGTCTTGGTGAAGGAAGAGGCGGATCACCATAAGCGGGAAGAGGACTTTGCAGCCGTATACTGTCTAATCCAAAATTTTCGCTTGCTTGCCTATGAACAGGGACTCGGGGTACGTAGCACGTTGCATGACTGGATGTACGACCGGAGCCGTGCTGAAACATTTGGCGTACTTGGCAACGAGCGTATTGCTGCGGTTCTGGAATTGGGATACGCTGGTGAACAGCCCAAAGGGAAAGCTCAGGTACCTGAACCTCAGCTTCAGTTCGAACTGCTGTAGTGGTGAAGATGTGGGGAAGAGAATTAAAATGAATGAGGAAAGACAATACCTTGAAAGGAATTGTCTTTCTTTTTATGCGCTGTGTATCCGTTTGGAAGAATACAAGTCAGCTAAGGCGGATACACACGATTAATCCAGAACTTCACTTCTTTTAAAAAATGATTTTTTATAATGTGTTAATTACCTTGTTATGAGAATTTAATTGTGTGCTATTCTGTAAAGTAGATAAATCACCATCTAAATTCTTCAAATTTGGAATGAATACTGCTGCGGCCGAACAAAACAAGGGAAGAAGACCCAAAGACAAGAATAAGAAAGGCAGACCATAGAGTTCTGCAATTGCTGCACCTGCAAAAGCACCTAAAGGCTGCAGTCCGCCCCAATTAAGAACCGTATGGAGTTGACTCGGCCTTGCAGAGGTCCAGGGACAAGTGTGCCGTGCAAAGAAGAACTGAGAGAACCAAAGAAAGGTCCTGCTGCACCAGCGGCACATAAGGCAACGAGCGCAAATGGGTAACTTGGGAATAGGCCCAGTAAAGCGTTAAAAAGACCGATGATTGCTAGGCTGCACAGCATGACTGATCGTCGTTTTTTGATTTCACCCATCCACGAGATGACCACTAGTCCTACCAATGTTCCACATGCTGAAGCAGTGGTGAGTGTGCCCATTGCAGTGGCATCCCGATCTAACACTTCACGAACAAAAGGAATCATCATGGTCCAGATGGCTACAGAAGACATGTTGCTGATCGAAACCATTCCCATAATCGAAAGCATGGCCGGGAAGCGACGATAAAAGGAGAAACCTTCATGGATATCTCTGAGATAAGCTTTAATTGAAAAGGAGGCTTTTGATGCAACTGGCTTCTGCATTGTGGGCAGATAAAGCAACGTGGCAATGGCGGCGGTGTAACAAACAGCGTTGATGCCAAGTGTTGGCAACGCCCCGGCGGCGGCTGTAAGTGCTCCGGCCAAGGCTGGGCCCAACAGGGCAGCTGCATTACGGCAGCCGTCGATTACCGCGAATGCTCGCACCAGCTTGCGTTCATCTGATACTCCCGGAACAATTGCCATTGCGGTGGGCATGAATAGGGCAGAACATGCCCCGCTCAGACCTGCGGCCAGAAAAAGGTGCCATAATTGCAAGTGGCCTGCGAGTCCCAGACTCAGCGGTAATAAGAGAGCAAGCAACCTAATAGCAGCAAGCACTGCCATGAACCGCCCTCGGTGTAACCGATCGGATAATGGCGAGCCGAGCAATCGAAAGGCCACTTCTGGAATGCTAAAGCTTAGTGCCATCGCACCCATGGCCATCTTAGATGCAGTTATTTCATAGACAAGCCATTCCATAGCCAGAAGACCAAATACGTCACCAAATGAACTCAGAGTGACAGTAGCTAGTAAACCATAATAACTGCGCTTAAGCATGAGTATTCCTCCGTGTGTGTAGGCTAAAGGGAATTATCATCATTCTTCAATATAAGCTGAAATCTGTTCCGAAAGCTTGTTGAGAGCTTCTACACGCAAGCTGTAAGAGGTAGTTTTCTGGTTATAATGTACGATGACAAGCCCTGCTGCCCTCAATGAAATCAGGTGGTAGTGTACTGTGCTCTTAGAAAGTTTAACCTCGCTAACGATCTCGGTGAATGTTAACTGCCTTCCAGCTAACAGGCGGAGGATGTATAATCTGGTCTCGTCGGACAATGCTCGTGTTAGACGTAACAACCTATGTTCAGGCCGGCCCGTTGCTGGTGGGAGAATATCTGCAGAGTAACTGGTGAAAATCACTTCATCAAAGATGGCTGAGGTGACAAAGGGACGAGCATGATATTGAGGGATTAGAATCACTTGTTTGAGCAGAGGGGTAGGGTATAGACGCATACCTTCCGTTGCCTCCTCATAGACCTCTAGGTCATTGGTTCCGTTTAGACTGGACCTTCTTGCTTCAGCTTCTAAGGCAAGACCTTCGATAATCGCCGAATCGATTTGACTGAAATAGTGGGCATTCCATTCACGCAGCGCTTCGGACGTCCGAGTGCGCAGTTCCGGGAGATTGGAGGGGACGGACAACTTCACGTTAGCAGCGATGTCATACAGCTGGCCTGTGGACAGGTCTTCAAGCCAATCCAAAAAGTCACTCACTGAGCGTTCTCCAGGACAACTCCATATATAAGGCGCAAGGCTAAAATCGTCTACAAGTTTCATCGTCTCCCGCATTTGTTGGAGTTTGGCGGGGGCGAATCGATCCTGTACTTCTCTAACCCATAGTTTTCCAGCATCCAGAGCATTATGATTCTGTTTGCTCATGAAAACCGTCAGGCTACTCACACATTCATAAATGGGTGCAAAATCAACTTCCACTTTGTAGTTCATAGCTCGAATTTCCCCCTTGTTTTTATTGTTCTATATTTATAGAACAACTAATTTGTTTTATTTTATACGAACAATTATGGATTTGCAACAAAAATGTCCAATGATTTACTTATTCTCTTCAACGAAAAAAGACGTTCCACTGGTGACGAGCACCTGAAGAATCGTCTCTTTGATTTATAATCTCAGTAAGCTAAGGTGTCTCCTTTTAAAATCACTGATATATAAATTTTTTCTAATATTTAGAGTTAATGCACAACATTGATTCTTCAAAAGATCAACCTTGGATGAGGTCTGATATCTGATCTTTTACATTAACATCACTTAATCCCCCGTGGTAACAAATCACGGATGTGATGTCTAGATCTAAATACTTTTTCAACGAGAGCCGTGCTGAATTCATGTCCGGTGTGGTCGGTGCATGAATTCCCCCGAGCATTCCGTCTACACTATACATCGAATCCCCTGCAATGAGCGTTTTACTTTCCTTCAAATAAAGACTGATATGACCTGGCGTATGCCCAGGCGTGTGAATAACACGAATCCCGCCACAAAACGGCAATTCCTGACCATCTATTAAGGTATTGTTCACTGTACCCTTCGGGGGATTTTCCAGGTGACTATCTTTTAAAAGAGGTAGCTCTCCCTGGATGTACGGCTTATCCAGTTCGTGTGCATATACTTTAATTTCGTTTCGACAGGCTTGCAAAATCTCCGGAAGATTCCCTATATGATCGACATCCTGATGGGTCAAAATTACTGCATTTAGTTTGTCTAACGAGACACCAGCCATTTCTATCGCCGCACGTAAATCCTCGAATTGACCTGGAAAACCAGTGTCTATTAGAATAGTCATTTCTTGATCCTTTAAAAGAATGGGGTGGATGACATTCCCGTGATAATCCAGATGAAGCATTTCGACTCCCATTGAAATTTCCATATTATTAGTCCTCCATAGAAAGAAATATATAAATAAGGTATCTCTTTATAAACGAACCAAGTACGTAAAAAGATACGGTAAACTGACTTGTTCAGGTAGTGCTCTTTTTGAGACCAATATATACACCTTAATTCCAACGACATGAATCGCTATATCTAAACATATTAGAGATTATTCTATAGTTTGTCAGGTTTTTATGTAAACGCTATCATTCTATAATTTAGTCAGAAAGGAGGTAAAAGTAAAAAAAAGACCAATGGGTAAACCGGACACATCCCAGAGAATCAAACTAAACGAGTTTTATAGTGAAAATACAATCATATCGGGAGGTAGAGTATGTTTAAATTCAGTAAAAAATTGTTGACGGTCGTTCTTGCGGCTTCTATGAGTTTTGGTGTGTTTGCAGCAACTTCAAGTGCGGCAACAGATTATTGGCAAAATTGGACCGATGGCGGCGGAACAGTCAATGCTGTTAATGGATCAGGCGGTAATTACAGTGTAACGTGGCAGAATACAGGGAATTTTGTAGTTGGTAAAGGTTGGAACGTCGGTTCTCCAAACCGGACTATTAATTATAATGCAGGTGTCTTTGCACCATCTGGCAATGGGTATTTGACCCTTTACGGATGGACGAGAAATGCACTTATCGAATATTACGTTGTGGATAGCTGGGGTACGTATCGACCAACCGGAACGTTTAAAGGTACCGTAACCAGTGATGGGGGTACCTATGACATCTATACAACCATGCGATACAACGCACCTTCCATTGACGGAACACAAACCTTTGCGCAGTACTGGAGTGTAAGACAGTCGAAGAGAGCGACCGGGGTTAACTCTGCTATTACATTCAGCAACCATGTGAACGCATGGGCAAGCAAAGGCATGAATCTGGGTAGCAGTTGGTCTTATCAGGTGTTAGCGACAGAAGGATATCAGAGCAGCGGAAGTTCCAACGTAACGGTGTGGTAACCAATCCACGGTAAGCCTTTCTATGAAAGTAAAACAGATTTTTATACATTAGGGCAGGCCTATGGCCTTCCCCTCAGATCCAACCAGTCCGTCCTAATTCGTTGAAGGCCGTTTCTTATCGAGCAAATGGCCTTCAACGTTAACGGATGGCAGGTATCATAGCCTGTTATTTTCCCATTAGCTTAAAGGAGATCGTTCAATGAGAAAGCTATTAATGTTCTTTTTAATAGCAACAATGATAGTGATCAGCGCTTGTTCGCAGGATAAACCCGAACCGAAGGATAACCTTGTATTCGTGCAAGGCGGGACGTTTAAGAACAACAAGTCCAATTTTGCTGGAAGAAATGTGACCCTGTCGAATTTTTATATCGGGAAATATGAGGTAACTCAAAAAGAGTGGGAGGATGTCATGGGAAATAATCCTTCCGGATTCAAAGGAGATCAATTGCCAGTAGAAATGGTGAGTTGGTATGACGCGGTAGAGTATTGTAACCAAAGAAGTATACAAGAGGGCTTGAAGCCGCATTACAACATCGATAAGGATACCCAAGACCTGAATAATAAGAATGATAACGATAATTTAAAGTGGACAGTAACCATTAATGAGGGAACTAACGGTTACCGACTGCCTACAGAAGCGGAGTGGGAGTATGCCGCAGCCGGAGGTCAGGAGAGCAAGAATTACACATACAGCGGCAGCAATAACGCCGACGAAGTAGCATGGTATTGGAAGAACGCCGGGACAAAATCTTAACTGGAGATTGGAACTGGCCTGCCATAGAGAGCAATAAAAACAAAACCAAATCGATTGGTACACAAAAGCCGAACGAGCTTGGAATATACGATATGTCTGGTAATGTAAGAGAATGGTGCTGGGACTGGTACATCGACGCGGAGAGTCAAATTGCTTCCTTTCGGGTGGTTAAGGGCGGAGGCTGGATCGGCGGTGTCAACAATAACGAGATCGCTTTTCGAGGTAAATTCGATGCCAATGGATTTGGTCCCGATCAGGGTTTTCGTGTTGTTCGCGGAGAATAAGCCGGAACATCGTAAAGTGCCCTAACAATTTAAGCAAGCCTCATATGCTGCAAAGTAATTCGTTGAACATAAAGAGATGCTCCACGCTAATGTAGATTAGCCAGGGCATCTCTTTTGAGTTGTTTGATTTTCCTCTTAAACGGTACGTTTTCCATAAGCGCAAAGAAAGACGCGTACGCCTTCAGTGATGATACGTTTGGTTTGTTCCTCCTCTAATGTACCGGTTTTTCTTGGTTGATCAAATACCAATAAAAACGTTAAGGCAGCGAAGTGCTTTGTAGCCATTATAGGATCTGGCACATCGAGCAGTCCGGTTTGTCCAAACTCGGTAAACCTCCTGATAATCCCCTCTTCCGTTGCGTTATCCAGCTTTTCTAAAAATGAGGCTGGCAGGTTGGCGGCTTCCATTGTAACCAGACGGATCAGAGCGCTGTAATCGGACGAACCGTTCGCAGAAGCTACGAATTGTTCGCAGAATAAGATGAGCGCCTGCTCCAGATCCTCGAATTCCCAGAGGTAGTCTGATATCCCTTGCTTGATCATGTCCAGAACTGCCTGACTGGTTTCTTCCACAACAGCAAGTAGTAAGTTCTGTTTGTCGCCATAATAATCATAAACGGTCCTTTTGGAAACCCCCGCTTTAGCTGCGACCGCATCGACGCTGGAACGATCAAACCCATCTGAAAGAAACAGATCTCGTGCCGCTGCAATAATTTTAGCTCGTTTGTCTGAAGAGCCTTTGCGGATTTTTTTGTTTTCCGTATTATCCATGCTTACGTTTCCCCCTACAGGTATACTATCAAAAATGAGTTCCACTTTACAAACTACACTGCACGGTGTAGTATAACTAATGCAACATATTAAATCATTAATCAAGGAGGAAAATCCATGACAACCATGGCGTCTTTTGTTGAGGTTCTCATTGTCGGGGCCGGACCTACAGGACTTACACTTGCCTGTGACCTTGCCCGTCGAAAAGTCAACCACCGGGTTATTGAACGAAGTACCGTATATAACATTGCATCTCGCGCCAAAGGAATCCAGCCTCGCTCGCTTGAAGTCGTCGATGATTTGGAGGCCGTTCGCTACATTATTGACACAGGTACCGTGGATTTACCTGTTCGTTATTATTCTGCCGATGGCAGGAGTGTGGATAAGCGGGCTATTACCGTTGCAGCCAGCGCCGAACTTGAGACACCCTACCGTGATCCGGTTTGGATTGCTCAATTTGATGTGGAGAAAGCACTGCGAGACCGATATGCAGTGCTTGGCAGTCAAGTTGAGTTGGGCGTGGAAGCTGTAGGGCTTGTTCAGGATTCGGATGGTGTAACCGTAACCGTGAATACACCGCAAGGAGAAGAGCACATTCGCGCTCGTTATGTCGTCGGCGCTGACGGGGCAAAAGTAATATCCGCAAGTTTATTCACTTACCGCTGGTTGGGGAAACACACGATCATGAGCGATGGTATCTTGGCGATGTACGATTGGAAGGGTTAGATCGTGACCATATCCATATCTGGACATCTTCAGAGGGGATGGTCGGGTTGACACCGCTGCCGAAATCCGACATTTGGCAGCTGCAGGCTACCATTCCGGCAGACATCGAAGAACCAGAGCAACCGTCGCTAGAGGCGTATCAAGCCATGTTTGACCGTCGCGCCGGGGCAGGAAGTGTTCAGCTCACGGATGCTTCCTGGCTGTCCATCTACCGCGTCAACGTTCGTATGGTTGAATGTTACCGCAACGGCCGGGTCTTCCTTGCCGGTGATGCTGCTCATGTTCATTCGCCGGCCGGCGGTCAAGGCATGAATACGGGGATGCAGGACGCGTACAACCTAGGCTGGAAGCTGGCGGCTGTCATACACGGAGCGGACACTGCCTTACTCGACACGTACGATGAGGAGCGCCGCCCAGTGGCTCAAGCCGTGCTTGAGGACAGCACGAAGAAGATGGGAGGGGTCATAGGAACGGCGACTGAAGGCGGAGGGTTGTCCCAATCTTTAAGCACCATATCCGACGACCTGACGAGTGGGCTTCTCATTTCCTATCGGTCAAGTTCTCTTATCCGTCCGTCTGCTCTAACAAATGCTACCTGTTCATTTCCTGGGGATCGTGCTCCTAATGCTACGGGCCTGCAAGGCACCGGGTTTGCAGGAAGTGTCTTTGACCTATTGCGCGGCCCACACTGGACGCTTTTGGCTTTTGCAAACTGCATCGATCCTTCGCTGAAGAACTTCACCAACGACGAACTCCACGTGCATTATATCCTGCCATCGAACGTGGAGGGGGCGGAAGGCATAATAGACACAGCAGGGAATGCCTATCGAATTTACGATGTGGCAAGTAATGAATTCGTATTGATTCGTCCCGACGGTTACATCGCACTGCGTACATCCATTGATGATACCGTATCGATTTCGAATTACTTGAATTCCATCTATGGCGCAAACTGATTTGGACAAGGCCGGCAGGATTCTTTTCAACATCTCATAAGGCTGCCGGCTCTTATATTCGTTTAATTTAGGTTATGGGAAGGACTGTTACTATGGAAGATATTATTCGAACCGTTAACTTGACAAAGCAATACGGAAATAAAGTCACTGTAGATCGCGTTTCGATTTCCGTTAAGAAAGGAGAAATCTATGGATTCTTGGGGTTGAACGGTGCAGGGAAAACGACAACCATCCGAGCTCTTCTCGGCATGAGCAAGCCTTCTTCCGGAGAAGTGTATTTATTTGGTCAGCGCTGGGCGAACGGGAATCCCGATTTGTCGAGAAGACTAGGCTATATGGTGGAAGTTCCTTATGCCTACCCTAACTTTACGGTTAGGGAAAACTTGAATTTGATCGCCAAGTTGCGAGGATTATCTGTTCCAAGGGCAGTTAACGAGATTATGGAGCAATTGAATCTGACCCAATATGCGGATAGTAAGGCAAGAGATTTGTCACTTGGTAACGCGCAGAAACTTGGATTGGCCAAAGCGTTAATTCATAAGCCGGACGTTCTGATTCTCGATGAACCAACCAATGCACTTGATCCAGCCGGAATTGTCGAGGTAAGAGAAATGCTGAAAGCTCTGGCTTCCCAACATGGGGTTACCGTGTTTATATCGAGCCATATCCTTGAGGAAATGTCCAAATTGGCTTCTCGAATCGGCATTATTCACAAAGGCGTGTTGCTTGAAGAACTGACAACAACAGACTTTGAAACAATCCGCCGAAAGCAGTTGATGATCGGAACGAAGGATGATCGGAAGGCTCAAGCTATTCTTTCAGACTCCGGGTTTGCGGTACATTCGACTTCGAATAACTGCTTTACGCTACCGGATGATTATGCCGTTAAGCATCCCGAACATATTGCGAGATTGCTTGCTCATCATGAAGTACCGCTCACCATGCTTAAAATTGAAGAAGAGAATTTGGAACATTACTTTCTCAAAGTAATCGGAGTTGAGGGGGGACGGAATGAGACCTTTGTTGACAGCCTGTAGCGTTGAAGTTTACAAATTGCGTCGATCCTTTGTTTTATGGGGCACGCTTCTGTTTATATTGTTTGTCATCACGTTGTTCTTAGGACAGCCCAATTGGCCTTCTTTTTTTGAACAGACTGCGTTTTTGTATGCATCCGTGTTTGGGCTGCTGGGGTTTGGACTGGTAACAAGTTGGACATTTGGCCGTGAGTATTCCGATCGGACGCTCAAGGATTTGCTCGTTTTGCCTGTATCGCGTGGTAAAATTGCGATTGCCAAATATGTCGCAATTATATTCTGGTGTTTTGTAATGATGTTGATCAGCTTTGCTTATGCCTTAATACTCGGTTTTGCTATTGGACTTTCTGGCTTTTCGTTTGCGATTGTACAACATTATTTGTTCCTAATACTTATAATTGGCGCTCTCCACCTATTATTAAGTGCACCTCTTGCCCTATTGGCCTGTATATCGCGTGGTTATCTGGTTCCGATCGGCTTTGCATTTACAACTTTAATGTTGGCATTGGTGTTCGGACCTACCGCCATTGGAGCTTATCTCCCTTGGTCTGTACCTGCTTTGCATTTGCAAGAAAGCGGAGTCGCTTTATTTCCCTTGTTGGGTACTAGTTATTTACTGGTTTTCTTAATAGGACTCATAGGTCTCATTGGGACGGTTAAATGGTTACAAAACAGGGAGCAGTGATGATTTTAACAAAATGTTGGCGGCCCCCAATTTGGTTATCTCCGGAGATGTGTCATCGTTACCGCTTGGCTCTTTGGCTTTGAAGGATAAGGCAGATGTTGAGCATAAGGCACAGGCGGCGCGCATTGGAGTTGGTGTTGTAGTACTTTAAATGATTCGTAACAGAATAATGGACGGCAGCATAACCGTTCAGACTGCTGCTGTCCATATGCACAACTTTATTTACGTTAACCATGTCACTGCGGGAGTCATCATTATCGCACTACACTTCGTCGAAAAAAAAGTTAATCATTCTCGAGCACACCTCTTTCACTTTGATTTTTAACTCCCCACTCACACATGCCTTCTAGAACGGGTAGTAACGTTTCCGCTTTATCAGTCAGACTGTACTCCACTTTAGGAGGGACTTGAGGATACTCTTTCCGTTCGACCATCCCATCCGCTTCCAACTCTTTGAGTTGTGAACTCAATGTTTTAAACGTAATCGCTCCAATTTGTCTTTTCAGTTCATTAAAGCGCACCGGTTGATTTTCTGCCAAAAGATAAATAATGACCATCTTCCACTTGCCGCCAATGACAGACAATGTGTAGCCAAAAGGCGTATCTTGAATATGTTTCACCTTACCTTGATATTCAGCCATGCTCATATTTATGCTATCCTTTCGGGTAGTACCTGTCATAATAGTGCGTACTACTTTTTGATTTGCGTTCAGTCTATACTAACCTTACTTTGAAGTAAAGGAGAGAAAAACATGAATCAAAAAACAATACGTCTGTTAATGCCACAATGGCAGGGGGAAACAATCCTAATTACTCTTTTGGGGCGGAACTGCTTGCCTGGCTGGCTCCTGATAATGATCAACCACTGATTCAAGTGCCTGTTCAAGCATATGATGGAACTCCACTGGAAAACGAGAATGGTGTACATGGCAGAAAACAGCTCATTGAACAATTGGAAGCAGCCCAACATATTATTCGTGCTCACAAGCCGGATCGCATCGTCATGTTTGGTGGGGACTGCTTGGTCGAACAAGCCCCGTTTGCCTATTTAAACGAACGATATGACGGGGAATTAGGATTGATCTGGATTGATGCGCACAGTGATTTGGTTGGTTACGTGGGTTATGACAACGGACATACGCTTCCCCTGGGGAACCTTTTGGGAGAAGGGGATGAAGAGTTTGCAAAACATGTAAAAATTCCTCTCAAACCTGAAAATATCTTTATCGCGGGGTTGGCAACGCCTACGGAGCAAGAAAGCGAAGTCATCTCAGAAGCATTAGAAAGATTAGGTATAACTACTGCAGAGTCCGATACAGAAATGATTCAAAGACTAGGCATCAGAACAGCCGGAGCCGAAGAACTAATGAGAAGTACACAATCCATAAAAGAGTGGATCAAAGAAAGCGATATTAAGCATTTGGCTATTCACCTTGACTTGGATGTGCTGGACCCTAAAGCTTTTCGTTCTTTATTATTTGCGAATCCTGAAGGACCCTACACCTTTTCTCCTGCGGGAGCCTTGCAAATTCCTCAGCTTCTTCATCTGCTCAAAGAGCTATCGGAAGAAACAGATGTGGTTGGTTTGGGTATAACCGAGCATATGCCATGGGATTCGATTAACTTGAAGAATTTGCTCGGAGAGATACCTATTTTAAATAATCGATGATGTCATTTAAAGTGAGGTTCGACCACAGTTGAATTTTAGGAAGTCATGGTGAACCCATAGGGGAAAGCTAGATTCGCGATGCCTTGCAAAGCACCAATAGTCATTCACCTACATACATTATCTCAGGACAAATGACTATTGAAGTCAGCCATGGAGGGAATCTAATGTCAGTTAATAATCATTCCAATACAACACATCCTTATTGGATCGAGAACATGGGGGAAGAGACAGGGAAGCCGTGATGCCTCACCCTGTTGTTGTGGAGGTTAGGCAAGTCGCATCCAATCAAATTGTGGTGACGTATGATCAGCCAGCGGATTTAGCATCAGCAACAAACATTTCGAATTATTGGATAAGAAGTAATATGTCTAGTCCATCAGACATAGCCAGTGTAGGAATGGGAGAGGCCATTACTAAAGAAAATACGATTCGTGCTGATCGGGGAATGATAACTCCAATCAATAATTCCAAAACGAGATTTGTTATAACCTTCAATGTTAACGCGACGATGGGAGTTCTTTATATTTTGCTTCCGTGCTTTGTGAACTTGGAAGGGAGATCCGGATACACAGGTGGAAATTGGGGACCCTTAAGCAGAAATATGTTTATTGGATTGTAGTAAACAGTTTATCTAACGTCTTGAGTATCCCCTGACGTTATACTGGATAAAAGGGCATAAACATGAAAAAAAAGTCGCCAGAAATGGCGACTTTTTTATATAAATAGCCAACCGTTAAAGCGGATCGGAAGAAATAAGCTTGCTTCTTACAGCTTGACCCAGGCCACCAGCCCATCGGGTTGATCCGGGTTAATCCCATGGCGTTCAGCATTGGCAAGAGCAGCGATCTGCGAAATGAAAATGAAAGGGATACCCCGCACCGCTGTATCAAGTGGGCGATCTGTCGTGATCTCAAGGTCAAAGAACTCCTGCGGAATGTCCTTCGCCCGATCGGCAAACGTAATAATGGTGGCTCCGCGCTCCTTAATATCCCTCAACAGATTGCGCTGATGCTCAATACCGCTGTCTGACAAAGCTGCGATCACTAACGTATTCGAATCCACTGTGACCATCGGCCCGTGCCGTACGTCAAGAAGATGGTATGCGTGTGCTTGTGTCTTCGCAATTTCGGTCAAAGCGATGGCGCCCTCGGCTGCCATTCCTTGTAGTTCACCGTCTGCAAGCAGGACCACGTTTGTCCAGTTGAAGTCGGAGACTCGGCGGATGCTGTCCTCTACACGTTCCATGTAGGCTTCGCCTTGATGAATCGCCTCCTGCATGTCGATAATCAGGTCCTCATCTCCAGCAAGAAAAGCGGCAAGAAGGAGATTGGCTGCATACAGATTGGTTACTGTCCGGGTCTGGCAAACGCTATGATCGAAAGCCCAGGGCAGTTCCAAAGGGAAATCGGCGCTTTTAGATAATGGCGAGTCCGTTACACAAGAGATTGTTAATAATGGAATACGTTGATCGGACTGGAGTAAACGCAGCGCTTCAACCACTTCACTGGTGCTGCCAGATCGAGACGGCGCTATGATCAGGCTGCGCTCCAACATGGGACGGTACCGATCTGCATGGAGCATGAGATCACCAGCGGCAAGTGACATTGAGGGTAGGCCAGCACGCAAACGGAAGGAAAAAGCGGCCGCTTCGCTCAAGCAATAGCTGGACCCGGCGCCAACAAAGGTTACGGAGCTAATTGCTTGAGCTTGGACAAAGGCAGTAAATTCCGTGCGTTTGGCCAGTAAATAGTTGTAAGTCTGCTGCAAGGCCTTATATTGTTCTTTTACTTCACGATACGTCAAACTCATAAAAATACCTCCCGGGAATGTTTTAGATTGATAACATCAGTTTGTGATCTTTTTGATCAAATATATAGTTGTATGATTGTGTTAATCATAATTATGCCGTTATAACCCACGAAATTGCAATAGTTTTCCAAAATAATGATTGATTTAATCAAATAAAAAGATTATTATGATCACAAGCAAGAAAAGTTAAAAAGATTTCCAATCTCATCTGACCCGTGAAGGGAGGTGCAGGATCGTTCTAATCGTCGCTATGTAGCCTGCTGATAAAGGGTAACCATTGAATCCTAGAAGCAGGGAGCGGCGCAACCTTTTAAGGGGGAATGGATATGCCACTGATCTCGTCCACTGAACTGCTGCAAACAGCTCGCAGGGACCATTACGCCATTGCTGCATTTAACGTACACACTCTGGAGATGCTTCAGGCTGTCGTTGAAGCGGCTGTGGAAACCGAATCACCGCTGATTATTCAAACCACGGTGGGCACAGTCAACCATTTGGGTCCGGAATACATCGCCCATGCGGCTAAAACCGCAGCGGAATTGACGGATATTCCCATCGCACTTCATCTGGATCACTGCACTGATTTTTCGACAATTATTCGATGCATACGAGCAGGCTATACATCCGTTATGATCGATGCATCCATGTACCCTTTTGAAGAAAA
Organism: Paenibacillus sp. 1A_MP2; assembly: GCF_052244825.1. Classification (NCBI taxonomy): domain Bacteria; kingdom Bacillati; phylum Bacillota; class Bacilli; order Caryophanales; family Paenibacillaceae; genus Paenibacillus; species Paenibacillus sp. 1A_MP2. The sequence continues at coordinate 4,006,720 of NZ_JBQQCS010000001.1, read as the reverse complement.
CGTGAATCTAACCCGTAAAGTGATGGAGGTTGCCCAAGCATCTGGTGTAAACGTTGAGGCGGAGCTTGGCAAAGTCGGAGGCGTTGAAGACGATATTGTCGTTGAGGAACAGCATGCGTCCTTGGCTGATCCCGAAGATTGCGTACAGTTTGTTGAACGTACCGGCGTAACTACCCTTGCTCCGGCAATCGGAACTGCGCACGGTATATACAAAGGCCTGCCGAACATTGATTTCGAACGAATCGAAACCATTGCGAATCGTGTAGCAGTTCCTCTGGTATTGCACGGTGGTTCGGGCATTCCAGCCGAGCAAATTCATCGGGCGGTCGCGTTGGGAATGTCGAAGGTAAACATAGCTACAGAGCTGCGTATTGCGTTTTCCGAAGCCATCAAGGATGTGTTCTTAATTCACCCGGAAGAGAATGATCCACGCAAATACATGGCTCCGGCGAAGGAAGCAGTTAAACGGCTTGCCATGGAGAAAATGCGATTATGCGGATGCACTGGCAGAGCCGGCGTGGCCCGATGATTACCACAGTCACACTCCACGCGGCCATTGACCGGACGTTGTACGTTGACAAGTTTGGCGTAGGTCAGGTGCATCGGGTTACACGGGAGGTTAATGAACCGGGTGGCAAAGGTAATAATGTAGCCAAAGTGATTCGGCAGCTTGGCGGTCAAGTCACAGCTACAGGCATTATTGCTGGCAATAACGGCGGATTTATTGAGAGCAGTCTGACTGAACGGGGGATACGAACTGCTTTTATCCAATCCGCAGGAGACTCGCGAGTCTGCCTTAACATTCTGGACGATTCCAGTGGGAGCTCTACCGAGCTGCTTGGGCAGGGTCCAACCATGTCAGAAGCCGAAGTTGAAGCGATCAAGAACAAAGTACAGGAGCTTGCCATCCAGTCCAGTGTGGTCGTCATGTCTGGAAGTTTACCCCCAGGCGCACCGAACACATTGTACGCAGAACTGATTCGCATTGTCCGTTCAGCAGGCGCGCGAGCCTTTCTGGATACAGGTGGAACAGCTTTCAACATTGGGTTGAGTGCAACGCCTCATTTCGTGAAGCCTAATGAGCACGAGCTAGCCGAATGGCTGGGACAGAAGCCGAGAGACGTAAGTGAGTGGACTCGAGCAGCACATATGCTGGCGGATCAGGGAATTGACGAGGTGTGCATAACACTAGGCAGTAACGGTGCTCTGGCCATTCTAAACGGAACAGCGTATATGGTGAAGCCGCCAGCCATTCAGCCCGTAAACACGGTAGGATGCGGGGATGCCTTTGTTGCTGGCATGGCGTATGCGGCAGAGCGCGGCGATTCGGCTGAGTCGAGGCTGCGAACAGCTGTCACGGCGGCAGCTGCGAATGCCATGTCTTCCAAAGCAGGTGACATCGACTATGGTCTTTTTGAGGAGTACGAACAACAGGTGCAGATTATACCTTTATAAAAGGTGAAGGTTGTACAAATCAGCTTCATATCCCTCATGAATAATCGCCAGAGAGATGCTTTTCTGATGAAATGCAGTTCACGTCGGCATATTGCAATCCATCCTTTCATCCTACACAATAGAGCTAGCACGGGCTGTAGTTAACGGATATCTTACAAGCCCAGACATAATAAAGGAGAGACTTATGCAATATTCAAAGGGTGAACTGCGCAGAGCACAAACATTGGAACTGATTAAATCGCATGGGAAAATATCGCTGCTAGAGATTGTCCAGACGGTCGGTTGCTCGGAAGCAACCGCAAGACGGGATTTGGATGCGCTCGAAAAAGCGGGCGAGATTATTCGAACAAATGGGGGAGCCATTTATGAAGGGAGTCTGACGTCGGCGGTATCGGAGCTGCCTTTTGCAGCAAAACGCGATTACAGACGGTTGGATAAGGAACGAATCGCCGCCACGGCCGCCGCCCTCGTTGAAGAGGGGGACATTATCTGCCTGACGGGAGGTACAACGACGTTCTTTATTGCGAAAGCACTCAAAAAGCACCGTAATATTACGATTGTCACGAACGCGGTGAATATTGCTTATGAACTGGCTGATGCCGAAGATATTCAGGTCGTGGTCATTGGTGGCGTTATGCGGTCCAAAAGCTACGAATTATGCGGTCCGCTGGCGGAAAGCGTAATTGATAAAATTAACATTACGAAAATGTTCCTCGGGGTGGATGGAGTAACACAGAATTTCGGCTTTACGATGCATTCCGAGCTTGAAGCCCGTATAGCCCAATTAACAATGGAACGTTCCAGCGAGGTTTATGCTGTATTCGATCAAAGCAAGGTTGAGAAAAGTGCTTTGTTTACCATTGCTCCCTTGAATCAGGTGACAGGGGTAATTACGAATAAGCAGCCGGAGGGATGGTTTGAGCAAGCGTGCAGGGAGCAGCAGATTGCTATACATACAACTACAGATCACAATGCTTCTATATAAGTACGACTGATTCTCAAACGACCCTCTCTTCAGATGCTGGCTAATTTGCAGAACAAGGGAGGATATGCAAATGCATTTTTCCAAGTTTATGCTGATCCTTGCGATGATTTGCGTTGTAATCGCTGAAGCGGGCTGTTCCAGTTCTTCCACTTCCGGCGGCGATCCATCTGCAGACTCGCAAGGCAAGGTGAATCTGGTTTTTTGGAGTCATCAGGAAGACGCCATAGTGGGCGCTTACAAGAAATTAATATCCAAATATCAGAGCTTACACCCCGATGTAACGATCGAGTATCAGACCTTTCCGTATGATGTGTACAGCCAGAAACTGAAAGCTTCATTCTCCGCGAAGAAACCACCCGACATTGCCGAATTCTTCGGCACCTGGGTACTCCGAATATTCCAAGAACAACCTGCTTGTTGAAATTCCTGATAGTGAAAATGTAAAAAAAGCATATTATGATGCCCCCTGGGGGATATTTGCGAGACAACAAGTTATATGGGCTGCCGCTCGAATATAACATTGAGAACGGTGGCATGCTGATTCATCCACAAATGCTCAAAGAACAAGGCTTGGATCATCCACCTTCAAGCTGGACAGAACTTGTGGATTACGCCCAAAAACTAACCGTGCGTGAAAGCGCTATCATCAAAGTGAAAGGCTTCGATTTTGTATCGGCAGACAATATTACGTTTACTTTCCTATCGCTCATTTTGCAGCAGGGCGCAAGTTTTATGGGTGAAGACGGACATGTTAATTTTCACACGGCGGAGGCTCAGAAAGCGATGTCCACCTTGGTTTCGCTCGTGGCTGATGACAAAGTTGCGGATTTAACCACTTTCGGTGGTGAGCTGGATACCTCTGACTATTTTTTTCAGGGGAAATCAGCGATGACCTATCGCGGCCCTTGGACCATTGCTGCAGGGCAGAACAACTATAAGGTAGATGATTTTGAATATGTTTCCGTGCCTTCCTTTACGGAGAATCCTCCTGTTTTTGCTGCCGAATCCGGTTGGGGGCTTGCGGTATCAAAGCAAAGCAAACAGCAGGAGGCTGCACTTGATTTCATCCAATTCATCTCGGAGAAGGACAACCTTACGACATGGAATACGGACACCTTTACCGTTCCAGCCAAAAAGGAAATTGCTGAAAATCCGGAATTCCTGAAGAACAATCCCCATTTAAAGCCCTCGCTGGCTATATTGGCGTTAGGTCAATGGATTGGTCCTATAGCAGACCGGGATTTCTTCTTCAAGCAGATCAACGACAATTTTCAACTGATGGCTGGTGGACAGCAAAGTGTTGAAGACGGATTGACGAACATTGAACGGACGATCAACGATAATCAGGATCAACATAAGTGATAGGGGTGCTGGGGCATGAGTACTGCTATATCTACCAAAAAGGCCGAAAAGGGTAACCCAGCGGTAAAGTCGACAGCTTACAGGGCAAAACGAAGGTTCATCATCATTTCACTCGTACCGATCTTGCTTCTGTTCGGGGTGTTTGCTTTCCTTCCCATCGCATGGAGCCTTGGCTTGTCCGCATTCAAGTATGACCCGCTCAGCTCAAACGCGATATTCGTGGGCGGAGAACTATATCCGTATGTTCCAGGATTCCATATTTCTGAAGTCACTATGGGTAACCTTCAAATTTGTATTTATCGCTGTACTGATCAACATTGTCATTACACTTTTGATCGCTTCAGCGATTCAACGAATTAGCATCCCGTGGCTCAAAAATGGCTTTCGAACTATATTCTTTCTTCCCACAATCGCTCCGCTGGCGGGAACGGCCATCGTATGGAATACCATGTTCAATTACAATGACGGCTTGTTCAACATGATTCTTGCCAAGCTGAATATGGCTCCAATCCAGTGGCTCAGTGATCCACATTATGCGCTCTATTCCGTCATTATGATGACCTTGTGGGCTGATATTGGGTATAACATCGTTCTTTTGATTGCCGGATTGGATTCCATCCCGGATATGTACTATGAAGCAGCGACACTGGAGGGGGCGGGCCGATGGCATGTCTTTCTTCACATCACACTGCCTTTACTGCGCAGAACGACGCTATTTGTTTCTATCACGACAGTTGTTTCCTATTTTCAGGCCTTCCCGCAATTTCAGATTATGACCAAGGGCGGACCCTTCAACGAAACACGAGTGCTATCACTGCAAATTTATGAGCAGGCATTCTCCAGTTCCAACATGGGGTACGCTTCCGCTATGGCCACAGTGTTTCTAATGATCATCCTGCTTGTGACACTGCTGCAGCTGCGATGGGGACGCACACAATGGGAACATTGAGGAGAACAGGAGGAGAAGCCGATGCGACGTAAAGTAAGTCTATGGGAAGGCGTCACGATCGCAGTTCTTGCAGTCATAGCCTGTATTATGCTTTTGCCTTATGCCTGGATGGTATTGTCATCTCTGAAAAGCAACATGGACATCGTCTCGGGTTCTGGCGGGTTGTTTCCAAGCAAGCCGAGCCTCGACGGATACCGAACGGTTTTTAGCGAGGCGCCATTTGTTACGTGGCTGCTTAACAGCCTGATGACATCTGTCATCATAACGGTAGTCACCTTATTTACCAGTGCTCTAGCCGGATATGTATTTGCCAAACATCAGTTTAAAGGCAAGAAACTGCTGTTCATTCTGATCCTGGCAACGATGATGATTCCCTTTCAGGTTATTATGATTCCAACTTATCTGATTACCGCTGAGCTTGGACTGGTTAACCATTTGCTCGCGATCATTTTGCCCAATCTGGTCAGCTCCTATGGTGTATTTCTGGCTAAACAATTCATTGAAGAGATTCCACAAGAGCTGCTGGAAGCAGCAAGGATAGACGGTTCGGGCGAATTCAGGCTGATGCTTCGCATCGTTATGCCGCTTATTATGCCCATGCTATCAGCCTTGGGGATATTCACGTTCATGAACTCCTGGAATAACTATCTGTGGCCATTGATTGTATTAAATGATGAGAGCAAAATGACCGTTCCGCTGGCATTGGTCTATTTTAACGGAACGCATCAGGTCAACTACAACGTCGTCATGTCAGCTGCGGTGCTGATTACGATACCGGTTATTATAATATTTCTGATCTTCCAGAAGCAATTCATTAAAGGCCTGGCGATGACAGGCATGAAATAACGGGCGAGGAGAAAAGTGATGACTAAAATCTCAATTATCGGAGCAGGCAGTGCATTTACGCGCGAGATCGCTATGGATATTCTGCTGATTGAAGGCTTGGAGGGTGGTACCATTGCCCTGGTTGATATCGACGAACGTCGGCTTGAGTTGGCACGCAGGCTGGTACTCCAGATCGTTGAAATGACAGGAAAGACGTGGGAAGTGCTTGCCTCCACGGATCGCAGAGAGGTAATCGGAGGTTCACAGTTCGTAATTAACCAAATTGAAGTGGGCGGGCTGGAAACGGTTCGTTATGAATATGAAATTCCCTTGAAATACGGGGTAAAGCAATGTATTGGCGATACGTTGGGACCGGGAGGACTATTCAAGACACTTCGAACCCTTCCCAGCTGGATAGAGATCGTTCGGGACATTGAAGAGCTCTGTCCAGACTGTATCATTCTAAACTACACCAATCCGATGTCTGCGGTTACACTCCTGACTTCCCGCATTACGGACATTCCGGTAGTGGGATTATGTCACTCCATCCAGAACACATCGGCTCAACTGGCCGAATATGCCGGAGTTCCTTATGAAGAGATGTCATGGAAAGCCGGAGGTATTAACCACATGTCCTGGTTCGTGGAGCTGTCTCACAAGGGGAGAGATCTGTACCCTGTTCTTTTGGAGAAAATACAAACCACTCCTGAACTGCTGCGACAGGACCCGGTCCGCTTGGATGCCATGAAGTATTTAGGCGCTTTTGTCTCGGAATCCAGCGGCCATTTCTCGGAATATATCCCGTATTACCGAAAACGCCAATCGCTTATCGATCAACACTGCAGCTCAGGTTATAACGGAGCCACAGGGTTCTATGCGGACAACTGGCCGATCTGGCGGAGAGAAAATGATGAGCAGATCGTATCGCAGCTTGAAGGTACAGTACCGCTTGAGCTTCAATCGAGTAATGAATATGCAGCCATTATCATCGAAGCGGTATTGAAAAATGAGCCGAAGGTCATTTATGGTAACGTTCCAAATCGAGGGTTGATTGAAAATTTGCAGCCTGACGGTGTGGTGGAAGTGGCCTGCCTCGTAGACGGGAAAGGCGTTCAACCTTGCCGCTTCGGAAGACTGCCTGAACATTTGGCTGCCTTGTGCCGCTCGAATATGGCTTTTTTTGATCTGGCTGTGGAAGCTGTACGGAGAAATGACAAGGAAATGGCACGCCATGCACTGATGTTGGACCCGCTAACTGCTGCCGTGTGCTCCCTAGAGGAGATCGGAAGCATGTTCGATGAACTGTACGAGGCGGAACAGGGATTTGTTCCGGTGTTGAAATGATGAAGAGACAGGAAACAAGTCCCGTTGTTGTCATTGCTGGTGAGCTAAATGTAGACGTCATTGTTTCCGGAAGGGATGTGATGCCGGAATGGAATCGGGAGAAAATGGTCGACGGCTTCGAGGTGGTACTGGGCTCCTCATCGGCAATCACCGCATGTGCTCTGGCAAGCTTGGGAGCGGATGTGAGATTCGTCAGCGTCGTGGGGGATGACGATTTCGGAAAGTTCTGTATAGCTGAGTTACAACGTATGGGCGTAAATACAGAGCATGTAACCCGATTGTCTCGCATCAAAACAGGTGTAACCCTATCTCTCTCCACACCTGTGGACCGCGGACTGTTAACGTACGCTGGCAGCATCCCGTTGTTGACACCGGATTATATACCAGAGTCACTGTTGCAGCAGGCCATGCATCTTCATTTTGGTTCTTATTATTTACAGGATGGAATGAGACCCCATTGGGCTGGGCTTTTTGCAAAGCTGCGGGCCAATGGGATCAGCACATCTTTTGACACAGGCTGGGATGTATCCAATCAATGGGACCGCGAGGGCATAAGTGCACTACTGACGGAGACTGATTTGTTTATTCCCAGTGAGGATGAACTGCTTCACATTTTCCCTGCGGATGGGGTAGCCGATGTGCTTGATTCCATGCTTCCTGCCGTGGCGGGAATTGTAGCAGTCAAACAAGGGTCAAAAGGTGCTACACTGCGTGACCTGGACGAAAGTACAATATCTGCTGGATCTTACACTTTGTCTCCTATCGATACGACGGGAGCAGGCGACTGTTTCAATGCTGGGATCATATATGGATACTTACTGGGAATGCGAGGGGGCGAACTACTGCGCTTTGCCAATGCATGTGGTGCATTGTCCACGCTAGGCATCGGTGGCACAGGCAGCCTGCCGACGATGGAGGCTGTACTTCATTTGCAAGAAGGGCTTAAATCGTAAAGTCTGGCTTTATTCTGCGCGACCCATTAATCAAAGGGAGTTGAGGGTATGTTGAAATTCGGTAAAACATTGCTGGTAGGATTAAGTATGGCAGTAGGTATAGGAATGGTTTCAGGGATTGAATGGTCCTCATCCGCTGCCGCAGCAGGCACGGATTACTATGTGGCGACAAGTGGAAATGACTCCAATGCGGGCACGAGCAGCGCGCCGTGGAAGACACTTCAGCACGCAGCTGATGCTGTTCCTGCAGGCAGTACAGTGCATGTTCGTGGCGGTGTATACAACCAGAAGCTGAAGATCACCCGCTCTGGCTCTGCTTCACAGGGACCGATTGTATTCACTAACGACGGCACAGAGACTCCAATCATTGACGGCACCGGACTTTCCGTTAGCGGGATTGAAGGGTTGATTGACCTGACCGATGTAAATTACGTTACCATTCAGGGTTTTGAGATTCGCAATTATACCACGGCAACCAAGGACGTTATGCCCGTAGGCATCTATGTTCACGGATCAGGCAGCTTTATCAATTTGTCCGGCAACAAAGTTCATGATATCAAAAATACGGCTACACCAACCGGCAGTGACCTGCTGGGCCGGGATGCGCATGGAATTGCCGTATATGGCACAAAAGCGCCGGACTCCATTCACGATATTACGATTAACGGTAATGAACTGTACAATCTCGTGCTCGGCTCCAGCGAATCACTGGTTCTGAATGGTAACGTAGATACCTTTTCGGTGACCAATAATGTCATTCACGATAACGATAACATCGGTATTGATCTCATCGGTTATGAGGGTAAAGCGCCAAATACGGCTTACGATCAGGTGCGGAACGGACTCGTGAAGGGTAACCGGGTATATAATATTTCTTCCAATAATAATCCTTCGTACGGGAAGTCACTTCCGAATAACAGTAATGCGGCCGATGGTATCTATGTCGATGGCGGCAAGGACAGTATTATTGAGCAGAACTACAGCTATAACAACGATATCGGTATCGAGATCGCATCCGAGCATGCCGGTAAGTCCACCAGCAATATTACGGTGCGCAGCAATGCAGTCTACAACAACCGACTCACTGGCATTGCTATGGGTGGCTATGATACCAAACGTGGCTCCACAGTAAACTGCAAGATCGTCAACAATACGGTTTACAAAAATGACACGCTTGGCGATGGCAGCGGCCAGCTTTACGTTCAGTTTGATACACAAAATAATGTAATTAAGAACAACATTTTTGTAGCCAGTTCCACAGATGTGTTGATTTACAATGAATACACCAAAAATTCTGGAAACGTTGTGGATTACAATCTCTATTTTGCTCCTGCGGGCAGCACTGGGGCGAACTGGACTTGGAAAAATAAAGACTACACCGGTTTCTCCGCTTATAAAGCAGGAACAGGCAATGACGCACACTCCTTGTTCGTCGATCCCAAATTTGTGAATGCTGCAGCTTACGATTTCCACCTCCAAACTTCGTCTCCAGCGATCGATGCCGGGAACACGGACAATGCAATCATTGGAACACTGGACATTGAGGGAAAACCGAGAGTACAGGGAGCTGCTGTAAATATCGGCGCCTACGAGTGAGACGTATAATTTAACAAAATATTTTTACCTGAAGCCAATCCAACAAAGGCAGCTGATTACTCAGCTGTCTTTGTTCTATTTAAATATAAATAACCCTCTTTATATGGCTGTGCCTGTGTTAGACCCAACCTAAACCACAATATTTAGGTAAGGAGCTGCATTTCCATTTGGATCCAGGGATAGTAAAATCGGTTATAGCATAATTAAGGCTAAGGTTAATTCATAACTGTAACAAAGAAAGGAGGATATATGGAATGAAAACCAGTTTCATCAAGCACTGTATGCTCATCTATTGGAGCATAATCCTGATGCTAGTCTTGGCAGCGTGTTCCGGGTCAGAGCAAAGTGAAAATCTGTCACCCCCACAACCTGCTCACCCTATACAACAGCCAGGTGAACATAAGCCGAAACCCCGATGAACCTGCATGGAAGCTTGATACCACGCCTGTGGATTTTACCTGGTTTGTTGGCGCGAACTGGTATGGTCACACCTGGGGTGAAAGTATGACCTCCAAGTATGTAACAGAAAAAACAGGCGTTCATATCAAATTTGAAGTGCCATCCGGGGAAGCGGGCGAACAAATTACGCTGATGATGACCTCCGGCAAAATGCCGGATTTGATGACAATAGGCTCGTGGGAAAGTGCGATTAATAAGTTGTTGGAGAGCGATCAGGTATATGCTTTAAATGAATTGGCGGAGCAGTATGATCCCTACTTTTTCAAGGTCGCAGGCGACGGTACATTGAAGTGGTATCGTCAGAAAAACGGAAATACATATGGCATTCCAAATGATTCATACAGTCCCAGCCAGATGCAAGTAACTGGTTTGACGGCTGCCAACCAAACCTTTTTGGTGCGAAAAGATCTGTATGAGGCTATGGGCAGACCGGATTTGAGCACTCCGGAAGGTTTTCTGAACGCATTGCAATTGTTAAAGGATCAGTATTCTGTGTATAAAGGTCAGCTCATCAGTCCCTTCTTTGCTCAGGGTACTGTCTCTTACGGGATGACCGAGTACTTGCAGAACCTGCTGGCTATTCCACATGAAAAGGACGGCAAATATAACGACCGAATGACCGACCCGGACTATATCACCTGGCTGAAAACCTTCCGCACAGCCTATGAGCGTGGCTTGATTAATGTAGATTTTCTGGTGGACTCGAATGCTCAGGTAGAGGAAAAAACCAGTAATGCCCGCTATTTTATGATGATTCGTGAGTGGAATGGCATGGCGGCGATCAATCCGATATTGGCCGCAGGTGCATATCCGAATTCGTACTACATCGCTGTGGATGGCCCACAAAACAAACATGGTGATTCCGCAACACTGTTCCCGGGCAATATGGACGGCTGGATGGTTACGATGATTAGCAAATCCACCAAAAACCCTGAACGAGCCATCCGCTTCTTGACCTATCTCGCTAGTGAAGAAGGCCAAAGGGATATATTCCTTGGCAAAGAAGGCGAAACATGGGTGATGAGGAATGGTAAGCCGCAGTTGAAAGCCGATATGGTCCAATTGCTTGATACGGACAGGGAGAGGCTGGAAAAGGAATACGGCATCATGGATACCTACTGGATGCTGCGAAACCCGGCCTTCGTTAACCCATGGAGACCAGAGAAGGCTCCATCCGTTAAGCAAATGGAGGAGTTCGCTAACAAACAGGCTGATATGGACAGCGGCATCTATAAGGGAATAGATCCGGTAGGAGATTCCGATATAGCGTTAGCCTGGTCCCGTATTTCACAGAATTGGGAGGAAGTACTGCCTGAATTGATAACCACCAAGGATGAAGCTGCTTTTGATAAGATATTCGAAAATTTCCTAGCCCGCCGTGTGAATTACGGATTTAATCAGGTAATGGAATACCGTCAAGCCGAGCTGGATGCGCGAAAAGCGAAGATGTCGGAATAACCATTCCCTATCAGCCTCGTTACCTATCAGACAACTTGTAATATATGGTATAACAAAGGTGGGGAGGGCATCAGTATGAAATATTTACGGACTAGACTGAGGAAGCTTTACCGCAATTCCCGTATTTCCCAAAAGCTGTTTCTTGCGTTTAGCCTGATGATTGCCATACCTGTTATTTTGGTATCCTTTTTATATATTCGCATGCAGGAAACCCAGCTATACAAGGACGCTATGGCGATGGGCAACAGCCATGTTTCATGGCTAAACGAACAATTACGCAGCAGAATGGACATCGTTGAGAACGCTTCCACAACTGCACTTACTCAAAAGGCATTTGTGGATTTTATTCATTCCAACATGATTGTGGATGGACTGCGACTGGTGAAATTCAAACAAAACCAATTTGAGCAGATGCAAAATATCATTCAAAGCAATGCGATGATCAGTGAGCTCAGCTTTTACGTGGATAATCCGAACTTGTATGAAATCTGGCCTGAAATCTATCATTACAAGAAATTTTGGCCGCAGGATTACTGGGCAAAGCTTCGGGATGAAGGCGGGGCCGCTTATCGTTTATTTTCCTTTAGGGATGGTGAACATACGTTATCCTATTACCGGCTGGTTCGCCTTCAGGGACAGGAGCAGAAGCGTCCCAGTATTATGGAAATTCGTGTTCAGCACAGTATGTTTTTCAACGACCTGCTCCAGGAGAGCAAGGGAGACTTCTTCTCTGTTTTGATGAATGAAAGCGACCCTCCGCAATATGTATACAATTCCCAGCATGACTTTCTCGAAAGGCCGGGGATGGTCTGGACGAAATCCTTGGCAGTATTCATCGTCAACTGGATGTACTTCCGCAGGAAAGTCCCGTTAAGATTAAGGTAGGTGATCAGAGCTACTATGCACTATACCGCTACATCGCTCCGCTGAATACTTATGTGGTTGATATTGTCTCCCATCAGGCGTTGATGAAGGGGCCGCGCAGCTGGTATGCATTTGTGGTAACGATTACATTGTGTGTACTGCTGCTGCTGATGTTACTTGTATCACATACAACTCGGCGCATTTTCCGACGATTGGACAGCGTACTGGCTTCAATGCGCCAGGTACGGAAAGGTGAGCTGGATGCAATGATTGATACAGGCCTTGATGAGAACGAAAGAGGGGATGAAATCGACGAGGTGGCTGTGAGCTACAACAAAATGTTATATGAGGTCAAACGTCTGATGACACAGGTTGTGGATAAACAGTTAATCGCCAAAAACGCGCAGCTGCACTCCCTTCATTCCCAGATCAACTCTCATTTTTTGTATAACGCACTGGAATCTATTCGTATGCTCGCTGAGGTTCAACGGCAACCTGCTATTGCCAACTCTTTGGTATCGTTAGGTTCGCAACTTCGGTACAGTATGCAATGGCGCAGCGATACGGTTGCCCTTCATGAGGAGCTTGCTAATATCCAAAGCTACATTCAATTCATCAATCTAATGGAGGGCGGCAGCATCCTATTGACGGCAGATCTCCCACAGGAAGTGCTCCGCTATGCGATTCCGAAGATGTGCATGCAGCCCATCGTTGAAAATGCAGTTCATCACGCAGCGCCTTCGGGCGGTAAGGTGTGTATTCAGATTACGGTTTCAGTGGAGAATGACCACGTACTCCTTATTAAGATACAAGATGATGGAGTGGGGCTAGACCCTGAGATGTTAGTCCGACTGCAAGCGGCACTCCGGGGAGATTTGGATACGCCTATTGTTACCAGTAAGAACGGACTAGGTCTGGAGAACGTGAATAAGCGGTTGCAGCTTCATTACGGCCAGGATTGCGGGCTTTGGATTGATAGCACGCAGGGCAATGATACGTGTGTCACAATACGGCTGCCTTGGGAAAATGTAAATCTTGGAGGGTGGTAGGAAATGATGAATATTCTGATTGTGGATGATCAAAAGCATATACGTGATGGTCTGCAGGCGATGCTGCTTCAATTTCCTCTGGAACTGAACAACATTTACTGTGCCGCGAGCGGGATTGAGGCGCTAAACCTTTTGCGCCAGCACAGCATCCACATCGTTATTACCGATATTAGGATGCCGGATATGGATGGACTTGCCCTTATGGCACAAACCAAAGAGGAGCGCATTGAGGTGGAATACCTCATTATTAGCGGTTATAGTGATTTTACATATGCCCAAAAAGCTATTGAACTGGGGGCAAAGGGTTACTTGCTAAAACCCTTGAAACGGGAGGATCTGCAAACTTCGTTAGAGCATATATGGCAAGAACTCCAAACACGGCTGGTACTTAGGCATAACATGCAGCATGTATCCCGTCTCGCCCGAGAGACAGATCGTAAAGAGTTACGAATGTTTATGCAGGGAGCATTAAACGAGGAGACTTGGATTCTGCAAATCCAGGAACAATATCCTTCCTTATGGTCCCATTATCGTCTATGCCTGCTGCGGGAGAAATGTTGGATTAATCAGCCCGGAGCGAGCAACGTCCATAGCATGGAAGCTATTGCCTATGGTGTGTTCGGTAGACAAGGTTGTATTTGTCTGCAACACAGCCCTTATCTGATCCTCGCAGTGGATGCAGCCATAGACCCGGATGCTTTGTCAGCGGCGCTTAAGGAAGGAATGATCAATGCCGTAACCGTTATGACTGACCCTCAGCAGGGATTAAAGGTGCTGCCTGGCAGCTATACACAAGTGCTTGAGCTATACCGCCATAGTTACCTGTTTCCAGATCAGTACAGCATCCTGCCAGCACATATTGAGCATATGGAGCAGCAGTGGCAACTTCCCTATGAGGAGCTCTACGATCTGTTCCAATCCGTTGGGACCGACAACAGTGGTAAAATCGCTCAGGGCATTTCCATAATATTTCACAAAAATGTGCTGCAGCGCTATCATATTCGCTATACGCAGCAGCTCTGTGGCGCTACCGTGCAGATGATGGAAGAATATGAGCGTGTTATTCGCCCCTATATGGGGGAGGAGGCGCTGGATCTTGAGTCTTTGCGTAATCTCTTTGATTATCCGGGGATGCGCGATTATATTCAAGCACTGCAGCAGCAGCTGCTTCGGTTAAATCAGTTTTATTTTGAATATAAATGCAGCTATCGCAATTCGCAGGACTTAAATGAAGCCATACGTTTTATACATGAGAGCTACCATAAGCCGCTGGACCTCGCAATGGTATCCAATCATGTTTCACTTAATTATGCCTATTTCTCAAATCTGTTCAAGAAGAATGTTGGCAAAGGCTTTGCCGAATACTTGCGAGATGTGCGTCTGGATAAAGCGCGGCGGCTCCTAGCCGAAACCGATTATAAAATTGTTGAGGTAGCTTCTATGGTAGGCTACGAAAGCTACAAAAGCTTTACACGGGCTTTTCGCCTCGTGATGCAGATCCAACCCTCAGAGTACCGACAAATGATGAGGCAAAAGGCAGAACGTGAAGTGCAGTACCACAGCTCAACACCCTGAGGTAGCATGCTTACTTGGGAAATACCATGGGGTGAGTATGCATATGCATCAAAACCCAAAAAAATGGGATACAACAAAAATAAATGTACCTTTTCAGCAGATTATCCTATTCGATAGAATAAAGATATTCCCCATGTAAGCGATTTCCTTTATACGCATAGATTGGGAGAAACTATGATTCTATCAAAGGAGGGCAATTATGAAACCATCTCACTTTGCGGAGAAACGGTTGATGAAGAAGGTTTTTGGTTTGTTCTTAGTGGTTGTGATGCTGGCTAGTGTTGGCATTTTGCCAACTTCGAAAGTTCAAGCAGCTGGAACCACAGTTACTTCAATGGAGTACTTCTCACCAGCAGATGGACCTGTTATTTCAAAATCTGGGGTTGGCAAAGCCAGCTACGGATTTGTTATGCCTAAGTTCAATGGAGGCTCCGCTACGTGGAACGATGTATACAGTGACGTGGGTGTCAATGTGAAAGTGGGTAACAACTGGGTTGATATTGACCAGGCAGGCGGTTATATCTATAACCAAAACTGGGGGCACTGGAGCGATGGCGGCTTCAATGGTTATTGGTTCACGCTTTCCGCAACAACCGAAATTCAACTGTACTCCAAAGCCAACAATGGTGTTAAGCTAGAATATCAGCTTGTATTCCAAAACATTAACAAAACAACGATTACGGCTATGAGCCCAACACAAGGGCCGCAGATTACAGCAAGTTTCACAGGCGGTGCAGGCTTTACATATCCAACGTTCAATAATGATTCTGCGGTAACCTATGAAGCCGTAGCTGATGACCTGAAGGTGTATGTAAAACCTGTAAACAGCAGCACATGGATTGATATTGACAATAACGCAGCCAGTGGCTGGATCTATGATCACAACTTCGGCCAATTCACCGATGGTGGGGCGGATACTGGTTTACCGTAACGGAGTCGATCAATGTCAAATTGGAATCAAAGACTTCTTCCGCTAACCTCATTTATACAATTACCTTTAATGAACCGACAAGAAATTCATATGTCATTACGCCATACGAAGGAACAACTTTTACAGCAGATGCAAATGGTTCCATTGGGTTACCGCTTCCTAAAATTGACGGGGGTGCGGCAATCGCCAAGGAACTGGGCAATTTCGTATACCAGATTAACATTAATGGTCAATGGGTGGATTTGAGTAACTCCAGTCAGAGCAAATTTGCATACTCCGGTAATGGCTACAACAATATGTCTGATGCCAATCAGTGGGGATACTGGGCTGATTATATCTATGGCCTTTGGTTCCAGCCAATCCAGGAAAATATGCAAATCCGTATCGGCTATCCGTTGAACGGACAGGCGGGTGGAAATATCGGCAACAACTTCGTAAACTATACCTTCATCGGTAATCCAAATGCTCCTCGCCCGGATGTATCGGATCAAGAGGATATCTCCATCGGGACTCCAACCGACCCGGCTATCTCGGGTATGAATCTCATCTGGCAGGATGAATTCACCGGAACTACGCTTGATACAAGTAAATGGAACTATGAAACAGGCTATTATCTCAATAACGATCCTGCTACCTGGGGTTGGGGCAACGCAGAACTGCAGCATTACACGAACAGCACCCAAAATGTATTTGTACAGGACGGAAAGCTGAATATCAAAGCCATGAACGACAGCAAATCTTTCCCGCAGGATCCGAATCGGTATGCACAGTACTCCTCTGGTAAGATTAACACCAAGGATAAACTCTCCTTGAAGTACGGCAGAGTAGATTTTCGTGCCAAGCTGCCTACGGGCGATGGAGTTTGGCCGGCACTATGGATGCTTCCTAAAGATTCTGTATATGGCACATGGGCAGCATCGGGTGAAATCGATGTCATGGAAGCGAGAGGACGTTTGCCAGGATCTGTAAGCGGCACCATACACTTTGGCGGACAATGGCCTGTGAACCAGTCTTCGGGTGGTGATTACCACTTCCCAGATGGGCAAACTTTTGCCAATGATTATCATGTATACTCGGTGGTCTGGGAAGAGGACAGCATTAAATGGTATGTCGACGGCAAGTTTTTCTATAAAGTCACCAACCAGCAGTGGTATTCCGCAGCTGCACCGAATAATCCGAACGCACCTTTCGATGAGCCGTTCTACCTTATTATGAACTTGGCAATCGGCGGGAACTTCGACGGTGGGCGTACGCCAAACGCGTCCGATATCCCAGCAACGATGCAAGTGGATTATGTACGTGTGTATAAAGCACAGTAATAAGACAGACGTCTCCACGATGCGGTCGTGTTAAGGCTATCCACCATAACGGTTACTGTTTGAGAAGGGAATTTATTCGTTTCAATCACTATTTCTCTTTTTAAAATAATGAAGCAGCCTTCGTTCAATTGTTGAACGAAGGCTGCTTCAATTTTGTATATAATGCTTAGTTATTTTGCAATTCGGTGAAAAATGATTTTAATGACTATTAGAAGCTTCTGTCGCTGGACTACGAACTACAGAAGGTTCCTCACGGACCACTGTTCGCTCCGATGGACGTGCTACAACAGAAGCTTCTTCGCGGACAACCGCCTGTTCCGATGGACGTACTACCACAGGAGTTTCTTCGCGGACAACCGCCCGTTCCGATGGACGTGTTACCACAGGAGTTTCTTCGCGGACAAACGCCCGTTCCGATGGACGTGCTACCACAGGAGTTTCTTCGCGGACAACCGCCCGCTCCGATGAACGTGTTACTACAGGAGTTTCTTCGCGGACAACCGCCTGTTCCGTTGAACGTGTTACCTGGGAAGCTTCCTCACTCGCAACCACCCTGGGAGTGTTGCTGGAAGCCCAAGCCGTTGACACCGTAGTAATTGCAGTTACTAGAAATAGTGTTGATATTGCTATAACAAAGGTTTTCTTATTCACATTCTTTACGTTAAGCATCATAGTTAATCTCCTTTTTAGTTGTTTCCCATCCCCGGATAAAGAGGAGCAGAATTGTAAAGGTAAACTCCTTGATCCGGCCACTACGTTAAGAATCGTTTCACCATAGCGTTTACGATCCGCATAGGACATTCCCTTCACAACTTCTTCGTCGCAGGACAGTTCACTCCATGTGTGAATATCTTTGGAAAGCATGTGAACCAATGGATTGAACCAATGCAATGCACGAGCTATTAATATGAGTGCCTTGACCCATATGTCTTTCCTTTTCAGGTGGATCAGTTCATGATGGAACACCATACCGATATCCACATTTGCAGAATTCTTCAATGGCAGATAAATAGTAGGTTTTCTCAACCCAATCAGAAAAGGAGTACGAATCAAGGAGCTGTAAGCAAGCCGAACCTCGCTCTTGAGACCCAGATTTCCCTTGATTACCGGGAGCAGCATAGCCACTTCACTGTTTTTCGGAACAGTGGTTCGCGTAATTTTTAATTTCTTGAGAAACCTGCGATAACAATAGATTTGCCATGCTATAAAAGCTATGGCTCCGATTACCCATAAGCATATAAAAGCGAGAGCAACGTTTACCGAAATGGTCTGTACCTGAATGTCAGGAGCCGGATTCAATGCTCCAGGCAATACATGATCAACATTTAAGGGTAACTCGTTTACTGTAGTACTAGAAGTGAATAATGAAAAAATCCAGTTAAATACAAGAAAGACGGGCAATAGATATAGACCTAAAGCCATTTTCCCAATTCCAAAACGCCATTTTGCAGGGAAGACTTGAAAGGGAACAAGGCGTAATGACAAAATGAAAGCAACGATGACACTTCCGGCAACAGTTAGAGTAGACAGTAATATAAGAAGGGTATTCATAGACTACACCTACTTTTCCGAAAACCATTGTCTCAGCTCTGCAATGTCTTGGTCAGAGAGCTTGTCGCCATCATACAAAGCTGAAATCAAATTTTTTACCGAGCCTTGATATAATCCATCCAGGACTTGTTGTGTCTCCAACAGCTTGTAATCTTCGGGGGAAATACGGGGACATACTTATTGGTACGTCCATGCCTTGTAGCGGTTAGCGCCCCTTTGTCTACCAGCCGAGAAAGAAACGTGGAGATTGTTTGTGCTTTCCATGCTTTACCTCTTTGGGAAAACATGTGCAATAGTTCGGTGGAGGTGACTGGTGGCTCACACTCCCAGATGACTTCCATCAGCTCCATTTCAGTATCTGATAATTTTTGAAGTTGGTTCACGGTGAACACTCCTTACATCGCTATGCGTCCATAACGAATGGGTATTACTACACTACGTAGTACGATTAATTTACTACATCACGTAGTAGATAGTCAAGTGTCGAAAATGTTGAGGAGCAACAGATGATGGATTGTACTAGCTATAAATATCGATCGGAAGGTTGTACGGTCAGGGGAGTATCAGTGTACATAGTAAGCTCAATCAGCGATTTATTTTAATGCAGAGACGAATGTCTGGAGTATATACTTAGGCATACATCCTGAAATCACAATAGGGAGGAACCCCATGAATCTGTTTCATATACAATCCATACTGCAAGAGATCGACTGGAATGCTTCGTTTCTGGAGAATAACTTTATCGGCATTGGTTGGCCTGCAACAGGAGATTTGGAGCATAAGCCTGCAGAAGAATGGAAAGAGCAACTGGTTCAACACTATGGGATAGGAGAGACGGAACTTAGTGATGTCCTGGAAACTCTCCATACTTTTGTATATATCATGCAGGATGGAGACTACGTCTTGGTAAACGATGATGAATGGGCATACGTTGGAGATTTGGGCGATTATTTTTACGATGATTCCAATGGTACCGGAGAGGAATACATATGCCACCGACGAGGAGTTACCTGGCTAGGTCGTCTTCCCTTATCAGAGTTAAATGATAAAGTATTGGCACTAGTTAATCATGATTCAATCATTGCGAAATTCGAACATGCAATTACTCAGGCGCAACTGGACCCCTGGATTTCAATCCCCTCCGCAACGACTGGAGAAGAAAATCATTCTTCAGTTAGGGTAGGTGAAGACACAATTCAAGAAGCACTCCATGTTCTGAAAAAGGCATTGCAGAGCGAAGAAGAAGACCTGCGAATTCGTGCAGCGACGGCAATTTTGCAATATGCAAAAGCCGAGAGATTAGGGCTTGGCGGCATACGGTGGGAAAAGGACACTTTGTATAAAAGCTGAATCACAGCTAGTCTTGACCAGACAGCGAATGGTGTCATAATATTTAAGCGACGCTACATGGTGTTGAATGAAATGAACGGCTTTTTCTTGGCAATCATATGTAGAGAGCAGGTTACGAACGAGAATAACCATTCGCTGGATGTGTTTGTCGCCATATGATTAGAATGATGAAGGATGGTCCCTGATGACAACGAATAAAACAAACCCCAAAGTTGATGGATATTTAAACAAAGCAAAGAAGTGGAAGGAAGAATCGGTAAAGTTAAGAGAGATTATCCTTGACTGCGATCTGACCGAAGACTTTAAGTGGATGCATCCCTGTTACACATTGGAGAATAAAAACGTCGTGATCATTCATGGCTTTAAAGAATATTGTGCGCTGCTGTTTCACAAAGGTGCCTTATTAAAGGACAAGCAGGGCATCCTAGTCCAACAAACAGAGAATGTACAGTCCGCCCGGCAAATTCGGTTCACCAATATTCAACAGATCGTTGAAATGGAAAACATCTTGAAAGAGTATATTCATGAAGCCATTGAGGTTGAAAAGGCCGGCTTGAAAGTAACTCTTAAACAGCATACAGATTATGATGTTCCAGAAGAGTTTCAACATCAATTGGATGAAAGTCCTGCTCTGAAAGAGGCTTTTGAAGCATTGACGCCTGGACGTCAACGAGCCTACTTATTTTATTTTTCCCAACCCAAGCAATCCAAAACCCGGGTATCAAGGGTTGAGAAATATACGCAGCAAATTCTGGACGGAAAAGGTTTAAATGATTAATGTACTTCAACCCTTTGGTGAATGTAGGACAAAGGGTTTTTCAAAATCATTTTCATGATAATATGAGATGAAGTATGCGAAATAAATCTGGGTTAGGAGAAGATATGATGGAAGTTTTTGCAGAATATTTAGCACGTATTGATAACCTTGGACATCGGGATCGAACGGAAGAAATTCTAGAATGGATTACCAAGGAGTACCCAAATTTAGTGCCAAAGATAGCGTGGAATCAGCCCATGTTTACCGATCATGGCACATTTATTATCGGTTTTAGTGTATCGAAGCATCATTTGGCTGTGGCGCCTGAAAAGGCTGGCATTAATCATTTTTCCGACGAAATTGTAAAGGCTGGCTATGATCATACCAAAGAATTAGTGCGTATCCGGTGGGATGGCCCGGTTGATTTCTCATTGCTGGGGAAAATGATTGAATTCAATATTACGGAAAAGGCAGACTGTTCAACCTTTTGGCGGAAATAGGCATCGCGGATACTACATCAAAAAAGACCTCGCTCAGACATTCAATGATGAGCGGGGTCTTTGCAATGGTCAATCATGAATTGGTTGGGACATTGCACCAAAATAATCTATAACAACGCTGCGAAACGCGACAGCTGCTTTCGAGATATATCTGTTTTTAAGCGACAATAAAGCAATTTCCCGCACAAGGTTCTGATCTTCGATTGGAAGATATACAATGCGTTCCTGTGGATTTCTTGCTGTACCTGGTATAAAGGCAAGCCCAATCTCGGCTTCCACAAGTGCAGTTAATCTTGCAGGTTCATCTCCTTCGTAAACATACTTCGGTACATACCCGGCCGCCAGGCATTTGGAGTCCACCAGATCACGAATACCATATCCTTTTTTCACCCCCACAAACCACTCATCCTTAAGCTCTGCTAATGTTATGCTGCTTCGATCCGCATATCGATGACCCAGAGGCACAGCTACGACAATCAGGGTCCAAGAACAGCATCTGACATTCGATGTCATCACCTTGGATTGGAGGGGAGGACAGGCAAAAATCAATTTCGCCTCGATGAAGAAGTGTGGACATGTCTTCCAAAGTAACCATTTGTACATGAAACTGTACATTTGGCTTATTTTTGCGGAATTCCCGCAAGATCCCTGGTAATGTGCTTGCTGTAGTGACCGCCAACTGAAGTTTGCCGTGATCCGGGTTGGAGAGATCCGCTATTTCCTGTTTTCCCTGTTCTAATTCGAATAGGGCTTTTTCGGTCCTTCGAAGGAATGTTCTTCCAAATTCGTTTAAACGCAGCTTTCTGCCCAATCGATCAAATAATGGTGCTCCCAAGTCATCCTCCAATCGTTGTATCGTTTTACTCAATGAAGATTGAGTGACATGCAACTTACCCGCTGCCTCCGTAACATGTTCACACCGGGCTAACGTCAAAAAATAGCGTAGTTGAAGAAGCTCCATTTCGCACCACTCTCTTATTCTTTTTAGTTCATCAAATCATAACATAAAATGCGTTGGAATAAATAAAGGAATTCCATTAAGATGACAACAGAAGAAGGAGGTGCACACATAATGAACACTCGAAATATATGGTTAATGATAGCTGTCGGCTTGGGAATCATGCTGAATCCGTTAAATTCCTCCATGATATCTATAGCGATTGCAAGACTTCAACAAGTATATCTACTTGATGTTACGGCAGTTTCGTGGATCATTTTTTCCTTTTACATTGCCAGTGCTGTGGCTCAACCTGTCATGGGCAAGTGCAGTGATCTGTTCGGCCGCAGAAAGATATTCCTTACTGGTCTTGTTGTTGTCTTCGTTTCCTCCATGTTAGCTCCGTTATCTCCAAACTTTTCGTGGCTCATCGTAATCCGCATCATTCAATCTGTTGGCACAAGCATGATGGTAGCCGTTGGGATGGCGATTGTAAAAATCCATGTTACTGAGAAACAGGCTGCCGCCTTGTCAGTCCTCGCAATGTTTCTGTCTGGTGCAGCAGCGGTAGGCCCTTTTATTGGTGGTGTATTGATTCACTGGTGGGACTGGCCAAGCATTTTCCTTGTGAATATTCCATTGGTAATCGCAAGCTTTATAATCGCCTGGAAAACGATTCCCAAAGATGGGGCACTCATATCCAACCATGGTGACATATCCATCAGGAAATGGTTCCTGTTGATTGATGCGCCAGGCATACTTTTGTTCACAATCGCTTTGGTAACTCTGCTAATGAGCTTGCTTTCAGTTAAATCAACCGGACATCTTTCAACATGGCACCTTATGGCAGGCGGAGTCGGTTTGATTGCATTAGCGACTTTTATACGGCATGAATGGAAAACGGCGTCCCCCTTTATTCCGCTGCGGGTATTTGCCAAACATCCCGAGATGACATGGGTAAATGTACAATTTATGCTGGTTAACACTCTGTTTTACGCTCTGTTTTTTGGCATACCATCTTATTTGCAGCAGGTTCGCCATCTCAACGAAGTTCATACAGGAATAATCATGCTTACCCTCGGTTTATGTTCACTCATCAGCTCTCCTCTAGCAGGACGGTGGATTGACAAATCAGGGACACGACCCGCCTTGATCGTTTCTGCCGTGTTAATGACGCTCGGGTCCATCATGATTGTGGTATTGGATAAAGCTTCGCCGGTTGTGAATGTAATCATGCCCCTAGCTGTATTTGGTATAAGTAACGGGTTGAACAGTGTCGGTATGCAGGCGGCATTGTTTAAGAGCACACCCGGAGAAATGATTGGTGTCGCATCGGGTATTTTTAATACATCGAGATATCTGGGTACTATTTTGTCGTCATTGTTGATTGGCATTGTCATGGGAGATACTTTCAGTTTTATCGGTTTCCAAACGCTCGGAATCATCCTGACGATATTAGCTGCATCTTTAATCTTGATGACCGTACGACGCCAGAGAATGTCAGGAACGCAGGTATTATAGCGTTAAATTAATCATTATGAGTAACTGAAAAAAGGACGGAGCATAACGAAAACCGACTTCTCCCAACCTGGATAATCGTTCATCATGCTCATTTAATACAAATAGCCACTTTTTTTAAACGAAATTTAAGATACACATTAAATCAGTGTAAGGTTGGTCTCCTATACTTGCATTTGTGCTTCAAAAATCATTCGAGGGAGAGATTTATATCAATCATTCACGTTCCTTAACATCCAATCGAGTCAAAATAACAGCAGTCACCGCACTCGCTTTGATTCTGACCGCATGCCCATTAATAAGTACAGGTAGTGCTGCTGCTCAAGCATCTCCTGTATCTGCTATTTCACAAGCCACAGACGACGTTAATGCTCAGGCGCCTATTCAATACCGAATTCAAGCCCGGCTGGATGAGAAGAAGATGACGATTCAGGGCAATGAATCCATTACTTACCGAAATACAAGCAAAGATACATTGAATCAGCTGGTTCTTCATACTTACGCAGATGCCAACCTTTCGAAATCAACCCAGACGAGCATGTTTACACGTTCAAATGAAGAAATCAGCAAAAATAATCCTGATAAGAAGCCGGAAGATTTTCTTGGAGGCATTGATATTGAGAAGGTGGCGACCGGCGGGCAAGCCCTTGATTTCAGTAATAAAAACCAAGCCTTGACGGTGAAACTGGAGCAGCCTCTTCAGCCCGGAAAATCCGTTTCGGTTCAAGTCCATTTCAATCTGAAGATTCCCTATGGCTCACAGCGCTTGTCGTATTACAAAGATATTATTAATGGGGCTCACTGGTTCCCTGTAATGTCAGTGTATAACGAGGCCAAGCATGAATGGGATAGCAAACCATATAGTCAAACCTTTGAAACGGATTATTATACGTCCGCGGATTATGAAGTTCAGTTCAATGTTCCCGATCAATATCAGGTAATGATGCCCGGTGCGTTAACAACACAAGATGACGTGGAGAAAGGACGGAAAGTGGTATCCACCGTGGCAAAGAATACAAGGGAGTTTGTTTTCTTTGCCAGTCCAAACTTCAAAGTGGACAGCGTAACCCGCAATGGCCTCACCGTAGAGTATTATTATTTTGATAACCAGCCAGGTAAGAAAAAGATCGTTGATGGATATATTGACCAAGCATTCAAAGCCATTGATTTTTTCAGCGACAAATACGGTAAATACCCTTATCCTGAATTCCGCATTGTTGAATCGTATGTGGAAGGTGTGGCTATCGAATATTCTAGGGCCATTCAAATGGGACAAATCGGAATAAACGCGGCTCCTGAACAGGACACGGTATTTGTCCACGAAATTGCACATCAGTGGTTCCATGCGTTAATCGGAAATGATTCGGAGACGGAGTCCTTCCTGGATGAAGGCTTTGCGGATTTTTCCAAAGTTTATTTTGCTGAGAAGCAGGGGGATAAGCTGAGTGGTTTCAAATCCATCCAATTTGACGATTCCACGGTGGATAAGGCCATTGCTTCAACCAATGACGAGGTAGGAGATTTGGCAAGTCCTGTCTATTACGATAAAGGCCGCCAAGCGATATACCAATTGTACCGCTCTGTCGGGGAAGAGAAATTTGATGCATTTATGAAAGTGTATTTTAAACGCTATGTGTATCAAAACGCTACGATTGACGGATTTCTCCAAACTATAGAAGATGTACTGGGGAAGAGGTGAGAAAGGAAATGAAGACGGCTTTGTATGAGCCCAATTTTGTGCTGAAGCCTGAATATCAACTGTCCAAGGAGGAAAAAGCTGCATATCTGCATGATCAATTTCAATTGCTGTATGAATCAGCCTTAACTCAGGTTCCGAATTTGCCTTTTGAAACCATGAGCCGCGTGATGGATAAAACCCTTCAAGGTGAGCCATTAGCCATTGTGCTGAGTGATCAGGTGAGCAAGTCAGCGAGCAAACAACAGGAAGCTATGGTTAACCAATTGACAACTCTTCTGGATTTGAGCGGAGTGAAGTATGACGTGATTAGGGACCGTTCGGTATTAAAGCAAAAAATGAAAAAGGAGCTGGCCACCAGCAATCTGATTGTAATTGGTAATGTCAAATCCAATGGTTTTGTACAAGCTTTGAAACCCAGCATCATGGACCGTGCCACCCGTATCGGCTTTCAATGGAAGACGACCATGAATCAACCGTCGGCAGCGGGAGCGTATATAATCAAACATCCTTATAATCAGAATCGCTTAATGCTGCACTATTTCTGGAATGAAGATCAATTGAGCGGTGGGAGTCTTGAATCGTTTATGATGAAAATGCAGGAATCCATTGGATTCACGAATGCTTATTATCAGTACTATGTACTTGATAAGACTGGCAAGGTAACACTGGATAAAAAAGTGGAAAATCCACTTTCAAAATTTTTTGCTGAAGAATAATTCGAAGTGTTCAATCTAATAAAGAAAGATTAATCCTTTGGCAATTGTCATGGGAAGATCATAATATCGTCTGTTATAGAGTCGCCTATATGGCGACTTTTTTATTTAAGTTCAATTTAGGTTTTTAAAAGCTGTCCTGAAGGGTAAATATAACGTGGATCTTTAAATGGATGTAAAATATAACGTTGCGGAGGAAAGTGAAGAATGTAAGGGAAAGCATTGATTGTTAATTTGTTAATATCCTGCAAATAATAACAATATAATGTGTGAAGACACCTGAAAATGTACGAGAGTAACATGAACGACAAGAAAATGATCAGAATTCGGAGAACACCGAGATGAGGAGGACATATGAAAAAAACCAAGGTCTCATTTTTTGTACTATCACTAATTCTGCTCCTAGTAGCGGGGTTATCCGGATGGTCGGGGGATGCCAATGCAAACTCCAATTCAGGAAAAACGTATGTGATCGGCACGGACATTACATTTGCACCGTTTGAATATCAAGATGAAAATGGGGATTATGTAGGCATTGATATGGATTTGCTGGATGCCATCGCCAAAGACCAGAATTTCAACTATGAAATCAAAGCCCTGGGATTTAATGCAGCAGTGCAAGCGCTTGAGTCCAATCAGGTAGATGGCGTCATCGCGGGAATGAGTATTACGGATGAACGTAAACAAAAGTTTGATTTCTCAGAGCCTTATTATCAATCAGGCGTAGTGATGGGGATAAGTGCCAATAATGATACTGTAAAAAGCTACGAAGATCTTCGCGGTAAAAAGGTCGCTGTGAAAACGGGCACAGAAGGGTACAGCTTTGCTGAATCCATTTCCTCTAAATATGGCTTTACCATCGTTCCGTTTGATGATTCTTCGCAGATGTATGATGATGTGAAAACCGGTAATTCGGTTGCATGTTTTGAAGATGAACCTGTTTTAAGATTTGGGGTAAATCAGAATAACGGTTTGAAAATCGTTACTGATAGAGAAGATGGGGCTTCCTACGGATTTGCGGTAAGTAAGGGTAAGAATCAGGAACTACTTAAGATGTTTAACGAGGGTTTGACGAATATTAAGGTAAGCGGTGAGTATGAACGTATTAAAGAGAAGTACCTTGGTGAAAATTCCCTAGTGGCAACCCAAAGTCGTTGGGAATTGATTCAGAAATCGCTTCCTTCGCTGTTCAAAGGTTTGGGAAACACACTCTTATATACGATTGTATCTCTGTTTTTTGCCTTTATCATCGGCTTGATATTTGGCTTTATGAAAGTGGGGCAAAATAAATTCCTTCGTGGTGTTGCAACCGTATTTGTGGATATTTTCCGCGGGATACCATTGATTGTCCTCGCGTTCTTTATCTATTTCGGAATTCCGCAGGCTATGGGCTTTACGATGCCGCTGTTTCTGGCCGCCATTCTTACACTAAGTCTGAACGCAGGGGCATATGTAACCGAAATTATTCGTGGCGGGATTCAATCGATTGACCGTGGACAGATGGAAGCCGCCCGTTCACTGGGTCTTCCTTATCGTAAAGCAATGATAAAGATCGTAATTCCTCAAGCCATACGGGTTATGATCCCTTCATTTATTAATCAGATGGTCATTACACTGAAAGATACGTCGATCTTATCCGTCATTGGCCTTGTGGAGTTGACGCAATCCGGTAAAATTGTCATCGCAAGAACGTTCGCCTCTTTTGACATTTGGTTGACTGTTGCGGTCATGTACCTGATTGTCATTATCACATTGACTAAAATCGCTGATTATCTGGAGGTGAAGGTTCGTCGTGGGTAAAATTATGGTTGAAGGATTAAAGAAAAGTTTCGGTTCGAATCAGGTTCTAAAGGGAATTGATATGTCCGTCCTCGAGGGTGAGGTTGTCTGTGTCATCGGACCTTCAGGTTCGGGTAAAAGTACGTTTTTGCGTTGCATTAACCAATTAGATGAGATTACGGCTGGACGGGTTATTGTGGATGATCGGGATCTGAATGATCCCAAAACGAACATTAACAAAGCACGGGAGAATATTGGCATGGTATTTCAGCATTTTAACCTGTTTCCTCATTTCAGCGTGCTTAAAAATATTATGTTTGCACCCAGAGAACTGGGGATCTTAAATGAAAAAGAAGCCCGCGATACCGCACTTCGTTTGCTTGATCGTGTTGGTTTGTCGGATAAAGCAGACAGCTATCCAAATCAACTATCAGGCGGACAGAAACAACGTGTAGCTATCGCACGAGCGCTTGCCATGAACCCGGATGTTATGTTATTCGACGAACCAACATCGGCGCTTGACCCCGAAATGGTAGGCGAAGTACTCGGTGTAATGAAAGACCTTGCGAGCGAAGGCATGACGATGATGATCGTCACCCATGAGATGGGGTTTGCCCGTGAAGTTGCGGATCGGGTTATCTTCATGGACGGTGGATTTATCGTAGAACAAGGGACTCCCGAAGAGATATTCGGAAATCCGAAGAATGAGCGCACGATCAGCTTCCTAGAAAAAGTACTCTAAAACGTCAAATTAAAACCCTTTTTAAGATCAGTGAAATGCACCCCTTAGAATAGACATTGGATAAACCGTCAGGATACCGATGAAATTCTGAGGGGTGTATTTGGCATTCTTCTCAATCAACACTGGCCTTTTCGGCCGTCGCATAAACCAATCGGTTGCGGACAAGTGAGGGGAGGGCGATATCTCCCATCTCCCAGAAGCATTATGATGCAACGCAGGCGTATTACATGAATGCGGATCACTCTTCCAAATGGAAATTCTCCAACGAATTTGCAGTCATTTGCATGTTTTTGGTGTAGTCGATTTGAAAAATACAGGAGTAAATCACGTTTAATACGTAATCGAAGGCGATTGAATTCGAGCGTATAATCCGTGAGCAAGATCTGGAGAAGGTTACCACTATGCTTAAGCATAGTGAGAAGGTGATGGAGGTTATTGAACAAGCCAAACAATCCGCAAATCTTGTATTTGGACCTGATCTATAATATATCCTTGAAATTTTTGATCGATTGTATCTTTTTGTGCATTTCCCAAGATGACGTGTTAAAATGCGGTGAATGAGATAAAATGCATTTACCAGTGAACCAATAACAGTCTTCTTGGGGAGTATTTAATGATAACGATTAAAGATGTAGCAAGGTTAGCGGGTGTCGCAAGTTCAACCGTATCCTGTGTACTTAACGGCAAGAAATATGTAAGTGAGCACACAAGACAGAAAGTACTTGCAGCGGCAAATGAGCTTAATTATATCAAGCATGGAGCCGCATCCGAATTAAAGCGAAAAAAGACACAAACCATCGGTATTATTGTTCATGATATGTCCGTCCCCTATTTTTCTGAATTGGTCAGTGCGATTGAATCCGTCGCCATAAGTCAGGGATATGACCTGATCGTATGCAGTTCTTTAGGTGGAGAGCGATCGACAGCCGCACGCTTCATCAGGGAGAGAAGGCTGGACGGCGTAATTATAATCGCTGAAAATATTGAAGATGAATTGTTGCTGCAGGCTGCTGACACGGAGTTTCCTATTGTTGTGATGGATCGTGAACTGCACAGTGAGCATATAGTAAATGTTCTGATGGATGATGAGCAGGGTGGTTATATGGCAACCCGTTTCCTGCTGGATAAAGGGCACCGTGCAATAGCGTATATCAGCGGACCTTTAAGTTCGGAGTGCAATTTAATGCGATATCAGGGTTATTTGAGAGCTATGCATGAAGCAGGAATGGAAGAGAATAAGAATTGGAGATTAGGTGGACAATTTATAAAAACAGGCGGCTACAACGCAGCCAAGATGTTAATGGAAGGAGAACTTCCAACCGCGGTCTTTTTTGCGAATGATGAAATGGCCATTGGAGGCTTGGAGGCATTTAAAGAAAATCAGGTCTCCATACCCGAAGATCTATCCATCATCGGTTTTGACAACATACATTTATCCGAATACCTGAATCCACCGCTTACCACTTTTCGACAACCCAAAACAGATGCCGGTTCCCTTGCCGGACACGTATTATTTCAAATGTTAAAAGGTGAGGCTGTAGAATCGATTTATAAGGTCAATATACAGTGTGTCGAACGTGACTCTGTTTCCTGTTATTCTATAATGAAAAGCTAAAAAGGCGGGTCTGCTCATGTCCGTGAGAAGCAAAAAAGTAATCAAGGCACCACAAGAGCTGGAACGTGCACCAGACAAGCAAGGAAGTTTAAAGCAGAACGGGTTATCCGTCATTAAATTTTGTTTGCACACACAAGGGACAACAGGTTCCTATTTTCTGAAAGAACACATGTTGCTGTTCGTCATATCTGGCGTGTACACGGTTCGATTCAAGGATCAGGAATACACCGTGCGCAGTAATGAAATGGTTTTTCTTCATAAATCCATTCGAATTGATTACATAAAGTCGGGAGAACTCGGCTCTGAATTCATGCTGGACTACATGATGTTTTTCCTGAACGAAAATATGCTTGAGGAATTTGTTCAGTTCTCTGGTTTCAAACCGACAGAGATCGTAAATGAGTTTATTCCAGTATCCGTTATTCCGGTCAATGAGCTCACTCGCTCTTATATAACGTCATTGAAACCCTATTTTGAAACACCGGAAGAGGTAAATGACGGGCTGGTACGGATCAAATTCATGGAACTCCTGTTTCATCTGGCGAATGCCAATGAGCATTTCTTACAGCAACTCCTGCAGCAGAATCATGATAAAAACAGTAACTTCGGCAAAATGATAGAGGAGAATATCACCAATCCCATATCCATAAGTGATCTGGCTTATTTGTCCGGCAGAAGCCTGTCTACCTTCAAAAGGGACTTTCAGGCTGTATACCATACTTCTCCTCTGAAATATATTCGTAATCAGAGACTGGATAAAGCCAAAAAACTGCTGGCAGAGACGTCTCTGTCTGTCACGGATGTCTGTTTTTCAACAGGTTTCGAAAACGTTGCCCATTTTTCCAAAGTATTCAAACTTCAGTTCGGGCTTCCACCGTCGGAGTATAGGCTGCAATGCAAGCACAGTGAGGAAAAGATAAAATAAGCTCATCTGGACCTCTTCACCCTTTAGAAAAGATAGTTATCGTTATATAACGTTCTTGTGTAAAGCGCTTCGCGATAAAATGTCGTGAAGCGCTTTTTTGTTTATCTATAGAGACAAATGGGCTAAATAAACAAATCAGATGAACTTAATAGCAAAGAAACGTATCTCTTTTCTTGTTATTCTTGACT
Organism: Paenibacillus sp. 1A_MP2; assembly: GCF_052244825.1. NCBI lineage: Bacteria > Bacillati > Bacillota > Bacilli > Caryophanales > Paenibacillaceae > Paenibacillus > Paenibacillus sp. 1A_MP2. Next base: position 3,975,322 of record NZ_JBQQCS010000001.1, on the reverse strand, counting down.
CATGGGTACGACGTTGTAGCAACCAAAAAGACTGAGGAGAGGATTAACTAATGGAATATGTTAAATTAGGAAATACAGGTATGGATGTATCTCGGCTTTGTCTTGGCTGCATGGGTTTTGGTGAACCAGGGCGTGGATTTCATCAATGGGTATTGGATGAGGAGGATAGTCGTCCCGTTATTCAAAAAGCCTTGGAGATCGGCATTAATTTCTTTGATACAGCAAATGTATATGCAGGTGGAACAAGTGAGGAGATCCTGGGGCGGGCTCTCAAGGACTATGCAAATCGGGATGAAATTGTCCTTGCGACAAAAGTGTTTTCCCGCATGCATGATGGTCCGAATGGCGCTGGACTTTCTCGAAAAGCAATTATGAGTGAGATCGACAAGAGCCTCAAGAGACTGGGAACCGATTATGTGGATCTGTATCAAATTCACCGTTGGGACAACCATACCCCGATCGAAGAGACTATGGAAGCATTACATGATGTGGTGAAAGCAGGGAAGGCAAGATATATTGGCGCTTCTGCCATGTCCGCATGGCAATTCCAAAAGGCTTTATATGTCGCTGAGAAAAATGGATGGACCCGATTTGTATCGATGCAAAACCACTATAACCTGATCTACCGTGAAGAGGAAAGGGAAATGATGCCTCTTTGTCAGGAAGAGAAAATTGGTGTGATTCCATATAGTCCGCTTGCTTCTGGTCGACTGACCAGAGATTGGGAGGAAACGACAAAACGTTCTGAGACGGATCAGGTGCAAAAAGCAAAATACGATGCAACAGCCAGTACCGATCAGTTGGTGGTTGAGCAGGTTGCACATATCGCAGAAAAACGCGGCGTTCCCCGGGTCCAAATCGCGCTTGCCTGGTTGCTGCACAAGGATCCGGTTACAGCTCCGATTATTGGCGCTACGAAGATATCCCATCTCGAAAATGCTGCTGAAGCTCTGGCGATTACGTTAACTTCTGAAGAAATTGCATGTCTGGAAGAGCATTATGTACCTCATCCGGTATATGGACTTAATGTTGGTTTTAAGTAATAGCGGTTGGAATGGCTGTCTATTTTTGGGCAAAATCCGTGCCTCGTCGAATCGCCGGTTTCAATTCAGAAGTATTGGTTCTGGGAGGAATACCCAAAAAGGTGATGTTGTTCTATTAAAACCAGATATCGAACTCCCCGATGGGACACCGATTGGTTAACAGAGCGTTTTTTGTCATATTGGCGTAACAGACAACGGGTAAGATGGCTATCGAGGTGATTGATTATGAAGAAAATATCAACGAAATCGAGTTGGCCAATCGGAAAAAATGTTTTACTCTCGGCTGTCATTATGCTTGCATTGGCTGGTTGCAGTTCCAATACAGCCTCTCCAAAACCATTGGAGGTTTCAGGGATGAACAGTCATCAGGAGGAGAAGGCAGCAGTTCCTTCAGAGAAAATGAGCTATTGGAATGAACAGCGGAAAGGGACAAATTTTATGAATTCCACGTCTCTTCCGGAAAACTATGAAGCGGCCAAGGATGAAGGCATAGCGTTCGTCCGGCTCGCGCCGGATAAGTGGAGCAAAGATCGGGATTTTTTGTTTAACGATCAGCCGGATAAACATATGAATGCAGATTTTTTGATCGGGAGCTCGGATAAGTACGAAGGTATCGTGGAAGCGGATTTTGCCCGACTCAAAGCGGATCTGGATGCCGCCGAGGCTAAAGGGATGAAGGTTGTGGTTACAGTGCTTAGTTTGCCGGGAGACCGTTGGCGGCAGTTCAATGGAGCCAAAAATGATGATCGGATCTGGAATGATGTTGAATATCACAAGCAAGCTGCTCAGTTCTGGAAGGATCTTGCGACACGATTGAAAAATCATCCTGCCGTCATCGGCTATAACCTGATTAATGAGCCTCATCCGGAAACGGCAACGGGCTTCCACGACTTCTGGACACAGGATTATTTGGAGTGGTATACCAAAGTGGAACATACCGCAGCGGATCTGAATTCACTCTATGACACAATCGTAAAAGAAATCCGAACGGTCGACCAGACGACCCCCATTATTGTAGATTCAGGACTCTATGCAACGCCTTGGGCCTTTGCGTATTTGAAGCCGATTGATGATCCTAACGTGCTGTATGCTTTTCATATGTACGAGCCTTATGAAATGACAAGCCAAAACAAGAAAAAAGGATTTACGTACTCTTATCCGGGGAATGTAAAGGTCGGGAATGACCAGACGGAAAAAGAGTTTAACCGCCAGGCTCTCAAACAATTTGTCGAGCCAGTTGCCAAGTGGGCATCAGATCATGACGTACCTGCGAACCGTATTATCGCTTCGGAATTCGGAACGAACCGAATGGTTCAATGTGCAGATCGCTACATGGCAGATCTGATTTCTATCTTTAATGAGTATGGATGGCATTGGGCTTTCTACGCATTTCGTGAAGATACGTGGGACGGGATGGACTATGAATTAGGCAGTGAGAAGCCGAACTGGAAGTATTGGGATGCGATTGAAAAAGGGGCGCTGCCTGCCCGCAGTAAGGCAGATAATCCAATTTGGAATGAAATAAAGGGAAGCTTGACGAAGTGAACCTCGGTTATTGTGGTAATTACAGGCAAGCAAAGCAATAGTTAAAGGAGGTGCGTTCCTAGTAAAATAATCTTGTCAAACCATCCGTATCATGATATCGTTGATAACGATTATCAATATCAATGAAGAGGATGGGTTATTTTGCTGAAACGAACTAATTCGATATTTCTTGTGCTTGCACTGATGGCCCTTCTCATAGTGAGTGCGTGCAGCCAGTCTGCAACGACGGATAAGGCGACTGAGACCAGCACAAATGCAGTTGGGGAGACAGGTACAACGACTGATGCAGCGTCAGCTGATGAATCAGGAGAAACCATTGCGTATCAATCGGATGCAGGAGAAGTACAAGTTCCTAAAAACCCCAAGCGAATTATTGATCTAACTGCATTTTCGACAGGATACTTTGTTGCTCTGGACGCTCCGGTAGTCGGGGCGCTGTCAGGTGCGATGGACAACAAGTACATTAAGGATCAGCTGACTAATGAAGGTGCAACAGATCTGGGTGAGAAGCCAACAGCCGAGCAACTGGTCAGCTTAAAGCCTGACTTGATCATTGTTTATACAGGTGCAGAGGGAATTGATCAGTTGTCACAAATTGCACCTGTAGTACAGATCAAGTATGGTGAGCGCAACTATAAAGACCTCATGCTTGAACTGGGTAAGCTGACGAATAGAGAAGATGCGGCGAAAGACTGGATCACGAAATGGGAAGCACAGATTAACGAGCTGAAGCCGAAGGTGCAGGAGGTCGTAGGCGACCGCACAGTCTCGATCTTGAATCCATACACCAAGGGACTGTATGTTTTCGGCCATAATTTCGGTCGTGGCGGCGAGATCATCTATAGTGAATTTGGCCTTAAAGCCCCAGCCAAAGCTCAGACAGAGGCGATTGACAGTGGTACAGGTTGGGCCTCCATTTCGATGGAAGTGCTGACGGATTATGCCGGTGACATCATCTTCACCAGCCCGTGGTCGGGAGATACAAGCGATCCGCAGATTGTTTACGATAATGCTCTGTGGAAAAATCTACCTGCAGTCAAGGCAGGTAATGTGTTCCAGCTTGATCCGACATCCGACACATACAACGACCCTGTATCACTGGAAGGCCAGCTGAAGTTTATCTCGGACAGCCTTCTTTCGGTGAAGTAAGGTTTGTACCCAAGAAGCTTCAAAACTATTTAGCAATTCGTGCAGGGGCAACGTTGATAGTTACCATTGCTCAGAACACGATTGTACAGAACTCATCAGAATGTTTAAATTTATCTATCAACTTCAATGGAAAGTCGCTAAAACAGCGGCTTTCTTTGTTTGTTTTTTGTCCTGAATTTCAGATCTCCACCATAGTTTCCAAAAGGAATCTCCATAAAGTTATAATAAAGTGAAGTTCTTCTCATCCACAGACCCTTACCGGACAAAACAAAGCACATCCTGACAGGATCGTGGATACCCCTTCGTCTATTATTGAAATTAAGGAGTGATTAACCGTATGAACTGGATCGAATCATTACAACAAGCTATTCAATACATGGAAGATCACTTATTGGAAAATATAACTATCGAGCAGATATCGGCTCAAGCGCATATCTCTCCTTTTCATTTTCAACGTACGTTTGCGTTGTTAACGGATGTTACTGTCGGCGAATATATAAAGCGGAGACGATTGACTTTGGCAGCAAATGATCTTCTGTTGACCGATCAAAAAATCATTGATCTGGCGTACAAATATGGCTATGACACTCCTGAATCTTTTTCCAAAGCTTTTCGGAGACTACATGGAATTTCACCTAGTGAAGCACGTAAAAATAGTACCTCCGTCAAAGCGTATAATCGTCTGGTTATTCAAGTCATTCTGAAAGGAGCAGAGCCCATGAATTACAAAATTGTTGAACATCCCGGAATGACGTTAGTTGGAATAAAGCAAACTTTCTCCTATGTAGAGGGTGAACATTTACGAGGAATCGGGCAGATGTGGCAAGAAGCCTATACGAGTGGTATGGAAGATCGTTTATTTGAATTGAACAATGATGGGATCAAAGGATTACTTGGTATCTGTGTGGATCAGAGCGAAATCCAGGAGAAACAAATGGAATACTGGATTGCTACAGCCTATGATGGTAAAGTGCCGGAAGGGCTAGCCTCATTCACGATCCCTTCTTGCAAATGGAGTGTATTTGAAGTGCAAGGACCGATGCCCGAGAGCATGCAGAGCCTATGGAAACAAATTATTTCCGAATGGTTCCCTTCGAATCCATATGAGCATGCGGGCATACCCGAACTAGAAGTATATCCAGGTCCGGGTCACCCTCCGCAAATCTGGATTCCGATTAAATAAAGATGCTACATAGTGCCACACTGCGTTCCAGCAGTGCTCAGCTTGTTACGAAATGCCCTTGGAAATATTCCAGGGGCAATTTTATTTCTCTTGTTGCGATTCTTTCCCGGCGTTTGGAAGATGCAGGCTTTCATAAGCTTCCATTCTTCGGTGGTCTTCTGGCTGCGGCTGGATTCATCTGGTTAAATGGGCTGCCAATGCATCCGAACTACGCTACTCAATTACTTCTTCCGAGCTTGCTCATTTGTGGTGGCTTGGGGTTGATGTTGATGACAGCTACTCATGCCGTACTTGCAGGCATTCCATCGCAAGACTCCGGCATCGCCGCAGGACTTCAAAACACAGCCCGCCAGCTCGGCGGCGCGCTCGAAATTGCGGTACTTGTAACGGTGACGCATATAGCCGCAGGGGACAAACGAATCAAGGTGATATAACTGCAGCTTCACAGCTGGCCGGATATCATGCTGCTTTCCTGGCATGCGGCGTAATTAGCGGACTATCAGCTCTAGCTTCATTGTTTCTGCAGCGCAATGAAGACCAGTAATCTTCGGCCCAATAAAAGACAAAAGGGCAAGCGATCATAAGCGATCGCTTGCCTTTTTTGTTTCCAACTGGCAGGGATACAAAAATAAAATTGAACAAGAAATAACGCTATGATATAATCATTAGCGTCATCGACAATTCAACATAAAAGGTGTATACATTTTAATTCCTAATTTAATTGTACATCTGGAACTTTGATTTGTCAATGCTTCTTTTTATCCCAAAAAAAGGAAGGAGTGTGTTGGGAGAGATGGAAACGAAGGATTGGCGATTGGAACAGGAACGGTTGGAATGGGTAAGAGAGAAACTTCAGGCGAGAATTACCGAATTGGAGCCTGAGGTTGCGGGAATGCACGATCAGGCTTCGGACATCCGCAAGCGGTTTTGGGAAGAAGTTACGATTAACACAAGCACTCATGAAGATTTCGAAGAGACCTTTTACACGATTAACCAGCAGTCAGCGGTATTGGCCGAGCGGGAAAGAGGTCACAAGCGGTTGACGCAGCAATGGAATAGCATGAAACGTCTGCTCCCGTCTCCTTATTTCGGACGAATCGACTTCCAGGAGAAGGGTCTTGGCATCAGCGAGCAGATCTATATCGGGGTATCCTCTTTCGTCGACGAAGACGGCTTGAGCTTTCTGATCTATGACTGGCGTACGCCGATTGCGAGCATGTATTATGACTCCTCCCCAGGTCTGGCGTCTTATATGACGCCGATCGGACGAATCGACGGAACGATGGAGCTCAAACGGCAATTTCAAATTCAATACGGCCAGATTCGGAACATGTTTGATGCGAGTGAAACAATTGGAGACGACTTGCTGCAGCAGGTGCTTGGCAAAGGAGCCGACTCGCAAATGAAGAGTATCGTCGCAACCATCCAGAAGGAACAAAATGCCATCATTCGTGATGATAAAAGCCGGATGCTTATCGTACAGGGGGCGGCCGGCAGCGGTAAAACTTCCGCAGCCCTGCAGCGGGTAGCGTACTTGCTGTACAAACACCGTCAGACGATCAGTGCTGATCAGATTGTTCTTTTCTCACCGAATCCGATGTTTGCGAGTTATATCTCCACCGTCCTTCCGGAGCTCGGTGAAGAGAATATGCAGCAGACCACGTTTCAAGAGTATCTCGACTATTGGCTAGGATCTTCGTTACGGCCAGAGGATGCCTTTGATCAGATTGAGTATGTACTGTCTGCAAAAGGAACGCCAGGGTATGAAGCTCGTCTTCAGGGAATTGAGTATAAAGCTTCCGATGCTTTCCTGCACGCTTTGCAGAACTATGGAATATGGCTGGGTCGGGAAGGCATGCAATTCAAAAGTATTCGGTTTCGGGACCACGATTTGATTACCGCAGAGCAGATCAGAGCAAAATTTTACGGTTATGATCTTTCCTTGCCGCTGTCCAATCGTGTCGTTCTCTTGCAGGAATGGTTGCAAAATGAACTGACTATGTTGGAACGCATGGAACTGGAGGCGGCTTGGGTACAGGAAGAAATGAATTATCTCGACACCGAGCAATATGCAGAAGTGTTCGGAGTGCTGCATAAGGATAGGGAAGTATTCGACGTTGCGGAGCAATATGCTAAAGTTCGTGAGATAATGAGCAAGACGCGCCGGCAAGATGAAGGGGACTTTGGCTTTGCCGGGAAGGAAGAAGATATGCTCCGCCGGAAGATCGTGAAAGAAAGCTTTAAACCGCTAAGGAAAAGTGTGAGGAAATTCTCATTTGTAGATGTCAAAGGTATATATGAACAATTGTTTGTAGACGAAGCTGCTTATCGGGAGAAAACAAATGGGGCTGTTACCCCCACGCTGTGGCCTGAGATATGCAAGCAAACGAGGGAAAGCATGCTCCGGAACGAGTTGTTTCATGAGGATGCGACTCCCTATTTGTATGTAAAAGAAATGATTGAAGGCATCCGGACAAACACGGAAATTCGGTATGTCTTCGTTGATGAGGGTCAGGATTATTCATCGTTTCAATATGAATATCTCAAAAAGCTGTTTCCACGTGCCCGTATGACGGTGCTTGGCGATTTCAGGCAAGCGATCTTCACACAGGCTACAAATTTGGCCGCAGCCGATTCACCCCTGATCCGCCTCTTTGGCGAAGCCGAAACCAATCTGATCTCCCTTGTACGCAGTTATCGCTCAACCAGAGAAATCGTTGAATTTACAAGAGTGATGCTTCTAGACGGAGATGAAATTGTACCATTTGAAAGAAAAGGCCAGAAGCCACTGTTGACGAATCTCAACGACAAAGATGACCTAATTGCACAAATGGTGGCAAATATCGCTGCTCTAAAGGCAGAGGGCTTTGATTCCATTGCCGTCATTACGAAGACTGCCGCCGAAAGCCAGAAGGCCCATGAATCGTTACGGATTCAAGGAGGTGAAGATTTGCAGCTCATTACTAAAGAGACGTTCAACTTCGAAAAAGGCGTAATGGTCATTCCTGTTTATCTCGCCAAGGGTGTTGAGTTCGATGCAGTCTTGATCTACGATGCTTCGTCTGAGATGTATGGTCAAGAAAATGAACGCAAGCTTCTTTATACGGCATGTACACGAGGTATGCATCGACTTCATCTGTACACGACAGGCGATTGGTCGCCTTTCGTGCAGGCATTGGCAGCGGATTTGTATGAGGAATGGAACTCCCATACATCGGAATAAACATGTCGACATTGACGGAGGTAATCCAATAAAGATTCACGAGTCGCCTTTCTGGCGACTTTTTTTCATTTCTAAGTCATTGTAGAGGTGAAATTTGGTTAGCAACTTTCTTTGAATTATTTCCGTATTGTTATACTCAGCATAATTATTATTATATGGGTGGACTAAGATTACAGTTATATAATAGGAATACGTACTATTAATTTTGGGACTTCTATTTATTGAAACATAGAGACAGAAGTAAAGATTACATACATCAATTCATAGAGGAGTTGAAATCATGTTAACCAGAATTAACTTGCAGGGAAGCTGGGAGCTTCAACTGGATGAACATAAACAAGGCGTTCAAGGCCCATTTGGCGACACCATAACACTGCCGAATACGACCTCTCATGCACGCAAAGGAAGAAAGAGTGATGCGGCTCACATCGGGTCTTTGACCGATGAATATTCCTATGAAGGCTGGATTTGGCTGAAACGGGAGATTGATATCCCCGCAGCGCTTGCTGGAAAGAAATGCGATTTGTATCTGGAACGCACGCGTATAACCAAGTTGTGGGTTGATGCTGGAGAGTATGGAGCACAGGATAGTCTCAACACCCCTCATGTGTATAGCTTGTTTGAAGGGCTTTCCGAGGGGAAACACACCCTCACCATCCGGGTCGATAATACGGACTATCCGACGAAAGGCGGTCATCTTACATCCGTCGATACTCAAACCAACTGGAACGGAATTACCGGAAAGCTGGAGCTTCATTTATACCACGAGCTGCACATGGGTGAGGTACAGATCTATCCTAATGCTAAAGAGCGAACATTCAGAATCACAAGTACATTGTCTCAATCCATACCAGGTACGGTACTGTCCGTTACTGCACAAACCTTCAATCCCCTTTTAAAAGAGACTCATGGATATGTGCCTTCCGACAGAAAGCATGTGGTGATTGAGCAAACCTATCCATGCAACCAGAACGAGGTTAATGTGCTCTACAAGATGGGTGACGACGCATTGCTCTGGAGTGATTCGGACCCCAATCTCTATGTGCTGACCCTCACTCTGTTAGGGGAACAAGGAGATGTGCTGGATACAACTGAAATCATAACAGGACTACGAGATTTTGAAGCCAGGGGAGATGCTTTTACCATTAACGGCCGAAAGACCTTTCTTCGTGGAAAACATGATGGTCTCCTATTTCCGCTTACGGGTTACGCGCCAACCGATGTGGAAGAGTGGCTACGAATCCTGAGCATTTCCAAATCATATGGCATAAATCATTATCGTTTCCATACCTGTTGTCCGCCGGAGGCAGCGTTCACTGCGGCAGATATGCTTGGTATCTACATGGAGCCTGAGCTTCCATTCTGGGGTACGATTACGGATGAACTTGATCCACAGCATAATCAGGCTGAACAGGACTATCTTATTCGTGAAGGCTTCGCCATGCTGAAGGCGTATGGGAATCATCCTTCTTTTGTAATGATGTCACTCGGTAATGAACTTTGGGGCAGTAAAGAAAGACTTAATGCCATTCTAAAAGCGTATAAAGCATTTGATCCACGCCATCTGTACACCCAGGGTTCAAACAATTTTCAGTTCACTCCGCTTATTCTGGAGGAAGAAGACTTTTACTGTGGCGTACGATTCTCCAAAGATAGACTTTTCCGCGGGTCCTATGCCATGTGTGATGCCCCGTTGGGTCATGTGCAAACGGATGTGCCTGGTACCCTAAAGGACTACGACGACATGATCTTGCCGGATGGGATGGTTTCGGAAAAAGAGGGAATTCAAGCAGCTGAATCGGAAATTCAGATTCAATATGGTACGGAAGCCAAGACCGTGAAAGCCGCTTCGGCTGAACAACAGCTTATTCCACATCTACCCGTCATATCCCATGAAATTGGACAATATGCCATGTACCCCAACTACGAAGAGATCGAGAAGTACACCGGGTCGCTGAAGGCAAAAAACTTCGAGGTGTTTCGTGAGCGATTGCAAGCCAAAGGAATGGCACATCTGGCTGAACCATTTTTCCAAAGCTCTGGCAAGCTTGCTGTAGCCTGTTATAAGGAAGAGCTTGAAGCGGCATTTCGATCCAAACATCTGGCAGGATTTCAATTGCTTGATCTTCAGGACTTCAGTGGACAGGGGACAGCACTGGTAGGCATTTTGGATGCCTTCATGGATTCCAAAGGATTGGTTACTCCCGAGGAGTGGAGAACATTTTGCTCCGATGCCGTACTTCTGGCTCGATTCGAGAAATATAACTACACTTCGGGAGAAGATTTTGATGCCCACATTCAATTAAGGTACTTCCGATCACAATCATTGAAAGGTCATACCGTGGAGTGGGAGATGCGTGATTCGGATCATCTGATTACATCAGGAACAGAAGAGATCCCCTTTATTGCTGGAGAAACTTGGTTTGAGATAAGCCCAATAAAGCTCAAGCTCCCTGCTGTGAAAAAGATGACGTCCATCGTTCTATCCCTGTATATTCCAGGTACCGATATCCGGAAACAATATGATCTTTGGGTATATCCTGATCATGATGTGACAGCTATGGAACATGAGCCTATTTATAAGGAATTGTCCGATGAAGTTATTAATTTACTGAAAAAAGGCGAGAGCGTGCTGCTGCTTCCAACACTGGAACATAACGATAGTTCAGCCGAAGGTACATATTGTACCGATTTCTGGTGTTATCCGATGTTCCGATCCATCTCGGAAAGCATGAACAAGCCCGTTCCTGTCGGTACGCTAGGCTTGCTTATTGATAATTCGCACCCGGCATTGAAGCACTTTCCAAGTGAGACCCATTCCACTTACCCGTGGTGGCATATCGTCATGAACTCACGATCTTTAATTCTGGATGAGGTATCCACGAATGTTCAGCCTTTCGTTCAAACCATCGATAATTTTGAACGTAATCATAAGCTGGGTCTGCTGTTTGAATGCCAGGTTGGAAAGGGAAGCTGCTGGTTGGGGCGCTAAATTATGATGAATTGATTAACAAGGCGGAAGGGCGGCAATTACTTTACAGCCTAGCACAATATGTAAAAAGTGAAGAGTTTAACCCGGAAGCCAAGTTAGGGCTGGAGGAGCTGCAGCAGTTGTTGGGCAAAAAAATAGATTCACCATAATCAACGAAAGTCTGTTCTAAGGAACTAACATTAAAACCCTTCAAGCTGTTTTTTCAGTTTGAAGGGTTTTCCTTAATTTCAGACGCTTAAATAAGTTGACGAAATTATTGTTATGTAAACTAATTGCAATCACTTTCATTTCTTTTTCCCAAAATGACATAAAACCTCCATCATATGTAAATCGTAATGGTGAACGCACGAAGGAGGATACATATGAAAAGTCACGTGCATCGAAAAGAAGGAGAGAAACTGAGCTGGATTAGTCTTTCATTATTTGGAGCGGGATGTACGCTGGGAACGGGTTTTTTCCTTGGGACAAGTCTCGCTATTCATTGGGCCGGTTTATCGGTGCTTATCCTTTTGGTGCTGGCTGCTGCCGGGACTTACTTTGTATTTGGTGCATTGGCTCAAATGACGGCAGAAGATCCGAAGGAAGGGGCTTTTCGAACCTATGCCGGAGAAGCCTTCGGGCCATGGGCCGGTTTCGGTAGCGGCTGGATGTATTGGTCTTCCGAAATGCTAATTATGGGGAGTTCATTAACGGCACTCGGGTTGTTCTCTCAATTTTGGTTTCCCAAGTTTCCATTATGGGCGTTTGTAGCGGTATATGCATGCATTGGATTGTTCATCGCCGCATTGGGAGCCAAAGGGTTAACCCAAACCGAGAATGTGCTCGCAGTGATCAAGCTGGCTGCAACGGTTGCTTTTATTGTGATTGCGGCAGCGGCTTGCCTCGGATGGTTAGATGTGAAGATTACCCCGCAGAAAATAACTAATGAATGGTTTCCTCACAAAATAAAAGGGGTGTGGACCGGATTTATTTATGCTTTTTTTGCTTTTGCAGGGATTGAGATCATGGGTTTGATGGCAGCCAAGCTGAAGGAACCAAAGGATGCAGTCAAGTCAGGCCGAGTCATGCTGTTAACCGTCAGTGCGCTATATGTTGTAGCGATTGCTTTAATTCTGCTGCTGGTGCCAGCCGCGAAGTTAACACCAGACGAGAGTCCCCTCGTCAAAGCGATGTCATCGATTGGATTTACGGTCGTGGTTCATATTCTCAACGGAATTTTGATTATAGCCGGGTTCTCCACGATGGTTGCTTCAATCTATGCGATAACGTCCATGTTGGTTAAACTGGGTGAAGACGGAGATGCACCGAAGATGTTTACGAAGACATGGGGAAAAAGAACATGCCTCTTCATGCATTGGGATGCACTGCGGCCGGATTAATACTTTCTACCCTATTGGCATTATGGATGCCTAAGAGCCTGTTTGAATATATAACTACCGCAGGCAGCTTGGTATTAATGTATACCTGGCTTCTGATTTGCATCACGTATATCAAGAAAATGAAACCGACGAAATGGAATCGTGTCAAAGTGTGGATCGCCATGATTCTTATTGTTGCAGCAGTAGCAGGGACCGCCATGGAAAAAGCCAGCAGAACAGGTCTGCAGGCAAGTATAGGTCTTGTTATATTGATTGCCTTAATTACCTACATTGTGAACAAATTACGGAAACCACGATCATCAACATCCACTTAACCGTCAACGTTTTGATCTTTCTTGGGCACAGCTCTTCCATGCGTCATAGCCAATCTGCTAAGTGATAGGTTCTTGAATGGCTTTACTGAAATGCCTTGTTTCAGCTATTTCGTCAACTTGCCAATGGCTTGCTTCATGCGCAAGAACGGGCATTTGGAAGGGGTCTGCTCGTCATCAGGCAGGAAATATTGTTTCCATTCCAGATTATCCTGCTGTCCATACCACATGAGTGATGGGTGAGCCGGAACGGCATCATAAGCTGCCAGGCGTTTACGAATCAAGGTTTTCATTTTACGACCAAGAGGTGTGTTGTCATTAATCGATTCAAACACCCACCGTGGTTGAAATGCAAACATCAGATAAGGGAAGTGCCTACTGGCTCTGAGCTCGTGCGCGGGAGTCGCACAGAAACAAAAATAAGGATCCCCGCCAAAGCAAAATTCCCACGTGGCTTCATGCGGATCCGTCGAAATATGTTCAGGCCAAGCAGCTTCATCGAGTGTGCTCACCCGGTTAAGCATTTCCCAGAACAACGACTGATACTGCTCCACTGTTGTGTTATTTTTCAAATCATCCGGTGTCTCGCAAATGACCACCAAGGAAGCGTATTGTCCCGTGTTCCGGGAAACGGGTCCATATTGACTAAGTAATTCTGCCATGTCCTTGGCAGCAGCTTGTGTACGCGGATCACATGTGAATCCGTATCTCAGATGGCCGGAGAGAAAACCCATCCGTCCGGGTACACATGGATACGTATTCCCCTCATCTGCTATCATATTGGCGAATTGTGAATAAGCGTCCTGCTGCCATTCGGGCAGATCTTTAAATAATGGTTTTATTTCATCGGCACTGTACAGCTCTGCCATGAATTCCCAACTCCATTCCACATGATACCGTTAACGTATTACTGCGGATGGCGTTGGGTGACTGTCCAGTGTCGTTTTTATGTCAGAAAAAGATGGAGCGTACAGCTTCATATCCGAAGTACAGGCCAAATCCGATCAGACAGATGCCTGAGATGATGGAGATCCAGCGCAACACGGCTTCGTTGCTGTGTTTATGAAATCGACTGGCCATGCCAGCCATGATAACGTCCCATACAAGAATTCCTATGAATATACCAGAGCTGTATAGTAGCAGATGAGCCGTATCGGTATGCTTCACGGTTGTAGCAAGAATAGAGCCGTAAATTCCGAGCCAGAATAAAATATTCAGCGGATTGGATAAGGCCATCAGGAAGCCAGAGACAAAGGATTTTCCAACTTTCGCTTCTGCTGTAGAAGAGGTCTGAATGCCGTCTTTTATTTTGGACAGTGTTTCCACACCGGTATACACCAGAATAAAGCTGCCAAAAGACCAAAGAAAAGAGCGCATGAACGGCGTGTCCAGAAAATGGGCAACTCCAAAATAAATCAGGAGCATGTACACCAGATCGGCAAACATGGCTCCGAGACCCAAAATCCAGGCATGCATGAATCCATGGCGGGCCCCTCGATCCAGCTGAGCAGCATTAATCGGACCAATCGGAGCTGATAGCGAAATTCCCAGAATAATATAACTGAACAGTACAGACATATACGCGTTCACTCCTTAACGGGTTAGACGACTTGTACCGTAAGTCACACACATATGGGTACAAGTCATCGTATTCCCGTTTGGAGCCAATTAGAACAAGCTGTCCGTACATTATAATGTTATTGCATTAAAGGCTCGGAGATTCCACATCTAATTGAACAGGAGTGCAATGGTAACCGTTGCACACACTCTCTTCGCATGGACAAGCAGACAAACCGATGATCAGATCCATTAAGGCTTCCATCTCAACATAATCTCCGGCACTGGATTCGGGGGCAATCACATCAATTTTCCCCTCACCGTCTACAACAGAATTCATAAACAGGTTGAAAGGATAATGTTGATCCGGGGGGACGATGCCGAACGGTTCCAGGGCCGTATTCAGATTATGATAACAACTGGGATGGTCTTTTTTATCATACAAGACCTCATACATTTCCGGACGACAGGCCGAGTTGAAAAAATCATGAATACCTACAGTTTCTTCGACAATGGAAATGAGAGGTTCATACCGGTTGGAATACAGACATTGCCCCGGTTTAATCCTGTAAGTGCGTAGCACATCGAGTGTTACGCCGGGATCGAGCCGATTATTGATATTTTGCGCATCATAAGCGACAAAATCAACCACCTGCTGTCCCTCCAAATCGGTTATACGAATCCGCGACCCTTTTTTCACTCTAAGCGCATAGCCTGTTTTGGCAGGAATATGAATGGACTGCTTATATAAACCCGTAGAATTCATCCGTATTTCCTCCGATGTTTTTAAACTCAGTATGCGGAAATGACGTTACTTTCATGCACTTAATGAGTGATGTAGCCGATGCTTCTAAAGGGTGTGAGTATCTTGAATTTATTGCAAAAATGTTAAAAACTAAATTTTATACTGGAAACAGTGGATTACCTTTCATTCCGACCCAAAGTTTGGATGACTCCAGCTGGCCAGCCAGATGAAGTAACCAATCTTCACGGCCTTTTGTTGCCATAATTTGTACACCCATGGGCAGCCCTTCAGGAGTCAGATGCACAGGAACACTCATGGCAGGTTGACCCGTCAGATTTGCGAGCTGAGTGAACGGTGTGTACGTGAGACTTGGTTCAAACATCTCGTAAATCAACTGCTGCTGCTGGCTCTTGTCCAAATCGCTAATGCGCATCAGATACTGAATCTGTTCATCATGAGGCGTCAGTTCTCCGATTTTGGGTGCTGGAAAAGCATTCACGGGTGTGACATAAAAATCATACCGTTCAAACAAGGTGGACATTTGGGCTGCGGCAACATCCCACTCCGCCAGACTATGTACGAATTCGGCAGCGGATACTTTTTTGCCGGCTTCGGCCAAAACCCAGGACTCGATCTCCATATCATCCGATGTTAATACTCTGCCCATTGAACGTTCCATGGAAGAAATCATCGCTGCCATTTCGCCGCTGTTCATCATGTAATAGTTCTCCATCAGTTTGACACCATTCACCGGACTCAGTTTTTCTTCAACTTCGTGACCTTGTTCTTCCAGCCAGCGAACCGTCTTATATACCGCTTCTTTGGCTTCATCACTCACAGGTGTACCTACAGGTGAAGCTGTCGTGTAAGCGATTTTCAGTTTGCGTTGATGAGGATAGTTCATATCAGCCAAATAGCTTCCCGGAAAGAGGGGAGCATGAAATGCCGCCTCGGGTTGAATGACTTGCAGTGTATCCAGTAAAGCAGCGCTGTCGCGAACAGAGCGGGATAGGGCAAAATCAATCGATGCACCCTGCCACTGACGACCGACCCCCGGCCCTACGGGTGTACGTCCACGTGTAGGCTTGAGTCCGAACAATCCGCTGAATGAAGCAGGGATTCGGATTGAACCGCCGCCATCACTGGCTCCCGCAAGCGGTACAATACCCGAGGCTACTGCGGCAGCAGCACCTCCACTTGAACCACCTGGCGAGTGATTGGTATTCCATGGATTACGACTTGGGCCGTGAAGACGGGGCTCGGTAATATTTTTCAGACCGAATTCCGGCGTGTTGGTATGACCAATGATAATGAATCCTGCATCACGCAGGCGGGAAACGAAATTGGAATTCCGTTGTGCACGATGCTCACGGAGAAGACGTGAACCCGAGGTGAGAATTTCACCCTCCATGGATTGGGATATATCTTTTAAGAGCAAAGGCACGCCTGCAAAAGGCTGTTCTCCCGGGCGAACCATCCCCGCTTCCTGACGTGCACGTGTTTCATATGTACGAATAACTGCGTTAAGCTGCGGATTCACTTCTTCCAAGCGAGCATATGCCGCTTCCAGCAATTCGACCGGAGATATCTCCCTGGCGCGAACCAATTCAGCCAAACCTATGGCATCGTAGGATGTATATGAAAATGATGAAGATGGAGACATAATGATCGTTCCTCTCTAAATTGACTTGATCTACTATTCCATATGTCATCGTACCACCGGAATAGTGAAAAGACAAAAGGCACTGTACATCTCAATGGATGTGCAGTGCCTTGACTAATTATATTGTAAGAAATTCAATCAATTCGTACGAATCTTGGGTGCTGCGTCAGCCGGACTCGCTGAGCGTTCCTGCTGCTTGGAGATGGCGAACAGGGCAATCCAGATGAGGATGAACCCAACCAGTTGCTCCCATGTAATTAGCGTACGGAATGCAATCCAGTTTACCAGCACACCAGCCATCGGGAAGCTCAGTTCCGCAAGCGTTGCAACAGAAGCTTTGGTAGAAGAGAGGCCTTTGTAGTATAACAGAAGACTCAGCAACCCTGGCAGCAATGCCTGGCCTAGAATATTGAGTGCCACAGCCGCCTGCTCACCTGTACCGGAAGGGAATGTCCAGGCAGCACCTTCGTTCCACGTCATAAAGATCAGCAGTGGCAAAGCGACGACAAAGCGAAGGGAGGTAACCGTCTCATAACGGGTTTGCCCCAGCATCAGCCGCCCCATAACCGTTGAACCGCCCCACAATGCAGCGGCTCCCAGCGATAACAGGCTGCCAGCATGAACCCAGTTGTCCCAGTTCCCAAGAGGAAGGGTGAATCCGAACGTAAGCAGGTACGTTCCTGCAAGTGCTATAATAAATAGTCCACCGAAGCGGCGTGGCAATGTTTCTTTTAAGAGTAACTTAGCCAGAACAATCGCAAATAACGGCTGCATCTTTTGCAATAACAAGACGGTATTGGGATCGTTATGTGTAAGCGCAAGAGTAAATAATACCGTAGCGAGAGCAGATCCTCCCCAGGAGATAAAGATTACGGCAATCCAGTGACGTGCGCGCAGATTTTTCAGATCAGCACGGAACTTCCACAGGACGGGAATCGCCACAAGGCTAACAATAATATGTTCCACCAGCACAATCTGAGTAGAGGTCATCGTTTTGAGCAAAATAATACGAAACAGTGGATCTACACCCCAGAGGGCGGCTCCGAGTACGACGAGCCAAAATCCGGTATTGCTTCGTTCCTTACGGTAAACGGTTGATGCAGATTGGGTCTTTTCCATATTCAGGACTCCTTCGTCAGAACACGGAATCTTCAGTTGGCAAAATCGACAAAAGCCCCCGTTTTGGTATACACCAAATAAACGGGGCTCAATCATTGACATGTCATACGGAAAGAAGCCTATCCGTAAAGGCATGCCAATGTGTTGATCTTCTCTCATCCGGACTGTACCGTCGGCCTTGGAGTCACACCAAGTCAGTCGCTGAATGACCTAAGTTGAGTCAAACAGCGAGTCGCGGGCTGGTTCCGAAGAACATCACCGCCGGTTGGGAATTGCACCCTACCCCGAAGATCCTATTCAATTATATGTGTATTGAACAAGCTGTAACATTAATAATTTCATCTTATTCCTGTAAGCGCTAGCAGTTCAAGTGTTTTTTTAGAATATGATATTCCAGCTTCCTTGTTGTCTGCGTAGTAATACAATCTGACCTGCATGATAGGCATCGTGGAGTATCCAGCGGGCAAGTTCATGTGCCCATTTTTCATTCGTATCCATGTAAGGGGCTTCGAGGTCGGAATCCTTTAATGAAGCGAGCTGATCACGAAGCTGCTCGGCTAATTGTGTTGTATTTTGCATAAGCGTACTCCAGCCAGCGGTATCGGAAGGGTCCCCGGAGTCTCCGAAGGTAGATTCATTGTTTTCGGCAGGTGTACCGGAGGGAGGTGTGCCCTGAATGCGACTCAACAAACGAAAATTGTAATAATACATATGGTTAACCAACTGCCAGATGCTTAATCCACCGGATGATGGAACCCAGGCTGCCTGTTCGGCAGTCAACCCATCGAGCGCTTTGGACAAAGGCACAATCCAATTACATTGGTCCCAGGTGTCATCTTTCTGAATGAGCAATAGTTCTGTTGTTGAGGTAGTCATTGATTTTTTCCTCCCTAAAATAAATTCATGGTAACTAGCTAAACTGCTTAAAAGTGGTTACAATTAATATAACCCAAACTTGAATGGATGTAACTATCTTTTTATATTTAAGTAGTTACATTTTAGCGGAGGTACTATGGATAGACTATGGACTGATTTTGTGAACAGTGATTATCATGACTGGCGTGGCGGAGATCGTTCGGAGGACAGGCTTGGCAGAACGGAATGGCAGCAAGGATTTCTGAAACAATGGCAACTGAACGCGCCTATACCTGCTTCTTCCGAAGAAGAGAGGGCTTTGAGAAGCTTCAGAGGCGAATTGCAGGCTCTTGCAACTCGTTTATCTGCCGGAAACCCATTACCGGACAAGGACCGGGAATGGCTTAACGCCATGATGGGAGAAGGTCAGGTTACCAGAAGGCTGTACTCTGGAGAAGAAGGACTGAAACTTTCGCTGGTTCCTGTAAAATTTCATTGGCAGCAGGTTATGGCTGAGGTCGCAGCTGATTTTGCCGTCACAGTGGTTGAAGGGGATGCAGGAAGGATTCGAATCTGTGATAATTCGGACTGCCGATGGTTTTTTTATGATGATACGCGTAGTCGGACCCAGAGATATTGTGATGACAAGATGTGCGGTAACCTGATGAAAGTTAGAAGATTTCGGGCAAAACGGAAGGTGGATCAGCAGAAAGAGTAAGGTATATGTACAGAATGTATCATTTGCTGAACTTTGCGGTAGACAGGGAATTATTCGAAATGATTTCTATGAATTCAAAATTGCATGTTTCCATTTATTGCTATATAATGTATATGTACTTAAAATAATTTAGTAGCTTATTCAGTTAGTCATTCAGTCAGTCAGAGATCAACATCCGGGATTCAAGCGTATATCCAACAAAAAACAATGATTGGAGATGTGTCTTGTGGGGACAAGTTATCTACTGAAAAACGGTTGTGTATTGTCTATGGATTCGTCGGTAGGGCAGTATAAGAGGGCGGATGTTCTAATTGAGGATTCTCTTATTACTGCCATCCAGCCCGATCTGAGTTGTATGGAAGCGGAAGTGATAGATGCATCGGAGATGATCATACTTCCCGGACTTGTGGATACACACCGGCATGTGTGGGAGTCGCTCGTAAAAACAGCGGGAACCAACTGGTCATTGCCGGTCTATCTGCAAAACCTCTACTATGGGGCAATGGGAAGCAAACTCCGCCCACAAGACGGCTATATCGCCAATTTGTTGGGTTCTTTGGAAGCGCTTAATGCAGGCGTAACCACGGTGCTTGACTGGAGTATGCCGTATTCAACAGAGCACACGGATGAACTGATTCACGGACTTCAGGATGCAGGTATTCGGGCGGTTTTCGCTCATGGCGTACCCGGTGAGACACCCTACTGGAACAGAGAGAGTCACCTAACCTATTCGAATGATGTGAGAAGGGTCAAGGAACAGTATTTCTCTTCACAGGATCAGTTACTGACGTTCGGTCTTGCCATTCGTGGTCCGGAGTTCAGCCATTGGGATACCACGGTGAAGGAAATTCAGCTTGCCCAAGAGCTGGATGCGATATGTTCGATGCATGTTGGCTTTGGAAGCTGGGGATCTGTAGATCGTTCGATAAGTAAAATGTATGAAGCTGGTTTACTGAGTCCGAGTCTGAACGTTGTACACGGAAATACGATGGATACGGATGAGTATAAAATGCTGGCCGATAGCGGTGCCTCACTGTCCGTCACACCGGAAGTGGAAATGATGATGGGGCACGGGTATCCGGCAACGGGTTACTTTCTTGAAAACGGAGGAACGCCAACGCTTGGTGTCGATGTTGTAACATCAACGGGTGGGGATATGTTCTCCCAGATGAAATTTGCTCTTCAAGCAGAGCGTTCCAGGGGGAATGAACAGCTTTTACTACAGGGTGAAATGCCTGGTGAGCTTAATCTGCAATCCAGTCAAGTTCTGAGATTTGCAACTTCTGCCGGGGCGAAGGCTCTGGGACTGGAGCGGAAGATTGGCACGCTTACTCCAGGTAAAGAAGCCGATCTGATTATGATCCGAACCACAGACCTTAACCTGTTCCCGGTGCATGATCCGGTTGGAGCCGTCGTTCAATTTGCCAATCCATCCAATGTGGACACTGTGTTTGTAGCAGGTCGGTTGGTGAAGCGCGAAGGTAAGCTGCAGCATGTCGATCTGAATGAGGTCCGTCGAAAGGCTTTGGCAAGCAAGGAATATTTGCTATCTCAATATCGGATGTCGGATGCAGAGCGAATTGTATTTTCATAAGTTTGGTGTCCCATGTGAATGAAAGAGAAATTCTCTTACGGAATGAAAAGAGTAGATGTTCTCATCTGTGTAATAGATCTGATAGCGTTTCAATCGAAGGGCTGCATAGGGATATGCGGCTCTTTAACTTGCGTGTTTATTGTAAACCACGCAAAGTTAGCTAGGAAAGGACAGCGGAATAAGGCGAAAAGATCCTTCGATTGCATCAGTGCATCTAACAACGAACAAACAATGATAAGACTGAGAAAAGAACCCTAAAAAAACTGCGCATAATATAAATTATACGCAGTTTTATTTTAAATCGATTTTCATATTCATCCCTGTCCAACAGATCATGATAAATTTCGTCTGTAACGCACAAAATATACTATGATTTAATTTAACAAAGCAACGCGACAAAGTGTAGAAATCGATAGTTTTTTATAGTTGGTCGTTAAGATAGAACAAACGACTTTTTCATAGAACAGATGAACCCAACAAAAATATCTGAAGTAAAGAGACACATTCATCATTTTCAATACGAGAGGAAACTGTGTATGAATCAAAACCAGAATCGATCTTCCCTATTTAGAAAAAAGCCGATTGCCACCGGTGATAACGAAAGCAACATTTTGAAAAGGGTACTGGGCCCCCTAGATCTGATGACTCTCGGGGTAGGAGCGATTATCGGTACGGGAATTTTTGTATTAACAGGTGTTGCTGCTGCAACATATGCAGGTCCCGGTCTGGTACTGTCTTTTCTGCTGGCAGGTATAATCTGCGCCTTCGCTGCATTGTGTTACTCCGAGTTTGCATCCAGTGTGCCTGCTTCGGGAAGTGCGTATACATATAGCTACACCGCTTTTGGTGAAGTCATTGCCTGGATTCTCGGATGGGATCTTATTCTGGAATATGGATTTGCGAGTGCGGCTGTGGCCAGTGGTTGGTCAGGATATTTTCAAACGTTATTGTCCGGATTCGGATTGGAATTACCACATGCGCTCACCAGTGCATTTAATCCGGAAAAGGGAACCTATTTTGACATCACCGCAGCGATGATTACGTTAATTATTACATTCCTGCTCACCCGAGGCGTAAAAGAGGCTGCACGTGCCAATGGAATCATGGTGGCGATTAAAATTATTGTGGTGTTGATCTTTATCGGTGTGGGTGTATTCTATGTCGAGCCGGATAACTGGCAGCCGTTCCTTCCGTTTGGAATGTCAGGGGTAACCGCAGGGGCGGCAACAGTGTTTTTTGCTTATATCGGCTTCGATGCTGTCTCTACAGCCGCGGAAGAAGTGAAACGTCCACAACGGGACTTGCCCATCGGTATTATCGCGTCCCTTGCGATCTGTACCGTTCTCTACATTGTTGTATCTTTGATTCTGACAGGGATTGTACCTTATCACATGCTGAATGTGAGTGATCCGGTTGCCTTTGCCTTTGAATTTGTTCAATTGAAAGGATTGTCATGGATTGTTTCACTTGGGGCCATTACAGGGATTACCACTGTATTACTTGTTATGATGTATGGTCAGACACGTTTGCTTTATTCCATGTCACGGGACGGTCTATTGTCTCCGGTATTCTCCAAAGTCAGTGGCAAAAGCCAAACGCCTGCTATGGGAACTTGGGTTGCTGGGATCATCGTCGCTTTATTCTCGGGTTTCATCTCACTTGGCCACTTGGCGGAGTTAACCAACATTGGGACACTGTTTGCGTTCGCGGTTGTGAGTCTGGGCATTATCGTGCTGCGTAAAAACAACCCGGAACTGAAAAGAGGATTCCGTGTGCCTTTCGTTCCACTGATCCCTATTCTGAGCGCTGTTGGCTGTATGTATCTCATGACACGTCTTGCGGCTCTGACCTGGATTACGTTCTTTGGCTGGTTAATTATTGGTTTAATCATCTACTTTGCCTACGGTCGCCATCACAGTCATTTGAATCCGGCACGGCGAATTTCGGACACGTTCAAAATAACAAAAAGAAAGTAGAAGTCATAGCTTAAGCCACATTGTAGAAACATCGTGGGAGACATCGTGATGAGTTATTAAATTTATCGATAACTGGGTTTATAGTAAATGTAGTTAGCTGAAATTAGTCTCATGCTGCGTCGCCAAAGCGACGTGGTATGGGGCTTTTTCTGTAAAAGCAGATCATGCATTACGAAAGAAAGCAGGGATGGATAGAGAGAGCTATGGGTGTCTAATACGTGATAGATCTGTCATTGTCAGCGGAAACAGGGTTGCGGTCAGGGCAAATATGACATATATTTGGGGGTGTGACATGCCATCAGACATAGGAGAGGGGATGTATCATGGACACACCATTACATATCAATCAGTATCACCGAAATTCGAATTTCGGCTTTGCTTTGGCTGGCTCATCCGTGCTTGCTGAAACAAAGCTAATCATTTCACACCCAGAAGACAAGAACGTATTTCAGTTAGAGCTGGATCCGCAGCGTCGTTTGAAGGATGGACGCAAAGTGTCGGTTGTTGCGCAACATATGGATACACCGCTGGATCGACAAGATGCCATTATCGTATATGGAGAAGAGCTGGGGTTTGTACAATATACGGTTGCCTTGGGACCAAACAGTACATGTTCACTCGCTCCTATTGAAGGAATAGATCATCCGATCATATTGAATTGGGCTGATTTTGCAGAAGGAGAATACGAACTGCGAATTTCCTTGCACATTAAAACACCACGTATTGCAGAGGGGCAGCTGGAGCCCGAGCAGCAAGCCATGGTGAAATATGCTCAGGTCGTAACCGTAGCGATCTGTCTGTTTCCAGCCGAAGCTGCGCAGATGAGTACAGCACCGGAAGCTGTATGGACACGGGAGAATCATATATTTGACTCCTACGGAAGGGGTGGCTTCATTCTCGCAGATCTGCCTCGTATGGAGAAGCGTGTAGAAGAGCTGATCGGTTCTGGAAACCATAATCTGATTGAACAATTCGGTGAGGGCGACCTTTCGGACACCTTGCTGGAAGAAGGTCTAATGGCGATTGTCTGGGGAGTTACGCCATGGTGTTATTCAATTTTTTCGGCCCCGGATGAAGATTCCAGAGCCAAACTTTCGATAGACAAGCTGGGTGATGAACCTCAGGCCACGGGAATATACCGTGTACATCCCGAAAGTAAACAATTAAGCATCGTGCCCGTGAACGAATTGGCTGATTGGTCATCCTGTTCAAAGAAAGAATGGCCTGTAATCGAGGTTGCGTGTGAAGGAGAGACGCTGCGTATGGATCTGTATGTTCAGATCTGTGAATCTGTGAATGGACTGCATGAGAATCCGTTGCCTTCATTTGTACTCACTCGTAGTAAAGGACAGCCCGAGGCGATTACCCCACTAATCGATGTCGTAATTGTAGATTAATAAATAGAAGTGTGGTGACGAACACAGATGTTGACCGAAGAGATTCAGGAGCAATACGCCGATGAGCTTGAAGCTTTTCATATATGGATGAAAGATGCAGGGTACACGGAACATACGGTAAAATCATACACAGGGGACGTTGCTGAATTTCTCGTCTCTATTAATGGAAAGTCACTGGAACAGGTTAAAAAGCTTCATGTGTTATCCTTTTTGTCCCGAGCTCGGGAACGCGGGGTGAGTGATTCGACGCGGAATCGGAAACACGCAGCTGTGAACTGTTTTTATAAGTCATTAATTGAACTTGAATTGGTGACCAATAACCCCGCTTTCGGGATCAAGAAGTCCAAAACCGAGCAAAACCGTGCCCCCGTCTTTCTTGACGAAAACGGTTTGGAACGATTTTTGCAATCGGTCGAGGGAAAGTACCGTACACGAAACCTGGCTATTTTTCTGTTAATGGGATACATGGGATTGCGGGTCGGAGAGGTACATGCCTTGAATTGCAAAGACTATAATGTGGAACGGCGTACGCTGGATGTGTTCGGTAAGGGCCGGAAATGGCGTACACTCCCTGTGCCTGAGACGGTTGCTGACCTGTTATCCCAAGCTCTTCAGGAGCGTCTGGATCCGTGGCGGGCGAAGGAAGAGGCATTGTTCGTCTCGCAAAAAGGGAAACGGTTGTCGATTCGCAGTATTCAGCTCATATCGACGGAAACCTTTGAACGTTTTCAGCAGGAATCCGCCTCCAATCAGCGTATAAACTATTCCAGTCACAAACTGCGTCACTCATTCGCGACCATGATGCTTAGACGCGGAGCAGACCTGCGAACGGTCCAGGAGCTGCTGGGACATTCCTCCATTCAGACCACTACAGTATATACTCATGTAACCAGCCGCGAGAAGGAGCAAGCGATGGCTTTGCTGGATGTCAAACTTCCTGCGTTTGTGGCTGATATGTAAAAGGTAAGCTTCGTTTATATATATTGAACTAAAGAATAATTCCACTTGCCACTCCGATGACAGAACAACCTTCCGATCGCTGTTATCCCTAGATTTTTTTGAATCCCTTATATAAAGGGGGAATCCATGGATAAAGGCGAACGCTCCGCTTCTTCAGGTTATTTCTGTCCTCTCCGTTAACGTGTAAATGTTTAGTTCAATACCTCGTTTTTTATTGACGGAATAATCATTATGTAAACTTAAATTCATATTTCCATTAAGACCAAAGGACCACTCGCATCTTCGCAAGGAAGATACAAGTGGTCCTTTAGTTATACAACCTTAAGTCAAAATCCAGGATTTGGATTTATTCCAGTCCGGCAATCTGTTCCTTCAATTTGTTCGCGGAGGCCTGGAAAGCGACTTTCTCCGTCTCATTCAATGGAAGTGGCAGAATTTCACGCACACCATTGCGATCAACTACACATGGAACGCCCAGATATACATCGGATACACCATTATAATCTTCCAGCAATGTGGAAACGTTCAGTACGGAGCCTTCGTTGCCCAGAATAGCAGCCACGATACGGTCCAAGGCGAGCGCAATTGCATAGGAAGTAGCACCTTTGGCATTAATAATCTCATACGCCGCATTTTTGGTCCGGTCAAAGATATCCTGCTGTGTTTCTTCATCCAGCTCCAGGTCGGTTCCTGCAACGTTAGCAAGGCTCCATACCGGTACTTCGGAATCACCATGCTCTCCAATAATATGAGCGTGAATGCTGCGTGGATCAATGCCTTTGTTTTTACCAATCAGATAACGGAAACGTGCGCTGTCTAGTAACGTACCGGAACCAATCACACGCGAAGCGGGCCAACCGCTTTGTTTCCACGAAGTATAGGACAAAATATCTACAGGGTTGGTAGCAATCAACAGAATTCCATGGGAATTCACCTCGGTAATACGTTCAATGATCTCTTTGAAAATGCTTGCATTTTTCTTCAGCAGATCAATTCGAGTTTCTCCTGGTTTTTGGGAAGCACCGGCAGTAATAATAATGATATCTGCGTCTTTGCAGTCCGCGTAATCGCCTGCCCATACTTTGACGCCTCCGGTAAATGGGAGTCCGTGGTTCATATCCAGCATTTCGCCGGTAGCCTTATCATGATTCACATCCACAAATACCAACTCGGACGAACGCTGTCTTAACATCAGCGTGTATCCCGTTGTTGTTCCCACCGCACCCATGCCTACAATAACGACACGACTTGGTTTGAGCGCTGCACTGTTTACCATTTTCATATCCTCTCCTTTTTGGGGTATACTTCCATCCATATTAAGGGATAAGCGTGTGAAAAGCGAGCCGCGTCTATAAACTTTCTCACATTTGATGTCTATTTGCGGAAGATTTCGTCGAAAACCTGGTTAGCGTTTCGCAGAAGAAGCAGGTGCAGCCAAAAGATCGCTTTCACCTTCCAGAGAGTGGAGATGATCCTTTTCGACATCGTTTGTGGTAGAATAGGAGCAGTGGATTCAGATGAATCGTAAAAACAACATGAATGGACAGGCATGCGCGCCTGCTTATTGTTTGAGAGAGGTGGAAACCACTTGCGTTCGCAATGGATCAAAATCGCGCAGACAGTACTGCTGTCTATCGGTATAGCTGCTCTGCTGGCGGCTTGCACCGTTTCGGAACAGCCCCAGGTGTCAGAGCCGCCACAGGAGCAAGAAGATAACGGGAATATGGGCCAGACATTAACTGTTGTCCCCCTGCAAACAGTACACAAGCTGCGGATACAGCAAAATATCAAATTCAGACCCGTTTAACCGATTTCCAGCTGCTGAACGGGAACGGCGGATTAGCATGGGGAGTGACGCGGAATGCCCTGCGTCTGTATTATACTCAGGATCAGGGGAGTACCTGGATTAACATCTCACCTTCGGAAAACGTACAGTTTCCGGCGAACCCGCAATATGGACAAAGCATTTATTTTGTTGACAGTACACATGGATGGATTGTTCGTGAAGGAATGGGCGGAACCGATACGATGGTTCTCCGGACCAACAACGGAGGAGCAAGCTGGAGCCTGTCCTCCTTGTCGAAGACGGATAAGGTGACTGCCATCACATTTGTATCTCCTGAAAAAGGCTGGATACTGACCACAGTGGATACTTCGATTGGCAAGCAAGACAAGAAATTGTATGTTACCGAAGATGGCGGTATTACCTGGAATCAGATGACGTCGAGTGACGAGGACGGCAAACCAGCATCTGCAGAGATTCCTACACGGGGTTATACGACAGGCATGACTTTCTCGGATTCGGATCACGGGTTCTTGACCGCTCTGGAGTTCGGTACACCGAAATTGTATGTTACATCTGATGGTGGCCAACATTGGAAGGCTGGACCGTCGTTCTTTGACCGAAACAAATTTAACGGGTGTGGTAATTTTAACATTAGCTCGCCGCAGTTTTTTGGTCGGGAAGCCCAGACAGCCTGGATGTCGTTATCCTGTTCTCAGGGGGAAAGTACCAAATTCAACGGGTTTTTCACAACCAATGGCGGAGAGAGCTGGCAATTATCAACGTTCAGTCTGAATAAACAAACCGGAATCAATCGTGGTCTGACTCCTACATTTCTGAACCCCTTGGAAGGCTGGGTCATGCAGAAAGGCAAGACATATTACACCAAAGATTCAGGTAAAACCTGGAAGGCACTTCCTGTAAGTAAAGTATTGGAAAACATTCTCGAAGACTACCCGGAGATCGTCAAGCTCCAGATGGTTTCTTCGAAACTAGGCTGGATTTTGGTCGAAAATACGGATGCCAAAAGATCACTGTTGCTACAAACCATGGACGGTGGAGTACGTTGGAAAGTACTATAATTGCGTTGAATTACAACGCTTTTTGAAGAGGAACCTGCGGGTTTCTTTTCATTTTAATTACTTTGTGAATTAAATCACAATAAATCCCTTCAAATGATGTTATATTGAATTCAAGAAGAGATGGGAGTGATGAACATGAGAACGAATGAACAAGCTCAATTCACGCAGGCGGACGAGTTAACCAGATACATGCTCCAATTATGCTACACATGTGATGATGCCAACCGTTGTACAACCGAGGAAGAAGTCAAAGCCTGCATGACAAAATATGCACAGGCAGATGAACCTGAACAGACGGATGGTGGAGAAGTAACACGCGGATACATGGACCTGATGTACGCTTAGTTATCAAAACAGATCAAAAAAAGCTGATATATCAACGTTTTGCCCCTGAAGTGCACCCCTTAGAATAGACATTGGAAAAACCCCTGGGTTTAGCCGATGAAATTCTAGGGGGTGTATTTTTTTGTGGCGATTAAGGGACAAAAGTTTAAAACGTATTCGGAGAAGATAAAAAATGAGGCTATTCGTTTGCATACGGTTGAGGGGTGGACTTATCGAAAGATTAATGAACATCTGGGGATTCATGATCCAGGACGAATGAAGCGCTGGATGCGAAAATATCGGGAATAAGGTGAGTTTGGACTGATGGATCAGCGAGGTCGACGTAAAGAATACTTGGATCAAGACCGCTTTGTACAAAAACTGAAACGGGAGAATGAGTTGCTAAAAAAGTGCTTGGTCATCTGGAAGGAGGAAGCAAACAAGAAAGATTTCAGATCATAGAAAAAGTAGCGGCATACGGTGATATCCAGAAACTTTGTAATGTGTTTGGCGTGTCACGGAGTGGATTTTATGCCTATGTAAAACGTAAACGATTCGATCGCGACGCAAAGGCGAAGAAACAAGTGCTTCAAACGTATCAACGATATGAAGGCAAATATGGTTATCGGCAGCTCCAGTTGTTCCTTTGGCAAGATCAGGGGATTTGGATGAACCACAAAAAGGTGCTCCGCCTGATGCAAATGCTCGGTATTCAATCTCGAATCCGTCGTAAACGGCGCTCCAGCAGCTCGTATACACCTGCGCAGCGTGTAGCAGAGGACCTCTTGAAGCGAGATTTCAGTGCAGAAAAACCGAATCAGAAATGGGTAACGGACATTACCCAGTATCGTGTGGGAGAGCGCTGGATATATCTTTCAGCCATAAAGGATCTGTTTAATAACGAAATTGTGGCTTACGAAATAGGCGAACGCAACGACAATGAACTGGTGCTTCGCACATTCAGCAAGGCGTTTGCGAAGCAAAAAGACGTGACCGGACTGGTCGTTCATAGCGACCAAGGATTCCAGTACACGTCTCATGCTTACCACGACATGCTGCCAAAGGTTGGCGCCCGAATCAGCATGTCTCGCCGAGGAAATTGTTATGACAATGCCTCGATGGAGAGTTTCTTCTCGCATCTCAAAACGGAAGGACTCTATCCTTATCATATCCGAACGCTTAGCGAAGCACAAAGCAAAATCGAAAAATATATCCGTTTTTACAACCGAAAACGGCCACAACGGAAACTAAAAAAACTGACGCCGGTAGAGTACCGACGCTAGTTTGCGGCCTAGGTTCTTTTTTAAAGTCTACTAAATGGGGTCTTGACCACCCCAATTGGTGGCTTTTTTATTTATAAAATCACATTTCATGCAGCACAGGGTGAAACTCAAATAAGTGAATCGGCGGTTGGCAAAAGCAACCGCCTGAAAAATTTGTCCGATAATTGTACCCTTTGGATAGCAAATCAATTCTTAATTATTGATCTGATTGATTAATAAGAACAAATCAACTTATTCCTTTTCACTGAAGAGCTGTCTTACTTCTTGTAAAGTGCTTAATGGGACCTTCTTCGCTACAATCAAACCCGCTGTTCAGTTTCGCCCTTTTTCCGGGCATATTTTGCATAAGTAATTTATACAAAACTGGAAACTCCATCTCCATTTATTTAGCGGCTAGTAACTTGGCAGCTACTTCTACTTCTTTATATGCATTTTGAAGGATTTCATCATGGTTAAGAATAGCTGTACCTTGAACACGGATGCTTTCAAAGTCCTCAATACCGATGAAATTGAACATCGATTTCAAATACTTATGTGAATATTCGACTTCAGTGTACCAGTCGTTATTTGTGTAAATGGATCCACTGGCTTGGATGACTACCATGCTTCTTCCATCTTTGAGTAGACCAACTGAACCTGTGTCTGTGTATTTGAACGTTTCTCTTGCAATCATAATATTATCCACATAATCCTTTAACTTTGAGGGAACGTTGAAATTGTGAAGTGGATAAACAATGACATATTTCTTGGCATTTTTGAACTGCTGAAGTATTTCGTTCATACGTACAGTAACTTCTATCTCTTCGGTAGATAGCGCTTCTCCTTTAGCTGATTTGCCCAGGCGCTTAAAACTGTTTTATCAATCATAGGTATAACATCTTCATACAAATTAATCTGTTCGATGACTTCGTCTTTAGCTTTGTTCTCCTTATATGTTTTTAAAAAATTATTAAATACATTTAAGCTGAAAGAAGACGTTGAATTTACTAAAGGATGTGCATTGATAACTAAAAGTTTACTCATAAGATATTCCCCAATAGTTTGTTTTATTGTCGACAAAGTTAATCGACGATTAATACAGTAGCTAATATATATCGTTCACAATCTTTTGTCAAATTATTCGAATTGGTTATTTTTAGGTGGTAGTTTTACAAAGTTACTTCAGATGCTTATAATATTGTTTTTGAAGGAAATAAAAAAGAATTGAAAGTGGGAGATTATATATGCAGTATAGTGTTATGGTCGAGTATGCTCTGCATAGTCTCGTTTACTTAGTAGATGCGCCAACAACAGATAGTATTGGAATTAAAGAACTTTCCGAATTTCAAGGTCTTTCTGAGACTTATCTTTCAAAAGTGTTTGGGAAATTGTCTAAAGTTGGAATCGTGAGTTCTGTGCCAGGCGTAAAGGGAGGATATAAACTTGCTAGGCCTGCTGAAGAAATTTCATTTTGGGATGTTATAGAGGCGGTAGAAGGAGTAAAACCTATATTTCAGTGTAAAAATATCTTGAGGAATCATTATTCATATCGTGATGATCAAGCGTGTTCTTCATGTTCCACCAATCCATCTTGCACTATAAATGTAACTATGCTTGAGGGAGAAAGTTATATGCGAGAGTTCTTTCGAGGTAAAACCCTATCGTGGTTAAATAGTGAATTGAACCGTGTACTTCCTGAAAAATCGCGAAGAGATAGTCAAGAATATTTTGGGAAATAAAACAAATAAGTAATTAAAAAACCTTTGATTGCGATGCTCTGGTATTATCCCCTTGAAGTAGGCACTTAAAGGGGATAATACCACCAATAGTGGGCTTTTTTTTATATGAAAAATTACATAGACAATAACATTGAGACCTTTTAACATACACTTTATAGCTTCGTCTATAGGTACGACTCTTATTGACGAAGTTGTTTTTGGAGGTGTTACCTGGATAACGAGGAAGAGTTCGATTATATTAGTTGCGGAGAGATGGGGTTAGCCATAGCACATATAGAAGGTTGAAGTGCGAACCAATTAAGATCAAAGCATCCACACTGGGGGTGGAAGTTTGAAAAGACATAGAGTTAAGTAAGGAATTTGTTTGCTAAATAACAAACGCCATTAAGGAGAGCTATTGAGTTCTAGCCCTCCTTAATGGCGTTTAATGAATTCAAAGATTGACATTGAACCTGAAATTAATCCACGATTATTTTGAGAAATTTATATTAATCATCGGAATAAACTGTAGCATTGAAACTTTCGGGACCCAGGCGCAAGTTACTAACATTGAAACTTGGATTATAGGTGAATGTAGCGTACACAGAATAGACAAGCTGACCATTCCCTGGTGGCATCACATTATAATCCGAACCGCTAAATCTGAATACGCAAGGACTAAAAAATGGGTTGGACAGAACGATTGTACCCGCACGATAAACAAGCTGTTGTGAACTGCTTAACCCTCGGTATACTTCTATGACGAGATTCCCGTTAACAGGCAGCTGATTTGCTGTGACTTCAATGATGCCCGAAAAAAGAGTTCGAATCAATGTTCCCGGGTTGCTAACTTGCAGGCCTACCTGTGCAAACAAGAGCGGGACTCCATTGGTAAAGCTTGGAGTAACAATGTTCTGACCATTGGAACCTTGAGAAGTCCTTGCATCTAATGTTTTAACCATGGGATGCCCTCCTTTCTCAGATGAGATCCGGTACTAAACAGATTTAATCGTCACTGTAAGTGACCGCATTGAAGCATTCTGGTCCAACACGTGTGGCTTGCTCCATTGGTGACACGGGAACAAATGTCAAATAACAAGAATAGATAAGTTGTCCAGACGGTGGGGCGGAGACATTATAATCGGAGCCTTCAAAACTTGCTAATATGCTAGCTTCAGCTGGGAATATAGGTTGAGAAACGACATAGATTGGCGTGCCTGTATGGGTGGAGCCTCTGAAAATTTCAATCAATATTGAAGAAGGTTGGGAAGACAAATTGGCCACCGAAATTCGATATGTGCCATTAAATTGAGTTCGAATCAATGTCCCTGGATTTGAAATATTAAGTCCTAGTATGCCTACCAAGGTGGGCGTGTTCTGAGCGAGGGGGACATTAAGCGGATTAACTCCGTTGGATCCTAAAGAGGTTCTGGCATCATGTGTACGAACCATAGTTTTTTCCTCCAATCTATTATTTTGAATATCATATGTAGCTAGATTGAAAGTGTTGTCCGCATAGTGGTAAGAAGTTTCTGTGAACTATTAAACAAAAACACCCTGCGGATAGACTTTTTACAGTGTCTATTCTATAGGGAATTAGAATAATGGGCTTTTCTTCATTTTAATTATTTCTTTCAATGCCATGCACTCATATAGTATGCAATCATAGTATATAGACAAGATCATTTTCTGAGAGGAGAGTTATTCTATTGCCAAACTCAACAGGCTTGCTCTATAACTCACCAACAGGTATGAATATGGCGACTCAGATTATTGTCACTTGTATAAACGACTCGCTTAATGTCCCAGTTAATATTGAGATTGAAGTTTTTAAATGGGACACAACACAATCCATGCGGATACCTATAGGACATGATTTGTTTCAACTTCTTCCTCAAGCCACTCGAAGTTTAATTTATGGGCTTACCAATGCTGCTTTTTACGAAATCCAGAGCGATTATTTCAGTGCGACCAGTACAATTATTAATGTTTACGGCGTCGACTCTACAGGTCAGGTCATACAACGTGTTCTTCAGTCAGAAATGTCGTTAATAGACCGATTTACTAATATTCCATAATAAAAGGAAGGTGATATCGTTGGCCGTTGTTAATATTACAGGAGCTTTGGGTGGTAGCCAATTCGAGCCTTCAATTGCAGTCAATACGCTGGATACTAATATCATGTGTGTTGTTGCAGTGGATACAAGTAGCGGACCGACCTTAATTGGATTTTATCGTTCCTTGAATGCGGGAAATACCTGGTCCACATCATTACTTCCTTTGCCTGCGGGATTTGCAGGTGCGGAAGCTCCAACTATAGATTACACCTTCCCAAGCACATTTATTGTAACTGCACACGTATTTAACGGCGATTTAGATGGTACCATAGTAAGTTATACTTCAGTAGATAACGGAGAAACTTGGGCTGCGCCAGTTATTGTGCAAAGAGGTTACGGAACCGTTGTTCATAACGATGAACCTTACATTGCCGTAGATCGTTCTCCCGGGAGCCCTTATCGAGGGAATGCCTATGTAGGTTACACTCCGCTTGCAACGACATCTTCTGCAACCTTTGTCCAGAGAACCCTTGATCAGGGAGCGAGTTGGGAACAACCCCCTAATCGTTTATCCGATCCGAGGGGAATCCATGATCGCTCATCAATTGCAATTGGTTTCTCTGGAGAGGTCTATGCCGGATATATCGTCACTGGTCCCGATAGCCCATCTGCCCTTTTACGTATCTCTTATAACGGTGGAATTAACTACGAACCACCTATAAATCGACAATCTACATTCATATCCTCCGTTGTACCAGCCCCATCCCCATTACCTGTACCGAATTACGCTTTTCGAGTGCAGACCAATCTGAGTCTAGGAGCAGACATATCGGTCGGACCTAACAGCGGGACAGTTTACGCTGTGTGGAATGATGCCAGAAATGGCTACACAGATGTACTGTTATGCCAATCTCCGGATGGGTTGTTATGGTCCGATCCTATAAGTATTACAGGAGCACCAGCAGGTTCACAAAATTTCTTTCCATCGATCACCGTATCTCCGTTTGCTGGAACAATTAGGGTTATATATTACTCCAATCGTATTGACGGTTTTTTATTGGATGTATATGTTGCAGAGTCTTTTGATGGAGGGATTACCTTTACCAATCGTAGATTGACTACGACTTCGTTTAATCCCAATGGAATATCACCCGTACCTACTGTGCTTATTGGGGATTATATTACTGCTGCAACCTCTGCACCAGACAATCTTGCCGCTGTTTGGATGGCTACCACGCCACCAACCGGAAAATTGGATGTATATTTCGGAACCTGAATTAAGGAGCTATCTCTCCAAAAAAATAATAAAACAGAGGATGCCTGGTTCAATGGACTGGGTATTTTTATCTGTTGAATAACGAAAACTGGAATAGTCTTTTTATCCCCGGTTAATTTGAACTCCAAATAACAATTTCCTTGTTCATGCGCATATATATTACAGAAGACGGGTCAAGACTCCGGCTGTCCTAGGTTTGATGAACGGAGGGGAGAGATATGGGCATTGAATCATCCTGGATGTTTGATTTTTTTGGAACCGTCTTTCCGGTAGTATTTGTCCTGATTATAGGTATTGTTCTGCTGTCGGTAGGGAAAGAAGTATGGAGATGGGGCCGCAATAACTCAGAACCTCTGCTTACCGTACCTTCACGTATTACCAGCAGGAGGATACAGATGAGTCAGTCGCACTCCGAACCAGGAAGTACAGCCCGTACGCTTTATTACATCACTTTTGAAGTGGAGAGCGGAGATCGTCTCGAATTCAAGGTGAATGGTGATGAGTACGGCTTGTGCGCTGAGGGAGATGAAGGTCGACTCTCTTTCAAGGGAACGCGTTATGTAGGCTTTGAACGCTACAATCGTTTGTATTCAGAGCGTGTACGCGGATAAACCGGCTGGCTTGCGCCACAGTGGCGTAAGCTTTTTTAATTTCTTTTAGGGACAAGCGTTTCTTAATGGGGCTAACGTGTATTTATATAAGAAGAGACTTAGTTCAATTTTATGGTCCATAATCAGTGAGTTGTATGTAAACTTATATGATGAAAGGACTATCTCAATAGAGGAGGAAATGATGATGTCATTTACAGATCAAGTCGTGGTTGTGACTGGAGCAGCCCAGGGAATCGGGCGAAGCGTGGCTGAGGCCTATGCGGTTGCAGGGGCTAAAGTCGTACTTGCCGACTATCAGGAAGCGGAAGGGGCAGCGGCGGCAGCTTCCATTCGTAATGAAGGCGGAGAAGCCATTTTTGTCCAGTGTGATGTACGTCAAGAGAAGGATATAACGAATCTCATTCAAACTACAATAGACGAATTTAAACAGATTGATGTGCTCGTCAACAATGCAGGTGTTTCCAGATGGAAGTCTCCCTATGAGCTAACGCTGGAAGAGTGGGACGATATACTCAATACAAATGTGCGAAGTTGCTTTCTCGCAAGCCGGGAAGCGGCCAAACATATGAAGCACAACGAAAATGGTGGGGCAATCGTGAACATGGCCTCAACACGTGCGATTATGTCAGAGCCGGAAACAGAGGCCTATGCCGCTTCCAAGGGTGCGATCGTGGCGTTGACACATGCGATGGCGGTCTCATTGGGCAAGGACCGAATTCGGGTCAATTGTATCAGTCCGGGATGGATTGAGACAGGAAATGTTGAGAAATTGAAGCCAGAGGACCATGAACAACACCCGGCAGGACGTGTGGGCGTTCCTTCGGATATCTCCCGCGCTTGTTTATATTTGTCCGATCCAAGCAATACCTTTGTCACGGGGACCAACCTGATTATTGACGGGGGCATGACTCGAAAAATGATATATGAGGACTAGTACCGGGATTTATCCGGTCGATTGTAAACTTTTGAAAACATAGCAGAAATAAGCCCAAGTTAAGCACTTGGGCTTATTTGTTTTTGATAACTCGGTTGCTATAATAAATGTGATTTTACCACAGTACAGGAATGGAGGAGAATATGTTCGGGAACTCATCCCGGAAAGTGTTTTGGCTATTACTGCTGATTGGAGGGATTATAATGACAGGCTTTGAATCTACTGCTGATGCTGACGCAGATATACGAGCAGCCTGGGTATGGCAGGCCAAGTCTGTCAGTGATGGAGGAAATGAGCTGCTGGAGAATGCAGCTAAACATAAGATTAACAGGCTGTATGTGAATGTGGATATGAATCTGTCACAGGAGGTCTATCATACGTTTATATCCAAAGCCAGCAAGGCTGGAATTGCAGTTGAAGCTCTTGGAGGAGATCCGTCCTGGGCAGTGAGTGGTCGTGAAGGTCCGATGCTCAAGCTGGCGTCCTGGGTGAGCAATTATAATCTGGCTGCAGAGCCGGAAGAGCGATTTGACGCCATACACCTGGATATCAAGCCCTATGTACTGCCACAGTGGAAAGAAGATGCCAAGCCGCTGGTGCAATCCTGGGTTGCCAATATGAAGCTATTACAGGAAAACGTGAACCAGGCCGGGGCGGTTGAAGTGAATGTTGACTTGCCTTTTTGGCTGGATTCTTACACCGTGACGGGCAGCAGAACGACTGATGATGCGGATAACGAGTCATTGTCACACTGGTTTATCGGGCAATTTGATCATATTACGCTGCTCGCTTATCGTGATAGTGCGCAAGGAAACAATGGAATTATACGTTTGGTAGAACAGGAAATGATATGGGCCGACGCCAGAAATGGTTCTATTACCGTTGGGGTAAACACCAAGCCGATGCCTGGGGAAGAGTTCACTACGTTTGCCGGCAAAGGTGCAACGCAATTGGAGAGTGTGGTAAAGGAGGTAGCCTCGGCATTCACGAATCATGCTTCCTACGCAGGTTCGGCTGTGCATGACATCGTGTACTGGGGGCAGCTGGAGCCAGAGGAACAGCCTGAACCCGAGAAACCGACCAATCAACCGGAAATTCGGGGAACCTACATCTGGCAAGCTTCTCAGGTTACGCATGACGGGGGAGACCACATTCTGGAGTTCGCCAAAGCGCAAAACATTAATTGGTTATACGTGAGGCTTGATCTGGATCAACCGTATTCCAGTTATCGCAGTTTTGTGAAACGTGCTCAGGCTCAAGGGATTGAGGTCCATGCCATGGGTGGCCATCCGATCTGGGGCAAAAAGGAGAACCGGCCACGGATACAGCGCTTGATCGATTATGTGAAAAATTATAATGCTGAATCTGAACCGGATGAACGTTTTAAGGGCATCCATCTTGATATCGAGCCATACACCCTACCTGAATGGGAATATGATCGGGATACATTGCTGACCGAATGGGCGGCCAATATTGCTTATTTCCATGATGAGACGAAAAAGGACAGTGATCTGGAAACGAGTGCCGATCTGGCCGTTTGGCTCGATACGTTCCCGTTACCGGGGAAAGACATGTCTGTCAGTGAATACATGATCACAACACTGGATCACGTATCTCTAATGGCATTCCGTAACATTGCTGAAGGCTCCAATGGAATTGCGGACGTCGTTAGTCAGGAAATGAAAATCGCGGACCGTCTGGGTAAATCACTTTTGATCTCGGTGGAGATGAAAGAGAATTTTGAAGGCAGACATATTTCATTTTATGATAAAGGAGCAGCGGAAATGGAACGTCAGCTCGCTCTGCTTCCAGATCTGTTGAGCGAGTATAAAGCCTACAAAGGCAATATTGTTCATGCTTACGATTACTGGATTCAAGCCAAGCCCTGAATAGGCAGGTTATATAGGAAATGTTTTGTCTCGGGACTTCACATAGGGTGAGGTTCCGGGCTTTTTTTTATAACAAAATGTGAAATTGTGTCACCGAATGGGCGTCTGCACAATACGATATACGGTGATGAGAGGTTCAACAAGGGAGGAAACAGGATATGGCTGTTATTAAAGCCAACTCGGAAGACGTCAAGCTGCTCGCTAGGCTGATGAGAGCGGAGGCTGAAGGTGACGGCGAACAAGGCATGCTGCTTGTAGGCAATGTAGGTGTAAACCGGGTGCTGGGTGATTGCTTGGATTTCGGTGATATTCGGGATATTAATCGAATGGTATTTCAGAATCCGGGTGGCTTCGAGTCCACGCAAAAAGGGTACTTCTACCAACGGGCAAGACAATCGGAAATACGCCTGGCACAGCGTGTCATTAATGGCGAACGCTTCTGGCCAGCCAGCAACTCTCTGTGGTTTTTCCGTCCAGTGGGAGAATGTCCACCAACTTGGTATGACCAGCAAAATACAGGCCGCTTCAAGGCGCATTGTTTCTTCAGTCCAACAGGCGAAGACTGTCCAACCGTATATTAAATTTTGGGAGGAATCACAATGATTAATCAGCCTTATCAACAAACACAAGTTATGGGCCAGCAGGCCAATTCGCAAGTTATGGGCCAACAGGCCAATTCGCAAGTGCAAGGAACGTCTTATAAAATCGGTAACGGTATGCCCATGATGTCGCCAACACCAGGCATGGTCTCACCTAGCTCCACAGGCGGCGTACCTCCGCTCGTATCTAGCGGTGCCCCAATGACTCCAACGGGTGGTGTAGTAACAACAACTGCGCCGCAGTTTGAACAGTCCTATATCGAAAATATCCTGCGGCTCAACCTGGGCAAATGTGGAACATTCTACATGACTTACGAAGGTAACAAAGAGTGGAACGCCCGTATTTTCCAAGGCATACTGGAAGCAGCTGGTCGTGACCATATCATTATCAGTGACCCGAACAATGGAAAACGGATTATACTTTTGATGGTCAACTTCGACTACGCTACATTCGATGAGCCGTTGTTGTATCAATATCCAGGTGTGATCGGGAACTATCCGCAACAACCAAGCAGACGCTAATCTGTAGCGAAAAACAAAACATAATATAACATGACCCTACACAGGCTGTCTCGAATGTGGATGTTATTCCGCAAACGGGACGGCTTTTCCTATATTATGATATAGAACATCAATTTAAATAAAATAAAAACACAGTTGAAAGTAACCTTTTTCTCAGATCAGGGCACTTAAAGATAAATACATCATGCAGCAAGTACAAAGGAAGGAGCAAACACATTGAAGAACTTGATCGATGGAGCAATTCGGGGAAAGCCGAGGCTTACGAACAGCTGATGACGCAATTTCGCGGAATGGCACTGGCTGTCGCCTATCAAAAATTAGAGGACATGTTCCTGGCCGAA
Organism: Paenibacillus sp. 1A_MP2; assembly: GCF_052244825.1. NCBI lineage: Bacteria > Bacillati > Bacillota > Bacilli > Caryophanales > Paenibacillaceae > Paenibacillus > Paenibacillus sp. 1A_MP2. Next base: position 3,935,515 of record NZ_JBQQCS010000001.1, on the reverse strand, counting down.
GATGCCGTTCAAGAGGCGTTCACAGAGGCCTTTGCCAATCTGTCCAAGCTGGACAATCCGGATGCTTTTCCCGGGTGGTTCAAAGTCATTGTGGAGAGACAGTGTTATCGTCAGCTCAGGCGTAAACAACATGCCACTGTTCCGGTTATGGAAATTCAGGATCTATTCCAGGAAGAGGATCAGGCTCATAATCCTGAAGAACAGGCTTTGAAAGGTGAGGTGCATCGTCTCCTGCGAGAATCAATTTCGATTTTGCCATCTTCCATGCAGCTTGCGGTTGAACTGTTTTACTTTCAAGGCTATTCACTCAAGGAAATGTCGGAATACCTCGGGGTCAACGTTCCGGCGCTTAAAAAACGGCTGTATGATGCCAGGTCCAGGCTCAGACGTTCACTGCCTGTGGCGGATGTAATTTCAGTATTTAGTGATCTATATGAAGGAGGAAAAGGGATGCTTCACATTATGAATGGTGACCATGCGGCAGATCGATTAAGACAAAGCGGGATTAAAGGTGAGATTCTGGTCTGGCGAGAGCTCTATACATTTGGACCGTTAACGAGAGAAATGGGGAATGAGACGGCACGAAGTGAACGTGCACAGTGTTTGGAGCAGCACTTGGGTATACCACAGACTGAATATTTGAAAATTAAGGAACTTGAGCAAACGTTACAATCATTCCATCAATACAAAGAGATCGTTCTGTGGTTTGAGTATGATCTCTACGATCAGGCGATGCTATCGTACTTGCTGCACTATTTCAAGGAAAAGGATCTACGTGACACGAAGCTGAATCTGTTATGTATCGATGCCTATCCGGATATTGAACATTTTCGGGGCCTGGGGCAACTCACACCATCACAGATCGGACGTTTATCAGGTACCTGGCACGTGATGGGGGCAGAGGAAATCCATGCTGGTAGCGAGTTTTGGACAGCGTATGCATCATCTGACATTCAGGATCATAGGGACTACTTGCTGAAAAACACATCGGTGCTCCCTTTTGCACATGCTGCATTCAAGGCCCACCTGTCCCGTCTGCCTTCTGTATCGAACGGATTGGGCACAATTGAGCAATCCACACTGGAGGCCGTGAGAGAGGGCGTGAACAGCCCTTATCCATTGTTCAAGCATGTTGGAGACCAACTGCATATTCTGGGAATGGGTGATCTGGAGTACTGGGCTCATCTGAAGAGAATGACGGAGGAACCTCATGCATTACTTCAATTAAGCGGTGTACAAGCGTTTCCTGATTTTCAGCAGCAGCATGACGATTTCCGTCACAGTGTCTTGTCTCTGACCGATCTGGGTGTTCAGGTGCTGAATGAAGAAGTAGATTGGACACTGTTAAGAAATGATAAGTCCTGGATTGGTGGTCTTCAGATTGGTGAAGGAAATGACACGCCTTGGCGCTGGGACACCGTTAATGAGACCATAGTGATCCTGTAGAGGTGAGATGGCAGTAGAAGCAGAATAAAAGCAAAGCAATAGAAGCCGTAGAGCAGCAGATAAGCGTGCTGTCCAATTGTCATCCATAGCGTCATGAAAAAGAGTATCCCGCCGCCATGCCTGAACATGAGCGAGGATACTCTTTGTTTACTCAACCTTTTTTTACTTGGATGCATCCAACTTCAATGCGGTTACCATCTTGCGGAATACATCCGTATTATCGAGATAACCGGTAAACAGACGAGACCCGGGTCCCGAGGCATTGATTGGCACATCGTCGAATGTGTGTACTTCCTGGCCTTCATCATGAGGCAGGTTACCCGTATAGTGCACACCGTTCGGATCCTTATCCGGGTTGGCGATATACCAGGTTTTGTCCTTCACGTTAGGGTCCTGAATGGTGGGACTAATTGGCACCGGATTGGCAAGATAATCCTCATTATTGTCCGGCATATTGCCCCAGCCTACAGCAATTTTCCACTCGGAGTCCGGGTTGTCCGGGAAGCCATCGCCGTCTTCATCCACATATGTCGGAAATTTGGAATCCGCATATGTGCCGATCAATTCACGGAGCTCGTCGCCTGATTTTCCTTTGGCAGCTTCCGTGTTATACGTTCCGTTAAGCGTAAGGGAATGACCGTGGTCTGATGTAACGATAATGAGCGTATCCGGATGTTCCTTCGCGTAGGCCTTAACACGACCGACCGTTTGATCGAATTCAATCGCATCCCATATCGAGCGTTCAAAATCCATGGTGTGAGCCTGTTTATCAATGGATGCGCCTTCGACCATCAGGAAAAATCCGTTTTTATTCTGCTCCAGCACCTGGAGGGCAGTGTCGGTCATTTCCATCAACGTTGGCTGATCCGTATCCTTGCCTACAATTTCTGCGTTGTTAGGCTGAGTATATTCCCGGTCATAATATACGTTCATGTTGCCTTTGCGGAATAAGCCAAGCAATGATTTGGTAGAGGCGGACTTGTCCAAGTTCGTTGCATCTGTAACGTAGGTATATCCTTCTTTTTTGAACTCCTCCACAATATTACGTCCATCTTTGCGTTTTCCACCATCATTCGCTGGAAGGAACCATTCCAGTCCACCACCCAGAATAACATCCGGTCGGTTGGCTTCATTCAGATACATGCTGGCGATTGCTTCTTGTTCCCGCGCTTACGTGTGTGTACGGCCATCGCTGCCGGTGTGGCATCCGTTACATCCGCAGTCGTTACAAGGCCGGTAGCCATGCCACGTGTCCGTTTGACCAGCTCGACGATGTTTTCCACCTTTGGATCGTCAAAAGGATCTGGCGTATTGTCCGGGTAGACACCCTCGGCATTGACAGCCGTTTTGTGACCAGTTGCATAAGCGGAAGCACTATTGGCCGAATCGGTGACGATGGAATCCATACCTGACGTGGTGACCATACCCATGGCCTCCATTTGTTCCATCTCCAGCCAGCCATTGAATTTGCCTTCGTGAATGCCCTTGGATACCACGCGAGCAGCGGTGCGAATATTCGCGCTCATGCCATCACCAATCATCAGAACGACATTTTTGGCCTGCTCACCATTTGTCAGTGTGGCTGTATCTTTGGAAGGATCGAACACTTGGTATACGACCCGTGAATATGTGCGCTTACCTGTAGCAGTCGTTTCGGCGGTTACCACAATGGAATCGCTCTCATGAAAGGTAACATCCCGAATAGTGTACTCTGTGCTCAGATCGTTACTGCTTGTCCATGTACCGGATTTACCGAAGTATTTGTCTGGTGACAAACCATTAATCTGGATTTTGATATCCCCGGATTTCAGCTTGGCCCCATTCAATTCAACCCGGAAATCCAGTTTTTGTCCTGCCAGAATCTGAGCACGGTCAATAGGCAGAATGGTAAATGCGGCAGGTGCCGTCTGTTGCTGTGAAGAAAGGGGTTCTGCATGAACTTGCCAAGGCACTGCTGTAATTGCGACAGCTGCACTAAGCAGCAACGCGTTCCATTTCATTGCATGATTAATTTTCAATGTGCATACCTCCGAAATCAAATTGTTGTTCTAATTGGAAGTATATAGCTGATTTATCATCTGAGCGTAAGAAAAAGGTTAAACTATAAGCAAGAAGATGCATATGTTTATTAGTAAAACGTAAAAAAAACTGCGAAATCGGTACATTTGTTAACGAAATAGCCCGTAAGCATCATTTCGTTGTCATAGGACACGGATTGACTGTGTAGTGTAGAATTATATAATAAAAGAAGCATATCCTTGTTATTCGACAGAAGAAGGTGGAGGTGAACGCATTGGGAAGTTGAAACTGCATATGAGCGGCAGAATGGCAAATATCCTACATTTTCGAAGGAGGTGGACCTATTTGCCGAAGAATGACGGCGAATAGGATGATAATTTGAGTGACCCCTTACCGAGTATATTAAATTTATTTTTAATTGCTTTGCTTGTATTGATGAATGGTTTCTTTGTCTCGGCAGAATTCGCGATGGTCAAAGTTCGTGGCAGCCGGATTGAAGCTTTGGTGGAAACAGGCAACAAAAATGCGATGTATGCTTCCAATATTGTACGCAACCTGGATGCTTACCTATCCGCTTGCCAATTGGGCATAACGCTTGCTTCACTTGGACTCGGGTGGCTGGGAGAGCCGGCGATTGCTCACCTGTTAGAGCCCATGTTTACTGCATTTGGAATCGGTCCGGTATACGTACACGGGATTTCCATTGCGATTGCTTTTGTTATTATTACAATTTTGCATATTGTACTCGGGGAACTTGCTCCCAAGACGATGGCAATCCGCAAATCAGAGACGATTACGTTATGGTCTGCGGCGCTGCTTACGTTCTTTTACAAATTAATGTATCCCTTTATATGGGCATTGAATGGCATGGCGAACAGCCTGCTGAGAGTGTTTCGCATGGCACCGGCCTCGGAACATGACTCGGCGCATAGTGAAGATGAAATACGCATTCTGATGAAAGAAAGCAATAAGAGCGGTTTAATTGACAATACTGAATTGGCGCTTGTTGATAATATATTTGATTTTACGGCAACAACCGCCCGTGAAATTATGATTCCGCGGACGGAAATGATCTGCCTGAATGCCAATCAGTCCATGCTGGAAAATCTGGAAATCGCTAGTGAAAGCATGCGTACCCGTTATCCGGTATATAACGGTGACAAAGACCATATTATCGGTTTTATTCACATTAAAGACCTGATGCGGTCACAGCTTACAGATACTATTTCGGTGATTCGACCGATTCTAGCGGTACCCGATTCTACCCCGATCAGTGACCTGCTCAAGCGGATGCAGCGCAGCAAGACACAGATTGCCATCCTGATTGATGAGTACGGAGGAACCTCCGGCCTTGTGACGCTGGAAGATATCATGGAAGAGATCGTGGGCGAGATTCAGGACGAATTTGACCAAGAACGTCCTTCCATTGAGAAAGTGGATGAGATGGAGTACTCCATTGACGGCCTTATGCTGATTGAAGAGGTTAGTGAGCGCTTTGGGCTGGATATGGACCGGGCGGATTATGATACGATTGGCGGCTGGTTATACTCCAGAGTAGAGGCCATCCCTCCAGAAGTGGGGCAGTCGGTAGAGTATGGCGGATATGTCTTTGTTATTCAAGAGACCGAGCATAAGCGGATTTCACGTGTAAATGTGATTAAGCTGGAACTGATGGTTGAAGGCGAAGGAGCCTGATCAAGGTATCATTTTTGGGTGACAGGAGATTCCGATCTATAGAGAAGCCGTGCGGTGGATGATTTCACTGTGCGGCTTTTGTTTTGCCCTTTAATGGTTACAGGCAGCAGGTTCCTGAGTATTGGAACATAGGGACGAACCATTTTGTAGCCCGTCAAGGTAGCTGATGATGGGACGTATAACTTTCACGCGAGAATCAATTCATATAGACGTTATCTAGTGGATACGGAATGGAATATTTAGGTTTCATCCATTCTGGAAGTATTCACCCAAAGATGCATTAAAGAACCAAAAGACGCTGCCAACATGAATGTCGGAGCGTCTTTTATTTTTTTTGAAACCTTCAAACCCCTACATCCGTTTAATATTTACACAAAAACAAAATTTGGAAGTGAAAGGTGGATACATATGCGGAATTTGAGAATAACGTCCATGCTGAAAGTCATGATTGTTGCAGCACTATCAGCACCTATGTTCCTTGCCATACCAACAACCACTGGGGTAGCTGTCGCCAGTCCAAGTATCAAACCTCACGCACTTACTCCACCACCACCGCCATTGGAACCAAGTATTAATACACTGTCTTCTCCAAAATATATCTATCAGGCAGTGGGGACGGTTACACCTGGAGGCGGGTTGACTGCGATTGTAAATACAACGACAACGACCTTCTCGGAAATGAAATCACTGCAAGTCGATTATCGACTTGAGCGCTGGACGGGATCAGCCTGGATACTTTTCCAATCCGGTTCCAAGAAGAAAACACAAACTCAGTCCCTCAATGCCCAATCGAGCTGGACCGTTATAACCGGATATTACTATCGAGTCGTCAGTCTTCACACGGCCGATGACGGGGTCAAACCTGAGACAACAACACATATTTCAAGCAACGTGTTATTTTAATTTATTTTTGGGTACTGCCCGGAAATTTTTGTTCTTGCAGGTCATTGGCAATAGCAGTCATTTCCTCTTCCGAGACAGTCCCGAATAAGCTCATGTTTACAGAACCCATCATCCATTGAAAGGTATTATAGGGGGGCCCGAGGTACATAAAAGCATCGCTGCCATCTGCTAATTTGACGATACTTGTTTCGCGAAGCATGGGCCCCTCAATGACCTGACCCGGCATAACATAGGCATAATCAAACTGAATGATTTCTTCTTCACCATTTTTGCCGACACCAGTATAACGAACTCTCATGCGTTCAGATTCATAATAATCCTCCGGATTGACGGGATTGAGGGTGTCCAGCATAAGTTCATATTTAATCTTTGTAAACCGCTCGGGTATGGCTTTTGACAGCAAAAAGTCACCCTTAAATCCTGAGCGTGCGATATCCTTTGTTACTACAATAGGTTCAAGCAAGTATGATTCCTCATAGAAGGGGAGTACAATCTCATCTTCTGGTATGTCTCCGGAATAGAATTTGGGAGCTTCATTGATTCCCCGTTCAGGAGGCGGGGGGTCTTGGCTGTAGATGGATCAGCACCCAACTGAGTTGTACGATCTTCGATAACAATGGATTTTACGCCATTACCCCACTCCTTAACTGATTGAACAAAGGGGGAAACAGCTTGTGTCCCGGAAGGCAGACTGAAGATGACGGCGCCGATGGTCACGGACGCAGCCACAATGACAGATAATCGTATGGTGCGCATTCTTTTCTTGCGCGCGCCAATTCGGGCGATTTCCTTTTGAACTTGGAGCCAGGATTGACGCATGGGTTCGGTGTTGGACACAGTCGGGGTGGCAGATACAGCCTGATGGAAAGCTTCGTCAAAAGCCATATCAAACGCGGCATCGAAAAATTCGTCTTCCAGCTCTGAATCAAATGAATCAATATGCTTATCGGACTTGCCTTTGCTCAATACTTCCACCCCATTCCTTATGTAATTTCTTCTTGATACTTCCGCGGGCTCTGAACAAACGTTGCTTCACAATTTCTTCGGATGTATCAAGTAGATCGGCCATTTCCCTATAGGAAAGACCTTCTTTCCAGCGCAGCTCTACGAGAACACGATATTCCGGTTTAAGCTGTTCCAGATAGAACTCGATGGATTCCTGCATCATTTGAGTTTCCACCGTGCTCTCCACGGAAGCTGCCGTCTGATTAATTGTCTCCATATCTATAAAAACACTATCCGTATCGAGTTGGTTACGGTTATTTTTATTTTTTCTCAGATAATTAATAGCGGTATTCCGTGTGACAACCTTCAGCCATGCTTTCAGTTTGACTTCGTTGTCGAAGATCGGTTTGTTTTTAATGATTTTGATAAAAGCTTCCTGGATGATATCTTCTGCTGCTGCACGTTCTTTGATGATGTAAACGATGAGACCATGAACCATATTATAGTATTCGTAGTACACTTCTTCTTGAAGCTGAGGGCCCAAATTATGGAAATCCGAGGCTAAGAGTAATTGGAGCCGATTGGCCATGATGTTCTCCTTTCTGGTGAACAATCCACAAACATTGGTATCATTTCATTTTACAACATTATATGGAAGCGATACAATGGGAGGTTAGTCCGACAGAAGCAGAAAAAATATATTCAAAATAGAGAGAGGCTGCTCACTAACCAGTAAATCATGGTCAGAAGGGCAGCCTCTATGTGTTATCTAATAATCGTAGTAGAACAGATATAAATGGCTTAGAAAGCCCAGTCGCCGTTCAGGAAGATGGCTTCACGCTCACCATTTGCCGTCATCCCGTAAATATTCGTTTCCGATGAACCCATCATGAAGTCCACGTGTGTAATGCTGGAGTTCATGCCGCGAGCTGCAAGCTCTTCAGTAGACATGGTCTTGCCGCCATCGATATTGAAGGCATAGGAACTGCCAATCGCGAGGTGACAAGAAGCATTCTCATCATATAGCGTTGTGTAATAGAGAATACCACTTTCCGAGATTGGAGAATGGAAGGGCACCAAAGCGACCTCGCCGAGATAATGCGAGCCTTCATCCATATTGATGAGTCTTTCTAGTGTATCCTGACCTTCTTCGGCGTGGAAATCAATGATGCGCCCATTCTCAAACGTAAGGGAGAAGCGATCAATGATGCTTCCGCCGTAACTAAGCGGTTTGGTGCTGGAAACTGTGCCGTTCACTCCATATTTGGCTGGCGCAGTGAACACTTCCTCTGTCGGAATGTTGGCCACAAAACGGGTACCTTGTTCGTTAATACTTCCCGCCTGCGCCCAAATGTGCCCTTCAGGAAGATCAACGGTAAGGTCGGTCCCCGGTGAGACAAAATGCAGAGCTTTATATTTTTTACTGTTCAGGGCAACTGCTTTGTGCTCCAAACGTTCAATATGCTGCTCCCAAGCCGCAACAGGATCTTCCAGATCGGCTCTTACAGCGGCAAAAATGGCTTCCCAGAGCTGTTTCATCTGCTCGGCAGGGGGAAGATCAGGGAAGACCTTTGCGGCCCAATCCAGTGAAGGACAGGCCACTCCTGTCCAGCTCATTTGTCGGCCTGCTGATACTGACGGTATTTGGACATGGCCTGACCATATGTACGCTGGTGGGTGGAAATACGCTCCGGATCGATGCCTTTCAAGAGGTCGGGGCTGGATGACAAAACGGTCAAGAACGCAGCATCGTTCGCTGCCAGCTCCTCAAGTTCAGCGGCATGCCATTTCGGCGGGTCTTGGAACGAATCCTCGGGCGCCATTTCAAACCGCAGCCGATTGACTGTTTCGTCTCCATACTTGACGATGACTTTCTTTGCTCCTGCCTCGTAACCTTTGCGTACCAACAAACGCACAAATTCAGCTGTATCAATCATGGCGCTGATAACAAAGATTTGTCCGGGTTGAACATTAGCGCCTACTTTTACGGCTAGTTCAGCATAACGATCCAGTTTCTGTTCAAAACTCAACATATCAGGTTCCTCCATATCATGAATGACCCGCATACGCAGGAAAAGAGAGGAGTGATCCTCTCTCTCAATTCACCGTTTATTTAATTGTACTGTTTAAATTAGAAAGCCCAGTTGCCTTGCAGGAAGATTGGCTCTTCACTACCTTCAGAAGTGACACCGTGAATGTTCATTTCTCCTGATCCAATCATGAAATCCACATGAGTGAGACTGGAGTTCATGCCATGGTTGATCAATTCCTCTTTGGACATCGTTTTGCCGCCTTCCAGACAGAAGGCATACGCATTACCGATCGCCAAGTGGTTGGATGCATTTTCATCAAAAAGGGTGTTGTAGAACAAAATATTCGTATCGGAAATCGGCGATTGATGTGGAACAAGAGCTACCTCGCCGAGATAATGCGCACCTTCATCCATTTCAATCAAGCTTTTCAGTGAATCGAGTCCCTGTTCAGCAGTATAATCAACAATCCGACCATTCTCGAAAGTGATGGAGAAGCCGTCGATCAGGTTACCGCCATAACTCAGTGGCTTGGTGCTGCGAACTGTACCGTTAACTCCGGTCTTTAGTGGAGCGGTGAACACTTCCTCAGTAGGCATATTGGCAACGAACACATGTCCCTGCTCATTAATGCTGCCACCGGATACCCACAGATGTCCTTCTGGAAGCTCGATAGTCAGGTCTGTGCCAGGGGCAGTATAGTGTAGCTTTTTGTATTTCTTCTCGTTGAGCAGATCAGCACGGGAGTCGAGATTCAGCAAATGTGTTTTCCATTCCGCGACAGCATCCTGCTCACCAATGCGAACGGTTTTGAAGATAACATCCCACAATTTATCGATTTGCTGCTCAGCCGGAAGATCAGGGAATACTTTCGCTGCCCATTCAGGGGAAGGAACTGCCACAATGGACCAGCTGAATTTATCTGCCATCTGATAGGAACGATATTTCTCCATTGCTTTACCGCGAACTTTCTGACTAGTCACGATCCGCTCTTGAGGAACACCCGCAAGCAGGTCCGGATTTTCTGCGATAACGTGCAGAATGGCGGCACCTTCTTCTACGAGTTCGGTCATTTCGCCTGCAAACCATTTTGGTTCAATGGAGAAGGATTCCTCTGGTGCGAGATCATAGTGAAGACGTGTGATAACTTCATCACTCCAGTTTACTTTGACCAGCTTGGCACCTGTGCCATAAGCGGCTTTGACAATCAGGCGCACAAAATGTGCTGCCGAGATTGGTGCGTTCACGACGAGAGTCTGCCCAGGATGGACATTGACACCAACTTTGACAGCCAGTTCGGCATATTGTTGTAAATTCGTTTCGAAATTGTTCATGCTATTTTTTCCTCCCGTTTGTTATAATATCGTAGCTGTTTGTTATTATAGTCCTCATTACAGGTATGTAAGGAGTCAGTATGGTTCCCTCATTGAATAAGGTATACGTTGCTACGATATATATTGTACAATTAACCAATAATAATTACCAAACTAGGTTTACCATAAATTGTGGAGACCTGCAACAGATGAAAGTTTAAAGGAGAGAACGATTGTGAATATTGAGATTATTCGTGCAGAGATGCGTCGTGAAGATGAGAAGAATTTTGTAGGGAATACGGTTTTTCGTGCAGAAGGCGAAAAGTCAGTTTATGAAATTACGTTTATGAGCAAGAACGGCAAGGATTGGGACTATAGTCTTCATTTCACTGAACAATCCGGTGATGAAGAGGAATTGCTGCGTATGGACGAGCTGTTGGAAAACGATGATGATATGTACAATCAGTTGCTTGATGCGGCACTGGAAGCATATCCGGCGTAACTGTCCGAGATATTGTTGTTCTATTATGGAATGTAGCTGATTATACTAGACGGTGTATGCCTGAAACAGGGTGTCCACCGTCTATTTTATTGGTATGAAGGAATAGATGCTCCAGAAAAAGGGAAGTCTACGACAGATGAATGGAACCAGAGAGACAATCCGCCTGAATGGGAGGTAACCGTGAATGGCATCTGACAATTTGATTACAGCAGGAATGACGGGACTTGAAGCAGTCGGGCACGATATCCTCAGTCTGCGTACACTATTCGTTAATGTTGTGTTCATCGGTGAGCCGGGAAGCAGGAACTGGGTGCTCGTGGACACTGGAATGGCAAGTTTCACGGATCAGATACTTCATGTGGCATCAGAGCGTTTTCCAGGTCCGCCGTCGGCGATTATTTTGACACATGGTCACTTTGATCACGTGGGGACCGTCATTGAACTGGAACAATTCTGGGGTGTTCCGGTGTATGCACATCCGCTGGAATTACCTTATTTAACAGGTGTAAAGGATTACCCTCCTGCCGATCCTTCCGTAGGTGGCGGTTTGATGGCACGATTGTCATTTGCATATCCCAATGAAGCTATTAATCTGGATGATCGGATATTCAGTCTGCCTGAAGACCATTCAATTCCAGGTGTCTCTGGATGGGAATGGCTTCATACACCCGGTCATACACCGGGGCATGTCTCGCTATTTCGGAAAGAAGACCGTATCCTGATTGCCGGAGACGCGATTGTCACCGTGAAGCAGGAGTCGCTCTGGAGTGTGCTGCTTCAGGACAAACAGTTGCACGGTCCACCCGCATATTTTACAACGGATTGGCAAGCAGCCCATCGATCGGTTCAGATTATTCGAAGACTGGAGCCATTAGTCGCCGTTACCGGGCACGGGCATTCCTTAACTGGCGAAATGCTGAAGGATTCGCTGGAGAGACTCGATCTGGATTTCGAACAGACCGCCGTACCGGATCACGGCAAATATGTGGATTAATAAAGCCGATGCCAGACATGGCATTCCAGTATAATCTGGTGTGATTCCAATATGGCAGTATACATGGATGAAGACAGCCACGGAGCTTCGTAGCTGTCTTTTTTGTCATTCCATCATGAATTTGTTCTCTATCATAGATTGGTATTTTATGCGCGGTCATGATATAGTCGAGCCGTATAATATAACCTTAGTATGCAGGAGGTACATATAACGATGACACAGCAAAATGCAGCTTTCGAAGAACAATTTGGAGGTATACCTGCCGTCTGGCTTCGCTTTAATCAATTCGAAGCGGCAGTCCTTCCGAGCGTGGGTGCTAACCTTGTCGCGTTCCGTGATACAGAGCAAGGATTCCGGTATTTGCGTGAGCCAGACCTGGAACGTATGGACGAGTTTATGGCTGCACCTGCCGTATACGGAATTCCGATTCTTTCCCCACCCAATCGTTATGAGGATGGTCGCTTCCCCTGGGATGGTGAAGTCTATCAACTACCTATAAACGAACCGGCTACAGGCAACCATTTGCACGGATTCCTGCATAACGTCGAGTGGAAGGTGGAGGGCTATGGATCTGACGAGCTGGAGAGTTACGTTCTGCTTAGTCAGGAAGTGAAGGATGGACATGAGTTCTACAAATACTTGCCATTCACTTTCACTGTGACGCTCCGTTACTCACTGAGCAGCCTGGGACTTCAGCAGCAATTGAATGTCCGCAATAACGGAAAGGAACGTATGCCGAATTTGTTCGCATTCCATACAGCTATTAGCGTACCTTTTGCACCGGAAAGCCAGGCATCCGATTACACGGCCAAAGTAACAATTGGTCAGCGTCGTGAATTGAACGAACGTTCTTTGCCTACGGGACAATTTCAACCGCTTACACCGGAGGAAGAGCAATTAAAGGGTGAAGGGGTTAGTCCGTTTTTTGCAGCTATGGACAACCACTATACGGCAGAACCGCAGAATGGGCGTAACTATATGGAGCTTACCGATCATCGCACCGGTGACAAGCTGGTGTACGATGTAGGGACGTCCTACAAGCACTGGATGATCTGGAATAACAACATGGCTGGTGATTTCTTCTGCCCTGAGCCACAGATGAACCTGGTTAATGCTCCGAATGTACAAGGCATTCCTGCTGAAGAGATCGGTCTTATCGGTCTTGAGCCGGGTGAATTATTCGAACAAACCAGTCGTCTGTACCCAATCAAGCCGTAAAAATAAACGTCCGCACATTTTGCGGCACGCTTACAATTTTGTCGAAAAGGTGAAAATCTAGCAGGCAATCATGTATAATATGACGAGATACACAGGCTTTGTTCATGAAGAGCATTTTGCATAAATTTCAAAAACGACTTTGGAATTAACAGATGCAAGTTGCGATGTAGAAAAGAATGTATACGTAATGTTGTAGAGACCCAAACCATCTTTTTGGAGGAGGACAAGCAAGTGGAATACCGCATTGAGAGAGATACGTTAGGTGAAATGAAAGTTCCAGCCGACAGGCTGTGGGGAGCTCAAACGCAGCGCAGCAAGGAGAATTTTCCGATTGGTCGCGAGCATATGCCGATGGAAGTCGTACGTGCCCTGGCCATTTTGAAAAAAAGCGCTGCTTCAAGTAACCATAAATTGGGTAAATTGTCAGCTGCCAAATCGGATGCTATCGCTTATGCAGCTGATGAAATTATTGCAGGACGGATTGATGATCATTTCCCGCTCGTGGTGTGGCAGACGGGTAGCGGAACGCAGTCCAACATGAACGTAAATGAAGTTATTGCCAATTTGGGCAATCAGCTGCTTGAACAGAAGGGCAAGGAAGAACGTCTGCATCCGAATGATGATGTGAACATGTCCCAGAGCTCTAATGATACATTCCCAACGGCTCTGCATGTTGCTGGCGTACTTGCTGTTGAAGATCAGCTTTTGCCGGCGATTGCGGTGCTGAAAGCCACTTTTGCAGACAAATCGGAAAAATTCAAAGACATTATCAAAATTGGACGTACCCATCTTCAGGATGCAACGCCAATTACACTCGGTCAGGAGATCAGCGGCTGGGAAGCGATGCTGGACAAGAGTGAACGCATGATTCGTGATAGTGTGAATTATATGAAAGAACTTGCTATTGGCGGTACTGCTGTGGGTACCGGAATTAATGCACATCCTGACTTTGGTGATTATACAGCCAAGGAAATTGGCAAGCATACCGGCAAGGATTTTGTATCAGCGCCAAACAAATTCCACGCGCTTACAAGTCATGATGAAGTGGTGTACGCTCACGGTGCAGTTAAAGCGCTTGCAGCTGACTTGATGAAAATTGCTAATGATGTTCGCTGGCTGGCTAGTGGCCCGCGCAGTGGTTTGGGAGAAATTCGCATTCCGGAGAACGAACCAGGCAGTTCCATTATGCCGGGTAAAGTGAATCCGACCCAGAGCGAAGCGATGACCATGGTAGTTACGCAAGTAATGGGGAATGATGCAGCGATTGGCTTCGCGGCAAGTCAGGGGAACTTTGAGTTGAATGTGTTCAAACCGGTTATTATCTATAACTTCCTGCAATCTGTTCAGCTTCTTGCTGATTCTATTGTGGCGTTTAACGATAAATGTGCGGTGGGCATTGAGCCTAACCTCGGTCAGATTGAACACAATCTGAATAATTCGCTTATGCTGGTTACTGCGCTTAATCCGCATATCGGTTATGAGAATGCAGCCAAAATTGCCAAGCTTGCACACAAGGAAGGACTGTCTCTGAAAGAAGCAACATTGCAGACAGGTCTGCTTACGGAAGAGCAATTCGATCAGTATGTTGATCCGGCGAAGATGATTGCCCCGAAAGCCTAATCCATCCTCATTAAGTGAACCTCATTCGAATAAACAAGCGACCTGCATCCGCAGGTCGTTTTTCTCGCTCGGAGGTTCGTGAACTAATGCTTGTCAGTATATACGTATACATATAAACTACATATGCAACTATTTTATTAATCGAGCGGAATTGTTTATTTCATTGGAGGTTTCTGCGTTGTCGAAAAAGAGAAGATTTACGATACGCTCCAAAATCGTCTTGGGCTATCTCGTGGTGGTGCTGTTATTTGGGGCTGTTTTGATGATTCTGTCCGCCCAAATTAATGCCTCGCAGAAGGAAATTGATTTTATCACTCACCACGACCTGGAAGTGCATAACTTGACCAACGCAATTGAAAAAAATGTTCTGAATATGGAAACAGGACAACGGGGATTCATGCTTACTGGTGAAGAAAGTTATTTGGAGCCATACACGCAAGCAATGACCCAGTGGAACTCCAATTATGCTGAACTTTACGAGCTGATCAGCGATAACCCATCCCAGCAGATGAGTCTGGAAAACATCAAAACACATATTAACCGCTGGATTGATGTTGCCGGAGCAGCCTCGGTAGCGCTGAAAAAGCAAGGGAATCAGGAGAAAGTTATTGAATTTTTCCAGTCCGATCCAGGGAAAAGCGAAATTGATTTGTTGAGGTCTCAGTTCCAAACCTTCCGCAACACGGAAATGGGCCTGACAGAAATTCGGGTAAGCGAGCTTGCAGAGCGAAGTTCCACACTGCTGACGATAATGTATACTTTATGGGCTGTCGTAGCCGGACTATCTGTTGCTGCAGCTCTTGTGATTTCGGGCAATATTGTGAAGACCCTGCGTGAAGTTAAACAAACCATCAGCGATATATCTCAAGGTGGCAATCTTACACAGCGTATTGTTGTACGAACACATGATGAAGTCGGTGATTTGGGTCAAGAAACGAATTTATTACTGGACACAGTACAGGAACAGAATCGGCTTAAGGATCGTGTTGCGAGCATAGCTACACTCCTTCAGAACCCAACAAGTCTGGAGGGACTGTCACGGTTGTTCCTCAACCAGGTCGCGATTCTGCTGGAAGCTCCTTATGGCGTGTTATATGCAATGAAAGAGAATCGTCTCATTCGTGTGGCTGCCTATGCAGCAGATGGAGAGAAAGAGCGTTCCCTCGGTAAAGTATCCATTGCACCGGGTGAGGGATTAGTGGGGCAGAGTGCGATTGAGAAGCGAGTTTTGCAGATGAACGACTTGCCGCAAAATTATATTCGCATTTCATCGGGGTTGGGTGATGCTTCAGCTGCATCACTCACGGTAGCTCCAGTCGTATTTGAAGGTAAAACAATAGCTGTCATTGAACTGGCTTCTATGAAGCCGATCCAATCAACGGAGACTAAGCTGCTAACTGAACTAATTGAAATCTTCGGAGTGTCGCTTCATTCCACCGTCACACGGATGGAATTACAGCATTTGTATGATGAGTCCCAGGTACTGAATGAAGAATTGCAGACACAATCGGAGAAGCTCCAGGTACAGACTGAAGAGATGATGTCTCAGACAGAAGAGTTACATATGCAGACAGAAGAACTGCACATGCTGAACGAGCGTTTGGAATTGCAAAAAGATGTGGCTGAGACCTCTGCCAGCGAGCTTGCAGAAGTAGCTGATCAGCTGCGGACAAGTTCTGGTTACAAGTCTGAGTTTCTGGCGAATATGTCACATGAACTGCGTACTCCGCTGAACAGTATGCTGATTCTGTCTGAGATTTTGGCTGAGAACAAGCATCAGCATTTAAATAGTGAAGAACAAAAATATGCTTCGGTGATCCATGCGTCAGGCAAGGATCTGCTCAACCTGATTAACGATATTCTCGATCTTTCCAAAGTGGAAGCCGGGGAGATGGAAGTGGATTTTGATGATGTCTATCTTGGAAGCATGCCCGAAGCGATGAATCAATATTTCCTGAAAACGGCTGAGCAAAAAGGAGTTGATTTCCGGATTCAGCTGCAAAGTCCTTTGCCAGAAACGATTGTTTCCGATGAGATGCGCTTACACCAGATTTTGCGGAATTTACTCTCCAATGCATTCAAGTTTACCAATGAAGGTGAAGTGGCCTTAACGATCTCCAGAGTCGGTCTGCCCAACCCTGAAGAAAACGGGGTAGAGGCTGAAGTCATTGCCTTCTCGGTTAGTGATACCGGAATTGGCATTTCTGAAGACAAGTTGTTGCAGATCTTTGATGCGTTCAAGCAAGCAGATGGAGCCACAGCCCGAAAATACGGTGGAACCGGACTAGGACTGTCGATATCTCAATCCCTTGCCAATCTGCTGGGTGGATCAATCTCGGCAACGAGCCGCGAGGGACAAGGAAGTGTCTTCACCCTATTCCTCCCGCTTAGAAGGGAAGAGCCTGAGGTTATGCAGAACTCCAGATTGTTCTTGAAAGAGGTTGCTGTCACTGTTCCTGAAGTACACAGCACGACAGGAATGAATTCAACAAACGTCGAGATGCTGCTGACTCCACTGGAAAAATCGTTACTAAATGGGCGCCAAGTCCTGGTTGTGGATGATGATATTCGAAATGTATATGCCTTGGCGAATGCCCTTGAGCAATATGGGATGAATGTAATCACCGCACAGAATGGATACGAATGTCTGGAGATGCTGGAACGTGGGGAAGCAAAGCCGGATATTATTATGATGGACATCATGATGCCAGAGCTCGATGGTTATGAAACCACTCGTCAGATCCGGGAGAGATTAAATCTCAAGCAGCTCCCTATTATTGCTCTGACTGCCAAAGCCATGAAAGAGGATCGCGATAAATGTATCGCGGCAGGAGCCTCTGATTATCTTAGTAAACCGCTGAATATGAAAGAGGTACTGTCCCGGATGAAACTGTGGTTGAGTCATGAAACATTGGAAATCTGATCTTTCGTTTGGGAATTCAACATGTATCAACTCTAAAATAAAACCTATGCCAGTTGCGCAACGATTGCTGCAATGATGTCATGGGTTTTATTTTTTTTCATGTAAGCTATTCAATTGAAAATGATGTTATAATACTTAACAACATTCAAGGCGAATTTCAAAAATATGGGGACGAATCAAGAGTTTATCCTTTATTCATGTCCATTCAAGGATTAAAACCGCTTTATGCGTTATATATATGGGAGGTAATGTCCATGCAGCTTACGGTTAAAGAGGCTTTACAGGTATACCCGTTGTCTGAGGCCAGACTGGTTGCAGGTGGGGAAGGGACTTCACGGATGATGAAATCCGTTAATGTCATGGACGCTCCAGATATAGCGGATTGGATTAAATCCGGAGAACTGCTGTTCACAACCGCGTTCATCATGAAAGACAATGAGACCGATGCACTTCGTTTGATGCGCCGTCTGAATGAACGAGGTTGTGCCGGACTCGGCATTAAATTGGGACGTTTCTGGCAGTCCATTCCCCAAGGGATTATTGAAGAAGCGGACCGGCTGCGCCTACCGCTGCTCGAACTGCCATTTCAGTTCACCTTTTCCGACCAGATGAATGCGTTATTCAAGGCAGAACATGAACGCAGCAATCGTTTATTGCATGAAGTGGTGCAGAAACAGAAAAAATTGATGCAGTTTGCACTGCAACAACAACAGCATCGGAATGTATTTGCCGAGCTTGCCACCGTACTGAATTACCCCCTTGCAGTTATTGGCTCCCGTGGACATGTGTTATATGGCAGTGAAGGCATTGCCGGAGACTCGGTAGTGCAGGGCTGGCCCTGGAAATCCGTCATGCACCGGGTGAAATGGAATCAGGGAAGCTGCCACCGGGTACCCATCAAGCAGAATGATGAAGAATACGGATTTTTGCTCGTCTTTACAGACTCGGCGCTGTCACTTAGAGCGGAAGAAGAACTGTTTCAGCAGGCTGCGGATGTCCTGGCATTCTATATGGATATGACCTATCGGGAGCACATTAACCCGACCGTTCAGGATGAGATGCGTACTTTGCTGAGCCAGTATCTGGATAACAAAATGACAGTAGATGAACTAACGAGACTTAGCGAGAATAAAGGTGTTCACCTGTTCCAGGGAACCTATCAATGCGTGTTAATCACTTTGGAGCCGTCTGTTTTTGCAGAAGGGAAGCTGTTGAAGCAGATCCACCGTGAATTGCAGTACAATCCGCTTATGCAATTCACGGCCTCTCAGCATTTTCAGATCGAAGATGGCATATTGTCCATTTACACCTGTCCAACGGGGCGAGATTACGGTGAGGAATTGTCAGCTTTCCTGCTGAGTCGATTCGGAGATGTGCTTGCTGCACAGGAAGCCAAGGGAGAATCCGCACCAAGATTCTGGATCAGTAAAATGAAGCATGAGCCGAAGTCGCTGCGTGAAGCCTATCAGGAATGTCTGGATACCCGCCAACTGGCTCGCCGTTTTGGAATGAAGGATCGGGCTCTCCAGTTCGAGATGCTGGAATTCGCCTATGTATTCCAACATGTACCGGATAACATCATGGAGAATTACTGCAATAAAGTACTTGAACCTTTACTGGCCAGGGATGGCGATCCCAATCAGGTGCTGATGAATACGTTGGAATCTTTTATCGAGAATGATGGACTTATTAACGAAGCTGCCAAGCAACTGTTTGTGCATCGGAACACCGTCACCTATCGGATGGAGAAAGTCGGAAGTTTGCTGCAAATGGACTTTAAGAAGACCAATGATTTGCTGAAATTAAAACTGGTGTTCACCTTCCGCAAGTTTGTGCGGGACAAAACAGCAGCAAGACTTCAGGCGCAGCATCATTAATCTAAAGTTGGGCCATAGAAAAAGCATTGTGCAGCATAACAATGAAGTTGGTTTGTCAGATAAAGCCGTATTTCCCTTGAGGAAGTGCGGTTTTTTGGGTTTTACTGCATTCAATGAATCAAATCCCGTGCATTGCAAACAAATCACATATCTGATGTTATGTTATATTACAAAATTGCGTAAATATTGTTGTCGCAATACAGAGAGACACTTAAAATGAAGAACAATAATCTACTGAAGACCGGAGGTTCTAACATGAGCGACTTCATTAAACTCGTTAACAGCTGGTCTATCACACAGTTCGTACATACGTTTGGCGGACTATTCGAAGAATCACCCTGGGTAGCGGAGCGTTCCTGGCCTTTACGGCCATTTGACTCTTTCGAACAAATGATAAATGTGATGAAGAACGTGGTTCAGACATCCGATGAAAAGATGAAGCTGCAGTTGCTTTGCAATCACCCGGATCTCGGGGCGCGAATCAGTATGAGCAGCAATTCCGTGCAAGAACAAGCTGGTGCAGGGCTTAATTCACTCTTGCCGGAGCAGTATAACGAACTTCGTAAGTTAAATAAAGAATATACAAGCCAATTCGGCTTTCCTTTTATATTAGCCGTGAAAGGCCATACGGCTCAGTCTATCCTGGAGTCCATGCGTAGACGCAATCAGCGTGGCAGGCAGGAAGAATTCCAAACCGCTCTGAAAGAGGTATTCAAGATTGCTTCCATTCGATTGGAGCAGTGGTTGGTACAGATTGGTCATGAACATGAAAGTGAGTTTAAACCATCCGAAGTGAAGCAGCGGACGATGTATTACGGCAAAGGTGATGTATGGGTGTACCGTTCATACGCCAAACCGTTGACGGGCATCCAGCCTATTCCGGAATCTCCATTTACCGGACGCAATAATATCCTGTTCGGTTTGAACATAAAAGTAGCCGTCCAAGGTGACGAATTTCTGCCTTCTTTTATAGAAGGAGATAATTCCCGTGTTGTTGCCACGGATTCAATGAAGAATTTCATTCTAGTACATGCTGCGGATTACACCGGAGCTACAGTGGAGGGCTTCCTCGCTTACGTCAGCCAACGTTTTCTGGAGACCTATCCGCAGATGAGCAAAGTTCAGATGACCGCAGATCAGATCCCTTTTGAGGATGTGCCTGTTCGCAGAGAGGGAAGCCTTCGCGCAAGCGAGCTGGTATTCCGTTATTCCCAGAATGAACGAGCGACGGCTGCCATTGAAGCGCAGCGAAAAGGAAGTCGGATTGAGCTTAGCAATCATTTCAGTGGTGTTGCAGATATCAGACTGATTAAGGTCAAGGGCAGTGAATTTGCCGGTTTTGTCAAGGATGAATACACCACCTTACCAGAGACGTGGGACCGTCCGCTATTCATTTTCCTGAATATCAATTGGCGTTATGAAAATCCGAGAGATGGCATGGATGATCAGCGCGGGCGTTATGTAGCGGCAGAGCAGGTAAGAGATGTAGCTGCTGCAGTGTTCCATACGTGTCGTTCCGCATCCATTCAGCATCTGATTTATCAGATTGGATCAAGGCTCTTGCGTCGATTTGGACAGCTCAATGAAGTTTCATTCGAATCCAACAATCGGACGTGGGAGACGGTGTTGGAGGAAGTAAAAGAAGGAGAGGGCAAAGTATTTACCGAGCCCAGACCCCCTTATGGGTTCCAAGGCTTCTCGATGACAAGGGATGATCTGGCGAATGACATCGGTGGCTCTAAGAAAGAAGGGGAGGCATGATGTCAGTGGCTGGAGGACGGATTACTACGCATGTGCTGGATACTTCCAAGGGCGTTCCGGCTGCAGATGTGCGGGTTGAACTGTATGTACTGCGCAGAGATGGTGAAAAAGAAACCAAAATAAAAGTAGCTGAATCGGTGACCAATGCCGATGGGCGTCTGAATGCGCCATTGCTGGACAGCGGCAGGCTTGAGCAGGCGGTGTATGAGCTTCAGTTCAACGTTGAGGATTATTATGCACAGCGATCTCTTGAGGAACTAGGTCAAGCGTTATGGACAGTTGTGCCGATTCGGTTTGCCGTATCCGATGCTGCAAGCCACTACCACATACCTTTATTGATTGCTCCAGGAGGTTACAGTACATACCGGGGAAGCTGAAATGCATGAATCCGGTACTGATCAGGGAGGGCATCCATATGGCAAAATTAGATACGATCATCCGGGGGGCCCGGGTTGTATTGAGAGATAACGTAGAAGAACTGGATATTGGGATTGCTGGTGAAAAAATAATCGCTTTGTCCCCACAGCTGGTGGGTGATGAAGATACGGAAATGATAGAAGCGGCTGGCCTTACTGTAATGCCAGGGGCAGTGGACATTCATGTTCATTTCAATGAGCCCGGACTCGCGAGTTGGGAGGGGTTCAAGTCGGGATCAGCATCGCTGGCTGCTGGCGGAATTACGACGTATGTTGATATGCCGCTCAATGGTGTCCCCCCAACAATTAGACCGAATGCGTGGGAGATGAAAATGAAAGCAGCCGACGGTCAATCCTATGTTGATTATGCGTTCTGGGGAGGACTTGTTCCCGGTAATCGGGCCGAGCTTGCTCCATTGGCCCATATGGGAGCGGCTGGATTCAAGGCATTTATGTCCGAACCCGGCGGAGAGGGGGAAGACATCTTCACCAGAGCCGATGAGGACACACTCTTGAATGGCATGTACGAGATTGCAAAGCTAAACCGCGTGCTGGCGCTCCATGCCGAAGACGAAGCGATGGTTGCTGAACTTGCGACCAGAAGTATTGCAGCAGGACGAACTGGCCCGATGGATTACGTGCAATCTCGTCCAGCTGAAGCAGAAGTTCGAGCGGTAACCCGAGCGCTGCAATATGGAAAGCAGACCGGATGTGCACTGCATTTTGTTCATATTAGTACACGGGAAGCGCTTGATCTGATAGCAGAGGCGAAACGGCGCGGACAGGATGTAACTTCCGAAACATGTCCGCATTACCTAAGTCTGACTGATGAGGATGTTGTCCGGTTGGGTGCTGTAGCCAAATGTGCGCCACCATTGCGGAGTCAGGCTGAGCAAGATCAGTTATGGGATGCCCTTGCAGCGGGCCTGATAGATGTTATTGCTTCCGACCACTCACCCTGTCCTCCCTCGATGAAACAATCTGATCATTTCTTCGAAATCTGGGGTGGAATCTCCGGGGCGCAAAGTACGCTGCTGCTTATGCTGGAGGAAGGACATCTTCGGCGAAATATAGCCCTTCCGTTACTTGGAAGAGTTCTGGCTCTGCAGCCTGCCAGAAGGCTTGGGCTGGAGAGTAAAGGTGAAATTGCCATCGGCAAGGATGCGGATCTGGTACTTATTGATTGGGAGAAGACTACAACCCTGAATACGGATGACCTGCTCTACACCCATAAACAGAGTCCTTATGTGGGACGCACGTTTTCTTCCTGCATTGCAGATGTGTTCTGCCGGGGTGAGCGAGTATACAGTTCAAAAACAGGATTATCCGATCCACCTGTAGGACGGTTTGTCCGTGGCAACTCATCTGTTCCAGCTGGTATTGAAGGAACGGAGGGGTTATCATGACGGACTTTGAAATGCACACGCCGTCTGGTACGGAATGTGCCATCCAGCCTTTGCCGGAATTGGAGCAGGTGAAGATGCAAAGCATGCTGGACTGGTTGTCCGCATATGGTGCTGATTCCCAGGGAGGAGTTACACGTCTGTTGTATGACAAAGCATGGTGTGAAGCGCAGCATGCGCTTGCGGCAAAAATGAAACAGAAAGGGTTGGCTCCCGAATTCGATCAATCTGGCAACCTGTATGGCACATTGAAGGGAACAGGTTCATTAACAGCAATGGAAGATGCGCCAATTGTTACAGGGTCACATATCGATACTGTCGTACATGGCGGAAAGTATGATGGTGCTTATGGCGTAGCTGCGGGAGTTCTTGCACTGGAGTATCTGCAAAACCATTTCGGTGCCCCGAAACGAACACTTCAGGTGGTCTCGCTCTGTGAAGAAGAAGGCAGCCGATTTCCGTTTGCTTATTGGGGATCGCGAAGTATAACGGGCGACTCCGTTTTGGAAGATGTCCAGCATTTGAAGGATCAAGAGGGCATCACCTTTGCACAGGCGATGCGTGATGCAGGCTTTGGACCAGATAGTTGTTATAGAGCGGCTTCACACACGTACGGTGCCTTTATTGAACTTCACGTTGAGCAAGGCCAAGTCCTTGAACGATTGGGCCACTCGATTGGTATTGTATCCGATATTGTAGGTCAGAAACGCTTTAGCATTACGGTAAGTGGTGAGGCCAATCATGCCGGAACTACACCAATGCTCTGGCGCAAGGATGCACTTGCAGGTGCAGCCGAGATGATTACAGCTGTAAGAAGTATCGCGCTGGAAGCAGGAGAACCGCTTGTAGCCACCGTGGGACGAGTAATCGCAGAACCGGGTGTCGGCAACGTTGTTGCTTCACGAGCTGTATTCTCACTGGATATCCGGCACATCAGGCAAGAGAGCATTGACCGATGCTGGCAGGATATGCTTCAGGCATTTAGCCGCATCGCAGCCGAGCAGCAGCTCGGACTGAACTGGGAAGAACACTTATCAGTAACGCCTATTCCGATGAACGAACAGATTACTGCAGACATTCGTACTATCTGTGAAGTGGAGCAGCTGTCCTATATACACATGCCAAGCGGCGCAGGACATGATTCGCAGATCTTTCAGCCGGCTTGCCCAACAGCGATGGTCTTTGTGCCCAGCCAAGATGGCATTAGCCATAATCCCCTTGAATATACAGCTGAAGAGGACCTGATGAGAGGCTTCCGGGTCCTGGTGCAGCTACTCTATAAATACGGTTACGGGAGTTGAGTGAAGATGTCCAACTATAAAGAATTGTCCCCTTCCTTGCGGACGATCATGACACCGGGGCCAGTTGAAGTCGACCCAAGAGTTCTGAGGGCATTATCCTTCCCGATCCTGGGGCAGTTTGATCCGGAGTTCACTTCCCTGATGAATGAGACGATGGCGATGCTGCGTGAACTATACATGACAGATAATGAGTGGTCTTATCCAGTAGATGGTACATCCCGCTCAGGTATTGAAGCCGTGCTGGTCAGTCTGATCCAGCCAGGGGACAAGGTGCTGGTCCCGATCTATGGACGCTTCGGGCATTTACTTGTGGAAATATCGGAACGTTGTGGTGCCGAAGTTATTTTTTTTGAAACAGAATGGGGAAAGGTATTTGATCCGGAAGAGGTAATGAAGGCGATCCATGCACATAAGCCAAGTCTGGTCGCGATGGTTCATGGCGAGACATCAACCGGTCAAATGCAGCCTCTCGCCGAGATTGGCAAAGCCTGTCGTGAACTCGATATTTTACTCGTTGTAGATGCAGTTGCTACCATTGGCGGTACACCGGTCAAGACAGATGCATGGCATCTGGATGCAGTGATGGGCGGAACACAGAAGTGTCTGTCCGTTCCATCCGGGATGGCGCCTTTAACGTATAACAGCCGTGTGGAGAAGAAACTCATGAGCCGTAAAACGGTTGAGCGCGGACTGCGGGATGCAACTAGTGCTCGGGCTGAAGGTCGCACGATTGCCAGTAACTATTTTGACCTGAGCCAATTGCAGGATTACTGGAGCTCAGCACGATTGAATCATCATACAGAAGCCACCTCCATGCTTTACGGACTTCACGAAGGATTGCGTATTCTGCTTCAGGAAGGGCTGGAGACCCGTTTCCAGAGACATCGGATCAATGAACGAGCGTTGGTTGCAGGGATTCAGGGAATGGGGCTCAAACTGTATGGGGATATGTCCAGTAAACTTCCGGTGGTCACTTGTATTGAAATTCCAGACAGTGTGGATGGAGAATCGGTTCGCAGCATGCTTCTGAATGATTTTAGTATTGAGATAGCTAGTTCATTCGGACCGTTGAAGGGCAAAATCTGGCGTATCGGTACGATGGGATTCAGCTGCCAGCGCAAAAATGTACTGCATGTACTAGGTGCACTGGAAGCAGTGCTATTGCGTCATCGTCACGCCTTGCCGGCAGGGGATGCGGTACAGGCAGCGCTGGATGTATATGCCTGGAAGGAGGAGGCCTTATGCTGAATCAAATGCCGATAACCCGAGAGGTGATGGTCACCTCCCCGCATTATTTGGCGAGCGCGGTGGGCAGCTCAATCCTACAGCAGGGAGGTAACGCTTATGATGCTGCTGTTGCTGTAAGTGCCGCATTAGGCGTAGTCTACCCGCACATGACAGGACTTGGCGGAGATGCGTTTTTTCTGATCCACGACGGAGCAAGTGGTGATATAACTTCCTACAACGGAAGCGGCCGTTCCGCAGCAGGCATTCATGCTGATACGTTCAAAGCGATGGGGATGAGCACCATTCCTCAACGAGGCGTGCTCAGTGCCATTACCGTTCCGGGAATGGTGGATGCATGGTGGGAGGTCTGGTCCCGCTACGGGAAGTTGAAGTGGGAGCAGCTGCTTGAACCAGCTGCGCAGTATGCGGAAAAGGGATGTCCTGTATCCCGGAATCTGCGCCTGTGGCTGGAACGTGATGAGGATTTCATTATGGGGCATACGCCGCTTCGAGCGGTATTTGCCCCTTTTGGTACACTTTTGCAGGAAGGCGATCTGCTCTTGCAGCCTGAGCTGGCCGCCTCCATTCGCCTGATTCAGGCAGGTGGACGCGATGTTTTTATACCGGGGACTTGGCGGAGCAGCTAACTTCGGCTATTCGTGAAGATGGCGGCATGCTTGCCCCAGCGGATTTCGCTGCTCACAAGGGAGAGTGGGTGAAGCCAATCACTACCGATTACCGTGGCTATCAAGTTCATCAGATGCCGCCCAATTCACAGGGCTTCTCGATGCTAATGATGTTGAATATGCTGGAACATATTGATCTATCTTCCGTGGCGCGCACGTCCCCCGAGTTTTATCACCTGATGGCTGAAGTGGTCAAAAAAGCTTTTCGTGACCGTGATCGTTATCTCACAGACCCGGAGTTCAGGGATATTCCGGTGAAGGATCTGTTATCCAAGGTTTATGGAGATGAATTGTGGAACGAGATTCAGTCCGCTCCCCCTGTGGCGCAGCCTTTTCTGTCCAAAACGATGGGTCAGGATACGGCATATGCGGCGATTGTGGACAATGAAGGCAATGCTGTTTCGTTTATTCAAAGCCTGTATTTTGATTTTGGGGCTGCCTATGTGCCTGGGGATACTGGGGTGATTATGCAGAACCGGGGGTCCTTTTTCTCGCTTGATCCAATGGATCCCAATGTGCTGGAGCCGAATAAACGCTCTTTTCACACGTTAATGCCTGGTCTTGTCACACGTAATGGAAAGCCTTATATGCTTGTTGGCACTCAAGGCGGTGAGGGCCAGCCTCAGACACAGTTATCGGTTCTTACGGGCGTGTTGGATTATGGACTGACCATTCAGGAAGCGATTGCTCTCCCACGTTGGGTGTACGGACGCACCTGGGGCGAGGAAGGCGACACGATGCGAGTGGAGAACCGCTATCATGACGACGTATGTATCACCTTAGCACAATGGGGGCATAACGTCGAATCCAGAGCGCCGTGGGACGGGATCATGGGACAGTCGCAGGGCATCGTCATCCGTGAAGACGGCATGATCAGCGGCGCAGCAGACCCCAGAGGAGATGGCATGGCTATCGGCTGGTAACGTTCCTGAGGGAGTGTGAAGAGAAACTTTAATGTGCGGATCGTCGAAATAATAAAATGTACGCAGATAGATACGGATAGGGGAGATTATCATGGGAACAATCCTGCTGAAAGGCGCTCAGCTCGTCACAATGAATGCAGAAGAGGATGTATTTACGGGAGATCTGCTGATCGAGGACAACAAAATTAAAGAGATCGCAGAGCATATTGATGTTCAGGCAGATCAGGTCATTGATGCTCAGGGCAAAGTGCTGCTTCCAGGATTTATCCAGACACATATTCATCTATGTCAGACTTTGTTCCGCGGACGTGCGGATGACCTGGAGCTGATGGATTGGCTTCGTCAACGCATCTGGCCGCTTGAGGCAGCGCATGATGAGGAATCTGTCTATTACTCTGCGATGCTCGGCTTGGGTGAATTGATCTCCAGCGGTACAACAACCATTCTGGATATGGAGACGGTGCATCATACCGATTCGGCTTTTCAGGCGATGGCACAGAGCGGCATTCGGGTGATTTCCGGCAAAGTAATGATGGATCATGGGGATGAAGTTCCTGAACCGCTGCGAGAAAATACAGCTACTTCGCTGCAGCAGAGTGTGGACTTGCTGGAGAAATGGAACGGATTCGGCGGTGGCCGCATTCAGTATGCATTTTGTCCACGCTTCGTCGTCTCGTGCACCGAGGAATTATTGGTTGAGGTACGCGACCTGTCGAATAAATACCATGTGAAAGTGCACACCCATGCCTCCGAAAACCGTGGCGAAATCGAATTGGTTGAACACGAACGCGGCATGCGCAACATCGTCTATCTGGATCATATTGGCTTGGCTACCCCGAGACTTGTGCTTGCACACTGTGTGTGGCTGAGTGAGGAAGAGAAGGAGATTATTCGCAAACGCGGCGTGAAAGTCACCCACTGTCCTGGGTCAAATATGAAACTTTCCTCGGGTATAGCAGATATTCCTGATCTGCTGAATCGCCAGATTGCGGTAGGAATAGGTGCCGATGGTGCGCCATGTAACAACAACCTCGATATGTTTCAGGAAATGCGCCTGACCGCGCTTATTCAAAAGGTACCTCATGGCCCAACAGTGATGGATGCCCGGACGGTGCTGCGCATGGCTACAATGGGTGGAGCAGAAGTACTCGGTATGTCCAAGGAGATCGGCAGTCTTGAAATAGGTAAAAAGGCAGATATGCTGCTGCTGGATTTGGATGATTTCCACACGTATCCTTCCTATGAGACCGATGTGTACTCCCGTGTAGTCTATTCCGCAACTCGCAGCTGTGTGGATACCGTTATTATTGATGGAAGCATCGTGCTCAAAAACCGGAAGATTCAAACGATTGATCGTGGCATCGTGCTTCGTGAATCGGATAAAAGTATTGCAAGATTGATGAAACGCATCTAATTAAATCCCTGAAAGGATGGAGACATTCATGGAAATGCATGATCTGTGTGCAATTGCAGCGCGTGAACCGCGTTGTGTACTCGCAACAGCGGTTAAGGTAGAAGGTCATGCTTACCGTAAGCAGGGAGTCTCTATGCTTTTAACCGAAGAAGGTACATTGTATGGCAGCATCAGTCCGGGTTGTCTGGAGAGTGATCTGCAGGACAGGGTGGTCCGTGTGCTGAATTCGCAGCAGTTGGAATTCGTGGAGTATGATATGCGTCCCGAAGATGATCTGTCCTGGGGGAAACGATTGGATGCGGCGGGTTAATTATAGTGCTTATAGAGCCGGTATGTGGTGAACTTAGGTCGATCTTGTCCCATATGCATACGTATTTTCAATCTGGATCAGTTGTGGAGCTAACCCGTTCATTCTACAATCATTATTCGCGGATTCGTTATGAGATAAAGCTCGCTGAGGATGCAGAACGCCAGACCGTATTACGCCATTCCTTGGTCGCTATTCATCCATCTGAATCTGCTATTGTTGCATCTGTTTCTGGAGAGAATGTGCCTCCGAGAGAGAGTTTATCAGAGGCTAATCGCTGGGGTATCCCACAACAGATCTCTGCCCAATTTGCACCCAAACCCCGTCTGATTATTATTGGAGCCGGAAACGATGTGATTCCTGTCGCCCGTCTGGGCAAATCAACAGGATTTCGTGTGGTGGTGGCTGATTGGCGAGAAAGCTTGTGTACTGCTGAACGGTTTCCGGATGTTGAGCTTGTCTGCGGTTTTCCTCATGAGGTTATGCCTGTACTGGATATCCAAAGTGGGGATTATATCCTATTGATGAGTCATCAATTTCCGAGAGAACGGGAATTTCTTGAATTACTTGAGGGTCGGAGTTATGCCTATCTTGGCATTATGGGCTCCAGAACGCGGACAGCACGTTTGCTGAATGATCTCCCTCCACTAAAACATCTGCATTCACCTGTCGGCTTGACCATTGGTGCCGATGGGCCGGAAGAGATCGCGATCAGTATCGCAGCAGAACTTATTGCCTGTAAACGTGCGGCGGCGGCTGCAGAGCGTCGCAATGTACAGAGGGGGATTAGGCATGCGACTGACGGGCATCGTGCTAGCGGCGGGTAAGAGCAGCCGACTGGGGAGGGATAAACTGTCTATTGTCATGCCTGATGGAAGATGTTTGGCGGCATGGACCCTGGAAGCTGCCTTGAATTCCGATTTGGAGCAGGTCATCTGTGTGGTCAAACCTGAGGATTCATTGGCATGGATCCCGTCCGTATGGCTTCATGGGGCATCCTATGGCGGTACTCCAGGTACGGGAATAGGCTTCAGATTGCAATCTGTACAGATTATGCATACGGTATGGCCATGTCCCTTCACTGTGGCATTCTATCTGCAATGGCATACAGACCAGAAGGTGTGATGATGATTTTGGCGGATCAACCGCTGTTGCAGGCACAGGATATAAACAGGGTTGCTGAGGTGTTAACCGCCAACAAGCTGTGTGATTATGCAGCAGCTACGGATGGTGGTGGAGGCAAGCCTCCGGTAGCCTTTCGTGTGCATATGCTAGGGGCTCTTTTGTCGCTCAGTGGGGATGAGGGAGCACGAAAAATCATGCGCAATGGCAAATATGCGGGCAAGCATGTATCGTTATCTGATTTTAGCTTCTGGGATGCAGATACCGAACCAGAGCTGGAGCGCATTTTGGAATATGTGAATGGGATAAGATGAGTGGAGATTACGGCAGAAGGAGCGGTTCCTAGTGTATTATTTCTTGAAGTAATGAGGTCAGCCAGACCATCTGGTTGGCCTCTTTATTATTTTTATCCGGTTAGTTATGAATTGGCTTGTGTTAGCTTTCGAGAGTAAACCATGCATCAGGCACAAATCAAACAATGGATTTATACATTTATCCAAAATGATGTAAAGATAATTGACCTTATGGTTGCAGTCCCATATGATTTGAAGAATTATTTG
Organism: Paenibacillus sp. 1A_MP2; assembly: GCF_052244825.1. Classification (NCBI taxonomy): domain Bacteria; kingdom Bacillati; phylum Bacillota; class Bacilli; order Caryophanales; family Paenibacillaceae; genus Paenibacillus; species Paenibacillus sp. 1A_MP2. Next base: position 3,904,910 of record NZ_JBQQCS010000001.1, on the reverse strand, counting down.
GATCATTCGGTCGTATCCAACACCCCGCAGATTCTAGGTAGAGAAGGGAGATGGAAGGATGGTTATGCCGGCATACGGGTCTGGAGCGCAGCCAACGGTTTGGCAGCCAATTAGTCTGGACGAACTTCAATCTTTAAAGAGTGAGCTGTCAGGAAAGTATTGTTTTGCAGCAGGGGCGACATTATTGCGTACTCAGTGGGAAGGCGGACTTATTCCTGTACCTGAGCACATGATAAGCCTAGCTCGAATTCCAGGTGTGAGCGGCGTATATGTGGATGGAGATAACCTGGTCATTGGAGCACTGACGCGATTGAATCAATGTGCTACAGACATTCATCTGCAACAACTGCCCCTAGTACAGTCTGCAATGAATTCCATAGCAGCTCCCTCTATTCGCAACTTGGCGACGATTGGCGGAAACATTGTATCCGGAGTGGGGGACGCCATCCCTGCACTCCTCGTATACGATGCACAGTTATATTGGATGACGGACCATGGTATGGAGATGCACAGTCTTTCATCCTGGTTGAATGGTGGCCGTGACGGTAGTCGCAACCCGAATGATGTGTTAATCGCCATTCATATTCCAATGAAAGATATACCTTCCCCTGATAGCATTAGTGAACCGATGTGTGGAGCGCGTGAGATTTCATTTTACCGCAAGCTGGGTCGACGGGAGACCTTTACAGCATCACTGGTGACGATTGCATTTCACGGAGAAGTGGGCACAGATGGCCGCTGGAATAAGATCGCGATCGCTGCAGGTGGAGGTTCAGGTACGGCCATGCGGCTTCCCGAATCAGAAAAGCTGCTTCTTGGCAGCGAGGTTTCTATCATGCAGGCTCAAGCTCTGGCTGCCGCAGTCGTGCCGGAATTCGTAACTTATCGTGATGCATTCGCTACAGAACAGTACCGTAAGCAGACAGCAGGTAATATGCTCGGTGCCGGACTCTGGGAAGCTCTTCGCTCATAGGAGAAAAAACAATTTGAAGAAGCGAAGCGTGAACCTAACCGCTTTCTGAAGAAAAAGGGGAGAGAGATCATGCTCTTGAATCGGGAGAGTAGTGGAAAACGCTGGCATCTGCGGCCAGATGGGGTTGGCAAAGTGACAGGACAGCTTCAATATCTGACAGACATGACGCTGCCTGGTATGTTACACGGAAGGGTCCTTCGAAGCGCCTACCCCTATGCCCGCATATTGTCTATTGATATTACGGGAGCTGCGGCTATGGAGGGTGTATTTGCCGTACTTACCTCCAAAGATGTACCCGGCTTGAACCGTTTCGGCATTGCCACTCCGGATCAGCCTGTATTTTGCGAGAATGTCGTTCGTTATGTCGGAGATGCCATTGCCGCAGTTGCTGCGGATTCCCCGGAACGTGCAGCACTCGCTTTGGAGGCAATCCGGGTAGAGTATGAGGAATGGACTCCGCTGGACAGCCCCGAGGCTGCACTGGCATCTGGTGCTCCAGAGCTCCATGAACATGGCCCCGGCAACGTACTGCACCGTACCGAAATCAAGCGAGGTCATGTGGATGAGGGGTTTGCTGCATGCGAACATATCGTGAGTGAAACGTATTATACCCCTCGCCAGATGCATGCGTATATGGAGACTGAAGGCGGGTTGTTTGTGCCTGATGAAAGTGGGAGACTTCATGTCTATGCAGCTACACAGCATGGTTACAAGGATAGAATGCAGCTTGCCCGAATCATCGGTTGTCCCGAAGAGAATATTCGGGTTGTCTCGTCTCCGATTGGCGGTTCCTTTGGTGGAAAAGATGAGCTGAATGTGCAGCCGTATGGTGCACTTCTTGCTTTACGAAGCGGACGTCCCGTGAAAATGCACAACTCCCGCAAAGAATCTGTACGTGCAGGCCTGAAACGGCATCCGATGAAAATTGAAATGCAGACAGGTATCAGCCGTGAAGGCATGATTCAGGCTCACCGTGTCCGGATTACCGCAGACACGGGGGCATACGCCACGCTGGGAGCACCTGTCCTGAATTTCTGCACAGAGCATTGTCTTGGACCATATTCCATTCCCCATGTGGATGTGGAAGGTGTATCGGTGTATACAAATAATGGGGTGTCGGGAGAGTTTCGCGGATTTGGTGGTAATCAAGCGATCTTTGCAATGGAGGGGCAGATGGATCGACTCGCCGAGATTATGGATATGGACCCCTGGGAGTTTCGGAGACGCAACATGAGGGAAAAGACCGATCCTGGACCGTTGAATCAACGGATTCTGGTCACGGGTGGACTGTCGCAAGTTTGGGAGGCAGTGGACCGTTCTGAGTTATGGCAGAAACATAAACATCCCCCGGCAGATCTTGCTCTGCCTCCCTGGATCAAACGTGGTGTGGGTGCAGCCATCGCGATGCACGGGGCAGGTCTGGGTTATGGCATTCCCGATCCGGCCGGGGGCCGGCTGTCCCTGAATGCCGATGGTAAAATTGAAGTGGCTTTTAGTTACGAAGAATTCGGTCAGGGACTGATTGCCACTCTTGAAATGATGCTTTACGATCTGTTCCAGTGCTCCACATCCGATCTGAGCATCATCATTGGGGATACGGATCGAGTTCCGCACAGTGGTTCAAGTACCGCTTCGCGTTCAACAACGATGGCCTGGATGGCTCTTCAGCGATTAAAGGGTCCTTTTCGTTCAAAAATTTTGTCGGTAGCCTCTACCTTGTCAGGAATTCCGGTTGACGAACTGATTACTGGAATAGGGGGAGTATGGCGCAAGGGACAGCTTCCTCCAGAACGTACAGCGAATGATACGACGCTTGATACCAGAGTTGTTATTTCTTACGTAGATTTGGCGAAGCATGGAGAAGCGGAAGAATGGACTTTTGATACTCATTTCGAATATCCGACCACGCCGGACAATGTTGTGGGCGGGCATTATCTATACACGTATGCAGCAGTAGCCGCAGAGGTGGAGGTAAACACGCTCACCGGGGAAGCCAAATTGCTGGATACAAGGCATGTAGTGGCGGCTGGACCTGTCATCAATCCAATGGGATTCATCGGACAGATCGAAGGCGGAAGTGTAATGGCTCTTGGTTTTACATTGACCGAAGACGCCGTTATGCAGGACAGCCGCTATATGACAACCAATCTGGACACCTACCTGATTCCGACGATTCGAGATATTCACAAGAACCTGGACGTTGAGGCCATTGAAGATCTACCCGAGGGTGATCAGTTTGGACCGCGGGGGATTGGCGAGATCGGTTCGGTGGCGCTTGCTCCAGCCATAACTGCTGCAATTCATCAGGCTACAGGGGTGTGGGTTAATCGTTTGCCTGTTCCGAGAGATCAATTGATCCAACCATTGGACGTACCGCTTCGGGAAGGAGTGATTCCATCATGACTGAGCCGTTGGACAATTTCTGGACAGCCGTTGTGAATGGGGAAGAGAAGCCATTGCAGATCGCCCAAACAACCCGCCTTGTGGATATACTGCGCTCGCATTTGAATCTGACCGGAACAAAGGTTTCCTGCGAAGTAGGCCGCTGCGGTGCATGTATGGTGCTAATGGATGGAGAGCCGGTCAATTCGTGTCTCGTTATGGCTTATCAATGTATTGGCAGCGAGATCATAACAATAGAAGGGTTACATGGTGAAAAGGAAGGCGAGCTGCATCCGATTCAACAGGCTTTTGTCGAGGAAGGTGGCTTCCAATGCGGGTATTGTACTCCCGGAATGGTGATTTCCACCAAGGCGCTCCTGGACCGCTATCCGCAGCCTAGTCAGGAACAGATTGAAACGGGTTTATGCGGCAATCTGTGCCGCTGCACCGGATATGGAGGAATACTTCGTGCGGTAAGAACTGCACGAGAAACCTGTTTATCAACATCCTTTTTAACAACGGAAGAGAAGAAAGTGAATGACCTGTAATTGAAAAACGGAATTAAAGAAGACCGGGCGAAGGAGGGCATATCTCCTCCTTCGCTCGGTCTTTATTGTTAACGATTAATATTTGATAATGTACCATCCGCCCCAAGTGGAATAATTAAGGCCATTTCCATAATTACGATCAGCTGATTTATGTCCAGAATACGTGGATGTGTTTAAGATGATTCCAAAAAAATGTAATATAAGGTAATTATGTTTTGGTACAATGTTGAAGAAAGCAAGATATTTATTACAAATAATTCCAATATCTTTTTTTGTTTTAAGGAGGAACAATAATGAAAAAACTTATTCCTAGAAAACTCAGTTTAGTATTGTTGCTTTTGGTTGCGTTTTGTTCAGGATGTCAGGCAAATAATGATCATGAGGAGTCGGGTTCATCCATTCCCTTAAAAGAACTGAATACTCTGGCTGAGAAAGGAGACAGCCTGACATGGAATGATTTTGCAGCGTACCCTTATGAAGATGAAGGATCGGGATTATATATTCGAAAATACAACATAGAAGGCTGTCATCAATTGATGATTAGCGGTAAAAGTCTGGACAATAAGCCAGACCATATTTATGTGGTGAATAAAGGTGGGGAAAAAATCGACCTTTTAAAAGAAAATATCAAAAAATTGAACTTAAAATAACGTAATTATTATTATGTAAATTCATTATTTTCGATGACCTCCATAAGCTGTAACTTATTGCTTGCTAACTATCTCTAAGTGGCGGATAGAACAATGTGATGGCAGTGGGGGACTAAGATTGTATCTGAATTTCTGTATCATAAAAATTTTTATAGACCAACTTACGCTCTGCGGGTTGGTCTTTGTTGTTCAATGAAACATCTTACGAAAATAGGTCAACTCGGGCACAGTGAGGACTTGTCAGTCCGTATGCTTTTCATTTGTCCATATGTTACTTATAATAAATGTCCAATGAAGAGGGTGTAATTGATATTACACACAAGGAGGTGTGTTCTTGAACAAATCAGATCGTATGCTGGCCATCGTTCTTGAGCTGCAGCGTGGGAAGGTGCAACGAGCGGAAGATTTAGCCCTCTTGTTTGAAACTAGTGTTCGTACCATATACAGGGACATTCAGGCGTTATGTGAGGCAGGTGTTCCTATAGTGGGAGAACCCGGAGTAGGATATTCTCTTATGGAAGGATACTTTTTGCCTCCGGTCAGCTTGACCGCTGAAGAAGCGGTAACTCTTCTGATCGGACTTGATTTTGTTGAGCAGCGCTTCGATAGCTATTACAAGAGCACATCCCTCACATCCCGCTCCAAAATTGAGGCCATCCTGCCCGGCCCTCTTCGAGAAGAGGTTGGACAAATACGACAGGGTATCCGTCTACTTCGTTCAGCGGACAGTGATGCACGCGAGCGTGAAATCGAACATATGGGTGTCATCCGAACCGCAATGCAGCATAAGCTCAAAATCCGCTTTCATTATCATAAGCCTGGAACGGTTAATGAGAGCGTGCAAAAGACGGCTCGTATGTCTTCCCCTTACGGGATGCTTTGGATGCAAGGCTCATGGATGCTGATTGCCCGATGCGATTTGCGACAAGAGATTCGTCATTTTCGTATATCCCGCATGAGCGATCTGGAGATCAGCACTGATCCGTTCGAACTTCCTTCGGGTTTTGATATTCATAGCTACTCACCACCTGACAATCGTGATGTTCATGTCCGTGTATGGTTTCATGGTCGAATTGCAGACAGGGTGATTGAAGCGAACAATTTCTACATGGAGAAAGCAGATCTGCAATCCGATGGATTATATGCAGATTTTCGTGTAAGGCATCCAGAAGACGTTCTGCATTGGATACTTGGCTGGGGAGCGTCAGCTATGGTTTTGGAGCCCGAATCGTTGAGGATACGTATTCGCGAGGAAGCAAGCAATCTTCTTAAACACTACTGACATAACGCTGTCAGTAGTGTTTGTGTATGATCGGTTTATAACCGATTGAAGGAGCTGTTTATTTGTATGAATACGCCAAGAACAACGAACAAAGGTGAGATTCGACGTCATTTTGAGATGACGCTGGAACGTTATTTACAAGAACTGGATAAGATGAGTGATGCTCAGTTAAGATACAAACCCAGTGATATGGAGTGGTCGGTCGGCCAGATGTACCAGCATTTAATTCAGTCTGCGATGAAAATGCATTTAGCCAATGTTCGAACTTGTATAAGTGCAGACGAGGACGCTGATAAGAAGAAAAACCAGGGCAAAACAGAAGCAGGCGAAGCTGTTTTTGCACAAGCGAGTTTTCCGCCGATCCGTATTCACGTCCCGGCTTCTCCGGAGTATACTCCGCTTCAACCGGATGGAAGAGAATCAATAATTCAAGGGTTGGTTGAAGTAAGGGATGAAATGCGGAAAATGGACCTGCTGCTGGAAGGAAAAACATCGGAATGTACGCTGCCACATCCAAGATTCGGCGGTTTGAATGCAGACGATTGGTTTATATTGGTCGAGATGCATTATCGTCATCATTTTTTGCAGCTTGAACGTCTGAAGACAGCATGGGAAGAGCGGGAGCAGAGGGATGAATGAACTGGAAAAACATAATTTGATGATCACCAGTAAAGAAATAAAGCAGATTTATACGAGTGAACTGGCTTCTCAGTTAGAGGTCGAGGCGAAATCTGAACAAGGAAACCGCTACTGGATCGGCGTTGTGTCAGCCTCTCATGTGGAGAAAGGCGTAGAAGGTGGCTTTGCTCAGCTCTGTCACGGCAAGGCAGCACCTCTGCGTAGAATGAATGCAGGCGACTGGCTGATCTATTATTCGCCTCGAACAAGCTTGCATGGGGGCAAAGTGCTTCAAGCATTTACCGCCATAGGACGTGTAGCAGACAATCAGGTGTACACCTACCGCATGTCGGATTCCTTTGTGCCATATCGGAGGAATGTCCAGTATTATCCTTGTCAGCAGGTGAAGATCGCTGATCTGCTGGACCAACTGATCCTTACTCGAGGACAGGCACGTTGGGGATATCATTTTAGATATGGGCATTTGCAGATTCAAAGAGAGGATTTCCTGAAAATTGCAGTTGCCATGTTGGGGACTGAGATAGAAAGCTCCTAACCTGCAAAGTTTGGGCAAAAATTCAGATCATATGTGTGTAATGAATAAAAATGTAGAAAAAATGGACCTTTTGAGGGAAAACATTAAAAATCGAAGGATTTATTGTACGTAATAATTATTATGTAAACTTATTATTTTCGATGACCTCCATAAGCTGTATCTATATTGATAGTCATGTCCAAAGGGCGTATAGAGCTGGATTTGGGTGGTTTTTCAGGTCGAATCTTTGAAGAACATACCTTGCACATAACCTCATCAATATTGTTCCTTTGGCAGTGCATCAAGGCTGTAAATGAGCCTACGAAAATCGTTTTCGATGAATGTGAGAACGTTTAGTATTTTTCTCAGTAGATTCAGTTTTCATATAATAAACACCTTGTTATCTGCATTAATTTGTTCGGATTTGCCTTTTTACACTCTCAACGCGATGAATATGGAGTTTCAAAAAATATAAAATGAATCGACCGCTTCAAACCAGTGTTATTCGGTGGATTAGAAGTGTAAAATAGCTTGTTCAAAGTTGTAAAACTGTGTGTATTTATTGAGGAGAGAACGAATGGGTCGTTTTCCCAAAAGCGAGCTGTTACGCCTGTTTTAGATCAATTTCATATGGATTTGCGATGGATTTAGTACCGCTTTCAATGTATGCTTTTGGAAACTGGAAAGGAAGTGGGAAAAATGGAACGCGAACTGGCGTTGGAAATTGTCCGAGTAACAGAATTGGCTGCGTTAGCTTCAGCTCCCTGGATGGGGAGGGGCGACAAGAATAGTGCAGATGAGGCAGCTACTTTGGCTATGCGCGCCATGTTCGATTCCGTGTCCATTCGCGGCACGGTGGTAATCGGTGAAGGAGAAATGGATGAAGCACCCATGTTGTATATCGGCGAGGAAGTCGGCAACGCTGAGGGACCCGAGGTTGATGTGGCTGTAGATCCTTTGGAAGGTACAGAGATTGTAGCCAAGGGCCTCAACAACGCTTTATCGGTTATTGCAGTGGCGGGAAAAGGCAACCTGCTCCACGCACCGGATATGTACATGGAGAAGCTGGCAGTTGGGCCGGCTCTAGTCGGCAAGGTCAGTATTGAAGACCCGGTTGAGGTGACATTGGAGAAAGCCGCAGAAGCATTGAACAAAAACATCTCAGATCTAACTGTCATGATTCTTGACCGTGTCCGGCATGAGAGCACGATCAAAACTTTACGAAAGGTTGGAGTGCGAATCAAGTTCCTTAGTGATGGTGACGTTGCTGGTGCGATGGCACCTGCGTTCCCGGAGGCGGGAATTGATCTGTATGTCGGATCAGGTGGAGCGCCGGAAGGCGTGCTTGCTGCAGCCGCACTGTCTTGCCTGGGTGGAGAGATTCAAGGTCGCCTGATGCCTGCCAACGCAGATGAATTCCAGCGCTGCTTGCAGATGGGGATCGACAATCCCTACAAAGTATTAACGATGCAGGATATGATCGGCACGGAGGATGTTATTTTTGCGGCAACGGGTGTGACCCCGGGTGAGATTTTAGGCGGTGTGCGTTACCTCGCAGATGACCGGGCTGAGACCGATTCCATCGTTATGCGTGCCAAAACTAAAACCATTCGTTTCATCCGTTCTCAGCATTTCCTTCCGAATAAAGAAGTGTTGCACAAAGTGCGGCAGCTTCAATCGACACCTGAACCTTCGGATCGCATTCAGAGTCAGGTCACCATTTTGGAACAGGCGGAGTTCAGTCAATCATCCGTTGGTAACGGTGTGACGACCTAAATTAAAATTGTTCTCGGCTGTGAATATGGGACAAGTTACAGGAGAATAACATAAGAAAAGGATGGGGAATTTGTTTACACAAATCCTCATCTTTTTTTATGTTAAAAGCATTGACAACGGTTACAACACATGAGAAGATGTACGCGCGTACATAAATATCATATTTTATAGATTGCATCGGTTTTGCATGTGTTCAGGAAACATGAAGGAGGTGAGATCCATGGCATCCCGTAAAGAAGTGGCTGATCTTGCCGGTGTTTCGGAAGCTACAGTATCCCGAGTTCTTAATGGCGTTGGTCCTATTAAAGAAGAGACCCGTCGCAAGGTGCTCGAAGCTTCCGAGCAGTTGGGTTACGTGCCCAGTGCACTGGCCCGCAGCTTTGCGAGAAGTAAAAGCGGTAACCTTGGCGTGGTGTTGCCCTACGTTCCGAAGGCGCACTTGTTCTCGGCATATTTCTTCTCGGAAATGCTGAGCGGCATTGGGAGCAAAGCCAGGGACAGCGGCATGGACCTGCTGGTCATGTTCAGGACACCGGGTGAAGTGATGAATTATACGGATCTGTTCCGCCGTCAGAAAGTGGATGCCTGCATCATTCTCGGCGCGCGAGATGATCACGGGGAATTGGCAGCCATGCAGCAGCTTCAGCAGGAGGGGCATCCGTTCTGCGTCATGAATCAGCACTTTGCAGGCGAATCATTCATGGAAGTGGATGCTGATCATGTGGAGGGCAGCAGGCTGGCAATACGCCACTTAACCGATCAGGGGTACCGGAATATTGCCTTTCTCAATGGTCCGGATAGTTATTCCAACAGTCAGGAGCGGCTTCAGGGCGTTCAGATCGGACTGAATGAGGCCGGAATGAATATGGATTCCAGCCTGCTGCTGGAGGGGAATTACGGCAGACGAAGCGGGGTGGAGGCTGCTGCCACCATTGCAGCCAGGCTTAGCGAGATTGATGCTGTATTTGCTGCGAATGACCGGATGGCGATCGGTGTTATGCATGGTTTGCGCGAGCGCGGAATCAAGGTTCAGGATTTCCCCGCATTCGTGGGTTACGATGACTCCGATGCTGCGGAGATGGCGGTTCCACCGCTGAGCAGCGTCAGGGTTCCCTTTTATGAAATGGGAGAACTGGCTGCATCCAAGCTGATTCATGGATCATTGGGGGCAAGAGCTTCAACTGCCAGTCCTGAAGTCACCCCAGTAACTGCAAGGCAGTTGTTGCCTACGGAGCTGATTATCCGTGCATCTTCAATCCGCAATTAATACATTACAAGCTTTATCCCAAAGGAGGAAATGACCATGTCAAATCGTCTTCGTGTCGGAATGGTTGGATACAAATTTATGGGGAAAGCCCACAGCAATGCTTATCGTAGCCTGCCGATGTTTTTCCCGTCTGCCCCGTTGCAGCCCGAGATGTCGGTAATCTGTGGACGCAACGAGCAGGGAGTTCAGGAGGCTGCCAGCCAGTTTGGCTGGTCTGAAAGTGTAACGGATTGGCGTGAGCTGGTACGACGTGATGATATCGATCTGATCGATATTAATGCTCCAAGTGATGCTCATAAGGAAATCGCTCTGGAAGCCGCTCGTCAGGGTAAACATCTGTTCTGCGAAAAGCCGCTGGCTCTATCGCTCGCTGATTCGCGTGAAATGCTCCAGGCTGCAGAAGAAGCAGGAGTTGCGCACATGGTTGGATTCAATTACCGCTTCTCTCCGGCTGTGCAGCTGGCTAAAGAATTGGTGCAAAGCGGACGTCTGGGCAAAATCTATCATTTCCGCGCATTTTTCCTTCAGGACTGGATTATGGACCCTTCGTTCCCGCTGGTATGGCGTCTGCAAAAGGAAGTAGCAGGTTCCGGCTCGCATGGCGATCTCGGCGCACACCTGATTGATCTGGCACGCTTCCTGGTCGGCGAATTCAAGGAAGTGATCGGGATGAGCGAAACGTTCATTAAGGAGCGGCCGCTTGCTTCGGAAATGACCGGACTTAGCGCCAAAGGCAGCTCGAACGCAGATGCTCCAAAGGGTGAGGTGACGGTCGATGATGCCACTTTGTTCCTCGCGCGGTTTGCAGATGGTGCGCTGGGCAGCTTCGAGGCTACACGCTTTGCAGCAGGTCACCGCAGTACTAACTCGTTTGAGATTAACGGCAGTCTGGGCAGTGTCCGGTTTGATTTTGAACGGATGAATGAACTGGAAGTGTATTTTACAAAGGACGAGGAAGATGTGCAGGGCTTCCGCCGTGTTCTGGCAACCGATCCGGCACACAAATATTCAGAGGCCTGGTGGCCTGCAGGTCATACGATTGGGTTCGAGCATACGTTTACGCATGAAATGCTGGAGCTGGTGACTGCAATCTCCGAAGGACGTCAGCCTGAGCCAAGTTTTCACGATGGCGTTGCCTGTCAAGCGGTATTGGAAGCGGTTGAACGTTCCGTTACAGAGCGCCGCTGGGTATCGTTAGAAGAAATGTAAGTGGTCCGACCACTGGAACTGTGAAGTGCACGTCATGTTGGCACTCATTTGAAATAAGAACTAGATATAAGCCTGGATGTTTTGGCCTCTGAGAGGTCTTGATTTTGTGCAAGGTCCGATAGAATAACAATAACTTAACTTCCGGAAAGCGAGTGATCGGTGATGAGCAAAGCACTAATCGTATGGGGCGGCTGGGATGGACATGAACCGGAGCAGGTAGCAGCGATATTTGAACGCATTTTGAAGGAAGAACAATTCGAGGTCGAGGTTTCAGATACACTGAATGCTTATGCGGACGCAGACAAACTGTTGGGTCTGGATCTGATCGTTCCCCTGTGGACGATGGGGCAGATTGAACAGGAACTGGTCAATAACGTATCTGCGGCTGTTCAGAGCGGCGTGGGCCTTGCGGGTCTTCATGGCGGGATGTGTGATGCGTTCCGTAACAACGTCGACTGGCAGTTCATGACGGGGGACAGTGGGTTGCGCATCCGGGGAACGACGGCGTGGAGTACACGGTAAACATGAAGCGTGGTTCCAGTCCGCTCTTGGATCATATTGAAGATTTCCAGGTGAAAAGTGAACAGTATTATTTGCATGTGGACCCTGCTGTGGAAGTACTGGCAACGACTCGTTTTCCAGTCGTTAACGGCCCTCATGCAGCGAATGGCCCGGTGGATATGCCTGTTGTTTGGACCAAACGCTGGGGCGCTGGTCGTGTATTCTACAACTCGCTCGGACACCATGCAGACATCGTAGAAATGAAGCAAGTTACTGAAATGATGCGCAGTGGTTTCAAATGGACTGCAGCAGGCAAAGCGCTCGCCCAAAGCCGCACGGATGCAGTCGCTGAGGTATACACAGGAATGGCAGATAATCAAAATAACTGATTTAATTCTAAAAGGTATCCGTTGAGATAAATATTTTTGCCCACATAACAGCGATCTGAGAATCGTTCTGGAAGCGCCATATCAAGTGGAAAACGAGGGGAGCCCTGGCATGAAAACAATGAAAGTAGGCATTATAGGCTGTGGTAAAATCAGCGGTATTTATATGGAGAACTGTCATCGATTTGAGGTGCTCGATCTTGTTGCGGTTGCAGATCTTGACCGGAACAGGGCTGAGGAGCAGGCAGCTGCCTATAATGTTCCTAACGTGTACACGGTTGATGAAATTTTGGCAGACCCCGAGATCGATCTGATCATTAATTTGACGATTCCTGCCGTTCATGCGGATGTATGCTTGCGAGCGCTCGAAGCAGGCAAACATGTCTACGTGGAAAAACCACTCGCTGTTACACGTGAAGAGGGTCAGGCAGTTCTGGAAACGGCCAAGCGCAAAGGTCTGCTCGTAGGCTGTGCGCCGGAGACGTTCTTCGGTTCGGGCATTCAGACTGCTCTCAAAGTGGTGGAGGATGGTGTCATCGGCAAACCTGTGGCAGCCACTGCATTCATGATGAGCCGTGGGCATGAGCACTGGCATCCCGATCCGGAGTTCTATTATGCAGCCGGTGGCGGGCCGATGTTTGATATGGGGCCTTATTATCTGACTGCGCTCGTACAGTTGCTTGGGCCAATCAAGTCGATAGCTGGCATGACAGGCAAAGCGATGGAACAGCGGACGATTACGAGTGAGAAGAAGAGAGGTCAAACCGTACCTGTCGAAATCCCAACACATGTAGCTGGATTATTGCAATTTGAACAGGGAGCGATCGGTACGCTGATCACGAGTTTTGACGTATTTGGCGGCAGTGTACTGCCACCAATTGAAGTATATGGCACCCATGGAACCCTCCAGGTTCCTGATCCAAACACATTCGGCGGTCCGGTTCGTTACCGTTTGCTGGGTGATGAGGAGTGGACTGAAGTTCCACTTCTGCCGGGATATCAGGAAAATACACGCGGTATCGGTGTCGCTGATATGGCTTATGCAGTGAACAGCGGTCGCGATCACCGGGCGAGTGGAGAATTAGCCTATCATGTGCTCGAAGCCATGTGGGCGTTCCATGACTCTTCGGATGAACAGACTTTCTATAAAATGGATAGCACGTGTCAGCGCCCGGCTGCACTGCCTGCAAATCTACCATTGTACACGCTCGATCAATAATCGATCAAGATAAAGCTATAGCCCTGACTCCCAATACGTGGGAAGCAGGGCTATTTTTCATTTTATGTTCAAGCATGATTAAGGTTCGAATCCAGCCTGGCTAATCCAGATTTCATGTTCCGCAAAATGCGCCTTCATTCGTTGAGCTACAATTTTGTAAGCTTCAGGGCTGTACCAATCTTCCTTACCTACTTGCTGGTAGAGCGATTCCATGCCAAGTCTCCGTGTTCGCTTGCCCTCACTGCCATCCCCCATGAAATAATCGTCAATGCATACCCGCTGGACAAGCGGTCTTAGGACGGCTGCAAAGTTTTCGCTGCTGGGCAATACGGGTGCAATAGCAGCCTGTGTGGGGATACCGGCATCCCGAAGTTGTTCCAAAGCTCGCAATCTGCCTGCAATTGGTGGAGCTGCCGGACTGAACTTTTTGCGAATATCGTCCAGGTCCGTTTCCACGGTCATGCTTACACGCACACGGTCACCCAACTTTTGCAGCAGATCGATATCTCGAGTCACGAGTGGGCTTCGGGTTTGAACCAATATAAAATCGGGCGGTTGTTCAACCATAACTTCCAGCAAGGAACGCGTGATTTGCTCCTTATACTCAACAGGCTGATACGGATCAGTACTGGATGACATAAAGATCGTGACTTTACCTTTCGTTTTCGCACGTTTCATCTCTTTGACAAGTACACTGGCGGCTTCCTGTTTCACATCAACCCAGCTTCCCCAAGGCTCATTGCGAAATAAAGATACTGGCATTTGCCTTACGTAACAGTAGGAACAGCCAAAAGCGCAGCCTGTGTAGGGATTCAGTGTATGCGTATAGCCATTAAGGAACCCGGTTCCTTTGTTCAGCAACGTCTTGGGTAATTTGTATAATAGGCTGGTCTTCATGATTCATCACGCCTCTGTTCACGGTAATTTGCAGGTGTGCATCCAGTATGTTTTCGAAAAACCGTAATAAAATATGCCGGATTGGCTATGCCGACCTGACGGCCAATATCGGTGACCGTAAGCCCGGTGCTTTCGAGCAAATTGCGGGCTTCGGTGACTCTTTTTCCTGAATATACTCCACAGGCGTTTGGCCGGTAATCCGTTTGAACACACGATGCAGATGATACGGACTGCCGTGACTAACGTTTGCAAGAATATCAAGTGTCAGGGACTCGGCAAAATGATGCTCAATATAGTCTGTTACAACGGAAATCCACTCCTGATCGGGGACTCGCTCACCTGTTGGTTTGCATCGTTTGCATGGACGGAAATGTCGTTCCAATGCTTCTTCAGGGTTATTAAATATAGAGACATTCGCATATTTCGGTGCTTTCGACTTGCAGGAAGGCCTGCAAAAGATGCCTGTTGTCTTGACTCCGTAATAGAATTTGCCGTCGAAGTTGCTGTCGTTGTGGATAATGGCTTTCCACTGTTTGTCGTCTATAGGAACAGGATCTATTTGATAGGGGTTATAACTTTCCATAGAGATCACCTCAACTCTCATTATACCCCTGATTCGTTGAAATCGAGGGATTATCATACATAAAAGCAAGATATCAATATGTTGGAAATCTGCCTCCCTTCAATCTGAATGAAATATAGGCTACAATGTACAGGATGGCAAGCTGTTTTAAGTGTGTAATTTATTTACGAAAGAGGTAGATTGAATGGTTCGTTTCGGAGTGGTAGGTACCAACTGGATTACAGAGAGGCTTCTTGAGGCCGCTGCACAAGTCGAAGGATTCGAATTGACCGCCGTGTATTCAAGAACTGAAGATAAAGCTAATGCATTCGCAGATCAATATGATGCTGCATACCGATTCACCAATCTGGAAGAGATGGCGGCGAGTGATGGGTTCGATGCCGTGTACATTGCTACACCGAATACCTTTCATGCCGAACAGGCAGAGTTGTTTCTGAGAAACGGCAAACATGTCTTGTGCGAGAAGCCTTTGGCAGCCAATGGGGCAGAGGTTCGTCGTATGATTGATACAGCGCGAGAACATGAAGTTCTGCTCATGGAGGCCATGAAATCAACCCTTGTTCCCTCGTTCAAAATGGTACAGTCTCACCTACATAAGATTGGCCCGGTACGTAAATATGTGGCGAGTTACTGCCAGTACTCTTCCAGATACGACAAGTATAAAGAAGGAATCGTCCTGAATGCGTTCAAACCTGATCTCGCTAACGGTGCGTTAATGGATCTTGGTGTGTATTGTCTCTATCCATTGATAACACTGTTTGGTGAGCCTAACCAAGTTCAATCCCAGGCGATGATGCTGGAATCCGGGGTAGACGGACAAGGCAGTGTCATCCTGAATTATGATGAGATGGAAGCGGTAGTGACGTACTCCAAAATCTCCAATTCTCATGTTCCAAGCGAAATTATGGGCGAACGTGGCAGCATCATTATTGACAAAATTGGTTCACCTGAACATGCAGAGATACGCTACAATGATGGTACGATAGAGAAACTTACTGCCGAGCAAATTCACCCATCGATGTATTATGAGGTAGAGGAATTTGTAAATCTGATTCAGCAGGGCAAAAGGGAATCGGACATGAACACCTATGAACGTTCCTATGTTACCATGCAGGTGATGGATCAGATCCGGCAGCAGATTGGTCTTGTTTTTCCTAACGATTAATTCTGGAAAGTGAGCTGAGACGAGATGAGCAGAGATGAGCAGAAGAGCCGAGCAGCCGGCCTGGAGCTGGCACAGATTATTTTTATCGGGCGAACCTTCGAGGAATATATGAAGATGTTCAACCTGACTGTGGATGAGATTAAAGGCAAGTCCATTCTTGATTGTCCGGGCGGGGCTTGTTCTTTCAGTAGCCATGCGCGAGAGTGGGGTGTAGATCCTATGGCAGCGGATATTGCTTATGAATACGAGAGCGGCCAACTGGAAGCGAAGGGACTTCAGGACATAGAGCATACGATGAAACAAATGGAACAGGTACAAGAAAAATATAGATGGGATGATTTCGGTTCGATCCAGGGCTTGAAAGAAGAGCGTAGACGTGCAATCATCGATTGTGTAGCAGATATGAAACGTTTTCCTGACCGTTATGTGGCTTCTATACTGCCGGAGTTGCCTTTTGTCGATGAACAATTCGATCTGACATTGTCTGCGCATTTTCTGTTTACGTATGCAGATCGCCTGAATGCCGATTTCCATCTTCAGACGATTCTTGAGCTGTTGCGTGTGACCAAGCGGGAGCTGCGGATTTTTCCTACGGTAGACTTGTCTGGCAAACGTTATGAGCATATGGATGAACTAAAGGCTATACTGGAAGAACGCGGATATATAACTTGTGAAGAGAAAACTTCATACGAATTCCAGCGGGGAGCACATACGATGCTCCATATTGTGAAATCCCGGTAAAAATACCCGAGTTGCAACAACACAGCTAGCACTTCATTCATGAAGGTTTCAATAAAGATTAAGATACGTATGACCAGAACAGGTTAGGAGGTTTTATCGGATGAAAAAAGTACTTATACTTGGTGGGACACGTTTCTTTGGCAAACGTCTGGTTGATCATTTGCTTTGGGAAGGTAAGTCTCAGATCACCGTCGCAACTCGCGGCAAAACGGATGTAGACTTTGGACCTGAGGTTAACCGGATTAAAATGGATCGTGAAGATCCGAAATCTCTCGCCGAGGTTGCGCAGACCGACATGTGGGATATTGTCTATGACAACATCTGTTACTCGCCAGATGCGGCGAAGTCGGCATGCGAAGCTTTTGCAGGACGTACCCAAAGATACATTTTGACTTCAACTCTTTCGGTATATGGAGATCCCAAACCTGGATTTACGGAAGCTGATTTTGATCTGTACACCTATCCGGTGCAATATGGTAGCCATGAGGATTTCTCGTATGGAGAGGGCAAACGTCTTGCGGAAGCTGTGTTTTTCCAGGAAGCGGATTTCCCGGTGGCAGCGATGCGTATTCCGATTGTACTCGGAATTGATGATTACACGCGAAGACTTCATTTTCATATTGAACATGTGCAAAAAGGAAAACCTATCGGCATGCCAAATCCGGAAGCCGAGATTGGATTCATTAATTCCACGGAGGCCGCAAGATTTCTCGCTTGGCTTGGACATTCATCCATTACTGGACCTGTGAATGCAGCATCCAAAGGGGCTATAACACTCTCTTCCATGATGAAATTGATTGAAACGGTAACCGGCATGCAATCCCAGGTACTGTCCGAAACGATCAAAGAAGATATGTCACCCTTTGGAATTTCGGAATCCTGGACAATGGATACTTCCAAAGCAGAGCAGGCAGGATATACGTTCGAAGCATTAATGGATTGGTTCCCAGGTCTGGTTCGCGAAGTGGCTCTGGCACTTCAATCCGAGGGCTAGAATCCAAAATATGTATTAGAAATACTTTTAATATAAACACAAACAGGACGCAGTCAGAGAAGTCTTCTCCGATGCGTCCTGTTTGTATTTGCTTCAACCTACTATTTTTCTCGCGAGTCAGGAGTGATCTTAAAATGCTCTCCTGTTTATTTGGAAGGCACTGAGGCGGACGCGCGAATGCGCAGTTCAGACGGCATAATGACGCTCTGTGGCTCCTCAGCAGCCTTGCCTTCAATTCGATCGATCAGCATTTGCATGCCGATGGCACCGAAATCATAGGCAGGCTGTGCAGCAACAGTGAGAAATGGATCAAAGACGGATGCCAGATCCAGATCATCAAAACAGACGACCGAGATGTCCTCAGGCACACGCAGCCCCCGTTTACGTAAAAGTCGAATGACGCCAATGGCGAGCATGTTGTTTGCTGCAAATATGGCTGTAGGTTTGTACTGATGTGCAAGCAAACGGTCGATACCCTCTTCATCGCTGAAATCCCGATATCCTGTTCGAAGGATTAAGCCTTCATCAAAGGGCAGCTCGGCTTCCCGGAGTCCCTCCATATACCCTTCTTCTCGCAGCCGTGCAGTCGAAACCTCGGAAGAACCATTGACCAGAGCAATGCAGCGATGCCCCAGATTCGTCAGATATCGAATCAGCTGAAGCGCACCGTCTCGGCTGTCTCCAGCGATAACGTCCGATGTGATTCCCGGGACAGTACGGTCCAAAATGACAAACGGAATGTTGCGTTCCTGCAGCTGCTTCAAGTGATTCAGCGAGCGATCTCCTGCAGGTGCAAACAGTACACCATCCACACGGGTTGACAAGATCGTGTCCACATAATTTTTCTCCTTGTCATAATCCTCGTCACTATTACTGAACAAAAGGCGATAACCGCGCAGATTGGCAGCATCCTCAGCCCCTCGGGCCAGAGTCGTATAGAAGGGGTTGGTAATATCCGTAATCAGCAGTGACAGCATCTGGGTCCGTTGCAGCACGAGACTTCGTGCATTGGAGTTGGGGATGTAACCAAGTTCTTCAATGACCTGCTGCACACGCTCTCGTGTAGCCGGACTGATGCGGCCTGTTTGATTAATGACTTTGGAGACGGTCATGGCGGAGACGTTGGCTTTTTTGGCAATATCATAAATGGTGATCAATGGAATCTAACCTTTCCGCAACATAGTCTTTCCATTCTATAGGATAATGCCAATTGACAGCAACATAAGCTCATGCTATCTTAGGGTTACCGATAACCCTAATCATAAAAAAGTTGATTTATTTCAGTCTAACCGCTCTTCATTTTTGCTCACATCGCTTCCTTCATACTCAATAAGAGGACAGCATAACGGAGTCAATAATATAGAGCGGTTTATTTAAAAAAGTATTTGTAAACGCATTCATAACAAGAAAGAGAAGTGGCCGTTGTGGCATCCAACGGTAATGTGTTACCTCGGGTATCGGTGAACTGTAGGAAGAGAATCCTTAATTGGCCCCATCCAACTGCACACGGACAAGTCAGAAGTCATTCGTACCTAATCCATGAACCCATTGAAGGAGGACGTTTTAGTATGACACATCAGGATTACCGTTATAAACAGGCATTTCCGAAGATTGGTATTCGTCCCACGATTGACGGAAGACGCAAGGGTGTTCGCGAATCATTGGAAGAGCAGACGATGCGTATGGCGACGTCCGTTGCCGAGCTGCTCGCAGCAGAACTTCGTTATCCCGATGGATCGCCGGTTGAATGCGTTGTGGCCGAGTCTTGTATTGGCGGCGTTAACGAGGCAGCGGCAGCAGCAGAACTATTTAGTCGTTCAAACGTGGGTGTGACGATTACCGTTACCCCATGCTGGTGTTATGGAACAGAGACGATGGATATGTCACCTTCCATTCCTACGGCCATTTGGGGCTTTAACGGGACTGAACGTCCGGGTGCAGTATATCTGGCAGCGGTACTCTCTGCCCATGCACAGAAGGGAATTCCGGCTTTTGGCATCTATGGCGAGGATGTTCAGGATGGAGGAGATACGACGATTCCTGATGACGTTCGTGAGAAATTGCTACGGTTCAGCCGTGCGGGGCTTGCCGCTGCAACCCTGAAGGGACGTGCCTATCTCTCCATCGGATCGGTATCCATGGGCATTGCTGGCTCCATCGTAAACGATACTTTTTTCCAGGAGTATCTGGGCATGCGGAACGAATATGTGGATATGAGTGAACTGACTCGTCGGATAGAAGAGGAGATCTACGATCCCGAGGAGTATAAACTGGCACTGGCCTGGGTGAAGGAGAACTGCAGTGAAGGACAAGATAACAATCCTGCCCATCTGCAGACAGATCGCATACGCAAAGAGTATGAATGGGAAACGGTTGTGAAAATGACCCAGATCGTACGGGATCTGATGGCTGGTAATCCCAAGCTGGCGGAGCTGGGATTCACTGAGGAATCCATGGGCCACCACGCGATTGTCTCGGGATTTCAGGGACAACGGCAATGGACTGATCATTCACCCAACGGAGATTTTCTGGAGTCCATCCTGAACTCTTCCTTTGACTGGAATGGCAAACGATCACCTTATCTGGTGGCAACGGAGAACGACAGCCTGAATGGTGTGTCAATGTTATTCGGCTCCCTGCTTACACATACCGCGCAGATCTTCGCAGATGTACGAACCTATTGGAGTCCGGATTCGGTAAAACGCGTGACCGGACATCAGCTGGAAGGAAACGCAAAGGACGGTATTCTGCATTTGATCAACTCCGGTTCTGCAGCATTGGATGGTACGGGGCAACAGTCAAGAGCGGGTGAACCTGTGCTCAAGCCTTTCTGGGAAATTACAGACGAAGAGGTTCAGGACTGCCTGAAAGCTACCTCCTGGCGGCCAGCATCTGTGGAATATTTCCGGGGCGGCGGCTATTCGGCTGATTTTCTGACCAAGGGCGGTATGCCTGTTACGATGACACGTCTGAATTTGGTCAAAGGACTTGGTCCAGTGCTGCAATTGGCTCAAGGTTACACCGTTGATCTGCCTGAGGAAGTTCATGATACGCTGGATCAGCGTACAGATCCGACTTGGCCATCCACCTGGTTTGCGCCTGTCCTCACGGGATCAGGAGCCTTCACCTCGGTCTATGAAGTGATGAATCAGTGGGGCGCGAACCATGGCTCCATCTCTTATGGACATATCGGAGCGGATCTGCTGACATTGGCCTCCATGCTTCGTATCCCTGTAAGTATGCATAATGTGCCGGAATCCGAGATTTTCCGTCCGCGTGCCTGGGGACTATTCGGTACAAGTGAACCGGAAAATGCCGATTACCGAGCATGCAGCGTCTTTGGACCTTTGTATCGATAATATCCAAACGGCTTGACGCTGAAGCGAAGGAGGCAGGAGAAATGGGGATTCAGACAACACATGTGCTTGCTGCTGATTATGGCGCCGGAAGCGGTCGGGTAGTCCGGGGACTTTTGACGGGAGCAAGCTCTCGTTACAGGAAATGCATCGATTCAGCAACGAACCCGTGCAGTTGGGGAGGGATTGTATTGGGATTTCCTGCGACTTTTCCACGAATTAAAACAAGGTATTGTGAAAGGCATGCAAGGAACCTCGCATCCTGTCCGTTCCATTGCTGTGGATACGTGGGGAGTCGACTATGGATTGGT
Source organism: Paenibacillus sp. 1A_MP2 (assembly GCF_052244825.1). Classification (NCBI taxonomy): domain Bacteria; kingdom Bacillati; phylum Bacillota; class Bacilli; order Caryophanales; family Paenibacillaceae; genus Paenibacillus; species Paenibacillus sp. 1A_MP2. The sequence continues at coordinate 3,883,517 of NZ_JBQQCS010000001.1, read as the reverse complement.
GGACGGGACGGGAAGATTGTGTTTTAACCCGCGTCATTACCGGGAATCACGTAATGCAAAGTGGATGGAAGAAGTCCTGCGCATGGTAAATGAAGAAGAGCTATATTCCATGTCTGGCGTCCTGCCACAACAGATCAATACCGTGTTTCAGCTGCTTGGAAGTGTACGCGAGCACCCTGAAGATCTCCGGCAGGGTGTGCGCATGTTGTTAATGCCGGATTTGTTTAACTATTATCTAACAGGTCAGCAGGCCTGTGAGTACACCATTGCGAGTACAAGCGGACTGCTGCATGCCGGGGAGGCCCGGTGGAATGAACAGCTGATTGGCCGACTGGGTATCCCGGAGACGTTATTCCCACCTCTCGTACAGCCCGGCTCGGTGCTGGGGCAGTTAACGGATGACTTGTGTGAGGAGTTGCGAACTGGACCGATGCAAGTGATATCTGTAGGATCACATGATACAGCATCCGCGCTGGCAGCTATTCCAGCGACAGATTCGGAATTTGCTTTTATTAGTTGTGGCACCTGGTCACTCATGGGCGTGGAACGTGACACCCCTGTACTGGATAATCGCAGCCGCCAACTGGGATTCACCAATGAAGGCACGGTAAATGGCAAAGTGCGAACCTTGAAGAATCGCTCAGGCCTGTGGTTATTGCAGGAGTGCAAACGACAGTGGGAACGGGAGAATCAATGTTTTAGCCATGAGGAACTCGTTCAGCTTGCTGCATCGGCAACCGCTCATGAATGTTATGTATCGCCTGGAGATGGAGTGTATTTGGCACCCGGTAACATGCCCGAGCGAATCCGGCAACAGTGCAGTTCCAGCGGCCAAACCATACCTGAAACGACCGGAGCCATTGTGCGTTGTATTCTCGAAAGCTTGGCGCTGGAGTTCAGACAGACTCTGGATGAATTGGAGCTCATTACAGGTACGCGGCCACGGGTAATTCATATGGTCGGTGGCGGCGTGCATAATCGCTTATTGTGCCAATTTACGGCGAATGCAGCAGGTGTTCCGGTGGTAGCCGGCCCAGCAGAGGCAACCTCGGCTGGCAACTGCATGCTGCAATTCCTGGCCCATGGTGAAATGAGCAGCTTGTCCGAGGTGCGGGAGATTATGGCTTCTTCCTTTTCTCCCGAGACCTATGAGCCAGAAGAAACCACAAGGTGGAAGGAAGCTTACGAAATCTATCAGAACTTGAATCAAACCTTGGCGAACAGATTCAATTAGAAGAGCATTTTGCGCTAGAACGATAAAAATCGATTCTGCAAACTGCTGAAATAGAAAAAGTCAAAGGAGTGGAGCAGAACATGTCTGAACAACAGGTAAGGGAAGAATTGACCAAATATGCCCGCAGAGCAGTTGCTCAGGGATTGGTGGTTGGCCCAGGGGGTAATCTGAGCGCTCGTTCCGAAGGAACGATGCTGCTTTCCCCGAGTGGTTATGCACTAGAGGATCTGGAGCCCGAGGAATGGATTGCAATTGATATTGCGACTGGAGAGACACGTGCCGGATCGACACGTCCTTCTTCCGAAGTATTAATGCACCTCTACAGTTATCGTGTAAATCCTGATATTCAGGCCATTGTGCATACACATCCGGCATACACCATCGCACTAAGTCTCGTTTTCAATGAATTGCCACATTTGTTCCCTGATCAGTCCGCACTTGTAGGCGATATTGGCTTCGTCCCCTATGTTCTGCCAACGACCAAACTTCTTGCCGATGCGGTGGCTGCAAAGGTTGAAGAGCACACAGCGCTTATTTTGGTAAATCACGGGTTGGTGACCACAGGTAAAAACCTGCGCGAAGCCTACTACCGCACCCAGGTAGTGGAGGAAAGTGCCAAGGTGTATATGATTGCCAAGGCAGCAGGGGAGCCCAAAGTGCTTACTGCGGAACAATACAAAGAGATTCAGTCTCTTGAAAGTGAAGCCTACCGCGTGCAGCTATTGCAACAACTAAAGTCCTAAATCATTATAGCGAAGTGAGCGAGATGAAAATGCTTATTCATCAATGTAAACCGCTACTTCCAGTAAAACTTGGAGATTCAGGTTAAGCACAAAGGACCACAATTTTTTTCGACAAGTATTGCATATCCCGAAATACCGAGTATAATACTGGGTAAATAGATGAAAAGGGGATGCAATAAACGATGAAAACACATGCTGAATTGAACTCACTTCTTGTTGACGATTATCTGGATCTCCTGAACATAGCAAAACAACTGGGTGATGAGGAGTGGAAACAGGCCATTCTGCAGGCACTGAAAGAAGAAGTGGATGCTAATCATCATTTGGATTCAACCGAGGTTAGACAGGATCTTTGGAATCAATTTGAAGGAATTAACGAACAGATGCATGATCTGTTAATGCAACTCAAACACGCTGATCGTCCTGAAGAGAAAGAACAGATTATTGAAGCCATCTGGGGACTGAAGGTAGACCGCAATGCCATTACTCGTAAACTTGAAACCATGAGCCGTTCCAGTGCTGGACAACATTAAAGCTCTAACGTTTATTATAAAAAAATAAAAACCCGCGTGCCGCCCTATGGAATTAATATTCCATGGGTTGGCATGCGGGTTTTGTGTTTGTTGCTGTACTTGTTCTATTTAAGCATTAAAACTGTTTGGCGAGCGTACGTGCCTCATCTATGGCTTGCTGTTTGATTTCTTCAGCGCGTTCCTTGTACTGGTTATGTCCTTCCACAAAAATCCCCTCAAGCTTCGGAACACCCAAGAAAGACATAATAATACTCAAATAACGATGGCCGGATTCCATTTGGGCCGCAGGTCCTTCAGAATAAATGCCGCCACGGGCCTGAATATGCAGTGCCTTTTTGTTGGAAAGCAATCCGACCGGGCCCTGCTCCGTATAGCGGAACGTTTTGCCAGCCACGCAGATGGAGTCAATATACGCCTTCATAATTGGAGGAAAGGAGAAGTTCCACATCGGTGTCACAAAAACATATTTGTCAGCAGAAGCGAATTGGTCTGATAATTCATTCAAACGTTGAACTTTGGCCTGTTCTCCAGAAGTCAATTCGCTGCCGGATTGAAGTTTACCCCATCCACTGAACACATCAGCATCAATATGAGGAATATCTGAGCGATACAGATCCAGATGAATGACCTCATCCGAAGGGTGGCTTTCACGATATGCATCAACAAACGCTTTACCTGTTCCCATACTGAAGGACGTTTCATGGTCATGAGGATGGGCAGTAATATACAATAATGTAGACATGCGGTTCTTCCTCTCTATGATGTTTTTGCCCCAAAGGGCTCACATTAACAAGCGACCAATGTAGTATGCATCGTTAGTAACGTTTTATACCTGGATAGTGACCTGGTACTCAATCATGTATAATATAATGGTGTAGGTGAAATCCGAACGATAACAGGAATGAGTGAGATGAGCGCATATGGGAATGGATCTGGAGAAGCAACGATTAAGCATTGAAGCAGCGAAATTGTATTATCAGTCGGATTACAGCCAGCAGGATATTGCGGTAAGGCTGGGTGTGTCACGTCCAACCGTATCGCGGTTACTTCAGTATGCGAAAGATCGCGGTTACGTTCGCATTGAAATTATGGACCCCCTGGAGGATATCGACATTATCGCCGGGGAGCTCAAGACCAAGTATAATCTGGATACTGCGCTTGTTTGTTTTGCCCCGTTGAAGAGTGATGAAGAAATTTTGAAACATATTAGCAAGAGAGCAGCAGATTACTTACAGGATACGGTGCAGGATGCGGATATTATTGGCGTAACCTGGGGGACAACGATGAACGCCGTAGCCCGTCAGCTTCGTCCCAAGCAAGTTAAAGGCGTGGAAGTGGTTCAACTTAAGGGAGGCGTAAGCCATTCCCATGTGAATACGTATGCGGCAGAAATTGTTCATTTATTTGCGGAAGCGTTCCATACAGTTCCCCGATATTTGCCTTTGCCAGTGATCTTCGACAATATTGAAGTCAAAAAAATGGTGGAAGCAGACCGACATATTGGCAGAATTGTGGAGCTTGGCCGACAGGCGAATATTGCCATGTTTACGGTAGGTACCGTGAAGGAAGATGCACTTTTGTTCAGGCTGGGGTATTTTAATGATGAAGAACAACAATTGCTGATGCATTCCGGTGCGGGTGACATTTGTTCACGTTTTTTTGATGCCGAGGGCCGATTGATCAGTGAAGAAATTAACAACAGAACCGTCGGAATTGATCTGGCCGAGCTGCGAAATAAGGAGAAATCCATTCTCGTGGCCGGGGAAAGCGCAAAATAGAGGCCATTCATGCTGCGCTCAAAGGTCATTACGCCAACATTTTGGTAACAGATCAATACACAGCTCAGGCTCTGCTCCGATTATAATTCAATGGATGACAACATCTGCCACGCGACATGGGCGGATGTTTTGCTTTCTTAGACAAAAGCTATACTGTACGATTTCTTCCCGGTAAGGGAAGTCTTTTGTTTAATGAAGTTTTCATGGAATGTATTAAGATTTCAACGATGAACAAAAGTTCATATTGATTTTTACATATGTTCATGTTAGGGTAGGGATATAGAAAATAACTAGTTCAGATAAGGGGAGATTCAAATGACTACACCACAATTAGCCAAAATGATAGATCATACCTTGCTTCGTGCAGATGCAACACAAAGTGAAATGGCAAAATTGACCGAAGAAGCGAAACAATATCAGTTTGCTTCTGTATGTGTTAACCCGGGCTGGGTAGCTTATGCTGCTGAACAACTTCAAGGTACTGGCGTAGATATTTGTACCGTTATCGGTTTCCCTCTGGGAGCTTCCACTTCCGAAACCAAAGTGTTCGAAACCAAAGACGCTATCTCCAAAGGAGCTACTGAGGTGGATATGGTTATCAACATTAGTGCGATGAAAGACGGCAAAGATGACGTTGTGGAACAGGATATCCGTGCAGTTGTTGAAGCAGCAGCGGGTAAAGCTTTGGTGAAAGTCATTATTGAAACTTGTCTGTTAACGGATGAAGAGAAAGTACGTGCATGTCAAGCAGCAGTAAAAGCTGGAGCTGACTTTGTCAAAACGTCCACAGGTTTCTCTACGGGTGGAGCAACGCCAGAAGATATCGCTTTGATGCGTCGTACCGTTGGTCCGGATGTGGGCGTTAAAGCTTCCGGCGGCGTGCGCAGTCTGGAAGATATGCAAAAAATGATCGATGCAGGAGCAACTCGCATTGGCGCAAGTTCCGGTGTGAAAATCATGCAAGGCGAACAATCTACATCTAATTATTAATTCGTGAGTAACTTAGCACGATAAATTCCAGCAGATGGAATGCTTGGATGATTTAAAAGGTAACTTGTTCTTCATATCTCGCTTTGGACGGATGTGAAGAACAAGTTTTAAATCTGATTCTGATTTTTCCTTTTCTATTTTTTTGATTATAACAGGATCACAAAAGACCGAATTTATTGTAAGCGCTTCAACCGTTTTCTGAAAGGTTAATTCTTCACATTTATGGGAAACCTTTGAGCTGAATGAACATCCGGCTTAACTACCTTCAAAGGAGAGATAGAATGAAATTCCTAATTGCCCTTCTTGGTATACTTGTTGTATTTGGACTAGCTTATCTGGTCAGCAACGGTAAGAAGAAGATCCGATATCGTCCACTAATTATCATGATTGTTCTGCAAGTTATATTGGGATACGCATTGTTAAACACAGGAGTGGGTACCTTTTTGATTAGCGGTTTCGCAAACGTATTTGAAAGTTTGCTTGGCTATGCTAATGACGGTATTTCGTTTGTATTCGGTGGCTTGACTACCGTTGGTGCAGACAGTGGGGGCGCGCCATTCTTCCTCAGTGTATTGATGCCGATCGTTGTCATCTCAGCGCTCATTGGTATATTGCAGTATATCCGAATCTTGCCTTTTGTTATAAAATATATTGGTCTGGTATTAAGCAAAGTCAACGGAATGGGCAAACTGGAATCATATAACGCGGTTGCTTCGGCTGTATTGGGGCAATCTGAAGTGTTCATTTCTGTGAAGAAACAAATTGGGTTGCTGCCAAAACATCGGCTGTACACCTTGTGTGCTTCGGCGATGTCCACAGTATCGATGTCGATTGTCGGTGCCTATATGTCCATGATTGATCCGAAATATGTGGTTACGGCACTTGTGCTGAACCTGTTTGGCGGTTTTATCATCGCTTCCATCGTGAATCCATATGAGGTTACCGAGGAAGAAGATATATTGGAAGTACAGGAAGAGGAAAAACAATCCTTCTTCGAAATGCTGGGCGAGTACATTTTGGATGGTTTCAAAGTTGCGATCGTTGTAGCAGCGATGTTGATCGGTTTTGTGGCTTTGATCGCACTTGTTAACGGGATCTTTAGTGCAGTACTCGGTATTTCGTTCCAGGAACTGCTTGGTTACGTGTTTGCACCATTTGCCTTCATTATGGGTGTTCCTTGGAAAGAAGCGATTCAAGCGGGAAGTATTATGGCTACCAAAATGGTATCCAACGAATTCGTTGCCATGCTTGATCTGACCAAACAGACTACATTGTCTGCCAGAACAACAGGGATCGTATCCGTCTTCCTCGTATCGTTCGCCAACTTCTCTTCGATCGGTATTATTGCCGGTGCGGTGAAGGGACTTCATGAGAAACAAGGTAACGTGGTGGCCCGCTTCGGTCTGAAACTGCTTTACGGTGCATCGCTTGTCAGCGTGCTGTCTGCGATCATCGCCGGACTGTTCTTGTAAAGCCGGATTATTGGAAGGAGTGCTTAAGTTATGTCAACATTCAAAAGAGTACATCTGATCGTTATGGATTCAGTGGGAATCGGTGAAGCGCCGGATGCGGCAGAATTCGATGATTTCGATGTCGACACCTTTGGACACATTGCACGTGAACGCGGAGGGCTGAAAATGCCTCATATGGCCAGTCTTGGACTGTCCAATATCAAGGAAATTGAGGGTGTCCCTGTAGCGGATGCACCAAAAGCCTTTTATACCAAGATGCAGGAAGCATCCAGAGGGAAAGACACCATGACGGGTCACTGGGAATTGATGGGCCTGTACATTGATACTCCTTTCCGTGTGTTCGCAGACGGATTCCCGGATGAATTGATTCAGCGCATTGAGGAAAAAACAGGCCGCAAGGTGATCGGGAACAAACCGGCTAGCGGCACGGAAATCATCGATGAATTGGGCGAAGAGCATGTGAAAACAGGTGCCCTGATTATATATACATCCGCAGATTCGGTTCTGCAAATTGCAGCCCATGAGGATGTTGTTCCACTGAAAGAATTGTATGAAATCTGTGAGTTCTGTCGTGAGATTACTCTCGACGATCCGTACATGCTGGGCCGCATTATTGCCCGTCCGTTTGTAGGAGAAGTGGGTAACTTCAAGCGTACAGCTAACCGTCATGATTACGCACTTAAACCGTTTGGCCGTACCGTGATGAATGAACTCAAAGATGGTGGATTTGATGTAATCGCTTTGGGTAAAATCGCAGATATCTACGATGGAGAAGGCGTAACGAAATCTGTACGTACCGTTTCCAACATGGATGGCATGGACAAACTGTCTGAAACAATGGATGAAGCGTTCACTGGACTCAGCTTCCTGAACTTGGTTGACTTCGATGCCTTGTTCGGACACCGTCGTGATCCACAAGGCTACGCTCAAGCACTGGAAGAGTATGATGCTCGTTTGCCTGAGATTTTTAGCAAAATGACGGACGAGGATCTGCTGCTCATCACAGCTGACCATGGTAATGACCCAACCTACCGTGGCACGGACCATACCCGTGAGTATGTTCCGCTGCTTGTGTACTCTCCGCGCTTCAGCGAGGGTAAAAAGCTTGAACTGCGCAGCACGTTTGCAGACGTTGGTGCAACAGTAGCTGAGAACTTCGGCGTGAAACTGCCGGAATACGGTACAAGCTTCCTGAAGGATTTGAAGTAGTCCGAATTCTTATCTTTAACTGAACTTGGGGAAAGCTTTTATTTTCTTAGAACATACAATTGGACAGGACAACCATTTGGGCAGCTTCAGCTGCTCCGGTCCCTGGCCTTCATTCAAACTGATGGATAACTGGAGGAGATTTAATCATGAGTACACATATTGGAGCTAAACCCGGAGATATCGCAGAAACAATCCTTTTGCCAGGAGACCCGTTGCGTGCAAAATTTATTGCGGATACGTACCTTGAAGATGTTGTTTGTTACAACGAGGTTCGCGGAATGCTCGGGTTCACGGGTACATATCAAGGACACCGTATCTCGGTGCAAGGCTCGGGCATGGGGATTCCATCGTTCAGCATCTATGCCAACGAACTGATCAGCGAATATGGCGTAAAAAACCTGATTCGTGTCGGAACTTGCGGAGGCATGCAAGAGCATGTACGTGTTCGGGATGTTATCCTTGCTCAAGCTTCATGTACCGATTCCAGCATGAACAAGCTTGTATTTGGTGGATATGATTTCTCCCCAATCGCGACGTTCTCCCTGCTGAAAGAAGCGTATGATCGTGCAACGGCTAAAGGCATGAAAATCCATGTCGGTAACGTATTCAGCTCCGATTCCTTCTATCGTGACGACCGCTCTGTTACTGAGAAATTGATGCAGCACGGCGTACTGGGCGTGGAGATGGAAACAACAGCACTGTACACACTCGCTGCTAAATTTGGCGTAAATGCACTGACCATCCTTACTGTAAGTGATCACTTGCTGACAGGTGAAGAAACTACAGCCGAAGAACGCCAAAAAACGTTCAACGACATGATGGTGGTAGCACTGGAAACAGCAATTACGCTGTAATTGTTGCATTTTATATTCAATAATCAATTGATTTTGATCGAAACTTTTGTTTTGAGCACGTAGTGAAGGAAACGGAATCGATTCTGAAGAAGCGAAGCGTTCGCCTTTGTCTCCAAGTTTCCAAATTACAAAAACCATAAAATTTACACGATAACGAAGAGGGCAGAAAAAACCTGAAGAAGCGAAGCGTCCGCCTTTATCACCGGATTTTCCCCTTAGAAAAGGGAATCAGAAAAATCTGGGGATAACAGCGGTTGGAAGGTTGTTCTGCCATCGAAGTGACCCGTGTAAAACACCACAACGAAGGAGAGATCATCATGAGAATGGTAGACATTATTGCCAAAAAACGCGACGGAAAAGAACTGACTACAGCTGAGATTGATTTTGTTGTTCAAGGATATACACAAGGAGAAATCCCGGATTACCAAGTCAGCGCTTGGGCGATGGCCATATTCTTTAAGGATATGACAGACAAGGAACGCGCAGATTTGACCATGTCCATGGTGAACTCGGGCGAGACGATTGATCTGTCCGCAATTGAAGGCATCAAAGTAGACAAGCACTCCACGGGAGGCGTGGGCGATACCACAACACTGGTACTGGCACCACTCGTTGCAGCTCTCGATGTTCCTGTTGCCAAAATGTCCGGACGTGGATTGGGTCACACTGGTGGTACAACAGACAAACTGGAATCCGTTGCAGGCTTCCATGTAGAGCTGGAGAAAGAAGAGTTCATCCGACTCGTTAACGAACATAAAGTCGCGGTTATCGGTCAAAGTGGCAACCTCACACCGGCAGACAAAAAGCTCTATGCTTTGCGTGATGTTACAGCTACCGTTAACTCCATCCCACTGATCGCAAGCTCCATCATGAGTAAGAAAATTGCAGCAGGTGCCGATGCCATCGTACTGGATGTCAAAACAGGTGCTGGTGCATTCATGAAGACTACGGAAGATGCAAAAGAACTGGCACATGCCATGGTAAGCATCGGTAACAATGTAGGCCGCAAAACCATGGCTGTTATTTCCGATATGTCCCAACCACTGGGTCTGGCTATCGGTAACGCGCTTGAAGTGAAAGAAGCCATTCTCACACTGCAAGGTAAAGGACCGAAAGATCTGGAAGAACTCTGTCTGGCACTTGGACGTCAAATGGTATTCCTTGCTGGCAAAGCAGACTCCCTGGAGCATGCTGAGGAGAAATTGAGAGAAGTGATCCAGAACGGTAAAGCACTGGAGAAATTCAAGGACTTCCTGGCAAACCAAGGTGGAGACGCTTCGGTTGTAGATCATCCGGATCGCTTGCCACAAGCGAAATATCTGGTTGAAGTGCCAGCGGATAAAGACGGATATGTAGCTGGTATCGTCGCTGACGAAATCGGTACTGCTGCAATGCTGCTCGGCGCAGGCCGTGCAACGAAAGAATCGGAGATCGACCTCGCTGTGGGCCTGATGCTCAACAAAAAAGTGGGTGACCAGGTTAAAGCTGGCGAATCCCTCGTAACGATCCATGCGAATCGTGAAGACGTGGCAGACGTGATCGCGAAGATCAAAGAAAACATTACGATTTCGGATCATGCCGATGCACCTGTGCTGGTACATGATATCGTAACGGAATAATACACAAGTCAGACAAGATTTAACCTTATGTCTGAATGAAATTTCAAAGACCCGAAGCTATGCATCCTTAGCTTCGGGTCTTTTCTCATTTGTTCTTCAACATATCATATGCCATAACGGAATCTGCATTGGTATAAATATATGGTGTGGATGGCTGATCGACAGGTGTTACCTTCGTTGCACGAATCTCAATGGTGTCCTCGCCGTTCACTTGAGCCGATCCAATTGTGCCATCAATTTGTACCCAACTGTCTGTTGGGAAGCTGTCTGCATTTGGGACATGAATCATCACACCAAAGGGTGCCGCGTCTGCGGGGCAGCACATGACCAGAAATCGTCCTAATGCAAAATGCGATTCATGATCCATACTTTTATCCCGGTATACAAACCCGGTAAGGGAGATAGCCTTGCCTGCAAATTGCCGTTGGAACATATCAATGGAACCCAATGTCTCGGAGAAGATTTCGGGATATACCTTGATGACCGATTCCGCATATAACTTCTCTGCCAGTTCAGCAAATTCTCGACTGTACTCATCCGGGGGTACGAATTGTACTTTCGCGGCAGGCGTTGGTAATTCAACAGTCGTTGTTTTTTTTGAAAGATCCTTAACGTCCAGTTCTGCTGCATCAGGCAAAGGCTCTTTTCGACGAATCTCTGGAGTTCCATAGGATAGTGACATACCTTTTTGACTGGCCATGGAACTACCTAACGCCTGATCCGGCAAAAGAAAACCTAAGATTAAGGGAATGGCAATCAAGCCATAAATCAGCGAGCTGCGTATCCATCCCGAAGGAGGCGGGTGCTCACAATCACAATGGAGCTGACTATTGCCAAACAGTCCGTGCCAGGCCATGATAGCAGCAATAAACAAAAAGGGAACAGGGCAGCAGAGAAGCAATCGTTGCATCGTTGGTGCCAGATAATAATGAAGAGAATCGCTTGAATTCAAATGAATGATGTATACAGCCAACCCGCCGATCCACAGCGCACGAATTAGGTTATGCCAGTGGATGGAGGGAGATTTTGAAACAGGAGCCTTGGACATCGTATAACCAGGATGGTTCATGTAATCAATCACCTCTTTTGATCAAATCGTGACCTCGTGAATGCTTTCCCGGATAAGCGGGATTAAACATACTCTTAAATGCTCATGCCAGAAGGTTAATCAACCACGACCCGGCGAAAACCAATATAATAATGGCCAGGCTCAAGCCAATAACGAACCGGGTGCGGAAGGTGGAGAGCAGCATCAGTGTGCTTTTGAAATCAAGCATTGGACCGAGGACGAGAAAGGATAACAGCGGCCCTAACGCAAACGTGTGAGAGAAGGCAGAGGCTACAAAAGCATCGGATGTCGAGCAGAGAGACAATACATACGCAAAGCCCATCATGAATGCATAAGAGGCGACAGGCCCGTTACCCAAAGAGATGAGATCACTGCGGCTGATAAAAGTCTGGATGCAGGCAGTAATGAGAGCGCCAATCACCAAATATTTGCTCATATCGACGAATTCGTCTCCGGCATGGATGAAAAAGCTGCGCCAGTTTTTGTCATGAATATGATCATGATCATGATCGACTGAATGTGAATGAGGCTTTGCCATTTTAAATCCCGGATGAGTTTGCACGATGGCTGATCCACGTCGTTTTGACATTTTCAAAGGATTATAATGAACGAACATATACGTCAGCATCCCTATAAAGGCAGCTACGGCAAAAGAAAGCAGCATACGGGCAATCACAATTTCCGGGTGGGACGGAAATGCAAGCAAGGTTGCGGTAAATACAATTGGATTTACGACAGGACCACTTAGAATAAACGTGACCGCGATGTAGGCGGGCATGCCTTTGTTCATTAATCGGCGGACAACCGGAATCATGCCGCATTCACAGATGGGAAAGATAATACCCAGCAGACCCGCTACCAGAACACCACCGATGGGGTTTTTGGGAGTAAGTTTTCTCACCATTTCTTCAGATACAAACCATTGCATAAATGAAGATAACAACACCCCGATGAGCAGAAATGGAGCCGCTTCGAGAAAAATACTTATGAATATGGTTTTCATATTTTGCAAGGCTTCGCTGTTCCATGCCTCATGCAGATCGGGAGCCATCGTAATCAATACGGGAACAAGAAATGCACAGGGTATAAGGAATGACAGGAGCTTTAGATTAGCTGCCATTTTCATGGGATAGACCTCCAGAACCGGGACTTTGGTAAAATATATGCTTGTACCGTCCGCATCATACTCGTTCACTTTAATTAATCAACATTCTTACGATTTAGATGTCTGAGGATGCCAACATGTTGACAAAAGAAACAAGGATCAGGTATAGTTTGAGTTGTTAATCGTAATTATTACCATTAAGAAATTGTTACATTCAGCCTATGGGTCGAGTGGAAGCTACATAGCATTCCGTCATTAGTTTTGAGAGGATAAATAGAAGGGAGTCATTGAAATGACAGAACAACAGGTACAACCCCGAGTTCCGGTGACCGTATTAAGTGGATATCTGGGTGCAGGCAAAACGACATTGCTTAATCATGTACTCCATAATCGGGAGGGCATGCGAGTTGCTGTAATTGTAAATGACCTCAGTGAAGTTAATATTGACGCTGGCTTGATCCGGGATGGCGGTGGATTGTCACGCATTGATGAGAAGCTGGTGGAGATGTCCAATGGCTGCATCTGCTGCACGCTGCGTGAGGATTTGCTGAAAGAGGTAGAGCGGCTTGCGCTGGACGGTTCTTTTGATTACATACTGATTGAATCTACAGGCATTGGGGAGCCTGTACCCGTTGCCCAGACATTTACGTACATTGACGAAGAACTGGGGATTGATTTAACGAAATTTACGCGGCTCGATACGATGGTAACGGTAGTGGACGCTGCCCAGTTCTGGCGCGATTTCTATTCCAAAGAAACGTTAAGGGACCGGGGCAGGAAGCCGGAGAGGACGATGTACGGGGAATCGTTCATCTGCTGACGGATCAGGTTGAATTCTGTGATGTGCTGATTTTGAACAAGTGTGACCTGGTATCGGAAGACGAGCTGATCAAGCTTGAGAAAGCATTACATGCGATGCAGCCGGAGGCCCGACTTATTCGTACAACCCATGGACAGATTGACCCGAGGGAGATATTGAATACCGGACGGTTTGATTTTGAAAAAGCAAGCCAGTCTGCGGGCTGGATCCGCGAATTAATGAAGGAAGAACACACACCCGAGACAGAGGAATATGGCATTCACTCGTTTGTGTACCACCGGAAACGACCGTTTCATCCGGAACGTTTGCTGCGCTGGATTGCGAAGTGGCCTGAAAGTATCGTACGTTCCAAAGGCTTAATGTGGCTGGCAACACGTAATCATATGGCGGTGTCTTTTAGTCACGCAGGAACATCCAAGCAGTTGGGGCCTGCCGGATTATGGGTGGGTGCGATGAGTGAAGAAGAGCGACAAATGCATTTTGGTGATACACTTCCACCTATTCCGGATTGGGATGAGCAGTGGGGAGATCGGGTAACGAAACTGGTGTTCATCGGGATAGACATGGACCGCGCGGAGATCGAACAAGCGCTGGATGAGACACTTCTTACAGAAGAAGAAATGCTGATGAATTGGCGAGAATTGAAAGATCCATTTCCAGCGTGGAGTTGACAAAAGAAAAAGCATGGGCTAATATCATTAAACAGTAATCATTACGATTAGATAAATTGAAGGAGGCCATATCCATGAGAGTCATTGTAACTTTAGCCTGCACCGAGTGCGGAGATCGCAACTATACAACAACCAAGAACAAGCGTAACCATCCAGAACGGATCGAATTGAAGAAGTATTCTCCACGATTGAAGAAGATGACGATTCACCGGGAAACAAGATAAATTTTTTTGTCATTTTTACATCGTAATATTTACGAAAAGAGGAAAAACCATGATTTTATCTTCCATGCGTGATGTGGTATTCGGATACGGCAAAGAGCCTGTCATTGACCAACTGTCGCTGGATATCCATGTTGGGGAGTTCGTGGGCATTACAGGACCCAACGGTTCTGCGAAAACAACTATCCTGAAATTGCTGCTGGGGCTGTTACAGCCCTGGAGCGGCACGGTACATATGGATGCACAGTCCGAACGTGGCAGCAAGCTGAACATCGGGTATGTACCCCAACAGGTCGCATCGTTTAATAGTGGCTTTCCCAGTACGGTGATCGAACTGGTGCGATCCGGATGTTACCGTAAGCTCGGCTTGTTCCGCAGATTCACTTCCGAGCAGGAAGCTGTTGTGGAACGCAGCTTGCGGGAAGTTGGTATGTGGGATTACCGCAACGCCCGAGTTGGTGAACTGTCGGGTGGACAAAAGCAGCGAATCTGCATTGCCAGAGCCTTGGCAGGCGAGCCCCAGGTACTCGTGCTGGATGAGCCGACTACGGGGATGGACCGACGAAGCCGTGAAGGGTTCTATGATCTGATGCGCCATTATACTGATGTCCATGGACTGACCATTATTATGGTAACCCACGGACTGGAAGAGATGGGCGATCGATTGGACCGAACCATTATCCTGGAACGGCAAGAAAGTGAGGAATGGCAGTGTTTGAGTACGAATTCATGCAGCGTGCCTTCTGGGCAGGCGGACTGATTGGAGTCATTGCTCCGATTCTGGGAGTATACCTGATGCTTCGACGCCAGGTGCTGATGGCGGATACGTTATCCCATGTTTCATTGGCTGGAGTTGCCCTGGGTTCCGTGATGAACCTGGATCCGGTAATCTGTGGATTTGCGATTGCGATTATCGGTGCATTGCTGGTGGAACAACTCCGAAGAAATTACCTGACGTATAGCGAGGTGCCTGTAGCGATCATTATGACATCCGGGCTTGCCCTTGCTGTGGTACTCATGAGTCTGAAAACGAGTCTGTCCAAGACATTTAGCTCTTATCTGTTCGGTTCCATCGTTGCAGTTAGTGATATGCAGTTGTGGATTATGGCAGCTGTGTGTGTTATCGGTCTGATTTTTTTCATCGTGCTCAGAAGACCATTGTACAATTTCACGTTTGATGAAGAGACAGCTTCCATCGGAGGCATTCAGGTTAAAGGTATATCATTTGCATTTGCTGTTTTGACAGGAATGACCGTTGCTTCAGCCATGCCGATTGTCGGCGTGTTGCTCGTGTCAGCATTAATCGTGCTTCCTGCTGCCCTAGCACTGAGATTGTCACGCAGTTTTGCAGCAGCGATTGTTATCGCCGTCGTTACCGGATTACTCGGTATTTTTAGTGGACTGACCACCTCTTACCATTTAAACACACCACCGGGAGGAACCATTGCTCTCATCCTGCTGGTCTTTCTATTGATTGGAATATCAGCACAAAAGCTGATTGCAAGATATAACCGTAAACGCCATAGCAAAGCAAGAACACAACAACGCGCAGCGCTATTCATACATTCAAGGGAGAATACACGACATGAAATTTAATAAAAGATCAGCACTCGCACTGTTATTCAGCCTTACACTCATTGTCTCCGGTTGTGGACAGAACCAGGCAGCTTCCGATTCCAGTACCAACTCGGCTAACACGCCAGCTTCGGCGGAGACCGAAGAGGCCAAACTAAATGTTGAAGTCAGCTTTTATCCGATGTACGAATTCACCAAAAATGTGGCAGGCGATCTGGCTAATGTTCATACACTCGTTCCTGCAGGTACGGAGCCGCATGACTGGGAGCCGACACCACAGGATATTGCAAGCATTGAGAAAGCGGATGTACTTGTCTATAATGGGGCGGGTATGGAATCCTGGATCGATCAAGTTACAGACAGTCTCGCCAATGCCAAACTCATTCAAGTGGAAGCGAGCCATGGAATTGATCTGCTGGAAGGCTCAGAAGAAGATGAGCATGAACACGAACATGCCGACACAACAGACACCCATGATCATGCGGATGAAGCCACGTCAGAGGAGCATGATCACGATCATGATGCCGAAGCAGAAGAGGCACATACACATGACCACGGCGGACTTGATCCCCACGTGTGGCTGTCACCTGCACTTGCCGTGAAGGAAGTACGTAATATCGAGGCTGGATTGGCACAGGCTGCACCGGAACATGCGGAGCAATTCAAGCAAAATGCCGACGCCTACGTTGCCAAACTGGAAGCACTGGATCAGGATTTCAAAGCGGCTGTAACGGACAGCAAACGTAAAGATTTCATCACACAGCATGCTGCATTTGCCTATCTTGCACAGGAATATGGTCTGCAGCAAGTACCAATTGCCGGGCTGTCTCCAGAACAAGAGCCTTCCGCAGCGCAAATGGCGGCCGTTATTGATTTTGCCAAGGAGCATCAGGTGAAGACGATTTTCTTTGAAACGTTGGTTTCATCCAAAGTGTCAGAGACCATCGCCAATGAAGTAGGAGCCAAAACGGCCGTATTGAACCCGATCGAAGGGTTGTCGGAAGAGGAAATCGCGGCAGGAATGGACTACATCGGTGTAATGCGGCAGAATTTGGAGGCGCTGAAACTAGCCCTGAATGAATAGCACTTTATGCTTCAGTAACAAGCTGAATTCACGAAAAAGATAATCCATTTGATGCCAGTCATCGAAAAAGGTACAATAATACAACATGCTGAGGAATGGCTGTGCCATTCCTTTGCCTTTTGCCACGCAGAGAGCACAGGGATGTGCTCTTTTCGTTGTTCAAGGTGACGGAGATTATGCGGGGAACGGGAGGAAATGTAATGGATTTACCTGAAGAACAAGAAGTGCTGTTAAGCCAGCAGTCTGCCCATCTATGGAGAAGACGCAAACAGGAGTTAATGCAGTGGACGGAACGCGAGAAGCAGACGATGGCAGCGAAGAGAACGGAGATTTGGAATGATGTTGAAGTGGATGCTGAGCTGGTCGATGCCTTGACTTTGCTTCAGAGGGCGGGAGTACGTACCGAATTTTCTTGCGCTGGTGTAAGCCCACTCGATGAACCGGTGGATCATTCCCTCTATGCCTATGTTACACTAGTACAAAATGAAGCAGCAGATCAATTTGTCACTTATGCGCTGACGCAGATGCGCAACAGATTGCTGGTTACACTGGAGACAGGAACGGGGCGTTATGATCTGTCTTCTTTTTTCATCGGACATAACCGGAGTTTCTGCTGGTGGATACAATATTGCGCCGCACATTTCATGGATCGAAACGAACACAGCGTAGCCACGTAATATAGTGATAGGCAGTTTTACTCGGAGGCAAGGGAGGTAGGACCGGATTGAATAAATGGCTCAAAACCATACTGTTTCTGATGGGTTCAGCGATACTGACCCGCTTTATCCCGTTTTCTTCATTGTTCCGTAACCTGGATACGATGATTCACGAATTTGGCCATGCGCTGATGACATTGGTGTTATCCGGCAAAGTATTACGCATTGAATTATATGCTGATCACAGCGGCGTTACGTATTCATCCATGCTGACACCAGGCCGATCCATTTTGGTTTCCTTGGCGGGCTATGTTACTGCATCCCTCTTTGCCTGGTTGCTATTCTATCTATACCGAAAAGGACGGCACCTGTGGGGGCTTGGCATCATGACGGCTGTAGCTCTTGTGTCGCTACTCTTCTATGTAAGGGGAGAGTTCGGCATGCTGTGGCTCACAGGTTTCATTGTCCTGAATGTCGTGATTATGATTTTTGGTGCGAAAATCATGAAGTTCTATTATCTGTTACTGGCTTTCCTTACACTTGAAGAGTCCGTAATAAGTGCGATGTATGTCGGACTGATGTCCTGGACACAGCCTTCCCGGGCAGGCGATGCTGCCAATCTGGCTCAGCAGACATTCCTTCCTGCCCTGTTCTGGGGAACGCTTTTCGCCCTGTTTGCACTGTGGTGTGCCAGAGGGGCCCTGGCTCTCTTTTTCCGCAAAGAAAGTACAGCGCAAGGGTCACGATCCCGCAGATTGCGCCAGCGTAACGTGTAGAAGCAAAAAGGCACTCCTCTTTTTCATTAAAGAGAGTGCCTTTTTTGTTCCGTCTTTTGTGATCCTTGCACAAGAATTCAGCTGGAACTGTTCAATCCCCAAGGTTGTCCCACAGGACATAAAAATAATAAATCTCTGCCAAAATCATCTTCTCATCCTTCGCAACGACGCCACCCTTCATACGCGCGAGGGCACCCAGAATATTGTAGATGTTTTCCCGCTCGACACTGAACTGAATACGGTTGACGATGCGATCCCAGGCTTGCAACGCATAATCCACCTGAGTCTTGGCTTCTGTCCAATTTTTGGCTTGCACTTGCTTCTCCAACGTTTGAACAGACTCAAGCAAGCGATCATTGGTACCCCAGGGCTTTTTGAGAAACGTTCCACTCGCAAGAATCGCGCAGAACAAAAGGATCATGCAAATTGGAAGCACATACAGCAACCAGAAACGAGTTTTCATTCATACGCCTCCTGCAATTTAAGGTTTTAGAAAGGTCCCTCATAATCTCCCATATCGGTTTTCTCCGGAAATTTATCCTCGAAGAGATCCACATATAGTTTGTCATTGGGCAAAATGGCGGCAAAGGCAATGTCCTGAATCGTGATTTTTTTCTTCTTCAATTGTTCACTAAGCCAGTTGATATCCTTGTTTCGTTCCTCCAGATTTTGCTTGATCAGAACACCGTCGATAATAATCTCGGTCATCAGCTTGCTCTTGGGAGGGTGCATATTCATGTCCTTCGCCGTAACCGGTTGGTTTTCGGGTTTCAGGACAACAGAGAGATTGCCGTCCGGTTCAAGAATGGCATAGGCCAGCGTAGTGATATCAAATACATCTTTTTGTCTCAGCATCATGGTCAGTTCGTCAAACTTGACACGCATCTTATGGAGATTTTGTTCAAGAATTTTACCATTCTGGATAATCAGGGTAGGATCGGAATCCAGCAGTTTGGCGATAGTGCGATTTTTGAGGGTAACATACTGAAAGACGATTGTCACGATGGTGAAAATGGTCAAGGCGACGAAATGAACCCATCCCTTGGTTGATAAATCAGTCGCAAATGTACCTGCGAGGGAACCGATGGTAATGCCGTTAATGTAATCAAAAAACGTCAGGTTTCCCATTTGCTGTTTGCCAAGTACCCTTGTATAGATGATCAGGGTCAAAAAGGCGATAACAGATCGAACAGCAACAACCCAAGTTTCTTCCATCATGTATATATCACCTTCCTTCGCTTAACAGAACGATTCAGAAAATGTCAAGTCTCCCTATGGATCAACACGCAGTACTGTTATGCATTTTCTGTTACTCTAACAAGCTTTACCTATGCTGGCGATTCTTATTCGGGAATGCAAAAATCCGAAACCGGGGATGATTATCCCAGGCTTCGGATAGACGTTAACAGGATGATATTGGAGATACGAGGTTACTCACGCACAATGTTTAAAAAATTGAACCACTACACTCCTGCATACGCCATAAATCCGCCATCCACAGGAATTACCGTACCTGTGACAAAACCGGATTGCCGTTCATCGGCAAGCCACATCAGTGTGCCCAGCAAGTCTTCCGGTTTCCCGAAACGACGCATCGGAGTATGCGCAATAATCTTGCTTGAACGCTCTGTTGGCGAACCATCGGGGTGAAGCAGCAAATTGCGATTTTGCTCAGTCAGGAAAAATCCTGGTGCAATTGCATTGACCCGTATACCGGATTCGGCCAGATGAACAGCAAGCCATTGGGTAAAATTGTTAATGGCCGCTTTGGCCGCGCTGTAAGCCGGTACTTTGGTCATGGGTGATGGGGCACTCATGGACGAAATATTAATGACGGTAGCTGGAGTATCCCGTTCCACCATTTGTCTTGCAAAGATCTGGGTGGGGATAAGAGACCCGACAAAGTTCAAATCCATGACCTGGCGGAAACCAT
Organism: Paenibacillus sp. 1A_MP2; assembly: GCF_052244825.1. Classification (NCBI taxonomy): domain Bacteria; kingdom Bacillati; phylum Bacillota; class Bacilli; order Caryophanales; family Paenibacillaceae; genus Paenibacillus; species Paenibacillus sp. 1A_MP2. The sequence continues at coordinate 3,863,175 of NZ_JBQQCS010000001.1, read as the reverse complement.
CGACACTTACATCAAAAAAGGTAGTGACGCCGCTCTGTTCCAGATCATCCAGCTTGAAGATCTCGTTCGTTGTGTTGGCACTGGCATGATTGCCGCCTGCGCCATTGATAAGGATGTCGCAGGGCCCGAGCTGTTCCTGAACGGATGCCGCAGCCGCTTTAACGCTATCGGGCTGGGTCACATCGCAGGCTACGGCTATGGCCCGGCCTCCTGCTGCCTGTATAGCCGCAGCGACTACTTCACCCTTGGATACCGTGCGGTTCAGGATGGCTACACGTGCGCCATGCCGTGCGAGCTCTTCAGCCATAGAACGGCACAAAACACCTGCTCCGCCAGTAATTACGGCTGTTCTGGCTTCCAGACGGGTTGATTTTTCTTTGGCAAAATCATTCATGCTTTTGACCTCCTTTGCAGGGAATCCCAGACGCCCCACAGATACATAATTCCCAGAGCCCGATCATAGAGTCCATATCCCGGTCTGCATTGTTCTCCCCAGAGATGACGTCCGTGGTCCGGTCGTGCATAACCTTCGAATCCAGTATCGTGATAGGCCTCCACAACACCTGCAATATCGACATTTCCGTCCTGACTGCGATGAGAGGTCTCGATAAAGTCCCCGTTATCGTAGATTTTGACATTACGGATATGGGCAAAAGGGATACGATCCTTGAATTCGTGAATCATGCCGATAATATCATTATTCGGATTGGCTCCAAGCGAGCCGCTGCACAGAGTTACACTGTTATAAGGGCTATCATACAGGTTCAGATATCGGCGAATATTGTCTTGGCTCGTAATAATCTTGGGCAGACCAAAGATCGGCCATGGCGGATCATCCGGATGAATAGCCATTCGAATACCTAGTCGTTCAGCTGTTGGAATGATCTCCTGCAGGAAATAACGGGCGTGTTCCCACATATGATCCTCTGTTACATCCTTATATGCTTCGAACAGACCTGTTAAATACTGCAATCGTTCCGGTTCCCAGCCAGGCATGGTTAATGCTGAATTCTCGGTAATCCGGCGCACCAGTTCAAGAGGCTCAATATCGGCGAGTTTCTTGTGCTCGTAGAAGAGGGCAGTAGAGCCATCTTCCATCTCCTTATGCATATCGGTACGCAGCCAATCGAAGATCGGCATGAAGTTGTAACAGATGACTTTAACGCCTACCTGGGCGAGTTTTTCCATCGTTTTTTTGTAATTCTCAATATATTGATCACGTGTAGGCAGACCGAGTTTGATGTCTTCATGAATATTAACGCTCTCAACAACATCTAGATGTAACCCGGCCTTGTCCGCTGCAGCTTTGACGGCCAGAATTTTGTCCAGGGGCCATTCCTCACCTGCCGGAACATCGTGCAGTGCCCATACAATGCCTTCGACACCGGGAATCTGCCGAATATGATCAAGCGTTACGGTATCATTGCCTTCACCAAACCAGCGAAAAACCATTCTCATCACATTCACCTCATCAAGATTAGTTTAAAGAACAGAACAGATCCATCCATCATCATTGAAAATAGGAAGGGTATGTATGCCGCAGGACAGCCAGATCTGTGACGGTTAAGTGCAGATGTTCCTGCATAATGTGCTCCGCCGTTTGAGCATCATGCTGTTGTATCGCCTGAACCATGGATCGATGCTGCTCAAGCAAGTGATCCCAATGATGATCTGAAGACAGACGGAGCATTCGGCTCCGGTTCAGATGCACATTCATATGCTGGATCACGGACCAGGTGTTTTTTTGTTGCAGCCTGCAAAGAGAGTACTATGGAATTCTTCATCCAATCCGAACATTCGTTCATCATCCGGTTCAAGTATACATTCCTGCTGATGTGCAAGGTTCTGCTCCATTTTATTCATATATTCATCTGGAAATTGCACACAGGCTAGCCGTATGACGGCACGCTCAAGCTGTTCACGCATGAATCGGGCTTCCTCCACGAGATCCACTTGAATCAGAGATACATAGGTACCCCGCTGCGGATATATTTCCAGCAGACCTTCCTGTGCTAATCGGACAAAGCTTTCTCGAACAGGGGTCCGACTCACATTGAACTCGAGCGAGATCTCTTTTCCGAGATAGCGGTACCGGGAGGCAGCTTCAAACTCAATATCAACTGCTTCAACGTCGTGTAGACAGCCTCACGTGAAGAGAATGCCTGTTTGTTCAGCGAAGATGGGCTTATTAAGGATGATAATAAATCGGCTTTGGATGAAGACCTAGGGGATATTCCATAACTTCAACTCCTTCAAAGCCATACTACCATACTTGTATGGTAGTATGGAAGCGCTTTTATCTAACTTATATATAATTTATCAAGCCTAGCTTGTTCTTCACAGGTTTGAGGAGTAAAATACAGTTATTAGGTTTAAATGTTTAAACGAATAGACGCTACAGACAATATCTTTAGAAACTTATTAGAGGTGAAACCATGGGACAAAAAGCATTATCCATCTTTCAAACCTGCATCCCTTTATTCCAGATACTAAGTGACAACCATCGTCAGGCCATTTTACTTGCGCTCAGCGAGAAGGGCAGCATGACGGTGAATGAAATTACAGAACAATTCAGCCTGTCCCGGCCTACAATATCCCATCATCTCAAGTTGTTGCTTGAAAAAGGACTTATCTCCGTGGAGCAGAAGGGAACACAGCGATATTATTCTGCTTCGTTAAAGTCCTCGGTGGAACTTTTGAAGGAACTGGTGGCCGCGATGGAAGAGGAGTGCTTATAGACAAGAGCAGCTAACATGCCCATGCATGTAGGCGATTCGTTCGTTTGTTTAAACGGATCATCATTAACTCATAGAGGAGTTGGATTACGTGAGGACAATACAGGAATTAAGCGAACCTGAAGTGGAAGAAATTTTACAGCAGCAGCGGCAATTTTTTAGAACAGGGGCTACTCGCTCCGCTGAGGCTCGCATTGCACATTTAACCCGGTTGAAACAGGCGATTCAAAAGTATGAGTCCCGTCTTACCGAGGCGCTCTATCAGGATTTGGGCAAGAGTGAGTTCGAATCGTATACAACGGAGATCGGATTTATGCTGGATAGCATTTCGCATACCATTCGGCAAGTGAAGAAATGGGTCAAACCGGTCAAGGTTAAAACTCAACTCGCGCTGATCGGTTCCAAAAGCTATATCATTCCTGAGCCTTATGGTGCGGTCTTGATTATTGGGCCCTTTAACTATCCATTCCAGTTGTTAATTGAACCTCTGGTTGGCGCGTTGGCAGCAGGCAATACGGCAGTTCTCAAAGCATCTGAAAACACACCAGCCGTCTCCGCCGTTATTCGTGAGATGATAACCTCCATCTTCGAACCAAATTATGTCCACGTGGTTGAAGGAGCGAAAGACACCACCACGGCGCTTATTAACGCCCCATTTGACTATATCTTTTTTACAGGAAGTGTCCCGGTGGGCAAAATCGTCATGGAGGCTGCTGCCAAAAACCTCGTTCCAGTTACGCTGGAGCTTGGCGGTAAAAGTCCGGTTATCGTGGATAAGCATGCCGATCTAAGCGTTGCTTCACAGCGCATTATATGGGAAAGCTGCTCAATACCGGTCAGACCTGCATCGCACCAGATTATCTGCTTGTACATGAACAGGTGAAAGATCCATTGATTGCCGAAATGAAAGCAGCGGTAGAGTCGTTCTTTGGTACAGATATCCAGCACAACAGAGACTATGGGCGAATCGTCAACAAGGCCCATTTCAAACGTCTCACGACCCTTATTGAACGCGATCAGGCTCATGTCATTTATGGGGGTCAATCCGATGAGGAAGATCGTTTTATTGAACCGACATTTATTGATGCCGAATCGTGGGAAGCCGCCTCGATGGAGGACGAGATTTTTGGTCCGATTCTGCCGATTATCAGTTATACCCATATTGATGAGGCGATTGCCGGTATTGTAAAGCGACCCAAACCGCTGGCGCTCTACCTCTTTACATCGGATGCACAGTTACAGGATCAAGTGATGCGAGAGGTTTCTTTTGGGGGCGGCTGCATTAACGATACGATTACGCATGTAGCCAATCCAAGGCTGCCGTTTGGAGGCGTGGGACATTCAGGTTTGGGCGCTTATCATGGGCGGTATAGTCTGGAGACCTTCTCTCATATGAAAAGTGTGCTTAAAAAGAGCACCAGATTAAACTTGTCGATTTTATATCCGCCGTATGATAACAAACTGAAGACGATTAAACGTCTGTTAAAATAAAAGAACCGACGTTTAACCCTACAGCAATTAAGTTCTGGACTGGACTGGACTGATGTTGGATGAATGATACTCATTCGGGAGCAGGCTGCTCCTGTCTGTAGCATGTTGGGGAAACACCCGACCAGCGCTTGAATTGACGGCTGAAATGGGCAATATCTTTATAACCAAGCATGGTAGCAATGTTCTGAATTGACAGCTTGGGGTTACCCAGCAGAACTTTGGCTTCATGCAGAACCATTTCAGATAAATATACGCGCGGAGACTGACCATACACCTGTCGAAATACACGGTTACAATGGGAGGAACTGATGCCCAGCTCTGCTGCAATATCATCAATACCATAATGGCTGTCGGACTCACGTCCTTGCTTGAATTGTTGGCTTACCAGCCCTTGCAGCCGATTACGAATCTGGTGAGCCAGCTCGATTTTCTCATATCCGTCCGTGAACAATTGAGCGGCTTCCTGAGAGACCGCTTCCCATAAATGTCCAAACAGTTCAAATACCGCCGATTGCAGCTGCATGCGTTGTACCATCGTACTCGTTGCCCGATTGTCAGCAGAAGACATTAATTTGCGAAGTACAGGCTCGATCTGGCGGGTAACCGGACTATCTGCATCGAACAAAACCTGCTTGATTCGTGCAAGCAAGGAGAGAAATAACTGGTCATCGATATCAAAATGCATGCAAAAATACGTAAAACCCTTGCCATTATGGCTCAGGCTGGAATGAATGCTTCCTGGAGGAATCAGGAGTAATTCGCCAGCCTTTTGAATATACAGCTTGCCATTCACAGTCATGTGTTGTTCGCCTTCCGTTACATAGTTCAGCTCATATTGCGGATGTTCATGCGCCGGATAATCCCAATTCGCCCGACACTTCGCAAATGAATGGCGAACAGGTTTACCGTGGTTTGTACATCCGGGTAAAATACCTCATGCACACTTTCTCCCAAAGCGGGAGGCAAATAGGTGGAAGACATGGAAGGCCCCCTCAATCATTATAATTATAGTGGAATCTATAGTTGCTTCTGAACGGAATGATGGAGATATATGAATCGAAACAGATGTAACCGCTTTATTTGTATTATAATCTATTAGCTTGATTTGGGTAAATATCCGATTGATTTGACCATGGTCTATGGTGGAATGCCCGTGGTAGGATGGGGCTAATGAAAACGTATGCAAACCATTTTGAGAGGGGTCATCGTTCATGAGCACTTCCAAATCCATCTTTTATAATGCCCATCACTCACCGATCGGGGCTTTTGCCAGCTTTACGCTTGGATACAAAGGAGCCAAAGGCGGACTAGGCCTGGAGCTTGGCAAGCCAGCAGATCAGAATGTATATATCGGATTACAATCTCGTGACAGTGAAAACTATGAAGCTTTACCATTTTTCGAAGCCGTTGAGGATGCGAGCGTTCGGTACGATGTTGAAAAAGTGGAGAATTCGGATTCAGATCTGGCGTCGTCGGCCTCGTTACAAAGTGAATCGAGCACGCCAGCGGGAGTTGGAGCACAAACGTCTCGTCCGCTGATTTCTGCGTTTCGGGATGAGGATATTACCCGTGTATTCACTTCCGGAACAGATACGTGGACAGCCGGTGATCTGACTTTTCGTATTTACTCCCCTGTGCGGCCTGTACCCGAACCGCTCAGCGGCGATCGTGATGCCTTAATGGATGCCCTTGTACCCGCAGTCTTGGTCGAGATGACGATTGATAATTCGCAAGGGCAGCAATCGCGCAAAGCATATTTTGGCTATCAGGGGAATGATCCTTACTCTGCGATGCGTATCATCGGAGGACCAGAGGGGGAGCGTTAACGGGTGTTGGACAAGGGCGCCTAACCGCAATTTTGTCTGCGGATGAGGGACTATGGCCTGCTCGCGGGTTCACGCTGGAGAAAATATTGCAGGAGAAGCATCGTGAGAATCTGGCTTTCGGACTGGGCGAAACAGCTGCGTTGTTGATGGACGTTCCAGCCGGAGAAAAGCGTACGTATCAATTCGCTGTATGTTTCTATCGTGGTGGGATCGTTACTTCGGGTATGGACACGACCTACTGGTATACCCGTTATTTTGCGGATATTCTGGAAGCCGGGCAATATGCGCTTAATCGTTTCAGCGAGTTGACTGCTTCCTGTGCTGAGGTGGAACAACGTCTTGGCGTATCTGCTTTGAGTGAGAACCAGTCATTTATGCTTGCCCATTCCATTCATAGCTACTATGCAAGTACACAGCTGCTGGATGCAGACGGCGAGCCGTTCTGGATCGTAAATGAAGGGGAATACCGGATGATGAATACTCTGGATCTGACCGCAGATCAGCTGTATTTCGAGCTTGCTTTGAATCCTTGGACGGTGCGTAATGAGCTGGAGTGGTTTGTGAAGCGTTACAGTTATACGGATCAAGTACGTTTCCCGGGCGATGAGAAGGAATACCCGGGCGGCATTACGTTCACGCATGATATTGGTGTAGCCAATGTATTCTCGCGTCCGGGACACTCGGCGTATGAACTGGTGGGCATCGATGACTGCTTCTCCCAAATGAGCCACGAGGAACTCGTGAACTGGCTTTCCTGTGCGACTGTATATATTGAACAGACACAGGATCAGCAGTTTGTTAAAGAAATGCTTCCCGTCATTCGTGATTGCTTCGAAAGCATGTTGAACCGGGATCATCCGGATGAACAACAACGCAATGGCCTGATGGGACTGGATAGCAGTCGCACCAAGGGTGGAGCTGAAATTACCACCTATGACAGTCTGGATGTATCGCTTGGACAATCGCGGAATAACATCTACCTGGCAGGCAAATGCTGGGCCGTCTATGTTGCACTGGAGAAGTTGTTTGCTGCGGAGAAACTGGCTGAATTGTCTCATCACGCAGGACGTCAGGCAGATCGCTGTGCAGCCAGTATTGCAGCTCAGTTAACCGACAGTGGCTACATTCCGGCAGTTATCGCTGAAAACAATAATTCCCGCATCATTCCGGCCATAGAAGGATTGGTATTCCCATACTTTACAGGCTGTGAAGGTGCGCTGGATGTAAATGGCCGTTTTGGACCTTATCTGCAAGCACTTCGAACCCACCTTAAGACTGTTCTTGTACCTGGTACTTGTCTGTTTGAGGATGGAGGCTGGAAGCTGTCCTCTACGAGCAATAACTCATGGCTTAGCAAAATATATCTGTCCCAGTTCATTACAAGAGAACTACTCGACGTGGAATGGGATGAAACAGGGAAGGCTGCTGACGCTGCCCATGTAAACTGGCTGTTGCATCCAGAGGAATCCTACTGGTGCTGGAGTGACCAGATCTTGGCAGGTGAGGCGGTCGGAAGCAAGTATTACCCGCGCGGTGTAACATCAATTCTATGGCTGCTCGAAGGCAAAGGTAATCGTCTGGAGCAGATCTATGCCAGCAAGGAGGCTGTACAATGAGCAACACAACCGTTCAATCCAATATCTCTGGCCCGCAGTATGATGCGTGGCTTGGATATCTTCAAGGTCAATTCGGAGTGAAGGGAGCTGCCCGAAAGGCAGCTCCAGTCTGGGCCCATACCGTGTCGGCGGCGGAAGATCAGGAAATGATATCAACAGCCATAACTGAACTGACTCAGGGATTGGATAAGCTTTTTGGCATCAAGCCGAAAGTTAGTCAGGAAGTTACCAGCCAAGTGAGTGATCCGGATTTAGCCAATCAGGAGGCCCAAGGGATATGGCTTGGCACATGGACAGGCTCGGAAGCTGTAGCTCAGGCCTTCAGCGAAACGGAGCGCTCAGCTGTACACGGGGAAGGCTATATGATCCGCGAAGATAAGGAGCGGGGCAGACTGTTTATTGGTTCGGAAACCCCTCAAGGTGTGCTGTATGGTACTTTTCATCTGTTAAGAGAGCTTGTCCTGGATCAAGAAAGCGCTAACGATGCGCAACCGGCTGCGGGAAGGTTAAGCTACATTGCGGAGCAGCCCGTTAATGCATTACGCATGATCAATCAATGGGATAACGTGGATGGCAGCATTGAACGTGGCTATGCGGGAAAGTCCATTTTCTATGAAAATGGAGAATTCACTCATGATCTCGGGCGTATCCGGGATTATGCTAGATTGCTTGCTTCCACAGGTATTAACGCCATTTCGATTAATAACGTTAACGTGCACCAGCGTGAGAGCCTGTTCCTGACGGAACGTTTCCTGGGTGATGTTGCAAAGGTGGCTGCCGAATTCAGAGCGTACGGCATCCGATTGTTCCTGAGCGCCAACTACGCAAGTCCGATAGAGATTGGTGGATTGCTTACGGCAGATCCGCTGGATGAGCAGGTCCGTCAATGGTGGAACATTCAGACAGCCAAGGTATATGCGGCAATCCCGGATTTTGGCGGCTATTTGATCAAAGCAGATTCGGAGAATCGTCCTGGCCCATTTACGTATAATCGAGATCATGCCGATGGAGCCAATATGCTGGCCGAGGCCCTTCGTCCTTTCGGTGGACTGGTGATCTGGCGCTGCTTCGTCTATAACTGCAAGCAAGACTGGCGTGACCGTTCCACGGACCGCGCGCGGGCGGCATATGACCACTTTAAGCCACTGGATGGCCGATTTGCAGACAACGTCATTTTGCAGATCAAGAATGGACCGATGGACTTTCAGGTTCGAGAGGCCGTATCCCCGCTGTTCGGGGCCATGGAAAACACAAATCAGGTACTGGAATTCCAGATTACGCAGGAATATACGGGCCAGCAGCGACATCTGTGTTATCTGATTCCACAGTGGAAACAAGTATTGAATTTTGATACGTTTGCCAAGGGGCCGGGTTCTGAAATTAAACGTATTGCTGACGGCTCTCTATACAACAGACCTTATAGCGGCTTTGCCGCAGTCTCCAATATCGGTGCAGACGCTTGCTGGACAGGGCACCCGCTTGCTCAGGCGAATCTGTATGGATATGGAAGACTGGCCTGGAATCCGGAGCTGTCATCGGAAGAGATCGCAGAGGAATGGGTCAGACTTACGTTTGGACATGACGAAGAGGTCGTTCGTCTAATCTCTGGCATGCTTCTGAATTCGTTGGAAATCTATGAAAATTATACGGCTCCGCTCGGTGTAGGCTGGATGGTTAATCCGGAGCACCATTATGGACCGAATGTGGATGGCTATGAATATTCCAAGTGGGGAACGTATCATTTTGCCGATTGTGATGGCATTGGCGTGGACCGGACAGTGAGCAGCGGAACGGGATATACATCGCAATACCACCGGGAAAATGCCGAAAGATATGAATCCGTAGCCTCCTGTCCGGACGAGCTGCTGTTATTTTTCCATCATGTCCCGTATACCCATGTTCTGCATTCTGGCAAAACGGTCATTCAGCACATTTATGATACACATTTTGCTGGAGCAGAGCAGGCAGCGGCGTTAGCACAAACATGGGGACAGCTGGAAGGAAAAATTGATCCGACTGTTTTTGATAAGGTAGCTACGTTACAGGCTGGGCAGGCGGAGCATGCCAAGGAATGGAGAGATATGATCAATACGTACTTCTATCGCAAAAGCGGTATTGCAGATGAACAAGGAAGAACGATATATTAATCTGGATACGAGAGTGATATAAGCTGAACTAAACATTTACACGATAACGACAAGACAGAACAAATCTGAGGAAGTGGAGCGTTCACCTTTATCACCTTCGGAGGAAGAACAACGTTGGCATACACGAGAAGGAGGGAACATATGGGACATCATCAATTACCAGAAACCATGAAGGCTGCTGTCATGACAGAGCCTGGGCACATCATTATCGAAGAACAGGCTGTACCCAGCCAGCTGAAGACGAGGTGCTCATTCAGGTGATGGCCGTTGGCATCTGCGGATCGGATGTGCATTATTTTGAACATGGCAGAATTGGTCGATTTGTGGTTGAGAAACCGATTATACTTGGACATGAATGTGCAGGGATTGTTGCGGCGGTTGGCTCGAACGTGTCACGGCTCAAAACGGGAGATCGGGTAGCGATTGAGCCTGGGGTAACCTGCGGACGATGTACGGCATGTAAAGAAGGCCGTTATAACCTGTGTCCCGATGTGCAATTTCTGGCGACACCTCCGGTGGATGGGGCTTTTGTGCAATACATGACCATACGTGAAGATATGGTTTTCCCCATCCCGGATCATCTGTCTTTTGAAGAGGCTGCAATGAACGAACCTTTCTCGGTGGGCATTCATGCGGCAAGACGTAGTAAACTCGCTCCGGGAACCACGCTTGCCATTATGGGCATGGGACCAGTGGGATTGATGGCTGTTGCAGCTGCCAAATCGTTTGGTGTGGAACGCATCATCGTCACAGATTTGGAGGAAGTGAGGCTGGAAGCCGCTCGTCGTATGGGCGTCACTCATACCATTAATGTGCGGAACGAGGATGCACTGGCAGTGATCCGTGAGTTAACGAACGGTGTCGGTGTAGATACGGCGTGGGAAACTGCGGGTAATCCGAAAGCGCTTCAGTCTGCATTGTATTCTCTCCGCCGAGGAGGCAGGCTTGCTATTGTAGGACTGCCTGCACAGGATGAGATTGCTCTGAATGTTCCTTTTATTGCGGACAATGAGGTGGATATATACGGAATCTTCCGTTATGCCAACACCTATCCTGCAGGAATTGAGTTTCTGAGCTCAGGCCAGCATGATGTACTGTCCCTGATTACTGATCGTTATTCCCTTGAGGAGACACAACAAGCCATGGAACGGGCATTGCACAACAAGAGTGGCAGTCTGAAAGTAATGGTGTATCCGAACGGAAAATGAATTCATTCGACGGAACCCTGATGTTCAGGGTTCCTTTTTTTGTATTTTTCGCTATAAAAGGATTAAATAAGCTTCCATAACGTGGTATAATGCTTGAAGATTTTAACATATAAAATCATACACACTCATTTTGTTGAATAGCAACTTAGCGAAAGGAACTGAAGGTTGTGAGAACACATGAATTTAGGATTCACTCTGATTTCCACCGGGATGATCTGATGTCTGTATCTTCTCAAGCGTCGCGTTTTTCCTCGGATATTTCATTGTCATTTATGGATGCAAATCATGAGCATCGTGTAGATGTCAAAAGCCTGCTCGGAATGGCGCTTCTTCCCATTCGACACGGCAGTGTGGTGAGATTGCAGACACGGGGAAGAGATGAACTTGAAGCGTTGGAATATATGCTGAACGTGCTGGAAAAGGGCTTAACTTGAAGTCTAAAACCTGTGCAAATTGCAGTGAATTGTAAAATATTTATCGTTTGTTCAATTCCGACTGGTACTTCGTCCAAAAAAAGAGTATAATAAAATTTAGTTCTATTCTAAGAAGTACCCATATTAAAGGAGTGTAAATAGATTATGCCAAAAGCTGACATCCATCCAAAGACACAAACAGTAATTTTCTTCGATGCAAGTGCTGATTACAAATTCCTGAGTTCTTCGACTAAGTTCTCGAACGAAACTATGGAATGGGAAGATGGTAACTCTTACCCAGTAATCCGTGTGGACACTAGTTCCGCATCCCACCCATTCTTCACAGGTAAACAAAGAAACGTGGACATCGGTGGTCGTGTTGATCGCTTTAACCGTAAATACAACATCAAAAACTAGTCTGTCCATAGATTGCGAAGAAACCTCGGGACTTGTCCTCGGGGTTTCTTTGTGTCTTGACAAGGATAAATAAAAAATTGCATACAATTATTGCGCTTACATATCAAACGGAGGTACACTAGGAAACAGAGTGAGATCATACATTAGGAGGAAATAGAGATGAGCAGCATCAATCATATGGTAACGTTTACACTTTACGCAGGCAAAGATACACCTGAAGCAGAGGCATTTCTGAACGAAAGTACGGATGCCCTAGCGAAAATTCCAGGTGTGGAGCAATTTCAGGTCCTGCGTCAGGTGAGCGAAAAAAATGAGTTTGACTACAGTTTTTCAATGGTATTTGCAGATCAGGCTGCGTATGATGCATATAATGTTCACCCGGTTCATCGCAAATATGTAGAAGAACGGTGGGAAAAGGAAGTTAGTCGCTTCCAGGAAATCGATCTCGTTCAGCACGGCAAATAACATGAACCTCGAAAGCGTTTTCCGTTTTGATGCTATCGAGCGTTAATCTATTTTATAATCCTTCTTGCTTTATCACTAAATTTCGTTACTACACATGTAGCTCAGAGGAGGGAAACTGTCCCTATGAAATTGGATCTTACAGGTAAAACGGCGCTGGTGACTGGAGCAACTGGTCAATTAGGAAGGGTCATCGCTCGTACGTTGGCAGACTGTGGTGCAAATCTGGCGCTGCATTACATAAATAATGAAACGAAGGCCAGGGAGCTTCAAGGTGAGATTGAAGCCATCGGTCGGAAAACGGTCATTATTCAGGGTGATATCACGAAGCAAGATACGGTATTTCGGATGCGTGATGAAATTCAATCCAGCCTCGGAGATGTAGATATCGTGGTTGCCAATGCGGTCATTCAATATGCCTGGACAACAGTGCTGGAACAATCACCGGACGATTATATAAGCCAGTTCGAATCATGCGTGATGCAAAGTGTATATCTTGCCAAAGCTTTCATTCCGGCTATGAAGGAAGCCAGAGCTGGTCGATTCATTGGTATTAATACGGAATGTGCGATGCAGAATTTTGCTACCCAGTCTGCATATACGGCGGGTAAACGCGGAATGGACGGTTTGTACCGTGTGCTGGCAAAAGAGGTAGGCGAGCATCAGATTACGGTCAACCAAGTTGCGCCTGGATGGACAATCAGTGAACGTGACCGCAACAGTGAGCCAGGACATGATGAGGGGTATATTCAAACGGTGCCGTTGAAACGTAGGGGAGAAGATCAGGAAATTGCCAATGCGGTAGCATTTCTGGCATCCGACCTGTCCTCTTTTATCACTGGGGCCTATATCCCGGTCAGTGGCGGCAATGTGATGCCTGCTATTTAATTGTGAATTTATTGATGTAAATCAATTCAAAAGTATGAATGAACAGCATTATAAACTATCGTGTAACCATGATCCGTTTGTCAGTTCCATGACAAGCGGATTTTTGTATATATCCATAAATACATATGATTTTGTTTCTAATTTCAAAAAATTGGGGTAAAAGAATAGGTAGTTTAACGCGGTGGAAACATAATTCAAAATAAGCGAATAAAGGAGACCGACCTTTCATGAAAAAAACAATTGCAGACGTTCTGGTCGAAGCATTATTGAACGCAGGCATCAAACGCATCTATGGTATCGTTGGAGACTCCTTGAATGCGGTACTGGATTCCATCCGTCGCTCGGGTAAAATTGAATGGATTCATGTCCGCCATGAAGAAGTGGCTGCTTTTGCGGCCGGGGCAGATGCCCAAGTGAGTGGAAGTATCGCAGTATGTGCGGGCAGTAGCGGACCGGGAAACATGCACTTGATAAACGGTCTGTACGATTGTCATCGGAACCGTGTACCAGTACTTGCCATCGCTGCTCATATTCCTAGTGATGAGATTGGGAGTGAGTATTTTCAAGCGACTCATCCAGAGTATTTATTTCAGGAATGCAGTCATTATTGTGAGGTCATTACAACGGCCAAACAGATGCCGCGTTCCTTTACGATGGCGATGCAGACCGCAGTTGCGCGTTCTGGCGTTTCCGTCATTATATTGCCAGGGGACGTAGCGGCCCTGGAAGCGGCTGATCTGCCAGTGCCAGAGCATGTATACCATCCCACCCATCCGGTTGTACATCCTTCCGAACCTGAATTGCGGAAACTGGCGGAGTTTTTGAATCAAGGTAAAAAAATTACGTTGCTGTGCGGGGCAGGCTGCGCTGGTGCGCGTGAACCTCTCATGCAGCTCTGTGATCGCTTGAAATCCCCAATGGTTATTGCGCTGCGAGGCAAGGAGTATCTGGAGTACGATAATCCGTATTCGGTAGGCCTTACGGGACTAATCGGTTACTCATCCGGTTATCATGCCATGATGGACTGTGATGTGCTCTTGATGCTGGGAACAGATTTTCCATACCGTCAATTCTTCCCGGAGGATGCAGTCGTACTTCAAGTAGATATTCAGTCTTCACACCTTGGTCGCCGTACGAAGCTGGATTACGGCGTGTGCGGCGATGTGAAGGCTACCATTGAAATGTTATTGCCCTATCTGACGGAAGAGCACAGCGACAAACATTTGCATAAAAGCGTGGAACGTTACGAAAAAGTTCGTAAAGAACTGGATGAGCTTGCTGTTGGGAAACCCGGAAAAATGCCAATTCATCCCCAATACTTAACCAAGGTCATTAGCGATGCTGCCGCCGAGAACGCGATCTTCACCTGCGATGTAGGTACACCTACCGTATGGGCAGCTCGTTATATTGAAATGAGCCGCAAGCGCCGATTGCTGGGTTCATTCAGTCATGGCACCATGGCGAATGCTCTACCACAAGCGATTGGAGCACAGGTGTCTGATCCGGGAGACAAGTCATATCCTTGTCCGGTGATGGCGGCATTGCTATGCTGATGGGTGATCTTTTGACTCTTAAACAGCATAATCTCCCTATTAAAGTTGTCGTGTTTAACAACGGAGCACTGGGTTTTGTTGAACTGGAGATGAAAGCTGCCGGATTGCTTGAGTCCGGTACCGAGCTTGTGAATCCGAACTTTGCTATTGTAGCCCAAGCGATGGGTCTGGAAGGAATACGGGTTGAAGATCCGGCAGATCTGGAAGGGGCTTTAGAGCGTGCATTGCTGCATGATGGTCCTGTTCTGATTGATGTTGTGGTGAATCGACAGGAGCTGTCCCTGCCTCCGAAGATTAATATCAAACAGGCCGAGGGCTTCACCTTATGGATGATGAAGGCAGTATTGAATGGACGTGGCGATGAGCTGATTGAGTTGGCAAAGACCAATTTGCTCAGATAAGACTTACGTTCGCCTTAGTCTTGACACAGCACCGTTTCGAACCGTACACCTAAAGCATCCATCAGACTGAATAAGAAAGAGAGGCTTACTGTAAAGTCACAGTGCCTCTCTTTTTGCATTTGATGATTTGTATTGTTGAGCTTACGCTCCATCATGCCACATGGGATGATTCGGTCTGAGGCGTAGTGGCAACTCCCGGACGGTAGGCAAGAATGATAATAATCATGGCAATGACCACCCCTAAAGCTCCAATCCAGGTGATGGATGACAATGAAACAGCACTGACGGCAATTCCTCCAATACCGGCACCGGCAGCCATCGCGAGTTGCATAACCGAACTGTTCAGACTCAGCATAATCCCGGACGATTCCGGAGCCATCGTCACCAGATTATATTGCTGTGTTGGACCGGAAGACCAGGCGGAAAAGGACCACAGAATCAATACAATGAAGACGGCCGCACCCGAATGAGCTGTGACATTCAGCATAAGCAGACTTATGACATGCAGGGCCATACCCATGAGGAGTGTTCTTTTTACTCCCATACGATCGGCGCTATATCCTCCGGATTTGGAACCAATCAGACTTGCGATACCAAAAGCCAGCAAAGCGGAACTTAATAATGCTTCACTCATGCCCGCAATAGATACCAGGTAAGGTGAAATGTAAGTATACGCAATGGAATAGCCTCCTAACCAGAAAAAGCTGACAAGCAGCGCCAAGCCGATACGAGGTTGCTTAAGAAGGGATAATTGTTTTTTCAAAGGAACCGGTGCTTCGCCTTCAGATGGCGGGATCGTAATGGCAATAACAATCATGGCAATGACACCCAGAATCGCGATACCTGCAAAAACAAGTTTCCAGTCCCAAGCTGTAGCAACCATTCTTCCCAGAGGAACTCCCACGATCAAGGAAGCGGTAAATCCGGTAATAACCGTTGCGATAGAGCTGGCCTGTTTACCCACAGCCGCTATTTTGGCCGCGATCGTCAAGGATGTAACAACAACCACCCCGGCTCCCAGAGCCATTAAGACTCGTGCGGCGATGAACAGTCCGTATCCAGGGAGCAAGAAGGCCAAGACGTTACCTATGACAAATAGTCCAAGGAAGTAGAGCAGCAGTTTGCGTCGGTCCATACGGGATGTTAAGGCAATTATGATGGGCGTACCGAGCGCGTAAACGAGTGAAAAGATCGTAATCAGCTGTCCCGCAGCAATTAATGATATATTCATGGTGTCAGAGATCCTGTCCAGAATACCAGCAATGACATATTCGGAGGTCCCTACAAGAAAGCTGACCAAGGCGAGAACATAGATTTTCCATGTGTTAGACATGAGCATATAACCTCTTTCTGTTTGTTATTATTATATTTTTAGAAATATAGAAATAAAGACGAGAGAACGGGATAACAATATTATGAATGAACCGATGAGACATGGTTGAGCAGTTAAACCATCTAATGTACTGGGTGTTTTGGCAAAAGGATAGTTATGCAACTACGATGAGTCTTTGCATTCCAATGTGCCAGGACGAGTGTTTAATTGTTGATTTCATATTTCTAGTATTATAGAAATAACGGACAAAAATTTACCTATCCAACAGATAAGGAGCGAATCTCTGGACAGTTTCTGTATTCAGGCTGTAATAAATATACGTGCCTTTCTTTTGTGACGTCAACAAACCACAATCGGATAGCTGCTTCAGGTGATGAGATAGAGTGGAGAGCGCTACCGTTACAAGCCTATTTTCCAAATCAGCTGGACACAGGTTGCTTTCACCCGAAAGGATCTGAATAATTTTATATCGCGTTTGTTCGCCCAAAGCTTTATGAATTTTGACGGCCTGTTCATCAATCGTATTGGATTGCATCAAAATCGTTCCTTTCGTCTTTATTTCTTATTTTTATAAATATTGAAATAACTTTATCATGTCTTTTGAAAAAAGTAAACTCCCTACGAAGAAGATCGTTACTTTCAGTCGAAAATGAATCAACTGAAGCAAAAACCTTTGCAGGGAGTTGGAAAGTCGATTCAAACTCACTCTTATTGTCGTTCGAGTGACTCGACGTATTCTTTGGCATCTTTCAGTGATAGGTTTCTGGCTTCACGAGCCTTTTTGATTGCAATGATTTTCTTGCCCTGTTGTGCAAGTGCCTGCAGCTCCCTATCAAGTTCAGTCAGATCAGCCTGTGACGGTGGAGGTGGAGATACATTCACTGAAGAAGCGTTATGACTAAGAGGGAAGTGTGCAGTACTACCTGCTCCATTCTCCAGGCGCTCTACATCCCTCTTCAGTTCATTCAGCTGGGTCTGCAAGCTGATGACACGAACCAATAAGATGAGAATAAGAATTAAAAAAACGACTAAAACAATGGTGTTTATTTCCATGCAGCCAGGTGCCTCGCTTTCCTTACTCCAAATACATTTCTATTTAAGCTGTACCGGGATTTCCTTAACACCGCGAACAATCATGCCAGGTCTCCATTCAAGTTCATTCACATCCGCCTGAAGCTGCATATCGGGAAAACGGCGAATTAGAGTGTTGATAGCAATCTCACCTTCGAGTCGCGCGAGAGGGGCTCCCAGACAGAGATGAATGCCTTTGCCAAATGCCAAATGGGCGCTCTTCTCACGAGTGATGTCAAACACATCCGCATCCTTAAATTTCGCTTCATCTCGATTGGCCGAATCCAGCGCTACAATAACAAGTTCACCTTTAGCTATGTGATGTCCATGAAATTCAATGTCCTCGGATGCCCAGCGGGACGTGCTGAATTCAACCGGACCGTTATAACGCAGCATTTCTTCAACAGCGTTATGGATCAACTCAGGCCGATTAATCAGCAGCTCGCGTTGTTCCGGGTGCTCCAGAAGGGCAAGTATACCATTGCCGATCAGATTAACGGTTGTTTCATGTCCGGCAATGATGAGCAGCGCGACTACACCAAGTAGTTCCTTTTCAGTGAGCTGCTCTCCTGATTCTTCTGCCACAACAAGCTGACTGATCAGATCGTCGCCCGGCTGCTCACGTACTTTGGCAAACCAGGCATTCAGGTAATCAATGAACTCTTTGGCATGCTTCTCAAACACTTCGGAATTCTCGTCGCTTGTCGCGTCGATGATGGAATTGGACCACAGACGGAATTTGTCCTGATCTTCAAGAGGAACACCGAGAATTTCGCTGATGACAATAATCGGTAACGGAAAAGCGAACTCATCAATCAGATTCATCTTGTCCTGGGAATTAAGATTATCCAGAAGATCGTCGGCAATATCCTGAATATGGCTTCTCATGCCTTCAATCAGCCTGGGAGTGAATGCCTTCTGTACAAGTCCACGCAACCGACGATGATCGGGCGGATCAGAAAAAAGCATGTTATGCACAAAAATGTTATCTTGATCCGGCCCATAACGTTTAATGACATCCTTGCTGAAGCGATTGTCTTTCAACACCTCGACCGCATCCTCATATCGGGTAATAATCCAACCGAAATCACCATGAGGGAACAGGACTCTGTGAATGGGATCATTCTGTCGCAGTTTTTTATATACCGGATAAGGATTTTGTGTAAATTCTCGGGTGAAGAATTCAGGCTGTGAAGTATCATTAACCATTGGTTGATCCCCTCTCATCAAAGACTCGTAATGTTACGAATCTTATCTAAGGGAGTATATGTTCATTCCAGTGGCTTCATACGAAAAGCCTGCACCATCTATATATTCAATATTATGGCGATTGAAACCTTGTTTTTGACTAACAAATATGGTACGAAAAGCTTCATAATTAATTGGAGTAGCGTTTAGGGCAAGGATTAGATTCAATATACGGATCGTTTAATAATCCACAGGGCCATATTCGTTCAGATGTCATATCCCCGCTTATGATGCATACCCATACCAGTAGGCGAATGCTGTCTTGAGGAGGAAACAGGCATGTCCATGAGCGAACCTCTGTTAACACAAATTGTTAATCAACATATCCCGGCTGACGCGACTGTCGTCACCATTGATAAACCGGTCCAACATCCGGCCATTTATGCTTCAGATTTAACCGGAGACGGAATGCCGGAGATTGCTGCTGTATATGAGCAGGGCGGAGAATTAATGCTGCTTGTTCTGAAATTTTACCAAGGTCGCTGGATCAAGATGTCTTTGACTAAAGGCTTGGGGTATGGCGTTACCTTGCTGACAGCGGCATCTGTGACATCTACGGCGAGAAATAATCTCATTGTCGGCTGGCAGATCGGTGCGATCTGGTCGAAGCTTGCTGTATACGATTGGACGGAAATGGGACTGAAAGATTTAGCGCCAGAAGATTTGTATTACAGCCATGTGGAAATCATTGATATGCCCGGTCCCCACGGCAGAGATGGAAAAGTGGAGATTGCACTCTGGATTCATGATACAGGTGAAGCTTATCGGGTCGAGATCATCCGCTGGCAGAATGGGAGATGGGTTCAAGCAACAGATGTATACCCGTATTACTTTCCTAAGGTCGTGAAGTATTACGAACAATTGGCAGAGCAGCATCCAGATTATACTTTCTATTGGTACTATCTTGCGGACGCTCAGTATAAAGCCGGATTATTTACTGCTGCACTCGTTTCTGTCCAAAAAGCGCTACGTTTCAATGACCCATACCCTTCACGGGAAGCTCTGCTTGAGCTGGAAAAGAAGATTAGACAAGCGGTGGGCACAGAGGGTCATGCACGTGAAACGACATGGCTATTTCCGATATCGGTCAGAACAACAACAGGAACCCGGTGGGGTTATATGGATGCCCAAGGTCGTATTCGACTTGAACCGATCCTTGACGATGCCCAAGACTTTCAACAAAATGGCCTGGCTGTCGTAGTAAAAAACGGGAAGACAGGCATCATCAATCTTAGCGGCCAATTCGTTGTTCAACCTGTATACGATTCCATTAATTCTTTTGCAGAAGGTCGGGCCATTGTTATTGACTCTCAAGGGTTCAAGATGATTGATGAACAGGGTAATGTGCTGACCAAACGGGCATATCCGTTTATTGCCGATGTGAAGGATGGCCGAGCGCTGTTTTACCTTTCAGACAGCAGTCAGCCAGGTGGGGAAGTCAGTCGTTACGGTTTTTTGGACACAGCTGGAAATGAGGTCATTCGGGCGCAGTTCGCTTCAGCGAACGATTTTCAGGATGGCAAGGCCGTTGTGCAGATCAAGGATAATGAATATGCGTTAATCAATCGGAATGGTCAGCGACTGGCGACGTACCCGTATGCCTATGTGGGACCTCTGGGTGACGGATTACTTCCTTTTCAGAAAGAAACATCGGGTAAATACGGTTATATTGACGAAAGTGGTCATGTCCGAATTCAGCCTAGCTTCACCTCGGCTTTACCGTTTAATGGTGGATACGCTATTGTGAATACAGCGGAGGACTACAACTCCAGCTATGGCGTTATTAATACACAGGGCACATTTACCATCCAATCCGGCTACAATGATATTCGCGATCTGGGAGAACATCGTCTGGCATTGGGGCAAGCTATTGATCCCAAACAGTCTTTTATGGGTTCGGTCTATGCAATTGCGGATGTCAGCGGTAGAAGGCTTTCGGATTTTGTATATACGGATGTATCGAATTACAAAGGAGGGCTGGCTTCAGCCACGAATGGAACGCAAACGTTCTTTTTGGATCTAAGCGGGCGACCTGCAACGGGATATCCCCGTGTTGAAGGCTCGGGCACACTTGAAGTGGTAGCTCCGGATTTGATCAAGGCGTATGTCGACCAGCGTGTTTCCTATGTAAACCGGGCCGGGCAGATCATCTGGCGGCAAAATACAATCGTTCCGCTTCACCCGCCATATCGTGTACGCGAAGAGAAATATAAGCCCAACCCCGATTACCTTGTGTATTATCCGCAATTGGAAGGGTTAACGGATCAAGCAGTTCAGCTTGCAGTCAACGCCAAGTTAAAGGCACTATCCCAAGTGAAGCCCATCCCTGCGAATCAGAAGCTGGATTACACGTATACAGGGGATTTTGATATTACATTTTATCAGCAGCAATTGCTTCAACTCAAACTCACGGGTTATAACTACCCGGCTGGTGCAGCACATGGTATGCCTACGATGATCTATGCGATTATTAATCTGAGTAGCGGTCAGATGTATGAGCTCAAGGATTTATTTAAGCCAAACAGTGACTATGTGAAGGTACTCAGCAAAATTATAGGCGATCAGATCAAAAATGACCCGCAATACTCTTATGTTTTTCCGGACACGTATGAGGGAATTAGCCCGGATCAGCCGTTTTTTGTCTCACGTGATGCATTGCATGTGTATTTCAGACCTTATGAAATCGCTCCTTACGTGGCGGGATTTCCGACATTTACGATTCCTTTTGCCCAAATCAAGGATATCATTAATACAGAGGGCTCATTCTGGAAAGCTTTTCACGAGCAACCGTAACCTTCCCATTCCACGTATTGCCGAGGCCATATGTTCAATATGGTCTCTTTCTGTAACCTAATACATATGAAAAGTGTTTAGATATGGAAAGGAATTTGATTGTGTTTTGTTGGGCTATATAGTAAATTTTTCTGTTATACTCTCCGTATATGTACATACATATGTTGAGTTAGAACAAATGAATGAAAGGAGTTAGGAATAACGTATTTTTTAGTCTTTTTAGTAAAGAAAGTTTGGAGGAAACATTTTGTATAAAGCAGGTTTTTGGATAAGGCTGGGTGCCAGTATTCTGGATGCTATTATTATTGCATTGCCGTTAATGGTTTTCGCAGGGCTCATTACAGGAAACTTTGATAGTGATGAACCTATAGCCAAAATATTAAGTGCATTGTATTCCATTTTATTGCCCGTTTTCTGGTACGGTAGAACGATAGGAAAGCGGATTTGCGGAATTCGAATTCGAAAATATGATACACAGGAGCCTCCGGGAATCGGAACGATGCTGATGCGTGTAGTTGTTGCTGGGCTGGTATACGCAATCACATTTGGCATTGGTTTCATTATAAGTGTCTTCATGGTGGCCATTCGCGAGGACAAACGTGCACTACACGATTTTATCGCAGGCACAGAAGTCGTTTGGGATTGAAAATGAGAAGGCGAGCCCTGGCGCAATATATTCGTTATGTTCCAATCCACTCATATTCACCCACGTTACAGACTATGAACCTTGTTCATGGTCTGTTTTTTTGTGATGTCAGAAGTACAGTCACAACCCTGCGCCAACACAGTAATTTCAAGACATTACAGATGAGTACATAGAGAATTCGTCTATCGTTTTGGCTAAATGATCAGTTCCTTCTGACGAAATCAACATGACATTTGATCTTTTGCGAATATCGCTTCAATGGCCCCTCCCTTAATCTGAGGTAGAGCACAGACATTCCCAAAAGGTGGAGGATAAGGTCCATGAGAAGAAAAGTGTTATCTACGAGTTTGATGATCCTGTTATTAGGTGCAACGATCCTGGGGTGTTCGTCCGGAGACAGTACAGCGGGCGATACCGATAAAGGGACACCGAGCGGATCAACGGAAGCAACTACCTATCCAATTCAAACGGATAAGACGCTTACGTATTGGGGTGAAATTAACGGAAACCTGATTGGGGTCAAAAATTCGCACAGCGAAATTCCATTCTTTCAAAAATGGCAGGAAAAAACCGGCGTGCCACTCAAATTCACGGCACCTCCGACAGGTCAGGTCAGAGAATCCTTTAACGTGATGCTGGCGTCCGGGGATTTGCCAGACATGCTGGAGTACAACTTCATCGGAGATTTCCCCGGTGGACCGGAGAAAGCCATCAACGATGGTTACATTCTCAAGCTGAACGATCTGATTGACCAGTATGCGCCAAATCTGAAGAAATATCTGCAGGAGAATCCGGACATCGACAAGATGGTCAAAACGGACAGTGGCAGCTACTATGTATTCCCGTTCGTTCGGGGAGACGAGTATCTTCGTGTCTTCCAGGGTCCAATCATTCGTAAGGATTGGCTGGATGAGCTGGGACTGCCCGTTCCGGAAACGATTGATGAGTGGACAACGACTCTGAGAGCTTTTAAAGAGAAAAAAGGCGCCGCCGCTCCATTCTCTGTTGTAAGTAAGCCACGTTTCTTTAATGATTCCGGTAATGGTGCTTTCCTTGGCGCCTTCGGTGTAAACCGCGGATTCTATCAGGAAGATGGACAGGTCAAATTTGGCCCGTCAGAAGAGGGATTCAAAGAATACTTGACGTTATTCCAGGAATGGTACAAAGAAGGGCTGATCGATAAAAACATCTCAACAGCGGATACCAAATCGGTTGACGGCAACCTCGCTTCGGGTGCGACTGGCGCCAGTGTTGGCAACGCAGGTGGGGGTATCGGCAAATGGCAGCCGCTCGTAGAAGCAAATGATCCGGATGCCGTTCTGGTCGCTGCGCCATATCCGGTGCTTAACAAAGGCGACATTCCAAAATTCGGGCAGCTCAACCAGGGTTATGCCTCGGAAGGTACTGTTGCCATCACTACGGCAGCCAAGGACCCGGAACTTGCCGTTCGCATGCTGGATTATGGCTATAGTGAGGAAGGGCACATGTTCTTTAACTTTGGGGAAGAAGGCGTCAGTTACAACATGGAAGATGGTTATCCGAAGTTTACGGATTTGTTATTGAAGAATCCGGATAAACTTGCTCCGGCACAAGCAATTTCACTATATGCCCGCAGCAGTTATAACGGTCCGTTCGTTCAAGACAAACGTTATGCTGAGCAGTTCTTTGCATTGCAGACCCAGCGTGATGCCATTGATGTATGGAAGAATACGCAGGCTGCAAAATATAATCTGCCTTCAATCACACCTACACCTGAAGAGAGCTCCGAATACGCGACCATCATGAATGATATCAACACGCTCGTCGATGAGATGACGATCAAGATCATTCTGGGTAACGAATCGGTGGATCAATTTGAGAGCTATGTTGCGAAGATGAAGTCGTTACATCTGGATCGAGCTATCGAAATCCAGACAGCAGCACTCGAACGCTACAACAATCGGTAATTGTAAAGGGGAGGGCTCTGGCCCTCCCGATTGAAAAGAGGTGAAAAGGTACATCATGAGCAATCGTCAATCCTTCAGAAGCCGGTTCGTTCGGGACTTCATGATGAACAAGTATTTGTATATCATGATGATTCCCGTTATTGGATATTATTTAATATTTCATTACGGTCCGATGTACGGTGCAATTATTGCCTTTAAAGACTATTCTCCGATGAAGGGTATTTTGGGGAGTGATTGGGTTGGGCTGAAGCACTTTGAAGAGTTTTTTAACAGTTACTATTTCTTGCGGGTTCTTAAGAATACCCTGCTCATCAGTTTGTACACGCTGCTCTTTGAATTCCCTGCACCGATCATTCTGGCGCTGCTCATCAATGAAGTACGTAAGCGCACGTTCAAGCGGGTTGTTCAAACAATAACGTATATGCCTTATTTCATCTCTCTTGTTGTCATATGCGGTATTATTACAGATTTCACGAACGCGGATGGTTTAATCAACCGTCTCATCATGATGCTCGGATATGACGGTCAGGCGATGCTGCAAAAGCCGGAGTTGTTCCGTCCGATCTATGTCCTTTCTGAAATATGGCAGCGGATCGGTTGGGAATCGATTATCTATATCGCTGCATTAATGAGCATCGATCTGGAACAGTATGAAGCGGCGAAGATAGACGGTGCGAGCCGTCTCAAGCAAATGTTCCACATTACACTGCCGGGATTACTGCCTATTATTACAATCATGTTCATTCTCCGGATGGGGAATATGCTGAATGTCGGGTTTGAGAAGATCATTCTCCTCTACAATCCGGTAACCTATGAAACGGCAGATGTGATCTCTTCCTTCGTGTATCGAAAGGGATTGCTGGAATTCGGATGGAGTTACAGCTCGGCAGTCGGTCTATTCAACTCAGTCATCAATCTCGTTCTTCTGATTTCGGCGAACTATATCAGCCGCAGAGTGAGTCAAAACAGCTTATGGTGAGGTGGTAACTTTGATTAAGGAAAGCGGTTGGTTTGACCGAATCTTTACGATCTTGAATTATACATTTCTAATCCTGCTTGTTATCGTCACCTTGTATCCACTACTTTACGTGTTATTCGCATCCTTAAGCGACTCGGCGCAGCTGTTAGCGAACAAGGGCCTTCTTTGGAAGCCCGTAGGGTTCAGTCTGGAAGCTTACAAGAGTGTACTTGCCAATCCAGGGATAGCCACAGGTTTCCGTAATACCTTGTTTATTCTCGTGTTTGGCGTCATCGTCAACCTGTTCATGACAGCGCTTGGTGCGTACGTGCTATCACGTAAAAACGTGATGTGGAACAAGGTGTTCATGTTCTTTATCGTGTTCACGATGTTCTTTGGCGGCGGGTTGATTCCGCTGTATCTGGTTGTCAAAGGCGTTGGCCTGTTAGATACGCTGTGGTCGACCATTCTGCCTTTTGCCATCAGTACATTTAACCTGATCATCATGCGAACATCATTTATGGGTATTCCGGACAGCCTGGAAGAATCGGCCAAGATTGATGGAGCCAATCACTTTACCATTTTGTTCCGTATTATTATCCCGTTGTCCATGCCCGTCATTGCCGTAATGATTCTGTATTACGCGGTAGATAAGTGGAACGGGTGGTTCTATGCATCGGTGTTTATCAAAAGCCGTGAGCTGTTCCCGCTGCAATTGGTGCTGCGTGAGATTCTGATTGCCAATTCCACGGAGAGCATGTCCGCAGGTGCCTCGGCCGGGGATCGCTTTCAGATTGGGGAAACCATCAAGTATGCAACGATTATGGTAGCAACGATACCGATCCTGTGCATCTATCCGTTTTTGCAGCGCTTTTTCGTGAAAGGTGTCATGGTTGGTTCATTGAAAGGTTAAACCGAAGAATTGAAAAAACGGTAAGGAGGTATGACGTTACATGAACGTATTAAATGAACTGGACAAGGACATGTGGGATCAGATCAAGAGCAAAGCCGACCAGATGCTTGCAGCTATAGGTGACAAGTCTCCACATGTCGCAGGTACGAATGGCATTTATGACGACATGAGGATCGATTGGTGGACCTCGGGATTCTGGCCGGGTATATTATGGATTGTGTACGATATGACGGGTGATGAGAAATATAAAGAGGCTGCATGGAATTGGGATGAACGGCTATCGGAACGGTTTCTCGAAAATAACTACTTCGACCACGATGTGGGCTTTCATTTCCTACCCACGGCCGTCATCAAATACAAGCTCACCGGAGATGCCGATGCAGCTAGACGTGCCTTATTTGCTGCCAACTTCCTGGCTGGACGCTTCAATACCAAAGGCAGCTTTATCCGGGCCTGGAATGGAGACATGTTGGGCTGGTCAATTATCGACACGATGATGAATCTGTCCTTACTCTTCTGGGCATCGGAGGAGAGTGGAGATCCCCGTTTCAGCCATATCGCCAAAGCTCATGCGGATATGGTCATGAAGCATTTTGTCCGGGAAGATGGTTCTGTACATCATATCGTTTCATTTGGTCCCGAGACAGGTGAACGGGCAGAAGCGATAGGGGACAGGGAGCAGGGCCAGATTCGGCTTGGAGTCGTGGAGCTGCGTGGGCTTTATATGGATTAACGAATACGTATCGTTATACAGAAGACCCGGCATATCTGGATGCTGCACAGCGTGTGGCGAACTTCTTCATTGCCAACTTGCCTGAGGATAGCGTTCCACATTGGGATTTCCGGGCAGAGCCCGAAGAAGGAGAAGAGATTCCACGGGACAGCTCCGCGGGTGCCATTGCTGCTTCCGGATTGCTTGAGCTTGCAGGTGTACTCACTGATCCTGAAGGCAGGCTTTATGCTTCCGTTGCCAAACGTATCCTGAATTCCCTGCGGGATCATTATGGAACATGGGATCTTCCTGAGCACGAAGGCATGCTTCTGGAGGGAACCGGTCATAAACCGGCAGGTCAGAACGTGAATGTCTCTCTCATTTACGGTGACTATTTCTTCGTGGAGGCCAGCGCCAAATTAAACGGATGGAAGCATCGCATTTTCTAAAAATGCTCTAAGAATATTCAAAAAAAACATTCTCATCTATTTAAAAATTAAATGAAATACATTGACGTTTTGATACCGAATGCCCGATAGACGAAAGCTGTCTATACGGGCTATTTGTGCTTGATTTGACGCGGGAAATCGCTGCTTGCTCACCTTATTGTCAATTGAATTGAACTTTTTATCTATATCCGAATCGTGCTCTTGCCGTTATAATAAATTCCTGATCCAAACATCGATAATCTACGAAGAGTTAGGTGATGAGTTGTTGCTAAACATTCGATATTTGTGGCAAAAACGAGAAAGTATAATCGTGACCTGGCTTGTCTCCTACAGTGCTGTTTTAATAGTACCCATTCTGATCAGCCTGGTTATTTACATGCAAGCCAATGAGACACTCAAGGGTGAAATACATCGGGCGAACGATTCTTTATTGAAGCAAATGCGTTATACGATCGATACACAAGTTGATCTCATGAAGCGGTTAAACATGGAGATGACGTGGAGTCCGAACCTGCAAACGCTGATGTATTCCAATCAGCCAGCCAAGGAGGCGCCATATACGGCTTATCAGCTGGTGAAGGAACTTCGTCTCTACAAAACATCCTACGCATCCATCGATGAATTTTACGTCGTGTGGAAAAAAGACCAGTCCATTCTCCGTTCAGGTAATATTCGGGATATGCGGACGGCATTTCATACCCTACATAACACAGGTGCAATGTCTTTTGAAGCGTGGCGGGATCAGATCCTGGGTGCAGAAACGAATCAATTCGTCATTCTGCCGCATCAGAATGCAGGTCCGGCGGAGTCTGCCATTGCGTACATTACACGTCTGCCTGATGATTTGAATGGTCAGGAGACGGGTACAGTTGTGGTCATGGCCGATACGCGAAGATTCCAGGAAGCGATTGAGAGCATTTCGGGTTTTAGTGATGCAACACTGCTGATCCTGAACCAGAATAATGAGATTCTGATGAGCAATCGTCCCGGATCGGAGGAATTGAAGCCATTCATGAATGGCAATCAGGTTCAGTTGGATAACGCCAAGGTAGGCAAATCAGAGATGTTTTACATGGACTCCGCGGTATCCGATCTGAAGTACGCATTAATTATTCCTAGCAGCCTGTATTGGGAAAAGGCAGTGTATGTCCGCAATTTTACGTATATTAGTATCGTGGTGAGTCTCATTAGTGCGGGTGTACTGACCTGGTTCTTCATGCGCCGGAATTACTCTCCAATCCAGCAGCTCGTGGAATCACTACAAGACAAAACTACGCAGAACGAACCTGCTGATCGGAACGAACTAAGGTTTATTCAGAAGGTCATTATGAACACACGATCAGAAAAGAATGAGATTGCCCAGCAGCTGCAGAAACATCAGCAGGTGCTGCGCTCGAATATGATTAACCGGCTTCTGAAAGGCAAACAGGACACACTCGTTCCCTACGAAGATGCATTCCGTTCTTTCCATATGCCGCTGTATTCAAGTGAGTTTGCCGTAATCCTGTTTGTCATCGAAAATGAAGAGAATCTCTATGGAAAGCTGCCGGGCATTGATATCAATGAACGAAACAAGTTAATCCATCTCATTATTTCCAACGTTGTTGAGGAACTGACTTCAGAGCGTCAGCACGCCGGATATGTAGCGGAAGTCGATGATATGATGGTCTGCCTTGTAAATATGAAAGCGGATTCTTCGGACTGGAATCAGGATCTTCATCACATTGCGGCAGAAGCACAACGCTTTCTGGAACGCTATGATATGGAACTGACGATCTCCATCAGCGGACGCCATACGTCGTGGATTGGTATCGCCGAAGCATATCAGGAAGCAGTGGACGCGATGGAATATAAAATGGTGCTTGGCAAGAAAGGCATCATTACCTATGGGGATGTACGCAGCGATGCAATGGCGGATGACCCATTTGGCTATTACTATCCGCTTCAAGTAGAACAGCAGCTTCTTAATTTTATCAAAGCTGGAGATACCGACCAAGCCAGCGCTTATATGAATGAGATTACAGCGCGGAATTTTGATAAACCGATTATGTCGCTCACACTCGCTCGTTGCCTGATTTTCAACTTGGTAGGTACGATGATAAAAGCCATCAATGATCTGGGGACAGGAATAGCAACACGTTAACCCATTATCCGCACCGGATTGATGACATTATTGCCGGGGATACCATCCAGGAGATGCAGGAGGCTTTGCAAACCTTGTTAGAGGAGGTATGTGCCTATGCCGCTGATAAGCGCGCAACGAATGTATCACAAGAACGTGAGGATTCCCTGCGTCATCTCAGTACCCAGGTTACACAGTATATTGAGAGTAACTATACGGACGTGAATTTGAACGTCAACGCCATTGGTGAGCATTTTGAACTGAAGGGCAGTTATTTGTCCAAACTCTTCAAGAATCAGACCGGTGAGGGTCTGCTGGACTGTATTCATAAATGCCGTATCCGACAGGCCAAAGAAATGATGGAGCATAAACATGAATCCATTACAGAAATATCCCGATTGGTCGGGTATAATGATGCAGCCACTTTCATCCGGGTATTCAAGAAATACGAAGGCATTACGCCTGGTAAATATAAAGAAATCAGTTGATTTGAAAGGAGACCGGAATATGAATGTAAAGTGGAAATTGGCATTCATAGCAAAGGTGGCAGGACTACTCCTGCTGCTCGGCATGCTGACTGCTTGCGATCAGAACGGGACAGATTCGGATGCCAAGATGAATGACCGATCCGATGCTTCAGCATCTCGGACCATTTCTACTACAGCTTTCGACACCGATGGGAGATTAACCTACTGGGCAGAACTGAATGGCAATGCAGCAAGCATCAAATCCAGTTTCAATGATGTTCCTTTTTTTCAGGAATGGCAGCGAAGAACCGGGGTCAACCTTCAATTCATCCGGCCTCCCGCCAATCAGGCCAAAGAAGCGATTAATGTGCTGCTTACGTCCGGAGAGCTGCCGGATATGATCGAATATGAGTGGAGTAATTATCCCGGTGGACCGGAGAAAGCGATCAAAGACGGATACATTCTGCGATTAAACGATATTATTGATCAACATGCACCTCATCTGAAGCAGTACCTGAGTGAGCATCCGGACATTGATATGCAGATTCGCACAGCCAGTGGAAGTTATTACGCATTTCCCTTTATTCAGGGACAAGACAAGCTGCGAACCTATCAAGGGCCGATTATCCGAAAGGACTGGCTGGATGAGCTCGGTCTTGATGTACCAACCACGATCGACGAATGGCATACGATGCTGCAGGCATTTAAGGATAAAAGGGAGCTGACGCTCCGCTCACTTTCCTCGGTGTTCCGAATCCGTTGTTTGGTATCGAAGGCGGCGGTTTTATTGGCGCTTTTGGCATAAAAAAGGATTCTTCTTGGAAGATGGCCACATTAAGTTTGGGGCACAGGAACCTGAATATAAGGCGTTTCTAGCCTTGTTTCGTGAATGGTATGCGGAAGGACTCATTGACAAGAATCTGGCTGCCGTCGATTCGGAGACTCAGGATACCAACATGACAACAGGACGCAGTGGCGCGAGCATCTGGAATGCAGGTGCGGGGATCGGTACATGGCTGCCCATTTTGCAGGAGACGGATCCCCATGCACAGCTTGTACCAGCGCCATATCCTGTCATGAACAAAGGAGATCGCCCTAAATTCGGTCAGCTCGCTCCGGCTATCGGCTCCAGTGGAGTCGCCATATCCAGCAACAGTCGTCATGTGGAGGAAGCAGCACGCATGCTGGATTATGGGTATGGGCCTGAAGGGCATTTGCTGTTCAATTTTGGAATAGAAGGTGTTAGCTTTGAGATGAAAGACGGGTATCCGACGTATACGGATACTATTCTGAAAAACCCTGATAAGTGGTCGCCGGCGCAAGCCCTTGCGATGTATACCAGAGCAAGTTATTTTGGTCCATTTGTGCAGGATACGCGATATATGGAACAATATTATATTTTGCCGGAACAGAAAGAGGCGGTGCAGCTATGGTCCAACACGGATGCTGTGCTCCATCAGGTGCCAACCCTGCCCAAGACCGAGAAAGAAAGCACGGAGTTGTCAGTAATCATGCAGGAAGTGAACAAGGTGGTGGATGAGATGTCACTTAAAATTATTTTTGGCATGGAGCCGGTGGATTCCTTTGATATGTATGTCGAGCAAATCAAATCGTTGCAGATTGAACGTGCGATTGAGATTCAACAGCAGGCTTTAGAACGATATAATCGTGCAGTGTCCTCAAAATAAATCCTTATATTGTATAAAATAGGCATAGGAATGTCGTTTTTGTTCATGTAATTTCGTTTCCTCGTACTCTACAATCGGTTATGACATGCTGAGAAGGCATGCACATGACTCTTGCTTGAGCAGGATCGGAGGTGACTACAGGATTTCTTGAAACCGCTCACATACTCTGAAATCCAGAAGGAGGAGAACGAAAGCATGCGGAAAAAATGGCCTTTGTTAGGGTTGGCATTTACGTTGGCTGTTGGATTGCCTGTACCTGGAACCCATGAAGTTCGAGCATCAGAGGGTGACTCACAGCTGTCTATTGAACGTGCGAGTGAGAACCTGTCTCTAGGGACGGATGGCAGAAGCAGACTCTACCCAATTGATTGGTATCCAGGATTTAAAGATGAACAAGGAAGATTTCTGCATGACTTTTCGTATGCCGGTTATCGACGTGGGGAAGAAGACCTGCCTAAAACGGCCAAGAACAAACGTATCGACGTTACCAATTCACCTTATTTTGCCGATCCTTCGGGGGCCGTGATGCAACCCAGGCGATTCAAAAAGCAATTGATGCTGCGGTTGCGTTGGGTGGGGGTGTCGTGTATCTTCCCAAAGGTACATATCAGGTTAATCCTCAGGCCGGCAAGGATTATTCACTAACCATTCCTGCAAGTCGGGTAGTCCTGAAAGGTGACGGGATGAACAAGACTCATATCTATAATGCACAGCAAAATATGAAAAACAAGGATATTATCCGGATCGGTAACGGGGATTGGAAAAGAACGGGAATCTCTACGAAACTTCGCAAGTCCGTTACCGATCCAACCGTCCTGCTGCCCGTTGAGGATACGAGCGGGTTTGCGGTGAATGATTACGTGGTCATTTCATTCGAAACAACGCCTGGGTTCTTACGTGAGCTGGGCATGCAAAACAAATGGTCTTCACGTCTCGGTAAAGTAGAACCGTTATTCTATCGCCAAATCGTGGAGGTAGATCCGGAGAATAATACGATTACGCTAGACATTCCGACGCGTTATCCAATGAAGCTGCGCGATGACATTACGATTAGTCAAACGGCTGATCCGATTGTCGAGGTTGGTTTGGAGGATTTCTCAATCGCAAACATTCAGAATTCGAAACCTGGACTTGGTGAGGATGACTTCAAAGTCGTTGGAACTGCTGGATACGAGGCTGATAATGCTAAAGCGATCAATGTGATCGCAGTGGCGAACAGCTGGATTCGTAATATTAACACGTATAAGCCAGCTGGCAATGCAGATTATCATCTATTGTCCAAGGGAATTATTCTGGACCGTACGAAGAACGTCACAGTGGATCATGTAACCATGCAGTACCCGCAGTATCGTGGAGCGAATGGAAACGGTTATTTATATCAATTTATAGGCAATGATAATCTCATCAAGAACAGTAAGGCGATCGGAGCTAGACATAGCTTCACATATGCCAACTTCTCTGCGAACGGGAATGTGCTGCAAGGGTCGTATTCCGAGAATCCTTCATTAATGACCGACTTCCATATGTACATGAGCATGGCGAACCTGATCGACAACCTAGTAGTCAACGGAGACGGGATCTCTGCCATTACGCGGGATTATGGATCCTCCGAAACGAATCGTCATGGAGTCGTTACCACGGAAAGTGTGTTCTGGAATACGACCGGACAGGCGGCACATCGCAGTAAATCCGGCGTTATTGTAGAATCAGAACAATTCGGGAATGGTTATGTCATTGGAACAAAAGGAAAGGACACCGGCGTGAACGTCAACATTGTTGGTTCCATTCCGGATGCGAATACGCAGCCATTTGATATGGCGGAAGGCATTGGAGAAGGAGATCGTTTATCTCCGCAGAGTTTATATCAGGATCAGAGCAAGAAGCGAATCAAAGATATTCAGCTGGGGCTCCAATCCCTGTTGGTGAATGGCGAAGCTATAGCGGGTATGCAGTTCTTAAGAACGGATTACGTTCACACTTTACCTTATGGCACAACGGAAACACCGTTCATCTCTGCGAAACCATTTGCGAAGGATGCCAAGGTTAAAATTAAACAACCGCAAGGGACCAATGGAACTGGAGAGATCACTGTATCGTATCGGGGGCATACCCAGAACGTGCGAGTGAATTTTAAGGTAGCGGATACACCGGTACTTCCAGAGAATATCTCCATAAGTCCGAATAAAGCGCTTCCAGGATGGAGAGTTGCAGGCAATGCGATCAGTGCAGGCGCGAGCGGGGAATTATCCTCATTTCTAACATTAGATAATGGTGAGATCGTGAACATTACGGAATTGAACGTTCCTGTCACGTATACGTCGAGTGATGAGACGATCGGATATACGGACGGAACTACCTTCCATGCGGTAAAAGCGGGAATTGTCGACGTCATTGTGAGCTGCGTCTTTAATGGAGTAACGGTCGAGGCACGAGAGAAATTTGAAGTCAAAGAGCCCATGGCCGAACCGGAAGGACCATTTGCTGCTGTAACCAAGGTTACGGCAAGTGCAGATGATGGCAATCTGCCGATCCATACGATCGACCGTGATCCTGACTCCAGATGGTCTGCAGATGGAAAGGGACAATACTTGCAGTTGGAGCTTGAGCAACAGACTCAAGTAGGGCAGGTAAGCATCCAATTCTATAATGGTCATACGCGATCCAATTATTTCGATTTGGAAGTTTCATTGGATGGTATTAATTACCAAAAGGTATTAAATAACGTGGCCAGTCAAAAACAGGCTGCCTATGAAACATTTGAATTTGAACCGATTCAGGCAAAATTCATTCGTTATGTCGGGCAAGGAAACGAATCCAATACCTGGAACAGTATTATAGAGTTTTGGGTGCACGGGAATTAAGTTGATGTAGCATAAATTAAAAGATTCGGTATCAAATATAATATGTGCTCATTTTAAAGTTGGATTGGGTGCATATTATATTTGAGATAACTGAATTGTTTGGTAACAGAAACATACAGGATCACATATTTATCCATACGAAATTAAAAATATCTGGGGGTTATAAAAACATTAAGCCACATTTATCCATGTGAACAGAGTTTGAATAGGCGTGAAAATCATTCATGATCTTAAAATTTGATTACTGTTTCACAAAACTCGTATTTTGTACATATGTAACCAATACAAACAAAACCCGTTTTCTCCTTTTATTAACTCACTATAATTCCTCCTCTAATCGATCATATACTCTTACTTACTATGCATTTAGTATTTTTAGTTGTTATCCTTTCCGGGATCCTCCAGAATCAAAAAAGTTCCATATCACTTAAAGGCGAAAATCCATAACCTCAGTTAGTTGTGGATCTTCAGTATAAAACAGTGAGAGCTATTAACCCCCTATCCAACAATAAAGGCATATAAGTAACATAGGTCATTTCTCTATTTGTTGTATATCAGCAGGTACCTTTCCTCGGTTCCAATTAAATAAAGAGTTAGCGGAGTATCTCAAAAAAGTGTATTGAGTTGGTCAAATTTACCCTTCTCTCGGAAATAATATAACCCAAACCTGTGTGGTCAGTTATGAAGTCTTCAATTCGGGGTAATAACAGCGTAGCTGACACCACCCGCAAACACATGGATAAAAATGTTAGAACCCTCCGCATCTGGAGAGTTCTTTTTATGAGTGATAAATGTACCAATTGCAGTCTGTTTGTTAAACTAACGTTTCTCGTTAGACCCGCCCCTCTCATGAACAACTATATAAGAGGGCGAACACCGTAGAAGCGTTCGCCCAAAGATGTTGTGTATTTGTGTCCAATTTATACTAATGTATGCGGTATATAAAGTTCTTCTAGACTCGTAATTTCTTCGGGTGTCAATTTAACCGACAACGCCGAAACCGCGTCTTCGAGATGACTGATCTTAGTTGAGCCGATAATTGGAGCTGTAACCTCTTCCTTTTGCAGCAACCATGCAAGTGCAATTTGTGCACGTGGAATTCCACGGTCAGCGGCAACTTCCGCAACTCTTTCCGCAACTTTACGATCAGCCTCTTCCGTTTTAACAAACAATCCCTTTGCTACCTGGTCATTCTCGGATCGCGAGGTCTGCTCATTCCAATCCCGGGTTAACCGGCCTGCAGCCAAAGGTAGGTAAGGGGTGACACCAACTCCCTCATCTTTGCAAAGGGGGAGCATTTCTCTTCTTCTTCCCTATAAAGTAAGTTAAGTCTATTTTCCATGGAAACGAACCGTGTCCAACCATTTCTCTCCGCGACATGCTGAGCTTTCGCAAACTGCCATGCCAACATGGAGGATGCTCCGATGTATCTTACCTTGCCCGCCTTAACTAAATTGTGGAGAGTCTCCATTGTCTCTTCAATCGGCGTATTAGGATCCCAACGATGGATCTGGTACAGATCAACGTAATCCGTTCCGAGTCGTCTTAGACTGTTATCCATTTCGGTCATGATGGTCTTCCGGGAAAGCCCCATAGCATTCGGACCTTTGCGCATCGGAACAAAGACCTTAGTCGCAATGACGACTTCGTCACGACGAGCGAAGTCCTTTAATGCACGTCCGAGAATTTCTTCACTTGTTCCGTCGGAATACATATTTGCGGTACTGAAGAAGTTGATGCCCAATTCTAGTGCTTTTTTAATGATCGGTCTGCTTTGCTCTTCATTCAACGACCATGGGGCATTGCCGCGTTCAGGTACCCCAAAGCCCATGGTTCCAAGGCTTAACCGCGAAACATCCAAGCCGCTGCGGCCAAGTTTTACATATTCCATTTGTTAACACACTCCTTATGTATATTTGGAAGGTATCCACACCTTCAGGTTGTCTATACATCTCTCAATGTTGATCCAGTGCTAGAGACTACTTCACCATGGGAGCTCGCGTCTCTCATTTGAGAACGTACCCGTCGGACCGTTCTCTCCAATCAGCGCAAGGCGTACGGGATGACAAGCAGCTTGCTGGACAGTGCCCGTTCCCTCGAAGTTGTTGAGATCCGTCGCGGTAAAACCCGGGCATACCGCATTGACCTTAATGCCTGTCGACATGAGTTCAATGGCAAAGGCGAGCGTAATCGCATTGAGAGCCGTCTTTGACGGGGCGTAAACAGCGCCAAACATTTCGCGATGCGAATTGGTAGGGTCCGCGTTCAACGTCAACGAGCCAGAGCCGCTTGATACGTTAACGATACGTGCCGCCGGCGCTTCACGCAGGAGCGGCAGCATCGCTTGCGTGACGGCAATCACGCCGAACACATTCGTCTCGAACACCGCGCGTACTTCGTCGAGAGAAGCGACGCTTGGTCGACCCGATTTTCCAACCTCCTCGAGCGGCCTGCCCGGCTGACCGGCGTGTGATATTCCCGCATTGTTGACGAGCACGTCGAGACGGCCGAGTTCGCTGCGAATACGCGCTGCAGCGGCGGAGATGGAATCCTGATTCGTGACATCGAGCTGGATGGCGCGGACATCGGCTTCGACGCTCTTCGCAGCCGTCTCCCCTTTCTCGAGATTGCGCGATCCGATGAGCACGGTAAAGCCGTGCGTTGCAAGATCCTTCGCGATTTGCAAACCGATTCCTTTATTGGCCCCGGTGACCAAGGCGACGGGGTTTTCCTGCATAGTAATAAACTCCCTTTCTTGAATTGACTGTGAGATCTTTGTAATACAACCCAAAGTTGATATGTCAATCTTAGTTCGACCTCACCGTTTGGTTGACGTATCAACCTAAACGCATTGTAGCACCTTGAGGTTGATGCGTCAACCGTGTTATTATGTATTTATGGATATGAATATGAACGAACTAAACGAAGTCGAAATGCGAATATGGAATATGTGGAAAGGCTCTTTTAAACAAATCTTCGGTCGCGTTGTAAAAGAAATGTCTGAATACACAGGACTATCCGAGGGTGATTTTGGAGTATTAGACCGGTTAGTCCAATTCGGGAATGGTAAGCTTCGCCAACAGGAATTAGCTGAATCGATGGGCTGGGATAAGAGCCGACTATCACATCATCTAACTCGGATGGAAAAACGCGGACTTGTTCTGAGGAAACCACTAGACACAGATCGCGGTGTTCAAGTCATCATTACTTCCGCCGGAAAGTCAGCCTTGGATGATGCCCTTCCCATAGTCTCAAAGGCAATACGCAAGCATTTTCTAGATCTATTAACCGATCAAGACATTGATTCGATTACTAAACTAGCGGAAAGAACAAAAAAAAATGCCTCATTATCTTGTAAGGACCCGTCCCCTTAATCGCTGTTTTGATGTTAAGCACAAGGTATAAAAGTACTGCAATTGACAAGGATCTGTCCCCTTCCGCCAACATAGCGGAGGGGCATTTGCTTTCTGCCAGCAAGAGCCCCTATAGTCCCCTCAATCGTTCTGTGGACCGAAACGCGCTGCAGCCTATTTCTACCGACTTTCCCGACGAACGCGGTCCTCCCCAAGTCCATGCCGGCAAAGGGCCTTTCCAAATGAACGATCTACGACGAGTCGGCAACAAGTATGGCATTTTATTTAACATGGCGACGGCCATCAAGCATCCGGAGGGAATCATTAGAGATGTCCTGTACCCAGTTTCTTTGACCAAATCTTTCAGTGTTTGTTCGTTTACAACCCCTAATCCGAAATGACATATTGTTCTTGTCCTTTTCGGCAATGGTACAATGTTCTTGTCCTCAGCTTGGGACAAGAACATCGTCCTTAAAACAAAAAAGCCGCT
This sequence comes from Paenibacillus sp. 1A_MP2, assembly GCF_052244825.1. Classification (NCBI taxonomy): domain Bacteria; kingdom Bacillati; phylum Bacillota; class Bacilli; order Caryophanales; family Paenibacillaceae; genus Paenibacillus; species Paenibacillus sp. 1A_MP2. The sequence goes on along the minus strand of NZ_JBQQCS010000001.1, from coordinate 3,824,968 downwards.
ATAATAGCGACTTTGAATGGAACAATGTTTTGTCCCGCGACAACTCAGATATAATTTTTAAATCGGCATTGATACCTTGCTCTCAATCTTTTCAGGAATGGAACTGTCTGTGTGCCTTCAGAAAGCGAGTTGTCCTTTTTTTCTCGCCGCATAATTTCTGCCATGAGATACCCCGCCAAACCTCAATGGTAATGTCCGGTTGCCTCGAAGATAACGACAGGTTCCACACCACTTTCCTCTTTCAGTATGCTAAGCACTTCCCCTAGCCGCTCGAAACCAAACCTCCCTCATTCGATTTACCGGCATTCCCACCTGGTTTCCAAACCCATAGCTTCGCTTGTGATTACGAGGTCATAGCCTCAACCAGCTCAAACATGGTCGTTGGACGGTAGTGGGAGAACAATTTTTTGTACGGGTTCTTTGTCCCTAAGCCGCCCTCGTTCTCCCGGTTACCACCATCGTAAAACACCCATAAAAATAGGCCAACCAGAAAATCTCTGGCTGACCCTAATAATACGAAAGCTGCTATAATAGCGACTTTGAATGGAACAATATTCTTGTCCCGAGACATTCATTCAATATTCTTCTTCTTCAAAATATTCACATCATAAAATCCAAGTAACGAGAATTTTTAATGGAGTCTCGACTAAAGATATTGCCTGAAGTGCAGGTTTTCCATCGACTGTTAAATTTACGATAGCAACCCGGTCATGGCCATAAACTTCTCTCGTAAAAGATCCGATGTATGATCCAACTGAGCCTGCATCATTTTTATATACTTTTACTGGAAAATAGGCGCTTACATCTACTTTTCTTGATTTACGTGTTTCATGTTTATTGTTTTGTATAAAGTTCCATGCGTGATCTGTATGAACATCTCTAAACCATTCAAAATGCAGATCCATTCCTGAATTGTTTTGAATAGTCAAATGCCTTCTCGAACCAAAGACTTGTAACTCTGATCAATACATCGCCTTTGGCGAGCTTGTAGTCAAAAGTCGTGAACTTCACATCAAGAACCTCTTGAGGATCACAGAAGCGATTCTGATGGTACTTTGCCTTTGCGGCTCATAGTATGTCTTCCTTGTAAATAACTCTAAACTTTTCATAGAGTAAGTTAATATCATGCCAGCTTTCAATCTTCAATTTTAGAAAACGGCGATTTGATTTTAAAGAATTCTTTATACGTCATTGGTTTTCGGCCAATCAGACGTTCAAGATCCCCAGACGTCTCCGAGAATTCTCCAGTGTTGATTCCACGCACCCAACCTAATAAGAAATCAGTCATAAGAACAGGCAAGCCATTCGCTACCATAGTGTCTATATATTCTTTTTCGCTAATTGCCTCATAAGGGATATTCATCTCATTAATCTCCGAGAGGGCTTCAGCGATGTCTGCAAAAGAGCTTCCCTCGCTGCCACTTAAAGTATATGACTTATTTTCGTGCCCGTTTTGAGTAAGAACGGCTACGTTGGCTGCCGCCAAATCGTCCAGAGATGCAGCGGCTACTTTACCGGAACCAGCTGGTACTCGTACGCCGACTTTAAGCGCATCTCCGAAATACGAATGCATGACTTCAAGATACGGAGGATTCCGCAGAATGGTATAGTCTAATCCGGATGCTTTAAGCGTTTGTTCAGCAAATAAGTCTGACATCGATACTTCGGGCACAATAAGATTTGAATTTTCTCTTCGTATGATCGACGTGAAAATCACTTGTTTCACACCAGCCTGTTTTGCAGCTGCGATCACATTGAAATGTTGCGTATTGCGGTCGGTAAATGCTTGCGCGGAAATAAGCATTACTTTTTCAACAGACAGATTGTCAAACCAAGTGCGACAGTTCCTCTGTGAAAGATTCGTGAGCGGTTCTCCAACCCAAGCATTTTCGTGGTCTGTGGTTAATTAGATCTAGTGAACCGGCGAGATCCTCATCCTCGACTTTAGCGAGATCAGTGCCTTTCGGGAAAAACTCTCGAAGTAAGCCATTCGCATTTTCATTGGAACCGCGTTGCCAAGACGAGTATGGATCAGCAAAATAAACGTGCAGATCATAGCTTTTTTCCAGATTGGTATAGCATGCAAACTCCTTTCCTCGGTCCGCCGTGGCTGTGAGGAAAGTGCCTGTGGGGTACTGTGAAATGGCTACACCAAGCGCAATTTCCATGGACAAAGCGGTGCGATCAGGCATAAGAATGGCGGTATATAGACGGGTTTTGCGTTCAATGAGCGTGGCTACGCATCCTTTACTTTTCCCACGACCCGAAACGACGGTATCCAGTTCCCAGTGTCCAAACGTTTCCCGGGAACGAACCTCTTTAGGACGATCTGAAATCGATCTGCCAATCGCGAATTTACCGCGAGTTTCTGCAGGTTTCTGACGCTTCCCTTTGTGCCGAAGGACCTGTAACGTGCCTCGAACCAGACGCCCAGCGTAGAGCCATCGATAGATGGTTTTAAAGGAAACCGACGGCAGGCCTTGGATACGGAAACGTTCCGTGATTTGCTCTGGAGACCACGTTGCCTGCAGTTTTTCCTCTAAGGAAATCGCTATGGCTTCGGACCATTTACCCGGTGAGATCGAAGCTTGACGACGCTCCTCATAAGCGCTCTGAGCCTGTTCTGCGTGATACGGTTGCGATGAAGTAGCACGATCCAATTCACGACAAATCGTCGAAGGATGTCTTCCTAATTCTTTTGCGATGGCTCTTGAACTTTGACCTTGCCGATGGAGGATTTCTAGCTTGCTGCGCTCAACTATGCTAAGATGTGTGTAGCTCATGGTGGATTCTCCTTGTGTGAATGTGGTGTAGGAACCTTCATTCTACACGAATCCGGCCATGGGCCATTTTTTATTTATTTCCAGCGGGTGTCGCACTTCATATTACAATCCGTCAACACCATTAAAAGCCCGCAGAAGTGAGTCATAATCAAAATAGTCGCCCTTGTGAGCTTCTATACCTTCTTTAACAAACTTTTTCAATTTTTCGGATTCCGGATCACGTACCAATACAGCGACCTGATTTGACGGAACCTTTTTAAGAAGAAGCTCTAGTGTCCTGCTGCCGAGATTACCTGTTGCTCCAGTAATAAGTATTTTACCCATATGAATAACCCCTTTTGTACTTTTATTAATGCTGTAATCTTATAACTAGAAACCAATCACGACTTCCGGATCGTTCACCTGTTTTATGACCATATGATTGACTGAAAGTCCTTAACGTTAGGCGGTGCATGAATATGAAGTTGGTAAATGTCCACAAATAACGAAACATTCCAACCAATAAGATTTGGTTCACACATCTGCTGGCACTTGCAACCTAGAATAGCGTTATCGTACACTGTATCGCTCCAACAGATTTAAATTCAATCCAGCAAGAGGACCTCCTATTTGCTGCAGCAGACCGCCCTGGCTTAAGGAGCCAAGATCAATACAGGCAAAACCAATGTTCTCCCAAATTTCTTGCAAGACTTGTTTGGTTTGGATGTCGTCACCGGACATGAATAGGACAGTCTTCGGCTTCTCTTCCGTGTAATTCTTAATCCATTCCATCGGTACACTGTTAAAAGCTTTGATTACCCGAGCACCCGGAGCATATTGCGCTACGATTTCACTCGAATTCTTTCCTGATAATTCACCGACTAAAGGTTCCATATTTTCAAAGCGGTTAGTCGCATCAATAAGAACACGGCCTGTCCAGTCAGGAACCATGGACAAAGCAGTAGGCATTTGCGGCCACATTACGCTCAAAATTACAAAGTCCTGCTCAGCTGCTTCTATAGGTGTTCCAGCTTTTGCGCCAGTACCGAGCGAGCTTACTAGGTCTGAGAGCGTTTCGGGACCACGGCTATTACTGAGCATAACTTCATGACCGTGAAGCAAGAGATGCCTCGCCAGCGTTTGAGCAACTATTCCAGCACCAATAAAGCCAAATTTCATTAGGCACCTCCATGAAATTATATTTGTTTAACATTCTCATCTTATTCTTCAATGAAGGTAAGTTGACCATAATGTAACAATATAAGTTGCATTATGGTCAAAAAAAAGGTTATCATATCGTCCACATCATCTTTTATCGTGAAGCTAGCGAGAACATCTATCTTCCATTGATTAAGTTTGGCAGTAGATCGAGTGACTGTTGTTTCACGGTGAAATATTCAGAGATTATTTGTAAAATTCGAATTTGGAGGCTACAGAATGGATTGCAAGTGATAATCCTTACCTTTAAAAAACTTACCGTCTTACATTCGTCAGTGTACTTCCCCATTCACCGACTGGTTCAAGCCAGCTTACGATTCTATCATCAATAAGGTTGGTAAGTGCACCTTCATACTCAGCACGATAAGGTTTATTAAGTTCGTGTTCAATCCAACTTTCTCTTGTTCCCTGCCAGATCTCATAGATGACAAGATCATCAGAATGATCAAGATCATCGGAGACGATCGCATTGACAAAGGTAGGTTCACTCTTGAAGTTGCTAATCATTGCAAATAGACTTTCACGGAAAGCTTCTTTCTTACCAGGCTTAATTTTAAAACGTATATTGAGAATTATTTGACTGTTGTTTGTTGACATCATTAGAACACTCCTCTTATTAATTTTTTTATTTTCTTCATGGTCACAAGTCTCATTATGTACTATGTATCACTTTTAAAATAGTACGTACTTTTTGGTTATATAGTAACCAAAAAGTGATAATTGTGATGAAGTAAAGAATAATTTGATTTTTTAAATTACTCTATTCTACATTTAATCTCCGATATTCATCCTTGTTCCATGTTTTCTCTGCGTAATCCTGCCCCCAATCACAAAGAGCTCGCAAAGTGGGTTCAAGTGACATACCCATTTCTGATATTGCATATTCCACTTTTGGTGGTACCTGATTGAACATTTTTCTTATAATCAAATTATTACTCTCCAACTCCCGCAACGACTGTACTAACATTTTCTGAGAAATTGATGGTATGAGCCTTTTCAATTCACCGGTCCGTTTAGGACCTTTTATTAAGTAATACAGAATAAGAGGTCTCCACTTTCCGCCAATGACATCTAAGGTTATTTCCAGATCACAATAAAAAGTTTTCAATTGAGAAACACCATCCCTTATTTAATTTCCATTATTATAGTACATGTGTTGATTAAATCCACCTCCCTTGCCCTATATTCTGTCAGTTTTAATCAATGCTATTACATGATCTGTTTAAATCAGATATTCTTTAAGACGATTGAACTAACGGGAAATGATTGCTCAAAATGCCTGAGTTATTTATCCTTTTTCAAAATTCAAATGCGAACAAAAAGAGCTGAACGTGAACCTTAACTAGGAATGGATAAATCCATGCCCGTTGGCTTTATGAAACAAGGTGAAATACCGATTAGATATACGCCTAATCGGTAATAGGAACATGTTCTTGTCCCTCAACAATGACAGGATCAGCACTAAGTACGATATCGGTATATGTTTTCATTCCTCGAGCCAAAAGACACATCCAGCATCCTCTCCACTTCTTTGCTAAAGTGCTTTTATGAGTTTGTTTTATCTAATTCAAATGAGATCACAGTTTTAATCGAAGTACTTCCGATCATTGAAGCTGGTTTCTTTGACTATAAAACAGCATTCAGTGTTTCTGTCACCCATAAGAGACACAACACTTCTACTCAGATCTGAAATGCGAAAACTGTCCTGTATAATGCTGCTTATTGAGGTTTTAATTACATTTCTTCTCATTTAGATACACATCTAATCGGTAATCGGACTATGTTCTTGTCCATTCCGGCAATCGGTACAAGTTCTTGTCCTTGGCTCGGGACACGAACTTGTACCGATAAATAAAAAAGCCGCTAAAATAGCGACTTCAATGGGACCATGTTCTTGTCCCTCGACAATTATACTGAGGTGGGTTGTGTTTACACTTTATTAATATTCCTTTTTTAAGTACTTTATAAAAAATTGTTTTACGATCTGCATCGTTTGCGGCTGAACAAAACCAAGATGCCCTACTCCTCTAATTCTGTACATTGTCGCATCCACATTCGCTTGCCGTAAAGCTTTAAAGAATTCGACGCTTTGCTCATAAGGAACGACATCATCTTCATCTCCATGCATAATCAGAATTGGGGGAGCATCCGGATGGATATGTTCAATAGGACTTACATTTCTGGATTTGTCCTTAAGCTCTTGAATTGGTCCGCCAATAAGTTTGGATTCGGGGGAATGTGGTGAATCATGATCAAATACAGATGGATATTGGCTCATCGTTAGAAATTCCGTTGGTCCGAACCAGTCCACTACAGCTTGAACCCGGTCAGACACATCAGAATATTCTCTCTCTCCTTTAAAATTTGTATTGTTTTCCGTTAGTCCTAACAGCAATCCCAGATGAGCACCGGAAGAATCCCCCATACACCAACTCTTTCAGAGTCTATATTATAAAGAGATGCATTAGCCTTTAGAAAACGTACCGCTGCCTTTACATCCTGTATTTGAGCTGGGAAAATAGCGCTGCCGCTTCCTCTGTATTGCACGGTTGCGACGACAAAGCCTGATTTGACCACATCAGTAAGTTGCGGTACAAATGCAAAAATATTTTGCTCAGACCATCCCCATCCACACCCTTGAAGATAGATAATTAAAGGATACGTCTCTTTGTTTCCTTCTCTGTGGAATAGCGCATCATTGGGCTCACGATACAGCATTAAATTCAGTTTTAAAGACGTACTAATAGCGACTTCAATGGGAATATGTTCTTGTTCCTCGACACGGGATGACTACTTTGTCATGAACATCAAACTCAACATCTATGAGACTCTTCAGTTCATCCTCATTAATACTCTTTTCAGGTATCTCAGGTATCTCTCCGCTTCATGAGAAATAGTAATCGTCTGAAATCGTACCATCATCAGAGATGCTTTTTCTGCATATTGTAAATGTTTTATCATTTATACAGAAATTGATTCCATACCACTCTACGTTCTCATTAATAATTTTCTCAGGGATGCGGGGATCGCTACCAAATAGACAATACTCAATAATTCCCCAAATTACCGTTTTACCCGTGATGCTACCGCCAGTTATCACATTTACTTTGTTAGGTTTGAATCTGAGTCTGCGAGTATTTCCATTTTTCATCCATAGTGATATTTCGTTAAAGTGAAATTTCATATATGCACCCTCAATTGTAAATATAAGTTTTCTGCGCTCATATCCAGCATACGTGAGATTTTTTTTGATGCTTTTACGACATCATGTGCCCGCTTTCCTAGACCTCTATTGTTAAAATTAAACGAATCGTTAACATATTCGATAATTCCTGCGTCATTCTCTAGCACCCTGATTTCATTGAGCAATACAATAGAGTTTATGGAAATTGGCAGGAGAGAAAGGTAGCGTTCGGTAAAGTTGGTAAGGAGATTCTCTTTTTTGCTATTAATTGTTCAATACTGCGGACAATTGAGTTTTCACGCTTCAATAAGATTAGTGTTTCTTTGTGGGCCATGAGCGGCAAAATAAGTAGTGCCTTCGAATAAGATAGCTTTTTTGAATGCTTGAGCACCGATGCAATGGCCACTATTCCGAATGCCTCATTGTTAAACATATATTTAGAGTTAGGTACCGGATCAGTTGAGTTAAGTTGGTCGAGGGTTTTTAGACTTTCATAGGCATCCCGGTAGCACTTTGTTAAGCGCTTTACGTAACCGTAACTCGTAAGGATCAATTAATTGGCTGTCCATTATTATTCACCTCCGTAATACATTGGTAGGGACTTGAACTGACAGTTGGCGGTTTCACTGTCGTACTTGTGTTTACTACACCAACGGTGAGAACATAGATTAGATACACGCCTAAACGGTAATAAGAACATGTTCGTGTCCAATACGGCAATCGGTACAAGTTCTTGTCCCTTTCACCACCATAAGTCCTTTAACATATCTGTCCATTGATTAATGAGGCTGCCATTTCATACCGGTAGCCTCGTTTAAGGGATTGTTAAGCTATAGTTTAGTATCCATTTTAGTGGTTCAAAACTCATCGATCAACGAGATACCTTTAGTAATCCTCATCCTACTATCCTGCAAAAAATCGCGGGTCCCTGTACTTGTATCCACTTCCTATCGTTTCTTTATTCCAACCCAAACAAAAGTTTTGTGAAGGTGACGATCGCTCAGCCCGCATCTTCCTGCTCCACAGGCAGATGCAAGATAACCTCCGTGCCCGCGCCAACTGTGCTTTCTATGCGGATCTTCCCATGGTGCTCGCTGACGATCGATTGAGCGATCGGCAGACCCAGTCCGGTCCCCCCGGTCTTACGATTTCTGGAGGAATCAACGCGGAAAAAGCGTTCGAAGACATTTTCGATATCCTCCTGCGCAATGCCGATCCCATAATCTTTGACCCTTATGATGGCATTCGCCGCCTCCTTCGTTACGTGGATGTCGATGGATCTTTCGCTGTATTTCAACGCATTGTCGATGAGAATGAGCAAGAGCTGTTTCACCTTGGACAGATCCGCTTCGATCTCTATTTCCCGGCAGTCCGAATGAAGACGGATATCATTCTTATGAAGCTGCTTGGCCAGCGAAGATACTTGCCTGCAGCAGGCCACCAGATCAAATTTCTCAAAGACGATATTTTCGTTCTTTTGGGAGGAGGCCAGGTCCAGTAATTGCCGTGTCATCTTCCTCAATTGCTTGGATTCCTCGTAAATCGCCTCGACGGACTCACCCCGGATTTTCTGATCGCGCGTCCCCCAGCGCCGAAGCATATTGGCATATCCTTCAATAATCGTGATCGTCGTATTTAACTCATGCGACGCGTCGGAGACAAATTGCTGCTGTTTATGAAAGTTTTCCTCCAAACGCTCCATCATCCGGTTGAACGTTTCCGTCATATGAAAGAGTTCGTCGTTTGATCGGCCTTGCGTCGGAATTTTTTTAAATACCAAGCTGCTTTCGATTTCTTTCATCGTAATAATGCTATCCGTGATCGGCTTAAACAGCGTTCTCGACAGAATTAGCGCCCCGCCAACGCTGAGCATGACTGCGCCGAGCGTCGCGAAGATCAGAATTATCACCAGCAGGTTTATATTGGATTCGAGGGTCTCCATTTTCTCTGCAATCTCCAGGACACCAATGATCTTGTTGTCAGACTGTATCGGGATTCGAACGACTAATATTTTCTGATCGTTGATAACGAGCAGCCTGGAATCGTTCATGGAAGAAATAACGATTTGATTAAAATCGATGTCGGGTTCTTGTTGATAAACTTGAACGACCTTCAAATCCGGCGTGAATACCCGGATCGCCGAATCTTCGGGCAGATAGCTCAGGATTTGGCCGTTCTGATTCTTGTCCAGCATAACAGAAGGTCCGATTTTCTCGATAATCTGCTCCGACTTGTTGCGCAGCAGTTCGATCTCGTTGCGCGTGGCCATTTGAATAAATAAGAAATAGATTCCGATATCTACGCAGAGCAAGATGAGAATGACCAATATGGAAGTGAGAAGCGTGAATTTGGTTCGAAGCTTCAACTGTCCTCCTCCTTGACGCAGAAGCCCACTCCGCGTATCGTATGGATAAGGTTAACATCAAAATCATGGTCGATCTTCTTGCGAATGTAACGGATATAAACGTCGATGACGTTCGTTTCTCCTTCAAAGTCATATCCCCAGACATGGTTCATGATCTGTTCCCTGCTCAGGACATGGTATTTATTTTCCAACAAGAATAAGAACAGATCGTACTCTTTGGGCGTAAGATCGATCCTTTTTCCTTCGCGGTTAATTTCCCGAGTCATTTTGTTCAACGTAAGATTATTGATCTGCAGTAATTTTGCCGGTTCCTTCACCTCCGGCTCTACGAAGCGATTGCGCATCATTGCCCTCATCCTGGCGAACAGTTCTTCGATCTCGAATGGTTTAGTCACATAATCGTTGGCTCCCTGGTCGAGCCCCGATATCTTATCCGGCGTCGTATTCCTCGCGGTCACGACGATGATCGGCGTATGTATATCGATCTTCCTTAATCTTCGCAATACCTCGATTCCATTCAATTCGGGCAGCATAATATCAAGAAGAATAAGCCCCCATGCCTTCGACAGCGCCTGCTCCAAGCCTTCTTTCCCGTTATCGGCTATCGTAACCGCATAGCCTTCATAGGTCAGTTCCAATTCGAGAAGCCGAGCGATTTTAGGCTCATCCTCGACGATTAACACGTCTTTGTTCATTGTGAATCCCCCTTCCGTCTTTTTATTATAAGTAAAAACCGCTTCCACCAAACAAATCTATCCCGGCAAAACGGGCAAAAAGCCTAAGCGAAAGCTTAGGCTCTTCGGAAGTCGGTTCAGTCGTTCTCGGGAATGACCTTGCCCGTCGTGGCGTCTACCGTAACCTCATGCTGTGTTCCCGCAGCGTCTTTGATCGTAACGGTATAGGCGGCTACGCCGTTTTCCGTCTCCAACTGCACGGCGGACACCGTTCCTGCCGTTTGCTTCAAGGCTGCATCAATACCCTGTTGCTTCGTGATAGAAGCCGCTTGCGCGCCGTCGTCGTTTACTTCTTTGTCGTTATCCAGCTTGTCCTGCGCACCGTCGTCATTCACTTCTTTATCGTTATCCTGCTTGTCCTGCGCACCGTCATCGTTCACTTCTTTATCGTTATCCAGCTTGTCCTGCGCACCGTCGTCGTTCACTTCTTTATCGTTATCCTGCTGGGTTTGAGCTTTTTGGACTGGCGTTGCCGATGCCGACATTGCCGAAGCGGAAGCTGCAGCATCCGAAGCCGCTGCATTCGTGGAAGGCAATAAGGCCGCTCCCATGATTCCTCCTCCAGTAAGAGCAACAGCAAGCGCACCGACCATCAGTTTCTTGTTCATTGTGAATTCCTCCTTCAAATTTAACTACAGCCTCTATTGTAAGCCGCGTACTTTAGAAGATAAGGTGAGTAAGATTAGAATTTAATGAGGGAAATTCTTTTGCCACCAAATTTCGGCCTCTGTCAAAAAGAGTTTTATTTTAATTTTCTCATCGTTAATATAATAAACGAAGACCTGTTGAGATTTAAATCACATCGTTTTCTATTTTGATGCTCATCTAATCGGTAATCGGACTATGTTCTTGTCCATTCCGGTAATCGGTACAAGTTCTTGTCCTTGGCTCGGGACACGAACTTGTACCGATAAATAAAAAAGCCGCTAAATTAGCGACTTCAATGGGACTATGTTCTTGTCCTTCGACATGTCCTTTTCGGCAATGGCACTATGTTCTTGTCCCTCGACAGACATGTACATTGACACAAAGTTCCCTACCAAAATGACTTGGTTGGCGACTTTATGTCATTCTACATTTTCTCAGGTATATTCCTAAACATGGTTTCTCCTCTTATTTCTAATACCACAATTTTGCTTATAACGCTTACCGTATATTTTCTCCGACAATGGCTTGAAGAAGCAAGAATGCACGCTAAAATCTAGGTAAAAACCAAATCGCCGCAGGTTTGCGGCGATTTGGTTTGATTTATAACGTGACCTCTAGCTATTTTACTGCGGATCGGCTTCCCTCTGCAGCTTTAAAGAACCCTGTTGGGATGAAGTGCTCGTGCCATCGCATCCATATAACCCTGAACAGCGCGCTGACTGACTTCTGTTTCTGGAGCAAGACTTTCGAAAAGGTGGAAGCAGCCCGGATATAGGTGAAATTCTACGTCCACACCAGCTTGAGCAAGACGTGCCACATACTCCATCGTTTCGTCTCGGAATAGATCGAGCTGACCTACACAAGTATAGGCAGGCGGCAATCCGGCCAAGCTCTCTGCTCTCGAAGGTACTGCATAAGAAAAACTTCCACTGACATCGTTCTCCTCACCAAGGTACATATTCCATGCAGCCACGTTGTCCGTTCGGTTCCAGATTGAACCCTCTTCTGTAATCTCATGACTAGATGGCGTGATGTTACGATTATCTAACATCGGGTACAATGGCATTTGGAAAATAATAGACGGACCTCCTTTATCGCGAGCCATCAGCGCGAGTGCTGCTGTCAGCCCTCCACCACCGCTAGCACCGGCAATTGCAACCCGATTCACATCAATGCCAAGCATTGCTGACTCCTCCGTCATCCATACCAATCCAGCATAACAATCTTCAATCGCCGCAGGATAAGGATGCTCAGGAGCGAGCCTATAATCGACTGATACGACAATACATTCTGCTGTCTGAACAAAAAGTTCGCACAATTTGTCGTCCATATCTGGATGTCCTAACACGTATCCGCCCCCGTGAATCCATAACATGGCTGGTAGTAAATCATTCGTTCGGCCGGCAGGCTCATATATTTTGACCAGCATCTCACCTCCATCCCTCGGAATTTTCCGGCTGGTTGTGTTTACATGCTCTGATTTCCTCACCGATGTAGCCGATACTAAGTTTCTGCTCCACTCTAAATTTTTCTCCAACTCAAACCCTGGAAATTGTGAATATACCTCTCTTAATTCTGGTAATATACGTGTCTCAATACTCATGATAATTCCTCCAAATATAATAATGAATTCGATTGTGTACGTTTTTTCAGTTAATTCTTATCTCATTTCAGCTTCCCACTTGGAAATTTCCTCTCGTACTCGCGGTGCAACCTCTTTACCGAGCAGTTCTATAGCCCGCATTACCAACTCATGTGGCATCGTGCTTAAGGGAACATACATCATGAAACGTGTAATTCCTACATGCTTGCGCAGATGAATAATTTTTTGAGCAACTGTTTCCGGATCCCCAACATACAACGCACCATCAGAGCTGCGAGCAGCGTCATAGCTGGAACGATCGTAATATGCCCACCCCCGCTCTTTGCCGAGTTTATTCATGCCGTACTGAGTGGACGGGAAAAAGAGTTCTGCGGCCTTTTCTGTATCTTCTGCAACAAATCCGATAGAATGAGAACCTACCCGAAGCTGCGATACATCATGACCAGCATGAGTTGCCGCCTTTTTATACAGTTCTACAAGTGGCGCAAATTTCGTTGGATTTCCACCGATAATTGCCAGAACTAGTGGCAGACCTAGAATTCCAGCACGTATGGCAGACTCCTGAGTACCTCCGCTACCAATCCATACAGGTATAGAATTCTGAACAGGACGCGGGTATATCCCCAGATTATGTATCGCTGGTCGATGGCCTCCACTCCAAGTTACTTTCTCGGATTCCCGTAATTTAAGAAGCAGTTCAATGTTTTCATTAAATAAATCCTCGTAGTCATGCAGGTTATAACCAAACAGTGGAAAGGACTCAATGAAGGAACCCCGACCCGCTATAATCTCGGCACGTCCATTGGAGAGACCGTCAAGCGTGGAAAAATCCTGAAACACACGGACAGGATCTGCTGAAGATAGGACCGTCACAGCACTTGTCAATCGAATTCGTTTTGTGAGAGGCGCCGCAGCGGACAACACCATTGCTGGTGAAGATGCTGCATAATCATCACGATGATGCTCACCTATGCCAAACACATCAAGTCCTACCTGATCTGCAAGGACGATTTCTTCGACGACTTCTCGCAATCGCTGAGCGTGACTCATGACAACTCCGGTCTCAGTATCAGGCTTTGTTTCTACGAATGAAGTAACACCTATTTCCATAATTAATCTCTCCTTATATTTTCTTTCCTTAAGAGGAATGCTCAAGACAACGGATTAAAGCCGTCCAATCCAACTCACCATAACCATGGGTAATTCCTTCAGAGAGGTGTTGATGAATAAGCTGACCTAAAGGTAGTGGAGCTTGAACTGACTTGGCTGCCTCGATAGCTAATGCAACATCCTTTAACCCGAGCTTCATTTTAAAACCGGCTGGTTCAAAGCGCTGTTCAGTCATGATCTCTCCATAGTTCTGATATACCGGAGATTGAAAAAGAGCATTCACAACATCCATATATCGGGACGGCTTAATGCCGTGCTTTTCAACCATGAGCTGCGCTTCCGACAAAGCTTCCAGCATTGAAGCAATTAGTAAGTTAACGCCTATTTTGACAATGTTACCTTCTTCGCCATGATCCCCAATCTCAAATATCTCTTGACTTAGTGCTGTTAACATGGGAAGTACTCTTTGTCTTGCATGTTCCGGACCAGCTAAAATAATGCGCAATGTAGCTGCTTTAGCGGCATCCGGGCGCCCCATTACGGTTGCAGACACAAAGTGTTGGTGTCTCTCCGCATGCAATGCGGATAATTTCCGAGCCAGATCTACGCTGATCGTACTGGCGGATACGTGAATTCCATTTTCAGATAATCCGTTCAGAACACCATTTGCTCCCTCAACAATCTCTCTCAATGCAGCATCATCAGATAACATGGTAATTACAAGATTACTTTCTTTCGCTGCCTCTAGTGGTGTTTGGACATAGCGTGCTCCCTGTTTTATTAATGGTTCAACTTTTTCAGGGGTCCGATTAAAGATGACTAATTCATACCCCGCTTTCAACAGGTTTTGTGCCATTGGAAGCCCCATATTTCCAAGTCCAATAAACGATATCTTCATTGGTTGCATCTCCTTATTGTTGATGGATTGTTTTAATAACGGAATGAATGTTCCGGAATGATCAAAAAAATATGGTCTTACAGATACTCTTCAAATGGAACCTTCAAAATATGAGGAATATAATAACGGAACAATCATTCCGATATTGTCAAAAAAAATTATATACCTGCAATTACAAAACTAATCATCTCTTTTGCACGTTCTGGATTTTGACCTGTTTTGGCCATAATATTTATGCTTTGATGTAAATTCAGCAATAAATAAGACAATGTTTTGATATCTGTTGTTTTATCTATCTCTCCCGATTGTTGGCCCTTCTCCAAAAGCTCACAAAATGCTTGTTCCAAATCCGAAAAACTAGTCTGTATCAAGACATTTATCTGTTCATCTGGTGACTCCACTGTTGTAGCTGTATTCGTTACAAAACATCCGCCCGGTAGGCTGGTATCGTATGCTGAAGCAATATGATACTCAAAAAATTGAAGAATTCCATCTCTAACGTTTGAAGCTTGTTCAAGAATGGTCTGCTTATTGGAACTCCCTTTTTTATAATGCTCCAGGGCATCTCTGTACAAGGTTTGCTTGTCGGAAAACGTATCATAAAGGCTGGATCGGCTAATGCCCATCACTTCTAGTAAATCCGGTATGCTAGCAGCCTCATATCCTTTTTTCCAAAACAACAGCATTGCTTGGTGTAACGCTTGATTTTTGTCAAATTCTTTAGTCCTGGCGATAAGTAACACCTCCCGTTTCAGAAATATAACATATCTGAACTGATCAGTCCAGAAAAAAGTGAGCAGATCTTACGTGCACACTCTTGGACATACGGAAGACATTTATTAAATCGGTAATTTTAAATAAGGAACCATAAAATAAACAATATAGAAACTATTACTCTTACTGTAAACAAATTATACCGTTTGTTTGTTTTATGAATTAGGAGAACTCTCTTCGAGGCAGTTGTTCCATAACGATGTGAAAACTCTATGTGTCATGGTGTTTGTTGAATTTTAACTACAATGCTTTCATTTAGACATTCATCTAATCGGCAATAGGATCATGTTCTTGTCCTTGGCTCGGGACACGAACTTGTACCGATAAAATAAAAAAAACCGCTAAATAGCGACTTCAATGGGAATATGTTCTTGTCCCTCGACATGTATGTCTCATAGTCTTCCAAACTCCCTCGTCGTAGCTTTAAAATATGTTTCCTTTCCAACACCTGCTCATCTATTTATGGTGTTATAATTACTCGTTGCTCTCTTCCAAATATTGTGTAGTAACAAAACACCTAGAAAAGATTAGTCCTAGACATATCTCTATAAAGAATATAAAAAGACCTTAAGAGGCATCTAGCCAATCAAGGTCTCTTCCTCAGGTACTACATAATTAACTTCTCTCTAAACTCGAAGCCCACGATGCAGCTTTCTTTCAGAAAGCTTTTAGCTCCGCTTCTTCAGGTTCTTTCTGCCCTCTCCGTTTTGTGTAAATGTTTAGTTCAATTTATATAGTATCTCTTCTAAATTTGTTGCTCCACCTGCACCGTGAAACACTCCATCCCTCACAATACAGTAGAACCAATCCTCTTCATTTCTCTCTTCTTCAATCGTTTCAAACGGTACATCTTCTAAACAAGTATCTGTTAGGTTGATTTCGACAGACCAACCGGGATTATCTACAGTATTAATTTTTACACCGTATGAATGCTCCTTATTTGTTAATTTGTACCGAAACCAAATCCATAAAAAGCTAAACGACCATTCCCCGGTGGAGTACCGAGAAACGGTCGCAGCTTAAATTTCGTCTTTTTGTCTACTTGACGGGGTTATGACCATAAATAGCGACTTTCACTGAACTAATGTTCTTGTCCTTTTACAATTTTATCTACAGACAATATGATCAGTGTTCTATGGCTACCAAATACTTTTTATTGCCTTTTTTATTAATCAAAGCAACTTCAAAATCAGATTCCCATTTCAGTTCGCCTAAATGTTTAGCATAGGCAAATTCATCTGGTTGTTCTGATATGACCTTTTCTAAAAGTACTTGCGTGCCATCTCGTTGTAGAATAGATATGAATATATCCATACTTTCTACATTATGATGGCATATGACTTTAGCATTATACTTCTTATTAGGACTCGTTACTGTTTTTTTCCAAGTCCATTCATTTACATAACCTAATTCTTCTATTTGTAATGCTATTTCCCTAAATGGCTCAATCTCCCAACTATTACGTAGAGCAAGCTTCTCGATCCCATCCATTAGTAGTCGAAGCGTAACCTTTTTTTTTCTCCAACTCATTTTTTGCACGAAAGTCATTCAAACTAAATTGGATTGGCGCCGAACACACACCTGAATCGTTAACAATCCTTTCGTCAGAAATGTTTTCTACACATTCTATTAGGACTTTCCAACAATCTTTCGTTTTGTATTTTCCAAATAAACGTTCAAACATCGCTGTAATACAACGAGTTTCCAATCTAAATGAACGCCTTTTCCATTTCCAATTCAATTCATAATCTAATTTTGTTGCTTCGTTGTACTCACATTTTTGTATTTTCATTATAGATTCAATTCTTTCATCATTCACAATATATGGTAAGTCTAAGTCAAATTCTTTTAGATACATCTGATTCTCTCCTTACTTTATTCCCATGGGCGTGGTCTTTGATGTCTACTCATTGAATTTCCCTTATCCCATAGTTTTTGAGCATTCTTTTTTCCATTCGAGGGCTTGTTGTCTGTTACGCATTTTAGATTTAACTACTCTTGCTTCATACTTATTAGTACCAGCATTTTTATTCCATTTGTTCACTTGGCTGTTTGCTCGTGGAGAAGTCCCATTTTTATTTAACTTTTGCCCACTAATTCCTGTTTTTACAACATCTCCAGTAGATTTCTCTGATATTTCATATCCATGTTGTGTTTTTTTACTTGCTTTACTATTACCATGAGTTGTTTTTTAATCGCTTTTCCCGCAGCCTTTTTCGCAGTCTTCTTAACAGCAGCTTTGACTACTTTTTTAGCGACTACCTTTACAACGAAGACGATAACAAATATTATAAATGGATTATTTCCATCATCATCCACAAACGCAACTGGATTATTTAATCCATAACTATATCCATTCCGATTCAGCGGATTATCCAAATCCATATCTTGTTCTGGATCCAGAGAAATAAAGGAACCTAGTTGCGGATTGTTTATATTGATTAGGACTGCAGCGAGTTAGTGAATGACTCTGTAAATCATCACCGCTGCTTCCGCCCGGGACGATGATGCTAAAGGCTTCAATTTTGTCCCATCTCCGGTAATAATATCATCAGCAACCAGTGTGGCGATACTTTTCTGCGCATATTCGGATACGCTAGACCAGTCCGAGAAACGTTCCAACAGATTCTCGCTTCCCTTATCCATATCCTTGCCGACAAGCTTAAGCGCTCGCTCAATAAGCACCATCATATCTTGTCTAGATATTTCGGACTCGGGGCGGAAGTGATTATTATCCTGGCCATATGCTATCCCCATGCTCTTTGCAATGTGCAGTGCATCGGCATAGTAAGAATCGGAATCCACATCTGAGAAGCTGATACCGGTATCCGTAGCCCAACCGTTTCCTGACTCATTAAGGCCAAGTGCCCTGACCAACATCAGGATAAAGTCCGCCCGAGTAACCGAAGCCGATGGGCTAAAGCGGTTCTCCATTACACCAGTGATGACTCCGCGCGCAGACAAAGTCTCTATAGCCTCCCGCGCCCAACCATAATTTTGGATGTCCACAAATGTTTGAGACCTCTTAATCATTTCTACGCCGTCAAAGGTCAGGTTTTCAATTTCCGCTTCCTTTTTTAACAAATATCTATCAAAAAACGCCTTTGTATAAGAGGAAATAATGGTGCGTTGTTCCATAGCGTCCCGGGTTCCTCTGGGAGCCTCTCCCCCAGTATACAACGAGTCGGAGAAGTCACTATGAACCACATTATCAATAATGGCAAAGTACGTTTCCTTACTGTTCGATTCAAGAAGGAAAGCATTCGTATTATAGGCAAGTACGGTACCTAGCTGCATGAAAGGTTTCTTAAAGTCGCTATCCAGCGCGCCTAACATATTGCCGTCAAGATTTACAGCTCCGACAAATCGGTCATCGTCACGGCTAACGAGTGCCGCTGTCGTTCCTCCGAAAGAATGCCCAAACACACCCATACCGATTTCAAGCTGCAATCTACCTTTAAATATGGAATCAATGTCACCTGAGTTCATTTCGTATAAACGATCTGCGACATAGCTAATATCCTCGCTCTGTAAAACGGCATATTTCGCAAAATTGACGGCTTCAGGCGCGGAAGTCAACTGCCGAGAAACCTCGATTGCTTGTTCTTCCCCAGCTTCTCTGTCAGGATCGATATTTGGGGCGTGATTAAGCCGGCAAATTCCATGGTATACTTTACGATGTCGTCCAAAAATTCAGTTGTCATACCCTTTATTCGTCCATCCTTCAGTTTGGACACACCGCTCCCCGGATGCCCGATTAATACCACAATATAGCCGGCGCTTGCCAGGTCTTGAGAGAACAAGGTGCCTTGCTGCGGGTAAGCTCCTGCTCCATGTGAAAAGAATAAAACCGGATATTGTTTTTCCTTTTTAGACAAGGCCAGATCGTCGTAGGACCATGTTTTAAAATTAGGGGCAAAAAGTTGTTCTCCACCCGCTGTCCCCCCAATTTGACCACAAGCTCATCCCTTAGCGACTGAAACTCCGAAAATGCATATTCTGCCGTTGGCTTGCCTTTACTGCTGTCGGACGGATAGAAAATTATTGCGGTCAGATCCCTTGCTAAATTGTCTGATGCTCTGTACGTAAAGTCCATCTGTGTCCGCCCGACCGTGTAATTTCCGACCGGTTTCGGAAATTGATCATTTGCAGTAATGACGTTATTCCCCTGTTCCGAAAATTGCCCTTGTGCGGAAATGAAGATTTTGGAGCCGTTGGCGGAGAGCATGGTTAGTGTGAGAACAGTTGCCAAAATCGCTGTCAGTAGTTTCCTCATAATTATTCCTCCAATATAGGTCATGGAATAGTGTTAACACTCCTCTTTATTCCTACACTCATCATAAATGGAAGAGAAAAATAAAAAAATCGTACAAAAGGGCAGTTCCCTATTGTACAATCGGGCAATCTATGAATTTTTAGTTATAAATCTAAAATGCCAAGCTCCATCGCTACTGCGACCGCTTGCGCTCTCGAATCAACTCCTAATTTAATATATATATTAGTTAAATGTGCTTTAACTGTCCGTTCGGATATTCGCATATCGAAGCCGATCTCTTTACTTCGAGAGCCACGGGCAATCGCTTGAAGCACGGTCATTTCTTTGTCTGTAAGAGATGTCTTCCCCGAGAATGACTTCTTTGACTTTATTGGCGTATTGTTACCGAAAACTTTCTCGGTGATTTCAGGAAGAAGCAACGTCTCCCTCCTTATCGCTGCATCAATGGAGCGAAAAATCATCTCCCTTCCCGTATCCTTGAGCAAATATCCTTTGGCACCTAACGTCAGTCCTCGTATCATCATTTCATCCTCGTTATAGGTAGTCAAAATAATGACTGGTATTTCAAGTCCTTTAGCTTTGAGCACTGTCATGGTATCTAATCCGCCCATCTCTGGCATATTCAAATCCAATAAGATAATATCGGGCTTGTGGGTCTCTACCAGTCGAACCGCTTCCACACCGTCGGAAGCTTCTGCGATTACCTCGTACTTTTGATTGGTTTCAATGATCAGCTTAAGTCCCTCACGTACGACTAGGTGGTCATCCACTATTAGAATCTTAATTTTCATAAGTTGGCGTCCTCCTGTTGTAATGGAATGCGGACAAAAACGTTGGTTCCTTTTTTTCCGCTATCAATTTTTATCTTCCCGCCAATAATTCTAGCTCGTTCATATAAACCAATCAATCCATAGCCACCGGATTGTTTCTCGATCAGCTTGGTTTCGAACCCTATTCCATCATCCGTAATTCTTAGCTCGATTACGTTTTCATTTGATGCAACTATGACTTCTACATTTGTAGAATTAGCATGTTTAGCTATATTTGCCAAGCATTCTCGAATGATATGCAAGCTATGTTCTAAGATCAACTTAGGTACCACAGGATGGTGTATCGATAAACTTGTGGAAATTCGAATGCCTGTCATATGTGAAAAATGTTCAGCCTCATCCTGCACCGCTTTAGAGATATCTATGGTTTCTACCGAATACAATCGCAAGTCGTCAATTGCGCTTCTCGCCTCCGAAAGCGTGCGTTTTGCTTGGGCTTTCGACAGCTGAACAATCTCGTGGGCACGTTGGTTATTATCGTTCTCTAAATGGGCATCCATGGCGTCAAGCTGCATGATGAGACCTGCCAACCCTTGTGCCAAGGTATCATGTAAATCACGGGCCATCCTTTGTCGTTCGTTGGCGATTGTCAGATCCTCCACTTTTCTGTGCGCTCGTTCCAATTCACGTAAAAATGACTGTGTCCGCAATTTAATATGAACTTGTTTATAGAACAAAGTAGCATAGCTGATTACAAAAAACATCATGAAGAAGAGCGATATTAATGTTGATGACAAATCCTCAGTTGTCTCCAACCAAACCAATGAAAAAGCAAAAATAGCACTATAAAGCGTACAGACCCAGAGTACCTTGAGTCTCCGGGAATATACCCCAATACTCTGCCCAATCACGACCGTCAATAAACTGACAAAGATAACAGAATAAACCTCAGGCATGAGTAATGCACAACCCCAAACAACAAGACCTTGTACTACAAAATATATCCAGTGACTTCTATAAACGATAGATCCGGCATACCAATGCAGCAAGATGTGGATATACATGAGAACTGTAAAAAAAATATAATCTAACAATCTAGGAATCACGGGGATCTGGGTGAACAATACAGTTAAATAAATAAAAATAACCCATATAAAAACGGGTAGACGAGATGCTCGCAGAACATTTCGGGTATCAGATCGGAGTCCTTGATACGGTTTGATTTTCGAATATTTCAAATCACTCATGCAAAAATTACCTCTTTCATTTACCTACTTAATAAAGTTCAAAGAAAGGGAGACCATCCCAGCATCCTTCATGTAACGGAACATATCGTCCTGTAGATAAACAACATTTTCCGGATTCCTGTCACTACAATCATAGACTCCACTTAAGGTAGTTTACCATGAATTGTAACAATCCTGCCCGTTAGTTTAATGAATTAACGGGCAAAAATAACGATTGATATACCCCTAATAGGCAATAGGAACATGTTCTTGTCCAATACGGTAATCGGTACAAGTTCTTGTCCTTGGCTCGGGACACGAACTTGTACCGATAAATAAAAAAAGCCGCTTAAATAGCGACTTCAATGGGAATATGTTCTTGTCCCTCGACAACTCCTACTGTACTCAACACTAAGTCACTTTCTCTACTAACTACAGCATCTTTCAAAGGACCATCAAGATTAACTCCCAAAGCAACATCTTTTCCTCGAAAACTTGCGGCTGAATTGGCTTAATCAGATATTGAAAGGTGATGACATCGAAGCTCTCCACCATGTATTCCGGGTAACTGGTCAAGAACATAATCTGTACATCCAGAAACTTCATGTTCCTGATCTCTTTAGCGGTCTGAATCCCGTTCATTCCGCCCATCTCCACATCCAAGATGAGAATATGAAATGAAATGTTTTCACACGTTCTCGCTGCTGCTCCTCATCATCACAGATTGCAATATCGAACATGGGGGAACATCCGCCTTTCATCGACATCGACTCTGAATTTCACTCTCGAATATACTATTTTAGCATAGGTTTCGGAGTCGAATTGGGATGAAATGCATTATTCAGACCCTAAAACGCAGTTCAAGCTCAAAAGTCGCCACATTGGCGACTTTTGAGCTTGAAACTTTCTCCATCCATTCCTATGAAAAATCCGGTCTGTTATTCTGTTTTTTTGGGCATAACATGGCGGTAATATCGTATTACCTTGCGATACATCGTCTTATCCTTTAATTGATTGAATATAAATGGGTCAGGTTTGACATTCACCTCAATAATCCAGGGTTTCAGACTGTGGTCAAGGCCGATATCTACACCGATTTGCATTAGATACGGGTACTTTTTTTTCATATGACGAGCTATGCGCAGGCTAAGCTCATTCATCTCCTGAACCAGTTTATTCCTGCGTTTTGTGGATGCATGCGATTGTAGCAGCTTGTGAATATCCATCGGTGTACCACCACTATGATAATTGGTTACGATTTTCTTTGGATGACCCAGTCGGCCGATGATTCCGGTAGCTTCCCAATGTTTGGTCGGGCTTAGCTGTATCATGACTCGGATGTCAAAACGTCTGTTATTGTGCTTAAGCAGATGGATTCCTCTCTGAATCAGATAACTTCTTTTATGCACCAAACGAGTCAGACTGCTATAAAACGATTCAAAGCTGTCAAACGTCAGGCGTTTTTGCTCTATCTGATAGACAAAATGTTGATGACTGTCCATCTCGGCCTTAATAACACCCATCCCGAAAGTACCTCTCTCAGGTTTGACATAGACCATTCCATATTTGCTGATCATGGATTTCAGATTCGTTTTGTTATATTTCTGTGTGTCGGGGATAAACGGTTTAATTGATTCATTATTAATGATCAATTTTGTTTTTAACCACTTGCTTCTTAACGGCTGCAATTTATCAACTCCCATGTCGTAAACTCTCCCTTCAGCAACCGCATCAAAGCTCGCTGTTTGATCAAGATCCTGCATGCATTATATGTAATACCGATAAAGGAACCCTCAACAAAAGCCCCTATTCGTAAAAAATGTATATTTTCACATGCCCTGACCAAAACACTTTTGCACACATACCATATAATAAGTCATCACGATTTGTGCAAGGAGTTGAGAAGATGTCCGTCCAGCGTGGAATCCGGTTGAATAATGCGCCTAAGATTGATGTTCTTATACCAGCGATCGAGAAAGATTTGGCTACCCTTCCCCTCGTCATCGATAACATTCGCCGTTATGTAAAACATCCCATTGGAAGCATATATATTGTTTCTCCGGTCAGCACCAAAATCAGAAAACTTTGTTCCCGTAAAAACTGCATTTTTGTTAATGAGCGATCCGTCCTGCCTATAACCAAAAACGAGATACACTACCAGTCCTCCCGATGGAATCGGTCAGGCTGGTTATATCAGCAGCTGCTCAAAATGAACGGAGATTCCATTGTGAAGGCAAAATACTTTCTAGTCATGGATGCGGATACCGTACTGATTAAACCTCATTCATTTCTTGTAGAAGGCAAAACAGTATTTTACTGCCGTGACTGGAGCCAGCCGGAATATTTCAATACCTACCGCAAGTTGTTAGGCATGAAAGCTCCGCGTCCCCGCTCTTTTGTCACCCATTATATGCTGTTCGACAAATCGAAACTCGCTGCCTTAAAACAGAAAATCGAAGCGGTTCATAAGCTGCCATGGTACAAAGCGATCATCTCCAATATCAATAAGAAGAAGCAGTTTGGTTTCTCCGAGTATGAAACGTATGCCAATTTTATGTATACGAAGAACCCAGGCAGCATGGTCCTTAGAAGTTCCATGAATAAAAGTCTGAATGTTAACGCTTCTTCGTTAAAAGAGCAACAAATCCGTAATCTGGCTCTTAAATACCGTTCTCTTTCCTTTCATAAACGGAAAATCTATAGTAAAGCTCCCTGAGCTTAAGGAGGAAGCCCATGCATATCGTACTGCTGTGCGGCGGCTCTGGCAAAAGGCTCTGGCCGTTATCCAATGAGCTTCGCTCCAAGCTGTTCATAGATATACTTCCATCACCCGCTGGAGGTAGGGAATCCATGATCAGCAGAGTATGCCGCCAGCTTGACAGTTCATGCCTAACGGATTCAACGCTCATTATTTCACATCAGGATCAGGCTAATATTACGGCTCGACATACTCAAGGCAAAATACCAGTCATCGGGGAACCTTATAAACGAGGCACTTTTACTGCGGCGGCCTTAGCGACGTTATATCTGCAATCCTTCCGAATGGCCAAAGATGACGATGTGATCTGTATCGCGCCAGCTGATGTGTTCGCAGGTGAAGATTTTTTCGGCAACTTCCAATTACTGCCGGACATATTGAAACATTCTCAAGCCGATATCGCTTTAATTGGGACAAGGCCTACACATGCTTCAGAACAGTATGGATACATCCTGCCGGGTGGGGAAGAACGTAATGCTTATGCGCCCATAACACAATTTATAGAAAAACCCGAAGCCACCATTGCTGAAACTCTGCTACAACGTGGGGCACTATGGAACTGCGGTGTGTACGCATTCACCGTCGCGTTTATGATATCCCATATTAAAAAAATGGGGCTTCCGGTTCATTATGATCAATTGTCGTCCCTGTATGAAGCGTTGCCAGAACGCAGTTTTGACAAGCATGTTGCAGAAAAGGCGCAGCGGGCCGTAGTCCTGCCTTATAAGGGAGTGTGGCAGGATATCGGAAGCTGGGATACGCTGTGTGCCCAGTTAGATTCCCATGTATTCGGACACGGTGGAATCTCGGGCTCTTCCTCCGATTCCTATATTATTAACGAGCTTCCCTACCCCATCCAAGTCATTGGCGTGCCAGGTATTATCGCTGCCGCAAGTCCGGACGGCATTCTCATTGCCAACAAAAATAATTCAAATGAAATTAAAGCGCAATTGGGCAGCTTGCCATTAAAACCGATGTATGGTGAAGCAACCTGGGGCAGTTATCGTGTCATTGAGAGTTCGGTAGATGATGAAAATACAACTGTAACCACATTAAACATAACAGTTCTTCCGGGCAAACATATCGGGTTGAAATGGCACCGGGCAGGATGTAGAGCGTGGACGGTACTTGCAGGCAGCGGTCAATTGCTTATCAACGGACAGGTCACACAGATGACTCTGGGCACTCAGTTCGCGATGATCTCGGAGAGCGTCTATTCTATTTTCGCTGAAACCAGGTTGGTCTTCCTTGAAGTACAGATCGGCGAACCCGAGGATGAGAACAACATCCTTTTTGAAGAAGAAGACTGGAATATAATCGTAGAACGTGCAGGATCGTATAACTATGGAGTGTAAATTGAACGTTCAAATCTTAGCCCCGTCCATTCGTGGGGGCTATTTGCTTTGCGTATCGAACGAAACATGGGGTAAAACCAAATATCAGTGTGCTAGGGAATATGTTCTTGTCCCTCGACATTTTTGTACATTAACATAAAGTTATTATATTCGGGTTGCTCATACATTGCCTCTATTCTTAGAAATAAATGATTTCGAATTCAGTTTATCTATATTTACATATGAAGAAAAAGCCAACATTTAAGCGCTGGCTATTTATTATAAATCGTTTTAAACTTCTTCTTATCTGCTGCACGATCTCGCAGTTGAAGCTTTCCAGCCTAAATAAATGTCTCTTAAACTCGTTCAACAATTTTATGATTCGTTAATATGACTATTCCCTCGATGAGATTGTTAGCCATTGTACTCGTTCAGTTTCTTCCATCGTTTCAATACTTTATCGCAATTTATTTTTTGCAATTATATTTTCAGGGTCAGTTTTTAAGATGCGGATGTAACAAGCTCTTTCTTTTTCTTTTAAATGGATCAAACTATAAAGTTGAGCTAATAGTAACAAAATATCTATATCAATCGGGTCTAATGAAGAGGCATGTTCTAATAGTTTGATTGAGGTCTCATAATTGCCTTGCCTCTCAAGCAACTTACCTTTGAAATAAAGCGCAACAGTATTATTTGAATCAAAACTTAATATTGAATCTAAATAATATGCTGTTAATTCAAATTGATTTTCTTCAAGATAAATTTTTGCGATTTGTAACCTTACATCGTAATCTTCAGGTTCTGATATTAGGATCTTTTTAAAATCGATAATAGCTTCCTCTTTTTTTTCCATATGCTTTAACACTAATGCTTTGTTATACATTGCATTAGTTGATGACGGATCTATCTGTAAAGCCCACTGAAATTCGTCGAGCGCTTCTTGATTATTTCCTAATTCATGGAAAATTAATCCTAGGTTAATATGGGCCTCTTCTTGATTAGTATTAAGTGCTAATGATTTTTGATAATATTCTATTGCTTTCTTATATTCCTCCTTTTTTGATAACAAAGGGCAAGATAATACAAAGCATCTTCAGATTTTGAGTTTATCATTACTGCACGTTTACAAAAAATTAGTGCATCTTCAGTATTGCCTAATTGTAAATAGACATAACCTTTATTAAAGTATAATCTTTCCCATGTAGGGAATAGTCTAATTGCCCTGTCGTAAACTTCAATTGCGGCATTATATTCTTTTAACTCTGTAAGACATCTTCCCATGTAATTCATTGTATCTTGGATATCTATATTCTCATTGAGAGCCTTTTTAAAGTAAACTAATGCTTCATTATAATTACCTTCTTCATAGAGCTCTTCCCCTTGTTCAAAAAAAGTCATTTATCGCATCTCCTTTTTATAATATTGACCCCAACAAATAAGTTGTTGAGGTCAATAATACAAAGATCAAATGAATAATTAATTATCGATACATGTCCAAATCATTCCAACTTCTGTTGTTATCATTTCTTTGATCTCTTTTATCTCGGTGTAATTCTTTTGTACTTTTTTCCCTTTGAGACCTTGAACCAAATGTATCATTTATTTGTTTCTTTTCTCTTTTTTCGCCTCGCTCCCTCTCATTCTATCGTTCTTAGCCCACCCACACCTGGTATCGCATACACACCAAGTGCCCATGCAAAATCTCCATTAGGATCAACACTGTTAATTGGATCATTGACAGCATAAATGTACAAATTTGAATCGATTGGCTCAATATTATCTTGGCTAATAAAACGACCATCTTGTGGGTCGTAATATCGGTTGAATAGGTAAAACATATCCGTTTCTTCATCCAAGTAATAACCACTATAAGTGAACGGATTATATAAAAAGCCATCGCCAGTGCTGTACGTCACTTGGCGATGTATTAGAGGAATTACGCGTGTTTGGAAGAGCGATAAATGGAAATCCTCGCTCAGCGCTATTTCAGTATGTATTTGGTCAAGGTATTATCGAAGAACTCGTTCGTGAGATAAAGCTCACCGTTTCCGGCATAAATATACATGTGCCCGGCCTTTTGATCGAGCCACAGACTAGAAAGATGGTATTTGATCTGCAAATTCCTAGGATCCAGCACATAGAAGTCTTCCCTGGCCCAATCTCCCTCAAACACGTTCTCATCAATTATAGGTGGATGCTCCTGCCACTGATACTGCTTCTCCACGGTAATCTCGCCTGAAGGCGTCATATGGTAAATCCAGTTCTTATCGCCAATTTCGCCAATTTGCTGATTGCCGAGAAGCTGGTTATCCTTGCTATACAGTCTATACACGTTGTCGTTCCGAACCAAGTAGTTGTTGCCCGTAATATCGATCTGATCATTCACATTTAGAGTACGCACCCACTTCTTCTTGCCTTTCATATCGTAACCAATTACCAGATTATCTTTCTTACTCCTTGAAATAACGATAAAGGATCCACCTTCAGATGGCTTCACCTCGAGATAGGGATCTTTCATCGATTTTGGAGCCGTATAGGTGACCAGCGGTGTTTTCAGCGTACTCAGACTCCGGTAAACACTAATGCTGCCTTGCTCAGGCGATTCATGCACCACATAGCCGTTTGGAAGTACCTCTACTATCCCTGAAGTCCATTTGTTGGTTAAGTTTAGCTTTCGTATCTGTTTCCCGCCCTGGTTGTATTCGGTGAAACTAAGGGAAGACGTCTTGTTGGGGACGAAGGAACGAATGACAATGTTACCGCTGTCGAGCACCAATGGCGTGTACGAATCGGTTATATATTTTGTCCATTTCAATTTCCCCTTCGGATCGACAACGGAGAGATCATAGGCGATTGCGTCTTTCATTTTGTAAAAATAACTATAGCTATTATTAGCAGAATAAAACTTCGAGGCGGTAAAAGGTTTGTCGTTGGGAATGTCAGAATAATCGTACACCCAACTCGTAGAACCATTTGTGCGATCGATGGACGCGTAAACCTTATCGCTGTATTTGGTCTCGGAGGCCGAAAGCTTCACTTTCTTGCTCAGTTGAATAAACATCCGTTCCTTGCTTTGCAAGCTGTCCAACGTGTTCCAATTGAACTTCAAAAATTTGTATCATTAAAAAAGCTGACGATTCTTTAATTCAAAAACCGCGTTAAATCAACGACTCCAGTCTAATTCTTTATTTTCAGCGAACATTTAGTGTTATCTATATTGTGCTGCTTTAGACTGTTTTGGACCCTATCCCATACTGAAAGTACTTAGGGGTGCAATGGACATGCAATACAATTCCCACACTAGCAGCAATTTTCTCAATCTCTTTACCGCCAAAGAAATTCTTCACTATCGTAGCATGATCACCATTATTAAGCTTCCGAACCATCGTTTGCCCAGATGTCCCCACAACATGAGACTCACGGGTTCCTGCTACTTCTCGATCATCGATAAAGAACATTTTCCCTCCGGGCTTCAAACAGCGTGATACCATGGTCAAGAAGCTCGCCAGTCTCTCTCTGGGTAAATGAGATATCCAAAAAGTAAAAGCAACTGAATCGTATAACTGATCCGGAGACCAACTGAAAAGATCTGCAACGATCGTTCTTACATTGGGTTCAGATACTACCGGATTATGCGAAAGCATTTCTTCGGAACCGTCTACAATGGTCAATATAAGGGCTTCTTTTAAGAACAGACTACTCCAAGTGCCAGTCCCGCCGCAAGTTCAAGAAAGTCACCATGAAAATGTTCAGCTTTAAAAGCATCCTTAATCGTACTGATCTCATCGAACCAGATTTGGTTGGCTTCGTCTCCTTGATTAAATGTGCCTCGACGGTACCACCAGTCATCATACTCTGGAGCTCGTTCTTTATAATATGTCAACTGATCCTGAAGCTGCTGATCTGTCACACTTTCGTTCGAAGCACCGTTGGTTTCCTTGCTGTTCACCAAACATCTTTCCCCTCTCCCATCAGGGCTTAAGTCAATGATTTTTCCATTAACAAAAGTCCTAATAAAATTAAATTTTCACATACTTTCGTTGAATATCTCCTCGCCAGAATTCAGCTTCCTACATAGTAAAACCGTTCAATTGGAAGCAAGCACTTCTGATTCGCGTTTGAGCCGTTCTCAAGGTAACGAAAACGAATTGTGTAGTATTGTTAATATTATAATCATAGATACAACATTTATATGTTTCATCAACTTTAAAACTTGAAATTATTTATTCTAAAATCATTATGTAATTCGCATTAGATACTCTTTTGCGGCTTCCTCGAATATTCCTCTCGTCTTCCACGATGATCGATGAGTCCAAACTCACCGGATTCCTTGTATTTCTTCACCCAGTCTTTGAGACGATGCCTGTCTGTCATGCCGAACTTCTCCATGATTCTGCGATAAGTCCAACCTTCCATCAAGTGAAGACGCATCACCTCCATCTTGGTCTCGTAGGAAAACTGTCTAAACTTCTGACCTTTAACTGCTGGCATACAAAATGCACCCCCTAGAATTTCATCTGATAAACCAGGGCTTTTTCCAATGTCCATTCTAAGGGGTGCACTTCATTACTTCTGCAGGGTTCTTTTAACTCTCCTCACTAACTCTTTTAACTTATTTCTTAGGAAGGATAATGTTCTATGCAATGGTTTTAATTTTTTATAATGATAATTCAATACTACTTGACATGTGAATGAATTATCGATATGGTGTGAATGGGTTCACACTTCACATTAAGGAGTAATCTATGCCAAAAAATTCTTTCATTCGTTTAGACGAAGCAAGGCGCGAGGAAATATCTAATAACGCTATGCATCTTTTTGTTGATCATCTTTACGAGGATATAACTATGAAGATGGTTTTGGATAGTTTGTCCATGCACCCGGAACATTTTATCGGTATTTTGAAGACAAAGATGACCTTTATTGTCTCTTAGTTCGTAATGTGACCCAGAAAAGAGCTGCGTATTTTAATAACAGTAATGAAGATTCCCTTTACCGGTTTTTCCTTACTGGCTTATTTGGTAACGTTAATGGCACTGTGATTGAGCCATTGAATGAGCTGGAAATCAAACTCACTGAAACATTTTTATACATTCCTGAGAACGTTTTACTTAAAGTATATCTGAATGTGCTAAAGGGCGAGTCTTTCCCCTTGATCAAGGACATTTTGCGCCGAATGAGAGTGGATGGATACCTCCGACCTGATATTGACGACGACCTGATCTCATTTATGTTTGAGTCAATGCAGTTTAATTTAGTCATGTTTTATAGGGAGTTCAATATTAAGGACTCTACGCTGCAAAATAAGATTAGCAAGTACTTTACTGACTTTATGAGCCATGGGCTGCTTGAAGATCATAAATATTCTGAAATTGTTAGAGATTTTAAGAAAGCCAATGAGTAGATATGATTCACTGAAGATAGAATGTAATGGTTTTACTGTTTTGAAAAAGCGCTCATAGCGCGCGCAATGTATGTATTTCACATTCGCCACTTTTATTAATTAAGGGGGAACAAGAAAATGAAAACGTATGATGCATTTCCAGAACCAATTGGCAGCTATACTGTCGGTCGAACCCAGATGGATTTTGAGTACACAGCATCAGATCACTCAAAAAGAGAACTGACGTTGTTTGTGTACTATCCGTCCGACAGCAGCGAAGGTAAGACTACATCATCGTACATGTTTCCTGAAGTCTACGAAATGTTGAATGAGCAGCCACTTGCCACTGCGTTGAAGGATGTTTTCTCTATAGATATCATGACCCAGTGTTACGACGAACTTGCTGTCTCCCGTAAGGAAAAGCGCTATCCGGTGTTATTCTATGTTTGCGGCGGAGGAAGTTCTCCAGAATGGGGTACCGTGATCTGTACAGACTTGGCAAGCATAGGGTATGTTGTGGTAAGCATCGGCCATCAGAATAGCACGATGTATAAGCGTAAAGATGGGCGCCTGTTTAATGTATCAAAGGATTTTTCGGATGTCATTACAGCGCTTTCTGAAGATCCGGGGATGCTGGCGTTGGCTGGTAAGATGGAGATGCGGCCTGACGACGAAACTGCCATTGAGATGTGCCGTAACGTGCTTACACTGCCGATAATTGCCAACTTAACAGAGTATAGTGAATTACAGGCAGAAGATGTAAGGTATGTAGCCGATTATCTTTACAAACTGGACTCTGGAGAGCTGAATTCCATCTTTAAGGGCAGATTGTTGCTTGACATCGGCATGGGCATCGTCGGACATTCTTATGGAGGGCTTACGACGGCGATTGTTTGCCGGGACGACGACCGGTTCGCCTGCGGGATAGGCCTCGATAGCGGTGCGTTCGGCCTTCAGGGCAGCGACCTTAAGAAACCGTTCTTGCTACTGTTTTGTGAACCTAACTATAATATGAATGCGATAATTGGCGCTAACAATAGCATGGAAACCTATTATTTCTCTGTTGATCGTGTTGCGCATTTAGATTACTGCGACATCGTGTTTACCAGTGTTAATGAGGAAATCAGAGGCGAACGGGATGCTATGGAGATGCGAAATCTTGTTACTGACTATACGAAGAACTTTTTTGATCATTACATCCTGCAGAAGGCAGCAAGTATGGAAAGTCTGGTATACGATGGCGTGGACTTGATCAAGAAGACCAGCAACAAGTGACATAACCGAGAAATTTGCTGATAAACGCATATTAAAGAGCTAGCCGTACAGACCACAAAGCCGCTAACCCTATTACACAGTTAGCGGCTCTCTCATATTTCAGGCATCGTTGACAGAATAAATGTCGGTCTAACTCTTCCGGTAAGCAACCTTATGAAAAGCATTGATATAACGAAACAGTGCTTCACCATCATCAGGCACATGTGTGCTTCCATCCAGTGGCAGCATCATGGCCTGATACGGCTCTGGCACCATTCTATACTGATGAACATAGGAGGTTAGAATGAACCCGTTGCGCTGCCAGAACTGAATGCGTTCCTGATGAGCCTCCGTTGTCCCGGACTCCGCCTCGATAATCATACCTTTGATGCCGTGTTCACTTAACCCCCAGGCTCTGAGCTGCTCCAGCATCCAAGTCCCGATGCCTGACCCGCGCAGCTTCTGTTCAACCGCGAGGTAATCGATGATCACGATGCGGTTCGCTGCCCTCCCCTCCAGTCCAGTAACAGCCATCGCAACCACTTCTCCTTGATGCACGCCCGTGTGTAAATAACCAATCCCTCGGTCAAAGCATACTGCGCAGAATTGCTTTTGTCTTCGCGCCGCTTGGAAAAGCCTCATGATAGATTCGCTCCATCCACGCCCACAATGCTTCATCCCACTCCTCTATAGTAGTAAACTCTAATTCCAGCATCTCATTCGCCTCCAGATTTTTATCATAACAAATCCCTTCCCTTTTCTGGCTTTGTTAAAGTATCGTACCCTTTAGCACAAAAAGTCCATATCAATATAAGGAGTGTTATTTAACAAATTTTCATAGTAGAAGCGTCGGGCTTGCTCATCCCATTCGCTCCAATCAGGAGCGTTAAAATCTCTGCTTCTATAGAACGCGGCTAAAACTCTAGCTTGCCTTAAATTAATAAATAATGGAATTTTGTTTAACCAACCTTGACTCACAGTATTTTCCTTACAATAGCCGTTTAAGAAGTTGCAATAGTAACGCTTTGCAATCTCCATCCTTACATCTCCAGATACAACCCACGGAATAGGGATTTCATAAAGTAATGGTGTAGCAATATCAGAAACAAACCAGCTATATTCCGCATCGTCATAGTCAATAATAAAGGCTTTGTCCCCATCATTAAGATAATTACCAGGGCTGATATCCCCATGAATAAGACCGTACGTATCTTTTTCCTTGGGTAGAGCGCTAACTTCAGTAATTAAACGATCAAAGTTATCGTGTAATTCTAACGGACAATACTTCTTAAATGAGGCTAATAGGGCATTATCATTCCATTCATAGCGTGAATGTTGGGGCGAATAATTAAGTGAAAACTTATGTATTTTCCCGACCATTTGACCGATATTCTCATAAAACGTATTGCTCTCCTCGGCTATTACTGCATTTCTGCCGGGTGCTTTCTCAAAAGCTGTCACAACAAAGGACTCGTCAATGATATGAATATGATCCCCTGATATAGACTGAATGGGCCTCGCTACTTTCATTCCGCGATCAGCCAGGAACATGATAAAATCTAGTTCTGCTCTTGTTAATAATTCATCCCGATGTGTGACATGGGTAATTCTTAAAATAACTTCTCGATCTCCGACTACCCCGGAATAAACGAAATTTTGAAACCCATTTAATTCGAAAATTGAGTCTTCACGTATTCCAAAACATTGCGCGGACTGTCTCAATATATCTTGTGTGTATAGTAGTTTAATCTTTTTATCCATGTTATAACCTCTTCCCTTTACCTTTATGGTAACAAAAGATGCTGATTGAAAATATACTGAATTTGATTCAGAATCAAATTCCACACACGAAAAGCCACATCAGAAAGCTCGATGTGACTTACAAGTGAATCTATTTTCTAGAGTAAATGATTTTCTTAATGCTTTCGTAGGAAAGACCGAATTCATTCGAGAGTTCATCGATCGACTTTCCATTGAAATATGTTTGACGGATCGTTTCGTTTCTTAGACTTAGTTGTTCTCTACTCCCCGATTTTTCTCCCCATTTTTTGTGCAATTTTTCAGGAGTCGGGACATAAACCATGCGACCGTGAATGTACTTTTGGATTTCTTTTAGCAACTCTTCCGGAAAGATGCTGTCTGCATTTACATATTTCATGATAGCTCTGCTCCTTAAAATTTTTTTGAAAATTTAAGGGAGCAAAGTCATTCTATAAACAGTAAACATCATGCCAGAGATGATTCAGCGGTTATATTTCGTTCTTGCTCCATTCAAACAACCGCCGTTGTTTATAGAACAGACTTTGCATGGAGCAGATTGTGGATTTTCCCATCAGTTGAAACCCTCCCTCCCAAAATTATAAATGTAACGCATTTCCAAATATTCGTAATTACTAGTTCTCGACTATTTCCTGCCCGTACAAATACCCCGATAGCTCAAAACCGGTTCAGGGGAACTTTGGGACATATATTATATTCGTGAACTAGAACTACGACCCCTTTTTGGAGAGATTATTTTCTTTTTTAGGAGATAATTAGAGATATGCCTAATCGGTAATCGAACTATGCTCTTGTCCCCGACATTACAATCTCATTTCTATGGCTTTCATCTTTAATTCCACGGTATAACTCACTCTGGTTGCCATTACAAAAACACCTCCAAGATGAACTCCCTGTCTTACAACAAGGTTTCATTCTCTTGAAGGTGTTTTATTTGTCTCACGTTATGGGGTCAGTCCAGCCGCTCCGTTGGTCTGTCACTGCTTTTCTTTATAAGATGAGTATTCTTAATGAGTATTACTGCAATTAAGTAAGTACGGTCACCGCCTCTCTTGTAAATGGAACCAGATCATTGGTACGTCCTTCTTGAATTTTCTTAGCCCATTCAGGGTCGACCAGAAGAGCACGTCCTACAGCAACCAGATCAAACTCATCATTCTGAAGTCGTTGTACCAATCCATCGATACCGACGTTACTTGCGCCTTTACCTTCTGTGAACAGACTTGTAAAGTCACCATCAAGACCAATCGATCCAACGGTGATTGTCGGTTTGCCAGTCAGTTTTTTGGTCCATCCAGCAAAATTCAGATCAGACCCTTCGAATTCCGGCTCCCAGAAACGGCGTGTGGAGCAGTGGAAGATATCGACTCCAGCTTGAACCAACGGTGCGAGAAGCTGCTCCAGTAATTCCGGTGTTTCAGCCAATTTAGCCTGATAATCATCTGACTTCCACTGAGATAAACGCAGTACAATCGGGAATTCCGGTCCCACTACTTCACGGCAAGCCTCAATCACTTCAACTGCAAAGCGTGTGCGAGCCATCATATCTCCACCGTAACGATCCGTACGAGAGTTGGTTTTCTCATACAGGAATTGGTCGATCAGATAGCCGTGTGCTCCATGGATTTCAACACCATCGAACCCAACGCGTTTCGCTTCTGAGGCTGCTTGTGCGAATTCCTGAACGATTGTAGCAATCTCAGCTTCTGAATAATCATTAACATGACCTTTGGCTCCCATATGCCAGATCTGTGGAATAATTCGTCCGCCAGCTTCATGTACTTCAGATACAACATGTGCCCAGCCATTCATTGCAGCTTCCCCATAAAAGTGCGGCACATTGGCTTGATTGGATGCATCCGGGTGATTAATTATCGTCCCTTCCGTCACAATAAGCCCCACTGCGTTCTCTGCTCTGCGGCGGTAATAGCCAGCAACATTCGAACCCGGGATACCGTCCGGAGAAAATTGACGCGTCATCGGCGCCATTACGATCCGATTGGATAACTTCAAGTGACCTAACTCTATAGGTTGGAACAATGCTTCTACGGATTGAGAGTAATTCATAATAACCTCCACATATTTTGTTTTATATAAGTTGACCTAAGATGTTAAACAGCAACTAGCCTGGTTAACAGCTAGACGTTACTTCCAAATGAATCAATACACGATTTTTATCGAAAAGCCCCACCTCCTTAAAGGTTTCGTGGTGTATTAATCCACCTTCAATTGTTTTTGACTTCGTAGTCAAGAATTTCACAAAAAAAAGATCAAGACATGATCATGCCAAATGAAGTACGCAGAACCGTCTCGATCTGTTCACGGGATGAACCTGATTTCTCCATAACTCTCACACCAAGAATGGTGTTATTTAGATAAGATGCAAGCTCTATACTCGTATATCGGTTGGAAATTAACTGTTGTTTCTGGCCACTACTTATAATCTTCTCTAATACCAGTTGAACCTCTTCTACCATGAGCTCAGCTTCGCGTGTGACCTGCTCGTCATCTGTTCCGAATTCGAGTGATGCATTCACAATTAGACACCCTTGGCAGCCAGTTTCATCGTCTAAAAGGGAATATCGTAAGGCATCCAGTTTATCAACTGGAGACGAATCCAGGGCTTCAATCTCCTTCAGTTTCGCTATAACCTGTTCACGGTAAAGAGCCAGCGCCTTCAGGAACAACGATCGCTTGTCTTTAAAAACACAGTACAAACTTTGCTTTTTGACTCCTGTAGTACGCGTAAGGTCCTCATAAGAAGTTGCTTTGAAGCCTTGATTCCAGAACACTTCCATAGACTGGTATAATACACGATCGACATCAAATTCTCTTGGTCTACTCATGGGAGTAATATATCAGTTATTGACCATGCAGTCAATAACTGATATTACATCCTATTTGAAAGAGGATGGTTACAATGGATAAACATAAATTTTTATATAAATGAACAAAGCACCGATCCTCCCCAAAGTGTGAAGACAGGTGCTTCATATGTACGTTTTTAAACGGTCCTTCTATTAAACTAAACAAAAAAGAGATTTGAATCATTTGATTTAAATTATCCTCATTCATTTCCACAACCCCATTTAAATTGTTTCACAAAATTCCTCAAGGGATCAAACGTGAAAATAAGTAACAGATTATTATCAACTTGTTTGAAAATATGCTGTTACTTGCCCCTGTCCAATAAATCATTATGGCTCGAATCCCCAGATGGACCATCAGTTGTTCTCTGCTCTCAACGTAACGGTTCAGGTTTTCAATGGTGATTAATGTAAATATTAGGAATTTTTTTCAGACAGCATTTCGGAATTGGTATAAGGCGGTTTTCGAATTATTAAATCGTCAGATATTGTGATATGTATTAGACTAGCCACAACTATAAAAACAGCGGTAGCCGTGGACGATAAATAAAGTCCTAGACTGCCGCTGTTTTATTGAGCTAACGTTTCCCGTTAGCTCAATGGTTTTTCTCTCCCTTAGGATTTGTTAGAAGCTCAAGTTCTCTTTTTGTTTCCGGATGCACAACTGGCTATCTGTACCGCCCTTCCTTCCAACATTCAATCAGCTCATTCAATTTATGATTAAGGATGTAGTTGTCATCGATGATGCACAGCTCCATTCCGATGTGCCAGTACACCAGATTAACTGGTCTTTAAGCAGCATTGCTGCAAATAGGACGAGAAGATTTTTATATTCATTAGCATGTGCTTGTTATCCCCATCCAACTTGCTGAGTAAAATTCCTCCCTCCAACAAGGAAAATGCAAATGATGCTAGCGCATCTACATCCAGATCCTCCCTAAACTCCTCAGCTTGAATGCCGTCGCGAATAATACTTTTCATCATATCCAAGAAGGTATGCATCCCTTGCCTTGCTTGACCACAAAGCTCTAAATGAGTATCGTCACTTTCTACAGCTGTATTCTGCATGGGACATCCGCCAATAAATGGTGGATCGTTAACGACATTCTCATAGACACGAAAAAAAGCAACCAACTTTCCTGACGCAGACTGCTCTTGATCCACCGCCTCAGAAAATTTTCTGATGACCATACCGGCAGCATAATTGTAGGCTTCAAGCGCTATCTCGTCTTTACTGGCAAAATGTCGATAGATGCCCCCTTCTTAATTCCTGTGTCGGCAATAATTTCGTTCAGCGATGTACCGGCATATCCTCTCTGGTTAAAAATTTCAGCCGATTTCAT
The DNA here is from genome assembly GCF_052244825.1 of Paenibacillus sp. 1A_MP2. Lineage (NCBI taxonomy): Bacteria > Bacillati > Bacillota > Bacilli > Caryophanales > Paenibacillaceae > Paenibacillus > Paenibacillus sp. 1A_MP2. Next base: position 3,786,682 of record NZ_JBQQCS010000001.1, on the reverse strand, counting down.
AATGATATGTTCCCGTGTTCTGTCCCCTTTTTTCATGAGCTCCTCCGTATGAACCTTATTTTCATTTCATTTATTTTAAACGAATTATTCAATTCGGCCTTGTAATTCATTAATATCATGCTAATATAAAAGAAACCGATCGGTCTCTTTTTAGATTATACAATAAGCCATTCTAGAATGAAATAGCGCTGGGCCATTTTTATTTTATTACAGGCATTCGCTTGTTGGAATAAATAAAACTTATAGGGGGATTTTTCAATGACTGTAAAAGTAGGTATAAACGGTTTTGGACGAATCGGACGACTAGCTTTTCGCCGAATTCAAGATGTGGAAGGCGTCGAGGTTGTAGCGATTAACGACCTTACGAACGCTAAAATGTTAGCTCATCTGCTCAAATATGATACGACCCAAGGCACTTTTCACGGTGACATTGAAGTCCATGACGGAACCTTCAAAGTAAACGGCAAAGAGGTTAAGGTTTTGGCTAAGCGGAATCCTGAAGAGCTTCCTTGGGGAGAGCTTGGCGTTGATATTGTTCTCGAATGTACAGGCTTCTTCACCACGAAAGAACAGGCCGAGCTTCACCTGAAAGGCGGAGCGAGGAAAGTTGTCATTTCCGCCCCTGCTACAGGCGACATGAAAACGATCGTATACAACGTGAACCATGACACACTGGACGGTACGGAAACTGTCATTTCCGGTGCTTCCTGCACAACCAACTGCCTGGCCCCTATGGCTAAAGCTCTGCACGACAAGTTTGGTATCCAATCCGGGCTGATGACGACCGTTCACGCTTACACGGGTAACCAAAACACACTTGACGCTCCGGATCCAAAAGGCAATTTCCGAGCTGCGCGCGCCTCAGCGGAGAACATCGTTCCCTACTCCACCGGTGCCGCAAAAGCCATTGGCCTAGTTCTTCCGGAACTTAAGGGCAAACTGGATGGGGCATCTCAACGTGTACCTGTACCAACAGGTTCCGTGACTGAACTCGTTGCCGTTTTGAATACCAAGGTAACGGTTGAACAAGTTAACGCTGCTATGAAAGAAGCTTCCGATCCAGAAACTTTCGGCTACACGGAAGACGAAATCGTTTCTTCCGATATCAAAGGCATCACATTCGGTTCGCTCTTCGACGCCACGCAGACGAAAGTTCTGACAGTCGGTGACCAGCAATTGGTGAAAACCGCAGCTTGGTACGATAACGAAATGTCTTATACAGCCCAATTGGTTCGAACTCTGGAGCACTTCGCTAAGATTGCTAGATAAACAATAAATGATGGATAGAAGGAAAATTCTATGAAGGATGCACTCCACAATATGATGATCGATTGTTCGGCATTATTCTGGTTTTGACGGGAGTCGCGTCGGTTGAAGGTGTACCATCACTTCGGAAGGGCCAACGGGCTTCTGAGCGCCGCCATTGTGGAAGCCTTCGCGCAGTTGCTCGAAAGCAAAAGGACTGCGGCCCAATGCGCCGATCCGGTGATAGCGCTGTGCGAAGGCTGGGACGATTACGTGCGCTTCGCGGCAGCTCGTCCACGGCCCTACGTAGCGATGATGAGCCGCGTTCTCTACGGCGCTGAATTTCCCGCTGCCGAGCTGGCCTTTACGCTCCTGATACAACGCATCGCAGCCGAGGGATGGCTCGCACCTACGGTCGAGGTGGTTGTGCTCATGTAGGCGTCTGCGAATGCTGCATCCCTGCTTCACGTCACAGCTCGGCTACGCAAGGTGGAGAGCCACCCACTTCTGCGGTTCTTGAGCAAATCCGCGGTTGCGCCATGCGGTCTATCCTGAATTCCGAACCGAAAGGATGATCACAATGAAAATTCTCGTGACGGGAGGCACCGGCCTGCTCGGCGGCCGCCTGATCCCGAAGCTCGTGGAGGATGGTCACCAGATTTTCGCCCTCACACGCTCTATATCGTCTCACGCCAAACTCAAGGCCATGGGTGCGATACCGGTCGATGCCGATCTCGAAAGCAGCACGCCAATCGTGTTACCGATGATCGATGCGGTTGTGCATGCGGCCGCCCTTTTCCGCTTTTCAGGGCCTCGCGAACCCTTCTTCCGTACCAACGTCGATGGCACTGCAGCCTTGCTGAAGGCATCCGAGTCCGCCTGTGCGAAGACATTCATCTACATCAGTGCGGCGGGGATCCACATGGATAACGGCGGAACGCTCATCCACGACGCTGATGAAAGCGCGCCGACTTTCCGGAACCACTTCTCCTCCTACCTGGCGAGCAAGGCACAGGCCGATTCATTGGTTCTGACAGCCAACAAACCCGGCTTTCGCACGATCGCGCTTCGCCCACCCGCAATCTGGGGGCCTGGTGATCCGTTTAGCCGAGCGCTTCCCGAAGCAGTCAGATCTGGACAGTTCGCGTTCATCGACCGCGGTGATTACGCTTTTTCAACTTGCCATGTGGACAATGTTGTTGAAGCCATACAATGCGCTCTTGAACGCGGAGAAGGCGGCCATGCCTTCTTCATCAAAGACCAGGAAGGGCAGACTTTCCGTGAGTTCGTCGTCTCGCTTGCGAACTTGCAGGGCCTGTCCATCGATAAGCTGCGTTCGATGCCCTACTGGCTCGCCTCTGCCATTGGCCGTCTGTTCGACACTACCTGGGCCGTAACGCGGAAAAACGGCGATCCGCCGATCTCACGTTCGATGATACGCATGATTGGGCGTGAGTTCACCGTCAACGATGCCGCTGCACGTCGAGAGTTGGGCTATGTCGGAAGAACTTTGCGTGACGCTGGCTTGCAAAGCTACGAGGAACCATCTGCTCAACGATAGGGCTTTGGAGGGCAAACCACGACAATCGATGGTAAGTTGTTCTCTGGAATGGCTCTTTAGGCCAATGTGGTAGGCAGCGTTCGACGAAGAAGAGCACTACAGATCAGCAAAAGCTTATTAGCGTAATAAAAAACGGAGCAGTCGCCGCCGGCGAGCTGCTCCTTCCTTTATTTGTTGAACTAAATTGTTCCGTAAGTTTAGTGATCACTTCATTAAGTATCGGATATTGAATCAATCAATGTATAAATAAAGTTTATTTTATCCGGGTCAAGGTTTTTACCAATTACTCTGTGGAACTCTTCTTTATGATCACCAAGTTCAAGCATATCACCAATGACTAAATGCTTATCATTATAACCCGTCAGTTCTTGAAAAGTCTTAATTGCTGCATTTACCGAATCTCATATCAGGCAATTTTAAATGAAGAAATCCTTCATTTATTTCTGCAGAGTTAAGCCCAACTGTACCCTTTTCCAGTATTACAGCCGGGAGCACGTTTGTAAAATGCGATGCTCCCAGGTTAATGAATACTATTATAAATGCTTTTAAATTCTTGAACAAAATCAATCGGCAGCATAGGTTCATCAGAAGCGGCTACTCGTTGAAGCTCTTTTAACCAGTTCATTGATTCTTCATTCAAATTTGACACATCGTTTACTTGATGAAAATAAACATACAGCAATGCATGACGAAGTTTAATAGAATCTTGTAAATATACTATTTCTTCTTCTTGGATTGTATTTCCCTTCAGATATCCTTTCATAAAATGGCGGAAAAACAATTTATAATATTCCGTTTTATTTTCAAATTCCTTAAACGGATAAGAAAGTGCATAATACAATGTAATCCCAATATCGTTTACGAAATACGTATAACCGCAATCATCAAAATCGAACAAATAAATGTCTCCGTTATGCAGATAAAAATTACTTTGATGAAAATCAGTATGAGTCAAACCGTATGTATCTTTGGACTTGGGCAGAGAAGTAAGTTTTGTTAATCTTTCTTTTAGAATTGAAATCATTACATCATCAGGTTGCAGGTATTTCTCCGCCTTTAATTGAACTTCCTGGTCCCAGGCTTGTCGTTTAAACGCCGGATTACTCCATTCATAACCTTTAGTCGCATGATGGATTTTCCCAGAAATTCGCCCCATTTTTCGTAAAGCGATTCATTCCAATCTGCATCTGACACTTCTTTTCCAAGAGACATTTCGTATGAAATGGCTAGGAACGACCCATTTTCTGCAGCAATTTCTTCAACCATATTACCCCTGGTCGATGGAACAGCATTTGAAACTGCCAGTCCCTTATTCGACAAAAAATTTAAAAATTCAATTTCACCCCGTATATTATTTCTTGATCTTCTAATTGTATGTGAGATTTTTAATATGAAAAACGCATTGTTTTTCTGGTATTCATAAACAAAGCTTTCATAACCGCCCAATAAACGAACGGTGTCATTATTAATGTCATATCGCTTTATTGCTTCAGTAAGAATCTCTTCAGTGAATTGCTCTTTAATTTCTCGTAGCATCTTCTATACCTTCTTTCATTCATAATTTAAGTAGTTGTGTAGTTTTCTGATCAAAGTGCGCGACTACCGCAAACATTTCTGTTCCCCTACAAAATCGCCGTTAACTGAATGAAATTATAGCACCACAATTGGAATTATCCTACCCGTTAGCATAATGAAAATACGACAAAATACCGATTAGATATACGCCTAATCGGTAATGGGAATATGTTCTTGTTCTTGTTCTTGTCCTTGGCTTGAAACACGAACTTGTACCGATAAAACAAAAAAAAGCCGCTAAATTAGCGACTTCAATTGGAATATGCTCTTGTCCCGTGACAGTTGCCTTTATCATCTTCTGTGCCTTTCGCATCAGGTGCTTCGAATCCCCCTAATTGGGACTACTAGAGTCGCACCTAGCTTCTTCATTTAATAACTTCAACCTTTTTATCCCCTGCTGTCTTCGCTACCTCTAACGTTGTTTTACCTTGGATAGCGACTATCACGCCAGTAGCCAGCATAGAAACGATTAAAGCTGCGCTGAGGGCTGTGGAAATTTTCTTCTTGACCATAACCATACCTCCGATATCAATTATGTAATAAGCGGCTCAAGACTATGACGAGCCGAGGGTGACTACATGACTGTGAAAAGGAGATAATCCAACCTAAATTTACATGGTGGACATCACTAATTAATTACAATATTTAACTTCTTTTGTCGGGTAATCCATCTGGTGATTGTATTATAACGTACTGACAATGATTGTAAAAGGATTTTTTCCTTGTGTTCAAATAAAATAAAGTATTAGTTCATCCATTTATGCTGTCGGCTTCATGTGAACCCTTAGTATTAGCAGAGTCATACTGAACTCGCGCCTCTACAACTTGAGTGTAATGTTCTCTTCCCCACTGCCTTAGCTCTTTCATCGGCTGAAGCAAGGTTTCCCCTAATATGGTTAGTGAATACTCGACAATTAAAGGTACTGTAGGAGTAATATGTCGTTGAACCAAACCATCACGCTCCAGCTTGCGCACCGTTTGGGTAAGCATTTTTTTAGATATTCCCTCAACCCTCCGCAGCATTTCTCCATATCTGATTTTACCGTTCTCCATGGCATACATAACAAGTGCAGTCCACTTGTCAGAGATAATGTCAAGAACTTTGCTATAGCCGCAATTGGATAACGAAATATCAGATTGTTTAGTTGTTTTTGATGAATGTGCCAAAATGTTCCCCTCCTATGCACTATGAAGTTCCCAGGACACTTTAAAGTGCCTACTTATATCATTTTATTTTTTGCATTACTGTATGTCTATACCAGCACGGAGCAGCTTGAGCTAGATTTGCTATAGCAAACACAGTCCTTAAGGGTGAACTCGGGTGTCTAAGAAGTTTTGCTCTTGGAAGGGGTTGCCTTGTACTGGATTACTTCGAAGGTAGGTAAATAACATGACAAATATTATTAAAACGCGTCCCAAGCTATATGTATTGGATAACGGTCGAATGAGCATGGATAAAAATTGGATCATCTCCATGCATAATCCAGCAACCATTAATAATCCGAATGCCCAGACACAATTTGTTGAATTTCCAATTTATACGGTATTGATTGATCATCCTGAGGGGAAAATTTTGTTTGATACCGCGTGCAACCCAAACTCGATGGGCGCTCAAGGGCGCTGGGCACAGTCGACCCAACTGTCGTCTCCATGGGTAGCAAGTGAGGAATGTTACCTGCATAACCGGCTGGAGCAGCTTAAGGTTAGACCCGAGGAAATCAAGTATGTCGTTGCCTCCCACTTGCATCTGGACCATGCAGGATGCCTCGAATTGTTCACGAATGCGACGATTATCGTTCATGAAGATGAATTTAACGGAGCACTGCAGACCTACGCCTGCAATGAAAAGAAGGAGCCTATGTGTGGGCTGATATTGATGCATGGATCAAAAACCAGCTGCAGTGGAAAACGATCAAACCGGGAGAAGACAATCTGGATCTGGTGGATGGTATCAAAATCTTAAATTTCGGAAGCGGTCATGCCTGGGGAATGTTAGGTCTCCAGATCGAAATGCCAGAAACCGGCGGAATCATTCTAGCTTCCGATGCCATCTATACTGCGGAAAGTTTTGGTCCTCCGGTCAAGCCACCTGGTATAATCTATGATTTGATCGGGTACCGAAACACAGTGGAGAGAATTCGCACTTTGGCTGCCCGAACGAATTCCCAAGTGTGGTTCGGGCATGATGCGGATCAATTTGGAAGCCTGAGAAAATCTACTGAAGGATATTATGAATAACTCAACCTTCCCATAGCGGAAAAATTGATCTGAAGGCTGCCGGTTCTCGACCGAAATGGAAGAGGCCTTCCAGAACAATAATCGTATTTGCAGACATTTTTTTAAGTAGAACTTAAAAGCCTCCCTGGGGTGGGGGCTTTTAGTACTTTCAGTATTTTTTTATTTCATGTAGCGATATTCCAGGAGGTCCTTCAAATTTGAAATTTTCTGCAGCAGCTTCTCCCCTACATTGGTTTCCCTCACCAGCTTCCGTTCCAGTTCTTTATCCACCAGTCTTTTTACAGACATTACGTCCGTTCCGTTGCATAACACATCTTCTTTTGAATTAAATTTCTGATGGGCGACGAGCTGCATGCCAAAGGAATTAAACAACAAAGTATATCCGGCGATACCCGTTGTAGATTGATAGGCCTTGGAAAAACCGCCGTCAATGACAATCATTTTCCCGTTGGCTTTAATGGGGTTCTCTCCACGAGTTTCTTTAACTGGCGTGTGACCGTTAATGACATGTCCATGATCCGGATTCAAATCAAACTCTTGCAGGATTTTCCGGCAGATCTCCTCATTTTCACGTAAATAGTAGTAAGGGTTCTTTCTCTCCTTATGGGTTTCTTTATCCTGGATAAAGTACCGTTCAAAAGTGGTCATTTCTCTCTTTCCAAAGAGCGAGGAACATTCCCCTGTCCAGATATACCATACCATATCCGTCGCTAGATCATCTGTCTCTTCCGGATGCGCAAAGGAGTAACGTAAGTAATATTCAAAAACATCGAGCAGCTGACGGCCCGAATACGTCTTGTCTTCAATCTGCATTTCTTCCATGTTTCCTTCTTCATCCAAAGGAATACAGCCGTGGATTAACAAATTCCCGTTGTATTTTAAATAAAGGCTGCCCTTTTTCATAAGAAAATTCATATGTTTGGCCAGCTTTTCGGAATGCTGCACGGAAAACAGCAGCTTTTCCATCACCTCCTGTTCTTCCTCCAGCAATTGTTCAGGCTGCTGCGGATTCACGGCTCTGAAACAGGTGTTTTCCAGCGGGTACGTTTTTCCGCCGATTTTGATTTCATTTTTGTCGTAATCAATCTGCTCCAGCAGAAGTCTTTCAGACATATTAAAGTATGGGCGTCTCTTGATAATCGGGATTTCAAGCTTAAACTGGATCATGGCAATAGCTTGATGAATTTTAGTAATCTGCAGGATTTCCTGCTCCGAACCGTTATGGTCTGACTGCAGCTTGGGTCTGAAGGCCGGATTGTCATCATAGTATTTCTCCGCCAAGTTTAGCAGTGGGCGAAGATTGATTCCGTATACGTCTTCGATGATGTCCAGATTGTCATATCTGGCGCCGATCCGGATAATATTCGCAAGGCAGACCAGGGAACCCGCATAGGCGCCGATCCACAGGACATCATGGTTCCCCCACTGAATGTCTACAGAATGATAGTTGATTAGCGTGTCCATAATTTTATCGGGTCCGGCCCCCGGTCATAGATATCTCCAACCACATGAAGATGGTCAACCACTAGGCGCTGGGTCGTATAAGCTAGACCGATAATGAGCTTGTCCGCCTGGCCCAAGGAGATAATTTGCCGGTATATTTCCTCATAATAAGGATCCTTATTGTTGGTCAAATCCGTTTTGTATAGAAGCTCTTCTACAACATAGATAAACTGCTCCGGCAGAGCTTTACGCAATTTCGAGCGCGTATATTTGGAAGAGGCATAAGAAACGAGCTTAAGCATTTGTTCAATCGTTTGTCTATGCCACTGGTTCAAGGCTTGTTTATTACACAGGTCTGCTTTAACCAACTGTATTTTTTCTTCCGGATAATAAACTAAAGCCGCAAAATCATTGATTTCATCATCTGTCCAAACCTCACGGAATAAATCCTTGATTTTCTCCTTTACATTACCCGAACCGTTTCTGAGTACATGCTGAAAAGCATGAAACTCCCCATGCAAATCGCTGACATAATGCTCAGTTCCCTTGGGAAGATTGGAGATCGCTTCAAGGTTGATGATCTCTGTTATGACTTTTTCTTCCGTATCATATTTCTCGGCCAATAAATCAAGAAACTGCTCATCCAAAACAGATATCCCCCTTCAAGAAAGTATGGAAAATTGGTCTTTCGGCATGCGATCCTCTTCACCTGTATGGTTAACAATAAAAGTGAAATTATTTATGTGGTGATATCAGCATCGCCTTCCCCCATCATGGTATAACCCCCTGTTGCCAAATTCCGCCTAAAGACGCTAGCCTGACCACAATCTGTTCAGGCTTACAGACGCATCACTTGGTGAAAAATTATTTTCGGGGTAATAGGGTTCTTCCAACCTCTTATCACGTAAAGCTGCACCTAATTCTACAATATCTTTGGCAAATGTAACATCATAGATCCAGTATCAACCTTGTTCTTGGTTATAATTTGTCTCCACATCCCTGTCTCTTTCACAGTATATATAAAAATACCCCATAGAGAGACATTTTGCATATGTCTACTCTATAGGGTACCGTTTACTTGGGGAGAATCGCTTCTTTTCTATTCAACCCCATTGCGTTAACGGGCACAGCTTGTTATTGAACGACCGGGATCGTTATTTCAAGATCTTTATGATAGTTTTTGACTGGTTGGCCCTTGCTGTCTAAAATCACGGTCCAATCCTTATTCACTGTCATTGTATATGGTTTAATCGTAATGGCGGTCGGCGTTTTGGCAAACGGCAGGTATGCCTCGTCTTCATGGTATTCGGTACCTGGACTGCTGTTGAAGTATCCGATCTGGTATACATTGAGGAAAAACCGACCACTTTTTCATGGCCGATTCTTCTTCGTTAAAACCTTATAGATATCGCCAACTTATGTCTCTTGTGCAATATGTGAGTTATTCGGCGCTTTTTGGTTCATGATCGGAACCATGACCAGTGCGCCAAGAAGAAATAATAATCCTGCGCCACCATAGATCGTACTGAGCGAAAAGGCGCCCTTTAACGCGCCAGCGAAAGACATGGAAACGACCATCATGCCAACGAACATCGGATTCAGAACCCCATTCACCCGGCCGACAATCGAAGCCTCTGACCATTTCAGAATCATTGTGCTGATCCCAATATGAATGCAAGGGAAAACAAGTCCATTCAGAAATTGAACGGTCAGGGTGAGCGGAACGCTTGTCGAATACCCTACAATGGCTGTGCAGACTCCGCCTGCGATCATACCTATCGCAAGAAGAACCTGCGGCGGAACCCGCTTGGCGAAGACGGCTACGATTCCGCCACCAATCAGCATAGCTGCACCATTCACCATTAGCAGATATTGCAAGAACTCCTCGCTTCTGCCCAGCCGTTCCGTTACGATAAACAGGTTGAGCGCTTGGGCTACGCCAACAGCCAGTCCCGCGAGAATAAACGCCAGTCCGAGCATCCGCAGTACTAGGCTTTGCCAAACATAGCGGAAGCCTTCAATGAATTCTTTACGAAACTGCCCTTTTACAGCAACGGTTTGAGCTTGCATATGATCTTCTGGCAGACGAATAAGAACGAGTGCAGAGAGCAGAAAAACCAAGCCCATGACAGCGATCGATATTTCAAGCCCAAACGTGCTGTAAACGAAGGTTCCGAGCATCGGACCAAGCACCATGAAGATGGCCATCAGCGATTGGAATAGAGCCATCCCTTGCTGAAGCTGTTCTTCGGGCACATGATATTTAAACAAACGCATACTTGAAGGTTGAGAGAACTGCGAAAGAATAGCCGAGATGAATGCGACAAGGTAAACGGAGTGCCAAGAACCGTAATGTATGGTCAGAAGTACTACAAATACCGATACTGCAGATAATAAATCGCACCAGATCATCGTTCGCTTCGGCCGCCAGCGGTCGGCAAATGTACCTCCGATGAACGAAAAAACAAAAATTGGTGCGAATTCGGCTACGCTGATTAGCGAAATGGCGTATGGATCATTGTTTGTTCTATCCGCAACGTACAGGAGAATAGCGAAATTACGTACCCAAATGCCAACCTGCAGGAGCACGCTTGATAATAAAATCGTCTGCAGGAACCGATTGCGAAACATGCTTGGTACATTCATGTTTTTTTCGTGCCTCTCCAATCTTTTCAACCTCCAATTTGTCCGAAAATATTCCCATTTCGAGTAAGATATGACTCTCCTTTCAATTCCTAATTATACGGACTTCCTCATCGTTCACCTCATACTAAAGACTGAATTTTCAGAGTGCATGTCCATTGTTCTTGATTTAATTTCTATAGGAACGCGCTAAACTGCCCGCCCGTAAGTTGAATAAAAGCAGCCGATTCCGTTCGTCAGCTGCCTTCTTGATTTTATTTATCTATCTTATCCCGTTAGCCTTATCTATACTGCTAAGTTAACAGAAAACTGATGTAAAGCACCGGGTATCCCTCTAAACATTAGAATTCCTTGGTTATCTAAGTCGGCATTCGGACTATGTTCTTGTCCATTCCGGGAATCGGTACAAGTTCTTGTCCCTCGACACCTCCCAATATTTAAACTGGTTCTCCTCGCTATCTAAGATAGTTGTTCTATCTATCTTTTCTTCTCTCTATTGCTATCCATAAATAGTAAATTATCCAGAATAGTAATGGAAATATAGCTACTGAAATATAGCGTTTATCATACGGGAGCGTAAAAATAACAACGATTGAGATTGGCAATATAACAGCAAGTAGAATTAAATACTTTCCCCAATGTTTATTTATTATCACAAGCTACCTCCTTAATTCATTCAAATCATAGTCATAGGATCAGCGCGCCCATTACAACCATATGCGTACATAATTTGTACAAGCCTGAAGAAGAACGAGAAAACCATCGAATCAGTAAGGGGTCTATACTCGCTCTCTGTTTTCATTCGTAATCTTATCTCGTTTGGTTCTTGTAACTCAACTTTCGCAGCAACGAAGTGTGTAACTTATGATACTCCATCGTTCCTATCTGAACAGTCTCGTTTTTCATCTGTAGTCATCGCCATTGCGATACAGTCCAGACCATTCATTACATAGGGACGAACAATGTCTACAAGCACATCGGTTCGATCCTTTTCCTCGACATTTAACCAATAATGCGCAGCACCATAGATCGCTGAACCTGTCATGGCCGCCGCGATTTTTATATGATGCCTGTCCGCTCCATGGTGGGTATCCCCTTTCAGAAAAATGCTTTCTATGGTTTGCTGCAGCATATTCTTTATTTTTTCATCGACAAGCTTAGCCATCGAATTGGAATCTATTCTGCAAATCCGATAAAAATCTACGATGTATTGGTACGTCAGCAAGATCAACTGGTCACATATTTCATCCGTAAACTCCTGTGCATTCGCCACATGCTCAGGAATCATCTCATGAAAAGCCTGTTCTGTGACTTCATCAAGCAAAGCATATTTATCTTCAAAGTGGGCATAAAAGGTGGCGCGGTTAATGGTTGCTTCCTGTGCGATATCTTTGATGGTGATTGCATCAAATCCCCTTCTCCGCAACAAATCTCTGAACGCCGTTCTAATTAACTATCGTGTACGCAGCACCCTCGGATCTTCCTGATTTACCATTTCTATATCTCCTCATTAAACATCAATTATCACAATGTGTTGCCTATGCAACTTTCCTCTAACTCTGCCGGTTGAAATCATAAGCATACGATATTATTATCTTATCAAACACGTGTTGCTTAAACAATCTGTGAATAATTCTTTGAAAGGAAGGATCCTATTGAACACCAGACCACATAGACTTTTGATATTTGGAGCCGGCGTGATTGGCAGTGTATATGCACTCCGATTCGCACAGTCGGGACTGGACGTCACTATACTGGCACGAGGAAAAAGACTGGAGGCTCTGAAAAGGGACGGACTGAAATACAACGATAATGGAACGATAAAGCAAATATCGATCAAGACGATAGAAAAGCTTGATAACGACGACATTTATGATTTCATTTTGGTCCCAGTCCGGTATGATCAGGCCGAATCTGCCCTGTCTGCGATCAAGCATAATCGGAGCAAGACCATCGTCACCTTGACCAACACCATTGGATATGACTCTTGGCTTGAAATCGTGGGAGATCGCTTACTTCCGGGATTCCCGGGCGCCGGTGGTGACATCAAAGAAGATGTTCTATACGCCCAATTTGGTTCCGAAAAACATCAAGGAACCATTTTTGGTGAAATAAATGGACTGACGACAGAAAGAGTAAAAGAGCTTGCCAAAATATTTGAATCCGTGGATTTGCATTATGAAATCCAAAAAGACATTCAAGCATTCCATATTTCGCATACTGCGTTAGCAATCGTCAACAAGCATTTCTATACGAATGACGGAATGGTGGATATAGATACAGCAAGAAGTGTAAGCACTCTAAGCAAGATTGCCGCAGGTATTAAACAAAACATTCATCTGGTAGAGCAAGCCGGCATTCCCGTAATCCCTCCCGAAACGAAGGAAATGGGAGAATTGCCTGACAACGATATTATTTCCCGTTACCGCCAGATGCTGAGCAATGATTTCATAATTGATGTAAAACTTGGGAACCACGCCATCAGCCAAAAAGCGGAAATAATGTTATTAGACGAGAGGTTTCATAAAATGATATCCGCCCGGCGATGACTTCCCATATACTTCAAAAAGTATGGCGAACGGTTGATATTAAGGATGTTCATCACACGCTCCAGCACCTACTACCTGCACATATATTACTTTTAAGTTCCTATATCACTTTGAGGTGCGTACTTCTCATCTCTCTTGTTCTCAGCCACAATAATGAGCAGAAGAGAAAGGAGAAATGTCCATTGAAAACCGAACAATCTATTCCCCATTACACTGCACTTGTCATAGGTGCTGCAGGTGTTATTGGAGGAAATCTTATTGATTATCTCATGACCCTCCCGGAATGGAATATTATTGGTGTATCGCGTCGTGGAGGGAAAGATACTCCTAGACTACGTTATATATCGGCCGATTTACTAAGCGAAGCAGATACCAAGGCGAAACTGTCTGATCTAACGTCGGTTACTCATATTTTTTATGCCGCTTATCAGGATCGTCCAACCTGGGCGGAATTGGTACAGCCCAACCTTGCGATGCTTGTCAATGTGGTAAATACCATCGAACCGATCGCACCAAACCTTCAACATATCAGTCTAATGCAGGGCTATAAGGTTTACGGTGCACATCTGGGACCATTTAAAACACCCGCAAGAGAAACCGATGCTCATCATATGCCTCCTGAATTCAATGTCGATCAGCAGCAGTTTCTCGAAAATCGGCAGCCCAAAAGCAACTGGACCTGGTCAGCCCTGCGCCCGTCTGTTGTATGTGGATTTGCTCTGGGTAATCCAATGAACTTAGCTATGGTAATTGGAATATATGCTTCTATCTCTAAGGAGCTTGGCTTAGCGCTTCGCTTTCCGGGCAGACCGGGAGCTTTTGATTCCCTTCTTGAAATGACAGATGCATCACTACTCGCTCGTGCGACAGTCTGGGCGGCAACCGATCCGCGCTGTGCCAACCAGGCGTTCAATATTACCAACGGCGATCTGTTTCGCTGGAATGAACTTTGGCCCAAAATCGCTGCTTTTTTTGAATTGGAAACGGCACCTCCACTCCCCCTCTCACTTGCAACAACGATGGCAGATAAAGAACCACTTTGGAATTCGATGATTGAAAAATATGATTTAATGAATACTCCCTATGAAGCTGTCTCTTCTTGGGCATTCGGTGACTTCGTCTTCTCTTGGGACTATGACTTCTTCGCAGATGGTTCCAAAGCTCGTCGTTTCGGATTTTACGAATTCGTTGAAACTGAAAGTATGTTTATGAATATATTTAAAGACCTTCGTGAGCGCAAGATCATCCCTTAAAAATTATAATGACTAATAAGCCAATTCCTAGTTATCAGGAATTGGCTTAATTATGTTCTTCAAAGGATAGAAGTCGGTGGCTTGAACAGGATTATCCCTCGATCACCATAAACCTTTTCTACATGCGCGTCCCCCATTTGCACATCAGATGAAGAATCTCTTTAAGACTCCACCCATATTCCGTTAACTCATACTCCACTTTTGGCGGAACTTGGTTATGGGAAATACGTAAGATAATCCCTGCCTCCGTCAATTCATTCAGTTGCTGTGTCAACATCTTCTGTGTAATGGCAGGTATCAGCTTCATCAATTCCCCGTTCCGTTTTTTACCAAAGGTAAGATGGAATAAAATAACCGGCTTCCACTTGCCTCCAATCACTTCAAGAAGAGCTTCAACTGCCGTGTTATAAACTCTGATTGGTTCATGCATATCACATCCAGCCTCACTTCCAAAATAAATTAAAGTACAGGTATCCTTTGTTACATCATATAAAAAAGTATTTTATTCACTTTATTCTATCACCCATACAACTAACCTGCCCGTTAGCTTAATCAATTAATGGGTAGAATACAGATTAGATATACGTCCAAGCGGTAGTAGGAACATGTTCTTGCCCATTCTGGTAATCGGTACAAGTTCTTGTCCATGGCTCGGGACACGAGCTTGTACCGATAAAACAAAAAAGCCACTAAAATAGCGACTTCAATGGGTTATGATTTTGTCCCTCGACAATTTATACATCCCTTCAAAAATAATCATTGTGGATCTTTCAGGTAACGTTATATTCACAAAGTGAGTGAAGTTGGAACGTTTTTCCCTTTTGTTTAGTCTATATCTCCGCTAAATTTCCTCAGTTGTGTAATACTTAATGGTATACATTCATCTTGTAATTATGATAACCTACCTTAGACATTATAGCTTCTATAGGGAGGCACAAGGGATTGATTAGTCTAGGAACATTAATTGCTTTTGGAGTTGTATCACTGGGGATGGTCTGTTCTCCCGGCCCTAATATGATTTACCTGATCTCACGTTCCATTGCGCAAGGGCGTAAGGCCGGCATTATTTCTTTGTTGGGGGTTATGCTGGGATTTGGCGTCTACCTCATTGCATCTATGCTGGGGCTAATCGCCATATTCAATACCGTTCCGATTATCTATACGGCAATGAAGTGGGCGGGAGCGGCATATTTGTTTTGGCTCGCATGGAAGATGATTAAGCCTGGCTCTACGACTATACTGGAACCGGCTGCTCTCCCAATGGAGAAGCCCAAAAAATTATTTCTGATGGGCTTCATAACCAATTTGCTAAATCCCAAAATAGCGGTATTGTATATTTCACTTTTACCTCAGTTTCAGAATCCTGAAAAAGGCTCGTTACTTGCACAAGGTGCAATTCTGGGCATAACGCAAATTCTAATCAGTTTAACAGTGAACCTCCTTATTGTTCTTACAGCAAGCAAGATCGCCAGTTGGTTCGGTAAGCGCCCGACATGGCTTAAGGCACAGCGCTGGATTATGTCCGGTGTACTCGCTGGACTTGCCGTTAAGCTGGCTGTTCAGCGACGATAAGTTAGTTAGTCTTGTATTGCTCCACTGTACACACTTGCACCATCGTAGTCTCCTATGTAACGAGGTCTAACGCCGGTCGAGACTCAACCGGGCTTTCGTGTATTCCTAATGAAACTTGTTACTTTAGATCCTCGCCATTTTTATGCAAGTTAGGCTAAAAGTGAACCATAGAACACTGGCCGACGGGTGCTATTTAAGCATTAGATTAAAAAGGGAAAACTTAATATGATTCATTTAATTTAATGATCAGAAAACAACATCTGAGGTTTTGAAAGGCTCGACTCCTTCTCTATTCTCCAAAAAGGCCCCATTCGTTTTTGAAGTGCACCCCTTAGAATAGACATTGGAAAAACCCCTGGGTTTAGCCGATGAAATTCTAGGGGGTGTATTTTTTTATGGCGATTAAGGGACAAAAGTTTAAAACGTATTCGGAGAAGATAAAAAATGAGGCTATTCGTTTGCATACGGTTGAGGGGTGGACTTATCGAAAGATTAATGAACATCTGGGGATTCATGATCCAGGACGAATGAAGCGCTGGATGCGAAAATATCGGGAACAAGGTGAGTTTGGACTGATGGATCAGCGAGGTCGACGTAAAGAATACTTGGATCAAGACCGCTTTGTACAAAAACTGAAACGGGAGAATGAGTTGCTAAAAAAGTGCTTGGTCATCTGGAAGGAGGAAGCAAACAAGAAAGATTTCAGATCATAGAAAAAGTAGCGGCATACGGTGATATCCAGAAACTTTGTGATGTGTTTGGCGTGTCACGGAGTGGATTTTATGCCTATGTAAAACGTAAACGATTCGATCGCGACGCAAAGGCGAAGAAACAAGTGCTTCAAACGTATCAACGATATGAAGGCAAATATGGTTATCGGCAGCTCCAGTTGTTCCTTTGGCAAGATCAGGGGATTTGGATGAACCACAAAAAGGTGCTCCGCCTGATGCAAATGCTCGGTATTCAATCTCGAATCCGTCGTAAACGGCGCTCCAGCAGCTCGTATACACCTGCGCAGCGTGTAGCAGAGAACCTCTTGAAGCGAGATTTCAGTGCAGAAAAACCGAATCAGAAATGGGTAACGGACATTACCCAGTATCGTGTGGGAGAGCGCTGGATATATCTTTCAGCCATAAAGGATCTGTTTAATAACGAAATTGTGGCTTACGAAATAGGCGAACGCAACGACAATGAACTGGTGCTTCGCACATTCAGCAAGGCGTTTGCGAAGCAAAAAGACGTGACCGGACTGGTCGTTCATAGCGACCAAGGATTCCAGTACACGTCTCATGCTTACCACGACATGCTGCCAAAGGTTGGCGCCCGAATCAGCATGTCTCGCCGAGGAAATTGTTATGACAATGCCTCGATGGAGAGTTTCTTCTCGCATCTCAAAACGGAAGGACTCTATCCTTATCATATCCGAACGCTTAGCGAAGCACAAAGCAAAATCGAAAAATATATCCGTTTTTACAACCGAAAACGGCCACAACGGAAACTAAAAAAACTGACGCCGGTAGAGTACCGACGCCAGTTTGCAGCCTAGGGTCTTTTTATAATGTCTACTAAATGGGGTCTTGACCATTTCTGATGGGGCTCTTTTTGTTAAACAGATCATTCATCTGTTTAACCATTTTATTACATACGGATTTTAAACTTATTGTACTTGAAGTGAATTACCAATTAACGATCTGAATGGTCAGGTACTCTTTTACGCATTCCAGCTAAACCTAATAATCCAAGCAAACCTAGCCATCCCCAGTCCATACGTTTACCGTCATCTGTAGAATTTGCTCTTACGGTATTTGGGTTATAGTTGTTGCTGTTGTAATGGTATGTGTTATTGTCTCTTCCATCAACAGCAGCTTCTTGCACATCGTGAGCAGATGCAGGAACAGCTAGAGTAGCCATCAATAATACTGAAACTACAGCAGTTGTTAATTGTTTTTTCATAAGAGCAACCTCCTTTGATTGTGATGAGAATAAGTTCTCCCCAAAACCAAGACATTATTCCATGAATGATAATGGATCTGTAGTCATTATTTTGATGCCCTTATTTGTTGGAAATCAGCCTTTTGGGGAAAACTACCGCAAGGTTACTCAATCACCTTGAGGAGGATGCGCCCAATGAAACAAGAAATGAATTACGGAACTGATTACAAATCTGTTCCTCTAACTTCAATGGGAAATGGGGTTGACATTGAAGTATTGCCCGATTTATTTTGCTGCACTATTCAAATCGTCAACATCTGTTTAGTGGGTTACCCTGAATCTGACGAGTTCGTTTTAGTTGATGCCGGAATGCCAAAGTCATCAGATGAAATTATCTCTGTTATTGAGGAGCGTTTTGGTGTAAATAGCAAACCCCAAGCCGTCATTTTGACCCATGGACACTTTGATCATGTCGGCGGGTTAATAGAACTTGTCAAGAAGTGGGGAGTTCCCGTTTATGCACATCCACTCGAGATGCCATCCCCTACGGGAAAGGCCTACCCTGAACCAGACCCTACAGTTGAAGGGGGTTTAGTAGCAAAGATGTCCGGTTCATTCCCAAATGATCCGATAAACCTTGGGAGCAGCATAAATGCGTTACCTTCTGACGGAACTGTCCCTCACATGCCAGGGTTTACATGGATTCATACCCCAGGACATTCTCCGGGTCATGTTTCGTATTTCCGGAAGCGGGACGGAGCATTAATTGCAGGTGATGCGTTCACTACTGTGAAGCAAGAGTATATGTATAGAGTAATCACCCAGGAGTTGGAGATCAGTGGCCCTCCTCGCTATTTAACAACAGATTGGAAAGCTGCAAAGGAATCTGTTATTAAACTCAAGGAATTAAAGCCAATCAGCGCTATAACCGGTCATGGGTTGCCGATATCTGGTGAATTGCTGACAGTAAGTCTGGAAAAATTGGTTAATGAATTTGATCAACTAGCCATCCCGGATTATGGAAAGTACGTTAATTAAACTTCCTCGTAGGATTATAATTAACAATTATCGCAACTCCCAAAGAGTCCCTGACCGTTCAGAATATTTCTGAAATCATAAGTATACTTAAAAAAAAGCAAAAACCTTAGAGTATACTGCATGTGCAATATCTCTAAGGTTTTTTCTCTATTTTAGTTATTGGGTACAACGTGAAATTACTCTATTTTAAAGCTGTTACACTATTATTTATCAGAAGTTTTTCCATTCAAATCATGGTGAAGTTCTGTCGCCGGGATGACAGGCTCGTAAATTTGTCCTTTTGGTACAGGATTGGAGATATACACGAAGTCTCCGGTTCCATCTGGTGCACTCCCTTTGGCCCATAAACCTTCACCTGACTCAGTTCCCTCAGAGAGATTCCAGAACTCATAAGCTTCAGGTTGGGATTCCTGTTCTGCCTCAGGTGGGAATGAAGCCGGTACAACGACTCCGTTCTTCTCCTCCAGTTCTTGGATCGCGGCCATCCATTGATATTGATGGTAACGGTCACGTGCCAACATTTTACGGAAAGTTGCACGGACACCTTCATCGGTAGTCATATGATAGAGTCTAGCCACTTGAAGTCGACCCTGACTTTCGGCATGCAGGTTGGATCGCATATCTGCAAGAAGGTTACCACTTGCCACGATGTATGAACCGTTCCAAGGTACACCGTTAGAGTTAGTAGGTAAACCACCCAGACCGCTTACAAGTAAGTGTTGGGGATTGATACCGCCCATTATGGCTGCTGTAACCGGATCTTCAGCTGCTTTTTGTTGCTCAGCAGGTGTTGCCCCATCCAGCAATTGGCTAATCAATGCGCAGAGCATTTCGACATGGCCGATCTCTTCCGTACCGATATCCATGAGCATATCTTTGTATTTTTCTTCGCCCCTACAATTAAATCCTTGAAAAAGATACTGCATCATAACGGTCATTTCCCCGAACTGTCCACCTAACACCTCTTGGACTTGGCGTGCAAATACGGGATCCGGGCGATCTACTTTTACCTCAAATTGTAACTCTTTCTGGTGTCGAAACATATGAATCCCTCCATTAAGTAGTTGATCAATTTCAAAATGTATTTAACCTTCTCAAATGATTTTAAACAAGGGATTATAACAAAAAGACCAAGAATGGAGAGGCAGTACCTCCATTCTTGGTCTCTAAATACAATCTAATCATTTAGTAAAACATATTTTTGCTTATGTTTCGTCAGATTCGGGTCTTTTGATTTGAAGAGGTGGAGGCACTAGCCATCCTTTCTCTTTGTTCATTTGCAGTATTCTAACGCCTAGAGCCGTCTTGGTTACATGATATTTGGCAAATAATGCACCGATATCTTCTCGGATAGACTGTCCAATGACTTGACTCGCTGCAACTAACCCTAATGAAGTATCGGCTGCCAGTTTGGCTGCAATTTCAGGATCCGTGAATCTAGCGCCAGCCGGAATATCATCTAATTTCACCGGAGGTCGTTCTGGCAACATTGGGGCAGGTGCAATGCCATTTTCGGTCAACAGGGTATCACATTCTTTAATTTCAAGTTTGGCTTGATCCAGAAGATCATCCAGAAGTTTCTTAAGATCCTTGTCACCTGCATGATTCAAGAATGCTTGATAACAGGAAATGGCTCCTTTGGCAACCATGGAGCATAGCCATACACTAAAAATTTCTCCATAATGCAGCGGTTCATTTTTGGGATTGCCACTCAAAATGCCCATCTTCAATTCTCCTCCTAATACGATGTCGTTTTACCGAATTATGTTTCACCAAATCAAATCATTATATTCTTGTGAGCAACCAAACATTGGTTAGTTAACTTCTACATAAATCTAGAGTTGTAATTGGAATCAACTGGTGCATTACAGATGGCCAATCACCTAGTTGCAATAGTGGCGAACTCAAAGTTACAATGCCTCCTCAAAGATTTCCGCTTCCGTATATGCCGGAGCTTCCAAATGAGCATAGTCCGGGATTGCATGATTGAGACGATTAAATTAAGCGCTTTAATTAAAACTTAAAAAGTTGGAGGCGTCGATACGGCAATGACCAGGGTTTCTCCTCGCCATACATTTTTATAGCTATGCGGCGTCCTAGCATCGTAATAAATACTATCTCCCTCTTCAAGAACCCCCATATGGGGCCCATCTTATTTCTACTTCCCTCGCTAAGGGAATACCACGTAATACGTGAGCCTTCAGAATGTACCAATGGTTTACGTTCATTTTTTCTCACAACGATGCTTTGCTCTTTCTCTCCAAATAGATCAGTAAAATTAACATTCAACGCATTGGCAATCCTTTTTAGAACACTGATCGACGGATTCGCTTTGTCCCGTTCAATTTCGCTGAGAAAAGATAATGAAATGGATCCTGCCTTTGCTACTTCTTTAAGTGTTAATTTCTGTTTTTTGCGGGTGTTTCTAATGACCGCGCCTATAGAATTCATCTTTTATTTCTCCTACGCATTCATTTTTTTCGCTGACAGCGAAATTTTAAAGGAAGGCGATGAACCATATGACTAAGCTTCCTAAGATTTACACCGTAGGCGATACTACAGTTACCCGAGTCACGGAAATGGTAATCAGTGGCGTTCCACCTGAAATTTATTTTCCAGGTACATGGGATCCCTCTTTTTTGGAAGCGAACAAAGAATCCTTCTCAGAGGGCTTGATTGATGAAAACTCTCAACTTATCGTCAGTATTGGCACCTGGGTCGTGAAGACACCCCAGCATACAATTCTTATTGACACAGCGACAGGTAATGATAAAAATCTGCCACTGAATCCGGACCTTGCTAATCTGCATCTACCTTATCTCGAGCGACTTCAAGAGGCAGATGTTACTCCAGAAGAAGTCGATTACGTGTTACTAACTCATTTGCATGTGGATCACGTCGGTTGGAATACAAAGCTGGTTGACGGAAAATGGGTACCGACATTCCCGAATGCAACGTACGTATTTCCTATTAAAGAACAAGAGTATTACTCCAGCGAAGCGAGCCATAACAAAGAAAATGAAGCGAACTTCAACGTTTAAGAAGAGAGTGTACTTCCTGTCATTGAGGCTGGCATGACGGAAACAATTGGTCCAGAAGGCGGAAAATTTCTAGATATATTTACATTCATTCCGACTCCAGGTCACAGTATTGGACAAATGTCCATTCGTCTTTCATCAGGTGATGAAGAAGCTTTGTTCGGGGCCGATATCATGCATCATCCCTTCCAAGTCATGAGGCCAGATTGGAATTCTATGTACTGTGAATTTGGTGAGCAGGCTCGAATCTCGCGCCTCTGGGCTTTGGAATACATCGCCGATCGTCCAATTATTTATTTCAGTACGCATTTCCCAGAGAGCTCAGCCGGTTACGTCACTAGAAGCGAAAAAAGCTTCAACTGGCACTTTATCTAATACAAGAAAGAGAGGGAAAATATGATGTCTAACGATACATTCAACAAATCTATCTCCATCGTATCTGAGAAATTTAACATTGCCAGCGATACGCCGGGGATTGAGCTATCGGTCCTTAATAAACGTCCTGCATCTATGACTGCCTTCTCTAATGAGAAGACGATCGTCATGGTCCATGGTGCTACGTATCCAATTGCTAGCCTATACGATGTGGAGCTAGACGGTTTTACCTTCCTTGATTACCTCGCTAGTCATGGCTATGACGTCTATGGGGTGGATGTTCGTGGCTATGGTGGATCCACAAGACCGCCAGAAATGGATCAACCTGCCGATCAGAATCCTCCGCTTGTCCGTACAGAAACCGGAGTTCGTGACTTTGGCTCGGCTGTAGACTTCGTCCTGAAGCACCGCAATCTATCGAAGGTCAATGTACTTGGGATGTCTTGGGGCGGCACAATGGCTGGAGCATATACAAGCCTTAATAACAACAAAGTGAACAAGTTAACCCTTATTGCTCCTCAGTGGCTGAGCAATAAACCAATCCCTATTGATACTGGCGGCTCGCTTGGCTCTTATCGCCTTGTTCCACCAGGTACTACTAAAGAACGCTGGTTAAGTGCTGCTCCTGAAGGGAAACGTGACAGCTTGCTCCCTGACGGTTGGTTTGAGAAATGGGTTGAAGCAACACTGGCTTCCGATCCTAATAGCAAGACCGTACATCCTGAGCATATCCGCGCTACCAACGGGCCAATTCTAGACATACGTGAATATTGGACGGTTGGCAAAGCCTTCTATGAACCTAAAGATATCACCGTACCTGTACTCCTCATTCATGCGGAGTGGGATATTGATGTACCGTTAGATTTGGCTCAAAATTTCTTTACTTCCTTAACCGGAGCCTCATATCGCCGTTGGGTGGAAATCGGAGAAGGAACTCACATGGTTCTGCTCGAGAAAAATAGAGTTCAAGCGTTCCAAGCTGTTCAATCTTTTCTAGACGAGAATTACACACCAGCGGGTCTATAAACAACGCAACTGACTCAGCGAGGGAAGCAGAATCATTCGGTTTGAACATTCCGTTGCCCCTATAGTTTTCATTCCCAACTTCGCATTAATAGTTCCAGCGGCCCACGATTATGACGTTTCTTCCAATACACCGATGCGATTATCATAGCAACATAGAAAAGGAAAGCGTAGATCGTAGAAAATACAACACTTCCATTCTCTAACAGTCCTAGCCATTGAAGCGGGACAAGACCAAGCACAATGTGAGCAACGTAATGGGTAAGGGACAGCTGGCCCGTGCTGATTAATGCTTGCATCCATCTACTCTCTTTCCATCGCTCACCCACTTTAATGCACAGGACCATTATGGACAGCGCCGATGCGGCTGCCGAACAGAAATAGATCAGATTGGGCGGCATCGGTTTAGTTCCAAAGAGCGATTGCGTGGCTTCAGACCCCAGACCCGGCGTAAGTTCACGAATGATAAGGTGTGAAAAGAGCTCCGCCACTATCGTAATAGCGATGGTAATTCCAAGCAATCGGTTTCTGTTATCCTGTTGTTTCAGCCAATCCTTGCGCCCGATCCACAATCCAAGCAGAAAGAAGCCAAACCACGGAAAAAGGGGTGAAACCCGTTAAACAGCAGATTTCGTACAAATCCGGACCATGTCCAGAGCCCAACATACTCATGATAATTTTCTGACCAACCGTAACTGTAGTCAAGATATATCAATTGAATTTCCGTTGTTATCAGAATTAGTATCATCCATGTGAAAATCGTTTTGTCTGATAATCGGAGTAACAAGGCCGATAGCGCAATGAACAGTGCATAATAGTGAAGAATGTCAGCGCTCCAGCCCATGACTAGCAACCCGATCCCGGCCAAGAACAGAAATGCAGCCCTGCGAAATAGCGTACTTCGGATTGCCTTCAACTGTTTCACTTCTCCAGAAGCTCTCGCACGGGCCGCCATGAGGGACACACCCACGCCTGCAAGAATGACGAACAGCGCGGAAGCTCTACCCTCGAAAAGTTCTGTTGCAAACCTCAACCATTGAGGTTCTCCATTTTGAGCCTCCATAGCTAATTTATAATTGACTATCATCATACCTATAATGGCCATCGCTCTAGCCAGGTCCAGGCCGATGATTCTTCCATACGGTACCTTGACTTGCATGTCTTTCCCCCCGGCAACCTGGATGTTATCCGATTTTATGGCTGCAACGCATTCGTTAGATGATTGGATTGCAGGAAATGAGTAATTTCCTCCATGTATCCCTTGACTGTAATATCCCTCGGCGCAAACAGGCTAATCAACAAAGCACGCGTGGGCGAATCGGCTGTCGCAGTAGAGAGCATGGAATGCTCTGTAGCCTTTAACATTCTGACATGTAACAGATCAGATGGAGATATGTGTTCCTTGTATACTTCTTCTGTTTCCTTTATATCCACATGAATATCATGATCTCCAAGCATGAGCAGGACTGGCGAATTAAAATTGTAAATATCGTTGGTAGCATCGGCAAGATAATTCTTGCTCACGAAGTTCCACCGATCTTTGGACATGACATTGTCAGGGCCCGCAGCACTCACATATTCAGCATAGGAAGCGCCTGCCTTTAGCAAATCCTTAATACGGTTATCTGCATTCACCTGCTCCTCAATCTCAAGCGAGGATCGACCTTCTTTTGTCATTTGACTACGCGTGTTGTATTCCCCTGTGTCAGCCAATTGATTGCTGGAGAGACGAGAATACTAAAGGCTAACTGTTCTTTGCCCGCCAGTTTGGGAATAACCCATCCTGCCTGGCTCGCGCCCCATACGCCGATGCGATTCGCGTCGATTTCTGGCTGCTGCCTCGCCCAGGCCAACACCTGTTGTGCTTCCTCCACTCGATCTTCCATAGTCTGGTCCAGCCAGTTACCTTCTGATCCGCTAATTCCGCGTTTGTCCATCGACAATGAAGCATAGCCCAGCGAAGCAAGTCGTTCCCAAAGCGGTTTATATCCATCATCGTGCGTTGCATCAATTGCACCATCTCCATGAATAAACAACACCAAACCAAGCTTGCTGCTATAGTGCTCAGGTAATATTAGCACTCCCGTCAGCTTGCCTTGTGGCGTGCTAATTTCTACGGCTTGTTCGATCATGTCAAAACTGTTCTGTTTTAAAATATATGCACCCGTTCCTCCAAAGAACAGCAGGATGATTAAGAGTGGAATCCCCCATTTTTTCTTCATTTTTATCGACATTCCTTTCCCGTTTTCATTCTATATTTCGCGAATCATATAAATTCGTTCCATATGAATCGTTGGCTGGATGCTCACTGATTCTCCCCTTTTCCGTAGCGTCACTTTCAACTGAATCAATACGAGCAAGCAGTTCGTAATGTATGCTTTCTTGTGTAAACAGCGACAAGTATGACTTCTCCACAAGAATTTGGGTACCGTCAAATTCAGTTTATGGCAATCCGCAAAGGCTTGGAATTGAGCGGTATGTTGCTCAAGCCCTTCTTCCCCTGGATCGAGAAACGGTATGATAAATACTCGCCAGCTCGCAACACAATGTCTCCTGGAGTGTCTTGCATTTGGGTGCACAACATCACACGAGATCCGCCTTCGTATATGTAATGAATGTCGGTTTCGAACAGTGTTGGCAACTTATCCTGCTGCTCGGTCAACATGCGAGCATTTAGCTCGGTCTCAATGTCCGTTTCGAACCATGAAGACAGAGCGAACGAATCACGTTGAATCACCTGAAAGGAAGGTGTCTTCTGTCCATATCGCTCGTTCTCGTCCAGCACCTTCCCGATCAAATCGCTTAATTTTCGAAGCTTGTGCATCTCCTCCTCGATCTTGGAAACCGACTGTTCGAGCAATTCTTTCATGTCATCCGGCGTCCCTTGGTCACTCCAATCCCGAATAGCTTGTACAGACAAGCCCGCCTTTCGAAGCAACAAAATATGTGAAAGCCGATAAATCTCATGAATGCCATACATCCGATATTGATTTTCGTCCATGTAGGACGGATACAATATGCCTTTTTCCTCGAAATAGCGAATTTGATGCACGGATACACCCATGAGTTTAGCGAACTCGCTAATGGTAATTTCCGGTTTCAACTGTTTTCTCCCCATCTCCTTGAATATGAGTTAAGCATACACCTTAGGTCAGACCTAAGGTCAAGTCATGAAAAATAAAAAAAGAATTTGAATCGCTTCTCTCGAAGTATATGCTTGTCTAACTTCCAACAAAAACGTGTATCTATATATTAAAAAAAGCCACAAAATTAGCGCGGCTGATATCACCTACGTTTGTTACCAACTACACACAATAAAAAATAACCCGTTGATTTAGCTCAACGGGTTTTAAAAACTCAATTTGTTTACATATTTATCAACTGATCTTTGAAGCTGTATATTCTCTTTATCTGGGGCGCTCATAATAAAAATTGCGATCTTCTGAGATGTAAAAGAAACCATGGATTGAACATCTTCTTTGATACGTTCATCCTGATACGGACAATTCCATCTATATACACATTTGACCAGGACTGTCCTATTATACTTAAAAATTTCTCGAAGCTTCCAGTAAGCGATTCGACAAATCATTTAGACTGGCTAATGTCTCTTCAATTTCCTTGAATTCCACGGACTGACGCAGCACCGTCGCGTCGACCGCGGAGGTCTTGGAGAGAATCGTCTCTACCTTCTCCCTCATACGGCCGATACGCTCTTCGGCTTGCTGTACCGCATTCACACTATCGCCGGCCAGCTTACGCACTTCGTTGGCTACAACCTGGAACGTTCTACCTGCGCTGCCTGCACGTGTCGCTTCAATACCAGCATTAAGTCCAATGATGTTCGTCTGCGTGGCGATCCTTTTTACTACATCGGTAATCTTCGTTGTCTCCAGAACTTCTTTCTTCGTTTGATCCGCTGACTTGCTCATCGATTCCTGTGCTTCCCGAAGCTCTTTGGACGTTTGCAGCAAATTGCTTATACTTGCCGTAATTTGTGTATTGGCCGAAACGAGCAGTTCTGCCAAGTCAGACAGCTTGGACTGCCTGGCCAAGCTAACTCCGAACGCAATCGCGCCGACCACCTCATCGTTCTCATTGATTACAGGAATGGCAATTGTGCGCGATGGGATGCCAAACACTTCTTTCGGAATAGACTTGATGGCCATTTGTCTGGTTGTCATCGCAATTTCAATACCTTGACCTTTGGAGATTAGTGAACCAGGTTTTACATCCAATGGATTGCTGCGGTCTGGCGAATAAAATATTAATTTCTCTTTGTCAGAGATAGCTAGCGCAATATCTTCTTTCTGGCAAAGCTGGGCAAAAAACGGCGCAGCTTTGAAAATACTCTCCAATAATTCAGAGCGACTTGCTGTGAGTTCCAATTAAACCTCTCCTCTATACGCATAATAACTCCACTTTATGTACTCAAATTATATTGTACCTTTAAAATGTTATTTCATTGTTAAGCGTATTTCGTATACTTTACATACATATCGTTGCTCCGAGGGCCAATACATAAGACACGACGATCAAAATCGTTTACGGATGGATGATCTTGGTACCTGTATTTTCTTCACGAAGTTGGTACTGATATTTCCCTCTTGGCAAGAGCTATCAAGAAATCAATGCAGTAAAAAGACACTGATATTTTATTCATCAGTGTCTTTTTATTGATACTTTTCCACAAACATCATGTTTCATCGTTGACTCAAACTAATTCACTTTAGCCCTTTTCACTCTAACTAATTTAAAGCAACTTAATGATCTCTTCTAGTTCATCCACTAATACTTTTGCAAATTCAAAATTAGTATCTTTCAAAGCCAATTCTATTTTCATTTCAACTGATTTTTTCTTTTGTTCCGTTTCTAAATAGTCTCTATTAAAGTGACTCGCATAAATCCTCTCTCTAAATTCTTCCATACTCATTTTTCTAATCGTTTTATCCTCAATGATTAAAACATAATCCATACCATTTACAACAGAATAGAAATCATGAGAAATCATGAGAATCGCACCTTTATAGTCCTCAATGGCTTTCTCCAGTGCTATTTGTGTATAGGTGTCTAAATGGCTTGTCGGTTCATCAAGAAGCAATACGTTTGCTTTGCTGGCAGAAATTTTAGCCAATTGAAGCAGGTTTTTTCTCCACCAGATAAAGATTCTATCTTTTGATCAAGGATTTCTCCTTCAAAGCCATAGTTTGAAAGATACGATCTAATCTCATCATACGTTTTAAACCCGGCATCGATGAACTCATTTAGTATCGTATTGGAATCCTCTAGCGTTTCGCCTTGAAGCTGAGACAAATAAGCCACTTTAACATCAGCATTGATTTCAATGGAATCATGATTATTTTTAAAGATTTCCCGAAGCAAAGTCGTTTTACCGGTACCGTTTGGGCCGATAATAGCTACTTTATCTGTAGATTTGATCTCAAAGTTAACATTTTCTAAAAGCAGCTCATCAAAGGAAACACTATAATCATGGACATTTACTATAACGGTGTCTTCCATTTCATGATCGATACCAAACGTAATATCCGGCTGCTTAATATCAACAAATGGCGCTTTGATTCTACGTGCTTCCAATCTTTCTTGAAACCTAACTCTGGCTTTTAACGCTCTGCCTCTGGAGGCTTCCGAATTATACGTGGCGATCTCTCTAAGATTGTCGATGATGTGATCGTATCTCTCAATTTCTTCAGCTTCAGCAACCGCGATTTCTTGCAGCTCGATCTTAGTCTGAAGCAGCGAGAAGTTATAATCAATATATCGCCCATCAAACTCTTGGATCTCCGTGTTTTCAAGGTGTATAATTTTGTTGAAACAATGATTCAATAGATATCGGTTGTGCGTAACAACTAGCAGCATTCCCTTGTGGGAATTAATAAGTTTTTTAAGCGCATTTAGGTTTTCAAAGTCCAAAAATACATCGGGTTCGTCCATAATCATTAAGTCTGGACGATTAAGCATTTCCTTCATCACTTGAATAAGTTTGAATTCCCCACCACTCACGTCGGATATACTAAGATCTTTGAGCTTCATGAGGTTGGCCAAGTTTAGTTGCTTATTAATGGTGTTTTCGTAATTATCCCCATCCATCGAATCGAATGCGTCTAAAGCGAATTGAACCTTTTCCAGCAACGAATCCATATCTGATGTGGTTTCCATTTCAGCATAAATCGATGTAATTTCATCTTGTATCTTAATAAATTCTTCTCCGATATATTCAAAGACGGTCATTTCTTTCGTTTTGTCAACTTGCAAGAACTGACTCACATACCCTATTCTGCAATCTGGGTCTATCTCTAACTTGCCATCGAACAAATATCTTTCCGGATCCATCAGTATATCGATCAATGTACTTTTTCCACTGCCGCTTGTTCCTATAAAAGCGCAATGTTGTCCCTCTTCAAGCGTAAATGAGATGTCTTTATATAGTTCCTTTTGCGGAAATGAGAAGGATAAGTTATCAACTTTTATCATAGTGTTACCTTTCTTTATAACTAAAATGGTGACTATTATTGAATTTCTTGTCGAACACAGACTTTTAGAGTAACACTGTTTACCCCCAAGTACAATCCATTTCTAGCTCTTACCCTCCCTTCGAGATTCTAATACTTTTTTCGAATGGTGGCTTGTTGGACGATTTTCAGAATCAACCATTGCTTACGACAATGAAGATCCATCAAAAACGATGGAAGAAAAAGCCGCCTGGACGTTTATCCACTCCCATGAAAATACATCAAACAAAATCATGATGCTGTTCAAATCATTCCTGGAAATGCAGGGAAATGAACAAAAAAAGTGTATCCTGCCGCAATACGGAGGCTACACTTTTTATTTGTGTAACATGTTAACTGCTGTATTTATTTTCCAACATTTGTTCCACGTATTGTATGACTGTAGTGTTCGGTTTTGTATACTCATACGCGGTTTAATTTTTAACTGAATTCCAAGCAAGTTATAAAATCATTAGTAGTTTTATATCGTTGTTCTCGATCCTTACTAACTGCTCGTAAAGCGACCTCGTAAAGTGATCTGTTTGCTTCCCATTTTGAAAACGAATGATCGATTTCACCACCAATTAATCCAAAAGCGATAGCTCCCATCGTGAAAACATTCGTTCTTGCATCAATAGGTGCACCTAATATAAACTCTTTCGGAGATTTCGAACGTCTTGCTCCCCAAAAGTTCTCCCTCGTGTCATTTACGGAAGGTGCCAACCTGTAGAAGTCGATGTCACAGATCATGGTTAAATCCTTTGAAAAATCATAGAGAATACTACTATCATAAAAATCAACCGCAACGTAGCCTTTGGCCTCCACTTATTTGTGGAACTCATATATGGCATCAAGTGACTGCAACCTTTTCTCTATGGATAACTGTTTGAATCTGTAGAAAGGCGATTCAGGATGACTATGTTTGGTTAAACGGCAAAAAACTAATGTGAATGCAGGCATGCGCCATTAAATCATTCATATATAGCAGCATACCCATCTTTCGTTTCAAAATGATCGATAAGACTAATGAGATATGGATGTTCTAAGGTCTTGTACAACGGCACGGCAACCATTAACCTAGAAATTGCATCTCTAGGGCTTCCGGAAAACGGTACCATACATTGTCAATCTTGAACTTAATCGGCTGTTGATTCATATAATCGTCCCCCTCAACTTTGGGGATTCACGTAGTTTCCAGGGCTATTTATACGTAATCCCCTGATTTTTATTTGCCCTATTATCGATTAAATATCTTCTCATAAGACATCACTCCTCTCATTTCTAATTTTAGGGATAACACAATGTTCCTGTTCCTCGACACTAGTCTCCTATATAACTTCATATGAAGCTGCCGATCAGCGTCGACAGCTTCATGCTGGTCATTAATTTTAATCATTGTCTCTCGTTTGAGTTGTACCTGTTTCCTCTTCATAACCCCCAGGAATGTTGAAAAATCCAAGTTTATCCGGATTTCGGATAAGATAAATGTTGCGAATTGAATGTCCTTCATTATGGATCAGCGCTACAGTATCGACTTGCTCACCTAAACGGATAACGACTCCGATTTGACCGTTGATCTCGCTCATCTCTAAATGAATACCGCCCTCATGTTGGAATGATTTATGGAAAATACCAAAAAGGAATTTGGTAACAGCAACACGGTATGTGATCGGGCGAACAGCGGCAAGAACTTTTCCACCCCCATCGGAGATGAGCACGACATCGTCTGCTAGCATAGAAATAACCTGCTCTGTGTTGTTTTGCTCTAGCGCGGAAACAAACCTGCGAATCCACGTCTCTCTATGAGTATCGGCAACATCACGCTCCATCCCACTGATACCCATCTTTTCCCTAGCCCGACTAAAAATCTTCCTGCAGTTCACCTCGCTTTTACCGATGATCTCGGCTATACCCGCATACTCGATACCGAGAGCTTCCCGCAATACGAACACTGCCCTTTCTGCTGGAGAAAGCTTCTCTAGCAGTACCAAGACTGCATAGGATAGCAGCTCATCGCGGACTATGAAATTGAGCGGATCGTCCTCCGAAGTCAGGATGGGTTCAGGAGCCACTCTCCGACATAGTGTTCCCTCCGCCGACGAGCCGATTTATACAGGTCCCGGCAGCGATTGACGACCATTTTACACAAATACGCCTTTGGCTCTTCGGTCAGACCAGCCGGGTTTACATCGCAAACTTTCATAAAAACGTCCTGTACGGCGTCTTCCGCATCGGACCATGTTCCTGTCATCTGATAAGCCAGTGTGAGCAATAACTTTTTATATTGTCTGTATAGCTCCTCCATCTTCACCACCTCCTATTCCGTCTCCATTCCTATTCAATTCTTTAACATACTAGCTGTATCCCAAGTATAATTTTTAATTTTCCAACTCAATCTACCTGTGATGACGAAATCGAGCCCCCATTTGTTCACCCAGGTTAAACCTTTGTCAGGACCTAGCCCGATGCTAAACGATTTAATATAGCTTTCATGAACCGGTGCTGGGTGTCCTTTGAGGTCTGCTAGCATAATTCTGGCAAGCCGAGCCGCTTGGGGAATTGCTTCCTTGCACGTCTTGCCATCGACATGCCCGTTAATCGGGTCCACGATTCTGGCGCAGTCACCGATACTGTATATACCGGGCATATTCGCTACCCTGTAACTGACGTCAACATGCACGTATCCTTCGGGCGTAACAGGCAAGCCGATCGTGGGCAACATGGGATTGGGCTGCAGCCCAAGTGTCCATATACACAGGCCTACTGGCTGCCTTTCGCCACTCGATAACCATAGAACCCCTTCTTTTTCCTTGATTACACGTTTATTATGCATGGTGTTTATTCCGATGTCTTGGAGGAGATGTTCCAGCTTCATTCCTACTTTAGCGGGACCGTCTAGAAATAGACGTTGGTGTGCATTGTACAGAGTAATTTTTACGGCTTGGGGGTCAAGTCCCAGCTGTTTAGCATCCTTGCGAGCGTTGTAAGCAAGCTCAGCTGCAGTCTCTATACCGCTGATACCAGCTCCTGCAATCGCAATTTGCATCAATCGCTCTCGTTCTCTTGGGTTATTTTCAGAAACTGCTTGCTTTAGATTAGCAAGCCACACACTTCGAATCTTTAGCGCATTTTCTATTGAGGTAAGTGCAATTCCACCATGTTCACGTTCCGGATGCCGGATTACGCTGCCCGCGGTCACCACGAGCATATCGTAGTTTATCTCATGTTCCATTCCGAAAGGATTCACATACAGCAGCTTCTTCTCTTCCGCATTGATGTTTGAGACGATTGCCTGCACCAATTCAACTCCGTCCGGAAACAGTTTAGTCAATGGGATTCGTATTTCTTCATTTGTAACGGCTGGTCTAAACATTAGTACTTTACGCAGATGGAAAGAGTTTTTGTCAATTATGACTAGTCGTAGCGGATACTTATTTACCTGATCCTTGAACAATTTCCGGATTTCCTTAACAGCATGAATTCCCGCATATCCGGCACCAATGACGACGCAAGTCCATGTTTTCATAGCATCTACTCCTTCTATAGTTTGCATATAGAACGAAATAGCGGCTTTTAATGTGACATGGGACCATAGAATGTTTTTGTCCGGAGACATCTACATCTAAATAACAAGCCGGCTTTGGGGGCGGCTGCCTTCAAAGGTCTTCAATGAGCTATCGTGTCCCGTTAGCGTAATAGGTCATCCAACCGTCTGGTAAACGAGGCCTATGGCTCCAGAATCAAATGTCTTGTTTTCGATAAGTTTAAGATTGATCTTCTCTTTGAGACCTTGGAATAACGGCAACCCGCTGCCGATCAGGACGGGAGAAATCGTAATTTTATACTCATCTATTAAATCAAGCTGCATAAGGTAGTGTGCGAACCTAGGACTGCCGAGGATGACCATATCCTTGCCTGGTTGCTTTTTGAGCTTCTTGATCTCTAACTCGACATCTTCTTTCACCAATCTGGAATTGTTCCATTCGACATTCTCCAGCGTCGTGGAAAAAACAATTTTGGTTGTCTTTTCAATCCACTCGGCGTGATTCAGTTCATGCTGCGAAGCTGATGGGTTCGAAGGCACAGATGGCCAGTAGCTGTACATCATCTGATAAGTTCCACGTCCCCAAATGACTGTGTCGGCAGTACTCAGAATTTCTTTCGCGTGTTTCTCCAAATCAGCATCGTAGGATACCCAACCAATGTCCATTTCACCGTTTGGCCCTTCTACAAAACCGTCAAGCGATGCGTGCAAAAATAGAACGAGTTTTCTCATTTTCAGTTCTCCTTTGCTCATAGGGATATATACATTAACTACATTATAGAACATTTCAGCTTGTGGTTTCTTATGAATAGCTAATCACAAATGGAGTATTCTACGAACCCAGAAAAAATCCTTACTTTATACTCTACAAAACTGCCCGTTAGCTTGTTCCCGACCAATAAAAAGACCTTGAAAGGCATTTAGCCATTCAAGGTCTCATCTTCCTCGGTTCCTGCATAATTCTCCAAACTTGAAGCCCAAGTTTTAAAGGAATCTAGTATCTCTTCTAAATTTGTTGCTCCCCCTGCACCGTGAAACACTCCATCTCTCACAATACAATAGAACCAATCTTCTTCATTTCTCTCTTCTTCAATTGACTCAAACAGTACATCTTCTAAATAAGTATCTGTCAAGTCGATTTCGACAGACCAACCGGGATTATCCACAGTATCAATTTTCACACCGTATGAATGCTCCCAATCACCATTACAGTTTTCAAGATACCAGTTCTGAAGCCATTTTAATGTGTTCATCATATCTACCTCTTTTCGGAATTCCCTCAGATCTATAGACAAGCCAAACCACTTTTCCATAGCTAATCTATCCACAAATTTCTCCATCATTCATTAATAAAATATTGATTGATCATGATTGAAGATACTGTTACTCCATTATAACGAGAATACAATCCGCGACTGTATCCATTTATTGTGCTTGTTGCTCGTTTGTATAATACCTTTCATATTCTTTAGTCAGCATGTAACGCTCGACACCTTTGGAGGCATTCAACGCTTCCTTAGCGTGCTGGATAGCCTGATCGCGACAATTCAATTGGCGTTCTATTTCAGCAAGAAGTGCGGATCGCATCCATTGTCTTCTAATTGATTTCAGGTGCTCCCTTGCTTGTTCACTCTTCTCTTCCTCCAACAGTAAAAACGTCTCGTAATATGTACGGTAATCGGATCTGCGCATCTTGAGCACCGCTTGCCGAACGGCAGTTATGTCCTTGCAATAAACGCCGTAAGCTGCCTGATATATCGCTTGCCTCGATTTTTTTGTTGTCTGATTTCTAAGTTTCTCCATCGTTATCTCGACTTCATCATCCAGTCTGTTGGCAGTCACATAATAAATATAAATATAGGGTGTATGATGATTTTTACGCAAAAAAGCTTCCACACGGTCCATCCGGGTTTCCCAAGCCATGGGGTAGATAACGAGAATCGTAAACGCAATAAGTGTGGCGACAAGCACAGTGCCCACTATAAGAAAAACAGATTGTTCATTCCACAACATCACAAGCACAAATACAAATACAACGGAATAAAACGCAACATACCACTTGCTCATTCTCATCTTTCATTCCTTTCAGCATCTAAATCATGAAGTATCCATTATCACTCTGTCCATTACCCCGTAAGTGTATCAAGTTTGTCTCATTCTTTGTAATACAGATTCTAGGCTTAACGAAACCTTGATATAATGTTAACTTGCGTATGGGCTTCCCCATTCAATTGTAGCGAGGTGTTGATGTTTGAAAACCTAGCAGATTACTCTCTTGTTGTTGCTTCTATACCATACTGACTTAGTGAATGATAGATATAGAATTTATATTCTAGAGAGGAACCTTTTATGAGAAAGAAGATACTCGCATTAACGGCCGCCAGTTTTGCTTTGGCCATATCCATTGCTCCATTTCAAGCCCTGGCTGCAGGTTCGAAGTTTCAATCTGTTTCCCCCTCGTATACTTTTCCGGGAAGTGTTCTGTTTAACTCCTCCTTTGCTGATTTGAATGGCGACGGTAAAACAGATGCCGTCTATGGGGATATTTCTCAAAATCGCCTTATCATCTTATTAGGCAATGGAGACGGAACGTTCGGAGATACTCATGAATTAACAAATGGACTCAACAACCCGAGAGGGATCGTAGTGGAGGACTTTAATTTAGATGGTCATCCTGATCTGGCGGTAGTCAATTATGCTTCCGATACCGTCACTATCTTTAAAGGTCGTGGAGACGGAAGTTTCGAATCTCCCATATCGTACCCAACGGGCAACGGACCAGTGGGTCTAACTGTGGCGGATTTGAACGGTGATGGTCAAATGGATCTAGCGATCGCTGACAACGACTCAAATCAGATCAGACTCTTTTTCGGCAACGGAGAGGGAACCTTCCAAGCAGCTTCGACACTCATTTCATCCGGAACCCATCCTCAACATATCCTTTCTGCTGACTTTAATCTTGATGGCCGACCTGATCTGGCAGTAGCTAACAATGGCTCAGAGAATGTTAGTATTTTTCTTAATAGCGGAGATGGTACGTTTATAAGGAAGGACTATGGTCTGCCAGGAAGTATGCCGACCAAGCTGATATCCGGAGACTTTAATGGAGATGGTGTCATCGATCTCGCTGCTGCAGACAACGGTCTGGATGGGGTATTCGTTTTAATCGGCGTTGCAGGAGGCGACTTCTCCCCTCCCTCTATATATCCGTCCGGTAACGTACCGTTGGACATCACTGTTGGTGATTATGATGGAGATGGATCGCTTGACCTGGCCGTTTATAACCAGATGCCCTCCATGTCAACCTCTATTTTGAACGGTGCCGGTGATGGTACGTTTTTCACAAAGGAAGACTTCCCGTTTTATGGTTTTTTAAATTCAGGGGATTGGAACGGGACGGCTTAGATGACATCGCATATGCCAGCACAAATACCATCCATTTCTTAAACAGTCGCGCAGAAGGCGAACTTGGCTTTGATAATCCGTCATACTCCGTGAACGAGCATAAAGGTGAAGTTACAGTCACGGTGAGTCGTAGCGGGAGTAGTTACGGTCAGACGAAAGTACGGCTCAGGACCGTTGAAGGCACAGCGATTGCTGGCATTGATTTTACTTCAGTGGATGATATGATCGAGTTTAATGCTGGGGAGATCTCCAAGTCTTATACGATCCAGATTTTAGATAATAACTCATATTCCGGAGATCGTTCTTTTTCAGTAACTCTCTCCAATCCGACAAATGAAGCAACGCTTGGCAATCAAACGATCGCAACGGTAACGATTAATGAAGATGAATCCCCACCTGATGTGACGGCTCCCACGTTGATCCAACGAAATTTTCCGCTATAGATAACTACAGTGGCACACCGGATCAACTCGTTGGCTATGCAGGCGCAATCGACGAAGTTGGTGCAACCGTTCGGGCATATCCTTGGAAAAATTTGGACAACGACGATGTTGTCGATGAGAAGGAGCTGTCCCCCAATCATACTTGGGATGAGCAAAGCTGACGGTTCTGTGACTGCTACTGATATTGGCGATCTCTCTCCCGGTGATTACAAGTTCATCGTAACAGCAACAGATGATACTAACAATGAGTCGCCTCGTTCTGCTTCAGCTGCCGTGACGGTGACGCTAACTAATGGATTGGCACCGGATGTAACAATACCTGAATGGCCGGTGTATGCCAAGCTCACTGCTTCCAGTGTTACTAAAAACAGTGTAAGACTCCACTGGCCGCCTGTTTCAGATGATCGTGGTATTGACCATTATGAATTGACGCGAAATGGTGCTCCAATAGCAAAAGTTGGTGTTACAGAAGTGAACTATGAGGACAATGGGTTAACCGCTGACATGACCTATACCTACGCTATTTTCGCTGTAGACACTACCGGAAACAGAAGTCCAGCCTTGTCAGTAACCGTGAAAACCTTAGGCGAATCGATACCATCGACACCACCAACGCCATCTTCACCAGTCGCCACGTCGAAACCGACAATGCCTATCGTCTCGTTAATGGAAACCCGACTGAACAAGCTAGAGTTAGTCACAGGAACGAAAGCGCTCAGTCTGTCGCCAGTCTTCGATCCGAATGTTTTTGAGTACCAAGTCAAGACAACTGAGCCACAACTGAAGATAAATGCTGCAAGCTCTTCACCAAATGCTAGCATCTTTATCAAAGGTAAGGATGCAGAGGCAGACGGTAGTTTTTCTCTGAGATTAAATGAAGGCAAAAACAAAATCGAGCTTGTCGTGCAAGCTGAAAATGGATCAGTTTCTACGTACAGTCTATTCATTACTTACGAAGCTAAGACTTCTGACCTCAGCTTTAAGGACATAAAGGGACATTGGGCGAACAAAAATATTGAGCAAGCTATGGCTCTCGGCATCGTAAAGGGGGACCAGCACGGAAACTTTCATCCTGATCGTACGATTACGCGTGCTGAATGGACCGTGATGCTGATTCGGACTCTTTCTATTGGTAATGACATTCAAGTTTCTCCCCCTGAATATGATAGTTCTACCTTCGTTGACAGTGATAGCAACGCGTATTGGGCCAAGGAGTCAGTTGCTCAGGCTGTGGCTAGTGGCATCATTTCGGGATACAAAGATGGAACACTTCGGCTAACGAATCCCATTAGCCGCGCTGAGAGTGTCGTAATGCTCGGGCGGGCCATGAAATGGCAGACTGATTTGGATTTCGACTTGTCATACACTGACAATGCCAGCATCCCGAATTGGGCTAAACCGTATGCAGCCATAGCTCAGGAGAACCGTGTCATGACAGGAACGGACAACAACCGCTTTGCTCCAAAAGCACAGCTCACTCGTGCTGAAGCCGCCACGCTTCTCATCCGGCTTTCTGCACTTCTATAAACGCAAAAAGACGTCTTTGATCATCTTGAAGGATGATAAAGACGTCTTTTTATTGCAGCTGGATAGGTTAATATGTTATTCGCTCCTATATGCTATACTTTCACCTCGGCTTCCTTCTTGGTAAGACTGAACAAGCAACCGCTGCATGCTGTCCGGCGTCCCTTCATCGTTCCAATTTGATGCTACAGACCTTAAATGTTTTCCTTTATCCAAGAACGCAACTTATCAGCATAGAAAGAGCGTTCATCTGGATCGGACTGATAACCCTTTGACATATAAAGTTGATCATCCACATATCTGGGGTAAACATGGAGATGATAATGCCACACGTCTTGATTGCCAGCAGGTTCATTATGTTGCCGCGTAGAAATCCCATCACATCCATATGTATTTTTCATTGCAAATGCTGTAAGCTGAGCCGCGCGGTGAATTTCAACAGCGTAATCCGCAGGAAGTTCAAAGATGTTCTCGAAATGTTGATTGGAAACAACAAGAACATGTCCTTTATTGTTTCGCCACCATTTGCTTGCTATAAATGCCGTTACCTTTTCATTCTGATAGATGATATCCTTTTGTTTTGTTCCCTGGTTAGGTCGCTCGATACCCCAAATACGACAAAATGGACATTCGTATCCTTCTGGCTTATGTGAAAACGATGCAGTCATCTTACTCATTCAACTCCTTTCATATTTTTCCAACCAGCTATTAGACGCAGGCAACTTCTGATCGTTGCGTTATTTTGCCCGTTAGCTTAATGAATTTACGGACAAAGATCGATTAGATAGATGACTAATCGATAACCGGAACATATTCTTGTCCTGGGCTTGGGACAAGAATATGTTCCGATAAAACAAAGAAGCCGCTATATTAACGACCTCCAATGGGAATATGCTCTTGTCCCTCGACACGAGTCGGCGTATCTTTTTGTGCACGTCCACCGACCATCACTACTTTTTATTAAGTTCAACATGCTTTATGGGCTGGGCTATTTTTTATATCTGTCCTACAGCTCCTCCTTAAAGAGATGTCACTTTTAATTATCTATTCCGCCGGGCTGTCCGTTCGATGCCATCAACAATCGTTTGGAACAGTAGCGGTGGCAGATCATGTCCCATGCCTTCAAGCAACATGAACTCTGCACCCGAGATGGCTTGCACCGTATCTTTGCCACATTCGGGGACAAACATCGGGTCGTCCGCTCCATGAATGATTAAGGCTGGAACGTCTACTTTTGCGAGATGCGGACGACGGTCGCCAGAAACGGCAATTGCTGCGATTTGTCGCCCAACGCTGCCCGGGTCATAAGCTCGCTGGACTTCCTCACGAATAAGTGAACGATACTCGTTCTCTTCAAACGGATAGCCGGTGCCGGCAATACGTTTGGCAAAAGCCAGGCTGTGTGCCAAATATCCTGCCTCATCCTCCATCGGATTCGGTGCAGGTCGAGTCATCAACGCCATGACTTCCGGAGATGTCGGGGAAGCTCGGGATTTCCTGTTGTCGACATGATGGAAGTAAGGGATAGAACCCGTTCAGGGTATTTGCTGGCTGCAAGCTGGGCAATCATGCCGCCCATTGAGCGGCCAACGAAATGTGCCTTTTTGATCCCAAGGGCGTCGAGCAGTCCGACCGCATCGTTAGACATATCATCGAGTGTATATGGAATATCCGGGCGTTGTCCCGACATAAGTGTTTTGGCAAGTGCTTCGAAATCCAACGTAGCGTAATGGCTAAAGTGTGTGGATAGACCGGTATCACGATTGTCAAAGCGAATGACTCTAAATCCTCGCGTCGCCAACATCTCACAAAATGGAACTGTCCAACGAATCATCTGGGTTCCAAGCCCGGCAATTAGAAGAATGGCTTCGTCCGTTTCGTTACCATAGCTGTCATAGGCGAGATCAATACCGTTTACTTTCAAAATATTCATTTTTGTTTTCTCCTTCATTTAAATGACTTTAGAATGCATTCTCGGCTAATGTTTTGATATGGTCTCTGATATCTGGTGTCCAATCGTCAATCAATTGGTAAAAACGATCCTGATTCCCAGCATACAGTGCTCTCAAGGCCTCTTCGTGCTGAGGGAAATCGCCAGCCATTGCCGTCATAAAGCGATAACTTGCTTCTTGTGCCGCGCGAATCTTACTCTCATTTTCTCCAGAACGACGAGCTTCATCGACCAGTTTTCGCAAAGTTACAGAGGCTCCTCCGGGTTGAGATTTAAGCCAGTCCCAATGTCGTGGAAGCAGAGTAACCTCACCGGATACCACCCCCAACTTGGGACGACCGACCCGTCTTGTTGGTGGTTCACTTTCTTCCGCATCCGGTGCATGGCCAGTCTGATTGCTCAACCGTTGAAGTACCTCAGCTGTTTGTCCACGAAAATCAATATCAATTGGTTTTCCACTAAAATCGTCAAAGATAAGCAATTGGGCGAATTCCTTATCGTTCAGAGTCTCCTTTACGATAGCAACAACGTGCGGCAATGTCCCTTTGGCAATGTTCTTTCTCCCTACAAAGGCAGTACAACTTATTTGATTTGGTTCAGTCCGCATACTACTCCTCCTTATTTACAGCACTTTTTTAATTATTATACCCGGGTAAAAATAAAATATCAATATCACCCGGGTAAAATTATTTTATCTTGTAAATTCTTCACTCCACACTAGAGCATCATCTCTAGAAGACTCTATTTTGGCTTTACAGACATGCTTGTCTTTGCGATCCAGTTGATGTCCATTAACCAATGGTAATGTGACTCTGTTAGGTGATGTGCTTCATCCATGATTAAGATATTAAGATAACCCTTCTTAAATGAGATTTTTAAGCCTTATCTTTTAGAAGATTGACTATGAAATATTTCCTTATGCAAAAGTTCAACGATTCTTTCAATTTCAATTGAATTGGATGTTTCACGATAAAAAAATGCTGTCCATCAGCATATATGTATATATAAATCTAGGATTAGTCTTCATTTCCCTCTTCAATTTTACGATAAATAGTATGGGGCTATACGAATAACCATATTTTTTAACTACTTCCTAGGGGGAACAGAACGTGACACAGACTCGCAAAAATAAGATAGATTTAAGGTTCAAACTGTATTTGATCATTCTGGTTCCGCTACTGGCCATGGGTGGTCTAATCATTTGGACCACCATCAACTCCAGTGAAAATGCATCATTAATGACCATACAGTATAACAATCAGCAGCTGACAGTGAATACCGCCTCTCAACTAGGACAAGAATCGGAATTAATCAAGACATTATCCTCTACTGCTTCGGAGGAGAGCAACGAATACAAAAGTCTTAGAGACGAACTCGTTAAAGTTAGGCTTCAATCGGGAGCCTTATATGTTTATATGTATAACAAAACTTCGGACGGGTGGATTTACACCGTGGATGGGGCGGACTGGGACGATACGGAATATAGCCCTTATGGGACAGCAATGGAATTCAACCCCCAGACTCAGGAACGCTTGTTAAACGGTGAAGTCGTCACAACAGGCATTGTGGACGATCCAACCTGGGGACAACTATTGTCCTCCTTTACACCAATCAAGGATTCGCAAGGTACTGTTATTGGCTATCTGGGCATTGATATTTCTGCTAGTGCAGTGAATCAAGTCTCCGCGACATCCCTGAATAATGCTTATCGGACCATTATCCCGTTTTTTGTGATTGTACTGATTCTATCTTTGGTCATGATGCTATTCGTAGTAAGAGGCATTCTCAGACAAGTACGCGATATTAAGTCAAGCCTCGAACAGGTTGCTGATGGGAATCTCAAAGTCGTATCTACACATATGACAAATGATCAGCTCGGTGATATCAGTGATTTGATTAATGTCATGGTTTCCCAATTGACGAACATTTTGATGGGAATACAGCAAGG
Source organism: Paenibacillus sp. 1A_MP2 (assembly GCF_052244825.1). Taxonomy (NCBI): domain Bacteria; kingdom Bacillati; phylum Bacillota; class Bacilli; order Caryophanales; family Paenibacillaceae; genus Paenibacillus; species Paenibacillus sp. 1A_MP2. The sequence goes on along the minus strand of NZ_JBQQCS010000001.1, from coordinate 3,743,873 downwards.
ATCCAATACGTTGCAGCAGTCCTCGAAAAATATTGCGGAAACGGCTCAAACGAACCAGCGTCAGACCGAAGAACTTTCCAAAGCAATCGAAGAAATTGCTATAGGCTCCGTGAAACAGTCCGAAGAGACAGAACACTCCGTCCAGCACTCAGAGAATCTCGGAAAAATAATGGATGAAGTAGGTTCATATGTGCAACAGTTTACCCATACTTCAGAGCAGTTATCTGCCGTGCAAGTACAAGTTACACGTGAACATGAGATTCTGCTTGAAAAGAGCCGAGAGAATGCGAAGCGTGTTGAGCATCAGCAGGAAATTTCCAGTTCACTGACGACTCAATCGGAACTCGCTTCCTCCATCAGCGGACAAATTCACAACATTTTAAAACAAACTCAAATTCTATCGCTGAATGCTTCAATCGAGGCAGCTCGCGCTGGCGAAGCGGGTAGAGGCTTTGCGGTCGTTGCTGGTGAAATGGGACAGCTCGCTCAGCAATCCGAACGTTCGATCCAGGAGATTGATGAGATCCTGAGTTCATTTGTTCAAGAGATACATCGTATGGGAAGTCATTTTGATGCGAATATGGTTGCGGTCAAGGAACAAGAAGAACAGATCGCTGATTGCCTCCAGACGTTCAGACAGGTTAGCCGCTTATCGACCGAGGTGCAGGAGCTGGCTCAACGTTTGGAAAGCCGGACGGTGGATATGCACTCTATTCGTCAGGAAGTGGAGCAGCATTTGAGCTATATTGCTTCCGCAACCGAGGAAACTTCAGCCATGGCCGAAGAAGTCACGGCCAGTGCTGTGGAGCAGCAACGGTCGGCCAACGAACTGTCGAACATCTCCGGGCAGCTCGCCAGCCTTGCAGGGAACCTCAAATCATATTCCGATCAATTTCAGATCGAAGTCCCTAAATCAGATTCATAATAATGAAGACACTCGTACAGACCGGTATCGATATATACAAGGCGTGTTATCAGTAACGGAAATTTTTTGGACCATCCTTTTGCCGGATGGTCTTTTCTTTAATCTCGCTTTGCTCGACCAACGTTTCCCGTTAGCTTAAAGAAAAAATAACCAACTATTAGACGTGGGGGTTCAAGTCCCTCTATACCCGCTTCTTTAGGCATGTTGTTCTGCTTGCAGACTTGTAAGCCGATTTCTTGTTTCTGTAAAAGCCAGCCGCGTAGCGTTATGAGATAGGTATCGAAAAACTTCTGGTCGTATATGGAGATGAAGCTATTTTACGTGATAGCACATCAAAATCGGTAGCCTGTTCCGTAATTATAATAGGGGGCTTGCGAACTTCACCTCCGGAAAGCGGCTATCCGGCCCTTTCATCAAGACTCCGCCTTGATTCTTCAAATACATATCAAAGAAGTCCAGCATATAAGCATTGATAACGGCGTTCGCTCTTTCTGGCGCAATCTTTCCTGTAATGCCAAGCATTTTAAATATCGGAGAAATGAACTGTATATCGGTAAAATTTAAATGCTCCGAATTTGCGATATAGAGGAATTGTCCCCCTGAGTCGACCGATTCACGCATCCGTTCAAGCTCTACCTTTTTGTCTTCCGTTACTTGATCCATCCAAGTCTATTCCAACCGCGACTCGCGGATCGTAAGCAGCGTCATAGGCCGTTGCTCCGCCAATGGAATGACCGAACACCCCGACACGGCCGAGATCTATCCTCCCCTTTAGATGACTTGGAATCTGCCCCGATTGGATGAGCTCGAATTGGTCGAGCGTAAACGTTACATCGTCGGTTAAAACTTTTCCCAATTTGTCACGATTTCTGCTTTCCGTCCGGTAATCGTGGTCAGGCGAGAATAAGTCGTTGGTACTGCTGGTCGTGATTCGACCGTCCGGAAACTCGGTTGCAAATGTATTGTAGGTGTGGTCGATTACTGCCACGATATATCCGTGACTTGCAAGATTTTCGGCTTGCGACGTGTGGAGGAACCTGGAAGAGCCGAAGCCGGGATTCGCAAGAATCAGCGGGTATGAAGTTTGTGCCGGAGAGACTTCGGCCCCCGAATAAGCATGACTGGATACGTACTTCAGGTGTTGTAAAGTAAACCCGGGAAGGCCATAGTTCGCGGCCATATAACGTAGAATCTGGGTATCGAGAATAAAGGGTGCATACTTGCCGGTGCCAGCTTGACCCGGATACCATACCTGAACCATCAATTCTCTCTTACCACCTCTGGTTTCGCCGAAAATCTCTTCCCTATTTGTATCCACCAGATGAAAAGTTTGCGTTCCTACCTTAAATTCGCCTGTCGGTTCAGGTAGTTTAAATACAGGAAGAGCATACATGAGACCCGCTGTTACGACCAGCATTATCGCTATAGCCGTATAAGCTGAACCCAACATGAATCGCGGGATTCTTGTGTTGGCGTTTTTTTTAAAATAGCTATAGCTTGAAATGGCTGCAAAAATGATCGTTAAGCAATATGGGAAAAATAGCTGAACTCTGTATCCTTCCATCGTCCAATGAATGACAAGTACAACTGTGGCAATCCCGCTTGCAGCGAATACTGGAATTCTACGCCGTCCTTTTCTTAATAGGATTATCAAAGCAAACAAGCCGATGCTTGACAAAAAAAGCAACAGTTCAAACAGCCTCATGTCAATTCTCCTTTTAAAGAATTTCTATTTTCGTTTGTTCCAATATTATCCTGCCAGACTACCCTAAGCTATCGATTCAACTTACATCAACCTTGCAATTTTGTAATTCTACCTTGCGGTATGGAGGACACGTAAAAATGTGGAATTGATGCATACCAGCCTATGCATATTTAGATCACACTCTAAACGGTGATGACACAGTTCTTGTCCCCAGCTTTGAACAAAAACTTGGTTTCTTAAAACAAAAAAAGTCGCTATAATAGCGACTTTTAATGGGATAATGTTCTTGTCTCTCGACAACTGTATAATTAACTTCTCTCCAAATTCGATGCCCTTTATTTAACCAAACTTAGCCCTTTTTCTTTCTTGCTCTCATGACAAAGATGGAAATTGCCACAACTATTATTGCAACTACGATATACAAATCAATATCATGCTCAAACATAAACCACATCTTGTGTTCTAAGTTTACTTGTTGTTTGGGTTGAAATCCTTCGCCGAATAGTTCAGTTGCTTGGTTAAGGTTATTCATTTCGATTGTCGAACTGCACGGACTACTGCTTAATTCGCCATCCCCTTTGCTAATGTATATCAAGTATTTGTTGCCTTTCTTGAAATTAAAACCCCAAGTGTAGTTAGTTGCGACAATGATTTGAGAGTCAACTTCAGTATTCCAACTTCTTTCTACTTCCACTAAAATATATCTAATTTTCTCTTTTGTCCCTGTAAATCCCTCTTGCTTCAAGTCGACCTTTATTTGCTTTACTTCACCGTAAACAGCTCCACTGTATCTCTCTAACGATTCTTGGGGGCTTCCCGGCTCGGCACAGGACAAAGCTTTAGCATCTTGTCCATTTGATATAAAAAATACGGTAGTGAAAAAAAGTATTAACGTGAATAAACGAATTTTCAATTTTTCCACCTACTTCTCATCATGTTATTTCATACATCTTTATTAACATTTTTAACAGATGAAAAGTTGCACTAACCCGGGAACTGATTCTAATCCTCTTTTCGTAGTGCATCTGTGATACTTACTTTATTTAACCTATGCATCGGAGCAATGGTTGCAAGGACCGTCGTTAAAATTGCACCTACAAATGCAATACCGATACTGGACCATGGAATCGCCCAAACTGTATCCATAGCACCAGAGAAAAGGACATGAATTCCGTAATCCAGACCCGTTCCAATGATGATCCCAATAGTGCCGGCATACAAACCATAAAAAATTCCTTCTAAAATAATCATTTTCCTCACTTCACGCTGAATCATGCCAATGGCTTTAAGAACGGCAAACTCTTTCGTTCGAAGGATCAGATTCGTACTTACTGTATTTACGATGTTCAAAAAAGCAATCAAAACGATGACGCTGATAAAACCATAAAGCAAGATACTAAAGGTCTTTGCATCATTTTTAGCTTTAGCAACCTCCTCCACTCGATCAAGATAGTTAAAACCAGCATCTCTTTCTTTTAGTGACTTAAAGTAGTCAGTGATCCCTTGGTTCGATAGTTTAGGATTAGCTAGAACAAATATTCTGGAGTAAGCGTCGGTACCCATAATTTTGGAGTATACTTTCGGAGTTGTAATGAATGTAAGAACTTCACTACCATTATAGTCGTCCGACAACAAATCATGATCGACAATTCCGACAACGGTCACGGTATGATATCCTTTTTGGCTTCTGTCAAATGTTCGGATTTGGATTCGATCCCCAACTTTAAAATGGGTCTGATCGATAATCAGGTGTTTGCCATTCTCTGTTACCATACCTATTTTTTGTAGAAGGATAACGCCATCTTCCTGATCCATTTTCTCCTTGTTGATCTCCCCGGCCGTAAGCTTGGACTTCAGATCAGCCAATCCATTGTCACCATAGGATAAAAGGTAGTTATTACTTGTTCGAAACCCCTCCCCGTCAGCAACGGTATACCCTTCCTTTCTTAATTCGTAATATTTGGGATTGATCTTATCTTTAGGGATATTGGCCATCACTTGATCAATGTAAAACTTGTAAGCTTTCTGAACAGCATCAAACTGGGCAATATGCTCATACACCTTATCATCTATTCGTTTGGAAGGTCCATCATAGGATAATGAATAAGAATACTCGGTACCCGAGACCTGTGTGGTTTGCCGCATGAAATCAATTAACCCACTAAATACAATAAATAAAATGATGCTAATGATCATGGAAAAGGCTGTAATCCGGAATCGTTTCTTGTTCCGTTGCAAGTTTCTGCTGGCGAATTGCCCTATAACTCCGAACAACTTTTTAACGATTACGGAGTTTTGGACTTTTCCTAAATTTTCAACCTTTGTGCCTCCCGTATTCTTTAGCGCTTCTAAGGGAGTTACGCGTGCTGCTTGTTTTGCGGGTCCAATGGCTGAAAGAAATACGCTCAGCAAGCCCATTAGTCCTGCCGAGATCAGAATCGGTACTGAAATAACCATTCTCATATCGTTTAAGAAACCTAACGTCAACAAGCTAATATTGTAAAACAATAATTTCATAAAAAGGGTTCCCGTAATAAGCCCGACAGGTATGCCGATCAAGCTCAGCAATCCTGCTTCTTGCATCACAATTTTGCGAATTTGGCCTGGTGTAGCCCCAATGCATCTCAGCATGCCAAATTGAGAAATCCGCTCTAGTACAGAAATATGAAAAGTATTATAGATTACAGCAATTGTACAAATCATAATAATCACAATAACTGCGGCAAACGCTAGAATCAGACTGTTGTTCACCCCTTTATAAGTGCTTTTGCCGTACAATTTAAGCAGCTCATTATTATACTCAACTTTCACATTCTTCATAAAATTTTCTCTACCCAGTTTCATAGCAGAGCCTTGTTCGGCATTACCCAGCTGTAAAGAGGATATAATGGCTTCTGTCTTCTTTTGGATGTCATTCAAAGATTTCATTTGGACATAAACGAAGTATTTTTTCTTGCTGTTGATGGTGATATTATCGTTGAACGTAATGGCAGGAAAAATGTAGCTGGAAGACCAGTTCCCCGTTGGCGGCTTCATGAAGCCAACGATGGTATATTCTTTTTCGGATTGAGCCTGGAAGTTTTCATCCAGATCCCAGCCAAAATCACCAGTACCATTAATTTGCTTTTCTTCGCCGGTGGATGCCACTTTCCGAATGCCGAGGTTGAGCTTTATCGTTTCGCCCAGCTTAGGTTTCTCCGAAAAGTAACTCAAACTCGATGATGATAGGACAATCTCATTCGGATTTTTAGGCATCCTGCCTGAGTCGAGTTGAACCTGAAGCATATCGATCGCATTTGCATCATATTCTTTGACATTCAAGAATCGGTAAGGTGCGGCGAATGGATCTTCCTGCTTTTCCTTCTCTTCTGTTTCCTTAATGACAGCATACCCTTCCCTGCTAATGACGCCAGCGCTTTTGACGCTTGTATTGTTACTTATTTTCGGGACAGCTTCTTTTGAAATGCCATTGATGGAGACATGGTAATCTCCGAAGTCCTGTACGGTTTGTCTCATCGATTTATCCCAATAGCTCATCCCGACCGTTGCAATCGACGTAAACAGCGTAACTGACAAAATAATACCGAAGATCGTAAGCAGTGATCTTTTTTCTGACCCTTTAAATATTTACCGGTAAGGCCTGTGTAGCTGTTCAACGGTCACTCACCTCATTTGACTGTAAAAAGGCCCCGTCTTCAATTCTTACTACACGATCTGCGCTTTTTGCAATATTTAAATCATGCGTGATCATGATCAACGTCTGATGATATTTTTTAACGGAGAACGTAAGAAGATCCATAATTTCTTTACTGCTTTTGCTATCCAGATTGCCGGTAGGTTCATCCGCTAAAATAATCGAAGGTTTATTAATTAATGCGCGCCCAATAGCTGTTCGTTGCTGTTGTCCACCAGATAACTCGGATGGAAGATGGTGTTTCCGTTCGGTTAGGCCTAAGATTCCCATCAGTTCCTGCACATAACTTTCATCTACTCTTTTGTTCTCTAATAACATCGGTAACTTGATGTTTTCCTCAGTGGATAGGACCGGGATCAGATTGTAAGACTGAAAAATAAATCCTATTTTCCGTCTTCGAAATAAGGCGAGTTCCGTTTCACTTTTGGTATAAAGATCTGTTCCATCGATGATGACCTCCCCACTAGATGGGTGGTCTACTCCCCCTAAAAGATGCAGTAAAGAGCTTTTTCCCGAGCCGCTGGATCCAACAATGGCGACAAATTCTCCTTGTTGAACGGAAAAGTTAACATTTTTCAAGGCGTCCACCTTTGCCTCTGCACTTCCATACGTTTTGCACAAATTCACGGTTTTCAGTATTTCCACTTGTTTACCTCCTGGAGTTAAGTTCACGTTGCATGATTGTTATTATAAACATCGAAGCTTACAATAACGTGAAGGGGAAGCTTACGTTATCGTAAGCTTCCCCTTACAAATCCCCTTTATTAAACGAGATTCTGAATTCCGTTCCTTGCCCCGGCTCACTAGCAACAGTAATTATACCGCCCTGCTCTTCAATAATGGACTTGGTTAAGGATAAGCCAATGCCAATACTTTCTGACTTTGTCGTTCCTCCGCCCCGGTAAAACCGTTCAAATATGTGGGGTAAATCCTCAGGGGAAATGCCTTTTCCATAATCTCGAATGATTACCGTATTAAATAATGAATTCTCTTCTAAAGTAATATCAATGTCGCCATCGGATGGTGAGTGTTCCAGAGCATTTTTAATTAAATTAATAAAAGCTTCTGTAAGCCACTCTTCATCCGCCCGAATGGACATTTGTTCTCCCCATGAATGTATATGTTCTGCTCCCTTTGCTCAGATAACATTCGCAGCGATTGTACAGCATATGCAATCAAATCCCTTACCCGGATGCTCTCTTTTCGGAAGTTAATCGCTCCGGCTTCAACCCTTGCCAGCTTCAGTAAGCTAATAATCAGCCATTCCATTCGTTCAAGTTGTTGTCGGCTCCGATCCAGAAATTTTGTCCGCATTTCTTGTTTCATATCCGACTTGTTTAGTAAGTTCTCATTAAAAACGATGAGGGATGCCAGCGGCGTTTTGAGCTGATGCGAAATATCAGAGAGCAGGTTGCGTAGAAATGTTTTTTCTTGCTTGAGTTGTCGAAGACTGTTGTGTAATCTATCGGCCATCGCGTTGAAGTTTCGTCCTAATGCTCCGAAGTCTCCTTCTTTATTTTCCGGAAGCGGTTGATCAAGATTATGTTCCACAACCTGCTCGGCAACGAAGGAAATGGTGCGAATGTTGTTAAATATTTTGCGGTATTCCCATAACAACAAAAGTAAAAATGGAATAATAAACAGCAAAACTTGAGCTGCCGTTTTCAGGGGCAAGGCAGTATTCGAGAGTACAGGCTGATCTCCTACGGACATATCTTCCTTGTAGGCATATTGCGCCAGAATTCGTTTCCCAGCTGTAATTTCATTAGCTTGCGCCCCCTGAGTGATAAAATGAATCATTTCGTTTTCTAACTGAGGGTCCTGCTTTAAAACGTGACCAATCAGCGCAGCATTCTGATTAACCATTGACTTATTAATCTGGTTCATTTGATGACTCATAAACAAGAACATGAGTATCGCTAACATCAATTGTAATGCAATGACTTTAACGACGATTGACTTCCACTCCGGATTACGGACGACCTCAAACATGATTTATCGCCCTACGACATCTGTATTCCATTTGTATCCGACTCCTCGAACAGTAATAATATGTTTCGGTGCAGCAGGAATATCTTCAATTTTCTCTCTCAGCCTTCTAATATGGACTGAAAGGGTGTTGTCATCAATGAATTCTCCGGACATATCCCATAAACCGTTAAGAATAGTGCTTCTACTGCAAATTTGCTTGGGATGCGTCATTAACATCAACAACAAACGATACTCCATTCCAGTTAACATAAGTTCTTGATTACACTTCAGTACGATTCCTTCAAGAATTCGAACTTCAATATCTTGGGATATCCATTTATCCACTTCAGCTTCATCTTTGGACTTATAATTGCGCCTTAATACGGCTCTCATTCTCGAGATGAGTTCTTTGGTGCGGATTGGTTTGGTCATATAATCATCTGCTCCCAAATCAAGACCGGCAACAACATTTGCTTCTTCATCTAAAGCTGTCAAGAAAATGATGGGAATTTGAGATAATTGCCGAATTTCCTTGCATAAGGAGTAACCCGATCCATCTGGCAAATTTACATCCAATAAAATAAGATCTACAACTTCCTCCTTGAATGCCTTTCTAGCCTCTTCCAAACTACCTGCAACTATCACGGTGTATCCTTCATTCGTTAATGTATACTCCATCCCAAACACCAGATTCTCATCATCTTCAACCAGTAAAATTCGATTCATTACGCACCTCGTTTAATTCAAAAGCTATGATAAGCCATATCCATATGCCTCGTAAGTTATTGTATTATTGTATATATTATTGTATATATTATTGTACACCATCTAATAAATATATTTACACATGTTAAGTCTTCCATTGCGAACTATTCATCTAAAAAGTCACAGACATCCTCTTGTTGCTTCAATGCAAAAACACCTCCAAAAGGATCAACCCTTTGAAAGTGTTTTGAATTTTTTTATTTATTCTTCTGTGCAATAATGATATAGACAGGTTGGTTAGCAACTTGCGTTGGTGAATGAAACGTATCCATAACAGAAAAACCGGCCTGAACGATTTTCTCCTCCATTTCCTTCGATGAAACCCTTGGACCCTTAGACAGCTCTGACTTCTCTAATTCAATACATAAAAAGAGCCCTTTGTCTTTTAAAACTCTGTAGATTTCACTCAAGGCCATCGAAAGTGGTTGTACCTCGTGTAACGATATTGAAGCAACAGCTTTATCGAATATCTCGTTCTCTAATGGCATCTCTTTAATGTTTGCGGCAGTGGTTTCAATATTGGTTAACCCTTTTTCCTTAGCTTTTGCCTCTAGATACTGTAAAATATCATGATCGTAATCAAATGCAACTACCTTTTTCACATATTTAGCAAAAGAAAAGCTTATATAACCCGTACCAGCTCCAATATCTAATAGTTCGTCCTCTTTATTAAGCTGTATAAACTCTAATAACTCCTCTGCTGGGAACCTATCAATATTCTCCAAGTTCTTAATTTTACTTTCTAGTTTTGAATTCATTTTTTATGCTCCTCTTTTACAGATAATATATATCTACAATAACTATAATATAAGTAATAAGCTTTGTAAATAACAATGTTTATTTTAGCCCAACCTCAACGCCCGGGATAATCTAATCGGTAATCAAAACAAGTTCTTTCCTTTGACATATATTCATTATGAGCGGGGTGTTTCCTTGAATCAATCATAGCAGTTCTTCTATTTCTGATCTTTGACCATGAACTGTAACCTGATTTAATGCCATCTCTAAGTCCCTAAACTCTACCTCAGTTAAAGAAACATTGCAGGCTCCGAGATTTTCCAAAATGCGCTCCTTGTTTTTCGAACCGGGAATCGGTACGACGTGAGGATATTTGTGGAGCATCCATGCCAGCGAAATTTGGGCATTCGTTGCTCCCTTTCTAGAAGCTACATCACTGATTATTTCAAGCAGCGGTTTATTTGCAATGATATTTTCCTTCTTCATCTGTGGTACCCACTTGCGGACATCATCTCCCTCGAATTTTGTATCTACGTTAACCTTGCCAGATAGGTATCCGCTAGCAATCGGGGAAAATGGTACAAATCCGATCTTATTCTCTTCACAAAGTGGAATGATATCTTTTTCAAAGTTTCGCTCCATCATTGAATAAATACTCTGTACAGCAGTAAGCGGTGTAACCGCATGTGCTCGCATCATTGTTGTAGCAGACAGCTGAGAAACACCCCATCCACGAATCAATCCTTCTTTAATCAGCCTGCCCATGCATTCAGCTACATCTTCAACAGGAATATCCGGATTCACTCTGTGAAGATAATACAGGTCCATATAATCCGTTCTGAGTTTGTCCATTGATGCTACTAAATGACGTTTTACGGTATGATATAGTGACCCATCTTTTTCAGGTTCTTTAGTGTCAATATGCAGCTTAGTTGCTAGAACAACATCCTTACGAAATGGCTCCAAAGCCTTTCCCACCAATCTCTCATTGTGTCCCAGATCAAACATCTGACGTCCATAACCCTCCGCAGTATCAAAGAAAGTGCAGCCAACATTATATGCTTGATGAATGGCCGAAATACTGTATGATTCTTCCGGCACAGCACCGTAACCGTGGCTAAATCCCATACATCCCATACCCATTTCTGAAACCTTAAGATCTCCAATTTCTCTCATCTTCATAATAAACTGCCTCCATTTGTTTTAGCTATACAACGACCTCCGTTATTTGCCTGTTCTCTTGTTCTCAGCTTCTGGATAGCGATGGCCTACAATTTGAATCTTGTCTATCTCTTTATTGATTACCATCATCTCCTGTTCGGTGAAGACGATATTTCTTGCTGCAACATTTTCTGAGATTCTATTAACATTTGTTGTCCCTGGAATAGGAACAATATACGGTTTCTGAGCAAGAATCCATGCTAGTGCAACTTGCGCTATGGTTACGTTTTTCACCTCAGCCAGTTTATTCAAATAATAAACAATCACCTGATTCGCTTCCATCGCTTCCTTAGTAAACCGCGGAAGCTCGCCCCTGTTGTCGTTCTCGGTGAAAGAAGCATTCTTGTCTAATTTCCCGGTAAGAAATCCACGCCCAAGGGGACTATAGGCTACCAAGCCGATCCCTAATTCTTCGAGTACGGGGAAAATATCGCTTTCAATTTCTCGCCACCAAATCGAGTACTCACTCTCCACTGCAGTCAATGGTTCAACGCAATGTGCGCGACGAATCGTTTCAGCGCTTGCCTCTGACAACCCCCAATGAAGGATCTTTCCTTCTTTTTCAACTGCTGCATGGTCAAAGCCACTTCCTCAATGGGAACCTTGGGATCTACGCGATGGATGTAGTATAAATCGATATAATCCGTTTGTAATCTTTTTAATGACCCTTCAACCGAAAGGTGAATTGATTCTGGTCGGCTGTCAAGCTCATTCGTTAAGCCAGTGATCTTAAAGCCGCCTTTCGTTGCAATCTGCACCTTACTCCGCTGCCCAATAAGCGCCTCACCAACAAGCTCCTCATTTGTGTAAGGCCCATAAACTTCCGCTGTATCGAACATTGTGATGCCCGCATCAATAGCTGAGTGTACAACAGAAATCATTTCGCGACGGTCTTTTGCCGGTCCCCGATGGTAGTTTAGTCCCATACATCCAAATCCAACTTCAGAAGTCTCCAAACCGTTGTTTCCCAGTATTCTTTTCTTCATAATCGTTTCCTTTCCTAAGCGTTTTTTTAAACCGTAAATTTGTGTATTTTATATACTCTCATGGTAATTTCCAGAGTCAATAATTTCTAATGCTTATGGTGAATGTTTTATCATGCCTAATATGTATCGTATAATACTAAGTAAACAATTCATCAGATGAAATGCGGAAGGATGATATGAATTGGATATTCGTGTGTTTAAGTATTTTTTAACGGTGGCTAACGTTGGTAACATAACAAAAGCAGCAGAAATCCTTCATATTACACAGCCAACTCTAAGCAGGCAGCTTATGGATCTTGAAGAAGAATTGGGTACTCGTTTATTTGTACGTGGCAAGAGACAGATCACACTAACAAATAGCGGACTTTTGTTTCAGCAAAGAGTAAAAGAAATTGTTTCCCTCTTGGACAAGACAGAAAGAGATCTGGTGGAACAAAAAGATATGATTGGTGGAATTGTTTCTATTGGTTGTGTAGAGTCCACTGTATCCCGAGCTTTGCCAGAGCTGTTAGAGGAATTTTTTAATCAACACCCTAGGGTACAATATGAATTATATAGTGCAGACGGAGATGACATTCGGGAGAAACTTGACCGGGGAAATATAGATATCGGCATATTACTGGAACCGATTGAAACAGCAAAATATGACTATATTCGATTGCCTCATCAGGAAAAGTGGGGAGTTCTGATGAGACGTGATGATGCTCTTGCCCAGAAAAAATATGTTCGTATCCAAGACATCCTTTCCTTGCCCTTGATTATACCCCGACGTACAATTGTACAAAACGAAATTACAAGCTGGCTTGGTGTTGAGAATGATAGCCTTTGTATCTATGCATCCCATAATTTATTGACGAATGCGATGCTGTTGGTGGAAAGGAAACTTGGATATGCCATCTGTGTGAGTGGAGCATATACAATCCGGGAAAGTAATAGTACTTGTTTTGTTCCTTTTGAACCTGAACGAATAACGACTCATGTCATCGCTTGGAAAAGAAATAAGATTTTTAGTTCGGCTACTGCACACTTTATCCAATTTATAAAGGAAACCTATCCTTCGTAATATTCATTATCGATACTAAATGTGGCTATACTCCACGCTATTCTTGTCCCATAGGCTGCTAGGGTAAAAATGAATTAGCGGGCGTTTTTGCCTTTTTTGCGATCCCTACAAGTGCTTTCCTCGGTACGCAACACGAACTTTTAACGATAAAACAAAAAGAGAACCATCCTCAGTCGATTCTCTACATGACACCTGTTATTCTTTTTCAAACCACGTTTTGGCCTCTTGAGTGCTCAGCCTCCAGATTACGAACACAGGAAGAATGACCCCTATGATAAATCCGACATTAAGCCAGACTGCAAATTCAATCAAGCGTAATACAATCATGATGACTGATATTACAATAGCAGTTGTTCGTCCTGTCGCTGAAGGGTTTTGCATTCGAAAACCAACATATGCCGCAGCTACCCCCGTAGCAATCATCGTAATACTTATCCATTTCTTTAGAGAATCGGGGCTGCCAAATGAATATAATCCATTGATTACATTGAAAACGGCGGCAAGATATATAAGTATTTGGATCAAACGAACAGCAGCAGGTTGATGTGAGTCCGTTGCCTTCGTATTATTCATGAGTAATAGACCCTTTCTGATCATGTAATGACATCTTGCATAACCAAATATATAATCTGTTAACAGTAGTTCGTGCTTACGGTTTCTCGTCCAAGCTCTCTGCTCTGTTTCCCACTATTTTTACTATTGATTAAATACTAGGACCGTAGCGGAGCAAGTGAGAATTACTTGTGCCAATCTCAACATCTTGCGGCCCCATAAAGCCAATACGGTCGTTCCCGTCCATGATCTACGCTTAATCTCGCTGTACTGGTCGTTGATAATGGCTTCCGGGTCCTCGTATCCAAAAAAGTCTTATAACTACGGATATGTATCGTTTAATACCTTTGAATCTCAGTGCAAAATAAAAGTAGCACTAACCATAGATTAGCTATATTCATGTAAGCAATGAAAAAACACATTCTAATTTGGTATATTGCATGCTCCTGGATAAACCTTTTCATGAGTTGAGGTTTATCTATAGGAGAAAGCTTATTCACCAAAAAGAATGTGTTTTTCCTGTTTTAATATAAGGTTTGAATAATTTCTAAATTATGAAGCCTTTGCTGCAACAGCTTTTTGAATCAAAGCTTTTGCATCGTTATTAGAAAGTCCTTGTTTTGGCTGAAGCAGGTTTTTCTCTGCTGCACTGAAAATACCTTTGTCAATCAGTTTTGCCATAGATTTAACCGCATAGGTAGAAACGGTTTTCCCATCTTCATAACCTGCAATGATCGCAGCCGCATTTTTATCAGAAGCTTGATCTTTTAACAATTTAGCAAGAATGGTAGCAGCTTCTTCACGAGTGATCTCACGATCAGGATTGAAGTTACCACCGTAGCCTTGAATGAAACCAGCATGAGTAGCTTCAGCGATTGCATCTGCATATGCAGCGTTAGCAGCAACATCCTTGAATGCAGGTGCTGTAGCTACTTCGTTAAGTTTCAACAGGTCTACTAGAGCACTTACAAATTCAGCACGGGAAATGAATTCTGTTGTTGCAGGTGTTTCTGTTTGCTCTGTAGGTGCAGCCAGATTCGTGATACGTCCTTCTGTTTTAGCTTGAATAGCGCCGCCTTTATACGTATCTACAATGTACTGGTAGAATACATCCAGATCGATAGGACCTGCTAAAGATGATTTAGCATCCACTAGCACCTTATAGTTATCTCCACCTGCGGCCATAAAGTTGTTAACGACAGCCGTATATGTTTTTGCAGGATCAATAGATGTGCCATCTTCGAGAGTGAGGCCAGTAACACGTTCTGCAACAGGCTTATTGAAGTCTGCAGTATATTTCAGACCAGAGATCTGTAGAGTTTTGGTGTTTGGTGTACCGTCAGCATTGGTTCCCCATTGTTGCTGCAACAAAGTTTTAATTTGTTCACCAGTCAACTCCAGTTTCACCAGAGTATTGCCAAAAGGTTGGATTTTAGCAAGATCAGCAAAGGTCACATCGCCTTTTGGCAGATCCGCACGAATACCACCTGGATTCATAAATGCAAAGTCAGCAGCACTTGCCTTATCACCAAAGTCTGCTTCACGCATTGAATCTGCAATGAGGTTGCCAAGAGCGGCTTCGTTATTATAAGCATCTGTACGTGTTACAGAACCATCCGTTGTACCTACTGGTTTAGTCAGCTCAGGGTGCTTGTCTAATGATTTTTTAATAATAGCTAAAGATTCAGGGTCTTCTTTTACACCCTCTTGGAAAGTTGTTGTAATGGTAGCTGATTTCTCAGTTACATCCCCGGTAGCAGGGTCAATCATCAGCTTGATATCTTCAAATGCTGTACCATATGAATAAGCCTGAACGATCAATTTTCCGTTCACTTCACCGTTAGCTAAAGCGTGATTGTCACCTGCAACGATAACGTCAACAGGGGAATTTGCTGGTAAAGCTTTTGCCAGGTCAGCCGCTTCGCCAGTTGTTACGCCTTCTTTGGTTGTTGCTGGATCATGCGCCAAGACAACGATCGTTTCTACACCTTGATCTTGCAATTCTTTTGCATATTTATTAACTGCTTCAACTTCTTCTTCTGCGCTTAGGAAACGTACGCCTGCTGTACCAGATGGGGATACTTTAGCAGGTGTAGCCTTCGTCACTAATCCGATAAATCCAATTTTGACTCCGCCCAATTCTTTAATTACGTATGGCTTAATCAATGTTTTGCCGGTGGAGGTTTCAATGACGTTTGCATTGACATAATCAAATTTTGCACCAGCATGAGTAACCTTGCCTTCTTTTGGATCAAGACCACCAAAGATTTGTGCTTTTAATGCAGCGATACCTTGGTCGAATTCATGATTGCCCAGTGAAGCTACATCAAAGCCCATCATATTCATCCATTCCATCGTAGGCTCGTCACGATCCAGAGATGAAACTGGAGCAGATGCACCGACAGAGTCTCCATTATGGAAGAGTAGGGAATGTTCATATTTTGCTTGAGCTTCTTTTAGATAAGTTGCAAGAATTGGAGCAGATCCCGCCTTTTTATCACTAATCACCGAAGTCGTATCTAACTGACCATGCAGGTCGTTGATTCCGATTAAGTGTACTTCTACATCTGTACTTGCAGCAGAGACAGGACCTACTGCGCCTAACAGTTGGGAAAGTAATAGTGCAGCAGTGGCTACACGGATCGTACTTTTACCTACTTGTTTCTTCCATGACATGAGTTATAAAACCCCTCTCGAATTTTCGTTCCTGAGATATTTTAACATAAGTAAATACATTAAAATCATAGAATATATCAAATCTATGTAAAAAAGTTGAAAAATTTTATAGAGAAGAAACATATCAATATCTGGCTCTGCACCAAACTTAGTACTAGAGTCCTTCCGGAATACAGTAAAGCCTTTCATCAAACACCAACAGATCTTTTGCATTTCTCCTCCCCATGCGTTATTATCTTTTTATCGACATATTTGCAGGTCTAAAAAAACAAGGAGGTTCTCACACCATGTGCCCGCGTACCAAAGAACAAAATGAACTCATACGTATACAACGCAGAGAACAGATCCTGGATGTCGCCGCTCGCTCCTACTTTCGTACGGGCGGCAGCTTTGATATTCGGGATGTTGCGCGCGAGGCAGGGCTTGGTTACGGCACAGTGTACCATTATTATCCCAACCGGCATTTATTAATAGAAGATGTGTTGGGAAGCGGCTTCGAGCGATGCGAACAAGTTATTGTGAAATGGGCAAAGATCGGTGACAGGCAGTTATTAACGTATTGTAAATCGCTGCTGCAGCTGTGGCAGTTAGACGCCCGCGCATATCTCGTCTACAAAATGGCATCGGAACATTTTACAGGCTTGCCTGAGAAGGATCGACACCACGTCAAGAAACGATTTACGGAACGGCTGTACGTTCCACTCCAATCGATTGCCCAGTGCGAAGACGACAGCATCGACCATATGCTTGCTGTGCTAATCGGCTGTTATGGGATGTACTACTATGCGGGCAATTCTGACCTGGACGTCGATCGAATCGCCCGACTCGCTATGCAAGCTATTACGAAGGAGACCTGATACGAACATGATTATCTTAAAAAGCAAGCATGAAATTGAATCCATCCGCAAGGCATGCCAAGTGGTGGCTGAATGCCATCGTACCATTGCCCCACTCATCAAACCGGGCATCACAACGAACGAAATTGAGCGCATATTTGAGGAGATTATTTTGAAGCACGGCGCCAAGCCATACGAGAAGGGCTACAGAGGCTATCCTTATGCGACCTGCGCATCCGTTAACGACGTGATCGCGCATGGCTTTCCTAACAATAAGCCACTTGTGGAAGGTGATATCGTGACGATCGACACGGTCGCGGAGCTCGACGGCTGGCTCGGCGATTCGGCCTGGAGCTATGCGGTCGGACAGATCTCGCCCACGGCCGAGAAGTTGATGCGCGTCACGAAGGAATGTCTTGATCTGGGTATCGAGCAGGCGCGGTCTGGAAATCGTCTCGGCGACGTGACAAGCACGATTCAGCGGCATGCAGAATCACACGGCTTTGGCGTTGTGCGTGACCTTCTCGCCCATGGCATCGGCCGTGACCTGCACGAGGAGCCGACGTATATGCATGTCGGCAAGCCCGGAAAGGGCGTACGTCTCAAGGAAGGTATGGTGTTCACAATTGAGCCGATGATCACCGAAGGCACCTACTTCATGACAATCGATGCGGACGGCTGGACCGCACGGACGATGGACAACAAGCTCGCAGCCCAATACGAGCATACGATCGCCATCACGGCTGACGGTCCACAAATTCTGACCGCGCAATAAGAATAGTTTCTTATAACAATAAAAATGAATTAGAAGCCGACCACCCAAATGGTCGACTTCTTTTTTTCGTATTCTTCGGAATTAGCTTCCGCTTGGCACAAACGTAGTCAAAAAAGATTTATTGAAAGTAAAAAAAGTGCACGTTCTTCTTTTTCCAACTCACCTCATTCAATCAAAAAGTCAAAAAACGTACTGGTTCTGGTCAATAACTTTTATATCACGTGTCCCCTTTCTCGTTTACACTATTTTCAAGCTATTGATATTAAACTATCGCGAAAAAGGGGGAAGTAATATGAACAAGAAAACCAAAACTTTAGTGTTGTCATTATTCATGTCGACCTTATTACTCGCAGCCTGTACAAATGGAAGCAGCACCGAGCAAAGTTCAACCAATACAGACCCGAATGGCAACGAGGGCGGAACAACTACCATTCACACGGTGACATCTGAATACACTTCTGCGAAATATCCAAAGGGCGACGATATCACAAATAATGTGTGGATTAAGCGATATAAAGAGAAGTTTAATATCGATGTCAAAACAGACTGGGTCAGCGATGAGTACGATACCAAATTGAATTTGGCTATAGCATCGAACGATCTTCCGGATGTATTCAGGGTGAATCCATCCCAATTAAGGCAGTTGGTCGAAGCGGATATGGTGATGGATCTGACCGATGTCTTTGAGCAAAACGCTTCAGATCGTCTCAAGGGTTACATGGAAGCGGATGCGGACAGTTATGAGTCAGGAAAAAAAGACGGTAAGCTGTACGGAATACCACAGATGCACTGGGGATTGATTGAACAACCAGACTTCATCTGGATTCGGAACGATTGGAAAGAAGAACTGGCGCTCCAGGATCCGAAATCTGTGGAAGACATCAAGAATATCGCACTGAAATTCATGGAAAAGCATGGCGGTTATGGTATTGCGGTTGACCAGTCGTTGGATTATCTCAATCTGCTCGCTATTGCGTGGAATGCGCATCCAGATCTGTGGATGGAGGATACCAGTGGAAAACTGGTGTACGGCTCAGTGCAGCCTGAGATGAAGAATGCGCTGGCTGAATGGTCAGAATGGTACAAGCGAGGCATCATTGATCCGGAATTCGCAATCAAAGACTTTAATGCAATGAATGCCGATATCGTAGCCGGCAAGGTTGGGATACAGCCTTATTACCAGTGGTGGGGTTATAATCCGGGAGTCGATACGGTATCCAATCTGGGTAAGGATGCCATCTTCTACCCTTATATCATCCCTACCATCGATGGAAAGGAAGCTAAACAGTCCATCTTTTTTGCCAACAACAATTATATCGTCATGAAAAAAGGATTCAAAAGCCCGCAAGAAGTGATAAAAATTTTGAACGACTATGCTTATATCGTTGATGAAGGCAATGGCAAGGAATCCCCAGAAACGCTATCCGCTCTGCTGGACAATGATATTGCCCATGTGGTCGGAGCGTTCCGTGTACTTAATCCGAATTCCGACTACGAGCAATTTGAGGCTGTGTCAGCCGCTCTTCAATCCAAGGATACCAGTGGACTTACGACTTCGGGAATGTGGCAAAAATACAACAACAGTGTTGAATTCATGGAGAATGCAACACCAGGAGCAGTCGGTGATTATTTGCAGCAAGGAGCTCCAAAGAATGCCTATAGTCTTGCTAAAAAAGTGCTCGACAGTGAGAACTACACGAAGACAGCCCTATGGGGTGTTACACCGGAGGTACTGTCGAGCTATGGCACAACCTTGGATGACATCCTGACGGAAGGCTTCACCAAGATCATTATGGGTAGCGAAAGTATCGATTATTTCGATGTTGTCGTCCAGAACTGGCGAGCAGCAGGGGGTGATGAAGCAACCCAGGCAGTCAATGACGCCTACGGAAAATAAGAATGCTGTTGTCAAGAGGGGATGAGTTATTCTCCCCCTTTTTGGCAACGGTTACACACCTATTAAACCAAGAACGGAGGAGGAACAGGAATGCTGAAAAAGTGGAAGCAGCAGAGTCCCTACCATTTAATGTTGGTCCCAAGCCTCGTATTGGTCTTCATCTTCAGCTACATCCCTTTTTATGGACTTATTATTGCGTTTCAGAAATACAATCCGGGTCTCGGCTTCAACTCACCATGGGTAGGATGGGACAATTTTTCACACGTATTTAGTCAGCCGAACTTCGTAAGGACGATCTGGAACACCTTATACATGTCCGTCTTCAAGATTATCGGAGGCATTATCGTGCCCGTTATATTCGCATTACTCCTTAACGAAGTACTGAATAGCGGAGTTAAACGTACATTCCAAACTCTGGTATATATTCCGAATTTCCTGTCTTGGGTCATTATGGCTGGGATCATGCTGGACATCCTTAGCTCCGATGGCATCATCAACACATTTCTGGGCGTATTCGGGATTGCACCTATTTCCTTTCTTGGCACACCATCCATATTCCCATGGACCATGATCGTCAGTGATATCTGGAAGGGCTTCGGATTTGGCACGGTTGTTTACCTGGCAGCCCTGACCAGCATTGACCCTGGACTTTATGAGGCCGCGGTGATTGACGGAGCCAAACGCTGGAAGCAGACCATTTACATTACCCTACCTCTGCTCATGCCAACGATTGTCTTAATGACTGTGTTGTCTCTTGGTAACGTGCTCAATGCAGGCTTTGACCAAATCTATAATCTCTACTCCCCTGTCGTCTATCAAACCGGTGATATCATTGATACCTATGTATACCGTCTGGGAATTCAGCAGGCACAGTATTCGATTGGTACGGCTGTCGGATTATTCAAATCCATCATTTCCAGTGTTCTGGTTGCCGTATCGTACGTTCTGGCCTACAGGGTAGCCGGCTATCGCATCTTCTAAGGAGGAACTATCTTTATGATCTATGATAAAAGTATGAGCAGGCGTTTGTTCCATATCCTAAACTACACGATATTGCTTCTAATCTCTCTCCTGTGTATCCTGCCGTTTATCAACCTGTTGGCTGTTTCGTTCAGCAGCAGTGCTGCTGTATCTGCTGGTAGTGTAACCTTCTGGCCCATTGAGTTCACGACCAAGGCCTATGAATTTGCCTTAACTGGAGGGTCATTTTTTTCTTCTCTCTGGGTTGCCATTCAAAGAACCGTTCTCGGAACATTGGTCAATCTTGTTTTAATCGTGCTCACGGCTTATCCACTTTCCAAATCAAAACAAAAATTGATGGGCCGTAATATCTATATGGGATTTTTCATAGTCACGATGTTATTTAGTGGAGGATTGATTCCAACCTATCTCGTAGTAGTCAAAATGGGGCTGATTGATTCGATCTGGTCTCTGATCCTGCCTGGAGCTCTCCCCGTATTTAGTATGATTATTCTAATGAATTTCATTAGGGGCTTGCCAGAGGAAATTGAAGAATCAGCGATTATCGATGGTGCCGGGCCTGTACAGGTATTGCTTCGTATTTTACTCCCGCTCCTCAAGCCCGCTCTTGCAACTGTCGGTTTGTTCAGTATCGTCGGCCATTGGAATTCATGGTTCGATGGTATTATCTATATGAACAATCCAGCCAATTATCCATTACAAAGTTACCTACAGACCCTCCTGCAGAGCTTTGAGCAAATCATGCTGAAATCTGGATCCGACTATACTCAACTACTATCCATGATGAATGCCAGAACTGGTCGCGCCGCTCAAATGTTCTTGGGTGCCATTCCGATTTTGCTCGTGTATCCGTTCCTGCAAAAATATTTCACCAAGGGCTTGGTACTCGGTAGCGTTAAAGGATAACGCAAAAGGCTTGCAGTCCAAACTGCAAGCCTTTTTTGGGTGTGTTCACCTCATGTTACCCCAAGCACAATACTACTTTGTATCAGATATAACAGGTAGCAGAATGGTGAAGACCGTACCTTCTCCAATCTGACTATCTACATCTATTCCATAGGGCTTGCCAAAATGAAGCTGAATGCGCCGCTGCACATTATGCAGACCGATTCCTGTGGTTCCGGTGCCTGCTTCAAGCTTATCTTCCCTCAAGTTCAGAATCATATGATGATCCATACCAACCCCATTATCGCGGACTTCGATCGTAATATCACTGCCCTTCGGTTGAATCCGAATGGTAATGACTCCGCCTTCCTCGAGTTCGGCCAGACCATGAAAAATCGCGTTCTCTACAAGGGGCTGAAGGATCATTTTGGGCATACGATAATCCATCAGGCTATCCTCAATCTCATATCTCATCTGAATACAATCATAGTACCTGACATTCTGTATCGTTATGTAATTCGCTATATTATCGATCTCCTCACGAATCGTAACGAGGGTTCCATCGGATCTTGTCGCATAGCGAAGCATCGAGATGAGTGCATCTGTCATTTCCACGATTTTGTCAGCCTGTTGCATGGACGCAATCCATTTCACCGATCCAAGTGTGTTATACAAAAAATGAGGTTTGATCTGATCATGGAGTGCTCGCATCTCAGCTTTGGCTTTTTCTATTTCTTCCTGCTGCATACGTTCGACCATCCGCTTCAATTCATGCGACATCTTGTTAAATCGAATCGATAAGTGGCCTATTTCGTCTCGTGAGCGAATATGCTGCACTTGTTCAAACTGCCCCTTTTCGACCAAAGCGATGTTACGCAGGAACTTCTTAATGGGGGTTGTGATGACATGAGATAGAAATATGGATATTACGGCAGCAAAAAGAATTATAACAATAGCCAGCGTCACCAGATTACGACCCAATATTTTGCCGTCGGCAGTCAGCTCATCCAAAGGCATGTATAAATAAGTTGTCCATTTTTGCTGACTAAGAGGATTGGTCACCACGACATTCAATGATTCAGGTGGACGAACGTTGTCCCGGAACAGCGTGCCGATTAATCGGTCATTCACGTTATATACAATCTTGTCATTCTCATCGATGATCATGAATCTGGAACGTAGCCCCTCCTGTAAGTTGCGATTGACGATTTCAATAAATTTTATATCAATACTGACGACGATCACGCCAAGCAGTTTCCCGCTAGACACATCATGAATTTTCCGAGCATGCGAGACTGCCAGAATTTTATTCTCCAGTTGCTCATCTATTCGGGTTGTCAACGTGATGGTTCGATCTTCATCATGCAAGAACTTTTTAAACCATAATTCGTTCGCTACTTTAAAGTTTGGGTCAATAGGTTGGTTAGGACTGACAAACAGATCTTGTCCCCCGTTCAAATTGTAGAGGTAGATGGAGAATACGCGATCTTTCATCATGATATAATTCATCAGAATATTGTATGCAGCAATCTCATGCTGTTCATCACCATCGCGGAGGAAATCCTGGATCGGAAAGCTTCCCTCATGTGTTGCAGACAGGTTGTTGCTCAGTCCATTGCTGGCCAGCAGCGAGATTTTTTCAATCTCTTTTAGAAACTCGTCAATGCGAATGTTCGTCTGCTTGGCCAGATCGCTGAGCAGCTTCGTATAATTCTGTGCCAATAACCGTTCAGAGGAGTAATACGAATTGATCGTCATTACAAATACCGGAAGTATAATGACCGTTATACATATCACCATGATTTTGTACTGGATTCGAAAGAGTTGGGTATGCCTCATAGGATGCACCTCTATTCATGAATTACATGGATCCCTGCTGCAGTCGTTCTCGATATTCCTCTGGAGTGTGGCCCACCGTTTTCTTGAAAATCTTGCTAAAATAGGTGTAGTTATGATAACCCACTTTATCTGCAATTTCATATACTCTCAATTCCCTGCTCATTAGGTAGGCCTTCGCATGTTCAATCCGAACTCGTGTCAAGTAAGAGATAAAATTCTCTCCCTTATCCTGCTTGAACAATCGGCTGAGATACGAGGGATTGACATTAATTTGGCTAGCAATGCTTTGCAACGAAATATCCTCGGCATAATATTTATCGATTAACTCAGTGGCCAGATCTGTGTAGGTAAGCTCCTGCATAAACTGAGAATCCGTTTTAAAGTAGTACGCAATATGAGCCAGGATATCTTGATGAATATCCTCCCAATACTCACCCTTCAGAACGATTTCATAAGGAGATTTCTCGGTAAAGGAAGGCTTGGCTCTTTCTGTAGCCCGTGACACATGGGAGTGTATTGTTTCCAACACCATGATATACTGCCTGCGAATACTGTTCTCATCCGCTCGTAGCGTCTCCAGTTCAGAACGAATTCCTTCAAGGAAATCCTCCGCCTTTTTGTTGTCTTTACTTATCCATAATTTCAGAAAATCTCGTTCCTGCTCCGAGTTCAGCATCCCATTCACTTCTTTCCGAGCTGGAGCCCGAATTACATCCTCGTAGTACAGGATCTGGTTGCAGCCTGTGAAGAAACCCTGTCTTAAGGCGGACTCGGCTTCTTGGCAAGCCTTTCTAATACATTGAAAACCGGAAACGATTGTACTTACACCCGCTGTAAGCGACAGGTTCATAAAATCCCTGATTGAAGACAGAAGCTTATTACATAGTTTATTTAAGTCCGCATGCACAGATTTACTCTCAGGAAGTACATTGACTATAACCCAATACTCAGACGAATTCTCAACGAAAATTTCTTTCTCCCATTTCGATGGAATGATTTCTTCCATAATATTAAGAATAGAAAATCGGAGTAGTTTCTCCCCCTTCTCCACATACTTCCTCTTCGCATCTTCGTAATAGTTCACAATGAACTTGATAACAACCAGCTGATCCGATCTTATACGAAAATGCAGCTCCTCAGCTTTGGTGACGATGTCCTTTTCATTTATGAATCCGCTTACAACATCTTGAAAGAAGCTATCCTTTAGATGCCTCAGGCTCTTCGAGTAATCTTGTGCCATAGTGGGGATGTTTGTCGGGTTAACATGTTCGCTTTGCAGTTTCTGTTCAATGGTAGTCAAGAGTTCGATAAGGGAGGTTTCTGTAATCTCGCTTTTAATCAAGTAGTCAGTGGCGCCTAGTTTTAGTGCTGTTTTCACATAATCAAATTCGTCAAAATTACTTAGGATGACATACTTACAGGTTTTCAGTACCCCGGAGGACTCTTGTATAAGCTGCAGCCCATCCATAATCGGCATCTTAATATCCGTAATGATTAGATCGGGAGTCACTTCAAGCGCAAGCTCCAATGCCTCTTTTCCATTCCCCGCTTCACCAACAACATAGAAATTGTGCTCTTCCCAATTCAGCATGGAACGAATTCCAACACGCATGAGTAATTCATCATCTACGATCATCAGTTTGTACATGAAATCCCCGATTTAGTTAGTCGTATACTTGTTCTTATCCTTCCCACGTTACCCTAAACAAATCTGGCTTGTTTCCGTCTCTCAATTCATTGAGCAAGCTGCTAATATTTCATATAATAAAAACTAATTCCTAAGTTTTATACAATATTAATAGAGAACGGCTTCAAAGAACACCCTTTAATTTTAAGTTTAGATTATACATAACTTGACCACTATTCATATTTACTACGGCCAGGAGGACGTCTATGAACATTCCCAAAGGTACATACGGGTTTCGGTTTGCCGAAGATAAAGAGCTCCAGCTGTGTGTTTTGTTTGCAGCCGGATGTGATTCTATAACCGATCCTTCTTATCGCTGGGATGGATTGGAGCGTACGGATGGCCCACTTCTGTTATTCCAGTACACGACCTCTGGCGAAGGTGTATTTGAGTCGAAAGGTGAAATTCACCGTGTCACCACAGGACAAGCTTTTTTGGCCGAAATTCCAGGCCCGCACCGCTATTATTATCACTCAAAATCGAAAGAGCCGTGGGAATTCCTGTTCCTGCTATTTCGCCCCAATCTGATTCTGCCCCATTGGCAAAAGTACCTTCGTGAAGCAGGAGAAGTCCCCTATCTTCCCATTGATGGTGCACCAGTCCGATTGCTGCGGATGATTGTGGCTGATGCGGCAGCAGGCAGGATCACAGATCCTCTGATCGCTTCATCTTGCGTCTATCAGTTCATGACAGAACTGGTCAGATTACAGAAAACCAACCTACGGAACAGGGAGAACTGGTCGGAGAATATACAACGTGCAGCCGAATTTATAGAGCAAAATTATTCCAGGATGATCAGCATGGATCAACTTTCTGAGCACGTTTCCCTATCCAAATATCACTTTATACGTCGCTTCTCATCCAGCATGGGCTTGACACCAGGAGCTTATCTAACTCGCATACGGATCGAAAAGGCTATGGAACTGCTTCGCGGGACGCCCCTTAGTGTTGAATCTATCGCCGAACGCGTTGGTTACTCCAGCGGAAGCTATTTTATCAAAGCATTCCGTAACTTAACCGGTCTTACACCGGGTGAATTCCGAAGTGGCGGAGAAAGTCTTGCTTATCGTAAACTGTTCTTCGACTAACCGCAATATTGTGCTATTGGTCCTTCAAGATTACTGTGGATTATTAATAAACTCCTATACTATGATGAAATTAGTAAGAGCAATAATTAATCAGTAAAGGAGTATTACCATGAAGCATATACTTGCGGCATCAACACCGCCTCTTGGCTGGAACAGTTGGGATTGCTATGGCGCGGCTGTAACCGAAGAGGAAATCCGTGGCAACGCGGAATATATGGCAGAACATCTCAAAGACTTTGGCTGGAGCTACATCACTGTCGATATTCAATGGTGCGAACCCCATGCAAATTCTTCGCAATACCGTCCATTCGTTCCGCTGATAATGGATGAATATTCCCGTCTTTTGCCTGCGGAGAACCGGTTTCCTTCTGCTGCAGGTGGAAAAGGGTTTAAGCCATTAGCTGATTACGTACATAGCCTAGGACTTCAATTTGGCATTCATATCATGCGCGGCATTCCGCGTCAAGCTGTCCACGCTGCTACCCCAATCCTGGGCTCTACAGCAACTGCACGCGAAATTGCTCATACGAACTCTATCTGTCCATGGAATACGGATATGTACGGTGTGGATTCTTCAAAAGAAGGAGCACAGGCTTATTACAATTCTCTCTTTGAACTTTACGCTCAATGGGGCGTTGATCTGGTGAAGGTGGACGACATTGCCGCTTCCAGACTATACGCAACTCATCAACCGGAGATTGAAATGATCTCCAAAGCGATTGAGCGTTCCGGCCGCCCTATGGTACTGAGTCTTTCTCCAGGACCAGCCCCGGTAGAACACTCGGATTTTTTTGCTGAACATGCCAATATGTGGCGAGTTACAGATGACTTCTGGGATCTTTGGCCGCTGTTGCTGGATATGTTCGACCGCTGCCGGACATGGCAGGGCGTCCCCCAGGCAGGATGCTGGCCGGACTGTGATATGCTTCCTCTGGGGCATATTGGGATTCGTTCTGTAGATGGCGGTGGAGCAGATCGTTGGACCCGATTCACGCCTGATGAACAGTTGACTATGATGTCACTGTGGAGTATTTTCCGTTCCCCGCTCATCTTCGGTGGTGAACTGCGGGACAATGACGACTGGACACTGTCACTGCTGACCAACCGTGAGGTTCTTCGTATGCACCGAGAGAGTTATGGAGCCAGAGAAGCGTTGCGGAAAGAGGATCTTATTGTATGGACAGCTCAAAACGCTGAAGGTTCCTCTTATGTCGCTGTGTTTAATATTAGTGAAAACCCGCTTCAACTGGAAATGAACTTTGCGGAAATCGGCCTGTCCGACATTACTGAAGGTACTGAACTTTGGAGCAGAGTGCCTGCTGAATTTATAGAAAATTCGCTCCGTGCCACTGTGCCACCCCATGGTGTACGACTCTATCAATTTTATTAATTCCGAGCATGGCCCAAAACGTAACCGGAGCTAGTCTTGCAAGCGAAAAGAAATACTCTATCGTTTTTTTGGACCGGAGTTTTTCTTTCCAGATGTAAAAAATAACCGCTGACAGCCGTCAGCGGTGTCTGTTTTCTGCTAGAACTTCTGCAGTTATGGAGAATAGAATGTTCATTGCATTCATAGGAGCAGCGCGTTAAGATTTTAGTTAATACATAGACTTAGGAGGCTTCATGATGAATAACAGTCCTGTACCTTGGCGAGAAGTTTTTACAGACGAAGCCACTCACACCATCACGGGCAATGTGAAGATTTACGAGTCATTCCCGATTCCACAATTGCAGACGGAGCGTAGAGTTTGGATTTATTTACCTAAGAGTTATAACGAAAGCAATCGCAGCTACCCGGTATACTACATGCAAGATGGACAGAACATGTTTGATGAAGCGACGTCTGGGGACGCGAGTGGGATGTCGACGAGACACTGGAACAGATGGCACTGGAGAATCCAGCACTAGAGGTGATTGTGGTCGCTATCGATCATGGGGGTAACGCCCGAAATCATGAATATAACTTTACGATGAATACGGAGTACAATTTCGGGGGCAAAGGTGAGGCATATGCGGATTTCCTGGCGCAGACACTCAAACCCTATATCGACAGCCACTACCGTACGCTTGCTGAAGCAGAGCACACCATCATTGCGGGAAGTTCATTCGGTGCTTACGTGTCGTTGTATACGGCTATTCGCTATCCGGATCAGTTTGGCCGTGTGGGCGGGTTTTCCTTTGTCATGTGGCACGACAATGGCGGGATCATCCAATTGATTCAAGAGTCGAATCTCTCTCCTGCGCTTCGCGTCTATCTAAGCATTGGAGAACTGGAAACGGACAATCCCGACTTTAATCGGGTTGCCTGTGAGCACGTCGCATTGACCCACCAGACCTTAATCGCATCAGGGGTTTCTGAGAAGCAGATTCGAGTTGACGTTATTCCAGATGGTACACATCACGAATCCATGTGGGGCATGCTGTTTCCTGAAGTGCATCGATGGCTGCTATAGTCATAGGACCGATATACATAAAAAACCTCCATCCAGTAAATGAACAATAACACTCCACCATTCTTGAAGCTTTCTTACCGAATCGTTCTAGTTCTGTTCTTTCTTCATTTCTAGGCTGTTTATTCCGTTTCCAAGTTTGCTGTACGCGCAATTTCTGAGGGTCTCCGGCAGGAAGCCGGCGATCATATACGCGTTACGACCATTTCGCCAGGTGTTGTGCAGACCAACTTTATCGATGGGATACCCAATCAGAAAATAAAGGATCAGCTAGCTTCGGTTAGAGACGGGCTAGGATTACGGCCGAAAGCCGTTGTCAGTGCAATCGTTTATAAATCATTTTAAATGAGTGACATTAGGGTTCCTCCAAGGGCACCTGTTACAACAGTAACCCAAGGTGGCAACTTCCAATAAACCAACATACTAAACAGTATAGCTGCAAAAGCAAAGTCAATGGGTGCCAAGATAGAACTAGTCCAAATCGGCTGATAAAAAGCAGAAATTAGAATACCAACTACTGCTGCATTTACTCCCATTAACGCACCTTTGACCTTTGGATTGCGACGCAGGCTATCCCAAAAAGGAAGTGTTCCTATAATCAATAAAAATGCAGGTAAAAATATAGCAACTGTTGCTAATAAACCTCCAACCCACCCATTCATCACCGTACCTAGGTAGGCTGCAAAGGTAAATAAGGGTCCCGGAACCGCTTGGGCTGCCCCATATCCGGCAAGAAACTCTTCTTCACTCAACCAGCCGGTGGGTACAAATTCTTTTTCAAGCAAAGGTAAAACGACGTGCCCTCCTCCAAACACAAGGGATCCCGAACGATAGAAACTGTCAAACATTGCAATCCAGTGAACAGAAGTCACTTCTCTTAGTATTGGAAGAAGAATTAATAAACCAAAAAATAACACTAAACAACCTATTGCAAATCCACGGGTTACTGGAAAACTAACTTTCCCATCAGATTCGTCTTTCTGGTGTCTATATATTAGGAAACCAATAATTGCTGATAAAAGAATAACTCCTACCTGACTGTAGGCTGTTTGCCACAATAATGTAATCACTAATGCTAACAAGGCAATTGCTTTTCGTTTTAAATCCGGTGTTAGTTTTTGAGCCATCCCTATAACAGCATGTGCAACAACGGCGACAGCAACAAGTTTCAAGCCATGTATCCAACCTGCATCACTTACATCTACTCCTTGGAGAATCAATGCAAAAATAATGAGGGCAAGTACTGAAGGTAATGTAAAACCAAGAAACGAAACAATACCACCTAATACTCCAGCACGCATGACACCTATACCAATCCCTACTTGACTACTCGCAGGACCCGGTAAGAATTGACATAAAGCGACCAAGTCAGCATAACTTTTTTCGTCCATCCACTTCCTTCTTCGAATATACTCGTCATGAAAATATCCCAGATGGGCAATTGGCCCACCAAATGAGGTAAAGCCTAATCTAGTCGATACCCTTAATATTTCGAGTAATGACTTCATTAAATTTTTTTCTTTCATTATTGCTTCATCCAATTACTTTTCTCCTTCCATTCTAAAGGATTGTTATTTAATCTTTGATTTTTCGTCATTCAATTTTGATTATCTAAAACAGATGGTAACACATAAAACGATGCCTAAAACCACATTTACAGAAACTTTACAATATTACATGCTATCCAGATAAGTATTTCGTGGAGGACATTACTTATGTAAAGAAACTCATCCATCCAACCTAAGATGCTTGAAAACAAGCATTAGCTGATTTCGTATTATCAGGTTAACCAGTAATTACTGGCTAACCTGATAATACGAAAAAGCCGCTAAGTTAGCGACTTTTAACGGAACTATCTTCGTGTCTCTCGACACTTCACATTATTAGGTCCAATAAAAATATGTTTGAAAAGTTTAACCACGAACCTAATTAATACTTTAGTTTTTTTACCATTCTGTACAACGACATCGTCGGTTTATTCACTTCCGATGTAATTTCATACCCGAGTCTGGCATACAATTTTCCCGCCTGATGATTTTCTTTTTTAACTGTCAGTGAACTTACGTTATAGCCTTGTTTAATAGCCTGCTCTTCCGCATAACGAATGAGTTTGGAGCCGACGCCCATTCCTCTGCTTTCGGGCATTGCTGCAAGTGTTGCAATATGAAACTCCCCTTCAAATCCTTCTTTCAGTGTTATATTGGAAAATAATGCTCTTGGGTGCAATAGGTTGTAAGTAATTAAGCCTAGTTTTCTGTATGACAAGAGTTGTTTCACCGTAGCTGAGACCAATCTCTCCATAACGGTAACAGGCAAACACGTAATCATTCCAAGCGTTTTATCTCCCACTTTTGCTTCATACGCATATTCATGACTGAATCGATTGTTCTTAGACTGCCAGAGTTTATGGAAGGTAGCACCTACGATGCTTTGATTTGTCGAACCAGCGATCGTATTTGCTATATCCCCAAGCGCCATTAGATTTAGTTTAGATCCCACAAGAGAATGAGGGGTTCCATTTACAATAGAAATATTAGTCATATAATCACTACTCCTGTCACTAAATATTTAATCCTGTTATATCAAAAAATATAATTATCGTTTATTATTTGATAGATTTTACTATCAATTAATTATACAGTACTTCATTTTTAAATGAACCGTCAAGCAATGATAGATAAAAGTGTACAAAAAAAGACTTAATCATTAAGGCTTTTCATGCAAAAGGTAATTACCTAACAGGAATGTGATACCTTGCGGTTTCATTTATAAGGATCGCTTCTACTGCCAGAAGTAAAGTATAGT
This sequence comes from Paenibacillus sp. 1A_MP2, assembly GCF_052244825.1. Classification (NCBI taxonomy): domain Bacteria; kingdom Bacillati; phylum Bacillota; class Bacilli; order Caryophanales; family Paenibacillaceae; genus Paenibacillus; species Paenibacillus sp. 1A_MP2. The sequence continues at coordinate 3,712,334 of NZ_JBQQCS010000001.1, read as the reverse complement.
AAGAGTAAGTTGAAAATATATTTCAGGAGGCTACAGCCATGTCCCAGGAGATCTGGATTAACCTGCCAGTCAAAGATGTTGAGAGATCCACTGTCTTTTTCAATGAGATTGGATTCCATGCGGTGAGCGTGGGTAACGAGAGAGCCAAGCTTGTCGTAGGCCAAACAACGATTCTGCTGTTCCCGGATGCGGCGTTTGAGAAGTTTACAGGTTCAAAAATCGCAGATACTTCCCAAAGCGCAGAAGTAATATTTTCCATTGGTGCTGAAAGCAGAGAAGAAGTAGATACTTTTATTCAAAAAGTAGAGTCTGCCGGAGGAAACATCTTTGGCAAGCCAAGCGAAATGGACGGATGGATGTACGGCGCAGGATTTACCGACCTGGACGGGCATCGCTGGAACCTGCTGTACATGGATGAGAGCAAAATGCCGAAACACTGATATGAAAACGCCGATGACCGGCGTTTTTTTACATCCCCTGTAATCTCATATCTGTCATTCCAATCAAGATCGTTGCTTGAAAGGAAAAATTCGCGGGTTAAAGAACTTAAGCAGTTTATTGAATCACATTTTTATAAAGGTAGCTACTTCACCATAAAAAAACCGGCTGTATGGCTACAGCCGGCTCTCTGCTAAATTAGGTGCGGTTATTTGTAAGTGTGTGCTCGATACTATTGTGTTGGTGATGGTGAGGGTATGCTCTGCGCCGTTTCGATCTGCTGTAGATCGACGCGGAACTGTTCCTGCACGTTGAAGGGATGATACAGTCCCTTGGCAATCGCATATTTGCTGATCTTTTCATGCGTATCGATTGCCTGTTCCAATTGGCGTTCCAGAACACCCTTGATTTCCGGTGTGACGCATTCCGTTACGGCCATCGCCAAATTCCGGACGCCGCTCTTGGCCGTGGCCAGAAAGTCCATGGCGATCACATCATCTGTCATTTTGTTCATGCCAGTCATGTATTCCAGTACAGGATTCATTGCAGTGTCTCCATTCCTTTGGTCATTATTGCGGACAGCTCGGCCAGCTGATCAGACGACATGGCGGCATCCTGCTGGAGAATAAGCTTCAGCTCGGGTCCGTGACCAGCGCCTGCATCGTTTTGGACTTCGTCATGCAGACCGTCTTGAAGGCAGCAATCTCATGCACCTCCAAGGCTTCATGCATCGCATACGTTGGGTTCATCTAGAACTTCACTCCCTTGTTTAATCAAGCTCTTTACGGCTTTAAAATAACTTTAATGCAGTTATCTGTCTTCGTATCAAACATTTCATAGCCGCGTTTGGCCTCACTCAGCGGAATCACATGCGTGATGATATCGGCCACGTTGACCTTCCCTGTTGTCACCAGTTCATACATGTAGGGCATATAATGAATAACCGGTGCTTGTCCGGAGCGAATGGCTACATTGCGCTCCATGATATCGCCCAGCGGAAATCCGTTGTAACGGCCGCCGTATACGCCGGTAATTTGAATGGTTCCGCCCTTGCGAACCGCTTGGGAAGCAATAATTATCGCGCTCATGGTTCCGCCTTGCAGCTTCAGACCGCTCACCAGGAATTCGAGATCGCTCATCTTTCCGTCCATGCCCACCGCATCGATGACCACATCCGCTCCACCCTTTGTAATTTCCTTCAGGTAGCTACCGACATTTTCATGATGCTCAAAATTGACGGTTTCGACGTTATTATTCTTTTTGGCATGCTGCAGCCGGTAATCTACATAATCGACAGCGATAACCCGCTTCGCCCCTTTAAACCAGCAAAACTTCTGAGCAAGCAGTCCAACCGGACCGCAGCCAAGCACGATCACCGTATCGCCCTGTTTCACGCCCGCATTATCAACGCTCCAAAAAGCGGTTGTCATCGCATCGGCGATCAAAGCAAGGCTTTCATCCGGCTGCTCATTGCTTTCAGGAATTTTAAAATGCGTAAAATTGGCAAACGGAACCCGCAAGTATTCGGCCTGCCCGCCAGGAAACCCACCGGTCGTTCCCGAGTAACCGAAATATGCTCCCATATCTCCGTTATCATTAGAATTGTCGCACTGGCTCTCCAGTTGATTTTTACAGTAAAAGCATTCACCACAAGCAATATTGAACGGGATAATGACACGGTCCCCTTTTTTCAGCTTAGTGACTCCGGGTCCGACTTCCTCTACGATCCCCATCGGCTCATGCCCGATGACGTAATCCTCCTGCAGATTGGGAATCATGCCGTGAATCAGGTGTAAATCGGAGCCGCAAATGGCGGTGCTGGTCAGCTTGACGATCATGTCGTCCGGCTTTTGGATTTTCGGATCAGGGACGTCTTTGACGACAACGTTTTTGACTCCTTGGTACGTCACTGCTTTCATCATGCCTGGCTTTCCCCTTATGCTCATCCGGCGTCCTGTCAAACATCCCTTTGCGCGACGTATCTCCCGGAAACAGGTTCATTCCGGCAATCATGGCCGTATTTTTGGCGGAAAGCTGGTCCAGCTGATATTGTTCGTTCAGCTCATATGGATGAAACCATTTTTTTCGAATCATGAGCTCAGTAATTTCCTGGTGAAGGGCAATGCCCTGTTTTAACTGCTTTTTGAGCAGTTCTCTTGCATCGGACGATACGGTTTCGGTCAGGGCAACGGCGGTGTTCCGTACCCCTTCCTTGGCTCGAAGCAGAAAATCCATGGCGAATGTCATGTCGGCCATTTCAGGCATGTTAAGCGAATTGATCGGATCTAAATAATCGCTGTTCATCAGGTCATCACCTTTAATTTAGAATGGGAGTAGGTTTGCTTTCGGGAACCGGAGACTGGAATGGCGCTCTTTGATAGAGCGCTGTCAGCTCACTGATATCCACCGTGGATTGTTCTACGTCTTTTTGCATGAGCATCTTCAATTCCTGGTCGAAAACGACCCCCTGCATCAGCTTGGACTTTGCCGCACAGAGCGTCTTGAAATTCAGCACTTCATGGAGATCTAGGGATTCATGCGGGGCGAGTGAAATATCTTTCACGTTTGACTTGCACCTCCTTCATTGAACACGGATGTAAAATTAGGTTATCCCTCTGCATAAAGCTTGATTCGGCTTCTCCCCCTATACCGCATATCAAAATATTCCAATTATAGACATCAAAAAAAAAGAAAACACTCAATAGGAGTTAATTTCATCGCACTGCCCCTTTCTAATACAAAAAAAACGAGGCAACCGATCCGTTTGGATCGGCTGCCTCGTTGAAGTGTTCCCGTATTTTAGCTAGGTTGTACGGGAGCATAATAGTGAGACTGTCCGAGGTCGGGGATCAGTGCAGGTTGCACAGGCCTCCACCCCAGAAGTTGTTGAGTAGCCAGGCTTGATCTTGGAATATCGAGCGCTGCAAGTGTACTGAGGAAACCGAAGTGGGCATCAGCTTCTTCACGGGAAATACTGACTATAGGCACGTTCAGGTGTTTACCAATAACACTTGCGATGTCGCGAAATGGCACTCCTTCATCTGCCACCCCATCTAGTCGTGAACCAGCGGGTGCTTTTTCTAACGCAAGGCGGTATAGATGTGCGGCATCCAGGCTGTGCACAGCTGGCCAGCGGTTGGTTCCCTCTCCCACATAGGCTGCAAAGCCTTTTGTTCTAGCAATATCGATTAGTCTCGGCACAAATCCGGTGTCACCCTCACCGTGTACCGAAGGACATAGCTCTACAATGGATGTTCGCACCTCTCGCTCCGCCAACGATAATACTACGTTTTCTGCTGCCAATCCATTGGCGTGCGTGGTAATCACAAACGGCTTACGATATAACCTGTTGCTCCTGTTACGAAAACACGCATGATGAAATCCTCCTTTAGCTGTTGACTATTAATGAACTATAATTACCACGCAACGGGTCCATCCTCATCTGAGAACGTTCCAGTTGGACCATCCGCTCCAATCATCGCAAGCCGGACTGCTTCACGAGCCCCTTGTTCAACACTACGAGTACCAGCAAAATTATTGAGCGCAGTCGATGTAAAGCCCGGACATGCCGCATTGACCTTGATATTTGTCGATTCAAGCGCAAAGGCAAAGGCAAGTGTCACCGCATGAACAGCTGATTTTGATGCCGAATAGGCCCCAAACATCGCACGATGTGTATTTTCGGGAATGGAATTCCAACTAAGGGAGCCACCGGTGCTGCCCAGATTGACGATGCGAGCTGTCGGAGCCTCACGCAAAAGTGGCAACATGGCCTGGGTGACAGCAATGACACCAAAAACATTAGTTTCATAAACTGCACGAATGTCTTCGAGCGAAGCAACGGTCAATAGACCGCTCGTCGCACCACCACTTGGAAACGGATTATCCGGTTTACCTGCGTGTGAGATACCCGCATTGTTTACAAGTACATCGAGACGACCAAATTCGCATATGTGGAAAGGTTCTTTTCAGACCATCTTCGGTCGTGTAGTCAAAGACATGTCTGATCAGACAGGACTATCAGAAGGTGATTTTGGAGTATTGGATCGATTAATCCTTTTTGGCAACGGTAACCTTCGCCAACAGGAATTAGCCGACTCTATGGACTGGGATAAGAGTCGATTATCTCATCATCTGACGCGGATGGAAAAACGAGGACTAGTGATGAGGAAACCACTAGACACCGATCGCGGAATTCAAGTCATGATTACTCCCGCTGGAAAATCGAAGTTGGATGATGCCCGTCCCTACCTCTCCAAAGCAATACGCAAACATTTTTTTGTACAATTAACCGACCAAGATATTGAGTTGATTAAGAATCTGGCGGAAAGGACAAACACAAGGTCTTAGCGTCTTTTTTGAATCTCCGCTACCTTGACCACGAGCCACAACTCACGGAAAAAATCGCATCTATCAGAAAAAAACTCAACGGAAAGGGCTACGTCTTATCCCCTACCCGGTTGAGTTTTTTGCCATTTCTCGCAGTCCGTCTTCCTTCACTCGTACAAATGTAAGCTTTTTGTAAGAATGAATTAATAAAAATTCAGGATTTGATCTCTACAATTAAATTATATCGATTGATATTATTTAATTTTACGAGGAGGACAACAATGAGTTTAACAAGGAAGAGAAACGTACTTAGCTTCAGGAAGTCCCTGTTGGTGTTAGGGATCTTCGCATTATTAATTGCATTAACGGGAGCAGGTACTGGTTATGCAAGCATCGAGCCTGTGACTAGGCAGACATTGGTACTGCAGCATGCAACAATCGTGGACGTAAGGTCGGGAAAGTTAACTAACGATCAGACGATTATCATTACGGATAATAAGATTAGTCACATTGGAAACAGCGCTCAAACGGCGATTCCCATTTACGCGCAAGTACGTGATGCAACGGGCCAATACGTCATTCCTGGTTTGTGGGATATGCACGTCCATTTGGAAGATAACTATAAAGACGCCTTCCCGCTTTTTCTGGCTAACGGAGTAACCGGAGTCAGGGAGATGGGGCAGCTCTGAAAAACGTCGATATATGGAAAAATAGCATTCGATCCGGTATGACGGCCCCACGTCTTGTTTATGCGGGTTCGACCCTGAATGGAGGTCCAGCTGACGATGCCCCTCACATGTTCTACTTGGAAACAGAGGAACAAGCACGCAAAGCCGTACGTCTCAATGCGGTCAAAGGAGCGGATCATATCAAGGTATACTCTTGGTTGCCACGTCCTCTGTTTTTGGCGGTCATGGATGAAGCCCGGAAGTACGGCTTGCCAGTGGTTGGTCATTTGCCGGTAGAGGTACGGGCCAGCGAAGCCGTTCAATTGGGGTTTAAGAGCATAGAACATCTGCACGGTTTGTTTATTGCCACTTCGAGCATTGAAGATGATATTTTCCAGCATGCAGACATGAGCGATTTGCTTGGTTATTCGCTGGCAGAGATCGAGGCCTCCCAATCCTATGATTCCGTAAAGGCTAACAAGCTGTTTAACACTTTCAAAGAAAAGGAAGTCTGGCCTGTACCCACCATGGTTACTTATTTGAATATGGCCAAAACCGAAATCGATCCGCGGTCCACATATGTACCGACTGCCGTGCAGGAGCAATGGGCCGAAGTGATTCGCTCCACGCCTCCCGAACAAACGGAATTAATGACGGCCATCAATTCTACAACGCCAGATATGGTCAAAAAGCTGAATGATGCTGGCGTGCCTATGCTTGCAGGTACCGATTCCAGTTTCGAAATGACCAACTTTATATACGGCGTTTCCTTACATGATGAACTCGAATTGCTGGTGAAAAGCGGCCTGTCCCCGCTACAGGCATTGCAGACGGCAACGCTGAATCCTGCACGATACTTGGAAAGAGAGCAGGAACTGGGTACCGTAGAAAAAGGAAAGCTCGCCGATCTTGTGCTGCTTGAAAAGAACCCTCTGGAGGACATTCGAAACACAACAAGCATCTCTGCGGTTGTCTTGGACGGAAAACTTATAGAAAAGAAGACCTTGGATCAAGCAGTTAAAACATACCCCGTGATGAAGGTTGCCGATATGAAAGAACCGGAAAGATCAGACTCGTCTGACACTAAGTACATCCTTCATAATCATTAATGCGTAACTGAAGTAGGACGAAAAGCCGCAAAATAGCGACTTTAAATAAGTTGTTGTACACCAAAAGATCTCTTCAGTAGTGAAGAGATCTTTTGGTATTTTACATATAGCTGTCTTCTGCAATTCAAAAATTCAATGACTCGCCTGCTCAGCTATTATTCAGACATTGTCGGTTCACCTGGCTCCTCATTTGCAAGAAGCTCTGGACTCACGGAATGTCGTTCGAACTTAACTGCATCAACCCTCGTATAGATCATATCGGCAGGAAGCGTTGGCGGGTCTACCGTTGTTGGAGTCTCTCTGGTTAAACGAACATACTCGCTGCCGTCTCCTGTAAAGTCGAACGTTCCTAGATTAACCCAACCCGATGAGCCGACCGTTGCATCGATATACGTCACCTCGGTACCCGTCTTATGCTTCACCTCCACTTTGACATGATTATCGTTTGCCGTCGTATGGACGAGCTTGAAGATGGAAACCGTATATTTCCCTTCCGGAAACTGGCCTTTCCACGTTGCTGATGATCCTTGAACTGTAGTATAACGAGACTTAACCCCAATTTTGTATCCAGCTAGATTGCTTTGGTTCCAGGACCCTTCTGTCGTGTACAACCCTGTTGTATTTGTACTGTCGACGATAACCGTTAGGTCCTTGATCGGTATGGTCAACGTAGGAGTTGTTAAGGTCACTCCGTCAATCGTTACGGTGGCCCATACCTCAATGTAATCCGTTGCCCCATCAAGTTTTAGAAGGGTTAACGTACCGCTGCTATCCACTTCAGCCAGATCCGTACGGTCAACGAAATACTGCACATTGGCCTGTGTCAGATCACCAATCAAACCGTTATCCAAATAGCCAGTTACGCTCAGCTGTGCGTTTTGAGTCATCTGAAGCTCGTTCCGATCGGACAGGATTACCGCAGATTCCAATTGCGGTATCCTGTTTGGGTCCACCCACATGATCGCATCGGCAACGACCCTTGACTTGTTGGCCTTATTGGTTAATTCAACGTAGCCGCTATCACCTGCCGCAAAAGGATAGTCACCTAGATGTACCCAAGTACCATTGGCCGTTGTCTCATCAACGGTAACCGTCTCGGAGCCCCCGCTATAATAAACGGTAAATGAGGCATTCGTCGCCCAATTTTCAGTCGCAGCCGTTATTTGCGGAAGCTTGTAATACACACTGTAAGTAACACTTTCGGGCAGCTCCGGCCGCCATTTCATTTTGCTTGTCGCTGTGCCGGCTGTCGATTTGGCATACACATAGTTATCATAGTAATAGTCGTTAGCCGTCGTATCCCTTATCCAGACGCCTTCTGTCTCCGCCTCCGTATTATCCACAATGATCGATGAACCATCCGGACCATCGGGTTGGACTGGAGTTTCCGTTACCTGATCGGGCAGATAGAGTGTCCGCTTGCGGGTCTCTTTCCCTTCCGATTCCACATAATACGTGAAGGTTTGGGATAAATCGTCCACCCGTATCGACCATTCCATCGGATATATCGTATCTGGGATGGTCGTATATGTAGCTCCGCCATCCAAGGAATAATGGATTGTCGCTGGTTTCGTCGTTTTGGCCTGCACATAAGCATCATAAACCGTTTCGTCAGGCTTGACGATCAGCATGCCTTTAACCGCATCGATTGGACTATGGGTATCGAAGAAATAGCTTGCATCCGATGGATCAGCCGTTCTAACCTGATGCAGCGGCACATCAATATCGAGTCCCTCTACAATGATAGCGGTGATTCCCTTGCTTGAAACCGTTGCTTGAATGATTCCGCCCCTCATAACCGCTTGTTCTGGTGTGCCATTATCGCGGATGATCGTTACGTTATAATCTTGTGCCGGGTTGAACCCAATGATCTGTTCATTCAATTCGATCGGAGTCTGAACTTCTTCTGACGATGCGTTGCTTAGCCCGATGTAGAATTTATCCCCGCTCTCACCCGTTATCCAGTTCAATTGAGGATGGTTGGTCTGAATAATCCCATTGGGCATCCAAAGCCAAACATCCGAATTCCCATAAAATTGGCCTGGTTTATTCCCATAGAGGTGATACTTGAACCATAAAAAATTCGTTTCGAATACGGAAGGAAATGAAATACTCCCGTTCGATTTCAACGTTTGTTCGCTGATCAGATAATCCATCGTTTGCCCGAGCTGCCCGGGATATGGTGATAATAGATGGATGTAGCCCCGCTTGGGCCTTCCAAAGGAAAATCGGGTTCCAGTTGGCTAACGGCAAAGCCCTTATAGTAATAACCTGGGTAACTGGAATATCGACCAATAACCGCATTATGAGCAATATCCTGCAGCAGTTTATCACCTGTATAGAGCGACAACCTCAGCATGAATGGAGCTTCCTGGGCATTCATCCGATAATAGCCGGTTGTACTTCCCGCTTCAAACGTCAATCCGCTTGGTGAAACGAGCCATCGTTCCGCTTGTACGCCTCCGGCTACATCTTCTGGAAGCTTGAGCCTAGGATATTGAAATTTTCCGCTTTCCGGCCAATGGAAAGATTCAGCATAGTTATATGTCTCAGGCTGCGGAATCGTAACGTTCCCTTCAGGAACTGGACGAGCAACGAACATGGTTGCATACCGTTTGGCTTCCTTATAAGCGGCATCCAAGTATTTGGGATCCTGAGTTTCCTCATAAAGCTCCAAGATCTCCATCCACAGCTTGCTATAATAATAAATGAACTCATTTTTACTCACATTCACGGATGCAGGCGTATCAATATGCTGCATGATATAGCTATCGGCTGCATCCTTGGCAGCCTGCAAATACTGTGCATCTCCCGTCATACGATACATCATCAGCGGCTGAATGACAGGGCCTCGGTCTTTCTGGTCAGGATCACGCACGAGGTACTCTTCCTGTGCCATCGCCTCAATTCCTGCCGAAGTGCCCATCATCTGATTCACTGAGGCTACGCTTGAAACATCGAACGGCAGAGCAGCCATTTTCCATAATGAAGGCACGCCGTATACATTCTTCTTCGTCGGCGACCATCCGATGCCATTTCGCGAAACGCCATACTGGACGGATGGCAATGCTCTCGTATCATAAAGCTGGTCATCACCGGTCAAATAGTAAGCTCCCAGAAGAACCGCATTCGAGCTTGTTCGAACGCTATCCTCGTTTTCGATATCAATAAAACCCTTGGCTCGGCTCCACCACCCGCTGGGTGACGGGACATAATCAACAGAGTCGTCCCCTTGCGGCTCTATCTTAAGCACATCAATCATATTGAACATCGCGTCAGTAAGCGATTGCTCGGAGACATTTTCCCGGTATGCCGAATATCCATACTCACTGCGAAGAATATTCGCGTAGGACTCATAAAGTTTGCTGTGTTGAGCGATTAACCCTATATGAAATTGGTAGGTGCTCTCTGCGGTCATTTGCGAATATGTCCCCAGTTGAGGGGCATACAGGATCGGCTGCACGCTGCCTTCGTTATTGACCAAGCTCATGCCCAGTCGTTGTTTCGTCACACCTCCCGTCGGTTCAAATTCAACCGGGAGCTTATCTGATGGTACAAATACCCCATACGTCAAAGGATTCCCCGCACCGTCATTCTTCTCAACCAAACTCATTGGAGCGCTCAGTTCCCTCAAACTTGTTGATTCCACTGTCCCTACCATTTTTGCGTGCGACCTGAACCCACTTAACACTTCATTGATGCCCGAGACGACCTCTGTTGTGAAGGACTGATATCCAATCACATAATTGCCATCGCGGCGAGGTGTAAAGGCGAAGGAAACATCAGGTTTGCCCTCTGCCATAGACCAGTTCACTTCAAAATCGTAATCACTGCCATGCGAAGAATCGGTCAATACCGCTGTGTGGCTGTCGGGAAAATGAATTCCGTCGAATGTAATCCAGCGTTTGTTCATCGTATCGTAGTAATTGGTTAGGCTCCCGCATTCCCATCCAATAAAACCCATTGCTCCTCAAGTCTTTCCGACACACTATTTATGGGCATCCAGTTTCCTGTGTCCGTGTTCTTGTAGAACATGTCACGAACGATGGATTTGCCCCCATCCCATTCTGCCTCATAGAAGGTCGCTTTATAGTTTTCATTTTCGATGCTGCCTTTTTCTGTGTAACTGAGATTCTCTAATGTGCGGCTGCGCAGCGGAGGCAATGGTGGTGCTTGCTGCCGGATATTTCCTTCGAACTTGACCGCATCAGCCCGGGTAATAATCTTGCCCGTCGTAGGTTGAGTTCGAGTCAGCCTGACAAATTCGGTATCATCACCACTAAACTCATACTCCCCCAAATCCACCCATCCGACAGATGGGCCCGACGAAGGTCTCAGATCCATAAACATGACATCCGTAACCCCGTTGTGAACAATCTCAATTTTTACATTACTATCTGCTTTATCCGCCCAATCCAGCTTATAGAACGATATTCTCGCCTTCCCTGCTTCCAAACGCGGATTCCATGTGATGCTTCTGCCTACGGCGTCCGTATATTTGGAACTGGAATTATTGTATCCCTTCACTCCCGTACTTGTGTTCCAATAAGGAGCGGAGAATCCGTTACTGGCATTGCCCGAATCAACAGTAACGACATTATCAATCGTAAGGCTTCCATCATCAATGATGATCGTCTTATGTGGCTCTTTCTGCCTTATATTCCCTTCGAACTTGACCGCATCAGCGCGCGTAAGGATCGTGTTCGAGGTGCTGGTAGAGCGGGTCAATTTAACGAATTCTTCACCAACCCCGGAAAGATAGTACTCTCCCAAATCAACCCAACCTGCTGGAGCGCCAGATGATGGTCTTAGATCCATAAAGACTACATCCGTCGTTCCATTATGAACAATCTCAATTTTTACATTACTATCTGCTTTATCCGCCCAATCCAGCTTATAGAACGATATTTTCGCGGTTCCTGCTTCCAAGCGTGGATTCCATGTTATCGTTCTGCCTGCTGTACTCGTATATTTGGAGCTGGAATTGTCATACCCCTTTACCCCTGTGCTTGTGGTCCAATTTGGAGCCGAATATCCATTGTTCTCGTTATCTGGATCCAGTGTCACAACATCATTGATTTTGATACTTCCGTCATCGATGATAATCGTTTGATAAGGTAAGGTCTCCGCATAAGCAGCCCTTATTCCAGCCAGGCTTAAAGGAACTACGATCGTCAACATGTAAACGATTGAGAAAAACAGCCTCCTTTTAACCATACAACTCACAGCCTCTCCTATTAATGATAACGCTTCCAAAAAAGATGTCCCTTTGCTCAAATGATCGTAAAAAAGCAATAAACCTAGCCTTCTGGCTAATCCCGCTCTATCGTTTCTATCTTAGCATGTCACATCACAGTGAAATTTCTTTCATTTTAACAATTTTTTATAAGATTTTAAGTAAAAAAGAAACCTACATCCTAATTGATTGCTCAGTTGCATTCAGATAGAATATAGGTTTTCCAAGTGGACTAATTCATTATAATGGCGGCTGCACCAATAGCAATTTCCCAAGCTGAATGACCGTTTGATCATACCAAGTTGGATGCTGCCGAACATGCTCCATACTTCTTTCATTGCCGGCTGCCTCAAAAACGGCCGCTTTATCTGTCTTCTCGTGGTCAACTTCGAAACGAATGGTATGTTTCCCATTTGGTAGCTCCGGTAAGAAAACATACTGATTGCGATTATGATCGTTATATGGTGTGAATCGATCAATAAGGAAGGGTTCCCCTCCATCCACCGACACCTTCAATCTGCCGGAATCCGGCCCCCCGATATCGAATAATCCGATGTGGGTTCCCTCAAATTCCACTGTGATCGTCTCTCCGGGATCGACTGCTCGCCATAGACCGGGAACAACCAATCGTACTCACGCACTAAAGGAAAATCATCAGGGGTCATGTAAGACCAACCTGCGGAAAAATGAGTAAAAATATCCAGTGGCAGTATGGTTGCATACTCCCAAGGATTGGCCGGGACCAAAGGGTCCTGCTGCAAGTGATGTTCGACCTTTCCCACGTGATCTCGAAGTTCTTTCATTTTCTCAAACGACCGTGTGATTGTATCTGTGTAAATCTGATGTCCTTCGGGAATCGTTGGATGGATGGAATCATGTGTAAAAATAACGGCTCCGGGGATGGACACGTCTTCCCTTGAAGTAAAAATAAGCTTTCCATCTGAAACCAATTGACTGACCGCTACACCCAGATGAATCGAAGGAATACCATAATAGTCGGCGACTTCATCTTGCATAAGAGCTCCCTTCTGGTATTCGCCGGATTGAAATGAGGTCAAATCCCGCTCCTTAACCGTATATACAAACAGGATATCCGTAAAACGGCTCCGCTTGCGGATCTGTCGGACAATTCCTTCGATTCGCGCTTTGGATTCGGGAACTCCCCCATCGTTTCCAACAAATTCAACAAATACGAGATCAGGCTGATGACTCAGTACATCTGTCTCCAAACGGGCGCAGCCGAGGTCCGATCCTGTCCCATCAATGCCTGCATTCACAGAGCGGATATCTGCATCGGGATATTGCCCTCGCAGCCAATCCGCTGTCATGACCCTGTATCCTTCAGAACGCGTATTACTGCCGCCAAAATAGACGATTGTTACGGTTTCCCCATTTTCCAACTTCTGAATGACATTAGGCAGCCCTCTTCGAGGGAAATAATCCTTCATCGCGACTTCACCCGCCCTCACTTAGCGTTTTTAGGAGCAAAAAATTTTACAGCAAACACTTCATAATAAGGCGAACCATACGTTGCAGAGAAATCAAACCGGATTCGGGTTACCCCTTTTGCATGCACCTGATGTTTATTCAACGAAAGATAATTACCACGGATATTAATTTCACTCTCGCTTCCATCTTCTAAGGTTAAGGTCACATCATAATCTTGGATAAGTGGCTCGATCGGATCGTCAAAATGCTCCAAATTCAGCTGCGAATTAAGGACAAGATGGATTTCGTCTACATTTTTGGGGCTTGCAAAACCAAATTCCAACCATTCCTGCCCTTCCGTGCGTTCAGAAATCCAGCCGTTCGGCAGACCATAAGGTCTGGAGAAGCCGTTGACGACACTCTCAGGATAATACATATTTTGAGATGGCAATAGGTCTTTGAAACAAATGCTTTTATTAAGCTTCTTCAACCTGGAAGGCACTTCTGGTCTATAATGGAAGCTGACCGCTCCTGTCAACTTCTCTTCATTGCCATGTACGGCAAGGCTCGCCGGGCCTTCCAAAACGATGTAGATTTTGTCGTCAGCCGGCTTCTCGCAGCCCAGGTCCAGCGTAATCCAGTCATCATGGCCCGCTGAAATAAGCAAGTGATAGTCTTTCAGCTCGCTGGTGGGAATATAGTTTTCCTTCCGCTCCCGCCAAACAGCTTTACATGCAACGTTTCCGCATGCTCGGACCTGTTTTTAATTTTGATTCGCACGCTTTCAGCCACCGATGTCTGAATTGGCAAGACCAAACATAACGCTTTCTCCAAGGAGATCTCTTCAGTTGGCTCAGGATTATCATAGCTGCGCTGAGACGAGGCACGAATCGTTAATCCGTCAGCGAAATAAGGTTCCAACTGCTCCTGAAGCCCTACAATCGTTTGCCCGTCACGAAGCAGCTGCTTTTGAAGCTCACCCATATGCTCTTTGACTATGGACGCGGGGTCTGTCTCATATTTCAAGCATAACGCCGCAGCCGTTCCTACCGCCTGCCCCATACAACCGCAGGTTGCCATGACCCTTGTAGAACCGAAAGCCACATGGGTAGCGCTTATATTGCGGCCAGCGAACATCAGATTAGGAATGTTGCGTGAAAATAAGCTGCGGAAAGGGATATTATACAATCCGGGCACGAAATTCCACGCTGTAGCAGGCCCTTCATCGTAGATGCCTTTGTTCGCATGCAGATCCATATACCAGCCCCCAACGGATACCGCATCTTCGAAATGCGGCTTTCCTGTAAGATCGTTCTGAGACAGCATGTGCTCCCCGATAAACCGCCTCGACTCCCGCTTACCGGGAATTGGGCATACATAATCCAAGATGAGATTATCCACATCATCAAACTCGCCGCTATTTTTGATATAATCCCATATCCCATACACCAATTTTCGCAGTTCCAATGCGATGTCTTCATTATTCTTGATAATATCCATATGTCCGCCGTATTCCAGCCACCACAATCCGCCCAGCCCGTTGATTTTCCTTGGAAAAGACCGATGGTTTAAGCCTTTTCTGATACTATCGAAAAATTCCAGCTTCGTAATGTCATACGCAAAGCCTGGTCTTTTGTAAGGAACGGAATAGTTTACGTCACGGGCTTGAAACAGAATCGTATCGCCCATAGTGTAATGATCCGCCACTTCTGGAGCGAGCTCCTCGTTGTATTCATGCTTCGCCTCTCTTCCCCATCGGAAGTGAGCACCTGCTTGGTATCCAACAATTCCATCGCCGGAGCAATCGATATAGGTTGGGCTTTCAAAACGAAATTTTCTTTCGGAAGCTAATTGAAGGCCTTCCACCCATTTAATTCTGCCGTTCTCCATGCCCGTTTCATGTACACATGTATTCAGAAATAGAGAAATGTTAGGCTCATCATAAACCATGTCGAGCAAGACCGTATCCGAAAGCGAAAGCATAAGCTTCTTGTTGTATAACGGATTATAATGAAAGATCTTCAGCTTGAGTTCTTCTACCAACCCGCCCTCGCGGGCATAATAGGATGGACTGTTTCCGAGATATGCCGACCCGTTGATATGAACTCTCACCTCGCTGCTCGCATTTCCCCCAAGCACCGGCCGATCATTAATAAGTGAAACCTGCAGACCTTGGCGTGCAGCTGCAATGGCAGCGCATATCCCTGCAATACCTCCACCTACGACGGTTACATCTGCTTTCATAAGCTCCATTTTGATAACCTCCATGATTAGATGCTTCTATCATGGTAATGGTTTTGGCCCTTTTTTTTTACAGGATTTCGCGAAAAAATCATACATTTTTTGCATCCTTATTTGGATTCGTACCGTGTCATTTTTATCCGATATTGCTTAGGCGTATCACCCGTATATTCTTTAAACAGTTTGCAAAAGTAACCTTCATTGACGATGCCTACTTCCTCGCACAATTCCAATAAAGAATAATCCCGGACGTTTAACAACTCGAGAGCGAGATGGATTTTTTTACGGTTGATATAGCTGATCACGCCTTCGTTCATTGTTTTTTTGAATAAGCTGCTAAAATACGATGGCGCTAGATTCACTTCCTCCGCAATTGCCTCCAACGTTAAGCGTTGTTTCAGGTTTTTCTCTATAAAATGCATAGCACTCATGATCTCTGCACGATGTAATAGTTGGCCCGCGTGTACGTATTCGAAGGTGAAGTCGCCAATATAGGAGAGCTGCTCCTGAAAAACCATAAATTCCATGGGGAAGTCCGAAACTTCCGTGGCCATCTTATTCCCTGATTTAAACTTTACGGTAATGTCTCTGTACAAGTCTCTAATCATTGGAGCCATGATAGACTTGTGGATTTTATGGTCCGTAACAAATTGGTTCAGATCGGCAAGTGCATTCTCCAGCTCTTCCTTGGAAATCTTCCTTTTCAGCCGCATAAGAAAATCAGCCAGCTTTTGCTGAAAGTCTGCTTTTTTGTCATTATGGTATTGGAACCGATGCATCGGTGTTTTTACTACTTTCTCGGTATGATAATAGAAATCCTCACTCACATTTTTAGCTTCCGTGTACGCCTGTTTGATCGATTCCCAGCCTCGGTGTGGACCACCGAAAGCGACAGATACCCTTTGATTCAAATATTGATGCAAATGAGAGACGATCTGCCCTCCCAAGGATAGGCAAGCATATTCCGTTTCCATATCACTGCGGTTATTTTCCCAGGATAAAAAGCCAATAAAACGATTATCGGAAAGATCCGCAGCTACCCCACTACCACCATTCATCACCGTTTCTTCGATGATATTCGTAATCGCATATTTCAAGATGCTTTGATCTGCGGCAGTGTATTCGTTTCGGAAACTTTCATACGTATTCATTTCGACGATGAAGCAGCAATAGTTGGCTTGAAAGAAATGAAACTGCATGCGATTAGCAAAATCCGATGCCCGATGAGAAGGAATTTCGCCTCTGATCAGTTCGTTAAAAAATTGCTTGCGCACTCTATATTTATTTTCAAGCACGGATACGTTTAACGATTGAAATTCCGCTTCTTTTTCTTAAACTCATTTAATATTCCGGCTGCCTTATCCAAAGCTCGATTCAAATCCGTTTCCCTCAGCGGAACCTTTACAATGTACTCCAATACGTTGGCTTGAATAGCTCGCTGGGCGTATTCAAAGGATGAATAGGCGGTCAAAAGTATGTATTGGGTATGGGGAGCTCCGCCTTGAGCTGCTCAATCATGGAGATTCCGTCCATTCGCGGCATAACGATATCGGATATGACGATGTCCGGCTTAAGTCTTAAAATCTCCTCGATCCCATTCAGCCCATTATTCGCTTTGCCCACTAGAACAAATCGCTTATCCCTATGAGAGAGTTCATTAAAAAACAATTCCAATCTTTGAATGATCAGGTCTTCATCGTCAACAATGAAGCAGGTATAGTCTCTCACCATTATGAATCTCCTTTTTGCAATTCTGCCGGGAATAAAGCGCGCACACGGGTTATTTCCTTAGGTATGCTAATGATTTGCAGTCCGAATTGATCTCCGTAGTGAAGTCTTATTCGGCCATGAATATTATTTAGCCCGATTCTTTTCCTTTTTACTTCCATTTCACTCGGTTCTGAGATTAAAATATGCTTTATTTTATCAGCTGGAATTCCCTCGCCTTGATCAACAACTTCTATGATGACAATACCGTCCTCCCTGTACGCATGAATCGTAATAGGCCCCTCAATTGCCCCTCCGTTATAACCATGGAAGATGCTATTCTCTACAAGCGGCTGCAGCAGCATTCGAAAAACAGGGAAATCCATTAACCCTGCTTCGATATGTTCAATCAAGTGGAAGTTTCGGTTATACCGAATGTTCTGGATCTCGATATAATCCGCTACATTGCGTAGTTCCTGACGTAAGGAAACCTTCTCTGAAGCATCGTCTATCCCGTATTCCAATAATGAAATGAGCGATCCGATTACCACATCTACTTTCTCTATTTGTCCGAGACGTATAACGTTGCTGATCGAACCCAGTGTGTTATACAGAAAATGAGGATTAATTTGAGACTGCAGCACCTGGATTTCCAACTTCCGCTCAAGCTCATTATGAAGTTCCGCTCGCCGAATCAGTTCCACAATTTGCTGCAGCATACGATCGAATGCTCGTGAAAGATCTCCAAACTCATCGTTTCGATTAATCGTAATTGTCGTTGTGAGTAAGCCTTGCTCCACTTGCTTCATTTTTGTTTTGAGTGTATAGAGTGGTTTCCTTATATATTTGGCAACCAAAAAAGAAATGAACAAACTTAAGAGAAGACCTGCAGCTAGAAGCTCAATATAATAGATTTCCAATCTGGATAAAGCGGCTTTCAAGCGTGAATCATCATTGATTGAGATGATGGTCCAGTTGAATTTCTCCGTCGGTTTTTTCAGAAGGGAGACCGGAATGCCATCCATGGTATGCAGTTGAAGACTTGTTTCTGTCGTATCCAGGATTTGTTCCGCTGACGTTTCCCCGATCGAAAACGTATGATCTTGAATATTCAGTAGTCCTTTATTTCCAGAAAATCCGGCAATGATTTTACCTGACGCTGTGATCAGAGCCAGATTCATTTGTTCTTGTTTATTAATCTTGAACAAGGTTTCTTCAATAGCATTTAGATCCAAGTCAACCGCAATGGCCATAGGAAACGGAGCACCGTTCAGATATCGAACCATCGTAACGGTCCAGCCGGAATACTTCGATTTGTAAGGTTCACTAACAAAGGTAGTCCTTCTGTTCTTGTCGGCCGCATCAAACAAAGGTTCTCTTTCAGATAAAGGTTCATCGAATATTCGAGTAGCTGTACTTCCACCTAGAATGGATAAATCGCTTTTGATCAAATAAATATTACTGACGTAATTACTATTGAGTTCATACAGTTCTCTTAATTGTTTTTTAATCACTTCCGTATTGTCAATATTGGCTTTCACGGATGTTTCGACTGAGAAGAGAATCGTCTGGAAGGAGGAAAAATTAACAGTGAAGTACTGGTCTACCTTGTTAAGGATTTGGTTAGTGTAAAAAATGTCATTGGTTCTTATTTCCTTTTGGACATAGCGATAAGACAATTGGCTTATCAAGATGATGCACCCTAATACAAATGCAAACACGATCAAAAATAATTTTAAAGGCAAGCTGATTCTTCTTCGCATCGATCATCTTCCTTTTAGTTCCGTTTTAAACTAAGAATAGCATATGCTAATAAAGAGAGGGGCTACGAATAGCCACTCTCTTCGTTTATTTATTTTACTTGATAAGGCCGGCTTCTTTAAATTGTTTGATTGCTGTTTCCTTATATTTCTGCATGTCAAACTTGGTATCCAACGTTTGGAGGAAATTGTCCCAGTTGGAAAGAGGCTCTTTGCCCGTCATAAATTTAACTAAACTTTCATTAATGAAACGTGTGCGGTCAGCATCCAAGGTATCGCTGGGGTCTGGGGTCAATAAATTTCCGGGCAACGTTGGCCCTACATATTGCTGATTGTCCTTGAACGCTTCCGCTGTCTTCGGATTCTGGAAGCTGAAGTACTCCGCATCATCACCACGGCGTGGCATTCTGTAATGATCGACCCACAGGTACTTCTCTTTCATTTCCTTCGATAACTCGGAGGTTTTATTTTTGATCTTGCCGTCCACTACATCCCAATGAATACCTTTAATTCCGTATGCAAAATTCGGATAAGCTTCTTCGTCTGTAAAGAGATAATTCAGCATGGACAAGATTCGAATGATTTTGTCCTTATCCGCTTTCGCGGAAATGGCCCATGAATTGCCTTGGAATGATTTTCTCTCTACAATTTGATCACCATAAGGACCTTTCATCGGAGGAATGACGATCCATTCCGGCACCTCGCCACTAATTTCTTTCATTTTCTGCTGATAATCCGGCTCCAGCCTGCGGGCATCTCTGATCATGAAGCCAACTTTACCTTTAAACATCTTTTGGTCCAAAAGATCAGGCGAATTCATCGTCACCCAGTCTGGGTCTACCACTTTGGCTGCCATCATTTTGTTAATGTAAGCAAGCGCCTCTTTCATTTTGGGATCGATAAACAGGAATATCGGTTCATTATCTTTTATTTCAATGGCCGAAGGAGGATTGACGCCAAACATCCACATCAAGCTATCGAAGCCGTAGGTTTGCAGATTGCCTTCTTTGTTCATACCGCCGATGAATCCGTACGTATCGTTTTTGCCATTACCGTCCGGGTCTTTCTCTGTAAAGGCTTTCATAACTTCGAACAGCTCATCCGGTGTCGTCGGCACTTCCATATTCAGCTTTTTCAGCCAATCATTGCGAATGAAAAAGCTTCGGCTGATACCGTTAACATTATCATAGCCTGGAACTCCGATCGTTTTTCCTTGATAGGACATTGCCTCCCAAGAGTCGTTGCCAAACCGTTTCTGCAATTCAGGGAATTGATCCAGATACGGTGTCAAATCCACAAGAACGCCTTGGTCGTAATATTGCGCAAGATCAGCCCGACTCTTCAAGAAGATCAAATCTGGAATATCTCCGCCTGCAATGAGCGTATTCAGTTTGGTTGTTGCTTGCCCAGCTTGAGGAATCATCATATCCAAGTCGATGTTCATCTCTTTTTCCAACATTTGGCGTTGAACATCTTCATCACGTGGAGGTACCGGAGCGGCAGCGTTGAAAGTGCCTTGGTTAAACATTGAGATTTTCATTTTGGTTGCAAACTGGCCAGACTGCCCTTGCGAATTACTCGAAGTTGTCGATGTAACTTCTTCATTTCCCCACATCCTGACAATAGCGTTCCCAGTCCTAAGATTGCCGACAGAATAGCAAATGAAATCTTTTTACGCTGCATATTGACCTCTCCTTTGCTTGTATATTATCACGGTTTCACCGTAATAAGTTAGGTTGGAACACCTTTTAACCCTTAACGGATCCCAAGAGCACACCTTTGGTAAAATGCTTTTGTAAAAATGGGTAAACGATCAAAATCGGAATCGTAGTCACAACAACTGTAGCCATCTGCACAGCAAACGTACTTACAGCTCCGGAATTGGCGAGCGACTCAGCGCTTTGTGTTGCGACGTTAAGCAGGATGTTGCGCAAGACGACTTGAAGCGGCATGAAGTTGGAATCATTGATATAAACAATGGCATCAAAATAACTGTTCCAATGTCCCACTGCGTAAAATAAAGAAATGGTGGAAATGACCGGCAAAGACAGTGGTAAAATGATCCGCCATAACGATTGAAGTTCACTGGCACCGTCAACCCTCGCTGATTCCTCGATTTCGCCAGGCAATTGCTCGAAAAAGCCTTTAATGATCACCAGATTGAATGCACTAATCAGATTTGGAATAATCAATACCCACGGACTGTTTAGCAGCCCCAGAGAGCGAATTAGCAGATAAGTCGGAATTAACCCCCCACTAAACATCATGGTAAACACAATGAATAGTAAAAACGGACTGCGTCCCGGCAAATATTTTTTGGATAACGGATAAGCTGCTAAGACCGTAAAAAGCACATTAAGCATTGTGCCTACAATCGTTCGAAACAACGTAATTTTATACGCCTGCCAGATCCCATGAGAGATGAATACTTCTTTATAGGCCAGAAAGGTAAAAGATTCTGGTATAATAACGATCCCTCTTCTTAACACTTCCGATTCTGGCGTCACTGAGACAGCAATCACATACAGAAAGGGTAGTAAGCAAAGTAGTGATAAAAAAATTAGAATAACATAAACGACGGATTGCCAGACTTTTTCCCCGATTGTCAAATTGATCATTTTAAAAACCACCTCACCAAATTTGCCCATCGAATTTTTTGGCGAGCTTATTTGCTGCCAAAACTAAACCAAATCCAATGACAGCTTTGAACAATCCTACGGCAGTAGCCAAGCCAATCTTAAGACGCTCCAACCCTTCACGGTATACCCATGTGTCGATAATGTCGATCTTCTCCTGATTAAAGGTGTTGGCAAACATGAATATTTGGTCAAAGCCAGCATCTAGAATATGGCTTAATTTAAGGATCAGCATCAGAATAATGACTCCTCGAATCCCTGGTAAAGTGATATGCCAGAGTTGTCTCCATTTGGAAGCGCCATCCATTCGAGCTGCTTCATATAAGCTTGGATCAATGCCTGCTAATGCGGCGAGGTACAGTATCGCTCCCCATCCTATGTCCTTCCATATTTCAGATGCGATGACCAGCAGTCTTCCCCAAGCAGGCTCCGTTAGAAATGAGATGGGCTGAAAACCACTTTCTTTCAAAATCATATTAAAAAGGCCATCGCCTGGAGCTAATAATGCTACCATCAATCCATATACAATGACCCAAGATAGAAAGTGGGGTAAATAAGTAATGGTTTGTACGATTTTCTTAAACCATTGGGTATGAACTTCATTGAGCAGTAAAGCAAGTAAGATGGGAGCGGAGAAACCGAACAATAACTTATAGAGCGATATAACAATCGTATTTTTCATGATGTCCCAGAAATAAACGCCGTTCATAAAATCCGTAAAATTTTTGAATCCCACCCACGGGCTATCCCATACTCCCAAAGCCAGGTTGTAGTTTTTAAAAGCAATCAATATTCCCGCCATAGGAATGTATTTGAATACGGCAAAGTAAATTAAGGCCGGTAATAAGAGAGCATACATCACTTTATATTTTTGGATCGTCCTTATCCATGACTTCCGCTTTTTGGAGAGGGGAATGGCGTCCGCTGCCAATTTCGCTTGCATATCATCACCTCGTCTTTGTTTGTATTTGTATATTAGCACCCCCCTATCGGATAAATTTCTGAAATTTCAAGAATTTCTTACAAGATATTAAGTAAGTTTACCGTCCCCTATTGTGGTCAGTGCCGAACAGTTGATAAATAGCCTATCTTGGACTTGTACCGCAAAAACTAACCTTCTTGGATAGTTAAGATTCAGGTTGATAAAAATTTTAAAAAAAACAAAAAAATCATCGTTGCCTGGTTTAGTACTTAGGCAACGATGATTTTTTTGTTAAATATAACATCGACAGCAAGACGTTTGTTTCATTCCGGTTAAGCTATTTTGTGAAATAATGTCCTTGTTCCAGATCTGCGAGAAGTCCTTGCTGGACTGGCTTCCAGCCGAGCAGCTCCTTCGTCCCTTCACTTGATCTTGCTAAGTCAAGCGACGCGATCATACCTAGAAAACCGAAGATGGCTTGCGCTTCTTCAGGCGGGATGCTGACTACCGGCACATCCACATGACGACCAATGACCGTGGCAATGTCGCTGAACGCAATGCCTTCATCGTGCACGCCATCCAGTCGTGCGCCTGCAGGCGCAGATTCTACAGCGAGGCGGAACAAAACTGCCGCATCCAAGCGATGAATCGCTGGCCAACGGTTAGAGCCGTCTCCAATGTAAGCCGAAGAACCTCTTTCCTGAGCGATCCGGATTAATTCCGGCACGAAGCCTTTATCTCCTTCTCCATGAACGGAAGGTGCAAGCGAGACGATCGATGCTCTCACGTCTTGTTCTATAAACGCAAGCGCTGCATCCTCCGATGCTTTGCCATTCGCATGTGCTGTGATAACAAGTGGTTTACCGGAGCCCGCGAGCCCCTCTCCCATTGCTTCGATGGCGCGAAGATCAGTTGCCAGTGATCCGGCGAAATTAGAAAAATCGTGGTTAAATGCGAGATGAATAACGCCGTCTGAAGTGGCTGCACAGCTGCGCAGTAAATCCAGATCCTCTAAAACACCGCGAGCCACCTCGGCTCCCAAGCTTTCTAATACGTGAGCACCACTCTCCGAACGGGTCAGGCCAACTACCTGATGGCCCGCACCGATGAGTTCGCTGACAACGGCTGTACCAATATAACCTGCTGCACCAGTAACGAATATACGCATAATATTTGAACGCCTCCTTAAGCATTTGACGAAGATATGACTTCAGTCTAAACTATGAAGTGAACTCTAAGGCAAGCGTTTGGAGGTATGATTTTATATGAAAATTCAAGAATTAGCAGATTTGATGGGTTTAACCCCTCACACCATTCGATTTTATGAGAAGGAAGGCTTGCTTGATAGCAGACATATTCAGCGCGAGAAGAATAATTACCGCAACTACTCAGACGAAGCCATTGATCGGTTAAAGCTGATTAAGAAATTTCAAGGCATCGGCTGTTCGTTAGCTGAGCTGAAGACAATTTTGCAGGATCATGATACGAACGCACGCACCAACCAAGAAGTAATCGAATGGATTCTTCAGAAGATCAATGAGATTGAACGCAAGAAGGACGAATACGATCATATGCTTGTAACGCTGAATTGGATGCTGACATACAGGAAGCTGTTGAATGAAGATCCACCACAAGCTGAGGCTATGATGGCCGAATTACGTCTTAAAATCAACATCTAGCTGTATAATTGTGAACAAGCTCTATGGACATAAATTCCACAAACGTACCCAGCTATAGCTTGAGGATATAGCTGGGTATAATTTGAGGAACATAATTTGAGGAATTATACTTCTCCCCAAAAAATCTCAGTTTCATAATCAAATTCAACAGTACCATTTTGATTATTCCTATCAAATAAATTCCGCAGTTCTGTCATCATTGGATCATAATTTGCATGCCCGGGTACAGGGCTGTAGGAAGATGATAGCAACCGGCCCTTCAAACCCTCGAAATCGAACTTTTGACTCATTCTGAATCGAGCTTCATGCATTGAACCTTCCTTGAAAAAGAGAGCAGCATCGTCTGAGAAATATTTTTATGATTAACTTTTTCGTAGTCGGTTCCGTATGTATGAAGCAGTTGATTGTACTCTTCACGAAATGGAGTACCGTGTGTAAGACGTGAATTCCAGATGAGTATTACTCTCCCACCTGGCTGTAGAATTTGCGGAACTCGGTTTGTGCTGCTGAGCGATCAAACCAGTGGAATGCCTGAGCGCAGACAATAAACTCAACCGATTGATCAGGTAATCCAGTAGATTCTGCAGAACCTGCCATACTCTGAAATTTCGGACTGCTTTTTAACGTTTGCTCGGCGGCTTCCCGCATTGCCTGATTTGGCTCGACCGCGATTACATCGCTTCCGCGTTCCAAAAGTAGTTTTGAGATGCTCCCAGTACCTGAACCAATGTCTGCTATGTTACTGTTCGCACGTAAACCGACGACGTCGTACAAATGGTCAATAGCCTCTTTTGGATAGCTCGGGCGGTATTTTAAATACGAATCGACCCGGCTCGTAAACCGTTCTCTACTGTTCATCGATCGTCACGCTCCAATCAATATTTTGACAGCCTATGTACCGGCCACAGTACCAACCTCAAAATCTCGCGTCCCCAAAAAGCAAATACCGTCGTTCCGGTCCATGAGCTGCGCTTTTCTTGGCTGTATTGATCGTTGATCATATAAGTCCGAGTCGAAATAGGACTCTTCAGACCGAACTCTTCCCATTTGGCCGGATCATTCGAACCTCCAAGTTTTCTAAGCATATTCGCCGACTCATGATCTATTTTAGCCGGAATTTGTTCGAATGCTTGGGTGATTTGCGTATGAAACTCGTCGATCGGGTTGCGATTGGTAATGCTCTCGAGATGGATGCTTTCGCGAATGTAAGAAACGTATGCCAGATGGTCAGCCCAGAACTCATCGATATAAAAAAGCCGTACCCGCTGCTCCGATGGGCTCATCGATCTCTCGCCTTTCAATATTCCGAGCCGCTCCTCGTATAGGATTCGCCTCTGGTCCTCCACCATATCCGAATAACCGTTCAATTCCCGCTGAATATCGAAGTTTTGACCCATGATAACGCGCTGAATATGCTCGATTTTGCTGCGGAGCGCCGGATCATCAAGAACCTCGTCCTGCCTGGGAGCGCGAAACAGTCTATGAATGCCGAATCGAAGCATCAACTCGTCTTCCAGGCTTAAATAAAATACGGAAGCTCCCGGGTCACCTTGGCGGCCAGAACGCCCGCGCAGCTGGTTATCTATCCGCATGCTTTCGTTCACATGTGTACCTATCACGTATAATCCGCCCAGTTTGGCAACCACTTCTGCCTGAGCGGGATTACCGCCGCCGAGACGAATGTCGACGCCGCGCCCTGCCATATTTGTAGATACCGTTACGGCGCCTATTTCTCCCGCTTTAGCGATGATTTCGGCTTCTTTCGCATCATTTTTTGCATTCAGAACCTGGCAAGGTACGCCGGCAACCGCAAGTGCCTCCGCCAGCATGTCAGACTCCTCGACGCTTGACGTACCAATAAGAATGGGGCGTCCCACCCTATGGACGGAAGAGATTTCTTGTACAAGCGCCTTATATTTGGCTTCTTTATGGGTGTAAATTCGGTGC
Source organism: Paenibacillus sp. 1A_MP2 (assembly GCF_052244825.1). Lineage (NCBI taxonomy): Bacteria > Bacillati > Bacillota > Bacilli > Caryophanales > Paenibacillaceae > Paenibacillus > Paenibacillus sp. 1A_MP2. The sequence goes on along the minus strand of NZ_JBQQCS010000001.1, from coordinate 3,686,234 downwards.
TTGTGGTCGATCCGTATGTTTGGCTGATTCGGCGGAATTTGCACGACCTGCAGCGCATAGATATCTTCGAATTCCATTGCTGAAGCTTGCGCCGTGGCCGTCATTCCGCAAATCCCTGAATACAGGCTAATGAAGTGTTGAATGGTGATCGTACCGAGAATTCTACCACCTGCCTTCCACTGCAACCCTTCTTTCGCCACAAGCGCAGCTTGCAGCCCGTCCGGCAAATACCTGTTCTCGGCCACACGGCCGGTATGTTCTTCGATTAGCTCAATTTCACCGTCCCGGACGATGTAATCGACGTCTTTTTTTAATAACGATTCCACATACAGCGCACAATTCAATGACGTTAACAAATGACTATTATGGCTATCGTACAAATTGCCGCATCCCAGCAGCAACTCCGCTTTCGCAGCTCCCGCATCATTCAAGTATACGTTCCGCTGGAACTCGTCAAAATCGTAATGCTCTCCTGGCTGGAGCTGCCGGGCCACTTCTGCGAAAAGAACGCCGTCACTCTCGGAAGAACTCGAATCGCCACTAATGACCAGCGGCACCCGCGCTTCATCAAGAAGAAGTGAATCCGCTTCGTCGACGACGACATAGTGAAAAGGGCGGTGTACAGTATCAGCTTCATTTAATGCGATTGTGTCGCGCAAATAATCGAACCCTGCTTCTTTTGCCGTAACATAGGTTATATCCTTGGCGTATGCTTCCCGTTTCTCGAACAGGCTCATGCCCGCTTGAACTGAACTTACGGTTAACCCGAGGAAGCGGTAGATCGGGCCCATCCACGCCGCATCTCGATTTGCCAAATAATCGTTAAAAGTGAGCACATGAACGCCTTCACCAGTCAACGCGTTTAGATAAGCAGGCATAACAGCAGAGAGTGTTTTTCCTTCACCGGTATGCTGTTCGATCAAATATCTCTCGTGCAAAGCGATAGCAGCCATGATTTGAACATCGTAAGGCTGTAATCCGAGTTTTCTCTTCGCAGCCTCGCACACTAACGCATAAGCATCAACAAGCAGCTCATCCAGAGGCGTGCCTGATCTTGCTTCTTCTTGCAGCCGAAGGGATTCCGCTTGCAGCCGCTGATCGTCCCAATCTTCCAAATTCCGTTTCCTGATAAGTTCCACTTTGTCTCGATAGTCTTTCAACAAACGCCGGGTATCGCGGTCTTTGAATTCACGTATCAACTTGACGACTACATTCATCGGAATTTGATTCCTCCTCAGTAGAAATAAGAGTAAGAAATGACTTAAATCATAAGCTCGTATTCGCCAAGTTGACCTAAAACACTGTGGGAAGCATCTCATATGGCTTTTTAAGCGACATCTATTCCGTATGTCTTCATATTGCCCAGTGACAAGAAAAGACTCCTTACGGAGTCTCTTCTTTGGATGTTAACACGTCAGCCAAATCATTCATTCCCGCTCTAGCTTATGAGAGACAACTGCATTACTTCTCCGATGGGAGCGGTGTAAAGAGCAGATTGACCGGCAGGTTGCTTCCTGGCGCGGCAGAGAAAAGAATCGTTACGCTCTCTCCATATGCCCCTGTGCGGTAAAGAACGCTTTGCTCACTTGAATTGCTAACAGCAACGTTACCATCAGCAATGGATACAACCTGATTGTTCACTAGAGCTACCCCTGAGTACTTCCCTCCACGAGGGTTAAATGAGATTAGTGTACGCGGAGCGACATTGTTCAACGTGATTTTGTATAATACGCCGAAATTACCCGCATTGGACGCATCTGTATAAGCCATTGGATCTGTTCCAACCAGATTGGGATCACTTGCGTTATCACCAAGCGGCAGGCGAGCTGGTTTGGCTCCCACTTGTTGATCATACGTTATGATACGAGTGGCATTAGGGTATGTTCCACGGTTGTGTACACCGTCACGATCAAGAACAGGTAGCATAGGTAAAGCCTCGAACGGATCTTTATTTTCTTCGACCAGGATAACGTTATAGTCGAGGGAATAATCACTATAAGCATCCGAATAGAGTGAAATCACTTGTCCTTCTTTTATTGGAGTTTTATTGAGTTCGGTCAAAATCAGTTTACTTTCTCCAGGTTGAATAACCTCTTTCTTTTTATCGGCTCCGGTCTGGATCGACTTAAACCATTTATCAATAGACAATTTCCCAGCTACAGTAGCATAAGGAGTAGGTCCTGCAAACCCCATATTTTGTTGTTCAAATACTGCCGCATATGGGTTGTTGTTTGTTGCTATAACATACATTTTTACCCTTTTACCTGTATTGTTCACATGGTGAATCATGAAACGGGTCTGACCTAAAGACGATTCTTTGTATACGATGCCTTCCGTATTCACCGTTTCCGGACTGTTGCTGCGGATCAGCAGACTTGGCTCATCCGTGTACGTATAAGGTACTTTTTCCATAGAAGTCACTTCGCCACCGTTAAAGGTAAATTTCTGTCCTACCGGCGTGAACAGTAAATTGAAATCGGAAAAAGAATATAATGTCTCATTGGTTATAGTTATAACTTTGGAGTACGTGTTCGTCGCACCGTGATTGTCAGTAACGGTGAGTGTCACTGTTTTGGGACCAGGTTCAAAGAAGGCCAGCGAATTGTTCTCCCAAACCGTTTTTTTAATGCTGTTTTCATCATCTGTACTCTGGTCAATATACGTTATTTTTTCGCCCATTTTATATTGTTCCTTGTCGGTTGTGAACATGGCTACAGGAGGAAGATTAGGACTCAGAACTTGAATCGTAATCGAATAGGGATCGCTCCATTGGCCGCTTGAATCCTGAACTTGATATGAAATCGTATATGTACCCGCTTGATCAAACGATTCCTGACGACTTGTCCAGCGTTCGTCAACGATCTTCAGTCCATTTGGAGAAACGTAAGAAGTTATATAGTCCACCTTATCGCCCGCAAAAATTTCCTTTTGTGAAACCAAAAAGCTTGCAGCGGGTTTAGTATTTAGATTCAGCACAACCGTTTTAGCGGACTGATTCACTTTATAGGTGATGTTCAGAGCTTGAGTAATGGAAGTTAACGGCACCATGAACGTATTTTTTTGCTGATAAGCAGGGCCTTTCATCGTTCTGGACTCTCCATTTACGGTATAGACCGTGCTGTTAGTTTTGAATCGGAGCTCATTAGCACCACTGATGATGATGGTTTCCTTGGTTTTGTTATCGTATTTGACCCCGTATCCCACACGGTCCACGAGTGCGCGGATCGCAACATAGGATACACCGTTTTTGACAGTCATCGGCTGGCCAGCAAGATACGTTTTGCCATCCTGCTCCATTTTATTGCTATTCATGTACAACGTCAGATTCCCGCCTGATGCTACGGTAGAATCCCCCCGATGGATGGCTGCTCTATTTGAGCAGGAGGAATTTGCGTATCAACACCCTCAGTGGTTCCTTCCTGGATCGTAGATCCCGTTTTGGTTTCGTTTGTAGTTGTTTCCTCCCCGCCAATGGCGGATTTGTCCACATCTGTTTTAGGTGTTGCCTCCGTGCCTGTTGAAGTTGTTGTTTCTTTTACTTTAGTGGACAGAGTACTGCTGGATGCGTTACTGCTACCCGTTTTCACTTCTTGCTCTGCAATTGGTTGCTCTTGCTTTAGCACCTCAACCGATTCTGTTGTGGCTGTATTTACTGACGCTGTGTCATCTTGCGGTGTTGATTGCGCACTCACAGAACCGACTGCAAATGCTTGAAAAACAGCTAAAGCGGTAAGAATGGACAATTTCTTCTTCAGATTCATGCTTTGTCTTTGGCTCCTTCTGCTCCCAAGTAATGTTTACCCACATAAAAAGTCATAGTATTAGACGCTAGTTTCAGGAAAAAGTTTCTAGCAAATTTGTAAATAGTGGATTTAGAGCATCTATTTTTCAATGGAGATGCTTATCACTTCATAATCAATGATAAAAAAACAAAACCCACCGTTTAAAGCTAAATGCCCACGGTGGGTTTTGTATTAACACCTTTCGTCTGGTACTCGATCCGTTGAATAAGCCGTTTGCAAAGCCCTGCTCACAAGATGTCCCTAAGACACAAGGCTGCTTATCGAACCATCCAGCTACTGCTTAACCGACTTCAAGTGTCGTAATTGACCAGATAGTGATGAAGCTCTGTGTTATAGCAGCCGATACTATGCTCAATGAGTCTGCCTTCCCCGTCGAAAGAGTTACGCAGGCGTTTGAGCACATGTGTCCCTGGTGGGATCTCCAGCAAATGACACACCTCAGGAGTTGCCTTCTCTACAAAGAAACGGTCTTTGAAGTTTTCCAGCGCAATGTCGTTCTCCTCCAGTGAGTCATACAGCGACTGGATGTTTGTGACCATTTCTGCCGTACCTCCACCGGGCAATGCAGCTGCAGCCAAGAAGTGTATCAGATGAATATAAGGCTGTCCATTCAAAATATAGAGCCGTTCAATTCGCTGACAATACGGGCCGTAGCGGTCATATTCCTCCGTACCGGCATCATTCGAAATTAACCGGGATTTCAGCTGTTTCTTTTCCAGCTTGTGTCCCTCTTCTACGAGCAGCTCTGTAAACCGTTTGCCCTTAGAGAGCTTCTGATGGGAGGTATTGCGCATGACAATCGTTCCGATACCGCTTTTCTTCTGCACATAACCTTCCTGGGAAAGCTCCTGAACCGCGCCGCGGACTGTCATTTTACTGACACCAAATTCCTTCTCCAGCTGCGGTTCGGAGGGGATGATGCTCCCTAAAGGATATACGCCATGCAAAATCCGGTCTTTGAGAATTTTCTGGATTTGCTGATATAAAGGGCCTTGCTTGCGTTTCAAAGACACTCGTTGTTCACTACCTTTCAACATCTAAGGTATGGTCCGACAGCGCTCGGAGCACCTCGATCTCGGTAAAAAGCGCTGTATCACCTTGAGTGGTATGAGCCAGCATCGCTGCTGCCGCTGCCATATTAACTGTCTGCTGCTGCGGATATTGCTGCAATTCCCCATGAATGATGGCGCTGGCAAAGGCATCACCGGCACCGATTCGGTCATACACCGGGAAAGTCAGCTTGCGAGAAAACAGAAACGTACCTTGATGATAGATATATCCTGTCAGGGAATGCGTATGGTCAGCGTTAATCTCACGGTGGGTTCCCGCTGCCGTTCCGATTCCGAAGCGCTCAACCACTTCGGGAATCGCCTGCTTCAACTGTGTCATTCTATCATATTCTCCAGTTCCAAAGCCAAGGATAAACTGTCCGTCCTTCTCATTCATCAGCACCAGGTCCGTCAGCTCCAGCAGTTCCTCATAATGCGGGCGGGCCTTGGCATAGCCATCTGCTCCCCATAACGCAGGACGGTAATTGCAGTCAAAAACAACTTTGCCCCCGGTACTCTTCACTTCCGCAGCAAGCCTTTTCATTTGTTTACGCACACCATCATTCATAGCCAGCGTAATCCCGCATAAATGAAGAACGTCGATCCGGGAGGCAAGAGCAACCATATCGTAATTGCCTTCCTCCGCGGTATTGAAGCTGCTGCCCAGTCGATCTGTGTAAGTGACTCTGCCGGGTCGTGCTCCAAAGCCATTCTCCAGAAAGTACATGCCCAGCTGCTTGCCTCCCCGGCTAATTAGTGAGGTATCCACCCCAAGTTTACGCAAGTAAGCAATTGCCGCTTCGCCTACCGGTGTTTCCGGCAAGGTGGTAATAAGCGCACCGTTATGGCCGTACCCAGCCAGTGCTGCCGTTACATTAACCCCGCTGCCGGAAAAAGAATATTCCAGCCTGTTGCTCTGGACCAGGGTTTCATGGCCCGGGACCTGCAGCCGCATCATTACTTCACCGAAAGCCGCAATCCTATGCATACCGGTCCACCAGCGATTTCATCGTTTCAAGCAGTCTGACGACATCCTGGACGTTCGTGCTTCCCGTCTGCCGATCAATAATAGATGAATACACATGCGGGATAACCTGGGGCACCCCAGCCTGAAGTGCAATCTCCAAAATCGGTCCGAAGTTATCTAGGTCGATTCCGCCCGTAGGCTCCAGAGCAAACCCGGCTTCCCCGCAGGCCTTGGCAACCGCACGGTACTCCTCCTCCAATTTCAACCCCTCCATGGGATAATATTTCAGCGCATTGCCGCCCATGTCACGAACCAACGCAATGGCGGCTTGAACCGGAACAATAGCATACGGAGTGGTGCCTGCACTGACAGGGCCGGTCGATATATTCACATAGCCGGGTTGCCCGCATGGAGAAACCAAGCTGTTAATCCAGCTGTCCTTAGCTCCCAGATTGGCGCGGGTCGCCCCCACTGCTGGAAATACCTGATTAATATGGCTTCCCGGGTAACTTCCGGCAATCTCCGCCACAACTGCCGCCTGTCGGTTATCTCCGGCACCCAGTCCGATGGATACAGCGTCCTCGATCGTCTGACCGTATAGAGTCATCGCGGCTGCCGCTTCCTCCGCCGTAGCATAATTTTTGGAAAGCACACCTACCAAAACATATCCTTCCGCAGCCTCGTACACTTCCTTCGCGTTCTCGATACTGCCCGCCAGTACATTAAGTGCGGCTCTGTTCTTATATAGACGCTGCAGAATATTACTCATTCTTGTTTCCCCCACGATTTCATGTATTCTGCTGACGATGACCTGAAGATCATCACCTTGAAGCGACCTTGGATCAATATCGAAATACCCCTGCTTAACCCCATAATCCCTGGTGTATACGGCAATTACGCCTTCACGCAGCCGATCATTGACATGCCTCGCATCCACTCCTGCAACAGAGGAATCAATCTGGATGCGCCCACGAAAAATCGCTCTGCCCGCTTCATCCTGCACGATGCGGATGGAAACTCCAGGAAGCCCCTCAAGCGGCTGAAGTGCCTCCAGCGCCTGCCTCTCCCGTTCGCTGTTGTCGGCTTTGTCCTGGTATTCATCCAAAGCCTGAAGCAGCCCGAAGGTAGTCTCTTTACCCACCTTCATGCTGCGACCGATCCCGTGCAGATGTACCTTTAACCACTCGACATATTTCATTTTGCCAGCGACAATGCCTGAGGTAGGGCCTTCAATAGCTTTTGATCCACTGTAAATCGCCAGATCCGAATACTTAACATATTTGCGCAGATCCTCTTCCGCAGCCGCATCGACGATCAGTGGCACCCCTCTGCGCACTGCAACTTCCCACGCCTCCTCTACAGAAATCATGTTCTTCTGGACGGCGTGGTGGGATTTGACATAAAGAATGGCTGCGGTGCGTTCACCAATCGCCTGTTCAATATGCTCCTTGCGGCCTTCATTGGCATATCCAACTTCCACCACTCTGCCTCCGCCAAGGAATACCATGGTTTCGACCGGAGCTCCATACTGCACGTTATGGCCCTTCAGCATAATAATCTCATTTTTCAATATCGGCTCCTGATGCAGGCGAAGGCTGAGTCGCGGATCTCCGGAAGTCACAAAGGCTGCCACCGACAGCGCAATGCCGCTGGATGCTGAGTTCACGACAACCGCCCCTTCCGAGCCAAGCAGTCGTGCAATATATTCTCCGGATTTGTCCACAAGATCCGCAATTTCCACGTACTGCTGTCCGCCCTGCTTCATCGCCTCCATAACCGAATCTGTTGGTGCGGAAACGCCAAGGATGCTCATTCTTCCACTGGCATTAATAACCCGTTTCAATCCATATCTAGCCTGTAATGAATGACCCATTCGTAAAGACTCCTTTAGCCTCAATATAGTACTGCGCTACCCGAACATCGCCTTCCGAGTCCTTAAGCTGCTTCTCGCCTGCTTCCAGTGCAAACAAAGTCAGGTTGGCTTGCTGTCCCACCCTTATCTGTCCAAGCTCCGGCTTGCCGAGCCACCCCGCTGCGCTGCTTGTGACAGCTTGGATGACCTCTTCCAGGCTATAGCCGAGAATCAAAAATTTCGTCAGCACATTTGACATATTGTACACCGGTCCGTTCAGACGGTTGCCCCGATAGATATCCGTGCTGATGGTATTCAGCGCAATGCCTGCCGCCTTGGCCTGTTCTGCAATCTGGAAGGAGAAGCTCGCCGTGCCATGCCCCACATCCAAATGAACTCCTCGGGCAGCTGCATCCAGCAACCCTTGCAGGGGTGTGCCGTCCGCGTGGAACAGATTGTTGGACTTGCCGTTAAGGTAATGGGTGATTACATCACCCGGTTGCAGCAGCTCCAGCACCTCGGATATCGCGGGCGGAGCGGAGCCAATATGCACCATGAGCGGAAGCTTCGTTTCTTCCGACATTGTGCGTGCCAGCTTGAGCGGCTGTATACCGCTGTCTTTGACAACACTCTGGCTGATGCGGGCTTTCAGACCGACGATGAATTCAGGATAGGTTGCTGCCGCTTCCAGAACCTTCTCCCGGTCAATCCATTCCAGCTGAGACAATTCATCTGTCCGTTCAAGCCCGATTCTTGAAATATTTAGTAAAGCAAACACTCGGGTATCAGCCTTCAGACTCGCGGTATACAAAACTCCTATTCGGTCTGCACCACAGCTTCCGGCATCCACCAGCGTCGTTACTCCCTGCTTTACTCCAATTTCGTCGATATCATCGCCATAGGGATCGAGCTCCGGTACGGCGTGCACATGCAGATCAATCCATCCGCTGGACACATATAGCCCCGTACAGTCTAGCCCACTCTCTCCTTCCGCCTGGGCTGCCGGTGTAATGGCGGTGATAATCCCATCCTGAATGGCTATATCCATTATTCGCCCATCCACAAGCTGCAAATTGCGCAGCACATTCTCTGTGCCCACTCATCCCATCTCCTTCTTTAACCCCTGTATACAGAAAAAATTCAAAAAAAATGATAAGTGTCTTGGAAGCAGAACACCCCTAAATTGAATAATAAACTTGGTGAGCTGCTCCACTTTAAAGATTATAATGTTATAATGTTTATATTAGCACGGTGTAATCTAGAAGAGAACAGTGATTTATAATCCCAAGATGTATATAAATGAAAGAATCCAATCTTACCGGGGTCATGGATTCGATTTTGAGTGATTTCAAGGGCAGCATGAGTTGTAATTCTATGTAAATCTCCAGATGATTCCTAGACCAAAAACGTAAGACAATAGTCAAAAAACAATAGGTTTCCGTATTTTTATTTCGATTTTCCATTGTGATGATCTAATAGATGTATATTTATTTTAGTGTTAATAGTACAATTATCCGGATATACAGTAATAGAGGATTTCTATTATTATAAATTGGGGATTAACTTATGGAGGATGCTACTTAATGAACGACAAAACGGAAGACCGTAGTGATCAATCAGAGTCTTACGACTGCACGGTTCGATCCGTACGAGCCGACGCAAAGCGCAACATTCATGCTTTGCTCCAGGCCGCGATGACTGTATTCGCAACTTCAGGAGTAGACGCTCCAATTCGGGAGATTGCGGAGAAGGCTGGCGTTGGCGTCGGCACGGTATATCGCCATTTTCCACAACGTTCGGATCTCATAGAGGCTGTCTTCCGACAGGAGATTGATGCTTGCGCAGATGCTGCTGAAGATTTAGCTGCTAAATATGAACCAGTTGAAGCATTAGAGCAGTGGATGCTGCGCTATTTGGACTTCATAGCGACCAAACGCGGACTCGCGGCGGCCCTACATTCAAAGGATCCGGCATACGAGACTTTGCCTGTCTGTTTTGTAGAGGAACTAAGTCCAGCTCTTAAAATCTTGCTTGAAACGGCGACCACTGCTGGTAAAATACGTGCCGATGTCGAACCAGACGAATTGCTGTGGGCCGTTGCGAGCCTCTGCACGGCGGTAGACAACGGAGATACGGTACATGTGCAACATATCATTTCTCTGCTCGTAGATGGGTTGCGCTATCGTGCGAACCGCTAACATCTCCAAGTGCTCAAGTTCATCTACGCAGCAAGACCATCAGAATATCGACAGTGCGCTCCCTCACCGGCTGATGCCGAGAAGGGAGCGCATTTTGCATTTCCTAGAGCTTCACTTGGATTCAAGTCGACCAACAGGACTGGCACTTTCCGACAAAGTCTTGTGTATTGCTGACCAGCTGGCATGATCAATATCGAGTGCATGGCGAAGGTAAGCCCACGTGACTCGCTGGATCAAGGCGACTTGTTCTGGATTTTCATCTGTTGTTTCCCTGACCTCATAACCTGGGATTCCACCAAGTGAGTGTTCTGCACCGAAGAGGGTGAGCAGGCTCTCGGCTCCCGGGCTTAAGAAGTAAGGATCGGCCATCCATTCTGGGCCGCGGACAGTCAACTGATACTTTTGCGGGACGTAGTCCTGGTCCCCAACAATTACAAGGCTGGGTGTAGTCATGTGTGCGAAGCTCACGTTCAGATGCGGCATATTCTCGGCTGCAAACGGTGTCAGGCTGTCTCCACCTTGCCCAGCGGTGGCAAACAGCACGCCTGCTTTGATGCGCGAGTCGGATAGGTCCTCTTCCTGCTTGGTCTCCGGGTTGAAAACTCGCAAACCCAGAAGATTGCCCGCCGTTTGGCCGCCGAAGGAGTGTCCGGCTGCGGCGATGCGGCTTCGGTCAAGGCGCCCGCTCAGGCCAGGAACAGCAGCTTCTAGAAAATCAAGCTGATCGAGGATGAGCTTCATGTCTTCAACTCTGGAACGCCAGATCCGAGGTGTGCGGGGGTCGTCCTTGGGGAGATTCACGGTCCTTGAGTCGAGATGGGTGGGTTGTATGACCACAAAACCGTGTGCAGCCCAGAAATCAACCAGCGGGCCGTAACCCTCCAATGACGAGCCAGAGCCATGTGAAAAAACAATGATTGGTAAGTTTCCACCAGTCGTCGGCGCGGATACTCTCACTCTCAGATCTTCCCCACGCCAAGGGGCTGATAGCACGATCTGTTTCACTGAAACGATTGGAGAGGATGTATTATTCATAATTTCCATAATAAATGTTCCTGCCCTTCTTTAAGAGATATAAGATTTGTGTTTGCCGCCGCCTATCATGTACCAAAGATAAGATGAGTTAAGCGGAACGGTGTTCCTATTATATACGGAACGTAGTTCCGTTTGCAATGTATTTTAAATTATTGCCCATTTTGATCCGCTAACACTTCAAACTTATTGGTAAATTTAGCGTCACTTTCATCTTGCCCCATTAAAATCAATCATGCTCTTGTCCCCAGACCTTGAAACATAAAGGGCCCCCAAAATTGGAGGCCCTTTCCCTAACCATGATGCTAAATCTCCAACCAAAACGTAGATGGATATTTGTTTATCTTGAAACCGACATTATGATCTTCTGAGTGTCGCTTAAAGAAACAAACCAGTTTTGTAGAATAATATTATGGTGTAAAATGATCTGTTCTGCACTTAATAAGGAAGACTCCGCGGTACTGTGGGCATCTTCTACTAGAATAACGTCATATCCCAAGCTAAATGCTCTTCTACATGTCGCATCAACACATATCTCCGTCTGAATTCCCGCGACAATCAGTCGATTAACGCCTAAATGATTTAAATGTGATTCAAGGTTGGTACCTTGAAATGAATCCGGAAAGTCCTTTTCAATTTTTACATCTTCAACTAACAAGGGTAAGTCGGGGTGAAGAGTCCAGCCTGAAGACGTTTTTGAGGTAATTGTCCCTAATTTCCCATTATGCTGCGTAAGTATAACTGGAATCTTACTTATGTGGGCCCAAGTAATAAGCTGCTTGATATTGGTTAATAATTTTTCACTGTTATGAATAAAGAGAGGGTTCTTAAAAGATCCGGTTTGCACATCTATAATCAATAAAGCTGGCTTATGGATCATAATTATCCCTCCTCTCCTCTTCTTCTTCATTAATTTCTAGAGGTTAGAATTTCCTGTAACCATAATTATATTCATCATTTTTTCCAACTTTACAGATATTAGAGAAAGTTCTTGCCCTCCGTTTGGGACAAGAGCTTTTTTCTGAACAAAAAGCAAATGTTGCTTGGGACGCTACGTCACAATCTATAATGAAAAAAATGTGATAAAAGGAGCTTTATATTATGACTGAAACCAAGGCAAAGGAACCGTACAAAATACTGTTGAGAGTATCACTAACGCTAACAACATTTCTTTTTATTGGATTGGTTCTTATTTGGATAGTTAAACGGGGAGAAATGTTACCATTTATAGCTTCCTTATTTATACCAAATGAGATTAGTATTTTATCCGCAATACTCATTGGTCTTATTTCCAGTTTGTTTATAACGACTATTGTTCTAGTTACATTCATTAAAACAAGAACAGAACTACCCCAAACCGAGGGATCAGATATGGTTAAAAAAATAATGATTAGACCAAGTGGTATAGCTGTATCTGCAATAGGCGGTGGTTTTTTTGAAGAATTCTTTTTTAGAGGCGTGCTCATTGGTTTATTTATTGGATACTCTTTAATAGTGGATTGGCTCGTTATTTTAATAAGCACTTTTCTATTTTGGGTAATACATGTTCCCCAATATAAAGGAGCCGTCGGCATCCTCACAGGTGTGTTTGTAAATGGTTTGATTTTTGCACTACTTTTTTATTTTACCGGGTCGTTAATTCCATCCATGCTTGCCCATGGGATTTATAATACTTCTATTGGAATTATTTTGGCGAAAAAATACAAGAAATGATTTTTTGAAAAGAGGAATGATATGAAATTAACAGTGAGTAAATTTGCAAAGCTGGCTGACACTACGGTTCGTACATTACGACATTATCGACAACTTGGAATATTAGTACCCACACAAAAAAATGAAAATGACCATTATATCTATGTAAACGAGGATTTTAAAAGGCTTCATGAAATCCAATTATTACAAAGTTTAGGTCTTTCTTTGAACGAAATTAAAGTCTGTTTTGAAAATCCGAAATATTCTTTCAAAGAAATAATCAGAGTTCAAGAACAATCACTTCAACAAAGAAGAGAAGCAATTGATTATTCTTTAGCTTTAATTAAACGAATACAATTGTTAACCGAGCAAGATCAACTCTTAGAATCAAACTCAGAAATACTCATGCTCCTTATGAATTCCATGCGTGTTGAGAAGGCTCAAAAAAGCTGCTTCAAAAGTATGTCTCTATGGATATTATTGATCAGGTGTTTCCAGAGGATATCTCTAAGCAAACGTACTTGGATGGACAACTATATAATTTGTTATTGCTTGTCCATCGAGCTATCGTGAACGATCTTAAACCAGATTATCCCTGCTTCCAGCAGCAGCTGCAAGACATAGTTGCAAATACTCCATTAAATAATCTGATTTTCTATAACGGGGTACATAACGAAGAACTGTATAAAAACGTAAAAGCCTATGAGTCGTTAGTGCCTAAGCATACCATGGATTTTTTAAAAGAAGCATTTGAGGTATTCAATACGAATTCTTCTCTAAAGGATTGAACCAATTCCCTTCTTCTTCCCGATCCAGTATGAGTCCTTGTACTTATTGAATTTTTATCCATAAAAGAAAAATATATGATATATTTGACAAGCAACTAAAACATATTCGGGAAAAGAGGATGTTATATGAAAAAAGTCTTTTTATCTTGTCTTGCCATACTCATGTTTTTGATTCCATTTTCCCCTGTGACTTCCGCTGCGAGTGGAGATCGGCTGATTTATGACACAATGTATAATGTCGCTGGTGGAGGGTTAGTGTCAAACAATAACAGATTTTCGTTTCAATTTGATAACTGGGGCGATGCGCAAATCTGGGACGTCAAGACACGCACGATGATATGGAACTCCAAGACTAAAGACACGAGAATACATAAACTCCAGATTAATTATTTCAGCGGTAAGTTGGTCATATCAGATCCGCAAAACACACCTTATTGGACATCGGATAACTTGGCGTGGGCTAAGGCATGGTATGGAGCAGACAATGTGCCAGCCAATCTTAGAGGTAATGTGTTGATCATGCAAACTGACGGCAATCTGGTACTGTACAACAATGAAAATCCGGCCTTGGGCTGGTATCCTGTCTGGGCTTCCAATACAGGTGGACATTAGACACCATAAACAGGCCTTGCAAGTGGATTCAAGCTCTCATCCGTTATTATGATGTAATGTGATTTTCTTAAAAAGTTGTTGTACACCAAAAGATCTCTTCACTAGTGAAGAGATCTTTTGGTATTTCCCATATAAAAACCGATGGAATCGGCAATCGATATGGCCATTTTGAGTGGCATCACTCTTTTGTTTTCGATAAAGTCGTAAACTCGTTCCGGTTGATTTATTTGTGCAATATGATGTTGCCCGTGCCAGACATATCTTTGTATTGCAACTTCTAAGCTCATGATTCCATAAGTAGACTTAGAACTGTAAAAGACCATAGTTTGCCGTTGTTTATGCGGCGCCAGGGTCTTTTACAGTTTGTTATTCGTTAGGCATTTCGTTAAAGAAAGCTACATCATCAACTGCCAACCTCACCGTCGGATGACCGGGCTTCGCCGCCTTGCCAATGGCGATTAACATAATCGGAATGTAGCGTTCTGATATGTGGAAAGCTTCCTTGAGCTTTGGTTTGTCGTAGCCGCCCATCGATACCGTGTCGTAGCCTTTAGCACGGGCGACAAGCATGAGCTGCATCGATACTAGCCCCCGTCGGTATACACTTTTTCGTGGATAGCCTCGGGTGGCATGCTCGAATACATCCCAGTATAGCGTTCCACGAACGATTTAGCTGTTTCTGCAGGCATGTAACCCGCTTCGACAGCCATTCCATAGATTTTCTCGGCCAATGTATAACACTCCAAATCTCCGAGTACCGCAATAACTGCCGAAGCCTCGACGACTTGCTGTTGATTGAATGCGATTGGAAGCAGCTTCTGCTTCAGCTCCGGCGAATCGATAACGAGAAAACGCCATGGCTGCAGATTAGCGGCTGAAGGAGCCAACGTGGCTTGTCGCAATATGTCGGTCAATTCCTCCCGCGAAATCTTGGCTTCGGCATTATAACTACGAACCGAACGGCGTTCTCCAATAACATCAAAAAAAAGTTGGTGCCCCATTGTTACAAATGGTTGTGAAACCGGCATGTTTCTTTCCTCCCTTTTGAAAAGCAGCATTCTTTATTTTCTTTCAATACAACATAAGTAGTTTGAACAACACTTGTTGTATTTATATGGTATAATACCAACCGAATGGTACGCAATCATCAATAAACATAAACCGTTGGATAGACAACACTACTTCTATAATGTCGTATTATTAGGGGAGATCTTAACGATGACAATTAAAAAAAATGATGCTGATCCTCGTGTGAAACGTACACGGCGACTCCTTCAGGACGCTTTTGCTTCATTAACTCAAGAAAAAGATTTTGAATCGATAACCGTTAGGGATATTGCAGAGCGTGCAACGGTTAACAGAGCGACTTTTTATGCGCACTTTGTCGATAAATTTGAGATTCTGGAAGCAAAATTAATGGAATCATTCATGACAATCATAAATCGAAGATTAACCGGTCACGAAGTATTAAATGAAGAAACCATTCAGAGTGTTTTTCTGGGTGTGTGCGATTTTCACGAGGGTTTAAGCACGATGTGCAAAAGAAGGTATACATCGCTTGGATCTGTATTCGAAATTCAAATAAAGGAAAAAATCCAATCGATTCTCCTATCCTTTATAGATAAAGACAAGATGCTATCAAGTCCAAACGCGTACTTATTAATAAATACATCTTCTATCATGTTAAGTTGGGGATGTATGGGGCCGCTTACGTTTGGAACAATGAAGGGTGTCAATTAAGTGCGGAAGCATTCGTTAAACAGACAATGCCCTTAATGATGAACGGAGCCAAAGAACTCCTCGGGTAGCACCTGGGATACATTTTTAAGGGACAACTTGCTTCTCCTCAAATGCTTACCCATTTAATGCAACTAACAAAAAAAAGCCCCTATTAAAAATACATAGTAGGCTGGTTTGTAACATTCCAAACGTTGCTCGGTCTGCTATGCTTCATTTGAGTCTGTCGATTACCCACGTCCGCCGTGAAAGGAAGGATATTTTGTCATGCCTCCATCAACGAACAGGGTAATACCTGTCACATAGCTGGATTCCGAAGAAGAGAGCCATACGGCAGCCGCTGCAATTTCTTCCGGCTTTCCGATATAACCGAGCGGCACCAGATCCTCAACCGATGTTCGCAGTTTGGGATTGGCGAATTTAACTGCGTTAATGGGCGTGTTAATTGCACCCGGAGCGATGCTGTTCACACGAATGCCCTTTGGCGCAAACTCCAGAGCTAGCGTCTCAGTCATCATCTTGACCCCGCCCTTGCTCGCGGCATAATGAAGGAAATGCGGCCATGGGATAACTTCATGTACACTGGAAATATTGATGATTCGGCCATTGATATCATGCTCCAGCATGTAATTCACGGCCTCCTTTGAACCGAGGAACGCTCCGGTTAGATTCACATCAATGACCCGTTTCCAGTCTTTCAAACTCAGCTCCTCTGACGGAACCTCGTTCTCAATGCCGGCATTGTTGATCATAATATCCAGGGAGCCAAAATGTTCATGCGCCGCCTGTACCAGCTCCTTTACGTCCTCTTCTTTGGAGACATCTCCCTTTACACCAATAGCCTGCCCACCGTACGATTTGATTTCTTGACATCAAATCACCGGATCTGTTGCCAGCGTACCGCGTACAATCGTAATTGTGATCCCAACAAGAGCCAGCGGTAATTGTACAGAAACGGTCCCTTTTAATTGAACTCTAGCGTTAGCTCGCTGTACATGGATGAAGCAAAATGCCGAAACGCTAATATGAAAAGGGGCTTCTCAAAAGCCCCTTTGATTAGACAGTTTCTTAACTGTTTCTTAGTGGTCCAGGAATACAAGCTGAATGAAGAACAATACGGCAAAAATGTAGAATATCGGATGAACATCCTTACCCTTTCCGCGAAGCAGCTTGAGTACCGGATAGAAAATGAAGCCTACGCCAATGCCTGTAGCAATGCTGTGCGTCAATGGAGTAAGAATGATAATCAGGAAAGCAGGAAATGTTTCTTCGAGATCCTTCCAATTGATTTTGCTGATCACACTAATCATAAAGTAGCCAACAATAATCAGAGCTGGTGAAGTAATCGCCGGGATACCTGATATCACACTTACGATAGGTGTAAAGAACAAAGTAAGAGCAAGCAGAACACTTACCGTTACTGCCGTCAGTCCTGTTCTTCCTCCTGCAGCCACTCCTGTGCTGGACTCGATATAAGCCGATGTTGGGCTCGTTCCAAGCAAAGCGCCTGTGGTAGTCCCTACGGCATCAGCTAATAGGGCGCCGCGTGAGCGCGGAAATTTGCCTTCCTTCAGCAGACCTGCTTGTTCAGCAACTCCGAGCATCGTCCCCGTTGTATCAAACAGCGTGATTAACAGGAAGGTAAATATGATGGTATACAAGCCATTAGAGAATACACCTGACAAATCTAGTTGGAAAGCCGTTGTCGTGAGGCCTTGCGGCATGGATACAATCGATTCCGGCATTTGAAACAGTCCCATAATCCAGGCAAGTATCGCTGTGACCACCATTCCGATAAACAGATAACCTTTAACATTGTACGCCATAAGCACTACAGTGATAATCAATCCGATAATGGTCAGGTAAGTCATTGGCTCTGCCAAGTTCCCAATCGTAATCAAATTTGATTCTGAATCAGCAATAATTCCTGAATTTTGCAGGCCTACCGTTGTAATAAACAATCCGATTCCTGCTGTTATCGCGTGTTTAAGGCTCGCAGGAATGGCATCAAGCAGCATGTAACGGAATGAGGTAAGCGATAAAATAATAAACAAGAGCCCTGCTATAAATACCGCTCCCAGTGCAACCTGCCAAGACACGCCATATCCGGCAACTACACTATAGGCGAAAAATGCATTCAGACCCATACCAGGCGCGATAACAATCGGATAATTGGACCCTATTCCCATAATTAGCGTCGCCACAATACTCGCCAACACCGTAGCAATGAATACTCCATTAAAGTCCATCCCCGTACTGCTGAGTATTCCTGGGTTTACGATAACTATGTATACCATCGTGAAGAATGTTGTGATTCCTGCGATGATCTCAGTTGAAACGGTCGTGCCTCTTTCTTTTAGTTTGAACCAGTTGTCCATGATAAAGCCAGCCTCCAACTTTCAATTTATTCACCCAAGCCAAAAACAAAAAAATCCTAATCATCGTAATAGGATTGTAATATTACCGCTCCTATATTCGTCATTAGGATTAAAAACTGAGATTCTAAACCAATGAAAAAGATACTCATTCTGTTTTAACCTGATGCCCCTTTCGAATTTTAATAAAAACAACACTCCTTGTCAACGAATTAACGTATTGTTCACAGTTATTTACGAACTATATTGAAATGAAATGGAGTATTCATTCGTTTTTGTCTTCATTTCGATTTTTCTCAAATTGTTCTTCTATATAAATTGAACTAAAGAATATTTACATATGCCACTCCGATGACAGAACAACCTTCCGATCCGCTGTTAAGCTTCCGATGTAGCTTTCTTTCAGAAAGCTTTTAGCTCCGCTTCTTCACGTTATTTCTGTCCTCTCCGTTATCGTGTAAATGTTTAGTTCAATTTATATAGATGTTCAGCGTATCTAAAAAGTCGATTTTTCTAGTTGATCTTAAATAAATGCCTGAGCTTTGTATGTAAAAAAACCTCTAAATCATTGAAGAAGTCTTCAACATTCAGAGGTTTATTTCGATTCGGAAATCTGTTTTCAGATCAAATTATGTTTTTTCGACCCAAATTAATGTGCAGTATAACCTCCATCAACAAGCAAGGTCGTACCATTCACGAAACTAGCATCATCGCTGGCCAGGAACAACACAGCTTTTGCTACTTCTTCTGGACGTCCAAGTCTGCCCTGCGGATGAAGTGAAGTTAAATATTGTTTACTTTTTTCATCTACGTTTTTCAATAAAGGAGTTTCAATGTATCCAGGACATACCGCGTTGACACGTATTCCCTCTTTTGCATAAGCAGTACATAAATTCTGAGTTAACAGCTTAACGCCACCTTTTGCCGAGGCATACGCTGTGGTTTTAGGCAACGCAACAAAGCTGTGAATTGAACCAGCGTTCACAATAACTCCGCCATTTCCTTGCTTAAGGAACTGTTCGATTGCATATTTATCGGAAAGAAATACGCCTGACAAGTTAATATCAATCGTACGTTTCCATTTATCATAGGATAATGCATCAGCGGTATCGTCATCGGCAACCCCCGCATTTGCATACATAATATCCAGTTTACCGTATTTCTCAACAGTTTCATTAATCATGTGCTTAATATCTTCTTCTTTAGTAACGTCTGTTTTGATGAATACCGTATCATGACCTTCCCCATTGAGTTCGGCAGCTAGTTCCTTACCATGATCAGAAAAGTCAGCAATGACGACTCTTGCTCCTTCTTGTGCGAAAAGACGAACGGTGGCTTCACCAATTCCACTGGCCCCACCTGTGACAATAGCAACTTTATCTTTTAATTTCATACGATTCAACCGCTCCATTCATCATTAGTTAAGTTTATATACATATTTTGTCCATTCATTACCATCTTATAAATCCTAATCGGACTCAAAAGATTCAAGACCTTGTACTCTTCAATCTTACTCTTTTAATTTTGAAATACTATCCTATAAAGTTCTGTGTAATAATGGATTGTATACCCCCCGTTTGTAGGGTATTTTATTTTGAAGGGAACGGCTTATTATGACACAATCTTTTCACCCATATGCTGAAATGACTTTTCAGGAATTTGTATTGTTTTTCAGAACGCATAGCAAACAGCTCGAAGAAAATACAAACATTTACTTGATCTCGGAAATTAACATCTCTGAAACACATCGGATCGAAACGGAAGCGCTGATGAAATCCTTCTTTCGCATATTTACTTATTCAGATATTGATAATATGGATCATCACTACTCTTCTTATTTGGACACCTGGGTTCAATCTCAGCTATCCATGTTAAATATGGCAAGCTTAAATTGGCTTCAAATTATTTTTGAAAAAGCTTTGCTGACACTATTGATTCAATTGAAACATCAGCGGATGATGGACCCTCTCATGTCCCTTTTATCTGTTTTTTCTTATCTATTACATAGCTTTCACAAGTGGGCAGATACCGGGTCTATTCATCATGATGCGGATGAAAATGACGAATTGAAGAAGCTCCGTCTTCTGGACCAATTAAACAAAATCCTAGTCAGTTCTTCCGGAGTTTCGGATCTAGCCTTTATCCTAAAAAAATGTGAGAAGTATTTTAATTATAAACGCTGCGTTTTCTATGCCTATGTACCTTGGTCCAACCAGTTCTATGGTGTCATCGGGGAAGAGCTTCCAAAGGTTCAGAGTATGAAGGGACAATTGACCGAGCAAAATGTAATCTTCAACTCCAAAAGACCGATCTATTTGAAAAATCCAAAGCCTTATCTAAGGGACGAGCATATCGAGTTATTTCACTTGTCTTCCATCATATTTGTACCGATTGCTCATGAGCATCAATTGTATGGCTGGGTTACTTTTGACCAAATGGGAGATTCATTTGACTGCACGAAGGGTGAACTGGAGTTGCTTGAAGAAGTGGGAAAGCGAATTGGGTTGTTTTTATCCAGGAAAGAAAAGGAAAACACCGCGAAAACGATGGCCATTCTGTTAACAGAAAGGGAGTCTACCGTTCTCAAACTTCTGGCAGAAGGATACGATAACAAGAAAATCGCTTCCTTGTTGTTCCTAAGTGAGTATACAGTGAGAGATTACGTAAGCAGCTTGATGATCAAGCTGCGTGCCAAAAACCGGACACAGGTCGTTGCCTCTGCTTTCCGTTGGGGTTTATTGAGTTAGTACATTGTGTTTGAATTCAATTCGTTAAAATAAAAGATCACCAACTTTTGTATCATGTTGATGATCTTTTATTTACTACTTTCACGTGCTTTATACCGTGCGATTTCTGGAAGCGCCCAAGCCGGACAGGAGCAGCAGAGCGCTAACGACAAGCAGCAGCAATAGCGGAGGGTTCCAGCTTGCTGTGATGTCATGAAGCAAACCGAACAAGATCGGTCCGGTTGCCGCCAGCAAATATCCAACGGATTGCGACATGCCTGACAAAGAAACTGTATCTTGGGCATCTTTCGTCCGTAAGCTTAAAAAGATCATGGCCAAGCTGAACGCACATCCCCCAGCAATTCCAAGTAAAACTGTCCATAATGAAATGAGAGCATTTCCCCCGAAGTAAAGGCCTCCCAATGAGACAAACAACAGGATAGTCATTATGATGACCAGTAAACGTTGGTTCTTCATGCGTCCCGCAACGATCGGCACGATGAACGCTACGGGCAGCGCAGCTGTTTGAAACAGTGATAACATCCAACCGGCGCTATCTTCACTCAAGCCTCGGCTTGTCATCATTTCAGGCAACCAAGCAACCAAAACATAGAATAAGAGAGACTGCATCCCCATAAAAATCGTAACCATCCATGCCAGAGGCGAACGCCACAGACTTCGCCGCTTGAGCACACCGCTTGTTGCCGCTATGGCAGACCCTCTACTCGCCCGAGCTTGAGGCAACCAGAATAGCGCGGCCAACAGAACGAGTACGCCCCAAATGGCGAGCGCGCCATTCCAGCCAAAACCGAGATCGCGGGCGACCGGAATACTGACACCGGATGCAATCGCCCCGGATAAATTCATCGACACGGAGTACACACCGGTCATGAGGCCGACTTGATGAGCAAAATTACGTTTGACCAGACTTGGAATGAGCACGTTGCATACCGCAATCGCCAGCCCAATCAAAGCAGTTCCTGCAAACAAAGACGCGGTTGCAGCCAACGAACGGATCGCAATACCCACCATGAGTAAAACAAGTGCATAAAGCAGGGTCCGTTCTACCCCAAAACGGCGTGCCAGAAGGGGCGCGAACGGTGAGAGCAGTGCAAAAGCAAGTAACGGCAGTGTGGTGAGAAGACCTGCTGTAGCATTCGACAGTCCGAGGGATTCACGAATCGAGCCAATCAATGGGCCTACCGATGTTAACGGCGACCGCATAATCATTGCAATTAGGACGATGCCAAGGATGATCGGCCAACCCAATGACAATGGCTTCTTCCTGATCGTTGACTTTGTATCGCTTAATACACTCATGGCTGCTCGTCTCCTTTGACCTCAAGAACAGCTTTCGATTCTGCAATATGACGGTGAACCGCTGCCACGGCACGATCGGCATCTTGATCAACAATCGCTTCAACCAGCTGCCGGTGCATCTCCTTGAAACTCGCGTCGATTTCATAACGAGTCAAGCTGATAATCGTATCTTGTGATGCGTCCGCGATATGGTTGTATAATTCGATCAAGATCTCATTATGAGACGCCGCGATGATGCCTTGGTGTAAACGGATATCCTCCGTTACCATTCCATCCATGTCACCGCGTGCTGCCGCCCCCTCCCAGCGTTCCAATTGGAGAAGAAGTTCGCGCGCCTCATCGCCCGTTCTGCGCTGTGCGGCAAGATGGGCTCCCTCGCGCTCAAGCGCATGCCGGACTTCCAATGTCTGCATCGTGTCGGAGCGCATGATTCGTTTATGTAGCACAACTCCCAGCACGCTTGAAGAGCAAACGTACGTCCCGTCCCCTTGCTTCGTCTTCAAGAGTCCTGCGTGGACCAACGCCCGAATGGCTTCCCTTAATGTATTACGACTAACATTCAATTCGACCATCAATTCCGGTTCAGCCGGAATACGTGTCCCGACAGCCCACTTGCCAGATTCGATCTGTCTTTCCATTTGCAAGGCGACTTGCTCGACCAGCGTCAGCCGATTTGTTTTCTGAAGCATAATTCAGTCCTCATTTCATCTATTTTATTTAAACGTAGGATGTTTGGTTAATAGGTACTTTAACACACTTATTTCCTCCAGACAACTCCTTCTCTAAAAAACTGCCTATAGTTAATCGGGACGAGAACTGTCCTGAACTTGGGAAGAAACTTGTTCCGCAAAGCAAAAAAGCCGCTAAAATAGCGACTCTCAATGGGTTACCAGGAACGATGTGTGCACCTCTTCTAGGTTTTTGACAAGAACATTAATCCGGATCAATCTCAACTTGTCTCTTCTCGCAAATCATGCTCCATGAAGAGAATGTCTCGTTTCATTTCCTTCATGCCCTGTCTTGAAATCCGGCCAGTCTCGAACATGGACTGGATGTTGTCTCTCTCCAGCTGAATTCCGACCCGTGCCAGCTCCTGCATCGATATGCCGAAGTCTTTTCGGGTGTCGGCATCCCGTTCATTTTTGGTCAGACCCAGCAGCATACGTTCATATTGCAGAATCAGCGAGCTGACCATCTCCATATCCCGCTCGCCTTCTGCGAGCAGGACATTTAGCTGCTTAATGACATAAGTAACATTTTGAATTCTAAGTCTGTTCAATTCCGCCCTTCTTTCTCGGAAACTTAACCGGAATTGCTGCAGCACTCCGAGCACCTCGTCCCAATGTTTTACCGGGAACAGCTCTTTTTATAACTCGCATCTCTTGTATGCATAAACAAGAGTTGGTTAATTCGGTTAAGGTAACGGTACGCTGTGTACGGATTCACCTCTTTCTTTTCAAGTGCAAGCAGCGTATTCTCTCTTTCCCATTTCAGAACGGACAAGCCCAAGGATCGCTGTGCCTTATTTTTATTTTCATCTTTCTTAAGCGTTCGGATTCTGGAAGTATACGTATTGATGATCTGAGCGGTCGCAAGCCGGTTCTGGTCCGTGGTCAGTTCATTTAATCCGGTAACCACATTCCTCAGAATCTCAATTTTGGCCTGAATCTCATCCTCTTCCTGCTCCGTTTGTGTTTCTTTACCTAATATAAGCGGCAACAGATAGTTGGATGCCAGAAGCGTCCACAGGATAACGCCAGCCGCAAGGAAAATGATCAGATCCCTGGCCGGAAATGCAGTGCCATCATTAAGAAAAAACGGCAATGACAACGTACTCGCCAGTGTGATCGTTCCCCGGACTCCCGATAGGCTCAGGATAAGCGCATTCTTCAATCTATGCTTCCAAGGTTCGCTCTGTTTGGGTCCTTTAGAAATATCCATCAGAATAGCCCAGATGAGACGCAGCCCAAGTACAGCCAAAGTCAATACCAGTGTATACATAATGACTTTAAAATTCCCTATTTCCGGGTTACTCCAAATCCTCTGGATAATATCAGGAAGCTGTGTTCCAAGCAGCAGGAAAACCAGTCCGTTCAACACAAAGATAATGACCGACCAGGTGCTTTTGGATACAACACTCAGCTTGGCTACCTCGGGGTTCATTTTCTTGTAACCCAGAGAATGTGCAATCCCTGCGGCGACGACGGCGAGGATACCGTTGACTCCTAATTCCTCCGCTGCCATGAAAATCAAAAAGGGAGTCAAAATCTCAATCAGCATATGGAGCGTGACATTCTCCATCCCCAGTTTTCGTAACCACTTCACCACACCATATTTTACAAAGGTAAGCAGAAGGCCGAGTACAACACCCCCAAGTGAAATGGAGATAAAGCTGATACTGGCAGATTGGAGTGAGAACACACCAGTGACCATTGCGGCTACGGCAAATTGAAATGAGACCAGCCCCGATGCGTCATTTATTAAAGATTCTCCCTCAAGAATTTGCATCGTCTGATGGGGAATCTTCACTTTCTGCTCCAATGCACCCGCGGCCACAGCATCGGTAGGTGCTAGTGCAGCCGCCAATGCAAAGGCTGCCGCCAGCGGGATGACCGGAAGCAGCCAATTGAGGAAATAACCCATCACGGGGAGATCATGTTCAAGGCTGTCAAAGATGACGTTGAGTTTATTTTCGGAGATAGCATTACATCATTGAAGGAAGAAAATAATGGCGTTGAGGTAGCTTTCAAAGGAGGACAAAAGCGCTCGTATGACCTGGTATTCGGCTGTGATGGTATTCATTCGGCCGTCAGAAAATTGTACTTCGACGAGGAGGCGGAATTTTCGCATTTTCTTAAAACGTATTTCTCTATCACGATTGTGGATAAGTTGTTGATCAGGGAGAATACGACACAGATGTACAACGAGCCGGGTAAGGCGATCATGCTGAACACCTATAACAATAAAACCGATATTGTCCTCTGCTTTTCTTCGGAGAAGGAACTCCCCTACGAGTACCGAAATGCCGTCGTGGACAAAATTTTTATTGCTTCTTTATACTCACATTTCTGATTTTTATTATTGAATTAACATTATCTTGATCTACAATATATGGTAAATCTAAATCAAACTCTTTTAGTAGCATATGACTCTCTCCTTAAATCCCTTTCATGGGCGTTGCCTTTGGTGTTCTCCCTCTTATGAGTCAGATACTTCTTCCGTTTTTAACTCACTCTTTGCGATATCAATGAAGGCAGCCATTGATGGAGAAATCCATTTCTCACGATGCCAGAGCATCTGTGCGGAAAAGGATACATCCGATAAATCCCATGATAAAGCAACTAGTCTTCCCTCTCTTAATTCTTCCTTCAAAGCCCTCTCAGGTAACAGTGCAATACCAAGACCAGCCACAGCACATTGTTTAATTGCTTCTACACTATGAAACTCCAGTTCTGTCAAAGCATTGGCGCCTTTTTTATTAAGGACTGGTGAAAATGAGTAAGATAAGGGCAATTTTTTTCACTCAACAAAAAGTGCTGTTTATGAAAGTCATCAATGCTCAATGAGGAGCGAGTTGCTAAAAGATGATCTGGAGAAACCACCATTTTAAAATACTCCTCTTTCAAAAATTCTGAATGAAGGTCTTTGGCTGCAACGAATTCATCCAATACAAATATCACATCTGCAAGCCTTTCTCTTAGGCTATTTCTAAGCTCTTGTCCTGACAAGGGACGAAACAAAAGACGAACGTCTGGAAAGTCTTTGCGGAAACGTTCAAGTGTTTCTTTCCTTTGATGCGAATGACTTGATTACCATGTTACGTACAGGAAGAAGTGGAGACATTAGCGATAATCCCGTCGATCGGTACAACTTCGAGCAGGCATTACGTAAAATCTCCTCTCCTGCACTCGTTATGCCGGGGGCAAATGATTTGTTTTTCACCCCAGAGGATTTATATAGTCTCATTGATTTTGATCAACAATTTCTTTAATACTTGCTTCTCCTCGTCGGTAAGGACTTGAACGATTTCTTCCTCCACCTTTTGAAAAGAGTCTTGAAAGTCTTCAATCAGTTCAACCGCTTTTGGCAATACGTATATATTTTTTTGCCGTTCATTATTGGCCGGGATTTTACGTTCGATGAACCCTTTTTGCTCTAGACCTTGAAGCATACTTGTAATGCTGGCCCGACTTAAATGAAACCGATCAGCAAGATCCATTTGGATAATATTTTTATTTTGGTTCTCGTTAATATAGTCAATTACTTTTCCTTGTTGAGCGTTTAACCCCAGCTCTTTTATACTCTCGTCTGCTCTTTTCTTTAACTTAAGACCGATAATCTGAAATAAATCTAGATAAGGTGTTTCCTTTCGGGATTTCATCATCGTCCCCCCTTTGATTGTTAGTTATCTAATTGTAAGTAAATAAACTATACAGCGATCCTATTCGCTTGTCAAAAAACATCAGTCTATTGACAGTTAGAAAACTAACAGTTAACATTCAAATTGTTCAAATACAACATTCAGGAGGAATTCAGATGGAGAAGTTAACTCAAACTGCTGCGTTAGAACAAGTTACGGCGATTACAAATGTACGAATCTTTGATGGAGAGCAAATCATTGCGCCTAGACATGTTGTTATTAAAGGGGAGTCTATTATTTCAGTCGGTGGCGACCTTCCAGCCAATGCAAGGATTATCGATGGAGAAAATGCGACTTTAATGCCTGGTCTGATTGATGCACACGTTCACACCTCGATCGGCGGATTACGAGATGCCCTAAAATTCGGCGTTACCACGGAACTCGAAATGAACGGCGATTTTACTCAAAGAGGGCGCGAAATCCAGTTAAAAAACGTGAATGACCTCGCAGATGTGCGTTCTGCTGGCACAGCGATCACGGCTCCGGGTGGTCACCCGGATGAATTACTACCGGATGGAGATGAAATACCGGAATTCGTATTAAAGGAATTAGCGAAGTTATCGGAGGCAGACCGGGAAGCCATGTTAGCCGCTTACGCTCACGATCATGAAGAAATACCGCAAGTGACAACGGTGGAAGAAGCGATTAAACATGTGCATACCCAAGTCGAGAATGGGGCCGACTATATTAAGATCATGATTGAAGAAGGAACGGTCATGGGTGCACCTGGCCTGCCAGTATTAAGCGACGAGATTCTAAAAACAGCCGTGACAGAAGCCCACAAGTTCGATAAGCTGGTCATCGCCCATGTCTTGACAGCTCTTTCATCTCAACAAGCCATCGATTTTGGAGTCGACGGTTTGGGCCACTTGTTTATTGACAGACCCGAGTACACCTCCGAGTTAGTGAAATCTATAGCGAGTTCAGGCGCATTTGTTACTCCGTGCTTGGTGTTGAATTCATCGATTATCGGAAATCCGGCATCCGAATTGGCGAATGATCCACGTGTTCATTCCAAATTAAGTTCAGATTGGATCGATATTTTGAACTCAAGCTTCAATACGTTCCCCCAAGGCAATATGGAGAACAGCTTTAAAAATGTGATGGATCTTCACCGTGCCGGAGTTGATATTTTGGTAGGGACGGATGTCGCGCCGGTTCCCGTACCAAATCTGGGCGGCCTTGCTCATGGAGCAAGTGTCCACCACGAAATGCAGCTGCTGGTGAAGGCCGGGTTCACTCCGATCGAAGCTCTGCAGTCGGCTACTTCGAAACCGGCCCGTTGCTTTGGTCTTCATGATCGCGGCCGCATTACCGAAGGTGCACGAGCAGATCTCATTCTCGTTGACGGTGATCCAACAACTACGATTTCGGATACCTTGTCGATCAAATCCGTATGGTTCAATGGATCGCACCAAGTAGGTTAATCAGACTCAATCTGCCTGTACAATAAAAACTAAAACTCCGTGCCAAAGCACGGAGTTTTAAAGTTTAAGCATCTTATTTCTCTGGATATGGATCAATCATGCGAATCGTGCCGTCCGGGTTGTACGTCAACTCGGCAAATTTTACGCAGCGCTTGTAATCAACTCCGCCGGAAAGGGAACAATCGTGATAGAACAAATACCACTTTTCCTTGAATTGTACAATTGAATGATGTGTTGTCCAGCCCATGACTGGCGGCAAAATGGTACCTTGGAACGTAAACGGACCCATGGGATTGTCACCGATGGCGTACACCAACTTGTGCGTCGTTCCTGTGGAATAGGACAAATAGTATTTTCCATTATATTTGTGCATCCATGGTCCTTCAAAATATCTGCGATTCTCGTCCCCAGCGGTCAACGGATTTCCTTCCTGATCCACGATGGATATCTCCAGCGCCTCCGAAGCCATTGAGAGCATATCTTCACTCAGCTTTGCAACTCTTGGGCCGATCGCCGGAGAACCCGGAGCAGGGCCCTCCGCATGTTCCACATAGCTTCCAGTCTGCCATTTTTCCAACTGTCCCCCCACAGGCCACCAAAGAGCATATAGGCCTGCTGATCCTCGTCCACGAATACAGCGGGATCAATACTGAAGCTGCCCTGAATATATTGCTCCTCTGGCTTGAACGGTCCTGCTGGAGACGACGACGTAGCCACGCCGATGCGGAAAATGCCATCATGGTCCCGTGCCGGGAAAAACAAATAGTAGGTGCCTTTTCTGTATGCGGCATCCGGTGCCCACATCTGACTGGACGCCCAAGGGACATCCCTCACATGCAGCACCTCGCCATGATCCGTCACGGGTGAAGCCGTGTCCGCCATAGATAGCACATGATAATCCTCCATCTTGTACTGATCTCCATTGTCATTTACCGGACCGTCGTGATCCAGATCATGGGATGGGTAAATATAAATGCGACCCTCGAACACATGCGCTGAAGGATCAGCAGTGAATATATGCGTAACTATAGGTTGATGCGGTTTAGGTAATTCGGACATACAAATGTCTCCTTCCAAAAGATATGCACTCCCGAGTTTCTCTTCGAGACTGCTATGGATCAAACGAAACGGTATTGATCCGCTCCAGCTTACTTGGGTACAGTGATTCGCGCGACACGCTGATAGGCTTCCTTGGGGCGATGCAATTCATCGAACAGGAATGGCCAGTTTTTCCGTCCTCGGACTGGGAAATTGTCCAGCCATGTGTAATCGTCGGCAGCCCCCCAGAATGTTACAGCGCTAATATGTTCCTTATATTCGTGAAGCAGGCGGAAGATGGATTCATATCGCTCAGCTTGTAATTCTAGCATCTCTTGTGAAGGCTGAACTAGATCTGTCCGCCTGTCTTCAAAGCGAAATACCGATACATCCAGTTCGGTGAGCTGAAGCTGCAGGCCAAGCTGCGCATAACGCTCAATCGCGGTGCGCATATCATCCAGGGAAGGATCATACAGATTCCAGTGTGCCTGCAGGCCAACACCATGAATTGGCACGCCTTGATCGAGTAACGAACGAACAAGCCGAAAGATGCGTTCCCGCTTCTGCGGATTGGATTCGTTATAATCGTTATAGAACAAAAGCGCCTGTGGATCTGCCTCATGGGCGAATTCGAACGCTTTGGCAATAAAATCCTCCCGGCGATATCCAACCATTTGGATGGCCGCAGGAGCGCGCTTTCGTCATCTGCATCATCGGAAATAACCTCGTTCACGACGTCCCATGCATAAATAACGTCCTTGTATCTGCCAACAACGGTCTGAATGTGCTCCTTCAATCGCTCCAGCAATACATCGCGCTCCACCAGTCCGCCAGTTTCATTCTCGAACAGCCAATCCGGAGTCTGGTTATGCCAGACCAGTGTGTGACCGCGCAGCGCCATGCCTTGCTCTTTGGCAAAGGAAGCGATCACATCCGCATCCTCAAACGTATACAGTCCCTGCTGTGGATGCACACTGGAGAATTTCATTTCATTTTCTGCCGTTAGGCTGTTGAAGTGATATGCAAGCAATGAACGCTGACTTTCGATCGTCTTTGGATTCACTGCTGCTCCAATGTGAAAGCTATCCTTGTACAGGTCCTTCAGTGGAACCTCTTCTCGAAATGAACCCATGATTTCCCTCCTCTATTATTTCTAATTGACTAGCAGTTTAGCTCTTGTTATTGGCGGATTAGATCGAGTATTCGAACCAGTCGAATCGGGCAGGTGCACTGCTTGCCTGACCATTTCCGGTAGCATATAGTCCGACCACCGCCCCGGTAAAGCACATTTTGTGAACAAAATCCTCCGGGGAAATGGCTTGTGCCGAGCCTGAACCCAATACGGTCCAGTTCTGTCCGTCCTCGGAACAAGCCAGCTTATATTCCTTCTCTGTTGATTCAATTCGGAGCGATAGCCGCTCCGTTACAATCTCGCTCTCATGAACCGTGTTCGACTCTCCCCGCACCGTCAAGCGAGCAAAGAGAACGTTTCGTCCTTTCAACCGCTTAATTCCAATCTCATAATGTGCGTCCTCATCCCGTCGAACGCACAATCCCGCTTCTTCTCCATCGGCAGTTGGCATGAATGAAAGGCAGGTCGTAAAACTGGCATGACTATGCTGCTGCCTGCGACCTACAAACGTGATCTGACCGATGTCATCAAGACTTCCCGCCTGGCCATACAACGTCAGGTAACCTGGTTTTTCCGTAAGCATGCATACTCCTTCTGTCGGGTTGCGCACAAACATCCATTGCAACCCAAGCTCACCGTCGAATTCTTCCCGGCCGACAATGATGGCTGTATCGCTCTCAGGCAAGGAAGGCGATGCCACTGGCAAACGTTGGACCTTCATATCCAAACTCACTAGTCCTTCATTGTTGTCAATGTGCGGCCACCCCTCGTTCCAAACAACCGGTGCGAGGAAGGTTTCACGTCCAAGCACGCTATATCCATCCGCTGTCAAACGCACGCCAAGGAAAACGGCCCACCAGTCCCCATTGTGATCCTCCACCAGATCGGCATGACCCAAATACTGAATCGGATGATCCAGATGGCGATGGGTCAGAATGGGATCAGGATAGCGTTCAAAAGGACCATAAGGTCGATCGCTTCGGCCGATGATCTCACGATGCTCCTTAGCCGTCCCGCCAGAAGCGGACATCATATAATACAAGCCATTAATTTTATACAGATGCGGTCCTTCGGTCCACGGCCCGCCATCCCCATGCCACACAACTTGTGGCTCAGAGAGCGCCTCACCCGTGGCGATGTCGATCTCGTACTGGATGGCATGAGAATCGTAATCGGCGCCTTGTTGAGCGGTCACGTATACTTTGCCATCATCATCAAAAAACAGCGATGGGTCGATTCCCCCATATGGGATGCGAATCGGATCAGACCAAGGGCCAGCAGGGTTGGTTGCCGTAACGTAGAAATTGCCAATGCCTCTCACATCTGTCGTAATCATATAAAATGTTCCTTCATGGTAACGCAGTACAGGAGCATAAATGCCGTCTGAGCTTTTCCGCCCGGTCAAATCAAGCTGACTGACCCGATTCAACACATTGCCAATCTGCTCCCAATGAATGAGATCCCGGCTCCGAAAGATCGGCACTCCGGGAAAATATTCAAACGAGCTGCAAATGAGGTAAAAATATTGTTCCGCCTTTACGATGCTGGGATCCGGATAGAATCCGGGAAGGATTGGGTTGGCATAACAGATGGTATTCGTTTCGAGTTGTTTCATCTATTCCTTCACGCTCCCTACATTTAGTCCCACAACAAAGTATTTTTGCATAAACGGATACACCAGCAAGATCGGTACCGAAGCAACAATTGTAATCGCGGCTCGGATTGAAATCGGTGTAACCTGGGTGGAATGTTCCATACCCACACCATTGGCTACCGATGGATTGCTATTGGCATTCATACTGGAAGACAACAGCTTCATCAATTCATATTGCAGCGTGCTCAGCTCTTGACGCGAAGATGTGTACAGGAAAGCATCGAACCAGGAGTTCCACGCACCTACCGCAACGAAAAGCGCGATGGTTGCCAGCACAGGCTTGCACAGCGGAAAAATGATTTTCCAGAAGATTCTGAAATCTCCCGCACCGTCGATTTTTGCTGATTCGATCAGGCTTTCGGGAATCGTGTAAATATAAGTACGGATGACGATCAGGTTGAACGCACTGATCAGCGATGGTAAAACATACACCCAGAACGTATTGATTAAGTGAAGGTCCTTCATCAGGAAGTACCCCGGAATAAGCCCTGCATTGAAATACATCGTAAGTACAAAAATGGTCGTAATCAGTTTACGGAAAATATAATCCCGCCGGCTCAGCGTGTAGGCAAGCATCGTGGTCAGGAATATATTCAATACAGTGGACAGAACTGTACGCGCCACGGACACCAAAAACGCGTTATAGATCGTGCCTGACGCAAATACGGCTTTGTAATTTTGCATCGTGAAATCGCGGGGCCATAAATAAAGCCCCCCTCGGATGGTGTCGTTCCCTGCATTGAACGAAACGACAATCGTGTTAAGAAACGGGTACAACGTTACAATGACCAGCAAAATCATGAAAATCGTATTGAAGGTGTTGAACAGAAGTGGTTCGATACCTCTGCCACCCGGGCGGCGAACGGAAAGTGCCGCTGTATTTCCAGAACCAGACAATGGTGTTTTTTTCATCATTATAAAAGCCTCTCTTCCCCAAGCCGCTTGGCGGTCCAATTCGCGATGAGCAACATGGTAATGCTGACTACCGTTTTGAATATACCGCCGGCAGTAGCGAGCGAATAGTTGCCCTGGGCGATCCCGTATTTGAGTACAAAGATATCAATGGTCTCCGACCAGTCAACAACCAGTCCGTTGCCCAGCAAATATTGAACCTCAAAACCTGCTTCCAGAATATGTCCGATAGACATAATCAGCAGGATGACAATGGTAGGCTTGATTCCCGGCAAGGTGATGTTCCACATTTTTTGATAGCGATTGGCTCCATCAATGTCAGAAGCTTCGTACAACGCCGGATCAATAGAGGCTATGGCTGCCAAATAAATAATCGTGTTCCAGCCGACTTCCTTCCAGACATGGGACCCCGCAACAACTCCCCAGAAATATTTCCCTTCGGTCAGCCAGAGAATAGGCTCATTGATGAGATGCAGCCTCATTAAAATATCATTAATAATACCATCGGATGCAAGTGAGGTCGCTACGATGCCAGTAACGATAATCCATGATAAAAAATGGGGCAGATAAGAGATCGTTTGCACTGTCCGCTTCCACATGACCTTTTTGATCTCATTAAGCAGAAGGGCCAGAATAATAGCGGTTACAAATCCCAAAATTAGATTGATAACACTCATGGCCAGCGTATTACGCAGCACACGCAGGAAATTGTCATCGGTGAATAAAAATTGAAAATGCTTGAATCCTACCCAGGTTTGCTGGGAGAAGCTTCTCGCAGGCTTATAATCCTGAAAAGCCATTGTCCAGCCCCAGACAGGCACATAAGAAAAGGTGATAATATACGCGAGCAAAGGAACAGACATCCAGATCAGTTGTCTCTGCGCTTTGATGTTCTGCCAGGTCAGCCGTCTAATTTTCGGTTTTTTCTTTGGGCTGAGCGGCTTGCTGCCCACTACAATTTCCTCCATAATATCAAGCTCCCTATCCATCTTTATATTGTAAGGAAAAACGTCTAGCGACACATTTCCCACTATGACAATCCGCGCCCAGTGACATGTTTCTTTGAAAAATCAGGAAGGAAGGTAACCTTCCTTCCTGACAGCAACTTCTTATTTCACAGACCAGTTATCGATTCTCCACTGCAATACTTCATTGATGCGGCCTTCGAATACCTTGATATCCAGCTTTTGAATTTCGGAAACGTATTCGCTCCACACACTGCTGAATTCGGATGTGTTGGCCAAAATCGCTTTCGGCAAATATTTGGTTGATAATTCGTTCAGCTTCGTATTGGCGATTTTAGCTGGAGAGCCCTCAACCAGATCGACGGACCAAGCCGGGTAATAGATTGGGTTTTCCGGCGGATCACTGAAGAACTCTATAAAGCTGTTTAATCCATATGCATCCAGAACTTCCTTATCAAACGGTTTCAAGCTGGCCTGATATTCTTCCGGCTGATTGCTTGCTGAAGTGGCGTTGCCATCGCTGAAATAACCTTCCATCTTCGGTGCGGTTCCATAGAAAGCGTCTGCTTTGTTGGCCAGCTTCCAGGCCGCATCCGCAGCATTGTCGCGCTGTTCTTGTGTTTTCATGAAACGACCTTCGTCATTGACGTAATAGTCTTGATCCTGAATGCCCCAAGTGAGCGTCTTTTGCCAATCTTCTTCCATAAGCTTGTCGAGCGCTTTAATGATTTTCACAGGGTCCTTGGCACTTACCGTAATGCCGTAACCATTGTTCAGGTTAAGCGCTGCGCGATCGCGATAGTAGTCCTTTGTGCTGCTGTCGTATACCAGTGGGAAGCCAACGTATGTGCGTTCGATTTTGTCCTGCGTTATCAAAGAATCTTCCGCACTGCCAAAGTTCCAATGCTGGTCGAACATGCCGAGCACTGCGCCGCTGGACAATTTGGCCATGTACTGATCGTAGTTCTGGGCAAAAGCCTCCTTGTCGAGCAAGCCTTGTCCGTTAATTTCATTAAGCTTTTCATAGTATGTTTTGGCATAATCCTTGTCTGCAAAGATCTCTGCCTTGCCGTCGTTTACAACGACGCCCCCATCATTCGGATGACCGATCAAATGCTGTGGCGGGTTCAGCAGCCCCCAGTTTTTCCAGTCATAGTTCAGCACTTCAAAGCCAATGGTCGGCTTGCCGTCGATAGTAGGATACTTCTCCTTGTATTTCGCGATCAGATCAAAGTATTCGTCCAGTGTTTTTGGTGTTGGATAGCCAAACTCTTTCAACACAGCTTTTTGAATCCAGAAGGCAGGTCCGCTGTAGTAGGTATCTGACACCTCACCGTTGTAAGCACCGTAGTTAGGCAAGTAATAGATATGTCCATCGTTAGGGTCCTTCATCTGGTTCCAGTATTTCTCGTAATGCTTCTTCAGATTAGGCGCATGTTCCTCGATCAGGTCCTCTAGAGGAATGACCGACCCTGCTGCTGTCAGCTTGGTATCCGCAGAGATCAAATCGGGATAATCTCCTCCGGCAATCATGACGCCGAGCTTTTGGTTTTTGTCGCCGGCCAAAAATTCAAATTTGAATGTAACGCCAAGCTCTTCCTTGATTTTTTTGTAGATTTTGTTGTCAGCAGTTGGCTGTTGTCCGGCCTCGTTCAGGAATACCGAGATTTCTAACGGATTATCAGCACCAACCTCACTACCTTTACTGCTTTCCTCTCCGCTGCCTGAATTGCCACTTGAGCAACCTGCTAGCACAACGCTCAACGACAATAACAGTGTTGCCCCCATACGGAAAATTGATTTTTTACTGTCCCCCATAAAGCACCTCCAAAGTTTGATCTCACTGCATGAAAGCCCTTTCATTTGAATAATTTAATTATAAATTTACATCACTATGGAAACTATATTCGAATTATAGCTCTTTCCGAGAAAAGCTCAGGTTTTCTTGTATTCATTAGGAGACATGCCCATGCGTTTCTCAAATTGTTTTAAAAAATGATGGTAATTGGCGTATCCAACCTGTTCCGAGACCTCGCTATTTTTGTACTGATTCTTCTGCAGCAACCGACACGCCTCCTCTACCCTCAGGTTATGAAGCAGTTCATTGAATCCGATTCCATTTTTGCGAATCAACAGTTGCCCTAAATAGGCCGGATGCAGGAAGAAACGTTCCGCCAGCATCTTAATGGTCAATCCCTCCCGGAAATGTACATGAATATAATCGTTGATATCCTGTACAATACCCTGTGCTTCGAAGACGCTCTCTTTAAGCAAAAACTCAAAGCAGACTCTTCCACACGCATGCAACATGCCAACTAAATCATCAAAGGTTAACAGTGCTTCATCCAGATCCGGTATTTCGAACAAACGGTAATTCTCTGAATCTTCTGCCATTTGCGCCCTCATATAAGCCCGAATTTCATGAAGAAGGTAAATCACAAATTTTCGGGCTTCATCCGGGTGAACCCGCATCTGTCGAAAGGATTGCTCAATAAACTCCACAGCGGACTGGAAGTTGGCGTAATCAATGAGCTGAAGTGCTCCCAGTACTCGCTCGACCAGTTCGACCTGTTTGTTATGCCTTTGAAAATCGTGGTGCTGGAGATCGGCATAATCCATTATGCTGTTCCCTTGCATTTCATAAAAGGCGTGCAGCAGCGCCTTCTCTGCTGTTATTCGGGAGTTGCTGATAAGATGAAGAGAGGATTCGGTTGTGCCAATCGCCATATATGTACGAAAGCCCGCCAGACGGCGAGCCAGTGCTTCTAATTGTTTTCTTAAATTCCCGCTCGTTCTCTGAGGTTCGGAGGAAACATCGCCGAACACAATGGACACGAGATCATTTCGCAGACGAATGATATAAATGACATGTTGTCCGCTCAGAACCTCTGAAGCAATACTAATCAAGCGGCCAACCTCTTTCTCGGACACCTGAACCAGGCACACATTCCAGGATTCAGCTGACCGGGACAGGGACTCCATGAGTTGAGTACCTTCTGTAGACAGCACTTTGCCCATCAAAGCTTCCTTCATCGTCAACATTTCCTGCTCTCTCAATGCAATCTGTCCAATATAAAGCTGCTCTTGCTCCTTCATTAGTTCGATGCCCATCATGCGAACCTCGGACTTCGCCTGTTCCTCATCCAATGGTTTTAACAGATAACCGGAAACTTTGAATTTAAGCGCTTTTCGCGCAAACTCAAAATCGCTGTACCCCGTAAGAATAATAAACTTGGTCGACCAATTCCCTCGATGTCGCCATTCTTCAATCATTTCTAGTCCATTCATCACTGGCATATGAATATCAACCATAACAAGATCCGGCTTAAGCTCTTCCATTCGTTGCAACCCTTCCACCCCGTTGCCGCATAAAGCGCATACCTCAAAGCCAAGACTTTCCCATGGAATCCACAGCTCCAAGCCCTCTAGCGCCCATGGCTCGTCATCAATCAGCAGCACTTTAAATGCCATTGTCCCTACCTCCTTTTGCTCCCTGATACTCCAGCAGTTGTAATGGAATTTCGAAGGATACCTCTGTTCCCTCACCTATTCTGCTCACCAGGTTAAAGCTCACTTTATCGTCATAATACAATTCAAGACGACGATATACGTTGCGTATGCCAATATTACTTCCTCCACTCTCCTCTTTGCTCCGCATATGATACAGAACCTCTTGTAGCCGTTCCTTATCCATGCCTTTGCCATTATCGGATACAACAACACGCAAGCGCTCGCTTACAACTTCTGCTTTAATCTTCACATAGCCAAGTCCTTCAATGGCTTGAATTCCATGTTTACAAGCATTCTCGGCCAACTGCTGGATACTCATTTTTGGAATTCTATACTGCCTCGCCTCATCGCTAATATCAATGTAATATTCAAACTTATCTCGAAAACGGAATTTTTCAATTCCCATATACATGACCGTAAAACTCATTTCCTCTTCCAGAGTGACCACATCATCCTTCCAATTCAACAGGCGGCGAAGCAACTTGGAGAGGTCCTTAATAATATCTTTGACATCCGCATAATTGTTTTTGGTGCTGACCACCAGCAGCGCATTAAGTGTATTGAATAAAAAATGAGGATTCATCTGGCTTTGCAACAAATTTAGCTCAGCGCGAATGCGCTCGGCCTCCTGACTCCGCTGCTGAATTTCAAGCTTGTACACATTATTGATCAGGGAATGGATCTGCGCGGTCATCATATTAAAATTACGAATTAAATGACCTATCTCATCCTGTCCACCATCAATGTTGATCAGATCAAATTTCTCGTTCCCCACCTTTTGCATATGTCTGGACAGACGCTTTACTCGATAATTGTATGAACGCAGCATGACATAGATGAAGATGGAGGTAACCAAAGTAATGATACCGGCCAACATGCCGAAATAAAGCTTCATGGAGAACATCGCTTGTTTGACACGTGTTTCCTGAGGCACGCCGATGAGCTTCCAACCTTTCACATAGCTGGCATTACCAATCGGAACGATATGTAGATCCTTTTCCGCTACCTTGCTCATATCGAACAACGCATAATCACTGTCTACCTCGCCCTGATACTTGTCATCTGCAGACACAATAATCTGATTCTTGGCGTTGACCAGATACAGGTCCAGCGAACTTTTCTCTCTCGCAATAACGTCATAGAATCGATTAAGGTAAAAATCAATCCGCACCAGCTTCTCGTAAGAATTGTCTACGTTGTAATAGTCCATTTTTTCAATCACACTAAAATATGATGAGGTCGCCGCGCGATCATTCGCCGCCTGATCGCGATAAGCGAGCACACTCAGTGATTCCCCTGCCTTTTCCCATTGTCTGAACCAGGCACTGGCATACATTGAGCTGTCCAAATAATAATAATCTCCTCCAGACACGATGGTTGGGTTATTCGTGTAGATGCCGATTCGCTGGATCTGATTGTTCACGGGTATATAAGATGTCACCCTATGGCGAAGCTGTTCATCGAACGTATTGTAGAAATCCAGTTGACCATTGTACACACGATCCATGGATTCGGACAACAGCTTGTCCGTGATTAAGGCGTGACTGACAGCGATACCCCCGTCAATCATGGTGTGAATGTCCTTTCTAGCCCGCTCCAGCGATATTTGCAAATTCTGTTCTTCCCGTTCCTTGATCAGCCCTGACATACGATCCATGAACAAATAATTGCTTGCAATAATCGGAAGCAAAATACCGATAACATATATCAGCGTAAACTTGTAGTTCAAAGGAATATCGTTCACGATGCCGCGCAATCGGAATTTCTTAAACATGTCTTCAATCGCCATCCTTCATTCGTTACTTGTCGAGTGGATCTATGGTTGTTTCCGATATGCAGAAGGAGCCATGCCCGTCATGCGCTTGAACTGACTTACAAAATAGTCAGCATTGGGGTACCCTGAGTTGACCGCAACTTCGGCTATGCTGGAACAGCTCTGACGCAGCAGTCTCTTGGCCTCCTCGATCCGTTTATCATTCAGATATTCCCGAAAAGACTTGCCAGTCTGCTGTTTGAAGGCTTGCCCCAAATAATTGGCATTCATATGAAATTTCTGTGCAAGTTCTTGAAGCT
This sequence comes from Paenibacillus sp. 1A_MP2, assembly GCF_052244825.1. Lineage (NCBI taxonomy): Bacteria > Bacillati > Bacillota > Bacilli > Caryophanales > Paenibacillaceae > Paenibacillus > Paenibacillus sp. 1A_MP2. The sequence goes on along the minus strand of NZ_JBQQCS010000001.1, from coordinate 3,646,952 downwards.
GAAGCTTCTCCCGAAACTCATGGTTAACATACTGCACCACACGAAAAATGGTGCTGCATTCCTTTTCTTTCCGCTGCTCCTGCAAAGCTCTCAAAGCGTTGAGACTTAATAAAAGTGCATATTCCCGAAATGCAGGAAAGGATTCAATGTCGGTTAAGACGCCCAACGTATGTTGTAACTGCAACACAAACCTCTCCACATCTCCATCCAGCTCCTTCAGTTGCTTGAGAACTCCCATTTCAAGGGCAAGCAATTGCACCCGAACATATTCTATATCCGACGCAGGAAGCCCTGAGTCTGGATTCACCAGCAGTTCATGTACCTCTTTCTCCAGTCCATCCTCCTGACCCGTTAAAATGATTCTAAACAGGTTAGTCAATGCTTTTTGGTTCACAGTCGCCATGCTGCCATCCCTTGGCAGATCTTGATCGCAAATAATGCCGCTCCCTATCTGATAACGCTTCCATTTTAGCGCAGAAAATGCTTTTTCATAGGCCGTCCGCATAGCAACTACTCCACCTGAATGATATGCAAATGCCACAATAATTGTTGCTTGACTGGAGTACATCTCAAACAGGGTGCTCCCTAACCTCTCAAGCCAACTCAGAGAATCATCCATTTCAGCAGCAAAGACCCCAATTCTTCCTTCAACATCCATATAAAGTTCGTAGTGCTGAACGCTAGCAATACGCTGTATCTGTGACTTGATGTCCTCATGGCAAGCATCTGTTTCAATTAAAAGGCAGGCCATGTTCTCATGACCTTCCATTTGCATAATACTTTTCACTTCAGCTTGCAGTTCACTGCTCTCCTCACCCCGAAACAGGCGGTTGAACAAACAGTTTACATATAAAGTGCGCTCGTGTTGATGCAATTTCTCTGAGGCAAGCTCGTTCTGAATTTTACGACTCATCTGTTCTAATACGTTTTCAATCTCAACCTCATCAATGGGTTTGAGCAAATAATCCTCTACACGCTGTTCCAGCGCTGTTTTCGCATAATCGAAGCGTTCGTATCCGCTTAATATGACAAATCGCGGCGGTTTGGCTAATTTTTGTATAGAACGATCAATCAGTTCAAGTCCGCTCACCGAAGGCATATGAATATCTGTAAACACCAGGTCTGGCTGAAGATCCTCAATAATGGCCCAAGCAGCGTTTCCGTTCTCGGCTTCTCCACAAATTTGAAAACCGTATTTGTTCCAATCTACCATTGTTCGCAGACCTTCCAGTACCCATGGCTCATCATCCACCAACACAACATTCATCATTCTTGTTTCCCCGTTAATAGTGATGAATAATCTGCTTTTACCTTGGACACAAACATGGATCATTGCACACTGGAAAATGTTTATCTGTAGCTTTATGTACCCATTCGAAGATTATTCAGGTTCAGTTCAGTCATTGTACACCTCAATTAGCGACTTTTATATAAGCATAACATCCGCGAAAAGAAAACCAATACTTCAAACCAATTCACCATAATTTTTAAAGAAAATGCTTTAATTTGAAGAGTAACCCAGCTTGTATGCACGCCCTGACAACTGATCTAATGTCTATGAGCAAGGATGTTGATCAGCTTACCAAATGGATCTCGGACATAGAATCGACGAACGCCCCAGGGCTCATCCGTAAGATCATATTCTATTGTGTAACCAGCACTTTTCATGCGTTCATACACTACATCAACATCATCGACTTCAATCGAAAGATCAGGTGTAGGTGTATTGGAGCCCCCTTGAGTGGCGATACTTATTTGAACGTTCTCCTTTCCGAGTAATCCGTATGTTTCAATCCAACCATGATTCATCAATAAATCAAGTTCAAGCACGTCTTGGTAAAAGCTTTTTGCTGCTGAAATGTTCTGCGTATTAATATTAGCGACAATTCGTTTTACCCTCATTTTCAGAACCTCGATTCAAATCGTATATTCTTCGCAAGCCCAAAGCCAAATCCTTATTTTACATTATCATCTAGTACCACGTTATTCAATTGGAAACCAAGAAATCGGTTTTGAATAGGTTTTGTGATCCCTAAATGATTGTATGATACCTGGTTAGAATCTGATGTGTCGAATAGAAACGCAAAAGACCTTAGCTCGCTGTAATTTTTACGGGCGCCAAGGTCTTTTAAATTTGTTATTAATTACATATTTAGTTAAAAATGATACATCTAATTCTCAGCTATTTCGATTCAAGAATGTATCGATTCCATTTCTGCTGCCAGGCTATATCGTCCCAGAAGGGATGATGCGGCGCACAGTTTGAGCACAGAGTCATTCCCCAGAAGCCAAGAGTCATACCTTTTCGTATTGCGTACTCTGCAATAAATTTCCCGACAGGCCCTTCCTCAAATCCGGCTAACAGCGGCGTATAACCGACATAACCTTCTCCAATAACGACTGGTAACCCGGAATGAACGGCCCATTCGTGAGCTTCCTCCAAGCGCATATCTGCCTTTTGCAGCATAGCCAGCTTATGTTTACCATAATGGTCGTATAAAAAAAGATCCCATTTATCCGGCTCCACCCAGTCATGCAGATAGAGCAGTCTTAGCCCTACCGGATTGCCTTCCATCCTCCATTCCTGGCCGCGCGGCAGCGTATACTCTTCGAATGGAGGCGCATCCTCCCGCAGGATCGATTGGACGAGCATGCCCGGAAAAGGCGCCTGCTCATCATCCAGTCCGGCTGCTTCGGTTAATTCATTCAATACCCCTTTGATATACAGATGGAAATGTGCAACCTGTAAATTTCCCGCTACATAGCATTTGGGATATGCTTCGTTTAATGTATAGCTTGCTGTCATCAGGATATCCGGATGGACCCTTCTGAGATATCTGACAGCCTCTTCAATATACGGCTGCATGGCTTCCACAAGTGCTGGTATATTGGATGGGACAATACCTTGAGTGATTCCTATGGCGGTCAATTGCCCGAACTCCACCTCATTATGCAGCTCCGCATAGATGATCTGTTCCTCGTATCCTTCCGCTTTTAAATAGCGGATAAGCTGATCCAGGGATTTGGCAATAGCCATAAACCGGTTCTCCGGAGCGATGGCAGCCAGCTCGTCACGCAGTGCGGGAAAGGTCAGGAAGCTGGGGCTCTGTTGATATTCCCACGAAGATAACATGATATAACAACCATGGGCCTTGGCCTGTCTGAACAATTCTAGCAAATGAGCATGCCCGTCCAGCACGGCGCCGCCCCGGCAGTTGTACCAGCGTGTTCGCTGCCCGATCTCTCCAAGGCTGCCAAAGTGTAGCGGGCCTGGCCGCTTGCCTTCCGCCGTGAACAGTAAGAAAGGCATCGCACAGATTCGGATCGTATTGTAGCCTCTCTCCACCGCTTCCTTAAATCTTGCCTCAAGATCGCTGTACGGCTCTCCCGGTAGGGTCATGGTGTACCAGGAGAAATCCCACATGGTGATGGTCAGTTTGCGCGGCAACCTGCCAGGCACGACATCCATTATCATCACACCTTCTTTTTGTTTTTAGCAATACCGTTTTCTTTCTCTATAAGCCAACCAATGGACAATATCTCATTGATAATGGACTATCAAGGTTAAACTCCTTCGCGCAATTGCCGAGGATACCTTCTATGGACCATCGCCCCTTGATGATTAGGCTCCATTTCGAGAACCAACTCAAGTTCGGTTTCGGCTTCTTCATCACGGCCAAGCCCCAGAAGTCCCAAGCCTCTCATGTACCGGCAATGGATTACATTGCGACGGTTCAGGTCATCTTCAAATACCAGAAAGTCTGGCAAGGATACGGCAAAGTAATCCATTTTGATGTCATCAAACATATGCTTTTCAGCATAATCAATCAGTTTATTGAAACAGCGCTTGGCTTCCTTCGCGTTATGAAGCTTCAACCAAGCCAACCCCTGATAGAAGATCATCTCTGGCGGCTGATCGTTGTAGAACAACGCACTTGTCGGCTCAGCAAGGCCCTGTGAAGCTGTGGTGTAACTGGAGATGGCTTCTGTTTCCCGCTGCAGACCTTCGTAGACCATGCCGAGATAATAATAAATATGATTCTCCTGAGTTCCTTCCAGCTTTCCTTCACCCAAATTCAACGGATAAACTAATGCTTGTTTTAAATGCTGAGCTGCTGCTTCATAATGACCGTTTTGCAGCGCTTGTTTACCAAGCTCGGTATGAGCCAACTTATATTGCCCTGTCACTTTCCCCTCTCCACCTTCCCAAGGATGGAAATTGCGCTGAGACAAGGCAGCAAGTGCTTCTTGATAACATTCAGCATTGTTTAGCAGGGTTACGTATTCCACATACAGATCATCCCGTTTCTCGACCAGATCTTGCCTCTCTTCAAGGATATGGAGACGTTCGTCTGCTGACCACGCGAGCTTCTTACGAAGCTGATCCAGTTCAAAGAAAATACGACCATCATCCGGTGCACAGGCAAAGGCCTGTTCAAGCGAAGTCAGAGCTGCTTGCGGATTGTTCTGTTTGTTGTAATAGGCCAACCCCAAATTGCGGTGTACAGTTGGATAATCATCTCGCAGTTCACGTGAACGCTCCCAGCTCGCAATCGCCTCGATAGGCCGTTTCTTATCATAATAGAAGTTTCCGAGATAGTAATGAGCCCTGTCGTCCTTCGGATTAGCATGAACAGCACTTTCCAGTAGCTCAAGTTCAAACAACGTGTTCGGGAAACAATAGGTTGGATTGGCCGAATGTCCCTTACGGCGAGCTTCATGAGCATGTTCATGTTGTCCGGTACGTTCATATAATTCACCTAGTGCATAATACAGCATGGGATAGACGGATTTTTCCAGGTTCACAATTCTTTCCCCTACGGAAATGGCTTCTTCATAGAAACCGCTGTTCATATAGTCTGCGATGACATGCAAATAGTTGTGAGCATCATTTCTCATCAATCGCTGCAATTCAGAGAGAATACTTTGTGCAGCAGCGTTATCCCCTAAAGTCGTAAGAGCCAAGGCCAACTCATTATATGCTCCAAAATCCGCGACATCCAGTTCAATGGTCTCAAGCGCATATCCTTTTGCTTTATCAATCAGCTCAAGCTTGCGCAGCAAAGCGGCTTTCAGATTACGTGCTTTGTAGTTTCGTGAATTACGGATGAGTGCACGCTCAATCTGCTCCAGTGCCTCGGCGTACTGGCCTTTCATGCTGGAAATCTGAGCTAGAGAGAAGTACCCTGCATCCTGCCACGCTGCCGACCATACCGATTTGTGAAAAGCAGTAAAAGCTTCATCCAAACGGCCTTGGCCACGAAGGGCTACTCCCAGCTGATAGTAGGCCTCGCTGTCATATGGGTTCGGATTGCGCCAGGTCAAACGCTCGATTGCTTTGCGGAAATATTGCTCGCTGTCTACATATAATCCACGGCGAAGCAGTAGGGTTCCATAAGCTACATTTAATCGGATATCACCGCTATCCCGATTCAAGCCTTCCAGATAGTAGGCTTCGGGCTCAAACGTAGCATGCCGGTATTGCTCCAAATGCTGGCCCGCCAAATACAGCTCTTCGGTCGAACGCAGTTGTTCTGGTGCTGTCAGTGGTCTCGCAGCTTCGGGGACCTGCTCAATATCCGGACGTTTCGGTTGATAAGAAATCAGTAATCTGCCTTCCCTATTTCGGACGGAAAGCTTCAAATCATGCTCCTTCTCCCGCTTTCCAGCGGTACGACCTTCAGATATGCATCTACCGGGGATAATTTAACGGTCTCTTGTACATACCGGGTTGCTGCTCCACGCAACTCCACAATGGCATGTTCAAGTGCAGAGGTTGCATATACCCTAATCACTGCCTCTCCGGCTTTAACGTCAACCTCCAGATAGACGGCTGCTTCAATGGAGGCATTTTTTACGACACCTATGTTTTTGTAAGGCATGAAATACTGGCTGAAGGTCTTCTCCTCGTAAGGTTGAAGCCAAGTGAAGTCTGGCTGATTGTCTGTGTACACTCCAGTCATGAGTTCAATGTACGGGCCATCCTCATCCGTCAATTGACGGTCCGACGCCTGACCGAACTCTCCGTTCCCCAGGTCCACTGTTTCTTGCCGGGAGAAATATGATGATTCGCCACATGCAGCAATCCTGCCTCTGCACTGTGATCATATGCACCGACGAAATTATAATCGGATTTGTAAGCCATATACGAAGTCGGAACCGGGATGTTCTTATACCGGGAAATATCTACGCCTTCCGAATAATCCTGTTTGTAATAGGTTCCGGTAGCGATAGGGAAACGCGAGACATCCCTTTTGCCATGATCAAATACAGCCGTTACGTCTGGAGGAAACACGGATTGCGTATATTCATTAACCGCTACAGCCGGATTTGCCCACCACAGGAAGGTCTGCGGCTCAGATGTCCGGTTGTATAATTGAGCATTGATCTCCAAGTAAGCCTTGTCCGGATAGAGCTTGAAGGCCACTGTAACTTTCGTGCCGTACATCCGGTCAATCTCACTTACCCATACTGTAGCACTGCCATCTTCCGTTGCTTCGTATTTGTATTCAACCGGACCGAACGTATTGGGGCGGTGATGCTGGGGCCAGTTAAATTCAATTCCCCCGGAGATCCAAGGACCGGCAAGGCCCACCAACGCAGGCTTAATGACGCGGTTATAATAGACGAAGTCATAATTGTTCGTCTTATCAAGCGCGCGGTAGATTCTGCCCCGATATCCGGCATGATCTCAATACGGATATATTGATTTTCCAGAATAACCAATTTGTAATTTTTATGATGCTTCACGTCCGAGATACTCTCAATCACTGGATGCGGATACACACGGCCGGAACTTCCCTGATAGACTCTTTTCTCCAGAAACATAGGGTTGGGGTCAGCTTCACCCGCCTCATATGTAGGTATCAACACGTTTGTTTCCCACACTTGAACCTGACTGGATCCGGTTGATTTCTCCTCCAGTGTACGATCCACAGCCTCATGCTTCATGTTAGAACGGCCTCCCTTATCTTGATAGTTATACTGTATCTTCTGGCAAGAAAGGTTCCAATTGACGAAATGCGGGAAGTGATGGATTATATTCTTATTCTGATTATTAATTACGGGGGTAACTGGAATGAGTCCTGATCATATACGCAAGCCTGAAGGATTTGTAGAGGAGAAGTTATATGTACTTCCGGAATATTGGATGAGAGAACTGGAACAGGAGGAACTGACTTCCACCTTATTTATTACGGATATCGGTTATTTTGCTAATGCTCAATATCATTTCAGGGAGCGTCTGGAAGGCAGCTCGTCACATATTTTCATCTTTTGCGAAGCGGGAGAAGGATGGGTCGAGCTGAATCATGGAGAACGATTAATCATGCAGCAAGGCGATATGGTGATAATCCCACCCGAAACTGCACACCGTTACGGGGCAATGCAGGAAGATCCATGGAGTATATACTGGTTTCATTTCAAAGGAAGTCATGCGAATAGATTGGTAAAGATGTTTGGTTTGTCTAACGCTTCACTCTCTTTATCACCAAGCGGCAAAGCCCGTTTAATGGAATGGTTCGTACCTACCTATGAAATGCTGGCCGAGCGGACATACGCCCTGACTACCCATGTACATGTGGCCCAAACTACAAGACAGCTGCTCTCCGGGATTGGTTTGAATGCCATCAAATCGGCACAAGAGAAGAAACGTGAAACTTATTTGGAACAGGCGATTCAATACATGAATGTACATATGAGTGATTCTATTTCTCTTACGGAATTGGCTAATCATGTCGGGGTATCGAAACAGCATCTGATCTTTCTATTTAATTCTGAAACTGGCATCGCTCCCATTGAATATTTCCTGCGGCTCAAAATTCAGCGGGCTGGTCATCTTCTCGATCTTACCGAGCTGAGCATCAAGGAAGTCAGTTCGGCAGTAGGCATTAGTGATCCCTATTATTTCTCTCGGCTTTTCAAGAAGATATCGGGATTCTCCCCTTCCAGCTATCGGAAGATTCCAAAAGGTTAGTCCGCAGAAATCCCCCTTCTTTCCTTGATTACACACAATAAAAAAACCGTTGAATCTTTGAATTAAAGTTCAACGGTTTTAAATTCAACTAGGATCAACATATTCTCAATTAAAATCAGGATCAGACTGCGTATGTTGAGACGTGTGATGCGAGACTTTTTTAACTAATAGGAAGTACGTGAGAATCGCAACGAGACTGGTCATTAATAAAGTGAGTCCTAATGGGACCGCAGTGTCTTCTCCTGCAATACCTACCAGAGGAGCCACCAACGCGCCTAGAAGAAAGGGAACAACGCCGAGCAATGCTGCTGCACTTCCGGCCATCTTGGCTTGGCTCTCCATGGCAAGTGGGAATGCCGCAGTAGACGTAATACCTATGGAACAAACAAAGAAGAACAATGGAATGACCAAAGCGAAAAGCGGGCCATGAGCTATAGTTACCACCAGAGCAGCAACGCTTGCCACTAAAGCAAGCCACAGTCCAGATAATAGAAGAGTCTGCTCAGGTATACGCTGTGCCAATCGACCTACGATTTGGGAACCGATGATCAAGCTGATTCCGTTTGAAGCAAACAATATAGCGAATACAGTAGGTGTGACTCCATAAATATTTTGGTAAATAAACGGTGTTCCTGCTACATATGCAAAGACCCCAGCCGTCATGATTCCCTGTGCCAGCATGTAACCAACAAACTTGCGGTCACGTAGAAGCGTTTTGTAGTTCCCCAACTGTTGTTTGAAGTCAGGGGCCATACGTCGTTCAGGTGGGTTTGATTCCTTCAAACCCCATTTTGTCATGATTAATAAGAAAATGCCCAAAACTGAGAGTGAGATAAACACACCAATCCATGTCGTGAATGAAAGAATGCCACTTCCAGCGATCGGTGCTGCCAAAGGCCCCAAATTCCCTACAAGCAAAAGTAGAGAGAAGAATTTAGTGAGTTCATGTCCACTGTAAAGGTCTCTAGCTATCGCACGAGAGATGACAATCCCTGCTGAAGCCGCAAATCCTTGAGTGAAACGGAACAAAATCAATAGTCCGATATTAGGAGCAAAAGCGCACGCCAAGGAACAAATAATATAGGCTGCCATGGAGATTAACAGCGGTTTACGTCTCCCGTGAGCATCACTCAAAGGACCCATAACGAGTTGTCCCATACCTAGCCCTAATAAACAAGCTGTAAGACTAAACTGTACGAGTGATGCGTTTGTATTGAAGTTTTTTGCAATCTCAGGAAATGCCGGTAAATACATATCAATCGTAAATGGACCTAAGGTTGAAAATAAACCCAACAACAAGGCCAGGCCATATACATTCCAATTATTACTCTTTGTCATTATTCTATAAATCTCCAATTCATTACTTCATTTATTTTATTTGAATCCCCGTTGCAATACATTTGCGTTCATTCCTTTTCCTGTTCACACCCCCATTAGTTTAAAGGCGAAGAATTCAAATGAGTTTGATCTATCTACGGTTTTTCATAGATTTAGTTTGATCCTAACAAATTGTAACTGCCCTACCCCAGAAAAGCCACTTATTTTTTCTTTCATATTCGGAGTATAAGACATAGAGTTAACTGTAAGTCAAATCATAATTTTAAAGCAGATTAAGCAAAAACACCTCCAAGAAGATCTCCCTATCTGTCGACAAGGTTTCATTTTCTTGAAGGTGCTTTGATTTGGATTTGTCTCAATCAAAACATTGAATTATTTATTGAACGTGACATTCTCCGAACCGCCCTCAAGAATAATAGACGTGTCCCGCGGCTTCGTTTCCGCGATTTTACGGCCACCTCTGTACGAATAAAGTACGCCGGCCTGTTTGCGAATAGCCTCATATTCGTTCTCCGCTTCAAGAACGATGAAATTGGCAGGCTTACCTTCTTCAATGCCGTACACATCTTCGATATGGAGCGTTCTTGCGCTATTTTTTGTAATAAGATCAATCGAGTTCACGATTTGGTCGTAACCGAGCAGCTGTGAAGCATGGATCCCCATGTGCAGCACCTGAAGCATGTTGCCCGTACCTAGCGGATACCATGGATCGAAGATGTCATCGTGACCGAAGCACACGTTAAGGCCGGCTTCCTGCAATTCTTTGACACGAGTCAGCCCTCTTCTTTTCGGATACGTGTCGAACCTTCCCTGCAGGTGGATGTTGACGAGCGGATTGGAGACGAAATTCAGGTCAGCCATCTTCAGCAATCTGAACAATTTGTACGTATAGGCATCATTGTATGACCCCATCGCCGTTGTATGGCTTGCCGTCGTGCGGGAGCCCAGTCCGCGTTCATAGGCTTCTTTGGCAACGACTTCCACGAAACGGGATTGCTCGTCATCAATTTCGTCGCAATGGATGTCGATAAGACGGTCGTATTTTTCGGCGAGATCAAACGCGACCTTCATCGAATCGACGCCATATTCCCTTGTAAATTCGAAGTGTGGAATACCGCCGACCACGTCAACGCCCATTTTCAGCGACTCTTCCAGCAACTCCACACCGTTCGGATAAGAGTGAATGCCTTCTTGAGGGAAAGCAACAAGCTGGATATCCATGTAGGGCGCCATTTCTTCTTTTACTTCAAGCATCGCTTTAACAGCGGTAAGGCTTGGATCGGTGACATCCACATGCGTCCGTACGTGCTGGATGCCCTGGGCCATTTGCCATTTAAGTGCCGTTTTGGAACGTATTTTGACGTCTTCATGCGTCAGGGAAGCCTTGCGTTCCGACCAGCGCTGGATGCCTTCGAACAGCGTTCCACTCAAATTCCATTCCGGTTCGCCTGCCGTTAACGTAGTATCCAGATGAATATGAGGTTCAATGAACGGCGGCAGTACAAGTGAACCGTTGACGTCAAGCACTTCCTCATTTGCCGTTGCTATCAGCTCCTGCGTAATTTGTACGAACTTTCCGTCCTTCACGACGATATTCCATAGACCTTCTTTACCCCGCAATTTTGCGTTCTGTATAATCATTCATTTTCCCCTTTTCTTTGTTGGATTCTTTCGAAGGAACGATCAGCATCAGCACGATGTAGGCCACCGCCGTACCGATCAGTGCATTTAAAGGTGTTACTCCTGGTGCCAGCTGGGCAAATGCAACACCGATGGCCCAAGCTGCCATCGCTACCCAGTTTACCGTTTTAAAAGTCATGTCAGCAAACGGTTTATAGTTTCTGCGCTTCACGAAGAAATAGTCCGCGATGATAATGGCGCCGATCGACGGTATTGCCGCGCCCAGCACATTCAGGAAACTCACGAAATTGTTGTACATCCACATGGCAAATACGGTACCCACGATGCCATTGACGATAACGAAGAATTTTTTCGAAATTTTAGTGATATTGGCAAAGCCCAAACCGGAAGCGTATAAGGCATTATCGTTGGTCGTCCAGATATTGAGTCCAAGTACGATGATCGCGGGAATGAGCAAGCCTTGCAGGAACATGACCTCCGAGATATCTGCCAGGTTATAAGCCATTGCACCGACTGCACCGAACAGGAACATAAGGGAGTTCCCCAGAAAGAATGCAATGACAGTTGCTGTAACCGCCTGCCGGGACGTCCGGGAGAATCGGGCAAAATCGGGCGTCAGCGTTCCGCCACTAATGAATGAGCCGATACAAATGGTTAATGCTGCTGCCGCAGTGAGCGACTGTGACGGGGTGTAATCGAGCATGCCTTCCAGACCGCCCAATGTACCTGCACCTTCAAACATGGAGTAACCGCCGAGAATGGCAATCGCCGGAACTGCGATATAACCCAGGATGACGAGTGACTTCATGCCGAAGATGGCTGATGCCGTCATGGCTAGACCAAACAGTAAGATCAACAGGTACACGTTCCAGTCCATCGCTTTGGCGACCGGAATCGCGAACATGGCCACACCTACCCCGAACCATCCGACCTGTGTGAAGCCGAGCAGGAACGAAGGCAGGTAAGATCCTTTCTCACCGAACGCGTATTTAGCCAGCAAGTGTGTGGACAGCCCCATTTTGGCGGCGATATGTGCCAGCGCTCCCGTATAGATACCGAGCACCAGATTGCCCGCAAGCACGATGCCGATGAACTCCATGAACGTTAAGCTGACTCCAAGCGTCCCCCCAGCCAGCATGCTTGCCGAGAAGAAAGTGAATCCCATCATCACGGCTAACGTCTTCCAAAAATGGTTTCTCTGTGCTTTCGGCACCTCTTGCCACGAAAACTCTTGATCTTGTTTGCTCATCAGAATACCTCCAACTTAAAGTGTCCTGATACCAAAAAAAGCAGAAAAAGAGGCTACTCGTCAAGTCTCAAACTGACAAGTAGCCTCTTTTCACATCATAACCCGCGCGAAGACACAGAGCATCCCTGACGGGATATGCCCTGATTCACGCGTGATTACAAAAATCCGCTGCCCTTGCCAGCCTCTCTGGACTGAATTAAAGGTACCAGTATTCAATTACATCCCATTATTTTCGAAAAACCTATCGTTGTCAATGTCATTATTATCCAAAATAATTAAAAACCCTCATTAACCAGCATCGTCTACTTTACTATGAAACGCTGTAAATGTTGGTTTGATGCTGATCGGCATCAGTCCTCCATGTTATCCGTCTAAAAGTATTTTTTTTATTTTCTATGAACATCATATAATCGAATTTCAATCACTTCTGCCCGATCTCCGCCGTGCGTTTCATTGATGACAACTCTAATCCGGTCTGACTGTATCGGATTCTCAAGTCGATGGATCTTTTTGCGAGCACGGTTATGGTTATCACCAGCAAGCCTTACCCACTCCCCATTTATATATGCCTGCACCTCATATGTCTTAACCATCTCCGGAATAATCAAAAACGGAGTTTCGTGATGATGCAAATTAATCAAATCCTCATTAACATCGTCATTAAAGGTAAGGTGGATTTCCCGGATATCCACTGGTTCTGGAAGCTTGACTTCAATCCATTCTTCACGGTCGTTTGCGATTGGCTCCGATACCCACAGCTGCGGACCTCCAAACGGACGAACGTAGCCGTTGATGACTTTATCAGGTGAATAAGCGCCGGTCTCAACTGCAAAACAGAATGGTTTTCGGACAAGGCCCTTCATTGACCATTCGATAACGGGCTGATCCGGCTGATGCTCCTCCAGATCCGAGCTGACTATGGGTTTGACTCCCCGCTCGAATGCGAGGACGCCGCTAACCGGAACAGCTGATGTAAAGAGACTGACTGCCTCATTCGCACGAACAATGATAAATACATTGCAAGGATCGCCTCCAAACATTGAACAATCTGCAGGCACATCCAGCCATTGCTGTTCACCTATATCGACCTGGATCTGCAAAGCTTGTTTGAAGTTTGCCGGTACATAATTCTCAGGGCGCCCCGTATCCCACAGTTCTATAGTCAGACTTGTCGCCTCCCGGGCGGAGACCAAGAGAGTCAATCCTTCAAACCCAGCATCGGCCGGAAACAGCCATCCAACGTCAGCGACCAGACGGTACTCCTCGGAAGGTTCATTGAGCCAAATTCGGGTCATCGTGCTTGAAGCCGTGATGGTTCCCTTTCTCGCAAGATCAGCAGAATCAACATTGCGCAAACCTATAATCGAGGCGTCGGTCCGCAGCATCGTTTGCTGCAATTCGGTCAAATGCTGCTCACGCAGTTCACGAGGCGTGATGCCCTTGATTACCGACAAGGCAGCGCCTACACCTGCCGCTTCCCCATTACCGCACAAGTTGCCATGACACGGGTTGTTCCGAATGCAACATGCGATGCACTGATATTACGTCCCGCAAACAGCAGATTGCTGACATTCCGGGAGTACAGACATCCAAACGGAATATGATAAATGCCATCGGCATGCAGATGCTTGGATCCACTCTCGGTTGCGTACATCCCTTGTGGAGGATGCAGGTCGATGGACCAACCGCCAAAGGCGACCCGGTCTTCAAATGGGCGCTGAGAGATGACATCATTTTGCGTCAGGATCGTATCACCAAGGAAGCGGCGATACTCGCGTTTACCTGGAATCGAGCCTACCCATTCCAGCGTCATATTCTCGGCTTGAAACTTGCCGGAGTTCTTAATATAATCCCAAATGCCATAAATAACAGACCATAACTCATCCCGGATCTGCTCGTTCTCATGTACCGTATCCAGCTCACCGCCCCATTCAATCCACCAGTAATGGCAGCCGGAATCTCCGCTGCGGATCACACGCTTTATCGGAATAGAGGTTGTCGTAATGTCTTTAGCAAACGATGGAGCAACAAATCGTACCGGTTTTCCGGTATCTTTCGTATAGAACAACATTGTACTGCCTAGCGTAATATCATCAGCAACATCCGGTGCCCATTCTTCACCGAACTCATGTCGAGCTTCACGACCAATCCGGTATGCTGCTCCAGCGAGAAATCCGATGAGTCCGTCACCGGTACAATCTAGGAACCTCTCGCTTTCAAACGTAATCTCACGCTCGGAGCCCATCATCCAGCCCTTCACGCTGCGAATGATCCTTGCATTCTTCTCACCGTCTGCTTCTACTTCTCTAACATCCGTATTCATAAACAGCGTCAGATTAGGTTCGGCTCTTACCGCCTCCAGCAGCGTAATGTCCCACAAATACGGATTTCCTTCCGGATTCCGGTATTGATTCTGAATGAACAATTCACCCATAATGCCGGTCTCCCGGGCATAACGGTTCACGCCATGCCCAGTTGCACCGCATACCCATACACGCACCTCCGAGCTGGAGTTGCCGCCAAGTACAGGACGATTATGCACGAGCGCAACCTTTTGTCCTAATCTTGCCGCTGCAATAGCAGCACAAATCCCGGAAAGTCCTCCGCCAATGACCGTAACATCGAATGATATCGTTTCGCGTTTCATCATATAAGCCTCCTTTGGATTAGCCTTTTACAGCCGAACTGGATACGCCTTGAATGATATATTTCTGACCAAGCAGAAAGATCAAAATCATAGGGATGATTGCTGCCGAAGAAGCTGCCATCATGCCGTTATAGTCTACGTTGTTTTCCAGCACGAAATTTTGTAGACCTAGAGGAATTGTATAAAGCTTAGGACTCTGTAAGAATACCAGCGCATTCTCATAATCATTCCATTGCCAGGAAAAATCGATAATGGCAAACGTTGCAAGCGCGGGTTTGGCTAACGGCAACACCAGTTTGAAGAAAATTCGAAAATGACCGGCACCATCGAGAAACGCAGATTCTGTAATCTCCTTCGGAATACTGAGAAAGAATTGGCGCAGCATAAATACGCCAAAGATCGAGAACATGGCAGGCAGAATTAATGCCCAATGCGTGTTATAAATATGAAGCCAGTTAAACAGGATAAACTTCGGAACAAAAACGACTTGAGGAGGAATCATCATCATGGATAGATACACCAAGAAGAGTGTATTGCGTCCCTTAAATTCCGTACGTGCAAAGCCATAAGCCGCAAAAGCAGACATAAAAACGGCACCCGCTGTACCAATCACGGCAATCTTAAGGGAGTTCAAATAGTAAGGGAAAAAACTATAGTTTCCTGTCCAGATCCGCTTATGACTGGTCCAGTCCAGCTTCGAAGGGAGCCATTGGCGGAATACTTCACTTGGGGTCTGAAAGGAAGTACTGAGCATCCATAAAAAAGGGACGATCATAAACAACCCTGCAATCAGCATAAGGATTGTGACGGAAAGCTTAACCGAGCGTATCTTAGTTGTTCTAAACATAGAGCCATCTCCTCTCTAGTAATGGACCCAGCGTTTTTGGCCGACCCATTGCATAATGGTAATGATGAGAATAACCGCAAACAGGAACCAGGAAATGGTTGACGCATAACCCATCTCATAATAACTAAATGCCGTTTTGTAGACGAACAGCGACAGAATCGTGGTGCTTCCGCTTGGCCCGCCACCTGTAATCGCCTGGATGAGAGAGAAGGATTTAATGGTCATAATCAGCCCCGTAATCAAAAGCATAAATGTGGTTGGACTCACAAGCGGCCATACAATTCTCCATGTAATAGTTGCTTTCCCTGCCCCATCGATACGTGCCGCTTCAAGCTGCTCGGTCGAAATCTCCTGCAGGGCCGCCAAATAGATAATCATGTTGTAGCCTAACATAAACCAGATTTGCACAACGTCGATTGCATACATCGCCGAGCTTGAATCGGCGAACCATCCTGGAGGTGATTCAATTCCGATAAAACGAAGGGTTTGATTTATTGGCCCCTGGGACGGCTGGAACAGCAGCATCCATACAAAAGCAACGGCAACCCCGCTTGAGATGTATGGCAGGAAGAACATTCCTCTAAGCAATCCCTTCAAATACACGTTCCGGTTGAGCACAAGGGCAACAAGAAACGCAATGGCTAATGAAACTGGAACGGACAACAGGAATATGAGCGTATATTTGATTGAAGCATAGAACTGATCATCACCAAAAAGGCGTTTGATATTATCTAATCCGGTGAACGTCCAATTCGGATTAGCGAATTGATAGTCCGTGAACATCATAAAGAAAGAGTACAAGGCAGGCAGAATAAAAAATGCCAGGATACCCAGCATATTAGGCAAAATAAATGCGTAGCCAACCCAGCCTTGTTTCCGAATCCAGCTGTTCCTTTTCACAGAAAACACTGCCTTTCTTCTCGTATGGAACTTTGTAGATACAACAAAGAGAGAAGAAGGAAGCGGAAGATCCTTCTTCTCTCTTAAGGATATTATCGATATTCGATTATTTGATATAATCCTGATGGCGTTTGGCCATATTCTTAAGCGTTGTATCGATATCCTGCTCATTCAGGAAGTATTTCTCGTATTCTTCCTTGCGGGCATCCAGCGCTTGCTGCGGTACATTCAGCTGGAACGATGGGAACTGACCGAACACTACGCTATTCATGGACTCTGTATCGTATTTGTCTTCAACACCCTTGAGCAGTAAGTCCATTGCCTGCTTGTTATCAACACTCTTTGAGGATGGAAGACGTCCCCGCTTGCCATCGGCAGCATTCCGCCGTCGGCATACCACTTTGCGAATTTCCATGCCGCATCCTGATGTTTGGATTTTGCATTAACCGAGAGCATGTCACCTAAACCGCCTGCATATTTATAATCCTTTTGATCGGCGGATACTTTGGGAATCGTTGCGAATGCGATCTTGAAGTCATGCGGAAATTCCTTCAGGTTATTTGCGTTGCGGAAAATAAATTCTCCTGCGGCTAACATGGCTGCTTCGCCTTTCAAGAACATGGTATCTACCGGCATCTTGCTTGTTACTTGTTCTCCATATTCCGGTGTCGATTTGTCCACAAACATCATGTCATGCACGATTTGAAGTTGCTTTTTCCAAAGGTCATTATTGAAGTTAGATGTTCCTTCCGGTGTGGTTACGCCAAGACCCGCGATGGTACCATCAATTGCAGCGGTAAAGGCAGCATCATGCTGCATAAGACCGTAAACATTCGATTTTGTTAGCGCTTTCGCATATTCTCTCAAGTCGTCCCAGGTCCAATCGACGGGAGGAATCGGTAAACCGGCTTCATCCAGCATGCTTTTGTTTAGCCAGATGAACAACATATTTTTCTTTGTCGGGATGCCATAATATTTATCTCCTATTTTCCATTGAGCGGCATCCACTCCCATTTGCTCGTCGATGTGGTAATCTGTTCTGCTGCTCAGATCCAAAGCGACTCCTGCATCAACACGCTTCTGTAAGCGGTTAATCGTGTAGTTGATAAATAAATCCGCATCCTGACCCGTCATGAGCGCTGTATCCAGCTTCAGGTTGCCGGGGTCATCATTTACATAACGGAAGTACTCAACCTGAATATCTGGATTTTCCTTATTCCAGCTGTCAATCACTTCTTGAGGTCCAGCCTCGGCAGGAACAGCTCCCCAAAGCGTGAGGTTGATAGTCTCACCGGAATTTTCTTTTGCCGATCCTGCATTTGCTCCCTCGTTGCTGTTAGCGTTTCCGCACGCGCTGAGCATCGAAGCTGCCAAGGTCGTGATCAAAGCTGCCTTTAACCAATTTCTACGTTTCATGTACAGTCCCCCTTATCGAGTTGATAAGCTGCTTGCTACGTCTTTAACTTTATCACCAGTCTGCCATTGGGGGTATGAACGGTGTTTGGATATTCATAGAACGATTTTTTGTTCTTTCCGGTATTCGTTCGGAGTTAATCCGCACCACCGTTTGAATATTTTAATAAAATAATTGTCGTTCTCGAAGCCTACCAACCGGCCAATTTCACTAACTGTTTTCTCCGTCTCTGTCAGCAGCATTTTTGCTGCTTGAACACGGCGGTTTTGAATAAAATGCGTCATCGTAATCCCCGTCTTTTTCTTGAATAAGTCACTAACATAACTGGCATCCATGCGAACATATTCAGCCAATCTCTTTAATGTCACATCCTCGGCGAAATGCTCCTCAATGTAGGTGATCATTCGATTCAGCTCCGGATGATCCGTTGGTTCTTGGGCAGTCTTATCTGGGAACCACTTATCTGCCAGGCGAAGCTTATCCATTCTTGTCAGTTCTCCGGCTACTTTGTCCATGGTTTGCGTGAGTTCCTTCAAATCCAGAGAAAGTTTCATCAAATAACCCGAGGCACCGTATTCCAACGCTTGTCTGGCATATTCGAATTCACTTACTGCCGTCAACATAACGAACCGACATTCGCAGCCTTCCTTTCTCGTCAGCTGGAGTAACCGGACGCCATCCATTAACGGCATGAAAATATCCGAAATGACCACATCAGGTTGCAGTTCACGGATCAACTGCAACCCCTCCTCGCCGTTTACCGCCTCGCCTATAATTTCAAACGGGACATTCGCCTTCGCAAACAATTTGCGTAAGCTTGCTCTCGCGTACTGTTCATCTTCAACGATCAATGTGCGCCACAATGGTGTTCGCCTCCTTCAAATATGGTTTGGATAACAATAATGGGAAATGCATGATAACTTTCGTTCCTTCGTCCGTCGACTCCAATTGAAGTCCTGTTGGCTGGTTCTTAAACATAAGCTCCAAGCTTTCTCGAAGGTTTTGTACGCCAATGCTTTTTCGTTTCCGGTAGAACTGATTCGCCTGCGATTTCTTAATCCCCATGCCATTATCCACAACTTCCAAGATAAGCAGCGAATGGTCGCATGATGCACGAATGTCGATCCGCCCCTCAAGCTGTGTTTGACCAAACCCGTGAATCAACGAATTTTCTACCAGCGGCTGCAGGCAAAATTTCGGAATCAGCGCATACTCCAGATCCCTGGACACTTCATAGTGGAGCTCAATACCATGTCCAAATCGTTTCCGTTGGATATCCATATAGGATTCAATGAGTACAATTTCCTCCTTCAGCAGAATAAGGTCAACCTCCAAATTCAGCGTTGTTTCTAATATTTTTCCTAGTGATACACAAATCTCGTAAATCTCATCTTCGTCCTTATCCAGTGCAATGCTCTTAATTGTATTCAGCGTATTGAGCAAAAAATGTGGATTCATCTGACCCAGCAACACCTGAAATCGGACAAACTGCTTTTGCCGCTCCTCAAGCTTTAACTGCTCCAACAAATTATTGATGTCTGCGATCATGAAATTGAAGCTTCGGGTTAGCGCCAGCAATTCACCTCTTCCCTGTTCCGGCAGCTTTGTCTTCAAGTTCAATTTCACTGTGGTCTCCATCTTGCGTTGAAGTTGCTTTAATGAACCGGTAACGGTTGAAGAAATGAGGTAAGTTAACAGCACAAACAGCAGCAGGATGGCACCGTATACGGTATAAAACCTCAGCTTCTGTTTGTTCACCTCTTCAAATAACAAGGAAAGAGGTATCTTTTTCACAAGATAACCATCAAGCTCTTGAATTTTGCTATAGGTATACAGCATGTGATTGTTCACAATGGATTGGGAAGAGGAATCCTGTCCCTGTTCCTGGCCTTGGCTCTGACTTGCTGTCGCTATGGCAGATGACACGGTAGAGGGCACGTCCTCCCCTAACTTTGATTGAAGCATCGTATTTCCATGTCCATCCAGCAGAAAATAGGCTCCTTCCCTATCGCTGCCGAATGGATTTTTTTTCGTTTTCTCCTGAAACCATTCTTCATAATCGATACTAAAACGTCCGTAGGCGAATGGTTGTAATCCGTCGTCCCGCAGCACTTCATAAAGGCTCAGCATCCGATTACCATTTCTCTCACGAACGCCGGTCGTCAGATCATTGGATTTCCATACGTACCGCTGTCCCTCAGCCCTCTTTAGCTCCTGTACCCAAGGCTCGGTGCTGATGTGGGCATAGTTCAGAGAATTCTCCGGCGTATACGATGTGTAAGCGTTTCCTTTTAAATCGATCAATGTGTAGAATACCGTAGCACCTGTAAGGAAAAAACTGTTTTCAATACTAGCGAATTTATTTTCCACAATCCGCTTTCGATGGATGGCATCGTATAATTCCGGCTTCTGCATCACTTCGCGAAGGACAGAATCCTGATCCAGCAGCATCCCAGTCTTCATCACAAGACTCATCAAATCGATAAGATCGGCTTTGATTCCTTCGAGCTGCTTGACGTTACTGTCCGAAGCGTCCCGCTGAAGCATCATTTCTGTTTCTCGGAAGTTGTAGAGGAATAATATGGCTATGGGCGCGAGGAGAAATAACAGGAAGGAAAATAAAATCCGGTGTTTAAAGGTGCCAGGGGTTATTCGTTGCAGCCATCGGGTCCACATGATTATTGCTCAGCCCTTCCATCGGTGTATACCTCCCAATTTACTGAAGGTTACGCCTGATCGCAATAGTAAATTATAAGCGCTAGATGAGGAGTTGGCGGTGTTCTCCTCTTTCTTTTGAGTAAAAAAACGACAGCCAAATCATTGACTGTCGTTAGGTTCTTTCTGCACTCATTTTTTTGCATTGGTGAGCTTAATAATATGACTTGCTGTAGATTCATCCGTAATCAGCATATTGATGTACTCTCCGCGTACAGCTGCCAGGATGCAATCAATTTTGTGAAGACCAAATGCCATACCCACCACTGTTTTTGTCTTCTTTAACTGCTCAAGTCCAAGACCAATCACTTTGTGATTGATGGGGTGTTCCGTAACCGTGCCTTCACGGGTGATAAAACAGAATTAATATCCGCAACCGTATTCAATTCTTCTAACTCAGCTAATACTTGCTCGTTGAGATAACCTGAGCGTTCCATTGTTGACATCGAATACGGATTCCCGATCCCTACAAGTGCGAGGTCGATATTCTCTCCCTCTTGAAGCACGGCCGAGATATTGGGCATGCCGATAATTTGCTCTCGCAGCTCTTCTGTTTCAACGACTGCAGGAGCATACAATGTATCACAGGTCACGCCCAACTTTTTGGACAACTCATAGGCTATTTGGTTTGAATGCATTTCATTTCGATAATTTCCTGTTCCGCCAACGAGTGGAATGATTTTGACATTCTCTTTTTTCTCCAGAGGAAATTCCCAAACCATATGATACAGCGTATTGCCCAGGAAACACCTACACGATCTCCGTTTTTGATTAATTTCAGAACAAATTGTGCTGCTGCCTTACCCACGGCACTCGATAACAATTCTTTGTTGAGATCCTTGGTTGGAACAACTAACGCTTGCTTCAGATTGAACAGACCTTCCAGCTCGTTCTCCAATTTGGAGACTTCATGATCATCATCGTGAATGACAATTTCAATAATTCCTTCTTCCCGGGCACGCTGGAGCATCTTGGATATGACTGGCCTGGATACACCCAACTTCTCGGCAATCTTCTCCTGTGTCCAGGATTCGTAGTAATACATTTTACAGACTCTTACCATATTTTTGCGTTCGTCTATGTTCACATACAAGTCCGCCTTTTGATTTTATAGTTCCATCCGTACATATGTCCCACTATAGAATGGCACTCACAGTCGAGTCAAGCAAGGAAGATATGCCCAATGGCATTTTACACAAGATTGACATTCGTTTGACACGTAAGTAATAAAGCCTTCTTACAATTGTAACTGTACGGAACATTTGTAAAGGATGCAGAACAAGACAGACTGAGGTGCAAAAGATGAATGTGAAAATTTTAGGTTACTGGGGGGATATCCCGCCGCAGGAGGAGCTACTGCGGGTTACCTTGTAACCACAGATGAAGGACAAATTTTGCTGGATTGTGGCAGTGGCGTCATGAGCAAGCTCCCTCCGAGACAGTTGTAGAGGCACTATCTGGTGTTATTCTGTCTCACTTACATCATGATCATATCGCAGATCTTGGTGTGCTCCAATATGCTGCTGCCGGCGCCATTCGCAATGGACGTATGTCGCATAAACTGAAGCTGTATGCTCCGGATAATCCCGTTGAGCTTCTGAGTGGTCTTCGTGGTGAGCATACCGAGGTCATTACCATTGATCCTTCAACCACGATTCGACTAGCAGGTGCAGAGATTGAATTTGTACAGGTGCAGCATACCATTACGTGTTATGCCGTCAAGATCACATATAAAGGCAAGGTGCTGGTGTATTCCGGCGATACCTCCTATTGTGATTCTCTTATCGAACTTGCACGGGATGCTGACATTTTTTTATGCGAGGCTACCATCTGTGAAGGCAGTGTGCATACCACCGGCCAGGGACATATGGATGCACTTCAGGCAGGCATGATTGCTGGACAAGCCAATGTAAAACAGCTCGTCCTGGTTCATCTTCCCGGGGATGGCAATCTCGAGTTGATGCGCCATGAAGCAAGTCGTTCCTATGGGGGACTTGTGGATATACCCGAGCCACTGCGAATGTATACCGTGTAAGCTATTTAATCGGGGGATCTTCTCATGTACAAATTGTTGGCCCTTGATCTGGACGGCACGATGCTGAATCCGGACAAAATAATAACCCCCATGACACGAAGCTCCATCAAGCAACTCATGTCAGGGAATGTGAATGTCACCATTGCATCCGGCCGATTTCCCGCTTCCGTATGGCTTCATGCCCGGGAAGTCTCCATGACTTTCCCACTGGTTGCACTTAACGGAGCGGTGACCGTAGATCCGGTGACAGGTGAAATGCTTGAGGGTGTTCCACTGAAAACGGAAGATATTCTGCTTATGTTGGATGTTATCCAGCAAGAAGGAGCCTACATTCATTTCTATGGATACAATGTGCTCTATGTTCAGGAAATCAATGATATCAACAGGAATTGGGCCTTGAACAATGTCGTCATCCGACCCGAATTAGAAGGATCGGAAGAACGGTACAAGGATCAGGCTGATCTTATTCAATTGGTCGAGGTCGGACAGGATTTCAGAGCCTTTGTACGCAATATGCCGAACATGCTCTACAAAGCAGCTGTCATCTGTAAGGACCATGCCTCACGCGAGAAACTGTTTCATACCCTTGGCGGGTTAGGATTGTTTGAATGCACGCGAACTGGAAGTTTGCGATTCGATGTCAACTCCGCTGGAATTAGTAAACGTGAAGCTCTAGAGAGATTATGCCGTGCACACGATATCGAACCTCAGCAGGTTGCGGCTGCCGGGGATTATGATAATGATCTGGATATGTTGCAATGGGCAGGAATCGGTATTGCCATGGGCAATGCCGAGTCTCATGTGAAGGAAGTAGCGGATATAGTTACGGGCAGCAACATTGAAGACGGGGTGGCACAGGCCATCCACAATTACTTGCTCTAATCGATTCTCATTTCTGAAATAGTATGACTTACTGAACGATAAGATAGGCACCCAAAGGAGAGATTATCTGTGATTCCATTTAAAAAGACGTTACTACTGCCCCTGCTGGCAGGCATGATTGTGTTCAGTGGTTGTTCCGCTCAAGGACAAGCCACACCAGATCAAGGCAATTCAGGCGCAGCTTCAAATTCGGTATCGGGCAAGCTATCCTTCTATACCTCCCAGCCTGAAGAGGATGCAGGCAAACTGGTCAATGCTTTTAACCAAAAATATCCCGATGTTCAGGTTAGCATCTTCCGTTCTGGAACGGAGGAAGTCACAGCCAAAATTCAGGCAGAGCGCCAGGCCGGCAAAACTCAAGCGGATGTACTCCTGCTGGCGGATGCAGTTACCTTTGAAAATCTGAAAAGCGATGATCTTCTGCTCGCTTACAAGTCACCAGAATTAAGTCAGATTCCGACAGATCTTGTTGATCCGGATGGCATGTACGCTGGTACGAAGGTGATGGCAACGGTACTGGCTACCAATACCCAAAAAGTCACAGCACAACCAACTTCCTGGCAAGTGCTGACCATGCCTGAGAGCAATAATGCAAGTATCATGCCGAGTCCTCTATACTCTGGTGCGGCAGCTTACAACATTGGTGTCTTCAGCCGTACAGATGGATTCGGATGGGATTTTTTGCAGGAGTCCAAGATGAATGGCATGTCCGTCATTAAAGGTAACGGTGCCGTAATAAAAGCTGTAGCCAGTGGTGAAAAATCGTATGGGGTCGTTGTTGATTACCTCGTGGCCCGAGAAAAAGCAAAAGGTTCTCCGGTTGAACTGATCTATCCAGAAGAAGGTGTTCCGATCATCACTGAACCGATTGGGATCATGAAAGAAGCTGCCAATGTTCCTGCTGCCCAGGCTTTTGTGGATTTTGTTCTCTCTGAAGATGGCCAGAAGCTGTCAGCCGAGATCGGATACTCCCCTATTCGTGAAGGCGTTGCTCCACCTGAAGGACTTAAAGGTGTATCGGAAATGAAGATTTTGCCTGGCGATGCAGCCAAACTTGCAGTTGATCGCGAAACAGACAAACAGCAATTCATTAATGTGTTTGGCGAGTAAGGATTGGAGCTGTTCTTATGGAGAAAGTGAAAACAAATAGAATGGTTCTGCGGGGACAAGGAAAAGGGCGCAAGCCCTTTTCCTCCCTCTCCGACCTGTTACGTTGGAATCGACTTGCAGCCCTGTTGGGTGCAGCAGCCGTACTGATATTTTTTGTATACCCCATCCTGAAGCTGGTTCTTCTCAGT
Organism: Paenibacillus sp. 1A_MP2; assembly: GCF_052244825.1. Classification (NCBI taxonomy): domain Bacteria; kingdom Bacillati; phylum Bacillota; class Bacilli; order Caryophanales; family Paenibacillaceae; genus Paenibacillus; species Paenibacillus sp. 1A_MP2. Next base: position 3,622,011 of record NZ_JBQQCS010000001.1, on the reverse strand, counting down.
TTTCAAGGCGAGCAAGGTTTAACGCTATCTCACTATAGCGAATTACTGCAACAGGACCGTTTTTGGTCCACATTACGCAATACCGTATTTATCGTTACCGGTTCTACGGTGCTCTCTCTGGTGCTCGGAACAGCACTGGCCTGGATCGTTGCCTACACGGATATCCGGAATAAGTCCGCCCTGCATATGGGGATTTTACTTTGTTTTATTCTACCCTCCTATGTTCTTACGTTGTCCTGGTCTTCTTTTACCGGATCACAGGGATGGCTTGCGGGGGTACTGCAATGGATTCATCCCGGGCTCGCCCCATGGAGTATGTACAGTTTAGGTGGAATTGTATTTGTTATGGGTATTCATCATTTCCCGCTGGTGTACATGTTCACACTGGATGTACTGCGCAAAATCCCGCGTGATCTGGAATGGGCGGCAAGAGCTGGAGGTGCCGGAAGGATGGAAGTTTTCCGTCGCATTACATTGCCACTTGCCCTGCCTGGCCTGACGGCTGGAGGATTGCTTGTATTTCTGGCTTCGCTGGACAATTTCGGCATACCGGCCTTTCTCGGCACACCTGTAAACATTTCAGTTCTCAGCACGCTTATATATGAAGAAATTATCGGGTTTGGACCTTCGGCATTCGCCCGTGGTGCATCCTTATCTGTGCTGCTCGGTGCAGCTGCGGTAGTCGGAAGTCTATTGCAATGGATGCTTTTGCGCAAAAATCATACTTCCGACACGATGCAGCCCGATCTGGCCCCCAGATATGCTTTGGGTCGCATGCGGAAGCCATTAACATTGGCTATATGGTCGGGTCTCTTGCTGATTACTATTGTTCCATTGTCTTCCATGTTCTCGATGTCTTTCAAAAGAGCCTATGGGCTCGGTCTTACACGTGCCAATATGACATTAGACAATTACAGATATATTCTCTTTGAAAATGAGCGTGTGTGGCAGGCGATCCAGAACAGTCTTGTCCTCGCCCTCGTCACGATGCTCGCTTGTCTGATTATAGGCTCAGGATTTGCATATATACGGGTACGTAAGCCTAATCGATTCAATAAAATGGCCGAGCTGGCCACTGCTGTTCCTTACACCTTACCTGGTATCGTGTTCGCCCTGTCCATGATTCTGGTATGGATGGAGCCGATCCCTGGCTGGAACCCTGGCATCTATGGGACGATGACCATTTTGTTTATCGCATATATCTGTCGATTTCTTATTCTTCAGATTCGTTCAAGTGTCACTTCATTCATGCAACTGGATTCATCGATGGAGGAGGCTGCACGGATCTCCGGGGCAGGTTTCTGGCGCAAGTGGACCTCAGTTTTGCTGCCATTATTGCTGCCGGGTATTCTGACAGGAGGCATGTTGGTCTTCCTGACTGCCCTGACCGAGCTTACCGTATCGGCACTGTTATATTCTTCGGGTTCACAGACTATTGGTGTCACCATATTTAGTTTTGAGCAGGCAGGGGATACCCTCTATTCAACCGCATTGTCCAGTCTGATTGTCGCACTTATTGCGGCAGGAGGAGTAATATTGCTCATCGCTCAGCGATGGGCTGCACGTAAGGGAGTGAAGTCATGAGTATCCAGATCAAACAGGTTAGCAAGTCCTTCGGCAGTTTCCAGGCACTTCATTCCATTGACTTAACGATTAAGGATGGAGAATTCGTAGCGATTCTTGGACCGTCAGGTTGTGGGAAAACAACATTGCTGCGCATTCTTGCCGGATTCGAGCAGCCGAGCAGCGGCGAGGTTCTCATGGATGACCTGGTGGTTGCAGGCTCAGGGACATTGCTTCCCCGGAAAAACGAAGAATCGGCATGGTCTTCCAGTCCTTTGCGCTGTGGCCGCATATGAATGTGGCTGAGCACATCCGCTTCCCCATACGTACACACAAATCAACACCTTCTCATATTAAAAATAACGAACAGAACCGGATCCATGAAGTTCTGAATATGTCGGGACTTTCACATCTGGCAGACCGCATGCCGCATGAGCTGTCCGGGGGACAAAAACAACGCGTCGCTATCGCACGGGCCATCGCTCCCCAGCCTTCACTGCTGCTGATGGATGAACCTCTCAGCAGTCTGGATGCCATGCTTCGCATGGATATGCGACGTGAGATTCAACAGGTACACCGAAATACCGAATCGGCTGTAGTCTACGTTACGCATGATCAAGGCGAAGCCCTTGCTATGGCTGACCGCATCATCGTTATGAAAGATGGACGGATTGAGCAGGCTGGAACGCCGCAGGAAATTTATTTGCGGCCGGAGACCGAATTCGTAGCGAGATTCGTTTCAAAATCCAACTTGGTCACAGGTCACTGGGATGCAGATGTCTTCATGCCTAAGGGCGGTACGAATATTTCCTGGCCTGGCAAGCAGGTTGCGAACTATTTCAAATCACACGGCTTATATCCCGTCAGGCCGGATCAGTTCCAGCTGCAGCCTTCAGGTAAAGCGGGGATATCGGGTGAGATTGTCAATGTCCAGTTTCAAGGGAAAGAATTTCATTATGACATCCGCAGTGATGACACACGTTGGGAAGTCATCTCTCCCCTTCCATTCTCCCTGAACGACCAAGTGAGTCTGAGTCTTTCTTCCGTCAGCGGCGAAGGAGTGTGACGTTTTGATTCAAACCAAGAAACTGATTTTCTTTGACATCGATGGTACTCTTCTGGATCGTCATAATCGGATTCCCGCTTCCGCGAAGCAAGCCGTTCAGACGTTAAAAGAAGCCGGTCATACGGTAGCTTTGGCCTCAGGACGATCTCCGTTCATGTTGGAACAGGTTCGCCTTGAACTTGGACTGTCGTCTTATGTTAGCTTCAATGGACAATATGTGATTCATCAAGGGGAACTCATTCACAGCAATCCCATCCGCTCGGATGCTTTGAATCAACTGTCTGCATTCGCTGGCTTATACGGACATCCACTCGTCTATCTTGATCATTCGCAAATGAGCTGCAGTCAGGATTATCACCCCCATGTAGACCTTTGCCTAACTTCGCTTGGAGTGACCCACCCTGGGGTTAATCAGCAATTCTGCAAAAACAGACTTATCTATCAGACGATGCTGTTCTGTTCACCAGAAGAGGAATCATCCTATCGCGAAAGGTTTCGTGATCTCCACTTTGTCCGCTGGCATCCGTTCTCCATGGATGTTCTGCCTGCGGGGGGCTCCAAAGCGGAAGGTGTTTCCAAACTTGCTGCCCGAATCGGATTTTCCCCTGAAAATGTGTATGCCTTCGGTGACAACTTCAATGATATGGAGATGTTTCGCTATGCAGGCTGTAGCATTGCCATGGGCAACGCCCCGTATCCTCTGCAACAATTAGCTTCCCATGTGACGACCCATGCAGAGCAAGACGGGATTTGGCATGGTCTGAAATGGGCTGGATTATTATAGAAGGAACAGTCCCCTCCCCGTTATAAGTTACACCAGTCATACGAAAAAAAGACGCTCCCGGTAATTGAAGTGCACCCCTTAGAATAGACATTGGAAAAACCCCTGGGTTTAGCCGATGAAATTCTAGGGGTGTATTTTTTTATGGCGATTAAGGGACAAAAGTTTAAAACGTATTCGGAGAAGATAAAAAATGAGGCTATTCGTTTGCATACGGTTGAGGGGTGGACTTATCGAAAGATTAATGAACATCTGGGGATTCATGATCCAGGACGAATGAAGCGCTGGATGCGAAAATATCGGGAACAAGGTGAGTTTGGACTGATGGATCAGCGAGGTCGACGTAAAGAATACTTGGATCAAGACCGCTTTGTACAAAAACTGAAACGGGAGAATGAGTTGCTAAAAAAGTGCTTGGTCATCTGGAAGGAGGAAGCAAACAAGAAAGATTTCAGATCATAGAAAAAGTAGCGGCATACGGTGATATCCAGAAACTTTGTAATGTGTTTGGCGTGTCACGGAGTGGATTTTATGCCTATGTAAAACGTAAACGATTCGATCGCGACGCAAAGGCGAAGAAACAAGTGCTTCAAACGTATCAACGATATGAAGGCAAATATGGTTATCGGCAGCTCCAGTTGTTCCTTTGGCAAGATCAGGGGATTTGGATGAACCACAAAAAGGTGCTCCGCCTGATGCAAATGCTCGGTATTCAATCTCGAATCCGTCGTAAACGGCGCTCCAGCAGCTCGTATACACCTGCGCAGCGTGTAGCAGAGGACCTCTTGAAGCGAGATTTCAGTGCAGAAAAACCGAATCAGAAATGGGTAACGGACATTACCCAGTATCGTGTAGGAGAGCGCTGGATATATCTTTCAGCCATAAAGGATCTGTTTAATAACGAAATTGTGGCTTACGAAATAGGCGAACGCAACGACAATGAACTGGTGCTTCGCACATTCAGCAAGGCGTTTGCGAAGCAAAAAGACGTGACCGGACTGGTCGTTCATAGCGACCAAGGATTCCAGTACACGTCTCATGCTTACCACGACATGCTGCCAAAGGTTGGCGCCCGAATCAGCATGTCTCGCCGAGGAAATTGTTATGACAATGCCTCGATGGAGAGTTTCTTCTCGCATCTCAAAACGGAAGGACTCTATCCTTATCATATCCGAACGCTTAGCGAAGCACAAAGCAAAATCGAAAAATATATCCGTTTTTACAACCGAAAACGGCCACAACGGAAACTAAAAAAACTGACGCCGGTAGAGTACCGACGCCAGTTTGCAGCCTAGGGTCTTTTTATAATGTCTACTAAATGGGGTCTTGACCAAATCCAGGAACGTCTTTTTTTCTTGAATAAGTCGGCTTTAAATGCAACAGGCTGTTCCTTTAACGTTGAATGATTTCAATTGCCTGCTGACTGATTAGGAACCGACTCGACTTCATAGGTACTATCGTTGGAAACACTCGAAACACCTGTCAGACTGGCAACGAAGGTTGTAACACTCTGTGGTGGCAGCGTAGCTGTAAAAGCACCACTGGATACACTAATGGGTGATCCTGCCTGCAGGTTTCTGCTGACGTCCGTGACCCAGGAGGAAACTGTCGAAGCATTGCCGTTTTGCAAAACAAACCTTTGACTTGCTGACGAGGTACCTCTGTTGATTGCAACGATAACGACCTTGTTATCTCCTTTGTAAGCTGAGGTATATGTGTTCGTATCCGGATTTTTGGTTGCGTCAACCCTGACATAACCTGGACGAATGAATTTGGAGAAATGAGCCATATTGTAACCGCGCTTGCTAATCGTGCCGTCCTCTTTCATCGGACCGTACTGCCTGCGGATATACCACCAGACATAAGCCTGAAAATCTGCTTCTACCATAGCATGGTGCATATGATAAGAGACGTCGAGCGCTTCTGGCCAGAGGTCAGCCGAATTATTGTTGCTGTTTGGATAATAAACTTCAGTCATCCAAAGTTCTTTCCCTGCGCCTTTCTGTTTGAACAATGGATAAGGGAAGTTGCTGAACTGTGTTCCATACGTATGGGCACCGAGAATATCCATATTGGCAAGAGCCTGCGGGTCATTCAATATCGGATCAGACATGTTTTTTAAATATTGGAACGATTCGGGTGCCATCACCTTGGTGTTGTTGATTGATCCGGCATTTTCTTTCATAAACCGAAGCATCTCCTCAGGCGTCCACCAAGTCCAATCATGTGCATAATCCGGCTCGTTTTGTACGGAAATCGCATACAGATTTACACCATTATTTTTCATATAGGTTACAAAATCATTCAGGTGCTGCGCATATGCGGCATATTTGTCGTATTTGAGTCGTTTGGCATTTGTATCCCCGTTGCGATTAAAGGTTTCAATCATGTCACTGGGCGGATTCCATGGTGAAGCAAATACGAGAGCGCCCTGCTCAATGGCACGTTTGGCTGTGGGGACTTCGCGATACCAGTTATTCCGATCCGGGTCGACATAAATTCGCAGTATAGAGAAGCCGAGTTGATTCTGACCGTTACCAAAAGCGGTTTCCCGTTGCGCCGCTGTAAGGTCTCCGATCCAGGCAGGATGATTAATCCCTCCAAAGCCCCGTATAATCTGTTTTTCTGCCGACAGGTTAATTGTTACATCACTCGCTGCAGACACCTTCGCTGGCATTTGTGCCGTGATCATAACGGGCAGAGCAGTCAAGCAGGCAAGTATTACGCTAATCGTTTTTTTGAAACGTACACTCATTAACCTCACCCTCCTCTTCAAATAAAGAATCCTTTAAAATGTACCAATCCATAGGAAAGCGCTTACTATATGCACTGAATCATGGCAGGTTTATTACATAATAAGGTAATTAAGGAACATTTTCATTGCATATTCCGTTCCATTTATTGCGTGAAAGGACAAGAAGGTTCATTCATGAACAACAAGAGCGAAGTTTGGTTCGTAAAGAAAAAGTATATAAAGAAAAAGCCACTACATTAGTGGCTTTCATCGGAAAACGTACAGACTCAAATAGATGATTTTTTATAAGATTAAGATGTTCAGGTTGTAACAGAGATCCGATTAATATCGAATTTTATATAAACAGGTTATGATTTGCCTGAGCTGCTTGTCCCAAATAATAACCCACACCACCAATGGTAACCTGATCCATTATTTCTTCACGTTGAATGCCCATTAGATCCATGGACATCTGGCAAGCCACCATCTCAACGCCTTGCTCAGCTGCGGTCTGTATCAGTTCCTCCAGAGAAGCAACATTGTTATTTTTCATCAGACCGCGGATCATTTTTGGCCCGATTCCCAGCATGTTCATTTTGGACATCCCCAGCTTGCGGCTACTGCTTGGCAGCATCATGTTAAACATTCGGCCTATCCCTGTTTTGGATACAGGTTGTGGCTCATGCTTGCGGATGATATTCAATCCCCAGAAGGTAAAAAACATCGTTACTTTTCGTCCGCTTGCCGCTGCCCCATTCGCAATAATAAATGACGCAATGGCTTTATCCAGATCGCCGCTGAAAACAACCAACGTACTGGCAGGCTCAGCTTCAGGAGTTTGCTTAGCTGAGGATACGGGTTGGGCTGTGTTCTTGGCAAGTACCGCCTCAATAATGCTCCCCTTCCCACGTTCCAACTGTAGAAGTGTGGAGCCTGACATGGTTGCCCATGCCTTGACGTCTTCATAAAATCCCGGATCGGAAGCTTTTACGCGCAGGGTCTGTCCGTCTGTCAGTTGATCCATTTTTTGCTTGACCTGGATTAGCGGACCGGGACAACTTAAGCCGCATACGTTCAGTTCGTTATCAATATGCAAAGGTTGCATTAACGACGGCTGGGTCGGCTCCAATGCAGTTTCTTTGGTAGCTGGCAGTTGTTCGACAGAACGCTGACCGTTTGTATTATCATGACTTTCTGTAAAAAATGGAGTGGGCATAAATTGCGCTTGACGGTATGTTTTATAGCCTCCACTCAGGTTTTTCACTTTAAAGCCATGCTGTCGTAAAATTTGCGAAGCTGTATATCCGCGCAAGCCGACCTGGCAGTAGACCCAGATTTCTTTGGAGGAATCCAATTCATGGATACGCTGACGAAGCTCATCCACTGAAATATTTAATGAACCCGGAATGTTCCCATTACGATACTCCAGTTCGCTGCGCACATCGAGCAATATAGACTGTTCGGGTTCGCGTGCAGACAACTGATCATAGGTGAACGTGTCTACCCGCCCAGTCATGATATTTTCTGCTGCATATCCAGCCATGTTTACCGGATCTTTCGCAGAGGAATATGGCGGTGCATAACTCAGCTCAAGCTCAGCCAGATCGCTGATGTGACCGCCAAAATGTATGGCTACCGCAATGTCATCTATTCGTTTATCCACTCCGTCATAGCCGACGGCCTGAGCGCCAAGAATTTTACCATCCGGTGCAAACAGCAGCTTGAGAGTGATCGCGCTGGAACCTGGATAATACGAGGCGTGAGAGCCAGGGTGTACGATAACCGTGCGATAATCAATTCCGAGACGTTTTAGTGTTTTTTCATTACTGCCGGTTGAGGCACCGGTCATTCCAAATACTTTAATAATGGACGTCCCTTGTGTTCCTTTGTACGTTGAATGTAATCCCGCAATCCGATCGGCAACAATGCGCCCCTGCTTATTGGCAGGTCCAGCCAGCGGAATCGCAGTCTTCGTTCCATGAATATAATCATTTACTTCAATGGCATCACCGACTGCATAGATATGCGGCACACTGCTCTCCAGCGCTTCGTTGACCATAATATGTCCACGTGCACCCAGGGAAACACCGCTATGTTGCAGAAAAGAAGTATCCGGAGCTACGCCTATCGCCAGAATGACCAGATCTGCGGACAGAATCTGACCATCGGCAAGCTCCACACCAATCCCTTGTTCACGTGATTGGAAACCCTGGACACGCTGTGAAAATAGCAGCTTAACGCCATGCTGCTCCATTTCCTGTGCCAGTGCCGCTGCCAGCTCGGTATCAAATGGGGTGAGCAGCTGTCCGTTACCCTCGACCAGTGTGACGTCCAGTCCTGCTTCTTTTAAATTTTCCGCCATTTCCACACCGATGAATCCACCACCAATAACTATTGCAGAAGCGTTGTTATCTGAATTAACCTGCTCTTTGATGCGGTCAATATCCGGTATGCTGCGAACGGTGAAAATAAGCGGGTTGTCCTTCCCGGCAGATCAGGAATAATAGGCCGTGCACCTGGTGACAAAATTAGCTCGTCGTAGCTTTCTTCATATTGTCCGCGCTCATGGCTCTGTACCTGAACCGTTCGATTGTGCGGATTAATCGCGATGACTTCACTCTTCGTACGTACATCGATTCGAAAACGATCCGCCATTCCTTTAGGTGTTTGTACCAGCAGACGATCGCGGTCAGCGATCGTGCCTCCAATATAATAAGGTAACCCACAATTGGCAAATGAAATATAGGGTCCTTTCTCAAATATAATGATTTCGGCGTGTTCATCCAGGCGGCGCAGGCGAGCAGCAGCAGATGCTCCCCCTGCTACGCCACCAACAATCAATACTTTTTTGCTCATGATTCACAATCGTCCTCTCCAAAAAGAATAGGTATAATCTGTTCAATCCGTTGATCCGCAAGCACGTAATTCACTTCAAGGCCATTGCGCTCAGTGGCGACAATACCTGCACTGCGCAGCTTCTGCAAATGCTGAGATACGGTTGATTGCGGCAGATCAAGACACTCCTGCATATATGAAACGTTACATTTCTTTTTGCGCATCAGCCCACGTACAATGCACAAACGAATGGGATGAGATAAAGCTTTCAGCAGATTAGCAGGTTCGTCGAACTGCTTAAGATCACTACTATCAAAGGCAGGTGTATTCAAACTCATTCCTCCTAAAACGTTATATTGTAATATTACGATATAGTGATGTAGATGTCAAATGGCAAACCTAATTAAAATTCGGATCACCTGATTCCCGAATGATCAGACAACAAAAAAAACGGTTTGACAGGACAGAGTCTAACCGTTTAAATCAGGTTTCACTAAGTTAAGTGATCCAAGGGATCCAAATCAAATTTTAAAAAGCAATTGGGAAAATTGATACAGTCCATTCTTCCATACTGGCCAATCATGCCCACCTTGTTCCTCATTCCAAATATGAGAAATGCCGTGTTGTGCCAAATAAGTATGCATTTGATCACTGATATGTTTGAGGTTATCCTGATCACCACAGGACAGCCAAAGCTTTCTCACAAGCCCGGTAATCTCACTCGGATTAGGAATGAGCACTTCCGGAGCACGTGTGTTTGGGGCAGCGGAAAAGGCTCCAATCCATGCAAATCGATCGAGATTACCCCATCCGATATTTAAGGATTGACCACCGCCCATCGATAAACCGGCAATCGCGCGGTTTTCCCGATCGATCCACACCGGATAATTCTCTTCAATATAAGGAATTAAATCGTCAAGCAGGTCAGATTCAAATCTCTCGAACGCTTGAATTTTATCCGGAGCAAACAGATCCCCCTCTGCTCGATCATTCGGCATCGCGCGGCCATTGGGGAAAACGACAATCATCGGCTCAAGCTTGCCCTCGTCGTACAGATTATCGAGAATGACCTGAGGAGTGCCATGATTGTACCACTCGGTTTCATCCCCGCCTATGCCATGTAAAAGATATAACGTGTTATATTGATGTTCTGATGAATAACCTGGCGGCGTATACACCATTGCTTTGCGCGAATTCCCACCGTGGTCGAGGGATATTCCACCGTCTCAATGATCCCGCGCGGTATGCCCTCCCTATACTGGTCGTATCCTTTTGGTGCTGCGATCATCCTCATTCTCCTCTCCTACACTTGCATCTCAAGCTTCTATTGAGCCAGATGCCATTGTTAATCGACATAACCAAACCCCAATATCGTAAACGATTTGTCTTCATGACCTTCGGCCATTCCAATCTCAATGATGTGCTCGCTGGACTGCTTCTCATCGAACAGGAGCAGCACATGACAATGCGTCCAATTGATTTGATGCGGGTCAGCTTTATGGACCAGCTCCCCGTCCACACATATATTTGCGGTACCAAACTCATCACTTGCAGAATCCTTGAAAATCAGAATGAGCCGCTTGCTCCGCAGAATCATCTTGAAGCTGCCAGCTTGACTCCCGCTCTCTCTGGTATACATCCAGTTATTAGGAAAATGAGGCGTGCCGTATGGATCATCATCCATCTCAGCCATTTGCAGATCCGTATCCGTTTCTCCAAAACCTCCCACATCGATGCGGGCGACGCTCTCGCCATTCAGTCGGTCCAGCAGCTTCACATCCACAAATGCATTTCCGATTAGTGGTGGTTTATTAATCATATCCTTTCCTTGATCCAGATCAGAACGATCCGTTACCTCAAACAGCCAGCCCAGACAGTCGGCCATGATGAGATGCCCGGCATTGGTCGGATGATAGATGTCATGGAAGTATTGCTCTTTGGAGATGAGTCTTCCTTCCTCAGGGGGAAGTTGAAACTGTTCTACAACAGCATCTTTCACACTTACCATCGGGAGGTTGTAGTGCCAACCTACAGGAGCCAGCCGATCCTGCAGATTCCAGTCGTTCTTAAATACGCTGAATAGCAGAATGACAGCAGGGTCATTGTCAGCTCTTAACGCTTGCAGCACAAGGCTTTCATAACAGGTTCCTTCGGTTTCATCATCGGCATCGTTCACGGCGAACTCCACAATGACTATATCTGGCTTGACTTCCCCTTCTCTAAGTACATCACGATGATAGCGGATTACACCAAGCTGGGAAGGCGTTCCGCCTAACCCGGCCTTTATAAAACGTAGTGAGTTGTTACTTGTTGGAGCGAACATTTTCTTGAAAAGGTGAAAAGATTGATATGCATAACAATTCATATGAATTGGTTCCGCCCCGGCACCTTGAGTAATCGAGCCACCGATGTATGCAATCGTTACAGGCTCACCTCGTTTTGTTTTCTCGATAGCCTTCTTCAGTCTGGCATTATGACCTTTATGCAGCAGTGATTTTGCAATCAGATCACGATAAGCTTGCGACTCGAAGTTCAAGGATGTCCCACTCATGTCCTGCATGAAAAATCATCCCTTCCCGGATAAATGAGAGTAACATCGTATGCTAACAGATGTCTTTTATACTTTATTAACTTAAAGTCTAACGCTCGCACATAAAGCAGACAACCTGTTAAATGCTATGTCTTTACCTGACAAAGTATAGTTTTTTTCCAATACTCAGCCTTCTGCCAGCCATTTTGAATGTCAATCCGTCAGGTGAAAGTATAGGATTGTCCAGCCTCTGTATTGAAGGAAATGGGCTTGAGACCAGGGCCTTGCAACTGACAAACACCGGTGTTTGTACTTTTTACGGTAACTGTAGTCACCGCCCCCATCTTCCATGAGAAATCGAGTGTATATCCACCTCGGGCTCTGAGGCCTCTAATACTCCCTTCATGCCACTGGACAGGTACAGCAGGCAGAAGCCGAATCACGTCAGTGTGACTCTGCAGTAACATCTCGGCAATTCCCGATGCTCCACCAAAGTTGCCGTCAATCTGAAATGGCGGGTGATTGTCAAAAAGATTAGGCAACGTTGAGTGCTCCAACAGAGCCCTGACATTTTCGTAAGCCATCTCCCCATCCTCAAGGCGTGCCCAGAAATGAATGATCCAGGCCCGGCTCCAGCCCGTGTGTCCACCGCCATTTTCCAACCTGCGCTCCAGCGAGATTCGTGCAGCCTTCGCCAATTCCGGCGTATGTGCTGGAGTGAAACATTCTCCAGGATACAGCCCGAATAGATGCGAGATGTGCCGATGGCCTGGTTCCACTTCTTCATAATCCTCCATCCACTCCTGAATTTGGCCGTTCTTGCCGATCTGCGGCTTCGGGATTCGCTTCAGGGCATCAGCGAGTTCTTTCCTGAATGAAAGGTCTCTTCCAATCAACTCGGCACTGCGAATACAAGCGTTGAATAGTGCTTCGATGATCTGAAAGTCCATTGAAGCCCCAGCGCAAAGCACCCCAATCTCGCCACTAGGCAGCTTATAGCTGTTCTCAGGAGAGACGGATGGACAAGTAATCAGACGGCCTTCTGCATCCTCGATCAGATAGTCCAGGAGAAATTCAGCCGATTCCTTCATGGTTTCATAGGCCTGTTCCAAAAAAATGCGATTCTGACTATAGCGATAATGCTCCCACAAATGCAAGCATAACCAAGCAGCACCCATCGGCCAGAACGAAGCTGGAAGATAGGTATCCTGAGGCGCTGTGTCTGCCCAAATATCCGTATTGTGATGTGCCGTAAACCCCCGGCAATCATACATAACCCGTGCCGTTATTCGGCCCGGCTCCCGCATCTCTCAATCAGATCGAACAATGGCTCGTGACACTCTGCGAGATTGCAGTTTTCGGCCAGCCAGTAATTCATTTGTGCGTTAATGTTGATCGTAAATTTACTATCCCACGGCGGTGTAAAACTGTCATTCCATATCCCTTGAAGATTTGCAGGCAAAGAGCCTGGCCGGCTGGAGGAAATGAGCAGATAACGGCCATACTGAAAATAGGTCTCGATCAATCCCGGGTCCTCTGATCCCTTTTGGAATTCTTCTAATCTTTTGTCAGTTGGAAGTTCATTACGATCAGAGCTCTTTGTCAGATCCAATGCTACTCTGTTATAGAGTTCACCATAATCCGTTGTGTGCCTTGCAAGCAGCGTTTCATAAGGAATCCGACCAAGCTCTTCCAGGAGAAGTTTACAGTGTGACTCCGGATCTTCCTGACGGAAAGTCGTTCCCGCAGCAAGCATCAGTGTGACCGAGGTCGCGCCCTCCACCAGCAGGTACTCGCCCAGAAGGCGGCAGGAACCCTCGTTTGGTACCGCTTTCATAACTGCGGCAAAAGAACTACCCTCTTTACCACCGCATTCACCAAGCATGATCAGACCGCCCTGGTCCCACTTCTTTGTTTTTTCCATGTACCTCCAATTCTGTCGGTTGAATCGGGCTTTTATCGATACTGCATTCTTTGTATCTGAGGAGATTCGAAGTATGATGGCCTGATCCGGGTGGCTGGCAAACAGCTCACGTGAATAACGGATGTTGTTGACCTGATAGCTTACCCTTGAAACGCCCCGGTCCAAATCAAGCTCCCGTACATAATCCTCGACAGGACCATCATGATGGCTTAACGATAACTGCAGTTCCCCAAGTGGCACATAATGTCGCTGCGCCTCTGGAAGTCCCGCCATCGTCATGGAAGCAATCTCTTCAGCCTCCCGAAGTTTTCCTTCCATAATGAACTTGCGGATACGAGGCAGATTAGGGAGTGCATCTTCATTGTTACGATCACGAGCTCCACCGTACCACATGGAATCCTCATTCAACTGCAAGCGTTCCTCGGCAACGCCTCCAAATATCATTGCACCAAGGCGACCATTTCCAATTGGCAGAGCCTCGTTCCACACCTTGGCAGGTTTGCTGTACCACATGCGTTGATGATTCTGATTTGCTTCTGTCATTGTGTTCCTCCCATATTCATATTCGATACAACTTTTAGGGCTATAATTCATTTTAACATTCAAATATGGAAAGAAAATGACGTAATCCGACCAATCAGTACTCTTTCATGATATGTATATTTTTCTTCATGCCAATAGCTCGGGCCAAAATACTGTAATTTTATAAGTGAATGCTTTAATTTGATAAGTAGCCCGCATGATATACTTTAGCAAGTATGATTGACTAAAAGGAGGCAACGAATTTGACTCACACTATTGAAGGCGCTTACACTTCTTCCGAATACAGAAATATGTTTTTGGAACTCGGTTATACGGATGAGGAAATCAATGCAAGAATCGAGGACACTTGGACCGAGCTGTTCTACGGTGACCCGGATACGCGCATCTATCACCCCATGGGTGAGGACAAAGGATACATCCTTGACACTGGCAATCTGGATGTGCGTTCCGAGGGCATGTCTTACGGCATGATGATGGCTGTGCAAATGAACAAAAAAGAAGAGTTCGATCGACTCTGGAATTTCTCGAAAACATTCATGCAGCATGCGGAAGGTCGATACAAGGATTATTTTGCATGGCATTGCAAACCTGATGGCACGCGAATATCGCAAGGCCCAGCACCGGACGGTGAAGAATTTTTTGCGATGGCCCTTTTCTTTGCCTCCAACCGCTGGGGAGATGGACCTGCGCCATATGATTATGCAGAGCAAGCGAGAACAATATTACATGCATGCCTGCATCAAGGAGAACATGGCGAAGGCGATCCGATGTGGGACCCGGAAACGAAATTAATCAAATTCATACCGGAATCACCGTTTAGCGACCCGTCCTATCATCTGCCCCATTTTTATGAACTGTTCGCGAAACATGCGAATGAAGGGGATCAAGCTTTTTGGAAAGAGGCTGCGGCAACCAGCCGGGTGTATCTGCACAAAGCATGTCATCCGGTGACCGGACTCTCACCCGAGTACGCCAATTTTGACGGCACACCTGCACCGCCACAACGTCATGGAGATTTCAGACACTTTTACAGCGATGCTTACCGGGTTGCGGCCAATATAGCCCTCGACTGGGAATGGTTCCGTAAGGATCGCTGGCAAGTGGAGCAGTCCAATCGCATACAGGCTTTTTTCAGTGAAATTGAAATGTCTGATTATCGTCGCTATACCATTGAAGGTGAGCCTTTCGACGAGCCATCGCTGCATCCGGTTGGGCTCCTCGCTACCAATGCTATGGCTTCTCTGGCAGCGGACGGTCCACATGCGAGCCAGTTCGTGCACCAGTTTTGGAACACGCCGCTGCGCAAAGGTGTGCGCCGATACTATGACAACTGTCTTTATTTCTTTAGTCTGCTGGCTTTGAGCGGCAACTATCGTATCTATTAAATCTATTAACATAGATTTCAGGGCATTTTTCCGCCTATCTCAAGCCGTATACGTAAACTGTCTACAGAATTGAGATAGGTGGATCACTCCCCTCAAACTATAAGCAGAGATATCAATACAAAAAAACCTGAAGCCCTAAGCAAAATAAAATTTTTGCCGGGTTCAGGTCTGATTACACGAATAATTGCTTCAATATTGAAATCCATCGTTTTACTTCCACACGTTGTTCACTTCTAAGACAAGCAATGCCGTATACAACTTCTTCCGTAAAACACAAGGGAACAAAAGCGATCTCCCCATCCTCGACAATTACGAAGTTCGGCAGCACGGAAACCCCAAGACCGCTTTTGATCATCGTATGGATCGTACTTACGGTATCGGCATAAGTGTACATGGAATCCGGGCAGCCTTCGGCGATTTTCCTTTGTATTCGCTTGAGTGTTGGAGGTGCCTGATGCTCGTCAAAAAAAATAAGCGATTGGTTATTCAAATGTTCGATCGTCAGCTCTTTTTCACATACAAGCGGATGATCTTTAGGCGATATGCAAATATACGAGCCTTTAAATATTGGATGAAAGCTGAACACGCTATCCTCTCCCAGGTTATCCTCTGTCGTAAAAATGATATCGAACTTTTGGTTCAATAAATCTTCCTTCTCCCGAGTCAGATTGGATTTCTTCAATTGAATTTGAATTTCCGGATCGTTTTCCCTGAATCGTTTAATCACATCCGGCAGCACTTGTTTCTCAAAGACCGTCTCGGTGTAACCGATGATCAACGTGCTTTCAACTTTTGCCGAGAGCCGCTTGGCCTTTATAACAGATTGGTCCAGTCGAAACAGAAGTCCTCCGATATCCTCGTAAAAGCTGTTGCCAGCCAACGTTAGTTTAACCGTTCTTTTGTTTCGCACAAACAATGGGATGTCCAGCTCCTGCTCCAGACTTTTGATATTGTGGCTTACAGCGGGCTGAGTCAAGTTCAGCTTGTCCGCGGTTGTCGAAAAATTAAGCGTCTCGGCAAGGGAAACAAAGCATTTTAGCTGTTGAATGTTCATCCACAACATCCTTTTCCCATATAAAATTTGTTTATTATTGATAAAATAAGGTAATTTCACGTGGACGTCAACCTGTGGTAACCTTCAAGTGAATCTTATCACAAGAAAGAAGGAATACCTATGCGTTATATCGTCACGGGTGTGGACGGGCAGCTGGCCAGTCGTGTAGCAGAAACGGTACTTGCAGAAATCGAGGGCAGCAATCTTACTTTTACATGTATGAACAAAGAGAGAATCCCTCAAGAAACGCTGCGGCGGTGGGAGCAAGCTGGCGTGCAAATCTTCGAAATTAATTACGACGATATTCCATCCATGGAGCGAGCTTTCCGGGGCGGAGACCGGATCTATATCGTTTCTGGCCTTGAAGTCGGCAAAAGGGTGCAGCAGCACCGAAACGCGATTGATACGGCGATCCAGGCCGGAGCCTCTCACATCACCTACAGTTCCTTCATCGGTGCAACAGACCCGGATTACGCTCATGTCTATGTCACCCCGGACCATACCGCGACCGAACAATATTTGAAGTCGACGGGAATTGCGTATAATGCGATGAGAAACAATTTGTATCTGGAAAACTACTTAACGATGTACACGATGCTCGCACTCATGTCAGACGATAAGTGGTTGAGCACCGCTGGAGAAGGACGGGCCACTCTGGTTCACAAAGACGATTGCGCAAGAGCCGCTGCGACTGTCCTGCTTGGCAAAGGCGAGAACAATCAAGCCTATAACATTGTCGGATCGGAGTCCGTTTCCGTAAGGGACCTGTGCAGCTTGATTCAGGAGGTTTCCGGCATCTCACTGGAGTATGTACCAGTCGATGCAGAGCAGTATTACGAATACCTGGAGCGCTTGAATATTCCGAGGGAAATTACAGGAGACTTCTCACGCTCCCCGTTCCCTTCTGCGGAGAGGATCTCATGACGACTGATGCCAGCATTAAGGAGGGGCTGCTCGACGTGCAATCCAACGCCATTGAAATTCTGACGGGACAACAGCCCAAAACGGCAAGAGATATCATCGGAAAGTATAAATATATATGGGAAAACAATATTCGTAGCTGGCGGGATATGAAATAGAAATTTAGCCTTACTTGATCAGGAAGGGAGCATTTTATGATGGAAACCAAGGATGCATTGCAAGGCTTTACAGGGAGCCATATGATTTATACTTACGAAAACGGCTGGGAATACGAAATCTACATCAAAAACGATCATACCATTGATTATCGCATTCACAGCGGGATGGTTGCAGGACGTTGGGTGCGGGATCAGGAAGTCAACATTGTGAAATTAATCGAGGGTGTCTACAAAGTATCATGGACCGAGCCGACTGGGACAGATGTTTCCCTTAATTTTATGCCGCGCGAGAAGCGGATGCACGGGATTATTTTTTTCCCGAAATGGGTTCATGAGCATCCGGAAATTACCGTCTGCTACCAGAACGACTATATCGATCTCATGATCGAGTCACGCGAAAAGTATGAAACATATCCTAAATACGTCGTTCCCGAATTTGCCGATATCACATTTATGGAAAATGCCGGGATCGACAATCAGAAGCTTATTTCCATCGCGCCTTATCCCGGTATGACCGACGATATTCGTGCCGGAAAACTGAAATAGACGCTTCATTGCAACATAAAATTTCAATATATCTAACCCAAAACGTTCCCGGCTCGCATCGTATTCCTGCGAACCGGGACGTTTTGGGGTATGCAAATCCAGGCAACAAATGTCACTTCTCTGCCCTCACCCTATGCTCTTCAAGGACTGGGTGCCCCTCTTGCTCATAAGCCGCGCTACCCACCTCGGCCATTGAGAATCGTTGAACACCAGAAGAATCATTTTGCAAATCCAGATAGACCGAGTACTGTTCTTCCTCCACTCGAAACAGCGGGATGAATTTCACTTGATCCCCCTGCTCACTCTCTACGGCGAATGCCAGTTGTTCCTGGGGAAGTCTGACGATTTTTTCATGCAGATTGTCCTCGGTAATTCCCTTCAATATTGTGTATTCCCCAGTTGTGCAAGCAGAATACTGCCATACATTACCGCTGCCATGCGGTCCGAGCCTTGCAGTGGGACCAGATGCAGCTCGGCAGCGATTTCGATCTCGATTATATCCCGATCATGAAATTCGCGCTGAATGACGATGTACCCGTTGTAATATTCCAGTTCCACCGGCACCGAGTTGATCTTCACCGCTTTGACAGACTTCGCTTTCAGGAGCAATACTAATGTCACGGGTATGAGCGTCTCAATCACCAGGGTGGACGCAAGCCCATCAGGAAAACGGGTATGCTGCACAATGCTGGTGTGCTCGCTCCATTCGACCGTTGACGATATGAATGCATTCAACAGCAGCATGTTTTCGCTTTTGAACCAGATATTTTTCTGCAGTTCGCTCATCGCCTCGATTCCGGAAGCCGTACAGCACCAGAAGGAATCATGCGCGCTACTGAAGGCTTTGGTTGCACCGCTCCCCATTGGCTGATGATATTGGGATAGCCCCGTTTGGCTGCTGGCGCTATTCAGAACCGCGTTATATTTCAATGATTCCATATGATCCAGATATTCAACTGCTCCTGACCATGACAACATTCTCTCCAGTATTCGCTCTGTGTTGTGCGCGCAGCAGCTCTCGCTCTCTCCACCTGTCAAGGCATCCTCCAGTCTTCCGAACCTTCCCCAGTGTTCCGACTTTTCGGAAACTCCACCCTCAACAGGAGCTGCAGCCTTTGAACTGCTATTGCCGTTTGCAAATGTTCTCCCCTTCAAGCATTCGTAAAAATGTAAGGCTGCCGCTCTGTATTGCTCCTCGCCGGTAATATCATGACGGTGCATGGCCGCTATGATCATGGGGAGATGAGTGTTGGCGTGCAAATCTGCAAGCACATCCTGACCCTTGGCAAGGCGACCTACAAAATAGTCTCTGTCGAACAGAAGGGCAAGCTTCAGTATTTCGGCATTTCCTGTGAGATCATAGAGGGAGTACAGCGCATCTCCCATACCTCCGAACTCGTTAGCCGGGTTCAGCCGTGTGCAGCGGAGAATACCATCGATTTTCCAAAAGGAGAGCTTTGTGAACCGCCCATGAATATAGAGGGCCAGATTCACAGCAACCTTCAGTGCCTTTGAGTTGCCCAGGTATACATGGCAATCGATAAGTCCCTGCATAATTTTGTGCAGAGTATAATATGGGGCCCATACTTTCCGGTTCTCCTCGCTTTCCAGCAGATCGAGCTGATCCTCCCCAAATGCACTCACATATCCGTTGGGCTGAGCACAGGATTCCATGATGTCCACAATCTCGCTGGCTTTGCTGTGAAGCACCTGATCCTGATCGGCAAAGGCGTATTTGGCACAAGCCGAAAGGAAATGTCCAGCGAAATGTCCCCTAAGGCCGCAATCCTCGGCTTCCCAACCTCCAAGCGGCTCGGTATGAGAAGCTATTCCCGCATTATACTTAAACGTATGCATAAGCCGGTTAACATTAAATGAAGCAAGGTACGCTTTGATGTATTGCCGGCGGGTAGCAAATTCATTTGTATTTAACCTCACTTCATTCAAGCCAAAATTGGCAAACAATATCGGCACCTCCATTCCCGATGATACATATGAGGAATTATAACCACATTCAGACCAGTGTTCTTTATTTCGAAATGGATGAAGAATCATACGAAGACTGCATGATTTCCAGATAACGCTTGATGTTCAGGCCCTCCAGCCCTTTCACGTAATCATCCCAATCCTTATCCAGACTCTTCGCTCCTGTAATGAATTGCAGCGCATTCTGGTCAATATAATCCTTGAGATTTGTCTGCATCATGCTTGTTTCATCGGCGCTTGCAGGATCCACCCATAGCGCCCAATGCGGGAATACGTTCTCAGGCTCCTTGCCTTCCATCAGCAGCGTCGCCTCGTATAACCTGCGTTCCTGTCCGTCTCCTGCGTAGAAGTCCTTGCCCTGTACTTCGGCATCACGGTATGCCCTGTGGTGATTGTACTGACTCAGCGCAGCCCAGCTGTCATTGCGCGGCTCTGCTCCTGTTGGGAGCGGAATTGCTTTGTAGAGTGGCTGCACTTGATCATTCAGGGCCACTTCCCCTTCTTGCGGCTTGCGCCAGCTTGTGCCCTCCTCACCAAGATATGCACTCATGGCTCCTTCTTCTGTGTAGAGATAATCCAGCATTTGAATGGCTGCAATCTGCGTTTCTTCGCTTGCCTTGTTCGTCAGCACAAACGACGCCCCGGGATCAATCGGATAGTTGTAGGTAGCATAGCTGGCATGCGGTCCTTGCAGCGGAGGAATCGCGTTATAGTCCTTGCCATAAGGCGAGCCCTCATCGGTATTCACAAAAAGGGCCGGGTGCATGGCTGCGCCTGCTCCTAACAGTTGCGCATCAGCATTATCACCGATTTTCTTGAATGCGCCCGAATTCTGTGTAAAGGCCCCTGGATCAATCAGACCTGCTTCGTAGAGGGATCGGATATAGGCAAGTCCCTCTTTCCATTCCGATTTATTGGCAGCAGTGTCTATCTTGCCATCCTTAACGAGAAGATACGTTCTGTCGTCGTCATAAATGAAGGCATTCATCAGATACGGAATAATGTGCACGCCAAAATTTTCAATGGAGCCGCTAAGCGGTACTTCGTCCGCCTTGCCATTCCCGTTGGGGTCCTTTGTTTTGAACGCCTCAAGCACTCCTTTGAAGTCCTCCAAGGTTTTGGGCTCAGCTAATCCGAGCTGCTTCAGCCATTTTGTATTGAGCCACATCTTGTTTGGATAGGAGCAGTGGAAGCATTCATTCAAGCCCGTCAGGCCATAGATATTGCCATCAGGAGCCGTGTTAATCGCTTTATAATATTCGTTGCTGTCCAGCACCTTTTTAATATTTGGAGCATATTTGTCGATCAGATCGTTGAGTGGCACGATGACACCTTGCTGGCCGAATTTCAACAAGTCCGTTTGCGAAAATCGATCTACCCACGGAATGAGCAGGTACAGATCGGGATAGTCTCCCGAAGCCAACGAAATTTGTCTCTTCTCCGATGCTCCGTCAAACGGAACTGTCGTCCAATTAAAATGAATGTTGAACTTCTCTTCCATCTTTTTGGTGAATTTATTGGTTTGAAGATTCGTATCCGAACCTTGATGTGCAAATACATTAATAGAGACTTTATTGCCAGAGGTGCCCTCCCCATTCAATCCGCTGCCTTGTTCGGTGGATGAACATCCCGTGAGCGCCACGCCAAGAAGAAGCAGGCAGGCAAATATGATGGACCCTGATTTTCTCAAAAAAATCCTCTCCCTTACTGATGATTGTATAAAGTCAGCCTTTGACCGAGCCAATCAGCATGCCCTGCACAAAATAGCGCTGAACGAAGGGATAGATAACCAGCACCGGCAAGCTGGCCATGACGATTAACGAGAATTTCATTAATTCCGCCATTTGCTGCTGCTTCAACATTTCCCCCGCGTCCATGTTTCCGGTACCATTGTTCAGAATGAGGATGCTCCGCAAAATTAGCTGCAACGGATAAAGCGATTGCGATTTTAAGTAGATCAATGCATCGAAGTACGCATTCCACTGCCCGACTGCATACATCAGCGATAACACCGCAACGATTGGCTTCGCCAGAGGCAAAATGACGCTGAAAATAAAACGGATATCACTGCATCCGTCAATGTCGGCTGCTTCGGACAGTTCCTCTGGAATGGAATTTTGAAAGAACGTGCGCGCTATGATGACCTGCCACACCCAGATGGCATTGGGGATCAGCAGCGCCCAGCGGGTATCGATCAATCCCAGTGTTTTGACTACGAGATAAGTTGGAATCAATCCACCGGAGAAGAGCATGGTGAACGTGATGAACATCATCAGCGGACTGCGTCCGACAAAGGTTTTTTTGGAGAGCGGGTAAGCGATCATGATCGTCAGCGCTACGCTGATCAGCGTGCCGCTTACGGTGTAAAACAAGGAATTGGCATATCCGGTAATGACCTGATCGTTCTGCAATACCGCTTTGTATCCATCCAGCGTCAAGTCAACCGGCCACAGCCAGACTTTCCCGGAAGAGACAGCGGCTGGACTGCTTAGGGAAGAGCTTACGATATAGATTAGCGGGTAGAGCACGGCAATTAAAATGACAATCAAAGCGATGTAGATGACCGTCATGAATATTCGGTCCCCAAAGGACTCCCTGATCGTGGGTTTCCCTTTATTCATCGAACGGCGTGAGTATGTCTGTAACTCGCTCATCAGATGAACTTCCTCCCTTCTGGGCCTAGTGCACTACCACAGGCTTGTATTGGACAATCGCTTCGCGGCTGCGTTCACCGTCAGCAGCAGGATCAGGTTAATCAGGGAATTAAACAGGCCAACCGCGGTTGCAAAGCTGTAATTGGCGTTCAGCAGCCCCATTTTGTACACGTAGGTAGAAATTATTTCAGAAGCCGACAAATTCAACGGATTTTGGAGCAAATAAATTTTCTCAAATCCAACCGCCATGATGTTGCCGACACTCAGGATCAGAATGATCACTGCCGCAGGCAGTATGCCAGGCAGATCAACGTTCAATATTTTTTGGAACCGGCTTGCGCCGTCGACTTTGGCCGCTTCGTACAGCGAAGGGTCGATGCCAGCCAACGCTGCCAAATAAATCACTGCGGAGTAACCCATGCTTTGCCACACGTCGGAAAACACATATAAAGACCGGAACAATCCCGGCTCTCCCAGGAAATTCACCGCTTCCAACCCCAGAGCGCCCAGAATCGTATTAACGATGCCAAGCCGGGGAGAAAGAAATAACATGATAATGGATACCATAACCACGGTCGAAATAAAGTAGGGAGCATAGGTAACCATCTGAACGGTTTTCTTGAACGTTGCGCTCTTGACCTCGTTCAGTGCCAGCGCCAGCAAAATGGGCACCGGAAAGCCGACAATTAACTGATAGAAGGAAATATACAGCGTGTTTTTGATCAGGGTGGCGAAGGCTGGATTTTGGAAAAGCAATTCAAAATACTTGGTGCCAACCCACGGGCTGCCCCATACCCCCTTGATAACGTTGTAATCCTTGAATGCCAGGACCGCATTAGCCATCGGAACATACTTGAAAATGATGAAGTAAGCGACGGGTGGAAGGATTAGCAGATAGAGCTGCCAATGCCTCCGCAGACTTCTGGATACGGCTCGCTTGACAGCCGAGCGTCTGCTCTGCCTTGTTGCCGAAGCCGCATTAGATATTGTCGTTCTCAGATTCATCCCCCATGCGGTGGCCAGTAAGACTTTTTGGCAGACCGCTTTTTTTGGTTAGCGCATTTTTGATAGCGCTTTCTTGTTGGTAATCATAAGAGCGCTTCCCCGATTGCGTAAAGGTACACTTTATCGAATGAGGTACGAATCACGTACGACTTCATTTCATTTGATCTTCCATCTGCCGAAATGCACTTGGCAAGATGCCCCTAACACGTTTGAAGGCTCTTCGGAACGAATGTGCGCTATTATATCCAGTTGTCTGTGCAATCTCATCAATTGTCTGCTGGCTCTCAAGCAGCAACTCAGCCGCTTTGCTGATTCGCACCACCTCTACATAGTCGGAAAGGTTCTCTCCGGTATGCTCCTTGAATAATTGGGAGATATATTTTTCCGGTTTGCCCATTTGCTCCGCAATCCGGTATACCGTCAGGTTCGCATCGGCATAATGCTTCTGGATGTAAGCCATTGTTTCATTGACAATTTCCGCATGCATGTTGGATTTTTTACGTTTCACGTTCTGGCAGACCTCTTCCGCGAGCTGATGGAACTTGTCCCTTAGTTCGGCAACACTGTCCGTGACCTGAATCCCTGCGATGCGATTCTTAAACTCCTCGACAAGCGCTTCATCCAGCATAATCTTAGGTTCCAGCTTTAGAAATGTTCCCCTTAATTCCATAATAAATTGATGTGTCATATCGTACGACAGCTCTTGCTCTGCGAAGTTTCGGCTAAACAGTTGATCCAAGTTACGCTTGGATTCTTCCGTCTCTCCCGCCTTAAGCGTATTTATCAACCGCTGTTCGGACTCCATCGGATAGTAGTACAATTCGGTTTCCTTTACAGCGTTTTCGAATTTTACTAATTGGTCCGCCCCGATGTGAATGGCATATTCGAGCGCTTGTCTGGCCTCGTTGAACGAACGGCCTACGTCATTCCATACATCATACGAAGAACCCATACCGATGGTCGTCGATACCCGGTAATCCTGATACACAGAATCCATCAGTTTCATCAATTGGGCTTCACATGTGAGCAAGGTTTGATCCAAAGCTTCATCCCTCAGCGGTAGCACAAAAGCAATCTGATCCGTTCCCCACTCCGTTATCAAAACATCCGCATTCCATGTCGTCAGCGCTTCACGCACGATTAGCCTCGCAACACTTAATTCTTGAATAATTTCTTCGCTATCCGGGCTGCCATAGCCATCTACTCTCATAATCCCCACAACCCCCGACTGGTATGAAGCGAAATGTCTGTCTGGGAGAAGATCGCCTCCAACTCTCGGGTTGTATAAAACTCACCGGTCAACAAACGCTTGATGAACCCGTCTCGCAGCATCGGGAGCTGCCTATTCAATGCATTTTTGAGAAGATGGTTGTTCGTAATAAGACTCGTAATATTGCTGGCCAAGAAATCGTACTCATTACTTATTTTTCCCGGTAGTCCGATATTCTGATCCCGAAACACGAACAAAAGCTTATGAATCGGCGCACTGTTGCGGTAAGCCAGTAAAAGTCCAATGATTAGTCCGAAACCAAGTGTGGCTAACGTGAAGGTAAAGGTAACCTGCTTGATCTGGTCTGCTTTTATCATTAACGCACGTTCGGGAATGCCAGCCATATAATTCCAGCCATTTTGATCCGAGCGAATGGAAATCAGCAGACGACCGTCTCCCATAGGCTGCACTTCACGATCCTTGGCAGCATGTATATCCTTTAATTGCTTTGCTTCACTTGTACTCATGCCACGCGAAAAAATGATGTTCCCATTGGCGTCTGTTACCAGTGTCCACCCTCCATATTGCTCCACAATATGTTGAGTCAGGCTCGCCATCTGATTCTCATCAATCATGACACCGATGGTAGCCTGAGGTTTGTTGAAGCTATTTAATGGAAGCGATTGAAGAAACGTAATGGCAGGAGCGTCCACAAGCACATTACTGCGAATCTCCTTCTTATAGTTTTGTAGGGGAATAATCTCGTTTAAATGTGGCTTTTTCAAAATGTTCTCTTTCCATTCTTCGAACGTCATGCCTTCAAGCGCATTGGTGGCGTAATAATGCTCAGGTCGGTAGTAAACAGTGGTAGGCGTGATGATGACATTATAATTCGGAATATATATGAAGAAATGAGACAAATAATCATTGGTGCTGCTGTACATAGACAGGCTGCGCTGCATACGGCCCAAACCATAAACATTATTAGCATCGAGCGGCTTGGGATCAGCAATTAAACGGTACAACTCCTGGTTAATCGCTAACTGCCTTGTGAAATCCTCGACCTGCATGAGATTTCGTTCAATAATTTCCTTGCCCAGGTTGAGCGATTTCAGACTGTTTTCAATGGAGCTTGTCCTCGCTGCTTCAATGGATGCCCTATAGGAGGCATATCCGGCAATTTGAGGAATCATCAGAATAATGAGATAAGAAACCATGAATCTGCGGAATAACGGCGTGAATTTGAACCATAGACGCTGCATTTGTACCTCCTTTTTGGTAAGCGTTTACAAAATTGATTTGTTTCATAATACACCTTTCATTTGTGTGTGGTGAAGGTACACCTTAATCTTTTTGGTACAAATACTTAAAATTTTTGTACTAAACCACTAGCAGTTAATAGAGGACTACTTCTGAACACCAAAAAGAAACCTTCCCAGCCGCAATAGCTGGAAGGCTCCTTTTGTACATTTTGTTTAATTGACGGCTACAAACTTCCATTGCTGGTTGGTTGCGCCTGTGTAATCGTTTTGCTGCAATTTTGCACCGTCTGTCGTCGCAGAACCGGTTACCTCAATGGCTTTATTGCTATTCACGTTAATAATACTCCAGTACCCATTGCCCAGATCATTGATTTTGAAATGCTGCGCAGTGGTGTTTAAATTGCTCATAAGCTGTACTGCCTCTCCGTTGGTACTGGTGCCATTTCGGATGTCGATCACCTTATCAGGCGAATTCACACTCGTCAAACTGTAAATTCCGCTAGCTATTTGATTCAGGACCCACTTTTGAGGATTGCCCCCAGATCAGACCATTGCTGAAGCTGCAAGTTGTTCTCGTTTACCCCACCCGGTACATCAATAACCTTGTTCGAATGTCTGGCTACAATCTTGTAGGTCGCACCCGAGATCAATCCGCTTGATGGAGTGCCACCGTTCGGATAGGTCTGAGCACGTTCATAGAACCATTCGAAGAGGAATCGTCCCATTGCGCTTCTTGAAGCATCCCCGTCCCATTTCAATCCTGCCGTAGGGTCGGCAAAGGAGCTTCGCTGTCCAGCATCCAGAATAAAACCGTTCATGTGAGCTGCAATACTGACATTGCCTGCCGCGTTGAAAATGGTCTTCGTATTGTTACCAAAGCCTTCATTGCTGCCATTGAACAGATTCCAGTATTCGGAATCGCCGGCTTTCTTTTTGAACCATGTGACTTCGGTAATGTTGATCGGATATTTATCGGCCGCTGCCTTTACATTGGTATTCCATTGATCTTGCAGAATGGACATGTTGTCATATGCTCCGTAACCCGGATACCAGTGAACGGCATAACCGTAATTGTTCAGCGGGTCTGTCAACGGATGGCTTGCTGTCAGACTGTAGAATTGGTTATATCCCAAACCAGCGGCCCAGATGACATTATCCGCGCCTTGGCTCCGAATGGTCGAGATGATGGAATTCTGGAAATTGCGCAAGTCGTTCCAGTGGTCCACAAAGTCGTTCTCGCCGTTATAACCACCCCAATGTCCGTTCGCATAGGATTTTACCGGCTCGTTGATCAGCTCGAAATGTACATTATCGGCACTTTTTATCTCTGGACGAGCAGCGAGATAACCCCAGATCTGATTGAACTTTTGCAGATTGGCCGAGGTGGTGGCCTGGTCGTCCTTCAGTGTGAAGTCGAGTCCAAGCGTAACATAGACGCCTTTGGTTTTGGCATATTGAATATAAGGAATAATGACGTTCAGTGTCACGGCTTGTACACCTGCAAAATTGTAGGTGCCTGCCGCCACATCCCCCATGTCCTCACGGTCGATGAACAGCCGAATCTGATTCATATTCCAGCCGTGGCTGCTTCCGTATTTCGGGCTCGTACTTGTGAATGTATCCGTAATATCCTTCAAATAAGCCAATGTGGCAGCATGACGGTTGTTGCCATGAAGATTCAGATAATAATTGCTGTTCTGATATGTCCAGTAGGCGCCTGAAGGCTGATGCCAGCCACTTAGCACGACGGGCTGGTTACTACTGTTCACCAAGTTTTTGCCACTAACGTGAAGCTTGCCCATCGGCATGCCGACCCACGCTTCCGCACGTTCGGTTCCGAACGGCATAATAGACAACAGCAAACCGAGAATGATCATAAATTTACAAGATACCAACCATCTCTTCAATATAATCCCTCCTGAGCTT
This sequence comes from Paenibacillus sp. 1A_MP2, assembly GCF_052244825.1. Lineage (NCBI taxonomy): Bacteria > Bacillati > Bacillota > Bacilli > Caryophanales > Paenibacillaceae > Paenibacillus > Paenibacillus sp. 1A_MP2. Next base: position 3,593,928 of record NZ_JBQQCS010000001.1, on the reverse strand, counting down.
AAAGTGTAAAACGTTAAAACGGACGGCAACACCTCCTTTATTATGAAGGGGCTAGACCTTCCAGCCCCCATCCAAGAGAGAATCATTATCCAACGATGCCTGTACGTTCAACACTTTCAACGAAATAACGCTGCACAAACAGATAAATGATGATTAAAGGCAGGATCGCCAGCAGAATGCCTGTATCCTGAATCATGCTCAGATAGAATGGATCGGCTTTGGATGCGCCATCACTAACCTGCTGTGCCAGATTATATGGAAGAGAGGACAGCTGCGTTGACATCACCTTGCTGGACGTCAGATAGGTTGTCGTGTAGAAGCTGTCATTCCATTGCCAAACGAAAGAAAACAGCAGTACAGTAACGATTGATGGAATTGCATTTGGGAGCATGATACGTGCAAAGGTTCGGCTGATGCCTGCACCATCAACGTAAGCGGCTTCCTCCACCTCTTTGGGAATGCCTCTAAAAAATTGGCGAAAGATAAAAATATACAAGCCTGCTTTGAGCGAATTGGCTGTTATGGCAGTCAGAATAAACGGCCAGTACGTATTCAGCAGATTGACAGGTTTGCCTGCAATCAGCGTCATCAGTCCCATCAGATCGAAGCTCTTCAGATTTAGATACACCGGGATCAGGATCGTGGTAGGCGGCACCAGTATAGTTAGAATGACTCCGGCAAATAACAGATTACTTCCCTTAAACTTCAAGCGTGCAAACCCGTATCCGGCAAGTGCACAGGAAAGCGTGGTCAAAATAGTCGTTGTTGCAGACAACGCAAATGTATTGAACAGCGTTGCCCAGTAATCCATGACACGAATAGCCTCTCGAAAATTGTCAATAGAGAAATTCTGTGGAATCCAGACGACAACCGCTGAATACAAATCACTTTTATCCTTGATGGACGTTGATATCTTCTGAAAGATAGGAAACAAAATAACGAAGGATAGTCCTGCAATGAGTGTGAATCTCACAACAGACCACAGCCAGCTTTTCCACTGCTCCAGCGACAACAGTCTTGATATCATCAACGCACACACCCCCTTTTCTAATCTTGATAGAAGACACGTTTGGAGAAAATAAGTGAAACGATCACCAAAATGACGGCAATAGCCAGGAAATACACCCATGCCATGGCTGAGCTTAACCCAAAATCAAATTTAACGAAGCCTGTATCGCGAATAAGCTTGGTCATGGCGTTGTTTGCAAAAGAATCAACGATGGTATAGATGACGTTCACAAAAATGAGCGGGCTGACCATCGGAAACGTGATTTTCCAGAACGCTTCATATCCAGTGGCCCCTTCCATTTTGGATGCTTCATATAGCTGGGGCGATATCGTTTGGATACCTGCCAAAAATATGAGAATCTGTACACCGGATTGACTGACAATCTGATATATCCGGTCTACCGCACCGCTCAGATATGTCACGAGCCATTCGCTCAACCCCGCATCCAGCATCAGCTTTTCAATCTCAAAGGTTCCCAAGGCGCTGCCACCTGTATTGCTCTGGTTCACAGCCTCGATCAGACTGGTGCTTTCCAGCGTCATGATGACGCCGGATGCCAGAATCACCGGCAGAAAAAATATGGATCTCGCTACTGCTCGCCCCGGAAACCTCTGATTCAGAATGACTGCAAGGAACAGGCTGAATATTACGATCAGAGGCACATTAACGAGCACATCTGTGATGGATTCGATCAGTGCCCGGTTGAAGCTGGTATTTACCGTCATTGCCTGGATATAGTTGGCGAGACCTGTGAACTGGATGGATATCCCCTGTGCATTCGCCTGAATTGAACTCAGGCTGTAGCGCAAGGAAGCCAGCAGCGGAACCAGGAAGAACAGGACAAAACCGACGAGCCAGGGAAGCACATAGATGACTCCCCAGACCGCTTTCTGCTGAGCGTAGGTTCGGCGTCCCCACTTCCCTTTTAGTAGCGCTTTCAGAGCTGCTCACCACCTGTCACGTAACTTTTGGCTTCCACGTTATGACCGCCTGCCTGCACCGGGAAGTCGTTATAATTCACCAGAGCGAAGCTTCCGTTTTCATATGTCGTTTGATACACCCCTTCAGCCAGCTTCTCGTGTGCCACCATGTGAAGCCCTGCGAAAGGACGATTGGCCTGATTGACCTCTTCATACATCTCCGCTGCGAGATCAATCCATTGTCCATAGTGCGCAGCATACAGATTGTCGTAATCCGTTTCCTTAACAACATGATTCGGTGCGTTAAACCAAGTAAAATAGGGGCTTGCCCCATACTCCACGAGCTTTAGTACATACTGTCTCGCATCCGTATAGGTTGACAGGTTGTAAGCAGCTCCCGTATAGCTGATGCCACCATGTACAACCAATTGGAAGAACGGAATCTCCTCATCCTCCAGCTTGAAGCGGCTGCTGGACATTGGAGCATCCGTGAGACCTGTCACATAGGGCAGAGCATACGCATTCCCGCCTTCGGCAACAACAGATATCCCTTGCTGCGTAATCTGCTTCAAGCTCTCGGTGACGGTTGCTTGTGCTCCTGTGCGATCCAGCAGTTTCTTCGGATTCATGTCACTGTTCACTTGATCAGCCAGATCACGCACCGACAATCCCCCTTGCTCATAGGGCTGGAGTGCTTTCAGCAGGGCTTGAGTCACATCCTCCAGCAAATGCGGAGACAGGATATAGGACGGAAGTCGATCCCGGTCACGCCGCTGTCTTGCCGGGTCCATCGGATATAGAAGTGCAGGCTCCTGCGTCAGTGTGCGTGAAGCTTCCTTGGAAGGACTGAATCCTGTCTTGGAATGTACATTTAGTACAGCGACATCGGGGTAAAATCCAATTCCCTCCTTACGAGCATAGTCGCTGAATTCTTGCATGCCTTTTCGTCCTCCAATCGCTCCATCCACTTTGATGGAATCCGGTATCTGATGTTGAAGCCCTCCATTAAACCATCCCGCATACCGAACCTGAATGTTGGATACTTGTTTTTTCTTAAGGATCGACAGAATCTGGCGGGCTTCATCAAAGGTGGTCAACGCTTCAGTAGAATCGTAAGGTATGCCCAAGATATGTTTTCTGGTCGTCATTCCGCCGATAAGCTTGAGGTAAAACGGAATATCCATTTCTCCCCCAGCTGTTTGGTTCGCAGGAAGACCATTCGTCTGGATTAAGTAGTCACGATATAAGGAAGCCAGACCGGAGTAAGAGGCATTCTCTGCCCCGGCAAAGGCATAACGGACGACAAAATCCGATGCGGTCGGCTTCTTCTGAAACTTGGGAAGTGTCCGTACCATGTCGCTGGCCTGGAGTGTTACATCACTTTTGTTTACAACGTAGAAGCTCGGATACACATTGTTGTAGCTATTCAGCTTTCCGCTGATATCTGCATTTACAACCGCCACCGCTGCTCCTTCCTCTATGATGCCAAGAAATGCGCCGCCCTCACGAATGAGACCGAATACCGGCAGCCTTGCTCTTTCCTCGGAGGAGTCCGCTTCACGAAGCTTCATCGTCAGATCCGGTCCGTATACATCCTGCTGATAGGCAGGGTATTGTATCTTTCCATTATTAAAATGAATGAGTGCTCCCGACCCGTCAGGTACAAACATGGAACCCTCCTGATCCGCAGCGCCAGCCCCGAAATAATCCAGCACGGATATGCTGTTGATCGGGTATTGCTCCGGAAAATGGATGCCGGAGGCAGGTACACGTACAACCAATGATTCCTGATCCAGCTCATATTCAATGGATAGCATAAACAATCGGGGGCCGCTTTTCCTGCTCGATGCCATGCTCGGCATTGTCCAGTTCAAGGTCCTCGGATGTATAGCCGGCTGTCTCAAAAGCCTTCAGAGCACGCGTCAACTGAAGACCCTGCAGCGCTTTGTCGTTCCGAACGTATACCCCCCGTCCTTCTCCTCCGCATACCCAATCTTCAAGGCACGTTGTCCTGCCTTGTCGAGCAAAGCAAGCAGCTTCTGTTCGAAGCGCTCTTTGCTGATTTTTACAGGCAGATCTTCCACAGAACTCTCATTGGTTCCAAACTGGTAGTTCACCCGAAACCCCATTCGGCAATGCTTCGTAGCTTATCTGCTGGTGAGCTACGCTATCCGTATAGGAATTGACCGAGCTGCTCTGACCCAGACTGTTATAGAAGCTCAGCTTGGACTGCGCAGACAGCAGATCCTTATTGATTCCCGACGCAAGCGAATCGATCTTCCGATCTTCCGGATTGCTGCGCCAGATCTGCCCGCTTTGCTTGTGAATCACCGCAATCTCGGCTGTATCCTCCTGGATGAGTAGCTGCAGCTCATTATTCTGGGCAAGCCCGAGCATGTCTGGCAGACGGGCATCACTGAAGGATGAGGCCAGCTTCTGACCAGGCGGCAGCACAGGCACTTCTGCTTGTTCATCCGCATTTGCCGACAACGTAGTTACAGGCGTAGAGTCTGACTGACAGCCGCCAAGAAACAGGATGAATACGAGCAGGATCACGATCATTTTTTTGGCCACGTACAAAATCATCTCCATTCTCCTTCCTTAGCCCCGGAGTACAAGTTCCTGATAGATGGTGGCTGCAAAGGACACAATCTGCTGCACCAGACTGAAGAACAGTAGGCAGAGAAATGCCATGAAGGCCATGGCAACCAGCGTCAAAAGCATGGTAAGCACCGTTTTGCCCGGCGAATACTGATGCACAGTCATATTGCCCACAAATAACAGATATACCGTCCAAGCTGTTGCAGCCAGGTTGAAAAAATAATAAAAGGCCGTTTCCTGCCCCGAAATCATTAGGCTGAGCCAAATCCACGGAAACTGAATCAGAATTAGTGGAACCAATGCGAAACAGGTGGACATGAAGATTTCCGAGAATTTGCCTTCACCGTCCATGAGTGTGGTTAAAGACCAATTCGCTGTACACCAGAACAATACCGGAACAATGACATAGACCATTTCCAGCAGACTGTTCAACCGTTTCGGATTGTTATAATTGACCAGGAACCCGCTATATTGTGCCTGAAGGATCGTCGTGATCGCCAGCAATCCCAGTATGACCAACGCAATCATCAGCGTTGTTCTCTGATTCCGCTCGTATTTCAGCTCCCAATAGCCGTCAAACGGGTGAAAAATAAGATGCAGCGGATATCGAACCCATTGTCTACTTGATACCTGCATTCGTTGTCCCCTTTCTCTGTCTGCGAACGATGGTTATGGCTACCAGCCCGGCAGCAACCAGAATCAGCCCGGTCATTATCCATGAGAAATGCTCGCGGAGCAGGTCTTTTCGATACAGAAGAAACGCTTTGGAATACCCTTCTCGTTCCATGCTTCGCTTAAAGTATTGCGTAGATTCGGCATAATCCTTCTGCCGCAACAGCGCTTTTCCGATACCTGCGTAGGCATATTCCAGATTCGCATTCATGTCTGCAGCTTTGGCAAATTGCTTCGCAGATCCTTCCTCGTCCCCATTGAAATAACTGCGTACTGCCTCATGAAGCGTACGCCCGTATTCAGTGGTTTGAAATACGGTGATTTCTCCAAGTGCTTTGTCCAACACCAGCATCCGATCCCCGGCATGCTCCAGAGAAACAGGCGTATTAAATTGCCCCAGCCGATTGCCGATACCTCCAAACATGTGAAGCAAATATCCGTCCCCGTTATAGGTGAAAATCCGACCCATATTGGCATCAAGCACGGAATACATATCGCTGTCCCCGACATCGACATCAATCATCCGTGAAGGCCCTTTCTCATTGCTGTACAACAAGTCACCCTGGGGCGGATAGTATCCTTCCCTTCTTAGAATATCCACGCCCTGTGCATTCAGTTTCTTGATCGGGAGTCCGGTCTGGTCACCACTGGTTGCATAAATGAAGCCCTCCTCGTCAATGTCCATATTCGTAAACTCGGTTGGTGTGAACATGACCATCTGACTGCGCTGCTGACGAGTGGCGAATCTTTTCCATAGATATTCCACCGGATCAACCGAAACTCTGTTAGCGCCGATAAACGAGGCAAATGAACCGTCGGAATTAAACTCCATGAAACCGTCGAAGACACCTTCCGCCATGACATAGATCCGCTCTCCTTTATCCATAACAACCCGTATGGGTCTGAATTGGAAATCTTCCTTCAGGAGGTCGGATTGAGGCAGGTCTACCATTTTAATCAATTGCCCCTGCTCATTCAGATGAACAATCCGTTGATTATCCGAATCGGCGATGAGCAGTTGGCCGTTGTCCGAAACGTATAATCCTTGCGGATGTTTGAAGTGATCCTTCTGTCCATCATGATCAAATGAATCGATAATTCGTGTCAGATTAAAATCCCGATCCAGCTCAACGATTCGGCTGTTGCCCGAATCCAGCACGTAAATTCGCTCATCAGCCGTAACGTGCATGTCAGTCGGTTCTTTGAATGCGTCAATCTTCAGCCCCGTGCCTGTAATGATTGTTGTCGCCTCATATGCGGCAGGAGAACGAACCGCCTCTCCCCAGTACGAATAATTGTACGCATTCGTCTGTCCGTCGGCGTAAGCTATTGACGCCGCATTCCCCAAGTACAGGAGGCAGGCAAGAGCCATGGTGAGCCATCCGCATCTTTTCCACATGCTTTTCAATATGTTGCTGCCCCCCTTCTACTCTTTCATACCGGAAGTTGCCATCGTCTGCATGACACTGCTCTGGGAGATGATAAACAGCGTGATTGGCACGATCATAAGCAGCAGTGCCACTGCAGCACCGACACCTGCTCGGGCAATCCCCCCCTGGATAATCTGACTAAGCGCATAATGCAGCGTTTTCAGATTTTCACTGTAAATGAAGCTTCCGCCGTCTGTTCCCCATAGGGCCGGAAATTGTAAAATCATAAGCGTCAGCCAGGCTGGCTTCACGTTAGGCATCACGATGCTCCAAAATATACGATATTCATTTGCCCCGTCGATTTTGGCGGCCTCCAGCAGCGCATCGGGGATCTGTTCCATAAACTGCTTCATCAGGAAGAGCCCAAGGGAAAATGCGAGAGAAGGCACAATGATGGATGCATGTGTGTTGATCCATCCAAGCCAGGACATCACCATGTAGTTTGGAATCGCCGTGACGTGTGGTGAGAACATCAGCGACAGGATGACGATGGTAAACAGCACATTCGAGCCGGGAAACCGATATTTAGCCAGCGGGTATGCCGCCGCGGAGGCCAACAGGATATGGCCCGCCGTTCCGAGCAGCGTAATCAACAGTGTATTGGCAATATACCGGGATAAAGGAACCCAGGAATTACCCATCAGATTGATCAGATCCGAGAAATTTTCCATCGTCGGATTGTTTACCCAAAAGCGTGGCGGAAATATAAACAGCTCATCAAGCGGTTTGAAGGCATTGTTAACCGTGTAGATCAGCGGCAATACCATGAATGACCCGAACAGCGCCAGCAGCGCAAACAGCATCAGGCTGACGGAAAATGACCGGTTGAGTCTTCTCGGCATGCCAAAAACGGCACGTACCTTGCTGGTCATTGTCATTCACCTATCTTTCTCAGCATTTTTTGCGTCAGTATGTTCGTTCCCAGCATCAGGGCGAACAAAACAGTTGCGATCGCGGACGCATAGCCCATCTCAAACCGAATGGTGCCGAAGTCCATCAAGTGGGTTACAACGGTATGCGCTGCATAGTTAACGCTCGGAAAACCGGCCAGTGCGATGGAGATTTCGGCCACAGCGAACGAGGCTGTAATTTGCATGACCGCCCCAAACATGAGCTGTGGTCTCATCGAAGGCAGCGTAATATACCAAAGCTCCTGCCAACGGTTTTTGATACCGTCCACCGTACCCGCTTCGACCAGAGAACGGTCAATCGTTTGCAGACCCGCAATGAAAGCCAGGAAGCTCGTGCCGAGACTGAGCCACAACTGTACGAGGATGACAATTGCCAGCACGTACTTCTCATTCGAAAGCCACTGGATCGGTTCCAGAATAACGCCAAGGCGCATGAGAAAGCCGTTCATATACCCATAGCTGTCTCCGGAGAACACGATTAACCAGATGAAAAAAACGTTTCCTGAAATGGAAGGCGCATAGAATACCAGTGTCATGACTGCACGGATCTTCGGGGACAGCTCATTGATAATCCATGCAAATAAAAAGCAGGCAATATAGCTGACAGGCCCCGTAATAACGGCAAACAGCAGCGTATTTTTAAGCGCAATCAAAAAAACATCGTCATTCAGAAACAGGCGCGAGTAATTTTGCCAGCCAATAAATCGAGGGAGCTCCAGCATATTGAAGTGGAAAAAACTGAGTCCCAGCGAGATACCTACCGGAATGACAGTAAACATGAAAAAGATCAGCATAAACGGTGCCATTAGAACGTAATAGTGTCTGCTTTGATACAAATCCCGTTTCATAAGGGACCACCGACTGTCCTGTCTTGCGTGAATGGCAGGAGCAGTCGATGCCTTGGTGGTTTCTGCGTGCAACCGTTACCCTCCCTTCCTCTACTTCAGATTGAATTCCTTTCGCTTGAGTTCGATCTCATCGTTGATATACAGAACATAGTCTGACAAGGCCTCGCGCGGGTTCTCATTCGCGTTGACCACTTTGCGGAACGCGTTGTCCAGGTGTCGGCCTGTAAAATATCCACCGGGAACTTGTGGAATGCCTTGCACCCACTCCCATTGCTTCTCCAGGTTTTGGTAATCCTTAACAGGCCAAGGCAGCTGCTCCAGTGCTTCGATATTGGCGGTCGGATAACGAGCCGCAGCGCCCATCAGGCCTTCCATTTCCCTGCCGTATTCAATCTGGGTCTGCTTGTCAGTCCACCATTTCATGAACATCCAGGCAGCATCCTTGTTTTTGGCATTTTCCAGCATCATGACCGCACTTGTGGCACTTGCCACCTCATGCCTTACGGACCGTCTTCCAGCTCCGTGCCAGGTACGATTGTAAAATCCCACAGATTGCGAATTTCCGGCGCCATGACGGTTAGCATGTTGTAGGTTGTGTAGTCCGCAATTCCAATTGGCATCTCTCCGGTGCGGAAGCGGTTGGGAAAATCGGCTTTAAGCGGGAATTTGTAATTGGTATAGAATTGGGTCCACCGCTTGAACGCATCCATGGAAATCTCTGAATTCAGCTCACTTGCCTTCTGATCTTCCGCGTAAAATTCGCCATTGTTCTGATAAAGCAACATAGCAAACGTTGCGTTCGGTATCATGTTGGCATTGTTCGTCGCATCCTCGATAGGCAGGTAAAACTCCATATTATGTTTTTGCAATACCGAGATGGCATTATAAACGTCCTGCCATGTTTGAGGTGGCTCCAGACCAAGTTCATTCAAAATATCTTTCCGATAAAACAGCATTGGAAAATGCTGCTGCTCCGGCAGGGCATACACGCCGTTGTTGAATCGGTACGGCGTCAGTCCACTCTCGCGGAACCTCTCCGCAACCTTATCAAAGTCCAGGAAGCCGCTCAGATCAGCCGCCGCATTCCGCATGGCGTAATTGACGGGAATATCTTCGCCCATCTGCATGGCTACATCCGGCCCTTCTCCAGCGAGTGTAGCAGGCAGCAAAATATTGGGCGGAACGAGACGCAGCTGGACTGAAATATCAGTTTCAGGAGTAAAGGAATCATCAATCAGGCTTTTCAAAACCTGAGCCTGGTCGCGTCCGGTAGTAATCCACACGGTAATGGAATTCGTAGTCTGCTTCATATTGCCAATACTGTCGTAATCCTCTGTATAGGAAGCGACGTAGGCTCCCACTTCGTGCTTCATCTGCTGTAAAAGGTTAGCCTCAGCATTGGGCAGCTCATGATTAGGCGAGGACACCAGCAGATAATCCAGTGCTATAGGCTGTTCACGGACAGACAAAATCCATGTTCCCAGCCCGCCCACATTGATCTTGAAGGTATCCAGACGTTTCGGAACCGTCTCCGGCCTTGCCGCCATATCCTCCAGTTGAACAACCATGGCGTGTAATACGGCTACCTTGTCACTCTGTTCACCAGTTGCCTTCTCCAAATAATCCGCAACAGAACGGAGAATGTCAGCCTGCCGCTTGAATACTTCCGTCATCTCAGGAATGCGCTGCTCCAACTGATAATCCCTGAGCGGATCAGGCTTGTTGGATGTAATCATCAAAATTTTGCGATACATTTCATTTAGCTCCAGCACGCTGGATTCCACCGTTCGCAGTAGTGGGGCAATATCCCCAGCGTAACGGTCATTCGCAAACGGTGCGTTCCTTTTTTCAAGTGAAACAGATAAGGTTCACTTTCACTTGTGCCCAGCACCCGCGTCTGCCAATCAGGGCTGTAGTTGAAGCGAATACGCTCCATTTCCTTGAATGGAACTTTACCGTCGATCATCAGACTCCGTGTGGCATACACGCCGCGAAGCTGATCCTGCTTCACTTTGAGTGCAATTTGGTACAGGCCATCAGCCGGTACATCCACATCCCATTCGATCCATTCCCCAGGAAGCTTCCAGTTGAGGCCTCCAATGGCGTTGATACGGATCTTTGAGACGTCATATGGTTCAAGAGACGGGCTTGAGCGATCCGAGATGGGAGCTAGGGTTGGTGAGGATTTGCTCACTGCCTGTTCTCCCTGCAGCTTGAGCATGACGGGCTCAGCCGGCTTCAAGCCCGCCGATTCATAAGCAGCCTGAAGCTCTTCGTAAGCAGGGATACTCTCTTCCTGATATAGCTCGATATAATCGATCGCCATACTTTCGCGCAGCGAGGTTAGCGACAGCTGCTGGTTGCCCTTTTCAAAATAAAACTGATAGGGCTCTTCGAAATAACCTGCGCTGTCCTTGAAGGAGGCAAGCTGCCAAGCTGGTGTTTCGACCTGCCGGGTCTGAGATCATTACCGCGATCGTCCCTTCGTATCGTGTCCTCGCGATTCCCCCATACCCGGTCAAAAAGCAGCACATCCGCTCCTCTGAAAGGAACCTCTCCATTCAGCTCCAGCTTCCGTTCAATCGCGGAGCTTTTGCCTGCCACTGGATAATAATGAATGCGTAGTTGGTATAAACCACTGGCCTGCACAGGAACATTCCAACTAATGGTGCCAGACTCAGGTGTGACTACCGCCTTTCCGTCCAGCCCTGCGTAGCCATCAATAACCTCAAACTCCCCGTCCGCAGCCTGCAGGAAAGCTTCCCCTTCAATTCGTATAATCTGATCAGGTGTATCTGTGTTTGAGAGAGTGGAGATGTAGTGCTCATAGCTGCGGGAATCAGCTGTACCCGACACCGCTTCAAAGTCCTCGTACGCCTGTGCAATGCCCGGACCGCGATCTCGCGTAGGGTACAGACTCAATAAGGAGAAGATCATGGCAAAGGCGAGCAGCACAATTAGTCCCTTTTCTTTCGTGACCGCATGTTCCCATATGTCCCCCTTTTATTTCAGCATTTTGCATCCATTGGATGTAGCAAATGACTCATTTGTATACCTCACTGATGGCTGCCTGGAAGGGTGCTTTATATTTTTCGATAACGGTGGAAACGGAAACACCATCGACCAGCTCACCGTTAAAATCCCAGAACGGCAGAGATGGGAACGTATTATGGTCCAGCACCAGCATGCCCTCGGCAACCGTTTTTGCATTTTCAATATCGGCTTCGTCCGTCAGGTGAGTCTCCAGGGTAGACTGACTAGGGTAATCGTAGATGGAGTCAATCTCGTTGATTTTTTCCCAGATGTACATCAGTTGTTCCGGATTTTCGACAGCTTTCGGAATGGTAAGTGCCTGATATTGCGATTCACCGGAGTGGTAGGCGGTCGCACTTGGTCCTTTCGGGAACGGAAGGAAGCCGATATCATAATCCTGCATATCTGTCTTAATTCCTTCAATCTCGTACATGGCGCCGGAATACATCAACGTATTGCCTTGCCGAAAGAAGGTAGCCGGTTCGGTCCAGTCGCCGCCTTCCGAAGCTCTTCCCACTTTCTCCGTAGCCATTCTGGACACGAATTTCAGCGCTTCTTTTGTTTTTGGATCATCCAGGTTTTGCTTGTCACCCTTGGTCAGCGAGGCCTCGTTGGAGTACAGCACAGGTTCAAGCAGCCCTCTTTGTGCCAAACCCCAGGTATCGAGTTTGCCATCGTTATTGCGATCCTTGTTCGCCTTTTTGGCAACTTCAATGAACGTATCCCAGCTCCATTGATCTTCGTCCACGTATTCCTGTAACGGCTTCATACCCAGTTCCTGCATGAGTGTGCGATTATAGAAAATACCGCTTATGAATGAAGATTGGTCCTCTGTGAAGCCATATCCCCGACCTTCATACTGCATGTATTGGTTCGTTGTTTTCTGGTTAAACACTTTATCGTTTTTGGTATACTCATCCACTGGCCATAACAAATCTTGCTTGGTGAGTGCGGGGATAGCGTAGCTTTTGCCCAGCCGTACAATATCACCAAGCGGTTCTCCTGCCATCAGGGAGGCTACGACCTTTTCCTGGTACTCACCAAAATCAATTGAAATATATTCGATGTCAAAGTTATGCTTTTTCTTCAGCGCCTCCAGGTTCTCGATTCGCTGAATGTTGTCCGGATTGCTATCGGTCATTTCCATATCCCACCAGGCAACGACCTTGATCGTTCTTCCCCCATGTCAAAATCCATTTCTGGTGTAGAGTTCTCATTCTTTGGTTCTGTTTCATTTGCAGCCTGCTCCTCCTGCGGTGCCTTCGTTTCCGGCTCTGTCTGAGCGCTGGAGCCAGAGCTGCAAGCACTCAGCAACAGCATGACTGCAAGGACCAGACTCATCAGCATGAACATGTTTTTTCTCATTGTTGTCCCCCTGAATGTGGTTTTTCGGTTTGCCATCAAAGTGTAGCCTTCGAATGAAAGCGCAAACAACCTGTGAAAATAAAGGTATTTACCCGGTCAAACTATAGGTTTGGGCCATTCGAATCCAAATTGAAGCATTTTCCTATGTAATTGGTAAATAAATGCTCCCTCAGCAAACAAATGCACATTGTATGCGCTTTCTTTGTTTCTCATAATGGAATTAATGGAATGTAGACATCTGTCATTCAGCTCTCGATGTGCTGTGGATTCGGTTTATAACAATTGAAAGCGAGGGATTGCTCATGCATAACATTCTGCTTGTGGATTTCAGTCGTTACGTGTTCGGGGAATTGCACCAGCTGCTGCGTCGCAGCAACTCCGATTATGCCATAGGAGAACGAGTTGTTTGCACCCGTACCGCGTTATCGGCATTGTCCGAGCAGCAATTTGCTGTGGTGCTCGTAAGTACCGGAGGATATGCGGCTGCAGGTTTATGGGTTTGTCACTATATTCGAAAAATAAGCCAGATTCCGATTCTTATTATGGGAGGCAATGATCAGTTCCAGCTTGTCCGCAAAGCTTTAGCTTATCAAGTAAGTGATTATCTGCCTGGAAGACTCAACGCATCTGCGCTCCTCCATAGTCTTGACAGGCTCCAGACCAAGCTGGAACCTGAACAACCCAAGCGGAATCTGTACTCCTTAAGGTCGATCATTCAGCTTGAGGGTAAACAGGTGCATTCCGCCCAGGTCATCCAGATGATCAAAGCTTATGTCCTCGATCATCTCAGCAGTGACATCACGTTGAAGAAAATTTCCGATATGGTTCATTTTAACTACGCATACCTTGGACAGAAATTTAAAATGGAAGAGAAAATCTCCTTCAATGATTACCTGCTTCAGCAGCGAATGGAAAAAGCCAAACTACTGCTGACGACCACCGATTTGCGGATCTATGAAATTTCAGTGGAGATAGGATATATGGATACGGACTGGTTTTATAAAAAATTCAGGGCATACGCAGGCGTAAGTCCCAATGCTTATCGAAAACAAAAAGCATTCACTGCTTAGTTTAGAAGCACTTCAGTATCCGTTAAGGCAAAAGAGAAGCAAGGCCATAGGGCACTCGCTCCTGCAGCCTTGCTTCTCTTCATTTTCGCTTTAACGAACCAATAGAGATTCTCTGAATTCCTGAGGTGTCATACCTGTCGCCTTTTTGAAAAAACGAGTGAATGAATGGGCTGACTCATACCCGACCTGCAGTGCAACCTCCCGAACCATCAGATCGGCATTTCGAAGCAGCTCTTTTGCCCGCCTGATTCTCAGCTCGTCAATGAATTCGGAGAGGTTGATTCCCATTTCCTGCTTGAAGAAACGGGACAGATACGATGGATTGAAATGATAAAGCTCGGCCAATCTTACAAGCGAAAGATCTTCTTCCAGATGCTCCGTGACGTAAGTGCACAGGGAATGAATCACGGCATTTGCCCGTTCCTGTTCATTCGAGCTCTTGAAGCGCACCAATTGGTCGGCTGCCTGATACAGAAACTGCACCGCATCCTTCATGCAAGTATACTCGTGGAGATGTAAAAGCCTGCGCTGATCGGGTATATCCTGATGCAGACCCCATCGATTGATGGTCGAATACAGATGAAGCGCCAGATTATAGTAGGTTTCCATGGCCCTCTCCATAGTCACATCCTCATGAATCAGTTCATTGGCCAAAGCCTCAAACACTTCGTAAAATTGCTGGATTTTCCCTGTCTCCAAATACCCTGACATCACTTCGATTCGGTTGCTGATACGTGTAAACTCCCTCTGTCCCTGATTCGGAAGCACCTCATCGTAATCCCGAAGTACCATGGATATGCCATCGCCAATTTTCATCCAGTGCAGTTGCCTCAACCTCTCGTATTGCCGGGGAATTTCGGACCAGTGACAGCTTTTCCCAGCCAATGCAAAGACCACGGATATGTCAAGTGAAGTCATGCATGCCTCCTGCACCCATTCCAATGTACCCTCCAGATACCGAACAAGGGAACTGTCTGGTTCCAATTCCAACTGCTTAGGCTGAATAAGCCACACCATATCCCCATAATGGTCCAGCACGCTACTAGGAATAGTCTGCTCCTCCATTACAGCAGAACCGATCATTCGGGCAGATTTCTGAAGCTGAGCGCGTTCCGAATGGAGAGCTTCTCCCTGTAAGTCATTCGGCCAAGCACAACATAAACGGGAGAAGAAGCACGCAGTCCAATGCCCCATTGATCCAACTGATTCTGGATGTCGATCTCAGAACCTGCATATGCAGTCCCGTTCTGCAATAGATTTCGCAGATACTCCTCCTGCTGTAACACTGCCAGCTGACAGGTAACCTCGTATGTTTTCTCCAGCAGCTTGTGCATGTGCTGACTCTGTCGAATCTCTTCCACTACTTCTCCCACCACAGCCAAAATCTTGTCGTACCCTTCCGTTTTGAGCAAATAACGGACATTTTGCATCTGAAAAGCCTGGTAAGCATAGTTAAAGTCGCTGTAACCCGTTAGGAAAATAACACGACAATGCGCCCAATAAGCCTGAACCTGCTCTGTTAGCTCAAGACCGTTCATGCCAGGCATGCGAATGTCAGTTAACACGATATCAATTCTTGAGCGTTCCATCCAGGCTAATGCCTCACTCGCTGAGTAAGCTCTGCATACGTCAAGGCAATCAGGCATATATCTTGCAAAGGTTTCATAAAGAGCGTCCGTAATAATTTCCTCATCATCCACAATCAAAAGTCGATACATCCGTCTTCCCTTCCTTCCAAATGAATTCGGATTGTGACCTTTAACCCCGACAGTTCACTTCTCGTCAAAAACAGGCCGCTTTTTTCCCCATATGTCAGTACCAGACGTCGATGAATATTCATCATACCCGTCATTTCATGCGAGTCACTTTTTTCAAGCAAACTGTGTTGAAGTGCTTCAATATGATGATCCTCCAATTCATGGCCATTGTCTTCCACACTAATCTCTGCGACATTATCCTTGATGCCAAACCGCACTCGCAGCATACCCTGATCGGTCATTTTTTCCAGACTGTGCTCATACGCATTCTCGATAATGGGCTGTATGATCAATCGGGGAACACAAATGCGCTCCATCGCCGCGGGCATATCACCGAAGTCTGCCTGTATGCGTCTGGAAAACCGCAGCTTCTGAATTTCGGTATAAATACGTGAATGAGCTGCCTCCTCTTCCAGCCTGACCTGATCAGTTTCGTTACGGGTAATAAATCTGAAATATTCGCCAAGCATGTGGGTGAATTGTTCAATGCGCTCCGTATCCCCTGTTCTTGCAAGTGAATTGAGAATAAAAAAGCTGTTATATAAAAAATGGGGATTAATCTGGGACTGGAGCTGCTTCAATTCGGCACGCTGCATCATCATTGTTTTTTTGAAATCCCGATCAATTAGCAGCTGAAGCCTTTCAAGCATCTGATTAAATCGACTATACAGGAAGCCAAACTCATCCTTTTGCTTATGCACAATGGGGATGTCCAGTACCCCGGTCTCCATTTTCTTAAATCTCTTCACGAGCAGAAGCAGAGGAATGTGGATGAGCCTATAGCCTGAATAGAGAAAGGCCGTTATTGCCACAAACGATGTCATTGCAAACAGCCATGCCCAGTGGTAGAACTTGCTTAGTGGTCTTTTCACACTCTTTTCCGGCAAATACATCGCTACAGACAAACCCAGTGATTCCAACCGGCTCTGACTGACATAATAGCGTGTGCCATCCACCTTTACCTGAAATGCACCATGGTCACCTTTAATGATGTGATCCCGATAAGCCTGAAGAATAAAATCACGCTGCGAAAGGTCTGTAATGATATGGCCCGTTTGCTCTTCCATCAGAAACGAACCGCTGTCAGGATACAGGTTAAGCTGGGTCAGTGCATTTTGAAATTGTTCCGTATCTAGCTCGACCTGCACTACAAATAGCGGAGCCTCTCCTTTTTACCGCTCAACCTTACGGCACTCAGGTTCATTTCATCCTTTTTCACCACAAAACGATTTCCTTTTCCCTGCACACCTGAACTGAAATAGTTATAGGAATCACTGTTGTAATCATCAATCCCATGAGTGGCGGAAATGCTTTTACCAATCGTGCGAATATGCACATGAACATTTTTGATGTAAACACTGCTATTCTTGAACGTGGCAAGCCGTTCGGACAGATAATGGAGTGTATCTCGGCGATCCACCTGATCCATCATCTCCCATAGAATGGCAAGCCTGTTGAGCTTCCTGTCTTCCACAATGTCAAACTGCTGCAGCTCCATCCATTCCATTTCCCGATTCAACTCATCGAGATAACCGACAAGCCGCCTTTCTGTTGACGACGATATCTCCTGTCTGGCATTGTCATAACTCCAGTTGTACAAATATATTCCCAGCAGAATTAATGGAAGAACAAAAATCAGATAAGTCACGATCAGCCGGGCGAAGATGCTGCTGCGCCAGGATTGGGCCGGGAATTTAATCAATTGATCCCCTCCAGCATTTGAGATGCTTTCGGGGTTACATGCGCCCTAGAGAAACGATTCATTGCTCCAGTGCCGTTTTTGAAATAAACCACGCATTAACCTCCGTTGTGATCTGATCTCCGCCTAATTTTCGCCAATCCTTCACAAACTGATCGAACTCTTCAATGGGTCTGCCAAGAATAATATTCAGGTAGGCTTCAAGCTGGAGATCATTCAGTATCATCTGCCGGTCGACCATCGTTTCGGTAATGCCACCCGTGAATTGATCGTACAGAAGCTGTCTATTCCTTTCATAACCATCCGCTATGCTGAACGCTCCAGACGGTCCATAGGTCTGATTCCAGCCCCAACCGCTTTCCACGCCCTCCTTGATATAAGCTTCAATTCTCTTCTGAATTGCCGATGCTTCCTCCTGAAGTACGGACAGATCTCCGGAACGGCTTGCTTCCTGAATTTGGCGATAGGCATCCAGATTTTTGGTTCCCGGAAAAGGAGTGACCGGCGAGAGCATCCACACTGCCTTGGAATCGTCATTGTAGTATGTTTCGTACTGAGCCTGCTCGCCCCAGTTCGTCTCCAAATGCAGATTCATGAGCTTCATAATGACCTCAGGATGAGGATAGTCTTTTCTAACGGCGAAGTACTGCCAGGTATTGGTGCGAAGGGGTACCTTGGCCAATCTGCCGGATGCTGCTGTGATGGGAAAAGCCTGCCATTCGGCTTTTGGATCGTTCTCCCGACTTGACTGGATCATAAAAGGAGTCCATTGTTCGCCATAAAGCAGGCCGATTTTTCCGTTCTGGATCAGGCGTGCTTCATTTGTTCCTTTTTATAGCTGAAATCGGGGTCAATCTGGCCCTCCAGGTACATGTTTTGCAAAACTTGCAGCGCTTTGCGAACTTCGGGCTGTATGCCTCCGTATACCAGCTTGCCATCCGCACCCTTAATCCAAATATTCGGATATGCGTCATACCCGGCCATCAGGCCGGCAGTTCCCATGACCGGGTCCCACAAATGATTCGTTAGGGCAAGTCCATACGTATCCCGTTGACCGTTACCGTCGGGATCTCTCTCTGTAAACGCTCTCGAAATTTCAAGCACGTCTTCCATTGTTACAGGCGGATGAAGTTGCAGGCGTTCAAGCCAATCCGTTCTGATCCACAAGTACTGGGCTGTTTCGATGGAGGATGCCGTTTCAGGTATCGCCATCAGTTTGCCATCAATGGTTGCCGCTTCAAACGGACCATTTCCTTCTGCCTCCAATATGCTCTTCGTTAACGGAGAGGCATAGGTTTGGTATACATCGGACAGATCCTGAATCAATCCTGCATTGCTCAACTGTCTTAGCTGATACGGATTTACTCTTACGATGTCAGGAATACGACCGGCAGCAAGGGAGACACCCAGCTTCTGCCCGAATACATCTCCTTTGGCGATCCAATCATAGTGCAGCTGAATCCCCAGCTTCTGTTCGTACAGTCGGGTCCAGCGATTGTCCAACAACGTCTCCCCGGGAAGCTCGCTGATCATTTGATCCAGATCGTCACCTGCTTCTCTGACAAAAGAGACTTGCACCGGAGAGCTGTATTCCCCAAAGTTCGGATGGTTGTCTGCTGCCTGCACCTTCATCTCCACCATATCTTGTTCCGAATATCCGCGAGTATGCCCTGTTGGTATACATGCGCTGAGCAGTAGAATCACGATTAATTTTGTTTTGGTTAACACAGTGATGCGCATATGATTCACCCCGATTCGGTTGAAAATATTATGAAAGAAGCCGCCGATTGGGCGACTCCTTTCCATACTCTACGCTACGAATCCATTCAAACAATCCTGTTCAATCTATTCAATCCTGTTCATCCGTGAGCATCACCTGATATTTAAAATTCGAAAAATTAGCTGTCCCCCGATCATTTTCGTTGAATATAAGAACAATCCGATCCGGCAGCCCATAAAGTGATCCAATTTATAAAACATTTTGTGGGTGATCCCAAGCGGCTTCCACCTCGCTCCCTCCAGATAAAAGAATGAACACTCGTCCTGATTGTCCACGAAATTCCCGATGGCCTTAAGCGTAACCACTGATTCTTCTATCGGTATTCTCGCATATTCGGTAGCTGGCTCTGCATCAACCAGATTACCAAAAATGGATGCATCTTCACTGGTTCTTGCCAGCATGACCAGGTAAAACTGTCCTTCATTTTTCGTGAGCGCGATCATACCATAGGTGCCAATCAGAAAACACAAGCCTGCGTAATCGCCGTCCTTCAGTCTGCTTCCATCCAGTGTAACGATCATTTCACAGGCGGGACCCATTGCACGCTGCGTCAGTGTATTAACGGCAAACGTCAGGTTTGGACGAATATCCCCGGATTGCATGCGATAAACTCCCGGTTTGTCGGTAACAGACCAGAGGTCATCGTTGGGGGTATGGTTCCATTGCCAAAAATCGTTCAGGCGTACCCTTCCGTCTTCGTCCGGTTCATAATAAAAAGAGTCGCTCCCAACCAGGGGTTTATATGTATAATCCGGTCTCGTGCTCGGGATCAGGATTGGATTCGGGGCTTGCTTGGCA
This sequence comes from Paenibacillus sp. 1A_MP2, assembly GCF_052244825.1. Taxonomy (NCBI): domain Bacteria; kingdom Bacillati; phylum Bacillota; class Bacilli; order Caryophanales; family Paenibacillaceae; genus Paenibacillus; species Paenibacillus sp. 1A_MP2. Next base: position 3,574,035 of record NZ_JBQQCS010000001.1, on the reverse strand, counting down.
AACACCGGAATATCATTTTCGAAATGCAGCGGAACCAGAACAGGAATGCGTCCGATGGCACCATGATCCTGGAAAAGCATGGCATACCAGTCACCATCCGGTGTATCCACGATTCCTCCCTGGGCTACCCCAGCATTAAAATAACCCATATCATCATTAAATACTTCACCGCCAATAAACTCACTCTCCAGCGAATCGGCCATATAGTACGCCTGCGTTCTTCTCCCCAAAGCTTTGGAAATATGGATTAAAAACACATAATATTTCCCGTTGATTTTGTAGAAATGGGCACCTTCATAGCCGAGGAAATAAGGCTGTCTGTCTTTAACAATCATGCGCTGTACTCCGCCGGGTTCGGGCCCGGACAGATCAGAGCTTAGCTCTGTCAAATAAATCTCGGCATTACCATGAACCAGGTAGATTCGACTATCGTCATCGAAAAACAAAGAGCAATCATGATAAAAGCCTTCAACATTATGCTTCTTCCAGGGACCGGATATGGATTTGGCAGTGTACAGGTAAGTCTTATAGGTATCATTGGCAACAAAAATGACGTAGAACGTGTCCTGGTGATGTCGAAGCGAGGCAGCCCACATGCCTTTGCCGTATATCTGTTTGCCTTCCTCCAAACACTGGGCAGGTGTATCATCCAGTCTATCGTACACATAAGCAGCGGTTTCCCAATGGACCAAGTCATAGGAGCGCAGAATGACACAGCCTGGCATCATGTGCATTGTTGTACTGACCATATAATAGGTGTCATCAACACGAATCACATCCAGATCCGGATAATCAGCCCAAATAATCGGGTTAGCATACATCATGTTCTTTCTCCCCTTTTATTGATCATTTCAAAGACTTAACCAACGATTTCGATCCTTAGCAATTCGTTTGTTAATTAATGATTTTCCAACGGTTTTCCCTTAAAATTATAAAATAGAAGTGCATCACAAAGAATGATATATGCTACCGCAAAATTGATCTATTCTAAGATTGGAGAATGATATGAATACGATTTTCTATGTCGGTTACGATGCCGCTCACCCGGGAGACTTCATTTATGACATACCGGATGGGCATGATTTCTGGCTCCTCATTCTCACACAGACTCCGGCGGAATTCTGGGTGAATGGCGAGATAAAAGCGTATCCTGCCAATTGTGCCGTCCTTTATCCTCCTCATCAGAAAATCATGTATCGTGCGTGCTCGGATCAATACATAAATGATTGGGTACGATTTCTCTCGGATGAATCGTATGTACTGGAGACTGCTCTTCCGCTGGGCACACCCATCCCTCTTCCGGACCCCGGCTATTGTCATCAATTATTTCAATTGCTGGCTACCGAAAATTTTCTTTCGTGTGATTACCGTGAGCTCTCTATTGATTATTTGTTTCGAATTATGTTTAACAAGCTTCTCGAAGCCTCTCAGACCGCCGTTAACACGCCGCATTATCAGGATCTTCTAGATCTTCGCAAGAGCATTAACCATAATCCGGGCCAAGAATGGAGCGTTACTGTCATGGCTGATTGTGTTCATCTTAGTCCAGGCTATCTGCAATCGTTATACAAAACTACATTTGGCATCTCATGTATGGAAGATGTAATCCAATCCAGAATTCGCCTTGCCAAAGAAAGACTTATCCATGGTCAATCCAGAATCTCAGACATCAGTGAGCTTTGTGGTTATCGGAATGTGGAGCATTTCTCCAGGCAATTCAGGCAAATGGTCGGTTGTACACCACGTGCTTATCGTAAGTCCATCACTTCTCCATCATAATACACTTGCAAAATTCACCATTTGGCAACAAAATTACTGCGCAGGGGCTCTTCTCCGGCGCAGTAGGGACATGCTAAGGTTTACCTGTTTCAAATTTCCATTGTCTGATGCTGATGTCCGGCTTTCCGCTCTCACTTCCATGAACTACAAAATATAAATCATGAACACCCTGGGCATCTGAAACGGAGGTCGTATAATCCAGCCACGGATGGTTTACATCGGATCCCTCGACGAGAAGCTGTCCGATGAATTGTCCGTCAGGTTGATCCAGACGAAGTTCGATCACCCCATCACCCCCGCCATTGGATATCGTTGCTGAAAAGCTTGCTGCCCCTTCATGACCAAAATCAACCTTCGATAAAGCGATCCAGCTGCCACTTCCCATATTTGCTGTAATTACAACTTCCGATTCAGTGGAAGATACAGAGTCATGCAAGTTTAATTTCTCGGTCTTCACTCCTGCACTCCATCCCATGGTCGCCGCAGTTACTCCCTCATAAGGATAGAAGAATTTCACCTGATCAACCCCCTGAACATCTGCGCATACCTCATGAATGTGCCCATCAACCGTGTCGAAGTTAATTCGATTCAGATGTGTGGAACGATAGCCTTCGGGAGCATCCATGGCTTGGGATAACGTCTGTGCGTGATAGGCAATGTACCAGTAATCCGCAAATTGAAATATGGCATGATGATTGTTACCGCCAACACCAAAGAAGTGCCCCGGATTTTTGAGAATGCATCCTCTGTACGTCCAGGGTCCCATCGGCTGGCTGCTTGTCATATAAGCAATCTCTCCTGGCGGAGGACTGCTCTCTGGTCGGTCACCCTCATAGAAGTTTGAGCAGTACGTAAAGTAGTAGGTATTGTTAAATTTATGTATGCCTGCATCCTCAAACATGTATGGTGCAGGAATAACCTTGGCACGGCCTATTACACTGGTCATATCCTCTCCCAATCGCATCACTCTTGCCGTGTCGGGCCTCTGTGCTTTTCCTTCCGGAATTCCACCCCCGAAATAGATATAAGCCCTGTGATCTTCATCTACCAGCACTGCCGGATCGAACAGCCATGTCACCTCTTCAACTCCTGGAGTCTCCCTCGTGATAAGAGCTTCTCCGATCGGATCTGTCCAGGGTCCGACCGGAGTGGGGGCAGTTAATACCCCAATGCCGCTTGCATTGTTAGCGAAATATAGGAAAAACCGATCCTTTCCCTCGATTATCTGATGCGCAGCTGCAGGCGCCCAGGATTGGGTGGCCCATGGTGCTGCACCTTGTGGTCCGGCAACCAGAACCTCACCATGATCCGTCCAGTTGAGCAAATCGTCTGAAGAGATGATGGTTATGCGGTTGATTGATTTGTAGCTGTTTTTCTGGAGAAGACCCTCCATATCATACTCCAGCGTATCACTTGTCATATACATATAGACACGATTACGGAATACCAGACCGTAGGGATCGGCTCCAAATTTGTGGGCAATCAGCGGATTTCCGTTCTGAGGTGTTTTTCCAATCGCTGATTGGATACTTGACGTTAAGGCAACTTGTGGTCGCAATTCCGTTTGTTCACTGGCATTTGAAGAAGAATTGAATTTCATGGGCAGGTTCCCTCCATTTCAAATATTTTGGATATTCCATGATCACGCTAAGCTGTCCCCAATTCTGAATATGGTATACTAAAAAAAGAAAACGTTTGCAATAATAAGCACGCCATGATAGGATGATTACATTTTAAGGTAAACCAACCAATTTTTCATTGCGTGTAACGGTCTATTTATTGCGTGAAAGGATGAGGTGCCTTGTGAATGGTTCCTATTTGTATGATCCCATCCTACCTGAACTCTTATATCTGCACCGGGTGACAACCTATCCATTGGAAAGCTCTTATCATCGACATGATGCCTATGAGGTGTACCTTTTCCTTCGTGGTAACGTCAATTTTTATATCGAAAATCACTGCTACCATTTGGAACCCGGTGATTTGCTTGTCATTTCTCCAGAGGAAATGCACCGCTCTTATATTATGGATGATTCCGAATACGAACGAATTACGATCAATCTCCAAAAAACGTATCTCCGGAGAATGTCTACTCCGTCAACCAGTCTATCCGCTTGTTTTGATTATCGTCCTAAGGGCAAAGGTAATATCGTTCATCTGGAACAGGAGCAGTTGAAACAGATTCTTCGATTGGCTGCCGAACTGGAGAATTTGCTGGCTTCAGATGCGTATGGAACGGATGTTAAAATCAATGCAGTCGTTGCACAGCTCATGGTTGCAATAAACGATTCGTATCATGAAACAACATCCATTCCAACTGATATCATGCCCGAACTGGTATGTAAAACAATGGACTATATCGAAGAACATCTAGCCCAGGAGATCACGCTTAGCAAACTTGCAGAGATGTTTTATATCAACAGCACACATATTAGTCGCCAATTCAAAAAACATACGGGACTGACCCTACGCTCATACATTTTGGGTCGTCGTATTGAATTGGCAAAATACTGCTTGTCTGACGGTTTGAGCATAACGGAAGCTTGCTTTCAGTCCGGTTTCAGGGATTATGCGAACTTCATTCGCAGTTTTACCCGAATTGTTGGCATGTCTCCCGGCAAGTTTGTGAAACAGGAGCGAAACAATACAGACTACAGTTACCATAAGATTCCCCAGTGAAAAACCGATCCAGTACCGTTTATCGCAAAATACAAAATTATAGTTAATCGAGATTTTCGAGTTAACTCCGCATTGGAACCTGCCTCATTTTTCGATGCCTGGGTTAAGGAATCTGTTACGATTGAATCACAAAACAAAGAAACCACGATACCGAGTTCGGTACCGTGGTTTCCTTTTTATACTATTGGATTTGTTTCATGTAATCTTTGAATTCCTGTGCGATTTCTTTGTATTTCATATCCGTCTTAATACAATGTATTGTTTCACTTCATTTTTACGATTACTTTCCCTTTGGCTCTTCCCTTTTCAGCGTATTCTATCGCCTTTTGAGTGTCTTCAAACGAAAATATTTTATCAATAACAGGTTTGATTTTCCCTGATTCAATCAGTTCAGAAATAATCTCTAATTGTTTGCCGCTAGGCTTCATGAACAAGAAATTATATTTCACATTATGCTTTTCCTCTAATTTTGTAAGCTTACGAGAGATCAATCGAAAAATAGTGGTTTTGATAAAGCCAGCTCCGTACGCTTTTCCAAAGCGTGCATTGGGCCAGCCTGTCACCGAGACAATTTGTCCCCCGGCTTGACGATCTTAAAGGCTTTTTCTAAAGTCTCCCCCAATAGTATCGTATACGCCATCATAATGATGCAGCACCTGATCAAATTCCTCTTTTCTGTAATTGATGATCTGATCGGCTCCAAGCGACTGGACCAAGGCAATTCCCGCTTCACTTGTCGTTGTTGCAACGTATATCCCCATTGCTTTGGCGAGTTGGATCGCAAAGGTTCCCACGCCGCCAGAACCAGCTTGGATCAATACCTTCTGCCCAGCCGAAAGTTGTAATACATCATGTAATGCCTGAAATGAGGTAAGTCCAACTAATGGTATGGACGCTGCTTCTTCAAAGGAGAGATTTTTAGGCTTTAGGGCTATATCGTCCTCATGTACGGATATAAATTCAGCAAAGGTTCCGATTCGGCTCTTTCTTGGTCGGCCGTAAATCTCATCTCCCTGCTTAAATTGGTTAACCTTCTTTCCAACTTGTACAATCACTCCTGAAAAATCATATTTTTCATATCCCCTAATTTTGTTCTAAGATCTATAAAATAATAATTTTTGGACCCTTCACCGACAATCGATTATCACTGTACTTATGGAGACAACGTGTATAAAAGGAATGCGTGTAGGCGAGATTGCAGAAAAAACTCATTTATCACGCCCCGCAGTGTCCCATCATCTTAGAATTTTAAGAGAAGCTGAGATCATTATGATGAGGCAGTTATTCAAGTTCAAAATACACCTCATTTGTTTTGTTATACATTCAAATAGGTGAAGCATTTTATTGTGAGTATGTCATGAGTTATCGTGCTTGACAACGATGAGAAAGAAAATGGAGATCACAAGGAAAAATTTAACATTTACATTCGGGGTCAGAGGACCGATTGAATCTTTCTTTTTAATTCGAGTCTGCTAGAGGTATCCATCCTGTTAGCACCGCCCCACCCTCAGGGTGATTGCTTACAGCAAGTTCTCCCCCGTGCTGCTTCATCATACGTTGTGAGATTGTTAATCCTAATCCACTTCCCCCAGTTGCACGACTCCGTGAGGCTTCGCCACGATAGAGGGGTTCAAAAACACGTTCCAGTTCTTCTGAAGAGAAACCAGACCCGGAATCGTGTATCGTAAACTTAATTTTCTTTCCGTCGTTGCAGCATTGAACGGTTATTTTGCCACCTGAGGGCGTGTATCTAACGGCATTTTCCAACACATTGTTCATTGCGCGCTCTAGTACATGCGAATCTCCGTTAATGAAACAACCTTCTGCTAAATGGGCTAAGATAGAAATATGTTTTTGCTCAGCCTGAGGACTCAAACTCTCAATTGACTTTCGGAGGATTTGCGATAAATCCAAAGTTTTGGTGTTAAGTTCACTTTCCAAGTACTCCATTTTTGTAAAAGTGAACAGGTCCTCCACCAATCGATCCAATTGGGCGGATTTCTCTTTGCATACGGCTATATATCGGGTTATTTTCTCTGGTGACTGCGCTACTCCTTGCTCCAATCCGTCCAAATACCCCCGCAAGGCAAATAATGGTGTACGTAAATCATGCGCGACGGCAGCGATGACAAATCTTCGTTCTTCCTCCAGCTCGACTTGTTTCCTGTAGGATTCCTCAAGCCCTTTCACCATAACCTCGAATCCATCGCGAACTTCGGCGATTTCCGTGATTCTGGAATCAGGCAAATGCACTTCCCACTGCCCTGACGCCATTTGCCTAGCTGCACTGCTCATTTTCTCCAGGGGCTTAAGAAGGAACCTCCTCATTTCAACTCCAACCACAAAGAAAGCAAGCAGCAGTCCGAAAAAGGCCGCAATCAGCGGAACTCCATTGGATTTAGGCAGATATAGCACAACCCTCCCCAGGAGTTGTCCGTCTTCAATGACAGAGAATTGTTCAGTCGACGCTAATGAACTGTGGCGCTTTGAACTGGAACGATAAATTTCCGAATGGGTCGCAGATTCAATGACCACGTCCATCTTTGCTCTACTCAACTCGGTGTACAACAGATGTTGCCAGCTTGGATCGGTCCAATGATCTGTACCCACTTCTATCGTGTGAATCACCTTACTGAGATGTCTTTGCAATGTTTCATTTTGCTGTTGGCTTTTAGAGATATGAAATGTTTGTGTGTACATAAAGTGAGCCGTGACAAAAAAGAGCCACGGCAACGTCAGCAAGACGAATAAGCAAAGCAATGTGAATGTACGAATGCGAAGTTTTCTCATGTTATGCTCCCTCAAATCGGTATCCGACTCCCCATACGTTGACCAGGAATTGTGGATCGTTTGGATCGGTTTCAATTTTTTCGCGAAGCCGGCTCAGATGGACTCGTATAGTATGCCTGTCACCCACACCATCCCAAAACTTTGCAAGCAATTGCTCATAGGTAAAAACATGTCGCGGATGTTCCGCAAATAATCGGAATAACTCATATTCCTTAGGCGTAAGCTCGACTTTTATCCCTTCGATCAGGACTTCTCTTGCAGACAGATTCAAGCGGATGCGTCCGTAATCCAAGACTTTCCCCTGCACGGGCTGTCTGGAAGCGGTGCGCCGCAAAACAGCTTTCACTCGGGCCACAATTTCACCAGGCGAAGCCGTTTTGACGATATAATCATCGCCGCCGAGCGTCAGCCCCCGAATCTTATCCACATCATCACTGCGTGCACTCAAAAAAGGATTGGAACATCACTTTCCCCTCGAATCCGGCGACATAATTCAAATCCGCCTTGTCCAGGCATCATGATGTCGAGAACAATGCAATCAATGGAGTTTTGTTGAAGTATGGTCCATGCTTGTTCCGCATCACAAGCCGTTTTAACGTGAAATTGGTCATTCTCCAGAAAATCTCTTAACAGCTCGACGATACTCAAATCATCATCTACAACAAGTATCGTATGATATTTACTCATGCTTATCCCACCTCTGTCATCTAGTTTATCATTTATTCCTCTATTACCAAGACGAGGTTATACTTTGTGATGATTTGTTTATCGTTTTGTGACCTTTATAAAACCTCCTTTGAGATATTCGTTTGTTATGATTCTTCCCGAGGAACTTAAAGTGAGGGGGATTTATTCATGTTAACTGTTCAAATCGTGTTATTCGATGGCTTCGACCTAATGGATGCCATTGCACCTTATGAAGTTTTTCACGCCGCTGCCATGTATGCTGATCATGTGTTAGAAGTAGAGCTCGTTACGGCTGAAGGGCCGAGATCAGTGGCCAGTGGTACCAATGGATTAAAAATGGAAGCGAGCGGCAGACTTGATCCGAAACAAGAGGGCATTATCGTAGTGCCTGGCGCGTCCGGTGATGTTGAAGGAGATGGTCCAGATTCAATCCCGGCTATTCTCGGCAGGGCCATGAATACGGAATTGACCCCTATGATCAGGGAAGCTCTCGACCATAAGGACATCGTTGTTGCCACGGTCTGCGGCGGTTCCTTGTTATTAGCCATGGGAGGTCTCATGGAAGGCAGACATGCGGTAACACATCGCTTGGGGATGGATTTACTTGGTGCAACCGGAGCGATTCCAGTTCCGGCTCGCGTAGTGGATGATGGTAACCTGGTTACCGGGGGCGGTGTGACCTCGGGACTTGATGTAGCGCTGTATCTGGTCGAACGTGAACTGGGACCGCGTATCGCACACAAGATAGAGCAGTTGTTCGAATATGAACGAAGAGGAACCGTTTGGAAAGAGACAGGCATTGCACCCAGCACTCACAAGTCGTTAACGAATAACGAACAGAGTCCTAATGTAATGAATCAAACGGCCGTAACCTCTGTCATGTTACAGAACGAGAAAACAAAGACATCCGTCTTCGACGGGAATTGGGATACCACAATCGTTACACCTGTCGGTAAGCTGGAAGTTAAGCTCTACATAACGACAAGTTTCGATGGGATCCAGGGGACAGCAGTACAAGGTGGTGAAACAATCCGATTTTTAAATCCCGTATGCCACGACAACAAGTTAACCTGGTCCCTGCCGATTACCAAACCCATGCGTCTGAATCTGAAATTCGAAGTTACTGTGGACGGAGATCAGATGAACGGGATCGCTAAAGCAGGTCTTCTCCCTGCTTCCAAATTATCAGGAAGACGAATAAACTAGCCTGGTTATCTATATGAACAAAAAGGAGTTTCGGGGGGATTGCAGCAGATATGAAGAAACGAGGAACATTATACGGCTGGCTGGTCTGTGTCAGTAGTTTAGTTATTGTATATGCGTTGGTGAAGAACTATTGGATAGACCCAGAAGCCTCAAGCTTTTTAAGCCACAAGACGGGTTTGAAGCGTGAGCTTCATCTTCCAATTTGGTTAAATGTCATGTACGTTCATGTTGCATTTGCATGTTTGGCCATGGCGTCCGGACTGGTGAATTTCTCTAATCGGATCTTTGAAAAGAGCCGCAGGTTCCACCGTATAAACGGTTATGTATATATTGTGTCCGTAGTGCTTGTTGTACTGACTTCTGGTTTTATGGCTCCTTACGCCACTGGCGGGAAAATAAGCAGTATGGGCTTCAATGTCCTTAATATCATCTGGCTGTTCATTACTATTACGGCTCTCATTCAGATTAAACAAAAACGTATGATTCAGCACCGGAACTGGATGGTCCGAAGTTATGCCTTCTGCTTCACGAACATGTTGATTCATCTCATCACTTCCCTCCTTCATCAGGGATTCGGAATGATTTATGCTACCAGCTACACGATAGGCATATATGGATCTATTGCATTACTGCTAGTTATTCCTGAATGGTTTATCCGAATGAAGAGCATATAATCTGTAAAAGACCTTAGCTCACCGTTGTTTATGCGGATGCAAGGTCTTTACATGTTGTTATTCCTTATGCATTTCGTTACAACCTACAAAAATGGTTTCCATGCTGTTTCAAACATCTTACTTGAGTGCAGTAATGTAATGGTATAGGGATCCCTCTCAGCTTCGTCATAGAGGGCAGAAGTACTGAAAAGCTCAACCTGTTTTCCCTCTTTCAAAACCATAATTTTTGAACATAGACCCGGTAACAGCGTGAGGTCATGCGTAATAAACAGAAGAGACAAGCCCTGTTCCTTCTGAATGGACATGAGCAGTTCAATCATCTGCTGTTGTAATACGACGTCGAGATTGGAGACCATTTCGTCACAGATTAACAGTTTGGGACGCGTTAACAAAGCTTTGGCGAGACAAGCTCTTTGATACTGACCTCCGCTCAGTTTTCCGGGGCGATTTCGAAGAAGCTTCTCATTCAGGCCCACCTTTCCCCAATATTCAAGGACTCTGTGCTTGCGCTCGGCTCTGTTGTAACGGGTGAAATTTATTAAAGGCTCTTCCAGGCACTGAAACAAGCTCATGGCGGGATTTAATGTAGAGCCCGTGTTCTGAAAAACAATCTGGATATCGCGATACCAATCCTTAAACGATGATATTCCTTTGCTAGGCAAGGGCCGTCCGTCAAAAAGAATATGGCCTGAGGTTGGTTGTTTTAAGGCCATGATAAGCTGGGCAAGCGTGGATTTACCACTGCCACTCTCCCCTACAATAGCCAGTGCTTCTCCATCTTCTATTCCAAAATGAATATCTTCCAGAATGGGTCTTCCGTTTATTTCCTTATACAGCCGCTGAATTTCAAGCATAAGCTCTCTCTCCTTTGCCAAGAAATCTTTGAGAGCAATGCCTGCACAATTGTTGGGTATATTCATGTTCCGGTGCGCTTAAAATGTTGTCCTTACTGCCCTGCTCTATTATTCTCCCTCACGCATCACACCAATCGTGTCCGCAAGATAGCTGGATATAAGTAAGTCGTGGGTAATAAACAACATGCTCATGTCCGTGTCCAGAATGAGCTCTTTCAGAAGGAATATGATCTCAGCCTGTGTACTGACATCCAGTGCACTCGTTGGCTCGTCGGCTATCAGAATTTTCGGCTTTAACAGAAGCGCCATCGCAATCATGACACGTTGATTCATTCCACCGCTTAACTCATGGGCATAACTGCTCATCACACGGGACGTGTCCTTTAAGAGAACTTGGGATAACATTTTTTTGGCCTGCTTCTCAGCCTCATATCTTGAAACAGGCAAGTGACTGCGCATCAGATCAACGAATTGCCGGCCAATCGGAATCGACGGATGCAAGGCCTGTTCCGGATGCTGGAAGATGGCGCCGATCTGGCTCCCTCTGATGCTGCGCCAGCGCTTCCTGGATAATTGCTGCAGATGTTCACCCTGTAATACGATGTCACCTGACATGTGCAGATGAGCAGGCAGCATATCCAAGATAGCCTTACTTGTCAGCGTTTTACCGCTGCCGCTTTCACCAATCAAGCTATATGTTTTCCCTGACTCCAGAGAAAAGCTGCTATCATGCACAAGCGATTGACCTTCCGCGTTTCTGATATTTAGATTTTTAACTTCGAGCAAGGTCGTCATTTAGCGTTCCCTCCTCAGTCGCTCGCCTATAATTTGGAACGAGGCTGCAGTCAGAAATATCATAAAGCCTGGAAAGAAGCCCATCCATGGGGCGACCTGCAAATAATTTTTTCCGTCCAATAGCATGACACCCCATTCGGGAGAAGGAGGCTGTGCACCAATACCCAAAAAGGATAAACCGGATAAAGTCAGAATCACCTTACTCACGTCCAGAATGAGCATCGTTCCAATCTGAGGTGTAATATTCGGAATCATATGTTTGGTTATTATTCTAATTCCAAATGCTCCGCTTACCCTGCTGGCGGTAATATAAGGTTCCTTTTTCACATCATGAATTAGTCCTCTAATAATTCGTACATACTTGGCCCACCAGGAGAGAATCACCGCAAAATATACATTTTCCATGCCAAAGCCAAGGAAGCCAACGACCACAATGGTAAGCAGCATACTCGGTAATGCTGTGAAAATGTCGGTTAAGCTCATCATGAGCATGTCCAGCTTGTTCCCCAAAAGGCACTCCATGTCCCCACCAGAAGACCAATCAACATCACAACACTAAGTACAATAAATACAGGAAATACCGATTCACTAATCCCGTGTATGACCCGGCTTAACAGGTCTCTTCCTAAATAATCCGTTCCGAATGGATGAGCAATGCTGGGAGGAAGGAGCTTCTGTTGATGGTTGGTATGGAATGGATCATAAGGTGAAATCCACGGGGCCGCAAGCCCTGTAATAATAAGTAGGATGATATATAACAACGCTGCCGTTGGCAGTTTATTCGCTCGGATGATACTGATCAACCTTCCCACCTCTGTTTGTCAAGATGAACACGCGGGTCCGCAAGGAAGTACAACAGGTCGGTCATAAAATTAAAAACAAAAATAAATGCTGCCACGAATAGTGCGCTCCCTTGAATGACTGGAAAATCACGGCGAAAAATAGCTTCAAGCATGTATTTGCTGAATCCCGGAAAACTGAAAATCGTCTCGGTGATAATCGAAGCCCCAAAAAAGCCGGGTAGACTCGTTGTGATCAATGTCAGAATCGGGATGAACATGGAACGCAGTAAGTAAGACGGATAAAAGATGCTCGGCCGCAATCCCCTGGCTTTTGCAGCCTCAATATACGAGAACTTGCTGTACTGAATCGTATAGGATCGAACCATCCGAATAAAGTAAACACTTTGCACCAGCGTCATGGCAGTTACCGGCAAAATATAATGCCGTGTGGTCGAGCTGCCTACAACAGGCAGGACGGGCCATATCACGCCAAAGGCATACATTAGAAGAATAGCAAGCCAATATAAAGGGATCGACAACCCCAAAATGGTCATTGAATAAACCACTCGATCTGCCATTGTGCCTTCATTCAATCCCATCCAGATTCCAATCGGTATGGATATGAAGAGGGTTAATAAAAAAGAGCTTGCAATGAGTTTCGCCGTTGAGCCTAAACGCTCCATCATTTCACTTAATACGGGTTCTCCAGATGAAAAGGAATGTCCGAGCTCTCCTTGAAATACATGATGGGCCCATGTTAAATATTGCTGAATGAACGATTGATCCAATCCCCATTGCTTCTGTAAATCAGTTACGATGGATTGTTCCGGTACGGCTCCGATTTCCAGCAGCAGCATCGACGCCGGATCACCCGGCGCCAAACGCATTAATGTAAAAACAAACAAGGAAAATAAAACAAACGTGACTATCAACATGAACAGACGACGAATCATGGAGCGGAGCATTACTTCGCTTCTTTCTTCAGGTAATGCCACTTCAACGGATCGTCCTCAATAGCATTGAACCTAAAATCAACCACTTGGCTTGAATGAACAAAGGTTTGCTTCGCGTAGTATATCGGAACAGACATGGCTTCCTCATGCATGCGGAGGAACACCTGATTGAACAGCTTTTGCTGCTGCTCAGTGGAAACCGTAGCCGCGATTTGATCCAGCAAATCGGATAAAGGCTTGTCCTGATACGCAACTCCCGGTGAGGATGGCGAATCATAGAATAAGGACGACAGGAATCGATAAGGTAATTGAGCATCAGTGTATGTCCGATACATAAGCAGATCATATTCCTTTGTGCTCCACAGGGTATCGTAGTAAGCTGCCCGCTCCTGATTCACAATATGGATTTGAATGCCGATCTGCTTCATGTTGTCTTGAAAAATCTCAGCCATTTCTTTCCATTCCGGATATTCTTCCGTTTGGATGACCAGACGAAGCTGCAGAACTTGTCCATCTTTTTCATAGAGCTGCTTGTTGTTATTCCATTGGTAGCCCGAGGCTTCAATCAGCTGTTTGGCTTTTTCGGGATTATACGGATAGGAAGGCTGATTACTGTCGGATATAAATGCAACCTTTTCCTGGAACAATCCTCTGACAGGGTCCCCGCTACCACCCGCATACTTGCTCGTATCATTGCCATAATTGATAGCTTGGCGGATATTCTTATCAGCTAGAGAAGTATTGTGTTGGTTGATGACCATAAAGTAGGACATTGTACTGCTTCCGGTTTCGATTACGTAGTTGTCGTTGTTCTGAAATACCGGGAGACTTTCCATGGGAATATTCCCAAGTTCCCCGCCCGCAAGATCCACCTCTCCAGATTGCAATGCCAATACCCTTGCCTGAGGATCTGTAATGACTTTGAAAACAAGTGAATAGTCGGATGGTTGTTCTAACCAATAATGATCATTCGGGATTAGAACAGTCTGAATCCCCTGTTGATACTCTCCTATTTTCCAGGCACCCGTTCCAATCGCTTTTTGAAAAGTACCATTCACATCTCCCTCAGGGGTTACCGAGTTTGGACTCATAATTCGAAATGGTCTTGCCTGACTAAGCTCGTACAACACTTGCGTTGCTGTCTCCTTAAAGGAAAGTACGACCGTTTGATCATCAGGTGCTTCCACTTTTTGCAGTAAACGGGATATTTCAAGCGAAGCATTCTCTTCCCTGCTTACCGCTCTTTCCAAAGAAAACTTCACGGCTGCTGAATTCAGTGGACTGCCATCCGAGAAAAGGACCTGATTTTGCAGATGTAAAATGTAAGTCCTGCCATCATCGGATATCTCCCAGGATTCCGCCAGGCTGGGCGTAAATTCACCTTTTCCTTTATAGTCTACAAGGGCATCATATATAGCCGCATGCGTATGTCTGGAACCATTGTAAGTCGACGCATCAAGCTTGTCTGCTTCAGTATCCTGCGTGACTGCGACCACAATGTTCTTGTCCTCCTCTGCTGCAGAGGGTGAGCTCACATGTTGTGAACACCCCATAATGAACAACAATAAGACAACAGCAATTACTCCAAATCCAGATCTTCCAAACATCCCTACTCCTCCTATTCCTCTTCTAAGCTGTTTATGATTGCATAGCTGTTATTCTCATGAATACTTGCTAGATGAACAATCTTTGTATATTATTAATCGTAATCATTACGTTTAGCAAGGGATTTTTTATATAACAAGGAGACGATGTTAGTGAGTGAGCATAAACTTGTACAACAATATCGGGATTATTGGGACAAAGGAGCAGCTGTCTATGATGAAATTGTCGATACCGAATTTACGTCCAACCGATATGATCAATGGAAGGAAATTCTGAGTCATTTTTTTTCCGGGAAAAGTAATTTAAAAGTGCTTGATGTAGGTACGGGCCCTGGTTTCTTCGCGGTTCTGCTCAGCCAGCTGGGGCATCAGGTTACTGCTATTGATTCTTCCCCGGAGATGGTGGCTAGAGCTAATCAAAACGCCCATAAATATAATTGCAGTATCGAGGTTATTGAGACAGATATTATGGAATATAAGACAGAAGAAAAATATGATATCATCATTTCACGAAATGTGACCTGGTTCCTGTACAATCCTGTGGCTGCATATCAAAATTGGCATGGAATGCTTAATGACGGAGGCCAGGTTATTATTTTTGATGCGAATTGGAATTTATTTTTAACGGATCCAAAGGAGGCAGAGCTTTTTCAAAAAGACAAGGAGGAGGCTGCCGCAAAAGGGTACGTGCCGTACCGCCCAGAGAAGGATGTCGAAGAAGGAGACCAACTGGCACTTACGTTGCCATTAAGCTATGTAAGAAGACCTGAATGGGACAGTGAAATGCTCCGTTCAATCGGCTTTGCCCAAATCCAAATTCATCAAGGATTCGATGCGGAATTGTATCATACAGGTGAACAAACTCTGAATCGACACAGACCGATGTTTGCGATCGTTGCTGAAAAATAGCATTTCTGGGAAAGATCTGACCAGCATGGGTAAGGATATGTCAACTTTATAATCCTACATCGTAATAAAGCTCCTATTGCTGGATTCTCTCTGTATTCAAAAAAACAAGCTATCGCTTATGCGATAGCTTTGTTTAACCATGAGTATATAATTGCAGTATGCCATCTACCCAGGATTTCCTGTTCAAGAAATCAGAGTTTGGCCAATTCGGCGAGAATTTCGTTGGGCTCCATCCGCTTCATGAAGTCCGAATTCACATAGGCCGATCGAATGATGGCATGCTCGTCAATCATGAAGGTGGCCGGCACAGGTAACTTCCAATTGGTATCAGCGTTGTACTCTGCAAGGTTTATGCCAAAGTTTTGATACAGCTTCTGGATATAGTCTGGAACGTCAAAAAGAAGATCGTAGCTAGCTGCTGCTAAACCGGCGTTATCACTGAGCACTCGAAAGGTAAGCTGCTCTTTCTCTACTTGGCTCAGTGAGTTATCAGGAGTTTGCGGGCTAACAGCAATCAACTGACCACCCAACGCTTTAATTTCGGGTAGAATCATTTCATAGCTTCTCAGCTGCAGATTACAGTATGGGCACCATCCCCCCTATAAAAAGTAAGAACGACAGGTCCTTTAGCCAGCTCTTCATATAATGAAATCTGTTCCCCAAGGAATCCGGCAATAAGAAGTCTTTGGCTTTGGCACCTGCTGGCAAGCCCGTTGCGATTCCTTCCTGCTGAATTTCACGAATCATTCGAAACATTTCCATATGCACTTCCGCGGGACTGTTCGCGACAAATTCCTGCTTCATACGATCAAGCTGCTGATTCAGTCCTAAAATCTCTTTACTCATTAGAAACGCTCCCTTTTTCGAGAATTTTAAATTAATATGTTTTCTATTCTCCTAGTCAATGTTACTTGGCCACCGAAATTAGATTCCCGTAGCCTTTTGCTTGCATCTCCGCCAAAGGAATGAAGTGAATCGAAGCGCTGTTAATGCAGTAACGCTTGCCTCCTTGATCTGCGGGCCCATCATCAAAAACATGACCAAGGTGAATATCCCCTGAGCGACTCCGGACTTCTGTCCGAATCATATGATAGGAAGTATCTTCTCGATAGGTCACAACCTCTGCTAAGATTGGACGGGTAAAGCTTGGCCAGCCACAACCGGAATCATATTTATCCTCACTGGCAAAAAGAGGCTCTCCGGTGCTCACATCCACATAGATTCCCGGATCATACGTATCCCAGTACTCATTCGAATACGCCCGCTCTGTGTCCTCCTCTACGGCAACTTTGTACTGGGCATCCGTCAAAATCTGCTTCAGCTCAGCTTGACTGTGTTTTGGATAATCCGCAGGGTCAATACTGAATTCCCCAATAGCATTTGTGTTGTCGGCAGAGTCACTTGTCGAACCAGACTGCTCCTGAAGCACCCCCATGTCAATATGACAGTATCCTTGAGGATTTTCTCCAGATAATCCTGATGATACTCCTCAGCTTCATAGAAATTTTGCAGTGGCAGTACTTCGGTGACGATTGGCGAATTGTAGCGATCCTGTTCCTTACCCAGTACACGCTGGATGATCCCCTTTTCTGCCTCCTCTACGTAGTACATTCCTGTGCGGTATTGGACACCCTGATCATTCCCTTGACGGTTCAGTGATGTCGGATCAATTACCTTTAAAAAAGATTGCAGCAGTTCCTCCAAAGAGACGCGATTCTTGTCATAAGTGACTTCGACTGTTTCAGCGAAACCGCGATCCCCCTTCAAAACATCCTCGTAGGAAGGCTGCTCTCCACTACCATTTGCGTAGCCGGATACCACATCTTTCACGCCATAGATACGGCTCATATATGCTTCAACACCCCAGAAACACCCCCCTGCCAGATAAATCTTATGCAGGTCTGCCCCTGTAAAATCGAGGCTTTCATTCGGGTTGGGTACATCCACTGCTCGGGTATGACCGGAGCTTGCAGTGACCAATCCCGAGCCTATTGGAGAACAACCTGCCAAAGCAGGAAGCAAAAGCAGCAGGCTGGTGATGAGCCAGAATCCTGATCTGCGGGAGAGTGATGATTTGATAGCAGTGCGGAAGCGAACGGACATCATGATTTTCCTCCTTTGAAGATCGTCTTTGTTATGCAGAACGAAGCTGAACAGGCATTATTGAATCTGGGCAACCGTTTCCCGAATCAAATCATTACTGTTATGACCCAAAACCGTTTTGGCAAGCTTACCCTTCGTATCAATATAGAGAGACGTCGGATATGCTCTCACACCAAACTGCTGCGCATAAGTACCATCAGGATCAAGCAAGACAGTGAGATTCTTCTCATCCATGCTCTTATACCATTTGGAAAAATCTTCAGCAGATTTCTCACCCTTGAAGTCAGGAGATACAATACTAATTACTTTAAAATCCGGGTCTTCACCTGCCAGTTGATTCAATTCATCCAGTCCGGCCAAGCAGATGGAGCACCAGGATGCCCAATATTTAATGTAGACCTTTTCCCCTTGAAATCATGAAGTTGAACCGCCTCGCCTTCCAGGTTCTTTAAGTTAAAATCTGGAGCGACAGATGCAGCATCGCTCTCCTTCACCGATAAAGAACGATCGTCACCAGCATTACGTGCAGCTGTTGAAGAAGGAGTGCAAGCAGATAGCAACAGAACTGCCCCCAGGAAGGACAACAGCAATCCTGTTATTTTGACTTTGGCTGTAGTTGGTTTGGGATGCACAAAAATCCTCTCCTTATATTCGCTTGAGAATCTACAACTAAAAATTAAAAGCAGCTGTAATGATGGCAAGATTATTGGTCATCAGCAAAACCCCCATCACGATGAGGATAACACCAGATACGACTTTGATTACTGGCGTATACCGATACAATTTCCGCAAATGACGCAGTAATATATCTGAGAACACTGCCAGAACCAGAAATGGAATGGCCATTCCTACTGTGTAAATGAACATCATCCAGACACCATAGGCTGCTGATCCACCGCTGGCAGACAGACCCAGGATAGCAGCTAGTACGGGACCAATGCATGGAGTCCAGCCAAAACTGAATGTTAAGCCCAGCAGAAATGCTCCCCAGGCACCCCTTTGCTTTCCCGATCCTAGCTGCAAGCGTTTCTCCTTTTCCATAAAAGCCAATTGAATGAATCCGGTCTGTTGAATGCCAAACCCGATTACAATTGCACCGCAGGTGATCATAAACCAGGAACTGTTAATCACACTGCCAAGTGCTCCTGCTCCAAAACCAAGAAGCAAGAAAACGACTGATAAACCTAAAATAAATAGCAGGGTGTGTCGAATCAACCTGAGATTTGGACGGAAACTTGCAGAATCCGATGGCTCTGACAAACGTCCAGCCTCCGAGCTCCCAAGAAAGGAAAAATAAACGGGAAGCATCGGGAGAATACAGGGAGAGAAGAAGGAGAGAATCCCCGCAGTCAACACACTCCACAGGTATACATTTTCTGTAAACAAATTACGCCTACCCCCAGTCTATATTTTCTTAGGGAAAATGAGTGTAAACTGACTCCCCACTCCATATTGAGATGTGACTTGAATCTGCCCGCCCAGCATTTCCGTGAGCTCCATCGCTATGGAAAGTCCGATCCCAGAGCCTCCATAGTTGGGATTGCGTGACTCTTCCACACGGTAGAATCTTTCAAATATTCGCTGTAACTTATCTTCTGCGATCCCGATTCCCTCGTCTTGAATTTCAAAACGAATACGATCCCCTTGAGAGATTACATTAATTTGTATCCTTGTTCCAGGCTGCGAGAATTTCAACGCATTGCTCAGTAAATTGCACAAAATACGTTCCATGCACGTTTTATCCGAATATAGCCAAAGATTCTCCGCATTCAAGTTAATATCAATCATCCGGTTCTCCAAAGTAATCTGAGGCTCAAAAGACTGCAACACATCTACCAGAAGATGATCTATCCACAGCTGCTCTACTTTAAAAGCAATAGCTCTTTGGTCAATGGCGGTTACCGCAAATAATTCATTGGCAAATGAGACAACACGTTCTGTCTGCTCCCCAATCCCCAATAAATATGTTTTCATTTTGTCAGGATCCTGAACAATTCCATCGATTAAAGCTTCTGAATAAGACCGAATGGAAGCAAGCGGTGTTTTGATGTCATGAGATAGATTGGCAATCAGTTCACTCCGGCGATTTTCCTCAAGCTGCAAAGCTTCAATTTTACTCTTTATATCCTGGGACATGTGGTGAAGTGATTCGCTCAATTCCTGCAATTCTTTTGTTTTGCTGGATGAAACCGGAAAGTCATAGTTGCCTTGAGCAATCGCATGACTTTGTTCACTCAGACGTGAAATTCCCTTGGCCATCGGAAAAATAAAAAAAGCATTAATAACCAAAGAAAGGATACTGGATGCGACGGTGATCAGCATAGCCATCTGTAAACGTTCGTAATCCAAAAACATATGCTTGTAAGCAACAAACAGCACAACAGTCACCAGCAGCAAGCTAACCAGATATGAAAGAATCAGACTTGTGCGCAATTTCATTCCGTTCTCACCTTCATCCTTCGCTACTTTTGAACTGATAACCAATTCCCCATACCGTTTTGATGACTACCGTTTTGTCCTGATCAAGCGTAGCCAGCTTTTCACGCAAATGATGCACATGCACATTCACAGTACTGGAGTCCTCATAATAGTCATAACCCCATACTTTTTTTAACAGCTCAGACTTGGAGAGTACCCGATGCTTTTCTTCCACAAGGGTCCAGAGCAGATCAAATTCTTTGTTGGTGAGGTCAAGCATCTGTTCATTCATATACGCAGCACGTTCGTCCTTATTCAGGCGCAAGCCTTGTTCTTGAAGTACAGCTGGTTCATGAAGCTTGAATTTATTTGCGCGTTTCAAAATATTGCGAATGCGAAACAATAGCTCTCTTGGACTAAACGGCTTGGTCATATAATCGTCCGCGCCCAGAGCAAGTCCATACAAGGTGTCCTTCTCCTGATTGAGAGCCGTCAAGTAGAGAAACGGAATATCATACCCCTCTGCCTGCAACTGCTCCACGTACTCATATCCATTTTTTTTAGGCATCATAATATCTACAACCATGAAATCAATCGCATTACTCTTCACAATTTTTTCAGCTTCTTCTCCATTCGTAGCCGTGAAAACGGTGTAGCCTTCATTCAGCAGGTATAACTGACAGATCTCAACGATCGGCAGTTCATCATCTACAATCAGCACTGATGTCAATGAATAGTCACATCCCTTTGCTCAGGTTTAGCAGATGCTTGTTTCCATCCGAACTTGCGCCTCAATTGCGGGTATAACAAACGTTCAAGACTACAATTTGTAGTCCACCCCAGTCTGGAGAGCAGGATAACCGATATCATAATCTCTACGGGATAAGTAAAGACCATATCCGCTAAGATATAATTAACATGGACAAATACGGAAAACAGCAGAGCTGGCAAGGTTAACAATCCAATGATAAGCCCTGCCCCTATCATAATCTCTCCAACTGGAATGAGTATGTCAAAGACAGGGGACAATGGATGAACGATATTCTGAAAAAAAACTTTATACCACTCTGGCGAGTCCGTATTTGCTGCAACAACCGGTACCAGACTTTCAACTCCGAATCCCCCGCTTAATTTGTAATACCCGGAACTGATCCATAACCAGCCCATAAAGACGCGAGTCCCACTAAAAATCCAACCCATGATTCTGTGAAACCATAGCATGAAGCACCTTCTCTCTGACGATAAGGAGGCAGTCTCTTTCGACCCGAATTCGGATAAAGAGAGACTGCCCTGTACAGGTCAACTTAGCGAAGCACTTCCAAAGATTACATGAGCCTTGTCACAATAAATCAAAACTGTATCATACTCTGCCGGGTCTACTCCTGTAAGATCAAAACTTTGCTCTGTTTGCTTCAGGTCGATTTTGCCCAAGCTTTTGCCCATTGTTACATCTTTCCCTTTTGTCAGGTAGATGTGCAGATCCGGCCCTTTTGACGTTTTAAAGTCACTGAGCATTATCTTTCCATCTTTGATCTCCACCTTGCCTTCGGAGATTTCTTTTCCGTCTCCGCTTAACATTCCCGTTTTCATTACGGGCATCTCTGTTGTTTTGGATTGCGGCATTTCTGTTGCAGTCGAAGCTTGTTTATTTGACTCTGCTGGTTTATCTTGCATCACGCACCCTGCCATGACTACTGTAGCCACCATCAATGAAATTCCTGTGGATAAAAACTTTTTCATATAATCGCTCCATCCATATATGTGTTATTGCTTTGCCTATGTATAAAGTATAGATTGCCCTTAACGGAATTGAAATTAAGCATCTATAAGGACTTTATTAAGTAAGCATTAAATTTATGGTGGAGTACATCCGTTGGGCTCCTCGAAATTTGGACAAAACTTGCCCACTTAAAGCAAAAAGTCGCTATATTAGCGACTTATAGTCGGACACTGTTCTCCCTCAATACTATACCGGACGAGTCTACAGTCCCTTACAGTCTATGGCTTGAACCATGAACTTCGGAGATATGTGTGATACTTAGGAGATATGTGCCACTTCAGTTATGGACAATAACCTCTCTAGCAGCCTCTATAAACGACGAGATGATGGGTGACATCCATTTGTCTTTGTGCCACAGCATCTGAGTATACACATGCAAGTCCGGGATCTCCCAAGGAAGTACCACAAGTTCGCCCCGTTCGACTTCGGCTTTGACTGTCATTTCTGGAAGAAAGGCTATGCCGATTCCCGTAATGGCACATTGTTTTATAGCCTCGGCATTTTGAAACTCCAAATACGTAATGCTATCAATGCCCTCTTTCTCAAATCCCCGGTCAAACATCGTTCGGTAGGTACAGCCCTTTTCATTCGTCAGGAACACTTCGTCATGAAAATCTTTCAACTGTAGTGAACTGCGTTTCGTAAGCGGATGGTCTGGAGCAACATAAAAGCGAAACGTTTCTTCTAACAATGGTTCGACGGTCAATCCACTTGAACGAATGGATTCATCCAACATAAAAACGACATCCGCAGTGCCCTCAAAGAGTGTTTGCTTAAGTTGCTGATTGGGAACGGAGCGAAAAATGAGTCGTACTCCCGGAAATCGAGAACGAAACAAATGAAAGACAACCGGAAGCCGATAGGCGCAGAGAACCTCGTTGGCACTGATTGTCAGGGTCCCGCTTAGATTTTCTTCGTCATGAACCATGCTGCGGGCTTCGTCCAACCGGTTAAGTACAGCTTGGGCATGAGTTAAAAATCGTTTACCCGCGGTTGTAAGCACGAGTTGTTTACCAAGACGATCAAAGAGACGAACACCCAGTTCTTCTTCCAATGCTTTGATTTGCATCGTAACGTTTGAAGGAACATAATTCAGCACTTCCGCGGCCCGTGTAAAATTCAACGTGGTAGCAACTGTGCAAAATGTGTTGAGTTGGCGCAATTCCATTTTGCGATCTCCCTTTACTTTCAATTTTATTGAAGGCTACATTGAATTCTATTCACTTTTACTGAGGATACCACGAGTTTATACTGACAACAAGAAATTACATCTCGTATATGTGGTTTCATTTTGAAGGGAGAGAGACAGGATGGATTATGAAATTTTTAATTTGGGTGATGTAGTCTTACAATCTGGGGTAACATTACCCAATGCATTCCTCGCTTATAAAACGTATGGAGAATTGAATGAGAAGAAAGATAATGTCATCCTCTATCCAACAGCTTTTGGGGACCAGCATGTTCAGAATGAATGGCTAATTGGCAATGGCATGGCACTAGATCCGCAAAAATACTTTATTATCATTCCGAATCTACTGGGCAACGGATTATCTTCGTCTCCCAGCAACACGCCACCTCCATTCGACCGAGCTCAATTTCCTCGGGTCAGCATCTATGACAACGTTCAATTTCAACATCGGCTGGTCATCGAAAAATTTGGCATTCAGAAGATTGCCCTTGTCGTTGGATGGTCCATGGGAGGTATTCAGGCATTCCAATGGGGGGCAAGTTATCCAGACATGGTAGAACGAATTGCACCCATTGCCGGCGTTGCCAAGACTTGGCCGCAGACGTTTGTCGTCCTCAATGGGGTAAGCGCTCCGCTTCTGGCTACCGCCCACTTCGATGCAAGCAAACTGAATGATTTGACTTCTGCTGATTTGCGCGCCGTTGGGCGTGCCTATGCGGGATGGGGATTTTCGCAGGCCTTTTATAGAGAAGAGCTCTATCGGGAGTTTGGATTTGACTCCGTAGCCGATTTTGTGACTAGTTTCTGGGAAGATGCCTTCATGCAGATGGATCCGCACAACGTCTTAGCGATGTTTAGTACAGGCCAGTCTGCAGATATTAGCGCTAACCCCACGTATAACGGAGATTTTGAAGGAGCTCTAAGGAGTATTAAAGCTTTAGCTTGCATCATGCCAGGGAGCACTGACCTCTTCTGCACACCCGATGATAACCAATACGAAGCAGAGCGAATGCCTAATGCGATATTTAGTCCAATTCATTCGATCTGGGGACACTTTGCTGGTCGCGGAATCAACAGCGTCGATAATCAATTCATTGACGACAACCTGAGACAATTGTTGGAACGTCATGCAAGCGAATAGACGATCAGGAGTCTCCTAATAGCGACTTCAATGGGTCATGTTCAGTACCTTAACGTTTACCTGCGATTCTATCTATAGAATTACGATATATTTGTTGGATAGATTCACACTCTTCAAACTCTAGTAATGTAATTAGTCTTAAGATCAATATTTCTTTAATCCAACGCTTCAAAATAATCAGCTTCTTCCTTTATAAAATTATATTTTCCCCTCGGGGAAACGCACCTTATGGATTAAGAATATCAATAAAACAAATATGGTTCTTTGCTGTTAAGCTCACTTTATTTGTTTATTTAGCTCAAATACTTGGGTACGCAAAAAAGGCAGCCGCAACATTTCTGTTCGGCTGCCTTTTAAATATTTAAAACAAACTTTAATTATTCAGGTTGCTGCCAGAGAGAAGCTATTTCCGAATCGACTTGAAGGACTCTGTCTGCTGTGTAATGCCCTTCTCCGCCGCAAAGCGTTCGATGCTGGACGCGCCAAAGAATCCATCGATACCCTTCGTTCTCTCAATGACATAAGCCGCATCCTCCGGCTCTGCAATGGGTCCACCGTGGCAAATAATCATGATATCTGGGTTCACAGCCCGACCGGCTTCAATAATTGCCTCGATTCGTTCTACACAGTCGTCCAGTGTCAGCGCTGTTTTTGCACCAATGGAGCCCTTGGTCGTCAAGCCCATATGCGCAACCAAAATGTCAGCCCCTGCCTCCGCCATGGCCTTTGCCTGAGCAGGATCAAAAACATACGGAGTGGTCAACAGATCCAATTCATGGGCGATGCGGATCATTTCTACCTCCAGATCGTACCCCATACCGGTTTCCTCCAGGTTTTGTCTGAACACCCCGTCAATTAAACCAACGGTTGGAAAGTTCTGAACACCGCTGAAGCCTTGCTCCTTCAGCTGCTTCAAATATACCTCCATTATACGAAAAGGGTCGGTGCCACATACCCCTGCCAGAACAGGCGTATGCTTGACGACGGGCAGTACCTCGGCTCCCATCTCAACAACTATTTGATTGGCATCTCCATAGGAGAGCAAGCCAGCCAGTGAGCCGCGGCCCGCCATTCTGTACCGACCGGAATTGTATACGATTAGCATATCTGCTCCGCCCGCTTCACTGCTCTTGGCTGTTATGCCTGTACCTGCCCCGACACCCAGTAGAATTTTACCCTGCTTTACCTCTTTCCTGAATTTGTCCATAATTTCTGATCTGTTCAACTTATTCATTTCGTATATCCTCCTTATTGGATTCATTAGGAATTGCATGCATGAGAGTGATCAGCTTTTGTGCTGCGGCCTCTGCAAAGGCCGGATCGTTGATGGTGCAATCCATTTCAATTACTTCAACAATCGAGCGGTCGACATGCTGGCGCAGGGTATCAAACAACATTCGGTCTTCCTCCGGTCCGTAGAAAGGCTGCCCCTCCACATCGATTGCGGAAATACCTTTAAGCGGCAGCATGAGCACGGTGCTTTCTTTTGCCAGATTCAGCTTCTCCGCAAGCTTCCTGCCAATCTGTTCATTCTCTTCCACCGTGGTTCTCATCAGGGTTACCGTCGGATTATGCTGATAAAACTTATGATCCTTGAATTTCTCCGGCACAGTATCTGTCGGCCCAAAATTGCACATGTCCAAGGCGCCCACCGAGATCACCTGCGGAATGCGATTGCGTCCTGCAGCCTCCAAGCGATTCGGCCCCGCATTCAAAACACCGCCGATGATTTCATCCGCCCACTCCGTCGTCGTCAAGTCCAATACCCCTTCAATGAATCCCGCTTCAATCAACGCCTCCATCGACTGCCCTCCGATGCCCGTGGCGTGGAACACGAGCACCTCGTAGCCCCGCTCCTCCAAATATTTTCTTGCCGCTGTAACACATGGTGTTGTCACTCCGAACATCGTGGCTGCAACCAGCGGTTTCTTATCCGGTTTGTGCGTATGCTCAAACTTGAGCATACCCGCCATCGCAAATAACGCATTTGTAAATATTTTCGTAGAAATCGAATTCAATCCTGCTACATCCACCACGGATGGAATCATGACAATATCACTCGTGCCTACGTATGGAGCTGTGTTGCCAGATGCAACGGTCGATACCATCACCTTCGGAACACCAATTGGCAGAGCTCTCATGGCTGGTGTGACCAGTGAGGTTCCGCCAGTGCCACCAAAGGAAATGATTCCGTCAAATTTACCCTGCTTGTATAACTGAGGTACCAGCTTTTTTAATCCTATGGACAAAACCTCTGTAGCCAAAGCCCGATCCTTCTTTGCCGCAAGTTCCTCTATGACCATGCCTGCGGCGTGGGCGACTTCCCGATTAGACACATCCGGAACAAAGGACGGCTGGAATACACCTGTATGGATCATCAAGGTTCCCAACCCAAGTTCCTCTGCAATGCTCTTAATGTAAAGGTATTCATCACCCTTCGTATCAAACGTACCAATGATTGCGACGGTCTTCATTCCATGGCCTCCTCGTATGACTCATATAGAACAAAAGCTCGATCGCAGGCAGCAGGCTGATTTTTCTCTAACAGAAAAACCAGTACGATCGCTATAGCTTCATCATACTGGTCCTGTTTAGTTATGAAAACGCTTTTATGTTCTATGTTTTTGTGTTTAGGTTAGATCTGTACTGCTTGGGAGAACAGCCCTTAAGCTTTTTAAACATTTTGCTGAATTGAGCATAATTAGGATACCCTACCATGCCGGCCACCTCGGATAATTGAAGCTGCGGGGCATGAAGAAGCGTAACGGCTTTATTTATGCGGAAGCTCACCAGATAAGTCTGAAAGCTGCAGCCAACTTCCTTTTTAAACAAGCTGCTCAAATAGCTGCGGGAAACATGAGCCACCTTGGCCAGATCCGAAAAAACAATTTCACTGTTGTAGTTTTGTGCTACATATTCTTTGACAAACTCAACGTAATCATAATGCTTGGTGATGCCTTTCAGCATTTTAACCATAAAATCGTCCTCATCCAGATTACCCAGTCGTTTAAAATCGCGAGTAATTGACGTGATGGACTTCTCCGAAGGAATTCGTTCAAAAGCAGACCCGCCAATATAGCCCATAATGTCTGTATTGTTGCTATACATGTACTGGACATCGACTGGCGTCTTGACCGGCCCCCCGTAAATCATCTTGATCACATCCGGCTTAAGCTGGTTGCAGGTATCAAAAATACGCAGTGCCTTTGATTTGGCCGCCTCTAAGGATACAACCTTCCGTGCGCCCAATAATCCGCCTTCAGTGAGACCGAGGTGAGCACAGATTACATCTGCCCCCGCCTCAATCATATGGGCCGCCTGAAGTTCATCAAATACAAACGCCACCGTAAACAACTCCTGTCGATGAGCCAGGCGTATGGCCTCAACCTCTATGTCATAGCTGATCCCGTCTTCCTCCAGAGCCTCTCGGAACAACCCGTCTATCAACCCGACTGTAGGGTAGTTGTTGACCCCCGAAAAGCCTCTTTCCTTGATTTCCTTCATGTATTCAGCCACTTCTATAGTTGGATCATTCGCATTCAGTCCAAAGAGTACGGGAGAATGCCTCACCAGCGGCACAATTTCTCTTGACGCAAAATCCATCACCATCTCATTACTGTTGCAAAACGGTAAAAAGCCCGCCAGAGAGCTTCTCCCCATCTGGCGAAACCTGCCGGAGTTCAGCATTAATATAAAGTCCGCTCCGCTCTGAGCTGCATACTTGGCTGTAATGCCTGTGCCTGTCGAGACTCCGATGATGTGATTACCTTCGCGCAGCTCTGATTGAAGACGTTCCAGTATAACTCTTCTGTTCAAGCCCCATCCGCTCCTCATCCCAATTTAACAACTGTAGCTTTTGTCCCTCAATATTATTATTGTACCTTAAAGTTATGTAAGCAATTGATTAAGCGGAATCAAAAAAGCCGATCTCCCAGTTGGGAAATCGACCTAAAAAGAAGCTCTCTTTCAATTCATTTCATTAAAGTGTAACAATAATCGGACCATTTTTAGTCAGGATAATCGTATGCTCCACTTGAGCTACATAGCTTTTTTCTGTAGCAAAGGTCCAATTGTCTTCTTTTTGGAATACTTCTTCTTCTAGGGTAGAGATAAATGGTTCGAAGGCAATAACCATGCCTTCTTTTAATAATTCATCATCCGAAGTATCGTTATAATTATAAATATGGTTAGGTGCTTCGTGTATGTTACGTCCAACACCATGTCCTGTAAGGTTTTTAATAACCGTTAATTCATGCTGTCTAGCTGTTTGGAATACGGCTTTCCCAATTCCACTTTTTTTGGAACCGGGTTTTGCTTTTTTAAGGCCGGCTTCAAATGCTTCTTTAACGACATCACATATTTTCGTTAACACTTCTTCTCCTTCGCCTACTACAAACGAAATTCCTGTATCTGCGAAATAGCTGTTCTTGGAGCCAGAAACATCTATATTTACCAGATCTCCTTCATGAATAACCCGTTGCCCTGGAATACCATGTGCCACTTCTTCATTAACACTAATACAAGTAAAGCCAGGAAAATTATATTCACTTTTGGGAGCTGAAACTGCGCCTTCTTTCTCAAAAAGCTCCCCAGCTATATCATCAAGCTCCTTCGTTGTTATGCCAGGAATGGTTCTTTGCACCAACTCATCTCGAATTAAGGCAACAATTCTGCCAATTTCCTTCAAACCATTAAAGTCTTCTTCTGTTTTTGCAATCATTTTTTCCTACCTCACTATCTTTAATCGTCAATTAACTGTATAAGCAGAAACACACATTAGATAATCATATCTAAAGGGGCAAAGCTTCGCAACTTTTTTTAAATCGTCGGTGCGTTAATGAAATGCTTGTCTCTAACGGGTTGTGTTCTCCCAATATGGGGCCAAATTGAATGATAAAACCTCAATGACTTCTTCAAACATCGTTTCGAATGAGCGATCCTGGGGGGTCCGGCTCCACTGCAATGCCGATCCGAATATGCCCCAACTGATAACGAGTGCCATGGCTTCCCATTTTTCTTGTGAAAAGTCC
Organism: Paenibacillus sp. 1A_MP2; assembly: GCF_052244825.1. NCBI lineage: Bacteria > Bacillati > Bacillota > Bacilli > Caryophanales > Paenibacillaceae > Paenibacillus > Paenibacillus sp. 1A_MP2. Next base: position 3,544,662 of record NZ_JBQQCS010000001.1, on the reverse strand, counting down.
TTTGTCTGCACTTCATTTATTCGTTTAAGCAGGAGTCGATGAAGATCCTGATGCATGGCATTTTCAAACATGGCTTCAAACTGCTTGTCTCCTGGCGAACTACATTGTTTAAACTGCAAAAGAAAATCGAATATGGTTTGCATAAGGATTCGCAAATTGCCCTCATTACATCTTGCTTCTTCCGGCAGTCTATCCCTTATCGTCATTTGGAATTTTTCCGTCATCCAATATTCTAGAAAGTCATATTTATCCTGAAAGTGCGCATAAAATGTTGTCCGATTTACGATTGCTTGATTCGTGATATCGTGCACAGAAATGGAATATACGTTTCTCTTTTTCCCAATCAGATCGTTAAAAGCCTGGACGAACAATTGACGGGTTCTTTTAACACGCGGATCCTGAGGATTAACCGACATTTCACGACCCCTTTCTCTTGGAACTACACTAACAGACAAAAGGACAAAAATGTTGGGAACACAACAAAAACAGCTTTTTGCAGGTTGTTCGCACAACTCAATCCTTTTATCTTTTGATTATGCGACTTATTCAACACGCACTTATACGATTATGATTGCACAAACAAAATCGTATAACAACTAACTTTTTTTGATTTGCAAACGAAAGGATGAGTGTAGAAATGATTGTTGTTACAGGAGCGAACGGAAAATTAGGTCGGAAAATCGTAGAGCAACTTCTCAAGCGTATTCCTGCCAGGGATATTGGTGTAAGTGTCCGTGATGTGAACGCGGCTCAGGATCTAAAAGAACGCGGAGTACGTGTTCGGCAAGGACATTTCGATAATTCTGAAAGTCTCATTCACACCTTTGAGGAAGCATCTCAAGTTCTCCTCATCTCCTCCCACTCCTTGGGAGAAGTGGCTGTTCGTCAGCATCAAGCCGCAATTGACTCGGCAAAGAAAGCCGGGGTTCGTCGACTGCTGTATACTAGTCAAATGTTTTCATCTGCAACGTCGCATTTTTCTCCCATGAACGTTCATGCTGCTACAGAAGAGTTACTAAAATCTTCAGGAATGGCTTTCACGTCGCTGCGAAACGGCTTCTATGCCGCATCAGCGATAATGTGGATGGGTGACGCCTTGAAAACAGGAGAATTGATTGCTCCGGAAGATGGTCCTGTTGCCTGGACAACCCATTCCGACTTGGCTGAAGCCACAGCAGTAATCCTGACAGAACAGAAATATGAAGGTATAACTCCTAACCTTACGGCTTCCGAAGCGATTGATATGGATAGAATCGCTTCGATTGCTTCCAAGGTTTTGGATCGACCGATTCGGCGAATTGTCGTGTCGGATGATGAATATCGGAACCATTTGATATCCCGTGGACTTCCGGAAGCAATGGTCGGCATGCTTACGGGAATGTTTCAGGCAAGTCGACAGGGAGATTTCTCGCATACCCATCCCGCTTTGGAAAAGCTGATTGGCAGATCCCCAGTGAATTTTACGGATTTCTTTAAAGGTTCAATTTCTCAATAATACGTTTTCTCGTTTTATGACCAAAATTAAAGAGCCAAGCGGCACATATGCCGCCTAGCTCTTTGGTCATTTCAAATCATAACTTTACTTACTCAGCAAGGCATCGGCCTTCTTCGCTGCTTCAGCTACAGCTGCCTCTGCCGAAACGGAAGAATCAACAACCGCACGAAGAATCTCATTTTTGATCATCTCACCAATCTCTGGATACACCTTCTGCATTGGACGTGGACCGGCATATTCCAGTTGATCAACCGCCACCTTGAACAGCGGCTTTTCCTCATAAAGCTTCTTCATTTCATCGCTCTCCACTGCACTGATGCGGCTAGGCAAATATCCAGTAAAGGAACTTGCATAAATCGTTTGCTCTTTGGCAGTCATCCACTTGATGAACTTCCATGCTGCCTCCTGCTTTTCTGGAGACAGGCCAGAAGTCATAACCAGATTGGCACCGCCTGTTGGCACCCCATACGTATCATTCGCTGGCATATATGTCGTTCCCAACTCAAAGCCTTGATCTTCTGCAACCTTCATATTGTTTGTCAGGTCCGCAGTAGAGGAGAACAGCATCGCTGAACGCTGATTGTGGAAATCCGTCTTCGCTTGCGTACCGGCATCATCCGTCGTACCAATGTTCATAATGCCTTCATCCTTCATTTTCAGCCACAGCTTCACAGGCTCAATTCCGGTTTCATTGTTGAACGCCGCGCTTTCCCATCTTCACTGATCATCGTTCCTCCACTCTGTCTCACAAAAGCCTCATAGAACCAAATATCAACAGGCATTGAAATGCCGTAGCGTTGATCCTTGATCGTTAGCTTGCGCGCATAATCTTCAAATTCCGCCCAGTTCTTGGGTCCAGCTGGATCAAGTCCTGCCTCCTTCAGCATCGTACGATTAAAGTACAGGATCGGTGTGCTGCGTAAATAAGGGAGAGCATACAGTTTATCATTCACATAGGAATTTCCCATGAGCCCTTGAATAAAATCATCCATATCCAGCTGATCCTTCTCAACAAAAGAAGTCAACTCCTGCGTCATGCCCGATTCGGCAAACACACCAACTGAAGAAATTTCATTTTGCCATACTTCGGGAGCATTGCCCGCTGCGAATGCAGCCTGCGCTTTAGAATGCTGATCTGCGTACGTCCCCTGATATTCAGCCTTCACAACCACTTCATCTTGGGATTCGTTAAACATTTTGACCAAGTTCTCATTGTTCTCGGCAATTTTGTCTCCCCATGAGTACCAATATGTAATCTCTATGGGTTTGTTGGCTGTGCCATTCGAACTACCGGAAGCAGCATTATCGGTTGAACCAGCGGAGTTGGAATCACCGCAAGCAGTTACAGCAAGCGCAAACGTTGCCGCTAACAAAATAGATGCAAATTTTTTCATGGATAAATCCTCCTATTAAATTAATTATTTTACACCCGAATAGACAAATGCTTTAATAATTTGACGTTGTCCAAATAAGAAAACAATCAGAATCGGAACGACCAAAATCATGTTTCCAGCCATTAGAATGTGCCAGGCAGCTCCTCCGTCCACCTCGCGTAGCTTAGAGATCCCAATCGGAAGTGTTCTTGCTGCATCGGAGGTTGTCATCACGAGCGGCCAGAAGTAATCATTCCAGTGTGCAATGAAGCTGAACAATGCAAAGGTGACCAGTGTTGGACGGGCCATCGGCACCATAATTTTGAGAATGATTTTCCATTCCGGCGTTTGGTCAAGCCGTGCCGCTTCAATAAGTTCTTCCTGTACTTGCTTGAATGACTGCCTGAGCATGAATATGCCGAAGGCGCTGGAAGAGAAGGGCAGGATGAGTGCCAGCAAATTATTAATGAGTCCCCATTTGCTCATCAACAAATACACAGGCAGGAAAATGAGTTGACCCGGGATCATCAAGGTCACCATCGTTATCCCGAATAACAGCTTGTCTCCTTTGAAGGAGTATCTTGCAAAAGCATAGGCTGCCAATATAATGGTCGTGAATTGAAGAATGAGTATACTGACCGATACAACAACGCTATTCAGTAGATATTTCAAAAAAGGCCCTGATTCCCACGCCGCTTGGAAATTGCTCCACATCACCTTGGAGGGAATCCACTTGGGCGGAAAGATCACCGTCTCCGGGTAAGACTTCAATGATGTTGAAATCATCCATAGAAAAGGGATTGCAAAAATCGCAACCAAAACGATCGTGGCAGTAATATTCAGGATACGCAGCAAAGACTTCCTTGCCATGACATTTCCCTTCCCCTCTCTATTGGTAGTGAACCTTGCGGCTCAGCAACTTGAAGTAGACTAGCGTAAGTAAACCAACGACAACGAGCAGGATCGCTCCCGCTGCCGAAGCGTAACCAATCTTGAAGTAGCGGAATCCGTACTCGTAGATGTAAAAGACAAGTGTGTTCGTTGAATTGATCGGACCCCCATTAGTCATAATGGCAATGGTCTCAAACACCTGGAATGAACTGATCAAATTAATGATAATTAAGAAAAACAGGGTTGGCGAAAGCATGGGCAGCGTAATCTTGTAGAACTTCCGCCACCAATTGGCCTCGTCCAGAGCTGAAGCCTCATACACATCCTTAGGAATGCTTTGCAGACCAGCGATGAAGATGAGAGCGTTGTAGCCCACGCCCTTCCAGACCGAAACAAGCACAAGCGACAGTAATGAACTATCCGGGCTGCTCAGCCATGTCTGCTTGGGCAAGCCAACTATGTCCAGCAAAGCGTTAAGCAATCCGAATTTGGGATCCATTAGCCACATCCACACCAGGGATACAGATACAAGTGAAACAATATGTGGACTAAAGAGTGCTCCCTGAACAAATCCGTACCATGCCCCTTCCCGATTCAGCCATATCGCAAGCAGAAGCGAAATTACAATGGATAAGGATACGGAAAGAAGCGTATAGTTCAAGGAGTTGCTCAGCACCTGAAGAAACTCATTATCCTTAAACAGCTCGACAAAGTTGTTAAAGCCGACAAACTCCTTGACTGGATTAATGAAATCCCAGTTGTAAAAGCTCAAGAAGATCATATAAAAGATCGGATAGATGAAAAAAATGGAGAACACTACGATGGAGGGAGCCACCATGGCATAGGGACGAAGCCTGGACCAAACGGTCATGAATAGTTCCCTCCCAGAACAATAAGCTCTTCAACTTCGGCTCGCTCATGCTGGCGGGCGCGCATACCGCCCCGGTCAAAATAGTACAGATCCTGCATAGACACGGAGATGTATACCTCGGAGGCTGACTCCAACGGCTTCAAAAAGCTCTTTACAGAGACAAGACCAAGCGCGGATTCCAGTTGATAGATGATTTCTGCTCCCAGCGTCTCGCGTGTCAGGATGCGAGCCGGGAACTGCAATTGGCCGGGCTGCGGCCTGCTTTCAGTCGTCATCGTTGCCTTCTCGGGACGGAAGCCAAGCTGCCCAATTTCGTCATGCAGCTGCCCATGTAGCAAAGGCAGGATACATTCACGATCAATCACATTCATCGGTGGTGTGCCGATAAACTGGGCTGTGAAAACATTATCCGGATCATCGTAGATTTTCATTGGACTATCCGCTTGTTGAATACGTCCTTTATTCATGATGACGATACGATCTCCCATCGACATGGCCTCAACCTGGTCATGAGTAACAAAGACAAAGGTTGCACCTAGCCGTTTGTGAAGCTGAATTAACTCCGTTCGCATCTGATGGCGAAGCTTGGCATCCAAATTGGACAATGGCTCGTCCATCAGGAAGACCCCTGGATTTTTAACCATGGCCCGAGCCAAGGCAACCCGCTGCCGCTGACCTCCGGACAGAGCCTGCGGCTTCTTATGCAAATATTCGGCTAGACCGACAACCTCGGTGATCTCCTTAACAAGACGCTCCCGCTCCGTTCGGGCACCTTGCGGTTCACTAAGCCGAATTCGATGTTTTCCTTGACCGTCATCATTGGATATAGTGCATAGTTTTGAAATACCATGGCAATATTTCGCTTGCCCGGCTCCACTCCATTGACACAATGGTCTCCGATCCAAATTTCACCGCCCGACTCCTTATCAAGTCCTGCGATCATGCGGAGTGTCGTCGATTTTCCACAGCCGGACGGGCCAACCAATACCGTAAATGACCCATCCTCAATGGTCAGATTGAGACCTTCGATGACTTTATCCTGCTTGAAGCTTTTCTCAATCTGCTTCAGTACAATTTGTGCCATGCCAATCCCTCCTTTTTCTTCATATTAGTGTGCAGCCGACGTTATCTGAACGGTCAACAGTAGGTCGCTCTCTTCTCCCAGCGCATCCGCAACAGGGCCAAAACCAGGCGTATCAAGACAAAAGCTCTGAATATCATGATTAAGATCAGCATCCTGTATAAGCCGGTGAGTTATGGTTACCTCGTTCTCATGAACTTCAATAACGCGGTATGCTGGCACATCGAGACAAGCTGCGGTCTGTACATAATGCCAATTTCCTTGCTTCACGATTGAGTTCATGTGATTATGCCCGCAAAAATAGATGCCTCCTTGTGGCCGACTATTGATCATGTCTTTTAGTTCATCCTGAGGACGAATGTACAGCTTATCGAGCGTCGAGCGCGCAGTTGTATCAAATACCGGATGATGCCCAAAAAGCAGAACTTGCTTCTGATGAGAATCGGTAAGCTGAGCTTTAAGCCATATCAGCTGCTCTTCGTTCAACTCTCCTCCCCAATCCGAACGGTTCATTTCCTTGGTTGTATCCAAAAAAATCAGTTTGGCGTGAGGCGTATCTATGGCTCGATAGCATGGCTGACCTGTAAGCGTGGAAATTTCATGCTTTGGCAATGAATACGTATCATGATTGCCGAGAACATGAATGAAGCTCCGTTCACTTTTCGCAAGAATAGAGTAAATCGATCGGAGTTCCTGAGCCGTTCCTTCATGCGTTAAATCCCCAATAGAGATATGAAAGTCCGCCTCCTCCTTCAGAAAAGCCTTGAGCATATGCTCGTATGCCCGGACTCTTGCAGCCTTCACTTCTTCTGTCCCGTGACTCATGCTTGAATAGTGAAGATCGCCAAGTAACGCCAGACGCATAAACGCCACCTCCATCTTTTTTTGGTCACCTTGCCGCTTAGGCCTTCTCTACCTGCAACACATTTGAAGACTTTGAATGGACCTGCTGCTCCATGATGCATTCGTTGAGGGAAGGCCATATATAATCCGGAACGATATCTGTCTTTGCGATATCCTCTCTTGATGAGATACCCGTAAGCACGAGCGCAGTCTTCATCCCATTCTGTTGTCCAAATAAAATGTCTGTTTCCAGCCGATCGCCTATCATGAGGCATCTGCTGCTATCCACATCCAAAAGCTGGAGCGCCTTCTCTGCATAATAGCGAGAGGGCTTGCCAATCACGACCGATGCTTTCTGCTGGCTAGCCGCCTCGATCGAGCTTAGAATGGCTCCGGTGTCCGGGATGATATCCCCTGGAACGGGGCAGCAATTGTCCGGATTAGTTGCGAGCAAAGCTGCTCCATGGCGCACTGCTTTTGCCGCCCGATGAAGCTTATCGTAATGAAATTCCCGATCCATTCCGACTAGCACATGCGTGGATTGATTGGGATCCTCCGTAATTGCTATCCCGATTGCCCGAAGTTCTCTTTGCAAAGCCTCTTCCCCTACAACCAGCACCTTGGCGTCCGGCGCATGCTCTGCAAAATACATTCCTGACACAAAGCCTGCGGTCAGAATTTCATCAGGCTGGCACGAAATGCCCAAACTCAGCAGCCGCTTGTAGCAATCCTCCTTGGTAAGAACAGGAGTATTGGTAAGGAACAACAGACGTTTGCCTCGTGACCGCAGGCTGCTTATAAAGCGATTTACACCAGGCAGTCTCATCTGGCCAATATAGATTGTTCCGTCCAAATCAAAGCAATAAGCATCGTAAGCATATAAATCCTCCATAACCGTACCCATGCCCGCTCACAATGAGCTGGACAACTCCAATACATCTATGAAGCATTCCAGTTCGTCTGTACAGACCCATACGGACGGATACTCCTGAAATTTCTTCATGACGGAAGTCTCATTAATTGTCCAAGCCATCAGTTGAATTCCTAATTCTTTACATTGTTGAATGTAATGCTCGGTCACAAAGGCATGGTGTATGGACAAGAATGTCGCCCCCATTTCTTGAGACCAGTCAAGAATAGCCTTCGAACAGCCAAAGGTGATGAGACCGATGCGTACATCGCCTGAACGTTGCCTGATTTTCTCCAGAGCATCAAAATCAAATGACGTAATGACCACCTGATTCAGCATGTCGAATTCCTCAATTACTTCAAGAACCCTTTCTTCCAGCTGAGGGTAATAGTTTCCCATCTGCTTCAGCTCAATGTTAAGTTGAATCTTACCCTTTAAAGCTCGCAGTACCTCTTCCAGGGTTGGAATATGCTCCGCTTGCTCCATTTCTAAAGATTGCAGCTCCGAAGCTGTGTAATCGACCACCCTGCCCGTTCCATTGGTCATACGGTCAAGTGTATGGTCATGAATGACAACCGGAATTCCATCCTTGCTGAGATGCACATCGAGTTCCAGATGTGTGAACCCAAGCTCTACCGCCTTTAAAAAGGAGGAAATCGTATTTTCAGGATACTTTTTTGGATAACCGCGATGAGCAACTCCTTGAATCATCATGTTTTGTTACCTCCTGTTTGTATTTTTTGGACAACACAAAAAACCCAGCAGCAAATCACCCTCCTTCAACATCAAGGTTGTATTGATTTACTTACCACCGGGTTTTCTCGTCGTCTCCACCCAAGGATAAATGTATGAAATTAATTCCAGAATTTCTCGTGTCCTACGGAAACAAAATCTGCTCCGCTCTTTAATGCTTGTTGTATTTCTTCCTCGTGCCGGATAAGGCCTCCCACAATCAAAGGCTGTGTAATGCGTTCTTTCAGTTCTTGAATGACTCGAGGCATAAGCCCTGGCATCAATTCAACCTCATCCGGCTTGTAGCTCATAATCATACGAACCGCAGTCGTTATTGCTGCCGTATCAATGGCGAATATTCGCTGGATGCTTAAGATGCCTGCTTGCTTTGCGGCAGAAACCGCGTTGCTCTTCGTCGTTACAATTCCGTCTACTTTGAACACATCAGCAAGATATTGAATGGCAGAGGCATCTCGTCCAATCCCGGATACCATCTCCGTATGCACATATACCTGTTTACCGCTTTGATGCAGACTGTCTATGATCGAACCAAGATTGGTTATGTTCCCTGTCATCAAAATCACTCGTTTAACATCGCTTGCTATAGCTTGTGAAATCTGTTCATCTACCGTAATGGAGGCTATGATCGGATAATTCTTCATGAGTCTGTCCTCATTCCCTCGTTTGTCATCTTAAATGTTAAAGCGTAAATATTCGTGATGTATCATCTTTATGTAAACGGGTTGTTAATTTCAGGTTATCTATTGGAACGATCATCGTTTCAAAAAATAAGCCGCTAAATGCTTTGCACTTAGCGGCTTTCTACTAACAGAACACTTGCTCATCTACAGATTTATATTTATTAATGATTCTGCAAAGTGATAGGGTAATCATGCTCTTCTGCCCCGTCTATATCTTCGCCTTCTCCTCCTCTGCCATCGACCGGATGTAGAAAGCACCCAGCACCGAGCAGAGCAGGAATGAGAAGAACGCGATCGCTGCGGCTTGTTCACGCTCCTGAAAGACGCTAAACACCTGCTGCATGGAGACACCCAGCATCTGCGGAGAATTGGCTCCGATGAGGTAGGGCGCGGTGAACGAGCCAATCACTCCCATGAAGACAAAGGTCAGGGCGACAAGAAATGTCTTGTACGACAGCGGGAAAATGAACCGTGTAAACAGCGTCAGTTTACCTACGCCCACATCCTTAGCACTCTCAATAACCGACGAAGGAATGCCCGAGAGCGCGGAACTGAGCAGCATCGTCGTAAATGGAATGTTGAACCATAAGTTTGCGATGATGATTCCTTTTTCGTCAAAAATGATGCGCGGCAGCGTAATCCCGACCACCTCAAGCATACGGGCAAGCCAGCCGTGGTTACCAAGCAGGTTGATCAGGCCGTAGGTGGCGATGACACCAGGGATAAACAGCGGGATCATGTACGTTTTACGAATCAGATTGACAATTGGCCCCTGGTTGAAGCGCATGTAAATCGCCAGCGTGTAGCTTACCAATATCACGGCAACACACGTAATGGCGGTCACCCGAAGCGTAAATACGATATTGCTCCGCATCCCCTTATCCGTGAACAGATACGTATAGCGGCTCAGATCGTATCCGCCCGAACCGTTACTCAGGCTCATGATAAAGGATTGTACGATCGGGATAATAACGACGATCAGCAGGATGGCGAAGGAGGGGAGCACCATCGCCAGGCCTGTAATCGACTGTCTGGCTTCCTTACTCATTTTGCGGCAACGTCGCTCTGCCAGCGTTTGTTAATCTCCGTGCCCAGATCCCCGATGTTGAACGTGCGGAACCCTTCGGCCACACCGTCGAACTTATCTTGCATTTCCTGCGACATGTTGGAGAGCTCAATACCCGGGAAACCGTTCATTTTGTCCACGATAACCTCCTGTGCTTCCGGTGACAGGACGAAATTCAGGAACTCGTTGATTGCTTCCTTCTTGTCTGACTCCTGGTTGACCATCAGGTAAGTCGGCCCACCGTTGAATCCCGGTGTTATCTGCTGCATCTTGATCGTATCTGGCAACAAGCCTTCGTTCAGCTGCTGCAGCACCATGTCTGACCAAGCTGGAATTAAGGATACTTCACCATTCATCAACAGATCCAGTGTGCCCTGGTTTTTCTTCGGATAGATACCCTTTCCGTAAACATACGGTCCGATCTCTTTGAGGGTATCAAAGCCGCCGTTCCACTTCTCCATGATTGCCGGATCAGAGTTGTGAATGTCTTCTTCTGGCAGGTCTTTATAGACGATCGTCTGGACGAAAGAGCTGCCTGAACCGCCCGTTGACGGGTCGTTATACGCGAACTGCTCGGGATTGGCTTTGATCCACTCCAGCAGCTCGTCCAGTGTAGTTGGCGGATTGGAGATTTTACTGCTGTCATAGGCCAGAACTACGGCTGAAGAGCGATACGGCACTGCGAAGTTGTCCACATCCTTCATCGTGTCCGCGTTGACTTTGTTCAGGTTCGGAATGTCTTTCTCGTTCAGCTGTGTCCAAATCCCGTCCTTTGTGCCCTGCGCGACGTAGTTGATGCCGTCCTCGTACAGGTCGATATCTCCTGAGCCCTTGCCCGCCTTCTTAGCGGCCACGATCCGGTCGTAGGTCGGCTCAGCGCCGGTACCAGACGGGATGTAGACCAGATTCACGTCGATATCCGGATGCTCTTTCTCGAACATCGGCTCCAGTGAATCCCACAGGTCCTTGACGTTTTGTGAGCCAGTAAAATAGAAGTTAAAAGATACCGGATTACCCGATGCCGCAGCATTTCCATCGGTGGAGCTGCTTGTATTCTCGCTTCCGCTTCCACACCCGGCCAGCAGTGACATGGACAATCCCACAACAGTCAACAATGATACAAATGGCTTCTTCAAACGCATATCATTCATCCTCCTCAGTTCGATTCAGCGACCGGGAATCCGGTCATTTTCGATATCGAGATCCCAACGTCTTTTCCTACCTGCAGCTGCTCAACGAATTCCTTGTTCAGAAAAGCACGTATGATGCCGAATTCCATCAGTTCCACGGTAACTTCCGCGTAATGTCCCAGAATCATCACCTGCTTGACCTTGCCTGCCAAAATACCTTCACCCATCGTGGTACTGCTCACCTGAACGTCTTCTGGCCGGACCGCCGCCGTCACCTGTCCACTTAGCCCCTTCTCGTTCGGTAGGCTAAGACTTCCAATGTGTATGCTCTCCCCTTCCGCCACCCCCTTCAAGAAATTCATTTTGCCGATAAAACCGGCGACATACAAGGAAGCCGGCTCATCGTAAATCTTCTGCGGCTGAGCAATCTGCTCGATGTGCCCATGATTCATGACGATAATGCGGTCAGATAACGACAATGCTTCTTCCTGATCATGCGTGACAAAGACCATCGTGAGACCCGTCTTCATTTGGATCTCGCGCAGTTCTTCGCGCATTTCGTGCCGCAGCTTGGCGTCCAGTGCCGAGAAAGGCTCGTCCAACAGGAGTACCGCCGGGTTGAGCAGCAGGGATCGAGCCAGCGCAACCCGCTGCTGCTGTCCGCCCGAAAGCTCGGCCGGATACTTCTTCCCGAAGCCCGACAGCCGGACCAGCTTGAGCGCATCCTCGACCGCGGTGCGGATCTCTGCCTTCGGCATTTTGCGGATCTTCAGGCCGAACGCCAGATTGTCGTATACCGACATATGCGACCACAGATTATAGCTCTGGAACACCATCGAGGTTGGCCGTTTCTCCGGTGGAAGCTGAATGACACTCTTGCCCTCGATCAAGATGTCTCCGGAGTCCGGTTCCAGAAACCCCCCGATGCTCCGTAGCACGGTGGTTTTGCCGCACCCCGAAGGACCCAGAAGGGTGACCAGCTCGCCTTTTTCGATATCAATGTTGATGCCGCTGACCCCGTCACCGGTTTTGTAGCGTTTGGCTAACTCTTGTACAGACAACTGCATGCTTCTGCCTCCCTTTGCCCCGGTATAGTGACCGAAGCATTTCTATTTCATTTGAAAACCGCTCGCCAGCACGTCCGCGCTCACCAGCCGCTGGGCTGCTACCAGCAAGATAATGGTTGGTAGCGTCAAGATGATCGAGAATACGGCCCCGGCACTGCTCGGAAAGTCGGAAATGATGGAGTACATGACGATTGGCATCGTTTTGTAATCGGGAATGCCGACCAGGAAGGTACCCTGCGCTTCGTCGAGCGAATTCAGGAACGTGAAGATCGAAGCGACCACGATGCCCGGCATTGCCATTGGCAGTGTGATGCTGCGAAAAACTTTGAACGGGCTGGCCCCAACGTCTCGTGCCGATTCCTCCTGTGCACGGTGCACGTTGCGAAAAGCGGAAGTTGGAATCCAGGTCATGAACATCAACACATTGATCATATGGATCAGCACAACGCCGAGCAGCGTATTCATCAGTCCGATCCGGTAGAACAGGACTGCGATGGAGACGTACAACCCCATTTTCGGAAAGGCGTGCGTCAGCAGGAACGAAAACAGAAACATCCGCTTCAGCGGAAACTGAAGTCTTGCGAAGGCGTACGCTGCTGGGATGCAAACGACGATAGACAGCAGAGTCACCAGGGTGGCAATGAGGAACGATAGTGAGATAGACGAGACGATATCGTCCTTCGCCAGCACGAACTCCCACCATTTGAAACCCCATACCTGGGCAGAATGTCCGGATAATTCCACTTTTCGCTAAAAGCAAGCACCAGCAGGTTGACCAGCGGACCCGCGAAAAAAACGGCGAACACGGTAAGTAACACAAATTCGATAATTCTTCTCGGGCCTACGTGTTTCCAGTACCACAACATGTCCCATCCTCCTTTCCATTTGTCGATTGACGAACGATCACTTCGCTTTCGTATTCAATCAGGCGCGGCACGCTCCCCTCGCCGCTGATCAGGCGGTTCAGAATGGATACCGCGTCTCGGCCTATACCGGACGCATCCACACTGACAGTCGTCAGCGACGGGTGATACATCCCCGCCACTTCGGTATTGTCGTAACCCATTACGGATACTTCCTCCGGGATGCGGACGCCGCGCTCCATCAGCACTTTCATGGCGCCCAGTGCCAGCATGTCATTCGTGCTAAACAGAGCGCTATATTCTCCTCCAGGAATGCCGCATAGTGCTCCTCCATCAGCTTCCTGCCTGAATCGAAACTGGATTCCGAAGACTCGACGACGGTAAACCCGTCCTGGCCGGAACAAACGCCGAGGGATTCGAGCCGCTTGCGGAAGCCCGCCAATCGCAATGAGTGGCTCCGATGCTCACCCGGTCCGGCGATGATGAAGAATTTGCGGTGTCCACACGCATACAGATGTTCTGCCGCCCGTTCTCCGCCGGCTTCGTCGTTGCTCACAAGATGCACCACATCCGGATCCTCGGTCGATCCGTTCACCATCAGGTAAGGGATATTGAAGTTCTTGACGTAATCGATGACGTTTTTCTGCAGCCTGCTGACCAGAATGAGTCCATCGACCCGCTGCTCCAGCATATAATCGGTGGAGCGCAGCGACATCTCCCGGTCAGTCTTCAGGAAGATCGAGTAGCCCAGTGCTTCAGCAGCCATCAGAATCTCGTCGATGATTCTGCCGTACAGTGTGTGGGATACGATCGGCAGCCTGTCGCGAAAAACGATGACTCCGATGTTGTGCGTCCGCTTCGCGACCATCGCTCGTGCGACGGCGCTCGGCTTGTAACGAAGCTGCTCGACCGCCTTAAGCACTCGTTCCCTGACTTCGGGACTCGCGTATCCATTTCCGGAGATGACCCGAGATGCGGTAGATTTCGATACGCCGGCCAACTGCGCCAGTTCCCGCAGACTATGATTCAGTTTATTGTCCAATCCCTATTCTCCTCTGCACATTCCATTTCTCCCCGGACGGCGATCAGCTTAGCCGGATCGCGGGTTGTTATCGAATTGACGCCCAACTGCGCAAGTCGCCGCATGTCGTCCGCCTCCGTAACTGTCCAGACGTAGAGATCCAGACCATTCCCCCGTACCGCTTCCATTAGTTCTGGCCGTACTGCCTGATATGGTACGTTAAGCCCGAAGCAGCCGGCTTCGCGGCCTTCTGCACAGGCCTGGATCATTGCCTCGTCGTAGGGCAGACTTGCGAAGCTTTGCATGTTCACATTAAGCAGCCTGCGGATGTGCGGAGCGTAGCGACCAGCTTTGACCGCCGTTCCATAATTGCAGCCGCTGAGAAACACCATTTCCGTCATACCCATCCGTTCGACCATGATGGACACGGGCTCGAGGGCGCTGTCCGTTTTGATATCGAGATTCATGATTTTACCGGCTTCCCGGATCTGCCCAAGCACATCCTGAAGGGTCGGAATTGGCACCGACAAGCTGGCATTCAACTCTTTCAGTGTTAATTCTGCTAGGCTGACGCGGCTTCCATCTGCCAAAGTAATATCGTCGTCATGTGCGAGTACCGGTACGCTGTCCCGAGTCGACCGGATATCATCTTCGTAAATATCCACGCCAAGTGTCAGAGCCGCCTGAAGCGACTCATAAGAATGATCGGGATGCCCCATGCAGCCGGTGTGGGCCGTGACCAGCGGAAATTTGTTCATCGCGGGTATCCTCCTTCTTCGAAATAAATCGCGTTGGTAAAGGCGATTCGAACATAAGCGCCTTGCACCGTTCCCCACAACTCGGAGCGAATCCACTTGCGGGGAATATCAGGTGTGGACTCCGTCAGTTGGGCTTCGAACTGCATCATCTGTCCGTCCAATGAATAGGGTACTTCCAGGCTTAGTTCCTCGCCCAGATTGGAGCACAGCTTCAATCTGCAGACCTGCGTCGGCAGCGACCACAGTCCGGCGCGGACCGAGAAGTCCAGCGTCAAGTTCACCTGGATCGGCTGCACTGCGGCTTCCGGTCTCTCGACTACCGATGGAACCGTAGAGCCGATCGGATAGTCAGAACCACCAGCGTTTAGCTTCAAGGTCAGCAGAGGACCAATGGTTACGGAAGCGCGCCCTTCCCGCAGCGCCTGAATCAGGGTTTGTTCATGTATGGGTAGAGATACCGAATCACCACTCGCCTCAACTGCGTTGTCCTCGATGCCGAGGTATGTGACCGATATCGGCTCTTCCGTTTCGACCTGCGCATGCCAGTCCCGGCCAGAAGTTGCGGCGATCCGATACCCTTCATTCAGCTTTTGTGTCCACAGATCAAATGCCCGCCGATTGTTTGTCTGTATGGAAGGGAACGTTCCGGACCAGATTTCGATATAATCGACGGCGGACCAATTTCCGATCTCGTATTCCCAGAAGCACCCGGTACAAGCCGGACTGCCGATGCGGAACGGATGGGCAAGCCCGGCGATTCCCCCGAGCCGATGTACGGCTTCAATCCCCTCATCGATCCTATCCCGATCTACTTGACGCCAGTCGGCAAAAGCGTTCAATCCTATCGTCACCATATGACCGTAAAAGGTCGTCCACTCCATGCCGGGAATAATTCGCAGTCCGTATTTCCGCTCCAGTTCTTCTTTGCCGATCAGGCCGGACATCGTGTTGTGGTCGGTCAGCGCGATGGCGTCGAAGCCCAGATTGGCCGCTCCTGCCGCCAGCTCCTCCAGCGTCTGGCTGCCGTCGCTGTGCAGCGTATGTGTATGCAGTTCGCAGGCGAGCCATTTCATATGGTGTCGACCTCCGTCGTCCAGATTTGCAGCCGGTAATCGCAGATATCTGTCACGATACAGTGCAGGCTGAGTGTGACGCTCCAGGAGCCGGGAACCAGCTCACCCGGCATGAGACCGGGTGAAGCATCTCGCTCCGATACGAACAACTCCTGCACCTCATCCTGGCGGTGGCACGCTCCGCGATATCCCTGCGCGTCGTCCAGCGAAAGTGTGATCAAATTTTTCAGGGGGAGGTGCCTGTCGGCATTCTCCATTGCGAATTCCCGATTTTCCGGCAAAATGTATAAGTCATAACTATTCTTAAGTAGCTGCAGCGCCTTCTCCCGATTCTCGAGCGTCTTCGGTGCATATTGTAATCGCAGGTTCAGCTTCCCACAGCCCTCGTTTAACTCAAAAGGAATGCGGATATGTGTCTTTGAATCCTCAGGAGACGCATATCCTTGTAGATCCAGCAGCTCCATTACGCCGCACCGCCTTTCATCTTTTCGTTGTCTTCGCACGGCTTTCGTGATGCAAAGTTGGATGAGTGTGGGACCGTTCCCACATCTATCACTTATGTTACGGGAAAAAAATCAGACCCGTATCTGCATCATGTTAATGTTCTGTAAATACAAAAAAGACCGATCTTCTATTAAAAGAAGAATGGTCATCTTATCTTTTGATCGCTAAATTGTTTTCGCACTGCATACAAAGGGCATTCAGTTTTGCTTGAATACTTCTTTAATCGGATCAGTAATTATGTTTATCATTCTTTGGCCTGTGTTCACCTCGGTTAGAGTAACATCCCACATCACGATATTGGTGTTCGGATTTGTACCGTTGTCGAGAACTTTGATGATAAGTTCTTTGGTACCCTTCACAGTAAACTGAAAAGAGTCCGGCTCACGCTCTCCTCCCAAACTGATGGAATAGATTTCTGATCCGTCTGCGATAAAGATGATTTCGTTTCTATCACTGCTTGCAGTGTCGTCAGCATTTCCTGATATGGCGACATAGCCCTCCATCTTTGCATAATTGCCGTTTAATAGATATGAAAACACATTGTTTTTTCTGTTTTCCAGACTGTACAGATTGAGTTGAGGTTCAACCTTGGTCGTTCCCGCAGCAAAGGTGGTCAGATTTGCATCCCATTTCACAGTCCCTTCGTTGACCGCGAGTTCATTCAGAACCACAACTTCTCCGTCCACGTTATCTAAATAATGATTGATGCCTCCTACAACAAGAATCATTCCGGTAGAAATGACTACCGCTGTCAGGGCAATTTTAAGCATTCCCTTAAATGTATCTCTATGCTGTATTATGATTCGCTGTGACCAATACCCTACTGCTGCTCCTAATGTATTTATGATGATATCGTTGATATCGAACGCCCCCAAGCGGGAGAACATTTGAATCAACTCTATAACCGTGATGCCCATCATAAAAAAGCAGATAAATCGGGTAAAACTGCAACGATACAGAAGCGGGATGACCATTCCAAATGGGATAAAGGCAAGAAAATTGCCTAAGTCAAAGAACCAAATTTGAAAGTCTCTTCCCATAGGAAAATGCAAAGGAATACCTTCAAATGTTAAATGGTATCTTAGACCTTGGTCAGGGATAAAAGAGGACCTATTAAAACCTACAAATAAAAAGAATAAAGTTAATATCGTGTATAACCCCAACAGTATAACGACGATTCTCCGTGACTTCCCTTGATACATACAGCAAATCCTTTCTGGTCTGTGTTATTGCTACTTTTTGCAAAAAAAACACACGACAGCCAGCAAGGCTATCGTGTAGCGTTAATAGTAATTTTTTGAGAAAAGCCATAACCCATAGAGGCTTGTGGATATTCTGTTTCGTTGCTATCAGTATAAGAGAATACTTTAAGCGTTGTCAATTACGCTGACTTACCTGTTGTTCCAGCTCTGAATGGGAATGAAGCTTGGATTTATCTTTTGTTCACAATCTGATTACACCAGACGTATCCGGTGTCATTGAGAAAGATGGCGAAACGGTTACAGGCCTGAATATAGGCGATTTTTCGGTATATGTTTTTTTGGATATAAAAAAGCAGTTCATCTTTGGTGATGGACTGCTTTTCATATTGTACCGTTGTCTTTGCAATATCGGATTAATTCTCTTGCTCTTCGGCCTGACTAGGCGGAGCCATCAGACCTTTGACGGCACCCATAAACGGATGGATGGATTTAATCATGCCGTAGCCCATTTTCACAACCGGCATGAATTGCTGGATCATGCCGAACATCCGCAAACCGCCGCCAAGCATGCCTCCAGCCGAAGCCCCGCCAAGCCCGCCAAACAGCGAACCCATCATAGGCAGAAAGGATGAAACCTTTGCGCGCGACACTGTGCGTGAACGAGTAGACGGCTTGCGTGTGCCATTCACCCGTTTCCGGTCCTGGGAACGACCACTCTTGTTGCGTGAAACGACCTTTCGGTTGGAAGCACGGGAACTGCCCTCTTTGGTCACCGTGGGCGATATTGTTCCTCCCCGGTAAGCACCAGGCCTCCGTTATTCACGTCAGAGATGTAACCGATGTACGTTTCACCACTATGAAGAGTCACGTAGACGGGACGGGTCTTATACCGTTTTGCCTTTAGACGTATCTCGTTGGTTTTAGCCATGGAATTTCACCTCACTCCACTGATTTACTTCAGTTTACGCGATAAGTGGACTTCTTGCCTGTGCGAATAGGACATCTGTGTTTGTCAGTGAGTAATAATTATAATGGCAAATCCTTGTTTTTGAAGATGCGAATGCCTAGGAAATAAAGTACTATGCCAACCACGACCAGTGAGACAAACTGAATCGTATAACTGCCTCCGTTTAAAATGGCATGTGTGTCGAATAGCGAGTTCATCGATAGATACTTTAATTTTTCCAAACTGCTATCCACATCTCCCATCAATTTAAGAAGGAAAAATGCCATTGGAATGCCCGCTCCCCACGCCAAGGAATTTTTCGTGAGATTGAATACGCAGGAGAAAAAGAATGAAATACTGCTGGTTGCAAACATTAAAAGGAACAAACCGAGGTTCAGCATGAAATAATTCGTCATATTAATATCCACATCACCCTGGAATACATGGATTGACGTATATCCCGCCAAAGTGATAATCAGGATCATCACGATGAGTGATGTGATCAAGTACACGGCCTGAGTTAGAACAACCGTACTCCGCTTGGTCGGAGTCGAGAGCAGATAGGCCATAGACCCTCTATCAACCTGTGATGCGATGAGACTGTTAGCGGTCATGATAATAAATACGATGGGCAAAAGTACACCCTGAATCCCATAGAAGGTTTTGGACATCATTCCCAGAAATGTAGCCTCTCCTAACAGGCTGGCTAGCGGGGTGTCTTTGACCATACCCGACATATCAGAGATGGTGCTTGCATCAAACACAGCTATGAGAATGACATGTAATGCCGTCATAATGATTGTAAAAATGAGCCATAATTTGATATTGGCCTTTAGCGTTTGCTTGAAAATCGGTTTGCTAAGCATTGATGTTTTCCTCCTCGTAAATCCCTTTGAAGTAATCTTCAAGCGTATACTTTATCTCTTTCATAAATTTGATCTGGTACCTCTTCAAGGTTCCAAATAACACGTTGATCTCCGCATCGTTGATTTGAATTACCACTTGATTATGTTCATCACGCTTCTTAACGAAATGAAACGGCTCCGATAAAAATTGCCGGTAATCTTCACGAGCTAAAAATTCGATTTTATACTCTTTGTTTTCATTATGCTTTACCTCGGAGGTGCGCTTGACCGCAATCAGCTTTCCTCCTTTGATTAGAGCTACTTTGTCACATGTATCCTCGACCTCCTCAAACATGTGGCTGGACATAAATATCGTTTTGCCCTTTTTCTTTTCCTCTTTCAAAATATCTACGAATTCAGCCCTCATCAGAGGATCTAACCCTGTCGTTGGCTCATCTAGTATCAAAATTTCAGGATCGGCCATCAAAGCAGCAACAATCGCCGTTTTCTGTTTCATCCCCTTAGACATTCTTTTCAGATTGGCTGTGGGATCAAGCTGCAATTTTTTGATGATACGTTCAGCGTAAGACATGTCCGTTAATCCTAAGACTTCGGCTTGCCTTCTTAGAAACTCTGTGCCCGTCGGTGCATCCGGGAAAGCAATCTCTCCAGGAATATAACCGATTAATTTCTTAATCTCGGCAGATTCCGTCCAGCTATTCATTCCATTGATAGTTACAGTCCCGTTATGAGGCTTCAAAAAGCCCATGATGTGCCGAATGGTCGTTGTTTTACCAGCTCCATTTGTACCAACAAAGCCAAATACCTCGCCTTTATCGATCGTCAGGTTGAGGTCAAATACGCCCTGTCCGTTTCCATAATTTTTAGTCAAATGTTTAATTTCGATGTAAGACATTAGGTGTGGCCTCCCCTGTAACCGTCGAGTTGCGGTCATAAAACTTCATGAAATAATCCTCTAAAGTGAATTTGATTTCGGAGAAAAACTTCACTTCATAATCGGAAATGAAGGAAATAAAAGTGTTGATATTCTGATCATGGATACGCAATATCACTTGTAGTTTTTGAGGCGTTAAGGAAACAACTTCTATGTTTTGTTGTGCTTTTACCTCATCCTCAAAGCGATTGAATGCTTCTGCGGTTAGCAATTCCATCTTGAATGCCTTGATTTCGCTACGACGTAAATCATCCGCTACAAAGGACGAGATTAAACGTCCCTCCTTAATGATGGAAATTTTGTCACAAGTCGCATCAATTTCGGAAAAAATATGGCTTGAGATCAAAATGGTTTTACCTTTTTCCTTCTGATCCTTAATGAACTCAATAAACAAATTTTGCATAATCGGATCTAATCCGCTCGTAGGTTCATCCAGTACCAGTACGTCTGGGTCATGCATGAATGCGGTGACGATGGCCAGCTTTCTTTTCATGCCAAGAGACATCCGCTTTAAGCTCCCCGCAGGATTCAGCTCGAACTTCTCCATTAAAGCCTGCGTATGTGACATATCCGTAATTCCTCGCAAACCTGCCATCATGTGAATGAACTGTGTCCCCGTAAGAGATTCGGGCAAAGCGATTTCACCCGGTAAATATCCCAGTTGCTTTTGAATGTCAGCCGCACGTTCCCAACTGTTCAGGCCGTTCACGAGAGTTTTTCCCTGCTGCGGACGGGAAAAGCCCATAATATGTCGAATCGTCGTCGTTTTACCGGCTCCGTTTGGTCCTAAAAATCCATACACTTCCCCTTTTTCAATGCTAAAGGAAACGTCGAAAATCCCGCGCTGATGGCCGTAATCCTTCGTTAAATGCTCAATCTCAATGACGGGCATGTTCAGATCCACCCTTTCTCTAATTCACGTTTTAAAAGGACAACGTGTTGTTTATCTTGATGTTTTTAATTATAATGGCTATGTAACTGATCAACAATAATCAGAATCATGCGATGTGCCGGATATCCAACACTTTTTGCGATTGTGTATATTTTATTCATATAGGAGCTGAATTATTGATGCGTGAGCCAAGCAACGACTTACGAATTATTCGAACCAGGGAGCTCATTCGGGAAGCATTAATCGATTTAATTGAAGAAAAAGGATTCGAAGCCATCACGGTAAAGGACATTACGACAAAGGCCAGAATTAATCGCGGAACCTTTTATTCGCATTATCAGGACAAATTTGATCTGATGGCACGAAGTCAAGAAGAGTTTATGAGCAATATGAGGGAAATCGTTAAACAAAACGTTACGGATACGAATGGGGATTTTAAGTCAAACGTTCCCGCTACGGTTCCCTTGAATGTCATGGTTTCCATGTTTGAGTATCTGGACCAAAACAGAAGGTTCATGAGAGCGGTATCCGGTCCCAATGGCGGTCAGTCTTTCCAAACCAAGATGAAAGACTTTTTGTGGAATACACTGTTTGTAAGAAAAGAATTTCCTCTGATTAAGCAAGAAAATTTGCTTGTCCCGAGTGAGTATTTAATTGCTTATTTGGCCTCTGCCCATATCGGCGTCATTGAGCAATGGTTGAATAGTGACGGAACAGAATCTCCGGCTGAGATGGCCCGTATCCTTGCTACGATTACCGTGAAAGGCCCTTTTACAGCGGCTGGACTGAACAATTGAGTTCAAAAATCCAGCGAAAAACCGTCTACTTTGTACTTCCTATTCCTCTTATCAGTGTTTCCAAAGGTCCTTGGCTTGTAATTTGAGTCATAATCAAGGCAACCTCCCGGGTTGATAGATCATTGCCTTGGGCCATCCAATGCGTTAATAGTCCGATATTGGCCGAGGCAGTAAAAGCTAAGAAGTAATCCCATGGAATAACCGATTCTCTTGGGAGGTGGGATTCGAATTTTTGAATCATGCGCTGCGCCATCAGTTCTTTAAGCTGAATGGGGAGCTGCAAATCACCCTTGGGATCTAGCATAACGCGCAGGTAATCTGCGTGCGACAATAGATATTCCAATATTTTAAGAATAGAAGGATAGGGTTCTCCACGCTCCGCATATGGCCGTACTTCCATCGGATTAAGATCAATCGCCAGCAACTGGATTCCTTCAAAAATCTCCTGCTTCAATTGGTCTACCAGATCAGCTACGTCACGATAATGCAGATAAAATGTGCCTCTGTTAATCTCTGCTCGTTCAGCCAGATCCATCACACTGATCTTGTTAAGCCCCTTTTCCATCGTCAATTCCAACAAGGCCTGACGAATCAATTTCTTCGTTCGGATCTTGCGTCGATCCATCTTATCTTCCTGATGATTCACTTCGCTCCACTCCTTATTGAACACCTTTTTGAATGGTGTTGATTAATGCCCATTTTATAAAAATGTGATTATTGTATTTCTTGGTGCAGTTATTATAATCAACAATGTGAATGTTAATCAACATAATGATCATTATAAGGAGTGAAGTTTGTTGAATCTTTTCAAAAATAAGATGGTGCTGATATCGCCCATTCTTGCTTTGGTCATCATCTTTGTCTTTTCGTTGACGTTGTTTCCGTCGGTTCAGCCCCAGCCCAAGAACTTGCCCATTGCAATCGTAAACGAAGATGAGGGAGCTGAGATCCGTAATCAACCAAAAATGAATATGGGACAGAACATCGTGGAAATGATACAAAAAACAGCAGACTCAGGGAAGGATGAAGAACCGGCAGTAAAATGGGTTAACGTAAACAGCCTGGCGGAAGTTCAAAGGGGCTGGACCAAAAGGAGTATTATGCAGCATTCGTTATTCCGGCGGATTTTAGCTCTAAGCAGGCATCCCTCATGACAACAGCCCCTTCTTCGCCTGAGGTGCAAATTATGATCAACCAAGGCATGAACACGGCGGCCTCCACTTTGGCAGGACAGATGCTAAACGGAATCGTCGATAATATGAATAACACGGTTCGTTCCCAATTGATGGAGGGATTCAAAGCTCAAGGAGCGACACTAACCGTAGAACAGGCATCTCTTCTGGTAAATCCTATCACCAAGAAAGTCACCAATGTGAACGAAATTGGTACACACAGCGCTAATGGTAACGCGCCGATTTCTTTGTTCCAGCCTCTGTGGATGTCCAGCCTGGCGAGTGCAGCCATT
This sequence comes from Paenibacillus sp. 1A_MP2, assembly GCF_052244825.1. Classification (NCBI taxonomy): domain Bacteria; kingdom Bacillati; phylum Bacillota; class Bacilli; order Caryophanales; family Paenibacillaceae; genus Paenibacillus; species Paenibacillus sp. 1A_MP2. The sequence goes on along the minus strand of NZ_JBQQCS010000001.1, from coordinate 3,521,181 downwards.
ATTTTTATGGCGATAAAAAAAATGCCGTCCCGTTCAAGAAGAGATCGTCTTTCTTTAAAAATAGGACAGATTGTAACAGGAGCGGTCATCGCCGTTGTGGTGGGATTCGGCTTTGCCTGGATTGCTGATGGAATGGTCGGGCTGCAAATTCCACAATTTACAGATATCGCCTGGTTCCTGTCCATCTCTTTCTTCAGCTTTTTCCTCTTGATTTCGGCTGTGGTTTCCCTAGTTGGATTTGGCGGAATTTCCATTTTTGCGCTACTGCTATTCTTTGGCGGGCCGCTGCTTGCTCTAGCTCCAGAGATGTTGTCCCCCTTTTACCGGGATTGGGTATACTCTTGGCTTCCAATGCGTTATATGGTAGACGGTTTACGGGAGTTATTCTTCTTCGGTCATGGATTGACCTGGAATACACCGTTATCCGTTCTGATTTGGATCGGACTTGCGGGTATCGTCGTCATTTTAGCCACTGCTTTCATGCCCCATCTCAAAAAGGAGAGCACGAAGGAGCTCCAGCATAATCTAAATTAGAGCATTTCGTTCCATTAAATGGACACTTGATCTCTTTAACGTGGTAATCATCAGTACAGGTTGTTGAAAAGCACAAATGACACTGGATAAAATCATATTATTTACTATTCATCTTTCTAAAAAATACAGACGTACTAAGCGGATTCTCCGGCTTAGTACGTCTGTTTCTCAATGATTATAGCGCGCTTAAGCAGCTATGAATTACCAGGCGTATACACCCTTCTCATCCAAAAATTCACCGTTATGATGTTTGCCATCTGTCGCATACCCCACGATAATCGCAGCGGCTGCTTCTTTTGTTTTGCCGCCTTCAGCATTGCCATTAAGATCAGTTGATGTGAATCCAGGCGTTACCGCAAATACTTGAGCCCTGCTGCTTTTGAGTTCATAAGCCATCGAAACGGTCATGGCATTGTTGGCCGTTTTGGATGAATTATAATCGAATGCGTTTAAAGCAAATCCAGCGTTTTGCATATAATCCAGAGAAGCCATGTCGGTCGATACATTGATAATTGTGCCTTCATTATCTTTAATTAACGGGAACAATCGCTGATTCAGACGGAAGGTTCCGAAAAAGTTGACTTCGAAGGCGTTCCGCAGATTCTCCTCTTTGGTATCCGTAAAAGAACGGGAGAAAGCACCTGGCATACCTGCATTATTAATCAAAAGCGTTAAGTCCTGATAATTCTTGGTGATCATATCGACTGCCCGTTCAATGCTTTTCAAGTCAGCCATGTCGATTTGTACAAATTCGATATCTAATCCCTCGGAGATTAACTCGGAAACGGCGGCTTCTCCCCGTTCGGCACTGCGTGCACCAAGAACGACTTTCCAGCCTGCTTGTCCTAACTGCTTAACAACTTCGAATCCTATTCCTTTATTTGCTCCGGTTACAAAAGCGGTCTTTTTCATGCGAATCCTTCTTTCTCTGATTTGATTTCATCTTTAACAATGTTTAAGTTACTATGCTACACTTAGTGTAGGTCAACAATAAATTTTGATAAAAGAGGGTTAGCATGTTAACGATTGGAGAAGTGGCTAAAAAAGTCGAGATCGCGATCGGAGCGATCCGCTTTTACGAGAGAAAGGGACTGTTGAAACCAGCTGCGCGAAGCGAGCAGAATAACCGTCTGTACTCGGAAGATGATGTGAACTGGCTCGTTTTTATCAAATGTCTCCGCGAAACCGGAATGAGTGTGGAGGACATCAAAACCTATCATGATAAAGTAAATGAAGGAACCTCTACCCTGCCGGAAAGAACCAAACTCATTCAGGATCAAAGGCAGAAGCTGCTGGACGATATTGAGGAGAAAAAGGCACAGCTTGTTCATTTGGATAACAAACTGGAGCGCTATTATCGTGGTGAAAATTATTAATTTAAGCATTAGCATAAGACAGACGTTGAACAAACAAAAGGTAGTCGATCACGATGATCAACTGCCTTTTGTTTTTATATGTTGACAGTGATAATCGTTATCAATAATGTGGACGTAGGATGTTCAACGATTAATTTCAGATTTATCGGCTTACTACTATCGAAATGAGGTACGCAATGTGAAAATAGATGTGAATCAATTAGCAGCGCATTTTGCACACATTCCTTTTCAAGTAGAAGGAATATATCGATATGCTACAAATCCAGGGGTGCCTCACGCAGACTATACAAGCTCTTTTCCCGGGTTTGTTTTTCCACTTACAGGGAAGATCCAATTTCACTTTAATGGAATGCCTTATGTTCTTTCGCCAGGAAAAGTTATGCACGGGGAGCGAAAATGAAACTGGATAAAAAAATGTTTGATAACACCAACTGGGAGTATATCCTTGTTCAATATCGGATCTGTAACTCAGAACTTGAAGATTCGAGCTTTTCTCATCAGCATTTTGAATTATTAACCGGACAATCTCCTCGTCTTCTCGAATTAATTATGCGACTTTGGCATGTGTATAATCAGCGTGGAGGCATTTCGATGTTTCAGACCGAGATGCTGTTTCGCGATGTACTGAACGAAGCCTTAATATGTGTTGTGAATAGGCAAATTAGCAGTGAATCACATGGTCTATTCGAACGGGTATCTAATTATATTCATGAATACTATTATCAAAGCCTTACAATAGCATCGCTCGCAGAACAATATAACGTTAATCGAAATCGGCTTTCTTACGTATTTAGAAAGTATTCAGGTATGGGGCCAGCAGAATATATATTAAAATACCGCATCAACATGGCGCAAAAAATGCTATTTACAAGTGATGTGCCAGTACAGCAAATTGCACAAACTGTTGGCATTACTGATCCCTTTTATTTTAGTAAAGTGTTCAAGAAACAATTTGGTTTTTCTCCTACAGAATATCGACAGAAGTTCATCAATAATCCATGCTAACTTCAACAGGCATCCATTTTAAACAAATCATTAAATGAGTATACTTACGGCAGGCCAAATAAAACATCATGCTAGATGTTGTAGTCAGCCAAACAAGGAGGGATTACTATCCATTACCAAGCGATTAAACTAAGTGAAGAACTATCTAAATTAAACGATCATTGGTCACCGAAATTAATTGGTGAAATGAATGACTACCAATTTAAAATCGTTAAGATTACTGGGGAATATGAATGGCACGTTCATCACGAAACCGATAAGTTATTTTTTGTGATCGAAGGTGAAATGATCATTGATCTTCGTGATGGTCAAGTGAGAATTTCCAAGGATGAGATGTTTATTGTCCCGAAAGGACTCGAAATCAAGCCTTCCTCCGAAAAGGAATGTCATATCATGTTGATGGAGCCTAGAAGCGAAGTAAACACGGCCACATAACTTCTCAGATTTGAATTTAAATTAAACATTCCATGGATCAAGTTGCAAGATCCATGGAATACGTTTCTGACGGCTTTAAGTTGAAAGCTATGAAAAAGCTATGAATATAAACTCTTGTCTTCCAGGTCGGAAGAGCCGGGGATGACAGTACACCTGATTATGGAGGGGGAATGGACAGAAACGTACCATTGTAACCGATGTGTAAGATCAATCAGACTGACATAATATCCGTGACCCGCACCTGTATCAATTCCTATCTTTCCTGCTCCGACCCATATTTGCCATGGAGGAACAAGAAAACGGTACGTCGAGGTATGACCGAATACAATCGTATACTCAGGGTTAACCGGGCTTTCAAAAAATGGTTGTCTAATCTCCGTCAGATCTTCAGCAGTTTGAAGGTCCAGTGGGATTCCAGGACGAATGCCAGCGTGTACAAACAAATAAGAATCACATGTATGCCATAACGGCATTTGATCCAGAAATTGGCGAACAGATGTGATCTCATCGTTGCTTGCTGGGATTGAATCCGGCATGGAACGCAGCCACTTGCGTTCATTATTCCCCTGTAAGGCAACAGCCCCTTTTCTAGTCAGCTCATGCACCAACTGGAGCGTTCCCCAGGAATCCGGCCCCTTATTTACGTAATCTCCCAAAAGAACGAGGCGGTCCCTTTCAGAATTATAACCTGAAGCAACCAACAGCTGCTCCAGAAGATGTCCATGTCCGTGTATATCAGACACGGCCAGTAGTCTACTCATCTTCCGTGTGTGCTCCTCCCCGGTAGATCATGGTTTGCTCGGGGAAAATTGAACCCAGCATGCCGAGCCCGGTTCCAAAGGTTCAACATGAAAAGCATGGATACGTTGATTATCCTCTGTAACGATAATTACTCTCCAATGTATGCCTTCAAAAATAGTTTGTGTAACCGTTCCTCTGATCTCATTATGATTTCCTTCCTCTTCTGTTGCACGAAGCGCTAATTGATCCGGATGAAGCATAATTACCGCTTGCTGTCCGCCCACACCTTGATCCATCATTTTCCCGCCTATACACTGGCCTGCAATCATTACGGATGATGCTCCTATTGTATAGATCCCGTTAAGCCGGTTATGGTAACCCATTAATCGGGCAACCCAGGGTGTTGCCGGACGGGTAAATAATTGCTGAGGTTCGGCATATTGATCGATTTTCCCTTCACGCAGCACCAAAATCCGGTCAGCCAAAGTAAAAGCCTCCAGCATGTCATGGGTAACATACAGCACGGTGGTCTCCAGGTCCGACAAAAGATGGCCCAGTTCACTTCTCATTTCGGTCCTCAGCTTCACATCAAGATTGGATAACGGCTCGTCCATCAGTAGTATGGATGGTTCCGTTGCCAGTGCTCGCGCCATTCCGGCGCGCTGCTGCTGCCCACCCGAGCATTGGGAGGGCAGACGGTCCAGCAGCCCGTCCAGCTGCAGCATCGCTTGCAGGCGATCCAGTCGCTGATTACGAGTAATGGAGTCGATTTTTCCCCGCTTCATGCCATACTCGATATTCTGACGAATCGTCATATGAGGCCACAGGGCATAATCCTGGAACACCATGTTTACGGGACGCTTTTCAGGAGGGATATACTGCTGGCGGCTGTCCACTCGTTTTCCGTCCATTTCAATGCTTCCTCCATCCACCCTCAGCAGTCCAGCAATCAGTTGCAGCAAGGTGGATTTTCCACATCCCGAAGGGCCGAGAATGCAGATCCTCTCCCCGTGATTCATGGTAAAAGACAGCGGCCTGAGCACGACCTGTTTATCGAAGGATTTGTGCACCCCGTCCAGTTTAAGAATTGAATTCATATGGTTAAGCCTCCTTGTTATCCCGTATGGGTATGCCTTTCCTGTAAGTTGCTTCTTTTACCCTCTCGGCGATCACTCCATCTAAATAAGGCCTCTCCTGCCAATTGAGTGAGTACAATGATTAGGAGAACCATACCTCCGCTGAGAAGAGTTGCTGCGGTTGCATAACCGTAACGGCCAAACTCAAAGGCTTGATCAATCACAAGCGGCATCAGCACATAATTGGCTGGCTGCAGCATTGAAGTCAGAGCAAGATCAAATACACTTGTGCCAAAAGCTGTCAGGACGGCAAGCAGCAATGATCTGCGTACCAAGGGAAGAACAATGTGCAACATTCGGGCCATTGTTCCTGCTCCCTGTACTGCTGCAGCATTCAGGATCGAAGACGAGATTGTGCCGAAAGATCCCAACTGAACACGTACGGCATACGGAATGGCGCCTGCAATAACTGCGATCACTAGCAGCGAGGGAGTCCCATAGAGATGCAGATTGACTGCTTCCAGCCACTTTTGATTCCAAATGAAAATGTAACCAATACCCATTACAATCCCGGGTACAGCCAGCGATATGATTGAAAATAACTGCAGCCAGATCTTCATTTTAAATTCCGTAAATGTAAGAACATAAGCTACGATAAATCCAATGATGATACTAATGCCTGCCGCGATTGCAGCAATCGTTAATGAATGAAGCATCCCTTCCAAAAAACTGAGCTGTTTGTGATCCATGGACGACGCTGCAAACAGAGAAAAATAATGCTCGAAGGTCAAATTTTGCAGAACCAATCCGTTACCCGCTTTTTTCATCAGGGAAACGCACAGACTGCTGCCCACCGGAATACCGATACTCATCATTAAAAATATAATGGTCACTGCATTTACAAGGATTGTTCTCTTCGGTCTGACTTTAAGCATTCTGACCGCTCTGGCATTCAAAAAATCAAACCTGGACCTGCGCAGGGACAACAGGAGTACCGTCATGGCGATTGCCAGTAGGACGACCAAATAAAAAGCAAGTACCCCAGCCATGTCAAATCGAACAGGAGATTGATAGATAGCAGAATAGATTGAATACGTCAGTGTAGGAAAACGGTAGACGGTGGACAATGCTGCCGGCAATCCAAAATCACCGACAGTATCTATAAATACCAGCGTGGCTCCCGCTACAATGGAAGGAGCTGCAAGTGGCAGCTCCACAGTACGCCATACGGTCCATGGGCGTGCGCCATTTAAACGGGCAGCATGTCCATACTGGCTGACATTCCATTCGGTAGCGGCAAGAACCGTCAGATAAGCCAGAGGAAATTTGCTCAGAGCCATGATGACCATAAGCCCGTATGGTTGAAACAGAGCAGCTGTCACCCAGTTCATACCCAGTAATCGGCTGGCAAGTCCGTCGGCACCAGCAAATAGCACCCACCCTTGGGCCAGCATGAACGAGGGCGCGATGAGCAGCAGCCAGACTCCGGCATCCAATAAACGTCCAGATGCAAAGTTCCAGCGTGCTCTTACCATAGCTAACGAAGCTCCAATCAACGTGCCCAGCAGTGCTGTTCCTATGCCAAGCCACAAGGAGTTAAACAACGACTGGCGCCACAAGGGACGGTGTAAAATCTCCCCGAGCAATCCGAAGCCCTGAAATTGTATGTTGCCAAAAAACAATCCTGGCAAAACCGCGTTCAACAGAACCGCAAGCAGCGGCAGAAAAATCATGATAAATAACAGAAGAGCTGAGCCGACTCCCCAACGAGTTCCGGAATTTTTCATAGGTTATTCCTCTTATTTTACATTCTGGTCGGCAAACCAGGTTTTGATCTGTACCTCATGCTCGGCGGCCCATTCAGCTGGCGGAAGAATGAATTCTGCATTGGTTTCCCGTTCCTTCCTCGCTTCTACTCCCTCAACCAATGGTGTAAAGAAGCTGTCAGATGAATCGAAGGACGCTAACATCTGCTGTGTTTCCGGTTTGAGCATGAACTCTACAAAAGCCTTTGAAGCAGCAGGATTTTTGGTGTATTTACTGATGGCAGCAACACGCAGACTTCCCGGCGCACCATCTTCCGGCCAGATTAGATCGACGGGCTCCCCGACAACTTCAGGTCATATGCATTGCTCTCCTGCAATGCTGCAATATCGATTTCTCCTGAAACAAGGGCACTGCCCAGAGGACCATTTTTGGGATAAACTCTAAGACCATTCCCCATCATTTGTGCATACTTTTGCTCGCCCTGATCGATGCCCCACTTGTAAAACAGTGCGGAAACGAGCGGATATGCAGGTGCCGCAACAGCCGGATCAGCCTGACCCGCTGTGCCCTTGTATTCAAAAAACTCATCCCAGGTCTTAGGCGCCTGTTCCTTGGTAAGACGATTGGTGTTGTAGGCGATAACTGCTGATGCATGGATACTGATTGGAGTATAAGCGTGATCCTCTGGAACCAGGGAGGAGCCGTATTCGGTCAGATTGCCAATATTCTCAGGCGTCCAATCCGTCATCAGAAATCCCCTGTCAGCCAGATTGCGAATCGATCCGTGACCATCCATCATGACGACATCCCACTGCGGATTGCCTTGCTCGGCTTCAATTTTGGCCAAGGCCTCTCCGCCGCCGTAATGTACAGCCTCGATTTTGTATCCGGTCTGTTTGGCAAATTCGGGTGCAACAATATCAACAAAGTCATTTCCATACAGATAGATGCTCTCTCCTGTGTCCTCTTCTCGTTCAACTGTGCTGCTGTTTACAGCTGTAGACGAGACAGGTGCAGCAGTTTCGCCATTAGACGATCCACTTCCCGTTGTTACCGTTCCTCCTCCGCACCCTGCCGTGATTAATACAAGCAGCAAACTCATTGAACCTAAACTTTTTCCCAAAATGTTCTTCATAATTCTCCCCCTCAATATGTTGCTTGTTCAACCTCTCTTTATCCTAAAGCTATTATTGGAGATTCATATTAGGGGAAAGTAAACGCTAATTTAAATGATATTAATGTATTGTATGATATAATAGATGATATCAATGTTTAAGACGTAAAGGAGTCGTTAGAGGATGAATTTGCAGCAATTGAAGGTGTTTGTCTACGTGGTTGAATTGCAAAAGCTGTACTTAGTCGCTCATAAGTTGAATATCACACAACCGACAGTGACATTCCATCTGAACAAGCTGCAGGAGGATGCAGGGGTTGCTCTATTCCATACCAAAACCTATCACGTCATCAAATTGACGGAAGCGGGCAAAGCTCTGTATCACTATGCCACCCAGATTGTAGCCCTGAATGAGGAAATGCTCCGTACTCTGGATGACCACAGGGGCTCCGCGGCTGGTCGATTGCTGATCGGAAGCACTCACACACCGGCCACATATATGCTTCCAGTATTATTATCCGAATTCAAACAGCAGCATAATCTGCTGCTGAGTCTTGATGTAAAACCGGCACGCTACATCATGGAGAAAATAAAGTATTTCGAATTGGATGTGGGTGTCGTCTCCCATACTTCCCCGGATGACGCTGATCTGATCTTTGAGCCGCTGATGAAAGATGATCTCGTCATTATTTTCCATCCCGATCATCCGCTGGCTCATCAAACTCTAGTCCAGCCCAAGGATTTGCAGTCATATCCGCTCGTTGCCCATGAAGAGGGCTCAAGTAGTCGTAAGCTAATAGATCAATGGGCAGATGAACATGATGTCCAGTTTACCCATGCTATTGAAATATCCGGTTCCGAGGCACTGAAATCCATTGTACGCCTTAATCTCGGCATCGGTATGGTTTCTGAAGCCTCGATTATTCAGGAACTGCAAAAGGGAGAGTTAAAAGCCATTCCCATTCCCGACTGGACTCCAGTCAGAACGATCTATGCGGTAAGACATCGCAATAAACTGGTTACTCCAGCTTTAAGCCTGTTTTGGCGCATGTTAGTCACTAGCTTTTCCGAACGAAACACATGAGTCCTCGTTTCCTCTTACAACAAAAAAACCGTTAACCCTTTTTTTTAGAATTAACGGTTTGAAAATTTTAGTTTATTACAATCCTTTAGCCCGCTATCCCTTTTGATTTTGAATTCGTTGCCTTTTTTTATTTAGCCGGTGGAATGCTTTGCGGGTTATTAAATACATTTTTCGGATCATATTTCGCTTTTACTTTCCGCAGTCTCGGGTAGTTCTTACCATAATAGGTTGGCCCTGGATTTTTAATACCTTGGTCTGGTACGTTAATGTAGGACCCTACAATATAAGGCTGTAGTTTCTTTCTGGTGTTCCGAGCTAAGGCAATATTTTTAGCGGCATGGGATGGCTTCACCCATGAGCTGTTCCATTCAACATAAAATTCAGCTTTTCGCCAATAGAACGCAGTGGCTTGAGGAGCGACTCGACTTACAGCACCGCCCCAGTTAAGGAAATAGAAACCGGCTGGTGTGCCTTCCTCTGCTTTTTCCAGAAACTCGCGCATGACTTTGAAGGCTTTATCCGGGAATGGCTGTCTGCCAAAGCCACTGGAAAACTGGTTGCTGTATCTTTGGGTGAGCACAGGATCTGGGGCTAGCAGAAATTTCGTCGCTGCCCTGTATGGCAGATACAGAATGCTTTTTTTAGTAGGCGTTCCTACGCTAAGAATAGGCTCCAACTGACGGAGAGCTTCGCTCTTCGATCCGAGGTATACCCCTAGCATGCTAACATTACCGCCTTTTTTGGGACCAACACTTAATTCACTGCCCAGCTTGGTGCTGGCCTTAGGCGCCCACACTTGCCATTTCTTAACGACTTTTTCGAACTGTTCCCATGGCCAAGTGATACTAAATACAGTAGCTTTGACTGGTGAGCGCCGCACTTTGAATTTATATTTGGTATATACGCCGAAGTTACCACCGCCACCGCCACGTGTAGCCCACAGAAGATCAGAATTTTGTTTTTTGTTTGCCCGAATGATCCGCCCTTTAGCGTCAACCATTTCGAGTTCGATTAGATTATCGCAGATGAGACCCGTTGTCCTTTGCAGTGGACCAATCCCTCCACCAGGTGTTATTCCACCAATCCCAACCGTTGGGCTGTCACCAAATGGGGCCATAAATCCTTGTCGAGCTAGCGTATCCATGAGTCTTCCTACCCGATTACCTGTCTCAACGACGGCCGTTCCGCTTTTTTTGTTCAACTTGATTCTCTTCATTTCGCTAACGTCGATGACAATGCCTCCATTGACTTGTGAAAGGTTGGGCTCTAGGGCATGCCTGCCACTTCTCGGCCGAATAGGGACCTTATTTTGGCGTGCCCATCTTATGGCATTTGCAACATCCTGTGTTTTTTGAGCGAACACAAAAACCTTAGGAAATCTGTCCGTATGCGGATCCCAGTTCTTCCGAGCTACTTCATAACCAGGATCACCTCTAAACACCACTCGCCCTGTAAGCTTAACTTTTGAAATCACGCTTCTATCCAACTCCTTAGTAATGAAAACACATACTTTTCATTAACAAATTAGGCTGATTCCATATAACCTATGTAGGAGAATCATAATGAGTTTGGGCGTATAAAAAAAGAAAATATCGGATCACGAGCAACGTAAGCTCGTGATCCGATATTTTCAAATGAAATCACTTTTGCCAAACCATTTACTTTAGTTGGATCTTGAAGATATCTCCGGCTTCACCGCCAAATACGATAAAACCACCTTTGGGAAGCAGCGTTGATTGTTGATTGGTTGCTTTCGAAAATTGAACCACTTCACCTTTGTCGTTATATACCGCATAACCTCCGCTCTCCGGGGAATCCACTTTTAACGATTTATTCGCTGAGCGGGCGTCGATGGCATACCAGCGTGCTTGACCGTTTGACGGGATGGTGGTGATTCCTTTTTCCCACCGAAGATGGGTGTAATCGCATTCTCCGCAATGTACTCTTGTCCATCCTGAATTAAGTACTCCGTTTCATTCTTCGTACGGAAGTGCAGATCGAACGCATCTCTTCCGTTCATCACAGGAATCTGGGCAACATTCACTGCATTGTCCGGGTCAACAACTCGGGTGCCATTCGCATACCCGTTCTCTGCATCTACCGACAGATTTTTGATCAGCATGGTTGGAACCAGATAGAAGATCGACGTTATTTTTTCATCCAGCGCGTAATATTTCGAGCCGTTTCGAGCCTTCCATTTCTCTTTCGTTGCCGGATCTAGCGAATGATGATCCAATTTTTGATAATCATATGTGTTCATCACCGTTTGGCCTAATCCAGGCAACGTTATGTTCGCCAGAACTTTAATATTTATCTTGTCGTTACTTTCCTTCTCAAAGCTGACTTTCACACTTCCGTCACTACTCGTAAATTGTCCTTCACCAGTGTACACGTAATTCTGCCCCGGGATAAGTCCTCCCTGCATGGCTGGAAGTGTGATCTCACCATCCTTAACCTCTATATCCAGGGTTGTGCCTACCGTCCCATAGAGGCCGGAGTATGCCGCCAGATCCGTGGGCATCTTCACTTTGACAGGTGGTGTGAATGTCTGATCGGGCTCTATCTCGTCGATGATGCCTTGATCCTCAAGAACCTCCAGCAGAACTTTACTGGCAAACATCTGATTGTAGATGGAAGACCCACCCGAAGAAAGAACAGCCATCGAAATATCATGCTCAGGTATAGTTATTAACGATGCATGATATAACATGGTGTCTCCACCTTTGGAAAGTGCAGTAATGCCGTAATCGCTAAACGGTGCAAGCGAAACGGCATCCCATCCAAGGCCATAGTTGAAGGTATTTCTCTCTTCAGACACCCATATTCCCCGACGATACTCATCATTTTGCATGGACTCTGCCGAGGATGTGGACAGTATTTCCGGTCTGTTTCCTATCAATACCTCAGCGAATCGGCTTAAGTCTTCTGCGGTCGAGTAGATTCCACCTGCACCAAAGATGTTGGCATTTTCGACAGGCAGTTTCGTTTCAATTGTAGGCCAATAGGTTTCAGATAATCGTTCTCTATCAAACGAATCGAGTGGTGTCTTGGTTGCTTCCAGCTGTAACGGATCGCTGATGAACTTGGCAATAAATTCGCTGTAGCTTAGTCCACTTACCCGTTCAACCAATATTTCAAGGAGCTGGAAACCATCATTGCAATATACAGAAAAGGCTCCCGGGTTCGATTTCAGTTGCTCTGACTTTAATTTGAGCAGTAATTCGTCATGATTACGGGTATCGGTATCGTCAAATAACATACTGTTTCCATAATGGGTACCATAGAGTCCGGAAGAATGGTTCATAAGCATGCGTGGCGTTATTTGGGTATATCGGGCATCCGCCATTTCAAAATCTTTAATATACGAAGTGAGGGGCTGATCCAGATCCACCTTACCGGAATCAACCAGCATCATGGTGGCAGCCGTGACTACCATTTTGCTAACTGAACCAATTCCGAACATCGTATCCTTGTCTATGGGTGTCTGGGATGCCTTGTCGTGGAATCCAACACTGTCGGACAAAATAATCTTTCCTTCATCCATAATGGCATATTGCAAACCTGTGACACCATAATTCTGCACCATCTCTGTGGCGATCTTGTTGGTCTGAACTTCAATTGTTGAGCCCTTGTTCGACTCTGCCATGGCATGAGTCATCGGTGTGACCACAAGCACAGCCGTACATAACATACTGATCAGTTTTTTCATCTAATAACTTCCTCCTTTATGATGCTGCTCATCTGATTGCATTCATCATATCGGAGAAGAAATAAATGGAACGATAAAAGACCCTGAATGGAAAAAAACAATCCCCGAACGGTATGTTCAGCGACTGTTTATGTTAAAAGGAAGCACGACCATGTTATTGAATGACCGTTGATGATTCTCGATACTCATATGTCCACCATACTTTTCGCACATTCTGGATATGTTGGTTAGGCCGATCCCGTGATACTCCGAATTGGGCTTCTCACTCTTGAAGTGAGTCAGTTTTTGTTCCACATGATTCATAATCTGGATGACGAGCGCAGACGCTGTGGAGTGAATCGCGATCAGCATATACCTGTCTTCGGCAAGTCTGACTTTCTTGGAAGCCTCAATGGCATTATCCAGCATGTTACCAAGCACAACGCACAGATCATAACGATCAATGTGGATATGTTGCGAGTGAAGCCCAATCCGGGTATCGATCTTGATTCCGTTTGCCTGCCCAATTGCAATGATATTCGTAACAAGAGCATCGATAACGAGATTGCCGGAGTTCACCCGCTGGTACGCTCCTTCAATCTTATTCAACGTGAGTTTGATATGATCACCTGCTGCGGACAGTTCGTTGCGTTTGATACATTCATCAATGTACAGAAACTGCTGGTTGATATCATGGATGATGCTTTTAATGTTTTTGAAACTGTGTACCGTCTTCTCATAGTTGGCATCCTGATAATCCATCTGACGCTGAAACTGGGCATTTTCATGGGCAAGCTGTACCTTTTCTACCATATTATCGATTACATATACAATGAACACATTAAGAAAAAGGGAGCCTAGCACGGAAACGACATAATAGATATTTTTTTCACTATAAGCTGAGGCCACATTGATCTGATATATCGTAATGGTAGGTACGATCAGAAACAAGAAATAATAACGATAGTGCACAGCAAAACTTCTGCGTTTGGCAATCAAACGCACAATCAGGGTGACAATGAACATAATGCTGCAACCAAGCAGCATCACTTTGAAGAGTTCCCAATGATGCTCCACATTGAAATGATCCCATATGCTGTAATCTTTGGAGTCCAGTACCCCTATAATATATATAGCAATGTAATTAACCGTTGTGAGTAGTACGGCATACAGGATGGTAAAAGCAAGTTTAAGTATGAATTCCACCTCATAGGATTGCGCCAGACTGAAGATAAATAACAAAGCAACGGCGGACGAAACGACAGGTGAAAATGAAGATGCCAAATAGAAATACCCCACTACGACAAATACAATGAAATAGATTGCCCTGTGTGGTTTTCGTTTGGACTTACCCAGAACTGAATCAAAATAAAAATTCACCTGGAATGCCATAAGTAAGGGAACGACGATGAAAGACAAGATCACATAAATATCCATATCATTGAATCCTCATAATCATATATTTCGTATAGGCATCCTTGACTTCCTTCACTTTGGAGCGGCCTATGGGCAATTCGGTTCCATTCAACATGACGACCCGGGTCCCGACAAACTTCTGAACATGCAGCAGGTTAATCATAATCGAGCGATGAATTTGCAAGAAACCATGGTCTTTCAGGGCGGCGGCATAACTGGATAGAATGCCTTTGCTCTCATGCGAGTTTTCCTGGGTCACAAATTTCAATTTGTTCTTGACTGTTAAACTCTTCATGACCTCAATCCAGAGAATATCATCGTATTTCAACAGAAGTTCTTCATAGTCTGACTTGATGAGTACATACTTTTTGTCCAACGCTTTAAAATATTGACACAGCTTAATCATTTTCTCCTCGAAGATCTGTGGCTTGATCGGTTTGATCAGGTATTGAAACGTCACCACATCAAAGCTCTCTACCATATACTCAGGGTAGCTGGTCAGAAACATGATTTGCACATCCAGATACTTCATATTCCTGATTTCTTTGGCTGTCTGAATTCCGTTCATTCCGCTCATCTCCACATCCATGATGAGAATATGAAACGTGTCCCCCACGTTTTTATAGTGTGAGACCAACTGTTCACCGGATGTAAATAAGGTAACTTGGAAATCAATATTCGTTTTTAGAGATAAGGAGATCAGCATCGTTTTCACAAGTTCTCTTTGTTTCTCCTCGTCATCACAGATTGCAACATTGAACATGTCTGAACATCCGCCTTTCATTGACATCGACTCTGAATTTCACTCTCGAATATACTATTTTATCATAGGTTTCGGAGCGAATATGGGATGAAATGCATTATTCAGACCCTAAAATGCTGGACCCATAAGAACGTATCCCAATAAAACAAAAAGGCCGCTAAAATAGCGACTTTTAATGGGATAATGTTTCTTTGCCCCTCAACACAAGCCTGCGATTATGTCCCCAGCTTGGCGTTTTCTTTTAAATGCTTCCTTAGTTAGTTCATATTCCCTTTTTGTACGCCCTCATTGCAAAAAAGTACGCTACGAGCAAAATCCCAATACACTTTTACCCCATCGTACGGTGCGAACACGCCGTTCAAATAGTTGTTCAATTTGTCATTCATCACATCAACTCTCCTTATAATAAATTTTCAAGCACACGCTTTGCATACTCCCAGTTGCTTTTGTTGCGAGCATAAGCCAATTTGCCCTTTTCAGTAATCCTAAAATATTTACGCCGTCCGCCCTGAGATTCATCGCCCCAATACCACTCGATATCACCGTCGGCTTCAAGCCGACGTACGCTGGAGTACATCGTGGCTTCTTTTAATTCATACTCTCCACCCGAGCGCTGGCCAATCAGCTTGACAATTTCATAGCCGTACCGGTCAGCTTCGGATAAAAGTCGTAAAATCATTGTGTCGGTATGGCCGCGCAGCAGGTCGGATGTGATTTTGTTATCGCTCATGTAAGCACCTCCACATCTGCATCATACGATACACTACTGTGTCTGTAAAGGTAGTGTTTTAATTATACTACTATGTTGAATGCACTTCTGTGTTTGTCTGTACGGTTTGGACAAGGACATATAGCGTTAAAACTCAAAAAAGCCGCAACAATGCGGCTTTTGATCGTGTATACTCTTGTCGACTTATCTCGTGTTAATCAACATTAGACACATCATCTGATCAGCTATGAATATAAGTTAATGTCCATACATTATCTCTACGTTAATTGCTGCGCAATCTCCCAGACATGTCCTGCCGGATCTGTGAAGGCGGCCGTACGTACTCCCCAAGGCCGATCCACTGGACCGTTAAGCAGAGCAACGCCATGTGATTTCAATTCGTTACACACTGCATCCACATCTTCCACTCGGATGGTAAACTGGAAACGAGATCCGGATTCTCGACTTGCGACTGTTCCAGGATGGATCAGACCATGTGCTTCGGAGATATTCAGGAGATTAATACTCATATTTCCGAAGTTGTATACGGCAGAAACATTGTCTTCATATACAGCGGACATTCCGAATACGTCTTGATAGAATGCCCTCACCTTAGGCAAGTCCTCCACAAACAACGTTATAACATCAACATTCATTGACCCTAATGTTCTCATAGGTATACCCCTTCTCATACACTTTTGTTTACTTTAATACGCTCCTTTAATTACAAAAACGAGCCCCGAATGGTTCCAGCTAATTTAGATTTCTGTCTGGCAAACTTAAACTTCCCTTCTAACTCCTTTGGTACCTCCATACCCTCAGAAAGCTTAAAACCTACGGCCCGCTTCTTAGGGTCATCAACAGTATACATGACATTGAGACCAAGACCATCTTCATAAAAGACATAGGAAAATTTAATTGTCTACTTGATGGGTTTATAATAACCTTAAATCATGTCAAAATATGATACTGTTTAGGGGCACAATGAAAAAAGTGGAACGGATTAATATCATCATGCGCTATATCAACTTAAACCTCTCCCTTTTCAATTCATTATTGTCAAAAATAACAACAAAGCCGATCAATTTGCTCCACTGATCGGCTTTGTCTAATATCTATTTATACTCTATTTAAGCTCAATGCTCATTTACCGCACTGTGCAGAATCATAACACTACTTTAAAAAGCTGTTCTATTCACTCTTACCAACCCCGGTTGGACATACGCTCTTCTGGAGCTAATTTGGAAATTTCAATCCCTTTCATAGGAGCGCCCAAGTTTTTGGATACTTCGGCAATCAGTTTGTAATCTGTGTAATGTGTTGTAGCTTCAACGATTGCACGAGCGAATTTCTCAGGGTTATCTGATTTGAAAATACCAGATCCTACAAACACGCCGTCTGCTCCCAAATGCATCATTAGTGCTGCGTCTGCTGGAGTAGCTACACCGCCTGCTGCAAAGTTAACGACAGGAAGCTTTCCATTTTCATGAACTTCGCGCAGTAGTTCGTAAGCTACGCCCAGATTTTTGGCTTCAGCGTATAACTCGTCCTTGGACATGTTTTGCACTTTGCGAATCTGGCTGTTAATCAGACGCATATGACGAACGGCCTCAACAATATTGCCTGTTCCAGGCTCACCTTTTGTACGAATCATCGATGCACCTTCGCCAATACGACGAATAGCCTCTCCCAAATCTTTGGCTCCACATACAAATGGTACAGTGAACTCATGCTTATCAATATGGAACACTTCGTCTGCAGGCGTCAGAACTTCACTTTCGTCAAGATAGTCTACCCCTAGAGATTCAAGCACTTTGGCTTCTACGTAATGACCGATACGAGCCTTGGCCATAACTGGAATAGACACAACCTTCATAACCTCTTCAACGATGGTTGGATCTGCCATGCGAGCTACACCGCCGGCTGCGCGAATATCAGAGGGTACCCGCTCAAGAGCCATAACAGCTGTTGCTCCTGATGCTTCAGCAATTTTAGCTTGTTCTGCATTCATGACGTCCATGATGACGCCGCCTTTTTGCATCTCAGCCATTCCTCTTTTTACACGATCTGTACCTGTTTGCATATTTGTATTCCTCCTAATTACTTTTTTTGTTTCACTTCAATCTATAATTTAGTATAAAATGAGAATGGACAACTAAAAAGATCCAATATTTTCGGTTTTTATTGTACCACTTCAAACGACCATAGGAGGACCTATGCAATTTCATGTAGCTTACAGTTCATATTTGAACCGACCATATACCAAGATGAAGGCTCTTTATCATGCGATTCGTGATGCTATTCATGAAGGTAATCTCGCATATGGCGAGAAGTTACCCTCTACAAGAGAGTTAGCTGCGACGTATCACATTTCCCGAGGAACAGCGAATCAGGTATATGATACGTTGACTGCTCAAGGTTACCTTCATTCAGAGCATGGAAGAGGAACCTTTGTTGCTTATCAGTTGGATTTGAGCAAAGATTCTTCCACAGAAAAAGCTTGTACCCATCACTTATCCGCCTGGGGAAATCGTATTCAGCAGTTTGAACAGCAGACGACTCTAAGAAATGCTCAAACAACCGATGCCAGAATAGAGAGCGACGCAGTTATAGATTTCAGCAAATATCAGCCTGATTTATCCAAATTTCCTTATGATGAATGGAACAATCGACTGTATGCAGAGATACGACATCGTGAGCATCACATGAATACAACCTCTGCTTATGTTAGTTCAACAGGGGAGCCGAAATTGAGAGAAGCGATTGCTGCCTACCTTCGGAGGATGCGGGGGATTCAAGTCGATGCGGGTCATATCGCAGTGACTGCAGGCTCTATGCAAGCTATAGCTCTACTCACTCAATTACTTGCAGATCACGGGGATCATGTGGTTACGGAAAGTCCTTGTTATGTCGGGATTTCTCAAGCGATTACAGCTGCGGGCGCAAAGTTGATTGAAGCCAATCTTGATGGTCAGGGACTTGTACCCCAAAACTGGGAAGCGCGTATGTTGTTTGTGACGCCCTCAAGACAATTTCCTACTAGCGAAATGCTTAGTCTGGAACGCAGACAAACCTTGCTGGACTGGGCACATCGTCATGACGCTATGATTGTCGAGGATGATTATGATAGTGAATTCCGATATCGCGGGATGCATGTTGAACCTCTGAAAACACTCGATAAAGGGGGGCGTGTAATCTACCTTGGCAGCTTCACGAAAACCTTGCCTCTTGAAGTACGACTTGGTTATGTGGTCCTTCCCCCACCTTGGCAGACACTTTTAGAAAGGCACAAGCATTATACGAGCCAAGACCCGTCAATCTGATCGAGCAACGGGCATTAGCTGAATTCATGACAAGCGGTCAATATGAGCGTCATCTGCGCAGAATGAATCGTCTATACAGTCGCAAATTTCATCTTTTACTCACACTATTGAACCAGCAGCTCTCGACATGGTTTGATTGGGTGGAAAATGAAGCGGGTCTTCACGTGTTTGGCTGGTGGCGAGGTGATGCGTCCACTTATGAAACCTTTCGCGCATCAGCCAGATCAGAAGGGGTTGTATATTCAGAAGTCAGCAGTTCAACACCTGAAGGTACGAAGTATGGTATATATTTATCATTTGCACATTTGTCAGAAGTTCAGTTACAGAATGGCGTATCCAAATTAAAAAATGCTGTCACAGCTCCATTATGAGGTACCTCGCCTCTCTCGTCTTTCCAAACTGAACATTAGCTAATGTACACACCGAACGCATATTTGGCCAGCAATGGTGTGGACTAAGGACTCATAATAAAATCAAAGACCACGTTACCCTTTGGCAAGGAAACAACGTGGTCTTTGGATCGTTACCTATTCCTTAGCTATACTGCAGTCTGTCCTTGTACCAGACGTCTGGGATCATATCCCGCTCCAGTTCCAACAATTCATGAATGATCTTGTCCGCGTCACTGATGGAATTCACAAGCGGATCGGTGAGCATCGCCCTTCTCAGCTTCTCGTAGCTCTGTTCCAAAACAGCTTCGACCGTAAGCTCATGCGTATCCAATACAAGCTCTTGCATACCTCTTATTCCGCGCGGCATCTCGCCTACAGGAACTGGCTTCACTCCATCCATGTCCACGTCGCACAGCAGCTCCAGGAACGAATCGGAATTCATATTGGTTACCGCACCTTGATTAAGTGTATTGATGAAAAACTTCTTCCCCAAATTCCCTACCATGTTCTCTATGATATCAGTCGCATGATCCGGGCCAAAGGTGCTCATGTAATCGGCAATCGGGACATTTCCGGCAAGAAAGTCATCCACTTGACGCCACATTTCGTTGTGACGCTGGTACCTGTCTTCTGTCTCCCAGATGGATAGTGGCGGGATCGGGTCTGTAGTTTTGCCGAGACCTTGCCAATACCGAATGTATTCCTTCGTATGCGCCGTGCAAGTGGGAATGATTCCGAAAATGTCATACAGCTCATAGGTAATGGCATCATTAAAAATAGCTTTTGCACCGCGATCACCGCCGTTGTTCTCATCACCAGCCATTTTGCGCATGGCTTCCGCGATTAGGGGCATCACATTTTCCCCTTCGAAATCCGCTTTGAGCAGCCAAGTGAAATGATTGACGCCTGCGATACGGAAATCAAATTTCCGGTCGATCTCATGGGTGAACTCACCTGTCTCTTGGATGATGCCTGCTCGTACAGCGTAATAGGCTTTCTTATGCGGCATATGATGACTATCACACAGCGCAAACGATTTTAGCTTCGGTGCATAACGATGTAACGCAATGCCATGAACGGTAGACGGGTTAATATAATTAATCACCCAGGCATCAGGGCATAGCTCTTCAATGTCTCTGGCACATTCCATAATGACCGGGAGCTCTCTCATGGCCCTAAAGATTCCACCCGGGCCAATTGTATCGCCGGAGCACATGCGAATGCCGTACTTTAGAGAGATTTGGCAGTCCATTCCCCGGTATTTGACGGATTGCTCTGCAAAGCTAAGCACAACGAAGTCAGCTCCCGGCAGCACTTGTCTCCGGTCCACCGAGCCCTCAATCTTTAAGGATACATTGTTCTCCCGCGCGACCATCTCTGCCAGGCTTACCATTTTTGAAAGCCGCTCTTCATCCGTATCCACTAAAGCCAAAGTTCCCTGGTTCAAGTATGGTGAGTGAACCATCTGCCAGATGGATTGACGACCGAAAAACAGGCTGCCCGCTCCAATAACGACTACCTTTGGGTGTTGTATGTTGGTACCATTCATTACAAACCCCTCCTCTTAACGATATACGTTCATTATAGGTGAGTGGCCTGAGATCGGAATGGGTGATAGTTTTCAAAACATGTCATATGGTACGATCATTAATAAGAGATAAACTCTTGATTATATTAGATTAAAACCGAAGGATGTCACAAAGTGGAGAGGAATGAGTTGAATCATATGCATGCAGGGACCGTGAATATGAGTATAATCGAAGAACTTTCGGAGTATATCACACTTCGCATGAGCTCTTATTTGGAACAAACTCACGACAGCAATTGGATGGAGCACAAGTCACATTCCGATTATGATCTGTGGTTCATTACAGCAGGCTCCGTCAAGATTACCATCGATGGGATAGAACATATGGCGGCCCCGGGTGACGTCGTGTTTTTTTATCCGGACATGCCCTATATTGCTTCCACAACCGGAGAGCTGTGCCGATTCGTATACATGCACTTTGATTTCAGCATCGCTGAGCAAAAGCGAATTCTGGGCGAATTTCAACTGCCAGGCATCGTACCAGGCAACCTGGTTCGGGAGGAATCCACGCAGTTCACCTCGTCCTATCGAAGGCTCAAACAGGAAAGCGGCGCTTCCGGAAGTCCGCTCTACTTGAAGGCTTCTCTGCTTCTCGTTATTGCAAAAATTTTGGAGCTTCACGGGCAAGGTCTGTATAACGGTGAATTTCTAAAAGACCGAAAACCGAGGAAGACGGAAGGAAGTCTGGAGGTTCTGCAGAACGTATTCCCATACGTGGATGCGAATCTGCACCGTGTCATCCGAGTTAACGAGCTAGCAGCCATTGCAGGTGTCTCTGAGAAATATTTCATTTCTTTGTTCAAGAAAATTCTGGGTATTACGCCGGGACAGTACATCAATCAAATCAAGATGAACCGGGCACGTGATTATCTGTATGAGAAAAATTATACGATCCAGCAGATTGCCGGATTTCTGGGCTATCCCGATCCCTTCACCTTCTCCAAAGCATTCAAAAAATTTTACAACGTGCCTCCATCCAAATTTGAATAGCGTGTCGTAGACAAACATGGAGGCAACCGGTCTATGCCGGCTGCCTCCACACTTGATTAGTCATGGGTTATTCATGTTTCAGGTGTATGTCTCTTCAGCGTTCCTCATACGTAAAAGGTGCTTCACTCGAATACATGTCATGGAAAAATCCCTTGTACGCTATGTCCTCTTCCAGACATTTAATGAGATACAACAGTTGTTCGTCAGCTTCCGGTTCTTCGTCGGTACGCTGCATTTCCTCAAATTGACCTAAAATATTCTCCAAGAGGGTCACTTGAATAAATAAAGGCAGCTTCTCCATCATCGAATCTTCGATTTTGGTTTCGGAAGTATAACCCGCGAGGGCGGTTTCAAAATAATGATCCATGAACGCTTTGCGTTTATCGGCGTCAGGTTCAAATTGTATCCAGCCCACACCGTGTGTCCATAGATCTGCCAGATCATACATATACCAGCCGAAGCATGAATTATCAAAATCATACACCGTGATTTGGCCGGTATCAAAATCGATTGAGTAATTCCCATCGTTATAATCGAAATGGATCATCCCGAATGTTTCCTGGTTTGTATCCAACCCTTTTAAGGTATTCAGGAGCTCGACCATCTTCTCCTTAAGCGGAGAGAATGACTCAGGTATCATGTTATCGATATATTCACCCTTGTAATTATCAAATAAATGATGCCGGCGATGGACGGGAGTATACCCTTTTGATATTTTGTGCATTTTCCCAGGACTTTACCGCAATTATAATAGTGCTCGGTAATTGGAACGCCTTCCCGGTACTGATAATTGTTCTCTACTAGCATCTTGCCCTTGGCCATGTTAAACAGGCTGACAAAAAAGGTATAATGATCATTAGTAATCTCTTCCAGCAGATTGCCCTTCTTGGAACTCACTACATTCGAAACGCTGGCTCCATGATCAAACAGATACTGGACATATTCCAGTTCGGCAATGTAATCTTCGCGGTTTCTGTCAGGCAAGAATGAAATTCGGAGAATGAGCGATTTACACTCCTCCTGCTCACAGGTGTAAATGATATTGCGTCCTCCCTCAAGAGGAGGAACAAGCTGAATCTCGTAGCCTTCCAATTCGAACAATTCGGATACTCTAGCCAGTACATGCGTATTACCGATGTTAACAGCCTCGTTAAAGTTAATAATGATCTCCTCCAGTAAACATTGATGGGACGGTTTCCCGCACTGCAATGTCCACAAAAGGAATCCCTGTTACGCAAATATCCTTCTGTGAACCTAAAGCACAATCACCTTGTTAGTCATTGAAATTCGCTCCTTTTTGTTCAGATGGTTAAATCTTATCCTACAATTCCATATTAATCCAGAGGAGATGTCACAAAACCGTTTTCCCATTGGATAATACACCTTCTATTCCAACAACCGATTAAACCAGAGATCAAAATCAAAAGACTAAAAAGACGGATTCCCTAAGTTGGAATCCGTATTCTTTTAATTACTAACTTTGCTTACTCCATTTTCACGGGCAAGATTCCTCCAGCTTCCTTTTTGCCAACCAGTACGTTAATCCCGGCTGTTGTATTGGGCTCCTGCTTGCCATAAACGGCCAGTGCAGAGCGCACGTTCTGCAAATAAATCATCTCGTACGGATTACCGAGCGATAAAAGCGTGTACCTCTGATTACGACTATTCATCGCATCGATCAAGGTTTGATAAGCGTTCCATCCGAACTGACTTGCCACGTTACGGAACTGATAGGAGGCCAGGATAACGTAATCCGCCTTCGCAACCGCCTCATTCGTTTTGCCTTGTCCGATAATGGAAATCTCCGTCTTTAACGACAGGCTATTTGAGGCTTGCTTCAGTTGCTTCTCGAGCTGCTTCGCCTGTTCTTCCTCAGCTGCGACAATAACCACCCTGTCTCCTT
Source organism: Paenibacillus sp. 1A_MP2 (assembly GCF_052244825.1). Lineage (NCBI taxonomy): Bacteria > Bacillati > Bacillota > Bacilli > Caryophanales > Paenibacillaceae > Paenibacillus > Paenibacillus sp. 1A_MP2. The sequence goes on along the minus strand of NZ_JBQQCS010000001.1, from coordinate 3,497,277 downwards.
GATGAAGTTGATCTGGTTGCACGCCGTCACGGCTGGACAATAATGTGACCGCTCGTTCTGCAATGTTGCTCTCCACCGTGCGATGCTCCTCAGATCCAATGACCGTGTTAAGCTTGGCTAACTTATGTGAAAGACTTTCGCTGCGTTCAAATAAACCATATTTCGATTTCAACTCCAAAATACGCTTTACGGACGCATGCACAGTTTCGATCGGAACCGTCCCACCCTCCACAGCATTCACTAGGGTTTGATGTGCGGCAGCCGAATCTTGCGGCATAAGTACAATATCCACACCTGCGGAGACTGCACGTTCTACCGCTTTATTTTCACCGAAATGCTCCGCAATTGCCTTCATGGTGAACGCATCGGAAATGATGAGACCTTCATATCCCATCTCTTCACGAAGCAGTCCATTCAATACTTTATGGGATAACGTAGCAGGTATCGGCACGCTGCTACCGTCTTTGAGCGAAATGACTTGTTCGTTATCTATGGCAGGGAAAGCAATGTGCGCGGTCATGATCATCTCCACACCGTTCTCGATCGCAGCCCGAAATGGTTTTAACTCTACCGAATTCAGCCGCTCAAGGTTATGTGTCAGCACCGGCATTCCGAGATGGGAGTCTACCATCGTGTCCCCATGCCCTGGGAAATGCTTGACCGCCGCGATTACGTTTGATTGTCGTAGTCCTTTTATGGTTGCGAGACCCATCCGCGTTACCAAATCCGCATTCGAGCCGAACGACCGCATACCGATGATCGGATTGTCCGGATTGCTGTTAATGTCGAGCACTGGCGCAAAATTAATGTTCAGTCCAAGTGCTTTCAGCTCCTCCCCCGTCAGTTTTCCAGCCGCTTCGGCCAGCGTTGTGTCTCCGGCTGCACCAAGAGCCATTTGACCCGGCAAATTGGTTCCACCTGGGATTCGCTGAATAACGCCTCCTTCTTGATCAATGCCAAGAAACATAGGTATGTCCCCTGCTTCTGTTTGCAGAGCGTTCGTGAATGTCATGACTTGCCTAGTGTCTACAATATTTTTGTCAAAAAGAATAAGTCCGCCCAAATCTTGATCGTGGATGATATCTTTCAGCCCATCATGAACAGTCGTGGTCGCTTTACCATTCCATTGCCTAATATCAGGCATGAGCATTTGGCCGACTTGCTCGCTAACCGTCATATATGAAATTAGCTTATCCCAATCTTGGGACTGTATCGCAGCTTGGCGTTCGAACCGAATCACTCGTGACATAAATACGGCATATTCGGCCCGCGTGACCGTCTGATTCGGACGATAGGTGCCATCCGAATATCCGCCGACCAAACCGTTCGAGCTCATGATGAGAATAGGTGCTGCTGCCCAATGTTTTTCTGTATCTGACCAATGGGCGGATTGTTTGCCTTCCGAAAGTGAGTACGCGCGAGTAAGGAATACCGCGGTCTCAGCGCGACTAAGCGATTTATCTGGAAGGAAGGTGCCACCTGGCAACCCGCTAGCTAGCCCGTTTTTTGCAGCTATAGTTATTTCTCGATAGAAGGGGTGTGTTGTTGGAACATCCGAATATGTCGTGCCCTCCACCGGTTTCTCTAACTGTTCTGGATAAAGCTCACGTACCAGAAAAGTGACGGCTTGTGCTCTTGTTACCAACCCTTCGGGCTTAAATTTCCCATTGCCGTATCCTGCGACTGTTCCCCGTTTGGCCATATACTCTATGCCGTTTTCTGCCCACTTTGAATGCTGCAGATCATTAAAACGTTCTTCCGCAGCTGCACTTCCTGCCCATATGAGCAAAGAACCGAGAACAGCACCACATATTGTCATCATTTTCAGTTGCATCTATCTCACTCCTGCTGCTGTTTTATGTAAGATAATTAGACGCTTCCGATATACATTTTGTTGCGTATATACATTTTATTTCCTGTAGCCTCCTTATGAATACTTGACTGTCATGGCAGCTTCAAAGATAATTAAGGTTTCACTAAAAATATCCATACAGGTTCATTTTACATTTGGGAGTGAGGTGATCATTATGAATTGGTTGAATGAACTCTATACATCACAGAAGCGTGAGTCGAAAAAGGACCTCGAACGTTCTTTGGTTGATGCCATCTTTCGGGTGTATGACCGCTTTCCACGGATTGGACTTAGAGAGCGAATCGGACAGCAAGAAATGTCTCTCGATATAGCCGATGCTTATATCCATGGACGTAACGCCATGATCGAAGCCGGTGTCGGAATCGGCAAGTCTTTTGGGTACCTGATACCAAGCCTGCTCACGAATCAAATGTCCCATCAACCGGTCATTATAGCTACATCCTCCATTCAACTGTCGGAACAGATACATAAAGATTTAAGGGTAATTGGCAGCCGGTTGGGATTCACAACGGTTCGCTCCGTCGTGGGAAAAGGCATGGCCCAGTATGCCTGCCGAAGCAGAGCGGCGGAATTGTTCAGGCCAGATGATCCGAACTCCTCATTGTCTACCCTTGCCCAGCGCGTTTTAGCTTATGAAATTGATGAACGAGCGGATATTAAAGGTGGAATTCGCGATGCCGAGTGGTCCAATGTTTCCGTGAATGATTGCCAATATGAACGTTGTCATCATAAAAATGGCTGCTTGTTTTACGATATGAGAGCCAAATTGAATGCAAAGGCTCACGAGATTGATTTTATTATCGTGAACCAGGACCTGCTCATACGGGATTTGATGAAGAAAAAGAAGGAAACAGAAGCATCATCTCGGAACAGCCTGCTCTCATCGTCATTGATGAAGCACATAATCTGGAAGCAAAAGTTCGAGATGCCAGAACGCTCGAGTTCACTTATCGGGGCGTCTGCCGCACTCTCGATACCACTGTGCAGCTTCTCACGAAGCAGTCCGGGGATAAAAGTCTCTTTTCACAATCCAAGTTCATAAAAAACTGCGCCCAGCGTATCTTTAAACAGATAAACGCGGACCTGCTCCACCATGCCAAACAGGATAGCGACCGTATAAAAGTATCCGAGATCAAGGGTATACCGTTAAACCAAGTCTCGAACGATTTGAAAGATCTCAGTCTTCGCCTTTCCATTTTGACCTCCCGCCACGAGCGGGAGATTGATGACGCTTTTGAAGCCATAAACGGGCTTATTACCCTCATAAATGTCTTGGCTGAAATAGAGGACAACTATCTCATATGGGCAAGCAGTCCTCTTGGAGTAGCCATGATCAGTATTTGTCCCAAAGATATAAGCCAATTTCTGAAGTACGCTTTATTTAATGGCAAGGCGCCTGTTATCCTAACGTCGGCAACACTTTGCCAAGGCGGGGAAACGCTGGAGGAACAGTACTCTTATATGACGCAATCCCTCGGTTATAAGGGTGATTTTTTGGATCGCAAATCCTCCCCTTTTGACTACACCAACCATGCCATGATGTACATCTCGAACAAAGTTCCTTATTACCACCATGAACAGCGCGAAAACTATCTTGAAGCAGCCTACAAAGAACTGGTTCAACTCTGTAATTTAACACAAGGAAGAACAATCGTCCTTTTTTCAGCAAAGGAGGACATGAAGTACATTCATAAGCAGTTGGTTTCAAGAACTAATGAGTATACATGGACAGTCCATGTTCAAAAAGAGGGATCTTCCCAGGACGGTGTCATCGCCGAATTCAGGGAAAGCAAAGGTGTACTCCTAAGTACCGGTGTATTCTGGGAAGGCGTGAATATCGAGGGTCCCGACCTGTCGCAGGTCGTTATTTTCCGTCTGCCCTTCCCTGTTCCTTCGGATCCCATTTATGAATATAAGGCATCTGTAACGGAGAATCCGTTTATGGAGGTGTTTGTACCGGACATGCTGCTCCGGTTACGGCAAGGAACCGGTCGTCTGATTCGCAGTGAAACGGACCTTGGCATACTCAGCATACTGGACTCCCGACTTAGCGCAGGGGCAAAAAAGAGTTACCGGAAACAGGTGCTGGAAACATTACCGTTCAAAAAAGTAACAGAGGATTTTTCGGTTTTGGAGAAGTTTGTTCAAAAAAAGGGGATACGACGTACGGATTGAAAATGGAACAATCAAATTATAAAACTGTGAACTCACATGAAAAGGCCCTTCCGTCCATAAAGCGGAGGAGCCAATTTCATGCTGCACGCAAGATATATGCTAGTATATAATCCAACTATATGAATCTCAAAGGAGGCATTTTCATGGTTGAAAGACCAACTACAGAGGAGTATGCAGCTTTCTATGAAGGGTACATGCAGCTTGTTCCAGAAGGGGACATCATCGAACTGTTAGAGAAACAGGCCAACATCGTACAAACGTTGCTTTCTTCATTGACAGAGGAGCAAGCAAATCATCGTTACGCCGAAGGCAAATGGAGCGTGAAGGAGGTCATCGGCCACCTTTTGGATAATGAACGCATCATGAGCAGTCGATTGCTTCGCATCGCCAGAGGCGACAAAGCGAATCATCCCGGCTATGATCAGGACGTGCTTATGCAAAGCCATCCCTTCGATGCGTATACAGTATCCGATTTGAACGAAGAATATGCAGTTACACGCCGCTCAACCATACTTATGCTCCGTCGCCTCACGCCGGAAGCTTGGCTCTGCAGAGGGATTGTTAGTGATAATCCTGCTTCTGCTAGATCGATAGCCTGTATTATGGTTGGACATGAGCTCCACCATCTGTCAGTACTTCGCGATCGCTATTCGCTGGATGTGAACTTATAATCACAACTAAATAATAGTTCTGGCCTCTTCTACAATTTGATTAATGATATCACCTGCAGATTGGTTATCTGTTAACATTCTCGTTCCCTGCCCTGCCCAAAGGGCCATATACTCTGAATTATTTTGGCGAGCAGAAACATTTCTGATCTCTCGAGTTAATGTATTTTGGGTAGGGAAGGGTAGCGGTTTAGTACGGGATGCTTCCCAATGTTGTATAAAATCATTCTTTATACCACGCGCTGGCCGTCCAGAAAATGCATTTGTTATTACGGTACTTTCCTCTGTGCTATCAAGTAACGCACGTTTATATACCTCATGTGCGCCAGACTCAGCGGATGTCAAGAAACGAGTCCCCATCTGTACACCTTGTGCTCCCAAAGCAAGTGAAGCCACCAGCCCTCGGCCATCCATAATTCCACCTGCAGCAACGACTGGAATATGGACATGATCTACAATTTGTGGAACAAGTGCCATGGTTCCGATGTTCGCTCCGCCGGGCTGAGATGATACATTAAAAGTTCCTCGATGTCCTCCTGCTTCACTACCTTGTGCAACAATAACGTCACATCCGCGCTTCTCCGCTTGAATAGCTTCCTCTACCGTGGTGGCCTTACTCATGATTTTGATCCCTAACGATTTTGCCTTCTGCATATGATGCTCAGAAAGCAATCCAAACGTTGTACTAATAATCGGAACTTTTTCGTCCAACAAGATACCGAACTGTTCCTCAAAATGATTAGATGAACTGATTTCATCTTTAGTCCGCCGCTTCACACCCAAGGACTCTCGAATCGAGGTCAGCTCTTCGTTTACTGCATCAAAATTCGTATATTGATCTGGTCCAACATGGGCAAAAATATTTACGGCAAACGGTGCTTTAGTTCGTTTTTTAATCTCGTGTATGGCATCTCTTAGCTCTTCAGGGCTCATATACGCAGCGCCTAGCGTACCTAACCCACCTGCATTGGAAACCGCAGCGACTAAGGGTGCCATGTTGGCGATACCCGCCATGCCCGCAAGAACGATGGGATAACGAATATTGAAGCTTTCACAGAGCTTGCTGTTTAATTGAATAGACATCGATATGTTCTCCTCATTCATTGGATTGGGTTCTTCTTCAGTTTACATCGAGTTTACCCATCATGTATAATCCGTAAATCAGATGCTACATATCACCATTTCAGATAGATCGTATTCTAACTCTATTTGTCTTTTTCAGTCATCGGGTCAAGAACTCCTGCAAATAGAACAAAAAAAAGCCGCTATTACAGCGACTTTCAATGGATGAAATCCCCCACATGTGCTTTTTGCTTACTTTAATACTCTTTCTTTATTACGAAAAACGAACCCCGAATGGTTCCAGCTAACTTCGATTTCTGCCTGGCAAACTTGAACTTTTCTTCTAACTCTTTTGGTATCTCCATCCCCTCAGAGAGCTTAAAACCAACAGCCCGCTTCTTCGGGTCATCAACCGTATACATGACATTGAGAGCAAGTCCATCTTCATAAAAGACGTAGGAAAATCGAATGTTTTCCACTTGAAAAGCCGACGTTTCCAAGGGCTTGGCCGCAAACTCAATATCTCGTTCTTCCTTCAATATTCGGTTTACATATTCAAGAGTATCCTGACTTTCGCTAGCGGGTACAACCGTGAATTCATGCTTATATTTGTTCATAAAATAACGGGCTTCGTTTGCACGTAAACCAGCCAGTGCTTCAGCTACCGGTGAAGACTCTAAACCAACCGTAGACACATTTTTGAAATCAACGCTATACGACATCACGATCTCTCCTTCTTGTTATTTCCTAACTACAGGAATCCACATTTCACCAAACAGCAAGCCGTTTTGCTGCCCCATCTCAACCGTTGTATTTGGGCCACCTACATAAGCGTAATTCTTTTCTTGTGGCAGAACTTGCCCAAAAGCAACGCCAGTAAGGTTATTACTCAACTCTTCTGCCGTTGTCCCTTCCCCTTAATCACCAGATATTCTCCCTTAGGGAATTGAATTACTCTAGTTGCTTCTGGCAATGTTGCTTCGGTCATGACGCCAGCATAATGCATCATTTTGTTATTCACCGCTTCGTTCACAGCAAAAATGTAGTCATTTGTCGCTACAGCTTTTAAAGCATCCAGACTTCCATCTTGTTTCACAGCCGACCAAAAATCCGCTTTTTCTTTGTTAATGCCAGCAAAATCTGTGTAGTGGCTCTTAAGCTCAGTTCCAATACCCAAAACGACAAAGCTGTCTTTTTCTTCAAATTGATAATTACTCATCATGAACACCGTCCTCTTTAAATTTATCAGTGGTTTGTCTTTTCACTTGATGGGTTTATAATAACCTTAAATCATGTCAAATTATGATACTGTTTAGGGAGGCCCGATGAAAAAAGTTGAACGGATTAATATCATCATGAGGTATATCAACAACCGCGCTCACTTTACCATTTCTGAAATCATGCGGGAATTTAACATCTCACGTTCGACCGCTATTCGAGATATCAGGGAAATTGAAGCCATGGGCATGCCACTTGTCGCTGAAGTTGGGAGGGATGGGGGTTATTTTGTCATGAACAACTCTGTCCTTCCCACGGTCCGCTTTACTGATAATGAGATCAAAGCTCTGTTTATTGCCTTTATGGCCACTAGAAATCAACAACTTCCTTATCTGAAGAGTCGTCAGTCTTTAACCGAAAAATTACTGGGTCTCATCTCCAAAAATCAGCAGGACGACCTGGTTCTTTTAAATCAAATATTGTTATTTGAAGGAACCAACCCTCATAATCCCGACTTGCTTGATTTATCAGACCTGCCCCACCCTATGTTGGAAAAAATCATCCAGATTCTTCTTTTAGAGAGCTATTTATTGGTTACCGTCAAAGAAGACAGGGAAATAAAGTCTTATCCCATTTATCTCTTGCACCTTTATCGTGAAAAAAGTCTATGGCTCATTGAAGGCTTTGACTTAGATGCAGAAAAGAGGCGAATTTTATCTGTTGACAATCTCACCCATGTAGAACCATACCCACCGAAGAAAAGGGTCAGTAAGAAAAAGATTTTAGAACAACTAAACAAGAAGGAAGAGGTCATCAATCTTGTCCTAGAGCTTGGTCCAAAGGCAATTGCACAGTTCAAGAAGTATCACCCTTTAAAGTTTTCCCTTTCTTATACGAATCCTTACCAAACCACAGCCGTTATAAAGGCGTCTATCAACGTTCATCATCCAGAAGAATTAACCGAAATAACCAATTGGTTGCTTTTCTTGGGAGGAGATATCACAGTCAAGGAGATGCCCGAAGAAGTCTTAGCAGATGTACAAGAGAGATTTAGCTTATATTGCTCCTAATCCAGTGGACCGTTTAATCCCTGATCATTTGGAGTTTGACCGTGCTTTTATTATCTGCTGTTTTTACTGAGATCTACTATGGGACATTATCCCAATTATCCATCGGAAGAAGAAGCCTAAGGTAATATTTAGCGATTCATAAAATAAAAACGTATTGAGGACTATCTCCTCAACACGTTTTCTGGTGATCTATAGCTCGCTTACATCATCTGTTATTGTTAAGCTCTTCGAAAAACTTAATATTAGTATTGAAATCGGGCACGGATTGAGATTCCTCAGCTTGTTTGACTAATCTTACACCATGTCGAGCATCTTGTGACTTTTTGGCGGCTTGAGTTCAGTAATTTGATTTCATCTAAAGTGCAATAAAATATCATTCACGGATTGCTCAGGGGACTGCTCCGAACTATCCAGCCAAAATCCGATTTGAGGCGTTTCTTTCAAAAATTCCGAGTACAAATTCTCTACCGTAAAGCCAGTGTACCCGACCTTTCCTCTTGATTTTTCACGCTCTTTTACCACCTCTACCTTAGGACACAGCACAACTAACTGAACTGGGTAATCCTTTAACTGCTCCATCATATAGACTAATTCCGCACCGTAGTAATTATCCTGCAAAACTACAGAAAAACCATTCTCATAATAGATTTTTGCGGCATTTGCGGCTAGCTGATAACGCAAATATAATTGACGGACTGCTTCTTCCGACGGTTCAGCGGACATGTCTTCGCGGCCGGATACAATCATACGACGGAATATATCACCACGCAGATGCACGGCTTTTCCCAGCTTGGAAGCCAGCAGCTCCGACACTGTTGACTTACCAGAAGCCATTACGCCTGTAATTAAGTAGATCGCTTTTTCCATAACTTAGTACCTCCTTCTTATCATAAACAGAGCCCAGCCTATACAAAGAAGAAACATTCAACATGGGTTCTTAGACATATTTATTTATCATGGCATTTAGAAACTCTCGAAATTCTACAACATATGCTTTAGGTTCTATGATTTCCAAATCCGTCCCGAAACTAGCTAAAAACCGAAATCCAAAGTGGTTTTGTGGCATATCTATTTCGGCTATAAGGAGTTCAGAATTGTAAGCTTCAATCCTTTTTTGACCGTATCTTTCAATAAATTGATCTTTTATTCGATGTGAGATCAATACTTTAATTGTAATTAGTTTCGGTTGATAATATTGCTCTGATTTCTGTTCAGTCATATAATCTCTAGCAACAAATGTTTTAATATCGATATTCAGATTATCCGTTCTGGACAATTTAAAAGTTCGATATTCCATTCGATCTAAACAAAACCCCTTCAAATACCAACTCATTTCACTAAAATGAAGCTGGTATGGCTCGACCCGTCTCTGCGACTTGACTCCACTTTGATCTATATAATCGAATGTAAGTAACCTTCCCTGCACTATTGCTTCCTGGCAAGTCTTTAAGATTTGCACAATTTCAGGACGACCATCCCAATTATAGAATGACAGTTGAATTGTACCTCCCAAAGTTGTTGAACCTATCATCGATTCAATTTTTTTAAGCGTTGATTCTACTTCGTCACTAAATAGAATTTTTCCTAATCCACCGAGTGCAGTTAGTATATTTTCTAAGTCTTTGCTACTTAAAAGTCGTTTGTCTATTTTGTATTCATCCATAATCCCGTATCCACCGTTCACTCCATTTATAGAATAAATGGGAATGTTAGATAATCCAAGTGTTTCCATATCACGTAGAATCGTTCTTTTGGATACATTGAATAATTTCGCAAATTCGGTGGCTGATACCACATTCTTTTGCAGCAAGATCATTATGATAGATATTAATCTTTCAATTTTGTTCATGATAGTCCTCTTTAAGTAAATAAATTTTGAACAAAGCTATAATAGGTGACAATATAGCTGTCACCTATTATAGCTTACACTTCATGTATTACAAGAAGGAGGTTTTATCATGTCAGTTATTGCATATTTAAATTTTGATGGGAACACTGAGCAAGTCATCGCGTTTTATTCAGAAGCTTTAAACGCAAGTGAGGTAAAAAAAGTGAAATTCAAGAATTTTTCACAAGATCCAAACTACCCTATACCAGAAAATGAGTTAAACATGATTATGGAGTCATCGTTAGAATTCGCTGGAGGAAAAATAATGATGTCGGATATACTTCCTTCGATGAAGAACGTAACGGGGGAGTTGGTTAAAGGTAACAATGTAATCATCAGCATCATTATTGATGATAAACAGACAATGGGCAATTACTTTTCTAATTTGTCTGTAGGTGGCTATGTCATCATGCCTTTATCAGAAATGCCTTGGTCTTCCTGCTTCGGAATGTTGGTTGATAAATTTGGTATCGTTTGGAAGTTTAATAGCGACGCTAATACATTCCTGGATAGCGTAATTTCTAATGCGACTTAATGAACTGCTTCCAGCAAAGTCAAAAAGCGAATTGAGATCTTGGTTTCAACAACATTGCCTGACTGAAAATTCTTGCTGGATCGTTGTGAGTATGAAATCAACTCCAGGTACGATGCTGTATCTGGATGCTGTTGAAGAAGCCTTGTGTTTTGGATGGATTGATGGACAAAAAAGAAAATTTCCGAGACTCAATTAGCTCAAAGACTATCTCCTCGAAGCAAAAAAAGTTCATGGACTGAATTGAATAAAGAAAGAGCCCGTCGCCTTGAAGCGTTGGGATTGATGACAGATGAAGGTCGAAAGGTTCTCCCTGATCTCAGTTACGAATCATTTAGAATTGACCCTATTATTGAGCAGAGGTTAAAAGAGGACACGGATGTGTATCAGAATTTTGCGGCATTCCCAGATCTTTATAAAAGAATCCGAATCGACACCATCCAAAGCTATAAAACTCAACCTGAGTTATTTAACAAAAGATTAGATAAATTTATAACAAACACCAAACAAAATAAAATGTATGGCAATTGGAATGACAATGGACGCCTTTACACCCAAAACACCTCACCTTGAATGTTCAGGTGAGGTGTTTAATAATAGCAAGCGACATGATCGAAATCGGAAATGAATTTCCAACTTATCAATCAATGATCATTTGAAATTTTATCATTCAAAAAGATTTGATTGGTGGAGTTGCTTTATTGGATTGTTGAGTAAAACTCCATGATTACTCACCCAGGTTGTTCCAGAACGCTTGGAAAGCACCTTTCTCGATTTCGAAGAATACCGGTACATTGCCGTAACGCACCAGACCTTCCCCAAACAGGACTAATTGGACCTGCGTCTTATCTTCGAGCGTCAGGTAGATGATCTTGCGATCTTCCTGCCCGTAAAGATGCTCCTCCAGTTCCGGGCTCGTTGCTATCGGTTTTGCAGCGTATAGCGCTGAGATAAAGTTGTTCAGCGATTTGTCCGATGCGAGCGACTGCAGCTGCTGCAAGCCGTTGTTCCAGCTGGCGAAGGTCTCCCACTGCGCCGAAGCGAAGTTGCCTTCGAGATGAAGCTTGCCGATCAGGTCTTCGCCGCTGCCGATAGTGATGCCGTTGCTTTGGTCAAACAGTTGGGCATACCCCTGACCATCGATCTCGGTGTAGGACATGATGCGGAAATTCGTGTCGTAGCCGTTGACGGCATAGATGTCCGCTTCTCCAATGTTGGAGGCCAGCTCCGTGTACTCATCTTGGTCGCTCAGCTCATGGATGCCGCCTGTTGTAGTGCCTAACTTCTGTCCGCGCAAAGCAAGCGCATCCGGACCGTCAAGCGAAGTAGCGGACTGTGTGTAGACATTGCCCTGATAGACCACCAGTTGAAGCATATCGGCCTTTACGCCATTACTCTTCGAATCTGGAAGCTCCATCTTCGGAATCACCACCGGGTCGAATGACGCGCCCAGAGTGACCTGTGCCACCTGTGTCACTGGCGCGGCCGGTCCGCTCACTTGCTGCCATATGCTTGGCGCCGCAAGTCCAATACTGGCAGCGATGACGACGCTTGCTGCAATATAAAGAGATTTTCGCTGGCGTTTTTGCTCATGACGTTGTGTGTTCAAAGTCTGCTCTATCCTTTTTTTCATTTGATCGTTTGTTTTCATCTGATCCACCGCTTTCTTATAGTTTCGTTTGAATTGTTCCTCTTTCATTGGGGTTCTTCTCCTTCCAGCTCCAGTTTTAACAGCTGTCTTCCCCGCTTCAATCGCATCTTCACCGCAGACTCGCTGATCTGCAGGATCTCGCCGATTTCCCGGATCGGATAATCTTCGTAATAGTACAAATGAACCACCGATCTATACTTGACGGGCAGTGACAGTACGAGTTCGATCAGCGCCTGATCTTCGGGGTCGTCTGTCGTATGGGAATCTGCTCCCTCCAACTTGACCTCCCGTTTGCGCCAGCCTCTGCCTAATAAGGATTTACAATGATTGGTGATGACCCGGATCAACCATGCTTTCTGATGTTCTGCATCGTTGAACGTAGGGGCTTTTTCCATTAACTTGATGAAGGTATCCTGAGTGGCTTCCTCCGCGTCCTCTCGCCTGCCGAGGTGCACCATGGCAATCCGGAACAGCGTATCCGCGTAAGTCTCATAGACTTTCATCACATGATCTCCCCGTTGGGGCACTGATCGCTGCATGGTTGTTCTGCCCTCCTTTATATCTCTAACACTCTCAAGGACGGCATTTGGTCACATTTTGTTGTAAATTTAAATCTAGACAGACAAAAAGCCGTCATTATTGACGGCTTACACGATTTAATGCATATCTGGTAGTTACAGCAATAACAGAAAGCGTGTTAAATACTTCTATGGATCACAGATTTAGTCTCGGCTGCCTCAAAAATAGTCTCAATTAGTACAAGTACTCTGTGAACTTCATCATTCTTAATTGCAATTTCAGATTTCCCTTCGAGTACAGAGACAAAATTTTCATAGAAGCTTTGCTCCTCCAAGTCCGGCTTTTGTATTGCAAACTTTAGCGTGGACTGTTCGGACGGCGGCGCCATCGTTTTGGTCAATCCCTGCCCCGCTTGGATAGGTTTCGGCTCTATATGAGCAACATCCGGATTTCGAGTGATAATCTCTCCACTTAAATCCCAGTCCCGAATCACTGCAGTACCTTCCGTTCCTTTGAGATACCATCTCGGTAGCTTCACATAATTGGTCGTTCCCACTTCAATCAGTGCCGTCAGGCCATCTTTAAACGTTATATAACTCGTAAAACCATCATCCACTTCAGTTCCTAAAATATAACTTAAATTAGCCGCAACGCTTTCAATTTGGCTATCTGTAATCTGCAGCAGTTGGTCCAGCAAATGCACGCCCCAATCCAGCAGCATACCTCCACCGTAATCCTTCAGCTGGCGCCAGTCGCCAGGTATGCCGTTGGCTCCTTGAACCCTGGATTCCAAATGGAACAGCTCGCCCAAAGTCTTTTTCTCGATGATGTCCTTGGCAGTCCGAAAATCTTCATCCCAGCGACGATTTTGATGGACCGTAAACACGCGTTTCTCCTGGTTCGCTACCTCGACGATATCATTAAAGTCCTTGCTGGTTATTGTAACCGGTTTTTCGCAAATTACATGTTTACCAGCCTGCAGAGCTTGAATTGCTATATCTTTGTGAACATCATTAGGTGTAGCAATCAAAACGATATCCACCAGCTCATCTGTTAGAACAGCATCCAGACTTGCATATGTTTTATAGCCGGCTTCCTTGCCCAATTCCATCCGATATGCAACCGTATCGTATACTCCGATTACGGAAATCTGTGATACAGGCTCAATTAACTGGCAATGATAGCCGCCCATCCCCCAAAGCCAACAATTGCTATATTATAAATTCGGTTATTCATCTTCATCGTCCTTTCCCATTTTGACTATGCCTACATAGACTTCTCACAGCAAACTTTATGTAAAAAAAGATGAGTGGCTGCGACCTTGATTCTATGCAAGATGTATAGCACCTCAACTTGTTTAATACCCTTATCATACAAGTCTGATAAAAGACTATCTTCCTATTTTCTTGCTGTTTTATTCCCGGATATTGTCATGCGATACTTTAAAGGCGATGTCCCCGTTGCTTCCTTGAAGAAGTGATGAAACGTCTTAACGCTATTGAATCCCGACTGCTCAGCTATTTCGGTAATTGAATAATTTTCATTGAGCAAAATCCATTTCGCTTTATTAAGTCGATATTCATTTAGAAAGGTTATGAAGGTCATTCCTGTATTTTTCTTGAAAAACTTAGTGAAATAATACGGGCTGAACCCTATATAGTCGGCAACGTCCTTTAATATAATTGATTCCTGGTAATGCCTTTCTACATATTCGAAAATTCGTTCCAGCTTTAAAAGCATTTCTTTGGTCGGAGTCAAGATATGTTCCGAAATTTGGGGTCGATGTGTCTCATTCCCCCTTGGTACTTCTCTTAGAATAAAAGCCAACATTTCGTAAAGCCTAGCCTTGATCATATATGCATAGCCCTCTTTGCGCTCATCATCTTCTGTGCTTATGCTTTGAAGAAGAGGAAGAAGCCTGGTTGCCGTTTCATGAGGCCAGTTCCTGCTGGATTGCTCTATTTGAGTAAAAATGTCACGAAGCGACCGATCATCGTAAATTAGTGTGGATACGTCTTGAAACAGATTCAGGTCAAATTGAATAACAATTCGCTCACTGTCTGGGGATGACAAAAAAAAGTGGACGTCACCGCCATTGATGAATTGGACTTCCCCCTGCTTCAGACGAATCACCTTATCATTCAAGCCCAAATCCAAGCTTCCTTGGGTAACATAAATAATTTCAATTTCCTTATGCCAGTGCGGATAACAGAGCACATCCCCTTTGTGAATAAAGCTCCGAAATGGGAGTCGTTTGTCAAGTTCCGGGATTTCCAGATATAAACTCATGTACGTTAGCTATCCTCCTTAAATATGTTTCATTCAATACATATCATGTAACCGATTTCGGAGCAACTTCATGTGCAAATTCCTTCTGTTCATTCTCTGTTGATCCTAATCATAAAATTTAAAAGGATGTGTATATAAACGTTTTTCTCATCATGATTGTTGCTGAGTAGTCCTGCATCATCAAGTCGATTTTGACGGTAACGGTGCAATATAGGATTAACAATAAGCCTTATCAAAAATCGCACATCCGAATATCCGGATGTGCGATTTTTTACATTCTAATTCTCTTGTTCCTTAATTACCTGCTCAATTCCCAAAAGAATCAGCTTCAAGCCGAATTCAAACGCTCCGTCGGTTCCCATCAGTTCAAACAAGCCGTTCGTGAACATTCTCCGGAACAATCCCGCTTCCGCTTCGCCCATGGAGTCCAGAAGGCGAATCATCTCTTCACCAGGAAGTGCTGCTTGGTCCTTAAAGATTGCGGCGACATTGCGCTGATGCTGATAATCATCCAGAACGAAGTAGAAGACATAGTTCACAAGTGTAGTAACCACTTGCATTTTCTGATCTTGCTCAAGCGGCGTCGATTCTACGCAGAGCAGCATGCGGTTGGTGAACCGAATAATGTCCGGTTCGTGAGGCAGCGTCATCATCATGAGCTGCGTGGAGCAGGGATACCGGCTGAGAACACTACGTATCGTTTCCGCAAGACCCGTTAGCTGCTCCTTCCAGTCTCCCTCGGAGTGGAACTCCTCCAGAATTATTTTCGAAACCTGGTTGGCCAGACGCTGATAGAGATGCTGCTTGCTTTTGAAGTACCAATACAAGGAGGGTGCCTGAATCCCCAGCCGATCGGCCAACCGCCTCAAACTGAATTTCTCGATACCCTCCTCACCGAGAAGCTCCCACGAAGCTTCCAAAATCTTATCCTCCGAAATTTGAGGCTGTTGTTTTTTCATGGATATCCGCCCTTTTATCTAACAGTGTAAGATTATGCTTTACAGGTTCATAAGTTCATGATACCATCTAACACTGTAAGGTACAAACTAACACTGTTAGATTGGAAGTTGAATATATTGTTCGAATTCCAGACCATTTTAAAAATAAATGAAGAAAGAAGTGAAACCCATGGATGCAGAAAACCTCCATTATTTTGAAAAAGCACCGATTGCAAAAGCCGTAGCTCACTTCGCCGTACCCATGATGTTAGGCACGTCGATGAGTGTCATCTACTCCATCTTAAATGCCTATTTCCTTGGGACACTGGGCAATACAGCCATGTTAACCGCACTCGCTCTAACCTTGCCGTTATTCGCGGTGATTATGGCGCTCGGTAACTTGATTGGTATGGGTAGCGGTACATTCATCTCCCGTTTGCTCGGTGAAAAAAGATATGATGATCTAAAGCATGTGTCTTCATTCGCCTTTTACAGCAGCTTAGTTCTTGGTGTTATTGTGATTGCCGTTGGCCTTCCTTTGATCGATCCAATCGTTCAGGGCTTGGGAGCAACGCCTGAATCCTTTGGATTTACGAAGGACTATGTCACGATTATGCTTATTGGTTCACCATTCGTCATCTTATTTTTCACACTGGAGAATATTGTGCGCTCCGAGGGTTCAGCGATCACGTCGATGGTCGGTATGATTCTCAGTGTGGTTGTAAATATTATTCTTGATGCGATAGCCGTCTTCATCTTCCATTGGGGTGTGATCGGCGTTGCTTCTGCTACGGTCATCTCTAACTTGATTGCAAGTGTTTTTTACGCATTCCATATGGGATATAAGAGCCAGTTTTTGACTATCTCCGTAAAATGGTTCAGAGCTTCCAAGGAAATTATGAGCAATGTTTTCAAAATCGGAGTTCCCGTTTTTATAATGAGTATCTTCTTGGGTGCAATGTCACTCATTTTGAACCATTTTCTTGTCGAGTATGGGGATCAGGCCGTAGCGGGGTACGGAATTTCATCACGTTTGTTGCAATTTCCTGAGTTTATTCTGATGGGCTTATGCGAGGGAGTTGTGCCGTTGATCGCCTTCTCTTTTACAGCGAATAAATTACGCATGAAGCATACCATTGGATTTACGATCAAAGCCATTGTAGCGTTAGCTGTTGTGTTCGGCGTTGTCGTCTATCTGATATCCGACCACTTGATTGGTTTATTTACAAATGACCCTCAATTAATTGAAATGGGCAGCTACATTCTGCATGTCACGTTCTTATCCTTATTTATTACAGGAATGACCTCGTTGTTTGTGGGGATCTTCCAGGCAACAGCGCAAGGTACCGCCGCCTTCATTATGTCAGTCATTCAAGGAATTACTCTCATTCCTGTGCTCTATATCGCCAACCGACTTAATGGCTTCCACGGGGTCGTTTGGTCCCTCGTCATTGCAGATGTCGTCGCGTTCCTTGTTGGAGCTATTATGCTGTATATTCTGCGAAACAAATTGCAGCCTGAATTGGAAAATCTAGTACATTAGAAAATAAACAATAAGTTTCCCATCTAACAAAGCAAAATAAGAAACCATTCCTCTTTTCTAGGGACGGTTTCTTATTTGTGTGTTCTTATTCAATACATGTATCAACTTTCATTTTTCGAACAAGCTTAATCCTTCCCTATAAATCGATTCCCTTTTCATTTCGTACTTTGTCCGGTGTTACATCATTTCCATCTGGATCGAGTACTGTAAGCGCTGAAAAAGTGTTTAAGACCTGCCCTCGAATTTCCCGTAAATAGTCTTCTCGTAAAACTTGTTGTTCAACTCGTTCCGCATTTGTCAGACCCTCTTCACGCTGTTTTTCGCCAATTGATTAATGCGATCTAAACTTTTAATCATTTTTTCCTCTCCTCTAATACAATTAATCTTACTGGTAGTCTAGCACTGAAATGAATACGCTGCACCTATTTATTAGATAATGCCGAGAAATATGGCATCACTCTCTCCCCTCTAATTCTTGATTCACATTTATTTAATGTCCTTACCACCACATAAATATGCAAAAGCAACAAAAGCAAAAATGGAATCGAGATTTTTTGTATTTTTGTTGATAAACACGTCATTGGCAGGATACGCATTGATAATCTGATTAGCCCTCAGGGAGAGCAGCATATCTATGGGCATATGGCGCGGTCCTTTCCTTTCAGACACGTTGGGCAGCGGGGAAGCAGAACGAGATTACAGCTCCTCCCTCTTTACGGTTGGTGGCCTGAATCAGTCCGCCGCAGCGTTCTACAATAGCCCGGGCAATCGCCAGTCCCAGTCCGGACTCCCCGTCTTTTCCTTTGACGAAGCGGTGGAATAAGGTGGGCAGCAGCTCCTGTGGAAATCCGGGACCGTCATCCGAGACGGATAGCGCAATCTTACCTTTTTCCAAGCTTGCATTGATGCGAATTTCTTTTTTTGCGTATCTTGCGGCATTCGTCACGACGTTAAGGAGTGCCTGCAGCAGTTTATCCTGATCAGCCATAATGAACAGCTCTTGATTCTCCGGGCAGGTGATATGAAGGGTAAGTCCTTTCTTAACAAGTAGTGGATTAACACGCTCTGACGTTTCCGTCAGCAATTCGTTCAGGCTGACCTCGGAAGACTTGAAAATATCCTCTTCACTATCCAGCTTTGCGAGCAGCGTCATTTCGGTGACAATCTTCCCTAATCTGCCGCTTTCCCCAGGATCACGTCCAGCCCTTTACGAACATTATCACCTTCAAAGATTCCATCCCGGATGCCCTCCGCATAGCCTGCAATGGACATCAGAGGCGTCTTCAGCTCATGAGACGCATTCTGAAAAAACTGCTTCTGTACCTCGTTAAACCTGTTCAGTTCGCCTGCCATCTCATATACCGTCTGTGCGACAGCGCCAATCTCACCGCCACCCCTGACCAGCTGCACATCCGTGAAATGACGTTCTTTGACCTTTTTTAGTTCCTGTTTCAGATTCATCAATGGCTGAATCAGCCTTTTCGTAATAAATAGACTCAGCAGGAACATCATCGCTCCAACGATAACGATTACCAGGATGAGCCGGCCCAGAAGAGCCTGTTCAATGGCTTTGATCTTGCTCATGGGAGTCAACAGGGTCAGAGTCCCTTGAGGAATGGGACTAACATCCATAACATAACGCCCGTCCGTTCCGGACCATAGGTCCTTGATGCTGGAGGACGTAACCGCTGTATACTGCTGCAAGTTGGTAGGCACTGCTTCAATCAATGTATCGCTACTCGCCTTTCCGGTTATTCCATTCACAGACAAAGTCGTACCCGACAGCACATTGCCGTTAAAATCGGTGACAAAAGCTTCAACATCGGCAGGAATGAGTGTTGTGGGAGCACTCGCAACCTCCCCTGTTACCAATTGGACGGACTGCAAACCCGTAATATTCGAATTAGGAAGAGTGACATTTCCAGTGGAAAGAACAGGACTCATTGCAAAATCACCCGCTTCAGTTATAGAAGCAGACATCGCGACACTTAATGTCTTAAGATCATTTTTCTCTGTCCCAATGAAATGATCCAACAGCACATAATGGAGTAGAACGGCCGTGACGGAGAGAATCAGAACCAGTGACAGGCCAAACGCTAGGTTGATTTGATGAACGAGTTTCATATTAAACTTCACTCCGATCTGTTCGCATACGATATCCGTGTCCCCACACGGACTCGACGGGAAGTTCCTCGATCTTTTTGCGAATCCGCTTAATTAAATGATCTACGGCACGGTCACTGCCAAAATAATCTTCCCCCAGACAAAGCTGAGCAGCTCGTCCCTGGTAAACGCACGATTCGGATGTTCAGCCAGTACCTTGAGCATAGTGAACTCTTTACTGGTCAGGTCCACTTCTTCCCGCGCCATATGGCGCGCCTCTCTTCCAACATTAATTGAAGCTCTCCGGCATCAATTCGTGGCGTCGCAGCGTCGCTTACAACCGCTTTTTCTCCCGCTCCGGTAATTCTAATCCAGCGTTCCAGCTGCCGCTTGATGCGGGCTACCAGCTCACGGGGGCTGAAAGGCTTCACCAAATAATCATCACTGCCCAACTCAAGGCCAAGGATCTTGTCCACCTCATTATCCTTTGCCGAGATCATAATAATGGGAACCTCTCCTTCATTACGGATGCGTTTGCATAATTCATAGCCATCCATGCCGGGAAGCATAATGTCCATCACCCACATGCTCGGTGGACTTATTCTATGTAAGGACCAGGCATCTTCCGCATTCGCAAGGCCTATCGTCCGAAAGTTCTCTTTGTGCAAATAAGCTTGAATCAGTGTGCGTATATTCTCGTCATCGTCTACAACCGCGATGAGGTAATCGTTATTCATGAACGGACCTCCAGTACTTTTCTCTATAGTGAGTATACCAAAGGTAGATGGAAGGAAAGAGCTTTGCCATTGTTTTTCCACAATTACACCAATATTGTGCCACACTCCTTCGGTAAATTGATAACTGTAAGACAAACCAAACCATAAGGAGTGTTACGAAATGAACTACAGTTTGAAATTCAGAAATGTTGCCCTGTCCGCCCTGCTGCTCACTGCGATCTCTGCACCGGTTGTCGCGAATGCCGACAGTGATGCAAACGCCAATGCTGCCACAAACGGAACAGCTACTTTGAAAGAAGCCAAATTCTCCATTGCAGCCTTCACAATGGCCAATCCAGTGGAACTGGCTAAAAAATACGCACCAGATACCGTAAGCGAATGGGAAAAAACGTTGGCCAATTATGATAAACTTCTTTCACAGACTTCTATGTCCGCTGGATTGGCCAGTTTGGTTGCTGTTGACATAGACTCTGACCAATGGAAGGGAACTTCCGAGAACGCCAAACCAGATGAGATGAAAGAAATGCAGACTTTGAAGATTGAGGGAGTAAAGGCCGTAAAAGCCGAACAAATACCTCATTCCGAAAGCAAGAACACCCTGTCTTTTTCGATCACCACAAGTAGTGCTGATCTGAAGAAATTAGTGGAAAACGCCAAACCTGGAGAGGCAGTAGCCATCAGCACCGTGGAACTTGACGAACAAACAACCGGAGTAACAAGCGCGGTAATCGCTGATGCAGAAACGTTTCAAATCAGCGGTGTTGATCCTACTGCCAGTGCATTCTTCAAAGCTCAGACTAACTTGAATAATGCTGTATCTGCCAAGGATTCAGCCGCAATCAAGACTTCTCTTGCCGAGCTGTTGAAGCAATATAAGGCACAAATTGTCGAACTGGAAGCTAATCAAGAGTAAACATAGAGATACATTTCCCGTCTCCTACATCAGTAAGCAAAGCTGGAAATCTCCATACGCTACAGAATGACCGGACGCCAACAACCAGCAAGCCTCCATATGGAGGCCTGCTGGTTGTTGGTTTATTGACTATAAGAAGAGCCTTTACTATTCGGTTTATTGTTCATTAACCCGGGTAACTACAAACGGCTCGTTCAGCGCCTGCAGAGCAGTGGTTAGTTCTTCAGCCGAAAGTCTGCCGCCAGCCGATATATGATATTGAAACTCATAGAATCCACCCAAGGTCGCTTTGAAATTCGTTTCCCAGTAATTCGTCATCAGCCAGGCATACGCTTCCGGTTGGGCATCAGATGCTTGCTGGGTGTGGACCTTTCTAGGCCCGTAATCCAGTGTTCCCCATTGAACAAGCGGCGTGTCCGGTACGGCAAGCAGCAAGCTGCGCTCGTTATCCTGCCAGGCGATGCCCGCCTGCACGGAGGAATAATCCAGGCAGGTTCCCGGAATCTGATCCTTCCAGGGGCGAACGAGGCCTCCCGGCTTATCGGCAAACAGGGTAACCGGCCCACTTCCTCCCGGGGTGAACGGCAGAGCCAGATATACGTTCTCCGGATTCCAAACACTTTCTTTATGGAACCGTGCCGAAATGTCCATTCTGTTTTGACGGGTATATATCCGCAGGAACAGTGAAAAATAGGCGATGCCTTTTAGCTGATAACCAAGCTCAACAGTAGCATACAGCGGTCCGTTATCTACCGCGCGGATAGAGATGAGCTGACCGACCGAACGCTCCACGTTTATACCCTTACGGTTGCGTCCCATTTTTGAACGGACACTCCATACCTGAGAAGCATCCAAAGGGTTCGACGGATTTGTCACCTCATAGATGGGTGTGAACGCCCCATACAGATCACCCGCTTGCATCAGATCGCGGCCTGTCTCCTTATCAATCCACGACACGATGCCGCGTTCTTTGGACCAAGTCAAGCGTACAAAAGGCGACTCCAGCCCGTTTTGAAAAACAGAGATCGGCCCTTGCAGCCCGCCCGGTGTTAAGGTGTACATATCCTCCATGTCGTACACCTGATCAGCGCCGATCAGCTTCGAATTGGAAGTTGATGTTAAGGAAGAAGACCCCTGCTGTGCTGCCTGAAGCGGGCGCAGGATCAGTATGCAGCTCTCCATCCCTTGAAGTTTAAGCTCCGCAATAATCGTCTGCGCGTGGGTGGACTGCTTAATCAGCACCTCTCCCGTGTCCTCCCGGATCACCTCCACTCCGTTCAACAGTTCATCCGGTTCCCAGCCTTCGAGCTTCAGCTCAACTAACTCGGTAACCTCTCGCTCGGACAGGTTCGTGACCTTGAAGCGGTAAGGACGCCCCGGGTACAAGGTAGCAGCGTTATCGGCCAGCAGCACCTGATCCAGCGCCCGGTAAGCAAGCCTGCTTGCCTCTGCAGCATGCGCCGTCTTGCGGACCTCCAGCAGCTGAACATTTTTGTGCCACGGTTCAAAAATAGAAGAATGATAACCCCATGTGTGTTCGGCATAGAGAGCCAGCGCCTGCTCCACAGCCTCAATTTCCTGGAGACTGACACTGTTTTGTTCGGGATCGAGCTTTTCCACCTTGCGGAGTGTCCGCTGTGCGTCCCGGTAAATCTGGGTGTGCATCGGTGTGGAGCTTACGCCATCCGACCACCAGTCCGGCCAATCCCCTTTATGCACCGGTAATCCATCTGTTCCTTCCTCCTTCAGCCGGGCAAAAAAGCCACTCAATGTGCTCATCTCTACGATAATTCTCTCACCGTTTTGCTGATTCCACGCTTCGATCCATTCTATGATTGCGCTGTTGGGCGATCCATTGTCTGTAGGCAGTCCGGACAGCATCACCGGCACAAAATCATACGGATACTGCTCGGCCTCAAGCTGGGCTAAATATCGATGGATGCGAGTATTGGCGATTTGATCGTGAATATTTGCCGGTTCAACAAGTCTATGGTTGAATTCATCACGAATCATGTATTTGCCCAGCGCACCAGGGCAGAAGCCGAGTTCGTTGCCAAGCATGTAGTGATCTCCATTCCAGACCAGCAGGCGTTCCCCGCTTGGGGCCTCCCACCAGAACGGAGAATGCTTGCGGCCCAGCGCATACATGCCGTGATGGGTATGTATACAGCTGAATAAATGCTGGATTCCGTTATCCAGCAGGCTGTCGGCATATCCCCAGCTGTAGCCATTGATATCCGCTGTCATCGCGCTGTCTATTTGGTGACCGATCGAGCCGGCATATGTCTGAGCCTTGCTGTGTATTTTGTTCAGCAACTGCTGGTCGGGAAGCTCAGTCATATTCAGATACGTGCCGGACAGCTCGATATCGCCGCGCCGCACGGCATCGGCAAATGCAGCTTTTTCCTCGTCCCGGCCTGCTTCAGGAATTGTTCCACGGCCCAGAAGGTCTCACAGGTCCAGCGGAACCCTTTCCACTCGGGCTTTACGCCGTTTTGAGAATTATTAACAATACGCAGCGCCTGACAGATAAAGTCGACATGATATTGTTCAATCTTTTCCTGCCTGTCGGTATAACCAAGGTCTGTGTGAGAATGGTGAATGACGTATATTTTCCATTTTCGTTCAAGCGTCGGGATGGCGGCTTGCTTGATTTGTTGTTCGAGCGTCATATTTATTTTCTCCTTTGTTGGTCGAATAGGTATTTTTTACGAGCTGGAAAATCCCGTGAAACACGTGCTCCTGCATTTGCTTCTCATGGTACAGAGGAATCACCTCGGGCAAGAGCGCTTCTGAAAGCGCCTCGCCAAACAAATCATAGGTGCCCGCAATCTGTCCGCCCAGGATCAGACGGGCGGGGCGAAACTCTTCCACATACGGACGAAGCATTTCTCCTAGCCGCTGGCCGTAAAGCTGCCATACAAGGGTGGCGGAGGAACCCCCTGTCTTGCCGCTATGGCCAGATCGTACACGTCTTCGCCCTCCTTTCGAGCATCATGGCTGTCCGCCAAAGCTAAAATCCCTCGGCTTCCGAACAGATCATCCACGGTTTCTCCCTTGTACTTCTCTGCATATAACATGCCTGAGTCAGGAATTCCCCATTTCCCGCTAACCATAGAGCCGTTCTCAACAAAGCCGGAGCCTAGGCCCGTTCCAAGGGTAAGGCACAGCAACCTGTCCTGTGGAAAAAGCCGACTGACCCCTAGGGCGAACATAGCAGCATCATTGCCAAAACAAATATTTGCGGCGGCAAGCCGGGTCATCCATGTAGGAGCAGAGTGTTCCGCTGCAAGTGCCGTTAATTTGCGCCGCAGCAGCGTTTTTAAATTGCGTTCATAGAGCTGCTCGTATTTATTCAATCCCTGAATACGGGAAACACCTGTTTCGTATTCAAAAGGCCCAGGGAAAGCAAAGCCGATATGAAAGTTGGGAAATCCGACCGCGGTCTCTTTATCGGAGCTAAGCTGCTCCATGTAGGCAACGTATCCGGCGGCAAGCTCCTGAATCACATCGGCCAGGTTGGCGGCAATTTCATACGCACTGCTGTTGGAGCGGGACGACCTTTTGACATAAAATTGAGGCAAAAGATCCCCGTCACTCAGTACGCCACCCTTCAAGAAAGTCCCGCCTGCATCAATGGCGATCGTGACGTCAGGATTCATAAGTGTCCACCAGATTTCCAGTGATGCGGAAGCAGAGGCATATTCCACTCTGGCGAAACCTGTGCCCGGATCAGGGTGCACGATCGGTCACCCAAAGACTCCATTCGGAAGCCTCCAACGGAGGCGGGAACGATATACGCTTCTGCGTACCCCCATTCCACAGCCGCTGCCTCATCATCAAGCGGAGTGAGCCTCACCCGGTCGCCTTCTACGAGGTTGAACATGACAAACTCTCCAAACGTATCGTCAATCCACTCTCCGTCCAGCTTTAATCTTTTGACCTGAAAAAGCAGATCCTCCCGTTCACCCAGCAGCTCTTCGCTGCTGGCTCCCTGTACCCGGCACTCCCTTGGAACCGCTATCAAATGTTCCTGAACGTATTGGGTGTCAAATTGTTCCTTCATGTTGGGTCTGGCATGATCGCTGTTGATCGGTCGCGGCCGACCGTCTCTATCGACCCGCAAATGGTCGTAAATTTTGAAGGTAAACCACCAGGTTGTCGAAGAGATCTCCAGCACCAGATTGTTTTTGCCCGAAAAATGTACGGCTCCAGGCGGGATCAGGAACAGGTCGCCCTTATTCGCATCTAGGATATTCACATATTCTTCGACCTTTAGCGGTTTTCCCGAGGAATGGGCGGATTCAACCGCCTGAAGCAGCTCCTCCCCGGTTGTTCCCTCCGTGAAGCCCAGCCCCACAAAAGGTTTGGCGCCCTCCTTCTGCTCCATAATGTAATAGGATTCCTGCTGTGTCATCGTTTCATTGAAGGTCTGCTCGATGTAAACCTGCTGAGGGTGGACCTGCACAGACAGATGATCCCCGTCTATCGTATCGAGATAATCAAACCGGATCGGAAAATAGTCACCGAACAGCCGTACATTTCGCTCCCCCATAATTGCCTCAGGATGAGCCGACAGAAGCAGTGGAAAAGGAAGATCCAATATAAAATCCCGATAGCCGATTAAAAGCGTGTTCTCCGGTGCGATCGGTTCAAAACCCCAGGCGCAGTTATTCCATTCCCGGGCAGGCCGCACAGCTCTTTCAAATACTGTCCACCCCAAATTCCCGGTGCAAAGAATGGTTTTACTCGAAAAGGCTGCCGGGCTACTGAAGCCAACAGTCGGCGCAGCATGGGAACGGTGACCAGAACGGGCCGTTCCTGGTTGTTCGTATCCACATAGTAGTCAAAATCGTACAAGCGACGTCTCCGATATTCCTCCCAAACGGGCCACTCCAAAAACAACGCCTGTTTGTAGGTTTCAACCGTATCCCGACATGGGCCTAATCCTAGCGAACCCATCCCCTGCTGGTGCAGATACTGCTGAGCCTCTCTGGATAAGTCGCAAAAAGAGAAACGTTGGCCGGAGCTGATACTCTAGAAAGGAAATCAGAGCCTGGCCCAAAGGTCACAACGATGGGGGCCAACTGATCTGCCTTGGGTGACTGGGCCTCTGCATTTTCAGCGGAATTATACAGCTGCAATTGATGTTCTACATCACTGAGCCAAACCGACTGAGCATCTGGCTGGAAATAATCCTCGACGCTGACGTCCGAGGCCACAACGCCAAAAGCCCGGTTATCCGTCAGGTAAGGGTGAAACTGCTGTAGCAAATCTGCTGAAGGTTTCAAATAATCAGCGCTATCTATTTCAATGATTATCCTGTTCTCCTGACGGCAGCGCGATCGGAGCTTTTCCAGACACTCGCTGAATGCGGCGCCATACGTACCGTCCATATTAATATAAAAGGGTAGCGAACTGCTCCGGGCACAGTCGGGCCAAATTTGACCAAGCCATTCTTCATACCCATTCCAGATCCCGGGTTCTGTCTCTTGGTCGGGCCGAAGCCGAATGAAATTGACTGGATTGGCATGAAAGGGCAAGGGGGCTATTCGGGGCATGTTTAAACCTCCAACTCTCTATCGATTTATGTCATCATTCTATAGGGAGTTGGAGATGGTGTCTTTAAACGATCAAGCTGTGTTTTTGTACAATCAGGACATTTGGGGTGGGTAATACATTTTGCCAGAACGGCCTTCGGCAAACTGAATGCGGCGGAATTTAGCCGGGGAAACGCCAAGCTCACGGGTAAATATTCGGGTAAAATAGTGTACGGATTGGAACCCGCACTGGATGGCGATATCTTTAATTGGCGTCTGTTCATTTAACAGGAGCCAAGCGGCATTCTGCACACGTCGTTCCTGAATGTAGTGGACGAAGGACTGCCCAGATTCTCCTGAAACAATCGGGTTAGATGACGCGACGAAATGTGGAGGTGTCTCGACACCGTCATAAGTGTAAGCTCATTGATCAAATTATCATCAACATACCGTTTAGCCTGGCGGAACAACGTATTGGGTTCCACGGGTTGCTCTCCTGTATCGGCCGAGTCTGTTCTGGCAGGAACGTGCAAATCCGCTATGGATAACAGAAGAGAAGCGGAAATTTGCTTTACAGCAAGAGGAAGAGTTGCCCCGGGTAAGTCGAAAGAAGCGATGAGCGCTTGCCATAAATGCCCAGTCGGCGTAAGGTCCGCTTGCTGGGCTACGCTTTGCCCAAGCTCGGCAAGACGACGGAAGGATTCGGTATAATAAGCATCGGTGTGTGCTTCATCCAGTTCAAAAGCAACATAACAAAGCGTCAACCCAGTCTGGCTGCGGATTTGATGCCATGTGCCTGGAAGAGATAGAAAAGCTGTTCCTTTAGTTAAAGCGTAATGCTGATTCTGTTCTATGTAGCTTCCTTCACCGTCCACCACATAACAGGCCTCGAAAAAGGAATGCCGGTGGAAGGCATTGTCGAAATGATCGGGCATGAATCCCCAGTACAAAATGGATAAGGAAAGCCCCGTCTGCTCCACTTTTGTAATATAACGATTGCATATGTGATTGGCCCGGCGAAAGCTGGCTTCGATGGTCATGACGATCCTCTCCCTTCAAGCTCTCATTATACGTTTGCATAGCCAAAAGGCAAACCGGAAGTCGGTCTGCCCTTTTGAATATTTTTAAACTAGGTAAATCAGATTTGTCCGTTGAGAAATACGTTAATAATCTGCTAAATAAAACAGCTGCCTCAGCTCGCGTCAGATTACATTTCGGATTTAGTCGTCGTATCGGAGACCTCTGGCAAATGAGTTTTGATTTTGGAAAGAAAAGTGGTACCCGCAATCATGAAATCATCAATTATTCAAAACAGAGGAATGAACTCTTGTTATATTTCAACGCAATGCTTTCCGAAACCGAAAGAAGTAAAGGCTAAAATAAAAAAAAGCCGCTAAATTAGCGACTTTTTCTGGTATATGTTTTGTACCGCAAATATCCCTATTACCCATCTCTATAATCTACGAATCTATTGACGGTGAACAAGAACTTGTACTTGTGTACCGCCCTTTTGATCCCCAGCAATTTACACAATAAGAAAATGTTATAAAGGAATTGAGTGTCCATCTGCAGAAAAGCGCGTCTCAATCTCCAACGATCAAGTTATTAATAGCAAGATACCGACCTTCAAGTCGCTATCTTGCTATTAATAGTACCTCGTTTACTCTAAGCTCTCTATGCAGTATAACCACGTGAGCCTTGAGTAGGTGGATTCCATTCTTCATCTTGTCCAGTCGTTCAAGCAGACGGTCATTACAATTAAGCGCCTCTTCAGCGCAATTGTCTTGCACGAAGGTCGCTCATGAAGTCTTCGGCAAGTTTAAGTGGGACCAGTTGTTCGGGATTGCGTCCGCTCAGAATCCAGAAAAATGTCGGTCCAATCAACAAGGCTGTGGCCTGATCGATTGGAATTGGAAGTGTGTCCTCCCCTAGCGCGCGCTCAATCACGACCCGGGCGCTGTCGCCGAGCAGGTCCTTCGCAGAGAGCAGTTCCCCACGGCAGAGTCGTGCTGTGCTTCACCCAGGAGAGCCCGATAAGCGGCGCCTGCCGGCGAGTGCGTAAGGAAGCGAACGAGTGCTTCCAGGTACGCTCTTAGATCATCCAACGGAGTCCCTGTGGGACTAATCTCCAATTCTTCCTCGGCATCGGCTACACTGGCCTCGAAGAGGATTTCCGCTTTGTGTGACCACCAACGATACAAAGTCTGCCGGGACACTCCTGCTCTTTCGGAGATGCCCTTCATCGTCATTGCCGCATATCCGACCTCGACCAAGAGGTCATCAACCGCATCCAAAATAGCCGCCCTCGCTTGCTCACTTCGGGGACGACCGCCATGATAATGTTCTTTTTTCATGTCTCAACTATACACGGAGACAGTCCTCTTGTCCAATTCCAAACCACATATGTGGACACAGTGTCTCGTATATGATATATTTTCGGTGCACGGTGACTCGAAACTGTGTCGATCATTTCAATTGATGCCCTAAGAGGGCTACGAAGGAGATAACAATTATTATGCGCATATCTACGGCTAGAGTGGCACATACGTACAACTGCCCAACAACATTGAACGGCAAAGTCGTCGAGCTCGCGAAGTCGTTCGCGGCTACACTCTCCTATGACCAGCTCCGCGATTTGAACCAGGACTATTCGCTGAGGAATGTAATGAACTGGTCGAACTATCCCCAGGCAACGATGGGTCACCACGGCCGAAACGGTCTGCGGATCGGCACCCTCTCGGAAGAACAATGGACATCGCTGAACGTCTTACTCGCGGCGGCTACCGGTTCAGGCAAGAACAAGGGCTATGACGAGATCCAACAGATCCTTAATGCCGACGACTATCTTCGTGATTACGGTGTGACCCGGGACTACGGGCGGGAGAACTTCTACGTTGCCTTCCTTGGTACGCCATCCGATTCGGGGACATGGGAGCTGCAATTCGGCGGACACCACCTCGCAGTCGCCAACACTTACACAGATGGTAACCTCGTTGGAGCAACCCCCTCGTTCCGTGGTATTGAACCGTTCTCGACCTTCGAGTACAACGGCATAAGCAATCAACCCCAGCAGCAGGCACAGAGAACATTCGTAGCTCTACTCGCCTCATTTGACAATGACCAGTTAGCCTTATCCAGACTCCGCGACAAGTACCGGGATCTCTTGCTGGGCCCAGGCAAGGATTGGGCGTTCCCTACGACGGCTGAGGGCATTCGGGGTTCCGAATTACGCGAAGACCAGAGAGCCCTGCTGCTAGCAGCGATTGAAACCTATGTCAGCAGCATCGACGACGAGAACGCTGCGAGAATCCTCGCTGGCTATGAGGACGAGCTCGATTTCACGTACGTCGCTTATTCGGGCTCAACCTCCGTGAGTAAACCGAAGGACTATATCCGTATCGACGGTCCTTCGGTGTGGATCGAGTTTTCTATGCACAGCGGTATAATCCTTTCAGACCCACATCCACACGCTGTGTGGCGCGACAAGAACACGGACTATGGTGGGAATGCCTTCTAAAACAAACTTGCCCATTGGCGATCACGCAACACTGATTGATGATGCTCCAAACCCGCTCGTCACTAAGCCGACATTCGCTCACGTCATGCATCCATAGGTCTTCCCACGCGTCTTGTCCCTACTCCAAAATAATTACTAGACACATTGTATTGTAACTGTTATATTAAGTTACACAGTGTCTCGTAATTGTCAGAAGCGGACATTGTCGTGAATCCTGACAATGCGAGTAACCGTAAAAAAATATGAAGTGTAGCCTGTGGAAGGGCTACAAGGAGGTAACACAGATGAATGTATTTATTACTGGAGCAACGGGATGGATTGGATCGGCCACCGTAGATGAGTTGCTGAGAGCAGGCTACAAGGTCGTCGGACTGGCTCGGTCGGACGTCTCTGCGGCTTCACTTGAAGAAAAAGGCGCGACTGCACTGCGCGGGGATCTCGATGACCTCGACGTCCTCCGCCGGGGGCGTCCGAAGCTGAGGCTGTCATCCACCTGGCGAACAAGCATGACTGGGCGAATCCTACGGAGTCGGATCGTGCTGAACGGGCTGCAGTCGAAACTCTCGCCGAGACACTGATCGGTACTGACCGGCCTTTCATAGTCGCTAATGCCATCTCCGGTCTGGTTCAAGGGCGTCCGGTGTTGGAGGTTGACCCGTCCCCAGCTGTGGGCCCGGGCTCTGACAGGGGCGGCTCCGAGAATCTTGCTCTCGACTACGTTGGTCGCGGAGTGCGGACCATTATCACCCGGTTCGCTCCAACCGTCCACGGGACTGGAGATTGGGGATTCATTAATTTCCTAATGTCCGCAGCCCGCAAGCAGGGCGTGTCCGGGTACATCGGTGACGGTTCCAACGCTTGGTCTGCAGTGCACCGTTCCGACGCAGCCCGGCTCCTCCGGCTGGGACTCGAAAAGGCGCCGGCCGGATCGCGTCTACATGCGATCGCAGAGGAAACCATCACCACTCGAGCGATCGCCGAAGCAATCGGGCGCACCCTCGACATCCCGGTAGCCTCGATTGCAGCAGAAGACGCCGATGCGCACTTCGGATTGGTCGGCAGCTTCTTTAAACTATCCATGACCGGCTCCAGTGCACATACTCGCGAACTTCTCGGATGGACGCCAGCTTCGCCAACTCTGATTGATGACATCATGGCTGGTGCGTACAAGCATGTCGGAAAACCATAAGTGCCCCAAAGATAGTTTCTCCAGTTGCCGTGAAAACGTCACGACAACGGGGGCTGATTCTGGCCTGCGTTTGCGTGTGTATCATCCTGGTCGTTGGCCTTGTTGCCGCCATCAATCTGGCGGTTCCAATGCTCTCGGTCAGCGGGCTGCATCCGAGTTCATCGGAGCTGCTGTGGATCGTTGACGCAAGTGTCATCGTCTTCG
Organism: Paenibacillus sp. 1A_MP2; assembly: GCF_052244825.1. Taxonomy (NCBI): domain Bacteria; kingdom Bacillati; phylum Bacillota; class Bacilli; order Caryophanales; family Paenibacillaceae; genus Paenibacillus; species Paenibacillus sp. 1A_MP2. Next base: position 3,465,648 of record NZ_JBQQCS010000001.1, on the reverse strand, counting down.
CTTGCCTGGTTACTCCGGGCGGTGCGGCCGTTCACCACTTTTTGTCACTTTATAATTTCCTTTAATCCCAATATTATGGATACATCAATACGATAATGTTCTTGTCATCCTACATTAAAAGATCCGATTGCGCTCAGAATCAGCAATCGGATCTTTTGTATAATAATTATTGTTCAGCCAATTTCAGAAAATACTCTGAGGCCAGACGGACAGCCAGGATACTCGCACTATTGAGGGAATTATCAAATATAACAACACGGTTGTTTTTTACAGCCTCCAGTGAATTCCATACCTTCGAAGATTCCTTTTCCTTCACTGCTGCCTTTGCAACGTCAATATCATGCTGGATAATAATATAATCGGGATTCATGTCGTATAGCCCTTCCAGCGTAAGCGACTCACCACCCTCAGGATACCCCTTCGGTGCCAACAACCCAAAGCCCGCAGTTTGATTATAGTACATTGTATTTTTAGATCCTTGAGCATAAAAATTTGCTTTTCCATCAACCCGCAACAAGGCAAAGGTCTTATCCTCAAGAGTACCTAAATGCTTTTTCGTATTTGCTATCATTTCTTGGGTTTCCTTAATCAGTTCTTTCGCCAACTTCTCTTTTTCAACAACTTCAGCAAGAAGCATCGTCGTTTTGTCCCAGGTATCCGTGTAGTCGATTAAGATGACTGGAGCAATCTTGTTCAACTCATCATAAATGGTGTCCACAGACCCCTTGAAGGTTACAATTACATCAGGCTGAGCGGTAATAATCTTTTCCAAATTCGCTGAGTCGCTTCCCAAATCAATAATATCAGCAGATTTGGCGTAAGGCTGTAACGTAGCAAACTTTTCCAATGCTTCCCCCGCGCTGATTGATGCGATTGGAGGAGTATCCAAAGCAAAAAAGTAATCCAAGTATAAGGGATGAAGCACCGCTATACGCTCTGGTCGTTTCTCAAGCACCACTCCATTGTCGCTGGCATCCTTAATGGTTCTTGGCCATCCTTCACCCTCGATCTTGCTGGGTTCAGGAGTAACTGCAACGGGCGTTTCGGAACATCCAGCCAGTATCCCCCTGCAAATACAATTACAGATAAAATCAATCCTGTTAGTCTTTTCATATGTTCTCCCCTACGATACGTTATCCATATTGTGTGTACCCATGCTCTCGCTCTAAAAATAAAAAAACAGTAATGACCTATGAACCCTCCAAATGATCACGCAACGTTTCCCCGGTATATTCACTTCTGAACAAACCTCTTTCAACCAACTTTGGAATCAGCTTTTCAAAGAATATCTTCATCGATTTTTCTGAACCGCCTGGCAGGGCGATGAACCCATCTATAGCACCAGCCTCAACCCGCTCAATAATATCATTCATTACCGTCTTGACTGTCCCCACAGATACCCAATGGGCAGATCCGACAACCTCCGGCCGGTCCAGAATCTCCTTCACTGTAGGCTGATATTTTGTAATATATCGACGCAACAGCTCAGCATGTGTACGGCTGCGGACAGCATGATCAGGATCTGGAAGCATATCTTCGGTTACGCGTTGATCCAAGGAACAACCACTTAAATCCAGGCCCATTAACGATTGGAGAGAGGCATGTCTGCGCTCAAGACTTAAATGGGCATGAGCAGCCTTATGTAATTCAAGCGCTTCTTCGTGCGTATCGGCAAGGAAAAAATATAACCCCGGCAAAACTTTAATCGTGTTCGGATCGCGCCCATGTTCTACAGCCCTTTTTCTCAAATCACTTCGCAATTCCACGCCTGATTCCAGATCTGGCATTGCCGCAAAAATAGCATCCGCTACGGAAGAGGCAAAATTCCGTCCAATATCCGAAGCTCCCGCTTGAAACAAAGGAATGCTTCCCGATGGATGAGAAGGTAGAGTTAACGGCCCTTTTACGCTGAAAAATTCACCGGAATGATGAATAGCATTCACTTTTTCCTTATCAGAAAACATGCCTGACTCACGGTCAATAACGATAGCCTCACTCGGAAAACTATCCCAAAGTTTGCATACCACATCCGTAAATTCTATTGCCTTCGCATACCGTTCTTCCGGGGATGGCATTGGAGAGTTGCCGAAATTATCGGCGCCCTCAATAGAAGTGACAATATTCCAGCCGGCACGTCCATTGCTTAGCCAGTTCAAGGATTGAAGCTGCCGAGCAACAATATACGGTGGATTAAACGTCGTAGAAATGGTCGTAACCAGTCCGATCCGATCGGTTTCACGAGCTATAGCTGCAAAAAACAAAGTAGGGTCCGGGCTGCCGAAATTAGAAGAATCGCCTAACATCTGCGGGCTAATATATAGATAATCCGCTCTGAAAAGAAAATCGAGCTTTGAGTTCTCCGCCATTTTCGCCCAATGAATATAATAGTCAATGGATCCCGTTTGCTCCACTCCGCTATCCCGGTGTCGCCACCCGTCGCCTTTATTCCACGTTGCATTTAAGGACAATCCAATACATAGTTGTCTGTTTGAACTCATTTCTACCAACCTTTCTTATCATTGATTTGCTCCTAGAAAGCCCTCCGGTCAAATCCAGCCTCTATTTAATAATAATAATAATGATTCTCATTATCAAAACAAAGTTTAGCAAGGATTTAATCAAATTTGAATACACAAGTTACAAATCCGATATGCACAATTATCTAAACTTTGGTTGAGTGGCAAAAGGTCAAGTTCTTGTTTATCTTTAAAGACACGAAAAAAGCCGCATTAACGCGGCTTGTATCTTTTAATGCTCTAACTTGTGTCATCTATACTGTTTGCTCCCCAGTTGTCTCGGTTCGATTCCATCTCTAAATCAGTCTTATAATCAAAGTAACTCCAGAGCTTTCAACAAAGCGTACTCACTAGAGGTGGCACCTATTTGAGAAAAATGTGCATTCGGAAACATTGGAGCCAAATGATGATATCCAGGGAGTACTTGCAATTCGATTAAGACACCATCAAAGGCAAGTTGTTTGGCAAATGTAAATCGTCTCTCCCTAGACATACTCTTGAATCATTATAATTAACTTTTCAGGCAATATTTTTTTAGCGTTTGTATATTTCACTCTGCTTCATTCCTTATTTTAGAAAATAAGGTGCAAAACCAATACATTAGAAAAGCTTATTTAGCGTTAGAAAAGATTTACCCCCATGCAAAGTATATAATCACTTCGGACCATCTCAAGATTAAAAGTTAGTCGTTCCTATGGATATATTTAATTAACTTTACTTTACTGGTATCGATATCGAATGTAATAAACTCTTTTGCATTTGGAGGATTGTGTGGACCGTAGTACGTGTTGACTTCAACAATCACTCGAAAGGCATAAGCTCCAGGGAATCTCCTTTTTAGTTCTAGAACCTTCATTTCATATAAACCATAACTTGGCTGCGGCTTGTGAATTTTTTGATAATACTGATTAATCGCCAGCTGTATGGATGGATTAAGTAAAGTTAACGATAAAGACTTATACTCCTCCTCATTCACTGTACCATGCTCTGCATATGCTGATGCGCTTAGGCTTAGCGTTAGAATACAACTAACAACTATAATTAATACTTTTCTCATGTCCTCCACTCCTTCTTCCTTAGTATCCCTAATCGACCAGTTTCTTTCCCCATTAAGTTTCTCAATGGTTGATTTTTTTAACATAAGTCAACGACAAGTCGCTTGGGAGTTGATTTTATAAACCGTATAATCATAATCAGAGGTGATGTTGAATGAACGAAATTAATTTATCATCGATTCTTGTAGCAAAACGCAGAGAAAAAGGATTAACACAGGATGCGGTTGCTGCATTTATCGGTGTTTCCAAAGCGTCTGTTTCCAAGTGGGAAACGGGACAAAGCTATCCTGATATCACATTTCTTCCACGCCTTGCGGCCTATTTTAACATCAGCATTGAAGAATTGATGGGCTATTCCCCGCAAATGGAGCAGTCGGACATCGCGAATCTCTACACCCGACTCGCTAATGATTTTGCTTCTCTCCCTTTTGATGAGGTGATTGCAGAATGTACGGCGATCATCAAAAAATATTACGCCTGCTTTCCACTCTTATTGCAGATGGTCAGGCTGTACACAAATCACTTCACGCTGGCGAGAACACAAGAGCAAAAAGAGGTGCTTCTTAACGAAGCCGTGACGCTATGTGAACGGATTCAAACCGAAAGTGGCGATATGCAGCTTTCGAGCGATGCGGTTTTGTATCAATCCGTTTGTTTTCTATCGCTAAGGAGTCCGCAGCGGGTCTTAGATTACTGGGGAGACCGTCCGGCCCATGATGCCAAAGGGCGCGTTAATTTCACAGGCATATCAGCATATGGGCAATATCAGCAAAGCCAAAGAAACCTTGCAGGCTGAACTGTATCAGCACGTAATGGCAGTCTTTCAAGGGCTGCTGAACGTCCTCCAATTCAATATGGATCATATCGAAAAAGCCGAAGAAGCTTTTAAGAAAGCGTCGGATTTTGCACGGATTTTTGATATGAAACGGCTAAATCCAAACAATGTCGTCCTGCTTTACGCACTAGGCGCTCATCTATATTGTGTGAACAAATTTCCTGAGAAATCGATTGAACTCCTTGAAAAATATGTGGATACCTGCGTGGAAGGCTTCTTTCCTTTTGAGCTTCGTGGAGATTCCTTCTTTGATCTGATTGATCCGTGGCTGAAAGATTTCGACGTCACCGCTCCCCGCAGCGAGCAGGTTATCAAGGATAGCATGATGAGGGATGTTCTAATGAATCCAGCGTTCAATTCGTTACGTGAAGTACCCGAGTATCAAAGACTAATTCAAAAAATGAATCATTTTTTGCAAGAAAAAAGTTGATCGGAGGTTATGGGTATGAATGAGAAGCTAATCATTGGCCAAGAAACGAAATATCCTTTGAATGGCATTTTGTCATTGCCAGAGAATTGCTCATCCAAAGTTCCAGCCGTGGTATTGGTGCATGGCTCTGGCCCTGCGGATATGGATGAAAAAGTCGGCAATAACTACCCTTTTAAAGACCTTGCCGATGGGTTGTCGGAAAAAGGAATTGCTGTGCTGCGATACGATAAAAGAACATTCGTCTACGGAAAAGAAATGAAAAACGAAACCGGATTATCCGTTAAAGAAGAAACCATGGAAGATGCTATCCTTGCTGCTGATTTATTACGTAAAGACTCACGTATTGATTCAAACCAAATATTTATTATCGGTCATAGCTTAGGCGGGATGTTAGCTCCACGAATTGATGCAGAAGGTGGACATTTTGCTGGTATCATTATTATGGGTGGGTCTCCACGAAGATTAGAAAAAATTTTGATGGACCAAAATAACGATGTTTTAGCGTCGTTGAATATGTTTTTGAAAATGATTGCTAAGAAACAAATCGCAGCACTATCATCCAAGTTTGATAAAATCTATACGTTAAGTGATGAAGAAGCAAAATCAACTGTAGTTTTGGGGAAATATTCGAGAGCCTACTACTTCAAAGAGATGGGAGAACATCCATCCATTCATTACCTCAACGTATTAGATAAACCCGTACTCATTTTGCAGGGAGATCGAGATTTCCATGTATCCGTAGACAAAGATTTTAAGGCTTACAAAGACTTATTATGTGAAAAGCCAAATGTAACGTTTAAACTTTACCCCAACTTAAATCATTTATTTATGCCAGCTGTTTACGGTGAAATATTAAAAATGAAAAAAGAGTATAAAGTTGTGCAGCATGTTGATAAGAAAGTGATAAATGACATTTCCAACTGGATTCTTTCCATTTAGGAAAAACAGCCAAACCTGTTGGACGTTTATTCAATTCAATAACCTACTGATTTCTTCAAAACTTCTATACTTTCCTGAAGGAACGATTGATTTTTTTCAACTCCTCTGTTTTCACACCAAGAAACGGCGCTAAAAGCATCGTAAAAATTATAAAATGGCAATACGAGTTCGAGATTTAACATCGTACGAATCGTTTCATAACCTTCAATGTACGGGGATTTTGTTCTCGGGTTCACTTCCCAAATATATCTATTGATTTTAGTGAAATCTATTTCAGTGGAGCCACCGCGAGCACTCTCGAAATCAATAATACCTGCAACCTTGTTACCGTTCACCAGTATATTGCCTGGTCTAAAATCCATATGTACAAAACATGGTCCGTCAGGATCTGGTAAAGCAGAGAAATCACCATCAAAATGAAGAATGCAACGTTCATACAATGCTGAATCGAGGAGCTCTTTACAGGGCTCTTTCCACTTTTCAAAATTACTTTTGATGTGTAGACGCCAATTATTTTGGTCAAAAAAATGAAAGCCGCCGGCTGAATGATAACCATATCCTGACGTTTTCACCTCATGGAGCATTGCATGATACACCCCCATTTGAAAAGATAGCTTTTCATCAATATTTTCTGTACAAGGTACACCTTGAATTGCTGAGAGAAGCAACGCCCCCGTAGTCATTTCATCCCCATACCAAATGTCCAATACCTTAGGAACAGGTAATACGCCCTTCAATGTTTCGAGCATCTGAAATTCACGAAAAAGCTTATCCTTGTTAAATGGAATCTTTACATAAACGTCTTCTCCATTAGCAAGAGTAAGTTTATATACATCCGAACTAAATGATTCCGGAACATCTTCAATATTTAAGACGTTCAACTTTAGCTTTTCTATAACGTTTAGAATGGAACTCATATGGAACCTCCTCTATTTGGTGCTCTAATATAAATCAGCGAGCCTGTTTGATGTGGCTCGCTGATTTAATGCTCTGCCATTCCATAATACAGTTCGAAACAAGGGCCTTCAACCTGTTCGTGGTCAGATGTCGGAAACCGACAAAGGACGAAGCTTTACGTTTATCGCACAGGTATAAACTTTCCCTTTGAGCAAATTTGCCTAAAGGGCAAACTTAAGTTAAGATGATCCTGAGAAAGGAGTCGTGTGAACCCCAAATGAAGTCAACAACTTACGATTGCTTCCCCACAGAAACAGCCATGTTGGAGGTGTACGCATAAGCGGAAAATGATGGCCAAACCAACTTTGCGGCATTTAAAAAAGAAGCGACAGAGCAATCGCTAGCGATCGCAGCATTTGAACTTGCAGTTGAACATGGTCTGGACGGCTTCGTTGTTGAAGATATCGTGCAAAAAGCCGGTTACTCCAGAAGAACTTTCGCAAACTATTTCACATGTAAGGAAGAAGCTGTTGCGATGGGAGCTACAGCTGTTCATAACACTACTGAGTTCGAGAATTTACTCACCCAGATTCCCCCAAATACCTCCTTGCTTGACGTTCTGTATCAACTCATCCAGATGCAGCTTACAGCGGATCTCATAGGAAGATTGCGTGAGCTTTTGGTACTTTCAAAAAAATATCCGGTGTTAGAGCCGCATTTCCTTGGAGTATTGCACCAGATGCAGACGACTGCGCAAGAAACATTGTTAGACTTGTCTAACGGAAATGATGACGAGGTATATACTTATCTTCTTATAAACGCAGTTTATGGGATTATTCTTCCTTTAATTGACGGAAGGCTTAATGTGCTGCTCCCTGGACAAAAGAAGAATGACTATCCAACCACTGAAGCTGTACCGTTTGATGAGTTTTTAGAAACCATGTTTAGTTATTTGCGCAAAGGATTCTGATGCGCCAGCAACCCATATTCACCATAGAGGGAGTGTAAAATAGATATATGTCTACATTATTGTATAGATTGGGAAAACGGCTTTTCGTAAACCGGGGTATTTCATCATTGGTTGGGTATTGATTCTGGGTATTGTCATTTCTATGATCAGTATCAATGGTATTCATATCAGTTCTGAAATGAAAATTGAAGGCACGGAATCACAGAAGGTCTTGGATCAATTAGCTAAAGAATTACCTGCCGCCTCCGGCGGGCAAGGAAGTGTTGTGTTCAAAGCACCTAACAACGAGCGTTTGGATACACCTGAGCGTTTGGCTGCAATAACGAAAGCTGTTAGTGAAGTTTACGCATTGAAGGATGTGATTAATCCTGCGGATTATGCAGCTGAAGCTAGCAGTTCGGGAGCAACCGCAGACATGGCTCAGGCTTCGAATATGCAGCAGCAATCAGCTGCAGCCTCTCCTCCTCCCTATGGTCCTCTAATGATGGATGGTGTTCCTGTACCTGGTGTCCTTCTCTCTTCTGACGGAAAGGTTGCCCTGTTTCAATTTCAGTTTACCATTGAGCAGTCTGCAATTACTCAAGATGGTTTTGATTCTGTAATTGACTCCGTTATGACTGCCCAGCAAGGAACCAACATCACCGTGTTACCGGGCGAAACACTCAAAACGGTAGCGATCGGTGTGGGATCGGCAGAGATTATCGGACTGATCATTGCTATCATTGTTTTGCTAATCACCCTGGGTTCCGTCGTTGCGGCAGGTCTGCCTCTTGTCACTGCACTCCTCGGTGTTGCCATTGGAGTAGGTGGAGCGTTCTCGATTTCCAAATTTATAGAAATGCCAAGCGTTACTTCCGTCCTGGCTCTCATGGTTGGTCTCGCCGTCGGAATCGATTATGCTCTCTTCATTGTCAATCGCCAGCGACGAATGATTATTGATCAACGCTTGAGTGCACAAGAGGCGACTGCAAGAGCCATTGGCACATCGGGCAGCGCTGTATTTTTTGCCGGATTAACCGTCATCATTGCACTGTGCGGTATGCTTGTCATCGATCTCACCTTCTTATCTACGATGGCTTTAGTTGCGGCGGCTACCGTTCTTATTAACGTATTTGTTGCCCTTACGCTATTGCCCGCTTTACTTGGACTAGTTGGTGAACGCATCTGTTCTCCTAAAGCACGCGAGAAAAGCACCAAACATCCTAAAGCTGCTGGCCGCGGGATTGCTCACAGATGGGTGAAATTCGTTATCAAGTATCGTTGGATCACCATTATTGCCATCGTCGTGCTTCTCGGGGCTGCAGCCACACCTATAACAAAAATGGAAATGGGTATCCCGGGAGCTTCTTCAGCGAATCTGGACACAACAGCAAGACAAGGCTATGACGCCATATCCGAAGGCTTCGGAGAAGGATTTAACGGACCCCTTATTCTGGTCGCAGAGCCTAACAATTCTTCCGCTCAGGTGACTCCGGAACTCTTGGGCAGTCTTATGCAGGAACTCCAAAGCCAAAATAACGTTGCACAGGTTACACCGCTAGGTATGACAGAAGATTTGGCTATCTTTAGTCTTATTCCCGAAACGGGTCCCAACGATAAAATCACCAAAGATCTGGTGAATGAGCTGCGATCTACTGAATCGAGCGTTGCACAGACGAATGACGTTAAGATTGGTGTTACCGGCTTCACTGCCGTTAACATTGATATGTCAGCCAAATTGGCGCAGGTATTCCCGATCTATGTAGGAATTATTATCCTGCTGTCGCTTATCATTCTTCTCTTGGTATTTCGTTCGATTATCGTTCCAATTAAAGCAACGATCGGCTTCCTTCTTAGTATTCTGGCTACATTCGGGATCACTACTGCTGTATTCCAGTGGGGCTGGCTCCATTCACTCTTTGGTTTCGACACTGGCGGCCCGCTGCTGAGCTTTATGCCGATCATCGTGACAGGTATCCTGTATGGTTTGGCAATGGACTATCAAGTCTTCCTTGTCAGCTCGATGCGGGAATCATACGTACACGGTCACAGAGGAACAGAGTCTGTTGTTCATGGTTATAACCAGGTAAGTCGTGTAGTTGTTGCCGCAGCGGTGATCATGGTCTCGGTATTTGCTGGGTTCATCTTCACAGATGACGTCATGATCAAACAGATTGGTTTCACATTAGCTGTAGGAATTCTGATTGATGCTTTCATTATTCGGATGGGGTTGGTCCCTGCCATCATGGCCATTTTCGGTGACAAGGCTTGGTCGCTTCCAAAATGGCTGGATCGCATTCTACCGAATCTGGACGTTGAGGGCGAGAAGCTGATTGCTACACTTAATGCTAAAGATCATTCCAACTCTAAGTCTTGATCGTCAAGTATTTGATGATAGTACAAAAAAGCCCGTTGACCAGTTTGAAGTGCACCCCTTAGAATAGACATTGGAAAAACCCCTGGGTTTAGCCGATGAAATTCTAGGGGGTGTATTTTTTTATGGCGATTAAGGGACAAAAGTTTAAAACGTATTCGGAGAAGATAAAAAATGAGGCTATTCGTTTGCATACGGTTGAGGGGTGGACTTATCGAAAGATTAATGAACATCTGGGGATTCATGATCCAGGACGAATGAAGCGCTGGATGCGAAAATATCGGGAACAAGGTGAGTTTGGACTGATGGATCAGCGAGGTCGACGTAAAGAATACTTGGATCAAGACCGCTTTGTACAAAAACTGAAACGGGAGAATGAGTTGCTAAAAAAGTGCTTGGTCATCTGGAAGGAGGAAGCAAACAAGAAAGATTTCAGATCATAGAAAAAGTAGCGGCATACGGTGATATCCAGAAACTTTGTAATGTGTTTGGCGTGTCACGGAGTGGATTTTATGCCTATGTAAAACGTAAACGATTCGATCGCGACGCAAAGGCGAAGAAACAAGTGCTTCAAACGTATCAACGATATGAAGGCAAATATGGTTATCGGCAGCTCCAGTTGTTCCTTTGGCAAGATCAGGGGATTTGGATGAACCACAAAAAGGTGCTCCGCCTGATGCAAATGCTCGGTATTCAATCTCGAATCCGTCGTAAACGGCGCTCCAGCAGCTCGTATACACCTGCGCAGCGTGTAGCAGAGGACCTCTTGAAGCGAGATTTCAGTGCAGAAAAACCGAATCAGAAATGGGTAACGGACATTACCCAGTATCGTGTAGGAGAGCGCTGGATATATCTTTCAGCCATAAAGGATCTGTTTAATAACGAAATTGTGGCTTACGAAATAGGCGAACGCAACGACAATGAACTGGTGCTTCGCACATTCAGCAAGGCGTTTGCGAAGCAAAAAGACGTGACCGGACTGGTCGTTCATAGCGACCAAGGATTCCAGTACACGTCTCATGCTTACCACGACATGCTGCCAAAGGTTGGCGCCCGAATCAGCATGTCTCGCCGAGGAAATTGTTATGACAATGCCTCGATGGAGAGTTTCTTCTCGCATCTCAAAACGGAAGGACTCTATCCTTATCATATCCGAACGCTTAGCGAAGCACAAAGCAAAATCGAAAAATATATCCGTTTTTACAACCGAAAACGGCCACAACGGAAACTAAAAAAACTGACGCCGGTAGAGTACCGACGCCAGTTTGCAGCCTAGGGTCTTTTTATAATGTCTACTAAATGGGGTCTTGACCAGTTCGGTCAATGGGCTTTTGTTTTGTTTATCTTCCCGCTTTTAAAAAATGATTCAACCAAGCTTATAGTGCTTTATTCCTTCAAGCTTTCCATAAAATAGTGCAGTGCGTTGGATACCCACTTCTTTGGATGAAGAACGAGCTGAATTTCGAGTTGAAGTTCTGCATGTTCAAGGGGCAACACTTTCAGTTCCCCCGCTCGATTTCCTCCATTACAGCCATTTGCGGCAGAATTGAGATACCCTCTCCTGACTTAATACTTCTTTTGATTGCTTCCGGATTGCCAAGTTCCAGACCAATCCGATAGGGGATTGAATTTGCACGAAGCACCCGTTCAAGCAGCTGCCTGTAATTACAGGTATCTTCAGGCATGATCCATTCCATGTCCTTTAGATCATTCAATTCAAGCTGTGCTTTGGCGATCAGCGGATGTTGCGGATGCACGATCAGCAATAGCGGTTCTTGACGAATGGTAATCCACTGCAAAGCTGGATCACTCGAATCATCTGCAAGAATAAGCCCGATATCGGCTTCACCCTCTCTGACCTGATGCAAAATCAATCCCTCACGATTCGTATGCAATCGTATGTTGAGATCCGGGTATTCCTTACGGGCAGCTTGCATATATGGAGGTAGAAAGTAAGAAGCGATGGAATCCATCGTACCGATCGTCAAAGAGCCACCGCCCTGCTTCGCCATTTTTTCCTTGGACTGCTCAAACAATTCCAACATCTGTCCGGCAAGCTTGAACAGCTCTTCCCCGGCAGAAGTTAAGCGAATCTTGTTATTGCTGTAGCGTTCAAACAGTTTGACTTGATATGCTTTTTCCAGCTTTTGAATCTGCGTAGTAACACTGGATTGTGCATAACCCAGCACTTCTGCGGCTCTGGTGAAGCTCTCGCGAATGGCAACTTCTCTGAACGTCTGAAGATAGATTAAATCCAACTTGCTCACCTCATCGAAAATATTGATGACAACCATCATTTGTTATAGGTAACTGTGATGCTGGTTCCTATGATACATTAGTTTCAATATAACGGGAAGAGGTCGTTGATTATGATGAACGAACAACATGTTCAAGGAATTTATATACCGGTAATTACCCCTTTTTCGGATGACAACAAGTTGGACATTGAATCGTATCGGAAGTATGTTACCCATCTTGCGGAACATGACATTCAGGGTTTGGTCGTAAACGGCACGACTGGAGAATCTCCGACCGTCTCCTGGGATGAAGTAAAGCAGATGGTTGAGGTAACCAAAGAGATTTTGATAAGTCTGAACAAAACCATCCCCATCGTTGTGGGGACAGGAACAAATGATACCTATTCGACGGTCCATCGGACCGAAATGGCCGCAGAATTAGGAGCAGATGCTGCTCTGGTGGTCACTCCCTATTACAACAGGCCCACGCAAGAAGGTATTCTGGAGCATTTCTCCAGCGCGTCCCGGACAGGACTGCCGATTCTGGTCTATGAGATTCCGGCTCGAACCGGAAGTCGAATGACCTTAGATACGATGAGAAAAGTCTTGGATCTGGACGGGGTTATTGGCCTGAAGGACAGCACTGGCGGTTTGGATCTGCTGCTTGCTCTAACCCAATATGAGACGAAACCTGTACTATGCGGCGAGGATGCGTATTTCCATGCGATGCTGTGTCAAGGCGCCGCAGGCGGGATGGTGGCCTCTGCCAATATTCATACCCAACGGTATGTGGAGGTATATCAGCGTTTTGCATCTGGTGACGTGAATGCGTCTAGAGACAGCTTTAAGCAACTGCAACCGCTGATTAGTGATGTATTTGCAGAACCTGCTCCAGCCTCGATCAAATGGTGGCTTGCTCAGCAACAGCTGATCGCCTCTGCAAAATTGCGTCTGCCGCTGACTGGCGCATCCGAGAAAGCAAAACAAAGGCTGTCGGATACACTCGCAAATATGGTCGTACCCACTTAAACAAAAGCACATCTTACTAAGACCTATGAATACATTCAGTCTGATATAGTGAGTCAGATTGGTTTGGAAATAAAACACAACCCGTATTGATAAAACTCAATACGGGTTGTTTTAACTTTAACTAGAGATCTCCAGAAGGAGAACGAAATCATGCTAATCCACCATTCATAAGGGAATGCTGTTCACTACTTTGAATCTTAAAAGTAATCAGAAAAGTAAGGCGCCTGCTGCTCGATAGCATCTTCTAACAAATCAAGCGTTTCTGGATCACATTTAATGCGGCCAATCTTATGCAAGTACTCCGGACGCTTATAGCCTAACAACATGGTTGTCATGGTTTGGATGTTTATGCTGTCTTCACTGCGTCGGCTTTGACTTCGAACCACTCTTCCGCTTCCATTCGGTTCAATGTGTAGTGTAAATGTGCCTTGATTCCAGAACAGCAAAGGGTCCTGCAATGTAAAGGTCCATTCTCTCTCCATCGCTGCGGGTTTGAACGGATATTTTGAGATAAATTGCTCTATGTCCACGATCCGTGCCATAAAGTATGGGGAAATCGTTTCCTTAATATCAGCATCTTCCAGCAGAAAGGCTAGCTGTTCATCGGTATGAATATTGCCAACCACCTTGGAAATCATTGAAAAATGCGCACTAATGAAATTCCACAGCCCACTTCGCGCCTCTTCATGAATGAAAATCATATCTTTGACGTGAAATACTTCTTCTTCAATCCAATATAATATGTAGCCATCAGGTTGACCGTCTTCCCCATAATAGACAGCTGCAGTTAAGTCATCGGAATCCCATCGCCAGTACTCACTCCACGCAAGTTCTTTTCGCAGCATGGCCCCATGGGTTTGTATGGAGAAACGTTCATAAGCCGTCCTCACATCTTCGCTTTCGGGTTCTACACGTGCCACATCACCAGGAACAGGTTTGTTTTTGGGTAATTGGAAATCTTGAACCTCAAACACAATTTTATCAGAAATGATCTCCCACCCTTTACGGCGATAATACGGTATGGAATAAGGATACAAGTAAGAAATGGATTGTTTCTTTTCACGCATATTGGTGAGAGCTTGCAGCAGCAGTTTGTTCATTAAGCCTTGACCGGAATATTCAGGAAAAGTACCTACACCTGTTACGCCACCCATAGCGTAAGTTTGGTTAAATATCCGAACCTCAAATGGATATATGGATACCTGAGAAATCAGTTTTTCTCCATCAAACCATCCAAGTACATCTGCTTGTTGTAAAACAGGTGACTTCTCATGGAGGATTTCGCTTTCTTTCCATCCATGTTTGTGAAGATCATTATGAGTGACCTGAAATACATAACGTAACAGCTGACTGTATTGCTCTAAATGGGATATATCCACTTTTTTCATTTTTAAATTTTGCTTACGGTGCATGCCAGTTATTCTCCCTTAGTTTTAAATTATATTATTTACCAATTGCTTGAGAATAATGCTGGCATTAACCTTTTTTACGTTCGTTCTTTTGCAGGTACTAACTTTTAAAAGTCTCAAATGTAAATCCTTCCAACTCTTCTTCAGCTTCACGCATCAGGTCCAACAAATGATCTGCATACTCTCCCAGGGAGTTGCGGCTTGCATCAAAATCAATCCACTGAATGGTAAGTGGCATGGGCATGAAGCCAGTTAAGCAATCCCATAATGCATCCAAATTCCGACCATACGTTTGTCCTAATTCGAGTCTGGTCTGAAGCACGTCATGTAATTCTTCTTTACCATGAATATCCTTTCCATTGATGACTACGGTTTTCATAATATCACCCTTTCTCTATTCGATTTGTTCGAACGTACGGTAATGATCAGTTGTTTTATAGATCAAACCATCATTGGAGTATAGAATCCGATCGCTCCCCGCGTTCCTCCCGAATAGTTAATGTCTGCTTCGTACCAGGTTCTTCCTTTTTCTTGGGTAACAGCCCTTCCCGATTTTGAAATACGTCACCGCCTATGCTTTTGCCTGGGGCCACTTTTTCCAAATTGCCTTTGCTAGGCTCCCATCCTAATACTCTAGCCTCTTTCTTGGTTATATAATTTTCCGGAAGTTCATTATGCTCCGAAATATACTTGGCTACTTCATCAAACTGCGTAAGAGCGGCATTCTCTTGAGATGAGCCATTTAATGAAACCGTTTCGAGTGAGCAGCCTGTGAACAGGATGGTCGCCAGAATAATAAGCAAAGCACCTAACCATTTTTTTACAACCATTGATTTTGATCTCCTTCTGAAAAATTAGCATCCTCCCCATCATAACATGTTCCTTTCGTAGACTCCTCTTTATATTCTTTTCTCGGACTTTTAGCCATCCCCAAAATAAAAGGCTGGAGCAGGGAATACCCCGCTCCAACCTTTATTATTCTTGCCTGCTTACGGCTCGATCCCCCAAACCAGTTGACCGTTGATATACCCGGTAACCTGTTCATGGTTTGCGAACTGAGTACTGGATGCCTTAAACGAGTAATCGTTAGCCTGGTTGTAATTGGACCAGTTGTTTTTGGAGAACCGTGCTTGAATTTCTGCGCTTTGTCCGGGATGAAGTGTTCCAGCAGAACTCGAAAAACCAACTTCCAAAACATAATCCGCTCCGGTAACTGGCGTTGCCAATTTAACGAATTTGCTGGTTACATTTGCACTCCCAATACTTGCCCAGTCAGACCAGAAGCTCTGTGCTTCTTCCCCGTCAATCGTATAATAATACCTTATTTTCACATCACTCAATTGAATCGCCGAATTACCGTTGTTGACTACTTTGAATTTAGGTGAGATTCCGTTGGTGGACTCACTTGTATTACCATTAAAGGCTTGGATCGTCAAGTCCCAGAGGGTACTGAAACGCTGCTGTCCGCTACGTTTACTGTAAGAACAGCGTTATTTCCTCCGCTAAAATGAAAGGTTATCGCATGCTGACTTAGCGGCAGTGTGGAAAGATAAGATTTGCGCAAAACGATAGCCGTACTTGATGCCGTATAATCCTGGCCCGATACAAGTGTATAATTTCCATTCGTTATGCTCGTAAGCTGTTTTCCATTTAAGGTAAGGGACAAGGAAACATCCTGCGCTAGATTCGCTGCTTTATCAAATGTTGCATTCACGGGCGAAATTACAGCGTTTGCGCCTGGTGTTGAATCAACAATTTTAACTTTTAATACAGGATCTTGCCCTTGATTAAAATCAAAAACGATGGAATGGTCGCCAACTGGCAGTCCGGCTAAGAATTCTTTTTTCAGCAGCAACGTACTACCGCTTAACGTATAATCCTGATTTGCAGTCAATGTAGTTGTACCTACCCGGAGAGCGGCTAACGTATTACCGTTAAAATTCACGGTTATGGCTTTGTCGCTTGGATTGGGCGTGTTTTTGTCAAATTCAACGGTTGTAGGTGTGAGGGACGCATTTGTTGATGGATTGTTAACCTTCAAATTAGGCAGTTCATCCAGCGTAATCACATAATCGCTTTGATAAAGCGTTTTCAGAGTGGCCGGATAATTAAAGGCGGAACTCATGAGATGCTCTCCATACCATGGGCAGAAGTAAAGCCATCCCGATTTTTCCTCCGTCAGATTCTGTACACTTGGGACGGTGTCGTTCTCCGTCATGGCCACCATTTTTTTGCCGTTAGTTAAATCAACCAGCTGATAGAAGATCGAGGTAATAGCATCCTCATTCGGTACACCCGACAGACCGTCATTCCGGTTGTAGATCGTATTGTATTTATCATAACCGACAATATCTACCTGATCGTCACCAGGGTACCATGCAGGAGAGGTATTATACACGTAGCTGTTGTAAGTCCAAATCAAGTTGTGTAGTCCGTATGTCTCTGTAAGTTCAGTATAGAGCAGATCCCATAGTTGTTTGTACACATCCGCACCTGCGGAAGCCCACCAGAACCACGCGCCTTCCCCATTTAACCCACCGTTGCCCTCTGCCTCATGATATGGCCGGAAAAGAACCGGCACATTATTATCTTGCAGAATCAACAGCTGCTCCGCCAGATCCTCAATAGTACTCATTACGTATTGATATTCTTTCGTACCTGGAATCACCGCGTTGGCTGTATTAAAATTGGTTTCTGTTGGCTTGTAGGTGGCCTCCTTCCAATCCACATAATCCCCAAGCTGGTAGGTCGTGATATTTCGGGGCACATTGATATGCCATGATGCGGTCGCAATTCCATTCCGGTTATTCACCCAATCGATCATTCGATCCGTTGTACCGTCTTCCCATCCGTAGAGTGGATTATAGTTCATAAAATCAAATCCGCGGATAGCCGGATATTTCCCGGTTAAATTATGAATCCAATCAAACTCCAACTCCGTATTGCCATCATTCCCACCTCCGTAAATCTCCTGCTGACCGGCGATAATGTGATTGCCATAAACCTCGGTTAAATAATTCATTAGAAGTTGTGTTTCGGGTGTGGCTTGAGAATCGGTGAGGACAGGCTGAACCTCCAGCGGATCCAAATTGGCATAATCCATAGTGAAGGTGTCGAAATAAGCGAATCCCCAACCAGCCTTCAGCTGAATTGTGTTACTTCCCTGGTTCAGCTTGTGGTATCCAAAATTGAAATCAGACCATGTGGTTGTGTAAGGCAGCATATATGAGCCCTTGGTAACGCCATTAACGGATAAATATTGTAGTCTGCCGTCAGCGCTTAACTCCTGCATGTATCGGGTGGAGATCGCATACATGCCCGTTTCCGGGACAGTCACTGTGAAGGTTATCGTGCCGGAATTCTGCATCCAGACAAATCCACTCCCCGAAAATCCGGGCTTGGGTTGTCCGTAAATTTCTGTCGTCACTTGAAGATCGGAGGAAAGTAAAGCGTTTTCGCTTTCGATCGTAAAAAGTGGTGAGTCTGCATGAACGGGTACGGTCATCAATCCAAGAAGCAGAGTCAATGCCAGCATTAATACGCCTGTCTTTTTGAGCAAAATCTTCATTATCATCTTCCTTCCCATTTTAAAATATGATAAAGAATGATTCCTCTGTTCACTCATGATGGCGCTTTCATTGTAAACATAGCATATGTATCAATTTTTGCAAATATATGGACGGGAATTTTAGTGCTTTATCATGCAAATGAAGTTCATTTAGCAGCTATATTCCACTGCAGGTGTTTCATATCAACTCTATAAAAGTACTCGTAACAGAAAAAGATCTTGTAACGATAAAAAAGCCGCAAAATCGCGGCTTTCAAAATGTTAATCCTCTCATTTCCGGCAAATGTAATCCTCTTATTGGGCAGTATATCCTCCATCAACGATCAGGCTATTTCCTGTCATATAGGATGAATCGTCGCTAGCTAGGAACAGTACAGCTTTGGCCATTTCATCTGCTTGACCGAGCCGCTTCATTGGTGTTGCCGCGGAAAGAGCCTGCTTACTCTCTTCTGGAATAATCGGTGTATCAATGAAGCCTGGGCAAAGTGCGTTCACCCGAATGTTTTTCTCAGCATATTCGAGTGCGAGTGAACGAGTAAGATTCACGACGCCACCTTTTGCTGCATTGTAGGCAGCAGAACCAGGTGAACCAACCCATCCGTACATGGAAGCCGTGTTGACGATAGTCCCTCCGCCAATTTTGAGCATTTCTCGGATCGCTTCACGTGCGACCAAGAATACGCCGTCCAGATCTACATTCACCGTATTGCGCCACTCAGCATAGTCAAGCTCATGCGATGGATGAACACGCCCGATTCCTGCATTATTAAATACGATATCCACTTTACCGAAAACCTCTACGGTTTTTTTGAAAATCTCAGCAACCTCTTGTTCACTTGTGATGTTCGCTTTAATAAAAAGGGCGTCAGCTTTAAGCGCTTTCAGTTCTTGCTCAAACGCCTTACCTTTTTCTTCATTTAGGTCCACCAAGACCACTTTGGCTCCTTCTGAAACGAATAAACGTGCTGTCGCTGCGCCGATTCCGGATGCCCCTCCCGTAATAATTGCCACTTTGTCTTGAAGTTTGCCCATGATTAAATCCTCCAGTATACTATTTTGAATAGCACCTATTCACATATGTGCTATATGACGTTTACAAATATAATTGTATGCTTAAAATTGTAACAATCCAATCATTAAGATACGTTGATATGTCTACTACATAGACACTTGGTGAAACAATGTCTATTTTTATAGGAGTTTTTATGTATGAATGATGAACAAATTATGAAATCTCAACAGCGCAATCGAACCGAGGAGCATCTTAAAAGCGCTCTGATTCAGCTCATTAAGAAAAAGGCTATCATGCCATCTCTGTCAAAGACATCGTTGATCAGGCGGGTTATAATCGCAGTACTTTTTACTTACACTACCAAGATTAATTTGTGCTCGCCGAAGACTTGTTGGATACGAAGCTCGAAGGTCTGAGACTCGCCGTAGGCAAGTCATACTCGCACGGTCAAAAGGTCTACACCAACAAGCTTAATTTGGAATCCTTTCAAATCGTTAATTATATCTATGAAAACCGAGACTTCTTCGAACTGATTCGATATGATGACACATTACCTGGTTTGCATACAGGTTTTCCTCAAACAATTCTGAAAATATATGAAGAGCAGTTTATCTTCGAGACGATCAACGATTCCCCTGTGAACATGGAGTATTTTAAGTACTACACGGCTTACGGCTTTTTTGGGATATTAAACAATTGGATATTAAGCGATTTTCGCGAATCACGTGATATGTTTATCAAAAACGTGATCGAACTGTCAAAAACACATATTCATTCTTTTCATTATGTGGGGATCAAGTTGGATTAAACAGTAGATTAGTTAAATTTAATTTAGAGACAAAGAAGGAGAATCTTGTCCTCCATTCTTTGTCTTTTTCCCTTTTACTTATAGAATATAATCAATAATATTTCCTTAATGTTCCATATTTAGAGAACTATCTTTTCGATAGTCTGCATGTGGAGGTCAGCTCCATTCACTCCAATGGTAAGAGTCATTCTCATCACTGTTTTACTGGAAAGGGGTCGCAGGTCCTCTTTTACCCTCCCGTACCCGTAACACTCACTAAGATGCGGTCGATATCCGGCGCGTACCCCGTCGGCTGGGAAAATAGCAGCGTATTGGACCCCGCTTGCAGATGCACAGTCGTCTCCTGAGAGGCCACTGTTGTCCAGCCGCCGGAGCTTGGGAAGTTGAGCGTCGTACCCGCCGCTCCATTCGCACTTAATATGGCGGCTCGGGAAGCCTCGCCATTCAGATACTGGATGGTCAATTTGTAGTTGCCTGCGGACGGTGCAGTTACACCATTGAACTTCAGCGTGCCTCTACCGTTGCCTAGATATCCCACTTTTCCACCGCCTGAGCAAGTCGTGCAGTCCGCAATGACTGCAGAGCCCCCTAATGTGTTCCCTACTGCCTCTGCCTCATAGCTGTTAGCACCAGAAGTCGGAGGTGTAACCGGCGTCACGGGTGGATCAGTCAGTATTGTAGAAGTCGTAGCACTCGCAGAAACATGGAAACCGGACAGTGTCAGCCAGCCATCTCGATTTGCATCCTGACGGGTGTTCGCAAAGCGAAGGGTTTTGCCGCCGGAAAGTGGGTTGACAACTCGCATGACCAGCCTGTAATCCCCGGCTGGAAGGTTGTGATTCGCACTATACGAGAAGGAATAGTCCGTGGCTCCAGGCAAGATGCTTTTCAGATTCCACGATTCCGTGCCGAGTGACTTAACCCATGTATCAGCAGCATTCAGTACACCAAACTCAACCTTCCAATTGTAGTAAAAGGGGGCGACACCTTTATTCTGAAGTTTGACGTTGACTTGCAGTGAAGACGCCGATGAATCGCTCAACTGTACAGAGGAATTGTACAGCGTGTAGCCAAGCATTTTATGAGCTCGCAGCGCATTAAGCTTAGCCGTCTCATCCGGTAGAGAATTTTTGTACACACGATCGTACATTAGCCAAGAAGCGTGAGTCGTTTCGACTGAGGTCTGGAAGTCCTCACCGTTTTGGTTGGGCCAATGCTGCCAAAAACTCGCATCCTGCTGGAGCGGTGGATAGAGTTCGCCGCCAATCGGATGAGTCTTCCAGATGTTCTGCAGGCCGTTTTGCGTAATCAAATTCCAGAATCCCCAGTCATTTTCGAACAGCGTTTCGTACGAAAATGAATCATCATGGTAGCCAAAAGCGTTTTTCAAATCTGCTGTACTCGCCGAATAAGGGTACCTGGCCAGGACCTGGGTCTTCTGAAACGCACCCTTGAATGCGGAAAGCAGCCCGTCACGGTTACTCTGGTTCATCTCCCAATTTGTTGGATCGGTATTGTAGGGCCATGTATGCCACTCTCCCCAGAAGCCGTATAATCCTGTCGTCAAGAAGCCGATCCGCGGATCGCCATCGTAGCGGGCCCCAAGTGCGGCGACGAACTGGCGCAACGCCTGATTCAGATTAGCGTCGTTCCAATCGGGGGCCAAACTGTGCGTAGATGTATCGTGGTTGCCATTCTGGTCATAATCCCGGGTCATAAGCCCCCGTTGATTAGAAATTGCGGAATACCACTCGTACGACCCGGATAGTCGACGTAGACGCGGAAAGCCGCTTGGTTACCCCGACTAGCGATGTCATTCAGATAGGCATCCAGCGGTGCCCAGTTGTACGTGTTCCAGTCCGTCATCAGGTCGCGAAGCGAAACGTAGAACCATTCCATACTGTGCGGGAAACTGTTGTTCGGATCAACACTTTCCGAAGGGAGCTTGGAGAAGGGTAAAAAGCCCTTCAGTGGATTTAGCTCCAGCCCCGCTTTGTTCGGATCATAGGTTTGGGCCTGCCACTCTCCGGACGCATAAGCATGTGTAGGCTTGAAGTTCATAAACACGATCGAGCCTAGTAGACAAAAGACGGCCATCATCAATCCTAGCCTTGCAAGTCTTGCATTCGACATTGCATCGTTCACTCCTATCCGTATGGGATTATCTATTAAAAAGGGCAATGTACTTACTCCCCAGCCATACTCACCCCCTCTCCAGCTCGGAATTCTACGCATTAGTGAGCACAAATCTCGTTTCTACTTGTTGCAAATAGCTAGTAAACGTGGTGGTACGCGCCCAGCCAATTTTCTCAGATTGCATGTACATGATCCAAAAGGTCATCGGGTCATCCCTTACTGGCACTAAAAGCGACACCCTCGATGAATCTCCGTTGGAAAATGAAAAACAGTATGAGCATCGGAACGACAGCCATGAACGCACCAGCCATCAATACAGGATAATCCGTACCGAACATGGAGACAAGTGTCGCGAGGCCTGCTGACAGCGTCAATTTTTCCGGTGAACTGTTGATGATTAGTGGCCACTGTAGTTCATTCCATGACCAGAGCAGTTGGATGATGACGACTGCAACCAGCGCTGACTTGACAAGCGGCAGCATGATATAGCGAAAGATTTGGAACGGATTGCACCCGTCGAGCACTGCTGCTTCCTCCAACTCTTTGGAGATGCCGAGGAAAAATTGACGCAGCAAAAATGTCGCAAATGGGCTGACGAGCGAGGTGATCCAAAGTGCAGTCGTCGTATTCACCAATCCAAGTTTGCTCATCATCAAATATTGCGGTGTATAGAACACCGGGTTGGGGATCATCATGACCGAAATGATCAGAAAAAAACACAGTCCTCTACCCGGAAAACGAATCCGTGCAAACGCAAAGGCCGCCATCGCGCTGAAGACGACAGGGAACAACGTCTTCATGAACGCAGCCATCAGCGTGTTCGCATAGTAATGCAGGAAGGCTGATTGCTTGAGGGCGTCCACATAACCTCTGAAGCTTGGCTCCGCAGGGAGTATGGTGATTGGAATCTGGGTCGCCTCCGTCGTCGTCTTGAGCGACGTAAGGATCATCCAGAGAAATGGAAGCACCATGACGGCTGCCCCAGCGATCAGAACCAAATGAATAATAAGGTTGTTTCTATGCTTCAAAGAGACAACTCTGCTCACTTTCGAACCTCCTCAATCGTAAATCACCCATTTTTTTTGCAGCATGAACTGGATACCCGTCAAAACCAGGTTGATCACTAGTAAGATGTTGACGATGGCAGCTCCATAGTTCTGATCGTAGTAGATAAACGAATTTTGGTAATACGCGTATACGAGAGAACGCACCGCGGGTAGTGCAACATTCGTTTTACCGATAATCAGATAGATACTGTCAAAAATTTGTGTAGCACCGATCACAAGTACGATCGATGTAAAAAATAATGTCGGTGTTAATAGCGGGAGCGTAATGGATCGAAACTTGCGAAAGCCGACAGCGCCATCAATCTCAGCAGCCTCATAAAGAATGCGTGGAATTCCTTGAAGCCCGGCTAAAATCAGCAGCATGTTAAAGCCGATCGCGCCCCAAACACCGACCATGACAAGAGCATACATGGCGAAGCGCTTGTCAGATATCCACGCAATGTGGGTGCCGAGTACGGAGTTTAGTAGTCCGTAATCCTGCGCAAAAATAATGACCCACACCATAGCAGCCGCGGCCGCCATCGTAACCTGCGGTAGAAAATAAATGACCCGGTAGACAGACTGGCCCTTGATCTTCGCGTTTAGCAGTACGGCAAAAAACGTGGAAAGTATAATCGTCGTAGGCACAAACAGCACGACATAAAGTATCGTATTACGTAGATTTTGCCAGAACTCCTCGTCCATAAATAATCTCTCGTAGTTGGCCCAACCAACCCAGTGGTTGACAAGGCCGAAGTTTTCGGACTTCAGGAAGCTCAGATAAATGGAATACACGGCTGGCCAACTCCAAAAAACGAGCGTTCCGATCAGCGTCGGAGCGATCATCATATAAGCCCATATATATCTGCTTTTCGAATGCATTGCCTTCACCTCATTTGTGCCATAGGTATTCCGTTAACCGGAATACCATCGACAATTTTGCCTGGCGTAGGGAGCTTACTTTGCGTCCTCAATCGCCTGATTCATCATTTCCGCCACTTTCTTGGCGCCTTCTTCGATTGATATCGCGCCGCCCCATGCCTGTGACATGATTTCTGCTTCTTTCGAGAACCAGACTGGGTATGATTTTGAGCCACTCGGGTACGGAGTCGCGTCCGCCGCCTGATCAATGAATACCTGCAGGTTCAAATCAGGATTGTTCTTCACCCATGCGTCTTGCGTGTTATTGAACGCCGGAATCGCCGCACCCATCTCGGCCGTGATCTCAGCGGCCTCCTTGGAGCCGAGGAATTTCAGGAACTGCCATGCTTCATCCTTGTGCTTCCCCTTAGTAGACATGACGTTGCCGATGCCATTAATGATATTGCCGCGTTTGACCTTGCCCTTCGGCAGAGGTGCCCAATCGTACTTTCCTTTGATAATTTCACTACTTGCCAAATTGCCGTTGTCCCAAGATCCGTCGAAAATCATCGCGAGCTTGCCGGACTTGAACATTTCGACCGAATCCGTGTCGGTCATCTGCTGGTGCGTCGGCGAAGCCTTATCAAGAATCATCTGATAACGAGCCTTTAGTGCCTCAATCGATGCCTGTTCGTCGTAACCGGATTTCGTCATATCGTCATTTAAAATGAAACCACCGTTCGCTAACATGTCGTTCCAGTAACCCGCTTGGGTGTCCAGCTTTGCACCAAAACCGTAAATGCCCTTGTCTGGCTGGCTGAGCTGTTTGGCAACTTCAGCAAGCTTGGCATAATCCCACGTGTCGTCCGGGTACGCAATGTTCGCCTGATCGAACAGCTCCTTGTTGTAGGCGAGTCCAATGGTATCGAAGTCCTTTGGAATACCGTAGTTTTGCCCATCCACCGTATAGATAGAGGTGAGGTTGGACGCGTAGTTGTCCAGATCGATTTCGCCCGCCTGCACCTTGTCCGTAATCGGCTCGAGGAACTGGCCTTCTGCGTACTTCATAAACTGACCACCATGCATCCAGAATACATCGGGCAGCATTCCTGCTGGTGCTGCGGCGGACATCTTCGTCCAATATTCGCCCCACGGAATAGCATCAACCTTCACCTCGATGTTCGGGTGCTGCTCTGTGAATGCATCAGCGATCGCCTCCATTGCCGGCTGCTGGTTTTTGTCCCAGATCGTATAAGAAATCGTAACCTTCTTCTGGGCACCACTGTCGGCAGCCCCGCCTCCGTCGTTAGAATTATTGCAGCCGGCCATCAACGAGACGAGCAGCAAGCTGGCGAGCCCTGCGGCCCATTTTTTTCTTATGTTCATCGTAATACTCCCCTCGACTTTTCTTGAAAAATGAAGATTGTCCCTTTACTTCAGCAGTCGTGTTCAAAAAGCTGGAGGACGGAAAAATTGCGCTTTTTTCCGCCAGTCGATCGTCGTGAGCTCTTGACGTTCTCATCATAAATCAGGGAAAATCCGGTTTAAATGCCCAAATTTTAAGATTCAAACCACATTTTTAAGATCCCCTTCCAAAGGGCAGAGGATCTCTGCATAATAAAAGCCGTATCAAAATTCAAACGATTGGGGCAAATATTCCACAAGATTTTGTCCGCAATTCCAAAGGAGAATTCTCCCATGAATAATATCTCAATCACCCGTCTGCCCGGTGAATACTGGTGGGGCGGTGTAATCAACGATGGCAGCTCGATGCCGTTTGGCCAGACTGCGTATACGAGGGATTTGCGCATGACAGACGACAATCAGGCCTCGCCTTTGCTGCTCTCCAATAAGGGCAGATATATTTGGAGCGAGGAGCCATTTGCTTTCCATGTGGACGAGAATGGGCTTTCCGTTTTTGATATTGCTGGTGAGGTCGTCGTGGAGGAGGAGCTCAACACACTACAGGGTGCATACCGTCATGCTGCCGGCACACATTTCCCGCCGTCACAGCAGGTACCCGACGCCCTGGTATTCACAGCTCCGCAGTACTGTACCTGGGTCGAGATGTTCTATAACCCCACACAGGAGAAAATCATCCGTTATGCCGAATCCATTCTAGCGAACGGACTACCGCCCGGCGTCCTTATTATCGACGACAATTGGATGATGGATTATGGCATGTGGGACTTTGACAAGCACAGGTTCCCGAATCCCCGGGAGATGATCGATACGCTTCACGGCATGGGCTTCAAGGTGATGCTCTGGATGTGCCCATACGTGAGTCCGGACTGCACGATGTTTAAGGAATTGCGGGCGGCAGATCTGCTTCTAAAAGGTGTGGACAACGCACCATTAATCCGACATTGGTGGAATGGTTACAGCGCAGTTGTGGATTATACGAAAGAGGAAGGTGCAGCTTGGTTCAAGCGGCAGATGGATCGTCTGATCACGGATTACGGCGTTGATGGTTTTAAACTTGATGCTGGCGAGCCGATCTTGCCGGGCGGAACGTACACGACCCAGCCCGTTGCATGGACTCGTCCCCTGCGCCTGCTTGAGGACTGCGAAGCTTACGCCAACCTCGGAGTTGGCTACTCGCTGGTTGAACTGCGGATGTGTTGGAAGCTCGGTGGCCAGGGACTCATCCAGCGCCAGCGGGACAAGACACATACGTGGGACGCTACGGGGCTCAGCGGACTCATTCCGAACGCAATTGCTCAGGGACTGCTTGGCTATGCATTTAACTGCCCCGACATGATCGGCGGCGGTATGGACGGCGACATCAACTCCCCGGAGTTTCACTTTGACAGCGAGTTGTTCGTAAGGTATACCCAGTGTGCCGCATTGTTTCCTGTTATGCAGTTTTCCATGGCACCCTGGCGTGTGTTGAACGGTGAGGAGTTAACCTGGAGCCTTGACGCCGTAAGGCTAAGATCTGAGCTTGGCCCCGAACTGCTCGCCCTTGCTCGCCAAGCCGCTTCAGACGGCCTGCCTATACTGCGCAGCCTAGAGTTCGAATATCCCGACTGCGGCTATGAGCTCATAAATGATCAGTTTCTCCTCGGTCAGAATCTGCTCGTTGCGCCAGTCGTCGTTAAGGGGCTGACGTCCAGAACCGTAGTTTTCCCTGAGGGTCAATGGCAAGACGATGATGGAAACGTCATCCATGGGCCAATTGAATTGCAAGTTGATGCTCCCCTCTCACGTCTGCCCTGGTATCGCAAAATTCAATAGGAGGCATATCTCCAAGAAATATAAGATTTCCCTGATAGTTGCAGGCATCCGAGAACTGCTTGCTACACTCTTCGAACTCCAATTGACAAAGGAACAGTTATGCTCAGATAATAAAAAGATTGAAGATACGCCAACCGTAACAACCGAAAACTGACTGGGGGATCTAAGCATGTATGAGCTTTTAATCGTTGATGATCATGCTCATCTCGTGGACAGTCTCGAACGCACCATGCCGTGGGAAGCGCTCGGCATCGGCAAGGTTCACAAGGCTTTCTCTGGCGAAGAGGCACTTGAACATTGCAAGAGCTATCCCGTCGATATTATCATCACCGATATTCGAATGCCCGGAATCTCCGGCTTGGAGCTGATTGAGCATATAAAAAAATACGACAAACACTTCAAAAGCATTCTGCTATCCGGCTACAGTGAATGGGACTACGCGCAGGAGGCCATCAGACAGCAGGTGGATGGTTACCTGCTCAAACCGGTCGACCAAAGGGAGCTGGCCGACATGCTGCGCCAACTCACGGAAGTGCTCCGCCTTGAATGGGACGAACGTGGCAAGCAGGAGAAGGCCATGATCATGCTCAGCGAACATATGCCTTTGTTTCGAGAGAAGCTGCTCATTGATCTGCTTCAAGGAAGAAAGCTGCCTCCCAAGCTGCTCGAAGAAAAAATGGCCTATTACCGGTTGCCGTTCTGTCCGAGCGACGAAACTGCAATATGCCTCCTCCGCATTGAATCGTCTGCTGAGGAGTCGAACTGGATGGACCAGTCCCTGCTCTCCTCAGCCGTCGCAAATATCGCTGAGGAAACATTCTCCGAGTTATTCCATGTGTGGCATGGACGTGATGCGTACGAGCATGAAGTCTTCGTTCTCAAGGTGCGGGAAGAGTCATGGCTAGCGCGGGAGACGGAACCGGAGGTTCATCGACAGCGGTCCCTCGAACATTTGGCTGCCAGACTGCAGCAACACGTCAGACACTTTCTCAAAAGCAGCATCTCAATCGTCGTGAGCCACTGGCAGGTAATGGCTCACGGCCTGCGTGAGACTTACCAGGATTCACTGGCTATACTTACCCGCCATCTTGGCGGTGAGACGGACCTCTTAATCCGCCTGCAGGACGCCTTAGTGCCCGAAAAGCCCTACCGCGTCCATAGCCTTTACGAATCGCCCACGATGATCCAGTTGTTCGAAATTTACCAGTGGGAGGCGATCGCTGCCAAGTGGGACGCCATTTTCCTTGAGGTGACAAACAAGCGAATGGATTCACGGGAGACGCTGCTTGAGCTCTATTATCACGCGATGGGCGCCTTCAGTTTTTTTGCCCACAAAAACGGACTCAGCCTGCTTGAGATTCTCCCCGGAGCTGGACAAGGCCGCTGAAACCAACCGGTTCCGCCATATGCACCAGCTTCAGCATTGGATAATGTCCACGCTGGAGCAATTGCGGGAGATGACCAAAAGTGAATGGAACAACGAGCAAGTGGCGCTCATCCGTAAGGTCCAGCAATTCATCACCGCGCATCTCGCGGATGCCACGCTGCAGACGGCAGCGGACCACGTCGGTCTGCACCCCGCCTACCTG
Organism: Paenibacillus sp. 1A_MP2; assembly: GCF_052244825.1. Classification (NCBI taxonomy): domain Bacteria; kingdom Bacillati; phylum Bacillota; class Bacilli; order Caryophanales; family Paenibacillaceae; genus Paenibacillus; species Paenibacillus sp. 1A_MP2. The sequence goes on along the minus strand of NZ_JBQQCS010000001.1, from coordinate 3,436,721 downwards.
TCTGCTCTATTTAAAAGCAAGGCAAGCGAGAATATTAGCGAGTACTTGTACAAAGTGCGCATGCAGCGGGCGCGGGAAATACTTATGGAGCAGCCAGAGCTCAAGGTTAGCGACGTTGCGACGGCGATCGGCTACCATAAGCCGCAGTACTTCATCAAGTTGTTCAAAGAGCATTTTGGGCTGACACCGCAAGACTTCCGTCACCAATCCTCCTGACCGAACGGGGACACTTTAATGAAACTAACCATTTTCACAAAAATTGTGCTTGTCATCTTTCTACTGCTTGTCTCTACCCTGCTTCTGTACTACCTGACCAATCGCTCCAGCGTACGGCTAATCAAGCAGGAAATCCAACGCGTGAAGCTGAATGAGCTCACTTTCTTGGCCGGAGACATCGACAATAATCTGTCCAAAGTATCGTCCTTTAGCGATTTTCTCGTACTCGACAAAGATGTTCGACTGCTTGCGACTCCTTCCTTTTTGGAAGGAGATTTTGAACTGAACAAGTTGAAGCTGCGGGTGTCGGACAAGTTGAACCTGTTGCATGCCCTGAACAACTGGAACGCCGAATTTATGGTGATTTACGATGAGGACAGCTCAGCTTTCTCTTCAACATCCTCTTCGTCGAAGCTAAGCGAACTGTACCTGGAGACACACTTCCGCCCGTTCTGGCAGTATGAGCAGACGGGCGACGGTGGGTATTTGACGTATTATTTGGCGCATCCGTACACTTTCCGGTTTGATCCGGAGGAAGTGTCTTATGTCGTCAGGGCCAAGATCGATACCAAAAATGTACTTGCTTACTTGGACCGTGCCAAGGGAACAAACGACAACAGCGCAATTTTGTTGTCTGCAGCTGGGGATGTGCTGGCAAGCGACACAGAAAAGCTTCCTTTCATCCATGAATTGACACGGCGGCTTGAGATTGGCCAAGAGATGAGTGGTAACCGACTTATTAAACTGGACGGTGAGCAATACCTCGTTAATTTCTCTGTTCTGAGTAACTTCAAAGATTGGTACATCGTGGATTATACCCCGATCAGTGAGGTGCTCAATCCGATCTATGCCAACCAGCGTCTCTACTATTTCTCCAGTGTTTTCCTTCTTCTGTTCAGCATTCTGCTCGCCCTGTTGTTGTACCGGGACGTGCAGATCCCGATACGAAAACTGCTCTGGGGCGTCAGGAAAATCACATCCGGTCAATATTCCATCACACTTCGCCAGGAGAGTAATGACGAATTCATGTATTTGTTTGACCGCTTCAACGAGATGTCCAAAGAAATCAAAGAGTTAATTGAAAGGGTTTACATGGAACAGATTCGCTCGAAGGAGGCAAAACTGCGACAGCTCCACTCCCAGATCCAGCCGCACTTCCTGTACAACTCGCTTGCGTTTATTAAAAGTATGACCGAACTTGACGAGAAGCAGGCCGTCATTGACATGTCCATAAGCTTAAGTCGTTATTTCCGGCAAACGATCAAGTTCGAGAACACGTATACAACGGTGCGGGACGAGCTTGAGCTTGTCCGGTTATACCTCACGATCCAGAGTCTTCAGATGGACCGCTTCGTTTTCACTATTGACGTCGAGGAGCATCTTCTCGATTTACAGGTACCGCGGCTTCTGCTGCAACCGCTCGCGGAAAATGCCATTCTGCATGGCATTGAGTCGCTTCGCACGGTCGGAGACATCCAGATTACAGGTCATTCCGACGGAGAATACTGTGAGCTGATTGTGGCGGATAACGGCTGTGGTGTCGAGCCTGGTCGCATCGACACGCTCCGTAATGCAATCTACTATGACGCGGACGCCAATACTGCGTGGGCGCTTCACAATGTATATGAGCGGATGAGAGCGGTGCTCGGCTCAGAGGCCGATATGGAGCTGGCTAATGGAGAATTGGGCGGACTTCAGGTGACATTGCGCTGGAAAGTTGTCCGTGAACAGGAGGTTACCGAGATATGTTAATCTGGAAATGGTTGAAGCAGACAGGGCTGTTTGGCCTCGCGATGATCTTGTTCCTCGTCGTCATGATTTTTTCGTTCATCTTTTGGGAAGATCCAACAGTACCCTCCCAACTTCAGGAAAAAAAGAACACGCCTACAGGGCCTGCCCCTTCATTCATCGGTGGGAAATATGAGTCTCCGGTGGTCTTGACGACCGTTGGGCATCTCTACCCGGACATCGATTTCAAAAACGGTGAAGATCTTCAGAACAACGTACTGAGCCGATTGTTTGAGGACAAGCTTGGCATCAAGGTCAATTACCTCTGGACGACGACGGGTGATGAGGACGTCTACATCAATAAACTGAACACCTTGATCGCGACCGGTCAGTCACTTCCCGACATCGTCACATTCAAGGGTGGACAAAATATGTATCCGCTGCTGCGCTCCGGTGCTTTCCGCGACGTAGGACAGCTGTTCGAGCAGTATGCCTCACCCAAGTGGAAAGCAGCCATGGCACAGGCGCCCGAGTCGTGGGACCGGTATATGATCAACGGCAAAAAAATGGCAATACCGATCCTCGACGGCAACATGAACTCGAACGAGGTATTGTACATCCGTCAGGATTGGCTCGATAAACTTGGTTTGTCGGCCCCCTCCACCATTGATGAGATGGAGAATGTCATGGATGCATTCGTTCATCTTGACCCGGACGGCAATGGTAAAGACGACACTTATGGGCTTAGCATCAGCCTCAAAAATTCGTTTTTCACCTGGATGTCGGATGCGGGCTTCGTGTTTGGTGCTTACGGGGAGATGCCAGACATTTGGAGCACAGACGATAATGGAATTCTGTCTTACGGATCGGTCCAGCCAAGTATTCGGCAGGGTCTAACGACGTTGAAGCGCTGGATGGAGCGAGGCTACGTGCCAAAGGATGCTGAGATTCTCGATGAGGTTCAAGCGACGGAATCATGGAAGCTGGGCAAGGCAGGTATGATTGTGGCGCCGCTGTGGGCCGCAGGATGGCCGCTAGGGGATGTGACTGCGAACGTGCCGGATGCCCGGTTCGAGGCATACCCGATCCCCGTCGGGCCAAGCGGCTTATCCGGTACGCGCGGCACGCCGCCGGAGTATGGTGCAATTGCCATCAACGCAGAAATGGCGAATCCTGAAATTTTTTTCAATTATATGAACTTTGTTTATGACAACTTCGTCGATCCTCCCTCTGGCTCGCCCTATCGTTGGGGTATCGCTGAAGGCTACGACTACGGCTATGAAGAGGGCAAGGTGACATTCCTGGAAAGCCAGGTTCCAGGCGGATTTGCGGACCCCAAAAGTATCTCCTTAGCCTGTCGCTCCCCTTGGTCCCTAACTTGCTCAGTCAATCCATTGCTCGCATCAACAGCGGTGCATCCAATCAGACGTCATATGACATCAAAAACAAGCTACTGCGTACACCACAGGAGCTGAAGGGTTGGCAAATCGTCGAGAGCAATCCTTCTGTCTACAAGACAGACGCCTTCACCGGAGCGCCGACGCCGACGATGGAAAAAATCGGCGACGCCCTTGACGAGTTACTGCATGATGCGATGCTCAAAATCGTGTACGGACAGGAGCCCCTGTCAAGCTTCGATCTCGTCGTCTCTAGATGGCATGAGCTGGGCGGTGATAAGATAACTGAAGAGGTGAACGAATGGTACACATCGCTGGGGAAAAATTAATCAATAATAGTTGTTTTCTGTGGGTTATTTAAAAATTAAAAACATGGCGCACAATGTTGAATTGTACGCCATGTTTATGAGATATTAATTCAATTCAGATATGATTGGATAGATTGGACCTCTCAGATTGAAATTGTAGTTCAGGTCTACAATCCCTACTGTTTCACTGCTATCAAATAAATCTAACATGAAGCCAGCCATTTCCTTGGCGGTGTGGTATTTAGACATGTTTGCTTTGTAATCAAATTCTTCTGTATCTAAAGATTTCTTCACGAATTCCGTTTCCGTTATAGCTGGAGCCAGGACCTTTGCTTTAAGTTTTGCACCTTTGATTTCAAGCTCTTTAGCCAGCCCTTCTGTAAAGGCACTCACGTAATATTTCGATGCCGAATAAGCAACGCTTCCAACAGCAATGGCATATCCGAGTGCGGATGCAACGTTAATTAACTGAGTTCCTTCTACGTCTGCATAGTCTCGCACATATAGTGTAGAAAGGATGGTCAAGGATTCAATGTTCACACGCAGCATCGTTTCAACTTTTTCCAGATTCTGTTCTGCTACAAAAGAACCTTCCCCAGCCCGGCATTGTTAATCCAAGTCTCAATTTGGTATTCCTTAAGCGTGTTATACAGTGTGTATGCTTGACTTGTATCCGATAGATCACTTGTATGAACAATAACATTTACAGACGGATCATTACTTTGAATTGTTGATTTGAGTTCTTCTAATTTGTCCAATCTTCTAGCGACCAAGATTAAGTTTTTGCCTCGTGCCGCAAACGCCAATGCTGTCTCATATCCAATCCCTGAACTTGCACCTGTAATAACTGTATAGTTCATCCTGTTTTCTCCTTCTCAACATGTATTTTAGTTAGATAAGCTTTCAAAATTAATTTAGAACGATCGTTCTTAATAGTGCAAAAAAAACAGTTAGATCTAACTTGCTATTTAGAATAGCATTTTTAGAACGAACAGTAAAGAATTATTTTCTGCTTCATATTTCATGTTGTTGGAACGGGAACTTTGAGTTTTTCCAGACATGCGATACAAGTTCTCCATAAGGTTAAGAGGACAAGAACCTGTATCACTAAAACAAAGCCACCTTCATGAAGGCAATTCCTTTGCTTGTCATGCTGTAAACCTCTATTAGTCTAAGACGGATAATGTCATATCCATAATATTTTTTAATTTTTGCTGATCCGTAGTGGTCTTAACCAACGTACGTATCCCCACCCATGCATTCATTAAATAGTGAGAAATAACTACAGGGTCAAGGTTAGCGTTGATTTCACCCGTTTGTTGGCCTTCCCGTACAAGGTTTCTTAAGAATTCCTCTGTTCGCAAATTACTCTCATTAACCAAAGATGCAACTTCAGGGTCCAACACGCCCAGTTCCACCCCTGAGTTTACAAGAAAACATCCTAAAGGTTGTCCTTCATTTCTTATTGTCGACTCAAACAAAGCCCGAATGATCTCTTTAACTGGTTTATGTGTATCAATCAAAAAGCTCATTTTGTTGGTCTGCTTTGCTTCATATCGTTCAAGAGCTTTCATAAATAGAGCATGCTTATCCCCAAACGTATCATAGATGCTTCTTCGGTGGATGCCCATAAACTCAACCAAATCCTGCATTGAAGTTTTCTCATATCCTTGTGTCCAGAACAAATGTATGGCTTTATCTAATACTTCATTTACTTCAAATTCTTTGGATCTTGCCATTGTCATCACCTCGAATACACATTATACATTGAAGCCAACAATCGGCAAACTGGAAATGAAAAAGGGATAGATTACAGGTAAGGCATGAATCAAGAGGGATTTATTGAATTGCAACATCATCCATCGCTCGAACAGCTCGTTCGAATGCTTTAATTCTTCTTTTTAAAAGCGTCTTTTGAGGGCTTCCCGCTTTTGACTTACCATACATTTTCTCAAGGGATGGGAATAAACCAGTCAAAACATCGCGAGCTTCTGCTATCTCTTCCTTTGTATACTGATGAGGTGTTTGGTTCCAAGTCGTTTCCAGCATCGCTAAGCCGATGTATAAAGCGTTGAGACGTTTCTTTAACAGAGTCGTGTTATTACCTTTCTGGGTCAAATTAGTCAAGGCGTTTTCCGATTTACGAATTGTCGATTGGAAGGCTTGGATGGATTCCAATTTTTCTTCATCTGATACATTTTCCATGTGGTGCTGTCACTCCTTTTCTCATGCATACAACTAATTTACATGCCCAACGAGATGTGATCAATATTATAATGGGCCAAAACTACCACAGGTTTCAATGGATAACTATCGTTCCCACCATACCGGACGAATAAAAAGAAATCCCGCCCTAGACATTTTCGTCCAAAACGGGATGCATATCATCATTTACTTGTTTGCGTTTTCCTTGGTCATCAGCTTCAATTCAGCCGGGATTGATTTCTCTACCTGCTTGCCGTCCAGCACATCCAGAGCAGCTTGTACCGCGAGCTGGCCAATCAGTACCGGCTGCTGAGCGACGGTGGCCGTCAGCTTTCCGTCCTGAATGGATTTGATCGCATCATCGTTGCCATCAAATCCAATTACGGGAATGTCTTTACCAGAGCTTTGGATTGCTTCGATCGCGCCCAGTGCCATTTCATCGTTATGGGCAAATACCGCTTGCACGTCAGGGTTGCCCTGCAGCAAGTTCTCCATTACATTCAAGCCTTTAGAACGATCGAAATCGGCAGACTGCTTGGCAACTACATTAAGTTTTTGATCGGCAACCTCATGGAAACCTTTCCCCGCTCTCTTGTTGCGGAAGCTCCAGGTACACCCTCAAGTTCGATTACTTTCGCTCCCTCGCCAAGGTGTTCTACGAAATATTCCGCTGCCATTTGTCCACCCTTAACGTTATCAGACGCCACCAAAGCAGCCACGTCGCCTTTGTCTGCTGAACGGTCCAGTGTAATCACGGGAATGCCCACGCTATTGGCAGACTGAACAGCCGTAGAGATTGCCGCGGAATCCGCCGGGTTAATCAGTAGGGCATCCACACCTTGTTGAATCAGGTCGTCCACATCATTCGTTTGTTTGGCCGAATCATTTTGCGCGTCAACCACGATGACCTGAATTCCTTGTTTTTTGGCTTCAGCAACTACTCCGTCTTTGAGAGAAACAAAGAAGGGATTATTCAACGTGGAAACCGACAGGCCGATTTTCTTCTGTCCATTGCTTCCGGCAGAGTCGGGCTTGGCCCAGCCTGGAGGCTCCAGAGAGCATCCAGCCAGAACGATCATCATTACGCTTACAAGCAATATGGTTAGTTTTTTCATGTTCGCTTCTCTCCTTAAGCCGTTTTCTTGCGGTCCAACAGGACAGCGATGGCAATAACGACGCCTTTTACAACCATTTGATAAAATGAGTTCACTCCGAGCAGGTTCAAACCATTGTTCAACACGCCAATGATCAGGACCCCGATTAATGTACCAACGATCCGTCCTCTACCACCTGATAGGCTTGTTCCGCCCAGAACTACAGCAGCAATGGCGTCCAGCTCATATGAAGTACCTGCTGTTGGCTGCGCGGAATTCAGACGGGAGGTCAGGATTGCGCCTGCCAGCGCTGACAGCATACCTACCAGGGAGTAAATCATGATTTTTACACGGTGAACTTTAATACCTGAGATAATGGATGCTTTCTCATTGCCACCAAGCGCGTACGTTTTACGACCGAAGGACGTTTTGTGCAGTATCGTCCACAGAATTACAAAGGTAATCAGCATTGTGATCGCTGGCACCGGGATACCAAGCATATAACCACGACCGAACAGTTGGAACAGCAGGCTGTCGCCCAACCCTGTAATTGGGTTACCATTCGTATACACCAGCGTCAATCCCCGGAACACCGTCATCGTTGCCAATGTAGCAATAAACGGAGCCATCTTGCCCTTCGTAATCATCAATCCGTTCACCATACCCATAACACCGCCGAGCGCAACCCCGATAATGATCGACAGAATCGGATCCAGGCCGGACAGCATCATATTGGCTACAAAGGCGCTGGATAGAGCCAGTATAGAGCCCACCGACAAGTCGATGCCCCCAGTCAGAATGACAAATGTCATACCAAAAGCAATCAGCGCGTTAATTGAAACCTGACGCAATAAATTCAGAATGTTAAGCGGTTCCAAAAAGCTTGGATTTAATACCGATACGATGATAATCAGAATGATCAGCCCGAGCAGCGGACCTAATTTCTGTGTCAGATTCGTCAAGCGGAAGCCGCTTTTGGCGGGTTGGTTTTCCTGCAAAGTTGTCATGTCATTGTCCCCCTGTAGCCATTGTCATAATGTTTTCCTGTGTTGCCTCTTCTTTTGCCAGTTCACCGCTAATGCGTCCCTCATGCACAACCGCGATTCGATCACTCATGCCGAGCACTTCAGGCAGCTCGGAAGATACCATAATGATTGCAACTCCGCGGTCCGTCAGCTCGTTCATCAACTGATAGATCTCCCGTTTGGCTCCAACATCCACGCCGCGTGTCGGCTCATCCAGGATAAGCACACTCGGGCCAATGCCGACCCATTTGGCGATTACTACTTTCTGTTGGTTGCCCCTGACAGGTTTCGTACCGCCGTTTCGGATGATTGCGTCTTGATTTGCAAACGTTTGATGAGCGTATCGACGAATTCCTGTTCTTTCTGCGTCGAAATGAACCCTTTACTTGAGAAGCTGAACAGATTCGGTAATGCCATGTTCTCACGAATGGAGAAATCCAATACCAAGCCTTCATCCTTCCGGTCTTCGGTAATGAATCCAATTCCATGTTTAACCGCATCGGCAGGTTTCCGAATGTGAACCTTTTTGCCTCGAATCATAATTTCGCCACCGTCCAAGGGTTCCAAACCGAAGATGGCCCGCATGATCTCTGTACGTCCAGAACCCATCAACCCGGAGAACCCGAGGATTTCGCCTGCTCTCACCGTAAAGCTAATATTCTGGAACAACCCTTTGCTGCTGGCGTCCCGTACCTCCAGAACTACTTCACCATACGAAGGATTTCTTGCCGGATATCGCTCCGTAAGCTCCCGTCCAACCATTTTCCGCACCACTTCATCAAAACTCGTCTGCGGGATCGACTTCGTATCTACCGTTTTGCCGTCACGCATGATCGTAATGCGATCACAAATCGTGAAAATTTCCTCCATCCGGTGCGAGATATATACGATGGAAACACCATTTTTCTTAAGCGAAGTGATTACGCCGAACAATTTCTGTATCTCCCGCTCCGTAAGCGCTGCTGTCGGCTCATCCATAATGATGACTTTGGCGTCGGTCATCAGTGCTTTGGCGATTTCAATCATTTGCTGCTGACCGACAGAGCATTCCCCAGCAGGACGATCCAGTGGAATTTGTACGGATAGCTTGGCAAACTGCTCAGCGGCAAACGCTTTCATTTGTTTTGTGTTCAGCAACCCAAATGACGAGGTTATTTCCTTGCCTATAAAGAGATTATCAAGCACTGTCATTTCCGGCCAGACGTTCAATTCCTGGTGGATAAACGCAAGCCCCATCTTTTCAGCTTCCTTCGGATTGGCAAAATAGGTTTCTTTGCCGTCAATGGAGATGGTTCCCTGATCCCGTCCATGAAGACCGATCAAAATGTTCATAAGTGTGGATTTGCCGGCCCCGTTCTCACCCATCAGGGCATGAACCTCGCCTTCCTTCAGTTCGAAATCCACCCCGCTCAGTACTTGGTTGGTGCCAAAGGCTTTATATATGTCTTGCATCTGAATATGCATGATGCCGTCCCCCTTTTAACCGAAAATGACGCCCGATTGTAAAATGCAATTAGCATATGGCGTAGCTTCGCCCGTACGAATGACCACTTTGGCATTCCGGGTTAATGCCTTGAATTGTTCATGACTGATGGAAGCGTCAACGGCTTCATCGCCAAATTTCTCGGTAATAAATTGTAAAGCCTCTGGATTCCCTGCCTTGATCTCTGCTGCCAAAATTACTCTCTCGACAACCATATCGTCCGCAATAAGCTCCACAACCTCTTGAAAACTCGGTGTCCCCAGTTTCAGGGACAAATCGATTTTGAGTACTCCTTCCGGAACTGGAAGGCCAGCATCCGCGATGACAATCGTGTCCGTATGCCCCAGATCGGACAGCACCTTGGAGATATGACTGTTCAATATTCCCTGCTTCTTCATTTCAGACTTTCCTCCACTTCACTCCGCATCGGCATGCCGCCTTGCGCCCCGAACTTGGTCACCGATAGCGAAGCAGCCCGGTTGGCGAATCGAATACTGTCTTGCAGCGGTTTACCTTCTGCCAAAGCGACAGCGAATGCGGCGTTAAATGTATCCCCCGCTCCTGTTGTATCTACGGGTTCCACCTTGTAAGTAGGTACAACGATTTCCCGTTCCCCGTCAAAGTAACGAACTCCGTTGCTGCCCTCTGTAATAAACAACTTGTTTGGATATTTGCGCAGCGCCTCTGCCGGAGTCATGCCCTGAAACAATATCTCCGCCTCATGCTCGTTCGGCGTGATATAAGCAGCTTTGTCGATGACCTCATCTGGCACTGTTCTGGCCGGAGCCGGATTCAACAACAGAGGGGTTCCGCTTTGAGCACAAATCTCGCTGACACGAACTACCGTTTCCTCCGGAATCTCTTGCTGAATTAGCACGATATCGGCACGTTGGATCACTTCTGCCGCTTCATCAATATAAGCTGGTGTAACTTCGCGATTTGCCGCTTCTACGACCACGATACTATTATCACCTTCTGCCAGCACGATATGAGCCGTACCGCTTTCCATATGTGTAACCGGTTTCACATTCTGCGTATTTACGTCGTTTGCTTTGAAGTTATTTAAAATGTCCGTACCGAAAGCATCATCGCCTACCCGGCCGATCATCGTAACTTCGGCCCCCAGCCTTGCCGCAGCGACTGCCTGATTTGCTCCTTTGCCCCCCGGCACTGTTTTGAAGCTATCGCCAAGGACGGTTTCACCCGCCCCCGGCCGTCTTGATGAAGTGACAACCAGATCCATGGAGCTGCTGCCAATTACGCATATTTTAGCCATCTGAATTCACCTTTCTTGTTGTGCCCCGTTTAATGAAACTGACCGGCAGCTGTATGTGTTTATTTTCGATTGGAGCTTGTTCCACAAGTTTGATAAGCAAACCGGCGGCTTCCCTTCCCATCTCGTATGCCGGTTGGTGAATGGTCGACAACGCGGGAGATAGCAGGCTGCTCATCGGGATATCGTCGAAGCCGATAATCTGCATATCCTCCGGAACTTTTTTTCCGATTCGCAATGCCTCATGTAGCACCGCCATAGCAGCGATGTCATTACTGGCAATCACTCCATCCGTATCACCATACTTGCTAAAAAGTTCATCCGCCCATAACCCAACATCGTTAATGGAAAAGGATGTCGTTTGGATGACGCGGTAATCCAGACCGGCCTCACGTATGCTCTCAATTGCGCCTTCAAAACGATCCTGCGCAGGTTTGATATGTGTCGGTCCCTGCATAACCGTGATTCGGCGGCTTCCACGCTTGATGATCTCTCGCGCAGCCAGGCGTCCGCCCTCTCTGCCGTCCGCATATACGGAGGGACTGTCCAGCGGCGTCCTGTCCAGAAACACCACGGGGATCTTCAAGTTTTCATATATTGAAGAATGAGGGTAATTCGTTGAAGAGATTACGCCCACCACATTATTCTGGATAAAAGTCTGGATGTAATCCTTTTCTTTCTGTTCGTCCTCATCACTATTTCCAAAAATCAGTCTGAACTCCTGCTCCTGCATCCGGTCCTCTACACCGCGGGCAAGCTGCGGAAAGTAAGGGTTTGCAATATCCGGTAGCAGCAGGCCAATCAGTTTGGACTTGCGTTTGTATAAAGAGCGGGCCACTTCATTGGGAGAGAAGTTAAGCTGCTTAACCGCTTCCTCCACTTTCTTGCGAGTGTCCGCATGAACATAACCTCTTTCATTAATGACCCTTGATACAGTGGCTACCGAAACGCCAGCCAAATTAGCTACATCTTTAATGGTTGTCATGAACGTTCACTCCTATGTGTAACCGGTTACAGATATGAAAATATCATATTTTTTTAAGTTTGACAATGCTTTTATTACTGGAAATTTATCCAAGTAGCCAGAAAAAGCCGGGAATTAAGCTTCATCATCAAGATATATCATCTTTCTAAATGGGTCTATGTATACAAAAGCAAATCAAATCGTCTTCATTCGTTGGTTCTCAGAATCATGGACTAAAATCATCTGCTTCACGGAGATACTGCGATATCTTGGGGGTGAATTCACTCCCTTACAGAAGTTGCTGACCTGGAATAAGCAAACGAATTGTAGGGGATTCTCCTTTTATAGGGATCAATGATTTCGGAATTCGAAAATTTGAATATTCTTCATGATCGGCTTGCCTTAAATTCGACCTATCCATTAGAGTAGTTATTGGAGGTGTACATCATTGAAATTTAACGAGTTTGTTAAAGGCGAGTCTTATAGAACAGATTCTATCCAATTGTCAAAGAAGGATATTATTGATTTTGCGAAAATTTATGATCCACAATATATGCATGTAGACGAAGCAAAAGCCAAAGAAGGCCGTTTCGGCAGCCTCATTGCTTCAGGTATGCAGACGATGAGCACGTCCTTCAAGCTTTGGGTGGAACTAGGGGTATATGGAGAAGATATTGTTGCAGGAACGGGCATGAATGATATAAAGTTCATTAAACCTGTGTTCCCAGATGATGAAATTCACGTTCTGGCAGAAGTAATTGATTTGGCTCCAAAAAGGAATTATGGTGGTATCGTTACCATATTGCTCACTACTTTTAATCAACATAATGAAAAGGTTTTTCAGGCAGAATTAAGTGCTCTGATTAGTAATTGAATTTGTACCATGCGGTTTCGTTATGGATTTAGAAAATAAAAACGACCGCACATCAGGTCTGATGAACGGTCGTTTACTATACCATTTTAGTCCATGTACCATTACAAAATTTCGATGTATCCTTCTGTTCCATGCACCCGAATTTGCTGCCCATCTTTTATGCGCTGGGTCGCTTTCTCCACTCCGACAATGGCTGGCAGCCCATATTCACGTGCAATCACAGCTCCATGGGTCATCACTCCACCCACTTCAGTGACCAGACCTTTAATAGATACAAATAAGGGTGTCCAGCTGGGATCCGTATAGGGGGTGATGAGTATATCTCCATCTTCCAGATCTGCATTTTCAATATTGAAGATGACGCGTGCTCGTCCCTCTACGACCCGGCAGAAACAGGCAGACCTACAATAGCATCGACAGGCAGATTTTCATGTTGGTACTGACCTGAGATGATTTCGCCATCAGACGTGAGCACACGAGGTGGAGTTAGTTTTTCATAGTATTTGTAATCGTCTCTCCGCTGGCTGATGATCTTTTCATCCAATTTATTAGTTCGTACGACCTCACGAAGTTCTTCAAAATTGAGATAGAATATATCCTCTTTTTCAATAATAACGCCCGCTTGTACAAGTCGTTCGGCTTCTTTTACTAAAGCCTGTTTGTATACGAAGTAGCGATTAATCATGCCATATTTGGGATATTCCCGATAACCGATGAAGTTGCGAACCAGGTTGATCATTCGTTTCGTTTCCCGGGCTTTGTGTTCACCGTCAGGCAATAGCTTCAATCGATCCAATACTTCTTGTTCTTTCTGCAACGCTTCCTGTCGCCCTTGCTCAAATTTCCGTTTGCTTGCATTAGGTTCAAAGTTCTTGATATTACCCAGAATCATTGGCACAAGCGTAATGGGTTTTTCACTCCAACGGGTTCTGGTAAGATCAATCTCTCCGGCACATCGCATTCCGTATTTGTCCAGATATTCCTGTATGGCGTCTCGGGTTTCCTGTCCGCCCTCCACCTTAACCAGCTCATCGATAAAGTTATCCTCTTTCACATGCTGCAAATAAGCAATGACTTCCGGATACGGACGAATCTCATCTGCAACATCGAGTAACGCCAGACCCATTTCCGAAGTGATATTGTTAGGTACAGATTGAGAGAGCTTATCTGCCGCATTTTCTCACCTAACCACTCTTTTATGTTTTCATTGATCCATGCTGAAGCCTTCATGGCAGTCATGAACACATTTGAACTTCGTGGGTCAGATAGAAATCTCTTCAATTCTTTGAGATCTTCAAGGATAAAATCAAACAATTCCAATCCAGATTTGTTTTGGATGCTACGTTTTAGCTCATCTATTGAGGCTTGATTGCTCTTAATCAAATCAGAGACAATCGTTGAATCATTTTCAATATCTGCTTGGAAAGCCTCTGACGTGCTCGGTTTATTGTCAGTACGAGGACTTGATGCTGACTCATCAGCAGGTAACAATTTTATGAAATTCTCTCGCTTGAGTATGGTTGTAAGTGCGTCCTTAAGGAGCGGATCGGATTGTCCCATGGTATTTACGAAGTTTTCTCTCATGACAGGCGAAGCCAGCCTAGGCGTAATATCAACAAACAATCTTCCACCAGCTATACGCATGGGTGCCGGAGTCGTTAATAGAAAGAAAGATAAGCCCAGGGGTTTCATGGGATCAGTCATCATTTGTTGATGCCCAACAGATAGGTACACATGATTTTCCTGGTCACTCGCTTCAGGGATCGGGTACAAAGTAGTGATTGGACGACTCTGAACAATGTAAAACGTATCATCCGCCAAACACCATTCGATATCCTGCGGAAAACCAAAATGTGCTTCAATCTGTCTTCCCATGCTTGCCAGTTCTAAAATCTGTTGTTCAGTAAGTGTTTGCGTCTGCTGCAGAACGGGATCAACCTGATGTGTATACGTCCCACCATCTTTCCGTCCATAGATCGCCAACGTTTTGGTAGCTATCCTCTTATCGACAATTTCACCATCCCGTACTTTATAACAATCGGCAGATACCAGGCCGGATACCAGCGCCTCACCCAGTCCAAAACTGGCGTCAATGGATAGCACTTTCCGGTTGGACGTAACCGGATCAGCTGTAAATAAAATTCCTGAGGCCGTTGGGAAAACCATCTTTTGAATGATAACGGATAACTGCACCTGACCATGATCAAATCCATGCTGCATACGATAAATTACCGCACGATCTGTAAACAGGGAAGCCCAGCATTTGCTAATATGCTGCATAATTGCTTCTTTGCCGATGATATTTAAGTACGTGTCTTGTTGACCAGCAAAAGAGGCATGTGGTAAATCTTCAGCGGTCGCACTGGAACGCACTGCATACGCATGTCCTTCTCCAAACTTGGAGAGATAGTGAGCAACTTCTTTTTCAACATCGGCAGGAATGTCTACTCCCATAATAAGTTCCCTGATCTTTCTGCTGATTTCACCTATTTGCTCTCGTTCATCACCTTTCATCAAGGTTAATTGATCCAGCAAAGAATGATACGTTTCGTTTTGTTCAATGGCTTGTTGATATCCAACGGTTGTCACACAAAATCCTTCGGGGACCAGTACGCCTTCAATCTTTGATAACTTCGCTAGATTTAACCCTTTTCCGCCAACGAGTGCAAGCTGCAATTTTTCCATTTCCTGAAATCCGATAACCAAAGAACTCATTCGTATCTCCCCTAACCAATAAATTGAGAAAAAAACATTTGACAAAGAGTTTACCGCCATGATAAGATTTAAATATAAGATACGATACTTATGTATTATACATCAAAATAAATGTAATCTGATTATATCATTGTGTTTGTTTATATACAATATCGAAGAACCTGGGATAATTATCCAGGTTCTTTTTTGATTTCAAATAATATTAATCCTATAGCAACACGGCTCTCCTCAACCAGATTACTGTCGTGCAGCATGTTATGTATCACAGATGTAGAAGCCAACGAAAAAAGCAGCCTGTCCTCGAATGAGGTAGGCTGCTTTTTCTGTAAGGGCATTTTCCCAGGGCGGGTAAACATTTCAGCAGGGCAATAAAATCTCAATTTTGGTACCTTGCCACACTTTGGACTGTACATGAATTTCTCCGCCGTGCGCTTCCACGATCGTTTTGGCGATGCTCATCCCGAGTCCAGAACCAGCCGTTGATTCTTCTGTGTTGGTTCCCCGATAATAGCGATTGAACAAATGCTGCAGCGTTTCCTCGTCCATGCCTTTGCCATTATCTAATACACGTATGCATGCCTTATCGTTCATTCTACCGATGGAGACGGTAACATTCGCGCCTGACGGGTTATGCTTCACTGCGTTGGAAAGCAAGTTATCCATTAACCGCAGCAGCCAGGTTTCATCAGCCTGTACCCATAGAGGACGCTCCTCCCCGATGTAATGAAACTGGTACTCAGACAGGGTAACGTCGTTAACGTACTTCAGTACAGAGCAGCGCACCAGCTCAACCAAATCGATCTTCCGAAGCTGCATCATTGAGTCGCCTTGCTTGAGTTGATGGATCATGGAAAAGTCAGAGATCAGCTCAAGCATATAATCCCCCTTTTCCCGGATCGTCGATCCCATGGTTCGCATCTCCTCTTGGCTCCATTGTTCCGGTAAGCTCTCCAGCATATATCCATAACCTTGAATGGTGGACAGTGGCGTGCGCAGATCATGGGAAATTCCTGACATCCACTCCCTTTGCTCTTTCTCCAGCCTCTCACGCTCCTTCTCAGTTTGGGCCAATTGATCAGCCATTCTATAGAAGGATTCAATGACTTCCTTAAAGAGCCTATAGCGGTTTCGCATCGTGCCATTGGGGCGGAAAATCTTGCGCTTGTCCTTGGCGGTGAGAACCTTATCGTACTGCCCACGTCCCATCCGTTCGAACCAGCCTGCGAATAAAATCAGCGGCTGACCGTAACGATAGCCATGCCAGATCGATAAGGGTACTGCCAAGAGCAGCGCTAGGCCTGCAAACCACATGAGTCCGCGGGTTGCCGTATCCATCGCCGGATGTTTCAAAGGATCTCCGGTTGGATTGGGCGTATAAAGGACCCAGGTCATTCCGCTGAGCTCATCACGATGGGCGACAATATTCGTATCATAGTTGCTGGGCGATTGCTGGATCGCCAGAATGTCCAGTGGACGGTACCCCTTCTGCAAGTACGTTTCATCACCGATGGCTTGCTCGGTATGCCCCGCAGAGTTGATTACCTGTAGATAGCTGCCGGTTTCACGCAGCTGCTGATCCAGAATGGAAGCCTTCTCGCCAGATACCATCCCCTGCTGCCCGTAAGCGTCAAACCAGGTCATGAGCTGGTCAAGGTCAGGATTTTGGTAGCCAAGGATGTACAGAACCGGCACATTAAAAGCAAAATTCAGATGAGTTTGAACGGCATACGTCCCAAGTGTCCTTGTCTCCTGAATATCAAGAAGTTGGTCGACAGAATACGAAGCCGACAGTCCATCATGCGAATTTGTATTTACTTTGTAGATGACCTCTCCTTCGGCATTTACAACCTGCATCCACATTCCTTTTTCCTCAATGAGCTTATTCCACTTGGGGGAAATCTGAATCGTCCCATCCTTTGAAGAAGCTTCTTGAGCAATCAGTTGCAAGGCGCCAACCGGAAAGTTCCGGCGTAACTCACTATTTGTCGTGTTTTGAAAAAATATAATGCAAGCAACGAGAGTAATGGCCAGAATAATCAGGGCATAAAAGATCAATTGATACGTGAAGTGGAAGGATATGCGCTGTTGTATCTTCATTGCTCCTGAAATTCCTTTGACAGCTTATAGCCGAGCCCTCGTACAGTCAGCACCAGCTTTGGATTTCCTGGATCGATCTCGATCTTCTCTCGTATGCGCCGAATGTGTACCATTACCGTCGAGTCATCTCCGTGTCCGTTGATCCCCCACACCTGATCATAGAGCTGTGTTTTGGAAAATACGACCCCCGGAAACTTGCAGAAGTGCAGCAGCAGATGGAAGACTTGGGCAGGGCAAGGAACCGGCTGTCCCTCCACGAGTAACTCCCCTTCCGCCTCGTTGACGATGAAGCGACCGAATCGGTATATCCCCGGTTCAGGACGTTTCACCTGATTTGCAGTTGGAGCTTCTGACTCCAAACGGCGTATGCGTGCCTGTATTCTTGCAGCTACCTCCAATGGATTGAAGGGCTTGGTAATATAATCGTCCCCGCCCATGGCGAATCCCCTAAGCACATCTAGATCAGATGCCTTAGCTGTCAGAAACAAAATATGCGGATTTCCGTATTCACGGAGCTTGGAGACGAGCTCCAGTCCACTCCCGTCTGGGAGCGTAATGTCGAGCAGGACGATATCCGGGGCAACGCGCTGTACCAGATGAAGAGCTTCCGCACAGGTGGAAGCATCGTACAGCTGATGAAACCCTGCCCTGCGAAGCACCATCTGCAGCATGGTAACAATCGAGGGCTCGTCGTCGACAATTGCGATTTTAATATCATTTTGATTGGTCATCGTTTTCACCCATTTCATCGTAGCATACTCACATTAACAGAACCTAAACAGGTTGAGCAATCTTAAGCGCTTGTTCATCAACGCGTTTAGGCTCTGTTTCAGTAACGCTGTTAGCATAGGAAATGAGAAACCGCGGCAAATCTATTTTGTTTTAGGAGGAAACGATTTGATTATAATGACACAGCAAGCCTCACAGATGGGAGCCAATGCCGTAATCGGCGTCAATCTGAATTACGAAGTAGTGCGTCAAGGTATGCTCATGGTCGCTGTCAGCGGTACGGCAGTTATTGTTCCCACTTTTGTGTTTGCGCAGCTGATTTATTTAAATCTTCTCCGAAGGAATAAGCCTTTTAGTCTTGTTATGAAATGGAATTTCATTTTTTTGTTACAGCTACTGGCAGTTTATGATATGGTCAGTGAGGTGCGATGAGCCCATACACATTTACATATCATGCGAGGAGAAGATTGAAAGTGAATGAGATAAAAGCAATGGAGAAACCAATCAAATTTAGCGACCCATTATTTGTAACGCTAGTTGCAAGTCTATGTTGCTTGTTATGGGGAAGTGCCTACCCGTTTATTAAGCTTGGATATATTGCTTTTGACATCCTGTCAGAAGATATTCCATCAAAATTTGTATTTGCGGGTTACCGATTTGTTTTAGCTGGATTACTGCTTCTGTTCTTGTTTCGTGTTATGACTAAACGAAAATTTGAGCTGTCTGGACGGCAATTTTCAAGCTTAATATTACTTGGCGTGTTCCAAACGGGGCTGCAGTATATGTTTTTTTATGTAGGTGTAGCCAATATAACAGGTGTCAAAGGATCGATTATGAATGCGACAACGACCTTTTTCAGTGTTGTTCTAGCTCATTTTCTATATAAAAATGATAAACTGAGCAAAAATAAAATAGTCGGTTGTTTGCTAGGATTTATTGGCGTAATTATTGTTAATTTTCACTCCGATCTGTTGGAATTCTCCTTCTCTCTCACAGGTGAAGGTTTCGTTATTATTGCAGCTCTTATTTTTTCCATTACAGCCATATATGCAAAACATTTAACCGGCTCCATCGACGTCCTGGTTATTACCGGAGTTAGCCTGTTTGTCGGCGGACTGGCACTCACTCTACTTGGCCTCCTGCTTGGCGGCAGGGTTACACATTTTACATTTGAATCAACGGGAATCCTGATTTATTTAGTGTTACTTTCATCAGCTGCATTTTGCTTGTGGAATCTGCTTCTGAAATACAACAAAGTGGGGAAAGTATCGGTGTATAACTTTCTTATCCCTGTGTTCGGCACTCTGCTATCGGCGTTATTTCTGGGAGAAACGATTATGGAACTCAAAAATCTGATCGCATTGCTGTTCGTGTCGATCGGTATTTATATGGTCAATC
This sequence comes from Paenibacillus sp. 1A_MP2, assembly GCF_052244825.1. Classification (NCBI taxonomy): domain Bacteria; kingdom Bacillati; phylum Bacillota; class Bacilli; order Caryophanales; family Paenibacillaceae; genus Paenibacillus; species Paenibacillus sp. 1A_MP2. The sequence goes on along the minus strand of NZ_JBQQCS010000001.1, from coordinate 3,417,215 downwards.
GAGTAACCTCATTAAAATAATGTGTTCTTCTGTGCAAACGAATGGAGATTACCCACTTTGATTTGGACAAGAACTAACTCCCTAAACACAAAAAAAGTCGCTAAGATAGCGACTTTTTTGTGTATTACGACTTCAATTTTCCGCATTATAAACAAGAGTAAACGACATTTCGCAACCGGGGCTGAACGTAAGGCTCCTGACTGTTCAGCAGGTGCTGCGCATACATGACGGTGAGCTCGGAGTCCGGATCAATGATGGCCATACAGCCGGCAGCCCCACTCCATCCAAATTCGCCAAGTGGGCTTAACGAGCCGCTGCGCGACTTGGAGACATGTGTACGTACACCCAGCCCATAACCATACCCGCCCATTTGATCCCAGGAGTAATCGCCACGGGTAAGATCATTCAGATGGTCCGTGCGCATCAGGTCCACTGAAGCCTTTGACAGAATGCGCACGCCTTCCGGACTGGTCCCACGTCCAGTCAGTGCGTTCAGGAACAGTGCATAATCGCTGACAGTGGATAATAGTCCGGCACCGCCGCTCTCCAATTCAGTCCCTACCCGGAATCCGTTTCCATCCATCCGAACGGCTTTCTCAAGCTCATCATTGTATGCGTACTGCGGGATCAAGCGTGCTTGCTGCTCAGCGTTCAGGTCGAATGCCGTATCATTCATGCCGAGCGGTCCGATAATTTCTTCTTGCAGATACGTTCCAAAGCGTCTGCCACTTACAACCTCCACCAAAGCTCCGAGGACATCATGACACATGCTGTAGTTCCACTGCGTACCTGGTTCAAACAGAAGCGGTTCCTTGGCGAGCGCTTTCGCGAAATCGCGTGTCGGTAGTTTGCCGTTGGTGCTCTGCACAGCTTCCTGAATGCTTGGTGAGCCAATGTCATAGGAGAATCCGGCAGTCATTGTAAACAAGTCGCGTACCGTAATCGCTCTTGTCGCTTTTTCCAGTCTGATCTCGCCGTTCGGTAATGTTTTCTTTACCGTCATTTCGGCATATTCGGGCAGAAAATCGGACACTGGATCGTTCAGCAGCATTTGCCCTCTCTCAACGAGCTGAAGCGCTGCCACACAGGTCATGATTTTTGACATGGAGTAGAGATTAATGATCGCATCTTCGCCGATAGGCGTCTGCTCCTCCAGGTTGGCGTAACCATTACGGTAACGGAAAACGGTATCATTTTGATGCATCACAAGCACCTCTGCCCATGGAATTCTCCATGCTGTGATACGGTCAATAAATGAAGCAAGCGGTTTAAAGTCCATATTTCCCCGTCCTTCTATGTAGAATCGTATATCAATGCACAAGTGGATCTGTGTTCATCCACATGACCCACTTATATTTAATATACGACCATTTGCGTGCATTGACCACTACCTATTAGAAAGCTATTTATAAACGATCTCTACATTTTTTAAAATCGGTACGACGACTAGAGTGTTTTGACCAGAATGAAATCTGTTTGTTCCTCATCCCCATATAAAAAGAGTGCGATCCCGTTTGAACAAACCCCATTCTATGATAAAAAGCTATGGCATTGTCATTTCTTTCCCATACCCCGAGCCAGATTCTCTTCTTATTGTGTTCCAATGCGGTTTCTATGGCTTGATTTAACAGATATTTACCAAGTCCATGCTTTTGGAATTTTTTCTTGATATAGATTCTCTCAATTTCAAGTGATGCATCACTCATTTTTTCAGATTGAGCTTCATCCCTGTTCAGCTTCAAATATCCCGCAAGTTCATCATTATAGTAGACGAAAAAGATGTCTGAACAGCTATTGGATAATTCAGCCTCCAACTGTTTAGCGTTAAATGCTCTTTCCAGATAGGCTCTCATATTGTCAGGAGAATTCTGATCTTTAAATGTATCGTTAAATGTTTCTATACTAATCTCTTGTAGTTTTTGTAAATCCTCGCGACTGCACGCTCTTATTTCCACTGTCATTATGATGTATCGCTCCTTCTATGAATCAATAGCTTGTTTAGAATATTTTGTTGCAAATACAACAATTATTATATCCTTAATTTACGCTAATTTTGTATAGTTTGCAACATAAAATAATGAAATCAGACAGCTTGAAATAGTTGGTAAACGTTTTCGGAATTTGAATACCTTTTTCCTTGAACGGACTATTTAAGCAGTCTTTCTTTATATTCTGTCGGACTAAGTCCTGTGTATTCCTTAAACACTTTGGAGAAATAATGCTGATCACTGAACGATAACAGATCTGATAACTCCTTAAACTTCATCTCCGGCTGACTCTCCATAAGTCTGCATGCTTCCTTAATTCTAAGGTTCGTATAGTACTGAACAAACGTGACTTGCGTTACGTTTTTAATCACTCTGCTAACGTAAGAGGGGCTGACGTGAAACTTCATGGCAATGTCATTGATGGATATTGGGGTATACTTGTTCCGTTTGATGTACTCATCCATTTGCTCAAACAGAACTTCTCTGCTCTTCCGATCATGGGATTGAAGCATTTCAAAACATTGACCGATCCATTCCGTTAATTCACGGCAGAAATCGGCATATGTTTCTTCATCAAATAGTTTTTTTGCTCTAAGATCCAGACCAAGCCTAATCCCGCCCCCTGCTCTTCATTCAAATGTGCGAACGTATCCACGACTAAATTGATAAATCGTTCCACTTCTTTTACATGAACGTTTTCCTCTGTCCATCGATTCATCAGCTCAGACAGCTTAAGGGCAAACCGTTCCTTCTGGTGAGCCTGTATCATGTGGACAAAATCAGATTCCAATATGTTATTCAGGGAGCCTGCCTCAGATCTTGCCATAGACACAGGATTTCCGCTGTCCAGCACCATTCCATGGTTCAGTCGCTGATGCGTCGATAAAATGGACGAAATTTGGTGGTAAAGCTCGGGCAAATTAACGGTTTCAGCCCCTACCCCTTGTCCCCCGATGATTGTATCCATACCTTGTACAGCCAAATGGCGTCTTAACGATTCGAGACATTCATGTACAGAAGAATACAAATCAACAATCCCCTTATTCACAAAAACGATGAATTGATGCGGAGTTTGGCTCTGAAATACTTTACAGGAACGTGGAGCAAAAAAATCCTCCAAAGAAGCCTGTAACGCCCTTTGTCCCCATCGTTCCCGTTCCCGGGTGAAGGGCTGTCTGCGTACAATGATCATCATTTGGGCAAAAAAAGTAAAATTCTCTCCTGGCTTGAGTTCAGCATAGCTATGGGAATCAACGATCTCCTGTAACTGATGAACGTTCCTTGACCTCAATTGATCAAGCTCCTTAATAACTCTGCCCATGACTTCCTCCAGCGCCTCTGGCTCAACAGGTTTCAGCAAATAGTCGAACACCTGTAAATTTAATGCTTTTCGCGTATATTCAAAATCACTATATCCACTGATGAGTATGACCTTCAACTCCGGCTGGGCGAGCTTCGCTTGCTCAATGAGGGATAAACCATCCATCTTGGGCATCCGAATGTCTGTCAACAGAAGATCGATTGTTTCCTTCTGGAGCACTGCCAGCGCCTCTTTCCCATTCGTAGCCGTAACCGCCACGTGAATTGGAAAATTCAGCTTATCCAAAAGCATTTTAATATTGCGTAATATGGGTTTGCTATCCTCAACAATCATGATGTTATACATAATTTGCTCCTCCTGTGATCAGTAAAAATCCTTCGTCATTGAGCCGATGATTTGAATGGTTGCCCCTTTTCCTCCTCAGCATGATTGTTGTACATGTTAAAAATTAGCCGATTGCTGTACATCAGTTTAAGCCGATTAACGCTATTGACGATCCCCATGCTGCCAAGTGCGGTTTGGCGATCGGGGGATTGATTCATTCCGGTACCGGACTTCTGGATATTGGATAAAATCTCTTTTATTTTGTTTGGCGGGAAGCCTTCTCCGTTATCTTTGATCTCCAAAGCCCATAATCCGTTATACTGCTTCACGGTAATTTGAATACGCCAAGGCGGTGTAATATTAAAAAAAGCATGCTCAATGCAGTTTTCCACAAAAGGCTGAATCACCAGCCGAGGTAGCCGGACCTCACTCGCCAGTTCATCAGCATGGATGTTCCACTCCAAATCTTCTTCATACTTCTGCTGTACCAACGACAAATAATGTCTCGTATGCTCAAGCTCATCAGCCATTGTCACATGTGCATAAGGGGATGAAACAATATAACGCAAACTGTCTGATAGATGTTTACACATGTCAGACACGACCCGGGTTTTCCCCTCTTGAGCAGCTATGCTGATCAAATAAAGGACGTTATGAAGGAAATGAGGAGCAATCTGAGCTTGCAGGGCGGAATTCCTGGCGGTGACTTCTTCATGTAATGCCTTTTTCTCGCGGTCAATGGACTCCTGTAATCGCTCCATCAAATCCTGAAAAGCTTCATTCAGCAGGAGCAGGTCGTTATTTTTGGGCCGATCCTCTACTTTCAACTTCATATTGCTGTAATTGATGCGCCAAATCTGGCTGCGAAGCTTGCGAATCGGAAGCAGCAGGTTGCGCGTGGAGAAGAAAATGTACACAAAAGAAATGAGCATTAACGCTGTAATCAGCAGAATGGACATGCTTTGTACAGAATGAATCGAGCCTAACACTGAATTTTTCGGTGTTACGATAAAAGTAATCCAACCCGTTTCGTGAGATGTGGCATGTGTCACATAATTATTTTGTTCATCAACTGCCAGTCCCTCGTCGGATAATGGCTCCGTCCACTCTAAGGCATGCTTTCTCACTTCGGAGCCGGTCATCTGCTCCCCTTGCTTGTTTAGAATAAAAACATCCCCTGCTGTAATTCCTTCCGTAAGCTTTTGAATGTAAGCCTGATCCATTTGAATACTAAGGTATCCGTACAGCTTCCCATTCTGATCGTTTATTGTTCGGACAAATGAGATGACGTCTGCCTGTCGAAGCAGGATATAACCATTCCCGTTCCATTCTCGTCCACTCCTGCTTTTTTCCAGCATGGTACTCAGGATCGTTGGAGCATGTCCTGAACCAATATACGATGTGAGCAGTACACCTTGTTTATCATAAATGGACATGTCCTTGATGTTCATGCTGGGGCCGATCGCCTGGAACATGATATCTTTTAGTTTCCTGATTTGTTTCAGTCTTTCATAATTACTTGGAGCCAAGGAACTCTTGTCCATCGTTGCAAAGATGTCCTTATTGGACAATATACGCTGGGACATCTGGTTTTGCTGCTCTACGTACAAGTCAACTTGTTCACGTACCTTTGTAGCAGTGATACGTGTGTCCTCCTCCGTTTTTTGTGTAAGCGGGCGGATAACGACAAGGTTCACATATACGATGAAGCAGCCTAACACGAACAAAAGCAGAGCCAGAAATGTCAAAAACACTTTGGTCTGCAAACTGAATTGTGTTGCTTTATGTATAAGTTTAATCATTCTTCGTGTAGCCTCCTGTCCTGTCATGCTGTGTAACTCGTCTGCATCATGTCTAACTGTAGCATGCGTTTGAATGAAATGATAGCGATTTCAAGTTCAGGATTTTACACATAAACATTCAAGCACAGACATGTACCGGAGTAGAATTGGATTTTATAATTGGACTTGTAAACGGATTCATTAAATGTCTCAGAGGGGGATTTGCATTGAAACTGCATAAAAGAAAAAAAGCAGCATCCATTGTTCTGGCCAGCCTGTTGTCCATTTCGCTGACCGCTTGCGGATCAGGAGGTACGGATTCTGGTACGTCTACGAGCAATGGCAGCAAGAACGCCAAGGTCACACTCGAACTGGCTATTTCCAAGAGCTCTCAGGATTCCGCGTTTATTCAGCAGGATGTTCTCGATGAGTTTGAAAAACAGACCAACATATCTGTCAATCTGCAGCTCATTCCGGCTGAGCAAACAACGACCGTGCTGCAAACCAAGCTGGCTGTAGACGAAACGCCCGATATCATTCAATACAATTTGGCCAGCGCGATTACGGACCTGAATCTTGAACGCAATTTCGAAATTCTGGATAACGAGTCCTGGGCCAGCAGAATTGTAAACAAGGATGTGCTCTCCGCTGCCGGCCATGTCTACAGCTTCCATGTCAGTCAGGACACGGGCATGCAAGGAGTCGTGTACAACAAACAGATTTTTGCCGACCTGGGTCTGTCCATTCCGACAAGCTATGAACAGTTTCTGGCCATTTGTGAAAAAATCAAAGCCAGCGGCATCACTCCAGTATTCATGCCCTACAAAGATGCTTGGGCTGCGAACATTTGGCCTGCAGCAGCATTTGCCGATTTTGTAGCCAAAAATGATCCGACTTTTTTTGATGAGCTCAACAGCAACAAGAAGAAATGGTCCGATATTCCCGAGTTTAAAACATTTTTGGAGCAGCAATACGAAGTGTACACCAAGGGGTATACGAACACGGATGTGCTTAGCGATAGCTACGACATGGCGGTTGGCAAATTCCTGAACAAAGAAGTTGCGATGATGTTTATGGGAGACTGGTTAATCGAAGGCGTAGCACAGCAGGATCCAAGCATGGAACTCGGCGTATTCCCAATTCCGTCCTCCGATGATGCCAAACTGGGTGCAAGTCCGCTTGGAGGACAACTGTTCATTCCAAAGAAAGCGAAGCATCTGCAGGAAGCCAAACAGTTTCTGGACTTTATCGCCTCCAAAGAGATCGCACAACAAATCGTCGATTCCAAAGGTTATGTATCCAATTTTAGCGACGTCACGACACCAGAGTTACCTGCATACAAACAGGATATCGTCGACAATTACATCCTGCCGAAGAAAACCGTGTTGACCACGGATGCTTACATGCTGGTAGATCGCAGCGAGTTGTACAGGTTACTGCAGGATCAATTCGCTGGCGGTTTGACACCGGAGGAAGTATTGAAATCCTGGGATGAGAAGTTCAGTCAACTGATGCAGGATAAAGGCGTTTCCGGTTTCTAAGAAGTGAAATACAGGGCAGCAGGTCATTCCTGAATGATGTGCTGCCTAGCCATAACGGAGCGTGAGACATGAAAAGGGCAAAAAATTTATATTCGTATTACATGGTATTTCCGGCACTACTTATTTACTCCATCTTTTTTGTTATCCCGGCTATTGCTGCTTTCTACTACTCCTTCACGGATTGGCGTCTGGATCGAATTGATCTGAAGTTTATCGGATGGGACAATTTCGAGAAAATTTTCTCGGACAAAACGCTTATCCTGGCGCTTAAAAATACGGCGATTTTCGCCGTTGTTACAGTTGCTGGCAAAAATATTATTGGCCTGCTGCTGGCCGTGGCCCTAAATATGAGATTAAAAACGAAGAACCTGCTGCGCGCCATCTTCTACTCCCCTTCCATACTGAGCATTCTTGTCATCAGCATCCTGTTCACACCCATGCTGCGCACGGAGGGTACGATCAATCGCGTGTTGGAGGCGGTTGGATTACATTCATTGAGTCAGGCCTGGTTGACCAATCCTTCCCTTGTCATCTGGACGATTGCCATCGTGTCCATCTGGCAAAGCGCCGGATTCCAAATGGCTATCTATCTGGCTGGGTTGCAATCCATTTCACAAGAAAATTATGAAGCGGCGACGATTGACGGCGCAAGCTCCTGGAAAAGTTTTTTCAAAATTACGCTGCCCCTATTGCTGCCAGCCATCAATATTAATCTGATGTTGACACTGATTGGCGGACTCAAAGTATTCTCGGAAGTCTATGTCATGACCGGCGGAGGTCCAGGCAACGCTTCACAGGTTGTGGGTACGATTATTCTCCGCTCCTTCGGTGAAGGGAATTGGGGACTTGGTACCGCAGTCAATACCCTCCTGTTTGTGGTTGTCACGATTATTGCTATACCGCTACTGATTTTCATGCGGCGTAAGGAGGTTACGGAATAACATGGGATATACACGCAAACTCGCTATTCGCAACTATATTGTTGAAGGATTTCTGCTCCTCGCCTCTTTACTCATTCTGCTGCCTCTGGTGATTCTGATTCTCGGTTCGTTCAAAACGAGCGCTGAAGTACTCAGCTTCTCCTTGAGCTTGCCGGATAAATGGCAATTTTCAAACTATGTCCGGGTATTTGAAGAGGGTGGTCTGTCCAGGGCATTCCTGAACAGCATCTGGATTACGGGCATTTCGTCCATCATCAACATAGTTGCTTCATCAGCAGCTTCTTTCATTCTGGCACGCCGAGACACCAGAGTCTCAAACACAATATATATGTATTTTTTCATGGGACTGATTGCACCGATGTCCATCATTACGACGATTCGGGTCGTGCAGGGATTGGGCTTTTACGGCAGCATATCAAGTGTCATTCTGATTTACGCAGCACTAAATACCGCTTTCAGCGTATTTTTATATAGCGGATTTATCAAAACCATCCCGAAAGCGCTGGATGAGGTCGCGTTTCTGGAAGGCGCCAGTGTATTTGGGTGTTTTTCCGTATCGTTACACCGCTTATCCTGCCCGTAAACGCAACAGTTGCAATCATGGTGTTTATGTCGGTATGGAATGATATCACGATTCCGGTATACTTCCTTACGAACAGTTCAACGTGGACGATGCCGCTTTCGATCTACAATTTCTACGGTAAATACAGCCGAGACTGGAATTTGATTTTTGCTAACCTTGTCCTGACTTCACTGCCTGTTTTTATCCTCTACCTGTTTGGTCAGAAATATATCGTTAGCGGACTTACGGCAGGAGCAGTCAAAGGGTGAATATTTATTTATAAAGAAATAACATTAGAGACGCTTTTGGGTTCATTCCCTAAAGCGTTTTTGTTCATGTTCTCTAATTTTCATCGATCTGTATTTATCTGAAATTTTGCCTATTCGTTTATTAAAATGCAATTTTTTTGATTATATCCAGAAGTCCAAGCATACTAATAACCCTCGAATATACTATTCTATTCCATTGATTAGGAGGTAGATTCAATGACAACATTTCTTGATGCGAGAACATCGCAAAACGCAAGTTTGGCTAACTCGATTGCTATTCCGATCCTCGTAATTAACACGCCGCAATTGTTTGGTCAAATTGGTCTTCAGACAGCAGGCGCAGGTACTAACCCTAGAGCTCAATTTAAGGGGACGGTTTCTGTACAATTGCCATTAGCTCTTGTCGGCGTAACGATTACTATTGTAAGAGGTACTTTGCCGACTGACCCTGTAATATACTCAGCCACTTCCACATTTAGTTTGAGTGTTTTGGCGCCTCAAGTTATTACGTTCTCTGCGGATGATTTCAATCCTCCAATTACCCCTCAATTGACATACTCTGCATTCGTAAGCTCCAACTTGTTGGGTACGATCCGTGTTGGTCCTGAGAACTTTGATGGATTCGTCGTTTCAGATTAAAAAATTGCATGTTCCTTTAGCTCTTTCTTTCAGTTTGTTTCACCATAAAAGAAGAAATCCAATCGCCATGTTATGAGCGATTGGATTTCTTCTTTTTACTTATAGTTTAATTGACTTAAATTGTGCTCGTGTCAATGACGAATCTGTATTTCACATCCGATACCAACACACGCTTGTAAGCTTCATCAATTTGGTCGGCTGAGATGACTTCGATCATAGGAACGATACTGTGTTCTGCACAGAAATCCAGCATTTCCTGAGTCTCACGAATGCCTCCGATCAATGAGCCTGCGAACGAACGACGTTGTCCGATGAGCGACATCACGTTTACAGACAACGGCTCCCCTGGAGCACCCACGTTCACCAGAGTACCATCCAGAGTAAGCAGTGAGAAGTAAGCATTGATGTCGATACTCGCACTTACGGTGTTAATAATCAGGTCAAAATACCCGGCAAGTTTGTCGAAAGTTTCCGGTTCGTTTGTCGCGAAATAATGATCTGCCCCGAATTGCAAGCCATCATCCTTTTTCTTCAAAGATTGTGACAGTACAGTTACTTCTGCACCCATAGCGTGTGCAATTTTGACAGCCATGTGACCAAGTCCACCCATACCCACAATCGCTACTTTTTTACCAGGACCAGCTCCCCAACGATTTAGCGGCGAGTATGTTGTAATACCTGCGCAAAGCAGCGGTGCAGCTGCATCAAGCTCGATATTGTCAGGAATCCGGACGATGAAGTCCTCTGTTACGACAATGTGAGTGGAGTACCCGCCTTGTGTGGGTTCGCCATACTTGTCAACGCCCGCGTAGGTAGGAATATTTCCTTTGAGACAGTACTGCTCTTCACCTTGGCGGCAGTTTTCACATTCGCCACAAGAGTCAACCATGCATCCGACCCCTACTCGATCACCAACCTTATACTTTGAAACTTCAGCTCCTACATCTGTGACAAATCCTGCGATCTCATGTCCAGGAACGAGCGGATAGTTTACGGGTCCCCATTCGCCGTGAGCAGTATGAATATCAGAATGGCATATGCCTGCATATTTAATTTCGATCAGGACATCGTGCAAATCAAGATCACGTCGTTTAATCTCGGCTGCCCGAAACAATTGGTCCGGACCGTCAACAGCTCGTGCTTTCGCAGTTATCATCTTTAAAAACCTCCTAAGATTATCATTCTTCCAAGAGAGTCACGCTCATAGGGTACAAGTCATGACTTGGCTTGAATTCCATTGAATTCAGCCCTGCTTTTCTCCTACAATACGATCTTAACCCCTCTAGTTAACTCTAGGTCAAATGTCATTAGAAACTTTGACATCCCACATACAGCATGATAGAATCTCCGAAAGATCCTAGAGTTAGCTCGAAGTCTATACTAGTAAGAAAAGGGGAAAATGAATGTCATATTCGATTAGCGAAGTTGCCAAAGATTTGAATCTAACCGTATATACCTTGCGTTACTACGACAAGGAAGGACTCATGCCTTTTGTTGAACGAACCCCTGGCGGAGCACGAAACTTTAAAGAATCCGACATCGATTTTTTAAAGATCATTCAATGTCTGAAATCTACCGGAATGCCGATTAAGGATATCAAGGATTTTATTGCATGGTGCTCCGAGGGAGATTCCACCTTACAGGAGCGATATGACATGTTCACAGAACGCAAGGCTAATGTGGAAGCGCAAATGGAAGAACTTAGAAAGACGATGGAAGTGATTGAACATAAGCGTGCCTACTACAGGACTGCCCTTAATGCTGGAACGGAAGAGATTCATAAAAATCATAGAATGGGAAACTTCATCGCCAATTGATTGAATTATGCTCAACATAATAAAGAGACCTAAACGGCTTTAGCCGTTTAGGTCTTTGTTGATCAATCCACTTCTGTGTACGTTTTCTTTTTAATAACCCATATCCTTTAATATTTTGGATAATGTGCGTAAACGCTCACCAATCATTTCATCATCATCACTAAGCGCTTGGCTAAACAGCTTAATGTCTTCATTAATTCTCTCATTGTCCGTACAGATCTCCACAGACATCGCATCTCCTTGCAGGCCAACCCGATCAATGACAGGCTGCTCTGGGTCATACAAATGCTCATATCTATAGGCCTCGCGAAAATGTTCCAGGGACCGACAAATGAGGATGGACAAATCAAGCACGCGATGGAGAGGCAGTTCCTCGGATTGTCTTGACCATTTTTCTCCGGTATACCTCCATACCTTGGCTGAAATATCAACCTTTCCTCTGTCGTTCCACTGAGCCAATCCCAGGGAAAGACCCTTTGCGTCGGTATTCCCAGCCATTCGGCCGTCAACCTTCTCATAATTATCCGACACGATAACCGGTTTATGTTTTAACGTTGTAGGTATTTTCAATTTTATTCCCTCATTCCGTCTACTTATTTACTAATTTACTAAACGACGGTTTCATCTTATCTTGATTTTCATCGTTAGTCAAACCTCAATAACTGCATCATCCTTTAATCCTTAGGAGGTCTATTATAGCCATTGTCTCCATAGGGCTGTAACTTTTGGAGCCAAGACTTCAGGAGCTGCTTTTGTTCCCAGCGTATATCCGTCACCTTATCGATATCTTTCTGCTCCAGAACCTCATAAGTGAATGCATCTTCTCCAAATTCTCTCCATTCTTTTTGCAGCTGAGGATTTGCAAATCTCCCTTGATCCAGCTGCATTTTCAGAGTGAACCATTTGTTTTTCAAGTTGGGATAGCTGTCAATATAGATTTTACCGTTTATTTTGTTTTTGATTTGGGCTACGCCCATATAAGTCTTGATCTGCTTGTATTCCTCCAGCAGCTCCTTGCGCTTATTCATATCCATGTCGCTCTCTCCTTTTCCTTGACAATAGGGAGCAGTAACAGCGCTCCGATAACCACAAAAACACCACTCGTCATAAATACACTAAGCAAGGAGAAGGTATCCTTGATATATCCGGAGATAAACATGCCAATTACCATCATTCCCATAAAAATCGGCATGATCGCTCCGGATACCCGGCCAATAAATGCCCCCTCCGTGTTTCGCATAAGAAGCGTCTGAATTCCACCTTGGATACAAGGAAAGAACAGACCACTGATCACGAGCAGAACAATAGTCAGCCAAACTTGCTTAGACGCACCCATTCCGACAGTACAGACAGCATTAACCAGTAAACCGACCAAAAGCAATAATTGTGGCTTTACTTTTTTAGAGATTCCGATGATTGCAGCACCACCAACCAACATGGCCCCCCCATTAGCCATCACCAGCCATTGCAAAAAAGGTTTATCCCGTCCCAAATTCTCAATGACAAGGAAAATTTGAAGCGGCTGAGTCAATCCTGATGCTAATCCGACTGCAGAGAAGGTTAATCCCAGTGTTCTCAAGGATTTATTGGCCCCAATATATAGCAGTCCGTCGGTCATCTCCTTGACGAAGCTGCCGGTATTCCCTGACCTAGCTTCCTCTACATCCCGGGGAAGAGAGGATAATACAAGCGAGGATCCCAGAAACATAGCTGCTGTCAAGAACAGGGATACGTTAATGCCAAACTTAATAAAAATAAAGGTACCGATCACCGGTCCAAGCACCATGAAGACAGCGACCAGCGTTTGGGACATCGCCATAACACCCTGCAATTGTTCGGCGGGTACATGCCGTTTATACAGTTTCATCGCCGAAGGCTGAGAAAATTGCGATAAGCTGGCAGAAACAAATGATCCGATCAGAAGTGCAATCCATCCGCCATTCATAACTGCAAGAAGTACGGCCCCGACAGACAAGCCGGATAACACATCGCTCCAGACCATGGTTCTCTTCGGCCTCCATCGGTCGGCAAAGGTCCCGCCAATCAGGCCAAATATAAAGATCGGTGCAAATTCCGCAACCGAAATCAGTGATATATCAACCGGATTGTTATGTGTCAATTCGGAAACATAAAGAAGCACAGCATAATTCCGAATCCATATTCCCAGTTGTAGCAGCACTCTGGAAAGGATAATGGTTCGAACATATCGATTCGCAAACATTTTCAATTCCCCTTATCCTTTAAGATTTTTACTACCGTGTGCAGCCGCTCCCTATTTATTTCATCATTCTGCAAGGCAAGAACTGAACAATTTCCCCCTCCTATCCACAAACTTTAGATTTACTAATTTACTAAATTACTAATTTACTAAATTACTAATTTACTAAATCACGGCTTCATTTTATACAGGATCACTTCCTGCGTCAACCGTTTTCTTTAATTCCGTCTTTCCACTTCCTGTTTTGAACAGAGAGTGTTCTTAAAGAAACGTTATTTGCTCAGCTCATTCTTACCGTAATTTCCGGGTAAACAATTGATCCGTAAAAACAAAAAAAGCCGCTAGATTAGCGACTTTCATACTCGAACATGTATGATTATGTTGGTTTCACTCTATGAAAAAATATAATCGTGGATCAAAGAGCAGTCTTCAGGGATCTACTAATGGGTACTTGGAATGCTGTAATCCAGTTTAGGGGAAACTGCTTCTTCCGGCTTCAATTGAATGGAACGTTGGCACACCACTGTAATAACAAAGGCTAATAAAGCGAGCACCACAGCTACAGGAGGCACCCACTCTACACCACCCAAATCGACAGCAAGACCTCCGACTCCAGAGCCAAGCGCTATACCCACGTTTGCCGCTACGGGAAGCAATGTGGAAGCAAACGGTCTGGAATTTGGCGCTATTGCTCCGGAGACATCAAACAAATAGAGTTGAGAAGCCGCACTCATGGAGGATGACAGACAACCGATCAGGAACAGAAACGCCAATCCCAGCCATAGATGAGATACGGTGAAACTCAGCCCCAAAAAGATAGCGGCTTGAATAACGAAAAGCCATTTGAGCTTGGGTAAGAAATCTCCCTTTGCTATTTTGGCCCCAATCCAGTTGCTCAGTATACTGCAGGCACCATAGATGAGGAGTACAGCACTAATCCAACCTGCGGGTATGCCCATGGACTGTCCCAGCAACGGAGTGATATACGTAAAGATCACAAAAATACAACTGTTTCCAAGGACCGGAATCAAACAGGCCAGTAGTATGCGAGGCTTCATAAATAGAGCCATCTGGTCGCTGAATGAACCGGCAATGGTCATCGTTTGTCGTGGAAGAATACGGAACATGAATATGAATGGCATCACACCGATGCAGGCCGTAACAACAAACGTCATGGACCAGTTCAGATGCTGTCCGATGAAGGTGCCGAGCGGGACGCCAAGCACATTGGCGATGGAAAACCCGCCCAGTATCCAAGCAATTGCTTCCCCTCTTCGTTCCCGGTTGACTGCGTCGCTTGCAATTGAAATCGAAAGCGATATCGTAAGTCCGCAAGCGACAGCCGAGACGATCCGAATAATCATCAGGGAAAAGAATGTCGTTGAGAAGATCGTTAATACGTTCAAGGCAAGCACGACTGCAAATCCAATTAAAATGGAGTTTCTTCGGGGAATTTTGGCCAAGAATGCAACAGCAAACGGTGTTCCAATCGCATAGGCAATGGCGAAGCCGGATACGAGCGCACCTGCGGCAGCCAGCGATACTTTCATATAGGTTTCGATTTCCTTCAATACGCCCACAATCACGTATTCGGTTGTTCCCAATACAAAGCTAACGAATGTAAGTATTAAAATAAGTAAATTCTCTCTTTTTCTAGTCATGCATAAGCCCTCACAATTCTCTCTAATGTTGCAAGCGTTTCAATTTCTTAAACTAGAATCCATTCCTATCAAATTTTGCTTCCACATCCCTTCCGATCGTTATATAGTACATATTATTAATAGTGAAATTGTACTGTCAGACATGCCAAGCGACAATAAAGGTTGTTGTGGTCTTCTTCCAAAACATTATGCATGTTGTCATTTCACCACAGAATCTTGAAGGGAAGACATTAATGAATACACGCCATGAATCCGAACCAATGGATGAAGATCAAGATTGTATTATTATTTATGTTGGGAAGTTGGCAGACAACCCCCATTGGAGTTTTCCAACCCATAAGCATGACGATGTGCATGAGATTATTTACGTGAATGACGGCCGTGGCTCGTTCACGATTGATGGGATCAAGCACTCCGCCCAAAAGGGAGATCTTCTTGTATATAACAAAGGAACACTTCACGAGGAAAAATCAGATCCCGAATCCCCTTTATCCACCTTCTATTGTGGCTTTCGTTTCAAAGAGGGTACTCGCGCCAACAGCGATTGGGTTGTTCCTCCCGGCAGTGAACCAGTTGTTCGTGCCAACCGTTATTCGGAAGAGATCCGTTCGTTAATGCAGACCATGTTCAATGAATTTTCAATCCGGGAAGAAGGATACGTCTCTATTTCCCATCATCTGCTGCATGCCATTCTGCTGATTATCGATCGGATGTCGCACCATCAGCGCACAGCAAGTGAGATCGTTCCGAGCAATACCCTCGCCGAAAGCATCAAAGACTATTTGGATACGAACTACAGGCAGCATATTAAGCTGAAGGACTTGGCTGATCAATTCCATATTGATTTCTACTATTTAATTCATATGTATAAGAACTGCTACGGTACCTCCCCCTATCATTACCTCATTCAACGAAGAATGGGAGAAGCGACCCGATTGTTGGTTTCTACCAAGAAAAAAATATGGGAAATCTCCAAGTTGGTCGGGTACGAGAACCCAAACTACTTTACGATTCTTTTTACCAAAACGGTTGGTGAGTCTCCGAGAAGTTTCCGCAAGAAGAATCAAAAGGACATGTTCGGAGACCCTTTCAACTAAAAAAACAGGTAGCCATCGGGCTACCTGTTCTGTCTTACATCAAGAAGAGAAAACGATATTCCTGTTTACTGGAAAGTCCTTGTAGTGTCGCTCATGTTTTATAATAAAAGCGCTTCGTTAGGAGCTTCGTCTGGCTCAACGTGAACATGAACAGTGTACACATCATGTTCTCTTAACAATTCGTCCTCTACATTTGTTGAAATATCATGAGCCTTCTGAAGATCCAGATCCGATCGTACAAGAATGACAACATCTACAACAGCATTATTACCGTAACTACGAGCTCTTAAATCTTTAACTGCCTCTACCCCATCAATATTGGCAATCGTGTTTCTGTATACCTTGATGAGTTCTTCGTCAAACCCATCCGTAAGATGGTGTGTAGCTTCCCGAAAAATGTCCCAAGCAGTTTTACATATTAGAAAGCCCACCGCTACAGCTGTTAATGGGTCGAGCCATGGCAGGCCAAATTGGGAACCGATGATGCCGATAACTGTTCCTATACTAACCCAGGCATCCGAAATATTGTCTTTTGCAGCTGCCATAACCGCTTGGCTCTTGATCTTTAAAGCAAGTCTTTTATTATATCGGTAAACCAGATACATCACTCCGGCACAGAAAATGCCTGTCCATGCTGCGAAGATGTCCGGAGATTCGCTTTTCCCCTGGAATACGGATGTCATAGCTTCGTATAACACTTGTAAACCTACTACCATCATGATAAAAGATGCAACCAGTGAGGCAACGGTCTCTGCTTTCCAATGTCCATATGTATGATCTTTATCAGCCGGACGTTGAGCAAGTCTCAGACCGATAAGAACCGCGATTGAAGCTATAATATCGGTAGCATTGTTTAACCCATCCGCTTTCAAAGCTTCCGAATTAGACATATAACCGATGACCATTTTAATTGCAGTCAGACAAATATAAGCAATAATACTGATGATTGCTCCCTTTTCTCCCAGTTTTAAGTTGTCGTACTTTATTTGCTCCACTAACGTAATCCCCCTGATTCTAACTGTTTTCTAGCACTTTACGATGGTATCATCACGATATTGTGTGGGTCTAGAGAAACGTTTTGAACCAAGTAAAACAATGTCTGTACAATGAAAGAGTTTGACCCCGACTAAAAAAAGTTGTAATAAGTAAACTTACTTTAGGAATTGTGATCTCTGCCATATTGCTTGACTCTGGTATCGTACCAGGGTTTATCGTGAATGTAGCGCAAATATGGCTTTTACAAATTAGGAGTGGTTCAGTTGATGTTGCAAAAACAGTTTGACCAAGTGTTTGAAATTATGAAGCAGTCGTTTCCCGAAGCTGAATATCGGGAATATTCAGAACAGAAGAAGCTGCTGTCCAATTCATGCTATCACCTTCTCACAGAAGAGAATGAGCATAATGAAGTGATTGGCTTTCTCGCAGGCTGGGAGTTCGAGTCGTTCAGATACGTCGAGCATGTCGCTGTTTCCCCGAACATTCGTGGAGGCGGCATAGGCAAGCGCTTAATGGAGCGTTTCATGAAGCAGTCCGCCAAGCCGGTTATATTGGAAGTCGAATTGCCAGAAGACGAGCTGAAGCGGAGAAGGATCGGATTTTATGAGCGCCTGGGATTCTACCTGGGAGATCATTCTTATGTTCAACCACCTCTTCGTGCTGTAAGGCAGCAAAACTTGTCATTACAGATCATGAGTTATCCGGCAAAGTTGACCTCGACACAATTTGAAATGGTTAGAAAATTGCTGTATAAGGAAGTGTATGGCGCGCCTCCAACTTACGCGCACACATATAATAGCTAAGTGCAAATGAGGATAAAACGATGAAAAATGATTATAAAATCAATGAGATTTCTAAGCTTTACGGAATAGGTGTTGACGCACTTCGCTATTACGAAAAATTAGGGCTGCTGCAGCCCCGGCGAGACGGAAACGGGTATCGGCTGTACAGCCTCCAGGATATGTATAAACTGAATATCATCCGGGACCTGCGTCAGTTGGATTTCACTATGCAACAGATCAAAGCGTATTTGGATCAGCAAAGTGTCGAAAATACGCTTGAATTGTTATTCACGGAACAGGAGCTGATTAAGGAACAAAT
The DNA here is from genome assembly GCF_052244825.1 of Paenibacillus sp. 1A_MP2. Lineage (NCBI taxonomy): Bacteria > Bacillati > Bacillota > Bacilli > Caryophanales > Paenibacillaceae > Paenibacillus > Paenibacillus sp. 1A_MP2. Next base: position 3,398,959 of record NZ_JBQQCS010000001.1, on the reverse strand, counting down.
CGCCAAGCTCGAAACTACGCAGCGTATTATCCAGGGCAGAATCAAGGTGTTGACTGACGCAAGCAGCATTCAGACGGGGGTTTACTCTATCAAAACGTATCCTGATCGGCCTTGTCTGCAGCTCAATACACGTATAACGCGGGACGAGGAGATGGATTATGCCATTAAAAAACTGCATCAAAAGCATAATAGTCACATTCCCGACTTCGGCAACCAATTGTACGGTGCATCCGTCTCACTTGAGGAATTAAAGCATGGTGTACGGGATGTTTTCAACTCCGTTTTCTTTATCTTTAGTCCTGACGATTCTGGAAAAATCGAATATGATTATTTCCTGCCAGCTGGCGATTATCTGTCATTATTTTATCGGGGTAACTACCGTCAAAGTCATGAAAAAATGCTTGAGGTCGTTGCATATGCCAACGAAAATGGGTTCCGTTTAATGGGAGATCCGTTTGAAATTTATGAAATTGATAATCGAGATACGATCATTACCGAGCAATTTCTGACGGAAATACAGTTACGGATTGCCAAGGAATGAAGAACTCCACAGGGAGTAGAAGTTATTGATTCGGCTTGAGACAATAGCTTCTATTCCCAAAACAAAAAAGCCGCTATATTAGCGACTTCTATGTATATTTAGGGATTAGTGAATATCTTTCTTTTTGAAATTGCCACCCTTCACTTCGGCTACATCATAAACTACAACAAAAGCATTGGGATCAATTTCGTGAATGATATCCTTGATCTTGCTTTCTTCCATACGGTTGATTACACAAGTGATTTCTTTGAATTGTTCATTGGAGTAACCCCCGTAAGCATCGGTATAGGTTGCTCCACGACCTAAACGGTCGCGAATCGTTTCGACCATGATCTCAGGTTGATTTGTGATAATTTTAAAGGTTTTGGATCCGCTCAAACCTTCTTCAACAATATGAATCACTTTGGAAGCAATGTAATAAGCAAGTGCGGACAGAATCGCCCCTTGAAGACCAAATACGGTTGAAACAACAATAAAGACAAACATGTTCAGGAATAAGATTAAATCACTCGTTCCAAAAGGTAATTTCCGTGAAAGCAGGACAGCCAACATATCTATTCCATCCAATGCCCCACCATTACGCAACGCCAAACCCATACCAAAACCGATGATAATACCACCCACGACGGTAATTAACAACGTATCCCCTTGAATAATCGTAGGTACATGGTGCATAAGGCTTGTACCCACGGCTAACGAGGCAATACCGATGATGGAATAAATAGCGAAGCTTTTACCGATCTGTTTATAACCTAACCAGACAAATGGAATATTGATAATACCAATCAGCATCCCTAACGGTAAACCAAACAGTTGTGAGCCTACGATACTCAGACCTGTCACACCACCGTCTGATACATTATTTGGAATTAATATGGCTTCCAGACCATATGAGGTAATAAAAGCCCCGATCATAATCAGCAATACTTTGGAGATGATTTTCAGCTTGTTAGACTTTTGCACGTTCCTTTGATTCATTCCTTTTCCCCTTGATGAACAAACATAAAAAATAGTCTATAACAAAATTCACTATTTTGGCAATAGATCGTCATATATGCAACCACTGAATTCGCTCTGCTCGTTCCTCGATCAGATTACATTATTTCCCGATTAATACTCGATATGCCGTAATTTTATTCTCCAGCATCTGATCTGCTAACTGAAGTGTGTGCATCTGCTGTTGAATCGCCTCTTTGTGCTCTTCCAGCAACTTTAAACGCTCTGCAGCCGTATGCTCACCTTCCTGAAATAAGGATGCGTACTTTTTGATGATAGCGATGGGCATTTGAGTCTCTTTTAGTTTGATTACAAAATGCAACCATTTCAGATGCGATTCGTTGTATCGTCTATCTCCACTAGTATCACGGAGCGGTATGATAATCTGCTCCTTCTCATAATAACGCAATGTGTGGGCACTGATACCGAGTAGTTCAGCCACTTCACCGATTGTATGCATGGTGATCCTCCTTCTATATTCCGCTTGACTTAGAGTAAGCTCTAATCAGTATAATCAACACGTAGTCATATCACAATAAATAATGAACTGAAATCCAGGAGGAATATCCATGAAATATACAGTGATTACCGGTGCCAGTTCGGGCATTGGCTATGAAGCAGCTTTGGCTTTTGCGGCTCGCGGCAAACATTTGATCCTGGCTGCACGCAGAAGCGACGAACTGGAGAAGTTAAAATCGAAAGTAATTGAAATTGATCCTGAGCTGGACATCGTCATTCGCATGGTGGATCTGTCCATCGCTGCCAATGTCCATGCATTCTACGAAAGTCTCCATCATTACTCTATCGAAACATGGATTAACAACGCAGGATTCGGAAATTTTGCTTCGGTTGGTGAACAACATCTACCTAAAATCGAACAGATGCTTCATCTGAATATAGAAGCATTAACCATTCTTTCTTCCCTGTATGTACGTGATTATGCAGAGGTAGAGGGCACACAGCTCATTAACATTTCTTCTGGTGGTGGATATACGATCGTGGCGGATGCAGTAACCTACTGTGCAACAAAGTTCTATGTAAGTGCCTTTACGGAAGGACTTGCACAAGAATTAAAAGGCAATCATGCAGCAATGCAAGCAAAAGTACTCGCGCCTGCTGCAACGGAAACGGAATTTGCAAAACGATCTTTTGATATAGACCAGTTCGAATATGAGGGCCGTGTTCCCAAATTCCATACAGCAGAACAAATGGCTGGATTTTTGCTTGAATTATATGACAGCGAAAGCGTCGTCGGTATTGTAAATGGATTAACCTATGAATTTGAATTGAAAGAACCGATCTTTCCGTATGCAACGAGAGCAGCCTCGAAACCCAACGAATAATCATAAACATAGCCGTTAACCCATCCTATGTTAAACGTCAAAAGGGAACCTGTGATCAGGTTCCCTTTTGCTCTTGCTATATCTGTAAAAAGTATTAAGCCAGTCTCATTTTGAAGTCCTGATAGCCAAACTCGCGAACCACTTCGCAATCGCCATCTTTTCTTTTCACGGCAATGGCTGGCAACGGCATGCCGTTAAATGTATTGGTTTTGACCATGGAGTAGATCGCCATATCCTCAAATACCAATCTGTCACCTGTTTTGAGTGGTTGGTCAAATGAATAATCGCCGATTACATCACCCGACAGGCAAGTTTGCCCACCCAAACGATACAGGTGTGGTTTTTCTCCCGCTTCTCCCGAACCGATAAGCGGCGGGCGATACGGCATTTCCAGCACGTCCGGCATGTGACATGTGGCCGAGGTATCCAAAATGGCAATGTCCATACCGTTCTTGTGGAAATCGAGCACAGAAGTGACCAGGAAGCCCGCGTTTAGAGCAACTGCTTCGCCCGGCTCCAGATATACTTCCAGGCCATATTTCTCCTGCATGCGTTTGATGCAAGCTTCCAGTCTTGGAATGTCGTAATCTTCGCGTGTGATGTGATGACCACCGCCGAAGTTGATCCATTCCATTTGTGGCAGCCATTGTCCAAACTTCTCTTCTACCGCATTCAGCGTCGTTTCCAGATCGTCTGAATTTTGCTGGCACAATGTATGGAAATGCAGTCCAGAGACACCTTCCAGCAGCTCTGCGCGGAAATCCTCTTGTTTGGCACCAAAACGGGAACCAGGAGCACATGGGTCGTAAATCTCATGCCCCTCCTGTGTCGAGCATTCAGGGTTAATACGCAGGCCCACTTTGCGTCCAGCCTGAAGTGCCTTGCCCTTAAATTTCTCCAGTTGGGAGAATGAATTGAAAATAATATGATCGGAAATCGAAAGGATTTCATCGATCTCATCTTCACGATAGGCTGGGGCGAAGACATGGTTCTCTTTGCCCATCTCCTCATGACCGAGGCGGGCTTCATACAGCCCGCTTGCCGTTGCACCGCTCAGGTATTCTCCAATGAGCGGATACATTGTGGTCATGGAAAATGCTTTTTGAGCCAGCACGATTTTGGCTCCTGTACGTTGCATGACACCGTTCAGGATTTTGAGATTTTTCTCGATTAGTCCCTCATCAACAACAAAGCATGGCGTCGGTAATTGCTCAAACCGCATCTTAACGAACGAGCTCCGATTCTTTGGCTTCTTCTGGCAGTTCGTCAACGAGTACCGGATTGAAATCTTCAACCCATGGGAGACCCCATTTGTTCAACTCTTCCATGAATGGATCCGGGTTGAACTCTTCAACGTTGTATACGCCTGGTTTGTTCCATTTGCCAGTCATCACCATTGCTGCACCAATCATAGCTGGAACGCCTGTTGTGTAAGAAATAGCTTGGGAACCGACTTCTTTGTAGCATTCTTGGTGATCACAGATGTTGTACACGTAGTACGTTTTGTCTTGGCCGTCTTTTTTACCTTTGAAAATGCAGCCGATGTTCGTTTTGCCCACAGTACGTGGTCCAAGGGACGCCGGATCTGGCAGTACCGCCTTCAGGAATTGCAGCGGAATGATTTGTTTGCCTTCGTACTCGATCGGTTCGATCGATGTCATGCCCACATTTTCAAGGGCTTTCAAGTGCGTAAGGTAGCTTTGACCAAATGTCATGAAGAAACGGATACGTTTCAGACCAGGCATGTTTTTAGCCAGGGACTCCAGTTCTTCATGATAAAGCAGGTACATGTCTTTCTCGCCAACTTCTTTGAAGTCATAGACACGTTTAATTTCCATTGGTTGAGTTTCGATCCATTCGCCTTTTTCCCAATATCTTCCGTTAGCCGAAACTTCGCGGATGTTGATTTCAGGGTTGAAGTTGGTTGCGAACGGATAGCCGTGATCCCCGCCGTTGCAGTCCAGAATGTCAATATACTCAATTTCGTCAAAGTAATGCTTCAGCGCATAAGCAGAGAATACACCCGTAACACCTGGGTCAAATCCACTGCCGAGCAGAGCTGTAATTCCGGCTTTTTCAAAACGCTCTTTGTAATCCCATTGCCATTTGTATTCAAATTTCGCCGTATCTTCCGGCTCATAGTTAGCTGTATCCATGTAATTTGTTTTCGTTGCAAGGCAAGCATCCATGATTGTCAGGTCTTGGTAAGGCAATGCCAGGTTCATGACGATATCCGGTTTAACTTCGTTGATGAGGGCAATCAGTTCGTCAACGTTGTCAGCATCCACTTGAGCTGTTGTAATTTTTGTTTTACCGCCGTCCAGCTTGGCTTTAAGGTCGTCACATTTGGATTTCGTGCGACTTGCGATGCAGATTTCCTCGAATACTTCGCTGTTTTGAACGCATTTATGAACTGCTACTGAAGCTACGCCGCCGGCGCCGATGATTAGTGCTTTTCCCATTTTCCATTCTCCTAACCCAATATGAATTTTTTTAAAAATTAACTTTATTATTTTTCTCATTTTTCACTTTTCGCCCGTTTTGAAGCAACAAAAAAAGCAAGGTGAAAAATGCCACAATCGCGCATCATCACACTTGCTTGTCGATATACATCATAAAAAAGACGCAAAGTCTCCATAACTAAAAAAGTTCAAAAGAACTCCTCCAGCGGAAAGCTTCTTCATGTATATCAATATCAGATCAGAGTCTATATAGCAAATAATTCGCCTTTACCACTCTTATTGACCGTTTCACAAGTTGATGTGCAGGTGCACTGGTTGTAAAGTAACCAACTTATAAAATTTGAGCTTTTAACTCAATCAATAAGGCAACATAAGTTGCCAATCGGCGTTTGACCCGGCTGTCCGTATGGCCTTAACTTCCTTTTGGGGAAGTGGTCAAAAATTATCTGCTGGAAAGACCTGATTTATGTTGATATATCTGCTTTCCAAAATCACAGGTCTTACGATATCAGATACATTAAAAAAAATCAAGTGATCACTAAAAATTATTTATTTCATCATTTTGGAACTCGCGTTCTACTCGTATCCCACAACAGGTTTTCTCTGCTATACAACGTCTACGGCGACCGGCAGCTCTGGGATAACCGCACACGTACGATGTGATAACAGTGTAAACGTGTGCGAGTGTATTTTTTTGTATGGCGAATGTTAAATCTGCGATGAAGTACACTCTTTCATTTGCATCAGTGCATATCTTGCTCTTTACACTCCAGATACTCCGATCATTTGCCGCTCAATCATCTTCATTTCATAAAAATAGCCTTTTCGCTCCATTAACTCCGCATAGGGGCCGGCCTCCACTACCCTTCCCTCTTCCATGACCACAATCCGATCCATCTCTTCCAGACCCGTAAGGCGATGACAGATCATTAGAAGCGTATCCTCTGCCGCTTGTGCATAGAGGTGTTTCATCACACGTTCTTCTGTAACATAATCCAGTGAGGAAGTAGGTTCGTCGAGAAGCCACAACCGTCCCTTGCGAAGCATCGCCCGTGCCAGAGCCAGCCGCTGCTTCTCGCCGTCCGACAGGTTTTCCCCTTTTCATAGACTACATCCGTTAAAGATGTATTGGGTAGCTGTACTTTTTCCAACACATCTACCAGTTGTTCATCCGAATGTTCTTCATCATTCAACAGCAGGTTATCCCGGATCGTTCCCCGGAAGAAATGACTTTGCTGCAGCACGACATTAGCCGATTGCCAAATGCTTGTCTCATCCAGTTCATTCACCGAAATGTCGTTTAAACGGATCTCCCCGGTCGTGGGTGTTCGCAGTTTAAGCAGTAATTCAATAATCGTTGATTTTCCTGATCCGCTCGGTCCGACAATTGCCGTTTTGGAGCCCGGTAAAATATGCAGCGAAATGTCCTTTAGTGCCGGTCTCCACTCCCCTTCGTATTGAAACGTAACACTGGAGAGCTCAAGCGATACCGCCTGATTACCAGATAACGCGCCGTCGGGCTGCGCAGACTCAGACTGTACATCAGAGGTCTGTATGGTTTCCGTCAGTCTTTTCGCAGCATGCTCGCTATCCTGCTTATAATAGGGTAATGTAGCCATTGCTGCAGCTTCTTCGAAAACGGTTAGTGAGGCCATAACCAGCATTGCAAGAAACACGCCAGCTAGCGCTCCGTCAATAATAAGATAGGCTCCAAGCGTCAGCACGCCCCACGAAATAAGAAACGTAACCAATGTGTGCATGGATTGCCCGCGCAGCAAGTGTCCGGCAGCCCGCTGCTGCTGAACCGTCAACGCCGTAGAAGCCTGCTGAAGCTGTTGCTCCCGCTGTGCCAGTTGTCCGTACACTTTCAAATCCCGAAATCCATACAATACTTCGGTGACTTCCGTGGAAAGCAGCGCCCGTTGCTCGCGAACACGTCCATGTATTTTCCGCTGCCCAAGCAAAACCACTCCCGGTACAACCAATGCCGTTGTGAGCATGCCTAATACAAACAGACCCGCAATCCAGAATGAAAAGGCTGAAGTAAACAACACCGTAGCCAAGAAGACCATGACCACAATGATCGGTGGATAAGCAACACGTAAAAAATAATGCTGTAGACTCTCCACATCCCCAACGATTCGGGCAAGCAGATCCCCGCTTCGCTTTTTGTTCAATATACCCGGCGTTAAAGGAATGAGTCGGGCAAAGAAGGATGCACGCAAACGGCTAAGCATGGAGAACGTTGCCCTGTGGGAATACAAGCGCTCCCCGTAACGACTCGCAGCCCGAAGCAGGCCAAGCAGCTTGACCATTGAGGTGAGTACAATTAAGGTGTAGAGCGGTGGAGCAAAGACCGTTTGCGAAATCATATACCCACTCGCGGAAAAGAGGGCCACTCCTGCTATTCCGGCAATAAACCCAGCTAGAATCGAAAGGATAATATCCTTTCGCTCCTGAATCAATGCTTTGGATAAAATCGCTAGCTCATTCATGCTAAGCCCCCTTTTCGTTGAACATCAATCATCTCCGCATACGCGGGTAGTCGCTTCAGAGACTCTTCATGGCGTCCCGTATCCACTAACACACCGTGGTCCATAAACAATATGCGGTCGGCATGTTGAATGGTATATAGCCGATGAGCCACCGTAATCATCGTCGCCCTCTTTGCCAATGCGGCAATGGAGCGTTGCAGGATCTGCTCTGTGTGCAGATCCAGACCCACCGTGGGTTCATCAAACAATATGATGGAAGGCCGCTTCAAAAAAGCACGTGCCAAGGCAAGCCGCTGTTTTTCCCCACCAGACAGACCTCGGCCACCTTCACCAACCAAGGTATCAAAGCCCTGCTCCAATTGTGCAGCCACTTCGGCAAGCCCCGCATCTTCTGCCGCCTGCTCAATTTCAGTCCTGGAGACGTTCCGACCCGCACCAATCGCAATGTTCTCCGCAAATGTACCTGCAAAAATATACGGATGCTGTGTAATGTAGCTGACCTGTTCGAACCATGCAGCCTCATCATACTTGGATAGCGGTTGTCCATTGACCAGAACCTCTCCTGATGCTGGTTTCAGCAAACCCACAATGAGATGAAGTAACGTCGTTTTCCCTGAGCCGCTTTTGCCGACAATGGCAATATGTTCTCCCGGATCAAGCTGGACCCGCCCAGTTTCAAGCTCAAATGATTCTAGCGCGTATCGAAATCGGAGATGGTTTAATGTCATGGATGGTGGCATGGAACTGTCATTGAAAATGTCCATTTGCAATGTACCTATCCCGTTCTCCCTTTCCATCCGATTCATGCTGTCGACCTCGTCGATTCCATCGGATGTACCTAATCCTCCTTTTCCATCTACCGACTTGCTCTCTCCAGCCGTTGTCTCGAGCATCTGCTCTACCTTACGAACCGCTCCCATACTTGTTCGCCCGCTATGAAAGGCGGTTCCCGTATTTTTCAACAAACTGTAAAACTCGGGAACGAGCAGCAACACGAGAAACGCGGTGTGGAACGACATCGATTTGAATACAAGCAGCTGGATTGCCAGTTCGAGAGCAACGATACCGATACTTAACATGACGATCGATTCCAGCATAAAGGTATTTGTAAACGCAATCCGCAAAATGCCCATCGTGGCATCACGATAATCCAGACTGCTGCGTTCAATTTTCTTCTGCTGGCGATGTGCCCGTCCGAATATCTTCAACGTAACCAGCCCTTGAAGAGAATCCAGGAATGTACCGGAGAACTCGGCCAGCTGCGCATATTTTTCCTCTGATTTGTTTTTCGTTTTTAGTCCCACCAAAATCATGAACAAGGGAATAAACGGGGCCGTAAACAGCATAATGAAGCCTGAATTGGCATGCTGCATAAACGTTACAATTAAAATCAGAATCGGAATGATGGCAGCCTCCATCATACGCGGCATATACAGACTGAAATAACTGTCAGCCTCATCCACAGCATCTAGAGCAACGCTGACCTTTCCCCTGTTTGCCCACGAAGGGTTGATGGCATCGACGCATGGGTCAAATGTTGCAGCACGGCTGCCCGCATATTCGTCTTGGCACTGGCAGCCATATGCAAACCAACCTTCCCGTTCCCATAAGACAACCCTGTACGTACGACCATGGCAGCTAAAAGTAACCCGAGCAGCATGACGACCGACGAGAGGGAAGCTTTCTCCACGAAAATCCGTTGAACTGCTTCAGCAAGCAGTGCGGCCTGACTCACAATGGCTATACCGAGTGCGAGTGAAATAAGAGCCATGAGCACGAGACGTTTTCGCTGGCCAGACATTTGTTGAGCAAGCAGACTTGTTTTCCTCTTCATGCAAACGCTCCTCCTTTCTATGAACCTATGAGGCAGGCTACTCCCTCACTTTGCATAAATAAATTCACTCTATTTTTTTCCCTTTACATAGTCCGCATCAAACAGAAACAGTCTGAAGACCAGGAGCAGGGAAGGAATCAACATACACATGCCACCGATAAACACAACAACCAGTGCAAAGCCCATCGCTGGTGAGGTGACGCTGTTTTGAATTGTAATGTACGGATCAAGGATATAAGGATATTGACCAATTCCGTAAGCGAAAAAGGCACAGAAAAATTGCAGCATGATACATATAAACGCTAATCCGTAACGGCGTCCGTTGTATAACAGCCACATCGCAATCATGAAAAATGCAACGGAAAGCGCAAGCAGCCACCATAAATCCATCATATTTTGAAAATGTCGCTCATTGTGCTGCCCCAAATATATAAATGCAGTCAGTGCGATAATAATCGTCGGTGTACTCCAGAACAGGGCATAGTTCCGTACCAGCTTCAACGCAGAGTGATCCTCTGCCCGAGATGCATAAAAGGCCAGAAATGAGCTGCTTATGAACAAGACGGACACAATCGCCAGTCCAACGATGCTCCATGATAACGGATTGGTAAACAGCGTCCAGAAATCCAGAGAAACCGTCGAACCCTCCTTCACGATAAAGCCGCCTTCAGACAGTGTTAGCGCTACTGACAACGAAGCAGGAATAAGCAGACCTGACGCCCCGTATAGAAACAGATACACGATATTAGTTTTGGAGCCATAGTTCTCAAAGGCATAAAACGAACCACGAATGGCGAGCAAAATGACCGCAATGCTTCCCGGTACGAGCAGTGCTGATCCGTAATAATATGCCGTGTCCGGAAAGAATCCAACGATGCCAATATAGAAAAAAACAAAAAATACATTCGTAATCTCCCATACCGGGGATAAATAACGGGAGATCAGACGATTAATCAGGTGATCCTGTTTCGTCAAGCGTGCATAAAAGGCAAAGAAGCCCGCCCCGAAATCAATGGAGGCTACAATTAAATAGCCATACAAGAACAGCCAGAGCACCGAGATGCCAATCAGCTCGTAACTCATCATGCATTTTCACCCTTTTCTGTAGTCGGATTGCTCTTCTCCTTTTCCCTCATCCATTTCTCCATCTCGACTTCTGCCGGATTATTGTTGAACAAACGTCTTAGCACGAGAACACACATGACTCCCAGAACGATGTAGAGAAGCAGGAAGAAGAAAAAGATCATTCTTATGTTGGGTGATGAAGTGGCGGCTTCCTCTACACGCATATATCCTCGAATAATCCACGGCTGTCGTCCAAGTTCAGCATAGAACCAGCCCAGCTCAACCCCGAGAAAAGCCATTGGCGCGCCCAGGGCTATGATTCCAAGCAGCCACTTGTTCAGTTCATTGCGCTTTTTCCAGAACACAAACAGGAAATACAGAACCGAGATCGCCAGCAGAGTAAATCCGATTCCAGCCATCAAATCAAACAAGTAGTGAACGAGCAGCGGCGGCCATTCGTCCTTCGGAAACTCCTCCAGTCCGGTTACCTCGGCATTAAAGTCACTAAAGGCCAGGAAGCTGAGCAGTTTCGGCAGGTGAAGAGCTCCTATAATTTCATGCTCTGCATTCAGCCAGCCTAATAAAATCAAATCCGCGCCGCTTTCCGTCTCAAAATGCCACTCTGCCGCTGCTAGCTTCTCCGGCTGATGCTCTGCCAAGAACTTGGCGGACACATCTCCAGCTAACGTGTTCAGCACGCCAAACAGCAGCACCACCGCCATCATGAGGTTCAAGGCTTTTTTGTGGTATGCGGATACCCCTTTTCTCAGCATTGCAAAGGCTGCAATTCCGGCTAACAGGGCAGCTCCTGTCAAATAGGCCGAGCTTAATACATGGAACACCTTGGAAAACGTCGCCGTATTCAGCATCGCCTGTATTGGGTCAACCGCTGTGAATTGGCCTGCCTCCATGACAAAGCCCCCAGGCTGGTTCATGAAGCCGTTCACCGTCGTAATAAAGACGGCAGACATACCTGCCCCGGCAACAATCGGAATCGTCAGCAGCCAGTGAATGTACGGATTTTTGAATCGATCCCACGTATACAAATAAATGCCCAGGAAGATCGCTTCAAAAAAGAACGCGAACACTTCCATAAATAGCGGAAGTGCAATGACGTTCCCCGCCAATTTCATAAAATTCGGCCATACCAGGGCCAGTTGCAGTGATATCGCTGTGCCGGTCACAACACCTACCGCCACAGAAATGACAAACCCTCGTGACCACCTCTTCGCCATTAGTGTGTAGTGAGGATCTTTTTTACGGATCCCCATGAACTCTGCAATAGCGATCATTAGGGGCACACCGACTCCAAGTGTCGCAAAAATAACGTGGAACCCTAGCGTCATGCCTGTCACCAGCTTGCTCCACATCACCGTATCAATTGCCATTCTTTACTGCCTCCTTTCAAACTCTGTTCGATTTTTGCAATGATTTGATGCTTTTAATCATTAGGTCAGTCAGCCCTTGAACTACTTTCAATATCAGGATTGGGCGGCTACGCCATTGGTTCAGAATTGGTTTAAAAAGCGCTCCTCCGATGTTGTATGTATAAAGAGAATTTTTTCACAAAGTTAGTGACGAAGGAGTCTTTGCCCAACCAAGTTCTGAACGAGACCTAATAGTTAAAATTATTATATCTTTGTGAATGAGCAATTCAATCACTGACACGTCTTCGTCCCTAAATGTTCAAGAAAGGATCAACTCTTTCCGACAACTCGGTGAAAAGCGTAAAAAGCACCCAAAGGGGCTATTGATTCATTGGGCAGAACCGTGGTATTGCATTTCATTTCCACTATGGGTGAAAGGTGTTTTCGAAACCCAACCGTTTGCAGTTGTTCTGGCTCTTGTAGCTTACAAAAAACAAAAGAAACCGCTCATATAGCGGCTTCTTTTGTTCTTAAATCTTACAAGGTTTCAATTCTTTTGTTGGACGGTGTCCTCCAGCCATTGCTGCAAGGGAATATCCTTGGTCAACTCACCGAGCAAAATGTGACTGAACATGCCTTCCTGATCTATGATCATGGTCGCTGGCAGACCGGTGATGCGATACAGGCCGGAGACCTTTCCGGTCACATCAATGATTACAGGGAAATCGAATTGCTGTTTATTCATAAATTCACGAATGGTCCCCTTCGCTTCCCCTACGTTGACAAACAGGGTCTGCACGTCTTCTTGATATGTCTGAGCGATCTGATTAATCATCGGCATCTCCCTCACACAAGGGGTACACCAGGAAGCCCAAAAGTTAATCATCACAACTTTGCCCCGATAATCGGAGAGCTTCACCTGTTCTCCGGCTGAATTAACGGCAGTAAATTCAGGAGCAACTGCACCGATTTCAATAGCACCGATTCTTTGGGTATCTGATGATAAATTCCCTTGGTAAATTGCCCACGCAGCGGTCAGCAAAGCAGCGATTCCAATCAGGATTGTGATGAAACGTCTTATTCTCGCGCTTTTTTTTGCACTTTTTTTTCCCAATTGATTCACCTTCATTTCAAGCCGAGACTATGATGAAAAGCGGCATGAAGCGACCCAAACTGTTGACGAAAGTCCTCTGTTGAGCCATCTCCTACATTACGTCCTTTGTTCATAAAAACAATGTGATCGGCAACATCATCTGCAATCTCAAGCTGGTGGGTGGAGAACACGACCATATGTCCCTCCTCCTTGATTTGTTTGATGAGATTTGCAAATTCCTGCATCCAGAAGGGGTCCAGTCCATTCGTCGGCTCATCCATGATCAGCAGCGGAGGCTTGGCCAACAGAGCCTGGGCAAATAACACACGCTGCCGCATTCCCTTGGAAAAGGTCGTGACCCGCTTGTTTTTTTGCTCGGCCAAGCCTACCAGGGTTAGCACTTCCGATACTCGCGCTTTGGGGACCTTTCTTAGCGCCGCCCAGAACTGGAGCACTTCCTCTGCTGTCAGACCCTGATTGAAATGATAATCATCCGGCATATATCCGATCTGTTCCGAATACCGCTTTCGTTCCTTGGACCAGCGCATTTTGTTTACCATGATTTCACCCGAGGTAGGTTGAAGAATACCTGCCATCATACGCAGCACAGTACTCTTTCCGGCCCCATTTCCTCCACATAAGGCAAGCACATGGCCAGAAGAAACGCGAAAGGATATATCTTCAACAATCTGTTGTTTTTTGATGGATTTGCACAGTCCAACAATCTCTGCTTCCACGTTATCCATGAGAACGCCCCCTCTCCCAGATCCCGTAGACTGCCACAATAGAACATGCTATCCACAGCAGGCATATCCCCGTAAAAATCCAGCTTCCGCTGGATGGTTGTACCCAATCAACCCACTGATAATATTCAGGACCCAGTATGGAGCCTCCGCCAAGTTTGATCACAACAAACAATCGTACCAGCTCAGCCGGATTGATAAAGGTTAGAACGGTGAGTAAGGGTTTTACCCACTGATAAGGCATAAGTCCCAGTACGGAGATTAGAAGTGTCGGCCATCCGATCACAGCGAAAAACCAAACGGATACGGATATCGTTAACGCTTGCCACCGATTTTTGGATAACGAACCGATGAACAATGCAATCGTCAGAAATAGCAGCACCAGTCCGCAGGAAAATACCAGAAACAAAAGGTAGGTCATCACATCTAAAGGGCTGCCAACCCATCCACTAAGAAGTCCCATCAATCCATATCCGAATGTAACTATAGTCATTAATACCACCGAGAGACCTAGATATTTTCCTACGATAAAAGACATCGTGCCGATGGGGTATGTGGACAACAGCTGCCAACTGCCCTCTTCCTTTTCAGAAGTCAACGAGAACGAACCCAGAAAGAGAGTCATCAGCGGCAAAAGATAAAGAATAAGATTTAACATGGAACCTGTCGTGCCAGAGTATCCTGCTACAAAATTCTGAGAATTAATGATCAGCAAACTCAGACTAAATACGCAGAAAAGAATCAAAAATGAATAGGCCCAAGGATTGCGAAACCCCATTTTCATTTCTCGTCGAACGACTTGCAACATATCTCCCATCATGGATCACCATCTTTATTGACCATTACTTGTGGCCTGAATCTTCCGTGGATTCGCTTTCCTCATGTGTTCCTTCATGCATGCCTTCACCCATTCCCTCTTCGGAATGGCCATGCTCACCCATCATATCCATCATCTCTGTGTTTTGTTTCCAGTCGTGGGAGGCGAGGTCTTCAGCGGTCATGATCGTTCCCACACCCTGCTCAGTAACAAAAGCTTCGGCAGATTGTTTATCCTTAAAATTCAGGATGCCATAGGCCATGGGTGTACGCAGTGAAGCATCGTATACATAAGTAGCTTTGCTGTATTCAATCCATTCCTTGTCATTATAGTCACGAACAAAATCCATCCCGATGTTATCTGTTCCGTTCTCTTCTTTCCACTGGTGCATGCAACCGATATCATCAAATTTATAATTTTTACCGTCTTTCGTGGTAAGCTGCGTGGCATAGGCATCATCCTTCACCTGCATTTTGCATATGGCACAGATATCCACGTCTTCATTAATGGGCAACGCCTCGTATTTTTTTCCGCAGGCTGTTAATAACAGCACCCCAAAGAGAAGCACCATGACTGTTTTCAAACTTGTTGTTGTTTTCGTTCTCATTTTCATTTTCGTAATCCCCCCATATAGATCATAATAAAAGTTGCCATGCCCAGCAGGATACATCCGATGATCCAAACCTCAGTTGTCTCTTTCACCGCTTGTGCACCTGTTTCCGTCGTCAGTGATTCCGCTTTCATGCTCATTAACGGTGATCTGTCGGTTGTCCACTCTTCCTTGCCTTCCGTAAACAAACTGCTCATAAAGAGCATGCCTGGTGATTGAAAGAAAAGCTGATAAGCCGAATTTCGGTTGACCACTTGCTCATAGAAAGGATTAATCTCATAGGAAAGTTCACTGATTCCATCCTCGTTCAGGTCGAGACCCTGAAAGGAATCCCAGTAATTCTCCTTCATCTCATTGTTCCGGCTGTCCATCGCTGAAGCTTCAATCACATTCGAAACAAATTGGTTTCTAGTAAACTGGTTGTCCTCTGCCAGAACGAGCTGGATACCAATGAAATTGCGAAGCACCGCATTGCTGCGAATTTCATTTCCTGAGGATTCGGCAATGTTCATGCCCACACGATTACCTTCCACAACATTGTTATGAATTGAGGATCGCTGTACGTCATACAATAAAATCCCTTGTGAATGCACATTTTCGCTCTGTTTACGAAAGGAATTCCCGGATACAACCGTATTCTTGACGCCCATCACCATGGCCCCTGTACTGTTGTTCTCTCCCACATTGTCCACAACAGAAGAACCATCAATATACATACAATGAATGCCGTACCTGGTATGCAGCAGCGTGTTACCCTTAACCGTAAGATTGCGACTGTTCTCCAAGTAGATCCCGTCCCGCATGCCCGTAATTTGGTTCTCTTCAATGGTGTTACGATGGGAATTGTACAAGTCAATGCCATTCCCTTTTTGACCACTGGAAGCCGATTCTGATCCAGCCCATGAAATGTTATTGCTATGTACGAGCCCATCGCGGGAACCCCGCAGCACTATTCCGAAACTTTGACTCTGAATATCAAGGTCCCTGATCTCTGCACGATCTCCTTCAACCTGAATCGCCGCAGTGGGTTCATTCGTTAAGTGCTGAATCGTGAACCCCTGTAATGTCACTCCATCTGAATGAATGGTGATCGTGGACTCAGCTTCTGTATTCAATACTGTTACGGACGAGTCCCCTCGAATGGATATACTCTTGTCTATACTTACGGGACCAGCATACATACCAGGCTCAAGTACAAGCACTTCACCAGGTTTAGAACCATCAATGAGTGGCTGGAGTGGAATAGCGTCTTTTGTTCCAGAAGCAGCGTTTGCAGCATCAAGCGGATAAGGTAATAGGATCGCCAGTATACCCAGAATGAGTAATATTCCTAGGACAATCCGTTTGTTCAACATCATAACCTCCTTCATGAAACACACTGCCCATAGTGTACATAAAAACAAATTTTTACCATATAGCTCATTCTGGCTATAGAACTGTACTTTTTGTGTCCAATTTGTGAGGTCGTTGGAGTTAAAAGCAAAAAGAATGACATTCCACTACCAGAAAGAACGCCCGGATATAATAAAAAAGCTTATTACAGACGATTATGGTCTGTAATAAGCCCTTGCTCCAGTGCATACCGTGTCAATTGAACACGATTTTGAACCTGTAGTTTTTGCAAAATGTTTTTCAAGTGATTCTTGACGGTATACTCTGAAATCGTATAATTTGCAGCGATTTCTTTATTGGTCCATCCTGCAGCTACACCATATAGAATATCCTTTTCTCTTGTGGTTAATGGAACATCAGGCTCTTTTTTCTCCGTTAGTGAGACGTCCTTCAGGATTTGGTATGCCACCTCACGGCTCAAAGGAGCTTCTTCTGTAACGATGGAATGAAGATATTCCAGCCACATGGACGGTTCAAGGTTTTTGAGAAGATAGCCCTGAGCCCCCCGCTTCAACGCCTCCAAAAGGTGAAGTACATCATCCGAGACGGTAATCATGACAATCTTCACATAAGGAAAGGCCAATTTGATCCGTTGTGTTGCTTCCAGACCGTTCAGGATCGGCATCTGAATGTCCATAAGGATCAGATCGGGAAGCCACTGTTCTGTATAATCAATCGCCTGCTGACCGTCCGATACGACGCCAATCACTTCGAAGCTGGGATCCATGGATAAAATTTCACATATGGCTTCTCTCGCATGAGCGTGATCGTCCACAACAAGTACGCGAGTATGGCTCATTGCATCTCACCATCCTTTGAAAATTCGACAACGGTATGCTCCTGTTCCCTTCGGAATTGCATATTAAAGTTCAGTTCATTCATCCGCTCTCGCATGATTTTTAATCCATATCGATCCTTTCGTTCAAAAGGATTCATCTCAAACCCTTTTCCATTATCTCGAATCGCAATATTCCAGCACTGCTTATGTCCCTTTCCCTGAATCCATGCTTGGGATGCTGATGCATGCTTTTGAATATTAAAAAGAGCCTCCCGAATACAAGCGAGCAGTTCTACTCTCTCTTTGTCAGTAAATGCATCCTCCGGGATGCTCCAGTCCAGTTCAATTCGGACAGGGATATCTTTGGAAATTCTTCGAATTTGACCAATCCATGTGACCGATTCGTTCATAGTCAAGGCTTGATCAACGTTAGGATCATAACGCAAATCTGCAATGGCCTGACGCACATAACGATTGACTTCATGAACCGTTTTTTTGATTGAATACACATCGTCCAGCTGTTGATCCTGCTTAGCTTGCTCCTCCAGACGTCCGACTTTCACCGATAATAAAAAAAGGGATTGCGCAATTCCATCATGAAGTTCCTTGGCCATCTTTTCCCGAGATTCAAATGCGGCTTTGACTTCACGCTCATGCTCCAGCTCTTTTTGGATACGTTCCAACATGAGAAACAACCGAGTTAACAACGTTATGCTCACAACATATACAATGACAGGCGTCAGCCAGTTGCCCAGATCCATTGATATATAGGGTAGCAAAAACTGATGTCGTACATATTCCCAGAGTCCAACGGTCAAGGTAGGAATGAGCAGAATCATCCACTTGATTTGTTTGTAAGACATATTCTCCTCCTACATATCAAGATAAGAATCAGTGAGGCAAACGAAGAATATAACCAAATCCCCACAGGGTTTGAATCAACTCTTCCCGATTCGGCACATGCTCGGATAGTTTGTCACGCAGCCGTTTCACATGAGTATCTACAGTTCGATAATCCAGATCTTCCTCATGCTCCACTTTCCAAACAATTCGCAGCAGGTCCTGCCTGGAGAAAGCTATTTCCGAGTGTGTCGCCAGATGATAAAGCAAATCAAATTCTTTGGGCGTCATATGAATTTCCTCCTCTTCTATTGTGACCCTTCGGGAAGCTGGATTGATTAAAATGGAGGAAATCAGCACCTCGCTCGCTGAATGATCTTTTGGCGCAGGCTCGACCAATCCGTTATAACGAGCCATCATGGTTTTGATACGGAGCACCACTTCCCTCGGACTGAATGGTTTCATCACAAAGTCATCCGCCCCTGCTTTGAAAGCTTCAAGCCGATTTCCTTCTTCTGACTTGGCTGTCAGAAACATGACGGGTATGCTGAAGTTTGTCCGCAGGTAATGGCATATTTCAATTCCCTTAACATCGGGAAGAATCCAATCCAGAATGATCATGGCATACGACTCCTGATGAAGCTTACTTAAGGCTTGCCAGCCCAACGAAGCCTCTTCGATGATAAATTGTTCTTTCTCCAAATACATTCGAAGAAGTCTTCGGACCCGTTCATCATCATCTACAATTAATATTCTATGTTGCGGCAGGGTCCCGTTCATGTTTTACCTCCACTTCTTTGTGATATGTAATCAGCATACCTTCATCACACTTAAAAGGCATGACTCCATAGAGCCATGCCTTTTGATAATCTACTTTCGAATTGTAGACAATGTATGAACGATTATGTTCAGGCTATTTCTTGCCGGTGACGGCTGTTACGACATCGTCGGCAACCTTAATCATTCTCAATGACAATCCCAATTCTCACATGCACCAATTATCATGGCTTCGAATATGGATATCTACTAAGCCCCAAATTTTTTAAACCTAGTAATAGAGCCCATTCCTCAGGTTTTTCACAAAATCGATACCGAAATGCATTTGACAAAGCTATATATTGATATAAAATTAATAATATAATCTATATATAGTGTTTGTTTTTGATCACCTTTCATTTGTCAAGGAGGATATGATAGTGCTAATTGTGTATGATTCAATAACCGGGAATGTTAAGAGGTTTATTTCCAAGCTTCAACTGCCGGCTGTTCAGATTCAGAATCAAATGACGATTGATGAACCGTACGTACTTGTGACATATACAACAGGTTTTGGACAGATACCTGATAAGGTGTCTTCTTTTTTGCAAAAAAACTCTGAATACCTGATTGGCGTGGCCGCCAGCGGTAACCGTAACTGGGGTGAGCGTTTTGCCAAAAGTGCAGATTTGATATCTGCTTCTTACAACGTCCCGGTTATCAGTAAATTTGAATTATCTGGTTCCAAAAGAGATGTGGAGTATTTTGAACAGGAGGTGAGCCGCATTGCGCCATATTGAATTGAATAACATGCTGTTAAAGCGCGACTCTAATGGCTTCTTCCAGTTACATAAGGATCAAGAGGCTGTAGAGGAGTTTATGAAAGAAATCAAAGATAAAAGTATGGCATTCGCCAACATTGATCAACAAGTCCAATTCATGATTGAACATGATTATTACGAGGATTTCTATGCTTCCTATACAACCGACGAAGTTAGAACCGTATTCGAAATTACACGCGGCTATCAGTATAAGTTTCCTTCCTATATGGCAGCGTCCAAGTTCTACACCGATTATGCGTTGAGAACATATGACCGAAAAACATACCTTGAGCAATATGCGGATCGAGTCGCAGCCGTAGCACTTCATCTGGGTCAAGGACATTTTGATACGGCTTGTTTGCTGTCTCGTTCTATGATGGAGCAGCGTCTTCAACCCGCGACCCCCACTTTTCTGAATGCCGGAAAAAGTCGACGCGGTGAACTGGTTTCTTGCTTCCTGCTTGAAATGGATGATTCACTGAACTCCATAAACTATGTACTGAACACTTGTATGCAGTTATCCAAAATCGGTGGTGGAGTGGCTGTCAACCTGTCGAAGTTGCGTGCTCGCGGAGAAGTCATTAAAGGTGTCGAAGGTGCTGCGAAAGGCATTACGCCAGTTCTCAAGCTGATGGAGGATGGTTTCTCCTACGCTGATCAGATGGGTCAACGGAAAGGTTCTGGCGCAGCATACTATAATATTTTCGGTTGGGACGTTATGGAGCTGCTGGACAGTAAAAAGATCAATGCGGACGAGAAAATCCGTCTGAAAACTCTCTCTATCGGACTTATTGTACCTAATCGTTTTTATAAGCTGGCTCAAGATAATGAGCCCCTGTATCTCTTTGCACCTTATAGTGTCTATAAGGCGTATGGAACACATTTGGATGATATGGATCTGGATGTGATGTATGATACGTTGCTGGCTGACGATCGTGTGAAGAAGAAAAAATCGTTGAGTGCACGGGATATGCTGACCAAAATAGCGATGATTCAACTTGAATCCGGCTATCCCTATATCATTAATAAAACCAATGCCAATCAAGCACATGCCTTAAAAAACGTAGGACAAGTCAAAATGTCCAACCTCTGCACAGAGATCTTCCAACTTCAGGAGACTTCTGAAATTACAGACTATGGTCAACCGGATATTATCCGCAAAGATATTAGCTGCAACCTGGCCTCCCTCAATATTGTTAATGTTATGGAGAGCGGCAAGATCAAGGAATCCGTTCATGAGGGAATGATCGCACTGACCTCCGTTAGCGACATGACGCATGTTGCCAATGCTCCAGGTGTAGCCAAAGCCAACTCCGAAATGCATTCCGTTGGTTTGGGTGCCATGAATCTGCACGGTTATTTAGCCAAAAACAGGATTGCTTATGAGAGCACGGAAGCCAAGGATTTTGTACGCACCTTCTTTATGACCATGAATTATCATTCTCTGGAGAAAAGTATGGAGTTTGCAATGCAAACCGGCCAACGGTTCCATGGATTTGATAAGTCCGACTATGCGACTGGTGTATATTTCGATCGTTATGTGACCACGGATTACCGTCCCAACACATCGAAAGTACAACAATTGTTTAACGGAATTGATGTTCCTTCGCCCGATGATTGGAAACAGCTTAAATCTAAAGTGATGGAAAATGGCCTCTATCATGCTTATCGCATGGCTATTGCTCCAACAGCAAGCATCTCTTATATCCAAAATGCAACATCCAGTGTAATGCCCATCGTAGAACAAATTGAGACACGAACTTATGCCAATTCAACCACGTATTATCCGATGCCCTATTTGCAAAAGGATAACGTCTTCTATTACAAATCAGCGTATCAGATGGATCAATTCAAAGTGATCGATTTGATTGCGGAAATTCAGCCGCATGTGGACCAAGGAATCTCCACAATTCTTCATGTAAACAGTGATGTATCCACTCGAGAATTGGCTCGCTGCTACCTGTATGCTGCTCATAAAGGGTTGAAATCTCTGTATTATACAAGAACCAACAAGCTAACGATGGAAGAATGCATTGCTTGCTCAATATAAACAAATCCCCTTTTTGGGTATTACGATTGGAGTTTGATATAACATGCCGGCAATTCAAGCTGTGAACTGGAATCGGGCAGATGATGATTTCACTCTCATGTTCTGGAATCAGAATATTATGCAATTTTGGACCGATGACGAGATTCCTTTATCCGATGATAAAAAGACCTGGGGTATGCTCAGTGATACAGAAAAAGACGCTTATATGAAAGTTTTGGGAGGCCTAACCCTTCTGGATACCATTCAGGGCGGTGTAGGTATGCCGCAGATTATGGAGCATGTGGATGGACTGCAACGCAAGGCTGTACTGAGCTTTATGGCGATGATGGAACAGATTCATGCGAAATCCTACAGCAGTATTTTTACCACATTGGCATCAACCGAAGAAATTGACAGTGTATTTAAATGGGTGGAAGAAAATCCATATCTGCAAACCAAAGCGACGGTTATACGTCAGTATTATATGAACATTGAAACTTCAAAAGATTTGTATATGGCGATGGCCGCTTCCGTACTTTTGGAAAGTTATTTGTTTTACAGCGGATTCTTCTATCCACTCTATTTAGCTGGACAAGGCAAACTCACCTGCAGTGGTGAGATCATTGATCTGATTCTGCGGGATGAAAGTATTCATGGTGTATATGTGGGTGTGTTGGCCCAGGAAATATACGCGAGCTTTGATGAAACACAGCGGAATGATGTGTACCAAGGTTTGGTTGATTTAATACAGCTTCTTCATCAAAATGAGTTGCAATATACGCAGGAATTATATACCCCTATTCATTTGACCGAGGAAGTGGAAGCATTCCTTCGTTATAACGCTAATAAAGCGATGATGAACCTCGGTTTTGAGCCATTATTTGAAGACGAGGAAGTCAACCCGATTGTGTTAAATGGAATCAGTACCCATACTAAGCAGCATGACTTTTTCTCTAAAAAAGGCAACGGCTATATTCGCACACTGAATGTGGAACCCCTGACGGATGATGATTTCAAGTTCGAATAAGCCATTACTTGATTACAATGACTACGTGTAGCCAATGAATATAAATAAAGAAGGCTGTTCCCCACAGAGGAATAGCCTTCTTTATTTAATCTTCGAGAAATGAAATCAGTCTTTGCAGGAGAACAGGCTCTTCCTTTCGAAATTGCTCCAATCGGAGTCTTACCTTTGCAAATATTTCATTGTCTTTACGTATTTCATGTCGGATGTATTGATCCCTTAACTTCATTGCCCTTGTAGTTATATCCTGATAACCATTCACAAGTTGTTCGTCGTAAGGGATGATCCCCTCATCGACCAAGTAGCCAATCCGCTCGCTCATCATTTTTTTGTGCTCCCAGAGTACATGAAGATGTCTCACATCGTTACGTTCACCAAGCCGGGGATCATTGCTCTCTACGGCATCATAATACATCTGTAAATAGTCATAGACATCAAGGCCAAAAGCCTGTTCTTGGTCAGGATTGTAATTAATGCGGTTCAGATGGGTCTCTCCGTTCAGATAATCATGCAGCTGGTCGAGCGCTACGATTCGATCAAAAGGATAAGGGGAATGCGGCTCGTATTTGTAAAAATACGTGTGGTGATCTGCCGTGAGCCCCTCTCTCAGCAGATGTCTCATGGAATGGATAGCATCCTGGAAGTCTGTGAACGAAATCTGCAAATTGCGGTAAACTCCTGTATGATCGAACATGGAAGCATCAAAAATACGTTTGTCCCAATCAAAACCGTATAGAAAGAGATGATGAGGAAACGGTTCTTTCTGATAGGCCGCCGCTGGCGGTAGCTGAGCTTCATCCAAAAATACGACGCAATAATAACCGCTGCGAATCTGATCCGCGAAAAATTGAGGCCAAGCGTCCAACGCCAAATGCTCCAGAATCGTATAATTCACAGAGCATGTCAGTAGAAATGGATTGTTGAAATTCAGTTCATTGGGCTTGCCCGGAAAAAATCGATATAAAACTGTCTGCCATCTTCCAGAAAGGTTTTCTTGCAGGACAACTGAATGAAATTGCTGTAATACCAAGGAATCGTTTCCTCATGTGCACTGGTAATCGAAAGCGTGTAAGCCCACCGCAGAAATCCTTTAAGCGGCGGACTCAACACAGGAAGCTGAACAGCATTCATTCTTTCTCCCCCTTCTGAGTTTTTAGACTTTACCCGGCTACTCTACCTTATGACCCAGAAGCCTTCTTAACTGCTTGCACTGCTGTATCCCTTCACGGCCTGTTTCCAAAGCAATCGTACAGCTATGAAGAGCAGTACCGCACCGACCAGCACCAGTCCTGTATAGAGCCAGCTGAGCTGCCCCAGCAGGAACATCGGTCCGAAATTGGTAATCAGGAACAGCGGAATGACAAAGGTACCAATCCGACGGACCCAAGTCGGGTATATCGCCATCGGAAAGTTATTGGCGTCCCAGGCGGAATGGGCGATTTCTGATGCAGACCCCGTCTGAACGAACCGAAATGACAGTAACGCAGGGATAATCATTAGACAGTATGTGATGATAACGGAGACGAATAATAGCAGCATAAACCCGGCAAGCTGGAGAAATGTCAGGGGTATGTCCATGGCATGCCAGCCAATACCTATCATGACGAAACCAACCAAAATATCAGGGATTGGCAGTGCCAGATCGACATAACGCAAGGAAGCCATAAATTGAAGAGAAATCGGCTTTGTTAACATTAAATCAAGCGAGCCGTCTTTAATATATTCCGGGATTTTCGTGAAATTTGTGAAAAACAGTCCCACGTAAATTCCTGTCACCACAGTGTGCATGCCTATAAATAGAAGCAGCCCTTCAGGCGGTATGCCGTCTACGTGAAGATCGGTGCGGAACACGACGAGCACATATAACAGTTTGGCGAGCAGGTAGACGGATTCCACAAGCAGGCTCATCATGAAATTTCCCCGAAACTCCATCTGGGCAATGAGACAATTTTTGATGAACATGCCGTACAAATGTGCGTATTTTCTCATGGTTCTAAACATATGGAATGCCAGCTACCCCCAACCGCCGAATATTTCTTCATAGATATCCGCCACGTTAGACGGGATAGCCATAAGAACAGGAGTATCCATCCGCACTGGATGAGCACCCCCTGATACATCGCCGCCACTTCCGTTTTGCCGCTGAGAACATTAACTGGAAAATAAATGGTATATGGAAATGGCGTGTACTGAAGTGCCTCCACAATCGAATCCCCGAAAATCTCCAACGGAAACATACCTCCACTCAAAATATTGATGAGCAGGCTGGTAATGACGAAAAAGTAAGAGATTTCATTCAGATAAAAAGCGCTTGCGCAGATGCAGTAGGAGATTAAGAAATTGAGCAAAAGTGCCCCCGACAGTGTGACGACGAAGAGGATCAGCCGTATGACTTGGAACTCAAGCACGCCCCCGGCAGATGCGAGCCATATAATTCCAACGAGCAGCACAGCTGTAACTCCGTAATAAATCGCCTTCTGTCCGAAAAAGGATACTAGCCGATACCCGAAGTAGCTGACTGGTTTGATCAAATACTTGTTGAGACCGCCGTTTTTGATATCATCGACAATCTGGTGCTCGAACTGGGTAGCAATCAGCTTGGATACCAAGCCCGCCAAGATGGTATACAATATAATTTGATTGTATGAATACGAGAACAGCGCTGCTTCGCCAGAATGTTGGTACACCGCTGTCCATATAAAATACTGAACAAGAATCGGAAACGCGGCTCCGAGAAGACCGAGAAAGAAGTGAAAGCGGTATTCCATCGATTGCTGCACACCCATCGAAAAAACAGCCGTATACAATTTGCGTCCATTCATCCGACGGATTCCTTTTGGTAGAGCATCGAGATACTCTCCTCGATTGGCACGTCCTCAATCGTCCAGTCAACAATCGGGAACGAATCGAGCACAGCCCGCGACACTTCTTTTAAGCGATGTTTGGGCAGCTCCAGAACAACGCTATATTCGTCTGCGCTGATTACTTTCCCGAATTTGACCAACCGCTGCTCGGCAACTGGCTCCGAGAATCGCAATTTCACAATTTTGTGCTCACCAAACAGATCATTAATCTTGTGAAGATCTCCGTCATATAGAAGACTTCCTTCGTTAATAATAATCGTCCGCTTGCACAGGTCCTCTACATCCTTCATGTAGTGGCTCGTCAGCAGGATTGTCGCGCCAAACTGCTCATTATAGTATTTCAGAAACTCCCGCACCCTCTTCTGCGAGGGAAAATCCAGGCCGATCGTCGGCTCGTCGAGATATAGCAGCTTCGGTCGGTGGATCAGAGCGGCGATCAGCTCCATTTTCATACGTTCACCCAAGGACAGCCTGCGTACCTGCACATCCAGGAGGTCTTGCACATCAAGCATTTCCGACAGTTCGGCAAGACTTCGACGGTAGAGCTCATCCTCCACGTCATATATACATTTGTTCAAATAAATCGAGTCACTGGCGGGAAGATCCCACCAAAGCTGATTTTTCTGGCCCATTACAATGGAGAAAAGCCGTTTGAACTCGTTCTTTCGCTCCCAAGGTACATAGCCAAGTACGTCAGCCTTTCCGCTTGTGGGATATAGAATGCCTGACAACATTTTGAGAGTCGTGGTTTTACCTGCTCCGTTTGGACCCAGAAATCCAACACACTCTCCGGGGCCGATATCGAAGGAAACGGATTTAACCGCTTCCTTCACAAGTGATTTGCGAGCAAACAAGTTTTTCAGTGAATGTTTGAGTCCAGCTTCTTTCCGGTAATATACGAACGATTTGTGCAGTTCCCGCACACGGATAAAGTCCATCCCCGCTCCTCCTGAATGATTGCATGTTTTCCCTTATTGGGCGGCTGAAAGTTAAAGCGATTAAACTCCGTTATTATACAGAAGCACACATTTCGAACAAATCGGTGTCAGACCACAGGCCAGAATCTCCCGCTGTTTTCGCAAATCCTCACCGTGGAAAATATCTGCCACACTTTCTTCGTACAAATTACCGACACTGAATTCCGGAAAAAATTTGCATGGATTGACTTTACCGTCTGGCATTACATCCATCCGGTTTGAAATTGAGAAACACTTGGTCCGATTCATCGCTGGCTTTTCACTACCGCGAATAAATCCTTCTACCTCTTCGGGCTCCAGCGCAGGCTGATAGCGGATACGTACATTCCACACACGTGAATTGACTCGTTTAAATTCCTCGATTAACGTGTCGAAACGGTCAGGCGAGATGTGAAACGTGAAAGAGTGCCAGCTGTTCTTGTGGTCGCTTGCAAAGCGGGAGGCAAGATGCGGGAAGTGGGCATCAAAGTAGGTGTCCATTTTTTCCGCCGTATCCGAAGGGATGTACCATGGGAAGCAGAAGTAAACGGAATCCACGCCCATCTCTTCAAAGAATTCCATCAAGTTATACAGCTGGTCGACCATCTGGTCATTTACAGTCAGAGCTACGGACACTTTTCCTTTGTACAAGCCCTGCTTTTGCAGATCCAACAGCAGCTGTATGGCGTGAATCACTTTCTTGAACGTGCCTTTGCCCCGGATCGCGTCATTCTCCTTCTCGAAGCCTTCCAGGCTGACGAGCATGACCAAATTCTTTGACATTTTCAAAATAGAATCCAGCTTTTGTTCAATAAGAATTGCGTTCGTACAAATGGTCGTGTGCCGATCTTCCTTAGCCAGCAGTTCTGCCAGTTCATCGAACTTGGAGTAGAATAGCGGTTCTCCGCCCCACAGGAATACACGTGATTTGCGTTCTCTCGTTTCGGCCAATAGTTTCTCCACGACGGGAATTTCAATCTCGTCTCTCTTCACTTCACTGGCAAAGCCGTGATGGAAACCATCCGGGTTCCATTCAAAACAATGCTTGCAGCGCAGGTTACAACCGTTATTAAGCTTGATTCCGATCTCATAAGGCACAGGTGCGGCATACGTCGGGTCTTCCCGGCGCTTCCTTCCCGTTTCTGCTAAGGGAACGAGGGTTCTTTTCATATTTTGGAATGTCTGCTGGTCAAACGTAACTGCTGTTTTCGGCTGCATGCGTTTTCCTCCCCATATGGATGATTTTTGATCGCTGTTCCAACAAACGTCTGTACATTTCCTCCAGATGTTGTCCCGAGTAATCTCGGGCTTTCCATTCTGCAAATCGGATACCAAAACCGCAGGACTCCCAATAGTTTGAATTCTGAAGCTCATGCTCGCCAAACGGCTCCAACATGACAAAAGGGATTCCGTAAGACAGCGAGTCGTTCAGTGACGCTCCTCCCGGCTTGCTGATTATTGCAGCGCAATTGCGCATCAGGTCCGTGTAAACAGAGTAATCTCGGAGCGGAATGGCCCGGAGAATGCCATCTTCACGCACATATCGGTTCATTGGCGGAAACGAATGCTTTCCCTGAGCATCTCTGCTCCACGGGTTCCATGAAGCATCTGTTCCGAAGTAGCGTGTGCTCCCATCGTCCTCTTCCACCTCGGAAGGATCATACACGATCACATCCAATGGGTAACCGAGTTGACGAAGCTCTGAGATCGTTGCTGTGTATGTCCCGATCCCCAGCCGCCGCCATGGATCAAAATACGTCCCGCTCGCTGTGCATAAGGCAGGAGTTCCATATCATCTGAAGCAATATAGCCGTCTGGAGATAGCCTCGAAGCATCGTAAAGCCAGACGTTATTGTAGTCGGGATACAAGGACTTGTGTACCTTAAACGATGGTGTATCGCATGCATCCAACCGGATCAGTTGAATATCCAGAGGTGTCTGCGCCATGGTTTTGTAACGCTCCAGGATCGGGAGCCAAAAACCGGTAAACACAGCAAAGCGACATACACCGTCGCGTATCCAGGTGTCCAACAGCAGCTGGACTTCCGCCTCATTCAATGAGGCGTCAACAGGCTTGGCCAATTTATGACCCATAAGGGCAACAGAAAAATCGGCATGAAATGCTTTTTTGGTGGCATGAATCTTGCGCCTGATTTCATCATGGTACAGGTTCTCCAGAACATGAACGTCTGTCCTGACACCTCTACCTTGCAGGTACGTGTGCAGATGCATAGCCGGAATGTATGCGCCAAGCGAATTGCCCGACGCAAGCAGGGTAACCGAAGATGGA
Source organism: Paenibacillus sp. 1A_MP2 (assembly GCF_052244825.1). Classification (NCBI taxonomy): domain Bacteria; kingdom Bacillati; phylum Bacillota; class Bacilli; order Caryophanales; family Paenibacillaceae; genus Paenibacillus; species Paenibacillus sp. 1A_MP2. The sequence goes on along the minus strand of NZ_JBQQCS010000001.1, from coordinate 3,369,843 downwards.
TTCATGCGCAGCCTCCGCATTCCAGATTTAGTTGTACACTTTAATAGACAAGTCGGCGAGTACCTGCCTCAGGCTCACAATCAGCTCACTGCGATGTTCGTCATTACGGCCCACCACCGAGAAATACAGACGTCCCTTTGGCATGCCCCGCTTACTCTGAACTCCTTCGGTTATACGTCTAGAGGTCAGGATTTCGTTCACCATTACGGTGTTAGATGAAATAGGAATAATTCCGTACGCACCTTGACCTGTGAATAGAAGACCGGATATATGCAGAGCGTCCAGCAGCCTTTCGAACGCAAAGCCTGCAGGTAGACCGAGAGACAAGAAGGTAAGCAAGCCGGTATGGCCGTATGTCTCCCAGCCTTTATCGAGATAAGCATTAATGAGACCCATCGACTTACGGGCGTTAATCTCCACAATGGGTACGACATCCCCGCCCTCCAGAATCATCGAGTCGAAGCAAACGAAACCGTGATATCCGTCCTCAGCCAATATCCGAAGTGCCTTTTCCATCGTGTCAAAATAACCCGCGTTCCTCAGTAAAAGGATCATAGCCTCATCCGCTCTGATAGACCCGCCGTAATTCTGCTGTTGGTTCAGCATGCGCTGAACGGATATGAAATCGGTCTCACCACTCTCTCGAATGAACCAGTGTGAGCTGAAATCAGTCTCTTTCCTCAGAAGAGGTTCCAGCAGGAATTGCGAGCGCAATCCTCTTCTCTCCTGCTTTTCCAGGTGCTCTGCTATCCTTCGTTGTATAGCTTCATTTTCAATGAGCATGTTGCCCTTGCCGGAAACCCCGAATGGATCTTTAAGTAAATATGCCCCTCGCTTCAGCAGCGTATTTCCGACTGCCTGCACTTCTAGTGCGCTGTTCACTTCCGTGCCATAGCACTTCTCTCCGATCCTGGAGAGGAGTCGGTTGGAATAGAATTTGGAGTTTACACGTTTAACCGTCTCATGATCCGGCAAAGAACCCAACAATCCGGCCGCATGCAGGTACTCCTCCGTATCAGCCGTAATCGCATAAGGAGAGAGATGTTTCACGTTGTGAATTAATATCTCTTCATGCTGTTGACCGTCTAATGCAAGACTGAACATGCACTGCTTGAAAAGGTCCGGTTCGGGTAGGGACCTCTCCTCATCGCTCAAATCAAAGTAATGACGGCTACGAAAATAAAAACCTAACCCGTTCAGATATTCATACAGTCCTGGATCAATTTTGCAGCGGCTGTAGAGAATATCGTCTGGTCCGCAAAATGGAAATAACAGCTCGTCCATACATAAAACAATGGATTCCCGATCCTTATCAGGCATAGCGGGTAACTTCGCTAAATTCTCATCCCTCCATCGCGTTTCCGGATCAAATGTCCCCATAACAATCGTTGGAGTCACACCGGCTTCACTTCTGGACATCTTCGTACAATGATTGCTCTTGAGGCTGGCAGCTTTTCAGAAATGTCATAAATGTGTCGATCGACTGGAGGTGTTCATAATCAAATTCGTCATAGTCAATAATTACGTTTAATTGATCCTCGACTTTGAGCATAAACTGGATCATTTGCAGAGAATCAAGACCAATATCGTTATTCAGTTCCGTTGCTGGGGATAGGGATTGGCGTAGTTCCGGTTGGTCTTCTTTAATAGCGCACAAAATATCTACAATTTGATCGTACATGACTACACTCCTTTAAAGTGATAATTGTGTGAGGGTACAACCGAAATTATTACGCTTACAGATGCCATTCAAATCAAACCTGATTTCGGCTTTGTTTTCTCCTCCCTCTTCCAAAGTTACAATTATTATCTTTATAATGACATTTTATGTCAAGGGATAAAAACCTGTGATATTACACTCACAACAAGGCTTTTAGCAACTAAAAAACCGCCATTTAGGGCGGATTTCAAGCGATTTTCTGGAAATTTTCTCGGATCAGGTCCTCTCCTTCGTTTTGTACAATTTTTCCCCTTTGATTCGATCAAGACAAATGGTTGAAATTTATGTATTATCGATTACGACCCAACCATTTATAGAAAATGAGGCGAGCACATGATTGAAATTACGATTGAACTGGTTCGGCAATTAATTGATCGTCAATTTCCAAAATGGAAAGGCTTGGCGATAATCCCCGTAGAAAAAAGCGGGCACGATAACCGTACCTATCGATTGGGAGACGAAATGACGGTTCGTTTACCGAGTCACGAACGTTACGCTTCTGCTGTAGAAAAAGAACTGAAGTGGCTCCCTGTTTTCAAGCCTCTCCTGTCCTTGCCCATTCCTGCTCCCATTGCACAAGGTGAACCTTCGAATGAATACCCCCTTCCATGGTCCATCAACCGATGGATTGAGGGCAAAACTGTCTCGCCTGCCAACGTACTCGATTTAGGTGCATTTGCCGAAGACCTCGCTAGATTTCTGAGAGAATTAGAAGCCATTGATGCAAGTCACGGCATACCAGCAGGCATTCAAAACTTTCATCGTGGAGGGAACCTGGCGGTTTACGATACGGATACTAGGACCGTCATTGAGAAGGTATCCGGCCAATACGATCCTAAGCTCATGACAGAAATATGGGAGCTTGCCCTTGCAACGAAATATCAAGCGGCACCTTTATGGCTGCATGGTGATGTTGCAGTAGGCAATCTGCTCGTGCAAAAGGGGCGACTTTGCGGGGTCATTGATTTTGGAACTATGGGCGTGGGCGATCCTTCAAGTGATCTGGTGATGGCATGGAACTTTTTTGATGATGTAAGTCGCAAGATATTTCTAAACTGTATGAATGTTGACCAGGATACGGTTGATCGTGCACGTGGATGGGCTTTGTGGAAAGCACTCATCTCTTACGATTGGAATGAACAAGGCTCGGAAGCCTCGAACTGGGGAAAGCATGTAATAGAGGTCATTATTCGTGATTATAAATCGCTCTAAGCTTATGAACCTAACCAATCCACCGGGCGCAGAGCCCCTCTAAGGTTTACTTTCTGTACTTAACTTTGCAAAATTAACTACAAATCAGTTGACATGAAGCTGAGGATAAGGCAGTTCGTTGTAACATGTTGGTGAGATGACGTAGTGGAATTGCAGGTATGAGCTAGGGAGAGTAAATTGATTTTTCTATTGTGAATTTTTCATATAATGAAATAATAATATATTGTTTAAAGACAGCGAGTTGACATTTGAAGCTACATAAGTAAATTTCCCTTCATTCGTGGGGCAAAATCTGAAGGAAGAATGCGCTCCAGTGGACATAACCAGTGTATTTTGTTGTTGTGAATTTTTCATATAATGAAATAATAGGTTATTGCAAAGAAAAAAGCCGCCTCCTTGGCGACTTTGACAAAATCTCAAGCTATTTTCCAACCAAATGGATTAAGTTCGTCCAGTCCAATCAGCTCCCGCAATTTCTTTCCAGCGTTCCCTGATCTCATCATATAACTCCTTAGTCAGCGCACCTTTGGCGACAAGATCGGCATTTTGTTGCCAGCGGTTGGGCTTGGCTGTACCCACAATAGCCGTGTCTACACCGTCTGTACTGAGCGTAAAACGTAATGCGGTTTCAACTGCTGCTTGTGCATCTTCGCTCAGAAAACCATAGCCAAGTTCGTTTAAGCGTTTCCAGTATACAAAGGGATAGGCTTCTTCGGCAAGCGAGTCATACGTCCATGCCGCATTGGCAATAGGGCGTTTGGCAATGACACCCATATTTCTCTTTCTCGCCTCAGGCAACGTCAGATCAATAGCTTCCTGATCGGCAATGTTCAGCGATGTTTCCAAGCTGTCAAACACGCCTGTCTGTATCGCATAAAGAGCATCCGTCGTATCGCCGCTATATCCAATAAACCTTGTTTTCCCAGCCTCCTTGGCTCTCTGCAGCACTTCAATGACCGCTCCTTGCCGAAGTACTTCTTCGGAGCAACTATGAAGGTGAATCACATCAACGTATTCCGTTTTTAGTCTTCTAAGACTACGGTCAATCGTTTGCTCTAATACTTTGGCATCCCAATCGGGGCCTTCTACCCCAGCAGCGTGTCCACATTTGGTAAATAAATAATAATCGTCTCTGCGATGGGAGAGCACATCTCCGATTAACTCTTCGCTATCCCCATAACATTCAGCCGTATCAATGACGTTTAACCCTGCATCCAACGCACTGTTAAGCAATGTTTCTACATCTGCTTTGGATACGTTTTTGCCGATCTCCGCTCCACCAAATCCAAGTGTACTTACTTTCATGCCAGTGTTTCCGTAATTACGCAGTTCCATGGATAATCTCCTCCGAGCTTCGTGAATTGGGTACAGATAATGAAAGTATATATAGTACAAATCCCCTTCGGTATGTATTACCCTTATGCTGGATATTACACCCACTCTTTCAACTTACTTATTTCCTCGAACGCGGGATTGATCGGTTGAATCAGGTTACGAAAAACTGACTCGGGTTCCCCAGTTCCGGATGAAATTTCTCGCGAAAACGGCCTCCCGTATATTCCCCTATGATTTTTCGCCAGAATGCCTGTGCAATGACATTGTTGCGAACTTGAGTTACTTTCCACCTTCCCGGAAACCGTTCAAACAGCTCATACGCTGCCCGGGTACCCACTCCACTACGTCGGTATTTTTGCATTACAAAAAACTCGGTCAAATAATAGTCATTATCTTTGCTGCCTGGTTCACAACGCTCTACCAATGCAAACCCAGCTGGCGCATCATCACTTGTAATCAAAAAAGGAAACTTCCGGTCTTCCTCTGACCAGAACGCGTCCAATCCAGGATATTCCGGAAAAATACCATTGCTATCCACGTCAATATTCAAATATTTGGTAAAATCATACAAATAAAATTGCATTAAATGCCGAATCACCTGACTGCGTTCCCGGGGAACCAGCTCTATTTTTATATTCATCCGGTTCACCTCCTCTGCTCTACTTATAATTCATACTTTAAAGCTTTACAGCCACAAGGGCAAGGAAGCATGAATCTGCATTATGCCTGTTCCGTGAACAGGCTGTTACGATATAAATATGGTACACTGAGATATAGCATATTTTTGAAAATATTTTAACATGGGGGTGCCGAACTTGACCAATGTGCAAAAAGAGATTGACCGACGAAAGCTGGATGACAAACTACCTTCCATGCCCTGGTTCGTTCAGCAATTCATTGACTATAAATTACCCGATTTATCTCCTTCTACTCTGCTTGAATATTTAAGAGATTATGAAGCCTTCTTTGGCTGGTTGCGCGCAGAAGGTTTATCCGTGGCCAGCTCCAACAAGGAAGTAACATTGACTGAGCTGGAAGTACTTCGAATGGAATCAGTGACATCTTATCGTTTGTTTCTGACCACCAAGCGTGAAGGAGCGAACTCCAGAATCACGGTTTCCCGTAAGCTTTCTTCCCTTCGTTCCCTCTTTCATTATTTAAGTCAGATTGCGGAAGATGAAGATTTCTACCCACTTCTGAAACGAAACATTATGGCGAAGATTGAGATCAAACGTACTCATAAACCCAAAGATACAGCAGCCAAATTAAAGGGTAAACTTCTGGAAGAAGAAGAGCTATTGGAGTTTATTGGATATATTCTTGAGGGATATGCCGTAGATATGGAAAAGAACAAACAGGCTCTTTACTCGCATGAGCTAAACAAAGAACGGGATGCCTGCATTGCCAGCCTTATTCTGAATTCGGGGCTGCGCGTGTCTGAAGTGGTGAACCTGAACGTGGATGATCTGGATCTGAATAATAAGCTGCTGTATGTATATCGTAAAGGTAATAATGATGAGACATTTAAAACGCCCGTCTATTTTAGAGAACAAGCCAAGGATGAGCTTGCAACCTATATCAATCTGCGCCAGTCACGTTACTGTACACCCAAGCGGGAAAAAGGGTTGTTTATCGCTCTTCGCAATGGAGAATCCGAGGGAAGTCGAATGACCAAACGGGCCATACAGGCTATGATCATGAAGTATGCCAAGCAATTCGGCAAGCCGTACCTGACTGTGCATAAATTGCGCCATTCTTTTGCGACTGACTATTATTTGCAAAATGATATTTATAAAACGAAAGAACAGCTCGGACACGCCTCTACGGAAACGACCGAAATTTACGCGCATCTCACGGATAAAACGATGTCTGAAGCAATTGAACGTCGCACTGATGAGGGTATGTAATCTAATTTACTTTAACAGCTCAAGCATGGATTGGATTCCTTACAAGGTAACTTAAAAAAGCGATTCTTCCAGGAAAATGTCCTGGCAAGGATCGCTTTTTTATATTCATTCATTGGCATAATAAAAGTAAGCATTTTCGTTTTGTTTCGTTACATTCCATCTCATTTTCATTTTAGTTTACATAATATTTCATTCGTCACAATTTTCTTTTCTCTTCATCATGTTCAAGCGAGATCAGCCATCTTGCTACATGTTCTGTCTCATGAACAGAATGCCAAACGCAGTTCTCCTTGGGCCCCGTGTACTCTATCTTGTCATGCGTTAGCCATGAGATAATCCCGATTACACCCTGTAACATTTCGACCAGAGAGAGGTCTTTCTCTTGACGGACCATGACCAATTTGGGGTAAGGAGCTTGCTTGTATCCCTCAATAAGAATCCAGTCGTACGCTGACAGATAATTCACCATATTTTCCAGTGGAGTCGCTCGTCGTTCAATCAGTGCTGTGCGTTTCTCCGACATGACAACGACAGCATCGGCCCCTGCCTGAGCAAAGCTATAGGAATCGGTTCCTTCGTGATCCATCTCAAAATGATCATGTCCATCATGTTTAATTACAGCTACACTTCGTCCAGTAGAGGTAAGGTACCGGGTAAGCGCAGCAATTAAGGTGCTTTTGCCTGTGTTCTTATATCCAACAATCTGCATGATATACGGCATACTGCTTATTTCAGTCATATATGCCTACCTGACATGACCCGTGGGAAGTCTGAGAATTCGAACCTGTTCACCGGCAGGAATCCCTTTTTTCTCGGGCGGAACAACGATCAGGCAATCACTATCTTTAATGGTAATCATGACACTGGATTCGTCCACACGCGAGGCAGAAGGTTTAGCATACACCATTCCGTTACGTATCTCTGTCCGTCCGCGTACAAATCTTGTGAAATTGTTGACCTTGGTATAGTCATCATCCAATATGGCTGTCCATTCTTCCAAATATGGATGAGCATCGGCCTGCATCGTACGAATCGTTGGCCGAACAAACAACTCAAAGCCCACAAAACAAGCTCCAGGATTGCCCGAAAGCGCAAAAAGCAGCTTGTCATTGACCAAAGCAGCCGTTGTAACACTGCCGGGACGCATGGTTACTTTGTTAAACAGCATCTCCATATTCCCTTCCCGAACCAGGTCTCCCATAATATCATAATCTCCTACGGATACTCCGCCTGTTGTGACCACCATATCATTATGTTCAAGTGCTTCCGCAAGCTTCGTACGTGCAGTATGCACATCATCAGCGATTGAACCATACATAACTGGTTCGCCCCCGCTTCAACCACCAGAGAACGAAGCATATAACTGTTACTGTTCCGAATACGTCCTGGCTGCAACGGCTCGTCCACTTCCAACAATTCTGTACCTGTTGCAAAAATGGCTACCTTCGGTCGTTTGTATACAGGCACTTGGCCTACACCGAATGTTGCCAGCACGGATTGTTCACCCGCCTGAATGATCACTCCTGCTTCAAGCAGCAACTGTCCCTCAACAACTTCCAATCCTATTGGCGTAATGTTGGCCCCCGGCTGAATATGGCGCTTCAAGGAAATAAATTGTTCCCCGTTCTCTTCTTTACTTTCAGTCATTTCCATCATGACAACAGCATCTGCACCTTCCGGTACCTGAGCTCCTGTCATAATCCGGGCAGCTGTACCGGATGTAATCCGTTGATCCGATGTATACCCGCATGGAATTTCATCAATGATACGAAGCCAAATCTGCTGCTCGCTGGATGCTCCAATCGTATCCGAGCTTAGAATTGCGAAGCCATCCATTCCGGAGCGACGAAAGAAGGGATAAGGATGGGGAGCATAAATCGACTCCGCAAGCGTTCGACCATGTGCTTGCTCAAGTGTTACTTTTTCTATTGAACCTGAACTGACATGAGCAGCAACTTTAGCCTGCGCATCTGGGACTTGTATAGCTGTACGGTTAAATTTCGCAGTTGTCATATCAGTTGAATGAGAATTTATTTTCAATGGTGTTCGAACCCCCTGGGACATTTGATCGTTTTAGAAAGTGTAGCCCGAAAGCCAGGTTGTGACAAGTACTCCCCCATTACGTTCCACATGAAAGACAAATCGACAGCCCATAATATGTACGAGAAAAGGAGCTGACTCTTTATGAACCAACGATGCGAATTATGTGGCAGGGAACCTGTCGAGACAACCGTCCATCACCTGACACCCAAAGAAATGGGCGGAACGCACATGCCTAAGGCCAACCTCTGTATCCCTTGCCATAAACAAATTCATTCTCTATATACCAATCGCGATATAATAACCTACGGTTTAACTGACGTGCAGGCACTGAGGCAAGATGAGCGCATCGCTCCTTATATCCGCTGGATTCGCAAACAGCCGGCTACAACCATACCTCGTGTGCGAAAGTCCCATCATGTCCGCAAATCATAAAACAAAAAGAACAGCTGCCAAGGTAATATTGCAGTGGCAGAGCTCGCTCCACTTTACCTTTTCACTGTTCTTCTGCGAATAATATTGCGGACCGCCGATTATGAGTAGTACTACCTACGCCTCATAATTCGGCCGCCCCCAACCCTCGTTTTGGGCTTTTTATAAGAGCTCTTCGGTGAATCAAACAATCCGCCAAGGCCACCACTGCTTTTATTGCGATCAATTGTGCCTTTGCTTTGCTCCTTATTTCGGCTGAATAATCCACCACCGGAGCCTACGCTCGAATCCTTGTCACTGCCTCGCCGGGTAATCGACCCTTTACGGTCAACAGTAATGGGCGGGGCAACCTTTTTATCGCTGCTCGTCGGTGTTCGATAGGAACCTGCACTCGGTTTGTACGTGTCTTTATTCGTATATCCCCGATACTTACCAGACCCGCTGCCCCCAAAAGAATCAAACAAGCTACCGATTAATGTTGCGGTTAAGTACCCTTGCAAAAAGGACGAATCATAATTCTGCCGAACATATTCCTTGGAATCCACCTCAACCAAGGTGTCTTCCGCTTTATTCGGATCTTGCTGCAAATGATAATACTGGTCCTGATATACCAGGAACATCCGCTCTGTATTTTCCGCCGAGATCTGATCCGGCTTCCGCTGTTCAGATAATTCCTGCGCGACCTCTGGAACGGTACGATCGGCAGCTCGGTACACATAGGATGTCGTGTTACCACTGCCGCTGACCGATTCCAGCGGGTATGTGTCCTGAACGGAAGGTGCTCCGCACGCGGACAGCAGCGACATCACAAGGCTGAGGACCAGCATTAATTTTAATCCATGTGCCAAGCGCTTTTTCATTGGAACCTCTCCTAGCTCGAACGAATCACTTTGATATCCGCAGGAAGAATGGACTCACCCTCATACAGCGTAAATCTTCTGTCTTGCCACTCCACACGCAAAAGCATGTTATCATCAGACTGATATTGCCATACTAATTGTTCGCCAGCCTGACCATAGGGTGTCCTGCCAGTAGTGGTTACCATTCCTCCGTATTCTTCCTCCAGATGATACGCACGTCCATCCAGATCCAGTAACGTAGGCACCTCATCCGGTGCATCAAGACGACCATCAATTGGTGTATAGAGGGCATATCGGGTCATTTCCCGTTCTTCTATATGCAAATGTCGGATAGACGTACCATCCTGCAACGTGAGGACTGCCGCATTCCGTGCTCGATGATGTACCCGCCCAACAACTTCATAAGTAACCAGCGAAACCTCACAGATATCACCAGGTGCCAGCTGAAGCATTGTTTTCTCTGCCTGGGGCGGTTCAGGTTTGGCTAGTATTCCTTTAATCCGTTTCCACACACTCATGCCCATTACTCCTGTTCTTTATCTTATAAACAAGCTGCAATAATTAATGCGCCCACGATATGAAGTGCACCCGAGAACAAGCCATAACCTGTCTTGCCCTGCTGTATTCCCGTATCCAGATCCAGGTTCGCCCATCTCCGAATCATATAGTGAACCACACTCTCCAGAATAAGCAAAATAATAAATGAAACTACGGATACCAACAACGCTTCTCCAAGGTGACCCGCTGTCGAAATGGAGGTAGCAAGTACATAACCCTGAGCAAACAGCTTCATTACCATACGTGTCGTAACAGCCATATTGCCCGCCTTTACTTCGGCAAAATCCTTATACTTCGTGAACAACGAATCCACATACATCAAGACAAACAGCAAAACCGAACCCGATAACGTCCAGACCAGCATTGCCAAAATGTTCAAATCCATTACCATAGCCCCCACATATCAACATGAACCGCAATTAAAAGCGAAGGAGAAACGCTGGTCTCTCCTCCGCTGGTGCCCTGCTTACATACAAGGTTTAGTTCTTATTTTCGTATTGCTTCATCAACGCTGCCAGTTCATCCTCAACAGCCTGATCCTTGCCCAGCTTCTCAAACTCATCATCCAGCGATTTTCCTTTGGACGACATTTCATTGCTGGCTTCAGCCTGAGCTTCCATCTGCATCATTTTTTCTTCCATACGCTTCATGCCGGCACTAGCAGTATCTGAACCAAATCCGTTCAGTGCCTTGTTGATTTCGGTTTGAGCTTTTGCTGCATTGTAGCGCGCAACCAATGTTTCGCGTTTATTTTTCATTTGCGTCAATTGTTTGCGCATTTCGTCCAGCTTGCCACGAAGGTTATCGGCAGACGCTTTATTTTGATCATAGCTTGTTTTGTATTCAGCCATCTTCTCTTCAGCGACTTTTTTCTCTTCCAGTGCCCGACGGGCCAGATCCATATTCTGTGCACGCGCAGCTGTATGTGCTTGCTCTTCACGTTTCTTCACGAGAGCTTCCTGTTCTTCGAACAGTTGCTTAAATTTCTTCTCAATAGCAATCTGTGCGGCAACAGCTTTCTCCGCATCTTCCAGATCTTCCTGCATATCCCGGATATATTGATCTGTCATCTTGATTGGATCTTCTGCCTTGTCAATAATGGAATTAATGTTAGACATCGTTAAATCGCGCAATCGTTTGAAAATGGACATTATGGTATTCCTCCTAGTCGATAGTTCATCCTTGTATATAATCATACATACGTGGCAATGTTCTACTCGTTTCAATTTTAACAAAAAAAATCTTAAAAAACGATTTTAGCTACTTAGCCTACCTGGAGCTATTGGATCAGTGGACCGGTTTGGCTCAACAGCTCTTCATCCAGCAGCTTCTCTGCAGTCTGCACAATCTCATCAATCTGCATTCGCGTAATAGCATCAAAGTGAATGCCCATAATCACAGTCACGGTTACCTTTAAATGCAGAGAAGCTCTACGTGCAAGTCTCTCGCACAGCTCTTGTTCTTTATGCCCAGGGATATGCACCGTAGCCCCGTTCACCCGTTCCCGGTCCGGATAAAATGTTGCTACCGCCCCAATATGTGATCTTCCTCCAGTTACCATAAACACTTTGTCTTCCCCTGCCTCAATCACCTGTAAACGAACGGAATTTAAATCGTATGTATTCATCCTGCTCCACCTGTCCTTTTCTATATGTAATATATATGGTGGAATTATGGCTACAATTTAATGAATCAACAATGAAACATCTCACATCATGCATAAATACGGATCCCCCCGGGCATACCAAAGAGAACGCAATTTGGGAAAAGGAGGCACTAACATGCGCATACGCCTCATAATGATATCCATCATGTTCATTCTTCTGGGAGGAAGTTACGCCCCTGCTCAGATATGGGCATCTACAAGCCCGCAAACCGAACCTGCTTCGAAGTCTGATTCTTCCGAAGAGGAACAGCTGACACTGGGACAGCTCAGACAGAAATATGCGGATACGTTCAAAACCAACGGCCCTTCAACAAAAAAGGTCGCACTGACTTTTGATGATGTACCTGATCCGCGGTTCACCCCTCAAGTGCTGGATATTTTAAAAAAATACAAGGTACGGGCTACCTTCTTCATCGTGGGACATCGCGCTGAGAAACATCCGGATTTGGTGAAACGCATGGTGAAGGAAGGGCATATTGTTGGCAATCACAGCTACAATCACCCCCAGTTCAGTAAGCTATCCATGAATGCATTTCGCAAACAAATCTTACATACCGGGGATATTATTCGCAATCTGGTAGGTTACACACCCAAAATGATTCGTCCACCCTATGGCGACATTAACGAGCAGCAGCTGCAATGGGCGGCCAAACAACATTACAGCATTGTGAACTGGAACGTCGATTCCCTGGACTGGAAGGGTCTCTCCAAAGAGGAAGTCAAACAAAACATCCTGTCTGCCGTCAAACCTGGTTCCATTGTTCTGCAGCATGCAGGAGGCGGGGTCGGATCGATATTAAATGGTACTATTGAGGCGTTGCCTGAAGTCATCGAGGAGCTGCGAAACCGCGGGTATGAGCTCGTAACTTTGGATGAACTGTTGGAACTGCCCAAGGGCAAGTAGGATCAAGATTCGCTGCGCAGCGCGTTCAGCAGCAGCGCCAGCAGCTTGGGTTGCTACAGAAATCGGATATGCAAAAGGGTGTCCTTCAATCACAATATTGTGATTGAAGGACACCCTTTACGGTTTGATGTAGGTTCAGTTGTAGTCTCACATGTTCATGTGCAGCTACTCTTTTGATTTTATTTCAAAATGTAAAGTTCAACATCCTGAATACCAAATGTGTTCACGGATTGCTTGCTGCCAGGAATAAAGATATCAATTTTATGGCCTTTGATGGCACCACCCACATCACGGGCTGTAGCAACAAATGCCTGTTTAGGTAGTCCTGGATGTGTATGACCCGTTACCAGTACTTTTGTACCCAGTGGAATGATACTAGGGTCTACTGCGATCGTGCCAAGTTCGAGCGGATTACCGAAGTAATCTACTGCACCCCATCCTCCATTTTCGGAAGCATCCGCGGAGTATGCTGTTGCTTTTACGTCGACAGTTTTGCTGTAATCAAACGTTTTCCCCCAGGCCTGTACCACCTTGCTATCCGAATTTACGTCAAGACTTGCGGCAGTCACCGTTTTGGCCTCTGTTTTTGCTGCTGCAGCAGAAGCTGTGTTCGTTGTGTTACCAGGGATCGTAATTTTCAATCCCCCATAAATGTTGTAGGCTGAAATGTCATTGTTAGCTTTAATAAGTGCGTTAAGTCCAACTCCATATTGTTTGGATAAGGTGTAGAAGGTATCCCCCTCTTTGGCCACATGAACTGAATCAGCATGAGCCGGAACGGCTTGAATGAGCATTGCTGCTGTCAGCAAAGCTGTTGCTGTTTTGGCTATACGTTTCTTGTTAATCATGGTCTTCCTCCCTCATTATGCCTGCGAAGTTAGTTGTCGGATTCGGATGGAGGAAACCACCCTATAGGTTCAATTACATGAATAATTTATGTAGCCCTAATTCACCCCAAGCCGTGTGCAAATGATTCTTCCCCAAGCACACTCTGCATCGTTACATCCCCCACACTCCCACCTCCGGAAGTTTCGGCAGGAACAAATATATCACAATTTTGTAACCAAGAGTCGTAGTAAATGTTACCATCTGGCTAATTCACTTCAACTTTTATGCTGAATTCAAGCGACTTTTTTCAATAAATTGTCTATTTGGACTTAAATCATTGATGACAGAAACGTTACTTTTTATGTAAATCTGTTCGTATCCTCACATAACAAAACATCCCTGCCGACTGGGCGTCGACAGGGATGCATGAATCGGATGAACTCTCATCCGCAGAACGAATTTTTGTTTCCACCTTGACCATCATCCTTTAGGATTTGGTTGTATTAAAGCACTTTAGCGAGGAAGTCACGTGTACGTGCATGTTTGGGTTGACCAAACACTTCATCCGGCGTTCCTTCTTCTACAATAACCCCGCCATCCATAAACAGAATGCGGTCACCTACTTCACGGGCAAAGCCCATTTCATGAGTCACGATGACCATGGTCATGCCGCCTACTGCAAGGCGTTTCATGACATCCAACACTTCACCGACCATTTCAGGGTCCAGTGCAGAGGTAGGTTCATCAAACAGCATAACATGCGGCTGCATCGCAAGTGCCCTTGCAATAGCTATCCGTTGTTTCTGTCCACCGGACAGCTGGTTTGGATAGGCATCTTTTTTGTCGGACAAGCCAACCGTTTTGAGCAAATCTTCACAGATTTGTTCCGCTTCTTGTGCAGACTGTTTTTTCACTTTAATGGGAGCAATCGTAATGTTCTGCTGCACCGTTTTATGTGGAAACAGATTGAAATGCTGGAATACCATCCCCATTTTTTCACGAGTCGCATTAATGTTATGTTTGGGACCCGTGATCGATACTCCCTCAAAATCAATCTCCCCAGAAGTAGGCTGCTCCAGTAGATTCAGACAACGTAAGAAGGTACTTTTCCCAGATCCGGACGGACCGATGACCACGACAACCTCACCTTTGCCTATTGTTACGTTGATGCCCTTAAGCACATCGTTGCTTCCATATGATTTGTGTAATTGTCTAACGTCTATCACTTGCACTCAACTTCCTTTCCAGTCGACCCATCAGCTTGGACAAAATGAACGTCAGCACAAAGTAAATGGCTGCTGCAATCAGGAATGGGTTCATTCCTTGGTACGTAATGTTTTTGACCACACTTGCCTGGTACATAATGTCCACCATACCGATAACCGAGATAATGGAGGATTCCTTGATAATTGTCACGAACTCATTACCGATCGCCGGCAACACCGCTTTGAACGCTTGTGGAAGGATGATGTAGCGCATTGCGGCGCCTCTTCCCATCCCCAGGGAACGGGCTGCTTCCAGCTGGCCGCGATCCACACCCTGTATACCTGCACGGAAAATCTCGGCAAGATAGGCACCACTATTAATGGAAAGGGTAATAATACCCGCCTGAAGCGGCGTAAAATTAATACCAAGTGTCAACGCAAGTCCATAGTAGATAATCATCAATTGAACCAGCATTGGTGTACCACGAATAACCTCAACATAAGCTGTTCCGAGCCAGCGCAGAATTGCGACGTCATGCAGACGGAACAGACAGATGATCAAACCAATAATGACCCCGAATATTACACCGAGAGCAGACAGTAAGAGCGTATAGCCCACACCTGTCGCATAGAAGCTTTTGTACTGCCAGAACACTTCAAAAATGTTTTGGCTTTTATTAACCTTGTCTGCCATCAACTGGCTTGCTTCTGTAACCATCTGATCGATTTTATTTTCGTTTTTCAGACGTTCGAGCGTTCCGTTGACTGCATTCAGTAATTCCGTATTGCCCTTGCGAATCCCGATCGCCGCTTCGACCTGCTCTTCATCCGGGATCGCAGCAGATAGTCCGATAACATCATCCAGATAGCCGGCAGCTACTGTATCTTCGACGATCGCAGCATTCACACGATTGGTCTGTAATTGCAGTACGATATCAGATATTTTATCAAGTGCTGTCAGTTTGGCGCCTGGGATTCCCTGACCAATCGTTTCCTGAATGGAACCTTTTTGGACTCCAATTTTTTCATTTTCCAGATCAGCCATGGTTGAATATTTGTCTTTATCCTCATTGCGAATCATGATAACTTGTTTCGATTTATAATAGGTATCGGAGAAGTCGATGCTTTTTTTACGCTCATCCGTTGGCGTCATTCCCGAGATGACCATATCCACACGACCACTCTGCAATGCAGGAAGAAGTCCGTCAAAACCCATATCCTCTATTACAAGTTCTGCCCCAAGATCGGCAGCAATTTCTTTGGCAATCGAAATATCAAAGCCGACAATTTGATCTTTACCATCAATGACTTTATGGAATTCATATGGTGCAAAATCGGCGCTTGTACCGAGCACCAGCTTTTTACTGCCTGAGTCGCCTGTAGTTCCCGTTGCCGACGCAACCGGTGTAACCGTAGTTAGCAAAACCACAAGAGCTATCAGCATCATGGTGTAACGACTAATCAATTTCAACCCTGTTCTCCCCTTATAATACTTTGTATGCTTTCTGTTGTTGATGCCTGAGTCATTATAAAGTAGAATGCATGATTATGCAATGCATTTCGACATTATAAATCTTGACTAGTTTCTGAAAAATAACTGCATCTATGATATAATTATTAAATTATTTTCATTTTTGCTTAAGGAGTCCACCATGACACATACCAAAACTCAAATTCTAACTGTAATTGATCAATATGCTTCCCGTTTTAAGGAGATTTCATCATACATCGGTGCCAATCCCGAACTTGGTAATGAAGAATATCTCGCCTCTGCTCGGTTAAGGGAAGAACTTGTCTTCCATGGTTTTTCCGTAGAAGCTCCTGTTCTTGGCTTGCACACTGCATTTATCGGTACATATGCTGCATCCAAACCTGGTCCGACTATTGCCCTTCTCTGTGAGTATGATGCACTGCCTGAAATCGGTCATGCCTGTGGCCATCATCTAATCTGCATGATGAGCCTCGGAGCTGCGGTAGGTCTGAAGTCCATACTCGATGAAGTAGGCGGTACATTGAAAGTATTCGGTACACCAGCGGAAGAAACCCGGGGCGCCAAAGTGCCTATGGCTGAGGCAGGGTTATTTGATGACTGTGATGTTGCGCTGATGGCTCATCCTTATTACGCCTATGAGAAATCGGGCAGTTCCCTGGCTATTGATGCCGTACAATTTGAATTCCATGGGAAATCTTCACATGCTGCTGCAAGTCCACATGAAGGCATCAATGCACTGGATGCGGTCATCCAGACGTTTAATGGGATTAATGCATTCCGCCAACAAGTGAAGAGTACGGTTCGAATCCACGGGGTTATTAATAGCGGAGGACAGGCAGCCAACATCATTCCTGATTATGCTTCGGCCCAGTTCTATGTACGTGCTTCGACCAGAAAAGAATTAAATATCCTGACCCAACGTGTGATTCAGATTGCCGAAGGCTCTGCTCTCCAAACCGGGTGCCGTCTGGTTACATCCAATTACGAGACTTCCTATGATGAAATGGTTACAAATGAAACGTTATCTGCCGCTTTCAGTGCTAATCTGCTAGAGCTCGGTATTTCTCAAGAGGAAATCGTAACGGGTAACGATCATGGTTCCATGGATATCGGCAACGTTTCCTTGCGCTGTCCTGCAATTCACCCTTATATTCGTGTTGTGGACGAAGTTCATACCCTCCATTCCATTGAATTCCGTGATTTGGCACTACAGGAACGGGCCTTGGATGGCATGATTCTTGGAGCCAAGGCAATTGCTGCAACTGCTTATGATGTTCTTACAAAGCCTGAGCTGCTGCAAACCATTCAAACCGAGTTTAAGCAAGCAAGTCGCTAAGTTTTTCGCAAACTACTGTATATATTACTAGGGTGTTCCGCAAGACCTGCATATAAGGTCTTAAGGAGCACCCTTTTGGTTTATAATAAACACGTATATACGGACACCAGCTGGAAATGCTGTGAAAAGAAAGCGTTGAAAAATGTTGAAATTTTTGCATCCCACGCTGTTTACATGGTTCAAATGCTGTCTAACTTGGTTATTTATAGCTATAACTTTATCTTAAAATCAGGAGGTGTTGTCATGCTGCTCGAAGCGATGTATCACGTTCCCCGCGATAAATGGGCTTATGCTTATAATCCCTCGACAATCCACCTGCGTGTACGAACGAAGAGAGACGATGTACAATATGTGACTGCACTGACTGGTGATAAATACGATTGGAATGGAACCTATAAGGAAATTCAATTGGAGAAAGCTGCTTCCGACAGTATGTTTGATTACTGGGAAACTGCAGTTAAGCCCAAATTCAAACGTCTGACTTACATCTTCCGCATTACCGCCGGTACCGAGAATATTTATCTCGCTGACAACGGAATTCATTATGCTCTCCCATATGCTACCGGAGGATATTATGAATTTTCCTACATTCATGAAATTGATGTATTTAAAGTTCCCGAATGGGCCAAGGAAGCCGTGTTCTATCAGATCATGACGGAAAGGTTTGCCAATGGCAATCCCGATCTGAACCCGGAAGGAACCCAGGAATGGGGTGGCCGACCTGAACTGGATAACTACTTTGGCGGAGACCTGCAAGGTGTGCTCAATCACCTGGACGATCTAACTAAACTCGGTGTCAATGCGATTTACTTTACCCCGCTATTTCAAGCAAACTCCTACCACAAATACGATACCATTGATTATAAAAAAGTAGACCCGCATTTCGGGGACAATGATATGCTCAAAAAAGTGGCCGAACAATGTCATCGCCGTGGGATTCGTGTCATGCTTGACGCGGTTTTTAACCACTGCAGCGAAGACTTCCCTCCTTTTCAGGACGTACTGAAGAACGGCAAAAACTCCAAATATGCAGACTGGTTTCATATCAATGAATATCCAGTGCGGATTAAAGATGGTATTCCTACCTACGATACATTTGGATTTTATGGCAATATGCCCAAGTTCAACACCGCCAACCCCGAGGTCAAAGCATACCTGCTCGATGTCGCTGAATACTGGATCAAGGAAATTAAACTCGACGGCTGGCGTCTGGATGTAGCCAATGAAGTGGATAATCACTTCTGGCGCGATTTCCGCAAAGTGGTCAAAACCGCCAATCCGGAAGCCTACATTGTAGGCGAAGTATGGAGTGATTCCCTGACCTGGCTCATGGGGGATCAATTTGATTCCGTGATGAACTACCCTTTTGCCGACAAAGTACTCGAATTCTTCTGCGGTTCTATGGATGGTTATAACTTCGCAAACGAGATGGGATCACTCATTATGCGTTACCCGCAACAAACCAATGAAGTCATCTTTAACATGCTGTGCAGTCATGACACCCCACGTCTGCTAACTCGGGCTGGAGAAGACAAACGCAGATTAAAATTGTCGGTTGTATTTCTTTTCACCTATATTGGTACGCCCTGTATATTCTATGGGGATGAGGTTGGTCTACGTGGAGAAGGTGATCCGGATTGCCGCAAATGTATGCAGTGGGACCCTGCCAAGCAAGATCAGGAGCTATATGACTTCTACCGCCTGATGATTGATTTACGAAAAAGTAATGAAGCGCTGCGCAAAGGTCGCTTTCGTTTCCTGAAGGCCGATCACAATGATCCATGCATCATTTACGAGCGTATGGATGACACTCTCCACTTTACGGTGTGGATGAACAATACTCCGCAAGAACGTACCCTGTCACATCCGATGGAAACCAAAGACTGGAAGGATGCCCTTACCGAGGATGCCGTTGTTCCTACCAATGGCATGATGAATATTAAACTTGATCCTTACGGCTACCGCATTTTGTATAGACAATTGGAACCGAGCTGATCATATGCCTAAAACTCCTGAAATATTGAAAACACCTTCAATGATCTTCGGATACTTCAGGAGTTTTCTAGCAAAGAACTGAACTTAGCTATAACTTTGTCGTTTTCAAATCCCCTTTTGCATCCACGGTTATTCTCCATCGCGTAGAATTCGCACCCGTCATAACAATTTCATTGACGAGCTGATAAAACGTCCCGTTAGTATCCTTAACCAAATCAACCACTACGTTTTTCCCATTATTCGAAGGAGTTGCGCCAAAGAGATAACGTCCCGCCGCACTTGCGGTAACCATCAGCATGTTGTCTCTTATGAGGTTGCCTTCCACCGTGTTATTCACAATGTCCAGATGCACCGCCCACCATGTCCCTTCATATTTCAAGCGATTTCCAGTAATGATATTGTTGGAGCCTCGTAATTGAAGACACGTACCTTTTCCAGTAATTGAATTATGAGAAAATGTACAGTCATTATGCAAACTCACCATTCGGTCAGGATTGGTCGTTTCAAAACCAGGCTCGATGATGTTGCTTGATGCAATCACTCCATTGGCAATATCCATGGCTATGCCCGCTTCGGCAATATAATTGCCTTTTACGATAATATGACCATCCGCGACAATTCCCCAGTGTTTCCCTCTTGGAATGATGATGTTATCTGATATTATTCCGATGTCCATGCCTTCTGCACCCGTACTCGTTTTTGCTTCAATGGCAGCGGTAGCACTTGGTCTGGTGATGGTATCAATCAGGTTACCCTGGATTACAAAGAGATGGTTGCTTACGTTATTTGGATTATATATGGATGAGGAGAAAGACACGGAGATGACAGAAGTTAATTTGATATCATAAAAATAATTGGAGGTCACAAACGTGCCTTCGAATCCGATAAGCCCCACACCAAATGCTGTTCCGATCAGGCTATTGCCATGAATATGCAGGTTTTTGGCTCCGGTCTCTCCTCCCTCATTGTTACAGGTAATCCCACCACCGACTTTAGGCATATTATTCACTTGCTGTCCGCCTGAAAAAGCAGCATAATCTGGATCACTCGATAATACAGGGGTGTGCAGAAAGTTGTCGGTGATCGAAACATGCCATGTTGCCTTGACCAAAATGCCATCCCCAAGATATCTGTGACAATCATTCTCACGAATTACCACAAAAACCAAATGACTCCGAACTGCAATCGGTTCTTCTCCCAAGTGATGCAGCTTGTTGTTTCGTATAACGACATTTCGGGCGGGATTGTCTTGACTGCTTGAACCATTGACTCCGATCCCATCCGTAAACTTGCTGATATCATTGTGCTGCAATAATACATTGCTCGAATTTTCGATCTGCAGCCCTGTCTTGTTCTTACTCCAAGCTGCTTGAGTCGTGCGTACCAAGGTCAAACCACTTATCTCTACATGATTGCTGCCTTCAATCCGGATTCCCTGATCCGAGACCTCCAAGATTGCTCCTGGAAGGGACTTAATGATCACGGATCTGCCGCTAAACGTATAGAACCAGCCCGTCTTGACGACTTTATAATGCCCTGGCGTTAATAATAAAACATCCCCTTCCTGTGCCGAGTCAAAAAAAGCTTTGATCTGGGCTGTCTGATCACTTCCATCTCCTGGAGCAAAATTCCTGACATCAATAATGCTGCCTGTCAGCGTAGATTGGACGGCTGCGATATTGCCCATAATCTGACCAAACATGTCATTCATTTTGACGGCATCATAACCGTCGGAACTGCTTAAAGCCTGCAAATTAGGATTGTAAGTAGAGGTAAAATTAATGTAGTTGTTCATTTTAAATTCGCCTCCTCTTATGATCGTACAAAAAAGCCGCAGTACGAATATACTGCGGCTCATTTGTCCCAAACTATTTCACAGATTCAAGCGTTATGCGGCGATAAATACCCATATACTCTTCAGCTGAGACGTTCCAGCTATAGTCTCCGCTCATTGCATTTTTCACGATCTTTTTCCAGTGCTCGGGCTGTCGGTAAAACGCCTCGGCGCGGCGGATTGTATTCATCATGTCATGGGCGTTAAAGCTGGTGAAAGAGAACCCATTCCCCTCACCGCTGAATTCATTGTATGCCTGCACCGTATCGTTCAGACCCCCTGTTTCCCGGACAAGCGGTACGCTGCCATAACGGAGTGCTAGCATCTGGCTAATACCACATGGCTCGAACCTTGATGGCATCAGGAACAGATCACTGCCTGCATAGAATCGGCGGGATAACCCATCGTTGAATGTAATCTGGGCAGACATTTTCAGTGGATAACGATTAGCCGCTTCACGGAACCAGTGCTCATAAGCCGGATCTCCCGTGCCCAATACTGCGAATTGAATGTCATCATAATATAATAATTCATCCAATACACGACAGACCAAATCCAGTCCTTTGGAATCGACCAGCCTTGTAACCATCACCATAAGTGGGGCATCCGGACGTAAAGGCAGACCTAACTCCTTCTGCAGTTCGATCTTGTTCTCGATTTTCTTGGACAGGCTCGTTCTGTATTTAACTGCAATTTTGTTATCCGCTGCCGGGTTGTAACTCTTGGTATCAATACCGTTGACAATCCCTGTGAAACGATCCCCCAGAGAACTGAGCAATCCATCCAGACCATAGCCATAATAGGAGGTTTGTACTTCCTTGGCGTAGGTAGGGCTGACGGTCGTTACATGGTCCGCGAAAACGACTCCAGCTTTCAGAAAATTGACGTTACCGTAATATTCTGCGCCATCTGCCGTGAAATAGCGATCGTCCAGCTCAAGCAGATCACTGAATAAATCATGTGGAAACACACCTTGATATAACAGGTTATGTATCGTAAATACGGTTCTCATCTCACTGTAAAACGGATCATGTGCGTAGTGAGCCTCCAGCAGTAAAGGAATCATTCCTGTATGCCAATCGTGACTGTGTAGCACATCCGGCTTGAATTCGATTTGCGGCAACACGTCCAGTACAGCACGATTGAAGAAGGCGAAACGCTCGCCATCATCCATATATCCGTACACGCCATCCCGTCCAAAATAGTATTCATTGTCCACAAAATAAACAGGAATTCCGTCATGGACCAGCATCTCTATTCCACAATAAGGTCTGCGCCAGCCAAGCGGCACATCCGTTGTAATGACAGGCTCCATCGCTTCTTTGTATTCATCTGGAATGCTTTTGTATTTGGGTAAAATGACACGAACATCTGCTCCACTCTTCTTTAGTGCCTGTGGCAACGCACCAATGACGTCAGCAAGACCTCCGGTTTTAATAAATGGATGTACTTCAGCAGCAGCAAATAGAATATTCATGCCTTCGTCCTCCTTTTGGGTTTAACTGCAGTGCTATCCTTCGTTTTACTGGTTTTAGTTGTACTGGCTTTTGATCTGACGGATTGAACTTCAAGGGGTGATGCATCCGTTTTCCGACGTGTGTTCTTTTTTAAAATAACTACGCTTAGCGGTGGCAAAACAACTTCCAGACTATGTGGTTGCCCATGAAAAGGAATCTTTTCAGTAGTGAGCTGCATATCATTGATAATGCCTGATCCGCCGTAATCGGAATGATCACTGTTCAGAACTTCGGTATACATACCGGGACGCATGACACCAATCCGGTAACGCTCCCGCTTGA
Organism: Paenibacillus sp. 1A_MP2; assembly: GCF_052244825.1. Lineage (NCBI taxonomy): Bacteria > Bacillati > Bacillota > Bacilli > Caryophanales > Paenibacillaceae > Paenibacillus > Paenibacillus sp. 1A_MP2. Next base: position 3,346,720 of record NZ_JBQQCS010000001.1, on the reverse strand, counting down.
TCGGCTGAAAGTTAATGAGCACAAGGAGTGTATCCGCAGGTTTTTTTCCTTTGCGCACATATGAAATGACACTTTGGTCCTGATCATCCGGAGTGATCCATTCATAACCGTCAAAGGAATGATCAAGCTCCCACAAAGCTTTTTCGCCCAAGTATAGCTCAGACAGATCCCGTTCAAACTTGTGGAGTTTACGGTGACTGTCATAGTTCAGCAAAAACCAGTCCAGTTGATCTTCATCTTTCCATTCGATAAACTGGCCGAATTCTCCACCCATAAACAGCAGTTTTTTGCCTGGGAATGTCATAAAGTACCCCATAAAGGCACGCATGCCGGCAAATTTCTGCTCGTATGTTCCTGGCATCTTGTCTAGGAGTGACTTTTTGCCATGAACGACCTCGTCATGAGACAGAGGAAGCACGTAATTTTCAGCAAAGGAGTATACGACCGGGAATGTCAGCAAATGATGTTTGGAAGGACGCTCGTGAAAATCCGATTCCATGTAATCGAGCGTGTCATTCATCCAACCCATGTTCCATTTGTAGTTGAAACCCAGCCCGCCCTGATCCACTGGCGACGTAACCATCGGCCATGCACTGGATTCTTCTGCCATCATCAGTGCATATGGAAAGTACTTGAAGACTGTTTCATTCAACTGCTGCAAAAAAGCAACAGCTTCCTTGTTTTCCAGGCCACCTTCGTTGTTGGTTCGGTATTGTCCTGGCTGCTTTTCGAAATCCAATTTGAGCATACTAGTTACTGCATCGACCCGGAGTCCGTCGAAATGGTACATTTCCATCCAGTATAGCGCATTGGAAATTAAGAACGAACGTATCTCGGGTTTAGAGTAGTCAAAGCTGAGGGTGCCCCAGCCTGGTCTCTCTGCTAACAGCGGATCAGCATATTCATACAAAGGGGTTCCATCAAACAAACGCAAGCCATGAGCATCCTTGGCAAAATGTGCAGGGACCCAATCGAGCAATACGCCTATTCCCGCCTGATGTAGAGTATCCACCAGATACATCAGATCTTTAGGCTGCCCGTAACGGCTTGTTGGTGCATAAAAACCTGTGTTCTGATATCCCCACGAAAGGTCGTAAGGATGTTCACTCAGGGGCATCATCTCTACATGGGTATATTTCATCTCCAATAAATAAGGAACAAGCAAGTCCGCAATTTCACGATAACTGTAAAGAGAACCGTCTTCTTTCCTTTTCCAGGTTCCAGCATGCATTTCATAAATATGTAGAGGTTTGTTATACACGCCTCGTTGTTTGCGTCTCCATGCTCCATCATTCCATTTGTAACCTTCAATGGAACTGGTGACAGATGCCGTACGTGGGCGAACTTCTGCCTGAAAAGCATAAGGATCAGCTTTAAGCAATTCTGTACCATCTTCCGTTAATATACGGAATTTGTATAAAGTTCCTTCACCGATTTCCGGAATAAAACGACTCCAAAATCCAGAATCGGGTATCTTATATAAAGGTTCCTGTTCACCTTTCCATCCATTTCGGTCTAAAGCCAGGCCTACTTCTGTGGCATTCGGAGCCCACACAGTAAAACGGTACCCCTGACGATCATCTTCGAACGCAGGCTGTGCGCCCATTATTCGATAACTGTGATGAAGGTTTCCTTCATGAAATAAATAAATGTGCTCCGGCGAAATTTCCGGATTTGCTAACGGTTGAATGGCCAAGAGATCACCTTCTTCTCCAGAAAATAGATTTAACAGTAACCATTACCCCATTCTAGCCAAGTTGAAAAGAAAAATGCGGTGTGTAAAAAAATGTTGTAATTTTTCAGGATTTTTACAGTATACATCGTTTCAATAGCTCCGCATTGCGTTTATGTATGTACTACACTGGACAAATATCTTGGGAGGGAAACGATTATGTTTAATAAAGATTGCATCGCTATGCTGTTGGCGGGAGGAGAGGGGAAGAGATTAGCCCCTTTAACCTCAAGTATCGCAAAACCCGCTGTACCGTTTGGCGGGCACTACCGGATTATCGATTTTCCCCTCAGCAACTGCGTAAACTCAGGCATCGATACTGTAGGTGTTTTGACGCAGTACCAAGCTGATTCATTGCATGATCACATTGGTGGCGGAGAACCTTGGGGACATGGGACTTCAAGTGAGGCAGGAATTTCCTTACTTCCATCTTATCATACAGGAAATGACGAATACTTGGGAACCGCGGATGCTATTTATAAAAATATCGACTATATCGACCAACAAAACCCCGAAAATGTTCTAATTTTGTCGGGTGACCATATTTATCATATGAATTATCGTGAAATGCTGGAAGCTCATACAGCTAACCAAGCGGTAGCGACCATCTCCGTTATGGAAGTTCCTTGGGAAGAAGCTCACCGCTTCGGCATTATGGCAGCTGATGAAAATCTGAGAGTAACGGAATTTGCCGAGAAACCGGCCGAAACCAAAAAGCAATCTGGCGTCGATGGGAATTTACATGTTCAAATGGGAATATCTGAAGCGCCACCTGCTCGAAGATGCCGCTAATCCGGAATCCAGCCATGACTTCGGTAAAGATGTAATTCCTCAAATGTTGAATGAAAACACTCCCCTCTTCGTATATAACTTCAATGGTTATTGGAAAGACGTGGGTACGGTGAAAAGTTTATGGGATGCACACATGGATCTGCTTCACAATGAGGAAGGCTGGAGCCTGCAAAAAGAAGACTGGCCGATGTATACTCGTGACTGGAGAACCAAACCGAGTGCATATAAAGCGCGTCATACACGTGCTGAGCTTCTGCAATCCATGATACATGAATCCTGCGCCATGGATGGCCGTGCTGAACGCTCTGTTATTTTCTGCGGAGCCGAAGTTGGTAAAGGTTCTGAGGTGAAAGACAGTGTGATCATGCCAAATGCACGGGTAGGTCGTGGTGTTCATATCGAACGCGCCATTATTGGTGAAGGTGCCATTATCAAAGACGGCGCCATTGTCAAAGGTACAGCAGATGAAATTATGGTTGTCGGACCTAATGAGATTGTTTCCGCCAAACCGGCTGTACGCACACAACCGGTACGTATGCTAAAAGATGTTTATGAAAAAAGCGGACGCCTGCGCACAGGTGAACTTTCTTCATAACATAAAGAAAAGGCGAGCCATTATGGCTCGCCTTTTTGATGTAAAAACAATCTTTATAAAGAATTCAAAGCTTTTTCTCATTAGACTCTGCTTGAGTTATTGTCGGATCGACAATCACTTCGGCTTCATCATTCTGCAAAATGGGATCTACCACCGTCTCATACTCCGGTAAAGCTGGTAACGACACCGTGACAGTTGTACCCGTCCCGAGTTCACTTTGCATTGTGATTGTTCCATCATGCAATTCGACCAGTTCCTGAGTTATCGCAAGTCCCAGCCCTGTTCCCCGTTCTGATGATTCACCTGAAAGAATCGGTCACGTACTTTAATGAGATGCTCTTCACTGATTCCAATCCCCGTATCCTGCACAGAGGCCAAAATCTGACCCTCTTCTTCTTTAACGGTTAAGAAGATCCAGGAATTCTCATGTGAAAACTTGATTGCATTATCCACCAAATTAAGAAAGACTTGTTTCAGCCTATTGCCATCCCCAAAAACATTGAAAGCCCGATTTTCATCACTTTCCAACTTGAGGTGTATCTGTTTTTGTTCAGCTTTTGCCCAAACATTCAACATGGTTTCCTGAACAATCTCACGAATGCTGACTGTCCCTTTCACCAACTTCATCTGATTTTGCTGCAACTTGGAGAAATCAAGCATTTCTTCAACAAGACCGATCAGACGCTCGGTTTCCTTGGAAATAATACTCATCCCGATTCTCGTCTCATCCGGATCGTATCCGCCAGAATCCAGGGTTTCGCTCCACCCTTTGATACTGGTCAGAGGTGTCCGCAATTCATGAGAAATCGAAGAGATAAAATCGTCCTTGATCTGATTACTGCGCACAATTTCATGTGCCATAAAATTCAGAGTGGATGCGAGTTCGCCTAATTCATGCTTGTAATTCCCCTTAACTCTAACATCCAGACGTCCTCGGGCCATCTGAGCGGACACTGCCGTAATGTTGTTGATTGGACGTACTATGGAATTTGCCATACCAATACTAATGATCAAGACAATTGCAAGTACACCAACACCTACTCCAATCGCAAGCATTCCCATGAACCACAACTTGGAATTTACATTTTCGAGCGATGTTAGGTATCGAACAACGTACGTATTTTCGCCGCCTAGATCAAACTTGTGGGAAACGGCCATGACCTGTTCCCCTGTGGCTGGTTGTCTGCCTACCCAACGTCCCATAGCGCCATTTAAAGCCTGTTGAATATCACTCGTTTGCAGAACGGCACGGTCAGATTCAAAAGCAGTTGAACTAGCCAGCACATGACCGTTCAGATCTAGAATCTCAAGTTCTGTATTAGATAATTCCAAATTTACAAGTAGTTTGGACAGATTATTCCCATCTTCTGAATTGCTTTCTCGGGCTAGAGGCTCAAAAAAATCCTTTGAATTGGAGATATGGGTACTGATTGTATTATAAATACTTTCGTAATAATATCTTTGCACCGCCAGCATAAATACGAATTCGACCAACAGCAGAGCTAGAAAAACTACAATAAAGTAATGTAGTACGATCTGCCGTGTGATGCCTTTTTTGATCATTGATCCCGGCCCTTCCATTTATAACCGTGACCCCATACAGTTTGCAGGTATTCAGGTTCGGAAGGATTGTTTTCAATTTTCTGGCGCAAGCGGCGGATGTTTACGTCCACGATTTTGGGATCACCCATATACTCTTTGCCCCACACATGATCCAGCAGTACATCTCGACTAAGCGGTGTGTTTTCTTTCTCCAGGAAGAATTGAATCAACGAAAATTCGGTTGGTGTTAACTCAATTAATTCATTCTGCTTCTTGAATTGCTTGGAGATCAAATCCAGTGAAAATGGTCCCGATTGGAACGTTACCTTGGCAGCCGTCTCCCGGTGAACGTTCACCCGACGCAACAAGGACTGGATGCGTGCAATCAACTCGGTGGGACTGAACGGCTTGCTTACGTGATCATCTGCTCCAACCGAGAGTGCATATACCTTGTCCTGCTCCTGCACTTTGGCTGTCAGGAAAATAATACCCAACCGCTCATTCGTTTCACGAATGCGACGACACACTTCAAATCCGTCAATGCCAGGAACCATAACATCCAGCAAAGCTAGATCAATATCTGGAACGGTTTGCAGAATACGAAGCGCTTCGTGTCCGTCTCCCGCTTCGAGCACTTCGAACCCGTTTCTCTTCAAATTAATAACAATAAAACTGCGGATGGATTCTTCATCCTCAAGAATAAGTACTTTACTCATTAAGTTCTTCCTTTCTATTCAGTTGCGGTATATTGTCAAGCAATCCATCGTTGGCATCCAGTTGTGCACCGCGCGAAGCAATAACCCGATCATTTGTCCGGGTAATCTCCTTCCAACCTTTTCCTTTTTCCTGTTCCCACTGGGAAAGTGTGAAATATTTAATTTCACCTACGGTTTCATCGGTATCAATCATTTTGAAACGAATGTATTTTTCTTTTTCCGATTTGGTATCAATGGTAATCTTCCCATACCACTCGGGCTTCAGATTCAAGTGGAATAAATCAGCATCATCCCGATATTGGAATGACACAAATTTCTTATCATCCTTGCCATCCCATTGATAAAAGGTATAAAACCACATCCGGGAATCAAATACATAATGCTCCCATCCTTTTGGCGATTCCTTTAATCCAAACTCAATAATACCATCATTATCGACATCACCGCTTAAAATTTTGTCATCTCTGTAGGTTTGATCAGGCGATTTAAAAGCATTCACTAGTTTGTTATCTTTAACGTATATGATCTGTGAGAATGTACTCCGGTCATCCAGCTCCGAATCCAGTACGATACCGACTTTATCTTTGGCAATCTGACCACCGAGAGCATTATATATCTCTTTCACAGTGTAATCCGTCTGCATTCTGTCAACTTCCTTGAAGCTGCCTTCGTCGTACTGATACAACGCAATAGATGCAAATCCGCTATTGTTCAGAGATACGATTGCGAAATCATTTTTCTTGTCCCCGTTTAAGTCGAGGGTGTTCCCTTGAACATTATCTATAATATATTGGTTATACGGAACACCACCCAATACTTGTTCAAGTGCCCCAGCTTTATAAGAATAAGCAGTTAACGCTCTCTGTTCTTGTAAACTTACACCGAGGATGATATCCGGATTCCCATCATTGGTAATGTCCAAAACTTTGAACGATTGAAGTTCATTTCCTGGAACATCAAATGTCAATTTCTTTACCCAAGAATCCCCCTGCTCCTCCAATAACATGCCATGAATTCGCACATTCTCATTCGGGGTCTCATAGAAAACGATGGCTTCCCGAGTACCATCTCCGTTTAAGTCTTCAACACGAATCATACTGGTGTTATTCATGTCTTTGGGACGAATTAATTTGCTTTCTGGTGGCTGTTCCCGCTGAACCACATTTAATAATTTTTCCTTATCTGTAGACATCATTGGTTTTCTCATCAAACCCTTAGGATCGCTTATGACAGTACATCCGCTAAGGACTGAACCGAGCAGGATCGTTAATGCTCCCCCGCTAACAGGCGCCCCCACCGTGAATTAAGCAAATTCATCACTCTTTTCAATAGTTTAAATCATATTTTTTTCTTGCTGTGTCAACCGACGTCCCCGTATATCAAAAGCAATCTTGCCTTCCGCTAGACCCCAGATGCGGGTTGCATGTTTCTCTGCCAATTCAATTGGCAATACTGCAATTACGGTAGCACGTTCCTCTTCGCACAATTTGCGCAGCGTTTCCAGCACCGTATCTGCTGTATGAGGATCAAGCCCAATGACAGGTTCATCCGCCAAAACAACTTTTGCACCATGTGCAAGCGCTCTGGCAATCGCAACACGCTGCTTCTCGCCACCACTGAGCTTCTCTGCCGTCTGGTGTGCTTTATCCAGCAACCCCAGTCCTTCCAGATAATCCATTGCTCCCATATAATCATCGGAACGAACCATGCCTGTCACCATTCTCCATAAAGGGGTTTGACCAGACCGACCGATCAATACATTTTTCAAAGCTGTACGTCTCGGATACAATTGCGGATTCTGCTCCAAGTATGCCCATTCCCGTTTAATTTTCCGTTTTCCGGACCAACCTTCTTTTATAATCTCGGCTCCATCCACCGTAAATCGACCACTGTCCCATTTTTCCATCATAGCAAGGCATTTAAGCAGCATGCTTTTTCCGCTTCCACTTGAGCCTACTACGCCGATCATTTCTCCCTGTTGCATATCGAATCGTATATCCCGCAGAACCGGAACCCGATCCGCTCCAACGGATTTGCTTAAACCCTCAACTCTGATCATCGCGATGTCTCCTCTTGTCCATGTTTTTCCCTACTACTAGTGTACTCGGAAATGGACATCAATTTCCATGCGAACACCAGCTTCTATTTTACCACAGATTCAAGCATAGGTTTATGATGAAATAATACACCTGCTGCACCAAAAAGAAGATACATGAATCCAAGTAAAATAAACATACTTCCGGGTGAAATCCAGTTGATCACTTGCCCACCCAGATTCGGTCCAATAATGCTTCCTATTGTAAAATGAAATGAGGCCACAACGTTCGCTGCGGGCAGCAGCGCTTTGGGCAAAATATCTGCGGCATAAGCCAGGCCTAGCGAGAAAAATGAACCTACGAGACCTCCTGCTATGGTCAACAGCACAAGCGTCCACCAGAAATGTGTGCCGGCCAATGGTACGAGCATGAAGATGATCCCACCAGTAATACCGGCAAACATCAACGTTTGCTTTCGACCATAACGGTCACTCAACATGCCTAGAGGTAATTGCAGGAACAGACCCCCGATTCCGACAAATGGCAGCAAAGACGATATCTGATTGGCATCCAAACCAATACGCAGTCCGTATACGGGAAAATTGCTGTTCATCCCGGCTTCCATGTACCCGTACAATAAAGCAGGCAACAGTGCATACCATGCCCAGGCCAGACTGCGACGGAAACGGCGTTCAGGCAGTTGTCCATGCTCTGCCTTCTCCGGCTTCGTATCGGGAAGCTTCAATAATACAAGGACCAGCACTGCGGCCATACAAACAAACAATACCCAGAATGGAACAGCAGCACCAAACCCGAGCAGCTTGATTCCCAGTGGCCCGATACTGAATCCCAAACCATAGGACATGCCATATAAAGAAATGTATCGTCCTCGTTTTTCGGGTGCGGTCACCAGAAGTACCCACAACTGGGCAGAATAATGGAGTGCACTATCACCAATCCCGACCACGAGACGTAAAATGAACCAAATTTTGATATCCGGAAAATAAGGAAACAGGATTAGGGGAATCATGACAAATAACAGTCCGCCAATAATCAGCTTTTTGAAACCGATAGCTCCCAGCAGTCGTTCGGCCACCAAGGTCATCGCAAAGGACCCCACGTACAATGCGGCAGCATTCAATCCGTTTAAACCCGGTGAGACTCCTTTTTGCTCTAAAAATATGGATAGCACAGGCAATAAAAGCCCCTGGCTGATCCCCGCCACAACTATAACGGTTATCAGGATAAGATAGTTAGATGTTGAATGTGACAATTTTGGGGTGGTTATCAATGACACAAGAATCATTCCTCCTGCAAGCATACAAAGAAAAATCGCCATCTCTGACGACCTTTCGCATGTTATAACTATTCTGATGATCATGCATGGTTACGCCAGGGGTTTTGCCCTGGACTTGAACATTATAGTGGACAACGCCCTGCAAAACAAGCCATAATAGTACTTAAGTCGCTGCGTACATTTAGATGTGACGGGAGGATTCTGCATCATATGGCTTATCATGTTAAAATCGATGTTTCGCCGATATATGAAATGCTCAATAGCTTTTTGGTATATGTAACGAAGAAGTGGATTCAACATCTGGATGTTGGCCCTGAATGGATCATTGAGGTGGAAGGCAAACTAAGTTCCAATGTTCGAGCTGCGCTCGCACCTGCTGCCACATGGCCTTTTGATGACTTTGACGTTTTGTTTGCATGGGCGGCCTATCGGAACGATTCCAATGAAAATATTGATTTTCTGGATATGCTTGCAGGACAGACAGCCGAAGAGCTGTTCGCACGTATTTCTGCTCTGCTACCCCATCTTACAATAGAAGAATCTACACGTATTCGGGACAGCTATGTACCACTTTTGCGACTCTGGGATCAGCATTACTGCCAGCATATGAGTGAGGATTATCGTATCTGGTTGGAGGAAGATGCTGAAGAGAAGCGCATACTGCTGGATAAAATGGGACCTGAATTACTTATTGAATACGCTACTGCGGGTGTTCTGGTTGAACCGATGCCTGGACTGGATGAAGTTATCCTGTTTCCAACCGTTCACAACCGTCCCATTAATATGTACTGCTTCTATGAGGGCATGATGATTATGCAGTATCCTGTGGATGCACCTGAAGAGGATGAAGACCAACCACCAACCTGTTTGCTTCGTTTCACACATGCCCTGGCCGATCCGGAAAGACTTCGTCTGCTCCGTTACGTGTCAGGTGAACCAAAGTCGCTCGCTGAGATGTGTGAAGAGCTGGGCAAGGACGAGGATATGGTTAAAGATCAGGTTATGGCACTGCGCATCGCTGGACTGCTGCGAACCCATCTGCTCGGCAGTAATCGCAAAGAGAAGTACAGTATTCGACCAGATGGCGTATCGGAGTTGAACATGTTCCTGGAATCTTATATTCGCATATAAAATATGAACAACTGTGCTGCTGGCTGCAAGGAGTGAATTGGATATGAAAATAATAAAACAACATATTTTGTTTGATCTCGATGATACACTTGTGTACTGCAATAAATATTTCAATCTGGTGCTTGGTGAATTCTTCGAGAACATGCAGGAGTGGTTTGACGGACATGCCCTGACGGTTCAACAAATTAGGGAGAAACAGCTGGAGATCGATGTAACCGGGGTCAATAAACTGGGATTTGCAAGTCACCATTTCCCGCAATCCCTTATTGATACCTACCGTTACTTCTCCCAGATGTTCGCAAAACCCACCTCTCCCCAAGAGGAATCTTACCTCACCAAATTAGGAATGAGTGTATATGACCAAGAGGTTGAGCCTTATCCTCATATGGTGGAAACGCTAGAGAATCTTAAATCAGCTGGACATGCCCTCTACCTGTACACGGGCGGAGAAACTGTCATTCAGCAGCGGAAGATTGATCAGATGAAGCTATCGGCTTATTTCGATGACCGAATCTACATTCGGCAACATAAGAACATTGAGGCACTTGAAGGTATTCTCTCTACTGGCCCGTTTGAGCGTCGTGCAACGTGGATGATTGGGAATTCACTGCGTACGGATATTATGCCAGCCGTGACGGCCGGCATCCATAGCATCTATATTAAACAGCCGAACGAGTGGCAATACAACATGGTCGAGCTTCAACCTAATCCCGAGACATCGATGTATACCATCACTGCTCTAGAAGAGGTACCGAAGGTCATCCATGAAAATATACAACAGCAGCAACAAAAAATGACCCTTGGATAAGGGTCATTTTTTGTTTTATTTAATGATGATTGAACGTGGCACTAGTACATTAGGCTTCTCGTTCTTCTTTCAGACATTACATCCAAAAACTTATGCATCTTGCTTCTCCGCGGATAGTTTGCCTGTTACCTTATCTTGCAAAATAATACGCGCCTTCACCGTACTTCCGTCTTTTCGTTTAAAAGCAAGTACTTGAGTACTCCCCTTTTCAATCAACGCTTTCAACATCGTACTTGTGATTTTCTTGCCGACGTACTCTTTCCAAATGACAAACCCGCAGCCTTCCTTGAAACGTGTACATCCATAACCTTTCTTGCCCTCAATAATCTGACCCGTGCAACCCGGTGATGGACAGGAGGCCAGCATTTCACGGACACCCGGTTGGCTAGAAGTCGAAGATCGTGTTTGTGCTGTCGAGTTCGCGGTACTGCCAGTCTTGGATGACGCTCTCGACGTTTGACGTGTAGTCTTCGCACCTACACTTGTGCCCGCGCCGGTACCTGATGTTTTGGCGGATGTTCTGGCGCTGGTTCTCTGGGCTCCGGCTCCCTTGCCTTTACCCCGCCCCCCACGCGTATCTTCCCCAAAAGCATCAGCTGGTGCCGGTGCCTGCACACGTACTTTATCAATGATGGACATGGTAAATTTCTTGACGTTCTCCATAAACTTGTCCTGGCCGGCTTCACCTTTGGAAATTTGATACAATCTTCTTTCCCACTGGCCCGTCATCTCAGGCGAAGTCAACAAATCTACACCTGCCTTACGGATCAATTCAATGGCTGTCCGGCCCTTCAGCGTCAGTTGCATCTTTTTACCCTGCATCGTAATGTAACCCACGTTTTTAAGTCTTTCAATCGTTGCGGCACGAGTCGCTGGTGTACCCAGTCCACTGTCCTTCATTGCATCACGCAGCTCTTCATTCTCGATCTGCTTACCTGCACTTTCCATCGCTTTCAGTAATGTACCCTCGGTATAACTTTTAGGAGGCTGTGTCGCCTTCTCCTTGAATTCACTTTTGGAACACTGAACAGGCAATTCAGGTTGAACGGCAAATGCCTTGTCCGTCCATTCTTCTGCTTCCTCTTCTTCGTTGCTGTTTTTCTTCGTCTTTTTCTTGCCTGTCTGCTCCTGATCCGCAGATCCCAATACCACTTTCCAACCCAGCGAGAGCAGTTCTTTCACAGATGTCTTGAATTGGTGCTTCTCCACTTCCGTGAGCACGGTATGCTGCTTGTACTCTGCTGGTGGATAAAAATGGGATAAGAAACGCCTTACGATCAGGTCATAGATATTTTGTTCATCCTTGGATAACGTACCTGGTCGTTTCAAAGTAGGTAATATCGCATGGTGATCTTCAACTCTGGACGGGTTACATACACCCTTGTTATTTTTATGAACGAGTTCAGGTTTTGCTCCTAGCGCCAATTCACTGTAAGATCCATTTTTAAGCAAATTCAGCGTTTTGTGCATACCTTCAATATTCTGTTCCGTAACATAGTTCGAATTGGTCCGTGGATAAGAGATCACCTTATGTTTCTCATAAAGCGCCTGCGCAATATCCAGCGTTTTCTTCGCCCCATAACCATACTTGGCATTAGCTTCACGCTGTAAAAGGGTCAGATCATATAATCGGAATGGATACTCCTTGGTCTGTTTTGCTTCGTACTTGGTAATCTGTCCCGTCTTCCCCTTCACACTGGCAGCAATCGACTCAGCAACGGCGGGGTCGGTCAGCTTGTCCCCTTGACGTAATCCCCTGTACTCCACTCCTTCTTGACGAAACCATGCGGCCACTTCATAAAAGGTCTGGGACTGGAACGCTTCAATCTCAATTTCCCGATCATAGATCAAAGCCAGCACGGGAGTCTGCACCCGGCCTACAGAAAGTAAGGCATTGTGTCGAGTCGTAAAAGCCCGGGATGCATTCATACCAATCAGCCAATCCGCTTCACTACGAGCCCGGGCAGCATGAGTCAAATTCTCAAATTCCGAGGCATCTTTCAAACCATCAAAACCACGTTTAATACTCTCTGCGGTCAGATCCGATATCCACAGACGCTTTACAGGCTGACGCAGTTTCAACTGTTGTTGAATTAAGGCAAAAATGTACTGTCCTTCTCGTCCTGCATCACAAGCATTAACGATGGCCGATGCCCTTTTTGCAAGTTCTCCGATCATTTTCAGTTGATCTTTCGTTCTGGGGTTGGGCACAATCTTGAACTGATCCGGAATGATCGGCAAATCGCCGATATTCCAGCGCTTGTACTTTGAATCATAGGCATCCGGTTCAGCAAGTCCCAATAGATGACCAATCGCCCAGGTGATAATGTAATGCTCACCTTCCAAATAATTGCGATTGTTCTTGGCTCTTGGTTCTATGACGGCGGCAATGGTTCGGCCCATGTCGGGCTTTTCCGCTATAACCAGTGTCTTCATCCGTCCATCTCTCCTCCTTCACCGTCCGCATGACGGCAAAAAGGGGCCTTCCGCCCACGGAAGCCCCTTGCTTCTAAAACTTATTATATCAGATTTTGGTTGCGGAGCATCCTCCCCGCTGCATTTACCCAGCTGCCTGTTCATTCAAAGCTTGCTTCGCTCTGCACTCCTTGCATACGCCCTGAAAATCAAGCCGGTGGTCTGTAACGGCAAAGCCGTACTGACGCTCGATCTGTTGTTCCAGACGAAGCAAGCCATCCTCCATAATCTCTTCCACAGTGCCGCACTCCGTGCAAATCAAATGATGATGGTGATGTGAGCCATCCGTACTTCTCAGATCGAAGCGCGCAGCACCATCCCCAAAGTTAATCTTTTCTACGACCTGAAGGTCACTAAGCAGTTCAAGCGTACGATATACCGTAGCCAAGCCAATCTCGGGGAATTGTTCCTTGACTAGCAGAAATACTTCCTCTGCGCTAAAATGATCCTTTTCATGTTCAAGCAATACACGTACCGTAACTTCTCGTTGCTGTGTCAGCTTATAACCTTTTGCGACCAACTGTTTCTTAATGTCATCAATCTGTTCTGAAATGGATTTGCCCCGGTTACTTGTCATAAGGTTGCACCTCCAGATATTATCATTTCACAATTCGTGTCGTTTTTAAATGTCATGGCGTTTCTTATTTATAATCATTATAATCTAATAATAAATCTTTAGGAGCTAAAAAGCAATGCTATACCGCACACTTGCCTAAATAAATGTCAATGTTCTTTATCTGAATATCATAAAATAACAAAAAAGCCCCCGCAAACTGCGAGGACTTCCACTTTATCAATTTTATAATTTATTCATATATTGCAAATCCATACTGATCTGTGTCTTATCGACTCGTTATACGAGAACTGTAGCACCCATCAAGTATTTGTCCACTTCACGGGCAGCTTCACGTCCTTCATTAATTGCCCATACAACCAGACTTTGACCACGACGCATGTCACCTGCTGCAAATACTTTATCCACATTGGTATTGTATTTGCCGTAACGTGCCTTAACGTTGGTACGACGGTCTGTTGCAAGTCCAAGTTGCTCCACAAGAGTCTGTTCCGGTCCGTCAAAGCCAATAGCAATCATTGCCATTTGAGCTGGGAACACGCGCTCTGTACCCGGAATCGGCTGATAGATCTTACGCCCTGTCTCATCTACAATACGCTCGATTTGAACGGTATGAAGTTCTTTGAGATTACCTTCGTCATCACCCACAAATTTGGTCGTCATAATGGAGAACTCACGCGGATCGTCACCGAACAGTGCTTTCGCTTCTTCCTGTGCATAATCAAGAGTATATACGTTCGGGAATTGCGGCCAAGGATTGTTAATGCGATCACGTTCCATAGGAGCTTGAGTATGTGTACCAAATTGGGTAATGCTCCGACAACCGTGGCGAAGCGATGTAGCTACACAGTCGGAACCTGTATCCCCGCCACCGATTACGATAACATCCTTGTCCTGTGCTGACAGGTAATTACCATCCTCCAGATTGGAGTCCAGGTAACTTTTGATGCTGCCATTCAGGAAATCCATGGCGTAGTGCACACCTTTCAGATCACTGCCTTCAATGTTGAACTCACGTGGTTTGGTTGCACCGCCGCACAGGACAACTGCATCATAATCATCTACCAGCTGCTGTGCAGCAATATCTTTGCCGATCTCTGTGTTGGTTACAAATTGAATGCCTTCTGCTTCCAGCAAATCAACACGACGCTGAACGACGTTTTTATCCAATTTCATCGTAGGAATACCGTACATCAGCAATCCGCCTACACGATCAGAGCGCTCGTATACCGTTACTGAATGACCTGCTTTATTCAACTGAGCTGCCGTAGCCAGTCCCGCAGGACCTGAACCTACAACTGCTACACGTTTACCCGTACGTTTCTCTGGAGGTTGGGGAACAACCCAGCCTTCTTCAAAACCCTTTTCAATTATTGCTTCTTCAATTGTTTTGATGGTTACAGGTTCACCGATAAGACCTACTGTACATGATCCTTCACAAGGAGCAGGACAGACACGACCTGTAAACTCAGGGAAATTATTCGTTTTATGCAGACGATCAAGCGCTTCTCTCCACAAACCGCGATACACCAGATTATTCCACTCTGGAATCAGGTTGTGCACAGGACAGCCCGACGTTCCGCCAGTCATATCTATACCAGTATGGCAATACGGGGTGCCACAATCCATGCATCGCGCACCTTGTGTTCTGAGCTCTTCTTCAGCCATATGTTTATGAAACTCTTCCCAATCCTTGACCCGCTCCGCTGGTTGGCGGTCCGCAGGCAGCTGCCGTTTGTATTCCATAAATCCAGTAGGTGTAGACATCTTACGTTTTCCCCATCCGTTCTTGTCTTAATCCCTTCATCTGCATGGTTCTATATGAAATGGATTACTCATGTTTGAGTTTTTTTGTATATTGTATCACAAAAGCTTCTCGAAGATATTTCAATTATAGTAGCACTTTGCTTGCTGAATATTAAATGGATTATCCGCATAATTATTTGTATTTTATACATCATATCGCCCAAGTCTACCCATGGTCAATACCCTTAAATTGGTTATTTATCAGGTATGGATACACAAAATTAAGTCTTTAATTAATGGAGAAACCGACAAAATGTCATTTAAATGTGAGGTAATTTGCCATTTAATACAACAAATTTTGCAGCTTTGCGGGATCAATTCCGAATATCATTCCATTTTAGGGCTTTACAACGGTGAAACCCTATAACTTTTATACTTTTTTACCACTTCGTGATTATTGTTATGTATTATATTTATATTGTTCGTTATTTTAACGTCATATTTGTGTTATTTATATGTTACTCCACATATATTTCATTTTATTTTCAAAAAGAAAGACGCTGTTCACGAATATTTCGTAAATCAGCGCCCTTATATTTCGTTTACAGCATATGTTTGGGCTCTTCTACTTCATCTTATGTCCCTGTTACCGTTTTCGTTCATAGAACTCAAACGTATACGCATAAACATTTTTTTCGTCTTGCTCGCCTTCAATCTGTTCCTTTAGCTCCCATTCCGACCAATCCACTTCCGGGAAAAAGGTATCCCCTTCAAAATCCTCATGGATTTTGGTCACCACCAGCCGATCTGCGAGCGGCAAAAACTCACGATAGACCTGGGAACCGCCAATAACGCAAAGCTCATCGCCTTTTGTCACTTCCAGCCCCTCTTCGATCGTATGCACCACTTCAGCCTGATCCGCTTTGTAGTTCAGATCTCTGGTTACGACAATATTTCGACGTTGTGGAAGTGGCTTGGCCCCAAAGGACTCCCATGTATTACGTCCCATAATAATCGTTTTGTTCAGCGTACGCTGCTTGAAAAAGGCCATATCTTTAGGCAAACGCCATGGAATGGAATTATTCAATCCAATGACGTTGTTCTCGCCCATCGCCCATACCAGTTCTATGCTCAAAGATTACACACTCCTTCAGTCTGTTTATAGGTTGTTCAAAAAGTCCACTTTTGATTACGAATGATGCCTAGCGGCATCATCAGCATCGAATATGGAAATTCAGCCGAAATGTCCGTTGCTAACGTAGTTTTCCCTACGCTCCGCTACTTCATTTCTAGCTTCATTCCATCTTCTCGGCACTGAAAACCAGACTATTTGAGCATGTACTTATACTGCAATCGGGGCTTTAATACCCGGATGGTGCTGATAGTTCTCAAACTCAAAATCTTCAAACGTATAATCAAAAATGGAATCCGGCTTACGCTTGATGACCAGTTTAGGCAATGCGTATGGTTCACGCTCCAACTGGGTTTTCACTTGTTCCACATGGTTTGAGTAGATGTGTACATCCCCACCGGACCAGATGAACTCTCCCACTTCAAGATCACACTGCTGGGCAATCATATGTGTCAGCAATGCATAGCTGGCAATGTTAAATGGCAGCCCCAGGAACGTATCCACGGAACGCATTGTGAGCATACATGATAGTTTACCCTCAGCCACGTAAAACTGAAACGCGAAATGGCAAGGGGGCAGTTTCATGTTGTTAATCTCCGCCACATTCCAGGCGCTAACGAGGTGACGTCGTGAATCCGGATTGTTTTTAATTGAATCAATAACAGCTGCAATCTGATCAATCTTCTCTCCATTGGGTGCTTCCCAAGTACGCCATTGAGATCCGTATACCGGACCCAAATCACCATTTTCGTCAGCCCAATCATCCCAGATCTTCACACCATTTTCCTTCAGATAGGATATATTCGTATCCCCGCTCAAAAACCATAACAACTCATGAATGACTGATTTCAGATGGATTCGCTTGGTTGTTACAAGCGGGAACCCTTCGGATAGGTCATATCGGAGCTGTCTGCCAAAAACGGATTGGGTTCCCGTTCCGGTGCGGTCTCCCTTATGCACGCCGTTATCCAGGATATCCTGTAATAAATCAAGATAGTTCTTCAAATTATAATCCCCTCGCACTTCTTATTTCACAGCAATAAAAACAAACGAGAACATTCACAGTGGTTGTGTTTGCTCCAATTTGCCTTATTGAAACAGCACAGAGTTAAGGTCAATGCTGTCATATTCGTTGTTACAGTGTACCACATTGAGATTCAGATTGCATGATGCTTCATCGATAAAAAGATATACGTAAAACCCGTAATTTTGAGTCTTAACAGACTCACTTGAGGTATTTATACAAAAAAGGGATAGACAACGCTGTAACACGTTATCCATCCCTTCTTGATTTACGTATAATGCCGGACGAATCCGAAGCTTAGACGATATTAGCGGGAAATGATGTGGATCGGGTGACCCATAACCAGTTCCGCAGCTTCCATCACGATTTCGCCCAAAGTAGGGTGAGCGTGAATAGTCAGCGCCAAATCTTCCAGAGTAGCACCCATTTCGATTGCAAGGCCAAGCTCAGCAATCAGGTTGGAAGCTTCCAGACCTACGATTTGGCAACCCAATACGAGGCCGCTTTCTTCGTCAGCTACGATTTTCACGAAGCCTTCAGCGTGGTTCAAAGATACAGCACGGCCATTACCCGCATAAGGGAATTTGCCAGCTTTTACTTTGTAGCCTTTTTCTTTAGCTTCTTTCTCAGTGTAACCTACGCTGGAGCACTCAGGATCTGTGAAGACAACTGCCGGCATACATTTGTAGTCAACTACAGATGGTTGTCCTGCGATCGCTTCAGCAGCCACTTTACCTTCATAAGAAGCTTTGTGGGCAAGTGCCAGACCGGATACGATATCTCCGATTGCGAAGATGTGAGGAATGCTGGTACGGCCTTGGTGATCAACTTTAACGAATCCACGCTCGTCAACGTCTACGCCAATCAGGTCCAGACCAAGCTCTCCGTCCGTATTTGGACGACGTCCAACAGTAACGAGCAGGTAATCTGCAGTTACTTCTTTGGATTCACCATTTACGGAATATTTAACAGTTACATCTTTATCCGTTTGCTCAGCACTTTCAGCTTTTGCACCCGTCACGATTTCGATGCCTGTTTTCTTCATGTTTTTAGCTACGAGGCTAGTCATGTCTTTATCAAAACCTGGCAGTACTGTATCCAAACCTTCGATGATTGTTACTTTTGCACCGAATTTGGAATACATTTGACCAAGCTCAGCACCGATATAACCGCCACCGATAACGATCATGCTTTTTGGAACTTCAGGCAAGTTCAAAGCTTCTGTTGAAGACAGAATGCGTCCGCCAAACGGGAAAGGTTTCAGTTCGATTGGACGGGAACCTGTTGCAATAATTGCATTTTTAAATTTGTAACGTGGTGACTCGTGATCGTTAAATACACGAGCTTCGTTTTCGTTGATGAACATGCACTCACCGTTGAAAACTTCAACTTTGTTGCCTTTGAGCAAACCAGCTACGCCGCCAGTCATTTTCTTAACAACGCCGTTTTTGAATTCTTGAGTTTTGCTGAAGTCCACTTTTACGTTCTCAGCAGAAATACCAAATGCTTCACCGTGAAGTGCAGACTCATATTGATGTGCAGCCGAGATCAGAGCTTTGGATGGAATACATCCGCGGTTCAAACAAACGCCGCCCAGTTCCGATTTGTCTACAATCAATACGCTTTGGCCCAGTTGAGCGGCACGGATGGCAGCTACATAGCCACCAGGACCCGCACCAATTACTAATGTGTCGATATTGAGAGAAGCGTCGCCTACTACCATATCTTACACCTCCATAACAAGCAGCTCAGGGTTAGCGAGCAGCTGTTTAATGTAATTCATAAAGTTTTGTGCTGTTGCGCCATCGATAATACGGTGGTCGAAGCTCAGGGAAAGAGCCATTACAGGTGCTGCAACAACTTCGCCATTTTTGATAACGGCTTTTTCGCTGATGCGTCCAGTTCCGAGAATTGCAACTTCAGGGAAGTTGATGATCGGAGTGAAGAACATACCGCCAGCAGAACCAATGTTACTGATAGAGATTGTGCTTCCTCTCATTTCGTTCGCGCTCAGTTTGCCATCGCGGCCACGAGCTGCCAGATCACGAATGGAATCAGCGATCATCCAGATGGATTTACGATCAGCGTCTTTGATAACAGGAACGATCAAGCCGTTTTCTGTATCTGTAGCGATACCGATGTTGTAATATTTTTTGTAAACAATTTCGTTAGCTTCTTCATCGATCATTGCGTTCAGAGCAGGGAATTGGCGGGAAGCCGCAACCAATGCTTTAACGATAAATGGCAAGTAAGTAACTTTTGTTCCTTTTTCTCAGCAATTGGTTTCATGCGAGTACGGAAAGCAACCAGTTCAGTTACGTCCACTTCGTCCATGATTGTAACGTGAGGTGCTGTGTACGCCGATTTAACCATTGCGTTAGAGATCGCTTTACGGATACCTTTGAATGGTACGCGCTCTTCTTCAAGGCGTTGATCAGCTGCAGCTGCTGCTGGTGCTGCGGATTTTTTCTCTTCTTGAGCCGGAGCTGCGGAAGATGCCGCTGCGGAAGAACCGCCACCATTTTTGAAGGATTCAACATCTTCTTTGGTAACTTTACCGTTGTTGCCAGTACCGTTAACCTGAGCGATGTCTACGCCTTGTTCGCGGGCAAATTTGCGCACGCTTGGTGTTGCCAGAAC
Source organism: Paenibacillus sp. 1A_MP2 (assembly GCF_052244825.1). Lineage (NCBI taxonomy): Bacteria > Bacillati > Bacillota > Bacilli > Caryophanales > Paenibacillaceae > Paenibacillus > Paenibacillus sp. 1A_MP2. The sequence goes on along the minus strand of NZ_JBQQCS010000001.1, from coordinate 3,326,480 downwards.
GTCTTTAGCAGGTACTGCCGGAACGCTGTTGTTGCCGCCTTCTTTAGCTGCATCCGAGCTAGAAGCTGCTGCAGAAGAACCGCTTGTGTCAGCTCCGCCTTGAGCTGCATCTTTTTCTTGCTCGCCTTGATCGCCAGCAGGAGCATCGTCTTGCTCAGGAAGCTCGCCTTCAGCGTCAATGATTGCAACAACTTCGCCTACGTGGCAAACTTGACCATCTTTTGCGAATACTTCTGTTACTGTGCCGTTAACTGGACAAGGTACTTCAACGACCGCTTTGTCATTCTGTACTTCCATGATGATGTCGTCGTCAGTTACTTTGTCACCGACTTTGATGTGCATCTTGATGATTTCGCCTTCGTGAAGGCCTTCGCCCAGTTCAGGGAATTTGTATTCAAATTTAGCCAACTGAAAAACCTCCTTGATTATGTCTCAATCCTGAAAACAACCCTTAACTCCAAGAAACAACCGTTACTGCTAGTGCAATAAACTGTTACTCAAGGGGCTAATGGCTGTTTACAGTGCAGCTTGCGCTGCGGTGTGGATCACCATACTGCGCCTTGCGGCATGTCAGATGATTAAATTAGAAATTTACGACTTTATTAACCGCGGCAACGATACGAGCCGGGTTAGGCAGCCATGTATCTTCGATTTGTGCAAATGGATATACAGTGTCCGGACCAGCTACACGCAGAACCGGTGCTTCCAAGTGCAGGATTGCTTTTTCATTGATTTGGGCAATGACTTCAGCTGCAACACCTGCGCTCTTTTGAGCTTCCTGCACAACAATTGCACGGTTTGTTTTCTTAATGGAAGCAACGATGGTATCGATATCGATCGGGCTAACCGTACGAAGGTCGATAACTTCAACTTTGATTCCTTGTTTTTCGAGCTCATCTGCTGCTTTCACAGAAGTGTGAACCATCATACCGTAAGTAATAATAGTTACATCAGAGCCTTCACGAACAACGTTCGCTTTGCCCAGCTCAACAGTGTAATCTTCTTCAGGTACTTCTGCACGGAATGCATGGTACAAGTTCAAGTGCTCCATGAAGAATACAGGGTCGTTATCGCGAATAGAAGCGATCATCAGACCTTTTGCATCGTAAGGGTTAGAAGGAACTACCACTTTGATACCCGGAGTTTGCGTAAGCAGACCTTCCAGGGAATCTGTGTGCAATTCTGCCGCTTTTACACCGCCACCAAATGGTGTACGGAATACGATTGGAGAATTGTATTTACCGCCGGAGCGGAAACGCATACGAGCGGCTTGAACTACCATTTGGTCAAGTGCTTCGAAGATAAAACCAACGAATTGGATCTCGGCAACCGGACGGAAACCTTGAACACCCAAACCTACAGCCAGACCACCAATAGCGGACTCAGCGAGTGGAGTATCAAATACACGCTCTTCGCCAAACTCTTTTTGCAGACCTTCCGTTACACGGAAAACGCCGCCTACATTACCTACGTCTTCACCGAAAAGCAGAACGTTAGGATCACGTTTCAACTCAACGCGAAGCGCATCACGGATTGCTTCTTTCATGTTCATTTGTGCCATTTGCTTCATTTCCTCCTTAAACATTGACAGTTCACATTTGAATTCATACATGTATACCGGGACACCGGAACCCGTCCCGGATGTTTATGCTTTATCGGAAAAAACTTATTGGAAATCAGCTTTTTGCTCTTCCAAGTGCTTAGGCGTTTGTTCGAACATGCTGTCGATCAAGCCTGAAATCGTCATTTTCTCGGTTTTTTCCGCTTTTTTGATCTCTTCGTTCACTTTAGCTTTTGCTTCTTCTTTCACACGTGCTGTATCTTCTTCAGTCCAAAGACCTTTTTTCTCCAGATATTTAGCGAAACGTGCGATTGGATCTTTAGTGTTCCATTCTGCCTCTTCTTCTTTTGTACGATACTTGGAAGCATCATCAGAAAGGGAGTGAGGACGGAAACGGTAAGTTACAGCCTCGATCAATGTTGCGCCTTCGCCGTTGCGACCGCGTTCAGCAGCTTCCTGAACCGCTTTGATAACTGCAAAGATGTCCATACCGTCAACTTTAACACCTTTGATACCTGCTGCTACCGCTTTGTGAGCGATGGACAGAGCTGCCGTTTGTTTAGCAAAAGGAGTTGTGATGGCATAACCATTGTTTTGTACGAAGAAAATAACAGGCAGTTTGTAAACGCCAGCATAGTTGAGACCTTCATAGAAGTCACCTTCAGAAGAACCGCCATCACCTGTGTACGTAATAACTACTTGTTTTTGTTTCTTCAACTTGTAACCCATAGCAATACCCATTGCGTGCAGGATTTGTGCACCAATGATGATTTGCGGCATCAATACATTAACGCCATCCGGAATTTGTCCACCATGTTGGTGTCCACGGGAGTACAGGAACGCTTGATAAAGAGGAAGTCCATGCCACACGAGTTGCGGAATGTCACGATAGCCAGGACATACAAAGTCTTCTTTTTCAATTGCAAATTCACTACCAACCATTGTAGCTTCTTGACCAGATACTGGAGCATAGAAACCAAGACGACCTTGACGGCCCAGGTTTACTGCACGGTCATCCCAAGTACGGGTAAATACCATGCGGTACATAATTTCTTTTAATTGATCGTCGGAAAGTTTAGGCATCATGTCTTTGTTAACGATTTCGCCGTCAGGAGACAGCACGGACAGAGCTTCTACATCCTCCGTATATACTTCATAAGGAACCTTGCTCATTTTTTTCTTCACCTCAACAAAAAATTTGAATATCAAGTTCCGCTGTTATAATATTATTATACACCTGTTTCACTGCATACGTCAAAGATATCCGTAATTTTTTTATGTTTCCTTCCGGATTGTATGTATAACAGGGGCTTAATATTGGTATAACAGCATAATACATGTTTGCGTGTTTGACCCATCTTCGCACAAGGTTAATCTTACCGTATTGCGCGGTCGAATGCAAAAATTTACCGAGAAAGGTGACGTTTTATGACGGATTCCCGCTATTTGAAACGCACGATTGTAAAGGAAGAGATTGAGAGCCGCTATCTCGGAGAGAAGCGCACACTTCGAATTTATCTTCCGCCTGGCTATAACGAGTTGCTTAGCTACCCTGTCGTTTATTGTCAGGACGGTGAAGAATTTTTCAACTTTGGACGTATCGCCACCACGGCCAACCGAATCATTCTCGACGAGGGAGCCGAACCTTTCATTATAGTAGGAGTTCAGGTCGACGTGTCTGTAAGAACTCAGGAATACGCCCCTTTCGGCGATCGGTTCAAGGCGTATACCGCATGCTTCGCTGAAGAGATTATTCCCTATGTAGAAGAGAAATATCCTGTGCGCCGCTCTCCGCAGGAACGTGTTCTTGCCGGCGACTCACTGGGTGGCAGCGTCTCACTTCACCTTGCTCTACTCTATCCGAACCTGTTCACACGTGTCATCAGCATGTCTGGTGCTTACTACTCCGCTTCTCAGGAAATCTACGCTGCAGCTGAAGACTTGTCCTGGTTATCCATTTGGATGATTGTTGGTTTGCAGGAGACGGCTTTTGAAGCCGACACCGGAACGTATAATTTCGTTCAATTAAACCGGGATACCCGTGATTTGCTGGAAAAACGAGGTGCACTCGTCTCCTATCAGGAGAAAGACGGGCGTCACCAATGGGGATTCTGGCAGAATGAACTGCCGGAAGCTTTGCTTTACTTTCTTCAGGAAAACTAACACAATCATAGAACAGGCGGCTGAAATGCCGCTTTTGTTTTACAATCCAATGATATCGCTTACATAAACATTCAAAAAAGAAGCAGGCTCTCCTGCTTGGTCGTCCAGCTTCTTCTCCTGTATTACATGTGTCAATGTTCAGCAAATATCACATTGGTTATACCAGTGAATGCTCCTTCGCAATCCGATCCAGCAACACGTCACAGCCCGCATCAAGCAGCCTGTACACTTCTTCAAAATTCCCCGTATAATACGGGTCTGGAACTTCACGAAGTTTCTCGTCCGGCAGCATATCCATCATCTTGATAATTTCTGCTTCTTCACCACCGGTAACACTTCTTACGTTAGCAGCGTTGGAATCATCCATGCATATAATGTAATTAAACTGTACGAAATCTTCACTCTCAAATTGTCTTGCAGCCATATCTGCATAAGAAATTTGACGTGAATCAAGCAATTTCCGAGTCCCTTCATGCGGAGGTTTACCGACATGCCAGTCGCCTGTACCTGCCGAGTCCACTCGAATTTGTTGAGCCAGTCCTCTTTCATTAACTTTGTGGCGGAGGACGGCCTCAGCCATCGGCGATCGGCAAATATTGCCCAAACATACAAACAAAACGTTAATCATGTTATTCCCCCTTACTCAAGGTGCGGTTAAGTGGCGCTGTTGCTGTCTTAGGTTTCACACTCTCCGTTTGTACCAGAGAACGACGGGGCAGCTTCCATTTATAATGAACAGAACACATCCGGAAAAACACAACAGCAGCGAAACATATTAACAGTCCAACGTTCGTTGTGAACCAGCCCATGCCTACGGCAAAACCAGCGATTATTGCCCAAACGGCATAGATTTCATCCCGCAGTACCAGTGGCTTCCTGCCTGCCAACAAATCACGAATGATCCCACCGCCTATACCAGTCATCATTGCGGCAACAATCACCGCACTAATGGGATGTCCCATATTTGCCGCATATAACGCCCCTTGAATCGCAAATGCTGCAAGTCCGATCGCATCGAACAGCGCTTCTGTTCGCTTCCAGTGACCAATCCACTTAAGAGGTAATACAAACGCGATCGCTACAGATACTAAGGCAAGCATAATCAGCGCTCCCTGGCTCCACAGCATGGTTACAGGAACACCAATGAGAACATTACGAATAACTCCGCCTCCAAATGCAGTCACGAGTCCCAATACCAGAACGCCCAAAATATCATATTCCTCTTCCATTGCCACGAAAGCACCGGACATTGCAAATGCAATGGTACCTATAATGCTGAATACTTCAAAAATGTGCAAGTCCAACCCGTCCAAACCTCACTTTTCAAGTCATCTCCATGTTGCTCTACCCATTGTATCCGCGCAGGCTGAAATTGTGCAACCACATTTTGTGGATTATACTGGTTTTGTGAATGATATTTACATCAATTCATCACATTATTAGAAGTGATTTAGTTTCTTCATTGATCAGGAAGGATGAAATAGAATGACTAAGAAACGAGTTGTTATTTTTACGGGTGGAACCCTATCTCCTCAATTTCTGAAAGAAATCGGTAAGGATGACATCATTATTGCGGCCGACCGTGGAGCTTTATTTTTAATAGAACATGGGATCCAGCCGCATATTTCTGTAGGAGATTTTGATTCCATTACCAAACAGGAACGGGAGAGTGTACGAGATAACAGCGAACGGATAATCACCTGTGATCCTGTGCATAAGGATTTGACGGATACCGAGATGGCATTCGAAACAGCACTGGATTTTGAGCCTACAGACATTCTCTTGTTGGGCGCAACGGGTACACGCATGGATCATACACTGGCTAACGTACATATTATGGTCCGCGCTATGCAGCATCATATTTCCTGTACTCTGCAGGATGAACACAATTATATGATGCTAACGACCTCCGAAGCTTTTGTGGAGGACCGTGGATATGAGTACGTCTCCCTGCTCCCTCTCACCAATGAAGTTACAGGTATCACGCTGGAAGGTTTCATGTACCCGCTGGAGCAAGCCACTATACGTATGGGGCAATCTTTGGGGATTAGCAACAAACTGCTCGGAAAGTCTGGAACCGTCTCGATCGATAGTGGGTTGTTACTCATTATTCAGAGCAAAGATTAAGCTTTAGCGCAGACTTATTACGTTTTTGTAACCTGTGATTTAGATCAAAAATAATCGCATAAAACAACAAAGACCCTTGATATATCAAGGGTCTTTTCTATGTTTATAATGTTCAAGATTCGTCAATGATTAATTTTTTGACATTTTTAATGGTATTTTAATAAACAAACCCAAACCGTTGCGGCTCTAAGGACGAACAGGTTCCATCCAATTTCTAGGCTGTTACAAAGCTGTTATACTCGCTCTAGCAACTAAACGAAAACGAATTTTGGAGGTACTCACATGAAAACAAACATCTTTGTCCAAAAGGCCGTAACCGTCGGGTTGTGCGCTACACTAGGTTTTGGAGCTGTATTAATGACTAACGCACCTGTTGCACAAGCAGCAAGCGCTTCTGTATCCACAGGACAACAAATCGTGAACTATGGTAAAACCTTTACAGGAACTCCATATAAATTTGGGGCGTCAACTTCTACAACCAAAAATTTTGACTGCTCTTCCTTTATGAAATACATCTTCAAAAAGTATGGTGTTGATTTGCCACGTACATCCGTTAAGCAATCCCAAGAAGGCGTAGCTGTATCCAAAGCTAATCTGCAAGTGGGAGATCTGGTCTTCTTCTCCAGCGGCAGTCGTTCCACAGGGTCCAATATTACTCACGTAGGCGTATACGCAGGAGACGGAAAAGTTCTGCACACGTACGGATCACCAGGTGTTACTCTTTCCGACTTAAACTCGGGAAACTGGAAAAAAACATATATTAAAGCTCGCCGCGTACTGTAGTTCACATTTCAGAAAAAACGAGCGAGTGGGGCCGGATCTGATGATCCGGTCCTTTTATATTTACCCGATAAAGTTCTCTGTTCAAACAGGAGTAATGTGGAAAACAGAAATGGAGTTCGCCGCTACGACCCTTTTTAATGAGAATGAAGCATATAGCCGATCCCCCGAACGGTATGAATTAATTTGACGCTCCTCCCCTTATCCACCTTCACCCGCAAATGTTTGATATACACATCCACCACATTGGTATCCATTGCAAAATCATACCCCCACACTTCCCTTAAAATAACGCTCCGGGCACATGCCTCGTTCACATGACGGGCCAGAAACTCCAGCAATTCGTATTCTTTCGGAGTCAATACCAGATATTCACCTGCACGACTTACACGACGTGAACGCAGATTGACCTTGAGATCATGCACAACAATGATTTCTTCATCTTCCTGTGCAGCATGTGAGAACACACGTAAAAGATTTCGTATTCTGGCCATCATCACATTACCATGAATAGGTGCTTCCATCACATCATTAGCCCCGTAATCGAGTAATTCCACAATTAATTCAGGCGATATCTTGGGAGTAATCACAAGTAATGGAGAGGTGACACCCATGTGTACCAAAGATTCCAGTCCACTCTTCAGGTTATCTTCATGACAGCCTTCATTTATTAATATGATCATATTGAGATTCGTTAGTGTTAGTTCAGAAAGATCGTGCAGTTTGGTCCATTCCATTTGCTCGACTTGGTACCCTTCAGCACCCAATATGCCTTGAATAAAAGAAACCAGATCACCCCTGCCAACCAGTAATATGGATGTTTTCATGTTTTCACCCGGCCTGTCTTATACGCTGCTACCTTGGTTAGTTTCAACTACAGCTGGTCTCCACATACTTGTGACCACTGTGCATCGCAGCATTCTTGTATGTTTATCATGCCGTAAAATGAAAAAGTCCATTCCCGGAAGGAACGGACTCGAAGAATTCATTTGTTTTTATCTTTAACCAAAGTACCGATGAACCAGCGTACGCGCCTCTGCCGTGTCTTTTGTTCCATGAACAAGGACGCGCCCATCCTGAAAAATAACCATCCTGTACGCTCCAGTTGTGAAAGAAACCAAAAATGGATTGGCCTCCACTTTGCCCTCATCCAGCTTGCCGAGGCGATCAGCCGTATGCTGCAAATCCAGTTTCATTCGCCGGGAAGGACGAATCTGTACTGTATCCCTGCCACATAATACATCTGTTTTCTCCAGGTTTGAGGCTGAGAGGTACGGATAATTTGCCTTTACTCCGCAGGAAGGACAATCTTCTTTTCTGGCACCGTCAACGTTAATGGATATATATTCATTTCTCCACACATCGAATGATAGCAATTTGCGTCTAAGCGCATCTAGATTACCACTAAGAAACTTCATCGCTTCAGCAGTCTGATTCGCCGTAACCATCTGCACTGCCTGAGGGATAATGCCTGACGTATCACAGGTGTCCCCACCTAACGGAACCTCACCCAACAAACAGTTTAGACAAGGGGTTTCTCCAGGCAGAAATGTGTAGGTGATTCCATAACTGCCCACACATCCGCCATAAATCCAGGGAATGCGATACTTCTGAGACATGTCATTTATTAAAAGCCGGGTATCAAAATTATCTGTTGCATCCATGATTAAGTCTGCATTCTGAACCAATTCTTCCAGTTCATCCACTCTAACGTCCATCACTCTACCTACAACTTCAACAGTAGAGTTAATCTCCGATAGGCGCTTCTTCGCTGCCATCGCTTTAGGCATTCGCTCAGTGGCGTCTTGCTCTGTATATAACTGTTGTCGCTGCAGGTTGCTCCACTCCACATAATCACGATCTGCAATGGTAATATGGCCAATTCCCGAACGCACCAGTGTTTCTGCAATCCCCGTGCCAAGCGCACCAGCTCCAACAATCAATACTCTGCTGTTACTCAATCGATGCTGACCTTCCTTACCGATAGGTGTGTACCGTTCCTGTCTGGAATAGCGGTCTCCCTGCTCAGAGGATTGTGTCTGATTAGTCATGTATGAACCATTCCTTCCGCCGGACTACTCGCCGCTGCATAGCGCTTGACGGGAATCATGCCTGCCTCATAAGCCAGTCTGCCTGCTTCAACCCCCATTAGCATTGCTTTTGCCATCTTTACCGGGTCCCCAGATCCGGAGACAGCCGTATTCAACAATACACCGTCAGCTCCCAGCTCCATCGCATGAGCAGCGTCTTTTGGTGCACGAAGTCCTGCATCCACAATGACAGGAACGACGGCTTGTTCAATAATAATCTCCAGATTATAGGGATTAATAATTCCTCTCCCCGCCCCTATGGGCGAAGCCCCAGGCATAACGGCATGTACGCCGAGTAGTTGCAATCGTTTGGCCAGAATAACATCATCCGAGATATAAGGCAGTACCGTAAAGCCCTTTTCAAGCAAGATCTCGCAAGCTTTATAGGTTTCAATCGGGTCAGGAAGCAATGTGATTCCATCGCCGATGACTTCCACTTTTATCATATCACAAAGTCCTGAAGCCCGAGCTAATTCAGCGATTCGCACCGCCTCCTCTGCCGTTGAAGCACCCGCTGTATTAGGAAGCAGGGTATACTTTTTCAAATCCAGTGTATCCAGAAAATGCTGTTTGTTGCGATCTTCCAGATTCAAACGCCGAACTGCAAACGTTAATACTTCCGTTCCCGAGGCTTCAACCGCTTGGCTCTGCACTTCCAAATCCGAAAATTTGCCTGTACCCAGCAGTAACCTGGACTCAAACGTATACTTTCCAATCCTCAACATGGTTCAACCGCCTCCCACAAAATGTACAATTTCAATTCGATCTCCGTCTCTTAACGTTGTCGTTTCATGATATTCACGTGTTAAAATTTGCCGATTCAATTCAACTACCACGGTTTTCACTTGCAGATTAAACGAATGGAGTAATTTGTCCACACGATTTAAACGATCCTCAATATGCATGCTTTGTCCGTTGACAATGATATTCACTGCAATATCTCCTTTCGGTGTAACCGTTCCGGACTTAGGTCCTGAATACCCAGCTCTTCCGAGGTTTTACCATCAATTAAGTCAGCCATTAAGCTGCCCGTGATCGCACTAAGCAGTATGCCATTACGATAGTGTCCAAAAGCAGCGAATAAACCCGGAACACTTTCACAAGCACCCACATAAGGCAACCCATCCGGAGTCGAAGGACGTACTCCCGCCCACGCTCGGATAAAATGCGCTTCCTTCATACCAGGCAGCCAATTTGTCGCGGCTGAAAGCAGCTTCTGAATCCCTTGAACGGAGACCTTTATGTCGGTTCTTCCAGGAAGACTTGTTGCACCAATCCACACTTCTCCATTCGCTTTGGGAACAATATATATATCCTCTGCATACACCGTTTTGTCAGGTCTGTAACCGACATGGTGGGGTGAGAACTGCACGGCTGCAATTTCACCCTTCACAGGCAAAACAGGTGTATCAAGGCCCACTTGTCTCATCAATTCTTCGCCTTGTAACCCTGTAGCGATAATGACATTTCTCGAAGTCATTGTTCCAATTGAAGTCTCAATACCTTGCACTCCATTCATGTCCGTATGCAAACAGACATTCTGTACACCTTCCATCACCCTGGCACCCAGTGCCTGAGCCGATCTGACATAAGCCTGCGTTAGATTGACAGGAAGAACCTCGCTCTCGGAAGGTCTGTAATATGCGCCATACGTATCCCTGTTTAACCATGATGCTTCTTGTTGGACAGCCACTCGATCCCACCAAATATGTTCTGTAGAAAAGGAAGACGATCGTTTATTCTTGTAGCTGCTGACCTCACTGTATGAACGAAAAGGAGTAATAAATCCATGCTGTTGCAAACCCATTTCCACTCCGCTAAGTGAATGGATTCGCTCCTTCTGCTCGTGAAGTAATGCTCTGCTCTGCCGCGCAAGCTTCGCCATCACAGCATGAGTGAATTCCTCACTGTCCGCAGCAAGCATCCCGGCAGCTGCACAGGAAGTTCCCCCGCCTATTCTTGCACGCTCAACCAGAAGAACGTCGTGACCGCGGGTGGCGAGTTCACATGCAATGGCACTACCAATAACTCCTCCACCAACAATAATCGTTTCCGCATGAAGCTTGCCTCGAATCTCTGTTCCACCTTTACTCCTGAATACTGTTCCTGGATGATAACCCGAACGATTCCTGCTCTGGCTTCTTGCTTCCTCTCTCATGTTCTCATCTCCTTGGTTCGGCGTTCTCTGAATCCCTGATTGCCTGCCGCAATGAAGCGGCAGCCAGCTCCGGCTTGCTGTTCATCCAAATGGTTGAGATTACCGCAGCACCTTTGGCACCCGCAGTACGAATAGCCCTGATATTCTCCGGTCTAATCCCGCCAATCGCAATCACTGGAATCGAAACATTGGAGCATACTTCAGCCAACGCAATAAGACCTCTAGGTTCGCAATTCGGTTTACTATCGGATTCGTATACATGCCCGTAAAAGAGATAATCGGCTCCACGTTCTTCTGCAACTTTTGCTTCTTTCAGAGAATGAACTGACACGCCTACACGAAGCCGGTTCAGTCGATTTAACTCAGCCAGATCATAGCCTTCAATAGCTGCTTGACCCCAATGCACACCACCCAACCACGCATGTTGAGCCAGCTGATCTAAGCCGTTCATAACGATTCGTTTAGATGGAACACCTTGTGTTTTTAGACTTTGCGCCCAATACATCTGCTGCTCTAGGGTCAGCTTTTTTCCCGAATGTGGATATAATCGATCCATCGCCATACTTTCTTAGCCGTATCTAGAAAAGAGTACATGTCTCCCTTACCTAGCGAAATGACATGCAGTTCAAATGATTGTGCTCCTACATGTTCATGGAAGATTGCCGTCCTGTTCGCCCTCCTCTTGCGTGCTTTAAGCTGGTATAAAACAACAAAAAAAGCCACTCCCGTAGAGGAGTGGCCACGAATTTAAAATTCATGATCAACTGAATGACTGTCGCATGCAATTACTCTATACATAACGTATAACCAACTATAAAAACCATCCATAGTCGCAACGTAGTATACCTAGAAACCGCATGATTCATCTTGCAGGCAATATCGCAAAGTCAACGATAACGCCCTTTGTCATTAGCTGAAACGCGCCACTTCCCTACGCTGGTATGATCCAGATCAGGTGCAAAGGGTCCGGAATCGCATTCTTCCATCTCAGCCGCATCGTGCGGCCCCCCTAGTGTTCATATGAAGCTGTAGCCTATGTTACCATAGACATCTTTTTTGTCACCGTACATTTTCCATTTATTACGTTCTTTATCCATTGCTGAAGACAATCTAGTTATCGAAATAGCTCGTCTGGTATGAAGTAACTATTGTTTCTCGGACCACGCCTCAACATCCCACGTTTTGGTTACCCAGCCTTCATAAAATTCAGGTTCATGGGATACAAGCAGCACGGTACCCTTGAATTCTTGCAGGGCACGTTTCAGCTCTGCTTTGGCCGTCACATCCAAATGGTTCGTAGGCTCATCGAACAAAATCCAGTTGCTTTCACGCATCAGAAGCTTACACAAACGAACCTTCGCTTGCTCTCCACCACTAAGCGCGTTAAGCGGACGGGTGATATGCTCATTTTTCAATCCACAACGTGCAAGATGGCCCCGGACTTCATTCTGTGTCAGATGAGAGAATTCATTCCAAACATCTTCGATCGGGGTAATATTACCTGCACGTACTTCCTGTTCGAAATAAGCGGTTTCCAGATAATCACCCAAGAAAGTCTTACCACTGAGGGGTGGAATTTTCCCCAAAATGGTCTTGAGCAGTGTTGATTTACCTACACCGTTACATCCAACAATGGCAATTTTCTCGCCACGCTCAATCGTCATCGTCATTTTGGGCAGTAATGCATACGAATATCCAATCTCAAAATCAATACCCTCAAAGACCGTTTTACTGCTCGCACGGGCATCCTTGAAATTAAACGTGGGTTTGGCTGCTTCGTCTGGACGATCAATCCGTTCAATCTTGCCGAGCTGCTTCTCACGGCTCTTGGCACGACCGGAAGTGGAAGCGCGGGCTTTGTTCCGCTGAATGAAATCTTCCTGCTTCTTGATATACTCCTGCTGTTTCTCATAAGCATCAATATGTTGGGCCTTATTCATGTCAGCCATTTCAAGGAATTTGTTATAGTTGGCTGCATAACGCGTCAACTTGGCAAACTCCAAATGATAAATAACGTTAACGACCTCATTCATAAACTCCGTATCATGCGAGATCAGAATAAACGCGTACGGGTAATCCTTCAGGTAGCGCGTCAGCCATTCAATGTGTTCCACATCGAGATAGTTCGTCGGCTCATCCAGAAGAAGAGCAGTGGGTTTCTCGAGTAAAAGCTTGGCAAGCAATACCTTTGTACGCTGACCACCACTAAGCGCAGCCACGTCACGATCCAGACCGATGGCTGACAAGCCAAGTCCATTCGCCATCTCTTCCACTTTCACATCAATCAGATAAAAATCACCTTGCTCCAATTGCTCCTGAATGTCACCCATTTCTTCCAGCAACAATTCGAGCTTGTCCGGATCGGCGTCTGCCATCTGATCCGTGATGGACATCATTTCTTTCTCTAACTCAAGCAAGGGAAGGAACGCATCCTTTAACACGTCACGAATCGTTTTTCCAGGCGTGAGCTTGGTATGCTGATCCAGATATCCATAACGAACTTTGGGGGTCCATTCGACCTTCCCTTCGTCCTTTAACAATTTCCCGGTAAGGATGTTCATTAGTGTGGACTTGCCCACACCATTTGCTCCAACAAGGCCTACACGCTCTCCGGCAAGTAAACGAAAAGATACATTTTTAAATAAAGTACGGTCTCCAAAATTGTGACTCACGTTCTCTACTGACAATAAACTCATAAGATGAGGTTGCTCCTATCTATTGGACATTACTATCGTTCCGAAACCCTATTTTAGCACAGGTGTTGCCTTTTCTGAAAGTAATGTAAACATCTCATGCAACCTCGCTTTTATATTACAAACAAACTGCCTTTAATTCTTGGAACAGTTATACTCAAAATAACCTTGCCCTGCCGCTTGTTTGGCACTTATAAATACTTCTTCGGCTCTGTAACCATTGCTACATGTGGAAGGGTAATAATATTTGATTCCACTCAACGGATCAACTCCGCCAACAATCGCTGTTTTCTTCACCAGTCTGCCACCACCAATGGCATAATTGTTAATCTTTTGGTTACCTACAGGTATTCCTTGGATAAAAGCCATAAGTCCCGTATCATTAATCGAGTTGTACCAATCTTCCTGAGAAATCAAAGGCATCGTAAAGGTGTAGGAAACACCATTCCTTCTTGCAAACTCATTATGCCTGTTAATAACATCTGCCAAATCTTCCTGCACACTTGTCACGATCCGGCTTCGTCTGACCTGCTCAAACGTCTCGGAATTCTGAAGCAGAGGGATTTGCGTGCTGGAGGCCAATTCTTTCTGGAAACCCTCCACCCACTTGCCCATGCCTGCATCATAGGCATACACATACCCATCGAGTGTGAAGTTAATACTGCTACCATTTGAATCCGAATATGTATAGGGCTTTTTGGGACTCCAAACCTGTCGGAAGGTATCCTCAAGGTTACCGGTCATTTCTGTTTCGTTCGCCAAAATATAGTAACCATCATAATCCAGCACGACTATTGCAGGAATGTAATTAAACATGGTTCGTATAGCAGCAGGGTCATCCTGAATCCCCATATTTAGTGCCATGGTTTGGGTAAATGTAGTCAAAGCAAGCTCTTTGTCCGCTTTAACAAATTTGGTTGAATCATACCCTGCTTCATCGTTTTGCTTCTCATTTTGATGCATCACAGCCCCTGCATCCAGTACAGCAGTCTGAAGTGCCATCTTATATCGATTGCTTAAATATTGAGCCTCTTGGGCATTGTTTGTATGGTGAGATATAACCCAAAATATAGGTAAAAAGATAAGCACAAACACAATGGAAAGATCAGTAATCTTCATTGAGCACCATACCTCCATATGTGGTAAACACCGCTGCAGCCTGCGCAGACCGGTTCAACCACTCACGAATCAGCATGGCAGGTGTACGATTGGTATTTTTGACGGTTACTGTGAAGAAATCCCCCATTGCCAGTGTATATCTACGCCCTGGATCGTCTGAAGCCAGCAAACCAGAAGAAGGAAACAGCTTTGCTTTAATCTGAGCTGAATAATAGCCATCCTGCACAGTTTCATAGGTTCCTGAGAATGTGCTCTGATCCATCGGATCTGAATAATGAGGTACATATTTTTTGTGCAAATGCTCCATGGCAATCTCATAGACGTTACCCGTTCGAGCCATCTGCTCTTCGAACTCTGCATACATGCCAGGTGAAATATATCCCTTTGTTCTGACCGCATCAACAAAACGTGTAACCGTCTGAACAACGGTCATTCGTGCCATGTCATCCTGTCGATCCGCAGTCTCTGCTGCCGGGTATACATAAAGCAAAATCACTGCCAGCAAAACTGCTAGCAGCTTGGATGCGGCATTAATCAAGGTGTACTGACCTCCTTCCAAAATGCAATCTTCAGCAGTTCACCAGCCTCACTTCTTATGAACTCAGGTCTATACGAGGCTGCAAGCTGGACAGGTATGGTTCCTCTTCTGTTTACAAGGGGATCAATGACGTATGCATTCCCGTCTACCTCTACGCTGACCGTTGTCCCTGTCATCTGCCTCACAGTGTGTAAAACCTCAGCACCGCTATAACGGGTTGGTTCACTGATGCGTAAAGTAGTGTTCAGCCGCCCTTCCATCTCTGTTGTCGTCTGCACCATGTGACTCAGAGCGTCTGATAGACCCCTAACATTTTGCTGCCCGTACAGGCAGGCTGTCACAAAAAGGACAACCGCCGTACAGAACAACATAAGCTGCTGTGTATTCTGGGACATCTTAAACCAACTCCTGTCAGGATTGCTGGAAAATAAGCCCTCTTACCACATTAGATCTGTCTTTTACAATAATCGCTTTGAATTTACCGCTTGGATTGACATACTGATTATCTTTTTCACTCATGGTTTGATTAATAATGCCGACTTTATCATCTGGAGAAATCACTGAACCATAATCCGCATTATTGAGATCCTGGGAGATGTTTAACTGATTACCGTACCATTGGCCTCCTTTATTTTTACCTGTAATAACTTGAATACCGAACTGATCCTTGTCCGCATATTTACGCAACGCGTTTGTAACCTGTGATCCGCTAATGGTAGTTCCGTCATAGACCGTAAATGCAGCTTGGGATAACTCGGTCTGAATATCCGCAAAATTGTTTTGTGCCGTTTTGGTCGCCTCCTGAGCCGAAATAAACAACAGAACCACAATCGTAATAAGGGCGATGGTCAGAAAGATGCCTGCTGCCACCTTTAAAGCGCTTGATGCATTGTTCATGATAAATCCTCCTAAATATATTGTTTTTAATTTATTTCAGACTGTGACGTACATGACCGTTACAGTTTCTGAATCTGTTCATAATAAATGTTCATTTGCAGGAAACTCATACCTACCAACGGAATGACCAGATAGAGGAAGATCAAGGCATACATCGGTGTAAATCCGATCATTCTACCCCAGGATGCTTTGACATCAATCATCTTGGTATATTCCTGCTTGCGTTGTTCAAAATAAAAGGCCATCATGCTATCCAGATCGTCAAAAGCTTCCCGAATTGAAATTTTCCCGAGTGCAAGTTGCAGTTTTTCCACCAGACGCTGAAATTCAGGTAAACCTGCATCCTCTTTTAATTGTTCAAGTGCATGCTCCGGCCCATGTTCAAAATGCAACAAACATTTTTGCAGCGGCCTTTTGAAAATGACTGCAAAGCGATTGAGCCATTCCAACATCTCCTCGACAGACATACGGTCCATTTCCCGCAAGATCGAGATTACCGTCTGAAACTGATAGATTTCATGTTTCATATCCATACTGCGCATCTTGCGCTGGAACAGCAAGAGCCAGATCGGCATGTGATAACCCGCTATACCTATCATCATCGCAATAATCAGCTCCCACCAGTGGAGGTACTGCTTGTTGTATACTTCCAGCTTCTGCAGGATGCGCGCAACGGTTTCCGTCTGAGTATCATGATCCAGTTGCACGGGATTCATAGACTGCAATGCATTGGAGACTTCATCAAAAGTTGCTCCACGCTTCATTTCGATGCTTTCAAGTACCGCTTGATCCAAGTTTGTCTTTTCCGTAGCCTGCTTCAGTTCCGCCTCTCCCATCGCGCCAAACATCCGGTCATCTCTCCCAGGATCATGTAAGATATGATTTCGTTCAACCTGATGCAGCAGAAAGACGCAGCCAATGGTCAGGACAAAACAGCTTGCAAATAACATCAGCCTTCGTATTGCAAGCCATTCATATTTCAGTTCCGAACTGCTTTCCCGCATTAGTCTTACGGTTTGACTATAGTTGGTACTGCCAGGTTTGGCCGCGAACAACATCGCGACTTTACGGATGAATGTCTGCTTGTATAAGAACTGATCGATCCTGGAGTGTTTGCGCCCAGTCCGATATCGGGTTTCATCATATTGCTGCAGTCTTTGCAAAAGCAGATAGGCAAGTATGATAATGACATAGATTGAAATTTTGGTAACAAACCCGATTTTGCTGCGATAGAATTCATCCATAGTCGGAAAACTTCCTCTGGCCCAGCGTTCAATTGGAGCTGTGAACAGAACGGGGGCTAGGGCAATGATATTTAACCCTTTTAACAGATAGTCCAATTTGTCCCGCCGCAAAATCTCCAGATGAATTTCCTGCGTCAGATTCCCCAGACCTTTCAAGTAAATCGAACCCTGTGCTCTGTCTTTATCACCGAATTCCATCACCATATATGAAATACCGGCAAAACCTTTAAGAAAACGATTAGGTGCAATCTCATAGTAACGTTCCAAAGCTTCGTTCGGGTCCGGCGAAGTCAATGCTTCATAGATCAACAGCACTTGCTCCGCAGCCTCTCCTTTACCTGCTTCCGCTGCTTCATACAGTGCTTCCTCTACCATTCCATGCTGGTGGTACCGATGCCTCACGTCGGCAAACAGATCCAGCATCTGTACCAACAGTCGCTTCTCCATACGATTCAGACACATATCCAGCACAAGACTGTTCAGAACTACAGCGCAGAGTACAGACAATATGACAAAGCCGATACCCGGCTGCATAAGGAACAGGATTACACTGATGCTCCCGTATCCTGCGAAAATAATTAGAACCACACTCATCGTCATTCGTCTTAATGCTGGTTCGTCGCCAACATGTCGATATGAGATTCGTTTCTGTACTTGTAAAATATAAACAGAGAGCAGCGGCACTTTCATGCCCCAGCGATAAGACTGTAGCAGGAACGATCCCCACCGCAGCGTACGATTTCCGTTCAGTGTAGCGATCCCTATGGATTTACTAGCAGTATCACCTCCTCTATGACGTAACAGATTCAGTACAAGTAGCGTGATTACCAGACCACCTGCACATATCGCCAGCACCAAAAGAAGAACTAACTTAACAGTCATAGATATCACCCCAATGTTGCTTGATGAACTGTTCGAACAGCGCAGCGTCCTGTAGTGTCATCTGATCCCGCATATCTGTGATACTGCCCATTGAGATTGGAGCTGTGACGACGTAATTGCCATCCCTGTATTCGACTACATTGCGAAACGTAAAACCCGCCCGTTCTTCAACGCTGTCTCCTTTATTCGCACGTGGCAGACATTCCGTGATTCGTTCTATATATCTTCGTCCCTCAGCATCCTTCTTCATATGTACATCGAAATTAATGACACTAACTACTTGCTCCTCAGCAATATGTTCATGCTGGAACATACCTGTTTTGAGCAGTGAATTGCGGAGGGAGAAGACCAGATCACGAAACGTTTTGGCATGATGGGTAAACAGGGTGAACAGACTGGCAACCTGGGACATCTGAATCATCCACGCGGCTACTTCGTCACTTGCAACCTCACCAAGAATGTTAACAGTACCATCCGTCTTTTTCTGTAAATCCAGTCCCTGTTGACCTGAAATGTGCTCCGTCTCCCGGAAGCTTAGAATGTTACGCCGACTGTATATACGCCGCAGCTGCAGCTCGAAAGCCATCTCCTGTACACGCAGCGTATAGGAAGCATAAATATGCTTCACCATTGCCATAAGCAGCGTCGTTTTACCCGACCCCTGTGCTCCAGTTACAGCTGTTATTCGACTGCCTTTCATCAAATATTGCAGCAAAGTAATGGGCAGATCTGCGTTGTTTCCGGTAATCAGCTGCTCCAGTGAAGCATTGGGAATATCGAATTTCCGGACAAAGAATGCCCATGATTCGGCAAAAGGAGGTCGGACAACAACGACACGTGATCCGTCCTTCATCTCGTTCACTTTGTACCCATTCGCTTCCGAAAGCTGTCCCGGATAGTTATACTTATAAATATTTTGACATACCCTCTTCAGTTCACGGATACTGCCAAATGACAGGAAGGACAGATGAATAGACTTACCTTTATAGAAAATCCAGACACTTTCCATTCCGCTAAGTGGTTCTTGGAGGGGAGCGTCTTCAAGTCCATCCTCCAACAGATCGTTCCACGAAGCTGGCTGTCGTAGCCCCATATCCTGAACTGCATCCAGCATGCCGCTAACACCACCACTAACGCCATCTATCCGTTGATCTCTTATTTCATCAACAACCGAGAAGCCTTTGTAATGTTGATAGATGCGTTGAACAATGATATCTGTTTTTTCTCTAAATCCAAGCTCTCTATACTCACACTCAAACACATATCGGATATCCTCTTCGGAGATATAATAACTCCCTCCGTCATCTGCATTTTCATCCAGCCTCAGTCTGCCAAGGTCATAAGTATCAATCATGCGTGACAAGGCATCGACACCGAATTGCTGCCGGTATAGATAAAACACGATTTCGAATTGATCCTGAATCGTCAGCAACTCCGTTTCTCCAAAATAAATGACTTCATCGATATTTGACTTGTTCAGTCCTATGCTGCGAGTGAGCAGATCACCGATCAGATTTTTGACATACGTTTTGTCACTGATGCTTCCTGATACACAACCTTTAAGAGCCTTGCGCATCTCGGCACGCTGATTGATTCTTCGACGATATTCTTCTTCATGCAACCCGGCATCAGCAAGTTGGCTATGACTAAGCTCATGAAGCGAGTTTTTTACTTTCTCTGTCAGCACTTCAATCGTGAAGGATTCTCGCTCAGGAGCACGGTTATTCTTTTCACGATGGAAAGCTCTATATTTGAACCAAACATACGCAAGACATAACAGCACAATTAATATTAACCATAGGGAATTCCAGAGCATCGGAGGTTCAGGCTCCCCTTTCCAACCTCTTTAGTACGGTACGCATTCCTGCGCCGTCCATAATGAGGCGAGCGAGTTCAGCCATACTTGCGGCAAAGCTCCCTTTACGAATGTCTTTATGGTTGCTAAGACCTTCCAATTGCAAGTACGCGGCCGCATCACGACGATTGAAGGCATCCAGAAATCCGGTGGTATACGGCAGCACCGATATCGAACCCTTGTATCGAAAACGCCGACGAATATTGGTAATGGTTGCGCGTGAATGTGGATCATACTTATTCAGTACGACATGCAGCTTTTGATCACTCATACTCTCAGGTCTGATTTTTTCAAAAAAATGCTCCAGGTCCCTCATATTTTGATTCAGGTTTACCACAACATAGTCAGCTTGATCCAGCAGAATCTGGGCACTTGTGCCTGCGCGGTCTGCATCCAGAAGAACGAGATCATAGTATTCATTGGCTACATCCAGCAGCCTTTTTAAAGTCTCCACATGCTCTTGTGAGGTACGCTCCAACCGGTTAATTCTGCCAGTCAACAAATCCAGACGGTCTTTAAGGAGTGGCTTCGTATAATCCCTCAAATTATGCTTGTTCAGGCTCCCGCTTATATGCAGCCGTTCTATAGCATCCCATCCCCCTCCTCAAATGTGAATACTGAACCCATATCCTCTATTTCTTTGGGTGGAAGTGCAGCTTCAGTGCTGCTCCCGACTGGACCTGTATTTACAAGCAAAATTCTTGTCCTATATTGAAGTGCCATCGAATAGGCACCGATTAACGCACTTGAGGTGCTGCCTGTTCCTGAAAAAGGACTCCAAAACGTAATGGTGCTCATGCCCTCATCCTTTCTGCTTCTTTCATGGCCCGGCGACTCTGGACATTTTCCCATCCGGTCAACTGCTCCACTAATCTGCATAGCGATTTTTTATAGTTCCGTGACAATGGCCCAAGGAGAATTCGACGATGGTGCTCGTTCTCCAGTTTGACTGCCGCAGTCAGTTCATCCCAAGGCAACATTAGCGATTCACCTGTCCATACAAACGGACTATCTTCCAGATATGCCCACAAATATCGAGCTTCCAGTTTGCAATCAACAGCATTGATCAAGATGCGCTGAAACGGCAGTTCTGCTGGCAGGGACTGCTCTTCCAGTAACCGCATAAGCCAGCCTTTGCCCCGTTCCAGATTGTAGCGTTCATAATCACTAACCCAGATACGGATATCTGCCGTGAGCCATAGATCACGGGATGCAAAGTGTGATGTTTCCATGTCGTAAAGAACGTAATCATAGGTCTCCAATTGCTCGCCACTCGCTTCAAGATGGCTCTCAACCGCTGTTGAAGTTACGAATTGACAAGCGATATCAAAACCTTCAAACTCTGTAATGCGCAGAGATTGCTGGCTTTCCCCAACGCCGTATCCATATTTCTGCTGTAATGTTCCGTCAACGAGCAAGACATGTTTACCGGAGGCTGCCAGTATTTTGCAAAGGTACAGCATCAGGTCATTCTTCTCACATAGCCCGGCAAAAATCCATGTTTGCATAGCTATCAAAGCCTCCTTAAAGTTCCAATACTCACTGTTATATGAATTATCAATCGATTTCCCTGCATATTTTACTCTCCGCCCGTCAGCAAGCTCTTCTGCTCATCCGCACTCGAAGCTGACGCTGAACCATTATCGCTCCCATTGCCTGTCGTTCCTGCGTTGCCTGAACCATCATTCCAGATGACACCATCCGCAGAAGAAGAGTTATTGGCTCCAGGACGGTTATTGTAAGAGACAGAGGATTGTGCAACATCCTGCTCCACGCCTTGAGATGGCGCTGACATGGATGCGGCGAGTGAGCTTTCTAGCGAACTCCGTACTTGCCGCGCTAACTCCACTTCAGCCCGACGCACAAGATTAGGATCACTCTCCAACAGTTTTAGCACTTCATTGTTGGCAGGGTATGTCGGGATTGCTGGAGTCTGGAACTGTGGTTCTACATAGGTTAAGGCATAGATTGAAGCTTTATGTAAATAGGCATCTACAATTGCACTTGAAAGGGACAGGATTTCCTCCTCTGTCATCGTAATCCATAGGGTAGCTGCATTTAATCTTTCGACTTTCTTTTTGGACAGGAGAATGTAGTCTTGACCCGTTGGAAACTGAATACGAATATCAATGTTATCTCCTTTGACGAGTGAAGATGGCAATAAAACGACCTGTAGTTCACGGTTTCTTAAATCCGGCGGCGCCGGGCTATCCTCGTACACCATTTCAGTCGTAATGGCTGTTCCTTTTTTTAATTCTATTTTTGCCACTTGACCATCCATCTGTTTGGAGCTGGACCACAGATTCCTTGGTGCCTGTGCATCCGGAACTGCAATGAGTTTGATATCCTCAGGCAGTATCGGCTCCCCTGCTTCAACATCCCGTACGGTCACCCATCCCTGTGCCCCTGAGTTCCACTGTTGCATCAATTCAGCTTCTTTTTGTTCATAAGCTGACGAGTAACGGGCTTCCACTTCTGACCTCGTATCACTCATGGTTTTGACATTGTAAATGACATATGCCCCAAACAATAGACCAATCGCTCCCGCTCCCGTCAGTCCAGCATAGATCAGTTGACGGCTTTGTTTTCTTAATTTAGACAAAAGAGGCTCTCCTTTCGCAATCTCTTCTAATCATGTACTCTTTTTCTTGCAAAAAATGAACGTTTCTTGGGAAGCTGCCCCATCATATGAGTCAGAATATGAGCAAAAACCTTATCCATCTGAGGTTCGCGATCAAAGGGATCAATATGTAAGGGCAGACCGTAGACACTGGAAGTGTCCAACGTTTTGCGCATGCGCTGAACGGCATCAGCAGATGCAAGCGGCAGACAGTAGATCCATTTGTCTCTCGGGTACCGGTTGTGAGAACGGACAAAAGATCCAATCTCAGCCTGTCTCCATTCGGCACCGGAACCTATAACAATGGGCAGATCGGCTCTGAGAAACTCTTCGAGACGGTTCTGGTCCTGACCACTACCCAGATCCATTATAATGAACTGATAGCTACCACCTAGCAAAGACAGGATGTCTGCGCGTCCTGATTGTTTCCAGTAGTGCACACCATCCACTACAAACTGTCTGCCTGCTGCCACGGGTTTACCGGCATGCGCCACTTGTTGAATTCGTGCAAACGATTGAGAACGTGGCGACATCTCGATTATGGCCACTTTGAAGTTCTGCCGCTCCAGATAGTGACTGATGGCTATGGCCGTATGCGTAACCCCAACTCCGGATGATGCGCCCGTCAAAGCAATTACTCTTGTCCCTCCGCTTATCGTCACCGTTGTTTCTGAACCACCAGCCGCTATTCCCGGTCTGCGCAGCAGTTCTTTACGAACTTCATCAGCAGATTGAAAGCGCTCATTCGGATTCAGTCGCAGCAACCTTCTCGCAACAGGAATATAGGTACGTGGAACATCACTGCGAATGGAACTTTCTACTCCCTGAATCCATTCCGTATAAGCTCCACATGTCATGAGGTAGAGCAGCAATGCTCCAAGCCCATACAGATCAGAACGCGCATCCGTCTGTCCCGAACCATATTGCTCCGGTGCAGCGAAGCCGGCCGTCCCCAATTTAACCGTATCATCGACGCTTTGTGCTTTATAACTCCGTGCTATCCCAAAATCAATCAGTCTGACCTCATGTTCCGGTGTAATCATAATGTTGGATGGTTTTAAATCCCGATAGATGACGGGTGGGTCCAGACTGTGCAAATAACTTAGTACATCCAGCAGCTGAAGCACAAACCCCGTCATATGTTCAAGCGGAATCTTCCCGCGACATTGCTTGAAATAGTCACTGAGAGTCAATCCCTCAATGTATTCCATCACAAGATACGTATACCCGTGCTCATCCGGGACAAAAAAATCTACAATTTGCGGCAATCTGGGATGACGCAGAGAGGTCAGGAGAGCAGCTTCCGACTCCATACTGCCCTCGTATGGCAATGCCGTCACGCTTTCTTTGATCGCCCAGGTTTTGCCTGGCAACTTCAAATCCTCTGCTTCATATACATGGCTCATTCCACCCGAACCGAGAATGGACACGATACGGTATCTTGCCCCCAGCAGGCTTCCACGCTCGAGCCTGGCCGGATGTCTCATATAGACTCCTCCTTGTTATGCATAACAAAAAGGGAAAGCTTCACCGAAGCGGAACAGACCGGATATCCGGACTCGTTCACTTCGGGATGCTTTCCCTCAACTTGTTATGGTTAATATTGGTATCATTATAGTATAGGCAATTAGGTATTGTAAAGCATAAAATTTAATGCCATTAATGACTTAATACTTAATCATATATAACGTGATTTCTTCACGGTTGTGAAACAACTGTTTGGAGCGTTGAATCTGCATCCGTGAGCGCTCAAATGTGTCGATGACTTCTTTAATCAGCGCAAGCGGCTTTTTATGCAGTAACTTCACTGTCACAACCGCTGTTCCCCCGACTGGAGGCTGTATAACAGGTCCGATATCAGACGGCTCATCAGTTTGGGACTCCAGCTCATGTCACATACGAGCAGATCAAATTCCCCTTCGCGGAAGCGTACATCACCTGCATTTTTTTTCAAAAAGGTCAGCTTGGGTGATTCCAACAGGGTCGCATCCATCTTGGCCGGATCAACAGCTGTAACTTCGAGCCCGCGCTCAAGCAGGAAAGAGGTCCAACCACCAGGTGCAGCACCAATATCCAATGCTTTGTGGAAAGAAGTAAAGTCGATACCAAACGTCTGCTCCGCTTCAAGCAATTTGAATTTGGCCCGCGAGATTTGCCCCTCTTCCTTCTGAAAACGAACGGCTCCACCACTCCAGTCCGACAGATTTTGATCAGGTCTGGAAACGCCGGCATATAACATGTCATTTGCAACGAAGACAGATATAACATGATCCGCCTCACGGACAACCCACTCACAGCCAAGGTCATCCAGCTTCTCGGTCAGCAGTTGTTTCAAAGAAACAGCGTTCTCCTGCCAGAAGGACCCTTCGGTTTTACGAACTTGTAATGTTACTTTAGTACCTGTTAACTCGGTATGATTCAGTACAAATGAAATCAATTTTTCCATCGCTTGCGCTGAATCTTCGGTATTTTCCTGAAATTGAACAGGTTGAATATGACGTAAAAACGTCGGGTTCTCTTGCAACAGCTTTATCGCTACCTCTTCTTCCGCGATCGGAAGACCGGCAAGCAGAATTTCACCCGGTACGAGTACCGTGCTCTTGACTGCACCAAACGTGCGCCGCAATTCCTCTTGAGCATATGGCGCAAAACCATGGTTAGCTGTGCAAATAAAACGGGAAAAGTCTCCTTCACCCCAAGATGACTGTGTACTCAAAATGTGTTACCCTCCAGAACGTACGCGGATCCAGGGACGTCCATCATGCCACTGGATATCAACCGGAACATCGTACGTATACTTAATTGTATCTTGTGTTAAAACTTCATGCTTGAGACCTGCCGCAGCAATACGTCCATCACGGATCAAGGCCACATGTGTGAATAATGGTACGATCTCCTCGACGTGATGCGTCACATAAACGACAGTAATATTACGCTTACGCAGTCGATCAATTTCGGCCAACATTTTCTCGCGTTCGTATAAATCAAGTCCGGCACAAGGCTCGTCCATAATTAGCAATTTGGGATCTGCCATCAGTGAACGAGCCAGCATTACTTTTTTGCGCTCTCCTTGAGAAAGGGTGCCGAGTGGATGATTAGCCAGCTTGGCAAAGCCCATTTCATCAAGCAGGTTCATCGCTTTGGCCTTCACATCATCCGGAATCGTTTGATAGAAACGCAAAAAGGCATAAGCGCCTGTTGCAACAACTTCCCACACCGGATCCCGAAGTGTAAGTTTCTCAATCAATGTTTGGCTGATATAACCAATTTCTTTCCGAACCTCCCGAACATCACATCGCCCATACAGGTTACCCAGTACCTCAATGCGCCCCTGACTCGGAAACATATACCCATTCATCATTTCCAGCAGCGTGGTTTTACCTGAACCATTGCGCCCGAGAATCACCCAATGCTCGCCTTCTTTAACATGCAAATGGACGTCATCCAGAATCTGATTGTCTTCTCGTCTAGAGAGACATGCTCCATCGAGATTACACTCATTTTAGCACCGCCTTCCGGATTTCTCCTAACAGATGCTCGACAGAGTTCATCCGATAGACCATTTTTGGCACATCATGTTCTCCATTAAACAGCATAACCGCAGGGACGCTCGAAATCTGAAATTGCTGCACTAGTTCCGGAATATCGTGAATATTCATCTCGGTCAAAATCCCTTCGGGCAGCAAATGTTCGGCGATTTCAAGCATTCGACGTGCCGCCGCGCAAGTTCCGCATAACGGGGTATAGATAAATACAGCCTGAGGCATGCCTTCCCATACGCCGCGCATTAACATTTTGGTCGTAATCGGCTTCATCAGCTTTGTTCTCCCTCAGCAACACGAAGCATAACCTCACCCGACATCGGACCATTATGAATGGTGACAGAGTCTGGTTTATTACTGTACAACAATTCGTACATTTGACGTTTGCCATACATGCTGGACGTGTGCAAATAGATCTGGCGCGGAAATAAACCTTCCCGAACGATTGAAGCAGCAACTTCACCGCCATTCGGCGAATCCGGACCCAGTTCATAATCCAGGGATAAAATATCCACGTCACCTTCTCTAAGCAGCATCAGGCATTCTTCTGCATTGGTAGCCAGAACAAACCCTTTCGGACATGCCCGGTAATCATCCAAAAAAACATGCATTACAATCGCTCCTCTCCCAATTAAAGCCAGGAACGCATGAGCTCAATGTCACCACGGTGTGTTCCATCTTCGCCTGATTCGGTCTCCAGCACAACTACAGCTTGCTGAAATTCAGGCGCACATAACAGTTCCTGCATCGCTTTTGTTCCTATATAACCCTGTCCAATCCGTGCATGTCTGTCCTTGCATGAACTGGAAGGATATTTCGAATCATTAAAGTGAACAGCCGCAAGAGCATCCCAGTATCCCAGCAGTCTGCCTTTCTCCAGCATCGATGCCTCATTGCCAGTCGTCCACATGCCTGAAGCAAAAGCATGACACGTGTCAAAGCAAAAAGCAATATGCTCGGGAAACCGGCTTAACTTGCGAATCTGTATCAATTCTTCCATGGTCGTTCCCATCGGGCCATGATCTCCAGCCTGATTTTCAAGCAGAACCTTAGCCTGTCCATCCCAATCTGCTAATGCGGTATCCAGACAGGTTATGAGATTCTGATATCCTTCAAGTGGTTCATTGCTCTTGATATGTCCAAAGTGAACTACAGTTCCTACTGAACCGCAGGCATCCGCAATATTCAGATCATTTTGTATTGATGCAATGGTTGCATGAAAACCCGCCTCTCCCCGGGTTTTGCCCAAAGCCGGATTCGTGGGATAGGGTGAGTGGGCAATGGAAGCCATCCCCTGCTTCTCACACCAATCCCGACACTGTTCAGCATCCTTGAGATCCAGATCTTTCAGACCAAGGCTTCGAGGGTTCTTCGGAAAATACTGAAATGCCGTAGCCCCGATATCATATGCCCGCTTGGCTGCCTGAAGAAATCCGCCTTTGGTGCTGACATGTGCCCCGATTCCGCTGTTAGGCCTCATGCTGGCAATCCGGACAGAAGAAAGCCTTCTTGCCCGTAATTTCAACACGCGCTATCGTTCCCCCACAGCGAGGGCAAGTTTCCCCTTCACGATCATATACCCGGCACTGCTCATCAAAACTTCCTGTCTTGGTATCTCCCTGCATCAACGGCATTTCCATATAACCGCCTTCCGATGCAGCTTCCCGCAACACGGATTGTACAGAATGGAACAAACGTGCTGTGAGCTCAGGTGAAGCAGCAATATTTTGCGTTTTGGAGCTTGGTCTCAAACCTGCCGCAAATGCAATCTCATCCGAATAACAATTTCCGATGCCTGCAATAATGTGCTGGTTGACCAGCGTAGTTTTGAGTGTACCCCGGCGTCCTTTCAACAGGGCAGCAAAACGTTCTGCATTCATGCGCCGATCAAGTGGTTCAGGTCCAAGGTCAGACATGGCCTCTTCCGTCTCTTTGGAAGTAAGCAGGTGCAGATAGCCTAAACGAAGCCCAATAAAGAACAACGTATATTCTCCAAACTGAATCTCCACTTGAGTGGAACGATCAGGACGTTCAGCTTCCGTGCCCCAGAAAATCATTCCGCCCAGCATCAGATGCAGTACAAGCCGCTTACCATTAGCCAGATGAAAGATCAGATGTTTGGCCCGGCGCTCTACAAATATGATACGATTCCCTGTCAGTTCACGGGTGAACACATCAGGATCAGTATTAATCGACTTTTCACGGTTAACCACCACACCTGTAATGGGCAAATCAAGTATTTTCTCGGACAGCAAGGTCCGGTAGTTTTCCATTTCCGGTAATTCCGGCATCGTACATCTACCCCTTCTTGGATGCTTGGCCTGTCGTCTGCGACAGCCACTCAATCAGTTTATGCAAATCTTCAAACACATGATCAGGACGAACCTTGGTCGCCTGGATGTGGCTATCCATATTGTCCCGTGTCGTTATTCCGGTAAGAACCAGTAGGGTCTCGCATCCTGCTGCTGCTCCTGCCGCAATATCTGTACGCATATTGTCTCCGATTACAGCAACTTCATCAGACTTTAAGTTCAATCGGCTAATGGCCGACTTCATAATAATACTTGACGGTTTGCCAATGACAGTAGGATGAACTCCGGTTGCAGCTTCTATCGCTGCCCCGATCGTTCCTGCTCCCGGTGTAAGTCCATCATCAGAAGGAAGCTGCAAATCCGGATTGGTCATGACAAATTTAGAGCCGCCGTTGATCCAGCGAAGCGCATTGGTCAATTTCTGATAGGAAAATTCACGATCAATTCCTTGGATAACGTATTCAGGCTCATCATCTGTTCGTTTAAGCCCTGCAGCTTCAATCGCTTGCAGCAGCCCTTCTTCTCCGATACAAGCCACTTTCGCACCTGGAGTCTCTTTAGCCACGTATTCCGCAGCCGCCACCGCAGAAGTACATACCTGCGACGCCTCGGCGGGGATTCCCATTCCGTTGAGATGATCTGCCACGCCTTGAGGTGTACGTGAAGAATTATTAGTCACAAACAAATAAGGCATGCCTTGTTCATTCAATGTCCGAATAAGCTTATCGGCTCCTTCAATACGATGTCTGCCATGATAGAGCGTACCATCCAGGTCAATCAGATAGGCCTTAATCATATACAGCACTTCCTTTCTTTATCCCATTAACATTTCTTGCCCTTAACCATTTGTCTCGAACTTCAATGCTAACCTATGTATACAGTAGTGCAAAAAGATGGAATGCTCGCATCTGCACGCAACACGTCGAACCAAATCGAATACGGACGTCTGGCCTCGCGCGCCTTCTGTACAAGCTTGTCATTTCCTGCGCTTTCCCGGAAAATAATATGAATCATTTCCCTGTTTATATTGCCCATCCTACACGCTTTCCGGCCAGATTGCAAAAGGGACCTCGGGAATAACTTCCCCTCAGTCCCGTGCAATTAAGAGCTTCTTCTCCGGTCGTGTTTTGCTGTTTTGCTTGGCACATCCACTAATGAGACTCATCCTTGCGGTGAACTACTGGAATCAGTTCATGTTCAATCGCAAGTTTCGTATTCGGGAATATCGACTGTGCCTCCTCCAGCAGGGGCTGCAACTGGTCTTCATCTTTGTAGCGAGAGCTAAAGTGGGTCATGATCAGCTGTCCTGCATGTGCCGCTCTCGCCGCCTCAGCCGCTTGCTTCGAAGTACTATGATAGTACTCATGAGCCGTATCAGCCAAATCATGCAGAAACGTAGCTTCGTGTACAAGCACATCGGCATTGAGGGCTAGAGGCTGTACATTCTCACATGGACGTGTATCTCCCAAAATGGTAATCACCATCCCACGCTTTGGTGCTCCCAGTACATCTTCTGGCCGAAGCAAGTCACCGTTGTCGAGGGTAATGGTTTCTCCCCTCTTCAAGCGACCAAATAGCGGCCCTGGCTTCAAACCGTACTCAGCCATTTTCGCTGGATCCAGACTGCCTGGACGATCCTTTTCGGTAATCCGATACCCATAACTGTCAATACGGTGCTCCAGCAATGCCGATTCCACAATAAAGCTCTCATCTTCAAAAAGCACTCCGCCTGTATGTTCCACAATGCTTAGATCATAGTTGAGACGTGATTGGCTTAGCTCCATGGTTGTCATAATCATTCGTTCTGTTCCTGGTGGACCATACACCGTTAACGGTGTAGTGCCGCCTTGATATGCTCTGCTGGAGAGCAGACCTGGAAGTCCGAATACATGATCTCCATGTAAATGGGTTATAAATATTTTCTCCAGTTTGCTCAATTTAAGCGGAGAACTTAAAATCTGATGCTGGGTTCCTTCCCCGCAGTCAAACAACCACAATGCTCTACGCTCATCCAACATGCGCAGCCCTATGGAAGTTACATTCCGCTGAAGCGTAGGTACACCAGCGTTAGTTCCCAGGAAATATAGTTCCACTCTGGATCGCACCTCTTTCTGCTGCCAGCAAAAAGCCTCCGACAATGCGGAGGGCTTTGCCTGACCTTTTACTTTTATGCCTTATCCACGTTAAAATACTTCGCTTGCGGATGGCTGAACACCATCGCCGATACGGAAGCTTCCGGTTCCATCATGAAACCTTCAGTCAGTTCCACACCAATATCCTCAGGCTGTAATAGTTTAAACAGTGGCCCTTGGTCTTCCAAATCGGGACATGCCGGATATCCAAATGATACCCTTATTCCCTGATATCGTGCTCCATGACGTTGCTTCATAGTCATCTGTGCTGGGTCCGGGAATCCCCAGATATCTCTCATCATATGATGGACCCGCTCCGCTAATCCCTCTGCTACTTCAAGCGCTACGGATTGTAGAGCATGTGAACGGAGATAATCACCCTTCTCCTTCCAGGCCGTCGATAATTCTCGTACGCCATGCCCGGCAGTTACGACCATGAAACCCACGTAATCCATTTGTCCGGATTCCACCGGCTTCAAGAAGTCGGACAGGCACAGGAAAGGTTCGACTTTTTGACGTGGGAACGTGAATGTGTGCAAGATATTATTGGTATTCTCAGGGTCATAGATGATGACACTGTTACCACTGGACTGAGCCGGGAAGAAACGATACATCGCGTGCGCCTGAATAATCCCGTCACGCACAGCCTCCTGCATAATATCATCCACGACTGCTTTCAGATCAGTGGCTTTCTGATCACCCGAAGCAAGCAGCTGCTCTACTGAGCCACGCAAACCCAGATGGTGTCCGAGCAGCATCTGCATGTTCACATACGGTAATATGTGGGATAGCGGATAGTTCCGCATGACATGTCGTTCCAGATCCGGTGGAACGAGAACCGGGTTGTCTATTGCGATATCCGAACGCTCTACCCGGGTAAGCTCGGGAAGTGATGTAACGGTTTCTGCACCAGCGGCGTCCGCCTCTTTTTCAGCGTCCATCTCCAGTTGCATCACTTGACGCGTGCTAGGGTTCATCAGCTTGTTGGCCAGATCCAGGCCATCCATTGCATCTTTTGCATATACAACCATTCCGTTATATTCCGGGCGTATACGATTTTTGGTGAATTTGCGTGTCAGTGCCGCTCCACCTACCATAATAGGTACGTCAATACCTGCTGTGCGCAAGTCCTGAGCTGTAAGAATCATCTGTTGCGCCGATTTTACCAACAGACCGGATAGACCGATCGCATCGACTTTTTCTTCTCTGTACGCCTCGATAATTCGCTCTGGTGGTACTTTTATACCCAAATTAATGATCCGGTAACCGTTATTGGAAAGGATGATCTCCACCAGGTTTTTGCCGATGTCGTGTACATCGCCCTTGACCGTGGCTAGAATAATCTTTCCTTTAACTGACGTCTCGTTCTTCTCCATGAACTGTTCCAAATAAGCTACCGAAGCCTTCATGACTTCCGCGCTCTGCAGCACCTCTGCTACGATCAGCTCATTGTTGTTAAACAGTCGCCCTACTTCTTCCATTCCCCGCATCAGCGGGCCATTGATTACTTCAAGGGCTGTATATTTGGTAAGTGCCTGCTCCAGATCGGGCAGCAAGCCTTCTTTGCTACCTTCAACAACATACGATGCGAGGCGTTCTTCCAACGACAGGTTCGAAATTTTTTCTTTTTCTCAACCTTTTTGTTACGGAACGCGGCTACGAATGCAGCCAGTGTTTCGTCATTCGTATTATATAACAGCTCTTCCGAAAGTCTGCGCTCCTCCTCCGGAATGGATGCATAACGCTCCAGCTTCTCTGTGTTAACAATGGCATAATCGAGACCTGCTTTGGTACACTCATACAAAAATACAGAGTTCAGCACTTCACGTCCTGCTTCAGGCAATCCAAATGAAATGTTACTGATCCCCAATATCGTATGACATTCAGGCATCGCTTCTTTAATGACACGAATACCTTCAATGGTTTCTTTAGCCGAACCGATATATTGTTCATCACCCGTACCTACCGGAAACACCAGGGTATCAAAAATCAGGTCTTCGGCTTTTAATCCATATTTGTTCACCAGCAAATCGTAAGATCGCTTCGCTACCTCCAGCTTGTCCTCACGACTAATGGCCTGACCGCGTTCATCAATCGTTCCGACAACGACAGCACCGCCATATTTATGCAACAACGGAGTGACCAGCTCGAACTTTTCCTCGCCATCCTCAAGGTTAATGGAGTTAATTATTGCTTTACCTTGAGAGTATTGAAGTGCAAGGTCAATGACGGCTGCATCTGTCGTATCGATCATGAGCGGCACCTTTACTTTTTTGACAACAAGCTCAAGGAACTTCTCCATGTCTTCAGCTTCTTCACGGTCCGGATCCTGAACACAAACGTCGACAACATGTGCCCCATTTTTCACCTGAGCCCGGGCAATTTCCGACGCTTCTTCATATTTACCTTCAACAATAAGGCGCTTGAATTTCCGTGATCCAAGAACATTCGTTCGCTCACCAACCATGTAGGGACGGTTATCCTGTTCAACATAGACTGGATCGATACCGGACAATGCTGGTGGATGTGTTCCGTTCATTTCTCTTGGAGGGTACTTGGCAAGCGTATCACGCATGGCGCGAATATGTGCAGGTGTTGTTCCACAACAGCCACCCGCAATGTTCAACCAGCCCTGCTCGGCAAAAGCACCGATCTTCTGTGCTAGCGAATCAGGAGATTCATGATAATTACCGTTCTCATCTGGAAGACCTGCGTTGGGATAACAACTTACCGCAACTGAAGCCATCCCGGAAAGCGAGCGAATATGGTCACGCATAAATTCCGGACCTGTAGCACAGTTTAGTCCCACTGAAATTGGGTTAAGGTGTTCTAAGGATATATAAAAAGACTCAATATTTTGACCAGCGAGGGTAGTACCCATCGGTTCAATCGTTCCTGAAATCATCAAAGGAAGCTTGATGCCACTTTGCTCGAATGCTTGCTGAATCCCAATGCTGCCTGCTTTTACATTAAGCGTATCTTGTGAGGTTTCAAGCAGCAGCGCATCAACGCCTCCCTCAATTAAAGCAAGCGCTTGCTCGAAATAACTGTCGATGAGCTCCTGAAACGTTACCCCACCTGTTACAGACAGTGTTTTGGTTGTAGGTCCCATGGCACCTACCACATAACGCGGAGACTCCGGTGTCGAGAATCGATCCACAGCAGCTCTTGCAATCCTTGCTGCTTCGAGGTTGATTTCACGTGCACGGTCCTGAATGTCGTATTCAGCAAGTACAACAGACGTTGCACCAAACGTATTCGTTTCAATTAAATCAGCACCGGCTTCAAGATATTCCTCATGAATGCGCTGGATCAGCTCTGGACGTGTAAGTACAAGCATTTCATTACATCCGTCCAGGTCTTCTCCGCCAAAATCTGCGCCTGTGAGATCAACTTGTTGAATCATGGTCCCCATTGCACCGTCGAGGATTAATATTCGTTGTTTTAATGCATCATGTAAGCTAAGCTTATCCATATCGTCACCCCCGCAAAACGTTAAATCCTAGTTTAACAGAAACTAACTTAATGTGAAAGATCGGGATTGATCAGTCCCATAGCGGGTTTAAGTGAAGGCGGGACGAATTTGCAAATCGACAAAAACAGAGGAATCCGATATAATAGCAATTAAACCAAGTGGAAAAGAGGGAAAGAACATGGCTGAGATTGTAATCCGAAATACGAACGAACGTATCACTGGAGACGAAAATGTTCGAAATTTCTTAAACAAATATGATGTATTATATGAAAACTGGGACGCTTCCAAATTAAATACGGATCTGCAAAACAACTTTGGACTCACGGATGAACAAAAAGAAGAAGTACTCGAAACATATGACTATGAAATCAGAGATTTGGCTGCACGTCGCGGGTACCAAATCTGGGACGTAATTACGTTGTCTGAACAAACACCAGATATTGAAGAAAAGCTTGCCAAGTTCGAAGAAATTCACACTCATGCTGAAGATGAAATCCGTGCAATTGTAGCTGGCAAAGGAATTTTTGTCATCAAAGCTACAGATGATGTAGGCTACTTTAATGTAGAATTGTCTCCTGGAGACGTAATCTCGGTTCCTGAGAACACACCACACTTCTTCACATTAATGGAGAACAAACAAATCATTGCCGTGCGTCTGTTCATTGAAAAAGATGGCTGGATTGCAGATCCATACCCGGATCCAACGTTTATCAAACAAGCATAATAAAGCGAATTCTATCCTTTGCTCAACAAACCCCTGTTCATTTCGAACAGGGGTTTCTGCATATGGAGATAGTATACAACATCCGAGCTCTATATAAAATAATGCGGATACTTTGCTTTCATCTTCTCTTGTTCCACAACAACAAGTCTGAGATGAGCTTCCATAACTTTAACAGCTCGATCGGTCTCACGTTCCGTGATAAGCCGGTATATTTCTTTGTGTTGTGAAATAATAACCTCTGCATCGGAATCTTCAGACAAGCGTAATAAACGAAGGCGATTAAAAGGAATATTGAGCTGCTGCAGCATTTTCCATGTTCTCATTTTTCCTGTGCCCTGAAACAATATCTGATGAAACTCTTCATCCAGTTCAAAAAGACGATAGAAATTATTCTTCCCTATGCATACTTCCTGCATGGCGATATTGGTTTCAAGTCTGAATCTGAATTCTTCAGGAAAAGCTGTACACGCCAGTGTGACAATTTCCTTCTCCATCTTCTCTCTCATAAATCGGCCTTCTTCAACGTGCTCCAGATTAATATGGGAGACAATGGTTCCGCTCTGTGGAATGATATCCAGTAATTCCTCTTCGGCAAGCTTCATGAATGCTTCACGTACTGGCGTTCTGCTTACTTGTAATTCATCTGCAATTTCTTTCTCGGAAATCTTGGTACCAGGCTCAAGTTCAAGGTGCAGAATTCGTTCCTTTATCAGATTGTATGAATAAGCCCGGGTTGAACCTCTAATCTTTTGATTAAGTGACATTCCTTAACCTCTTCCTCTCAGCCGTATTCATCCATCTTAGCACAATTTGCCGCCCCACTAAAATTCCCTCAGTGAAACGGCAATTGGGGAAGACTTCAGTTTACAACTATTGTTGCTTGTTTTCTTTGTACTTCTTGTACGTGTCATTCGAAATCTGCATGTACTGAGACAAGCCTTGGCTTTCTAATTCCTTTACGAACGCATCAAACTCGGTAAGTTTACGTTCACCCAAAATAAATTTAAGCGTATTTTGATCTGAGAAATCCTTAAGTGGTGTGCTAAGCAGCGTCACTTGTTCCCGATCGATATCCGAGTAAGGAATGGGCGGCTCAGCAGGAACAACTTCTTTGGTATCTTTCATATCCTGCTGGAATTTCAGTTCTTCCTCGCTAAACATGGATTGCAATAAATCAGTCGTTCCGCCATAGGCAAATACACCACCGGAGAAACCGTAATCAATACGTAAATCCTTCGTACCTTTTGGGTTCAGTCCGTTAAAGTTCACATCTTCGGCCAGTTTACGGACGCCATCCTGTTTCGTGAAGGTTTCTCCTTCTACACCCCACTTGGCAAATTCCTGACCTTCATCACTGTAGTAGAGCCAGTCGATAAATTGCAGGATTGCTTTAAAATTTTCGTTATCCTTAACTTTCCCGGAAATCATGACACCGTTTTCAAGTCTGGAGCCAGACATTAACTGTCCTTTTGGACCACCAGGAACGGTAATTTTAGCGATGGAGAAATTCCCTTCACCTAATGTTTTGTTCATGTCATTACGGTGAAGAACAACCGTTTGGGAGTTACCATTAATAATAAACGATTTACCAGAAACGAATTTTTGTGTAGCCTGATCATCATCCTGAGTGAAACTTTCCTTATCAAGCAGCCCCTCTGATACAAGCTTATTAAAGTAAGTTAACATTTCCTTGTATTCCGGGGTGGTCGATGTGTATACAAATTCATCCTGATCTTCTTTATACGTTAAACCATTGCCAAATCCCCATCCAGCTTTCGTTCCAAAACCCGTAGCAGCAATATTCAATGTACTGTTGAACTTGAATCGATCCGAGAATGGGATGGAATCTGGATAGATTTCTTTCAGCTTCTTGGCTGCATCATACAATTCATCCCATGTCTTCGGAATGGCAATATTGTTTTTCTCGAAAATATCCGTTCTCACGACGAGTGAGTAATCAGGCCATACCTCTTCATGCAGACCTGGAAGGACGTAGTATTTCCCATCTTCTTGTCGAAGGCCCTCAAGCTCATCCTGAAGACCCCATTTCTCTACTTTGTCCTTGAAATTGGGCATCAAATCAACATAGTCACTCACTGGTAAAATCGCACCCGAGGATACAAAAGCAGATTCTTCACCTGGATAGGTTTTCGGAATAACCAGCGGGGCATCTCCTGAGCTAATCAAAAGGGATCTTTTCTGGGAATAGTCACTCATTGGAACGATGGTAGGCTCCAGCGTGACCCCGGTTTTTTCCGTGATTTTTTGGAAGAGAAGCCAATCCTTCTTGTACGGGTATGCTGGCTGGTCACTGTAAAGAATAGACAGATTAAATGGTTCAGTGGCTTTAAAGGTTTCTCCTACACCATAGGATTCCATGGCCCCCTTGGATTCTGGTTCGACTTTTTCTCCACCAGCTCCGCTGCTACATGCTGCCAGAACGACACTCATCATTGTTGCCAATACCAACTTGCCTACCAGCTTACGTGGTCTCTGTTTCATTCAATTCTCCCCCTGAATGTGGTTTAGATTGGCCTTGCAATCAAGATGTTGAACTATATTAGTGTCAGGATTACTGCTTAACAGATCCCAACATGATACCGGTTACAAAGTACCGTTGAACAAAAGGATAAATCGTTAAAATAGGCAAAATGGTGAGTACCATGGTGACCGATTTGATATTTGCAGAAATTTGAGTCAGATTATCGGCTGAAGCACCAGCCGAAGCACCACCGGTTGCACCTGCAATCATGTTGCGCAAGTAGATCGTAACCGGGAACAGTTCCTTTTGTCGAGATACAGGAAGGCTGGAAACCAGGAGTTCCAGTGTCCTACCGCGTAAAACAGAACCATCGTAGCCATGACAGCTTTACTCAGCGGTAGAATAATCCGTAACAAAATGCCATACGTATTCAGACCGTCGATAGCTGCCGCTTCTTCAAGTTCCTCAGGCATGTTTTCAAAAAATGATTTCATAATTAACATGTTATAAATGCTGATTGCGCCAGGCACAACCAATGCCCACATCGTATTATTGAAGCCCAGGGAGTTAATCAGGACGTAGTTAGGAATCAGGCCGCCACTGAAAAACATCGTAAAGACCGCGAACATGGTCAAAAACTTTCGTCCCATTAATCTCTTTTTGGATAAGGCATAAGCGAAAATGGTCGTCATGAACATGGAAATTAACGTACCTACAACGGTATATATAATTGTATTTTTATAGTTGGTCCAGAACATGCTGTCTCGAGATATGGTCTTGTAGGTTTCTACATTAAACCCTCTTGGGATAATACTTACCTTGCCTGAATTGATATAAGCCTCGCTACTGAAGGATTGGGCCACGACATTCAAAAACGGATAGAGCGTGATGAACACCACAAGCAGCAAAAAGATAGCGTTGAATACTTTAAATACTTTGTATGATTTTGATTCCAGCATATTGCTCCTCCTTTACCACAAGCTTCGTTGTGTCAGTCTGCGTGAAATGGCATTAACCGAGAATACCAGGATCAGTCCAATAATGGATTCGAACAAACCAATGGCGGTAGCATAACTGAAATTGCTGGACTGCAAACCTACCCGGTACAGATAAGTGGAAATCACGTCAGATGTCTCGTAGATCAGCGGATTGTAAAGGAGTAAAATTTTCTCAAATCCAACCGCAAGGAAATTTCCCATGTTCAAAATCAGCAATGTAACGATCGTTGGCAAAATGCCCGGTATGGTTATGTGGATGGTTTGCTTCCATCGGTTCGCACCATCGATCCGTGCTGCCTCATACAAAGAATCATCAATTGTCGTCAATGCAGCCAAATAAAGAATCGCTCCCCACCCCATACCTTGCCAAACCTCAGAGGTGATATAAATCGTTCTAAACCATTCCGCTCGCTGCATGAAAGGAATACTGTCTCCGGTGAAAAAAGAAACCATTCCGTTAATCGAGCCATTGACTGCCGTTAATTGCAGAATCATTCCGGCAACGATAACGATGGACAGGAAGTGCGGAAGATAAGAAGCGGTCTGCACAAACTTTTTGAAACGTTTGCTTTTCACCTCATTCAGCAGCAATGCAAAAATGATCGGAACTGGGAAGGTGAACAGTAGCGCGAGTCCACCGAGCATGAGTGTGTTTCCAAATACCTTCCAAAACGTTGGGTCTTGGATAAACATTTGAAAATACCTGAATCCAACCCACGTCTCTCCGAAAATACTGCCTCCTGGTACAAATCGTCTGAAGGCGATTACATTTCCGAGCATTGGCCCGTATTTGAAAATGATAAGATAGATAATTGGAAGAATTAACAGTGAGTATAATTGCCAATCTTTACGAAGCAGAGCTGCAGCCGTTCTTAACCTACTTTCTTTACGTAAAGAAGTCATCGTTAGTGTGGTTTTAGCGGTTTCCGACTCCATATGTTATTTCACTCCGATCCTTAGCTTGATAAACTAAAAGCGTTTTCGATCATTTCACATCATCTCTTCTTTTCGTAGAAGACAAGTAATCAGATGAACTTCTTCACCCCCACAGCAGAATAAATTAAAGAGATAATGTAAGCGATATCAATTTCGGGAATCCCTAGAGGTATCCATTGTTTAAGATGCTTACTGTCATTTGGTACTTCATGTTGCCCGTTATATTTCCAGAATTAATAGGTTTCCCTCAACTATGTAAAGCGCTTACAACGAATATGAAAATATTAGCGAATAACCCCCGCTCCCTCTTCATTCAAGTAAGTCAACAGATATTCGCTGCTTTCATTCGCATACTAGTCATACTAGTATGTTAGTTACATTCTAAATCAGCAGTTCTATAATTTCAATAACTTTTAGTAAAAAATTTTAAATTCGTTAATACGGTATAGTTTTAGCTACCCCAAAACAAAAAACATTGTAAGGTTTCATGGATGGAGTACATCTAATGAAATCTTACAATGTTTGGACAGAACACAAAAAAATACGATTTATGATGCACTAATAGAAAATTCAGCAATAATGCGTTCCAATTCGGATAAATGCTTGATTTCATGGTCAGGCACATACGATTCGGTATTAACTTTATTCTCACGGTTAATCCAAACAGACTGAATGCCTGCAGACAATGCTCCACGAATATCAGTCGTAAGCTTATCTCCAACCATCATGCTCTCCTCAGGCTGTACTCCCAGCTTACTCAATGCGTGCTCGAAAATCGAAGGGTCAGGTTTCCCTTTACCGAACGAACCCGAAATAATAATTTCGTCAAAAAAAGGAGCTAATTCCGGAACACCATCAAGTTTCTCTGTTGCAACGCAGGACAGCCGTTGGTTAAAAGCAAAAGCTTGAACTTCCCTTGTAGATGACTTAATGTTTCCAGCGTTTCTTCATA
The DNA here is from genome assembly GCF_052244825.1 of Paenibacillus sp. 1A_MP2. Lineage (NCBI taxonomy): Bacteria > Bacillati > Bacillota > Bacilli > Caryophanales > Paenibacillaceae > Paenibacillus > Paenibacillus sp. 1A_MP2. The sequence continues at coordinate 3,286,200 of NZ_JBQQCS010000001.1, read as the reverse complement.
GACATGGGGTCTCGATCTCCGCTCTGCCCCAAATTGTGAGGCAAGTCTTTCCGCCAGATCTTCACGATCAACACCAAGCTTTAACAAGCCACGACGCCATGACTCTTTACGATATGCAGGTGCAATCTGCTCCAGCTGGCGAAACTCCGGCTGATCCCCACCCGTGAAGTTAGCCCAAAGACCTTCGAACGGGTTGATCCCAATCATTTTGGTAAACGAAAAAGTTTCATAGGACTCATATAGATTACGTGCCTCATTACGAACAGCTTCTTCAAGATCTTCCGGTTTAACTCCAGTCTCTTGCGCTGCGATCAGGCAAGTCTCATGAAAGGCCTCTCGAACACTGCGCTCATCCCACAGCAAAGTATCATCCAGGTCGAACAAAATCGCTTTTAACGCCATTTCGGTCATCTTCCCCTTTATGCAATAATTACTTTTTCTCGTAAGTTTCCACGGTGATCTGATGTGCTTTGGCGAATTTCAGAAGACGCTCAGTAATTGCATCGGTATCATAACGATTGAGTAGTTTGGTAAATACCCATCTCTTACCTCGTGCATTATGCTCAATCACAACTGTGCCTGGCTCAATTCTGAATTTCACGATATCGTCAACTCCAATTGAACGCTCGCGATTGCCCTTTGTCGTCAAAATCCGGTTAGTTCCTATTTTGACATATGGACGACGGAGCATGAAGATGACTGCCAAAAATACATACAGCAACATGGTTACCCAGTCCCAGGTGGTCATCGGCGCTTTAACAAGAAACGTACTCATAAAGAGATACAGGAATGCTAGTCCGATCAGAAAAATAGGAAACAGAAGGCTGCGTCCTTTGAATACGTCCTCACCTGGTGTACCGGAAACCGGTTGACCGCTTTTTTTACGTTGCTGATTCAACTGCTTAGAATTTTTCCGAACTGTTCTCTCGAACGAACGCGACATGAGAATCCCCCTTAGATGTTCTTTGTATCGGCTTACATAAATGCAAACCAACATTTCCCCCTATAATTTGCAACCTCTAGATAACAGGAAGAAACCTAAATATCATATATGATATCATTAGGTTTCCTTAATGTTTGAGTTTGCCTTGGTGGCCTTGATCATTCTCATCATCTACAATTTCAATCGAATCCAGCTGCTGTCTGAAATTGCTTCGAATGTTATTCAAATAGATCTCTCTAAGCTTGGCACGTTCAGCGAGCTCTTCCTCTGACAATCCAGTGGATTTTTGCTTACGGGCCAATTCATTAATACGTGCTACCAGACTATCTATATCCAAGCTTGTCCCCTCCAAAAATACAAAGTCTTATTAACTTTGACATGTTAAAGGCAGCTTGTCAAGCTGACACGCATTAGCGCGTGTGGATATGCAGTTTTATTTTGTGAATTGTGGCAGTATTAAGACTTGCCCCACCTTTATTGAAGTGGACTGAAGTTGATTCACTTTCTTAATTGCTTCTATATATACACGTGTATCCATCGTTTCCGGTTTATGATCCAATGATATACTCCACAGCGTATCTCCTTGTGAAACTGCCATCTTTCCTCCAGGCAACAAATCGTTCTCATTGCCTGCAAACACTGTTAGCACTGTACTGCAACCAACCAATATAATTAATGATACGATTATTAATTTCAACACCCAGGTTGGGATATTACCTATTGCAAAAACCTTTTTAAAATTTCTTATGTTAGTTTCAACCACTTCTGAATGCACCGGTTCGTAAATGCTTTGATAAGTAGAATATCTCATTAAATATCGACCTCCAAACGTTTGTTCCTATCCGTTAAAATCAATATAACACGAACACTTGTTTTGCACAATAACTTTTTAGAACAATTGTTCGCTTTTTTTTATTGAGTTCTATCACTCATCTTTCTTTTACTATCTTTCTTCTATAGTATGGCACTATCATTTGCAGTATTTGCTTAGATGCAAAATTCATTTTCATACAAATTCGCAAAAAAACATTGATTTTATGGCATTTTATTTAGAACTTATGTTTGTACGAACGGAGGTTCTATGTTATAATTTTCCCAAACGTTACTAAAATGGGGTTGATACGGTATGTCGAAGATATCCAGCAGGCAACAGGCTATTCTGGAGTTTATACGCAATGAAGTCCGGTTGAAGGGGTATCCTCCTTCCGTACGCGAAATTGGTGAAGCCGTTGGATTGGCTTCCAGCTCTACAGTACATGGACATCTGGATCGTTTGGAGAAGAAAGGTCTAATTAGACGTGACCCAACCAAACCAAGAGCCATTGAGCTTCTCAGCCAGGAAGAGTCAGAGCATTCACATCAGTTTGCTCACAGCGTTGCTCGCATTCCTGTCGTGGGTAAAGTTACTGCAGGGGTTCCAATCACAGCAACAGAAAATATCGAAGATTATTTCCCTCTTCCTACGCATTATGTGGGCGAACAGAAAGTATTTATGCTTTCGGTCGTGGGAGACAGTATGGTTGAAGCAGGCATTGTTAACGGAGATTATGTTATCGTACGTCAGCAGCAAACTGCAGATAACGGCGATATCGTAGTAGCCATGACTGAAGACGATGAAGCAACGGTAAAAACGTTCTACAAAGAGAAAGATCATATTCGTCTTCAACCGGAAAATTCGACTTTTGAACCTTTGCGTTTGAAACACGTTAGCATTCTGGGCAAAGTCATTGGGCTTTTCCGTGATATTCATTAATATGTTTTGAAGCAGCTTAGATGTTTCACAATAAGATACTTAAAGAGGTTGTCCCGTTGAACGGGACAACCTCTTTTCTGCCTACTGCTTATATTGCTCTACGTAAGCTTGTTATTCACTGCGTTTAAGAATGCTCTTATGATGAGAAAACACATCAAAGCTCTGTTGACCATGGTAGGAACCCATTCCACTTTCTCCTACTCCGCCAAACGGAAGATAATGTGAAGTCATATGAGACAATGTGTCATTTATGCAACCACCACCAAAAGATACTTGATTCAGAACCTGATCCTGCAGAGCCTCATCCTTAGTGAAGAGATATAATGCAAGTGGTTTTGGACGGCGAATAATCTCATCTAGCATAGGATTGAGGTCTTTAAACTTAAATACAGGAAGGATCGGACCAAAGATCTCTTCTTGCATCACAGGGGAATTCCAATCCACATGTCCCAATACTGTTGGTTCTATAAGCAGCTGATCACGCTCAGAACGTCCCCCAATCAGTGCTTTGCCATCTTGGAGCAACACCGATAATCGGTCGAAGTTACGCCCGTTGACAATATGCGGAAAATCTGCGTTTTGCATCACATCATCTCCGAATTTATCCTGAATCTCTGCATCGATCAATTCCAGTAATTTGTCATGTACATTCTCGTGTACAAGCAGGTAGTCCGGAGCGACACAGGTTTGTCCAGCATTCAGAAATTTACCGCGAACAATGCGCTGAGCTGCCAGCTGCAAATCTGCATCCTGGTGAACAATGACCGGACTCTTGCCACCTAGTTCAAGCGTAACCGGAGTCAAATGCTCGGCAGCAGCCTTCATAACGATACGGCCAACACCTGTACTGCCTGTAAAGAAAATATAATCAAACTTTTCCTTCAATAATGCTGTACTTGTCTCAACTTCCCCTTCCACAACTGCCAGGTACTCAATAGGAAATATCTCATGAATCAAATCATAAGTCAGACGTGATACCGCAGGAGTTAATTCCGACGGCTTAATAATGGCACAGTTACCTGCAGCAATGGCTCCAATCAGAGGACCAAAGGCCAATTGGAACGGATAGTTCCACGGTGCAATAATAAGAGCAACGCCATAAGGTTCAGGATAAATCAGGCTTGTGCCATCAGGTATAGCAGAATTTGTAGGCACAGGTTTTGGTGTAGCCCATTCCTCCAAGTGTTCCAATGCAAAATCCAGTTCACCCAATACGATGCGAATCTCTGAGCCATAAGCTTCTGTTTCGGATTTATTGAGATCGGCACGAAGTGCATCAAGAATACGTTGCTGATACTTCTCAATTCCCTGTCTTAATTGCTGAAGAGCACGAATACGGTACTCAATCGGCTTGGTCTGACCTGTATAAAAAAATGTCCGCTGTGCGGCAACGAGTTGTTTCTCTTGTTCCATATCAACATCTCCAATTAATTGTTCAAAATTTAATTTCTAAAAATATAAATAAATTATACTGTAATTATATGAAACTATCAACATATAGATACTGTAAAAACAGAGAAAAAAATTAGAACGTTCTCTTTTTTCATAGACGCGCTTTTCCGTCTAATTAAAATTCTACATTTTTCTCTTCATCATATACATTTTGAGCGAGAATACTTACACACATCTCTTTATGAGAATAGGATTGACAAAAAGAGGTCATTGCTATAATCGCCCTCATATCTTAAGGAAGGATGATTTAGATGGTTCGTCGTCTAAAAAAGCTAAAGAATGTAGCTACCGTATCAAGCTTCTAAGTTGCCCAGATATAACTTAGAAGCGAGGAAATTAAAATGAATATAAACCAATTTAGTCACTGGTCTGATATTAAGTATTTGAAGGATATTGTAACTAATCCATTAATTGAAGTCGGCGATTACTCCTATTACTCTGGTTATTACGATAACAATTCTTCTTTTGAAGACGGATGTGTGAGATATTTATGGGGAGATGAAAAATCGAGGAGCTTGTTCAATCCGATTGAGGAATTTGGATGGCAATTAGATCGATTAATTATTGGTAATTATGTATGTATCGCAGCCGGTGTCGTCATTCTTATGGGAGGAAATAACAATCATCATGCGGAGTGGATCACTGTTTATCCGTTTGCTGATCAAATTAGCCATTCCTTCTCACCCAAAGGAGATACCGTTATCGAAAGCGATGCATGGATCGGCATGAATGCCATGATTATGCCAGGTGTTACCATTGGTGAAGGTGCAATTGTTGCAGCAGGTTCTGTTGTAACAAAAGATGTTGCCCCTTATACGATCGTTGGTGGCAATCCTGCAAAAGAAGTAAAGAAGCGTTTCTCAGAAGAAGAAATCACGAAGTTAATTGAAATGCGCTGGTTTGATTGGAAGAGAGAATGGATTGAAGCAGCCACTCACTTACTTTCTAGCTCTTCTATTGATGGGTTATATGATTACTATTTATCAGAAATTAAGGACTAAGACCTATAGATATAAAGCCAGATAGAATAATATTCTATCCGGCTTTTTTAATTAACGAATAAGCTGATGAAGGAAGTTAAGCATTCACGAATGATATGCTTGATCACCATTATTTTTTGGGAGCCATTTTGGGGGACATTACTTTTTATCGTCAATTTCATTCCCTTGCCCACAAAAAGAAAAAACCCTCAGCGCTAGAGCGCCAAGGGATTGAGCTATTAGTACAATGTAATGTATTGATCGCGTTCCCATTGGTGGACTTGTGTTCTATACATGTCCCACTCAATTTCTTTCAGCTCATAGAAGTGAGCCAGGGCGTGGTCGCCGAGAGCATCACAGATAACTTCGCTGCGGATCAATTCGTTCAATGCTTCTTTCAGGTCAGCTGGCAAGCTTGGAATGCCTTCTTCCACACGCTCTTCTTCTGACATGATGTAGATGTTACGGTCAATCGGAGCTGGTAAGGAAAGCTCACGTTTGATTCCGTCCAGACCTGCTTTCAATAAAACAGCCAAAGCCAAGTAAGGGTTAGCAGCCGGATCCGGATTACGAACCTCAACACGTGTACTCAGACCACGGGAAGCTGGAATACGGATCATTGGGCTACGGTTACTGGCGGACCATGCTACATAACAAGGGGCTTCATAACCTGGTACAAGACGTTTGTATGAGTTCACTGTTGGGTTCGTAATTGCTGCAAACGCACGCGCATGCTTCAAAGTTCCAGCCATGAAGTGACGTGCAGTTTTGCTCAGACCCAGCTCGTCCGACTCGTCTACGAATGCGTTCACTTTGCCTTGGAACAAGGATTGGTTACAGTGCATACCGGAACCGTTCATACCAAACAGCGGTTTCGGCATAAAGGTAGCATGTAAACCATGCTGACGTGCAATCGTTTTAACAACGAGTTTGAACGTTTGGATCTGGTCTGCTGCTTTTAGAGCATCAGCATATTTAAAGTCGATCTCATGCTGACCTGGAGCTACCTCATGGTGGGAAGCTTCGATCTCAAAGCCCATTTCTTCAAGTGTGATAACGATGTCACGACGACAGTTTTCACCAAGATCCGTAGGCGCAAGGTCGAAATATCCACCTTGGTCATTCAGTTCGTTAGTCGGGTTTCCTTTTTCGTCTGTTTTGAACAAGAAGAACTCTGGTTCAGGACCGACGTTGAAGGAAGTGAATCCCATTTCTTCGGCTTCTTTCAGGTTTCGTTTCAAGATGCCACGCGGATCTCCTGGAAACGGATTACCATCCGGAAGATATACGTCGCAAATCAGTCGAGCAACACGGTTCTCGGCTACCCAAGGGAAAATCAGCCAAGAATCGAGATCCGGATAGAGGTACATGTCGGACTCTTCAATACGAACATAACCTTCAATGGAAGAACCATCAAACATCATTTTATTGTCCAGAGCCTTGGTAAGTTGGCTCACAGGAATTTCAACGTTTTTGATTGCTCCAAGCAAATCGGTAAATTGCAAACGAACGAATCGTACATTTTCTTCTTTTGAGATGCGTAGTATGTCTTCTTTAGTAAAACTCACGATACCCTCTCCCTTTCTTCTCTCCGTAATTGGCTTGCCTGTTATATTTGTACATTAGAATATTGCATGGGTCAAGGAGTCCTCCTACCTAAAAGCAGGATTTCCCCTGACCTACGAGGTTATACGAATTTATTTTTTATTAAAGAAACGGGAAAGCTCTCCCTGAATGAGAGATACTTGTCCAGGTCTCTTACCTGACACCAGTTGTTGTTTCAACAGACGGTGCAGTTGGGAGTCCGAAAGTTCTCTGCGTTTCACTTCCGTATCGGGTGTAATAACAGTCGCTTCTTCTGACTCCTTGGATACAGGATTCATCACTTGTTTAATACCCGCGATGTTAACTCCTTTTTCAATCAGAGCCTTGATTTCCAGCAATCGTTCTACGTCATTGAAAGAGAACAAACGCTGATTACCTGACGTTCTCGCAGGAACAATCAAGCTGTGCTGCTCATAATAACGAATCTGACGCGCGGACAGATCCGTAAGTTTCATTACAATACCTATCGGGAATAAGGCCATATTTCTGCGAATTTCGTCACCCATCATTCATCAACCTTCCAGTCATCTTTTCTTCACTCTATTGTACAGTTAGTTATTACTAAGTGTCAATGATGTGTTAGATAAACTCACAATAATTTGCGTTCTTTCATCGTCTGTAATGCCATCAAAACGCCATATTTAACATGAGAGTATGTTAAACCACCCTGCATATAGCCAATATAAGGCTCACGGATAGGTGCATCTGCTGACAATTCCAGACTTCCACCCTGTATAAACGTACCTGCCGCCATGATGACAGGGTGCTCGTAACCCGGCATGTCCCACGGTTCAGGAACTACATGGCTATCTACTGCAGCAGCCCGCTGTATTCCTTGCACAAAGGCAATTAAATGCTCGGCCGTACTGAATTGTACAGCCTGAATCAGATCTGTACGCATCTCGTTCCATGCCGGTTTGGTTACAAATCCGGATGCAGCAAACATCGCCGCAGCGAATGTGCTCCCTTTAATGGCCTGTCCTACAATTGTCGGAGCCATGTAAAGTCCTTGGTAGATGCCACGAGTTGTTCCCAACATCGCGCCAACCTCACCGCCGATTCCGGGCGCAGTCAAACGATAGGCAGCCAATTGTACGTACTTTTCCTTCCCGCATATGTATCCACCGGTTTCCGCCAGACCTCCACCGGGATTTTTAATCAGTGAACCTGCCATTAGGTCCACCCCAATTTCAGTTGGTTCACGTTCCTCCGTGAATTCACCATAACAGTTATCCACAAAAACGATGACATCTTCCTTGATCGCCTTTACACGTGTAACCATATCAGAGATTTCTTCAATACAGAAGGAAGATCTCCAATCATATCCTCTGGAGCGTTGAATACCAATGACTTTTGTCGCTGCATTGATACTTTTCTCTACCGCCACCCAATCTACTCCGCCATCTTCTAACAGAGCCGTCTCTTGATAGCCAATGCCGAAATCCCGTAACGATCCTGTTCCATCACCAGGCTTGCCAATGACCTTATGCAATGTGTCATAGGGCTTACCCGTAATGTACAACAATTCGTCGCCTGGACGGAGTACGCCAAACAAAGCCGTAGCAATGGTATGTGTACCTGATGCAAAATGGGGACGCACCAGTGCCGCCTCTGCACCGAACACATCGGCATACACTTCATCAAGTACCTCACGCCCGCGATCGTTATAAGCGTACCCCGTTGAACCCGCAAAGTGAAAATCGCTGACTTTTCTACGCTGAAAAGCATTAATTACTTTCCATTGGTTATGATCGGTGATACGGTCAATCTGTTGCAATTGCCCTTCAATTTGACGTTCAACCTGTTGTTGTAGTTCAATAATCTCTGAATCAAAACTTGCCATCTTGCTTCATTCCCCTTCATAGCACGAATCTGACGTCAAATATCAATTATCGTGTCAACTTATCATACAAATATGTCATCGACGTTACAGTTGTATGAAATCTTCAAGTAAATAACCGAATTTTTCATATTCGCCTTTTTGCAGTTCCACTTCATAAATTACATCATTATCTTCAAATGTGGTCTCAACTACATCACCAATTTTGTAAAGTACAGATGTAAGATCACCACGGTCAGCCGGAATACGGAACCGTTTGGTAGCGCCAGTCAATTCAGCCTGGATAAGCTCACGAATTTTCAGCAAGTCATCTGCATCCAGAGCGCTCACTTTGATATGTTCTTTATCCAAAGGAAGCATTTCCAGCTGCTCCGGTGTACAAGCATCCTTTTTGTTATACAATACCAATTGAGGCTTGTCCCTGAACCCAGTTGCTGCAAAATCGTGTGTACCGTTCTCATCTGGTCTTCACGCATTGCAGATGATGCATCGACCACATGTAATATAAGGTCCGCTTCATTCACTTCCTCCAGCGTTGCACGGAAAGCGGCAATCAGATCATGAGGAAGGTTTTGTATAAACCCTACCGTATCTGTGAGTACGATTTCTTTACCACTTGGCAGTTCCATCGTCCGTGAGGTCGGATCCAGTGTGGCAAACAGCTGATCTTGAATGTACACATCTGCCGCCGTTAATTGTTTAAGCAAGGTCGATTTACCCGCATTCGTATAACCTACAAGGGCTACCTGAACGATCCCCGTCTTTTTACGACGTTCCCGGTGCAGCTTGCGATGACGCGTCACTTCTTCCAAATGACGCTTCAAGTCATCTATACGGCCACGAATATGTCGACGATCCGTCTCCAGTTTACTTTCACCTGGACCCCGCGTTCCAATTCCGCCACCAAGTCTGGACAAATTCTTCCCGTGACCCGACAAACGTGGTAACAAATAGCTCAACTGAGCCAACTCAACCTGGATAATACCTTCTCTTGTGTTGGCGCGCTGCGCAAAGATATCCAAAATCAGCTGGGTGCGGTCAATAATTTTGAGATCCAACGCTTCTTCCAGGTTACGAACTTGAGCACCGGACAGCTCCTGGTCAAAAATAGCTGTTGTTGCTCCCATTTCCTCAGCCACTGCACGAAGTTCTTCCACTTTCCCCTTACCAATGAACCATTTGGTGTCCCGGGTTTTCAGGTTCTGTGACAATACACTCAGCACTTCCACGCCTGCCGTCTCGGCGAGTTTTACCAACTCCTCAAGGGAGTACTCCGGGTTAATACCCGAACGTTTGACCTCATCGGTAACCAGACTCACCAACACGGCGCGATCCTTCTTCACCATATCTGTATCATGTGTGCCATTTGTCATCGTGTATATTCACTCCTTCTACTACGTCTCCGCATATATTCTGTGTCACCATGCTTACATGGCATGCTTTAAGCCGAAACCGGTTAACCCGGCCGGCTGCGTTAAAAATTATATTATCGCTTACTTTTGCTCAAACTTCAAATCCTCTGTGCGGATGGTCATCAGCTCTAGTTTTCCCGGATTCCCCTGGGTATACTGCTCCAATAATCGAACGGCCTGATGTCGAATCGATCGTTCAATGGCATTTCGGACATATCGGGCGTTGCTGAACGCATGAAGAGACTCATTTTTTTCCTGAAGCAGATGCTGCTTTAATTTGAGTATGGTCTGTGGCATGAGAATATAGTCACGTTCCTTGGCCATAATTTCAGAGATTTGAATCAATTGATCAATGCTATAGTCCGGAAATTCAACCTGGATCGGAAAACGGGAAGGTAATCCGGGGTTGGTCTGCAGAAAAAAATCTATCTCTTCCGAGTATCCAGCCAGGATGAGGATAAATTGATTCTTATTATCTTCCATTGATTTCACAAGTGTGTCGATAGCTTCCTTCCCAAAATCCTTCTCGCCCCCGCGAGCCAGACTGTACGCCTCGTCAATAAACAAGATTCCTCCCAAAGCCTTCTTGACCAAATCCCTCGTTTTCTGTGCAGTATGCCCGATGTATTCCCCGACCAGATCTGCACGTTCCACTTCAATGAGATGACCCTTACTCAGAACTCCCATCTTCTGAAACAGCTTCGCAACGATCCGTGCTACCGTTGTTTTTCCAGTTCCCGGATTGCCTTTAAAAATCATATGATACACGTGCGCCCCACTTATCAGTCCTGCTTCGGTACGCATCTGGGCAATCTGTAAGAAAGCATAGATTTCAAATACCAAATCCTTGATATTTTCCAGTCCAACCAGTTGCTCCAATTCACCTTGAATTTCCTGAAAGTGCGCATGCTTGGCTAAGCCTTTTGCTGCCTGTATTGCCGTCTCTTCTTCTTTGACCAGCATCTGAGGCTCCTGGTTACGCAAAACAACATTAATTTGTCTGGATGGTCTGCCTCCCGGTTGCCCTCCTGCAGCCATGACCCGTCCGTTCATTCGCCATCACCTCTATTTTATCGGGCTGAACTCTCCTGATTATTAATGTATTCTATCAGGTGCTCTAATATTAGAAGGATGATGAAGAATTCTACGACTTTTCCATGACTCAAATCTGAATATTTTTTCTGAACTCCCCATTCTCAAACAGGGTTTGTCTATGCTTCAGAGACAGTTGGAAATAAGGAAACACATGTGCATCAATGGCATGCAACAAGTCCTTTGCTGTCCGGTTAGCCAGATCGTAATCCCCCGTCGTAATGTGCTTACGTGAAAGAGCATCTTCAAGTTCATCCTCGTCCAGCAAAAATATTTCTCCATCCTTCAGGACGACGACATCCAGATACAGATCATCAAACCACGGAACACCCTGATCAGTTATGCCCTGACTGCGGCAAGTATCAATATACCATTCAACAATCCGCTCCTGATCGTCAAACATAGCCGTTACAACAAAATGCTCGCCTTTGGGATAATACTGCAGCCAGGAATAACCTTTATCCGCAATGCAGAAGGTACTTCCTCCATAGGTTTTCCACAAAGGCTCTTTCAAATCTTGTATCGTATACAGCGTAATGTAACCTGTGAAAATTTTGGATTGAACGAACCGGCATGTAAATTGTCGGTTCGTAATCCGGCGCCAGTTCGCGCGGTCCCCGAATTTCCGTTTCATACGAACCCCTCTTTGCCGACTACAGGTCCGTGACCTGCTGAATATTGGTGAACAGCGAATACCGTCCGCATTACCGATTCCACAAGTCCCTGAATCGACTTTGCACAACGTATTACGAATAGTTACAGCTTACCATATTTAAGTTATACACTCAAAATCAAGCTTTGTCCCATCTGTTGCAGGGCTCTTGTTCCACTCCAAACATTACACAAACCCAAAAGCCTGCATCCCCAACGTCAGGGAGCAGGCTTTTGGTTGTAATTATTTAATGCGGTTTATTCTCATTAACCACCGGTTCCAGCTTGGGAATCTGGCGGTGCATTCGTCTCACCCGTGTTACCGCTGTTTCCACTATCTGGTGGTGTGACTACCTCACCCGGTGTCGTTACAGACCCATCATTGGAACCCTCACCCGTACCTCCAGGTTCTGTTGTTCCCTGTCCAGGCGGCGTGTTTCCTTCTCCGGTCTGTCCGTTACCTTGACCTGTCCCGCCGTTGTTTCCATTATTCCCGTTACCATTGTTGCCATTTTCATTTCCGTTGCCGTTGCCGTTGCCATTGTTCCCCTCAGAACTTCCATTCCCCGGAGAACCGTTGTCCGGATTTTCTGTTCCCGGCTGTCCGGTCCCCGGTTCCGTTCCTGGCTCCGTGCCCGTATCTGGCTGTTCCGGTACCAATTCCTCCGCTTCAATCATCAGCGATATGGTATTGGACGGATCCGTCTCCAGTCCAGAGGCAAGATCATAGGCTGTTACATAATACTCATAAGTAAGCCCAGGGAGCGCACTTAAATCTTGTGCACTGGTCGAACCTACAGCATCAATGAGATGGGTGAACTGTCCTTCGGAAGATTCTTTCCGATAAATCCGATACTGTGTTGACGAATCGCCTGTTGCAGTCCAGTTCAGTGACACCGTTTGTGTAGATGGATCGTAAGAACCATTCAACCCGCTAACAGAAAGCGATGGTTGCTCTGGTTCTTTTTCCGGCGGAGGTGGTGTCTGGGCTCCTGCTGGAGTTTTGAAGTCCTTCACAGGCACTCCTTTTAACGCATCCCCCATAACCTTGGCAAAGAACGCCGCTGACAGCTTACTGCTATTCTTGAGCATATGGTTTGCATCAGGATTGTCATAACCCATCCATACTGCAGCAGTCCATTCTGGCGTGTATCCGACAAACCAAACATCACGGTTGGCACTGTTGCCGGAAATACCACTTTGAACGGTTCCTGTCTTACCAGCAACCGGTCGATCCAGACGTGCGGAACGACCTGTACCGTCATTCACCACGTTTTGCAGCATCTGCGTCAGGGAATATGCATTTTGCTCACTCATGACACGTGTTGTATCCGATTTATCATGTTTAAAGGTCGTTTTCCCGGAACTATCCTTAATTTCCTTAATGGAATACGCCTGCTGGTACTCACCCAGATTGGCAAATGCACTATAGGCTTGCGCCATTTCCAGCGTATTCGTACCTTTGCTAAGACCACCCAGCGCAATCGCCAGGTTTTTGTCTTCATCCGTAAGCTGAATACCTACGCTTTTTGCAAACTGAACACCTGTATTCACACCAATTTTATTTAAGAGCCATACTGCCGGGATGTTCTCCGATTTTGTAATGGCATCCGTCATGCTAATGGTTGAAGAATAACCATGCAAGTTACCCGGACAGTAATTCCCGAAGCACTGCTTTTCATTACTGAGAGGTGAGTTTGCATTGTAATCACCTGACTCAAGTGCAGGTGCATAAGTCACAATCGGTTTAAATGCCGATCCAGGCTGTCTGCGACTCTGTGTTACCCGGCTGTAGCCCTTTGTTTGATAATCCCGTCCGCCCAGCAAAGCGACGAGACTACCATTTTCATGGTTCATAATTACCATGGAGCCTTGAACGGGTTGATCATCTTTACTTGACTCAAACAAGCTATCATCCGAGAACGCACTCTCCATGGCTGTTTGAGCCTGAGCATCCATCGTCGTGTAAATTTTGTACCCGCCGATATTCAGATCATCCTCCGTTTTACCAGTCACTTTTTCCGCTTCACGCAGAACATAGTCAATAAAGGCTTGATACTTCTGCTCTTTCTCAGGTGGAGTATAGTCATAATCTACTTCTTTGGCTTCATCCATCTCCGCCTTGGTGATATAACCTTGCTCATACATCAGCTGCAATACCACGGCGCGGCGTGCCTTGGAATCGTTGGGATTGCTCAACGGGTTATAGGCAGAAGGCCCTTTAGGCATCGCTGCCAGCGTAGCAATTTGCCAAATTTTTAATTTGTTAAGGTCAGATACCCCAAAATAAAATTCAGACGCTGCCTTAATCCCATAACGCTGATGCCCGAAGAAAATCCGGTTCAAATACATCGTCAGAATTTCGTCTTTTGTGTACTTGCGCTCCAATGCCATCGCAATGGATACTTCCGTTGCTTTACGGAAGAAGGTCTTGTCACGGGACAAGAACATATTTTTCGCAAGCTGCTGGGTCAACGTACTGCCGCCCTCCACCATGGAGCGGGCCATGACGTCTTTTACCGCCGCCCGTCCGATGGACCAGATATCCACGCCCTGATGCTCGTAGAATCGTTTATCCTCGGTCGCAACAAAGGCTTCCTTTACTAATTCCGGAATATCCTCTTCTTTGACTGGCTCCAGCTTTTGAATGGACAACTCGCCCATTAACTGTCCGTTGCGATCATATACTTTCGAAGTTTCATTGATTGTTGTTTTGTCCATATTGGCTTTGAGCAGCTTTTCCCCACTCACCATAATAAATAAATATCCGCCAAGTGCACAGAATATGGCGATTGCCATGGTAAAAAACAGTGTCCATCCAACGCGTTTACCCGTAATTTTTTTCTTTTTAGAGGTCTTTGGCTTCGCTTTTTTGGATGACTTGTTATTACTGTTGCGATTGTTAGACCTCGACAACGGATCGTTTGGCATGTTACCTCCTGACTCCCTTTCGGTTGCATAATTTCTATTCGTCTGCTGGCTCAAGCTTCTATAAAGCTTATTTACCCCGGAATGAAAAGAACAACCCTTATTAAGGTTGCTCTGTTTCAATTCCTATACGTGTAGACGAAATGGTTGATAAAAAGGTTTCGTAATTTTTTAAGCTTCGCCGCTATTATCTTGCTGCATCAGCGATACGCTGCGTTGCGGCGTGAACGTGGAGATGGCGTGCTTGTAGACCATTTGCTGGCGTCCGTCGCTGTCAATGACGATCGTAAAATTGTCAAATGCCTTGATCGTTCCGCGGATTTGAAAGCCATTGGTCAGATAGACCGTAGCTGGAATGTTTTCTTTCCGCAGTTGGTTCAAGAACGTATCTTGGATGTTGATGGACTTGTTCATTAGCCGTACCCCCATTGGTTCATTTGAATTCGTGTTTAAGTAATATTCAATATCGCTGAGTAGCTTTCGTGCTATTATATCATGAACGGATTCATATAATCCACAAAAACCCCTTGTCTGCTATTTTGCACCTTTGCCAACGCTTCGCCTGCAACTAGAAGACTTATCCATTATACACCGCTTGCCGGAATTGCAAAAGAGGGACAAATTCTCCCTTTTCGCCTGCATTCCTCTTCACTTCTCCTGACCTGTAAACGGTTTCCCTTCTTCGCTGGCTAACGTCATATTTTGCCGATTTCTTCTATCTTCGATTAAGAGTTTCAGGTATGTATTGGTATGGATTAGAACGATAATTAACCAAATCAAGGCAACTAGACCCGCAATGGCAAACCCAATTCCAAATAATCCTGAGAAAAAGAAATATAAACTTGCCACTCCGCTCGGTTCCGCACTCATACAATCTCCCCCTTCCGATGTAAAGCCTTTCACCCAAACTAACAAGCGCATTTTATAATATTTTATTTTTTTAATTATTTTAATATTTATGTTATTTTTTTACAACAATTTTCTTCAATAGAATCCTCACAGGCTTCCTATAACTGCCTTATTGTAATCACGATTTCATATAAAAAACCTCTACCTTTCATTTCTAAAAGATAGAGGTTCTATAGTCCTAAACAGGTGGCAATACCCACCTTCTATATTCAGTCAAATTTGCGTTTGATCAGCTCACATACGTGGGCATAATTGCCTGCAAAATCTTCGGTATCCGTCATATCTACCCATTCAATGTCCTTCATATGACGGAACCAGGACAATTGCCGCTTGGCAAACCGGCGCGTATCCCTTTTCAGCC
The DNA here is from genome assembly GCF_052244825.1 of Paenibacillus sp. 1A_MP2. Lineage (NCBI taxonomy): Bacteria > Bacillati > Bacillota > Bacilli > Caryophanales > Paenibacillaceae > Paenibacillus > Paenibacillus sp. 1A_MP2. The sequence goes on along the minus strand of NZ_JBQQCS010000001.1, from coordinate 3,270,274 downwards.
ACTCTACAGCAGCCTCCCAGCTTACTTCACCCTGAAGATAAGCCGCAATTTCCTTATAGCCGAGTCCCTGCATGGAGATATGCCCTCTCGCTACGCCGCGCTCCAGTAATGACTTGACCTCGTCTACCAACCCCTGCTCGATCATAAGATCAATTCGCTCTTCCACTCGGGCATACAGTTTCTGACGATCCATCGTCAAACCCACAATGAGCAGGTCATATGGAGACTCTTTTTCTGGGTAGCCAGCTGCTCGGATAACTTCTCACCTGTGAGGTGATAAATCTCAAGTGCACGAACAATTCGTCGCTGGTCATTCGGATGCAGTCGTTCTGCGCTAACTGGATCAATGACCCTTAGCTTATCATGTAACGCCTGCGGGCCATACTGCTCGGCATAACGGAACTGTTCATCCCGAAACGCTTCATCCGAGCCGCTGTCCGAGAATTGAAAGCCATAACTTACCGATTCCACATACAGACCGGTACCCCCAACAATAAAAGGCAACTTGCCGCGCTCATGAATTTCCCCAATCAGACGTGTGCAGCTCTCCTGAAATTCCGCCACCGAATAGGGGTATTCCGGTTCATGGATGTCAATGAGGTGGTGGGGTACACCCTTCATTTCATCGCGAGTAATTTTGGCCGTCCCGATATCCATTTCGCGATATACCTGCATGGAGTCCCCTGAAATAATCTCACAATTGAACGCCTGTGCAAGCTCAATACTCATTCTCGTTTTGCCTACAGCTGTTGGTCCGACCAGCACAAGCAGCTTCGGTTTAACTTCCGCTTTCAACATTAATCACTCCGTACAGTGTTTTTGCATTGCCCCGGTCGTGTACTTCAAAACCGAGTCTCGTAAACTCCGCGCTGCCGCGCTTCTCTTTCATGACCACCCGCTTGCGGGCAACCCTTTTCGCTTCAATAATGCTCTGTTCATCCAATGCATTGTGATTTGCATAATCCCGCAAAGGCTTGATGCCACTTGAATCCATCATCGGTTCACGGAACATGGGGTCAAAATAGACCGTGTCACAGCTTCGATCCGGCAAGGAGCGCAGTAAATCGAGATGATTTGCATGACGCAGCTCAATGCGCCGGAAAGCTTCATTTACCGCAGGCTTAATACTCTCATATTGGGACATTCCCTCTACTAGCAGCGTATAAAGCGGAAGGGAACTTTCGCATGCAATCACTCGGCCACTTTTGCCTACTGCAACCGAGAATACCAGTGCATCCGTGCCCAATCCTGCTGTACAGTCGATAACGGTATCCCCTTCAAGTACAGCCCCCGCCTCCAGCATCGGGTCAGCCTCTCCATTTAACACACGTTTGGCGCGTACAAATCCCATACTGGGGTGGAACTCAAGCAGCGGTGAATCCGGACGAAACAAACGTACTTTACCCTGAAGTACAACCAGAACCTCATCTATCCCATAATGTGCGACCAGTGCAGGCAAAGACATTTTTTGGCGCGATATATAGGTCCCTCCCGTTGTTTCCGCAAGGTTTCGTGCACGTTCCACAAGGTGGCCTGCTTCCTTTTCACCGGTTGTAATATACATAACTTCCTCCTAAATAGCTACATGACCCGTTTGAACAATTTCTCCAGATCATAGGTTGAAAATGACACCACAATCGGTCGCCCGTGTGGACAAGTATATGGTTGACGGCAGGAACCAAGACGCTGAATCAATACTTCCGCCTCCTGATCCGTCAATTTCTGATTGGCTTTGATAGAAGCCTTGCAGGAGCACATAATGGACGCCGCTTCTCTCATCTTGGCAACATCAATACTACGTTCACTCAGAACCCATTCTGACATCTCTTCAATAATGTCCTTCTCATCCCCTTTGGGGAACCAGAACGGATGGGAACGCACCGGAAGGTCTGTCCGCCGAAATGTTCCAAATACACACCTGCCTGCTCGAACCAAGCCAGTCTTGTTTTGAGCTTTTCGGTCTCGGATGGTGTGAACTCCAGTGTAATGGGCAGCAGCAGCTCCTGCGAAGCTTGAGCCGGATTGCCAAACTGCTCGTAGTAATACTCATAATTCACTCGTTCATGAGCCGCGTGCTGATCGATCAGATATAGACCGTCTTGATTTTGGGCAATCAAATACGTCCCATGGTGCTGTCCAATCAGGCTTAATTCAGGAAATGCAGGCATCGAAACATCTGATTTAACAGCAGATGCCAGTCTTGCCGGGTCCGGTAAACTTGCAGCCTTCCAGCTCCGCTCTCCTTTTGCACCCAGCGCAGACGGATTATAAGATGAACGACCTTCTCTAACCGGAGAATTCACCGAATGGGAACGATAGGCAGAAACAGCACCCTGTGTAGCAGGAGCAGATGGCCCATTATCCTCTACGGAAGGTGCGGCATCTTGCGAAGCACGATCTTCAGCAGCACCGTTATTTCCACTCACAGCAGAAGCTGGACCGCTATGGGAATTTTCGTTATCACTATAATTATGCTTCAGTACATTAGATCCTGATTCCCCGCTTATCATCCCAAATGGATCATAGGAGGGCGGTATCTCAGGTGGAGCTTCAGGCAACGGTAACATCTGACCCATACCATTTCCATCAGGACCTGATTGCACATCGGCCGGAGCATCCAGATCATCATCCTCAGGAGTCAATTTACCAAGCTCAGGCTGTTTCCCCAACGGACCTTGTTGCCCATAACCTGCCGATTCGGTTTCATCCTTCAAAGGACCTCTTGGAAAGAGGAATTGCTCCTGAATAAAGGAACTGTTGTCTCCACGTCTGATTTGCTGCTTGGTTACCTGTGGAATAAGCACTTCCTGCCGCAATATACCTCGCAGTGTAGTTTCAACAAACTCGTACAGCTCTGCTTCCTTGCTGAAACGAACTTCCAGCTTCGCCGGATGTACGTTCACATCGACCAGGGACGGATGCATTTCCAATTGCACCACGACAAGCGGATACCGATTAATAGGCAGCAAGGTATGATACGCCTTTAGAATAGCCTGATTGAGACCGTAATTCCGAATATATCGTCCATTCACAATGGTTGACATGCCGCCACGATTGGCACGAGTCCATTCCGGCAAACTGATGAGCCCGCTCACACGATAATCCAGATTTTCACCCTGGATCGGGAGCATCGCTTTGGCAGCACTTGTACCATAGATCGCTGCCACCACTTGCAGCAGATCCCCGTTCCCCAGCGTCTGAAGCAGCACATTCTCATTATGACGCAGCCTAAACGAAATGTTTGGATGAGACATCGCCATTCGGTAAAGTACATCCGAGATATGACCCAGCTCGGTCTGGATCGTTTTCATATATTTAAGTCTGGCAGGCGTATTGAAAAATAGTTCTTTCACTGCAAACTCTGTGCCTTGAGGTGAGGTTGCATCCTCATGGGAGCAAAGTTTGCCGCCCTCAATTACGATACGGCGCCCTCGCCCGTCATTTCCACTGGCCGATAACACTTCTACCTTAGATACAGCGGCAATACTCGCCAGGGCTTCTCCACGGAATCCAAGACTTGTGATTTGGAACAAATCGCGGCCCTGGGCTATTTTGCTGGTTGCATGACGATAAAAGGCTGTTTCCATATCCTCAGCCTCGATACCGGAACCGTTGTCTTTGACACGAATGCTGAGCAGGCCGCCCTCTTCCACTGTTACTTCAATTTTGGTGGCACCTGCATCTACCGAGTTTTCCAACAACTCCTTGACAACTGAAGCAGGCCGTTCAACGACCTCACCTGCCGCAATCTGGTTGGCAATATGTTCATCAAGTACATGTATTTTCGCCACAGGTTTTCCCCTCCCCTATACTCAGGATAGTTGCTGTGCCTTCAACTTAAGATCATTCAATATCTGCATCGCTTGAAGCGGCGTCATGTTCATGACATCAATATCTTTCATATGACGGATAAACTCCCGGGCGGGCTTGTCAACCGCAACCACATCCGGTTTCGGAGTTACACTTGGCTCGTCATCACCAAATATGGACAGTTGAACCACGTCCGCATGTTTGGAGCCCGACTGCTGCTTGCCATTTTGTTTCTTGTCGTTTTGTTTACCTGCTGAATCTTCACTCGAAACTGTGAACTCGGCAGGTACCGCAGACTCGCTCTCCCGGATCAATGACGAATGATCTGCAGCTTGGAACTCCGCACCGCCTCGCACATCAACGCCAATCTGCTGTTTGCTATTCCCTGCATATTCGCTGCCGACTGCAACTTGGGCTGCCGCATGTTCGAAACCGTGCAGCAAGCCATTCGCCCGCTCAATGATGCTGTCTGGCAGACCTGCAAGCCGTGCACAATAGATCCCATAGCTGCTGCTGGCAGCCCCGGCAATCAATTTGCGCAGGAAATTAACCTTGTCCCCACTCTCCTGAACGGCCATGGAGTAATTCGCCAACTTGTCCAGACTCTCTTCCAGATGAGCAAGCTCATGGAAATGAGTGGATACAAGCGCTTTGCAGCCAATGATATCATGCACATATTCAATAACGGACTGAGCAATGGCCATACCTTCACTAGTGGATGTTCCACGTCCCAATTCGTCGATAATAATCAGACTGCGTGGTGTTGCTTTATCCGTCATCACCTGAATGTCAGCCATCTCCACCATAAACGTACTTTGCCCGCCAATGAGGTCGTCTGCTGCACCAATTCGTGTGAAAATGCGATCCATGATCGGCACTTCAGCTTGTCCTGCCGGCACAAAACAGCCAATCTGAGCCAGAATCGAAATCAGTGCCACCTGCCGCATATACGTACTTTTCCCCGCCATATTCGGACCGGTAATCAGCAGAATGTGCGCCTCGTCCTTCTGCATTGCAGTATTGTTGGCGATGAAAGCTCCATCTCGCATCACCGCTTCAACCACCGGATGACGTCCCTGTTCCACGACCAGATCATACCCATCAGTCAATGTAGGCTTTACGAAATTGCGCTCTGCACTGATGACCGCAAAGGATTGATACACATCAATCTCAGCGACCAGCTCAGCCAACTTCTGCAGCCTGGCGATTTCCTGATTGAGCCGTTCACGCAATTCCGCGAACAAGCCGTACTCAATATCGACCATCTTGTCCTGCGCTTCGAGAATCAGTGTTTCCTTCTCTTTCAGTTCGGGCGTAATATAACGCTCGGCATTGGCAAGAGTCTGCTTCCGCTCATAACGGCCTTCCGGCAAAGAAGCCAGATTCGACTTGGTAATTTCAATATAGTATCCAAATACTTTGTTGTAACCGATTTTCAGAGAACGAATGCCGGTCGCTTCGCGCTCTCTGGCTTCCAGCTCTGCAATCCACTGCTTGCCATTCACCGATGCTTCCCGGAGCTCGTCCAGCCTCTCATGATACCCCTCGCGAATTAAGCCACCATCTCGTACCGACACAGGCGGCTCATCAACGATTGCCTGACCGATTGCATCTCGCAAATCATTGCAATCATCCATAACACTAGCAATGTGCTGCAGCGTTGTGGAAGGCGAATCTGCACAATACTGACGCAGCCCCGGAATTTTGTCCAATGACAGCTTGAGTGCATTCAGATCCCGTCCGTTAGCGTTACCAAAGGCAATTCGACCCACCAGACGTTCCAGATCATAGATGTCTTTGAGTTCAGCACGCAGATCTTCCCGCAATATAAACTGGTTATACAGTGTATCTACCGCTTCCAAACGCTCATTGATTTTTCCTTTTTGCAGCAAGGGTTTATCAACCCAACGACGCAGCATTCGTGCACCCATGGACGTCTCTGTGCGGTCCAGCAGCCATAACAGCGAACCTTTTTTGGAACGCTCACGTACGGTTTCCACCAGTTCCAGGTTACGCCGAGTAAACGGGTCCAGTATCATAAAGTGGTCAGGCTCATACGTTGAAACCTGTGTCAATTGTCCGAGTGAACGCTTCTGTGTCTCACTTAAATAGGAGAAAAGACGCGCTATACACGCTTGGCGTTCAGGCTCCAGACGTGCCCATACCGCTTCGCCGAATTGCTGACGCACCAAATCTTCTTTACTCTTCGTCCACGGCGTGTACACCACAGGTCGACCAATTGGAGATGCCTGGGTAGCCACCGTATCCAGCAGCGCAGCATCCCCACCAGTTCCGAAGGTTCGTAGATCCCGATTTCATCCTTGAGCCATTCTTGGGAGTATGGAACTGAGGTCACGTAGAGTTCCCCAGTAGACAAGTCACAGGCAGCCAGTGCAAGTGTGTTCTGGTTTCCTGTCAGGCAAACCATATAGTTATTGGACTTATCCCCAATGTCTTGCCTTCCATCACCGTTCCCGGTGTAATGACTCGTACAATTTCACGCCGTACCATGCCTTTGGTTACCGTTGGATCTTCCATCTGTTCACAGATGGCCACTTTGTATCCTTTTTCAATCAAGCGCTGTATGTAATTGTCAGCCGAATGATAAGGCACGCCGCACATCGGGATCTTATCTTCTCCACCTCCAGCGCGAGCTGTTAATGTGATTTCAAGCTCACGGGAAGCATTGACCGCATCCTCAAAGAACAATTCATAGAAATCACCTAATCTAAAAAAAGAAAAGCGTCCTGCGCTTCGGCCTTCACTTGCAAATATTGTTGAATCATTGGCGTATACTGAGCCATGAGTATCCTCCATCCGTTCCAATGTTGTCAGGAAGAGACGCTGTACCGGAAGGAGCAATAAGGCGGTCAGGCAACTGATTCGTGCCACCGCCTCATGTTTCGGCCATCCGCCGCGTCCCTCACAGGTTGCTGTTCCATTTCTTCCGTAACGATGATCAAAATCGACTTATTTCTCATTATACCAAAAAAGTGCCCACTCTTCATGAACCTGCTCGAATATTCCAGAGTTTACGTATATCCCGACTCTCGTCCCATGTCCTACCCTGTCTTAGCTGGCTAATTAAAGGAGCCGCGTATTGTTCATAACGTTCAAAACCATCCATTTTCGTCAGGTCATCCAGCAATGCCGGAATATACGCTTGCATCACCTCACGGTTCCCTTCATAAAAAGCAGTATGAATAGCCGCCTTCGCCAATGGACGTTGACGCAGTTGCTGATAGTCTTTTGCGATAAGACCAGCCAGAGCAACAACACCTTTGGCAACCAGAGGAGATACCAGAAAACTAGGTAAAGTGCGGTATTCGAATCCACCGTAGGATTTCAGCCTAAAATCCCCCAATGCCCCATAGCGTGGACGTCTGCCAGAACCTCGGGGGTCCTGAAGAACGGCGAGTGGCAATGCCAGATAATTGTCAAGTGCACGCAGCAGCTCTCCGTTTAACGTAACGCCACTGAAATGAACATGTCCACCGAGTGGCAATCCGCGCTGGGGCATTCCCCCTGCCTGCCAGATCAGCGAATGATCACTAATACTTCGGGATGCGGCCGCAAAGGCTCTCATCAGATGAGCGAGCAGTTCACGCGGTTCAGAGCTTGGGCAGGTCGCAGTTCGGCTACAGGATATATTCGTCGTCCACCAATCGTCACGGAATCGCAGCCAGCTACGCCTGTTCGTTCGAGAAATCTGGAGGCGGGCACGATTTTGGACTCTGGCATCTGCACAAGCAGGAACTCGGGGTCCATTCCAAGTATCGGGGCTGCATTATGATGCAGTTCTTCATCCAGCTCAGTCTGAAGCTGCTTCCAGCCTGCACGATACATGGCAGAGAGATCAGTCATGCCCTTCCATGGCCTTGGATCAATCGAAATGACTGCACAACCGCTCTTTCCCGAGGCTTCCAGTCTTACTGCGCCGTGATCCAGTCCAACCGTATACAAGGTTTTGGTTGCAAGCCGTTCAATACGTCTGAACAACGTTGATGCGGCTTCACGATCCAGCACACTTTCTTGCGCTCCACCCATACCGCTGGTGTCCCTACGTTTGATACGGATCGCTTGCAGACAGCATATCTCTACATCGTAACGAACACGCAATCCCAACTCTCGATCACGCCTGCCTCGCGAAGCATGCACTTCAATCCCGGATCGTTTCAGGCGATCTGTCCGTTCGCGAGGGAGCATGCGTTCATATCGGCGCACCGCCTCCTCGGCCTCTTCCATCACATTCATCCTGTCCATCCTCCCGTTTCTCGCCCAAAATGAAAAAAGAGGGCTTACGCCCTCTTCACTGCCGCTCGCGGCGCATATGATACCTTAAGTTAATGAATCAAGAACGCTAAGCTTACAGCTCATCGTCAAGCAAGTCGGGATCGAGATCGTCATAATCTCCATCTCCACTGCCGAAGTCATAATCCTTGTCTTCATAATCTCCACAGCCATCCGTGCACACTTTCACACAAACTTTGGTTTCGGCGACCAGTTCAACAGCGAATTCCCGTTCTACCCGGATAATTACGCTGCCTCCACCTGCCGACACCGTGGCTTCCACACAGCTTGGTTCCTGCGTTGCATCCGCAGATACCTCTACCGTGGTGGCCCGGTGTTTCGGGTCCAGATAGGACAAAGGCACATGTTCTACATACGACACCGTTTCTTTGGCTACATCCGTCTGTGAGTTTTGTCATAGGAATACCAAATGTTGATATCGTAAGTACCAATAACTTCAATTCCGTCCCCCGCTGATACGGCTTCATATTGGTGGTTGATAATCCAAGCCCCCAAAATACTGGTCGGACCATGTGGCGGAGTCACGGTATGTGTTACGGTAGAGAACTTACGACCTTTGCCGCAGATCGCCTTCGTGATGATCTCTCTACATTGATGTTTATGACTCAATGACATCTTTAAACCTCCTCCATACAATCATTCTTTACAAGTGTATGCAGGGCATCCGTCTAGGGTGACAACTATTTTCTATTATTCATTTGTAGATTGGGACCGGTCCGATATCGGAGACGGTGCTTTGTCCTTCTTGGCTATTTTCAGATACAGCGCGAGTTCCCGGCACAGCTGGAGAATCGCGGAACGAATCTCGAATTCTTCCCTTGTATCCGGCAACTCCATTCGTTTGAATTCTTCTTGCACATCTGCGAGAAGTTTTTCTGTACGTCCGGTGTAAGATTCAGTGAGTACATCCTGACTGAGCTGGTCGAACAGCTCCGATACCATTTCCGCATGCGGCATCTTCTGATAGATCTGGGATACGAGATGCATCATATGCTGGATGGAATCCAGTTGCGTTTTGCGCATATAAAAGTAAACACTCCATCCCTCGTTCGGGTGGATGACCTGATTTTCCAACGAGCGTTTGGCTGCTTCAATGCCGCCTAGCACAGCCTTATCGGCTTCAATCAGCTCTTTTCCTGCCCACACTTCATTCGGATTGCGCAGTGTAGCTGCAAACTCCTTGAAGATGACCGAGAATAATTCATCAATTCTTTTGCGAATACGCAGCATCTGCGGGTCCGCAGCCGGCATATAGGCCAGATTGACAACCATCGCGGAACCGAGACCAATCAGCAGCAGTCCAATTTGTACCAAAACCACATGAACATCCATCTCACCGCCGCCAAATACCCGGAACACTACGACAGATCCCGTCACAATGCCTTCCTTGAATCCGGCTCGAACGATAACGGGAAACGCAATTAGTATGTAGACTGCCAATACCCAGTAATGGAAACCAAGAAAGTGAAAAAGTACACTTGCAAATAAAAGCCCCACTACGGAAGCGAAGAATCTGGCAGATATGGTGCGAATACTTCTTTTTCGTGTTACATCAACGCCAAGAATGGCTAGCAAGCCAGCTGATGTTGGTCCAGGCAAGCCGCACCAGTCCGCAATCAGCACGGCCATCAGCGCGGCGATTGCGGTTTTAATTACCCTAAAACCCATCTAACATTCCCTCTCCTCTAAGCTGCAAAAATGTCAAAGCAAGCGAGCCATACCTATCCATGTGAACGCCTGTCCACTGCCTAATAGCGTCTACTGTTCTATATCATATCCATAGTATTACACATCCTGCCAAAAACCATTTCTTCTCTAATCAAAAGAATTGTATCTGCAAGAACAGCATATCTCAATGACCTATTAAACTCATAAACGGCATCAACCGACATGCGCATGCATGTCGGTCACAATAACGCGCCCCCGGATGAGGGACGCTGGCAATTTGATTGATGCGACGAAAAGCCTCTAGGCCCTCTTCTCCAATCGTCGCATTCATTCCGGACTGCGCGGAATATTCGTAATTGTATGGTACTTGATTTTACGGGTTCGGGCAACGTGACACCTCTTGTGAAATTGTATACATATTGTGAATGGTTTTTTATACACGCGCATGCTTCACAACATTATCTGCGTCCTGCCAGCAGCTTGCGTTCTACATATACAACGAGCTGGTACATCGCTGTGGCGACAGCGGCAATAATGAGCAGGCTCGATAAAACAAGGGTAAAGTTGAATACTTGAAATCCATAGATGATCAGATAGCCCAACCCCTGCTTGGCGACCAGAAATTCACCCACAATTACACCGACCCAGGCCATCCCCACGTTTACTTTTAAGGTAGAGACAATGGCTGGGAAGGAAGCGGGCAATACTACTTTGGTGAAAACTTCGGAGCGATCGCCACCAAACGTACGGATAACCTTAATATAGTTCTGATCTACTTCATTAAAACTGTTATACACAACAAGTGTAGTAATAATGACTGTAATTGACAAAGTCGTCATGACAATGGCCGTAAATCCTGCACCAAACATGACGATAAAAATGGGACCCAGCGCGACCTTTGGCATGCTGTTGAACACAACCATATAGGGATCAAGCACTTTGGACAAAAAAGGAGACCACCAGATCAGAACCGCAAGCAGTGTTCCGACGAGTGTCCCCAGCAAAAAGCCGACTGCCGTTTCCCCTACGGTTACCCCGACATGCGCCCATAGTTCTCCACTGACGATGTCCTTCCAGATCTGATTAAAAATTTTGCTGGGATAACTGAACAAAAGCACATCAATCCAGCGCAGCCTTCCCGCCAGTTCCCACAGCAAAAACATAAACACCAGCATGGACAGCTGCACCGCCAGCACTTTATGTCGCCATCTGGCAACATGCTGAATATGACTTTGGTGCAGCTGTCTCATCCAATCATCACGCATTTCCTGCTTCTGATTCGTCTGATTCACCCGTTCTTCTCACCTCCTCCGGACTGATCCAGTTCACTCCATAACGCCTGAAACAGCTCATTGAACCCTGGCTGCTCCCTTGCGTAAAAAGGCTGTGCATTCCGCAAATCTTCTGGAATGATGAACTCTCGCCGAATGCGACCCGGATTGCGATCCAGCACAATGACGCGATCACTGACGGCAATAGCTTCCGACAGATCATGGGTGACAAGCACCGAAGTTTTGCCGGATTTCTTCAATGTGTCCGAAACCAGATCCTCCAGCTGCAGCTTGGTTTGATAATCGAGTGCGGAGAAGGGTTCATCCAGCAACAGTATTCCGGGTCCGTAGCCAGTGTACGTACCAAAGCCACCCGTTGCCTCATGCCCCCGGATAACTCGGAAGGATACTGGCTTTCGGTGCCAGCAAGCCCCATACCTGCCAACAGCTCACGCGTACGCTCACGACTCTGTTCATTAAGGGTACCTGTCAGTTCAAGCCCAATCAGGGCATTATCCAAAATGGTACGCCACGGAAACAGATAGTCCTGTTGCAGCATATAGCCGATCTGGGCAGATGGACCTTCGATGCGTTTCCCTTTAACCTTGACCTCGCCAGCGGTCGGTGTGAGCAGCCCGGCGATGATCGACAGCAATGTAGTTTTACCACATCCGCTTGGGCCGACAAGACTAACAAACTCTCCCTGTTCGACCTGAAGATTCAAATTCTCGATAACCAATGATGCTTCGCGCTCGCTGACATAGACTTGCGAAATCCCTTCCAGTCTGATCACCGTTTCGGATTCAGGCATACATGCTCACGTCCTTTCCTGAATACCTGGTTACTTCGTTGATGCTGCATGTTTAGCATAGGAGTTATCGACAATCGTTTGAGAATCCACCCGCTGTTTCAGTTCTCCCGCAGCACTCATAACGTCCAGCAAGTTATTCCATTCATCCTCATCAATGACTGGATCGGTTGCATATGTGCCCTGTTCCTTGTAACGGTTCACACTGCTTACCAAAATGGCCGGATCAATATCTTTGAAGTAGGGCTTGATCACTTCAGCGATTTCTTCAGCCGTATGGGAATCTACCCAAGTTTGTGCTTTTTGCAAGCCATTTGTGAACTTCTGAACGATGTCCTTGTTATCATGGATATAACTTTGTTTGGTCATGAAGACCGTGTAAGGCAGATGGCCACTTTCCGTTCCAAATGAGGCTACAACCTTGCCGCGACCCTCTTTCTCAAAGATGGACGCCTGAGGTTCAAACAGCTGTACGTAATCCCCCGTCCCTGAAGCGAATGCAGAAGCAATGTTGGCAAAATCCACATTTTGAATCAATTCCAGATCATTCTGCGGATCGATGCCATGTTTTTTCAGCGTGAATTCGCCTGCCATTTGAGGCATGCCACCCTTTCTTTGTCCAAGGAATGTACTCTGTTTCAGTTGATCCCAATTAAATTCGCCATCGGGATTACGGGCAAACAGAAACGTTCCGTCCGTCTGTGTAAGCTGAGCAAAGTTAATAACCGGATCTTCTGCGCCTTGTTGGTAGACATAAATAGACGTCTCTGCTCCAACCAATGCGATGTCTACTGAGCCAGCAAGTAATGCTGCCATCGTTTTGTCTCCGCCAGCCGTCGTCTGAATGTCCACTTCAAGCCCCTGCTCCTCAAAAAAACCTTGGGCCACAGCCACATACTCCGGTGCGTAAAATACAGAACGTGTGACTTCACCAATCGTAATTTTGTTTACATCCTTATCTTTATTGCAGCTGGTGAGAGCCACAATGATAATGAGCAAAATGACGATGGCCCGGATGAACCATGGCGTGTATTTCATGATATTTCCCTCCTTCACTGGTTTCAGCTGTTCTCTCTACTATGGATATGCTGATGCCTAACAAAAGGTTAAGAACTTGCATGCAAAAGAAGAGCCGGGCAATTCTGCCCCGCTCTTCAAAATTATATGTTGATGTTATAGCTGTCCTACAGCTTGTAAATCTCGGTATATTTTGCTTCCAGATAGTCTGCCAAATAGTCCGGGTTCAACTCTTCACCCGTTACGGCCACAATCAATTCGGAAGGTGTACGACTTTTGCCATAACGATAAATTTTGTCAGTTAACCATTCCTTGATGGGAATCAGGTTACCTTCGGCAATATGGGCATCGAACTCCGGCATTTCTTTGCGCAGTGTATGTAGAATCTGTGCAGCATACATATTGCCGAGCGAGTAAGAAGCAAAGTAACCAAAGTCACCGCCCGACCAGTGAACATCCTGAAGCACACCCATACCATCATTCGGCGGCACCACACCAAGATACTCCTTGTATTTGGCATTCCAGGTCTCTGGCAGGTCCTTGACTTCCAGGCCTTCGTTAAACAGCATTTTCTCAATTTCATAACGAATGATGATGTGCAGATTGTACGTCAGCTCATCGGCTTCAATCCGGATCAGAGAGCTTTCCACCCGGTTAATTGCCCGGTAGAAGTCTTCCAGTTTCACCTCGCTTAATTGAGGGAAGTGCTGTTGCAAATCTTTATAATAGCGCGTCCAGAATGGAAGACTGCGGCCAATCATATTTTCCCAAAGGCGCGACTGGGATTCGTGGATACCCATGGACGTCCCTTCGGCAAGAAGAGTACCGGCCAGATTGTCGTCAATATTTTGTTCATACAGGGCGTGTCCGCCTTCGTGCAGTGAACTGAAGACCGCACTCGTCACATCATCCTGCAAATAGTTCGTCGTGATTCGCACATCACCCGGATTCAGGCCCGTTGCGAACGGGTGAACACTCTCATCGAGTCTTCCAGCTTCGAAATCATAACCCATTTGTCCCAGAATAAACAGACTGAATTTTTCCTGTTGTTCCTTGTCAAACAGCTGGTTCAGGAACTCCGTGTTCGGCTTATTGCCCGACGCATTGATCTTCTCTTGCAGGGGAACCAAACGTGCTTTGAGACGGGCAAATACCGCATCTACCTTTTCAACGGTCAGTTCCGGCTCATACATATCAAGAAGGGTATCATAACGAGTATCTTTCACACCCCAGTAGTCTATGAACTCTTGCTTGAGCTTCACAATATCGGTGAGGTAAGGAGAGAACCCTGCAAAATCGCTATTATGCTTGGCATCTTCCCAAGCCGTTTCCGATTTGGCGGTAAGTACGGTATACGCTTGTACTTTTTCCGGCGGGACGGACTGACTGCGATCATATTCTTTCTGACAATCTTCCACCTGACGGCGGTCGATATCTTCCAGCTGTTCCAGCACCTCTGGACTTGTTAATGTATCCAGGTAAGATTTCATGTCAGCCGAGGTTTGCAGCTTAAATGCTTCGGTAGACAGCATTCCAAGTGTTTCCGAACGTGTTGGTACACCTTTTTGGGCGCACCTGTGCGCAGATCCCAGTGAAGCAAACCAATGGCTTCATGGTAACTCTTGATTTTGCGAGCCAAATTACGGAAGGATTCCAGCTGTTGCTGTGCTTGTTGTTCCATTGTTAACGTTCACCTCTTCAAAAAAATGTTGGATTCCCTATTGATGATACTTTTTGCAATGCGTATAATCAACTTTTAACAGATGCAAATTGCATTATTCCTCTAAATCGCGGAATAATGCAATTTGCTGACCGTGATATAACTAAATAAAACCAAAGGACGTAGGACAAGCTGCATTGGATGCAAGTGGCTGTGCTCATCGTATTGGATAACAGGAGGCAATGGACATGAACAACATTCAAGAGATTCTGGCTTACAACAAAACATTTGTCGAGACTAAAGAATACGAAAAGTATACGGCTGGCAAGTTTCCAACCAAAAAGATGGCTATTATCACCTGTATGGATACCCGTCTGGTGGAATTGCTGCCCAAGGCCATGAACCTGAAGAATGGCGATGTGAAAATTATCAAAAACGCTGGCGCAATTATCTCTCAGCCTTTCGGGTCTGTTATGCGTAGTGTTCTTGTCGCCATCTATGAGCTTGGTGCTGATGAAGTACTGGTTGTTGGTCATACGGAATGCGGTATGGCTTCCCTACACGCTGAGACCATGATTGGACATATGGTCGAACGGGGTGTGTCTGAGGAAGTCATGAGCACGCTGGAGAACTCGGGTATTCGTTTGCAAAAGTGGCTGCGCGGGTTTGACAGCGTTGAAGAAGGGGTAAAACATACTGTGGAAGTGATCAAGAAACATCCATTGCTTCCGCCCAATGTACCCGTACACGGCATGGTCATCGATTCCTATACAGGTGAACTTGATCTTGTCGCAGAGGGCTATGGGCAATAGACATCTCTCTTAAATGGTTTGGGTGCGGACCTCCGGGTCCGCACTCTTTTTGTCTAAATTGAGGCAGTTGTTCTGTCAGGTTGTCAAACCATACAGTTTCAGTGTACACTTTTATGAAAGCGGTCAAAGAAAGCAATTTTTATTGTTTTTGCTGGCCCAGCCCTAATATTAAGGAGACATGTGCATGAACATACTTTCCTACGGATTGCTCGGGCTTCTTACCCGCGAGGAGTCATCAGGCTATGATCTAATGCTGAAAATCCAGCCACATTGGCAGGCTAAACACAGTCAGATCTATCCCCTCCTCTCCAAAATGGAAAACGATGAGCTTTTAGCCTCCCGCTGGGTGCAACAGTCTGACAAACCGGACAAAAAATGTATGCAGTCACGGAAAAAGGTATTGAAAAACTGCTGGATTGGATGATCACTCCCGTAACCGCTCCGGTTACGCGTGACGAATTCAATCTGCGTATTTTATGTGTAGGCATTGCGGAAGATGGAAGCATGAGACGCATTCTGAACGAACGCAAAAACTGGTTTTTGGAACGCATCCGTTATTTCGAGGATTTGAAGTCCCGTATCCCTCAGGATAATTTGCGAGTAGGCAGTCGGGAATTCGGAAGCTACATTCTGGTACAAAAAGGGTTGATGAACGCACAAACGGGCATCGAATGGTGTAACTGGGTTACTCAACTACTCGATGGTCAGGCCGCTATTCAGGACCCTTGTCCAACTCATTCAGAAAATTAAACAAATTTTGAAACGTTCCTGCAAGTTGACCGTATTACTTGAGTAAGGCCCAATTTTGGGTGATTCAAACAAATTAATCGGGGGTTACGATCTTTACAATGAAGAAAAAATTCGGAATCAAACATCTTATGATGGTTTTCATGGCCTTTACATTATTGTTCGCAACAGTCGGAGTCGCAAATCCGGATTCTGCCGATGCTAGACGTGGTGGCGGTTTCAAATCGGGAACAAAAAGCTTTACTAACACACCTAAGAAGTCCGATTCCAACAGTAATGTGAGCAAATCAAATACGAATAACAACTCCAGCACTGGAGCAGCTACAACCAACCGTGGCGGATTCTTCGGCGGTGGCGGTGGATTTATGAAAGGCATGATGCTGGGCGGTCTGGCTGGTATGATGTTTGGTGGATTGTTCGGCGGTATGGGAGCACTGGGTAACATTCTCGGATTACTCGTAAACGTCGCTGCAATTATGCTGATCGTGATGCTCGCGATGGCCCTGTTCAGAGCCATTACGAATCGCCGTAAACCGGCAGCCGATGGTCGCTATGACCGCAAAAATGATCGTGATGATGATGATCGCAACAGAAACGGACGGTACTAATCTCTATGGTTCTAAGCATGGATGAAATTGTAAACGCGATTTGTATTCACATGGCGGAACGCAAGGGTGTACGCCCAACCGATGTCAATGTGGAACTGAGCTGGGAAGAAGATACGGGATATTCCGCTGAAGTCTGGATTCAAGGCCGCAGTCAATACTTGGTCGAATCCAACATGATTGAAGCCATCCTGCGCTACCTGCACAGTGAATACGACATTCGGGCTTACCGTGAGAATGTAAGACTTGATCTGGATGAAGAAATCACAGCAGCGATTGTGAATCAATAAATTAATAACTAATAAGCCATTTGCGGATGGCATGCATAAAGGACCGTCTCCATCATGTCACTGACATGAATGGGGACGGTCCTTTTGTGTTGCTGGGGAAGAAGATTTAACTTTCGCCTCTACCTTCCCCCGAATCATACTCTGTAATCCTCTTGCTACTTCAATTTCACCAGGCTGTAGTTTTTCTTGCCTTTGCGGATGATGATGAATTTACCGCCGATTGCGTGCTCCGCAGAGACCGTGAATTCCAGCTCCGTAACTTTCTCACCATTCATAGAGATAGCCCCTTTGGTGACATCCTCACGCGCCTGACGTTTGGATGGCTCAAGCCCAAGGTCCACGAGCCAGTCTACAATATTTTTCGCTTCTCCATCGGTCTCGAAGGTCGGCATTTCCTTGAAGCCCTGCTCGATTTCGTCTGCTGTAAGGGAACGAATGTCGCCGCTGAACAGTGCGGCGGTAATGCGTTTCGCCTGCTCCAGCATATCGTCACCGTGAACAAACTTCGTCATTTCTTCAGCGAGAGCCTTTTGTGCTTCACGCTTATGCGGCTCCGTTTCTACCTTTTCAGCCAAGGCTTCAATTTCTTCTTTGCTCAGGAACGTGAAGTACTTCAAGTATTTGATCACGTCACGATCATCCGTATTTGCCCAGAACTGGTAGAATTCGAATGGAGTCGTTTTATTTGGATCAAGCCAGATGGCTCCACCTGCGGTTTTACCGAATTTCGTTCCATCGGATTTGAGCATCAGCGGAATCGTCAGACCGAAGGCTTTCGCTTCGGACCCTTCCTTTTTACGGATGAGGTCTAGGCCACTTGTAATATTGCCCCATTGGTCGGAACCGCCGATTTGCAGCTGTACATTCTCATGTTGGAACAGGTGCAGGTAATCGAGCGATTGGAGAATCTGGTAGGAAAACTCGGTAAACGAAATGCCGTCTTCCAGTCTGCTCGCAACCACGTCCTTGGCCAGCATCGTGTTCAGATTAAAGTTTTTACCGTAGTCACGTAAAAATTCAATTACATTGATTTTATGCGTCCAGTCGTAGTTGTTGACCATGCGTACCTGATTGTCGCCATCGGTTACGAAGAGCTTTTTCATTTGGGCAGTCAGCGCGTCTACGTTCGCTTGTACCTCTTCCATCGTTTGCAGGGAACGTTCCGATTGACGACCACTTGGATCACCAATAGTTCCTGTTGCCCCACCAATCAGAATGACCGGGCGGTGGCCGGCGAGTTGGAAACGTTTTAGCATCATGAACGGAATCAAATGTCCAATGTGCATACTGTCTCCTGTTGGGTCAACTCCACAGTACAGCGATACCGATGTCGTCTCGGTTAGCTCACGAAGACCCTCCGCATCCGTTTGTTGGTTAATGGCGTCGCGCCATTCCAGTTCATCAATAATATTCAAAACAAACAACCCCTTCTCTATGCATTGGTATTAGGCCATGATCTACGTTAATTCACAAGCAGCTAAGCCGGGCGAGGCTTTTTTGGACACAAAAAAATCGCCGCCTTGTCTTCAATAGACATAGGGACGATTATCATAACCGTGGTACCACCCAACTTGCACAGACAACAGCTTACACGCTGTCCATACCGCTTTCGGCAAAATATCGTTTGCCATTCCGCTTGGCATTACCCAAGTACTCCAGAGTGTAATTCGCAGCCCTTGTATGTATCAGGTTCCATCAACCCCTGACTTTCTGTAACAGGGACAAAGCCGCTACTGCGCTCTATCAACGTAATTCATGTATTCAATTTATAGCCAGTATAGCCGAACGTTAATATCATTGCAAGAGCAAGTAAGCAAACTTAAGATAGAACATCAGATCAGTGCCTGCTCCAGACTTATAAAGTCATCATGTCAACTTCCCGTGATCATATTCATATGCCTAAAACCATTATTAAAGACGCTCACCTCCTGGTTTCAGCCTCTCCAGCTCCTGTCGTTTACCCGTCTTATGCCAATGTAAGTATGGATTACCAATCTGTTGGAAAGCCTTCTCAACACTTCGTTCCAGTTCTTGCATCACTTCGCCCGTATAGTTCAAGTATATCTGTTTATTATCCACACCATGCTGTTCCAGCAATTCTACATGCGCCGCCGTAAAAATGATATCCTCCAGCAGCCAGTAGATGACTTCATCCGTCTGGTTCAGCCGTTTCTCCAGCATGACAATACCCCGCTCGTATATTCGAACAACATACACATCATTTTCGATTTCTACATAAGGAACGCCTTCCCATTTAAAGGCCTCAAACAAGCGGTTAACATAGTTTTCCAACTGTTCCCTGTGGAAGGATGTACGCTCAAGCAACTGTAATAACGTTTTTGCAATCTCTGGTTTGCTTTGTATGTCGGACATATACTCACCACCTCGAAAAGTTTCACATCGTTTATTCGCTGTATGCGTTGGCATGATAATGAAAAAGCTGCCAAATGGCAGCCTCTTCCCAGCATTTCTTCAATCAGGTCCCGCAGAACGTCTGATAGGAGGTATTGCACTGAGCAGGCAATTCTGCGTATTCAGCCTGTTCAGGAGAGTGTGCAAACGGGTTTGAAAGCACTGCAAGAAGCTTCTCCATCACACTGAGATCCCCGTGATTCTCCGCTTGTTCCAACGCTTCTTCCACCCGATGATTACGGGGAATGACCGCCGGGTTGCTGTTCCTCATCAATTGTTGTGATGCTTCTTTTCCTTGCTGCTGTCTTCCCAATCTTGCCGTATAGCGCTCATTCCACTGCTCAAACTCTGGAGTTTCCAACAATAGTGAGCCCTTGAGCGGTGTGTCAAAGGTCAGCGCCACGAACGTATTCGTGTAATCGGCACTATGCTTCTCCATCAATTCAAGAAGATCCCTGATTAGCGCTTCATCCTCAGCCTCTTCATTAAACAAGCCCAACTTGCTCCGCATGCCCAAAAGCCAGTGGTGGTGATACAATTCAGAGAATTGAGCAATAGCATCCTGCGCGATTTGTACGGCCTGTTCTTCATCCTCATGCAGCAATGGCAGAAGCGTCTCGGCAAACCGAGCCAGATTCCAGCCACCAATATACGGTTGATTGCCATAGGCATAACGGCCTTGTGTGTCAATGGAGCTAAATACCGTCGCTGGATTATAAGCATCCATAAAAGCACAAGGACCATAATCGATTGTTTCACCACTAATCGCCATATTATCCGTGTTCATTACGCCATGGATGAAACCAACGTGCTGGCACTTGGCAATAAGTGATGCCTGTCGCTTAATCACTTCCTGAAGCAGCAGGAGGTAACGATTGTCGGCTTCGGCGATATCCGAAAAATGCCGTTGCAGTGTGTAGTCAGCCAATGCTTTGAGATCATCGATTGATCCCCATCTGGCAGCGTATTGGAAGGTTGCTACACGCAAATGGCTTGAAGCCACTCGCGTCAGGATTGCACCAGGTCGTTCTGTTTCACGTATAATGTTTTCTCCAGTCGAAACGACTGCCAAACTTCGCGTGGTTGGAATTCCCAGTGAATGCATCGCTTCACTAATAATATACTCCCGCAGCATTGGCCCAACGGCAGCACGTCCATCACCTCCGCGAGAGTAAGGGGTTCTTCCCGAACCTTTGAGCTGGATATCCACTCGCTCGCCTTGCGGCGTAAGCTGCTCTCCCAGCAGCAAAGCCCGTCCATCACCAAGCATGTTAAAATTGCCAAACTGGTGGCCCGCATATGCCTGAGCCAGAGGCTCGGCTCCTTCCGGAATCAGGTTACCTGCGAAGACCTCCGCTCCTTCAGTACTATTGAGCGCCTCAGCATTTAATCCCAAGCTGGTAGCAAGTGATGTATTGAAGATGATCATCTTTGGTGATTGAACAGGTACCGCTCCCTGCTTTGTAAAAAAAACCTGTGGCAAATGCGCATAACTATTGTCAAAATGCCATCCTTTTTTCTGCGTTTCTTGTTGCATGGTGATCACAACTCCTTTTCTGTAACCAGGGTACATCCCTGATTTTATTTTAGCCTTGTGAACCAATGCTCATTTATGTAGTCGCATGGAAATTCAACAGAAAGAACATGTAACATGTTCATGATGAAACTTTAGCATATTTATATCCCTTTTGCATTCATCCTACAGTAACTTTCGTGATTTATACGATGACTGTTGAATGGCCCCACCCGATATTGTTTCCCAATCCCAATCATACTAAAAACCCAAGAGGTTTCTTTGGTGAATGAGTCAGAATCCGTCATTCCACCGCAGTTGAAACCGCCTTGGGTCCATTCTTGTGAGTCACAAGCCTGTAAACAAAACTAAATCAAGTATGTGATTCTTGGGCCTGAACGGGCTGTACCGGCAGACTCTCCTTTTTGAATCCGAGGTTAAAGAAGACATTGAGCAGGATAGCACACAGACTACCTGTGATAATGCCATCACCGACAATAATGCGAATACTTTGAGGCAGCTGGGCAAATAGATCAGGAACAGCAGTTACACCAAGACCAAGGGAAACCGAACAAGCAACGATCAATAGATTGGATTGCTTGCCGAAATCGACATGTTGCAGCATTTTAATCCCGGATGAGACCACCATGCCGAACAGAACCACCGTTGCCCCTCCAAGCACCGCGCTGGGAATAATCGTTGCAAATGCCGCAACTTTGGGGATGAGCCCGAGAAAAATCAGGATGCCTCCGGCCGCAACAACCACATTGGTCGTTTTCACCTTGGAGAGCTGAACCAAACCGACATTCTGGGCAAATGTGTTATACGGAAAGGCATTGAAAATACCGCCAAGGACAAACGCTAAACCTTCCGCACGATACCCTCGCGCCAGATCCTTCTCGTTAATCGGTTGATCACAGATTTTGCTTAGAGCCATAAATACACCTGTCGACTCAATAATAACAACCGTACCTACGATAATCATTGTAATAATAGGGCCCAATTCGAAGGTAGGCCATCCAAAATAAAACGGCTGCGGCAAGTGAAACCAGGAGGCTTCCTGCACGGAAGCGAAATTCACTTTCCCCATTATAGCAGCAACAAGGGTGCCCACAATAATGCCGAGGAGAACTGCGAGGGATCTAACAAAACCGCGAGCATAGCGATTTAGTATGAGAATAAAAAGTAACACACCGAATGAAAGCGCCAAGTTATCCAGACTTCCGAAATTCTCGCTGTTTGCTCCACCCGCCATGTTCTTGATACCAGTTGGAATCAACGCCAGACCGATAATGGTTACCACCGTGCCGATTACGACAGGAGGAAACAGTTTGACAATTTTACTGAAGAAGACAGCACATATGACGATGAATATCCCTGCTGCGATAATGGAACCGTAAATGGCCGGGATCCCGTATTGTGAGCCAATCGCAATCATGGGTGTCACGGCAACAAATGAGCTTCCCAGCACCGCCGGCAATCCAATCCCCAGATACTTTCCTTTGCGTGCCTGAAGCCAGGTTGCAACCCCACAGGTTAACAAGTCAATAGATACCAGATACGCGAGCTGTTCAGCAGTCAGATTTAGCGCCCTTCCCACAAGAAGCGGAACCAAAATGGCCCCGGCATACATCGCCAATACGTGCTGAATTCCCAGTGAAAAAATCCTCATTCTCTTGGTTTCTCTCATCCCAACCTGCCCCCTGTAATTTAGAATCCAGTTACCGCTGCAAATCATGTTATGTTGATTCACATTATATAAACAATTGGGGGAAGTTCCATGATTCATAACATAAGATTGTTGGAGGATATAAAGAGAATCGATGTTTTTGGGCATGTTATACAAAGTGAAAGTAGCTCACGCTCATTTCATGTCATGTTAAATTACACGTAAAGGGTGACACAGTGTTCCAGCAGGATTAAAAAGAGGCAGAAATGGTTCGCTCCATGACAGGGGCCAACATTCCTACCTCAAAACATTTATTCTATCACACGACAATCCGCTAATATTTCCGGTTTGTATCGCATACTGTCTGATTCAGTGATTTTACGAATGACTCTGCACGGTACACCTGCCGCAAAAGAGTTCTCCGGGATATCTTGCGTCACGACGCTGCCTGCCCCAATTACGCATCCGTCTCCAATCGTTACCCCACCGCATACAGTTACGTTAGCAGATAACCATACATCGTTTCCAATAGTGACAGGCTTGGCGTAACAAAGAGATTTGGGTGTACCGTGTTGATCCAGCATCTGCCGGCGCTCCGAAGCGATGAATGGATGAATTGGCGTAACAATGGTCACATTGGGCCCAAAACTCGTATGATTACCAATGGTGACTTTCGCATCATCCTGAACGGTGAGATTGTAGTTGCCAAAGAAATAATCACCGATTTCGGTATGCACTCCATAATGAAAGAAAATCGGTCCTTGCATGAAGCAGCCCTGTCCTTTTCGACCAAGCAGCTCCTTCAATAACAATTCTCGTTCCTCGACTTGATCCTCAAATGTACGGCTATATTGATTGCTTAGGTTATGCGAACGCCGTTTCAGCGCTTTCAATTCCGAATCACTTGGACTAAATAAAATCCCCTTCAATATCCGTTCTTCTTCAGTCATTTTTTCAGCTCCTGTTATTCTTTTTTTTGAAATTCAGTATGATTCCGATCACATAAATATTATTTCGTAACGGCATAAATCTAGAACAGGTCCATCATTTTTTGAATCGTAATAAGAACTCCATTCTCTTGATTAGATTTGGTAATGAAACTTGCCGCTTTTTTAGTATTTTCACAGGCATTACTAACAGCATAGCTATATTTAGCAATTGCCATCAGTTCCACATCATTCTCTCCATCCCCAAATGACATTGTTTCTTCAGCTGTTACGCCCAACATTTCTTGTAGTTTTTTTACCGTCTCGCCTTTATGTGTGTGCAGTGCCGTAATATCAAGCCATCTTGCTTCTGAATCCACGATGTAGATTTGTCCATCCAGCGTTAATTCAACATGCTTTCTCAGTGCACTACTCCTCTCTTCAGGATCATACACCGTAATTTTAATGAGCGGGCTATCGATTTCTGAGAAGGAACCGATTTTAATGACATGTTCATAGGAGCCTTTAATAACCTGGTACATGTCTTCAGGAATGGAAGAATGCACATATGCAGCATCGCTCGCGCATACAATTATGGTCATGTTATCAGCGAATCGCTGAATCTCTTCTATAGCGCTCAGAGCGATATCCCGCTCGATGCTGAATTCCTTCACAACCTTTCTGTCCTTCTTGATTCGGGCAGCACTGTCTCCAAGAATCCAGATTCCCTTTCCGTGCTCCCGAACAATTTCTCCACACGCTCACATTGTTTTCCGGTTCCTCCAATTAGTGGCTGCCAGAATGTAGTGTCATTTATTCCACCCCATACCCGCCCTCTCAAATAAGTTCAGAAGTAAGAAGAATATATACATACTTTATAATGTTTATTTATAAAGTGTCTATAAAATAATGTAGTGAGAGGCACGCTTTGTCAATCCCAGGGAGCCGATCTGCTACAACATCAGTGTATTTCATGTAACTGGTTCCATGTCAACACCATCTCTCTTATCTATTTTTAGGTAGTTAGATCAACTTATCTGATATTCATGAGTAAACCTTTGTCCTAAAGAGGTGTGAAATGTTGCATTTACAACATATAAAAACTGATTTATTATATAGAAAAGTGCTTATTGGAAAGGATGTCACGCTCTGGCATGAATCGTATTATACTTAGATCACCTAGAATTGTTGACTTTTGGACCGGAATTATCCTTCTGTCCCTGGGCATCTCATTAACCATAACGGCCGGGCTTGGCGTCTCTCCTTTTGATGCCTTGTTGGTGGGGTTATCCGTGCATGTGGGGCTTACTGTAGGAAGTTGGGAGATTTTGCTTGCCCTGATCATGATTTTTCTCAATGCTGTCCTCATTAGACAGAAACCTGAATTCAAGGGATTGCTTACTGCTTTTGCAACAGGTTTGTGTATCGATACCTGGCTCTGGGTTATTGGACACTGGCTTCAGGTAGGACACTTTGTCAACTTCATTTATTTTACTGTCGGCATGCTTGTTTCCGGATGGGGTACAGCTATGTATCTACGTGCTCGCTTTGCTCGTATACCCGTCGATCATCTAATGGTCATCATTCAGCTCTTAACGAAAAAAAGTGTGATGTACTCCAGAACGTTGATCTATATTGTTTTTTTGATTCTCGCCTTTTTGTTTCAAGGGCCCATTGGGATCGGAACCGTATTGACTGTATGTTTCGGTGGAGCCATCCTTCATTTTTTCATGAAAAGATTGAATCGTAATAACGTCATTACAGCCCAGAAATCATAGAAATATTGTATATTCAAATGGATATGTGTGTACACATCTGAGCCACCATTTGGTCCTTCCCCAAAATAATAAAAGTCGCCTATTGGCGACTTCGATTGTGACGCTATTTATGTCTTCCAGCTTTCGGCACCCAGAAACCAACTTTTAGATTGGGTAGTCGACTACGATCACATTTTCCACCCAACCTTCGAGCGAAGCTACGAATGCCTGATGGGCAGGATGGGGACCGTAGGAACGCAAAGCTTCCTGATCTGTAAAAGTAACTCTTAGTCCAAGTGTATAACCTTGAATATTATCGGTCTCCTCAGTCACGTTAATTCCCGCAGTCAATGCTGTGATTCCCGGAATCTCTTCCCTCAGGGACAATAATTGATTCACCAATTTTTGCTGCTTCTCAGGTGTAATTTTATCGTTGAATTTAAATACAACCAAATGTTCGAACATTTCTTCATTCCTCCTGTCTACATTTCTTAAGTGTTTTGCCTATTTCTTCAAAGCTCTGCTCTGAACATGATGCAGCAGCTTCTGCAGCCAGGTGATATCGTTCTGAATGGAGTGGTAGGCATGATCTTTCATTAATAACAATGTTTCTTTCAAATCCACCTCGAACTCTTCAATCTCTGGTCTTTCACGTTCAATATAAGCAATTCTTTTTTCCAGTTTACGAAGAATATCCTCAATCAGATATGCAATCTTGTGTAAGTCCACCTTATCCAGATTGACCAGCGCTGCATAGAGGGATTGCACGTTCGTGAATTTTTGAAAAGCCGCGTAGATCCCCTCTTGTAAGGCATCTCGTCCTTTTTCAGTGATACCATAAGTTGTTTTATCTGGTCGATTATCGGTTTGTATAATTTCGATTTTCTCGATCAGACCCTTCTTCAGCAATACTTCAAAATTATAATAAATCGTGCCTTCCGTTACTTTGGCATCGGTTTGATCCAGATGTTTAAGAATTCTCTTCTTAATATCATAGGGATGGCACTGTTCCTCGCTTAACGTACCAAGTATAAAAATTTGAATCGACATGTGACTGCCCCCATTTCTGCTAATCCAGAGGGCGAGTACAGTGAAGCACAACGAACCAGCCCTCTCTCTCTATTTTAAACCATAACAGACTGTTGTACAGTCTCCTTCATAGCATCGGTTTGGCGGGCACTTTTGAACTGATGAATTACGATGTTGATTGCCAATGCTGCAAGACCAACCAACGCCAAACCCATTCCGTAATCCGAGGTTTTCCCCACCAAAGAGTATATTGTAGTCCAGATGAGTCGAATAGAACATCGGTGTGATATGGCTCATGAATTTGAAATATCCTGGCATCATCTCGGGAGGCATGGTTGTGCCATTAGCAATCGTCTGACTGAGCAGAATCGGCAAGTTAATCAGCATGCCTCCCTGACCCAGCAGCATGATAAAGATACTTGTAAATTCAATGCAAACGAACAGCTGAACGCTGTGTAGTAACCATAGTTTCATAAATGTCTCCATCCCATACCCTTGAACCATAAAATATATGCCTATGGCAATCAGTGGAGCGATCAGTGAGATGAGCAGATTAACCAGACGAAGGGAGAAAAAAGCCTTCCATTTTCCCATCTGTTGTTGCAATGATCTTAATCCGCCCACACTTTGCATGGAATAGATCATCGCTCCTACATAGAGTGCCATGGTGATAAACATTGGGGCCATCTGATTGCATTCCTGCTGGCTGCGGATTGGTCATAACCAGATTGGAGGAAACTTTCCCCATCGTGGCCTCCACAATCTGTTTGGATTGGTCCGCAGGAACCTGCATACTGTTTAGCACACTCTCTAAGCTCTGGGATTGAACTTGCGCTTGAAGTCCGGCTGTGATTTCAGTGGAGACAGTTTTCATCATGCTTGTAACGGTTGTTGGATTCGATTCATTAATCAAATTTCTATTTATTATACTTGAATTAAAGTATTCTGGTTTGTTATATTTGTCAACAAGGATAGTTTAGGAAGACAGATATTATGGCCCGCTCCCTATCTGCTATCCGATCAAGCAGGACCTCTTGATCAGATTCACCCAATCTTCGAACCAAGGAGGCGTAAGGAATGAGCAACCCGATTATTTCTTTATCCGAAATGACCGACTTTGAGTCCAAGGAAGACGAATTCAGTCCTCACCATTGGTATCGCCACATGCTGAAGCAAGACCCTGTCGTTTATAATGAAGCGTCCGATTCATGGCATGTATTTGGGTATGATCTTGTGAAAACGGTCCTTAATGACCATGAGCATTTCTCCAGTGAACGCCAAAGAACCATTGTTAATGTAGGGTATATCAGCGAGGATGATAACAACAACGAAGGGGAACATCATATCCCGGATCGATTGGATATTCATAATGTGGACCCACCGGAACATCGTAAACGGAGATCATTACTTGCCAACGCATTTACGCCAAGAAGCTTGCGGTTATGGGAACCACGGATTCAGGCACTTGCCGAACAACTGGTAGCCAAGTTTGCTCATCAACCTGTCGTGGATATCGTCGAGGCATATACGAGCGTATTCCCCGTCATGATCATGTCAGATCTGCTGGGCGTTCCCTCGAAGGATCATCATTTGTTCAAGGAATGGGTTAACCAGCTCTTTCTGCCCTCCACCCATGCCACCTTTGCTGAAATTAACGAAATGAAAAAAACGGCCGGAGAAGAATATTTCAAATACCTGTATCCTGTCGTTGTCGCCAAAAGATTAAATCCGGGAGAAGATATCATATCTGATCTCATCCGGGCAGAGGTAGATGGCGACCACTTTTCAGATGAAGAGATCGTACGGACAACGATGTTTATATTGGGTGCTGGTGTAGAAACGACGAGTATCCTGCTCGCCAATTCGTTCTATGCCATGTTGTATGACCAACCAGGAGTCTATGCTGAGTTAAGAAAAAATCCCGAGCTGATTCCGAACGCGGTGGAAGAGATGCTAAGATATCGTTTCAACATCAGTAAGATGGATCGTATGGTCAAAAAGGACAACAACCTGCTGGGGATTGATCTCAAAAAGGAGATGCCATTGTTGCATGGATGAGTGCAGCCAATGTGGATGAACGCGTATTTGAAGATCCATTCACATTCAATATTCATCGCTCCAACAATAACAAACAGATTTCTTTTGGGTATGGCACACACTTCTGTCTTGGCGCACCACTTGCCCGGTTAGAGGCCAAAATCGCACTCTCTACCTTCATTCAGACCTTCTCACGCATTGAGAACGTGGAGGGATTTATTCTGGAGGACAACCTTGTTCCAGCTGCCGTCGGACAATCCTTAAATCATTTGCCGCTTAAACTATATAAGTAATGCAATCCTGTAGAATTTTCTTATAGATAACAAGAAAAAGAGCAGATCATCTGCTCTTTTTCTATGGCGTTATTTATTCAGTATTCCGGCCCCGTTCAACAGAAAAGGAACTACCTCCTCGGCCAATTCAGTCGGGGATTGCTGTCTTTCTTCCAAATTCCAGCGATACGTCACCCCATAGATGGACCAGCTTAGCATAGTTGCCAAATAAGCTTTTACACCAGAAGCGCTTGCCACATTGCATTAAGAGCTTGTTGGTCGGACTTCATCGAAACCAATGTGCTCCAATGCCTTGAAGGCAGCGGGTACGTTGGTTTTATATGCGTTTCCACCTATGACGGAGCGAGCAATATCGTCCAAGAAAGTTCCTTCTTTTCATATTATAATGGCATTAACTTACCAGAAGGAAGGTGCAGCAGGTGACTCCAGAAGTGCGAACCGTTGTGTTTGATCCCGATCTGCAGCTTGAAGCCTATCAATTTGAAGGCATTATGCAGAAATTCCCCAATCACTTTCATGACTATTACGTCATTGGTTTTATTGAGCAAGGTAAACGACATCTCGTATGTAATAACGAAGAATATCTACTGAACACAGGAGACATGATTATTTTTAATCCGCATGATCCCCATGCCTGCGAACAGGTGGACGGCAGAACCCTGGATTATCGCTGCATCAACATTCAGCCTGAAATCATGCGCCAATATGTACAGGAAATTACCAGACAAGATTACTTGCCCCGATTTACTTCCCCTGTCCTCTACCAGAGTGAACATGTTGCTTCCTTACATGAGCTTCATCAGATGATTTTGGAAGAGCAATCCGACTTCTACAAAGAAGAGTTGTTACTCTTTCTGCTGGAACAGCTGCTAAGAGAATATGCGGATGCTGAACCGCCCGTTTCCGCCCAGGACGTCACCATCGAGATCAGACGCATATGCGAGTACATAGAGTCTCATTACATGGAGAGTATTACGCTGAACCAATTGGTGGAGTTAACAGGATTAAGCAAATACCATCTGTTGCGTTTATTCACTCGCCAAAAAGGAATATCTCCCTACCGCTACCTGGAAACGATTCGCATAAATCAGGCTAAACGGTTACTGGAACAAGGACAGCTCCCGATTGAGGTCGCATCGCAAACAGGATTTAGCGATCAGAGTCATTTTACGAATTTTTTCAAAAAGCTGATCGGCTTGACACCCAAGCAATACAGACGCATTTTCAACCATGATGTGGAATCAAAACGCTCCACCGATGAGATGTCATGACAGATCCGAACAAAGTCTCCACCGGACATCTGCTGGCCTTGCTTACAATCCTGATCTGGGGAACAACGTTCATCTCCACCAAGGTTCTACTGTTTGACTTTACGCCTGTTGAAATTCTGTTTTTTCGTTTCCTGATTGGCTATGTGGTACTGCTCCTGATCTATCCGCGTTCAATGCGAATGACGTCTTTCAGAGAAGAAGGGCTGTTTATCGGGGCTGGATTATGCGGGGTCACGTTATATTTTCTCATTGAAAATATTGCACTGGTGTACACACTTGCTTCCAATGTAGGCATTATTGTCTCCATTGCCCCTTTCTTCACTGCGGTCCTCGCACATTTCTTCCTGGATGGAGAGAGATTGCACAGGCGGTTTATTGTGGGCTTCGGCATTGCCTTGACCGGCATCATCCTGATTGGACTCAACGGCAGTGTCATCCTGCAACTGAATCCGCTGGGAGACCTGCTCGCTTTCGTGGCACCGGCTGTATGGGCGATATACTCTGTACTCATGCGAAAAATTGGTAAACTTCCGTATCACACCATCGGTGCTACACGCAAAGTATTCTTTTATGGACTATTATTCATGCTGCCAGCCTTGTTCCTATTTGAATTTCACTTCGATCTCGGACGCTTCGCGAACATGGCCAACCTCTCAAACCTTCTTTTTCTCGGGCTGGGTGCCTCGGCCTTATGTTTTGTTACCTGGAACCGGGCAGTGAATCTGCTGGGAGCCGTCAAAACAAGTGTCTACATTTATTTGGTACCTGTCATTACCCTGATCGCTTCCGCTCTGATACTGCACGAACGAATTACCTGGATAACACTGCTTGGAACGCTGCTAACGTTACTCGGATCGTTTGTTTCAGAGAAGAAAGTACGAAGCAAAAAAACACTTAACCTGTTAGACTAGCCCATTGAACTTTTCAACAAAAAGAGGCATTGAATCCACGATGGATTAGTGCCTCTCTTCATTGTGCCAGAGACATGATTTGAATTCAATTCTTAGTCCAACATGGACAAAAGGTGTTCCAATTCCTGCTCCTCCAGATGTCTCCATTGTCCACGTTCCATTCCATCCAGTGTAACATTCATAATGCGGATGCGCTCCAGCTTGAGCACTCTGTAACCCAGGGCTTTGCACATTCTGCGGATTTGCAAATTAAGCCCCTGAGTCAATATGATACGAAATACGTTCTCGCTCTGCTTATACACCTCACACGGCTTTGTCACCACATCCAGAATCTCTACTCCTTGCGACATCGCCCGAACGAATTGTTCTGTCACGGGTTTATCTACTGTCACCACATATTCCTTCTCGTGGTTATGCTCCGAACGCATCATCTTGTTCACAATACCTCCGTCGTTCGTAAGCAAAATCAAACCCTCTGAAGCTTTGTCCAATCTGCCGATGGCAAAAATGCGCGATGGATAATTCACATACTCAATAATGTTTCCCTCCACCTGTTTCGCTGCTGTGCAGACAATACCCATCGGTTTATTAAGCATAAGGTAGACAGGCTCACTATCGTCATGAGGAATTTCCTTGCCATCAATGAGCACGATATCCTCTGACTCAACATCCGCTCCTTTTTCGCATACTTCGCCATTGATTGTAATACGCCCGGCTGCAATTAATCGGTTTGTTTCCCTGCGGGAACAGTATCCCGTTTCACTTATGTATTTGTTAATGCGCATGTTTCACCACTTCTCATCTGTAATATTACCGCTGTTTCATTAGCGAATTCATATCCTCATGTAATTTACTTCGTACAATAGGTCAGTACCTTGTACTGATTTTCATCCCACATCATCTCACTTATATTGAAACGAAGCAATGAATTGTTATACGAGAGTACATCGGAAATCCAAATTGAATTTTGAAATATACCGACTCCAGAGGATCGCAAATCAGCCCAGCGACTACGTTCTTTCTCACTTCTCACTTCTCACTTCTATCACTCTTCATCTTTCCGGTTGGAACCCATGCTTATGAAGACTTTCCTCCAGTAAACTTTGTACTCCAATACAACTATCGTGGAATACATCATTTGTTCTCCTTCACCCCATTCGACACGAAATCGTTTTAGGGTGAACATTGTGTGAGTAAGCTCATACATTCGTCAAAATTTAACATTATTTTACAATAAAAAGCATGTACAATTGCATAATTATGGTATAAGTTATATATCAAAGAAACATTTATTACAAAATATAAAATTTATATCCATCTTAGGAGGATAACTCATGAGAAGAATTTTCGCTTTAAGCTGCGGTTTCTATCTGTTAATCGGTATAACCAGCGTTGTGCTCGGTGCACTTCTACCCGTTTTATTGACACATTATGAGCGTGGTTACAGTGATGGCGGATTTTTGTTATTTTTGCAATTCCTCGGTTTTCTTGTCGGGGTGCTCGTCGCTCCTTCCATGACTGTCCGCATCGGTCGAAAATCCATGTTGACCATTGCACTGATCTGTATTGTGGCGGCTTATGCTGTTCTCGGATTTTTACCATCCTGGAGTGTGGTTCTTCTTCTGACCATTCTCGTTGGCTTTGGCTCAGGCATCATTGAGCCCTCCGTTGGTGCATTCACGATAGAATTTACTGAAAATCAAAAAGCGGTCGCAATGTCCAAGCTTGATGTGTTTTTCGCTCTGGGCGCACTCCTCATTCCGGCAGTTGCTGCCTTATACATCTGGCTTGACCTGTGGCATCTCACGTTTTATACCGTTTCCGCGTTATCCCTTGTTCTCATGCTATTATGGGTGACCATGCCCACCTCAGCCGCTTCTTATCTGAAACAAGCCGGTGAAAATACAGCTTCACATACAGCAGGCAGAGCCAGGTATTCCAGAAAACATCTGGGGTTGCTAACGATATTCGTCATCTTTTTCTTCATCTATATGGGGCTGGAGCTAGGGCTGATGAACTTCCTGCCTTCTATCCTTGTGGAACGATTGCAGCTGCAGGAGTCTGTCGCTTCATTGAGTGTGTCCATTCTATGGATTGCGATGATTATCGGCCGTCTATTCTCTGGAAAAATTGCAGAAGCCGTTAACTATATGCCTTTTCTGATCTGGAGTACGGTGGGTACACTTCTGTTCGCGGTCGCCATGGTGTTCGTGACAGGCCAATGGGCAACGTATGTACTGATCTTCGGAACTGGATTATTCATGTCAGGGCTGTTCTGTATCGCCCTAGTCTATGCCAACCTTTTAATTCCCGGCATGACCGAGAGAACAACCAGCATCCTGATTGCATCGGGCGGTATTGGTGGTGCCATCTTGCAATATGTAACGGGTTGGAGCATGAGCGCATGGCCTGTAGTGAATACGATCTGGATTCTAGCCGGATTTTGTCTGATACTACTCTTCACCCTTATTCTCTCTCAGCTCTGGAACGTCAGGAATAGCACCGTAAGCAGGACTCTCGCACATCCAAGCAAAGAGATCTAAACGCTGCTTCTTGAGAGGGGTGATGCCTGCGTAATCCGGAATTTTTGATCTTCGTCAGGCTAGAACATTACATTTATGGAGGGAATCGTATGCAAACTTTAACCAAAAACCGTTTCAGAACCGGACAAGGGATTAAGTTGATTGACGATGCAGGCGTTGAGTATCTGGATGGTGTATCCGGTACATTCAATCTTTCACTGGGCTACAATCACCCGCATGTCGTGAGCAAAATTCAGGAACAAGTCGGCAATCTGACGCATATGTCTTCCTCCTTCACAGAACCGTATGTGGATGAAGTGCTAGATCATCTGATTGAATATGCTCCAAACGACATTAATGCCGGATGGATGCGGGATATTACGGGCTCAACAGCCAATGAATGTGCCACCAAAATTGCACAAAAATACACGCAATCCACAGACATTATCAGCCTGTATCTGTCCCATCATGGGCAGACCCAATTTGCAACCGGGATTTCGGGAAATGCCTTCCGGCGGAAACGGTTTCCAAATTCGGCTGTTCCCAACTCTGTTCATGTACCTGCACCATACTGCTATCGCTGCCCATTCAAATCTTCAAGCGGAGACTGCGGATATCAATGTGTTGAAGCTATCTCCGATGCCATAGAATATGCGAGCTCCGGCTCAGTCGCCTGCATGATCATTGAACCGATCCTCGGCAATGGCGGCAATATTATCCCTCCTGCGGGATACTTCAAACGCCTGCGTAAACTGTGTGATGAGTACAACATCATTCTTATTGCTGACGAAGTGCAGACCGGGATCGGACGTACCGGGTACATGTTCGCCAGTGAACTGTTCGATATTCAGCCTGATATGATTACCCTCGCCAAAGGTCTTGGCGGAATCGGTGTACCTGTTGCTGCGGTATTGATGCAGTCCCGATTGAATGTGCTTGAAAAGCATGAACATTCCTTCACCTCAGGAAGCAATCTGATCTCCGTTACCGCTGCCAAGTCTACCCTGGAGGTTGTATCCGAACCCGGATTTCTGGATGACGTAAAACGCAAAGGTGAAATTTTGGGCGGATTGCTGCAGGATTTGGCGATGAAGTACCCAAGCATTGGTGAAGCTCGCGGGGTCGGGCTGATGTGGGGCCTGGAAATGGTCGGTGACAATAACGAACCGGATACGGATAAAACCAACGCCATTATCGACCGTGCCTTCACGGATGAACGCCTGATTTTAAGAGGATCACGTTACGGCTTCGGGAACGTCGTTAAGGTCAGACCATCACTTACCACTACCGAAGACGAATTGGTTGAAATTGTAGAGCGACTGGACTCGGTGCTTGCCAGCGTTCATTAGTACGTAATTCATATTATTATAAGGAGGTTTTAACATGTTAGCATTGGTATACAAATCGGCATGGGATGTAGCGCTTGAGGAACGACCTGTTCCTGAAATCACAAGAGACAATCAGGTATTGGTTCGAATTCGGGCGACTGGAGTATGCGGTACCGACCTCGGTATTGTCAGCGGTAAATATCATGCGGTTCCTTCCGTCATTCTTGGTCATGAGTCTGCCGGGGAAGTCATTGCGGTGGGCTCTGCTGTAACGACACTGCAGCCGGGCGACCGGGTTGTCATTGACCCTACCTATTATTGCGGACAATGTGATATGTGCAGAACAGGCAGACAAAACCATTGCACACATAAGTCGGTTACGGAGACAGGTGTGAGTGCTGACGGTACATTTACAGATTATTATGTAACTGAGGATCGCTTTTTGTACAAATTGAAGGACCATGTGAGCTTTGAGGAAGCGACCCTGACTGAACCGCTGAGCTGCATGCTTACGGGCATTAATCAGATCCATCTGCTGCCGAATTTCAGAACGATTATTCTCGGTGCGGGGCCGATTGGCATTCTATACAGCTACGCTCTCGCTTCCAAAGGCGTAACTGGCTGTCTCGTCGACATCTCCGAAGAACGCCTGGCTATTGCAGGGTCGATTGCACCGGAACGCTGGGAGGTTCATTCATCCTTTGAAAATGCAATAGAATCGCTGGCACCTACAACCAATCAGGTTGATATGATTGTGGATACGACAGGCGTCGTAGGCACACAGGTGCTTTCGCAGCTCGCCAGCGGCGGTTATCTCATGCTGGTCGGTCTGAGAGATGGAAACACGTCCTTCAATCCCAAGGAAGTTGTAGACCGCAGCCTGAAAATCATTGGCTCCATCGACTCCCTAGGCACATTCGCAACAGCACATTACATGATTGAGCAGCAGATCATTCCGGCGAAAAAAATCATCACCCATTCCTTCCCGTTGGAGGATTACGAAGAGGCGTTCCGCACACTCGGCTGCGATATTCAGGGACGCACACTTCAAGCCTCTTCCCATGCCATCAAAGTGGTGCTGCAGTCGAGCGATTCCAGTTACTAAAGTGGAATGTTCGCCATGATTGAGATAAATTAGAGATAATTGCTTAGAATCCTGGAGGAGGAATACAACATGGTAGCAAATAAGGAGTTTGGCGGATTGGCAGAGGCGAATGATGGCATCATTCAAGCGGTCATTTTTGACATGGATGGCGTACTGATTGACAGCGAACCGATTTATTTCGAGATTGAGCGCAACTCCTTTGCCCATTTTGGCGCAATGATGACAGAGGCAGAACATCACACCTATGTTGGAGTTACACTGGAATCAATGTGGCGGCAAGTATTGGACAAGCACCAGTTGACGGCTACCGTAGAAGAAGCCCTCGCCTACCATCAACATAATGTGATGCAGACGATGCTGGCCCATCCGAAGCTGACGGCCATGCCTTTCGTGGAACGCTGGTTAAGCTGGCTGCATGAGCAGCACATTCCGATAGCCGTTGCTTCTTCATCTCCACGTGCACTGATTGATCTGATCATGGACAAGACCGGACTTGGAAAATACTTTGAGGTACGAATGACAGGTGAAGAAGTCGCTCACGGAAAGCCAGCACCAGATATTTTTCTGACCACAGCTGAAATGATTGGGGTATCCCCATCGAATTGTCTTGTGATCGAGGACTCGCGTAATGGCGTCCAGGCTGCCAAGAGTGCAGGCATGCACTGTATCGGATATCACAATCCGGGATCAGGCAATCAGGACTTGTCCAAAGCCGATCTTCAGATCTCCAGTTATGATGAGTTATGGACCCTTAAGGATACGCTGCCGTTTGAAGGCAGATCACCAATTTTGACGAAGAACTGAGACAAAATAAATAACCCAAACGGCTTCAATTCATTGAATTGGAGCTGTTTGGGCTTTGCTTGCTGCAAGTTTAACGAAGAACGGTTACTCAGATGATCATTTTAAACCGAAATATCCAGACTGCCACCCAGATTGGGATGAGGAGCCGGAACCGACTTTAACATTTCTGTTAGTTGCTGACCTTGCTGCTCTGCCATGTCTTTCGACATGGACATAACTTGCAAACTCGCCGACTGCGCCACTGAGACTTGACTCATGGCCATTGATAATGCTGCAATATCCATATTCTGCACTCCTTTCGTTTTCCAGTCATTTGGGCGTACTTATTATATATCGGACAACTAGGTGCAAATGTTGAAAGAAGGATACAAACGCTCAGGCCTTTTAAGGTGATTTTCCACCCCAAAATCGTGAGCGCTGAATTACATAAGAGAATGATTCAATAATCATTCAGGACTATTGAATCATTCATTTACTTTTAGGTGGTCTACATACGCCCCATCGTAATCCATCCAAGTTCGTTTATTTTAACTTCCGGGTTCGTGACCACTTGTTTCATCATGGAAATAAAATCTTGTTGAATCTGTTGCATAGTGGATAAGCCATACACATTAGCATTGTACATCAATATGATCTTCATGTTCTCATGAGGTTTTATGATCAACGTAAAATCAAAACTATTGTGCTCTTTACCCTGGACATTCATAATTTCAAGCGGTCTTTCGCCTTTTTCACCCAAATTCTCCATCCGATCTTTCTCAGGAAAATTCTGATAGACAAGCACATGGTTAATCAGAGGTTGCTTTTGCTCGGTTAGATTTTGAATATCATATAACGAATACGTATCATACGCATGTGAATCAACAGCTTGTGCTTGGTTTCTTTTCATTAGGGATATAAACGATTCTTCACCCTTAGAGTGGATACGAACAGGGATTGCATTAATAAATAATCCAATCATGCTTTCGACGCCAGGAATGACAGGCGGTCTGCCCGATACAACACTGCCAAATACAATATCGTTGCTTTCATTATATTGCTGCAGCAATACACCCCAGGCGGTCTGCACTAACGTACTCATGGTAACCTGATGCTGCTCCGCAGCCTGTTTCATTTGCTGGATTAAACCATCATCTAAATAACAGTTTAGTGTTCTGGAATCTTGTCTCGCATGCTTCGCTTTGATTCTTTCTCCGGGCAATTTCGTTTGCCCTTCATAACCTTCCAAGTAATGACTCCAATAGGTTATTGCTCCTTCATTATCTTGCTGTTCCAACCACTCAATAAAGTGACTATACGGCGTTAATAGAGTCATTTCAGGTTTTCTGTTCTCCCGTATCGCAAAGTAATTCTCAAAAATCTCTTTACTTACAAGAGACATGCACCAGCCATCCATCAAAATATGGTGGAAGCTCCATATGACGCGGTATTCCTCATGCTTGGTTCGTAAAACAGACATACGAATTAGAGAATCTTGTTGTAAATCAAAGCCTCTTGCCTGATCCTGCTCTATATAATCTTCAACATATGCTTTACGTTGCACCTCATTTATATCGATTACATCTTCATAGTTAAATTCAAATCTCTTCTCTTGATAAACAATTTGTAAAGGAATATCCGTGAAATGACTATAAAAATTAGTTCTCAATATTGCATGCCTTTGCATTAATTGATCCAGGCTCTGTGCAAAAGAGGCAACATCGAAATCCCCACGCATATCAAACATGATTTGCACAAAGTAGGCTCCCGATATTGGATTTCGTTCACTTTCGTACAGCATTTCTTTCTGTAATGGTGTTAGTGGATATACATTTTCGATTTGACCGATATGCCGAGTTTGTTCCACGATTTGATCCAGTTGATCCATGGTTAATGACTTGCAGGAAATATCACTTGGTGTAAGTTCGACTTGTTCCTTCATTACACAATGTTCAATTACTTTATTAAGAGTATCCTTATAGAAACAAGCCAGTTGCTCCATCGTTTCCCGTCGATATTGTCTTCGACTATAGTTAATGGTCAGTGATAACCTTCCCTCAATAACAATACCATTGATATTAAGTACAAACGGTCTCTTGTTGTTCTCACTTACGGATGGTCCGCTAGAATAAGATGAGAATTTAATTCCATCCTTGTCCGAATCTTGATTCACCTGTCCCATATAATTGAAACTGATCTCGGGATTTTTCTCCCAAATGAATCCTTCATCTCCGTGTGACAAATACCTTAAAATCCCGTAACCAATGCCCTTATTTGGGATCTGACGCAGTCCTTCCTTGACGGTCTTAATCCTCCTTGATACATCAATCCCAGCTTCCATCTTAAGAATGACTGGGTACATACTCGTAAACCATCCCACTGTGCGTGTGAT
Source organism: Paenibacillus sp. 1A_MP2 (assembly GCF_052244825.1). Classification (NCBI taxonomy): domain Bacteria; kingdom Bacillati; phylum Bacillota; class Bacilli; order Caryophanales; family Paenibacillaceae; genus Paenibacillus; species Paenibacillus sp. 1A_MP2. The sequence continues at coordinate 3,231,327 of NZ_JBQQCS010000001.1, read as the reverse complement.
ATCCAAGTCCGGAATGATAGCTTCTCTACCGTGCCCTTCCAGATTTACTGCGATTTCTTCCATGCCTGTCCAATCATGAATAGCCATTCCCAATGCCGTTAGCAATATATCATTAATTTCCGTATTATACGTACGATGTGTCTGCTTTAATAATTGCTCGGTTTCCGCAGCTGTCCACTGAATGGTTATCGTTTCACTTTCTTTTCCGATTGTCTCATCACAATCAAAATCTTTAGGCAGCGGACTTATTTCCCCTTTCTCCACACGACGCCAATAGTTATTCTCTTGCTCCATCGAGGCGCTGTCTGCAAACATAGACAATTGTTCTGCCCATTGTTTAAACGAAGTCGTTTTCCGTGGAATCTGGATTTCTTGACCTCTTAAGAATTGGTCATGTCCTGCCTGAATATCTTCATATAAAATACGCCATGAAACCCCGTCTACCAACAAATGATGAATGGCAATAAGTAAATGATCTCCTTCAGCACATTGGAACAAGCCCAGTTTGATTAACGGCCCCTGACACAGATCTATACTGCTCTGAATTTCTTTCGCTTTATTTTCGATGATTGGTGCAGGATTTACTTCTCTCTTAAGGTCAACGATTTCAAGACTGAATAATTCTCCTTCCTCTCCCCCTCGATTCCACGCTTCATATCCGCCTTCAGCCACCTGACGATATACGATGCGAAGAGCATCATGTTGCTTCAGAATCTTATTCATCACGTTGTGAATGAACTGTACATCAAAGCCTTTTTCTCGATAGAACATCATTTCCTGGTTGTAATGATGTGCGTCCACCATATTCTGATCAAAGAACCAGCGCTGAATTGGCGTCAGTATGACTTGTCCCGTAACTTCCCCTTGGTCAGAAGCCGTGCTTACTGATGTAACGTGTACACTTAACTCCGCAACGGTCGGATAGGTGAAGAAATGCTTCATATCCACTTTATATCCAGCTTGAAGCAGACGAGAGGAAACTTGAATACATTTAATGGAGTCGCCCCCGAGTTCAAAGAAATTATCGGATATGCTGATCTTTTGAATGCCAAGCACAGCTTCCCATGCAGAGACTATCGTTTGTTCTATAGCGTTTTGCGGCGCCATATATTCTGTTCCTATTTGCATGCTTTTCTCTGGAGATGGCAAGGCTTTTCGGTCAATTTTCCCATTAGATGTTAACGGTACATGTTCTAATTGAACAAAATAGGACGGAATCATATAATCAGGGATTTCCTGGGATAATGCCATTCTGATTTTCTTTGCTGTTAACGAGCTATCACCTTTCCAATACGCACACAATTGCTTTGATCCATCATCATTTTCACGAGCAATAACGACCGCTTCTTGAATGGAGTCTATTCTCAATAGCACTGTTTCGATTTCACCAAGCTCAATTCTGTAACCGCGAATTTTCACTTGATGATCGATCCGTCCCAGATATTCAATATTTCCATCCGGCAGCCATCGCGCGGCATCTCCTGTTCTGTACATTTTCCCTTCTGTAACAAAAGGATTATCTACGAATTTCTCTGCTGTTAAATCAGGTCGGTTCAGATAACCTCTGGCAAGCCCCTCACCTGCTACATATAACTCTCCCCGAACGCCAATCGGTTGAATCCGTTGTTGTTTATCCAAAATATACGTTTGCAACGTAGGGATTGGTTTTCCAATATTACTCTTTCCTTCAAATATTTCAATTTCGGTTATTTCTTTATAGGTTACATGAACCGTCGTTTCGGTTATCCCATACATATTAATCAACTGGATGAATGGATATTTAGTCCTCCAGTCCTTTAATAACGCTGGATTGAGGGCCTCTCCTCCAAAAATCACTGTTCTCAACTTTAATTCTTCTCCATGATCTTTCCGTTCCTCTTGAAGAAGATGATAGAAGTATGTTGGCGTTTGATTCAATATCGTCACTTGTTCATCTTTTAACAATTGTAAAAATTGTTCCGGACTTTTGGCCGTCATTTGTGGTACGATGACTAATTTACCGCCATAGAGCACCGCTCCATACATTTCCCATACCGAGAAATCAAAACAAAAGGAATGAAATAACGTCCATGTGTCTGATGCATTAAAGTCAAACAAATTTTTACTATTGAACAATAAACGAACAACATTTTTATGTTCAATACACGTACCTTTCGGTTTACCTGTCGTTCCCGAAGTATAAATAACGTATGCCAAGCCCGTTGCTGTACCAATCGTTCCCAAGTTTGAATGATCTTCATGATAAAACTCAGGTCGATCCAGGCAGACAACCTCTCCTGCAAAAGATATGCGTTCTTGTAAATGACTCTGCAGCAATAATACATCTACTCCGGAATCCTCAAGCATATAGCGAATACGATCCTCTGGATATTCGGGGTCAATAGGCACATATGCTCCACCAGCCTTCAAAATCGCGAGAATTCCAATGACCATGTCGAGTGATCGTTCAGCGATGATTCCAATGAGCTGATCCGTCTGAATTCCTTTGACTTTCAGCGTTCTTGCCAATTGATTCGCTTTTTCGTTCAGTTCTTTATAGGTCAACTGTTGATCCTCAAATACAACCGCCACTTGTTCAGGTCTTCGTAACGCCTGATCTTCAAACAGCCCATGAATCGTCTTGTCCAATGGATAGTCAGCCAAGGAATCATTAAAAATTTCTAATATTTGTGATTTCTCCTGGGTTGTAATGACTTCCAGTTCATCGATACGGATATGTGGATTGTTGATCACTTGCTCCATTATTTGAATCAAATGACCTCGAATGCGTTCTACACCTGCCCGATCATAGACGTTAGCATTGTAATAGAACATCCATTTCATTTCTTCTCCTGGTTTGATAATCAGGTTAAAATCATAATTCGTTTGTTCATCCGCTTCTACATTGGTAATCTGAAGAGCCGTCTTCTTCTGATCCCCAAACTGCTCCGTAATGCCTTGTACGGGATAATTTTCAAACACCAAGATATGATCTATCAAATTTTGTTTCTGCTGAGTTACCGTTTGAATCTCATATAATGGATACGTTTCGTAATGATGCGAAGCGACAGCTTGTTCCTGATTACGCTTCATCATCTCTATGAAGGTCTCGTTTCCTTGGGCCTGAATACGTACGGGAATTGTATTGATGAATAAGCCAATGATGCTCTCAACACCGACGATTGCGGCAGGTCTGCCGGATACCACACTTCCGAATACAACATCTTCACTGTCATTATATTTCTGAAGTAACATTCCCCATGCTGTTTGCATTAACGTATTCAGCGTAACCTGGTTCTGACTGGCCACTTGTGCCAATTGCCCGGTTAATTCTGTACCTAGTGTAAAAATAATATTCTCTGAACGATATTCATCACGATTCGTTATTGTATTGTCTTTCGGCAACGTAGTTTGCTCATCATAGTCTTGTAAATAGTCACTCCAGTATTTCAAAGATTGCTCATGATCTTGTTTTTCCAGCCATTCTATATATTGTTTGTATGGGATCGGTACCCTGTCCTCAAGTTTTCGTTGTTCTTGTATAGCAAAATATCCGTCAAACAACTCCTGTATTACAAGAGATAGACACCATCCATCCATCAAAATATGATGATAATTCCAAATAAAACGATATGTTTCATCATGGGTATGCAAGATCGAGATACGCATTAATACATCTTGAGACAAGTCGAAACCTTTTATTTTATCTTCTCTTGTATAGGATGCCACGTATGCTTCACGATCGTCTTCATTCATTTCACGCAAATCTTCGTATATAAGTCCATTCTTTTTATGACGGTATACGACTTGCAGTGGTTCATTCTTCCATTTGCTGTGGAAGTTCGTTCTGAATATGGAATTCCGCTGCATCATATGATCCACACTCTTCGAGAATGCTTCTACGTCTAATGCCCCATGAAGATCAAGTGTCGTTTGAAGAAAATAAGCCTCAGAATTTGAATGGAGAAGATGATGAAAAAACATGCCATTTTGCATGGGCGACAAAGCATATATATCTTCGATTTCTCCGATGTGTTCAGATTGATGGATAAATCCTTCCAATTCTTCAATCGTGATTCCTTTTAACGAAACATCACTTGGTGTGAGCTCAGGTTCCCCTTTTGTCACGCAATGCATTATTATTTCTTGCAGAGAATCTCTGAAATATTTCGTCAATTGCTCCATCGTTTCTTTTCGAAATTGTGTGCGGCTATACCGAAGTGACACCGACAATTTCCCTTCCACAATTAAGGCGTTAATATCAATAAGATGATTTCTTCTGTGGTTCTCGCTTGCTGTCGCTCCGCCCGAGTAAGGTGATATCTGCATCGCACTATTCCGAAGATCCTGATCAAATTGTCCCAAATAGTTAAAACTGATCTCAGGATTCAAGGTGAATGGAGCCTCTTTCTGATTTCCACTTAGATACCTTAGAGCACCATAACCAATGCCTTTTTTGGGGATCTTTCGAAGACTTTCTTTGGTTGTCTTGATGAGACGAGACATTTTTGAACTGGCTTCCATATTCAGTACAACAGGATATTGACTCGTAAACCATCCGATCGTACGTGTAATATCTAGATCTGGTATAATCTGCTCTCTTCCATGCCCTTCCAGATTGATCAGAACTTTATCCACGCCTGTCCATTGATGAATAGACATGCCTAATGCATTAAGCAGCAAATCGTTAATTTCCGTTTTATAGGCACGATTCGCCTGTTTCAATAACTGCTCCGTTTCTGCTGCTGTCCATTCCACAGTTATTTCTTCACTGTCTTTTTCCAGTGCATAATCCTGTCTGTCATCTTTAGGCAACGGCTTATATACTGCCTGTTCTATTTCATTCCAATATTCAAGCTCTTGTTTTATCGCTTCACTGTCCGCATACAAATGGATTTTTTCTGCCCATAATTGGAATGAACCTGTTTTTTGCGGAAGCTGAATTGGTTCTTCTTGACTTAATTGTTCATATGCTCTAGAGAGGTCTTCGATCAAAATTCGCCATGAAACTCCGTCGATGACCAAATGATGAATAACGATTAATAGATGATCTCCATCTGCACATTGGAACAAGCCTAACCTCATCAAGGGATCACTATCCAATTTGAACCCGCTCTGAATTTCATTGGCTTTATTCTCTATCTGTTGAGATGGTTCTGCTAATGTCTTAAAGTCCATTACTTCAAGCGTGTATAAAGGTTCTTTTTCCTCCCCTTCATTCCATCCTTCATATCCCTGTTCCGTTTGGCGGTACACCATACGAAGGGCATCATGATGCTTACTAAGCTTATTTAATGCACGACGAAGTGTTGCATCGTGAAAACCTTCCTTCCGATATAACATAACCGATTGATTATAGTGATGGGCATCTACTTTATATTGCTCAAAAAACCAATGCTGAATTGGAGTCAGCATCACTTTACCAGTAATGCTTCCCTGCTCGGACATCGCACTAATCGGTTGGACATAGGGAATTAAACTTGCTATGGTTGGATATTTAAACAAATGATCCATCTGAACCTGATAGCCCGCTTGATATAATCTCGAAGAAACTTGAATGGATTTAATCGAATCCCCTCCGAGCTCAAAGAAATTATCCATAACCCCAACCTTCTCAACACCAAGTACGTCTTCCCAGATGGATGCGAGTTGTTGTTCAGCAATCGTTCGTGGTGCTTCGTAATCCGTTCCCTTCAACATATTTTCTTTTGGAACTAGCAGCGCTTGACGGTCGATTTTCCCATTTGAGGTGAGTGGCATCTGATCCAGTTGTATAAAATAGGACGGGATCATATAGTTTGGCAGCTGCTGGGACAGCTCTTCCCGAAGTTTTCCTAGCGTTATTGCTTCCTTCCCGACCAGGTATGCACATAATTGCTTTGTTCCTGTTTCATCTTCTTTGGCCATGACGATGGCCTCTTGTATGTGGGTTATGTTTAAAAGGGCAGTCTCCACTTCGCCAAGTTCAATCCGGTATCCACGAATTTTCTCTTGATGGTCCACCCTTCCTATATATTCAATGTTCCCATCGGGCAACCATCTTGCGAAGTCACCCGTTCTGTACATTTTCGCTCCCATAACAAATGGATCATCTACGAATTTCTCCGCCGTCAGATCTGGACGGTTCAAGTAACCTCTGGAGAGCCCTGCTCCCGCTACACATAATTCTCCCTGTACTCCAATAGGCTGTAATGCATTTTGTTCCCCTAAAATATAGACTTTATTATTGGCAATAGGCTTGCCAATAGAAATATCTTGATCAACGGAGGTGATAGAAAGAACCGTTGATACGACACTATTTTCGGTTGGACCATATTCATTGCAAACTTCAATGTGCGGTTTGATGTGCTGCAATCTGTGTATCAAGGCAGGAACAATCTTCTCTCCCGCAGCAACCACATTTTTCATGGAAGCCCAGTCTTCTGCGTTTACTTGATCCAATAGAGTCATCAAAAAACTGGGTGGGCTTTGGATGTGCGTGATTTCCTGACTTTTAATTAATGCATTGATTGCTACAGCATCTTTACATTGTTGCTGATCTAACAAATACACCGTGGATCCAGATATAATCGGACCAAAGAAATGGGTAATAAATGAATCAAAAACGAATGGATTCAGCATTAATACCCGATCTTTTGTAGTGAATTTATAGAATTCCGATTTCCACTGAAGAGAATTTGCAATGCTGTTATGTTCAATCATAACGCCCTTCGGTTTTCCTGTTGTGCCTGATGTATAGATCACATATGCCAAGTTAGTTGAACTCGTTTCAGTCTCCACGTTCAAAGCATTGGTGTGGTAGCTCTGTTTATCATCAAGAATGATGCATGTCCCCGCAAAATGTGCCGGCTTCTGTATATGACTTTGCAGTAGCAAGAGGTTCACTTTGGAATCATCTAGTACAAAATGAACACGCTCCTCCGGATATTCCGGGTCAATAGGAACATAGGCTCCTCCGGCTTTTAAAATCCCGAGTAAACCTACGATCATCTCAAGTGAGCGTTCTGCCATAATCCCAACCAACTGACCCGCCTGCACACCCTTGGATTGAAGTGTCCGGGCCAATTGGTTTGCTCGTTGATTTAGCTCGCTGTACGTGAGCTGTTTGTTCTCAAATACCACAGCTGCATGCTCCGGTGTTCGTTCTACCTGCTCTTCAACTAATTGGTGTATCATCTTGTTCTTTGGATACTCCGCGGCCGAATCGTTAAAATCAACTAACAATTGGTTTCTATGAAACTCTGAAAGCATCTCCACTTCACTTAATTCCAAATCAGGCTGGCTCAACATGACAGAAAACAATTGGTCCAGATGTTCTATAACTTGGACTATATAATCTCGATCATAACGCTCTTCATCATAAGCGAGTTTCAATTGAACACCATCGTTCTCCAGATCAAAATGAAACATTGTCGCTGCTTTTACGTTATTCTCATCCAAGTTTGGATGAATTTCTTTCAAAGAAACCATCGAATGGATCATAGGTAACTGGTTCGAATCATATTGAACGTTTAAATGTTCGACCATCTTTCTGAAGGGTAATCGTTGATGCTGGATGGCTTCACTTAAACTTACCTTCACTTGATTAAATACGTATTTAAATGACATCGTACGATCGATATTATTTTTTAATATTAAATATTTATTGGACAGTGAAAGTTCATTATTCTTTTCTTCCAGCGTTGGCATGCCAACAATCATTTTGGATTCATTGGTGTATTTATATAACAGACACGTAACTCCAGTTAGTAATATCGTATAAATCGCCATTGGAGCGTTTTTCGAGATGGACTTGATTTGATGTGACACGTGGGTTGACAAAGGCTTATATATATACTTCTGATGCTGTGTATCGTCTATGTGCGTTGAAGTCGTTTTACAATAAGGCAAATGAACCAGATAATCATCATCTTCAAAGCGATTTGCCCAATACATTTCTTGTTTCTTAAAAATAGACATACGGCACCCCGATCACATTTATAATTTGTAGGTATATATTAGAAAAAATCCACTTCAATCAAATCTGCTAACGTATCCCGATTCATTAATTCTTCAACCAATTTTATTTTGCTGATTTCAATATGAGGATTTTGGCAAATGGCTGTTAATATTAATAATAAATTTTTGGACATCGCTTCAATCGTTGTTTTCTCAAATAATGTTGTGCTGTATTCAAAAGCGGCTTCCAGTCCATTTTCCAAAATGGTGGCATATAAGGTTAAATCGAATTTGGATACTTTATTATTTTGAGCATAAGGTTTACAGGTTGCGCCCTCCATTTGAATCTCTGATGCCTCGGTATTTTGCAATACAAACATGGTGTCAAACAACGGATTTCGGCGGACATCTTTGGTTATATGAACTCTCTCGATCAATTCCTCAAACGGGTAATCCTGATTCTCATAAGCGCTTAACATATGTTCTTTCACTTCAAGCAGGTACTCTGTAAATGTTTTTTCTCCCTCAGGATAGTTTCTAATCGCAAGTGTGTTCACAAACATCCCCATAACCGGCTCCAATTCCGCATGGGTCCTTCCTGCGATCGGCGTCCCAACGATGATATCTTCTTGGCCGCTGTATTTGGATAATAAAATGGTATAGGCTGCAAGTATAATCATGTAAAGCGTCGTTCCTGTCAGAACTTCCATCTTTCTAAAATCTGTAAAGAGTTCTTCTTCCATTGCAATTTCGAATAAATCTCCCTCATTGCTCAGGATTTCAGGTCTCTCATAATCTGTAGGCAGATCCAGAAGGGGGATCTCTCCACTAAAGACATCAAGCCAGTACTTCTCCTGCTTTTTCATCTCGTCACTTTGAAGTTGAGTTTGCTGCCATTCCGCGTAATCCTTGTACTGGATTCGAAGGGGGAAAACTCATCTCCCTTGTACAATTGGCTAAGCTCGGTCATTAGAATGTTGATGGATAACCCGTCTGCAATAATATGGTGCAGATCTACAAGCAATACATGACGCTCCTGCTGGAGTTCAATAAGACCCACTCTCATCAGAGGGGCTTGACCCAGATCGAATGGGCGAACAAACTGTAGAATTTGGTCTTCGATATCTTCGTCCGAGGATACGAACCATTCCATTCCAAAATTCACTTCAGGATATATCATTTGTTTAGGCTCTCCGTGTATCATTTTAAATGCCGTCCGAAGAGATTCATGACGACGAATCAAGTGTTGAAAGGCTTCTGTTAACCTCATACGATCAAGCGATCCTTCTATCATAAAGATGCCTGACATATTGTAAGTGAGTTCCTTACCGCCTTTGATGCTCATAATGTACATTCTCATTTGCGCCGAAGAAAGGGGATAATATTCTTTCTCCTCCGCTTTGGGAATGGTAATCAATACACTTCGCTCCATATTTCCAATGAACGGAGCCATCTGTTCAATCGTTTGCCATTCAAAGACGTTTCTTACCGACATACTGACATTAAGTTTATGATTGATTGCGGACACCAGTTTTGTCGCTCGTAAAGAGTTACCTCCTACATCAAAGAAATTATCTTTTATACTGATTTTTTTCACGGCAAGCACGTCTTGCCAAATAGGCAACAACTGTTTCTCCATCGATGTTCGGGGTTCTACATATTCGCTTCCCGTTTGTATATTTTCTTCCGGAAGCGGAAGCAACCTGCGATTCATTTTCCCGTTTGATGTCAGTGGCATCTGATCTAACTGTATAAAGTAGGCTGGGACCATGTAACTCGGTAAAATAGCAGAAAGACTTTCTTTCAAATCTCTAACCGTAAGCGTATTAACCGCTGTGAAGTAAGCACACAAAGATGGGTCCCCATGATTGTCTTCTTGTGCAATGACGATGACCTCTTCCACACTCTCTATAGTTAACAGTGCTGCTTCGACTTCCCCTACTTCGATCCGATATCCGCGAATTTTGATTTGGTGATCCATTCGTCCTAAATACTCGATATTGCCATCCGGAAGCCACTTTACCAGATCGCCCGTCTTGTACATTTTTTCTCCATAGACAAACGGATCTCTCACAAATTTTTCTGCGGTCAGCTCAGGTAAATTCAAGTAGCCTCTGCCTACCCCATCGCCGGCAATACATAATTCTCCTACGATGCCAACAGGCTGTACTTTTTCCTGTTGGTCTAACACATACAGCCGATTATTTCCTAATGTTCGACCAATCGGTACGTAAGCCCGGTTATTTCCGATAACAAGCTGCTCTGGAGTTACACGGTAAGTAGCAGCATCCACACAGCATTCTGTTGGACCGTATACATTGATAATAGTTGGTGGCGTAATGTGGTAGAACGAAAATAAGGATGTTAAATCAACCACACTTTGCTGAGAGAGTGCCTCTCCACCAATCAGCATGTATTTTAATGATATCCCGTGAACATGTTTGGCTTTTAATAGTAACTTCAAATGTGCGGGCGTACCGTCTGTTACATCAATTTGGTGTTGTTGATAGTAATTCATCAAATTTTGTCCATCCAGTATCGTTTCCTTGTTCACTATAAATAAGGAATGCCCGGATAGTAGTGCGCCAAAAATTTGCTTGACCGATGCATCGAAATAGTAAGGCGCAAGTAAAGCCATATGCAAATGTTGATGCTGATTCTCAATAACCTGGCTATACAATGCTTTGACTAAGTGATGCACCTGACGGTGCTCGATCATCACGCCTTTTGGCTTTCCAGTTGTACCCGAAGTATAGATCACATAAGCTAACTGCTTGGAATCTCCTGCTGACTCCAGATTCGACAGATTCGCTGCGTAGGTTGATTCATCATTCAAATTAATCGTTGTGCCATGGAAAGATACAACATGCTGAAGATGCCTTTGGGTGACTACCACCGTTGCTCCTGAATCATGCAGGATATACCGGATACGCTCTTCCGGAGAATCCGGATCAATGGGTACATATGCCCCTCCCGCTTTTAAAATTCCAAAGATGCCAACGATCATATCAATGGAACGATCGGTCACGATACCTACTGCTTGCTCCGCTTGTACCCCTTCAGCTCTTAATTTACGCGCCAGCTGATTCGCCCGTTCATTCAGTTGACGATACGTCCATCGCTGATCCCCATACCCAACAGCTAATTGATCTGGTATTCGTTCCGCCTGCGCTTCAAATAATTCATGGATGGTCTTATCGCGTGAATAATCTATCGTTGTGTCGTTAAATTCATGTAAAACAAGATTCTGCTCACGTTCAGACATCATCTGAATGTCTGACAAGTGAACATCCGGTTCGTTCACAATGTCTCTGAGAATGTGGAGCAAATGCGTTTTCATCCTGTCGATGGTGTCCCATTCGAATAGTTCCGTTTTATAATTAAAGTGCATTTCCAGGCATTCGCTGTCATCTTCAACAATAAACATAAGATCGTACAACGATATGCCCACATTTAATTCTCTCACTTTAAACGTGTAATCCGTTTTTTGTCTTGCATTCAATTCTGTATTCAAAAAGATAAACATCGTATTGAATAGCGCTGTCCCTGTTGTATGCCGATGCATGTTTAACTTCTCTACGAGATTGTCAAAAAGATAGTCCTGATGATCCAATGCATCCAGGGATAGTTTTTTAATTTCTTCGAGATAGGATCGAAACGATTTATTGCCTGCCGGCTGTGATCTAATGGCTACCGTCTGAATAAAGACACCTATCATGTTTTCGACATCAGGATGGTTTCTTCCTGAAGTTGGCGTACCTACAATCAGATCTTCTTGACCCGAATAATGATGAAGCAGCACATTATAAGCGGCCAATAGTAACATAAACAAAGTGGTTTCAGTTTGTTTAGCCAACTGTTCCAGCGAATGCTTCAAATGTTGATCCAGAACGAATGACACTCTTGACCCTGCCGAAGTTAAATGAGGGGTTCGAACAAAATCAGTAGGCAGATTAAGGTTTGGTAGCTCCCCTTGGAATTGCTCCAGCCAATACTTTTCTTGCTGTTTATAGGCTTCTCCCGCCATCCATTCTTTCTGCCAAGCTGCAAAGTCTTTGTATTCAACTTCAATCGTCGGCGTATTTTTTCCGTCATAATCATCCAGAAGTTGATTGGCAAGGATACCGACAGAGTAACCATCGGATACAATATGATGCATCTCGATGAGTATTTCTGCATGATCATGATCGACTTGAATGAATTCAGCCCGGATTAATGGTGCCATGGATAAGTCAAAGGGTTTGGCAAACGTCTTCACATCTTGTTCAAATTGAGCCGAACTTTTTTGAGACTTTTTCACTTCAAAATCAACCGAAGGGGCAATCTTTTGGTACAATTCTCCTTCAATGAGATGAAAACTGGTGCGAAATGCTTCATGACGTTGCACCATTTTTTCCAATGATGACATCATTTGAGTTTCATCTATATTTCCCGTGACCGTGATGTGGCCGCACATGTTTTGAAAAACGCTATTCGGCTCAAATTGATCCAGAAAATAGATTCGCTGTTGTGCAGCGGATGTTTCATAGAATTCTTTAATTTCCAAAGCTGGAATCGGCATGAACGTATCCTCTTGCTCGCCTGAAATCAGACTGGAAAGCTCCTTCAGATGTTGATTCTCAAAAAATTGAACAATCGAAATTCTATGTTGGAACTGCTCATGCACCTTTGAAAGCATCAACGTCGCCTTTAGCGAGTTCCCCCGAGATCAAAGAAATGATCATTTCTCCCACCTGATCCACGGATAATACTTCCTTCCAGATCAACGCCAGCTGTCTCTCCGTATCATTGGCCGGATCTTCGAACACGGCTGAATGTTTACCGCCAAGAACGCGCTCATAGGCCAGACGACTGTACATTCCATGTAATTGATCTTGTTGTTCCGATGAAAATAATGTCAAAGACGCAATTTCAGTCTCTGGATGACTAGTCATATGTTGCAGCAGACCCATAAACCCTTCTGACCATAATTTCATCATCTCATGTCCAATGAGGTCAGTATTATAATCAAAATCCAGGTACAATTCACGGCTAACATCGGTAATATTAAGGAATAAATCATAAGGAATATGTTTAATGGGATACGACATAAATTCAGTCTCGATATGTTCAAATTGAAGATGATGGATCGTTCTATCCATATTAAATAAAATGCGGGTATCCGGCGCTGTCATGTTGGAAAGGTGCTCTGATACAATTGACAAGGGAACATGCTGGTATTTCATTACCCGAGCTAACGTTTCTTTGATATGAAGCATATTGTCTATAATGGATTGCTCCATGTGCAAGGTATTGTAAACAGGTACAATATTAACGCAATTTCCAATCAGTGCATGTTTATTCATATGGGACTGGCCCGCCGTAGGGACGCCGATCACAAGTTGAGACTGACCCGTGAGTTGATGCAGATATACATGAAATGCTGCAAACATGGTTACAAACAAGCTACTCTTATTATTCATACTCAGCGTTCGCAGTGATTCTGCTAATGAACGGTCCAGCTTCATGGAATATCTTGCACCTGAATATCCTTTCTGAGTGTCCCCGGACTGCGCCGTTGGTAACATTATTGTGGGAAATGATAAGGAAAATTGCTCTTTCCAAAACTGAATTCCTTGGGTAAATGAACCTTTTTGATATTCAAGCTCTTGCCATGTTAAATATTCATGAAATGGAGTAGCCTCAGGTAATGAAACTTGTCCTCCTCGAACAAGAGCGGAATAGGTTTGTTCCAACTCTTGAATGAATACAGCAATCGACCAACCGTCTGCAATAATATGATGGAATGTAAGCACCATAAGATATTGATTCGTTGCCTTTTTAAGCAAAGTGATTCTAAATAAAGGCTCCCCAGATTTTAGATCGAATGCTTCACTCGCATCATTAGATAACCAATTGGAGACTTCCAGTTCTTGATTCTCGTGAATATGCTCTGAGAGATCAACACATGTGCATTGAAATTCGATTGCAGGTCTAATTTGTTGTGTTTCACGATCTACATGAATAACCGTTCTCAAAGCATCATGTCTCTGAGCGATCTGATTCACGGCCTCATTCAGTACTGAGGGTTCTACGTAGCCTGTCATGTTTAAAATAACGCTTTGATTTAATGCAGCATTCGCAACTTCACCATGCAGTGAAGTTAATAACAGATGCTTTTGATCCAACGAAAGTTGATATTCCCGAACAGGCAAGTCACCCGGAATAAATCCAAATTCGCGAAGTTCATGCACCGTTTCCTTCACGATTCTAACAATGGTATTCATGTCATCCAGGGTATGAACGGTCGATATAAAACAGTTTCGACCTTCCCAAATATATAAACCTTTATGAATTAAATGGTAGAAAAACAACTCCAAATCGCCAAAAGAAATAAATCTAAACAACGATCCGTAGTTTACCATTTGTATTGGCACATTGGAGGTTTTGAAAAACTCATTTAACTCGTTTACCAGATAATCTGTTTTTTCGTTTAATTCCTTATATAAGCCTTCTCCCTGGGATTGAAGATAATCCAGAACCGTTAACGTTACCCTCATCGTAAGCGGGTGTGTACAAAATGTTCCGCCGACAAATGTTTTCTTATCCGCAGCCTCCGGATAGGACTGATCGCCATAATTCCAGATTCCCCATCCACTGCATTCATGAATTCCGCTTGGCCTGCGACGATGCCAAGCGGCATCCCGCCGCCGATCACTTTCCCATACGTAACCAGATCTGCTTGAACGCCAAACCATTCTTGCGCCCCACCCAAACCAATTCTGAATCCAGTGATGACCTCATCGAAAATAAGAGCAGTTCCAAATCGTTTCGTAATCTCTCGTAGCTCCTGTAAAAATTGTCTTGGCTGCATATCCGGTCTTCGACTTTGCACTGGTTCTACGAGCACAGCCGCCAACTCATCACCGAGACTTTGAATGATATCGAGTGTTTGTGGATGGTTATAATTAAGAATAATCAAATCATCCATATAGCTATTTACAATACCTGGAGCCATGGGAAGAGCAGACGATAAGGCATTCTCAGGGTTCGCTACACCCAGCACACCGTCATGCGTTCCGTGGTATGATCCTGAAAACAATACGACTTTGGAACGGCCCGTAACCGCTCTCGCCAAGCGCAGCGCGACCATGACTGCCTCTGTTCCTGAATTATAAAATGCGACACGCTCTACTCCTGTCAGCTCACAGATTTTTTCTGCGACGTCGCCTGCCAGATCTGACATCGGACCTAGTGGAGGTAGCTGTTCCTGAATGCTGTCTGCCATTACATTTTGGATAAACGGTGGATGATGACCGAATAGATTTACACCAAATCCCATAGTCAGATCCATATACTCGTTCCCATCCATATCCCATAACTTGGTGCCATCCGCACGTACCGAAATAATGGGATACACAAGTTCTTTCCAATAAGAACGGAATCCGGATACATTACGATTATTCGCATGAACCAAACGAGTTTGATCTGTTTTTAACTTCGAGCCTTTGGTTCTTGCTGTGTACTTTGCAATAAATTGTTCCAAATACTGGTTCTGAAGATGTGTAAATCCACTCTCTTCATGAATTTTCAATGATTGATACGGTATGAATGGTTTGGCATCCTTTGATTCCGTCACTGGTTTGATTGCTTTAAGTTCTTTGACTACTTTGAACTCTTTGAGTTCATCATGTTTACCTTCGATTTGAGATGGTGGAACGGTATCAATTGATTCACCTAACAGTAAATTAAGGCTCTTTAATTGTGATTCCATCAGCTGAATGGCCGAAATCTTGATTTGCTCTGAAATATTGGCGGAAGATTGTAACGTGCCCGTATTGCTTGCAAATGCATGATTTCCATTGTGTTCCTGATCAGGTTTATCAATTATATTTTCAATCACGACGCTGTCCTTCGTATTCTCAGACACGTATTGGACCAGATGATTAATATTCGTAAGGTTATCAAAAAACATCTCCATAGGGATATTCAAACTGAACATGTCCAAAATTTCTTTCTGAATTTGCACAAGAATGATGGAATCCAACCCCATTTGGAGAAAATGAGCATGCATATCTAACTCATCCAATTTCAATCCAGAAGCACGACTTATGCTTGTTTTAATTTTTAATTCAATATCATTTGTATACCTCTCCATATGAACCTCATTCCTCTCTGAAATGTACCCAGTTGGTATCGGATGCTTGACTTCAATCCAACACCTCTTCTGTTCAAACGGGTATAACGGCAATGGAATTTTTGGTATAAACTCATGTCCATAAAATTTCTCCCAATCAATCACTGCCCCTTGGGTAAACAACTCACCGAATTGATTTAATGATTCTACCTTTACCTGATCATATAGACGATCGGAGATAAGCGTTTTGTCTTTTTTTCCATAGCCAAAATAAACATCGGTCAGCTTACCCTCTCCACGTGCGATTTGTTTTAATTTTTGGCTTAGTTCTTGTGTACTGGTTATAATGATGGCCAACCGATAATCCAAATTAGCTCTTCCTGTACTCGCTGTATAACAAATTTGTTGAATGGAAACATCACGGTGATCGTCTATATATTGATGATAACTTTTAATCAGGTCATCAAGTGCTCGTTCATTGACAGCAGATAGGACAAATAGATTAGGCTCTTGAGCAGTTTTTGGATGTTCGATCTGCAAAGGGACAAATTCTTCGAGCACCACATGCGCATTCGTCCCGCTGAAACCGAAAGAACTAACCCCGCAGCGTAAAGGCTTGTCTTCTTCACCAAAAGCCATTGCTTCTTGATTGACATAAAAAGGTGAAGCTTCAAATTTAACCAACGGATTAGGTTTGTCAAAGTGCACCAATGGTGGGATTTTCTTATGTTGAAACATGAGGAGCGATTTGATTAATCCAGCTATTCCCGCTGCTTCGAAACAATGCCCAATGTTTGTTTTGGCAGAACCGATTGCACAAAATTGCTTCCGATCTGTATATTTCTCAAAAGCTTTACGGAGCGCATTGAACTCAACGGGATCACCTAATTTCGTCCCTGTGCCATGTGCTTCAATAAAATGCAGCGTTTCAGGAGAAATCCCTGCGTCTTTCCATGCCTGTTCAATCACATTGGTCTGTGACTCAGGATTAGGTGCAGTGATTCCCACAGTCCTGCCATCTTGATTAATCGCACTCCCTTTAATCACACCATAGATATGATCGCCATCGTTAATGGCTTGCTGCAATGGTTTCAACAGGACAGCTCCAACACCTTCACCAAACCCGGTACCGTCGGAATTTCCACTAAACGTTTTTGTTAGCCCGTCAGGAGATTCCATATCCAATCCAATACTTATCGGTAATAATGCCGTTCGGATGCCTCCGGCTAGTGCCATTTCACAATCTCCAGCGAGCAACCCTTTACATGCCATATGAACAGCAACGAGTGAAGAAGAACAAGCCGTATCGATCGTAAGCGCTGGACCTTTCAGGTTTAGAAAATAAGCGATTCTGCTCGACAGTACAGAGGGTAAATTTCCAATGATATAATTTTTGAGCTCTTCGGGGTAATTAGCCGTTACAAGCCGTTCATAGTCATATCCAACTTTCGAATAACCCACATATACGCCTACATTTCGTCCATTGATGCCCTCGCCTGCATATCCTGCATCTTCAATCGTATGCCAAGCGGTTTGCAAGAATAGCCTTTGATTCGGGTCCATAAATTGTGCTGTTTTCGGTGTTAGACCAAAGAATGAATAATCGAATTGATCAATTTGATCAAAATAACCACCCTTGATAAATTGAGTTTCATCCATCTTACTTCGGATGGATTGTAAATAATCAGCTGCGTCTTTCACCCGACTTTCGGGATAATCATGAATGTTATACGTGCCCTTTTCTAAAATGCTCCAAAACTCATTCGTATTCGATGCTCCCGGAACGTTCAAAGATATGCCGATAACAGCAACATCTTTTGTTGATGTCTCCTCTTTCATAATATGGTTTTCGCGCATGGTTTCGCCGTGGCTTCTAGCCAAATATCTTGCTAATTCAGTTATAGAGGGATATGTAAAGAGGTCAGTAACAGCAAGCTCTTCTCCATATTTTTGTTCTATACGTTCAGCGATTTGAGCCAGTTCTAATGAAGTTGCCCCCATATCAAAGTAACTATCTTCAAGTTCAACCTTCTTCCCCAGCAGCACTTCAGAAAATAATGAAATTAATTCTGTTTCTAAAACTCGAACAGAGACAGGAGCCGTTTCTTTGGCTTTATCATTCATGATCCGTTCATGAATAAATGTGGACTCTGTTAAGAATTTACCTGCTTCATATTGCTTGGCTAGCTGATATCGCTGTATTTTGCCACTTGTTGTTTTGGGTAATTTTTTGATGGGCAGTACCTGTTTGATACTCCATCCTCCGTGTACATATAAGTGTTTTTTTATTTCTTTAATGAGAGGCAGAAAGTGTTCAATCTTTTTTTTATAAACTACAAATACAACAATTTCTTCACTTTCACTATTCGGATCATAGACACCACAAGCAGCAACTCTTCCGAGTTCGATGTCATCCAGCTGAATCGCTACACGTTCAATGTCATGGGGGTATACATTTTTACCATTGATGAAAATAATGTCTTTTTCCCGCCCTGTTACAACGAGATTGCCCTGCATGATAAAACCGAGATCCCCTGTGTTCACCCATCCATCATGCGTCAATAACTTCTTCGTTTCTTGTGGATTATTATAATAACCTTGGGTGACGTTATCCCCCTTGATTTGAATCTTGCCGATAACAAAATCGGGAAGAAGGTTCCTTTCCTCATCGCAGATTCTAAGCTGGCAATAATCCACAGCCTTGCCAACTGCGACAAATGACGCCACGTGTTCATCTTTTTTGTCTAATTCAATCACATGCTCTCCGAAATTCAGATGATCCCGGTGCAGGTACACCGCAGTAAATTCTTCTTCTTCAGGGGAAAAGCAACAGCAACAGAGGCCTCAGCCAATCCATATACAGTAAACATGGCCGTGTTCTTCAATTGGTATTTTGACAATACATTTAAAAACTCATGACACACTTCGGGTAATATAGGCTCGGCCCCATTATAGATGACTCTTACACATGACAGGTTCCACCCCTCAGCTTTTTCTTCGCGAAAGAAATTCAAAAAATACTTATATCCAAAATTAGGAGAGGAGAGTATGGTTGCTTGGTGTTCATTTACTTTTTTCATCCATAGAATCGGTTTTCGAATAAATAATTCAGTTGGAATCAGGTACTGATGAATACCTGCCACGAGGGGGACGAGGTGAAATCCAATTAACCCCATATCGTGGGTAAGGGGCATCCAGGAGAGAAAGCTATCGCTTAAACTGATTTTTGTACCATTTATAGCAGCACTAGCGTTGTGAATTAAATTTCGATGCGTGAGCATAACCCCTTTCGGGTCACCTGTTGATCCAGAGGAAAATTGAATAAATGCCAGCTCTTCTGGTTTAGGCTCATAACAGGTTACATCTGTATAATCATAGACTGTATCTTGTATAATTTCCGTTTTAGCTTCTAATTGATGATGAAAATCCAGTAATTCATGTTCTAAAGCAAACTTTTTCATTTTATCCAACACCTTCTCAGATGCAATCATGACGGGGTTGTTTAGCAAATCCCAAATACGGCACACTTTCAAGTTTTGTTCTTCATCTTCACCAATACTTACAGGTACAGGTATCATTCCACCAAGAATACAAGCCCAGAATGCCACTAAAAATCGTTTATTCTCTTGGATCTGAAAAATAATCTCTTGCTTTGGTTTAATCCCTATTTCTTGTAAATAACCCAAATATCCTAGTGCTTCATTAAATAATTGACTGTACGATATAAAGGTTTCGATTTTATCCGCATCAATAAAAAGTATACCGTGGTCCGTAATCTTACTTCTGTCCTGTATGACATCTACTAACGTTAGAAATTGATTTGTATACATATGTCTCCTCCAAATCTATCATCTCATTCACGCTTACCTATTTTAATTACACATATTTCCAAGGAAATTTTACCATAGTAATATATGTAATAACAAGTATAGTAATGTAAAAAATACAAAATATTTAGCAATTAAATAATACATTTTTTACATATTTATGACAAAAAATGAGGATACCCATCAAATTCAAACTATAAACTAATCTGTCTAAACGACAAAAAGGCTACCTTTTTAAGAGGTAGCCTGGAACGTTTTACAAACTTTTCAAAATAACAGCATTGGTATTATTTACATTAGATTGCATTAATCAATGAAGTTTTATTCTTTGTAATTTGTTTCGCAGAGAGAATTGAATGACAGATCTGCATGGAATGATTTATTTCTTCTTCACTAAGTTCATATTCATGGTTGTCTACTTGTTCTTTTACCCTTTGTAATTTTAGAAATAAGGGTTCTACCGTTTGGGTATAAGCTATGGAATCTTTGTTATAGTTCCGTGAAATGAGTGAGGTCACCATCAATTCAGATAATATATGTTTACGTATATTTAACAACTTATTTTTTCTTTCATTTGTATTCGTAAGCATGATTAGATCAGAAGGTTGATTTAATGAATATGGAACTATCCTGTTAGTTATTTTATTCATCAGACTTGCTAATACATTTTTAGACCCCAATTCGATCACTTCTGTAATCCCATGTTCAAGCAAATACAGCATAGACTCTAACCATCTTACAGGCATAGTCATTTGCCTATTTAAGTAATCAACGACGGGTAGATCAGGCTGATACGGTGCTGCTGTAACATTGGAAATAACAGGATATTTAGCTTGTTTATATTGTTTTTGATCTAATTCTGCTTTAAATTGATCCCCTGCAATTTGCATCATAGGAGAATGATAAGGACCACTTACGTTCAAATAAGAATGTTTAGTGCCCATGGATTCCGTCATTTTTATTATTTGTTGTATGGATTGACGATGTCCTGAAATGACAAATTGCTGGTCAGAGTTCATACAAGCCACACATGCAGGGTGTTCTTGTGTTGAAACTTCTTCACATATTTTTTGAAGTGATTCTAATTTAATCTGAGAAATAGCTACCATAGTACCCTGCTGATGCGGATCTGCATTGTTCATAATGATGCCTCTTTGTCTCACAAGCTTAATGGCGTCATGAAAAGAAAGAACACCAGCACATACAAGAGCCGAGTATTCTCCTAAACTATGACCTGCCAACAAAGTGGGTTCCACGCCTATTTCTTGCATATAAACTTGAAAAGCAATAACACTAACAGTTAAGAGGGCAGGTTGAGCATTCATAGTCAGTGTCAAATCATTCATGCTGCCTTCAAAACACAACTTTCTTAAATCGAAAGAAATAGCGTCGCTGGCTTCTTCAAATCGATTCTTAGCTACATCAAAATGGTTCCAAAAACTCTTACCCATCCCAACAATCTGAGAACCTTGTCCAGGAAACAGTAAAGCTAAATTACTCATCCAGCATCCCCCATTTGTTCAACTTTATATTTCGTTTATTCAAGTTTCTTTTCCAGCCATATAATCCCTTGTTTTCAAAAATATAATAAACTTTCATTTTAAGTTATGCAATGATAAAAAAATTGGAGGGTTAACGAAAACAGACATCTCCTGTCGTGGAGATGCCTGTTACGTTCTTATTCCAGCATTTTGCATCATTCGATTTAGGTATTGTTGATTAAAAGACGCTCTTTGGATTTATGCAAAATGCTCATATGTTTAACTCATGGAGAAGGGTTGTTTATGAACGATCCTGAGCCTAAAACATTGTTCATGAAACAGATGCTGCCTTAACCCAAATATTTCAGTATCCCGTCTGTTTCATTGGCTCTCAGGGTTACTTTGGCTAACAACTGTTCTGGTTGTTGAAAGTCCACTTTAATCTCCGCCATCATTTCCTTTACCATTTCTTCAAGCTGTGCCAATGTTGTTTCTCTAGGTAAAATACGAGTTCTTGCAATCTCATGCTTACGAAACGAATCGTCGTACGATGGAACGGTTTCCTGACCGAATGCACTAACTTCCAGCTCAACTTTTATTCCTTCCGACATCTATGCCACCTCTTCCACTCTGTTTAAGGTTAATCAGAACTCAATCAATCCATATTTCACAAAACTGTGGTACAAACCATCCTCTTCAATTGTTCCGGTTATATCATCTGCAATGGCTTTGAGACCTGGCTTGGCATTTCCCATCGCAATCCCTACGTTGCAAAACTCCAGCATCTCGGCATCATTCATGCCATCCCCGATGGCGAGGGTATCTTTACGGGACATACCCAGATGCTCCAACAAATCCGCAATAGCAATGGCTTTATGAATGCCCGGGATCATCAGTTCGCCACTGCCTTCACCGAAGATGGGCACGGTGCACTGAATGACTTCGAATTTGCCTTCGAATTCCTGCTTGATCCGGTCGAATGGAATCGTAGAGCTTTCCAGAAAACAAACCTTGTTTACGTCATCCTTGTATAAATCCGCTTCGCCATACGTCAACCCGGCAATAAACGGATGTGGCTTTTGTTCTTTTTCTCTCTGGCATGGGGATCATTATGCACATCACCATAGATGCGACGTTCCAGATGAGATTGAAGATTGGCGCTGGCGTACAAGGCCGAATTGGATTCCAGGTAGAAGTCGATCTGATGTTCATTGAAAAAATCGACCATATGCCGAACGTCTTCAGCTGTTACCCTTTTGTGATATAACACATCCTGACCAAACTCAACATATCCTCCACCGGCACCGATCAGACCGTCAAATCCTACGTCCCAAATAGAATCATAGATTTCGGCCTTCGATCGTCCTGTACATAAATAGAGCAGATGTCCATTTTCACGCGCCTGTTTGCACGCCTGTTGTGCAGACACCGGAATGTTGCCGTCATCATCTACCAGTGTGCCATCAATATCTATAAAAACAATCTTTCGATTCGTTGTGCTCATCTGCGTTTGCCCCCATCATGTAGCTTGTCTATGTTATATCAAACCATTTAAAATCCAGCTATTCTACTTCATTATAATTTCCGCGAGTGCCGACAGGCATTGTTTCTGTGTCAGCCCACAAAGGAATCCGCATACACTTCAAGTCATTCCATCTTGCAGTCTCTTGCTGAGGCTTATATTAGTTGAAATAACTGGCCTACTGACTTGTCCATGTGTACGGTTTGCCAGTCATCGTCCTGCTCAGCAATAACCGTATACCCTTGACGTTTCCAGAAATCGACGGCCCCAGGCAAGAAGCGATGCGTATGTAAATACAACGTTGTATAGTGCAGTTCTGCCACCACCTTCTCCAGTTCTCTCACGAGAAGTGAACCGATGCCATATCTGCGATACTCTGAATCCACATAGCATTTCACAATTTCCGCCGTAGACTGCGAAGGGTATCGTCCTGCCATTGCTTCGATGCGCCCATCATACGGCAGGATACCAATGGAACCCACAATCCGATTGTCTTCCATGACGGCAACAAGAAAGATCGTATCGGCTGAATCCAGATAATGTTCTCTGAATTGCTCCAAGTCAGTAGGTATTCTCTCATGATCTATCATTGGAAACACTTCTCTGCGTACACGCATGGCAAAATCAATTGCATCATTCATCAGGTGCTCCTGAATAGCGATAACTCTCGGTTTTATCTGAAACTGTGCCAAAAAAACCACATTCCTTATTCGTTATATTCGAGTCTGATGACAACTCCATCTACGAACCCATTTAGACGCATGTTCGCCCTCTGCTTCTCATCTTACCGAATTTAACCTTCCCTATCAATCTATCTAAGCTACTAACCAAAATAGAAGAAAGCCCGCGCGATCTGATAGGGTTCGCATACTATAAGGCGTGTCATCAATCAAATTCGAGGGGGAAGAACATATGTGGTTATCGCTAGGGATCTCTGCTGCAGTCCTGCTTGCGTTGGGGTTTGTCTATCGCTATGTGGAAGATAAACGCGCAACCAAGAAGTTTCATCCCCATGCGCCAAAGCAGTTGTTAATTAAGTTCAAGGAAGGTACGACAGCCGACGAGATAAACACCTTGCATAAAAAAGCAAAATGCAGCGTAGCCGAAACGTATGAAGGTCTGGGATGGTATCGCATCGAATCAAGAAAGAAAATGCACCGTATGTTAAAGCATTACAAGAATCATGTGCTGATCGAACACGCTGAACCCAACTATTATCTTCAGTCATCGTTTTCGCCAAATGACCCCTTTTTCCATACCAATATAACCTGCAAAAAATCAATGCTCCCGCTGCCTGGGATATTTCCCAGAGTAACCGTTCGGTCAAAATCGCGATTATTGATACAGGCGTACAACTGAATCACCCCGAGCTCGCTGGCAAGATCCTGCCTGGTTATGATTATGTTGATTACGACAATATCCCTGAAGATGGTAACGGGCACGGCACGCATGTTGCCGGAATCGCCGCTTCCATTACCAACAATGGAGTGGGCATTGCAGGTGCTGCACCGCTTGCTTCCATTGTTCCGCTCCGTGTACTCGATAACAATGGACAAGGTACAACGGGCAACGTCGGAAACGGACTTGTTTACGCCGCCAACAATGGTATTCAAGTCGTTAACCTGAGTCTCGGCGGGCCTACGGGAGAAGCCTTTCTTCAGGCTGCTGTGCAGTATGCATGGGATCGAGGCGCTGTCATCATCGCAGCAGCAGGTAATGATAATACTTCGTATCCGATCGTGCCCGCGTCTTATCCCAACGTCATTGCAGTAGCTTCAACCAATCCTTCCGACCTCAAATCCAATTTCTCCAATTATGGATCCTGGGTAGATATGGCTGCGCCAGGGGATTCCATCTTGTCCACATACCTGGGTGGCTCTTATGCTTATCTTAGTGGAACGTCCATGGCTGCTCCCCATGTAGCGGGAGTAGCGGCTCTGCTGGCTGCACAGGGCAAAACGAATGCTCAGATTCGGGATGCATTATGCTTCGCTTCGGAACCTGTATCAGGCTCCGGGATCTACTGGACATATGGGCGACTGAATGCCTATCAAAGTCTGCAAGTCCCCTAATGCATCTACATCCGTTGATGTTTGGATTAAGCAAAGCCTCTTCTATGTTCACGAACAAAAAAATTAAAAAACCACACACATCATGGGTCAAATTCATCCTGAAAAGCAAAGAGCAATCCCGTGTCAACGAGACTGCTCTTTGTCTATTCAAAAGCAGCAACACCTCAAATCAGAAATATTGCGCGCCATTATTGGCGATAACCTCTTTGTACCAATGGAAACTTTTCTTTTTCACTCTGCGAAGTGTGCCCGTCCCATCATTGTTTCGGTCTACATAAATGTAGCCGTACCGTTTCTTCATCTCCCCGGTACCTGCGCTGACCAGATCAATGGGTCCCCAACTGGTGTAGCCCAGAAGCTCAACTCCATCCTGAATGGCTTCAGCCATCTCGGCAAAATGACGATTCAGATATTCAATGCGGTAGTCATCTTCAACGGTGTCATTGTCCAGCAATACATCCGTAGCGCCAAGTCCGTTTTCCACAATAAACAACGGTTTACCGTAGCGATCATACAGCTGGTTACATGTAATCCGAAGTCCTTTGGGATCAATCGTCCATCCCCACTCCGATGCTTGAAGATAAGGGTTCTTCACCGAGCCAAATACATTGCCTTCCGTCGAATCCTTTAAAATCTCTGGATCCGCGCTTGTGCAGCGACTGGCATAATAACTGAAACCGATGTAGTCGACCGTATTTTGCAAGAGAATATGTTCATCTTCTGGCTGCATATCAATCAGGATCTCATGTTCTCTGAAGAAACGCTTGGTATAACCTGGATAAGCTCCCTTGGACTGAACATCGATGAAGAAGAAGGACTCCCGATCCTGCTCCATCGCTTTCCATACGTCATCTGGGTTGGATGTGTAAGGGTAGACCATCCCAGCAGCAAGCATACAACCGATCTGAGCACCGGGGATTATTTCATGACAAGCCTTAACGACAAGGGCACTTGCCACAAGTTCATGATGGGCTGCCTGATAGAGAACCTGGTCTTTGTTCTCGCCTTCCTGAAGTACAATACCCGCGCCGATATATGGTAGATGCAGCAGCATGTTGATCTCATTAAACGTCATCCAATACTTCACTTTGTCCTTGTAACGATTGAACAGCGTCTTTGCATAAGTCTCGAAAAATCCAATCATCTTGCGGTTTTTCCATCCGCCGTAAGTCTCGACCAGATGCACTGGAACATCAAAATGACAGATGGTGACCACGGGTTCAATATTGTATTTTAATAATTCGTCGAAGACATCATCGTAAAATTGCAATCCTGCCTCATTCGGCTCAACATCATCACCATTTGGGAATATCCGTGCCCAGGCAATGGACATTCTGAAACACTTAAATCCCATTTCCGCGAATAAGGCAATGTCTTCTTTATACCGATGGTAAAAATCAATTGCTTCATGGGAAGGGTAGAACTCCCCCGCTTTCGGGTCATAAGAATCCAGCTTTCCCATCGCAATAGGGAATCGATTGGCACCTGTTGGAATCAGGTCAACGGTAGTCAATCCTTTGCCACCCTCAAGATATGCTCCCTCAAGCTGATTCGCTGCCGTTGCTCCTCCCCAGAGAAAATTCTCCGGGAAGGCTGTTAATTTTTCAAACATCGGCTATTCCTCCTATTCGTATTGAAAACATTCAATTAACTGAGCACTGTAAGCAATTTGTCTTTTTCATTCACAACGGCATCTTTGGTTCCCACGACATCCAGATAATTCGACGTATTCGTAATAATAATGGGTGTAACCGTCTCATATCCGGCATCCTTGATGGCTTGCAGATCGAATTCCATAATCAGATCCCCTACATTTACACGGTCGCCGTCTTTCACATGAGCATTGAAATGTTGGCCTTTCAGTTGTACCGTATCCTGTCCGATATGAATCAGCATCTCAACACCATCATCCGTGACCAATCCAATGGCATGTTTCGTACGATACACGGTTTGCACAACTCCATTAATCGGGGATACCACTCTGCCGCTGGTTGGGCGGATGGCGATCCCTTTACCCATATGCTCGCCAGCAAATGTAACGTCGTTGATTTCTTTCAGTTCAACCACTTCACCAGCCATTGGGCTGAAAATTTCGAATCTGTTGTTCGGATTTGGATCAAGCACAGGTGCTGGAGCAGACACTGGCGTTGCTTCTACTTTGTCCTTGAATCCAACGATGTAGGTAAGAACAAAACCAAGTATGAACGCAACCGCTGTTGCCACAAGTGCCATGTAGAATCCGGAATCAACGCCAGTGGCTGAGTTGATAAAGGTTGGATACCCGAATACGCCAAGTCCACCAAACATGTACATTTTAGACCCGAAGAACCCTAAGATGGCTCCACCAATACCACCTGCAATACAGCTCATGATAAACGGTTTTTTCAGCGGAAGCGTCACGCCGTAAATGGCTGGCTCGGTGACTCCGAAAATACCTGAAATGAAGGCTGGAATACTTAACGATTTCAATTTGGCATTTTTCGTTTTTAACATGACAGCCAATACTGCACCAATTTGAGCAAAGGAAGCGGCAAACGACATCGCTACCACCGGATCGGATCCAGACGTGCTCAGGTTTAGAAGCATAACCGGCACCAATCCCCAGTGGAGACCGAACAGTACAAACACTTGCCACAAACCACCGATGACCAAACCTGTAACGAGCGGGCTTAATTCATAGATGCCTGTTGCTCCTGCACCGATCAATTGACCTGCCCAAGTAGAGATTGGACCAATTACAAGGAATGTTGCTGGAACAATAACAAGTAATGTAAAGAATGGAACCAGGAACGTACTAACCACTTTAGGAATGACGTTTTTGAAGAATCTCTCTATTTTTACAGCAAAGAATGTAGCGATAATAATCGGAATAACCGATGATGAATAGTTCATCAGAATAACAGGAATGCCCAGGAACGTAATGTGAATGGGTGATTCAAACAATGTACCTGCGAACAGGGTGTACAGTGGATCTCCCGTAGATAACCCGGATAGCGTTGGATAAACCAGCGTAGCTCCAATCGCCATACCCAGGAACGGTGATCCGCCAAATTTCTTAATCGCAGTATAACCAAGGAATACCGGGAAGAAGTAGAACAGACAGTCACCCGTTGCATTCAACAGATGGTACGTTCCTGATGTATTCGTTATCCATCCAAAGGATATAAACATCGCTGTAAAACCTTTGATCATCCCTGTCGCAGCGAGTAGTCCGAGCAGAGGTGTGAATACACCAGAGATCATGTCGATAAAACGACTGAACAAACTCCCTTGTTACCCAAATCTTCCTGTTCCTCTGCAACCTGTCCTTCAGCAGGCAGATTACCTGCCTTAACAACTGCTTTATATACATCCGGCACTTCATTGCCGATAACGACCTGATACTGTCCACCACTCTGCATAACGGTAATAACACCTGGCAGATTTTTAAGTTCCTCCGTTTTAGCAACGCTTTCATCTTTGAGTTTGAAACGCAATCTGGTTACGCAATGGAATACACTGTTTACGTTTTTGGCTCCCCCTACACCAGACAAGATGTCTTTGGCCAGTTGATCGTAGTTCATAGTAATTCTCCCTCTCTAAGTAGACTCCCGATGCTTGTGAAACAAAGAAAACCTGAACTACTGAACATACATAACGTTCCCGATAATTCGGAAATAAGTCATGTTATTCAGCAATTCAGGTTTTGCCCTTAACGGTTGCAACCCTGTAAGGCTGTACACAGCGATATTCAGTTGTTACACTAACAACTTCATCTTAAAGTAAGTTGCAACCCATCTTTACGGACCCAGAGTGGTCGGAAGTATCGGAATTGCCTGATTGAACAGTTACAATCCGATTGATGTATGCGCTTACTTTATGAATTCATAATATAATAACTTCTGAACTTTTGCAAGCGTTTTTTTAAGAATCTTTATTTTGTAATATCGTTACTCTGATGTGGCATGTACCACGCGTTCGATATGAATGGTTAAGTACATCATTTCTTCGTTAGTCAGTTGATACGTGTAGTTATTTTCAATGAATTTTCGAATTTTCTCCGAGCACTTGTGCGCTTCAGGATACTTCTTCTGAATCATCTCAAATAACTCATCGTCGTTGTTGCTCTTGTAATGCTTGCCTTTCACCAGCCGTTGGGCGAAAAACTTCAGATGGGTCACAAATCGATAATAATTCAGTGAGTTCTCGTCAAAGTCCATTTTGAAATGATATTTAATAATCGTCAAAATCTCCTGCATCACTTGAGTCATGCTTCGGATGTTAGGCATCTCTTCGTTTAGTGCCGCATTTACAAAATGAAGTGCCATGAAACCCGCCTCATCTTCCGGCAAAAGCACACCAAACTGATCACAAATCATATTCAGCGCTTCCAGCCCTACCTCATATTCATCCTTGTAAAGCTGCTTGGTCTCCCAAAGCAATCCATTACGGATAGGCAGATGGTTACGATAACGTTCAATGGCAAAATGAATATGATCTGTCAGATGCAGATAGATGCTCTCGTTGAGCTTTTTCCCCAGCTTCAGCTTGGCATAGGCAATAATCTCCTCAGACACTTTCATGTATTCCAGTGGTATGCTCGCGATTAATGCCTTGAAATTTTCCTGGATATCTTCATTCTGTAAAGTAAATATCTTATCAATATGCTGCTCGGACACATCATCGCCAGCTCGCTTCTGAAAAGCAATGCCCCGTCCAATGACAATAACCTCACGTTCGTCTTTAATCGCAACTACAGCATTATTGTTTAACACCTTCTCGATCTTCACTTTATCCACTCCAATATACAGAAAAAGGCAAACCGTACCTTCAACGAGGTCACTGGCCTTGCCTTTTCACTTCAATATTAACTAATGTGCGTTCATGGTATTACATTTTTCTACAATGTGCAACAAAAAAATCGATGATGCCTTATCGCTAACAAACCACATGTTGAACGTCTAAATGAATCTGTTCAGCTGCTTTGTATTTTTTTCTGTTTGCGTATAATCAAGCTGTATTTTCCTGCCTTTCCATCAAGACCACTCCCTTAGCATGACGCCTTATCCAGAGAATTATACTTGACACCCGGAACGCCAATTCCTTAATTTCAATACCTGTCTGTATTAGACACCTTTTACTGGCCCTTGACTTTGTGCATAGAAGCCAAAATTGATAGATACGTTCATAAATAATTCCGCTTCATTTCAGACAGAAAACGCTTGCACTTATTTACCTTTTTTTTATTTATATGCTTCTTAAAATCAAGTTGAATTCGGATCAAAAATATACAAAAAAAGCCCTTTATTTTAGAGGGCTTCATGTGTCCGAATAATGAAAAATTTCATACAAAAAATTAATTATTTTTATTTCGTCACGCTTTGCTCACATTTTTGACAGACATATATCATTTCATAACATTCTTCAGTTAGCGGTGTACCATGCCAATCCTTGTAGAGATGTAGTATTTTGAATCCATTTGTACGTAATAGACGCTCCATCTCTTGGGGATATGTATATCTTAAACGGATATTGGTCCCTTTTTCACTAATGATATTTCCATTTCCATCCTTCGTCTTCCTTGTTGTAGTATAGTGCTGGATCTGCTGGACTGAATCATATCGGCTGACGGTATATACATCGACAGCATTATAGGTTTCACTATCGACATAGCTTCTCCAGTATTCTTCAATCGGAGGTTGCAACAATTCCTCTGTGCTCGGGAAGCGTGTACCAAAAATAAAGAGACCTCCCATCTCCAAATGCTTGTTCACTGAGGATAACAATCCATCCTGGGCTTCATTGGTCAGGAAATGTTGAAACGAATTGCCAATGGAGTAGATCAGCCTGCTTACCACATTTAATTGCAGTTTGGTACAATCCTGTTCCACCCACTCAATAGCTACCTGGAGATCAGCTGTCTTGTTTCTGGCTTCCTCTAACATACCTTGATGGATATCTATACCAACCAGACGGTGACCTTCCATTGCTAATGGAATAGTCGCTCTTCCTGTACCACATGCGATATCAATAATCACGCCCTCCGTATATGCAGCCCATTGGGAAAGGAATTTCACATCTTCAAGGTATGCATTATTCTCCTGATCGTATAACGCAGGGTTATCGTATTCTTCAGTATTATCTATATGAATAGTCATTCATGTCCCCCTTTTCGTGTAATCGTTTCATCATGATTTATTGTTGCGGCTTTCCTTCTCCAACTCTGCTTCAATCCTGCGATTAATTACTTTCAACTGATCCGAATCCAAGTGTTCGACATTAGTCAACTGTTCATCTATCTTGTATTCTTCCGCTTCACCCTTGTTCATCAGTCCCAGATGATGCTTGATGGATCGAATATCCTCGCGCATACTCATGGTCTGACGATAATTGTCTGCAACAAGTGCAAATATAATAGCACCTGCCAGAATCGTACCATATGGGAACAGAAGACAGAGAACAACTCCTACTACTAAAGCCAAAATAAAGTACATGCCTTTTTCGCCTCCTCTTTCAATTACAGTTTGAATCGTTCTTGGATGAGTTGAGCAACCTCTGTCGCACTCTTATGCGTGTTATTGATTCGAAAATAATGCTCGTGCGTAATTTCTCCGGGCTCTGAATTCAATCGATATTTCTCCATGCTCGAAATCAGATCCTGCTCGGACCATTCGACATTCCGCTTCGTTGCTTTGTGCAGCAGCCGATGTGGGCTTTTATTACGAACCAGACGTTCCGTCGAATCAGCTTCCAGTTCAACATAGCATACCTCAGCACCTCCGGACTCGAACAACGCACTGATTTTTCGAATGTAATCCCAATCCTCTTTCATATCGAAAGCCCATACAAATGTAAAAATCAAACCGGGCAGCTCGCTCCTCGCCACTTCTTCAAAAATCTCCTGACGGAACAGGTTAACAAGCCTCTTTCCTTGAGGCGTACCATAACTGAAATAGGGCGACACCAGTTCAATCGTCATATGATTGTGAAACAATTTCAGATCAGTGATCTTCTCCAATTCCTGACCAACCGTCATTTTCCCTACAGCCTGTGGACCAAAAATAATGATAAACTTCATTCCACCACTCCTGACTTCAGTTACATGTATTCCATTACTTGAATTTTATGGACATTAATCCATAATAACGCCTCGTGGACAAATAAAAAGAGATTTCAAGCCATCCACTGAAAGTTCAGGGCTTGAAATCTCTCTTTCGGTTTTACTTTATATTCATCGTTTCACAGTGTGCCCACATTAACGTCCAATCAGAACCCATCCCCACTTCATACGTCGGAGTCCCATGGCAATAATCCATGAGAGCAGTATTGCTACAACATAAGAAAGCATAATGCCAAGGCTAAAATGTGGAGCGAGCTCCACGGTGAGTTCTCTTCTCCAGAACAACAGTACTAATGGGTGTATTAAGAATACACCAAACGCCACCGTGCCCAAAGAGTTCAAAATGCGAGTTGCCCGATTAGATCTGCTCTGTTTCCAAGCGCCCATTCGTTCACATGTCATTAACAAGAGCAAGCAGGCCGAAAGAGTAAACAGATTACGGAAAAGAAATAGCAGCGTATAGGTTAGCGCCGGAGATGCGGCGAAAGTCGTTTTTACATATGTGTTGCCATAAATAAAGACGGCCCCTCCGCTCAACAATGCAGCGATCAACACATAACGGTAGGAGAACAGTTTCTTCATTGCTGCATCGAAGTTCAACCCAATCCAGGCACCGAATCCAATAACAATCAAGTAACTTGGCAGCAAACTCCCCATCCGTGAGAAATGAAACTGCAGATGCAGGGCGTAAAAAACTGCCTGTGCCGCAATAAAGAACAACGGTAAATATTGATTAAATAAACGATAACGTGTTAACGAAAGAAGCAGTGGAAATACCACATAAAATTGCAAAATAATTAGAAAAAAATATAGATGCGTGTGTGCAGTACCGGTTAACAATTGCTCCGAGAACTGCTTCACATGTGCCAAAGGCTCTTTGTTTGCTAGCCACTGCTTGACGATAAAATAAATGAGTGACCAAGCCAGATAAGGCACAAAAACATAAAATAATCGCTTTTTATAAAAAGTGGGCATCCAGCCCTTTTCCTTCATCTTGGAGCTGTAATTGTAGAACAACACCAGCGAGGAGAGGAACAGAAATGCGGGTACGGCGAATTGCAGAAAGCTGTTCCAAAAATAATAAAAGTCATGATCCAGCGTGTGCTTGGGATAATGGGCAACTGCCGTTGAAGTCGCATGAATAGCAACCACAGCCATGATTGCAAAAGCACGATAGAGATCCAGATACTCAATACGCCGGGCCGATTAACCGGATGATTCATAATAAAACCTCACTTATGCCTGATAGAATGGTAGTTTCCGGCCGCAATCCAGATTCTACCCTTTATTTTAAATCAGCAGACGTGGGTATTACAATCATAATCCATATTATTTTCGTTAAATCACAACATTTCTCAACATTATTCGACATCACCTATCCAGAACCGCTCTACGATATTCCCATCAGGCTCAACATAGTCTTGATCCTGAATCCCTCCGTTACGAAGAATAACTCTTCTGGATGCCTCATTGTGCGCGTCACATACAACCAGCACTTTCGTGATCCCGAGATCTTTCGTGATTTCCAAGGA
The DNA here is from genome assembly GCF_052244825.1 of Paenibacillus sp. 1A_MP2. Taxonomy (NCBI): domain Bacteria; kingdom Bacillati; phylum Bacillota; class Bacilli; order Caryophanales; family Paenibacillaceae; genus Paenibacillus; species Paenibacillus sp. 1A_MP2. The sequence goes on along the minus strand of NZ_JBQQCS010000001.1, from coordinate 3,197,761 downwards.
CAGCTTGAGGATTTCGGCACCGTATCCATTTTGCCGCTCGCCTGGACGAATCCCGTAACCAATATGTCCTCCGCTATGAAACAGCTTCTCATTCAGCTCATGTCGTATATTCACGGCTCCAACCACTCGATCACTTTCCGTCACGAGCCAATATGTACTGTCCCTAACCCAGCCTTCCGGTATATTAATGCCTTGTTCACTACGTTCCAAAAAAGCTAACATCCCTTCAAAAGGGTAGGGCTCTTTCGAAATGACCCACGGTACCATCGATTCTCCGCTTGCAACCCAGTCTTCATAAAATGCCATATACGTTTCTTTATATTCTGCTGAAGGTTTGATTAGTCTAACTTTTTCTTTGCTCATTTTACGCACGTCCTCCTCACTCATATTGATTGCCCAGCTATTTCAACCTAATATACTAATTCACAGTCATGATGCTCCCAGACGTCGAACAGATTACCGTCCAAATCCTCGAAAGTAAAAAACTTCCCGTATACACCCTCATCACTAACTTTGCCAACACGGACATGACCAGCAGTGAGTTCAGTATGGAGTTTGATGATATCGTCAGTAAAAAAAGTGATTACCCATCTCTTTTTCTGCCTCACTTGAAATACGGCTCTGGAATCATGATCACTTTCAATCAAATCGAGAATCGGTCTATTGTCTCTAAATAGGCTAATATAGCCTTCTCTAGGCTGCCTGATATTGAATCCAAAATGGTTCACAAACCATGCTGCTGACTGCTCTACATTTGTCACAGGAATGACATTGTATGCAATGCCCAGTATTTTTCCACTCGTCAAATTGATTAATCTCCCTTCATTGCATTAATAACTTATGATCCTCTTATCGATCTGAAGAACGGTTTCTTCTGAAGAACAGTATCTTTATCCAAGTATAAAAAGAGAACCTGCGTATGCAGATCCTCTACTCAGGTCCAGCTTTCGCTACTATATTAGTTCACGATCCTGTTGGCGGATTCCTCTAATCATACCCGTTATACTGATTCCGTCTGTTGTGCATAGACTTCCTGATCCGCTCCAAGCATCTTGTAAGTGAATTGATAGCTTCCTGATCCCAGCGCAATTCGTACATCGGTTCCCTGCGCTTGAAAATCATGAATACCCGCTACTTGGTCCAAAGCTTTCCCTTTCTCCCGAACGGTCTGTACATCTGCTCCAGGAAGAAGGATTGTACCCGTTGTATTGGCAGGAAACGTCACATGAACTTCCATCTCGTTATGTTCAAGACGATACCAGTTTGATGTCACACAACCGTACATCGTCTCGAAACTTGCTTCCACCCACTCCAGTCCAGGTCCTGGTTTGGGCTTGATGTGCACAATCCGGAATCCAGGCTGATGTTCATCCGTATTAATCCCTGCAACGTAACGATATAACCACTCTCCTATGGCTCCATATGCATAATGGTTGAATGAGTTCATATCAGCACTCCACAGACTTCCGTCCTCCCGGATTCCGTCCCAATGCTCCCACACTGTAGTCGCACCTTGTGTCACTTGGTATAACCAAGATGGATAATCCTCCTGAAAGAGTAGCGTATAGGCCAGATCATGATGTCCCGTATCACTCAGTACCGGATTCAGATAAGGTGTTCCCACAAAACCGGTGGTCAGATGGTTCCCTGCGTCCGCAACCAGTTTCCCCAATTGATCAATGGTACGTTTCCGAGCTGTAGCATCCAAGAGGTCAAAATGCAAAGCAAGTACATCCGCTGTCTGTGTGGGGACGGCAAGTTTGCCCGCAGGTGTCACGAATTCATCCTGAAATGCAGCAACAATGTTGTCATGAAGATTATCATAATACACTGCATCTTCCTTCTTCCCCAACACCTCTGCCGCTTTCCGTGTAAGAGAAACAGAGTAGGCATAAAATGCTGTCGCTATGAAATCCTTGTCTGTGGCCCCGATATAGCTATCCGGCTTGGAATCCAGCCCGAGCCAATCGCCAAAGTGGAAACCTGTATTCCACAAGTAAGGATTCTCCCCTTGAGCATGAATGTAATTAATCCAGCGTTTCATGCTGTCATATTGCTCAGCCAACAGCCTAACATCCCCATACATCTCGTAGATCGTCCATGGACAGATGACAGCAGCATCTCCCCAGGCGGCAGAAGAATGATTGGTGTCTCCCCATCCCTCAGACATCGGACTCCTCAGATCAGGAACAAAGAAGGGAATACCTCCATCTTCTCCCTGATCGGCTTCCAGGTCCCGCAGCCATTTGGTAAAGAAAGGTGCTGTGTTCATCAGATAGGAGGCCGTGCGTATAAACATCTGTGCATCTCCTGTCCAGCCTAGTCGCTCATCCCGCTGTGGACAGTCTGTCGGAACGTCGAGAAAGTTTCCTTTTTGCCCCCACAATATATTGTGATGAAGCTGATTCACCAAAGGACTAGAGCTCTTGAAGTGACCTGTACACTCCATATTGGAATGCAGCACAACTCCTGTGAAATCCTCCAGGTTAACGTGATCCGGGAACCCGATGAGCTTCACATAACGGAATCCCTGAAACGTAAAATGCGGCTCATACGTCTCCACACCGTTTCCTTTTAGCGTATAGCGGATGCACTGAGTGGCACTACGGAGATTTTCTGTATAGAAATTACCTGCATGATCCAAAATCTCGGCATGTCGTAATTCAACCGTATGACCCGACTCACCCTGAATGCTGAATCTCATCCAGCCGACCATGTTCTGTCCCATGTCCAGCACACGCTCTCCTTGAGGTGTTGTCAGCAAAGCGATCGGCTTCAACTCCTGTACTTGCATTACCGCCACATTCTCCTGAGCAACAATGATCTCTTTCGTATAATCCAGCACACGTACGGGTGACCATGGCGTTGAGGATGAATCTGTCCACTCGGACTCCAGGCGAGCATCGTACGTTTCACCCATATAGATATCCGACATGCGGATGGCACTGGGCGCGCTCTCCCAGTCTTGATCCGATACAATGCGTTCCTCCGAACCATCCCCATAATGAACATGAAGTTCCAGCAGTAAAGCATGGTCTGCTCCGTAGATCTTCTGCCTCTTATCCCATCCCAAATGTCCTTTATACCAACCATCACCCAGATAAGCACCGAGTAGGTTCTGTCCATTCTGAAGCTGATCAGTTACATCATAAACCTGATATTGCAACCGCTTCCCATAACTGGTCCAGCCCGGGGTGAAGTATGCTTCGCCAACTCTCTGATTATTCAGATGAAGTTCATACAATCCAAGTGCAGTTACATATATTCTTGCCGCTGCAACAGGTTTTTTCAGTTCAAACAAGGTACGCAGTCGTGGGCAAGACTCCTCCTGCTGAGAGGATGGATCTACTGTAATCCAATCCGCCTGCCAGGCATCTTTACTACCCATGAATCCCGTCTCGAAATACGCTGTCTCCGACCAGTTCGATTCATCTCCTGCATGATCCCAGGCACGAATGCGATAATAGTAGCGGGTTCGTGCTTCGGGTACCCAATGATCCAGTTCAACATGAATGGACTGGTCAGAGCTCATTTTGCCGGAATCCCATTCAATCTGGTCCAAATCTTCTGTTCGTGACAACTGAATTTGATAAGCTGACTGTACACAATTTCTGCGATCGGATTGCAAATGCCAGCTTATTCTGGGAGACGTGATATCTAGTCCAATCGGATTTATTTTATACTCACAACGCAGATGATTTACAATCAACATCAGAGAAACATCCCTTTCCATCGTGGTTTCCAATTCAAGGTTACGATATAATTATATCGATTCTGTATTCGGAAATACCTGGCGAAGAGGACTGTTTAACCCGGTTATCTGGTCATTCTCAACGGAGGAGGCTATCTTATGAATTCTACCGTCCAGCTGTTCAAGAGCGAATCCTTTTTCCAGAATAATCTGAAGCTGTTCGTGAACCGGTGTTCCGAGGATTTTGTGGTTCCCTTTCACGCACATGAATTTGTTGAATACAGTTACGTGGCAGAAGGAAAGGGCTTTCATCACATCGGTGAAGATATTATTCCGGTACACAAAGGTATGCTGTTTGTCATTCCGGTTGGCGTTCCTCATGTATTCCGTCCGGCTACAGCGAATGTATCAGAGCATCCACTGATTATCTATAACTGTCTGTTCAATTCTGAACTGATCCACACCCTGTCCATCATTATTCAGGAGGCAGAGATTCGAAACCATCTGACAGATCTGGAAAAGAATCGGGTTCCTTATGTATCTATCACTGATTACAGTCAACGGATGGAAGAATTAATGGTAAAGCTGTACCGCGAATCTGCCGTTCCGGGAATCGGCTCATCCACGATCCTTTATACGCTCGTTAGTCAACTCGTCGTAACGACCTACAGACACATTCATCAAATCACCTGCAATGAGAAGGAAAATACAACTGATATGGAACACATCCTTCATTACCTGGACCAACATGTTAACGAACGAATCCGTCTAAGCGAACTCGTGAATATCTCCGGTTGGAGTCAAAGACATATTGGACGTATGTTCGTGACCCACACCGGGCGGACGTTTGGTGCCTATCTGCAACATTTGCGCATACAAAAAGCTGTGAATTGCTGAAGAATTCACAACATAAAGTCAGTTTAATTGCTGAACTTGTAGGCTACCGGGATGTAGATTCATTTTACGCCGTCTTCAAACGCATTACGGGAGAAACCCCGCAGGGTTATCGCAGGAACTTCAGAGCTAAACCATCGAATTAAGTGTTCCTGCCTTCTGCTCCATTCCCTGGGTTCATCTCTTTACCGATTCTAGCTTGCTCTGCTCATGTTCTGTTTCAAGCAGACGATCCACATATGCCTTTGCACCTTTCCATGAGGTCATTAACGGAAACTGATGTTGCTCCCGCTCGTTTACATTCCATGGATGAGGGATGCAAATGACTTTTTTTCCGTCATTCATCGCAGGTATCAGGTTATGCGCTCCATCATCAATTAACAAATCGAAATTAATCAGATTCTTCCGTTTACAGGTTATAAACTGTTCTGGAGATATGTATGTCATATGCTTCTGGAGCCAATTCCACTTCTCAACAACTGTCTTGGGTTCAGCCGCCGTTAGTATAAGCAGATCATAGGCTAGATGGAGCTTTTCCACCTCTTCCACCACATATTCGTCATAAATCTCCAGTTCCTCAAACAGTCCTGGCCGACCGTAAAATACATCATGTGTACATTCCGGATGGCGAATATGGGATGTATCCCAGTGCACCATATCCTCGTATCGCAGCGGATGAGTTGGAAAGTTGATGTTATTGTGGTATATGGCTCGCTTGACCAGATGACATATCGTATCATCCATATCTACAGCAATAATAGGTTTCTTCATCTTTATCCCCTCCAATAGGATCACAGTATATCATCATCGATGTTATGAAGCCATCTTTTACAAAAAAAGCTGCTGCTACCGTTGTTGGGGAGATCAACAACAAAGCAGCCCAGAAACCTGTCCACATGTGGATAAGATTTTCGGGCTGCTTCGCTAACTCACTTCCCTCTAGCAATGCGCGAAGTGAGTCAGATACAGCGATTTAAGCAGAAAAATTGTAGCCTATTTACACCACTCGCTCAGGCCAACAACCTTATTTCTGTTGGAAGGTTACGTTAATCTGTACAATCTCGGATCGACTGCTCGTGCGAATCGGAGGACCCCAGAAGCCATATCCAGAGGTCACGATAGAGTGCATAGACCCTTTTTGCAGATAACCCCAATCATTCTCGTATATGGCCTTAGTAATAAACTGAGCGGGTGCGATCTGACCTCGATGGGTATGACCGGACACAACCAAATCCACATGATTCTGCTCCGCAATATCCAAATCATAAGGCTGGTGATCCATCATTAGCACAGGCTTGCTCAGGTCTGTATCCTGCATCAACGCTGCTACTTCTGCCCGATCCTTCTCGGTCCGGTCTTTACGCCCAATCAGAGTAATCTTATCGTCCAGGGTAATCTTTTCATCATACAGGACCTGCATATTACTCTTCTCCAGTGCGGCAATTAAATCCTCGATCGGACCATTGAATTTATCGTGATTACCCAGTGAGGCATATACTCCATAAGGAGCCTGAATGCCACTGATAATATCCGCAATCCCACTCTTGAGGTACATATCCAAGTTGTCATCGATAATATCACCAGGATATAGCACTAGATCTGGCTTCAGTGCGTTAATTTCCTCCACCATACGTTTGGCGTGTGCAGGACCAGACAGCAGTCCGAAGTGCATATCTGCAGCCATAACTATGTTGAGGCTGTCGACACCTTCCACTTTTTTATCAATCTGAATATTATATTGCCTGACAACTGGACTATAGGCGTTATAGATACCGTAACCCAGTGTAGACAGCAACAATACAAGTGTAACCACACCCGCCCATTTGTGGGCATGATGTCTTGGAATTCTTGTCAGTCTAAGAATCCATAACGTCAAATGAACAACCGGCAAGATCATTAACAGCAATGAGAAGATAGCCAGCCAGTATGAGCCGATTATGCTCAGGAAGGAGAAACTTCCAAACAACCGTGCCAGGATGAAGGATACTGCAAAGAAGACAAGCACAACGATGTAAAACCAACGGAATCTCGCTGAGACGACAGGCTTCATCCAGCTCCAGCCGCTCCGCCCTATGTAAAACACTAATAAACCATATACAATCAAAAACAATATGCCTGTAAGTACAAACATGCCCCGGTTAACCTCCACGTCAATAAGTTGATTGCTGAATTCAGTTAGAAAGCTTCCTATCCGTTTGAACAAGTATAACGTAGTTAAGGGGGTCAAAACATCTGTTTAGAATCATAGATACGTACATTTTATTACAATTTGTTGATACTTAAATTCCAAGCATTCATAAACGGACATTAATAGGAATACATTAATCACATGCAGCACAAAAAAGCCGACCCTGTATCCAAACATGAGTTGAACTCATGAACGGACACAGGGTCGGCTGTTCATACATTACGAATTATTCGTTGGTATCCATCCACTGGAAGTGGAATGAACCTTCTTTGTCCACACGTTTGAAGGTGTGAGCCCCGAAGTAGTCACGTTGTGCTTGCAACAAGTTCGCAGGCAAACGCTCTGTACGGTAGCTGTCATAGTAGGACAACGCGCTGGAGAATCCAGGAACCGGAATTCCTTGAGTTACCGCAGCAGCAACGACTTCACGCCATGCGCCTTGGTAGGATTCAACAATGTTTTGGAAGTATGGATCCAGAAGCAGGTTTTTCAGTTCTGCGTCTTTGTCATATGCTTCCTTGATGTTTTGCAGGAACTGCGAACGGATGATGCAGCCACCACGGAAGATCATCGCGATGTTGCCATATTTCAAATCCCAGCCGTACTCGTCCGAAGCAGCGCGCATTTGGGCAAAGCCTTGTGCGTAGGATACGATTTTACTTGCAAACAGCGCTTTGCGCACATTCTCAATGAATGCTTTTTTGTCACCGGAGAATGCTTCAGTTGCAGGTCCATTCAGGATTTTGCTCGCTGCCACACGCTCGTCTTTCATCGCAGACAGGAAGCGGGAGAATACGGATTCCGTAATCATGGACAAAGGTACGCCCAGATCCAGCGCGCTTTGACTAGTCCATTTTCCTGTTCCTTTTTGTCCGGCTGCATCCAGAATGACATCAACCATTGGTTTACCCGTTTCCGGATCGTATTTGGAGAAGATGTCTGCGGTGATTTCGATCAGGTAGCTGTCCAGCTCACCCTGATTCCATTCGGAGAAGATCTCATGCAGTTCTTCAACAGAAACATTCAGCACGTCTTTGAGCAAGTGATACGCTTCACCGATCAACTGCATATCCCCGTATTCAATACCGTTGTGCACCATTTTAACATAGTGTCCAGCACCATCTGGTCCGATATATGTGCTGCAAGCATCGTCGCCCACTTTAGCCGAAATGGCTGTCAGGATTGGTTCAACAAGCTCATATGCACTCTGTTGTCCGCCCGGCATGATTGCTGGGCCTTTCAATGCGCCTTCTTCCCCACCGGATACACCCGCACCGATGAAGCGGAAACCTTTGGCTTCCAGATCTTTGCTGCGACGTTGGGTGTCAGGGAAGTATGCGTTCCCTCCATCAATGATGATGTCTCCCTCGTCCAAGTGTGGCAGCAGTTGTTCAATCGTAGCGTCCGTTGCTTTACCCGCTTGAACCATAATCAAGATTTTGCGTGGGGATTCCAGAGAAGCTACGAACTCTTCAATGGTGAACGCACCTGTCAGGTTTTTGCCCTCAGCTTCTTTTAAGAGATCGTTCGTTTTCTCAGGGGAACGGTTAAAAACCGCTACCGAGAATCCTTTGCTTTCAATATTGAGAGCAAGGTTCTTACCCATTACTGCAAGTCCGATGACACCGATCTGTTGTTTACTCATTATGTCCTCCCAATACTCTTTATATATAGTAGGTTAAAATTCGAGATCAACAATCCTTATTACTGAACCGTTTTTTTCCAGTCAGCTGCAAACTTATCCATACCTTGATCTGTCAGCGGGTGTTTGGAAATTTGTTCAATGACGGAGAATGGCACAGTAGCAATATGTGCTCCAGCCATTGCTACACGTGTAACGTGGTCCGGATGTCTTACAGAAGCCGCAATAATCTGTGCATCCAGGTTATGTGTACGGAACAGCTCAGCAACTTTGGCAACCAATTGCACGCCATCTTCGGAGATGTCGTCGAGACGTCCCAGGAACGGGGATACATATGTTGCACCGGCACGAGCAGCAAGCAGCGCCTGGTTCACTGTGAAGATCAACGTTACGTTAGTTTTTACACCTTTTTTGGTCAGGTAACGGCAAGCTTCCAGTCCTGCAAGTGTCATTGGCAGCTTGATTGTGATGTTTTTGTCGTTGTTATTGATTTTGATCAGTTCGTCAGCTTGAGCAATCATCTCTTCGGCTGTGATCGCATCTGGTGTTACTTCCGCAGATACGGATTCAACTTCAGGTACCTCACGCAAAATTTCTTCAATGCGGTCTTCAAATTTCACGCCTTCTTTGGCTACCAATGACGGATTTGTTGTTACACCGGACAGTACGCCGATTTTATACGCTTTTTTGATGTCTACCAAGTTTGCTGTATCGATGAAAAATTTCATATTCAATTACCTCCAAGGGATATGTTTGTTTTTTTGATGTTACAGGTTTGCATTAACAGCCATAGGAATTTCAGTTGCAACTTCGGCCTGCTGATCGGCAGGTTGATCAAACCACCAGTGGTGCCCTTCGGCAGCCAGCATAGCATCCGACTCTACAGGTCCATAGCTTCCTGCAGGGTACAAATGAAGTGGGAGCAAATTCTCCTGGAAAGCATCCAAGATAGGTTGCACCCATGCCCAGGACAGTTCTACTTCATCCCAGTGGGCAAAGAACGTTGGATCTCCATGCAATGCATCATGAATCAAGTTCTCATAAGCTTCGGCCAGATCCTCACGATCTGGTGACAGATCGATATGAACCGGCTTGAACTCTCCTTTGTTTTGCGGGTCGCTCGCATTCAGCTGCAGTGTCATGCTCTGGTCAGGGCTCATCTCAATCACAAGCAGGTTCGGTTTGGAACCGTTAACCACGTTGGCCTGTCCGGATGGTTCCTTGAATTCAATGACGATACGAGTTGATTTCTCCTTCATTCGTTTGCCTGTACGGATATAGAAAGGTACTCCGCGCCAGAAGAAGTCATCAATCTGTAATTTTGCAGCAATAAAAGTATCATTCATCGTATTCTCGGCAACACCCGGTTCAGCTGCATATCCGCTAACGGATTTGCCTTGAATGTTTCCTTCAGCATACTGTCCGCGAATAACACTTGCACCCACAGTTTGCTTTTGCAAAGGCTGTATCGATTCCATGATGTGCTTTTTCTTCAAACCGACTTTTTCCGTGGTGCTGTTATACGGAAGCTGGATCGCCATCATCATGAGCAATTGCAGCATATGATTCTGGAACATGTCCCGCACGGCGCCTACATGGTCATAATAGGATGCCCGTTCTTCCACACCAACAGTCTCATTAGCGGTGATTTGCACATTGGAGATGTAGCGGTTGTTCCACAGTGCCTTCATGATCGGATTGCTTTGATGCAGGGTTTCAAGACGCTGTACCATCGGTTTGCCCAAATAATGGTCAATTCGATAAATCTCTTCTTCGGTAAACGCCTCGCTTAATTTGCGATTCAGATCACGAGCCGATTGCAGATCATGACCAAATGGCTTCTCGATCACAAGACGTTTCCAGCCCGCTGTAGATCCAAGTCCACTTTCCTGAATGTTCGCTGCAATCGGTTCAAAGAATTCTGGACCAACCGAAAGATAAAATAAACGATTGGATGGAATGCCAAGTTCAGCCTCTCTCTGTTCAACCAATTTTAACAGCTCTATATAATCTTCCTTATGGCTTATATTCAATACACTATAGCGGAAAGCCTGCACGAATGACTTCACAACTTTAGGATCGGCCGGGCGTCTGGAAAATTCATTCAATGATTTTTCCACTTGTGCCTGAAAGAATTCATCAGACCACTCTCTGCGTCCCAAGCCAATCAGCGAGAAGGATTCCGGGAGTTTCTGCTCAATGTATAAATTATATAAGGCTGGATATATTTTTCTTTTGGCTAAATCGCCAGTCGCACCAAATAAAATAATGGTCGTTGGTTCCATCTCACTGTTCTCCTTCCAAGTAACTCTGGTATCTTTGCTGTAGTTACACTATAATACGTTTCATAGCCATACAAGTAATTAATATATTTCACAGGAGCTATAGACCATATCTATGACAACAAATTATGAATTATATAAGGTATTTTACTGGGCTGCCAAAACAGGAAGTTTGACTCAAGCTGCCAAAGCGCTATATATCACTCAACCAAGCGTTAGCCATGCTATCAAACAGCTGGAGGAAAGCTTTGGCCTCACGTTGTTTTACCGGAATTCCAAGGGAGTTGCACTGACACAGGAAGGTGTCAGTCTGTATTCCTATATCGAACAATCCCAGATTCTGATCTCGCTGGCGGAGGAGAAAATGGCCGCCCTGAAGAGTTTAGACAACGGAGAACTGAGGATTGGCGGCAGTGATTCATTGTTTAAGCATTACATGCTGGCATATCTGGAAGAATTTCATGTCCTATATCCTAACATCAAGCTGCATCTGAGTCATGGAACAACGCCGGAAGTCATCACGTTTCTGAAAGAAGGAAAAATTGATCTGGGTGTTGTTCGAATGCCCATCGTTGATCCGCAGCTGGAAGTTCGGGAAAGTATTCAGCTCAAGGACTGCTTTGTTGCGGGTGAACGTTATGCTCAGCTGAAGGATAAAGTCATGACACTGGAGATGCTCCTGGAGCATCAATTGATTCTCTTCTCCCGGAACAGCCGGGTGCGGATGGCGATTACGGAATTGTTCAACAGCTATGGCTATACACTCAAACCCGAGATTGAAGTCGGCAGTGTGGATTTGTTAATTGAATTTGCACGTCGAGGATTGGGCATATCGTATGTAACCCGTGAGTTTATTTCCAAAGAGCTGGAGGAAGGCTCTCTCTTCGAAATTCAGCTGGATGTTCCCCTGCCTCCATCCCATGTAGGCATCATGACAAAGCGGAATATGCCGATTTCCCTGGCAGCGAACCGATTTATGGATCTCATTTTTAAATGCGATTAGACTCTCGGGTCAACAAAAAGTGCCTCATCACCCATACGGATGATGAAGCACTTTTATTATATACATATGTAAAATGACGAACGAGAAATTATCATAAAGAAAATCAAATTATCCATTGAAATAACTCCACCTCTTCATTCACATCAAAAACGGATTCAATGTCATACTTCGAGTTCTCTTAGTCTTTCCTCAATTCTTCCAGGAATCAAAGCAAACAGTTGGTCCCAGGTCATAAACACATTGGGGTCAAGCACATATTCCTCAAACTCCACAGCAGGTAGAGAATTCTGACCGTGTTAATTTGGAACAAAACGTAAGCCCACAACCGAATTTCCCGGTCGTGGGCCTGAATGCGTTCATTGGAGAAGGAATTATATCGTTATCCCTTTGAGTTCTTGGATGATTTGGAAGCTTTGATCGCCTGATCGGAAACAGAATCCACGCATCCAATTGGCGGACCCAAAATAGCGTCATTCTTGATGGAAGCCACTGCCTTTGCATACGCCTCCTCATCAATGCAGTATGCACGATGTGCAACTTCAGGCGGTGTTGCAGCCAGAAAATCAGCCCCAAGCACAATGTCCGGTGTAGGTTGATCAAAAATCGTCAACAGATGCACATCGTCGGTCTCCGCCACAAACCAGTGAAACCACCCTTGAGGGAATATCGAAACTTGACCAGGCTTCAAGTGATAACTTATCCGCTCCCGCTTAAAGGGGTCGTAGACAGAGGTGGTAACTTCACCGTTGATCAGAACGACCATCTCTGTCACATTGGTATGCCAGTGTGGCTGAACGATGATACCTTTACTCATGTGTACGTTGAAAAATCCATTTTTGATCGTAGGCAACTGCTCCCCAAACAACTGGGTAATATAATTACGCGAGTCACGCTGATAATTTAAAACCGTTGTCGAATCGGCTGCCAGTTGAACATTCGGGGATTGCAGAATCGGATTAATCATACCGCTGTTTCCTCCTTATAGGCGCACATCTCATTGTTGTACTGTATGCGTTAATACGCGGAGATAATACCGTGGACACGATTGTATTTCAATTTTTATCCGAATGTATAGCTTCATCTGTCGATCAGGTTCAAGTGAAGAACTTCACTCTCAAGTAAAACACAAAAACGCCCTTTTCCTGTTGAAAACAGGTCTGGGCGTTAAGTGCTTTATCTATAGCTTGCTATATCTTAAGCACTTCCCGGGTATCTTCCTCCGGCGGCAAATCCTTTCGGAGATATCCGTTCAATCTCTGCCAATTCATCAATGGTGAGAGAAACCTGCAGAGCACCAAGATTCTCGTGAACTCTCTCCAAACTGCGAGTACCAGGAATCGGAACGATATGTTCTCCTTTTTCAAGTAACCAGGCGAGTGCAAGTTGAGAGGCAGTGCACCCTTTTTGCATAGCCAGCTCCTGGATCAGGCGCACGACCTCCAGATTTTTCTGGAAATTCTCACCCTGGAAACGTGGATAATGACGACGATAATCGTCCTCCGGCAGGTCGTCTATCGTTTGGATCTGGCCTGTCAGGAAACCACGCCCTAACGGACTGTAAGGGACAAGCCCAATGTTCAACTCGCCTAGCAGTGGCAAAATCTCATCTTCGAGCTCACGACTCCACAATGAATACTCTGTTTGGAGCGCTGTGATTGGATGAACGGCATTCGCACGACGAATCGTCTCCGTAGGCGCTTCAGACAGACCTATATATCGGATCTTCCCCTGTTGAACCAGATCGGCAAGTGTTCCCACCGTTTCCTCAATTGGAGTATTGGGATCAGGACGATGCTGATAATAGAGATCGATATAATCCATCCCCAGGTTGTACAGACTGGCATCCACTGATTTTTTAATATACGCCGGATCTCCCTTGGGACCCTGGGTATGTGTTATACCAAACTTGGTCGCTACAATAGCATCGGCTCTTCGCCCTTTAAGCGCACGCCCAAGCAATTTCTCGTTGCCTCCAAACTGCTGCTTTTCATATTCACCGTACAAATCGGCTGTATCGAACATCGTTACGCCTGCATCTAACGCACCATGAATTGTATGCACCAAATCTTGGTTGTCTGGCATCATCATTACACCCAGCCCAAGCCCGGATACTTGCAAATGATCGCTTCCCAACGTTCTTGTCTTAATCATGCGGTTCCCTCTTTCGTTATTAAATAGAAAGATATTGAACTTGTACTCATTCTATTTCAAGAACGGAGGCCCAACCACAGTCTGTTTATGCTAGTACTAGAATTACCACCCTGATCGTTACTGTCACTCCATAACGGGTATGTACACACAACAATGAATACCTGACTGTTCGTTGAGATTGCTCATGGAAAAGATATCATAGGCATAGGCAATGCCATCCGCCCGATCTGTTGTTTCGAGATAGATCCGGTTGACTTTTTTCTGTTTTATTTGGTGTAGGCTCCAAATGCTATGAAAATCCGTGCTGTCCTCGTTCAACTGTTGAACTATTTTGGAAAACTCAGGTTCACCCGGATACTTGTCATAATACGTACGAAACACCGCTACCGAATGCCGTGCAAATTCATCCCAATTATGCATACGTTCTCGGAGCGTTGCATCCAGAAATAACATTCGCATCATGACACGGTCGTTCACGTTCATCGAGGAAAAGGCGAACAGTTTTTCATTCGCTGCCTCATTCCATGCAAGTACTTCAGACCTTTCATTCGTAATAAAAGAAGGGTATGCAAGTTGACTAATGATGCTCTGCCATCCCTCTTCGAGATGTGAATAGGAGGCAGGAAATTCATGCTCTGCATTAGGGTCCCATAAGCGAAATAGGTGGTCCTTCTCCTCCTCGCTTAATTGGAGCGCACCCGCTATACTTTCCATCACCTCTCGAGACGCGTTAACCTCTCTCCCTGCTCAAGCCAGGTGTAGTAAGTTGCACTGACACCTGCTAGTACAGCAACTTCTTCACGTCTTAATCCCGGCGTTCTGCGCTGTCCATACGATCCGCTGATTCCAGCTTGATCTGGCTGAATCCGGCTCCTCCGAGATTTCAAAAATTCACCCAGTGTTTTGCTTCGGCTAATACCTGTAGTCATAAATAACCTCCCTTAGATATTTAGATTTCTATGGATTCAATTACGGCTCTATCCAAAATCGATGTGATTAGACGCCTTTGATATCATTCTTTTATTATCATTCTGCAAAATCCTTAGTTTACAAGAAGCTTAGCATTGATTCATGCAGAACGAAAGGAGCACATCATGGTCCCAACGATCGGAGACATTTACTGTGTATACGTCGAAAATTTACAACAATATGCCGATTGCCAGGTTACTGGCCTGAAAGAAACCGGGAGTAAGGGGCCACGCCAGCTTGCCGCAATCCTGCAATTGGACTGGACAGGAAATCAGCAATTTCAGGCCACAGTCTGAAGAAGATGTGACAGAACTAGCCAAACTGTCGTGTTTGACAGATATTCAAATGGACGGATATTCGGAATCACTGATACCATTCCTTAACAAGGAGCCGATATTGAATTCCATATCACGAACCACGGTCAAAAGTCGCCGGACCTCAGTAAGAGTCATTTGACCAAAATCGTCATCGATGTCAGCGGATTGGAACTTTCACTTTGAATACCAAGATAAAAAGTCTAAATTTCACAGGAAAGCCGTCTCCTGGCCTTTCGTATTGATGCATATGGAAAGTGGTTAAGCTTGAATGTTGCAGCGGGTCTGCCACTTATCAACGGGATTCCACGCCTTGACGGATTACATATTAGAGAAATCACTGAGCTGGATTTGGCACCCCTTGTGAAACGTTATCCGGAACTTACGGAATTGCGTTTGTGGGGCAAACCAGGCAATCTGATTCATCTTGAATCCATTCAACATTTGAAGGCGTTACAGGACTTCAGTACATATGACTTGTTTGGATTCAGCAGAGAACAATTCCCTGACCCGGAAGAAATCCCGAAACTGTCGAAACTTTGGTTAACCAGTTTGCCAGCAGAAGAGGCCGCATCCGGGCTTGAACTCGAGATCAGTAAACCGTGCAAACCGGAGGGCTAGCAGAGAATCTAACGAACCCTTTTTCGAGACTGGGACGGACGGGATCACATCAAAGCAGCGCATGCCAAAAAAGTAGCTCAAACTTACAAACAACACCTCAAAAAAATCGAAGATTAAGTCAAAATATGAGCGATTGGGCGTTATACAGAAACAACTGATGTCATTAGTAGAGAAGTACACCGAGACGGTTTATCAGTTGGACGCCAAAGCTAACTTTATTGAAACAATGGAACGTGAAGAAATTTATAACGCCCTTGTTGGATTGTTGGATCAACTGGAATCACAACCAGGAATGGACCAGACAACTGCTATAAAGGTTAATCGCAAGGAGCTGGGGAGGTGTTTGAACGTCACGAGAGATTTTTAGATTCAGGGTGAATGAGACAAGAGATTTTTTCTCTTACTTTTATCCGCAAAACGGGCTAAAAGATAAAAGCCTGACTCCATGTAGGAATCAGACTTTTATCTTTTTCGTATCCATTCTGAATCATTTTACGATGCTTCAACAGTTGTTCCACAATACTCACAATCCGTGTATTGCTTCCGATATACCTTCGTCTTGGCCCCACATCCCGGACAACAACAACGACCATATCCAATTTCGATGAGATTCTCTTCCATAAGAAGTCTGATCGGCATAGCAATTGCAAAGAACATAAAAAGAGTCCAAAAAAACACTCTCATCTTCATTCCCCAAATAACAAATAGAGCAAAACTGATGTTACAACTCGTATCAGCAAAATTAGTCATGGTGTCTATTATGTAAGGCTAGGAGAGTCTCATCGTTGTTCCACAATACTCACAGTCCGCAGACAAATTCGGATATACCTTTACCTTGGCTCCACACCCCGAACAATTCACAGATACAGGTTCTTGCGGTTGCTCGTATTCATGATCGTGGTATTCATGATCGTGGTATTCATCCTCATAATACCCTTCTTCATCATACTCCTCGTCACTGTCGTAATGATATTGATAATGATCAGCCTTAGGATGGAATTTAGGTCGTCTACACATTTTAATTCCTGTAACAAGTACGATTACTCCGGGTATAAAAAGAATAATCGTACCGATAATAGCCATATCGGTTCCCTGGGAATTATTATTAAAGATAACAAGATTGTCAGAGATGAAAGTATAATGAATATAACTCCAAAAAATCTCTTCACAGCTTTTCCTCCTATGAATTTATGATTTGCTTGTCATGATCTGTTGATTCCGCTCTTTCAAACGGGACTTTAACCTGGACAGTTGCGAAGTGAGACGTTCACTATTTACCAATCCTCCTGCCGCATACTGTGTAGCAATTTCACCGTTCAACAATTCAATATCGTTTAGTATCTGACGGTCACTATACTCAAGTGAAACAGGAGTGATTGGGTCGCTGTACTTTACCAGTTCAACTAATGATTGAACCGCCTTTCTGTCCTCCTCCATAGTCAGGATGGAATGATCCTCCATCGTATGGAGCAACTGTTGCAAAGCATTTTCGATGGATCTCAAGTTAGCCGTTTTCATTTGTTCATCTGCTTGATGATGACTTGCACTCCGGATATAGATCAATATAATTCCACATAGAATTACTGCCAGCGCTAGGGTTACCGTATGTAACAAAACGAACCAGCGGAGACCATGATCTGCTGATCCTGTAAACAGGGAGTACATCATCACACAAATCAGATAAATCACCAACACGATACCTATAGCTGTGTAACCAGGGACAAATCGTTTAAAGCGATCCATATGTAGCATGACATGCCTTACATAAATCCAAATCGCCGTAATCGCGACATAAGAAGCCACAAGATTCATCCAGAAAGAAAGCGATACAATGGCATGACTAAAGACCGTAAAAGAAACGACTGAGGATAACAGCATACAGATCAGATAGATAGCATTTAAAATGAGAAGATTGCTCCGTTTAACCATAACTATGCCTGCCCTCCATCTTGCAGATTGTTTCCGCAATCCAGACAGAACTTCTGACCGGGCTTCACTTCATGTTGACATTGGCTGCATTTCAAGGACAGACTGGAGCCGCAATTGCCGCAAAATTTAGTTTGACCCGAATTCATATGATTGCACTTGGGGCATGGACTAGGCATCGGTTCGTGACAATGAATACATGCCAAAGCATTCTCCGCATTATCCGCCCCACAGGATGGGCATGCATGATATTTGTCACCACAATTGGGACAAAATTTGGTCCCTTTCTGCAAGGCATGTCCACAGTTGTTACAACCGGTGGTTGCTGATTTTTCGGCAAGTGAATTGCCACATTTGCTGCAAAACGAACTATGCTCCTGGTTCGGATGACTGCAATGCTTGCATATACGTATAGCAGGCGTTTCCGTAGTAGCCATCACTTTGGACATCTGGGACATCTCGCTGCTGAACGATCCTCCCAGTCCAACCCCCATCCCCATTCCAAGCCCAGCACCCATAATATCCGATTGCATGCTTCCTTCATTTTTGGCTGCACCTTCAAGCGTATCGAATGAACGCTCCTGTTGATAGGTGTACCCGATAATATCCATTTCGGCTTTGCGTGCCAACGCTTCTCTCAATCGAATGACCGAAGAGTCCTCTTCAGGCAGATTGACATTATGGATATAAAGGTTAATTAACTCAATACCAAACTCTTCAAAAGCAGATGTGATCGTATCAGCAAAATGCCGTGAAATTTCGGCGATATAAGCATTGATTTCCAGTACACTTACTTTTCTATGTATTAGATAGGAGGACAGCATGGAGTTAATGTTCATAATAATTAGCCCACGAAAATAATTGACCATATTAACCTGGTTAAATTCAGGCAGCGTTCCCACAAGTTTGACAAGAAATTTGCGAGAGTCCGCTATTTTTATACCCATCTGCCCAAATGCTCTCACTGGAACGATAATATTATATTTTGGGTCCTGTATCTGAATTGGATTTGCTGTTCCCCATTTCACGTCTAATGCGCTTACTTGATTGACGTACCACACTTCTGCTGCAAAAGGTGATTTACCTCCGAACGGAAGGTTAACGAGGCGGTTTAAGATCGGGATATTCGCCGTACTTAGCGTATGTCTTCCTGGCCCAAACATATCAAGCGCCCTTCCATCCTTAAAGAGGATCGCCTGTTGGGATTGATTCACGATCAACTGGGTCCATGTTCCCAATTCACTCTCAGGGTGCTTCCAAGCAAATACATCAGGTGAACCGTCATACTTGATTACGTCAATAATGGCCATTTCTCTTCCTCACTCCAGTAGTAGAATACTATAATTTCATTGAAACAATCGTATAACAATCGCTTGCTAACAATCTAAAATTAAATCATTTCATAGCTTACTTACCTGCTAATCTTTCAACAAAAATGTTTTTTCATGTTTGGGCATTGCTATTTTACCATTTATAACCTCCTTTCGCACTAGTATAGTTCATATTTCATGAGATATTTTTCCTATACATGAATGGTAGAGACATTAAAGAACCTCCTGTATATCGACAATATGCAAGAGGTTCTTGTGATGGCGGAGGCCCTCCAGTTAATTTAGGAGATTCTCCATATATGATGCGGCATCGCCCATGAACGCTTCGAACGTGGAAATCGTTCCATGCTCCTGATGTTCAATGTCTACGTAGCCAATCATTTTTTTGCTTGGATTCCAGACGATCAGAATATGGGAGTATTGATCCACGTCAGAGGATATGCGCAGCAGTTTCTGTCTGCCCAACTTCATTTCCACGGTATCGATCAGATGGAAGAATTCGATGTATCCCACGCCGCACGGATTGCCCGGCAAGTCGATTCTACGCTGACCTTCCG
Organism: Paenibacillus sp. 1A_MP2; assembly: GCF_052244825.1. Classification (NCBI taxonomy): domain Bacteria; kingdom Bacillati; phylum Bacillota; class Bacilli; order Caryophanales; family Paenibacillaceae; genus Paenibacillus; species Paenibacillus sp. 1A_MP2. The sequence goes on along the minus strand of NZ_JBQQCS010000001.1, from coordinate 3,178,192 downwards.
TTAGAAAACGGATTAATTCATCAGGTAGCTTGTACGATTTGAGTGCATGCAATTTGTTGTTTAGATTGTGAAAGTCTTGCGGCTCATGAGATTTCAAATACTCTGCCATTTCTTCATTTTTCTGACTGATGGCGATCGTATACGCCCGCTCCCCATCCTTCTCTTGAATGGTTACATCCGCTCCATGCTCTACCAAATAACGAACCATCTTCATATTGTTGTTACGAGCGGCTACTGTAAGGGGTGTCGCCTTGTATGGATACACCATAGCGGACTCGTTGTAATTGATATCCACGCCCTCGTCCAGCAAATACTGGACCATCTTCATATCGTGATTCGAAACGGCTTTTCGTAACGTTTTTCCACCATATTTTCGAATATCCAGTCCGAGGTCCTTCAGCACTGGGATGTTCTTTTTGTTACCGTAATATGCCTCGTCGTACGCACTCGACTTCACATGATTAAGTCCATTCAATTTGGCTCCATGCTTCTGCAAATATCGAACCGTATCTTCCCCGCAGTATCTGGCCGCCTTGAGGATTGCTGGATTATCCTTCACATTCAGGTTCACTCCGCGCTCCACCAAAAGCTTGACCACTGCCTGCTGATTGGTGATTAGGGCAATATCCAGTGGTGTCAAAGCTATGTATTTGCTGAGCGTAATCACTTTTTCAAGCTCCATACCCTGGTTTATGAGTTCTTCTACACCAGTAACGTCTCCCTTATAAATCGCCATGGCGTGATCAGGCAACGTTTCAAACGTTCCTTGATTTCCGATTTTGAACAAAGGTAATAACCTCCCTCTGGTTAAATATTTACACGACTATAAGTCCTGTAATGCTCATTATTCATAGTATACCTGCTAACCTTTTCATCTGTACAAAGCCTCTACCAAAATCAGGTTCTTGTCCTAAAGCTCAAACCAACCCCGAAACATAAAGTTCCGGGGCTATCATCTACTTTATATCAATGCCCTTCTCCAACCCCTTAATGGATTTAAGTTGGGAAGTGATGGCTGCAATAACGATAACAAACACGCCTGCAATAATAAACAAGAACGCAATGCCCCTTCCCGGACCAACGCCGATGTATGATCCTACGGTCGAGGCCAGCGCTCCACCTTCCTCCAACAATGGGTTAAAGACATGGTCTGCCAAAAATCCTGCGATACTGTAGGAAACGATAAAGCCTAATTGCGATAAAACGCCGATGATGCCCCACACCCTGCCTTGCTTCTCGTTGGATATGTTATTACGCACCAATACATCTGCACTCATGTTGACAAAGGGCAGGGAGGACAGAAACAGGAAGCCTGCAAGGATAATGAAATATATATTTGTTGTAAATTCCAAAAGGGAGAAGGACAATCCGGATATAATCAGACCCCAAACAAGTATTTTTGAATATTTTTTACTTAGGGTGAACATGCCAATGCACAGACTGCTGATCAACATGCCAATTGCGCTCACCGATTGAAATGTTCCAAGCGTTCTTGATTCAGAGAAGGATAGGATCATTGGACCTATGAGCGTCTCATGAACAACCATTTGCTCCTTTGCATGGAACATTACTTTGGATTAATCAGGTACACTATATGTAATTTCTTTTATCGGTATGCCAAACCTTCTGAACCAAAGTTAATATCCCTTTTTGCTGTAAAATACCCCCATTTATTTGCTGCACCGAGTGTATCAATAAACACGAACATCTGAATCAGTCTGTGGTCCAGTTTTAACTAATGCCGGAGTCTGAGGTTATACATTGAGAACTTATTAAATCGTGTGATAAAATAATGGCTCAAACCTTTTTCTAACGACACTCAATTTATGGGATATGTCCCAATTAAGAAAGGACACTATGAACCCTTCATCCATACCATCCATGTTACAGCAAACCATCCCGCCGCTGGATCTGCGCAGTTGTCTTGTCAGCGTACGTGGCGAAATCATATACGAGCACTACCGTAATCTCGAAGCAGCAACTCATATTGCCAAAGTGAATTCATGTACCAAAAGTGTGCTGTCGGCGCTCATTTGTATTGCAATGGATCACGGCTGGCTGCCCGAAGCGTCTACTCCAATCTCCACCTTTTTCCACAGCTGGGGTCAGATCCTGACCCACGTAAACCGGAAATTACGTTAGAGCAGTTATTAACTATGGCAGCTGGGTTCAACTGGGACGAGTTTGGTGGACAGAATTCATTTCCGCGCATGACACGTACGGATCACTGGGTGAATTTTGCGCTGGAGCAACGCTTAAGTCATGTGCCAGGCACATATATGGAATACAATTCCGGGGTATCACAGATCTTGTCTGCCATCCTCATGCAAAGTACAGGGATGTCCGTAGCCGAGTTCGCGGAACGTTATCTATTTGGCCCGTTGGGGATTCAAGAGTATGAATGGGAAAGTGACCCACAGGGTGTACATACTGGTGGGTTCGGATTAAAGATGCTGCCGAGGGATTTGTTAAAATTCGGTCAGCTGTTTTTGCAGCAAGGCATGTGGAACGGACAGTCGCTGATATCGAACGATCTTGTTAGCCGCTCTACAAGGCCTGCCATTACGGTTACCCCACCCAATCATGGTAGTTACGCTTGGCACTGGTGGGTGGATGCCTATACCAGCGAAACTTCTGAGGCTGAGGCTGGGATTACAGAAAAGCCCACTCCCATACTCCATTATTACTATGCCCGTGGATTTGGAGGTCAATTTGTATATATCGTCCCGGCTCTGGAACTCGTTGCAGTGCTCACTAACGACAAACGAAAGAAGGAAAAACCTCCACTCGATGTGTTCCCAAGATTGATTGCACCTCAATTGGCGAAACTCTTATAGACAGTTTCTTTGATCTTGATTCATTCGAAATAACCCCATAGCTTACCCGGCACGAACCGGTAACTATGGGGTTATTTCATTCACTATTTCAGTTCCGGTTATGCGTGACAAAGCATGCTCAAATGTTGTTCAATCACGTTCTCTACCTTTTTAACAGTTAGCCTTTCTGGCTGCATCAACATATGAATGGCAAGTCCATCAATCAAGGCATACAACTTTTCTGTTTCAATCTCTGTATCCATTCCCGTACATGTCATCCCCTGTTTCTGCAATTCTTGAATTACTAATTGAGCAGACCGATACATTCCTTGATGCATCTGATCACTTAATTTCTGCAATTCGGGATAAACCAGCACTTTAGCTGAAAAAGAGAACCAGACCTCCATTTCTATTTTCCTTTCTTCATCCAAAGGAAGAAAGGAAAATAGCAAATGTTTCATATTTTGCAATACAGAATCAGTCATCTGTAAAGCTTCTACTCTCTGTTGCACCCTTTCGGCAAAAAGGTTCATACAAAAGGCAAAGAGTTCAGCCTGTGTGGCAAAATAATGCCTCATGGAACCTACAGATAAACCCGCTTCCTTCGCTATATTTCGTACGGTAGCATGATCCAGTCCGTTATCCCGGATGACACGAATGGCCGCGTCAGCAACGATTATTCTTTGTTTTTCATGATCTACGATTTTTGGCATAGTTTCATTATACACCAAGCTTCTCTTTTTATAATACAAAGTGCTATAATAACCTTTATTAATACTTTGTATTAAAAAGAACAGATTTATAGAGAGGACTTAGCATATGATCCACACCAGCGTTTCAGACAAGCCACGCACCAAAAAATGGAGAGCACTAAAATTTATGCTTATAATATTCATTACAGTCCTATTCGTTATGAGCGCAGGCTTCATCTATGAATGGTATGCCTCTAATCACGCCAGAGAAGATTATCCGCCTCCTGGAAGATTAGTAGAAACAGGAGGATACAAGCTTCATATTCATCAACAGGGTAACGGTACTCCAACCATCATTATGGAGGCCGGCAGTGGCGAGACTAGTTTGTCTTGGAGAGAAATTCCACTTGAACTGGCAAAACATGCAACCGTGGTTACTTATGATCGCGCGGGATATGCATGGAGTGAGTCTGCACCATCAGAACGCACAGGCGCAAACATCGTTAAGGAGCTGCACGATGCTTTGGAGAAAGAAGGCATCCGCGGACCATATATTATGGTTGGTCATTCTCTGGGTGGAATGTATGCGAGGCTGTTTACACAGACCTACATAAGAGAGATCCAGGGGCTTGTCCTGATTGATGCGAGACCTGAGGATGACGAAAAGAATACGAAAGTCCTGTTGGAACAAGCTCAGTTTCATGGTAACCCGCCTGCTTCCTTCTTATCCTTACTGAAGTTGTTCGGGAGCTTCAGGCTGTTTCCAAACTTTATGCTTGAGGGGCTTGTTGCAGAGCAAGATCGGGATGCGTTTATCAATGTAATCGCAACCCCCTCCTTTTTTATGCCAAGGAGAGAGAAGCCACTCTTGCCTATACAACAGAAGATGCCATTAGGGGGCAAAAGCTCAGATCAATCCCTGTACGAATCATTGCACGCGGGCTCCCTCAAGACTACGCTCAGGCAGGACTTTCAGTTGAAGTTGGAGAGGAACTGGAATCCATCTGGAAATCGGGACAGCGTAATATGTTGAACATATCAGAGAATAGCCAGCTTCTCATTGCCACGAAAAGCAGTCATATGATTATTCATGATGAACCCGAGCTGGTTGTGCAGACCATTCTGGATTTAGTAGCATATAAGAAATAAATGGAGAATCTTGTCCAATAGTGTGAACTGTGTTCATTAAACCAAAAGGGGCGTCCCGTCATGTTCATGACTTTGGGACAGCCCCTTCAAAATATACATCACACCTCTGTCTTCCTTGCATGTGGAGATTTCGTATTGATTAAATAGTATAGCGTTGCATAGATCGTTAGAATAAACGTGCCAAAGAACATACAGAAAGCGAGTGACGGACGACTTACACTCTCATGCATAATTTTGACCAGCGTTTCACGATTGGTTAACGCATCCCAGCTGTTCAGTCGATACACACGTCCCAGCAGTACACCATAACTACCCAGAGCACATCCTACCAGCACAAAAATCCACGAAAACCATCGTCCCATTTTGTGATGAATCACTTCCTGAAGCTGATACATCGACAGGAATCCGAGCAACAAGCCCGTCCAAACGAACATCAAGAGCACAATTAAGTCATACCAGTACTTGTAGTCCAATCCATCCCCTCCGCCATAATAGCGGGAACTGCGTGCCGTCAGGTGAACGAGATCCGTTACAATGTAGGACGAGTTCGGGAAGAACAATAGCCAGAGCAGTCCGCTTGCAACGGCAAACCATGTCGCCCCTTTCCATTTGGCATGGCTGAAGCCATAAGCCACATAGGAGAATACAAAAGGAATCCAGCCCAAAAACAGGTTCCAGATCAGGAAGCGAAAATAGCGCTGATCCAACCAATCTGCAGCTGCATAATACAAACCGAGGGTCACCACCGTGACCACACTAAGGAAAATCAATATTTTGATATAATTCAGTTTTCTCAATGATATTTACCTCACTTGATTCAATGAAATACATTTAGTTCCGAAAATATCGGATAATCTCTTCCCTGTTCTTTTCCACACGCAAATTCAGCCCACGCTTATCCTTTAACCCATATTGCTGTAGTTCATGTCCTGGATCAAGCACCAACGGTTTGGTTACCACATCCTCCAACAAGTTCATTGTCAATTGATAGGCTTCCCGCAGCTCATCTACCGGAATAATCGATTCATATCGCTTGATCAACTCAATCAAACGTTCCGCATACACCAGACGAACCATACTGTCCGCACTCGTCAGTTGTCTTGAAGCAAATGCTGTGATTGCAGTGATAATCAGCGGATTAGCATGATATCTGGCAATCGACGTAAGCTCATCAACCGCGTCCCAGTTCATGATAGATAATTCAGAGGTTAACTGACCTATTCTTTCTTCCATCCATGTCTGCTCCAGCTCTTGAGGCACATCCCATTGTTTATATTGTGCATAAACACCACTCCGATGCATCTGTACAGCGCTCCCATAATGCTTAACGAATAACGCTTTTGGAACATTCCAGTCCGTTTCCATCCAACCACCACCGTACCTGTCTCTATTTTTGCTTAAAACCAAAACACATTACATAAATTTACTGTTGAAGACCATACTAGGATCATACCACTTCCCAAAGGAGAATCAAATTTACCATGAATTCAAATTCAATGCAGCCTTCAAACCGAATGCAACCTGCAAACAACGCAAATCCAGGCTTCACACCTCAAATGAACCATGGCGGACATGAAATGTTCGATATGCATGAAATTCTGTCAGGGGCCATCAACGTGCTGGATCAATACATGATTTTCAGAACGTTTGTACAGGACACTGAACTGCTTCAACTTCTTGATCGTCAGTACAATTTCATGCTGTCCCAGTACAATCTGACGGCAGAATGTTTCTCAACTGGACAGAAACCGCATGAGGAGACGGCAACCTACATGATTCCAAACATCGTTCCGCCCGTATATGGCCTCAAGCCATCTGCACCGAAAAAGCCGAATCAATCACTAGCCGATGTCAAAGATGCAGGCATCAGTGGTCATATGCTGGGATTGATCAAGTCACATGCCTCTCTGCTGGCCATGTCTGCTCCTGAAATTACGAATGGGACCGTACGCCGAGTTATTGCTTCGCAGGTACAACAATTTATCGAGATGGCTTACGAGATTTTCATGTATCAAAATCAACATGCTTATTATCAAGTGCCTCAACTGAATGCAAATGATACGACACAGATGCTTCAAGCATATGTCCCAGCAACCGGTGCACCTCAAATGCCAACGAACAATAAACCACCTCTTCATTAATTTAAAATAAGCCAGAACAACAAAGAACAGCATCTTCAACCCCCAAGGTTGTAAGATGCTGTTCTTTGTGCTGCTACGGCTTTGATCCAGAAGTGAAAAAAGCAGCACTCCTCTCTAATGGATGTGCCGCTTTAGCATGCATTCAGCGCTTCTTGCTCCATTCCAAGAATGTATTTTATGTCGATACCGATGTAAGTTTGTCCGGATTCACAACGAGATAGAATCCCTCAATCCGCTCTCCTGGAGAGTCCAGCTTGAGACACAGAACTTCGGACAACTGACCGTTATCCAGTAATGCAAGGTGAGGCTCTCCATTGATGAATGTGTGCACCCAATCTCGTTCTCGCAATCGGGTAAGCACCCGGCGAGAGGTCAACAAAGCGAGTACACCTTTACGAACTTTCATCGTTCTCATGACCGTATGCACACGTCCACCGCCATCTGCAGTAAATACAGGCTGCTCGGCCAGCAGCTCCAGCATCTCGGAGACATCATAATTTAGAAAAGCGGTTGTGAAACGAGCCAGCAATTTTTCTTTGGCAGCATAATCAGCAGAACGATGTTCCAGCGGGGAAGACGATCGGGAAGCTTACGTCTGGCCCGGCTAAAAATTTGACGGCAATTGCTTTCGGATTTTCTCAGCCAATCTGCTATTTCCGCATACTCATACTGGAACGCCTCACGAAGTACAAAAACAGCACGCTCTATTGGGGTGAGTTGCTCCAGCATAACCAGATAAGCGTAGGAAATCATCTCCTTCTGCTCCATCGTTGCTTCCGGAACGTTCCCTATTCCACCGTCACTCATCGGCTCAGGGAGCCATTCTCCAACATAACTTTCCCTTTGATTGCGGGCAGAGTTCAGCAGATTCAAACTGCGGTTTACGACTAGTTTAGCAATATAGGACTTAGGATTACGGATATTATCAAGAGACTTGCTCTGAAGCTCTGCAAAGCAGTCCTGCACCAAATCTTCAGCCTCCACCACACTACCGAGCATGCGGTAAGCAATGGAAAAGGCGTAGGCTTTATAACGAATATACAATTCACCAACTTCCAGAGAAGACACTTCTGGCTCATTGATGAGGGAATCCAATTTCATGAGAATGGCCTCCTCTGGCAGATGGTCGTAACTTTACTTAATTAAAGCAACCAGGATACATCCCTGTTGTAATTGCGATCCGGTTCCAGCTATTAATGGTGTTGATCGCCATGATCAGATCCACCAGTTCAGCATCACTGAAATGTTCCTTCACTTTTTCAAACAATTCAAGTGGTACGCCTTGTTCCGAAACAAGCGTTACAGCTTCAGCCAGCTCCAGCATAACACGTTCTTTTTCCGTAAACAAAGGTACCTCGCGCCACACGCTCAGCAGCAAAATGTGATCGGCATAATCTCCCAGCTTCATCAGATCTTTGGCATGCATATCGAGACAAAACGCACAGCCATTGATTTGCGACACACGGATTTTCAACAGCTCATATAACACTTTATTATCTTCAAACTGACCCGAAACATGCTGCTCCAATGCCATCATTGCTTTGAAAGCACCCGAATTAGCCACTCTATAATTCACTCTTAAATTCATCTCATTCGCCTCCGCATTTTGGTCTACAACCTTAAGACAAATCAAGACTCATATCTGTGACATTTTCTATAAAAAATCTTCAGCATATTTGAAACAGCATAAAACTCAACTATGTAAGATGAGTAACCTCAATGAAGCTTGCCCATCATGGATATAGTTTACGCAAAACGTTATGTATAAGCAGATAATTCCGTATTTATGTTAGGTGTCCGCTGTATTGTTTGTCATTTTAAACAAAAACCGATTGCACATATTGATACTCCGAACAAAAGAGTAGTAACATACGACTACAAAGTGAACTTTCCTAACATGAATAACGAACGATTCATTATCCCAGCAAGGAGTGACTTCCATGATAACTTCCAATTCCAATCCCCAACTTACATCCGAACTGCCCCGCGGCTGCACGTTCTCCGCTGAAGACTGGCATGTCTTATCTCAATATTGGTATCCGATCGCTCAGGCAAGTGAAGTGACAGATAAACCACTGGCCGCTCAATTGCTTGATGTCAGATTGGTTCTGTATCGCAGCAACAACAACGTTGTAGTTGCCAAGGATCTTTGTTTTCACCGTGGTGCTCCGCTAAGTAAGGGCTGGGTAGAAAATGGCGAAATCGTCTGTCCCTATCATGGTTTCCGTTATAACTGTGAAGGTAAATGCACCGCCGTGCCTGCACATCCCAGCTCCAAAATTTCTCCCAAACTGAAACTTATCGTATATCCTGCGGTCGAACGTTATGGCCTGATCTGGACTTCACTCGCCGGAAACGATGAGCAGATTCCTTCATTCCCAGGATGGGATGATCCGGAATATATCAACATTCTGCCTCCGAACTTTGATATCGCAGGTTCAGCAGGACGTCAGATGGAGGGATTTCTGGATGTATCCCATTTTGCCTACGTGCATACAGAGACGTTTGGCGATCGGAACAACACCGAAGTGCCCCAATACCAAGTAAAACGTGAAGGCAATCAGCTGCTTGCCGAATACTGGAGTTCTGTCAGCAACTATGGTAAAGGTCAGGATAATGTAGCCCCCGAAGGCTTTCAATGGCTGCGTGAATTCCGCGTATTTCCGCCATTCGCCGCCTCTCTTACAGTTCACTTCCCGGATAACGACAAACTGAACATTCTGAACTGCGCCTCACCTATATCTGCACGCTTTACACGGTTGTTCTGTCCGATTACGCGTAACTTTGACAAGGATGCTCCAATTGAAGAGACAATCAAGTTTAACTTGCAGGTATTTGAGGAGGACCGTGAAATGGTGGAATCACAGAAACCGGAGGATTTGCCGCTGGATCTGCATGCAGAAGCACATATTCCCGCAGACCGTACCTCGATTGCATATCGTCAGTTACTGACAGAGCTGGGCTTGGGAAGAAACTACACATCATAACTTGAACACAAACAGACAAAAAAGATGCGTTCATGCGAATGCATCTTTTTTGTCTAATTGCTACACTTTCGTTCGTGACGATGTACTGGGATTGACCTCACTTATAATATGCTATATCTGTCACTTACCTTTGATTATTCGTATTCATCGGAGGTTCTGTATAATACGGACAGCCTGGTTCGTGAATAATACGGGGATCTACCCATGTTCCCCAATACGGAAGGCGATTCACATAAGGCAGTTCGTTAGGCTGACTATTCGGATGTGGCATGTTGTTTGTGGCCGGCGATACTTGAGTTGCACAGTCAACAGGCGGCCCAATGATTACTGTTTTTTGAATGGGAGCAAGCGTTTCCTTCACCTTGTTTTCATCGAGACAGTACGTATGGGCCAGGACGCTTGCAGGTGTAAGACGCAAAATGTCCGAACCAAAAATGGCTTCAGGAACAGGGGCATCAAAAATAGCCAGCAGATGCGTCTGATCTACCGTTGCAATTTCATAGTGCCACCAGCCTTGCGGAACATTTGCTACTTGGCCTGGGTAATCGTTAAGTTTAACAACTCATTGGTAAATGGATTGATGAGGGAAACGACAGCTGAACCACTGATGCAATACACCAGCTCGGATGCATTTTGATGAATATGGGGTTCAACCACATTACCTGTGCTAAGAAAAATATCCAACAAGGATACATTACCCAATGTGTTTAATTGATGAATGGAGAGAAAGTTAATATAGTTATTTCCGTCTTTTTTGAATAAAAGATTCTGGTTCACATCAAATGTAAATTGGGTGGTAGGTAAGGTGTAGTCCATATAGGAGGTTGCCAAAATAAAACGCCTGCCCTTCGCTCTCGGTTTAGGTGATAACCTATACGCCAGCTTATGCTCTGGGCTTCTATGCGTGAGCCCATTTATGCCGAAGCCCCTTCACCCGTACCACATACTATTAACCCTTCTGTGTCACTCAATTGTATCGCAGCATAGGCTGATATCATCAATTAAACACTGGAGGCATGCATCATGGCTTACGGACCTGGTTCAGTACCTATCCCGCCAACTGCGGGTTATCCTTACCCTTATTATCCACCGCCACCCTATCCCTACCCTTATCCATATCCTTATCCATACCCCTATTCACCCATCGTTCCGTTTCCGCTGCCCCTTCCCATCGGAGGCCCAGGATGGCATGGCGGTTACCCTGGCGGTCCCCACGGCCCGTTCCCTGGAGGAGGCTATCCGGGCGGTCCACATGGTGGAGGACCCGGGGGTCCTGGTGGACCTGGTGGACCGGGCGGTGGTTTCCACGGCCATCGTATTTTTTAATGCTAAAAGAGCAGGACAGGAGCTGCTAACATTAGCTCCTGTCCTTGTTCAACCTTTTAACCCACGCATGATGAAGGCTTAACCTCTACCCCGTCATCAATACTCAATTTCATCCATGATCTTCAGATTACGGTTGGACACTTCCAGCAAGTCTGTAAACGTCTCAGACACATAATAAACAAAGTCCGGATCATGCACATACATAATGACTTGCCCGTAGGTTCCTTTCTCTGTTGGATCAAAATCAAGCATCAAATAAAGGGAGCCTCCTGCCATCGTTGCAAACGGAATCCACTCTTTGTGGAATAAGTAGGGCTTAATCTCCGGGTCCAGTTTGCTGATCTCATCTGGGGAATAGTACTCGTCCAACTTCTCATCCACTTCACAGAAATATTGTTTGGTTTCCCGAATCTCCTTCAATGACATCAGATAAAATGGATTACACTCCTCTATCTCCGCATCACCCGGATACAAAATATGAAATGCATAACCACTCCCGTCCTTACGCTGATAGAAGGCGCGGAAATCCTCCGGCAGTCGGACGCCATATTCCGTTTCCAATGCGGTTAGACTCTGTTCAGAAGCACCCGCCCGATGCTGGTATTCCTCGTATAACTGCCGAATTTCGTCATCCTGGATTTTTTCATTCAGGAGCCCATTCAGCGCATCGAACATTTCATTCCATTTTGCACTAGCCTCAGGTGTCATGAAGCATCCCTCCCATTCATCTAAGATCAAGTTATTGCGGGGTTTACCAGCGTATAGGTTCTTCTTCGCGCCACAACACATAACGCTCAAGCTCACGGATAGTTCCTGTACCGATCCCATATTCGTCCATTTCTTGGGAGTGCAGGTCAAGGATATGCAGCATGCCCCCGAACGTACCCACAGCAAGCTTAGACTGGTCAGGAGAGCTCGCCAAGGAATAGATGGTGCTGCCTACAAAATGTCTCCACACTTCCTGCCCGTCACTATTCACACAATATAAATATCCATATGCATCCCCAAGCACCATGCCTGCATCTGTTTCCACAGCAGCGTAAACACGGGCATTCTCATCCATTACAGGCCAGTCTTCCTTACTCTCATTACCATCGATCGTTTCCAACTGAACTTGTATTGTAGCCCCGTTATAAAAGTGACATGCATTAAACCATACCTTCAAGCTATCGGTGGTGAACACCGCATGATGAGGATAACTGGATTCGGGATAAAGGGAATACGTCTTATTCTGTTCGCGATCCAGAATCATATGATTACTCACCTGGCTGCCGTAGGCAATCCAGCGACCGTCGCGTGAGACCGCCGCATGCCCCATATCAATCTGTGTGTCTTCCAACTCATATTCTTCAATCTCTGCAAGATCCGGGTGCAGCAGGGATACCTGGCCTTGCTCTAGCAGATAGATTCCATAAGTGGAGAAGATAAGAACGGATTTCCCATCATTAAATGGAATGAGTCCTTCAAGTGTGCGCTCTGGATGCTCACAGTCAGCTAGGGATTCGATGCGCGGCAATGCCTGCTGAATACTGGATTGGATATCTTCCCAGCGATATACCGCAAGCTCTTGCCCTACCAGATGGCGATCAGGCTGTCTGATGATACGAATATCTTCCGATCCGGCCAACGCATAGTCTGCACTGTCCGGTGAACAACCTGCGAAGGTATACTGAGAGAAAGGCAAACAACCATGCTGATCAGCGGTATATACACATCCATTCTCCGTGAAGGTACCGATTGTGAATACAATCGTTTCCGCGTTCAGATATCCTACTACCCTCACGGCCTGCATGGAAGATTGAAAATTTTCGTTCAATGGCCACGTTGCAGCAGGCAGTTCAAGCCGGAGCCTTTCCAAATCTCCTTGAAGATTGGCCTGCTTCACCATATTCCACACTTCAGTGCTAATCAGAGCTCGCGCGTCCGCCTCCAGCTCCGATTCGTCCACTTGCTCTCCTGCCATGCCTCTGCGCACAAATGCATTAACATCCTTTGCGTATCGTTTGCCTTCACTCCGCCACGTTTCTGCAATGTCTTCTTTCAACCAACTCAATATTTATTCCTCCACTCCACCTCTATTGACGACTGTACAGTGATGTGCCAGCAAAAATTGATCCAGATCGTGATCCTTTGCACCGTCCGTCCCGTGCATCTCTTCATAGAAAAGCGCAATTTCCCTGCCATTCGCATAATTAAAGCGTAAATACCCACCCTTAGAGACCATAAACAGCTTACATGTGTACTCATTTTCAAGCACTGCATCCCACTTGAATTTGCTCTTACACAACTCAGCCAGTGCTTTCATAGAGTCTTCGCGCTCGACGTTAACCAAGTGGTAGAACGTATGGTTTCGCAGCTCATTCCAGGGTTCAAAATACGCTGGGGCCAGCGGTTTATCCTGATGGTAATATCGGCAATAGATCCGGTCCAGGGTCTCTCCAAAGTCAGCTTCTGAGCACGACCACAAGATTATAGACTCATCATGACGCGGGAGCCATAGCAGTCCCTTCACATCTGGATGAATCGCCAGGAAATCACCATCCACCGAACTGCCGATACTGATACACTCCTTAAGCTGCTCCTGTGTGACTGGCGTATCCTCCGTGTGCATCCAAAAATCATATTCAGCAAAAGGTTTTAGTACCTCCTGATCCGGCCGCTGCACATTCATCCAGCCTGTGTATGTCCCTTCCCCGTATTGTTCCAGCCATTGGCGATAAGACACAGGCAACGCGATCAAATGCTGCTCTTCAAAATGATCCAGTTCCTTAGCGGGTACGGGCTTTAACGCATGAGATACAATATACATTCACGACATCTCCCTACGATCGTTTCGTTCAATTCACGACAGTTCATTCAATCGATCAGCAATTCAATCAGGCTAAGCCAGTTCTTCCTGTACAATTTCGGTCACTACACCCTTGCGGTTTATAATGCTAATGGCAAATGCATCATAACCGTCACGTTTCACCTGCTCAAAATCCATACTCTCTCCCGTAATCAATTCGTAGGTTCCGTCTTCGTCCACATCTTCCCCGAACTCCTCATCCCATGGCACGTTATAAAAGGCAGTGAGCTGTACTTCAAAAATATCTTCTCCTTCGACGTCCAAATAGGGGCGTAGCGGCCTGTTATTAAGGTCTTCCTCCGGATATGTCTCACACAACATCGCATCATAACCGTGTTTGGCTGAATCGATAAGTAAGTAGCGTTCTCCAGTTACGGTGTGCTCCGCATATACGATGAGTGGTGTCGAATCCTGCCAGGTTATCAGATCATCATCGGTTAAGTCACCATAATAAAAAATATGGAACTTGTCATGTCCATCCCGTGCTTGCAACTTGCCTTTCCATTCCACTTCATGCGTCTGAACATCCGGTATTTCCCGAACCAACCCTTCCAAATATGTAGGTCCTTTATGTACACCAAACAAATTCATCATCTCGCCTCCGCTTTATTCATTCGAATGGTTACGACTTTATGTTCTTCATCCACATCCAGCTTCACATCCATGTCTAACTTATCATGGAACAAAGCCGTAACGTTGATATAAGGATCACGAGCAGCTTCACTGCCCCCATTGCTGGAACGGCTCATTCCCTGATGAATAATCGATTGTACCAGCTGTCCATCCCCTTTTCCGGTATTTGGATAAGTATAAATCACCTCTTTGTCCCGATTATAAAAATTCAACACCGTTTTATAATCTTTGGCATTGGTATATTGCTTTTCGGTTTTTACATATTCGTTTTCCGTGGATTGATAGCGGATCGTCCCAGCCAGATAGGGATTGTCTTCACTGGGTTTAATATCAAACTCCTGATAAGCGATGTGATAAAGGTATTGGATATGATTCATATCTACACGATAATATAACTGCCTGTTGTCTTCCTCCTTATCCATGGCAGCGAAACTGTTGATGAGCGGCCAGGCTTCATAGGATCTCCCATTCACATCGACAGCAAGAGCATAGTCAGAGAGTACCTTCTCTTTTTGAAACACACCATACGTCTGTAAAATGAAATAAGCCGGAATAAGTAACATGCCTATAATTACTGCAAATATAGTAACCTTTATACGAAATTTCATGATCATCCTCCTTAGCGACCCCTGTTCTACCGGTTCATCCTGTCGTGTGCTGAAGTTTGGTCAACGTGCGGACAACCAGCTCTCTGTTCTTGGCGTTCTTGATATACGCAGGGATGGTATGGGAAGCCTTCTTCAAAGGTATATTTGGCGAAGAACAGCGTAGAAGCTGTATTTATAAGCCCCTTCATCTTCGAAACGTTTCATTTTAATCCCTGCCTATCCCCTGTATGCTGGCCATCGCTAAAAGCAACCACTCAACATTTCCCAGTTGTTCTACCTAAAATTATATGTAACTCCAGTGCTTAGCACAAGGAAATGCAACGTAAAAAGGAGCACCTTACTCCAGATCATCATCTGGAAGGCACTCCTATTCACTATTCCAACCCACGCGATCAAATGTCAAGCAAAAGGGAGACAAGCAGTCCCATTGAAGCAATAAAACCTACGACGGGTCCCCCTTCTTCGAACGCTTCAGGCATCATCGTAGAGCAGATCATCGCAATGATGCCTCCTCCGGCAAATGCCCCAATAGCCGCGGCCATCTCATCGGGCAGCTGCTCCAGAAACAGATACCCTCCCAAGGCTGCAAGTGCAGAAATGATCAGTACGCCCAACCACAAGAGAATAATCCTGGAGCGGGAGTATTTATTGCGTTGCAGTCCAACCGTACTGGACAGACCCTCAGGAATATTACTGACAAAAATAGATACAACCAGCACCACACTAACACCATTTCCGGCGAGCAAACTGGCTCCCAGCATAATCAATTCGGGAATGGCATCCATGACCGTCCCTGCAAAAATGCCAAGTCCACTCTGGTTGGAATCTCCCTTCCCGGCGCTTGCCGAACGCTTGCGCCCTGCTCCCCCTTTACTGGAAATGAGCAAATCGAACATGGTGTACACGACCGCCCCTGCAGTAAATCCAATCGCGGTCGGCACAATCCCCCCATCATTCAGAGCGTCTCCAATCAGTTCAAATGCGGCCGCACCAATCAGGGTGCCAGTACCAAAAGCCATAATCCAGCCTATCACTCGTTTGGGAATCTTCAGAAATAGCGCAGCAAGTGCTCCAATGACAACAGCCGAGGCGGAGATGCCGCCCCACATGAATGCAGTCCACATCCGGGATGACCCCTCTCATGTTCATATATGATCTATCACTCCATTAACCGGAGCATACAGAACAAAAACAGGGTACATCACCAGGTGAATGGAATACAACGAAAAACCGCTAACACTAAACCATCATTTTACGTAGTGAAGATATATATCTTGAACGAATAATGAAGAAATAGAAGGTCTGCGCGAGCAGAAACGCACCAAACACGGTTAACACAGGCACCGTATATTCGGTAATACCGAATTCCTTCAAGAACGGTTTAACCACAACGAGGGTTTCGATGATCGAGATCAGAATCGGGAAGAAAAAGAGAATCGCAATCTGGATCGTGGATGATCGTTTCATCTCTTGAAAGCTAAGACCCATTTTCGAGAGAGAATGAACCATTTTCCCATCTGCTTCAAGATCCGTATGCAGTCTGAAATACAGAAAGCTGGCTGAGGAGATCGAGAAGATCAATCCGATGAAAATGCCCAGAAAGGTAAAGAGCGCCGTCGTCTGTCTGAATTCTTCAAAGTCAGCATATCGCGTCGTGAAAAAGCCGGAAAAGTCTTTATTATTAGAGCTATTTCTAATGATCTCATCCATGCCCTCCAGCCGATCGCTTACCATTGCTTCAGATGATTGCCGATCGGGCACGGTTTCCCCCAAGAAGGGATATGATAAAGGTATTTACCGGAAATTGCATCTTTGTCCATTTGTCCGGCAAGAGCATTAAACTCTTCATCATTTACAATAACTAGGGCTGATGCATATAAAAGCCCGTTGAATTCCGGTTCAATTTCAGTGTACTTAATATCGATTTTAGCAGGCTCTGATTTCGTATCCAGCGTTAACTGATCGCCCTTGGCATAGGCATGGAACCGTTCCTGTTGACGAGGCTTCTCCATATTACGGGAATCGATGAATATGCCGGTATGGGATGCAAGAGTATAAGACGGTTTGTTCTGGATTGCGTTGAACTGGTTGAAATCACTCAAAGGCATCACACTGATTCCATTGCCATCCGCACTTGTCCAAAAGTATTCCAGATAAGCATCCTGGTATGGAAGACCGGCAGCATCAAGTACCTCGTTGACAGGAGCCATGTTCGGCTCTTCCGATGCGTTGTACACGTTATAACGAATTGGAAAATGATTGTCTCTAAATACTTGTCGATTCTGCTGATCCAGCGACAAAATGACAACTGCACTCATGGAAGCAATCGCAATGACCACCGTTACCATAAACAGCATACGTGCATTATCTTTTATTTTGTAACTCATCTCCGATATCCACAGCAAGCGTGTCCCATGCCATACCCGTTTCCTATTACGCTTCAACAGCCGTATGGTGAGCACAGAGAGCTGCGAGTAGAAGAAATATGTTCCCGCAATGCCTGTCACAGCAGCGATCAGAATGCTTTTACTCGACAAACTGCTGTATAGAGCAATGAATCCCGTAGCCAGGAAAGCCAGCCCAAGAATAGAGAACACCCAAGAAGCTTTGGGTTCTTTTTTGGGCTTGCTCGTTCCGGTTAACAGCTCAAGCGCCCGCTTATTCCCGATAAAGAAAAGTGTGAACAGTGAAATGCAAAAGAACAATAATAAAAAGGCAATTACCGTTATCAACATCGCTTTTACAGGAAAATAAAAAGGCAAATCATCCATACCGATAAATCGGGTGGTTAACATCAGAAACAGCTTGGACAATAACATGCCTCCACCGATCCCGGCTATAATGGATAGAAATCCGATAAACATATTCTCCAAAATGACCAGTCTTCGAATCTGTCCGGCTCCGCGCCCAAAATGGTCAGTATACCGAATTCCTTATTCCGTGATTTCAGAAATGCACTAATGGAATACATAACGAAGAAGATCGCGAACACATAGACGATGACCGAAGCGACCTGCATTCCCGCTGCCGTAGTTTTGCCAATCGGTAATTTCTCAACATACGGATGATAGATGAACATGGCATACGCGAAGAAGATCATGACCATGAATACACTACTTAGAAAAAAGGCAATGTATGCTCGCCCGTTTCGGCGAATGTTGTTAAAGGCGAACTGAGGAAAGCTCATGCGAATTCCCTCCCCAGAACGATAATGTATCAATAATTCGTTGGAAGAACGTCTGACGATTATCTCCGCGATGCACTTCCGCTGCGAGCTTGCCATCCTTGATAAATACAATCCGATGGCAATAACTTGCGGCAAGCGGATCATGTGTGACCAGCATAATGGTTGTTTTCTCTTCTTGGTTAATCTGTTCAAGCGATTCCATTACCGCTTGGGATGAAGTCGAGTCCAGCGCACCTGTCGGTTCATCGGCAAGTACAATCGATGGCATATTAATCATAGCTCTGGCAATGGCTGTACGCTGCCGTTGTCCACCCGAGATCTCATAGACACGTTTATCCAGAATATGATCGATTCCAAGCTGAGCCGTAATCCGATGGAGTCTGCTCTCCATCTCCTTCAGCTTGACCTTGTCCAGCGTTAATGGCAGTACTATATTTTCAGCAACGGTCAAGGTATCGAGCAGATTGAAATCCTGAAATACAAACCCGAGTTCCCGACGTCGGAACATGGCGAGTTCTTTCTTTTTCATATCAAACGGATTCATGCCATTAATTAGCACTTTGCCTGAGCTTGGCTCATCAATGGTCGAAACCATATTGAGCAAAGTCGTTTTCCCACTGCCCGATGGTCCCATAATTCCTACAAATTCACCCTGCTTGATGGTCAGATGAATATCACTAAGGGCTTGAGTCTGCACTTTGCCCTGATACACTTTGTTAAGTGCCGAAACTTGCAACATTTCCATAGGTGTTTCCCCTCCAACTGAACGATCTGTGTTTTTCATATCCTTATCCTAAACGACCTCCCACAACCCTGCTATCGATTTACCTTAAACTTTCCTTACACAGCGTTTAAGGTTATGTTCCCATTCTATGAAGAAATCCTATATCCATAAAAAAAGCACCTCGCCCATGGGCAAAGCGCCTCTATTTCCGATTCATCCAGCTGAATCTGACCAATGTTCCTTCATCCGGTTTGGAGAACAATTCAATCTGATTACCTAGACGTGAACTGATCTCACGGACCAGATACAGTCCCATACCCGTAGATTCATGATACTGTCTTCCCCGCTCTCCTGTGAAGTAAGGATTGAACACGCGATGAATATCTTCAGCTGAGATGCCGATCCCCTGATCCTGAATATCCAATACGATTCGCTCTTCCTCCATATAGGCGGTAATTATGACTTTTTTACCCGCTTTGCTGGCTGAGTAGTTGACGGCATTGGTCAAAATCTGGGTAAACATGAACCGCAGCCACTTGGAGTCACTATAGACTTGAAGGTTGTTGTCCATTCGGAAATCCGGCGTAATTCCCCTGCGAATAAACAGACGACGATTCTCAGCGATGCTGCTTCGAACCACCTCCGGTAGAGACAGAAGTTCCACACGGAAATCCCCCTCGAACTGTTCCAGGCGTGAAGAATGAAGTACCATTTCCAACCCTTTGCGCATTTTATCCAGTTCATCCTGAATGCTGCCAGCAGTTGTATCCTCCACATCTTCCAGGGTCAACTGTATGATCGATAATGGGGTCTTCATTTGATGGACCCAACGGTTCATAAACACAACCTGCTGCTCATTGTGACTGCGCAATTGACCGATTTCATTCTGACGGTTACGCTCCAGTTCATGCATCAATTCCTGTAATGCTTCTGCCACAGGAGCGCTTCCAAGCGATTGGAAAGGCTCCTGTACCAGCCGTTGTGGATACTGGAGCACACGGTAATATGGGTGGAGCTGGAAATAACGCACGGTCAGATATACGATTAATACCACTGTACTGAGCAATATGCCATAAAGAACGATCCTCATGGGCCGCTCTTCACCTGAGAGCCAATATACACATGGGACCAGCAGCAATTGCAGCAAATAAAATCCGATGAGGGGCAGCTGATCCCTTAAGAACAGTTTCATTGTCGATCCTCCTGGGAAGCTGACTCCAGATCAAGCAACCGATAACCCGCTCCGCGAACCGTTTCCAGAATCTCTTCAGCCCCCAGATCTTTCAGCTTGCGGCGAACACGTGTAATGTACACATTCAACGTATTATCATCAATAAAATGCTGATCTTCCCACATCAGTTCGAGCAAACGTTCCCGGCTAACTACCCGCCCTGCTTTGGCCATCAGTGCTTCGACCAACACGGATTCCTTCTGTGCCAGCTCCATGGAACGCCCCCCGTACTCCAACACATATCTTTCGGGGTACAGTATCATAGAGCCGTTTTTCACTTTCATCTCTGGTTGTACAGCTGCATACATCCCGTACGCCCTACGCAGGTGACTACGAACTTTAGCAAGAACTACTTCATATTGAAAAGGTTTAGTAATATAATCATCCGCCCCATGCTCCAGCGCCATAACCTGATCCATGCCACTATCACGAGCCGAAATAAATAGAATGGGACATATGGAATGCGAGCGGATCTGTCTGCACCAGTAATAGCCGTCAAACTGAGGCAGATTTACATCCATCAACACCAAATCCGGACCGATCTGTACAAATTCATCCAGTACATGACGGAAATCAGTTACGATCTGCACTTGAAAACCATTCCGAATCAAATATGCCGCCAACAATCCTGCGAGCTTAGCATCATCTTCAACCAACAATATCGATTGCATCGTCAATCCTCTTTCCGTTCCCTGACATATCTTCTACATCTAGATTACCATTCTAGTCGGAAACGGTTTGGAAATAAAGGTCAGACGACCAGCCGTCCACGCTTCTCCGCCAAACCAATGGTGGCTTCCACCCCGGAATTAAATTCGAGAAAGTCCTGTTCTACCCCGTCACTAAAAATAACGCCATCCTCTGGCATTTGGGAGACCATGTGCAAAGGCTGTTTCGGATGAATCTGTCCAAACACCAGATTGGCCGCAGTCGTCCGGCTGGGGAAGGGCTCACGTACTGTAAAATACAGATAAGGCGCGTCCCAACCGAAGTGATTCAAGCCGCTCATGCTTCCCTGTTCAGATACGGTCCCAGGGCTACGTTCTTCTGAATAATCTTTCCCTTTAGGCTCCGGACCTGGATGAAAGCTCCTGCTGTCTTTATCGGTGGTGAAAGCTTCATCCGATTGGATGTGCTGCCACGCTTCCGAGCCCACAACCCCGGCAGCACCTGCGAGTACACTTTTGAACCAGCCCGTCGATCCCATTCCGGTAGATACAATCACCCCGCTGGAAGATTGTTGTTCTACCGATGAACCGATACGAACTTCATAACGAGCAGATACATGCGTCTTTCGGCCAATGAACAGATCATTGACACCATACAGATACTGCCCATCATTCAGCTCCACTTTGGCCAGAGTCACCTCTTTCAGAGTCCGACGTTTACGAATAACATCGGGAATAATGAAGCTCAGATCCTCCACCGTAAATGGCAGCAATACCCCATCCCAACGCATTGGATCAGGATTTACACCAATAAGCGGCTGCTCGGTCACATACTTGAGCGTATTGGCAACCAGACCGTCCTGTCCGACGACGACCACAATGTCCTGTGCTCCAAAAATAAAGTTGGGCACATGTTCCCGATCAATGGTCTGAACCCGACCCAGTTGGCTGAGCTGCTGCTGGGCCTGATGCACGGAATGATGATAACGTCTATCTTCCTCCAGGTAATCACTGAAGTCCGCCCCAGACGTTCAATATAGAACTGGGCTTGTTGAACCGTATTATAACGAACCACTAATTCTTCCAGCCTTGTTCTGCGTTTGACTAAAATCAGCTTGTATTCGGTCATAGGTTCACTTCCCGCAGTGTGTGCAGCTTCAGTCTGGTTTGCCTTCCCAAGTCTCATCGTGCCCGACCTCCCTGCTCTCTTGTCGGTGGATTCATCAATCCTTGCAGCAGATCCGGCGAGATGTTAAGCTGTCCAATTTTCCCGCATTCTCAGCCAGCTCCTGGAATGCAAGAGCAATCAGTTTATCCGAGTTCATACCCATGTTGGCCATCGCCTGTAACACGCTAGGTTCCACATGCTGTAACGAATTCATCACGGCAGCAATTTCATAGGCTTTGGCATCCGCTTCGGCATTCTGATTGGCGATCGTCAATTCAATGAGCTGCTGCTTCCGTTCCTCCATCGCCGTATTGAATTGCAGCTGTTCCTGTTCCATCTCATTTTGTTTCTGTTTCACCGAACGTTCGGCATGCAATTGCGTTTCACGAATCTGCTGTTTCTTCGTCTCAACGGCAATTTCCGTGTTCAGTTCGTTTTCCTTCACTTTACGCTCCTGTTCAATGGATGCATTGCGACGTACATACAATGCTTCGTCGGCCTGACGCAAAATCTCTTCCCGTGCTTGTGCTTCCAGTGCACGCATGGTCTCTTTATTAGGCAAAATGGCGAGAATGGATAGACTCATCAGCTCTACGCCCAATTTCTCCAGTTCCTCACTCTGTACCACTTCCCGTTTCATGCTGCTGGCCAGTCGTTCACTCGATTGAATGGCTTCCTTCAGAGGCATTTGCTCCAGCTGTTTTTTGGTCAGCACCTTGGCGGTCGTAATCACACGTTGATCCAACTTGCCAGGATCGTCGGAGATATACCTGTTCTTGCGCAAATTGTACGTGTAATTCAAGCTTTGGGTGATTTTCATATAATCAACAATACGATAGCTCAGTTGACCCTGAACCGTAACCGTCTGATAATCCGCCGTAATCTCTTCGAACATAAAGGGTACATCCACAGAAGATACAGGCAACACCACAACCGACGTTGTCGGCTCATAGTAGTAAAAGGACAAACCCACACCTTGACGCTGCACCTGACCATTTTTCACTTTCAT
This sequence comes from Paenibacillus sp. 1A_MP2, assembly GCF_052244825.1. NCBI lineage: Bacteria > Bacillati > Bacillota > Bacilli > Caryophanales > Paenibacillaceae > Paenibacillus > Paenibacillus sp. 1A_MP2. The sequence goes on along the minus strand of NZ_JBQQCS010000001.1, from coordinate 3,155,005 downwards.
TACATATTCACTGGGTTGAAACTTCACGAATCGGAATCCAAACATCGCTCATTCCCCATTTCTTAATATTGTCATTATGATATTATCGAAATGATAACAAACAGATCCGATATTGTCAATATGACATTAACAACTTTTTTGCTTTTGACATCAAAAAAGACCTCCCCCGGGCAGAAGCCTTAAGGAAGGTCGATTTTCTCTGAATATAGTCTGTAATGATAATCTCATAATGGGATATGGGGTTAGCTTAATAATAGAAGTAAGCAGCTAAGCAACTTGTTATTTATTTATTTATTTTGTTCAGCGCTCTTCGTGATCAGATCAACAAACAAATCAATCTGGGCTGTAATAGCGATCGGATCATATCGATAGAATGTGTCAAAATCATTCTCGAAGAATCGGTGATTCTTCACGGCATCCAGACCGTTCCATACTTTGGACTGTTTGAATTCCTTCAGCGCTTCACCTTTTTTCTCTGGATCATACACCGTCATGAACATGTAATCGGTAGCGTATTCGGGCAGAACTTCCAGCGAAAGCTGCACGGTCTGATTGTCTTTGCTCACCTTGCTCGGCATTTTCAGCTTCAAAGCATTATATACGACTTGTCCACCCCGGCCTGCGTTGTCCCCAAAGATCCATAGATCCCCTTTGTCCGTCAACTCGTATAACCCAACGGTTGTATTCTCGTCCACAATGCCTTTTAGCTTCTCGCGTCCTTCTGCTGCCTTTTTCTCATAATCGGCAATAAACGCCTCCGCCTGCTCCGGTTGACCAATCAAATCACCAAACAGCTCGACTGTCTGGTAGATATCTGTTGCTGTGCCGTAAGGGATATGCACGGTTGGTGCAATCTTTGACAGTTCCTCGTAGTTATCATCGTACATCACGACGATCAAGTCAGGCTGTAATTCCAGCGTCTTTTCCACGTTCACCGGATAACCCACATCTGTGGTGTCTTTGAGCTTGTCCTTAATGAACGGATTATCAAAGGCACTTGGCTCCACACCAATCAGGTTACCGCCTACAGACAGAATTTCGCCCCGTAGTAGTCGGTCACGATGCGCTTCGGATGTGCAGGAATGGTAACCGTCCCTTTATCCGTCTCATAATCACGTGTTTCACTTTCCGTTGATTCGTTCTGAGCTGTATCGGCTCCAGCGGATTCTTGCTTCTCAGTCGTCTGCCCTGATTCGCTCCCCGTTTCATTACTGGTTGTACCGGTATTTCCGCAGCCCGCAAGAACAAGCGTAAATACAATGAATAACGTGCAAATGTACAGAATCGATTTGGATTTAAAAATAAACATGACGGCCTCCTATAATTCAACGCTTATTATGATAATGGTAATCATTATCATTTGAATCATAGCAGAATAGGCTAAGAACTGTCCACCATTTTAATGGTATACATAAACATAGAGACCGAGCCAGAAAGACCCGATCCCTATATCATGTGCGCACTAGAATGAATAGATCTGTTCCATCATTCTGGCTACAGCGACTGCACCCTGTGCACGGTTCGCATGCTGTTTAGGCGCAAATGTACCATCTGCCATACCTTTAAGCACGCCTTGCTCCTGCATCGCTGCAACAGCTTGTTTTGCATATGCAGCGATAGCTGCGTCGTCATGAAATCCTGCACTGCTGGACGACGAATCAACGACTGCACTGGCGTCCTGCTTCATGACCTGTATAGCACGGTTTAACATCACTGCCATGTCCTCACGCGAAATACGTTCATTCGCTCCAAATGATCCGTCCGCTCTGCCTTGTACTATTCCCATCTCCAGACCAAGGCGTACGGAATCCGAGTACCACTGATTACTCGTCACATCCATTGGAGCTGAAGTGGATGTATCCGGCAAGCGTGATTCGCCAATGCCCTTAATAATCATTTGCAAAAATTGTGCTCGTGTCAGTTCTGCTTGCGGACTGAATTTGGTATCTGTCATGCCTGAAATGATTCCTTTGCCATACAGATTCTGCACCTCTTTTATGGCCCAGGAGTAAGATTGCAGATCATTTAAAGGCACCTGTACTTCAGTAATCACAAAACGGCCTGATTGAAGCGGCTTGAAAGCCAGACTGTTGGTCGTTTCATCATATTGGGTAAAGGTTACTGGTTTCATTTCACCATTTGGCAAAAGGGATTGGATAACCAGCACAACGTCTTCTGCATTTGAATATTGCACATTCGACATCGTCATTTCAATGGCTCGATCTGTCCACTGCAACGGCTGCCCTTTCAACAGTAGATCCACACTGACCACGTTGCGGTTACCGATAGCTTTCTTTTGCGCTTCAGACAGATTAGCGGTGGAGTCTTCTGCCAGAATGACATCCATTGTAGCCACATCTTCGCTACGGATATCCTTCAGTGAACTTAGTGGGATGCGAACAGAAGTCTGTTTCATCGTCAGCTCCAGCGACTGTAATGCCTCAGTACGTGCCCATTCTTGAAGTAGGTTGGCATTTAGCTGGAAGGTTACAGCTTTGGAATCCTTGGGAACATCTGCAATCAACGTTAGCTTTTTGCTCCCTGCTGCCATTCCTTGAATCAATTGAGACAACTGTTTCATATCAGGTTGGATCACATATGTGCCCGATCCCGTACTTGTACCTTTGAAAGTAATGGAACCACTTTCTCCTGAATTGCCCGTTTCAACAGATGGCGTTACAGAAGAATTGCCTGGATTCTGATTCTGCGATGATCCAGGCGTGGAAGGCTGCGCAGGTTGACCGGGCTGGGACGGCTGACCCGGGGACGACTCTTGCAATACAAGCTGGCTAACTGCTTCCTTCAATGCGGTATCCGCGCCACTAATTTCCTGTGCACTGGCTTCTGCATCATTAATGAGCAAGCGGGCCAACGACAATGCCTGTGCAAACACATTCCAGCTTACAGCTGTATATTCACTTTGACGCAGCTTCGCAGCGGAATTCACTGTTGTCTCCAGGGCAGATTTGTCCGCCGGGAACACCCCGTACGCTTCAAAATCCATAAAGCCTACCCACTCAGAACCTGCTGTTATAGTAAGACGAATATAACGCGCCTCCGTGCCTGCAGGCAGGATATGTCTTGGATTGGTCGATACTACTACATCACTTGTCGTATCTACGACTTTGACAAAGTTCTCATTGTCATTGGATACTTCGATCTTGTATTTAATCCCCCCGCTCCACATGGACATTTCCAGCTTGCGGATCACGGCTGTCGCTCCCAGATCCACTTGCCACCAACTTCCTACACTTCTATCCGTTCCCCATGAAGTATTCGGATTGCTGTCGATTGCACCCCCAGGCGAGTTGGCTTCTCCACCACCTGTACCTGCACTACTTGATGCAGTAGCTGTTTTGCCTGTTGTTAATGCTTCCAGTAAAATAAGGTTGTTATTTGCTTTTTGAAGCGTAGCCAAAGCCTCTTGCACCTCGGTCTGATTGGCATCCTGCTTGTCTCTCACCTTGATTGCCGATAGCAATGCTGCTTTCAGGTTTGCCCAGCTTCGCTGTGTATAGGACGATTCGGTCAGTTGTTGTGTTTCACCAATGAATTGTGTCAACTCGGTTTTGTCCACATCGGATAAACCCTGGATTGCTGCTTCCACTTGTTTTGCTGATGTATTCACCTCGGTCTGGGTTGATCTTGGATCTGCCATTACCTGCTCTGCCCGAACAAGAGCCTTGGTCAATACAGCCCATGTTGCAGCAGACCAGTCTGTTTCCTTGTATGTTTTGGCTTCTCCAATGATCGCCTCAAGAGCGTTCCGGTTCGCAGGTATAACGTCGAGCTGCTGCATAACCGCATGAAGATTGGTCGCCGCAGCATCCGTATCCTGTTGTGTCACACCACCTGATGTATAAGCCAGCTTGTAAACATTCTCTGCTGCTGCAATGGCAGGAGCTAATGCGGGCCAGCTTTCAGGTGTGAAATCGCTGGATTCAAGTGACTGTGCACGTGTAATGGCTGCCGACAGCTCTTTCCGATCTGCGGGCAGAATGTCGAGTCCACGTTTGTACACATCCAGCGATGGCAGGGCACGACCTTCATACGAGTAACCGCCATTCGCCGGGTATTCGTCATAATCGAACATGGCGTGATTCTCCCATGCGTCTCCCTCGGAAGCGATCCAGCCTACATCGGCCGCAATCCATGCAGGCTCCCAATAGAAGAAACCCGCTCCCTTCTGATTCGGAACTTGAGAAATCATGTCCATGATGCCTGCAATCGCATCATATTGTCCCTGTACGGTTGCCGGGAAGGTAGCACCTCCCACATTCAGCGTTTCCGGGTTGCCAATAATGTTGCCGTGCGCGTCCCCGTTTTTATACGAGAATGGATATGACGTCTCGGCAATAATGACTTCTTTTCCATATTTCGCGGATACCTCATTCATCGTTTTGCGCACATCTGCGAATGTTCCGTGCCAGAAGGGATAATAGGAAAGACCGATAATATCGTACTGCAGTCCCTTATCCTCCAATTCGCCGAAATACCAGTCAAATGTATCTGCTTTCCCACCTTCTGCCAGATGGATCATAATTTGAACCTGTTCTCCGTCTTGGACTGCGCGAACGCCATCCACTCCACTCTTAAGCAATGCCACGTTTTCATCAAAATTGACTTTACTATTCAATCCGTTTAACACACCGCTGTTGATTTCGTTACCGATCTGTACCATGTCGGGCATGGCGCCCGCATCCTTCATTTCACCTACCACTTCACGCGTGTATTCATACACCGCCGTCTTCAGTTCTTCGAACGAGAGGTTTTCCCAAGCCTTGGGACGAAGCTGTTGACCCGGATGTGCCCACTCATCGGAATAATGGAAATCCAGCAGGATCTTCATGCCTTTCTCTTTACCCGCTGAGCAAGACGAATCACATCGTCCTTGTCGTTGTATCCATTCGATTTCTGTGGATCATTCCACAGACGAAGCCGAACATAGTTCACACCACGGTCTTTGAGAATATCGAGCAGATCGCGTTCTGCCCCATTACTATCCAGATAGTAGCCTCCATTATCCTCAATGGCTGTTAACGTGGAAATATCCACCCCTCTGACAAAATCACTGCGATAGCCTTCCACCGTAACGGTAGCTACCGGTTGAAGGGGAGCTCCATAGACATCACCTGTAACGGTAAAGCTACGTGCTGAAGCATACTGTGATGGTTCAATTACCTCCCATTTGACAGGGACAAGGCCCGATTTACCGTTCTGGTAATATGCCGTGACTTCAGTAGGCAAAACAGGCGCGCTCCGGCTTACGGTAGATACGTTGACTGCATCGTAACTTTTGATATCTGCCGGGTCACGTACCTCTTTCTCGCCCCAGATTTGCAGCTCGGAAATGCCAGGCCACCAGTCAGTACCCGCATAATAAGGAATCGTGACCTTTACGTACTGAACTGCGTCCGCCTGAAAATCCAGATTGGCTACACTCTGGGGCGTTTCGTTAGTCGTTTGATCCGCTACCGAAGTCCAGGTATTTCCATCCTCCGAAACTTCAACCAAAAACTTCACCACCTCGTTTGCATCCTTCCACGTTATTTCCGCGCCGGAAAGATGGTATGAAGCTCCCAGATCGACCGTCAACCAGTGCGGTTGATCCACTGAAGTAGGAGTGTTCGCACTCCATTTCGTATTGTCTTTGCCATCCACTGCGTTCTCTTTATTGCCCCCCCACTGCAGATCCTCCGAGTTAACTGTTACCGTCTTGCCCAGTGCAACGTTTACCTTCGCTGCTGCCGCTGGTCGAGCCATCAGACCCAGATCACAGAACAACATCAGTAATACGAGACAGCCGCTTATGTATCTTTTGTGCATGCTTAATCTCCCCCTTATCGTGTTTGGTTCAAGTTAAACAATGAATGTTGTAAATCATTATCATTGTAAGCGCTTTACAATAAACGAGGACACGGTATTATCCCAAGGAAACAGCAGTTATTTTAACAGATTGATTGGTAATTCCTTGCTCAACGCGGATCGATTCCCATTCTTAACATAAAAAATCTGTCCCCTCCACCACACCGGCGGATTGGAACAGATTCGGGTCTTGTAGTTCAAATGCTTATTTGCTGAGCTTCAGTTCCAGTTGTACCTGAATGTCATTTTCAGTAGAAAGAACTACCGAATGTGGATTTTCCATACCAAAATCTTCAAAGGTAACCATCGTTGTGGCGGACAACAGCACCTGGTCATTTTCATAAGCGGCTTTTACGTCAAATGTAGCCTCTTTCTCAATCCCTTTTACCGTAAGGGTTCCGTTCATCTTAAAATCCACTGTCTGGCCTGCAGGCCATTCCATTGGCACACCTTCAAATGAGGTAGCGGTAAATGTAGCTTGTGGATAGGTGGAAACATCGAAGAAATCAGCTTCTTTCACATGTGCATCCCGCTCGCTATTACCTGAATCAATGGCACTCATCTCAATCTGTCCATCCGCTTTCATCTGGGAAGCATCGTCTACATTAAGGGTCAGGTTACCGCTGACCTGCTCGTCCGCAAAATTAACCGTCTCCCGGGATGTCGTTACCGAGAAATATACTTTCGAACCTTCGCTGATGCTCCAGTCTCCATTCAATTGCCCTGCTGCGGCTGTTTCGTTGGATACGCTTGTGCCACTGTCCGATCCTGCTCCCGTTGTGGACGCGGCGGTGCTGACAGGAAGCACCTGCTCAATCTCGACGTTGTTGCCCAGGTAACTGTTCGCGACATAATAACCTCCGCCCCCAAGAATGACGATTGCTGCCGCACCTGAGATCATCCATGTTTTTGCCTTTTTGTTCATCTCTATTCTCCTCCAATGGGTAACTGTATAAGTTGGTTATGTATCAGCATCTTAACAGCCCAATGTGTCAGGATGACGTCAAGAAATGACGTACAACGCATTTTTTCTGAAAATAATTGCCTCATTGGCATTGTGCTTCCGCTCATGTAAAATCAGTACACAAGCTTCTGAAGTGAAAGGAGACACCTTCTCGAAATCCATACTCATCGTCGAAGACGAGCAGGCGATTGCCCGAGTGCTGGCTGCCTATCTTCGAAAAGCGGGATTCGACGTTCGTCATGCAGCGGATGGGCCGACTGCTCTAACTCTATTTGATTCGGATGTTCCTTCCCTGGTCTTGCTGGATGTGATGCTGCCTGGAATGGACGGTTGGGATCTGCTGCGAATGATTCGTGAAAAAAGTGCTTGTCCCGTCATCATGCTAACCGCACTGGATGATATTCAGGACCGTCTGAACGGTCTGAATGCCGGTGCTGACGATTATATGAGCAAACCCTTTGTGCCTGAGGAGGTCGTAGCCCGCGTCAATGCTGTACTTCGCCGCAATCCACACTGGACAGCTGGTGGTGAAGGCAAACGTTATTTTGGCAATCTGGTTATTGATCTGGCTGCCAAACAGGTACTTTTGAACGGAGCAGAGGTTGCCCTGACACCACGAGATTTGTCCCTGCTCCTGTTCCTGTCAGAATATCCTAACCGAACATTTACACGGGATCATCTCATTGAACAGGTCTGGGGCATGGACTATGACGGAAGTGACCGGGCTGTGGACCTGTCGATCAAACGGCTGCGTCAGGCACTATCCCACTGGTTGCCGGAAACAGGAGAAATTCGGACTTTACGGGGAATGGGGTATCAATTTTGGATCGCCAACTAAAAGGAAATACGCCAAAACGTAAAACATCCATTCTGTCCTACTGGACGCTTCGATATTTTCTAATCCTATTCATCGGTTTCACCATTATTGTTGTAGGGGCACTCTACTGGATCAGAACCACCTCCATTGAGAAAGGTCTCAAAACGGCCCAACTGCTGGGACTGGAAATCGCCGAGAAGGTAGCTGGAGCCGAGAATAAAATTCATGTCCCTCCGGATCTCGACAGGCTGGTGGACAAGCGTACCAAACTTTTCAATACGGACAATTACTTTTGTATTATGGTGCTGGACAATAATAACCAATTAATTTATTCCAAACCGAAAATGACGCAGCAGGATGTGTATAACCGATTATCAGACGATATGGGTGAACCCCGAAACAAAAAATTTGCCGGGGTGACGGTTAACGTCACGGATGACGATCAAACGCTCGGTAAAGTGTGGGTCATGCAATCCAAAAAGTCCATTGCATACAATCCGGAAACGATGCTGGTGGTGTGCATCCTGTTCGTTGCATTAATCCTGTGTGGTTGGTTTACGATCTACCTCCTGTCCCGCAAGCTCTCCAGGCCTATTCGCCAAGTCGCTCATGCCGCAGAGCAGATCCGAAACGGTAATTATGAAGTCAATTTGGATCTGAACACACGGGAACGGGAGATGAATGAACTCGTTGAATCCTTTCGCGAAATGTCCATTCGTTTGCAGCAGTTGGAGGAATGGCGCGCCCTGTCGCTTGCTGGGGTAACCCATGAAATGAAGACACCGGTAACTTCCATTAAAGGACTTGTAATGGCTGTTCGGGATGATATCGTCAGTCCCGAAGAAGCAAAGGAATTTCTGGACATTGCACTCAAAGAATCCGAACGGATGGAACGCATGGTCGCTGACCTGCTTGATTATAATGCGATGAGCGCAGGAAGTGTTGCTGTTCGCCGGGAACGTATAGATCTGAATTTGCTGGTGGGTGAGATTGTCTATCAGTGGAAAATCGCTTATGAGGACAAGTCTCCCGAGATCGAATTGCATATACCTCCGGGTACGCTTTATACCATCGGTGATGCACTTCGGATTCAGCAGATCATGGTCAACCTGCTCAATAACGGGCTCCAAGCCGCAGCTTCCGACCAAGCTGCCGTCTTTCATATCCGTTTGCGTGCGGAGGCGGACAAGCTGTTTGTTGATGTACAGGATAACGGTACGGGTATCTCCAAAGAAGATCAACCCAAGATCTTCGAACGTTTCTATCGTGGCGAGATTAAAAAACGCCGTACCCGCGGGCTAGGTTTGGGACTGACCTATAGCCGCCTGCTTGCTCGAGCCCAAGGAGGGGATTTAAACCTGATTTCCAGCAGTCCCGAGGGCAGTTTGTTCACCTTAGCCTTGCCACGTTGGTCGGGTCCGGAAAAACCAGAGATAGAACCACTTTACCGGGCAACGGCAAATGCGTAGCACCACGATACACATGTCATAAGCGAGCTTTCTTCAGATGCCAAAGAACCAAAGGCAGATAACTAATGTAACACACTGAAATATCAAATAGCCCGGCATTCCTTCATGGGAACCGGGCTATTCGATATGTGATGACAGTAACTGATATTCATATAAACAACTATGTGGTCAGTACACGCGGCATATATTCTGCATATGCGTCATCAATGAGTTGCTCATGCAACGGGCTACTCGCAATGATCGCTTTCCGTTTTGCTTTTAAGACAATCTGCTCTACATCCGCATAACTGCATCCTGTGAGGCGTTCACACGTGTAATCTTCCATTTGGCTCTCCTGTTCAAACTGCCCCATCAGCTTACTGATATATAATCTTCGGCTCGATTCATCCGGCATCCCGTAGGTCATTTTGGTATCAAATCGCCGCCATATCGCCTGATCTAGCTGTGTCTCCAGATTGGTCGCGGCAACAAGAATGCTATCTCCTTCGAATTCGTCCAGGCATTGCAGCAGTGTATTAACAACACGAGCCATTTCTTTAACCTCATCATTGCTTTCACGTGTACGCCCAACGGCATCAAATTCATCAAGGAACAGCACACAGGGGTTAACCCGTGCATATTCAAACAATTTACGAACATTGCTTCCCGTTTCCCCAAGATGGCTGTGAATAATAGCATCGAGCCTTACAAGAACCAGCGGAAGCTGAAGTCGGTGTGCAAGATGGAAGGCAGTTAATGTTTTGCCTGTACCCGGAGGACCAAACATTACCATTTTGTTCGGCATTGGTACATCGTGCTCTGCAAACTGCTCTTTCATACCGAGAATGGTAATAAACTCTTCAACCACTCGTTCATTATCTGCGGAGAATACAATATGCTTTGCCTTTCGTCCGCACTCTTTCGGTGAATAAAAAGCGGCCATATCGATGCCCTTTGCACGTGGAATCCGGTTTATATGGTTCGTTTTGCTCATCGTTGATCGTTCTCCTTCTTCTATGTTTCAGGGGGTCATCCCAAATTAAACCCTATCAATTCATTCTCATTCCTGCTTAATACATATTTTAACACTTATTTTAATCGTAATTTTTACTATTAAATCATAACACATGGCGGCCGAATTGCAAAGTTATCATGGCTCGTCCATCATTGTTTTGGCAAGGTCGTCCAATTTGTTGCTTACAGCAGAAAAATTTGCTATTCTAAATATGCATCGTTGTGTATAACGCAAAAAAGCCCTCCATTTACGTGAGAGAGCACAAAATTTTTCCAGATTTACAAGCGGCAACTTGTCATTTCCGGATGTTCTTTATACCAACGAATGTAATCCAATCGAATTGAGGTTAACAATCATGGCAAAAGACGTATTATGTGAGGTTAATTCCTGTCGTCACTGGGCTCAAGAAAACAAATGCAATGCTTCTTCAATCTACATCGTGAGTCACAGTTCCAAAAAAGTAAGCGAATCCGCTGAAACGGATTGCAAAACATTTGAAGTAAAATAAGAAGAAATTCATATTGTACAAGTTAAAGGAGCCTTCGCGGTTCCTTTTTCTTTTGCTATTGTAACAAGAATGATAATTATTATCAAGCTCTTTTCTGCAAAATCTGAACTCCCCTCTCTTCATGCACATTGGACTGACTATTGACGTACACTACGAGAGCAGTCAAACTGCCCATGAACGAATAGATCATTGAGGTGAGTAACGATGCCCGTAAAAAGTGGCAAACAGTATATTGAACGTATCGATGCCCAGACTGTCCCCTGCTGGTACAAAGGGGAGCTTGTTACCGGAAAACGTTCTGAACATTTTGCGTTTGCAGGTTTGATGGATACACAAGCCAAACTGTATGATCTTCAGTCCGATCCAAATTTTATTGACACAATGACTTATGCGTCCCCAGCTGATGGAAAACCCGTAGGCATATCCTTTTTGCCACCAACCAGCGTGGATGATCTGCGCAGACGTCGAGAAGCAATGAGCATCTGGTCAGGAACACATCATGGGTTTCTGGGACGATCACCCGACTATATGAACACAGCGATCATGGCCTTTTATACCGGAGCAGCTATTCTTGAAGAAGCATCACCACAATACGCCGAAAATTTGAAAAACTACTATGCCTACTGCCGGGATAATGACATTACCCTCTCCCATGCTTTCATTCAGCCTCATGCCAGTAAAATTTCAGGACAGTTGGATGCGACCGAAGATTCCATTGCTGCAAAAGTGGTGGATCGCACTGAAGAAGGTCTGATCATCAATGGTGCATTCATGATGGCGACTCAGGCCGCCACGTCAGACGAAATACTGGTGTATCCTTCCCCTTCACCAGCACCGTTCGACGATGAAAATCCGTTTTCATTTGCCTTTGCTGTACCGAATCACCTGCCCGGTATCAGTCTCATCTGTCGGGATACCTACGCAGCCGAATCCAATTTCAACTATCCACTCAGCTCCAGATATGAAGAGATGGACAACATCGTCATTTTTGATCATGTGCTTGTTCCTCATGAGCGAATATTTTTCGCTGGTAATGAAGAAGTGTCCGGTCGGCTTTTTAGCGGTAGCAATTTTCACATTCACGCGGGACATCAGGTCATATGCCGATATATTGCCAAAACGGAATTTGTTCTGGGTACCATTCAGTTACTCACGGATACGCTTGACCAGGTAGCCGAAACTCATGTGATAGAGAAAACAGCCAGAGTACTTACCGGTCTTGAAACGTTAAAAGCACTGGCTCTGGCAGCAGAAGCCGGTGCTATAACAGATGGACGGGGATTTATTGTACCTGCCCCCAAACCATTAATGGCAGCAAACCTTTTGTTCCCCAAGCTGTATCCTGAGATGATTGAAATCCTGCAGCTCTTAGGTTCCAGCGGCGTAATTATGGTGCCTCAGGAAGAAGAATTCCGCTCTGATATCGCGCCGCACCTGGATATCTACCTAAGAGGAACCGATATGGTATCCCAGGAACGCACCGCATTGTTCCGCCTGATCTGGGAGCTTGGAGCAGGATCATTTGGAGGCAGACAGACCCAGTTCGAACGATTCTTTTTTGGCAACACAATCACCGTGTCGAACCGGATGTATTCAGCATACTCTGCAGATCAATCGTATCGTCAGCTCGTTCGTAATTTTATTTCCAAGACCGGCAAATAAGAATGAGGGAGGATTCCCTCATTCAAACCAGATGGTCGTAGACCGTCATCAGTTCAGAGGCTGGTCTGCCTGCATCAGTATCCCGAAGTGCAGACTGGTCTCCGTAACCGATGTGGAATACTCCCAATACCTTTTCCTCACTCGTTAAACCCATCAAATTCATAAACACGGGATGCTGTTGATAGTCATTGATCTTCCAGACAGCATTCAAGCCTTGCTCCGCTGCCAGGATGCAAAAACGTTTGCTCCAGGCTTTTGCAGGCATTAAATGGTCCTCCCTCGCACTTGAAGGGGCGACGACAACCAGATGTGCCGGGATAGCTTCGGTATATTGATATGTAGCCCAGTCCCCGTAACGATCTGCCAAATGTGGTGGATAACTCTGTCTGACCGCCTCCAGATACAGTTGACGTCCTTCACTGGCGAACAACATAAACCGCCAAGGCTCTGAACTCATCACATATAAAGATGGATCTGCTTCATCCAGCAACTGTCTTATAACCGACTGTGGTACGGGCAACGGGCTGAATTCACAAGTTCCTGTACGTTTCTTGCCGCTTGCTGCATCTTGTCTCAAACCGGTAGACATGGCTCATCCCTCCTTGAACTGCACCCTATATCACAACATCCCTTGTCATTCTTCACATCAACCAGTTTTTTTTCGGTTCAGTCTCACTTCTCCAGCGATCAACCTCTTCATGCACTCTGACTTTGTCCCGAACCGTAAATTGGTCAGATTCCAACTTCTCTGCGATCGGAATGCTATCCCGAATCAATCGAATATAATCCATTGAACGGACAAGCGATTGACGTCCAGGGATGTATCGAATCTTGCGGCCTTCGAGTAAACAATAGATTTCGATCATGCCTGGCAGCTTGCCAAAGGCTTCCCAACAGAACGCGCTCACCATGTGCTGGAATGCCTCAACGACGTTTGGATCATGGACAACCATAAATTTTTGAATGAGCAGTGAATCCCAGCCCTCTGGCTGCCAAGCTGCCTGAAAGATCATGGACAGATGCATCGACAAGGAAGGAAGCTCTGTTCGCCATTGTTCAAACAAAATGGTTGGATGCTTCAGATCATCGTTCATGGCAATGGCGAGGGATAATTCATCCGTAATTTTGTTTTTTACATCCCAATAATGAAGTACCGATTCGAAACCGGTTGCCTTTCTGGGCCACCACTTTTCGAGCAAATACTGTACAGGCACCTCTTTGCGCACTTCCGGGTCCAAACTGTAAAAAGCATTAACTGCATGGCTGACAGCATATTGTACACGATGTCTCCATTGCAGCGGTGAGCGCTGCTCAGCCTCCGGTTCCGGGCGGATGAACCGATGCGGGCTGCGCAGCATCTCTTCCAATCTGTAATCTTCGAGCAGCCGTACCGAGGTGTCTGACATTCCCGGCTGCAAAGCTGCCTGAACATTATGTCTTAACATGAGTTATTAGGACACCTGTAATCCGGCAGCAGCGAACCGTTTACCGAAATCACGGCACGTATCCTTCTCCTGCTCCATCGGACTGTATTCAATCTTCAGCATCTCTGGAGATACCTCCGCCCCACGTTCCACCAGCTTCGCAGCCGCGAGATCAACGGCACCACAGTACTGCTCATAAGAAGTATCTCCGCTTCCGAACACCGCAGCTCGTTTGCCACTCAGATCAAGCTCATCCAGCTCTTCGTAAAAATCGAGGAATTCATCCGGCAGTTCACCGTCTCCCCACGTGTATACTCCAATGAGAAACCCATCATAATCAAGCACATCAGATGCATTGCAATCCGTGACGGACTTGAGATCCACTTCATGCCCACCTTGTTTAATTCCTTCTACGATCAGTTCCGCAATCTCTTCCGTATTTCCAGTCATACTTGCATAAGCCACTAACAATTTAGCCATCTATTTTTCCCTCACTTTTTATTGATCATGTTATACTGTCCCTGAAGAAGTAATATTTGAATGTATCAAAATCATATGTGATAATGATTATCATTGTCAAATTAAATTTTCACTATCATTCCATTTCAGTATATGGTGATGAACCCTATTCAACACCATGAAAAGCACCTTGACTTCGTTAGGCCAAGCGTTTTTGATCAACTATTATAAAAAATCATTTTATGAACAGATTTATTATATTCCAGTTATGAAAGTGCAGCATGAGGTGATCATCTTTCCACAATGGGTTTCCGCCCACCGTAACTGGCGTACAGGCCCTTTTTTGTTGTACAATAGTATCCAAATGACTTTTGAAGGATGGATAAATACTTATGTACGTAGCAAAGAACTGGAAGGACTATGAAGTAATCGATACAGGAGGCGGCGAAAAGCTGGAGCGTTGGGGTGATGTGATTTTGCGTAGACCTGATCCACAGATCATTTGGCCCCTTGAAAAAGAAACCAATGAATGGCGCCAGGTGCACGGCCATTATCACCGCAGTTCTTCAGGAGGCGGCAGCTGGGATATGAAAAAACCGATCCCGGAACGCTGGACCATCGGATACGAGAACCTGAAATTCCACATTAAACCAACCAGCTTCAAGCATACCGGTCTGTTCCCTGAGCAAGCGGCCAACTGGAGCTGGATGATGGATAAAATCGCCGGAGCAGGCCGTCCCATCTCTGTACTCAACCTGTTTGCATATACAGGCGGTGCTACAGTTGCAGCTGCTTATGCTGGAGCTTCAGTAGTACACGTAGATGCAGCCAAAGGCATGGTGCAGTGGGCGAAAGAAAATGTTCAATTATCCGGACTTGCGGATCGCCCAGTTCGTTTCATCACAGATGATGTATTCAAATTCGTACAGCGCGAACAACGCCGTGGCAATCGGTACGACGCGATTATTATGGACCCGCCTTCCTATGGCCGGGGCCCTAACGGGGAAACTTGGAAGCTGGAAGAAAACCTCTATCCTTTCCTGAAATCGTGTATGGAAATTTTGTCGGATAACCCATTATTCATGCTGGTCAACTCCTATACAACCGGTATCTCCTCCACCGTTCTGCGCAACATGCTGACAATGACGATGTCTGCCCAGTACGGCGGTCAAATTACCGCAGGCGAGATTGGTCTTCCAATTACCCGTAGTGGTCTGGATCTGCCTTGTGGCATCTTGGGCCGCTGGGAGTCCTGATCATGTCCGAACATTTGCAAGGAACCGGTAATATACCGATTCTGTTTGAGGACAATCACCTGTTAGGCATTACGAAGCCGGTCAATGTACCTACACAGGAAGATGCATCAGGTGATCCGGATTTGCTTACACTGCTGAAACAGGATTTGAAAGAACGGTATAACAAACCTGGCAACGTTTATCTCGGTCTGGTGCATCGTCTTGACCGCCCCGTTGGTGGTGCGATGATTTTTGCCAAAACATCGAAGGCAGCTTCCAGATTATCCGAGATGGTTCGCGGACGCCATTTCCGCAAAATATATGCGGCTGTTGTACATGGCAAACTGCCCGCACAGCAAGGGACGTTAAAACACACCCTGCTAAAAGATGCGCGTACGAATACCGTCACCGTTGTACGTCAGGGTACAGCCGGCGGTAAAGACGCCGTTTTGGATTACCGGGTCATTGGCGAAACCGATCGTTATAGTCTGGTTCATATCGAATTGCACACTGGCAGATCCCATCAGATTCGGGTTCAAATGAAAGAAATCGGCTGCCCGCTATTCGGAGATCAGAAGTACGGTGCAAGTGTGAATAAGCCCGGACAACAAATCGCTCTCTGGTCTGCCATTGCAGCTTTTCCTCACCCCGTAACGAAGGAAGAAATTGTCCTACAGTCCCTGCCTCCCCGTGAATTCCCATGGGCAGAGTGGCCGGCTGCTGTGTATGATAAAGCATTTAAAGCAGAACATTAATTGTTAAAATTAATAATAATCGTCCACAGGATCAGGTCAACTTCTAACCGTAAACCGTGTCATCCAGATCGTATCTGAGTGACACGGTTTTTTTACTCAAATGAAAGGAAGACCCATTATAATGACACCGTTTACGAAACAGGTCGTCGCCATCATCGCAGCAATTCCTGAAGGAAAAGTCATGACCTATGGGCAGATTGCCGCTCATGCAGGCAGCCCAAGAGCTGCCAGACAGGTTGTACGCATTCTGCACTCCATGAGCCGGAAAGAGCGTCTTCCCTGGCACCGCGTCGTCAACGCCAAAGGTCTTATCTCCATTCCAGACGAGCATTCGAGGCTGATGCAGGAGACGGAGCTCGTTAGTGAGGGCGTTGAATTTCAGTTGGATGGGAGCATTGATCTCAGACTCTTCGGGCATGATCCTGGTCCTGCCTTCCTGCTTGATCCACCGACTGATGAAAAATAAAGTCAAAACAAGGCATAACCAAAAGAGAGTTCAGGCAGTATGATCTGCCTGAACTCTCTTTTGGTATATATAAAGCCTTTATGGAATGAATAATAACAGTCTTCTAAGTAGATTTAAGCTGTAGCATTCACTTTTTGCTGCTCCGTTGTGACTGGTTCAGTAGCCGGTTTGGTTTTACGGATAAAGAACGCCAGCAGCAGAGCTACGACAGTCATCGCAGTCGCTACGACAAACGCATAGTTTACACCGTAGATTGTTGCATCTGCGGTAGCACGCATCATTGCAGCCTTATCATCTGCAGCAATTTGGCCTGTAGCCAAGGTATCTGCCAGATGAGATTTCAGCTTGCTGCTCATAATTGTAACGAGAATTGCTGTACCAATGGCACCCGCAACTGTACGCAGTGTGTTGGACATCGCTGTACCATGCGCGTTCAGGCGCTGCGGCAGCTGATTCAGGCCCGCCGTTTGAATTGGCATCATCAACATCGACATACCGAACATACGAGCTGTGTAGATAAACATCATGTAACCATACGTTGTATCGATCGACAAACGGCTAAGTCCCCAAGTGGTGATGGCCGTAATCGCAAGACCGGCAACGGACAACCACCGTGCTCCGACTTTATCGAAGATGCGGCCTGTGATTGGAGACATAATCCCCATCAGGATCGCGCCCGGCATCATCAGCAAACCAGATTCAATCGGTGAGAATCCACGAATATTTTGCAGGAAAATCGGAAGCAGAATCATACCTGCAAACATCGCCATCGTTACGAGCATATTAATGATCGTTGTTAATGTGTACATGTTGTATTTGAAAATACGGAACTCCAAAAGCGGATGATCGGTCGTCATCTGTCTAATAACAAACAGGATCAGAGATACAGCCCCGACAATCAGACAAGCAATAACGATGGCACTGCCCCATCCGTCTGTACCTGCATCACTGAAGCCGTACAATAAGCTACCGAAACCGAGTGTAGAAAGGATAACGCCTGGATAATCCAGTTTAGGTTTGGACTGACGTGTTACGTTTTTGACAAAAGCAATACCGATTCCCGTCGCAATGATAGAGAATGGCAAAATGATATAGAACAACAGTCTCCAAGAATAATGCTCAACCACATAACCCGACAGTGTCGGTCCAATGGCTGGAGCCAGAATCATCGCGATCCCCATCGTACCCATGGCCTGACCACGCTTCTCAATTGGGAAGATCGTCAAGAATACAACGGTCATCAGAGGCATCAGGATACCTGCACCCGCCGCTTGAATAACACGACCTACCATCAGGATACCAAAGGTCGGACTTAAACCACAGACCAAGGTTCCTAATGTAAATAGCGTCATGGCTGTAATAAAAATTTGACGTGTCGAGAATTTGGCGATCAGATACGCCGTAACCGGAATCAACACACCATTGACGAGCATATAGCCTGTTGTCAGCCATTGGGCTTTGTTCGCACCGATGCCGAGGTCTTCCATGATCTTAGGAAGAGCTACGTTCATCAACGTTTGATTCAGGAAGGCGACGAATGCACCGATTAACAATGCGGCCACAATCGGGCCTTTCTTAATGTTGTCCATCGCGGAGGATGGCGCTGCTGCTGCAGTAGTACTCATTGGTTGTTCAACTCTCTTCCTTCTAACTTTTCAATCATTTGATTATGAATTCTTAGCAGGTGCTCAAGGTCTTCCTTCGGGATATCCAGAATGGGCGACACTCGCTCCATCCACAAACGGTGTGTCTCCTGCTGGGCCTGCTCCCCTTTGTCCGTAATCTGTAGCTTTACGGATCGGCGGTCCGAGTCCGAACGTGTTCGAACTATGTACTCACCCTTAACCAGACGTTCCACCACAGCGCTCATGGAGCTGCTGCCCATATGACAGAGATCAGCCACTTCATTGATACCGATCGAAGGACGCTCCTTCAATATGGATAACACCATAAATTGAATCGAAGTGAGCTCGATTTCCTTGTTTTCATTCCAGAATGCCCGGAAGAGCATTTGATTGACCTGCCGAAATGAATTAATAATGTAGAATACTTCGTATGTGTCAGACATTAATTCACCCTTTTTACTTATGGAATATAATATTTCGTACACGAAATATCAGGGGAACAATTACTTATTATAACAAAAAAAATTACATAGTCAACTCTTTACATATAAAATTCTATAAATTATTCTTAGTCATTCAAAGTAGGCAAAACTCTTAATATACACATCAATAAAAAATAACCATAGCGCTCCTGCATTTTCAGCAAGAGCTCCATGGTTACTATTATTGGTCCATCGTCATTATGATGTGGACAAGGCATGCTCTTTTGTTTTTGGTGTTGTCATTTTGCCTAATAGATAAACCAGCAACTGCTGGTTATGCATTGAAATATTGCTGAGAACCGAATTCATAAATTCATTACGGATCGTGATCCCCCGTTCGGTCTCCATGCGTCCCTTATCGGATAGGGATACCCATACGATTCTTCGATCCTGATTATCGCGTTCCCTGCGAATCAGACCGTTTTTCTCCATACGATCCAACAACATTGTTACTGCTGCGGGTGTTGTAGCCAGAAAAGGAATGAGATCGGATGGTTTCATCTTCTCGTGATCCTCAAGAACCTCCAGTACGGCCAGCTGCGCCTCTGTTAAAGACGGTGCCAGCTCATGATCCATATGCAGCTTGTAGTCCTTGGTCAGCCTCGACCAGCACTTGGCAAAATCGGAATTATACATCTTGCATCGCTCCTCTCTGCAACCGGTTATCACTTCACCTGCTTAAGTTTTCGCCCTTCAAAGCCGCATTCCTGCTGCCTTTTTTCAATTTCCCAGCGATCGACTGTAATCGACGAAGGTTGTTAAACTTCGCATGGAGGTCCTCTTTTAATCTGCGTCCGAACAACAAAATAAGACTCTTCGCATGACAGGTTTCCCTGCTCTGCAAAGAGTCTTATTTGAATCCTTATTAGGAGGAAGAAGCTGCCTGATTCTCTGCTAGATCCAGGATAAGCTCCACAATTTCATCCTGTTTGTCCACATGCACAAGCAATTTACCGATATGCTTCCGTTCAGTAATAAGTACAGATTCCGAAGAAATGTGATGAGATTGACCTTCTTTGGTCATCACCGTTACATTCCGTTGCTCCCTGCAATAGAACGCTCCGGCAATTCGGCTACCGTTCGGTTTCACCCGTTTGCCTTCCTTGAACTCAAAGGTTGCCAGTCCCTTGCCGCCACGGCTTTGCAGAGCATAATCCAGCAGCAATGAGCGTTTGCCGTAACCCAAGTCAGACAGTATAGCAACCTCGCCTTCATCACCTTCCACCCACAGAACAGATACGACTTCATCCGTTTCTTTTAACTGAATACCACGTACGCCCCCAGACACACGCCCCATCGGATTCACTTCATCCTCACGGAAACGGATGGCCATGGCTTCTTTGGTGATCAGCATGATGTCCTTGCCACCTGTGCTTAGATGAACGGATAGTACCTCATCATCCTTGCCGACTTTGCATGCGGCAACAGCGCCGGAACGCTTGGTGACGTATTCCTTCAGCTCGGTACGCTTCACCTGTCCTTTGCGAGTGACAAAGACCAGACTGTGATCCGGTTCTTCGAAGGATTTAACAGCAAGCACACTTGAGATCCGATCATCCTTCGCCAGAGGAATGACGTTGACGATTGCCGTCCCCGGGTCTTTCCACTTGAATTCCGGCACCTGATGCACAGGTAACAGGAAATACTGGCCTTTCTTGGTAAACACCAGCAGATTCTCAAGAGTGTTGACTTCAAGGACCTGGGCGATATAATCGCCTTCTTTCACACCACTTGCGTTACGCTCCCCGCCAGATCGTGTGAATGACTGCATGCCTGTACGCTTGATGTATCCTTCTTTGGACAATGTGACAAATACATCTTCCGCGTTCACCAGCACTTCCAGATTAACCTTGAGTTCTTCCACTTCGCCCTGAATGGATGAGCGACGGTCAATTCCGTACTTCTCACGAATCTCCATCAGCTCTTTGCGGATGACTCCGATCAGTTTGCGGTCACTATCCAGAATGGAGCGTAACTGCGCGATCTTTTTCATCAGTTCGCCGAGTTCCTTTTCCAGAGAAGTTATCTCGAGATTGGTCAATCGGTATAATTGCAAAGTCAGAATGGAATCCGCCTGACGTTCCGAGAAACCAAACATCCACATGAGGTTATTTTGAGCATCCTGACGGTTCTTCGACGCTTTGATAGCCGCAATGACCTCGTCCAGGATGTTAAGAGCTTTTACCAGACCTTCCAGCACATGTGCACGGTCTTCCGCCTTCTCCAGCTCAAAGCGGGTACGGAACGTCACTACTTCACGCTGGTGAGCAATATAAGCCTCGAGAATGGATTTCAGCCCCAATTGCTGAGGCGCTTTATTCACAATCGCAACCATGTTGAAGTTGTACGTGACTTGAAGATCGGTTTTCTTCAGCAAATAAGCCAAAATCCCTTGTGCATCTGCTTCTTTTTTCAGCTCAACTACGATTCGCAGGCCTTCACGCCCACTCTCATCCCGCACTTCCGCAATCCCTTCAACCTTTTTCTCCAGTCGGATGTTTTCCATCGCTGTAACCAGACGGGATTTTACGACCTGATAAGGAATCTCGGTAATCACGATTTGCTGTTTGCCACCACGCATATTCTCGATATCAGTTTTGGACCGGAGATAGATCCGTCCTTTACCTGTGCGATAAGCATCCAGAATTCCATCGCCGCCCATGATTAATCCGCCAGTCGGAAAATCTGGACCTTTCATAAACATCATGATCTCGTCCAGTTCAATCGATGGCTTCTCCATCACGGCAATACAAGCATCAATAGTTTCACGTAAATTATGTGGAGGGATCTCCGTTGCAAAACCAGACGATATCCCACTTACACCATTGACCAGCAGGTTCGGATAACGGGACGGTAATACAACCGGTTCTTTGGCCGTATTATCAAAATTATCCTTAAACAGAACAGTCCGTTTCTCGATATCGCGAAGCATCTCCATCGCGATGGGAGACAAACGGGCCTCCGTATACCGCATAGCCGCTGCCGGATCATCATCCTGTGACCCCCAGTTTCCATGACCGTCTACGAGCATATGCCCCATTTTCCACGGCTGTGCCATCCGTACCATACCATCATAGATGGAGGAATCCCCGTGAGGATGGTAGTTACCCATAACATCCCCAACCGTTTTTGCGGATTTCCGATATGGTTTCTCCGGTGTATTACCTGAATCGTACATAGCGTAAAGAATACGCCGCTGCACCGGCTTTAATCCATCCCTTACATCGGGAATGGCCCGGTCCTGAATAATGTATTTGGAGTAGCGACCGAAACGGTCACCCACGACCTCTTCGAGAAAGGCAGGCATAAATTGTTCTGATAGACTCATTCCAAGCACCTTCTATTCTTCGTACTCTGTAAAGTCGACGTTCTCTACAATCCAGCGTTTGCGTGGATCAACCTTATCACCCATGAGTGTAGATACACGACGTTCTGCTTTGGCTGCATCGACAATCTCTACCTTGAGCAATGCACGTGTTTCCGGGTTCATCGTAGTCTCCCACAGTTGATCCGGGTTCATCTCACCAAGTCCTTTGTAACGTTGAAGCTCCACATTGTTTCCGAATTCTTTCATGTAATTCGCCAGCTCTTCATCGGTCCAGGCGTAACGCACACTGGCCATTTTGCCGGATTTGCGTGTCAGCTTGTACAGTGGCGGCTGAGCGATATATATTTTCCCTGCATCAATTAGCGGTTTCATATAACGATAGAAGAAAGTCAGCAACAGTACCTGAATATGTGCGCCATCCGTGTCGGCATCCGTCATAATTATGATTTTGGAATAATTGCTGTCTTCAACTGCGAATTCCGTTCCAATACCTGCACCGATCGCTGATGTAATGGCACGGTATTCTTCATTTTTGAGGATATCGGCCAATTTCGCTTTTTCCGGATTGAGCGGTTTACCCTTAAGCGGGAGTATCGCCTGAATCTTGGAGTCACGTCCTTGTTTCGCTGAACCACCTGCGGAATCCCCTTCGACGATAAACAGTTCATTCCGGGTAAAATCCTTGGATTGTGCCGGAGTCAGTTTACCGTTCAGGTTGGAACTTTCGCTGCGTTTTTTGCCGGTTCGCATCTCATCCCGGGCTTTTCGTGCAGCTTCTCTGGCTCTGGAGGCCTGAACTGCTTTGCGAATCAACGTTTGCGCAACCTGCGGATTTTCTTCCAAAAACCGCTGGATATTTTCAGACACGACGGAATCCACTGCGCTTCGCGCGGAAGCGCTACCGAGTTGATCCTTCGTTTGTCCTACGAATTCAACCTCCGACATTTTGACACTAATGACCGCCATCATGCCTTCACGCAAATCATTACCTTCGAGGTTTTTATCTTTTTCCTTAATCATGCTGGTACGCCGTGCATAGTCATTCATCACACGTGTATAAGCTGCTCTGAATCCGGTCTCATGTGTACCGCCGCCCCTGGTGGGAATCGAGTTCACGAATGACGCCAGCGTTTCCGTATATCCCGCGTTATACTGGATCGCCACTTCGACCTCAATGTCATCCTTCTCCGCATAGAAGTGAATGACATCATGCAGCACATCTTTATTTTCGTTAAGAAAAGCAACAAACTGGCTTGCTCCGCCTTCGTACATGTACTCATCCTGATTGCCTGAACGTTCGTCCTTGAGCACAATTCTCAGACCTGAATTCAGAAAAGCAATCTCCTGAAGACGTTCTGCCAGTGTATCATAATTCAATTGAATGCCGTTCTGAAACACCCGAATATCCGGTTTAAACGTAACTTTGGTTCCCGTCCGATTGGTATTGCCCAATACTTCGAGACCAGACACCGGTTCTCCGACATGCTCAACGCCTTTTTTGTCCTGCCAATACTCGAATCGTTGACGATGAATCTTGCCATCACGGAAAATCTCGACTTCAAGCCATTCGGACAATGCGTTCGTAACTGACGCACCTACACCGTGCAAACCGCCTGATTTTTTGTATCCTGATCCACCGAACTTTCCGCCTGCGTGCAAAATCGTAAACACGACCTGGGGAGTAGGAATCCCTGTTTTATGTATACCTGTCGGAATTCCCCTTCCGTTATCCTGAACCGTAATAGAACCGTCCTTATGCAGCGTGATATCGATTTTGGAGCAGAATTTGGCGAGATGTTCGTCGACAGCGTTGTCCACGATTTCCCATACCAAATGATGTAGACCCGAAGCACTGGTGCTGCCGATGTACATTCCCGGCCGTTTCCGTACCGCTACCAGTCCTTCAAGTACTTGAATGTCGTCCGCGTCGTAGCCTGAAGACCCTTGTCCTCCGCCTGTCGAACCTGCCGACATATCGATTTGCTCGACCATTCATGCTCCCCCTTCTTAACTTGCAACTAAAAAAATGCCTAAAATGCAAACAGATGTTTTCTTATCCTTGTCCATTTTAATTCAAGATATCCCGTTTCGTAAAGACAATGAATGACACAAAGAGTGAAGCAATGCCCCAAACACTAAGCACAATAAGGGAAAAACCCAAATTCATCCCTTCAATTGGTGGCAAACCGCCCGACAAATAATTCGGAAGTTCGAGGTTAACCATGAATAAATATTTGGCTGACTGCCAGGAAGCGGCCATACTGGTGAGAATCGTTCCTGCGATGAGTGCTGCCATCATAATGACAATACTTGCAGCTGTACTTCGCACTAATACAGAGACCATGAAGGCAAGCATCGCCACAATTATACTGACGAACCAGATCAGTCCGGCCTGCATCAGCATATATAGCCACTGGTCCACAGCATGGACTGCTGACATATCGACATCTGTACCCACAACCTTGAATCCGGTAAAGATCGGCATGCCGAAGCCTTTGTATCCGAACACTGCTCCCGAGATGACATAACAGATAATATATGCCGACACCACAATAATCGACACGAACATGATCAGCGTTATGAGTTTGCTCAGCAACACTTTCCAACGTTTGACCGGACGGGTCAGAAGCATTTTGATTGTACCTGTGGTTCGCTCACCGGAAACCAGATCCGAAGCAATCGCCATTATGAGCAGCGGGATAAACAGTCCGACAGCGTTATTCATGAATTCCCGTGTAAACGTTACACCACCAGGCTCCTTCGGATTGATGTCATTCTCCAGATAGTATTGCATTTGCTGGATGTACACCGTCCTGTACTTTTTGTATTCTTCAGGTACCCGGTCACTTCCAAGCGAGTTCTGATTATCCGTAATGGCCTGCTGCAGCTCAAGCCGCCAGTCGCCGCCAAACTTGTCACGATTATTTTCCGCAGATTTCATCTGGGCATACGTAAACATCGGGACCAACACCGCGAGAACGATAAAAATAATATAAAGACGTTTTTTCTTCACCATCTTGATCGTTTCGTTTCGGATCAGCGGCATGATATTACTCAATGGATTCACCTTCTGTCATTTTTAAAAATAGCTGTTCCAGTGTTGGCTGAATCCGCTGTACGCCTTCAACCTGAATTCCGGCTTGTACCATCTGCTGTACCAAGGCCGGAATTCGATCCTCATGCATTTCCGCAACGACAGCGTTCGAACCAAGTCCTGCAACAATGGTATCATCCATGACGTCTGCAGGACGATCCACCAGCGAAATGCCTGACTCCAGCAACATTTTTTTGCCTAACTCCAACGGAGTAACATGCCATATTGCCAATTTGGAGTGATCTTCAATCAGTTCATTAACGCCACCAACCGTGAGTACCCGCCCTGCACTAATAATCGCCACTCTGTCACAGAGAAGCTGAATTTCGCTGAGCAAATGACTACTGACGAATACAGCCATGCCTTCACTTGCAAGCTGTTTGATAAAGATACGAAGTTCCTTAATTCCTTTCGGATCAAGTCCGTTCGTCGGTTCATCCAGAATCAGCAGCCGCGGGCGCCCAAGCAATGCCTGTGCAATGCCAAGCCGTTGACGCATCCCCAGAGAGTAGGTCCTTACTTTATCATGAATCCGCTGATCGAGGCGTACAATATCCACTACTTCCTGAATACGGTCATTATCCACCCGGGCTGCATACGGGCAAAATGCTCAAGATTCTCCCATCCAGTCAAATAGGTGTACACTTCCGGGTTTTCAACAATGGAACCGACGTATTTCAAGGCTCGTTCAGGATCACGATTGACATCATAACCACAGACTTGAATTTTGCCTTCCGTTGGTTTAATCAGATCGACTAACATTCGAATGGTTGTTGTTTTCCGGCCCCATTGGGACCCAGAAAACCGAAAATCTCGCCTGGTTTAACGTCAAACGTAACATCCTTAATGATCCACTTGCGTCCAATTTTTTTCTTCAGATGCTGCACGGACAATACGGGATCAGTCTGTTCTTGTGACATTTATTTTCCGCTCCCTTCTGCTGGAGTCTCTGCCTGATATTCCTGTGCAATCCGAACCGCAATTTGCTCGTAACCTTCTCCATTGGGATGAAAATGATCTGATGACAGATACTGTCCCAGATGATTTTCAAACAGATCAAATGTAGGTACGAGTGTCATCTTGTCCTCGTTGTTCAGAACCTGCATTGCAGCATCGTTCCATGCAGCTACAACTGCATTTCCCGGCTCTTTGAGTTCTTTCACATCACTAAACGGATTGTATAGCCCTATGTAGGCAATCTGTGCATCAGGGTTAATTTCTTTCACTTTCTTCAGAATCTCCTGCAAACGCTTTGACGTCTCCGGTAATGCCGCTACAAGTGTTTCTGCCGTTGGCACGTCTTCTCCCTGTAGAACTTGTCCTCCCTGGAATAGATCATTGGCTCCAATCGACAACAGAATAAAGTTGGATTGTTGTAAGACATAACGTACGCCCTGTTCATCCAGCTTGTTCAACAATGCGTCTGTTCTCAAACCATTCACACCCAAATTGTTCAACACCTGTACATCGTATCCTTGATCCTTGAGCAAATTTCCTGCCCTTCTTACAAAACCAAGCCCCTCATCATCCCCCGTACCTCGTGCCAGGGAATCGCCGATCACAGCCATTCGAATTTTACTGTCATTCACCGCAGGCGTTGATTCCCCGCTTTCCTTGGCAGGAATTGTCGTCTGCTGTCCTGTACCTAACTGCGCATCTCCCTTAGGAAAAATGACATCTTTAATCGCGTAGCCAAATCCGAACAACAGCAGCAATGTAGTCAGTATGGACACTGAACTGATTGTTCTCCAGATCCATGGCGCCGAATCAAGATTTCTTTTTTTCATTCATCACATCTCCGCTCATGTACACCTGGCCGGGTACTTAAAATTTATAATGATTTTACATTAAGATGACGCGTTTTCTAAATAACATAAATGTTCTGTCGTAAATTTGCAAATTTTGCCGCTATATAAGCAGATTTCGTTATCAAATAAGCTTTTACAAAAAAAGCTATGTCACGCACAGCTTCAAGCTGCGGTGACATAACCTTTTGAATTAAAGCAGATTATTCTTCAATATAATCCATTAGTTGCCGGTAAATTCTGAGCCCAATATCCGTTATAGTATCCAACACCGATTTTCGTAAAGTTTTTGCTCAGGATATTCGCACGGTGACCTTCACTATTCATCCAGGCTGTTACAACCTCTTGAGGTGTTTTTTGCCCTTTTGCAATATTCTCACCAGCATAGCTGTACGTTACTCCGAATTGTTTCATCATGTCAAACGGAGAACCATAGGTCGGTGATTGGTGATCAAAATAATTGTTGTTGCTCATATCTTTAGCTTTGGCTAAAGCCACTTTGTCCAAAAGAGCATCGGAAGCCAATGCGCTTAAGCCTGCTTTGGAACGTTCAGCGTTCACAAGTTTTACGACCTGAGCTGCAAAATCCGATTGTGTGCTCTCACTGCCACTGTTGCCTGTATTACCTGTAGTTGTCCCAGTACCAGTTCCACTATTTGAAGGATCTTTGGTTGGTGTAGTTGCCGGTTTCTCTTCTTGCGTTGGTTTTGCTGGCGTTACCGGTTTGGCAGGTGTTGTCGGTTGAGCAGGTTTGGTTGTTTGATCAGGCTGTGTTGCAGGCTTCTCTACTGTTGTTTGCCCTTCGCCATTGGATACAGTGTAACCATTATCTTTGAGCCATTGTTCAATGTACGCTTTTAAGCTTTCCGCACTCGTAATTTTATACGTTGTCGTTTTAGTAGTAGTTTTATATGATGCATCTGCAGCAGAAGCGGAAGCAGGGAGCATAACCCCTACGGCAAGTACGGCTGTCAGACTGCTGGTTACGACGGTTTTCATCCATTTCTTCTTCAAATTCATTCATCTCCTTAGGAATTAGTTATGACAACTTTGTAATTAATACTCTTGGAGTATATCAATTCATAAGTAGATTGTGAACCCATAAATTATGGAAAAGTAACTTTTTTGTAATTTCTGCAATCTGTTTCAAGTGAGGGTGGACGGTTTAAAGTACATTGCGCCATATTCTGCAATCTGCTCTTAAAACGCTGGCACATCAGCAAAAATTCCAACCATGAGTCTTAAAATACGGCATAAAAAAATGGCATCCGGACAAAAAAAGCTCGCCGAATGCCACTTATCTTCTATTTATCATTCATCACAATTTATCATTCACCACACCAAAAACGTGAAGATCGGGATATAATAAAACTCTTTTTCTATAGAAGGACTTTACTGAAACGATAGCCTCTCTTCTGGAAACCAATATGCTCGTAGAAAGAATAGGTTGTTGAAGTCACTTCACGATTCGCTCCGGTGACAAACAATTGTTTCCCACCTTGCTGTCTGCCCCAATCCTCGGCACGAGCCATCAGACGACGGCCAATTCCGCCCCCACGATATTCCTGCCCTACAATCAAGGACGTAATTTGGGCGGCAGGTTCCGGATAGGCATGACTTTGCACACATTGCAAGCCAATCACGCCAATAATTTGTTCATCCACTTCGGCAACAAGCATACACGCGTTTGGATTGCTTTCCAAACATTCAATGCGCTCTTTCATGACATTGGCTGTTGTGGGATAGCTGACCTCTCGCATCAGTCCCGTTACCGCTTCAGCATCTCGCAGCTCACACTCTCGGATCATCAGTACAGGGGCCTCAACATTATTGGACATGATTTACCTCCACTTTCAGCATATTAGCGGCTTGTACCGCTGTTTTACGAGCTTCTTCCACATCTTGGCCGGCACTTAATGCTACGGCCATTCGGCGTCCCACTTTGGTTTCAGGTTTGCCAAATACACGAACCTGAGTACGAGGAAGCGCCAGTGCTTCTTCAATCCCGCCTACAGTAAAGTCAGATGTTTCATCATTAGCCTTCAGCGTTGCTGAAGCTCCCGGTGTCAGTAAATGTACACCTGTAACCGGAAAACCAAGAATTGCACGCACATGCAGCGCAAACTCGGAACTATCTTGCGTTACCATAGTAACCATGCCTGTATCATGTGGACGAGGCGATACCTCGCTGAACACGACTCCATCTGATGTCAGGAATAATTCAACCCCAAACAGTCCATAACCACCGAGTTCATCTGTAACAGACTTGGCAATATGACAAGCTTGCTCCCATTGCTCCGGTGTCATCGCATGAGGCTGCCACGATTCGACATAATCCCCATCTTTCTGAATGTGACCGATCGGAGGACAAAATACAGTCCCTGAGACAGATCTAACAGTGAGCAGCGTAATTTCGCTGTCAAACTTCACAAAGCTTTCCACAATGACACGTACGGATTTGCCTCTTGCTCCCGAAAGAGCAATGTTCCAGCATTCCTCTACGTCATCCGATGTGCGGCATACACTCTGCCCTTTACCGGAAGAACTCATTAGTGGTTTGATGACGCATGGTGTACCCAATTCACGAACAGCTTCCTGAAGTTGTTCCAGGTTGTCCGCAAAAAGATAGGCCGCTGTCGGAAGGTTCAATTGTTCGGCTGCCAGACGGCGGATGCCTTCGCGATCCATCGTTAAACGGGCAGCACGGGCCGTAGGAACGACACAAAATCCTTCTTCCTCAAGCTCGAGTAAAGCTTCTGTTGCAATGGCTTCAATCTCAGGTACGATGTAATGAGGTTGTTCCTTTCGGATCAATTGTTTCAGAGCTTCGGCATTTAACATGTCGATGCAGTAAGACCGATGTGCAACCTGCATGGCAGGTGCGTTTTCGTAACGATCAACAGCGATCGTCTCTACTCCCAGTCGTTGGGCCTCAATAACGACCTCTTTCCCAATTCTCCGCTGCCCAGTAGCAGCATTTTTTTGGCTTGAGCCGAAAATGGAGCACCCCACATGTTCTTTCCAATCCTCCCAAAGAGAAATCTTCTATATCTATCTCTCTATTTTCGGGGTTTTGGTTAAAGAATGCAAGAGTGCTCCCTATTTTTCTTGTGAATTTTACAAGATTTTTTGTGTTTTTTCGATCAAATTTTACAAAAATCTGTATTGAGCTTCTATTAATCCATTATAAACTCCTTGTTTCTGGATAAGTTGCTCATGGTTTCCTTCTTCCTTGATTTCACCATGATCCAGCACGATAATGTTATCCGCATTTCGAATCGTGGACAGACGGTGGGCTACCATAAAGGAAGTTCTTCCTTTCAGCAGCACCTTCAAAGCCTCCTGAATTTTGAGCTCCGTCTCGGTATCGATACTGGCAGTCGCTTCATCCAAAATCAAGATTCGAGGGTCAGCCAGCAAGGCACGGGCAAAGGATAACAATTGCCGTTGTCCCATAGATAATACATTCCCCCGCTCTTCGACTTCCGTATCGTATCCAGCCGGCAGCTTCATAATAAATTCATGGGCATTAACAGCCTTCGCAGCTTCTTCCACTTCTTCATTGGTCGCATCCAGCCGTCCAAAACGAATATTATCGCGAATGGTGCCAGAGAAGATAAACGTATCCTGCAACACAATACTGATCTGACTGCGCAGACTTTCAACCGTTACATCCCTTACATCCTGACCATCAATGGTAAGGCGTCCGCCAGAGATGTCATAGAATCGGCTGATGAGATTGATAATGGTACTTTTACCGGAACCCGTATGACCTACAAGTGCAATCGATTGTCCGGCACCTGCAGCGAAACTGATTCCCTTCAGCGCCTGTCTGCCCTTCTCATATTCAAACACGACATTGTCGAATACAATATCCCCTTTAATAGAAGCAAGCGGTTTGGCTCCAGGTTTATCTGCAATACTCGGCTCCTCATCCATAAATTCGAAGATCCGTTCGGAGGAAGCCATGGCAACGAGCAACTGATTGTACATCTGTCCCAGACGGTTAATCGGGTCCCAGAAGTTGCCGACATAGTTGGCAAAAGCTACGAGCAATCCGATCGTCAGCTGCCCCTCTTGAATCAGATAAGCACCAAACCAGAACAGGATTAACGTGCCGAAGCCGCCTGTAATTTCAATCAGAGGACCAAAGCCCTGGTTCATGGCCGATGCTCTATCCCATGATTTTTTGCTCGACAGATTCATGTTGTCAAAATACTTCATGTTTTCTTTTTCCTGCGTATAGGCCTGGGTCACACGAATCCCCTGAATGGATTCATTCAAATGGGAATTGATGCGTGAGTTCTTCATACGTACATCCTGCCAGGCACGGCGGATCAGCACACGCAGTTTTGTCGAAATGATAAACATGAGCGGAACGGTAATGATGACCGCCAGACCCAGTTTCCAGTTGATCAGCAGTAAAATGACGATAATCCCCAACAGCTGCACACAGTCAATCATGACGTTGACCGCACCGTTGGTGAACAGATCCTGCAGGGAGTTGATATCATTGGTGACACGCACCAGCACCGAACCCGCAGGTCTTTTGTCAAAGAAGTTAAAGGAGAGCTTCTGGATATGTTTGAACAAATCGGAACGAAGATCATAAATGACCCGTTGCCCGATAATGTTCGTAAATTTGATTCGGTACGTATTGGCTGCCCACTGGATCAGGTATAACACAAGCACTGAACCAGCAATAATATAGAGCATTGTCAAGCTTGGCAGCCCCGTTGCAGGTGCAATTGCTCTGTCTATCGCCAAACTGATCAAAAATGGAACGGATAATTTCGTAATGGTACCCAATATCATCATTAGAATAATAAGTGGCAAGAGTTGTCTTGCATAAGGTTTCATGTACGAGAACAAACGTCCGAACTCACGCCAGTTAAACGGTTTTTCAATTATTTCGTCGTCCTGATATACAAAACGTTCATTCATTTTCTTGTCAGAGGTCTCTTGGACCTCACGCCTATCGGCTACCGTTTCGGCACTCATGAATTCACCTGCTCCCCAGCCTCCCGCTTACCGCGGGCAATATAATCTGCGTATTGAATCTCATAGACGTCCCGGTAAGGTCCCGGCTCTTCAATGAGACGTTTGTGTGTGCCACGTTGAACGACCCGTCCTTCATCCAGTACCAGAATCTCATCTGCGTGACGCAGGGAAGAGATCCGATGCGCAATGATAAACGTCGTTCTTCCACGCATGACTTCCTGGAATCCGGATTGAATCTCATGCTCGGTCTCCATGTCGACTGCACTGGTTGCATCGTCCAGGACGAGAATTTTCGGATTCTTGAGCAAGGCCCTTGCAATAGCAATCCGCTGTTTCTGTCCTCCCGACAAGCCCATTCCACGCTCCCCTACAACCGTATCGTATCCTTCAGGGAATTCCATGATAAACTCATGGGCTTTGGCCAGTTTAGCAGCACGGATAATTTCGTCCATGGATACATTTTTGAGACCGTATGAAATGTTGTTGCGAATGCTGGAAGAGAACAGGAACGTTTCCTGGAACACAGAAGCAATCTGACTCCGCAGGCTTCGAATTCCAATGTCCTTAATATTTTTGCCGTCCAGCTTGATCGTGCCCGAGTTCACGTTGTATGCACGCATCAGGAGTTGAATAATAGTTGATTTACCCGAGCCTGTTCCTCCGAGGAAGCCGATGACCGAGCCTGGTGGCGCATCAAAGTTAATATCGGTTACTGCCGGCATTTTATTGCCGTAAGCAAAGGTAACGGATTCAAAGGTTACATGCCCATTGACTTGATCAGCCTCTACAATGACTGGATCTTCTGTCTCTTGTACATCTACCGGCGTATTCAACAGTTCCAACACCCGTTCACCCGATGCTTTGGATTGCGTATAGTTGTTGATGTGGAAACCAAGGTTCCACATTGGACCGATTATGTACCAGATCAAACTGAAAAAGGCAACGAGTTCACCGAGTGTTAACGTTTTCTGAATAACCATGTTCCCACCAATGAGGAGCAGAAGAACTACGCTGACAGAAGCGAGAATCTCCATGATCGGAAAATATTGACTCCATAATGTTGCTGCATGAATCTGGTTCGTTTTGTAACGCTCGTTGCGGACGGAAAACTTCTCCACTTCGTGAGGCTCACGTGCAAATGACTTTACAGTACGCACACCTGTAATATTCTCCTGTACCGCTGTCGTCAGTGAACTGAGTGCCAGCCGCATTTCTTGGAACGCAGGGTGAATTCGGGATTCGAATCTCAGCGCAACGAAGGCAAGCAGAGGAATACATATGAGCGTTAGCAAGGTAAGCTTCCAACTCATGGTCATCATCATGATTGCGCCGAATACGACCATCAGAACCATGTTGAGAATTTGAGCGAAGCCAAATCCGATAAAGTTCCGGATCGCTTCGAGATCTCCCGTGAGGCGGGACATCAAGTCTCCCGTTTTGGCCGTATCATAATACCGGAAGGATAAAAATTGAAGCTTTTCGTAACACGCGTTACGAAGTCGGTACGCCAGGAAATTCCCGAGGCGACCTCCAAAAAGACCGTGTAAAAATTGCATTCCCGCTTTCAAAATAACGACACCTAATACCGTTAAAGCAAGTTTGGGAACGTCTTCAAAATTGCGCGGAGTGATGACGTCATCAATCAGTATCCTTAGCAGGTTCGGATACACCAGACCAAGCGCGGTCGCTATGGCGAGGCATAAGATCGATAAAAATAAATACGTGCGCTTCTCCCAGAAAAAGATCTGCAATTGCCTGAGAACATCCATGTCTCTCCTCCTCTTATGTCGTTCAAAAACAGTATGAACATTTATGAAGTTTATCACCGTCCCCCATTCGCGGCAAAGCGAATAAGCGACCATATTCAGGCTACTTTCACCTTAATGCGTCATTAAGGGAGGTAGATACCCTCCTATCAATCAAATGTTTGAATATTCTCTTCCTTTCAGGTTGTTCGTACCAAAAAAGGCTCCCTGTATGCCTTTAGAGGCAGGGGCCTTTTTTGGTACAGCGACAACATTTCAAAATATCGCTGTATAACTCATTTTGTTTTACAACCGTTTCCATACAGACATGGATCTGACTCCCTTTTATTCACGTTCAATCTGCCCCAGTTGTATAGACAGGCTCTCCCATTCTCCGGCAGGAATTCCACTGGTCAGTGTCTCATGAAGGGCACCTACGGCTTCCTCAAGTCTCTCTTCCAATTGACGGGACTGATGCTGCAAAGACTGCTCAAGCTGGGTGTCATAGAATTGAACCAGCTTATTCTCTGCAGCAGGCAGAACATCGATCACCATCTGTTTAATAACAGGATCAAGCGCCTCTTGCAGCCGCTGGCGTCCCTCCCCTTCGAAGAACTGTTTCGGATTACGGAAATAACTCAGATACGCTTTCCAACCCGAAGGTTCTTCCAAACGCACCTCTTCCAGCACAGGTGTGCTCCAGCGTTCGTTCAGAGGCAATGACAGATCCATTCCCCCGGATAATCGTTTCAAATCATCTATGCATTCGTTCACTTGTTTGTGCAGCCAAGTCTGACCAGCCTGTTCGAGTCTAAGCGTGGTCGCGAGCAGTTCCTGTTCCAGTTCGATGGTAATCATGCGCAGCAGTTCGCGTCCGCAGGCAGCGAATGCTGCTTTTAGATTCCCGCGATCCTCTCGAAGAACTGACGGATGGAATGCCTCTGCCATGAACAGACCAAAACGATAGCCCAGGCGCTGCCGCACATGGAAGAGCAGTTCAGCCGTTTCCTGAGCCAATTCCGCCTTCATGGACCGTTCTGCGAGCAAGTGTACCCTCTGAAGTGACTGTTCTTGGATTGAGCCCAGTTCATCACGACGTCGCTGTAGAACCTCTTCCCCTGAGCTGCATCCTCGGCACGTGTCTTCAGACGTTTGATCACCCGTGCGATCTCTTCAGAAGCCCCACCGACCGCAAGATCCGCAAGCTCTCTTCCTGCGAAGCGGTTAAATTCTTCCTCGAACTGAATAAAGCCGGATTGCTCCAGTAATGTCGCATCGTTGGCCGTCTTGCCTTCCATCGCCAGCATGCTGGATACCGGAAAGAGACGTGGTGCCCGAATGCCATTACTGCGCAGTTGTGTGCTCACATGGTCAAGTACCTGCTCCAACTCCTCTTCAGAGGAAGACAAATCACTCGCATTAACTACAAAGAACATCTGATCCATCGCCGAACTGTCTTTCACTCGTCCCAATTGATTCAGGAACTGGCGGTCTCCCTGAGAGAAGGCATGGTTGTAGTACGTTACGAAAATGAGTGCATCCGCATTCTTCATATAATTGAATGTCACGCCCGTATGACGGGCATTCACGGAGTCAGCCCCCGGCGTATCCACAAGTACAATGCCTTGTTCTGTTACATCACAACTGTAGTACAGGTCAATGCTGTCGACAAAGCAGGACTTCTTCTCATTGGCGACAAAGTTTCGATATCCTTTCAGATCTACCAGCACATCCTGGCCAAGTTGATCTGCAGTATCCTCCCAGCCTGCTGCGGCTGCCTGCAAAAAGCTGTAATGCGGGCGCCCCGCCGGATGCACATCCTGTGGTGAAAGGGCTTTGACCCGTTTTTGCCAGTCTGCCCAGGCTCGCCCAGTCCGAGCAAACGGAAGGAATACGCGAGATCTTCCTGGAAGACGTCCGGGGTCTTCATCCGGACCCGGGCTGTTCCATGCTCCGCGCCACCCGACGGAGCCATGATCCGGTTAATTGCCGCTGTCGTTGGATGCGGCGAGACCGGTAATACGGCTTCGCCCAGCAACGCGTTGGCGAAGGAGGACTTGCCGGCGCTGAACGCTCCGAACAGCGCCAGCGTAAACGTGCCGCCCGCAAGCGAAGCCGCGCGTGCACGCAGATCCCGTACCGCCGACCCCATGGCGGGGTACGGCTCTACCAGCGCAGCGGCGGCTTCCAGCCGTGCCGCCGCTGCGTCCAGGCGCCGGCGGCGCTGTGCGCCAGCCGCCGGCTGCCCATGCACCGCCGCTTTGCGCGGCGGCGGTGCTCCTGGAGTCTGTGGCTGCGCAGCCACAGACTCTGCCGTGCCCGTGTGCGGGCCGGGAGCTTCGCCCGGCTCGTGCGCGGGCACGGGCGGGCCCTGCACCTCCGGCAATAGCCCGGAGGTGAGGGGCCCGCAGCTGGCAGCAGGCTGCGCAGCCCTGCTGCCTCGGCGTCGGCGGCGCGCTGCAGCGCCGTATAGCGCGCCGCCAACGCCGATTGCGCCAGCAGCGCTGCGCGGCTGGCGTCCAGCGCCTGGAGCGCGGCTTCGCCCTGCGCGCCCAGCGCTTCAAGCAAGCGGTCGGCCAGCATCATGGCCGCCCTGCGGTAACGGGTCTCAATCTCGCCCCGTATATCTTTGCTGAATTGAAGCACATACTCGGGAGATACCTCTGCACTGGCGCTTCGTTTCATCTCCAGAAGTGCTTCATCTACCGCAGGCAGCTCCGCGTTCAGCGCCTGCTCCCACTCAGCGCCCCACAGCTGATGGGCTTCACCCAGCTGTCTGAGCATGGTACGGATATGTACCTCCACTTGTCCCGAGGTCTGATCCTGCAAAAGTCTCACAAGCTCAGCGGCACGACGCTGTTTCTCCTGCTCGGTCTTGCCACCAGAGAACAATAAGCCTACCCGGAAGCCGGGTTTACGGCTCTCCAAATAAGCCGCGGCAGAGGTGCGAATATCGGCCGGGGTCAGGTTCGCATTCGCCAGAAGAGGTTCCAACTCCGCCCGAAACTTCTCCCGTTCACGCGATCGTTTGGAACGAAGCTCTGCTTCCTTTTGATCCAGAAGAGCCAGCTCCCGTTCTAAGTGTGCAATGCCTTCCTTACCCCCAACTGCCTCCAAGAGCGCAGTCTCTTCCTCTTCGCGTTCTTCCGCCTGTCTTGTCAGATGCTGCTCCGTCACATGGCTCGCCGAGCTTGCAAGACTGTGTCTGATTAACCCTTCCTTCTCCTTCATCATATGTCCAATCAGTTGAGGAAGCTGCTCCCACTGGTTGTAACGATGCTCTCTGTCCCGAAGTGAAGTAAACAACAGACCATCATACCGGACTTCCCAGGCTGCAAAAATAGCTTCTACACCTTCAACATATTGATCAAACGAAAGCTCCCGTTCCCGATGTTTGTCAATCTGATTTACGATAAGAAACAACGGCTTTCCCCAATCCGATAGACTTTTGGCAAAAGAAAGGTTGCTTTCCGATTGTACATGGTTATAATCCATCACATAGAACACCACATCGGCAAGATGAAGTGCTGAATGTGTTGCTAGGCTGTGTCCCTGATCGGTCGAATCCACGCCTGGCGTATCCAGTAATACCGCATCATCTTTCAGTAGGGGAATATCATCCCATACTTCAATGGAGGTGTATGCCCCACCATTCTTGCAATACTCTTCCAATTGTTCTGGAGAAACCTCAAGAACTCCCCTGTATTGTCAGCGCTTACGTTTGATGACGTATAAATAAGTGCTCTCGGCTCACCGTTACGGATGGATACAACATTCGCACTTGTAGGTACAGGGCTCGAAGGCAAAACCCGTTTGCCGCATAAACTATTAATTAGACTCGATTTGCCTGCCGAGAAGTGTCCACAAAACGCAATTGTTAACTGTTTCATTTCCGCCTTACTGATCAAATCCGTTAAAGCCTGTACAGCTGTATGGTCCCCTGTCTGCTCCATTGCTTCTCGCAGTGGAAGCAGAGGTTTGGCCATCTCTACTGGGTAATCTGTTCTGGACATGACTGGCCTTCCCCCTGGCTCCTCTAATTTGACATCTGGTCCGATGTCTTTATCTTATAATCCATTTATTTTACCATTATCAAGTTTGAAATTGAACGGTGTCAATCGCAAGATCGCTGACAAAAGAACAGTTTCTCGGCCATTCTCCACATAAAAAAATAAAACCGATCCTGTCGGTTTTATCTGCAAAACGATTGTATTCCATAAGCCTGCTGCGTCCATGCCCATGGGGATCACATTCAATAGGATCACCTATGGACATCGAAGCAGCACAGCTCCATATTTCAAATCTCTTAAGAAACAGCGTTCTCCATCGAAGGCAGCAAAATTTCAAATACTTGTCCATGCTGCAAAATCGTAATGTCACGACCTTTGTCTCTCATGACAACTACTTCTGGTTTCGTAGACATACGCTCCAGATAATGTTCAGGCACATCGCCAGAATGACTTACAGTGATACCTTCTACTTCTTTTTCTTCGTTTTCAGCCATTTCCTGTTCAACGATTTGTTCAAAAATATCGGAGAAGGCCTCAAAATTGTCAGTGTACACGGAAATGCATTTCATGATTACTCATCCTCTTCTACTCATTAATTTATTTTTCGTTTTGGGGTTGTGGCACGTTCCTTATCTTTCCTGATTTGGGACGTTTTCATACGCTTTTTCCCTTCCCTGCATATGTCCAGCAACGGACAGATATGACATTGAGGGTTTTGTGCCTTGCAATGGTAGCGTCCAAAAAATATGATCCGATGATGAGTTAAAGTCCACTCATCCCGGGGTACGCGCTTCATCAGTTTTTTCTCGACTTCAAGTACGGAGTCATCCCAACCTGCCAGTGCCAGCCTTTTGGATACACGTTCAACATGCGTATCCACCGCAATTGCCGGAACTCCAAATGCATTGGATACAACAACATTTGCAGTTTCCGCCCAACACCAGGGAGCGTCACAAGCTGATCATGTTCCTGCGGTACATCACCGCCATACTGCTCTATTAAAATTCGGCACATGTTCTGAATATGCTTGGCCTTGTTTCGGTACAAGCCGATACGCCGGATATCCTGTTCCAGCTCTTCGAGAGGGACAGCCAGATAATCGGCAGGGCTGGTGTACTTTTGGAACAAGTCTGCGGTTACCTTGTTTACCGTTTCGTCGGTGCACTGGGCAGACAACAGGACGGCTACAGTCAGTTCAAACGCATTGCTGTGATTTAATTCGCAATGTGCATCAGGAAACATCGCTTCCATTG
This sequence comes from Paenibacillus sp. 1A_MP2, assembly GCF_052244825.1. Lineage (NCBI taxonomy): Bacteria > Bacillati > Bacillota > Bacilli > Caryophanales > Paenibacillaceae > Paenibacillus > Paenibacillus sp. 1A_MP2. The sequence goes on along the minus strand of NZ_JBQQCS010000001.1, from coordinate 3,116,044 downwards.
TATCGAGTATATGCCTAACAGTGGCTGCATTCATGAAGAGCTACCTCCCACAAAATGACCCCACGCGGTGGAGCCTTACTTCGAAGCTTCTTTCGAGTACTTTGCAGGGACCCCAAAAATCTTGCAAAAAAAACGTCCTGATACGGGAAAGATCCCGCATCAAGACGGTCATTCTTTTGATCCTCGAAAAGAAACGATTACTGTTTTTGGATCTCCAAAACAACGTTGTTCAGGAGATACAATACAATATTATCATTATCTTTGAGAGATTGCACGCTTAAAGTGTTGTCACCCTGGTGAACAAATGCGCTTGTACCCAGTGCAAAACGATAATTCGTGTCCGAAGTTGACTCGCGTTTAACCAAAATCTGATTACCAACTCCATCATAAGACCAGAACTGCTTGCTCATAACCGTTAACACTCTGAAACGAGTCGAATTGTCCGTATCTTTCGTCATTTCAACACGGTCCCCTACGGTAAGGCTGCTCAGCGTGGTTAACGTAGATCCCGATTTGACCACTTTTACAGCCCCGCTAACAGGAACCGTCTCACTCTGACCGTTAAACAGCTTCAGTGTGACTGACGAAGCATCGACAGATGTCACCTCTGCAAGCGTGCGTTTAACCACCTGAACTACTTTAGGTGTAGTTCCCTCAAATGTTACGTTAATCAAGTTGCCCACTGTCAACTGTGATGCCGTAATAGTCTGACCGCTCTCTCCTGTCAGCACCGCTTGATCAACATAAAACTGACTTGTCAGCGAATCCGATTTCACACGAACGCGACCATTCGTCTCTACAGAGACTACTTCAAATTGAGCAACGGTGTTCAGAGCCACTTTTTGCACATAGTCCTGATTCGAACCCAGCGTAACTGTGACACTATCACCGATCTTCAAATCACTCAGACTTGCTCCAGATTTGTTGTAGATCTCAATCGTTGGAACCGTAGAGTACGGCACAGTGATCGTTTGGTTTCCAGACAACAAACTAATTTTTTTGCCCGAAGTATCAATACTGCTGATTGTACCTTCGTATTTGTAGATCACTTTAACAGATAGCGCACGAGTTCCCACATACGTCAGATCCAATTTGCGACCATCATTCAACAAAGACTCCAATCCAGCAAGTGTTGGCTTCGATGTGTTGTAGTCCAGCTTTGTTTTGTCATCCAGCGTGAACACAAACGGTTTTTTATTGCTGTCGAGAACCGTCAATACTTTTGTTTTGCTGTTGTAGGATACTACGGAAACCCCGTTCATAGGCTCCATCTGACGTCCGATCACTTGAATACGTGTCACACGATCTTCTGAATTTAACGTAAGCTCAACCTGATCTCCATTGGTTGCGTCTGTAATCAGATCATTCAGCGTTGCATCCTGAATTCCGTTAATGACCACTTCCGGCTTTTCTGCCAGCAGCTTCGCTTCCAGCGATCCACCTTCACGTTTAAACGTCAGTGTGGATTGGTTACCACCGATCTCCACCAGTGTACCGCGTAAAGACTGCTCTACACCTTGCGACAATTCGATCGTTTGCAGGATGCTGTCTTTCACCGTATATTTCACGGCACTTCCCGCTTTGAGCTCAGCTAGGGAAAGGATTCGGTCCTGATAACGAATGATCAGATTATCGTTATAGGTGTATTGCTCAGTGGTTCCGGCTGCATTGGTAAGCTTAATGGTTTTGGCAGAAGTTGTTATTTCAGCAACAACACCACTATCACTTTTGTTGACAATACCGGACTTCACACGAATAACGACTGTCTTTTTGTCAGCCGAGAACGTCTCACGCTGCACTTCAATGGTGCTGTCTGTTGTAATATCAGACAGTTTGATTGTATTTCCGTTTTGATCGATAAATGCCGTTGCCTCATCGTAGCCGTATGTTTCGTAATTCTCGCCTACAAACAAACCAATTTTATTACCTGACAATGAACGAGCAAACGTACCTTCAACGCTTTCTACCTGCGGTGTAGCATCAACCACTTCCACATAAGAAGCCGTACCGGTAGTGCCTACAACCTGAACTTTTGTATACAGCTTCACATCCGCAGACGACGCACGGGATTCACTGTCTTTTGTAAAGTAAGGCGTACTGCTGTTCACTGCAAAGTTGACCGCTTTTCCGTCTACCACCAACGTGATCTGCCCATCCTTTAACCCAGTAACATAACCTGTGGATGTGTTCGGATACTTCGTATCCGTTAACGTTTCGCCGCGGCTGAAGAATGTTGCGAGTTGAGCACGGGTTACAGAGCCAGTTGGATTAAATTTGTTGCCATCTACACCTTTGGCAAGGTCCAGGCTTACAGCCAGATTGATGTACCCTTTGCCACTTTCGGAAATGCTATCATTATCCGCAAATCCGGTAGATTGATTGTTTTGCGCCTTCGCTTCAGCATCTTTGTTCAGCGAACGGATCAGCAATTTCGTAATCCATTCACGTGATGCCGGTTTTTGTCCCCAGGATGTTTTGGACACATCCACTGTAGATTCTTCGGTTTTATCAATAAGTCCCAGTTGAAGCGCCAAAGCGACATATGGCTTGAAATAGTTTCCCACTTCCATATTTGTCGGTAATGCCGTAGCCGTGCTGTCGTTCAACTGGTTCTCCTTATTCATAAAACGGATCGCCATCGTCACAGCTTCCTGCTGCGTTACCGCGTCTCCCGGACGGAACAGGCCGTTGTTACCGAGAAGAATGCCTTGATAGGCCAGCTTGTACACATGTTTCTCAGCCCAGTATCCGACCTTGATATCACTGAACAAACCGGTTGGTGCAGCTGTATTGCTTGCAGTTGCAGTCTGACCCTGCCCCGTATCTGTTGATTCTGCTGCCATGGCAGCTCCGCCGGCGCTAAGGGCCATCATGCCTGCAAGCACGGCTGAAACTACTTTTTTAGAGTGTGATGAATTGTTATATTTAAAAGTCACCTGTGATTCCCCTCTCTCATGTAAAACGGCCGATATTCCGCAGATTCACGGTAAAACAACATGCTGTACAAGCTATTCGGATCGTGTCATTGGATGCTCAAGATCCACATGGCCCATCAAACTCTCGGATTGCTTGCCGTCTACCAGCAGATCCAGTGATTTGACTTCATCAAACTGGAAGAACGTTTGCTTCAATGCATCAATGGCAAACACTTCGCCACCTGCACCAAGACGCGCTGTATCCGGCATGTGGATATCCAAGGTAAGCGCACCGTCTTTGAACTGAACCGATTTCAATTCAATTTCTTTCGCCCAAAGGGGAACGAGTTTGTCGTCCTTGCTTTGTTGCAGCGCTGCAAATGCAGCCTTGTACTTGGCTTCATCCGAAGCGTAAGAAATTTCTGCCGATGCTTTGTGCAATTCCAACTCTTCCAGATCTGTGTAATACACATCAATGGTCTTCTTCTCATTGCTTTCGGAAGTTCCAGGTTTCTCTGAAGTAGTTCCACCCGATGGAGTCGTTGTGCCCTCCGTACTGCCTTCTGTTGTACCCGGTGTCGTTGTCGTTGTATCCTCCGGTGCCACAGTCACGGGATCAGTAACATCCGTTTCATTCTGATCCTCAGACGCATTATCCTCTGCTCCCGCACCTTGAGTCTGATTTGGAGCTGGAGCAGCTGTTGGCTTGCTTCCACATCCAGCAGCAACTGTCATAACCGTTACCAGCAGCGCTGCAATCCATAATTTTTTGTTCATTCTAACTCCGCCTCCTGATCATAAGGGTTGAACCCTTATTTAATTCCCAGATACTCCTTGATCCCTGCAACAATCCCTTTGGCTACACTGTTCTGGAAACTTTCAGTGAACAATGCCGCTTCATCACTTTTGTTGCTCAGGAAACCCGCTTCCAGCAAAACAGCCGGCATCGTTGTTTCACGGGTTACGTGGAGACTTGCCGTTTTACTCCGCGGTCCTTCAGGCCAGATGATTGCAGTAGATACTTGTGCATCACCGTAGCCAATGCCTTGCTATTCGAACGGGTGTAATACGTCTCCACACCGTTTGCCGCTGCAGATCCGCTGTTGGCATGAATGGAAATAAAGATATCCGCCTTCAATTTTTCTGCGATCTTTACTCGTTCGCTCAAAGCCAAAAATGTATCATCGCTGCGCGTCAGCACAACGTCAATGTTGGATTCTTTTTCAGCAATGCTTCCACTTTCAGAGCCATTGCCAGATTGAAGTCTTTTCCTTCTTGCCGGTTACACCGATGGCTCCTGGATCCTGATCACCGTGTCCAGCGTCTACAACAACAACTTTTTTGCCGTTGTTTCCAACAGGAGGCTGCGGCGTTGTAGTGCCTTCTTTGTTCAGATCAATCATAACCAGACCAGAGTCACTTTGCACGTCATAACCTTTGGCATTACTCAGATCAATGACAAAACGAAGGGTCGAAGGACTATTGCTGTACAAGGAATAACGAATCTTCGACACATCCGGATATCCACTCACTACAAGCTGTCCATTCTGGTTGCTGTCCAAAGCTTGTCCTTCACTAAAAGAATCAGCGAATGCGGTATTTGGCAAGTCTATAACGATTCGATCGGGTCCTGTCATCGTGAAGACGTTCGGCTTCGTATTTCCGCTTGTTGCAATCAAAAAGCGGTTGTCACTGAAGCTGATGCCGTTCACCAGTACAAGACCATCCTGATCCGATCCTCCACCATCATTACCAGAGTTCGGAGGAGTAGTTGTCCCGTTTCCGGAACCTGAATTCTGGGTAACTAATGTTACCGTCTTCGTTGTATTGTTCCAACCCACCTTAAGACCCATTTGCTCACCAATGAACCTTAAAGGCACAAGTGTGGTTCCATTTTTCACGAGTGGCGGGGCATCCAGGTTCACGTTACTGCCGTTCACCGTTGCCGTCTTCTGTCCAACAATCATCTGCATGGCAGTGTTGTCTTTGCTAATAGTCACGGTGCTTGTTGCCTGTTTCCAGTCCACACCATATCCCAGGCTCTCCGAAATAACCCGAATCGGAACCATCACTTTGCTATTGATGATTTCCGCCTTGGCATCCGAAGGCTGCACAATTTCTTTCCCATCTAGGATAATGTGCGTATCTGCTGCTGCATGACTATAGCCCGGGAAAACGAGCCCAAAGACAAATAACAGTACCAAAAAACCGAACTTCTTCATCCTTCACCCCTACCATTCTCATATTTTTTTGCCGCATGTTGTGCACCTTCAGCTCCGACTGACCACTGAGGCATTACCAGACACCTATTAGACGCCCTGTACTCTCAAAAGTTGCGAATATATTCCAACATAACAGAAAAAAAACGTTGTCAAATCAAGCTTTTTCTACATTTTATTGTCTGTATTTTTCCTTATTTATCAATTATGCATCTCGAAACAACGGACTACCCTGACCTTCATATTTGCGCACAACCTTAATTAAAGACCCAAATATTCAACAATTCCGTCTACGATGGCCTGTGCACATTTGTTCTGATACTCTTCGGTCAACATCATTGCTTCATCCGCAGGATTACTCAGAAATCCGAGTTCAAGCAGAACCGCCGGCATCGTTGTTTCACGGGTTACATGCAGACTTGCCGTTTTGACTCCCCGATCCTTAAATCCCGTAATCGGCAACACATGCTTGTGCAAAATGTCGGCCAAATCCTTACTCTCTTTACGACTGTACAACGTTTCAATTCCATTAGGAACAGGGGTTGTAAACTTGTTTCCATGGATCGACACAAAAATATCCGCCTGATTCAGTTGAGCGATATCCACACGTTGCTGCAGGGATAATTCCGTGTCATCCTGCCTTGTAATTACCGTCTGAATCTCCGTATGCTGTTGTAGAAGTGCCTGAACTTTGAGTCCCACAGCCAAATTAAAGTCCTTCTCATAGGCGCCTGTCACACTGACGGCCCCCGACTGTCTTCCACCATGTCCCGGATCAATAATCACGACCTTTTTGCCATCATTGGTTGGCAAAGCAGGCTGACTGGTTGATTCTCCATTACTCACTGCAAGATCAACAAGCAACACGTTGTTCTCGCCCAGTGACCATTTGGCGGTCGCCACCTGACTCAGATCGAGGACCACACGTACCGTTGAAGGTGTTTGACTAAACACTGCATATCGCACCTTGGAAACCAGTGATGAATCCGTAACCAAAAGAGTTCCGCTGCCATCCGGATTGGTAGCCTGTCCCTGGATGAACTCCTTGGCAAATGTGGTGTCAGGCAGATCTACGATGATCCGATCGGGTCCGCTTAGACTGGAAATCTTCGGTGTGATTTTCCCATTCGTCGCCAGGATCAAACGATCTCCGCCGAAGCTGATGCTTTGAAGCTCAGACAGACCATCCGGCTCAGGAGCTTCCACGGGGTCAATTTCACTTTCCGTACCTGCTACAGGAGGGATGCTGGCTAGGCTTACGGTCTTGGTTCCATTGTCCCATCCCACACGCAGACCCATGCCTTCACCGACAAATCGTAACGGAACCAGTGTAGTTCCCTGTTTAATAAGAGGCGGTGAATCGAGAGTTACCCGATTTCCATTTACTGTGGCAGCATCTTCACCTGCAGTCATCTGGATACTGCTGTTGCCTTTGAGAATACGAACGGTCTGGGTGGCTTTCTCCCATTTCACCTGATAACCGAGGTTTTCAGAGACGATTCGGATGGGCACCATCACGGTTTTGCCAATATTCTCGGCCGGAGCTCCTGACTGTTGATTAATGGTCACACCGTCCAGCACAATCGAGGGAGACGAATCGGCATTTGCCATGACAGGAAATAAACACAGGAACAGAAAAACAAAGACTGCTGCCGACCATTTCTTCATACATCAACCACCATTCTGTTTGTCTTTTGAACCTTCGATCTGATTCGCTGTGATGAAGCACTCGACTCTATCTACCCTTCCATAATCTACTAATCAGTTTATCAGATATTGTCACTCCATCCGGTTACAACGTTGTCATATTTAGTCGGAATACCCTGCAATTCGAAGACAGAATTGCATCGTTGCAAATGCAAAAAAAACTCCAATTCGAGCCAAGGAACGGTGAAGTTCCCTGCACGATTGGAGGTTTGATATACGAAGTACAGATGAAAGATTAGACTGAGGCCGTTTGTCCAAACAATTTAGCTGCATGGCGTTGTTCGTAAGCTGCTATTTCGTCATCATGTTGAAGTGTGAGACCAATATCGTCCAGTCCTTGCAACAGGAATTGACGACGATGCTCATCCAGATCAAAATCAATATGCAGCCCGTAAGCATCTGTAATCGTTTTGTTTTCCAGATTCACATTCATCTCATAGCCTTCATGTGTCGCTGTACGCTGGAACAGATCTTCTACCTGCTCTTCGGACAGCTTGATCGGCAAGATCCCGTTCTTAAAGCAGTTATTGTAGAAGATATCGGCATAAGAAGGTGCAATTACGCAACGGAATCCGTAATCCATAATCGCCCATGGAGCATGCTCACGGGAAGATCCACAGCCAAAGTTAGCGCGTGAGATCAGAATAGATGCACCTTCGTAGCGAGGTTTATTCATTTCGAAGGAAGGGTTGTTGTTGCCCTCTTCGTCAAAACGCCATTCGTAGAACAAAAATTGTCCAAATCCGGTCCGTTCGATCCGTTTCAAAAATTGTTTCGGAATGATTGCATCTGTATCTACATTGACCCGGTCTACCGGTGCAACGATGCCTTGCAGTGTTTTGAATTCATCCATATCATTCGTTCTCCCTTCAATCCGTTCCTTTGTTAGATAGCTGCTTCCGTTTTGAAATTCCAGTCACGTACGTCTACGAAGTGTCCCTTAACCGCTGCTGCTGCCGCCATTGCAGGAGATACGAGGTGAGTCCGTCCTCCGCGTCCCTGACGTCCTTCGAAGTTACGGTTGGAAGTCGAAGCACAACGTTGTCCTGGTTTCAATACATCCGGGTTCATTGCCAGACACATACTGCACCCTGCATCACGCCATTCAAATCCAGCGTCTGTGAAGATTTTATCCAGACCTTCTTTTTCGGCCTGAATTTTAACACGTCCCGAGCCTGGAACAACGATCGCTGTAACATTACTGGATACGGTGTGGCCTTTGGCTACCTGTGCAGCAGCACGCAGATCTTCAATCCGTCCATTGGTGCATGAACCGATAAATACATAATCAACCGGAATTTCGGAGATCGGTGTTCCAGGTTCCAAGCCCATATATTCAAGCGCTTTTTCAGCTGCTTTACGTTCGTTTTCTGTTGGCAGTTCAGCCGGGACAGGAACTTTCGAAGAAATGTCGGTTCCCATTCCTGGGCTAGTACCCCAAGTTACTTGCGGAATTAATGATTCCACATCGATTTCAACGATACGGTCGAATTCAGCACCTTCGTCAGTTACAAGCTCTTTCCAGGCAGCAACCGCTTCATCGAATTTGCCATCGGTAGGTACGTATTCACGTCCACGCAGATATTCAAATGTGGTTTCATCCGGAGCAATCATACCCGCTCTTGCTCCACCTTCAATGGACATGTTGCAGACGGTCATACGCTCTTCCATGCTCAGTTCACGGATCGATTCACCCGTATATTCAATAACATATCCAGTAGCAAAGTCTGTACCGTATTTGGCGATGACTGCGAGAATCATATCCTTAGCGGTTACACCCGGGTTACGTTTGCCGACAAAACGAACTTCCATTGTTTTGGCTTTGGCTTGCTGTAAACATTGGGTTGCCATAACATGCTCTACTTCACTCGTACCGATACCGAATGCGAGTGCACCAAATGCACCATGTGTGGATGTGTGGCTGTCGCCACATACAATTGTTTTACCTGGATGAGTCAGGCCCAGTTCAGGTCCCATAACGTGTACAACACCTTGATCGATGGTATCCAGATCATACAGTTTTACGCCGAAGTCACGGCAGTTTTGTGAAAGTGTGTCGATTTGTTGTTTGGAGATTGGATCCGTAATGTTGAAGCGATCCTTCGTTGGAACGTTGTGATCCATTGTTGCAAACGTAAGTTCAGGGCGACGGACTTTACGACCGCTCAGACGCAGACCTTCAAACGCCTGTGGCGATGTTACTTCATGCACCAGATGCAGATCGATGTACAAAATGCTTGGTTTGCCTTCTTCCTGATGAATCACGTGATTTTCCCAAATTTTCTCAAACATCGTTTTTTTACTCATCATTTTCACCTCATCATAAGTTCGGTCCTTGGAAGAGCCTACGTTGTTCCTCTAAAAGTGAAGCTCTTGAATGACATAAATATATCACCCTGTCCTTCATTGTTCCAAGATATAATATCTATAGATGTAATAGGTTTAACCTATAATGAGGCAAAAGCAAATAAACCACAGCTATACGCGGAGGTTTCAATTGATAACAATTATCATTATCATAAGTCTTATACTACGGTCCAGCTTCTTCGCTGTCAATGCTTTTTATGCAAAATAGAAAAAGCAGCCCTGTTACCAGGGCTGCTATAACTACATCTCGCCTGTTCCATACGTGCGTATTCCCCATATCTATCCATTCATTGCATTCCTGCCTCTGCTGGAAGCGAATTACTTCTTGTCCCCACTGCTTTGATAACGAAATTGTAGGCTTTGGAAGAATCGATGCCGTTTAATGTATAGCTGTAACTCGTCTGACCGCTTACAGCCGGTACATACACGCTCCAATTCGTGCTGACTTTATCATTCTTCTCGTAAATCCGGTAACCTCGTACCGGCTCAGAACTATTTGCCGGCGCTTTCCACGAAAGAACTGCACGGTTCGCTGACTGTTTTACTGCGCTTGCATTTTGAACTGTGCCGGGTCTGACGTCAGTCCGTTTAATACTGTAAGCATCATAGACGGCAAGAGGTTTATCTTTAACTGCTGTGTAGGATGTAAATTTCAGCACATCGCTTGTAATGGAAACATCCACGAACATTTTCTTGTTGGGCTGATCGTTTTTTGCTGCAAAAAACGTGTCTGCGTCTGGATTAAGAGCATAGAATTTCGAAGCGGCCGAGTTACCCATTAGATATACAGTCCCTTTAGGATTCAGCACATTTCCCTGCTCATCGGTAATGACATTCTTAATTGGAACGTTGTTCAGCATTTGAAAAGACCTCATATACATATGGTCATGTCCCTCAAACACCATATCCACACCCAGCTCATCAAATACAGGAATCAGATATTTTCGGTAAAATTCTACCCGTTCACTTTCTGCTGAAGCATTATCCCCTGAAGAATAAGCTCCCTTATGCATAGAGACGAATTTCCACTTCTTGTCGGTCTTTGCCACCTGATTCCGCATCCATTCCAACTGCTTCGTGAATTGAATATCCGCTTTGTAAGGCTTGACCTCCCCTTCGTACTGGGAATTGATTTGCATGAACAGGGCATCGCCGTATTCGAAAGCATACACTGACCCGTCATGAGCACCCGTTCCGACATCTTTTGGAAGATTAAAATGGTTATAGAAGTTATTGTTCGGATAATCCTCTATCTCATGATTGCCGATGATCGGCGCAAATGGCACATTGGCAAATTCTTTTTTCGGCACACCCAAGAACCACTGCCACAGCTGCTCCAGATCACCATCATCCGTTAGATCCCCTGTAAGAAGAACAAACTTGGGATCTACTGTTTTCTCAATAGCTCTCTTAAAAGTATCCTGCCACAGATCGAAATTCGACTTGCTGGAGCCTTGGGTGTCGGTTACATAGAGGAAATGGAAATCCTGATTATTCGCTTTGTCCGTGGTAAAAGAACCTGTCTCGCTCCAGCCGTCCGCATCACCGTTACCAGCCCGGTACATATACTTGGTTCCAGGCTTGAGACCGCTTGCGATAACCTTATGACTGGCGAACTTTTTATACTTCTTGGAACTTCTGTCTCCTGTCGTCATTAAGGTTTCAATAACTGTTGAGCTTCCCTCATAGGAAGTTGCCAGTTGTTCCGGGAACTCGCTTCCTCCCGCATTGGAAGCCTCTACCACTTGCACTACTGTACCTCTAACGGTTTCGGCTGTATACCAGTCAAAGGCGATACTTGTCTTTGGATCCCCATTAAAAGTCATGTTCAGCAGCGTTGGTGTTTTGTTGCCGGTGTCCTGAGACTTGGTCTTAAAGCTCCAGGTAATATCGTTGTCGGGTGTCCGGCCGTCCATTGTCCCCTTAAGAAGCTCTTTAGGGATGGTCACCTTGTAAGTTTTGCCGGCAGTAAAATTAGGGTGGCTGACTTTAATCGTATCTTGGTCGAGGAGCGAGGCTGAGATGTTGTTTAGAGGCGCACTGTTTTCCGTGATTACAACTTGATAACCACTGTTGAGACTGATCGCTTTATTAAACTTTATTGTGATCTCTGCGTTAAGAGAAACATCCGCAGCTCCTGAAGCGGGAGTTTTGCTTACCTCAAGTGTGGGAGTGTCCCCAGGTTCGCCACTGCTGCGTGTTCCTTTAATGACTACATCCTTGATTCTGCTTGAGCCTGAGCTGGATACCGTTCCTCCGCTTACGCTTTTCAAAGAGTCTACCACCCAGCGGATATAGAGTACATCTTGATTGTTTGTTCCCGCAGGCAAAGCGAGGTTCGTTAATTTGCAGGAATTATTGGCACAATTAAAATTGTTCTGGGCAAGAACCAGTTTACCGCCCACAACATCTGTCCATTCCTGCTGATTCGTGCTGTATTGTACCTTAAAATCCCTGGGTCCCGTACTTGAAGAAGTTTGCTGTGAAGAGAGGAAGATACCTTCGAAGCCTTTGGTTGAGAGCGTGGCAAGCCAGTATTTAACGCCCGTTCCTTCATGCCAGCCCTGGTTGCGTACACTGTTCTCACCTGACTCAAAGGTGTATGCAGCTGTATTTGTTCCTACATCACGAATGGATGAAGCTGTCTGATATACCCCGCCGGTAGCCGGAAATATTCCGTTCTCACCTTTGTCTTTAAAAATCCACTGGGCAATCGTTTCCTGAACTGCAGCTGCTTCACTTGCAAGATCTTCCTCATTTCCTTCCCTTCCTGCTGAGACAAAACCGGTCAACTCCATCGCAAGCAGCATACCTATAACTATTAAACTGATTACCTTGGAAAATCTGTGCTTGAGATAAGATTGGTTTTTATCCATTCGGCCCACCTCCCTCTTCATTAAACTCACTTTCATCGAACTGCCGCTACCGAGAAGAACGGCGGTTCTGCTACCCTTGCATTTCTGTTACTTGAGTTCCCAGTCGGTAACTTGACGTACTGCCGAATCTGCGTTCTTCAAGTCTGTCTCACCCATATTCAGCAAATTGCTCCACTGCTTTACACGATTTTTCCCGTTAGGCGGAGAGTTGTAGTCATTCGTATCCACAATCTTGGTCCGTTCCTTATAGAATTTGGTCATGAAAGTCTTCTCATCCGTGCTGCCTCCTGATTTACCCAAAAGCCCTTGTAGGGTCTCGGAGCCGCCTGTCGCTCCATGGTTCAGCGCTGCGTCCACAAAGGAACCAATCGTTAATGCCGAGTTAAAGCCGCGTTTGCGGGCCTGATCCACACTGTACTTAATATAGACATTGTAGAACGTTTTCCACATAGCCTCTCTCCACTCGGGATCATTTTGCAAATTGCCGATCTTTTTGCAGAAACTCTTTTCGCTTTCATTGATTTCGAGTACTTTTCCTTTCATCGAACCCTTGACACCGATCCGGGCCAATGCGCCTTTAACCGAAGGATTACTCGCGCCTTTGGCAGCGTCATATTCCTTGAACAGATCTGGACCGTCAGGACCGGTGTCATTTGGGCCGCCTGTAGTCGCACCAAATATTCCAATCGTATAACCGCGGTCATCATCAATATCTTCACAATATCCGTAAAACTTGGTCCAGTTCAGATCGTCCTGCTCCGGTTTATTGACAAGCATCATAATATTGTTCCACTGCTCACCATCCAGTCCTGTGTTGACACGCAAGAATTGAAGTGTTGCCGGTGAGAATTTAGAATCAGGGTTCCCAGCCGCATAACTTTTCTGTTGAGACGCATTGGACAGAGAGCCATAAGAAAAAATAATTGAAAAGCTGAGCAGGATCAACAATGAAAATTTCATCTTCTTAAAAACCTTACTATTCGTTGAATTAAGCACCGCAATCTCTCCCTTATTTTAATAGTATAAGCGCTTTAACTTTTGGCAGCAGGGAACCTTATGAACCTTATCCTCAAACATCTGAGTATGACACCCCTCCTTTTTCCAACACTTGGTAAATTCATTTCAAGCTTATCTCAAAAAGTTTGTCTGAACAGCACGTATTCTCTTGTGATTATTAAATTTTTATACATATATTGCTACATGCTGTAATTCAAGTCTACAATCCTCTTAGGAGGTGTTAAATGAAGCCGATATTTTATGAATCTACTCTTTTTGACATCAGCCGCAAGAAACAGATATATACCAGCATGCCTTCCAGCCACTATCATGATGCATATGAGATTCTGTATTTAATATCAGGAGATTTTTATTATTTTATAGGGGACAGAACATACCAGGTTGCGGGCGGAACACTGCTATTTATGGATATTCACGAAAGGCACAAGCTGGTTAATTCCGGCTGCAATATGTATGAACGGGTTACACTGCTGTTCAAGAAAGAATTCCTGCAGCATTTGTGTACCGGCGGTCAATGTGAGGAACTGCTCGAATTGTTCAAAAGTGATTACCGCGCTTTGAAGATGACCGGGAAGGATCAGTATTTCATTGAACAGCTTTTTCAGAAGATGATCCAGGAGGAGCAGAAGCAAGCCCGCGGCTATGAACAGTACCAACAAATTTTATTGGTGGAGTTGCTCATCAATCTTAATCGTAAACTGTTTGACAGCCTTGCAGCTCCATTGGTGGAATCCAATCGTGCACACAAGAAAGTTCTGGACATCGTTAATTATGTAAATCAACATTATATGGAACCGCTTAAGCTCTGTGAGATTTCACGGCAATTCGATATAAGCACTTCTTACCTTTGCCGAACCTTTAAAGAATCCACCGGGTTCAGCTTCATTGAATATATTAATAACATCCGTATTAAAGAAGCGCGTGATTTGCTGGTGGGCTCTTCGTTTAATGTTACTGAAATTGCAGGAATGGTGGGGTTTGATAACACCTCCCATTTCGGACGAACCTTCAAATTAATGATGGGCATCTCGCCGCTTTGCTTCCGCAAACAATTTAAATCTTAATATCAAAACCATTGGGATACCTATCATTAGAGAAAATAATGTGCCCAATCTCTCCCCGTCTATAGTATCGTACCCTGCCGACATAGTATAACGATAGAATATTAACATTCCGGTTAGTGAGATTCCCTCATATACTCATTCGCCATTATGGATACCTTTTGAAAAATACCCTTAATCGAGTAGGAGGGGGCGTCAAGCCCCCCTACCTCTCACACCACCGTACGTACCGTTCGGTATATGACGGTTCATTATTGGTATCCATTCTTCTCCTTATTACGTGCTTCACTCTTTTGATTCAAGGCAGTTATACACGGCTTTCGCTGTGGAATCGCAAATAATAGTGATTTATAGAATTTGACCACCCACCATCGTCCAGAGAACCTGAAATTCATCATCCAATAGGACCAGGTCGGCATCGAAACCAGAGGAAATTTCCCCCTTTTGTTGAAATCCAAGAATATTGGCCGGCGTAGTTGAAGCCATCTGTACGGCATCTATCAAGGGAATTCCGGTTTCGACGGTATAACGTAAGGCTTCATTCATGGTAACTGTACTGGAGGCCAGTGTTCCATCCTCCATTCTTGCAATGCCACCCGATACCGTGACATGATGGCCTCCAAATAGATAATTCCCATCGCCCATACCCATTGCTTGTAAAGCATCTGTGATCAAGACCATTCCTTCCGGTCCTTTCAGGTTATGCATCAGTCGAATAATAGCAGGATGCAGATGGACATTATCCACAATAGCTTGAAGACTTACATGTTTCTCTTCAAAAGCAGCCACGATCAGACCCGGATCTCGATGATGGATCGGCCGCATGCCATTAAAACAATGCGTGACATGACTCGCACCTGATGTAAAGGCTTGTTTGGCTTCCTCATATGTGGCATCCGAATGAGCGATCGCTATAACTACTCCCTGTTCTTTCAAAAAGGAAATCAAGTCCATTCCTCCCGGCAGCTCGGGAGCAATAGTAACCATCTTAATGAGTGACCCTGCTTCCTGGAAAATGATCTTCATTTCTTCTATGTTGGGATGCCGCAAATACTTTTCATTCTGCATTCCTTTTCGCTTCGGGTTCAGATACGGTCCCTCTAAGTGAATCCCTGCGATCTTTGCTCCCACTTCTTGTCCTATTACACGCTTGACACTACGAATCATTTCCAGAAGATCCTCCATCGTAGAACTAACAGATGTAGCCAGAAATGAGGTACACCCCGTTGAAGCACATTGACGTGAAACTTCTTGAATACTCTCTTCAGTACCGTCCATCATATCAAAGCCATTGGCACCGTGGATATGAACATCTATCATTCCAGGTACTAGCAAATGTCCTCTCCCATCAATCCGTTCATACTCTCCTTCTAGCGTAGGAAGATCACCTGTGTCTATCCTCATGATTTTCCCTTCAGAAATCCACACATTGGCTGATGGAACGATACGGTTGCGAAGTGCCATTTGTACATTATGCAAAATATAATACATAAAAACCCTCCTCTTCCCTATGGTTATCAGTCTTGCTTTCGAACCTCTTCATTTTCTTCCTGACACTCAATAACAGTGATGTTCTTCTGATCCAGAACTTCTCTGATCTCACTCGGGAGTTCCAGATTTGTGACTAAAATGTCAACGAAATCAAAGTCCAGCCGATGAATAGATTTGCCAATAAATTTTGTGTGATCGGCTACTACGATAACCTGATCAGATCTTCTGGCCATTTCTTTCTTTACCCGGGCATCTTCTTCATATGGATAATAGAGTCCATCAGACCGGATCGCCGATGCTCCAATGAAGGCTTTATCAGCACGAATTTCACTTAGTTTATCGATAATGGAAGAGCCATATAAAAAGCGGTGCTTTACATTCAAGTAACCACCGAGAATATAGATTTGAAGATCCTCTCGATTGGACAAGATCCCTACGTTATCAATCGAGTGCGTGACCACCGTGCAATTTTTTGCGCTAATTTGTTCCGCTACAAATTGCACCGTGGTTGATACGTCTAAAATCACAGTCTCATGGTCTTGGATAAGTTTTGCCCCAAACTTCCCTATTTTTTTCTTACTCTCGGATTCATCAATCAAACGATCCTGATAAGACAGCATTTCTTTCTGTAACTCAGGTAACGATAGCCCCCATGAGTTCGAATCACAACGCCTTCTTGTACTAATCTAACAATATCCCTTCGTGCAGTATCCCTTGATACTTCAAACAGCGTACATATATCTGTAACACTCATCGATTGGTGTTGTTTCAAGTATTCGAGTATTTTTAACAATCTTTCCTCTTGATACACAATACTCGCACCTCCTTTTAAGTAATTATAAGTGTAATTTTGAGTGTTTGCAAGTGATTATAAGTAAATCTTAAGTCAGTTCAAGTATTTATTCCTGACCGTTTAATAAAAATGACGTTAGCCAGATGAATTTACATCCGTTAACCTCTTCATAAGTTAAGATTTACTGCTAAGAAAATTTTTTTGATTTTTCAATACAAAAACCAGCCTTTTGATACAAATGAATTGCACCTTTATTCTTGTCTGACACATGTAAAGTCAATTGCTCAAACTCCGGATGATTATAAATGAAATCTTGAGCCCAACTAAGAACAAGCTGGCCAGTGCCTTGGTTTCGGCATGTCATATAAATAATGTAGATCCGATTCAAATAAGTTGGGTAGTTGAACCCTTTTTTCATAAAGACTTCTTGCATTTATTTGTTCTTCTTCTTTGAATTCAGTCCATTTCCTCATATGTCGAGTATCCAAGGTTTTAATTTGATAATTTGAGCCTGCATTACTTTGCATTTCATTGTGTTCCTTAAGCGTTTTCTGAATAAAGTGTTTAAGAACGCTCGGATCCGTATTCCTGAACGATGGTGTCCAGCGTCACTCCATCGACGCCACCACTGCCACCACTCGCCTTGACCTGTTTCCATGCTTCCCAAAGAATATCTTCTCGGTAAACCTTGTCATATAGCGCATGAAACCGACGTCTCGGATCTTCCTTGGCCGCCAGGTATAGTACGTTTTGAAGTTGAGGGTCTCCCTAGTTCCAGACCCAATTTTCTCCACATGCCGTTCCCCATACACCGGAGAGTTCTTCCGCGCTGCACTTCCAAAGGCTTCACGCGTTCCATGGCCTTCGCCCATATTTCCGAGACTCGGCTCTCTCTTGTCCTAAAAAAAAGGTTCTTTTTGACGATGCGGCAGGATTCACTTCATGTTACGGCCTGTAGATTTGCTCGCACTTCCGTGGAAGTTACTTTGTCACGGGGCTTCAACCTTAGAATTTCTCCACCAGTTGCCCGTCAGCTACGAGGCGACTTGGCTCTTACCTCGACCGGACTTTCACCGGTTAGTTGTGTCTAGCTTGGCTAGGCGCGCAAAATAAAAAAAGCAGCCCTGAAACCAGAGCTGCCATATCTTCATTATGGGTTAAACAATCACGTCTTCTATCCTGCTCAGTCTTACAATCATTTTTGACTACACATATTCTACAGACCGTTATTTGTAATTACCTCTTTGTACCAGTAGAAGCTCTTCTTGCGTTTTCTCTCCAACGTTCCGTTACCGTCATTGTCCTGATCGACGTAGATAAAGCCATATCTTTTTTCCATCTCGGAGGAGGAATAACTAATCAGATCAATAATGCCCCAACTGGTGTAACCCATCAATTCGACCCCGTCGAGAATAGCTTCATGCATCTGCTCCATATGGGAACGGAAATAATCGATCCGGTAATCATCCTGAATGCTGCCGTCTTCTTCAATCGTATCGACGGCTCCGATCCCATTTTCAACAATAAATAATGGCACTCCATAGCGACTATACAGCTCGTTCAGGGAAATACGCAGGCCTACCGGATCAATCTGCCAGCCCCAGTCATTGGTGTTCAGATAAGGGTTCTTTACACCCCCCGTGGTGTTACCGCTCACCTGCTCCAGTCTGTCCCCGTCGACACTCGATACAAGCGACATATAATAACTGAATGAAATAAAGTCCACCGTGTGCACTTTCAGAATCTCCTCGTCACCTTCCAGCATATCCAGTACGATCCCTTTTTCGGCAAACAATCTCTTCGTAAAGTATGGATACGCCCCACGGACTTGAACATCCGTAAACATGAGATTGAACTGATTGTCCCTGGAAGCCACCAATACATCTTCGGGATTACACGTATGGGCATATGTCGTCAACTTGGTAAGCATGCATCCGATCTGAGAACCGGGAATGATCTCATGACAATATTTCACCGCCAGGCTACTGGCCACAAATTGATGATGCAGCGCCTGATATACAGCTTGTTCCACGTTGTCAATACGATTTGGAACAATACCACCACTCGTAAACGGGTGACGAACGATGCTGTCAATCTCATTAAAGGTAATCCAGTATTTTACTTTCTCCTTATATCGATTAAACACCGTTTGGCAAAAGTGCACAAAATAATCGACCACTTTGCGATCCGTCCAGCCCCCATAATGATTAACCAGATACATCGGCATCTCATAATGAGATAACGTGATCAGTGGTTCAATGCCCTGCTTCAACATGCCATCAATAACACGATCATAAAATTGTAAACCGGCTTCATTTGGCTCCGTTTCATTCCCATTTGGGAAGATCCGTGTCCATGCAATGGACAAACGCAATGTTTTCAGACCCATTTCCCCAAACAAGGCCAGGTCTTCCTCGTAACGATGGTAGAAATCAATGCCCCTGCGTTTCGGATATTCTCTATCCGACGTTGATTCCATCGCTTCCTGGATCTGTTCTTCCGTAATCGCATTATGCTTTTTGTACTCACTCTTGGCCACACCTTTTCGATACATGGCGATATCCGCTGTAGACAGACCCTTGCCATCGACATTCCAGGCGCCTTCCGCCTGATTGGCTGCAATGGCTCCTCCCCATAAAAAACCTTCCGGGAACGTTCTTGTTATATTGGTCATTGTGTATTCCTCCTTGATTGGTCCAATCTTAATTGCGACTCATTACACGATTGATATGAATAATCAGGTACATCATTTCTTCGCTAGAAATCGTATGTTCGAAGCGGGCTTCAATATACTCTTTGATCAGCAGCACGCATTCTTCTTCCTGCGGATATTTGCTCGCGATCTGGTCAAACAGCTCATGATCCTGCGTATTTAACGTTTTATGCTCAAACAGTCGCTGAATGAAGAACTGCAAATGGGTTAAAAAGCGGGAATAGTTAATGCTGTGTGTATCCAGCTCCACCTGATAATGAATTTTAATAATATTGAGAACATCCTTGACCGTGTTGGTCATCAGCATGACCTGATTCATATTGTCATCATTCTGCTGAGCATTGACGAGATGAAAGGCGATATTGGCCGCTTCCTCTTCAGGCAGAGATAGACCAATCTGATTGTGAATGAGAGACAGACCATGCATGCCAATGCTGAATTCCTGTGGATAGAACTTCTTCACTTCCCACAGCATGCGATTCTGGATGGTCATATTGTCCCTGAACCGTTTAGTCGCCATATACAGGTGATCCGTCAATGAGACGTAGAGATGATCACTCAGATGTCGGGACAAGGTGTGCTTGGCATAAGAAATGATCTCGTCAGCCAGAATCAGATATTCTTTTGGCGTTTCCTTCATTAGAGCGGTGAGATCCGAAGAGATTGTTTCATTTTCAAGCACATATACCTTTTCAATCTCGTCGTCACTCACGATATCTCCAGGTTTGCTCTTGAAGCCGATGCCCTTCCCCATCACAATAATTTCCTTATCATCCTCACCACGTCTGGCGAGAACAACGCTCGAATTCAGTATTTTCACGACTTCCATATCCGGCTGCCTGCCTCTCATTCATATTTCGACGGTTATAACACTGTAATTAATGGTTTCTCCGGTCCCGTCATTGGTGATGATTCATTACCCAATACCTCCAGATAATCGGAGGAATTGGTCACGATTACAGGGGTCGTGGTGTCATAACCTGCGGCTTGTATTGCCGTAAGATCAAACTCCATCAGAAGTTGGCCATGGGAGATCTGTTCTCCTTCGCTTACCTTTACGTCAAAATGCTGCCCTTTCAATTTCACAGTATCCAGTCCTACATGAATCAGTAGTTCCACTCCATCCACCGATCTCAACCCAATGGAATGTTTGGTACGAAATACCGTCTCAACGGTTCCATCAAACGGAGCAAACACTTTGCCAACACTCGGCTGGATGGCCATTCCTTGTCCCATCGCTTCTTGGGAGAAAGCCTCATCCTTTACTTCTCTTAAGGGAAGTACTGTACCCTCCAGTGGCGCAAAAACCATTTTTTTGGATTTGATTCCAGCCGAAGGCTTGATCTCAGGTTTTTCTTCCACTTTTGCTACCGAAGAGTCAGTTGCTGGAACTGCTGCGGGAACAACATCCTGAAATCCAATGACATACACTGCAATAAACGCAATAACAGCGGAGATCAGCATGGTAATAAGGGCATAGATAATGTTCATGTTGTCTTCACTGATAAACATAGGCATGGATGCAATCCCTGGTCCTACGGCTGCATACGCCTTGAGATTCACAATCCCTGCGAACAATCCCCGATGCCAGCACCGATCATGCATGCAAACAGCGTTTTTTTGAGTCTTAAATGTACTCCGTACAAAGCTGGTTCCGTGATTCCAAATACCCCGGAGATGCCCGCAGACAGTGCGACTTGTTTAAGCTTCACATCCTTGGTTTTGAACGATACCGCCAGCGCTCCAGCTCCCTGCGCCATATTAGATGCCAGCATGGCGACCAGGACCAGTGTCTCGTAACCAGGTGAAGCAAGTGCTGCAAAAATAATCGGATAAAACACTTTGTGCATGCCGAACATCACAATTAAAGGCATAAGAATCGCCATAATGACAACAGTCAACCAGCCAATTTTGTCCTGAATCCAATAGATCAGGTTGGACATGCCTGTTCCGAGATACATACCCAGTGGACCAAGCACAATCAGTGCGATTGGAGCAACAATCAGAATGACAATCAACGGTTTAAGGAATATCTTAACGGGTCCTGGTGAGACCTTGTCGGCAAAACGTTCGATATAGGACATAAACCAGACTGTTAAAATAATAGGTACAACCGATGATGCATATTGAACAGAAGCCACAGGCAATCCGATAAAGGATACCGGATCTTCACCGCCAAGCAATCCAATCATATTGGGATGCAGCATGATTCCCGCGAACAGGACAGCTACAAAAGGGTTGGTCTTAAATTTATTTGCACTGGAATAGGCCAGCAGGACCGGAAGAAAATAAAAGGCCGCATCCGACATAACACTCAAAACGGTATACGTCTGGCTTTCTTTCGACATTAGTCCGGTCACGGTTGCCAAAAGCAGCAGCGCCTTCAACATGCCTGAAGCAGCAATGGCCGGAATAATCGGCTGGAAGATGCCTGCAATTACACTGGCAAAGGTGTTGAACAGACCTTTGGGACTGTAATCCGCTTTTTTCTTTTCCTGAACCTCACTGGATTGTTGGGTATCCATCATCTTGGCAAGTTCGTTATAGACATATCCGACATCATTGCCGATGATTACCTGGTATTGCCCGCCACTGTTCACTGCGCCGATGACGCCATCCAGGTTTTTGATTTCGGCCGTTTTCGCTACATCGGGATTCTTCAAAGTAAGTCTGAGCCTGGTGGAGCAATGAATTGCCGTGTTGATATTATCATTGCCACCAACCAGCTCCATAATCGATTGGGCTAATTTCTTGTGATTCATGGTGCACCTCCGCCTTTTTTTCTGCTGGGAACAAAAAAAGACCTAAATAGGGTAGGAAAAGGACTCTTCCCACCCAATCTAGGTCTTGCCTGCCGAACAGTAACACGCCATCGTTGGATGAACATTATTCAATTATATATACGAAAAGAATATGAATAGTTGAACTTCATCGTACTGAAAAAGAATACATCTGAAAACGATTTTCTAGTTATACCCGGGTAAGTTTAAACCATTAAGCGTTTTCAGACACAGTATATCAGCTCTTTTTATGCAGTGCAAGCGTTTCAGCAAAAATAATGATTTCTTCATCTCTAGTGATATAATGATGGCATAACGAAAGGAATGACGTGTGGATATGGAATTCAGACAACTTCAATATACGCTGCAAATCGCGTCAGAGCGAAACTTCTCCCGGGCAGCCGAGAAGCTGCACATCGCCCAGCCTTCTTTAAGTCAGCAGCTATCCAAACTTGAAAAGGAACTGGGCGTACTGCTATTCCAACGTAATACCAGCAGCGTGGAGCTGACCCATGCAGGGGTGACTTTTGTAGAGCAGGCACAAAAAATCATTGATGCCGTCGAGCTGCTTAGACAGGAAATGTCGGACATTTCCCAGCTGCGTAAAGGTAAAGTCGTTGTAGGCAGCATGCCGATCACTGGCTCCCACCTACTTCCGCATGTGCTTCCCGCATTCCAGCAAGCCTATCCCGAGATTGAAGTAACCTTGTTGGAAGACTCCGGGCTTACACTTGAAAAGTTGACGGCTAGTGGCAAGGCTGACTTAAGCCTGCTCTCTCTCCCATTGCAGGAGCCAAGCCTATCTTATGTAACGATTGGTGAAGAGCGAATTGATCTGGCTGTTCCCCAAATCACCCTTTGGCACGCAGAGGAGATCCGAAACATCCGCTCCCAGTAAGGATGGAAGAGCTTCGCGATGAACCCTTTGTTGTACTGAAGAAAGGACAGGGCTTCCGCAAACTTACATTTGATCTGTGTGAGGAAGCCGGGTTTGATCCCAATGTGGTGTTTGAGAGCACGAACATCGAGACGCTACAGTCACTAGTCGCTACAGGTATGGGTATTACGCTGGTTCCGCGCTTTATTGCCCGTGCTCCCCGCAGTGAATTCGTGCCCGTATATGTCCCGCTGGCCGAACCAACCCCCAGTCGTACCCTTGTAGTTGCATACCGCCAAGGACGGGTTCTCTCCAAAGCCGCGGAGGCATTCATTCATACGTTTCAACAAACGGTTGCCGAACTCTCTCAAGGAGAATAATTGGAACGATCACCGTATTGGCTGCCACCCATGCACTAAAATAAACAAAGGCTTGACCCATAAGGGCCAAGCCTTTGTTCTATACTCGTCTCCCGCATCCGCAGGATAAAGTTCTTACATGGGATTAGCAATACATCGTTACAGTACCATGTTGCTGATATCATTATTGAAATGTTAACGTAAAAACGTACATATGAGAATTTCAAGTTTGGCGGTTTATTTTCGCAAATTCCGTTCACTCGTTAGCCTGTTCTGTTGATTCACAAGGCGGCCTTCATCCTGAACAGATTGTTCAGGGGTGATAGCCCTCCTGCCCCATTCTCTAAGAATGGCCTTAAGTGATCTACCCTAGTGTTTTCCTGTTCCAGTCTCCTGAGCGTATCTTTCACATGGTTGTCCATTTGATTGATCATCCTCCTTGGTGACGGGATAGTTATCATTACCCGCCTCCCGGATCACGAAACACTTTACTGGAAAATTACAAATTTTATTTGCTGCCAAAATAAATGCCAGGTCTGCGGTCTTCAAACACCGGAATGCGGCCGCGAACCTCATCCACCAGCGAAGGGCGGATAAATCCAGTCACGATCTCTTCTCCTTCTCCACCTTCAGCCACTATTTCACCCCACGGATCAATAATGAGGGAATGTCCGAAAAATTCGGTTTCTCCGCTTTTTCCTACACGGTTGCACGCAATGACGTACATCTGATTCTCGATCGCCCTTGCTGTTAATAATGTCCGCCAGTGGTTCAAACGAGGATTCGGCCATTCAGCGGGTACGATTAATGCTTTGGCCCCGTTCAAGGCAAGCGTGCGAGCCAGCTCGGGAAAACGAATATCGTAACAGATTGAAGCTCCTGCGGTAAGACCATTCTCGAGCTCGAATATTTCCGGTTCTGCACCAGGCTGCAAATACTTCTCTTCATCCATCAGGCGGAACAAATGTAATTTATCATAACGTGTTACCTGATTTCCTTCGCTATTATAGGCATACATTGTATTGTAAATTTGGCCGTCACGTTTCTCCGCAATAGAACCGCCGACGATAGAAATTCGATGTTTTTGGGCAAAAGCCGCAAGCCATTCCCTTGATTTCTGTCCTTCCGGGTCAGCAAGCTCATGAATTTGTTCTAATGCATAGCCCGTATTCCACATTTCGGGCAGTACAGCCAGACCCAGATCGGGATACTGTTCTACCGCTCGTTCAAGTAAAAACTGCATATGCTTATGGTTGGCCTCAGGATCTCCGAGCTGAATATCGCCCTGAATCAGGGCCACACGCATTTCCCCATGTTGTTGCTCTGTCATGATAAGCACTCCTCTGAACCGTAATACCTGTAATCATAGCTTGATCATCCAAACGTCTGCAACCTGTTTTCAAGATGAACTCCTACGTAACAACTCGGGCAACAAAGTCAACAATCGGTTGTTGGTCATAGCATCGCCCAAGTTCCATGTGAGTTCTTCCACTCCGTACACCTGCCCCTTCTTTACAGCCGAAAGAGCTCTCCAGCTTGAACTTTGCATCAACTTCTCTGTGGCCTGCCTTGCAACGCTCTCTTCAGGAAGCAATACAAATATATGGTCGCCCGCATACTGGCGAACCGCTTCAGATGATATCTGCTTATAGGCTCTGCCCGCTGCGAGCGCTTCCTTCACTTTCGTAACCGGTCTGAACCCATCAGATGGTATAACAGCGAAGCCAGTCCGATAATACCCATGACAAACAATCGTGCACCCCGATGGCAATAATACTGCCGTATTTCGTATACCCTTTTTCATTTCTATTTCTCGAGTTACCCTAACCTCAATGGACAAACTGAAATACCTCATTTCACTTTTGTACAATAACTTAACTATTGGCTCCATCCAAGTATTCATGAAGTGTTTTCCCCTATACAGCTCGGGATTGACGTGATAAATTAATGAGAACTATATTGCCATCTTTAATAACCGGAGTGATGTATAGCATGACTAATCTGCCTAACCTATCGAGTCGTTCAGCCTTTACCATACCTACATCCGATGTAATGACACAGCTTCCAACACAATTTTTTGCTACCCTTGTTCAAAATGTAAACCGCGAAATTGCAAGTGGTCACGACGTAATCAATTTGGGTCAGGGGAACCCGGATACACCTACACCGCCCCACATTGTTAAAGCACTGCAAGAGTCAGCAGAGAACCCGCTCTATCATAAATATTCACCTTTTAGCGGGCATGCTTTCCTCAAGGAAGCTGTTGCAAAACGTTACAAGGAAGATTACAACGTGGACCTGGACCCGGAAACGGAAGTTGCGATATTGTTTGGAGGAAAAACAGGTTTAGTCCAGTTGCCTCAAGTCTTGCTCAATCCAGGTGATGTATGTCTCGTGCCCGATCCAGGTTACCCGGATTATTGGTCCGGTGTCGCACTGGCGAAAGCGCACATGTCTTTTATGCCCCTACTGGAGTCCAATGCATTCCTGCCTGATTATGAAGCAATCTCTATCGAAGATCGGGAAAAGGCCAAGCTGATGTTCCTGAACTATCCCAACAATCCAACATCGGCCACCGCCTCGCTTTCCTTCTATGAAGATACGGTAGAGTTCGCCATTCAAAATAAAATCGTCGTAGCCAGTGACTTCGCCTATGGTGCGATCGGATTTGATGGACATCGGCCAGTGAGCTTTTTGCAGGCACCAGGTGCCAAAGAAGTGGGCATTGAGTTCTATACGTTATCCAAAACGTACAACATGGCGGGTTGGCGTGTCGGTTTCGCCCTGGGCAACGCGGAAATTATCTCCAAAATTAATCTGCTGCAGGATCATATCTACGTGAGTCTCTTCGGAGGCATCCAGGCCGCTGCTGCGGTAGCACTGACCTCTTCTCAGGAATGTGTCACTTCGCTGGTTGCACGCTATGAATCACGTCGAGACGCTTTCTATGACGCACTCTCATCCATCGGCTGGCAGGCTACCAAATCAGGTGGTTCCTTCTTCAGTTGGCTGCCTGTTCCCGCTGGCTTTACTTCGGCGTCCTTTGCAGATGTGTTACTGCGTGAAGCAAAGGTCGCGGTCGCACCGGGTATTGGTTTCGGTTCACATGGTGAGGGCTATGTGCGTGCAGGACTGCTAAGTGATGAAGATCGATTAAGGGAAGCTGCGCAGCGGATTGGCAAGCTGAATTTATTCAAGTAATTTACAGGTGTATAACCCCTTTGCATCTGCCAAGTTTCCATGGTATGTTATAAGGAAATATTGAACGAAACGTGATGACGGGACCAGTACGAGAGGATCAGCCGCGCCCAGAGAGTAAATTCCATCGGGCTGCAAGAATTTACCGCGGCTTCTCTCCGAACCCTACCCCTGAGCGGCCTGTGATGCACAGGACAGTGCCTTCTGTTACAGGGCATGAAGCCGGATGATCCAATCATCAATAAAGGTGGTACCGCGGAAGTAACGAACTTTCGTCCTTTTTAATTAAAAGGGCGGGAGTTTTTTTGTACCCAACGGTCTGCTCCAGGGTCAATCATTAATATTGTTTAAGGAAGTGAAAACATGACCTCACGTATTGTAGTTAAGATCGGAAGCAGTTCGCTTACTACGGAAGAAGGCGGGCTCGATCGCAGTGCCATTACATTTTTTGCTGGAGAAATTGCTGCCTTGGCTGAACAAGGCCATGAGGTTCTTCTGGTCACTTCGGGAGCGGTAGCTGCCGGATTCCGGGAGATCGGTTACCCCCAGCGTCCCAAGCAGCTGCATGAAAAACAAGCCGCAGCGGCTGTTGGGCAAGCTTTGCTGATGCAGGCATATCAACAGGCTTTTGCAGCGCACCGCGTTACTACAGCACAAATTCTGCTCACCCGTACTGACTTTCACAGCCGAAAACGTATGGGTAACGCGGGGATGACCGTGGAAGAGCTGCTCAAGCAGCGCGTCATTCCAATCTTTAACGAGAATGATACCGTATCTGTTGATGAATTGAAGTTTGGAGATAACGATCTTCTGTCTGCTTTGGTGGCAAATCTGGTCAAGGCACAACATTTGGTCATTCTTACAGATACCAACGGCCTCTACACGGCTGATCCACGCAAAGATCCAGCTGCCGTACGTTATGACCGTATCCCGGAAATTACAGCAGAAATCTATGCCTATGCCGGCGGTTCAGGATCATCTGTAGGCACGGGTGGGATGCGATCCAAGGTCGATGCAGCCAAAGTGGCAACACGTGGAGGTGTGCCTGTCTTTGTGGGCAGTGTGAAGGAACCTGGAGATATGCAAAAAGCAGTTGATGGGACCGGAAAAGGAACGTATTTCGAGACTCGTCTTGCCGCTCTCTCTCGTAAAAAGCAATGGCTTGGTTTCATGTCTACACCGCTCGGTACCGTGGTTGTGGATAATGGTGCCGAAGAAGCACTGGTCCATGGTGGTCATAGTCTCCTTCCTGTAGGCGTCAAGCGCGTACTGGGCACCTTCCACGCCGGAGACGTTGTAGAGGTACTCGGTATGGATGATACCCTGCTCGGTCGTGGCATTGTCAATTATGATGATGACCAGTTGCGGCTCATTGCAGGACTGCCAAGTGGCGAAGTGATGAAGCAGTTGAACAGCATCCATCGACTTGAGGTTATTCACCGGGACGAGTGGATTACGTTAAAATAGACACTTTTATATATGGGAGGAATTTATGATGAGTGAAGTCAGAGAAAAAGCGAGCAAGGCCCAAGCCGTGGTTCCGCAGTTGAATCGACTAAGCACAGAACAAAAAAATAGCGCGCTGCTGGTCATGGCAGACGCATTGATTGACCAAGCGGATTCCATTATTGCAGCAAACGCGGATGATCTGGAACGTGGCAGACAGCAAGGTACCCCAGAATCGATGCTAGATCGCCTCGCTCTGAACAAAGATCGTATCGCCGGCATCGCTGAAGGGCTGCGTCAGATTGTAAACCTGCAGGACCCTGTCGGCGAAGTGCTTGAGACATTCACTCGTCCAAACGAATTGCATGTTGAAAAATTAAGAGTGCCTATCGGTCTGATTGGCATCATCTATGAGGCCCGTCCAAATGTTACAGTAGATGCAGCCGGACTCTGCCTCAAAACAGGCAATGCTGTACTTCTGCGAGGCGGCTCCTCTGCCCTCTCCTCTAATCGCAAAATTGTGGAGGTGCTTCATCAGGCACTGGCAAAAACAGACATGCCCGCTGACGCCTTGCAGCTTGTTGAGGATGCAGACCGCTCCTCCGTGGACGAAATGCTCAAGTTGAACGGACTGCTGGACGTCATCATCCCGCGCGGCGGGGCTTCACTGATCCGCAATGTGGTCGCCAATGCAACAGTGCCTGTGATCGAAACCGGCGCAGGTATCTGTCATACCTATGTGGATGAATCTGCCGATCCGGTCATGGCAGCGGAGATTGCTATTAATGCCAAGGCACAGCGTCCATCCGTGTGCAACTCCATGGAAACCTTGTTGCTGCACGCTGCTTACGCGGAGGAGCATCTGCCGACTCTGGCCGAACAACTTCGTGAGGCAAATGTCTTGTTGAAGGGTTGTGACACGGTACGTCGTCTGGTTCCCTCTGCCCTTCCTGTGACGGAAGAAGATTATGCGACAGAGTATAATGATTATATTTTAAATATCCGTGTGGTTCAGAATCTGGATGAAGCGATGCAGCATATCGCACGTTATGGCACGAAGCATTCAGAGTGTATTGTCACCCGGGATACCACTCATGCAGAACGTTTCTTACATGATGTAGATGCAGCCGCTGTATACCATAATGCTTCCACACGTTTCACAGACGGATTTGAATTCGGCTATGGAGCTGAAATTGGGATCAGTACCCAGAAGCTGCATGCTCGTGGACCTATGGGTCTGCCTGCACTGACGTCAACCAAATATCGTATTACTGGCAATGGACAAATCCGGCAATAATTTCGCAGCTACAGTTATATAGGAGGAACGATAAATATGAGTCAAGAACAACAGACGTTATTACAACAGAAGATTACTTTTCACGGAGCAGGTGCGATGGCTGAAGCTATCGTGCGGGGATTGATCTCCCGCTTTGTCGTACGTTCTCAGGATATTACGATGCTGAACCGCAGCAACC
Source organism: Paenibacillus sp. 1A_MP2 (assembly GCF_052244825.1). Taxonomy (NCBI): domain Bacteria; kingdom Bacillati; phylum Bacillota; class Bacilli; order Caryophanales; family Paenibacillaceae; genus Paenibacillus; species Paenibacillus sp. 1A_MP2. The sequence continues at coordinate 3,086,750 of NZ_JBQQCS010000001.1, read as the reverse complement.
AGAAACGTCAGGAGGAGCTCAGTACCCGTTATGCCGTACATACCGGAACGGCTGCACAATCGCTGGATCATCTCGCCGCTTCTCCAGTTATTGTACTCTGTATGAAACCGAAGGATGCTGCCGCAGCGCTGCGTGAACTTGGGCCGCTCCTGTCACCGGATCAATTAATCGTCTCCGTTATTGCTGGATTATCGATCCGTACGATGCAGACGCTCCTCGGGCGCAAGCAACCGATCGCACGCACCATGCCGAATACATCCAGTACAATTGGGCTTGGCGCTACCGGACTTGCCTTCTCTGAAGAGATTACGGATGAACAACGCAGTACAGTCATGACGATGTTTGAAGCTGTTGGAATTGTGACTATCGTGCCTGAAGATAAACTCGAAGTGCTCACAGGTATTTCCGGAAGTGGTCCGGCTTATGTATACTATTTGATGGAGGCCATGATTGCCGCAGGTATTCGTGGCGGCTTGTCCAGCCAGCAATCCCGTGACCTGACAGTTCAGACTGTGCTGGGTGCATCACGTATGGTGCAGCAAACCGGCATGGAGCCGATGAAACTTCGTAGTGATGTAACCTCCCCCGGAGGCGCAACCCAGGCAGCACTAAAAACGCTGGACGAGGGAGATTTCTTTGAAAATGTAATCGCAGCCGTCAACCGCTGTGCAGAGCGCTCACGGGAGATGGGAGCTGCTTTGGAAGGGGATTTAAAATGAATAACATGTGCACAGCCACATATCGTCTGCATGATGATCGTGCAGACTTCCGCAAGAAGGCTGAGTCCATTGCTGTCGGCATGACCGTTGGCAGTTGGACCGAATTGCCTCAGGCTAAGCGTGAGGCGATGCAGAAACATTTGGGCGAAGTCATCAGTGTAGAGATACATGAGGCTGAGGGCATTGCCCCCGGCGAACGTTACGCCGATATTACCATTGGTTATCCTGATGTGAATTTCAGCCGTGATATTCCTGCCCTGCTCGTGACGGTCTTTGGCAAAATTTCAATGGATGGACGCATCAAATTGACCCGACTTGGATTCTCGGACGGCTTCCTCAGCGCATTCCCCGGTCCCAAGTTTGGACTGAATGGTGTTCGTGATCTGTTGGGCGTACACGATCGTCCACTGTTGATGAGCATTTTTAAATCAGTCATTGGGTTGGATGCAGAGGAGCTGCGGGAACAGTTTATACGCCAGGCCCTTGGTGGAGTAGATTTGATTAAGGACGATGAAATTCTGTTTGAGAACAAGCTGACTCCGATCGAAAAAAGAGTCGAGGTTTGCATGAAAGCTGCCGAACAGGCACGCAAGGAGACGGGCAAAAAACTGCTCTATGCGGCGAATTTGACCGGACCTACATCACGCCTGAAACAACAGGCTGAACGCGCGATAGGTGCGGGAGCCAATGCACTGTTGTTCAATGTATTGTCTTACGGATATGACGTGCTGCATGAACTTAGCAGTGATCCGGACATCAACGTACCAATTATGGCTCATCCTGCTCTTGCAGGTGCACTGTATCCTTCACCACATTACGGTATCTCGGCATCCGTCCTGTTGGGACAACTGATGCGACTTGCCGGAGCGGATCTGGTGCTCTTCCCTTCCCCTTACGGATCGGTAACGATGCCGAAAGAAGAGAATATGGCCATTACAGAACAATTGCTGTCACCTGAACTTCCGGTCAGAGCCAGCATGCCTGTGCCTTCAGCAGGTATACACCCCGGGCTTGTACCGCTTATTCTGCGAGACTTCGGCACCGATGTCATCGTTAATGCAGGCGGAGGCATTCATGGGCATCCTGTGGGTACGGAGGCAGGCGGACGGGCATTCTTACAGGCTATTGAAGCAGCCCAGAGCTCCATTCCACTGGCACAGTATGCTGCCGAACATCCAGAACTGAAAAGTGCACTGGATTTGTGGGGTGGCGAACGATGAGAAGTGATAAAAAAACGGTCATTTTCTGTGATTTTGATGGCACCATCACCCTTTCGGACAATATTGTAGCGATTATGAAGCATTTTAAGCCTGAAGGTATTGAAGCGATTATGAAAGATACGATTGAACAGCGAATTTCCCTCCGTGAAGGTGTTGGAGCGATGTTCGCACTGTTGCCTTCTTCACAGAAAGACGAGATTGAGGAATTTGTACTTGGACAGGCTGGGATCCGAGAAGGGTTCAGCGAATTTCTTGCATACGTTCGAGACGAGGGCATTGAATTCAATGTCACCAGCGGCGGAATGGACTTTTTTATCGCGCCTTTGCTTGCTCCATTTGATATTCCAAAGGATCACATTTATTGCAACGGGGCGGATTTCACAGATGAATTCATCCGTATTGAATGGCCTAATCCATGTCAGCCTCCTTGTGAGAACGGTTGCGGCATGTGTAAAACGACGGTAATTCGTACATTCCCTGAAGAACAATATAATCGTATCCTTATTGGCGACAGTTTGACTGATTTTGAAGGTGCCAAAATCGCCGATCTCGTCTATTCCCGTTCCATCCTGACGGATAAGTGTATCGAACTCGGTGTAGATCATGTCCCATTCATGACCTTTTACGATATTATGGAAGATATGAAACAGAAGCAAACACAAGGAGTGCTGTAAAGATGGGTTTTGAAAAGATTACATTGGAACACAAACGCCAGGTGCTTGAAGAGCTGGCTGATATCAAAGCGCTGTTTGCCAGCCGTAACTGGTTCCCAGGTACAAGTGGCAACCTGTCGATGCGTGTGGGCGACTTCGACCCGGAGCAATTTTACTTTGCGGTTACAGCTTCGGGCAAAGACAAATCTCTCCGCACACCGGAAGATTTTCTGTTTGTGGACAAGCATGGCAAAGCCATTGAGACCACAACCCTGAAGCCGAGCGCTGAAACGTTGATTCACTGCGAAATCTATCGTTTAACCGGCTGTGGCGCCGTGTTCCATGTGCATACCGTATTTAACAACCTGATCAGTGAGTTCTTTGGAGCAGATGGACACGTACCGATTCAAGGAATCGAATTGATCAAAGCTTTTAACATCTGGGAAGAAAATGCGGAGATTCGTGTACCGATTCTGCCTAACTTCGCGGATATTTCATCCATCGCTGAATTGGTACCAGATGTACTTGATACTAATGTGCCAGGGATTTTGCTGCGTAATCACGGTATTTATGCGTGGGGTAAAGATGCTTTTGAAGCGAAACGTCATCTGGAAGCGTTCGAGTTCCTGTTCGAAGTGATGTACCGTCAACTTCTACTAAAGGGCGCTACGAAATAGAAATTATTCCATTCAAAATTAAGGCTGCACAACCAAAAACACGCCGAGGCTGGTTTACATAGCCCCTGGCGTGTTTTTAGTTTATAGAAAATTCCCGTTTTCCAATACCGTTTGTGTACAGCTGCGAATGAATCCTACAGTCGATCATCCCGATCTTTAAATAAAAAGAGGCTGTCTGCTCCCTCCTCATTCCGATGAACCGCACTATTCGTACTCGCCCCACGCTGCTTGCCGAACAACAGCTTCAGACCACCAAAAATGAGCAGTAAGGACACAATGACGGTGTTCACATACGAACGAATCTCGTACGTCATAAATACATTGGGGAACATCTCATTCAGCTGTGGAATGACCAATCGGATGACCAGATAATACAGACCCAACGCTGCAATACCGAATCCAATCAGTCGTTGGTGACGGGCCCAGTCCTTAAAAATGGGCTGATCGGTCAGCGGTTCACGGCCGTAACGACTCGAGCACTGGAGCCCGTCAAAGAAACTATAGAACCAGATCAACGGGATCATAAACAAAAATACCGATAAGCGAAGCAGGTCCAGAATATAAATGCTGCCAAGAAACAGGAACATCAATTGCATGCCTCTTTTTGCAGTCCCAGATACAGATGACCCGCACCCGGAAAAGCTGATAACAGCGTTGCAAGCACTTTACTGCGTCGTCCCGATGCCCTGCCCATCTCCAGTTCCTCGAACAAGGTCCGATCCTGCAACACCTCACCTGCCTGCTTGCGATGGACGTGCTGTACTGCATCAAACATGCAGTACACCCAAATGACAGGCAGAATGAGCAAGAACATCAGAAATACGGATTCATTCGTAATGGAAGCTACAAAAACCATCATGGCAAATGAACCGAAGAACGCAATCAGGAACGATAATCCGCGATGTAACAATCCGAGATGGAGATGTCCCAGACCTGGAACAAACGAAAGCAAAATCGTGAAGAATCGTTCGCTATCACTACCTTTTCGATAGAGCGGTTGACCATACTGCCCTTGGGGATGCCATACTCACTGCCTTGATGCTGATGTATTCCTTCTTGGTCCATTTCCATCTGTCCCAAGTGGCCTTCCTGATCAGCGTATTCTCCTTGGTATGCCGCCCCCGATGTGGTCCACTGTAATGTGCGCCATATCCATGGTAGCGGGCATCACTTGGAGATGGCGCACGGAGCAGAACGATAATCATATCCAGCATGCTGACACACCAGAAGAATATGGCACCCAAGGCCCCGAGAATCATTAATTCCCTTTCTCTCACCAGCATGGCCAGCATAAACGAACCAACAGCTGTCCCAAAAAAGAGTAATGGATAGATTACAGCTCTGGCAGGCCGACCCCAGTACAGAAAACCAAGACCCGGTATCAGGTTTAATAGGAATGCAAGTAATTTGTTACGATCTGATTGCACAGTCGTCATCCTTTCTTTTCAGGCAATGCGAAACAATTTATGGTCTAGGCTTGAAGTGATCCAGCCAGGAAGTGGCTGCTTCCGTCCATTTTTCCGTAAATGACCCCCTGTGATCACCGTCCTGGAACTTATGATAAGGCGCTACCTTGTCAAACAGTCCCGAGGAGAGGAAGATTAACGTCAGACAAGCCGCTACCGCATAATGAAATACCTTGTGATCCATCCAGAGCCGGCTTCGTCCTGAACGCGATTTGCGCTTTGGCTTGGAGGGTTGCATATCCTTAATTTGATTCATGACCGAATCGGCGAAGCCTGCCGGGTCCTTCAGTTGTGGCAACTCCCGATGAATGCCGAGTGCTTCGAGATAGTTGTACATAGCTTCTGGAACGTCCATAAGCACTTGTTCCATCATAGTTGCCTCGTTTGCTGTCATTCGGCCTTCAATATAATCAGTCCATTCCTGGACGGTATACATCCTTTTATTCCTCACGCCACTCATCCTCCTTCCAATGATTTCGAATCCACTGCCGGGCACGATACAGACGGGACTCCACGGTTTTCACTGCCACCTGTGCATCACGGGCAATCTGCTCATAATTTTTTTCGCTTAAGTAATACGCAGTAATAATGTCCCTGTGCTGGGCAGGCAGCTGGTTGATTCGCTCGCGCAACTTCTCCTGACGCTCTTCACGCACGAGGCGGGCAAGAACATCTTCTTCGAGACCGGGCATGTTCATTATTTTTTCTTCTCCGCCCAGATCCTCAGCGCTTCGTCTGCCCAGCTTGCGTTTGGCATCAATGGCTTTGTGAAAAGCAATTCGGGTTAACCACGTTTTGAAACCTTCGGATCGGTAATCGGGGAGAGATTTAACCATTTGAATGAACGCCTCCTGCGCTGCATCCTGTGCTTCCTGATCGTTCCGCAATACGGAATAGGCCACATGGTACACATGCTGGCTGTACTTTTCGATCAACAAGCGCATCTGGGATGTATCGCCTTGACGGATTTGTTCGATTAAGCGCGCTTCATCAATGACTCTCCCCTCCTCTCCACTACAATAGACGACAACTTGTTTGTTGACCCCTGCGTATTCATTCAATTTTTTATAAAAAGGTTGTGCATTGCCTGAAAAGGTCAGTTTCTTCGGGAATTTAACATGTCTAAATTAACATCTCTATAATCTAAAAAAACAGGCTCAGAATATCTTCTGGCCTGTTTTTGATTTATTCTGAATGAAGTTGTTGTCTAATCTAACATTGGTGTTAACGTCCTCCGTTACGAAACCGCAGCGTATATGCCTTGGCGTCCTGCACATTCTTCACGCGGTTACGGCTCCATTCAAGCAGAATTCGGTCGATATACCGGAAATGGACTTTACCAGCAAACACCGCTTCCTTCAATGCCATGAGAATCAGTTCCTCCTGATAGCGATCCTGATCCAACCAGCTGGATATAGTCTCGCATTCCATCGGGGAAAGCGGGCGGCCAAATTCTTTTTCAAAAATAGAGAACATGTTTCGTTCTTCCTCTTCTTTTTGAACACTGTTCGAATCCGGGCGCAATGCATTACTGTCCAGCTGCTGCTTACGCGCAACGGCCATATCCTCTGCTGTACATCCTGCCAGCTTGGCATATAATCCATGCAGATCATAACGTTCATATTGAATGTCACGCTCTTCATCCCGATGCTCGTCAATGTGAATGTACCCGTCTCTCATGAGACGTTGCAGCATTCTGGCGATGCCTTCAGGCGCAAGACCCATACGGGTAGCAAGCTCTTCAAGCGTTGGAAACTCATTGAATTCGACTTGCCGGAATCCAAACAATTGAATCAGCAGAAGCACCTCTGCGTCACTTAACCCCAGCTGATGATAATAGCGCAATAAAGCATATGGGAGCTGCGCTGTCCCTGATGCCATACCGTAAGCTACTCCATTCAACCAGGCTTTGGAGCCGGTTTCTTCCATGGACTCACGGTTAAGCATTAAGGGTACAGACGATAGAGCATACGTGGGAATGCAATTGTCTCACGTACGTGATCCAATCCACAGATCCATGCTACCGTCCGCTCCAATCCCAGACCGAAGCCGGAGTGAGGAACCGATCCATATTTACGCAAGTCCAGATACCACTGATATGCCTCTTCCGACAATTGATGCTCATCAAAGCGCTGCTGCATCAGTTCCGGATCATCGATACGCTGGGAACCACCAATGATCTCTCCGTATCCTTCTGGTGCGATCATGTCTGCACAGAGGACCACTTCAGGACGATTTGGATCAGGTTTCATGTAAAACGCCTTGATTCCAGCCGGATAATGTGTGATAAAGACCGGTGTATCATATTTCTCGGCAATTGCCGTTTCATGCGGAGCACCGAAGTCTTCTCCCCAAGGAATATCGAAGCCTTGTCCATTCAGGAACTCAATCGCTTCATCATACGTAATGCGCGGGAACGGAGCAACAATGTTCTCAAGCTTGGATACATCACGTCCGATGGACTCCAGTTCAGCACGGCAGTTTTTCAGAACCGTTTGAACGACGTGAGCAATAAACTTCTCTTGCACCCGCAGGCTCTCCTCGTGATCCACAAAAGCCATCTCCGGCTCAATCATCCAGAACTCGATCAGGTGACGACGTGTTTTGGATTTCTCAGCACGGAATGTAGGGCCGAAGGAATACACTTTACCCAGTGCCATCGCCGCAGCTTCCATATAGAGCTGTCCACTTTGTGTCAGGTAAGCATCTTCATCAAAGTATTTGATGTGGAACAAGTTCGTTGTTCCTTCAGCAGATGAAGGGGTAAGAATCGGAGGATCAACCTGTGTGAATCCGTTACCATCAAAGAACTGCTGAACAGCGCGGATAATCTCCGCACGAATAACCATAATCGCACGTTGTTTCGTCGAACGCAGCCATAGATGGCGATGATCCATCAGGAAGTCTACCCCATGCTCTTTCGGAGTAATTGGATAATTTTCAGTCAGATGGATAATTTCCACGCCAGTAACCGTCATCTCATAACCAGATGCACTGCGTGGCTCTTCGCGGATAATACCTGTAACATACAATGAACTTTCTTGAGTCAGGCTCTTGGCAGCATTCCAGATATCTTCGCTGACTTCACTCTTAACCACTACCCCTTGAATATATCCGGTTCCATCACGCAGTTGCAAAAATTGAATTTTGCCGCTGGAACGTTTGTTGTTAATCCAGGCGCCGATCTTAACCGTCTCGCCCACATGCTCACTCACATTACGAATTACACAATCCGTACTCATGCACATATCTCTCCTTGGAATCCTGAATTTGAAAATGCAGCGGGCAGGCATATGCCTGTCCCCTGCACTTCCTTGTCATGCTATATTCACTTTACAATTAGATTACAGAGAATTCAATACGATTCGATGTGTATCTCTTGCAATTACCAATTCTTCGTTCGTAGGAACGACGAGAACGTCCACTTTGGAATTCGCGGTTGTGATACGACGTGGTTCTCCCGAGCGAATCGCATTCAGCGCTTCATCCAGTTCAACGCCCAGGTACGTGAGCTGCTCACATACTTTTTGGCGAAGAACAACGGAATTTTCACCTACACCAGCCGTAAATACAATCACGTCTACACCGTTCATTGCTGCTGCATAAGAACCGATGTATTTACGCAGACGGTATTCATACATCTCGAATGCAAGCGTGGAGTTGGCATCGCCAGCCTCCATACCCTCCGTGATTTCACGCATGTCGCTGCTGATGCCGGAGATTGCAAGAAGTCCGCTATGTTTGTTCAACATGGAGTTTACTTCGCTCACGCTTAGTTCTTCCTTGTTCATAACATAAGGTACAATTGCCGGATCAAGGTCACCACTACGTGTTCCCATCATCAATCCTTCGAGTGGAGTCATCCCCATGGAAGTATCTACGGATACGCCGCCCTGCACAGCAGTTACGCTACCACCATTACCGACGTGGCATGTGATGATCTTCAGATCTTCCAATGGACGATCCAGGTATTCAGCTGCTGCCTTGCTTACGTAATCATGGGAAGTACCATGTGCGCCATAGCGACGAACCTTATACTTTTTGTAAAGCACACGTGGAATGGCATACAGATATGCTTTTTCCGGCATCGTTTGATGGAAAGCCGTATCAAAGACCATGACCTGTGGTACGCCCGGCATATTCGCTTCAGCCGCACGAATACCCATCATTGCTGCAGGGTTATGCAGTGGAGCCAGATCGAAAAGGCGGCGGATTTCTGCTTTGGAAGCAGTATCGACCAAGGCCGATTCCTTAAATGCTTCACCACCATGAACCACACGATGTCCAACAGCCTGGATTTCATCCACAGAACCGAGCACACCGTTTTCTTTGTCTGTCAGGATGTCAATAACTTTACGAATCGCTGTTGTATGTTCCAAAATTTCGCTAACTTCGGTAACATCCTCACGGCCCGTTGGTTTGTGTGTCAGAATGGAAGAATCCATCCCGATCCGTTCTACCAGACCTTTTGCCAATACGGATTCATCCGTCATGTTATACAATTGATATTTGAGCGAGGAACTTCCCGCATTAATTACGAGTACTTTCACAGCCGGTCACCATCCTTGTCGTACTTGAAGAATCCTTCGCCTGTTTTGACACCCAGGTGTCCTGCACGCACCATTTTTTTCAGGACCGTGGAAGGACGATATTTCAACTCACCGAATTCACGGAACATTCTTTCGAGTGCAGCTTCTACCGAATCCAGTCCGAAACGGTCTGCCATCTCAAGTGGTCCGTGCTGGAAGTTATATCCGATACGCATAGCGTCATCAATATCTTCAGCGGAAGCGACACCTTCCTGCAATACATGCAGTGCTTCGTTAATCAAAAGACAGATCAGTCTGGACGTAACAAATCCAGGCGATTCATAGATCATAACGCCTTTTTTGTCTGCTACTTCTTCCACAAAACGTCTAGTTTCTTCAAATGTGGAATCTGAGGTTTTCAGACCACGAATAATCTCTACAAGATCAACCCGGGAAACCGGGTGAATAAAGTGCATACCAATAACACGCTCTGGGAATTTGGTCGAGCTTGCAAGCTCAGTCAAACTCAGCGTGGATGTATTACTTGCAAGAATAACGTTGCTTGGGCAAACTTGGTCGAGTTGACTAAATACCGCTTTTTTCGCGTCCAGATCTTCGGAAATGGTCTCAATAACCATATCGCAAGATCCGAGTTCAGCCAAATGAGCAACTTTGGTAATACGGGAGAGAATCAATTTCTTCTCCGCTTTCGTAATAGCCCATTTCTCCAGTTGTTTGTCAAGATTGGTCTCAATCATGTTATATGCATGATCCAGCTTCTCCGTCGTATGCTCCACCAGAAGCACATCAAGTCCTTTGGCTGCAAGCATCTGGGAAATACCTTGTCCCATCGTGCCGCCGCCGACAACTCCTATCTTTTTGAAAAACATGGTTCTGCTCCATCCTTTCGGTTCTCTATTTCTCTATTGTACCCTGTTCGCCGAAAATTACAAATTTCGACCCAACATATAATAATATCTTAGCACGAGTGAAATGTAAAAAAAATAACCGACATAAATAAATTATGCCGGTAGAAGGGCGCTGTCACGAAATTGACAACGAAATTGATCGCCAGACAATACTTCTTCCCTGAGCAGCGTGTCGAGGGAATTGTCGAATATTGTCCGCTGTTCTTCAAGCAATCGTTTGGTCTGTTCCATCAGGTCTTGCAGGATCAATTTGTTCTCCCGCATCAACTCTTCCGTCGTTACCATATCCATATTAACAATACCCAACGAAGTAAGTCCGGAAGCCATCATCGTCTGTACCACATTCGTTGCTTGTTCAAAGTCATTACGTGATCCTGTACTGCGTCCACCGTAATACATTTCCTCTGCTGCCGCACCACCGAGGGCAATCATGATCTGCTCTTCCAGGAAACGCTTTGTGTACAGAAATTGTTCTTGCTGCGGGTTATGACGTACATATCCCAGGGCCTGTCCACGCGGACTGAGTGCAACCTGACTCACACTGCCAGGACGAACCAGTTCAGCCATAATGGCATGTCCCAATTCATGAATAGCCACTCTTTTTTCTCTTCCACGCTGGATTCGCGGTCCGTCTTCTCACCCATCATTACTTTATCAATCGCAAGGGACAGATGACGCTGTTCAATGTTGAGCAGCCCGTCTCTCATCGCATAAATTGCAGCTTCGTTCATCACACTTTCCAGCTGTGCTCCAGAGAAGCCATAGGATTCTTCGGCTGTCTTCTCAAGATTTACCCCTTCCAAAAGAGGCTTATTGACTGCATGCAGCTCCAATATGTGTTTTCTGCCTTTTTTATCCGGCAAGTCCACCTGAATATGACGGTCAAAACGTCCTGGACGCGTCAGTGCGCTATCCAGCATTTCTTTTCGGTTTGTAGCGGCGATCACGAGTGTTCGCGGTGTTTCGGAAGAGTAGATGCCATCCATTTCCGTCAACAGCTGATTCAGCGTCTGATCATATTCACGCTGTTGTCCACCTTCCCGTTTTCCACCGATCACATCAATTTCATCGATAAATATAATGGCATTTTCTTTATTTTCTTTTGCAGCACGAGTTCTCGCATCCCGAAACAAATCCCGTATTCTGCCGGCACCCACACCGACATACATTTCAACAAACTCACTGCCTGAAGCAGCTACAAAAACAGAGTCGGTATAATGAGCAGCAGCTTTGGCCATCAAGGTTTTGCCTGTTCCAGGAGGACCTGTGAGCAAAATCCCTTTCAAAGGACGAATACCAAACTTCTGAATTTCCTCATGTCGAATGAGAAAATCAAGCGCTTCCCTCAGCTCCTGCTTCGCACTCTCCTGACCGCCAATTTCTTCAAAAGTCAGCTTGGACGGTCCTTTTTTCTTGCGTTTGCGTTCCTGACCCGCACCCACCGTAATTCCACCACGCATTTGCATCATGAGCAGCAAAGCTCCCACAATCATTGCAGCGATCAGAATGGGAATCATGTTTACACCGATAAAAGCGAGAAAGATAATTAATACGGGTACAAATCCAATGGCAATTTCTTTCGTCCATTTAGGCATTTGGCCACACTCCTATCTGACCGGGCACACGCGGTAGAATAATAAACTTGCTGGCATCTCCATCTCTGAGGCTGACATATACATTATTGTCATCCATGGCTGTGTTTACCTTGATCCCATTCGTAGCCATTTTAGACAAGGTCGGTGTAATCTCGGTGTATTGTTTGCTCTCCATAGCCTGAGCTACGGTAAACATGGCGCTACCCCACCAGCTTTCCAGCGCTTCGTTGGAATGATCCACGACATCCAGCTTCAACGAACGAGTGCCAATCAGGGTTTGTCCTTCTTTGTGAATATATTGTACCAACCTGCCCAAATCAACATCCGGCTGCAGATCGAGTTTCAACTGTACATCATTGTGGTTAATAGTTAATTGTACATCATTGACTCCATCGTACTGGGTAACCATCTTTTCAATTGGGCTTTGCACAGCCACATGACGATACACAAACCAACCTCCAAACAACACAACGGCTGAAATGACGGCAGTCAGAGCAATAGGCAATACTTTTATCTTCAAGTGAGTCACCCCTCCTATAATTTGGCCCATTCTATAGCTTGTAGGCAAGAATATGAATATGTGTACGTAAAGTCCTGTGATGTGTCTAACAGGATTTATTTGTGTATGATGTATCCTTGAATACATATTTGAGTATATCACATCGTATATACAATATCTAAGGCGAAAATATGAATAAATTATTAATTTTAACTATTCAAATCCAAAATGATCAAGAAAACACGTCAAAGAACCGGTCCAGTCGGGTTTCCGTCTGCCGGTTCTTTACTGTATTCTTTTTAGAAAATAGTACGTCTGCTGATTCTAGCTATTCGGAATCGTATAGACCAGGTCAACCTGTTCCCCGTTACTAAAGCGGTAAAACCTATAATAATTGTGAGTAGCATCGTTATAATACACTTGCCATACATAGATTCCATTCACAACACCTGGCATGATTCGTTTGATCTCCCCGCCTGGAACTTCAGAGCTGAACCGATTTCGAATCTGTGCTTCAGACATGCCGTTCTTCAGCAGTTCACTGTGCACCGCATTGGTCCCTGTCACAGGCTTGTTATTTTCATCAAACTTGATCCACACCAATACATCCTGGTTATCCTTATTTTTACCGATCAGGGTCCAGTATATGTTGTCTCCGCCGTCTTTTTGCCCCCAGACATACTTACGCAGGTCTTCGTGTGACGTAATACCGACCTGTTCCTGGGCCGCCTGTATGGCCAACGCCTCTTCCTTGCGCTGATCCTGAGTAACATAGACATAATAACGCTGAAGTCCAAACAGAATCAGAACCAGGAGCAGCAGCGAAATCCATATCCACTTCTTTTTTTCTTCAAAAGCCGAACTTCCTTTCCCTATGACGATGCTGTCCTTGGAATTAACGGGCAAGCAGACCGTCAAATGCCAGTTGAGACTCACGCAAAATACGCTCTTCATCCATCGTAAGACATTCGCCATGTTTAACCACTTGTTTACCATCCACCCACACATGCTCTACATCTTTGGCTGATGCGGAGTATATGGTATGGGAAATCAGATCCGTATGCGGATAGAAATGGGCCTGTTCAATATTCAAGGCGATGAAGTCAGCCTTCATGCCTGTTTGCAGTGCTCCTGTATTGTTCAGGAATATGGATTTGGCACCATACGAAGTTCCAAGCAGAAGTGCTTCCCCTGCTGGCACTGCGGTAGGGTCACCGGACACACCTTTGTGAATCAAAGCAGCAAGTCTCATCTCTTCAAACATATCGAGGTTATTGTTACTTGCTGGTCCATCTGTTCCGAGGGACACGGTCACCCCTGCTTTCAGCAGATCAGGTACTCGTGCAACACCCGAAGCCAATTTCAGGTTACTGCCTGGATTGTGGGAAACTGCTACATCATGTGATGCAAGAATTTCGATCTCTTCATCATTCAGATGTACCGCATGTGCAACCAGAGATGGACGGGAGAAAAATCCTAGCTTCTCCAGATGTGCAACCGGACGTTGACCGTAATCAGCCACGTTCTGTTCCACTTCACGAAGCGTTTCAGACATATGCGTATGCAAAGGCAGATTCAGGTCATGAGCAACCTGTACCAGCTTCTCTATGTAATCTGGAGGACAAGTGTAAGGTGCGTGTGGAGAAATTACGGTTGTAATTCTTCCGTCTGCTTGTCCATTCCATTGACGGGCAAATGCTGCGGATTCTTCCAGCTTGCGCTGTTGTTCTTCCGCTGAGCAAAGTCCGATTACCCCACGTGCCAGAGCAGCCCGAACGCCGGATTGTTCCACCACTTTTGCAACCTGATCCATATGATCATACATATCCAGGAATGCTGTTGTTCCACCTTTCAACATTTCAAGTACGGAAAGTGATGTGCCCCAATATACGTCTTCAGACGTCATTTTGGCTTCCATTGGCCACATTTTCTCCTGCAACCATACTTGTAATGCCAAATCATCTCCATGACCTCTCAGAAGCGACATGGCCGCGTGACCATGCGTATTGATCAGACCCGGCAAGAAGAGCAGTCCTTTTCCGTCCACCTTTGTCAGACTTTCGTCTCCTTCCGGCAAAGTCTCACCAATATGCACAATCTTGTCATTCTCGACAACCATATAACCTTGAACCACTTTCCAATTCGTGCCCTCACTGACGGCAAATTTGCCGTTGTGAATTACCCATCTATTTGTCGTCATCTTCCTCGTCGTCCTTTCCATTCTCCAAATAATAAGCAAGGCTAAGCAGATCCGTCGTAAAATCGGCATGATGAATACGAATATGCGGCGGGGTCTTCAGGATCGTTGGCGCAAAATTCAGAATCGCTTCAATTCCTGACTCAATCAACTGATCGGCAACATTTTGGGCTTCCGTATCCGGAACCGTGATAATCCCTATACGAATGTTATCTTTTTTGACCGAATCCGTTAATTCATTCATCGGTTGCACCGTCAGACTGTTAATTTGACTTCCAATCTTCGGACCGTAGGCATCAAATACAGCGACAATCTTCATGTTGTCTTTGAGGTAGGCATTGTAATTGGACAAAGCGTGTCCCAAATTACCTGCTCCGACAAGAGCTACATTGATCTGCTGGTCTATTTTCAGAATATGGCGGATCTTCTCGATGAGATATGAAACGTCATATCCGATCCCTTTACGACCAAAGTCACCGAAGTAAGCCAGGTCTTTACGAATCTGAGCCGGATTCAAATCCAGTCTCAATCCAAGTTCTTGTGAAGAAACCGTATTGACTTCGCGCTGATGCAGTTCATTCAAATAACGCAAGTAAACAGGCAATCTTCGCACCACGGCTTCCGAAATTTTATCTGATTTCATTCAATTGCTCCCCCTTACCAAGGCCACGATAGATAGATAGATGAAAAGAATGAGCACCCTGTCTAAAACGATGCAAAAAGATGACTGAATTAAACAGGATGCTCTTTGTTATATAATGGATAATTGCTTAAATTACTTCTTTAATCGCTTTACTCACTATTCATGAAACGAATGAATGATATTGCTCAATTTTACCGCCAAATAGTGGCTTCATGCAATCATATAAGCTACAGAGCATAGCTGTTATTGCTGTTCATCGGTTGGTCTCTCAAGCCATTCCGAAATGCGAGGAACCATCTGCTCTGTGAGCATGTGTTCCATTTTGGGACCTGGTAATGAATATAAAAAGTACTTGCCATAATATGCTTCAATGACACGTGTATCGTATACAATCACAATACCTCTGTCCTTACCCGTACGAACCAGTCTGCCGAATCCCTGTTTGAAGCGGATAACGGCTTGCGGCACGGACAGCTTCATAAACGGATTTTTCTTCTGTTGTTGCAAAAGCTCACTCTTTGCTTCAACTAATGGATGATTGGGTGGCTGGAACGGCAGTCTGACAATTGCAAGACAGGTCAGAGCCTCTCCGGGAATGTCCACTCCTTCCCAGAAGCTGCTTGTGCCAAGAAGTACAGTCGCTTTCGCATCTTGGAAGCGACGTGTAAGCTTGGAACGGCTGCCGCTGTCCACCCCTTGCCCGAGCAAAGAGATATCATTACCTGACAAGGCCTCCTTAAGCGGGTCATAGACCTGGCGCAGCATGCGGTAGGAGGTGAACAGCACCATCATGCGTCCACGAGTGGCGATAGCCGTTTCCGCGAGCGAATGCACGAGCATATCCACAAAGTGGGCATCACCTACACTGCCCTTCACACTTGGGAAATCACGCGGAATGACGAGCAGGGCCTGTTCGCGATAGTTGAATGGTGACGGCAGCATGGATGTCAACAAGCGGTTATTCTCGGCAGCTTCCTGCAAGCCCAGCTGTTCGATCATGAATTGAAATGACTTGTCAACGGAGAGCGTAGCCGATGTAAGCACAACGCTTTTCTTTTTATCAAAGAACATATCCTTCAATTGCGCACTGACATCGACAGGAACGGCATAGAGCTGCAGTGATTTACTGCGGAATTGGCCGCTAGCCTCCATCCAGTACACGGTATTGGCATCATCCATGCGCATGAAGAAACGCAGATTATCCTTGATCGTTGCCAAGTCCTTGAGCAGTCCTGAGATATCCGTAATCAGACTATCGGACTGATAATCATCCTGATCTTCTTTCACTTCAAGCAGCAGCTTGTCGCCTTTACGAATCAAATCGCCTAGGGTTACATAGATTTGGTTTTCTACATCCTGCAACTCCTGCCATTTAGCCGGTTTTTGCGAAGGCTTCAGTCTAAGTGAAAATTGTCCAGTCTCGCCTGGAGAAGCATCGCTACGTTCAGGCAGCAGGCCGAACAGTGTATCGCTTAGTCGATCCCATATCTCCTTAACTTCAACGGCAAGCGGGAACATCTGATCGATCATGGAGCTCCACTGTACCGATTTTTCATGACCCGACAGTTGAGAACGAAGCATCGGCAGTTGGCCATTACGGCTATCTTTAAACAGTCGGGTCAATGTATGAACCAACGTAAAATACTTCATGTGAAGACCAAGATGCTTACCTGCTACATCCTCCAGATGATGTGCTTCATCAATGACAAGACTTTCGTAGGCTGGCAGCAGCTGATGTGCTGCTTTGACATCCGTAAACAATTTCGAATGATTCGTAATGACGATATCGGACAGCCCGGCTTCATGTTTGGCCCGATGATAGAAACATTTGCGGAACCAAGGACAGGAGCGTCCAAGACAGGATTCAGACTCACTCTGTACCGTCTCCCAGAAGTCTCCACCGCGCCCGCTTAGATTAAGCTCCTCGTCGTCTCCAGTCTCCGTCTGGGTAAGCCAGACAATCATCTGAGCTGCTGTAAAATAATCCTCTTTCGGTGTAGCGAATTCACGTTTATTGATTTTATGCTCAAACTTACGCAGACACAGATAGTGCCCACGTCCTTTGAACACCGCTGCCTTGAACGGGAACGGAACCACTTGGGTCAGCATAGGAATATCCCGCTCTCTCAATTGCTCCTGCAGGTTGATGGTATGTGTACTGACCATTACTTTCTGTTCCTGTTTCACACTTTCATAGATGGCAGGCAACAAATAACCAAGCGATTTGCCTGTACCCGTTCCAGCTTCAATCAATAGATGCTTCTCTTCATCCAACGCTTGTCGTACACTGCTGAACATCTGAGTTTGTGCCTCACGCTCCTCATAATGGTCCAGCGTCTCCTTCAGGTTATCTCTAACCTGATCCATAAACTGCTCGAAACTTACGTTTTCCAGCGGGTTACCCTCCCGCTCATCACGTGGTGAACCTATATCAGTCCAGTCACTCACGTTCAGGGCGAGCTGGCGATAATACGTATGACCATCCAGGTCCTGAATCGGCTCTGATTCCTTCTCAGTACGCATTCCGTCGAAGAACCAACCCAAGTCACTATCTTCTGGCGCAAACAGATCACTGAGGCGCTGAATCGTGATCAGAGGCAATGCACGCAGCTCATCGAGACACTTCAGTAATACAAAAGCTGTCGCAAGAGCATCACTATCTGCCTGATGAGGGCGGTCATGCTGAAATCCGAATTCTGAAGACACATATCCGAGTTGATAAGAGCCCAGTGACGGGAACGTGATCTTCAGGAAATCAATCGTATCCAGAATACGTCCGGTGAACGGCAGGTAACCGCAGCGATCGAGTGCATTTTGAAGAAAGTGAAAATCAAAAGCAACGTTGTGCCCAACAAGAACCACATCGTCGAGCAGCGGAACCATCTCCATCATCATCTCTTCCAATGAGGGAGCATCCGCTACATCTTCATCAGTAATACCGGTTAACCCCGTAATAAACGGAGGAATCGGTACACCTGGGTTCACATAAGAACTATATATTTGAGTTATGCTGTAGTCATGATCTATGATGGCAAGTCCGGCTTGTATAATCTCACCGTCGGACTGCGTGCCGGTTGTTTCGAAATCCAATACGGCAAATTTCATTGCAATGTACGGTCCCTTCCATTCCAGTCTATGTTACAGCATAGCAAAAAAAAGGGCATTTGAAAATTAACTGACAAAAAAGGCGGTGTCCCCTCCGCTATGCCAGAGGAGGGAACACCGTCTTTATGCCGCCGAATGGCCCTTAATTTAAGGCTGTCAGCTGATTTGCATATTGCAATTTTCCGCTGTTTAATCGACAGGCTTCCATGTTATACAGCGGTTCGGTCAACGTCGGGTCATACTGAAGCGCCTGCGCAAATAGTGAACATGCACCTTCAGGATTCGCGAGTTTAGCCTCAATACAGCCCAGGACGTTACATACCAGTCCCTTCAATCTCGGCGAACCGTTCAGATGCATAATCCGCTGCAAGTGTATTCCAGCTTCCTCGGTTTGTTCCAGGTTAAGATGAGCAAGAGCCAGGTAAAACCGAGTCAATGCACTTTCCGGATAGTCGGTCACAACCCTGGAAAATTGCATAATAGCCTGCGGGTACATTTGCAGTTTGAAATAACCCTGACCGCGACTGAAACACTCCAGATGCAGTTCTGGCATTGCGGTAACAGCTTCCTGTTCAGGCTCAAGGGAGGCGGGCTTATCTTTATCCAATTCCCGTTCCCTTACCTGGCTCATTTTTTCTTCAAACATCAGCCACTCATCAATCATCCCGTCACTCATCCGCTTGAGCAAATTCCACTTTTGCAGCAATTCCTGTTTGCTTAGGCCTTCAGCAGAAGGGTAGCGCTTGATAATTTCATCTAACATGTCGTTCATTTCTGCGAAAACATGCTGGAACATCGATGCATCCCCACCCTTGAAAAAATGGATTAGTGCAGTGACCTTTACTCATTTTTTGTAGAATGGGTCGATTTCATTCCCCTTACCAGTCGATTACATAATCGTCGCATGAACTTCGTGCTTCATCGTTTGCACAGGTTTATTCTGTCCATCCACAAATACAACCGTAGGTTTGTGATTATTTGCCTCTTCTTGAGACATCATTGCATATGAAATGATAATGACGGTATCGCCAGGCTGTACCAGACGGGCTGCTGCTCCATTCAAACAGATGACACCACTTCCACGTGGCCCTGGAATGACATAGGTTTCCAGACGGGCACCATTGTTGTTATTCACAATTTGTACTTTCTCATTTTCCATTAGATCAGAAGTTTCCATCAGATCTTCATCAATGGTAATGCTACCCACATAGTTCAGGTTTGCTTCTGTAACGGTTGCCCGGTGAATTTTGGATTTCATTAGTGTTCTAAACATGGGACAGCACCTCCGATTTTTGCAGTCGTATATTGTCAATCAATCTGGTTTTGCCGAATTTTACTGCAAGTGCGATCAGCAGATCGTCCCGGCCAAGAACTTTTTCCTGATCCGCAAGTGGCTCCAAACTTGGAAAAGCCTGAATTTCAGCATAATCAATCACGGCCATTGGTGAACGTTCAATGTTCTGGCGCAATATGCCCCGGATATCCGCTGCTGTCACAGCCGACCCTGCATCTACAGCTTCCTGTGCCACACGCAGTGCCTTGGACAGAACAAGAGCTTCCTGACGTTGTTCGGTGCTGAGGTACACGTTCCGAGAACTAAGCGCCAAACCATCACTTTCACGGACAATAGGACAAGGTACAATCTCTACTGCCATGTTCAAATCGTTAACCATCTGTTGGATCACAGCAACCTGCTGTGCGTCCTTCATGCCAAAAAATGCACGCTGCGGTTGTACAATATTAAACAGCTTCGAGACGACCGTAGTTACTCCGTCAAAATGACCCGGACGGGAAGCACCGCATAAGCGATCCGTTAAACGGGAAACCGATACGGTCGTTTGTGTAGGCTGTGGATACATCTCTTCAACAGAGGGAATAAATACGATATCCACTCCTTTTGCACGTGCTGTTTCCACATCTCTGGCTTCATCCCTGGGGTAACTGTCAAAGTCTTCATTGGGACCGAATTGAATCGGATTTACAAATATGCTCAAAACCACGATATCACTTTGTTGTTTGGCCGCATGCATCAAACTTGCATGGCCTTCATGAAGAAATCCCATCGTAGGCACAAGTCCTACAACCGACTCTCTGGACTGAATCGACTGACGCTGCAAGCTAAGTTCTTGTCTTAATTCTGCGATTGTCCGTATCACTTTCATACGCTGGTCTCCACCTTTTCTTTACGTTGTCCGTACAGTTGATCTAGAACGCCGTCAGCAGCGGTAAATACATGCTCTTCGGCCGGGAACGAACGGTCCTTAACTTCTTTCACATAGGATTCAATGCTATTGCGAATCAATGTACCTACGTCTCCATACGTTTTGACAAAGCGTTTTGGCGTGTATGGGGAAGCATACTGAACCACATCATGGAATACCAGTACCTGACCATCACATCCTCTGCCTGCGCCTATACCAATCGTAGGAATAGTCAGTTCTTCCGAGATCGCTCTTGCCACTTCTTCAGTGACCAATTCCAGTACAATGCCGAAAGCTCCGGCCGCTTCAAGCGCCTTGGCCTCGTCCAAGAGACGTCTGGCATCTGCAGCATCCTTGCCCTGAATGCGATAACCACCAATTTGATTCACGGATTGAGGAGTCAGTCCAATATGTCCAAGAACAGGCACACCAGCTTGAACAACCGCTTTTACCGTATCTGCGATTTCGAGACCGCCCTCCATCTTGACCGCATGTGCATGTCCTTCCTGCATCAGGCGACGGACACCTTTGAGTGTCTCGTCCACGCTGCCATGGTACGTCATAAAGGGCATATCAGCAACGATAAACGTATTTCCCGCACCACGCACTACAGAGCGTGTATGGTACACCATATCGTCAATCGTAACAGGTAAGGTAGAGTTATAACCCAGCACCACGTTCCCCAGTGAATCACCCACCAGAATCAGATCGATACCTGCTTCCTCAGCCAATTGAGCTGTCGGATAATCGTAAGCTGTAATCATACTAAGCGGCACGCCGTCCTGCTTATATTTTTTCATTTTCACAATATTCAATGCTTGTTTGTTTGCCATTTTTCGCCATGGCTCCTCTCATCTTTTCAATTTAAACGCAACAAAAAAACCTTTTAGTTTCCACTAAAAAGTCCCGAAAAGTCAAAAAAGAGTCACTTGCGATCGTCCCTTCTGTCTCGGTCCTCTTCGGCTCAGAGCAGAATCCAACAACTCACTTTATTCATTTATTACCATTCCTGCCTTGTCACTGCAACAAATGTAAAGCAGAACAAAGCATACTATTGCCGGAGTGCAATTCGGTCTGTAATAGCCGATATCGCCTCACGAACACAGTATACCAAAGTTCTGCCCAAAGTTCACGTCTTATGTTCATTTTGACGGTGTAAATTCGACAAATTGTTTAATTTACCAATGAAACTTCACCAGAGTAAACCGAGACACGCTCACCGTTTGGCTTCTCCACAATCAATGCTCCAGAAGGATCAAGGCCCATTGCTGTACCTTCGATGATGCCCTGTGGATTAGCCACCTTAATTTCACGATTCATGGATACGGACAAAGCTTCCCAGAGTGAAGAGATCACACCGAAGCCTTCCTTTTGATAAAAAATATACAAACGCTCCAATTCCGAGAGAATGGCCGCTGCAAGTCTAGTCCGGTCTATGGTTTGTCCCGTCTCCATTTTGAGTGAAGTTGCAATGGATCTCAAATCTTCAGGATAATCCTTCGAATCGAAGTTAACATCAACGCCTATGCCCGCTACACAATAACGCACTTCGTGATCTTCAACAGTTGATTCAAGCAGTATCCCACATACCTTCCGACCAGCTATCAAAAGATCATTAGGCCATTTGATCCCGGCATCTGCACCTGTATATGACCGAATAGCACGACACACGGCCACACCCGTTAATAAGGTCAGCTGTGGTGTATTTTGCAGAGCAAGTTCCGGGCGCATAAGAACGCTCATCCAGATACCTCTCCCGGGTGGGGAGAACCATTTACGCCCAAAGCGGCCTCGCCCTCCCGTCTGTTCTTCCGCCAGAACAACTACTCCTTCGCTCTGCCCTTGCTCAGCCATCTGCTGAACATCACCTTGGGTGGACAACGTGGAATTCAGGATTATGGCTTTCCGGCCAAACACTGTTGTTTCCAGTGCCAGCTGAAGCGCAGTGGCATCAATGCTGTCCGGTTTCGTGACCAAGCGGTACCCTCTGCGAGATACGGCTTCAAACTCATAACCCATGTCACGCAGTTTGTTTACGTGCTTCCACACGGCTGTTCGGCTAATGGACAGGTTGCGACTGATCTCTTCACCAGACACAAACTCCCCCTCTGCATTCAGCAACATATGTAACAGATCCTCATGCTTTGTCATCTGCAGCCACCCGCTTTACTTCGTTGGTCAGCATGTCATGCTGATTCGCTATATTTCCGATCGCAGTCTCTCTTAGGAGATGTTTCATCAGTTGTCCCAGCCATGGTCCGCCTTTGCGTCCAAGTTGCTGCAAAACGTTCTCACCCGTAATATGCAGATCTTTCAGTTCATACACCTTCATGGATTGACTCCATGCAGCACCCCTGGACTGTATTACAGCAATCTGTTCTTCGTGCAGAACCTCATGTTCTCGCCAGCCTGTTGGAAGCAGTCGTTGAATCATGAGCCAGTCCTCTGTCGCCTGACGTCCGCTAGACAGCACAGTTACAATCCATTCTGAACGCAGTGCCTCTTCGTCCTTCTGCTCTTGTACGACAGCCTTGATTAACTGTTCGACCTGGAGAACTCCACTGATGCGGGAACGATCATCATTAGAAAATGTCCATTTTCGAAGTAATGCATCTGCTTCATCCCTGGTATAACGGCCGGCAATCAGCAGCATAGACCAGCGTAATAATACGTTCTCTTCTATCAATTGCTCCATATTGGACAGGAGGTCTTTATTGAATCGTTCCATGTAGATTGGTGCCTTCACATGCTCCAGCGCCTGGCTTCGAAACAGCAATTCCAGACCGTGCAGCGGATGTGGGCCTGCCATCATTTTCGCCATTTCGGTACGTACTCTTTCCATGGCGATATGTTGTAGCAGATCCTTTTGTCGAATTAGCCCCTTCCAGGTGTTGTGGGCAATTTTAAAATCAAATACCGAAGCAAAACGAACACACCGAAGCATCCGCAACGCATCTTCACCGAAGCGCTCAGTCGCCAATCCCACACATCTGACCCGTCCATCCTGAATATCCAACTGTCCACCAAAAGGATCAACGATATTTCCGTCCCGATCCACAGCGAGAGCATTCATCGTGAAGTCACGCCGCTGCAAATCCTCTTTGACATCCTGCACAAAATGAACGGCAGCAGGTCTTCGATTATCCTTATATTCGGATTCGGTGCGAAATGTTGTAACCTCAAAGTAAAAGCCTCCTGAACGAACAGTAACCGTTCCATGCTGGAGGCCCGTAGGAATACAATTTGCGAATAATTCCATGACTTGCTCGGGGAAGCTGACGTGGTGATATCCATATCATCCACGCGACGTCCCAGCAATTCATCACGAACACAACCACCTACCCAGTAGGCGTCGTACCCTTTATCATTTAATGTCCGCAGCACCTGTTCACTTTGTCTTGCCATTTCAGGATCTACCTGTGTCCATTGAACCACTTATTATCACCTCATAACTACGTGTTGCTTGGTGTGGCTTACACAGATATATTTCCGCGATGGAACCATCCGATCTAATAATCAGCCACAAATCGGCTTCAGATTCGGAACTTCACGTCCCAGCACGCGGTAGTATATTTGTTCATATTCATGCCGAATGGCATCATTGCAGAAATCATGGTGTGCCCGTTTCAAGCACGCTTCTCTGAAATCCGCTATTAAACGGTCGTCCGTCAACAAACGAATTGTGTTCTCTGCCATTGATTGTGTGTCGCCGATTGGAGACAAAAATCCGGTCTTGCCGTGCAATACCAGTTCAGGGATACCCCCTGCCTGTGACCCAATGGTAGGGACACCACAAGCCATGGCTTCAAGTGCCACAAGTCCGAAGCTCTCTTCTCCGACGGCAGCATCAACACATCAGCCATTGAAATGACTTGCGCAATATCATCCTGCTTACCCAGAAAATGAACCTTGTCATTCAGTCCAAGCTCATTAATCTTCCATTGAATCTTCGGCAAATCTGGCCCTTCTCCAACAAATAACAGTTTGGAAGGTACCTGTTCCTGTACCTGACGGAACACCTCCACCACATCCTGTGTTCTCTTCACAGGGCGGAAGTTGGAGATATGCATCAGTATTTTTTCGTGAGGAGCTGCGAAGTCTCTACGCAGACTCGCTGCATCACGTGGATAATAGATTCTTTTATCAATAAAGTTATAGGTCAGGTCGATGGGACGTCTAATATCCAGCAAATCGATTGTTTCACGAATCAAATCCTGTGATACTGCCGTAACAGCATCGCTCTCGTTAATGGCAAGTCGAATCAAATCCTTCAACGACTCATCCTGTGCCAGTACGGTAATGTCTGTTCCGTGTAACGTTGTTACCACCTTTAAATCCTCACCAACCATTTGCTTTGCCAAAAAGGCACATACCGCATGTGGCACCGCATAATGGACATGTAGCAGATCCAACTTCTGTGCTTTGGCTACTTGCGCCATCTTCGTGGCCAATGAGAGATCATATGGCGGATAACGGAAGACGTAATAATCATTGACCTCAACTTCATGATAAAAATATTTTTCTGGAATGTACCCAGTCTGAACGGGATACTATTAGCAATAAAATGAACCTGGTGACCCTGTTCGGCAAGCAATTTGCCCAGCTCCGTTGCGACAACGCCAGACCCTCCGAGGGACGGATAACAGGTAATACCGATTTTTAGCTTTTGATCCATCCGGTGGACGCTCCTTTAATCTCCCGCTTGTGCAGGTTGATGTAATGCAACGGAAATGCAATTGATAACTAATTTATACGAGCAAGTTCGATCATTTTATGACTTGGCTGCTTGGCCAAATTGATGAACTACATAAGGTGTAATGCTAGCGAATCCTTCTGCATAAGGAATAAGGCTCCGCTGTCCAAGCAAAGAATCCCTAGCTCTCACACGTTCAATATACCCTTGAGTCAATGGAGTGGCAACTGCGCCTTCTCCCAATTCGAACTGGGAACGATAACTACGCAATGAATTTTCCTTTTGCTCATAGTGTTCCGTAATATCCACAATCAAATCCGTTGGTCCGATATCGTTGATGAAGTAAAAATACAATTCTTTCACCTGCACTGCGGGCATGTCTGGCTTATAGTTTCTAAGCTTGGCATTGAATACAGCCTCCTGCACCAATTTGCTGCACATTACATGATCCGGATGGCGATCCTCCCAATATGGCGCAAACACGATACGAGGCGCATGACGGCGTATCTCGGCCGTCACAGCCTCTATGTGTTCAGGAGTAATATACAGCCCGCGATCAGGCAAACCGAGATTGCTTCGACACGAAAGACCGAGGACGCGGGAGGCTTGCTCCGCTTCCTCGGCTCTGCGCTCTACTGTCCCGTTGGAAGACATCTCTGCCCGGGTCAGATCACACACGCCTACTTTCAGTCCCGCTGCAGTATGTTTGGCAATCGTTCCTGCCATCCCAATCTCTGCATCATCCGCGTGTGCACCGAATATGAGAATGTCCAAACTCATTGAGCATCACCCGAATTCAATCCACCCTCAGGCTTGTATTTATGTACAAGCTCTCTCCAGCCAAAATCACCGCGATCCAGTGCTTTAACAAGAATCTCTGCAGTTGCAATATTCGTGGCAAGCGGAATCCCCTGTACATCGCACAGACGCAGCAAAGCGTTAATATCTGGTTCATGCGGCTGTGCCATCAATGGATCACGCAGAAAAATAATCAGATCCATCTCATTTTGCGCAACCAAGGCTCCGATCTGTTGATCCCCGCCCAGTGGACCGGATTCAAACCGATGGATCTTTAATGAGGTTCCTTCCATAATACGAAGACCTGTTGTACCAGTCGAGTATAGTTGATGGTCTGTAAAAACATTTTCGTAGGCTGTCACGAAGTTAACCATTTCTTCTTTTTTGCGATCATGGGCAATAAATGCAATTTTCAACATGACAATCTCCTTTTAGTGTGTGTTCAAAAAGTCAGGTTTTCAGCACCAAGAAGGTTGGATGAAGCTAGGGACTGAGTAGCGGAGCGTAGGCGAACCTACGTGAGCAACGGAAGGCCCGGCTGAATTCAAGATTCGATGTTGTATCCGCTTCTCGAGTGACCTCGTGATCAAAAGTTGACTTTTTGAACTACCTCTTTTAGTCGATAAAGTGATCAAATCCGTAGATAAGTCCTGTATATTCCATAACCTTCTGTACACCAATTTTAACACCAGGCATATAACCTGCACGTTCATAGGAATCATGGCGAATTTTGAGGGATTGGCCAAAGTCTCCAAATACGACTTCCTGCTGTGCAAATACCCCCGGCAACCGTACACTATGAATTCGGAATCCATTATAATATCCGCCTCGTGCTCCTTCGATCGTCTCTTCTTCGTTCGAATTGCCCTGACGAAGTTCCTCGCGGTTTGCTGCAATTAACTCGGCTGTTTTAATTGCTGTACCTGAAGGAGCATCCAGCTTCTGATCGCCGTGATATTCAATAATTTCCACATTCGGCATATGTTTGGCAGCCTGCGCAGCAAACCTCATCATCAGAATAGCACCGATCGAGAAGTTCGGGGCAATTAACCCTCCGATGCCTTTGTCCTGACACTGCTTGTCCAGCTGTTCAATCTGCTCCGGCGTAAAACCGGTAACCCCCATAACAGGTCTGACTCCATGACGAATGGCAATCTCTGTATGGGCGAAGGCGTATTGAGGGACTGTGAAATCTACCATAACCTGTGGTTTAGTCTCTGCAAAAGCCATCTCGATATCATCGGTCAAAAGTACCCACATTCAGGCAGACCAACAAGCGTTCCGGCATCCGTGCCTGCTCCGGAGCGGTTGACCGCTGCTGCGAGCTCCAGATCAGGATCTTGAAGCACCAGTTTCACTACTTCACGGCCCATCCGGCCAGCCGCTCCGATTACGGCCACTCTTATTACTTCACTCATCTTGGCTGCATCTCCTCACTATGTTAGTTCGTTTGGTTGAATCCATTTCAAACGATCTCCATCTGAAATGGGTTCTTATTGAATGGATTTCATTCGCTGCTTAATTTCCTGTAATAATAGATGCAGTTGCTCATTCTGCGGGTCTAGCAACAATGCGTTACGAACGGACCGGGTTGCAAGGTCGAACTCATTTAGATCACAGTAAGCAAGAGCAAGCATGATATGCGCTTCCACATATAACGGGTCAAGTTTAACCGCCTGTTTCAGCAGATCCGCCGCCTTCACATATCGTTCATGCGTTTCGTTCCCGGCTTGTTCAAGCAATGCCTTGGCCTGAGTGCTTAACTGTTTGGCTTCCAGGGTCTGCAGATGTAAAACGTACTCCTCAAGCCCCTGAGACAGTTCAACAGCCTTGCGCGCATATTCGAGCGCTGGACCCAGGTGCTGACTGCGGGCATGTGTAATGGAACAACGATAATAGAGCTCTGCATGTTCAGGGTGAGCATCAATGGCAGATTCAAACCAACGAATCGCCTGCTCAAAATCATTTTGCAAAATACAGCGGTATGCATGCTGCATGTACTCTTCCGGTTTCATCATCCAAGCTGTCCCTCCCCATTGAGGTGATGGTACAGCATATGTAATCTACGCCTTATCGGTGTTTTTTGGCGTCCACCGATTTGCATCGCGTGTGTTAAATTTATGCATGACTTTGTCGTGCGCCTCTGCCAGGTCGATCCCAGAGAATTCGCAAAACAAATCGTGATAAATAAAATGTCACCGAGCTCAAGCTCAATGGAATTGTCTGCTTCGGAAGGTTTTTTCGGTTTTTCACCGAACTCGTGGTTCACTTCCCTTGCAAGCTCTCCCACCTCTTCAGACATACGGGCAAGCATGGCCAGCGGGCTGAAGTATCCTTCTTTGAACTGGGAAATATACAGATCAACCTCACGCTGCATTTCTGCAATGCTTTTCTCCATGAGAACGGATTCTCCTTTTGAAATTGTGTCGTATTTGTTCCTAATATATCAGTTATTTAGATTCACTTCCACCATCAGAAACGACAAATCATTTTTAAAGAATCGATAAACAGGTATACTAAGATGGGAATGATTGCTTTCTCATTCTAATTTGTAAAATGGAGAGGGAACTTATGAGCACTTCCAAAACCTGGGTTCAATTCAAATTGATTCTCCCCATCCTATTGGGTACGGCATTATATGCCTTTGGACTTCTGTACTTCATCATCCCCAACCAGCTCATGGAAGGCGGCGTAACCGGGATTACGGTCCTGCTGAAGTACGCGTTCAACATCTCTCCTTCACTTACAACCTTGGTTGTCAACATTCCGCTCTTTCTGGTGGGACTTAAGATTTTGGGCGGCAGACAGATGATTTATACAGGCGTGGGTATTGGAGCGCTTACGTTGTTCCTCTGGTTATTTGAAAAAATGATTCATTTCGGCTGGATCGAACCGCTACATACAGAGAACGACCTTTTACTTGCGGCGCTTTACGCCGGTGTTACACTCGGTGCAGGCCTTGGCATCGTATTCCGCTGGGCGGAACGACAGGTGGCTCTGACATCATTGCCCGCATTCTTAATCGAAAGTATGGCTGGAGTATGGGGCGTGTACTGCTAGGTATCGATTTCATCATTATTGGCATCTCCCTCGTCTACATTCCCAAAGAAAAAATACTGTATACCCTTGTAGCTGTATTTATTGCCTCTAAAGTAATCGACTTTATTCAGGAAGGAGCGTATTCGGCCCGCGCATTTATGATCATCAGTGATCACGCACCCGAGATTGCGGATTTGATTACCCGTGATATGGATCGCGGCGTCACGCTAATTCCCGCCATTGGCGCATATTCAAAACAGGCTAAGCATGTTGCATACTGTGTCATTTCCAGGCAGGAATTCAGACGTTTGCAAACGATTGTGCGTTCCGTCGACCCCAGAGCTTTTGTTATTATTAGCGATGTCCATGATGTGCATGGAGAAGGGTTTAAGGAAAGCTGACCTTGTATCTCTACAATAAGAAAACCTCTCTCCCCAAGACAAAAGCCATGAGATGGCCCTTCTTGTAGATAGAGGTCTTTTTTCATATCGTGATGGTAGAAAAGGAGCTACCGCCGGAAAGGAAAAATCCCTTGCTGCTGCGCTCGATACTTACGATACCCCGCATAACTTAGCACGGCAATAATTACGGAACTAATGAGCAATCCGGCTACCCTCCGGTCTGGCCCCTGAACAAACGGCACAAAGGCGCTCTCATCCTTTTCACGACCAAACAGCTGGTTTACCAACTCTTCACCATGGGCTACCATACTCTTCAATTGTGCGATGTCAGTCTGCTTGGCCGCAGTCAGCCCCTTTGTATGAGACAACCAGGCGTCCAACTGGGCGATCTCGTAAGGTTCTCGGCGAATCATTGCCGCAGGCCGGATCGTCTCGTAGTGCTCCTCCAGCAAGGCGTAGCGGCTTGCTATGATCGCGGTGCTTAACTGCTGATCTGCTGCAGTTGATAGCGCATCAATATCATTTTTTACGATTTTATAATACTGGAGCCATAAGGGTTTAGCTGGGTTGGCAAGACTGTCCGCCGCAAGTCGAAGTTTGGCAGAGGCCTGCTGGAGAGAATTATCATCACTTTTCACCCTAACGGCAGCTTCTTTCACTTCAACAATGGTCTCGGATAGGGCATGAATGCCTTCTACTGTCGTCTGGCCCTCAAAGGATATATGCTCCAGACCTTTACTGATTCGCAAAATACTGCCTCTAACCTCTTCAATATCATTATCCAAGGCATGTCGATACAGCAGGGCCGCTTCTTCATTTAATTGTTTTATTGAATTTTTGGCTGATACTTGCTGATCTGTATTTCCGTTCGCACCTTTACTCTCCGCCGATACACTGTATGACAAGTTCGTCCAGAACAGTAGAGTCATGAACGACACCACCATCAATCCAGTTTTGATCCTGAACGTTCTCTTCACGGACATCCCTCCCACCATCAATGTATGGCAGGGGAGAGTTCCTTAGAACAAGCTTGCGTTATGAATTCAGGCCCGTTTGGCCTGTCTCAGTGCAAGCCACGCACATAGAATGCTCACTAGTGTCAATCCGACGGTGAAATTGCGTACACCATCCAGATGGTCCATGAGCGATGCAGGCAGCCAAGGGAAAATGTCATAGGTATAATCCATCGTATCGTTTAGCAGCGTCCACAAGGCAGCAATCACCAAAGCCCCCCAACGGAACCCAAAGAATCTAACATACAAGAGCGCTTCAATAGCCATAACACTATGAGATGCAATCAACATCCAATCCTGCCAATGTTGTGCCCCCCTTGCATCCAGCCTGCAAAAATGATAGATACCGCCCATACACCGTACTTTACCGAAGTGACCACAGCAAGTGCCTGGATGACATGTCCAATTCGATTCAGGACCATCGATTTTGGCTTGTACAATACCCACAATAAAGATAACGTGAAGAACAAACTCGCTGTGGGACTGTCCGGCACAAACACAATCTGCCACAGTGGTTGCTGTGCCAGCGTATACTCCATTTGATCCCCGTACCATATGTATCCGTATACAGTTCCTAATGCGTTACACCAAAACAAGAGCCACAGGAAATAACGATTTGTTAGAAATTCCCGACTCCAAAAGTACGATAAAGCCACATTCTCTGCCCCTTCCATCCTATGTGTTCTGCGTTCCAAAGAAAGGTGTTGCGAAAAACTCCTCAAAAAAACCTGACCGCATAAACGATCAGGTTTCACTGCTTATTTCGATTTTACTGTTCTGCCTTCTGTTTCGCAAGCCATTCCGCCAGGTGATTGATATCATCATCCGTCAACCCTTGGGCAATGGCTTTGTCGTACTGAGCCGGCATGCTGTTGTATCCTTCTTTGATAATCGTCAGGATTTCTTCCTGGCTGTGTTTGTCCCCCACACCACGTAGAGAAGGTCCACCTGCCCCCTTCATATCAGCGGCATGACACCCGATACACCCGGCCTTTTTGAAGGTATCCATCGCAGGGTCATCCTTCTCGACGATCGCCACTTCTTCTTTCTGACCTGGCGCATTGGAGGTAGGTAGACCCTGCAGATGTTTCTCCAGCGCTTCTTCCTCACGCTGAATATGTTCCGGCTTCTTACCGCTTGCTTCCAACTCATGCTCGTAGTGTGTCCACGCAACATTGGTCAGGTAGAATACGGCCATCACCGACAAAATCATCAGCGATGATGCAATCGGACGTTTGTAGAACCGTCTCTCCTTGCCTGTATCCAGAAACGGGGCGAGCAGCAGAGCGCCGAAAGCGACTCCACTGACTCCAAGTACCCCCAACAGGACATAATCCCCTGAGGCATATGGGTATTTCAAATACTGATACAGAAACAGGAAATACCAGTCCGGCATCGGGATAACCGATGCACTTGGATTGGCCGGATAGCCCAGTGGTGCAGGCTCCGAAATCGTTAGTACCAAAATACCAACCAGTACAACGACACCAACCATCCATTCTTTCAGCAAGAAGTTAGGAATAAAAGCCTCTGATTTGCCGGGATACGCCGTGTAATCCGGTGGAGTTATAAACCCCGCTCCTTTACGGACGCGTGAGTCCCCGACGAAGATAATCTTTTCCTGGTCATCTGACTTTTGTCCGTGAGCCATGTCGATTCCTCCCTTCTCAGATTATAGTGGTCCCGAAATGCCCTGTCTGCGGATCATAATAAAGTGACCGACCAGAAGCACCAGAAGCACAGCCGGAAGGAAGAAGACGTGCAGGGCAAAGAACCGTGTTAACGTCTGTGCACCTACAATGGTTCCGCCTTGCAAGAATTCCTTAATGATCGGCCCCAGCCAAGGAACCGTATTCGCAATCTCCAGGGTAACTTTGGTTGCAAAGTAGGCTTTGTTATCCCATGGCAACAGGTACCCTGTAAGCCCGAGACCCAGCATGACAAAAAAGATCAGCATGCCGACAACCCAGTTCATCTCGCGCGGTGCTTTGTAAGAGCCGGTAAAGAACACACGCATCGTATGTAAGAACATCATAACGATAACCAGACTGGCTCCCCAATGGTGCATTCCGCGTACAATTTGGCCAAAGGCTACTTTGGTCTGCAAATACTCGACACTGGCGTAAGCATTAATAATATCAGGCACATAATACATGGTCAGGAACATCCCTGACAAAATCTGAATAACAGTGATAAAGAACGTCAATCCACCAAAGCAGTACACGAATGCGGAAAAGTGATGAGCCGGGTTTACGTGCTCTGGAACTTCATGATCCGCAACGTCCCTCCAGATTGGCGTGATATCGAGACGCTCGTCAATCCAGTCATAGACATTTTTAAACATCTGCGTTCACGCCTCCTATTTGACTCGGGTGTTCGGAATAATGTCGCCCAGATAAACCCAACCCTGATCCTCCTTAACCACATACTCATCCAGCGGCTTCGGGGCTACGGCAAGATTCTTGCCTTCTTTGGTATAATGCGCACCATGACATGGACAATGATATTCGTCGGGAAATTGCTTATCACTATTCCAACCTACGGTGCAGCCCAAATGTTTACAAATGGGTGAAAGCGCATAGATTTTGCCCTGTTCATCTTTCCTGATCCAGGCGATTAACGAAGCATTGCTCAAATACCAACCATCTTGCTGTTTCAGTTCAAACGTAAATTCTTGAGGTTCATTCGTAATTTTGCTGATTTCCGCTACTTTGACAGAGGTGCCTTCTCCCTTGTGCTGCAAAATCGGGTCCACCGCAAAACGGACCATGGGGAGTATTGCACCGGCGGCCATGTAGGCTGTAGCTCCACCAAGCGTGTACGTCAAAAACTGCCTGCGTGACATTTCCATGCGGCTTGGCAATTTCATCGAAGCTTCGTGCTGGTCATGCTCACTGCTCATACTGTCTCCAACCCCCTTTTTCAGCCAACTCTCTCAATCGTTTTCATTATCAGAAATTCCACGACTTACTAGAACATACATAATCATATAGTAGCCCTAGAACACCGTCAAGAATTTGTCACACATTTTTAAGGTTCATTTGTAAGCGTTATTAAAAAAATGTTGGTAAATTGTCACATTTGTCACATGAAGGTCATCTTTTCCATAACTCACGGATTTTCTCCCCAACAAAACGCGCAATCCCCTCTTCTCCTACCTCTTGGGATAAAATGGAATGGCTTAATACCAGATCTGCTGAAGTTATTTGGCTCTGTTCCAACACACCATCAGATGACATTATAACCACATATTTGAAACCTGAAGATTTGAGTTGTTCGGATAAGGTATTTAATGCCATTGACATATCCGGACAAGCATAATGGAATGCAGGGTAAGTCATAATACGTCCTTTAAAAGGAATCTCCACCAGATCCAAAAAATCTCTAAGGCGCTCCAACGCCTCGGTTGCTTCAACCGGAGACTGCTTTCCCGTCAGGGCTGTGTATGGAATAAGGCATGTATCCAGATAGAGTTGCAGTTCCGCCCAGCTGTCTTGAGTCATCTCACTGAATTTCAATTCCCTAATTCCCCTCTCTATCCATTTTATTCCCATATTATATATGAGCTTATATTATAAATCCAGAGATTCATCCTTTACCCGTGTATAAATTATAGTGAACACAAAAAGAAATGCGTTTTTCACGCATTTCTTTTTTGTGTTTAATTTTATTTGGATTTGCTCATCAGTTTATGGCCTTCAGTTCATCCGTCAGATTCCGGAAAGCTACTTCGTCTCCGGTAGCTAATGCCTTATCGATTTCCATATACAGCTTCTCGCTGCGCTGTTTACGAAGCGCGTCGTCCCACACCATCTCAGCAGCCAGCCCCAACATGACTTCATACGTAACTTTCATTTTATCCAATAGGATGCACCTCCAAAACGGATTTAAGAGCTCCTATATTCCTTTCCTTTGGCAACATAACCTAGTGTAGTTCTCGACATCCGCTCAAGATCTGCATCAGTCAACTCACGTATCACTTTGGCAGGTGTGCCCAAAGCAAGGGTATAGGGCGGAATTTTGGTATTTTCAGTAACAACAGAACCGGCCCCGATCAGCGTATATTCACCAATTTCGGCTCCATTGAGAAGGATAGCGCCCATACCAATCAGCGAACCTGTTCCAATACGACATCCATGGATAATCGCAGAATGCCCTACAGACACATCGTCGTCCAAAATCAAAGGCTGATTCATGTTGACATGTCCAACAGCATTATCCTGTATATTACATCGTCGTCCAATCACGATAGGTGCCAGATCAGCGCGCAGTACAGTATTGAACCAGATCGTAGATTCTTCACCCAGTGTCAGATCACCAATAAGTTTGGCTCCTTCAGCCATATATACCGAAGGGTGTAACCGTGGTTGCATACCTTTGTATGGAATTATCATAAGTATCACTCCTTAATTTGGGAGTGATTTTAGCAACTTGTCCTTCACTTGTCAAACATAACGGGTGTAATATCCCCGGACAGCGAACGACAGGATGACGCGAGGCGTGAACCCCAAGCTGTCATTTGTACTGTTCGCCCCTCTGCATGTTCCCCAATGCGAAGCATGCCTAGATGCAGCATCATTTTGAGGATCCTGTTGTCATAAATCGTCTCTGCGGTGTCGTAATAGAACGGCTGAATGTAAGGACCAATCTGGCGGAACAAAGACTCTGCTGTGGACCAGCCGGCTGCACATTCCCCTGTCCAGTACACAATGGAGGACAGATTTGGAATAGCACCTTTATAAAGTCTTAACCAAAACCGAAATAGCTGTATCATCTCGGCTGTATTCTCCGCCCCCAGCTTGTCTTCACCGGAAGCTGACAATTTCAGCATTCCCTGCTCCTCGCGGACCAGACGATGATGAAAGGCGTAATCATAGATGAACGCAAATCGGTCGGGGTAGTCTTTGAACGAACGCCCATAACCGAATCTCCATCCGGCTTTACCCACCAGCGCCTCACTCACATGCAAATGCTCCATAATCTGCTGCTGAGAACGACGGTACATCATACCTTCTGCGTTTAATGCTATTTCATGCTGCTGGACGAATTGCAGGAACAGTTTGAGATCATCAGCAAGCAGATGGTATTCATCCCTGTAAACGGGAGGCTCGCTCGTTTGTGCAATGCCTGCCTTCAGGTGCGTGGCTAACACATCCCTAAATCTCATTTGCAGATCCTTGGGCACCTGATACAGGTATCTGGTCTGTTGGGTTGTACCATTGAACAACCATCCACTCTTCGTGAAGCGTACGATAAGATCACGTGGGCTGGCTCCAGCCTCGCTATCTTTTTTATCCATCGACTGACGAGCAATGGCGACAAGTTCCTCCATACCGAAGTATTGGCGGGCGTCAAACAGCAAGTTGTTCAAAAATCGCAGATCTACCTGATTTAATTCGCGAACCTGCTGCTCAAAAAAGGTCTGCTGCCCAATGTAGTGAGAATACTCTGGATGAGTTCATGTTTGGAATTGGGCTTACACTCGCACTGGTAATAGTCTGCTATTCGATTAAGCTGGCCGATATCGGCAAAAGTAAGCATATCCGCTAGATTCATGGGTCCATCGCCTCGCCCTTGACTACTTTTCGGCTGATGCTTCGGGGCCTGGAGTAGTTTGGTTTTGTAAACATCGTTGACGGAATTCCTATGATCTAAACCTCTTTTTTGCAAATCTTTTATGTTTTAACCATACTATGCCCGAAGTTGCCTGCTCAGAAGAAGAATGAGAGGTTCAAAATCATATAGAAATTGAACTAAAGAATATGTACACTTGCCACTCCAATGACAGAACAACCTTCTGATCGCTGTTATTCCCAGATTTTTGGGATTCCCTTTTTTCAGAGGGTAAACTCCGGGGATAAAGGCGAAGCGTATGCTTACGAGCAGCTTTCTTTCAGAAAGCTTTTAGCTCCGCTTCCTCAGGTTATTTCTGTCCTCTCCGTTCTCGTGTAATGTTTATTTCAATCTCTATAGAATGACAGTTACACATTGCTATAACGCAAAAAAACAACCTGAGTTAATTACTCAGGTTGTTTTGCCAGATCCAATGAAAGGTGTCGTGTACAGTTATAAAGCAATGGACTCCAATCTTCACGTTCCTTTTCCAGAATCGTAAGCGACAGGTTTCCAATTCGTTCCGTATAGCGGTCTTTAAACAAAGCTGACAGCAGATTCGCAAGGAAGGCGCCATGAGAGACAATCAGCACATTTTTGTCCTGATACGTCTCCCACAAATCCTCCAGAAAGCCCAAAGCACGTGTCTGAATATCAGCAATCTGTTCCTGGCCTAAATCCAGAGTTTCCCAGGAAGCGCCCCAGCGAGCAACACGCTCTTCGGAGGTCAGACCTTCAATTTGACCAAACGCCCGCTCCTTCAAGCGTGCATCCGGCTCCAGCAGAGGAACATTCAATAGCCCGGAGATAATCTCTCCCGTCTCCTGAGCCCTGGAAAGCCCGCTTGTAATGATGTGGTCCCAGCGGTACTCTTCGGTAAGCAAACGTCTACCCAGACGCTCAGCTTGCTCACGACCTTCCGTATTCAGAGGTATGTCTGTTTGTCCCTGAATACGTCCCGCTGCATTCCAGTCTGTTAGACCGTGACGAATAAGCCCAATTCGCATCTCATCCCTCATTTCTCTATACGGTGAACGAAAGCTTTACCTAAGCACGTGCACCTTGTTTGCGTTTGTTCGTTGTACGATGCATACGTCCAAGAGAGAACAAAGCCATACCTATTGCAAGCAACGACAACCCCATCCAGTATTGAGGATACGCTGGGCCCATGCTCACAACGAAGGGCTCAATAATACTCCCTCTGTCTGCTCCCGTCATGTTGTACTTGTACAATCCGGAGGAAGAGGGCTCACTGCCTGCTACCCCTGTCTCCAATATACCCGTAGAGACCACGCTGGTCTGCTCAGCTTCTGTTACGTCTGGCTTAAACATCGCCATGTACAAAAAGCTGCATAAGAAAATTGCCAGGAACGCAGCAATCCACAAAGACATATGCTTGCGGATCACAGCAGAGAAACGATTAACCTTTGCCTCTTCCGGCAATAGCCATGGAGACTCCGCATAGATCCGTTCCATAACATTACGGTTCACTTTCTCTGCCTGTTGTTCTGTCACTGGGACCGGTATGCTGTGCAGCAAAATTTGAGCTTCTTCCCAAACCTCAAATTGCTGCGAGCAATCTTCACAACCAGCGAGATGAGCATGAAATGCAATCCGCTGAGGATGAGCTTCCGGCAAGTCCCAGACCAGTGCAAACAGTTCCTGGGCTTCGTTGCAATTCATCGGTTCTTCATCCCTTCATATGGCTCGTAGACCGGTTCGAAGAAATAAGGTTCCAATTGAGTTTTTACGCTTGACCTTGCTCTGAACAATAACGATTTCACAGAACTGACGCTCTGCCCAAGAATATTTGCAATCTCCTGGTAGTCTAGTTGATCATACTCACGGAGTATAATGGCAGAACGCTGCTTCTCCGGTAAATTGTTAATGGCATCCCTAACCAGCATCACCCGCTCACTGCGCAATACAGCATGCTCTGGCGCATTCTCAGAAGGAGCAACAGGTACAATACCGCTCTCTTCAAGTGGAACACTCCCACTACGCTGTTTGCGAAGCTCACTCAGTACCGTATTTCTCGCAATGGTATATAACCAGGTTGAGAACGAGGCATCCACCTCTCGGAATGAGTGCAGACTGCGGAACGCCTTATAGAAAGTCTCAGAACAGAGATCTTCCGCAAGCAGCTCCATATTAGAACTTTTCAACATATGATATACGAAAGCCAGTATTTTACGCTGATAACGACTCATCAGCTCGGAATATAACTCCAGGTTACCTTCCTTGATCTCTCGAATCAACTGGGAATCCGTCATTTGAGTGCGACCCCTCCTCGCCCATCCATGTGCTTCTCCCCGTTCGACTCTATCCATGTATTACCGAACAGGCACAAAAAAGTTGCGGTTTTCACCGCATAAAACAGCGTTCAGCGCCATAACAGGCCTTCCCGCCAAATTCCCCTATGTAATGGCAATTTCCCCAACGTTTCTACATTAACATTATTTATTGTACAACGGTCTGCATCA
Source organism: Paenibacillus sp. 1A_MP2 (assembly GCF_052244825.1). Classification (NCBI taxonomy): domain Bacteria; kingdom Bacillati; phylum Bacillota; class Bacilli; order Caryophanales; family Paenibacillaceae; genus Paenibacillus; species Paenibacillus sp. 1A_MP2. The sequence goes on along the minus strand of NZ_JBQQCS010000001.1, from coordinate 3,048,277 downwards.
TCCTGGCAAATCCATGGCATCCATTGAAGCCCGACCAGTCATTATTATGCAGCCATTTTCTCGTCCATGACTTCAATTTGATCCCTTTTGTGAAGCCACTCTTATATTGGACGAACGAAGACCCAAAAAAGTTTAGGTGAAAACGAAATAAATTTAAAATTTCAAAAGAATTTCGTTATAACATTTTTTTAAAAAATGTACCAATCAACTTCACTTCGCCAAGCATTCACTAAGTTTTATACCCCTTTATGCAAGGATTATATTTCCTTAATTTACGAATGTTATAATTACTTTAAACAATTTTACTCAAAGTGTTGACAAAATGAAAACGTATACATATAATAAAAGTACAGTATGGTTTCTCTCCACTCCTATCCAATAACTGTATTGCTCCACGTGAGCAATGGCCGCTTATGTAAGCGGTCTTTTTTTTGTCCTTTTTTAGGATATGTACGGTAACAACTCGTTTTAGACACAAAAAAAGAGGGCTTTCGCCCCCTTCCAAAAGCCTAAACCCACACTTGATACCCCAGGGAATCCAGCAACGTTTTGGCACGTTCCATTTCTTCTTCCTGCCTGAACGACAAACGCATAATACCCGGCACATCGACTCGGTTCTCAATAATCTCCATGTTGCTTAAGTTAATATCATTCGCCCCAAGCTCGGTGGCAATCTTGCCGATCATCCCCGGCGCATCCTGCACATCCGTATAAAGATCAAACAACGACGAGATCATGCCTTTCCGTCGTTCTGGCAGCACACTACGGAACTCGCGTGCCTGACGGAATGCATCCTCAATGCCCTCACCATTCTGTTGCTCCAGCATTTCGGTGAAAGCCGTCATCTGGCTATTCCAGTCCTTTAGCAATCCCAGCAGCACCTCACGGTTGCTCAGCAGGATATCTCTCCAGACGATGGCGTCACTGGAGGCAATCCGAGTGATATCCCGGAAACCGCCTGCAGCCAGCATTTTGTACAAAGGGTTCAATTCATTATATTCACGCACCTGGTTCACCAGCGCAACTGCAATAACATGTGGCAAATGACTAATCGCTCCCACAATGTCATCATGAAGCAGCGGCTCTACACGGACAATTTGGGCACGAGTATACGCAAGTAAGTCAGATAACCTGTCGTATGCTTCCTCAGGTACATGTTCTGAAGGGGTCAAGACATAGTATGCATTCTCGAATAACACAGCCGAGGCTGCATCCACCCCTGCACGCTCAGATCCGGCCATTGGATGACCGCCGATAAAGTATGCATCACGCATGCGGACATGCTCAGCACAGGCTGCGATGGACGCTTTGGTGCTTCCCACATCCGTAATAATACATCCTTGTTTCAGAGGAAGCTTAACCAATTGTTCAAAATAGGATTCAAGCAGCCCAACAGGTACGCACAAAAAAATAAAGTCGGCATCCTGTACCGCTTCCTCCAGAGAGAGCGTAGCATCATCCACTACACCACTCGCTATGTACTTGTCCTTCAGTTCAGGCAGGTGAGCGTAGCCCATCACCGTAACACCAGGCTTGTCTTTGAAGCAAAGCGCCAGTGATCCGCCGATGAGCCCTACACCGATCATTGCAATTTTTAATTTCATGGGTCCTCACTCTTTTCATCGCCAGATTTAAGGGCGTGCTACCGCCTTCTCAGCCAGCGTGTTCTCCAGTGCCGTGACAAAAGCACGGTTCTGTTCTGTTGTTCCAACGGACACACGAATGTATGTTGGATATACATGGAATCCAGGACGAACAATGATGCCTTGTTTCAACAGCGACTGGAACGCCGTTGCAGAAGGCATGTCCAGATCAACCATGATGAAGTTCCCCTGCGAAGGGAAAAACGGCAGCTCTAACCGCGTGAATTCATTCTGCAGGTAATCACGCTCTATCGCATTTTTTTCCGCGCACGCTTGGACAAAAGCCTGATCCTCAAGCGCAGCCTTCGCCGCAGCCTGACCGAAACGTGATGTGTTGAACGGTTCACGCACACGGTTGATCAGATCAATCACTTCCGGGCGTGCAATACCGTATCCAATACGCAGTGAAGCCAGGCCATAGATTTTGGAGAATGTCCGCAAAATGACCAGGTTAGGATATCGCTCAATCATAGGGACACTTTGTGGGTACGCCATATCCGTTACAAACTCATAATAGGCTTCATCCAGCACAACCATAACATGGGATGGTACACGGTCCATAAATGCAGTCAATTCCTGCTCAGAGATGATTGTACCCGTTGGATTATTGGGGTTACAAACCCAAACCGCTTTGGTCTTGTCATTGATTTGTGCCAGCATGGAAGTCAGGTCATGAGTTCCATCTTTAAGGGGTACTTCAATGCTCACAGCACCTTCGATATCAGCATTGCTTTTGTATACAGAGAACGTCTGGTCAGCCATAATGTTCTCATCTCCCGGGAGGAAAAATGCACGAGTGATCAGCGCAATGATCTCATCCGATCCACAACCAAAAATCAGATTACTTGGCTCCACACCGAGATGATTTGCCAGCACTTCAGTCAGTTCGGTAGAACTGCCATCCGGATATATGCTTACATTGACCAATTCTCTGGTGATCGCTTCAAGTGCAGCAGGAGAGCTTCCATGTGGATTTTCGTTGGAGGCCAGCTTGATCACTTGCTCCAAACCCAGTTCACGTTTCACTTCTTCAATCGGTTTGCCCGGTTTATATACAGGCAGATTGACAATCTGGGACTTCGGTTTCAACCCGACCGCCTCCTGTTATTGAAATAGTTATGGACATGCCTCAGTATGAACTGAGCATGCCCCGGGGATGCAACATCATTTAATCCCTATCCTTTTAATTGTGCCACAAAGTTGCGAATTTGCAACAGTCCTGCCTGACGAGTATCCGGGTTCCCAAGGAGAGGGATGGCTTCCTCCACCTGACGAACGATAGCACTGCCTACAACAACGCCGTCACAGATCCGGGAGAAACGCGCTACCTGCTCGTGACTGGAAATGCCGAAGCCAACAGCGACCGGAAGATCTGTCAGACTCTTTACAGTTCCAATGAAGCTCTCTACCCCATCGAAAAAGGAAGCTCTCTCTCCCGTAACACCCAGAGAAGAGACACAATAGATGAAGCCACGTGCTCCCGTGACAATACGCTCGATTCTTGCGTTGGACGTAGGGGCTACGAGCGGAACCAGATGCACACCTGCAGCATCCGCACGGCGTCGCATATCCTCTGCTTCCTCAATCGGAAGATCGGGGATGATCATCCCGCTGATCTCATGTTTGACCAACTCGTCAAAAAACACATCCAGTCCCGTCTGTAACACCGGATTATAGTAGGTAAACAGCACAAAAGGTAGTTTCACACCCGCGGCACGAGCTCTTGCTGCGGTTTCCATACAAGTCCGAATCGTGATCTGACTTTTCAATGCACGCTCGGAAGCACGCTGGATTACCGGTCCATCCGCGAGCGGATCAGAATAGGGGACTCCGAGTTCCAAAATGTCCGCCCCGGCCTGTTCCAATTCCTTAATGATTTCCACCGTCGTGTCCACATCCGGATCTCCAACCGTGAGGAATGGAATAAGTGCTGTACGGTTCTGTTCTTTCAGTTGCTGGAAGGTCTGGTCCATCAGGTTCATGCCAAGTCCCCTCCTGTATATTTCATAATCGATTCAACGTCTTTGTCGCCACGACCGGAAAGACAGATCACAACGATATCATCAGCGCTAAGTTCAGGCGCAAGCTTGACGACCTGCGCAACAGCATGGGCTGACTCCAAAGCGGGGATAATGCCTTCTGTTCGGCTCAGCAACTGCAGGGCATCCAATGCCTCCTGATCCGTGATTGGGACGTATTTTGCCCGTTTAATATCTTTGAGATAAGAATGCTCAGGACCAACACCCGGATAATCAAGTCCCGCCGAAATGGAATGGGCTGGCTGAACCTGTCCATATTCATCTTGCAGCAGATAACTCATTGAACCCTGGAATACACCATGTGTCCCTTTACTCATCGTAGCCGCATGGAACTCGGTGTCCACCCCTTTACCTGCTGCTTCAACCCCAATAAGCTTCACATCCTGGTCGCCAATAAACGGATAGAACATGCCGATGGCATTACTTCCGCCGCCTACAGCTGCAACAATCACATCCGGCAGACGTCCTTCAATCTCCTGAATCTGACGACGCGTCTCATCACCAATCACTCGCTGGAAGTTACGCACCATCATTGGATACGGATGAGGGCCTACTACCGATCCAAGCACGTAAAAGGTATCCTCCACATGACTAACCCAGTAGCGCAGCGCCTCGTTACCTGCATCTTTCAATGTCCTTGTACCAGATGTCACCGGAATGACTTCTGCTCCTAGCAGCTTCATGCGAAATACGTTCAATTGTTGTCGCTGTGTATCTTCTTCGCCCATAAACACTTTGCATTCAAGACCCAGCAAAGCAGCAACTGTTGCCGTGGCAACGCCATGCTGACCTGCACCGGTTTCGGCAATGACTTTCTTTTTCCCCATCCGTTTAGCCAGCAATCCCTGTCCAATAGCGTTATTGATCTTGTGCGCTCCTGTATGGTTCAGGTCTTCACGTTTCAGATAAATTTTGGGTCCACCCAAGCGGCGGGACAGTTGCTCTGCATGGTATAGAGGCGTTTCCCGTCCAGAATACTCGCTTAGCAGATAATTCAGTTCCTTATTGAATTCCTCGTCTTCGGAGAAGTGGCTGTACGCTTCCTCCAGTTCGATCAGAGCGTTCATTAGTGTCTCAGGTACAAAGCGGCCTCCGAAGGGACCGAAACGCCCGTGTTGATCCGGCAATTGATGTGTCATGCCTGCTTCACCCTTTCTACAAATGCTATTATTTTCGCAATGTCTTTCACACCTTCGAACTCTACGCCGCTGGATACATCGACGCCGTCCGGTGCATATGTCTGTATCAGTTGTTGCACATTATCCGGCTGTAACCCTCCTGCCACGAACAACGCGATTCCATGTTTTCTTGCCCATTCGGCGTAGAAAGGAATTCGTTCCCATGCAAAGGTTTTACCGGAGCCCCCACCGTAGAGAAGATCAAACGTATCGAGCAATATGGCGTCCACCACATTTTTATATGGATCAAGTGCCATCAAGGCAGTATCGTCAGCTAATGAACCTGTTTCATCCTTGGGAAAGAGAAGGCCTTGAACACTTCGGTCCCGAAGCGTTTCTTCACCTGTTCACAAAATTCCGGCGATTCCTGTCCATGCAGTTGAATGACATCCAGGAGTGAAATCTTCATGATGCTCTCCAGCTCTTCGAGCGTGGGATTCACGAAAACACCTGCCAGCTTCGGCCGATCGAACTTCGTCCAGTCCAAGAGAACCGTTCTCAGCTCGGCACCTTGTTCAGGCGTAACACGACGACGGGATGGGGCAAAGACAACACCAATGTAATCCACAGGCAAGTTTACCATCGATTTTAGCACTTCAACGTCCTGAAGTCCACATATTTTTACTGCCGCTGCCGGCCGGTTTCGCAGATCTACCTCTCTGCTGCTTGCGCCGTCATGATTGAATGCATTCATGCTTTTGGTCCCATCAGTTCGTATACCGCAGCCTCAACATCGTCCTTACGCATCAGATGCTCCCCAACAAGAATTCCGTGTACACCTGCCTCAATAAGAGATTCCAATGGCTGAGGGCCGTCAATTCCACTTTCGCTGATTAATGTCACACCATCCGGTATCAGGTCCATCAAATCCAGCGTAGTGTTCAGACTGGTTTCGAACGTTTTCAGATTGCGGTTGTTGATGCCTACAAGTGTTGCCTGCGGAATATCGAGTACTTGCTCCAGTTCTGCACGGTCATGAACTTCAATTAAGGCATCAAGCCCCAAACTTTTGGCAAACGTCAGATATTGACGCATCTGTTCCGGTGTCAGAATACTCGCAATCAGCAAAACGGCATCCGCGCCAAGCAGCCTTGCCTCGGCAATCTGTCGTTCATCTATAATAAAATCCTTACGCAGCAGCGGGATGTTCACAGCCTGATGAATGGCCTGCAAGTATTCGCTATTTCCCTGGAAATAAGAAACGTCAGTCAATACCGATATACAATCCGCTCCAGCCCGTTCGTATGCGGAAGCAATCTCTACCGGATGGAAATCAGGACGAATCAGTCCTTTGGACGGAGATGCCTTCTTCACTTCGGCAATCAACCCCAGCTTACGGTTACGTCTCTCTGATAAGGCACGCTCGAATCCACGCGTATGAGGTAATGCCTCTATCTTTTTCAGCGCATCATCCATCTGAAATGTTTGTGCGAGAACTTCAACTTCCTTATGTTTGGTTGCTACGATTCGATCAAGATACATGACTGTACGCCTCCGTTGTATGAATTAACTGTTCCAGCTTCTTGGCAGCCTTGCCAGAGTCTACAGCTTCTGTCGCCATCAACACACCTTCTGCAATGGTATTTGCTAGACCGGATACATAGATGCATGCCCCGGCATTTAACAGCACGACATCGCGGTATGCGCTTCGTTCTCCCTGGAAGATCCTTTTAATAATTTCGGCATTCTGAGCCGCATCTCCTCCAAGAACCGATTCCAGTGGATGTAACGATAATCCCATATCACGTGGATCAATGTCATACGTATGCACTTCACCATTGCGCAGCTCGGATACCTGGGTCGGTGCGGAGATGCTGATTTCATCCAAACCATCATGGCTGGCTACGACCAAAGCTCTTTTCAGTCCCAGACGATTCAGCACTTCTGCAATCATCGGTGTCCGGCTGCGGTCATACAGGCCAAGCAATTGTCGATCCGCTCCCGCAGGATTGGTTAACGGTCCAAGCATGTTAAAGATTGTACGTACACCCAGCTCTTTTCTTGGTGCAGCTGCATGTTTCATGGAAGGGTGATACACCTGAGCAAAACAGAAACAGATTCCGATCTCATCGAGACATTGTCTCGCCTGCTCTCCGTCCAGATGAATATTCACGCCCAATGCTTCAAGTACATCTGCACTGCCCGCTTTGCCAGATGCAGAGCGATTGCCATGCTTCGCGACCCGGACAGAAACGGCTGAAGCAATAATAGCAGATGCCGTTGAAATGTTGAACTTATGAATACCCGAACCCCCTGTTCCACAGGTGTCCAGCAGTCCATTGCCGTCAGTCAGAATCCTTCCGCCCTGCCCACGCATGGCTTCGGCAAAACCCGTGATTTCATCCACCGTTTCCCCCTTCATCCGCAAGCCCATAAGCAAACCTCCGATTTGAGCCGGAGTGGCTTCACCTCTCATGATGGAGTACATCAAATCGCGTGCTTCCGCTTGCTCCAGATGGCTGCCCTCCAAAATTTTGGCAAGGCCGTTCTTCATGCCTTCCGCATGACTAACTTCAGTTGCGAATCGCTCGGATTCTTCATTCATGACTGGGTTCATATTCATTTCCGGTCTCTCCTCTCTCAGTTTTGTGCAGCCGTGGCTGGGGTAACAAAATAATCGGCGTTGGCAAGTTTCAACGTGTGATCCTTCTCTTTGGCAGGAAACATCGCTTCTGCTGTACGAATCGCCTTCAGCAACGCTTTGGCTTTATTTACGGTTTCTTCATATTCATTCTCAGGCACCGAATCCCATACGATTCCGGCTCCGGCCTGCACATACGCTTTTCCTTTTTTGAAAATAATCGTTCGGATCGTAATACATGAGTCCATGTTTCCGGAGAAACCAAGATAACCGATAGCACCTGCGTAAGCACCCCGTGCTTCTTTTTCCAGCTCTGCGATAATCTCCATCGCACGCAGCTTCGGTGCACCGGATACCGTCCCCGCTGGCAAGCATGAAAGAAATGCATCAAAGAAATCCTTGTCATCTCTAAGCTCACCTGTAACGTTAGACACCATGTGCATGACGTGAGAATATCGTTCAATTTCCATGAACATGTCACATTTCACACTTCCGAAGGTAGATACACGTCCCAGATCATTACGTCCCAGATCGACAAGCATCAGATGTTCTGCACGTTCCTTCTCATCCTGCAATAGATCTGCGGCAAAGGCACGATCTTCTGCTTCCGTAACTCCTCTTGGGCGAGTCCCCGCAATTGGTCGTGTCTCTACGCGGTTTCCATCCACTTTTACCAACGCTTCCGGTGATGTCCCAACAATAATCTCATCGTCCATTTTCAGATAATACATGTAGGGTGATGGATTCAACGTCCGAAGCACGCGATATACGTGCAGTGGAGAAACTTCGGTATCAATATGGAAACGCTGGGATAATACCACTTGAAAAATATCTCCTGCCCGAATGTACTCTTTGGCCTGCTCTACATTCCCGATAAACTGTTCCTTCGTCAGATTGGATCGAATATCCCCAGATCCACGTCTCCTGGAATGGAACGCGGGTTCAGGTTCTCCCCAGGTCCTTGCTGCTGCAAGCGTTCAGCGGCTTGTTCCAGCTTCTCAGAAGTTAAAGCATATGCTTGGCGGATATCATCATCCGTTGCACCGTCTTTCACGTGCACATTGCCCACGAGCAGCATCTGCTGCTTCACATGGTCAAACACGATAATCTGGTCACAGAACATGAAGCGAATATCATCCATTTTCAGATCATCCAGCGCGTGGGCCGGGAGCTTTTCATAATATTGCAGCAGATCATATCCGAAGAAACCAATCGCCCCACCTGTAAATGGCGGCAGTTCATCATCCTTCGGACTGCGATACTTACGCAGCAGCGCTTTGAGTTCTTCAATCGGTTTGCCTGGAAGCTCTCGAATCTGTCCCGCTTCTTCTACCACAATCCGGCCTTTTTTGGCCGAGATCATCAGGAACGGATCTGTACCGATGAAGGAATATCTCGCCCATTGAATACCACCCTCCACACTTTCCAGCAGAAATGCCCGGTCGTTGTCAGCATAACGGCGAAAAATCCGAATCGGGGTCTCCATATCAGCTAAAATCCGTTTGACTACCGGAATCAGATTATATTCATTCGACATTTTCAGTACTTGATTAACGTTTGGCGTTATCATTAGATCACGTCCTTTCAGATTAGGTAGAAGAAAAAGTAATATATACAACAAAAAAACCTCTACCATCAGGTAGAGGTTTGGTTATAAGCTGTTTCAACAAGTTGTTGCTTCATAAATAACAAGTCCCTATACATTCATCCTTACCGAATTATCACACAGGTTGTTGTATAGATGCATCATACATCCATCAAATACAAAGGAAATGTATCGGCATACACGAATCTCATCCATGGCATTCATTCTTTCATAAAACCATGAGGATATCGGTCGTGTTATACCAAAACAAAACGATGTCGCTAGACACGCTTGCTTTCCTTCATCCTGTATCAAATAATCCCGTAGCACGACGTACCGCGAATCAGTTGACCGGATTCTGTTGCTCCGGTTACCACCCGCTGGACTCTGCTATATACTCCACTCAGCTCAGCTGCTCTCAGCTCAATCTCTTCTCTACTCAACTGGTTCTCACTATACAACATTCCGAATGGTTTGACAACCATTCTAATCTTACGAATTGGAAGGTGCCGCCAAATCAGGCCGTAGAGACTGTGCACCGTTAAGATACACATGGTTGATTTCATTCTGACCTTTTGCTGTATTAACGTGTACCATAAAACGAATGCACTGTGGCAAGGCACCTTCAACTGGAACTTCCAGCGCACACATCAAGGGAACAAGCTCCCAGCCATCCAACTGGCGAATGGCCTTTGCTGGGAAAGCTGCATCCAGATCTCCAGTCATCGTAATCCACACACTGCAAATATCTTCGGGTGTGATCTCGTTACGATCCACGATTTCCTGCAATAGTACGGCCGTTTCTTTCAAAATATGCTCTTCGTTGTTATGCGTGACCGTTGTGGCCCCACGAATTCCCCGAGTAACCATGCTTTTAATCTCCCTTCTTAAGTAATTCAATGACGTCACGCACTGCCGTTACCGGTACATCCTTCACAATTCTGGCAGCGCCGATCCGGTCAGGAATAATGAAGACCATATGACCCTCACGAAACTTTTTGTCGTGCATCATGGCATCCATTAATGCATCCGTATCCAGATGTTCGGGCATCGTCACCGGTAGCCGCAGTGAACGCAGCATACGAACCGTATCGTCATATAGCCCTGCTGGGGCTCCCAATTTTTCGCCGAGCAATGCGGAGCCCACCATACCAATCGAGATGGCTTCACCATGCAGGAATTCGCCGTAACCGGCAATAGCTTCAATGGCATGACCAATGGTATGACCCAGGTTTAACAATGCACGTTCACCATTCTCACGTTCGTCTCGAGATACAATCTCTGCCTTGATGCTACAGCCACGTTCCAAACCATATTCCAGAGCTTCAGGATCAAGAGCAAGAAGATCCTCCGCATGCTCCTCACACCAATATGCAAAAGCTTCGTCCCGAATCAGTCCATGCTTCAGCATCTCTGACAAACCAGCCGAGACATCGCGGGGCGGCAAAGATTGGAGCGTATCCACATCATAGAGCACCAGCTCTGGCTGATGGAATGCACCGATCATATTTTTAGCCAGTGGATGATTGACAGCCACCTTGCCGCCAACACTGCTGTCATGCGCGAGGATCGTCGTAGGCACTTGTACAAACTTGATTCCACGCATATATGTAGCTGCGACAAAGCCAGCAAGATCCCCCACTACACCGCCGCCTAGAGCAACAATAGCCGAGCTGCGATCCAGTTTGCCTTCAATGGCGATAGTCATCATATCCTGATATACCGAAAGGGATTTCGATGTTTCACCAGATGGAACAACTGCGGAGACGACTGTAAAACCAGCCGTACGCAGCGTTTGCTCCAGATCGGACAAGTATTTGGGGGCTACATGCTCATCAGTAATAATGAGTAGCGGGCTTTTTTTGGTTAAGCCATATTGCTCAAAATATTGAGGCGCTTGAGCCAACAGGCCGCTGCCAATCAGAATTGGATAAGTGCGCTCCTCCAACTGCACTGTCAGCTGGCGCATCTTAGTAATTCTCCAGTTGATTATTGTAGTTGGCAAAGTTCGCGCGGATTTCCTCCATGGAGTCTCCGCCAAATTTCTCAAGGAAAGCTCTTGCAATTTCCCAGGCTACTACATGCTCCATAACGACACTAGCTGCCGGAACAGCACATGCATCAGAACGCTCAACCTGAGCTGTAAATGCTTCTTTGGTATCGATATCCACACTTTGAAGCGGTTTGTACAACGTAGGAATAGGTTTCATAACCCCACGCACTACGACGGGCATGCCGTTCGTCATTCCACCCTCGAATCCGCCCAGACGGTTGGTAGCTCGGTGGTAACCACGCTCTTCACTATGAACGATCTCATCATGCACCTGAGAACCACGAATGGTTCCGGCTTCGAACCCGATTCCAATTTCCACACCCTTGAATGCGTTAATGGACATGACACCCTGTGCAATTCGTGCATCCAGTTTGCGGTCATATTGTACGTGGCTCCCGAGACCTACAGGCACACCCTCAACGATACATTCCACGATTCCACCGATGGAGTCGCCTTCCTGCTTGATCTGGTCGATGTAGGCTTCCATCTTCTTCTCGGTTTCTGCATCGGTCACACGTACGGAGGAGGCTTCTGTCACTGCGATCAGTTCATCGATCGGCAGATCTTGATAAGGAGCTTCAATTTCTCCGATACGCAATACACGTCCAGCGACTTTGATTCCGAATTCAGCCAGGAATTGACGTGCAATAGCACCACAAGCTACACGCACCGTCGTTTCACGGGCACTGGAACGTTCCAGTACATTACGCAAATCTTTCAGGTTATATTTGAGTCCGCCATTCAGATCGGCATGGCCTGGACGCGGACGATGAACGCGGCGTTTCTCTTCGTCACTGCCTTCAATCGGCTCAATATTCATAATATTCTGCCAGTGTTTCCAGTCATTATTTTGTACAACCAGTGCTACGGGAGCACCCGTTGTATATCCGTGACGGATACCGCCAACGAAATTGGCTTGATCCTTCTCAATTTGCATGCGACGTCCACGACCATAGCCCTTCTGGCGGCGGTGAAGCTGAAAATTCAGCTCTTCAAAGTCAATATTCAGATTGCTTGGCAAGCCTTCAATAATTGCGGTTAATTGGGTCCGTGCGTCTCCCCTGCGGTTAAATAGCGTAAACTCATAATACGTTCCCCCTTTAAACTGTTAAACTTCACATTGCTAAAATCCCATAATTTCTTTGCTTATTATAGTATAGCTGACCGGCTTTGACAAGAAAGCCAGTCGTTTGTTGTCCTAAAATGGATTCGACTCGATTGGGGATTGATTGAGATTCCGACGTGTCAGAGAAATATCCATTCATCCATTATGAAAATAACCGTCTGGACACATATACATGTGCGCACCAGACGGTTATGAAATCAATTGAACTTATTTTTTGCGATAAAAGAATGTTTCTGCAGTCTCGAGGCCATATTGTCCAGGGAAAAAATCTGTTCCGTACTGCCTACAAACAAAATACCACCTGGACGCAAACTGGTTGCAAACTTTTGATACAACAGGTTTTTGGCTTCCTCGGTAAAATAGATCATGACATTTCGGCACACAATCAGATCATATCCCTCGTCAAAACGATCCAACAACAGATTTTGCTTCATGAATTTGACCGAGCTTTTCAATTGTTCATCAATACGATACACCAAGCCATCCTGCTTGAAGTAACGGTTAGCCGTATCCTTCGGTACATCTTTGAGCGAGCGTTCCATATAACGCCCTTCCTTAGCTTTGGCGAGAGCACCTTCATCCAGGTCACTTGCCGTAATGGAGCTTCCCTTGAGAATGCCCATCGTATCCAGGATCATCGCCAAAGTGTATGGTTCTTCGCCTGTGGAACAAGCGGCACTCCACACTTTAACGCCCCGTTTCGAACCCAGCAACTCGGGCAGGATTTCATCACGCAGCACCTCCCAGCGATTCGGGTTACGCCAAAATTCCGAGACGTTAATGGTCATGCGATCCAGAAACTCAAAGAACAGGGACTTGTCCTTCTGCATGGCATCAAAAAAGTTAGAAAACGTATGAAATCCGTTTTTGTTACGAAGTGTGGTCAGCCTTCTTTTCATCTGGCCTTCCTTGTATTGAGCAAGATCAATGCCTGTGCTCTCTTTAATTTTCCGAATAAATCCGGAATAATCCGGGTCTAGTAATTGTTCCTGCTCCAGCATCGTATCACCCTTCTGGCTAAAAAATTACAACCAGGCTGCGATGCTCTTGTCGTACGTTACCAGCTCATCCGGAGCAAAGAAGTTTGCTGCTTCACGAGAGGCACTTTCCGGTGAATCTGCCCCATGAATCAGATTATGCGGTGTGTGGCTGGCGAAATCTCCGCGAATCGTACCCGGAGCCGCTTCCTTCACATTGGTTTTCCCGATGACGATGCGCGCAAGCGCCACGATATCGTCGCCTTCCCACACCATAGCAAATACAGGTCCAGATGTGATAAAACGAACCAAATCATCGAAGAACGGTTTCCCCTCATGTTCAGCATAATGGCGTTTGGCCTGATCTTCAGACATCTGCACCAGCTTGCCTGCCACCAACTTAAATCCTTTGTCTTCCAGACGGCTAACGATACGTCCTATCAAACCACGCTGCACACCATCCGGCTTCACCATCAAAAATGTACGATCCATCGGCTCACTCCTCACTCACGGTTCAAAGTTATTTCATTATGTAAACGTAATCTCTTTGATTGTAACATACATGTCCAAATCCTCCCAATGAGGAATATCACACGAACGTTAATTTTTTAGTGAGAACATATACACAAGGACCTTCTTCATTCATAAAAGATGCCCCGTCCATATTAGAGTGTGATCAAACATATTAATGCGTACGTTTGACCACAAAATGAGCGATATCCCGCAGGTTTTTGGTGGTCTTGATGTTAGGCAGTTGATCCAGAGCATCGAGCGCTTTCTTCATATATCGGTCAGCCAGGGCTTCTGCTTTAGCAATTCCTTGACTTTGGCGAATCATTCCTATTGCATCCGATGCACTCGCCCGTCCCTCCTCGTGTTGGATGCGGGTTATCTCCTCCAACAAAGGTTCACGCAAATTGGTCTCCTGCAATGCATACAGGACAGGCAGCGTAATATTCCCTTGCTTCATATCACTGCCTGGAGGCTTGCCCAGTTGTTTCTCGGTACCAACCAGATCAAGTACATCGTCCTGAATCTGGAACGCCATACCCACATTGTAACCGTAGGTGTACAGCAACGAAGATTCATGTTCCGGTGCACGCGTAGCCAAAGCCCCCAACTGGCAACTCACTGCAATTAGAAGTGCCGTTTTGCGACGAATTCGCAAGAGATAGTTACGTACACTTTGTCCTGTATTGAAAAAGTCACGAATTTGTTCCATCTCACCGATGGACATCTGCACCATCGCTTTGGCCAGAATACGGTGTATCGCCGGATCGGACAGACCCGCAGTCATTTCAAGTGCCTTGCCGTAAATATAATCTCCGGTGTACATGGCAATCCGATTATCCCATTTGGACTTCACGGTTGGTTTACCTCGCCGTGTCGCGGCATTGTCAATAACATCATCGTGAACCAGAGAAGCCGAATGAATCAGTTCCAACGGAACCGCTACAAGCTTCAGACGTTCAATGTCGTATGTACCGAATTTCCCACCGAGTAACACAAATACCGGCCGCAACCGCTTACCTCCTGCCTTGAGCAGGTGAAGTGACGTTTCGCTCAGCAGCTTCTGTTCTCCCTGAACACTGCGATAGAGCTCTTTTCAATGTAGTCCATGTCTTTTTTAACAACCCGAAAATATCCAATAGTTTCATTCGTTCACCCGTGTCAGCGTATTGTCAGTCCATAAATCCATGCTTACCTTCCCCTCCAGCAAGTCGGGCCTGCAGGCATAACGAAAAACCAGGGCTTGCCTTTCCTGCTTGTATTCTTCTAAGACGTGCTGCTCTTCTTCGAATGTCAAGGCCGACATCCGGGAATTAAACTCTGCGACTTGTTCTGAAACATAATTACAGAAGCTGCCGGAGCATGGGTCAAGGCTGTGGTCACATCCAAACATCACCATCAGCGCTCACCAATACCCCGGGATTCAGGGATGGTCAAGAAATCCCTACACTTCATCAGCAGATCAATGTGTAAGGAACTCCACCTATCCCCGTTCATCCGGTTCTCCCCACCTTGTAAACAGTTGATGTGGGATGCGCAGGCTATCGAGCACTTTACCCACCAGGAATAGAATCAACTCGTCCATCGTCTGGGGTTTGTAATAAAAAGCGGGCATGGCCGGTATCATTCGGACACCGAGCCTGGAGAGCTTCAGCATATTCTCCAGATGGATCGCATGCAGCGGCGTCTCGCGCGGCACCAGAATCAGTGTTCTTCCCTCTTTCATCATGACATCGGCAGCCCGGGACATCAGATTGTCCGATGTCCCTTGTGCGATGGATGAAAGAGTACCCATGGAGCATGGCATGATAATCATGCCTTCGGCCAGGAAAGAACCACTTGCGATGGAGGCACCAATATCACTAACGGGATGATAGATCAGGGAACCCGCCCGACCGCTGAATTTTTCTTCCAGTACACGGTCCCGGTTCGTAACATCCCAGTCCATTTCTTCTTTCAATACACGCCAGCCAGCATTGGATATCACCAAATGCACAGTGTATTCCAGGTCAAGCAGCGTTTCTATTAATCTGATGCCATATATACTTCCACTGGCCCCGGTAATTCCGACAACAAGTCGTTTATTGTCCGGTTGCTGCATCTTTATTTCACCGCCAGATCAATTAAAGTAAACGTAAATACAACCAGGCTCAGCACACTGTTCATCGTGAAGAACGCAGTTTGTACTCGGCTCATGTCATTTGGTGATACGATATAGTGCTCATAGAAAAGAATACCATAAGTAATCAGCATCCCTGCACCATACCACCAGCTCAGATCTGTCATCAGTAACAATGCTAGAAAACCAACCGCTGTAATCACGTGAAAAACCTTGGCAATCTGCAATGATTTGTTAAGACCGAAACGGGAAGGTATAGAATGAAGGCCCTCTCCCTGATCGAACTCCAGATCCTGACATGCATAGATGATATCAAAGCCTGCAGTCCAGAACACAATCGTAACGTACAGCACAACTGCTGTCCAATCCATCGTACCCGTTACAGCTACCCAACCGCCCAGCGGAGCCAGACCGATAGTCATCCCAAGAACGATGTGGCATAGCCAAGTGAAACGTTTGGTATATGAATATAATACCAGCATAAATACAGCTATTGGCAACAGCTGCATGGATAACACATTAAGGTTGGATGAGGCCCAGAACAAGAGTACAAATGACAATACGATAAAGATAACAACCTCACCGTTTTTCAACAAACCAGCAGGAATTGCTCTCATCGCGGTACGTGGATTTTTCTTGTCTATCGCCTGGTCAATCATACGGTTCAAGCCAAAAGCTGCGCTCCGTGCACCAATCATGGCCAGTAGTACCCATACAATCTGCATCCAGGTCGGGAATGTATCATTTACTACCATGGAACCGAGGATGGCTCCCATAAATGCAAAAGGTAAAGCAAAAAGCGTATGTTCAATCTTGATCATTTCTAAAAAGATGCGAATTTTCCTAAACATGCTGATTCTCCTTGGTTCCAATATGCAGTGCCGCGATGCCTCCGGTTAGAGGATAGGCCTGCACTTGCTGCAATCCGGTTTCTGCGAAAATGTCGGCCAGTTCCTTCCTTCCTGGAAAAAGTGCCAGTGAGTCAGGCAGCCATTTATACTGCTCGTAACGTTTGGCAAACAATTTGGCAAGGTTCGGTAACACTTGTTCAAAATAAAAATAATAAATGCCTTTAAACGGTTGCCATGTTGGTTTGGACAATTCCAGACACACCACCATGCCGCCCGGTTTCACTACACGCTTCATCTCCGACAGAACCTGTCTTAGATCCGGTACATTACGCAGTCCAAATCCAATGGTGACATAATCAAATGAATTGTCTTCAAAAGGAAGTGACATCGCATTGCCCTGTACCAGCGTGATTTGATTTTGTCGATTTACAGCGTTAACCTTGGTTTGTCCAACCTCCAGCATATTGCTGCTGAAATCGAGTCCGTGCATGTGACCCGTTTCACTTGCTTCTGCCATCGCGAGCGTCCAGTCACAAGTGCCGCAGCACAAATCGAGCCCGGTATCGCCTTTGGACATATTCATCTTCTTCATGGTGAATTTACGCCAAGCTTTGTGCCTGCGGAAACTCAGAATGTCATTCATGACATCATATTTCCCGGCTATACTCTGAAAAACCGAATGGACAAATTCTTCTTTCGGTTTGGTCTCTCCGCTCCCCATTCGTCTGTCTCCCCCTCAATCTTCCCTAACTGCCGCATGTGAAGGCTGCAAATACGTCAGGTAAGGCTCCAGGATTGCATCGAACTCATCCAGGCCCAGTTGATCTTCCTCGTCTTGCAGCAACAGTTGTATACGGCGTGTACATTCACGAAGCTTGTCCAGCAACAAATCGCCAATCCGATACTTCAACACCATGCCGCTCCATGCTCTTGCATCCGGCTCGGGCTGGCGCAGCAAATTCCGCTCGTCATCATTGCCGTACTCGTATATATGCCAGAAGGCATAACTGTGATAAAAGTTCTGTTCGTCATTCATCCGCCGCAGCTCTTCCATAATCGCTTCGCAGCAGCTGAATTCGGCCAGCAGATTGTTCCATAACGACGCTTCGTTATCGCGGATCATGCCTGTAAAAGAA
The DNA here is from genome assembly GCF_052244825.1 of Paenibacillus sp. 1A_MP2. Taxonomy (NCBI): domain Bacteria; kingdom Bacillati; phylum Bacillota; class Bacilli; order Caryophanales; family Paenibacillaceae; genus Paenibacillus; species Paenibacillus sp. 1A_MP2. Next base: position 3,030,479 of record NZ_JBQQCS010000001.1, on the reverse strand, counting down.
AGAAACAGCTGCATCTTCAGCTGTATTGTTTCACGCAAGTATTCTTCAGCCGAAACGAGAAGCTTTTTCATCCGTTCATACAGCGTCATTTTGCGTGCATTCACTTCGGATACAGCACCACTAAGTTTGCCGATCATTTCAATTTTGCCTGCATGGGCAAGCAACTGATAGAAACGGCTACTGAAATAATCTCCGGCAAGCACGTTCAGCTGGCGTGAACGCATCTCCAGTTCTCTACGCTCTCCAGAGATCGTATCGATTCGATCATGCGTATCCATGGCCAACTGAACGAGCGAGGTTGCGAGAGCGTATAGCTCATCATGCACCTTTTCGTCTGTGCGGCCCACAAATACCTGCAGCAGACGAGCCCGGCTATCCGGAAATGATGGGATTTCCGTATGTTGTCGAATCATGTCGTAATCCGTATATTTCTTTGCTAGTTGGGGTACGCGATATGAATTCATTCTCAGCCTCCGAGCATTTGCATTGTTAAACCTTTTCTGCACTACAATCTTATATATTATAGCATATGTTTATCGGGCACGCACTGAATCCTGCTATTCTATTACCCCTGACTTGACATTTCGAATTGCTTCTTCCAAAGTTCGGTCTCCATCATGTGAAACCAGTCCTTCAATTCATCGGAGAGGATCGGGCTTTTCCAGTCTCGAAGCGTTTCGATCGCATACATCGGCCACTCCCCACGCCGAATATCGGCAGCGAGCAGCAAATGCCTTTTATGAAGCCATTCATCCTCAGCCATTACACGCAGCATCACCTGGTCCACGTTATCCAGGCTTCGAAAGCCAAGATCAGCCACAGCAGCCATATTACCATAGATTTCGGTGTAACTTGTGTCGGTTCCGGTAACCTTTAGGTCAAGCGTCAAAATGGATCGTTTCCATTCCACACTGGCAATCGGTGTGGAAAGTTTTAAGGTACTCAGCACGTCCACCAGATTGTCTTCCGTTAGCTGGACTGGATGCCTCGCGGCAGAAACAGGTTGTACGTTTTCACCGCCCAAGGTACGCATATGTAAGGTTTGTATTGCAACAAGCAGAAGGACCGCCGCAACCGTTGCCAGCAGTGAAGCAGTCACGATCATCCGCGGTTTCATAAATGCCTCCCTGCCCTTACCTGTTAGTGTAGTCTGTCCGGTAAAGGCTCATACCTCATTGTACAATGAAAAAAGCAGGCTATGCCTGCAATTTTCATTATTCCGATTGAATCTGTCCATGCTTGGTGATCAGCGTGGCTTTTCCACGGATTTTAATGGCGGAAGTATGATTGGTAAATTGGGCAAACATGACTTCTCCCTTATCCAGCTTCTCCGTATGGTGGAAACGGGTATCCTGACCTCGGGTTAAGCCAATGACCTGGACACCATTTTCTTCCGCCTTAATTACGATATAATCACTGCCGGTTGGATGATCCATCACGCACATCCCCTCTCCTTGTTCAATAGCGTTAATGATGATAAAGATTGTTTCATTTGTCAACCAGCCCTTATATGAATAGAGCGCAATAATCTGTTACCGCCGGGTCATACTACAAGTTATCCAGCCACAGAAAGGAGAGTCACGTTGAAGTACACCCCCGCAGACCTGACAGACGAGCATATTCACCAGTTAAAGGAAATTGAACAGCATCTGTCTTCAGCTGCCGGAGAAGAACTCATTCTGATTGCCTATGCACAGCAGCCGGATGAGCCAGAGCCTTTGGACAGCAGGAAGAAAGATGATTAAAGGACAAAAGAAAAGGCCGTGAACAAGTCACGGTCTTTTTGTCGACATATGGAATATGTAGAAATCTTATTTAATTCCGTCTTTGAGCGCTTTACCTGGTTTGAATGCAGGAATTTTGCTCGCAGGAATTTCGATTTCTTCACCTGTTTGCGGGTTGCGTCCTTTACGTGCAGAGCGCTCGCGAACTTCGAAGTTCCCAAAACCAACCAATTGTACTTTGTCTCCGCTTTGAAGAGCCTCAGAGATTGCTTCGAATACGGCATCAACCGCTTTCGTTACATCCTTTTTGGACAATTCAGTCGCTTCGGACACGTGTGTAATCAAGTCTGATTTGTTCATTTGTTTTTCACCTCCTGAATCAATGTCCTGAATGTTATACTGTGTTTCCGTTTTATAGCGAAATATACGTTCATACACAAAAAATCTACGTACATCTTGAGCGTGATGAACACAAATCTCGGCCTGCGGTCAACAGTCATTTTCGGCAGAATGTCGCCTGAAACCAAGGGTGTTCCAGACGCCGAACAAATTTTATACTAATACAGACAGCACACAATTTCAAGTGCGGTTGCGGTTTAACACGTAAAATGTAACCGCCAGGGCAAGCACGAGCACCCCACCTTTTACAATATCATGCGTGAAATATTGAACATTCATCATCGTCAAACCGTTCACCAGTACACCAATTAGAACAGAGCCAATGAATGTTCCAATGACGTTCGGCTTGCCTGCACCAAATACGGAGAAGCCGACAAACACAGCGGCTACGGATTCCATTAACAACGGAGAACCCGCATCAATTTGTCCTGAGCCTACTTTGGAGGCATAGATAATACCACCGATTGCAGCAAACACTCCAGCAGCTACATAGGCGAGTGTACGCACCTTTTTTACCTTGATGCCGGATAGACGTGCAGCTTCCTCATTACCTCCAGTAACGTACATCTGGCGCCCATACTTCGTATAGGTCAAAAAGATATGCACACCGATCACCGCAATGAGCAGCAGAATAACCGAAATCGGCATTCCCAGCCATTTTCCCTGCCCAAGCTGCAGAAATGTGGGTCCATCTCTCCGGCTGCCTTGCTTCCGTCAGGGAATTGCATATGGTTATAGATCGTATAGCCTTGAGCATACGTTTTGTGAATTCCACCAATGATGTACATTGTGGCAAGTGTAGCCAGTAGATCCGGGATACGGAGTTTCACGATCAGCAAGGCATTGAGCCAACCAATTACAGCCCCAATGATTAGAGGCACAATAATGACAACGGCCAGCGGCTGCTGGTACCAAATCATTAACGAAGCAGTAACGACAGTGGTTAACGAGACAGTTGCCCACCGAGAGGTCAAATCCATCTACAATGAGAGATAAGGTAACACCGATAGCCACAAATGTCACAATGGAGATAGAACCCAAAATATCAGTCAAGTTACTGTACGTAAAGAAATAAGGCAATTTAATACCGAAAAATGCAATAACACCAATAATAACGATAATCGCACCATAACGGAACGCAAAATCTAATGATTTATCCTTCATGCTTCCACCTCTTGTCCACCGCTTGCGTAGTATAGCAGCTGTTCTTGATTAGTCTCGCCTCGTTTAAATTCTTTTACGATGGTCCCTTCACACATAACTGCGATCCGGTCACCGATACCCAATCCTTCATCCAATTCACATGTAAAATAGATCACGGCTTTGCCAGCCAAAGCCAGTTCGTTAATGATGCGAAAAATGTCACTTTTGGCGCCGATATCGACACCTTTTGTCGGCTCATCAAAGATAAAGACGTCTGCGTCCGCATTCAGCCATTTACCGATGGCTACCTTTTGCTGGTTGCCTCCGCTTAAATACTTCACTTCCTGCCGCACTGACGATGTCTTAATACCCAGCTGCTGCACCAAAGATTCCGCATTCTCCCGCTCGCGTTTTCGGCTTACAAAGCCTAATTTGCTGAGACGTCCAAGCAAGGGAAGGCTCAAATTCCGCTCCACGTTTTCCTCAATCAGAATCCCCTGTTTCCGCCGTTCCTCAGGCACTGAGACAATGCCCAGAGCCGCGGCGTCAGCAGGTTGAGAAAGGTGAAGTTCAAGATTGTTAAGTCGAATCTCTCCACTCTCTAGCCGATCTGCACCTATTAACAAGCGGGAGCATTCCGTTTTCCCCGCACCTACAAGCCCCACCACAGCAAGCACTTCCCCACGACGAACAGACAGATCCACACCCTTGACCCGGACTCCACGCCGAAGTCCCCGTGCTTCCAGCAGCACTTCACCTACCGGTGCTTCTGTCTTGGGGAACTCTTCCTCAAACGGTTTTCCGAGCATCTGCGTCACCAGATCATTGATCGTAAGCTCCTGTGCCTCACCCGTAAACACATGTTGTCCATCTCTCATAACGGTAACGCGGTCACAGTGACTTGTAACTTCCGGAAGACGGTGAGTAATGAAAATACATGCCACTCCGCGTTCCTTCAACAAATGTACGATTCGGAAAAAAGCATCCGTCTCTTCCTGGCTCAGCGGCGCAGTCGGTTCGTCAAAAATAATGACCTTGGCATCCTGAATCAGAATACGTGCAAGTAGTATCATCTGCTTCTCCGCGAGGGTCAGGTCAGCTACTTTTTTGTGCACGGATATGCTCGCTCCCAACTGCTGCAGAGCTTCGGCCGCACGCTGTTGCAGTTTCCGCGGACTTTTCCACCAACCTCCGGCAGGCGATGCCAATTGATCCAGCATAATATTCTCGGCAGCTGTCAATTGGGGTACAAGTGCAGCATCCACCTCCTGGTAGACACAGTGAATACCACTCGCTTTGGCATCTCCTGGTGAATTCAGATGAAGAGTTTGCCCACTTAACCAGATGGTGCCCTGATCCAATTGATAGGCACCTGACAGAATTTTCATCAAAGTGCTCTTACCGGCACCATTCGCACCAAGCAGCGCATGAATTTCCCCACCTTTTACAGAGAACTTAACATCTTTCAGTGCCGGAATGCCTGCGAACTGCTTGTGGACATGTTCCATTTGAAGCAGAATCGGTGCAGTACTCATGAGACAAACCTCCAATCGCTCCCCTCTGGGAGTATCACTATTCTCAAGTCGTTTTATTTTCATCATGGTTAGAAAAAACGCGCCTCGTTACGCTGCTTTATTTAGCAGTAACTCCGTATTCTGACATCCAATCCTTGATTCCCTGTGTACTTCCTCCCCAGCCCTCAACGTACTCGGACAGCTCTGAAGTGGAGATTTGTTTGTCAGGCAACGCATCACGCTGTACATACACCGGATTAAGAACCACTTGATCCTCTGTCTCATCCCCATTCAGCTTCTGGTACGCATAACGAACCTGAACACGCCCAATGTCTGTAGGATCAACGGCAGCAGAAGCCACCCAAGGGTTTTTCGGATCCTGGATCATCTGCAAATCTTCATCACTCATGTCAATACCGTATACCTTAATCTCGTCACGTCCTGCTTGCTGAATAGCACGCGCTGCACCTTTGGCAAATTCATCCCATGCAGTCCATACCGCTGTAATTTCACCTTTTGGATATTGTTTCAGAATCGCTTCCATTTTGGCTTGTGTATCCAGCGCCGGATTCTGTGCTGAACCAAACGTTGCAATCTCCTTGATGTCCGGGTTCTCTTTCAAGAACTTGCCATAAGCAACCTGACGACGTTCCATTGGCGCAAAGCCAGCCACCCATACTTTTACGATGTTGCCTTGTCCATTAATATCTTTTTCATTTGCTCCAGCGTAAGCTCAGCCATCTTCTGATCATCTTGGGACAACACTGTTGCTCCCGGAACACTAATGTCTGCATCGAACACAACAACCGGAATTTTTTGTTCTACTGCTTTTTTCACCCCAGGCTCCAGCAAGGAATCCCCGTGATCCGTCAGAATAGCATCGAACTTCTGGTTAATTGCACTATCGAGCAACGATACCATTTTGGCTTTATCATTATCGGCGACAAACGTAGTCAGTTCTCCACCGAATTTTTCAATTTCTTCTTTAACCCCTTGCACATATTGCTGCGAGAACGTACCTGTGTTAAATTCCATAATCAATGCAATGCGTTTTCCACTGAGTGGACCTGTTACTGCTTCGGTTTGAGGCTTGTCCTCTGTCGTGCCAGAAGCTGTAGTTGAAGCAGGCTCTTTTTTAATTCCGCAAGCGGACAGCGCCAATGTAAATACAAGCAGCACACTCAACCATACCCATTTTGAATCTTTCCTTCTCATCTCTTTCTCCCCCTGTTCACACTCTCTGTGATCTCGATCACAATCATTGAATATTAATATAACGGCTAATCCCTAGTATGTAAATGGGTTTTAGTAATTTAAAGCTAAAACTCGCTAAGTTTTTTCAGGAACTAAATCATCTTATCCAGTTCATCCAAAATCATGAAAATAACACAAGAAAAAGACCGTAAAGGGGGGCCTTTACGGTCTTTTGGCCTTACAGAATAATGGCGATCAATCCACCTGAACCTTCGTTAATGATGCGTCCCAGCGTCTCTTGCAGCTTGTATCGTGCGTTATCTGGCATCATCGCAATTTTACCCTGAATGCCTTCTCTCACGATGGAATGCAGCGAACGACCGAACATATCTGAATCCCAAACCTTGATTGGATCGTTCTCGAAGTCCTGCATCAAGTACCTCACCAGTTCCTCACTCTGTTTCTCCGTTCCGATAATCGGTGCAAACTCCGATTCCACATCAACCCGGATCATGTGAATGGATGGTGCGGTTGCTTTCAGGCGGACGCCGAACTTCGTACCCTGCCGGATGAGCTCTGGTTCATCCAGTGCCATCTCGGCGAGGGATGGAGCTGCGATACCGTAGCCGGTCGTTTTGACCATCTCCAGCGCTTCAGCGAAGCGATCGTACTCCCTCTTCGCATGGGAGAATTCCTGCATCAACTGCAGCAGATGGTCCTTGCCTCGAATTTCAATACCAACGACTTCCACGAGGATCTGATCGTATAATTCATCCGGTGCATACAGATCAATTTCTGCCACACCCTGCCCCATGTTCATGCCGCTCAGACCGGCACGGTCGATGAATTCATATTCCATGAACTGAGCAACAACCCGATCCACATCACGCAGCCTGCGAATATCCTTAACCGTGTCGCGCACGGAATTTTCGTAGTTGCTGCGCAGCCAGTGATTTTCGTTCAGCACCATTACCCAGCTCGGCAGATTCACATTCACTTCATGTACAGGGAACTCATACAGCACTTCGCGAAGCACACCTGTCACATCGTCTTCTGTCATTGTAGCTGCACTGAGGGTCATGACCGGAATGTCATACTTGGCAGCAAGCTCACTGCGCAATTGCAGCGCTTCTTCACTGCGAGGGCGAGTCGAGTTGATCACCAACACGAATGGTTTACCCACTTCCTTCAGTTCAGCAATGACACGTTCCTCAGATTCCACATAGGAGCTCCGGGCAATCTCCGCAATCGTGCCATCTGTTGTGACCACAACACCCAGTGTGGAATGCTCCTGAATGACCTTGCGTGTGCCAATTTCGGCAGCTTCCTGGAACGGAATCGGTTCTTCAAACCAAGGCGTGGAGATCATGCGTGGTCCATTCTCGTCCTCGTATCCCTTGGCTCCTTCCACTGCGTAACCTACACAATCCACAAGACGCACATTGACATCAAGTCCCTCTGCGACCTTGATTTGAACCGCGTTATTCGGTACGAATTTTGGCTCCGTCGTCATGATGGTTTTGCCAGCTGCGCTCTGGGGCAGTTCATCTACTGCCCTGGCACGGTCTGCCTCGTTTGTGATGTTTGGCAGCACAATCGTTTCCATGAAACGTTTGATAAATGTTGATTTACCTGTCCGGACTGCGCCGACAACCCCGAGATAAATATCCCCTCCGGTCCGCTCGGCAATGTCCTTAAAAATGTCCACTTTCTCCAATGAAATCCCCTCCCTAAATTACTCCGAAGGAAAAATGCTAAAGAGCATCCGCTTCGTTTTTTCAATCAGAAGACTGAAATCCCTGCAACGGTAGAGCCGCCTTTGTGAGTGCCCGGAAGTCGTCCGCCGCCGAACGTTGCATTCTGATGAAACCGGCGAAAGCGGCGTTAACTCGTACATGCAATTGGACTAGTATCATCTTATGTATCCGTATGCAGCATTATGACGCGTATTTTTTGTTTTTTTCTCAAGGTAGTGACCTTAAGAGAATCGCCCCGCTCTCGGACTGCGCGTCTTTATTTCAATCTACTTTATGAGCGTACCAAAGCTTTTATGCCGGTTCGTTGCTGAGAACAAGAAGTTTCATCGTTATTTCCCCATGGACACAGCGGATTTTCTTTTCCCGCCGATCGATCAAATGGATATACCATAATTGAAATCAGCATGTTCGAAGGCCGAACAGATCAAGTCAAAAAAGAGCTTATTCAGCAATTATTCACTCGAATAAATGAACAGTTAAAACTGTCGCCCAATGATGTGGAAATTACCATATTTGAAACACCACGCAGTCATTGGGGTATCCGCGGATTGCCTGGCGATGAACTTAACTTGAGTTATAAAGTGGAGATCTGAACAGATCATCTGAGTAAAACTTACGGACCATATAATTTGACTTTAAACTAACATACAAGAAAGAGATATCCCGTGATGCGGAATATCTCTTTTAGGGCTAATCATTGGATCGCATGCATTCGAATCGAATGAATGCCTCATGATTACTTTTTTGCAACCGGAGTGTTATTCTGCCACGTGTAGGCCACCGATTTGACAGGGACAAAGTAAGAATGCTCCAGCAAAAATTCACGCATATCTTCCGCGTTCGTTGGAGGCTTCTCTGACTTCTCTACAGCCTGCATAATGTCAAAGGCATAATCCACATAGACATTGCCCTCGACATCCATCATGAAAGGCAGCTCCTGACCTGAATATACACTACTCAACGTAACCGCTCGGGTACCAGCCTGTGCAGCTTGTTCCATATCTACAACGTATAGATCCGGATACAGTTCTTCCCCGCGTGGCAGTTGATTGTTATGTACGGACTTATACTGATTAACCATTCGTTGAACATCATTTACTTTCTGCACGGTTTGAAGATCCATGACTTTAATTGTTGGCTTCACTTCTTCATCCTGAATGAGAAAGTAAGCGCTGCCACCACTTTCGAACGCCGTTCCGGGTATTTCATCCAGATATCCCTGCTGTTTCAGCTTGGACAGATCGACTCTGAATTTTTCATATTTAGGTGTTTCCATATCTGCATTGATCATGGGCAAAATCCCTTGATCCTGTTGGAACGCTTCTACCGCAGTTTGAATACGGCTTACACTCTCCTTATAAGCTACTTTGGGATCGGGATTACTCTGAGATTGATACATACACCCTGTTGCTGTCATAGCAAACAACAGAAATACGAGTAGACAGGACATCTTCTGCAGCTGACGCCTCTGCCTACGTGGCTTCACGTTCTTCGTCATATTCACGTTCATCCGTATCCTCCTTGAATCGTTCCACTCCGTATTCTTAGAACCAATCATCCTCTTCCTGCTGCTGACGCTCCAGTTGTTTACGAATCGCCGCCTTCAAGGGGTCCTCCGGAACATGAACCGTTACGGATCCCCGCACTTTCGCCTGACAAGATAGCCGGGTGCCTGCATCCAGCAGCGAACCCAGCTTATGCTTCTCCGCATCTGTTGGTGGATGCAGCGCAGCAAAATATTCCGCATCTACTTTCACCTTACACATCAGGCAGGCTGCCTTTCCATCACAACGAGTTGCTATCTTTACCCCTGCACGGCGTGCAGCATTTAGCAGCGTTACCCCTGGCTTTAGCCGAATCGTCTTATTTTGTGGTAAAAAAGTAATATTGTAATCCATAACTCTTCCTCCCTCAACCTACTGAGGCCATTCGAAGCCAACAAGCTCTTCCACTTCTGCTCTGAATCGACTTGTCCAAATATTTTGCTGCCCCAATAAAATCATTAGAGGTTGATGTAATTCGGGCATCTTCCGAATCTCTCTTGCGATGGGTTCATACCGATCGGCTCGACCTCTCATCAGATTGAACAACAGCTCATGCGCAAGCGGCATTAGTCGCAATGTGTACGAGCCCACTTTCGCCTCAGGTGCATACTCGAACAATACATGTTCAATTTCAATACGGTACCAACTTTTACGTGCCCACACTTCAAAACCACCAACCAGCTCCAACGCACAAGCCCCTACCTGATAATGACTAAGCAGCGAGGCATAAGGTCCAGTCTTATCTACCACAGGCTCGTCCAGCACCAATCCAGGCGCAGATTTATGCAGCACCTTCGCAGCGGTGATATCAGCGTAAATGTCAATATCTCTGGGAGCCTGCTGTAACTCCACCTGTTGGAGCAATAATCCACAGCTGCCCCCAAGCAACCACGTATGAGGCTCTGTATCCCAGGCTTTCGCCGTCTCCAGCAAAGCCGCGTGTAATTCCGGATAGCGCTCTGTCCGATCCTCCGTTTTATGCGGCCTCATTGGCTCACCTTCCCTTCATCCGTTTTCGTTGTGTCAGCTCTTATGATGTGTTTATGCGGATGTTATCTCTCAGGCGAGAAAGATCAGGTTAGAGAAGCTATTCCGCCGAAAAAGCCAATCAGCATAATGAGAAAAGCAATTAACGAAAGAATTCCCCGTACAATTCCTTTCGTTTTGGCACGAGCAAACGTAATCAGGAATACAGAAAGTCCCATAATGAGGATTGCGACCAATGAAAGCCACATCTTGTCCATTGCGTTCATATTCCAGAGTTCTCCCCTTCAGTCCGTTATTCATCACTGACACTGTGACAATTGTAACTATTATAACACGAAACTTAGCTCCACTTTCCAAAAAAAAGACAAAAAGCAAGCCGGCAGATGCCGACTCGTCTTTTTGTCTTGCTCGATCGATTGCAGAACAGGCGCGATCTATTATTTTTTCATCATCATTTTCATTAATGATTCCATACTGTTTGGGTTTAATCCGCTTTTTTTGACGGCACTCACGATATCCTGAACTGTATCCTCAGATACCGGCACTTTTGCCATGGCGGATACTTGCTTGATCAGTTGGCGCAACTGAGCTTCATTTTGCATGGTGGACGGTTTTACTGTACTCGCCAATTTTTTGACGGCACCTTCCGTAATCGGTTTCCCTGTTTTTTGTTGATCGCTTTCAGCGCTTCCTTGGAAATGTTGTTAGCCATTCGTCTCCCCTCCTCCGGCAATACTCATGTGTATAGTATGAGTGCACCGCAAAAAAGGTGAATAAGCTTTCTCATTTCGGGAAAGCCGCCTACGCGACCATCAGGAATGCCACTGCTCCCAGGTTTCAAGCGTCATGACTTCCATTTCGGTCTTCGGATCACGTCCCATCAATGCTTCAACCGCATCCCGCGGCTGTCTCTCTGAAAAGAACGTGATAAAGCTGATCTGCAATCGGCATTTGCACACCGTATTTCTGAGAAATAAAGTGGGCGGCCTGCGTGGTCCGAATGCCTTCCACAACCATGCCCATGGAACTCAAAACATCGTCCAGCTTCTGGCCTTTGCCCAGCAAGGAACCTGCTCTCCAGTTACGACTGTGCTGACTCGTCGCGGTCACGACCAAATCGCCGATCCCTGCAAGTCCAGAGAACGTGAGCGGATTCGCTCCCATCTCCACACCTATGCGTGTGATCTCGGCCAGCCCACGTGTTAGCAGCGCAGCTTTGGCATTGTCACCAAAGTTAAGGCCATCTGACATACCTGCTCCCAGCGCGATAATATTTTTGAACGCTCCCGCCAGCTCTACACCGATCATATCTCGATTTGTGTACACACGGAAATAAGCATTCATAAATAAACCTTGGGCTGCCTCGGCAGAAGCTTTATCCAGTGATGCCACAACAACCGTTGTTGGGCAACGCTTAACCACTTCTTCCGCATGGCTTGGACCAGAAAGTACAACGACACGTCCTTCTTCACATTCAAGTTCTTCCGATATGACCGTGGACATGCGTTTCAAGCTTTCTGTCTCGAAACCCTTGGTTGCATGAATGATTAACATTTCCGGTTTGTAATGGGCCTTAAGCTGATGAGCAACCGAACGCATCGCCGATGAAGGAGCAACAATTAACACAGCTGAAGCCCCTTCAACTGCCTTTGCCATATCCGTTGTTGCCTGAATACGGGGCGACAGCTCTGCATCGGGAAGGAAGCGTTGGTTGGTATGTTTAGTATTGATCTCTGTGGCCTGGTCTTCACCACGTGTCCACATGATCACATCCAGCTGATTGGCAGCCAATACACTGGCGAGTGCAGTACCCCAACTGCCCGCAACCAGAACAGCAACTTTTTTAGACAACGCGTTTTCCCCTCCAGGGTTTTTCGATCCCAATTTATTTTCCTGTCCTTTGGCGAGCTTCGCAATATTGGTACGATGTCTCCAGAACGCAAACAGACAAATAATCAGACTTCCCCAGAAGATACTCATTGAATATCCGGGTAACACAAGGATGAAGAGCGGTGTCAAAGCTACAAAAATAAGGGAACCCAGTGAAACATATCGTGTCAATACGATGGACAGGATGGCAAATACCCCGGCGCACAGCGCAGGAATAAGTGCAAGAGTCACGAGCACACCGATTGCTGTCGCGATTCCTTTTCCTCCACGGAAACGGAAGTACAGCGGCCAGTTATGTCCTGCAATAGCAGCTATACCACTAAGTGCAGGAATCCAATCGGAACCGTTGCTGAACCAAACCCCAATCCAAACGGCCGCAATACCTTTGAGTACATCCAGCAGCAGTACCAGAATTGCCGGCCCTTTTCCCAATATCCGCAAAGTATTGGTGGCTCCTGCATTTCCGCTTCCGTGCTGACGGATATCGATCCCCCGTAGTGCTTTTGCAAGGAGGACACTAAAGCTGATTGAACCGAGCAGATAACTCAGGACAATCGCTGCGATTTGTAAAATCACAAACTTCTCCCCTAACCTTCGTCGGACTTCCTCCGAGTAAATATGCGAATTGGTGTCCCTTCAAAATCAAACGCTGCACGAATTTTATTCTCCAGGTAACGTTCATAAGAAAAGTGCATCAATTCCGGATCGTTTACAAAGATAACCATGGTCGGAGGTTTAACGGCAACCTGCGTCACATAGTTAATTCTCATTCTGCGCCCTTTATCTGTTGGCGGCGGATTAATCGCCACTGCATCAGACACGACATCGTTAAGCAGATGCGTCTGAACACGCATAGAATGCTGCTGTGCTACACGCTGCACAACAGGCAACAATTTTTGTAAGCGTTGTTTTGTCTTAGCTGACAAAAATACAACCGGAGCGTAAGTCATAAACAGGAAATGATCCCGAATTTTTTTCTCAAACTCATTCATTGTTTTATCAGACTTCTCGACAACGTCCCATTTGTTCACAACAAACATAGAAGCTTTACCTGCTTCGAATGCGTAACCCGCAATGTGCTTGTCCTGCTCAATAATGCCTTCTTCGCCATTAATAACAATCAGAACAACATCTGCACGCTCAATGGCACGCATCGCACGCATTACGCTGTATTTCTCCGTGGTTTCATAGACTTTACCACGTTTACGCATACCTGCTGTGTCGATCAGCACATAACGCTGGCCGTCTTTTTCAAACGGTGTATCAATAGCGTCCCGCGTTGTTCCAGCAACATCACTGACAATAACACGTTCTTCGCCCAAAATGGCGTTCACCAATGAAGATTTACCCACGTTAGGACGTCCGATCAGAGCTACACGAATGACATCGTCATCGTAAGTCTCTTCCTCAAGTTCAGGTAATTTCTCTACGATGGCGTCGAGCAAATCTCCTACACCTGTACCATGACTTCCTGATACTCCGATTGGATCACCAAATCCAAATCCATAAAACTCATAAATGAGCTCACTGCGCCCGATATTATCCACTTTGTTAACGGCTACAACGATAGGCTTACCTGAGCGGTACAACATCTCTGCGACTTCTTCATCAGATTGCGTAATCCCTGCTTTTGCATCACACATGAATACAATAACATCCGCTTCTTCAATGGCGAGCTCTGCCTGCATCCGGATTGATTTTAAAATGACGTCCTCGCCGTCGATTTCGATACCACCTGTATCGATAATGCTAAATGGTTTACCGTTCCATTCGCCGATTCCGTAGATACGGTCACGGGTAATGCCCGGCTTGTCTTCCACAATGGCCAATCTGTCGCCGATGATCCGATTAAAAATGGTGGATTTACCCACATTCGGTCGCCCGACAATTGCCACAACGGGTCTTGCCATACATTCCACTCCTCCTGTCCATACTTACGATACTCATCATAGCAAAAAACACCTGTCTTGGCTAACGTTTCATGCCGTTATACTCGCAATAACAACAATCGGCGAACCCGCTGGGGCTCGCCGATCTTGCTTTTATTGTTCAGCAAAATATGCAGTATATAACTAAGAACCATTCATGTATAACTTATTTGAATTTGCTGAGTTTGTCACCGAAGCGCTCGCCGAGCGTGATGCTCAGACCTTGATTGCTCATGGAAACGTTCGGGTTGTTGATTTCTTCACGTGGAGCATTGTTTCTTGCTGGTCTTTCTGATTTTTGTGCTTGAGCAGGAGCTTCTTCAGTTTCCTTGATGCTCAGGCTTACACGTTGCTCAGAAGGGTTCATGTCCAAGATTTTAACTTGAACTTCTTGTCCTTCTTTCAACACTTCGTGCGGAGTGCCAATATGTTTGTGGGAGATTTGCGAGATATGCACAAGTCCCTCAACACCAGGAGCGATTTCAACAAAAGCACCGAAGTCAACCAGACGTTTTACAACACCTGTTACGATATCGCTAGAGTTGAATTTGTCGCCAGCTGTTTCCCAAGGACCTGGTTGAACAGCTTTCATGCTCAGGCTGATTTTACCTTTTTCAGGATCAACTTTCAGCACTTTTACGTTTACTTTATCGCCTTCAGACAGAACGTCCGATGGTTTGTCAACGTGTGTCCAAGCCAGCTCGGATACGTGAACCAATCCGTCTACTCCGCCTACATCAACGAAAGCACCGAATTGAGTCAAGCGTTGTACCGTACCTTCGATCACTTGGCCTTCTTGCAAACCAGCCATAACGTTAACTTTGTTTGCTTCGAATTCTTGCTCAAGTACGTCTTTTTGGGAAAGGATCACTTTGTTGTTCTCACGATCGATCTCTTTCACTTTAACACGCAATGTGCGTCCTTTGTAATCGCTGAAATCTTCAACGAAATGGCGTTCAACCATGGAAGCCGGGATAAATCCGCGTACGCCCACGTCTGCTACCAGACCGCCTTTAACAACGTCAGCTACAACAACTTCGAATACGTCTTGGTCTTCAAAATGCTTTTGCAATTGATCCCAAGCGTTTTCGCTGTCGATTGCACGTTTGGACAGAACGAGTTTTTCTTTCTCGTCGTCGATGCTAAGTACTTTAGCTTCAACTTCTTGTCCAACTTCAACTGCATCAGACGCGCTGTCTACGTGCAGAGAAGACAGTTCACGAATTGGAATTACACCGTCATATTTATATCCAATGCTCACATAGGCTTGGTTATCTTCCAATTTGACGATGGTTCCTTTTACGGTATCTCCTTTTTTCAAGGAAACGAATTGATCCAACTCATCTTGGGTTGCTTCTTGATTTTTCATTTCTTCCGACATGTCAAATACCCTCCTCAATTCAAAAACCCCATTATATTCAAACCTGCCTGTAGCAGAGTTCAAAACACTTTCATCACTGAATGAACATCTTTAGCTTCCCTCAAAAATATGGAAACATGCACTCAGCTGTCTGACGACGACGCCATTATTTGCTTGGCACGCCTGTCTGCACCATTTCATTAATCTTGGACATAATCTTCTCCGTCGCTCTCTCCAGCGCATCGCCGGATGGATCTTCCTTGAACTCGTCCAAATTCACTGGTGCTCCATAGACCACTTTCATCTTACGAAAAACCTTGTAGTTACCGATAATAGCAGCAGGAATAACTGTAGCACCACTTCGGAGGGCGAAGCTCGCTGCCCCTTTTTTGCCGATGCCACCATCATTGTGTCGACTTCCCGAAGGAAAAATGCCAAGCACTTCACCATCACGCAAAATGTTGAGTGAGGTCTTGATGGATTCCTTGCTGACGCCTCCACGTTTAACGGGGAAAGCGCCTACGGCTTTGATAATTCGGCCGAAGACCGGAACATCAAACAATTCACTTTTGGCCATGAAGCGCACCTGACGGCTAATCTTGATACCTACCGTTGGAGGATCAAAGTTACTGATATGATTGGAACATAAAAGTACGCCGCCTTCTTTCGGGATGTTCTCCCGTCCAACTGCCTCCAGGCGGAAAAGAATGGTGTAAATGATCCGCAGTAATGTGCTGCAAAATGTGTAAATCATAGACCGATCTCTCCTCTGACCATTGTGCAATAAGACACGATTTTGTCAACCACTTCATGGATGCTCATCTCAGTTGTATCGAGCACGATAGCGTCCTCAGCACAACGAAGCGGGGATACTTCCCGACTTTCATCCAATTTATCACGGGTGGCAATGTCTCGCTCAAGTTGCTGCAACGTCAGTCCTTCTGAGGGGTCCAGTTCTTTGAAGCGGCGAAGTGCACGCTCTTCCACACTGGCAGTCATGAAGATTTTCACTTCCGCGTCGGGCAATACTGTCGTTCCGATATCGCGTCCATCCATGACGACGCCCTTGCGCAAAGCCATTTGCCGCTGTGTATCCACCAATTGCGTACGCAGCCCCTCGATTTGCGCATATCGGGACACGATTCCCGTCACTTCACGGGAGCGGATTTCCGAGGTTACATCTTCCCCATTACAGAACACTTTCTGTCCGTCGGGATCCGGTTGTAAATCAATGACCAGCTTTTGGGTTTCCTGAAGCACCTCTGACACATCTTCCGGTGAAATACCTTTCCGAAGCATATGCAGGGTTACCGCACGGTACATTGCGCCAGTATCAACGTATATATACGCGAGCGCCTCTGCAACCAATCGGGCCACCGTGCTTTTCCCGGCACCGGCAGGTCCGTCAATTGCAACGTTCATCTTCCCGTTCTCTGATGTGTTCTGGCTTGCCAACGGGGCATTCCTCCTCAAACGATAAGCCTCAATAAAAAAACAGGCATTGCCTGCATCGTCAAAATTATACCACACTATACACATGGATGCAAAAACAGACAAATCAGTGATGCTATTATTCGTGCACCGTTTGTATCTGTATTGGTGTTCCTTCCAGACGATCAATAGAGGTCATATTTTTTTTTATATCAGGCACAAGAAGTATTAACTGGTAGATCACAAGCAGAATGAGAAGAGCTGTAATCAGTTTCAGAGCCCTTCTCTCCATTCGCTTGGACAATACATAATATAGGCGCTCGTATCTGCGGGACGCATGGCGACGATTGTTCACAACCCGAACCTCCGTTTTTCCATTACAGTGCCCGCCACTGTCTCTTTATCCAGACAATCACGATTCTTATTTCGTTCGATAATCCAATTGCCGTTCAAAACAAAACTTGATGATCTTCTGCCGCTCCGAATCCGAAATCTGCACAAACTTTAACATACACAACTGTCTGCCCGTTTCCAGTGTTTTGATCCGCACCACTTCGGCTTCAAAATTCGCATGTTCAATCACTGCATTACGATATGGAATAAGCAGCCAGCATTTCAGCTTTTGCCCTTCCGCAATTGGAAAACTGGGTTCACCGTAAATGGACAACCCACCGCCGCCAATATCTTCAGTCAAGCCCACGGCTCGGGTCAGATCTTCACCCTGTATAGCCATTTCAAGGTTTGCATGAACACGCAGAAAACTGCGACGTTGAATTTTGGTAATGTCATCCGGCAAAGGTTTGCGAATTCGTACAAGACGAACCACATCTTCTTCAAATCCGGTAACGTACGTGTTGAAATAATGACGAACCCCGTCTTCCGTAATATAAGAAATGGACAATTCCTCACCAAAAAACAACCTTTTCAACCGACTGCTTCCCTGTTGCATTGGAACTTCGATCAGGAAACTATGCTCATCCACATCCGCTATGCGTGATTTATATTCTTTGCTTTCCTCTTTTTCATCTGCAGAGGCAATCTGGATGTATAAAACTTCATTTATTTTGGGAAACAAGCTGTTCACCGCCACCTTAGCTTTTTATCTTGACATCATATGTACAAGGACTATTATACCATGACCTTTCTCATAGTGGACAACAAAAAACAGACCAACTAGTGGTCTGTTTCGTAATCTAATTGCCTTTTAACAAGCTGCTGACTTCTGGAGGTTATGTGGTCTCATTCACCGGTTTGATTTCCTCAACAGCTTCTTCCATACCTGTATCGGCGTTGATGTAAATTCTATATTTCGTGCCGTTAATGCGTCCGCCGAATTCGTAACAAAGAACTTCTTTGCTGTAATCATTCTTAATGAGTGACTTACGAACATAGCTCTCCTCGAATTCCGGATTCAGCTTTTTGCGGGCTTGTTCAACTGTGAGTGTAGCTTTTGGAATCTCCCGTTTCTTCTGATGCTCATACACGAAGTCACTTGCCTGGAAGCCGGTAACATCCCCGTTATCGAGACCTACTCGAACAGACATTTTTTCCGGATAAATCAATGTATCGCCTTGTTTGCGCACATAGGTCAGGTTACCGAGATTGCCAAACTCATCGTAATTGACCGCCTTCATATCTTTGTAACCCTTATTGGAAAGGAATTGATCCGCTTTTGACATGGCATCTTTACGTGTTACTTTCTTTGTCCCGATCGGACGAGTGTCACTGTATGAGATGAGCAGACCACCATTACGTGTAAAGTCCATCATCAATTTACTGTCTTTGGACTGATTAATCGTGGCTGTGTACGATTCCCAATCTGTGCCTTTCCCATTTTCCTGTACTTGAATCTTACTATGCTCGGCGTCAGAAAACTTGGCAGCTTTCGTTTGGATCTGCTCTTTGGTCATCGGTAAGCCATCCAGCTTTTTCACCGAACGTTTGGCATAAATGCTGGAGACTGAAGGACCCCAGTCAAGTTCAGGGTACTCCTGGACCTTTTTGTTGACCGTCCGGAATCCATCCACGATGGTATTATCCATTGTTTGCTGTTCCGTCGCCATAGCCGACTCCGCATCCATCCAGCGCAAACGGTCCGAAAGGACTTTCTGCTGAACATTCTGCAGATTTTTGGTAATCTCGGATGAATTCGCATAAAGCTTTTTCAGGTTACCCATTTCCTTTTCACTTAAAGGTTCATTGGTCAGATCACGCATGGACGCTTGATAAGCAAAGTTGGAGATGCGGGAGAGAAACTCCTCCGTTTCACTGAATGGCAGCATCGTGAGCGGCAATTGGTTAATTTCATTCTGCGCTTCACTGGTAAGTCGCCATACATTCATCAGACCTTTACGATGCATCCCTTGGGACGTGGCATGAACCGCCAGTGTATTCCCAATCTCCGAGTGCAATTTGTCCATATGAAATGATAAATCGTGAAAAGCACGCTGGTATTGA
The DNA here is from genome assembly GCF_052244825.1 of Paenibacillus sp. 1A_MP2. Lineage (NCBI taxonomy): Bacteria > Bacillati > Bacillota > Bacilli > Caryophanales > Paenibacillaceae > Paenibacillus > Paenibacillus sp. 1A_MP2. The sequence goes on along the minus strand of NZ_JBQQCS010000001.1, from coordinate 3,011,151 downwards.
TTCTCTGCCTTGATCAGAATTGCATTTTTCTCCTGGTTCTCTTGGTATCCCCATACGAGAGCACCGATTAGCAGAACTGCAAATATCGGAAACATAACTGAACTTAAACGTTTATACATCGATAGAGTCTCCTTTCTTCTAAGCCACTACCTCTATTGTGGATCGAAGAAAGACCTCTTATGCATGCGATTTCCAGTCTGTCCAATGACGGGCTTATTACGAATGGTTCCAAGACGTTAGTTTAATTCAATTGAACCCAGGTTGTACCGCCATCTTCCTCAATTTCGAACTGATCCCGATTGTCACACAAACACTGTTTAAAACCGGTCTCGATTCTTCCGCGTTCCTTCTTGCCTCGCAGTGTAAAACGTTCTCCACATTGTTTGCATCTGATTTTAATTTTGATTCTCATCACGCTTATCCCCGTTTCTATTTGTCTTTCCCCGGGAATTTTTATTGTTGCAGCAAAAAAAACACACCAGGGCATCAGGCGCAGGTTGCGCTCCATGTCCACCAGTGTGTCCGTATTTTTATAATTTAATCTCTTCCTCACGCTTCACAAAACGAAAAGGAGAACGATTGTTGGCCCTTGTAATCTTGCCGATTGCTCCGTACCATAATCCCGCCATCAATGGCGCAATGAACCACAACCAATGATTCACCATGGTATTCATAATGACATCGTAAAGTGCATGCCAGAAGAACGGCAAAACGAGTGAGAGCATAAGAAACCAACGTTTTTTCTTGCCATCCGTGAACTTGGCCCGCCCCATGTAATAACCCATAATTACTGCAAACATGGCGTGACCCGATACAGGAAGCAAAGCACGAATAAACATGGCAGAGACGGAAGCATTCCCCGCAAAGGCATACAACACATTCTCAACCGTAGCAAACCCGAGTGAAACAGCAACGGAGTAAAGAATCCCATCATAAGGCTCGTCAAATTCGGTATGGTTATAGATAATATGGTATATCACAAACCATTTGACGAACTCTTCAACCCAACCTGAAATGAGGATGGCTTCAACATAAGGATTATCTCCAAGCCAGATCATCATGCCACGCTGAATAATCATCACAGGTAATACCATCAGAATTCCCATGAGAAAGACTCGAAATACCATGTGAAGAGGTTCAGAGTCATAACGGTCTTTCAGATAAAAGTATGTTAACAAGGCGAGACCCGGAGCTACTGCTGCCGCTAAAACCGAAAACAAAAGCACCGAAATTCCCTCCTCTGACTAAGAACGCAATTACAACTAGAGCTTAATCCTGACGTTTGAAGTGGGTGCAAATAACCTCAATCGCTTGCTCAGGCATAACAACCTTTCCATACTCTTCCATGACTGCTGGAGTAACTGAAGACCCTTCACCAAATTCAGCCAGCAGTGCAATCAACGCTGCGTGTTTGGTGGAATCCACGTCATCCGGTTCCAAATGCAAAAACCACTTGTCTTTATAGGAATAGAGTCTTCCAGCATCCGTTACGTGCTGACGCAACATATGTGCAGCCTCAATTAGCACTTCAAAATCTTTGAATGCATAGACGATGGAATCGCTTTGCTCCAGTGTAACTTCCATCTCATATACTTCTTCAGGCAGATCATCCTCGTTACCTGAACCATATTGTTGCGGATCATATTTCCCCCGGGTAACAATGACAACCATCCCTTGAGCGGGAAGTGCGAATACTTCGACAGCAAGCGGACCTGTAGCATCAAATCCAAGTTCGGAATAAGCCTGGTCCATCATTTCAGTGAACAGTTCATGAACTCTAGGTATTTCCTGCCACATATCTTCCTTTTGTATTCCGCGCTCGCTCAGATCGTCAAAGGTCAGGAAAATCCGTATCTTATCGTGACTTAATCGTTCTATTTTCATACAGGATCTCCCCTTTATAAGCAAGTCTTATAACAGATTATGAAGCACAAAACAATATGTGCTGAAAATAAATCTATGTAGTTATGTTATCATTTTATACCTCCAAATGCACGAAGTAAAATCGACAAAAAAGAATCATTCCACATCAAAACAAGACTGTGGATGATTCTAATGGGAAGTTTGTGTTTATAAACCCGGTACTGTTGTGTTTGTTTGAGTTAAGATTTGCTCAACTTCATGTTTAACATCCGGATTGGTGCGAATAAAATCTTTGAGCATGTTCATGTTCTCTTCTTTTTCCTGCGGAGTAATCGGTTTTGCTGTTTTTTTATGCGTACTTTTGTGGGAATCTCCGCTTTGTTCGTTTGACTTGGAGCTGAACCCGTCCATACCAGGGAACGTCATCTCCATCATTTTGTGTTTGGCCTGATTCATCATGTTGCGGGATGAACCGGAAGACAGCATAGACATTTTACCTTTGGACAGCCAAGAAGTGGCTGCTACACCAATTACAACACCCCAGAAAAAGGATGACGCCTTCATTACACCAACCTCCTTTTAATGTTAAAATCACAACTAGTGTTTGCGGGAGCGCGTCATCTCATTCCGCATAAATACAGGAAAGCGAGTTGAAGTCATGATTAGACACACCACCGCCTTAATTATGATCGTTTGCATGCTGTTGTCAGCGTGTGGAGCCAAGGATGAAATAACGCCTGAATCCACGATGTCCAGCAATGGATCGGTTACTTCGACGCAGGAGCAATCTAACGAGCCAACTGCCACTGACACAGAAGAAACACAAACCAATGATTCCCAGTCCAAGTCCACTACGGACACAACATCTGATCAAGAATCACCTAGGCGTGACGAAACGTCCACAATAGAAAAGGAAGGAAATGACACCACTTCTGGACAAACAACCGAAGATAATATTGAAAAAACGTATCACATGAACGCCAATTATTACATCAAACCCAACGACAAAGCTAGCGAAAGCAAGATTGTATTGTTGACATTTGATGATGGACCTAAAGAAGAAAAAATGATTGACGGATTAATCGACACATTGGATAAACATGGCGCGAAAGCAATATTTTTTGTTAACGGATACCGCGTGAAAAGTCATCCCGAGTTGCTGGAGATCATTCATAAACGTGGTCAGATTGTAGGAAATCATGCCTGGGATCATGAAGATCTGAAAAAGATGTCCACTACGGCAGCCGCCAAACAGGTAACCGATGTGCAAAAAATTGTAAAAGAAACGATTGGCGTGGAGCCTCAGTTCTTCCGCCCGCCTTTCGGATCCGGAAATGATGCACTGAAGGCTACAGTCAAAAATAACGGCATGTTATATATGACATGGTCCAATGGCTCACTGGACTGGGATAAGAGCACCAAAAACAAACCGGAGAAAGTCATTCAGAATGTGCTGGATCAATTAAATCCCGGCAGTAATATTTTGATGCATGAGTTGCCATGGACGGTTGAAGCATTGGATGAGTTGTTAACCAAACTCGAACAGAAAGGCTACACATTCGTCGACCCTCGCTCCATTGAACTGGAAGCACGCTGAGTTTCAATTACAATCGGTGTAGTCTTAGTGATCAATCTGGAATTGACCCGAAGCAACATACAAAGTTAACTCAAACAGCCTTGATCCTATGCGGATCAAGGCTGTTTATTTGAGAGCATTCTCAATGTAATGATATGCATTTCTGCTGGACAACAAAGTCTGAGTGGCAAATGATTTGTTCCATATCCTTTGCTAACCAGCATTTTGCCTTCTTGCTCATTATCCTTATCATCACGTTTCAAAGAGAACCACCCGCTAGACACGGAGCGGTACGCTTTGTTAAGAAACACGGGGCCAACGCCCGGAATTACCAATTGTCCACCGTGGGTGTGACCACTCAATATCAGATCCACAGGTTCATTCAAGTGAAGAGCCTGTAAGGGGTCGTGCACGATGGCAATCTTGCAATCTTTTGTATCCAATTCAGCAAGAAGCGAATCCCCTCGCCGTGAACGATAATCAACTCCGACCAGGCACAGTTTGCTTTTGCCTTTATGAAGATAGGCGGTTGAATCTTGTAAAAGTTGAACGCGTGTATCTCGGAATATACGTTCGAGCTGCGCAATTCCTGCTCTTTTATCATGGTTTCCATACACAGTATACGCAGGTGCAATATATGATAACAAGCTCATATTATGTCTGACGATGGGCCATGAGATTCCCTTTCCGCCACATCTCCCCCAATGATAACCCAGTCCACCTGATTTCGAAGGTGTTCCAGATCATTGTTTTTCAGCTTGCGTTTATGAATATCAGATATATACAGTATTTTGCTTCCATCAAAAGAAGACGGCAAATTCGGCACTTCAACCTCTTCTGTAACAATGTGGTGAAGATGGGCCTCCCTCCACATATGAACGAGCAATGCAATCCCTGCCAATATAACAGCAACGACCCAGGCCAGCATTACCATGGCCATGGAAGAAAAGTATTCAGAGGAGGCGCTCCTTTTATTCCCCACCAAACCAGACTGATTGTGAGCAAAACAAATATTAAAATGAGTGAATTCACAAATCGTTTACTGAGCCGTAAACGGCGAGAAGGATGAAGCTCCGTCCGTGTAGGAAGTGTGCCCGCTTCGGAAACGGATTCTTCTGATGGCTTTTGTTCTTTATTGGCACGTGCTGGTGCCCGCCGGGGAAGTACCGGACTTTCCAGCGATGATGTATAAGACTTGCGTTGTGATCTTGGTATAGAAACAGAGGTAATCGGTGTAAGTTCTCCTACCTCTGCGGCGGCAGCTGATTCAACGACCAGATTTGTTTGAGAAGCTTCAGGACGCTCAGATGTCTCTGTCTTATCTGAGTTACGATGGCGCTGACTGCCGTAAGTTTTCATTCTACTTAATTGCTGATTCATGATCCCCTCCGAAAACGTATCGCTAATCCAGACACCAAATCAATAATGAAATGACATAAAATAGGCGCCCATAATGTGCCGGATTGCATATAAATCCAACCCAATCCATAGCTTGAGACAAATACCCAACCCGTCGGAATCCAATGCCGCAGATAGCGAATATGGATGACCGCAAATAAAATACTTGTCCAGTAAGGACCTAACGCATACTGTATGGCTCCGCGAAATAACAATTCTTCACAAACAGCAACGATGGCTGCTATGCATACAATATGCCAGATCGGACGCTGACGGAACAGCATCTCGTTAATTCCCCCATCGTCCATACTTTCTTGAGGAATAACATAAGAAAGAACCAGGTCCATAACAAGCATAATTCCAGCCAGACCAAGGCCCCACCAAATAAAATGGTAACTGTCAGGCCAAGCAAGCACATCAAACAGATTTCTCTTCTGCAATAAAATCCATACAACCCCAATGATCAAAGTTAACCCTTGTGTAAAGTATAGATTGATCAGAAGCAAACGCTCGGTAAGTTGCTGTGGTTCAGCCTTCTGAATCTTGAACTTGGGAAACTTTAATTTTTTCATCGCCTGTGTCTGTCCTCTTGACTTATATTTGATGGATAACAAGTTCGTTGTCCAATCGGATAGTATACTAAATGATAGCCAAAAAACCAAATTGGTTCAAGGCCTGCCCCAAGTCCCGTTTTTTAAGCGAAGCTGTATCGAATGCGTTATTTCATTAATGCATTAAAATTCAATTCATAAAACAGCTTGTAATCGAGCTATTTATATCCATTAGGGAGCTCCATTATTAATATTTGTATGCTTCCTTTGCCACTGAAGGAAATGACTATAGGAAATCGAATTAAAACATTTAAGCCTATTGACATGCTCATGTCAGCCATGATACATTATGAAAAAATTAGTCACGTTAAACACGATGATGGAAAAAAGACGTTGCTTTGTCTTACAGAGAGCCGATGGATGGTGCAAATCGGTGGCAGGCAGATGATCTTGAGCGCTCCTGAGTTATTGCATTGAAAGTGGAGTAGGTGCAATCGGTTTAGACCCGTTATCCTCTTCGGTCTTCATTGACCGCTAAGACTGTCGTTGCGAAACGGCGGTGAATTAGGGTGGTACCACGACAACTCTCGTCCCTTATTGCGCAAGCAGTATGTGGATTGAGAGTTTTTTGATTTATTTTAAAGTACAGACGTGGAATTGCCCTATTTGCCACACCCTCCTCCTCTGCTGCGACACCGCGTTGTCGAGAGGAAGAGTTCCAACGGTTTTAAGGAATGCCTCTTTCGTGAGGTGAAACCTTGACGATATAGATACACATACCTAAGGAGGAAGAAACCATGTACAAAGTGTTAGTGTCGGACCCCATTAGTGATCTGGGAATTCAGCAACTGGTGGATGCAAATGATGTTGTAGTTGAGAAGAAAACAGGTCTTAGCGAAGATGAGCTTGTTGCAATTATCGGCGATTATGATGCCCTTCTGGTTCGAAGTCAGACTCGTGTAACGGATCGTATTATGACGGCAGGTACAAACCTCAAAGTCATCGGACGTGCTGGTGTAGGTGTAGATAACATTGATTTGGAAGCCGCTACCCAACGCGGTATCATTGTTATTAACGCTCCTGACGGTAATACGATTACGACATGTGAACATACATTTGCCATGATGATGGCACTGGCACGACATATTCCTCAGGCATATGCCAAAACCATTCAAGGTACTTGGGATCGTAAAACCTTCCTGGGTGTGGAGTTAAGAAATAAAACCCTGGGTGTGCTCGGTATGGGACGAATCGGTAGCGAAGTAGCTAAACGTGCCAAAGCATTCGGAATGGATATTCTGGCTTATGACCCGTTCCTCACTCAAGACCGTGCGGAGAAACTTCAAGTTAAGTTAGCTAGTGTGGATGATATCATTCGCAATGCTGATTTCATGACCGTTCACACACCATTAACACCTGAGACACGCCATATGATTTCCCGCCCACAATTCGAAGTGATGAAAAAAGGCATGCGTATTATCAACTGTGCCCGCGGTGGAGTTGTTGACGAAATGGCACTTGTTGAAGCCATTAATGAAGGTATCGTTGCTGGTGCAGCGTTCGACGTATTCGAGAGCGAGCCACCAGCTGCTGATCACCCGTTCCTGAATCATCCTAGCATTATTGTCACGCCTCACCTTGGTGCATCCACAGTAGAAGCACAAGAAAATGTAGCGATCGACGTATCCGAGCAAGTCCTGCATATCCTTCGCAATGAACCGTTCAAAAACGCGGTTAACATGCCTGCAGTAGCCCCAACCGTAATGAACAAACTGCAGCCTTATTTTAAACTGGGCGAAACACTGGGTAGTTTTGCAGCTCAGATCACTCAAAATGCGGTTCAGGAAATTCGGATCGACTATGCTGGAGATCTGTCTGAAGTGGATACTTCTCCTTTGACTCGTTATATTGTAAAAGGCATTTTGGCAAGACATTTAGGCGGGGAAGCCAATATTGTCAACTCCATGCATTTGGCTAAAGTGCGGGATCTCAACGTAGTGGTTAGCCAAACATCGACCACTAAAGGGTTTACCAATCTCATTACCGTCACACTTGTAACGACTCAGGATGCTGAAGAGCGTCGTGTTGCGGGCACACTTCTTGCCGGTTACGGAGAGCGAATCGTACGTCTGGACAAATTCCCAGTGGATATTGCTCCGGAAAGTCATCAAATTTTGATTTCGCATAATGATAAACCGGGTATCATCGGACGCGTTGGGACATTGCTTGGAGAAAATGAAGTTAACATCGCCTCCATGCAGGTTGGACGTAAAATCATTGGTGGAGCTGCTATCATGATTTTGACTGTTGACAAGGAAGTTCCAAAAGACGTGCTTGTGCAACTTGCAGCCCTTCCAGAAATCAATACTGCTGTTGAAATCGTTTTGAATTAATTACTGGGATTATTCACTTATAGGACAAAAAGAAGAGGCGAACCTTATCGGGTTCGTCTCTTCTTTATAACTCAAAAATTCTTTTTAAGAGCTTAATTCATGCATTAAGCTAATTGAATAATGTTTATGGTAGCCCCTGGTGGAGAAAGGATAGCTGTAGCAACAAGCCCAAATAATTGGAACTGGATAGTAGATCCGGCTGTAACCGTCACAATAAAGTCTGATTGCAACTGACTGAGAGAGAGTACTGGGGATACAACACTCGCAGGAATTGCTGTCCCGTTAAGTAAAATCCGGGATTGAATAGCAAGTGCCGCTGTCAGATTTATTTTATAAGAGATATAGTAGCGCCCTGCATTGGCAAGAGTGAAGGTATCATTCGTTCCATTGACGGTTATGCCAGTGCCTATATTTTGGTTATTCGGCAATGTAATCAATGTTCCACCCAAAATTACAATAATGGTACCACTTGTGTTCTCAGCAAATGCCGAATTCGAAGTTACAGAAGTTCCGGTTGCTCCTGTTGCTCCTGTTGTACCTGTACCTCCAGTAGCTCCTGTACCTCCGGTAACTCCTGTACTTCCCGTTACACTGACACCAGTAGCTCCCGTGACTCCCAGTGCTCCTGTATTTCCAGTAACCCCAGTCGCCCCGGTATCCCCTGTGACTCCCGTACTTCCCGTTACACTCACGCCAGTAGCTCCCGTAACTCCTGTTGCTCCTGTATCGCCAGTAACCCCAGTCGCTCCGGTATCCCCTGTGACTCCCGTACTTCCCGTTACACTCACGCCAGTAGCTCCCGTAACTCCCGTTGCTCCTGTATCTCCGGTTACGCCTGCGACTCCCGTTGCTCCCGTACCTCCGGTTACGCCTGCGACTCCCGTTACTCCCGTATCTCCGGTTGCACCTGCGAGTCCCGTTGCTCCCGTACCTCCGGTTGCACCTGCGAGTCCCGTTGCTCCCGTACCTCCGGTTACGCCTGCGACTCCCGTTGCTCCCGTACCTCCGGTTACGCCTGCGACTCCCGTTGCTCCCGTACCTCCGGTTACGCCTGCGACTCCCGTTGCTCCCGTATCTCCGGTTGCACCTGCGAGTCCCGTTGCTCCCGTACCTCCGGTTGCACCTGCGAGTCCCGTTGCTCCCGTACCTCCGGTTACGCCTGCGACTCCCGTTGCTCCCGTACCTCCGGTTACGCCTGCGAGTCCCGTTGCTCCTGTATCTCCGGTTGCGCCTGCGAGTCCCGTTGCTCCTGTATCTCCGGTTACGCCTGCGACTCCCGTTGCTCCCGTTACACTTACGCCAGTAGCTCCCGTAACTCCCGTTGCTCCTGTATCTCCGGTTACACCTGCGACTCCCGTTGCTCCCGTATCTCCGGTTGCGCCTGCGAGTCCCGTTGCTCCTGTATCTCCGGTTGCGCCTGCGAGTCCGTATCTCCGGTTACGCCTGCGACTCCCGTTGCTCCCGTATCTCCGGTTACGCCTGCGAGTCCCGTTGCTCCCGTATCTCCGGTTATGCCTGCGACTCCCGTTGCTCCCGTATCTCCGGTTACGCCTGCGACTCCCGTTGCTCCTGTATCTCCGGTTACGCCTGCGACTCCCGTTGCTCCCGTATCTCCGGTTACGCCTGTGACTCCCGTTGCTCCCGTATCTCCGGTTACACCTGTGACTCCCGTTGCTCCCGTATCTCCGGTTACGCCTGTGACTCCCGTTGCTCCCGAATCTCCGGTTGCACCTGTGACTCCCGTTGCTCCCGTACCTCCGGTTACGCCTGTGACTCCCGTTGCTCCCGTACCTCCGGTTACGCCTGCGACTCCCGTTGCTCCCGTATCTCCGGTTACGCCTGTGACTCCCGTTGCTCCTGTATCGCCAGTAACCCCAGTCGCTCCGGTGACTCCGGGATCACCTGTTGCCCCTGTGCTTCCCGTTACACTAACGCCAGTAGCTCCCGTGCCTCCTGTTGCTCCTGTGTCTCCCGTAACTCCAGTCAACCCAGTTACCCCCGTATCACCAGTACTACCCGTTAATCCTACTCCCGTTGCACCTGTCGCACCTGTGGCTCCTGCGCCAGCCAGCAACGTGTAATCCGGGGAGGTGCCTGGCGTACCTGTTGGTGATGCCACATTCGCAATATACGTACTGCCATCAAACGTTACCACTTGACCCGCTGGATAGGTTGGCGCTACTGCCGGATCGAATGGAACGATCCCACTCAAACCTACTCCGGTAGCTCCCGTTGGACCTGCATCCCCTGTTACACCCGTTAATCCTACTCCCGTTGCACCTGTTGCACCTGTGGCTCCAGCGCCAGCCAGCAACGTGTAATCCGGGGATGTTCCCGGCGTACCTGTTGGCGATGCCATATTCGCAATATACGTACTGCCGTCAAACGTTACCACTTGACCCGCTGGATACGTTGGCGCTACTACCGGATCGAATGGAACGATCCCGTTCAGCCCTACTCCGGTAGCTCCCGTTGGACCTGCATCCCCTGTTTCCCGGTTACTCCTGCTCTCGTTGCTCCAGTCGCACCGGTGGCTCCTGCGCCAGCTAGCAACGTGTAATCCGGTGATGTTCCCGGCGTGCCTGTTGGCGATGCCACGTTTGCAATATACGTACTGCCATCAAACGTTACCACTTGACCCGCTGGATACGTTGGCGCTACTGCCGGATCGAATGGAACAATCCCGCTCAGCCCTACTCCAGTCGCCCCCGTTACACCCGTAGGTCCAGCAGGACCTGCACCTGCAATTAATGTATAATCCGGTGATGTTCCCGGCGTTCCCGTCGGCGATGACACATTTGTAATATAGGTACTGCCATCAAAAGTTACAACTAGACCGGCCGGGTACGTTGGGGCCACTGCTGGGTCAAACGGAACTGCTCCATTCAAGCCTATGCCTGTTGCTCCGGTTGTACCGGTAGCTCCTGCCCCTGCAAGCAAGGTGTAGTCTGGTGATGTACCTGGGGTTCCCGTTGGTGACGCTACATTGGTAATATAGGTACTTCCATCAAATGTAACAATTTGGCCTGCTGGATAAGTTGGCGCTACAGCCGGATCAAAGGCCACAATACCACTTAAGCCTACCCCAGTGGCTCCAGTAGCACCTGTGGGACCTGCACCTGCAATTAATGTATAATCCGGTGATGTTCCAGGTGTTCCCGTTGGTGAAGCCACACTAGTAATATAGGTACTGCCGTCAAATGTTACGATCTGGCCCGCTGGATACGTTGGTGCTACAGCAGGGTCAAACGGCACAGAGCCACTGAGTCCCACACCTGTTGCCCCGGTAGCTCCAGTAGCTCCGGCCGCTGCTAGTAAAGTATAATCTGGTGAACTACCCGGGGTTCCCGTTGGTGACGCCACATTAGCAATGTAGGTACTACCACCGAGTGTTACAATTTGTCCTGCCGGATAAGCTGGTGCAAGCGTCGGATCGAACGGAACCGCCCCCGTTAAACCTCCCCTGTTGCTCCAGTGGTTCCGCCTGACAAAAACAACGTGTAGTCCGGAGAACTTCCGGGTATACCCGTGGGCCCATTCGCATTAACAACATAAAGACTGCCATTATATGACACCACTTGACCTTCCACAAAGCCAGGTGCCTGAGCTGGATCAAAAACGAAAATATCATTCAGTCCAACTCCAGGTAACCCCTGTGGACCTGGTACGCCTTGGGGTCCTACAGGACCTACTGGACCTACAGCTCCTGCGGCTCCTCCTGGCCCGGCAGGACCTGGCACGCCCGGTACGCCCGGAACCCCTGGAACTCCGGGGGGACCTGGTGGGCCTGGGGTTCCAGGGGTTCCAAACGAACTGGTGGCACGACTCAATGATACGGATATGGACCGAATCACCCCAACCAGTTTATCTTTTTCTGCAGGTGGAACTTCCAGAAGCAACGTTACACTTAATAAATCATCGAGCAAATTTTGCAAGTTGCCAGCCAGATTGATGACGGCAACAGGCACAACTTCAGAACCTGCTATGGTTAGCTCCAGTACGGATTGCAACTCCGCTTTCACCCCAGCTCGAAAACCAGAGGTATTAACAAAGGTCAGCAAGCTCCGTAAACTGTTTTGCAATGCGAGAATATTAGACGCTGACTGACAGCTGCAGGAATAGTCACGGACAGTGCTTTCAATATGGATTCCAACTGCTCCACTTCACTCGATGTTATGGGAATAAACGGCGATCCTGCTCGAAATGATCTTCCTTCTAGAAAAGCTTTTATATTCACCCTTTTTCTTTCATCAGGCATGCCTAATCCACTCCTCCTTTAACTACTTCGCTTTTCAAGCTTATGTTTAATAAGAGGCAAAATTATCTTGGACACATTTTTTGAGACAAAAAAAGCGAACATACTGTTCCACGTTGAACAAGATTAAACGGTAGTGTTCAACAAAAAAAGCACCCTCAGCATGAGGATGCTTTCGCACTTTTTGTATGAAATCGGGCTATTTCGAAGAATCCACAGGAAATTGTAAAATAAACTCTGTACCTTCGCCAAGTACACTATTAACGATAATGGTGCCGTGATGGGCATCCACAATATTTTTTACAATTGCGAGCCCAAGTCCCGTACCGACACTTTCACCCGAACCCGAGCCTTATCTGCTTTGTAAAAACGTTCAAAGATGAATGGTAAATCAGAAGACGGTATGCCTACGCCCTCATCTTTTACAATCACTTTAGCTACAGGTGTTCGAGTATCCGTTAACAGTTCTGCCGAGATAAGAACATTTTTGCCTGATGGGGTGTGACGAAACGCATTATCCAGTAAATTGGTAAATACCTGTTCAAGACGATCCTCATCGGCCTGATGAAGTTCAATGAAAGTCTGTCTGCACTCAAACCGAAGATGGATCCCCTGTTCTTTGGAACGTACCGAGAACTTTCTGTACACTCGTTCCAGTAGTTCAACCAGATCCACTTCCTTCACGGCCATATCCGTATGCCCCGCTTCCATTCGAGCAAGATCAAGCAGATCTTTAACCAATCGGCCCATACGCAAGGACTCATCATGAATTACTTGAATCAACTCTTCACTTTCTTCCGGAGAAGCCGCCATCCCATCCAAAAGAGCTTCACTATACCCTTGCATCATGGATAGCGGAGTACGTATCTCGTGAGATACGTTTGCGACAAAATCACGGCGCATCTTCTCTAGTCGTACTTCTTCTGTTACATCACGAAGCACAGCTACAGCGCCCCGTACGACACTATCTGCGTATAAAGGTGCCATCTGAACAGACCAGACTCCCTGTTGAACATGCACGTTAGAGTTCTGATCGCCACCTTGCTCCATCACCATTTTGAACAAAGGAACGAGTGGTTCCGGCACCTCTCGAGAAGAGCTTACAGAATTCTCCGAATCTTGTCCCTCGCCCATCTGTGCCCAGTCCAAATCACACCAAGCCTGCATGATTTTCTCTCCAGGGGGTTCGTCAAAATAACCTTTCCCTCCCCGTCGAAAGTAACTACCGCATCGGTCATGCTTCGGAGCACGCTCGCCAAGTGTTCTTTCTCATGGTTAAGGTTGCGAATGTTATCTTCCAGCTGTGCAGCCATATGGTTAAATGTATTACCTAATTCTCCAATCTCATCGCTCGTTACAAGAGAGAGACGTGTACCGTAGTTTCCTTTCCGAATCGCATTGGCTGCCTGAATTAACTGCTGCATCGGCTGCGTAATTTTCGTAAAAAGAAACAGCGCAAAAAAGGTCGTCAAGCTGAAGCCGATAATACAAACATACGTGAACAAACGTTTGATATCTCTCGACTCAGACTCCGCAAAATTCGTATCAATATACGGCAGCAAAAAAAGACCCAATGCTATGAGTACACAGCCCACAAGGCAAATAATCGTAATCCATAACTTCCCGACCAGCGATCTCCAGAAACTAAAACTACTTCGGTACTTCCAGTTTATAACCCACACCCCACACCGTCGTAATCATCGCCGCTGATTCTGGCGACACCTTGTTTAACTTCTCGCGAAGACGCTTCACATGTGTATCCACCGTACGAAGATCACCAAAGAATTCATAGTTCCATACATCCTTCAGCAGCTCTTCTCTGGAGAAAACTTTATCTGGAGATGTCGCGAGATAATGCAACAGTTCATATTCTTTCGGTGTTAAACTGATCTCTTCACCACCTGCGGTTACGCGGTGAGCATCATGTTCGATGACCAAATGAGGAAACACAATATTGTTGCTTGAATTACTCTCTTTGGACAGATAAGCTGTCGCAGAAGAACGACGCAGAATCGCCTTAACCCGATAAATCACTTCACGTGGACTGAATGGTTTAACAACATAGTCATCAGCTCCCACTTCGAAGCCCTGAACACGATTAATTTCTTCACCTTTTGCAGTAAGCATCAACACCGGGGTTGATTTCACCTGACGCAGACGAGTACATACTTCAACGCCGTCCATACCCGGCAACATCACATCAAGCAAAATCAGACCATAGTCACCCGCAGTTGCTTTACGCAGCGCAGTTTCCCCGTCTTCTGCTTCATCAATTTCATAACCTTCTTTTTCGAGATACATTTTCAAAAGTCGGCGGATTCTCTCCTCGTCATCCACGACCAGTATACGGTTCTCATGTTCAGCCATTCCACTCCAGCCCCTTTACAATAACTCCTCATCACTTCTATTATGTTCGATCTGGCGAACAATATTTGAAAGCCCCTATTGAAGCAGGGGCTTACATATATGTTTCATGGACTTCTCTCCGGAACTTTACAAAACGAAACGACCAATCCTAGTCTGCCCCTGCGTAGGAATGCAACCCGGCAATGATCAAATTCACACCAACAAGTGTAAACATAACGACCAAAAATCCAAGTACTGCAAGCCAGGCAGACTTGCGGCCCTGCCAGCCTCTGGACAAACGCAAATGCAGGTACACACTATAATATAACCATGTTATCAGTGCCCACACCTCTTTGGGGTCCCATCCCCAGAAGCGGCTCCATGCAATCTGGGCCCAAATCATGGCGAAAATTAATGCTCCCAATGTAAATATAGGGAAACCGATAGCAATTGCACGATAACTAATCTCATCCAGATCATCGGAATCAATGCCGTCCAGCATCGGTTGCAGAGCTTGTCCAAGCGGTCTTCTTACAATTAAACGAATGAGTCCATACAGGATAAGCCCTACGATTAACGACCAGACTACCGTGTTCAGTTTACGTCCAGCGTTTACCCCGTTCATCCAGGAAGGCGTCTCAAGCAAAGGTTCCTTCATGCCAAGAAACGGTTTTATGCTCTCCACTTCACTATTATAAGGTGCAAATATAGGAGGCATGCGATAAATCACTTTCTCTATTGTACTATTTTCCTGTACCTCTGTGTCAATGCTAGTGGTTTGCTTAACAAAAACGGCCTCATATCCAGAAGCACGGAAAGCAAATACAGAGCCGATAAACCCAACCACAACGACGATCGTAATTAATGTAAACTCAACCCACCCACGCTGGCGTCTGGAGGACTTGTCCTTGCCACTGAAATCGACCGTACGTAACAAGTACATGAATCCTGCCGCAAAGCCAACGGCGAAGAATGCCTCTCCAAGCGCTGCCAACGTCACATGAATCTTGAGCCATATCGACTGCAAAGCAGGAATTAGCGGCTGTACTTCCTGAGGAAATACGGCTGCATAGGCCATAATAAGGATGGTTAGGGCAATGCGAACAGTCCCAGCAATGACTTGCGATAGATTGCATAGACTACGATAAATGCCACCATAATCATCATGGATAGAAAACTCATAAATTCATACATATTACTTACCGGGATATGTCCTGCCCCAGCCCAGCGTGTACCAAAAAAGATAAGATGTGCAGCTAGTGCTACAGTTGATGCAATAAAGGCTCGCTTTCCCCATCGATCTACATGAACTTGCGGGTCGCGATTACTCCATTTCTTGCCCATGACGGCAACGCCATATAACATAAATGCAGCACAATATAGAAAAAAAGATACGATAAATGCGTCGCTGCTGAAATCCAATAAACTCATGTTTGGTTCCCCCGTTATCCAACGACTTCTCATCCACTTCCACATTCAACTGTTTTAACACAGCTGCAACTTCACGCCTGAAGCCAAACCAGTTTTTGTTGGTATGGCCGCCTAGGGTAAGCTGTCTATCATCAATCCGAATCCAAATACGACGGTGATGCCAGTAAAAGCCCATAACCAGACCCAACATGACGATTCCTGCCCCAACCCATACGAAAGGCATAGCCTTATCAATACGTATATTGAGGTAACTTACGGATTGAATGATATCAACCTTGTCCATACTGTCGACCTCCAGCTGCAAAGGAATTTCTCCTCCATTTAGCTGTTTGTTAATTGCATCCTGTTGAAAACGCTGCTTATCCACCTGCTTCGCAAAATACAAGTACTGCATTCCCTCTTTGGGTAAATCGGGCCCCTTGATGTTAAATAGAAAGGCAGGCGCATTAGGCGAAGGAGACTTTGATTTGGGCTCTCCATTTTCATCCAGTCCAAAATCCATATATTTTTCTTTAACTGTCAGACTATAGGGGCCTGCTTCAAACGTTCGCTGCGTATCCATCATGGCAATTTGGATTGCTCCGTACTTCTCACCCGTCTGGGCATTGACCAGATCAGGCGTTACCGAACGAATCGTTGGCGTCAGATCATAATCAAACTGATACGCTTTCAATCCGTTGTAATTCAGTGGATGGTTCACTCGAACATCATGTCGGGCCACCTCGGACAACTGAGGTTTCTTTGAAGGATCCGAACAATCTGCTGTACATTCATACAATACCACTTTGGTTACAAACAGTTTTGGAACGGTTTTATTCAGATTCCGAAATTGTTCCGGGACTTCATCTTCACTGTAAAATTCAACATTAAACTGTTCATTCTTCAAATACATGGACGTGTTCGGGATTTTTTTGATCTCCCCTTCGGGAAAAGCAACATGCTCATCCAGATTCAGACCAGGAATTCCGCGAACAAGAACAGCCAACAGAAAGATAATCAATCCGATATGAAGGACATAAGGCCCCCAGCGGCTGAATCGCTGTTTCTCAGCCAGTAATGCCGTACCCTCGGTGTGCACACGATAACCTTTCTTTTTAAGCGGAGTAACCGCTTTCTTTATCCAGTCTTCTGATGCCTCATCTATGGAGCCTTGGTACACCAGACGCTGGCGTGTAAGAAACTGCATGTGTTTACGTATTTTCTGTTTGTTCAGCGCTTTGTATAGTGGAAGTACCCGGTCAAGACTGCATATGACCAGTGAGGCACCGATCAGCACCAGTAGCAAAATAAACCACCAGGATTCGTATGTATGGGACAGACCCAGCAGATAATAGATATGACCCAACTGACCGTATGTGTCCTTGTAATATACGGATGGATCAATATTCAGAAACGTACTTTCTTGTGGATAGATCGTGCCCAGCATGGAACCTACAAGCGTAAACACAATCATGTAAACCGCAATTTTGACCGAGGAGAAAAAGTTCCATATGCGGTCAATGATTTTAGGATTCATACGTTGCGAACGGCGTGCCATGCCATCATAACGCATTTCCAATACTTCATCCGATTTGACCTCGGACTCCAGCAGCGGCTTGCCGCATGCTTCACATAGTACAGTGCCCACCGGATTCTGGTGTCCGCACTCACACTTCGTATTCTGGAACACGACTAGACCTCCTGTCAGGGCTGTTTCGCCAGTTGTGAAATTTGAGCGTCAAGTGTGTCCAAGTCTAGTTGACCGATATGAATGGTGGAGATTTTACCCGTGTCGGAGACAAAAAATGTCGTTGGCATCGGTGATATGCCAAAATCCCGGATCGAGTTTTTGTCACGGTCGAGCATAATCGGAAACGTAACGCCCACCTGCTGTACAAAATTTTCCACGGTCATCTGGTCTTCCCCAACATTGATACCAACAAATTGAACACCCTGGTCCTTCCATTTGTCCGCTTGCGCTTGAAGTGCAGGCATCTCTTTGACACAAGGCTCACACCATGTTCCCCAGAAGTTGATTACCATGGCTTTGCCTTTGTATTCCTCAGACGTATGAACTTGTCCATCCAGGCCCAGCAGTTCAAAAGAAGGAGCCTTGTCCCCTTCTTTTGGCTTGCCATTCGAGCCGGATACGGATGTAGTAATCGCGTATCCGCCCAACACCAGGATCAATAACAAAATGACGATTTGCACCGCTCTTCTTGATTTGCCCATGTGCTGCTCCCCTTTTAAGTGACTAGCATTCGCATATTACGGTCTCGGACAACTGTGAACATCCTATGAACAATTATAGCGAATTTCGTCACAAATCTGCGGCGCTTTTATGAAAATTATGTGTCCTCACATTACCTTTTTTTCATTTTTTTGGCGGGTTCTGATTTTGCGAGCGTAATCAGGTTGTTGACTTCTTCTTTGGTCAAATTGCGTGTCAGCCCCCGTTTCAGGTTTTGCAGCAAAATACCACCAAACGAGATCCGCTTCAGACGTGTTACCGGATGGTTAATCGCCTCGAACATACGTCTAACCTGACGATTACGCCCTTCGTAAATGGTGATGGAGATTACAGCTTCATTTCCTGCGGTGTCAACATCCTTGTACTCAACCTCTGCAGGAGCTGTCATGCCGTCATCCAACATAATGCCTGTCTTTAATTTTTCCAGAGCAGTACCATGTGGGACCCCTTTAACAGTCGCCAGGTACGTCTTCGGTACGTGATGCTTTGGATGGGTCAACAAATGAGCAAATTCCCCATCATTGGTCAGAATCAGCAGGCCTTCCGTGTCATAATCCAAACGACCAACAGGATACACACGTTCTTTGACACCTTTAAGATAGTCGGATACAATTTTCCGACCTTCCGGGTCTGAAGCACTTGTGATAACACCTTTCGGTTTGTTCAACATCATGTACACTTTCTTTTCACTGCGGATCGGTTTACCATTAACCGTAATCATATCCTCTTCGGGGTTCGCTTTCGTACCCAGTTCGGTTACGACCTCCCCGTTAACTTCTACTTTGCCGGACAGGATCAGTTCCTCGCTCTTGCGGCGGGATGCAATGCCTGCCTGTGCGATAATTTTTTGTAATCTTTCCATGTTTGTCATGTCACCTCACACTAATGATACCCATCAGGGCCGGAAATCACAAGGATAATCCATCGAATTTGTAAACGCGGGAGTTGAAAACGCCTTATGAGCTGTTTTTAACTATGAATTTATGCCAAAAAAGCTCACCCTCTTACTGCCTGTTTGCAACAGGAGCATAGGGTGAGCCGTTCACTTTGAGCCGTATGTAACCACTGAACATTGAATGAGGTTAACTCGCTACTTTACCGTTAACAGCAACCGGTTTTTTGGCAGGGGTTGCACTGTCTTTAATGAAGGATTGCAGCGTTTTTGAAGTAATAAAATAAGTGCGTCCACCATATACAAAGGTCATCATGCCAATAACTCGATTATTCTGATCCAGAACAGGGCCACCCGAATTGCCTTGTGCCACTGATTTTACGATACTGCCAATACCCATCTTGCCTGGAACGTCCGTATCCTGTGAATTAAATACTCGGCTCTTGGCTATCGTATTGTAAGTTGAAGGAAAATCGTCGTCCAAGAGTACAAGTTCCCCAGCTGAATTTTTAGGAAATCCGATGGTATACACAATTTGATTATCTCTCGCATTAGCAAACGTCACTGGTTGTGCATCGATTTCTTTGTCCAGCTTCAGCAATGCCATATCCGTCACCGGATCTGTTTTGATGATTTTGGCTTTCACTGACTTGTCCAGCTGACCTGGGCTCGCTACGGTCAATGTGCCTTTATCCCCATCAGACAATTCAGCAAAATCCTGAACGACATGATAGTTGGTAAGTACTTCATCCTTGGAGATCAGTATTGAGGTACCCACATCATAATATACCGTATCGGGTTCAGCCTTTTTGATCAAACGTACGTTCACAACTGGAAAAGAATCCGCTAAAACGGCCAGCTGAGCACGCAACTGTTTATCGAAGTAACCCGTAAATTGAATCGTATTGACGGCTTGAGCCGCCGCAAAACCTGTTTGTCCTGCAATCAGTGCAATGGCAACCACAATTAACATTCCAATGCGGAGCATTCGTTTCCAACTCTTCTGCATGATCCTCACTCTCCTCCGCTATTATTCTAGCATAACTAGTATATCGGAAGGAGAGGACTTATTTTTTATCCAAAAACGATTAAACAAATGACCAAGGCAGCAATAAAACCAACCACATCGGAAAACAACCCGACTTTGAGAGCATAGCGGCCATTACGTATACCTACGGCTCCAAAATAAACAGTCAAAACATACAGAGTTGTATCCGTACTCCCTTGAATCGTAGAAGCCATGCGGCCAATCATAGAATCGGGACCATAGGTTTTGATCAGATCTGTCGTAAAGGCGAGCGAGCCTGTCCCGGTCAAGGGACGCAAAATGCCAAGTGGCAATACTTCTCCCGGAACTCCCATCCAGGACACGAGTGGGGCGATCAGACTGATCACATAATCCAGCGCACCTGAAGCACGGAAAACACTGATTGCTACCATCATGCCTACCAGATGGGGAATAATGCTGATTGCCGTAGAGATCCATCTTTGGCCCCATCAACAAAGGATTCGTAGACCGGGACCTTTTTGGTAAACGCATATAATGGAACAAACGCGATAATAACCGGAATGGCCCAGGCGGAAATCCAGTTGATGAAGGTTAACAACGCTACTCATCCTTTCATACCGGGATTGTCACTTTTATGTACACGCGGCGGCCTGTGAAGCGCCCTGTTTCGGTACCAGCGGTCCGCTGCGATAGCTGCAAATGTCGCAACAATGGTTGCCATTAGCGTTGTGCCTACAATTTCCGTGGCATTCGCAGAATGATAATTAAGACGAATGGCTATCAGGGTTGTCGGAATAATGGTGATGCTCGCCGTATTCAGAGCCAGCAAGGTACACATGGCAGGGGACGCTGTCTGTTTATCCGGATTCAGCTCTTGCAGCTGCTGCATGGCTTTGATCCCCATTGGGGTAGCCGCATTCCCGAGGCCAAGCAGATTGGCACTCATGTTGGATAAAATGTAGCCCATAGCAGGATGGTTCCGTGGGACATCAGGAAACAAAAAGCCGACAACCGGACCCAGGAGCTTCGCAATCCGGCCCAGTAGCCCGGCATCCTCAGCCATTTTCATCATTCCCATCCAGAATACGAGCACACTGATCAGTCCAAAACATACTGTTACACCCGTTGCTGCTCCATCAAAAGCTGCCTGGGTTACGACTTCAATTTTGCCCTGAGCTGCTGCAAAAGCAAAGCCGGTTACAATCATGAGAAGCCAGATTAAATTGATCAAAGGATAACCCTCCCCTCATTATGGAGATAACAGATGGCTTAATACTGCACGCCATGCGGAAGCCCAGGTAGAAATTTCACCGATTCCCCCAGAGTGGCATCCTCGGTTTTCGGCTCCGGCGGAATATAACTACCTTTGCGATACACAGGAATTGAACCCACCAGCTTCCCATCAAGTTGCATATCAATTCGGCCTGCCAAGCCAAAAGAAGGATCTGTCGATTTTGCATCACCCTCTGTACTCTCCTGGACACGGTTTTCGAGTAAAATCAGCTTTTTCGTCAATGAGGATGTCTCACTCTTCGCCAGAGGATAAGTGAACCCGCGGCCTGTGACCACATCCGTGTTCTGTACAGGCTGTTCTTTTTTGCAATTTCCACCAAAGGGAAATTTTCAAAGCCGAAATCTAACATACGCGCATGATCATTCCAGTCATCGCCGTCGTTCAGGGTTACCGCAGCAAGTTGTTGACCATTACGAGTAGCAGAGCTGACCAGACAGCGAAATGCCTTCTTGGTATATCCTGTCTTTACGCCATCGGCTCCCTCGTACAGTCGCAGCATTTTATTTTTGTTTTGCCAGGAGTAATCCCAGCTCTCATTTGGATTGGGGGCAGACTTGTTCTCTGTCGCTACAATACGTTTGAATACCGGATTCTTGAGCGCATACGCGGTTAAACGTGCCAGATCATTGGCGGTGGAATAATGTCCATCGGCGTCAAGTCCGTGAGGATTCATAAAATGAGAATGGGTCAAACCAATTTGCTCTGCCTTTTTGTTCATTAACAGGACAAATCCTTCTTCAGATCCACCGATATGTTCAGCAATCGCCGAGGCCGCATCGTTGCCTGATCGTAGCATTAGCCCATACAGCATGTTTTCCAGCGTCATTTCTTCACCCAGCTTGAGATAGATGGATGATCCTTCTTTGGCAAACGCCGAGGAAGTCACTTTTACTTTGTCATCCAGTTTACCGTGTTCAATCGCTACAATTGCCGTCATGATTTTGGTCAAGCTGGCAATTCGGAGTTCCTTATCCCCATCTTTGCTGTACAATATTCGGCCCGATGTCACGTCAATGAGAGCAGCGCTTTGGGCATGGGTTGAAGGGCCAGGTATTGTTCCCTGGGCTTCAGCAAGCCCAAATGAAGGAAACAGGAACAAGGGTACCAGCATACATGCCATAAATTTCATTATTTTTCGCATCGATTCATTCCTCCGGGTCACTTGGAATCTTGTACTAGCTTATGTCTGGACAACCCGAAGTATGTCCCACTGTTAGAAAACAGCAAAAATCCCTTTCGCATATGCGCTGCGGAAGGGATGTTGTAGTCTTGAAGAGGAGTTGCCAGGCGTGATTAATATTAGTTATTATCCAGCATCTTGGCCACTTTTCGCATAATTCTGGAGACTCTCATCTGGCTAATGTCTTCCATCTCCGCTGTTTGTGTTTGATTAAAGCCGTCTACCCGATGTTTCAGGACAGTGACTTCCTTCTCGCTTAACTTTCGCTTCACTGAGTCAATAACTGCGTCAACATAAATTCGGTCTACCACTCCATCCTCAATGTTTTCCCCACTATAGATGGTATCCATCAACGTAACTGCTTGAGCTTGCTGATCATCTGCTCCGACAGGCTCATCCAGGTATTTGACTCCCTTGCCCACTTGAAGCGCCTTGTTGATTTTCTCCTCTTCTTCGTCGAGCAACAAGGCGATTTCATGAGCTGTCGGGAGATACCCCATATCATGCTCCAGCCGATTGATTCGGTTAATTAATTCAGTAGCTGTACGAGTGGGTCGAATGATGCTTGCGCTATCTCTCAGAAAACATCGGATTTCCCTTACAATGGCAGTAACCGCAAACGAACTAAATTTCACTCCACGCCCCGTGTCAAATGCTTTGACCGCTTTAATGAAACCAAGGCGACCCAATTGAAGAATATCGTCTTTTTCCACACAATGATTTTTGATAATGACTTCCGGTTTTCCAATGTATTTATGTACGGAATGCCAAATCAAGTTCTCGTTAACCAAGATGCTATCTCCTAGAAAATGTTCATCGACTTGACATCGTTCAATATTTCCTACAAGGTCCATAGAGTAAAATTTCTTGTCCAACTTCAAATTCATGTTAATATGTTCTGAAAATTTATCCATCTAGATCTCCCTATGTAAATGTTGTGGAAATTCACCAACAATCCTAACGTTCTTACTTAATTTTTCTTTAACATCTGAATCATCTTGCTATGGTGTTTCTTCACTTGGTTGTAATACCAGGGGCGAGCCTTACCCTTGTCGACATTTCCTTCTCCTTGATTGTACGCAATCGTTGCTGTGCGAAGGTTTCCATCATACTTTCCCAAAAGATATTCCATATATTTAATGCTGGTTTTGATGTTAACTTCAGGCTTGTATAAGTCACTGCCTTTAACACCAAACGTTTTGGCCGTACTCGGCAGTATTTGAAGGAGCCCGATGGCTCCATGATTTGATGTGCTATCCTCTATTAAGCGGCTCTCCTGCCACATCATGGCGAATATCCACAGGGAGTCTATATTGGAAACTTCAATATATTGATCTACCCACTTCACATACTTCAACAATTTAGCCTGGCTTACCATCTTCTCTTGATACGATTCAATATATTGCTCCAACATATCTACCATTTCTTTATGGGACGTAGAATCCGGATCTGATTTCACTTTGAGGGCATGTTTTGTATGTTGTTCTCCAATTGAATTAGGAGCCGTTGGTGCAATCAGCCCGCCATATAACGTTATAGATGCCAGTACCACCGTAATGATCATCCCGATTTTTTCAAAAATAACCAACGGGATTGCTCACCTCCTTAGGTTGGACCTTATATAATAGAAGGAAACCGTAGTTTATGCCTGCTTGCACGAACTTGTACCCCAATAATTTATAGGTCTGTTGTTGCAAGTTTATAGATCTCCTTTTCCTATTAAGGCGCATCTCGCTCACTGGTTTGATATGCCAAGATTGCTGTATATTCTAACCTGCTGTTTGCTGGGTCGTAGGCGGAAGTAACATCCAACCCAATAACCAATACATTTGGTTTGACATACATCCAGGTGTTGAGCTGTTCCTCTAAATCCAGTGGTGATGGGGATATAAACATCTTCACAGCAATATCTACGGCATAATTTTTCATGTTCATTTATTCATTACCGATAAGAAGCTCGGGATTTAATTCTTCGTTTGTTTCTTTATTACTTAGCACATCGGAAAGGGATTCGTTGACGTTCTCGGTGTTCTCTTCTTTCTTTTTCTCCTCGATCAGCTGAGCAAACTCCTCTTGAGTCAGCTCATATATCTCCAGTTCAAACGCACTTGTGAGAATATATCCCATACCATCTGTTAAATGGACGTTGTAGTAGGTTTGCGGTTTCTCGTGAAATTTGTCCGCTTCATAGTTGAATCCAATAACTGCTTTTTCATAGCCAGCTACAGTACCCGCAAACCAAACATTGGCTTTTGTTGTTGCGCCTGTGGGCGTTTGAATCTCATGCATATTTGTTGGTGCGTGAACGCATTTTCCAACTAGACCTGCAACCAACTCTTCGGTTAATGTATCGTCTTTTGCTTTTATCATTTGTGTCATACGGTCATTCCTCCATATATTCAAAATATCTTGAGTCTGGCTTTTCAGCTCTTCAATTGCTCTATACGCGTTGTATCATTGACAGTTAACGTTTTAATACAGGAGAAATATCTGGGGCACCACTAATGAGCGTATAATACGTTCGAATATGAACAACTGCCCGATTTAGGTCATTCATTCGCTTGGACAACATTTCCTCAATCACAGGCTCCCATACCCTAAGTCCTACACCCATAATCGGTTTGTTTTGCATATACGCATGATGTAAGATCACTACCTCAGTAGGAGTAAGCTTTTCCACATCGAGATTAACTAGCAACGCATCTGCTTGTAAGACAACCTTCTCAATAATCAACGCATACTCCCGGTTACTTAGGTCGGAAGCGGTAGACGAATCATGGTGGGCCCAAGCAATATCAGGAAATGCCGACATACTTTCCAACGTAAATCCCAACACAACAACACTGAGCATATTTTTCTGCCACCCTCCATTATTCAATCGATCAATTACTCTATACGACATAAAAAAGCACCCCGTTAAGGGTGCTTTTAATGATATGTATCGTTTTGATGATCAATCTGCAACAAGCTTCGGCTATTAATTGCCATTTAATTTGATACTACAGAGCTTCGTATTTCTCACGAATCGCTTTCCACAACTGTGATATGCGTGCCTTGGATACACCTAACATTGCTGCAATTTCTACAAACTCGTACCCCGAGGTTCGAAGTTTAAAAATCTCTTTCTCCCGCTCATTAAGCTTCATATTCTCCATGATGTCAGTCACGAATTCAAAATTCTCAAAAGCAAACCCGGCGTGCCCAAGTGTTAGCGCTGTATCTGTTCCCTCACTTTCATCACTGGAGCCAAGATCAGTACACACAAGCTGGACAGCGTTAACGACACTGAGGTTTTTCTCAGACATGCATTTGCGATACATATCCTTGATTTTATTCTCGATCAAGTGATCAACAAACGTCGACATTTTTGCTTTTTCAGCATCATACTTGTCCAGCGCGTTATATAACTTAATCATGATCTCCTGCGTTACATCCTCTTTTTCCATCCCTGCAAACGTTTTGCCCCTAAGCTTATGGCGACATTTTTCCTGTGCTTTGTTCAAGAACGTATCTATATCCCCAATTTCAAATAAATCATCAAACCCCATAGCAGTCGTAGCAGACATTATCATTTTCCCCCAATGATTATTTAGTTGTTAGTTAAACTTTAACTTGTATTTCTATAGCTATAATTATCATCAATTCTTTCACTCACAATCTAGCATCTCTCACCATAACCAAACTTTATAAATGACTTGCCGATATCCAAAAAAACCATATCTAATATGTAGTCGTATCACTTCTTCGTAAATATGAAACATCTTCTTTAGGCGAAGCTTAAAGCTAGATAAGTATTTTGCATTGCATAAAAATTTCGTAAATGATTCACCTCCCCATTCCGATATCCACAACAACAAGATTGAATCCTAACTTTCATAACACAGCAATGAGACAATTTGTTCAGTTTCACTTTTCCAACCTATTACATTCAGAATAACAAATACGAACTAATGTTCGCAACATATTTTTATCAGCTTCGTCTATACACCTTTTACCCACTTTATACGAAGCCAACTAGGAAACGTAAAGCCCGTTTTTTGCAAACAAAAAGACCAACACAGAGCGCACCACTAGGAAAATACCAAAATGGTGGAATGTGTCGGTCTTGGTCTGACATCTATTTCGTTCCAATTACCGAAGATATGGTCTTGAAGCTCTCAAATACAGTTACAGGCTTCGTCAAGATTATTAATTCTATCTGATCGCCATAAGGGTAGTATAAGGAAATATGTAGGATATTGTCAACATTAAAATTAGTTCCGAAGAACCTATCCAATAACAAAACGAAATTTATTAGGTCTTAAGGCATGTTTATAGCATCATTTTTCAGCAGCCCCTCAATATCCTTGTTCATTTTAAAGACGGTCACCTGTTCAGCAAAATCAGTTCCAAAGAACATGGTTTCAATATCTTCAATTTTTAAACCCAGGTGAATATAGGAGAAAACAGGACTGAAATCTTCTCTCATCATTTGTGCAAGCTTCAGCTTGTATTCGGCAAAGATCTGACTGGAATGCGATTGCATATGTTCAAGCATGAACGCTTCAGGTTTGGTGAATTTTGCTGTAAACTTCAGGATGATAAAATGATTCATGATGACGACTCTGGTATCTACTGGCCCGCGTTCAGTAAAATCTTTTCTTATTCTTGATGCCATTTTCGCGAGTTCTCTTTCCAAGTCTTTTATCTCAATGTTCACATCCCTCCCTACAATCATCCTTTTTCCTCCTATTGCCCTGAATACAATAATCAAACCTAATTTAATCAAAACTCCTTATACAAGACAAGTTTCAATGCGTTTATGGACTAAAGTTCCCGGTATCTTTTCAGAAAAAGGAATAGACCCCAGAAGAAGGCTTGGGGTATATCACTGGTTTTACTATGGTTTACAATTATGCAAATAAAGCAGAACTTTACGCTTAGAACTAAACAGTTTCATTCAAATAGCTATTTTTAACTTTGTTGTTCATTGGGTACATCAACTTTGAGCAGACTGAACGCCACCAGATTCAACACCACAGTGGCACCATACTCCCTCTCAATCACATCGAATGCCTCTTCCGTTGCACCAACTAGATCGTCCTTCTCCGTGGTCATCTCCATTGTGACAATCTCCTCATTATTCAGCGCAAAGGTCAGTCTGTACAGCATCGGTGTTCTCCTCCTTCGAAGTAAGCTCTATATTACGAACATCGGTGAGATCAATGATGTGCACAATCTGATCTGTATCTTCCAAAGTGATCGACTTTCCCTCATTTTTATGTTTGGTAAAAAGCCTGCGATACTCTTGCTTGACCTCATCAGCAGTTAAAGGAATCTCGCGAACTACTATATCGGAATCCTTCTCTTTCTGTTGCAGCCTGGGATTATCCTCAATCCATGTTACTGTTTTCTTTTTGCCACTTCCCTTGAAATAGAAATGAGCGGTGAGTCCAATATTCATCTAGTAATACCTCCTGGGCAAAAATAGTGTTCTAACGTACTAGGAAATAAAGAAATAAAATTCAAGTGAAGCCTTCATATCTTCACTATTCTCTCATACGTCCTAATCGTCAGGATGTTAACCTGTTAAGTCGGAATTCTTTTTTTAGAACAAAAAAAAGGACAGCATAAGCTATCCCTTAATATTTCTTAACCGCTATACGATTGCCCAGAGAGTCATAGAAGTATTTGTAGTTGGCTTGAATTGGGGTGACTGCCATTCTGGTGATGGACTTTGATTCCAGTCTTCCATCATCATCATATTGATATATAACATCGACCAAGGTCGGCAGCTGCACGAATGCTTTTCCATCAAACCGATGGACTTCACCAATCGAAATCACCAAGAACGAATCATTTTGCACATACCCATCTGTCGAAATCGGCATGGTCAGCAATGGCTTTGTGACTACCTGCTCCGTGTAATTGTCTGTGACGACTTGTCGAATGACCCGGCCTTGCATATCATTAGCAAAATAAGTAACTACGTCTGTATAATCCACCAAATCACTGATTGCATCCCATGGGTCCAACACACTCAGGCGCTTGCGCTCGGATACAGTCATGCTCACATGGGTTGCGCCATCGATGATCATATCTGCGCTATGTGTATCCGGATGAATATAATGATTCGCTTCGATCTCTACATTGAACAGCTTCTCACGCTCTTGTGAAGTCATAACCACTTTCGTGTTTCCATCTACCAACATGTCCGCACTATGTGTGTCGGGGTGGGAATAAATCAACGTTTTGGTACCATTGATACTCACTGCTCCGTTATCGATATGATTAGAAACTCGGTCACCGCCAACCTTCACATATTCCCCACCACTGTATGTATACGTAGTTGAGGTGTTCTGATTGCTTGAGTCCTGGCGTACCAGATATAATCTTCCTGCTTCACCTATGGTCGGCAGCTCTGTCTTTAGTCTCACCGAAACGACATTGCCAGTGGACACTGCGTCCAGCCTTCCATCAAGCGTGGCAAAGGAATCTCTGGCTTGTTTGACTTCACGTTCTACCTTGGCAGCTTTGCTGAATGAAACAATATCCATGGTATCCCCCTCCTACCTTGTAGTCAAACCAACGACCTCAACATCGAAGTTGGCCACATCTGTTCCCAAATTTTTCAACGACAAGTGAAGTGTAGAAGTTCCGTCAATGTCCTCATAAGGCAAATCGATCATATCGTAAATGCCTTCCATAAAATTTCCCGTCGAGTATTGGGCATTGTTGAAATACAGAACTTCTGGATGAGGGCCAGCGCTATTCAGTACATGAACTTCCACATTTGTTTCTCTGGACGGAATGACCCTGATCGTTTTAATCATGAATCGAGGATGTTCCATCGGAATATCGATCAACGCCTTTGCCCCTCCGCCAACATACTCTACTTTTCGGGCAAACGAAACTGGCAATAGCACTTTTCTCATCTCCTCCATCAGTTTCCATGTTCGATTCAAGACTCTTCCCTCCTTCTAGGAATATGTGTATCCGGATATTTCCGTGGACGAAGATGAGCACCGGACGTATTTCCATCACTGCCGTAAGACCAATCTCCCCACGTCTTCCCTACCAATCCAGACTGGTTAACTGGAATTTTGACCTTGATACACCAATCGAGACCTGCATAATTCTGATTTACTTTCAGTCCTCGGATCGTTTCTCGGATTAAGCCTACTCCACTAGATTGAGTCAAGAACTTGTGCTTCAGAATCATATTTTTTTCGTAAGGAATTCCAGTCCTGGTTCTTGCTCCGTAAATGTACTTGTCCGAAACGAATCCGATGAGATGATCACCATGGGTGTCAAGCAGCCTCCACGTTCCCCAACGATAGATGTCAACCAGTTCTGCAGTAGTGTTTAAAGTACCTACAGAGAAGATCATTTCCTTACCTTCAAAGGTTAACGGAACAGCTTCTAGATCGTATCCAACACGATAAGAAACTCTCGCCTTACTTTGGGTAAAAAGAGAACCGCTCGCGGCGGTTCCTACAACTTTTCCTTGATGTACAGTCATGTCCACTCACCACCTTAATTCATCAGAACAGCAACCGTAGCGCCTGATAAGAAGCTTTGTCCACCGATGGACAACGAGTACACCTTATATGTTCTGGTACCTACTTTGATCTCGTCTCCATGGGAAACACCGGCAGAAGGTACCGCATAAATATCAATGAGTTCACCTCTGGGTCCTTCCACACCATTGCACATAATAACCGGAGCAAGATGATAAAGAGAACCCCAACCTGGATTAACCGGAAGCATTGCAGAATAAGCATCATAGATGTTGTTGACCATCTGTTTATCTTTATCCCTTAACGTTCGGATGCCGTTGTCCCCGTTGTAACTGAGACCGACACCCAAACTAGAGGAATCCGCCTCTGTGGCATACCTGTTCAAAATTCCGAAGTAACCTAGATTAGAGATCCCTGTAACCGAGTTCACATCACCCTGCAAATAAATGATGATTCGGTTCGCTTGGACGGAAACCTGATAATCGATTAATAGATTCGTGTCCACGATACTGGTATGACATAGAAAGTCCTTTTTCACTTCGGTTCTGCCCACCGGGTTGCTGCCGTCTGTTGCCATTACATCTTCAGCAACGCTTACTGTCAGTTTATTCCCCGTAGTCCCCTTCGTATTTCCAACCTCAAGTCTGAAGAACAACTTGTCTGTACCTGTCGTACCAACTGATTTGAGCACGATCACACTGGCTGTTTCATAAAAGATCGACCAGGGCGAACCCGCAATCGTTTTAAACCCCTGCACCATATTTGCGAATAATTCATTCATTTTAACTCTACCTGAGAAATTGGCCATACCTCATAAACACCTCCTAGATTTGGAAAAGTAGTGCCCTTTGCCCGCCACCAAGCAGCCTGGCACCGTGGAAAAACTTAGGCCTGCCATACACAGTAACCAGATTCGTATTGTGGTAATAACGTCCATAATCCGTATTGGGATAATCCTGATCCACAACATGAAACACGTAATACTTGCCATCATTGCCAAGGTCGAGTATCGATCCGTCCGGGTGCTGAGTACTATTTTTGAAAACAATGGACCGCATGCCTTTGAATTCACCCCGCGCACCTTCTAATGGATGGTAGACCATGAACGGAGTGACATAGTACCTTGAGCCAACACCCGGAGAAGGAATGGATTCCGTTCCAAAGTTGTATAGCGCATATTCTGTTCCATTCCGGGAAGTCATTACGACACCCCTTGGTGTATCATATTGATCTACTGTGTTGTTATCCGAAGTATTGAAAGGCATATGAGGGAATATACCATAGAACTTATTGGCGATCGCCGGATCCTCTTGTTCCAGCGACTGACATTTGCCTAGAAATATCCGTACTGGGTAAGCTCGTTCCGGGTAGTTCAGACTCTCACCGTGGATGAACAAGATATCTTCGTTCGTAATCACAGACCATTTATAGTTCACATTATACTGTCCGTTATGACACAAAAAGGGAGTTTCCAACATGAATTTATCTGTATCTACTGGCGGATTTACGAATAGATCTGGCGATGCTACATTGCTTCCAAGGTTCTTCAGTCCCCAACGAATATTGACTCCTCTGGCGTGCGCCCATACACACATCGTAAAACGCATGGATGAATTTTTTTTATTGGTAAGTAGCGCATTTCCCCAGTTGGCATAGGTCGTTTCAGCCGTATATATCGTATCCCAATAGGGATCCAGTGCATCTTTTAACGTGCTAACAAGTGTAGTAGCGAATAGACTCAGGGTGCTGGTAAATTCGTGTCTACGAATCATGGTCATGCGCTAAACCTCCTTTTCAATCTCGAACAACAGCACTCGCTGTCCGCCACCGAGAAGTAAAGGGGAATCGAAGAAGTATGGTTGGCCTGAGAAAAATCCACCTGCTGTAGAGGCCCAACCTTGATAAGTTGGTGGATTCTGCTGAGATAAGGTATGAAAGACATAATACCTTTCATCTCCGAGATCGAGAATCGAACCATCTGGATACATACTTGAATCTCTAAGAACTGCTGTCTTCACTCCATAAAACTCGCCTCTTACACCTTCTCTATCATGCCAAACATAAAATGGAGAAATAAAAAATCTTCCCCCTACTCCAGGTGACGGAACTTGAGAACTTGTAGCAAAATGGTATAAAGAGTTAGGCTTACCATTTCGTGAAGAACGCACATAACCTCGTCCTGCCCTATACATGAGCTCATCATCATCATTATTCAGGCCGAGAGGATAGTGACTAAAAACTCCAACAAAGTCATTTGCAATAAGTGGATCTTCATTCTCAAGAGCCATCAATCTTCCCATGTATAGTCTTACTGGATATGCCTGATTTCCTGATTGAGGTTCTCCATAGAGGAAAATATACTGCTCCGTGATGAACAAATTCCACTTATAATAAGTGTTAACTGCATTATGACTACGAGTTCCTCCATCTAGAATACAAGTATTCAAAGGTATCTCTGTCATGTGACCAACATCTGTGTATAAGTCTGGCTTGATTTCAGTCCCATTGTTTCGTAAACCTACTCGCCAAACATAACTTCTGCTGTAATCTACATAATCGTAATTCGTATAGAAACGCGAGAAATTCATGCTAATTGTAAAGAACATACTTGGGTCTTTTACATTCTTCGCGGTAATTGTCCCTGATTAGTAGAAGTCCGCCCCGTAGAATTCCAACTTTTAGGTACGGCATACTCATTATTGTTATAATATGACCACTCCCAATGAATATCTCCATATAAATCTTGAGTTACGGTCTTGTGTAGTTCAGAAATAAAGTTATTACAGTAAGAATAGAATTCATATCTTCGTAATGGTCCGAGTAATATATTTTCAGCCATGATTTCCCCCCTTAACTACCGAATCGAATACTCATTTCTCGAAGGATGCTTTCTTTAATAACAGTTAGAAGAAGAGTTTTAACCATCGTGCTTCTTTCTTGAATAAATAAAAATTCTCTACTTTCTGGTGTGTGCTCTTCATTATTCTTATTTGAATTCAAATCTGAAATTTCAACCAATCCTTTAAGCGAGGACAAAAACTTATGTGCCACATTATCAAACAGAATATGGCTTTCAAAAGCGAAAATCAGTACTTCAATTTCCTCTGTATTGAACGGCTCCGAATTATTGCCCACTAACTTATCCATAATGGTATGGAGTGCAAATTTGACATCCTGTACAGTCCTCGTCACTTCAAATCACAACCTTTCTGATTTTTACTTGTTTGATATTACCGATAGCGTCATATTCAAATGCTTTATGAACTCCCGGCCGTCATAAATCAAGGTTTCGGTCTTAACCGTACCGTCCGTATTGTAGGTAAAAGATGTTCTTTTCAAAAGATGCGGAGTTGCGTTCACAGAGTACACTTCTTCGGACTCGATGTCACCATTTGAATAATAGTTATATACGATGTCTAGCTCCTGCGCAGATCCTTCGAGAAAATCAATTCTTCTGCGGATGTCCGTATCATCGAAGGTATCTCCCCCTTGAAGCACGTAATACTCAGCTCCATTGTTAATTTCCCTCAGGACCTTACCTGTAAGATCACGCTGATACTCAATAGACTTGATCTGTCCGTTACTTTCAGTAATCTCTTGTCGTTCCAGGTTTCCATCCATGCTATAGAAGTACTCAATAGTACGATTAATTCCTCCATTAACCTTTTCTATATGTACTTTTCCATCGGTATAGTAGGTATAGTCCGTTACCGAAGTTGTGTTAATAACAGACCCACGGCCAATGACAGTTACTCTGGCTTCCTTGGGCACATCAAATCTAAACCGAATAAGCGTATCACTATATTCAATGTAATCGTCTCCTACATCCATACGTATTCCGTCCAGAAATACCTCTGCGGAATTCGAACCAATCACGTATCGTGGTACCTGAAAATCCCTGGTAATCGACAATCTGCTGTTAGGAGACGATGTGAAGTGAAATACCGATTGATGTTCCATGGTACCTCGGCTTTCAGCTAACTCCAGTCGGCTCTGCATGTTGTCGAGTCTGTCTTTGAGAGCATCATAGACGACTCCATTTTTATCTTCCCGTGAAACAACAACCTCATTTGAAGTGGTTTCCAATTCGGTCTGCATGGCTTTGATCGTTGCATCATGTGTAACGATTTTTGTGGTATGCTTGCCAACAGTTGTTTCCAGATCAGATACACGTTCTCCTAGTGCAGACATGTCATTTTCGATAGAGCCCTTGGTTAGGAAATATCTAAAATCCATAGCCGTGAGTGAAGTCGTTGGTGATACCCCGACATCAAGTCCACCAATAATTATGGCATCTTGTGGCTCCTCTTTTTCAAACTATAGGAGTACCTGCCGTCCTCATGCAGAAAAATATAATAAGATGTATTTGCCGTGATGTCCGGAATGCTGAATGTTTGGGAAAATTGATCCACAATAACCTTGTTGATACTTGCTCTACCGGCATTAATCGTAACTTGAACACTGTTATACATACTCAGATATGTTGGATTCGTAATACCGAGATCCTGAATGGGCTGCTTTGATACAACCTCAACGGCTTTCTCCAACGTATCAAACCGGTGATCTATGGACGACTCTGCTCCACGCGCTTCCTTAATTTCTATCTCTGCCAAACTTAATCTTTTCTCATGATCATCCTGATTCTTCGAAAGGACGTTGACATCTGCTCTTACCGTCAGAATGTCCTTCTGAACATCATCAAGTCGCGAGATGTTCGAAGTAACTGTAGTCTCCACATCGCCTAGTCTCTGCTCATGATCATTTACCTTATCCCGGCTAACATTTGCAGATTCTTCTACTAGGGTAATTCGATCACCCAGACTAACCTCAGAACCTCTGGCGTCATCCAATTCTGCAAGACAGGAATCAATCTCAGTATGCGTTCTAACCCCGATATCACTTAGTTCCTTATGACTTCTGGCGGACGATGTATGAGACTGGTTAATTCTTACTGACATTTGACCACCTCCATTCTTGCCTTACATAATCTATACGTAATGGTTTCAACAAAATTAAGCTAGATGTATGTCGAATACATTTGCAGAGAAAATTTAACTTGGGAGGCATATCTGTCTTGTGATTCTTCCCTCTCCATTCGCAGCCAAAATGGATAGGAGGCTCCCGGCGAAATACTAAAGGCCGTGATTGAGTAACTGAAAGCACCTGGGATACCTCCAACGTCAGGAGCAATTTGTACTTTTTCCGTGCCTGTTGTGAGCGCAAAGGTTACATCTCTAAATTCTCCTGACATCATGGGATTTTTGGCGAACATTCGAACTTCTTGAGTTGCAGAACCACCTGCTGTTAAATAACCAAGGAAACGATCCGTATTGGGATAAAGGAGCACATCGAAATCTTCTCCTGTTTCAGGATTTGACTCTTTATAATATAAATCTGGAGTAACCTCGAAATACATTTGGTCACCTCTAAAGAGCTTTATGGAATCCATGGCCTGAAAACGATTGCCATCGGGAAGCTTAACCCCGAAATTCCCCTCAAACGGATACGAATATTGCCCCATATCAAAATGTACAACCGTTTCTTCGGACCGACATACTCTTGATTCGAGCACAATGCCATTCTTGTCAATCAGATCAACCACAGTTCCTTTGGTCAAATTATCTACGGCAACAGACGTCCCTTTGTTGATTCGAATATACTGAACTTGCATTGGATGATCTCCATCCCCTTTTAAATAGAGACCAATCTTGGGCGCTCCCGCCAATTCAACTGAACCTATAATGTTCCACAGCAGGCCATCATCTGACCAATATGCCGTATAATAGTTGTAGTCCCGTACTAACCGAATCCATGGATAAGTTTTCAACAAAGGTGTTGGTAAAGTCATATCCAGAAACTCTTCAATCTCCATGAAATTATGCTCGTCCACAAAAACGATAACGCCTCCGTAACACCCCTCCGTATCAGGATTGTAGCTGTTCCTCACATCCATCACAAATTGCTTGATATCCGTTAAAGGTTTGTAGAACATGTACAGTGGATCGGAGCCATGTTTCAGCACTAAGCTACCTCTACCCGCGTCATAGCGGGCAGGGTCGTTAGGCAGCACTTCCCATTTGAAATCAAGGCTGGAGTTGGAATTTGCAAAGTCTTCCTCGTAAATCCTGCCCGACTCTTTCAATCTTGCAACACCCATAAAGATCCTCCTTTCATTACGTGAATAGCCAGATACGTTTACCGATCACACACATCTTGGGCCTTGCTTTCCAAACTTCCAGCAAGCACTTGATGAGTGCTTCTACACACTGGTCTCCACCTCCGCCTTCGCAGTAAGGAATGACATAGACGTCATCACAGATCCAGTTGGTCAGTTCCATCCAGTCCAAATTCGCGTATTCATAACTCCGCGTGCCAGCTTCCTGTAGTGAGGTGAATACCCATTTGAATTCATGTTTACCTTTAGGAACCGGATGTGAGAAGGTATAGTAACCACCCTCTTTGGTAAATGTTTTGATTAACTCTCCGTCTATGAAAAAATCCAGCTGACAATCAAATGGCTCAGGTACCCATACCCATCTTTCATAGGCTTTGAAGTCATGCACCCGGAAGGTGGTCATATATCGCTTTCCTGTCCAGTCGCTGATCTGCCCCTTCTGATCTGTGGTAATCTCCACTTTATACTTACTATAGGGTTTGGGAGCCAGGTCATTCAGATTAAAGCCACGGAAACCATTGCCGTAATACTTTTCATCTAGAAGTACCTTTCCATCTTCTCTAGTAATTTTCACTTGCATATTACTGTTATCACAGCCGCCCATCCAGATCGGTTTGTTGTCCCATACTTCAAAGTGGGTCACTTCTGCCCATGATGGATCAAGTTTATCAATATCATCTAAATGCAACGAACCACCCCAAATCATTGCACCGTCTCCTGCGCATCCCTGCTCGAATTTAACACGAACTTCATATTTCTTTTTCTTATCTGATGTATTTTCGACTTCAATAGATATGATTTGGTCCTCTTCTTTCGTCACGTACTGTGGTGGAAGTAGTAGTTGACCGTCCTCGAAAGTTTCAATGACAATTCTTGTGCCTGGACAGGCTCTGCTCGTATTTTTGTATAACCGAATGACGTCAAGCCAAGCGTGGCTCCCACCATCCGGAGCAGTTGTACCTGGCCCAGGTGGATTCCACGAGTCTTCTCCCGGGTGAGGGGACTCTCCTTCTCGATACAATAGTCCCTGAGCATCTTTACAGTAAGCATTCCAGGTTTCTTTGAAGCGCCCTCCGCTGAGAGTGAATCCACCAGCATCTAGACCACTTCCCCAAAACCGCCGGCAGCTCTGTGCAAGCTATATTTAACTGTGTAGGCCCTGCCAGGCTGCGTATAATTAGAAAAATCCATAGGGTATGTTGTAACTTGGCCATTGCTTGCAGGATACTGATATGAATACATCGATGCTCCTGTAGCTCTATCTATTAAATCAACCAAAACATACGTATCACTATCTTTTCTGTTAGGATAAACCAGTTCCCACCCATTTATCCCAGTAGAGTCTTTGGTTTTTATAGATAAATTTTTTATTGATGCATGATATAAAATACCACTTGAATCTTGATCAGAATCCTCCTTCGTATCCGTGATACCAAAACAAATATAGTAATAACCTGCTTTCAAATCTGTAATGGTTTCCGTAAAATTAGCCGCTATATTCCATTCAACGGGAGTAATATATTTATAATTTACTTTTCCGTTTTTGGCACCTCTGTTGTCAGATTCATCTAATAGCATTGTACGTTTAGAGCCCTTTTCAGGATAAAAATATACCCTGAATCTTGCTTTTGGTTGTATTCCATCTTTGAGATAACAGATATATCTAAAATTTATTTGAAACTCGCCATCGCAGTATATCCTTTTGTATATCATCTTGGTATGAGGACTATCAAATTCGGTTTGAGGAGTCCCTGGTTTTAAATTTTTCACATTTAAACTATAATAATTACTTTCTTTATTTTGATAGATCACACCGTCCCCAGCATAATACGGAATCTGCATACTTGAAGTTTTGATGGGTCGCAAACCCGACGTATTTAAATTTTGGACTGGATAAACTTTAAGCGTCTCAACATAATCAATTTTACCAATGTGAGGAGCATAAAAGTCACGTGTAATGAACTTCCCTTCATCCAAAAGTCTATGACTACCGTCATAGGTTGCTCCTTCATTTTTCCATCCCCACCAACTCGTTTGGTCAGACCGTCCTGAATAAGAACTTTGTCCATACTGAATTTCATGATTTTTCATTCCACTAGGAAAACATACTTCTCCAAACGGGCTTTGGGTTGGCTGATTGGACTGACCATTACCGTTGCCACCGACAGTTCCGCTTCCTGATCCCCCTGTGTTACCATCGCCAGGCACATACGACTTCCCATCTCTATATATCCAACGGAAACGATGGCTGCCTGGGGGCAAAGGATACATGCAGTTTGTTCCATCGTCTCCATTCGATTGATTTCCTGTCCAGACGGAAATGCCATCTACCTGAAGCTCCAATTTTTCTCCAGGATCAAAATCGCCACCATATTGCCAGAATATGTAACCCGGCTTATCCAGTTGCGCATCAAGTTCGCAGATGAATTCCTGATCATGTCCCTGCGCCCACATCACTCCATCACCATGAATCAATTCTTTCCAATCCCAGCTTCCTATAAATCTTAATCTTGAATCAATCTTATCTTCATCATTGAACAATTCATCAAACACCATTTCATCTCTATTTGCACCCGTTTTTGGATTATAATTGTAATCCATCGCGGGATAAATACGCATATGCTCTTTAATATTTAATTTGGCACCAGGATTTAGCTCTGCACTGTATGTAATGGTATCACCGCTTGTTTGTGTAGACGCTCCAGCATCAGTTACATCCCATCCACGTGTCACATCAACATATGAACCTAGAGGAGATGTTGTCCGGTATGTATTGCCCGTGTTATTACCATAAGTAAACAACTTGTCCAACTTATATTTAAAGGGTTCTTCCGTTAAACTATCTCTGATTCGAAATTGGATTACGTTGTTTCCAGCTTGCAGAGGAATACGTACTTGTTCGCCGTTACCATTCATCGTTGTATAATGAACGGACATACCATTTACAGCTACCTCAAACGCTTCAGTAGGCCGTAACTGGTGCTTATAACTGAATATGAACCACCCCTCATCCTGTAAAGGTACCGAGGTCTGAGCAATCATATCCCCTTCCTTTGGCTCTTCCAGACGCAATACTTCTCCTTGATCAATCCAACTGGGACTTCCCGACATGTACCATTCATATTTCCCTATCCCTTGTCCACGATGAAATGGTTCCCAATGATCAATTTCTCTCGGAGGACACGTGACCTCAACTGTACCTCTCAAGTCCACGGTCGTATCAGGCCCCGCAACGATTTCATACTCTATTTTGGCCTGATTGGCCTCCGTTTCTGAATAGTCCCCATTCAGTATCCATTCCACACCATGCACTGAGCGAGCATAGCTACCATGATCTCCATCTCCACGCTGGGTCCGCTGAACGAATTCGTCGTCAAAAAACAACTGATAATCATGATCCGGATACGGCTCTTCATCTACACCCATTTTGTAAGCAAATGAAACCGTACCATCACATTCATTGTCCAGGTCCATTGTCATGGATTTCTTACGCAAATCATCCATAATGAACTGCCCTTTAAAATGTGCCTGTGCCACACTTTGTGGTGATCTTACAACCCAGTTTCCATACTCATATACATGCTCCCCATCCAGATCGTAATCCTTCGGCGCAGGCGGCTTGCGTGTATCCACAATCTCAACAACTTCAACATCCTTGATATAGATGCCAT
Source organism: Paenibacillus sp. 1A_MP2 (assembly GCF_052244825.1). Taxonomy (NCBI): domain Bacteria; kingdom Bacillati; phylum Bacillota; class Bacilli; order Caryophanales; family Paenibacillaceae; genus Paenibacillus; species Paenibacillus sp. 1A_MP2. The sequence goes on along the minus strand of NZ_JBQQCS010000001.1, from coordinate 2,971,388 downwards.
TGTTCTGCCATACTTCTGGGCGCATTTTACGGATCAGCCAATCAAACTTATACATCTGTCCTGGCTGCAGCGTAAACGCTGCTTCCTGCCAACCGCTATTCTCGCTCCATTCGCCTCCGACTTGCTGCCCGTTGATATAGAACAGCATGCCATTACCGCGCTTGGAACTAGCCAAGTACTTGAACCTGATCTGTCCATAACGCTTCACACGCCAGTTAAATGTAATTTTGGAGGAGTTTCCAATTTCCAGAAGCCCTAGATCGAGCTTCAATATCATTTCGGAACCGAATTGTTCATTTTTACCTACCGAGTGAACAGTCACCCATTCCTGATCCTCCGTCGATGAGACATATCTAAAGAAATCAGGAAATTTATTTGAGAAGGGTACATCCTTTTTCATCGAAAAGAGCGGTATCTCATATACGGTAGCATCAAAATGATTGAAGTAATTTCCACTAAAATGATGGTAATAGGGTGCCGGACAGACTGGCAATGACACACCATGATGGCTTCCTCCAGGCTTCTGTGCATTTTCAAGAATCTTGTGAATACAATCTTTAATCATTTGCAGTACCCGCTGATATTGTGTTTTGTCTGGGGGCTGCTGTTGTTCCACCCACCATTCAATCCTGCGGTATATATTCCATAACGCTTCACGACATCGCACACTCGCATACCATGACTTATCTCTCAGGTATTGCTCAATGATTTGATCAATACTGTTCTCCAGTGCATCCAATTGAACCGTCTGCCATCGTCCGATTTGACCGTAACCTGGATCACCCAAAATAGGGTTATTTTCTTCACCATGCCGATCGGTTTCGCTCCTTGGTGCATTGGGACTCTGCGGTAAATACGCAGGGTTATTAGGGTTGTCGTAACTTTCGTCCGCAATCTTCGCCCTCATATTCGCGAACAATACACCTTTCTGTGACTTGGAGAACAAACCAAATGTATGACCCATACCAATCACCTCCCAATCTCTCTATACGACAAAAAGAGCACCGAGTTAATCGGTGCCCGTAAGATCATATTGTAATTTCGAGTCCGTGTAGATCTGGAGCTTGTTTTCCATGACTGATACGGACAATGTATACCATTTATTCTTCTCCCACTTAAACGGTTGCATCGGAGAACCTACTGCAGTTGGATTGCCAGCAACGATTTTATATAACTGCATCGGTGTCCTCATATCCAGGCTGTTATCACTGTCTCCTCCGTGAACCATAAACATCCAATAATTATTTTCATCAAAGTATTTGAATATAATTCCTGCACCGTCACCATCCGTGTCCGTATCAACCTTGAAGTCAACGGAGAACTTGTAGGTCTCTGCCAGAAAATTATTACGATACCATCCACTGATGTCCTTCGTATCTTCTTTGGAATAAAACTTTCCAATCAATCGGTCCCGATCCCAATCACCCTTACCGAATTTGTTCCAGTCATCAGACTGGGATAGCTCCAAAGCATCCATATCCTTGGAGTAAGGATAGTATACATTGAACGGATCATTCGGATCGTAGTCCTCTGGTACGCCCAAGCCTCCCTCCCAATCTTCAGGATCCATCCCTCGATCCAGTAAATCATCTGAGTAATCGAATATAAGTCCCTGTGCCATCGTATCCATCATCGGTATGTAAGCATCAGTGGATTCACGATGCCCCACTGGATGATCAGTCAGTGTGAAGCTATCTCGCGGTTCCATCTTGGCTTCATGATAAATCTCCATGAGATGAGCTGTTCTCTCAGGAAGAAACGCGTGTAGCTGTTCCAAATATTCTGCTCTTTTCTCAGGCCTTTCAGCGAAAATAAAACCTGTGATGACTTGAGAACAGCGTTCTTCAAATGAAGCCATGAGCCGATCAGGATCCTCAATTTCAGATAGTCTGGCATTGGCTATTCCTGTCGGTAACTCTCTCTCTATGCTAGTTTCACGTTCCTCAGTTATCCCTTCAAAATCATTCTTACTGAGATAACCTGGGTCTATTAACTTGCTGCCAAAAGTCTCGCCATCATTAACAATGCAACTTGTGTATGGAAGACTATTTCCGTAACTTAACTCCTCACCTGAGAAAGCAAACCTCTGTAGTGTGGTCCCATATATCCCATCGAAATGGTCACCGTCTCGCTCACCCGCAACGCCACTTTCCATTTCATGTGAATGACCATATCGATCTATTTTCCCCGCTGCAAGTTGCTCCCAATCCAGAGTCGTGCTTCTTAACAAGTTCATTCCAGAATCCAATTGATGGTTATACGCGTCATAAGAACTTCTGGAGCTCATGAACGAGTCATCTTCAATATGAACGTCTCTCGTTTTAAGATAAGCATCTTCGCTTTGGATTAGGTCCAGCTGCTTATATTGGAATCCAACAAGTTCCATCTCCAAAATGGATTCTCTTAACTCCTTGTTTCCGTATAACATGTCCTGATCCAGCGATCCATTTCGCAGTTTCATTACATCATCGACCGTCTCATGGGTATGTGCCCATCGTTCACCTTTCCTCCCGAAAAGGTTGTCATGCTGGAATGCTGATCTACTATCTTTATTTAAATCAATAGTTTGGATCAAGTCAGCTTCTTTACCGTATTTCAAGCCGAGAAGCTGTGAATGAAGAAATGAATCTTTAACATTTTTCAATCCGAAAATATTTTCTTCCAAATGTCCATATTGAGGTTTGTCGGCCAACAGATCCTCTTCCATATTGCCATACTGAGGCTTATCTGCTGAGAGCACATTCTCAATCGCTCCATACTTCAGGTTTGTGCCGCCTACAATCTCAACCGGAACATCCCCGTATTTCAAATTCGTTCCGCCAACTATTTCTATAGGCATATCTCCATAGCTGAGGCCTGTGCCCCCACCGATTCCACTGGGACATCACCATACTTCAGATTTGTACCGCCCAGTGGCAATACAGGATCAAGGTAACCATATTTCGGTTTGTCCGCTACGAGTTGTTCTTCAAGATTAGCAATCTTTTCTATAACGCTCTCTGTTGTCTCATGAAGGTAAGCATCCTGAGTATTCTTGCAGGCAAAGACAACATCATTATCGAAATTTATAGTATCTCTATACAGATGAATGGAAAGAAGGGACTCCTCCATTAAGGCTATACGTGTACCCTTCGATCCTATAACCAAGGTATCTTCCAGTGTCGAATCCTTTTTACCCTTTATCGCTTCATAAATCAGTTCAATGAAGTCCGCATCCCTAATACCTTTGCCACCGTACACAGCCTCATCATCCAACTGGCTGAAGCGTAATTTAACCACTTCACTCTCAACCTCATGGACTGATGCATGTTTCATGATTCTTGTGGAATGGTTTTCTTCAAGCATGAAGGACAATCTGTTTATGTTATCCGAAATGATATCAACGCTCAATTGGCCCTCGCGTTTAATTGAATCAGCCAACAGAATATCGTCAAGGTCAGCAGTTTTCACTTCTGTAAATGCCAGAGACACCTCATTTTGCAGCATACCATAAAGATCTCCCCGGTTCCCTACAGGAGCGACGCTTTCCAAAGTCGATTCCCAAGTTTGGCGCATTCCTGCATTAAACTCAATATCCATCGCACTTTCCCTTGCCCACAAGGAACCGAATGTATTTCTAATCTCTGCTTCACCATCTCGAGATTTTGCGCTGCTTATGGAATAATCCTTGCTAAGAAAAGACGGTCTCCATATCAATGTAGCCAGAGAATAATCTATATCAATAGCTGCTTGGCGTAGTTCAATCCATCCAATAGAATAGCTCTCATTAAAATACAACTGTCTAATCTTGGCTGTACCTATGGAGTACTCTTCAGTAAATAGAGCTTCTCTTGTTGGAATTGTTCCCATAGCCTCATGTTCTTTCGAATATCCCTCACGAAGCACTGGTGTTCCAATGAGATTTTCAGTGTTTAAAAGCATCTGGCGCAAGTTCGTGCCACCCAGTGTGTATTCTTCATTGATGATTCCATAACGGTCGCGGGAAGCCCCACCCATATTGAATTCGGTATGAAGTACACTTTCACGATTTCCGCTGGAACCCATGACACCATGATCGAGAGTCGCTCCATCACGTTCAAATTTTGCTCCTGCCGTATACTCGGCAGAGGCTTGTCCTCTACGTTCAACCTTACTTCCCTGATACGCCGGATCGTCTGGATATAATCCCCCGCCTGGGATCAGGTAGCCTAATGGATCTTCAGCCTCAATAATAGCCGGCCTTGCATTAAAATCTGCCCCATAAATTACTTCCGTAATTTCGCCATGCAGATTCTCCTTCACTTTTACTCCCTCGAAATCGTCTGCCTCTAAAGTGGACCTACGTCTGTTCATTTCAGCCGATAGGGATTCATCTTCAAGTATTGTTTCACTCAAATTTTTCGATGCTTCTGCAAGTTCCTTCCCAATAACACCAATCTGAGATTTCTTCGAACCTTCGAAATTAAAGGATATAATACCTGACCTTGCTCCTTCTTTGTCAGCTGTCAAGATCCCACAGTCGATTAACGCATCTACCCGTTCCCTAACCCCAATCAGGAAGTTTTCGTCAAAGTAACTAGAAGCACGATCATCATTCACAGCCTCCATCATCATTTCCAGAATGACAGCAGGACTGTTCTGCAAGATCTCCCCAACGATGAATTCCTCGTCCAGATATCCAGGGTACGCTTTATTCCCCAACCAGCCTCCACCAACCAATTTGTCCAAGAGTTCGTCTCGAATCATCGTCGGCCGACCCATATCTCGAATAGACTGAAGAATGGCTTCCATATCCATCTTCTTACGATCTCGGTGCGATTCAAGTGGTTTATCTGTTAGATGCAATTGCTTCTGATTATCGTTCTTTCCAAACGTTTTTAAATTTTCGAACAGGGAAGGACGTATCACTTTTTTCTCAGCCAGATGTTCCTCAAACTCAGGTAACCATAAATCATGGGCCAGCGCTCTCTCTGCCGTTGTTAATTCTGTCGTATAACCATTAAAGGATTTTTTTCTGTCTGCACTTTCCTCAATGTTGGGAATAAAAAGTTTCCTTTGTTCTAATTTTGCAGTATGGAATCTTTCCTCGATATAGGTTTCGAGCTTACTCTGTCTTTCACCTAGAGAAAGATTACTAAGTAATTCAAGAGCCTCTACGAACACTCGTTTACCTATTGTACTTTCCCTTTCTACATACCCTGGAATTTTGCTGATTCGTCTGCTTTCTTGCAGATCTCTGAAAACGAAACCATACTCTGTACTTTCGCGGTAAGCCTGATCCGCATCACGATCAACAGTACTTTGCACCACATAAATCCGTCGAGCCTCAGGGCGTTCATATTCAATATACATGCTCTCCAGATAAACTCTCTGAGCAGTAGTCAGATCATTTATGATGTTCATATCTTCAGCATGACTTCGAACAGCCCATGGAAATTGCCTTTCCACATCGGTAATTGACTCTATATCCCTTTTGGCGAAAATAATGTCCGATTCTATAGTTGAAGGATGTTTGTTTATAATTCTTTGAGCTTGCATCGGATGCCAGAGAATATCACTTGGACGAAGTACTGGCTCATATCGATATCGATCACGGGTGCTTTGACCGAGATCATCTTGGAGATGAAGTCTCTTATCGACTTGGCGTACACCTCTTATATCCGTATGGAGAAATGTCGGGTATTGACGGTCCTTCAATTTGGCAAGCACATTCTCATGAGTCATCATCTCATACTCAATGTCGCGAGTAGCTTGATTCAATTGTGACAGGAATATACTCTCTTCAATGTCCCTGAACGCTTGAGCAATTTTCCCCGTGGTCATACCACTAAATGTAGTCTCTCGTATAGCACCACCCAGCGTTCGCATGAGAGCCAGCTGGGAAGTGTTATATACTCTTGTACCTTGAGGGCTCGTCCGATCAATATGCATATACTTTATTTCCTGAAATCGGCGTATAAAAGCTGTAGACATTTCTGAAAAAATAGATAACTGCTGGTCATTGTAGATCCTCGCCCCGATGATGGTAGCTTCCTCGGTAAATGTCTCCTTACCGCTCTCCCTTTGCCCAAGCAAGTCCTGATACAGAAGCTCTACATTTTGTCTGCTCACCTTCTGAGACTGAATACTTTCCCCGAGTACTGTAGTCCTAAGATTATCTTGGAGTGCTTCCAACAGAAAATTGTTCTCCGTTGATCGTCCGATATTCTTCTTCACTTCCTCGAAAACCTCTGCCACATCCATATCCGGTTTATCATTTCTGACGGAGTGCACTAATTGCTTAATCACCAATTCGGATTGACTGTCTTCCTCTGCGCTATCTGCATAGTCGGCAATCATCCCAAAATCACTGACCCTGAAACTGATTTTGCCGGGCTCCAGCTTGTCCAAATTCTTTACAAAGTTACGGGTAAGACCCAAATTCCGCACAATTTTCAGCTCTTTGTCGTTATCCACCCGCCAGCCTTCTGTCATATCTTCATCGACGGCTGATACTTTCTCATCATTTAGCCTATGACCTTCTTGCCGATGATCCATCTCCAAAGCTTCAATTAACGCAGATCTCTCCATCTCAAATGAAAAATCCATAATATTGCCTTGCTTAGTTGTCGAGCCCGTTCCTTCTGAAGAGCGAGGTAGAATGCCTTCTTTACCCTGTTTGGCATCACCCAGAACAATAAACCGTTCTTCTCCTTCAAGATCCTTGCGAATCGCTTCCACAAGTTGATGATTGAACCCGTGAGAAATCGATCTTGCCATATAGAAATCAAGCATCAGGACACTTGGATAACGGCTGTAAGGCATATATATAAATCGATAATCCTCAGGCCTGCTTCCTGTAGTTCCAACAGTGAACAGGTAGCCGTACTGAGTTGTCGTATAATCTATTACGGTAAAATCGTACTGGTTAACTACTTGACTCACGTCACTGCCCCCTTCCAATGAAAAAGGGAACCCCTGAGTGGAGTCTCAGAAAGTTCCCTCTCACTGAATCTATACGATTCAGCTTTCATTCAGTTCAACTTACAAGTAGCGTACTTCCTTCAGAATGGCCACGCCCATGCGTTGGTTGGCAGATAGATTCATAAAGTTCTGTGCTGTATCTGTATCGAAGTAACGATACACTTCTTGGTTCCAAGACTTACCTTCCACATCAATGATCAACTCATCGAGGTGAAGGATATTATGCTTCGTAACTGCGATGCAGTTATCGAATTGACCGCGGTAGCCCTCATAAGGGTGAACCACATAGATTGGAGACAAGTGATATTTGGAAGTCCATTTCGATGCCTGGAAGCCTTGTGGTTCCAGTTCCAGACCTGTATCCCCAATTCCGGATCAAGATACGCTTTACCTTTCGGTGGAGCTTGTGTAATAAAGGAAGGGTAATGCTGCTGGAATTCAATACCTGATTTAGTTTTCAACATCTGAAGTGTGTTGTTACCTGCAGAAGTATATTGACCATAATAGTATGTTCCTGTTTTGGCAATCTGAGAAATATCGGGTTCCTCAATCACGGCACCGGCTGTGAGCATCACGTTACCGTCTACATCATTCAGGTTGTATTTGAACGGTTTCAAGGCACCTGCATACAGGAAAGATTTTTTGTAATCAAGGAAGTTCACCGCAGGGTCTGCAACAAGAACCATCGCCAAGCGGTTGTTCATGACATTTACATACATATATACAGGTTTCTCTTTATTTCGATCCGTTGGTGTATAGTTTTCCAATGCCCATTGGTAAAGTACCGGATGACCTGTCAGCTTGAACGTAGGTCGGGTTGTAACCGGTAATGTAGTTGGCTCACTGCCCTCGAGTCCTTCAAGCAACTGTACAGTTAGAGTACTATGCTCTTCATAAGCCGGAACAGGTGCAACGACTCGTGGTACCAAAGCGTGATTGATGAAGCTAACATAGAATTTTTTGGTGATTGGAGTTGCTTGAGTACCGATCGTCATAACTCCACGAAGAATGAGTTCCTGAACGCGATCGTTGCTGTCCTTTTCCTCATAGAATACTTCCCACAAATTTTGTTCCTGGGTCTCACTCGCAGTTGACTCAAAAGGGAAGCTCTTAAAGCCCGTGACTTCCTCTTTCAGTTTTGTCAACAAGTCCTGGGAAGTGGTGATTGTCTCTACATATTTAAAGTTTGCCATTGTATAGTAGTCCTCCTTATTTTATCTCTTTCAAAAATGCAATGGTAATAACGTCTGGTGATGGTGAATGCTTGAAGAGGTTCAACGGGCTCTTGATACTGAAAAATTTATAAACTTCTGTCCATGTGCCCAGAGAAGGGTTAGACTTATCTTTCAAAATCTCTGTATCTACGATTAATTCATCACGATTAACCAGATTATGATCGTAAATCGCGACCACACCATCCATATATCCCCGATACCCCTCAGCCTGATGAACAAGGTAGATTGGACTGGCGTGATACTTTCCTGTCCAGAGGGACTTCTGGAAACCGTCCGTATCGACAACAAGTTTGGACAGCCCCGGAGGAAGCGTACCGACAGAAGGGTAATTCGGGAGATGCGAAATAAAGGCCGGGTAATAACGTTGGAACAGGACATTACTCCGTGTCTTCAACATGGACATGGAATCCATGCCATTTGAAGTGTACTCCCCATATTTGGCGTACAGATCCGGATTAAGGTCGGTTAAAATATCTTTTTTCGTATAACCTGTCATATCCGTCCGCAAATCACCCATACCAACCGTAACCCCGAAGTTCCCGCCATGGTCAAAGTCATTGAACGGAACAATTTTGCCTATGTATCCAAAACTTCGATAATAGCTGTGGATATTCGGTGAAGGATCACCTTCAAGAACAACGATAACCCGATCATTATTTACCGATAGCGTGTAGGCTACCAGGTAATCTGGTCTGCGTTTTTTGTTAGGCAGCCAAGACGTTGTAGAATCTCGCCCATGGAAAAAGCGAGCCGCCGGGCTGACAATTTCTGTTTTCCCGTCGTAGTCCAACTTCCACTTCGTGGATGGTGGGATGAAAGTTTTGACAATCGTATCAGTATTCCACATCTCATAGATTGCTTGTGCTTTGGCTTGATCTATTACTATAGGCGTTAAACCCGGTTTAACCGTAGCTGGATCACAAGCCCCTGTATATGTGGTCGACGAATCTCCACTTGCGTTAATACCCTCAAAGTCTTCGCCATAATAAATGTTAATGTAGTTCCAGTCATTCGTAGGTTGCTCAAACATAACGGAGTACTCTCGAACAGGAATTCCTGTGGGTACCGTTGGTGTACCTTTAACTACTACTCTTGAAGGCACATCATGGACCGGATCAGCAGTATAATAACGCTCAGTAAACGTATATTTGGATTTACTAGGCTCTACGAGACTGTTCTTTAACGTTGTCCACGGACTATAATAATCGTAATATCTCACATACTCCCACTGATAAGCCGTCTTCAGAGCATAGTTCCAGTCATCTGGAAGTTCCGTAACCAGTTCGAATTCATTCCAGTCATCCAAATAAACTACCTCACCGGTACTAAGAGTCTGTCTCTGCTTTACAATATACGCAGAAACACCATCAGGTTTAGTAAGATCTGTAACCAAAATTGCAAGCTGATTAGGAACATCTACAAAAATAGTATCTCCCATCTTATCAGTATAAGAAAACTGAACGACCTGAATCTTTCTTCCCGTCTTGTAGTTACCATAATCCTTATCTCTTACTTTAGGAACTTCGCTGCCCTCTACGACTGGATCCCAATAAATTGACCTTACTTCATAGAGAAATCCATCTTTTTCAACAGCAGGTGTTCCATTCTTGAATTTAAGTTTACTGTAGTCAGGAATTTTAACCACGTCATACAAGTTACCATCCGTATGAAGGTACTTCCCTTGAATGTTAGGACGAGTCTTTGGGGTGTATGTTACCCAATAATCTTGTTCAGCCTCATAGACTTTTTCCCAACGATTTGCGTCAATCCCGCCTTCTGCTCTGGGAATGTCAGCACTCACAATCTCATCGGCCAACGTGTTGATCAGATTTTGTGCTTCCGACTCTCCGTCAATATAGGCGGCAAAGTTCGTCTGCGGTTTTTGCAGTGCCATCGTCACCCTCCTTATCTCAAAAATTTGATGTTGTACCAGACCGACTTGGCTTCAGCCACCGCGTTGAAGAAGTCAAACTTAATGATCGTTCCCGCCGGAATCGGGTAGACAATTCCGAAACTGTTACCCATGGATACCGACTCAGGAAGCTCCTTCGCATAGATGGTGTGGCACACCTTTTCAGTTCCGATCGTCAGTTCCCAGTAATCGCCGACACAGTAGTGACTCGCAGCAAACGCAATGCTCAGAAACTCCGTATCATACGCCAGAGTAAACGTATCGGACTTGGTGGTCTTGGCCGCCGGAATGTCCAACATCTGTCCCCGTATGAAAGGGATCGTTTTTTTACTGAAGTGTGGGTACGGCAGCTCGCGCACTTTGTCGATGACGCCACCCGCGATGTAAGAAACATTAAATGCCATGGAACCACCCCCTACATGCTATATACGATTTACGCTCGTTCCAGTTAAGCGTCCGTCGTCATCATAATTTAGACCAATATTGTAGGTGAACATCGAATCTCCACTTGGATCAAATGTGCGGGCGGTCACCTGTGTTAACCTGAAATATTTGTAGTATTCATAATCCGGGTGGGAATAGCCCACCCCGGAAGGAAAGTCTTCTTCATCCTCAGAGCCGAACTTCATCCAGATTGAAACCTTCCATTCCGATTCGTAGAACAGGTCTGCTCCAGTCACCCTGTCCGGGTCCTGCATGTGTTCCCGATATAATGTAACGGAAGGTTCCCCCTCAAGAGGAGAACTGTTCGAATTTGAAGTACTGCTATACTTGCGTAATTCCCGGTGGATCAGATCCAGCACAGGAAAAACAATATTTTCATTCACGATGCCGGCCATTACACCATCACTCCCTTTCTTGCCCACATCATATCAATGACCTGAAGCATGCCCCGATCCACGGAATAGCTTGTTTTGATACTTTTAATCGTGTAAACGGAGCGGGTGGTAGTCGTTTTATCCGTCACGATAACGTTGTCAAGCAGATCAAGAGCAGGATTCGCAGGAATGGATACCTGTAGCGTACGGCACATACGTTTCATATCAAAAAAAGCTCGCTCTGCCACCTGCCTCTTGGCCTCAACAGTCTTCGCCCAAGGAACCGCTAGCACCATAGTTCGGATCTCACCTTTGAGTTCGAGCAAGATCTCCTTGTCCACAAAACTGCTCTGTTGCTGATTCGAGTCGATAACCACGATGTGACTTCTTCCTCTGGACCAATCCGTCGATTTGGTAATGGAGATCAGATTGTCATTCTCGGAAAACTCGGCAACGACCGGTTTGTCATAATTCAAGCGTTCCAATCGGTATGTACCATAACGGTCACAGTAGCTTCGATAAGGAATCTCCGAAATAATATCCTGAACGGCTTCCGTAACTTTGGCGGACCATTGCTCAAACGTTTTGCCATACTCCTCAATGAATGGATTAAGCCATCCATTGGGCGTAAGTACCGTACTTGCATCCTTGACTTCAAACTCACCCTCCTGTCCCGGTACCGGAACAATGACTCTGCCCGTCTTCTGATTCACCTCAATCAGATAGGTCTCGTCGATCACATAGTCAGGATAAGAGCGATCCTCACTGGTTGCCCTCCACCCCACCATACCTGCATGTTTAACCAGATCTAGTACAACCGTGGATTTAACCCAGGCCGGCTTTTCAAGTTCCACAGGCTGAGCTGGTGTCGGTGTAACCGCCGGTGTGGATGTAGATGTAATGGTCCAGCTTGCCGGGTCTGCGAGCATCTCCTGATAAAAGGTCCATACCTTGTTCACCCAATTATCACGATCTTCACTCCAGATCATTGGAGCGATGTCTCCTCCATTATGGAAATACAGTACATCCGCCTTGGAAGTCACTTTCTTCCCTCTGGAAGCCAGTGCTTTGGACATCCGTTCTGCTCCACGTTTCATCTGCTCCTGAATACCTTCGTATTCCTTCTTAGGGATTCCGTATCCAAGAATAAAACTGCCGTTCTCTTCCTTACCCATGCCTTGTGTGCCAAGTACGGTCTCATGCTTGCATATTGCAAGCAAAAATTTGTGATCCGGTACACCATAATTTGCAGCTTGAGCTTGGGCAGCCTGAATAATGGTTGATGTCCGGTCCGTCCCTACCGCTGCAGGCGGCACCGGATCCGGCACATTATCAATCTCATCTACCTCTGGATAAGCTTTTTCTCCGAAATGACTTTCTCGATAATGCGCTTGTACATATCTCGAGCCGTGATCTCCAGGGTAGAGCCCTCACCATTAATGTCGACTTTGTCGATCAATCCGGTAAATACCCGCATCATATGCTGACCGTAGCCCATGTAAATGCGTATCGGTGTGTTTTCACTGAGAACTCCAACATGGAATCCATTGGCAAAATAAGACCATGGAGATGGGACGCCCCCAAGCTCGGGAAAATGGGCAGGATTATAGTCCGGTGAAAAGAATCCTCTGGGATTGGAGATGGTCAGCCGTGCTTCCCTGGCTTCAGAGTCAAACTGATCATCAATTTCGGCACTAATGATATTGGGAAGAACTTGCGTGTCCATATAGACAAAAGATCCAACCTGAATAAAATCCGATTCTGGCCTATTGTTCATGACAAAACCTTCATAGCTATTCGTTTGATAATAGCCTTTGGACGGATCAAGTCCTTCTTCACTCTTTTGATTCTTCAACGGAGCAGGCAACAACTCTTGTATACGAATATAATCAATGGCGAATTTTTTGTATTTCACCTTCGTAGCAGGAACTGTGCCGGCTGGAACAGTGGCGTTTTGTTTGCCCCCATAAGTCACCTTAATTTTGATGCTTTTGGCCTTTGCGGGGATCACAATATTATTCAATTCCGTTAGTTTAGTCAGGTCATATGCCCCGGTGAACTTATTGACATAAGCATACGTTTTACCATCAATCACCACAGCGAAAGAATCCCCGGCCGCTTCACTAAAATTAGTCCCCATTCCAATACTAAGAAGCCCTTGAGTAGGCATGCTCAGTTTAGTCACGTTGATCTCAAATTCGACTACCGCGGCTTTTCCTTCAAACGTATATAGCAACTTGCCTCCTGAATCAAACAGGGTCCAGCCCGATTCGATCTTGGCGTAATCTGAAAATTTTAATCCGGTTGTATAAACGCTTTTCTCATACCAGTTCCGTTTATCAAATTTCTCATTCAGTTTAATCTCTCCTGGATATCCTTCAACCTGAACCGGCACTACATCAGTAAATGTTGTTTTCGCATTTCCGTGCAGTTTGCGCTGTCCGCTCAGATATAATCTGGGATTAACCGCCTTACCACCTTCTCCGGTTTTCGTTGTTGGATTAACCCCTTCCCAAATTTCAAAATGTAGATGTCTCCCTTTACCCGCTGCACGTTCAGCAGCAGAAACCTTATGGCCATTGGTATATACGCCACCCGTATTGCCTAGTGTTCCAATGACCGCCCCTTGAGCTACTTCATCATCCACCGAACAGAGAATTTCTTTCAAATGAAAATATTTGGTAATAATACCATTATCATGTCTTATATTCACGGCATTACCGGCACCTTCTGTTTATTCCGGGATATGCGGACTACTTTTCCCGCCCATGCAGCCAGAATTGGCGTTCCGATCTGCTCCCATAAATCGATGCCTCGGTGAATTTTTGACGCGCTTTTACGAGGAGCACCAAATTCATCTGTAACCTCGGTGGTAATCAGCGTTTTACCCTTGATCGGAAAACAAATATCCTGGGCGGTAGCTTCGGTCGAGCCATTATAAATCCCGTTACTCGACTCATCCACCCAAACGGATTGTGTACTGATGACAGGTACTAGCTCAGAAACCATATGCCTGAACTCTTCTGTCCGTCCCGGGATAAATGCCAGCCTGTCCACTTCAACCCGGATATTGGGAAGTGCTCCTTCCCCAGCTTCAGACGCTGGGACAGCACATTCATAACCTCATCCGAAATTGGAATCATATATTATCTCCCCTTACTTGAATCGCTCAATGGTCCACTTCATGAATCGGTCCAGGAAGGCCACGGCTTCAGCCCGTGTCATAGCAGAGTTACCCAAAAACCATGTCTCATCCGGTTCCGTACCACCTACAGGCCTGCCCATATTCGTTACCACTGCTGCACCATCCACCTTTTTCTTGATATTGATGCCTGCAATCAGCGGATCATTATTGGCAAATGTTTCGTCTTCCATTTCAGAGACAGCCATTTTCCAGAATGCATCCTTGTTCTGTACGACTCGCTCATCTTTGTTCTGATAGTAAATGGCCGAATCTTTTCCGACGTCTGCGAACCTTTCGCTCACATCCTTGAGATAATAGAAAGTCACTTCGTCGCCTTCTGAGAAAGGTTGATTGAAGACAACCGTATGGTTGTCAATTTCCGAATAAGCCGGAGTTTCTTGGACTTTATCTTTTTTTCTTCTTTGAATTTCACTGTAACTTTAAGTTTCTTTTTGCCTGCTGGATAATTGCCGTTAAGTCTAAACACCCGTTGTCCCTGAAATGCCGTAATAGGCTCATTTATACCCGTCGTTGGTGCTTCCTTGTCCGTAAATCTGGCATAGAATACCTTGCGTAGCTTGTTAATCAGATGAAAGGCTTCTCCCCGCTGTATAATCGCTTTAGGAAAGAAACAGTTATTGTATGCCGGCTTGAGGGTTGTCGCTTTAATGTCTTCACTCTTGAATTTGAATGCGCCACCGCTATTCTTCGTCCAATAGTTGAACTTACAAGTGACACCATTCAGATTAAAGGGAAGAAACACTGATCCCCCAGGACTGACACAATAGACATCTGTTCGATAACCGATTGCCTTTGTTGCAATTTTGGTTACTGCCGCTGCATCCCCCATGGTATCTGCCCATACCTCGGAAGGAATACTGAGTCTGCGAAGCGGCTGCCCTGCTGCATACAAATATTCCTGATGATTACGACTGAATGGATCGTAGAAATATGTCGTCGCTGCACTAAGTGCAGCTCTGGGCAGATCTCCAGTCCAGGACACGGGTGGCCTCTTCCAATCACTGTCCAGCAACGGTTCTCCATAACTACAGAAGGACACCACCTGACCTGCTTTCACACCGGTATACAACTCTACATCCGTTAAACCCTTGCTATTGGTTTCAGCCGTTTGGTAGATCGTTTGAACACCATCAATAAACACATACAGTGGATTGTTATCTGTCGGCTTGATCAGAACAGGCAGACTAAATGAGGTTTCCCCGCTTGTCCCTTGATTTCCTCATATACAAAAGGCTTGCCTTCCTCAAACTTGTTATAGTTGATCCCCGCAACAAAGACTTCACCATCTTCCAAAACCATATTCGTGGCTTCCATAACATCGTTATAGAACCAGTCCCCTTCGTTTACATCAACCCATTTTCGTATGATAAACACCCCCTATCTTTAGAATAGACAGAAAGAGAGTAGGTCACCCTACTCTCGAATTGTTCGTTCCAACAGACGCTTGGTGCGCATCAGGAAAGTAACAAATTCTGCTCTGGTTATAAAATCTTCCGGCCTGAAGTATAGAATGGGTGTGCCGTCCAATTCTGTTACAACAGTCAGCCCCAAATCAGCCATGCGTTCAATGGAATGTCTTGCCCAGTGATTCTTACCTTCCGTCGTCTGTAAATCCTGAAACTGAACCGCACTCTTGCGGTCATATCCATCTTTTTTGATCAGGGTCATGGTCAGTTCGACCTTGTACCCTTTCTGATCTTTATCCATCGTATCCTGATGATAGAAGATAGGGTCGACTTTGATGGACTCTACAACACCAACATAAATATTGCCCTTTTCATCATAAAATTTGTGCGTCCAGCCTACGTACATGGCGTAGTCATGATAGGACTGCTTGTCTTTAAACAGGATGTTAATGATGGACTTGTACGAAGACACACCCATCTGATGGAAATGCGAGGGAGCATTAATCATTTTAATTTCCCTCACTTGCGGATTGGGCGACGGCGAAGAGTACGGATCAATAATCCGACCCATCACAGGTTCGAACTTCATCCCTGTATCGACATACAGCTTTCTTTTATACCGGTCATTAACTAAGCCAAACGGGTCTTGCTGTGACATATCAGATGCCCTCCTTACCTAATAAAAGATACGGGATAATTGCTCCCCATTCTTGCACCGACATTACTAGCCATCCTGTTTACAAGACCCGGGTTGTTCTGCCGTAGTGTCTTATCCAGTGAAGACGTCAGTTTCTCCACATCTTTTGTACTGCCAGTCATATTGTCGATATTCACATGCACCGTGACATCGCCCGCCCCAACCATCACACTTTTATGTGTATTGTTTGTCGTCATATAATCAAAGTAATCCATGACTTTAAGTCCTGCTGGAATGTTGAATGTAGATATAGGTTTATCCATTTTTTTGCTGATTTCGGCCAGATTCTTGGACTGTTCTACACCCAATGATTGGATTTGTTTAAAAATTTCCATATATTCATCCGAGCCCGGTTTAAACACGCCACTTTTCAGCAAATTCTGCCATTCTTGCTTGATCGAACTCATTTGTGAGTTCAGCTCAGATGCACGAGATTTGTTCAATGCAATCAATTCTGGTGCATCTTCCTTACCCCCATTGGCCGCCAAAAGATCGTACATTCGTTTGTCATAATCCAACTGTGTCAGCTCAAGCTGATCATTCATCTTGCGTCTGAGTTCATCAATTTTACTGTTTTTAACACCGTTCAGTTCAAGCTCTGATTGTGCCTTTTGCTGTTTCTTCTCATTAATCTCCAGACCGAGTTCGTCTTTTTCCTTGCCCTCAGCCATCTTGTCATACGTCTTCTGCAAACTAGCAATCGCCTTATCAAAAAACTTGATATTTTCTTGCAAATATTTCTCCATCAGAGCGCGCATCTGGCCAGAATCCTCGCGGACACCGCTAATTAACAGACGGGATCGAGCAACTTGATAATTCGTTTCGTTGTCACTTGTTGACTTGTTGAGCTGACGATTGATCTTGGCGATCATTTCATCAATGCCATTGCTTTGCGGCTGAGGTGTATACCCGTTAGCAATGGTACCCATTCCGCCAGCAGCAGGAATGTACTGAATCTGAGGCTGCACATATTGTGGTT
The DNA here is from genome assembly GCF_052244825.1 of Paenibacillus sp. 1A_MP2. NCBI lineage: Bacteria > Bacillati > Bacillota > Bacilli > Caryophanales > Paenibacillaceae > Paenibacillus > Paenibacillus sp. 1A_MP2. The sequence goes on along the minus strand of NZ_JBQQCS010000001.1, from coordinate 2,954,194 downwards.
GAGCGTTCTGCTCAGGCGCCTTGCCGGACTCCTTGTCCATTTGAAGCTGCGACTCTTTTTTCTCTTGCTCGTAGTTATACTCTTTGGCCAACTTTTTCTCGACCGCATCTCCGCCATTTTCAGTCCACAAAGCTTTGAATCCATCCACATAATCGCCAAACTTGTTATTGGTAGCATTGTCTCCAAATACCGTACTCATTGTCCCGGATATAGCGGCATCCATCCCCAGGTTAAGTCCCTTCCATACTTTCCCTATAAAAGATGACTGCTCCACATCTTTGAATTGTTTTGCCAACTCTTCCTTGTTTGTAGCCCGAATATTCTGCTTCTCCGCTTCAGACTTGCCCATATTGCTAAGCGGATCAACAAGGCCTGTAATTACATCCATGGCCCCCATTGCAACACCAAGCCCTGGTACGGCTTTTAAAGGTCTTAAGAACCTTGAGCCGGTTTTCACTAATTTCGAAAGTTTTCCCGGTGTTTTAATCCCACGTGCAGCACGCTCCGCATTGATAGCACGCTGAGTAATCAAATTACCTTGTCTATCTCGAAGAATATTTCCACCTTCATCACGAGTCGGAGCATTGCTGTCAAAAAATGCTTTACGATTGCCTGTCTCTTTCATGTCCTTAAATCTGGAAAGTAGGCCCCTTTTTTTGGTCTTTTGATTTTCCTTTTTGGAATCGCCCCCCGGATTGAATTCATCCATTATCGCATCTTTCATGACATCCTTAATCAGGTCTTCATGTCGAGCCACAAAGGTTTTATTCTTCGCTTCATCTTTATCATCTTTTGCAGCTGATCCGGCACCTGCACTTCCCGTACCCGGAACGACCAGTATTCCTCCAGAAGAGTTCATCATCGCTGCCAATTGAGCCTGCTCAAGCTCCTTCAATTTGGAGATATATGCCGCAGCATCCATTGATCCCTGTCTGAATGAGGCATTCAGGGCATTCACTTCACTTCTTAATTTGGATAGCACATCATTTAACAGAATCGATTGTTTGCGCAGTTTCTGGATCTCGGATTCGTAACGCTGAACATCGGTTGAGCCATAAAGGAACTCGGCATTCAGGAAATACAACTTATTTCGAAGCTCCACAGCATCCAGATCCATATCATCCATCGCCAACATCAGCATTCTCGCTTGATGTTCAAGCTGAATAATCGCTTTTCCGTTTTCATCCAACTCACGGCTTAGAAATTCAAGACTCCGTTTTGTCTTCGCGATCTGTTCATCGAGTGAATTCAATTCCTCACGCAACAGACGAAGTTCCCTGCTTTTGGCCTTGGCTTCCTTCTCCGCTTGGTCACGTTCCCCTGCGTGAAAGGTAGAAGCTGCTGAATTCCCATTCTGGATTGCCTGCTCATAGAGTGATTGTTGTTCATCTCGTCTAGTATGTAGCTTGAACACTTCTTCTTGCTTGGCAGTTGCCCTTGTCTGTATCTCCGCTTTACGGGTACCTTGAGCACGAAGACGGTTTTGCTGTCTTGCCCTTTCCTGCGTTACACCCGCACGGTGCACATCAGCAACTCCGATTGGGTAGGATGTGTTGCCTCCTGAGCTTTCGCTCTTCACTGTACCTGTATCACCCATACCATAACGTGTCTGTTCTCCTTTGTTCATCACATCGGCGAACTTGTCCCAGGCCACTTGAACACCTGCTTCTTCCATAATCCGATTAATCAGTTCCATATGATCTGAAATACCGCTGGCTTGGTCTCCAATTAATCGCAAGAACGAAATAAGATAGGTCTGGAGCCCAGAAAAATCCTCTTTCAACCCCTTCATGGCTTCATATGTAGAGATTTGGAATGCAGTACGGAACTGGCTTTGACGAAATTGCAAGTTATCTCTTGTCTCTGTCCGCGGAACCATGGAAGCTTTATTCTCGTCAACTGCCTTAAGTTGCTCCTCAAGAGCGCCAACTGATGCTTGATCCTGGGCTAAACCACCACTCGTTGAATGGCCTTTCTCCTGAAGAGACAATGAAGACGTAGCCATGAAACGGGCAAGAGCATCTTCTTTTGTTACTTCACCATCACGTTCACCCGATGCAGGCACCGTTTGTTGCATGGCCTTGATCAGATCCTGGATGTTTATCTGTGAGATAGTTGCAGCCTTAAGCATCATGTCCGTCACTTTGGATAGATCATAACCACTCAGTTCCCAAGCAGTGGAAATACCTTCCAAGCCCGTAGCAGTCTTCTCTACATCCACATTGTCAAACGAATTCAACTTGGCGACTTCTTTAGCAAAGGCTGTGGCTTCCTCAGGATTATCATAGGAACGGGAACCAATGCGATATGCGAGACCCACATCCTCCTGATCCATGCCATGCTGCAGTGCAATCCGTTGCAGGTCCTTGACGATCCCGTCTGTTTGACCTGTCTGACCTGATGATCTGATCTCGAAATTTTGATTGGCCTTGGTCATCTGGTCATCCATTTGACGTGACGACTCAAGTGATTCCTTCAGCATAGTGGGTGAGTACCCTATGGCTTTGCCTGAGGAGATATATTTCATCATGTTGCCCATGGAGTTCAATAGCTCCTGTGAACCAGCTTCCGGCAGATCTTTCATTTCATTGAAAGCCCCACGATAAAATGTCTCCAAATCCTTGGTTAACGTTGCAATCATTTGGGACTGCATATCGTCCCTCATCTCTTCAACACGCTGAACAAGGGATTGAATGCCTGATCGATTTCCATCTTTCAGGTCTGCGGTTCGGATATCAGACTGTTCCACATCCGTTAATATCTCTTGGGTTAAAGAGTGTTTTTGTTCTTCTGTATTAGCCAAATTCATCACCACCTTTATACATAAATCCCGTTCTACCTTAGTGTAGGCAAACGGGACGTCTCTCACTTATCCTCCAAGTGCTTGTGCAAGCAAACCGATGTCATCCTCGGATATTTCTGTGTAGTCCGCGTCATCAAAGGTCCGTTTACGTCTAATACTTCCATCTTCCCCAACTTCCTCTTCCCCTCTGCCGCCACCGAACATGCGAAGAGGTGCCGTCATTAATTCAACCTCAAATTGAATATATTTCTCGGCTGACTTGCACAGCTCCGCGACCTGAGGGAGTGTGTACTCCCAGATCTCCCACTTGTTCAGCCCACAGTGCTTGTGAAGGGTAAAGAAGATTTCTCCCCAGTGAATTGGCTCTTGCGTTTCCTCATCACGGATTTCGGTTCCCTCCAGAGGCTCACCCTCGGCGCGTTCTACTTTTTTAGACCATTTAGACCAATAAGCATATCAATGACTTTTCGAGCCGTATTTAAATCAAGGTACTCATCCAGATATTCTCGATTAATGACATACTCACCCTGTTCATCTTTGGTCACAATGTGCGGATAGTTTTTAAACGCCATAGCCAACACATCAAATAAGTCCTGTTGTCGTTTTGCATCCAGTTCATCATTCTCTGTTGGAATAAAGTTAAGAATAATGGCGTCGATGTTCACCGTTTTCAGCAGTTTCATCAGACGACGTGCATCCTTCAGGTTACATGGCGGGATGCGGTACTTCCGCCGATCACGCAGTGTTATAATCTCATCATCTTCGAAGAATGCCCGTTCAGCAGCTTCGGCTTCCTCGGGGGTTACCCGTTTATTCGCCGGATCATTTTTGATTCGTTCGGCAGCTTCCTCGTTCAATTGTTCCGCCAGCTCACGCTCAGCCTTTTCCTGTTCTGTTTCCACCATCATTAGAACCTCCCCTGAACATACTCTCCCCTGTAAAATAAAGAACCTGGCAAGGCAAGGGTCTGTGCAGGGGAGGACACAGACACCGTAAAATACCTTGCCAGGAGCAATGGAACATCGTATGAGATCTTAGATTTTGCTTGTTGCGCTAAAGCGTTTGATGCTTCCCAATTTGCCGTCTGCACGTTCAGGATCAAGAATCTGCAAGGAAATCGCAGACGCCGATGCTGCAGCGCGCTGAGCATTGATGCTGAATGTACCTTTGGCACGGCACATGTACAGTTCGGTTTCAACTCCTGCAAAAGAGCCATCTTTTTGCTGGAATGTACCATGATGAATCACAGAGATTGGGAAAGGCACTTCGTCAACCAGCAAATCAACCATGTCTACCACTTCTTCGCGTTTGTAGTTGAGCACAATTTCTTTACTGATATGCGCAGCGTTCAGAACTACAACATCATTTGCTTCATCATAGAAGAATTCATCCGGTGCCACAGCTGCAGCCTTTGAACTGAGTTGTTTCAGCAACTTGTTAGAGTCTTTGAGACGAACCGTAATATCTCCGTTATTTTCATAAATTGAACTTGCATATTTGGGTTTGACTTCAACAAATCCGGAATTATTTGCGCCAGTAGTTACAGTATCCTGCTCATTCAAAACCCATACGTAGGACTTCACTTGTTCCTGTACGGTTGAACCCATCATCAGCTGAATCGCATCCAGATCGAACTTAGCATCTGTAGCAGATACTTCAATGGACTTCGACTTCACCAGTACGTCGATGGCGAACAGGCCATCACCCCCAAAGATGTCCTCCAGCTCTACATTGAGGTCAATTTTCAGATCTTGCAGGGTACCCAGTGTAATTACTTCAATTGCACCCAGCGGGTCTGTAGGATAACGCTTCGCCATGAATGTACCTACACCTTTGATAATCATTTTTTTAGCCATTGAACAGTCCACTCCTTAGATTTGTAATATCATTATTTAGCTACCGAGACTTACATGAGCCTGCGGCTGGTCGAAGGATTGAAAAGATCAGAATTTCATTCCTCCAAGCAGTTTGGCTGGTGGCTGTCTCTGCTTTTCATAGTGTAGAACGCTAATCTCATTCCCTAACACATATCACTGAATACGTTGAACGAAAGTTTAAACGGGATTTCTCTGTAAGCTGAACAGCTTCTATTAAGATCAAATAAACAGAAAAGACCCCTACATAAGAGGGGCCGGTCTATTGGGCAATTCATCTATAATTTGAGCAATCTGTTCTGCTCGCTCCTTGATTTCGAATTCATCGGCAGTAATCAGATGAACATGAGAGCAGTATTTTCCATGCTCATAAATTCGCTCTGGTGTAATAAACACTACGTCAGCAACAGCTTCCATCTTGTGCTTGTCTTTTTCAAATCGGTCGGGATCCGTAAGTGAATCGAATACAACCAGATTAGGATATGATGTCTCGACCGAACTTGCCAAGCGGCTGTCATTCACCCAATAGATGACTCTTTCACCCTGAAACAACGGACGAACATTCTGACCAACACGAGCCACGACAAAATTCGGAAGCTCAGGGTGAGGATACTCCAATGCATCCACCTGATAAAACTCATCACTGGAATTTATATAAATCACATGATAACCAATCGCCGCAAGTTCTCTTAACAGTCGTTGTGGCCGACGCCCAAATCGTTCACTGTGAAAATCTATAGCAGGCAGATATACAATGGTTGTATTGGTTTGGGGCACATATTTTTCAAAATTGAACTCACTCATTTGAACCTCTATTTTTTCAACTTCAATTGGCGGCTTAGCCGCCTGGCTACCGAAAATTCGTTTGAACATCTGTTTCATCCGCGTTGCCTCCTATCACCTGATTTATCATTTTGACAGCTTCCATAGCCCTGCTGTCCCAGCCATTAGCTCTTGCCACCTTTGCACGGGCCGCGATTTTGGCCTCGCTGTTCTCACTAATTGCTTTCTGAAGCATCTGCCCACAATTATGGCGATCCATAAAGTAGGTTACATCACTGTATTTATTGACGATTTCCTCCATACGAGTCGTTATAACAGGCTTGCCCGCAGACAAATATTCGTAATATTTAATCGGGTCACATCCACGGATCATTTCTGTCAGTTTGAATGGCACAATACAAACATCAAATTGGGCAATATAGGCGGAAGAACTCTGTAATCCTTATGTGGAAGACAAGTTATATTCGGATGCACAATGTTCTTTTGATACAGAGCATTGTTTCCTATCAGAACTACATGATATCCCTTGTCTGCAATGTCGGTAATAAGTGAATAGTCCACCCATGAAGCCATAGCCCCATGGAATCCCACAACCTTTTGTCTCTCCTTAACTTCGGGGAAGTCTGCCGGTATTGGGAGTGATACACGCGCTTTCTTAAAATGCTCATAATCCGCCCCATTCGGGCACATAAAGATCGGTTTGCCGTCATTTTTATGAGCTTCGTACATCACCTTAGCCGTTGTAGCAATAAGATCTGCTCGTTCAAAACATTTCGGAATGTAATCCTTCCACACCGCAAATTCATCGGCTGAATTGTCCAAGTAGTCAAATACGGTAAAATCAAAATTACGACCATCCCCATAGTTATACTGACCTGGACTGGAGAACCAGAGTACCTTTTTTCCTTTGACTAGATGGTCATAGTTAATACCCTTTTGCACAAGGAAGAGGTCGTCATTCAATTTTTCAATCGGACGGCTCTGTTTCTTATACGTTTCTTCATTAATAAAAATAGCACGCACCCCTGGAATCTTGGAGAATGCGGTCATTAATTGCTGTGGACGTTGAAACAACAGATTCCAATCGAGTGCAGGTGGATATATGATCGTCATTTCAATGCTTTCAATACATGCGTTTTTTTGCCTACTTCTATGTACCAGCCAATTCAGCAACCAACTCCACTCCTTCCTCATAGGCATGAACCGGACGAAGCCGTGTATCCACATATAGTCCATAACCAAGCTGCTGAGCCTGCTCACAGAAAGGAGCATCCTCACCAATCGGATGTGAACCATATCGAACTCCCGCTTCAATAACTTCGCGTTTAATCAGATACACGGCACCTGTCAAATCAACGGGGATTACGCCCTCGCTGAATTTTTGTACGTGCTTTCCACCAATCATTGCATTATGAGCCTTTAATCTTGGGTGATTTCGAATCAGCATGGCACAGATGTCCTTCTCATTTTCGAGTAAGCGCTCCAGGCTCTGTTCAGGAATAATGATATCTGTATCAATGGAAAACAGATAATCACAATCCGATTTCAGAAACTCATCCAAAAGTATATTTCTTAGTTGCGCCAGATGGTGATAGGAGTATTGACCGCGCAAATGACCGCATGTCTTGCCCAAGTTATAAGTCATATACGAGATTTGATGATCATTTAAAATTTGTTCTGTCTGATCTTCACTATCATTCACAATGTAAAAAAATCGCTTGTTTACTGTCTGTTGCTTGAGCGACTGCAAGTGCCGCTCCATAATCCATGCCCGGTTTCTCACAGGAGCACCTATGAATACGTCAGCCACCGTTCATCCCTCCCCTTTCACATAGTGTAGACTGTTCTTCGCCAATCTTCAGCGTATCCAACAAAAAAGACTTTTCACACGAAAGAGGAGAGAGAATGATCTGTTTCTTCTATTCTATAAAAGAAGGAGATGATGGAGATGTACAACAAGGACTTGAATCATTTCAATCCGAAAGAGGGTGAAGAGCGTGCTTGGGAGCGTTGAATTAATTCATAACTGGTTCCAAAAGGCTTCGGATGGAGAACCTCATGCTTCCGTTCGATTCGGGGATGCTTCCAATACTATTCTGGCCCATGGAACTGTCCTAACCATGGATTTCATCCAATCCCATTACGGGTGGGTGAATGATCCCACATACTGTGGCATTACGCTACCCAATGCAGGAGCGAGAGAGATCATTGTACATTGCCTGAGAGAAGCCGATTATGTTGGTCACTTGACTCAGACGGATCACTGGTATTTCAGACCCTTGTTTGATATGTGTCTAGCGTATTACAAGATTAAGCCCAAGAAGACATTTTATGCGTTTGAAAATAATTACATCGCCCGGTTTAAGCTGTTCTATGAAACGTTCAAAACCATGCCCATACTCATCTGTGGAGCCAAGGCCGAACAATACAAAGAAGTTCTGGAACGCCGTTACGGTTGGACAGGCATCGTTGCAACAGTGGACTGTCCCTCTTGGTCTCATGTGAGCGCAGCCTCTAAAGAAATGGAAAACATCCATAAAAAAACACCTTGGAAACTGGCTCTTGTATGTGCAGGGGCACCTGGCAAAGTATTAGCCATTAAAGCAAAAGAACTTGGCTCTGTAGGTGTTGATTTCGGTTCAGGAGCAGATGTTGCCATTCAGGCAGACAGCGAAAATCTGTACGCTTGGGACTACGAAGGATTTCCCGATTATTGGGAAGGAAGACCAAAAAAAAGACCCTTCTAGGGTCTTTTTTGTTGTATATAGACAGGATTCATGTGAAATTTCATTGCTGTAGTAGTTATTGATAAATTGAACTAACTGACTTATTATTGTTAAGATAACTCCTAATCTAACCTGGTTTAGACTTGCATAAAAGAGGAGCACTACTTAGACTATTCAATCGTTGGAGGGAATGTAATGGCGTACTCGCAGTCAAAGACCGAAGCAGTGGCAACTCACTTAAGAAATAGATTCATGGAAGGCAATGTTGAGGGGCACGAAATCGTTGTTGCTCTGATTAGTATGGTTAAAGCTCAGAAAATTAACATAGACGACGTCGCTCCCATTCTGTTTAATGTTTTTTTTGATAATCCGCAAGGCATTTTATCAGCACTTGAAAAAGCCAGTACATTGGTTGATGATGAGTTAATTGATTCAATCATCAATGAGGTCAACGAGAACGCCTAATCTTACATACTAGGGGAGATTCATTGAAATCCATCTGACCTTTTATTTTTATTTTGTTTTTTTGTTCTCCCCTCATTTCAGATTTATTTAGTTTATATTGGCTTGCTTATGTGCTTCGCGTTATTTTCCATCTCACCCTGCTTATTCTAAGAATAGACCTTGGCAGAATGACAGGAGAAAAGGAATTAACGAAGGGAGCAACACGTATGGATCAAGTAAATAAAGCAATTCTATTTTTAGCAGTCATTGAAACCATGCTTGAAGCACTGCACCATATCGAAGTGGACCAGACAGAACTTGTTGATTCGCTAGTTATGCTAGGTTTCGATCCCATTAACATTTTATACGAAACCAATACCATTAGATCCTTCCAGAAAGTGTGCAGAGCCTTTGCAGAACTCGATTTTGCAGATGAAGCCCTTTCCGCTTTTTTACAAGATTAGCTACACAGTTTCAGTATTTAGAATTGACCGGATATATATTTTTTTTGGAAAACGAAGCCAAAAAAGTAGAGCCTCAAGTCATTGGACTTGGGGCTCTACTTTTTTCTAATTTACATTAGACGGCTTAACATCCATCCTCTGAACTCGTATAGAACATGTAGGAGACATCACAGATATCTCCTTCTTCAACATGACCTATTTAACGAAAGGATGGTTATATGAACCAAGCAGGTTTAGAACATGTTACAGACCATTTAAATCACTCTGTAATTGGAGTGGTGGATTCAACCTTGTTTCACTCACAATATGAGCATGAACATCCTACCAAAATTGTGATCATACAAAATTATTATTTTTTGAAAGACGCAGCTCATTTTAATGATTGGTTAAATGAACGTTGCGAATAATCCTCTCTTTACCTTATCGTCCTCTCAAGCTTTTTGGCGTCTGCGTTCATCAATCAAAACCTTCAACATGAGCAATTCCCCGTAGGTGAGCTTCTTCTTGCGTACTTTCTCCACCCATGCCCATTCGTCAATGATTTTGTCGTTATAGGCATCTCCTACGTATTTATCAAGTTCATTCCATGTCCATTGAGCATAATCCAGCACTTTATTCATATCATCATCCTCCGTAGCCACTTCTTCCTTAAGTGGACTTAATTTAGAATTGACTACTTGCTTAAATCTTTCATATTCCTCAGGTTTTTTGATCCAAGGTAATGGACATTCCTTCCACCCAACAACTTCTTTATGTGTAAAGAACACATTGGGAAAGCCACGTTCACTAATCAAATATACTGCAAGGTCTACAACGTTATTAAATGTATCCTCATGAATGCTGCCGTCCTTCTCAATACACATTTCAATTCCCACTGTGCTATTGTTTGGATATGTTCCAAGATGGGATAAAGCTTCCTTTGTATACGTCTCACTCCCGCAATGGTATGCAAGTTCATCATCTGGAAGGCTATTATAGATGGAAGTTCGATCTACAGAGTAATGTGCACTTGCATAACGACCTTTCCCAATTTGCTGTGCTAAGCTCGCAAAATATGTACTAATGTTTCTTGCCGATGCTCCTGGAGAAGCCGTATAATGCATAACAATTCCTCGTTTAGCCTTCAGTTTCATTCCCGCTCGACTATATTTATTAACAGGTATGTAGTCCTTGGTAATCGGAATCATTACATCTTCTCCTTCCCTTCAGATTGATCTTCCTCACCCCGAAGCTTGAAAAGAGCAGAAGTGATAAATTTCGGTACAGGAAGTCCTAATTTTCCCATGTTCTCGAGAATACTTATTCCTTCAGTACCGATGATGAACATCAGCATGGCATCTCTCATAAAGTCGTTGGAATTGCCCAAACTATATCCAGTTGATGAGCAATAATGACGAATACAAATGTCAGTGACTTGCGAGCAAGTCCCCACCATCCAACCCTGCTGGAAAGTTCCTTTTTGTACCAAGCAGATAACACACCTGTCATGTAATCCAACCCCACAAAAATCGTTACTGCAATAAACAGGTGATCCATCCCTCCAACCAAGTACACCATGGCAGACAACAGCCATCCACATAAAACCGTAAAGATCGTATCTCTTTGCAAATCGCCTTCCCCCTTCAATATCTTTTTCATGTTTAGGTTAGGCGGAACAAGGGGATAAGTCTCATGAGATGTTGTTGCCTTTGTTTATTCTCCTCAGCATTCCACTAAGTGAACAGCAAAAATCCCTTTCGCATATGCGCTGCGGAAGGGATCTTCGCTGAATCATTAGCTGTACGTAGAAGGATCAGGTGTGACAGGAATGCCTGACTCTGGAGTTTGTGCTGTATTCCGACTGCGGAACATGTCCTGAATTCTATCCATCACATATGGGGTGGAATCGATCAGTTTCTCGAACAGGTGAGTTGAATTGTCAAGCGGAACGATGTGAACGCCCTGTTTGCCAACCACCAGGAACGCGATAGGACGAATGGATACGCCGCCCCCGCTTCCGCCTCCAAATGGTGAGGCCACCGAAGCGGAGCTGGCATGTTCAGTCGTACTGCTTCCCCGCTTCCCCCTTTGCTGCTTCCTTCATTCACATGAAAATCACTGCCACCGGCAGCAAATCCGAATCCCACTTTACTAATTGGCAGGATTACTGTACCGTCAGGTGTTTCAACCGCATCACCCACGATTGTATTGACATCCACCATGGCCTTGATATTTTCCATTGCGGTTTCCATTAAGCCTTGAATTGGATGATCTGACATTTAAATTCCCTCCAGTTTCAATTTAAGCTAGGTTTGATCTAAACATATCATCCCCAAAGTTGAAGGGACTTATGTAAGCCAGCCATTTAACAAAACCTCTAAACTTGAAACTGCTGACTCGTTAAAATAAAACCCGCCAGTTGGAACAAACTGTGGAAAATATCCGCTAATTCACATACTTATGTGTGCGCTTTGCTGTGTTGTCTCTTGAGCTTTAGCTTGCGTCTGCGCCGCTGCTCTTTTAAAAGTTTTAACCACATACGCCATCCTCCCTCAACCTGGAGCACCCGGGTTAACAACGTAATTCCTGCGATTAGGACTGCTGTAATCCGAATTTTCAGCTTCCAATCCAGCTGGGTTTGGAACTCCATTTCATCTTCCCACACAGGCACAACCTGTAACTTTGGCGTTTGTTCAAAATGGATTTGATAAGAGAGGTATCCAATGATGATGGACTTGATACTCCACACCCAACCTATGAGAACAGCCGTATACGCTGCATCGCCGATGCCAACGCGGGTAGACCAGGACAAATCAGTCATATGTACACGAGAAAGTGTTTGCTTGATCCAGAGCTTCAATGCTTCCGTTGCCCTGAGCATGACTTTTACATCCTTAGCCCACTTTTTTACTTTACGTTTGTTAACACGCTCGTGGCTCTGGGCTTCCCTCGAATGACTCATTCGCTGCTCCGTCTTCACCAGAAAACCTTCCTTCATATTACGAAAGACGATGCTGGGAATTTCATAGTTAATACGCACAATGCCATATAGCAGACGAACCGTAATCTTGGCATAATCATCATGATTATGTTTCCTGAATGTAAAATGCACATGAACATACGAGATGAGGACTGCGACAAGAAGCAGTGCGATCAACAAGCCGATTCCTCCAAGCCAAATCCACACAGGCCTTACCTCCAAGCCCTCAATTCTTTTCTCGTCTAGTATGACACTCTATATAGGAAAAAATTCACGTCCGACCTGAAAATTCCATTTATTCTTTGAAACATCACCTTGCAAGCCATTCCGATAACACGTCAAAAAAACCGGCACCCCGACAGGGTACCGGTTTTGGATCGATCCAGCTTCAACGTTATGAATCCATAGGATCATCTTGATTAGTTATATCGATTGTATTTGCATCGTCTTCCAGACTCGAACTGTCCAGGTCCAGATCCACATGCTGCACATCCAATTTTTCAAAGAGCAGCTGAGTTTCTTCCTCCAGATTTTCGGAATCTTCAAACAATCCTGGCTCAGGCAGATCTTTGAGCGAAGCCAAACCAAAGTAATCCAGGAAAGACTTGGTAGTGCCGTATAGAATCGGGCGTCCAATCGCTTCAGCTCGTCCCACTTCCTGAATGAGATCCTTGTTCACAAGCGTATGGATGGCGCGTTCGGATTTCACACCACGGATTTCCTCAATCTCTACCCGCGTGATAGGTTGACGATACGCCACAATAGCGAGTGTCTCCAAAGCTGCCTGGGATAAAGAGGTACGTGATGGAGAATAGGCCAATTTCTCAAAATAAGCCGCATGTTCCGGTAACGTACCTAGTTGGACTACCCCTGCAATTTTAAGAATTTGTACACCACGTCCCTGATTGGCAAATTCAGCGATCATTTCCTCTATCGCATCCGACACCAGTTCGGTACGTTGATCCACGATTTCGGCGATTTGTTTGATACTCAGACCTTCTTCTCCGGACAAAACAGCAGGCCTTCAATAATCGATTTCAATTTCGGAAAATCCATGATTCTTTGTTTCCCCTCTCCACTCCATAACGATATCCTCAAACATCCGCTCCTGATAACAGACAATCTGCTTCATCTTCATCAGCTCCAGCACCGCCAAAAAGGTCACGACAATCTCATGCCGATAAATTTGGTTATCCAGCAGCTTGGAGAATAACAGCCTGCCTCCCGGTCCCATACTTTCCAACGCACCGATGACATCGCGAATGCGATCCTTAACCGAAATCTCATCCCGTTGGATGCGAGTTACGGTTGTACGCTTCTCCGCTTTGCGCAGCGCCTTCTGGAAGGCTGCAATCAGATCCGAGGTATGCAAACCCTCGACCGGATTCGATTGTGCTTCTACAGGCATATACGGTCGCAAATCCTCGGGCTCTTTGGAGAAAATAAGGCTGCGTTCCCACTCCCGTTCGTGCAAGTGACGCGCAATTCCCTTGTATTTGCGATATTCAATCAGACGTGCAATCAGTTCTGCACGTGGATCATAATCTTCATCTTCCATATATGCATAATCCTCAAAGTCCTCGATTACCGGTGGTTTGGGCAGTAATAGTTTGCTCTTGATCGACAGAAGTGTCGCCGCCATTACCAGAAATTCACTCGTAATATCCAGCTCCAGCTCCTGCATCGAATGCAGATACGCCATATATTGATCGGTAATATCGCTGATGGGAATATCCTGGATATGAATCTCTGCCTTATCGATCAGATGAAGCAGCAGATCCAAAGGCCCTTCAAAAGTCTCCAGTTTGTATGTAACTACCGTCACTAGACGAATCCTCCCGCCAGAAAAATAAAAACCCCCGCTAAGCCGCCGAATCCGGTCTCCCGTTTTCGTCTGCGCAGAGCAGGGCACTATATTAAATAAGCACTATTTTAACTGTTTCGTCAAGTTCGCCATTTCAATAGCGGCAGTAGCTGCATCCCAGCCTTTGTTTCCTGCCTTTGTTCCGGCACGCTCGATGGCCTGTTCGATATTCTCAGTCGTAACCAAACCGAAGATGGTTGGCACGCCTGTTTTCAGGTTAATTGCGGCTACACCCTTAGCCATCTCATTACACACATAATCATAATGTGTCGTTGAACCGCGGATCACCGTTCCCAACGTAATGACTGCATCGTATTTGCCACTTTCGGCCATTTTTTGTGCAATCAACGGGATTTCGAAGGCACCCGGAACCCAGGCTACATCCACTTCATCATCTTGAACACCGTGACGTTTGAACGCATCCAGCGCTCCGCTAAGCAATTTGCTAGTAATGAACTCGTTAAAACGTCCTACGACCACTCCATATTTTAATCCTTCCGATACCAAATGTCCTTCAAAAAAGTGTGGCATTCAAGTCATCTCCCTAATTATTTTTTATGATGTACACTGCTGAACTTCGGGCAAAATATTTCAACTCTTTTTTACCATCAGAAAAGCTGCTCAGTTTTTTTCTTCATTCTGCTCGATATCGTCGAACTTCAACATATGACCAAGCTTCGCCTGCTTCGTGTGCAAGTAGACCGTATTATCCTCGTTCTCTTCCATCTGAATCGAAACTCGCTCCACCACTTCAAGCCCGTAACCTTCAAGTCCTTTAATTTTGCGCGGATTGTTGGTTAACAACCGAATTTGACGAACGCCAAGATCCTTGAGAATTTGGGCTCCAATGCCATAATCACGAAGATCGGCGGCAAATCCAAGCTTCAGGTTGGCATCCACCGTGTCCAGACCTTCCTCTTGCAACTTGTAGGCTTTGAGCTTGTTGATCAGTCCAATACCGCGGCCTTCCTGTCTCATATAAAGCAGAACGCCGTTGCCTTCGTCGTGAATCTGTTTTAATGCTGCATCGAATTGCGGACCACAGTCGCAGCGATGAGAATGGAACACATCTCCTGTGAGACATTCGGAGTGTACTCGGACCAAAACAGGCTTGGAACCGTCAATTTCGCCTTTAACCAAAGCGATATGCTCTTTGTTGTCCACCGCATTTGTATAAGCAACCGCCTGGAATTCACCGAAGTCCGTTGGCATGCGTACAGCCACTTCGCGTTGAACCAGCTGTTCCTTTTCATTCCGATAACGAATCATGTCCTGAATGCTGATCAACTTCAGATCATGCTTGCGAGCGATCTCCTGCAGATCCGGAAGTCTGGCCATCGTGCCATCTTCCTTGATCACTTCACAAATTACACCTGCCGGATAGGAACCACACATAATGGCGAGATCTACAGCCGCTTCCGTATGTCCGGCGCGCCGCAGTACACCGCCATCTTTGGCGATAAGTGGGAACATGTGGCCCGGCTTGCGGAAGTCTCCACTTTTCGCTTCGGGATCAATTAGACCTTTCACGGTAATGGAGCGTTCATGTGCCGAGATGCCCGTTGTGGTGTCTTTATGATCTACAGAGACGGTGAACGCCGTCCCATGAAAATCTGTATTTTGCTGAACCATGGGTTTCAGGTTGAGTTCGTCAGCACGTTGCTGCGTAATGGGAACACATACCAGACCTCTGCCTTCGGTAATCATGAAATTGATCACTTCAGGTGTAGCCTTTTCGGCCAAAGCGATAAAGTCGCCTTCATTCTCCCGATCTTCATCATCCACCACGATGACGGGTTTTCCCCGCATGAGATCGTAGATAGCTTCCTCTATAGAATTCAGAATGGACTGCTCTGACATAGGTCCCCCTCCAGTTTCCATTTCAATATATTTGTATTTAACGGATGAATTAAGCAAATCCGTGATTAGCGAGAAAATCCTCACTGATACTTCGCGGCTTACCTGCACCGTTCTCCTGATGTCCCTTACCATAGTGGAGCAGATGATCCACATATTTACCCAGAATATCACACTCGATATTGATGGTATCTCCTGTCTTTTTGACATTTAATACAGTCTCACCAATCGTATGTGGAATAATGGATACTGTGAATGCAGTCTGTGAAGTTTGCACAACCGTTAGACTGATTCCATCCAGGGTTACAGACCCCTTGGGTATTAAATATTTAAACAACTGCGTATCATCAGGTTTAATCTCGAAAACAATCGCATTCTGGTCACGAGTAATGCTGCCAATGACTCCGGTACCATCGACATGGCCCTGAACAATATGCCCGCCAAAACGACCACCTGAGAGCATGGCTCGCTCCAAATTGACTTTGCTGCCGGATTGCAATTGACTGAGATTGGTGTGTCGATAAGTTTCAGGCATCACATCGGCAGTAAAACCATCACCCTCCAGAGTTGTCGCAGTTAAGCATACCCCGTTTACAGCTACGCTATCGCCAATCTTCAAGTCGTTCATGATGGCGGAAGCTCCGATATTCAGGACCATCGCTTCGCCTTTCCGACCAATACGCCGGATCTGACCGACTTCTTCCACCAAACCGGTAAACATGCTGCCACCTCCTTTATTTATTTCGTTATAACAAGCTCATTTATTCAGGCCAAACCGGAATTCCGCCAATGCTAATATTATCTCCAACTTGCTCAATTTCCAGCTGATGTAATTGAATCGCCTGGCTCATGCGCTCAACTCCCTCGAAGCGGAAACTGCCTGGCGTATCGTATCCTCCGACAATTTTCGGAGCAATGAACATAAGCAGTCGATCTACCAATCGCGCTTCCAGCATGGCCCCATTCAGTGTGCCCCGCCTTCAAGCAGAATCGATCCGATCTCACGCTCACCGAGCTTGCTGAGTGCATTTAGTAGATCTACACGTGGTCCAGGACCACAGCGGATAATCTCCACACCGTAGGCTTCCAACCGCTCAGCCGCTTCAGGACTCGCCTCATCCGTTGTAAGCACCCATGTCGGTACAAGTCCATCCTTGACGATTTTGGAGCCTACAGGTAGACGCAGCTTGGAATCTACTACGATTCGCACCGGGCTGATGCCTTCCACTTGTAATCTTGTCGTGAGCTCCGGATTGTCTGCAATCACGGTTTCAACACCAACCATAATGCCCTGATGTCGATGACGAAGGGCATGCACGATTTCCCGAGCCGACTCGTTGGAGATCCATTTGCTGTCCCCACTACGAGTTGCAATTTTGCCATCCAGTGTAGAGGCCGTTTTTAAAGTCACAAAGGGGAGACCTGTTGTAATGTATTTAATGAATTTCTCATTCATGCGTCTGCCGCGCTCACGCAGTACACCAACTTCGACTTCAATCCCTTGTTGACGCAGCATGCTGATGCCTCTGCCGGATACTTGCGGATTCGGATCTTCGCAGCATACGACGACACGTTTCACTTTTTCATGAATAAGGCGTTCGCTGCATGGTGGAGTCTTGCCATAATGACTACAAGGTTCAAGTGTAACGTACACTGTACTGCCTTCTGCATCATTGCCCGCCATGTTCAATGCATGAACCTCTGCATGGCCCGTCCCCCGTTTGAGATGACTTCCGAGGCCCACGATACGTCCTTCTTTTACAACGACACAACCTACTACCGGATTGATTCCGGTCTGTCCTTGTGCCCGTTCTGCCATATCCAGTGCCAACGCCATATAAAATTCATCATTAATCATTTCCAAGTCCGTTCACCCCACGGTTAAAATCTCAGTTATAGACCTCCCTTCCAACAGAGAGGCATGTTCCATATCCAATAAAAAATCCCCGTCGAACAAACCGTTCGATGGGGATGATGAGAGACATGTGTCACCAGCAGTAGTATGGATACAGGCCAACAACACTTCGCCCAAAGCTTCATTTCAGGCAAGTGAAAGCAGACACATACCTTAATGAACTTCAATTACAGGTAAAGAGCTTCTATGATGTGGCATATGTATGAAGATTGCCGGAATTAACCGGATTTCTCCCTGCACAGGAATGAATTCGTCACAAACTGTACAGCAACACTACTGCGGAATGCGGCCCATTAGGACAGCACCCTCTCCTTCTCCCATCCAGACTATACTGTCGGTTCTGGAATTACACCAGATCAGCCATCTGCCACAGGCAGACGGGTCACGGACTTTGCATCAATGCTGGATAGATATCCTCACATACTGCATCACCGCCGGTAGGGAATTACACCCTGCCCTGAAGGATTCGTTGCGTTATTAATTGGATGTTAGCACTTTAACGCCAAAAAATCAATTGTTTTTTGTTCCTTTTTGTCACATACTAACTTTTAATAAGCTTAAGTGTAAATAAAAACCGCTTCGCTAATTGCGAAACGGTTTGTGTACGGTCTTATGGATTAAGCTTCTACAACTTCAACAGTTTCCATTTTGTCGCGACCTTCGAAAGCGTCTACGAACTCCATACCCTTGGTTACTTTACCAAATACAGTATGTTGTCCATCCAAATGTGGTTGCGGTTGGTAGCAGATGTAGAACTGGCTTCCGCCTGTGTTACGGCCTGCATGTGCCATAGCCAATGTTCCGCGCTCATGTTTGTTCGGGTTGATTTCACAGTTGATTGTGTAACCTGGACCGCCTGCACCGCTACCGTTAGGGCAGCCGCCTTGAGCTACAAAGCCCGGAATAACACGGTGGAATACAAGACCGTTGTAGAAACCGGAGTTAGCCAGTTTCTCAAAGTTTGCCACTGTGTTTGGAGCTTCTTGATCGAACAGATCGATTACAACTTCTCCGCCGTTTGCCATTTTGATTTTCGCTTGTTTCGCCATATGTAAATGACTCCTTTCGTATTGACCATCGTTAATGGTGCCAGAACGCATGACCCTGGGCCAAGCTTTATAGCACTTTTCTTAGTGTACACCGAAATTCGATTGATCGCAAAATAATCAGCAAGATTTTTTCGAAATCCTGGCCTAAAGATTGCAAAAGAAGACAAAAAAGGATTGTCCTTTTTTGTCTTCTTCATATAATGCTCCACTATTTACACTTCAATTAACGGATAACTGGCTGTTTGGCAATGCGCTCAGGTACCAGATCATTCTGAATGATGTCCTGATACGTCTCACGGCGTACGACAACATCCCCTTGACCATCTTTGACAAACACCACTGCCGGACGACGGATCCGGTTATAGTTGCTGGCCATGGAATAGTTGTACGCGCCTGTGCAAGCTACTGCGAGCAAATCTCCGCTTTGCACTTTAGGCAGGTCCAGATCCCAGATCAACATATCGCCGCTCTCACAGCATTTACCTGCAACAGATACGGTCTCCTGGGCAGCTTCATTTGCACGGTTAGCCAATACAGCTTCATATTTGGACTCATACAGTGCTGGACGTGGATTATCGGTCATCCCACCATCCACTGCCACGTATTTACGAACCCCCGGAATATCTTTGCTCGTTCCAACGGTGTAAAGCGTTGTTCCAGCTTCACCCACGATACTGCGGCCTGGTTCAACCCAGATCTCAGGCACAGCATAGCCGATTTGGGCAAAATGATTTTTCACTGCATCCGTGATGGCTTTTACGTACTGTGAAACTTCAAGTGGCGTATCTCCATCGATATAACGGATACCGAAGCCACCGCCCAGGTTAACCACTTTGAAAGCAACGTTAAGACGCTCATACACATCTGCTGCAAACTCAGCAACGCGCTGAACAGCCATTTGGAAGCCTTCAACCTCAAAAATTTGAGATCCGATGTGTGAATGCACTCCGAGCAATACCAGATTAGACTGCTTGGAAGCCAATTCAATAGCTTCAAATGCCGTTCCGTTTCCGATATCGAATCCAAATTTGGAATCCGTTTGTCCTGTCGAGATATATTCATGCGTATGCGCTTCAACACCAGGCGTCACACGCAGCAAGATGTTCACCTTGCGATTTTTGTCTGCGGCTACAGCTTGCAGCAAGTGCAGTTCATTGAAGTTATCCACAACGAAGCAGCCAATCTCTGCATCAAGCGCCATTTCGATCTCTTCCAGCGTTTTGTTGTTACCGTGGAAGTGAATGCGCTCAGCCGGGAAGCCAGCTTGCAATGCCGTAAACAATTCCCCATCGGATACAACATCCAGGGAAAGTCCTTCTTCCGCAGCAAGAGCACACATAGCCATTACGCAGAATGCTTTACTTGCATAAGCCACCTGGAAGCCCAGGCCTGAAGCTCGGAATGCTTCCATGTACTCTCTGCAGCGCTCGCGAACCAATTGCTCGTCCACAACATACAGAGGAGTTCCAAATTGTTCTTTCAGGTCAGTTGCATCGACTCCGCCAATTTCCAGATGCCCCTGTGCATTTATTTTACTTGTACCATGTAAATACATATTCTGCATTCCTCACTTTTTTATATACTGGAACAGCTGTTATTCCAATGATTTTACACCAGTATATCAAATTAGAAAATGAGAAGAATGGATTTTTCGGCTGATCATTTGTGTTTTTTACTTTTTTCCAGTTTCCCGTCTGGATCATTGTCCATTTTGGTATTGTCACGCGTTTTATTGATTGAAGGACGTTTTTTATTCTCCAACAGCGGTAAACGGAACAAAAAGTTACCCAAAGCCTTTGCATTAAACGGTATGAACGGCCAGAGATACGAAGAGTTGTACGAGCGATGCAAGGTGAGAGCTACGATTATAAACGTCGTCCCGGCAACGAATCCAGGAACCTTGAACATCGCCACAGCCACCAACAAGAACAACCTGACCAACCGGTTTGCCAAACCAAGCTCATAACTGGGGGTTGCAAACATGCCGATCGCGGCGATAGCCATATACAGTACAACTTCATTCACAAAATAACCCGTTTTCACAGCGATATCCCCGACCAAAATGGCCGCAATCAAACCCATGGCCGAAGCGAGTGGCGTAGGGGTATGTACTGCTGCCATCCGTAATAAATCCACCCCGAATTCAATAAGCAGGAACTGCAAAATCAGCGGCAATTTTGCATTCTCGTGAGGACCGATGAACTCCATTCCTGTTGGTTTGATGGCAGGGTCAATAACCATTAACAACCATAACGGCAGCAGGAAAAGCGAAATCAGAATACCTCCAAATCGTACCCAGCGCAGATATGTTCCCATAAACGCTGTCTGTCTGTTCTCTTCCGCATGCTCGCATAAGTCAAAAAAAGTCGTCGGCAGAATCATCACACTGGGTGATGTATCTACAAAAATAACAACCCGTCCGTCCATCAGATGGGAAGCCGTCACATCCGGTCGTTCCGAATAGCGAACCAACGGATACGGGTGCCATCCCTTGTTAATAATCGCCTCTTCAAGCTGCTTATCGGCAGCGGGGATGCCGTCGATATTCACACGTTTGATCTTTTCACGAACGGAATCCACTTGAACCTTGTCCACGATATCGTCAATATATACAACACAGACATCCGTTTGAGATCTCCGCCCAACCTGCATAATTTCAAATTTTAATCCAGGGTCCCGTATTCTTCGACGCACTAACGCCACGTTGGTCAGAAGTGTCTCCGTGAACCCGTCTCTTGAACCACGCACCACTCTCTCCAGCGAAGGTTCCTCTGGTGAACGTACTGGATAGCTGCGCGTATCCATAATGATGACGGAACGATCCCCTTCAACAAACATGGCACTCATGCCTGTGAGGACCTTGTTGATGACGGCACTCATTTTCTCCACTCGCTCAACTTGAATATGAGGAATGTAACATTCGAAATACGACTTTAACGCATGTCCGGACACTTGCTCCGGTGTAAGATAGGTTAACCTTTTTAATACCTCGAGCAAAATCTCATCTTTCGCAAATCCAGTCAGCAGCAACAATCCAACGCGTTTGCCGCCCAAGACCATTTCCCTCATATTCACATCAAAGGACTCTCCAAGTCCCAACACTTGCTGAAGCGTGTATTTGTTATCACTCATGCGAGGGGAGATATCGTCGTTTTCCTGCCAATATTTCACCGATTCCTCAATACTGTCAGACATTTCATTTTGCTTCTTCTTTTCGTGAGCCTTCTTTTCTTCTTCCTCCTGAATCTGATAATTAGATTTAGGCATCTTCTCTTCGGATGCTACTTCGTTGGAGTCCTGTCCGTCTTTGCCCGATCGTACGTCCATTTCCCATCCTCCTTTGGCCTAACGTTCTAACGCTGGTATACAAAAAAGTCAAACAGGGAGCCTGTCATCTTCCCCAAAATCATGGCAAGCAGCAATCCAAACAAATAAGATTTCATGCCCAGTCGTTTCGCCAGTACAGGAAGTACATTAAGCACTTCCGTGAGTGCCGCAGCAAGCAGACCAATGAACACACCGCAAAATAGTCCGATGATCGGGCTGAGCAGCAGTACGCCATGTACTTTCCAGTGCCAAAAATCCGCAACGGTACCGAGCAGCGAACCTCCGATCAAGGCCCCTTCATACCAATGGGTTTTATCGTAAGTACGCGTAAGCTGCGCCAATCTGGGGATCATATCGAGCACGAGAATCAGCGCAATTACACCACTTCCTACGGCGATTCCCCCCGCAATTCCCAGCACAATGCTGATTGCTCCGTTAAGAACGCTCATCCGCATTCATCTCCCTGCGTTCCTCTTCATGCATACGTTCGGTTTCTTCAATCACTACATACTTGTCTACATTTTGCTGATATAGGAACATTTCTACTTCCAAAGGGGTAGGTTCTTCATTCCACTTTTTCTTGAATAAATGATTGAAGAACACGGCCATACCAAACCCGATCCCGATGGAATACGCCACCTGAAACAGATACGGATGCTCATCCCGGCGGCCTGTAATCATCTCTACAATTCGAATCTGAACTTCCTGCATGTTGACGTCCGCATGAAAATTCATAATAGTCAATGCTGATCCAAAGAAAAGCAGCAGCCACACCAAGATAAACAAAGATTTGGAAGGCTTGCCACTTCCCACAACCACCTCAACAAGTGTGTGCCCCGATCCTATTAATTCAACGGTGACATCTGGCAAGACCCGACGGATCTGAGGAATGATCTGCAATATATCAATGAGGATTAGATTGCCGTCCTCCGGTCCGGGGCGCAGCAATTCGAGCTCAAGCAGCCTTCTTTCCTGTTCTTCGGGAGAGGTGAGCAAGTGAGCGACATCTCCAAGCTTGACGCTTCGGCCCCTCTGGATGCGAATACGGCTGCGCAAACGAACATAGACCGTTGGAGTGGGTGTCAGTGACATCCGAAACACTCCTTTACTGCGTAATTTAGGTTAGTATTTGAAGAATGTGCAAATTTATTACATTCTGTTGGAAAAAGGTTGTGTGGGCCCTGCGGGCGCTTCGGGATGGATCGGCCACGGTCGCTGTTATCCCCGGATTTCTTGAATCTCCTTTACCAAGGAGGAAATCCGGTGCTAAAGGCGAACGCTTCGCTCCTTTGTCCCATTCCATCCCTCCGCTGCACGGGTCCCTTTTTTTCCAAAGGTCTGCAATAAACTTTCAGGGGTGAGGTATGAGGAAAAACACGCGGGCACTCCAGCAGCAGACCAACCTTCCGATCGCTGTTGTCTCCAAATTTTCTTGATTGATTTCTACTAGTGTATAAATTCGGAGACAAAGGCGAACGCTTCGCTTCTTCAGGTTTATTCTGCTGCTTACGTTGCTAGTGTATTAGAAACCACCTCGGGGCTTCGCTCCTTTGTCCGATTCCATCCCTCCGCTGCACGGGTTCCCCTTTTTCCAAAGGTCTGCAATAAATATGCTGGGGAGTGGTAGTAGGAGATTTTATAACCTGGGAATTAAGGCTATATTTTTTTGTTAGAATCCTTTTTTCAGATTAAAAAAAGCCGCTAATATAGCGACTTATTGAGAAGAGAAAATCTTATGGATAGACTGGTAAGAAACTTGGGGATCGGGCTTTTTTTGTTCAATGTCTAATCCCCTCCTTATTCCTCAACTCCAATTCCCTTCTGAACTTTAACGGGGTGATTTGCATGCTTTTGCGAAATTGGTTGATAAAATAACTCGTGCTATTAAAACCGACTTCATAAGCAATCTGAGTAATGCTATAGTCTGGGATTTGTAACAGCTCCACGCTCTTTCGGATGCGATAATCGATAACATATTGCATGGGTGTCGTCTTCAACATTTGCTTGAAATAACGGCATGTCTCCGAACGGCTTAACTGACCCGCCCTTGCTATATCCTCCAATTTGATGGAATCAGCAAAGTGCATGTGAACCCATTCGACCATGTCCTTCATTCGCCTGCTTTTGATGATTTCTGATGGATCATATTCCAGCGCATAGCCACTCGTAATCAGATGTTTCCACATCGTCAAGAGGTGTGAAGCTACATTTATTTCGTACAATGGAGGCTGCTCATCCAGATTCTTTTTAATATCACGGATGGCGTCTAGGATTTGAGCTCCCCAAGGTAGTTCCCCTTTGATCAGAAGATAAGGTAAATTCGTGGCTGAGATGTAAGGATGAACATACTGCACATATAACTCAGAAGGGACGACAAAATAGGGAGACAGGTTCAAACAGAGATAAATACAATTATCGTTCTTACGGTTGTCTTCTGCCATATGCATGGAACCACTGTTGATAAACACCCCGTCACCTTGCGGCACAACGATCTTTTGATCATTCACATGGAAAAGAGCTTCTCCCTGAATAACCAATATAAACTGCAATTCATCATGCCAGTGCAAAGGGATATGACCGTGAACATTGCGTACAATTGTGGTTTTATAACACGCCACAGGCAGTGTAACCGTACGATGCTCCGTCAGCTCCCTCCCGTTTTGATCAATCCTGAATTCTGTCTTAAGCATATTCTCTCATCTCAATATATTTATATTTATCTGTGCGATATTGATATTATTATAGCCTATTTCATCTTAAGATATCACTATTCTTATATTAAGGTGAGGGCAGTATCCATGAAAATACCTATTCAAAGATCTAGAAAAACAGGCATCTTCTTCGTTCTTACAGGAGCGATATGCTGGGGCATTGGCGGAACAGTTTCTCAAAAGCTGTTTCAACAATACGGAATCGAAGTCAACTGGTTTGTAACGGTACGACTGCTGATTGCCGGCATACTGCTTCTCGGTGTGCAATCCTTAACACCACGGCGCTCGCAAATTTTTGATATGTGGAAAAGCAGAAAAACAGCCTTGCAGCTAATCATTTTCGGTTTATTCGGGATGCTGGCTGTTCAGTATACGTACATGGCGTCCATTCAACATGGTAACTCCGCAGTAGCCACACTCCTTCAATATTTGTCACCTGTCATGATCATGATCTATATGATCTGGCGAAGACAGGCTGCTCTGACCAGAAAGGATGTTACGGCGGCGATTCTGGCACTAAGCGGGTGCTTTCTTCTGCTGACCAATGGTTCTCTCTCCCAATTGTCTGTGGCGTTACCCGCAGTATTGTGGGACTTTTATCCGGAGTTGCTGCTGCCTTCTATACCCTCTATGCTGTGAAACTGATTGAAAAGTTTGATTCACTGGTTGTGGTAGGCTGGGCAATGATTATCGGAGGGACTGCACTGAGTCTCATCCACCCACCGTGGAAAATGAACTTTGTCAGCTTGCGTATGGAAACCTACGGATACTTGGCATTTACCATTATTTTTGGAACGATGATTGCATTCTGGTTCTATATCGAAAGTTTAAAAAGCCTAACAGCGAAAGAAACAAGTCTAATGGGAAGCGCTGAACCTCTTGCTGCCGTTGGCACGACAGTGATCTGGTTGCATGAACCTTTTGGTTTATTTCAATGGCTGGGGACTGCATGTATCATTGGATTGATCGTACTGTTGCAGTCAAATCGCTCCAAACCCAAACCCATCCAGGTCAACGACAAATAACCTTCTTCGCGTATAAATGTGCGATAGAAGGTTGTTAGTTGTCGTATATTGCTGGTTTAACACCAATATTGTTGTCTGCAATCCAAAATCACTGTGCGATCTGGTCGCGGATGGATTGAAGTATTTTTTCTCCAGCCGTGACACCTGCACCTGGGATATGCCCAGCCTGCTGGCGACCTCGGACTGGGTCTGATCCCGATAATACCGGAGGTATACAATCAGCCGTTCCCGTTCACTGAGACCGCCAATCGCTTCGTTTAGCGCCAGTTTGTCAAACCATCGTTCCTGAGACTCGTCGGCAATCTGGTCCATCAATGTAATCGGATCGCCGTCATTCTCAAACACTGTCTCATGAATGGATGTCGGCGGTTTGTTGGCTTCCTGGGCAAATACCACTTCCTCCGGAGTTACCCCCAGTTCTGCGGCTACTTCCTTAATCGTTGGCAGACGATCGAGGTGTTTGGACAGTTCGTCCCTTTTTTTACGGACTTTATTCGCCATTTCCTTGAGTGAACGACTGACTTTAAGCGTACCGTCATCCCGCAGGAAACGCTGAATTTCTCCGATAATCATCGGGACAGCATAGGTGGAAAATTTCACATCATAACTGAGATCGAATTTATCCACCGATTTGAGCAGCCCGATACAACCAATCTGGAATAGATCTTCCGGCTCATATCCCCTGTTCATAAAACGTTGTACGACGGACCAGACGAGTCTGATGTTGCAGTTCACCAGCGTATCCCGCGCGACATTGTCACCCGACTGACTGAGCGCAATCAGCCGTTTGACCTCGGCATCGTCCAAATAGGTCTGTGAAGACTGTTTCACTTCAGCATCCATAAGAACACCAACCCCTAATTATACAATGCTTTCTTGGATTCGATCCTCTTCTTCATCTTGATGGAGGTGCCTCTGCCGGGCTCACTGCTGACTTCGAATTCATCCATGAAGTTTTCCATAATGGTGAAACCCATGCCCGAGCGCTCAAGTTCGGGTTTGGACGTATAGAGCGGCTGTTTGGCCAGTTCAAGATCTTCGATGCCTTCACCTCGGTCTTCCACAATAATGGTAATCATGTCATCGCGAATCTCGGCTTGAATGGACACGACACCTTCCGGATTGTTATTGTAACCGTGGATGATGCTGTTCGTTACGGCTTCCGAGATGACCGTCTTCAGATCACTGAGCTCGTCCATCGTAGGATCAAGCTGGGAGATGAAGGCAGCAACCGTCACCCGGGCGAACGATTCGTTCTCCGACTTGGCCGCGAATTGCAGATTCATGAAATTTGCCCCGTTCCTTCATTCATGAGACGACCTCCAGACCTGAGAGAGCAGTTCCCTCATTTTCGTAAATCGGCATAATCTTGAACAATCCCGACATTTCCAGCAAACGATACACCGGCGGATTAACATCACAGACAACCATCTTGCCGCCTTTATTCTTAATGAGCTTGTATCTTCCCAAAATGACACCCAGACCCGAACTGTCCATAAATTGCAGATCTTTCAGGCTGAGTACCAGATGCTCGCATTGTCTGCGCTGAATAGCTTCATCCATCTGCATCCGTATCATGTCAGCTGTATGGTGATCCAGCTCCCCGGATAATCGCACAATCAGAATCCCGCGGTGATGTTCCATTTCCACATGCAAGTTCACGTTTGCTCACTCTCCTCCCTGTCTTGAACAAAGATTTCTACGTTTCCGAAGGCTTTTCCTGCCCCCGACAAAACTAGAAGAAAACCCCTATTTAACTACAAAATATGTTCAAAGGATGTACGTACCCTGCATCAATCGCCACTTAATCGAACAACTTGGAGGTTGTGCGTTTAAACAGCTTCCACCAGCCAGCCTTGTTCACATCCTGAGGAGCCTGAATGTCGAATTCCTTAATTACCTCGTTGCCCTGGTAGACGACAAGCTTACCTACACTCTGACCTGCTTTAACCGGAGCTTTTAATTCTTTTGCCATCAGCAATTCATGACGGATCTCATCCGATTTCGCACCTTTGCGCATCAGCACACTATAATTTTGCGTTGCATTCAGCGGCAATTCGGACACTTCACCTTTTTCAATTTTCAGGCTGCCCAGCAGGTCCCCTGATTTGTACAGAGCTTTCATCGTGTATTGCCCAAAAGCATAGTCAAACATCGAGGACACTTCACTGTTCCGTGTTTTGGTATTGGGTTCTCCAAGTACAACCGCGATGGTACGCAGCCCGTCCTTCATCGCTGTAGCCGAAAGACAGAACTTGGCTTCGGATGTATATCCTGTCTTCAATCCGTCGGCACCGGAGTAGAAACGAACTAACTTGTTGGTATTTACCAGCCAAAATGGCTTCTCGCTATCTTTACGAAGGTAGTCCTGGTATGCTCCTGTATATTTCGTGATCCCAGGATGCTTCAGCAGTTCACGACTCATGACCGCAATGTCATGGGCGGAAGAATAGTGGTTCTCTACCGGTAAGCCGTTACAGTTAGAAAAATGAGTATCCTTCATGCCGAGCTCCTTCGCGCGCTCATTCATTTGCTGCACAAAGGCTTCCTCTGAGCCGGCAATTTTTTCGGCCATCGCTACAGAGGCATCATTACCGGACGCCATGGCAATGCCTTTTAACATATCATCGACCGTCATCTCTTCTCCAGGCTCCAGAAAAATCTGTGATCCACCCATGGATGCCGCATATTCACTCGTTCTCACTTTATCCGTCATCTTTAGCTTGCCCGAGTCGACCGCTTCAATGGTGAGCAGCATGGTCATAATCTTCGTAATGCTCGCCGGAGGCAGCTGATCATGACTGTTTTTTTCAAAAATAACCGTGCCCGTATCCGCATCCATCAAAATGGCGGAGCGTGCCGACGGGGCCAGATCTGCTCCTCCCGCAGCTTTCGGTTTTTCTTCAGCCAGCGCTGTTGATGCCACCAGGGGCAGCAGAATACAAAGGGTCATGAACAATGCCATTATTCGTTTCTTCACTAGGGTTACCTCCTCAAATGACTTGCTTACTGCATGTTCCATGCATGTACTGCTAATCATTGTCGGCCCGTTTGGACTAAATTATTCCATGTAAAGAATGATTTCCCGAACTTTTTATGTAATCGGTGTGAAACACAAAAAAAAGCGCCTTCACTCACTTCGTTGATGAGCAGCTTGTTACAGCAAAGAAATAAAAAAAGCAATCTGCCCCAATGATTCTCACGAGGGAAGATTGCTTCTCTATATTACAACTTACATTTGTGGAATAACAGCCAGAACAAGGGCCAAGAAAGATTCACGAACACGCTCTGTCGTCTCCATAACCTCATCATGCGATAACGGCTGGTCCAGAATGCCGGCAGCCATGTTGCTGATGCAGGAGATACCGAGCACTTCCAGGCCGGCGTGGCGTGCCACGATGACTTCGGAAACCGTCGACATCCCCACAGCATCTGCACCCAGTGTACGCAGCATCACGATCTCAGCTGGTGTCTCGTAGTTCGGACCGAGCATACCTGCGTATACACCTTCACGTACATCAAAACCTTGTGAAGCGGCCGTGTCCTTCGCCAGCGCGCGTAAACGGCGGCTATAGGCTTCGGACAGGTCCGGGAAACGCACTCCAAGCGCGGAGTCATTCGGTCCGATTAACGGATTCTTGCCTGTGAGATTCAGATGATCCGAGATCAGCATCAGGTCACCGGCTTCATATGAGGTATTCACACCACCTGCTGCGTTCGTTACGAGCAAGGAAGTCACACCCAGTTCTTTCATAACACGTACCGGGAAGGCTGTCAGTTCAGGGCCATATCCTTCGTACATGTGGAAACGACCTTTCATCATGACGACCGGACGGCCTTTAATGGTTCCAACCAGTAATTCGCCTTCATGTCCCTCGACTGTGGACACCGGAAAATGCGGAATATCCTGATAGGCGATGCTGACGCCATCTTCAATCAGTTCTGCCAAAATGCCAAGTCCTGAACCTAAAATCAAACCGACTTCCGGCTTAATGGAACTTTTGTTTTGGATGTAAGATGCCGCTTCCAAAATCATCTGTTGGTTTAATGCTGTCATAAGATGTTCCCCTTGAGTTGAAACGTTCCGTCTGTATCCGCAAATGCAACAATCGAAACATACACACTGAATTGATGCATTTGCTTATGTATAACGGCGTTTACGTGTGTTCAATTTATTTTATCCTAAATTGGACTATTGTTCCGCTTTTTTTTGCAGATTTGTAACCATATAAAAACTATTTTGCCCGCGGATGATGAGATTCATATATCTCTTTCATCGTTTTGCGACCATGATGTCCATACTGCTGCCCAGGCTGCTCCACATGACCGAGCATGTCCTGCACCGCACGTGTATCTGCCCCACTGGCAATCAGATGAGCAGCAA
The DNA here is from genome assembly GCF_052244825.1 of Paenibacillus sp. 1A_MP2. Taxonomy (NCBI): domain Bacteria; kingdom Bacillati; phylum Bacillota; class Bacilli; order Caryophanales; family Paenibacillaceae; genus Paenibacillus; species Paenibacillus sp. 1A_MP2. Next base: position 2,924,009 of record NZ_JBQQCS010000001.1, on the reverse strand, counting down.
AGGAGTGACGCAGCGTATGCGGCGTAATTTCGCCTGAGATTCCCGCATCCACCGCTGCTTTTTTGAGCAGCTTCCAGAAGCCCTGACGGGTTAATCTTCTGCCTGACACGTTGACAAAGAGAGCCTGCTCGTCCGCCTCATTTTTGATTAACAGGTTGCGATACTCATTCACATAAACACTCGCCCATTGAGCGGCGGGCGCACCTATGGGCAAAATTCGTTCTTTGCCGGCACCTCCACAGCGGATAAAGCGCATACCTGGCTGTACATCCCGAACGTCCAGCGCAATCAGTTCGGAGACGCGAATGCCTGTTGCATACAATAGTTCCAGCATGGCCCGGTCACGAACCCCCTGCGGTGAACGAGTATCGGGGGATGCGAGCAGCAATTCGATCTCTTGGATGGTTAACACCTGTGGTGGTGTCTTGTCTGCTTTTGGAGCCTCCACATCAAACGTGGGGTCCTGTAATATCTCACCACGCCGCATCAAAAAATGAAAATAGGAGCGCAGGGATACGACACTGCGAGCAATGGTAGCATTCGCACGACCTGCCTGTTTCAGCTGACCTATAAACAGGATCACATGCGTCCGTCGCACCTGCTCCGCTTCCCGGATACCGTATTCTTTATCCGCAAATTCGATGAACTTGTCCACGTCCCGAAGATACGATTCCAGCGTGCTGCTCGACATCCCTTTATCCTCTTCCAAGTATAAGGCATAGGCGTGTATCGTCTGCTTCATGCACAACGCTCCTCATCTGACAGGACTGCCACACGGGCAACCTGCTTCCGTATTTGCATCCCTGGCTGTCCAGCTACTCTCCGTACCAATAGAATAAACGGAGACGCTCTGCCATCGTAGGACGTCCTTCCCGTTACTAGGCCAAACCGTTTCCTGAAATACTTTAACCGCATTTCCTGTTGGCATCTGATATTGGTCCACAGGTGAGATCCAGCCGTTGAACAAATCCAAGACATGATAGAACAGATAAACTAATGCAGCAAAAAATACGATAAATCGAATAAAACGGAGCCCTCTCCGCAGCGATATAATCATGGGTTGTACCCCCTCCTGGTTCGAACTGATTCGTCTAGAATCAGGGTATGTCCGCAAACACAGGAATATGACATTCAGGGTAAACCTTACATCACACGCTGGACCAAAAAAGCTCTCCCGTCAAAACCGCCGGTGAGAGCTTGAAGATATGCTATGTTATTCTTCATCTTTGGGCTTCTGGTCATTTTTAGCTTTGCAACGGTAACAAATCCCATGGAAATCCAGTCGGTGATCTACTACCGAAAAGTTAAACTCCCGCTCCAGTCGCTCTTCAAGCGGTCCAAGCCAGTCTTCACGTATTTCATCCATACTTCCGCATTGAACACAGATTAAGTGATGATGGTGATGCTTGGATGTATCTCCGCGTAGATCATAACGCGCTACACCGTCGCCGAAGTTGATTTTCTCTACAACATGCAGCTCACTCAGCAGTTCGAGGGTACGGTACACGGTTGCCAGACCGATTTCGGGAGCCTTTTCTTTCACGAGCATGAATACGTCTTCTGCGCTCAGATGATCTTCTTCATTCTCAAGAAGTACTCTTACGGTGGCTTCCCGCTGGGGCGTTAATTTATATCCTTGGGACTGTAGTTGCTGCTTAATTTTATCGATCCGTGCTTCCATTTTCTCCCTCCCCCTAGGAAATCACTGCACACTGCAACTTAACCCACTTCTTTCATTATAGGGGGAGTACATAATTAAAGTCAACATTTTACACGTTCACAGCGCAAGCTAAGCAGGTAGTAACATCGGCGTGACCCAACGCATCATCGCAGGTGTGACCCATGTTTCAAATGACGCAACCCCTAACAGCAGCGCTGCCATAACGAGAGTCAACACCATGTAAGAAGCAAAAGGTTTCTGACGGCCTGGCGTCCGCTGCATCAGAACACGGTTCCGAATAATATATAAGGAAAAGGTCATGGCCGACACACTGCAAATCAGCAGTACCGGAATCACAAATAAATTATGAGGTGCAACGGAAACCAGAGCAAACAATAACCCTTTCCAGGAATACTGTCCGACAAGGTAACCCACTGTAAATCCAATAAGCACACCTTTCAGAAAGTCCAAAACCAGTATGCCCGGCAGGCCGATGACCGATAAACCCAGAATGAAGATCAGACCTACCCATTTTAGATGAAGCATGGCAATGTCCCAATAGGTCCCGGTTTCAACGACTTGTCCGCTATGCTGTACCGTCATAAAAAAATTGCCCAGATATCCTTCAAGATCCTGGCGTTGTTCAAGGGACAGGGCGTTGACCATCAGGGCGCCAAAAATGACACCCACCAGAAACAAAACAGCCACGAATACATATAACGAGGTTTGGCCTTTGAATGTGAAGTAGGCAGAGCGCATACAGGTGCGAGTCCCCTTTCCGGTTATCATGCTGCAAGGATTTCGAATGTAATCCTCATAGTCATTCTTATGAACCGGAATGCACACGTATGACTCTTGTCCAAGATTCATCTTCCTTCTTCAAGACCAATGTCGTTTCAACACCCCATTTGCTAAATCACTTTATGAGCCTACTACAAATTTCTCTACTCTGATCTTTCCTTGTTAGACACCTTTCCGTACGTGCCTCCGCCTCCGGATGACAATTCCAGTTGACCATTCCGTGCCGCCACGATGAGGCCTGCGAGAACAGGTCCAACGACCTCTGCAAGTTCAACCTCACTTGTACGATGCAATACGTTCATTTCCGTACCAAAGCGGTCCAGCAGCTGGCGCAGCTTGGCTTTCCCCAAACCTGGAATGAATTCCAACGGCACCTGATAGTGATAAGCAGGCCGGTTTGCTGGAACATGCGGACTCTCCCGATCAGCGATGGCCAATATGCGATCAAGTACACCCTGCACTAGCTTCACACTGCCACAGTGTGGACAGCGTTCAGCCGACATCGCTTGCTCATCCATAATGCTTCCACAGGCTGCACAATAGGTACGATGATATTTGCCAAGTCTCGGATCCAAGCCATAGTTGGCCGTAATGTTTCTGCCTTCCTGTCCCTTGAGTGCCATGTTGAATTCGTCAAAGGAAGGCTTTGCGAGTTGCAACTCGTTATACTCTCGTCCAATCTTGCCCAGAGAATGAGCATCCGAGTTGGTCAGAAAAGGAACTTGATCCAGCTCCCGAATGTAGCTGGCCATGGATGAATCGGAGCTGAGTCCAAGCTCGACGGCATCGATCAGGCTTGGGTCCAGCACATCAGCCATACGAGGGGCTGTGCTGCCATATATGCCTTTATGCGGAGTAAAAGCATGCGCTGGCACAACAAGACCACCCCGCGCTTTAATCTCGGCTTGCATCTCAAGCGCAGGGACATACACCCGCTGAGAGCTCAGGTTCACATTTTTCATATAACGTTTCATCCAGTCCGTGAAGGACTTCATCGTTTTCAGATCACGGAAGTAGGCCAGCATATGAAACTCCCGCATCCCCGGTTCACGCAGCTCCAATTCCGTACCCAGCAGGATGGTTGTATCCTGATAAGCAATGCCCCCTCCCTCAAGTTCGGACATCGTGCCATTCTCCAGCAGCTGTTCGATGTCCATTTGCACAACCGGAGAGTGGCAATCAATGACACCGAGTAAATGAATTCCTTTGCGATCCGAGGCTTCCCTGGCAATGTTCTCAAATGTCAGATCCCGGCTGCCGCTGATTTTGACAGCTTCACCACGTGAGGTTCGGCCAATGTGAATGTGGAGGTCTGCATAACAGGGATCCCAACCCGCAGACGCTGCCCGTTGCTCATTCATCGTTAAAACCGTCCTGTCGTTCTGTAAAGATCCCAGGCATACACAGCCATCATCGTTTTGGCATCACTAATCCGATTCTGATCCATCAACTCGTATGCCTCTTCAATCGTAATCTCGGACACTTCGAGAAATTCATCTTCGTCCAAAGCCATGTCTCCTGCTTCCAGCTCTTCGGCGATGTACAAATGGATGATCTCATCCGCAAATCCGGGTGACGTATAAAATGAACGCAGGTGCCGCAGTGATTTGGCTACATAACCAGTCTCTTCACGCAATTCGCGTGCTGCTGCCACTTCAGGTTCTTCTCCCGGGTCCAGCTTGCCTGCCGGAATTTCCACTTCGGTACGTCCCATGGCTTGACGATACTGATCTACCACCAACATGCGATCGCCATTCAGGGCGAGCACTGCGACTGCTCCAGGATGACGGATAATCTCACGGGTAGCGGTTTGGCCGTTGGGCAGCTTCACGGTGTCAACCTGTAGCGAAATGACTTTACCCTTGAAAATGGGCTCTGTGGATATCGTCTCTTCATCAAGTTTTGGATTGGCCAGGTGCTTAGGATTGGTTGAGTTCATCTGATCTTCAACTCCACTTCTTCAAATTTTGGTTCTCTTTATACGTATAAACCTCTGTTTTTTGGCATATGGTGAGCTTATAGCCATTTCAAGCCAATATAACGAATCAGGGGACAACCAATGAACAGTTATTTAACACCGCAATCCGTACACGTGGTCGGACAAGCCAGACAAGTCCAGCTCATCCTCAAACAATGGGTTCGTGAGTCGGGTCCCGAAGCCAAATTAATCGATATGCTCGCTGGACGCAAATGATTCTGTTCAGGGTCTGTCGTACCCATGAAATATAACATGGTTTTGCCAAAAAGTCCGAACTCGGTTTGTACCGGATTCGGACTTTTTGGTTGAAGGACGGGGAGTTTAAGCCCCGTCTCCTTGAATTACTTATTACTTGCAGCCGTTTCCTGAATAATAGCCACAACCACTTGGGCCAGCTTCACAATATCCTCGGCGCGGATGCGTTCTTTCGTCGTATGGATATCTTCATAGCCTACAGCCAGGTTGACCGTAGGTATATTGAACCCATTGAAGATGTTGGCATCACTGCCGCCTCCGGATGCAAACGTGCTGGTCTCCAGCCCCAGGCTTCGAATAGCACGCTGTGCAAGCTGAACAACCTCGTGTTCATCATGGAAGCCAAATGCAGGATACAGAATCTCACTTCGGAATTCAGCGGTTGCACCATATTTGCGGCATGTCGTTTCCAGAGCTTCACGCATCTGAGCTACTTGCAGTTCTACCTTCTCCTGCACAATACTGCGTGCCTCAGCCTCGATCTGCACAAAATCACAGACAACGTTCAGTGCTGAACCGCCCTGGAATTTGCCAATGTTCGCCGTAGTCTCATCATCAATCCGTCCCAGCTTCATCGCCGCAATTGCTTTGGCGGCCACTTGAATGGCACTGATGCCGTCTTCCGGATTCACGCCCGCATGAGCGGATTTCCCATAGATGTTCATTTGAATTTCCGCTCTGGCTGGAGCAGCCACACAAATTGTACCCACAGCTCCGTTGGAATCCAGGGCATAACCGAACTCGGCTTCAATATCCTTCGGATTCATTGCACGTGCACCAACCAGACCCGATTCTTCACCGACAGTAATTACGAATTGAATTTTCCCGTGAGGGATGTTGTTCTCTTGAATGGCTCGAATCGCTTCAAATAAAGCGGCAATTCCCGCCTTGTCATCTGCACCCAGAATGGTCGTGCCATCACTGCGAATCCAGCCGTCTTCACCCAGCTCAGGTTTAATTCCCTGTCCAGGAGTTACGGTATCCATATGACAGGTGAAAAAGATGGGCGCTGCTTCTTCCGCACCCTCGGCTTCCCAGGTAATCACGAGATTACCCGCGCCATGTCCGGTTTTCTCCATCGTGTCGTCCTCATATACGCTGAGGCCAAGCTGGGTAAATTGTTCTTTTAACACTTTGGATATATTCTGTTCATGGGTTGTCTCACTATCAATCTGCACCAGTTCCATAAACTGATCAATAACGCGCTGCTGTTTTATCATAGGACTTTCCTACCTTTCGTCAATACGTTACAATACAATTACTATGGTCTGTTTATTCATTTGTTGAAAGGAGTTCTCTCATCATGCAAAAAAAGAAATGGTTCCGCATCATTATCTATCTCATGCTGCTCGCCATGATTGGGTCCACCCTTTTCATTGCGCTCGAACCTTTATTGTTCGGATAGAAACCTGAAGCCTTTTGACTGTCTGACTTACAGACGGAGAAGGGCTTCTTTTTCTGTGATCGAGGTAATCTCATACGGGAAAATCCGGTTAAAGTATGGAACGATATCCTGCGCAACCTGTTCCACAGTGTAGGTTTTGCCTGTAATATCCTCGAGCGAGGTCACACCATACTGCTCAATGCCGCAAGGAATAATTCCCTGGAAACCTGCGTGCTGAATGCCGGAGGTGATATTAAAAGCAAATCCGTGACTCGTTACGAAGCCACGCCGATGTTTACACCGATTGAACTTCACGCCGATGGCGGCAATTTTCAGATCTCCGATCCATACACCCGTGTAACCCTCTTTGCGTCCCGCTTCAATACCCTGATCAGCCAGATAATCAATAATCATCTGTTCCAGACAGCGTAAATAGCCATGTAAATCCAAAGCTTCATCCCGTCCAAGAACAAGCAGCGGGTAACCTACCAATTGGCCAGGGCCATGATAAGTAATATCACCGCCGCGGTCAATTTGAAACAAGGAGATGCCTTGCTCCCGCAGTTCATCTTCACTGAGAAGCAGGTGCTCCGGGTGATTCTGTGAACCGATCGTATACGTCGGTGGATGCTGGAGCAACAGCATCTGTTCCGCTCCTTCTCCCTCATCCAGTTGCTGCACAATCGCTTTCTGGCGGTTCCAAGCCTCTTCATAATCAAGCATCGGTATGTATACAACATCCAGCGGCTTGCTCATGATTTCTCCACACCCTTCTGTTTCAATGTTCATTGCCTGATGAGCATTATTGAAGAAAACGGGAAAAGTGCACGGCCTTTGGCACATACACTTTCCCAATATCCATCTATTCAGCGCCGGGGCATCATTAGTAAGTCATTGAAATGATGCATACGCTCTCTCTTAATACACTTTCGATTCCATCGTGTATCCCTCAAGATTCTCTTTTACACGTTGCAGGAAACGTCCGCTGATGACCCCATCCAAAATACGATGATCCAGGGAAAGACAAAGGTTCGCCATGGAACGGACAGCAATCATGTCATTGATGACCACAGGTTTCTTCACGATGGACTCAAATGTAAGAATCGCCGCCTGCGGGTAGTTAATAATAGGTTGCGACAGAATCGAACCAAATGATCCCGTATTATTCACCGTGAACGTACCGCCCTGCATATGGTCCAGCTTCAAAGTACCTTCACGTGTTTTACGTGCCAGCTCATCCACTTCCCGGGCCAAACCTGCAATATTGCGCTGATCCGCGTGTTTGATTACAGGTGTCAGTACAGAATCTTCTGTACCGACTGCCATGGACAGGTTGATATCCCGTTTCACAATAATTTTGTCGACAGCCCAAACGGAGTTCATGATTGGATAGTCTTTAATGGCGTTGACGACGCCCTTCATCATGAAGGACAGATACGTCAGGTTAATGCCTTCCTTACGCTTAAACTCATCTTTGAGTTTGTTGCGCAGCATTACCAGATTGGTCACGTCCACTTCAATCATCGTCCATGCGTGCGGAATTTCCGATACGCTTTGACGCATATTACGTGCAATAGCATTGCGAACAGGGGTAACGTCGATGAAATATTCGGATCTTCCCTGTCCGCCACCCTCGACTTCGATTTGCGGGATTTTCGGACTTTCAGTCAGATGTATGCCGGAATGTCTTACAGGGACGCCTGCATCAGCTGCAGGGATAGACTCCGCCGGAGATGTGCCGGTTTCTCCGACGCTCCGGTTCAGGCCGCTGAATGGTGAAGAAGAAGGCGCTCCTGAAGGTGCATGCTGTCCTGAAACAGCAGACTCTGCAGGCACAGCACTTGTGTTACCTCCTTGTGCAACGTAAGCCAGCACATCCTTACGGGTAATCCGACCACCTGCTCCAGAACCCTGAATATTCTGCAAGTTCAAGCCATGTTCGGCTGCGAGTGTCTGCACCGCAGGGGAATACCGGTTACGCATTGGCTGATTGGGATCATGAACTGCCGTACTCGCTGCACCTGCCGCAGGTGTGTAACTCGCACGTTGTTGTACATGGCCTTGGGCCTCATTATGTTGCTGCGTGGTTGGTGTTACCTGCTCCGAGGCTTCCTCATCGGAAGCAGCAACCTGCATACGGCAGATCGCTTCTCCAACAGCAATGGTCGTGCCTTCTTCGACCAACAGGTCACCCATAATTCCATCCACGGTTGACGGAATTTCTGCGTTGACTTTATCCGTAATGACTTCACAGATTGGCTCGTATTGTTCAACCCGGTCACCCGGTTTTTTCAACCATTTGGCAATGGTAGCCGAGACCAGCGATTCCGCCAGCTGCGGCATAATGACCTCGATCCATTTCATACTCATTGGTTTTATCACTCCAAACTTTGCTTTTAAACGATCTCACTACACGAATTAATACTCGGCAAGCGTACGCATCGCTTCCTTGGCTTTATCCTTGCTCAGCATATAAAATTTCTCCAATGTTGGGCTAATCGGCATTGCCGGTACATCCGGTCCGCAGAGACGCTGAATCGGCGCATCCAGTTCGAACAGGCATTCTTCACTAATGATAGCTGCCACTTCAGCTCCTACACCACCTGTTTTATTATCTTCGTGCACAATCAACACTTTGCCTGTCAGACGAGCGGATGCAATGATGGCTTCGCGATCAAGCGGCTGTAATGTGCGCAGATCCAGAACGTGAGCAGTAATGCCTTCTTCACGCTCCAGCTCCTCGGCAGCCTGCATGACAAAATGAAGTGGCTGGCTGTAACCGATAACTGTAATATCTGCTCCTTCACGAAGCACGTTGGCTTTACCAATCGGAACGATGTAATCATCCTCAGGCACATCTTCCTTGATCAGCTTGTAGCATTTTTTGTTCTCAAAAAAGAGTACCGGATCCGGGTCGCGAATAGCTGCCTTGAGCAGTCCCTTCGCATCGTATGCCGAGTAAGGAGCTATAATTTTCAGACCCGGTGTGCCAAAGAAGATCGATTCCGGACATTGGGAATGATACAACCCACCGAAAATACCGCCGCCAATCGGCGCACGAATAACGATCGGACAACTCCAGTCATTGTTGGAGCGATAGCGGATTTTGGCCGCTTCACTAATAATCTGATTCGTTGCAGGCAGCATGAAATCCGAATATTGCATTTCAGCAATAGGTTTCATGCCATACATCGCAGCACCAATGGCTACACCTGCAATGGCTGATTCGGACAAAGGTGTGTCCATGACACGCATTTCACCAAACTGATCCTGTAACCCTTTGGTTGTAGTGAAAACGCCGCCTTTGACCCCTACATCCTCACCAAGGATAAAGACATTTTCATCCCGCTCCATCTCTTCTTTCATCGCGAGACGGATTGCATCAATATATTCCATAACCGCCATGCTTACCGTCCCCCTTCTTCGCTGTCCGCATAAACGTGCGTCAGAGTGTCCTCAGGTTTTGGATATGGCGCGTTGTCTGCATATTCAGTCGCTTCTTTCATTTCCAACGCAAGCTGGGAAGCCAGATCCGCATCCCGGGCTTCGTCCCAGATGCCGCAGTCGATCAGATAGTTCTTCATGCGAAGGACGCCGTCCTTCTTCCAGTTCTCTTCAACCTCTTCCTTCGTCCGGTAAGCCAGATCATTGTCGGAAGTGGAATGCGGAGACAAACGATACATCATCGCTTCAATAAGCGTAGGTCCTTCACCAGCGATTGCGCGTCGGCGAGCTTCTTTGACTGCACCGTATACTTCCAGCGCATCGTTTCCGTCTACACGAAGTCCGGGGAACCCGTAGCCAAGTGCACGATCCGATATTTTACCACTAAGCTGCTTGTGGATCGGAACCGAGATGGCATACTGATTGTTCTCACACATAATAATCACAGGAAGTTTATGAACCCCTGCGAAATTGGCACCTTCGTGGAAATCGCCCTGGTTGCTTGACCCTTCGCCAAACGTTACAAAAGAAACGAATTCTTTCTTCTTCATTTTGGCAGCAAGTGCAAACCCTACAGCGTGCGGAACCTGTGTGGTAACCGGGCTGGAGCCCGTAACAATCCGCAGCTTTTTGTGCCCAAAGTGACCCGGCATTTGCCGTCCGCCACTATTCGGATCTTCCGCCTTTGCAAAAGCAGACAGCATCAGCTCACGTGGAGTCATGCCCACTGCCAGTACAAAGCCATAATCCCGGTAATATGGTAAATAATAATCGTGATCCCGGTCAAGACCGAAGGCAGCCCCTACTTGCGCAGCTTCCTGTCCTACACCGGACACGTGAAAGTTAATTTTGCCGGCCCGTTGCAAGAGCAAGCAGCGCTCGTCAAACTTACGTGCGAGCAGCATGTATTTGTACATATCCAATACTTCACCATCGCTAAGTCCCAGCTGTTCATGCCGATGGACCGCGTCTGCAGTACCTTGTGAACTCATATGAGGTACCTCCTTTTAATCAGAGCCTGTGCCCGTCTTACTACCCGATCTTATAACCTGGTACTAAGACTTGGCTTAACCTTATTATAATCCCATTTGCCCAAAAAGGAAAGGACCTTTCTCATAAGCCTGTCAGGCTTACATTCCAATCGCTTTTCCGTCAACTGCCAACATAGCTTCACCCATGATTTCCGATAAAGAAGGGTGAGGATGAATCGTCTGTCCCACTTCCCAAGGTGTGGCATCCAGCATCTGAGCCAGAGAGGCCTCAGCGATCAGTTCCGTCACATGGGTACCGATCATATGTACACCCAATATATCATTCGTCTTGGCATCGGCGATTACCTTCACGAATCCATCCCGGCTTCCATGAACCAAGGATTTTCCAATCGCCTGGAACGGGAACTTGCCTGTTTTGACTTCATAACCGCGCTCTTTGGCTTCACGCTCCGTGAATCCGATACTCGCTGCTTCCGGACGTGTATAAACACAACGCGGGATTCGATGCGATTCGACAGCATGTACCGTTTCACCCGCCAGATGATTCACAGCCAGAATACCTTCATGACTCGCTGCATGTGCAAGCTGTAATCCGCCGATGACATCGCCGATGGCATAAATATGTCCCTCACCGGTTTGCAAATGGTTGTTCACAGCAATGAAGCCACGGTCAAGCTTGATATCCGTATTTTCGAGTCCGATATTTTCGACATTGGCCTGACGACCAACTGACACCAGCATCTTGTCTGCTCTCAGGGTCTCTTGCTTCTCGTCTCCCAGCTTGATATCAATCTGAATACCGTCTTTCTCCACGCTATATGTCTCCGTCAGGACGCTGGCCCCTGTCAGGAAATGAACACCGCGTTTGCCAAGCAGTCTCTGCATTTCCTTCGCTACATCTTCATCCTCTGCTGGCAATACATGAGCGGCGGCTTCAACAACTGTAACTTCAACCCCAAAATCATTCAGCATGGAGGCCCATTCGAGACCAATCACACCACCACCTACAATGATCAGAGATGCAGGAAGTTCGTCCATTCGAAGAGCCTCATCACTGCTCATGATGTACCTGCCGTCTGGCTCAAGACCTGGCAGCACCCGCGGGCGAGAACCAGTAGCAATAATGAGATTGGTTGGCACCACTGTATCCATCTCGCCATCTTCAAACTCGACAGCCACTGCACCGCTCTGAGGAGAGAAAATGGAAGGTCCGATGACGCGCCCATTGGCGTGAACGACCTGAATTTTATTTTTTTTCATTAAATACTGCACACCTTGATGAAGCTGCTCTACAATCGCATCCTTGCGCGCCTGCACTTTCGGAAATACAAGTGTTGCCCCAGCTGTCTCAATACCGTAAGCTTCACTCTCTTGAATCTCCGCATACACTTCCGCACTTCGCAGCAATGCCTTGCTCGGAATACAGCCACGATGCAGACAGGTGCCCCCCAGCTTATCCTTCTCGATAATAACGACCTGTTTCCCTAACTGTGCAGCACGGATGGCAGCAACGTACCCTCCGGTTCCTCCTCCAAGAATGGCAACATCACATGTAATTGGCATCTCTTATGTTCTCCTATAATTTCGATGAATTTGTAAGATGATGATTCGGATGATTCTCTGTTTCATAGACATGATCTGTATTCCATTGTACTCCCCTTGAGCAGCCAACTCAAAATTTGACTCTGAAACGCATGGACAGCTTCTGGAAACCAAGCTATGATGGAATCAGGTATGACCTGTAAGCGCAACCTTTATTTTACGTCAACTTCAACCAGAAGGAGTTTAATGGTGATGAATACTAGACTTGTCTTTGCACGCTTTGTGGCGATTCTTGTTCTGGTCATTCCCGGGTTAATGGCCATGAAGGGATTTCTGATGATGAAAGACGCCCTTTTCCTGTATTATGCCGAGCATGGGAACGAGCAGATCTCCCCAGGTTTTCAATGGCTCTCCTTCGGTGGAGGACTTGTCCTGTTTGCCGCAGGCATGAGCTTTCTGGGAGGCTGGATTCTATTCCGTGACCGCAAGCGTAATTATGTAGGACCCCGTTTTCGGTCCAAAAGCGCACCCGCAGCCGATAAAGCAGATACGCCCGGTACGACTTCCTGAGTCCGGGCTTTTTGTCATTTTTTCCGGTTCTTTGTATTAAATTAACTATGCATGCCACTGCTTTCGGGCATCTTACTTCACACCCATATTGAAGGGCTGCACTGGATGGATGCCCTCTACTTCTGCACCTTACCTTCGCCATGATTTCCAAAATTACAGCAGGTATTCTATTTCCCCGTAAATTGCAGACAGAAGAGAACCCGGAGCAGTCTCCGGGTTATTCGTATAATGCATCCCGCAGCTTGGTGGACATGCGTGACTCTTTGGAAGAGGACTTCAGAATCGTTCTGCGCAACGTCAGATTACTGGCTTGCAGCCGCTCCGCTTCAGCGAATAAATCTGCAAACAACGTCTGCGCAGCTTCGTCAAGGGCCGACTGCCCTTTCAAACGTTCATATCGCTCCTGCAATTCGGATAATGCTTCACTCATCGTTAACACCTCTTTTCAATCGCTCCTGGTTCATGCACTACACTGCCGTAACCAACAGCTTAACAATCCATATAGTAACACAAAGCTGCTCAGATTAGTTCTGGCTCTTACTAAAGATTTTGTGGTACTCTGTAATGGTCGCTTTTTTTGTTGAATCCCGTATGTGAGAGGAGTAGCAGAACTGTGCAAACAGGACGAATTACCGTAATTACAGGACCTATGTTTAGTGAAAAATCCGGTGAACTCATTCGCCGTTGTCAAAAATTAATTCAATTTGGCCGTAAAAAGGTCGTTGCCTACAAACCTGCTGAAGATGATCGATTTGCCCAAGACGAGATCGTTAGCCGTATCGGCTATCGTCTGCCTGCCCATTCCATTCCCCGGCAATTGACCCGGAATCTGTGGAGATGATCCTGACTCAGACCAAAGATGCTGATGTTGTCGCATTTGATGAAGTGCAATTTTTCAGCAGTGCTATCATGGAACTGGTCTCCGAGCTTGCTTACTGTGGCAAACATGTCATCGTGGATGGACTGAATATGGATTACCGTGGCAAGGAATTCGGATATGTGGGCGGTTTACTCGCCATGGCAGATGACATCGAGAAGCTGTCGGCATTCTGTGCCGTATGTGGAAGCCCGGATGCGGCTTTTACCCAGCGTATCGTTAATGGAGAGCCTGTGACGCTTGGCCCGGTTGTCATGATTGGCGATTCAGAGGCTTACGAGCCACGCTGCCGCTGCTGCTTCATCCCTCCTCACAAAGTTGAATGCTGAGCAGATTTAGCTTACAATGATTCGTCTATAGATTCTGATCAGCGGTATTTGCTGCTACAGTTTTCCTTGAGATTTTAAAAAAGCCCCTAAGGGCTTTTTTTGCTATTGCTCCTATTTTACCAGCATACCCTTAATATACCTCTACTTATCTCGATTGTTAATTCTTTCTGAACACAAAAAAGCACCGCCTCGCAGCGATGCTTCCCATCCGTCATCTCCCGCTAGTCCCGGGAAACAAAATATTTGTTGGTCATGTAGTAAGCGTCGCCACGCGACGTTTCTACCATTCCTTTTTTGGCATCCAAAAATACAATTTCTTTGCACTTGGTGCAGTACCATTTGGTGCGCTTATATGGAGATTCCGTAACATATGCCGTGCCACATTTGCAATCAATCTTCATTAATAACTCGGTTGATTTATATGCACTAGACAAGCGTTCCATGTTATCCTGCTGCTGTGTAGGCATAATCGTCTGCTGATAATCCGATAAATGATTCTGAACTTTAAAATCTGCTACCAATCCTGCATTCAATCCAAAAAACTCCTTGCCGATTTCGGTCACGAAGCGCTTCTCATTTCTGTAGCAATCCAGCCACTCAATGATCTGCTTATTTGACAGTGGAACCGTACCCTTGATACCGCTGTTTAAGGTGTAGGTCATGATGTATAAAGTATCGTCTTGTCTACCTGAGTACATTAGAATCCTCCTTCGAATACATTTGCTAATGTACTACAAAAACGCTCATAAATCAAAGCAATGTTATTTCCTGAGCGTATCTCTTCCTTATTAAATGGGTAACATTCCTCGATGTTCCGCCAATGATTTACAAGAACTGCATACACCTGTAACATTTCCCTGGGAAGTCGCATAATGCACGATGGACTTCACTTTTTTATTACAAATGGAACAATGGTACCTCCTTTCCTTCTTGGGAGTATAATCGGATAGTTTTACTACATTTGAGTTTGATTTGAATCTACGCACGAAGTTCAGCCATTTCATCTCTTTCTCTCTCTTCCTTGATTGCCTTCTAAGGGGAGAACTGCTTATGCTTGGGCAATAATTGATCCTACAATGGGTTATGTATACGATTCCAAGTTGCATGTCTATCTCATAATCTATTCGACGTTTTGAGCCTTTTTCCTGTTTTTAATCACTAGGCATATAAAAAAAACGACAGAACCTGCTCCAGCTTCTTAATAAAGAATAGAGCAGGCCTCATCGGTGGAACTTTATTTATAAAACGTCCCAAGAACTTCAAGCTCAGGGGAACGCTCGATTCGAAATGGATAGATATATCCCAGATTCAGCTTGGCAAACTTGCGACTCCACAGGTCAAGTCCAGATGTAAATTGGTACGCCTGATAGACAAACTTGGAACAATAATTGCGTTCAATACTATGCAGATTCGTCTGCAGACGGTAGTATTTCACCTGTTTGTAATGTTCCTGTACCCACTCCGCAGCCTTTACCCCCGCCTGATTCAATCTGGAGCGAAATACAATAAAACGATCCCCTTCATAAAAGCGGGTAATGTACCAGTCCATCGAATCGGCAAATACAGGCCCGTAAGGGTGAACGTGATACACTTTACCATCGAGTCCAATAATCCCCATATGCCCGGCGTAATAGGTCGATTCCGAACTTGGCGTATACACAATATCCCCGGCTCCAGCTTCATTTGGCCCAAAGCGGTAATTGGCAAATCCTGATGCATCCTTCTCGCCGCTGAACGTGTGCGACGTCCTTCGACTAACAGTCGGTGCATTTTCCCAGCAACAGCGAGATAAATTTCAGACCATTTGATTCGTTTTTTCTCAGGATCTTTGAACCAACGATGAATCAATGTGAATATACGTTGAAATTCTTTTTTCATATTCTGCACTCCACTCTAATCTGTTTTACATTTTTTGATGTTTTTTTCTCACTTCTATGGCTTATTATAGACAGTTGATGATACGTGTTCAATTCCGGTGCCTATTCTATGTTGTGCTATTAGGGGAAGTTCATACCCGAACCGATGCTAAAAAAGCAGTTCCGGCATTAGCCGAAACTACTTCGTTTGAGTTAAACTTAGTATGAAGAAATTCTATTCTTCCACAACACCAAGCGCTTTATTTTTCTCCTTAAAACGGCTGTTATGGGAAGACACATAAGCAACTTTCTCCGCTTCAGGATCCATATACAGTTTGGCGCTGTTTACCGCGAGTGCTGCATCCGTGAAAGTACCGGCTATCAGATACAGTTTACTTCCGTAATCGACAAAGTCTCCTGCGGCGAAGACACCTGGGATATTCGTTTGCAGCTTCTCTGTTGTGCTGACATGCCATTCACCAAGATCAAGTCCCCAATCACGGATCGGACCAAAATCACTCTTCATGCCATGGTTGACGATAATCGCATCCACATCAAGAATTTCGCTATCACCTGTCTCCACATGGGATATTGTCACTTGTTCGATGCTTTCACCACTTTGACTGTGCAAAGTATCAACGGCATACGGTGTACGAATATCCACTGAGGATTCTCTCATCCGCAGTACATTGCGCTCCAATCCGCCAAAGCGGTCACGACGATGCACAACCGTTACTTGTTCTGCCAGTGCTTCAAGCTCATTCGCCCAATCCACAGCGGAGTCACCTCCACCAGAAATCAGCACACGTTTGCCACGGAAGGGTTCCAGCTCCTGTACCGTATAGTAAAGATTGGTAACCTCATAACGGTCAGCGCCTTCAAGCTCCAGCTTGGCCATTTTATATATACCATACCCGATCGCCAATATGACGGTACGTGTCCAGTGTTGTTCTCCTGTAGCCGATGTCAGCAGAATCGTGCCATCTGGCTGACGCTCAAATCCTTCAATTTGCTGTTCAAACACAATCGTTGGCTCAAATGTTCTCGCCTGTTCTTCCAGCTGTTTGATCAAATTTTCACACAGAATGGGAGTAACACCGCCAACATCCCAGATCATTTTCTCTGGATAAAAGAGCATGCGACCACCCAATTTATCCCGCGCCTCAATCAATTTGGTCTTCATATCACGCATCCCGCTGTAAAATGCAGAATACATGCCGGCAGGTCCCCGCCGATAATGGTTACATCATATAATTCCAAATGCTGATCCATTTCGTTACCTCCATCAGTTCGATCCAAAGCGCTCGACTATTTGATATCGATTCTCATTATCACTATTTTTCTAGTCTAATGGGAAACTTATCAAATTACAATGGCTAAAATTCAAACATTTCTTATACAAAACTGCCATCCCGTTGGCCCGCTATTTCACTTTGGGAGCTGCCAGTAAATGTTCGACGACAAAATCGAGCTGTTTGTTGATTGAATATACATCCGAATAATAGAAAAAATCAAAATCAATTTCAATTAAACGACCTTCTTTGACAGCAGGTACACTGCTCCATACCGGGTTATCCGTCAGATTGTCCGCCCCTTCATATACCGAACGAAACACGTAGTCGCCCAAGTATTGGGGAAGAACTTCCATGGATACCGTTGAAGCTGCAGCTTCTGATACTTTATCTATTTTTTGTTGAACCTTTTCGGGTGCTTTCATTTCCAAGTACTCATAAATGGCTTGTGAGCCTCGTCCATATTGCTTGCTTTCTGCAATCGACATGCTTTTGAGACCACCCTCGACAATGGAAACCGTTTTGTCCAATATGCCAGCATCTGCCAGCTTTTGTTTGCTTTCCTCTACTTTGCTGTTGAGATTATTAATTAAAACGTCAGCTTCCTGCTCTTTGCCAAAAATGCTAGCTATACTGTGGAGTCTTTCTTCTGTTGTCATTTTCTCATATGGGACATACACCGTTGGTGCAATATCTTTTAATAACGTGTAAGTCTCTTCTGAAGGAACAATAATCAAATCTGGGTCCAGATCAATGACAGCTTCAGGATTTGGTTCAAACCAGGTGCCCAGTGAATTTACACCTTCAAGCTCATTCTTATATGCAGCCCCGTCGTATACGTCCGATGTAGCAATGGGCTTAATTCCAAGTGCAACGACGTCTCCCTGGAGATAGAGTACAACAACCCGTTTAGGATTTGCCGGAACAACAACATCACCCTTAACCGTGGGAACCGTGCGCGTTCCATTTTCATTATTCGTTTGGCTACCTGATTCTGATGACGAGGATGCCGCTGTGCTGCTGGATGAGTTCGCATTGGTGCCTTCTCCCGTTGTCGGCGTTGTTGCGGAACCTGCTGAACAGGCTGATAAAAGCAATGTGATGCTCAAAAGTGCAACCATAATCATGCTGGAGCTTGTTTTTCTTCTTTTCATTAATGTAGACCCTCCGTCTATATATTGATAATGATTCTCATAATCAATATATCCTCGCATCCATCTCCAGCCAATGGACGATTCGGAGAATTGTAATGGACGATCCTCTGCCAGACTCTGATCTCTTATTTTTCGCTGATAGAGCGTGGGAGAAAGGCCTACATGTTTTTTGAAAATACGGCTGAAATAATACACATCCGCGTATCCCACTTCTGCCGCGATTTCACGCAGGGTTGCATCCGATCGCATAAGCAGATTCCGGGCCGCGGCCAGTCTTGTTTGAATGAGATAATCAATCGGACTGTGTCCTGTCTTTCGTTTAAATTGCATGGATAAATGACGGGAGCTGTAATTGAATTGTTCAGCCAGAAAATCCAAAGTGACCTGTTCCCTATAATGCTGCTGTATGTAGCGGAGTGTTTGCTCAATAGGGTCTGGAAGCACCGTTCTGATCTCCTGCTGTGCCAATTGAAACGATAATTCATGAATAAATTGGTAGAACAAACTTTTCACTTGAAGTAAGTCCAGGCTGTCTGCCTGATCCCAAGCTTTCTCCAGCGCACCAATATAGCGCATTAAAGTAAGAGGATCACTCGGCGTAAATCCGTATTGCAAAGAAAACGGAGCAACCTGCGGTTGTGACAACCGCCATGTTTTACGATGACTTGGAAACACAAGGAATGCCCTGTAGAACAGCAAATAATATTCAAACTTTTCGCTCACCCGAATATCCAGTGATGAACCTTTACCACCATGCAGAATACAGAATCGCTGTGCTTCTTGTGTTTTTCCATCCAATTTAAGTAGAGCTGCACCACGAACGCTGTATATAAAAGCGTTTGCCGGAAGCAAATATGACTCCTGTATTTCCCCTGCCTCCATGACGATCCGGCGTATATCCAGAATTTTAACAGCCGCTTGATTCCAGCATTGCATCTGTTCATTTAATTGCATCGATTACTCTCCAATCCCAGTCTCACCCGGAACAAAGACCATGTACAGGCCATCGTTCTGTAAATGTAAACCATCCTCTAACCAAAGCGTTAGCAGAGGTTCACTATTATGCCTTCATTATAGATGATAATAATTTTCATTATCAACTGGTTTTTAACCAGGATTAGATTTCGCCAAATTACAATCCACATCGATCCATTATTTTTTATTCGAAATTTTTGTGAACCAAGCTGCCAATTCTTCGGTCTGATCCAACGTTGCAATCGGGTCAAAGTACCATGAACGATCTGGACTCCATATATACACTCGATCATTCTTGACAGCCTCAAGCGAACTCCACACCGGTTTTGTTTTCAACTCATCCACAGTTAGATTATCTGCTGTCAGAATAATGTAATCCCCAGCAAATTCAGGAATCGCCTCGGAAGACACTTCAACAAGCTGATCCTTCATTAATAGCTCTTTTTTATCTGCCGGGGATTCAATCCAAGTGCACTGTATACGGCCTGACCTCCCCGACCAAAATTATCACCAAAAGCCAAGGGTCCTTTATCATAAAACTGCATGATCGAAACTTCTGCATCCACATCAATGGCATCATGAACTTGCTTCTTTGCGTCTGCAATTCGTGAGTCATAGTTGGCTAACCATGCCTCAGCCTCCTTTTCTTTATTCAGTGCTTTACCAAAATAAGCAATCTCCTCATGGGTATTTTTCAACTCTCCATAAGGAACAACCAGAGTCGGAGCAATTTTGCTAAAAGAATCAAACAAATCCGGATCACCGGTGACAATCAGATCTGGTTGCAGTTCCAACACCTTTTCAAGAGAAATCGTTTCGTATTCCCCAATATTCTCTACGCCCTCAAGTGATTCGATAAAGTAGGGATTCTTCAGGTTCATCTCCGGTGTACCTACTGGCTTGATGCCCAAAGCAATCAGGCTGCCCAAATATAAATCAACCACAATTCGTTTGGGTTCAGCCGGGACCGTGATATCTCCCTTGACCGTCGCGATGGTACGAGGCTCGGAAGTGTTCGATTGGCTATCTGCCGTTACTGTGCTGGTGGCACTCGAAGTCCCTTTGCCTCCAGCTGCTTCTCCCCCAGAATGACTAGTTGTCCCTGGCGAGCAGGCACTAAGCAGTAGAGTAAGACTTAATAAAATAGTAAGCAGCATTCCCGTTCTTGTCTGTCTATTCATGTACATTGACCCTCCGTGTTTATATTGATAATGATTATCATCATCGTTATAAACATACCTTTCGGCTCTGCCGCTGGAAATGTCATTTCGCGCCAGGGCCGATGTCAGATCAGGCCATTTTAGCGGTCCAGACGTCTTTTCCTTGTATTGAAGGGGAGAAACGCCTGTATGTTTTTTGAACATGCGTCCCAGATAATATCCGTCCGGATAACCGATGCCAGCTGCAATCTCATCCAAAGTAGCGTCGGTGTGCAGCAGCATCTCCTTGGCCTTGAACAAGCGAAACTGGGTCAAGTAGTCGATTGGACTATAACCCGTCGCTTGCTTGAACTTGCGAGACAGACTTCTGGAACTGCTGCCGATCTTCTCTGCCAAAACGTGCAGCGTTAGAGGCTCGGCATAGGAGGATTCCACAATTTCAATGACATGGCTGACTTGATTCGTATATGAATAGCGATTCGCAGATTGCGGAATATGTGCTGATATTTGTTCTACGAAGGGATAGAACAGGCTTTTTGCCTGGAAATGATGAATAGGGTTCTTTTGATCCCACAAAGAGTGCATCTGTTTCACTTGCTCATAAAGCACAGCTGGTGACTTTGGAGCATAACCATAAGTTAGCTGAAATGGATTCATGTGCTCCATCATTTTCCCCAGATCGGTTCTTCCTCCACTTGGCAAGCTTGCTCTGTACATAAGGTAAAACAGGTCCAATCCAGATTGTCCAGCCTCAATATGCAGCATACTTCCTTTTCCACCATGGAGAACATAAAAACGACTCACCTCATGCTTCTGGTCATTCATTGTCACATAGGCCTTACCCTGGATGGTGAATACAAACGTGCTCGCAGGAAATGTATATGTTAGCTCCTCATAGGGGCTTAACTCCATATAACGTATATCCGCAATACTCACAGCAGCATAGTTCCAGAGTATGTAATAATTATTCCACATTTCACTAACCCAACCCCGTCTAAATAGATTGTGACGAAACTATTCCTCACTCATTGATAACCATTATCAATTATTATCAGTAAGTAAGCAACACACAAGTGAAAGCGAACTTATTAGCCAGCGTATCTTCATTTGCTTCTTGTAACATCCGATATATGTAAGTAGATCCACGATATAACGAAGAAGGGGAAAAGATCATGAACTCAATTTCACCTGCCGCCAAAAGCAGCTCCACCTCCGGTAGCCAAGTCTCCAGCAGAGATAAGGAAATTCAAGGACTTATGAAACAAAAAATCAGGCTTAATGAAGAACTGCAATCTGTCAAATCCAATGATCAATTGGACTCCAAAATTAAGGCTGAACGAGTTAAATCTATAACGAGTTTCATCCAACAGGTCGATAATCAAATTGCCCAAATCAAAAGCGAGGAGCTTCAAGAAAAAAATAAATTAAAACAGTCTGATCAACCTAAGCAACAACAGCCTCAACCGTCTGAGGTCACCGACGAAAATCACGCTCCGGCAATGGGTCATCTAATCAAAAATAGCCAGACTTATGATCAGTTAGGTAAACTTGTCGGTTTGCGTGATCGCATGCACGGGTCTATTCAAACATTAGAGGGTGAAACCAGATTCGATCGGATCGTTCTCGATAGCGACTCGGGAAATGACATGGGCAAGTCAATGATGTTGGAAAACGCAGAACAAACTGTTTTTCAAATGAAGCGTGAAATGGTCCAAGAGATTGATTCTCAAATTCGCAAGGTTGATGAGTCAATTGGAGAAAAATTAAAAGAAATAAACCAACCGGTACCAACAGAAGTTGCCGATTCGATTCCACCATCTCATGCAAATGAAGTTCAGGAAGTGAATAAAGAAAATAAGGCAGAAAATAAATCGAAGATTTCCAATGGTACACAGAATGATAAAGACCTAGGAAAAATTCAAGAAACGCAATCAAATGCATCCTCTGCCCCTTCCTATGTTTCACTTGACATTCGGGTTTAACCAATTACATATAAGGATTGTATTTTCAGTAAAAAACCGTTATTTACAGGTCAATTTCCCCTGATAAATAACGGTTTTTCCACATCCGATGAATCTCTCCCACAATTATCGTTATACAGCTTCCTCATTTCCGCAAATGATGCTGCCATTCACCGATTTACATACTTTTTTAATCCGGGTCGCCTCACTCACAATTTGATCAATATTTTCATACTGTTGTCCACGGTTCGTAACCACAGCGATTGATACCGACACGAGTGGTATAGGTCGATTCAGTCCAGAACGTCCTTCGCCCAAAACATATTCATTATCCAAGTCATCCTGATTGTAGAACATTCGCCTGATCTTCTCAAAACCTGCTATCACCTCTTCACAAACATCTCTAAAGTCATGATGATTTAATATTCCAATAAAATCGTCGCCGCCGATATGGCCCAGAAAAGCTTCTGGAAAAACAAAAAGCTTCCGGAGCAGATTAGCAGTAGCTTGAATAAGCTGATCCCCCATTTTGAACCCATAGCTATCATTGTAGGATTTAAAGTGATCCAAATCTATGTATAGAACACTAAAATAATCAAGCTGGAGTAACTGATCTAATCGTTCATCTATGATTCGGTTACCCGGAAGCCCTGTCAAGGGATTCATGAAAATCGCCATCTCGGCTCGAACATCCGCAACTGCAAGCAGCAAACGTCGGATACTAACCGCTCCATACAAAACGCCTTCAGCCGTTATAAGCACCAGATCGTATAGTTCTTCTTCAGATCGATTCATTGCCAGCACGCTTACATCCGTAATCTGTTCAGCGTAATCGACGACCAGTGCCCGAACGTTCATAACCAGTTCCACCGGGCGTCCCATGTACAAATTATAGCCGTATTGTGTCCCAATCTGCTGGAAGAAACGAGCTCGCATCATTAATGACACGCCCTGTTCTCCCATAATCGCGACACCTTCCAGATTGGGATTGGACTTAAAAAGATTATAGACGATATCACATTTTGTTTCTGGCGCTACTACAGGAATCGTATCGGCTATCTCACCTATTTGCGTAAATATACCATTCGCCTCCTCTATGCATAGCTATACCATCTACTTTTTTAAATCTTTAATTACCCTTGGGAAAAGATAAGGGAGACGGCTTTAATACGGTGTCTGGCCTTCCAAGTGCGTAACCCTGACCGTATTCAATACCTTCACGACGCAAAAATTGAATTTCTTCGTAACGCTCGATACCTTCTGCGATGATACTGGTCCCCGAGTCGACTGCAAATTGTTTAAGGATCCTTACAATGTGCTGCTGATCCGGATGTGTGTCCACTCGACTAATCAACGCTCTGTCTAATTTAATAAAATCCGGTTTGAGGCTTACAATCGCCTTGAGACTGCTGTAACCTGAACCTGCATCATCAATCGCAATCCGAAAGCCCTGAGATCGATAATTTGAGAGGATCCGTTCGAATTCCACATAATCATGAACGGCCTGTTTTTCAGTTAGCTCGAAGACCACTTGTTCAGGGGATAGACCATAACTGTTCAGTAGACTGATGGTTTCTCCACTGCGGTAGGTGGAATCGGCTAAAACCTGAGGATGTATATTTAAAAAAACGACAGTATTTTCGGGATACCGTTCTGTAGTTAAAGAGGCTCTGAATCTTTCAATCGAAATCTCACGACAGAAGCGTTCAAACGCGAAAACCTGATCCGTATGACCAATGAATTGATAAAAAGCTTCTGCATTTGGAAAAAGGTTAGATATGGGAGGACGGTTCAGTATTTCGTAACCAAGACATCTCCCATTCTGCAGATTCAAGATTGGCTGAAAATATGTAGTAAGCATTCTATCCCGCATAATTTTTTGCAGTCCCGTGAATTGCCTGTAACTAAGAATAGATTGTTGAAGCGATTTATGTACATATCTCAGAGAATTGTATAGTTCGTTTTTGTATGTATAGAGAAAAGTGGTTCTCTTCATATCATTCATCCTTTATACCTATAATGTGATCTTGTCAGTGGTCACATCGTACCACTTTCTTGCTGAGAAAGCGTTAACTGCAAGTAAAAGTTTGTAAAAACTTTCACCATTCGAAGTACACATTCTGAGAAATACTTATTCGCTTCTGTTTAATAAAGATTGCTCCACTCCTTGAAGGAAAGTACAAATTGTAGGTAAAAAAAACACCACGCTTCTATCGGCCTTGGAAGACTCAATAAAAATGTGGTGTTCACTTATCCATACAGAAGTTCAATTATTTGTTTCAGATTACCCTTATTCCTGATCCTTTCAGGACACCTTATGCTCAATTCTGAGCTTGTCAGCGACCATCGCGATGAACTCGGAGTTCGTCGGTTTCGACTTGCTGATGTTGATGGTATAGCCAAACAGGTGGCTGATGCTGTCGATGTTGCCACGGGTCCAAGCCACTTCAATGGCATGACGGATCGCACGTTCGACGCGAGACGGCGTTGTTTTGAACTTTTCGGCAATGGCTGGATACAGGGTTTTGGTGATGGCTCCCAAAATTTCGATATTGTTATACACCATGGTGATGGCTTCGCGTAAATACTGATATCCTTTAATATGCGCAGGAACGCCGATTTCATGTATGATGGACGTAATGCTTGCATCCAAATTTTTGTGTTTACCCATCGGCACCACGTTGGACTTGTTCATAAACATCGATGAACCGCTACCACCGCCTGTGGAGATCGTGGTTTGTGTGCCAACGAGTTGACGAACACGATTCGCGAGTACTTCCATGTCAAACGGTTTCAGGATGTAATAAGAAGCTCCGAGTTGCACGGCACGCTGCGTGATATTCTCTTGTCCGAAAGCCGTAAGCATAATGACTTTGGGCTGTGGAGACAGATTCAGGTTGCGCAGACGCTCCAACACACCCAGTCCATCCAGGTGAGGCATAATAATATCCAGAATCAGTACATCTGGTACATCGCGTGTCTGCTCCAGCAGCTGCAGCACTTCTTCTCCATTGTAAGCAATCCCAGTCACTTCCATATCTTCCTGTTCGGATATATATTCGGCAAGCAAATTCGTAAATTCACGATTATCATCGGCCAGCAGTACCTCAATTTTTTGCAAAACGGTATCCTCCTTTAATTTAAACATCGTTTCGTACATTTCCTTACAGGTTAAATTTTCGACACAGCAGAGGAAATTCCTTCTGTCGAATATTATTTTTCTTTATTTTTTTTTCCCGTTGCTATATAATAAATATTTTATTTCATTATCTGATGTTTTATGTTTCCATTCTCATAAAAACCTTAAGGAGGTTAACCCGCCTTAAGGTTTTTTGCATTATCCTTCTTCATCATGACTCCTGCATCCTGTAACATCCATTCAATGAAACAGCCATAACCTGATTTCGGATCATTGACGAATACATGGGTCACAGCACCAATCAATTTTCCATTTTGAACAATTGGACTGCCACTCATGCCTTGTACAATGCCTCCGGTCTTATCCAACAGCTTCGGATCAGTTATACGAAGCACTAGACCTTTCGTTGCCGGTTCGGATTGGTCGGCAACATGAACAATATCAATCGCGAAACGTTCCACTTGCTGGCCCTCAACGACAGTGAGAATTTCTGCAGGACCTTCCTTTACTTCATGGGAGAAAGCAACGGGAATGCCTTTGGAATACAAACTATGTTCAGGATTACCGGACATTTTACCAAAGATACCAAAAGCCGTATTGCGTTCAATATTGCCCAAAATTTTACTTTCTTTCAGGAAATGAGCGCGTTTCTCACCCGGATCACCGGATTCACTCTTGGAAATCGACGTTACATTGGACTGAACGATCTGACCACTACCGACAACGATGGAGGTTTGAGTATTCATATCCGTAATGACATGTCCCAGCGCGCCATACACGCCCTGATCCGGAGCATAGAAGGTTAATGTCCCTACACCTGCTGCGGAGTCACGAATGTACAATCCAAGCCTCCAGGCTTTATCTTCAGCATCATAAGCAGGTGTCAAACGCGTTTTAACCGTTTCTTTGCCGCGTTTTAATACGACATCAATTCCTTTTTTGTTCTTGCCTGCAAGCTCAACAGCTTCAGCAACACCCGATACACCATCCAGACGCTTACCGTCCATATGGGTAATCAAATCTCCAAGCTTGATGCCTGCTGATTCTCCAGGGGATACACGTTCATCCTGACCAGAACGGACGAGATGGTGCCCTACAACCAGAATCCCTGCAGATTTTACTTTAACGCCAATGGTTTGACCACCGGGCACTACACGCAAATCCGGAATCACGTTTACGTTAACCGTTTTTACCGGAATTTTGCCCCACAACTTTAAAGTTAATTTGGCCTGTCCCGTTTGTTGGGGATGAAGATGCAAAGGTTGTTCCTTCGTTACGTGGACCGCAGTTTCCTTTCCATCGAAACCGACGATGTCAGGGCGATCCACAACAGCGCTTGAAGCAGCCGGTACAGCAAGATGAACATCAGCCTGCCTGCCTGCAAATACCTGTACCTCATCAGGTAATGAAGCATAACTTTGCACAGGCTGAATGGCCTGGCTGATCACACATAGAAAGAAGGCAAATAAAAGACCTAGCAATTTCTTCCTGAGGGGGGAATTCAATGGCTGTCACACTCCCTTTGCTTCTTTCGCTTGACGAAAGGTGGTCGCCAATTGCGTACCTATAAGATAACCTCGCCCCCAGGCTTTTATTACTGTCAATCATTACGCCAGTCACTCGTTTCACCCTTTTTTGGCTTCCGCCAAATTCAACATTTCCTGTGCATGATGCAGCGTTTTTTCTGTAATTTCCACACCGCCCAGCATACGTGCCAATTCTTTCACTCTGCCTTCGTCTGACAGCGATTCCACTTGTGTCATCGTGCGCCCGTCATAGACATGCTTCTCGATGAGATACTGATGATCCGCCATACAAGCCACTTGCGGCAAGTGAGTAATAGAGAAAACTTGGCAAGTCGAGGACAGACGGTATAATTTCTCCGCAATGGATTGTGCTGCTCTTCCACTCACACCCGTATCCACCTCGTCAAAGATCAACACCGGTATCCGATCATGACGTGCGAAGATACTCTTCATCGCCAGCATCATTCGGGATAACTCACCACCGGAGGCAATCTTGCCGAGCGGACGTAAAGGCTCACCTGGATTCGGAGAAATGAGGAATTCCGCATTATCTGCACCCTGACGCGTTAGACGAATACGACGCCCATTCCATTCGATCCCTTTTGAATCTTCAAAAGGAGTAATCTGAACTCGTAACGTTGTTCTCTCCATCTGTAGATCCTTAAGCTCACTTTCCACCTGCGCTGCAAGTTCTTCTGCACATTGTTTACGAACACGGCTAAGTTCCTCGGCAGACTCCATAACCAATTTGAGTAATTTGTCCCGTTCATTACGCAGCTTCTCCAGGCGTTCATCCTTGTTCTCCAGCTGGTCGGTTTCATGGCTAATTTGTTCATAATAATTCAAAATAAGTTCCACACTGTCGCCGTATTTCCGTCTGAGGCCAGAAATCAGATTCAGTCGCTGTTCCACTTCTTCCAGTCTACCTGGGTTAAATTCGATCTTCTCGCGATAATCGCGTAACTGAAACGTGGCGTCTTCCAGCTGATAAAATGCTGACTGGAGCTGTTCAACAATAGGCTGCAGCCCTTTGCTGTCATAACCCGATATATCTTCAATGCGTGACAGAGCGATGCTTACAGCTTCTAACCCACGTTGACCGCTAAGCAGATCATAGGCACCGGCTACACTGTCCATCATTTTCTCACTATGGGATAGTTTGACCCGTTCTTCTCCGAGTAATTCATCCTCACCCTGCGTTAAAGAAGCAGCTGCAATCTCTTCCAGCTGAAAGCGATACATGTCCAGCAATTGATATGCCCGTTGACTGGATTCCTGAAGCGCACGCAGTTCTTTTTCCGCAGTAATAAATTTACTGTAGCGCTCCTGATACTCCGCTTTGACTGGACCTATGATGGCTGCCCCGTATGTATCCAGAAGTCCCAGATGACTCTCTGCACGTAACAAACTTTGGTGCTCATGCTGCCCATGAATATTAATTAATTTCTCTCCGACTTCACGAAGCATCGTCAAATTGACCAGTTGGCCGTTAATACGAGATGTGCTTTTACCTTGCGTGTTCAATTCACGACGGATCACCAGATGCTCCTCCGGCTCACAATGGATACCAAGCTTCTCCAGCGTCTCCCATACGGGATGGCTTGGCTCCATTTCAAACAGAGCCTCCATCTCAGCCTTCTCACATCCATACCGGATCAGATCGGCTGAGCTTCGTCCACCTGCAATTAAACCCAGCGCATCAATAATGATTGATTTTCCCGCCCCTGTTTCACCAGACAAAACATGAAATCCCGGGTGAAAAACAACATCAACCTCTTCCACAACAGCCAGATTACGAATCGATAATGTAACTAACATCTGCAAAAACACCTCCGGATGACTCCTCAGAAATTATGTTTTTGAACCATTATATTCTAGGAAATATAACCCATAATCCGCTCAATAACGGTCACGCTGTTACTTTCCGTCCGGCAAATGATGAGTATGGTATCATCTCCACAGATAGTCCCCATCACTTCGGTCCACTCGATATTATCGAGCAACGCAGCAATGGAGTTCGCTGTGCCAGGCAAACACTTCATCACGACCAGATTGTTTGAGTGATCAATGTGTAAGAAGTTGTCCACGAGGGCACGTTTCAGCTTCTGAATCGGATTATATCGTTGGTCAGTCGGCAACGAATACTTGTAACGTCCATCATCCATCGGGATTTTGATTAAAAGGAGTTCCTTGATATCCCGGGATACTGTTGCTTGAGTCACCTGAAATCCGGATTTACGCAAAGCTTCAACCAGATCATCCTGGGTTTCTATTTCGTTTTGACTAATAATTTCACGTATCTTAATGTGTCGTTGTCCTTTCATACATGCCTCCAGTTAAAAGTTCAATATATTGCAATGACGGCAAATTTTAATTTCCGTACACTTTGCCATGCTGCAATTCGTTATTCGTTATATAAGCAACTTCCAGGTTATATAAATACCCTTAGTCCAGATCATCTCCATCGTATACATCTTCCTGATAATCCATGAGCCTGATGATCTTGATATCCGATTCCTCCATGTCCACATACAGCAAGCCTTCACAGCCGGGATATAACAACAAATAATACAGGAAACGGTCTCGCAGGGCTGGGCCAGTAAGTTCAAGTGGTTGTCTGCGACGAGACGTCTTCACCAGATATCTTTCCTCATCACGCTCTGCCACATAATCAATGAACAGCCTGCTGTAATAAACGGATTCATTCGCTTCAAAGGCAAGTGGAACCTTCATTTTACCTCCGATGACTTCATATCCTTCCGCTTCAAGCAGATCCAATGCCGGTGAGTCCTGGATTTCTGAATTCAGTTGCATACCCGACAAACTTACCGGAATCGGACGATTAACCCAATTCCGCAAGCCAAAGAACAGCCATAATATCAAGCAGACAGCAAGTACACCAATAACAATTGTGTCATATTGCCCATCCATCATCGCTCACCTCGAAGACATATTCGAGATTCGACAACCGATTTCCTTTTAGAATGTCACCTTTCCAGCGAAAAGAAACCCATCTTATGATGAGTTTCCTGTAAAAGTATGAGCAGCTTCCATTGCAACTTGATCTGCAAGTGCATCAAGTGAAGCCTGAACGTTCTCTTGTTGTGTTGCCTCTGGTTCTTCCAGACGCCAATGTGCGAGAAATTCGATATTGCCTTCTCCGCCTGTAATCGGCGAGAAAGTTAAACCCTTCAGCTTCAATCCAAGCTCATTGGCGAAACGGAGTATCGTCTGCAAAACATCCTTGTGAACCTTAGAATCACGAACGACGCCAGACTTGCCGACTTTCTCACGGCCTGCTTCAAACTGAGGTTTAATCAACGCTACAATGTCTGCCGGCTGCTTCAGAAGTGCCAGCAACGGGGCAAAATAATTCTCAGCGAAATAAAGGATACATCGATACTGGCAAAATTCGGTACAGGTCCATTTAAATCTTCCGGAGTCACATAACGGAAATTGGTTCTTTCCATTACAGTAACCCGTTCATCATTACGGAGTGACCAATCCAGCTGGTTATATCCTACATCGATGGCATATACATGAGATGCACCATGCTGTAGAGCACAATCGGTAAATCCGCCAGTCGATGAACCGATATCAAGCATCACAAGTCCATTCATATTGAGGTCGAAGTGACGGATCGCTTTTTCAAGCTTTAATCCGCCTCTACCAACATAGGGGTGTACTGAACCCTTTACTTTAAGTTCGGCTTCCCTTGGAATCTTCATGCCCGCTTTTTCAATCCGCTCATTGTTGGCATATACCAGTCCAGCCATGATTGCAGCTTTTGCCTTCTCACGACTTTCGTAATAACCCTGCTCAACCAGCAGAACATCAATTCGTTCTTTCGGGAGTGACATGTCTTTCTCCTATCATGTAGTAATCCTAATTAATCAATCATGTGTTCCAGTTACTCTAATTGCTCCTGTTACGAAGGAAACCGAGTTCTGGACATGCCATATGAAGATTGGGCTGCCATACTGCGCAGCTCCGAGCTCACATTCTCGACCGTGAGTCCCACTTCAGCTCTCTGATCCTCAATGCTTCCATGCTCAATGAATCGATCAGGGATGCCCATCAGTTGCACGTGAACATCATGCAGCCCTTGTTCTGCATAGAACTCCAGAACTGCACTGCCCATACTGCCAGCTTGTGATGCTTCTTCAAGCACAATCAACTTCGTGCCTCGGACAGCCAGATCACGCAGCATCTGCTCATCAAGCGGCTTAAGGAAGCGTGCGTTAATTACGCCAACCGTAATACCTTCTCTTTTAACCGTCTCAGCAGCTTCTTCAGCAAGCTGCACCATCGATCCCGATGCGATAATCGCATAACCTTCAGATGGACGAAGCTGCTCCCATGTACCGATTGGAATCGGAATGAGTTCATTGTCTAGAGGTACGCCTACAACATTGTTTCGTGGATAACGATAAGCAATTGGACCTTCATTATATTCAAGCGCCGTCTTCATCATATGACGCAATTCATTCTCATCCTTCGGCATCATCAGAACGATATTTGGAATATGACGCATAAACGCCACATCGTACACACCCTGATGCGTTTCGCCATCCGGCCCGACAAATCCGGCACGGTCAATAGCGAACATAACATTGGCGTTATGACGACAAATATCATGTACAATCTGATCATATGCACGCTGCATAAACGTCGAATAAACGGCAAATACGGGTTTCAACCCTTCCATAGCCAGTGCTGCACACATGGTTGCCGCATGCTGTTCAGCAATACCCACGTCAATCATGCGATCAGGGAATTCCTTACTGAAAGGAATAAGTCCCGAACCTGTTGGCATGGCTGGTGTCACCGCTACAATTCGTTTATCCTGCTTGGCAAGATCAATCAACGTTTTGCCGAACACTTCAGTATACATCGGTTTGCCTACAGCTTTTAGCACTTGACCTGATTCAATCTTGTACGGAGAAATGCCGTGCCATTTGTGTGAATCGGCCTCAGCAGGCTGATAGCCTTTACCTTTGGTGGTAAGCACATGCACCATTACAGGGCCATCCACGTTATCCGCCTGTTTGAACGTTTCAATCAATTTAGGAATGTCGTGTCCATCAATAGGTCCCAAATAGGTAAAGCCCAGCTCTTCGAACAGAACTCCTGGAACCATCATGTATTTGACACTATCTTTAATCCAGCTCGCCGATTTGGCCAAACGATCCCCGATGGCAGGAATTTTTTTGAGCATTCCTTCCACGTCGTCCTTGGCTTTCAAATAATGACGATCCGAACGGATTTTGCTCAAATATTTATGCATAGCCCCAACATTCGGAGCAATGGACATTTCATTATCATTGAGGATGACCATCAGTTTTTTCTGCTCATGACCAATGTGATTGAGAGCTTCAAACGCCATACCACCTGTAAGCGCTCCATCCCCGATCATCGCAATAACCTGATTGTCTTCACCCTTAAGATCACGGGCAAGCGCCATGCCCATTGCAGCAGACAACGATGTACTGCTGTGGCCGGCTTCCCATACATCATGTTCACTCTCGTTACGTTTAACAAATCCGCACATCCCGTTGTGCTGACGCAGTGTATCAAAGCGATCCATCCGCCCCGTTAGAACCTTGTGCACATAAGCCTGATGCCCTACATCGAAAATCATTTTGTCCACAGGACTGTTATAGCAATAATGCAGGGCTACCGTGAGCTCAACCACTCCTAAGTTGGGTGCAAGATGGCCCCCTGTAACAGACAGCTTCTCAATCAGAAACTGCCGGATCTCTGCCGACAAAAGAACGAGATCATCCTGAGACATCGACTTTAGATCACTGGGTTGTTTAATTTGTGGAAGCAGCACGAGAATCTCCCCGCTTTCCTAGATTGTTTGATTGTTTTGTAAACGATATATACACAGTTTATTAAATCACATTAAAACATTATAACATAAAAGAACAAGAATCATAATTTACGGCACTATACTCCAGATAACGAGCATTTTCGCCAGCAACGAACGTATGATCTTCCTCCATATGTATTCCCCAATTCATTTGGGACACTCTACTCATGAACCCAGAAAAAGCACATTAAAAGGATTACACTAATCTGAGTGATTTGAAACAGTGATGTTCTCCAGAACCTAATGATCACGACTCATCAGATAATCAGCAATCTCTATCAGTCTGGAAGGGTCAGGTAACTCCGCTCTATCAAGCGCATCTTTTGCAGATTGCGTAAGGGATTTCACCTCATGAAGGGACGCATCCATTCCAATAAAATAAGGATATGTAACCTTTTGCTGATTCACATCACTTTGCGTCTTCTTGCCCATTTTCTGCTCGTCACCCGTCAGGTCCAGAATATCATCCTGAATCTGGAAAGCCAGCCCCAGGTCTCTGCCAAATACCCGCAGCGCTTCCAATTGACCTTCTGTTGCACCACCAATGCGTGCTCCAGCAATGAGAGAAAACACAATTAAATCTCCGGTCTTATGCAGATGAATGTACTGCAGTTGGGCAAGATCAGTCATCCCCTGCTCGCCCTCCATATCAGCCACTTGTCCGCCAACCATGCCTCTGGCTCCAGCCAGTTCGGACAATTCCTCTACAATGGACAACAATGCATCTGCTGACACACCGCTGCGACGACCTGCCTGAACGATACTATAAAAAGCATGCGTTAACAGTGCATCACCAGCCAATATAGCTGTCGCTTCACCAAATACTTTGTGATTCGTTAATTTTCCCTGCGATAGTCGTCATTATCCATTGCAGGGAGGTCATCGTGGATCAATGAATAGGTATGAACCATCTCCACGGCGCAGGCTACCGGCAGTGCAGCTGAACGCTGTGCACCGAAGGCTTCCGCCGCAGCAACGACCAGAAGTGGACGAAGGCGTTTGCCCCGGCCATAAGTGAATACTGCATCGCGTCAACCAGTGACTGAGGCACATCCCAGTGAACAGGAAGAGTCTGCTTCAACTCTCCCGTCACTTCAGCTGTGACTTCCTCAAGATACATTTCAAACGAAGGACGATTACTCATTGACTTCACCGCTTTCGTCGACAGTAGTGCCGAACGGTTTCTTGCGAAGTTCCCCATCCTCTTCTACGATCATTTCGATCTTACGTTCCACTTGTTCCAGCTTCAAACCGCAAAGTTGTGAAAGCTTCATTCCACGCTGAAACAAATCAATGGCCTGTTCCAGTGGAACATCACCATGCTCTAGCTGACCTACGATGTCTTCCAATGCCGCCATTGCCTCTTCAAAATTCAATTCCGGTTCATTCGCCATGGGTATTGTCGTCCTCCTTCATTCCCCAAACCTGACAGTCCAGCTGCCCGTCTGTTAATTTAATCTTTATCGAATCTCCAGGCTGTACATCCTTCATCGATTTGATCAATCGTTGCTCCTGTTCGTCATATACAAGGCTGTAACCTCGTGACATGACTTTGAGCGGGCTAAGCGCATCCAGATGCCGCACAGATGATTTCCATTGCTGCTGCTTCGCTCTCGTAATAGATCGGATGGCAACCTCCAGCTGACGCCGGGCTGATGCATTCTCGCGTCTTGCTGCATTTACCTGTTCGCGAGGATTGAAACGCTGCAATGCCGCACGCAGACGCTCCTGCTTCTCAACCGTCCATTTCATGCGCGTATTTACCGTTCTCAGAAGTCGTTGTTGCAGCATGTCCAGTCGCTCCGTATGCTGCATTAAGGTACGCCTTGGGTGCACAAGTACAGGTGAACGTTGCAACCTGGCCAGTCGCTCGCGATTATGAACAGCACGCTGACGTAAACTGTGCTGCAGCTGACGCTGACGCTGAGCAATCTGATCAAGCAGTTCAGCTCGATTGGGCACTGCCAGTTCGGCAGCAGCCGTAGGCGTTGCTGCACGCAGATCCGCAGCAAAATCAGCAATCGTAAAATCTGTTTCATGCCCGACTGCTGAGATCACTGGAATGTCCGAGCCCACAATCGCTCTTGCCACGATCTCCTCGTTGAAAGCCCACAACTCCTCCAATGATCCACCGCCTCGTCCAACAATCAGCACATCGGCTTCGCCCATTCGGTTCAGATTGTTGATGGCCTTCACAATGGAAGGAGCCGCGCCTTTACCCTGAACGAGAACAGGATATAGAATCACTTGGGCAGAGGGATATCTGCGTTGTAAGGTAATCATGATATCCCTTACCGCTGCACCTGTAGGAGAAGTGACCACACCAATCGTCTGTGGGAAACGGGGAATCGGCCTTTTCCGTGATGCAGAGAACAGCCCCTCGTCCTCCAGCTTTTTTTTCAGCTGCTCATAAGCCAAATACAGACTTCCGATACCGTCCGGCTGCATGTGTGTGGCGTAGAATTGATATTGTCCATCCCGTTCATACACCGAGACATTGCCACGAGCAATAACCCTTGCACCCTCCTTCGGTACAAAGGGCAATCGTTGATTATGGGAAGCAAACATAATGGATTTAATTCGGCTGTCCTTGTCCTTTAATGTGAAATACATATGACCACTGGAATGATGTGTAAAATTGGAAATCTCTCCGCGCAGCCATACATCCGACAGTACCTGATCCGATTCCAGCTTCATCCGGATGTATCGGTTCAGGTCTTTAATGGAGTAGATTTTTTGATCTGCCACAGATTCGACCTAGGCCAATCCGTGAGCGCGTTTGGCAGCGATCAGTGTATTTTGCATCAACATGGTAATCGTCATTGGACCAACGCCTCCAGGAACAGGTGTAATTGGACCAGATACTGTCTTCACGCTTTCGAAATCCACATCCCCTGCCAGTTTGCCGTTATCCAAACGGTTCATCCCCACATCAATTACAACGGCACCCGGTTTAACGAAATCGGCATCCACAAAGTTTGCACTTCCAATGGCAACCACAAGAATATCTGCTTGGCGCGTGATCTCTTTCATGTTTGCTGTACGGGAATGACACATGGTTACCGTTGCGTTCTCACGTTGAAGCAGCAAGGATACCGGTTTGCCGACAATGTTGCTGCGTCCGATAACTACGGCATGTTTGCCCGACATTTCGAGACCCGTACGCTTGATCAGCTCGATTACGCCCGCAGGGGTACATGGCAACAGGCTATCATCACCAATGACGAGATTACCCACATTAACCGGGTGGAATCCGTCCACATCTTTGTCTACGGCGATCGCATCGATAACCGCTTTCTCTTCGATATGCTTCGGTAGTGGGAGCTGAACCAAAATGCCGTTAATGGATTCCTGCTTGTTCAGCTTGTCCACCAGAGCGAGCAGTTCCTCTTGGGACGTGCTTGCATCCAGACGATGAACTTCGGAATAGAAACCGAGGTCGTGACATGCTTTTTCTTTATTACGCACATATACTTGGGATGCCGGATCTTCCCCGACGAGCACTACAGCCAGACCAGGTACTACCCCCTGTTCGCTAAGCTGTTTTACTTCAGTTGTCATGCTTGCGCGGATTTCTTGGGATACTTCCTTACCGTTAATAATAGATGCTGTCACTGTACTCTCTCTCCCTTATGTGAACATATGATTTAGAATCGGTACTGAAAACCGGTCTTTTTGAAAATAAACTATATTTAATTGTAACTTAAGACATTTTTGCTTTGATGGTGTCGACTTCCTGAATCATGCGCCCAAGTACACCATTAACGAATTTACCGGATTCATCTGTACCAAAATATTTGGACAATTCAATCGCTTCATTAACGGATACCTTTGCCGGAATATCATCACGGAACACCATTTCATACGTTGAAAGCCGTAAAATCTGGCGATCTACCCGCGACAGACGACTAATCTGCCAGCCTTTCAAATAATCGACGAGTAAGCCGTCAATCGCTTCTTTATTGTTCCATGCGCCCTGTACCATTTCGGTCACGTAGGTACGCATCACATCTGCATCACGAATAACCACTTCGGTTTCATTGTCTTCAGCGGCTTCATTGATCAACATATTCACGGCTTCAGCTGCGCCCACTTCATTCATTTCCATCTGATACAGACTTTGTACTGCAATTTCCCTTGCCAAACGTCTTTTCATGTCCTGCCTCCTGCAGCGCTCCCTCTGGAGCGTCATCATGCTTATTTTAAAATATAAAATCTTTGATGGAATCAGAGATCTTATTATATTGTTATCCCTTTTCACAAAAAAACCTGCAATCGTTTCCTCCAAAAAACGGGCAACCTAAACTACAGCTCTATTTTCGGAAGAAACATATTGCAGGGTTCAGGTGGCTCACTTAAAGGGACGCCAGCGATCGCCGAGCCATTGCCCCCATTCCCTCCAGGGAATGAACGAGCCCAGCTTCGAGTCGCTTCGTCTGCCTAACGTATAACCGATGAACACCAAGAGTGCAAAGAACAACATATCCCAAAAACCGATCCATACATAAAGAAATCCAAAAAAGATGCCGGCGATAATTCCGGTAATTCGGCCTCTGTGACTATCCCAAATCTCTCTCCACAGCATCAGTGAAACTCACCTCATTCCACTCGACTCTTGTAGTTAGGCGACTGGGTAACGTTAGCGATATACACGGTGACAAAAGAAACCGGGATACCCGTAATCTCCTGTACATGATCATGTATTGCCTTCTGCAGATCGGATGTCAGCGTCGGGATTGGCGTCTCGCCATCCACTACCGCGCGAATCATAATTTCCAGTCCGGATTCAACCACACGAATACGAGCTTTGACATCACGCACTCCCCGGAAACGGGAAGTTGCTTTGAGACAGAGATTTTCAATCGTTTCCATCGAAATCTGTACATCACCATATTCGGTACGCTGATCTACAGACGGCAATGAAGCACGATCACGCCGAACCGAGATGTAGAAAAATCGCAAACTCAGGATAAACAAAATCGCTGCTGCAACAACCGCCGCAACAATAACGTTTTGTTCCTGCTGGTAATTCAATTCGTAAGGCAGCACACCACTGATAAGAAGTATGACTGCTGCCGATATTGCTCCAACGCTTATGCTGTATATAAACAACAGAAGCCGATCCAGTATTTTAGCCACGAACTGCACAGCCTCCCTTGCTCACTAACATTGCTTAACCTGCCCATTGGCAAAAAGTGATCCTCAGGTGCAAGCTTTCGCTTTCTATGAAGACCTGTCCAAGACGGGATAACCCCGGCAGTGATGCCGGGGAATCTGTCTTCTTTTATTTTACGCGCTGACT
This sequence comes from Paenibacillus sp. 1A_MP2, assembly GCF_052244825.1. Lineage (NCBI taxonomy): Bacteria > Bacillati > Bacillota > Bacilli > Caryophanales > Paenibacillaceae > Paenibacillus > Paenibacillus sp. 1A_MP2. The sequence continues at coordinate 2,885,937 of NZ_JBQQCS010000001.1, read as the reverse complement.
GTTCAGGTCGATTTCTTCTACTTTCTCGGTGCTCTTGAACTGAACGTCATGAATGTGCACGTTCACTTCATTCACATTCAATCCTGTCATGTTCTCAATGGAGCGCTTCACGTTCTGTTGAATTTCGGTAGCCACCTGTGGCAGACGGTAACCATATTCAATAATAACGGAAACATCCACTGCAGCTTCACGCTGACCTACTTCAACCTTAACGCCTTTGGAAAGGTTTTTGCGACCAAGCAATTCAGCAAATCCACCAGCGAATCCACCGCTCATGCCTGCAACACCTTTGACTTCAACTGTAGCCAGCCCAGCGATCACTTCAATAACTTCAGGTGCGATCTGGATTTCACCGATATCCGTTCGTTCAAATTCTGTCGGCAGTGTACTCATAACTGTTCAACACACCTTTCGCGAAATAAGTTTGCGGCCATCCGTCAGGGCGCTGGTATTCAGGCCAATCTGGCCTTCAGAACCCTTCCGGTCCGGCTTTACCGGAACTCCTGCAACCTTTATCCGCTTATTAGCTACGGCTTATCCTCTGCAGGAGACATGCGCTCTTATTATTACATACTATATCATTTGGGCTACATTATGACAAACAAGCCCAATATACCTTTTAAATCTCATTTTCCTCAAGAAATTTGATATCAAAGTCACCACGAACGAACGTTGGATGCTCCAGCAATTTCTGATGAAAAGGAATCGTAGTGAAAATGCCTTCAATCGCAAATTCAGCCAATGCACGCTTCATCTTCGCGATGGCCTCTTCCCGATTTGCTCCCCACACGATCAATTTGGCAATCATGGAGTCATAGTAAGGAGAGATGGTGTAGCCCGGATAAGCTGCACTATCTACACGTACACCCGGACCTCCTGGTGCAAGGTAGAAACCAATTTTACCTGGTGAAGGCATAAAGTTACGGTCTGGATCTTCTGCGTTGATACGGCATTCAATGGACCAACCGTTGATCACAACATCTTCCTGACGGAAAGAAAGCGGATTGCCTTCAGCTACCGAGATCATTTCGCGGATCAGATCCACTCCTGTAACCATCTCTGTTACGGGGTGTTCCACCTGAACACGTGTATTCATTTCCATGAAATAGAATTCACCGTTAGGGCTGAGCAAGAACTCAAGCGTACCTGCTCCAGAGTAATCCACGGCAAGTGCTGCCCGGACTGCGGCTTCTCCCATCAATGTACGCACGTCTTCAGAGATAATTGGACAAGGTGCTTCTTCCACAAGCTTTTGACGTCGACGCTGAACGGAACAATCACGCTCGCCCAGATGCACTGCATTTCCATGTTTGTCAGCAATGATCTGAATCTCTACGTGTTTCATGCCTGTCAGGAATTTCTCCAGATATACTCCGGCATTGCCAAAAGCTTTCTGTGCTTCCTGCTGGGCAGCTGTAATTTGCTTGATCAGCGTTTCCTCATCTTCAGCGATACGAATCCCTTTACCTCCACCACCAGCGGTAGCTTTGATAATGACAGGATATCCAATATCTCTAGCAATCATAATGGCTTCATTCATATTTTCAACCAAACCGTCAGATCCCGGAATTACAGGTACACCTGCATCCTTCATCGTTTGTTTGGCTACAGCCTTATCTCCCATTTTGGTAATAGCTTCCGGAGAAGGACCGATGAACGTAATATTGCAGGAACCACAGATTTCTGCAAAATCAGCGTTTTCTGCCAGGAATCCGTACCCGGGGTGAATCGCATCACAATCCGTCAGTGTAGCTACACTCATCAGGTTTGTGAAGTTTAGATAACTGTCTTTCGAAAGTGTAGGCCCGATACAATACGCTTCATCTGCAAGACGAACATGCAGGGAGTCTTTATCCGCTTCCGAATAGACTGCTACCGTCGAAATGCCGATTTCACGACAGGCACGAATAATACGTACCGCAATTTCGCCACGGTTCGCAATCAGTATTTTTTGAAATTTCATTTCGTTTTTGTCCTCCTTCGAAGCTCATGCAGTTGCGTTATGCGGCTATAACCGTTATTCCGGTTTTACCAGGAACAGGGGTTGTCCATACTCAACCAGCTGTCCGTTCTCAACCAGCACTTCAACGATTTCTCCCTTGATGTCAGCATCAAGCTCGTTCATCAGCTTCATCGCCTCAATGATACATACCGTTGTTTTCTCAACAACTTTATCACCAGCGCTTACAAAAGGACCTGCTTCCGGCGAGGAAGCTCTGTAAAAAGTACCTACCATCGGAGATACGATTTTATGTAAATGACTTGTAGTATCGACTTGCGGAGCAGCCTCAGCTACCACTGCAGCCGGTTGCACCTGTGGTGCAGCAATCATTTGCGGTTGAATAGCAGCTGCCTGCACATACTCGGTTTTGCCCGGTTTGCGAATCGACAACCGTGATCCTTCGTTTTCAATTTCCAACTCTTGAACGGAACTTTCATCTACCAGTTTGATCAGTTCTTTGATCTCACTCAATTTAAACATTTCCATTATTCACTCCTTCGGCATCATGCCAGTCTCACTAGGACGGTCATATGGCTTTATGTATTATATCATAATCGATAAAAATGGAAAGAGCCCGAGATCTGATCCAGCTCTCGGGCTACTTTTCCATGATTTGGATTACTGTTCTGTCACGTATTGCACGCTGATTTTATTTTGGGATACAGCCAGTTCTTTCATCACCAGATCTACAATGGAAACCGCCTGTTTTACATCCAGTTTGTCACTAAGAACAACAACTTTATACTTGTCTGCATCCTCTTGAACGATGGCATTGGCAAACTGCTGCGACAGTGTTTCTTCAATGCCATTGATTTTGGCTTCTTTTTCTTCAAGCGTACGAAGCTGTTCTGTTGCCTTGGCATTTTCCTCTGGCGTTTTGCTCAGATCGCCCGCAACGGTCATGAGTTCCTCATATTTGCGGTTGTTGCTCTCCTCACGCTGCCACTGGTAGTTTTGGAACTGGCTGCTCGCGGACGCCGCCGTATTCTGCTCCTCCATCTCCTTAAGGACGTCCTCATCCGTTTTCGTTGCACTACCGTCTGTTCCGGCATTTGTCTCAGGAGTGGTTGTTGTGCCTTTGTCTGTCCCTTTTTCGCTGCCTTTACCTGCCTCACCTTGTTTCTCTCCCGATTCCGCAGCCGGTGATTTCTCCGTGTCTCCAGCTTCTTTACCGTCTACAACCGCCGGATTATCAACAGATTCAGTTGCAGCTTGGTCTCCCTCTGTCCCTGTAACTTCACCGCCATTGACCACTTCATTCACCACCAAACCTTCTGTCGGATCAAGGATTCCAGCTGTTTCCTTTGTTTCTCCCTGCTTCATCCCATCCACCTGCGTGCTCTCAGCTACAGGCGTATTAACCGGACCGGAATCTTCAGTGAACAGGTAATAGGCGGACAAAATGACCATCAGACTCAGCATGGATACGAGCCATACCGTTTGACGTTTGTTATTCATTAGAACTTCCTCCTCGAATTGGCTTCATTCTTGTGACGATCAAATCTTGTGATACAGGGTCCCGGACTAATCCTGCTTGCGCGGAACAACCGAAATTCGGTAGGCCGCAACATTCAGTCCTTTTTCCACAGCATCTGTAATCAGGTCCTTCACAACCTTGTTCTCTGCACCTCTGGCAACGACAAGCACGCCCCGGATTTGCGGTTTGAGCTTTTTCGTGACAATCGGCGTCTGATCCCCTGATATTTCATACGTAATAATTTCACCATCCCGGGTATACTGCGTCATATGTCGTTTGCCCCCGTTGGCATCCGTTTCTTCGGTGAGCTGCTGCGAATCCTTCACATTACGCTGTACAACAAGCTCTTCAGTAGAATCCACGGTAACCATCACATCAACAGTCCCCACACCTACGATATTTTCCAGCACACCCTTGATCTTGTCCTCGAATGCAATCTCTATCGCCTGAAATGGGTTCTGATCCGTCAGGTCCGTCTGTATAGATGCCATGGATGTAGCCGGATCAGGAGGCTCGCGACCGATATTCTCGGAATCAATCTTTTTGACATTGACGAAGGAGTTGAACAACATAATTCCCACTCCGATCAAACCAAGGATAATGAGCCAGCGAAAGGTTTGACTGCGTCGTTGTCCACCTTCTCCGCCACCAAACCAGCTTTCCATCTTTTTGAGCCATTGCCTCATCGGATACCCTCCTTCTCACAGCGCCGAAGCGCTTTTATTTTCTTTCACCTGTACTTTGTTTGCATCAATATCCCACTTCTCCGTCAATAGCGTAATAATTTGTACTGCACGTTCTGACCGGGAGGTTGTCTGTCCTTGCTGAGGAATTGTCTCTGCCTGTTCACCCCAAACAGGTGTGGAGTCAGCTTCCTGTCCACTTTGCGAATCGCCAGAATTCCTGTTACTCACGCGGCCACTTTCACGATTGCTGCCGCTGTTCACCTCGATCTGTACATCTGGGACCTCAATCTGACCAATCTGGATTGGCTCTTGTACTGGAGTCGATTCAGTGGGTTCAGATTCCGAATCAGAGCCGAGTGACGGTGCTGTACTTGCCACTGCATCCTGTTGACCTGTGTTGGAATTACCTTTGCCCGTTGTAGTCTCACCTGCCATCTCCACCAAAACATACTGGATCACGGGAAGTTCAACCGAGGATGCCAAATCTGTCTCCGATTTGGTTGTATCCATAGCGAGCTTTACCTCGACGGACTGAACTCGCTCCCCGGTTGTTTCTTCAATCTGCCCTTTCATTACGTTAGCCAGTTCTTTGGCAGTCCATTGCAGCGACTGTTCCTGTTCATTGGATTGCAGCCGCTTGCCTTGAGCCAAAATCTGTTCAAGTGTTGCACTTCCATCGGACGGCGAGTCCATGGCGGTCATCGCTCGCTTAAGCTCACCAACCGGATCACTCTTCAAGAGCTTCGTTATGGGAGATAACAGGGTCAGCAGGATAAGAAGGCTCAGCACAAGCTTGACATAGCGTTCCATGGATCGATTAGGCAGCAGCATATCCACGAAAGTCGCCAGCAGAACGATCATAATCAATTCCCGGAGCCAGCTGCTCAGCCACCCCATCCTTCCAACCCCCTTTCTCTTGAGCAGCCCCTCATCTCATCATGACAGTCAGATTGCCTGCGGTTAGCAGGATCGTGATTGCCAGAAAAAACATCAATCCAACGGCCGCCAGTGCTGCAAATACATAGATCATACTTTTGCCAATTGCCTGCAAGCACCCTACAATCGGCGTATCACCTAACGGTTGCATGATCGCGCCAGTGATGTTGTAGATCAGGGCCAGCGTCAAAATTTTAAGCGCGGGAAACGCGCATAAAAACAAGATGATGATGACACCCGTCAATCCGATTGCATTTTTCACCAGCAGTGACGCTGTGATCACCGTATCGGTTGCATCCGCAAACGTTCTGCCGACAATGGGAACAAAGTTGCCTGCGATGTACTTCGCCGCCTTCAGGCTGACACCATCTGCCACGGAGCCTGATGCACCCTGCACCGAAATGACGCCCAGGAACATCGTAAGCAGTATACCGAGCAGAGCCACACTAATGTTTCGTAACAGATCTGCCAGCTGTGTCAGCTTGTATTTGTCGGACAAGGAACTGACGAGATGTAATACTGCCGAGAAGAAGAGCAGCGGGAATACCAGCATGTGAATCAATGTACCAACCAGATGGATCATGAAAATGATGAGCGGATGGGTCACAGAAACGGTAATGACATTTCCCATTGAAGCCAGCAGCGTAAACAGCAGGGGCACCATGGCCATCATAAAGTTGATCATGCTGGCTATAGCATCCTTGGCGTATCCAATAGCTACACTGAAGCTGTTGATGGCGATGATGATAATGACCATGTAACAGATGGAGTAAGCGATTTTGCTAATATTGTTTTTCTCAAAAGCGGTTTGCAACGTCTCCAGAATCATGCTTAGCACACTTAGCATCACAATCGTGACCAGAAGTTTGCCGTTATATAAAATCTCATGCAGCATGAAGGTTCCTATCGCTATAAACACCGACTTCAGACTGAACCCTTCATTGCCGGGCATTAACATATCCATAAAGGAAGGTGTTTTTCCTTCCGGGAAAAAACCGCCGTATTGCTGCATGAGTTGATCCCAATATTTTTCCACCTGATCCTTAGGAAGCTGGTCAGCCTGCTGCTGCATCCACTCTCCTGAGGGAGAACCAGCGGCAACCTGTCCTATGATCGCAAACAGAAAACACAGCGTCAGCACGAAGGTAAGGCGCCACTGCGGCTTGTAATGCATCATTTTCATATGAAGTCCGCACGCCTCCCTCTACACCGGCATCAGCTTCATGACGGTTTCGATAATAATGCTGATGATCGGTATGGCGAGTACAAGGATCAGCACCTTGCCAGCAAGTTCAATTTTGGAAGCAATGCTCTCCTGGCCCGCATCCCTGACAATCTGTGCCCCGAATTCAGCAATGTACGCTATACCTATAATTTTCAGTACGGTTTTCAGATAAATGCTCTCCATGCCTGAATTCTCGGCAAGCCGTTTCAACACTTCAATTACTGCGCCAATCTTGCCAATCAGCAGCATGAAGATCACAATGCCAGTCGCGGCAGCAATCAGAAAAGCGAACATGGGCTTCTGTTCTTTGATAACTAAAATGAGCACCGTTGCGATGAGCGCCAGACCTACAACTTGGATAATTTCCACAGGTCACCACCATCCCGGCTTCATGACCGTTCTCATTGAAAAAGAAATATCGATTTGATCTCTTGCAGCAGGCTGTCCAGCATACGGACCACCATGAACAATACAACGACAAATCCGATCACGGTCACCCAGTGAGCCATATCTTCCTTTCCCATTTGTTTCAGCACCGTATGAATCATCGCAATGATGATTCCGATGCCCGCAATTTGAAAGATTGCGTTCACTTCTAAATTCATGACCTTGGCACCTCACTATCCCGGCTATTTCAGAAGATCAGAATGACGATTAACGCTCCGACAAGCATCCCGAGACTGCGGCACATTCGTTCATATTTCATTTGATCGGCTTGGGCACGGGATTCCTCATGCATGAGTTGCTGAATGGCTAACGAGATGTGCTTGGTCTGATCCTGACGATCACTGGTGCCAAGGCTGAAGCTCAATTGCAGCATGACCTCCCGCTCGTCTGCCTTCATAGCTGATCTTCCCCACGTCTCTTCTATCCCAGACTGCAGACTCTCAAGAGCAGTGTGACCATGGGGAGGTTCCATCTGCCTGGCTGCGTGGAGGAACAGCGTTCGAACAGGTTCTTTCGTTTGGGCTCCCATTTTCCCCATTGCATCAGGCAACGGGGTCAGCCCGTAGTTAATCTCGGTCATCAGCCGCTGGAGAGCGGCGATTAATTCTCGCAGTTGTCTGGGCCTCAAGGCATACTGCCTTGCCTTGTAGAATCCGGCGAGCGTACTGGCCAGCAGAATGATGACGGCACCGAGCATGTTAAGCAAATGCCTCACCTCCCACTTCTGTCTGCTGGAGGCCACGCATTTTACCATCGGCCAATCGAAAGGTCATGCCCCGGCTCGTCCGCTGCAGCTGTACATAGCGCTGAAACATCTGCTCGACGATCAAGGTTCTCAGCGCAGGTCTGGAAGAAAGCTCGGCCAAGTCACGACCATGTGCAGTAGCAATGACAGATACGCCAGCATGGAGTGCCTCCATCACTGCCTCCGCATCTTCAGGACGGCCTATCTCGTCCACAATCAGGACATCGGGAGACATGGAGCGAAGCATCATCATCATGCCTTCTGCCTTTGGACAACCGTCCATGACATCGGTGCGGGGTCCCACGTCAAATCCCGGTACGCCCTTGTAACTACCAGCGATTTCAGATCGCTCATCAACGATGCCAACCTTTAAACGCGGACGTATACCCTGAACTAGCTCATTGACACCCGTAAGTTTGGTTCCACTGCTAATCTGTCTTGCCAAATCCCGCAGTAATGTGGTCTTGCCTTGCTGTGGGGGAGAAAGAATTAAGGTGTGCATGACCTGTCCACTCTTCATGTCCAGCAAATAAGGCAGAATGCGATCAGCGACTCCGTGAATCTCTCGGGCAACCCTGACATTGAATCCATTGATATCACGCAAGTATTCCACGCGACCGCCACTTAGCACTGTCCGGCCAGCCAGACCGATTCGATGCCCGCCAGGAATGGTGATGAATCCTTTACGCAGCTCCTCTTCCAATGTATAAAGCGAATGATTGCTGATCAGATCCAGCAGCCTGTGTGTTACCTCTTTTAAGGGAATATAGGCTTCATCAGGCTTCGAAGTCGGACTGCCCTGGGGTGTGAGGAAGTGGTAGGTATCTCCTGCATTGATTTCCAGTGGTCTTCCTTCACGGATACGTACTTCCTCCACTTTATCTAATAAAGCGGGCGGCATTCTTCCCAGAATGGTTCGAATCGGTTCCGGAAAGATATCCTTCCAGTTCACCATCATGAATAGGCCCCTCCAACCTTGATTTCGGTTTTGTAGCGTTCCTGGTGCTTGTTCATATCTCAAGTTTATGTGTGTACATTGATTTTATGACGCTGAAATCTATCATTTTCTTCAAAATAGCGATGAGAGTTAAAAATCATAGATCAGCCTGCTGTTCTAGATCTAGGCACCCGTCTAGATCCAATTGCATATAGTGCTTGCAGACAGGTGATATTCATTCCGGGATAAAAAAGGGCAGAACCACCTACCCCAAGTACAGAAAGGAGTTGTGGGGAGTGAGAGTTGATGTGGTAGGCAATGTGAATGAAGTTCGCAGAATGGATATTGCAGGACGATGTGTGGTAGTAATTGATGTATTGCGAACGACCAGTACGATTGTTACGGCACTGGCATATGATGCGGCGGATGTGATTGCTGTAGAGACGGTTCCTCAAGCGAAACAATTGAACGTGAAGGATGCCATTCGTGGCGGGGAACGTTTTGATAAAAAAATTTCAGGATTCGTGGCGGGCAATTCCCCCTATGAATATATGACGCCGAGTATTGTGGGCAAAACCATTATTCTGACCACTACAGATGGTACACGCGCCCTCATCAAAGCATCCAAAGCCAAACATGTGCTTGCAGGCTCATTTCTCAATGTGAAGGCTGTAGCGGCTGTTCTGTGCGAGCTGCGCAGGGATATCCTATTGTTATGTGCCGGGGATCAGGATGAGTTTGCAATGGAAGATGGCCTGTGTGCAGGCAGCATTATTGAAGAATTGTACCGGCAATCCCCATTTCCCATCATGCTCAACGATCTGGGACTGGTGCTTCATCAGGCTGCAACCCATGCCGAAGACAAATTGCCCGATCTGGTTCGAGTATCCGCTGGTGGCCGAAGGCTGGAGAGGCTGGGCAGAATGCATGACGTAACGTATTGCACCCAATTGAACTTGCTGGACTGCGTTCCAGAGATGGGTGAAGGGAACCGAATGCAACCATTCCGAGGAACACGTAAGGAAAGAATGTTTAAATTGTTGTGAACAACCTAAAAAGGTGTACTGCTTCCCGGATGGGAATACACAGTACACCTTTGTTGTATCTTTACAACTATATCGGTTTTTATCTACGAACTTGCGGTCCGCCAATCACGGCTTGCTCTGCCGTATCCAGATCATACGCTGTGTGTAGGGCCTTAATTACGTCATGAAGCTTCTCTCCGTCAATAACACACGATACCTTGATCTCGGAAGTGCTGACCATCTTGATGCTCACGCCTTCGCCCGAGATGACTTGGAACATCTTCGCAGCAACACCCGGATGGCTAACCATTCCTGCACCAACGATCGAGACCTTAACAAGGTTTTCTTCCGAAGTGACTTCACGGTAAGGCAGGCGGCTGTGAAGAACCTCAATGACACGCAGTGCGTTCTCACGATCAGACAGTGCAACAGAGAACGAGAAGTCTGCCTTGCCGTCCATCACACCGCTCTGTACGATAATGTCAACGTCCAGCTGTTCAGATGCAAGGGCACCAAATACCTCAGCAAGAACCCCGGTACGTCTGGTACACCCAGAATACTGATGCGAGCCACGTTTTTGTCATAGGCAATTCCACTAACTACCACGCCTTGTTCCATTGTTGCTTCCTCCTTCACAACCGTTCCTTCATTATGGTTAAAGCTGGATCTTACAATCAAAGGCACACCGGAATGCTTCGCGTATTCAACTGCACGCGGATGCAATACCGCTGCTCCCAGATTGGCCAGTTCCAGCATTTCGTCGTACGATATTTCCTTGAGCTTGCGTGCAACCTTTACAATTCGCGGATCGGTAGAATAGATACCGTCTACATCCGTGTAAATCTCGCAAGCGTCCGCCTTGATGGCTGCTGCCAAGGCTACTGCCGTTGTATCAGATCCGCCGCGGCCAAGCGTCGTAATCTCACCGTCTTCCGTCATTCCCTGGAAGCCTGCAACGATAACGATGTTGCCTTCTGCCAGCGCCTGATTCACCCGTTCCGGATGAATATCGTTAATCCGTGCTTTGCCGTGTACTGGCTCCGTCCGGAATCCCGCTTGCCAGCCTGTAAATGAAATGGCTTTGCGCCCCAGCGCCTGAATTGCCATGGATAACAATGAAATCGAGATCTGTTCTCCCGTAGTCAACAGCATATCCATCTCACGTGCAGGCAGTTCACTGTTCAGCTGTTTCGCCTGATCAATCAGATCATCGGTGGTATCCCCCATGGCCGAAACCACGACTACACACTGATGTCCTTCATCCGCTTTTTCTACAACACGTCCGGCTACACGCTTCATGCGTTCTGTATCTCCGACCGAGCTGCCTCCAAATTTCATGACGTACAATGACAACGCAAATCCACTCCCTACCTTGTGCAGTATGCATAATTGATGTCCATCGTCATTATTCTCTCCGAAAAATGACTTTAACCCAGTATATTACGAAAGCGTCTGATAGGCTAATCTTTTTTCAAAAAAACCCTTTGCCAGAGAAAAGGCAAAGGGTTGAGTTCATGCTTTATTTTTTTACACCAAGTGAACGTTACGCGCGGGAAGAGTATTTACCTTCACGCGTATCGATCAGCAGAACATCGCCTTCGTTGATGAACAATGGTACTTGTACATTCAGGCCTGTTTCCACTTTAGCATTTTTGGTAGCGCCTTGTGCAGTGTTGCCTTTTACGCTTGGCTCTGTTTCAATAACTTTCAACTCTACGCTTGTAGGCAAGTCGATACCGAGGATTTCACCTTGGTAGCTAACGATTTTTACGTTCATGTTTTCTTTGAGGAAGTTCAATTCCCACTCCAATTGGTCGCTTGTCAGTGTGAACTGATCATATGTTTCGTTGTCCATGAACGTGTGCTCTGTACCGCTAGCGTACAGGTAGGATACGCCACGGTTTTCGATGATGGCACGGCCAATGGTTTCACCCGCACGGAATGTTTTCTCAACGGTGTTACCATTGCGCAGGTTTTTCAGTTTGGAACGTACGAAAGCCGCACCTTTACCTGGTTTAACATGTTGGAAATCAAGTACGGTATAGATGTCGTTGTCCACTTGGACAGTCAAGCCTGTTTTAAAATCGTTTACTGAAATCACAAAAAATCCCTCCTGATATGGTTGAAAAGTAGGTGATATGAGACGATGGGTTAATTTATAGATGGATTCATTCTATACAACTGATTCTATACAACTGGTAATCGTGTGCGACGTGACCGTTCCGGGATCGGATCGTTCCTCCGATCGCTGTTGTCTCCTCATTTTCCCGATTAGATTTTGATAAGGTTTAAAATGAGGAGACAAAGGCGAGCGCTTCGCTTCTTCAGAATCGATTCCGCTCCCTTCACTACGCTTACGCTTATCCAGGTTAGTAGTGAATACCCAAATACCTATAAAATAAAAATCGTCTTATATCACCAGTGGCTGTAAATTAGCCGATTACGGTGAACTTCTTGTCCGAATTCGTCAAAATGTGAATACCAGTCTCGGTAATCACCACGTCATCCTCAATACGCACGCCGCCAAGACCGTCAATGTAGATACCCGGTTCAACGGTTACGACCATGCCCGGTTTCAATACATCGTCGCTAAGCTTGGACAAACGGGGAGCCTCATGGACTTCCATACCCAGACCGTGGCCCGTGCTGTGCCCGAATTGCTCTCCATATCCGTGCCCTGCAATAATATCACGTGCCAATGCATCTGCTTCCCGTCCGGTCATACCCGGTTTCAGGTTCGCCAGCGTATGTAACTGGGCTTCCAGTACGATATCGTAAATTTTACGCAGTTCAGGTACAGGCGTGCCCGTTGCGATGGTACGTGTCAGATCTGAACAGTATCCATCCAAAAGCGCACCGAAGTCAAATGTAATTAACTCATTTTGTCCGATGACTTTGCCGCTTGCTACACCATGAGGCATAGCAGAACGTTCACCCGATGCAACGATCGTGTCGAACGAAGAGGAAGTTGCTCCATGTTTGCGCATGAAAAACTCCATCTCCAAATCCACTTCACGTTCAGTCATACCCGGTTTTGCGAATTGCAAAACGTGACTGAATGTTGCATCTGCCAGATCCGCAGCTCTTTGCATTACAGCGATCTCATCTTCGTCCTTGAACATGCGAAGTTGCTCCACGATACCGGATACAGCTTTCAATTCAATAGACTGAAGCGCTTCAGCATAAGCAGTATGCGTGCCATAGGTGACATGATCCTGCTCAAAACCAACCTGCTTGATATTCGCCGATGCTAGCAAATCGCGAACGGATTCCAACGGTTTCGGTCCATGTTCCACAACGGTAAATCCTTTGGCTTGTTGCGGTGCCTGTGTCATATAACGGAAGTCAGTAAGCAAATAGGCTTCCTGTTCCGTAATCAGCACATATCCCGCTGAGCCTGTAAAACCCGTCATATAACGACGGTTAATCGGATTAGTAATCAGCATAGCCGTGAGTTCATGTTCATGCATGGCCTCACGTAACTTATTTACTCGTTTGTTTTCCATCGGTAACCCTTCTTTCTCTCACATTCCCGGGTCCCCGGCTCAGGTTTGCTTGTCCAGATGACGCACGAGAGCCAGCAGTCCCAGTTCGTAGCTTACTTCGCCAAATCCGGCAATCTGCCCGATTGTTTCTGCAGCAATTACTGAATGATGTCTGAACGCTTCGCGTGCATGAATGTTGGATAGATGTACTTCTACTGTAGGAACTTTTACGGCATTGATGGCATCACGCACAGCATAGCTGTAATGGGTCAGCGCTCCGGCATTCAGCATGATTCCGTCTGCATCGCCCATCGCTGCATGAATACGATCAATGATGTCCCCTTCGTGATTGGATTGATAAAAAGTGATGGAGACGCCCAGCTCCTCTGCCTGTCTGCGAATTTTGTCCTCAATATCCTTCAGACTAAGCGTTCCATAGATGCCGGGTTCACGTACGCCGAGCATGTTCAGGTTCGGGCCATTGATTACAACAATCCGTTTCATAGCTACTCCACCCTTTCTGCAAATAACCATCTGCTATTTTAACACAGCCATTGCCGGATTGAGAAGCTTTTTTGCGGCTATGCTCCCGCTTGCTCTGGCTCACGTTTCCGTTCATCCGTGAACTCCATGGCTACGGTGTACCCGATAAACAGTCCCCACAGCAAGAAGAAACAAAATTCTGTAATGATGGAATCCCAGGTTAAGCGGTTTAAGGGCTTTACCATATCCAGTTTTGGACCTATCAGGACAAAGATAATCAGCCACCAAACAATGCCGTAGATCATACCTGGAATCGGGCCTTTGAATTTTTTTAAAGTGAACGTGTAGATCAGAGATGCGATAAGAGAAAAGACAATAAAAAACAGCCAGCCAGTCAAATGTCCTGCTGCAGTATATATAAAATTGTGTTTAAAAAACGGTTCAGCCAAAAATCCTAAAGGCACAATCGTAAAATGAAGCAGATAAGACAGCCAATGCAAACCTCCCCAGATAAAACCTGCGAAAAAACCAAGCTCCACTGCAAAAGGTAACGGCTTGGTAAGATAATGCGCTTGGCCTTGCCGCTGGGTAGGACGCTTGCCCCGGTCCTTTGGCTCTCCTTTGTCAGCACGTTGATTTTCCTTATGTGATGTGCGTTCACCGGTATACTCTGTCATCGATATTCTCCTTCACAATCAGTTTGCAAAACCTGAGGTTAAATCTCCAATTTTGTCCTAACTCTACCGGGTAGTATGTACAAATCAGGACAAAGTTAACAACATCGCCCTTGGATCGACTCGCAAACTAGAAATTGCTCTCAAAATTCGATACAATAGGGATATTAAACTGCCTTCGACCATGAAGGCCTAGAACAGAATAGGAAGGTGAATAATTTGCCTCAACAATCCAAGCCTGTCAGCTACGGGGGGCAAGCTGTCATTGAGGGCGTAATGTTCGGCGGTAAACATGTCAACGTTACAGCTGTGCGAAGAAAAGACGGCGAAATTACGTATCTGGAAGTTCCCAAGCAAGACAAGTCCTGGGTCATGAAATTGCGGCGGATTCCACTACTGCGCGGAATTGTCAGCATTATAGATTCGAGCGTCAAAGGAAGCAAACATCTCAATTATTCTGCTGACGCATATGCTGATGATGAACTGGAACCTGAAGAAAAAGCAAAACAAAAAGAAAAAGAAGGCTCAGGTTGGAGCCTAAGCATGATTATCGGCGTCACCGCAGTAGCTATCCTTTCGTTTCTCTTTGGTAAAATTGTGCTCACATTGTTGCCGGTTGTTATTGAGAATTTTCTGTTCAAGAATGCATTCGACAATCAGTTTTTGCATAATTTACTGGAAGGCGGAATTAAGCTGATCCTGTTGCTTGCCTATCTGTGGCTGATCTCCCAAACACCGATGATTAAACGTCTGTTCCAATACCATGGTGCAGAACATAAAGTCATTAGTGCTCACGAAGCCGGAGAAGAACTAACACCAGAAAATGTGCAAAAGTACAGCCGTCTGCATTATCGCTGCGGAAGCAGTTTTATTATGCTGACTGTCATTATCGGTGTATTCTTGTACTCCCTCTTCACGTATGATAACCTCTGGGAACGTATGGGACAGCGGCTGCTGTTGTTGCCAGTAGTGCTCGGTATTTCGTTTGAATTGTTAAAGTTGACCAACTCGGTACGTGATATCCCTGTACTTCGTTATCTCGGATACCCTGGGCTATGGCTGCAATTACTGACAACCAAAGAACCAACTAATGAACAGGTAGAAGTATCCATAGCTTCGTTTAACCGTATGCGTGAATTGGATGCCAAGCTCGCAAACGTATCGGCCACGTCGGAAGTCCCTGTTGCAACATTTGATCCTGTGAAAGGGTGAATGATATGAAAAAGCAGGCCATCATTTTTTGGACGTTCATTGCACTCGCGGCCATTGGATTATTCCGGATGATGAGTGGAGGTATATCGAAATTCATCATTCCTCTCGCCGTGTTCGGAGTTGTGTTCCTGCTCTATAAATATCCGCCCCGCCGTTGGGAACGCAAAACATCATCACCGAAGATTAAACCATCGGCTAAAACCATGGCTAAAGTTAATGCGCAGTCTGGTGCCCGGAAAAGCAGCTCATCTTCCAAAAAACGCAAGGATTATCCTTTCCAGGTTATCCAGGGACAAAAGGGTAAAAGCGATGAGGACGTACCCAAGTATCATTAAAGCACTAAATTCGACTAAATACAGAAAAGCAATTCTCCCAACATGCGGAGAATTGCTTTTTCTTTATACAGGAGTCAGTGGTGGTATCTCCGCTTTTTTCTTTCTTAGCTCTCGGCTCTGTTTGTCCAGCTGTTCACCATAGTTCTTGGTGTTCCATCCACTGAAAAATTCAGTCCCTGCGTTAACCCCAGATTGATATAAAGCTGTACTGTCCTGTACAGAAAGGTTAAACTCCGTAGGTTTAATTCCAAGGGTAGGGATTTTCACCGTACGGAATCGATTGATCTGTTCGATATATCGTTCGTCATGAGCAGTAAGCATCGTTTCTACCAAAGCTTGAAGCATACTTAGGGGACCTCTGATTCTAGCCGTCTCTCCTTCGGTTTTACCAACCATTTTAAAACCAACCACAGGTATGATTTCTCCTCCACGCTCTGTACGCTCCCCATCAAACAGCCAGAGCGGAAAATTGCTCAGTAATGCTCCATCGACGATATAAACAAACTGGTCCGCAAAACGTAAACCCTTAGACAGGATAGGGGATCTGCGAATGGCTACCGGGTCGAAGAAATAGGGGATACTGCAACTCATGCGTACGGCCTTGGCTACCTCCAGTTTCGAAGGATCTATTCCGAATCGTTTGATATCATCCGGCAGTACCAAAATGGTACCATTCGAAATGTCGGATGCAATAATTAATAACTTTCCTGGAGGCAGATCAGCAAACGTCCGAAACCCCTTTTTTTTCAGCATATCCCGAATCCAGCATTCAAGCGCTTCCCCAGAATATAGCCCCTTCTTCAAAAACAGCCTTGCTGCGGTCCGATCCACTTGGTATCAAATATGGGAGAACGTCGCAGCAACGAAGCAAACGGCGTATTCTCGATAATGCCTTTCATCTCTTCCGCCGAATAGCCCGCGGCTAGCAAAGCAGCTACGATAGAACCCGATGACGTGCCGGCTACGCGATTGAACTCGACACCATGATCCTCTGCACCCTTTACGGCGCCGGCGAGTGAAATCCCCTTTACGCCGCCGCCTTCAAAAACTCCATTAATCAACACAATAAAACCCCCGTTCTCCAGGCAGTCCATGCTACTACTGCCACTGTATGAGAACAGGGGTTGGTCTTATTACGCTTATTACGTTAAAATGTTTTACAGTCCATAATAGGCTTTTAATTTGGCAATCAAGCCAAGTGGGTTTTTCGTCAGATACTGTGAACTAAAGAAAATATCCCCTTTCACCGTATCATATTTCTCATTGTATATAAGCTGATCAATAATTTCCTGTGATGTCTGCCACCCGATTTCCGGTGTGCCCAGCTTATAAGGTGAGTGTCCAATGTACAATTTCACATCAGTATTTGCCACTTCATTGGCCCACCAGTCTACCACCTTGTCATATCGTGCTGCACTGAGTGTCATGCTCCAGTACACTTGGGGTGCAACATAGTCGATCCACTCCTGCTTGATCCATGTCCGTACATCCGCATTCATGCTGTCATAAGCGGTTACTCCGGCTTTTGTATCCGAACCGGTCATATCAACCGATTTGTTACGCCACACACCAAATGGGCTAATGCCATATTGGACGCCAGCTTTTACTTTGTGGATGCTCTCTCCAAGTTGCTTGACAAATTGATTAATGTTGTCCCGGCGCCATTCCGCACGGTCACTTGTATTCAATGTGTTGTATGCTTTGAAAGCCGCATCATCATTAAACGTTACATTGGAAGGATAGAAATAATCATCCAAATGTACGCCATCAACATCGTACTGATTAACTACTTCCATGATGGTATCAATAATATGCTGTCTCGCTTCCGGAATACCCGGATTAATATACAATTTGCCTGAGGCATTAACCATCCAGTCCGGGTGAAGCTTGGATACATGATTGACTGCGAGCCCGGTTGTACTTGCCGAATTGGTAGCCCGGAAAGGGTTGAACCAGGCATGGAACTCAAGGCCACGTTTGTGAGCTTCCTCAACCATGAATGCAAGTGGATCATAACCAGGGTCTTTCCCTTGTGTTCCTGTCAATACACTATTCCAGGGTACAAGTCCTGATGGATAGATCGCATCCCCATTGGCCCGCACCTGAACAAATACGGCGTTGATTCCCATATCCTTCAACGTATCGAGCTGCTGAATGAACTCCAGCTTTTGTTTCTCCACGTTTCCTTTGGCTCCAGATGAAGGCCAGTCTCCATTTACGGTCGAGATCCATGCTCCCGCATCTCATCCGTACTTGGCGTAGTTCCCGTTCCACCAGGTTCTGCTGGTGTGACTGGATTAGGGTTAGGAGCATTGCCTGTGGTCAGATCAATGGTCTGTGCAGATTGGTTCCAGGTAACCTGGATTCCAAGGTTCTCACTGACAAATCGAATCGGTACCATTACACGGCCCTGCTTCAATTCTACCGAGGCATCAAGATCAACCACGGCCCCATCTACTGTTGCCTGCTGGCGTCCACTCGTCATCGTAATGACAGAATCGGACTTCTTGATAGTGACGGTGCGCGTAGCCTGTGACCATAGAACAGAAGCACCTAGACCTTCGCTAATGACACGCAGAGGAACCATCGTTACATTTACTTTGGGCAAAATGTAAGGCGATACATCCGATTCCAATCGTTGACCATCCAAATAAATGATAATTTCCTTTTGACTAGCTGCCTGCGCTGTTAGTCCTGCAGTTTGTAAACCCAGAACAAAAATGAGCAGCAGGATCAATCCTTTTCGAAGCTTCATCAGTGCAATCCTCCAAAATAATTATAAATTCGCGGCAAATTCTGCTAGTTTAATAGACGCTCCTAACGATTATTAAGTTGCGAAAAATCGCCATATTTTGGACGAGAAAAGCAAAAGGACGCTCCCTACCGTTTTAGCGGCAGGTGCATCCTCTGATTTTTGAATGGATATGCGTTGCAATTTTCCAGGTGAGTCTGGCTTTTAAGGCTTAGGATTCGGTGTTGCTCATGTCTTCCTGAATACTTTTCAGATCACGCAATCGACTCTCATCCTGGCGGAAATATTCTACCAAAGACTCGATGCAGGTAATGGAATCCCAGCTCAGATGGTGCTCAATTCCTTCGACATCCTGATAAATATTTTCCTCCTGAACACCAATGGTCGTTAAAAATTGTTCAAGCAGATGATGGCGCTCCATCAAACGTTTACCCATCTTTTTGCCTTTTGGCGTAAGCACTAGCCCGCGGTACTTCTCATAGATCAGGTACTCGTCTTTGTCCAGCTTTTGGATCATCTTCGTCACCGATGAAGGATGCACTTCCAAACCTTCAGCTATATCAGACACACGAGCATAGCCCTTTTCATCAATTAATTTGTATATACGCTCCAAATAATCTTCCATACTGGGCGTTGGCATCTGCTTCCCTCTCTTCTCTCTGACCGGCAATATTCTTGCCTGATCCCTATCTTATAATGATACATGTTATCAATACGCATTGGCAAGTCCTGCACAATTCATTCACTACTTACTGACCATAAAGCGCTTTTCAGGCCTCATTTTCCGTTACCATAGCGCAAGTATTGGCATGGGTGACTTATCCCCAAACGAGGCAAACTAAGCGAGGTCCCGTATTGAAAGGAGTGATTTCGTGAGTACAAGTGTAGCGCATCCACCCGTTCGCAAAGCAAAAGGCACTAAACCCTTTATTCCCGATTTGGTGTATTTTGAACCCGGTGCGCTGGAATATGAGAAAGGTAAACGGATTATGGAATGGGTCACCTTCAGGGATATTCCTTATCAGATGACGACATCCCATAATCGAATCACCAATCTCCCTGGCGAAACGGAGCAGGAAAAGTACCGAATGGCCAAGCGAACCCTCGTTGTCGGCGTGCGTAAAACACTTAAGTTTGACCAATCGAAGCCCTCAGCCGAATATGCCATTCCCATTTCCACAGGCTGCATGGGTCACTGTCATTATTGTTATCTTCAAACGACACTTGGGGCCAAGCCCTATGTCCGTGTCTATGTAAACACCGAGGAGATCATTCAGGCTGCCAAAGGTTACATTGAGGAACGTGCTCCTGAAATTACCCGTTTTGAAGCAGCTTGTACATCCGATCCCGTAGGACTGGAGCATATCACCGGAAATCTCGGTGACCTGATTCGTTTTATGGCGGAGGAGGAACACGGACGACTTCGCTTTGTGACCAAATACCATCACGTTGAGCCTTTATTAAACATCAAGCATAACGGACACACTCGTATCCGTTTCAGCGTGAATTCCGATTACGTGATCAAAAATTTTGAGCCAGCCACCTCACGGTTTGAAGAGCGTATTGAAGCTGCAGGGAAAATAGCTCATGCCGGTTATCCGCTCGGATTCATTATTGCCCCAATCATGTGGTATGACGGATGGGAAGAAGGATATTCTGAGCTTTTACAAAAGCTTGCCGATACACTTCCTGAAGAAGCAACCAAGGATCTAACCTTTGAGATGATCCAGCACCGTTTTACCAAAACGGCAAAAGCTACCATTGAGAAGCGATACCCCAAAACCAAGCTGGAGATGGATATCGAAAAGCGAAAAATGAAATGGGGCCGCTGGGGACAGTATAAATATGTGTATAAAGATGATCAGCAGGACGCCCTGCGCGAGTTTATTACTGAGCGTATTTTTGAGCATTTCCCACTTGCTAACATTGATTATTTCACCTAAGCGCAGAACCGGCACCTTATATTAAAGAACCTTTGATTAAAAAAGCAGGTTACATGAACCAGAATCATTCTGGTTTCACGTAGCCTGCTTTGTTCTTATTTGGAATAAACCATGAATAAAACAACAACTCGTTGATGGCTATATAAGGCTATATAATCATCCAGTCTGGTGTTATTTGCTGTAACCAGATCGTTATTTTGGTCATCTGATCCGTGAATAACAGCACCCCAAGGAACAACATTAATGCGCCCCGGCTTTCATCATGATATTGGAATAACGCAAGATCCAGCGGGTAGAACCGATGAAAAAGGCCAGAATGAAGAACGGTAACGCAAAGCCGGCCGTGTAACCCGTAATTAATGCCAGCCAGGTGGTTGGTTCGCTCGCAGCCATCGCGATGATAGCAGTCAAGATCGGTCCAATACAAGGCGACCAGCCTGCTGAGAAACCAATACCAAAAATAAATGAACCCAAGTAACCCGCTGGTTTCCATTTCATATCCATCTTACGCTCTTTCATCAGAAACTGTGGTTTGAACAAACCGAGCAAAAATAAACCCATTAACATAATCAAAATCGCGGATAATTGACGAATAAGATCACGGTTATCATTGAAAAATTGACCAAACAATCCGGCTCCCAGCCCCAGCGAATAAAACACTGCCGAGAAGCCCAAAATAAACGCCAGCGTATGAGTCAATGTCTTGAAGCGAACTTCACGCTGATTGCGTTCATCCTTCAACCGTTGCACCGTCATCCCCGTAATGTAGGAAAGATACGAAGGATACAGCGGAAGACAGCAAGGCGATATAAACGAAGCTAATCCTGCTACAAAAGCCAGCCACACATTAACATCAGGCATGAAGCAAATATCTCCCTTCCCTGGGGGCTCACTTGCTTACGTTCAGAATCAGGCTCGGAACCCTTTTTTTCCAATCATCGTAAGAATCAGCATCATGATAAGCAGAAGTACAATCGTTGCTCCCGGTGCAAGGTTCCAGATCCCGGCCACAACCAGTCCAATAACTACGGCAATTTCGCCAATAACCACAGACAATATAATCGCCGATTTGAAGCTTCGTGCCATCAGTAAGCTTACAGCTACCGGAATGGTCAGCAATGCCGATACCAGCAATGCGCCGACGATTTTGATCGCCGTACTAATGACAAGGGCTGTCATTACGGTAATCAGCATATTCAGCAGTTTCACAGGCAGCCCGGTAACCGCTGCGGCATCCTCCTCAAAGCTGAGCAGGAAAACTCCTTATGTAACAACGCTACAACGATGACCACGATCAGCGTGACCACACCAACCAGCTTCAAATCCGTGGAATCCAGTGTATAAATACTGCCGAACAGGTAACTCATAACATCTGTATTATACCCTTTGCCCAGCGTGAAGAACAACGAAGCCAGCGCCACTCCACCGGACATGATGATTGCAATCGATAATTCGGCGTAACTCTTATACGCCTTGCGCAGTTTCTCTATTGCAAATGAGGCGAGCACAGCAAATATCAGCCCCACCGCAATCGGATACACTTCGATAAGGAATCCGAGTGCAACCCCGGCGATCGTTACATGAGACAGAGTATCGCCGATCATGGATAAACGTCGCAGCACCAGAAACAATCCGATCAAGGGTGCTGTGATGCCAATTAGCAATCCACCCGCCAGCGCCCGCTGAAAAAAATCACTCATTAAAATTTCCAAAACACACACGACTCCTTCGGCCTTGCTCTAATCTGGTTGTGTACTCGCTCTAACGAACCTGGGTGGTGGTATGTTGCAAATTCGTCTCGGCACAGTCTTCCACCTCATGGGAATGACGGACATGAAAATGTATCTTTCCGTTCGTCACCGCTGCTTTTGAACCGAGATAACTCTCCATCCGGTCCATATCATGTGATACCATCAGGAATGTCATCCGGTGATGTTCATGCATATGGGTAATGAGTTCAAAAAAGCTGGCCTGGGATTCGGCATCAATGCCCACCGTCGGTTCATCCAGAATCAGCAGATCAGGGTGATTAATAAGCGCCCGTGCCAAAAACACGCGCTGCTGCTGTCCGCCGGACAGTTGTCCGATTCGTTTGTTCGCCAAATCCTCAATCCGCATCACCTGCATGGCATCTGTGCACTGCTGCTGACATTTACGGGACATCCGGCGAAACATATTCTTGTTGTTGTACAAGCCGGACATGACTACTTCCCTTACCGTTGCAGGGAACAATGGATTAAACGCATTTTTTTGCGGAACATAACCAATCCGTTCCCAATCCTTGAATCGGCGGATCGACTGTCCGAACAGCTTGATGTCTCCCTCGGCTGGAGGCAACAGTCCAACCAACATCCGCAGCAA
Organism: Paenibacillus sp. 1A_MP2; assembly: GCF_052244825.1. Classification (NCBI taxonomy): domain Bacteria; kingdom Bacillati; phylum Bacillota; class Bacilli; order Caryophanales; family Paenibacillaceae; genus Paenibacillus; species Paenibacillus sp. 1A_MP2. The sequence goes on along the minus strand of NZ_JBQQCS010000001.1, from coordinate 2,863,212 downwards.
TGTCGTTTTGCCCGCCCCGTTTGAACCGATAATCCCGACAAAATCCCTTTCCTGGACCATAAAATCAAGATTTTCGATCACTCGCTGGTCACCGTAGGAAAATGATAGTTTCTCGATCTCTATAATTGGATCATGACACAATGGCATGATTTGCTGCATGGCAAAGCCGCCCTTCATTATATATAAGGATTGCAAACGAATCCTTCAGTCTATCTTATTTTAATGCGATCAGCAGATTTTGCAAATTTTTCTCCATCAGGGTGAAATAATCATCCCCGTTTGTGACCTGTTCTTTGGTTAAACCTTCTACAGGATTCAGGACCATTGTCTCTACACCTGCTTCATTGGCGAGGGTTTTTGCCAGTTTGTCAGATACCAGCTCTTCGAAGAAAATGTATTTAATCCCTTCATCCTTCACCAGCTTAGCCAAATTCACAATATCTTGACCTGTGGGCTCCGCATCTGGAGAAAGTCCCATAATGGCATGCTGGGTTAACCCATAATCACGTGCTAGGTAACCAAAAGCCTGATGCGAAACAACAATTTCCTTATTGGGAACGTTGGACAATTCGTCTGTAAAGTGCTGATCCAGCGTTTCCAGCTTGGTCCGCAGCTCTTCATAGCGTTGTTCATATCCTTCTTTATGGGCAGGGTCTACTTCAACCAGGCTGTTTTTGATATTTTCAGCCATTATCATTGCCGATTTGGGACTTACCCATGTATGGGGGTCCACATGATGGTCTGCAATATCCTCTGCGTTAGCTTCATCAGCATGTTCGTCACTATGTTCATCGACCTGTTCTTCACCATGACCGTGTCCATCATCACCCTCAGCAGTTAATAGAGTAACCCCTTCACTTACTGCAACGGACTTCACCTTGGTATCGCTATTCAGTGACTTCAGGAAGTTGGGGACCCATCCTTCCAAGCCTGCACCATTATATAGGAATAACTGGGCTTTGGATGTATTCACAATATCTTGGCTCTTCGGCGTCCAATCATGTGGTTCAACACCTGTTGGCAGCAAATTAATGACATTCGCATCGTCTCCGCCAATTGTCGCCGTAAACGCATAGACAGGATAGAAGCTCGTGATCACATTCACTTTACCTTCCACCAGCTTGGCACTCTCCGAATTATTACTCTGACCGCATGCCGACAATATGAGCAAACTAAGAACAACCAGACCGCTGAGCATCCATTTCATCTGTCCTCTTCTACCTGTTGCTAGAGTCCGGTTTACCTGGTCTAGATTTCTTCCATTATAAAATTTCACTAGTATTCACTCCGCATCTCTTAATCGTAAACATTACTGAAAGAATTATAGGTAACCTGCACGAACTTGTCAAGCCGCTCTGTCCTATTCATTCTTTCCTTGAGCACGGAGTTCATAACAGTATATGCTTGTTTTCTTCGCATCAGATCGATTTTATCCAAAATAAAAAGTGACCCGATTCTCATCGAGCCACCTTCTATTACAGCAATACAAACCATATATTGGTTACATGGTCAAAGTCCTATTTTACTTGTGCGCCATTAGGCATATTATCTGGTACCGTTGCCAGTGTAAGCTGATCTCCGTGGGATGCTGCCAGAATCATGCCCTGGGACAGTTCACCGCGCAATTTCACAGGCTTGAGGTTCGTCACACAGATGACTTTGCGTCCAACCATATCTTCTGGGGAATAAAACTTCGCAATTCCCGATACAACCTGACGTTGCTCATAGCCAAGATCCAGCTGCAGCTTCAGCAATTTATCGGCTTTCTTGACCGGCTCACAGGCAATTACTTGAGCGACACGCAGTTCCACTTTGGCGAAATCATCAATACCGATCTCTTCTTTGCCTTCTGGTGCTGTGACGGGTTGAGCGGCTTCAGAAGCTCCTCCAGCATCTACTTGAGCTGCCTCAGGCTGCACTTCAGCTTTTTTGCCTCCAGTCATCGCTTCAGCAATATAAGCAATCTCCTGTTCAGAGTCCAAACGTGGGAAGATCGGGTCACCCTTCTGCAAAGCGTTGCCAGCCGGAATAACGCCCCATTGCTTCGCTGAATCCCAGGCCGTCAGTTCACCTTCCTGAATGCCGAGCTGTTCCCAGATTTTGCGCGGAGCACGTGTCAGGAACGGCTGCAAGAGGATGGAAGCAATCCGCAAGCTTTCAATCAGATGCGACATTACCGATGCCAGTTCATTCCGTTTCGCCTCATCACGAGCCAGAGCCCAAGGCTGAGTCTCGTCAATGTATTTGTTGCTGCGGCTCACAAACTGACTGATCGCTGTCAACGCTACGGAAAACTGTAGATTTTCCATGGCCTGCTCCACTTTCTCCACAGCAGCAAGACCCGCTTCTTCAAGAGATGCATCAAATTCGGTCACACCGGAAGTAAATTCAGGCGCTCTACCTTCGAAATATTTGTCCACCATGGCTACTGTACGATTCAACAGGTTTCCAAGGTCATTTGCCAGGTCGGAGTTCACACGCTCTACAAAGCTTTCTGGAGTAAATGTACCATCTGAACCAAATGGAACTTCACGCAGCAGGTAATAACGAAGTGCATCCAGACCATAACGGTCAATCAGGGTTACCGGGTCAACGACATTGCCTTTGGATTTGGACATTTTGCCGTCTTTCATCAACAGCCAGCCGTGGGCAAACACTTTTTTCGGTAAAGGTAGGTCCAGTGCCATCAGCATAATCGGCCAGTAAATCGTATGGAAACGAACAATTTCCTTCCCTACCAAATGAACGTCCGCAGGCCAAAACTTCTTATACAGGGATGGATCGGATGATCCATAGCCCAGAGCTGTAATATAGTTGGATAACGCATCAATCCATACGTACACAACGTGTTTCGGATCGCCTTTAACTTTGACGCCCCATTCGAAAGTTGTCCGCGATACAGCCAAGTCTTCCAGACCCGGCTTGATGAAGTTGTTAATCATTTCATTTTTACGTGACTCCGGCTGAATAAAACCCGGATTCTCTTCATAATATTTCAGCAAACGATCGGCATACTTGCTCATCCGGAAGAAGTAGGATTCTTCTTTTACCAGCTCCACCGGATGTCCGCTATCCGGACTTTTGGCCGAGATAATCTCGCCCTTGTCATTCTTCTCCACATCAACCAGCTGGGTTTCCGTGTAGTAGGTCTCATCCGGGATACTGTACCAGCCTTCGTACTCACCCTTGTAGATATCCCCTTGTTTCAATAAACGGTCAAAGATATCCTGTACCACTGTTTTGTGGCGTTCTTCCGTAGTCCGAATGAAGTCGTCATTGGAGATGTCCAGCTTGTTCCACAGTTCCTTGATACCCACAACGATATCGTCGATAAAAGCTTGTGGCGACTGTCCTTTCTCTTGTGCCTTGCGCTCAATCTTCTGACCATGCTCATCGGTTCCTGTCAGATAGTGAACAGCATAACCGCGCAGACGTTTGTAACGAACCATGGCATCACCCGCCACAGTCGTGTACGCGTGTCCGATATGCAGTTTGTCACTCGGATAATAAATCGGTGTTGTCAGATAAAATGTTTTTTGATCAGCCATAAATGACTTCTCCTCCTTCATATGGTCCTGCATTTTTATTGCTTGCTTTGCCTAAAAAAGAACACAAAAAACTCCCGTCCCTATATGGGACGAGAGTTGCTCTCACGTGTTACCACCCAAATTCCCCGTGCTTTTCACAAAACACAGGCTCTGCCGGTCCTTCGACCGCCCATTAACGCTGGATCACGCCTCAGCCTTACGACAGCCCGTTCTAAATCAACGTCTGCACGCTCGAAAGAGGTTCCTCCGGGACCATATTCCATCCTCCTCCCAGACCGGTTCTCAGCTCATCCGGCTCTCTGCACTGGGGGTGTGTCTGTACTTATCCCTTCACTGGAAATCATTATACGAAAAATATACTGAAATACTGCCTCCTTTGTCAAGTGGACAGCAATTCTTAAATCAACTCAATTCTGCAAAACGACCATTGGCTCGTTAATCGGATACCATCACAGACTTTTAAGCCTTTGGTGGAACCAAATCCACTCCACCTGGATGAAACGGATGGCATTTCGCAATGCGCTTTGCCGCAAGCAGCGATCCTTTAAACGCACCATGAACTTCAATCGCCTCCATCGCATACGCCGAGCAGGTAGGATAGAAACGACACGTCGGCGGCTTCAATGGAGAGATATAGCTGCGATACACCCGAATGGGAGCCTGAACCAATCTGCGGGATAACTTCATCGTCAGTGCTTCCCGTGAGTGTGCTGATGTCCGGATGACGCTTTGGCTGGCATATGTTCGGCACAGTCCTTACAGTACCCGAAAACTTCAAATTTATGATCGACGACCTGGAATTGCTCAGGCGCATCTGCAAGCTGCATCGGGCAAAAAACGATTGGATATGTCTTTTGGCATTTCAGACAAATCATATGGTGGTGATGATGATCCTCACTGCAATGTGCTCTGAACTTCACCCCATCCTCAAAGATGACCTGCTCCAGTACACCCAATTCCTGCATGACACGCAAATTCCGGTACACCGTATCAAAACTCAGTCCGCTGTAAGTCTTACCCATATATTCATAGACGTCCTTGGGTGTCAAATACCCGGGGATTCGGCAAATAACCGGGCCAGTGTCTTCCGCTGATCCGTAATGCGGAGCCCCTGCGAGGACATGGTAGTAATAATCTGTTCTGTCGACAGCATGACCTATAGCACCTCCTGTCATACGAGCATTCTGCATAAATCCAAAGAGCGAATTCAATTCAGCAACACCTATATCGAAATGGGTCTATCCGTCTAGGTATTGTACCCGTTAGCGTGTGAAATCAAATTATGCAAAATGCTGATACTTATGCTTGATTTATATACTACTAATAATGCCTTAAATGAAGTTCATAGTCAACGAACGGACCTGAGCCCTCTGATTCTACTGTTACAATGAAAAAGGACCCCATAAACATGGAGTCCTTTCCTGACGGTTCAGATGATTAATCCTTCGGGCGACTTTTGGGGTGACAGGATATATAGCATATAAGCTTTCACTCCAAACCGTCCGTTTCTGGTGACAAGAGAAACAATTATTTCTCTGTCGGAAGCGGTGTGAACAGCAAATTGACAGGAAGATTGCTTCCTGGTGCTGCGGAGAACAGAATCGTTACACTTTGACCATACGAGCCTGTACGATAGAGTACACTTTGTTCATTCGGAGCGCTTACGGATTTGCCGTTCGAAATCTGTACAACTTCTCCATTAACGAGCGCTACACCCGAGTATTTACCACCACGTGGGTTGAACGAGATTAAAGTCCGAGGAGCAACATTGTTCAGTGTAATTTTGTAGAGAACACCGAAGTTACCCGCGTTAGAAGCATCTGTATACGCCATTGGATCTGTTCCGACCAGATTCGGGTCACTTGCATTGTCGCCGAGCGGCAGACGTGCAGGCTTCGATCCCACTTCTTGGTCGTACGTAATGATACGTGTTGCATTCGGGTATGTTCCCCGGTTATGAACACCATCACGATCCAGAACAGGCAGGGTGGACCATACCGTCATCGGATCTTTATTCTCATCAATCATAATAATATTGTAATCGAGTTCATAATCGCTGAATACATCCGAGTACAAGGAGATGACTTGACCCTGCTTCATAGGAAGAACACTCAATTCGGTCAGAATTAGCTTGCTCTCTCCAGGTTGGATGTACACTTTCTTTTGTCCCGTACCGTTCTGTATAGACTGGAACCAGCGATCAATGGACAATTTACCTGCCGCAGTCGCTATTGGTGACGGACCTGCAAAGCCCATGTTTTGCTGTTCAATAGATGCCGTATATGCATTGTTGTTTGTCGCAACAACATACATTTTCACGTTCTTACCTGTGTTGTTCACATGGTGAATCATGAAACGCGTTTGTCCAAAGGAAGATTCCTTATAAACAATACCTTCTGTATTAACGGTTTCCGGGCTGTTACTACGAATCAGCAAACTCGGTTCGTCGTAATATGTGAAAGGTATTTTCTCCATCGATGGTACTCCGCTACCGTCGAAGCTGAACTTCTCGCCTACAGGTGTAAACAACTGATTAAAATCAGTCATGGTGTACAGCGTTTCTCCTGTAATGTTAACCGTCTTGGTATAGCTGTTACTAGCACCATGTTTGTCCGTAACGGTAATCGTTACCGTCTTTGGTCCCGGAACAAAGAATGCCAAAGCATTGTTTTCCCATTCGGTTTTCACAATGGCATTTTCATCATCGGTGCTTTGATCAATATACGTGATCTTTTCACCCATTTTGTATTCTTCCTTGTCTGTCATAAACATCGCTACAGGAGGAAGATTGGGTTTCTGAACCTGAATCGTAACAGAGTACGGATCACTCCATTGTCCGCTCGAATCCTGGACAGCATACGTTACCGTATATGTACCTGGTTGATCAAACGAATCCTGACGGCCCGTCCAGCGCTCGTCGACGATGTCTAATCCCTTGGGAGAGCTGGATTTAGTGTTGTATGTCACCGTGTCTCCTGCAAAAATCTCTTTTGGTACCGTGAAGCTGGCTACCGGTTTGGTACTCAGGTTCAGTACAACCGTCTTCGCAGACTGATTCACTTTATAAGTAATGTTGAGAGCCTGCGTAATCGACGTCAGTGGCACCATGAAGGTATTTTTTTGTTGATAGGCAGGGCCCTTCATCGTTCTGGATTCACCGTTTACTGTGTAAATAGTGCTATTCGTTTTGAAGCGAAGCTCATCTTCGCCACTAATAATAATGGTTTCTTTGGTTGTATTGTCATATTTCACATCATATCCAACCCGATCAACCAGTGCGCGGATCGCTACATAAGATACGCCATTTTTAACAGCCATCGGCTGTCCTGCAAGATATGTTTTGCCGTCTTGCATCATTTTATTGCTATTCATGTAAAGTGTCAGATCTCCGCCTTTACTTCCGGCTACAGATTGACCGCTTGTAGATGGTTGCTCAACCTCAACCGGAGTCGTAGGTACTGTTGTTTCCTCTTCCGAACCCTCTTCATCAGCAGGGTCTGTAACAGGGTCAACCGGAGTAACATCTGTTCCCGTAGTTTCATTGGTCACCGGGTTTGTTCCTTCAACTTCATTGTTATCAGACTGTTTTGAATCTGACCCGGACTTTACATCCGATTCCACGATGGTTTGTTCTTTCTTCACAACCTCCACGGATTTAACATTGGCTGTATTTGTTGTTGTTGTATCACTTTGATCGGCTGCTAGTACATTCGCTGGAATCGCTGCAAACGCTTGGAATACAGCTAAAGCGGTAAGTACGGATAATTTCTTCTTCAAATTCATTCTTTGTCTTTGGCTCCTTCTGCTCCCATTTTATAAATATCCCCCTCAAAAAGTCATACTATTAGACGCTTGCAGCCGGGAAAAGTTGCTAAAATTAATTGATAAGAATTGTAAACTTTTAATAGAGCGAAAATACTATGAAAATAGTTATCTATTATACTTTTCGATTTGGAGTGAAATCGGTTTTAAAACCTGCCGCAAATTCCAATAAAAAAATCCCTCCAGGACATGGCTGAAAAAGCACCATGCCAAAGAGAGATGTAGAGATATCGAACTTGCTAACGCAAACTGACAGGTAAGCGTCCTGTCGGCTGCAATTCACCTGTTAAGACAAGAGACAATGCGCGAACCACTGCAGGAGTATTCTCGTACGTACATATATAACTTCCCGGCGTCGGAATCTCCAATAGATCATATGGATTACGCAAAGCGACTACAATCAGGGAATACTTCTCACTAAGTTTTTGAACCAAATGATGCTGTCCTTTCGGAAGATGCCCTGCGGAAGTATAAGTACATATGATGATTTGATCTCCCTCGGACACATTATTAAGTATCAGGTCCGCTTCATCATAGGTCGGCTGTGTCGTTATTTTATGCTCCCGAACTCCGCCTCTCAGCTGCGATAACGCCACGCCAAGTGAATCTGTATGAGACCATGGTTCATCCACTTCGGTTCGCTGTACAACTTCAGGCCAGATGACATACACATCTTTTTCAGGGTCTAAAGGAAGTAATCCATCATTATGAACCACAGTAATGCTACTGGAGGCGATCTCATCCAACGTGGATTCGATAGAGGCCAGCGACCTTGGTAATTCATCCTTCTCTTTTGCTGAGAAATCGACACCATCTTCATCGGATCGATCAGGTACAGCATCATCCTCTTCCATGGAAACAAGCGTATGCTCCCACTGACCACAACGCGCTGTCTTCCATGAAATAATACGTTCCAATGCCTGATTAATGGTTGCTTCTTCAATTCGCCCAGTGCGAACGGCTTCAACAACGGCTTCAACAGCAGAGACTTGATCTTGCAGTGTATGACTGACCAGAATTAGATCAGCACCTGCCTCCACAGCACGAATGGCTGCCTCGGCCACACCATATGGCTTGGATATCGCATGCATTTCCAGACAGTCTGTAATAATAATGCCGTCAAAGCCCATTTCTTCGCGTAACAGACCCGTCAATACTTTACGGGACAGTGTAGCTGGAATCGGCTCCGGTTCAATCGCCGGAAAGATGACGTGAGCAGTCATAATGGCATCCACTCCGGCCTCAATCGCCCGACGGAACGGTAGAAGCTCCACCTGATCCAGCCTGTTACGTTCATGAGGTACGGTGACCATACCGAGATGTGAATCCACCGCTGTATCTCCGTGTCCGGGAAAATGTTTCGCTGTCGCAGCAACACCTCGGGACTGATATCCTTTTATAGCTGCTGCGCCATGAGCAGCTACGCTCTCCGCATTCTCGCCATAGGATCGCACCCCGATGACCGGGTTCAGAATATTGTTATTCACGTCTAGCACGGGAGCAAGGTTCATATCAATGCCGATGCTTTTCAACTCATGACCTAAAATTTGGGCACATTCGAGTGTATACGCCGGATTGCCGGTTGCTCCGAGCGCCATATTTCCCGGCACCTGGGTCACGCCCTCCTTGTCAATCCGGGCCACCATGCCACCCTCTTGATCCACGGAGATCATCAGAGGCAATTCCCCTGCTTCAGCCGCAATTGCCTGCAAGTCGGCAGACAATTGATTTAACTGGTCTACGCTCTCCACATTCCGTCTGAAATAAATGACGCCTCCAACATGATAATTACGGATCAGTTGATTGATCTGTTCATCCGCATGCTGTCCATGGAACCCACACATAAACATCTGCCCTACCCGCTGTTCCAACGAAAGCTGATCCATCGATTTCATACGCATGCTTCCCTCCCCATTATGAACCTGCTCTTAGGTTTGATCTGAATTCCGAAGGTTTCATGTGAAAATGTTTATGGAACACTTTGGAGAAATATCGCCGCTCCTTGTACCCTGTCGCTTCCCCGATCGCTGTAATACTCCATTCTGTTGTACTTAATAATAAGGCTGCGCTCTCCATCCGTTTTTGGGTCATATATTCAACAAAGGTGACCCCCATCTGATTTTTGAATAACTGGCAAAAGTAGCCCGGACTGATTCCCAGCCAATCAGCTACCTCATCAATCCCCAGATCACATTCCAGCCTGGCGTTCATATACTCGCACGCAGACATAATCAGCTCCGACACAGAAGGGCGAGGCGTACTTTTCTTATCATGACAAGCAAAAGCAAGTGCCTCCGCCAGTTCGATTAATTCCTTGATGGAGGTTGCTGAATGCAATGCACTCCAGAAGTGTATTTCGTCTTGTTCAGCCATGACATGTACTTCGCGCAATTCACGAAGCATATGTACAAGCAAAAAACGTAGGCTGTTTTCGGCTACGCCGTCCAGGGCACTCTTATGCTCGCTCATCCGATGTTTGAGCGTAACGAGCAGGTCAATCAATCCCTGTTTGTTTCCCTGTCTGATCCAGCGGGTGATCAAGTCCAAATCTTCTTTTGTAATCCACAGCGTTGCCCTTCTGGAAGGTTCTTTGGATGACATGATGGAGGGCTCACCAGTTTCTGATTCCAGCACATCGCTGCGCTGATCAGAATCATTCATAATCAGCAATCGCTGACAGTGCCGATATCGCTCAGCCATCTGATCATCTAGCCTCACAGGCATAACATCCTGAATGACTCTTGTTTTCATGCCTGAACCTGGCTCGAATGTCGCATCTAATTCCAACAGGACCTGTTGAGCTAATGCATCTGCCCGCAGTTCCCATTCATCTGACGCCTCCACCAGCATACACCATTCTCCCTTACGGGCCGAAATCAGCAAAGTTCCTTCACAGATCCCGTCTGTAACCTCTCTAAGTCTGGAACGGATCATTCCATGCCAGCTTTGGTGCCGGGCCCCGGACCATCCGATCGAATGCTTGAAATAACCCGACACATCGATAAGCAGAAGGACATACCGTAACGAAGATGCCTGTGGTTCCGGGGAAGAAGGAGGGGAAGAAAATAACGTATCCTCTTCTTTACGCATCAGGTCAATGATATGTTTGTGTCTTACCCATACTTCCATCTCCGATTTACGGTGGCGTTCGGCCTCCATTTCCAACCGTTTCTTCTGAATCTGCCCGGCAAGCTCACGCAGTTTATGTTCCAGATCCAGATAATCAATTGGCTTGCATATGTATTCATGGACATTGTAACGAATGGCCGTACGGGCATACTCGAACTGCTGATATCCTGTCAGCAAAATAATCTCGCAAGTTTCACCTTGTTCCCGCAGCATTCGAATCAGCTCCAGACCATCCATAGAGGGCATGCGAATATCACACAACATGATGTCGGGGTGATATTCTGCAACTTTATCCAGCGCTTCCGACCCGCTTCTGGCCGTACCCACAATTTCAATGCCCATGTCTTCCCACGGCAAAATAAAACTCAAATTCTCCAAAATCGGCAGCTCATCGTCAACCAGCAACGCGGTTAGATTCATTCATCTTCCCCTGCTCATATTGTGGAATAATACATTGAATGATGGTGCCATGCCCCGGAGATGAACATATAAACACCCCGTATCCGGCCCCATATTGAATCCGTATCCGATCTGCCACACTTCTTAATCCCAGCCCTCGGCGCTCTGCCATTGAAGACAGAGGCTTCGTTCCCTCTGCCATGATGTATTCGGGCGGGTCATCTGCCATGTATTCGAATCGAGCCAACATTTCCTGGGGAATACCGATCCCATTATCCTCAACTCGCAGCACCAGATTATTTCGTTCCACAAATGCGCTGATCCGAAGTACACCCTGATATTCAATTCCCTCAAACCCATGCTGAATACTATTTTCCACAAGAGGTTGGAGAGTGAGCTTGAGCATGGATGAAGTGTACAGATGAGATGGAATGTCGATCTCATACCGGAACAAATCACTGAATCTGTAATGCTGGATCTCAAGATAGCTCTGCAGGTGCCTTAGCTCCTCACTGAGCGAAATTTCCTCCTGATCCTGAATGCTGATTCGCAGCATATTGCCAAGTCTTGTCACCATTTCACTTACTTTACGCCCTTCTCCCCTCATGGCTAGTCCGTTAATGGATTCCAGTGTATTAAACAGAAAATGAGGTTTGATCTGGGCTTGAAGCACGCGCAGTTCTGCCTTGGCCTTCTGCTGCTGCTCGGCACGCACACGTCGGAACAGGCCTCCGATGCGATCCAGTAATTCATTGAATCCTTGGGCGAGCAGCTGCATCTCGTCAAAGCCACTTCCTTCAACCCGGGCATTGAAATCCCCGTCATCTACCCGCCTCATGAATCTTACGAGAACCGCAATATTACCTGTAATCCGGTTCATGAAGAACACGTTGAAAACCATCGCAGCAAGCAGACACAGCAGAATGATGATAATGGACCAGCCTGCAAACACATTCGTCTCTGCGGATAATGCTTCCCATGAAGTGACACTGATCAGACTCCAGTTATAGTTTTTCAGATGATATTGTGAAATGATGCTTTCACTGCCATCGAACACGGCTCTGGTGCTGCTGAACCCCGGTCCATAAATGCCAGAACGCACACCCAGATTCTCCATCTTCTCGCCGCTGTATCGTCCGGAAGGATCGTATACGATCAGACCCTCTTCATTGATCAGCAGGAACGAAGTATCCTGTGCAGGATCACTTATTTTCAAATGGCGGAAGATGCGGTCCATCTCCCCTTTTTTAATCTGAACGACCAGAACACCGATATTCTGAAAATAACTGAGCTCCTTGACCAACCGAATCTGAGTAAAGACAGGCTCTACGCCCGTCAGTTCAGGATATTCCAGAGGGGCAAGCCATTTGGGTACGCCGTTGAGTTCCTGGATTTCTTTGAATATTGGATGAACTTTAAATTGCTGAAAAGGAAGTGCTTGAAAGTTTTCCTTCGTGAATATAGAGACAATTTGGTTATCCTGAGATGAACGCGGACGCAAATCATACAAGAAGGCATAACTAATGAACGGGTAGTTGTATAAAAGGGAACGGAAATTACGCTGGCTGGCATTCAGCGACAATTGATTACCGGTTCCAAGATCCTGCTTGCTCGGATCTTTGGCGTTCAAAGCCATCTGGAATACCGATGTGGCAATGCCGTTGTCCGTGACATTGTTGATCTGTTGAAAAACATTCTCGATATTATAGCTAATGGCCTGAAGTGCATATTCAGACTGCTGATTGTATTTTTTCTCAATCGTATGTGATGTGACCAAGAACATGCCGATTCCAAGCGTGCACATCGGTACAATGATGAGCAACAGAAATGCCATGGCCAGCTTCATCCGCAAGTTCATTTCCCGTTCTCCCTATATAACGCGTCATTAATTAGCCTTTTACGCTACCTGCTGTTACACCTTCAATAATTTTTTCCTGCAATATAGCGTAGATCACAACAACCGGTACTACACTGTATACAATGCCTGCTGACATCTGGGCATAATTCATCTGATACTGATCACGAAACTGGACCATGCCGACAGGCAGTGTACGCAGTTTATCGGTGGATAAAAAATAGTTGGCGAGTAAAAATTCGTTCCAGTTGCCGAGGAAATTCACGATAAAGACTGTAACAATGGCTGGAACTGTAAGGGGTATCACTATTCTAGCAAAGATACCCGGAGCCCTCAACCCATCCATCACCGCCGCTTCCTCAATTTCTCCAGGGAGCGACCGCATAAAGGCAGCCAAAATAATAATCGTGAACGGAATTGCATTGGCAACATAAGGAATGATCAGCGCCAAATGAGTATCCAAAATGCCGAGCTTGCGGACAAGCAAGTAAATCGGCAGCATGAGTGCGTTGTTTGGAATCAGCATGCCCGCCAAAATGAGACTGTACAGAAACATGCTCCATTTGCGGTGTCTCATCCGGGTTATTGCAAAAGCAAACATGGCACCAAGCACAATGGTTCCGACCGAGGACAAAACCGAAATGTACATACTGTTCCAGAAATACGTTCCAATCTTGGCATTTACCCAAGCCTCCACGTAGTTATTAAACACCCATGTGGAAGGCAGACCGAACGGATTCAGAGCAATCTCGTTATTATCCTGTTTAAATGAAGAAAAGACTACGAATAAAAAGGGAAACAGAATCGCAAGTAGGTACAACATTAACAACACATGAGGTATACTGCCTTTTATGCTCTTTGTCATCAATATTCCACCCTTTCGTTGTGTCTCGCCACCAGCAACTGATATACCGCGGTGAGCACAAGCGTCAGAGCAAAGATCAGAACCGCAATCGTATTGCCATAGCCGTATTTAAAGTTGGTAATCGCATATTTGATCATATACGTAGCAAGCACTTCGGTAGAGCCTGCGGGTCCACCCTTGGTCATAACCAGAACAATGTCAGCTGCCTTCATCGCTCCGGCGATGGACAACATAATGACGACGGAAATGATAGGTTTGATTAGTGGCAATGTAATTTTAAATGCTCTTTGTACAGCTGTGGCGCCATCAATGGCTGCCGCTTCATCCAGATCTTTGGGAATAGCCAGAATGGCCGCCAAAACCATAACAATATAGAATCCCGTCCATTGCCAAGCATTGGTTACGAGAATGGATATCATTGCGAACCGGTTATCAGACAGCCAATAGACCGGCGAAATGCCTACGGTTTCAAGTAACTGATTCAATAAACCAATGTTAGGCTCATAGATGAAGCCCCACAGAATACCGATGACTGCCGTTGACATAATGGACGGTAAAAAGACGGCTGTTTTGTACAATCCCTTCAATCTCTTTACGTTCGCAATGAGCAGGGAAAACAGCACAATGATCGGCACCTGGATCAAAACGGAAAAGGCGATAAAGAAACCGTTATTGCGAGTAGAAATCCAAAATCTTTCGTCTGTCAGTGCTTTTGTATAATTGGACAGTCCCACAAAACGTGGCTCTGCAGATACCCCGTTCCAACTGGTCAGACTGTAATAAAGAGAGCTGCCGATCGGATACAGGAAAAACATGATAAACAAAATCAATGCCGGCAACACAAACAACATATAGATCAACGGGCTGCGGAGTGAAGTATTCATGATCTACCTCCTTCAGTAACTTCAACTTCTTATGCTCATCTGTAGAGCAGATTCCTCAGCAGTGTAATTCTTTAGAACGGACCATGGTTTTACCCCGGCCGTGTTCAACCGGGGTAAACCAGCATGCATGGTGTTAATAGGTACGCTTCTTTACTTGAAAGATCGTTTATTCTACGGAAGCATTAGCCTCTTCCTGAACCTTTTGCAATTCTTCAGCCATTTTCTCTGGTGTTGTCTGTCCACCAACCAGCTTCTGAATTTGCAGATTGCTGATCTCTGTGGTTACATCAGCCTGAACGAGTGCATCGAATGCCGGGAATGAAGTTTGGGAAGCATTCAGAACAGCTACGATTTCTTTCATCAAATCGTCAGTGATACTGTCTGTCAGCACTTTTTCATCCAGTTTCATCGCTGGTAACACACCGTCTTCCACAAGTCCACGTACTTGCATATCTTCGTTGTAGAAGTTTTTGATAAAGGCTTTAACAGCCGCCAGCTTCTGAGGGTCATCCGCAACCGCTGCGGAGAAACCATATCCGTTATTGACGTCACGCATCAGAGCCGTTTGATCTCCTACCCCGTTCTCTACTGGAGGCATATTGAAGAAACCAACCTTGCCAATGAGTGACTCACCGCTCTGTCCTTCCTTGAATACAGACGATTTCCACGTTCCGTCATACATCAGAATCGCTTCACCACTCGTAAATTGAGTTGTATACTCTGCATATTCAAAGCCAAGCTCGCCTTTTTTGAAGTAACCTTTATCCACCCATTCCTTATGCTTCGCGAATCCTGCGACTACGCCTGGATCAGTCCACTTGGCTTCGCCTGTAGCAAACTTCGCCGTAATATCAGGTCCGGCATAACGGGACCACAGATGGTTCGTTAACATGAGTGGAACCCAGCCTGCTTTGGATGCAGAAGCAAGTGGCACCTTGCCGTCAGCCTTGATCTCAGCGAGCATATTATCCAGCTCAGCCATTGTTGAAGGCGCTTTCCAACCTTTTTGTGTAAAATACTCTTTATTGTAGAAGAAACCTTCACCCGATCCCCCAATAGGCAGTCCGTACACTTTGCCTTCATAGGTGAATGGTTCAAGTGATGAAAATTGGTCTTGAATGCCCAGCTCTTGCAGAATCGGTGTGAGATCCAACAACATGCCTTCCTTGGCATAAACTTTGGAGTCCGGACTGCCGAACAATTCGAAGATATCCGGCGGATTGCCCGCTGCCATCTCCCCGCGAAGTTTCTCTTTGCGGTTTACATCGGATTCAACGCCGTCCAGTGTAAAGGTCAGGTTAGGTACTTCGCTCTCCACTTTGGCAACAACGTCCTGCAGAATGGCCAGCCTTTTTTGTTTGTCGGCACCCACCTGAGTGTGACGGAGAAGCATCTCAACCGGTTCCTTGCTTGTCTCTGCAGGCGTATTGCCTGCTCCCTGCTGTGGTTCGCTGCTTGAGCTTGAACATCCCGCCAGCGTCCATGAAGTGATGAGCAATAATGAAAGCAGCAATGTCATTCCTTTTTTCATTCGTATGACCCTCCTCAAGATATTGAGCATTTGGCTTTACACTCTGATTATAAAAAGTTGTAGCTAACATCGTAAGGATGACAATTCATCAATGGAGGGATAAAATCCTTCACTGGACAATTAATCTTGTGTTTACAATGGGTAACAGCACAAAAAAACAGCCCCTGCGAAACCTGTTCGCAAAGACTGCTTGGTTGGTGTATAAATGTTGTTACTTATTGGAGCAAGCCACGCCCGCTGTTTCTGTACGACCTTGTTCAATCAAACGATACGCCCGCTCTACTTCCTCATCACTCGGAGAAGGAACACCATCGAGCGGATAGGCCTTCCCAAGCGCCTGCCATTTGTAAATACCCATCTGATGATAAGGCAGGATTTCGAACTTCTCAACACCATTTAGCGTTCCAATAAACCGCCCCAGATTGAGCAAATCTTCTTCCTCGTTGTGAATCCCCGGCACATACACGTGGCGAATCCACATTTTTCGTCCATTATCTGATAACCACTGTGCGGTGCGCAATGTTCTCTCGTTGGATTTGCCCGTCAGCTTGATATGCTTCTCATCATTGATGTGCTTCAGATCCAGCAGAACCAAATCCGTGTTATCTAACAAATCATGAATCCGATCCGGTTCATTAAAACCGTTACTGTCCAGCGTAGTGTGCAATCCCCAGCGGCGTTTCGCTTCTTTGAAAACTTCGCCTACAAAGTGAGCCTGTAACGTCGGCTCCCCGCCGGATACCGTAAGCCCTCCACCGGAACTGCGGTAGTAGGAGAGGTACGGTTCAATTTCAGCCAGTACCTCCTCCACGCTCATTTCCCTGCCACCATCCAGTGCCCAAGTGTCTGGATTATGACAATACTGGCATTTGAGCAGACATCCCTGCATAAAAAGCACGAAGCGGATGCCTGGGCCGTCAACCGTCCCGAAAGTTTCGAGTGAATGAATATGTCCATTAACCATGCTGCCTCTTCCTTTCTGTATCCGCATCCGCTGTGCGTTATTATGGAGATTCTACTCCTGTGAACCGTTGAGTTAAGCCCAAATTACATCGAACCGTGGAAGGTCCGGTTAATGACATCAAGTTGTTGCTCACGCGTCAGTTTGATGAAGTTAACGGCGTAGCCAGATACCCGTACAGTCAGCTGTGGATAGTTTTCCGGGTGATCCATTGCGTCAATCAACTGCTGACGATCAAATACGTTCACGTTCAGATGGTGCGCCCCTTGACCAAAATAACCGTCCATCATGGCAACCAGATTGGATTTGCGTGTGTCTGACTCTTTTCCGAGTGCTTTAGGCACGATGGAGAATGTGTTAGAAATTCCATCAAGGCTGTGTTCGTACGGCAGTTTGGCTACTGAGCCAAGGGATGCCAATGCACCTTTTTTATCCCGACCATGCATTGGGTTCGCCCCAGGTGCAAACGGTTCGCCTGCTTTACGGCCATCCGGTGTTGTACCTGTTTTCTTGCCGTACACTACGTTCGATGTGATCGTCAGTACGGATTGAGTTGGAATTGCATTACGATACGCTTTGTGTTTGCGAATCATGCCCATGAAGCTTTCCACCAGTTCAACCGCGATGCTGTCAACACTGTCTTCATTGTTACCGTAACAAGGGAATTCGCCTTCAATTTCAAAATCAATTGCGATGCCTTGTTCGTTGCGGATCGGTTTGACTTTAGCATACTTGATTGCACTCAGGGAGTCTGCTGCAACCGAGAGACCAGCAATACCACAAGCCATCGTACGAACGATGTCACGGTCATGCAGTGCCATTTCGATACGCTCGTAGCTGTATTTATCATGCATGTAGTGAATGACGTTGAGTGAGTTCATATACAGTTTGGCAAGCCATTCCATCATCGGTTTGAAACGTTTCATCACTTCATTGTAATCCAGAACTTCGCTCGTAATTGCTGGATATTCAGGGCCGACTTGTGCACCCGATTTCTCGTCACGACCGCCGTTGATTGCATACAGCAATGCTTTTGCCAGGTTGGCACGAGCGCCAAAGAACTGCATTTGTTTCCCGATCTTCATCGCAGATACGCAGCAAGCAATACCATAATCGTCTCCGTAGATCGGACGCATCAGATCATCATTTTCGTACTGGATGGAGCTCGTTTCGATGGATACTTTTGTACAGTATTGTTTGAACGCTTCCGGAAGCTTGGTGGACCAGAGTACAGTCAGGTTCGGCTCAGGTGCAGGACCAAGGTTGTTCAGGGTGTGCAGGAAACGGAAGCTGTTTTTCGTAACACGGGTTTCTCCATTTACGGACATGCCGCCGATGGATTCGGTTACCCATGTTGGGTCTCCACTGAACAATTCGTTATAATCCGGCGTACGCAGGAACTTAACAATCCGCAGTTTCATTACAAAATGGTCAACCAGTTCCTGAGCTTGTTCCTCAGTTAGCAAGCCTTCTTGCAAATCACGTTCAATGTAAATATCAAGGAACGAAGAAACACGTCCAGGGACATCGCCGCACCGTTTTGCTCTTTGATCGCAGCCAGGTAACCGAAGTAGAGCCATTGGAACGCTTCTTTGGCGGTTGTGGCTGGCAAGGAAATATCGAAACCGTGCATTTCACCCAGTTGTTTCAATTCCTGCAATGCACGAATCTGTTCGGACAGTTCTTCACGCAGGCGAATGACATCTTCATCAATCACATCGACTTCAAGTGCATTCAGTTCGCCTTTTTTATTCCGAATCAGGAAGTCCACACCATAGAGAGCTACCCGACGATAGTCACCGATGATCCGGCCACGGCCGTAAGCATCCGGCAGACCGGTAATAATGCCTGCTTTACGTGCTGCACGCATGTCAGATGTATAAGCATCAAATACGCCTTGGTTATGTGTTTTGCGGATGTTCGTAAATATATCAATGACGCCTTGTGGCATCTCAAAACCATAAGCTTCACAAGCATCAATCATCATGCGAATTCCACCAAATGGCTGAATGGAACGTTTGAATGGAGCATCCGTTTGAACACCAACAATCTGTTCTTTGGATTTATCCAGATAACCGGGTTGGTGAGAAACAATCGTTGCTGGCGTATTTACGTCAACATCGAGTACCCCGCCGTTATCGCGTTCTTTTTTGGTCAGATCGGAAACGATATCCCATAACTCTTTCGTATTTTGGGTTGCACCTGCAAGGAATGCTTCGTCGCCATAATAAGGTGATAAGTTGCGTACCAGAAAATCATTCACATCTACGGATTTCGTCCATGTTCCTTTGGTAAAGTTTCTCCAGCCTGTTTGTTGTTTGACATCTTTTCGATCACCGACATAGTAATCCCTCCACAAATTTGGATTTCCGGACACATGACAGGATGCTCACTCGTCTCATCTGTGCCCAGAGCCGCGATTAATGTGATAAATTTCACATGTAAGCCGGAACATGTTCTCTCTACTTGGGAACCGGAACCGCGGATGAATGTCTTTCTTACATTTTCAGTATACGTCTTCGCTCTTTCAGCATCTGTGATTTATATCACAAAGTTTGTGACCATCCTCACTTCACCTTTGCTGTATCCCATTAAACCTGTAAAAACTCACACTTAGCCACTGCGCGGGCAGAACAACTTCCGATCAATGTTCAAACCCGATTTCCCCGATTAAACAATATAATTTGAACGAAAGGTTACGCACACTGGCCACTCCGAGGATAGAACAACCTTCCGATCGCTGTTATCCCCAGATTTTTTTGATTCCCTTTTAAAAAGGTAAAATCCGGGGATAAAGGCGAGCGCTATCGCTTCTTCAGGTTTTTTCTCTCCTCTCCGTTATCGTGTACATGTATGGTTCAAACTATATAGCATTGAAGGTTGAAATCATGCTTGAAAGCGAGCGCTTCGCTTCGCTTCTTCAGTTTTTTCTGCCCTCTCCGTTATGGTGTGAATACCTGGTTCAAAAAGAAACATCACGGATTCCGTGTAACCTTATACCTTCTTACAGAAAAGACGGCAATCGGGGCTCCCCATTTCGGGGAACCCTGAACATATTGCCTCAACCTTAACCAGTTGTTTACTACTCTTTATTCAAACTTGCCGTAGAATGCGTTGCGGTATACATCTGCCAGTTCAGTTACGAGCGGCATTTTTGGATTGGCGGTTGTACATTGGTCCTCGAATGCACGGTCTGCCAGATAGTCGACATGTGCTTCAAAGTCTTTTGCGTCAAATCCGATTTCCTGGAACGATTCTTCAATACCCAATGTTTTGTTCAGTTTGCGAATGGCATTGATGAGACTGGTAACCCCTTCTTCTGTCGTACGTGCAGGCAATCCCAGAATGCGGGCAATCTCGGCATAGCGCTCATCTGCAACAAAGTGCGAATATTTCGGGAACGATGCAAACTTCGTCGGTTTTTTCGCATTGTAGCGAATAACGTGCGGCATCAGGATCGCATTGGTACGTCCATGTGCGGTATGGTACTGACCGCCCCATTTGTGTGCCAAACTGTGGTTAATGCCCAGGAATGCGTTGGCAAAAGCCATACCGGCGATCGTCGAAGCGTTATGCATTTTCTCACGAGCCAATTTGTCACCTTGCAGCGCCGATTGCTCAAGATATTGGAATACCAGTTGAATTGCTTTGATTGCGAGACCATCCGTGTAATCATTCGCCATGACGGATACATAGGCTTCAATGGCGTGAGTCAATACGTCCATACCTGTATCCGCTACAGCGGTTTTAGGCAGAGAGTATACGAATTCCGGGTCTACGATGGCTACGTCTGGTGTTAACTCGTAATCTGCCAGCGGATATTTGGTGTTCCCTTGGTTTTTGTCCGTGATGACCGCGAACGATGTTACTTCCGAACCTGTGCCCGAAGTTGTCGGGATGGCTACGAATTTCGCTTTCACGCCGAGACGTGGATATTTGTAGATCCGTTTGCGGATATCCATGAATTTTTGTTTCAAGTCGTTGAAGTCTGTGTCCGGATATTCATAGAACAACCACATCGCTTTGGCAGCATCCATCGGTGATCCCCGCCGAGTGCGATAATGCAGTCTGGCTGGAAGCGGCGCATCATTTCCGTACCGCGGTCTACCGTTGTTGTCGATGGATCGGGTTCTACATCAGAGAACACTTCAATGGCTACCGGCATTTGACGTTGACGCAGATAGTGCTCTACTTTTTCCACATAACCGAGTTTGACCATCATGGCATCCGTAATAATAGCTACGCGTGTGATGTCCGGCATTTTGGCAAGATACTGTGTTGCACCTTTTTCGAAATAGACTTTGTTCGGCACTTTGAACCACTGCATATTCACGGTACGGCGAGCCACCCTTTTCACGTTGATTAAGTTCACAGCGGTTACGTTGGAAGAAGTCGAGTTACGTCCGTACGATCCGCAGCCCAGGGTCAGTGACGGCATGTTGGTGTTGTAGATGTCACCAATGGCGCCGTGTGTGGATGGTGAATTCACGATAATCCGTCCGGTTTGCAGACGATCTGCAAATTTGCCAATCACTTCTTCGTTCGTCGAATGAATAACCGAGGAGTGACCCATGCCGCCAAAAGCAACCACTTCTGCTGCACGCTCAATCCCTTCAGCTGCCGTTTTCACTTTGTAACAAGCCAGTACCGGGCTTAGTTTTTCAGCCGACAATGGGAATTTCGTGCCTACACCTTCAATCTCGGCTACGAGAATTTTGGTGCCAGCAGGAACCTCGATACCGCACATTTTCGCAATGCTGACTGCAGATTGACCCACAATCGCCGGATTCACTGCACATTTCTCAGCGTTAATCGCACCTGCGGTCAGTTTCGCAGCCTCATCCTTGTTAACGAAGTAACAACCGTTGGCGATCATTTTCTTTTTCACCTGATCAAAGATCGGTTCCTCGATGATGACCGCTTGCTCGGAAGCACAGATCATGCCGTTATCAAACGATTTGGACAAAATCAGATCCGTTACCGCTTGGTTAATATCTGCACTTTTTTCAATAAAGCAAGGCACGTTACCTGGCCCTACGCCCAGTGCCGGTTTACCACAGCTGTATGCTGCCCGTACCATGCCTGATCCGCCTGTTGCCAGAATGAGCGCCACATCATTATGATTCATCAGTGCGTTTGTGCGATCCATGGAAGGATCATCAATCCACTGGATACAGTCCGCTGGAGCGCCATGCTTCACAGCAGCTTCAAGCAGAATTTTCGCGGCTTCCCGGCTACAGTTCTGTGCAGATGGGTGGAAACCGAAGATGATCGGGTTACGTGTTTTGATGGAAATAAGTGCTTTGAACATCGTAGTGGATGTCGGATTCGTTACCGGGGTAATTCCCATGATGATGCCGACAGGCTCCGCAATTTTCTGGAAGCTTTCGTATTCGTTATCTTCAATAACCCCTACTGTTTTGTCATATTTAATGCTATGATACACATATTCTGTTGCAAATATATTTTTGGTGATTTTATCCTCATACACACCCCGGCCTGTTTCTTCCACGGCCATTTTGGCGAGCATCATATGTTTGTCCAGACCTGCCAGCGCCATTGCTTGCACGATGCGGTCAATCTGTTTCTGATCCATGGACATGAATGCTGCGTGTGCTTTATTCGCTTTGTCAATTAACGTTTGAATATACTGACCTGCTGTCGGTTCTTTTACTGGGGCGACTTCGTTCTTTACAGCCATCTCCCTCATCCTCCTAAAGGTTCGTATTGGTTTGTCTCTCTTCTTTACATTCACATCGTACCATGGGTAAAGGGTAAATTATGTGATTTTTTTCACAAAGTATAACAAATTTAATTTAAGTTTTTTAGTGTCTCCCCACCGGCCATTACACTTCCTATTTAAATTATAGGGCTGTCAGATTCATCCTCCCCTTTAGAAAGTGAATTTAATCACAATGTTTGAAATTTCGCCATTTTTGCCCCCTTTCCATGCCCCTCAAACGGCAAGATAAGGTATATACTGAACTTAAAAATTGAACCACCGCAATTTGTACCGTCCTTCCCGGCCGAGATGACCCTGATCAGGACGGCAACGGTTTGCGGCGAACCACGGAGGCCGGACCAAGCTACAGAAGGCCGTCCGATGGACACAAAGGGGAGATAGACTTATGAGAGAACAACTGAGTGTACTGGAAAAACGCGGCAATACCAACTGTTTCTCGGAAGCGAATTTCAACCATCTGCTCGTAACGATGAAGGACAGAACCTATCCGGAAGGAACCCATCTGTATTGGGAAGGAGATGTCTCTGACAAACTTTATTATATGAAACGGGGCCGGGCACAGATTACCAAATCCACGGATGAAGGCAAGGAATTGATTATGTACATGTATCAGTCCGGGGATATGATTGGTCAGGCTGACCCGTTCTTCGGGTCCAAACACAGCTTCTCGGCCGAGGTACTTGAGGATAGTGAAATCGGAGTACTGGAGCACAAAGACCTGGAGATGCTGATCTGCCAACATTGTGACTTCGCCATCGATTTTATGAAATGGATGGGTATCCATCACCGGTTGACCCAGACGAAATTCCGTGATTTGATGTTATATGGCAAACCGGGCGCACTCTGCTCCACGCTGATTCGGTTGTCCAATTCTTATGGTGAGCCTCATGGAGATCATGTCATCATTCATAAAAAAATAACCCACACGGATTTGTCCAATATGATTGGAGCGACCCGTGAAAGTGTCAACCGCATGTTAAGCGATCTGCGTAAAAAAGATGCTATTGAATATGACAACGGTATGATCGTCATCAAGGATCTGCACATGCTGCAGGGCATCTGCCACTGCGAACTGTGTCCTAACGAGATTTGCCGGATCTGATGCTTTCCCCGCCCTGGCACCACCTGATATGCAAATGAAAAAAGCCCAATCTTCGTTACAGAAGATGGGCTTTTGTTATGCTTAAGATACAGTAGTCAACTCGAGCTTTACTGCATCACGTGGATTCAACTTCATGTCCAAACCGTTTTCCATCAGTTCCTTGTCATTCACCATGATCATCCAGCGTTGGTTCATCCGGGGAATTACATTTTCAACGGAAACAACAAATTTGTTGTTTTCCGACATTCTTACAATCCCACTGGACTTTAATACATCACGCACCGTACATTCCTGAACATACACCCCGGCATATTGACGATTGAGATTCGGCATAATATTTCCGCCGCTCACCTTGAGCAATGTTGTTTGGTAAGCAACATCGTCTCCCCCATTGTCAGCGGCTTTCACATATATGATCACTTCATCTTTGGCATGAAGCTCCATGTCCCACTTTTCGGGTCAATATCCTTGCCGTTCAGTTTGACAGCCCAGCTGAGCGAGGAATCCAACGAAACTTCCCCAACGGATTGGATCCGCTTTCCATCTGCCGTAAAATCAACAAGTCCACTGTTCAATAGTGCTTTCTTGAGCGTCAGACCTTCACTAAAATCTCGCTTAATAGACTTCGTTGCGTCAGGCAAAAAAGTACTGCCATCCACTGCCACTGTAATTGTATTCTGTGATTCGGTCTCTTTGACGATAGGCTGTTCGGAAGGCTGTGTCTCGCTACACCCGGCCAATATAACCAGAATAAGCAGACATATACCTATGTAACCGGGGATTCTCTTCTTCATGTAGGTAACACCACCCTGCGTAAAATCATTCACCCTGTTGTCCATAACCTCTATTATGGCACAACATTCATGCAAAAAAAGTGTCAATGCCGTTACTTTTCCTCCAGTAGCGTCCATAACTGGGTGGTACAACACAAAGAGCCTGCAAGCAGGCTCTCTGGCTCCAATCATCACTACAGTCTATTGGGTACGTTATTACTGGACACAAGCCTGCATATAGGTGCGGCCTCCGTCTCCATCCTTCAGATACGGATTAAGTCCAAAGAACTGTTCCTCCGACACATACACCCCTGTCAACAAACGCCCTTCGAGCAACCCACCGTCCACCTGTACGCAGAATGAAGGTGCATCCACATATTCCTGGTAAAGTGGAATTTGACCAGATGGATGGTGAACCTTGGAGACCTTGCCTTGCTCATGCAGCGGCCGTTCAGAGAAATAGGTAGGTACAATATAACGTGCAATCACATCAAGCTCCTGTACTGTGTAAAAGGTGTCATCACCCAGCCAGGGAGCGAACATGCGAATCTTCTCATATTGTGACCATACAATCGCCTGAATCAGCATCTCCGCTCGAACAAAACGACCTTCGCCCACCCCCAGATACATACGTTCTTCATGAAAGGTGGCTTCGGCCTGAACCCCGATGGAATCGGGTTGTTTCAGCTCACATCCGATACATTTCCAGCCTCTTGTTGTCTGAATCCATTTTTGCAGTACCGCCGGAGCCGTTCCCTGACCATTGCTATTCGTGGAATGAGTCTTCTCTCCTGCGACATCATCCTTCACCGACGGGGAATATACAGTGCGATTAAATAGCTCCGCAGCTTTTTTGTAGATCAGATGTACCTGAATGGATGCGCTCTCAAGTTCTGCAATATCTTGCTTGCCGTAGCGTACTTCACGGGATAAGCTTTCTTCTCTCATGACAAGTGGCCTCCTCGCTCCGGCCGCCTGCGGCCATTTTATTTTACAATTATACTACAACTCGCGACAACATGTGCAGAACCCTTAAGACAAAAACTCCTGATTTCCACTGGAAATCAAGAGCCTTTATCCCATCAGTTCATTTAGTTTGAGCTAAGGGATCAGTTACTACTCAACCCACTGCTCTGCCCAGTCTTGAATTTGATTCATAACGGGCTGTAGCGCCTTGCCTTTCTCTGTCAGTTCATATTCGATACGAACCGGCGTCTCCGGATAGACATGGCGGATCAGAATGCCTTCGCTCTCCAGATCCTTCATCCGCTCTGACAACATCTTGTCACTCATCGATGGAATCAGGTTGGAGATATCCTTGAATCGCTTCGAACCACTCATCAACGTTTGAATAATCAGACCGTTCCAGCGCTTACCCAGAAAGGAAAACGCTGTCTCAAAGCGCGGACACATCCGCAGATCTTGGCCTTCCACATTAATCACCTCTTTAGAGATCACTCAACTTACGTTTAGTTAGTATATTTCATAATAACATATTTAAGTCTCAAAGAAAACGTCTGCCGCTAAAAAGTTAAAATTTTAGGGGCATAACTCAACTTCGATGATACAACTCAGTATACATCACATGGGTCAGAGGAACCATGGGAAAATATCGTCTAACTCCCATGTAGCTATCTTACCCAAAAAGAACCCAGCTGCCACAGTCATACTCGACTTGGAGAAGGGTTCTCTGGTATATCGTTTATTTATGCATTCACAAAGCCAATTTAGGGCTTAAACCAGTACGTTTCCAAGCGCTCTTACAGGTTCGCTGAAGCCAAATTCCGGCTTAACGTTGCGCGCAGGATATGCCCACTTCACTCCATTGCTGATTACTTTTAGAATCTCCGGATTGTAGAAGGTCGGGTACGTTTCGTGACCTGGGCGGAAATAAAAGATTTTTCCGGAACCGCGAAGGAACGTACATCCACTCCGGAATACCTCTCCGCCTTGGAAGTTGCTTACAAACACCAGCTCATCCGGCACTGGAATATCGAAGAATTCCCCGTACATTTCTTCTTTTCCAAAATAATCTTGCTATTGATACCCTCGGCAATCGGGTGGGACGGATTCACACACCAGATAATCTCCTGCTCATTGGCTTCACGCCATTTCAGATCACAACTTGTGCCCATCAGCGCCTTGAATGGCTTGGAGAAGTGACCGGAGTGCAGCACAATCATTCCCATACCATCCAGGACCCGCTGTGCAACCTTCTGTGTAATCTCGTCGCTCACGCGATCATGTGCCATATGTCCCCACCATATAAGCACATCTGTAGAATTCAGCACCTCATCACTTAATCCATGCTCAGGCTGATCCAGTGTTGCCGTGCGAATAGCAAAGCCTTCGCCTCCCAGTCCGTTTGCCAACGCCATATGCAAACCTTCTGGATAGACTTCTCTTACTTCATCGTGAATTTTCTCATGGACAAATTCATTCCAAATGGTGACGTTAATCATATTCAATTTCCCCCTAGTGTAACTCTAAACCCACCACATATCTCCCAGCGGTTCTTCAATCAATACTTGTTGGAGATTTTGCACTGCTTTAGAGAATCCTTCTTCTACCGACATCAGACCATCTTCGTGTTCAATACTTACAACATAATCATATCCGACCAGACGCAGAGCACTAATAATATCAGCCCAAGTCTTGTTATCATGACCATAACCGACCGAGCGGAATTGCCAAGCACGATCAAGCATGTTGGTGTAATCCTGCATATCCGTTACACCATATTTGTTTACGTTAATTGGATCAATTGTTGTATCTTTCGCGTGGAAGTGATGAATCGCGCCTTCACGTCCCAGAATGTGGATCGCTTGAACCGGATCAATCCCTTGCCACCACATGTGGCTTGGGTCCAGGTTCGCGCCAATCACTTCACCTGCTGCTTCACGCAGTCTCAGCAAGGTAGCTGGTGTATGCACCGAGAATCCACCGTGCAGTTCCAGTCCCACTTTCACATTGTGATCCGCAGCGAACTTACCCCACTCTGTCCAGTAAGGGATAACTTTGTTGTCCCATTGCCATTTGAGAACTTCCTGGAAGTCATTCGGCCATGGTGCAACAGGCCAGTTCGGATATTTGGCATCCTCATGGTCTCCCGGACAACCGGAGAATGTATTTACGACAGGCACTTCCAGCTTCTCAGCCAGTTCTACCGTTTTGACAAAATCATCGTGAAATCCCTTTGCAATATCCCTTTGTGGATGAAGCGGATTACCGTGACAGCTCAATGCGCTGATGGTCAGACCACGGGATTCCACTGCATTTTTGAAGTTTTTCAATGCTGTCGGGTTGCTCAGCAGCTCATCCGGTTTGCAATGCGCATTCCCTGGATGTCCACCTGTTCCGATTTCTACTGCTTTCAAGCCTTTGGATGCTACATAGTCGAGTGCATCCTCCAATTTACGTCCTCCGAATAATACCAAAAATACGCCGAGTTTCAAGTGCGATTCCTCCCTAGATTAGATATCATATTAATTGCTGGTTTTATGAACTATGAACTGCATAAATATACCGTTCAGATCACATCATTGTATCATTATTGTGGAAAATCAAGAGCTATTCTATCCTGAAATTAAACGTAAGAATACTGGTTATTTCATTGGAAATGACACCCTGCCGGTTTAGTCGAAATAAACCGCTTTGCCTGTCTGAGCAGACTCGTAGATTGCTTCAAGAATTTGAGTGACCACAATGGCTTGCTCTGGTTTTACAACCGGATCCTTGTCTTCGATAATCGCTTCAAGCCACATTCTCGCTTCCCGATCGGCTTCATTTTCTGCACTGCCGGAATAAAAAGCAACTCCACCTGCGTCCAGATCCACCTTGGTTTCATACAGACGACTGCGCTTCTCGCCATTGATCCGCAGACCATCGTTCATATCCGCGCCACCTTCTGTACCGCAGAGCAGTGATTTGGCTTCACCGAACTCAGCTACATTCAATGCCCAGCTGGATTCGATAATGATCGTGGCACCATTCTCCATCGTCACAAATCCGAATGCAGAATCCTCCACCTTGAATTGCTCCGGGTCCCACGGTCCAAATGCATTCGCCGCATTTTCACGCTGACCCAGCTTGTGGAAAGTGGAGCCCATGACACTCTTCGGCTTGTAATTATCCATCAACCAAAGTGTCAGATCCAGTGCATGCGTACCGATATCAATCAACGGTCCGCCACCCTGTTTCTCTTCGTCAAGAAACACACCCCAGGTTGGTACAGCACGGCGGCGAAGTGCTATCGCCTTACCGAAATAGATATCGCCCAGCTCGCCTTCTTCGCACATTTGTTTCAGATACTGGCTGTCATTGCGGAAACGGTTCTGATATGCAATGGACAGCTTTTTGCCTGTACGTTGTGCGGCTTCCAGCATAGCCTGCGCTTGTGCAGAAGTCTTCGCCATTGGCTTTTCACACATAACATGTTTGCCTGCCTCAAGAGAAGCGACCGTGATGACGGAATGAGAGTCGTTTGGTGTACACACGTGTACCACATCAATGCTCTCATCCTTCAGCATCTCGTTATAATCGGTGTATACTTTGGCTCCCTCAGCACCGAATTCTGCTGCTGCCTCCTCCGCACGTTCCTTCACAATGTCACAGAAAGCGACCATACGGCCCTGAGATTGTTTGGACAAGCTGGGCATATGTTTACCTTTGGCGATTCCGCCACAACCAACGATGGCGATATTAAGTACTTTAGACATGAACAAGTCCTCCATTAGCGGCATATTTTCTAATTCAGTTCATCCTGTTCTAATGACCTCTGTTGGGGGGCCTGCGGCGTGAGCCCAACACGAATCCAGCTCCACTTGCAGATAGAAAGCGGTTACGGTATCATACATCGCGTTTAACGACGGCTGGTTCATCCGAAATCAATTAATGTGATTGTACAGCCTCTGACTGATTTCCATCTGTATTGTTTCCCGCTGCTGCTTCATAAGTGCTCTCCAGCTGGATGTGTTTGCCCTCTAGCGAGGAGCGCTGGAACGCATGCATAGCTTCAAGCACATGGTAGGCAAGCTTGCCACTGGCCTTGTGTTCGCGTCCGGCTCGAATGGATTCAACCATTTCTGTAACACCGATCCCGCGCTCGTTCTGTCTGCTTTCAAAAGCAGGCGTCACAGTCTCCCATGTGTCCTGACCGAATCTGCGCAGCTTCACTTCCCCATTAAAAAAGTTGGGGTCCGGTATACTCATAGTGCCTTCAGTACCGTAAATTTCAATTCGCGGCAAATCCGAAGCACCCCGGATATCGAAGCTGGTGATCATTGTTGCAATGGCACCTTCCTCGAAATCAATCGTTCCTGCCAGATGTGTTGGCGTCTGTACCTGAAGAGGTGTACCTTCCTTCGGTCCGGAACCAATAACACGATCTGTAATCTGTACACCTGCAGAGGAACTGATTCTGCGAATCGGTCCAAGGAGAGTAATCAGAGCGGTCAAATAGTAAGGCCCCATATCGAACATGGGTCCGCCACCAGCAACATAAAAGAACTCTGGATCCGGATGCCAAGCCTCTGGTCCTCCACCCATGAAGAATGAAGTTGCTGCAATTGGCTTGCCGATCAGCCCTTCTTCAATGGCCTTGCGTGCAGTCTGAATGCCCGATCCAAGGAACGTATCCGGTGCTGAACCGACATACAAGCCTTTTTCCTCAGCCAGTTCAATTACCTTCCGACCATCCTCTAGAGAGATTGCCAGTGGTTTCTCGGCATACACATGTTTGCCTGCTCCAAGCACAGCCAGATCCGTCATGGCATGACTGCCAGGAACCGTTAGGTTTAGCACAAGCTCAATTTCGTTATCTTGCAGCATCTCATCTACATTGTAAACGTTTGCGATATTGAATTCATCAGCGCGTTCTTGTGCCCGGTCACGGATCAAATCCGCAACAGCCACCACTTCAATCAGAGGATTATCTTTTAAATTTTCCAGATAGATGGCGCTAATGTTACCGCAACCAATAATGCCTGCTTTCATTTTCTCCACAGTGGTGTTCATCTCCTTATGCGTGGTGAGAACCTGTAATTTGCATATTTGTAATTGAAGGTTTTGCGCTAGATTGTTGCACTTGAATTTAATACTATGGTATTCCGTTTCGGCTTCAATTAAAATGAATAATATGATCGAAACATGAACTATCTGGTCATAATTTTCAAATTGCAAGGAGTATGCCAATGCCGACTGATTATTCCTGCCAGGTTCTTACAGCAGGCTTCTCGTTTCATCGCAAACCTTATATAGGCTTGCACCCTGAGGGAGTAAAGAATTACCTGATGAGGCTCCAGACGGATGGACGTTGCCGAGCCCGTATAGACGGCGTCATGTCGCTTGTTGATGCGGGTGATCTGCTTCTTTATAATCCTGATGAACCGTATGAACTAAGAGTAGACAAAGAGAAAAATCCGATGGGTGAACGACTTGTGGAGAGTGGTGATTACCACATTTTCTTCAATGGGGACTGGGTGGATGAGTGGTGGAAGCATCACAAGAGGCCGAACCGGATCAAGGTGCAGCTGACTGAAAGCCTGCTCACCCTGTTTCGCCAGCTCGTACTGGAGCAGCGCCGTATTTCCAACCCTTACCCTGAAATCTCCAGTTATTATATGCGCATTTTATGTCTTGAAGTAGATCGTTTGCTCTCGGAGCATCCGACGAATACCAATACCAACTATGTGGCGTATGAGATTAAAAGTTACATTGAAGAGAACGCTTCTTCTCTATTCAAGCTTGAAGATATTGCTACCCATATTGGAATCAGTGTTTCACGGGGAGTTCATCTTTTCAAAGAAGCGTTTGGTAAAAGTATTATGCAGTATACGCTTGATGTACGGCTAAATATGGCCAGAGAACGGATTATTTTCAGTCCTATGACGCTTGAACATGTAGCCGAATCTTCCGGCTTTAACAATTATACGTATTTCCATCGGGTGTTTCGCTCCCGTTTTGGCATGTCGCCCAAAGAATTCCGAGTCATTCACCGGGAACAGATGTAATCGCTTCACTTCATTAATACGTATTATTCGTAACCGAAACTTATTTGCGGGCGGCAATCGCTTCAGATACAACCATCGCCAAATCTTCGTTGCCAAACATGGACAGTACGCCCAATACGGTATCGTCCGGAATGTCACCGGCTTCCTCCTTGGATACAACCAGCTTCAGCACCTGCTGCAAACGCTCGTTGCTCATCTGTTCCGGGTAAGCTTGCCGGTACATCTCTTCCGGATCCAGTCCTTGATTGACACACCACTGGGCAAATACCAGAATCATCATTTCCTCTTCCTGTTTATACGTCTCAATTACCGCTTCCTCAATCTGTTTGTTGCGTTCTTTTTCATATTCATCCATGGTGTTATTGTTCCTCCAATATCGTTTAATGAGTCATTGGTGCGGAAGTCAACATTCACACTCCCGCACTACCCTTCTGCAAGATCAACCGCGGATCAGCTGTTCAGCCAAGTCATGGCTGTCCATGACGTGACTCGCACTGATTGCACAGTCATCCGGGGTCTCCAGGTTTGCCAAAAATTGATCAATAGCTCCCGTGAAGCCTCTCCGGGTCAAAATACTTTCCCAACTGCCAAAGGTTTCCTTGCGTTCCTGTGCACCGCGTTCCTCATACTTCGCCATGTCCATGTTGAGCACTTCTACCGAGCGACCCCGCCGTACAATTCAAGCTTCTCCAAATCAGCTCCGGCTTGGCGTACCATATCAAATCTGCCATAAGCCGTTCTACCCAGCTTGGCTGATCCTGCCGCATGCAGTAATCGGTCCAGTTCATTTTTGCGTATCCACTGATGCAGCAGCTGCACATTGTGATCCGAGTACCATAACATCAGGTCAAGGATATGGATCAGATCATCATAAATAGTTTCCGCAGCCGGACGATCCTGAATACCCGTCCGATGCTTCGTGACTGTCAGAGATTCGAAGCCTTGTCCAGCCTGCATCCAATCTTTCGCGTTTTGATACAATGGTGCAAATCTCCGGTTAAATCCTACGGCCAGCAACAGGCCTTGCGCTTCGGCAAAAGCGGTCATTTCTTCCGACTCCCGCAACGTATAGGACAGAGGTTTGTCCACGTATACAGCCAGCCCCCGCTCCAGACATTGCATGACAATGTCAAAATGAGCTTCTGTCGCTGTATGTACAAACACCGCATCCAGATCCCAGGACAACAATTCTTTCATATCCGTTGTGCCATTGTTCAATCTATAGGTATGCTGAATTTCCTTCACCGGCTCGGGAGAACGGTTCATAATCCCCGTGATTTCCACGTTCGAGTGGGCAGTCAACAGCGGTAAATATACTTTACGTGCAATATCCCCGAGTCCGATGATCGCAGCACGGGTTCGCTTGGTTGTTTCCATTATGATCATTCCACCTTCAGATGAGTTCTATAATTCTACGTCCTATAGTGTAACCCTTCGGGCAGCAACATGCCAGTGATTGAGGCCAGAGCCTGCGCGAATTGTCCATCCGTTAGTCGAACGTGGTAAACTTTAGAGAGAAAGTGATACGGATCGGGATGAAGATGGACTTTCCTGATCTGAAAGGAGCGTTTGGGCTTTTGCGAAAATGGTTATGGCTCCTCTTATATGTTTTACTTGCCGGAGTCACGTTTATTTACAGATATGAACTGCTGGCCTGGACCGATCTGCATCAGTCCATTCCACTTTTACTCGCCATGGCGACGTTATTTGCTCTTGTACCCGTAATTCCGTACAAAATCGTCATTATTGCCTTTGGCTATAGTTACGGTACCGCAACAGCAGCCTGGATATGCTGGCTTGGAACCACACTTGCTGCACTGGTGGTATACACTGGAGCGAGAACGATATTCAGAAATCAAGCCAGATCCTACCTCGGACGCATTCGAGGTTTGAATCGATTTACAACATGGATGAAGGCTCATCCCTTCATGGGTATCATGTCTATGCGGCTGCTGCCCATCGTGCCCCAAATGGCGGTTAATATCTATGCGGGCATTACCTACACCCCATTCTGGGTCTTCATGGTCGCGACGGCGATTGGCAAACTGCCTGCGATTTTTGTTTTTGCCTACGTGGGTGCGCAAGCAGAATCATCGATCTGGCTGAGTCTTTTGATCCTTGGTGGTTATCTGGTATTCATGACGATCATGTTGCTCTTGTTTCGCCTGCGCTCTCGTAAAAAGTCTAAATCGGACCCGTCAGAAACAGTTCTGATTCATCCTCTTTACGATCCTGCTTGGTTGGCTTGCCAATTCGGGATATAATAGAAGAGTAAGCCAAAATATCATTCTTCATCAGAAATGGAGTGACTATAGCATGGAACAACATTCAAGTGAAAAAGCAACTTTTGCAGGCGGGTGCTTCTGGTGTATGGTATCCCCCTTCGAGGAACTGCCCGGCATTCACAAGATTGTATCGGGTTATACAGGAGGACATACGGAGAACCCAACATATGAGGAGGTCTGCTCGGAAACGACAGGTCACGTTGAGGCTGTTCAAATTACGTTCGACCCGGCTATCTTCCCCTATGAGAAGCTCGTTGAATTGTTCTGGCAACAGATCGATCCAACGGATACCGGTGGGCAATTCCATGACCGTGGCTCATCTTATCAGACGGCCATCTTCTATCACAGCGAAGAGCAGCGCCAGATTGCAGAAGCATCCAAAGAAGCTTTGGCACAAAGCGGACGTTTTGACAAACCCATCTTCACACCGATTTTGCCAGCGAAAACGTTCTATGAAGCAGAGGAGCATCACCAAGGTTATCATCACAAAAACCCTGCGCACTATAAACGGTACCGTAAAGGTTCTGGACGTGAAGACTTTATCGAACGCAATTGGTCCGGCAAAGTGGATAAAGACGGCCTGAAAGAGCGCCTGACGCCGCTGCAATATGAAGTTACCCAGAACAACGCAACCGAACCAGCGTTTCATAACGAATTCTGGGATCACCACGGTGACGGAATTTACGTGGACATCGTATCCGGTGAGCCACTGTTCAGTTCCACTGACAAATACGATTCCGGCTGCGGCTGGCCAAGCTTCACTCGTCCACTGCGGGACTACAATGTGAAGGAAAAAACGGATCTCAGCCACTTCATGATTCGTACCGAAGTGAGAAGTCGTGAAGGAGATTCCCATCTGGGTCACCTGTTCAACGACGGCCCTGCTGAAGCGGGTGGAATGCGTTATTGCATCAATTCCGCAGCCCT
Source organism: Paenibacillus sp. 1A_MP2 (assembly GCF_052244825.1). Lineage (NCBI taxonomy): Bacteria > Bacillati > Bacillota > Bacilli > Caryophanales > Paenibacillaceae > Paenibacillus > Paenibacillus sp. 1A_MP2. Next base: position 2,828,378 of record NZ_JBQQCS010000001.1, on the reverse strand, counting down.
TCGTTTTGTACCCAAAGAGGATCTAGAAAAAGAAGGATACGCCGAGTACGCCGTACTGTTTAAATAAGTAACGGTTCAATGAAGTAACGGAATTTCATGAAGCGCTAACGAATCGACCGCTGAGAATACACCAAAAGGGGATTCCCGTCATGTTTATGACATATGGGAAATCCCCTTTTGGTGTGCCTTTTTGTATAGACCCGAATCAGGGTTACATCTTCAACTTCTTACCTACCTCTTCACAGCGGCTATCACATTATACTTACAATCCAGCCGATCCAGTAGGCAAATGGAATTAATAACAACTGAGCGAGCAATGTGCCAAATAAACGGGATACGAGCATACAGCCATAGATCTGATTCATTCGATCCAGCCGAATCTCACCCCGCAGTGATTTGTCGCTGAGCAACGAGATACGAGGATCAATCAGGATCGTTAACAGAATGGTCGCTACTCCATTAATGAGTCCGGTGGATTGTGAAGCAGCTACAGCCTGCCCCGGATAAAGATACGCAGCGTAAAGACTGGACAGGACTCCGGTCGTATAAATTGCTGTCACCGCTATGTTCAACGTCATTAGACGTCTGGGCATGCCATGTTGTACTAATCGCTTCGCCATCTTCCAAGATGGCGGGGTAATATAATACGTTGCATTTTTGATCTTGCTGCGCTTTAACATGCCTCGAACCATGGAAGGAATCGACCCTGCCGCTTCAAAATGAACGACCATCCGGGAAGCGAGTTTGACCATGGTTGGAAAACATACTATCGCTATGGCTGTTCCTGCCGTAGCCGCACCCATTAGCCAGTGCAGTTGCGCTGCAAAGTGTGGGTTTCCACCGCTTGTCGCTGTGTCCACCAAATTGCCTACCATTGGCCCTTGGGCCATATTGGAGGTACGCGACACCAGCAGCAAAATCCCGGACAGGGACAAGGCCAGCGCAATTCTGCGAGTACGCAATCCGCCAAGGCGCAGCGCATAGGACAGACTGTCAGCCGCATGAATAAGCATCGTAAACAACATAGGGATGGCCAGGCTCAAACTAAACATATGTAAATCTCCTTATCATTTTTCTTATTGTGATTCTATTGTACTTTTAAGTATGGAAGCATTATACTCCTCATCCACATAAAAGTATAGAAAGGTGCAGAGAAATTGAACGGAAGAATGTACGTAATCTAAGCAAAAGCTTTGAGGTTCTGCAACACATTCGTTTATTCATCCCGGTACAGGGTAATATACAAATAACTTATATTGTACAGGAGGGAATCAATATGCCGTGGAACAAACAGGATTATCCCGTTTCCATGAAAAATCTGGAGCCTCGTGTCAGACATAAGGCCATCGAAATTGCCAATGCCCTACTGGATGACGGTTATGAGGAAGGACGCTCCATTGCAATCGCTACTGCAAAAGCAGAAGAATGGGATGAGAATCATCCCAAGTCAGAGGGCTCCAAGCATGACACGAAACAGTCTTCATCAGACAGCAAATCGGACCATGGTAAATCTTCATCTTCACGCCGTCATTCCGAGCCTGTCTCTTCTTCCAAAAGCCATGATAATATTCATGTGGTGCCTACCGACTCTGGCTGGGCCATTAAGGAAGAAGGCCAATCCGAATCTCTGGCTACGTTCCGAACGAAAGCCGAAGCTGTGGATGTTGCCAAAGAAAAGAGTGAAAAACAGAACATTCGGGCTATTATCCATAATGAAGATGGTCAAATTGCTTCTTCCATCAAGCCTTAAGTGGAGCTGATTGTTAAAAAGAATATATCGTGAACGTACTACGTCTATTCGTTTACTTGAGCAAGCAAAAAGCCCTTTCGCCGCTAATGGAATGATTCCCATCAAGCATGCAAAAGGGCTTTGGTTTTGGTATGACGCAAGCCCACCTTACTCGAACAACATTCATTACGAATAAGGCGGTTGTTTCGTTTAATGCGAAACCCCTCTAGCCACCGGAGCTCGTTGTGAAGCACCGCTGACTACTTTGGCTGCAGTTGACACGGGCAGCTTCACAGCAGAAGTCGTAACTGTACGACGAGCCGGGAAACTGACCATGTACGTAATCACTTTACTGGCAATCCATACGGCCAGAATGGTATATAAAGTTTCTTTTACCGGTAGAAAGAAAAGCGACAATCCGAGTACAAACGCATCGCTGACAAAGAAAACCGTTCCCAGCTTCCAGCCCTTCCAACGGCTAATGAGCACCGCCAGAATGTCATCTCCGCCTGTCGCTCCTCCGAATCGAAGCACCATGCCAGCTCCCACGCCGGTGATCACACCGGACAGGACTGCCGGAATCCACAGATTACCGTGAAACGGAATGACCAAGGTGGAGTACCGCTCAAACCCGTCATAGAACAATGAGAATGCAGCCACACCCAGCAGCGCCTGAATCATGAACTTCCAGCCCTTGAGGAACCAGGCCAGAATCATGACTGGAATATCCAGCAGCAGCATGCCGATAGCTGGTGACAAGCCTGTCGCGTATTTTCCAAGCAGGGCCAGACCGACAAATCCGCCCTCCGATAAATGATTCTGAAAATTAATGTGATAGTAGGCAAATGCCAAAATAAATGTTCCGAGCAGCATAATGGCGAACTTTCCCGCCTCTGTCTTAACTTGTTGTAAGGTTAACGATTTTCTCTTCATTCAGGTTCCCTCGCAGTTTGTAAAGGTTGGTTTGCACCGACCGTACCCTGCAAAAGGCAAGCCTGGAAGAAATCATCGTATTTGTCCTTCGAATAGTATTCATTCCAATCCCCTCTTTCGCAGAGTCAGCCGTTTTTTTTCTTTACGGTGGTGTACTCTACAAGGGGCGCTAAGTGTAAGAGAGATCGTAACGTTTCCAGATCGTCCTTGGGGAGATTATCCTTCGGGAACTCATGGTATCCTGATCCTTTCTGTCTGTTGGTGGTTAGCTGTGCTTGGTTAAACGAATTGAAATATTACACTATGCACAAAGTCGAACGTCTGAAATCACACTTAACCCACTTCGATTGCAGTACCCTCTTTCGATCGCTGTTATCCACGAATTTTTCTGATCCCATATTTCAAATGGGAAAATTCGTTGATAAAGGCGAGCGCTTCGCTTCTACAGACGGGTTCTGCACTCTTCGTTCCTGTGTGAATGTAAGTTCAACATGATTCAAAGCGTGTAATCGTTCATTCTGCTTAAACACCAAAGCTAACTTGCTTATTCTTCTATTATATAACACCGATGTGATTGGGTCGAAACAGTCGACCCTTCAAATATGAGCAAAAAGCACACTTAGTCCTGCATAAGCCGTCAAACAGCCACACCAGGACAAGCTTCTCTACCTAATAGTGCAACCTGCTCCTTCATTCTATGATTGAAGCTTCCAAATATAACTGTCCAGTCACCCAACTGTGACAATTTGGGTCCATTTTTTATTTTTCCGCGGATTTTAAAGGAATCATTTTCCTCTTGCACATACACTATAGCAGATGTAATCGGCTTATCTTTGGTCCAGTTAAACGTTTCCAGACTTACTCTGCTTTTTATGGTATAATATAACAATTGATTCCCACTACCGTTTAAGCGAGGCGGATTGATGAAAACGTTAAAGCCAAGAGTCTTTATTGGCTGCTCGCTGGAAGCGAAGCCGATTGCAGCCGCAGTACACGAAAACTTGCGTTTCTCGGCCGAAGTTACCCCTTGGTACTCCGGAGTTTTTAATCCAAGCAGTTATACTATGGACGATCTGGAAACAGAAGTGCGGACGACTGACTTTGCCATTTTTATTTTTCATCCGGATGATATATCGAAAATTCGCGGGAAGTACTATGCCTCTGTCCGTGATAATACAATGCTGGAAATGGGTTTGTTTATGGGTCGTCTGGGACGAAAGCGCATTTTTTTCATTCTTCCTGAGGATATTACGGACATCAAAGACACCTCCAAAATTGAAGGTTTACGCATGCCTACAGACCTGTTGGGGTTAAATCCACTCGTTTATGAAATTCGTTCAGACGGGAAATGGGCGCCAGCCGTTTCGGTGGCCTGCTCCAAAATCGCCGACAGTATCGAAGAACAGGGACGCTGGAGTGATCCCGAAGTGGAAAAAATCATCGAGAAGCACAAAAGGTCTGAGGGGGAGGCACGGTTACAACTGCTCAAGCTGCTTCGATTCTTCAGAGAATTGCTGCGTACCCGCAAAGCAGACTCGGTAATGTTGGAGCGAATGAGCGATGCACTTCGCAGTGCCTTCGTCTCTCATCCTCCATTCGCTGTACGCGGAACGGCCATATACCGTACAGATGATAGTGGTCATATTGAGCAATTATGTGGTAATGTTGGGGAACCGGGGAGAAAATATAACTTGTCCGCCAATGACGACAAGCAGCCCGATGACCCGAAGCGTATTCTGGTCATTGATTCTTACCTGGAGAACAAAATCAAGATCAATCTCTACGACGATTACCTTGAGAAAGAGTATCTGCTATGCTATCCTGTAGCCAAGAGATATGTAATTACAGTCCACATTATTGGACATATTGAAGCGGATGAGGCGATATTTCAGCAGATTGACTTGGAGAATCGTCATCTGTTCAACGCCATCAACGATTTGTTAGGAGGCGAACCGGAATGAAACCGGAAACGAAAAAAATAAGCAAGCGCTGGGGCAGCGAGAAAAAGGTACGCCTCAGTTCTGCGCCCGAAGCATCACGACCGGTTCCGGAACCCAAGGAAGAAGATCGTTTCCACAAACCGGCCGTACCGCTGACTACGATTGGCCCTTCCCTGAAGGGTAAGGAAAGACCTTACAAAGTGATTCTGGAAAAAGAGGCTCTTTACGAGAAGCCTCAGTATCTGGCTTAACCGCTTTATGCTCATATACAACTCTGCCGTCTGGATCGGCAGATCATCTGGCCCCGCCGCCCAAGGCAGGGGCTCTTTTGTCGCAATGCTTCGGCAATCCCTTCATAACCTTCGCTAGTACCAACGGACTAAGAGCTCTTCATCCCATTCCTCTGTTACATCAAGTTGTTTTCTTTATGCCCTTAGGTTTCCTGCAAAACCCAAAAATTATACCTTATTTTGGAGAAGGCTTGTCCTGAATGATGCTCTTCAAAGTTTAAAGGAATAAGCAGAGAATGTAGGCTGTTAATAACACTTCTCTCTCCGTTCGTATTTTCAATTATAATACAAGAACATATGTTCTGTAAATACTGAATTATAGTTTTATCAACAAGTGCGTAGAAGAGACGTTTTTCATCCTTTATTTAGTCTTTATACAGTCCAATACTATAGGCAAAACAAACAGGCAACGCATATCTCGCGCTGCCTGCTTCACTAACAATTCAATAATTCAGAAAAACTCTAGATCAGACCGGATTGTTGAAGCAACCTACGTATAATTACTGCTGTTTCAGCGCGGGTAATCGATTGTTTCGGGGCAATCGTATCTTTTCCACGTCCAGACACAAGTCCAGTGTAGATGCTGGTTGATACTGCTTCCTTCGCCCAACTTGCTACCTGCTCGGCGTCTGCGTAATCAGACCATTCCTTAACGTCATCGGCAGGCACATTCGTATTCATTCCAGTCAGTTTCGTAGCACGTTTAATGAGAGCCATAGCTTCCTGACGTGTAATCTGTGTTTCTGGACGGAATGTTCCATCTTCATATCCATCAATTAAACCGTAGCTGGACGCCGTGTTCACAGCATCCGCGTACCATTCGCTTCCGTTCACGTCTTTAAAGGAGTTAACCTGTTCTCCAGACTTCAACCCCAAACCACGTACCAGGATAGCTGCGAATTCTGCACGTGTAACCCCACGATTCGGTTCAAAGGTTGTGTCCGTGATGCCTTGGATCACCATACGTGAACCCATATCATTCACGTCGATCTCGGCCCAGTGCCTGGCAACATCGGTGAATGTATGCGGATGCCAGATGACGGCATATACACTGTTGGTCAAGCTGTTAATCTGTGCATGGTATATCCCATTGACCTGTGTAATTTTCGTTGGTATATGACGTACAGTACCATCTTCATCTATTACAACACCTGTGGTGATCTGATTTGGATCAACGTTACCTGGTAATGCAATCGTACGTGATACATAGCTATTGAACTTATCCACGCTCACGGATTTGTTATCAAAGGCGGCTGTTACTTTGAAATCAACCGGTGACCCCAGAAGAGCATATCCATTTTGCTCAGCTGCTGACTGTGCTGTCTGTATGGTAGCTTCTGATGGCTGTGAAATTTCGATGCGCAATTTGATGTTCTCCAAAGAATTGTCAGAATTCACACCAAGTTGCTGAGCTAGTTGCTCAATATTCACCTGCTGTGCAGGTAACGTGTAGGAGGCAATATCTGTTTGAAGCACCAGCACTGCTTGTTTGTCAGCCATGAGTTTGACGGTCTGACCTGTCAGTTCACCAACAATCCGATCTTCTGGGCCACTGCCTGTCACGGGAATCGTGACGATAGCGTTGTTCCCCTCAGTTTGGAGTTTTTGTGCAATGAGACGTGCGTCCACTGAAAGAATTACAACTTTTTGTCCGTTCACTTCGCTAGTGGTTAGGATGCCTGCGTTCTCGGCTTTACCGTTCACGAGCACCTGAGCACCTGTGGTTGGCGGAGTTACGACAGGGTTAGTCGCTGGTGTCGCTGCACTGCTTCCCCAGAACTGGAACCACCAGAGTTTCCATTTCCACCCGATCCTCCCGAATTATCACTATTGCGCTTAATGTTCAACGTATACGTTTTCTTACTTACTCCATCCAACGCAGTCACTTCAATCGTAATTGTATTGATACCACTGACCAATTGCACCAGTGTACTATTGCCGCTAACACCATTAATTTTCACAGTAACACCTGTTTGATCTGGTTCAACGCTAATCTCAGTCGTGCTGACCGAACTGCTGACCGTCGCTTCATACAACTCTACATCCGTGTTAAACACCGGAGACAATGTGACATTAGTTAGATTCATTGCATTTAGTTTGGCGTTAGTGATGTCAATACGATTAAAGTTAAGTGTGTAGTTGTTACTACTGCCATCCTCTGCTTGAACATCGATAATTACAGGATTTGGACCGTATACCAGATCTGTAACGGTATATGTGTATATACCATCTGTCACCGTCTCACCTGTTGCGCCTGTTACGATTACGCCTTGTCCTTCATTTCCTTTGCTCAAGGAGAAGCTCACACTCGTCACATCAGATTCGACATCCACGAGGTAATCAAGCTCCTCCGCAGAGAAGTCCGGTGTCATCTGCCCTGCACTTACCGTCAGACTTGAGAGTGTTGCTGTAGATGACTTCCACTTCGCATAAAGCGTAATATTTTGCGTCAGATTTGTATTAAAATCAAAAGCTTGAAGCAACTGGATATCGCTATACCAGCCGGAGAACGTGTATCCCGCTTTTTCCGGAGCATCAGGATTTACTGCCAAGCTATTGTAGTTCACCTTTTGATTTTCAATCTCGGTTCCGCCGTTCGATTCAAAACTAATATTTACATAAAGGGGTTGCCACTGTGCATACAGCGTAACATCACTATCATTCATCGAGAAAGTATCTCCTACGATGTAGCTGGTGCCACTCCCGTCTGCGGCTGTGTTCCAACCTGTAAACTGATAATCTTCCTTCTCCAGTGCTCCTGCGTTATCCAACACTGTCACTGTTGTATCTTTTTCATATTTCAGATTGTCTACTGGAACACTTCCTGTGGTCGCACCATTGGCATTGTAACCCACTGAATGTAAAGTAGAAAGCGTCATGACCGTCATTTTATTACTTTTTGAGTTGTCTACATAAGCAACATAAGGCATCCCGTTCGGACCAAAAGCAAGCGAAGTTTCACTTATTTGACCTGCAGAGAACGGCTTCCCTCCGACCATGGTCCACTGATTCCCATCAAGTTTCATCATTACACCCTGAGGCTCCATGCTATGATTAACTGAATTTCTAAAAGAAGTATAAGGCACCCCTAGAGGATCAAATTCCAAAGACAAGTTATATACACTTCCGGATGAGAATCCTGCGTTCCCAACCACTTCCCACTGGCTGCCATTCAGTTTCATTACAGTTGCTTTATAGCTGTTGGAACCGTCCTGAAATGCAACATAAAGTACACCATTCGGCCCAAACACTAAGGAAGGATATGATGCTGCGCCTGCTGTAAATGCCGCGGTCCCTACATTTTTCCATGAACCACCTGCAAATTGCATTACAGTCAATTTATTATTCGTTGAATCTTTAAAAGCAAAGTAAGGAATTCCGTTCGCATCTACAATCAGTTTGGACATCTCCAGTGCAACTCCGGTCGTAAAACCGGCAGAGCCAACCGTCTCCCACTGATTTCCATTCAATTTTTTAACCGTCACTTTAGTATTTGCAGCATGATCTCGGTAACCAATATAGAGGGTGTCATCAGGACTGAATGCAAGTGTAACGTACACTGCTGCTCCAGCCGTAAAACCAGCACTGCCCACAACTTCCCATTGATTTTCGTTGAACTTCATAACAGTAGCTTTACTTTCATTGTCCATATCCTGATAAGCTACATGTGGAGTATTCTGAGAATCAAATGCGAGCGAGGAACTCCACACTTCACCAGCAGAAAATCCAACCGATCCAACAGATTGCCACGCCCCAGAAACGTATTTTAGAACCGTTGCTTTATTGTCGTTCTCTAAATCCCTAAAAACGGTGTAAGGTGTACCCTCCCGATCAAAAACTAACGAAATATTTTCTACCTGCCCTGCCGTGAATCCAGCGCCACCTACATCTGTCCAAACTCCACTCGCAGCATAGGCGCGATCCATGCCCAACGTTTGGAATCCGGGAACACCACCGAAAATTAACAGACACACCAACAGCATCGCAACTGTCTTTTTAACCTCTAGCACCTTTCTACTCATCATCTTCATCCTCTCCCTTTGCTTTATAACATCCGATTGTTACTCTATAACCCTTACTCTATCTACATGCATATCCTACGAAATCTACTAAAAAGCCGGTTACTTTGCTGATAGATGCATTGGCTGCTTATACTCATCCAGTATGTATCTCTAACTTTTACTCCCCCTTCATATGTAATTACGTAATGTACAGACAGTATAACGATTGATTCTGAACCAATTCTGAACATTAAGCTAAAATTGGATTTTCTCTATTGCATAACAGTGTCCGAATATGGCCTTGGACCCATAATTAGATAAGGGATTCAACGCATCAGTCCTATGCTTAATAAAGGGATTGTAAAAAATTTCAGGTTGAAACCTGTATGAGCCAAGCTTATGCTGACTATAATACAGAACAGGAACATTTGTTCTTAATTGAATCGATTTTATAATCATGGTTAAGGAAGTGAAAGTATGTCATCCTCCTCTTCCGCCCCATCCCCTGCGGATGAAGACCACCGTTTGATTAAAAGCATGGTTGTACGCACTCTGCTGCTGGATGTACTTGAACGGGATATTCGTACTCTGGATACGTTGCAGCTCAAAATGCCGGAAGTCTACATCCTGTCCCTGACCCGTATTCAGAATCAAGTACTCAAGGAAATGCTGACGCTTCGCAAACAGATGAGAACCCGTGGCGTCAAGGTTCTGGAGGAAAAACGGCAAGTCGATGGGATCGAAACCCAGTATCTGTGCAGAGGATATTTGCAGCGGTTCTATATGCTGTGGACGTTTGCGCGGAATGAAGTCAAAAAAGAGCTTAGTCGACATCTCGATATGGACTTGACGCAGACTTGATGCAACTCGGCCCATACTGTACCCAGACATGATTCTGGCTGAATGATCCGCTGGACCTTCTCGTCATATGCCCGCTCAAATTCGGATCTCTTCTCCTTACATGAAACAAGTTGACCCGGGAGACTCTGTTCATTAAGATAGAAAAGAGATATATCCAACCATTCCAATAAGGCAGGGTCTGAATTCAATTCCTATTACAAAAACAAGCCTGCCAGCCAATAGCGGCGGGACAGACTTGTTCAGTAGACTTGATTTCAACCGGATTAGCTCTCAACGTCTTATCAATCAAGGAGTTGTACTTCATGGACTTGAATTCGCATTTAATTAAAAATCAAACACCTGCACATACAGGCATTGCCGCAGATGTTACCGAACTGATCGGCGAGACACCTGCCGTCAGACTGAACAGACTTACAGGCAGCGATTCCGCTGACGTATACGTCAAGCTGGAATATTTCAATCCCAGCGGCAGCGTTAAAGACCGTGCCGCCTATAACCTGATCGTTCAGGCTGAACGGGCTGGGCTTCTTCTTCCCGGCGCAACCATTATCGAGCCGACCAGCGGCAATACCGGGATCGGTCTTGCGATGAACGCGGCTGCCAAAGGATATAAAGCCATTCTAATCATGCCGGACAACATGTCCAAGGAACGCATCAATATTCTGAAAGCCTACGGCGCAGATGTGGTGCTCACCCCTGCGGCAGAGCGGATGCCCGGTGCGATTCGCAAGGCCAAAGAGCTTCAGGCCGACATTCCGGGAAGCTTCATTCCCCAGCAATTCGAGAATCAGGCGAACCCGGATATTCACCGGATTACCACGGCTCCCGAAATTATGCAGCAGATGGAAGGCAAGCTGGATGCCTTCATCGCCACGGCGGGAACTGGCGGCACCATTACCGGAACCGGCGAAGAACTGCGCAAGCAGCTGCCGGACATTCGCATCTATGCGGTGGAGCCGAAAGGTTCTCCGGTGCTGTCCGGTGGCGAGCCCGGACCTCACAAGCTCGTCGGTACAAGTCCGGGGTTCATTCCGGACATTCTGAATACCGACGTGTGGGATGCCATTATCCAGGTGTCCGATGAGGATGCACTGGATACGATGCGGCAGCTTGCTGCCCGGGAAGGGCTGCTGCTCGGCCCTTCCTCTGGCGCTTCGGTGTGGGCCTCCCTGCGCATCGCGCGGGAACTGGGGCCGGGTCACCGTGTGCTCTGCATTGCGCCTGATACCGGGGAACGGTATTTGAGCATGGGTATTTTTTAACAAAGAAGAATTCTTACACAAGTCAAAGGCTCCCCTCCAAAATGAGCGCTTGATCACAGCCGGACGTTGAATCCGCAGCGTACAAGTACTTACTCTGGAAAGGAGCCAGTTAAAGAATCTAAATATGAATGTGAACTAGTGTGTCAGGGTTGTCCATTCTACACCTTCGGGAAGCAGGGCCGCAATGCGGTCTTTGGCTTCCTTTTTGCTGTACAACGATTCGTCGAGAATCGCAGCTGTCCCTGAATCACTGCTCGTCCGAATCAAACGCCCCAGACCTTGCTTCACACGCAGCAGCATGTACGGAAGATCGACCTCCTCGTAAGGCGCTGCCGATGCACTGCGTTTGGCATTAAAGACAGGATCTTGCGGTGGATATGGAAGCGACCAGATCATGACATTGGATAATGACGGTCCTGGAACGTCCAGCCCTTCCCACAGATTGACGGAGCATAGCACACTCTCCTCATCCTGCTGGAAAGCCGCTATCAGGTCACTGATCTCCCGGTCACCCTCATACATAAAGCGTAATCCTTGTGCCTCAGGGACCTGAGCAATGTCTTGCTTAAACGCACGCAATTCCTCCATCGTACGGAACAGGATCAGCGCACGGCCCCCACTCTCCTGAAGCAGCGATACGGCGTCACGCAACCGATTTTCGTTTTCCGGGTGACCAGGTACGGTTTCATCTGTAATCTTCATCTGCATTTTGTCCGCGTAGTCATATGGGGAAGCGACGGAGAACGATACAAAATCATCAATCCCCAGGCTGTCTGCCACATAACGGAATGAACTATCCACAGATAACGTTGCAGAAGAGAAGACAATCGGAATACCCGTATTAAACACGCGCTCGTTCAGAATTTCCTTCACGGTACGCGGCATGATCGATAAGGTCGTTTCGTCCTCGCTCTCTTCGGCCCAGCAGATGTACCCATCTTCCTTACGGAACAACGCAAGTGCGGACTGAATCATGTCCAGATGCTCTTCCACGACACGCATCTGATAGCCATCCAGCGAGAACAAGCCGCTCTCAAATACCAATTCTTCGCCGATCGCATCCAATACGCTGGTCAGCCGTTCAATCTCACGCAGGAGCGGCGGTTCTACCCGGACTTCTTTTCGTTCCGATCCGGGAATTGCCACCGTATACGTATCCAGCAGCGCAAACAATCGTTCACTGCTCTCAATCGCTTCATCCACACGCTCCGCAAGGGATTCACGGATCTCCCCTTCAAGCAGACGAGTCACGAGTTCCTCGAAGATGCGGTGTTTCAATTTGTAGCTCAGTGCGTTCAGGGCCGCTTCTTCCAGCAAATGTCCTTCATCAAATACAACGGAGCTGTGATCAGGCAGCAATGGTAATTGACCCTCGCGTTTGCGCGCTTCATAGGTCCACACATGCTCCATGTAGTAATCATGGGAACAAATAATGATGTCCTTGGAACGACGGTAATGGTCACGCGACAGCGTCAGACCGCAGCGTTGTCTTTTGGGACAAACAAAACAATCCTGGAACGGGTCCCAGTTGATTTTGTTCCACTGACGATCATTCAGATGTGGATACTGTTTGCGATCACCATACGGATGGAAGGCCTGAAGTGTACCCGGCGTATTCACAAAATCCGGCAGACTCTCATGCACTTCTTCAATAACAGGCGCATCCTCATCCGCAAATCGCATCGCACTTAATTTGTTCAGACAGACGTATTGATCCGGTGACTTACCCAGACGTGCGTCCACTTCCAAGTCCAGATGTGCAGCCAGCTTTGCAATATCTCCGCCGGGCTTCACAAGCTGTTCAATCAAGGACTCATCGGCACAGGCGATCACCGCCGGTTTGCCCGTATAACGTGCATAACAGACCGCGTAGAGCAGATAGACTAACGTCTTGCCTGTTCCGACACCGGCCTCCGCCATAATGGTCTTTTTATCTCCATAGGCCCGTTCGAGCTGGTACGCCATAAAAATCTGTTCATCCCGTACCTCGAAACCGAACTCTGGCAAAATATCGTAAAAAACATCGGCTACCCACTCTCCCAGACGGGATACAAAAGGTTCAGCCGGATCATATGCAAAAGGATAACGTTGTGTAGACAATCCTAGGTCAGCCTCCATTCTTATACAAGCGGTCCAATTTTATTTTTCCGTTCAAAAAAGGCCACTGGGCAAAAGTTAATTATCCCACGCGATGGGGTGGGTGACAAGCTTTTTTTAATGGAATTGATGTATAGAACGGGCTCGCAGGGAAAATATATATTTGAATCCATCATAAGGAAAGGCGGTGTTCCATCTTGAAACACGATGACTCTCAATCAAAGCATTCCCCGAATCAGCGTCTGAGACATTAACGGATCGTCAGGGTCACCCCATTACGGACAATCAGAATGTTCGAACCGTCGGCAGCCGGGGACCGACTACGCTGGAGAACTATCACTTTCTCGAAAAGATCACCCATTTTGACCGCGAACGTATTCCGGAACGGGTAGTGCATGCCCGCGGCGCTGGCGCTCACGGCGTATTTCAGGCTTATGGGACGGCCGGGGATGAACCAGTATCGAAGTATACACGCGCACGTCTGTTTCAGGAAAAAGGTAAAGAAACGCCCGTCTTCGTTCGGTTCTCCACGGTTATTCACGGCGGACATTCCCCGGAGACGCTGCGGGACCCGCGCGGATTTGCTGTGAAATTCTATACCGAGGACGGCAACTGGGATCTGGTGGGCAACAATCTGAAAATCTTTTTCATTCGTGACCCGCTCAAGTTCCCGGACATGGTGCATGCGTTCAAGCCGGACCCTCTGACCAATGCACAGGATATGGAACGATTTTTCGATTTTGTCTCCCTCAGCCCTGAAGCGACCCATATGATTACGTTTCTCTTCTCCCCTTGGGGAATTCCGGCCAACTATCGGCAAATGCAGGGATCAGGCGTCAATACATATAAATGGGTGAATCAGGAAGGCACAGGCGTGCTCATTAAATATCACTGGGAACCGCTCAATCAGGGGATACGGAACCTTCTTCAGAAGGACGCCAGCGATATTCAGGGACAGAACTTCAACCATGCCACCCTGGACCTGTATCAAGCAATCGAACGCGGAGACTATCCCGAATGGGAGTTGTGTGTTCAGGTTATGGAGGACGGCGAGCATCCTGAACTGGACTTCGATCCGCTGGACCCAACCAAGCTGTGGCCGCCAGAGCAGTTTCCGTTTTTGCCTGTTGGAAAAATGACCTTAAACCGTAATCCCGAGGACTATTTTAATGAAGTGGAACAAGCGGCTTTTGGCACAGGTGTGCTTGTGGATGGACTGGATTTCTCGGATGACAAGCTGCTGCAAGGACGCACCTTCTCCTACTCCGATACCCAGCGTCACCGGGTCGGAGCCAACTATTTGCAACTGCCAGTCAATGCACCCAAAAAGCGGGTAGCCACCAATCAGAGCGGCGGGCAGATGCAATATCAGGTCGATCGTGCGCCGGGTCAAAATCCACACGTCAACTATGAGCCTTCCTCATTGGGTGGCTTAAAGGAAGCAGCTCCGCGCGGCAAGGAACATGAACCTCTTATTGAAGGTCATCTTGTTCGTGAAAAAATTGAGCGGACCAATGACTTCGGACAAGCCGGTGATACCTACCGTTCATTTAAGGATTGGGAGCGAAACGAGTTGATTAGCAATCTGGTAGATGCTTTAGCTACATGCAAACCGGATATTCGTGAGCGGATGATCTTCTATTTTACACAAGCGGATGCCGATTATGGACGTCGGGTAGCGGAAGGATTATCCTCCGTTTCAACCGATGACAGCGCCACAGTTCAACCCAAACATGAGCCTACTATTGAACAGGCTGCCAAAGACAGCCATGAAGCAGATCCGTATTAAGGACTGGCTGGTTTAGCTGATGTTTATTTTAAAGGCAGCGGACATGCTTTGTAGCAACGTATAGGTACGTTTCATAACCCCTGGTAGCTAAGACTGCTTGATGCAGCCTGCTATCGGGGGTATTTGGCGTTCCATCCAAAGCAGCCTGTGAGCTGATCACGCGGACACTTCCATTTTAAATATTGTGAAGTTGATTTCGGCTGATTGGAGGTATGGATAATGCTGTTTGCTGGGAAAAGGGGCTCTTCCTATGTTCATTTCAGATGATCCCCTGTTAAATGAGGAACATGAACTGAGCGCAGGATTATGCGCTACTCCTATGAATTTCCATTTCCGACCAGTTATATAAGGCTTGTCAGCAGGTTGAGTCCATCTGATCAAATGATTATTGATGATACCGTTTACAACATTTACCATGAACCTGTGTCCTCTAGGACTTCATTTCCCAATTACTAAGGAGGTTTGCGTAATGAAATTATTTACCCCTGCTTCTACTTATGCACATGCAACATCTCAACGTTCGCTGAAATCAAAAATGACTCACATCTGTCTGAGTGCCGCTATCCCTCTATTATTGCTCAGTGGTGGAACGGCCGGTGCTGCGGAGCTGATCGAGAGCGGGCTGCAAAATCCCTCTGAATCCGTTGCTGTGTCCAGCACTGCACTCGCTGCTGCAGGTGATCTATACGTCGCTCCTGGTGGCTCAGCAAGTAACCCCGGAACCCTTGCGAGTCCTACGTCACTGGCTAACGCGTTAACCCAGATCGCACCGGGCAAAACGATATATTTGCGCGGTGGCACGTACAGTTTCTCGGAAACCGTTACGATTGAGCGAGGCAACAGTGGTGCATCGGGACAGCGCAAAAATCTGGTGGCGTACGGGTCGGAAAAGCCTGTCTTTGATTTCTCGGCTCAAGCGTTCGCCTCCACCAATCGCGGGCTGCAAATGTTCGGAGACTACTGGCTCGTCAAAGGGCTTGAAGTGAAGGGTGCGGGTGATAACGGTATCTTTATCGGGGGCAGCTATAACCGCCTGGAACAGATCGAAGCTCACCATAACCGGGATACCGGTATTCAGCTCGGCCGTTATGCCTCTACTGCGGCAAACAGCGAATGGCCTGCCTACAATGAAATTATTCGCTCGTATTCCCATGATAACTATGATCCGGATGACGGAGAAGATGCAGACGGCTTTGCTGCCAAATTGACAGTAGGCCCAGGTAACCTGTTCGACGGTTGTATCGCTGCCTATAATGTGGACGATGGCTGGGATCTGTACAGTAAAACGGACACAGGCGCCATTGGCGTCGTCACGATCCGCAACAGCATCGCCCATCACAACGGGCAAACTTCGGATGGGACATCCACCTCCAATAGTGACGGTAACGGCTTCAAGCTGGGCGGCGAGAAAA
The DNA here is from genome assembly GCF_052244825.1 of Paenibacillus sp. 1A_MP2. Lineage (NCBI taxonomy): Bacteria > Bacillati > Bacillota > Bacilli > Caryophanales > Paenibacillaceae > Paenibacillus > Paenibacillus sp. 1A_MP2. The sequence continues at coordinate 2,812,064 of NZ_JBQQCS010000001.1, read as the reverse complement.
TCGCGGTAAATCACATTGTGGAGAACAGCATTGCTTTTCAAAATAAAAAGCACGGCTTCACCTATAACAGCAATCCCGGTTCCATTCAGATGAAAAACAATACATCCTGGCAAAATGGTCAAAGCAACTTTGCCTTTGATGTAGGCACACATATCTTCACCAACAACTTGTCCTTCGAAGGCGGCGCCAGCGACAAAACCAGCGGAACCGACGTCAGCAGCACCAACGTCTGGTGGAAAAACAAAAAAAGCGAAAACGCCAAAGGCTTGCTCGCCAGCGGAGCCGACTTTGTCTCCCTTGTGCCTTCGGTGACGCGCAGCACGGATGGAACGCCTGTCCTGGGCAACTTCCTGAAGCTTGCCACAGGCAGTGATCTGATTGGCTCGGGTACGCCGTCGGGTACGAATATTGGAGCGCGGTAGGTTGTAGCGTAGTTTGGAGTTAGAGTAAGATATGTGTGTTGAGTGCACATGTGGAGTAAAAGAAACGGATTAAACATGAAATCCCCTTCCCTATGCCAGCCGAATTGCTGGTGTTGGTGAAAGGGATTTTTGAGTTGCTGTTCATACCCTAATAGATACTCACGTTTTGCATAAAACCTCAATGATGAGTTTACCGCCTGTGCGAAAACCTTGCTCAAACGCTGCTTCCACGTACATAGATGTAGATTGTCCGATCAAGTCTATCAGTTGCTCTAAAGCATCGTACTCGTTCCCCGCAAGCCGTGTTTTGTAGTCCTGCATCAGGTCCGATATCTGACGATTAATTTCCTGATACTCGGCCTGCTCAGGATGAATCGACTCGTCCAACCGGAGGTTTCCGTGAAACAAATCCTCGATCAGGTTTGACATATTATCCTTCATGGTAAAGTCACCTCAGGAAGATTGTACATTAAGGAATGAGGCCAGATGCGAATTTAGCGGGAAATCCGCTAGTGTTTTTTTATTGAGTCAAAGTTAAAGTTAAACCATGCCTCAAACACCAAAAGAAGCTTATCATGCTGTAGTCAACGCATATATAGCAACTATGAACGAGGCGAGTTGGACATTCCAACGGCTTTACTGATTAAGTTGGCTGACTATCATCAGACAAGTACAGATTATCTTTTAAATCGGACAGATGTAAGAAGGCCATATCCATCAAAGTGATTCGGCTTGAGTTTTAAAAACCCGTTGCTAAGTCCTTTCATGCTGAAAGCAAAACCAAATAGCCCTGGTAAAGACGTTTACATCTAAACAATAAAGGTTTCCGAGTCAGTTCGAATATCTCTTACTATTCATTAAGTCCTCGGTAGCCAAATTTGAATTTGTAATTGCTAATCTGATTTATTGAGTTATTGTGTTCCATTAGTTGAACGAGCAGTCGCACAATCTCAGTTGAAATATTTAAAAGACATGTTCCGCCTCTGCCTATACCCTCATATATTATTAAAAATCATTTATTAAAAGTGAGGAGTAAAAAATGAATATGACTAACCAACAACATCTTCAACATCAAACTCTTGTAACCATAAGCCCGGTTGTTAGACATGGATTACGAGAAGCCCAGTACCTTGGGTATCAACATGCATTAACAGAAGCAGTTGCCATTGGATATTTAATGGGAAAAGGCTACGATTTTGATACTGCTTGGAGAACCGTTGAATCTTGGTGGAGACCTCCAGGAACTCCATTACCTCAGATGTATTAAGGTAAATATGTTAGTTATTTGAATTTGAAATCTTGCTTATTGATCCAAACAGCTTTTTATCATCTGGTTTATTGTTCAGAACCAACACGACAAACTAGCACAGGCTTGATGCCGATTGCTTCCCGGTACCGCCGTTTAATAACGTCGCAGAACTTCGGATCGATCTCCATGGTACGGCCGATCCAGTTGGTCACAAATCATCAAAGTAGATCCGCTTCCGCCGAAGAAATCCGCCACTGAGTTGCCTGGACGACTGCTGTTCTTAATCGGTATTGCCAGCAACTCTAGCGGCTTTTGTGTCGGATGAACGTACTTGCCGATGTCACGACGGGACACTTCCCAGACCGTGGATGGTTCAGGTTCCTCCAAAGGGAGGCCAGTGCGCCATACCGTGGTCTCGGCGGTCGCAACCAAGCTGGGGCCTTTCCTTTTAAATGAGCGTAGAATACCGGCTCATGCTGCCAACGGTACTGCGACCAACCGAATGAAGCCGCGTTCTTCACCCATACGCATTGACTCCGGATTACAATGCCTGCCGCGTTCATGCGACCTCGAACTGGCACTGGTAAGAAGATGGATGAAAGACGTATATCCCCGCCGTTGGCACCATATGTTCGGCATACCTCTCAAATACGGAATGCAAAAAGCCCGCAAACTCTGCGGGCATTTCGTCGTTCATTATTGTCTCCCGCCCGTCAGCGGCCAGGTGGGAAGAGTCACTTTCAACGGCAACGTTGTACGGCGGGTGTCAAGGAACAAAATACAGGTGAGTCCCGATGATACGGAACAAACCCGTCGTTTCCTTTACTTTAATCACTATTTCATTACATACTAGGATAATCAGGAATTCGGAGTAGATCAAACCTGAAGCCAACGTGACGATCTGAAGTACCATGAGTTTCCAAACTGTCAGAGAAAAGTCCCTTCTTCCAAACTTCGTAGTGTCTTGTCATGTAACGATTGTATGCATTAATCACCGTCTTGTGATCGTCCTTCGCGATGCTCTCACTGAAGGATGCGGTTGATGTCCAACTTTGAGATACGTTATAACCAACAGTTGCAGACACAACTGATGCGCTGATACCTACGCTAGCATTAAAGGAGTTACCAACCGTCACAGATTGAGAAAGTGTTAATATACCGCCAGAACTTCCGGTCTCTTCTACGGAAGCAACTACATAGTTAGGGTTAACTGTTGCATATTCAGCGCTCGGATTTTTAGCATATAAGTCACCGATTGCTGCAGGTGCTACTTCATGTTTCCAGTCGTCATTCTTTTCTTCATCAAGGTAAGTAACATCCACCACTTTGATTAGTTTGTTTTCAATTGGATCTTGGCCAGTAGCTAGCAAATAAGCAGTCGAGTTAACAGGAACATACTCTGTAACGATAGCCCTTTTGACTTCTATTTTTCCGTCAGGCGTTTTAATTTCAATTCCTTTGACTCCTTCTGATGTTTTAATAAGAAGTTCATCGGGAACCACCACCTTTGTTTCTTGTTCATCAATTGTAGCTTCTGAGGCCCTAGCTTGCTGGAAACCAACAATCGTTAGGAAGAGAACTAAACTCAATGCTACTAACAAAAACTTCCTTTCCCTAGACAATAAAACCACCTCAGCAATTTTTTCGATCTAAGAGATCAATTACAATTGTTCCATAATTATCCTAATAAAACAATGATTTTCATATAAGTTTTACATAAAATTTACAATTATATATTCATATATCCATTATATGTTCACAATTAGCATTTAGTAACCATATTTAAAGCGAGAAGAGGAACGCCCCAGTCATATGACGCTATTGCAGCTGTGTGTTTCATTCCCGACTTTTCTATCCTCCTAATGTCACTGAAAAATGGTCAAACGGAGTTCAACTTGATCTCATGATGAAGCCAGTATGCTAGGGTTCAAAATATAATTTTTAGTTATCACACGTGATACTTTATTAAAGCAAAACGAGCCCAAAAATCTTTCAGGCTCGTTCAATAACTGCAATCGGCTCAAGACGACAGCTATTTCAGCCATCGAACTTCAAAAGATTCTCGGCGTGCTTCCCCATGAATCAGTTTCGCCAACTGGTGTAGCATATTACCTTCGTCTTAGCTTTCTTGGTTCAGTCTGTTCAGTTTACCGGACCTGCAACGCCTTAAATAGCAGATTCTCCCCCAATTATCGCCAATGTCTTTTAGTACAATTGCAAACTCTTTTCTTATGAGAGGGTTCTTAGTTTCGGTTAGAAGTTTAAGTAAACACTCCACTGAAGATCGTTCTCCTGATTCAACATGTTCCTTCCGGACGTGCCAACATCCTTTTCACAATATGTACAGGAAACTCACCGGTATAGAGCTGGCTATTTTCCCTCTTCTTGTACGAAGACAAACGTATTCTCGTCGGATAGTTCTTCTGAAAAACTAAAGTTTAGCCGATCAAAGCTCCTGACGTCCTTTATATCTGTAATCTTGTGCTCTGCCATATAACGTACCATTTCGCCTCTGGCCATCTTGGCCCAGGTTGCCTTTTCAATGACCTTCCCTTCGACCATTTGTCCGAATACACAAGTGATAAACCTTGTTTCCTCGCTCAGAAAAGGAGTGATGTTTTTGCTATACTCTTTGGAAGCCAGATTTAGAATGCAATTGCTTTCCGATTGAAGCTGATCTGCGAGTTTGCTACCCCAAAATTGATATAGGGACTTGAAGCCCGGACCTTGAAACTTGCCCTGCATCTCCAACCGATAAGGTGTAACACCATCCAATGGCCGTAACATGCCATAAAAACCGGATAATATGCGCAAATGCTGCTGAAGATACGCCAGTTCCTCATTTTGAAAAACACCGGAGCCATATACTGATACTGAATACCTTCATAGGCATAGATGGCTGGCGTCAGATTGTCCTTCAAATTCATATTCTGAATCCGCTCCACATTCAGTTCGGCGATTGCATCGTTACACTTCCATAACGCTTTGAGTTCATCATAGGTTAACTTTTGAAGCAAACCCAGTAGTTGTTCTGACTCGTTCATAAAGCGGGGCATCTGCTGACAAGCTATATAATCCGTGTCGATTTTCATTTTTCAGAACTAAAAAAGAACAAACTAGCCCACAAATGGATTGCTTTGTTCATTACAATTCATAGAAATTCAATTGATTTTGGAATAAGTATCAAGCTTTAGTTGCACTCATTGCTCTTCTCGGTGTGCCACATATTCTTGTGAATTGTCCTTAAATTCAACCACAATAGGATACTGAGGAATTTACTACGACGAGCTTTAATGCTAACAATATTTTTTTCATCTATCCCTTTTTAACGGTTCAATACGTTCTTAAACCATCTTCAAGATCCTTCATATCCTTTTTATATGAGCCATACGAAGGAGGGGATATTAAATAAAGACCTTGAGGATTGCAGTCCTCAAGGTCTTATCAGTTCCTAGTTCTTAATGCTATAATGTTTCATTAACTTATTAGTCACATCTTCGGGTATACCTTTGGTAAAGTTTAAAGCCACCAAATCAGTAATAGCCCTGTCTATTGAAAAACATGAGTCACTACTGTACTTGCTCATTTCATCGTTAAAACCTAAAATACAAATGCCGTAACTTCTTTCTCCCCATATTGCCCAATTCAGCGACGACGATAACCATATAACTACTTCAGAGTTAGATAGAATAGCATCAGCAGGGCTTTCTTCTGGTCCCTGATTAAGGATATTCCAATACTCATCAGCGGTGGTACCTTTTTGTAAAACACACCAGTTATATTGGGAAAACTCACTGTAGTAATAATTTTCAGGGTCTGGATCTAAAACAGCCATAATTACAGAGGAGTCACCATCCAATTCACCCCAAAATTTATAACTCATTACATAATCAAAATCAAAAACAACTTTATTTGGAAAGGAAACTTTAAATACTGGATTTGGTAACCTCTCGTCAACACAAATGACTTTTAAAACCAAACGTGATGCTTTCTCAAATTCTTCTGAGCTTTTAATAGTATTGCTCAATTTGTCAATCCCCCAATCGAATCTTAGTTGTGACCCCAGTAGCTACCTTAGCCCAAAATTCAACAGTTAGTTGGGATTGCTTTGAAATGTCACGAACTGTGTATCTCGCACCATCTTTAGAATAGATAGTGACTTTACCGTCCTTACTCACTGCCTTTTTCCACCCTTCCTTCAAAAGACTCTTCTCAAAATCCGCCTTTGTTACATTGGTTGAAATATTTCTTACACTCTTTCCGACTGTAATGTCTTTATAACTACAATTCGTATTATGCACCCAAATACCAAGGTCACTTACAAAATACGTATGAAATTCATCAACCGTTATGTTCTAAACCGTTACCTGCTTATACAACAGTTCAATGCTGTCTATCTTGAGTGTATTCCCATCACTCTTAACAAGCAAGTCACCGACTTTGAGCAGATTAACCCCTTAAGTTTGGACACATGCTCTCTTCATCTCATTCTTTCATAGCTTTTCAAATTACAATCGGACGGCCTCAATTGGAATGGGATAAATCAGGTTCTGCTTGTAAAAATCAATAGGACCTAGGTCTTTAATGCTGGAATGCATTCTTCTTTCGTTGTAGAAGATCATGAATTCAGTGACTGCTTCATAAGCTTCACCATATGTGGCAAAGTCATATCGAGATAGACAATCATCTTGAAGTATCAGATGGAATGACTCGATATGAGCGTTCATATTAGGCGAGCGTGGTGGGATCCGTTCATGCAGGGTTCCCCACCGAGCCATCCATATTTTCATTCCATCCACAACTATCAGACATATTAATGATGATTAAAATAGTACTAATAGGCTTCAATTAATAGGATTTCCAGAAGAAACTAAACGACCTTTCCCCGTAGAATACCGGGAAACGGTCGTAGCTTCAATGTGTCTTTATTTATGGGTTACAACTCACTTTTAGGTGATTTAAACCGTTCTAAATCATAATATGGATTTGAAATATTATTTCCAACCTCCATAATGGTCTCTTTGATTTCATTTAAAATTACTATGTCTATATTGTGTTCTTTCATAGACTCTTTAATTTTATCAAAACACTTCTCTAAACCAAGGTTAACAACAATAGAGAGTATCACATCTACATCATCGTAGGAATTAGTATTCCATAACCTCCTCAATACAACATCTACATCGTTTCTTGTTTTATCCTCTAGAAGCTCATAAGTCATGACTTGTCGATCTGTTAATTCGGCTAGGATCAACAAAAATTCTTTTTTATCCAAGCTCATAGTTTCAAAATCTTTTAACACATTTCTAAACAAGGATAATAAAACTTCTGTAGGTAACCTATCAGGTAATTTCTCAAAATCTCCAATATTCATTTTTTCACTTCCCTTTTATTGGAATATGAACCTGATCCAAAGATTGGTTTTTTGTCCATGTTCCATCTGTCTTTAATTGTTTATTTCCTATTTTTATTTGCGCGGTCCAACGGGTTCCAGATGCGGACCCGGGATATCTCATTTTCGCAACAGGATCAGGTGAATGCCATCTAATTATGACCTTCTGTCCATCTGCAAGTACAAATTCATATTTTGCACCCACTTTAATTGTATCTGTTTTTACAAATGTATTTTTTATTCCCTTTGGAATCATTGACTTTAAATGTGTTATCCTGATTTCACCATTTTTCAATAAGTTTTGGGCAAATTTCCTAGCTGCATCTCTTGTTAATCCATTTATAGAACTTTTTCCCGTAATAGATTTAGAGCTCTTCGGTTTTGAAGCACTAGGTTTGGTTGAACTTCCACCACGTCCTCCACCACCACCCATACTTCCACCCGGGGTCATTCGCCCGCCACTAGCACTCCCGCTCCCAAGCCCCATCCCTTCAAGTGTATTACTCGCGGGTCTTTTAGAGGAATGTCCACTCGGGTCGACATACTTCAATGGATTATTTAACACATAAGAATACAAGTTCATAGTTAGCGGATCATTTAGTTCTCCCTCGTACGTATCCTCACCGATGAAACGTGCCATACTTGGATCATACCAGCGTGCTCGCAAATATTGCAGCCCTACAGTACCATCCCAATATTCCCCGGCATAACGAAGTACATTTGGTACGTTTTCCTCTGTTGTTAAGGGTCCGCCCAGATATCATAAGTGTAGCTGTTAAGTACTTTGCCTGACTCATCCACGAGGCCAACCACATCACCGTGTCCATTCAACTGGTAGTATTCCAGTTTACCTGTTTTCTTGTCCTGGCGGGCCCATAATTGCCCGTAAAGATCATAGATATAGGCGTACGTCAGCTCAGCTTTTCCAGACGTTACAACGGCCTCGGCCATGAGTTTGGCTTCTTCATCGTAATAATAACGAATCGTTTGCTCGCCTTCGGTACGTTCATACAACAATCCATCCCCATTATAACTATAGGTTACCGTTTTGCCTTCACCCGTTGCTTTAATCAGACGATTCTGGCTGTCATACGTATACTGTGCATCCTTTAGACCGTATACCTTACCACTTCCGGTACTGTACCGGTTACCATTCGGGTCATAAGTATACGTTTCTTTTTGCGTGCCCGTTTCGGTCTGAATCCGGCTCAATTCATCGTATGTGTATTGATCGGTTTCCCCGTTCTGTGTACGGGACGTGATGTTTTTGTTACCGTCGTATTCATAGGTAAACTGCTGCACCGCCGAAGTCCCTTGAGAGATCTTGACTCCCGAGAGGTCATAGCCATTGAACTGATAGCTTGTGCTGAGGCCCTTGCCAAACGACACTTTCTCCAGCAAGCTATTGGACGCGTAACTGAAAGTCATCCGGTCTACAGGCGTCGTTCCTGATGCAGCAAGTGCAGAAGCTCCTCCCGAACCCGAGGTAATGTCCATGGAAGTTACCCGGTTCATAGCATCTACTTCGCCGTGAATGCGCAAGGATTGTCCTTTGGCATCCGTCAGGGTATAGCCTAGACGTTGCTGGGTATTGTTTTCGTAATCAAGTCGTGTCCCATCCGGGAACGTCAGTCCGTTCAACATCCCATCTTCGGCACGATAACTGTACGTGGTCTTTCCATGATCATCGGTCATCGATGTTCTACGGCCGATTTCGTCGTAAGTGTAAGAAACGTTGCTATCCGGTGCCTTCATGCTTGTGAGCATGTTATCACTGTTATACGTATACTCTGTTACTTTACCAAGTCGATCTTGTTTTTTGATCAGATTACTTTTCTTATCGTAATATAACGTTGTCGCATACCCGGCTGGACTCGGATGCGTCTGTTTAATGAGTCTTCCCAATTCATCATACTGTTTTGTGACTGTTTGCGTATTCGGTGATACGATCTGTGTCACTTGGCCCTGATAGCCATAGAAGTAGCGGCTTGTCTCTTGCTTCGGTGTGGTTACCGTCGTGATTTGTCCAAGCGCATCATACGTATAGGTCGTTCGTTGACCGTTACCATCGATAGATGCAATTACGTTACCATCGATATCATATTCGGTTTGTTGTAACGGAACATATGCACCATTCAGATATTCTTCCACCGCCGTCACACGACCAAGTAAATCCTTCTTCTCCCGTGTGCGATTGTCAGCAGCGTCCTTATAGGTCACCGTTTGACCCACAGCATCAATATTGGTTGTTCCGGTGGTCCCGTCTGGATACTTTGTCTCTATCGCTTGTCCAAACGCGTCGACTACAAATCTCGTCACATTGCCTTCGGCATCCTCAACAGCCGTTACATTACCTTCGCGGTCATAGGCGTATTTGTAAGTAGCCTCAGCCGTCTGCTCTTCTACCAAAAGACCTAACGGATTATACCGCTCGGTCGTGACAATGCCATCTGGCGATGTATTTGTAATGATGTTCTTAACATCATCATACGCCGTAGTTGATTTCGTACCATCTGCATGTTCGATTTGTAGAAGTCGCCCTCTCTTATCATACTGATACGATTCCTGTTCCCCGGATGCATCGGTTGTCTTTTCCAGTTCACCAGCATTCGTATATTGATACGATTCCACGAGGGCTTCTGCTTTACCAGCAGCATCATTCACAGTTATGGACTTGGATTTCACCAAATGCCCTGCATTAGCCTGATAACTCAACGTCGCTACGCTGTCTTTAGCTAAATAGCCGCCTTTATCCGTGGTGTTGATGACTCTTCCTTTATCATCCAGCTTCACTTCCGATTCAGTGAGCAACTGCCCGCCGTATCCATTTTTAGTCGTGCTCCGCAGAACGGAACCTTGGCTGTTATAGGTTGTTTCGGTGTATCTCTCCAAGGTACTATTAATCTTGCTGGTCGAACGAATAGGTTTGATCCAGTGATATGGAGCCTTACCCGTTTCATACGCATAAGTGGATTCTTGTCCGGTACTGCGCTTTTCTGAAGTCACCATTCCATTGGCATCGTAGGTCATGGTCGTGGTTAGCTTCTCGCCTGCACGTCCACCCTCACTAACCCACTCCGATAGCTCTGTTGGCAGATTTCGTTTATTCTGACTATCATACTTGAACTCGGTTGTATACGTTACCGCATCTCCGGTTAGCGCATGCTTATCTACGCGAACCAAATCGGGGTGCGCGGCAGTGCTGAACGTTTTGGAGAACGTCCAAGTATCTACAGTGTTCTCTGCTTTCACTTTCGTTGTCCATGATGCGGATTGACCGTATGCATCCAGATCTTCTCCAGAGTACTCAAAGTTAACCTTGTCTAGAACACCTTCGCCATCCGTTGAACTAAACTGGCTCTTGCGTTCTCTTACTTTAAAGACGAAATGTGAAGAAGCCGCGCCAATCTTCTTCAGTGACGGAACATAAGCGATGTCTGTAATCGCCGATGACGGATCAGTAATACGCGTCAATAGTGCGGTATGCATCACACCTTGAGCATTTTGGTTGCTTTGCAATTCAGGCAAGAAATTAAATTTGGATTCGGGATAATAGTACGTATATGTCGTTGTCCGATCCAGAGCATCCGTGAATTCTCGCAAAATACGAATGCCTTCGTCCTCGCGTTGCGTGTACGTTGCTTTCCGATCTGTTCCGGCAAGCTGTACAGTAACCTTCAGGTTGTCATAAGCAAATGTCAGCGCCTGACCTTCACTGTTTTGAATTCGGGAGATGACTTGGTTTCCATCCAATGTTGTATATTGAAAATTCACCGTATTCCGGTAACCATCTGTAATTTGCAGTAACTCTCCGGTTCCGTTAAACAAATAATCGTAGCCATTCCGGATCGACAAACGGTAACTACTGGATTTGCCATCCACAGTCACGGTCGTATCTTGCTTCACGATTAAATCATTCCATACGTAGCCTTCAAGTTCAAGATTAGCGTTTAAGCGATAATAACCTACGCCTGGAATCTGGACATACTGACTATCGCCACGCTTTTCCATGAAAGGAATGTCCCAACGCCAGCCTTGTCCCAATCCAGCTGAGAGTTCTTCCTTGCGTGGCGTAACCATATTGGAATACTTTTGTGTCGTTTCGTCGTATTGAACGCCGAGCTGTCCACTTGCTCTAGCACTGTCATAGACACGTGTCAGATCAAACGAAATGAGTCCAGGTAAGGAGATGTCCGTACTACTGACCATCATCTCTCCCGTAGCAGTAGAGATCGATTCCGCTCCATAAGACGTCATGTACAGCGATGCATCATCCCGGATATCAACGTGATTTAGCCCAGTTTCATCCACGGTTGTTCCTGTACCTGGAGCATCCTCTCCAAGAGCATTAATCGAGAAGTTGTTTTGCTGTGATGATCCGGAAGGGCGTAGTCCCTCCATTTGAATCGGTTCGCTAATTTCTTGTGCTTCTAGCCATTTCTCAGCAGCCTCACCGCCTGTACGATCTGTCTGTAAAGCTTTATATAACTGGAACAGCGAGTAACCTTGATCTAGTTTCTCCTCAATCCAATCTTCTTTGATACCAAACTGCTCTTTTAAACTATGGGTTGTAATGTAGGTAGCGGAAGGGAGGGAATCCCTACCTTCTGCCGCCGCTGCTGCTTGTCCTCCATATCCAAAAGAACCAAACCCACTAAGAACCAATATGACGCATAACCAAATAATCGTTATTTTCTTAAACACTCCATCACCTCAACCTAGATTTAGACAATCATTAATTAAATGGGAAAATCTTTTTCGTTCGTTTCGTCAAATTTCCGTTCCGGTCATATTCAAATACAATTTGATCTCCCGTAAATAGAACGACTTTAAGCAATTGATTGCCATAGCCATATTCATAGCTGTTGTCATTGCGAATGTTCATCCACGCTGCTTTTATGACTCCCTGAATCGGTTTTCCATCCTTTTCACTTATCTTGAGATAATAATATTGTCCACCTTGAAGCTCCCATTCAAGAACTGTATATTGCTCACCATATAGCTGTTCTTGCTCTATTGAAGCAGCTACCGGAATGCTAAGTTCCTTATCTGAATACAATTCGATCCGAGGCTCAGTGGAAAAATCACCTGATTCCTTTATCGCAATCCGATACTTGTCAGAGCTATAGGGGCTAAAACGATAGTACACATTCCCTTGCTGAACTGTGGGAAGCGCCGTTTCTGTGTTCTCATACAAAGTCAGAAACTCCACATCCACTTCCTTGATCGTAAAGTGGCGATAAGCACCTACAAATTTCAGCGGTTGGGCTGACACATTATGCACCTGAATATCAGACTTTTCAGGTACGAATTGTCCTCCTGTCGCATTCTTTCCTTCCTTAACAACCACTTGGTTCTGATTCCGAATAACGTAATCATAGGCTCCTCCTACTGAGGAAGATCCAACGAGTATTGCTTCATAAGGTAATGTATTCGAAAACAACAGCGTGTTATTTGGCGCCAAATCCCGCTTGATAAGTGCAGGCTCCTGACTGGAACTGGCTGTCACAGGAGCAGAATATTGAATCGTGACCGGCTCCGAAGATACTACGGTGACAACAAGCGTTGCACCTGCTGGAATATCCCAAGTTGCATGACTTTTACCTTCCACGAAATACAATGCTTTATTGGATTTGTCGTAGACCGTATAATCCACAACGGATGTTACTCCTGCGATTCGTTCAATTTGAGCAGGTTTGGAACCCGGATTCGTAAATACAGCACTCTGCCCTTGATTGACAGTGATTTCTGTTTCTGGTGAAGGGACTTGGTCATCTTGTCCACGGAATACTCGGTAAATCCCACCATACGTTATGGGTTGATCTGAGATGTTGGTAACGACAACTTTTTTACCATCCAAGACATACGCCTCGATCGCTGTTGCTGTTCTACTGCTCGACACTGTTCCATCTACGTTGTAAATCGTGTAATCATACACCCGCCCCGCGCTGCTGGAAGCATCATTTCGGAGTCTTTTCGAATCTGAGCTTATGTTGGTAAAGGCATAGCTCTCTCCTTTGTTCAACGTCACGCGCAGATAAGCCGGTTCTTGGCTATCCACTACAGAGAAATCATCCGTGTATTCAAATAAGACAGGTGTACTTCCCCTACGGTAACGATGGCTTCACCACCAGAAGGAATGGTAGCGAGACTTACATTGCTATTGAATTTGTCACTATGTGCTCTGCCGTCTGCCTTATACACAACAATATCAAACTGTGCACCTAATTTTTTGGCGTTACTCCGAATCGGGTTACTGAGTGAACCCCCATTGTGGAATTTGACCGATTGGCCCGGTGAAACCGTAATCTTGCTTAGTGCATCATTAGGTCGATCCTCTACATCAAAAATGGTGTAAATCGCACCTATGGTTACAGGTTGAGCGGATACACCCGTGACCACTGCTTTATTTCCATAAAAAACAACAGGTTCAACCGCTGTTGCTTTTCTTGTACTCCGTTCTGTGCCATCCGGATAATATGTCACGTAATCAAATATCCGCCCCTGACTAGTGGACGCATCACTGTCGAGATATTCCCGATCGGTGCTGTTATTCCAAAATGTCACGCTTTCTCCCTGGTTCAGTGTTACCCGATGGTATGCGGGTTCCATGCTGTCTTCAACTGAGAAATCATCCGTGTAACTAAACTCAATCGGGACTTGTCCGACTACGGTTACGACCGCATAACCTTGTGAGCGAATGATCGGATTTGTATTTTTGTTGAAACCATCCGAATGTACAACGTCTTCTGATGTATACAGGACATAGTCAAAAAGAGCTCTGTTGGTACTGCTCGCGTTGTTTTTAATAGGATTGGCTAAAGAACCATTGTTCCGAAAAATCATGGATTCACCAGGATATACGGTAATTCGAGTAATGGCATCACCACCGGCTTTTTGAACATCAAATGTCCGATATGGCACACCATATGTTACAGGCGTTGATGTAACCAAGGTTACAACGGCGGTTCTTCCTGCTGCTACCGTAGGCTTAGTCGTCGTATTTGTCCCTGTAGAACTTTCCGTTCCATCCGGAAGATAAACAACGTAATCATGCTTATCTTTGGTCGTTCCATCACTTTGGAGTGCATCTGATTTGGAACTGATGTTGGTGAATTGGTAGCTATCGCCCTGATTTAGAGTTGTACGCGTATAGGCTGGCTCATCACTCCATTCACCGGTATAGACTTCATAGGGAAATCCAACACTAACAGGCTGTGAGCCCGCTCCAGTAATAATAATTTCGTTCCCTCCTGCAAGTGAAGGTTTCCCAGTCGTTTCAAAATTTGAACTCACAAGACTACCATCTTCTTTGTATGAAGCGTAGTCTATCTTCCTGTCCTGAGCCGTGGAAGTATCGGCACTTAAAACTCTTGACTGTGTCCCTTCATTAAAATATCGATAGCTCTCTCCTTTGGATAACGTAACCCTAAGCATGGCAGGGTTAGCTGATACACTGTAGGAAAATTCTGAACGAATTGTCACTGTAAAAGGATTCTGACCCGTCGAGGTGATCACAGCTGTATAACCTGAACCTACTGATAAACTACTAGTAGAGTCCATGTTTTCGCCCATGATGCTGCCATCTGGTCTATAAATAACGTAATCGTATGCACTGCTTCTTGAGGTGGCCGCATTAGTACTTAACGACCTTGTCGCACTTCCGTTATTCGTGAACGTATAGGAATCTCCAGGACTCATGGTCAAAGTTTCGTCTTCCATGGCCATAGCTTGAGGAGAGAAAGAGTTTTCCCGTATGTATCATCAGTTACCGTCGGTTCATCTTCTGGTTCTTCGATAACTTCGTCTACACCTTCCGGCTCTTCATAGAAATCCGGATCAATATCTTCCAGATATTCGTCGTCTGTTAAAGCTGATTCCTCCATAGGAACATCAACATTCTCTGCGCTACTTTCAGTTGTTATTATGGCATCCGATTGATCCGAAAGCGCATAACCGCTAGTCGGATACATGGTTCCAATCAACAACAAAGCCATCAGAAAAACAATAAAACCTTTTCTTAAACACATGGAATTTATATTCCTCCTTTATGTCTTTTCTCCATTTCCTCCCTCAACAGATGTATAAATGGAGCCTAATAAATCATTATCGTCATTTTCCTTATTTTAGGACATAGTGAATTAGTCCCTAATTCCAGGGACTTTTTTCCTTTACATCTCAGATAACAATTTAAAAATAACCTGTAATTATCCTGATACGAAATAGAATAATAGATTAGATGCAGTTCAAATGCTATTTCAATTAAGTTAATCGTCTTTCCTATTTTGATTAGGACTTAGATTTAATATCTGAAAAATAAAAAAGCCGCCAGTTGGCGACTTTTAAGTGAATCAAATAGTTATCATTCTGTTACATGATCAGCGGACACATCTGGCTAGTGTCCCACTGCTTGTATGAAAACAAACGTGCTCTCGTCGGATCGCTCTTCTGAAAAAGCGAAGTTTAAACGATCAAAGTTTCTTACGTCTTTCACATCTGTAATCTTGTGCTCTGCCATATAACGTACCATTTCACCTCTGGCCATTTTAGCCCAGGTTGCCTTTTCAACAAGCTTCCCATTGACCATTTGTCCGAATACACAAGTAATGAACCGGGTTTCCTCACTCAGAAAAGGCAAAATATTTTTGCTATACTCTTTGGAAGCCAGATTCAGAATGCAGTTGCTTTCTGATTGAAGCTGATCTGCCAACTTACTGCCCAGAATTGATAGAGCGAGCGGAATCCCGGACCTTCCAGCTTGCCCTGCATCTCCAACCGATAAGGGGTAACACCATCCAATGGCCGTAACATGCCATAAAAACCGGATAATATACGTAAATGCTGCTGAAGATACGCCAGTTCCTCATCTTGAAAAACACCTGGAGCCATATACTGATACTGAATGCCCTCATAGGAATATATTGCTGGCGTAAGATTGTCCTTTACATTCATATTCTGAATCCGCTCCACGTTCTTTTCGGCAATTGCATCGTTACACTTCCACATCGCTTTGAGTTCGTCATAGGATAACTCTTGAAGCAGACTCAATAGCTGTTCTGACTCGTTTATAAAATGCGGCATCTGCGCGATAGCCATAAGATCGGTATCGATCTTCATCTTTTTCGCTGGTGATATGATCATTCTCATCGTGCTGATCCATCCTTAATCTACCGTTGTTTTTGTCGTTATCCATTGTACAGGATTGGACAGTTGAATCCAATGCCAAGGCTTAACTTAATCCCTCATGGTACCTTTGAAAAGACTCAAAAATGAACAAGTCAGCCCACGATTGGACCGGCTTGTTCATTAGAATCCAACACATAAAATTGGTGAGAAAGCAAGGCGTGCATTTCAAACCGTTATTAGGGAGATACGCTCCCCGAGCCGCTATTTTGCTCTATTTTTGTAGTCGAAGTCGGCAATTGAATCATTGGCGTATTTGACCCACTTACATATGGAAGGGCTCCATCCCATTTCTTGATGGTTTCATATTCAACGAGTTGACTCGATAATGATTGTTGAAGCTCTTTATTTGCTTTAGCTTGACCCTCTGCTTCGATCAATAGTTTGTCTGCATTACCTTGTGCTTCCACGCGCTTACGATCTGCTTCTTTCTTGGCGATCTCAAGTTCAGTCGTTTTACGTTCCAGTTCTTGAGAAGCTTCAACACGCTTATCGATTGCTTCCTGCGTCTTAGCGTCAGGTTGAGGAACACCTACGGTAACGTTGGATACAATAAAGCCTAACTCTTTAACGTCATCAGAAAAACGTTGTTGGACATCCACTCCTGCTTCGGATGACTTTTCACCATAAACATCAATTACTGTAAACTTGGAAATACCTTTACGAGCTGCGTCACGGAAACGTGTTTTGAGATATGTATCCTCAATTTCTTGAATGCTAATTGGCCCAAATGTATTGAAAATAGAAGATACTTTACTTGGTTCTACTTGGTAGTTGTAAGCAAAATCGATTGTGATGTTTTTCCCGTCAGAAGTAGCAATCTGAATATCTCTGTATTCAACCGTTTGAATTCGGATCGGATATTTCGTTACTTTATCAAACGCTCCAACTAGTTTCCACCCTTGACTCAGTGTACTATCTTTTACGCCTCCATTGGGTGAATAAACGACTCCAACATATCCATTAGGAATTCGTGTTACAAAGAAAGTCACCAGTAACACTCCCACAATAATAACTATCGCAACCGCAATAGCCCCTACTTTAAACGTCTTTGAATTTTCCATCTACATTCTCCTCTTGTTTGAATTTATTGTATTTCTTCAAAACTCTACTACCTATTTTATTGAATAGCGGGAACATTAATGACCATAGAATAAATGCTAGGATAAAGATTAAAATGATCCCCCAATAATTGGCATATTCGTCCTCCCTTCTATGGATGTAACCGAGTACAAATTTATAACCAACTAATTATATCCTCCTTTATATATACTTTGTAAATCCGTATTCGGTTTCAATGATATCCAGCGCTTGAACTACTATTAAGTAAAGTAGCGAAGAAAATGGTGAGTGAGGGACGTTCAGTACCCGGTTATTCCTAACAAGAAAGTGATCATCAATTCATCTGGGAATTATGGATCAGGAGTGAGTTTGTCCCCCTTGCTCTTCTCTGTAGGTGACTGTCCTACTGTCACAAAAAAAGCCGCCATGTAGGCGACTTTGATGGTACCCTCTAACTAAAATAGTTAATCTACGATAGGCATTAATATTCAATCAATGTGCGTTGTTTTCAGTTCGGCATTGAAAGCCTAGATCCAATTGGAGCATTTAATCATTTAGCAGCCGCAGCCATTTTCGTAATCTTATCCGCAATATCTTCGGCCTGTAACAGAGACGAGAATGAATCCGCCGCGAAATATTTTTCCATTTCGATCTCAATCACATGATGATTTTTGACGGCATCTAAGGATGTCCACGTCACTGGGAGCTTGGGTGGCTCTTTACCTTCAACTTTAAGCACAATGACGTAGTCGCCTACATAATCGTTTACAGTCTCCCATGACACTTCAATACGATCCTCTTTTTGTCAATGATTTCACTTTAGGCGTTGGGTTCAGACCCAAAATATCGTATGTAGCTCTGCCCCACGCTCGCCTGCATTACCAATCACCATCAAAAATTTGTCTACAGTAATATAATCCACAATGGAGATCGTTGCATCTTTAGGAATTACATTTCTAATTTTATTGCGGGCAGCTTCCGTACGTTTTTCAAAATCTTCATTCCACTTCTTAGCTTCTTCTTGTCGACCCAGAATATCGCCCATCGCCGTAATTTCTTCCTGAATCGTGGAGTACTTGCTTGTCTCAAACACGACGGTCGGTGCAATCTTAGAGTAACTTTCATAGGCTGCTGTATTCCAAGTAATAATGATATCTGGAGACAAATCCAATACCTTCTCTAAAGAGATACTTCCCTCCAAACCAATATCTTGAACCGTGTCAGGTAAATAAGGTTTTAGAAACTTTGCAAAGTTCATTTGTGTACTGGATGCTCCAACTGGCGTTACCCCTACAGCTAAGACTGGCCCTAAGTCCCAGTCAACAACAACACGTTTGGGATGTGTCGGAACACTAACTTCTCCCATGACCGTTGATACTTTACGCATGCTCGTATCTTCTTTGGCCTCATTGGAAGGCATATTTTGAGTAGACTTTGCACTCTGCTTTGAATTTCCACCTGCTGATCCCTGGGTATTATTTTGACTGGAGTTCCCATTCGTGCACGCTGCAAGCATTAACGTAAAACATAACATGAGTGTTAATACCATCTTCGATCTTGTTCCTCTATACATCTGTCTATCCCCTTCTGTTTTGTATTGATAATGATTATCATCAATAACATAACAAGTAGAAGAATGTTTGCCCATAGAGGATACGAACCCTTCCCATGGACTATCTGAATCGCCTACGTCCTCCTTCATTTTCTTTTTATATTGCCCTGGCGTCATCCCGACCTGCTTCTTGAACAAACGTGTGAAATAAAAAACGTCACTATAACCTACGCTTGAAGCTATCTCCTGTGCAGTGGCATCTGTCCGAATCATTAATTCTTTTGCTTTAGCCATCCGCGCCTGAATCACATATTCGATAGGACTTCTGCCCGTACGAAGTTTGAACTGTTTCGATAAGTATTGAATGCTGTAATTCCATTGTTCAGCCAAGGACTCCAGAGAAATAGATTCATTAAAATGTTCGTGAATGTACTGGATGATCTCTTCTACCATATCCTTTTCCTTTGAAGTAACTCCTTGAAGCTTCAGTTGCTGGACAAGTGTATATACGAACTGGTAAAAAAAGATTTTCACATGAAAACGTTCAAAAATCTGTCTTCGGTTCCATTCCTCATACATCGAATCGACATGACGATACAGATTAACCGGAGCAAGAGGCTGGTAGGCATAGGGTAGCTGAAAAGGGTTGTTCATGAGATAGTTCTTCTGGATTTCTTTGCTAGCTTTGGGGGACATACTACCTCTATATAAAATGTAATAGTACGTCACCTCATCTTGTCCAGCCTCAAATCTGATCCTGCTTCCCTTTCCTGCATGCAGTAGATAAAACCTTTTAAATATATGTATATCATCATCCAACCAAAGGGAGCCTTGTCCTTGCACGATATATATAAAACCACTGACTGGGAGATGATATTGCTGCTTCCCCCGCTACTTATTACAATTTGGCGAATATCCACCAGCTGAATCGATGAATTGTCCCACATTTGAATATACTCTTCCCAGTTCACTATTTTTCTCCCCGTTTGACCACATACTGAACCTAATATTCAGTAAGAAATCCCTTTATAATTCACTTTGACTATATTCGATAACGATAATCATTGTCAATTAGAGAGCGACTTAAGGGTAAGAAGAAATCCCTACACTCCCCTCCAGAACGAACAGAACCCCGGCAGCGCATCTGCATTCAGCAGCGCACAACTGGGGTTCACCATTATTTTAATTATTACTTATATCTCTTAACCTAACTCACCTTGTAAAATCATGCTGCCCAATCGTCAGCAACGTTGGTCTTCTCTTGCTCCACAACGACGTTGCAATCTTCGGATTGTAATAATAGAGGGCTCCGTGTGTCGGATCAGTGCCATTCAAGGCTTTACGTGCTGCCTGGTAGGAAGTCTGGGTTGGTTTTGTATTAAACTGTCCATCGTCTATGGCCGTGAACTGCCCTTTCTGGAAAATCACTTTCGGAATTGATGACGGGAATGCATTCGAATGCACACGATTCAAGACGACCGCGCCTACAGCAACCTGTCCTTCAAAGGATTCTCCGCGTGCTTCCCCATGAATCAGCTTTGCCAACTGGCGCAGCGTGTTGCCTTGGGCTGCAGCCTTCTTGTTTAGTCTGTTCAGTGTTGCCGGACCTGCAATCCCATCCGCACTCAACCCCTGAGCCTGCTGGAACTTACGGACAGCGCCTTTGGTAATAGAACCGTAATATCCAGTCATTCCGGCCTTAAAATACCCCAGTTCGCTTAATTGCTCCTGCAATTGCAGCACATGTTCACCGCGAACGCCCTGCTCCAGCTTCTGTGCTCCGGCAGAAGGAGTTGCCATCGTAAGTCCGAGAGCCATCGCGAAGGCACCGAGAAGCACACTGACTCGTCCTGCCCTTTTGCCAGCCTTTTTCCCCTGCGATGGGTGACTTTCCGGCTGACGGTAATAGGCCCCATGTGGT
This sequence comes from Paenibacillus sp. 1A_MP2, assembly GCF_052244825.1. Classification (NCBI taxonomy): domain Bacteria; kingdom Bacillati; phylum Bacillota; class Bacilli; order Caryophanales; family Paenibacillaceae; genus Paenibacillus; species Paenibacillus sp. 1A_MP2. The sequence continues at coordinate 2,791,283 of NZ_JBQQCS010000001.1, read as the reverse complement.
CAGTACTTGTGTGCAGATCATACAGATTATACAATTCAAGCCTCTCATCCCCGCGATTTAAACTAACTTCTTCATCAAGGCTGTAGATATACTTCATCTGTTTCATTTCTCTCATCTCTTGAACAGGAGTAAGGTCGATCACATCATATCTCCTGTTCATCTCACTCATCCTATCGTTGCCATTATAGCTGTATATCACCTTCATCCCCACATTCTCAATCACACGTATCCGTTCACACACGCTATTCTGTCCACTCATCATATGCTTTTCATTCATCATATTCTCTGCATTCACTTCATTCATTTTACGCGTCTGATCCATTTCAATATTGTTTTTCATCATTCCATTAACCTCCACTTTTCTGAATCCAGATCCCACTTCTTCCCCTGAATTCTCACGGTTGGACATCCCGAGTGTCATTATAGGATATAGAAAAAGTGACGTCTATCGGACCGAGGGCGCAGGCAAAAATCCACTCCAAACATAGCAAAAAGAGGCATGAGCCCATGGTCACGCCATGGTCATGCCTCTTCTTGTATCAACTTCCTTCCGCTTGTCCAGCCCATCATTTCCGTAGGCAGGTTGACCCGTACAAAAGTTGCGTTGTATTTATTGACATTTATTCGGCCAGTTCCAAACCCTTCGTTTCCCGGCCCAAGAACAGCACAGCGGCTGCGCCAATGAGGATGGTCACGAAGAAAATCGTGAATATCAGGCTGATTGCAACCTCACGCTGAACCAGCATACCAACCATTAATGGCGCAAGCACGCCCCCAATCCGGCCTACCGATGTGGCAAGACCCACACCTGTGGAACGAACGGAAGTGGGATACAATTCCGGACTATACGCGTACAGTCCGCCCCAAGCTCCCAGATTGAAGAAGGAAAGGCAGATACCTGCGGTCAGAATCGTCGCTTCCGTTGTTGCCAGTCCAAAAGCAATCGCACTTACTGCTGTCAATGTAAGATAAACGACAAGTACAAATTTGCGACCAAACCGCTCAATGAAGTACGCCGCTGTGAAGTAACCTGGCAGCTGCGCGATCGTCATAATCAGCACGTACTGGAAGCTTTTGACCAGCGTAAAGCCTTTCGCCATGACAACCGACGGCAACCACAAGAACATGCCATAATAAGAGAAAATGACGGTAAACCACAAGATCCAGAGCATCAACGTTGTACGACGATGCGGTGCTGACCAGACCGTAGCTACCTTCTCACGGAACGTGATTTTATGAAGCTTGGTATTGTTCTTGTAACGTGGCGGGTCCTGAATAGCACGGCGCAGGTACAGCGCATAGAACGCCGGAACAGCACCAATAGCAAAAGCAATTCTCCAGCCATATTCCGGGATCACAAAGTTGGCAATGAGTGCCGATACTATCCAACCGCCTGCCCAGAAACTCTCCAGCAGTACAACTGCACGTCCGCGTTCTGCCGTAGGCATGGACTCCGATACCAATGTAGATGCTACGGGCAGCTCACCGCCAAGGCCAATACCGGCAATCAGACGCAGTACACACAATACGGCGAATCCGGTCGCCAGGGCTGAAAGACCGCTAGCAATCGTGAAAATTAGTAATGTCCACATCAAAATGGCCTTACGCCCGAAACGGTCCGCAAGTGCCCCCGCAAGCAATGCACCTAGCGCCATACCAATCGAGTTGATACTTGTAAGCACCCCGACTTGTCCGGGACTGAGACTCCATTCCTTGGCAAGTGCAGCCACGATGAAGGAAATCATGCCGACTTCCATTGCATCAAACAGCCAGCTCATGCCGGCACTGAACAGCAGCTTGCGCTGCTTGGGATTCCGCAATACTTCCAGTTTGCTCATCACTTATAGCTCCCTTGATCTCTATATAATCATTCTGACACTAAACCATTATTATGCAGAATGATCCAGAAATCAATGCAAAATACGCATATCCGTTGATCTTCTTCCCATACCTTACCCCTTGAGTGAACCCGCTGTCAGACCTGCAACAAAATAGCGTTGAAGCAGAATGAACAGCACGATCATCGGAATGGCTGTTACCAGCACACCCGTGAGCATCATCGGATAGTTGGTCACGTATTCCCCGCGGAACTGCATGAGCGCGAGAGGCAATGTGAGCTTGGACTTACTGCTGAGCATCAGCATCGGAATGAGCAGATCATTCCAGACCATCACAAGCAGGAACGTAGCTGTAGCTGCCAAAGAAGGTGCAGCCAGTGGTAACGCAATCCGTGTATAGAGCCTCCACTCGCTTGCTCCATCCATGCTGCCCGCTTCCAGTATTTCCGCATTCAGCATACGCATGAAGCCCGTCAGCATAAATACGGAGACCGGCATCAGCATCGCAGCTGATACTACAATGAGTCCCGTTAGACTGTCCGACCACCCAAGCGTACGCGTCAGGGAATAGATCGGCAGCATGCTTACCTGGGAAGGAACAATCAGTCCCGCAACGAACAGGGCAAACACAATTTTGCCCACGCTGCCACCCCAGCGAACAATGGCATATGCAATCATACTGCTGAGTAACAACTCAATCGCAACCGTGCCCAGCGTTACGACCAGACTGTTTTCGAAATACTGCCACATCGGCTGGTTGCGGAACATTCCCGTGAGATTATCCCATGTAAACGGTCCGGCCAGCTAAATGGACTGCTAAAGAAGTTGCTGCTGGTTTTGAACGATGACACAAATACAAAGTACAGCGGCACGATAATCAGCAGCGCGTATACCAATAAGATCAGTCGATTGAACCATTTTAAAAACATATAAATTCCCTCCCTTCTTCCTTTGGTTGCTTGGATGCTGCTGGGCAGAGTAAAACTTAATAATTCACGTACTCATGAGCATTTCAATTCGTCCAATCGTTAATAGCTTACCCGGTCGGCTCGAAGCGCTTTGAATTGTAATAGTGTCAGCAGCGCCAGCAGAACCAGGAAAATCATCGAACCTGCTGAAGCGAGGCCAAAGGAGTAGCTGCCAAAGGCGGTATGATAGATATATGTCGTCAAAATTTCAGTCGCGTAGTTCGGGCCTCCGTCCGTCATCGTGAAAATGAGGTCAAATGCCTTGAACGACTGAATGGTCGTATAGGCCACAACAATTGTTGCCGAAGGTGCCAGCAGCGGCCAGGTCACGGTACGAAATACCTGCCATTTGCTACCGCCATCCATACGTGCTGCTTCATACAGCTCTGACGGAATGCCTTGCAGACCTGCGATAAACACAATCATCATCTGCCCGGCATGTGCCCAGACCTGTACCGCGGCAATCGAGTAGATGGCGATCTTCGGATCACCAATCCAGTTGTGGGCCATGCTCCCCATACCTGCTTCATTCAGTCCATAGTTAATCAACCCGATCGAAGGATCATACATAAATGCCCAGATCAGCCCCACCGATACGGAGGACAGAATCGCAGGCAGAAAATACAGGGCCCGGAGCGCGATGCGTGTCTTTGTGTTACGTACTAGAAGCAGCGCCAGGACAAGTGAAATAAAGGTTTGCGCTATAACAACCGTTACCATGAATTCAACGTTATTGCCAAAGGCTTTGCGAAATACGATGCTGCTGAGACTGTCCTTGTAATTATCCAGCCCTACAAATGCATACGACGGGGATACCCCGTCCCAATCCGTAAAGGAGTAGAACAGCCCCGTCAATGTAGGAAATACGAACAGTGCAACGTACAGCAGCAACCCGGGTAACAGAAACAGGGATAGCTGAATACGGTTCTTCATCGTTTATTTCCCGATATGCTGATCAATGATCGCCTGTGCCTGCTGTGCTGCTTCTTCAGGAGAAGTGCCGCTCAGTACAGCCTGAATGGAGTTCGTCACCGCTTTCTGATTATCTCCATTCAGGATGGTGAACCGTGGCTGGAACACGGTCTTTTTGCTCGCCCAATCTCCGGCAACCTGAAGCTCGGGTGTATCGTACTTTACATCGTTCACTGTCACGTTCTGTCCTGTCTGGTTGGCATATTGGCCAGCCACTTCCGGACTGCTCAGGAATTCGAGGAACTTCTTCGCTTCTTCCGGGTGTTTGGACTTGCTATTCACCGCGAGCATGAATGTAGTGGTGTGCACCCCTTCATATTTCGCCTGATCGGCACTTACGGTAATCGGTGCGAGCAATTTTTGCTCCAAATTCGGATTTTGCAGCTTGTTCTGTGCCAACTGATACGATCCGCTTGCCAGTATCGCCGCTTTCTCTTGGATGAAGAGTGCTCCCGCTGCCGGGTCTTTCGTTCCCAGTGCATCCTGCTGGAAGTAACCTTTGTCGTTCAGTTCTTTAATTTGAGTCAATGTTTTCACCCAAAATTCATCCGTCAGTTTTGCTTCGCCAGCTTCCACTTTGGTAAAAATGTCGTCACTCGGCGCATTGTTCATCACCATCGTATTCATGAATTGGCCCGGACCAATATCCGCTCCAGCAAATGCAATCGGAATAATGCCGTTGTCTTTCAGTGTCTGACAAAGCGCTAGAAAACCTTCCCAATCCGTCGGCGGGGTCAGTCCGTATTTTTCAAACAGCTTCACATTGTAGATTGGATCGTTGTATACGAGTTGATAAGGAATTGCATATTGTTTGCCATCGTGCTGGCCTGCTTCAATCAGCTTTGGATTGTAGGCTGACAGAAACGACGATCCAGTCAAATCCGTAAACAATCCGGCTTTGGTGAAGGCTTCGAACTGTGCACCAGGGAAGGAAGCAAATACATCCCCAACCGAACCGTCACTGATTTTGGATTGTACAGTGGATTGATATTGGTCCGAAGGAAGAGTTTGCATTTCTACATGGATGTTCGGGTTTTCCTTTTCAAACGCATCAATCGTCTTGTTCAGCGCCTCCACATCCTCACCACGCCAGTGCATGAAGCTGATTGTTACTTTGCCTGAACCGGAGGAGCCGCTCTCTCCTGATGAAGCAGTATCCCCGCCGCCGCAAGCAGACAACAGGATGGACATCATCAGCATACTGACGAGGGGCAGGATATATTTTTGTTTTTTTCTCATGAAAGAAGACCTCCTGAAGATATTTGATGTAAGTTAAACGACTAAATTTACACTGAACACTACGTATTCATAACAATCTTCCAATCGCTGTTACCCCCGGATTTTTTCAATTCTATTAAAGGAGAAATCCGGGGATAGCGTATGCTTCCGATGTAGCTTTCTTTCAGAAAGCTTTCAGGCGAACGCTTCGCTTCTTCAGATCGGTTCTACTCTCTCCGTTAAAGTGTAAAAAAAGGGTTAACTCACTTAATTGGTAGTAACTGAATGCTGTTTTTGTCTTGTTTTCCACTTCTCACGAATGATCGGCATAACTGTCCGTCCAAAAATTTCGGCTTCTTCCAAATGAGGATATCCCGAAAGGATAAATGTCGTTACGCCCATATCCCCGTATTCCATCAAGCGCTCAGCGACCTGTTCGGCTGTACCGACAATAAGAATTGCTCCGCCGGAACGAACAACAGACAAACCTGTCCACAGGTTCGGACCTACGACAAACTGCTGCTTCTCGGACAGTTCCCGCAGCTCATTTTGCCTGCGTTGATTGGTTGCATCCGTCTCCGCGAAGGCAGCTTTGGCTTTCTCGATCGCTTCAGGTGGAACTTTGCTAATAATCTCCCAAGCCGCCGCCCATGCCTCTTCTTCGGTATCCCGAATGAGTACCTGTGCCCGCATGCCGTAACGCAACTGGCGATCTTGACCCGTTTCCTCTTTGATCTGTTCGCGAATGCCTTCAATTTCTTCGATCTGCTCCTGAATCCAGTCATGCGGCTCGCCCCACATGAGGAATGTATCTGCATGTTCAACAGCTACCCGTTTCGCAATCGGTGAACTTCCTCCGAGGTAGAATGGCGGATACGGCTTTTGCACGGTTTCAGGCATACCTACCGGAGCTTTGAAATTGTAATATTTACCGTTAAACTCCTGATTATCATCGGATGCTTCCTGATTCGACTGAGCACCACTTCCAGCAAACTCGGTTAGATTCAGCCCGGTCGATTGCGTCCATGAACGCTTCATCACTTCCATGTACTCGCTCGCGCGTTCATAACGTTCATCATGGGCATGAGCCAGTGGATCACCCAGTTCCTCCAGATCCCGAACCGAGCTGCCTGTCACTACATTGATCATGGCACGACCACCAGACAGTTGATCCAGTGCCGCTCCCATTCGTGCAGCCAATACAGGGGTGACCAGACCTGGGCGAATAGCCACAAGCGGACGCAATGTTTTCGTGTGACTCATGACAGCCGAAACCCACAACCCACGCATCAAGACAAGCTCCTCCTGTCGGAATCAATACAAATTCAAAACCTGCCGTCTCCGCCGTCTGCGCCACTTGAACTAAATAATCCAGGCTCGGTTCCCGTTCCGGGGCAACCCCCACATATTTTCCGTCTCCTGCTGTAGGCAAAAACCAGCCAAATTTCATCTCTTCCTGTTCGCTCACACAAGTCATTCCCTTCTATGAATAAATAAAGTCTCATGTTAAAAATAAGACCAGTGTTGTGCACATTGGCCGTTCCGGTTACGAATCGTTCTTTCGATCACTGTTATAAAGGCAAACATTGCGTTTCTTCAGAATCGATTTCGTACCCTCCACTACGTTCGCACTCGTTAAACCTTATTTTTAAAGTGCGCCTAATTTCTAATCATTTTATAAGTGCGAATAATTCCAAATGCCGATTAATTAACTTGGTTTAATAGGTATGGACATCATAACAATTGATTTGTCTGTGATCAATGTCATTTCGCGGCAATTTTATTTTGTCATTTTGTGGTGAATTCACAGGAATAGGTCTTTCTCATCTTGAATATTTACAAAACCCACCTGTATAATAGGTTATAAGAGAAACTTTCAGAGATTACAAACTATACTTATATTAAAGAGGTGTTCCTGATGATCGAGAGCATGAAGGAGGACCACCACGAGTTTTTGGATATTATTTTTTTTACTCCGTCCGAATTCGAGAAAGCCGGTGGAGCTTGGCCGATTCGAATCGGCCGTAATATAGCCAAGAGCAACTATCATATTGGCCCGCGAACGACGCCTTTTCATTATTTGATCTTTGTTCTGGAGGGCGAGGGAACATTCATACAGAACGGACATCGTTATTCCCTGCGTGCCCGTGATGCATTCTGCCTGTATCCCCAGGTTACCCATGAGTACTGGTCTGACCCGAAGGAGTCTTTGCACAAAATTTTCATTGCCTTTGACGGAAAACATGCAGCCGAACTTCTGGCACGAATCGGGCTCACTCCGGACGCGCCGCATCGTTCAGGTGTACTCACCCCGGAGACGGCAAATGGCATGCGTGCTTTTATGGAAGAGGTTCGCAAACCTCAGGGAGGCGCAAGCGACCTGGGACGACTGACCCGTTTTCTCGGATTGTTTGATCGAATTGCCAAATCGCCCGCTACCCGAGTACTTCAACCAGACTCTGCCACACCATGGCTGCAAAAGGGCAAAGAGTACATGGATATTCACTTTGCTGGCGGCATTACTGTGGAAGGTGTATCTGCACACGCTGGCGTGGATCGGACCCATTTTGCCAAACAATTCCGCAAAGCTTATGGTCTGTCTCCTGTCCAGTATATTCAACGTCTCAAAATGAATCAGGCCAAACGGCTGCTTGTGCAGACCCCGTTAACGTTAACTGAAGTAGCGCACTCGGTAGGTTACCCCGACCTGTTTTCCTTCTCCAAAGCATTCAAAAAGCAGGTCGGTCTGCCTCCCAACCGATATCGAACCGCCGAGAACAACAAAAGCTGATTTGTCGCCAATCGCCCGCTGCTGAAAGCTACCTAAAACTACCCAAAGCAAAAGGCAAGCCTCCTTGACGGAGACCTGCCTTTTCCCATTTACAATTCACAACCATCTTTCTGTTAACCACATGCCTATGCATATGCTCCTGCTACTTCTTCTCCTCGCTCTTTCGAGCCAGCGGAATGCCGTTTTCCTTTGCATACCATGCTTCATAATGATGCACAGCGACACCAGCAAAAGAGGAATGAGAAGCGCCAAGATCAAACACCTTCTTCATTTCTTCGTCCATATTGGTGATGGATTTGCTGAAAAAGGTTAGATGATCGCCTTCATGCGTGTCTGCCAGCTCGGCTCCAACCCATACTTTCTTGCCAAGCTCATCCGCTTCGTCCAGCTCTTCCTTGGACAGATCATACATCTGCTGACCACTATCCCGGTAAGCCATAATAGCTACTGCATCAAAATGGTCGATCACCCAGCGGCTGAATGTATCTCCGCCTTCTACCGACTCACGAGCATCCAGCCAGAAAGGGATCGCGGCGCTCATGTACAGTCCGGCATCAGATCCGGCTTTGGTCCAGGCCTTCATGTTGTCGCTCCACTCCGCAATCACGCTGTTCTGCTCGTTCTCCCAGCGTTTTAGCTGATAAGGCTCCACATCCAGCTGAATGCCCTCAAAGCGTTCATTTTTGGCCGAAGCCGCATTATAGGCTCGTACTTTTTCAATAAATGCAAGTCCCTCTTCCCGCTTCTCCGTATAAGCCCAGTCTGCATGACCGTTCAGAGCATGCACTTCGATCTCAGCCTGCCGGGCAGCCGCAATGAATTTGCGGTACGTCTCATCCGAAACCTCATCCTGGATTTGCAGGAAAATGGTATCTACGCCCTGTGCTTTGGAGAAGGAGATAATCTCGGGCGTCTGCTCTGCAATAATGGAAGCGTCCCACAGCCAGGTCGCTTTGTGTTCCTCATGTGAGAACCATTTGAGTAGCCAGGGCAGAAGCAGCAGGCAGAACAGCAGGGCCAGAATGGCCCATTTTGCCTTCACCGACAGTTTGCCCCACTTGTTCATTATATTCCTCAGACGAGCAACGCTTCACTTGGCTCAAGCACAGGGTGCTGTACCGAATGACCAATCTTGTAAATGTGCGGATGTGTGTACGTTTTGAACGCATTACGTGTATCCAGAATCGGCACACCCATCTCGGCAATATCAAAGTAAGGCAAATCGCTGTGGTTGGTGATCAGCACGATGCAATCGTACTTCTTGAACTGCTCAAGGTTGAACACTTCGCTATATACCGTCTCTCCATGCTTGTCCAGGAACGATTCAGCATGTGGATCATAATAGCTGACATTGGCGCCACCTTCCTTGAACAGTTCATAGACTTCCAGTCCTGGAGATTCACGCAAATCGGCAATATTCGGCTTGTACGACATACCGAGCAACAGAATGTTAGATTTACGTACGGATTTCGCGTACTCATTCAGGATCGTAGATGTTTTGTTCAGTACATAATATGGCATGTTGTCATTAGTGGATTGTGCCAGCTCGATGAATTTGCTGTAGAAACGGAATCCTTTGGCCTTCCAGGACAAGTACATCGGATCAAGCGGAATGCAGTGACCGCCGATGCCAGGGCCCGGATAGAATGGCATGAAGCCAAACGGCTTCGTCGCAGCTGCGTCGATAACTTCCCAGATATCAATGCCCATACGATCGCACATCATCGCCATTTCATTAACAAAGGCAATGTTTACGCTGCGGAACGTATTTTCCAGCAGTTTGGACATTTCAGCCACTTTTGGCGAAGATACAGGTACAACCGTTTCAACGTACTTGCTGTACAATGCTGTTCCCAGCTTGAGGCAAGCTTCCGTTGTTCCACCGATTACTTTCGGTGTATTAAAGGTAGTGAATCGTCCGTTGGACGGGTCCACACGTTCAGGCGAGAAGCACAGGAAGTAATCTTTTCCTGCTTCTTGTCCGATCTTGTCCAGCTCATCCTGAATCAGTTCTTCGGTTGTACCTGGATAAGTGGTGCTCTCCAGCGTAATCAGCATACCTGGTTTCATGTGCAGTTTGATCTGATCCACAACCGTCTCGATATAAGACGTATCCGGGTCCTGGTTTTCACTAAGCGGTGTAGGTACGCAGATGCTCAGTGCGTCGATCACGCGCAGCATGCTGTAGTCCGTTGTTGGCTGGAAGCGGCCGCTTTGCATTACTTTTTTCAATTCCTCGGACGAAATGTCGTGAATATAGGAATCTCCTTGATAGATGCTCTCCACTTTGGATGCATCCAGATCAATTCCGATTACCGTGAAACCCTGATTGACCATTTCCACCGCAAGTGGTAACCCTACGTAACCGAGCCCGACCACGCCGAGCACCGCTTCTTTATTTTCAATCGCATTCAGTAATGTGTGGAATTGTTGATTCTCCATGATATTCCCTCCAAAGTGTATTTGTTTGGTTGATTGACGAATCCATTTGATAGATGTTTGTCTGTAAATGTTCTTATTTGTTTTGATCGAGATTAATAGGCTGCTGTCTCTCCTGGTTGTGCTGGTGATTGCGTCTAATGCAGGCAACGCCTGATTCGGGCATCCAGTTCCACAGGTGAGAACGGTTTGGTCATATAATCATCGACCCCGCTGCGGAAGCACTGGCTGATCGTCTGTTCTACACGCTGCTCCGTCAAAACGACGATTTTGGGCGGCTGCTCCACATCAAGGTTCTGGATATGTTGAATGAACGGCAGGCCATCAATGCCATACAGATTCAATTCGGTCAGCACCAGATCGGGCGTGATTTTCTCAATCAGCTCCAATGCAGCCAGCCCATCCACCGCTTCATAGGTTTCGTACCCTTGCATCTTCAGCCGCAATTGCAGAAACTCGCGTACCGTCGGATCGTTGTCCACAATCAAAATTCGTTCCGGCTCGTCTGCCGTCTTGTCCAGCGTGTAGATATGAATCTCCGACGGGTCTACCAGCTTCGCAGACTCAGCCATATGTTGAATGGTTGCCTTGGAAGGACGCTCACCTGCCGGGAAACTTGCCAGCGTGATTTGCGGATCGGCACCAGGTACCGTCTCCTGCAGTTCATGCTTGATGCGAAGCCCCTCATAATGAACCTCATCCAGTGTCAACCCTGGCAGCAGGACAGCAATCGCCTGTGTGGCTCCATCCACCCACACCTGGAACGCAGACTCACCGGTCTGCTCCAGATGTGTCCTGACCTGCTGCTCCGGCTGAGACTGCCCTGCACAATGGATGAACATTAAGCCGCATGTTTCGGCACCCGTTTCTTTCAATCCCTGTTCTACACTGCGGTACACATTAACGGCAGCCTCACGCTGCAATGTCGCCGTATTTGGCATGTTCTTTTCCACCCTTCTCCCTCGGTTATCTATATTGTTTCTGCTGTATTACTTTGATTACGCTGTGCTTAGGCCGCCTCGCTTGTTTTCTCTTCCTCGGACCAGCTCTGGCGTGTCATGGTACCCATGAATTGTTTTTTTGCATGAACTGAATATGCCCCTGCAATCTCCACAGCACGCCAAGCTGATGATAGCCGACGAATTTCAGAGCGGAGTAGAACAGCATTTTGACCAGATCGGACAGCTTGTTATACCGCTTGAATGCAATTTCCTCGAGCACAAGAGCTCCCACACTGAGCAGATAACCACTCACAATGTTGAGCGATCCAAAGAGCACAAGTATCGGCCACTGGGTCATATCCATTAGTACATATCCCGTGAGAGCGAGAAGTCCGGTAATACGGAAATACGGATTCAGCGCTTCAAAAAGGATGTTGTACGGCATGGTCAGCATGCCCATGACTTTATATTTCGGGTTGAACAACATGCCGCGGTTCTCAAGCATGTTCTTCAGATTTCCGCGTCCCCAGCGCTTGCGCTGACTGGACAAGATCCGGTAGGAATCCGGCGCCTGTGTCCAGCACACGGCCTCAGGGCAGAAGGCTACGCGGTATTTCAATTTGTTCTCCAGCATATAACGGTGAAGCTTGATGATAATGTTCATGTCTTCACCCGGATAACCGTCCCGATATCCCCAACGGCGATAACTGCATCCTTACGGAACATACCGAAGGCACCCGAGACGATAATCAGACCATTCATGTGACTCCAGCCGATCCGTCCGCCGAGAAAAGCTTTGAGATACTCGATGGACTGGAACATCGGCCAAATCTTGCGAGGCAGTGAAACGTCCTGCACTGCCCCGTTTTCGATTTTGCAGCCGTTGGCTATCCGTACATCCCCGCCAATAGCAACCGTCTCTTCCGGATTCTCCATATACATGCGAGCCATGCGAATCAGGGCATCCTTTTCCAGCAAAGAGTCGGCATCAATCGAAGAGATCAGCGGGTAATGGGACAGGTTAATTCCAGCATTGAGGGAATCGGCCTTCCCGCCGTTTTCCTTATCAATGACATACAGGTCCGGGAATTCCGGATTGTGGTAGATCCCGCGAATTTTCTGACAGGAAATCTTGCCCCGGATCTTCGTGTTAGGTACTGGCTTCAGACGGTATTCTTCCAACAGCACCTTTAAGGTGGTATCGCTGGAGCCATCATTCACCACGATGACTTCATAGGTTGGATAATTCAGCGTCATCAGGCAGTTCACATTTTCAATAATCGTCAGTTCCTCGTTGTATGCAGGCACCAGCAAGGAAACCGATGGTACGAGCTCCGAGCCCGATAACGTATTGTATTTGGAATAGTGCGACCGCCTGAAGATCGTCCAAATGTTACGGAATGATAAGGCCAGAATGGAAAAATAGAGCGTATTTACAGCAACGACATAGTAGATTGCGACCATGCCATAGATTAATAGTAGATCTCTAAGCAGTGTAATCCCCTCCTACCGCAGCCACACCTGTACGTTTCTTGCTTGTTGTCCGGTTCCCGCGTACGGGACCAAAGTACCGATCATACAGCAGCCTTTTTTGTTATGTGCAATCATCTGGTCAACGGCTTTGTGGTCTGTTCCTGAGTGCTGCATCGTGCTCTCAATCTGTTGCATTGCAATTTCCCTTTCAGCACCTGTACCCTGCACCGCGGCCTGACACAAGGCTTCAAATCCCGGTTCACCCAACTTGCTCAGGCTCTCCGCACTGTTATAACGTACGCCCCAGTCTTCGTCACGCAGTGCTTTGCGCAGCAATGGAATGCTGCCCGCCGCATGTTTCGAACCGAGCGCCAGAACCACTTCGGCACGCACCTCCGGGTCCGAATCCTGCATAAGCTTCAGAATGGTCTCGTCCTGAAGTGCCGGACTTGCGCTGAGATACAGCTTCACCGCTTCTGCCCGTACATCCTGATGTTCTGCACCTACGAGTCTGTCGAGTGCTGGCATCACTTCCGGTACAGCCTGTCCCCACATCGCTACGAGTCCCACTTTGACAAAGTCAGGATTGCGGTCTTCCAGCAATTCAATGAGAATTCGGCTTGTATCCAGACTGGTTTCGAGCAAAATATCTGCTGCCAGATGATGAATCGATTTTCCTTTGGTTAACAGCAGCGCGAGCATGTCTTTCAGTTCACCCTGGCGGGTGGTACATCTTGCGATCGAACGACCAATCATAATCGCCATCGGGCCCGGCTTCTCATCCTTAAGCAATTCCATCAAACCTGGAACAGCCTCTGGACAACGCATGCCGCCCAATCGATAAGCCGCATCAATTTGGCGTCCGTAACGAATACGGCTCAGTTCCTTCAGATCTTGCTCTACAAATCCGGCTTCACGGCAGAGTACAATCAATTTGTTGCGATACTCTCCCTTGAACTGATCAATCCATTCAATAAGCTTGCTCTGGATGACCCGGCGCTCGAGCCGAGCCAGCTTCCCAGGTGGCAATCGCAGGGGACTGTCCTCTGTCAGCGCCGTCTGGAGATACGTAAAGTAATCACGCTGTTTTAATTTATAAAATTCAATCTTGCGCCGTTTGCCGTTGTGGGACATTTTCATGGCAAACAGCAGGATCACCCCCACAACGACGAGCGCTGTACAGATGTATAGAAATAGATAAGCCAAAGCCAAATTCGGAAACATGTGAAAAGGTCCTCCTTTATACTCATTTATTCGGTCTGAAAACTTGGAATTTGTTCATACCGTTTCTGCATTTCCTCGTAGCTCAGTTTCAGTCGCTCACTGTACTGTACTTGCTCCCATGGCTGCCAGCTGTATATAGGCAATGTCTTCACATCCAGTGTCTTCTGTTCACCACCGGGCCAAGAGATATCTCCAGTTGAACGATCCATTAGCCAGGGAACCAGAGTGACGCCCTTGACCGCGACCGTTTCGAATTCCCGTCCACCCTTCAGCGCACCATACTTGATCGCTTGCAGTGAACTTGGGTCACCGAATCCAAGCAGCATCCAGGGAATACGCATCTCAACCTGATTACCGTTATATTGCCAGGCGGTTAACGAATCGGTATCGGACTGATCTGGAGCTGTCGTTCCCCGCTTCAATGTACCCACCTTCTCATTCATGAACGGTTGGGCAGATCGGGTATCCGGTGGGGTCATCCGCAGGCTGACCGCCAGATTCCATGGATGGAATGGATCTGCTGCATTCTTTTGCTCTTCCGGCAGCATCCCGTAACCGTCCTTGCCATAAAGCCGCTGGTTAAAGTCATAGTCTTTGGCGATCTCCACTTGCGATTCAGCATCCTGTCCCAGTGTGATCACCGTTTCGAGACCATCACTGAGTGTTCGATCCGGAAGCCTCGTACCTGGCTGATTGCCACCATCCAGTGTATTCGTTCCAATGCGCAGCAAGGTCTGATCCGGGTCAAAAGGCTGATCCAGCGTCATGCCGATGTACAGGTAGGCTTCATCATGGGTCATCTTCATTTCCTTGATGCCATCGACCTTGCCTTGCCAGACGGTGACCTCTTCCTTCTTCAGCGCATTCCAGTCATCCAGTTTACCGTCTATGGTTAGCTGTTCCTGTTTACCAGGGTCCATGGCGAGCAGACCAAACATTTTCTCATTCGTCAGCACGTTCAACCAGTAGGCACGCCGATCAGCTGGAATTTCCAGCGGCATTGTGTTCCAGGTTTTCTTGAACCACTCATCCTGCCACATGAACAAAATCGCTCCCGCATACCCTTCGTCATAAATATCCTGAGTCAGCGATGCGTCGATTTCTCCTTGCTCCACCTCGTTATGTCCGCCCTGATCCCGGCCTCCCATACCCAGATGGGAAATTCCCAGCGAAGACGGTACACCGTACTCTGTAACCATTACAGGCATATCGGAAAACTCGGCTTTGAGCTTGCGTAGATAACTTTTGTACGTGTTGTACTCGCCGTTCTCGTCCTTGATGGTCTGAAGTGTCTGGTCCGTATGGAACAAATCCGGGTAATAAGGGTACACATGGTATGCTGCAAAATATCCACCCTGCCACTCTTCCGGTTGAATATGGCGTGCATCCACACTGACCAGATCCTCCTCGAATAGCGGCTCGCCCGGATGATCCAACACGTCAGTAGTTACCCAGTTGGTGAAGGTCATCGGATGCTCCCATCCGTATTTCTTCTCCAATACAGCGGTATAGTCCAGCAGCTCGGCCAGCCAATTTTCAAACGGAGATGCATCCTGCGTCCCCGAAAAATGAACGCCCTTATACTGCGGCACATCGGGATGGCTCTCATTCGTGTTGTTCACCATCGAAGGGTCCCACTCGGTACCCACATGCCAAGCCATCAGGTATTTCCCGGCATTCGTCTTGTATTTACCGCTTGACTCGCCCGGTTTATCGGGAATGTCCGCATCGCCATATACAGCGGATACCGCCTTTTCAATCTCCTGCTTGAACGTCTGCTCAATAGGGTCAGCATAGGCATCCTGCTTCTCAATCAATTCTTCTTCCGGCGACCATATGCCCTGTATAAAATATAACGGTTGCTCCCTGCCGCGATTATAATCAACCAATGCTGTGTAAAAAATCGGCTCATGCACCGTATACACCCGGATCACATTGGCTCCAAGATCCTCAATCTGCTGGAACCACCTCAAGTAATCCTCTTTGGTCAACGGAAATTCGCCCGGGTAATGTCCCGGTGATGTTGCGCCCAGGTTTACCCCTTTGACGAACATCTCCCGCCATGTGCCATCGGGTCCATATTCCATGAACCGGTCTCCATCGGTTCTGAATTTCATCTCTGTACCGTTCTCCGCTGTGTACGTAACCAGTTGAGGTTGCATGTAGTGCCAGCCGGCAAATATTCCTCCCGTCACTACGGCCGCTCCGGTCAACATCGTCAACAACCAGCGCTTACGTCTTCGTCTGCTCATGGTTCTTAATTGCTCACCTCTCTAGTATGCATCCTGCTTCAGTTCAGATCTTGAATGACATGAAGGTATGCGGGGAATCCCGCTTCGGATGTCCGCTTTGGGTAGAGATGTCAGCGGTGTGTTCTCACTATAGCTCTAAGTCTCTGCATTTGTAACTAGGCTGATGGAAGCAAACGTAAACTGCAACATTCTGCCCATAATTCGTAAAAAGCGCCATCAACTAGCATCCAGGTGACCTTCTGGCCCTTATCCTCCATCAACACGAATATAGGCTACTTTAACCGTCCGTTTGAGGTTCTTCCAGCCTTGCACATCTCTACCCGTTATTGTTATATGCAACGCGGATTGTGAGATCTGTTTCCGCTTGAACGCTTACCCCATTAAACGCTAATGATATTTTAAAGTTGCGGACATTTTTACAGTATTAACCATAAAGATTACAAAATTGATACTATAGTCCGATAACGTATCCTTGAAAACCCGCGCCCTATCAAGGTTTTCTGAAAAGTGCAGAAAATGAAAAAAGGACATCAGTCCCCCTTATAGGACTGTGCCCATTTATATTACTTTTACATAAAGCTGAATGAACACCCGGTCATCACCCGGAAGTCACGGATCTCTTACACGAAATGTAAAAACATACATCTTATTTCCTAAATTTTGACTCTATTAGGTCCGTTCAATAATTGTGTCCAATTTGCAAAATAATTCCGGTTGCCGCATCTGACATTGTCAGATATGCTTATAAAACAGGAACACTTGTTCCATACTGTAAGTAAACTGTAAAATAACGTTGGCTGAATGAGTTCCATCGTTGTACAGAAGTAGCCGATTTATGAATAAAAGGAGAGAAGTACTATGCCCCGCAAAGACGGACGTGTCATTATGCTGGCCGATTGCCAGTCGTTTTATGCCAGTGTAGAGAAGTCTGCACATCCCGAATACAGAGACCGTCCGCTTGTTGTTGCGGGAGATCCTGCACGCCGTTCGGGTATTATTCTGGCAGCCTGCCCACTCGCCAAGTCCTATGGAATTACTACAGCAGAACGGCTGGGTGAGGCTCTCGCCAAATGCCCCGATGTTGTCGTCATTCGTCCCCGGATGGCTGAATATATTCGTGTTTCCCTACACATTACCCGTATCCTTCAGTCCTATACCGATCTGGTTGAACCGTATAGTATTGATGAGCAGTTTCTCGATGTCACCGGAAGTTTGGACCTGTTCGGCAGCCCTGAAACCATTGCCCGCAGCATTCAGGACAGGGTCATGGAAGAGACTGGCGTCTATATCCGCGTTGGCATCAGCGACACCAAGGTTGTTAGCAAGATGGCCTGTGACCTGTATGCCAAAAAAGTCCCGGTAGGCATCTATACACTGCCCCGCAAGGACATGCAGAAAACACTGTGGAATAAACCTGTTCGAGACATGTTTATGGTCGGTTCCCGAATGGCGCAGCATCTCTACAAGATGGGGATTCATACGATCGGTGATCTGGCACAGACTCCGTTGTCCCGGCTGAAAGAGCGTTGGGGGGTAAACGGTGAGGTATTGTGGCGTATTGCCCGCGGGATCGATGATTCTCCGGTAAAACCCGGGACATATGCTCACCAGCAGCAGGGCATTGGACATCAGATGACATTGCCTCGGGACTATGAATCGTGGGCGGACATCAAGGTGGTGCTGCTCGAATTGGCAGAGCTGGTCAGCAGGCGTTCCCGGGACAAATCACTCATGGGTAATGTCGTCTCTGTTGGATGTCGGGGGCAGGATTATGATCGTCCAACCGGCTTCTCCCGCCAGATGAAGGTGAATGAACCTACCAACATCACCGATGAAGTATACGATGCGGCAGCTGCTCTGTTTCTGCGCCATTGGGACGGATTACCCATTCGCCGCATCAGCGTGTCATTGACCGGACTCGTGCCCGATTCCGAAGTACAGCTATCCTGGTTCGATGACCGTGAACGTAAAAGAGAACTGGAACGCGCCACGGATGACATCAAGCGCAAGTTCGGAGATACCGCGATTATGCGGGCCTCCTCGCTCTGCTCGTCCGCACAGGCACAGGAACGTTCTCATAAAATTGGAGGTCACTATAAATGAGTAAAAAATTGCAGCAAAACGGAATTTTTGAGTCCTCGCGCATGATGCTTCCCGAACACCGGGAGGCCTATATCATTCATCAGGAGCAGCTCGCTCCCGTACCCGTCCATCCCTGGATGCCCAGGCAGCGGAAGAAATGTCCCGTTTGCTTAGTAACTCGATGGTGCTCGGGGATGCTGTCACCATCACCCTGTTCCATGAACATGATGATATCCGCTTTACCGGACAGGTGCTCCGATTGGACTCCCCTGCCCGTACCCTTAAGCTGCTGATGGAGAGCGGGACCCGGGACATTCAGATGAATCTCATTACAGATGTGGTACTCGCGAATGAATGATGCGGGCTGGCATTGCGGGTACACCGGTATAGATGCAGCATGGCCGTTGCCATGCAGGACCGTTTTCCTACACATTCTGTTGCAGGACTGAAGCAGCCGACAAGCCATATCCACATGGGGCATTTCGTTCCAAAGAAGCAAAAGAACGGATTGGTGATTCATCGGCTACTCAGGAGGATAAGGAGATGACTTCAAGGTGACTTCATTAGAATAAACTCCAGTCAAATTCCTTGGAAAGACGCTCAAGCAGATGCACGCCTGCAATGCTGTTTCCTTTCCGATTCAGAGCCGGACCTACAAGACCGATGCCAAACTGTCCTGGAACCAGGGTCAGTATTCCACCCGACACTCCACTCTTGGCAGGCAGTCCGACCTGAATCGCAAATTCGCCGGATGCATTATACATACCGCAGGTGGTCATGAACGTTTTGGCAATCTGTACATAACGACGAGGAATAAGCTCATTTCCGGTGATGGGATCTGTCCCGTCATAAGCAAGCACCAGTGCCATACGGGCCAGATCCGCACAAGTCACCTCGATGGAGCAATGGCGGAAATAGACGGCAAGCACATCTTCGACATCATCCTTGAGTACGCCATTATGCTTCAGAAAATAACCAAGCGAACGGTTCAGATGGCCTGTTTCCCATTCGGACCGATATACCGCTTCGTTGTAGTCCAGTCGATCATTATTCGCCAGCGTGCGGAAAAATTCCAAAATGCGCCGGGACTTCTCCTCTTTGCAATCCCCGCCAATCAGGGACGATACCGTAATCGCGCCCGCATTGATCAATGGATTAAACGGAATGCCCGGTTCCACTAGTTCGAGCTTGATCATGGAATCATAATCATCCCCGGTAGGTTCTTTTCCTACATTAAAGAAGACCGCTTCCTCCCCATGATCCATCAGGGCCAGAATGAGTGTAAATACCTTGGAGATACTTTGCATCGTAAACGGGATACCACAATCTCCGGCCGACACATGATTGCCTTCGGCGTTCATGATATGTATACCCAATTCGTCCTGCGAAGCCTTGAACAACTCGGGAATATAAGAAGCAACTTTCCCTGTCCAGTATGCAAACGGCTGGTCTCCAGCCATTCCGGCAGCAATAAATTCAATTGTTCCATTGCAGCATTGCTCATCTCCATCTCCTCCAAATCTCTGTATGAGCATTTCGCATGCTTTCGAATGATGAGTTCCCATCGAAGTGATGCAAAATGCCCGGGATAGTATGTATTACCCGCAAGCCTGATCCCTTAGCGCTTCACCTGAAGATTCAGCTCCAGAATCTCGCCAGGTAATCCCTCATAATCCCCACCCATGTGGATACAAAATTCTGTCTGAGCAATATTTGACGGGATGCCGCATTGGACGGATCGATAACCGCATAGAGTACAGCAATCCCTGCCGCCTGTGCCTGAATAATCAGCCGAGCTGCAATGGAAGTCCCGTGTCCTTTCCCCAGTATTCAGGCAGAATCATATAACCCATTTCCGCCCGCGATGGATCGGATTCATCCGGGATCAGTTTAGCGTAAGCCATCCCTACCCCGTCTTCACCGGATATCCGATAATATCCGCAGTCATTCCCCTGATTATAATTCAGCATGGATTCAAATTCCGCTGTAGCTTCATGCTCAGGCAGAGCACGTTCGGTAATTTGTTGCATAACTTCAATATTGGACACAAGAGCATAATAATCAGCAAAATCAGATGATGCATATTTCAAGAAATTCATGACGGACATACCTCCTCTAAATGGCTAACAAGGACTTGCTCTTTTTATTTCACCTAGAGTATACCAGAAGCAAAGTATGCATTGCACACAACCGCTTCATGTACAAGGAATCCCATTCCCTTCCGGTCGAGCTGGTACCAAAAAAGCGGTCTCCGCAGAGACCGCCCAACTTGCTTTTATAAAATAAAACTTCGCCCCTGGCTACACTCAGCTTGCCCGGGATGATGGGTTAAGATTCATCTGCTGTTCACGTTGACGTGTACGACGTCCTTGACCCGGAGGTGTAATAATCAACGCCAGCAGCAGCGAGACAGCGCAGAGTACAGCGATCACAATAAAGGTAAGATGGAATCCGCCCAGCAGGGCGCTGATAAACGATCCAGCCAAGGCACCAAATCCAAATCCCTGATAGATGACGCCGTAGTTTTTGCTCTGATTTTTCAGTCCGAAATAATCAGCCACAATCGCAGGGAAGACCGTAATATTGCCACCAAAGCAGAACGCGATAGCAGCCACACAGGCGAAGAAGATGCCAAAGCTCAGCGGTACCAGACTAAGCGTCATTACGGCAACAGCCGTAACCAGCAGTGCTCCGGCAATGACTTTCATCCGTCCCACTTTATCCGACAGCGCACCCAGAATGATACGTCCAGCGGTGTTAAAGATGGCAACCATCGCCACCGCATTGCCAGCTGTAGCCACGTTAAGTCCTGCCAGCTGCACACCGATGTCTTTCACAATACCGATCAGATACAGTCCACTCATACATGCCGTGAAGAAAATAACGAACAGCATGTAAGCTTCTTTCGTACGCAGCATTTCTTTGACCGTATAATCATGACGTACTTCTTGTTGCTTCGCACCTTCGGTGCTGCTTGCTGGAGCTTGTTCACGAACTACCGCTTCACGGATCAGGAACGAGCCGCCCACAATCAATACCAGTACAATAATGCCCCAGTACATAAAGGCTTGAGCAGGACCAACAGCACCGATTAAGGCAGAGTTCACGTATTTGAACAACAGACTGCCCGTACCAAAGGCCCCAACCGAAATACCCGAGATCAGACCTTTTCGCTCAGGAAACCATTTGATCAGGTTGGACAGGGAAGTAATATATGCCGTACCATCCGCGAATCCAACCACAAATCCGGCCAGGATGTAGAGCAATGTCAATGAACTCACTTGAGAACTAAGCACGAGTCCCAGACCAAGCACCACACCGGCTACCCGAATCAGGCGACGAAGCCCCCATCGTTCTTGCAGTCGTCCTGCAAACAGTGTGGCAAATGCCAAAGCAAAGCTGGTAATCGAAAAAGTTATCGCTACCGAGCTGACGTCCCATCCGAAACGATCAGACAGCGGTTGATTAAATAAACTCCAGGTGTAGATGGTTCCGAGACCCATTTGTACAATAATGGTGCCCAGTACAATAAGCCAGCGGTTCATTTTCATAGATGTAGATGCTGAATTAGGTGTGGATGAAATAGCTGCTTTCATCGTGATCTCCCCTTTGCCGATGTCATATATATGAATGCGTTCACAAGCTAATCATACATGAAAGGGGATTCATAACACCGATTTGAGCATGAGTTGCATCAAAGGCGGAATGAACTGCCTCTAGATGCGCATGAGCTGCCTAAATTCCTTGACCTTGCCCCGGCTAACAGGCACTTCAGCCTCCAGATCGCGCAGGCGAAGCAGATACGTATTGTTAAACCAGGGCACAATTTCACGGATTTGAGACAAATTCACCACGTAAGAGCGATGACAGCGGAAAAAGGTCTCTTGCGGCAAACGGCCGTGAAAATCCGAAATACTGACCGGCATCGTAAACTCACCGTTTTTGGTATACACCTTCGTGACTTTCTCTTGTGCTTCCGCATAATAAATATCGGCGGTGTCTGTCACAATAATATTGTCATTGCGCAGCAGATTGATACGTCGTCCCGTCTGTGCATTGGATTCCCGCGCCTGCATCGTGGATGCAGACCATTCATCGTTCACTTGAGCCGCATGGTGAGCCTGTCCATCGTCGCTGCCACGTTCACGTTTCACCTGCTCATGATCCCGTCTGAACGCCGTTTCAAGTTTATTCAGCATCGCAGCAATCCGTTTCTCATCATAAGGCTTCAGAATATAGTCAAACGCCTCCAGCTCAAATGCTTCTGCCGCATGTTCCTTATAAGCTGTTGTAAATACGATATATGGCTTGCTCGCAAACTTCCCAATATGATGTGCCAGCATCATGCCGTCCAGCGAAGGAATGTTTATGTCTAGAAAAATAACGTCGACTTCCTGCTCCTGCAGAAACTTCAGCACATCCAGTCCATCTTCCAGACAATCTACCACTTCAATTTGGCTATGTTCCTGTATCAAGTAATTCAGTTCCTCACTTGCCGGAATTTCATCTTCAACAATAAGAGCTCTCATTAACCGTTCATCACCTTGTCACTACATCTCCTTTGGGTACATCAAATAAAATATCGGTTCCTTGCTCCAGCCTCGTAATCGTTAACCCCTGCCCATAAATGAGCTTCACCCGCCGATGTACGTTGTACAAACCGATTTGGTTGGCAGGCATCCGGTCATGGTACACACGCTCAATAATGTCGGCTCCAATACCTGCTCCTGTATCACTGACCCCAATTCGCACAAAGTCAGGATAATCCTGTACTCGAATCCGTACAGTCCCGGGTCCTTTTACCTTGAGAATGCCGTGGATAATAGCATTTTCCACAAGCGGCTGGATGACCAGACTTGGAATATGCACAGCCACCTCATCAATGTCATAGATGACGTTAAGCCTGCTGCCGAAGCGAGCCTTCTCAATTTCTACATAATTGCGGACCTGCTCCAGTTCCTTATGAATATCAATAAGCTCATCTGACAGCTCCAGGTTATAGCGCATATATCCCGACAGATTAACGATCAACTCACGTGCCCGATCCGGCTTGGTGCGAATCGATGAAGCAATGGCGTTCAGCGCATTGAATAGAAAATGAGGATGAATCGTGGTCTGTAATGCACGCAGCTCCGCCTTATTGGCCGCAGCCTTAATCTCCTCTACACGAGATACTTCCATCTGGGTGGAAATAATCTGAGACAGGCCCACAGCCATTGTTTGCAACGGATACGTGATCTTGTACGCTTTGCGGTAATAAATTTTCAGAGCCCCCGTCACTTCTCCCGCTCTTTGAGCGGAATGATGAGGAGGGAGTGAATATCCGGCGTTTTTTCATCAATTACATCATTACTAATCGTAATCTCTCCGCTGGAGATCGTTTTCTTCGTCATCTCACTAATAATTTCATTCCCGATATGATATCGTTCCTCACCAAATCCCACATAAGCCAGTACATTTCGGGTATCCGTAATCGCAACCGCATCCGCCTGAATATCCTCCTGAATAATCCGGCATATCTTCCGCAAGGAATCTTCGTCAATGGAACGGAAGTAGGGCAAGGTCTTGTTCGCAATCTCCAGCGCCAGCTTGGCCTGACGAGCCGCAATCATTTCCTTTTCCCCTTCCACACTCTGCACCAGCAGCACGATCAGCCCAATATTCATCTCACCCAATATCATCGGCAATGCAATCTTCGAGACAATATCCGCCCCCAAGGGATCAGGGTAAGAATACAACAGAATCAGCATCATCGTGAGTGCCTCACAGATCATTCCGGCCGCAATACCAACCATCCAGCGCTTCGACTTGGGCGTATACTTATGTATATAACCGGACACCAGACCTGCCAGGATACTCGTAATCAGACAGGGGATCGCCGTAATCCCATCCATATCGATCAAGTACCGATGCACCCCGGAGACAATCCCGGTAATGATGCCCACAGGCGCTCCAAACAAAATGCCGCCAGACATGATCGCAATAATGCGCACATTCACCAGCGAGCCTTCCACATTAATACCGGTATAGGTTCCAAAGATGGCAAACGCACAGAATAACAACGTAACCGCAATGTACTCCTGCCATCTCAATTTTCCCTTTTGCAAAATCTGCCTAAACCGCGGTATCCTCGACAGAAAGAATAAAAATATAATCAGCAGTGCCGCCCGTTCAAACAACCCCAACAGCATCGTAAACATCTCCGTCAATCTGACTTCCTCCACATCCGTCAAAAATAAACGCCCATGATCGCAGCAGCGTTTTCTCATCTTGAGTCCATATATGCTCGTATGCAACAGTTTACCGCTCCCCCAGGAGGAAAGCAAAGTCAATCCTGTGAAAATGAGATGTACAGGAATGTAGTAGACAGTCTCTAACCTGTTGAATAGATGAAACAGAATTCATTTTATTCCAATTGATTCTCTTCTCTACACAGCCTTATTACTCAATATTCATTTACCATTGATAGACGTTTTCCTGCACACCATTTTCTGCATAAATCCATAAATCCTGCTCGATTGAGTTACACATTGTTCTTCTTCATTCATAAGGATGTCACAGGCTTTAAAAATAAAAGGGGGTTCCATAAGTCATCTTCCTGACTTATGGAACCCCCTTCCACTAAATTACTTCATACACATTCGATGTAATTTGGTTTTATAAAGTGAACTTCCAGTTACAAAGTAACGGAGAGTGCAGAACCAATCTGGAGAAGCGAAGCGCTCGCCTTTATCCCCGGATTTTACCCTTTTAAAATTCTAATCTAAAAATCCGGGGGTAACAGCGATCGGAAGATGGTACTGCACTCGGAGTGGCCACGTGTAACATCCTATGGTTCATTTTATACCACCCAACAATACATCGAATCCCTACCTAAACATGCCCCACAGCTTAATCAAATGAAACGTATTGTTCGGATCGATCTTCTGCGCGAGAACAAAAGCAACGAATTGTTCCTCCTGAGCCGTAGAAAAATTCTCATTCAAAATGACCGCTGACGACTTGACCAATCTTCTCACCTTGGCCTTATCCTGCAAATCAGACTTGGAGACCCCATCTATCAACTTTTTGATACGCTCTTTGACAGCGGGATTTTTCATCTTCGTTTTGATCCGCTCCACCAGCTGCGGACTGATTCCATATTGTTGGTAACCCAAAACGTACAGCACCTCCTGAATAATGAACTCACTTCTTATTCATATGACAGAAGGGCCTGTACACTTGACATATTCCCACGGAAAATGTGGAAAACCACAACTCGGCAGCCCAATCAATCGATCAGATCCCCCTGGAATACTTGCTGCTGCTGTAAGAAATCACGTAAAGGCGAGTAGTCAACAGAGGTCCAGAAGCTTGCATCCGCAATCAGACTGGACACGTCATCCCGGGCCTGCTCCAATACGGCAAAATCCGCAACCATGTCGGCAAGACGGAACTCGGGTAATCCACTTTGCTTTGTGCCAAAGAAATCACCCGGTCCCCGCAGATCCAGATCTCGACGGGATACTTCGAATCCATCTTCGGTTTCTGTCATAACCTTCATGCGCTCCTGTCCTACTTCCGTCTTGGGATCAGCAATGAGCACACAATAGGAGGCATGAGCGCCCCGACCGACCCGGCCACGAAGCTGATGCAGCTGCGAGAGACCGAAGCGGTCCGCATCCATAATGACCATCAGTGTTGCGTTGGGCACATCGACCCCGACCTCCACAACCGTTGTGGAGACCAAAAGCTGAATATCGTTGCTGTAAAAGTCACGCATCATCTCTTCCTTCTCGCCAGCCGTCATCCGTCCATGCAGCAGACCTACACGGTACTTCGGAAAGTTCTGCTGCATCTGAATATGCAGGTCAATCGCATTCTGTACATCCAGCTTCTCCGACTCTTCAATGAGCGGACAGATCAGATAGGCCTGACGTCCCTGGTCCACTTCTCGCGAAATAAAGCCAAGCACCCGGTCCATCATGTCATGCTTGACCCAGTACGTCGAGATTGGAATCCTTCCTTTTGGACGTTCCGAGATGGTCGACACTTCAATATCACCAAAAGCCGTAATGGCCAGTGTACGCGGTATCGGCGTCGCCGTCATCGTTAACACATCCGGGTTGTACCCTTTACGCCGCAAAATGCTGCGCTGGTTCACACCGAAGCGATGCTGTTCATCCGTAACGACAAGACCCAGGTCGCGGAAAAATACATCCTCCTGAATCAGAGCGTGTGTACCCACCACAATGTCGATCATGCCCATCTGCAAGGATGCAATCAGATCTTTGCGCTTCCGTCCATTGACACTGCCCGTTAACAGTCCCACCGTTACGCCAAAAGGTTCAAACAGCTTTTGCAATGAGCGTATATGCTGTTCTGCCAGAATCTCCGTAGGGACCATCAGAGCTCCCTGAAAACCGGAACGAACGGTTGTATACAGGGCAATTGCCGCAATAACCGTTTTTCCAGAGCCTACATCGCCTTGCAACAGACGGTTCATCGAATACGGTGAACGCATATCATGCAGAATTTCAAGCTCTACCTTCTTCTGTGCATCCGTCAGTTCAAATGGCAGACTGCGAACAAACTCGCGAATCGTTGTATTATCCGTTGTATGCACTACACCATCCATACGGTCCCGGTTCAATGCACGATAAGCCTGCATCTTGAGTTGAAACAAAAATAGTTCCTCATACACCATCCGCTGTCTGGCCTGCTGGCCTTCCCGGTTATCCTGTGGGCGATGAATTCCGGCAATCGCCTGTTTGCGGGGCATGAATCCATATTTCTTCATGAGTGATTGAGGCAAAATTTCGGGGATCATGTCCCCGAACTGGACTAACCCCTGATTAATCGTTTTGCGCATCCAGGACTGTGTAAGCTTGCCGGTTACCGAATACACAGGCTGCAGCGTGCCCGATCGTCCTTCCCCTTTATCCGGGAATTCCGAATCTGTTACGGTCATCTGCATACGCTTCTGTTCCCATTTCCCCGTAATCACAATCTCCCGGTTGGGTGTAAGCTGCTCCTTCAAAAAATGCCGATTGAACCAAGTGGCTGAAATCATCCACTCTTCCGTCATTACCTTACAGGTAAGGCGTGACTTTTTGCCATAACGCTGCAAAACCGGGATACCCATCACTTTGCCCTGTACCGTAATTTTGTCCCCGTCCTTCACTTCGCTGAGCGAACGCAGACGATAGTCCTCATAACGGAACGGATAATATTCAAGCAGGTCTTTTACAGTAGAGATGCCAAAGGCGTGAAGCTCTCCCTCTTTGAGAGCACTCACGCCGCTAATTTGTTTAACCGATATTTCTTCCCATTTCATGTCTAATCCCTCATTCCGGAACAGGCCACATAAAGATGGCAATTACGCCTGGCCCAACATGGCTGCCAATGACGGCTCCAATATTGGTATACACCACTTCATTCAATGTAAAATGCCCACGCAACTGCTCTGCACAAGCGATCGCTGATCCGGGGTCTGCGGTATGACCTACCGCCAGATTAACACGTTGACCCGCCAGATCCTGCTGAAACAGTTCAATAATGCGTGCCATGGCTTTTTTGTGACCTCTGACTTTCTCCACTGCGTAGATAACGCCTTCCTCGTCAATGGACAAGATCGGTTTAATATTCAGCAGTGTTCCCAAGATGGCCGCAGCCTTGCCAATCCGACCGCCTTTCTGTAAATACTCCAAAGTGTCTACAAGAAAGAACAGCTTGCGGCTCCGCTGCATGGCTGCTACAGCCGCAGCAATCTCCGCTGCGGATTTGCCTTGCTCGGCAAGCTCGGCAGCCTGTACGACCAATAAACCATATCCATAGGATGCAGACTTCGAATCCAGTACCGTTATATCGCCTTCACGTTCCAGCAACGATTTGCCGAGCAGCGCCGATTGATAGGTACCACTCATACCGGAAGACAAATGAATTGATACAATGGACCGTTCCGGGTCCTCATCCAACAGTCTGTTATAGATATTCATAAAATCGGTGGGAGAAGGCTGTGAGGTTGTAGGCAGCACAGATGCCTTCTCCAACTTTGCATAGAACTGTTCTGAAGTCAGATCAGCACCGTCTGCATAAGCTTCTTCCCCAAACAGAACACGCAGCGGAACAACATGAATCCCGTATTTACGTACCAGTTCTTCAGGTATATCCGCGGTACTGTCGGTTACGATCGCAACCTTGTGGCTCATGAGATCCCTCCTCTTTGCTTAAGTGCTATAGTGCATGTTCAAATAGTGATCCATTGGGGACTTTTTGAACAATCTCTATTAGGACTCTACAGAGAACAAATAATAATAAACCGGCTGTCCTCCAAGATGCACCTCTACCTCAGCATCAGGATATTGTTCTTCAAGCCAAGCTACAAGCGCATCAGTAATCTCAGGGGTCGCCTCGTCCCCTTCAAGAAGGGTAATCACTTCATCTCCGCTCTCCATCATCTGTTGCAGCAAGCCTTCACATGCGTGCAGCATGCTTTCGTCTGTTGCCACGATCTTGGAATTGTGGATACCGATGTAGTGTCCAGCTTTGATATCAAGCTCATCATATTGCGTATCTCTGACCGCATGAGTCACTTGACCAGACTGTACCCGGCTAATCGCCTCAAGCATATGGTCACGGTTGGTTTCCGCAGACTCATCCTCCTGGAAAGCAAAAGCAGCTGCCATGCCCTGAGGAATCGTCTTGCTCGGAATGACAGTAATTCGGCGCTCATCTTCAAGCAACTCTCCAGCCTGCTGCGCAGCAAGTACAATGTTGGAGTTGTTCGGCAAAATAAATACCTGTTCCGCTGCAATCGAACGCACCGCTTTCACAAAATCTTCAGTGCTCGGATTCATCGTCTGTCCACCAGACAGAACAACATCCACGCCGA
This sequence comes from Paenibacillus sp. 1A_MP2, assembly GCF_052244825.1. Taxonomy (NCBI): domain Bacteria; kingdom Bacillati; phylum Bacillota; class Bacilli; order Caryophanales; family Paenibacillaceae; genus Paenibacillus; species Paenibacillus sp. 1A_MP2. The sequence goes on along the minus strand of NZ_JBQQCS010000001.1, from coordinate 2,762,212 downwards.
GACTCTTGAAAATCTCTGCAATGCCATCCCCGGAAGATACCGCGATAAAGCCATATGGCGCCATCTCATCTGCTGGTGGCTCCGCTTGCTCCAGACTGCGTGTTGCTTCAGGCGGGATCTCTGCGAACAATTCAGGCGATGGCGCTATGTCCATGCCAGCAGTCAGCAGATCACGATGCTGCTCACGCATATTGAGAATGTGAATTTGTGTGATTTCTCCATAACGGAGGGCCAGGTTTAATACATCTCCAGGTGTCTTGGAATGCACGTGAACCTTAATCACTTCATCGTCAGCAATAATAATGATGGAATCTCCGTTAACTGACAACGCTTTCCGGAATGCCTCGTCATCGAATGCAACGCCTGCGTTCTCTCCCAGCTCGCGATTAATAAAGAACTCCATGTCATACAGGAACTCAATATCTTCCGTTTCCAGTCTCGCCTGAGCAGACATTGGCATCTCCGGCACGATTACCTGCTGTGCAGGCTTCGCAGGAATTACTTCTGACGGTGCAGCCGGTTTCAATGCAGATGAAGCTACGGTTGGCTGTACGTCTTTCTGAAAGGATGTGCGACTAGCCCCGTCCGTTTGCAACAGAACGTCCATAAAGCCCTCGTAAATATATACAAGCCCCTGGCCACCTGAATCCACAACGCCGACCTGTTTCAATACAGGCAGCAGTTCCGGAGTCATTGCCAGTGCTTCTTTTGCTTTTAACAAAACTTCATTCATTAATTCAGTTATATCATTCGTCCGTCTTGCGTAGTAGCTGGCATGTTTCGCCGCTTCCTTGGCTACGGTAAGAATGGTCCCTTCAACGGGTTTCACTACAGCTTTGTAAGCTGCGTCCACACCGTTCTGCAGGGCTGCGGCGAACTGGAGTGTATTCAGTTCCTCGTAAGGAGCAGCTGAACGACTGAATCCACGGAACAATTGAGATAAAATTACTCCGGAGTTCCCCGTGCACCCATAAGCAGGCCTTTCGATAAAATACCGGCAGCTTCTCCGATGGAGGCAGAACTTTTACGTTTAATCTCTGCGACTCCTGCACTCATTGTCAAATTCATGTTCGTTCCCGTGTCGCCATCCGGCACAGGGAAAACATTCAGGGAATTGACGTGCTCTGCATGCTGTCCAAGTTGTTCCGCTCCGGCAAGTACCATTGCGGTGAAATCTGTTCCATTTAAAGAACGTATACTCAAGTGAGAATTCCCCTTCCTAGCTTGATACACGAACATCTTGCACCAAGATGTATCTGGTCTGTTCATGCGCAAACGCATATCGCGTTATTCTTCGTCCATACCTTGTCCGGCACAGGCATACAATACATAATGTCAGCCGGATTAACGGTCTGGGCGGCCGGGCAACCGATATCCTGCAATTGCTCTGTAACCCCTAATTCGGGGCATACGGATATGCACCGGTATCAAGAGCCGGCATGAATGCCGCATGGAGACTGGTGCCAATGATGGAATGCCGCAGCTCACAGCGTTGCCAAAAAAGCAGACCACCGACCTCTAAGGCCGGTTTTTTCTCCGGCTACCCCGCGGCAACAGCCTGTTCACCACTGTATTATGGACTATTCAACATTGTACTATATTAGACAGGAGAAATAAATAAAGTTTTTGGATCAGTTGACGAAGCTTTTTTCAATATGATATTATATTCAAGTATTGTTTTATGCAGGTTTAGTAATGGAAATGATCCGGCTATGCCGGCTTGAACACACCATTAGCTACTGGAACCTGGCCATTGCGGTCAGGAAGAACAATTTTAGTCCGTATGGAATGACATTCGTGTCTCCGGAGGGCAACTGGTTATTTTAGGATAGGAGGTGTAATCTATGTCTCGCAAATGTTATGTGACAGGTAAGAAACCGGGCACCGGTAACCACGTATCCCACGCTAACAACCGTAACCGTCGTTCTTGGGGCGTAAACGTTCAGAAGGTCCGTATTCTCGTGAACGGTAAACCAAAACGTGTATACGTAAGCACCCGTGCACTGAAAGCCGGTAAAGTGACTCGCGTATAATCACGCACAGCTACTATAAATCGGGTAAGCAAAAAGCACCTTGTTCCTTGCAGGTGCTTTTTTGGTATTCAGAAATAAAATCATGAATACACACATCAGCATGTGAATGGCCGCCGCATGGCGCTTCGCAGGTCCGAATTCCAGATGATCCTGAAGCCAAAGCGGCGGTATTCGCCAATGTAACCATTTAATCATGTCAGTTCTTTTGAAACGTATTAAGAATTGCCTTTACAAACCCTCCCAAAAACTTCGGCAGTTTGAATGTGTAAAATTTCATACTTCACCCTCCCCATCATGCTCATGCATCCGCCGTATCTTATGCTCCAGGCCTTCTTTACGTTAAACACGACAAAAAAGGCTACATGAGAAACCTGCTCATGTAACCATATTTATGCGGAACCCTCTGTCCCTATTCCACAATGACGAGCCCGTTTATCAGGTCATTTAGGTTTGGGTAGGGATATATTGATAGACAGCAATCATGAATACACTCAATAAGTAATACAGTATGCTGAATATCACAAAAGTAACCCGAAGTCCTGTACGGTCAAATTTGCGGAAGTACATAATGACAACACCAACCCCGATCAATGACGTAATCGCATTATAAGGGGATTGAATAACCGCAAACATAGCCAGCACCAGTCCCGTAACGAGACTCGCAGCCATTGTCCACAGCGTCTCCTTGAGGTTCATGCTTAGCCTCCGTAGCTACTGCGAATTTCTGCAATCGCAGCAGCCCGGTCCTCACGTCCAAATACAGCACTTCCCGCAACAAGCACATCCGCTCCCGCTTCCACCACAAGTGGAGCCGTGTCGGCAGCAATACCGCCGTCCACTTCAATATGCACATCATGACGTCCTTTTTCGTTCAGCCAGCTGCGAATTTGCTTGATTTTGTTCATGGTGCCGGAGATGAAAGCCTGTCCACCAAAACCTGGATTTACGGTCATGACAAGCACCATATCCACATCGTCCAGCACTTCCTGAATAGCACTCGCCGGAGTCCCCGGATTAAGGGCAACCCCTGCTTTGACTCCCTGCTCCTTGATCAGATGAATAACCCGGTGCAGATGCACACAAGCCTCGGCATGAACCGTAATGACGGCAGCACCAGCTTTCGCGAATTCCTCGACATAACGCTCCGGATTCTCAATCATCAAATGAACATCAAGCGGCAAGCTTGTATGTGGAGCGATCGCTTTTACAATCGCAGGTCCAAGCGTAATATTAGGGACGAAATGACCGTCCATGACATCAACATGTATCCAGTCTCCGCCAGCAGCTTGGGCTTCCGCCACTTCCGCGCCGAGACGGGCAAAATCCGCAGATAAAATAGATGGGGCAATTTTAATCATGTTAGTACCTCCGCTTCTTGTCTTTCATTTCTGTAAGGAATTGTTCGTAATGGTGATAACGGCTTTCGGAGATCATTCCCTCCGCTTTGGCTGCAAGCACTCGGCAACCTGGTTCGTGCGTATGCGTACAGCCTCGAAACTTACACTGGTCCGCATATTGAGCGAACTCCCGGAAACAAGTGGATAGCTCCTCCACACCAATCTCCAGAAAGTCCAGTTGGCTGAATCCCGGCGTATCGGCGACAAAGCCACCATTATCCAGGGGGATGAGCTCCACGTGCCTGGTGGTGTGTTTCCCTCGGCCTAGACGCATACTGATTGCACTGGTCTCCAGCGTCAGGCCTGGCATCAGGGCGTTTAGCATGGAAGATTTACCTACACCGGATTGCCCGGAGAATACGCTAATCTTGCCGGCAAGACGCTTCTTGAGTTGTTCATTGCCTTCACCGGTTCGTGAACTGGTCGAGATAACTTCATATCCGATCTGCTCGTATAATGCCTTTACTTCAGCTACTGTATCACGTGCATCTTTTTCCGGATCAGCCAGGTCCTGCTTGGTGAGCACAATCAGTGCATCCAGTCCGGCTTGCTCGATATGTACCAGAAATTTGTCCAACAGATTGAGATTCATGTCCGGTTCCTTCACGGAAAATAACAGAACAGCCAGACTTACATTGGCTACCGGGGGACGAATCAACTCCGTCTCACGTTTTCGAATCTCATCTACTGTTCCTTCCCCGTTCTCTGTCAGCATGTAGCTGACACGGTCACCCACAAGCGGTGAGGTACCCCGTTTTCTGAATATGCCTCTGGCCCGGCATTGAACGGCGGAGCCTTCAACCGAAGGCACCCCGCTGTCTTCCACTGGCATGACATAATAGTAACCGCTTAGCGCTTTAACGATGATACCTTCTGGCATAGCTCCGTCGCCCTCCTTTAATTTACAGTACACGCACCCTGAACCTCAGCAATAAGCCGTCCTTACGGACGGCTCGATGCGTTAACGACTTCCTTTTTCTTGCTATCCTTGCCTTTGCCTTTGGAGGGACCCTCTTCCTTATTCATAGCCGAAGTATCTCCCTCTTCGTTGTCCACTTCACCATCCACAGGTGTATCAGGCTCACCCTCCTGGTTAGGATCAACCGTTTCTTCGTCAACTTTGCCTGGATCGGTTTCATCAGGCGGTGGCTGCTGAGCACCCTTCTCAGGCTCGATGGTAGGCACAACAACCGTTCCATTTTTGGCCTCGCTGTAGGAAACCAAATACGTATCCAGGAATTGATCATCCCGATAGACCGAAACCACACCATCCACATTTGGAGCCAAAATAAGCGGAATGGTCAGCAATTGGGCAGACTTGATGGTCCGTGTTCCCCATTCTTGATTCTTTCCACGAGCATCCTCGAAAGTAATTCGAATTTTGCTGCTTTTTCCTTCTTCTTTTGGTGAAACGTTGATGTTATAGTCGTAGTTCAGTGCCTCTGGCGGATATCCTGTACTGATAAATATGGTGATTTTATCACCCGGATTCACATCTGTGCCGGCTTCTACAGGCCATTGCTGCGTAACTCTTCCCTTTTCAAACGTATAGCTGGATTCTTCCTGTACCTGAGCAAGCACCAGCCCGGCAGACCTGATCAATTCCTCAGCTTGGCTGCGGGTCTTATTTTTCAGATCAGGCATTTTGACGGTTTTAGCGCCTTTGCTAACAGTCAAAACAATTTCAGTCTCTTTAGGATCGAATTCTACATCGACTCCAGGAGTTTGGGAGATCACGTTCCCGGATGCAATGTCATTCGAGAAATCATCCTTCCGTTTGATCTGATCCTCATTGATACCAAGAGCGATCAACTTCTTGACAGCCTCATCATAGGTATTGCCTTCAACGCTGATCATTTTGGTCAGTTCTTTTTCCGCCCCAACACTCAGCTGGACCTCAGAGCCTTCTTTGACGATATCGCCTTCATCCCTGCTCTGATCGAATACAATACCCGGCTCAATGCCTTCCTTGTACTCCCGGATGACATTATCACTGACAACAAGCCCGCTGTCCTGCAGCATCTGACGAGCCTTTTCTTCGGTCTGACTCACAACATTGGGCACCTTCACATCAGGCACAACAAGCATGCCTTTCACGTACCATACAACTCCAACCATCGCGATGAGAATAAGCACCGTCAACGAGATCAGCAGCGCTGGCTTCTTCCAATTCTTTGTTTTGGGTTTGCCCTTGTTGTGATCATCGTCAGACTCTATCACGGGTGCAGCACCTGTAGATGTGACCCCACGCGGCTCCGGCTTGATCGCCGGCATGACACGTGTCTGATCGATATCATCCTCATCCGGAAAATCAATCTTCGTTTCATTACGTCTTTCCGGCATCAGGCAGGTTTCCAGATCTGTCTGCATTTCTTTCGCAGATTGGTAACGCTCCTGCGGATTTTTGCGCATGGATTTCAGAATAACGTTCTCCACGCTTTGCGGAATCAGCGGATTGAATTTACGCGGTTCATCAAACTCTTCCTGTAAATGCTTCAAAGCAACGCTGATCGGACTTTCTCCCAGGAACGGAAGCTGCCCAGTTAGCATTTGATAGAGTACAATACCTAGAGAATATAAGTCCGACTTCTCGCCAGTCACGATGCCTTTGGCATGCTCAGGTGAGAAGTAATGAACGGAACCGACTACCGAGCCGGTCTGTGTAATCGTTGTGGACGTAACCGCACGAGCTATCCCGAAATCTGTTACTTTCACACGACCATTACGGCCAATCAATATATTATGGGGTTTGATATCCCGATGAATGATCTGATTATGATGTGCATGATCGAGAGCATCTGCAATCTGGGAGGCGATTCGAACCGCTTCGTCCACCTGCAAAGGCGCCCGTTCTTTAATAATTTCATTCAGGTTTTTGCCTTCGACATACTCCATAACAATGTAGTGAACTTCATCTTCCTGACCCACATCATAGATACTGACCACGTTAGGGTGAGACAGCGATGCTGCGGATTGTGCTTCCCTGCGGAAACGGCGAATAAATTCTTCGTCGTGGACAAATTGCTGTCTTAACACTTTGATGGCAACATTCCGGTTGAGCAACAGATCCTGGGCCTTATACACAAGAGCCATGCCGCCGCCGCCGACACGCTCGATCACTTCATAGCGTCCGCCTAGCTGGTGCCCAATCATGACTCACACCCCGTTTCCGATATCACGGAACCTTCCTTTTGCAGTTCAAACAAAGCTATCGTGATATTGTCATCTCCACCCGCAAGCAAAGCCAGCTGAAGTAAGCGATCAGCCCGATCTTCCAACGCCAGTTCCAGATTACCTGCGACCTGAATGATCTGCTCATTGCTGACCAGATTACTAAGCCCGTCGCTGCACAAGAGAAGAACTTCGCCTTCTTCCAGCTTGACGGTATCCAGATCCACCTTCACTTCAGCATCTGTCCCAAGTGCACGTGTGAGCACATTGCGACGCGGATGATGAGAGACATCTTCTTTGCTGATCTGACCATTTTTGAACAATTCATTCACCAGTGTATGGTCCTCGGTCAACTGGATCACATGTTTATTTGCAATTTTGTATGCCCTGCTGTCACCGATGTGACCAATAACGCCTTCCGTATCATTCAGCAATGCCGCAACTACGGTGGTCCCCATGTTATGGTAATTATCATCCGTAGACGCCGTGCGGAAGATCACTTCGTTGGCATGCAAAATAGCATCGCTCAATGCGGCTGACAAAGACGCATGTGAAAGACCTGGCTCAAGCGTCCCCAGATCCTGCACCAACGTCTCGACCGCCAGACGGCTCGCCGTATCCCCTGCAAGATGACCGCCCATACCATCGGCAACAATACCCAGAATATAACCTGTATCGAGATTTCGAATCCAGGCTGAATCTTCATTCACCGAACGCACCCGTCCGATATGGCTCACATGAACTGTTTTGATCAAAACGTTCTCACCTCAACTCCATATGCTTTGCACGAAGCTGACCGCAAGCGGCAGCAATATCATGTCCCTGTTCACGACGAATGGTTACATTAACACCCTGCTCCGAGAGAATCTTCTGAAAATTGAAAATGTCGCTTCTGGATGTTCTTACGTACTTGCGCTCAGGTACATGGTTGACCGGAATCAGGTTTACGTGGCACAGCATGTTCTTAAGCACGCCTGCCAATTCTGCCGCATGTTCCGGCTGATCATTCACACCGCCGATAAGTGCGTACTCAAACGTAATTCTGCGACCCGTTTTGGCCAAATAATAACGCAAAGACTCCATTACATCTTCGAAAGGAAAACGGCGGTTTACCGGCATCAACTTGGAACGCAAAGCATCATTTGGCGCATGGATGGAAATCGCCAGGTTAATCTGCGTATCTTCATCTGCAAATTTATAGATGTTCGGTACGATTCCACTGGTAGACACGGTGATATGGCGCTGACCGATATTCAGCCCTTTTTCGTGAATCATGATTCGCAGGAACGTCATCGTGGCTTCATAGTTTTCAAAAGGCTCCCCTGAACCCATAATCACGATACTGCTGACCCGCTCACCGCGTTCATCCAGAATTTTTTGGGCTTGCACAACCTGAGCGACAATTTCGCCAGCTGTAAGGTTACGCTTGAGTCCGCCCAGCGTGGAGGCACAGAACGTGCAGCCAATCCGGCATCCAACCTGTGTCGTTACACAGATGCTGTTACCATAGTTGTGTTTCATAATAACTGTTTCGATCGCATGATCATCATGCAAACCAAACAGGAATTTCACTGTTCCATCCTTGGATTCAAATTTCGTAATTTCAGTAAGTGTAACAAATTCAAATTGTTCAGTCAGCTTTTCACGGAGCGCTTTGGACAGGTTCGTCATTTCACTGAAATCATTCACACGTTTCACATAAATCCAGTCGAAGATCTGACCACCGCGAAATGCCGGTTCCCCGTTCTCAATAGCCCATTGTTGCAGCTCCTCCAGGGAATAATCATATATAAAAGGTTTCATTTTGTTGTCAACACCTATTCCTTCTTTTCTTTTCGTTTGGCTTCCTTTTTTTCGTTCCATTCGTCCTATTCTATCACAAAGACCACTTTACATCCATGTATACCCTTGATGCCTTTACTTCATGCATTATAACACCTCAATGCCTGCATCGCACCCTATCATCACTTTTAACTGATCATTAACCCTCAGTCTTATCACAAAGAAATCCGCCGAAGTTCCCCTCGGCGGCTGTCCTTCAGTGCTCTATTAAACTGTTAATCCGCTATCCTTATCAACCTGGCAATGAAAAAACCGTCACTGTGAGCGTACTGTGGCAGAATCTGCACACCACCGTTCACAACCTTCCACTCGGCTGTTTCCAGACCAGACCAAGCTGACTCTTCAGCCGCCTTGTATTCCGGATGCCGGTCCAAAAAGTCAGCAACCCTATGCTCGTTCTCCGCAGGCTCGATTGTACACGTGCTATATACCAGAATACCACCTGGCTTTAGTAGTGGTGCAACCCGATCCAGCAGTTCACGCTGCAGATTGGAGATATCCTGAATGTCTTCAGCAGTTTTGGTCCATTTGACATCCGGCTTGCGGCGAATAACACCCAGACCGGAACACGGCGCATCCAGCAGGATGCGGTCAAACGATGCCTCAGGATAACGCTCATCCAGATCAAGGGCATCACCTGTCACCGCATCAATACAGCTGAGTCCGAGACGATCCGCCTGATCCATGATCAACTGACGTTTATGAGCATGTACATCATTGGCAACAATCCGTCCACGGTCCTGCATTTTCTCTGCCATATGGGCTGTCTTGCCACCAGGAGCTGCACAGCAATCCAGTACCGTCTCACCTTCCTCAGGCCCAACAGCCTCAGCTACAAGCATCGAACTTTCATCCTGTACGGATAACAGGCCATCCCGATACCAGGACGTAAGTGCCATATTACCACCACTGCGAACGAGAATGCCGTCGGGACTAAGCCGGGAAGGTTCCACGATTGCCCCCGTGCTCTCCATCTCTTGCATCATTTTCTCGCGTGTCGTCATTGTCGTGTTCACACGAACACTAACCGCAGGCGGCTCATTATTTGCACGACAGATCGCTTCTGCTTTCTCTTCGCCATATTGACTGATCCAGCGCTCAACCATCCACAGCGGGTGAGAGTGCTCAAGTGAGATACGTTCAGCAGCAGGCAGATGTTCGGGAATTCGCAGTTCATCCCGATTGCGGATCATGTTCCGCAGAACACCGTTCACCATACCGGAGATACCCTGATGTCCCAATTTCTTAGCCAAATTGACAGCTTCACTCACCACGGCGTGTTCCGGAATACGGTCCAGATACAGCATCTGATATACGCTAATGCGCAGCAAGCTGCGAACCCAAGGTTGCAGTTTGGATACACCTTTGGCTACGTATCTTTCCAAAAAATAATCAAGGGTATTCCGACGCGCGATCGTTCCATAGACCAGTTCTGTTGCCAGTCCAGCATCTGCCGGACTAAGCTCGGCTTCCTTCAAACGCCGGTTCAGCTCAAGGTTGCTGTAAGCCCCTTCTTGCTCAACGGCGCTGAGCACCTTCACTGCGAGTGCACGCGCGGAGGTTTTGGGCCGCGGAGTGCGGGAGACACCATTTGCAGCAGACTGGGATGCAGACCTGTTCCCTGCACCACCAGATTTCCCGGAGTTTGGACGACCCTGGTTTCCTCCGCGCCCGGATGTATTTCCTGCGACTTTATGACCTGTTCCTGACGGGCGGCCTGGTGTATTTCCGCTCATTGCAGCACCGTTCCCGGTTTCAGGGTTCCGCCACGTGCAAAGTCAGCAGCTTGCATTACCTTTTTACCCGCAGGCTGAACCTCAGTAAGCCAGAGAGAACCGTCACCTGTGCGAACTTCAATGCCGTTCTTGCCCAATTGTAATACCGTTCCCGGCTCGGCTTGTCCAGCATCCGAAGACGTGAGTAGATCCGCCTGCCCCGGATTTGCTGCTGCCCAGACCTTGAAGACCTGCTCATCCCACATCGTAAATGCACCGAGAACGGTACAAGACCGCGAATTTGATTGAACAATTCACGCGACGTTCGATTCCAGTCCATCTTCTCGTCATCCCGAGTCAGATTGCGAGCATACGAAGCCTCGGCTTCATCCTGAGGGACAGCCGTTGTTTCGCCTGCAACCAGACGCGGCATTTCTTCCTGAAGCAATTTGGAGCCTGCTTCACTAAGCTTTACAAACATGGAGCCTGATGTATCTTCATCCGTAATCGCCACTTCCACACGTGAGATCATATCCCCGTATCCAGGCCTTCCGCCATAAACATCAGCGTAACTCCCGTCACCGACTCTCCATTAATGATGGAACGTTGAATCGGGGCGCCACCGCGATATTTGGGCAAAAGAGAACCATGCACGTTCACACAACCACGAACGGGCATATCCAGCACAGCTTTGGGCAGAATCTGCCCAAAAGCCGCAGTCACAATCAGATCCGGTTTCCATTCAGCCAATCGGGCTACAGCTTCTGGAGCACGCAGTTTTACAGGTTGAAATACAGGCAGGCCGTGGCGTTCTGCCGCAGCCTTGACTGGTGTTGGTGTAAGCACCTTTTTGCGGCCCTGTGGTTTATCCGGCTGAGTCACGACACCAACCACGTTATATCCCTCGGCGATAAGCATGTCGAGAGACGGAACTGCAAATTCAGGCGTTCCCATAAAAACAATATTCAAATCAATCACTCCTTAGTTACGACGCGGCCCGGTTTGATCGGCTGCAATTTCGTACACCTTTTCAGCAATATCCGTAAAGAGTACGCCATCCAAATGATCAATTTCATGCTGGAACGCACGAGACAACAAGCCACTTCCCGTAATAATCAGTTCTTTGCCTTCACGATCCAGTCCCTTTACGGTAACCGTCTCAAAACGACGCACATCACCGTTAATGCCAGGGATACTCAAGCAGCCTTCGGGTCCAAATTGCTCTCCCTCGCTCGAAATGATCTCCGGATTGATCATCTTGATCAGGCCCTGCTCATCTCCGCAATCAATCACAATGAGGCGCTTCAAAATACCAACCTGTGGTGCAGCAAGACCTACGCCTTCTGCGTCATACATTGTATCTGCCATATCATCCAGCAGCTTCTGAACATTCGGTGTAACTTTAGTTACTTCTTTAGCTCTTTTGTGTAGCACCTCATCCGGTTCTTTCACGATAATACGAATCGACATGTTGTAAGCACCTTCCTAATCCTCATCATAATTTCAGGACATCAGGCTCATTCAAAAACAAGTACTGATTTTCTGCTATGTAGCAGGTATCAAAAACTGATTTTAAAGATCGAGCCATCATTCATGTTGTTTTTAATCTATGTTTATACCGCTTGTTTGCATCCGCATTTTACTACAAAATGCTTACATTAACATTTGCGGGTCTACATCCAGACTAATTTGCAGCTTCTGCGCCTGAACATCGTCGTCCATACGCCGGGCCGTCGCGAGCGCCAGTCCAATGGCGTCGACATCCCCCCGCCATTTTATCATACATTGGAATCGGTATCTATTCTTGATCCGAGGAATGGGCGATGCTACCGGGCCCAACACGTCAAAGGCTTCATTGCTGAAACGATCCAGACTTCCCAGCCAGCCAGCCGCATTCGCCTTTTCTTTCAATATTCGTGTGTAGTTCTCTGCCAGCCGGATCAGTACCGGAAGCTGTTCATGCGAGAACGTCACCAGAATCAGACGACAGTATGGCGGGTACTGCAAATTGCGCCGATGCAATAATTCCTCACGGACAAACGAAACATAGTCATGCTGGCTCGCATGCCCAATCGAATAGTGCTCTGGTGTATAGGACTGCACAAACACCTCGCCAGGCAGTTGATGCCGTCCTGCACGGCCCGCCACCTGAGTGAGCAGCTGAAATGTTTTTTCGGCAGCCCGGAAATCAGGCAAATTGAGTGCCGAGTCCGCTGTTATAACACCAACCAGGGTGACATCCGGAAAATCAAGTCCTTTGGCAACCATCTGGGTCCCCAGCAGAACGTCTGCCTTTTCTCGCGAAACTGCTTCAACAGCTTCTCATGTGACCCTTTTTCGCTCGTTGTATCCACGTCCATCCGAATAACGCGAATACCCGGGAACAACTTGGCCAATTCTTCCTCTACCCGCTGTGTACCCGTACCGAAATATCGAATATGCTCACTGCCGCAATCCGGACACACCTCTGGTGCTGCTTCCGCATATCCACAATAGTGACAACGAAGATTGTTGGAGCGCTGATGATAGGTTAGTGAAATATCACACTCGGGACAGCCTGCAACGTATCCACAACTGCGACACATCACAAAGGTGGAATATCCGCGTCGATTCAGCAGAAGCACCGTCTGTTCCCCACGCTCCAACCGCTCCTCCAGCCCTTTGTGCAAGGCGCGGCTGAACATCGAGCGATTTCCATCCTTCAGTTCTTCCCGCATATCAACAATCCGCACCTCTGGCAGCTTGTTCCCCAGTGCGCGGGTTGGCATCTCCAGCAAAAGTGGTGCAAAATCATCATTACTCTGTGAACGTGCAGCATAGTAACTTTCCAGCGAGGGTGTCGCCGAACCAAGAACAACGACCGCCTGATGCTGCTGTGCTCTTTTTACCGCTACATCACGGGCATGATATTTTGGGGTTTCTTCCTGTTTATATGAAGTCTCATGCTCTTCGTCCATAATGATCAGGCCAAGACGACTGAACGGAGCAAAAACGGCTGACCGGGCACCAATGGCAACCGTCACCTGGCCTTCCCGAATTTTACGCCACTCATCATAACGCTCTCCGCCAGACAGACGACTATGCATCACAGCGACCTGATCGCCAAAGCGTCCTTTGAAACGTTCCACCATCTGCGGTGTCAGTGCAATTTCAGGTACGAGAACAATCGCCTGTCGATCCTGTTCAATACAGCGCTGAATGGTCTGAAGGTAGACTTCCGTCTTGCCGCTGCCTGTTACACCATGAAGCAAAAAGACGCCATGGCGTCTCTCCTGCAATCGACCATTGATATTGTTATACACATGCTGCTGTTCATCGGTCAGATTCAGTGGCTCCGTCGCACGGAACTTACGGCCCTGATAGGGATCACGAAAGACTTCGACGTCCTCCGTTACAACCAACCCTTTCTCCTCCAGCCCTTTGACTGTAGCCGCTGATACCTGAAGTGTAGCCAGCAATTCTTTCATCGCCATGGGCAGCAGTTCTTTCATCTCCAGCAAAAAAGCCAGAACTTCCTTCTGCCGTTGGGCCTTTGCAGGAAACGAATTCAACGCCTCTTCCGCAGCTGCCACATCCACAGCCAGATCAATAGACTTCATCGTTTTTTTATTCAGCTTGTCCTTGATCGCCTGGCTTTCCAGCAGGACACCACTAAGTAACAACTTCTTGATCAGCGCAGCATGATTGGGGTACTTGCGACTCAGTTGTTGTAAGGGAACCTGCCCACGACTCTTCACAAAACGAATAATATCTTGCTGTACTTTCTCTGATGTCGATTCCTCTCCCCACACAAAAAGGACTTCTTCACCTGACTCCGAACCAGCCATTTCTCCGTCAAGGGCATCTCCAAGTGAAATATACCGTTCCGCTTTGCCTTTCAGCGCGGTCGGCACCATCACCTGCAAAGACAAAATGCGGTTACTGGCATAACGCTCACTCATCCATTCGGCCAATTCCACCAAATCTTCAGACAACGGGGAACGATATCCAACAGCTCCTGAATTGGTTTGAGTTTGAAAGACTCCGTACCCGTACGAGGCACCAAATCAATGACAAACCCCTGCACCGTCCGATGACCAAAAGGTACACCTACCCTGCTGCCAATCTCAATCCATTCACGCATGGATTCCGGCACCAGATAATCAAAGGGCCGGTCCGTCTGCTTCACAGGAACATCGACAATAACCTTGGCGATCTCCATATCAATTCCTCCCGGCAATGCGCTCCGCCGCAATTGAAAGCAACCGGCGAGCGACCTCTTCCTTCGCCACCACCTGAAGCTCTTCCACCAATCCTTCACGGTCATATATGTGCACCGCGTTGGTATCTGTTCCAAATCCGACACCCGCCCGGGTGACATCATTGGCTACGATCAGATCACAGTTTTTCCGTTCCAGTTTCTCACGTGCATACATTTCCATTGAATTCGTCTCGGCTGCAAAACCTATCAAAAACTGATGGCTCTTCTGCTTGCCCAATGTTTCAAGAATATCTATATTTTTAACAAGTTCAAGCGATAACGTATCGCCTTTCTTCTTGATTTTCTCCGTGTACACTTCCTTGGGCCGGTAATCCGCAACAGCTGCCGCCTTAACAACGATATCTGCATCATCCCATTGGCCCGCTACCGCATCATACATATCCTGTGCTGACTTTACGGGGATTACATGTACATCCGCTGGTGGCTGAACCTGGGTATTTCCCATAACCAAGGTCACATCCGCTCCCAGATCACGCGCAACCGTTGCAATGGCAAAACCCATTTTCCCAGAAGAATCATTGGTAATATATCTCACCGGATCAATGCGTTCAATGGTACCTCCTGCAGTGACCACAACCTTCTTGCCACTTAACAAAGAAAGCTGTTCATTGCGTTCCCGTTTGGCAGACTCCTGCTGTTCAAAAAAACGTTCGACCACATCGACAATCGTTTCCGGCTCTTCCAGACGACCTTTGCCCACATAACCACAAGCCAGCTGTCCTTCACCCGGTTCAATCATCATCGTTCCGCGCTCGGTTAACAGGCACATATTATGCTGTACAGCCGGATGATCATACATATGTACATTCATCGCTGGCGCAATCATCACCGGTGCAGTGGTTGCAAGCAGGGTTGTTGAGAGCATATCATCGGCCATGCCATGTGCCATTTTGGCAATTACATTGGCTGTTGCCGGAGCAACCAAAACAAGATCAGCCATATCGGCCAGATGGATATGCGAGACCACGGAAGGCTCCCGCTCATCAAATGTATCACTATATACTACATTTCGGGTCAAGGTTTGCAGCGTTAATTCGGTAATAAACTGTTTGGCGGAATTCGTCATAATGACATGAACGTCCGCTCCTTTTTGCACCAGCCTGCTGCATAATGTAGCCGCCTTGTATGCGGCTATGCCGCCAGTCACACCAAGCACGATTTTTTTACCGTTCAACATGGTTATCCCCCGATATATACGACGTTAAAAAGGATGAATAAAGAAAAAAATAACAACCTCGCGGTTGTCAAATAAATCCGGCTTACGCCGTATGCAGTTGAAGAGCAGCCGCAGGCGGCTTACTCTTCTTCCTCTTCGTCCTGTCCTTTGATGACAACGAGTAGATCACCATAAATTTCTTCAAGTGCAACGCCAACCTGTTTATGGGATCTGGCATTTCTCAAATCCGTTTTCTCACCTTCACGAAGCTGTCTGGCCCGGCGGGAAGCGGCAACAACAAGAGAATACTTGCTGTCGACTTTGTTCATCATTTCATCAATAGAAGGATACAGCATATTTACAAAACACCTCTTTGCATTAGTATAATCACAATTGCCCGCCTGACGGAATCATGGTGCTCCGCTGGTTAGCTAATCAGATTGGAGCTGCTCTACCTATATATCCTATGTCAGCAGCTCCACTGATTATCGCATTTTGCGGCGGCAAATGGATTATTTATTGATCTTACAATGTTCGGCGATAATGATGCTTTCTATTCGTTTACACGCCAAATCAATTTCATCATTAACGACAGCGTAATCATACTGCTCCAGCAGACTGATCTCATCTACCGCGACGGACATCCGATGATCAATCGTCGCCTGACTTTCCGTACCACGGCCCTGAATGCGATCTTTAAGCTCGTCCAATGAAGGAGGCAACAGAAATACAAAGATCCCCTCCGGGAACTTTTCTTTCACTTTTAACGCGCCTTGAACTTCAATCTCAAGAATGATGTCACGGCCTTCGTTAATCGTTTTCTCCACAAAATCACGCGGTGTTCCGTAATAGTTCCCTACATATTCTGCGTGTTCCAGCAATTGATCTTCAGCAATCATGTTCAGGAATTCTTCATGGCTTCTGAAGAAATAATTGACGCCATGTTCCTCACCCAGACGAGGCTGACGAGTCGTTGCCGATACAGAATAAATCAATTCCGGCACCCGTTTGCGCAAAGCGCTGCATACTGTACCCTTCCCGACCCCAGATGGGCCGGACAACACTACCAGTAATCCCTTAGACATATTACACTCCATTTTATTCGTCGTTGTCATCATCTTTCGAAGAAAGACGATGGGCGACCGTTTCTGGCTGAACCGCAGACAGAATGACATGATCGCTATCCGTAATAATAACGGCACGAGTACGTCTTCCGTACGTTGCGTCTATCAGCATATGACGGTCTCTTGCCTCTTGTATAATCCTCTTGATCGGCGCAGATTCCGGACTCACGATGGATATAATCCGGTTCGCCGATACGATGTTACCGAATCCAATGTTAATGAGTTTGATTGCCATAATCAGGTTCTTCCCCCTATACATGCGACTCTTTGCCGAAATATGACCGTTCATTCGATATTCGCCGCTTGCTCACGAATTTTCTCCAGTTCCGCCTTCATCTCGACAACACGGTTCACCAGAGCCAAATGGTTGGCTTTTGATCCAATCGTATTAACTTCCCTATTCATTTCCTGAATAAGAAAGTCCAACTTGCGGCCTACCGGCTCATCACTTTTCAGCAGTTCCCTGCTCTGTCCAAAGTGACTCAGTAGACGCGTAAGCTCTTCCTCTATGTTAGAACGATCGGCAAACATAGCAATTTCCATACCCAATTTATGCTCGTCAAAAGGGAAAGAGCCTTCTTCCTGCATTTCCGTAAGTCGTTGTCTTAACTTGTTGCGATGATCACTCACCACAGTCGGCGCAAGATCAAGCATCTCGGTATGCAGTGATTCCAGACGACTGATTCGTCGTTCCAGATCACTGGCCAGATGAAGACCCTCGCGGGCGCGCATCTGTTCCAGACCGGACAAAGCCTCTTCCAACCCCTGCTGCAGGACACGCTCCCATTCGTCCTTCTGCTCTTCCGGAAGCGAACTCGTCCCATCCGAATGAACCATGACCTCTGGAAGTGCCAGCATATCCATAATGCTCGGTTTGCCCTGCATACCATAGCGGCTCTCCAATTGCTCTGCGGCCTGAAGATAGGCCCTGACCGCCTGCTCATTCAGAACAGCGGGAAGAGCCTGGTCTTCATCTTTTTCTTTCATTACATAAACATCAATCCGCCCACGTTTCAATCGGCTCTGTACCTTTTTCCTCAATCCATCTTCATAACACGTCCACTCTCTCGGGAGACGCATCATCACTTCGCAATAACGATGATTGACAGACTTGATTTCCAATTGTACCTTATAGCCTCCAAAATGAAAGGCGGATTGACCGTATCCGGTCATACTGAATGACATCGGCATCACATCCGTTACACTATTGTAATTGATTATTAGGGTTGAAACAAGTAGGACATTCATGCTCCGACTTCTCCCACACATATTGGGTCAGTTCGGCCGTCATACTATAGAACATAAATGGAGTCATGAGATAGATTCCTTTAAAGTGCGCTGTGGCTACATCCAGAAGCTCCTTGGCGATCTTCACACCCATGGCCCGACCTTCTTCACCTTCGAGACCGGCCATCCGGGAGCGCACTTCATCCGACAGCTGAATACCCGGAACCTCATTATGCAGATATTCTGCATTTCGGCCACTGGCTAGCGGCATCACTCCTACAAAGATCGGCACATCCAGATGCTTGGTCGCTTCATGCATGGCTACGATTAGTTCGGGATCGTATATCGGCTGCGTCATAATATAATCGGCTCCGGAAGCCATCTTTTTCTCAAGCCGCTGTACGGCCTTATCCAGATGTTTCACATTCGGGTTAAATGCGGCACCAATAACAAAGCCTGCCTTCTGCTTCAGTGGTTTACCGGAGAAGGACACGCCGTCGTTCAACTGCTTGATCATACGTATAATTTCAAAAGAAGTCAGATCGTATACCGAGCTCGATCCGGGTAAGTCACCAAATCGTGCAGGGTCACCTGTTACAGCGAGTACATGATTAATGCCGAGAGCATCAAACCCCATCATGTGCGACTGTGTCCCGATCAGATTCCGGTCACGACATGCAATATGCACCAGGGGGCGCAATCCAGTGCGATCCTGAACCAGATGGCCGAGAGCCATATTACTCATGCGGGTAACCGCCAGGGAATTATCCGCCAGTGTTAACGCATCTGCACCAGCCGCTTTCAGTGTCTCGGCACCTTTCATAAATTTTGCAATATCGAGATCACGCGGAGGGTCAAGTTCGACGATGACCGTATGGCGTTGTTTGACCAGATCCACAATCGTAGGCTGCCCACCTCGTCCAGACCGTTCATCTACATTCTCATGCAGGATAATACGCGGTTTTGACTCGGATGGATCTGGTTCCAGTATCGGCACAGGTGTGTATTCAACAAGAGCCTTGGCAATGGCCGAGATATGATCAGGCGTCGTACCACAGCATCCTCCAATGATACGCGCACCCAGATCAGCGAATTGCACGGCAGTCTGTCCGAAGTATTCCGGGGACGCTCCATAACGGAACTGACCATCGACGTAGTCCGCTGCACCCGCATTCGGGTATACGGACATCGGGATTCCGATACGGCCTGACACTGTTTCCATCGCGCGCATAATTCCGTTTGGACCGGAACGGCAGTTAAAACCAATAACGTCAGCCCCTTGCTCTCGCATGATACGGAAAGCTTCAGGCATTGTATAACCATCCAGTGTGTGCCCTACATCCTCAACAGCAAACTGTCCAATTACCGGCAGATTACTCAACTTGCGTGCCTGCAGAAGGGCGATATCCATCTCCTCAATATCATAGAAGGTTTCGAGCAGAATGCCGTCCACTCCTTCATCAAGCAGCGCAAAAATTTGTTGTTGGTAGAAACGCTTCAATTCACTCGTTGAAACGTTCGTCCGCTTGCCTCCACGAATGGAACCAACCGCACCCAGAACATAACCGTTCGCACCAGCTACTTCTTTGGCAATGCGCACACCGGCACGGTTAACATCCTCCACCTTGGACTCCAAACCGAACTTGGACAACTTATCGTAATTGGCAGAGTACGTATTCGTTTCATGAATTTCCGTACCCGCATCGCGATAACGACGATGCACATCTGCCACTACTTCAGGTGAAATCAAGTTCAGCTCTTCATAAGAAATCCCTACCGGGAATCCCATCTGATACAGGAATGTTCCCATTGCCCCATCCCCAATGAGGACCCGTTCCTGCATTACACTCCGCAAATCCGCCTTCATCCCTTTTCCCCCGCCTGACTGATCATTTCATACTAATGTAACACAAAAAACATCTGAAAACGAAGAAAAACACAGGTTTTTCGTGAAATCCAGTCTCCATAACCATCTGAACCAGTAGGAATTCTCTTATTAATGCAAAAAAGAGGCCTCAGGCCTCCTCATTTAAACGTCTTCTTTACGAAATGACTCCTTTGAAAACAACTTCAGCAGGCCCAGTCATGTACACGTGATTGTCGGCTTCGCTCCACTCAATATGAAGATCGCCGCCCTTGAGGCTGATCACCGCTGTTCGATCCGTATGTCCATTCAGAACGGAGGATACCAGGGTTGCGCAAGCTCCAGTTCCACAGGCGAGTGTCGGGCCAGCACCGCGTTCCCACACACGCATGTCCACATATCCGCGATCGCGAACCGTTGCGAACTCTACATTGATTTTTTTCGGGAACATGGGATGAACTTCAAGAAGTGGTCCCCATGTCGAGAGATCAAAATTCACAGCATCATCCACATAGATGACTGCGTGAGGATTACCCATGGATACAGCCGTAAATTTGAACTCCTGTCCATTGGCTTCAATGGAATGATCCACCACCGGATTGGCATCGACGGTTGTTGGAACCTGAAGGCCATTCAGGATAGGCTCTCCCATATCCACACGAACGGTTTCCACTTTACCATCTCGAATGTTCAGGCTGACTGGTTGTACACCGGCACCGATGGTTTCAATCGTAATCTGTTCTTGTGTCACATGGCCGTGATCATATACATATTTGGATACACAGCGTATGGCATTACCACATTGCTCTGCTTCCGAACCGTCCGAGTTCATGATGCGCATCTGAAAATCCGCCTTCTCCGAAGGCAGTATATAAACCAGGCCATCCGCACCGATACCGAAAAATCGATTGCACCATTTTATAGCCAATTCTGATGCATCAGCCGGAAGCTGTTTCTCTCCAAACACAACAATAAAATCGTTGCCGAGTCCATGCATTTTTGTAAATTCCATCATCTTGCCCACTCCTTTTGACAGTCTGCTGCCAAAGCGTTATTCTTGCTCCTCTACAGGATACCCCAGGAACATTCATACCCATCATTCCCCAATAGAAAAAGCTATCCTGCAAAATGCCGAGGATTCTCGCCTCGAATCATTTTGAGGATAGCATAACGAAAACGATAAGCAATTGCTATTGATTTTATGCCGAAAACTTTGTACTTTTTGGTACGAAGCGCTCAGGGCCCATCCGGCGACGGTTGCGGCGACCTCCCCACACGCTGCCAATTCCCATGAGGAAGGTTGGAATACCTGCGGCAACGATGGAAATGGCCCATTCGCGCATACCCAGTGGTACTGTTTTGAAGATAGGCTGCAATGGTTCTACATACATAACCGCCAGCATCAGCACGATGGATGAAATGACTGCAAACACCAGGTACTTGTTCTGCAATGGATTCCGGTGGAAAATGGAGCGGGAACTCCGGCAGTCAAATACATGAATGAGCTGCGCCAACACGAGAGTAGCAAAGGCCACAGATTGAGCTTTAATGAGCTGACCCGGTTGATCCGGTGCGGCCTGTAGGGTGAGCCAAAACGCGCCGAGTGTACAAAGTCCGATCAATACACCCCGACTGACGATTTTCCAGCCCAGTCGTCTGGCAAAAATATTTTCCTTGGAGCCACGCGGCTTATGTTCCATCAGATCTTTTTCCGGCTGATCCACACCGAGCGCCATCGCTGGCAATCCATCAGTCACCAGGTTAACCCATAGAATCTGGATCGGCACAAGTGGCAATGGCAAACCCATCATCATCGCGAAAAACATCGTTAAAATCTCGCCTACATTTGATGCCAGCAAATACCGGATAAACTTCCGAATGTTCTCATAAATATTACGCCCTTCTTCGATCGCAGCTACTATAGTAGAAAAATTATCATCACTCAGAATTAATGCCGATGCTTCCTTTGTCACATCCGTGCCTGTAATCCCCATCGCAATACCGATATCTGCCGCTTTGATGGCCGGTGCGTCGTTCACACCATCTCCGGTCATTGCCACGACATGTCCTTTGCGCTGCAACGATTTCACAATTCGCAGTTTGTGCTCAGGCGATACTCGTGAGAATACGTAGATGCCCTCCACCTGTTTATCCAGCTGCTCGTCCGTCATACCCGCCAATTGCTGGCCGCTAAGGGAAGACCCACCCCGGGGAGGATACCCAGCTGCTGGGCGATCGCCTCTGCCGTCGTGCCATGATCGCCGGTAATCATAACGGTACGTATGCCTGCTCTGCGGCAAGTGGCAATGGCATCCCGTGCCTCACGTCGCGGTGGATCAATCATGCCTGCAAGTCCGACAAAGACGAGTTGGTTCTCGGCAGCATGCTCATTCTCCACTTTTTCTTCCGGCCGTACATCGCGATAAGCCATCCCGAGAACCCGCAGCGCAGCCCCAGCCATGCTCTCATTCGCCGCCATGACTTTCTGCCGCAGTGTTCCCGTGAATGGTACAACATTGCCTTCCCACAAAATGTAGCTGCAATGCCCAATCAGCACATCCGGTGCACCTTTGGTGTAGATCATGCGCCCACCCTGATGATGAACCAGAACAGACATCCGTTTCCGATCAGAGTCGAACGGGAATTCCTGCTCACGTGCGTATAACTCTTTGAGCCCAGCAGGGGTAAGACCCATTTTGGAAGCCAGTGTTACAAGTGCTCCTTCCGTAGGATCTCCTTTCAGCTCCCATACGACGCTGTCTTCCTTGACCATTTCCTTTTTATGCTCTTTCTTGGAGTCATGCTTATCATGCTTGCTATCCTTTTTGCTCTCTTTGCCTTTCTTTTTATTCGGCGTGTCATCCGCGATACTCTCAATAATACTGGCATTATTGCATAGCGCACTGATTTGGAGCATTCTTCGCAATGTCTGATCACTCTTCAGCTCCAAGGTACGACCATTCTCCAGCATCTGCCCTTCCGGCGCATAACCATCCCCGGTTACCTTGATGCTGCGTCCCTCCAGCCACACGTCCGTAACTGTCATCTTGTTCTGGGTCAACGTACCCGTTTTATCCGAACAGATGACCGAGGCACAACCAAGGGTTTCGACGGAAGGAAGCTTGCGTACAATCGCTTTGCGCTTGATCATGCGCTGTACACCCAGAGCTAGCGCAATCGTTACAATCGCTGGCAGCCCCTCTGGTATGGCAGCCACTGCGAGGCTGACCCCTGCCAGAAACATGCCTACTGCCGGTTGTCCATGCAGAATACCCGCAACAACAACCATGACGGTTAATCCAAGCGCGACAAAAATCAAAATTCTACCCAACTGCTCCAATCTGTGTTGCAGCGGTGTTTCCTGTTCCTCTGTATTCTGGATCAGATCGGCGATTTTGCCCATCTCGGTACCCATGCCCGTTCGAACTACAACGCCCTTAGCCGTACCGCGAGTGACCATCGTCCCCATAAATCCAATGTTCTTCTGATCTCCAAGCGGCACGTCATCCGCAGCTATGGGATGGCAATGTTTGCTTACAGGAACTGATTCCCCGGTCAATGCAGATTCCTCCACATCGAGGCTGTTCGTGGACAGCCAGCGAACATCGGCAGGAATACGATCACCGCTCTCCACAAGCACGATATCCCCTGGTACCAGGAGCTTGGCTGTAAGATGTACTTCCTGACCCGACCTGAGCACTTTGGCCAGTGGTGCCGATAATTGTTTCAGTGCACGAAGGGAACGCTCTGCCCGGAATTCCTGCACAAAACCAAGAATGGCATTAAGCACGATAATGGCAACAATCGTTACAGCATCCAAATATTCTCCAAGCAATCCGGACACCAGTGTGGCCCCCATCAACACCAGAACCATGAAATCCTTAAATTGATTAAGCAATAATGTAATTGGAGATATGCGCTTTCCTTCACTCAGTTCATTCGAACCGGCTGCCTTCCTCTTTTCTGTTGCAGTCTCTTCAGTTAACCCGTCCTCAAGACTGACGCCAAGAGTGTTGCGAAGCTCTTCAACGCTTAGTTGGTGCCACTTGGTATGTTCCATGCTTCAAAATTCCCTCCCAGTCTGTATTTCCTCTGTAAAACATCAAACTTACTTCACCGGCATGCTCATCAACAGGTTGTACGCGATGCCGGACAAACTACCTGCTCTATATGTATTCGGACAGGACCCTAATTAGCACCCCATGGCGAATCCTTTCCCTGATGGGCAGAATAAGCTAAAATAAAGGTCTGCGGTTATACACGCAGTGGCAATTCGATTTTTGCTGTGCAAACGAATACGAATCTGCAACGGGTTCTTTTTTACATATCCCGGTGTTCATTTCAGTTATAGATAGAGAGGACGTTGAAAAAAATGGCATTGGACGGCATCGTAACACGAGCCATCGTACATGAACTGCAAGGCTGCAAGGGCGGACGGATCAGCAAAATACATCAACCAAACGGCCATGATGTTGTTCTGACCCTCCGTGCTCAGCGTGGAAATAGCAAATTGCTAATTTCGGCCAGCCCAACATATCCGCGTGTGCACTTTACAGAGAAAACGTTTGTTAATCCTACTGAAGCTCCGATGTTCTGCATGCTGCTCCGCAAGCACTGTGAAGGAGCGATCATTGAGGAGATTCGTCAGATTGGCATGGAGCGGATTATCCATATTGACGTGCGTCAGCGCGATGAGCTGGGTGATGTTTCGGTCAAACGGATCATCATTGAACTGATGGGACGTCACAGTAATATTGTTTTGGTCGATCCGATAACGGGAACGATTCTGGATGGTATTCACCACGTAACTCCGTCCATCAGCAGTTACCGGGTCATTATGCCTGGATTTTCGTACACCGAACCACCAGAGCAGCATAAGAGCAATCCACTGGAAGTGAGCAGCATTGAATTTAAAAATAGCTATACTGCTGCTGAAGAAGAAGCCTCTCGTTGGCTGGTAAATTCATTCAGCGGTCTTAGTCCGCTGATCGCAGGAGAGATTACCTCTCGGGTATCTGCCGATCCAGGAGCTGATCAAGCTGCAAGCGAAGGGGATGCTCGAATCGAAGCCGATGCCCTATGGAATGCTTTTGAGTCCATCATGGGGCCAGTTAGAGATAACAGCTACACTCCTGTGACCGGGCTGAATGCCAAAGGCAAAATGATTTTCTCAGCCGTTCAGCTTCAAAGCATTCAGGACGCGGAGAAAACCTATGACACGATAAGCAAGTGTATGGAAGATTATTACGGAGACAAGGCTGAGCGGGATACGGTCAAGCAAAGAGTGAGCGATCTGCTGCGTTTTCTGCAAAATGAGCGCAGTAAAAACATCAAAAAGCTGGACAATCTGAACAAGGATCTGCTGGAAGCCGACGATGCGGATAAATTCAGATTATGGGGCGAGCTGCTGTTTGCCTCCCTGCATCAGGTTAATAAAGGGGACAAAAGTGTGGAGCTTGTGAACTTCTATGATGAAGATCAAGCCAACATTACCATTCAGCTTGACCCATTACTTACACCGTCTGACAACGCACAGCGTTATTTCAAGCGATATAACAAATATAAGAACAGTCTGGCTGTTATTCATGAGCAACTTGGTAAAACGAAAGACGAGATCGACTATCTCGACAATCTGCTGCAGCAGCTGTCTATCGCATCCATGAACGACATCGAGGAAATTCGTGAGGAGCTTGTACAACAGGGGTATCTTCGTGACCGCAACAAAAAAGGCAAAAGAAAAAGAAAAACGACCGACCTACAGTGCATCAGTTTACTTCTTCGGAGGGAATTGAACTTCTCGTGGGCAAAAACAATCTGCAAAATGAGTACGTCACCAACCGTCTGGCTTCTTCCAATGACACCTGGTTGCATACCAAAGACATACCGGGTTCACACGTCGTCATTCGCAGCACAGACTTTGGCGAAGCTACCCTGGAAGAAGCTGCTCAACTTGCGGCTTACTTCAGTCAGGCCAAAGAATCGAGCAGCGTGCCGGTGGATTACACCTTTATCCGACATGTACGCAAGCCAAGTGGCTCCAAACCAGGCTTTGTCATTTATGACCACCAGAAGACCCTGTTTGTGACGCCAAACGAAGAACTGGTTAAGAGTCTGCCATCCACCATCAAAAATGGATAGGATGCTTGCTTTCAATCCTGTTAGACAACGTAAAATCCCCCGGAACAAAAGAATGTTCGGGGGATTTTCTATAAATAAACTTCTAAGGACGTGTCCCATGACTCTACATATCAGACCAACTCAACCTAATGATTTGCTTCCGTTGAGTGGATTAATACACGAGTATGTCGTCGGATTTTATAACAACCCCTGGCCTGGTGATCAGGCAATCGAGCTTTTGATCAAAAACCTGCTTGATCAGCAGATAGGAGTTCAATTTGTTGCAGAACAGGACGGTGAACTCATCGGGTTCGCTACTCTCTATTTTACCTATAGCACGATGAAGGCAAACCGCGTTGCCATTATGAATGACTTGTTTGTGACCGAGGCTTGGAGAGAAGGCGAAGCCGAGGCCAGCCTATTCGAACACTGTCAGCAGTATACACGTGAACACGGATGTGCTTACATGTCCTGGATCACAGCAGCAACCAACGAGCGGGCACAGCAATTATTTGAACGTCTTGGAGCTGCTCGCGGCACCTGGGTGAATTATTCCATCACCTAATTATAGTGGATTCAAAAAAAGGACATAGAGACATGGCTAGTGACTAACGGTCACCCCATTCTATGTCCTTTCATTATTTTCCCGTTTCATTCCGCATGATAACAACCGATTTTTCCCCGAGGCTCACACAAAAATGAAAAGTTTGGAAATCAAGACTTTCCAGCTGCAGCGCGAAGCTCATCAAGCACATCAATGGTTACAGTTTTGCTACCCAGATCCCCGTGGAAAACTACCCCTTGTCTTACACCATGGTAATCCGAACCACCTGTCTGAATGAGCCCAAATTCCCGTGCCAACTCCGCATATCTGTGCTCTTCTTCCGGTCCATGATCCGAATGAACCACTTCAATCCCGTCAGGATGGGAGTCCACCAGAATGCGCCGAACCAATTCATCGTCTCCGTATAAACCAGGATGGGCAATAACCGCAGCACCACCCGCATCTTTAATCCACTGGCATGCATCTTCCGGTGCAACTCGGGGAACCGACACAAATCCAGGTTGGCCTTCAGCCAGATAACGATTGAACGCATCCCTCATATCAGCGGCATATCCTTTCCGTACCAACACATCGGCCATATGAGGTCTACCGATGCTTTCATCCGGTTCCAGCGGTCGGCCAAGGCCATCAATGACTTCCTGCCAGCTAATTTCAAGTCCAAGCTCCTGCAGTTTGGCAATGATCAGATGATTGCGTTCTTCTCTTGCTTCCCGAAGCCCGCGTAGTCGCTCCAGAAATTGCTCATCTTCTGTATTCACATAATACCCAGCACATGAATATCCTTGCCGCCCGCACGAGTACTGATCTCAACTCCTGCAACAACGTCAATCCCATATTCACGGCCCACCCGCTGTGCCTCAGATACACCCGCTACTGTATCGTGATCCGTCAGCGCAACCGCAGACAGTCCTCTTTGTTTGGCGAGCTTCACATTCTCGGCAGGTGGCTGCATTCCGTCCGAAGCTTGGCTATGGGTATGAAGATCACAACGTCCTTGATGATGATTCATAAATAACAACTCCCTTTAATCGGCTCATTATAGGTCAGACCATTGCAATTTATTGCACTCCACCATTCTTTGGATCAATCATGCATTATTCCAGCTCTGCATTTATTGTCCCTATTCCGCCTGTCCTTCTGATGCTGTCTGCTCATGCTGACGCAAATAATTCAGAAAAGCTACTGCCGACAGGGGAAGCAATGAAGACTTCAGATGTATAGCGTAGAACTGTCTTTTAAACTCAAGCCCACGAATATCCACGATATGAACCAGGCCAAGGGCCAATTCGTGCTGAACCGATGACGGAGATAACATCGTGATACCCACACCTGCTTCCACAGCAGATTTCACGGCACCTGTACTGCCAAGTTCCATCACCACATTCATGTCCTGTGGATCTATATTTCTCTTTTGTAACTGATCCTCCATCACCTGACGGGTACCCGAACCTTTTTCCCGCAGCACAAATGCGTAGCTAAGCACATCTTCCAGCTCTACTTCCCCACGATCTGCCAATGCATGCCCTGCCGGAACAACCAGCTTCAATTCATCCTGCATGACCGGCTCTACAATCATATCCGGGTGGTGAACTGGTGCCTCAATGAGTCCGAAGTTTAGCTGATGCTTCAAGATATCGTCCATAATCTGCGTCGTATTCATCACTTTCATGACGATCGAGATATCCGGGTATTGGCGAGCAAAAGGACCCAGCATCCGTGGCAGCACATACTCACCAATCGTCAAGCTTGCCCCGAGCTGCAATCTCCCTTGCAGCATCTGCGTAAATGCAGACATTGCCTCATCGGTCTGTCTGACCAACTCTACACTGCGTTTGGCATGAGGCAATAATGTCCGACCCGCCTCGGATAATTCTATTTTCTTGGTAGAACGGTGCAGCAGCTTGGTTCCAAAATAATCCTCAAGCGATTGGATCTGCATCGTTACCGCAGGTTGTGTCATATGTAGAGCTTGCGCAGCCGCTGAAAAACTCCCCTTTTCTGCAACGGTATAAAAAATATGCAATTGATGAAAATTCATATCTTCGCCCCTCTTCTGTACGCTTTCCCCATTGTAGCCGATTTCTTGAATTCCAACAAAAAAGCATGCAGCTTGTCTGCATGCGATGTAACCTGGATCTATTCATTCAAAAATATGGATTATTCCAAACTCACTTATGCTTGCGACTGTTCTTGACCAGAGTCATTCGTCTTGAATGTCTCAGCCAGGAATAATACGATTTCAGATCCCGCAGTTCAATCGTCTCGGACATTTTCCCCAGAAATGTAACGACAATCATCTTATGAAGCGGATTGCCAGCAATATCATATTCCCCTTCAAGTTCGGAAAATTCAGCAACCACGACCAGATCCTCGTCGATTAGGTAGACATCCTGCTCATTACGGTAGTATGGTGTAATACGGTCCTGCTTCAGACACTCCCATAACCATGCCGCAATATGGTCATCATCATCACGTGCCGGCTCAATACGGTCTGCATACCGCATCTTGGCATGATGGGTAATGACGATGTCGGCCACTTTTTTGTCTCCAAGAGCCACAAAAAAGGCTCGTACGTGCTCCAACGTTGCATCACCTTATCACGCATGGGAATCACTCTCCACCAGATAGGACTTTCTATCTATTTATTTACCCAATATATTACAACATAAGTCCCGCAACCTCAAGGCGTAAGTTCAGATTTTTTCACAAAATCCAGTTTATGCCTAATTCAATAAAAGAGCGGTCCCGAAGGACCCCTCTGGTTAATCGTTTCGAAATGTTCAGTAGCAACAAAAGAAGTTCCCTATACATTCCCAAACCATTTTGTTATATCCCGTAAAAACTTGTTTTGTCCAATGTTTTGCTAGCATACTCTGTTTTGATCTCATTCCGGTAAGAACGTTCGACTTTGCGCACATAGGAAAGTCTGTTCACATTTTTCATCGTATCTTCAGCCCGCTCTGCATTAACATACATGACGACATAATGCATACGGCGGGAGATGTAATGAACGGTACCATACTTTTCGAGATTACGAGCCGCTTTCAAATCACTGACCCATATGATGAATCCTGTCCTTTCCGCAAACATCATTTTCCCCGCCTCTCTATAATGGAGACCGGATCCTCGGAAAGGTCCGGTCTATCATGAATTTATTTTCTTATCCAGCCTTAGCTGCAACCGCACTTGCCTCCGCTACCGCAGCCGCCCTTCGGATTGGGATCATTGCTCGGTACCTTAATGGTCGTTGACACCGCGAATGCAATCGTCTCCGACATCTGGAACAACATATCGTCCAATGCCTTCTCCGCCTGTTTAAAGCGGGCTACCGCCTCGAAACGCTCCAACTCCTGCTCCAAAGCCTGAACCTGATCTTTTGCCGCGTGATAGTCCGGGTGAAAATGCCCAAAACGCTGGGTTTCTTCAAATAATTCCTTCTTGGCGTTCAGCTTGCGTATTCCCACCTGAATTTCAGGGTTCGTCTCCACTTGCTGTTTCCAATATAAATAATCCGATACTTCGGCTGATTGGTTAATCATGTCGCCCAGTTCATATGCGCCCGTTAACACTTGGGCCATATCGACCGTGTTCATTTCCGCTACGCTCATGAAATTCATCCTATCTATATATAAAGTTCTACTTAACGTAGACTACTTCATCATATCATATCCCCGAAAAGTTAAGAAGAGTTTTTCCTGCAAATAGAAATAAGGGGAACAA
The DNA here is from genome assembly GCF_052244825.1 of Paenibacillus sp. 1A_MP2. Classification (NCBI taxonomy): domain Bacteria; kingdom Bacillati; phylum Bacillota; class Bacilli; order Caryophanales; family Paenibacillaceae; genus Paenibacillus; species Paenibacillus sp. 1A_MP2. The sequence continues at coordinate 2,732,020 of NZ_JBQQCS010000001.1, read as the reverse complement.
GGGATCTGCTTTTGCAAAGTCGATTCAAGTTGGAGCATGGTCCGGAATAATCAGTCGTATCTGATTCCATTCGTTAGGCGAAAAAGAGCGACGTTCTGCGTGATTTGTCCCACTATCTGATATGGACCAGCCCGTTAATGTCCAATCTTCATGACCCTGAATCTGATCGGGGATAACATAAACGATATCACTGTCCAGCTTCAGACCCAGTTTTGTCTGCCATTCAATGGCTTTCGCAGTAATCTGACGAGCTGTGGACACATGATATCCTCGCCACTCGTTATGCCACATTTCCGGGATCTCTCCGTATCCGGGAAACAGACCCGATTGCTCTGTAATGGAGTGATCCGGTTCATACGCATGCAGATTAAGTTCGCTTTCAATGAGCCCTACTCTTCCACGCATATAAAAGAGTTCCTTCTCTACCTCAAGTCCGATATTGAACTCATCTGCTCCGACTATGGACTCATCTGCAAAGGCTCCCCAACCTGGGGGTTCAGCTTCTCCTGTAATGCACTTCTTGATTCATATGTCCATATATCCTTTTTGTTGGCTTTATCCACCGACTCATCCAGATCAACGTTCTGGCCTACGTCCATGTGAAGTCTGTTTACCTCCAGTCCCCACTGCTGGATTGCTAGTTCCACATGCTCAGGCACACCCGATCCGGCATATCGGCTAAGGAAGTTTATCATTTCATCGGCTGTAAGACCGAGCTCTGATGCAGCGATGATTCGTTCCTTTGTCATTCGGTATATGGACATGCGATCACGGCTTATAAGCTCTGTACCCATTTCCAGAACCCAACGGACCTGTGGGGTTACATCTGGCGGAACCATAATTTCAAAGTCAGGCTGAACAAAAATCAAATTCCCCCCAGCATTCTCTGCTTCGTCATTCGCAAAATCCTTTAAAATGTCAGGTTCAATCTGCCAACGATAATATAACTCTCCCTCAGCGGACTCCCCTATCTCACCATACCCCAAACCCGCCAGAGCATTAAGCCATCCCCGGATCAATGTCAGAAAGGATGATCCTGATCCTGAAGCACCTTCACTCTCTCTAATCTCATTTGCCTCTTCAAACCCAACATGATCTACGGTTCCTGCCATAATACTCAACCAATCATTCTCTCGGAAATCAAACATCATTAATTGATAACGAAAATGCTGAAGATTGGGCTCTGCTAAGCCATATTGGTCCATGCATACACTATAGATTTCTCGATGCATTGAAGACCACGACAATGTTAACCAATGATCAAGATGGTCAGGGGACACCTGCATCCGGTTGTGCGTCTTTTCAATCAAACCCAGACGGAGCAGCATATCAATAATAATGGCTACATGGACTGGATAGACATCTGCGTGATCGTAGCGAATACCTAATCCAGAGAAGTCTTCAGGTGCCAGAACTGTCATGCGACTTAATCGCTGCACCATTCTCTTGTGGATAGTCCCTTTACTTGTTAATGGAAGTCCTCCTTTCGCTTGACCTTCTCTTAGCATCCAAGCCAATACATGAAGAAGCTCAGCAGCAATATGGGGTTTTCCCTCTCCAACAATCTTCACACTTCGGACTTCATTACTGGATTTGGACTTATGAAGTGCATCTTCATCCTGTATTACATTCACCTTCTGCTGAACAAACGTTCCAACCCTTGCTGCATAGGGAATTGTTAACAAAGAAAGCAGTGAATCCGGTATGTAATACAGACGTTCGCCCCACGACTTGCACACAGCTTTGATCCATCCTTTGTGCCGAAGTGTTATAAATGCTGTCACTGCTTCAGCTCTGCTAAGACCATCCGCTGCCCACTCTGCTGGTGTCATCATGTTGGAAAAGGGTTGTCCGGCATATTTGCAAAAAATCACTCCAAGTACCGTTCTTTCAACGCATGATAGCTCTTGGAATGAATTCATATCTAGATTACTTTGTGTATGCATGGCTTATCTTGCCTTTCCCATTATTTTAGTTGGTGATGTGAACTGATCTTTTCATTGCAATTCCTGAACAATTTTGTATTCATATCCTTGCTCGACCAGAAACATTTGACGCCGTAATGCAAACTCCTGTTCCTTACTATCCTCAGATACAAGGGCATAGAAATAAGCTTTATTTTCTCCTGACTTTGGCCTTAGAATCCGCCCCAATCGCTGGGCTTCTTCCTGCCTTGAACCGAAACTTCCGGATATTTCAAGTGCAACAGCTGCATCTGGCAAATCTACGGCAAAGTTGGCAACCTTGGATACCACTATCGTTTTGATTTCCCCCCGTCTGAACGCTGCATACCATTTTACCCGTTCTTGCTGGGACATTGTGCCCGAAATGAGGGGAGCTTCAATTTCCCGGGCAATGCTCTCAAGCTGATCCAAATACTGTCCGATGACAAGTGCCGGCACCCCTTCATGATGGTCCAATATCCGTTTGATCACAGCCAATTTGGCCGGATTTTCGGCTGCAAGACGAAACTGATGCTTCACCTCAGCTTCCAGATAGTTTGATCGTAGTTCAGGAGAGAGGGGGATACGTATCTCCTGACACTGTACATCAGCAATCCAACCTTGTTGCTCCAATTCTTTCCACGGCATGTCATATAATTTCGGGCCAATAAGTGAGAATACATCCTGTTCACAGCCATCCTCACGCACCAATGTTGCTGTTAATCCCAGTCTTCTTGTTGCCTGAATATCTGCAGTAGCACGGAATACAGGCGCTGGCAGCAGATGAACCTCATCATAAATGATAAGCCCCCACTGGCGTTCACTGAGCAATTTGATATGCGTAAAATCAGCATCTTTGGATTTTCTATGCGTAAGAATCTGATAGGTAGCCACAGTCACAGGTTTAACCTGTTTTTCTGACCAGAATACTCACCAATCTGTTCACTCGTTATCGTTGTTTTGTCCTGCAATTCCTGAATCCATTGCCTCACAGATGTGGTATTCGAGGTCAAAATAAGGCATTCACACTGCAGACGTTCCAATACGGCCATCCCAATAACCGTTTTGCCTGCACCGCAGGGAAGAACGAGCAGGCCACTTCCTCCCATACCCTCGCTACCTTCAAAAGCATCCACAGCATCTCGCTGATACGGTCGCAACCCGAAACCTTCTGAACTTCCGCCTGAAGTATTCGCTCGCCATTCAAACGGAAGGCTTGTTCCTTCCCGATATCCCGCATAATCCAGCACCGGGTACCCCAAACGGGTCAATTCACGCTTCAGCAATCCGCGCTGCTCCCCGCCAAGCACGAGCTCATGGGAATCGACACGTTCCATCCGAAAAGCCGAGATGGTCTTCATACCGCTTAATTCATCCAGCAATCCCTCATCTTCACTCACGAGACGCATCCTCTTGTGATCGGCCTCTGGCTGCAATTTCAACTTTCCATATTGATCAATAATCCGTTGGATATCCTGAATAAGGGCGGCAGGAACATTCCAACGTGACACTGATTCCAGACTTGCAATCACTTGATCAGCACTCCATCCAAGTGCAGCAGCGTTCCACAGCGATAATGCAGTAATTCTATAGGTATGGAAAGCCGCAGGTGTCTTCACCAGTTCGGCATACATCCCCAGTTGAGCTCGGGCCTGATCAAATCCAGGATGACCCACTTCAAGCAATACTGTAAAATCCCGCTGGACAATGCAGGCATCCGTTTTCCCCATTCCGCTTCCTCCTTATTTTGAAATTGTGCTATCAGTTTTCTAAATGAAAGACATCACAAAAAGTTCAGTTCCGGTGTCTTCCGAAATTGAACCTGTTTAGTACAACAGTTCGACCTTACCTTAACCTTTAGATAGACCCTACAAAAAAAAGCACCCTGCTCATACTTTCGTATGAATAGGATGCCCAACTATACTCAAATCATTCGGCTGTATATCCTTTAGCCATTGCTATAAATAGTTTTACAGCATTCTGCATGGCATCCTCATCAAAGTCAAACTTGGGATGATGATGCGGATAGACGGCATTCTTCTCCGGGTTACCTGCTCCGACAAACATAAAGCAGCCCGGAATCTGCTGCAGGTAATACGCGAAATCTTCAGCCGGCATAAGCATCGGTGACTTCTGTACATGGTCTGCACCAAATACATCCACCGCTTCCCTGAAAAATCGTGCCGTCTCCTGCTCATCATTCACGACTGGAGGATACCCCATAATATAGTTCAATTGTGTCTCTGCACCATAGATCGCCCCTGTCTGAGCAACGACCGTATGCACACGTTCTTTCATGATACTGCGTGTCTCTTCGTCGAACGTTCTCACCGTACCCGTCATTTTGCACGACTCGGCGATGATATTCTGTGCAGCCCCCGCCTGCATCGTACCAATCGTTAACACTGCTGGACGCAACGGATCCACCGAGCGACTGACAACCGTCTGCAATTGCATCACAAGAGCCGATCCCGCTACCAGACTGTCCACTGTAGATTGCGGCATGCCGCCATGACCGCCTTTGCCTTTGATTTCAATATAGAAATCATCTGCCGCTGCCATCATCGGCCCCGGAGTACTCGCAGCTACGCCAACTGGAAGTGGGGTCCACAGATGAATGCCATAGATGACATCTACCCCTTCCAGTCCACTGTCTGCAATAACCTTGAGCGCCCCACCTGGAAGCAATTCCTCTGCAGGTTGGAACAAAAAACGAATCTCACCCTTAATCTCATGTTTATGGCGACTGAAATACAGTGCCGTGCCCAGCAAAATGGATATGTGCCCATCATGGCCACAGGCATGCATGGCCCCTGCTTGCTGCGATGCGTATTCCACATCCTTCTCATCCTGAATCGGAAGTGCATCCATATCCGCACGAAGCATTACGACAGGTCCTGGCTTGTCCCCACGGATGGAGCCTATAACTCCGTGCCCGCCTACGTGTTGTTTTACTTCAACTCCAAAGCTCTCCAGCATACCCGCTACAAAAGAGGATGTCTTCTCCTCATGAAAGGAAACCTCAGGATTCCGATGAAGATGACGACGCCATTCTACCATGTGGATCTGCAGATCATCCCACCATATATTATTTGTCATGTCTCTCCATCCTTTCGCTCTCTGAACGGGACTTTCATCAAGCCCGAACCTTCCTCTTGAAACCTATTGCTGTATATTGTAGCAGAATTGGAAGAAAACCGATACGAATCACCGCTTGAAAGCTTGCACGGGAAGGGGAAACATACTATCATAAACTAGAGAAAAGAACGAGAATTTTACTCTCGGAAGCTTATGAGGAGGATCAGACGCTTATGATTTTTGAGAATACAGGCTTGGATGGCTTGAAGAGCGACTTGGCATACCTGGATGAGAGCGCCGAGAAAGTCGGATTTGTCCGGTGGCAATGGGAATATTATCGTGCTACATATGACTACAAAATTGAAGATGAACAAACCAAATCGGAATACTTTGTACGTATTAATACCCGTGCGATCGATGGCAAACTCGAAAAACCGGATACGGTTCTCGCAGTTGAAGCTGTTTATCTTGGAAAAGCAACTTTTCCGCATGGTCTGGATTATGACTCTACCGTACCGCAGCCAGTCGTGAAGCTGGCGGCCCAAAAATTACAGCAGCTTAAAGAACTGCTGGAAGCTTAGGCTGGGCCGAATCATGAAACAACAAACGGCCCAAACGAAAACGAAGAGAGGCACGCCGGATTTTCAACTGCTAATCCTCACTTTATTGTTGGTGGGCTTCGGACTGGTGATGGTGTTCAGCTCCAGTTCCAGCATTGCAATTGCAAACAAAAGTTTCAACAATGATGCCCTGTACTTCACGAAAAAACAACTTATGTGGGCGGTTATCGGTTTAGTGGGCATGTTTTTTGCCATGAATATCCGATTTAACAAATACAAAAAACTTTATGCACCGTTTTTCCTGTTCACCACGGTATTACTCCTGATTGTTTTGGTTTCAGGCAAGGTGCTGAACGGCGCACGAAGCTGGATTCACATTTTTGGCTTTAGTATACAGCCCGCAGAGTTTGCCAAAATCGCTATTATTCTGTACCTCGCTGCACTTATTACCAAAAAAGGGGAACGGTTCAGGGATCTTAAGACAGGATATATTCCCGTGCTGGTTATTGTCGGGTTTATTGCCGGGCTAATTATGCTGCAGCCGGACTTTGGTACATGCTTCATTCTCGTGGCTACTTGCGGTCTGGTCATCTATGCAGGTGGCGCCAGCATGAAACATATTATGGGTTCCATCCTGCTGGTTGTGCTGGGAGCAGCATTGGCGCTTGGAGCGAACGCCCTGTTTTCTTCTATGGCTTCTTCAGATACTGTAGATAACACCACAACTACGGAGGCTGCACAGAACTACAAAATCGGGCGGATTCAGGCATTTTTGAATCCATTATCCGATACGACAGGCGGAAGCCTTAATCTCTATCGCTCCCTTGTTGCAATCGGTGATGGAGGCATCACCGGCTCTGGAATCGGACAAGGCACGATGAAACTGCATTACTTGCCAAATGCTTATAACGACTTCATTTTCTCCGTCATTGGAGAAGAGCTGGGCTTTGTTGGAACTGCCCTGTTCCTGTTGGTCTACCTTTACTTCATTTGGCGAGGCATTATCGTCTCCCTTCGCTGTCCCGATCCATTTGGGACACTGGTCGGTATTGGGATTATGGGATTAATTGCGATTCAGGCCTTTATTAACATTGGGGGCGTGACCCAGACCATTCCCGTGACAGGGGTTACCCTTCCGTTTATCAGTTATGGCGGTACCTCACTCTTTGTGATGATGGTAGCCATGGGTATTCTGCTCAGCATCTCTCGTACCAATAACTTGGACGTCATCAAGGAAGAAAAAACAAAGTCGGTGACGGTTCAAACATCACGTACCTCTCCCGCACTTCGTTCACGTGAATCCATTCGCCGAATTCGGTAATGAGAAGGAACGGTATACGAATGGTTTTGGAACAAAATGAAGTAAACACAAAAAGACTTCGCATCGATTTCGATGCGAAGTCTTTTTGGTGTTGTCTATCTAGATGAAGAACCAGGTTCAATGTACTGCTGTTCTTCCATCGCGGATTGCTAAAGTTTACAGATCGTCGCCTCTGAAAGATACGCCTTCTACCTTTACATTGACTTCAACAACACGTAATCCCGTCATGGTCTCTACCGCTTCTCTTACATTTTGTTGAAGCATGCGGGAAACTTCATGAATCGGTGTCTCGTACAGGACGATGATGCGCAGATCAATGGCTGCTTCCAGCTGGCCGACCTCCACGCCTACGCCTTTCTGTACGTTTTTACCGCTCAGGCGCTTGGCCCAGCCCTCTGACAATCCTCCAGACATTGCGGCAATTCCGGGTGTCTCCATCGCAGCCATTCCGGCAATTTTCGCCACTACGTCATCGGCAATCCGGATGTTTCCGCCCTCTAGTTGAAGTTGTTCTGCCATGCCACATCCTCCTTCACTTCGTTACTCGTATTTTAAATCCTTTCCACCCCAAAAAGCAAATTAAACTCAAAAAGATGCGTTTACAACCTACCACGATTTGGTTATATTGAAATATGAAAATATTCTCATAAACCGTTCTATGATGTCGTTTAAAACAAAATAATTAGATAACCGAGGTGTTAGTTGTGAGAAACCGGATTTCATCCATTTTGCTGATTGCTTTTTTTGCGCTCAGCGCCGTCGCCCACTACATGAAATGGGATTCGATTCTGCAATTCGTCATTTCAGCCATTTCGGTTATTTTTGTGGCCGGTTTTTTAGGAAAAGCCACGGAAAATGTAGCCCATTATGCCGGACAGCGGTTAGGCGGATTTTTGAATGCAACATTCGGTAATGCCGCCGAATTGATTATCGCCATTTTTCTCGTCAAAGAAGGACTGTTTGACATGGTTAAGGCCAGTTTGACAGGCTCGATTATTGGTAACCTGCTGCTGGTGCTTGGTTTAAGTATTTTTGCGGGAGGACTCAAGTTCAAAATTCAGAATTACAATGTATCACTTGCCGGTTTAAACGGCTCTCTTATGATTGTAGCCATCATTGCGCTGTTTATTCCAGCTGTCTTCCTGAATACCCATTCCATCACACAGAAGGATACCAATACACTCAGTCTCATTGTCGCAGGTTTGCTGATCCTTGCTTACATAGCTTGGTTATTGTTCTCGATGGTCACACACAAGAACTATCTCGCAGATGTCACTGTGGATGCAGATGAAGAGTTGCCGCATGAACATGCACCCGAGTGGTCCAAGAAAAAATCAATTCTCTATCTCGTTCTTGCCACTGTCATGGTTGCCTTCGTCAGTGAATGGCTTGTTGGCACACTTGAGGTGTTTACTGAACAATTCGGACTCAGCGAACTGTTCGTCGGTGCGTTCCTCGTTGCCATTATCGGTAACGCAGCAGAGCATAGTGCAGCCATCATGCTTGCCATGAAAAACAAAATTGGCGCCGCCGTAGAGATTGCGGTCGGCAGCAGTTTGCAAATCGCACTCTTTGTTGCTCCTGTGCTCGTATTTGTCAGCTACTTCACAGGCAGAACGATGGACATTGTGTTTACAACGATTGAGCTGGTAGCCATTGGCGTAGCCGTATTTATAGCCAAATCCATCACCCAGGACGGTTCAACGAACTGGTACGAAGGTCTGCTCCTGATGGTTGTGTATATTATTTTGGGTGTATCGTTCTTTCTGGTATAACATACTTCACTCGTACGATGTGATAGACCATTTAGCGCAAAAGGCAGCCTGGAAACGCATTTTCCAGGTTGTTTTTTTCATTTATCCCTCCGCCTCTATCCCACCAACCTATCTACCAATTCAACCGCACAAAAAAAGCATGCAAATACCTGCATGCCTTCTATTCTGACCCGCGCTATTGCAGGCTATTGCTCATTCTTCTTGTTCAAAGCTTCATATAGAATTGCCAGATTCCGCTCAAGCGCGCTTACCAGCTGCTTACCAGCACCTTCTGGAAGAAGCCCTGCACGAACAGCAAAATCGACTTCCTTGGAGAACCCATACATCTGTGTATCCAATACTTCCTCATAGAGAGGGCAGTAGCGGGTAGCCAGATTCTCCATCTGTACTTCAATAAGCTTCTGTATTTTATCTGCATCTTCTTGAAGAAGACTGATCGCTTTCAAGTGCAACTGGTCCTGCAGATCAGATGAAGTCATGCATTTTTCCCCTATGTCCCAAAAATCGCGTAAAGACGTTCTACCTCTAATATTAGACGAAATCAGGAGCTAATACAAGAACCTGACCAAAATAACCATACATTCTGAAGAGCTTTATTCTTGCCTAATCTCCCTATTTTACAGAGGTCTTGCCGTACACCTGAATGATCTCATGCCAAAAAAGCACCTCTGCCATAATAGGCAGAGATGCTTCTTAGTGCCATTACTCGGATGCGATACTCACATTCAGTCCATGTTTGGCAAATACTTCTGACATAGCTGCTTTGGCTTCAGCTGCATCCGGGCCATGAACGTGCAGTTCATAGCTGTGCGTGCTGATCAGCGTTGTAAACAGCCCGAGAATACTTTTTACATCGATATACTTGTTCTCTGAATGAAGTACGATTGAAGAAGTAAATTTGCTCGCTGTTTGAGCAATTTCAACTACCGCTGCGTTATTACTCGACATAGGAATCCCTCCGTCTTTTCACTTTTGGTATCATCTATTAATTACCACTACATGATACCGTGAATCCGCTTTCCTAGCAACAGCAAAATACTGTTCCTACTTCAGGTTATCCGGATTAAGGCATTCCAGCTCAGGAATAACGAAAATACCGTCTTTACGGATCAATACATCGTCAAAATAAATCTCGCCACCGCCGTAGTCCGGACGCTGGATCAACACCAGATCCCAGTGAATGGATGAGCGGTTTCCATTATCTGTTTCTTCATAAGCCTGTCCTGGCGTAAAGTGCAGGCTGCCTGCGATTTTTTCATCAAACAGAATGTCCTTCATCGGATGCAGGATATGTGGATTGAATCCAATCGCGAATTCACCGATATGACGAGCGCCATCATCTGAATTCAGAATTTCATTCAGACGTTCTGTATCGTTGCTCGTTGCTTCAACAATTTTACCGTCTTTGAAGGTGAATTTGATATTCTCAAAAGTAACCCCGTTATAAAGCGTTGGCGCGTTATAACTAATCGTTCCGTTCACGGAATTACGGACAGGGGCACTGTACACTTCGCCATCCGGAATATTTTTTTGCCCAGAACATTTCTCTGCACCGATATCTTTAATGGAGAAGCTCAGGTCTGTTCCCGGTCCAGTGATACGCACTTTGTCTGTGCGTTTCATCAGGTTAGCCAGTGAATCCTGCGCTTTATCCATTTTGGCATAATCCAGGTTGCATACGTCAAAGTAGAAATCCTCAAACGCTTCTGTGCTTGTATTAGCCAACTGTGCCATGCTTGCATTCGGGTAACGAAGCACAACCCATTTCGTATGTTTTACCCGTTGCTCGCTATGTACCGGATGGGAATAAAGTGAATTGTACATTTTCATTTTTTCTTCCGGTACATCGGACAGATCATTTACGTTCTCCCCAGCACGAATACCAATGTAACAATCCATTTGTTTCATCCGGTTCAGATCGATCTCTGCCCAGGTTTTCATCATCTCTTCTGTCGCATTTTTGAACATCGCACGCTGTACTGTCTTGTCAGTCAGCTGTACAAAGACGTTACCGCCCTTTTTGCCTACTTCTTCAATAATTGCATTAATCAGATCACGTTCTGTACCGATCATCTCTACCAGCACATTCTCGCCGGGTTGTACATCTACAGAATAGCCCACCAGATTGGCTGCGAGCTTCTGAATTCTTGGGTCCTTCATCTTGTAAACTCCTCCTGTCATCTGCCATTCCTGAATTGAACAACGGTAAATTACGATACTATTGTAGCACGCTACAACCATCCCGTCAGCAGGCAGTCCCGCAATTTATTTACTCATAGGACCTGAAGTTTACATCTGTGACAAGGGCTTCTTTATTCTTTTTGCTGTTCATATCCTTATAACTCACCTGGCTTTCTGAGGACAGACGCAAGGGCAAGCTGGTTTTCCGATCCACGGTTAGATGATACACCGTATGTACCTCGGCCTGTTTCATCATCTCTTGCATCGATGTTTCCCCTTGCTCCCACACTTTGCTCAGATCCTTCTCAAGCTCCTCCTGACTGCCTCCCTTAACTGTAGCTGCCTTGTGCATATACTCTGCCCGGATTGCGTTCATCTCGTCGTTAAGCTGCGCGAGCGCCCAGGTTTTGGCATCTTTCGGTTCGAGTTCAATCCGCAGTATTTTTGTTCGATGGCCTGAACCGTATTCGGACTTTATCGTTTTGTTCAACCGATCGATACTTTCCATTTGAGCAATGGGATTAAAGCGGGACAGCGAGCCGCGGAGAGGCTCATGCTCAGCAGTTAAAGCCATCCATTGTCCTTGTTTTCGTACAAAAGAAGCGCTAAATCCGCTTGGTTGACCGCTATTGTTAACAGCCTTGGCATTCACTCCTTTTACTCCCGTTCCGGCAGCAGTCACAGCTCCAGGTAGTCTCGTTTGCAAGGTCAAGCGGTCATGATCCTCCAGCTTGCCTTCAAATTTGAACTGATTTTCGAACAACCCGCTGCTTTCACGTCGCAGTCCCGCTTCCCCGTCAAAACTCAGCTTTTCTTTGCCTGCTATTCCTGATAAAGCCAGTGAGAATAATTCCTCGGGACTTCGATCACGCTCTAACAATCCACAACCAGGAGCACATAACACAACAATACTTAGAATCAACAATAGCCCACGTATAGACCGACGCTTCAACATGTTTTATTCCACCCTTCCGTCAACTTTCTCCATAGCCTGCCCCTCCCTTATTTGCTTATACTTCCTTCCTTTGGCATCGCCATTTCAAAAAAATAAAGAGAGGACGACTCCGCAATCGGAATAGTCCTCTCTTAACGTGTAACTTCCTGTTCTTCCATGACGATCCGGTTTCGACCGCCATGCTTCGCATCATACAGAGCCATATCAGACCGGTAAAATAACGATTCCACACTGACTTTCTCATCCATCCAGTTCCATTCCGCAATACCACTGGATACGGTCACCGGAGGCCTTGTCTCTTCAGCAACCCTCGTACGAATGATCTCGGCATATTCCAGTGCCTGACGAGCACCAATCTGGGGCATATAGATGGCCAGCTCTTCCCCGCCCCATCGGGCACAGATGTCCTCAGGTCTGACTGAACTCGTTACAATGTCGCTCACCTGCTTCAATACCTGATCACCTGTTTGGTGCCCAAATGTGTCATTCACCTGCTTGAACTGGTCAATGTCCACGACCACCAGCGCCCCACAGAAATCATGGGCCTGACGTTCATGGATCACACTATCCAGATAATGCCTTACATACAGCCCTGTGAGCATATCTAGGTTTGCCAAGCGTCGTACCTCGGCATGAAGTGTTGCATTGGAAAGTGCAAGTCCTATATGAATGGACAGCATCTGCAACAGACGATAATTTTCGTACGAAAAATACTGTGTTTTGGGATGTCCCAGTAGAATGGCGCCCTTCACTTCACCATTCACCCGAACGGGCGAGGCTATTAGTGACATTGAACCGGTAATATCCATGAAGACGGATGACACTTTATCATAATCCGCATAATTGGATAGAATGAGCGGTTCTTCTGTCTCATACAGCACCCCTGCGATTCCGTAGTCTATTGGAAATGATTTGCGGCTTAACTCATTTACATTGGATGACATCACTTCGAAATGACTCGTAGTGTCATCCAGTTGAAGGATACAGCAGGATTCAGCCTGAAAGATGTCCTTCAACTCCTGCTCGGAGAATTGATAGATCTCCATCAGCTGCAGGCTCTTATTCAAACGTTGTGTCAGATCATTGATTAGACGAAGTTCCTGGATTAACATATTCGATTGCTCGTGCAGCTTGGCATTTTCAAAGGCAGTTCCGGCTGTATCCGCCATCATCGTAATGAGTTGCAGATCGGAATCTTCCATTAACTCCTCATTCATCTCAATGTGAAATACACCATAGATCCCTTGCTTGCCTTTTAGAGGAAGGCCAACCTCCAGAATGCGATGCTCACCTTCACGTGCCCGAACAACAATGAGCTTGCCCTCCATGAACGATTGTACACAGATGTCTTCTCCACGCTCATGAACAAGCAGCGGCTTGATACGAGGGTTAAGGCTGCTCTGATCCTGAGACATATACAGTGTCATGCCCGTCGTTGGATATAAGTAGTCGATGCTGTCAAACACTTCATCCAAAATGGCGTCCACATCCATCTTGTCATGCATCCGTTGAACGATTTGGAACAGAATCGACCTTCGGTGTTCTTCACGGGCAGTTTGTTCATGAGCATGTAACATGTCCGTCATAAATATGTATTCAAATCTTCGGTAAAAGCAGGTACGATAATGCAATGCCTCCGATCGAACAACGGCTTCAGACGTGTCATCTCGATTTTGCTCGTAGGTTACAGCAGTGAAGACAGCAAACATATCCTTGTTTGTCCTGGAGAAAAGTGGCTCAGCCATTAGATGATATTCTCCATTTTCAGTGGTTCCACGTAACGACTGTGCCTGTCCAGATTCAAGACATTGCATTACAGTCGAATGTACGTCCAGCGGAGGAGCCCCTTCTTTTCCTTGCCCCATACAGATCCCTTCTGTATTCCATACGTTGTATATTATCGATGATCTGTCTGAGTGTGGCCGTCGTTGGGTATACCAGTCGGTATACGCTTGTTGCAGAAGGCTTCCCAGATATGAAAAATCAAAAGGTGTGATATCCATTTTTTGCATCCAGAATACATGCGCTTCGTGAGGAGCGGCAGAAGATGCGGAATCGCCCGAACTTCGCGAATTCAAGCTGGCGGGTTTACTTCTTAGATGTTCTAACATGTCAGGCGCTCCTTTGCACCGTTTTTGCATCCACTCGGATGCATTAATCTGCAGACGTTATCGCAAACCTGCAAATTCTATGCGATAACCTTAATGTACAAGATCATTTAAAGTTAAGATACAATCTATTTTACTCTCTTTAAAGGTTTTTTGCATCCATATTTCAGAAAATTGTCCCATTATTTTGGGCCTAATGACCTATCGACAAATTTAGACGTTTTTTTGCTTTTATCACATGCTTGACTTTGGTTCTAGTAAACTGTAAAATAAATTGTTGATGAAGACTACTAATGGGTCTTTAAATTTGGGCATTACCGGTTGTGTCACCCTCATTCTTTTTGTTGCTTTCAGGACAGCGGCTGAACTTTCCTGATCGTTTTATGCGAGGTATAGCCCGCATCAACAAATTGGAGCGCAAACAGAGCCCTATATGAACTTCAACTAAAAAGGAGCTACTTTAAACATGGCACGTTACACTGGTCCTAAATTTAAATTGAGCCGTCGCCTCGGCATTTCCCTGAGCGGAACAGGCAAAGAATTGAAACGTCCTTTCCCTCCAGGTCAGCACGGAGCTAACCAACGGAGAAAAATCAGCAACTACGGTATGCAATTGCAAGAAAAACAAAAACTGCGTCACATGTACGGTTTGGGCGAGAAGCAATTCCGCACTCTCTTTGCTAAAGCGCAAAAAATGCAAGGTATCGCGGGTGAAAACTTCATGTTCTTGCTTGAGAGCCGCCTGGATAACCTCGTATACCGCCTTGGATTCGCTAACTCCCGCGCTGGTTCGCGTCAGTTGGTATCCCACGGTCACGTAACTGTAAACGGCAAAAAAGTTGACATCGCTTCTTACCAAGTAAGCACTGGCGACGTTATCAGCCTGCGTGAAAGAAGCCGCGGTCTTTCTTCCGTTAAGGAAGCTATTGAAAACCGTTCGCATCTTCCGGCATACGTAGAATTCAACGATACTGCTCTGGAAGGTAAATTTATTCGTTTGCCTGAGCGTTCGGAATTGTCCCAAGACATCGACGAAAAACAAATCGTCGAGTTCTACAACCGTTAATCGTTGGAATTTCATTAAGCTTTACTCCAAACAGCTGTCGAGATTTTCTCGGCAGCTGTTTTTTTATTACAGAAGAAACAACAGGGAAAGAACAAGAAGGTCGTACCTGCACCTAATGCATGGATACGGCCTCCTTCGTATGGTTAGTCATCTATTTTCATCCACACTTGCATGCTTAATACTTCCACGTTTTACTGAAATTCTCCACGTCTTCTCATGATATGTAATTCAATTCCGTATGATATATATCATAATCCAAGAAAGAATGGCAATTTTCGACCATTGCTTGTATTTCTCAGGCATGCAAACCAGCCTTTTTATGCTATAATAAGTGCTGTTAAAAGGAGGAAGACACTGAATGGTTGATGTTAATAAGAATAAGCCCGATGAACAGCCTGCACGCAAGCGCAGCTTTGCCCGCAGACTGGGGAGTTTCGTCAAATGGATGGTTGTCCTGGGATTCATGGGGGTACTATTTGTAGGCGGTGCTCTGATGGGATACGTCAGTTCCATTGTGAAAGACGAACCCGTCCGTTCAAGGGCGCTGATTGAACAAAAAGTCAGCGAAAACTCCATCACAGGCTTTGCTTACTTTGCCGACGGCAGCCCGATCGGTCAATTACGAACAGAAGAAGACAGGCGTCCGGTCACGTTTGACCAGATTCCGCAAAAGGTTATTGATGCAGTCATTTCGATTGAAGACAATCATTTTTACGAACATAAAGGTGTAGACATGAGCGGAACGCTCCGAGCCGTGAAACAGAAAGTGCTGAAAGAATCTGTTCAAACGGGCGGAAGCACACTGACTCAACAATTGGCCCGGCGTGTATTCCTCAATCTGGATCGAACCGAGGACCGGAAAGTGAAAGAAATATTACTCTCGCTCCGACTCGAACGTTTCCTGACCAAAGACGAAATTATGACAGCGTATCTGAACAAGGTTCCTTTTGGTAACGGCTCCAGTGGATATAATGTATATGGAGTCAAGGCAGCTGCCAAAGGACTGTTCAATATCAATGATTTGAGCAAATTAAACACAGCTCAGGCTGCTTATCTTGCAGGTTTGCCTCAGCTCCCCTCCTCTTACTCTGCCTTTAATGGAAAAGGCGATTTTGTTGAGGATAATTTTGAGCGTGCAATCAATCGTCAGCATCTGGTCTTGCGCCGTATGCTGGAACTGGGCAAAATCGATCAATCTGAGTATGACGAAGCTCTTGCTTTTGACATCAAGAGTTCACTCGCACCCAAAACCATCAAAGCTTACAATACTTATCCATACCTTATGATGGAAACGGAACGACAAGCTGCACAGATTTTAATGCAACTCAATTCGGATAAAGCTGAAGGCACGGATGCCAAAGCGGATACTGCCAAGGATACGGATACCGATACACCGCAAAAAGAAAGCAGTGCCTTACTGGAGGAAGCCCAGCAGCAATTGCGTACTGGCGGATATCGTATCTACACGACCATCAACAAGAGTATCTATAAAACCATGCGTACGATTGCTGAAGATGACAGTAATTTCTCTGCTGACGATCCCGTGAAGGGAAAAGAACAGACAGCTGCCATGTTGATTAATCACAAAACAGGCGCTATTCTCGGCATGATTGAAGGCCGTGATTTCCAGGATGAGCAGATGAACTATGCAACCCAGATGGTGCGTCAGCCAGGTTCAACCATGAAACCTATTGCCGCTTATCTGCCTGCACTGGATGAAGGACTTGTTCAACCCGCTTCCATTATTGATGATTCACCGATTATTCTGAAGGACGGCACGAACGGATTCCATATTCCGAAAAATGCCAACAATCGCTACCAGGGACTTGTAACTGCCCGTAGAGCACTAAACTACTCGCTGAATGTACCTGCGCTGAAGCTGTTCAACGAGGAAGTTGGTATCGACAAATCATGGGCCTTTGCCAAGAAGCTGGGGATTACCACCATCCAGCCGGCTGATTACCAAGCTCAGACCGGTGTTCTTGGAGGACTTCAGTACGGTGTTACTGTCGAGGAGCTTACCAATGCCTATGGAGCCATCGCCAACAATGGTGTATACAATGATTCCTATATGATCAGCAAAATTGTAGACTCCAATGGCAACATCGTATATAAACACGATGTAGAACCTGTTCAGGCCTTCTCCGAACAGACGGCATACCTGATGACAGATATGCTTCGCACCGTTATTACGGAAGGTACAGCGGATAAAGTTCGTGAAAATTACAAGTACTCTAAAAGTGTGCCAATTGTAGGCAAAACGGGTTCAACCCAAAACTATGCGGATGTCTGGTTTGAAGGCTATACGCCGGATGTCACACTAGGTGTATGGGTGGGATACAAACAGCCGGTAAACACGCTGGAAACAAGATCACAGAAGAAACGTGCCCAGCAGCTGTGGACCCAAATTATGAATCAAGTCATCGCTACAGATAAAGAGATGTTTGTAACCGATTCGTTCAAGAAACCATCCGGAATCGAGACACGAACCGTATCGGCTTATAGCGGCAAATTGCCAACATCTCTGACGGACAGATTTGTCACTGATATTTTCAATAGCAAATTTGTGCCGAAGGATAGCGATGATGGCGTCGCAAAAGCCAAATATATCACTTACAATGGTGTCAACTACATTCCGCGTGATGAAACGCCTGGAGACATGACGAAGGAGAAAACGGTCGTCAAGCGCAAAAAACCGATCTCTGATCTCATCAAGGAACTTCAAAGTGCATTCTCACGCATGAGCCGTCACGAATCATTGGCTTATTACCTGCCGGAAGATGCCGATGCAGACATGCCGACACAGATTGATCCAAGAACAGATAACGGCAAGGCACCGGATGCACCAGGAAATGTAAGAATTTCCGTTGGTAACGGGAACGCCGTCATTACGTTTAATGCCACACCGGAAAGTGATGTGGTTGGTTATCGCCTGTATCGCTCAGTAAATGGTGCCGGATTCCAAAATCAGGGGCAGGTTGTCCTGACAGGTGAGTCCAGATCATTCAGCGCTTATGCACAAGGTGGGACTTTGCATTCTACGTTACAGCAGTGGATGTCGCTGGCCGAGAGTCCGCTCCTAGTGCAGCAGTTAGCAGCGCAGGAGTGGCACAGCCTCCTCCAGATGAAGAGATAAATGAACCGATTAATGTTCCGGGAACGGTCGTTACACCGGAAGATTCCCAGAATGAGAACGCCGCAACTACGGCTCCGGCTACACCGGGCCAAGTGAGCGTGTCGGCACTCTCCCAAGGACTTCGCATTCAGTGGGCCTCCAATCCGGAATCGGATGGCGTTCAAAGTTATGCTGTATATTTTAGTGAAACGGGCGCAGCCCCATACACCAAAATTGGCACAACTTCAGGTACCTCCATGGACTACGGAGTGCCTGCATCCACCAGTGGATGGTTCAAGGTATCTGCCAGCAACAGTATAGGCGAATCTGAAGCGTCCAGTGCCGTGCTTTTCCAACCGTAATACAGAGTTATCAAGATTCCACTTTTAACCCCATTCTCGTATGTTGAGGATGGGGTTTTTGTTTTGCATTGAAGCATTGATACCCAAAAGCAAAAGCCTGATCCGCAATGAAACACGGATCAGGCTTTGCATTTGAATCATGGGGCAGGCAGACGTGCTGCATCCTACTCGTTTACTCTTTAGTCTTCAATGGTCGATAGATCGCCTGTTGGCAGATCCAGCTCCCAGGCTTTCAACACACGGCGCATAATCTTGCCGGAACGGGTCTTAGGCAGTTTATCCTTGAACTCAATCTCACGCGGAGCGGCGTGGGCAGACAAGCCTTCTTTTACAAATCGATAGATCTCTTCCTTCAGCTCCGGTGTCGGCTCATACCCCTCACGCAGTGCCACAAAGGCCTTGATGATCTCTCCACGAGTTACATCCGGTTTGCCGATAACACCTGCCTCTGCTACCGCAGGATGCTCTACAAGCTTGCTCTCCACCTCAAAGGGGCCAATTCGTTCCCCTGAAGAATTAATGACATCATCAATCCGGCCCTGGAACCAGAAGTAGCCATCTTCGTCCATATAAGCAGAATCACCGGATACATACCACCCAGAAAGCCGGAAATACTCCTCGTATTTGGCCGGGTTATTCCAGATCTTCGCCATCATGGACGGCCAGGATGTACGAATTGCCAGGTTCCCCATACTGTATGGTGGCAATTCCTGTCCTTGATCATTAATAATGGCTGCATCAATTCCGGGCAATGGACGACCCATGGAACCTGGTTTGATCGGCATGCCCGGATAGTTACAAATCAGCTGTCCACCCGTCTCTGTCATCCACCAGGTATCGTGAATTCGCTGACCATAGGCTTTCCAGCCCCAACGAACGACCTCCGGATTAAGTGGTTCACCGACGGACATGACGTGACGAAGACTACTCAGATCATGCTGGGCAATGGTCTCTTCGCCGCACCCATCAGCATCCGGAAAGCAGTCGGCGCACTGTACCATACGGTGACTTTATTTTTCGCAATGGTGCTGTACCAGTCTCCTGGACTAAATCGTCCCCCACGAATAACGTTGGTTACGCCATTCAACCAGGGTGCAAAGATCCCGTAGGATGTACCTGTGACCCATCCCGGATCAGCTGTGCACCAGTATACGTCATCCTCGCGCAAATCCAGCACAACCTTGCCGGTATAATAATGCTGAATCATCGCATTTTGCACATGATATACACCTTTGGGTTTACCAGTAGAGCCGGATGTATAGTGAATCAGCAGACCATCTTCACGAGTCAGCCATTCCACTTCCATATCGTCCGAAGCTTGCGACATCTCAGCATCAAAGTCGATGAGCCCTTCTTCCGTCTGCGGACCGCCACCCACAACAAAGATATGCTTGAGTTCCGGCAGTTCGGAACGTTTAATTCGTCCCAGCAATTGAGGGGTCGTCACCAGTGCCACAGCTCCGCTATCCTCCAGCCGATCCTTCACCGCAGTTTCCATAAAGGCTTCAAATAGCGGACCTGCAATAGCTCCAACCTTCAATATGCCTAACAGACTGAAATAGAGCTCAGGACTGCGAGGCATAAAAATAAATACCCGATCTCCCTTGGCTATGCCATATTTGCGCAGTACGTTACCGAAGCGACTCGACTGCTCGCTCAAGTCAGCAAACGTGTACGCCTCTTCACGAGAAGCATCACTGTATAACAGTGCCGTTCTCCCGCCTCTTCCTTCCAGCACATGACGATCTATCGCTTCATGCGCCATGTTGACTTTCCCGCTGGCGTGCCACGTAAAGTGCCTTTCAACCGATTCCCAATCAAACCGGCTTCGGGCCTCCGTGTAATCGCCCAGATTAGATTCAGACACAACCGTTTGCAGCATCTCACCATGTGCTTGACTCATGCTTGCCAGCCTCCTTCAACTCGACATTTCGATTCCCATTATGGGTACTTCTGATTGCCTTTGTGTTGACTGAACTTCCAGTTAGCGCTTACATTAGTAGAGAGAACTTCTCATCATGTACTTGTCTGGTCAAACCGATGAACCCAAACTGCAGTTGAATTGTGAACATTTTTTGTCTACGCAATTATAGCAAATCTTTTCAATCATCGTCTATGGCTTTTCAAATTTTTGGTTTTTTGCTATAAATATGTGTTCAAAAAGATCGGTTTTCAGTACCAAGAAGATGGGATGAAGCTAGAAAGGGAGTAGCGGAGCGTAGGGAAAACTACGTGAGCAACGGACATTTCGGCTGAATTCCATATTCGATGCTGATGATGCCATTAGGCATCCTTCGTAATCAAAAGCGGACTTTTTGAACAGCCTCTACAAGTAGGGGAGAGAGGAGCATGAACCATGGAGCATATTAAGGAGCATCATGTGCGTTCCATCTTCAAGTCCGGCCACCGAATCATCATTGAGGGACCTGTTCAGGCCGAGACGATTAAGCAGCTTGAATTTCATACCGATCTCGATGCCTTCAGGCGCCCTTCGGAACAGCAGGAGGCATTAGCCGAAATTGCCGCCTTGCCCGAAGGTCGAATCATCATTGCACGGGAAAATGAGACCATTGTCGGTTATGTGACTTTTCATTATGCAGATGAATGCGAGCGTTGGTCGGAAGGCAACATGACCGATCTGATTGAGCTGGGCGCCATCGAGGTTGCCGATTCCTATCGTTCTCTCGGGATTGGACGCGAAATGCTGCTCACTGCGTTTGAAAACGGACAGATGGAGAAATATATCATATTCACAACGGAATATTACTGGCATTGGGATTTGAAAGGTAGCGCCCTTTCCGTATGGGATTACCGCAAGATGATGGAAAAATTGATGCAAACCGTAGACATGACCTGGTACGCCACCGATGATCCCGAGATTTGTTCACATCCGGCAAACTGCCTCATGGTCCGTATTGGCAGCCAAGTGCCTCTTGAATCGGAAGAACAGTTCGACCGTGTGCGATTCCGCCATCGTTTTATGTACTGATGACGAATCCACATGGATGATTTTGAAATAGGTATACATAGAAAAACCGCCCCTTCGTGAACAATTTCATCATGGATGATCTGCTACGAAGAAGCGGTTTTTTGTTGCCCTTTTAACTCTCTGCCACACTCAAAACATGCATATCTTAGGGTCTACATATGTTCCAGCATATGTTCCACAATTCGGTGGGAACGCTGGGAAGACTCGACCGTAAACTCGGCAAAGTTTACATGCGCTGATCCATCGGCTTTGTCAGACATAGCACGAAGTATAACGAAGGGAACACGATTCATGAAGCTTACTTGCGCTACGGCAGCCCCTTCCATCTCCGCACATGCCCCATCCATTTCAGTATACAGCATTTTCACGGTATCCTTGCTTGCAATGAATTGATCTCCTGACAGCACTTTACCGATCAGATAGTTCGCTCCCTGCGCTTTGCAAGCTTCTTCAGCTAATGCGATAAGTGATGCTTCCGCCGGGAAGGCAGACGTCTCCTGATAAGGTATAACTCCGCGCTCGAATCCAAGTGGGGTCACATCCATATCATGCTGTACACATACCGACGAGATAACCATATCCCCAATGTTTAATTCCGGATTAACCGCGCCGCGACACCTGTAAAAATAATACGGTTTACCTGAAAACGATCAATTAGAATCTGTGTCGTCACAGCCGCATTCACTTTACCTACGCCTGATTTGCAGACCACTATCTGCTTACCCAACCATTCGCCAGCGACATAGGTAATTCCGGTTTGTTTTACAGTCTCCAGTTGCTTCATACCAGCCAGGAGAAGTTCTACTTCCTCATCCATTGCACCAATAATGCCGATCGTTTCACGCATGTTCTGACCTCCTGTATACATTCTGCATGTTGAACCTGACCTTGTCCCATCCAGTATGATTTTCCTTTTAAGCTCAAAGTCCCATTCAGCACAAAAGCTCCGTTTCCGGAGCTTCCGTTATTCCACTATGTAGAGAGAATGTCTTCTCCCTTTCTTATTTAAACTACGTCTGCGTGGCTTACAGACAGACGGAGAATCGTTTCATGCGGCAAAATAACCCGTGGGTTCTCCACATTTTCCTTCTTCATCAGCTTGGTCAGCAAACGCATTGCTACAGCGCCCAGGTCATACATCGGTTGAGCTACAGTAGTCAGCTGAGGACGGACCATGGAAGCCATACGGATGTTATCCACACTAATGATGGAGAAGTCATCCGGTACTTTCAGACCTTCATCCTGAATGCTGTGAATAGCACCGATCGCCATCTCATCTGTTGCAGCGAAGATTGCCGATGGTTTTTTCTTCAATCCGAGGAAATACTTCATCGCTTCCACACCAGACTCATAACGATAGTTACCAATGCGTACGAGATCTTCCTGGTATTCCATACCTGCTGCTTCAAGTGCTTTCTTGTAGCCTTGGAAACGAGCATAACCGTTGGCAGGATCCTGCAATGTACCACTGATCATTGCGATTTCCTTGTGTCCATGACGAATCAACGTGTTTACAGCGTCAAATGCCGCAGCTTCATGATCGATATCTACAGAAGGATACGTGCCCTTCTCGTCACTTGTTGCACAGAGAACGATCGGCACAGCCGCTGACTGGAACGCCTGAATATGCTCGTCCGTTACCGTTCCACCCATGAAGAGCAGACCGTCTACCTGTTTCTCCAGCAATGTGTTAATTACACGAATTTCTTTTTCTTTCTTCTTGTCCGCGTTACACAAAATAATGTTGTAGTGATACATATTCGCGATATCTTCAATCCCGCGGGCAATCTCTGCAAAGGTTGAGTTCGAAATGTCCGGAATAACGACCCCGACCGTGGTTGTCTTCTTGCTCGCCAAACCTCTGGCTACCGCATTCGGACGATATCCCAACCGATCGATGGCTTCATATACTTTTTTGCGCGTCTGTGGCTTCACATTAGGGTTATTATTAACAACCCGTGATACCGTTGCCATAGAGACACCGGCTTCACGTGCCACATCATAAATGGTTACCGTCACAGTACTTCTCTCCATTACCAGTAAATTTTCATACCATTTTCATTAAGATTTATATTACGACAAATTTATGCATTAATCAATTAAAATAGGCTTTAGGACTCACGCAGTGCTTTCGTGATTGTGGTTGAAGTAATATCCGAGTGGGAAGTATGCCATACAGGAATTCCCTTTTTGACTAGAATCGCCTGCGGAGATTCGTGCTTAACACCCAGCTTGTCCGCTGCTTCGTTGGATACAGGGCGATCTTCCACTACATAGATGATACCGTATTTCACTTGTTCATTTGGACTATTTTGCAAATAATCGTTCATCTCCTGATAGGCGCTCGCGCTGATCGGGCAGCGTGTACTGTGCTTAAACAGAAGCAAAGGTTGATCCTCGGTAGCCTCCACTGCGGAGTTTAGCTGTTCAATACTTGTCATTTTAGTCATGTCAGCCATTTGATATACATCCCCCTTTACCAGGAATACCGCTATGTTGAGCGTTTTCACTCTACGATATCTTAACAAAAAGCGGGCGAAAAAGCCAATTTTCATGAAAACAAGCATTTTGCACGTCAAAATTAGACAGCATTCGAGAAATGCGCCTGCCATACAAATCCAGATAATTGACCCAATCTGCGCTGTGTTGTTTCGATCCATTCCTCATCATTAGACTTTTGGGCGTACCCCATAATGTCCAGCAGCAGGTTAATTCGCTCTTCCACAGCACATTGCATCCGATGCTCCATCTCTCGATCCGTAGCGTCAGGCCAGGCCAGCAGCTGCTCATGAAAAAGGTCTGCAAGTTCATTTCGCTCTCCAAACGATACATCCTGTTTGGCAGGTTGTTCCCCAAGTGTACTGATGCACTCTTTCAAATCCGGCTTGACCGGCTGAAGCACTTCATAGGAAACGCAGTCTGTACAAGCAAATACAGGTACGTTACGAATCTCCACCTTTTTGGCGTATACCACCGTTCTTAATTCAAGTTCCATTACATGTCCGCATCTGCACGTCTTACGCACAGTCATCACCTCATTCGTTCTATACTCTTATATAGATACCATTCGACCTATTTCCGCTCAAATCCTGCTATAAACCATAGGTTGCACAAATTACCACTACCTCCAGATGAAGGTTGTCGAATGCAGGCATACATTGAGTTGGAATCGCTTACGTGATGGAGAAAATGCATGACAATGAAGTCACTGTGAGAATCTGTTACAATAAGGACGCTATGTACTAATTACCGCAAAAGGAGAGATGATGAATGAGATTAACAGGCAAAAAAGTCATCGCCCTGGTCGATGAAGAATTCGAAGATCTGGAACTGTGGTATCCGGTGCATCGTGTCCGTGAGGAAGGCGCTGAGGTGCATCTCGCCGGAGAGAAAAAAGGTAAAATCTACATCGGGAAATATGGTGTTCCCGCCGAAGCAGAATACAGTTTTGATGAACTGGATAGTTCACAATACGATGGTATTCTTGTACCCGGGGGTTGGGCTCCGGACAAGCTTCGGCGCTACCCTAAAGTAATTGAACTGGTTAAGGAAATGCACGCGGAGCGTAAGCCCATCGGACAGATCTGTCACGCAGGGTGGGTGCTGATCTCAGCTAAAATACTGGATGGGGTTACGGTCACATCTACGCCTGGAATCAGAGATGACATGGAAAATGCCGGGGCTATCTGGAAAGATGAAGCCGTTGTTGTGGATGGTCACATCATTTCAGCTCGTCGTCCACCTGACCTTCCTCCGTATGGCAAAGCATTTTGCGATGCACTTGCTGACAAATAAAGCAAAGCCCCACACCATATGGTGTGGGGCTTTATCCTATGAAATAAAGACTATTTTCCAAAATTGTACAAAAGTTAATATTTTCACTTAAAGGTATTTATTTGAAAATATCCTGTTCAAGATGCATTCGATCCACTCTGTTCATCCGGACTGCCCATCGAATCATTGAAGACCTGCAGACGTTGTTCGATATCCGCACTTGTCCGCAAGGTGAAGCATTCAGATGCTGCCTCTTTGGCAGCAGCGGCTGTTGTATTCAAGACCCTGTGCTTGACACGCAGCAAGGATTGCGGGGACATGCTCAGATTGCTAATTCCAAGCTCAAGCCACAGGGGAATTGAACGTTCGTCTCCTGCCATCTCTCCACACACACTGATATCAATCCCTGCCGTATGGGCAGCATCCACTGTCGCGCGCAGCATGCGCAGTACAGCCGGATGATACGGATGATACATATGTGCAATCTGCTCATTCATTCGATCTACCGCCAATACATACTGCACGAGATCATTCGTACCGATACTGAAGAAATCAGCTTCCTCTGCAAGCAGGTCCGCTATCATCACCGCTGCCGGAACCTCAATCATGATGCCTACCTGAATATGCGGATCATACGGCAATTGGCGCTCATCCAGATCAGACATCGCTTCACGCAGGATTTCATTGGCCTCCTGAAGTTCTTCTACCGAAGAGATCATCGGGTACATAATTTTGACATTGCCCGCAGCACTGGCGCGCAGAATGGCTGTAAGCTGTGTTTTGAACAGATCTTTACGGTCCAGACTGATTCGAATCGCTCGATATCCCAGAAACGGGTTATCTTCTTCGGGAAGTTCGAAATAGTCGAGCTGCTTGTCACCACCGATATCGAGCGTACGAATGACGACAGACTGACCTGCTGTTTTCTCAGCAACAAGACGATAAACCTCATACTGTTCCTGCTCACCCGGGAACGTAGCCCGATCCATGTACAGGAACTCTGTCCGGAACAAGCCGACTCCCTTGGCCCCGTGTTTCAATGCCAAATCCAGTTCCTTAACGGAGCTGATATTGGAAGCCAGATGCAGAACGGAGCCGTCTTTGGTTACGGCATCCACTGTTGCAAGTACCTGCAGCTGTTCTTTTTTCTTCAATTGTTTGCTGCGAATCATCGTGTAACGCTCAATCGTCTTGCGATCCGGCTCCGTAAAGACGAGACCGTTATCTCCATCCACAACCAACATATCTCCGGTCTCTACCGGCATGCCAAGACTCGCTTCCAGACCGGAAACGAGAGGAATACCAAGGGCACGAGCCATAATGGCCGAATGTGACGTTTTGCCTCCGATGAGTGTCACAATGCCCAGCACGTGGCTTGGATTCAAATGCGCCAATTGAGAGGGAGACAGCTCTTTGGCCACGAGTATATAAGGCTGGGTATCCGATGGGAGCGTAATCTCCGGTGCGCCCAGCAGATGTTTTAACAAGCGGTTACCCACGTCCTTGATGTCGATGGCCCGCTCCTTCATATACTCGTCGTCGAGCAGGTCAAACATGGTGACAAAATGGTCAATAGCTTCTTTGACGGCTACTTCTGCCGCCTTGTACTGCCGTTCAATAATACCGCGAATTTCGTTCATGAATACCGGATCTTCCAGAATGGCCAGATGCGCATCAAAGATGCTGGACTCTTCAGGACCGACCACTTCCTTGAACTCGTTCTTGATATATTCAATCTCATCCTTTGATGTCCGTATGCCCTCGTACAGCCGTTCGAACTCTTGGGCGAGATCCACCGAATCCATCTTCTGATCCGGCAGATCCCATTCCCAACTGGGCAGGACAAATGCTTTGCCGATGGCTATGCCTGCAGCGCCGTTGATGCCTTGTATCTTCATTCTACCCCTCCAACGTTCCTGTCATAGAGCACCACGGACATAACGGATGCCTGACCTTTCTTAACTTGCTTAAATGGAGCAAAGCTCCATGATTTGACTCGATCTGGATTCGTAATTACCATTGGTGTCGTCAGCGATGCCGCCTCGGCTCGCAATACAGCCAGGTCAAATTTGATTAACAATTGCCCCGGCTCCACCGTATCCCCTTCCTGAACAAAGGCTTCAAAATGCCCTTTGAGTTGGGAGGTATCGATACCGATATGCAGCAGGACTTCAAGTCCTTCCCGGGTTGAAATACCCAGAGCATGCATCGTCGGATACAAGTGCATAATTGTTCCATACACGGGTGAGACGAGCTCTCCCTTTTCCGGGACAAAGGCTACGCCATCGCCCACAAGCTTGGCTGCAAATATCTGATCCGGCACCTCTTCAATCGGTAACATTTTACCCTGCACAGGAGCGCAGAATAGAACCTGCTGCAGATCGCGTTCGAGCAGCTTCGCAATCTCTTCCCGAATCAATTCCGAGTAGGTGCCAAATACCACTTGTACGTTACCGCCACCCAGCTTGATGAGACCTGCGGACCCCATACTCTTCATTGCACCTGTATCGATTAACCGATCATTATGCACTGTGAGGCGAAGTCGCGTAATGCAGGCCTCTACCTGCACAATGTTTTCTTTCCCGCCCAGCGCTTCCAAAATGAGAGGAGCCTGATAAGGAATGTTACCTACCCAATCTTCCAGCATGGAGCCCTCTTCACGCCCTGGAGTCGGAATCTTGAACGTGCGAATCGCCCACCTGAACAGGAAATAATAGACCAACCCATATAGTATGCCAATCGGTATGAGCTTCCAAGCATTCTCCGATAGATGGAAATTGAGTATGTAATCAATAATGCCAGCCGAATAAGAGAACCCATGGCGTATATCAAGCCAGTAACTGATCCACATCGCAAGTCCCGACATGACCGCATGCACGATGAACAGATAAGGTGCTGCGAACAAAAAGGCAAATTCGATCTGCTCCGATACCCCTGTCAGGAAACAAACGAGTGCGGAAGTGAGAAATGTTTTTTTGATTTTCGGCTTCAGGTCTTCCCTTGCCTCCTGAATGATCGCAAAGGCAATCGCTGGAATCGCAAACATCATGATCGGGAACAAACCAGCCATAAAAAATCCTGCTGTTGGATCACCTGCAAAAAATCGCGGTAAATCCCCTTGAACAATGTTTCCATCTGCTGTCTCATACGTCCCCAGTTGGAACCAAAATACATTGTTAAGCAGATGGTGCAATCCGAAGGCAACCAATACCCTGTACAGGACCCCATAAATGAACAGCCCAAAACCGCCGAGACTGTATTCCCAGGTGGCGATGGCGTTCAATCCATGTTGAAGAATGGGTGCAATCCATAACATAAAGAAGGAAAACAGGGCTGAGCAGAGTCCAACAATGAGCAAAACAAACCTGGAACCACCGAAAAATTGTAAAATTTCAGGCAGTTTAATGCTTTTGAACCGATTATGCGTCACCCCGGCAAGTGCGCCGAGAATAATTCCGATTAAGGAAGCAGGTTGAACGGTGCCATCGCCGAAGTTGCGAGTCACCTGATCATATATCACAATACCAGCCAGAGCGGCGAGTCCCGCTTGTCCGGCCTGGTTGGAGAGTCCCAGCGCTACGCCGACAGCAAACAAATACGGCAAAAAATAAAAAATACCGTGTCCGGCCACGGTAGACACTTCACCAACAACTTTCAATCCCCAGGCGTCCCAGGGCAAACTGCCAACACTCAGCAAAATTGCGGCGGCGGGCAGGACCATTGTAGGCAGCATTACCGCTCGTCCGAGCTGCTGCAAGGATCCGAGCCAATTCATGGCGACCTCTCCTTTCTATCCTAGATGGTAAGCTTTACGCAACGTTTTGTCAAAGCAAAACAGTAAGCTGTTGGCAATTTGGTTACCGCTTGGATTTAACTTTATGCGACCCTCTTCTGTAAACTATATTCTGCGTTTCAATTATACAACAGCAAAAATCCCGTCAACGTTGACGGGATTTTTGCTTGATCGAGATTTAACCGCGTCCAGCACCACGCAGAACGATGGAATCCTCCACCTTGATACAACGATTCGTCACCGCTGTCATGCCGTTCTCATCAGCAATCTGTACGGCCTCATCACTGTGGATACCAAGCTGAAGCCACAATACATTTGCTTTGATCGCGGCAGCTTCACGAGCGACATCCGCGCAATATTCATCGCGGCGGAATACGTTCACGATATCGACTGGCTCAGGGATATCCGCAAGAGTTGCATATACGGTCTCACCGAGAATCTCACCTTGTACCTGTGGATTTACCGGAATGATGCGATACCCTCTGCTTTGCATGGCTTCCGCTACCATATAGGAAGTGCGATCTGATTTGTCCGATAAGCCGACGACTGCGATGTTGCCTGCCTTGCGCAAAATTTGTCCAATTTCTTCACGAGTAGGGTTGTTAAATTCCATGTTCAAGCACCATCCTTTTCTGCT
Organism: Paenibacillus sp. 1A_MP2; assembly: GCF_052244825.1. Classification (NCBI taxonomy): domain Bacteria; kingdom Bacillati; phylum Bacillota; class Bacilli; order Caryophanales; family Paenibacillaceae; genus Paenibacillus; species Paenibacillus sp. 1A_MP2. Next base: position 2,702,363 of record NZ_JBQQCS010000001.1, on the reverse strand, counting down.
TAAAGTGCGTGTTCAAAAAGACCGGTTTTCAGTACCGAGAAGATGGGATGCAGCTAGAAATGGAGTAGCGGAGCGTAGGGAAAACTACGTGAGCAACGGACATTTCGGCTGAATTCCATATTCGATGCTGATGATGCCTCCAGGCATCCTTCGTAATCAAAAGCGGTTTTTTGAACAACTTCTTAAACGTGTTATTTTACTCTTTTACCCATTGAACCGAGGCGCCAAGCGCCTGCAAATGATCAAAATATTGCGGATAAGACTTCGCTACATGGTGTGCATCCCGAATACGAAGCGGTTCTTTGGAACGCAGACCGACAACGGTCAGTGCCATAATTACGCGATGATCGTAGTGAGCATTAATCTCAACGCCGCCTTCAACGCCTTCCGGACGACCATGTACGATAATTTCGGCTTGGCGTTCCTCTACATTGGCTCCTGCTTTCCGCAGTTCGTTCAAATAATCCGTAATTCGGTCACATTCCTTGTAACGTAAGTTCTCTACATTATAGAACCGTGAGGTGCCTTCCGCAAACACAGCTGCCGCTACCATTGCCAAAACCGCGTCTGTCGCGGCATCTCCGTCGAATTCCACGGCTTTCAATCTACCGTTACCTTGAACGTGTACCACATCGTTCTCGTGCGTCAACGGCACTTCCATCATGCGCAGAACGTCAACAATGGCACGTTCACCCTGTTTGCTCTGTTCCATCAATCGCAAAATTTTAACATCCGATTGGGTGACAGCCGCGGCCGCGAGAACAGCTGCTGACCCCGGGTAGTCTCCTTGAACCGTATATGTTTGTGGTTTATAGGCTTGACCGCCAGGTACGCGGAAGGACATGTAATCATCACTCGCATGAATGACGATGCCCGCCTGTTCCAGTACTTCCAGCGTCTGACCAATGACCACTTTGGATTTCAAGTCGTTCAATACTTCAATGGTGCTGTCTTCGGCCAGAAGAGGCGTGACAAACAGTAATGCGCTCAAGTACTGGGAGCTAACCGAACCGGATACACGGATATGACCACCCTTGGCCTGACCACCTTTGATCGTGATTGGCAAGCGCCCTTGTTCGTGCTGTACGTCAACACCAAGCTGACCAAGTGCATCGATCAGGTCATCATGCGGGCGTTTGCCAAGAGAATCCGGGTACGTATTCACAAACGTAACCTCAGGGCAAAGTGCAGTTACCCCCATCAGGAAACGGAGCACTGCACCCGCATTGCCTACATTCAATTCACGCACATCCCGTGGATGGCTGCCGAAGCCCTGGATGACGATTTTGCTGTCATCTTCTTCAAGGACTGCTCCAAGATCACGAATACATCTGCGCATTGCGTCACTATCTTCACTATGGGCCGGGTAATGGATCGTACTCGTGCCTTCTGCCAATGCGGCAGCAAGCAGGTAGCGTGTAGTGTAGTTTTTGGAAGACAAAGCTCCAATTTCCCCGTTCAGGGATGGGGTCGGTTTAACGATAACGTCCATGGATGAAATTCTCCTTCATTGATTATAATGTGCTTCGTTAGATGATCCTGCTACGTATTTGGTTCAGGATACATGTGGTGATGCTATACTGCCAAATTGACATTCCATACATCGCTTGGGTATCATTATAGGCGTTAAGTCCATACAGAAAAGAGGACCTGAATATGACACAAATTGCTGAAATTGAACCTTCTGAGCTGCGCCGCCGTTTGCAGGCGGGAGAGAAGCTGCAGATGATAGACGTCCGTGAGGACGATGAAGTCGCACAAGGCATGATCGAGGGAGCCAAACACATCCCACTCGGACAGATTCCGGACAGACTGTCTGAAATTCAAAAGTCCGGTGAGATTGTTCTGATCTGCCGCAGCGGTTACCGCAGCGAGCGTGCCTGTGAGTATTTGCAGCAGCTCGGATATGATGGCTGCACCAATATGGTTGGCGGCATGCTGCAATGGCAGCAGGAAGACTAAAAAGCATCAGGATCGGAATATAGGGGTTAGGATAGCTGCAATCAGCAGTTCATCATAAGCCCTGTACATTCTGATCCTTACAGTCAATCAAACGGGCCAATCGGCCCGTTTTTCACATCTATCCGCCAGAATTACACGACCCCACTCACCACTAACATCCTTCGGCATAGAAACAATTACAAGCTTAGACGCGGTAATGCGCTAAAATTAAACGAGTCACTTCAGAAGCGGATAACTCGGTTGTATCCACCGTGTAATGCGCAAACCGATATGCGTCCTTCCGTTCCTGCATAATGGTCTGAATGCGTTCCTCCGCATTGCCTGCCAAGAGAGGACGATTATCACAGCCGCTGACGCGTTCTACAATCACTGCCGGATCGGCAGTCAGAGCAACCACCCAGCCGTTCTTCGACATGACATCACAGTTATCCGAACGCAGAACGACACCGCCCCCGGTTGCAATCACCTGCGACTTCTTCTCCAGCACCGAGCACAGCATACGGCTCTCGGCATCGCGGAAATACGTCTCTCCCTTGCCTGTGAACAATTCAGGAATCGTACAGCCTTCCTCTTTCTCCACCGCAGCGTCCACATCAATCAGTCGGTATCCCAGCTCTCGAGCGAGCATATCAGCGACGGTTGATTTGCCAGTTCCCATCATGCCGATGAGAATAATATTATTAGACTTGCTCAAGGTGTACACTCCTTTAATTCAAGCAATTCGTGAGCACTTTTGTCCTATCATAACACAGCCCTGCGGACTGGGGAAGGCTATCCTACTAACGACTCCCCTCCAGTAGCCACAAGCACATCTAAGGTAATTCAAAGCAAGTCCATTTACTCCATAGATTTCGAACGAACTCAGATGAGCTTATTTCTGAATTTTAGCTGATTATAAAATTGTAACGAATCTCAGAAAACTTATTTTTCTAAAACACCCTCAAAACAGCAAAATTTCGCTCCAAATGATCTAAATAGAACCTTCTGAGTTCGTTAGAGAATAGAAAAGGCTCATATCCACGAAATAGAGCTTCTCGGGTTCGTAAGATGTAGAACCAGCTTACCATGCGGTTAAAAAAAGGACCTGGAGCTCATCGGTATGAACCGACTCTCCAAGTCCCTTTTTCCAAGCAATCGTCCATGCCTTTCTTCCAGCCAAGGCTCCTGATTCAGGACGCTTTAGCCAAACTCACGGACTTGCGTATATACATTACTATTCCATCCAGTTGTGGTGGAAGCTGCCTTCTTTGTCCAGACGTTTGAACGTATGTGCGCCGAAGTAGTCACGTTGTGCTTGCAACAGGTTTGCAGGCAAACGCTCTGTGCGATAACTATCGTAGTAGGACAATGCACTGGAGAATCCAGGAACCGGAACCCCTTGAGTTACTGCAGCAGCCACAACTTCACGCCATGCACCTTGGTAGGATTCAACAATGTTTTGGAAGTATGGGTCCAGAAGCAGGTTTTTCAGTGCTGCATCCTTGTCATACGCTTCTTTAATGTTTTGCAGGAACTGCGAACGGATGATGCATCCACCACGGAAGATCATCGCGATGTTGCCGTATTTCAGATCCCAGCCGTACTCGTCCGAAGCTGCGCGCATTTGGGCAAAGCCTTGTGCGTAGGATACGATTTTACTTGCAAACAGCGCTTTGCGTACATTCTCGATGAACGCTTTTTTGTCACCGGAGAATGCCTCAACCGCAGGTCCGTTCAGGATTTTGCTCGCTGCCACACGCTCGTCTTTCATCGCAGACAGGAAGCGGGAGAATACGGATTCCGTAATCATGGACAAAGGTACGCCGAGATCCAGCGCGCTTTGGCTTGTCCATTTGCCTGTTCCTTTTTGTCCGGCTGCATCCAGAATGACATCAACCATTGGTTTGCCGGTTTCCGGATCGTATTTGGAGAAGATGTCTGCCGTGATTTCGATCAGGTAGCTGTCCAGCTCTCCCTGATTCCATTCTGTAAAGATGGCATGAAGCTCCTCAACGGACACATTCAACACGGATTTGAGCAGGTGGTAAGCTTCACCAATCAACTGCATGTCTCCGTATTCGATACCGTTGTGCACCATTTTCACATAGTGTCCGGCACCGTCTGGTCCGATATATGTACAACAAGGATCGTCACCGACTTTGGCCGAAATGGCTGTCAGGATCGGTTCAACCAGCTTGTACGCACTCTCTTGTCCACCTGGCATGATTGCCGGGCCTTTCAACGCGCCTTCTTCCCCACCGGATACGCCTGTACCGATGAAGCGAATGCCTTTGTCTTCAAGCTCTTTGCTGCGACGTTGGGTGTCAGGGAAATAGGCGTTACCGCCATCAATGATGATGTCGCCCTCATCCAAATGAGGAAGCAGTTGCTCAATGGTTGCGTCGGTTGCGTAACCGGCTTGTACCATGATCAGGATTTTGCGCGGGGATTCCAGGGATGCCACAAACTCTTCAATGGAGAATGTGCCTGTCAGGTTTTTACCTTCGGCTTCTTTCAGAAGATCGTTGGTTTTCTCCGGGGAACGGTTAAATACCGATACCGAGAAACCTCTGCTTTCAATGTTAAGGGCCAAATTTTTGCCCATTACTGCAAGTCCAATGACACCGATCTGTTGTTTCGCCATCTGGTCCTCCATCCTTTGCTCCAATTAATTTTATTGAAATGTACTCTCAACAATACCCTCATTTTAACGGTTTTACGCATAGAAGTGAACCCCGGACCATGGTCGCACAGCGAGAAAACACCCCAATTGCCTGAGGTGTTCATCGTATTTTCATAAATACAGCGTTAAATGTCAGCCTTCCAGCATCAACATATGCCCTGACAACTGCTTTAGGACTTTACGACAGGCATCTGCTTTTTCGATATTATCCATCTGAATCGCGGCATGCAGACGCTCCAGTTCATCGTCCACTTCCATACGTAACAGCAGGAGACGCTCCTCGCCTTCGCGCGAGAGGAACATTTCTTCCATTTCTTCCGCCGTCGGCGCAGGTTCCTTTTGAAAAATAACGCGCTGTTTGAACCCGGACACTTCAACGAGACGGATGACTTCACCAAACAAAATGTTCTCCACGGTCATCTGCTGATCCTTAAACCGTTTCACAACGGCATGCCCGCGCGTATCCCCAATCAGCTTCTCCAACCATTCCGCAAGCTTTGCATCCTTGATAATATAATCCCCTGTCATCTTGTAATTCCCACTGCGCGTCTGTTGAAAACGGAGCTTTACCAGCTTGCGTCCGGTGCGAACTGACAGAATAAAGAAGGATTCGTCCTCGCTCCAATATAGTGAATACCCCTCACGAATAAGGTCTTTGATCAAATTTTGGATATGCCGACGGTTGAACCGCAGCTCCAGATTGCAATATTCAACTTCATAACTCTTATTCACGGCACTCCCTCCATCTGTACCGGAGATGCTCCGGTCATCTTCTTCAATCGCTTCTACTCAATCGGCTTACCCTATTTTATACTTCATTTTATGTAAGGGTACTTGGTTATTTGACTATTTTTCACCGATTGATCTGAGGGATCGCAGCTTTCCGCAGATGCACAGGGCAAGCCCCCGATTTTCATGCTATGATGGACGCGAAATGAAGGTATACACGGGCAGAATTACCTTCTGGTCGTTAGCTGAATGGATGCATTATCTACACAAAAAGGGAGTTCCACAACCTGTACGGTCGTTGGAACTCCCTTTTCTTATCAACTCATCCTCATCGGACTTCAATGGCATCATTTGGCAGGGGCCGTACGATACGGTTTACGGGATAACACATAGTGCACAACAGCAAGTCCAGCCATAACGACAGCACTTCCGATAAATGGAGCCGGATGACTAATGTGATCCCACAGCAGTCCGGATACAATCGGCCCTACGACCATGCCTGACCCCTGTAGGGTTAGGAAGAACCCCAGATCGCTCCGCGTTCTCCCTGAGGAATCAATGTGGCTACAAACGCATTCCAAGCCGGAAGAATCATCGCATAGCTGACACCTACCAGCATAACGACGCCGAACACCACAGGAATGGACGTAATGGATGAAAATGCAAACAGACTTGCTGCTGCCATCAAAAAACCGATGTTCAGGAACGGCGCCGTTCCAAACCGGTCTACCATTTTCCCTACAGGCAGCAGTGCAATAACCGTAATCCCACCCCCTGCTATCAGCAACAGGCTGTACAGGTTGGGGGAGATATGCAGGTCTGTGCGTGTGTATAGCGTGATCACCGGACTTAGCAGACCAATTACAAAGGACTGCATGAAAAGTGCAGGATATACAAGCGGATTCACATTAAGAGTACTACGTACCCGTTGCAGTGTGCCCTGGACGCTCTTTTTGAGTCGAATGAAAGGCGTAAGCAAATTCGGTTTAGCCGGATATTTCATATCCGCCCGCTTGCTCTCCCCTTCCGCATGCTCTCCCTCAACAACGACACGTCCGGGCAAAATCAGCGCGACCAGAATGACCAGAATGGCAACACCCATCAATATCAGGAAAATGGTGCGATAATCGTGATGCGTCCGTTCCAGAAGCCAGTTCATGCCGATTGGACCAAGTCCGGTCCCTCCAAGAGCCGCCATCTCCAGCGCTCCCATGGCTGTACCGTTCTTGTTCTGCGGCCCCGACATCGCCGTCACACCTGTCATGGCACACGGCCAAAGGGGGACGTACCGATTCCAAGAATGAGGCAAGCCATGGCAAGTCCAAATGCACTTTTGAAAAAGATAATCATGATTACAGCGACTAATGTACAAATTAGGGCCGTTACCATCGTGGCACGGAACCCGATTCGTTCTGCTGCCCAGCCAGAGGGAGCCCGGAACAGATTATCACCCAAATATTGAAGGGCAAAGGCCACACCAATCACGCCAGCGGTCAGGCCCAGAATATTGTCCATATACACGGGCAATACAGCGACCAGCAAGGCACCCTTGATAATCTCAACTAGAAAAAGCGTTAGCCACATAGCGATAAAAAAGGTGATCGCAAGATTTTGGCTGGTTTTGTATTAGTTTGCATTCTTTTTCCCCTTTCGATGCTTGCTTGCCCATCTCCTATGCTTACTGTAACCCTCGGGGATGTGTCCAAATCTCAGCAATTCGAAAAATTGTCAAGCAATACTGCTTGCATTCGGTTCTTAATTTGCTATACTCAAATTTGTTTAAGATTACAAAATGATAAGTTCTCAGCGAAGCTGAACTAAATCCATCCGTGATCGCAAGAAAAACTTCCGCTACATGCGGTCTGTCTTCATAGAATTTACGTCGAAAGACGTTTTTCTTACAAATTATAATTAGGAAAGGTTGTGACAGCACTGATGGATCACCGCCGTACGCCGCTGTTTACCGCTTTAAAAAATCACGCGGCACTCAATCCGGTGCAATTTCATATTCCGGGACATAAAAAAGGATTGGGAACGGATACCGAATTTCGTGAATTTATCGGCGATAATGCCCTCTCCATAGATTTGATTAACATCGCTCCGCTAGATGATTTGCATCAGCCAACCGGTGTCATTGAGGAAGCGCAGATTTTGGCAGCCGATGCCTTCGGAGCCGATTATACCTATTTTAGTGTACAGGGCACAAGCAGTGCCATCATGACCATGATTCTGTCGGTATGTGAGCCGGGTGACAAGATTATTGTGCCCCGTAATGTGCATAAATCGGTCATGTCTGCCATTATTTTCTCAGGAGCGAAACCCGTGTTCGTCTCTCCTGCGCAGGATGCCAATCTGGGGATTGATCACGGTGTTACTACAGGCGCGATCCGACGTGCCCTTGAGCGTCATCCCGATGCCAAGGCCTTGCTCGTCATTAACCCAACGTACTTCGGCGTATGTACCGATCTGAAAGAAATTGTAGAACTGGCTCATAGCTATCAGGTCCCAGTACTTGTGGATGAAGCGCATGGCGTACTCATTCATTTCCATGAAGATCTGCCGCTCTCTGCCATGGCCGCCGGGGCTGATATGGCTGCAACGAGTGTGCACAAGCTGGGTGGTTCGATGACACAGAGTTCTGTACTCAATCTGAACACCAAGAATGGATTTGTGAATCCACAACGTGTTCAAACCATTCTGAGTATGTTGACTTCAACGTCGACTTCTTACATCCTGCTGGCTTCGCTCGACACGTCGAGACGTAATCTGGCTCTGAATGGCCATCAGATGGCACAGAAAGCCATTGATCTGGCCGAGTTTGCAAGACGCTCCATTAATGATATGGACGGACTGTATTGCTTCGGCAGAGAGCTGCTGGGCACTGAGGCTACCTTTAATTACGACCCAACTAAAGTAACCATTCATGTTCGCCACCTGGGCATTACAGGCTACGAAACAGAGAACTGGCTACGTGAGCATTACAAAATCGAGGTGGAGCTCAGTGATATGTATAATATTCTGTGCCTCATCACGCCTGGAGATACGGATGATTCCATAGAAATCTTGCTGAACGCCCTGCAAGATCTATCCCGTACGTATTATCAGGTGAATCCAGCCCATGAGCTGGTAGTCAAGGTACCTGATGTACCACAGTTGATGCTGACTCCACGTGATGCGTTCTACGGTGATACCGAAGTCATTCCTTTCAAGGAATCCGCGGGCCGGATTATTTCGGAATTCATCTATGTCTATCCACCAGGAATTCCGATTCTGCTGCCAGGTGAGGTTATCACTCAGGAAAACATCGATTACATCATTGATCATGTTGAAGTGGGACTTCCTGTAAAAGGACCCGAGGACCGCAGCGTAACCAACGTGAAAGTCATTGTGGAAGCAGATGCCATTTTCTAAAACAGCCATTTCTACATGGGGTTAATCGATCTCTACGGACCAAGCGGGATGCTTGGTCCTTTTTATTTTTTTCTCCAAGAAGATTGAACTGCCATGTGCTTATGATTCGCTGTATTGTTTGCATTTTTCCACCTATTCCACTGTCCCTATCGCAAGAAAAAGCAGCATTTAAGCCTAATAAAAAGCAAACAAAAGGCCCCCTGTGATCAAGGAGCCTTCTTGCTTTATTCCAAAAGGATGACTATTCTTGGCTTGCAACGAGTTCGTTGTACGCCGCTTCAACACGGTCCACTCTTCTTCGTCTTCAATATTGTAGAGCACCATTTCCTCGTCTTCTTCTTCCATACGCAGAATGATGCCGTCAGCTTCAGGATTGTTACGTTCCAGCAGGAGCGCATAAACATGCTTCTCCACGTCAAACGTCTCCACCAAAACCATCTCCACGTCATTTCCGTTCTCGTCTGTCAGTGTCAGAAGAACTTCTTCATGCTCGTGGTCGTGGTCGTGATCGTGGTCGTGACCGCAGGCATCGCCGTGTTCATGTGTGTGATCGCTCATTGAAATACCTCGCTTTATAAATAGATATTGTGTAACCTTGCATATCGTAACATGTTCATAGGGCCAGGTCAATTTAACCGACAAGGTTATTTTTGCTTCATTCGTTCAGCGCGGTAATGATTTTCTCAGCTGCCAGCACATAATTACTGTTTGCATTTTCTTTAATATAAAAACCGACTTGGTACTTGCCAGCCCGGCTGAAGTCATACGTAAAATCGTACGTTCGGAACCAGAAGTTATCCTTCTGGGTCTTAAGCTCCTGGGACTGTATATCCTTAACATCACCACTTGGATTGGTAATCGTCACCTTCACGGCAGCTATATCTGTTGTCAAACTGTCGACTTGTGAGAACACATTAAATTTCAGCTTACCCACGTTCACGTTGCCAAACACAGTATCTCCCTTGAAGAGAAAAATATGTACATTCGGTTTGATAACCGTTACTCTCTTGTTTATGCTATCCCATCTGGCGATTCCGCCCGCTTCCCTTACAGGTACATAGGTCGTTCCGTCAATGAGATAACCACCGTCAGCTGCTTCCTTGCCGTTTATGAGAACCCGAATCTTCTCGTTCACTGAATCTGCAAACAATAAAGACCCGCCGAGCAAGGAGAATACTGTGACACACAGCAAAATTCTTTTCCATTTCATTCCGTCAATATTCCCTCCCCTGCTGCTAGCTGTTGTACATTTATACTGCAGATTCAGCCACAAAGTTGCGCTGTTTTTCATCATTTTTCATTTTTTATCCAGAATATTTTCCACCCCTTGGAACGATCAAAAAGAGGCGTTCCCTATTAAAGGGTGCCTCTATAGTATTGTTGTTGGCAATACGTAATTATACGAACTTCTTGTGAGTCCCTTATTATACTGCTGGAACTACGAAGTATGACGAGTCAATATACAAGGTACACCCTTGCCTACAGCTCCATCCGTTCGCATCCGTGCTGCATAATCCATTCCTCGTGTACAGGGGGTCTTGCAACGCTCACATACATCCGAAGTAACCAACTTCATCGATACACGAAGTTTGTCACTCTTTAACACGGGAGCCTTTTTTGCCTTTGCTTTTGCCATCCCGGATTCCCCATTTCCCCAATTGCTTGCTGATGTAATGCATCATATGGGGATTTGCCCGGTTGTGTGTCAAAAGGAATAAACTTACTTTCGTTCTCTAGAATACGTACTTAAACAATACGAAGATCACCGCGAGTATGCCACCGAGAATCAGCCAGTTACTGATTTCCCACCAAATGCTTTTCCCTCCGGCTAAAAGCTGTTGTTCCTTTTCTTCATGACGCTGTTTGTGTGTATGTGACTCGGAGGCATGGGGTGGCTTGCTGAAGTCCATCATATGCATTCTCCTTTCCAGCAGCTTTGGTTCATTCTCATTCCATTATAACCCATAATTGAATGAGAATTTATTAATTCTCAAAAAAGAAGAAATGAACGAGCTACGCTAGTATCTATTGAAACTCTTTTATTTTGAAGACAATTCTTCTTCCGTGACCCATTTATGATTCTTCATCGGATCTCCACCTGTAGTTGGAGTATAGTCAACCATATATACAGTGGTTTGCTCAGCCGAGTCAATTATGGCTTTAGCGCCTTTCATTCCTGGCATATGATCAGCATTCAGCACAACCTCTGTTCCTGCTGCATACGGTTGATCTGTGTGGTCCTGAATTTCCTCTTGAATAACCCATTTATGATTTTCCACTGGATCTCCACCTGTGGTTGGTGTGTACGAGACTGCATACGCCGTCGTCTCATAAGCTCCCACAATTTTCGCTTCTGCACCTTTCATTCCTGGCATATGGTCCGCGCTCATTGTGGCTTGGCTGCCTACTGGATATGTAGGATTGCTCTTTACGTGAATTCCTTCCGGTAACTCCCCTGATTCGGAGTGGTGCATCTCGCCTGTGCTCGCTGTATGACTGTCACTACTGTTATTGTCCTGCTCAGCATTCTTGCCACATCCACTTAACATCAGACTGCCCGTAATCACCGTAGTCAGTAATAACATTGTATACTTTTTCATGAGTTGCACTCCTTTAGGTTTTTAATTCTACGTCTATAATATACCCCATATGGGTATATTTCAATCAAAATTGAGTTCTATCATTTATTTCCCTAGTGCCCAGAGACATTGCCCATGGAGTAACATAATACGAAAAACCCCCGATTTCTCGGAGGCTTAGAATGAACAACAAAATGAAATCATGTAGTTTACGCATTACTTCGACCTTCCAATATGACCAACGCAGTAATTATGCCAGTTCCACGGAAACATTAACATTTCCTTTGATGCCTTTGGAGTACGGACAGTAGTCATGAGCAAGTTTGACAAACTTCTGTGCAGTCTCCTCGTCCAGCCCCTCAATTTTAACTTCAAGTTCCACTTCCAGCTTCACACCATTATCCGAAGGGTCCGTCACAAGCATAACCGTTGCAGATACCGTGCTTTTCTCAATTTCGACTTTGTGTTTCTTCAACTGAAACTCCAGCGCGGAATTAAAGCAAGCACTGTAGCCTGCTGCAAACAATTGCTCTGGATTCGTAGCTGTCGTTACTTTGCCTCCCAGCTCAGGTGGGGCAGCGACATCAAGCATAAATACGTTATCTGGCGATTGTACAATTCCTTGACGTCCACCTGTATTGATTACTGTCGTTTCATATAATGTTTTCATTTGGTTTGGCTCCTTTGTATGTTTTGATTTATTTTGTGATGATGATGTCCCTCTTTGTTTAGCTAACAATTAAATTGTACACAATTTAATTGCGTTTGTAAATCATTATTATAAAATTTAAAAAAACAACCATCCCCTCGTGTAATACAAGGAAATGGTTGCTTCTTAATAGATAAATGTCTATTACTTATCCAAAAGTTGAATTCACCTATTTATATATTCGATCCATTACATCTTCTTCTCAAATCCCTCCATCGGCGCAAGCGAATTCTGATAGTCATTATCCACCTGACCGTCGGTGGTGAAATGCATGACCTCCCGGAACGAGCCCTCCAGATAAGTCTGCATCGCCAATGGAATGCGCAATTCATCCATATCATATGGAGATATTTGATAGCGAATGCTGGCAAGGTCTCCTGCTTCCACCTTCTGCACCCATTTGGGCTCGCGAATCAATTCCCGGCCGAGTGCAGCCAAGGTTGCCCCGGCATGGATGACTTCTTCCGCATCTTCTGGCCGTTCAATCGATCCAATGCCAATCAGAGGTTTCTTGTTGTCCAAAACCCGAACGAATTTGGCTAAGATCGGCTCCTTGTCCTCAGGTTGATTTAAGGATGTTCGTTTGTAGCTGGCCATCGACAGATGAATGTAATCAACCCGAGTGTCTGTCAGAGCTTGGGCAAAAGCCAAAGAGTCTTCAAGTCGGATACCCGGCATATGAATTTCTTCCGGTGAAATCCGGTAACCAAGGATAAAGGGTTTATCTGCGTGGGCATCGATAATCGATGCGACCTCCTGTATGACCGCCAGCGGAAATCGCATGCGATTCTCAAAGCTGCCACCCCATTGATCTGTCCGTTGATTGGAATTCACGGAGAAAAATTGCTGCAAAAGATACGTGTTCGCCCCGTGAAGCTCTACCCCGTCAAAACCGGCATGAATCGCCCGTAAGGTTGCTCTGCCGAAGTCTTTGATAATGCTTTCGATTTCCTCGCAAGTCAGCTCGCGCGGCGTCTCCGAGCCTGTTGGATGCACGGAAGCGATTGCGCTCGCACTGGTGGGTTGAACACCTCTTAGCGTTTTGGAATTCGTTTTGCGTCCTGCATGAAAGATTTGTGCAATCGCTTTGGTTCCGTCCTTCTGAATAGCTCTTGCAATTTTGGAAAGTCCTTTAATTGTAGAATCGCTTGCGATGGAAAGCTCACCTTCGAAGCCTTTTCCTCCATCGGTTACATACGCAACACCCGTAATGATCATACCAGGGCCACCAGCACGTTCTGCATAATAATCAACTTCATCATTGGTGATTGAACCATCGAAGAAACTGGACATCGTTGTCATCGGCGCCATAACCACTCTATTTTTCAACGTAAAACCATTCGCAAATGTATAAGGCTGTAAGAAATTACGATTACTTTTTTCCATATATATTCTCTCCTTCTTTCAGGCTTGTTCACCCTTGTCTCCGTTTCATGAGTTATTGTATAGTAGGGTGAAACACGAGTATAGTATGCACTTAAAAGATAGATACTATCTAAAAGGAGAGTGAATATGGAAATGATGGAGGAAGTAAACGTTAAACCATTTTCACATGCCATGTCGATGATCGGCGGAAAATGGAAAATGCATATCTTGTTTTGGCTGTGGAAAAATAAAACATTACGTTATGGAGAATTAAAAAGAGCCTTGGGAGGCATTACGCATAAAATGCTAAGCTCTCAACTGAAAGAATTAGAGTCAGATCGATTAATTATCCGTAAAGAGTACCCACAATTACCACCAAAAGTAGAATATTCTTTGTCTTGTGAAGGTTTAACGCTGATGCCTGTACTGGAAGTTCTCTGCAATTGGGGAAGACAGAATCTTGCTGATTTGCAGAAAACTCAGTGAACGTACTGAAGCGAAGGATGTATTTCTTTTACTTTTCTCCCCAATTGTCCCCCAAGTCTTCCATAATGCCTTATTCATAAACCAGACAAAAAGAAAAAAGCCCTTGCTGCGCAAGGACTTTTTGTTATGATCTGTAGTGGGCTCGAACCACTGACCCCTACCCTGTCAAGATAGTGCTCTCCCAGCTGAGCTAACAGATCATGATATCTAATTGTTTTCCAATCAAGTAACAGTATCATACCAAGTAACCGTGTTCATTGTCAATCGTTTAATTGGTAATATTTTATCCGTATTGGTGCACAATAAAGGAATGATTACCATTTCGATGACGAGGTGACTTCCAGTTGAGAAACAATAGAGAACGCAAAATACGTTTATATTTAACAGTCAAAAACTTAATCTGTTTACTTGTGCTTGTTGTACTAATCAGCGCTGCTGTCGGCTGCGGTTTAGAGCGGGATGAACATACGGTACAATTCCAACAATTAAAGGAGCCCAATGAGGTTAACGATGATCTGCCTGTCTGGCTGGATGTGTATTCCAAGTCTGTTGTGCATGATGTTTACTCCCCACAAGGCCATGTTGAAGTCTTACCCTGAGGAACATGATACCGCATTTCACTCGTCTTCGTCCCACTTTTTGGAGTACGCCTTCTTGGTCACATAATACAATAAAGCTATCATTCCCGCCGACATCAAAAGTGTGATTGCCATCACTCCTGCCATGCCCATGGTTCGCACCTCCTCTCCCAGTATGTTCCAGACTTAACTATACAGGAAAAGCATTTTTTTGTATAATTCAGACTGATAGCGTAGAGCAGAAAGAAGGAATGGAATTGGCAGCTGAGATTAGTTATGTAACGACTGAAGAACAACTCCAGAAAGCGCTGGAGATTCGCAATCATGTTTTTGTGATCGAGCAGCAGGTGCCTGCTGACATTGAGATTGATCAATATGATATCATCAGTCCTGATGTGCATCACGTACTGTTGAGTACGGATGGACAGGCTGTAGCCACAGGGCGTCTGATCTATTACACCAAGGATACTGCCAAAATGCAGCGGATCGCTGTGCTCCAATCTCATCGTGCATTCGGCTATGGTCGTGTACTTCTGTTAGCCATGGAAGAACGAGCTCGCGAATTGGGATTGGTTTACTCCATTTTGGATGCCCAATGTCAGGCGCAAAAGTTCTATGAAAAGCTCGGATATGAAGTGATCTCGGAAGAGCCTTTTTATGATGCAGACATTCTGCACGTTCGTATGCAAAAGAGCCTGTAACTATCCTTTAAGTGCTATATGAAGCCATGTGGTGCATACTTTTTTTTGTTCCGGACATGCTAAAGAGGAAACCAGATTCCTATTTGGTCAGATAAAGGAGAGTGTGACATCATGGATCAAACGACACGCGAAAGCTTCACAGCAGTACAAAAAAATGGTGACGGCGATCTGACGGCGTTTCAAACTTCATCTGGACGTGTGCTGGATTACCAACAGGCACTGGCGGAAGTCAAAGCAGGATCAATTGCAGGTGTGAACGTCTTTAAAGGCAGAGATGGCGAAATGTACATTCGTGGTGACGCAGACGGCGACCCGACCAATAACCTTGATCAACTTCCAATTTTCTAAAATAGATGCTTGCTGCTTAACAAGGCGCCAATCCGGATTTTCCGGGTTGGCGTTTTCTTTCGTTTTTCTTTCGTTTTAATATTCGGTAAAATATTTCACGGCATCGCCAGCAGGCTGACTTTTGCGAATGGGCTGTGGTTCCTGCTCCCATGCCTGCAGAATTAATATGCCTTCCAGTGTAGACTTGTTCTCCCACACAATATGCTGCCTGCGCTCAAGCTCCAGCAATGACTCGTGAATGAACGCCTTGCTTCTTCCTGTCTTATTCTCCAGCTCATCCATTCGAGGCACTCGGCGACGCTGCCCTGCATAATTAACAATAATACGCAAAATTTTGCGTTCAAAATCATTCAGCATATTTCTTCCTTCCCTTCCTTATGGAGAACGGGACGCCATGCCAGAATACCTTGTTCCAGAAATGTTCGGGGTGTCCCTTCTTTTCCTGCGGATGCTCTAATCATCCCTCCTCGTACACTGTTGATTCGAATCTGCCGCTGTGTAATATGCCCTGCACGATCCATGTAGACGAGTTCCACCATCTGACCAATATATTTTCCTAGCATAATCATCCCTCCAATAAGAACATGTGTTTGTTTTATTATTATATGCGAACATAAGTTCTTTATTCAACAACTAAAAAAAGGATTTTATTGAAATCAAAAAACCAGACTCCCCCTTTTTATAGGAAAGTCTGGTTCTTATCCAGCTTGCTAAGCAAGCAATCAATCTTTTATACCTTTCGTGCTACTGTTATACGACCTCATCTTCGATCCGATTCCGTGAATTGTACTTTTTTCAGCTGCTGGGTAGACGGATTAAAATCTACATTCACATATACAGCAAATTGTTTGCCCTCTTTGTTACGTACCCATAACTTGAACTGTTCACGGGATTGGTCTGCTGTGAGCGAGGTGCGGCCGATATGCTTGTAATCCAAAATGTCCACATTGTACTTGGTTTGTGTTTCCTTCACTGCAATGATTCCCCACTTCGCATAGTCAGGGATCGCGGTTGCTGAACTTGTTGTTAGTCCACTTAAACTTAGTACCACCGTCATCAGTGCAACAATGAGCATTCTCATATCATTCACTCCTTGGGCAACGTTTACGTTAGCCTGCCCTGTAGAAGTTTATTTTACACCAGTAAACGAAGAATAATCGTAACCGGTTGCTGAAGCGTTTGAACTGTACTTACTGCCATCTTATACCGTTCGATTGGAGAACTGAAGCTTATGCCCCAGTCACCCTCCAATAACAGATTTCGCGGTGATGGATCTTCCGACTTTTCCAAACCGTATTTTTCTATAAGCGCATCTCGTGTTTGCTGATCCAACTCTATCGGAGCATCTGCATATGCCGTGACATCACTACATCCCAAAACTACACATAATAGAACACTCCATCCCACCATAAACCAACGTTTGTGCATTTTCCTGTTTCTCCTTCATTTAAATAACATCATCACAACCAGATATACTTCATTCGTCCTGATTGTACATAAATAACATGGTATTGGAAATAACAAATGTTGACTCCATAGTATACGTCTAAAGCCTCATTTGCATAATTATGGGTTTAGCATAGTGGGAATACGTGTAATATGCCTTGACGGCATCACTTCATTATTCTGCACAATCATTTTGAGGAGGTTACACCCGAATGTTCAAACGTATGGATGAAATCGCAATTGAAATCCCCAATGTCGAGAAACCCGACCCGAATGCAGCGGCAGCGATCCAAGAATTGCTGGGTGGTAAATTCGGAGAGATGTCAACGTTGAACAACTACCTCTATCAATCGTTTAATTTTCGCTCCAAGGAAAAATTGAAACCCTTCTACGACCTGGTGATGAGTATCACCGCCGAAGAATTGGGGCATGTGGAACTTGTGTCTCATGGCATTAACAAATGCCTCAGAGGTTCAACCGAGTACAAAGAGCCTGACGATACACCGCTTGGTTCCGTGAAGGATGCTCGTCTGTCCTATCATTTCCTGGCTGGTGCACAGGGAGCCATGCCTTTCGACTCCATGGGCAATCCATGGACAGGCGCACATGTCTTCAACAGTGGCAATCTGGTCGAAGATCTGCTGCATAACTTTTTCCTCGAATGCGGAGCACGTACTCATAAGATGAAAGTTTACGAAATGACCGATCACCCTGCAGCCCGGGCGGTAGTTGGTTACCTGCTGGTACGCGGCGGTGTGCATGTGGTTGCTTATGCCAAGGCGCTTGAGATTGCAACTGGAGTAAATGTAACCAAATTGGTGCCGATTCCATCCCTGAGCAATAAATCCTTTAACGAAGCGTGGAAATACGAAGAAAAAGGCCTACACACCAAGCTGTACACTTATAGTGATAAAGACTTTACTGCGATCAGTCAGATCTGGAAAGGCACACACCCCGAAGATGGACACCCCCTGGAAGTCATTCAAGGCGTACCTGAAGGGTTCCCGATCCCCGAAGCTCCTGCGGTGGAAGAAGAATTCGCACCAGGCATTTCGCACGAAGACTTCAATGAAATTGCACGTCGTCTGAAGATGGCGGGAAATATTGCGGATTAAGGTAGCGTTATGTAGTGGATGTATTAGTTGTTGTTGATTTGGCATGAAAAATAGATAAAGCCCTCGGATCTTGCTGCTTTGGTGGCAGGATCGAGGGCTTGTTTTTGTATGTGCATATTTGAAGTAAAACTTAACTCATGTTCACTCAGAAGCCTATGAAGTCGCCAGAACCGACTCTTCACGTTGGCTCATCACTTCAATCAGCATGTTGGCTCCCAGTCGAAACCCCTGAATAAAAGCAGCTTCGCTGTGCATGCCATCACATTGACCACACAAGTCAAACAACTGTTCAAGGTCACGGAATTCTTCCTCGCTCAATCGATTTTTCCATTGTTCTGTCATAGTTGCAATTTGTCGGCCTAATAATTGATATTCAGGATGAGTTGGCATCATCGTCTCATCCGGGCGAAGTCGCCCGTTATAAAGTGCTTCCAATATCGAATTCATGTGCATCCTCCTAGGAATGTAATCGCATCGACTTGAATGAGCCTTCTGCACATGGTAGGATATTTATGCAGTCAGCTCATTCTTAGTGATTGCGGGATAGGAAGCAGCGCTGTTCTTCGTGGGACGAACGCTGCTTTCTTTTTTTATTTTTGGAGTTCGTCGTACACCTTTTCAATCCCTTTACGAATAACATCCGAGCGAGTGGTGTTCAGCTTTTCGGTGCAAGCATCAAGCTTACTCAGAATGGCCTGATCGGCACGTACTCGAATTAATTCACTTTTGGGATTGTCAGATAGTGGACGCCCCATCTTTTTGGACGACATCGCTTCACCCCACTTTTTGTGTCCATAATAAATATATTATTGTAGCAACAAAAAGTCAATTCAATTGTAAAACATACGTTCGTTTTTTGTGGTTTCCAAATTAAACACAAATGGATCTCAGTTCAACTCAGAAAAATATTACTCAAGTTATATGTTTGACAAAAAAACAACCCTGAAAGGCGTTAAGCCGTTCAAGGTTGTTAAGGGATTCTCCTCAGTATGAACTTTCCGGAATCACTGAACTGCTTGTTATTATATTTTATTCAGTAGCGGCACTATAACCTCATCCAATTCCTCAAGCATCTCATCCTCCGTAGGATTTTCTAATATTCTTTCTAAATCGCCCTTTAACATAATCAAATATTTAGAAGGCAATCTACTAATTAACCCCGTCAACATAAAATATTCCCATGTAGAGTCTCTTGTTTTAAAAACATTTTTTATATGAGGAATTAGTTCTTCTCCAAATCTCAAAAGTAAATCTTCGACGGATTTAGAAATGGGCCAATTTCCATCTTGTAACCACTCCATAAGTTCGGGAATGATCTCCTTTAATTCTGCATCACTACATTTACTTAACTTACGTATAGCCTTAACATCATACTTGTCTCGGGGAAGCCATTCCCTAATATCCACACAGATTTCCTCTTTTCTACTTCTAACTCCATGAAGGAATTCCATCATTCATACTTTTGCTCCCTACCCTTGGCACTTAAATCTTCATATACAGGATCAACAACAAGGATAGAGTCATCTTTGCGCTCAACCACATAACCAGTGAAGCCTTCTTCTCTTGTGCATTATCTTGAAAATACGTTTCACATATGATAAAAGTTTCTAATAAATGTAATTTAACAACCGTGCTGGCTACATCAATTACTCTACTCTATTCCTCTTGTACCAGTACCTAACCCATATAATCAATGCCACACATAACAAAATTGCACAAAATCCCCAGGTAAAAAACAAAGCCAATCCCAATCCGATGTTGGCCCCAATATAGCCCCCGCGTAGCTCCGTATATAACTCATAACCCAAAGGCACGCTGCCTACAACAAAAAGTCCGATCAACCATCCGCCCCAACGTTTATAAACAGATTCCCCGCCATCTTCGGAGTTCTTCTGAATGCCTTGAGCCAAGATAATCAGCGTTAAAATCAATATTAGCCAGGTTATGAAAATGTATAGCATATCGATGTTCCCCTCCCTAAGCATGAACCTTAACGATAAAAGCAGCATGCAAATTTGGTACCCTTTTAATGAATATTACCACCAACCCAACTTAAGCAAACCAGAACAAAGGATATCAACATTTATACGTTTTCCGGATCACAAAGGCAGACATTCTGGTACAGCCAAACGAAAACGCATTATTTTCATTAAGCTTGCCGACAGGAGCATTATCGGACAGATTAAAAATCAAAAAAGACGCCCTCGTCCTTACTCATATAAAGTAGTAGAACGAAGGCGTTATTTTTCATCATTATTTAGCTGTTATAAAACACACCGTGTCACATTTACGCACCAAACTGTGCATAATGCAGACGGCTGTATACTCCACCCGCTGCAAGCAATTCCTCGTGACGCCCCTGCTCCGTAATTCCCTGCTCGGCAACGACAATAATGCGATCCGCATTTTTGATGGTAGCCAATCTGTGGGCAATGACCAGGGTAGTCCGTCCCTCAGACAATTCAGCAAGCGATTGCTGGATTGCAGCTTCGGTTTCCGTGTCGAGTGCAGATGTAGCTTCATCCAGAATGAGAATCGGAGGATTCTTCAGGAACATACGTGCAATCGACAAACGCTGTTTTTGTCCACCGGACAGCTTCACGCCACGTTCACCAATTAACGTGTCCAATCCTTCCGGCATGGAAGTAATAAGTGTTTCCATCTGCGCACGGCGAGCCGCCATCCAGATGTCTTCTTCGGTTGCATCCAGCTTGCCATAGGCAATATTCTCACGAATAGACCCATCAAATAAGAACACATCCTGCTGAACAATTCCAATCTGGCTGCGCAATGAATCCAGCGTCATGTCCTGAATTTCCTGACCATCGATCGTGATGCGACCTTCCAGCACATCATAGAAACGAGGCAGCAGACTGCACAGCGTTGTTTTCCCTGCACCCGATGGTCCAACCAGGGCTACCGTTTCACCAGCCTGAATATTCAGGTCGATTCCTTTGAGAACAGGCTCCTGATCCGAATAACCAAACGTCACCTGCTCATAACGGATATCTCCACGCAAGTGGGAGACCTTAACAGCACCCGGACGGTCTTCCACATCCGGTTCCATATCGAGCAGTTCCGTATAACGTTTGAAACCCGCAATTCCTTTGGGATACGTCTCAATCACGGAGTTGATCTTCTGGATTGGTGTCAGGAACACATTGGATAACATAATAAATGCGATAAATTGACCGTAGCTCATACTGCCTTGAATGACAAACCATGTTCCACATACGAGTACAAAGAGGGAGACCAGCTTCATCAGCATATAACTGACGGAAGAGTTCCAGGCCATGATTTTGTACGCAATCAGCTTCGTTTGGCGGAAACGACTGTTATTTACAGCGAATTGAGCTTTTTCATGTTCTTCATTGGCAAAAGCCTGAACAACGCGGATACCACTTACATTGTTTTCTACACGTGCATTGAAGTCTGCAATATCCCCGAACATTCGGCTAAAGGCCTTGGACATCTTGCTGCCAAAATACAGGGAAAGATAAATAATGAGCGGTACGATGATAAATGTTAACACGGCCAGATTTCCATTAATGCTCATCATAATGCTGAATGCACCAATCAAGGTCATCACCGCAATAAAGGCATCCTCCGGACCATGGTGGGCAATCTCCCCGATATCCATCAGATCATTGGTCATGCGGGAGACCAGGTGCCCGGTTTTGGTATTGTCAAAGAAACGGAACGACAGCTTCTGTACATGATTAAAGAGCGCCTTACGCATATCGGTCTCGATGTTAATCCCAAGTTTATGTCCCCAATATGTAACTACAAAGTTAAGGAAGGAGCTTAACAGGTAGATCGCGAGAAGTGCAAGACATGCCCATAATATCCAGTCCCAGCGCCCCCCTGGCAACAGGTCATCCACGACTCTATTAACTGCCAACGGGAAGGCCAGTTCCAGCAGAGCTACGAAAATCGCGCAGCTAAAGTCCAGAATGAACAGCTTTTTGTACGGCCTGTAGTAGGCAAAGAAACGGCGAAGCATGGGCTGAAGCCCTCCTTATAGCAACCATACCCCCATGATTGCTTTCTATTTCGTTTTGCTCAAGAGATACAGGAAGTATGGGGCTCCAATGATGGCAACCAGAATCCCTGCTGGAATCTCAGAAGGCTGTAGAATGACACGCCCGAGCGTATCTGCAACAAGCACAAGCAATGAACCGACCAGTGCGGATGCAGGCAAAAGGAACTGATGTTTCGGCCCCACGAGACGACGTGCCAGATGTGGACCGATCAGACCCACAAAACCAATTCCGCCACTGACGGATACGCAAGATCCGGCCAGTCCCACGGCAGCAGCGAGCAGGATCAGTCTTTCACGCTCAACCGGAGCGCCAAGACCGCTCGCTGTTTGATCCCCAAGGTTCAGTACGTTCAGCACACGAGCCTTATACAGAACAAGCGGCACAAGGACAATGAGAAACGGCAGCAGCGCCGTTACGAATTTCCAATTCGAACCCCATATACTTCCTGCCATCCAGGTCGCCACAAATTGATACTTCTCCGGGCTAAGCCGAAGAGTAAGCACGATCATGGCAGAGCTAATCCCTGCTGCTACACCAATCCCTGTAAGCAGCATGCGCGTAGGCATGAGACCTTCTCCCTTTTTGTAAGAGAGCACATAAATCAGGAAGGCAGCAAAGGTTGCCCCGATCAGGGCCAGAATCGGCAGTAAAAATACGGGAGCAGCCGTCGTTGTCGGGAAAAAGGAAACGAACAGCATAACAACCAATCCGGCTCCAGCGTTGATGCCGAGAATCCCTGGATCAGCCAGCGGATTTCGGGACACTCCCTGCAAAATACAGCCGGACAGCGCGAGTCCCGCACCGACCAAAACCGAAATGACGATACGCGGCAAACGGAATTCAAACAGGATCAGTTCCTGCTTAGCCGTTCCACCACCAAACAGGGTACGCATGACCTCAAGTGGTGAAAGCCGAGTGAAGCCTGTATTCATACTGATAATAAAAGCTGTAATAATCAACGCACCAAGCACAATCATGACAATGGTGCTTTTTGTTCTCTTTTGCGTTCCGCTCCAACCAGAGTTGAGGATTCCATCGTTACAGCGTCCTCCTTTCTTTACGCGCCAGATAGAGGAAGAAAGGTACCCCAATCAGGGCAACCAGGGCGCCAATTGGCGTCTCGTATGGCGGATTAATCATACGTGCAGCCAGATCCGCGAACACAAGCAGCAGACTGCCCATCACTGCGGAACATGGAATAATCCAGCGATAATCGACCCAACCAATTTACGAGTCAGATGGGGAATGATGAGTCCTACAAAACCAACCGCACCAACCACGGATACGGCTGTACCTGCGAGGATCAGTACAACAACCAGACCAACCAGCTTGATCAGGCCAGTACGTTGACCCAATCCAACCGCGATGTCTTCTCCCAAGCTAAGCAGCGTGATGGAACGAGAGATAATAATCCCTGCAATAAGCGCAGCCAAAACCCATGGGAACATGACTTCCAACTGGGACCACTTCGTCCCGGCCACACCGCCCGCTGTCCAGAATGCGAGGTCTTGTCCAATTTTGAAATACAACGCAATCCCTTCACTCAGCGCGGACAACATGGCAGATACTGCCGCTCCCGCGAGAACGAGCCGGAGAGGTGTAAGACCGGATTTGGAAGCAGCACCGAAACCATAGACCAGCAATACCCCAAGTCCTGCCCCGACGAAGGAGTACAGAATGATATACATATATGGCATGCCCGGGAAAAAGGCAAAGCAGATAGCGAGCGCAAATCCTGCGCCAGCATTCAGTCCGAGCAACCCGGAATCTGCCAGCGGGTTACGGGTCATCCCCTGCATAATTGCACCAGCTACAGCGAAGCAGGCACCAACCATCGCTCCGCCCAGAATACGCGGTAACCGAATCTCCCATATGATCTGATGCGGAGTCAGATCAGGATTGAAGTTAAAAATCGCCTGCCATACAACGCCCAGCTTGATATCTGCGGCACCAAACGAAATGGACAACGCCATCCCCAGCGCGAGCAGCAGAATTCCCCAATCAGGATCAATGTGGCAGCCCAGGGACGAGTGTGTATTTTGGCTGTCGGTGATTCCGCAGGCTGATTTTCCGATGAAACTTTCGAGCTCATATGTCTCCTCCCTTGTTATGAGTGGCGTAGACAGACCCTATGTACATAACAATCACCTCTCTATTAATACAAAACTGATAATGATATTGATTCTCATTCCCATAGATCATTGTATGTCAACGAACTGTCGCTGGCAATGGACAAATGGGACAAGTTTATTGCATAAATGAATTTTTGTACGTAAAAAGGGCTGCACGAAGCATCGTAGCTCGCAAAAAAAAGGAACTGCAAACGAGTTATTCGTCTGCAATTCCCACTTTATTTTGGACTAACTTCACTTGTATTGGTGTAATTCTTAACGAGCTTGTACCGCAGTCAGTGCTGCCAGGACATCAGGCACATCGGTAATAATCGCTTGCACGCCCATGTCAATCAGTTCCTGCATTTCGGCAGGATCATTTACTGTGAACGGATGTGTAGCAATTCCCTGAGCCAGCGCAGCAATAACTTCTTCACGTGTTACAGCCAGCTTGTAGGGATGCAGTGCAGAGGCTTCGAGTCTGGCCGCATAATCATATGGGCGGTAGAGCTTTTCCATATATAGAAGTGCTGTGCGAATCTCCGGGGCAAGACGTTTGCATCTCACTAATGAGGCATGGTTGAAGCTGGACAGAATGACTTGCTGCTGCATGTCCCAATCCCGAATCGCTTGTATGATCTTTTCTTCCATTCCCTTATAACTTATAATACCATTTTTCAATTCCAAGTTAAGTAGAAGGTTTTTGCCTCGAACCAGATCAAATAATTCATCCAAAGATGGAATACGTTCTCCAGCAAAATCAGCATGAAACCAAGCGCCTGCGTCAAGAGTACGCAATTCTTCAACCGATTTATCCTTAACCCATCCTTCTGCTCCAGTCGTGCGGCTTAACGTCTCATCATGGATCAACACCAGTGTACCATCACTGGACAACTGTACGTCCGTTTCAATGCCAGTCGCTCCAAGTTCCAAGCTGCGTTCAAACGCAACCATCGTATTCTCGGGGCATACGGCAGATGCTCCCCTATGGGCGATATTCTCAATTCTTCTCATTCCAGCGCCTCCTGAGTGTAACATGAACTCTATGATTCTCACTATATACGCAGTTTGTCATACCTGTATTAACAGAGCGTTTAATCGTATGCTCCGTCCGTGTATAGGACATCGGCTTGAAGAGCTGGGGATTCACTCATTTTGTGAACTCAATCTGTAAAGCAGACATAATATAGTATCAGTCATAGACAACTGCACTCTGCTGTAAGGAGGTCGCCCATTGAAACCCTTAACGAAGAAGAGCTCGATATCTTCCAAATCTTCCTCCAAAAAAGCTCCATTACCCAGAATTTCTGCAAAAAGCAGATCCAGCAAACCCGGCTGTAAAACACGAACTCCCCCTGGACCACGTCAACATATGAAAAAGGCATCCGTTCGAGGGCTGACTGTTCCCGGCAAAACGAGTAATCAATCATCTGTTACTGACATACAACATGGTTTGGATCAGTTGGCTGTTATCGCTGCCATCCTTCTTCTTATTTCAGCTTCAATTGGTCTATACGTTGCCTGGAGAACTCTCAGTTTGCCTGGGGAGACTGTGGTAACGGTCTAGCTCCTCGTGCTCCACTCTGTCTCTCTTTTCCATGGAGGCGGAGTTCTTTTTTGCAGACAGAAAAAAACCGTTCCCCTGAGACGCCAGCACCACCGGCGTCTCTTTGGAAAGGCCATTTCTTCATCGGGTGCTGCCCCGACGATGAAGTCACCGTCCCGGAATGGCTGACCGAATTACAGAATGAATGTACGAGAGATGATAACGAGCAGGATGAACAACACCAGAATCGCGCCTGTTGATGTCCATGCTCCACCGCCAAAGCCGCCGTATCCGCAACCGTATCCTGTGCCTTTGATTTCGCTCATGAGTGACACTCCCCTCTTTTAAGAAAGTACACTATAGACTATGTTTGGGGAGGTAACTTGCTTGGGCACCCTGGAAAGTTTCCGCTGGAGCGGGTAGTTATTTATCTTGAAGCTGTGACCACTTCTGGGTCAACTGGGCCGGAATATAGGATGACATCCGGTTCAGCAGTTCAGCCGGGTCCGATTCCAGGCTCCATAAACTGAGATGTGAAGTATTGGAGAACCCTTCCTGCACGCTATGCTCAACCATTTTCATCAGCGGCTCATAATATCCATTTACATTTAACAAACCCACGGGTTTACGATGAATGCCAATTTGGGCCCAGCAAAGAACCTCGAACAATTCTTCAAATGTTCCCATACCACCAGGAAGCGCCACAAATCCGTCGGACAGCTCGGCCATCGTCGCCTTGCGTTCATGCATCGTTCCCACTTCAATCAGCTGTGTAAGACCTCCATGTACGACCTCTCCCGGAACAGGCCAGTTGGCATGACGCCAATCACTTCTCCACCCTGTTCCAGAGCAGCATCGGCAACTGCACCCATTAGTCCCATACAAGAACCGCCATAGACGAGTGCGTACCCGTTATCCGCGATCTGTTTACCCAATTTAATAGCCTGCTGTGTGTAATCGGGGTGATTTCCCGGATTGGAGCCTGCAAAAACACATATACGTTTCAATGGGTTTCACTCCTTCTCATTAACTATTTCATTAGTGTATAACATAAATGTAAATACTATGTTACATCACCCCTCATACACAAGTGAATAAAAAAAAACCCGACCGTTTGCAGCCGGCCGGGCTCCCATAATTCATACACATCATTTAGAAGGGGTTGTTATACTGTTACTATAAAGGCCGAACATTAAATCCATATGATCTTTGCATGAAATGAATATTAAATATGAGTGACTTATCGTATTCCACGTCGTGAGCGCACCACAAACATATGCTTGTCCTTGCGAAGAATCCGGCCGTCTGCAAGCTCAACCTGATCATCATCATGGCGTATAATCGTTGTGGATAATACTACAATTTTGGCCCGACGCCAAATCATAACCTGTGATTTGAAATAGATGGCATTTTCAAACTGTACGGCCTTTTTTATCACATATCCAACCTTATGCACCTCGGAACGCGCTTTTTTCAAGGGAAGGCTCTCTTCAGGCAGAGGCCGGATCATTGCGATATTGTCGAACGATACCTTAATCCGTTTCGGTCCGATTCGTACACAATCCGCTTCTTCATCCCACTCGACCAGCGTTCCCTTCAGTGGCTCTCGTATGCCGGTTGCACGATATACGGCTACTTTCCGTCCTACCCAATGTCGCAATGCCTTCACCCCCCGTTTGTCTAGTTTTCCGGTATCGTCCAATCAATCGGTTCAATACCTTTGGAGGTCAAGAATTCATTGGCTTTGGAAAAAGGACGACTGCCCAGGAAGCCACGATGCGCTGCCAGCGGACTTGGATGTGTAGACTCCAACACCAGATGCTTATCTCGGTTAATGAATGCCCCTTTCTTCTGAGCATGACTGCCCCACAGCATAAATACCATCGGTTCTGAGCGTTCATTCAATGCCCGGATGACAGCGTCCGTAAACGTCTGCCAACCCAGTCCCTGATGGGAGTTCGGCTGCCCTTCCCGTACCGTCAGAACAGCATTAAGCAACAGCACACCCTGCTCTGCCCAATGAACCAGCGATCCGTGCTTCGGAATCGGCAGGCCCAGATCCGCGTGGAGCTCCTTATATATATTTTTCAAAGAAGGAGGAATCCGTACCCCCGGTCTGACCGAAAAACTTAATCCTTGAGCCTGGCCCGCTCCGTGATAAGGGTCCTGACCGATAATAACAGCCTTGACCTTATGATACGGGGTCAGTTTTAGAGCCGAGAACAAATCTTCCTTGGGTGGAAAGATGGTCTGTGTTTTATACTCGGCGGCGAGTGCATAACGAATGTTGTTGAAATACTCGGCTTCAGTCTCTTCCTGAAGCACAGTGTCCCAATCATTTCCAAACATATGTAAAGGCTCCTTTCCCTCATAAATACATATCCGTGCAGTCCACATAACGAACTGCCACCTGCGAGAGCCGTATCCTACGACTCAGAGACTATCCACCATTTTAACATAACCGGGGACGGCAGACCAGAAGTGTACATCAAGGTTAGGGTTGCCTGTAACATCCGCACGCTTTGAATTTGTACTTCAGAGTAAAAGTAACCCAGCGCCTGGTCCATAGATAACTAAAATCAGACCTGAACGGCTTCGCTCTTACTTTTATTGACCAATACAGCGCTTATTCTTCTGAGCCCCTCTTCAAGAACCGAACGTGGGCAAGCCAAATTTAGGCGGATACACCCACCTCCATTAGCAACAAACATATGACCATCTTCGAGTAATACCCCCGCTTGTTCAGCGAAAAATAAAGGCAGGTTTACATCTTTGGGGACGTATGCACTAATATCAATCCATGCCAGATACGTAGCTTCCGGAATATGAAAGACAGCCTGCGGCAGATCACGTTTCACATATTGATCCACAAAGGCAAAATTGTCGTCGAGATATGTTTTTAACTGCTTCAGCCATTCATCGCCATGTTCGTAAGCAGCTTGAGTCGCAGCAATGCTAAGCGGATTTTTGAATCCATAATGCCGGGTTTGCCAGATCGTTCGGAGTCCTTCATTTGCAATAATCACGTTGGAGAACATCAGACCAGCCATATTGAATGTTTTGCTTGGTGACATACAGGTAACGATTCGATCCGCATCCGGGAACAGCTTGGCAAGCGGCGTATGCTTCCTTCCTGTACGCAGCAAATCACAGTGAATTTCATCCGAGATCACCCACACGTTATGCTTGAGACAGATATCGCCCACACGTTGTAACTCTTCTGTTGTCCATACCCGTCCGGACGGATTATGCGGATTACAGAAAATACACAATGTGACTTGTTCATCGCTGGCTTTGGCTTCAAAATCTGCAAAGTCTATCGCGTAATGCCCCTGCTCGTTGATCAAATCTGAGCAAACCAGTTCAAGATGATTATGCTCCGCAGCCGATTTGAAAAAACCATAAGAAGGCGTCACAATCAGTACCTTCTCATTCGGTTTGCAAATATATTCAACTAATTCATATAAAGCAGGAATGATCCCATGGGATGTCTCCAGATGCTCTTTGGGAAAAGACCAGTCGTAGTATCTGGTCATCCAGCTGGAGACAGCTTCGTAGTATGCGGGATCGAACACCTGGGAGTATCCCATAATTTTTCGGTCCAGGCGCTCCTTGACTGCTTCCCGTATTTCGGGAGGTGTGGCAAACTCCATATCTGCGATCCACATCCGTATAAATTCTTCATCCTTGAAAGGGAATTTCATATCTTCTGTTGCGTTAAAAATATATTGACGGAAACCATCCGTATTCATGGCATTAGTTCCTGTGCGATCAATTATCTCATCAAAATCATACTTCATAGTCTTCTGCGCCTCTTTCTCTCTGTTATCCATCCTGGAATGGGTTTCTGTTAGATGTATTATTTCATGGCACGGAAGCTACATCAAACGTAATAGAATCTATTCACAAGAAACAAATAGTTCTTAATGTTTCTTCACAATAGGTTTTTTCATGATAAAAGTGTTATATTCTTCGTAGAGATTGATTTTCCCAACGGGTTTCACCTTTTCTCATATTCTTAAGAAACTTAGCAGAAGGAGATCCGAATATGAACACCATCAACAAAGAAGTGGGCAAGAAAATCCGTAATTTTCGCAAATGGAAAGGGTTGACGGTCCAACAGCTGGCGGATCAGATTCACAAAAGCAAAGCTACCCTGTCCAAATATGAGAGCGGCGATATTACGCTTGATGTGGTCACGCTGCATCAAATTGCTGATTCATTGAATATCCAAGTGGAGCAGCTGCTGTATATTGAGCCTAAACAAGCCTCTCCCCTGATGAATACGGTACCGTCCAGCTTTTTCAAAAACTCCACCAGATTTTATTCGTATTTTTATGACGGGCGCAACAATAGCCTCATCCGTTGTGTCATTGACATGATGGCACAGTCAGATGCCAATTGTTATCGAACCGTAATGTATATGAATGTGAAGAACTTTGAGAATTATCAGGAATGCGAAAATATGTATTGGGGTCACACCGAGCATTACGACACACTCACCACGCTGATTTTGAAAAATCAGGCCACACCGCTGGAAAAGCTGTACATTAACATTCTGGCGTCTTTTCAGGAATCCGAGAAAAAGTGGGGATTGATGGCCGGTGTCTCCTTCCGTCCCTTTATGCCCATCGCCTTGAAAATGTTATTCTCTCGAACACCCTTGCCTGAGAATCAGGAGTTATATAATGAGCTGAAAATTTCCAAAGAAGACCTACGTACGTTAAAGATCTATAATATGCTCGCCGTCACTTAATCTTCAACATAAACTTGATCAGATTGCATTTGAGTCCCCCTGCAACAAGAAAAGGGCGGCAGTTATAAGCTATTACAGCTCATAAAAGCGCCCTTTGGATCATATGTTTGTGCATTCCTTTCAAGCCTTCAACCTTGTTGCAGCCTTCAATTCACGCATTAGTTCTTGATCAGATCAAGCGTTTCGTCAAATAATTGCTTTTGGTCCTCAATTTTATTTTCATTACCGATAACACAGCGTTGCTGCTGTTCCAATATGGAGGATATCAATTCAGCAAAATCGATAATATCACTTTCCGTTGTGCTCAGCACTTCATCCCGTTCTTTCTGGAGATCGGCCTCGGTAACATTGGACAGATAACACTCCAGGGAGAATGACCCTTCGCCATGAGGTGTTCTCGGCGTATCGAGATCCTGGATGGCACCAATGATATATCTCGTCATTTCCCGCGTATCTGCTTTGAAATCCTTCAAGTATTGCGGCATCTCTTCATAAATCTTATATGTTTTTTCGAGATTCGGGTCGCGATACGATGCTACATAGCTGTCTCCATTACGTCTAAAGCCTGACATGCAGCCATATGCTCCGCCTTTGGCCCTGATATTGTTCCACAAGTAATCCAGCGATAGAATCCCCTGCAAGACACGAAGCGAGCCAGTGTATGCATACCCTTTATCGATAAAATTGCCTGTTTGAACGACATATTGGACTTCAGATGGTGATCTGAATCCTTCTTTGTGCTGCACAGGTGTAAATGCTGCTTTTTCCTTCGCAACATCTTGTGTGAACAGCTTCGCTTTTAAATCAGACACCTGTTCCTCCAGGCCCGCATATCCCTGATCATCCGCAGTGTAACTCACCATCAAGTTTTCCGGTCTGAAAATAAAGCCTGTCAGCGATTGAAGGCTGGTCGACAGCTCTTTTTTCTTGCCTCAAAGTTCGCCTGAAGATCCTCCAGCCACTGGTAAAAGGCGATGCCACTAACCGCTTCCCTGAAGTTGGCAACAGCCGAGTGTTTAGAGGTAGAGCGGCCAATTCCCGCTGAATGCCCTCCGCTGATCAGATTGCGCTGCAGGTTGCCCTTCAATTGGGCGATAATTTCGTATAAACGCTTCGAATCATCGAATTTGGATGTAAACACAATTTCTTTGATCATGTCAAAAGCAAATCCAAGCTTGTCATACAGCACTTTGGCGTTGAATTCATAGGTAGCCTTGAAATCATGGTGATTATGCGCGTTTGCATACGTACCAATGCCACTATGAATGCCCCCGGAATGAATGTGAATTTCATTCGACAATTCATTAAACGAGTAATTTTGAGTGTCGACGTAACCCAGCACACTTTTCAACAATCCAACATAGGGCAGCAAACGCCGTGGGACTTCTTTAATATCAAACAACAGTCGGAGATAACCGATCCCATTGGTATAGATGTTGTGATGCAGAACAGTTGTACCTTCAACCTGATTTACCGTCTGGTACAGGGTGGAAGCTTTCGGTTCAATATCCTCTATCGACAACGTCGGAATCACCTGCTGTTGCTCTTTGGTTGAAGGTGCATTCTGGTACTCGGCGAGAGCCTCGGTTCTCTCAATGAGCTGCTGAATTTCTTCCGGACTCAATCCTGCCTGAACCGATTTCAGATGTGCTTTCAGCGCTTCCTCTTTACGGGCGTTCAACCCTTTATCCGGCGTGACAGCGACAAAAGAAGTATGCGTATTTTGCAGTAAATACTTCTCAATCAACTTCTCAAAATAACCCTCGTTCATCTTCGTTCTCAGCTCGGCAAATACGTCATTCGCTTCCAAATGTGTAAATGGAGCTTCGACATCATACAGCCAGCTTTGCAATGAGGAGAAACCGTAGATTAATCCTTTGGGCATTCTTCCATAATCCGCTTCCCGGTGATTGAACTCATAGGAATTAATGCCTGCGAGCAGCGCTTTTGGATCGAAGCCTTCCTTCACAACACGCTCCAGCACCTCTTTTACAGTTCCCAGAAAATCTTCTTTACTCGCCAGATTGCTCTTCTTCAATCCAACGGTGAACACGGGCTGATACAGGCTGTCATCATACGTGCCATATACATCCTTCGCAATGCCCTTATCCAGCAAGGCTTGCTTCAGAACCGCTCCCGGAGCGTTAAGCAGTGCGTACAGCAAAATCTGAAAGAGATATTCAATTCCTTGTCCAGACTTGTTCCAATGACCGCATTATAGGTCAAGAAGCTGTTATCCACTTCCGATTCGGTACTTCCGGCAGAGTATGTCTTGACGGCATCCACTCTTTCTCCGAATGCAGGCTGGAGCTGAATGGCAGAATCAATCTCGATTCGATCATATTCGCTCAGATAGTTCTCATCCAGCCACTGCAGCTTCTCTTCCATATCCATATCCCCGTACAAATAAATGAAGCTGTTGGACGGATGATAATATCTGGAGTGGAAATCCAGCAATCCTTGATAGGTCAGATCGGGAATGGCATCGGGAAATCCGCCTGATTCACAGGAATACGTGGTATCCGGGAAAAGTGAATTCAGAACCTCTCTGCGTACAATCCGTTCCGGTGAAGAAAATGCGCCCTTCATCTCGTTATATACAACACCGTTATAGGTTAACTCATCTTCAGCTGAGGTCAGGTTGTAATTCCAACCCTCCTGCAGAAATATTTTTTCATTATTATAAATATTGGTGTGCAGTACCGCATCCAGATAAATATCCATCAGGTTATGGAAATCATGATCATTCCGGCTTGCAATCGGATAGATCGTTTTATCGGGATAGGTCATCGCATTCAGAAATGTATTGAGTGAACCCTTTAGCAATTCAACAAAGGAATCCTTGGCCGGGAATTTCTTCGAGCCACAAAGCACGGAATGTTCCAGAATGTGAGCTACACCTGTATTGTCTTCCGGAGGAGTACGGAAACCGATACTGAACACTTTATTATCATCCTGATTAGATAAGAGTACAATTTTGGCACCGGATTTCTGATGTTCCAGGAGATACGCATCTGATTTCAACTCTTCGATTCTGCGTTCCTGCAGCACCTTATAGGGCTTAAGCTGTTTCAACATGGGTCGAGTCCTCCGTCCATAAAATTGTTTATTTTGATATGCAACCTTGAGTTCTTCAAGTTCAGAGATAAAGGTAATTTATGTCTATGGATATTATACACCATCGATCCTGGTAATTCATAATGGGCAGCCCCACAGGCGTCATTTGATATGTATTATCATTTTTTAGTGTTTATGAACCTGAATGGTACGGCAGAGAATCATAAAATTTTCAAACAAAAAAGATCGCATGAACAACTTGTTTAACAAGCGTCATGCGATCTTTTCTTAGTATGCCGAGGACCGGGATCGAACCGGTACGGTAGTCACCTACCGCAGGATTTTAAGTCCTGTGCGTCTGCCAATTCCGCCACCCCGGCATATGTATGTATTGCTTCATCACTTCAGGCGACAAGAAATATCATACCATGAAATTTATAACTTTGCAATACCTTAATATAAAATAATCCAAAATAAATGAAACAGGCACTGCCAGCGTTAGCGAGCAGTGCCTAGAAAGTTCGAGTTGCGGTCCCGAACTTTCTATAAACCATCTATATTAAGGGAGGTGTAAAATAAGAATACCTCCCCAACATTAAAGAAACCTAAAATCAGGCTTAAATTAAACTAAAAAAGAAGAATAGGGGCAATTCGATCCACCTCTTCCTCACTGCATTCTACAATTACCAGGATATGCCCCTGCAGCAGCCAATCTTCATAGTAATTAGCATCTTCTTCCGAGACCCCTGCTTCTGTCAGGGTAAGCACCAGATCATCCGTCTCACTTCCGATCTCGTTGCCTGCAAGTTTGCGTACCGCTTTCCCTATGGACATCGTCTGATCCATCCGTTTGCCCAGACCAGCGAGTACCCCTTTGAATACCCCCAAAGCGCCATCTGTTCCTGCACCCTTCAGAGGCATAGATAAACCTGTCTTCTCACTTACCACTTCTAAATTGACTTGTTCCTTGGCTACCGCTCCCAAATATTTATCTGCTATGCCTTCCTCTTTCAGTTTATTCAGCATGATAATGGCTTCATTCTCTGTGCGTACAAGTCCGATCAGCAATTGTGTCATTTCCGTGCCCCTCCTTTTACCCTTATATAACCCTGGTTGCTTCTTCAAAAACGGGTAGAACAAAATAAGTCCTTTCACCTATGTAAAATATAATTTCTGATCTGGAAATCTATACCTAGTTCTGATAGACTAGATAAAGAAGACAAATTAACCATTGAAATTATTGACATATCGAATTACTATTCCATAACCAGGAGCAATGACATATGAAAAAGAGGTAGAAATTGCCATTCGGCGCAAACAACAGATCATCGTCCGTAATACAAGCGGTCAAACGGTAACTGGATTTCCGGAGCGTACAGCCGACGAGTCCATTCTCTCCTTACGGACAGTCCACGGAAGCCTGTGGATTCCATTCGACGAAGTAGAGCAAGTCACACGGTTGTTAAGCATCCGCTCTCATCATTTAAGTGGAATGCAGTTATCTACGGCTGATCTGTAAACAAGGAACAATCACTTCATGTATTTATACGTGAACAAGACGTAATTATTTCGCTCTTCATACCATAAAACCAGACGCATAGACGTCTGGTTTTATTTTTGCCCTACATTGTATGCCTCACTTTTTCAAAGCCAGGGCATTTCTGTAACAATTACTTTCTTATTCATCGTCTGACGTTTATTTCACCATAAACTTTACTCGTGTTCCATCCGGATATGTACTTAGTTGGTTTCCCACCCATGACCCTGCACCACGATTATCTTTGGGACTAATATATTGGATATCCGCACCTGCTCCGCCTTCCGCACACATCGCCATTGGCCATTCATCCCGATCTTTCCCCTTTTTGACCGGAACACCTTTGAGGGACAAATCCCGATTACCCTCAGCCCCATTGCGATCAATGGTGCAAACATCCGAATGACCTGCCTTGATCGCCGTCTTGATATGATTGGCCGTTTCGGGATAACGCTCGGCAGGGAATGTGATGGTATGATCCACACTCCGGTCGCTCCCCCGAATTGGGACGGTATATCCAGTGGCCATTCTCCCCCAACCCATGCATACAGGGCGACGATTAAGATTGCCACTAACGTCAATATCTGCTTTTTAAATCGTTGCATGCCCTTGTTCTTTCTCCTTCTGCGCCTTTTACTCATGCTGCTTCTCCCCCATTCAACACTTGCATTATACCAGAACGCCAGTTCGCTAAACAATATATAAACACAAAAAAACAGCCGGTATTTCCCGGCTGTTCTGCACAGACTATCCCACGTTAGGAATCGCCTGTTGTCGAAGTAAGGGTACGGTAACCTCAAACTTCGTCCCTTTTCCTCGATACTTTCCACCGAAATTTGACCACTCATCAACTCGAGCAACTCTTTGCAGATGGTGAGTCCAAGTCCACTCCCGCCAAATTTGCGTGCATGAGAGACGTCCGTCTGCGTGAAGGCTTCGAACAATTGATTGATTTTATGTTCCGGAATGCCAATTCCCGTGTCATGTACATTGAATACTAGGATAACGGTATCTCCTCGCCGCTCCTGTACATCCATCTGAATGTGCACTTCACCTTGTTCCGTGAATTTAATGGCGTTACTGAGCAGGTTATCCAGCACTTGCCGGAGACGCAGAGGATCACCCGTGAGTACGTCAGGAATAGTCAGATCCGCCTGACAGTGCAAGCGAATTTGTTTATTCCGCGCGGCAGGTTCATGCGTTTTAATAATCTGTTGAATCAGCTTCAACGGCTGGAATTCGATTTGCTCCACTCTCATTTTTCCTCTGCCCAGCTTGGCCATATCAAGACTATTGTTGACAATATTCAGAAGAGCTTCCCCGGACTGACGCGCAAGCTCCAGGTACTCCTTCTGCTCCACACTGTTGTCACCCATGCTGACAAGTTCAATCATGCCCATAATCCCGTTCAGTGGCGTGCGAAGTTCATGATTCAGCTTACCAATAAACTCCAGCTGTCCCCTGCTGTTCATTTCAGTCATCGAAGCTGCCATCCGCAACTGCTGCTCAGCATATTTCCGCTCCGAAATATCGTATTGAATGCCCACAAAAAACAGACATTTCCCTGCTTCATCGAAAATAGGATCAATATTCAGTTCATTCCAGAACTTCTGTCCATCCTTCGTATAGTTCAGAATCTCTGTCTTGATTGACTGCTGCTTTTTCAATGCTTCGCGAATATGCTGTACGGTTTCCGGGTCTGTATCCGGCCCTTGGAGGAACCGACAATTCTGTCCAATCGACTCTTCCGCACGATATCCGGTTAATTGAGTAAAATATTCATTTACAAACATAAGCGGAAAATCAGGCAAGGTAGCATCGACTACGGTCACGGAAGATTTAATTTTTGAAATAATAAATTCCCATTGTATAGCGAGTTGATTGTAGTTAGTCATGCTTCCTCCTTCATCTCACCAAACTTTATTGTAATTATTGAAGCTATCGATAACCCGTTGGTATGTGTTTATATAAAAACAATATAATTAATTGTAACATAGTTATTCAAGACATGTGTTCCTTGGGTAATAACTGATAAATACATTCACAAATATTCATCATACCATCAGGAGGGTCACTTATGAAATTTCTATTAATTGTCATTATTATTATTTTGATTGTTTTCTTCTTCACGAGACGTAAGCGTTAATTTTGAGGCGGTCATGTAAATGAGGAAGGAAGATCGGGTATGAGAACCCTCTTTTTTATATTCATGACACTTTGTATCATCAATTTTTGCTTCCCTAAGTTTGGCTGGTACCTGCGTTATGGCTGGATTTCCCGGGGTGAGGGTGAGCCCAGCAGACCGTATATGGCAATGACCAGAATGACCAGTTTGCTGATGCTGCTTATCGCTTTTTCGCTCGTCGTGGCTTGAATTATAGAAAGCAGAAAGACAGCTGTCCCAAGGGATAGCTGTCTTTCTGCTGCTCAATGACGGGAAAATGATAACTTTGTTTGTGGTGCGTTCACAACGATACCCGTAAAATATAATTATCGTTGTGGAAAGGACACCTTAGCATGAACATCGCATTTTATCCATTTTGGGCTGCCAAAACACTGCTCTCTCTCATTAATGTTATATATATCATGGTTATCACGACATTTATTTACGGACAGACGGGGTCTGTCCTTATCGCTGCGCTGTTTCCGTTTATACAAATGTCCGCACGTATCGTGGCCGGATTTACTGCACCCTTGCTTGTGAACCGTTTCGCATTCTCGAGGCTGATGGTTACCATTCCTTTAGCCAAAACATTGATGATTACCGGGATCGCCATCGCATTTACTGATCTCATTGCACATATTCCTCTTCTGCTTGTGGGAGTAGCGATTCTATCGTTTCTGGACGGATGGGAAGCTCCAATGTTAAACACGTTAACTCCCGATTGGTTCAAGGAGAAGATCTGGTGAAGGCGAACAGTTTTCTCTCCTTCTCTACTCAGACCATGACAATTATCGGATATGCGATGACCGGATTCATCGTTATGTACTGGGGTGCCTCACAAACATTCTGGGCGGCTACAGCCTTATCCTGGGCTGTCCTGATTCTGATGATTATGATTAGCTCACTTACCCGCGATATTCAAGGAAAAGTAGAGAAATCCACTTCCAGATGGGATGTGTTAAGGGAAGGTTGGCTTATCCTTTGGAAAAATCGATCGTTGCGCCTCATTACTTTTATGGACCTGGTTGCAAGTATCGCTGGTTCCATATGGATCGGCGCTATCACACTTGCTTTTGTGAAAGAAGCTTTGGGCCAACAAGAAGGTTGGTGGGGCTTATCAACTCCAGCTATTCTGTCGGCACCATTCTCGGAGGAATTATAGCCATCGCCCTGGCCACGCGCATACAAAAGCACCTGATATCCAGTATGGCAATAGGTTCTCTCCTCTTCAGCTTGCTGACCATCGCTTACGGTTTAAACAGCCTTCCCTGGCTTGCTATTGTATTGTGTGTGCTTATGGGTCCCGCTTATCAGATCCGCGATGTTGCTCAGCACACGGCTTTTCAGAGCAGCGCGCCTGTCGAATCCCTATCCAAGGTATACGCAGCACATGATATTGTTCTCTCAGCTGCTATGAGTATATCCACGGTAATCTTCGGACTGATTGCTGATCAAATGGGTGTTCGACTGGTATACTTGATTGGCGGTAGTTTATTCATCGTATCCTCCCTTTGCTCTTTCCAGTTACATCGAATCAAAGCGAAGTAGTGATACGAAACTGCTACGTAAGATGATGAAGTCAAAAATAAAAGACGAGCACACATCTGCTCGTCTTCACTGCTTCCGAACATGATCGGAGCAGCCCTTTTATTCTCAATCCAATCGGTAATCTGTCAACGGCTTGCCTTGTTTATAATAAAGTGCTGGTGACAGTATATTAAAGAAAATATGCACATCAGGCAAATCCGCTTCTTCCAAAATATCTTGCATTGAGGAAGCAATCCGATTATGAATCTCCTGATCACGTTGGAACATCAGGATCTCTACTGAAGCCGGAGAAGGTGTAAGTGCTTGTACGTCATGACGTTCTGCCTTCATTCTCTCCTGCGGAATATTGGTGATCAACGCAAATTGCTCCGTGATGCGGGGTACAACTTCCTCCAGTTGGGGTCCTGTGAATCCTTTAAAACGAATAAACGGCATTGCTATCCCTTCAATCTCTATTATTAGTCTCTTATGTGATTTTAAGCACATTGTTTTCGGTTGTCAAATCTCTTTCATCATACCATTCTTTCATAGAAACGGGAAAATGCCCCGCTGAACTCTCAGCGGAGCGTACACGTAACCCGTCTTTCAACTTTGTTCTGCAGTGGCTTACAGCCAGAAAGATTTAGTGATGATTACGAGCAGGATGAAGAGTACGAGAATTGCGCTTGTGGAAGTCCATCCACCAACATGGCCGCCACAGCCGTATCCAACTTCACTCATTTGATTGGCCTCCTTTGAATTTCAAGGTATGCCATAACATATGTCGATTCTAACATCAATGACCGGGCTATTCGGCAAGCTCACAGGCCCAAACATTGCCTATTTTGTCCGTTGAATTATGCCAAAGGAACGACGTGAATGTTCACATCATTTCCTGGTGCTCCATGACAGCGTTCTGCTGTATTTTGCTTGTCCAGGATAATCAAACGAGTACGTGTATCATTTCTGGATGCCAAGACCACTTGCCCATCCGGGGCAATACAATAGGCGATTGGAATTGAAATTTCACTATCACGATACGTACCGTCCGCATGGCTGGTCCCCATAACGATACATTGATTTTGCACCGCCAGCCGCCGCGCTTCTTCCATCCACTCTGTATACTGCTCTTGACTGAACATCCCTACACCAATGGAATGCATGATTATATCCACTCTGCCAATATTCTCGTTATGAAAACCTTGTAACACCAGCTCGTCACACAACAAGGTGCTGATGGCCCACTCCTGTTCCTTAACGACCTCAGCAGAGGTATACTTCGCTTTCTCCAATACAGTCTCCCCAGCCTTGCTAATAATGATCGAACGGTCCTTGGGGCGTTCATTCAACCTGCGATAACCTGACACAATCATCGTTCCATATGCAGCTGCCAGACGACTGGCCTCTTCCACGTTCTGATTCAGATAACCTTCAGGAAAAAACAATACATCCGCTTCCGGATGTTGCTTCAATTCCGCTTCCAGCTGCAGTAACTGCTGTTCCAGCTTGGGCTGTCCAATTATAATCTTCAACGGTTATCCCCCTCATGAATAAAAGCCGGTTCACACCTAAATCAGGTACGAAACCTGCTTAAAGGTTGTACAGACAGGATTTCTGCTCATCGCACTTCGCTTCAAGAGTAATTGTCTTTGGTATACCGCTCCGTCTAACAATTACTTTTACAGTTTAAATGATATGTAATTAGGAATTTCTGTGCTCGATTCTATCATAAATCTCCTGCCCGTCATAACCTCGATCTGTAGCTATATCTTTCGCAAAAAGTACCATATCACCAGTCGCAGCTGAATTTGCACCCAGTGCTCCCACAACCGCCGCAAGTGGATAAAGCAAAATAGTCAGAACCTTCTTCATCTTCTCATCTCCTCTTCCGTTTAACGGAAATTATTGTGTGATCATCCTAATAATACGCTGAAGAGGAGAGTGAGTTTCAACAATCTTTATAAACATTCGAAGCTATTCAGCAAATCCTTGGCTTCTTCATGCTCAGGTTCCAAAGCCAGTACTTTCCGCGTGTAAGCCAGCGTTTCTTCTTCCAGTTCAAGTTCATAACAACACACAGCCAAGTCGTACAGCACAGCAGAATTTTGTTTTCTCGAATCCGCATCCAGGGACAGTTCCAGAAAACGCTTAGCGTCCTCATACATATACATCCCATATAACAGCTGACCAGCAAGAAACGCTACATCTCCTTGTCGTTCCATTGCATAATAAGAAGACCACATGATGTGGATTCCAGACTGAATATCAAGTATTTCCTCATCACTTGCATCAGGTAAAAGACTCGAAATCCGGTTGGCACTATGGATCAAAAACTCAGCATCATACCCGCCCAGACGCCAAAAAGGTAAAATTTGCTTCAGCTCCATCCGTTCTACCTGATCATCCATCCATTCCTTTATACTGAAAAAATCATCGGGTCCAAAACGTTCAACAAATCGGTGATATGCCAGCCGTGTGTTTTCGTACCCCAGCGGTTCGTCCAACATCAACATACATCCCACGTTCAGATCCTTATAATGATGTGTTGTGAAACGAGTGTGAGCTCCCTGCTGTTCCAATATATATTGAATGGCATGATAATTCGCTGTCAAAGAAAAACTTCCATGAAGAACGAATTCAGGCGGTTCAGCAAACTTCCAGTTGTCCAGTCGATGGTCCCCTTTGTCCGCAGTAATCAACACATACCCTGATTCTGATAACGTGTTCAACCGTTCGAGACAGGACAGGCCAATTGACGGGAACAGAATGTGCGAATCCTCTAACTCTTCCTTGTACAGTGCGATAAGTTCATGATACGGATAGTTTTCTGCACTGTACTCAGGTGCACGGCGGTACTCATAACTCAGTGTCATATTTTCCAGCAGCTCGGCAGGTTTGGAATAAAGAGAAGAAGGTTCTGAAGATTGGACGAGTACATCACATTCATATATCTCACCCTCCCCAACATAAATTAACTCCTGTGGAATACTGTCAAAGAAGTAATTGGCAATCAACAACAAGGGTTGTTTCAAATCGCCAGGTCGAATATCTGTACCTGCCACCACCAGGTTCAATTCAGTATCCTGTATTGCGTCAAAGCGTGCAAAATCCAGGATCCCTTGATCAATGAAGGATTGCATGGACGGATGCGCTCTCCATCCCAACACATTATCTTCTACCAGATCGGTCATTACATATCGAAAAGCAGGCAACTCCAAGCCTGCAAAATCCTTCAAGGCTATCAGTTTGAGCAGAATTTGGTGCGCTAAGCGCCCAACACCTGCTCCAAGCTCCAGAATGGTCACCGTTTCGGTTGTCTTCCCTTTGCTTGCGAGGTCCTGAAGAAAGCCAAAAATCATCTCGGCATACGCCGTTGCAATCATCGGATTACTCGTTATGTATTGCGGTACCTGATTCTCTGTCCAAGCATGCAGCCCTTTTTGTTCATAATATGCACGCTGCCAATCCCACACCGGAGCTTCACTGAAGCGGAAACGCTGTCCTTCGTTTTGCATCATTAATTGTAACCCTGCTTTCCATTCTAATTTCATAGACCGACCCTTCAATCTCTAACGCATTATAACATAAACTTCGTCTGGTCAAATCAAGGCCAATAGTGTACTCCCCTGTAACGGCAGCGCCTCTCACGTTTAGCTTCAAATCATCTTCTATTAGAATGGCTTAATCAAGATTATGTTCCTTTTTTTCCATTCTCTCTTTTAATAATCGAATCTCCTGCTTCAAGCCCGAGATTTCCTTTCTTAAACCAGATCTTTTTATAGCCAATGAGAACACTGCATATAATATCAAACCAACCAGAGCGATGAAAATAAATATCATCAAAATCCCCACAAAACTCACTGCACTTGCACCGCCGTCCATCGTTTTAATTACACCACCTTTACTGCATATATTTCAAAATTATACCATATATCACTCCATCAGGTTCGTTTACAAATTCGTTAGCACTCGCTTGTCTGCCATAAAAAAAGCTCCGGTAGCCTTATGCTAACAGAGCTTTCTCAAAGTGAATTATTTAAAAATTTTCAGCACTTGAAAATAATCAACTTCCAAAATAAACGTCCAATTTCCCAGCGGGCGGAATCGTCGCCATCCAAACTTCAGCCAACCAGAACGGATGATTAACGTTCATCATCTTAAGCTTTGCAGGTTTTCGTATATATTTCAGTTGTAACAACAGAAAAAAACCCTTGCTCCGCAAGGGTTTTGAGAGAATGGGCCTACAGGACTCGAACCTGTGACCAATCGGTTATGAGCCGACCGCTCTAACCAACTGAGCTAAGGGCCCTGAACAAAAACGTATAACGTTCAGATGATGGCTGTGAATCATCCAGTAAAACTAAATTGCGGGGCAGGATTTGAACCTGCGGCCTTCGGGTTATGAGCCCGACGAGCTACCGGGCTGCTCCACCCCGCGTCAGTAAGAAATATTAAAACAGCGACTTAATTAATATACACCATTCCTATGCCATAAGTCAAGGGGTAATGTTAGGGAATGAAACGTACACCATAACGCCCCTTTTTTGAACGATATACTTCCACTTCAGCTGGC
Source organism: Paenibacillus sp. 1A_MP2 (assembly GCF_052244825.1). Taxonomy (NCBI): domain Bacteria; kingdom Bacillati; phylum Bacillota; class Bacilli; order Caryophanales; family Paenibacillaceae; genus Paenibacillus; species Paenibacillus sp. 1A_MP2. Next base: position 2,658,958 of record NZ_JBQQCS010000001.1, on the reverse strand, counting down.
TCGTTATGACCGTAAATCCATCCATCCTGCTCCATTCGCTTCGCAAGACACCCTGCCTGAAATTTGGTTGCATACAATTTGCTGAAATATACCCAGTGCATTCCACTCGTCCTTTCCTGGTGTCATCATTTTTCCCTGCTTTTGTAGAATACCCCAATTCCATAAAAATAGCCGCCAAAGAACTAAATCTCCAGCGGCTACCTCTATGATTTTATTACAAGATCATTTAACCTTATTGAAACGTGGCTTTAGGGTCCTTTTTCAACTTCTCCAGCATTTCGTTTCCTTTGGCTGCCCATTCACCAAGCGCTTCTTTTGGTGTCTTTTTGTTCGCAAGCACTTGATTGAAGTATTCCATGCCCTTGTCGCTTACTTGCCACAGGTTTGGCATTTTTTGATACATTTTATCCAAGTTCGTATTGGTCGGAGGTACAGGTTTCAGCGTATAGAATGCCTGGATGTTGTAATCCAAGCCATCCTTCGGTTTAATGAAGCTCTTCCGGGAAACCATCTCATAACTGCTGCGTGCTTTGATCTTCGCCCAATCTTCACTGTTCATGTACTTGATCAATTCCCATGCATCATCAGGGTTCTGAGCTGAACTATTAATGGCCATGAGGTTGCTCAGATAAATGTTGCCTCCGATTTCAGGAGCTTCCGGATGAACCGGAGGTGTGACAACATCCCAGTCCACCTTCGTAAAGTCTTTCATTTTATCCGCATTTTTATTGGCATCAATCAATTGATTAATATAGCTATAATCTCCAATGACCATCGCTGTTTTGCTGCTCAGGAACAGATCACCCTGAATTGGATTATAACGTCCGCTGTTATCCTGATCCTGCGGTTCGTCTCCTTTAGGGATGACTTTATCTAAGGCAAGCTTGCTTATTGTACTCCATACTTTCTCCCACTGCGGAGAATCGACGGTCATTTTTTCTGCTTTGTCATCAAAAATTTTCAGCTGCAGAGAGTTATAGTACTGTGACATCGTATAGTAAGGAGAACCGCCTTGATAGGTACTGAAAGAGAAACCAAACACATGGTCTTTGCCTTCACCCTTTGTAAGACGGGTACCTAGGTTGAAAATGTCGTCCCAAGTCATATTATCCGTTGGAGGCTCTACGCCTGCTTTCTCAAACATGCCCTTGTTGTAGAATAACGCTGCAGAGGAGAACGTTGGTGTCAAAGCGTAGATACTCTGATCTCCCAAATCCTTGATTCCCTCAAGAACACTCGGCACAATATCCGATGTATCAAACTTGTCTTCCTGCATCAGTGGGTCCAGTTGTTTGACCATGTTTTCCTGAATTAACGACTTGATTGTCGTCGTATCCGCCACGATGACGTCTACCGGGTTATCCCCTGTCATAATTTTTTTCAAGCTCTCCATCGTATCCGGAACGTCCTTCTGCTCTTCCTGATTACCATATCCGTACATGCTGCCCTGGTCTACCGCAGGTACAACTTCAATCGTGATATTCGGATGTGTCAATTCAAAAGCATCGGTAAACTGCTGGCGGAAATAGCTGTCATCCTGGCCCCCCCACATCGTTGCTACACGCAGTACACGCTGCTCGTTTTCCTTGGACTCACTTGCTGTACAACCCGCAAGCAGCGGCAATGCCAGACTAGCTGTAGCCAGCACAGCCAGCACCCGTTTTCCCCAAAACCTGTTCTTCATCTCCCAATTCCCCCTCTAAAATTATCTTGGCGGTGTAATAACAATACGCTCACCGTCAAATTCCAATGTGGCACGATTATCAATGGACAGTGCCTCCAAATACTCCTTGGGCACCTGAAGTCGCCCAGCCCGGTCAATGATGACAAAAGCTTCATGAATATCCGCGGCTCCTGCCTCAGACAAGCCATGTTCGTCATCCAGATTCGGATTGCGTTTCACGAACTCGGTGCTGGTCAAGCCGTCCCGAATCGCCACGATCCGGTCCACCTTGCCAGCGAGGGTTAGATCATGAGTAACAATCACAATCGTGACCCCGAGCTCCTTGTTCATTTTGCGAAAAATGCCCATGATTGTATCACAGGTCTCCGAATCCACCGAACCTGTCGGCTCATCCGCGAGCAGCAGCTTGGGGCGATTCGATAACGAGATGGCAATCGCCACCCGCTGCTGCTCCCCACCGGACAATTGATGCAGTTTGTTATGCATCCGGTCCTTCAGTCCAACCCATTCCAGCAGCTGCATGGCATAGGCGCGATCTCGCTTGCCTCCCAAAATCATGGGTGTTTCCACATTTTCCAGTGCTGTGAGGTATGGAAGCAGGTTACGACCGTTATTTTGCCAAATGAAGCCTACGGTATGACGTTTGTACTCCACCAATTGGGCATCTGTCATTTTCAGCAAATCCCAATCTCCGACAACGGCCGTACCGGCTGTTGGACGGTCAAGTCCTCCCAGAATGTTGAGCAAGGTAGACTTACCACTACCGCTGTTGCCGATAATAGCCATCATTTCACCTTGATTGACAGTCAGATTGAGACCTTGAAGGGCAACGACTTCCACATCGCTGGATTTAAAAATTTTGACAAGTCCTTCGCACTGGATCACGTTACCTCTCCTCTCCCATTTTGACTGCCTGGTGAACCCGCAGCCTGCGGATTTGCCACAGCAGCATTGTCGCTCCAATGATCAGCATGACTACGGTCACGCCATACAGCTGCAGCATGTCTTTCTCTTCAAATACAATTCGGAACGGAGGGACCTGTGCGGACACATTATCTGTGGTTTGCAGGAAGGGCAGGAACAGACGACTGGATACCTGACCAATGCCAATACCGAGAATGATCGAAAGACCCGCCGTGAACACCTGCTCCAGCAGCAACATACCGCTCAATTGCGCCCGGGATAACCCCATCGCCCGCAGAACACCGAACTGTACTACACGCCCGGATAGATTGAAGAACCAGTACAGGATATATCCGATCAGGGAAATAATGACCGACACTAAGAATCCGAGACTCAGTATGCCGAACACTCCGCCCCTTGACGGATGTTTGCCCTGGGATACCAGCTCTGTACGCACATCGCGTACTGACGATAACTCAATGCCTTCCGCTGCAAGCTTCTCCATCAACGGAGCAACTTTGGCATCCGGCTTCATCTTCAGCCAGACCTCATATGGAATCAGAGGCACCTGATCATAGATGTAATCCAGATTCGCAATGAAGAACGGCATTTGATCCGGGTACTGAGCGGGCCAGTAAGGTATAATGCCAAAAACTACAAATTCAATGGCCTGACCCTGTACACCAATGGAGACGAGGTCTCCGGTTTTGAGCTTGAATTTGTCTGCAAATTTGGAAGAGATCAATACGGCCCCTTCATATTTTCCAAGCAAGTCGAGGTACTTATAAGGATGTGCCGGGAACAGATCGTTGCGGAACCAAGCCACTTGAGCAAAATCCACATTGTCGATCCCCACCAGCATTCCCTGTCCACCCGATTTGCCAGAGACAATAATATTGCCTTTCGTTTGCAGCACTCTCGCTGCATGTTCTACCCCATTCAAGCTGCGGAACACTTCAAAAGGTGGCTCGGAATAGATCATCTTCGTGGGTTGTGAACCACCACCCCCACCTGATCCACCTCCGCCGCCATTTCCTCCGCCTCCAGAACCACCACTACCGTTTCCACCACCTTGCTGTCCTCCGCCTGAACCGCCGCTTTGTCCGGAACCCGTTGGCTTAACCTCAGGTGTACCTTCCCATACGGTCTGCATAATAACATCGGAACCATATCGGTATAACGTGCGCTCGGTCGAGTTCAGATCAATGGTACGAGCCGCTGCCGAGTTATACACACCAAGTCCGAGTGTCAATACAAGCAGGATCATCAAAGGATAGTAAGAAGACGATGAACGCGAAAGCTGTGTCAGTGTCAGATACAATGGAACCGGGAGAAACTTGCGCCCGATCAGCTGAATGAGCTTCAAAATCCACGGGAACAACCGTAAGAAGAACAGTCCCAGTGCAAAGATGGCGAGTGCCGGAACAAAGAACAAAAACGGCTGTACCTGAAGCTGATCTGTCGTCATTCCAGTCTGGAACGTCAACATTTGCCGTTCATAGAACAAGTAATATCCATACCCCGCAAGCCCCAGCAACGCAATATCCAGAAACCAGCGCTGCCATACCGGCGCACGATCCGTACGTGCCTGTCGGCGTTTGGCCGATACAATCGTCGCCCGCGCATAGGTTATTGCCGGAATAAGCGAGGCTATGATTGCCACCAACACGGCGATAAGGCCAAGCAGGATCGCTTCTTTCGATATTCCGATCGGAATGGATTTTCGATCCACGAACGACAGGAATCCGCTGGCAGAACCGATGCTTTTCGCCATAAACCATCCAAGAAACGGTCCGATGACAAGAGCAATCGCGCCCAGGAATATACCTTCAAGCAGATAAAGAGAGAAGATCTGCCGGGCAGAAGCTCCACGACTGCGCAGAACTGCGATGTCACTTTCCTGCTTCTGTAACGACTGTCTGGCATTCATGGCTATAAAATAAAAGACCATCGCAATCATCGGTGCAGCCAGCGTGAACAGCATGGTCTGCAATTGCAGACTCTGACTGCGGAATTGTTTCAACAGATCCCCGAAGGTGATGTCCACTTTCGTATCCTTCAACCGCTGATACAGGTCGATATCCAGCCTTTCCAGCACAGAGGTCAGTCCCGAGAGCTGGCTCGTTTGAATCTCTTTCAGATCAAATGCATAATACCAACGTGAATTCTGAAGAGGGATACCTTTTTCCTTCAGTAAAACATCATTAAATACCGATTCATCTACATATAGTCCGTTCATCATACCGTCAAATCCCTGCACCCAGTAAGGGCTGCTAGGATCATCCGCTTTGAAAGAACCTGTAATCTTCACACGCAACGTAATATCAAGACCGCTGTAAATCGGATATTCCAGCACATCTCCGATATGAAGATCATTACGATACATGCCCTCTTCCAGCATGACCGCTTCAATAATATCGTCCTTGACCTGGTTGCCCGGCTTCACTCCCGCAGAATAATTAACCTGTGCATCCAGACCTGTCATCGTGCCCAGGCTCATGCTGCGGACCCGGCTGGCATCCACTTTAGTAGGATCTTCCGGGTTCACCTCTGTGCTGCGGATGGAACGGGAGTTCACATACGTATGAAAAGGAAAACCAATGTCACGAGGCACATCCTCGCGAATATATCGATCCACCTCTTCCAGACCACGTGTGTCAGTCTTCACACCACCAGGTGCCTGATAACTCATGAGCAACGAACCGGCTGGCAGTCCCTCACTGTTGTCCTGCAGTGTCTGGGCCACGACCCGCTTCAGCGCACCATCGGCATACATTGGAATACTAACGGTGAACGCAACCGCCACAATTAGTCCGATCAGTGTGCTGAACGTCATCCAGCGAGTGTTCCACATTTTGCGGAACAGCAGTCGAAGCAATGGCAGCCCCATTAGCGGCCCACTACTTTCTGTCCAACGGTCAGACCTTTTAGAATTTCCACATCCGTAGATGTCTGCTGTCCGACTTCCACGTCCACTTCACGCTTGCTTCCATCACTCTCCACCACTTGCACATACGTTCTTGAACCGATGGAGCGCAAAGCGGATACAGGAATAACAATCGCGTTCTCTGTACGTTGGGTGACAATGGATACCGTTAGAGGTGTACCGCGTTCAACACCCTTGGGCATTTTCGCCAGCGAAACAATAACATATTGATCCAGGCTTTCTTTCGCCGGAGGCGTTCCGCCTTCTCCCGAACTTCCGCCGCTGCCGCTACCAGTTCCGCTTCCCGATGCTTGGGCAACAGGCATAACTTTAACTTTGCCAGCCACTTTGCCTGCACCATTAATGTCTACATCCGCCTTCATGCCAGCCGAGAACTTTTCGAGATCTTCTTTGGCAAACGTAGCTGCGACAACCAGATTGGATGTATCTGCTATGGTTGCAATCGGGTCATAGGCTTTGACAGCCGCACCTTTCTCCACCTGCACGGCAATAATTGTTCCGCCGAACGGAGCGGTCAAAGTGGCTTTACCTAATTGATCCTCCAGATCAGCCAGTTCCTGACGAAGTTCTTCAAAGGCAATCGTGGACTCTTCGAACTCCACCGGGTCCATCTCATCCCGCTTGCGAAGCGTTTCCTTCATCTGGACTTCCGATTTGCGAATCTGCAGGTTTTTGGCCCGGATCTCCTTCTCCACACTCTCTACATCAAGAACTGCGAGAAGTTGACCTTTCTTCACTTTATCCCCTGGTTTTACATTCAACTCTTTGACATGCATACCGTCCAGCGTAAAATATACCTTTTCTTCCCGCTGGCTCATCATCTTGCCACTTCCGCTTACTTTCTTCTCCAGCGTCTCCGTCCGAACTTCATACTCCGGCTTCTTGGAGATCGTTGGTGGTGTAATTGGCGGAAGCACTTCTTCCTCTGTTTCTGCCGGCAGCAAAGAGCAGCCGGACATCGTTGCAGCCACTATCGCACTAAGCACAATAAGCGCTGCGCGTTTCCCCTCTTCGGAGCGGCCCCTTTACTTGATAAATCTGCCGTCCGCCATTTCATAAACATGGTCCGCAACCTCCAAAATCGTAGGATCGTGTGTAGTCATACAGATCGTTACTTGTTCAACTTCAATAATATTGCGAAATACAGCCATCACCTGTGCTCCCATTTTGGAATCGAGTTCAGCTGTCGGCTCATCCGCGAGCAATAATCTCGGTCTGTGGGCTATCGCCTTGGCGATAGCAACCCGCTGCTGTTCTCCCCGGACATCTCGAATGGACGGTGCTTGACCCGTTTGGTTAGTCCAACCAGATCCAGACAATGACCTACCCGGTCCTTCCATTCCGAACGCGGCACGTCCGCCATGCGGAGCGACAGCTCTACATTTTCCCAGGCAGACAACAAGGGCATCAACGCATACGCCTGAAAAATAAAACCAATTTCCCTGCGTCGCAAAGCGGTCCGCCGCCGGTCTCCCCAATCCTGAAGAGGCTGGCCGGAGAACAGGATGTCTCCACTTGAAGGCTGATCCAGCCCGCCCAGCATATTGAGCAGCGTGGTTTTCCCTGAGCCAGATCTCCCTTTCAACATCACCAGCTGTTGCGGGTTCACTTCCATATCAATGCCTTTGAGCACATGAATAATGCGGCTTCCCGTCTGAAAGCTGCGATGAACATTGCGAACCTCCAGCACGGGCCCATCATATGGAGGCAATAGATCCTTCTTGGAAGACTGGGAGTTCACTTCAGGTTCAGCTGCTGCAGCCGCAACCTCCTCCTGGCTTGTATCACTGGTTATGTCGTGCGAGTCGATGGATGGGTTCTGTGGTTCACTTATGTATGCCGATTCCTCCTGCCCAACGGGTTCCTGCTGCTCCGTTGGTTCGACTGCGCTGTCCTCGCCTGACTGACTCTTGGCAGGTCTGATTTTGGAAAATAACTTCTTCATGCCAGCAATCACGCTCATCCTTTCTTCATATCCCGTTTACTTCATCAAGACACTAAAAATAGAAATCTATTCCATACTACACTGCATTATAAACGACGGATCACAACTAAAAGTTACAAGCTTTTTACAACGTTCCAGTGAAAAAGTTAATATTTTGATGAACAAACCAAAAAAGCACCCCAAAGTACGGGATGCCTCTTGAATATTCGATGAATTTGCCTCTATGGCGGCAATCATTACAATTTTGATACCGTTCACAAGCAAACCGTTCAATCCACTGTGAATGATATTATTTTCCAAATGAAGAAGGATCTTCACGCCAGGATTTGAGCAGTGCAAAATCACTCTCCTGGATCGTGCCCTCAGCCAACGCCACATCCATCAAAGCAGTGTAGTTGGACAGGGTTTGCAGCGGGATTTCCGCTTCTTCAAAAGCCTTAATGCCTTTGTCCAGCTGGTAGCTGAAAATGGCCAATACTGCAAGGGGAGTCGCCCCGGCTACACGTACCGCTTCTGCCGCTTTGATTGAACTGCCCCCTGTCGAGATCAGGTCTTCAATAACAACAACCTTTTGTCCCTCGGTGATCAGACCTTCAATCAGGTTCTCTTTGCCATGTCCTTTGGCTTTATCACGAATGTAAGCCATCGGCAGATTCAGCTTTTGCGCAACCCAGGCAGCATGCGGGATACCTGCGGTTGCAGTACCTGCGATGACTTCTGCATCGGGATATTGATCACGAATGATCGCAGCAAAGGCTTCAGCAATGTCGTTGCGAATCTCGGGATAAGACATCGTTAAGCGGTTATCACAATAGATTGGTGATTTGATGCCGGATGTCCAGGTGAATGGCTGCTGCGGACGCAGCGCCACCGCTTTAATTTTTAACAGTTGGGAAGCAATATGGTTAGGAATCTCGTTAAGTTCGATCATGCATTCAACATCTCCTTCAAAATGGTTTCTGCCGCTTCACGCGGATGGGGAGCGCCCGTAATTGGTCTGCCTACAACGATGTAATGACTGCCTCTGGCAATGGCTTCACCGGGCGTCAGGACACGAGTCTGGTCTCCCAGGCCACTTCCTGCTGGACGAATGCCTGGTGTGACCGTGTGAAAATCACTGCCACAGGCTGCGCGGATCGCAGGTACTTCCAGCGGGGAAGCAACAACACCATCAAGACCTGCCTCATGGGCCAGTTCTGCATAACGGACTACCGCTGCCTCAACACTTCCCTGGATGCCGATCTCGGAATTCATCGTTTCCTGACTTGTACTGGTCAGCTGAGTAACTGCAATAATCTCAGGTTTACGTAGGGATGGATCAGCAGCCAGAGCCGCCTCTGCCCCTTCACGGGCAGCACGCATCATGCTTTTACCTCCAGCTGCATGCACATTGAACATATCCACACCCAGACGAGTTATGCTTTCAGCACCCCCACGAACCGTGTTTGGAATATCATGCATCTTCACATCAAGGAATACCGAGTATCCCTTCGACTTTAATTCCCTAATGAAGTCCGGGCCAGCGGCGTAAAAGAGCTGCATGCCCACCTTCAGATAACAGGGAATGCCTTCGAGGGCCTTTACCAATTCCTGAGCCTGCTCCGCTCCGGGATAATCGAGTGCCACCATCAGACGGCCAGCCATTTCGTTGAAATTCGGGTGATTCATTTACCAGCGCTCCTTCCAAAAGCTTCATTTTTCCGTTTTTGCCCGATATAAAGGACATCCCGCCAGCCCGAAGGCTGACTGATGTCCTTGATCAGTGACAAATCGTCTTATTTATTGTACAAGAGCTGGCATAGCCTCAGAGGAGAAGTTGATCGTTTGCAGCATGATCAACAGGGCACGGATGGTATCCAGTGAAGTCATACATACAATGCCGTTCTCTACCGCCTCACGACGAATACGGAATCCGTCACGCTGCGGAGTTTTGCCTTTGGTTAGCGTGTTGAACACAAAGTTTGCTTCGCCGCTGCGAATCATATCGAGAATGTTTGGTGAACCTTCACTCAATTTGTTCACCGTCGTCACCGGAATGTTCGCTGCTTCGAGCGCAGCTGCCGTGCCTCCAGTAGCCATGATTTTGTATCCCAGTCTATAGAAACCTTCAAGCAGTGGAACAGCTTCCTCTTTGTCTTTATCCGCTACCGTTACCACGATTGCTCCGGTGGCCGGGATCTTCATGCCTGCACCGATGAGACCTTTGAACAACGCTTTGGCGTAATTCGGGTCACGCCCCATAACCTCACCTGTGGATTTCATCTCAGGTCCAAGCGTTGGCTCCACACGACGCAGCTTCGCGAAGGAGAAGACCGGAACTTTTACCGAAACATGATCCGACTCAGGCCACAGACCGTCTACATAACCGAGGTCTTTCAGCTTCACGCCCAGAATGGCTTGTGTTGCCAGGTTCGCCATCGGAATGTTGGTTACTTTGCTCAGGAAAGGAACTGTACGGGATGAACGCGGGTTCACCTCAATGATGTACACTTGGCCATCATGGATAACAAACTGGATATTAACCAAACCGATCGTTTTCAATTCTTTTGCAATCTTGATTGTAATCTCTACAATTTTCTCTTTCAGATCCTGGGACAGGTGCTGTGGCGGATATACCGCGATGGAGTCACCAGAGTGAACCCCTGCGCGCTCGATATGCTCCATGATACCCGGAATCAATACCGTTTCACCATCACAGATCGCGTCAACCTCAACCTCTTTACCCATCATGTAGCGGTCAATCAGAACCGGATGCTCCGGATTGATTTTAACCGCCTGTTCCATATATGTCAGCAATTCGGCATCGGAGTATACAATCTCCATCGCACGACCGCCGAGTACGTAGGAAGGACGAACCAGTACCGGGTAACCCAGGCTTTGAGCCGTTTCAACTGCATCATCTACCGAAATGACTGTTTTACCTTTTGGTTGTGCAATTTCCAGACGGGAGAGCAGACGCTCGAACTTCTTGCGATCCTCTGCCTCGTCAATGTTTTCCAGATCTGTTCCGAGAATTGTCACCCCAGCGGCACGCAGTGGTGCTGCCAGGTTAATTGCCGTTTGACCACCAAACTGTACGATAACACCTACAGGCTGTTCCTGTTCGATAACGTTCATTACATCTTCGAAGAACAGGGGTTCAAAGTACAATCGATCCGATGTATTAAAGTCGGTAGACACCGTCTCCGGGTTATTATTGATGATAACTGCTTCATAGCCTGCTTTTTGCAGAGCCCATACTGCGTGTACTGTCGAGTAGTCGAACTCAATCCCTTGACCGATCCGGATTGGACCGGAACCAAGTACGACGACTTTTTCTTATCTGAAGGAATGACTTCATTCTCAGTTTCGTAAGTGGAGTAGTAATATGGCGTTGTTGCTTCAAATTCAGCTGCGCACGTATCTACCATTTTGTAGACTGGGCGAAGGTTTTCCTCTTCACGGCGTGCTCTGACTTCAGCTTCTTTTGTCAACGTACCTCCTGGCTGTCCTTCAGCACGCAATTCAGCAATGGCACGGTCAGTGAAGCCCAGACGCTTCGCTTGATACAAGGTTTCGGAAGACAATTCGGATTCCTCTCGAATGCGATCTTCGAAGCCGACCAGCCCTTCGAGTTTATCCAGGAACCACCAATCAATTTTCGTCAGATCCTGAAGCTGTTGTAAGGTATACCCTCTGCGGAAGGCTTCAGCGATGAGGAAGATACGCTCATCGTCGGCTTTGACCAGACGCTCGTTCAGCGTTTCTTCATCAAGTGTTTCGGCATCTTTCAGATACAGACGGTGTACGCCGATTTCCAGGGAACGAACCGCTTTGTGAATCGACTCTTCGAATGTCCGGCCAATCGCCATAACTTCGCCTGTCGCTTTCATCTGTGTACCCAGTTTGCGGTTCGCCGAGATAAACTTGTCGAACGGCCAGCGTGGGATTTTGCTCACGATATAGTCCAGTGTTGGCTCAAAGCATGCATATGTTTGGCCCGTTACCGGGTTCACGATTTCGTCCAGTGTGTAACCCATGGCAATTTTGGCAGCCATCTTGGCAATCGGATAACCCGTTGCTTTGGAAGCCAGTGCCGAAGAGCGGCTTACCCGTGGGTTAACTTCGATAACATAGTATTGGAAGCTGTGCGGATCAAGTGCAAACTGTACGTTACAACCACCTTCGATGTTGAGGGCACGGATGATTTTCAGGGAAGCTGAGCGCAGCATTTGATATTCACGGTCAGACAGCGTTTGGCTTGGTGCCACAACGATACTGTCACCGGTATGAACACCTACCGGGTCAAAGTTTTCCATGTTGCAGACGACGATACAGTTATCGTTTTTGTCCCGCATAACCTCGTACTCGACTTCTTTCATACCTGCAATGCTCTTCTCAACCAAACATTGACCGATCGGGCTGTAACGAATACCTGCTACGACTGTCTCGCGCAGTTCTTCTTCGTTGGCACAGATCCCGCCGCCTGTTCCGCCAAGCGTGTAGGCTGGACGAACGATGATTGGATAACCAATCTCATTGGCAAAATCAAGTGATTCCTCAAGTGTTGTTACAATTACACTCTCAGGTACAGGCTGTTCCAGTTCACGCATCAGATCACGGAACAGATCACGGTCTTCCGCTTTCTCAATGGATGTGAGCTGTGTTCCGAGCAATTTGACATTCTCACGTTCAAGGACGCCGGCACGTGCCAGTTCCACCGCCATGTTCAGACCCGTTTGACCACCAAGAGTTGGCAGCAAACCGTCTGGACGTTCCTGACGAATAATTTGCGTTACAAAATCAAGTGTAATGGGCTCAATGTATACTTTGTCAGCCATGTTGGTATCTGTCATAATCGTAGCCGGGTTGCTGTTGATGAGTACAACTTCCACGCCTTCTTCTTTCAGTGCCTGGCATGCTTGTGTACCGGCATAGTCAAACTCGGCCGCTTGACCGATGACGATTGGACCTGAACCAATCACCAGGATTTTTTTGAGATCTTTGTTAATCGGCATGTTATTGTGCTCCTTTCACTGCGGCTGCCAATACGGCTTGACGCGGCTGTTGCGGGTGAGTAATCTTGTGCTCCCGAATCATCTCGATAAAGCGGTCGAACAGATAGCTGTTATCATACGGTCCTGGCGCTGCTTCCGGGTGGTACTGAACGGAAAACGCCGGGAATGTTTTATGTTTCAGACCTTCAATGGTCTTATCGTTATTGTTGATATGTGTCACTTCAAGCTCCGTATTTTTCACGGATTCTTCGTTTACGGTGTAACCGTGGTTCTGAGATGTGATGAAGCAACGTCCGCTCTCCAGTTCTTTAACCGGGTGGTTTCCACCGCGGTGACCAAACTTGAGTTTCTCTGTATCGGCTCCTGCCGCCAGTGCGAACAGTTGGTGACCCAGGCAGATTCCGAAGATCGGATATTCACCGAGCAGTTCACTGATCATTTTAACCGCGTGAGGTACGTCTTTCGGGTCTCCAGGGCCGTTGGACAGCTGAATTCCATCCGGGTTCATGCGGCGGATTTCGTCCGCTGTTACATCATGCGGAACTACGACAACGTCACAGTTCCGTTTGCTGAGTTCACGCAAAATCCCTGTTTTTGCACCGTAGTCAACCAATACAATGCGTTCAGCCGTTCCCGGGCTGTTGTAGACATGCTGAGTAGAAGTCATAGGAACTTGGTTACGCAGTTCAGCGATGCTGGTGTCTTCCATCATCTCCAGCAACTCTTCCACAGGTTTCGATCCTGTTGTGAGAATTCCTTTCATTGTACCGTGGTGACGAATCCGGCGAGTCAGCATCCGTGTATCAATTTCGCTGATCCCTACGATGCCATACTCTTTAAGCAAATCGTCTACGCTGTATTCCGCACGCCAGTTGCTTGGCGTTGGCTCATGACGGCGTACCACAAAACCGTGTACGAACGGACGAATCGACTCGAAGTCGTCACGCGTAATGCCGTAGTTACCAATCAGTGGATACGTCATGGTTACGATTTGACCACAATAAGAAGGATCCGAAAGCACTTCTTGATAGCCTGTAATTCCCGTATTAAAAACGACCTCACCTGTTGTTTCACCTTCAGCACCGAATGCTTTCCCGGTGAACAGTGTGCCGTCTTCCAACAATAATCTTGCCTGTGCCTGCATCCCATTTCACTCCTCTGTGTTTATCAACGTTGAATACTTTGAGTTGAACATGGGGGACGTTACGTTTGGTGCGGCTCCGTTGGCAGAAAACCCTTTGATCGCTGTTATCCCGGATTACTTTGATCCCATTCTTCAAATGGTGTAATCCGGTGATAAAGGCGAACGCTTTGCTTCTTCGGGTTCTTTCTGCCCACTCCACAGTTACGTTGGTGTCCATGTTCAAAAGCATTATTCAACTTTTCTTTGTTTCGTATATTGAACTCTCGGCATGATCTGCCTCGAGTTAGTCGTAAAGATGTTAATGGTGTATAGGTTGTAGATTAAGAGTTATTAAGAGTTATTAAGAGTTATTAAGAGCTTTTTGATGTAAAGTTTATTGATTTACTAAGTACTGATTTATTGTTGGACCGTGTTGTTCCACACGCTTTTGCCGTCCACCCATGTCTGTACTGGCCAGCCTTTCAGCTTCCAGCCTGTGAATGGTGTGTTTCTTCCTTTGGTAGCAAAAGCTGCCGGATCAACCACTTGTTCCTGATTCAGATCAATCATGGTGATGTCCGCAGGTGCTCCCTCTTCCAGCTTACCAGTATCCAGTCGGAATACCCGTGCCGGGTCAGCTGTCATGCGTTTGACGAGGAAGTCCAGGCTCCAGAGCCCTGTTTCCACAAACTTCGTGTACAGCAGCGGGAAGGCTGTTTCGAATCCGACGATACCGAACGGTGCCAGCTCCATGCCTTTTGCCTTCTCTTCTTCGCTGTGCGGCGCGTGATCGGTAACGATCATGTCCAGCGTTCCGTCCAGCAAACCTTCGATACAAGCCTGCACATCGCGTGGTGAGCGAAGAGGCGGGTTCATCTTCCAGTTGGCATCCATGCCCGGGATATCTTCATCGGACAATACCAGATGGTGCGGACATACCTCAGCAGTGACTTTAATGCCGATGGACTTCGCCAGACGAATCAGGCGAACCGATTGTTCCGTACTTACGTGGCAGACATGGTAGTGAACTCCCGTTGCTTCTGCAAGCAGGATATCACGGCCTACGTGGATAGCCTCGGATTCATTTGGGATACCTTTGATACCGTGACGCTTCGAAAACTCGCCTTCCGTCACATATCCACCGACTACCAATGAGTCGTCTTCGCAGTGAGCGATGACTGGCATATCCATGCTTGCTGCAAGGCTCATGGCATCTTTCATCATTTGAGCGTTTTGTACGCCTACACCATCATCCGTGAATCCAATCGCGCCCGCTTCTTTCAATGCGGCAAAATCCGTAAGTTCACGTCCAAGCTCGTTTTTCGTAATAGCTGCATAAGGCAGCACTTTAACCAGGTCGGCTTCTTTGGCTTTATCCAAAACCAACTTAACGACATCCGCATTGTCGGTTACCGGTCTTGTGTTTGGCATGCAGGCAATCGTTGTAAAACCGCCTTGCGCTGCCGAACGGGCACCTGTTTCGATCGTCTCTTTATGCTCGAATCCAGGTTCACGCAGATGCACGTGCATATCAATCAAACCGGGGATAACCAGTTTGCCTGAAGCATCGGTGACGTTATGCGCTGATTGCTCTGCTGTCAGTACCGCTTCATCTTCCACTCCAGCGATCTTTTGAATTTTTCCTTCATCTATAATGATCGTTTTCCGTTCAAGTTCCCCTTGTTGATTCAAGATGTTCGCGTTTTTTATAATCTGTAGCATAATTGCCCTCCGCTTCGATTCTGTCCGACTTGCCAGACAAGCCGGATGATTTTTATCGTGAACCCTCACATTGCTCTATAAGAACTTCCGTCCCGTCAGCCTATGACCCACAGCCAGACCCTGTTACAGTTTCATCGCGCGTTCCATGACCGCCATGCGGATCGGAACACCGTTAGTCATCTGCGGGAAGATCCGCGATGCTGCGCTCTCCACTACCGCGTCATCTACCTCGACATTGCGGTTCACAGGAGCAGGGTGCATGATAATGGTACTTGGTTTCAGGCGTGACGCCCGTTCTTCCGTCAATCCATAGTGTTCGCGATAATCCTCAGCCGAAGTAATCAGGCCGTGTTTATGACGTTCCAGTTGAACTCTTAGCATCATGACTACATCCGCATCGAGTGCTTCTTCCAGACCAACATAAGGCGCGTGTTCTGCGAGCTCCGGTGCCTGCATCGTTTGCGGCGAACAGAAGCGCACATCCGCACCAAACTTTTGCAGTGCCCACAGATTGGAGCGGGCTACCCGGCTGTGCAGGATGTCTCCGATGATCGACACACGCAAACCTTTCAGTTCACCAAATGCCTTCCGCATCGTGTAGAGATCCAGCAGCGCTTGTGTAGGATGCTCGTTATTCCCATCTCCGGCATTCACCAGTGGAACATTTACTTTCTGAGCCAGTTGTTGTAAAACACCCGATGGTTTCAAGCGGATTACCCCAGCGTCAATGCCCATGGACTCCAGTGTGCGTACCGTATCATAGATGGATTCACCTTTCTCCACACTTGATGCAGCCGCCGTGAAGTTCAGCACTTGTGCACCCAGACGTTTCTCAGCCATCTCAAACGAGAAGCGAGTGCGCGTGCTGTTCTCGAAGAACATGTTGGCTACAAAGTGCGATTCCAGTACTGGAACCAGCTTCTCCTTCTGGGCTTCCCAGTGTGCTGCTCTGTTCAGAATGGATTCGATCTCATCACGACTAAGTTCCTTAAGGCCAAGCAAGCTCCGGTCCTTCAATGCAGGTTGTGTAATCATCATGCCTGTTCCCCCGGTTCTGAATGATTTTGACCTCGTCCGTTCCGTCCGTTTCGATGAGTGCAACCTCGATCTCCTCTGATTTGGAAGTCGGTACATTCTTGCCGATAAAATCAGGTCGAATCGGAAGTTCCCGGTGTCCACGATCCGCGAGAACTGCCAGCTGAATGTTCTGTGGTCTTCCACAGTCCATCAGGGCATCCATCGCTGCGCGAATCGTCCGTCCGGTATAGAGCACATCATCGAACAAAATCACTTTTTTGTTATGAATCGAAAGTGATTCAGGGGTCATCGTCAACAGTTCCTTGCGATTCGCTTTATTTTCATCCAAGCGATCATCGCGATAAGGGGTCACATCGAGCTCTCCCAAGGGATCGGTGTACCTTCGATTTCTTCAATCTTGGCGGCAATCCGTTCTGCTAGGTATACACCCCGTGTTCGAATACCGATCAGTACACAGCCCTCAATGCCTTTGTTTTTTTCCAAAATCTCATGGGCAATCCGTGTTAATGCGCGGCGGATCGCGGTTTCATCCATAATGACATGTGTCTCTGTGCTCATGCGTTCAGCCTCCTCAGGATTTACCTTTCAGATCATGGCCCCGTGACGAGGAGAACAAAAAGACTCCTTGCCGTGTTTATTGGCAAGGAGTCTCCGAACTTCAGACCGCTCTGAAGAAAGTTTACTCTCGGGATGCATCGCTTCATTTGCCGCAGCAAAAAAACGATGTATCGTTCACGTTACCTTGCCAGTCTCACGGGACTGATTTAAAGGTGCTATTCATGTCGTTCATATTGCAGGACCTCACAGGGTTCTGTATTCAATATGTCCGTTTATCTTCATGAATTATGACAGAAAGACAACTCCCTGTCAACACCTCAACATCACAGGCGAAATTCCTCTACTGTATTCCTATTAGAATCAGCAGTTCGGCTGAAAAACATCCAAACACATCACATCTCATTCGTTATTCATAATTATACAATAAAACTGTATATTTATCCATAAGAAATTAAGGAGAATATTACCGCCAAAATAATCCTCCGACTATTTTCAACGTGGAGACAGAGCCCTCCCTTTTAAAACATTCGGTGAGTTTAGCCTTAACTGCCTTAAGTTTTAATAACATATTTAATGTAATCCATATCTTCAAATTCTAGAGTTCAACGTCCAGAAACACGGAATACATAAAGGCTCTGCATTAGTACGCTGTGAAATGGGTAAAGTTTATAAACATGAAACAATTCATTGAAGCTGCAATAAAGCCGATATACATAAGGATTTACAAATATGCGACATAGAAATAAGATAAGATCTACATTTATTTACATTTAGGAGGAAGTTATGCGTCACATTTGGCACATTTACAAAACAGACTGGTTACATATTTTGAAGGTTCCCACAGGTATATTTCTAATTGTGGCTATTATTTTACTGCCGGGAGTGTATGACTGGGTTAACGTAAAATCTGTCTGGGACCCGTACAGTAACACCCAAGGGATCAAAATTGCGGTGACAACCGAGGACAAAGGTGCGACTGTTGCGGGAACCAGCGTCAATATCGGGGACGAACTGGTATCCAGCCTGAAACAGAATGAAAAACTGGGATGGACTTTTGTCAATCAGGCTGAGGCTGAACGGGGTGTGCAAACCGGAGAGTATTATGCAAGCCTACTCGTTCCCGAGGACTTTTCATCCAAAATTACAGGCATTGTTGACGGGAAGCTGGAGCGCCCAGAGGTAATCTATACCGTTAATGAGAAGGTTAATGCCATTGCTCCAAAAATCACAGGCTCCGGTGTATCTGCGATAACAACACAAATCAATGAAAATTTTACTGAAGCCGTCAGTCAGGCTGTTCTAACCAAGTTGAAGGAAGCCGGAGTTGAAATCAATGCCCAGCTTCCAACTTTGCGCAAGATGGAGAATGGCATTTTCACGCTGGAGAAAAATCTTCCGGCTATACAGTCCGCAGGTCAAAAGGTACTGGAAGTGGAAAAAGCCATGCCTGGTATTGTCAAAGATGCTCAAAAGATCGTCGAAATCGAAAAAAAACTGCCCGAAATTAATGAAGCCGCACAGTATGTGCTCAAGGTGCAGGAGTATTGGCCACAAATTAATGATGCGGCATCCGAGGTGTTGGCTATTCAGGGACGGATTCCCGATATTCAAAAAGCCGTAGAACGTATTCGGGAAGTGGATGCAAACTTTGGTCAGGTATCAGGTGTGATTCAAACGGCCCTGGACAAAACCGACAAAGCTCTGTCTATCGTAACCGCCGCAGAGCAAGATCTGGACAAAGTATCCCAAATCGCTGGTAACGGGATTGAGCTGGCCGAAGGCTTGAATAAGTTTGTAGATTCCAGTGAAGAAGCGTTTCAGGCTATAGGCCCGGCGATCCGGCAAAACCTGCTGCTGGTGCAGCAAATCGCAAACGCTGCAGGAGATGTATTTGGGCAACTGCAAAATACGGATCTTAACAAGCTGCCGACACCAGAAGATCTGGACCGGATCGCTGCCCGCTTGGGGATTGCGGTAAAACTCGTTGACAGTATGGCGGAATTACTCAGCAAAATCAACAATTTGCTTCCTAGCCATCCACTGAGCGATAAAATAACGCAACTGAACACCATTTCTGATAAACTTCAGCTGCAAATCCGCCTGGCTGGGATCATCAGTGATGCGATGCGTCGCAATACAACTCCGCCTGCAGACGTCATCGCTCAGTTAAATGCCCTCTCCAAGGACATTAGCAGCGGCATTGGCAATATCCTGAACACCTACGATAGCGAAATATCACCTGCACTTGCGGCTGGTGCGGATAAACTCAGGTCTATCCTCTCCACTTCAGCAGATGCACTACAGGGGGCCAGAGATCGAATTCCGGATATTAAGGACATTCTTGCGTCAGCCAAAGAAGGGATTACGTTTGGGCAGACCGAGTTGACGAAAATCCAGAGCGAACTGCCTCAGATACAATCTAAGATCCATGAAATATCGGAGACACTCGCGAACAAAAGTGAAGGCTTTATCCAAGCTTTGAACACGGTGTCTTCATTAATTCGGAACGATCTGCCCAAGCTGGGAATCAAGCTGAACGAAGCAGCTGATTTTGTTCGGAACGATCTGCCTAATGCCGAGAAACAGATCGGCAAGGCATCCGATTTTGTACAGAACCAGCTGCCAGAGGTCGAAAAAGGAGTACATCGTGTTGCCACGCTTGTACGTGATGACCTGCCCGCATTGGAAAGTGCTATCAGCAAGGCTGCAGACAAGCTTAGGGAAGTGGAAGGCAATAACCAGTTTGCCGAACTCGCCAAGCTTTTGCGCGGAGACATTGAAGAAGAAAGTGCTTTCCTTGCAAGTCCAGTACAAATCAAGGAACAGCAGCTTTACCCGATTCCGAATTATGGATCGGCCATGTCACCATTTTATGGCGTGCTGTCCTTGTGGGTCGGTTCAACGCTGCTGATTTCCCTGCTTCGTGCCGAAGCTGAAAATCCAGAAGGCAAGTTCAGGGGATATGAGTTGTATCTCGGACGTCTTGGTACTTTTCTGACCATCGGATTGCTTCAAGCGGTATGTGTCAGCCTGGGAGACATCCTGATTCTCGGAACATACGTCGCAGATAAGCTGTGGTTTGTCCTGTTTGCCATGCTGGTGAGTGCCGTGTTTGTCACCATAACGTACACCCTGCTGTCCGTTTTTGGGAATATCGGCAAAGGGATCGCCATCATCTTCATGGTGTTCCAGTTCTCCAGCTCGGGCGGTACATTCCCGATCAGCATGACATCGCCCTTTTTCCAGGCATTGAATCCGTTCATGCCCTTCACGTATGCGATCAGTCTGCTGCGTGAGTCGGTCGGCGGCATCTTGTGGTCGACGGCCATCAAGGATATTCTGTGGTTATGCATGTTCATCGCACTGAGTCTCATTGTTGCCCTCGCTTTGAAACGTCCACTCAGCAGTCTCACCAAACGTTCAGCCGAGAATGCCAAGAAGACCAAAATTATTGCTTAAATCGTCCGAGCGACCCTCTGTGTCATGAATGCAGAGGGTCTTTTGTTTTTAAACCAACCTGCACATACCGAATGAATCATGCTCAAAGAGACAAGACCATTGGACTGTAAATCCAATGGCCTTGTCTCTTTGTATAGAATAATTAAAATGTCTGATTATTTCACTGTACGTTCCTGTTCCAATTGAACATAGGACTGCTTAATCGTTGTTAATGTTTCTACATGACGATAGGTATTGTTGACTGCAGTAACGAGAATACATAGCATAATCAAGCCTATTAACACTTTTTTCCCCAGCCCCTGACGAAGACCGATGACAAAGCCCCACCGAGGAGGAAAAACGCAAACAGATAGTGTCCTGCGTACAGGTACATATCGTATTGAAATACCGCCAGCCCGAAACCAACAACGATATGAAGTACAAATGCAAACAGAATGTATGGCGCAAGAGTCCACACTTCCCGTTCACGGATGCCCTTAATAAACCCAGTGAGCGCTAGCAACAGGATAAAAATCCCCGTGAGCTGCACATAGATCGGATTGGAACGGGACAGGTCCGTTACAAACGCTACCATGCCCGGGTCCAGCAAATGAACTTTCGGTGACAGCATCGGATTAATCGTTAGCAAGCTTAGAGCCTTCCAATGAACTGCGAACTGGAATGGAGTGGCATAGCTTGTTCCCCATTTTGAATACCGAGCAACCAATTGCTGACCCAACTGCGACCGCCAAACGCGATGTACTGAATCCCTGTCAATACTACGATGAAAGCAACGGCCAGCGCCATGATTCCGATATACTTTTCCAACCCGACTTGTTACGCCACGTCCGCAAATTGAAAAACATGGCGGCCGCAAATGGTACAATGTTGGTCGACGTCAATCCGAAGTTGATGGATGCCAGCAGCGCATTCGGGATGTAACGGACATCTTTGCGTTCACGGGTGTATTGCATGTACAGCACAGAGAACAGGATAACAAACTGTACATACGGATAGGAGTCCGGAATCAATGCAGTAAACATCAGATAGGAGCTAAAACCGAATAATAAAGCGAAAAGTAACGGTGTCGTGCTTTGTTTATCTTTTTGATTCAAGAACAGAAATACCAGCACAACCGAGCCCGCATTCACAAGCGACTGCAGGATAAGAAAGAACCAATTTCCGCCCAGTAATTGAGCACCTGCTTCAAGCGTCACCGCCAGAAATGAAATTAACGGATGAATAACCGAAGAACTGTTGGCTCCATAATACATGGAAGGATCAAAGTTAAATAAATTAAGTGGGAACTGCGCCGTACTAAATGGCGTGTATGACCCTAGAAGCTCTGCGTGATCTGCAATGTACGTCACGTAAGGGCCATTCATCAGACCGTAAAAAAGAGCAAAACCTGCAAACAGGCAAAATGCCGTCCGATTGGTTCTGCGATTAACAAATATGTAGTCCAAAAATCTCATGCGTTCACATCCAGTTTCAATTATTCTAGAAAACCAATAAACACAACCCGCCCATAATACAAGTGACACCTATCCAACGCAAAGGACCCACGTTCTCCTTAAATGCCAACCGCGCAATAACGAGCGTCCACACATACGTTAACGCATTGGCAGGCAGTACAACCGTTAATGGAAGAAATTTTAACAATACAATGTTCAGCAGCGCACCTGTACCATAGAATCCAAGCCCTATTAGAACATGCAGCTTTTTGCGGCTGGTGGCGTAGGCTTTCAGACCCGCTCCTCCCATCGCTCCACACAGGGTCATTGCGATCAGTACAGCAATCATCCAGCTATCGATCAACACTGGTCAATGTCACCCCGATTCCAAGCAGCACGACAGCCGCCAGCTTCTGCACCGTAATTTCTTCTCCTAGCAAAAAATATCCATAGATCAGCGCAAACACGTAGCTGGCACACATCAAAGGATAGGCTACAGACAGTTTTTCCAAAGCAAACGCCTTGATCATCAAAATGGCACCCAGTCCATAACAAAGAAAGCCGATGCCCAAATAGATCCACTCAGTCAGACCCCACTTCCAGAACAGTTGGCCCGTCGCTGTAAGAAAGGCGGAGACCAACATCAATAGCTTGCCTGTATGGCGCCCTTTTATCTCCCCACGACAATGCCTCCATCTCTGGCACGCGCTTGTTAATAAAGTATCGCTGACTTACCAACTGCATCACTGGAAGATCGGATAAGGAGTCGGAATAGGAGCAGGACTGATCATAATCAATCACCATCTTTTTCTCATCCAGATAGGCCTGAATTCGGCGAACCTTCTCATCCCCTTTGCAATTGCTGCCTTCGATCCTACAGGTATAGCCATTCGGGTGACGAACCAGATCGGTACCTATGACATGATCCACCCAAGGGAAGTTTTTAAAATATTTCATATAGGCATGCGGAGATGCAGTCACCAGTAATACGTGGTAACCGGCTTCCTTACGATGCTGCATCTCTACACTTGCCTCCGCAAAAATGGCAGTACGGAGTCGCGTATCAAAAAAATGCTCCAGATCTTCTTCGGACATGCGCTCAATGCTCTTGAAATAGGAACGTTTAACACGTTCAACGCTCATCAGACCTGCCTTGAACAGCGCGGTATGAAATGCAATGACAGGCAATCTCCATACCTGCCACGGGTAACGCCGAACGCCGTAATGTACAAACTGAAACATGGAATCTCTGCGTATAATCGTTTTATCAATATCAAAGATGGCGACTTTCGTGCTTTTCACCCTGATCCCCTCTACCTTCCAGACTCTAACTTTTATTCAAAAATAGCAAAAATCAAAATAACACTGATGACATACAAAATGACCGTGATTAAGATAGGCTTGTCCTCAAATAGAACTCGATCTGGCGAACCACCCTGGTTCTTCATATGAATTAAATACAGATAGCGGAACATGCCGTATATGACCAATGGAATCGTCCACATTAAATGAATGGTGCGATCGGATGTGAACGTAAAAAGCGAATAGCTGATAATGGTCGCGGTTGTGACAATGGTATTAAACTGATCCAATAACGTAATTGAATAGTTATCCAGAACTTTACGGTGCGAACCAGTATTTCCCTCAAGCAGGGTAAGTTCATTCCTCCGTTTGCCAATAGCCAGGAACAAGGACAGCAGCATTGTACAAATGAGGAACCACGGCGTAAATGGCACATGAATCAGCACGCCACCCGCAATCGCACGAAGCACAAATCCAGCCGCAATAGTCATCATATCCAAAATAACGAGATGTTTCAGCACAAATGAATACGACACATTCAATAGGAAATAAACAATACATAACACTCCGAATAACGGGTTTATCACAAAGGCTGTCCCGACGGAAAGAATCAGCAGCAGAACTCCGAATACCAAAGCGTGAGCCGGGTTGACCTGTCCAGAAGCAAGGGGACGGAACATCTTCACCGGATGCTGACGATCTCTGTCGCGATCTACATAATCGTTTAAAATATAAACGCAGCCTGCAACCAGGCTAAATAAAATAAAACCTAACAAAGTCGATAGAATGGTCTCCGTCCGAATTTCCTCAAAAGAGAAAAGCAGTGCGGCAAACAATAGCAAATTTTTGGTCCATTGTTTCGGCCTCAACAGTTTAAGCAAACCTGAAAAGGTACTACCTGTTCCTGCAGCAGGTGTGGACACGGTATTGGTACGAGATGATAACAATTTCCATAACTCCCTTCAAAAGCAACTTCTGACTAAATACATAACGTAAAGATTTAATCATATGTTGCTTGTATAATTTTGTAAAGGGATTACAGGAAGAATTTATAATTTTTTGCATAAAAAAGAGACCGTTTCCGGTCTCTTTTAGCTACATCATTATGATGATGTGAACTTAAATTAAAATTCGAATTGCACGTCGCTCAGGCGGCGTTTAATTTCAGCGATAACACGTTTCTCTTCTTCTTCCCCTTTAGCTTCAAAGGTAACGGAGAAACGAACAAAGTTACCGGCATCATCCCAAGGTACCGAAGAGATCAGTTTCTCACGGATCAGGAACTGGGAGAAGTCTTCGCCGGATTCAAAGCGGCGGCCACCCACAATCCCTTTTGGCGCTTCAACATACAGGAAGAAGGAACCTTTAGGTTTCTCAGCCTGGAAGCCCAGCTCGTTCAGTGCAGCTACCAGCAGGTCATGACGACGGGAATATTTCTCCGCGATTTTTTCCGTGATTTCCGGATGGTTCAATCCATAGGCTGCAGCCTTCTGGATCGCGATGAACTGACCGGAGTCATTGTTGTCTTTTACGTCGCTGAATGCTTTTACAACAAGCGGGTTACCTGCTACAAAACCAATTCTCCAGCCTGTCATGTTGTAGGACTTGGACAAGGAGTGAAGCTCTACGCCAACATCCTTCGCACCAGGTACGGACAGGAAGCTGAACGGTTTTTTGCCGTCATATGTCAGTGCTGCGTATGGAGCATCATGCACAACGACAACGCTGTATTTCTTCGCCCATTCAACCACTTCCGTAAAGAACTCCACCGTTGCACTCGCACCCGTTGGGTTATTCGGATAGTTCAGATAGAGCAACTTCGCACGTTTTGCGATATCTTCCGGAATGGCCGTCAGGTCAGGCAGGAAGTTGTTCTCCTTGGTCAATTGAATGTTGAATACTTCCCCACCCAGGTATTTGGTGTGTGTACCCATAACCGGATATCCTGGCACCGTCATGATCGTTACATCACCTGGATTGATGAAGCAGGAAGGCATCATAGCCAAAGCCGGCTTGGAACCGATGGAATGCACGATCTCAGTTGATGGGTCAATACCCTCTACATTAAATACATTTTTCAGGTAAGCAGCAGCCGCTTCCTTGAATTCCGGAATACCGTTATCCGCATAACCACGGTTTTCTGGTTTGGAGGCTTGCTCCGCCAATGCAGCTACGATGCCTGCATCTGCCATCTCGTCCGGTTCACCTACGCCGAGGTCAATCAGTTCTACATTAGGAAAATCTTTTTTAGCCGAAGCTTTGGCACGTTTGATTTTCTCGAATTTATAAATGTTGGTGTCTTTACCATAGTTGGAGCCGCCAATACGGTCGGCAAAATTAGTCTGAATGTACGTTTCCTGATATTTATCGATACTCATGATTTTGTTCATCTCCTCATTTGACGCAAATTTCTACACTTTAATATGAAGCATTTGCGCGTTCAAAACCATGGACAAATTATCCGAACATTTGTACTTTCTCGAGCTGTCAGCGACTACGTAGTGAGGCCAGAACATCTTCCATATCCTGCGGAAGCGGCGCTGTAAACTCAAGGTATTCTCCGGTCGTTGGATGTACAAAACCGAGAATCGCAGCATGCAGAGCCTGTCCCTGCATTTTGATCCCTTTATTACGACCATACGTCGGATCTCCAACAAGCGGATGACCAATGAACTTCATGTGAACACGAATCTGGTGGGTACGCCCTGTCTCCAGTTTCAGTTCCAATAACGTGTAGTCATTGATGCGCTCCGTGACAGTAAAATGCGTGACCGCATGTTTACTGTTCCGCTCTGTAACGGTGTACATTTTGCGATCATTGGTATCTCGACCAATCGGTGCATCAATCGTACCCTGATCGTGACTAAGATGCCCATGAACGAGTGCAATATATCGTCTATTCACACTATGCTCTTTGAGCTGAGCGGCCAACGAGGCATGAGCACGATCATTTTTGGCAGCCATAATCAGACCTGAGGTGTCCTTATCAATCCGATGCACAATACCGGGACGTAACTCGCCGTTAATGCCTGAGAGATCTTTACAGTGATACATCAGTGCATTAACAAGTGTTCCCGACGTATGCCCTGGTGCTGGATGTACAACCAGGCCACGCTGTTTGTTAATAACGATCAAATCACTGTCTTCATATACCACTTCAAGCGGAATGTCTTCAGCAATAATCTCCACAGTCGTCGGCTCAGGAATCAGAAGCTCTATCAGATCACCTTCAGATAATTTGGCGTTGGCTTTAACTTTAGCCCCATTCACCGTTACGAACCCGTCTCCGATCCACAATTGAACTTGAGAGCGCGATACGTTATCCATGGATTCTGTAATATATTTGTCAATTCGTTCCCTATTATGTTCTGCGGCAACCGTCCATTCCATACGATCATTGCCATTCAAGAGTTCATCGTCATGCGTTGACGTATCTCCGTTAATTTGTTCTTCATTTTGCGATTTACTCATGATGTTCATTCCCTTCGACCTTTGCGGCAGCTTTCTCGCGCCGTCCTTCAAGCAGCGTTTCCACAATAATCAGTACCACACCGATACAGATCGCCGAATCGGCTATGTTGAAAATGGGAAACGTGTAGCTTCCAAAATTAAGCTGGATAAAATCGACAACCTCTCCGGTCAGAGCCCGATCCAGGAAGTTACCAATGGCTCCCCCAGCACCAAACTAAGCGCCACGGGCAGCAATTTGTGCGGAGTATCTTTCACCTTTTGCAAATACCAAACCAAAGCCACCACGACTACAAGCGTAACCACAATAAAGAACCAGCGTTGATCCTGCAAAATACCAAAGGCTGCACCTGAGTTGCGATGTGATGTGATGACAAAAAAATTGCCAATCACCGGAATTTCATCTCTAAGTTCCATCCGGGTTGCAATTAGGAACTTCGTTCCCTGATCGACTAAAAATACGATAAAAGCGAGGATATAATACACCACGTTTGTTTGTCACTCCGTTCTTGTCTTTTCCAAACGATACCAGGCTTAACGCCAGACTTGTTCATTGTAGCACAGCTGTTTGGAAATCGTCCACGACGCGGTACGCCGCAGTCCGGATGGCAAAAACGATAACATTTGCCTTCTGTAATTCTGCACGAAATGGTACATCCTACAACAGAGACAAAAACCGGAGTCCACACGGAACAGAAAGGGGAAAACGATGTCACATTTCACTGCCAAACAACTGCAATTGTTACGTTCCCAACTGATAACCGAAAAGCGTGATATTGAACATAGACTGGAGCAAAACGAACATTATGGTCTTGGTGACTCCATGAAACTCCAGACAGGTGAATTATCACCGATTGATAACCATCCAGGTGATATCGCTACCGAATTGTATGAACGCGAAAAGGATATTTCGCTGCTGGAGCATGATGAATTTCAACTGGAGCGCATTGATTCTGCTCTGCATTCCATCAATGAAGGCCATTATGGGATTTGTGCCGTGTGTCAGCAGCCCATCTCTTATGAACGCATGCAAGCTGTTCCTTACACCAAGTACTGCAAAAAGCATCAACCCGAAACCGTTGTCTCCGAAAATCGTCCTGTCGAGGAAGAATTCCTCGCTCCGGCCTTTGGCCGCACAAGCCTGGATGAACGGGATGACCAGAACGGCTTCGACGGCGAAGATGCGTGGCAGATTGTTGAAAGTTGGGGTACCTCCAACACGCCATCCATGGCTGAGGGACGGGACATCGACAGTTATGATGTTATGGCGATTGAAGCCACAGACGAAGTCGAGGGATGCGTTGAAGCATATGAGAGCTTTGTCGCCACCGATATCTACGGTCATGATGTGTCCATCGTGCGCAATCGGCAATATCGACAGTATCTGGAGAACCGTGAAGGCGAAGGACTGTTAGAACCGGATTTCGATTCGGACGATTCGTATTGATCACTTGACTGACTAATATGTGTTCAACTCCAGCTGTCGTTGCACAATTCGCACAATATCTGCAATGTAATCACCTACAATGGGCAGATTAAGAGCCCCAAGAACCTGTAACACATAAATGATCGTGGCTGCAAAAAAGGTAAACCCGATTGCAATCCCCACGCCGCGTGCTGCTCCGGACAACAGATTAAGTCCAATCAGCTTCCATGGCCGGTTCAGCAATTCTGTGTACTGCGCGATCCGCGAACGTTCGAGCTCATTGGCGAGCCGGTTGGTGAGCGTATGAAGTTCTTCAATTTTGTCCTCTGCATTCTTGGAATGCGTGGATTCTGAATTCAATGGTGATCGGCTATCCTGTTCGTTCATAATTTACTCAGTTCCTTTGATGTATATAGAGTGTCTGCACAATAGAAATCATTGCCCATTTGCTGAAAAACCAAACGAGCCAGGACACAGGATTCTTCTCCTGCATCTGAGGCTCGTTGGCATTTCTGTCTCTATATACTGTCCTATTTGAAATAGAGTTACTCTGTCTCCGTTAAAGTCTGACAAAGTATCCTTTCTCCAGGACCGCCTTACGTGAAAATTACTGTATTACCCCTCGATATATACACCGATGGCTTTGCCTCCGGCTTCAATTCGTTGCATCGAATCATTTGTTCCGAAGGTTACTTCGGTAACGAGCACATTCTCACGCAGCACATGATCAAAGGCCTGAATCGCTGCTTGAAGAGCAGCGTCCACATCCAGCGTCAAACGAACTCTTTTCTCAATTGGCAGATCCAGCTTCTTCCGTGTATCTTGAACTGCACGAATGACTTCACGGACCCAGCCTTCTTGTTCGAGTTCTGCTGTGATCTCCGTATTGAGAGCTACCGTCAGACCATAGCCGGATGCCGAGGCAAAACCGGATTTGGCTTGTTTCTCCACCAGCAATTCTTCACCCGTCACTTGCAGCTCCTCACCTTCCGGAGAAACGACGTTTAGCACATCCTCTGCTACCACTTTACGAGTCTCATCCGCTGACATTCCCTTGAAGAAGTTCTGCAGGAAGCCTACGTTTTTACCGTATTTTTTGCCTGCTACTTTCAGATTCAGCTTCAAAGTGAAATCAACGAAGTCCGCATCATCATGCTCGGTACGAATACTTTTGACATTGATCTCATCCTTGATGATCTCTTCATAACTTGCCAGATTGAAACCTTTATCCAGAGAAACGATCAGTTCGGACAACGGTTGACGTGTCTTGATGCCTGTTTCGTTACGAACGTTACGGGCAAGTTCAACGATTCGGCGAGCTGTCTCCATATCCTGCTCCAGATCCAAATCAATCAGCGCTTCATTGGCAACCGGATAATCATCCATGTGCACACTCTCACCAGTAGTCAGATTCAGATAGATATCTTCTGCAAGCATTGGTGTGAACGGAGCCACGAGCTTGGCTGTAGTTACCAGCACTTCAGTCAATGTACGGTAGGCATCCAGTTTGTCTTCTGTCAATCCGCTGCCCCAGAAACGGTCACGGGAACGACGGATGTACCAGTTACTGAGCTCATCCACAAATGCTTCAATAGCTTTGGAAGAGTTCAAGTAGTCGTTAACAGCCAGCGCTTTTTCTACAACGAGAATCAGGCTATTCAGTCTTGACAAGATCCAGCGATCCAGGTTGTGTGAAGACAGCTTGAACGGATGCTCTTGTGGATCAAATCCATCAATCGTAGCATAGAGCGTCAGGAATGCATGAGTGTTGACCAGCGTATCCACCATTTTGGATTTCGCTTCGCCCACGATACCTTTGGAGAAACGCTTGCTGTTCCATGGTGCGCTGTCAGACAGCAAAGCCCAGCGGAATGCATCTGTACCGTATTCTTCAATCACTTCCCATGGATCGATAACGTTGCCTTTTGATTTGGACATCTTCTGTCCATTCTCATCAAGAACGTGTCCTGTTGCCATAACTGCTTTGTAAGGCGCTTTGCCTGTCAAAAGTGTAGATACGGCCAGCAAGCTGTAGAACCACCCGCGCGTTTGGTCAATTCCCTCACAGATCATATCTGCCGGATATTGCTGTTCGAATGTTTCTTTATTTTCAAATGGATAGTGCTGCTGGGCAAACGGCATGGAGCCGCTGTCGAACCAGACATCGATCACTTCCGGTGTACGTTTCATTTCATATTTGCCACAAGAGCTCATGACTTTGACGTCATCTACATACGGCTTATGCAGCTCCAGATTCTCTGGCACGTCGCCAATAGCACGAGCACGCAGTTCAGCGATGCTATGCGGGGCGAATTGTTCACCTGTCTCTTCACACACCCAGATGTTCAGTGGCGTTCCCCAATAGCGGTCACGGCTGATATTCCAGTCTACGAGATCTTCAAGGAACTTGCCAAAGCGACCATCACGAACGTGACCTGGATACCAGTCTACTTCACTGTTATTGGCGATCAGTTGATCCTTGATTGCTGTTGTTTGGATAAACCAGCTGTCCATAGCATAGTACAGAAGAGGTGTATCACAACGCCAGCAGAACGGATAGCTGTGCTCATATTTTTCTTTGCTGAATAAACGTCCTTTTTCCGACAGGTATCTAACGATATCAATATCGCAATCCTTCACAAAACGTCCGGCAAAATCAGTTACCTGCGGCACAAACTTGCCTTCCAGGTCCACCATGTTCACAAAACTGATGCCATTCTCACGACATACACGATAGTCATCTTCACCATGAGCAGGTGCCATGTGTACAATCCCTGTACCACTTGCATCGGTTACAAATCCAGCGCCCAGGATGATGTTTGCTTTCTCAGCCTGCACGTAGTTGAACGGAGGATTATACGTTTTACCAACCAGATCGGACCCTTTCAGGGAACCGATAACTTCATATTCACCTTTGGCGTCCTTCATAACCTTTTCAACCAGATTGGTCGCCATGATATACACTTCGTTTTCCTGACGAACACGGGAGTAATCCATATCCGGGTTCACGGCCAGCGCAACGTGTGATGGCAATGTCCAAGGCGTCGTTGTCCAGGCAAGCACAAATTCGCCGCTGTCATCCAGCTTGAATTTGGCCGTAGCACTGAGGTCCTTGACGTCCTTGTACCCTTGCGCTACCTCATGGGAGCTAAGTGTCGTCTGACAAGAAGGACAGTACGGACTCACACGGTGACCACGGTACAGCAGGCCTTTTTCATGAATCGTCGCCAGAATGTTCCACACACTTTCGATGTAATTGTTGTCGAGTGTGATATACGGATTATTCATGTCCGTCCAGTAGCCGATCCCTTCCGTCAGATCACGCCATTGTTGCTCGTATTCGAACACACTCGCTTTACATTCGTTAATGAATTTCTCCACGCCGTAATCTTCGATTTCCCACTTGTGGGAGATCCCCAGCTTTTTCTGAACACCCAGTTCTACAGGCAGACCATGCGTATCCCAGCCTGCTTTACGAACGACGCGATAACCCTTCATGGTGTTATAACGTCCCACGAAATCTTTGATGACCCGTCCGAGTACGTGACCGATATGCGGTTTACCGTTGGCCGTTGGCGGTCCCTCGTAAAATACGAAGTTCGGCTTGCCTTCCCGGTTTTCGATGGATCTTTTGAATGTATTCTCGGTTTTCCATTTGTTTAACACGCGTAGTTCTCTGGCGCGTGCTTTCTCTTTGACGTCAACTCGTTGCATAATTATCTTCCTTTCAACTGTGTTAGATTGTGGACCGTCCACAAAAAGCGTTTCAATCCCCCTAAATCCCCCTTACCAAGGGGGACCCCATAGGCGCTCCGCCCTCTGGACACCCGGGATGGGTTGTCTTTGGCGGGACTGCGGTGGCGTTTGAGAAGGTGTATATGTTGGAGTCGGCCCTTTTGCGGCTGTCCCCTCCGGGAACGCCGCCGGGCCTTACTACGTAGGGGAGCTGCCGGACGCTTCGCTCCTCCGGCGAGTGGCTCTCTCCTTGAGGTCCCTTCGGGCCTCATGGACGTTCGCCTTGGTGGAGCCCGGCTGCCGGACGCTTCGCTCCTCCGGCGAGTGGCTCTCTCCTTGAGGTCCCTTCGGGCCTCATGGGCGTTCGCCTTGGTGAGGGCCCGGCTGCCGGACGCTTCGCTCTTCCGGCGATGGGCTCTCTCCTTGAGGTCCCTTCGGGCCTCATGGGCGTTCGCCTTGGTGAGGGCCCGGCTGCCGGACGCTTCGCTCTTCCGGCGATGGGCTCTCTCCTTGAGGTCCCTTCGGGCCTCATGGGCGTTCGCCTTGGTGAGGCCCCTGCCGGACGCTTCGCTCCTCCGGCGAGTTGGCTCTCTCCTTGAGGCACCTTCGGGCCTCATGGGCGTTCGCCTTGGTGGAGCCCGGTTGCCGGACGCTTCGCTCCTCCGGCGAGTGGCTCTCTCCTTGAGGTCCCTTCGGGCCTCATGGGCGTTCGCTGCTTTTTTTGGACACAAAAAAACCTCATCCCTGGAAAGGGACGAGGTTATACTCGCGTTACCACCCTAATTCTGTTCATCACAAACCACATCCAATATAAATTGGGTATGCTCTGTCATCAACAGCGCTTATGCCCCGCTTCACTACAGCAGGGTGCCGATATAACGTTCGGCTCACGGTTTCGCTTACACACGGCAACTAATTCACCGCTTCAGCGTCACTTCTCCGGGGAGATATTCGGCTATAACTCATCCATTGGCTTGCACCAAACGCCAACTCTCTGAGGGATGAGATCATAACGTACTGAACCCGTCATGGAATCACTATTCATTATGAATATAGTTATAGCCTCTTTACAGGTAAAAGTCAACCAGGCGGATAGACTAATAAATTTCCTTCATTTCCCGCTCACGGTCACGGACTTCCTGTTCCCGGCTCTCCAGCGCTTCCCAACCATCCTGAGTCAGCAGTTCGAGCTGTGCTTCCACAAGTGTACGGAAACGGGCACGGTAGATGGACGCCTGCTTTTTCAGCTCTTCGACTTCCAAAGCAATTTTGCGTGATTTAGACAATGATTCGTTTATGATCCGGTCCGCATTTTTCTCGGCTTCCTTCACGATCAACTGTGCTTCTTTTTTCGCATTGTTCTTCACATCATCCGCAGCTTCCTGCGCAATGATAATCGTTTTGCTCAGCGTCTCTTCAATCGTTGCAAAATGATCAAGCTTCTCCTGTACGGACAGCAACTGATTGCTCAGCTCTTTGTTTTCGCGAATGACGCCTTCGTAATCTTTGATGACTTGATCCAGGAATTCATTGACCTCATCCTCGTCATACCCGCGCAAGCGTCGGGAAAATTCCTTGTTGTGTATGTCCAGCGGCGTTAATGGCATGCTGTCCACCTCCTGTAAAAGTTCCTTCCCGGACGAGAAGGTTTGCAGCATATGGGTTCCACCCAAGGGGCCGTATATGAGATGCCCAATTCTGGCAACTAATACGGAATGCAGGATCAGACTCTGATCCTTTAGCGATCATATCAACCTTTGCACTTTAATGTATATCGGAAACACCGAATGTTTTTTGCACCTTTACCTTAAACATTTCGACAAGAAAGCGGGTTTTCCTGCAACACACTTAGGCAAATTTGCCGATTTTTACGCGACAGCGTCCCTTTTGGTCAACCCATCCTGTTCCAGCACCTTGAATCGACCAAAACCTTGAATGGAAACCACGTCGCCAGCTTTTAGTGATTTGGACGGGTCTTCCTCCACTTTCCAATTCACACGACAGCGACCAGCCTTGATCGGGACCAGAACTTTACTGCGACTAAGCCGATACACATCTGCACAGATGCCATCCAAACGCAGGGAAGCCACGGTAATATCCATCGTCTCCAGTTTACTTTGGGACCATTTCAGCTGATCCAATGGCAGTAGCTCTGTAAACACATGTACCCGGTGCACCTGGTTCAATTGAAGCGATAAAAAAGCGCCGGTTTCCGACGCCACCACCGTATGGCACCCGTCCTCCAGCACTTGAATATCACCGATCTTGCCACGTTTCATGCCAAGCCCGAGCAGGGCACCCATATAGTCCCCATGCTCCAGCTCTTTAATCTTCTGATCGTCAGACGTAATGCTCATCACCTGCATACCCATATCTTCATCGTCCAGATACCGATAATCCGGTGCAATCAGCGCACGCTTACGTTCAGCTGTTTCATAACCACCATCCAGACGAATCTGTACATCATCTCGACGGTTAACAAGTGTTTGTAAAATAAAGGCCTGTCTGGGATCAAGAAAGTCAGTTAGCTTCATGTCATGAAACTTGCCTGCACGTTCAACCCAGTCTGAGGCTTTATCCACAAAATCCCGCTCGTCATGACTAAAATGCTCGTAAATTTCACCGCTCATCTATGTTCACCCTACCCTAATATACAAAGTATCGGAGGATGGAGATCAGCCCATTAAGCGCAAGTTGCAGAACGATTAACGCCACAATCGGTGAAATATCCAACATACCGAACAAAGGCGGAATAAATCGACGGAAAGGTCTTAGGTATGGTTCCACCAACTTACCTAGCCATTCACCGATGAAGCTTTCCCGTGCGTTGGGAAGCCATGACATCAATATGTAGACAATGACCATGTAAAAATAAATCTGGTATAGCGTGTACAATACAACTTCAACCTGTTGCAAAAGTGGCTCACCTCATTCTGTTATAATCTTGCTCGCTGTCAGCCAGTATTTCCGTAATTGCTCCCTGAATTTCAACCGTATCTGGCGTACAGAGAAAAATGTTGCCACCAATTTTTGAAATACCGCCGCCCAGTGCATATACTGTGCCACTCAAGAAATCAATGACGCGCAGTGCCTGATCCTGACGCACTCGCTGCAGGTTAACCACAACTGTCCGATGGGAGCGCAGATGGTCAGCGATCTCCTGTGCTTCGTCATAAGAACGCGGTTCATAAAGGACGACTTTAACATTTTTCTGGGAATGAATGCTCACCACATTATTCCCCCTTTGGTTTCTACGTTTATCGAGACTTGAGGTTTCAGCTTCCTGTTGATCAGGATCATGTTCCTCTTGTGCCGCCATACGCTCACGTTCCACAATTTCTTCCTCTTCCTGTAGCCCGAGGAAATTCATAAACTTATTCATTACGCCCATTGTGAACCCTCCTCTTTTCCTACGAGAATCGATCCAAGCCGAACCCAGGTTGCCCCTTCTTCAATCGCCACTTCAAAATCATTGGACATGCCCATAGACAACTCGGTTAATGGCTCTGCCGTCAGAGCTTGTCCATTCAAATGGTCTCTAAGCTCGCGCAGTCCGCGAAATACAGGACGTGTAAGCTCCGGATCTTCCTCATGGGGTGCCATGGTCATCAGACCGATGACCTTCAGGTTGTTGAACGAACTGATTTCACGTAAAAAAGAACTCACCTGTTCAGGCTGCAAGCCATACTTGCTTTCTTCACCCGAAATATTCACCTGCAATAGTGTTTCCACTTGGATGCCAAGAGACGCCGCCTTTTTATCCAACTCCTTGGCCAGGGACAAACGATCCAGTGAATGTATGTAACGGAATTTACCGATGACGTCCTTCACCTTATTCGTCTGTAAATGACCGATAAAATGCCAGGTACCTTGCTGACCGAATGCTTCAAATTTCGCTTGTGCATCCTGCCAGCGGTTTTCGCCAATATGCTCAAGACCGTGGTCCAGCACAGCTCCCGTTGTTTCAAGTGAGACGTATTTCGTGACAGCAATCACATTCACATCTTCACGTTGACGGCCACTGCGCTGACACGCGGCTTCGATCTTCTGATTTACCAGTTGTATACGCTCCTCCAATGACACAGAGGGTCACCTCTCTTCCAGCCCAATCCAGCTCGCCATTCTCCCGGTAATGCCATTTTCTTTACGATATGAGAAAAACAGCTCGGGATTGCAGCTTGTACACCAAGTTGTACATTCGATATGATCCGGCAATATTCCTGCTTTCATCATAATGTGTCGATTGCATTCTTTCAAGTTTAACATCGTTTTGCCATTTCCGGCTGGCCGATACACTTGATTTGATGCAGAGTTCTTGTATTCATCATTACCCGAGGAATGATCCAGCCAAACTCGTACATGCTGCATAACTGCTTCATCCACTTCATAACAGCAATCCCCAATCGAGGGACCAATTGCAGCACGGATATCCTGTCTGCGACTTCCATATTCCTGCTCCATCTTTTCAACCATCGATTCGGCTATACCTGCAACTGTACCTTTCCATCCCGCATGAGCAAGCCCCACCGCTTGTTGTACGGGGTCATAGAAATAAAGGGGTACACAATCTGCATAAAAGGAAGTCAGCAGCACACCAGGCACATTGGTGACCAAACCATCCGTATCCTGCAATGCAGACTGCCGATCCAGCAAACCTTTGCCCCGATCATCAGCTGTAATTACAGTTACATGTTTCCCATGTACCTGTTCTCCACAAGTCCAGGATTCCAAAGGGAAACCCAACTTTTCAGCTACAAGTTTACGATTATGTAGCACGTCAGCCGGATCATCCCCAACATGATAGGCACAGTTGAGACTGGCGTAAGGCGCGCTTCCGACACCACCCTGCCTTGTCGTAAAACCGGCTTTCACATGCTTAAACTCCAGTTTCCACGGCTCCACATATAATAACAACGGGTCAGGACCCCAATTAGAGTTCTGGCTTCCCGACCGTATTTCCTTATCCAAAATAAACGGCTCCATCCTCTCACCTCACAACTTCCAGTGTACCAAATGAACCCCGTTCTGTCTCGATTATATCGTTCGGCGCTGGCTGCGATCTAGCCGTTCGATTCGTTCCGCCCGGTCCATGCGGTTGTTCTGTTCGTCATACAAGCGGGCTTCACGGTCACGCTCATCATAGGTAGTTTCCTTCATTTCATCCATTTTAACCAAAATGACATCCGAACCGATCTTCACAATGTTTCTCCATGGGATAATCAGATCCGTTCCCCGCCGAACAGCCCCATAAAACGACTATAACCCGGCACAACAATCGCTTCGATTCGTCCCTGTTTCAGATCCAGCTCCAAATCACTAATCTGACCCAGACGTTTGCCATCCGTAATGTTAATAACATCTTTAGTTTGAAAATCCGAAATTTTCATCCCGCTACCCACCGGTTCACCTGTGTTCACTTTCATATGGTCCCGCCCCCGATTAATCCGCTTCTGCCCGTTCTCCGCTTCTATACAATATATGTTTCATACGCGAAAAATGTCCTCTTTTTCAGAGGAAACTGAACAAATTCACTTCCACTGGTGTCGAAATGCAAAAAGCAAAAAGACGATCCAAGGAATATCTCTTCCCTTGGATCGCCTCCTGGCTTGCCCCTTGTTACGACTTCACATGTTTCTGCATTTGTTGTATCGCTGATTTCTCCAGACGGGATACCTGCGCCTGGGAAATGCCAATTTCATCAGCCACTTCCATCTGGGTTTTCCCTTCGAAAAACCGCATCGACAGAATCATTTTCTCCCTTTGACCGAGACGGTGCATCGCTTCACGCAGTGCAATTTCCTCAATCCAGGACACATCCTTGTTTTTGTCATCACTGATCTGATCCATTACATAAATCGGATCTCCACCATCATGATAAATCGGTTCGAAGAGCGAAACCGGGTCCTGAATGGCATCCAATGCAAAAACCACATCTTCCTTCGGTACGTTCAGTACCTCAGAAATTTCGAATATCGTCGGTTCACGAGAGTTTTTATTCGTCAGGCTGTCACGCACCTGAAGTGCTTTATAAGCAATGTCCCGCAAAGAGCGAGATACCCGAATGGGGTTATTGTCGCGCAGGTATCGACGGATTTCACCGATAATCATCGGCACCGCGTAGGTTGAAAATTTGACATTCTGGGATAAATCAAAATTATCAATGGCTTTCATCAGGCCAATACATCCAACCTGGAACAGATCATCGACAAACTCTCCCCGATTGTTAAAGCGCTGAATGACACTGAGTACAAGACGCAGGTTGCCATTCACTAATTTCTCTCTTGCTGAGCGATCATGGTGTTGCTGAAGGGAATGAAACAATTCCCGCATTTCTGTGTTGGTGAGGACAGGCAATTTTGCGGTGTCCACGCCACAAATCTCGACTTTGTTTCGGGTCATCGTGATTTACCTCCCAAGGAGAAACATTAATGTACATTATCTCCGGGCAGGCTTTTTTATTCGCACTTGGCATCCTTGCCATTAATACCCATTATGAAAAATGCTCCTGTTCAGACCATCTTGTTGAACTCCTTACGGAGTCTTTTAATGATTCTTTTTTCGAGACGGGAGATATAGGATTGGGAGATTCCAAGCAGATCGGCGACATCTTTCTGTGTCTTTTCTTCCCCATCTGTCAGCCCAAAACGAAGCTCCATAATCATTCGTTCCCGCTCGGTTAATTTTTCCAATGCCTTATGCAAAAGCTTCCGGTCTACCTGTTCTTCAATATTCCGATAGATTGTATCGTTCTCTGTACCGAGTACATCGGACAATAATAGTTCATTTCCATCCCAATCAATATTGAGTGGTTCATCAAAAGAAACTTCTGTACGAATTTTGCT
Organism: Paenibacillus sp. 1A_MP2; assembly: GCF_052244825.1. Lineage (NCBI taxonomy): Bacteria > Bacillati > Bacillota > Bacilli > Caryophanales > Paenibacillaceae > Paenibacillus > Paenibacillus sp. 1A_MP2. The sequence goes on along the minus strand of NZ_JBQQCS010000001.1, from coordinate 2,620,376 downwards.
GTTACGTCTCAGGTACATCAAAATTTCATTTTCGATACAACGGGAAGCATAGGTAGCCAGCTTAATTTTCTTTTCCGGGTCAAATGTATTAACTGCTTTAATTAACCCAATCGCACCGATAGAGACGAGATCCTCGATATTGATACCTGTGTTCTCGAATTTGCGCGCGATGTATACCACCAGCCGCAGGTTACGTTCAATCAACATGGCACGAATCGCCGAATCGCCTGAAGACAGCTTTTGCAACAAAAACTCTTCTTCTTCACGTGTTAATGGGGGCGGTAACGCCTCACTGCCTCCGATATAATAAATCTCTTCACTTTTTAAACCAAGCAGAAATAATAAACGATAGTACTGCAGCTGCGCCACCAGTTTCCATTTTACAAGCATGTACGTTCCTCCTATACCACATTCAGCGGCTTTTCTGTTGCTCCCGCAGAGATAGCCGTAGACTGCGCAGAAGCGGCGTCTTGCACAAGCTCAGGGTGAATCACGGCCTGGTATTTTCCATCGGATGACAGTACGCCCCGTCCAACCCTATTAATACCTTTGTCGTCTCATAACACATCTCATCCATCGTTACCTTCACCCGGTCTGGCTTCATCGCCAGCATAAACGCAGTTCCTTTGTTAATACCTCGATAAGGTACCAGCCTTAAACGATCCTGCCAGTGAAAATCCTCCTGATCGAGCTCCATGATAAGGTTGTCCGGCGCCTCATCCTTCAACCTGCCCTTCCATGCAGCAGGCAGCATGTCTTGCCATAACGATACCTCCATGACCATAACGGGCATTCGTGAAAGGGGGTCTGTGAGTTGATTTCCTGTATCCAGAAGGCCTGTACAAGTAATAGTCACCTCGTCAATAAAAACCTCCACTTTACCCAAGTACGTTGTCATTCGGTCTGTTTTACGTTTCGAGCTCTGCACGGCTTTGAATAAAAAAAGCACGGCAAAAAAGACGACAAACGTGAACCAGAAGGCGATTTTCAGATCAAATGACATTCCACCCGATGCTGTAAACCATATGCCGTTGAACAATTCCCGGAGCTTTGGAGCATGTAATGTACACCCAGAATTCCTCCGGCAGCGACAAAATTGATCACATAGAAGGTGCCCAAAGTCCGTATAAATGCCTGAAGACCCGTAAACCCAAATGCAATACTCAGCATCACCAGAGACAATCCAAACTTGATCAAAAAGGTGAACATAAAATCAAACTCCGGCACAAACATCATGACGACGTACAACGCACCGACGATCGCGGACAGCAACCATCTCCACCAGACCAGCTTCGTTTTGCGCATCCAGGCCGTCAAGCCGATGAGTGCACCGTCAATACACAGGTTCGTCAAAAAAATAAGATCCACATAAACTACCACATTCTTCACCTGCCTGCGCGCAGCATATCGAAATAACGTTATCCGATATTCATGAGCATATTCACAAGTATAAGGAGCGCACTTTTCAAAGTCTGTCTAATCATGGGGGACCCTTTCAACTTTTTTTGTCGGAATTACTCAGGCCCCTTGTTCAGAATTTGTTCAATGATGTGTGATAAAATGTAAAAAAATAAAAAGACCCGGTGGCTCCATCAGGAGTACCGGGTCTTCATTGAAATCGATTAACGTATTAATCGTTATTATTATTGCGTGAACGATTGCGTAAAAATGTCGGAATATCCAGCTGATCACTGCTCGGCTGATTTCCGAATGGACGCAGGTTCGGCGAACGGTTATCCGCAGGCTCACTTGCGGGAGTCGGTTTACGTCCAGGTGGTGGTGAAGCAGGTTTATCTTCAAAGCCAGTCGCAATGACCGTTACTTTGATTTCCTCCTTCAGATCCTCATCAATGATCGCACCGAAGATCATGTTTACTTCCGGATCGGAAGCGGACGTAACGATCTCAGCTGCTTCATTAACTTCATACAGGGACAGGTTAATGCCACCCGTAATGTTCATGATAACGCCGCGTGCACCTTCGATGGACGTTTCAAGCAAAGGACTCATAATGGCTTTGCGTGCTGCTTCTGCTGCACGGTTTTCGCCAGTCGATTCACCAATCCCCATCAGCGCAGATCCACGCTCGTGCATGATCGTTTTGACGTCTGCAAAGTCAAGGTTGATCAGACCCGGTACTGCAATCAGATCGGAGATACCTTGTACCGCTTGACGAAGCACGTTATCCGCTTGGCGGAATGCTTCCAGCATCGGTGTCTTTTTGTCAACAATCTCAAGCAAACGATCATTAGGAATGACGATCAGCGTGTCCACTTTTTCCTTGAGAGCTTCAATACCTTGCTCTGCATGGCTGGAACGTTTACGTCCTTCAAATGTGAACGGGCGAGTAACCACACCAACGGTAAGTGCGCCACACTCTTTGGCGATTTCGGCAATCACCGGAGCCGCACCAGTACCCGTTCCGCCGCCCATACCGGCTGTCACAAATACCATGTCTGCACCTTTCAAGGTATTCATGATCAAATCGCGGGATTCTTCCGCTGCTTTTTACCTACATCCGGGTTGGCGCCAGCGCCAAGACCACGGGTTAATTTATCACCGATTTGCAATTTATGCTCGGATTTTGCCAGGTGTAATGCCTGTGCATCCGTGTTCACCGTAATAAATTCTACACCTTGTACACCATTTTCAATCATTCGGTTGACTGCATTGCTTCCGCCGCCGCCTACACCGATGACTTTAATTTGAGCCAAGCTCTCCATCTCGAAATCAAATTCCAACATATTATTCCATCTCCCCCTCAATGTGCATGGATGGCCCGTCCAATTTTTGATTTGAACCGAATCAATTTCATATATCGACGAACGAAAGCGTTTATTTTAGAACCAGCGCATTCAAACGGCTTCAAGAATTGTATGAAATAGATCCAACCTGTTATATAAATTCACTAAACATATTTTTCAGCCGTTCGAACAGACCTGGTTTCTGCTCCGATTCCTGGGCCGCATTCGGCTTAGGACGGTTGGTCGGTTTTTTGTTATTATTGTTGTTATTATTATTTCCACCGCCGTTGTTGATCGAGGGACGAATACGCAAACTGCGGATTACACTGTGCAAAATACCGACACCGCTTGTATAGCCCGGGTCACGCACACCAATATAATCCGGCACCGCAACTCGTACCGAAGCAGCAAGCTCATGCTGAGCTACCTGCAGAACACCCGGCATAGAGACCGTACCTCCCGTTAGTATATAACCTCCCGGAAGATCATTGTAACCAAGACGCTTCACTTCTTGAGAAATCATCTGGAATATTTCCTGAACCCTAGGTTCGATAATAGCCGCCAGATCCTCTTGAGAGAACTCCTTGTCTACATTGCTGCCGATCCGTGTTACTTTGAACATGACATCCGCAGCAGCGTCATCCAGCCATGCGCAGCCATATTTCAGTTTTACCTTTTCGGCTTGATCTGTTAATGTGCGCAAACCATAGGCGATGTCATTGGTTACAAACTCCCCGCCAATAGGCAGGGTTGAAGTTGCAACGAGACTGTCTTCTTCAAAGATGGCGATGGTTGTAGCCCCTGCTCCGATATCAACAAGCACGGAACCCATCGTTTTTTCATCTTTGGACAAAGCCAGCTGACCTGCTCCAAGTGACATGAGTACCAGATCACTTACTTTCAGACCCGCTTTTTCCACGCAGCGCAAAAGATTATGTATCGCGGTTTTTGCACCCGTAATGATGGTCGCCTCCACTTCCAGACGAACACCAATCATACCACGGGGGTCCTGTATGCCTTCCAAGCCATCTACAACATACTGCTTGGCTACAACATCAATAATTTCCCGTTCCGGTGGGACCGCAATCACTTCGGCTGCTTTCAACACCCGCTCCATGTCTTCTTCTCCGATTTCACGATCCTCGTTAGACACTGCCACGACGCCGTGACTGCTCATCAGTCCGATATGATTTCCCGAGATTCCAACATATACTTCGGATATTTGAATACCTACCATACGTTCTGCATGATCCACTGCATTGCGGATCGATTGCACCGTCTGATCGATATCTACGATTACACCTTTGCGAATTCCCTCCGAGTCGGCAGATCCAACTCCAATAATATTAAAGGTTCCATTATTCATTTCCCCAATAATAGCGCGAATTTTGGATGTACCGATGTCCAAACTAACAATGATGTCATTGTTGCTCAAGTCTGTGGCACCTCCTGACTCCAAATAGTAAAATACGTTCGGGTTTAAACACTCTTAAAACATATTCAACACACTTTAGGCTTTCCCTCTTTTTCTACAATTTTTTTGGGTGCCAAGATCTGGTTGTGAGACATAAAACCTTGAAGAAAAAGAAGGAGGCAACTTAGGTGCCATATTCAAGTGTATCATTTTTTCTTCGTCTCAGAAAGAACAACTTTCACTGGATAAGAGGGGCTAAACCCCGATCCCGCCTGGTTTTGAATGCAGCTTAACCGAATTAAAGGCGGAAATCAGGGAGTTGCTCCTGGTTCAGCATCTTCTTCCGGGTTATCCGGAATGAAAGGCACGTACGTATCGGCCTCCAGCATCGTGATTTTCCCTGGCCGTTCCGTCTCAATGACCTGGTTAAGATACTCTACCTTATCGGACAATAGAGAGACGGTTGTAATCACTTCAAACTGTGACTTGGTATACATCCGAATCTGATCCGGGAATGAAGGCGTAGGATTCGGAATAATCTCTGAAATATCCGTCGTTAGTTCATTCGGGATCTTGGCCAACGCTTCACTCAGCTTGGCCTTGAGCGGATCATCAGCCTTCCATTGGGTTAATATAGGTTTCTCTACGGCAACTCCAATGGTGGCAGGAACCGTTAAGCTTGTCCCGCTTGCCAGTATGGCTTTTAGCGTACCGTCAGAACCAAGTTCATACGCAACCGTTGGATATTCCTGCACCTTGATAAGAATAGTACCCGGAAATTGTTTATCCACAGTTACGGTTGATATAGCCTTGATCGTTTTCAGACGCTCGATCACATCCGCCGAGCTTATCCCAAAAAACTGTTCGCCCTCCTTCAGACCGCTTTTCTCCAGCAGTTCCGAAGTTGTTGTGTATACATTACCCGTAATCTCAATTGCCGAAATCCGACTCATCGAAGAACGAAAAAAAAGTACAGCAAGTAATACAATAAAAAGAAGTAAGAGAATAAAAACAATTTTACGGCTTGTGTTTCGTTTGGGCCGATTCTTCTTCAGAACCGGAATTTGGCTTTTAGGCATAGGTCGCGCTCCACAAAGCCTCCGGCCCCCTTCCCTTAAGAAGGGGACTCAAAGGACGTTAATTGGCAAAATCCAGCTGCTTCGAAACGGGGGACTGTCGCTCAACCGAAGCTCCCAAACTCTGAAAGAGCTTCTCGATACGATCGTACCCTCTATCAATATGATGCACTTGCTCCACAACCGTTTTTCCCTGGGCAGCAAGGCCAGCAATGACTAATGCTGCACCTGCACGCAGATCGGTTGCTTCCACTGTAGCCCCGTACAAACGGGGAACGCCACGGATAAATGCTGCATTCAGGTCTACCGAAATATCGGCACCCATGACATTCAGCTCATCCACATGTTTGAACCGACCCTCGAATACCGTTTCCTTCATCACACTAAAACCGTCTGCCAGACTGAGCAGCACCATAATTTGCGACTGCAGGTCTGTTGGGAATGAAGGATACGGAGAAGTCACAATGCGGTCTACTGATTTGGGACGGCTCATACAGCTCACCGTCATTATATCATTGCAGACTGTGATTTGAACACCAGTACGCTTCAACACATGTATAAGGGAAGTAAGATGAGCCGGATTGCAGTGTGTAAGCGTTACATTCCCTCTCGTTGCTGCGGCCGCAATCATCACCGTTCCAGCAACGATCCGATCCGGTATAATTTCATAAGAGCAAGGCTTGAGTTTCTCCACACCACTAATCGTAATCGTATCCGTTCCAGCACCGATAATTCGTGCACCCATCGCATTCAGAAAATGCTGCAGATCCTGTATTTCTGGTTCTCTGGCTGCATTAAATATCGTTGTTGTACCCTCAGCCGTAACGGCAGCCATCATAATATTTTCTGTGGCTCCTACGCTGGGGAAATCCAGATGAATATCTGTACCTACCAGCTTACGCCCACGGCAAATGATCTGCTGATCCAGCTCTTCAATCGAAGCTCCGAGCGCTTCCAGGCCCCGAAGGTGAAGATCAATTTTGCGTTCCCCGATAGCACAGCCACCTGGCTGGTATACAGATACTTGCCCAAACTTAGCCAGCAATGGTCCCATTAAAAAAATGGAAGAACGCATCTGTTTCATGAGATCCTCAGGCACATCATATGACCGGATGGACGACGTATCTATCGTCACTGTTCCCTGTTCATGCCGACACGTGCATCCAAGTCGTTCCAGGATATACAGCATCACTTCGATGTCCAGCAAGTGCGGAACGTTGTGCAGCGTAATTTCTCCGTCTGCCAACAAACTTGCGGCCATGATCGGTAAAGCTGCATTTTTTGCTCCATGGATGCGTATGGATCCTGAGAGGGGTTTCCCGCCTTCAATCACCAATTTGTCCAATGTATCACCTCCGGGGTTTACCGTTCACCCACTACGAAGACTTCCGGTACCAGGTTAATACCGTTTTGAGATGATATAGTGCTCTGAATCTGCTGCATTAGGGTGATAACGTCCTCTGCTGTTGCTTGGCCTGTATTGACAATGAAATTGGCATGCATGGTGGATACCTGTGCGCCTCCCTGAGTCTTACCCTTTAGCCCCGCTGCTTCAATCAGACGGGCGGCATGATCACCAGGTGGATTCCGGAATACACTGCCAGCACACGCCATCTGTAGTGGCTGTGTACGGCGCCTACGGTCTTTGTAAGCTGCCATTGATTCCGAAATGACTTTGCGTTCTCCCTGCTGAAGTGCAAATGTAGCCTCCAGCACGATGCCTCTCCGGTCATGCAGAACAGAGTGGCGATAAGCAAATTCCATGTCCTCCTTGCTGTAACGTACCAATTCCCCTGTCTCCAGTACAATCTCAGCGGATTGAAATATCCGTGACACATCCGATCCATGGGCACCAGCATTCATATATACGGCTCCCCCGACCGTTCCGGGGATGCCGCTGCCAAATTCCAAACCGGTCCACTCTTTTTTGCAGCAACAACACTGAGTTTAACAAAGGAATGTGCCGCTCCGGCAGTTACCCCGCCCTCGTGAAACTCGGCATAATCAAAGCCTTCTCCCGGTTTCACAACAACTCCGCGTATTCCCTTGTCGGACACCAGCATGTTTGAACCCCGTCCAAGCTGCATCCATGGGATCTGATGCTTGTGCAGTAATTGGATGAGATTAACCATCTGCTCTTTGTTTTCCGGTATGACCAGCGCATCTGCAGGACCGCCGATCTTCCATGTGGTGTATTTGGCTAGCGGCTCGTTTTCAAGAACATTGCCGACATTGTTCTGGGATAGTAGCGATATCCACTGCTGCATATTAACATCCTCCTTTACTTCAAAACCAATGAGCACGGCAGTTTACATTGCTGCTGGCCGTGTTGCGTCGCCATGGAACGATTGTCACGATTTATAGGGTATCTTATGTCAGTCCCGCCGTGTGTGTGACAATCGCCCAAAACGCACTTTAACGCCCTGCAGCAAGACGCCGAATCTCGCTCACAAGTACCTCGGCTGCATCGGGTTTTCCCAGTTTCCTGGAGGCCTCTGCCATCCTTTTGCGCGCCGCTTCGTCATTCATAATTCCAGCAATCGCTTTATATAGCCCCTGGCCTGTCAGATCCTTCTCCAGCATCGTAACCGATGCGCCTCCACCCTCAAGCGTGCGGGAGTTTGCCTCCTGATGATTATTCGTCACGTTAGGTGACGGAATCAGGATGGATGGAATTCCGAGCGATGTGATCTCGGCAAGGAACGAAGCCCCAGCACGATTCACGATCAGCGATGTGCATGCAAGAACTTCGGGCATGTTGTGGACGTAGGGCAGCACATGCAGATGATTCGGCATCGTTCCAAGGGAGCTGCGGATCGCTTCACGCGTTTCGTCAAAATAAGAATCACCTGTTACGTAGACCACGTGCACATCTTCAAGCTTGGCCAGCATCGGTGCCATATCCACCATAGCTTTATTGATTGCCTTCGCACCACGGCTGCCACCAACCACAAGAACTACTCGGCTGTCCATAGGTACACCCAGTGTCGCGAATCCGCGATCACGGCTGGCTTGAGCTACCGTGGTAGCCCTTGGATTGCCGGTATACACAACCCTTTTGGCTCCAGAGAATGCTTTCTCCGAACCCTCAAAGCTAACTGCGACCGTATCCACATAACGTGTAAGGAACTTGTTGGTTAGTCCGGGAATGGCATTCTGTTCATGGATGACACTCGGAATACCGAGTTTGGCTGCCGCATACACGACAGGCCCACACACGTAGCCCCCGTACCGATGACAACATCGGGTTTGAATTCCTTGAGCATTTTCTTGGCTTTGCGTACACCTTGCAGAAATCTCATTACCGTCTTCACGTTGTCAAAGGATAATTTCCGGCGAAAACCTGTAATATCAATCGATTGAAATGGAATATTCTCTTGTGGCACCAGTTTGCTTTCCAGTCCACGGGTACCACCGATATATAAAAATGTCGAGTCGGGATTCTCCGCCTCACATTGCCTTGCTATCGCAACGGCCGGATAGATATGTCCACCGGTACCGCCGCCGCTTAGAACGACTCGCATCGTACATTCACCTCGCATAACGGGATAAGTTCAATAATATGCCTAACGCTGTCAACATCAAGGTCAGAGATGAACCGCCATAACTGATGAGTGGGAGTGTAATCCCCGTAACCGGCATAAGCCCGATGACCACACCAATGTTGATAATGACCTGCACAGCGACCATACCCACAATGCCTACGCCCAGAAGGCTGCCAAAAGTATCCGGTATCGTCATCGCTACGCGCATCCCTCTCCACACCAGGACCAGGAACAGCAATAATACAATCATTCCACCAATGAAGCCAAGCTCTTCTGCCAAAATGGAAAAAATAAAATCCGTCTGTGGTTCGGGTACATAACTGTATTTTTGTCGACTCATACCCAGCCCCAAGCCCGCAAGTCCTCCAGGACCGATCGCATATAAAGATTGAATAATCTGATATCCTGCACCAAGTGGATCAGACCACGGGTCCAAAAAAGCCGTTATTCGCTGCAATCTGTACGGAGCTGCCGCAATCAGCCCGGCAAACCCTGCTACACCACCGAGGGCAAGCAGTAATAGATGCTTCATCCGTGCTCCTGCTGTGAAAATAATGAGCATTGAAGCACCCAGCATGACTGTGCCTGTCCCCAAATCGGGCTGAAGCATAATAATACCAAAGGCCAAACCAATCAGGCCGAGCGGTGGCAGAAGCCCCGTCGTAAACGTTTTGATTTTACCAGGCTCCTTGCTTAACCAATGAGCCAGAAACAGGATCATACCCAGTTTCATGAATTCTGAAGGTTGTATGCCGAATGAGCCAATGCCCAACCAGCTTCGTGCCCCTCCGCGAACCACTCCGATGCCAGGAATCAGCACCGCAATCAGCATTATAAAGCAGGCAATCAATATCGGCTTTGCATACTTTCTCCAGACCCGGTAGTCCACATTTGCCGTAACAAACATGGCAGCAAGTCCAAGTCCGGCGAACAACAGCTGTCTTTTGACAAAGTAAAATGAATCACCGTAGTCATGAAAAGCAAGCACCGAGCCCGCACTGTATACCATAATAATGCCGATGGCAAGCAATGCCAGAATACAAATTAGGAGCCAGAAATCCGGCGCCGGTCGCGTCTGTTTCATCAGGAGGCCACCCCTTGCATGGAAGTAGGGGCTTTTCCACCCCCCTACTTACAAGTTATGCGCCGCCTCTTTAAAAATGCGTCCCCGCTCTTCATAGGAAGCAAACATGTCCCAGCTTGCACACGCCGGTGATAACAAGACAACATCACCTGGAGCTGCAAACTGTGAAGCTTCCTGCACGGCAGCGGTTAACGTCCGGGCAGCGTCCTCCTCATTATCGACGACCTTAATTTGCTTTAATCCCGCCAGTTCCGCGACTTTGGCAATTTTCGCTCTTGTCTCTCCTAGAGCAACCACAGCTTTTACACGCTCCTGGAACAAGGGCAGCAGTTCCATCATGTCTGAACCACGATCCAGTCCTCCGGCAATGAGCACAACCGGTTCCTTGAATGAGTTCAGCGCCATTACAGTTGCCTTGGAATTGGTTGCTTTAGAATTGTTGTAATATTTGGCTCCATCATGTTCAAGTACATACTCAAGACGGTGTTCAACCCCCTTGAAATCAGCCAGAGGCGCAGCAAGCACAGACGGGTCGGCTCCAGCGGACACAGCAATAGCTACTGCTGCCAATGCATTTCCCACATTGAATCGTCCTGGGAGTCCGATGTCTTCCACATCAATAATGATATGATGGTTTCCCTGACCGTCTGCATAGATCACCTGGCGCTTCACGTCATCCTCTTCCCCATCCACGTATGGAGGATCAGCATATACCCCTGCTTCAAGCTTCTCTGTCAGCGAGAATGGGAGCAGTCTTGCTTTGATATAAGGAACCAGTCCACGGCATACTGGATCATCCCAGTTCAGGATAGCTACATCCTCCGGTTGCTGGTTGGAGAATAATTTGGATTTGGAAGCCACATAATCATCCATGTCCCCATGGTAATCCAAATGAGTCTCCGCTACGTTTAGCAGACTGGCAATGCGCGGACGGAAATCGGATGTGCCTTTCAGTTGGAAACTGCTAAGCTCCACCACCATCCAGTTATCCGCAGAAGCCTGCTCTGCCGCCTCACACAATGGTGTTCCAATATTACCGGCAACGATCGGTTTCAAGCCGGCATGCTCCAACATGTTGCCTACCCACGTTGTTGTAGTCGTTTTCCCATTAGACCCAGTGATTCCGATCATAGGTGCAGCGCATAAATGATATGCCACTTCCACCTCAGTCACCACTTCAATGCCTAAGGCAAGTGCCTGCTGCACAGGAGGCGCATGGTAAGGAATACCCGGATTTTTGACCACAAGCTTCACATCACTGTGAATCAGATCGTCCGGATGCCCCCGCATACAACAGAAATTCCCAAAGCCTCCAATTCGGATGCTTCGGGACACTGTTCTCTCTCTTTTATCATTGACTGTAACTATTGCGCCGGCACGATCCAGCACTTTGGCGACCTGCACGCCGCTCTTGGCCAGTCCAAGCACGACGATTTGTTGCCCACGATATGTTTCCGGATGATTCATTGTCTACAACCCCTTGTTGAGATAAAGTCCAAGAGCGGCCAAAATGGCACCTACCGCCCAAAAAGTGATGACAACTCGCCATTCCGACCAGCCACTCAGTTCAAAGTGATGATGAATCGGACTCATTTTGAATACGCGTTTGCCACGAGTTTTGAAGGATACCACTTGGATAATAACAGACAGGATTTCGATGACGAAAATACCGCCAATGATGACAAAGAGAAGTTCTGTCTTCGTTACAATCGCAACGGCACCGATCGCACCACCAATTCCAAGTGATCCCGTATCTCCCATAAACACTTTGGCCGGGTGTGCGTTATATACCAGGAAGCCTAGTACCGCACCAATCATCGCCGCCGCACATACCGCTGCCGGCATAGATGTTGCCTGCATCGCTACAATGGCAAATGCCCCAAAAGCGATGGCACTCACGCCGGACAACAAGCCGTCCAGACCATCGGTAAAGTTGACTGCATTCGTGATGGCAAGCATCATGAATACGACAAACGGATAGTAGAACCATCCCGTCCAGTCGAAGGAGAAGGATGTACCTGGAATCGATATGGCTGTGCTGTGGCCGTTCTGAATCAGCAAGTAGCACATCACGGCACTGAAAAACAACTGACCAATCATCTTTTGTTTAGCGGTCAGCCCCAGTGAACGTTTGAATACAATCTTGATGTAATCATCCAGGAATCCGATCAGACCGAAACCGAGTGTAGCCACAAGCAGGACATAAAAGTCCGTATTTTTGACCGCTGAAAATTTCAAAAAGGCCAATGTGAACGCGAGTAAAATAACAACTCCGCCCATTGTAGGTGTTCCACTCTTTTTCAGATGGCTCTGTGGCCCATCTTCCCGAACCTGCTGTCCGAATTTCATTCGACGCAGCAATGGAATCAAGAGCGGTGCGGCGATCACCGCCAAAATAAATGAAACACCGATTGTTAACAGTAATACCTGAAAATCCATGGGTTCACCCCTCTAGTCTACTCTATTCTGTAATGGAGCTATTTTTAGCGCTTCGACCACATCTTCCAGCTTCATGCCCCGGGAGGCCTTAAACAAGACAACGTCTCTGGAATGAAGATTCTCCAGCAGATAATGAGTCAATTCTTCCTTGCTCTCAAAAGCGTGCACGGCTTCCGCTGGCATGTTTTGTCTTGCCCCTTCTGCAATACTCGCTGATAATGGGCCATAAGCCAGCACCATATTCATTTTATCGGGTGTGATGTATTCACCGATTCCCCGATGGAGCTCATGCTCCTGAGGCCCCAGTTCAAGCATGTCACCAAGCACGGCTACTTTGATCCGATACCCCTTAAGGCTCTCCAGCACATCCACAGCTGCTTTCATAGAAGTCGGACTGGCGTTGTAAGCATCATTGAGCATGGTCAAACCACTGACACCGTTAATAATCTCGATTCGCATGCCGGTTAATTTCAGACGTGACAGTCCTGCCACAATCTGCTCAGCGGCCACTCCGAAATGACGGGCAACCGCTAATGCAGCAAGACAGTTGACCACATTATGTGTCCCCAGTAATGGCATTGTAAGAGCAACTTCTCCAGACTGCTTGGTTGTAAAAGCGACCCCGCTCTGCGCATTCATGATTCCGGTAGGATAATCATCATTATCTGCCTGCAAGCCGAATGTATACCGCTGGAGCCCTTCAGGGAGCTTAGTGGCTGGCTCTGCCAGAACCTGCTCAATCAACGGTTCGTCTCCGTTATAGATCAGTAGCCCACCTGGTTTCATGCCAGCCGCAATTTCAACTTTGGCCCGAGCAATCTCCAATCGAGATCCCAGTTGAAGCAGATGGGATTCACCAATATTCGTGATGATCGCGACATCGGGCTGGGCGATTACAGATAACTCTTCGATCTCTCCTCGGCCACTCATGCCCATCTCCAGAATGACGATCTCCGTATCCGGCTCCATGCTTAGCACGGTGAGCGGGAGACCTATATGGTTATTGAAGTTGCCTTGAGTTTTATGCACTTTGAATGTGGTAGACAGAATGGCATCCACGATGTCCTTTGTTGTTGTTTTACCATTGCTGCCTGTAATGCCTACAACGGAGGCCTTGTTTTCTTTTAAATAGGAGGTCGCAAGCTCCTGCAAGGCAACAAGGGTATCCTCCACAATAATCACAGCACCTTGAGGTGCAGTTCCATGATCCTTTTGCCATAATGTCCCGGCAGCGCCCTTCTCTAAACAGGTTTGCACAAATTCATGTCCGTCAAACCTTTCGCCAACTAGCGGGATAAAGAGACTGCCTGGAACGGGCTTACGCGAATCTGTAAATACACCTTCAACACCAACATTACCATAAGCAGCAATGTCAATTAGTGTTCCTCCACACATCTCGGCCAATTGTGCCAATGTTCTTTTTATCAATTGGATTTGCCCCTTATCGCTTCTTTCGCTATGATCCGATCATCAAAGTCCGTTTTAGTTGTGCCGATAATCTGATAGGTTTCATGCCCCTTGCCCGCAATCAATACTACATCGGCAGGGCTTGCCATTTCAATAGCTTCATGAATCGCCTGGCGCCGATCCACAATCATGGTGTAACGGTCAGATTCAATGGCGTCTTCAATCAGGCCTTGTTCAATATCCTTGAGAATCAGATCGGGATCTTCTGTCCGCGGATTGTCGGAAGTGACAAATACAATATCACTATAGTTTGCTGCAATTTTGCCCATTAGAGGTCGCTTCGTACGATCTCGGTCACCACCGCAGCCAAATACACAGATCACACGTCCTTCAGCAAATTCCTTCACCGTCCGCAATACGTTCTCCAGGCCATCTGGAGTATGCGCATAGTCAACAATGACAGCAAACGACTGTCCTTCGTCAACAGCCTCAACACGTCCATCTACGCCAGGAACCGTCTCCAAGCTACGTTTGATCTCCTCCAGCGGAATGTCCTCAACCAGAGCAGCAGCGATGGCAGCCATTGCGTTGTACACATTGAATTTACCTACCATGCGTAAACGAATATCGGTGCTGCCTCTGAATGTGTCTACATGGAAAGAGGTACCCTGCGAAGTAATTGAAATTTGGGATGCGCGTACATCCGCATTGTCCTCCATGCCGTATGTAATTACTTCAGCTGCCGTTACAGATATAAAATAGTCTGCAGCGGGATCATCTGCGTTGATCACTGCAAATTTGCGTTTGGAAGCATCCGCAGTATATCCGTTACCCAATCTTGCAAAGAACAATCCTTTGGCTCCGCGATATTCTTCCATGGAATGATGGTAATCCAGATGATCCTGCGTCAGGTTGGTAAATACAGCCGTACGGAATTCCGTCCCTTTTACTCGACCTTGTTCCAAAGCGTGGGAGGAAACTTCCATTACACAACAGTCCGTGCCCGCTTGCACCATATCATTCAGACTGCGCTGTAAATCAAGTGCTTCCGGTGTAGTGCCTGACATCGGGTACGTACGCCCGTCATAACGCATTTGAATAGTCCCGATTAATCCTGTTTTTCGACCAAAATCACTCATGATTTTTTCAATTAAATAGGTAGTCGTTGTTTTCCCGTTGGTTCCCGTTACACCAATCATATTCATCTTGCGGCTTGGTGAGTCAAAAAGGAATCCGCCAGTACAGCCATAGCGAAACGGCTGTCTTTTACAAGCAGCTGCGGTACAGGCAGATCCAGCTCTCGTTCCACAACCAGAGCGACAGCTCCAGCGTTTACGGCCTTCTCGGCATAATCATGTCCGTCAACCGTATGCCCCGGAAGACAGATAAACAGATCTCCCGGTTGTACCTGGCGAGAATCTGTCTGTAGGTTTTGACATTCTGTATTTGGTTCGCCAATGATACGGGCGGTTGTCAGCATTGATAAAAGTTGTTTTAAAAGCACATGAATAACCTCACTTTTTCCAAGTTTACTTCAATTTCAACAGTTCTGTATTCATTACTATCGTCAACACAGCCAATTAATGAAACGCAACTCCGTGCATTTTGTTGCGGTGGAGATCAAGAGCCCGATCAGGGCTCTTGTCCTTCCTCCTTGGTATGGTCATGGATATCATTCAGTACATCACCCATATAGATGCGTATGGTAGAACCCTGATCGACCCGTGCTCCTGGCTTTGGAGCCTGGTTAATGACATATTTTCCACTGCCGGATTTGGCCAGCATAAAATTCATATTCAGATCCTCATACAAGTCTTCGACCGTAGCTCCTGTCAGATCGGGAACCGTCACGATTTTCGTTTCTCCATACTTGTATTCTTTGGCTACCTGATCCTTCCGAACAGGAACATTCATATAATGCAATGCATCCTCCAGAATGTTCTGTACGATCGGTGCGGCAACCACGCCGCCGAACTGAATCCCTTTCGGGTTATCCACCGCAGTATAAACAACAATCTGCGGATCATCTGCCGGAGCAAAGCCAATAAAGGATACAATATGCTCGGTAGAGGAATAACGTCCATTAATTACTTTCTGGGCTGTACCCGTTTTGCCGCCAACCCGGTATCCATCAATAAACGCCGGACGTCCCGTACCCTTGGCAACTACACTCTCTAGCGCTTCACGTACTTGCTTGGACGTATCTTCCGAAATGACTTGACGAACCAGTTCCGGCTTGGCCTCTTCCATCACTTCACCCGTTTCCGGATGAACCCATGCCTTTGTAACATAAGGCTTGTATAGTTTACCACCATTAATGGCTGCTGACACAGCCGCTACTTGCTGAATCGGTGTAACCGAAACGCCTTGACCAAAAGCAGTTGTTGCAAGCTCAACAGGTCCGACCCGTGACAGTTTGAACAGAATCCCGCTGGCTTCACCGCTTAAATCGATGCCTGTTTTGGTCCCGAATCCAAAGTCTTTGATATAGGAGAATAGCGATTCTTTACCCAGTCTCTGACCCAGTGCAACAAATCCAGGGTTACAGGAGTTCTCCACGACTTGGAGGAAGGTTTGACTTCCATGGCCACCCTTTTTCCAGCAACGCAGGCGAGCGCCTCCAACTTCAACAAATCCGGGATCATAGAACTGATCCTGCGTCAGATTTACTTTCTTCTCTTCAAGTGCTGCTGCGAGCGTAATAATCTTAAACGTTGAACCGGGTTCGTACGTCATCCAGATCGGTAAGTTCCGGTTGTATACATCGGCCGGGTATTGCTGATAATCCGCTGGTTCATATCCGGGTCTACTGGCCATGCCAAGGATTTCACCCGTTTTGGGGTTCATTGCAATGGCAAGCGCCGAGTTGGCCTGGAACTTGACCATAGCCTGATCCAGCTCACGTTCCATGATGGACTGAATCGATTTATCAATAGTCAGCTTCAGGTTCAGACCGTCCTTCGGTTCCACATACTTCTCAGATGAGCCCGGCATTAGCCTTCCGGCCGCATCGGACAAGTAGGACACACTGCCATTTAAACCGTTCAGCTTATCATCATATCTTTTTTCTACACCCGTTAAGCCCTGATTATCAATGCCCGTAAAACCGAGAATATGCGCCGCCAAATCATCATAAGGATAAAAGCGTTTATTATCCTCAGCAACAACGATACCCGGAAGCTTCAAATCACGGATGTGCTGAGCTTTCTCCATCGTAATTTTGCGGCCACCGGGTTGTAGTCTTACAATCAGTTCTCTTTTTTGATGGTTGCCAGCACTTTCTCTTCGGTCATCCCCAGCAAAGGAGCGAGTGCTCTTGCTGTTGTCTCTGCTTCCTTCACCTGGGCAGGAATCGCCATAATGGTCGGTGTAGTTATATTGTAGGCAAGAGAGGTTCCGTTTCGATCCAGGATCTCTCCCTTTTGGCTGAATAAGGAATATTCCGCCGCCAAGACTCCTCCGCTTTCGCGGATAGTTCCGGTCCTTTTCCCAACTGTACATAAGCAAGCCTGATCACCAAGGCTGAGAATAACAGAACTAAAATCACTAAACTCCACAACAGCCTGCGCCGCAGATTTACGCTTGACCCCTTCACGAAAAGATCCCCCACTCGTCCCAAAATCATGATTGTGTTCCATTCATGAATATTCAGGACAACCGGGGGTTAGAACAAGCTGTCAGTGATCTCTATGGGAGCGAACCCTCGTCCGATGTGTTGGCAGACGATTTTGTCTCATTTGAAGGTGGTTTTGTAGTATCCGTTTTGCCCGTTTCTTCGGTGTTCTCCGTACCATTAGCTGCTCCCTGATTGTTAGTCTCGTCACCTAATGCTGGATCAGAAGACTCGGGGGCTTCATCTGCTATACCGGTAACTGCCGCTTTGGCCGTCTGCAGCGAAAGCTCAACCGTTCTCTGTTCGCCTGATACCTGCTCCGTTTGTTTCACGACATATCCTTCGCCTTTAACGGTTACCCCCACTTTCATAAGAGAAAGAACTTCAAGGGCATCCCGGAGAGATTCGCCAGTCAGATCAGGAATCTTCATCTTGCTGCTCTCTTCGGTGAGCAGATAAATTCGCTGGCCAGGATTCATGGCTGCACCCGCCACAGGATACTGGCGAATGACATTTTCACCTTGACCAAGTGTCTCATAGGCAATTCCTGCGTTCAATAATTGGCTTCTGGCCTGTTTGGCTGTTTTACCTGACAGATCAGGAGCTTTAGCTTGAACGACCGGAGTTGTTTTTGACTTTTTGTCAGTGGTCTTCACCGTGTCTTTGGGAACTCCCATATACTGAAGAGTCTGGCTTACAATCTTCTTGAATACCGGAGCTGCTGCAGTCCCTCCGCCAATATTGGATCCATCAGGCTGGTCAATCACAATCAACATCGCGATTTTGGGATTATTAACAGGTGCAAATCCGATAAAAGAAACGACATCCTTCGATTTGCTGTATGTCCCGTTCACAACTTTTCTTGCTGTACCCGTTTTACCAGCCACGCGATAACCTTCAATGTATGCATTACGCCCTGTACCAATTGTTTGGTCTGCTACTACCTGTTCCAGATACCCGCTCACCAGTTTGGAAGACTCCTTGGAAATAACCTGACGAACAACCTTCGGCTTAATTACTTCTGATGTACCGTCATTTGGATTAATAATTTCTTTTACCAGATGCGGTTCCATAAGTTTGCCACCGTTGGCAATGGCCGAAATGGCTACTACCTGCTGGATTGGCGTTACCTGTACAAGACCATGACCATATGCTGCTGTGGCAATTTCTGATTTATAAACCAGCGGCTTGATTGGTGAGGCCGATTCACTCGGCAGATCAATGCCCGTCTTTTTACCAAAACCGAATTGGTCTATGTAATGACGCAACCGTTCACCACCAAGCATGTTATAACCCAGATTAACAAACGCAATGTTACTTGAACGTTTGACACCTTCCAAGTAGGAAATTCGGCCATAGGCGTGACCGTTATCACTAATTGGATAGCCACCGATGTATACCCGTTTGGATTCAAATGTTGCATTTGGATCAAACAGCTTCTCTTCAACCGCACCCGCCAGAGTAACAATTTTAAAAGTAGACCCTGGTTCATAGATGGATTGTATCGCATGGTTAATAAAGTTTTTCTGATCCGGCGTTTCCCCATACGTATTAGGATTAAAGGTCGGCCAATTGGCCATCCCTAAGATTTCCATGGTGTTAGGATCTGCTGCGATGACAGTCATGCTCAGTGGATTGTACTGGGCTACCGCTTCTTTCATCGCTTCTTCGATGTAGTACTGAATGGTATCATCTAACGTCAGCTTCAGATTGTTCCCGTTCTGCGGAGGAAGATAACTATCCTGGGAGTCAGGAAGCTTAATACCTTTGGCATCCTTCTGATAGTTCAGATAACCATCTGTACCTGTAAGCTGTTCATCATACGAAACCTCAAGTCCATTAACAGCCTTGCCATCACGGCTCATGTATCCCAGTAGATGAGAGGCGAGCGTTTCCTCGGGATAATATCGCTTCGACTCCTGTGTCATAACAATCGCGTTTTTAGCCTTGTAGTCATCCTGCAGTTTTTCACGAAATGCATCTACTTTAGCAGCCAATTCAGGGCTGATTTTATACCCTTCACTGCGAACTTCACGTTGCTTGTAGAACTTCCCATCCTTATCTTTAGCTGTTACAAGCGAACGCATTTCGCTCTCGTTTTTCCCCAACAAACTAGACAATTCTTTAATGATCACATCTTCAATCCCGAACTCGTTAATCAGAGCCGGATTCACAGACACCGTGTAAGCAGGTGCATCCGTCGCCAGAATGTTGCCATTGCGGTCTGTAATTGTCCCGCGACTTGCCTTGATGGTTTGTTCGCGTTCGACCAAACCAGCCGCTCGCTCCTGCCAAATACCGCCATTAACAACCTGAATAAAAAAAATGCGGGTTATTAATACAAGAAAAAGAGGGTAATACATCCCCCTATAAGCAGCGTGCGCATCTTTATTCTTTTTACCATCGGTACACCTCTTTTACTTCAGCATTTTGTATATTTCAATTCCAGCTCACTCCCAAGTGCAAGATGTTGTCGAACAGGAGCATTTCGATCTCATCTTGCTTGGAAGTCTCGTTATGGATTGATACAAAATGTTCTAGTTATTTGCTGTATCCGAAGACGAATCAGTACCTGCCGAATTCGTTGTACTTGTTGAACGAGGTACAAAAATGACATCCTTGCCGGAAGCCTCAACATAACCAAGTTTGCGAGCATTCTCGATGACCAGATTGTTCAGTCTTTCTTTTTCCACTTGCAGATCTGCAATGGTTTTCTCTGCTTCTCTCACATCGGACAATGTCGTCTGTGCCTGCTTATTCAGATCATAGATGTGAGCATAACGCGACATCATTACACCACCCACAACAATGACTGCGAGCAAAGTGATCAAATACAAAAATTTCTCGCGTGCCGGAAGACCGGTACGACGGGTCACCACTTTGGTGGTTTCCTTATACCGCTGCTGGTTCACACGTTCTTGGGACGCTTTTTCTTTCACTGCTAAATTACCACGTGTATATGCCATACTCCGACTCTCTCCTCCGCTCTTGGTTTACAGTTTCTCGGCTACGCGCAGCTTCGCTGAACGAGCACGGGAGTTTTCGGCCAGTTCCGTTTCCGTTGGAATCAGCGGTTTTCTGTTCACTAAACGCATGACACCCTTACCGCCGCAAACACACAACGGGAAATCGGGAGGGCATGTACACTTCTCCAAATAACTGCTAAAAATCTGTTTGCAAATCCGGTCCTCAAGTGAGTGAAAAGTAATAACAGATACACGTCCGCCGGGTGCCAAGCACCGAACGGCCTGGTGTAACCCCTCTTCGAACGCGCCCAGCTCATCATTAACCGCAATTCGCAATGCCTGAAAGCTGCGTTTCGCGGGATGTCCTCCAGTTCGACGGGCCGCGGCCGGAATGCCTTCTTTGATCAATTCCACCAGTTCACCAGTAGTCTCAATCGGGGATTGCTTTCGTTTTTCAACAATGACACGAGCAATTCTTCTAGAGAATTTCTCTTCACCATAGCGATACAAGATGCGGGCAATCTCCTCTTCCGGCCATTCATTAACAATCTCTTTGGCGGTAAGGGATGCATCCTGATCCATACGCATATCCAACGGAGCATCGTGATTGTAGCTAAATCCACGTTCTCCTTCGTCGAACTGCGGTGATGATACCCCCAAATCGTACAAAATACCGTCTACTTGCGGCACGCCATCTTTCATCGGTACTTCCAGATCTTTCAGAACCTGTTCCAGATCACGAAAATTGGTTTTGACCAATGTAATCTGCTCTCCATACGGAGCCAATTTTTCACGCGCGTTATCCAAAGCCCAATCATCCTGATCCAGTGCGATCAGACGCCCCCCTGGACCGAGCTTGGATGCAATAACGGAGCTGTGTCCGCCACCGCCTAAAGTGCAGTCCACGTATATACCGTCCTGCTTGATGTTTAAACCCTCTGTTGCCTCTTCTTTGAGTACGGTTATGTGGTGAAACAACCTGCACCCCTCCTGACTTTATAGATCAAAATTAAAATCGACCAGCTTTTCGGCAATGTCGTTGAATGCTTCTTCGGATTGATTGAAATAACTCTCCCATATGCCTTTGCTCCAAATCTCCACCCGGTTCGACACGCCAAGAACAACGCAATCCTTGTCCAGCTTGGCATACTCTCTAAGATTGCCCGGCAAATTTACCCTGCCCTGTTTATCCAATTCACATTCGGTGGCACCCGAGAAAAAAAACCGGGTAAACGCACGTGCATCAGATTTCATCAATGGCAGTGCTTTGAGCTTCTGTTCCATGACCCCCCACTCCTCCATAGGGTACACGAAAAGACACTGGTCCAAACCCCGTGTGACAACGAAAGACGGTCCCAGAGATTCGCGGAATTTAGCCGGAATAATGACCCGACCCTTATCATCAATGCTATGTTGGAACTCCCCCATAAACATTGGCCCACTCACTCCTCACCCGTTTCTCCCACTTTGCCCCACTTTCCACCACCTAAGCATAATAGATTCGAACAAAAAAATCAAAACCCTTCTTGCTTGCTTTACTTTTTTTAATTTAGTAATCGCAAAAAAACGTCTTTGATCCTGTCACTCAGGATCAAAGACGTTTCCCGTTTACGGGCAATTGCACGTACACCCGCATATGAGCCGTATCATTAATAAACCATTTTAAACCCTTTGAAGCACTTAATCAGCTTGTAATTATTGGATGCCTCTTAAAATTTCCAGCTGTCCAGATATTTTTCCTGCTCGGCTGACAGGGAGTCGATGGCAATATTCAAGCTTTCCAGTTTGTAGCTGGCAACCTGTTGGTCAATGTCATAAGGTACGTTAACAACGTTTTTACCTAGTTCCGCATAGTTCTCGCTCACATAACGCAGACCCAGTGCTTGCAATGCAAACGTTGTATCCATAATCTCGGCTGGGTGTCCGTCGGCTGCACCCAGGTTTACGAGACGTCCTTCAGCCAGCAAATACATTTTACGGCCATCTTTGAAGCGATATTCTTCAATGTTGCGGCGTACGGTACGAATCGATTCGGAACGTTTAGCAAGTTCAGGTTTGTTCACTTCCACGTCAAAGTGACCCGCATTACTCAGGATTGCTCCATCCTTCATCACATCATAATGCTCTCCAGTAATCACATCTTTATTGCCGGTTACAGCAATGAAGAAATCACCCAATTTTGCAGCTTCCACCATCGTCATCACACGGAATCCGTCCATATGTGCTTCTACGGCTTTAATGGGATCAATTTCAGTTACGATTACACTGGCTCCTAATCCTTTAGCACGCATCGCTACACCTTTACCACACCATCCGTAACCGGCTACAACTACGTTCTTTCCTGCAACAACCAAATTGGTTGTACGGATAATACCATCGAATGCAGACTGACCTGTACCGTAACGGTTATCAAACAGGTATTTGCAATAAGCGTCATTGACTGCAACCATCGGGAAGCGCAGTTGTCCTTCTTTCGCCAAAGCTTTCAGACGAATGATGCCCGTTGTCGTTTCCTCTGCTCCGCCACGAATGGTGGCAGCAAGATCAGGACGTTCGGATGCAATAATGGTGGCAAAATCGCCGCCATCATCAATGATCAGATCAGGTTTCACTTCAAGTGCCCGGAGTTGCAATTCCTTGAACTCTACAGGGTCCGGATTATGTTTGGCATAAACGGTAACGCCGTCTTCGACCAGAGCAGCACAAACATCGTCCTGTGTTGATAATGGGTTGCTGTGTGTAATCGTTACTTCTGCACCACCCGCTTGAATGACTTTCGCCAGATAAGCTGTTTTGGCCTCAAGATGAAGGCAAATGGCTACTTTCAAACCTTTAAACGGAAGATCCTGTTCAAATTGAGAACGAATGCGGTTCAACACCGGCATATGCGCTTCTACCCAATCAATTTTCAGATGACCTTCCGAAGCGAGTCCCATATCCTTAACGATACTGTTTTGCAATGCAGGGGTAGCCATTCCTCATCCTCCTCGATTATAAATTCCTTCTATTATAAAAGGTAACTACAATGTAATTACTTGGTGTTGTCCACGGAATTCGCTCTGACTTTCAATCAGTTGTCCAATCCACTCGGTTCCATAACGGTTCAGGTAAAAGAGTGCATTATGTACTCTTTCCTGGGGTTTGTTCATGGGAAAGAGTGAGTTTTGCATCCCGTTCCAGTGTTTTAGACTCACATTGTGTTTATCTTTAATGGCTTTGTGGGTCTGCTGTTGCAGATACTGCATCTGTTCGATGATCTTGCCTATATTGGTATCTCCAATACGTTCCAGACCAGGGTGAATCTCAGCGATCTGATCAAGCAATGGACGATATAAGTCGGCAAATGCTTGCTGAACTCGCTCAAATTGTTCATCGACCTGGAAGGTCTCCTGCTGTGCCAGCCACTGTTCCTTCTTTTCTTCCATATGGTATTGAACGTCTTGGAAAGAAAGGCCGTACTGTTTCATATGTTTGTGATGAACATCTTCCATAATGGTAAAGGACAGACGTGGAAGTAAGATCGGCATCTGTAATCCGAAGCGGTGAAACGCCTCACGCGTTAACCCCCAATATGCAATCTCCCCTTGACCCAAAATAACAGCCGCTACAGGTAAAATGGAATCTTGCATTAAAGGCCGCGTCAATACATTGTTGCTAAACCGCTCAGGATGTTCAGCCAGTTCCTGAAGAAGCCGCTCTTCTGTAAATGAAACCAGACCTTTACGGTCGCCATACAATCCGTCTTTCAACATCAGAAGCAACCGTGCTCCATCATGTATGTAAAACAAATTGGCCCCATCTTCCGCGACTTCAGCAGGCATTGCATATCCGGCTTGTTCCAGCACAGAGGCGCCATATGAGTATGCATTGCGTAATGTCTCATTCTCACGAATTAATCGCTCAAATACCGGCTGCTCCAGTCTGCGCAAGTCTGGATCTGCTGCATCCATCAGAATAAGTCCACTACTTCCAAACAAGGCTGAAATTAATCGGGCAAACGCATCACTCAGGTTCGAACTCGACTGATGGATTTCGGTGATCAGCTTCATCAATCCTGATTTATGGACCGTATCTGGCAATACATGTTCCACCTGATCTAACACATTCATCCATTGCTCCGTTTCCACATGGACATAACTCACGGAATCTCTTCCTGCGAATCGCCCCTGTAACTTGAGCTTCTTCATCTCTCCGTTGGGATCAGGTAAATACATATGGTTGACTTCATCCCAGTCATGGTCTTCACCTGCAATCCAAAAAACGGGAACGACCGGCCGCTGTAGCCTGTTCTCCGCTTCCCGCGCAGCTGCAACTACACTTGCCGCTTTATAAATTACAAACAACGGACCTGTGAGCAGGCCGCTTTGTTGCCCTCCCGTAACAACCAACGCATCTTGTTCCGCGAGACGTGTGATGGATTCATGGACTGCACCATGATCATTCACCCGTTTATTATATATACGTAGATACTCTGCCAGACTTTGACGAGGTACACGTGTGTTCTCCGATTGGTCCAGCCACTCGGCACGTGTATGTAGCCCCGATTCCCAGCGAATGTCATACTCGTAAAGGCCACGCGCAGCATCCCTTGAACAGACATAGTCTTCTGCAAGTCTCGTTCCGCTGCGGAGTGCCTCGGTAATACCTTTCATGAGGTCTGCCTCCTATTCTGCTTCAAAGAGCTTACTTGATTGTACCGAATGTGAGCCCTTTTCGTCAAAAGAAAGTGCATCAAAAAATAAAAAACCGCCGAACAAGGTCGGCGGTTTGATATTCATGGATAAGTCCAAATACAAATTGTACTTTTATACGTAAGGTTCTGAAACCCAGTGACCTTTGGATACCTCAATCAATTGAGCATTCTCCAGGTTGTATGGATCATTTGCAGGACCACCAGATCCATTCTTAAGTGCTTGTTCTTCCGGCAGTAAAATGCGACGTTTGCTCGCTTCTACTTCCGGATCAGGTACAGGGATCGCAGACAGCAATGTTTTGGTGTAAGGGTGAATCGGATTCGCATACAGTTCTTCACTTTCTGCCAACTCCACCACTTTACCCATGTACATTACAGCTACACGGTCACTGATATGCTTAACCATGGACAAGTCATGCGCAATGAACAGGTACGTCAAGCCGAGGCGTTGCTGAAGTTCTTCAAGCAAACTAACGACCTGAGCCTGAATGGAAACGTCCAGGGCAGACAATGGCTCATCACAGATGATGAATTTAGGGTCTACAGCCAGTGCACGGGCAATCCCGATCCGTTGTCTTTGACCACCAGAGAATTCATGTGGATAACGGAGTGCATGGCTAGGATTCAGACCTACAAGATCCAGCAATTCTTCAACACGTCTCTTCCGCTCTGCCCGGCTTGACGCCAGACCATGAATATCAAGAGATTCGCCGATGATATCCATAACGTTGAAACGTGGGTTCAAGGAAGCATAAGGATCCTGGAAAATCATCTGCATATCTTTACGCATTTCTTTCATCTTGCGCGGAGACAGCTTGTAGATGTCCGTTCCATTAAAGTTAACATTTCCGCCTGTTGGCTCATAAAGGCGCAGAATTGTACGGCCAGTTGTGGATTTACCACAGCCAGACTCCCCTACAACTCCAAGTGTTTCGCCTTCAAAAATATCAAAGCTAACATCATTAACCGCTTTGAGAATGTTCCCTTTGCCCAAATTGAAGTATTGTTTCAGGTTCTTCACTTGAACCAGCGGCTTGTTGGCACCTTTGATAATACCAACTGGAGTAGGCTTTTCTTTCTTAGGCTCGTCCAGACGAGGAAGAGCATTCAGCAATTTAATCGTGTATGGATGTTGAGGATTACTGAAGATTTCGGCAGTTGTTCCTGTTTCAACAACTTCGCCTTCCTTCATAACGACAACTCGATCACACATTCCTGCTACTACGCCAAGGTCATGCGTGATTAGCATGATCGAAGTTCCAAGCTTTTGCTGCATGTCTTTCATAACATCCAAGATTTGTGCCTGAATCGTTACATCGAGTGCAGTTGTTGGTTCATCCGCAATCAGAAGGGATGGACGACATGCCAAGGCAATCGCAATCATAGCACGCTGGCGCATACCACCGGAAAATTGGTGTGGATAATGGTTCATACGCACTTCGGCATTTTTGATGCCTACAAGTTCGAGCATTTCCAATGCGCTTTTTTCAGCTTCTTTTTGGACATATTCTGATGCTTGCGCAGTACCTCGGTAATTTGCTTACCAATTTTGATGGTAGGATTCAAAGAAGTCATTGGATCCTGGAAGATCATGCCGATATCTTTACCACGGATGGCTTCCATCTGTTTATCTGTCTTATTCAGCAGGTCCTGCCCGTGAAAAGTAATTTCTCCGCTTTTGACCTTCGAAGGCGGGGAGGGAATCAATTTCATGATGGTTTGGGCAGTAACACTCTTACCACTACCAGATTCACCTACGATCCCCAGCGTCTCTCCTTTGCCAAGTTCAAAACTCACATTTTTAACGGCATCAAATTCACCAGAACGCGTCGTAAACGACACACTCAGGTCTTTGACTGTTAAAATCGGCTCCATAATCCCACCTCCTATTTCTATTTACGTAATTTCGGATCAAGCGCGTCGCGCAAGCCGTCACCAAGCAAGTTAAATGCGAGCATTGTCATAACCATTAAACCTGCAGGAACCACATCCGCCAAGGATACAGCGTCCAGCCTGTAAGTGCATCATTGATCATGGATCCAAGGGAAGATTTAGGTGCAGATACACCCAATCCGAGGAAGCTCAGGAATGCTTCAGCAAAAATCGCATTTGGAATGGACAACGTCAATGTGACGAGAATGGGTCCGATAGCATTTGGCAACAAATGACGGAAAAGCTGACGTCCTGTGCTAGCGCCCATGGAACGAGCAGCAAGGATAAAGTCTCTATTTTTGAGTTGCATAATCTCACCACGTACAATCCAGGACATACTGATCCAGCCTGTGATGGTAAGTGCAATGATAATCGTTGTCAGACTTGGCTCCAATACAACCAGCAACAAGATAACAACGAGCATGTAAGGCAGGGAGTACAGGATCTCGGAGAACTTGTTCATGATGCCGTCAACACGTCCACCGTAGAAGCCCATAATCGCTCCATAAATGACCCCGATAACAAGGTCAATTAAAGCAGCAGCTAGACCTACAGTAAGAGATACACGTGCACCTACCCAGGTTCTTACCCATACATCACGACCGAGTTCATCTGTTCCAAACCAGTGTTCCGCACTCGGTGCGGCATTGGCATTCAACAAATCATTGGAATAATAATTATAGCTTGAGAACAACGAAGTTGGACCAATCATAGAGAAAATGACAACAAGGACTAGAACAGCCAAACTAATCATAGCGGCCTTGTTGGTTGCAAGTCTATACATAGCGTCTTTGAATAGCGATACACTCTCTTGCGATTTCAACGCTGCCTGACTATCCAGGCCTGTGTTCACCGTTTCATTATTGTTTTTATTCGTGCCAGACAACGTTATGCCCCCTTCCGGCTTTCTAGCTTAATTCTAGGATCGATCAGCACGTAAGCAATATCCGTCAGGAAACGTGCAAGCATCAAGAGAATACCATAGAAGATTGTAATCCCCATAATCATCGTATAATCACGATTCGTAATACTCTCTACGAATACTTTACCAATTCCACCAATGTTAAAGATTTGTTCAATAACAACGGAACCTGTAATAATATTCGCTGTCATTGGACCAACATAAGTAACGACTGGCAGAATACCGTTCCGTAAAACGTGTTTAAACATAATAGCAGGCCATTTCAAGCCTTTCGCTTTGGCTGTCTTGATGTAATCGGCATGCAACACTTCCAACATGCTTGAACGCGTCAAACGAGCGATAAAGGCAATTGGTGATGCAGACAAAGCTGCAACAGGAAGCACATAGTCGAGTGGGCCATCGAAGCCCATAACGTTAAACCAGCCGAGTTTGAATGCGAACACATATTGTACCAGGGATGCGAGCAAGAAACTCGGTACAGCAATCCCGATAACAGCGAGGATCATCGTAATATCATCAATCAGCTTGCGATGGTAAACGGCGGCAAGAAGCCCCAACAAGACACCCACAACAATTGAGATAATAATTGCAAAGATTCCAAGCTTCAGCGATGCTGTAAACGTTTGAGTGATCATACCAGATACATCTTGATTCAGGTATTTCATAGAAACCCCGAAATCACCCTGAATGATTCCACCCATATACTTCAGGTATTGTTCATACATCGGTTTGTCCAGACCGTACTTCACTTCCAAAAGTGCCCGAATTTCAGGTGAGACTTTTTTCTCGGATGTAAAAGGGTCACCTGGAATGGCCTTCATCAGGAAGAAGGTTGCTGATGCGAGTATGAAAAGCGATAGCAGCATAAATAGTAGTTTTTTCAGCACGTACTTAACCAACCCTTGCACACCTCCACAAACAATATTTTGTATACAAATCGATTGTAGAATTAGACAAGAATAATGTCCAATCCATTTATCGGAAATTTCAAGAATTATAAGGAAAATCGGTGCACATACAAAAAAATCGGGATATATATGGAATTCCACATATATATCCCGAAGTAATCATATAGACTTCAGAACAACTTATTTCTCTTCCAGATATGCACGAGTGAAGTCAATTGCTCCACTGAAATCAAGTTGTACGCCTTTAAGGTAAGGCTTAGTCAAAGATACATTTGTGTAGTAATAGATCGGCATTACGCCCATTTCATCTTGAATCAGAACTTTCTCTGCATCAGCAAATGCAGCCATACGCGTAGCTGGATCAGCCGATTTTACAGTTTCTTTAACATCTTTGTCATACTGTTCGTTGCTGAATTTGGAATCATTGTTTGTGTTTCCAGTAGTCCACATTTCCAAGAAGTTGTATGGATCGTTATAGTCCGCAGACCAGCCTGCACGAGCCACTTGGAAGTTTTGGTTTTGACGGTTCTCAAGGAATACGCCCCACTCTTGGTTTTCCGTTTTCACGTCAACACCAAGGTTCTTCTTCCACATGTCAGCAACAGCAAGAGCGATTTTCGCGTGACCGTCACTAGTGTTATAGATCAATGTCACTGCTGGCAATGTTGTGTAACCTTCTTCTTTCATACCTTCAGCAAGCAATTTCTTAGCTTCTTCTACGTTTTCAGTGAAGTAGTCATCTTTGTGCTCATCACGGAATTCGCCGTTTTCACCGCGGATACCTGGAGGTACAAAGCCGAAAGCTGGAATTTGTCCACCTTGTGTTACTTTGTCAACAATCAATTGACGCTCGATTGACATTGCAAAAGCCTTACGGATTTTAACATTGTTAAATGGAGCTTCATTAACGTTGAACTGATAGTAGTACGTACTAGCAATACCAGTAGCTTTAAACTCGTCCGGCAATTCCGCTTTTACAGAAGGAATTTGGTCGGAAGGAATTTCACCGTTAGGTGCACCTGTATAGTCCAATTGTCCAGACTTGTAAGCTTGCAGTTCGGAAGCACTGCTGTTTGTCAGGGACATGTTGATTTCAGACAATTTGATATCAGAAGCTGCATGGTAGCCTTCGTTTTTCTTCACGACGATTTTTTGACCTTTAGCGTATTGATCCATTGTGAATGGTCCGTTAACGATCATGTTTTTGTAGTCTGTAAAGAATTTGTCATTCGTGTCAGCAGACTTGTGTACTGGGTAGTACGTGTAGAATGCTGTAAGACCCAAGAAGTAAGGTGTTGGGTTTTCCAACGTCACTTCCAACGTGTGCTCATCAGTAGCTTTAACCCCTACTTGGGAGAAATCAGTAATTTTAGTGCCTTTGAATGTTTCATCAACACTGCGGTTAAATCCTTCAGCGCCTTTGATGTAATACAATTGGTAAGCATATGGAGAAGCTGTTTCCGGTTTCAAAGCACGTTCCCAAGAACGTACAAAGTCTTCGGCAGTGATTGCATCGCCGTTGCTCCATTTAGCATCCGGGTTCAGGTTGAAAACATATTTCAGGCCGTCTTCGGAGATTGTCCAGTCTTTAGCAACGCCTGGAGCTTCTTTGCCATCAGCGCCGATACGCACAAGACCTTCATACAAGAATTTCAGAACAGTGTTGGTTTGGCTGTCTTTTGCTTGAGCCGGGTCCAACGTAGGAGGTTCAGCTGACAGGTTAATTTTCAAGACTTGATCTTTAGCAAGACCATTTCCTTCGGTTGCAGAACCATTATCGGTGTTACCTGTGCCTTCGTTTTTCGAACCGCACGCTGCAAGTACGGTACCGAACGCCAAAATCAGCGTCAAAAGGACTAATAGACTTTTCCTTTTCATCTAACACTTTCCCCTAAATTGATGTGGTATATGTTTATAGATTATACAACCACCGGTCAAAAAAATCTACATTACTTTTTCAGAAAGTAATGTTTTTTTCAGTTTTCGACAAAATCGACACATTTTTTAGCCCTTTTGCGTTATGTATCCTCACATCTGTTTCAAAAAGTATCTAAATAGTCCAAATATAGTAAACAAAACGTACCCAAAACTCATTATTACGAAAGCCATGCGCCAAACGGCCCGGAACATCTACCCCCATCGACCTTACCTTTGAGTCGATTTTGTGCTCCGCCGATGAATCCAAGTGCTATTAGTATGAGTATTAGTGTTAAATAAAATCCAAAATTCGAATCAAATGTTAAGTTGAATAACGCCGACACAGAGAAAATAAGGAATACGGTTGTCACATCCATGGCCGAGCGCAACGCCACACGCTTATCTTTCTTCCATCCATACATGATCCAATAAACCAGAAAAAACGGAAAGAACGGCAAGATGCTCAGCACTATAAAAAATCCCATTAACTCACTCCTTCCGGTTGCATACCTTCAATCAGATGAAGCAGTACTTCATGCATCGGTGCAGTCAGGCCACATTGACTCGCCAGCCTTACGATTTGTCCGTTAATGGCTTGCACCTCCGTTGGTTGTCCATGCAGAACATCCGAAAGCATGGAAGATGTATTCGAGGCTGTAGAACGACAGACGGAGAGTATTTGTTCCCACACATCTACATCTAGAATTATCCCGTTTGCTTTGTATACTCCTGACGCCTCATCATATAGCTGACGCATAAATACAATTCGCTCTTCCTTTTTAATTAACTCACCGTTGGGAATACGCCATATCGCAGTAAGTGGGTTAATGACAGCATTGATTAACAGCTTCCTATAAATAAGCTTATCGATTTCATTCGACACTGTACAGCCAAATCCTGCCTGTTGCAAAAGTCCCTGTAAACGAATGGACTCATTCTGATCCATTGGCATTAGGGCTGAGTAAGGTTTCTCTTCACTTTTTCCTACCCAGGTCTCCCCTTTCCCAGCACGAACGACTCCATCCTGCTGACGTTTCGCCCCTTCCGTGGTTATGACGCTGTATATATTGGAGTGCGGCAAGTTGGATTGTACATGATCTAGATGACCGACCCCATTTTGAAAACATGCGATGTTTATGGATTGCTTCTCCAACGAACTAATTTCACGAATAACATCATGTATTGCTGTCTGCTTCACCATTAATAATAGCCAATCTCCAGGTAAGTCTTTCCACACTCGGGTTAACTCCGTAATCGGCTTGACCTGGATATAGTCAGGTAGAATCTGGATGGTTTTCTCCCTTTCGATGATCTTAAATCCTTCTACACTTAGTTTATCCGCCTGTTCAGCCGTTCTGGTCCAAAATCGAACCTCATTACCTGCGTCCTGAAGCTTTCCTCCATACAAAAGACCCAGTGACCCTGATCCTACAACGTCAATGATCATGCTGCATCCCTACCTCTGCTCCAATAGTTGCTTTTATCTATAATAGAACAAAAACAGTAAACAAAAAACCCGTCATACCCGCCGTTATGTAACGGAGGTGTGACGGGCCTAATCTAATGCTGATCCACAAATACATTTTCCGATTATTCAATTCGTTCCAGATTCCCGTTGGCGTCCATTTTGAATCT
This sequence comes from Paenibacillus sp. 1A_MP2, assembly GCF_052244825.1. NCBI lineage: Bacteria > Bacillati > Bacillota > Bacilli > Caryophanales > Paenibacillaceae > Paenibacillus > Paenibacillus sp. 1A_MP2. The sequence continues at coordinate 2,588,083 of NZ_JBQQCS010000001.1, read as the reverse complement.
CGTTTTGAGTTCCTCTTCTTCTTCCGTCAGAAATGCGAGTCTGCGAGCACGATCCATAATCTGAATCAATGCTTTATAATCGTCATTTACGACACGATAATCGGTCTGTACTTCATTCACTTCCTTGGACAGACGGTCATTCTCGCAACGCAGTTCATGAAGTTCATCCTCTTTTTCACGAAGCTCTTTCTCAAGCATCTTTAGCTGGCGACCGTTTTCCTGCACTGTTCCCTTCCATTGCCGCAAGAATCGTATAACCGCATCAATGGATAGAGAGTCTTCCGAAATCCCATCCGCTTTGTACAGATTTTCTTCCGTATCCAGGGTAGACAAAGCTGCTACCTGTGGTCCAAGCAAAACCGGTTGTTTGCGAAGATAACTCCGCTTTTGTCGTTGAGCCTTAGCATTGCTAATGGCAGACTCATACTTCTTACGTACACAGCTGTTCCAGCGAAAACCGCAAGCGGCAGAGGTTCTGCCTATTTTTTCGCCAACCTCTTCAAAAGCAGCCAGTTGTGTGCTTCCTTCCCGAATATGACGCAAAGTAACCTCTGCCAAAATCAAATCGTCCTCTGTACTCCAAGCATCCTGTCTCACTGCAGTCATGCTATAATACCCTCCTAACAACATCCTAAAATAACCGTCCCCATAACCGATTTCCCGGCATGTGAATTAGGTATAAAAGCTGCTTCATTCATTCTTATGCCTCTCATAGAGTTCATAGAATTGATTTCATACTAAAATGTATTTCCACATTTATGTGTGCTCATACGTTGCATATACAAAACAAACCATACGTTAACTCGTTTTGGCTAAAAAGAATTCGCTTTCATATCCAAATTTGTTTACACCATTTTCCTTTCCCGGTATAATGTTGTGTAGACAATCTATGAACGTACATAGGAGAGGAGGACTTACCGTGGCGCGCATGTTTCGGGTACTCGGGTTCTTCACGCTAGCGATTGGCCTAATGGCTTTTGCGGGAGACTTGGTCGAAATGGCTTTGCTTTTTTTCCTGCAGACTGCGTTTTTTGTCATTTTGGGATATTTGAAATTCACCGAACGTACGTACATATTGCTCTTCTGGGGTTATATGATCGTGACTTTCACCGGGTTCAGCTACTGGACCGTATTCGAAATGGGATTGCCGCTTTAATCCGCCAGCAGCATCAAAGCGATCCGGCTATAGTCGGATTGCTTTTTTGTCGTTTTCAGATTAAATGACTATTCTTTGTGTTATGTAACCACTACGGATAATTCACGTATCTATTTCATATATTGTCTGGAAGAGATAAGCCTGTTCGCATCTATTTAGATAAGGAAAGGAGAATGATAGGTGAAACGTCGATACGGCATTCCTGGCTTTATTGTATGCATTATATTTTTGATCCAGCTACCTTGGACTTATGCCTACGGAGAGCCTTCCTCTGAGGATACACGCGAAATTTTGCAACAAAGCCTATCCATCGTCGAAATCGATCATGAAATCGAACGTATTGCAGAAAGACAAAAACAGCTGGACGAACAGCGTCAGACGTTATCCATTCAGCTTCAGGAACAGAAAGAACAGATACATACTCAGCAAGACCGTGCAGGTTCAGTTGTAAGATCCTACTATACCGGGGAGCGTGATAGTCTCTTGATGACGGTTCTGGGGGCAAGATCCTTTAAAGACCTGTTTGTTCTATACGATTACTATCAGATTATTATTGGCAGGGATCAGGCTGTTCTGGACAAGTATCAGGATCGATATCGTTCCATGCAGCAAACATCTGCCCAGATTAACCAAACCTCTTCAGAACTGTCTGAACTCAAAAATAATCTTCAAAATCAACGTGAACGCGTACTTGCCTTACAAAAAGAAGTGGACGGAAAAGTAGCCGCCAGCGGGGATGCTGCAGCCATGCAAAAATTGATGGATGAGTTAACCATCTATTGGGAGAACATCGGCATATACGAGGTCAAGCGATACTTCAAAGCATTGGCAGCAGCCATGCAGAACCTGCCACAATTTATCCAGGAACAAAACGGGGGCATCTCTACTACCGGAACATCTTACACCATTCGAATTGGACAAGATGAACTGAATACGTTTCTTCGTTCCCAAAACCCCATCTTCGAAGACTTCGCCTTCAAGTTTGAAAAAGATCAGATTACCGCCTCGGGACAGCGTGATCAGTTGCAATTAAGTATTGAAGGCCATTATACGGTCGAGAGTGAACCTCAGAATTCGATTCGCTTTCATGTGGATAAACTTGTGTTTAATCAGTTAGAGCTCCCCGATACTACACGTCGTATGCTGGAACGGGAATTTGATCTCGGATTTTACCCACAGAAAATTCTGTCGTTTGTCAAAGCCACTGAGGTATCCACAAGTGAAGGCATACTTGAAGTGAAGCTTGCTATTTCATTTTGATTCGCTCTGCAGAGCGATAATGCTTTTTACGTATTGATTCGCCGTGATCTCTCCCGCAAGTAGTTGTTGAACCTTCTTTTGAAAGGCAGCAGTCTGTACAAGGCTTTCAGTCATTACAGACTGTGAAGATTCAGCTGGAACCCAAGATTTTATATCAGTGGCACCATATTTTGTTATTAGTTTCTGTGACTCAAGATCTAGTTCTTGCTGCTTTGCTGGCAAATAGTTAGCCTCCTTGTACCACTCCGATTGCACGGAAGAGGAAGTCATACCTTCAATCCAGCGGCTGGCCTCTTCCGCCTCAAGTGAGCCAGCTGCGATAACAAGGCTTCTTGAGCCTAAAGGTTCCAACTTACTGATGGCTATCCTCTCCATTGAACCCTGATTGCCTGCCACGCCTTGATTTCCGCTTAACAAACGAGACAGTAACGTTACTACCATAGGAGTATCCGTCTGATCATTAGGAGCAGAAAGCGTCGGATTTATTGATTCACCCGTAATATGAGGCTGGATCTGATCCAGTAGTTGTATGACCTGTTGGTACGCCTCCGTTTGGGAAGAAGTTTGCGCTTTCTTGATTTTGTCGGGGGCCATGCCTGGTTCAAACTGATTCAACCATGCACTTACCGCGTGAAGGTCATTCAAGTTTATTCTAATTAAATCCGTTCTATCCTGTGCTGCCTGTTGTACAAGTTTAATCCACTGCTCCTTACTTTCAGGCAATGCTGCCAAACCGGCTTCGTCTAGGAATGAAGAGCGAGCTGCCATTACATAGGGATCAAAATCAAACGGCATTCCCCATTGATACCCATTCCACTCTGTCATTTCCCGCAAGCCCACTACCGTCTCTCCCAAAGACTTGGACAGCGTTGTACCGTTTAACGGATACAGATGTCCTTTTTTGGCATGGTATTGAACTTCTGCGCTGTCCAGAAGAATAATATCTCCGCTCTCTCCTACCGAAAATTGATTATCAAGCACTCGCTTATATGTATCCGGCTCTAAATTGCGCAAATTAATTTCCACATGCTGAGAATCTGCTACTTCATCAGCCATTCTTTTAAACAACTGAAAGTCTGTCTCAGACATTGACACCACAATCTCTAGCGGGGCATGATGATCCTCATTGCGAGATGACGTGTTAGGAAATGCATCTTTTTCCTGATCCCGTTCTTGATTAAGCTGTGAACCTCTAAAATCAAAGCTGGGAGACAGAATCGTTAACGAAAGCAGCAGTACTGCAAACAAAACAACTTGGTGACCACGCTTCATTAACTTCTCCTCCTTGCTCCCTAATTTTTTCCTGCAACGTTCATTGTAACAAATAAGTAGTGCTCTTGTCCTATCCTGCCAAAAAACAGTTTTCCGATATTTTGCATACTTCGAGCATATCGAGTTCTGTGTAATAAGTGATTTTTATTTTTTCAGCAAAAAAACCGGCTCTAAGAGCCGGTTAAATAGAAACATTTTCCGGGAAATAACTCCCCGTAATCCTATAATAAATCCGCTGCAAGCTGAGCCAGCTTGGAACGTTCTCCTTTTTCCAACATAATGTGTCCGCTGATCCCCTCTTGCTTGAATCGCTCCACAATATACGTCAGACCATTACTTGCTGAATCCAGATAAGGGTGGTCAATTTGCTCAGGGTCACCCATCAAAATAATTTTACTGCCTTCGCCCACCCTTGATACAATGGTCTTCACTTCATGGCGAGATAGATTCTGTGCTTCATCGATGATAATGAACTGTCCTGGTATGGAACGCCCACGAATATAAGTGAGGGCTTCAACCTGAATGCTGCCAAGACCCATCAAAATTTTATCAATGTCGCCTGCTTTTTTGGTATCAAACAAGAATTCCAAGTTATCATAAATCGGCTGCATCCACGGTCTCAGTTTTTCTTCTTTTCTCCGGGTAGATAACCGATATCTTTCCCCATCGGAACAACCGGACGGGCGATCAATAATTTTTTATATTTATGATCATCCTCCACTTTAAGTAATCCCGCTGCAAGTGCCAACAAGGTTTTCCCCGTTCCCGCCTTCCCTGTAATCGTGACAAGTGGAATGTCATCATTCAGAAGCAGCTCCAGAGCCATACGCTGTTGCGCGTTACGTGCACTGATGCCCCATACATTATCATTACTCAGGAAAAGTGGCTCCAGCTTCGTTCCCTCTGTATTTACTTTGAGCAAAGCTGATTTATTGGTTCCCATCTCATCCTTGAGAATTACAAATTCATTCGGGTAAAGCGAATAAGACAACTGTAACGGTTTGATTGGTAGAAAGCGATATGTGTAAAACTCATCAATGACCGAAGGATGAACCTTCAGTGCAGTATATCCTGGATATAATTCACTGAGACCTGCCGTCCGATCAGATAAGTAATCCTGTGTGAATAGGCCGAGTACATCCGCTTTGATACGAACAAGCACATCCTTGCTGACCAGAACCACTTGTCGTTCAACAACCTCTTTCTCATTTTCCTCAATCTGATAATTCAGGGCGACGGCCAAAATTCGATTATCATTGGACACTTCTCCAAACATTTCCTGTACTTTCACAAAACTGCGGTGATTCAGTTCCACTTTCAGATTGCCTCCATTAGCCAAAGGCACCCCACTGTGCAAATGTCCCAATTCACGTAATCCATCAAGAAGTCTCGATACATTGCGGGCATTGCGGCCAATTTCATCAGCATTTCTCTTTTTGGAGTCGATTTCCTCCAGTACAACCGCGGGAATGATTACCTCATGTTCTTCAAAGGCAAATATGGCATTGGGGTCATGCAGAAGCACGTTCGTATCCAATACAAAAATCTTTTTCATTCAATCCCCTCCAAAGCGGCGTCGTTAAAGGCATGGATAGTGTGATCTTTCAGCAGCGGCATGGACAATCATGCTCCCATACATAAATGTATTCGACTAGGACAAAATAATTGTCAACCATTCTGAAAAACTCCAGGAAAGGATGAACATTTATGAAATATTGGGTTTGCACGCTGCTTCTGATCTTTATACTTACAGGCTGCAACAGTTCTACGCGTAATGCCTCGCAGCAACAAGGTCAGCATGCCAAAGGCTACGGAGGAAATGTTACAACTCAGCAAGATCAACGTAAAGGATCTCACATGCTCAATACTCAGGAGGATCGGTTGCACCCTTCTGCTGTGGATCATCTGACCGAGAATACAGGTGAGGTTCATGAGAAAAACGTCAAGAACAACACCACGGCTGATCGGATGCCAAATGAAAAAAGGGTAACCCACCTCAAAACACTTGCCAAGCAAGTGGAAGGTGTTAAAGACGCCAACTGTGTCATTCTTGGCAATACAGCCGTAGTTGGCATTGATGTTGACGGTGAACTGGAACGAGCACGAGTGGGTACCATTAAATACTCTGTTGCCGAAGCCCTCCGCAAAGATCCGGAAGGTGTGGATTCCATTGTTACCGCAGATGCCGATGTTTCTGAACGAATCAAGGAAATTGGTGAGCATATTCGTCAAGGTCATCCGATATCCGGTTTTGCCTCAGAACTTGCTGACATGGTTGGCCGAATCATTCCCCAACTGCCCAAAGATGTCAAAGTCCGTCAAAATCCGGATGAACATGTAGAGCGTAAACAACAAATGCAGCAGCTGCATTCGTCTGACAAAAGACAACAAAAAGCCCAGTGATCTCTGAAGTGCACCCCTTAGAATAGACATTGGAAAAACCCCTGGGTTTAGCCGATGAAATTCTAGGGGGTGTATTTTTTTATGGCGATTAAGGGACAAAAGTTTAAAACGTATTCGGAGAAGATAAAAAATGAGGCTATTCGTTTGCATACGGTTGAGGGGTGGACTTATCGAAAGATTAATGAACATCTGGGGATTCATGATCCAGGACGAATGAAGCGCTGGATGCGAAAATATCGGGAACAAGGTGAGTTTGGACTGATGGATCAGCGAGGTCGACGTAAAGAATACTTGGATCAAGACCGCTTTGTACAAAAACTGAAACGGGAGAATGAGTTGCTAAAAAAGTGCTTGGTCATCTGGAAGGAGGAAGCAAACAAGAAAGATTTCAGATCATAGAAAAAGTAGCGGCATACGGTGATATCCAGAAACTTTGTGATGTGTTTGGCGTGTCACGGAGTGGATTTTATGCCTATGTAAAACGTAAACGATTCGATCGCGACGCAAAGGCGAAGAAACAAGTGCTTCAAACGTATCAACGATATGAAGGCAAATATGGTTATCGGCAGCTCCAGTTGTTCCTTTGGCAAGATCAGGGGATTTGGATGAACCACAAAAAGGTGCTCCGCCTGATGCAAATGCTCGGTATTCAATCTCGAATCCGTCGTAAACGGCGCTCCAGCAGCTCGTATACACCTGCGCAGCGTGTAGCAGAGAACCTCTTGAAGCGAGATTTCAGTGCAGAAAAACCGAATCAGAAATGGGTAACGGACATTACCCAGTATCGTGTGGGAGAGCGCTGGATATATCTTTCAGCCATAAAGGATCTGTTTAATAACGAAATTGTGGCTTACGAAATAGGCGAACGCAACGACAATGAACTGGTGCTTCGCACATTCAGCAAGGCGTTTGCGAAGCAAAAAGACGTGACCGGACTGGTCGTTCATAGCGACCAAGGATTCCAGTACACGTCTCATGCTTACCACGACATGCTGCCAAAGGTTGGCGCCCGAATCAGCATGTCTCGCCGAGGAAATTGTTATGACAATGCCTCGATGGAGAGTTTCTTCTCGCATCTCAAAACGGAAGGACTCTATCCTTATCATATCCGAACGCTTAGCGAAGCACAAAGCAAAATCGAAAAATATATCCGTTTTTACAACCGAAAACGGCCACAACGGAAACTAAAAAAACTGACGCCGGTAGAGTACCGACGCCAGTTTGCAGCCTAGGGTCTTTTTATAATGTCTACTAAATGGGGTCTTGACCACTCTCACTAGGCTTTTTTCATGGCAGTAAAAACCTGCTCATCTAATTTCTCAGCAGCACGCTGATCATATATTTTGACATATTGAGGCACAGAGGACAGTTGGGCTCCATAAAAAGCGCATTTCTTACCGCTTCAATGGAAATGTCGAAACAGCACATATTAAACGGAACATCCTGTAACGGATTTTGTCGTACGGAAGCACGTCCGTTTACCGCATACACCATCTCTTCTCCAAAAATGGTGACGGTAATAGCCGGATTTTCGATCATATTGTTCACGAGACGTGAACGATGATCAATCGCCACACGCAGGGTAGAAGCATTCTCCGCATAAACCCAGGAGATTGCTGTTGATGTTGGACCTCCAGTTTCAACGTCCACGGTGCTCAAGAGCACAAATGTTTCGTTCTTGAATTGCTGTAAAAGAGATTCAGTCAATTGTGTGACGGCTTCGGACATCCAACCAGCCCCCTAATCTTCTTTATGCAATTCTTGATTCGTTGTTGATGTTATTATATCATACCACCAAAGCTGCTTCCAATCCTAAAAGAATGCATGTTACTCGGCTGATGGAGAAGCTGTTACTTTACCTGAGAGTGTATCCTTCAACGCCTGTTTGGCAGTTGCCAATTCGGTTTCGTTGATATACACATAAGGACTTCTCCATTCTCCGGTTACAGGTGTGTAGTGCACATCCGATTTGGAAATATTCCAATAGGTAGAGATGAAGTTCTTCATTTGTTCTGATTCCACGTCTGTTGTCATGTTCTCATCAACGGCACCGATCACTTTACCAATCTTCGTTACACCGCCCAATGATTTCAACTGATCCAACATGGAATTCAGCACTTGATTCTGACGTTTATTTCGGTCAAAATCGTTGGATTCATCTGTTTTTGGTTTACAGTTCGACTTACGATAACGAACAAAATCAAGTGCTTCTTTGCCATCCAAATGCTGTGCGCCAGCTACCAGATTAATATCTGTGCCATCGGCCGTATCTTTGTAACACATGTTTTTATCCACCGTTACATCCACGCCACCTACAGCATTGACCGCATCACGGAACGCTTGAAAATTCAGGACCGTAGTATAATTGATATCCACATCCAAATATTTGCCCATCATTTCTTTCATCTGATCCTCTGCATTTTTGCCAGAGGTTTTTTCTTGTGCTTTGAATTTGGGATAGTAGGAGTTCAACTTGTTTGCTTTATAGCCATCCAACTGAATACGCGTATCCCGAGGTAAAGACACAATAGTTGCCGTCTTGGTCTCCGGATTTAGAGAAGCAACCATGACCACATCTGAAAGGTACGTACCCGTCTCAGGACGGTTATCTGTGCCTAGTAACAACATCGTAATCGGTTTGGTCTTGGCTGACATCCCCGGAGGTACTGGCTTGTCAATGCCCGTATCCGCTACCTGGTTGTATACCCAATACGCATATCCGCCGCCTACCACAATTGCAATAACCAATAAACTTAAAATTAGTCTGCCAAAGGTACGCATCCGTTTTTTCTTCTTTGGTTGCTTGCCTTTACCGTTCTTCGATCCAGAAGCGCCGGATTGAGTCGGTGCCTGTCTCCGTGGAGGCAGTCCGTTCGAATTCGAGTTCATATCTTCAACACCTTTATCACATCTGTTTTGGCCTATATATAAGACAACCGCTTTCCCTAGGGAAAACGGATGGTCTATACTATACAGAATTTATGAGTTTCGAGCGGCAGCTTCCGCTTTTTTCTTTTGACGACCTTCAATGAAATAGCGCACTCGCACTAACAGCATCAAACCAACCGCCACCAACAAACATTGAATGATCGGCAGCTTGTCGATTTGAAAAACAAGAAGCATGAATGTGCCCATCGCCATCAATATATAGAGAACGATTTCCTTACCAAGTGGCAATTTCTGACGTACCCGAAACACCTTGTTATATACGTAAGTAATCAATACAAAGATGACGATGTAGGCTACGATCGGGTGTGATGCGAACCATGCTTGCATGCACAGCCAGCTCCTTTCGTGTTCATGCTAAATATAAGTTAATTGTTGATTATACCCTTTCGATAACTCAAGGGAAGTACATGCGTGGTGACCGTTTCGGTTTCGGATCGTTCTTTCGATCGCTGTTGTCTCCAAATTTTCTTGAACGAATCTTCAAAGGTTAAAATTTGGAGACAAAGGCGAGCGCTTCGCTTCTTCAGAATCGATTCCGATCCCTTCACTACTTTTGCTGTACAAACCTTTCGTTACTTTCCGTGTATCCTCAAACATTAACTTTTATCTTCTAGTTTAGTTGTCGTTAGGCGTTATTTTGTAGCCATTTTACGTTGTTTCTCTGCACGTTCACGCTCTGATTTATTCAGGATCTTCTTACGAAGACGAATAGATTTCGGTGTAATCTCACAATATTCATCTTCATTCAGATATTCAAGAGCCTGCTCCAACGAGAAGATAATCGGAGTTTTAATTTTAACCGTATCATCTTTACCTGAAGAACGAACGTTAGTCAGTTGTTTTTCTTTGCAGATGTTAACAACGATATCATTGTCACGTGTATGTTCACCAACAATCATACCTTCGTAGATTTCAGTACCTGGCTCCAAGAAGAGCGTACCGCGATCCTCAACGCCCATCATTCCATAGAACGTAGACGTACCAGTTTCAGTTGAGATCAGTACACCTTGGTGACGTCCACCCACTTGACCGGATACTACTGGAGCGTAGCTGTCAAATGCATGGTTCATTACTCCATAACCACGAGTCAATGTCAGGAAGTTTGTGCTATATCCGATCAAACCACGTGCTGGAATCAGGAACTCCAGACGAACTTGACCACTACCTGTGTTGACCATGTTAACCATCTCTGCTTTACGTGCGCCCAGGCTCTCCATTACGGAACCCATGCTTTCTTCAGGGATATCAATCAACAAGCGCTCAACCGGTTCCATTTTCTTACCGTCAACTTCTTTAATGATAACTTCCGGTTTCGATACTTGCAATTCATATCCTTCACGACGCATATTCTCAATCAGGATACCCAAGTGAAGCTCACCACGTCCGGAAACGACAAATGCATCCGGGCTTTCCGTTTCGTCAACACGAAGGGATACGTCAGTTTCCAATTCTTTGAACAAACGCTCGCGCAGTTTACGGGAAGTTACCCATTTACCTTCACGACCTGCGAATGGACTGTTGTTCACGAGGAACGTCATTTGCAATGTAGGCTCATCAATTTTCAGAACTGGAAGTGCTTCTGGGTTGTTCGGATCAGCAATGGTTTCACCAATGTTGATGTCCTTGATTCCTGCGATCGCAACGATGTCGCCTGCTCCTGCTTCTTCTGTCTCAACACGTTTGAGACCTTGGAAACCAAACAGTTTCTCGATACGTGCAGTTTTGCTTTTACCATCACGCATAATAACCGTTACCGATTGTCCTTGACGGATCACACCGCGGTTAACACGACCAATGGCAATACGGCCAAGGTATTCATTGTAGTCCATCAAAGTAACGAGGAATTGAAGTGGTTCTTCAACATTTTCGGTAGGGTGTGGGATATGACTAACGATGGTATTGTAGATCGCCATCATGTTGTCATCCTGTTTCGCAGGATCATTCTCCATGCTGGATGTTCCGTTCAATGCGGAAGCATATACAACAGGGAATTCAAGTTGTTGATCGTTGGCACCCAGTTCAATGAACAGGTCCAGTACTTCATCAATAACCTCAGTCGGACGAGCCGCTGGACGGTCAATTTTGTTTACAACAACGATAGGTGTCAGGTTGTGCTCAAGTGCTTTACGCAATACGAATTTCGTTTGCGGCATGCAACCCTCGTATGCATCAACAACGAGCAATACGCCGTCAACCATTTTCATGATACGCTCCACTTCACCACCAAAGTCGGCGTGTCCTGGTGTATCCACAATATTAATCAGGTAATCTTTATAGGTAATAGCTGTGTTTTTGGCCAGAATCGTAATACCGCGTTCACGCTCCAAATTGTTGGAGTCCATTGCGCGCTCCTGTACCGTTTCGTGATCACGGAAAGTACCGGATTGCTGGAGCAACTTGTCGACGAGCGTTGTTTTCCCGTGGTCGACGTGGGCAATAATCGCAATATTGCGAATGTGTTCTCTTGAATGCATGGTTTGTATCCATATCCTTTCCAATTTCAATTCTTATCTACTAAACTTCCCGCAATTTCGCAGGTTACTCACCCAAAATAAGCGTCGGTGATATCCCGACGCATGCCTATATCCCTTATATTATAGTTGATCATAGGTAAAAATCAAGATATTTCGCTGGAAAGACCACTGGGAATGTTACCAGCCTCTCCCTTGGCGTCTACGACCAAACAGCAACCACATCCCGCCAATAATCAAAAGTACTGCCAGCACGTAGATAATTCCGGTGTGGAGCAGTGTAAATCCGAAGAAAATAATTGAAAGGACACCCACGCCCAGTGCAACCGGAAGTACCAATGCAGGTCTTCGATGATCGGCCAGTGCATATTCCAGCAAACCTATGGCAATCCCAAGCAAAAATGCAGGCCAAAGGCTGCTCATCAATCCCCCGCCCCAAGTATTCGTAATCCCGAACAACAGACCATAGACGGTTAACGTACCTGCTGGAACGAGTGACCAGGATGGCGTAAGCCTTGCATAATAACAAGCATGAAGAGCAATACCTGGCAACAAGATGAGCAAAGGCCAGAAGTGCCGTCCAATGAAGCCAAACACACCAAACTTACCTAGTAAAATGATAATACCTGCAACCAATATAAATATCCCAATTGCTTTTTCATTTCTCATCAAAATCACCTCTTATAACATTTGGCTATGTATCCCGTAAGCTAAACTATAAGCATCCATGATGACTGACTGTTTCCAGCCTGCTTCTAGTTTAGCCGATGTGTATGCAAAAAACTACACTTAATGTCGTACTTCCCCTCCCTCCCTTATCCTGTATTACCCTAAAATGGCCGGACTATGACTTAATCGAATCAGTCTGATTTTGCAGAGCACATTGAATACGACAAAAAACTGCCCTAAGAGGGCAGTCTACAGGTATATTTATCATTCATTTATCAAATTCAATTTACACGTTTCGACGAACAAATTTATGGGCTCCGCCAACCGCGACTACAAGACAAGCCATAGCTACAGGCAGGAATGTATGTGCCTCAGCTGCCATGCCGCCAAGCCACTGGCCCAGCTTTGGATCATTCATCACCATTTCACCTGCTGTGAAGGCCAGAATACCTGAACCGGCAAACACGAGAATCGGAAATCGCTTCAACAAACCGACAATTAATCCGCTCCCCCACACCACAATCGGAATACTTATGGCAATCCCGATGACCGTGAGCGCCAGGTCCCCATCCGCCAGAGCTGCAATTGCGAGAACGTTGTCCAGACTCATGACAAAGTCAGCAACCAAAATCGTTTGGATTGCTTTCCAGGTGGTGGACGCCTTACGAATATGTACTTCATCTTCATTCTGAAGCAGCAGCTTGACGGCAATCCAGAGCAAAAGCAGGCCACCTGCCGCCTGAATAAAAGGAATGCCCAGGAGCAGCACCGCTGCAAAGGTTAACACACAACGTAAAACAACCGCGCCGAAAGCTCCCCACCACACCGCCTGCTTGCGCTGTGTTGCTGGCAAATCCTTGCTTGCAAGTGCAATAACAACCGCATTATCTCCACTCAGAACCAGATTGATCATTAATATTTCGGTCAATAGCCATAACGTATCCATGCTTCTCATCCCCCACTCTAACTTGTATGTCAAAGTTGTCCATGCTATTCTTAAACGTTGAACAAGCTTTCTTAGGGTTGGAAATATATGAAGGAGTGACATCGTATGGAGCTGTTTAGCCCCGCTTTTTGGCTAGCGTTGTTGAACGTTGTATTTATTGATCTAATTCTGGCTGGCGATAATGCCATCGTAATTGGTCTCGCAGCTCGAAATTTGCACCCTTCTGTGCAAAAAAGGGCGATTCTTTATGGAACAGGCGGTGCACTATTGATTCGCATTGTGGCCACTGTGATTGTGCTCTGGCTGCTCAAAGTGCCCTGGCTACTTCTTGTTGGGGGATTACTGCTAATCTGGATTGCGTACAAGCTATTGGCAGATCAAGGGGAAGAGCATTCGGATATCAAGGCCGGCAGCTCTCTCTGGGTAGCTGTGCGAACGATTGTGATCGCAGACGCTGCCATGGGACTGGATAACGTCATCGCCGTTGCTGGTGCAGCACAGCAGCATCTGGTACTTGTTATACTTGGACTGCTGATCAGTGTGCCTATTATCGTTTGGGGCAGTACGCTGTTCATCAAATTAATTAACCGTTTCCCTTGGATCATTTATCTTGGAGCCATCGTACTGGGGTATACGGCTTCTAACATGATTACAGAGGAACATCGTCTTGTGCCTTTCTTCACTGAGCATCCTGCACTGAGAATCTTATTTATCGTTCTCGTCACTGCTGGTGTTGTGTTCGCCGGATATCGCAAACGTGCAAGCAGCAAAAAAACAGGTGGAGAGCGGCAGCACTCCTATTCCTAAGCTTAATAAATGTTGCTCCCACTAACCACAGGCAGCATAAAAAGGACTGACCGATAATACATCGGCCAGTCCTTTTTCTTCTTGAAGATAACATAGTCCTTATTATGTCATTCAAACCAGAATACGGTCCTTAGAACCACTCTTCTTTCATTTCATTAGCTTCATCCTGCTGATTGGTTACCATAAAGTTTTCGCCTGCATGCAGCGTAATTGTTTCTGTCTGCTCCACTGCCTGTTCCACCCATTCCGGCAACTGACTCATGGTTGCTTCGATTTGTCCACAATGCGAAGATTTGGGTTCGTGGTTGGAGATTTCGGTACAAAAAGAGTACAACAATCCTCATAGGGCAGAATCGATATATCGTACGTCCCGATCTGTTTGGATAGCGTTATAATCTCCTGTTTATCCATCATGACAAGTGGTCGCAGCAACGGCAGATCCGTCGCACGCCCAATAACATTCATACTCGGCAGGGTTTGGCTTGCTACCTGACCCAGACTATCTCCGGTAATTAGTGCAAGCGCACGCTCACGTTCAGCCAGCTTGGTGGCAATACGTAACATGGAGCGGCGCATCAGTGTAATGATCAAGTTATCTTGTCCCAGTTGGGTAAATGCCGTTTGAATTTCCGTAAAAGGAACCAGATGCAGTTTAATTGTGCCTGCATGATCAGCAAGGGCACGCGCCAAATCAATGACCTTTTCTTTGGCTCGCTGGCTTGTGAACGGATAACTGTAAAAGTGGACGCATTCCACTTCCAGGCCTCTACGCATCGAAGACCATGCCGCTACCGGACTGTCTATGCCACCCGATAGTAAGAGCATCGCTTTTCCATTCGTACCCAAGGGGAATCCGCCTACAGCCGGAATAACCTCATTGAAGATATATGTGCCCTGATCCCGAATTTCCACGCGCAGTTCAATGTCAGGCTGACGCACGTCTACACTTAACTGCTGGAATTTCCGAAGAATCGGAGAACCGACCAGATGGTTCATTTCATGCGAAGAACTGGGGAACTCTTTCCATACACGCCGCACATTAACTTTGAATGTAGTCCCTTCTTTGAATTCACTCACTCTTTCATCCATAAAAGCAACGGCCGTCTCCACGATCAGATCAAGCTCAGATGGAGTCACTTTAACCGGACTGATCGACATAACACCGAACACTCGTTTCAGCACAGCAATCAGTTCAGTATGAGATTCGCCACCCAAATCGACATACAACCGTCCAAACTCCTTCCGGAGACTTGCGCCTGGATACGGTTTGAGCAGGGAACGTACCTGGGTAATGATCGTTTTTTCGAACCGGGCACGGTTTTTTCCTTTTAACATAAACTCTCCGAAACGGAGAAGCAGCATATCATATTTCATCTAAAATCACATCCGCCTTTCCAACGGGCGCAGCTGCGCCACCATCTGATGTAAAGCCTGCCCGAGCAGAGCCACATCTTCTTCTGTATGTTCATCTCCAAGACTAATACGCAATCCACCCGCAGCACAAGCATTATCCCTGCCCATGGCAAGCAATACCCTGCTGGGTTCTGCTGATCGCGAAGAGCAGGCAGATTGTGTAGAAACGGTTACTCCAAGTTGTTCCAGGGTATGAAGCGCCACTTCTGCCTTCATTCCAGGATAAGAAAAATGAACTATGTGCGGTGCTCCCTCTTTACGACTATTTAGGACAAGTCCGGGAATCGTATCGATGACCTCCATAATACGATCTCGCAAAATCGTTGTACGCTGTGCAAAATCAGCCTGACGTTCTGCTGCGAGACGCATCGCCTTCGCCATACCGACAAGCAAAGGTACGTTTTCAGTTCCCGCTCTCAGTCCCTGCTCCTGGGAACCTCCTGACAGTAGAGGCGTAAGCTGCACTCCACTTCGTACATAGAGAAGTCCCGCTCCTTTGGGGCCACGAATCTTGTGAGCAGACAAGCTGTACAGATCCGCGCCCCATGCTGCAGGTTTAGCCTCCATCTTGCCGAAGCCCTGCACCCCATCCACATGAAAAAGCACCTTTGGTGCTTCCTTTTCAGACGTGCTCCGATTTCAGCAATTGGATGTATAGCTCCTGTTTCATTATTCACATGCATCAAACTCACAAGCACCGTATCCGATCTTATGGCATCCATCATCTGCTGGGCGCTAATCAGCCCGTCGGAATCCACGGGAAGCCATGTGACCTCCCAGCCCCACTGCTGCAACTGTGCAAAACTTTCATATACCGAAGCATGTTCCGTTGCCGTTGTAATCATGTGCTTGCCGCGAGACTGATACTGTAATGCCGCGCCTTTGATGGCAAGGTTGTTGCTCTCGGTTGCACCTGAGGTAAATATAATTTCTTCCGGCTTCACATCAATAGCAGCTGCACAGACAGATCGCGCTCGGCGCAACAGTTGATGGGCTCGCTCACCATATCCATGAATCGATGACGGATTCCCATATTGTGCCTCCATAATCTCGGTCATTGTACGAATGACATCCGGATGAGGCGGCGTCGTTGCGGCATGATCAAAATATTTCAAATGAGGTTCCCCTCCTTGTCTCTTCGTTGTGGAATCTACAGTGAGCATTGTAACACGATCCCCGCTCAACACAAAAAGACCAAACAGGAACTACGCACATTTAAGGGCTGCTGTTCCCGCGTTTGATCTTTTACTGGACGTACTGTTGTGTTTGCCATTTCTTTGGTATAGACCATTCACACCATATATTTCGACTGCGCTTTCTCCACTTTGGAGATATAAGCCTGTGTTTCCGAAGGGAGACGGTTAAGTACACTCATCAATTCAGCGTCATTCGATACACCCAAACTCGAAACCCGTCCCGGTCCGGCATTATATGCAGCAAGTGCCATCTTCACCTCGCCACCAAAACGCTGGAGCTGAAGAGAAAGGTATTTGGTTCCACCATCTATATTTTGAGCGGGATCGTAAGCGTTACTTACCCCCAACCCTGCTGCCGTGCCATCCATTAACTGCATGAGTCCTTTGGCACCTGCGGAAGACACTACATTTGGATTGAAGCCGGATTCTGTATCAATGACTGCCTTAATCAAAGATTCAGGCACCCCATATTTGGCGCTCGCTGAAGCAATCAAAGATTCAAAATCCGTAGGTACAGATGCACCCGAATCCACTACTCCAATGTTTATCAGAGAAGATAAAGAAGCCACATTACTGTTTGAGGAAGAAACAGAACTTGCATCTGGACTATACATGCTGCCCAGTTGCAGCCACAACAGACCATCACTGGATCGTTTGGAGATCGCAGCAGAGTTCACGTCTTCTCCTACGGTATGGTTTAAAGAAGTTGAATTCGTCCCGAGCAGCCCGTCCATCATACTGGCAAAATCCACCGTTGAATCGGAATTTCCATCCGATGCATTTGTTTCGTTGAGACTATTGGACAATTGCAGTTCCAGCAACTGCCGCGACGCGCGCGGATCAATCTGCATGAGTTATATTCACTCCCGTATAATGTAAACGTAGATTATGACTTTATTCTACATTATTTTACAGGAAGGTTCTATCGTTTTCAAAATATTTTCAAAAAAATAAACCGATTGTACAACATCATTGCGTAAATGCGAAAGAAACCTTCTGCTATCACCTTTAAGTAAGGTGGAAGCAGAAGGCTACAACAAGCAACTCATATCAGTCGGTTATATGCTCATTAGGATTGCTTGTTCAGATCATGTTTTTACGTATCAGCGAGCGAATGGAATCATGAAGAAATAGCTGAGTGTTGCCACGGCCCCAAGTCCAATGGACCACGCCCCCGCCGTTTTACGGCCGTTGACATAAGCATAGTATCCAAGCACTGCTGCTGCCGGACCCAGAACAATGGACCACATGAACAAGGAAGCAATACCAAAGGCCAGCCCCATATAACCGGAGATTCGGCCGGTAGATTTCATGACACCGTCTTCTTCGTGCTTTACAGGTGTATGATCTGTTCTTTCCGTTGGTTCTGTTCGAATAGAACCAGTTGTAGGTGCTACCTCTGCACCATACTCTTCCTTGTGGCTGCGTCTTGGATAATCTACACGTTCACGCTGTTTTTCATCTAACGAAGTTTTTTTTGGACGATGGAACGGGTAATCATCTCTATGGTCCTTATTCAATGCAAAGCACCTCCATATAAATGGGAATGACTGCTCATTTCGGTCTAAATGTGTGGCAGCATGTCGCAGAAGATGTACGTGCATGATCATGATGATCGGAATCAAAGGTCTCTCCGGCAAATTCCTCATGTAAGCGGCGGGTGGCATGTTGGTCAATGTCAATCATGATGGCATCGGCCTGGCAGAAATTGTTTTCTCCCCAAAAGTGACAGTTAGCAACACTGCATTTGACTATTGGCTTCTCATGGCTCATTTTTATCACCTCGACATCTATTGTCTCCGCACCGTAAATGAGCTATTCTCCAACGAAATGCCAGATGATGACATGGGCCCTTCTCCGCAATTCCAGTTGAAGAAAACGCAAAAAAACCGCCCAAGGGCGGTTTTGTCCAATTCGCATATGAGTTAAAAAATTGATTTACGCGTGATTGCGTTGGTTTTGCATCCGACGCTGCGTTAGGTAGTCACTTTCATAATATGCCAGGTCATCGCGCAATTCTTCGTACGTTTTTGATATCTCAAGAATGACATCCCGTACTGCACGAATGGGCTTATCACGGAAACGGATTGCATCCTGACCAGTGTAAGCATATCTTCCATCTTCGGAGTAACATTCATTTTTAGGATAAAAAAAGCTGTTTATGCTTTGATGGTATGTGTTATAGAGAGCCTTCTCGGCAAAATCGACATCAAAATTGGCACGACGCAGCACAACGCCAAGTTTTTCGTAAGAAACTTCAGAAAAAACGAGCAAATGACGGAGATCCGAAAGAAATCCTTTGTAGAAGGCTGATGACTCCTCCGTCTGATTCTGATCCAGTTCAGGCAAGGCATTTTCATTCAAAAATTGTTCGATCCGATCGATAGCCGGTTTTAACTTTTCCCTAGTTGACTCACATGTTTTCTGTACATTGGCTGCTGACATAAAGGTAGCTCCCCCTTAAATAAGTCCTTACATATAGATCGGCCAACGGGAGGTTCTCCCCTGACCTTGAATTCTCAGCTACTATCCTACCATAAAAAGATGACGAGCGGTATCCCTTAATCAGGCTTTCCCTTCCTGCCCCTGAACATGCCCATTACCCACAGCTCCCCTGATCTTCACCTGCATAAAAATAACCGCTTTTCCTAACGATACATATATCCAGTGACAACGATGAAATTAGAGCACTGTAAGATGATTGTCAAAACAAACGAGGAGGTTCCATCCCTTATGTCCAGACCGAAATGGATTAATTGGGCCATTGCCGCGGGTGCAGGCGCACTTGCCTTGACACTTTTGCTTCCAACGTCCAATCGTCCTGTTCCTACTCCAAGTGCCATGCCCGATTCTCCACACGAGGAGCATGCAAGCAAACAACGTCTCAAAGTTCAGGATGTAAAGTCAACCGATCTGCTAACCCGCGCAGATGCCAAACAGCACCTTAGCATCATGCTTGAGAAGACCTCCAAAATGAATGATGTGCAAATAAGCAAATACGTTAATGAACTACAACAAACACATGATCATATCCGGTCTATTGATATAATGAATACCAATGGATCACACAGTCGGCACTTTGACAAAACAGCAGCAAAAGGAAGCAAAGTGGAACAGCAGAAGCTGGAACATTCTCTCGCCTTGGCCAAAAAAGCCGTGAGTAAACGTCAAAGCTTCGAATCTTCATCCTTTCCTCTGGGGAAAGAAAAGTTTTTTGTCATGGGGCAGCCTTCCAAAGATGGAAAAAGAGCAGTCATCGCTTTGTTTAGCCAAAATGTCCTGAATGCTGTCGAGCAGCACCAGCGCAAAAATTTGCGCATGATCCCTTATCCGCGGGAAGGCAAGTTCAAAATCGAATCTGTACACCCCGACACCCTTAACGAAATCACCGTAAAGACAGGGCATGATAACGCCAATGCCAGTCATTTTTACGAAAATGAAATCGTCATCCGTTTCCGTCAGGAGCCAGGGGAGCGGGATATGCGCATCATTAAATCCGATCTGCGCACTCAATCGGCACGTAAGCTTGGATATACGTATGTTTTTCGGTCAGAACATATGAATTATGAGCAATTGCATGCTTATTTTGAACGTAAATGGAATCCGCTGTACATGGAACCCCACTACATGTATTTAACCAATGAGACCTTACCTGAACAAGATGTAACTGTTCCCAATGATCTCTTGTTCTCCGACTACCAGTGGAACCTGCCCGCCATTGAGACTAACCGCGGCTGGAATATTACGAAGGGCAACAAGGATGTTATCGTTGCCGTGGTAGACACCGGCGTCGATCTGACTCATCCCGATTTGAAGGGCAAGCTGCTGGATGGTTATAACGTTGTTGATCCAGCATGCAAACCGCTTGATGATGTGGGCCATGGTACACATGTAGCAGGCATCATCGGCGCTGTTGTGAATAATAACGAAGGTGTAGCAGGCATGAGCTGGTATAACAAGGTACTTCCTGTTAAAGTGCTGGACAATTCGGGTTCAGGCACAACCTATGCCGTTGCCGAAGGCATCATTTGGGCCGCTGATCATGGAGCCAAGGTCATTAATATGAGTTTGGGGAATTACGCCGATGCCCAATTTCTTCATGATGCCATCAAATACGCTTTTGATCGCGATATCGTATTAATTGCAGCGACCGGTAACGACAATACGGAGCGTCCAGGATACCCTGCCGCCTATCCGGAAGTATTTGCGGTATCCGCTACGGATCCGGACATGAGCAAAGCTTCCTATTCCAACTACGGGGATTACGTGGATGTAACGGCTCCAGGGTCCAGCATCGCAAGTACGTATCCGAACAACCAATATGCAGCCTTGTCCGGAACGTCCATGGCTAGCCCCCATGTAGCGGCACTTGCAGGCTTGATTCGCTCGCTCAATCCCGATCTGACCAACACGGAAGTTATGGATCTCATGCGTCAAAGCGTCATAGATCTTGGTGACCCAGGTCATGACAAGTATTTCGGTTACGGTCAAATCGATGTGTTTAAAGCATTGGAGGCGGCCTCTGGCAGCAGCGCCCCACTTCAATTCTGGCCGCAGCATGTGAGACAGCAAATGGATAATGCGATGAAAAAGTACATCAAACATTAGCCGAACACTGAATGTAAAAAAACAAAAGCAGCTGCGCCCCGGGGCGTATGCTGCTCTTTGGTATGTTTACCTATTCCCCCGGGCACCCGCTGCGACTAGCGCTTGCGAGTAGTTGTGCGGGATTTGCCTGATTTTTTCACGGATTTTTTCTTACCGTTATGGCTTGAAACAAAACAAGGTTCTTCTTCTTGACCACGACAGGATACATGTGATGATGAATTGGCACACAGTGATGTTTTTTGATGACTTCGATCGGGTGAATTACGGGTACGATTTGTGGGATGTAGTAATCTTCAACAACCTGGATCGGGTCACATACAATCGGACAAAGCGGTGGACAGAAATGGTTCATTTCAAACCAACTCCCTTTCAAGTGATACTATAACGTATTGCACATGGTCCAATGTGGATTGGATGTATGTCCGTGTTCGAGAAAATTAAATAAGCGGGAGCCTGTCCGCCGTTGTCCCACCCTGCTGCGGTGTAATGTTCTCAATAACCCTGCATAACACCTGTAGCCCTTCACATAACAGTTCCATATTCGTAACCGTGAAGCAGATCCGCAGACTCGCCGTATCCGTTTCCCCCACATAACAGGCAGAACCCGGCAAAAAGGAAACACCTGCAGCAAGTGACTGGCGGTGCAGCTCACGCATATCCAAACCATCCGGCAATTGCAGCCACAGGTTTAATCCCCCATCAGGTAAAGTCCAGTACATCCCCGGAGGACCATGTTCCTCCAGCACATCCGCTGCGGCACACAGACGAGAATACAACTCATCCCTCAGACGGGCTGTATACGCACTGTATTGATGTTGAATAAAAGATTGCAATGCTTTCTGCGTGAGCAGCGGGCTCCCGAGATCAGCAGTGGATTTGGCAGCAACAAGCCGGGTGAGTACACTTCCGTCTGCAACCGCACACGCCACTCGACAGCCGGGAGACAGCACTTTGCTGAAGCTCTTGATATATATCACGTGGCCCGTCCCATCCATGGATTTAATGGAAGCAGGGGGCGGATCACGGAAATACAAATCAGCGAACGGATCATCCTCCAGGATGAGACAATGATAACTCTGAGCAAGATTCAGCAGTTGTGCACGTCGTTTGGCGCTCATCGTAATGCCTGTAGGATTGTGAAACGTAGGAATGGTATATATTAATTTAGGCGGGTATGTATCACATAACCGGGTTAACAGATCAATACGCATACCATCGTCATCCATCGGCACTGTAATGATCTTTGCTCCTCTGCTTGTAAACACATCAATCGCTCCGGTATAACTTGGTGCTTCCATGTAAACGACGTCACCAGGACCAACAAACGTACGCGCCACAAGATCGATTCCCTGCTGGGTACCGCTCGTTATCAGCATCCGTTCGGGCATTACCCGCAGACCTCTTTCCGCAAAATGCCCGGAGAACGTCTGACGGAGTTCCCGATCCCCCTGAAAGGACCCGTAGGTAGCCATTCGCTCCGGATGATCCGAGGACAGTCGGTAGGCACTATCGATAATCTCTCGCGTTGGCAACAATTCAGGCTGAATGGCCGACATATGCAGCTCATATCTAACTTGAGGAGATGCATCAAAATGTCTCCATAGCTGAGCCCGGGGCAAATAATCCACAAGAGCCATCTGCCAGTTCCATGGCGTGCTGGATTCATTCTTTGCTTGAGTACGGTGTGTCCTCTCCATATCTTCTGTTTTCTCCAACTCCTGCGTCCCCCGTACATAACACCCCTTCCCTTGGGAACAGGTAATCAGCTGTATGGCTTCAAGCTCTGCATAGGCTTTGGACACGGTGACCAGACTGACGCCCAGATCTGTGGTCATTTTACGAACCGATGGCAAACGGGTACCAGGCTCGATTAATCCAGACCTTATTCGGTCCGCAAGGGTGAGTGCAATCTGAACATACAATTTAGTGCTGCTTCCCCGCTTTAATTCAATATGCACACATGCACCTCCCAACTGTTATGATCAGCATTTTACTGTTATACTGCATTCCGTCTATTATAGTTTATAATATCAGTATAACAGTGAATAACAGGAGATGAGAATAATATGAATATCCCTTGGTCCAAAATGGCACAAAACACCCCGTCCTCTGTCGTTCGCGACATGTTACAGGCTGCACAGGCGCCTGGAATGATTTCGCTTGCCGGAGGTTTACCTGCTCAAACATCGTTCCCGCTTGAAGCTATCCGTGACGCATACGAAAAAGTATTTATGGGCGGTTCAGCGGCTCTTCAATATGCAGAGACGGAAGGTTTCCGACCATTACGTGCCAAAATTGCTGAACGTCTTGAATCCAAAGGCATTCCGGCTTCACCTGATCATATGATTCTGACTACCGGATCCCAGCAATCCATTGACCTGGTATGCCGAATTTTGCTTGATCCAGGCGACAGCGTACTAGTTGAATCACCAACCTATCTGGCTGCGCTTCAAGTCATTCATTCCTATCAGGCTGAAGCGCAAGGTGTTGCTTGTGATGATGACGGAATGTTGCCTGAATCACTGGAAGAACAGCTGCAATTGCATCGTCCCAAGCTCGTCTACATCAATCCTACGTTCTCTAACCCGTCGGGCAAAGTATGGTCTCGAGCGAGACGGCAACAAGCCGTGGACCTGTGCCGGAAATATGGGGTATTGATCCTGGAAGACGACCCCTATGGTGAAATACGTTTTAAACCGGAACAACTGGATGCCCCTGCGCTGGCGCAGCTGGATGCAGCATCCTACGAGGGACCGTCCAATGTCATCTACACCAGCACATTCTCCAAAACAGTAGCTCCAGGCCTCCGCACTGGCTGGATACTGGCTGCTCCGGATGTTATCAAAATAGCCGCCCGCGCCAAACAGGGTGCAGATTTGCATTCCAGCAGCATTGACCAGAGAGCACTTCATGCGCTACTGGAGTCTTTCGATCTGGACGGGCATATTCGCAATATCTCACAGGATTATGAACAACGGATGAAAAAAATGACCACTCTAATGGCAGCAAAAGCGTGGGAAGGTATTTCCTGGAATTCACCACAAGGCGGTATGTTCCTATGGCTGCAACTGCCTGAGGGCATGCTGGCCAGCAATCTGTTCACTTATGGAATTCAAGAGAAAGTATGCATCGTACCTGGAGATTCCTTCTATGCAGGTACACCGGAGCTCAACCGTATGCGGATTAACTTCACCCATACCGATCCAGATCTGCTTCCTGAGGCTGTAGAGCGTATGGATCGCGCCATTCAACGCTGGCATGCATCATTACAGTCGGACAGTGTAGTTACACTGTAACAAACTGTCATCCACTGTATCATTAGAAACCATTTTTCATTCCGCACAAACTAACAACAAAAATAAGGCGTCAGACCCGAGAAAGCTCGAAGTCTGACGCCTTATTTATATGACCTGCAAGAGCAGGAAGAAGTCTTTTGAAATGTAATGGCGTCCTTCTGATCAGTCAGGCACATCAGGTACAATCGTTCTGTTTGCCCTTGACTGATAGTGGACTGTACTTATTACTGTTGTGTTGTAGTTAGGAAAGCTTACCGTAAGCCGGGTTCTGTGCTCTTCGTGGTTCAGACGGGAACTACCCTCCCACCACAAGCGACAATCATCTATCTAGGCCATACATTGCTGCACAGCTCAAGCGACCAACCTAGACACACCTCGGGCTAAGGCTGTCTTCTCCGAAGAGTCGACTGTGTCCCATTAGGTCTTGCTCCAGATGGGGTTTACCAGGAACGAAGTCACCAGCGTTCCTCGGGGTCTCTTACACCTCGGTTCCATCCTTGCCTGTGCCGGAAAATCCGGCCATCGGCGGTCCATTTCTGTGGCACTATCCTTCAACTCGCGCTGACTGGACGTTATCCAGCATCCTGCCCTGTGGAGCCCGGACTTTCCTCTCGTGGCAACGAAGGCCACCAGCGATTGTCTGTCAAGCTTTCCGAACAACATTACATAGTATACAGGCATTTGAGTTTACAAACAAGCTTAATCTTACTGGAAGCAATGAACCCCAGAGCTTTTAGATAAACTGGAATACTTCCGTGTTTACCTCTGATGCAGTTACTTTCGTCTCATAACGTTTGTCTTCCAAACGTGAACGCAGCCAGTCCGCCGTTTTGGGTTTCATGATTTTCTCGGCATTATGCCCGACGTCGATGATACACATACCCGCCATCAACGCATCGTGAGCCGTATGGTAATCAATGTCTCCAGTCACGATGACATCAGCACCTTTAAATCGTGCAGGAAGGGTATAACGGCTACCTGAACCGCCAAGCACTGCTGCTTTTTTGATTTGCCGAGTAAGATCGCCTACTACCCGGACGTAAGGCACATCCAGTTGGGCCTTCACGACCTCCACCAGCTCACCGAGTGTCTTTGGTAGTTTGAGTGGTCCCAAGCGCCCCAGGCCCAGCGTACGGCCTTTTAAATCCATTGCATACAGGTCATAGGCCACTTCCTCATACGGATGAGCCTTAAGCATCGCTTGAACAACCTTGCTGCGCAAACTCTGCGGTACGATCGTCTCAATCCGTATTTCTTCTACACGCTCCATCTGTCCCTCTGTACCGATGAAAGGCTGTGTCCCCTCTCCCGGGACAAAAGTGCCTATGCCTTCCGTATTGAAGCTGCATTTATTGTACTGACCAATACTGCCAGCCCCAGCTTCGAGAATGGCCTGGAGCACCTGCTCATGATGAGTACGGGGTACAAATACAGCCAGTTTGTACAAATGATCTGTATGTACATCCTCAAGTGACTCCTTGCTCTCTATTCCAATGGCCTCGGCCATCCAGTCATTCATGCCGCCCTCAGCCACATCCAGATTGGTGTGACTAATGTATACCGCAATATCATGCTTGATCAGCTTTTCATACAATTTCCCCATGGGAGTGTCGGTGCTCAACGATTTGACCGGACGGAAAATGATAGCATGGTGCGCAATAATTAAATTGGCCCCAATGCAAATCGCCTCGTCAACAACTTCGTTCGTAACATCAAGCGCGATAAGCACGTGTGTAATTTCCTTTTGCAAACTGCCAAGCTGAAGACCAATTCGATCGTCCGGCACGGCCAGATGTTTGGGAGCAAGCTGCTCCATCATTTGAATTACCGTTTGACCTTTCGCAAACATGAGAGTACCTCCTTCAAGTTCACAATTAGCTGCTCTACCTCTGCCGCCTTCTCCCGGGAAGACTCCTGATCGGATTTGGAAATGGACTGAACAACGCTTTGCAGCTTGACAATTTCGCTCTCCCATTTGGCAAAAAACACATCCGTTGGACGGTCTGTTAAATAAGGCCCCATGCGAAGCAGCAGATCTGATGTCAATTCTACCCCGCCTTCAAGGGGACGTGCGCGATACACTTCCTCATTGGCGATCGGACTGAGTTCTTGCGGCATTGCTGTAATGATTTCGTACACTTTGCCATCTTCCTCAAGCAGTTGTTCTGCAACCACCACCCAGTGATGCTCGAGCAACCAACGTCTGAGAATATCTTCACCCACATTAGGCTGCAAAATAAGAAGCTTGACCTCATCAAGTTTAGAGAGACCACGATCCAGAATGGAGGCAATTAGTGCCCCTCCCATCCCGGCAATGGTCACAACATCCACTTCTCCTGCAGAGATGACATCCAATCCATCCCCACGCCGTACTATAATACGTTCCTTCAGACCTGCATCGCTGACTTGCTTACGTGCAGCTTCATAAGGGCCAGGGTTCACTTCACCGGCTACTGCACTTGCTGCTTTTCCGCTGCGTACTGCAGCTACTGGAAGCAAAGCGTGGTCCGAGCCAATGTCAGCCAAGCGGCTGCCTTCGGGAATTTGATCATGTATTCGCTGTAATCGATTCGAAAGTTTCATGAAGCACCTACACCATTCATTTAATTTATTGATTTGCATTGAACAACGAAAAGCGATAAAATGAAATCCAATAAAACATTTCAAGGATGAATTACCAAAACCAAGAAATTTAGATGTTCAATTTAAAAATAAAGGAGACCCCGCCGCCGCTAAAGCGTCTTGCGGAAAGTCTCCAATAGTGATGTTATTCGAGGAAATCCTTAAGCCGTTTACTACGGCTAGGGTGACGCAATTTACGAAGAGCCTTGGCCTCAATTTGACGAATACGCTCACGCGTAACACCAAATACTTTGCCCACTTCTTCCAGCGTTCTTGTACGTCCATCGTCCAGACCGAAACGCAGACGAAGTACGTTCTCTTCACGCTCAGTCAATGTATCCAGGACATCTTCGAGCTGTTCTTTCAGCAATTCATAAGCAGCAGCATCCGCCGGAGCCAGTGCCTCCTGATCCTCGATGAAATCGCCCAGATGGGAATCATCTTCCTCACCAATCGGTGTTTCCAGGGAAACCGGTTCCTGAGCAATCTTCGTAATCTCACGAACTTTTTCCACACTCAGATCCATCTCCGCAGCGATTTCTTCTGGTGTCGGTTCACGCCCAAGTTCCTGCAACAGCTGACGGGATACCCGGATCAGCTTATTAATCGTCTCCACCATATGCACAGGGATACGAATGGTACGCGCCTGGTCCGCAATCGCACGGGTGATCGCTTGGCGAATCCACCATGTTGCATACGTACTGAATTTATAACCCTTTTTGTGGTCGAACTTCTCAACCGCTTTGATCAGACCCATGTTACCTTCCTGAATCAGATCCAGGAACAGCATTCCACGTCCAACATAACGCTTCGCGATACTGACCACGAGACGAAGGTTAGCTTCAGCCAAACGACGTTTCGCTTCTTCATCCCCGTTTTCAATCCGTTTAGCCAGTTCTACTTCGTCATCCGCAGACAACAAAGGTACACGACCAATTTCTTTGAGATACATACGAACAGGGTCGTTGATTTTGATTCCTGGTGGAAGGCTCAGATCATCATCAAAGTGGAATTCATCGTCTCCCTCTCTGGTGTTGTTCTCGGAATCTTCACTAGGGCGAAGGGTTACCTCTTCATCATTTTCGTTCACTACATCAATACCCAGGTCGCTCAGTTGTTCATAAAACTCATCCATCTGCTCAGCGTCTTGCTCAAACGGGGAGAGTTTCTCTATAATTTCTTTGTAGTTCAACGAAGCTCTTTTCTTACCTGATTCAATCAATTGATCCTTAACCTGATCCAGCGTCAATTCTGTTTCTAGTTCAGTATGCTGATCATTCGCCATAACTCGACTCCCTCCTCCCTAGAAACATCCAACATTCAGACGTTCACTGTCTCTCTAGGGCAATCATTTCAATTGCAATTTGTGCCGCGCGTACAGAATCACCTGCCCGCTCTGCAGCAATCATTTCTTCTTTTTCAGATCGTACTCTTTCTTACGCGGATATTTCAGCACTTCCCTGATGCAATCATCGAGCATTTGAACACTCCATTCACCTGGACCATCCATCATCGAGATTGAACTAACTGTTTTTTCCAGTCGGTCGTCATGCAGTGAAGACATAAAACGGCTTGTATCCGACGGTTTGCCTTGCGCATAATAGGCATATAGATAAGCAGCAATAGCTGCATGATCATCCAAGTTAAAAGCTTCACCAAGATGCTCATTCACGTACTGGGCAGCCTCTTCATCCTGAAGCATCCAGGCGAGCAGTTTGCGTTCAGCAGCGTGGTAAGCCGGCAACAGATTGGGTGTAGGCACCTGCCTATTTTGTTGCCTACCATTATTCCACCTTTTCGGGTTATTATCCCCATACTGGAGGTTATTTTTCATGGCCTCCCGTTCTTCATTACACTCCTGCTTCAGTGTTTCAAATGATACGTCCACTTCCGCAGCCAGTTCCCGAAGATATACTTCCCGTTCTGTAGGAGAAGACAAAGGAGCAATAAGTTTCACCGCTTCCTTGGAATAAGCGATCTGTCCGCCGCCTTCTAGCAGTATATGGTTTTTTTTAAGGTTTATAAGCTTAAATTTTGTAGTCGTTACGGCGCCGTCCACAATCTGGTTTCGGAACCGCTCGCCACCATGCTTGCGGATAAAATCATCCGGGTCGAGTCCATCCGGTATTAGAGCAATTTTGACCTGCAACCCCGCTTCCTCAAGAATAGGAAAGTTTTTGAGAGCCGCAGCCTGTCCCGCTCGATCGCCGTCATAACATACAATGACTTCATCACACATGCCCTTAAGCATCAGTGCCTGATTCTCAGTGAGCGCAGTACCCATTGCCGCTACACCATTTTGGATATCCTGATCCCAAGCGGAGATAACATCGCCATACCCTTCGAACAATATGGCCTGCCTTTGTTTGCGAATTGCATTTTTGGCATGATGCAGATTGTAGAGAACACGGCTTTTGTTAAATAACCGGGTTTCCGGTGAATTTAGATACTTCGGTTGCCCGTCTCCCAAAATGCGACCTGCAAATGCAATCGGCTTTCCGCTCCGGCCATTAATCGGAAACATGACTCTGTCTCGGAAACGGTCCACATATCCCTGACCTTCGTTTCGCGGCGACAGTAAGCCGCCCTTCTCCATCTCTTCAAGCGGAAATTCGCGCTTTTCCAGAAATTGTACCAAGGTATCCCAGCGATTCGGCGCATAGCCTATCTGGAACTGGTCAATCAGCTTGTCGCTAAACCCGCGTGAGCGTAAATATTCCATAGCCACTTTACCGTGCTCTGTATTTTTCAATAAGAAATGATACAGCTTCGCGGTAAGCTCATAGGCTTCCAATAAACGTTCAGTCTCTGGATTAACATGAGCCGATTCACGCCCTTGCCAGTCCCCATTGAGATGTGACTTTCTTCTGCCATCGTCTTGACAGCCTCGGGAAAGGATAACCCTTCGATTTCCATCCTGAATTTGATGGCATTTCCACCCGTGCCGCAACCGTAGCAATAGAAAATTTGTTTCTCAGGTGTAACTGTAAACGAAGGCGTCTTCTCAGAATGAAAAGGACAGAGGCCTTTCATATATTTCCCCTGTTTGGTCAGATGTACAAATCGGCTCACCGTATCGACGATATCATGCTGCTGTAACACCGATTCAATAATGCTTTCGGGTATACCGCCTTGTCCGGTACTCATCTTGATCCACCTTCATCTCTTAACACGTAAATATTATTCGATAAACTTACACATTCTCCTGCAAATCTTTCAAAAGTTTTGTCAGTTTATGTTGAAAAATTTCCCGATCCTGCTCTGTGAAAGGCTTTGGGCCTTTTCCATAATGCCCTCTTTTACGTGCTTTGGCCGCAGTATGACGGGAATCCAGCATGAAATCAATGTCACGATCATTAAACTCACGACCACGAAATGATAAAACATAACACCGTTTGCCAAGTGCGAGCGCCGCCAGTCCATAATCCTGTGTAATGACCACATCGTATGGCTTGATGTGATTGGCAATGTACAAGTCTGCACTCTGATCACTTCGATCTACTTGAACGGTGCGCACTCCCTCTCCGCCCTGAAGAAAATGATCAAATGAAGAAACCATCAGTACAGGAACTTTGAATTGGCGTGCTGTTTCTGCGATCTCGGCCTTGACCGGGCAAGCATCACCATCCACAACAATGTGGCGTACATTCAACTCACTCAAACCCAGACCACCCGGTTTCATAAAATAGCTGCATATTGTAATATACGACCCAGCCAGCCAAAATCCTTCTGACCAGTCTATGGAAATCAAAGGCTAAAATACGGAACGGCTGTAAATATAAATTTCTCACAATCCGTTCCGTATATTTATACCCTCATATATCCTTCTTTAATACTGAATTTGTGCTTTGTCTCAGATCTGTGCTCCCGGAGCAAAAACGGACCCGATTACCAGACCAGTTTGGAGAAATCAGCAAAAGCTTTCAGATCACGGTCAATCGCTGCAAGCAGTGCCAGACGATTCGCCCGCACAGCTTCGTCTTCAGCCATAACCATAACTGAATCAAAGAATACGGTGATAGCTTCCTTCCAAGCCGATGCAATCGCGAGTGCTTCAGCTGCTGCATGCTGAGACAATACCTGTCGATATTCTTCCTTGGTTTTACTCCAAGCCTCATGCAACTGACGCTCTCCTTCTTCTGTGAAGAGTTCTGCATGTACCGAAGCATTGGATGCTTTGGCAGCCAGATTACCGACACGGTTGAAAGATTCAACGGTAGTTTTGAAAGCATCTCCCGTTTGAACAGCTGCCATAAGGGCTTCACCTTTTGGAACTACCGCGCTGATATCATCAAATCCGGAAGAAATTACTGCATCAACCACATCATAACGAACCGTTTCGGACAACAGTTTCTTCACACGAAGACCGAAGAAGTCCTGTAAATCTTTACGTACCTCTTCATCCGCACGTTTCAACAAGTTCATCTGGGCATGCACTTGAAGTGCAACGCCGAACACGTCGGACAGTGTCAGTGGAAGATTGTGATCCAGCAAAATTTGAACAATACCTGCTGCCTGACGACGCAGCGCATAAGGGTCCTGAGATCCAGTTGGAATGATATTGATCGAGAAGCAGCCTACGATCGTATCCATTTTATCCGCAGCACTGACAATGGCACCAACGAGCGAAGCAGGAGATTGATCTCCGGCGAAACGTGGCTGATAATGCTCAAATACCGCTTTGGCCACTTCTTCTTTTTCACCAGCTTTACGAGCATAATCCTCACCCATCACACCTTGCAGTTCAGGGAATTCTCCCACCATAAGTGTAACAAGATCGAATTTGCAAATATCCGCAGAACGACTCACCGCTTCAGCTACATCAGCTGGTACTTGCAGCTTGTTAGCCAGACCATCCGCAATTTTGCGAATACGGCGTACTTTATCTCCAACCGTGCCCAGCTCTTCCTGGAAGACAATGCTCTCCAGCTTCGATAATGCGTCCTTGATCTCCAGCTTCTGGTCTTCCTCATAGAAGAACTTGGCATCTGACAGACGCGCACGTAGTACCTTTTCGTTTCCTTTTGCAATGACATCCAGTGAATCGCTGCCGCCGTTACGAACCGTAACGAAGTATGGTAACAATTGGCCATCATTATCAAGCACCGGGAAATAACGTTGATGCTCGCGCATCGAAGTGATCAATACCTCTTGTGGAATATTCAAAAATGAAGACTCGAATGTTCCAAACAGCACCGTTGGTGTCTCCACCAGGAACAAGACCTCTTCCAGCAAATCTTCCTTGATCGCAATGTCCCATTTCTTCTCGGCAGCCAGTGCCTGGATCTGGGACACAATCATCTGTTCACGTTCTTTAATATCTGCAATGACATGCTCGGAGCGCAGCACTTCTACATACGAAGCGGGGTCCGTTATGACCGCCTCTTTTCCGAGAAAACGATGTCCACGTGTTACATTGCCAGACTTCACTCCTGCAACTTCCAACTCAATCACATCACTGCCGAGCAGAGCAACAATCCAGCGAATCGGACGTACAAATTTGAAATCATACGAAGCCCATCGCATGAATTTCGGGAACGTCATAGCATGCAGGATAGCCAGCAAACCCTGACCGATTACAGAGGATGTTTCTACGCCTTTGCTGCTCTTGGTCGCATAGATATATTCCACGCCGCTTAGTTCCTTGAATGTGAACTGGTCCGGTTCAACACCCTGACTACGGGCAAATCCGAGTGCAGCTTTGCTCCAGTTACCACTATCGTCTAATGCTATTTTACGTGAAGGTCCTTTTACCTCTTCCTCCACGTCTTCCTGCTTCTCGGCAACATCCTTGATCAAAACAGCCAGTCGGCGCGGTGTGGCATAGGCATTCACTTCACCATAAGCAATACGGGAGGCATCCAGCCATTTCACGACACGATCCTGCAGCTGTTCAATTGCTGCTCGCATGAAGCGTGCAGGCACTTCCTCCAGACCAATTTCAAACAACAGATCCTTAGACATGCTCAGCTCCCCCTTTCTTGATCAGCGGGAAGCCGAGCTTCTCACGCTCTTCCACATATGTTGCAGCCACTTGACGAGCCAGATTACGGACACGGGTGATGTACCCGGTACGCTCCGTTACACTGATTGCTCCGCGCGCATCCAGAAGGTTGAACGTATGTGAACATTTCAAAACATAGTCATATGCCGGGAAAACCAGATTCTGTGCCATAGCTTTGTTTGCTTCCTCTTCATGCATGTTGAAGAGTGTAAACAACATTTTGACATCAGATACTTCAAACGTATATTTGGAGTGTTCGAATTCAGGCTGACGGAACACATCACCATATGTAATCCCGTCTACCCATTCCAGTTCAAACACATTTTCTTTTTCCTGAATGTATGAAGCAAGACGCTCCATGCCATACGTAATTTCAACCGCTACCGGATTTGTCTCAATCCCGCCGACTTGTTGGAAATACGTAAATTGGGTGATTTCCATACCGTCTAGCCATACTTCCCAGCCAAGACCGGCACAGCCGAGGGAAGGGTTCTCCCAGTTGTCTTCAACAAACCGAATATCGTGTTTGAGCGGATCAATGCCCAATTGTTTCAGACTTTCCAGGTAAATTTCCTGAATATTGTCCGGAGAAGGCTTGATAATAACCTGGAATTGATGATGCTGATAGAGACGGTTTGGATTTTCTCCATAACGACCATCCGAAGGACGGCGGGACGGCTCTACATAAGCTACTTTCCAAGGCTCGGGTCCAAGCGAACGCAAAAAGGTCATCGGGTTCATCGTACCTGCCCCTTTTCCGTATCATATGGCTGAACAATAATACAGTTGTGCTCGGCCCAGAATTGTTGCAGCGTGAGAATCATCTGCTGAAAATTCATAATCATGCTCCTTTTCGATGGTTTGTGATAAACAAGCCTAGAACGGTACAGACAATAAAAAGCCCTCGTCCTACGCCTGTTATACAGACATAGGGACGAGAGCTATTCCCGCGGTTCCACCCTACTTGGCTTGGATATAAACAGAAGATCCTGTTCAAACAAGCCCACTTTTCCGTGTCCATTCATGCTCCCGAGTGCCATTTCACAGACCGATTCAACCCGGCTCCCACCATCCCCGGCTCGCTCACACAAGATTAGGTCAATCAACCTCTTCTTGAATATAATAAATCAAGTCTCCTACTTTCTCGTTCAATGCATGTCTCCAAAAGAGAAATTATAGTTCATAATATATAAAAATAAGTACGAAGTCAAGATATATTACTTATTTCATAATAGGACGACTCAAATCCCGTACTTTTCCATTTGATCAAGAAAAGAACGGGATTTCAGATTCAAGCCAAGCTGATGATCCATAAAGGCCCGCATAATCTTTTTGATCTCATCCCGCGTGCCTTCACTTACCGATATATTACCGAGTCGTTGCAGATCCAGCTGTGCAAACAAACGCAACAACTTCAACGCTTTCGGACTCACAGACAGTGCCGGAGGATCAAAGTGCTTGCAGGCACGACACAGGACTCCACCAAGCCTTGGACTAACAAATAATTGCTCATCCGGTCGCTCTTGACCGCAAGATATGCAATCATCCAGCTGAGGACCGTACCCGGCTGCCTGCAGTATTTTCATTTCATACAGGCTGGTAATGACAACCGGATCTTTCTCTTCCTTCAACGCCTGGAGACAGGCTTTCAGTTGTTTAAACCAGAACGTTCCTGTCTCTTCATCCTGCAATACACGATCCAGCAGTTCACAAGCATAAGATGCATAGGAAGCCTTAACCAAATCTTCACGCAACTCATGATATGATTCAATGATTTCTCCTGCGTTTAGCGTTCCCAGTCCGGTGTTGCGAAAATAAACATATTGACCGTACGTAAATGGCTGCACCAGTGCAGCATGTCGGCTTTTGGGCTTTTTGGCACCGCGGACGAGTACCCCTACTTTCCCGCCGCTTTCGGTGCAAAGCGTAATAATTTTGTTCCCCTCGCCGTAGTCCATGCTGCGGATGACAATCCCTTCCACCCTGTATAGCATGCCTCGTCACCTAACCATTCCCGAATCAGCCAATTAACCTTCGGCTTCTTCATCTTCAATCACTTCCCTTGCAGGTTCCGACTCCTGTCCCAACGAGCTGCATGCCTCGGTATACAACAGATAGGACTCCACATCCCCCGTCATCGCAAAAACCTTCCACGAAAAATCTCGCATCGGAATTTCATCCTCTCTTCGAAAATGACATTTGCTTCTACCAGATAGGATGGAGTCTTGCAAGGTAAACTATGTGTTGCAATTACTGGATAC
The DNA here is from genome assembly GCF_052244825.1 of Paenibacillus sp. 1A_MP2. Lineage (NCBI taxonomy): Bacteria > Bacillati > Bacillota > Bacilli > Caryophanales > Paenibacillaceae > Paenibacillus > Paenibacillus sp. 1A_MP2. Next base: position 2,552,750 of record NZ_JBQQCS010000001.1, on the reverse strand, counting down.
TGAATTTATTATTCGCGACCAAAGCCAAGATCTCGCAGCACACGCTCCTGGTTTCTCCAGTCCTTCTTCACTTTAACCCACAGGTCCATAAAGATTTTGGAACCGAGCAGATTTTGAATATCCTGGCGAGCACGTTTTCCCACTTCTTTAAGCAAGGCACCCTGTTTCCCGATAATGATTCCTTTTTGTGAATCACGCTCCACAAAAATAACGGCTGAAATATAAACAACCCCGTTATCCTGTACTTTCATATCCTCAATTGTTACTGCAATGGAGTGTGGCACTTCTTCACGCGTCATCTGAAGAATTTCTCCCGAATCAACTCGGCGCAAACAAACTGCTCCGGATGGTCCGTAACCTGATCATCAGGATAGTACTGAGGGCCTTCCGGCAAATATTTACCGAGCTGCTCCAGCAAGGTACTTACATTGCTGCCAAGCATGGCAGATACCGGAACGATTTCGGCAAAATTGTGCAGCTTCCGATATGCCTCAATCAGCGGAAGCAGTGCTTCCGGCTCAATTTTATCAATTTTGTTCATGACCAGAATGACAGGCGTTCGCACATTTTTCAATTGTTCTGCAATATAACGGTCACCACCGCCCATACCTTCCGAAGCATCAATCAGGAACAGAGCAGCTTCGACTTCTCCGAGTGTGTTCAAAGCAGTCTGGTTCATGTAATCGCCCAGCTTGGATTGACGTTTGTGAATCCCTGGTGTATCCAGGAAAACGATTTGTTGTTGTTCCGATGTGTATACGCCATGGATCTTATTACGCGTCGTTTGCGGCTTGTCCGACATAATGGCGATTTTCTGTCCAATGACTTGGTTCATCAGCGTGGATTTACCTACATTGGGACGACCGATAATGGCTACAAAACCGGATTTGTATGCTTGTTTTTTCATATGTTCCTCCTCAGGCGCCTAGGCCTGGAATGTATTGGTTTTTACTTTTTAGCAGAGTTCAGATCAGATGGCCCAAAGGCCCATGGCAATAGTTCGGCAACTGTAGTCTCCTGCAGATCACCCTTCATGTTACCCAGAATGACCTTCATATCCGGATCACACAGTTCGTACATCACTTGACGACATACACCGCACGGAGCAATTGGACCGTCCGTATCTCCTACAATTGCAATAGCTTTAAAGCTGCGTGGTTGCTTGCCTCCTGCAATTGCACTGAACATAGCTGTACGCTCAGCACAGTTGCCTGGCGTATAAGCAGCATTCTCAATATTACAACCATGATGCACATGTCCCTCGCTGTCAAGCAAAGCTGCGCCTACTCCAAAATGAGAATAAGGGGTATACGCTTTTGTACGTGCCTTAATCGCTTCTTGCATCAGCAAACCATTATCCATAATCAATCTCTCCCTTTGGGGTGTATATAAAGTTTCACTCAATGAGTTAAGTTCAACTTAAAAAATTTGCACTGGCCTCTTCGCTGCCAGAACAACCTTACGATCGCTGTTATCCCCGGATTTTATTGATTCCCTTTTCCAAAGTGAAAATCCGGTGATAAAGGCGAACGCTTCGCTTCTACAGGTTATTTCTGACCTCTCCGTTATTGTGCAAACCAGAAGTTTAACTTAAAAAATGAGTCCAACTTTACAATTAGTGTGTAATATTAAAATCCAATCAAAGCAATCCCAGCCAGCTCATCACTGGCTTGATGAAAACGATACACCCGATGATGACGGCGAACACCGCAGCCAGCAAAACTGCACCGGCCGCGGTGTCCTTCGCCGCTTTTGCCAGCGGATGTATATGCGGATGCGCCAGATCTACAGCAGCTTCCACTGCTGTATTCATCAACTCCGTCACAAGAACCAGAAATACGGCTGTCAGTACAAACATCCAGTCTGTTCTTGAAATCCCGAAAAAAAATCCGGCTGCACACATCAAAATGGCGACTCCTGTATGAACTCTTACATTCCTTTGAGTCCGCAGCCCGTATACGATTCCTTCCGCAGCATTGCGGAATACCATCCCCCAGGAGCGCCTTTTCATTATCGTGTCAACCCGGCTTGAGCGAGTACCGCTTCCTGTTTGCCCATCATTTCGGCTTCACTGGCCTCATCCTGATGATCATATCCAAGCAGGTGCAAGAATCCATGAACAAACAGGAAGCCGAGCTCACGTTCAAATGAATGCCCATATTCTTCACTCTGCAGGATGGTCCGTGGAACCGAAATAATAATATCCCCAGAACATCCGGCATTTCTTCCATTTCTTCATCCTCGTCCAGTTCGTAGATAATATCCAGTTCCTCATCCACAGTCTCATTCATTGCAAAAGACAATACATCCGTTGGACGATCAATGCCGCGATAGTCACGGTTCAACTCATGGATCTGTTCATCATCTACAAAAGTCAGAGCCACTTCCCCGTCCGCAACACCTTCTGCTTCTCCGGCAAGGTTCAGCAGTTGCTCCAGCATTGCAATCATCGGTTCGCTAATTTCTTTGTCCTGTTGTTCATTATTCCATGCTAGGTTAAGACTCATTCTTTCATACTCCTGTCTTCTCATATTAGCGAATCAACCCGCCTCAGGCGATGTTGGCTTCGGTTTCTTCATTTCCTCCGGATATTCAATCCTGGAGTGGAATATACCCATGACGGTTTCCTTAAGGGTTTTGGCAACGATGTCCAGTTCGCGCATCGTCAGATCACAGTCGTTAAACTGATGATCGTCCAAACGACCTTTAATTATTTTTTCGATCATGGATTCCACTTGTTCCACGGTAGGCTTACGCAAGGAACGAACTGCAGCTTCCACGCTGTCAGCAATACCAACAATTGCCGACTCCTTGGACTGGGCCTTGGGACCCGGATAACGGAAATCATCTTCCGTGAAATCAGGTTCCACCCCAGCTTCCTCGGCCTGACGCAGCGCTTTGTGATAGAAGTAATGCAGGAAGGTTGTACCATGATGCTGCTCGGCAATGTCTCGAATAGGCCTTGGCAGCTTATAGTCCTTCTGCATCTCCACACCATCCCGTGCGTGAGCAACGATGATGGACTTGCTCAGCTTGGGATCAATCGAATCATGCGGATTTTCCATATTATTTTGATTTTCAATAAAATAAATGGGTCTTTTGGTCTTGCCAATATCATGGTAATACGAGCCGACCCGACATAACAAGCCGTTGGCACCAATTGCCTCCGCTGCAGCCTCTGACAGGTTTCCGACCATCACACTGTGATGATATGTGCCGGGTGTCTCTGTTAGCAGTTTGCGCAATAGCGGATGATTGGGATTAGACAATTCCACCAGTTTCAGGGCAGACAAGATGCCAAACGAGGTTTCGAAAAACGGCATCAGCCCAATGACTAATATGGCGGTCAGTACGCCTCCAGCAAACGCAAATCCAATGCCATACAGCGTTGTCGTCCGGTTCCAGTCACTTGAGTCAATCAGAGCCAGCGTGAAGACCGCGATTGACCCGAACAGACAGACCATAATGGCGCCTTTCAGAATCGTAGACCGCTGACTTGCCCGATGGGTGGCAAAGATCGCAACAAACGATACCAACACCGCGAAGAAACCAAGTTCAAAGTCAAAAATCTGACCCTGATGTGTATTCAAAATAATGCTCGACAGCATGCCGATAATAATCGAACATACAAATGCAAGTGATGTATCCAGCAGTAATGCAATTAACATTGCGCCTACGGCAACAGGGGCAAGAAAGCCTACATATGAATTCTCACTGGTCTGGAGTATCGCTGTGACGTGCATAACCACAATGGTGATAATAAATATGAGAACAAGCATCAGCAGCTGAGCATTGTTATACTTGAAATGCGTTCCGCTGAATTGCTGAATATACATGAGAATCGCTGCCGACAACAGACAGGACAGAATAAGCAATCCAAGCTGAGGCCAATAGTTTACTTCGTTTTTCAGCAAATCGTTCTCGCCCAAAAGAGTGTACATCTCCGGGGTGATCATCTCACCCTTGGCAACGAGCGTATCACCTTGCTTGATAAAGACCGTTTGAGTGTTCTCACGCGCCTGCACTTTAGCTTCTTTTGTACCCTCTTCATCGTAGAAGCGGTTCGACGTTACTACAAGACGCGCAAGCTCCTGTACAACCTCACGCTGTGTACGTTTGCTAAGGGAGCTAACACTCACCATCTCGGCCACTTTGGCACGAGCTGTTGTAGCCTCGCTAATCTGGTCGGTCATTAATCTGGAGACGATATCCCGGGCAACGGCCTTCATCTCCTGAATATCATCCGAAGTCAGACGTGAAATTTTGATATATGTTTCTTCCGGGATACGGTAGCTTTGCTCCTGTACCACATTTCTGATCTCTTCCAAAAGAGTTTCGGAGTATGTACCCGCTTTCCGGTTGTTGTTGATAAAATTGGACACAAAGTCTTTCTGGCGCTGCGGTATTTCATCACGATAGATGTCGATCTTGTCCTGACTGGAAATCTGATCATCCTGATTCAATCGATCAATACGATCGAGCAGCGTGGTCATCAGATTTTCGTTCCGCATCTGCACGATCTGAAACATCGGCTGCACACGTTCAGCGGCTTCTTCTTGCGCTTTCAGTGTAGCCTTGGTATTGGGAATCTGCATGGGCGCAGCAATATTCACTTCACTTCGTGTGCCTTCCTGAATATCATACCGCTCAGGTAGCAGTTTGGAAGCAAGACTCACGTAGAAAAGGATCACCAGAAACAAAAACAGAAGATAGCGTGCCCACACGCTATACTTCCATCCTGTAGCTCTATTTTGAAAAGATTTGCCTTTTGACAGTTCCTTCGAGGTCATCGAGACAATCCCTTTCTATTCTTGATTTTCTGCGGCGTGGTTATAGGCGACGATAATTTTCTGGACGAGGGAGTGCCGTACAACGTCTTGCTCGGCAAAATAGACAAATCCAATCTCTTCCACTTGGCCCAGTATTGTATTTGCTTCCACAAGCCCCGACTTTTTGCCGCGCGGTAAATCAATTTGTGTCACGTCACCGGTAATGACCATTTTGGAACCAAAACCAAGACGGGTCAGAAACATTTTCATCTGTTCCGGTGTCGTATTCTGGGCTTCATCCAGGATAATAAACGAATCATCCAGTGTACGTCCCCGCATATAGGCTAGAGGTGCAATTTCGATCAATCCGCGCTCCAGTGCCTTGGCCGTCTGCTCTTGTCCCATAACGTCATACAAGGCGTCATACAAGGGCCGTAGATAAGGGTCAACCTTCTCCTGAAGATCACCAGGCAAGAAGCCAAGACTTTCTCCCGCTTCAACAGCAGGCCTTGTGAGCACGATCCGTTTGACGCTTCCTTCCTTGAGTGCTGCCACAGCCAGCACAACTGCAAGATACGTTTTACCTGTACCGGCAGGACCGATACCAAATACAACATCACGTTTTTTAATTGTAGTTACATAATGTTTCTGTCCAATCGTCTTAACCCGGATCGGTTTACCACGGTAGGTCGTTGTAATCTCGCCTTTGAACAGATCCAGAAGCTGGTCTGCACGCAGTTCCTTTGCAAGCTCAATGGCATACTTAACGTCCCTTTCGGTTAACACATATCCGTTACGTACCAATTGCAACAACACATCAAATAATTGTTCAAGTGATTCCACATTTTGAATGTTGCCATGAATCACAATCTCCGCTTCACGGGATGCGATCTGGGCGGGAATCTCGGATTCAATCAGTTTCAGAAAAATATCTTGGGGTCCAAAAAGAGATTGACCCTCTCCCGCACTTTGGAGGGAGATTCGTATGCTGCGTGTTTGCTCTGACAAATAGCCTCATTCTCCTTGACTATGGACTAACGGAAGTTCTTCCGCAATGCTTTCTTCTACTTCAAACAATACTTTCATATAAACTTTACCATTCTCTTTCTTCTCATGCAAAATTTTTTCACTTAAAATTTTCGTTCCTTTGCCATTTTTGGCGATAATATCGTTTCTCGCTCCTTCCAGTCCTTTTGTTCTAGCCCATTCTATCGTGTTTTGCTGCTCTTTTTCCTGAGTTTCCAAATCTTTCTCTGTCAGCCATCCCATGGGAAGTGTGAAGGATCTCCAGGTTAGCGGTTTATGATCACTTTCGGTATCAAATGAGGTGAAAGGCGTATTCCCGTATCCCCAGAGCTGAATCGCCCATTTCCCCAGCACAATGTAAAAACGTTCCTTGCTCTCCCCGGTCATCGTATTATGTTTTTGCACAAGGGGGACTTCGACCTGATACTCACGCCACACCAGTCCACGTACTTCCCCTTTGGCAACAATGGTTTTTGTATTCTCTTCATCTCCCAAAATACCCGATATCAGTACCTGTCCCTTCTTGACACGCATGTCCTTCTGCACGACAGGGCGTCCCTGCTCCGCGTATATTTGAGTGATTACAGCGTCTGTTTTACTGACCAGATGTCTCGGGTTCAGCAGCGGTTCACGCTTGGGCTGTGCAGACTCCACAACCTGGATGGTGATGGTTGTCCCTTCTTTGCTCACCCCAATCCAGGTTACATCCGGCAAAGCGAGCGCGAGCTGTCTGGAGAGCTTGTCCTGGCTTTGCAGTCGAAATGCCCACTGGAAGGGGTAAATGCCTTCTTTCTTTGCTGCCGCGAGCACTTCATCCGTGGGAATCGTCACATTGCCTTTGACTTCTATATTCCAAACCATCGATGACAACGCAAACAGAGCTGCTATAAAAAACAGCATGCCGCCCAGAAAGAACTTCCTTCTCAATAAACGGGCTGCAAAAAAGGAAATCCACTCCGGTGTGTCACCTTTACACGGCAGCCTGTCCGTTTCAGCAAAGGACGCAGCCTAAAAAAATGCGGTAGCAGAATATACATTTCTGCCTTGCGCCCGTCATGGGCACGCAGGTCCCATACTTCCAGTCCCTGCTCTGCCACCGTGTTGATCAATGCTTCAATATCCCCCCAGTGACCGTGATTCGGACTGCTCCACGCAGTTTGTACAGACTGGGCTGCTTCATCCGTTCCCCTCCGCTCCATTCATATGAATATCCAGAATTGTTCCTTCAACAGCCACTTCATCCGGCAATATATTGCGAATCATCAGTTCAGTCCCTTTGATCTCCAGTTGGCCTTGGGAGAGAGCCAGAACGATGCGATCCGGTGTAAAATGAATGACACCACGATGATTCTCTATATACAATTGCTTTGTGCCGATCAGGGTTAACCGTGGCATATCGTAAAGCACGTCCTGCGGCAGATCCAGAACTTCACTGGTCCATCTGCGCAGCTTGCGGCTGATCCGGGTCATTCGAAGGTCTTCCCCTTCCTCTACAGTTCAACTTATGCGCAGATTCATGAAATTATGAAAACTACGGACCGTGTTAGATGTGAAATGTGAGAAAAAGATGATGAACGCAAAAAAAGCCGTCTCCGGCATATTGCTCACCAGAAACGGCTCTATTCCTTCTACATCACTTAGATTGTTAAAGTTTCCCTCTTGAACCGAAAGGCTGCTTGGATCGAGGAGCACCCAATACTTCTGCCCATAAAACACCCGTACGAATGTCTTCCGGACGAAGCTGGGAATTTCCCGATTCACTTGACTCCACTTGATCCCAACTGGAATCAGCCACAACAGGTTTGTTTGAAGAAGAAAAGCGATTTAGCCTTTCTTGAATCAGACGTTGTTGCCTTTCGAATTCTTTCTTTTGTTGGTCAAGCGAACGTTCCATCTCACCACTAAAGTTTCGGCTACCTACTTCATCTGAAGGACGTGAGGAAGCTTGTGGTCCTGAATACGGCTGATCATAACGACCTTCATCATACTGGTTCTCATATGGTTCATCGTACTGGTTCTCATACGGTTCATCATAACGAGTTTCACCAGCAGCTTCAGTGCTGGCAGTTTTCTTTGGAGAGGTCTGCGCTGGTGAACGGTCGGACTGATCGGAGTCACCACTGCCTCCAAAGGTCGGCATTCCATTGTTCTGACGCTTTTTGTTTGGATCAGATGATTTAGCTGCTTTTCCAAGAAAAGAAAAGAGCGCAAAACCGATGACAGCCACGATATACAGATTATTAAAAATCCATTCGAATAGGCCCATATATACTCACCGCCTATCTTCCGTTTTTGGAATCACCCTGATCGTTAGAATTCGAGCCCTCAGCAGGTTTTCCCAGTGTGTTACGCATTTGAGTGTCAGCTTCAATATTTTTGAGGTTCATGTAATCCATAACACCGATTTTACCAGTGCGTAGAGCCTCTGCCATCGCAAGCGGTACTGCGGATTCTGACTCAACAACACGCGCTCTCATTTCTACGACGCGTGCTTTCATCTCTTGCTCTTGAGCTACGGCCATTGCACGACGCTCTTCCGCTTTGGCCTGAGCGATCCGCTTGTCAGCTTCTGCCTGCTCAGTTTGTAGAAACGCACCAATGTTTTTACCTACATCTACGTCCGCAATATCAATGGACAGAATCTCAAAAGCAGTCCCGGAATCCAGACCTTTGGATAAGACAGTACGAGAGATCAGGTCCGGATTTTCCAAAACTTCTTTGTGGGAGTCCGCTGAACCGTTCGTACTTACAATACCTTCACCGACCCGGGCAATAATCGTCTCTTCACCCGCACCACCAACAAGTCGATCAATATTGGCACGAACTGTAATTCTTGCTCGTACGTTGACTTCAATACCATCTTTGGCTACAGCAGAAACTACAGGCGTTTCGATTACACGTGGGTTAACACTCATTTGTACAGCTTGCAATACATCACGGCCTGCAAGGTCAATCGCAGCAGCACGTTCGAATTCGAGTGGAATATTTGCACGTTGAGCAGCAATCAGGGCATTTACAACACGGTCCACGTTACCACCAGCAAGGAAGTGACTCTCAAGTTGGTTCATTGATAATTGCAGACCTGCTTTAGTTGCTTTGATCATAGGATTTACGATCCGGCTAGGTGTTACACGTCTGAGTCTCATCGCTACGAGCGTAATAATACTCACACGTACACCGGATGCAATTGCCGAGATCCAGAGCATTACTGGGAAAAAGCTGAAGAATACGCTCAATACGATAATTGCAACAACCGCAATGAGCAAAACCGTAATCATGGTTGGTTCCATAGTATAAATTCCTCCATTTTCGTTTTGATTTTGGCAAAAATTATATGAACATACATTCATAAATCTGCTACTAAATTAAAGATTACACCACTTCGCATGCACCTTCAGCATAGTGGTTATGTACGGTTGCCTAAGCCTGAGCAGCCTGGCAACTGAGCGGATTAAACCGGTAACGATTGTTGAACAACAATGCGTGTACCTTCCGCTTTAATTACGACAATCGGTGTATTCACCGGAATGAAATCCCCATCCGATACGACATCAATTCGTTCCCCATTAAACATCGCTGTTCCGGCAGGACGAAGTGGTGTCAGGCTGATTCCCTGCAGCCCGATCAGTTCTTTACGTTCTGTAGCGGAAGAATATCCCCGGTCAGCTGACAATCTGTCGCTTAGGATGAATCGATTCCATATGCCTCGATCCTTAAACAGAATAACGACAATCGCAATGACTACAAGCGCAGCCCCAAAAGCAATACCCAACGATATGAAAGCATCGCTTGTATCATAAGCTGCCCGTACAACGCCTGCCACCAGTGCAATTGATCCCAGTATGCCAAGAATCCCCATACTCGGAATAAACATCTCCAGAATCATCATGATGAGTCCGACAGTGAATAACACCCATGTCTCCGCACCGGCAAAACCAGCGATGTAATTCCCTGAGAAATAAAGCACAAAGCACACTATACCAACAATACCAGGCACTCCGAATCCAGGTACAATCAACTCAATGATTACACCAGCTATTCCAAGGAATAGCAATACCGTCATGACGACAGGATTGGTCAGAAATGTAGATATGTTCTCGGCGGCTGTTCTCTGAACGGTGAACACATCATCCTGACTGTAACCGAGCCAGGCTGCGGCTTCTTCCGGCGTATTGCTTATATGGTCCGCATAACCCACTTTCAGCGCTTCGTCGGCCGAGAGAGCAATAATTTCACCTTTTTCTTTGGTTTTGTTAATCTCAGGCATCTTCACGACCATGTTAACATCCGTCATTCCAGCTGCAATTTTGCCGTCACGGCCACTTTTCTCTGCCGCTCCCTGCATCTTGCTCTTCCAGAATGCAACCAGCTTCGGATCATCGACATGTTTACCCGTGCTGTCCACCATCGCTGCCGCACCGATCATACTGCCTGGCGACATTACGATCTTATCTGCATTCAGAGCCAGAAAACTTCCGGCTGAGGCAGCATCTCCACGGACAAATGCAACGGTTTCAATTGGACTTTCCTTAATTAAGGTACCCAGTTCTTCAGCCGTGTCAACACGCCCTCCCGGCGTATTGATATCCAGAACGATCAGGCCAGCATTCATCTCTTCTGCTTCCTTGAACCCGCGTTCCATAAACTTGCCAAGTCCCTGCTCGATTGGTTTATCCACCGGAATGATATATACGGCGCCACTTTTCTCAGCTGCATGTGCTGACGGTGATCCAATCCAAACAGGAAGCAGCAGCGTCAGTAGCATCATGAGCATTAATGACCCCGTAAGCTTCTTCCGGCGCTTTCCCTTCACAAATAGTCCCCCTTTTCCATTAATGTTATACTGTCCAGCTTATGGTATTTATTACGTACAATGCAACATTTCGTTTCAAAATCTTAGAATTATATTTGAAATCGCCAGCAATTGCAACATTCCAAATCCATTATCATATATATTATCCATTTAAAAGCAATATTTGTGAATTTCCTTTAACAGATGAATGACTTCCCAGCCGGCTTCAGGTTTCTTCTCAAACTGAGTACCGTATCCAATGGTGTAAACGGAAAAAACACCCCCTGACAAGTCAGGAGGTGTTCATTGATTTGCTTTATTGCAGAAATTGTTGAACTGCTTGATTTACCAGTTTGCCATCCGCTTTGCCTTTGACTTTCGGCATAAGGGCAGACATGACTTTCCCCATCTCGGCTTTCGAAGAAGCACCGGTTTCCTGGATGGTCTGCTGTACAATAACTTTAATTTCTTCTTCGGTAAGCTGTGCGGGAAGGTACTGACTGAGTAATTCAATTTCCGCTTTTGCATTTGCCGCGAGGTCATCACGGCCCGCTTTGTCAAATTCTTGGAGGGCATCTTTGCGCTGTTTGATTTCACGACTCAGAATATCAAGCACTTCGTTATCATCCAAATCTCTTTTCAAATCTATTTCAAGATTCTTGATCGTCGAACGAATCAACCGAATGTTGGAGAGCTTGAACTTGTCCTTGCTCTTCATCGCTTGCTTCATATCTTCGTTCAATCGTTCGCTAAGATTCATGTAGTTAAAATCCTCCTAAAACTTTCTCTTACGAGCAGCCTCGGACTTTTTCTTGCGCTTTACGCTTGGCTTCTCATAATGCTTACGTTTCTTCACCTCAGCCAATACGCCATCTTTTGCGATGGAACGTTTAAAGCGACGAAGTGCAGCATCAATAGTCTCGTTTTTGCGAACTTTAGTTTCAGACACCAGTTTTCCCTCCCTCCGACCAGACCGTCCAAGAGCAATAACACGGTTCATCACCTTTCATTATAGGCGAAAGGTAATAAAGGTGTCAACCTTAACGTAATGATCATTTATTTTATGTGAACTTCAACTCCATATTCATGCCTTTTAAGTATATATGGATAAGTCCTGAATCAGAGTAAACTGAGTAAACTTGCTCGTTTATTTGTGGGAGTCAGACAAACTTGTCAACACGCCGAGTCGAGTCCCACCAAGCAAATGATAGTGCAGATGATGAACGGTTTGTTCTCCATCCTTGCCGCAGTTATTAATCAGTCGGTAACCTGTTTCTTCCACACCGAGACGCTTGGCCGCTTCTTGCGCAGCCAAATGAATCTCACCGATCAACGGCAAATCTTCTGCGGTTACTTCATTCATGGAAGCAATATGTTTCTTGGGAATAACGAGTACATGGGTCGGTGCAGCGGGCTGGATGTCATGAAAGACGATGACATGGTCATTCTCCAGTACCTTATTGGAGGGAATGCTGCCCTCTACAATTTTGCAAAATAAGCAATCCATTGTTCACACCCTCCTTTGGATTAAAAATTATGTATACCCTTCTATCATACCGGAACTGAAAAGTAAATTCCAATCGAACCTCTTCAGGTATGTCATCCAAACCAGGATGATGGACAAAAAACCGTTCACACTTAGTGGACTGTTGAGCGTACACCAAAGATGTGAACGATTATATTGGTACAAGCATAATGATTCATTTTTTTCTATTAATAATAAGGCAATAAGGATAATGCAGTCAGTCCAACCAAAGGTAATACCAGTCTGTTAAACCGTCTGCGACCGTAACCATAATAGGGGTATGGATAGCCAAAGCCCGGGAAGAATCCCCGCGAATGAGCGGGATAAGTAACTGGCATCATATTGGGTCCCCAGTTCGCTTGATTAACCATGGCTTCATTTCCCACGGGAACAGCCAAATAAATCATGTCATCATCCACGTTTTCCATAATGCCATCATAATGGGCACCGTCATGCATCTGTACACACACATAGCGATGCATGTGTTCCTTACACAGTTTCTTCGCTTCTACCTTTTCCACGTTTCATCGCCTCCGGATATGCTCTTCTCTTCATCACCCTTTCATGGTATTCAGATCTGGGCGAAATGACACTGTGAATGACAAGAGTTTCAGAATCGGGAATCGGTGTCCAAAAGAGTGAAATCAGTATAGGAGTTGTGCCTGTGAAATAAAAAAATAAAAAAGAAGCACCCCGTTGCAGTTTCCATACGGAGTTCTGCTGTCGCGGACGTCTATCCAGGAGTATTCCTGATCAGACGTCCGCCGGGGTACTTAACATAAAGTTTGTCGGCTTAACTGTAGTATAACAACAGGATGAACCTGTATCTGTGAGCTATCTCACTCCACTGACTCAGCGAGTATAGAAATGAGATTCAAACCAACAAACCTTAGTCAGTTAAGAGTTCCCCTCAGGATCAACAACTTTTAAGGTTGGTTCCTGAGGGAGTCACAATTGGGACTCATTTAAAACCATAATGTGTTCCGTCTCCTATAACGTTTCCAGAACCACACGAGAGCCAGCTCCGGCTTCACCCGCGGGAATAACCACAAGTTTGCGTGGCAAGCGTGCCCGCAGCTCCGGAACGTGGCTGATAATACCGACGGCAAGACGGTCATCATGCAGTTTTTCTAACGAGGTAATGACAGTATCCAGCAGTTCAGGGTCCAATGTGCCAAAGCCTTCATCCAGAAAGAAGAATTGCAGCGGGTATTGACCGCGCAGCTGAATCTGGGCAGACAGAGCCAGAGCCAGTGATAACGAAGTCAGGAACGTCTCTCCACCAGACAAGGTGGACACCGGACGTTTAACCCCACCGTTTGCATCGTCACAGATGACAAAGCCACCGCCCGAATCCACCTCAAGTGAATAGCGTTGTTTGGTCAGGAAGCGCAGGCGCTGTGAAGCAGCCTGACTAACCTGCATCAGCTGTTCTTCTGCAATATACTCGACAAATGCGTTACCTCTGAAAGCTGCTTGCAGTTTGCTAAGCATTTCACCTTGCCGGCTTACTTCCACTCGTTTGTTCTCCAACTCGGTCCATCGAACGTGTCGCTGCTGCACATCTTCCAGATCCCGTTCTGCACGCGCCTTGGCTCTTAGAGCCGCTTCATCCTCTGCACGAGACATCTGCAGTCGCTCTGTGCATGCCAACCATTGTTCCTCAGATACAACAGCTCCGCCCAGTTTCTGTTCCAGCTCACGTAATTGAGAAACAAGTTCACGATCACGATCACGATGCTGCTGAATTTCCGCGGCCAGCTGCTCCGCTTCCTGGGAAGGAAGGGCAGCTTCCACAACGGCAGTCTCGGAGTCAAATGGCGATTGATCCAGTAATTGTTTCCAGCGTTCCTGCGCCTGCTGCAAATGCTCTGCTGCCGAGGCTGCGGCTTGATGAGCCATGACATCCTTCTTGGCTGATTCCTGCTTCAACGCATCGGCTTCCTTGAAACGCTGTACCGACTCAGCAGCCACTCTTCGCAGTTCATCCAGTCGAGTCTGGGCCGCAGCAATCAAGTCCTCGACCCGTTGCTCGCCAACCCATTGACGCAGACGCTCTTCCTTCTCAGCAAGCTGTTTGCTGTTGCCTTGCCATTCCGTCTGCCACTGAATCAGCTGTTTGTCCAATTCGACCAGCTTCTGCTGGAGAGACTGTACCAGCTGTTCTTTCTCTTCAAGAAACGTCACGCTCTTATTCAAACGTTCCTTGATGTCTTCTGCGCGCGCGTCGCGCTCCTGCATCGCCTGGTGGAGGGCCATAGCCTCCTCTTGAGCGATGCCTGGCAGTTCCGCGGCCCAGCGGCCGTGCAAGGCGGCTGCGGCGGCCTCACTCTCGGCCAATCGGCGCTCCGCCTGGGCGAGCCCGGCTTGGCCGGCCTCCTGCGCAGCAGCCGCTTCCATGCGGCGCTGCTGCGCGCCCACAGCCGCCTGCTGCAACGCGGCGGCTTCCGCTTGCAGCGGCGCTGCGGCAGCGGCCAGCGCCCGCGCGGCTTCGCGCAGTGCGGCGGCACGCTCCGCCCAGTCCGCCGGGGAGCGCCCGTGTACGGGCGACCCGGCGGGCTCCGGCTCCGCAGCCGCAGGCGCGGCCTCGGCTGCGGCCGGGGCTTCGCCGGCCGCAGCGCCAAGCTGCGTCAGCAGGCTGCGACGTTCGTGCAGCTGCTGACGCAGCCCAAAGCGCAGCTCCTGCAGCTCCGCGTGCAGGCTGCGCAGCAGTTCCAGGTCCGCATCGCCTGCGGGCGGACCTTCTCCCGGCGGCGCAGCCGGGAGCGGGTGGTGTGCGGAGCCGCACACCGGGCATGGCTCGCCGTCGCGCAGCTCGGCGCGCAAGGCGGAGGAGAGCCGGTGCAGCTCCTGCTCGCGCATCGTTCCGCGCAGCTGCTCCTCCGCCCTGGCCAGCAGGCTCTGTTCGCGGCCAATGTCCTGCTCACAGGCAAGCAAGGCCTCAAGACCCGTTGCCGCCTGTTCGATCAGCTGCTGACGCTGTTCACTCAGACGGCCCTCTTCCTGGGCAGCCAGCTTAAGCCTGTCCGCCCCCTGTTCTGCCGACTGCTTATTGGCTTCCATCTCAGCCTTGTTCTGGCGTAATTGCTCCGCCGCCGTATCCAGACGATGTCTCAATTCCAGTGCAGCCTGCAGCTGTCTGCGTTCTTCGGACTTCACTTCATTCGGCTTAAGGCTTTCCTGTAATTCTTCCCGTCGTTTGCGGCCACGCTGCTGAAGTTCTTTTTCTTTCTCTAGCTGCTGTCCGATGACGTTCTGTTCCGCCTGCCCTTTGTCCAGAAGTTGCTTAAGACGGGTACTATCCTCTCGAAGTCCGTCCCGTTCCCGCTGTAACTCCTTGGCCTGTTCCAGCTGTTCCAAACGAAGCAGCAACTTGGGTTCTTCCTCAGCCATCTGCACACGGGCCGTTTCAGCCTTCTCGCCTTCCAACACAGACAGCCGTTCATGTTCCAGCGCTTGCTGGTGAGCCATCTCGGCTGCATCCTGACGCAACTTCTGCTGCACTGCTGCATCACGCATCGTCTGCAATGAAGGGAGTATCGCATCTGCCGCCCCGGCCTGCTTCAGCCGTTGTTCACCCGCTTCGATCTGTGGTGCACGTGCTTTCAGCTTTTCATGTTCCTCCGTACGTACCTGCCGTTCTTGACTTAACTCACGGAATTTGCCGAGCTGTTCGGCTTCCTTCATCGCTTCATCAAGCGCTTTACGCGACAGCTCGGACTGCTTCACAGCAGCTTGAAGAAGAAGCTCCGTTTCTGCCAACGTCTCTTTGCTGGCATTACCGAGCCCTTGCTGCTCCGCGGCCAGGGCTTGATGAACCATATCATTGTCCTTCACCCGCCGGCTGAGCTTAATGGCAAGCTGATCTCCATACTTCTCCAGATGGAACAAACGTTGCAGCATCTGGCGCCGTTCACTGCCTTTCAGTGACAGAAACTCCGCGAATTTCCCTTGCGGAAGCACAACGGCCCGCGTAAAATCATCCATTTTCAACCCGATGACGTCTTCAACACAGCGATTCACGTCTGCCAGCTTGTCAGCCAGCACCTGCTCCTCTCCGTTGACAGTTTCGATGAATTTACTGATTGTGTTGCTTACCGAAATTTCATTGTTTCGTTTGAAGCGTCGTTCCACCCGAAACCTTCTTGTGCCTTCTGCTGATACGAGTTCAAATGTAAAGGCAACTGACAATGAATCCTCCGCGTGATTCATAATCCCTTGGGTACCGTTAACCGCACGTTCCACTTTTCCGTACATCGCGAGCGTAATCGCGTCGAGCAAGGAAGATTTGCCGCTGCCTGTAGGACCAAAAATGCCGAACAAACCGGTTTCAGTCAATACGGTGAAGTCAATCTCCTGTGCCTCTCGATAGCTTTGCAGACCCGCAACTTTTAATAGAATCGGCTTCAATTTCCTTCAACCTCCTCACGTACACCCGGCTCGTCCTCATCGACAAGTTCAAGGAACAGCTGTACCAGGCTGTCTTCAGGTAATGCTCCACCCGTCTGACGCTGATAAAATTTACGAAAAAGCTCATGCACCGGAAGCTCGGAACGTTGCTCCAGAAGCCCCGCTGCCGCCATCTCGGGATAGACCGGACGAATATGTATGATCCCTTCATGAGACTTCCGCAGCTGCTGGATCTCCTTCAGAGACATGGCATCATCCAGCCATACTTCCATATCGATAAAGGCTTGAGGATCGCGCCCTTCATCTAGCCACCGATAGACCTCAGCCAGACCGCCACGCGCCTTCCAGCGCACAAGTGGGCGGCCCGAGGTCAACAGAAATTCCTCCACATTTGCAGCCCCACCTGGTGCCAGATCAACCATCGTGACGGACTTGCTCTGCCCCGCTTCGGAGAAACTGTAAGCCAGCGGAGAACCACTATATCGGATCACACCTTCCCCTTTAACGGCCTGCGCACGATGGAGATGACCCAGAGCTGTATATTGCGCACCTGTTGATAGTGCTGAAGGGTCAACCGTATAGGCGCCCCCTACCTGAATCGGACGTTCCGAATCACTTTCAACCCCGCCCAGAACATAAATATGGCTCATCGCCAAATTCACCGTCTCCGGACGAAAAGAAGCAGCCAGACGCTGCATTAACATGCCAACCCGGCGACTGTATGCCTGGCGAAGCACATTCTCGTCCCCATCCGTTGTCAATAGTTCGTTCAATCGGGCTTCCGAGGGATATGGCAATGCAGCAATCTGTGCAGTCTCTCCAGTTCGCTTTGCATGGATGGTTACTACTTCTGAAGTAGGCATACCTACAAGTGTAATTCCCTGTCTGTCCACAAGCGGGGTCACCGAAGCCACTCGCTCCGGCTGATCATGATTACCGGCAATGACCACAAGTGGTCTTCCCTGTTCCGTCAGACGCGCCGCTGCCTCGTAAAACAGCTGTTCCGCCGATGCAGGTGGATTAACGGAATCGTACACGTCTCCAGCCATCAATATGGCATCGGCTTGCTGCTCATCCGCAAGTCTAACAAGCTCATCCACAAAATCCTCCTGCTCTCGTAGCCGGCTCCGTCCCTCCAGCGTTTTTCCCAGATGCCAGTCTCCTGTGTGCAAAATACGCATCGTCCGTTCAACTCCTCTCTCATGCAATATCCAATGATACAAATTTCATCCGGCCGTTTGAAAATTTCACTTTATAGCTTCACAGCATGTCCACCATCAAAAAAGTACAGCCACTTCCGGTCTACTTTCCGACCCAAGATATCTTCAATGGCCCGGCCGTACAACTCCAGCTGGAAACGATAGTTTTCCGTCAGTTTGTCCAATCCGCCACGATGCTCTAACACCTGATCTGTCTTGTAATCGAGTAAAACAAGTTCGCCATCCACCTCATACAGGCAATCAATAATCCCCTGTACCAGCACCGTTTCATTTTCTAATGATGCCTGCATCTTACCGTCTTCCTCCACCGTTTGCATGCCGGCATTCGGTGACAGTTCATGAAGCCATTCGGCAGGAGACTGATGTGCCGGAAGTCCATAAATAAACGGAATCTCCCGTTTCACCCACTCCGCACGCAGCAATTCTGTGCCAGGTTCTGTATAGAAGAATCCAGCCAGTTGTTCAGAATCAATCACCTCTGCCTGATGGGGGAGCAGAATCTGAAGCTCGACTAACCGCAAAAGTGTCTGCTCAACGATTTGCGAATCAACGAGTGAGCCATCTACAGGAAGATGCTGCATCAACGTATGATATACGGTTCCCCGTTCGGCTCCGGTCAGTTGTTTCTCCTCCATAAATTTGGGACGACGCAGATGCAATTTAAAGGTCGAGCTTCCATCCTTCAGCCCACGGTTCTCAGAAACCGTGAAAGCCTCCACTTGTTCTTCCATTTCATCCATCATTTGAACGGACGGATGGTCCTGCATCGCAAGCAATGTTTTCAGCTCGGTGACCGAAGTGCTGGCAGCCACTTGCGTTGCTGCTTGATGGGGATATGTCCACGACAGTCGTTTATCAACCTCGCGAATTAGCTGTACTCCCTTTTGCAGACCTGCTGCTGAAGATACATCTTCATCCCCGATGTCTCGTAGGGCTGCATCTTGTCCATCCTCGGTCATCCCTATTTCTGTTGGGCTGGGAAACAGCTCCACAGGCTGAACTGCTTTTAGGGCAGCAATCCGCTCTTTCCGCACTTCTGTCATGCCTTCATCCTCACCAAGCGTCTGATCCACAACTATTTCTCGGGATACTTGATCAGCTGAAATGACGGAAATGCCCCAGCGTGATTCATCATCCACAAGGCAGGCAGCAAATGAATCAGTGCCTCCCGCAAGTTCACGCAGTAAAGCTGCATCTGGATGTCTCATCAGGGATGGACCGATCCAGTCCAGATAACTCCGTCCGGCTGCAAGCAGGTAGTCAGGCAGCACCCGTTCCGGACTGTCCTTAATCTGAGACCAGGCGACTGCCTTTTTAACAACGTCTTTCACGGTACCGACCAAAATCATTTTCTCTTTCGGACGGGTCAAAGCCACATAGAGCACCCGCATCTCTTCGGCAAGCAGCTCAAACTGGGCACGACGACGAATCGCCAGATTTGCCAAGGTTGGATAGGCAACCCGATTCTCACGATCTACAAACCTCGGGCCAAATCCCAGCTCCTTATGCATCAGAAACGGCGAATTCAGATCCTGCTGATTGAACATTTTGGATATACCCCAACAAAAACAATAGGGAATTCCAAGCCCTTACTCCGGTGAATCGTCATGATGCGCACTGCATTGTCCTGCTCACCAGAACCACCTGCTACAGTCCCAAGATCTCCACCGTTCTCACGTAGTCTGGACACGTAGGTCAGGAAGCGGAACAATCCACGGTTGGCCGTTGCCTCCTCATATTGCCGCGCGCGATCATATAGGGCCTTCAGGTTACTTTGACGCTGCATACCTCCAGGTAGGCCACCAACCCAGTCCAGATAACCCGTTTCCCGATACATTCGCCAAATGAGTTCGCTCAAGCTGCCCTGTCTGGCTTCAACCCGCCACTGCTCCAGCTGACGCATAAAACGAATTAACTTATGCTGCAGCTCTGTGCTGGTACCGTTTTCCCTATCCGCATCATCGCTTATACGTCCACCCATACTTGCATCTATACCAGCATCCATAATCTCATCTATATTTGCATGTGCAGAGGATTCATGTATGCCTTCCATAACATCTGCCTCGGCGGATACCGCCGATTCCCGCTGCCCCTGTTCAATCTCTGACCAGACTTCCGGCCATTGCAGCTGAATTGCGGATGAATCAGGATGCGAAGCGTACTCTCCATGCTGTCTGGAGATGTTCGACGAACTTGCGAACGCTCCTGTAGCGGATACAACAGCATCATAGAAAGACTGTCTCTTGTCCCCAAGGCGAATCTGGGCCAACTCCTCTTCATCCAGTCCGACAATTGGTGAACGAAGCACGGAAGCAAGCGGAATATCCTGCCTTGGATTATCCACAATCTGCAGCAGGGACAACATTACTTCCACTTCCGTCGCCTGAAAATACCCTTTGCTCTGTTCCCCTCCGGCAGGAATACCCTGCTGTCTGAATTCCTCAATCATGAGTGGCGCCCACATCAGGGCAGAACGCAGCAAAATAACAATGTCTCCGTAACGCGCAGGTCGCATGGATTTGAGGGCTTTATCATAAACGTTAAGGGCTGGTTTATCCGTATCTCCGACCATTTCACGAATACGGCGAGCCATGGCTCGTGCCTCCAGCTGAGCGGTTTCGAGCTCGGCACTCTCCAGCTCAGCAGAAGGCAACGCATCCCCATTCTCGTCCGTGCTTTCCGTGAGATCAGGTCCTCCGCCTTGACGATCGATCAACATAAGTTCAGGTGTGTATGCCTCATCTCCAAGCGTCTCTGCCGGGAAAGTAGCCCCATAAGCGAGCTGCGCTCGTTCATCATAGGCAATCTCGGCAACCCCTTCGTTCATGAGCTGCTTGAATAACATATTGACCGAATGGACTACTTCTGCACGACTGCGGAAGTTCCGTGCAAGATCAATACGTCGTCCTGCACGTAATGAGCCGTTCTCTCCGTCCGCATCCGTATACGCTGCATATTGACGGTATTTATTCAGAAATAGGCCGGGTTCAGCCAGACGAAAACGGTAAATGCTCTGTTTTACATCACCGACCATAAAGCGGTTCCCCGGATTTTCTCTGGAGATCAATCTGACGATATCTTCCTGTACCGTATTGGTATCCTGATATTCATCCAGCAGCACTTCATCAAAACGTGCCCGGTATTCCATTGCTGCATCCGAAGGCATGGAAAGCTCAGGCGTAGAATCCTCATGACGCAAAATGTGAAGACAGTAATGCTCCAAATCACTGAAATCGACCTGACTGCGCTCTTGCTTGGCCTGTCGATATCGCTCTCCAAATGCACTGACCAGCTTGGACAGCTCTTGCATGAGTGGTGCCGCCTGCTCCAGCTCTTGCCAGAAAGAAAAAGCACTTCTTCCAAACAAGGACCCTTTCAGGTCTGTAACGGCTTTTTTTGCAGCCTCACGCAGTTCCTTGACCTGTTCTTGCAACCCCGGGTCCGTCTGGTCCTTTTTACAAGGCTTCAGCTTGCCAAAAGCTGCGGGCTGAAACACTTCAGGCAATCTTTCCCACGGCATAACCTCAACAGCAGAAAGAAGCTCTTCGACCATAGCCAAATCTTCTTTTAACGTATCTGCATAAGGTTTCGGGCCTTCCGGCTGCATCGATATACTGATCCCTTGGCGCAGAAGACCCGCCGCACCACTCAGGGCAAGAGCGGCATCGCGCAATATACTCTGAACCCAAGCAGAATGGCCAAGCGCCTCAACACTTTCTACCTGAAAAGCAGATGCCATCTCCGCAAGCCAATGATCAGGCCAGGAATGACTGCGCGAGAAATCATACAATCGCTGCACAAGTCGATGCATTGCATCATCGTTCCGTTCCCCACTGAACCAATCCACCAATTCACGGAATGTACTGCCTTCGTCTTCTTCCCCATACTTTTCTTCGAACAACTGCTCCAACAATTCCTGCCGCATGATTTCGGCTTCATTTTCATTTAAAATTCGAAAAGCCGGGTTTAGTGGTATTTGCTGATAATACCGACGAATGACTTCCATACAGAATGAATGCAGTGTCGTAATCGAAGCGCGCCCAAGCAGGGACAGTTGTTTGCGCAGATGTTCCTCCGCAGGCTGCTCTTCAAGTGCGCGTTCCAGCGCTTCCCGAATCCGCTGCTTCATCTCGGCAGCAGCAGCTTTGGTAAATGTGGCGACCAGCAAACGATCTACGCTGAATCCACGGGAAGGGTCTGCGATCTTGCGAATAATCCGTTCAACCAATACAGCCGTCTTCCCGGAACCCGCTGCAGCAGCAACCAGAATGTCTTCTCCACTCTGTGAGATGGCACTCCATTGGTCATCACTCCAGAAGCTTCCCTCCGGTTTTGGCATATTCGTCATGATGTTTCCCCTCCCTTGCCCTGAGACAGCATGTCCCAGATTTGCTGTTTGCCCGGTTTGGACAACAGATTATATTCATTACCTTCGATATTTTCATCAAATTGACAGACCGGTTTATACGGACAGAAAGTGCAAGCAACCTCCTGCTGGATACGATAAGGCTCAATCGCCACATCCCCTTCCGTAATTCGGGTGCCAATCTCGCGGATATTACTGCGAACTGAAGCAAGCAAAGTATCCCATTGCTCCGGTGTAGCTACAGCAGCACTGCTATAAAAGCTGCCATCCGCCTTAAGCGCAACCGGAATAATGGCTGAATAGCCTTTGTCCAGGGTATTGTCCATTTGAGCGATCGCATCCCGGTCCGCCAGGAGCAGGCCTTTCATTTTGAATCGTTTCAGCAGTTCTTGTCCTGCCTGCTCAGATGTCATGCCGTTCGCGGATTGAAGCAACGGATTATGCACATGGAAATAGAGTGTTCCTCCAGGCATCGCCGATTCTCCAAGCCATTCCTCGGCAGCACTAAGCAGCACCTCCAGATACGTGAGCATCTGTAATGACAGGCCATAATACACCTCATGCAGTTTGAGATCGGTCTGGCTCGATTTGTAATCAATGACTCGCAGCAGCAGGCCGTTCTCTCCTTCAGCCACATCCACACGGTCGATCCGACCCACAATCTCCATCACACAGCCATTTTCCAATTCAAAACGAAGCGGTGGCAGCGGTTTACCTGGTCCAAAATCAAGCTCCAATCCAATCGGCTCAAAGCTTCCCCGTCTGGACTGTTCACCCAATATAACCGACGCCCGGCTAACGATGTCCTTCAGCTTGCGGAAGATGTAACCATACCGTTTCGTGCTGAGCAAAATCTCTCCCTGCAGCTGTGGTGCAATCTGCTCCACGGTGTGCTCCGCTTCCTTCCGGCATTCCTCCGGAGATAGACTCCCCAGCTGCGATTTTGCTCACGCAAACGTATTGCAAGCTGACTCAAGGCAGCATGGAACAGTTGTCCAATGTCGGGAGCTTGTAAGCGATACAGTTGGCGCTCTTTCAGCCGCAGTCCATGGGAGGCAAAATGGGAGAACGCACACGCCACAAAACGCTCCATTCGCGAGACACTGGTCCTTACCTCTGTGCCATATAATCTACGGCTGGTAACGGTACGCAGAGGTAACGCCCGATTGCGATAAAAGACCGATCCAAGCAATTGCTCCAGCTGAGGCCTGCTCGTCTCCCGAGAGACATGCCAGTTATAGATCGCCCACCACATTTCAGGAATATCTTCTCCACGACGCCATCTGCGCAATTGTCCGATGAGATAGGAAAGGCTCTGATCAGGATGGATAACGTAAGACCAGTGTACCTCTTCCACATCCGTGACCGGCGGCTGGGCAAGTAATGGCTGCTCATTCAGACCGAACATCTTCCGCACATGTCGTACAATTTCCGAGGGCAATAGTGTCTTGCCTTCATCATCTGCGATGGGATAACTGAGCCACAACTGCTTGCTTGCCGCTGTCAGGGCGGTGTATATCAAAAAGCGTTCGTCCAGCATTTGTCTTGTTGCCCCTGGTCCAAGCCCCATACCTCTCTCCGTCAAGAGCAGTCGTTCCTGCTCGGTTAATACACCATCATCCTGAGGCACGGCAGGCAGCTCCCCATCTACCGCACCCAGAATAAATACGTACTTGATATCCTGAAGACGTGTACGATCCATCGATCCAACCAACACCTGATCGAGCGCTGGAGGAACGAGTCCCAGCTTCAGTTCGGTTAACCCGGTCTCCATAAGCCCGGCGAACAGATCGATATCCAGCCGTTCCGCCCCCATCATATCGACCATCTGATCTAACAGATCAAGGACGGCACCCCACATTTGACGATGCTCTCTCGATCGTTCCGGATCACCCTGGACCTTGGCTTCAGCAGACATATGATCCAGCTTCCAGGGAATCTCGGCATCCTCCAGCAATCGATAAAGCGCCGCACATTGGTCTTTGGCTGTCTTTGCCTTACTCATTCGTTTCTCAAAAGCACCCAGTGGATCAACAATCACTGTTCGGCATTTTTCCATTAAGGACAGCATCTGCTCCCGTCCCCGACTGCGGACATCCTGATCATTGTCTTCCAGAGAAAGACTGGGTACGTACTTCCATGGCTTTCCATCTGTCCAGCGGTATCCGTGAATTCCGCAAGCCAGTATATAATTTTCGAGCTGGTCCATATCTTCACGTGTGATGGATCCGTCTTGTGGAAGCAGCAGATCCGTTTTGACACAGCGAAATACATCCTCATAACGCCAGCGGCGGCGAACGATATCCAGTGCCGAACGAATAAATTCAGATAATGGATGATGTAGTTCATTTCTTCTCCGATCCAGAAAGACAGGCACACCATAGTCCCTAAATAGGGGCTCAGCAATGTCCGCATATGTATCCAGCTGACGAACGAGCACTGCCATATCACGGTAACGCGCACCTTCATCTTGAGCCAGACGACGCATCTCACGGAGTGCCCCTTCCATCTCAGCCCGACGGTTCTCAGCTGTGTAAAGTCGGATACCTGCATCGCGACCTTCACTCATCCAGCGAACCCTGCGATCAAAACCAGCCTCCAAATGAGCCAGTCCAGGACTGCCTTCATATCTATGCAAAATTTCCGGTTGAAGCACGGTCGTCTCACTAAGGACCCCCAAATCCTCTGCCATGCCTTTGAGGCGCGCGTAAGCACTCGCTGTAGGATGGAACAGCTCCAATTCTCCTGGAAGTGCACCATGGTCGTAAGCACGATCCAACGTCAATGCAATTGTGACGGAAGAAGCTTGCAGCATTAATCTTCCAATAACACTCATTTCCTGCGGGGTAAATCCTTGAAATCCATCAATCCAGATCTGTGCATCTTGCAGTAACGCGCTTTCCGTCAACCGCTCTGTCAGTTCAGTCAACGTGTCTTCATCATCGATATATAGTTCAGTCAATTCCTTTTCATAGTCACGGTATATAAGAAGCAAGTCATGCAGCTTGTCTCCCAGAATCGGTGCTGAGGAGGAGGAAGTATTCCATGCGGAAAGTCCTTCTTCCAGCGAAGTGGGGTCAAGTTCATAACGTTTAAACTCACTGTATAAGTCATTCAGTTCTCCTATAAATCCCAGCTGGCTGCCCGATGCTCCAAACAGCTTCAATTCTTCTTTACGGCGCTGGAGCACTTTATAGAGCAGCATTTTTTTTCCTTCAGCGCCAATGGGAATTCGCGCAGAACCACCTGCCTCCTGCATTACCCGGTAGGCTAATCGGCGAAAACCAAGCACTTCAGCACGCATGGTACCTTTAATAGCCCCTGAAGACACCAGTGACTGCTCGGTTCGAAACGAACTCTGTTCCGGAACCAGCAGAATCAGCGGTTTACCTTGTGGTTCCTTTTGAAGCAGGGATGTGATTTCCCGGGTAATCAGCGCGCTTTTACCGCTGCCTGCCCGGCCAATAACAAAGCGTACGGACATGTTTAATCCTCCAAATCATCACGAACAAGATTTTAATTCCCAGTATAACATATTTGACTTGGTTCGGAACATACGTTTGCCACTATCCGGCAATTCTAGAGATCATCTGTGCAGCATAGCAAAAAGCCCGCAGCTTATCCAAACTGTGGGCTTTTGCTTAAATGTATGTCCGATTTAGATTGAAATCGCTCAATTAATTCTTTTTGCTGCGTACTTCGAAGATGGCAAATTTCAGATAGTGACCTTCGTCTACACCCAAAATTTGGGGATGATCCTTACCGGCTGCTTTCCAGTCGATCAGACGCAGCACTTTGCCTGCGTCTTCGGCTGCATCTGCTATCGTTTCCAGAAAGAGATCCGGACGCATATGGTAAGAACAGCTTGCTGTTACCAGATACCCGCCCTCATTCACCAGCTTCATTCCTTGCAGATTGATGTCCTTATATCCACGGCATGCGCCTTTGACTGCTGATTTCGTTTTGGCAAACGCTGGCGGATCCAGGATGACCACATCAAATGTTTTACCACCGGCTGCAAGCGCTTTGGAAGTATCCACTTTCTGTTCACCAGCACGCGCACGTACATTACGATCATCCAGTCCTTTGACCTGCTCACGCAAGTATTGGAACGCATCCGCAACGACAAATTCGACCCGGTCAGTGAAACCGTTCAGCTCTACGTTGGTTCGTGCACTTTCAATCGCATGCTCTGAGATATCAAGGCATGTTACTTTTTTGGCTCCATATTTGCAGGCGTTCAATGTGAAGCTGCCTGTGTGAGAGAAACATTCCAGCACAGTGGCTCCGTCCCAATAAGGGAACGTCACAACCTTGCCGCTTTTATTGACAGGAAGTAACTGCTGCGTACCATCCTGCTCGGTCTGTTGGAGCGTAATGCCACTCTTGTAACCCCAGCCCTTCATAAGCGGTTCGATGGCTGCACGATTCTCGCGCTGGTCGAAGAAGTACCCTGTTTTCTGACCCTCCACGATATCTACCTTAATGAGCAAGCCGTTTTCCGTTACCGTGACATGACGCGGGCAATCCCCATACAGTGGCCCTTTCGTCTGCTCCAAGCCTTCCAGTTCACGAATAGACACATCACTGCGTTCATAGATGCCTTCCGGCTGCATCACTTCAATTAGAGCTTGTACGATCGCTTCGCGGCAACGGTCCATGCCCAATGTGAGCAATTGAACAACAAGGATGCTGCCAAAACGGTCAACGATTAGTCCTGGCAGAAAATCAGCTTCGCCATAAACGAGACGGTATGCCTCACCATCCTGGATAAAACGCTCCCGGTGGCGCAAGCAATCGCGGAAACGCGCTGCAAAAAACGCAGTATCCATTTGTTCAAACTCCAGAGGTTGATAGGCCACGACTCGAACTGTGATTTGAGATGCAGGATTATCGTACCCCGTCGCGAGATAGCGACCTTGATGATTTAATACGTTGACCAGATCTCCCGGCTCGGGGTTTCCTTCAACAGAGGCGATTTCATTGTTATATATCCATGGATGTGCATGTTCAAGCCGCTTTTTGCGACTGCGTTCCAGTGTAACTGATGGCAAGATAGATCCACTTCTTTCATAGTTAGTTAAAAAGATAGGCTTGGTGCAAAGGAGACCGCTTCGGGGATGGATTGGACTTTCGATCGCTGTTGTCTCCAGATTTTTCTGATTCCCTTACTCCACAGGGAAAATCCGGAGACAAAGGCGAACGCTTCGCTTCTACAGTTCCAATTCCATCCCCTCCGCTCCGTTGCAGAATCTCCGTATCTTTCGAATAGGGGTGCGGTAATTTAGGTGATCGCTTCGGGGATGGGTCGGACTTTCGATCGCTGTTGCATTGTACAGATGAATCTCAAATTTCACACTTACCACTACGATGACAGAACAACCTTCCGATCGCTGTTATCCCCAGATTTTTTTGATTCCTTTTCTCCAAAGGGAAAATCCGGGGATAAAGGCGAGCGCTTCGCTTCTTCAGTTCCAATTCCATCCCCTCCGTTGCAGAATCTCCGTATCTTTCGAATAGGGGTGCGGTAATTTGGGCGACCGTTAAGATAACTTATTGGTCTTTCAAATGCTATTGTCTCCAGAATTCCGTTAGCCTGTCATGGTTGTCCTTGCTTTCTCATAGGATGAGATAAGGACATGCACGGAAGGAATGATGTTAACTCATGTTCAGAGATGTTGTGCTGCCCCTATTATATGGGCTTCTTATCTTTTTGGGTGGGATGAAGCTGATGGAAACAGCCTTGCAACGGATGGCCGGGCCGATGCTGGCTGGTTTTCTGGGCCGGGCCACCTCTGCACCCTGGAAAGGCATGGCTTTCAGTGCAGGCGCTACAGCCCTGCTGCAAAGCAGTACGGCTGTCACGGTGCTAACCATTGGACTGGCAAACGCCAGATTGATTACCTATGGACGCACACTTGGCATTATTCTTGGAACGAACATCGGAACGTGCCTGACCACCGAGCTGGTCGGACTGCAGATCGGACGAGTCTCCCTGCCTCTGCTTGCCCTGTCCCTGACAGGCTGGGCCGTCTTTGTTGTGCTTGGTGAACGAAATCAGTTGGCTCCTGAGCGCACACGCCGGACGCTGTTTACCATGCAATACAGCTTTCTTGCGTCCGCCGGATTTGCCCTCGTCATGACAGGCATTCAAGTGATGCAATCCATTGCAATACCGCTGCGGAGTATGGGCGTATTCCAGTGGTTCCTGGACCGCTCAGCAGACAGCTTGTGGTGGGGCTTTCTGGCAGGTGCCTGTCTGACGGCGCTCATTCATAGCAGCGCAGCCGTTATCAGCATGGCCATTACGCTTGCAGCCACAGGAGTACTGCCTGTGGAGATCGGCATTGCCATTGTGATCGGGTCGAACGTGGGGACCTGTATCACCGCCGTGATTGCTGCCGCTGGCGGAGCATCCGCAGGCAAATTTGTCGCAGCCTCCCATGTTGTATTAAACATAGCGGGGGCGCTGCTGTTTATGCCGCTGATCGGCCAGCTGCATGCAGCTTCGGCCTGGCTGTCAGCGGATAACGGGGCACAGATTGCGCATGCCCAGACCCTTTTTAACGTCACCAGTTCACTGCTTGCCTTGCCGTTCTGTTACTTGCCGATTTGGCACAAAAAACCACCGGTCTCCACCCCAGTGGCGAAGTCACCCGTGGCCTGATGTTTAGAACTCTCTCGACAATCAGCAGCGATACATCCTCACTCAAAAGAAAACCGCTATACGGTAATGCCTAATTTGTTCAGCGCCACACGTAAAATGTCATCGTTATTATCGTATCCGCTATGCTGCTGTCTCGACCAAGCTTCTTCCGGAGTGTACCAATCCACACCTTTGATTTCTTCAATCTGAGGCTGCAGATCGCCGCTTTCCGCTTCAACGAGATAATAATGAACTTCCTTGTCCACTGAACCAAAATCAGCATGCTGATACGTATAGGCGATGATATCGACGGGTTCTATAATGCGGCCAACCATGCCCGTCTCTTCCAGAATCTCACGAAGCGCGGTCTGTTCCACCGTTTCTCCGTCTTCCATCTTGCCCTTGGCGAGAGTTGTTTTGCCGTAGCGATCTACAATCAGTTGAATTTGAAGCTTTCCGTCTTCTCCCGTGCGGTAGACGACTCCGCCTGCCGAAATTTCTTTTCTGTTCATGCTGCTCTCCCCATTTCGGAATTGTCTTCATCTTTTTTGGAAAAAGAAGGACCTCATCTCCACGGGTACGCTCCCCAAGGAAATGAAATCCTTGTTTCTGACGCCTCGATTACATCGCTGCGGACTTGAGATTTTCCTCCAACACACGAACCAGCGTAGCCTGGCTTTCATTCACACCCGCCTCGGTCACTTTGACACGGCACACTTTGCCAACCATATCCATGGAACCATCAAAGACCAGCTGAATGTAGTTGTCACTGTAGCCATGCAGTTTACCACTGCCCTCACGGCCCTTGGCTTCACCTTCAGGAATGACATCCAGTACCTTCCCCACAAACTGCTTGGCGTATGCCAGTTGCATTTGCTCAGACAGATCAATCAGTTCATGCACGCGTGCATTTTTGACTTCCTCATCCACCTGATCCTCCATACGTGCTGCTGGCGTTCCAGTCCGCTTGGAATATGGGAATACGTGCATTTCGGAAAAACCGATTTTCTTCATCAGATTATAGCCGTTAAGGAACATCTCATCCGTCTCACCCGGGAACCCAACAATAACGTCAGTTGTAATCGCTACATCCGGCATCGCTTCCCGAATGCGAAGCATTTTATTGTAAAACTCTTCGGTCGTATATTTACGGCGCATGCGTTTCAGTACGATATCATCGCCCGCTTGCAGCGGAATGTGGAAGTGACGTACAAGTTTGTCTGAACGTTTGATCACATCCAGCATCCGATCGTCAATCTGGCTCGCTTCAATCGAGCTGATTCGAATACGCTCCAGGCCTTCCACTTTGTCCAAATCCCATAACAGATCCGTCAGATCATAGTTCTCCATGTCATCGCCGTATCCACCGGTATGAATGCCTGTCAGGACAATTTCCTTGTATCCGGCGTGTACGAGTTGATGAGCCTGTTGGATAATGCTGTTTGCTTCCCGGCTGCGGGACAGTCCACGCGACCACGGAATAATGCAGAATGTGCAGAAGTTATTGCAGCCATCCTGAATTTTCAGGAAAGCACGGGTACGATCAGCAAAATCCGGTACATCCATCTCTTCAAATACCCGCGTTTTCATAATGTTGCGTACCGCGTTGACAGGCTGACGTGATTCCTGAATTTCTTTGACATATGGCAAGATTTTGTCCCGATCCTGTGTACCGATGACAAGATCCACCCCAGGGATGTCCAGAATTTCTGCCGGAGAAGTTTGCGCATAACAGCCTGTAACGGCTACAATCGCATCCGGGTTGCGCCGAATGGCACGACGGATAATCTGGCGGCTCTTTTTGTCGCCGGTATTGGTTACTGTACAAGTATTAATCAAGTATACATCCGCTGTCTGTTCGTCAAAGTCTACCTGATCGTATCCTTCGTTTTTGAACAATTGCCAAATCGCCTCTGTATCATAAAAATTAACTTTGCAGCCTAAGGTGTAAAACGCCACGGATGGCATAATTACATTCCCCCATTTCTCCGGATTCATATAAGACACAAGTTAGCGCCGCCATTCCGGCCGTCTCGGCCCGCAAGATGCGTTTGCCCAGTCCAACGGATACAGCACCCGCCTGATCGGCTTCCATCGTTTCTTTCTCGGAAAATCCGCCCTCAGGTCCAACAACAATCAACACTTCAGCACTCGCACCAGGTGCAAGCTGCTCTACAAACGGCTTCAATGCGTCTCTTAACTGCTTGCCGTTTTCCTTTTCATAACAATAACATACCAGACTGTAGCCCTCAAAAGAAGATAGCAGCCCTTTCCAGGAAAGTGGCTGCTCGACGGATGGAATGCGGTTCCGATGGCTCTGTTCAGCGGCTTCCTTGGCGATTTTCCGCCACCGCTCCAACCGTTTGCCTTCTTTCTTGGCATCATATTGTACAATGGTACGCTCAGACAGGAAAGGAACAAAGGAAACTGCTCCGATTTCTGTACATCTTTGGATGACCGTCTCCATCTTATCGCCTTTGGGCAAGCTTTGAGCCACAGTTACACGTATACGCGCTTCATGGTCCATTTCGAGAGGTTCCACAATATTCGCTGTTACTTGCTGAGCCTCGATGCTTTCAATCTCCACCAAAGCTTCTTTGGAGTTTCCATCACTGACAATCAGTTTATCTCCAGGTTTACCACGCATCACTTTGCCGATATGGCGCGCATCATCACCCGTGATGACCACGGAATGTTCATTAAACTGTTCTGCAGATACAAAATAACGCTGCATAAGTCTGTCCACCCATTCTATCCTGTTATGACTGGAATTCACCCCGCTAAAGGCAGGCGTGAATCCAATCGCCACAGATGATCATACAACTTTTATGTGCTTCTGACCAGTATTTCAGTCCCATACACTATACGTTTCTAACGATATAAACCGATGATTAACCTTGCCAGATCTACATACATATTCTGGGCAAATTGATATAAAGGTTGAATCGTCGCATTTTGCAATGGAGGAATGACAAGGATCAAAAGGAAAATAAATATGGACCATTGCTCTACCCCTTGCAGCTTCCGGCTGATCGAAGGCGGCAGAATATCCTCCAGAATTCGATATCCGTCCAATGGAGGCAACGGAATCAGGTTAAAGAGAAACAGGAAAAAGTTCGTTAGGTTAAATATGGAGAAAAACATGGAAATTGCTGTAAGCAAACGCTCATTTTCAATGCTACCCAGTGCTCCCGAACCAACCAACGAAGCATAGATGATCGTACCGATGATCGCCAGCAGCAAATTGCTTACAGGCCCAGCAACGGATACTATGACGCCCATTAGTCTTGGTTTGTCAAAATTGGCCCGATTGACCGGAACCGGACGGGCCCAACCGAAACCGGCAATAACGAGCAGCAGTACACCGAACAAGTCAAAGTGTACGACCGGATTCAGTGTGACCCGACCTAGAAGCTTAGCCGTCGGATCACCAAATTTGTTGGCAAAATACGCATGAGAGAATTCATGCACGGTAAAAGCAATCAGGATGGTCAGCAGGAAAAACGGCAGTTGATCCAGCGGATAACGAAAGAACGAGTTCAAATCCATCGGTTACCTCTTTCTGGCCACAAACGCGATCCAGTCCTCATCGCGGTGCACCGAACTGATTTCGAAGCCGGAAGCAACGAGCGCATCATGGACAATCTGTTCTTTATTTTTCCAGATGCCTGAAGTAATATAAACGCCGCCTGACTCAAGTGCATTGTAGACATCATCCACAAACATCATAATAACCTCGGCCAAAATATTGGCAACGATAACTTTCACCGGAAGCTTCACGCCCAGCGCAGGGTCCTGACTACCCAGAACCGACAGTAGATCACTTTCTTTAACGGTAATTTGTTGTTCCAACCCATTCAGTTCCACATTTTCCTTGGCACTGATTACGGCAACAGGATCGAGGTCCAGCGCCAATACATGTTTTGCACCAAGGTGGATCGCTCCGATGGCCAAAATGCCAGAGCCTGTGCCTACGTCAATGACTTCCTCACCACCCTGAATGACCGATTCCAGTGTGCGCAGACATAGCGAAGTGGTTGGATGCGTTCCCGTACCAAATGCCATGCCTGGATCAAGCTCAATTATTTTCTCATTCGGGCTTTCCGGTGTATACTCTTCCCATGTTGGTTTAATGGTCAGACGTTCCGAGACACGTACCGGTTTGAAGTATTGTTTCCAGGCATTCGCCCAGTCATTTTCATCCACTGTTCGAGTCTCAAAACGTACCTCACCCGTTTGGATATCGAATTCGGAAAGCTGTTCAATTCGTGGACTTACTTCCAGTTGCAATGCCTCCATGTCCGTACCTTCGGAGAAATATCCTTTAATGACGGCAAAGCCTTCAGGAATATCATTCAAAGGAAACTCGTACAACTCGCCATACGTCGTATCCCGTTTTTTATTTAAAGTACCGGACTCTTCAATCGAGACCCCTCCAGCACCCGCTTCATGTAAAAAATTCGAAATCATCTCCACAGCTTCTTCTGTGGTATGTATTGTTAGTTCATGCCATAACATACTTCGTTTTTCCTCCTCATTTTTCAAACATCCCCACCATTGTACTACACAAGCGAGCAGGAGTACAAAACCGCAGCAGTAAAAGAAACAACAAAAACAGGATACCCGCAGCCTTCACTGCTCGAATACCCTGTTTTAATTCTGACATGACTTGATTAACTTGTTAATAAAAGCGTCCACCGTTCTGCATAATCATCTCTGCAGCTTGCGGGAGAGAGTCACTGGATACGGATACGGTCAGCAAGATTTCTTGCTTGGACCTGCCTTCAGAGCCAGCTTCCGTATCGTCATACACCTGTCCACCCGACAACAACTCGGTCTCATCGCTAATGAGCGAAAGTACATTCAGCTCACCACTGAATCCCCCAATCACAGCCATGGTCGAGTTATCGTTGCCCTCAGGCGCTCCTGAATTCATTGAAGACGACGAGCCATTCAGACTCTCGATACTCAGTTGGTTCGGGTGCAGCAATTCCAGCGCTCTGCGTGCAGATTCAGCCTCGGACCAGCTCGTAAATACCGCTTCGATAATTACTACAGAGCGATCTTCAGTCATGAATCTCCCGACCCTGACGACGATCGGCTGCTTCACTGCGGCGCAAAGCCTCTACATCTTCATGATCCGCAGCTTCCGCACTGAATTCTACATCCTCATTTTTGGCGGACTGCATTCGTTTCATCTTTTCCGTTTTCGTCAAAATCTTGCCTGGACGTTCATGTTCTGCCATCGTTATGCTCCTCCTTCAAATTAGGTATCTATATAAAATGAACTAATACTTGTTACACTGTACCACTCCGATTGTAGTACCATCCTCCGATCGCTGTTATCCCCAGATTTCTTCATCTCCCTTCTTAAAGGGAGAAATCCGGTGATAGCATATGCTTCCGAAGTAGCTTTCTTACGAAAGCTTTCAGGCGAACGCTTCGCTTCTTCAGATTGGTTCTACACCCTCCGTTAAAGTGTAATTCTCTGTCCATCTTATATAGATTTGGTGAAACTAAATCATACCGCCGGCTTGTTCGATAATGGATAGGGCGCGGTGATGTACGGCCTCATCTACGACGACGGTCAGCAATACATCTCTGCCTGTCGGACCCTCTTGTCCGCCATCGCTCATACCACTCGCAGAAGGATCTGCTGCAGCCATAATTCCCGCGCTGGCATTCGTGCCTAGAGCACCTGGTACCCAGGAAGAAAAACTGCCTGATACACCTGGCGTATAGGATGCTCCACTTGGCCCAACGCCCGCATAACGACTGAATCGATTGATGGACAGGTCTTCCACTCGTAATGCCTCCAGTTTTTTGGCCGCCCCTTCCGCCTGCTCCGGGCTATGAAAATAAGCCAAAATATTTTTCTCGGTCATCTGGTTCACCTGCTTCCCTAGATTCGGCACACAGCAAACCACTGAATGCTCATGTCTGGTATCTTTCCGCAACCGGGCCTATATTATGCAAAAAAGGACACCTTGCGGAAAAAACCGCTGTGGTGTCCTTTTATATTAATGATTAAGACTCAGTCTCCACGGAAGGCCCGTTTCACCCGGTCAAAGAAGGATTGCTCATGCTCATGAGTTTGTTCTCCATCCAGCGCAGCGATTTGGCGTAGCAGATCTTTCTGCTCGTCATTCAGCTTGCTAGGCGTAACTACAACGACTTTCACATGCTGATCCCCTTGTCCCATGCCGCGCAAGCGTGGTACGCCTTTGCCTTTGAGACGGAAATACGTTCCCGTTTGTGTACCGGCAGGTACTTTCAGCTTCACTTTCTCGGACAGCGTTGGAATTTCAATCTCATCTCCCAGTGCTGCCTGAGCAAAGGTGAGTGGAATTTCGCAATAGATATCATCGCCTTCACGCTCGAAGAAGTCATGTGATTTCACACGGATGACAATATACAGATCTCCTGCTGGTCCACCGCGCAGACCACCTTCTCCTTCACCAGTCATACGCAATTGAGCGCCGTCATCTACACCCGCTGGAATGCGAACATGAATTTTGCGTTGTTTGCGTACTTTACCGCTGCCGCTGCACGTTGTACATTTTTCCTTAATAATTTGTCCGGAACCGTTACAGTTCGAACAAGCGCGACGGTTGACCATACGGCCAAACGGTGTATTTTGGACTACTTCCTGTTGACCGCTACCTTGGCAGACGGAACAGGTTTCCGGTTTGGTGCCTGGTTTTGCACCTGAACCATGACAAGTATCACAGCCTTCGGTGCGTGGAATGGTAATATCGGTTTCCTTACCGAATACCGCTTCCTTGAACTCAATCGTCATGGTGTATTGCAGATCGTTCCCCGTTGCGGAGCATTCGGATCACGTCGTCCACCGCCGCCGCCAAAGAACATATCGAAGATGTCGCCAAAGCCGCCGCCGCCAAAATCGCCACCGCCGCCGAAGCCGCCCTGATTCGGATCAATATGACCGTATTGGTCATACTGTGCCCGTTTCTGGCCGTCACTGACTACATCATAAGCTTCTTTAACTTCCTTAAACTTGGCTTCCGCGTCAGCAGCCTTGTTTACGTCAGGGTGATACTGACGGGCAAGCTTGCGGTATGCCTTTTTGATATCCTCGTCGCTGGCATTTTTGCTGACGCCGAGTACCTCATAATAATCACGTTTTTCAGCCACTCTTCCACCCCCATATCATTCACCATATCGCACATCGTGACAAAAGGAAAGCCAAAGCACGGGAGCCCCGGCTATGACTTTCCCCTCGATCCGAACGTCACCGATGATTAATTCACCAAAAAACGTGAATTAGTTTTGTTTTTTATCTTCATCCACAACTTCGTAATCAGCGTCTACGACGTTGTCACGTTTTGCAGAACCTTGTTGCTCTTCAGCGCCTTGAGCTGCTTGCTCTTGAGCTTGTGCTTGCTCATACAGTTTTACGGACAGTTGTTGAACGATCTCTGTCAGTTCTTCTGTAGCAGCTTTGATGTCTTCCAGATTGTCGGAAGCCAGAACGCCTTGCAGTTTTTCTTTTGCAGCATTCGCTTTTTCAACTTCACCAGCATCTGCTTTTTCGCCAAGATCTTTGATCGTTTTGTCAACAGAGTAGATCAGTTGATCTGCGCTGTTTTTCGCTTCAACGAGTTCTTTGCGTTTTTTGTCTTCTTCTGCATGCAACTCAGCATCTTTCATCATTTGTTCAACTTCAG
The DNA here is from genome assembly GCF_052244825.1 of Paenibacillus sp. 1A_MP2. Taxonomy (NCBI): domain Bacteria; kingdom Bacillati; phylum Bacillota; class Bacilli; order Caryophanales; family Paenibacillaceae; genus Paenibacillus; species Paenibacillus sp. 1A_MP2. The sequence goes on along the minus strand of NZ_JBQQCS010000001.1, from coordinate 2,516,308 downwards.
CATCGCTCAGACCGCTGGAAGAAGTGATGGTGATTTTTTGAGTTTTGTTTGTACCTTTGTCTGTTGCAGATACGTTAACGATACCATTGGCATCAATATCGAAGCTAACTTCGATTTGCGGAACGCCACGTGGAGCTGGTGGAATGTCTCCCAGCATGAAGCGACCGAGGGATTTGTTACCCGCTGCCATTTCGCGCTCCCCTTGCAGAACGTGAATCTCAACGCTCGGTTGGTTGTCTGCGTAAGTGGAGAACACTTGGGATTTGCTTGTAGGGATCGTTGTGTTACGCTCGATCATCTTAGTGAATACGCCACCCGCAGTTTCAATACCCAGGGACAATGGAGTTACGTCAAGCAATACAACGTCTTTCACGTCACCTGTCAGTACGCCCGCTTGTACAGCAGCACCCAAAGCTACAACTTCATCCGGGTTAACGCCTTTATGAGGCTCTTTACCTGTCAGTTTTTTGATTGCTTCCTGTACTGCAGGAATACGTGTGGAGCCACCAACCAATACGATTTTGTCGATATCATTAGCTGTCATTCCAGCATCGCTCAGTGCACGACGAGTTGGTTCAAGCGTACGCTCAACCAGACCAGCAGAGATTTCTTCGAATTTCGCACGGCTCAGGTTCAACTCCAAATGTTGAGGAACGCCATCAGCTACCGTGATGAACGGCAGGGAAATCGTTGTAGTCAATACGCCGGAAAGTTCTTTTTTCGCTTTTTCCGCTGCATCTTTCAAACGTTGAACCGCTGCTTTATCTTTGCTCAAGTCAATGCCTTGATCTTTTTTGAATTCACTTACGAGATAATCAATGATTACTTGGTCAAAGTCATCGCCACCCAGTTGGTTATCACCGCTGGTCGCTTTAACTTCGAAGAAGCCGTCACCCAGTTCAAGGATGGATACGTCGAACGTACCGCCACCCAAGTCATATACGAGAATCGTTTGGTCTTCGGATTTCTCCATACCGTATGCCAAAGCTGCTGCTGTTGGCTCGTTGACGATACGCAGAACTTCCAGACCTGCGATTTTACCTGCATCTTTGGTTGCTTGACGCTGGCTGTCATTGAAGTAAGCTGGTACCGTGATAACCGCTTGAGTTACGGTTTGACCCAGATATGCTTCAGCATCGGATTTCAGTTTTTGCAGGATGATTGCAGAGATCTCTTGTGGAGAGTAATCTTTGCTATCGATTGTTTCTTTGTGGGATGTACCCATATGACGTTTGATCGAGATAATTGTACGATCCGGATTTGTGATTGCTTGACGTTTAGCCGTTTCACCGACAACGCGTTCTCCATCTTTTTTGAAACCCACTACGGATGGGGTTGTACGTGCGCCTTCCGGATTTGGAATAACGACAGCCTCGCCGCCTTCCATAACCGCTACGCATGAGTTTGTTGTTCCTAAGTCAATACCGATTACTTTGCTCATCGGAAAATTTCCTCCCTCGACAATTTAAATGGATCAGATTGATCCTTATTTGTATTTGTTGTTCCTAATCGTGCTCTATGTGTGTACTGACCTTTATATTAAACTTCGGTGGCATCGTACAATCAAGAGTGAACTCAATTCATTCTGTAACAGAAATTATGAGCTAACTTTAACCATAGCCGGACGAAGTACTTTATCCTTCAGCATATAGCCTTTTTGGACTTCCTCAACAACGGTACCTTCTTCATACTCGTCGCTCTCCACGGACATGATTGCTTGGTGGAATTCGGGATTAAACGGTTGTCCTACCGTATCCATTGACGTCAGACCTTCATTGCTCAGTACTGTCTCCAGCTGACGGAAGATCATTTCGATGCCTTTGGAGAAGGACTCGACTTCAGTACCTTCCGGTACAGTAGCCATGGCACGCTCGAAGTTATCAATGACCGGCACCAGTTCGGTAACCAGCTTCATCGAAGCGTATTTCGCCAGTTCTTCTTTTTCCTTTTGTGTACGACGACGGAAGTTATCAAAATCAGCTTGCGCACGAACAAAACGTTGTTGTTGTTCCTCAGCTTCCGCCTTCAAATGTGCGATCTCATCTTGCTCCTGATCTGTCATCTCTTCCGCCTGTGCTTCTGCAGCTCCGGCTTCGTTGACAGGCTCCTGCTCAGCTGCTGTAGTTGCTTCCTGTTCTTCTGCTGCGAATGATTGCTCCTCTTTCAAGATGTTCACCTCCTTATAAGAATGAAATGATTCATTCCCTTATTTGAAGCGATGTGTTAGCATTGCCGTCAAATCACGGGATAATGTATTTAAAATATGAATGACACGTGCGTAATCCATTCGCGTAGGTCCCAATATTCCGATGGAGCCCAAAGCCTCTCCATCCAATGAATAGGATGCCGTTATCAGGCTGCAATTGGCGAAGGCTTCATGATCATTCTCGGTGCCTATTCGCACCTGAATACCAGATCCACCCTGCACGGGCATCATCAATTTCATGAGTGTTGGTGTTTCATCTAGCAAGTCCAGAATATCTTTTACTTTTTCGATATCCTTAAACTCTGGCTGGGTCAACATATTGGTGGCACCGCTAAGGAACAGACGATTGTCATGCTCGTTGTCAAAGGCGCTGTTCAGCACCTGCATGACTTCCTCATAACGTGTAATATGCCGTTCCATCTCTTGCCCAAGCTCGGTGTAGAGACGAGACTTTAATTTGTAAATCGGCACGCCGACCAGCTTGCTGTTTAATAAACGAACTACATTTTCCATCTCCGCTACCGAAATTTCGGGTGGAATCTGAACGGTCTTGTTCTCCACCTGACCCGTGTTCGTTACGATTATGGCCACAGCCTCGCTTTCATTAAGCGGAAGCAGTTGAAAATGACGAAGTGACGTGTGAAAAACTTCCGGTCCGAGCAGGATCGAAGTATAGTTCGTCATATGAGACAAAATGACCGAGGCATGCTGAATCACTTGTTCCATCACGTTCAGCTTTTCCGCAAAGAATGACTTTAGATCGTCCAGCTCTTGCGGCTCCACCTGATTCCACGGAACCAAATGATCGACATAATATCGATAGCCTTTGTGCGAAGGAATGCGTCCAGCAGAGGTATGCGGTTGTTCCAGAAACCCCATATCTTCAAGGTCCGCCATTTCATTACGGATCGTCGCCGGACTGTATCCAACATCTCCCCTTTTGGAAATGCTCCGGGACCCTACGGGCTCAGCTGAACGGATATAGTCATCCACTATAGCGTTCAGAATCATTCGTTGACGCTCTGTTAACATGGTGAGTATTCCCTCCTTCTGACTGCACTGTCCCATGTCGTTAGCACTCCAGCTAGATGAGTGCTAAGCGGTAATACAAAAATACCAAAATGACGTGAACATTGTCAAGTCAGTTTGATGAGTACGCTCATCTATTTATAGTATAGACCAATGTCTCCAAGACATAACCACTTTACTGTACATCTCATGAATTAAAAAGAACCGCAGGTGAGATAGAGTGTTACTCGGCTCAATCCATACGGTTCATTCGTTTATCAGGCTGAAATGTTCAACTCTTTCAATACGGCAATCTCATCACAGCAATCCTGTTTGCTGCAATGAACACAGTCCGTCCATACTTTTTCCGGGAAAATCTCCTTATCCACCACGGCAAAACCGTTTTTGAGAAAAAAGATACTTCATATGTCAACGCCATGACCTTGGGAATCTGTTGTTTCTCCGCTTCCTCTACCAGCCGATCCAGCAGCAGTGAACCAATACCCATGCCTTTGTGACCTTCGGAGATGCCGAGCGATCTGACTTCAACCAGATCATTGCCCAAACGGCAGAGAGATCCACAGCCCACAACCTCACCATTCACTTCAGCCACGACAAAGTGATCCAGCTGCCGTTGCAGTACTTCCCGTGAACGCGGAAGCATGATCCCACGCTCTGCATAGCCCTTAATCATTTCAAATAATGGTTCAACATCTTCCGGTACGGCTTTTCTGCATATGGCCGACATCCAGCTCTCCTCCTATAGAAGCTTTCCAGAGGAAAGCCGACTTCGTAGTTGTATAAATTACACGCTCTGTAAAATCAATATGAATAAATATACAACAGAGCGTATAGAATTTCAAGCTACGAATTCAGCGATATGGACCCGATAAACTCAGCAAAAACATCATTTCCGAACAGGATGCCCTGTTCACTAAGCCGGAAGCCGTCTGGCGTCTTCTCCAGCAGTCCTGCATTCAACATTTTGCCCAAAGGCTTAGCAAACACTTCCTCCATAGGCTCGCCGAACTGATCGCTAAACCGTGAGGAGGAAGCACCCTCCAGCATTCTCAACCCAACCATCAGGTAATCTTCCATGGCCTCGGCACGGCTGATTTCAAAATGATCGAGACGCGGCAGGCCTCCTTTGGAAGCTTCAACATACGGGTTTATACCTTTTATATTCATATGGCGTTCGCGGCCTACATATCCATGTGCACCTGCACCCAGACCGTAATAGTCTTCATTGCGCCAGTACGTGATATTGTGACGGCTCTCGAAGCCGGGTTTGGCAAAGTTACTGATCTCGTATTGTCCGTAACCTGCTTCTTTCATACGCTTCATTAATAGAAGATACATTTGCAACTCGTCATCTTCATGAGGAAGCGGCAGCTGGTTCTTCTGATATAACGTATGGAAAAGAGTATTCTCCTCCACCTTCAGGCTGTATATGGAGTAATGCGGCAGATCCAGTTCCAGCGCTTTGTCGATACTTTCGTTCAGCATCTCGACAGTCTGGTTTGGCAAACCAAACATCAGGTCAATGGACAAGTTATGCAATCCAGCTGCTCGGGCATTTTCCAAACTGCGGTATACATCATCTGTATTATGAATCCGGCCAATGCCTGTCAGCAGGTCATTTTGAAAAGCCTGTACCCCAAAGCTGACGCGGTTCACTCCGCCTTCTTTCATAACTGCGAGCTTCTCTGCATCGGTCGTGCCCGGGTTAGCTTCCATTGAAAACTCGATATCGTCTGCCCAGTTCGGGAAATAGGTTTTAACGGACTTCAGGAATACGGCCATTTCGTCCGGTTTTAGTGCAGTCGGCGTGCCGCCGCCTACAAATATGGTTTTGATTTCTCCCGGCGGATTCGCTTTAACTGTATGTTCCATCTCCCGTTCCAGCGCTTCAAGATACTGCATAACAGGCTGGTCCTTCAATACATAGGAGTTAAAATCGCAGTAGAAACATTTATTTGTGCAAAAGGGAATGTGAAGATACACCGCTTGGGGTGCACCTGTCTTCCGGCTGTGTGCTGCCAATGTCATGGCAAGTCCCCCTCTATTTGAAAAAGGAAAGCCATCCGGCTTCCCTTTCAGCTTGGTTTATTGGTTATTCTGTAATCTAATTTGAATACACACATTCTGTATTGTACCCGCGTTTGTAACCAAACGTCTTACAATTCAATTTTGATACACACATTCTGTGTTGTACCCAAAATTGAATTATTAATCATCAATTTTCAGCACCGCCATGAACGCTTCCTGCGGCACCTCTACGTTACCGACCTGCTTCATCCGCTTCTTACCTTCCTTCTGCTTCTCAAGCAGTTTCCGTTTCCGCGAGATGTCACCGCCATAACACTTGGCAAGTACGTTTTTGCGCATTGCTTTTACCGTTTCACGAGCTACAACCTTGGTACCTACAGATGCCTGGATCGGCACCTCGAACATCTGCCGTGGAATCAGCTCGCGCAGCTTCTCACAGACAATGCGTCCGCGGTTATAGGCACGGTCACGGTGAACGATGAAGGACAGAGCATCAACCTGTTCGCCATTAAGTACAATATCCATTTTCGCCAGATTGGACTGACGGTAACCGGACAGTTCATAATCCAGGGATGCATATCCTTTGGTACCGGATTTCAACTGGTCGAAGAAGTCATATACAATCTCGGACAACGGAATCTCATAGGTAATGGTAACCCGCGTGGTGTCCAGATATTCCATATTCACATATTCACCGCGTTTATTCTGACACAGCTCCATAATAGTACCTACATAATCATTCGGTACGATAATATCTGCCTTGACGTATGGTTCCTCGACGTAATCAATCCGTCCCACCTCAGGATAGTTGGATGGGTTGTCGATTCTCATCACTTCACCATTCGTTAAGGTTACATGATAGATTACACTTGGTGCAGTTGTGATCAACGGAATGTTAAACTCCCGCTCGATCCGCTCCTGGATAACGTCCATGTGAAGCAGTCCAAGAAATCCACAACGGAATCCAAAACCGAGTGCACTGGATGTTTCCGGTTCAAAGCTCAGAGACGCATCGTTCAACTGCAATTTCTCAAGTGCTTCACGCAGGTCAACATAGTCCGATGTTTCAATCGGATAGAGACCGCAGTATACCATTGGATTAATTTTGCGGTAGCCCGCCAGCGGTTCAAGCGTTGGATTTTTGGCGTCTGTTACCGTATCCCCGACTTGTGTATCGCCTACATGCCGGATACCTGCAACGATAAATCCAACGTCCCCGACGTTCAGCTCGTCCACGATGGTCATGCGAGGTTTGAACGCTCCAACTTCAATCACTTCAAACGATTTACCTGTTGCCATCATTTTGATTTTGGAACCCGATTTGATCATGCCATCGATCACACGCACATAGACGATTACACCTTTGTAAGGGTCATAGTGCGAGTCAAAAATCAGCGCTTTCAAAGGCTCGTCAGGATCACCTTGAGGTGCCGGTACACTCTGTACAACTTGCTCCAGAATCTCTTTAATTCCGATTCCTGCTTTGGCCGAAGCCAGAACTGCATTGCTTGTATCCAAGCCAATGACATCTTCCACTTCCTGTTTCACCCGTTCAGGATCAGCACTTGGAAGGTCAATTTTGTTGATAACCGGTAAAATTTCAAGGTTGTTATCCAATGCCAGATACACGTTGGCAAGTGTTTGGGCTTCAATTCCCTGAGCCGCATCCACAACCAGCAGAGCACCTTCACATGCAGCAAGACTACGTGAGACTTCATACGTGAAGTCTACGTGTCCCGGTGTATCAATCAGATTCAATAAATACTCTTCACCGTCATCTGCTTTGTAAGTCAGTGCTACTGCTTGTAGCTTGATCGTTATTCCACGTTCGCGTTCAAGGTCCATCTTATCCAGAACTTGTTCCTGCATTTCACGTGAAGTGAGCGCACCTGTGTACTCCAAGATCCGGTCCGCAAGTGTTGATTTGCCGTGATCTATATGTGCAATAATAGAAAAGTTACGAATTTTACGTTGTCTTGCCCGAATGTCAGTCATTCCTTACCCCCAGAAACAGCCTAGTGTCAATCACTTCATTATAACAGTTGATGCAGGGTGCATCAATCCCGCGTTGTCTCAACTTTATAATATGCGTCATATTCGCAAGCTCCCAAGGGTTTATTTTGCCTGTATTTCAACGTCTTTTATTCAGCGACTCCGCTAAATAAGGATACAACCCACTTCATTCCGTTATGAGACAGATTTTGAAGAAGTCCTGCCGTTTTGTCGGCAAGCACGTCCACGGGTGCTTTACTCTGTTCTGCGCCAAGCACCTGACTCGGTGTCGGAACAGGTACAGCTGGAGGTTCTTTGACCTCCTGTTGTACAGGCTCGGTCGGAACAGATTCGGCAGACGGTGACACCGGCTGAGTTTTCACAACTGCAGGGTTGCCGGCCGAATCATCGCCTCTATTAAAGTTGCTGCCTGCCAGCTGCATTCCAAACAGAACACCCAGCAACATTAATACACAGATGGAAAACAATCTTTTACCGAATCTGGACACATTCCTCGCCTCCTGTTATATCTTTGATTCTTCTATTTAAGAATACTAGCCGCCTTGAGATGTTTTTTCCGCACTCGCTTTGTCCACCTTCTGATCATCCCAGTACACCTCTGCAATCATGTCGGCGAGCACTTTGGATGTCCGCTCCAGTTCAGCAGCTGTATTGTCGATGCCGCCAATCTCAATCAATATGCTGTTGGGTGAAAGCGTCTGGTTGTACTCGCCATTGTTGGCTCCGCCACCGTCCTTACCCCACACGCCGCGAGATACCCCTGGATATTTGGCTTCCAGCTTTTTATGGATTTTCGCTGCAAAGGCTTCATTCTGCTGCCAGTTTGGATTTTCATGTCCAATAATAAAATATACTTTGGCATAGCCCAGATTATTAATGGTCGTCGTTGTTTTGTTATGACGCTGTGAGTCACGGTGAATGTCGATGAGGTACGTAAGATCGTCATTTTGAGCAAGTGCAGCTTTCACGGTCTGTCGGGAGTATTTATAGGAATAATTCCAGTTATAATCCTTAACCTTGGTCGGGTAATCTTCCTGCGCGTGTTCCACGCCAATGCCCAGCTTCTCCAGACTGTCGGACAAGTAGGTTCCCACTTGAAAAACATTGCCCGTAGATTTACCAGAGGAAGGATTGTCACTTTTCGTGCCCAAAAGTGGGTTGTATCCTTCACGTGGGTGGGAATGATAGACAAGGACCGCTTTTTTCCCTGTCGTTGGTGTACTAGGTTCATTCTTCCCGCCACTCTGCGGTGGTGGATCTCCCTTGACTTCGCCATCCCCCGGTTCCTGGGGATTGGATGGATCGGTATTATCCTGACCCGGCGGAACATGCTGCTCGCCACCTGACTTTCCACCGCCTGCGGAGGCGGTATCAATGAGTCCCGGACCCGGCTGATAATCTTCTGGGGCTTCAGCCTTGGCGTTACCTGACCCTGGTCGAAGCAGTACAGGTTGATTGGAACCCATGCCTGGCATTTCCCTAGCAATCAGGCTTTTGGGATCCTGGGGTTCACATTCGTTAGCAGTTGAAATACAAACGAAGTGAGATTTTCACCAGAAAATGCAGAAGCTTGTTCCTTTTGAGTTAGATGCGGCATCTCCATGCCGAGCATGTCCACAAAAAAGCTGCTTGATACAGCTCCCGCAAATCCTTTCATAGAAGAGACTGGCGAGTTATTCAAACGCTTCTCTGCCATACCTCCCAGACCGAGGACTACAAAAAACAAAGCCGATATAATCATAAGCAACAACAACGTACGGCCCATGGCCAGCACGTGCAAACATCTTTTTTCCATTTACCAATATTCCATGCCAATATTTTGTTCATTGCTTCTGTCTCCTTCCCTGCTGGACAACGCTTATACTTCAACTCTATGAGCCTGCCAGATTTGATAGAACAGGAAAAAGAAGATTGCACAAAAAGAAAGTCCGATAGATTCGGACCTTCTTCTCAGGAGCCTCAAACATTTAACTTACAAATTTCAATTAATGAGTGTAGGCAGCTACATTCTCAGCATTTACCGCATCATGGAGAGCTGCGTTCAGACCTGTTGCAATAATATTGGCAATATCTTCGACAAATTCGTCGATTTCCTTGGGGGTTACAATCAGATCATGACCCAGCGGCTCCAATACTTCTTTTACTAAACTGAGGCGGTCATTTTCACCGATATCGTCCAGCATGCCCATGATCTGTTTCGTCTGATCGGTCTCTTGTCTAAAATGAGTACGCATCATTTCAATGACGTTATTCACGATAGTGGACGCATAACATACGGTAGGCACACCGATGGCGATGCAGGGAACACCCAATATTTCACGTGTCAATCCACGTCGCTTGTTGCCAATGCCCGAGCCAGGATGGATGCCGATGTCTGCGACCTGAATCGTTGTATTGACACGTTCCAGGGAGCGTGAGGCCAGTGCATCAATCGCAATAATTGCATCCGGCTTCGTCCGGTCCACAATCGCTTGCACGATGTCACTGGATTCAATACCTGTTGTGCCCAATACGCCCGGCGCAATAGCACTGACTTCACGATAACCGGGTGCAACCTGATCCGGTACCAGTTCAAAATACTGGCGCGTAACCATTAAATTCTCCACAACCAGCGGACCCAGTGAATCGGGTGTGACGTTCAGGTTGCCCAAACCGACAATCAGCACCTTGGAGGTCTTGTTGATGCCTGCCTTTGCCAAAAAATCTTCCATCTCTCGCGTAAATTCTGCAGCCACCCGTTCCTGAAGATCGGTATCCCCATTACGAAGCGAAGGGACCTCCAATGTGACGTAGTGCCCCTTCACACGTCCAATGGCTGTAGCAGCTGCTTCATCCAGCACGTCAATACGCGTGATAGTGATACCATCTTTCTTTTCCACATCTTCCCGTAGCCCGGGAATCGTCTGCTTCTGCCCACCCTGCGCCATTTCCTTGGAGTCAATCGCCAAGTCGGTGCGAACTGCATAATTTTGCAAATCCAGTGTCATCTGTCCCTGCCTCCCTTACCGCATTTGAGCATATTGTGTGGGAAAATGGTGTGCTTTATGCAGCACTATCGAACATCATAGGAAAATCTGTTGCAATTTGCATGCCAGCATGCTAGAATATTTTAAGTTGTGAAACGTTTGTATTCATGCAAATGCCTTACAGGAGGTGAATGTAATGCCAAACATCAAATCCGCTGTTAAACGCGTAAAAACGAGCGACAAGCGCCGCGCACTCAACGCTTCCCAGAAATCTGCACTCCGTACAGCTGTTAAAGCTGCTGATGCTGCTCTGGTAAGTAACGAAGTTGATACTGCAAAAGCTGCGATTCAAGCTGCTTCCAAAAAGCTGGACAAGGCTGTAACTAAAGGTCTGGTTCATAAAAATGCTGCAGCCCGCAAAAAGTCTCGCTTGGCGAAAAAACTGAACGCTCTTTCCGCACAAGCGTAAGAAGCGTTACTTATACGATCTAATGGAAAAATCCTGAACAGCAAGAGCTTTCAGGATTTTTTAGTATCTGATTCTATAAGCTTCCCACATACAGAGCGGCCTCTATTCGGATGATCATACGATCAACGGAATAGAGGCCGCTTTGTCTTACCGTTATATCTATGTTTATGCACCAAGCCTTAACAAGAACAACTCCAATCCCAACACTTTATCCACTGCCCCTGTCTTCATCTGATAATCCAGTTCACTGAGATGACTCAAAATCAGCCTTAAACGTTCCGCCTGAAATTTACGTGCCTGCTCGCCGGCGATCTTCACAGCGTACGGATGCAGACCAAGCTGGCTGGCAATCTGCTGTTGAGAGTAACTCTGCTGACCTAACTCTTTCACCTGGATCATGATTCGGAATTGACGGGCGATCAACGCTGCAATTTTGATTGGTTCTTCACGCTGCTTCAGAAGCTCATAAAAAAGGCCCAAAGCCTTCTCCAGCCTCAAGTTAGCAAGCTCTTCCACCATTGCGAATACATTCTGCTCCGTACTTCGTGCCACCAGTGATTCGATATCTGCGCGTTTGATCGTGCCTCCGTTACCAGCGAACAAACACAACTTGTCCACTTCCGCAGATAACGTCTGCAGGCCTGTTCCTGCATAACTCACAAGCGTTTCAGCCGCTCCAGCTTCAAAAGAAACATCCCGTTGCTTCGCCAGCTTTATAATCCAACTCAGCAGCTCCTCACCGCTCAGCGGAGCAAATGCAAGGACAACCGCTTGTTTCTTGGCTGCCTTCACCAGTTTTTTACGTTCATCCAGCTTATCCCCTTGTGCCAGGAAAACTATAGTACTATAATCTGCCGGATTGTCCATATATGTAAGCAGTCTGTCAACCTGGTGATCAATTTTAGAATCCTTGCCCGCTGTAAACAAATTGGCATCGCGAACAATGATAAGTTTACGTGGAACAAGAAAAGGAACCGTCTCCGCTTCTTCAATGACCACCTCCACAGCTGTTTCGGAGAGATCATATGGAATGATTGCAAAATCACGGTGTTCTTCTTCAATAACCTGTTCTTTTAACATATCCGTAAATTGCTGTATCTGGTATTTCTCCGTTCCGTACAGCACATATACCGGAGCCGTTTCCCCACTACGTATTGCCTTTGTCGCACTCTTTACATCCATCACGGTGCCCCCTTATCCTCTTATCCTACCAGAAAACGTGACAGACAACAAAGGGACCTTACATCCGCTTAACGGATGAAGGCCCCCTGTCCTACATCTATATAAACGCTAACACCAACAATTCTAGAAAAGGCTGGTATAGCGGTCATACGACGTCAGTTGTTGTAACTGAGATAGGACGTTGTTGTTACTCCCAGTATATTCTCAATGCAACAGAAATGTTCGGCAAGTCTGGAGTCCAAATGTGTGATTTACCGCCTATTTGGCAGAAGTTCCACTCGAAGCAGTGGAAACATTAAATGATTTCTTCACTGTTGTCCCATCTTTATCCGTCTCATAATTGAATACGGTACTATCCGTGGACCAACTCGCAGATTTTAGCGTACCACCCACATTTCGCTGCTCGACCAAATTAAGCACATCCGGGTCATTGGCAGATTTAGAGTAGATGCTGATCTGATCGTCGAGCAGCATGACCAGATAGGAGCCATCTGGTGACTTCCATTCTTTTGGAGTTGTATTGGAAAGGGCACCCGAATCTGTGGCAGCGAATCCTTTGTTGCCTCCCGCTGCATCCATGCCCGTCTCGGAATCAGGAGTCGTCGTACTCTCCGTTGGCTCTTCTACCTTAATGTCGGGCATATCCTGAGAAGTGAATGATTGTGCGTCCCCAGTTTCAGGCTCCGTTGCTCCGTTTCCATCAGTGCCTGCTGGTGGTGCGGTAGCAGTTCCTGTATCCTCATTTTTTTGCTGATTTACACTTTTCGTACTATCAGCAGAATCGGAACTGGAAGGAGTGCCCTTCGTATCAGTACTCTTGTTCGTTTCGGACCCGGAAGCTGGCTGTTTAGGCGTTGGATTTTCCTTTATTACAGGTTCCTGTGCCTTCTCGGAGCCATCTTCCTCAGGAGCAGTCTCTTGAAGTTTTTTATCTTCAACAAATGGCTGGTTAAAATCTTCAATTAATGAACTGCTATCACTCGATGCAGCGGATGGTTCATCGTTGTTAATCTCTCTGCTCACTGGATTTTGATCGGTATTTCCGCCTTCTTGATTACTTCCAGTGCTCATCATCACTTCGGCATTCTCTATCTTCTCTGGCTGATATCCAAAGATTGCTATACCGAGAACAACAGCTGCTGCTGCTGCACCCAAGGACATCCGACCAGCCATGGAATTCAACCATTTTTGCTTCGGTTTCCGCTCACTTGAACGCTGTAAATTCTCAAATGCAGCAGGGACAGGACTCATTTCCTGTATAGTACTGCTTTGTTCTCTTTTCGCTTCGTCGATTGCATCCAATTGCGGCATAATGGCGTCAACCAGACTGAATCTCGGGGTTACCTGCGGCAAATCTTCCAGTTCTCTGGAGAGAGCTCTGAGCAAACTAAAATTTTCGGCGCACTCCGCGCATTGGGCTACATGCTGTAGCATCTGCGCGGTTTCGGCCTCGCCCAGATCATGATCCAGATACCGGTGCATCCATTCCACCACCTCTTCGCATTTCATCCTGTCACACCACCTTTCTGATACTCCTGTAGTAGATTCTGTAATTGTTGTCTGGCTCTAAATAAATAAGATTTAACCGTATTCAACGGAAGATCGAGGCAATCCGCAATTTCGTTATAGGATAAGTCCTGCAAATATCTTAGAACAATAACGGTACGGTGATGCTCAGGTAGCTTATTAATAGCATCCTGTATATCCTTTGCCACATACGTGGACATCACTTCGAATTCCACGTCCTGATTGTCCTGAAAAACCATATCATGCTCGTCAATGGAGACGGAAGGCTTGGTTCTTCTGAATTTATCAATACAGATATTCGTGACGATGCGCTGTACCCATGTCTTAAACTGGGCCTTTTCCTCATATGAGTTAATCTTGGTGTAAATTCGGATCAACGCTTCCTGAGCAGCATCCAAAGCGTCCTGTTCATTATTTAGAATGTAATATGCGGTCCGATAAACATGCTGTTCAATGTCCCGCAATAGGGTAATTAGAGCGTCGCGATCGCCCGATTGAGCGGCTCTGATGAGTTCCGGCTCTACCACAAAGGATCCCCCTCTCCCTGCAACCTTACAGACGTGACCATCAATAAAATTGTTGCAAAGTTAAGTATATTTTTATATTGCCATAACAAAATAACGGCTTATGTATTGGGGCCGCTGAAATCTTCTCTTAGAATAACAGAAATTGCATAACGAGTCATCAAGCCAGCTCAAAAGTCATTCCAGTACTTACACGACTCAATTTAATCACAATGGCATACATTATAGCTAACAACACTTATAGCATTGAAAATAAAAAAGTTCAAATTTTGTACAAATTTAAGCTCATTTTAATGTAATTTTCATGAAAACAGTGTATTGTAAATTTACATTCATAACACGAGGTGATGAGCATGCCAGCTCTTGCAAAAATTCAAGCGTTAAAAGAACAAATGCCCAAAGAATATCAAAGCATATCCCATTTTGTGGAACATGCATTGCAGTCTATTGATACTCTGGTTGAGGAACATCGGAAGTACACCGCTGCACAAGCATTATACGGCGACAAAATCGTCGGAACGGAAGAACGCTTGTACAGAGAAACCGTGCTTGATGTACGAGCACAGCTCTTGCTGACGCTTGAGAAAACGGTGGAAGATCTGTTGCACAAAGGCGACAAACATTGGAGCAAACATTTCAAAGATGGCGTTGAATAATTCTTACATTATTCCCAAATGTTTAAAAAATGGCCCTCTTTCCGGTATTCTCCCCGAGGAGTATAACGGATAGCGGGCTTTTGTTATATTATTCTACGTGCAAATGTGATTACCAACTTGTTATTGAAACTGTAATACCATAACTTACATTAAATTAACAAAGCGAATACAATTCAATTCAAATAATAATATAAAATAGAAAATATATACACTTAGTGGTAAATCCTGTCCTTGGATACAACAACCAAAGTTGAAGAGAGTTAGTCCTGTAACACACTTTAAATAGAAATGTGGCAGATTAAATGAAATTAAAAATCTTTTTAAAATACTTTTTAGGATTATTTGTTCTCTATAATTTGTTAATAATTGTATTTAATATTGGGATACAGCATAAAACATGGAATGAAATCGATTATATACTAAACATATTCAGTGTTACGATAATTAGCTTAACAGTAGGCATTTTGAAGGCAAGAAAATAATTCAATTAGTCAGCTCCCCTAAGGGATTATTAGCGTTCCAACCATTCGTTGTAGATCTTCCTCTACTATAAGAAGTAAGAAAAGGTAACTCATTACTTAAGATGAATTATCTATCTAGTCATAAAGGTAACGTCATCCACCCTCTAGTTTATAGCGCACATCAATCTCCCCATCTTTAATCCTCATCTGAATCTCCCCCATCTGGTCTGTACGATAGATGTCTGTACCCGAATCCACAAGACGTTCAAGCACTCCAGAATTGGGATGTCCATATGTATTGTTGGCTCCTACAGATATCACGGAAGCCGATGCATTCCAGTACTGTAACCAAGCTTCGGTAGAAGAAGTTTTGCTCCCGTGATGTGCAACTTTTAACACATCAATGGTGACCGGAGCATCCTCATGATTCTCCCCGCCTGACGTGTAAACATCTCCTGAACAGAAACATCTGCTAATGCAGCATTTGCACCCTGCTGTCCAAATGAGGCTGCGAGCGATCCATCCTGAATCATATAGAGCAGATCCTGCTCGGCTGCAGCATCCATATCTCCTGTGAACAATAGGTAGGCGCCTGCCATGTCCAGCATAAAGACAACCGAGTCATGATTCTGATGTTCCGAAACGGGCAATCTTTCTCCTGTATCCATCGTTTTCTCCAGATCCGGATATATAAAATGTAATCTGGTCTCTTCATCCGGCGCGTAGGACATCCCTTGGCGAATGGCATATAACGGAATCTTCTTCTCGATAACTGTATCCAGCAATTTCTCAAAATTGGCTGTACCGCTGGTTGTCCCATTGAACATGAATCGTTCCACCGGAATTTGTTCGAGCACCGCCTGTAATCCCCGGCATGATCCTGATCAGCATGGGTTACGATTACGGCGTCCAGCCGATGAATGCCCCGTTTTTTCAATAAAGGAACTACCACCTTGACCCCTACTTCATATGGATCACGCCGTGTCTTCCAGGATTGTTCGGACTTTCCAAACTGGACCGTGCCCCCGCCATCGACCAAAATATGTTTACCTCCGGGAGTTGTAATTAGTGTGCTGTCGCCTTGTCCAATATCCAAAAATTGCACCACTCCCGCACCCGCAGGCTGGGGCGTCTGGTATGCCCACCATAGTCCCGCTACAAAGCTAATGGCCAACAGGGCACACATCCATTTGTGGAAGAAGTTCATCCGTTCACCAGAGTAAAAACCCGCTCCACGCGCAGCAAATGCACTGCTATATTCCGGCCACGCAATGCTTGCACTTAATGTGGTCATTGAACCATGATTAGCTTCACGTCCACCTTTATTTAATCCTTGTGATGGTGATGATGCGTTAGACAACGCAGATAGACCCAGAGCTGCTCTGGACGATCCTCCAGCATGCCGATGAACCAGAGGAGCCGTGTCCTCTTCTGTGCCCTGGGCAATAGGCTGTTCACCTGAGCCGCGATGAAGGGTACGCAAAAGCGCATAGAGAACAGCATAATATGCTGCAATCCACAGCAACGAAGGTGTAGCCCAGATCAGCACAAAGCCCGGCAAGCTGTTCATCCACTCCATACTTGCAAAGGTCATTTTGTTCAGCAAAATAGCAGTCCACGCCAACGGTTTAGCAAGAGGCATCCAAAGAAGCGATAAAATCAGGGCAACCGTTCCAAGCGGAAGCACAATCGCGCTAATCAAGGAGACTAGCAGGAAGTTTGCAACAAATGACAGCAGTGAAAACTGGTTGAAATACAGAATCGTTACCGGAAAAGAAATCAGCTGTGCCGTTACCGTCACGGAAGCTGTTGCTGCAAGTCCTTTGGGCCAACTGCTAAATAGTCGATTAATCAGCGGCATATAGATCATCAGTCCGGCTGTTACCAGAAAGGATAGCTGGAAGCTCACACTTAATAAAAAATAAGGGTTCCACCACATCATCAACAACGCTGCTGCACTGATCATCTGCAAGCCATCCCTGGCAAGCCCACGCCGCGCCATATACAAACCAATCATCGACATAATTCCCGCACGAATGACCGACGGTGAACCCCGGACAACAGTACGTATGCTGGTATTAGCAGCAACACAATGGTGAGCGATGTTTCCCGGGTTAACCTAAGCCAGGATAAAAGGAGCAGCAGCGATGCCACATACACTGCAACATGTGTTCCGGAGATCGCCAAGATATGAGTTAAACCAAGTTGTGAAAACTGACCATATGTATCTGGATCGATATCTTTAGACATCCCGATAATCAGACCTTTCATGTAGCCAGCATGAGGTTCGGGGAATAACTGTTCTACAGCTAAGCCGAGCTTATGTCTGACCACGTCATTCCACCGAAGAATATTGAATTTCCCCAGCCCTTCAGGCGCAATGTTCGTTACCGAGTTGGCACCCTTCACTTTAAACAACCAATGGATATGAAGAGTCCTTAAGTAATTTTGATAGTCAAATCCGCCAAAGTTTCTGGCTTCGCCGGGAAGCGCAAGCGAACCCGTCAACGTTATCGTATCCCCTCGCTTCCAGCCTGCTGCTACCTGCTGTTCTTCTTCCTCAGCCAGACGGACTTGGACCATCAGACGTTCTCTCAAGTTAGGCTCAGTTCGCGCTTCTGACGCTGATGCCGATGTTATATCGGATTGCGGGAGCATGGAGGTAATCTGCATTTCAAAATCGGCCCGATCCCCATCTATGCGTACATCCGACATCAGGGTTCCTTCAAATGTAGCTGCATAACCATCCAAATCCTCTGCAGCCGTATGTGTGATCTCGGGCAGACTGCTCCGATTCCGCGTATCATTCCATTCCCAGTGCACAGCACCGCCGATGAGTGCTACGATCAGTAACAAGATGGGCCAACCGCGTATATCAATCATTCGTAGCAACAACGGCAGACAAACGAGAGCGCCAATCATTCCTATGAACAGGGACCAGCCTGATAACGCACATGCCATCCCGCTACCGCATAACCAGCAGACGGTAAATACCAGTAAAGGTCTGCCTTTCATTTTCTTTGCCTCCTTCTTTTCACGCGTATGAACACAGAAAAACCCCGGCAGCTGTTCCAGCAACCGGAGGTTCTTCCCCGCAAATTTGATATTATATGTGTTCTAGTTACTTACCGTCATCATCGTCTCACGCGGAGCCTGGTAATTTTCCAGTCGGCGAAACGTAATGCCTTTTTGCTTCATCATGTCCGTAACCTTGCCTGTATCCTTGGGATATGGGCGATGAAATACGATTTCTGTAATGCCGCTATTCGCGAGCATATTGGAGCAAGTCCAGCAAGGTTCATCCGTAACATATACAGAAGAGCCTTCGCGGTCAATGCGATCAGTGAACAAAAGCAAATTCTGCTCCGCATGAATGGTACGAATACAGCGTTGCTTTTTGACCATTTCCTCCTGACCGTCGGTCACTACCAGCTCATATTCTTCCGAGATCATGCACCCTGCTTCAGAGCAGTCCGGAACTCCCATGGGCGCACCATTATAAGCTGTTCCAAGCAGTTTCTTCCCCTGAACAAGTACGGCGCCAACATGACGGCGTGAACAGCGGGAACGGGTTGAGACCATATATGCGATGTCCATGAAATACGTATCCCAGTCTTTGCGTACGTCTGTTGTACTCATTACCGTTTCCCTCCCGTCCGATACAAGTTGAATCCATATAGATGTCATCCAGACACTCAGCGTACAGAAAACCTTACGATTGCTGTAATGTCATTTCAAATCCAACTTATATCGTGATATTTAATATATTGTTACTACCTGATCTGCACATAAGGAGCCATTTTCTCCAGCATTTTCATTCCGATTCCTTTCACTTTAGTCAGGTCGCTGACTTTGGTAAAAGGTCCATGCGAATTACGATAATCAATAATGGCTTGCGCCTTTTTCTCCCCAATTCCAGGGAGGTCCATAAGCTTGACTACAGGAGCTGTATTGACATCAATTTTACCATTGTCAACAGCTTCATTGCCGACCAATGCTTGATTATTGTCTGGTGAAACCACAGGTACATCCGATTTCGTTTCTGCCACACCTATTGAAACATCCATTTGGTTGTTGCCTGCATTGCTCTGATTAGCTACCTTTTCCGTCGTGGCATTAATCTGGTTCGTCTCTGTGGAGGCCTCAGTAGTTGAAGGTCTCTGATCTGCACCGGGAGCCTTTGTTTGTTCCTGAACCAAAGTAGCCGACTGTACAGCAGAGGTTTCCTGCACTATCGTCGGCTTCTCGGTGGCGAGCTGCATAGGTTCCCAGCCAGAAGGTGGCTGTTCACTTTTGCCCGACCATAATATCAATATACATCCAACCACCGCAGCAGCAATGGTCATTCCCTTGTTCCATCTCATGTCTTCCACACCTCTCCCTGGATTCAAAATAAATCTATTCTGAACACGGGCGGTGCTTCCGAACCGTTGGACTTGCCTGGTAAACCAAGCTGTACTTTTTTCATGTCATGTCAAGCAGGTCCTGACGCATACACTAGAGGGAAAGAACTGCGCCATTACCGTAAAGCATGAAAGGAGGCCTGAACAATGAAGGTTGGATTTATCGGAACCGGCAGCATGGGTAGCCTGCTGATCTATGCCTTGATTCAATCCGGTGCACTTGAGCCACGGCAGATCGCCGCCAGCAATCGAACCCCTTCCAAAGTACGGCAGCTAGCCCTCCGTTACCCTGGTCTGCATGAATCACAGAGCAACCGGGAAACCGTCATCCGCAGCAATATCGTCTTTCTATGCGTGAAGCCGCTTGAATTCAAACATGTCATTGACGACATCCTGCCTGTCGTGAATCCCAATCATATAATCGTCTCGATCACCAGTCCCGTGCAGCTGCGCCATCTGGAATCTTCACTTCCTTGCAAAGTCTCCAAAGTGATCCCCAGTGTTACGCACCAGGTCGGCAGCGGAGCGTCCCTGTGTATACACGGTGAGCGAATGACTACCGAAGACCGCGCTTTGCTGGAAGGGCTGCTCAGTCATATCGGCAGACCCTATCAAGTGGATGAAGCCTGTACCCGGATCACATCCGACTTCTCCAGCTGCGGACCTGCATTCATATCGTTCTTTCTGGAGCAATGGATCGAGAGTGCTGTCAAGCTCACAGATATCAAGCGAGCCGATGCCTGCGCTCTTGCTGGCGAGATGCTCCTGGGAACAGGCAAGCTGCTCACCGAGGGAGGATATACACCGCAAGAACTTCAGGCTCGCGTGGCTGTACCTGGCGGCATCACCGCACAGGCACTAGCCCTGCTGAAGGTGAGTCTAGATGGTGTTTTTGACAGCCTGATCCAGACGACTCATGACAAATATGATGAAGATTTATTGAAGCTGGATGAGCTATTCAAAGCCGGTGAGATTAACCGGCAACAATATTAACGAGTTTGCCTGGAACGGCAATGACCTTGCGAACGGTCTTGCCTTCCAGTGCCTGCTTCACAGGTGCCAGTTCCATTGTAAAGTCCTGCATGCCCTGTGCGTCCAGATCCTTCGCGATCGTAGCACGAGTTACAATTTTGCCATTCACTTGAACAACAATCTCCACTTCGGCATCCACCGTCATGGACTCATCATACTCAGGCCAAGCTACGTAAGAGATTCCACCTTCATGACCGAGACGGCTCCACAGCTCCTCTGCCATATGTGGTGCCAGTGGTGCCAGCAACTGTACAAAGTTCTCCATCGCTTCACGTGACAGCGTATCTGCTTTGTATGCATCGTTGATGAAAATCATCAACTGGCTGATTGCTGTGTTGAAACGCAGATGTTCCAGATCCTCTGTAACCTTTTTGATGGTTTTCTGAGCCGTCCGTTTGAACTCATCGGTACCACCATCTGCTGTAATCTTGTCATTGATTGCACCTGTATCTTCATTGATGAACAGACGCCATACACGTGACAGGAAGCGGTGCATGCCCTCAACCCCGTTAGCGTTCCACGGTTTTGTAGCCTCCAAAGGCCCCATAAACATTTCATACAGACGCAATGTGTCTGCACCAAATTCATTGACGATCTCATCCGGGTTAATAACGTTACCACGGGATTTACTCATCTTCTCGTTGTTGGTTCCCAGGATCATGCCTTGGTTGACCAATTTGTGGAATGGCTCTTTGGTATGCACCACACCCAGATCATACAGCACTTTATGCCAGAAACGAGCGTACAGCAAGTGAAGCACCGCGTGCTCAGCTCCCCCAATGTACAGATCAACCGGCAGCCACTGCTGCTGTTTCTCCTGAGAGATCAGTTCCTTGTCATTGTGTGGATCGATAAAGCGCAGGTAATACCAGCAGCTACCGGCCCATTGTGGCATCGTGTTCGTCTCACGACGAGCTTTCATTCCTGTTTCCGGATCTACGGTGTTAACCCATTCCGTAACATTCGCCAGCGGTGATTCTCCAGTACCCGAAGGTTTGATCTGGTCAATATCTGGCAGCAGTAAAGGCAGCTGATCTTCCGGCACCGTCTTCATCGTTCCGTCTTCCAGATGCAGAATCGGGATTGGCTCACCCCAGTAACGCTGACGGCTGAATAACCAGTCACGCAGACGATAGGTCGTTTTGCCTTGTCCCTTACCGTTCTCTTCCAACCAGGCAATCATCTTCGCAATCGCTTCTTCGTTGTTCAATCCGTTCAGGAAATCGGAGTTCACATGCGGTCCGTCTCCGGAATACGCTTCTTGGGTTACGTCGCCACCCTGTACAACCTCGATGATGTCCAGACCAAACTGTTTCGCAAACTCCCAGTCACGAGTGTCATGCCCCGGAACGGCCATGATTGCCCCTGTGCCGTAACCAGCCAGAACATAATCGGCGATCCAGATAGGTACCTTCGCTCCGTTTACCGGATTGATTGCGTAAGTTCCTGTGAACACACCTGATTTGTCTTTAGCCAAGTCGGTGCGTTCCAGATCACTCTTGCGAGCAGCCTGTTCCTGATATGCCTTGATTGCTTCACGCTGTTCTGGGGTTGTAATGACATCCACCAGCTCATGCTCAGGTGCCAATACAGCATAACTTGCGCCGAACAACGTATCTGCACGTGTCGTAAACACTTTGATAACTTCTTCATGACCCTCAATGGCAAAAGTAACTTCAGCCCCGGTCGATTTGCCGATCCAGTTGCGCTGCATATCCTTGATGCTCTCTGACCAGTCCAGCTCCTCCAGATCTTCCAGCAAACGCTCTGCATATTCCGTAATTCTCAATACCCATTGGCGCATTGGTTTACGAACGACCGGATGTCCACCACGCTCACTCTTGCCGTCAATAACCTCTTCGTTCGCCAGTACCGTACCCAAAGCTTCGCACCAGTTAACAGGTACTTCATCAACATAAGCCAGGCCTTTATTGTACAACTGGATAAAGATCCATTGCGTCCATTTGTAATATTCAGGGTCTGTTGTGCTGATCTCCCGATCCCAGTCATAGGAAAAACCGAGTGATTTGATCTGACGACGGAAATTATCAATGTTACGGAAGGTGATATCACGCGGATGTTCACCCGTATCCAATGCATGCTGCTCGGCAGGCAGGCCGAAAGCGTCCCAACCCATTGGATGCAGTACATTAAAGCCGCGCATACGTTTGAAACGGGATACGATATCCGTTGCCGTGTATCCTTCCGGGTGACCTACGTGCAGGCCTGAGCCGGATGGATACGGAAACATATCCAGTGCGTAAAACTTCGGTTTAGAAGGGTCCTCACCCGTTTTAAACGTTTTATTGTCATCCCAGTATTGCTGCCAACTTTTTTCCATAACTTGTGGCTTATAGCCGTGTTTTGGCTGTTGATTCTCGCTCATCTATTGTTCCTCCTCTGGTTATTCACATTTATTGCAACAAAAAAACCTCAGCATCCCGTAGCGTTTGCAGCGCTAGGGACGAGAGGTTGAATTCCCGTGGTACCACCCTAGTTAGCGGACGATCGTGCTTCGTCATCCACTCCCTTTGGACCTGTAACGGCGGTTAACCGATGCGGATTTCCATTCCTGAACACGAGTGTTGCTTCGGTCGGTTGCAAGATGGTGTAATCACCGCATTTCTCCAAGGCGAGTTCGTGAAATACTGTCAACCGACTTGCACCAACCGCCGGCTCTCTGTCATGTACAGGACTCACTACTGATCCTTATCATCGAAATATGTATACGATATGATCGGGAACATTATATAAAAAAGAAGCATTAAAGTCAATATTACACTGTTTGTTGACTATAAACAATGCCATGCATGAGTATACACATCAAGACGACCGGAATCGCTTGATTCCTTCTTTCAGGTTATCCATCGTCCACTGAATGTGTTCCTGGTTATTGTATTGACGATAAGTACACTTGATTCTCTCTCAGCATCAGATCAAAGTAGAGTTCATATAACCTTCTTATTTTCCGTTTGCTATCTGTTGTAACAAAAACTGCCCCTATGTATCATAAGGACAGTTCAACATCATAATCTTATTTCACAGCTACATAGAACAGACGCTGTGCGCCTTCTCCCGCTTCTTTCCACTCAAAATCAGCATACACACGCACATCTCTGAAACCAGCCTTCGTGAGCTCCAGCTTCATCCAGTCTGGATCGTATGCACGCTGAACATGAACCTCTTCAAACCGCTGGTACATATCCTTGCCACTCTCAGCCGCACGCGAAAAGATACTCAGATGATGCTCAATCTCACACCGATCATGATCCATATCACAGGTCCAAATATACGACACGGAGCGTTCATCCAACACAAAAGGTTGCTCCTCTTCGTATCGAATAAGGGTATTCGGATGATGTACATCAAACAGGAAAGTCCCCTCAGGCTTCAGCATCTCGTAAGTACGCTGAAATGTACGGACAACATCTTCTTTTCAAGCAAATAATTCACGCAATCACAGAACGATATCACCGAGTCCACGGGCTCCGGTACTCTCCAGTCCCGCATATCCTGCTGCACCCAGCGGACGCTGCCCTCCCGATATAAGCGGTGACCTTGAGGTGTAGCCTCCATTTTACTGCGTGCAACAGACAACATGTCCGCTGACAGGTCAATGCCTGTAACTTCGAAGCCGGAGTTCACCAGGGGGATCGTAATTGAACCGGTACCGCAGCCCAGTTCAGCCACACTTTTTGGCATGCCATGCCGTTCCCAAGCCGTTCTCGCAAACCTTATCCAGTCCGGATAAGGCATATCCTCCATTAATTCATCGTACACATAGGCAAATTTCCGGTAAGACATGTCAGGCACCGCACTTTCAATTTCATTTTCGAAGCTCATTTGAACAAAAGAAAAAGCAGGGGCGTCCGGAGTTCACCCAGCCTTGCCCTGCCTTTACGTGTGGATTCAAGCACATGCTTGATCCATGATAGCTGTTTGCTTACTTGTCCTCGTTCTGATCCTGGGGTACAGACTCTGTCAGATAGGTCCAGTTTTCCTTTTGAGTGACCAGACCGTCCTTCATCAGTTTGCCCAAGGCACGCTTGAACGCAGATTTACTGATGCCAAAACGCTGCTTGATAATGTCCGGCGGGGTAGCATCCGAATAGGGCATGCCGCCCGTAGGGCGCTCTTTCATGAAAGCGAGCAGTTTGTCCGCATCTTCATTGCGACCCACCTCTTTGAGAGGGGACATCGCCAGATTGACACGTCCGTCTTCACGTACCATGGTTACCCGGCATTTTACCTTTTCACCAAGACGCAGCATACGATTTCGCTCCGAGGAATGAATCATGCCGATCGCGCCAAAGCCGAGCACACCACCGTCAACAAGTACAAAAGTACCCATCTGAAGTGGCTTGTACACTGTTGCTTCAACCCATTCGTTCACCCAAGAGGTTGGCGCATGGAAAGACAATGGCGCAAGCTCACGTTCCCCAGCCAATTTTGCCCGCAAACGTCCTTGCTTGTCATGCTCCATAAGAACAAAAACTTCATCCCCTACATGGGGACGCAATTCTTCCAACTCAGGCAATTCACGAATCGGGAGCAGCAATTGCCGTCCAAGCCCCATTTCGAGGAAACAGCCGAGGCGTGGATGAATATCAGCCACAACCAGTCGTCCCATTTCACCGAGTGTGAGATATGGTTTTTTCATGGTTGCCGCGAGACGATCTTCCGTATCAAAGAACAGAAAGACCTCCAGCATTTCACCAATTTTAACGTCCCGTGTAAGCTCCGTATAGTGAAGCAGTACATCTTCCGATCCTGTCGTCAAAAAGTAGCCAAACGGAGACACTTCACGTGAAACCGGCAAATTGACAACTGTTCCTGCGATCAAACTCATACCGTTTCCACCACTTTGGCATCAGACCACAGTCGTTCAATGTTGTAATACTCACGCTCGTCGCGGTGGAAGATATGAACAACCACATCACCCATATCCATCAATACCCAACGTGCAGAATCCATACCTTCGATGCCTTTGATATTCACTCCGGCTGCATGTGCCTGTTTGCGAATTTCTGTTGCAATCGCCTGTACCTGTGTATCGGAATTCCCGTGACAGATAACAAAATAATCCGCTACCAGCGAGATGTTAATCAGATCCAGCGCTACAATGTTGGATGCCTTTTTATCGTCAGCGGCGGCAACCGCCATATTCATAAGTTCTTTCGATGATACTGTCATGAACCAACCTCCATAATTTAATCTATAATTGTGCAATCAAGTCATTTCGCGACAACATGGTCAAAGGATAAATGACACGGCGCTGCGAGATCAGCAAGCTGATCGTCGAGTCAAAACCGGCAATTAAACCCTCTTCCAGACTATGCTCAGCCTGTTCACGGATATGATCCACTCCCGGGAAGTCTCTCCCAGGCTCAATATAATCCGCCAGACACACCACTTTATCCAGCAGACTCATGCCCACCCGACCTGAGGTATGCCAGCGGATGGCATTAATAATTTCGGCATCACTAATGCCGTAGTCACGCTTTGCAACAAAAGCACCCACTTCGGAATGCCAGAGCTGCTTGTCATGCTGCAAAAGTTCTTCGTTCAATCCATTATCACGGATGACCGCTTCCATCTCCGATACAGGCCAATACTTGGCCACATCATGCAATATCGCTGCCAGATCCGCTTTTACAGGGTCAGCACCATATTTTTCAGCCAGCATTACTGCCGACTCCATGACACCAAGCGTATGCTTCCAACGCTTCTCCGGCATTTGACCGGAAACTGCGCGGATCAGTTCGTCACGGCTTAGTTCCATATAAACCGCTCCTTACAATGTATTGATGGACCGCGTCAGGAATCATAAAGCGCACGGAATGCCCTTTGGAGAAACGTCTGCGTACTGCTGTGGATGATATGTCCACCAAAGGCATCTCAGCCAACAGTACCCGATCCTGTAATACGTCAGGCAGGTCATCCAGATGCAGCTGGAATCCCGGGCGTCCCACACCGATGAAGATCAAACGTTCAGCGAGTTCTTCGATCTGTTCCCACTTGGGAAGATAGTTCACCATATCCGCTCCAACAATGAAGTAAAATTCATGCTCCGGATAACGGTTCCACAGCTCCTTCATCGTATCGATGGTATAGGACACGCCGCCAAGCTCCATCTCGATGCCAAGCACTTCGTAGTGCTGCACATCTTTCACTGCTGCTTCCGTCATTTCAAGACGTTGCTGTCCCGATGCCCCGGTTCCGCGTTTATGAGGAGGAACATGGGATGGCATAAACCAGATTTCATCCAATGCATATGAATCCCTGGCCGCTTCGGCTGCCAGCAGGTGCCCCATGTGGATCGGATCAAACGAACCACCCATGATGCCGATCTTCACCCGTGTCACTCTCCCTTACCTAGGTAGTTCAATTTGTTTGTTGTCACGTGATTCTTTATACAGGATGATGGTGCTACCGATGACTTGCACCAGTTCGCTTCCTGTTTCACGGGCAACTTCTTCCGCGATTTCATTTTTGTCATCCAGATTGTTGTTCAGCACTTGCACTTTCATCAATTCACGCTTCTCAATCGCATCTTCGATATGACGGAACAGGTGCTCATTCGTTCCCCCTTTACCAATTTGAAACACAGGGGTCAGATGATGTGCTTGTGAACGCAAAAAGCGCTTTTGTTTACCGTTTAACATGAATACTCCATACTCCTTATGGTGAGCAAACCTCAGTAACAGTACAATGTCTGTCCGAGGCTTGACCGTTCAATTATATTTTTACATTCATAAAACGAACTAACAAAGTTTACACAGTGTGACTACGATTGCAGTACCATCTTACGATCACTGTTATCCCCAGATTTCTTCATTTCATATTCTAAAGGGGGAAATCCGGGGATAAAGGCGAGCACTTCGTTTCTTCAGATTGGTTCTGCACTCTTCGTCATCGTGTAATCTTATTTTCATTTTACAATATCAAAAACTGTCTAACACAGCTCGTCTCATCGTCTCCACGGGAGCCGGGATGCCGAGCCAGTGCTCGAACGCTACCGCGCCCTGATATATAAACATACCCAGGCCACCGTGCACAGTACATCCACGCTGCCTTGCCTCACGGAGCAGGCGAGTTTCCAATGGATTGTAGATGAGGTCACTTACTGCTGCGCCTGCTCGAATGAGTGCAGGATCAACAGGCACGTCATCTACATGCGGATGCATGCCTGCGGCTGTTGTGTTAATCACAATATCGGCTGAAGCCAGCACCGCAGCGGCTTCTTCCATTCCGCCACCTGTGATATCACCCAGTCCATGGGCCCGCAGATCTGAAGCAAGCGCAACGGCTCTGTCGGCTGTACGGTTAAGAATACTAATCCGATCAGGCTTCTCCAAAGCGAGGGCATAGATCACACCTCTTGCTGCTCCTCCAGCCCCTAGAACAGCGATACGCTTACCTGCGAGTTCCGGAACAGCTTCTTCCTTCAAAGAACGCACATAACCGATGCCATCCGTATTATACCCTGTCAGCTTGCCTTCTTCATTGACAATGGTGTTCACCGCACCAATCAGACGTGCACTTTCATCAATCTCATCAAGATACTGCATGACCTGTTCCTTGTGAGGAATAGTTACATTCACACCACGGTACCCCAGCGCCACTATTCCACGAATGGCTGCTTCCAGCTGCGCGGGATGAACATGCAATGGCATATACATTCCATTCACTCCTGCAGCCTGCAAAGCCGCATTATGCATGGCAGGCGATTTGGAATGTGCAATGGGATCACCCATAACGCCAAGCAGGACAGGGAGTGAAGGATTGGCTTTTTTCTGTTCCGACATACTTCCGCCTCCGATCTGATGAAAATGCTGCTGAGGTTACATTAGATCAAGGATGGACGGATCAGTACACGAATACCTTTTGGAGCATGAACAGCAACAAGCGCCCCATTCTCTCCGTTAACCTTAATCCAGCCCAGGCCGGAAATAAATACATCCGACTGACTGCCACGTTTGATACGGAATTCATGTCTGGTCCACTCAGGCATATCTGCTGCATCTTCACGCGTTGGCGGAGACAGCAATTCACCCAGATGGTCACGGTACAAGTCGTCTGCACGTTCCAGCTTCGTCCGGTGAATATCAAGCGCAGTGCTGATAAAACAAGTGAAGGACTGACGATCCCCCTCCACAAAGTCAAAACGAGCCATGCCGCCAAAGAACAGCGTCTGACCAGAATTTAATTGATAAACAGCAGGTTTAAGCGGTTTTTCAGGCATAATGGCAGCCAGATCCTTACGGGATACGATCTCACTGAAACGCCAAGGGTATACAATTCCCGGTGTATCAATAATAGCTTTTCCATCATCCAGCGGAATATTAACCATATCCAGCGTCGTTCCCGGATAACGGGATGTTGTGAGTTCCTGCTCAAGATCACTGTAGTCACGAATCAGACGGTTAATCAATGTGGATTTACCCACATTCGTACCACCAACCACATATACGTCACGATCTCCGCGATACGTTCCGACTAGCTCAAGCAGTCGATCGAAGCCCTGATTTTGCTTCGCACTGCACAGAACGACATCTACCGTACGCAAACCCTGTTCTTTGGCTTGCTTTTGTACCCAGTTGCGAACCTTGTTCCAGTTGGTTACTTTCGGGAGCAAGTCCGTTTTGTTCACGGCAAGCAATACCGGATTGTTGCCTACAAAACGCTGTAAACCAGAGATGATACTGCCATCAAAGTCAAACAGATCAACGATATGGATGACAAGTGCATCCTTATCCCCGATTTTGCTCAGCAGGGCCAGGAACTCATCCTGATCCACTGTAACGGATGATGACTCATTGTAATTTTTGATACGGAAACAACGCTGGCAAATGACGGGTTCACGATCCAACGCTTTCTCGGGGATGAATCCTGGTAATTCCGGGTTTTCCGTTTGCAGATGCACTCCGCATCCGCTGCACCTTACGGCAATATTGCCGTTATGCGGTTCTGTCATTTCTTCTTTTCCTCCTCAAGCCATAAGCCTTTCTTGCGCAAACTCGTTAGAGCAATCCGTTCCACGCGCCGATTGAAGCGGGTCATGAAGCCTTCATCTCCAATGGAGATCGGCAGCACCAGAACCGTATAGAGTCCCAGCCGATTACCTCCATAGACATCCGTAAGCATCTGATCGCCTACCACAATCGTTTTTTCTGGAGTTAACTCCATCATCTTCATTGCTCTACGAAACGGAACATTCGATGGTTTGCGTGCACTATGCACAAACTGGATATCCAGTGGCGTCGCAAACAGGGATACACGATTCAAATTGTTATTGGACACAATCATGAGTTGGAAACCAGCCTCTTTGACACGTGCGAACCACTCGATCAGTTCGGGCGTGGCGTCAGGAGCTTTGGCCCCAACGAGCGTATTGTCCAGATCAGTTATAATTCCACGGTAGCCTTGAGCGTATAGCTCTTCCAGATTAATGTCAAAAACCGTGTCTACACGCAGCTTGGGCATTAACATTTCAAACAAAGAAGTCACCTCAGTTTCATACGACACACTATATCACAAATCCGTCTTTCCTGAAAATGCATACAGCGCCTGATAGCTTAGGAAAAAGGAAAAACGGGACGGGCGACATTACGCCCGTTCCGCTTTAAGTTCCTTACGCAGCTTCGAGGCTGTCTGATAGACGGCCTTCCAGTCGTCTGCAGTTACAGACGCAGGGCTATAGCGAGTCTGCTCAAACTTCGCGAGAAGTTCGTACAATGTCTCTGCTGCAGCTGGCTTCGCCTGACTCCAGCGGGTTACCGATTCACGTAGGGTCTCGTCCCCGCTCCGGGTTAATCCTTTGCGCTTCGCATAACGAATCCAGCGCTCAGTCTCTGCCACAACCTTTTGTTCAGGTGTCAGCGGTCCACCTGTCCGCAGTCGAAGCACGAAGAATCGAAGTGAGAGGCGATTCCGCCAGAACATATAAGCCACCCACAATACAATGATGGCTCCCGCAGCCCAGATCACAAAAGCCGGGATGCTGGATGAGGCCTGCTCAGGCGCAGGAGTCTGCTCTTCCTCTTTTACCGGTTCCTCTTCAGGTTGTACTTCAGGCTCATCTACAGGTTGTACATCGGGTTGTTCGGTTAGCAATGGCATATCAAAGCCCGGAGTCGCTTCAACCGGAATCCAGCCATACTCACCAAAATAAACCTCAGCCCAAGAATGCGCATCTGCATTCGTTACGGTGTAGGTCGTCTCGATCTCAGCCCCAGGTTGACGAGGGGCCTGCATGTCCGAATTCAGCGACAGCTGACCAGGCGCGTACCCTTTCACCCAGCGGGCAGGAATGCCTTCGGAGCGCGCCATCATAACCAGCGCAGTCGAGAAATAATCACAATACCCTTCACGAATGTCAAATAAAAATCCTTCGACAAAGTCACTGCTTACTTTTCGGGATAAATCCGGATTGTTTGTGTAATCAAAATTATGTTGTAAATAGTTTTGCAGTAATGCTACTTTTTCATACGGTGTATTTGCCGATGCTGTAATTTCAGCAGCCAGGTCCGTCACCCGATCAGGAAATCGGGATGGCAGCTGCAGGTACATATCATCTGTCGGATTGCTCGTATACAGATCATCAAAAGATTTGGTGCGAAGTTCATCTTCCACAATGACTGGCGCCTCGGATACAATCGTATACGTCTTCGGATATTGCGGCTGCTGGCGGTCTGTAACGACATGCAGTTCTGCCTGCTCCGGATTCCATAACATCCGTTCCGAATTAGCTTCCCCATTGACAGACGTTACTTCCGAAATAGAATAGGCTCCGAAGAGGATCGGATACACGTTGTCATTCAACATCGTCACTTTCTGAGTGACTTGTTTGGTGCTCACATTTCCGGGTTCGTCATTCTCCAGAGCCTGTCCCGCCTCAACATCCTCTGTCGCACTTCGTCCGCGATCATCCCAGCCTGTTCCCGTATACTCAGCGCGTGTCTCCCCACGCCAGTAACTGCGCTCATTGGTGGTGACGGACATGACAGGTGTATAGTCGAAGTTAAATCCTCCGCCAAGCTGGTTGTCTTCCCTGCTGTATCCCGACTCGGTTGCTGCCGGAATGTCCAGTGTTCCATTCCCGGCCTGATTCGTCGAACTTCCGGTATAATTACGCCACGCGGTATACGGGTCCGTCAAGGTAGGAGGAACTTCCGGCATGTTCACACTGGCTACGATAATTAAAGAAAATATGATTGCAATGTTCGCCAGAATTTTGTAAGGATACCGGATAATTCGCTTCCAGCCTTGTGGATATTGCAGTTGAAAATTACGGAAGTGCTGGCATACCAGCCATCCCATTCCCGCAAACATGACCCAGGCAATTTCAATCCAGAGTGGAATCTGGGTAAAGGAATCCAGAATTCCCATCGAAATAATGTTGATGCCCAGAAAAACAAGAATTCGGCGTGTCGTGTTCACCAGGCGAAGGGCAGCTTCAAGCATGACCCATGCGCACAGAGTGAACCAGATGTAAGGCGTCAGATGCATTATGAACTGCTCTGTGCGCTCCGCTAACGTGCCGTAAGGGATATAAACCGTATAATCGATTAATGTCTTATGCAAAATATATAAAAGGACTATCGCCTTGATTATAGTTCGAACCATAATTTTGAAAGGCAGAATCACTTCCAGAATACTTACCGCTGCGAGCGTCCACAGCACTAATGAAGTTGTCTCGGTATACCAGGTTTCCTGTGTAAATGATATCCACTGCATCCCAATCAGGAAAATCCAGAGCAACGAAGCTGCATGATACCAGGATCTTCTCCCCGCTGCCAGCTCTTTGCCTTTAGTACTCATACATTACCTCCCCCCATAACCGTTGGAAGCTCCTGCAAATGGGAAACGGTGAAGGATCTTGTGCCTCTTCCGCGCAGCATCGCATTCCACTCGGAACTCCGGCGGGAATCACTGGGCTCAATTAGAATATGACAAGGAGTCATTCCCCGTGTGTCAGCCCATCGAAGCAGCTCCAGAACTTTTTCATCTTTCTGGGAGAAATCACTACAAAATAAGCGCCTTGAGGAAACTGACGCGATATCTTCTCGACACCAGGCAGCAAACGATTCTCCTGGCCGTTATATTGGATATCCACCAGATGATGAATCATCTTTTGCCGTTCCAGCGAACTTTCGCTGGGAGCAAAAAATGAAGTCTTCTCCGACAGTGTCAGCAGTCCCATACCCATTCGTTCTCTTGTGCCATACTCCAGGAGGGAAGCAGCCGTGGACACAGCCAGTTCAAAGGCCTCACCATGTTCATAGCTGCCTGCCAGCGCATCCAGCACCAGAATCGTTTTCGGCACAGACTCATGTTCAAATTCCTTGGATTTCCACGCGCCTGTCTTCGCAGTAGCGTTCCAGTGAATCCGGGAAAGACGGTCTCCGTACACATAATCACGCACACCATTGATCTGGGTCGTTTCCCTGCGCGAGCGGGTCAGGGCCGTCTGGGGGCCGGATAACCGCGATTTACGGTCATATAGCTGCCAGTACGGAATAAATACGGTCCGCGGCAGAACCCGGAATTCCCCTTTCGCTTTGAACGTGCCCCGATGCTCCATCAGCCCAAAGATGTCCTCGCTGGCACATTCCGTTTCTGAAAAGACATACTTGCCTCGCTCCAGCGGTGGGGTCTGAAATGACAATTCACCATACCCACGCATGCTCGGAATAAGGCTTTCTTTGAAAGACCAAGATTCGCCGTTATGCCGATGCAGCATTTCACGCACAACCACATAAGGGAGTGGCAAAAATCCCGGGATGCTCAGACTTAACTGCACCTGTACCTGGTCACCGGCATGCAGCAGCTCTTCATGATCCTGACCGGAAGAGAGCTTGCGTACGCCTTGAGTACGCCGTACACCGCTAAAACCAGCAATCGCAAGGTAAAGACAAAGCAGAGTCACCATCGACAGCAACATCAGGGAGGTCTTCCCGCCCTGGAATAAAACATAAGCCAAACAGCACATCCACACCGCCGCGATGCTCCATACGCGAGGGTGGCGTATTCCCCTTCGGACTGTACTCAAAAGCGGCTTCATCAATTATTGCCCCATGGAGACGGGCACACGAACCTGCTGAAGTACGGAATTTAATACAGCTTCGGAGCTCATGCTGTCCAGTCTCGATTCGGGACGCAGCACGATCCGATGAGAGATTACGTAAGGTGCCATCGTTTTCACGTCATCCGGAAGCACGTAGTCACGTTCCTGCAAGAAGGCAAAAGCCTTCACTGCCATCATAAATGAAATGGCTGCCCTTGGGCTGGCGCCAAGCAATACGGATGGATGGGAGCGTGTTTTGCGAACCACGTCAAGCAGATAATCCATGACTGGATCACCGAGGAACACTTCCTTGATTTCCTGTTGAATGGCAGATATCTGATCCATGTGGGTTACGGATTCAAGCCGATCCACAGGCTGACCGGACTGATGCTGTTTCAGTAGCGTTTTCTCGATATCTTTGTCGGGATAACCCAAACTTATTTTCAACATGAACCGGTCCAGCTGCGCTTCCGGCAATGTGTACGTTCCTTCAAAATCGATTGGATTCTGGGTTGCACAGAGCATAAATGGATGGGGCAGATCATACGTATCACCATCTACCGTTACACTCCGCTCCTCCATGACTTCCAGCAATGCAGACTGCGTTTTCGTTGTAGCCCGGTTAATCTCATCTGCCAGCAAAATGTTGGTCATAACCGGACCCGGGCGGAAGTAAAGCGCTCGTCCCGCGGATGGAAAACGGATACCCCTGTAATGTCACTCGGCAAAATATCAGGATTACATTGAATGCGGCGGTACTCTCCGCGCATGGATTTCGATAACGCTTTAACCAACTGCGTTTTGCCTGTTCCCGGTACGTCTTCAATCAGAACGTGTCCGCCTGCAAGCAAAGCTGTGAGCAAAAGTTGAATTTCAAAGGATTTCCCCATTATGCATGATTCCAGATTAGAACGAACTGCTGATATGATTTGGATCGACTCTTTGCGCACAGGCATGTGGTCTAACCTCCTAAAAAAGCATACAGATTTCCTTTTATTGTACATGATCCACGGGCGCGAGTACACTCGAAGGAACTCATATTTTGTTTCCATCCGTCAGATTCACCGCAGTTATCGCATGATTACGACAAAAAGAGGCCCGGATAGAAGTTATCCGAAGCCTCTGCTGGATCCTTATATAATGTTTAGCTCTGCATGCTTTGTTTGTTATCCTTTGGGTCGAACCACTAATGCCGCGAGAAAAGAAAAGATAATCGCTGAGGAAATACCCGCCGCGGTCAAATCGAATATCCCCGTAATAACACCGATCCATCCCTCTTTCTCCAGCTCCGTCAATGCCCCGTGCACAAGGGAGTTACCAAAACTGGTAATGGGAATGGAGGCTCCCGCCCCAGCGAATTTGACGAGTGGATCATATAGTCCAAACGCATCCGCAACCGCACCGGCCACAACAAGTGTACTCATCGTATGTGCAGGAGTCAGCTTGACACCATCCATCAGAAGCTGTCCCACAACACAGATCAACCCGCCAACAATAAATGCCCACAAAAACTGCATCCTTTATCCCTCCTTTTCTATGGCTACGGCATGCGCAATACAAGGAATGCTCTCGCCCTGCTGGTATGAAAGTGGGGACAATAATGCACCAGTAGCAACAACCAATACCTTATTGAGTTCACCCTTTTGCATCCGGTTCAAAATATGACCGTAGGTCACGGTCGCTGAACATCCGCAGCCGCTGCCCCCAGCCACAACCTGAGGCTGCTTTTCCAGGTTATATATCATCAGGCCACAATCATTGAAGACCGTTTGTTCCATCGGAACACCCTCTTTATGCAAAAGCTCCTTAACGATGGGCAATCCTACCGATGCAAGATCACCTGTAACAATCAGATCATAATAACCGGGTTCCAGGCCCGTATCCCGGAAATGCGAAACAATGGTATCTGCTGCCGCAGGAGCCATTGCAGCCCCCATGTTAAACGGATCTTTAATGCCCATATCCATAATTCGGCCAATTGTCGCTTTGGTGACTACAGGGCCTTGACCCGTGCGGGATATCACACTGCAACCCGACCCCGTAACAGTATACTGCGCATATGGCGGCTTCTGAGAACCGTACTCTGTTGGATAACGAAATTGCTTTTCCACCGTACAATTATGACTCACCGTACCTGCTAGTACATAATCCCCTGCACCAGAATCCACTATGAGTGAGGCCAGAGCCAAGGTCTCCATTGAGGTTGAACAGGCACCAAATACCCCCAGATAGGGTACACCCAACTTGCGGGCAGAAAAAGAACTGCTGATAATCTGGTTCATCAGATCTCCGCCAACAAAGAATTGAAGCTCTTCCTTCGTGATATTGGCATTGATCAAAGCCATTTGAGAGGCCTGTTCAAGGAGCTTGCGCTCTGCCTTTTCCCAGGTTTTCTCCCCAATCTCCAAATTGTCATATACATAATCAAAATCAGATGCAAGAGGCCCTTGGCCTTCATCCGGCCCTCCGACTGCTGACCTGCCGATAATGCGTGGACGGTTCTCAAATTGCCAGGTTTGTTGGCCCAAGCGTTTCATAGATGTCCACCTCCGAAGCCGAGAATGGCATACACGATCCCCACGATGAAGGCAGCAACGACACCAAACACGATGACCGAGCCTGCCAGTTTGAACATGTTCGCACCGACACCAAGTACCAGCCCTTCGGCACGATGCTCTAGTGCTGCCGAGCACATGGAGTTGGCAAACCCGGTGACAGGGACAGCCGTCCCGGCCCCAGCCCATTGCGCCATTTTATCGTAGACACCCAAACAAGTCAGAATGACTGAAATGAGAATCATGACCGCAACGGTTGGACTGGCAGCTTCCTTGGATGTCATGTGGAACCCGGCCATAAACGCTTCCTGGATAGCCTGTCCAATGACGCAGATGAATCCGCCGACGAAGAATGCTTTAATACAGTTCGCCCAGATTGGACGGGCAGGCTCGTGTTTTTTGGCGACTTTTTTATATTCCTGTTCACTGATGGACAGGGATGATGATGATTTTTTTCCACTACCCTTAGATTGAGCTGGCAATATACAGAACCTCCCTTAGTGAAAATGAGTCAACTGATGTGACTGCATGTACTGTGTGTAATCCTGTATTCATTGTTTGTTAAGGTTGGGAAAGTTATGTATCCGGCGGAAGACAGCATTTGTTTCCAGCAGATGAAGCAGCCGAATCAGATGAGTCGCTCAGCGCCGGATCAGAGGTCAGATGAAATTTATAAATAAAGCAGAATGATCACGAGCAAAATAAAAAGGACGATACAAAGGATGGTTTCATTGCCTTCATCGGGTGGAATCATCTATTGTCCAAGCTCCTTCCTGTTGTTAGGCAAGTGAAATGACGGGTTTATTAAAAATAAAGGTTAAGCAAAACTGTTCCTCACTATATGCATATTCATTGCAACAGCCTCGCGACTGTGTTTGGTGCGGATTTAATAGCCCGATGAAGCATCAAACGCACAATCATTCATGCCTGAGATACGTGACATAACCATGGACAATTACTTGCGCAAGGTTCATACTGTAGTGTGACCAGTGGTTAAATAAACGTTCTTCTCTTTCGAAGGACAACAGTCCGGCAGCCGTTCTGCTGAGACCTGATCTACATACAAGCAGAGGAGTTGTCGACACATGAATCAAAAAACGTTGGAAATGTTTCGAACGTTGACGGAATTCCCTTCCGTTTCCGGGTTTGAACGCGAGCTTCGCGGATGGATGAAGGAACAAATGTCTCCCTATACAGATGAATTTGTCCAGGATCGGTTGGGCAGCCTTTTTGGCGTGTTGCGAGGAGAGGCGTCCGGACCCAAAGTCATGGTTGCAGGTCACTTCGACGAAGTTGGTTTCATGACTACAGGCATTACGGAAACAGGCATGATCAAATTCCGTCCACTCGGTGGATGGTGGAGTCAGGCTGTACTGTCTCAACGTCTGGAACTCATCACTCCGGAACGCCGAATTCCCGGGGTTGTCGGTTCAACACCTACTCATTTACTCGATGAATCCCAGCGTAATAAACCGGTTGATCTCAACCATATGTACTTGGATATTGGGGCGGATAACCGTGCAGAAGCAGAATCTTGGGCATTCATCCGGGTATGCAGATCGTGCCGATCTGTGAGTTCACACCGATGGCCAATCCGAAGAAAATTATGGCAAAGGCTTGGGATAACCGTTACGGAGTAGGGCTTGCACTTGAGCTGGTTGAAGCACTACATAAGGAAAAGTTGCCAAACACCCTCTATTGCGGTGCAACCGTTCAAGAGGAATTGGGACTCCGTGGTGCACGCACGGCTGCCAATCTGATTGAGCCGGATATTTTCTTTGCACTGGACTGCAGTGCCGCGAATGATATGACCGGAGATAAACAATCATTCGGACATATTGGTCAGGGGGCCCTGCTGCGCATCTTCGATCCGGGCATGTTCACCCATCGCGGTATTGTTGAATATGTTCAGGACACAGCATCATCCAATCAGATCAAAATGCAATATTTCATCTCTCCTGGGGGTACAGATGCCGGAGCGGTTCATCTGAGCGGAATCGGTGTGCCTTCAACGGTAATTGGCATCTGCGCACGTTACATTCATACATCCTCTTCCATTATTCATACGGATGACTATGATGCAGCAAAAGAGTTGCTCGTGAAGCTGGTGAAGGGTCTGGATCAGACAACACTGAACACAATAATCGAAAACGCATAACTACCATTAAGAGATGCCCTAATTTTAAGGGCATCTTTTTTATGTTCAGAACAGGACATTCGTTTCAATCATCAGGTTAAGGTGCGAAGTAGAAATGAATAGTAAAATGCCAGCCCTGCAGAAGCAAAGACTGGCATGATTTGGTGGTTTACAGAAATAAAGGCGAAAACGCAATCCAGGCCAAAATAAGTGCCAGCACAATGCAGACATTCTCCACAACAGCCCCATGTTTCGTACCTGTACTCATGAGATTGAACCGTATACGCCACTTGAGTGGCGGCAATGGACGAATACCCCGATTCGTCAACGAATCAGCCAGCAGATGCATGGCATATGCCGTACCTCCAGCTACCCAGATCTCAGGCCCCTGCAAATGAGTCGTACTGTAGAGCAATCCTGCCCATACGGCGGTTCCATAGAGGGAATGCGTCAATCCCCGGTGAGTTAGCGTCGTGCACAGCATTAACAGACTGCCCGCGATCAGATTCCATGGTGCAAATGCATGGCCATAGAATACGAGTCCTAATCCAATCGCAAACATCAACACTTTGCGCAGCGAACGGGACGGCAGGAAAGATACCATCGCAATCAGAATGGCAAGCAGCAGATTCCATGGTTTCGCCTGAACATAGAAGTACACAAATACAGCGACAGGCAGCAGGATGGTCTGCAGCAGTCGAATCAGGCTGTTCGGCAATGCCTTGGATACCAATAGCGAATTCGGTTCATCGATGTCTGGCAGCAGCGAACCGATCAGGGCCACAGTAACCGCCGGTGCAGTCACAGGCATACCTGCCAATTGCAGAACAGAGAGGGATACAGTGGTCCCAATAATGAGGTGGGATCTTCCCATCATGATGCAAAAACTTCCTTTCGAAGAAATAGGGAACATAAACCGTCCACTCCAGATATTACAACGAAAACAATATAAGAACAATAGTTCGCATTTCTCATTTCATCCATTCAAACTGTGGAATTACCTCTGTATCTATGGGCAGACTATCATCTGAACGGATTTTTACCTTTACGCCAAACGACGTTAATCTTGTCTTAACATCTCTGGTGTATAGTCGGTTCATACCCAAACAACAAAGGATGATTACTTATATGGGAATTCATACGTACTTCAGGTCACTCAACGATCTTGAACGCATCATTCGTACCCGGGAAAATTCAAATTCGAGGAACACAGCGTATCCGCTCACTCATGGAAAGTCGTGCAGTATGCCAAAACACTTGCCGATATTGAGGAACAGCATGGGGTCGCTATTGATTGGAAAAAACTTTACGAAATCACCAGCAGTCATGATTATGGCGAAATCTTCATCGGTGATATCAAAACACCAGTCAAACATTATTCACTGGAGCTTCGTTCCATGCTGCAGCAGGTGGAAGAAGGTATGGTTGCGCATTTTATTAACGAAAATATTCCTGAGGAATTCCAGCCCATATTCCGCAGACAGCTGCGTGAAGGCAAAGACAACTCGGTTGAAGGACTTATTCTGGAAGTAGCCGACAAAATGGATCAGGTGTACGAAGCGTTTGCTGAACTGCAGCGTGGCAATACCGAAAAGGAATTTATCGTCATGTATCGATATGCCCTGATCAAAATCAAAAATATTGATCTCCACTGTGTACACTATTTCCTCGAACATATTCTCCCCGACATCATAGAGGAAGGCAACCGCTCCCCATTCGATATCCGCCAAATCACGGAAGATGCTTTGTCACAATAATCAGCTCCAGTCATCGTGGTTCTTCAAGAA
Source organism: Paenibacillus sp. 1A_MP2 (assembly GCF_052244825.1). Classification (NCBI taxonomy): domain Bacteria; kingdom Bacillati; phylum Bacillota; class Bacilli; order Caryophanales; family Paenibacillaceae; genus Paenibacillus; species Paenibacillus sp. 1A_MP2. Next base: position 2,476,264 of record NZ_JBQQCS010000001.1, on the reverse strand, counting down.
CCATGGACAGGGCTTTTTTTCGTTATTGCAGCTGTTGGCGATACTCGCTGGGATACAGTCCTGTCTTGTTTTTGAAAATACGGCTAAAATAATGGGAATCGCTATATCCCACCGCTTTGCCTACAGCCTTGATATCCATTTCTTTAAAGGTCGCTAGCATGCGCTTTGCTTCGTTGATTCGAAGCCCTGTCATGTATTTGAGCGGGGTTTCACCCGTCACCTTTTTGAAACACTTCCCCAGGTAATCCACGCTGAAATGCATCTGTCCTGCCATGTCTTGCAACGTAATTTCATGCATATAATTCTGTTTCAAATACAGCTTGACTGCCTCTGCAATATCCTCCGGCTTCACCTGTTCATCCAGCATTGCACTAACATGTGCCAGTGAGTCTCCTGCACTGCCGAGCTTTAATTCCATCGCATCCAGCAGCGTCCGAAGCTGTCCTTCCGTGAGGGGTTTAAGCAGATAATCCTCCACCTTGTAACTGATCGCCTGACGAGCATATTCAAACTCATGGTGACCGCTCAGGATCACGATCTTGACATGCGGATAGGCAAAATACAGATGCTTCGCCAGTTCCAGCCCATTCATGACGGGCATCTGAATATCGGTAACAACCAGATCAGGCACTGTATGTTCAATCAGTTCCAATGCTTCCTGTCCATTCCTTGCTTCACCTATAACCTCAAACCGTGTGCTCAGCTCGCTGAATTTCCGGGATACATTGCGCCGAATTAACGCCTCATCCTCCACAATAATGGTTCTATATGTCATGACCATGAGACTCACTGTGCCCCTTTCGAATGGAACCGCCAATCGTGATGCTGACCCCGCCAGAAGAATGATTTGTAATATGCATAAGAGCCGCAGAACCATACCATAATTTGAGCCTGATCCAGATGTTTTTCAAGCCCATACCGTTAATCTCAAGTTCCGGCATACGCTCCCATTCCTGTGATTGTTGTATGTACTGCTGGATGAGCATAAGTGCCTCGGGTTCCATGCCCGGGCCGTTATCTTCGACAGTGATGCGCCATGTTTCCTGCATACTGTCCAGCTCTCCAATGATATGCAGCTTCCAGGGCGGATTATCACGCAGTCCATATTTCATGGCATTTTCCAGCAAAGGCTGAATCAGCAGCATGGGAACCTGAAGGCTTTTCATCGAGTCAGGAACATGGAATTCGTAAAGCAGATCATCTTCGAACCGAATTTTCATACACTCCAAATACCGTTCGCAATAGTCAATTTCTTTTTCCAACGGAACACCGTTTTTGTTCGGAGCCGAGATGTAACGCAGCATGGATGCGATGTGACCGCAGAACACAACGATCTGTTCATTCATGCCCTCCTCTGCCATAATGCTGATGTTCGTAATGTTGTTATAGAGAAAGTGAGGATTCATCTGAGACTGCAACGCCAGCAACCTGGCATCCGTTTCCTGGGATTTGACCGCCAGCATGTCCTGGAAGGACTGCACAAGCTGTTGATTCAATTGGATAAACGTATCATTCAGCTCATCCATCTCACGGATGGAACCCGGATATTCCAGCTTGAACAACTGACCAGAGTCCTGGCCTGTAGTCAGATCATGGACACCTGTTTTCTGAATAATACGCTGCAAACGATGGAGCGGCAAAGTAACGCGTTTGGATATCAGATATGAGAGGAGCAGAATAAGCATCAAGGTCACTAAAGTAGCCCCTATGAACAGAAGAGCCGTGCGATTCAAATTTGCGAAAAGGGATTGTTTGGACTGCATGACGATAACTGTCCATCCCGTTTCTTGGGAGGTGGTGTAGGTCATCATTTGCTTCGAATTCCCATTGGGAGCTACCACTTCCTGCATCGTTCCTGAGGGATAGAGATTGTTCCCAATCAAGTTTACAACGTCGGAATCTATTGCCTTTAACTGCTGCTCATGGGACAAAAAAGGATATAAAATCTCATTTCGTTCATTCACTACATACACGCTCAGTTCTTCGTTTCCGGCTTGCACATCGTTCAAATGCTGGAACAGGGTTCCGGCATCCTGCAAAATTTCGACGACTCCTTGCGAGACATAATTCCCATCCTTATACACCCGGGTAAGGGAGAGATATCGTTTGCCTGATTCCCCCTGCCCTGTTGGCATCGGTAAAGTTCCACCATCCAGTACACTTATGACACGCCAGCCATTGCGCGTCCACGTTTCCTCGTACCACGGTCTTTGGGTCAAATCTACCGACAGCTGTCCATTGAACGCGCCCGCACCCAGCATGTTACCGTTCACATCATAGATATTGGCTTGTTTGGCTGTGTTGGAACTGCTAATAATCGCCAGAATGACATCAATCAGTGTCGTTGTATCCTTGTAAAATGCCGGGTCACTGGCCAGCGTCTGTTCCTTGTCTTCCGCTGGAGATAAATAGTGACTGAAATGCTCCTTGACCAGGTTGGAATATACGATGTTCATGGAGAAATTGTTCATTTTGACGATTTCCTGATCCAGATTGCCCACCATCGAGTTTCCCAGCTGTTTCTGCTGTTCAGCGCTGCGATTACGAATGTCATTGGCAAGAAAAACATATAAGAGGCTTGCCACAATCAGTGAAAAAACAATGAATACCGCAGAGTAGTAGGCAAACAGGCTTTGCTGAAGCGTCCTGAATCGGTACTTAACCATTTCACACCTCGTTATAGGTTGATATCTTGCAACTTACTCGAAAATGTCCACCCAACAGGACGTTTTTGTCTATTGAGCGCATTCTTCCTTCCGCGTAAAGTTATCCACATAAGAATACGCTTACATAAAGCGTTTCTGCAAGAGCCAATATTCTTTATTCCTTGGGAGGTTCATTGATGAGAAAACGATTTCTATTATCCCTTGTAGGTGTACTGTTGCTGTCCAGCCTGCTTCTTGCCGGGTGCAGCACCAGTGAAAATTCTGAAGGCACAGGCAAGGTTACGCTAACCTTCGGAACAAGCCAGAGCGGCATTCCACGTACGGGAATCATGCAGACGATGGCGAAGGAGTATGAGCAGGAAACGGGTGTGAAAATTGACTTTCAGGTGGTCCCTGACGCCCAGTGGCGCGACCTGATTAAGGTCAAGCTCGCTTCTGGTGAAGCACCCGATATTTTTAATGTGGATGTAGACCCGCTTAGCATGCTGGCCAATGTTAGACCGGAGGAAAATGCCATCGATCTGACCAATGAGGAATTTACAGGACGCATGTCCGAGGAGATTTTGCCAACGGTTAGCCATAACGACAAGGTGTACGGGGTTTCTTTTGCACCATCGAAAATATGGTATGTGTACTATAACAAACGCATCTTCGAAGAGCTTGGCATTGAGCCGCCAACATCCTACGCCGAGTTCAAAGCGATCAGCCAGAAAATCAAGGACAAGGACATCATTCCGTTCTATCAGGCGCCTGCCAGCGGATGGTACCAGGTGCTGCCATTGTTCGAAACCGGACCGAACTATGAGCAGGCTTCGCCGGGAACGTACGAGAAGCTAAACAACAATGAGATGAACGTCGCGGATTTGACGCAGCTCAAAACGGTCATTGAACAGCTGAAGGAGTTTGCGGACCTTGGTTACTTCGGCAAGGATTTTCTATCCAATACAGTGGAGGCTGGGATTGAAGCCTTTGGTCAGGAGAAGGCAGCTATGCTGCTCCGGGTTCCGGGTACCGAAAAGGAAGTATCCGAAGCTTATCCAGACATGAAAGACAATATGGGATTTTTCGTAATGCCATGGGGTGATAATCAGACCATTGGTGTGAACCCGGGTGGTTCGGCTGCGATGTTTGGCAACAAAAACAGCAAGCACCCGGAAGAGGTGTTAAAGTTTTTCCGCTGGATCACCGAGCATGACCATCTGCAGCGTGTATTTGATGGCGGAGAAGGCAACCTGACCATCTGCTGGCCGGAAATTGAACCGAAGCTGACACAAGATTACATCGATTATGAGAAAACTCATGAGAAAGGTACGGTCATGCAGGCAGCTGTGAAGTACATTGATCCGCAATGGATGGATATCGGCAAGGACCTTTCCGGCATGTTCGCCGGAGCGATGACCCCTGATCAGATTCTTCAAAATATTGACAAACGCCGAGCCGAACAGGCCAAGGTACTGAAAGATGAAGCCTGGCAATAACAACGCATATCCCGGCAAACTTATGAAGCTGACCACCATTGACATGCAGCGAGGCTACCCTCGCTCATGCCATTCTGGCAGGAAGGACGGTTGGTACAACTTATGAATGCAAACAAAATCTATCCCTGGTATTTCTCCTCCGGAGCGATTGTGCTGTATGTGCTGTTCATTGTCGCTCCCGCCCTGCTGGGCATTTATTATTCCTTCACCGACTGGAACAGCTACAGTTCAGAGAAGAACTTTGTTGGACTTGAGCATTTCCGCACCATTCTGGCGGGTGATCCAACGTATTTACTTTTTATCAAGAATACTGTTCTGTTCACCCTGATTACATCCATCGCCAAAACCGTACTGGGCTTGTTCCTGGCTCTGCTGCTGGTCAGCGGTGTAAAGGCCGCCAATCTGCACCGGATGATCATATTTTCACCCCAAGTACTGTCATTCCTGATTGTCGGCCTGGTTTTCAAAAGCCTGCTCGATCCCAACAACGGCTTCGTTAACGTGACGCTACGTTCGCTGGGGCTGGACGTTCTGGCGCAAAACTGGCTAGGTTCCCTGACCTGGGCGATGCCATCCATTATGGCGGTGGACACGTGGAAAGGCATGGGATACATTATGGTGCTGTTCATTGCCGGACTGCTCGCCATTCCTCGCGATTATTACGAAGCGGCATCGATTGACGGTGCCAGCTTCTGGCAGAAGCTGTTTCGAATCACGATTCCGATGCTTATGCCTACAATCACGATCGCCACGGTGCTCAATATTACGTACGGGCTGCGGGTATTTGATGCGGTATATGTACTAACCAATGGAGGGCCAGGCAACGCGACAGATGTGATTAACACAGCAGTGTATTCCTCTTTTGCCAAAGGTTATTGGGGACTCGGCAGTGCATTATCCACGATTCTGTTTGTCATTATGGCGATCATCTCCTTCTTCATCATCCGTTTGATGAACCGAAAGGTGGAATACTAGATGCGAATGAAGAAACGGCTGGTTTCCATCGGGTTGAATATACTCGCCTGGCTGCTTAGCCTGGTGGTACTGATTCCTTTTGTCGTCATTGTACTGAATTCATTCAAATCCGATGCCGAAGCCAAAGTGCTGAAACTGACGCTTCCCGAAAAGTTTATCTTTGAAAATTATAGAATCGTCTATGAGCAGGGACACTTGGGTGGTTCCTTTTTCAACAGTCTGCTGCATTCAACTGCTTCTTCCCTGCTACTGGTGTTTGTTGTGGCGTTCTCGGCCTTCACTCTGTCGCGTAATTATTCGAAGCTAAGCAAGTTCCTGTACTTCTTTCTCATTCTGGGCATTACACTGCCCCTAAACTATATTCCATTAATGGAGGTCATGAAGTCGCTGGGCATGATTAATTCGCATGTGGGCATGATTCTGCTCTATACAGCTATGGGCATTCCGATCTCGCTATTTATAACGTATGCGTTTGTATCCAATATTCCGAAAGAACTGGATGAAGCGGCAATTATGGACGGATGCAACGGGTTCAAGCTGTTTCTCCGAATTATTGTGCCTTTGTTAACCTCGGTACTGGTTACGGTTTTTGTTCTTAATTTCCTGAGCGTCTGGAATGAGTTTACCGCACCACTCTACATGCTCAATACCGTCGAGATGTGGCCGATGACACTCGCTGTATATAACTTCTTCGGACAATTCAGTGCTCAGTGGAATCTGGTCAGTGCGGATATCGTGCTTACCTCCCTGCCTGTGTTGATTGTGTTCCTGATTGGGCAAAAATATATTGTTGGCGGATTGACTTCCGGGGCTGTTAAAGGTTGAGACATGTCCGAAATGTAAACTCATTCACTAACTGCTTCTAAATTTATAATTGACATCAGGTTTATTTGTAACTATTATAGTTACAACGGTGGTGATCACAAATGAAACAAATCAGCAGTCGCTTTTCCATTGCGGTTCATACGCTGTCACTCATCGCTGTTGTACCCAACGAATGCACGGGAGATTTTATCGCGCAAAGTGTGAATACCAATCCCGTCATTATCCGGCGGATTATGTCCAAACTCAAACAAGCACGCTTGATTGAGGTCAGACCCGGCGTGGGCGGTGCCTCCTTGCTAAAGGACCCGGCAGACATCACACTTCTGGATGTATACCGTGCTCTTGAGGTCGTGGAGGACGGTGCGTTGTTTAACTTTCACAAACATCCGAATCCGAATTGTCCTGTTGGCAGCATGATCGAACAAACCTTGCGTGCTGAGCTGATTGAGGCTCAGACAGCGATGGAGCAGCGCTTGAATCGTGTAACGATACAGCAGATGATGGATCAGGTTAAAGTCTGAATGAAAAAGCTCATTGCGAGCTTTTTTTAAACCTTTCGTTGTAATCACACCTGTTATAACACATACGATTACATCATATGTTTCCAATTGGTGTATCACCGAATATCAAAACAAAACATATCCCCTAGGAGGAAAAGACAATGAAAATTTTGGTTACTGGCGCAACAGGTCACTTGGGTTCACTGGTCGTAGAGGCTTTGTTAAAAACGGTATCTGCTGGGGATCTAGCTGTAAGTGTACGCAACCCGGAGAAAGCTGACGCCCTTCGTGCTCAAGGCGTTGACGTTCGTCACGGTGATTTCGATCAACCCGAAACGCTGGAAAAAGCATTTGCAGGGGTAGATCGGCTGCTGCTGATCTCCACCGATGGTGACAACGAGACGCGTATTCGCCAACATCAGGCTGCCGTGAATGCTGCCAAGAAAGCAGGCGTTGGATTTATCGCTTATACCAGCGTTGTGAATGCAGAGAAAAACACCCTTTCCTTGGCTGAAGTACATCGTGCCACTGAACAGGCTATCCGTGAATCGGGCATCCCTTATTCCTTCCTGCGTAACAATTGGTACCTGGAGAATGAAGCAGGAAGCGTTCAAGCAGTTACCCAAGGCGCACCGTGGGTGCATGCAACGAACTCCAGCCAAGTGGGCTGGGCTACTCGCAGTGATTATGCACATGCTGCTGCTGCAGTACTTACAGGTGAGGGACATGAAAATTCAGTATATGAGTTGTCCGGTAAACTGCGTACCCAAGCTGAACTCGCCGCTATTGTTGGGCAAGTACTTGGACAGGACATTAACGTGCAAAACGTGGACGATGCCGCATACGCTGACATTATGAAAGGTGCAGGTCTGCCTGACTTTGTGGTATCGATGCTTGTAGAAATGCAAAGTGCCATCCGTGAAGGCGCACTGGCTGTAGAAAGTGATACATTGGAGAAATTGCTTGGCCGTCCGGCTCAACCATTGAGCGAGGGTGTTAAAGCGATTTTGGGCAAGTAAGTTTTGAGTATAAGAGCTTTCCAGATATCTGAATTCTCTCTGCTTTATAAACAGTGAAGAAGAGAAGAAGAGAATAATGGAAAAATTAAAAAGGGACACACCAGCGAATGTTGGATGTGTCCTTTTTGATGTAGCTAAGAACTATAACACGATATAGAAGCTGAACAGATCACTTATCCTAGTGCGCGTCTTCAAACCACGGAAAGCAGAAGCCGACCTGAACGTGTCAGCGCATGGCATCATGAGTGTACAAACATGCGAGCACTAACGAATCGGAGGCGTCTTATTCAGGGATTTGAAGTGACCGCAGAAATCTAAGAAACCTGAGACACGCTATATCAGAATAACAGCGGTTTACTGCGGTTTTGACAGGTGGTTTCAGGAAATAACGTGTCTGAGGTTCCTTACTTATTAGAAAGAGCATCTGAAGGCGAAATAAGACGTCCTGAGTTCCTTAGAAATGGTCTACTATTCGCCAGCCAGGATCAGCAGGCTTGGACTTCAAGACCGTAATTATTGCTCGATGTAACGTGCCGGAATGTGATCGGCCAGCCATATATTTTCATTCCCATGATAGAAGAGAAGTCCGTCCTTGCTCTTCAGTTTCTCTCCGGTTGTACCGCCGCCAAAATCTCTTGAATGTTGCGGGCCAGCCCTTCGTCGTCCTCCTGGTTAAATTGACGGTGTCCATTAATCCCACGATGAATAATCGTGTTCATTACCGGATGAGCCTCACGGTCTGAAGCCACCCGGATCAGATCATCGGCAAAATCCACAGCCTGCTGTTCACTGTAGTTAAACGGCTTGATTAGCATCCGGATGCTCAGTGCATGAGCCTGTGGTTCCTTAAGTTGATCCCGATGAGTAATGCCGTATACCGCCCCAAAACCAAATGCAGCCATGACCTGCCGCTCCAGTTCAGTCGTTTGTTCCAAGGGCGTACCCAACAGATCACATATCTTATCCACCATCTGCTCCAGCTCTGAAGCAGCCGCAGCCAGAATCATGTCGTTAATATCTTCAGCGTTAATAAAATCAGTCATATTGTAATTCTCCATTTCTGAGCTATATTGAATCCATTCTCTCAGACTCTATGAGAACATTGTATCGGAGATAGGGTGTTCCTTTCAAATCTATCTACGGTTAGACAAACAATGATTCAGCTTACTTGTAAATGAGAAGCTCTATTTGTGCGTAATACAACTTGGTAAATGATCATACGCGTAACTATTAATCCCAGCGTGATTCATCGTTTTGCGGAGCTCCGAAACAAACTCCATAAAGTACACTTCAGGACTACGACTTCCTGCATAATATTGCAGGTCGTAATCGTAGTTTAACCTCAAATACACATCATGAAGATTGTTAACCAGTACCTTTTTCATATCCTCTCTTGTAATTGCTGGGTCTATATAGCACTCGTTGACCAGGGTCTGTAGTGTCTCCTGCAGAGCCTGTTGGTCGTATGACGGGTTAGACAACAGATGCTGCAAATCATACAAGTCTTTGAATCGGGGCCTCACTATCGTTTGATGTAGTTTCCATGCAATTTGAATGGAGAGTGGTACGGTGTGAGGAACGACAAAAGCTTCTCCAAGCATGGGTTGGTACGATAGAGCAACAGACTTCTCGTCCAAGTCGAGGTTAAAGGATATATCAAGATGCAGCTCATCCTCATCTTCATACTCATTTTCGCTCCTTGGTTCACTATCAATATAAAAGGCAAGCTCTGTGTTCACCGTAGGGAAATCATCCGCCATCGCATAGTCTATTCTTCTCCAGAACGTGTTCTCCCGAAAGCTTCGAAATACGATACCGTCATTCAGGTCCATTTCCGTCACCCGGATCATCCAGTCTGTAAATATTTCATTGGCCTGGTCCTCAGTCTCAATTCGACCTACATACAAAAAGTCGATGTCATCAACATAACGTACATTGGGATTCTCCAAATACTGTCTTGTCAGCAAACTTCCTTTTAATACAAATGGGCTATTCACCAGAGAGGCACGCTTCAATAAGGCTTCCAACACAACAATGAATCTTTCATCCTCGTTCAAGTTATGTAATTGTACATTTTTCCCAGACACCTGTTCTCCTCCTCTATTCATCGCACCCAACATTCGGTTAGATCCATCCACGATCCAGTTCTTCCCGACTGTCATAGATGCACAGTTCATATTGCTGTTTTAACAGTTCGATTTTGTTCTGCTGTAAGATATTATGTATCTTCTCTACTCTGCTATAGAATTTTTCAGAACTATTATATTCTCTGACCGTAACAAATCTAATTTTCCCATTCGCATTCAGCGAGTTCCGTGAGATATGTCCGCCTGAGTCGGCGCACAACTGCTTCAACCTGACTACATCATCAACATACACTTTACCGTGCCATTCAAAATATGGCGTAGACTGCGCCAGCATCGGCTGATCAAAATACGTCTCTTCCTTTGCCGGAATTTCCACCTTCGTCCGAACAACTGTGAGTTCGTTATCCCGAAACTTCGCAACAACCTCTTCAATAACATTCTTCACTTCTTCATAATCCGCGCTATATACAATGCCTGTAATCATTGGCTGATTGATGTATTCACCTTGGTCCAAGACGATCAATACGGGCTTTACGTTCTCTTTATTACAGATGTTGATAAAGGTTTCCTTCTCATTCTGCTTCAGATCACTCATGGTTACATGATATTCAAATTCCATCTGGCCACTTCCTTACTGATTTTTATCATCTGTCATTAGATAGATCTATCTTCTCATCTTCTGTTAATTATTCAGACACATCGTTTTAACTGGGTCACGTGCTAACATGAACTAGAACAACCCTATTCACTGAGCATTTCAAAAATGCTGATATATTGGGAGCGACTTTTTGTGTAACTGGAGATATCACCTCTGACTCTTCATGAAACCAAATAACTACCACAGGCTCTTTCTTCTCTCTATAATCCAAACAAATAAAATCTCCTGAAAAAAGTGCCGCAATAGGAATTACATTCATCCCCACTAAATCTTCATTATCAGTTAATCTATCACCTATTTGTGTAATAATAACTTCAACATCATACCATCCATTAATAGGATCAAACTTTGGGGATCATGTAAACCCTTCGTTTTAGCCGATACTCTTAATAGTAGCGGTATCCATTCTAAAAATGACATTCACTTCCATTATATCTTCCTATCGGGGCGGATTATTCTACAGTTGTGAGTAATTAAAAAACACAAGAAAACAAAGATAACATTAAACAGGCCAATTACGGTGGTATCTGACCATAATCAACCTGTTTGATGAAACGAAATAGTAATTTTAGGTTATAAAATTAAAGCATTTGATGTGAGTACAAACATATTTAGTAAAATTTCATATAGGGCTGATAAGGGGTAAGTCTGATTGAGCATTGCTACCCATTCCACTCGGCACTGGCAACCAATCCTCTTAGCCACTTACTTCACATTTTTCTAACATCCATTTCTTTGCTTCATCTGATTTCAACAAAATTGGATTATCCAACGTACCAATATTAATACTTTTAATATGAGCTTCTTCTATACCTTTAATATTTTTCAAAGTCACTCCGCTTAATAAAGATTCTTCAAATGTCGCTACACTTATATCTATATTTTCAAGTATTGCCCAACTAAAATCCGTTAAGTAAAATGATACATTAATCAAATTACAATCTACTAAATATGCATTTCTAAATATTGCTTCCCAACAATCACCTTTACTAAATCCACTTTTTTTAATGACACATTTAGAAAAATCTGTATATCTGAGATCTGATTTATAAAAATCACATTTATCTAAATATGCATTTTTAAATGTTGACGAGGCTAATAATTATGTGTGAAAATCAATATTTTCCAGTTTTGGATCATCAAAAGTACACTCTATTAATTATGCTTGTTCAAGCAATATATCGATAAATCAAAACTTCTTAAGTCCACTTCATCTAGCTTTAACATTTCGCCTTCTTTACCAATTGTCTCAACCCACTTTTTATGCAATTCAAACTTCCTATTAAGATTTCCTTCCATTTTCCCACTCCTTAAGGATACCATATTATTTTATCTGTTACTCCTTCTTCATCAATTGCTTTCTTGAGTTGTTCAACATGCTTAGGCTCCATTTTTCTCGTGTCAATAATTACGTTGTTCCCATTATCAAATTCTTTTTGTAGCTTTTTCATACCTTGTTTGATAGTAAAGGCACCCTTTTTGGGATTTGTTATAGGAACTCCATTGTCACCACTTGGGTACGATTCAAAGCTTTTCACGTCCAACTTTAAACCTGAAGAAGTATCAATAAACTCTGCTCCATTTTCTGCTTGAGGATCACGTATTAGCTTTCCTAATTGACCTCTTTCTTCTACTGCTAATCCAACTTCCCTTTCCCTTATATTTTCAGGTTCTATTTTCCCATCACTTGCTAGATCTCGAGCTAAGTCATCCAATTCCTTCTGAGTTCTACCGCCCGTATAATTTCCATCCTTATCATAAAGATTAGGTTTGTTACCTTTACCAGTCCCCTCAGTGCCTTCCAGTTTATCCTTCGGTTTATTTGTATTCTCCTCTGGTTTTTTCGTTTCGGATGATTTAGGTGGTTTCGTATCGGCTTGCGGTTTACCTTCGTCCTTTTTCTTCGTTGGCGGCTTCCAGGTATTCACTTCATTCGGTGTTTCTTTTTTTTCTGGATTCGTCTTTGGTGTCGTGCTTGGTTTCGACGTTGTCGTTGAATTTCCTTCATTCTTTTTCGAAGAAGGTGAACTACCCGAACTTGTTTTCGACTTCGGCGGGTTCTCTACAGGTTTTGAGGTTGATCCTCCCCCACTGTTTGCTGTCTTTCCATTCCCCGAAGCCGTCTCACCTGTTTTGTTCGTCTTATTATTGCTCCAATGACTTCCTCCACCAGATACGATTCGCATCTGCTGACTTTCTTCCCAATATTTTCGGACAAATGTCTTCACTTTGGGCACTATAGGCGAAGACGGGCTCGTGCTCACTTTGGGCGGCGTTGTTCCACTTGCCTGGGGGATAGACCGGACCGAGCCTACAAGACCACCTGCCGAACCTCTCTTGTTCTTAAAATTAACATGAGTATCCAGACCTTTTAGCGTCGCATCATATTGATCGTATTCACCCCATAGTTCAGCAAAGGCTTGTTCGCTCATGGGAGCCTTGAGCCTCCAGGACAGATACTTCATTTCATCTAGGCTTAGCCCTTGAGCCTTCCAATAGTCATAACTCCCTAGTTCCTCTACCGTGATATGAGGCCTGCCAATATCGAAGGTAATATTCGCAAAATGGGGACCTACAAAAAGAATATTGTATTCCTCCGGGTTTTTCATCACTTTGTTGAAATAATCCAGCGAACTTTTCAGGTCCTGATCTGCCTGTTGTTTCGTCCACTTCTCCCGAATATAACCTGGAATTTCATAATATGTGGCACTAATTTCCTGATGCTGCTGATGCAACTTCTTGATCAGATCAAGAGGCGAAGTCGCTGTAGTTAACTCTTTAGCGGCCGTCAGCATTTTACCAAACAGTTTTTCACTTTGCTTCGTTCTCCTGCTGTTGTAGCTCAGCGAAACCTTTAGTAAGTCGGTCCAGCAAATTCAATGCCGGTGGCTTGAAGGAGCCCACAACTCCCATCTGATTTTGACCTTAATTAAGCGTAGTGATCATTAATTTGGCATAGATAAAAAAGGCTCCTCCTACTCATGGTTCAAGTTGGAAAGAGCTTTTGAAAGTTTTAACAAGTGTATTGGTCAAGTTTTTAGGTGTTTGTTTTGTTGGACGTTTTGTACTATCTTGTTGTTGGAGTTGTGAATACCTGTGTAACAATAACAGGCTTAAGTATATTGTTTATTCAGTTAACATCGCCAAAAAATCTTTAAAACTATCCGCAACAACATAACTCACTGGATCAAATTCACCAGAATTTGCATGATCCCAGACACAAACGTTAGGGGAATTCCTAGATTTACGAAAATCTAAACATAGAAAGTCACCAGAAAATAGAACAGCAACTGGTAACAACGCTACTCCTATCAAGTCCTCATCATCAATCAATCTCTCGTCAAGTTGAGATTTTGTGGCATCTATATCAAATATTCCAAATTCATGTTTGGTCGGATCTTCAATAATACACAAAAATCTAGTAATTAAGTAATTATGACCACCACAACTAAAAGAACGTCTTTCTGGAATGCCTCCATTATTTATTTTAATAAATTCTTTATAGTCTGAAGGCAACTCTACCCTCCAGAAACCTTCTTCTTTTGACAATAGCTGATCAGATGGTAATGGATAAATAATAGATTCTGCTCTCGTTTCCACAATTTTTTCCTCCCTTATCTTGGTGCATCTGCCCACATTCCAGTTGATCTACCACCATTATGAGTAGTAATATTGTGAATACCAAAGGGAACTAATTGCATTTTCCCCGGTACTTCAGTGTGATGCCATGTATACGATCCGTTGTCAACCAATTTCATTATGTCTTTTGGTAGATTTTTATTCAACTAGTTAAACTGTTCTGTGTCACCTTTCTTCCACAAATCTTTTGGAAGGTAATCTGTATGCACTACTACACCAGCCCCCTCAAAATCAGCAAAGCCGTAACGCATACCTTCTACTTTCTTCACTTCAATTTTAGGTATAAGTTTCAATTCCTCAGCTTTAGTTCTAATCAGTTTTCTTTGTCAACCTGTTAAATTAGCACCTCCCTGTATACTTTTTTCCCATGACCATCCTTTAATATTTATGATATCAACATAATGCTTAGCATAGTCATCTAATACTTCATCAAATTTCTTATTACCTGATAAGAAATCATCAATGTTTTTTAAATATGGTGGTTTACTACCACTTCCACCTTTACCAGTCCCCTCAGTGCCTTCCAGTTTATCCTTCGGTTTATTTGTATTCTCCTCTGGTTTTTTCGTTTCGGATGATTTAGGTGGTTTCGTATCGGCTTGCGGTTTACCTTCGTCCTTCTTCTTCGTTGCAGACGGCTTCCAGGTATTCACTTCATTCGGTGTTTCTTTTTTTTCTGGATTCGTCTTTGGTGTCGTGCTTGGTTCCGACGTTGTCGTTGAATTTCCTTCATTCTTTTTCGAAGAAGGTGAACTACCCGAACTTGTTTTCGACTTCGGCGGGTTCTCTACAGGTTTAGAGGTTGATCCTCCCCCACTGTTTGCTGTCTTTCCATTCCCCGAAGTCGTCTCACCTGTTTTGTTCGTCTTATTATTGCTCCAATGACTTCCTCCACCAGATACGATTCGCATCTTCTGACTTTCTTCCCAATACTTTCGGACAAATGTCTTCACTTTGGGCACTATGGGCGAAGACGGGCTCGTGCTCACTTTGGGCGGCGTTGTTCCACTTGCCTGCGGGATAGACCGGACCGGGCCTACAAGACCGCCTACCGAACCTCTCTTGTTCTTAAAATTAACTTGAGTATCCTGACCTTTTAGCGTCGCATCATATTGATCGTATTCACCCCATAGTTCAGCAAAGGCTTGTTCGCTCATGGGAGCCTTGAGCCTCCAGGACAGATACTTCATTTCATCCAGGCTTAGCCCTTGAGCCTTCCAATAGTCATAACTCCCCAGTTCCTCTACCGTGATATGAGGTCTGCCAATATCGAAGGTGATATTCGCAAAATGGGGACCTACAAAAAGAATATTGTATTCCTCCGGGTTTTTCATCACTTTGTTGAAATAATCCAGCGAACTTTTCAGGTCCTGATCTGCCTGTTGTTTCGTCCACTTCTCCCGAATATGACCTGGAATTTCATAATACGTCATGCTAATTTCCTGATGCTGCTGATGCAACACCATATTATTTAAATATTTTCTGTACTTTAGGATCTGGCAGAGGTTTAAGCGTGCACTGGGATTCACCTCGTCCCACTTTAAATCCAACCTTGGGATTTTCAGGTGCTGGCGTCTGATTAAGTCCTGCTTCAGTTGAACGACCCGAATTATGGTTCGACTTTGGGCAGGTAGCTAGCCAAACCGCACTCAACTTCTATGTCAACTGCTCATCAGCAGATTTTCTCCTTGCGCTGTAACAATCGCTGAAAGGTTCTATTAAGTTGCGGACAATATGAAAAAGCCTTCGTATTAGCCGCCTTACTCTCAATAGTGCGTTAATCTATTCTAAAAGATGCGATTTATTGCTATTTCATCCTACTTATCGGGCGTATTCTACAGTTTCAAAAAAACGTAAGAGAACCACGATAACAAAAAACAGGTCAATCATAGTGGTATCTGACCATAATCAACCTGTTTGATGTAACGGTATAGCGTTATTTAATTTATAATTTAAAGTAGATCGTGTGCGTTCAACCGAAATGGATTACGTCTAATTGGAGTCAGCCGCCCAACCTCATTTCATATTTAATAGGACGTTGGGACAGAAATAAGAAAAATAGAAGGGAAAATTGCAGTGTAACATTGATGGCTGTAATGTAAGTTCTTGTTTTAGTAAATACGCTCATGAAAACACTAGGGATTTTAAATGAATTCTTAATATAAGTTATCAAAAAAATCATTAAAACTACTTTTTAAAAAGAACATATTTTCCATTTCTTCATCTGACTCCATATCATGTATCCAAAAATAATTTTCTCCAAAGTGTTTCTCACCAGTTCCAATACAAATCTCGTTTCCTCCCGGATCATTAGCAATCGATATAAATTTTCCAGGTAACTCTCCATCTAAAACCTCAAATACCTTACCCAAATTCCCCTTCATATTACCAATCCCGTAGAATTTATTTATGACACTTTCACCCTCTTCATCAGAAATCTTAAATGTCGATTCTTCAAGATATCCTCCATTATATTTAAGTAAGAAATCAACATACTGTTCAGGAAGGTTAAGAACATATTTACTTTCAAATTCACGAATATCATTTATAGTTATTCTTTCGTTTACTCTATCCATATTCGCCACAGTTATTCTCCTTTTTTATTTTTTCCATTTACTGTTGACTGACCACCGATATGTCTAAACTCTCTATGAATATCTTCATTAACAAGGATCATTGTCTTTCCATCTTCATGATGATGCCACGTATAACCGTCTGGAGGTTTATTACTAGCTGGCACAGGTGGATTAGAATCTTTATGGAAAGTAACGCTTAAACAAGCACACCTTTAGGTAACAGATGTAACAACTATAGCCATTTCATAAAACTATAAAAGGCTTACTCCTGACTCATTGTTCGAGTAGGAGTAAGCCTTTTAAATGTTGTCATATGATTGCATTATAGGAAGAATATATTCTTCTAGCATATCAAGAAAACTATTAACATTATCTGCAATTTTTTCTGTAACTGGGTCATACTCATCTGACTCCTCATTATACCATATACAAACAACTGGATCGACTTTACTTTCAGTATAGTCTAGACAAACAAAATCTCCTGCAAATAGAGCTGCAATTGGTACTAATTCAGCACCTGTCATATCTCCATCAGAGAGTATCCTTTCATCCAATTGACTGAAAACAACCTTAATATCATACATACCATTATCATGCTCGCTTGGCTTGTCCAATAAACAAAGAAAACGATCAACCACATATCTATTCGATTTAAATTCAAAAAATCTAGTTATTGGAATAGATCCATTGCTTTTCGAAATAAAATCTATAAAATCTTTGGGAAACTCGATTTCAAAATTCTCTTCTACACGCTTAATTAAATTACTACCTGGAAGCGGATAAATTATACTATTATTTTGTATTTTCAACATATTTCACCTCTCAAATTAATGTCTTGGAGCGTCTGCCCAGTGTCCCTTTGTTCTTCCTCCATTATGCTTTGTAATACTATGAATACCAAAAGTACAAGTTTCATCAATTCACTTTCTTCATTATGGTGCCAAGTTGTTCCTTCTGGTTGTACTTTATTTGGTAATCTATCATTCAGCCACTTGAATTGTACAGCATCTGTTTCCTTTTAATTCGTGCCATATTAGTTTATTTTCATCTCGCTAAATCTTTATATCTTTAGCAGTAATTTTACCAGACTCCATACCAAATTGGCGTGCTATTTCAGGAGAATTATTAAGTTGTTCAGCTAAGCTTTGATCTGATTGAGCAAAATTAGCTCTTCTCGCTGCTCCTCCGTATGTGCCTTTTCCACCTAACATATACTCAATTTGCACTTCTTCTTTAGCTACTGGTCAAAGATCAGGGATCAGACAAATGAAAAAGCCAATTTCGACTTATAATTCAAGTTGAAATTAGCTTTTCTGCATCCGTCATTTTCTAAAGATTAAACTTCATATAAACTATCTAAAAAGCTATCAAAAGAATCAGATATAAGAAACATATTGCTCATCTTTTCAGTAGGTTCTATATCATGAAGGAAAATATATATTTTCCCCGTATACTCTTCGCTAGTTCCTAGACAAATTTGATTTCCTCCAGAATCATCACCTATAGATATAAATTCGTTTGGGATTTCGCCATATAATGAGTCAAACACACTCGATAACTCATCGTAGGATTCATTGATATCTAGCCCATAAAGTGTGTTGAGAGCAGTCTCTCCTTCATCATCTGAAATTTTGAAAACATTTGGCTTTACATTACCACCGTTATACTCAAGCAAAAAATCGCGATATTGAACCGGAAGCACGACATGATATTTTGCTTCAAATTCCTCAATATTTTTTAATTTAACTTTTTCATTTGTGTTATAAATCGTTGCCATGTTTATTCTCCTTTATAATCATTTTTTCCGTTAATTGTACACTGACCACCTATATGTCTAAAGTCCCTATGGATATCCTTCTGAACAAGAACCATTGTCTTTCCATCTTCATGATGATGCCAAGTGTACCCTGTTGGAGGTTGATTTAGTTCAGGAACTGGTGGATCAGAATCCTTATTTAGTCCTGCTTCTAAGTTCGCCTTCTTGAAGTCCGCCTGAGGGTTTTTAGGAGTAGTGACTTCTATTGTTACTGGTTTAATAGTAGGATGATAATACTCTGAAAAGTCGGGGTAGCCATCTGGATAACTCACAGACTGCCCTTTCTTATTAGTATATGTCCAAGTTCCATTCTTATCTATTGAGATGTAACCACCCTTATTATACCATTTTTGTGGAATAGGTGAATTCATCGGTTTAGTTTCCATTATTTCTTTAGTAAAATCCGACAGTTCTAACTTCTTACCTTTCCCCGTTCCCTCAGTACCTTTCGAACTCTCCTTCGGTTTATTTGTATTCTCCTGCGGTTTCTCCGGTTCGGATGATTTAGGTGGTTTCGTATCGGCTTGCGGTTTACCTTCGTCCTTTTTCTTCGTTGGCGGCTTCCAGGTATTCACTTCATTCGGTGTTTCTTTTTTCTGGATTCGTCTTTGGTGTCGTGCTTGGTTTCGACGTTGTCGTTGAATTTCCTTCATTCTTTTTCGAAGAAGGTGAACTACCCGAACTTGTTTTCGACTTCGGCGGGTTCTCTACAGGTTTTGAGGTTGATCCTCCCCACTGTTTGCTGTCTTTCCATTCCCCGAAGTCGTCTCACCTGTTTTGTTCGTCTTATTATTGCTCCAATGACTTCCTCCACCAGATACGATTCGCATCTGCTGACTTTCTTCCCAATATTTTCGGACAAATGTCTTCACTTTGGGCACTATAGGCGAAGACGGGCTCGTGCTCACTTTGGGCGGGGTTGTTCCACTTGCCTGGGGGATCAGACCGGACCGAGCCTACAAGACCACCTGCCAAACCTCTCTTGTTCTTAAAATTAACTTGAGTATCCAGACCTTTTAGCGTCGCATCATATTGATCGTATTCACCCCATAGTTCAGCAAAGGCTTGTTCGCTCATGGGAGCCTTGAGCCTCCAGGACAGATACTTCATTTCATCCAGGCTTAGCCCTTGAGCCTTCCAATAGTCATAACTCCCTAGTTCCTCTACCGTGATATGAGGCCTGCCAATATCGAAGGTAATATTCGCAAAATGGGGACCTACAAAAAGAATATTGTATTCCTCCGGGTTTTTCATCACTTTGTTGAAATAATCCAGCGAACTTTTCAGGTCCTGATCTGCCTGCTGTTTCGTCCACTTCTCCCGAATATGACCTGGAATTTCATAATACGTCATGCTAATTTCCTGATGCTGCTGATGCAACTTCTTGATCAGATCGAGAGGCGAAGTCGCTGTAGTTAACACTTTAGCGGCCGTCAGCATTTTACCAAGCATCGCCCATTTCGCTTCGTTCTCCTGCTGTTGCATTTCAGCAAAACCATTCATGAGTCGTTCCAGCAAATTCAGCCCTGAAGGCTTGAAAGACCCTATCTTCGGTACACTCGCGATGAGACCCGTGGCCACGGCGGCGATACCAGCACCGACGGCGGTTTGAGCAGCAATACCTCCTAGCGCTCCCATGATCGGAATCATAGCAGTGATGGCCAATGCAGCTCCAACCAAGGATCCATCCTTCGGGTTCGTCGTCGAGGCCTGGGTTAATGCGGCTGCCTCTGCAGCAGCAGCCTGAGCCGCTTCGTACTCCTCAATCGGCATCAGCGGTGGCTCTGGCTCTGGTGGCAGATCCGCCACATGAACAGGCGCTTTGTTGCTGCCCTCCTGTTGCAGCAGGCCTGCTTGCACATTGGCCTACCCGTCCAGAATGAAGCTGCCACCCCCACCAAGCAGCTGCTTTTTTTAATCCTTTACCAACAACTTGCATGACCTTTCCTTAATGTCTAGCGTTCTTACCCTTAGATTACCGCCAATCATCGTTCCGTTCTCTATTAAATCGCGATGCATCTTATGATCGTAGATCATCTCTACGAATTTCTCATTGCTAATCGGATTGTAAATCAATTGAGTTACATATTCCATTTGTTCCAATGTCAGGTCCTGACGCAACCAAAAATTATAATCTTTTACCTCCTCGACGGTAATATTATGATATATACCCGCCCTGTCTAATGCCCATGAAATTTCTTGGTAGTAGGGCGAAAAGAAGGTTTGATGTTGAACATCGTCTTTCTCCACACTCTCGAAAAATTCCAGCGACTTCTGCAGGTCACGTTGGACTTTTTCACGCGCCCACTTCTCACAGAAGTAACTCGGAATTTGCTCATAAGCAAGACTAATCTCCTTGTTCTGTTGTTCCAACTTCTTAAAGAAATCGGTCACCGAAGTCGATGTAGTCAACTCTTTGGCAGCCGTCAGCATACCATTTCGCTTCGCGCTCCTACCATTGGAGCTCAGTATACCTTATCGTGAGACAGTCTAGTTCAGATACAGCCTAATAATATAATATTCAGGCTACCGTACAATTTAGGTGTATTGTGGTAATTCTCATGCCAACGCGGTGGGTGCTTACGAGACTTACCCTTCTAGAAGCCGTAACTGTCGCTCGATTACCTCCGTCCGTTCACCGCACAAATCCAGTACAATGCTATGACACTCGACCAATGACAGCATACCCAACTCATTCGGCGTTGCATTGCGTATATCTTCCTGTATTCTTCTCACATATGACGGATAGAAGTCCTTGCTCTTTATCGTTGGCAGAACAGCCGATACAACTGCTTCCCGAAAACAAGTCCTGCCTGTCTTGGTACTTCTCTCTCACCCAGTCGTCCATTTGCACAAGAACCACATCATAATTGGATTCGTTGTAGACATGTTTTAAGAAAGCATGAGCGGCTTCTGACAAGACCATACAGGGGTTCAGCATCGTACATAGACGATAGAAGTTCCTCCGACCACGCCTTTGAACCTCGATAAAGTCCTTCTTCTTCAACCTTGGTGCAGACGGTATTCTCGATAACCCAAGATGGAGAGCCATCACTTGCTGATTGATAACAAACCACTCCGCTATTTTCCGTTTTATCCCTCTGTCCAATATCCCCCACGATACAAGTTCAAGGAGTACGTTAACCGCATTGCCTTTCAAGAAAAAGCATAGGCGGATTTCTTGAGGAACTTTGGCATAAAACGCGGTATTGACTGCATAGAGTTCTGTCGGTTCTTCATCCGGTTGTTCAGCACAGGCATTTCTGAACATTCTAGACTGTAGTTCTTCCCAATTCGTTAATGGCATGTCCATGATTGCTTTCCCCCTCGAATAGTGATGGAGTGAGCGGCTAACCTTACCATATGAACTACTCTCTATGTCAACTGGTCGTCACCAGATTATCCTTACACAATAAAGATCGTAACTACTATCAAATTCGTTGCATGCTTCCTTGTAAAAATGGTTCCGATACAGCCTCGCAATATAGTGGTCGAACCATCCTGCAATTTTGGTGCAACATTCCTAGCACTACATCCATCAAGAAACGTAATTTACAGTTGTGAATGATTTGAAAAATCGGTGAGAAAGCGAACATACAAAAAACAGATCCATTATGGTGGTATCTGACCATAATCGACCTGTTCAACATGATGCTATTAAGTTAAGTAGGGTATAAAATTCAAGCGTTGATGTGCGTACAAACAAAATGAAGAAATCTCTATACAGATACTACATGGGTTAAGTATGAGATTAGTTGAATAATGGCTTCATTCGGCACTGGGTGGGGGTTATTCTTTAACCGCCGCCATCTATATCAGAGAATGAAAAAGACCACAACACGGGCGGCTAACTCGCATTGTGGCATTGTACGATCTTGTTGCTGGGGTTATAAACCAAGTTTACACTAAGTCTTTGACAGACCCTGTTAAAGTACAATATCTTGAAGACCCACTTCTACTACTTCTTCATTTTCAACACTAATACCCAATCCATGTTCTTGTTCCCAAGTGCAATCACATAATATCCCTACTCTTCTAATACCATCTTCGAAATCATATCTTATTAGCAAACCTGTAGGCGTAACAAGTCTCCCTAACTCGTCTATTGATGAAATCTTTGGAACATTTTTTTCAACTTCTTCACTATCACTTTGCATTGCTCGATAATCTTCATAGTTCTCTAAATAATACTCTAAAATCTTATCTTCGCTTTCCTTTACTATGCTAGGCATATTCGCTTTGAATTGCGAAAAAGCATCCCGTTGGTTTCGGAGTAATTTCCTCATTCTCTTCGCCATAAATATTCAAAAGTATTTTTTGGTTTTTCCCAAACATAGTTATCTCTGTCGTCCCTATCCATAAATCTTCATAAACAATTTCTCCAAACAACTCATCTTTTTTCATTTTTAGAGTATCGTCCTTTCTTATTTAACTTCACTTACACCACCAAGGTGTCCAAATTTAGAATTAACACTACTCGGAACCAATTGTATGGTTTTTCCATCATTAAGTTCATGCCAAGTATACTTGTTTTTTGTTCTCCATATTGCCACTTCAGCCTTTGTCCACTGCTTCTCTGGTGTTGACCACTGCTCTGCGAGCAACTTGTCAGCTTTTGAAAAATTAGAAGTTCTTGAACTAGACATACCCGTAATCTCAAATTCCGCCTTCGAAAACGGAGATAAATCTGGCATTGCATTCTTATATTCTACACCTTTAACTCCTGCTTCATCAAGATATGGTTTTACTTCAGGCTTATCTGAAATAAAAGTTGATTCGCCTCTTCGCCAGTCCATTTACCATTATTTACAGGAGTTTGATTCAGCCTTTCTTGATAAGTGCTTTTCAATGGTGTTACATCATAACCTTTTGTTACTTTAGGAACATTACCCGTCCCCTCAGTGCCTTCCGGATCATCCTTCGGTTTGTTTGTTTTGGGATTCTCCTGCGGTTTCTCCGGTTCGGATGATTTAGGCGGTTTCGTATCGCCTTGCGGTTTACCTTCGTCCTTTTTCTTCGTTGGCGGCTTCCAGATATTCACTTCATTCGGTGTTTCTTTTTTTCTGGATTCGTCTTTGGTGTCGTGCTTGGTTTCGACGTTGTCGTTGAATTTCCTTCATTCTTTTTCGAAGAAGGTGAACTACCCGAACTTGTTTTCGACTTCGGCGGGTTCTCTACAGGTTTAGAGGTTGATCCTCCCCCACTGTTTGCTGTCTTTCCATTTCCCGAAGCCGTCTCACCTGTTTTGTTCGTCTTATTATTGCTCCAATGACTTCCTCCACCAGATACGATTCGCATCTGCTGACTTTCTTCCCAATATTTTCGGACAAATGTCTTCACTTTGGGCACTATAGGCGAAGACGGGCTCGTGCTCACTTTGGGCGGCGTTGTTCCACTTGCCTGGGGGATCAGCCGGACCGAGCCTACAAGACCACCTGCCGAACCTCTCTTGTTCTTAAAATTAACTTGAGTATCCAGACCTTTTAGCGTCGCATCATATTGATCGTATTCACCCCATAGTTCAGCAAAGGCTTGTTCGCTCATGGGAGCCTTGAGCCTCCAGGACAGATACTTCATTTCATCCAGGCTTAGCCCTTGAGCCTTCCAATAGTCATAACTCCCTAGTTCCTCTACCGTGATATGAGGCCTGCCAATATCGAAGGTAATATTCGCAAAATGGGGACCTACAAAAAGAATATTGTATTCCTCCGGGTTTTTCATCACTTTGTTGAAATAATCCAGCGAACTTTTCAGGTCCTGATCTGCCTGCTGTTTCGTCCACTTCTCCCGAATATGACCTGGAATTTCATAATACGTCATGCTAATTTCCTGATGCTGCTGATGCAACTTCTTGATCAGATCGAGAGGCGAAGTCGCTGTAGTTAACACTTTAGCGGCCGTCAGCATTTTACCAAGCATCGCCCATTTCGCTTCGTTCTCCTGCTGTTGCATTTCAGCAAAACCATTCATGAGTCGTTCCAGCAAATTCAGCCCTGAAGGCTTGAAAGACCCTATCTTCGGTACACTCGCGATGAGACCCGTGGCCACGGCGGCGATACCAGCACCGACGGCGGTTTGAGCAGCAATACCTCCTAGCGCTCCCATGATCGGAATCATAGCAGTGATGGCCAATGCAGCTCCAACCAAGGATCCATCCTTCGGGTTCGTCGTCGAGGCCTGGGTTAATGCGGCTGCCTCTGCAGCAGCAGCCTGAGCCGCTTCGTACTCCTCAATCGGCATCAGCGGTGGCTCTGGCTCTGGTGGCAGATCCGCCACATGAACAGGCGCTTTGTTGCTGCCCTCTTGTTGCAGCAGGCCAGCTCGCACGTTGGCCTCCCCGTCCAGAATGAAGCTGCCACCTCCACCAAGCAGCCATATCGCTTCCGGTGCAGTGGCCTCGATCTTTCCGGCTGCAAGCAGGATGTTGCTACCCTGAATCGACAGATGTCCCGGACTATCCAATAGTACACCCTGCTCATTCAAGGTAATCGTTATCCCGGATCCGGCTTGCAGCGTAACCTCCTCAGGCGACATGCCGATAGAGCTTCCGGCAGGATGGCCCCAGACTTTATGATCCGTCCCCTCGTTAGCAGAACGTTTGCCCTCCGAGATGGAATGACGAATGTATGCGCCGGACTCCAGGCTACTTGGAAAATATAATTCCACTTGATCCCCGATCTCCGGCATCATGTATAATCCGCTATGTCCTTCCGCAGCATATGCTGGGGTGACCGGATAGGGAGATGCGGCCCCTTGCGCCATCGGGCCCTCGTCCATGGGTAATTTGATCTGAACATGGTCATGAATCACGCGGACCACCTCACCATATAACGACAAGCCAATCAGGTCCGATAGGTCGCATCTAGGTACGCGAATGTGATCCTCGGGTACCATACGATAGATCGTCATGAGCAGCCCGGATTCCAGGCGTGAATTGGCATACACCACGGTTAGCTCCGTGCCATCCGGCAGTTCAACTTTGTCTCCAAGTGCATAGGTGACTGCACTTTCCATCGTATACTGCAATACGCCTTGCGTGCCCTTGGGACCCTGAATGATATATCGATCATCCGTTCCGGAACCACGCCAGTCAATTCCACCCAATTCTTTACGAACCTGATAAGGCTGGTTTTCCGGCCACTTCCACATCTTTCCTGCGGGCAAACCGATAAACAGCTTGGGTGATGCCGCCGTGATTTCGGGGACCAACACCGTACCGAATCGCGAGGCAAGCCGGCGCAGGAACATCCAATCAGTCTCTTTATATTGTAAAACAAGTCCACTCAATAGGGTATTTCCAGTAACCTGATCCATGACATCCGAATAGCGGTATGAATTCATAATGAATTGAATTAGTTCCTTGAACGACCACCCTCTGTTTTGAAAGGCTCGTTCCTGAATACGGATATCCATTTGATACGAGTTGGACAAGGCTTCAAGCTCGAATCGATAGATCCCTCCCGACAATTGAACCGTGAGCGAGGTCATGACGCCATGGAACAGTCTTCTCACCGATCTGCCAGTTTCATCGACTTGCCTGAGCACGATAGATTCACCATCAGCCTGAACCTGAAGAATTTCAGGTCCATCCTCTTCCGGAAGAATGCCGCTGACATAGAGCTTCGCATGCTCGTTCACCTGGCGGGTAATTTGTACGCCCTCCAGCCACTGTGCACGATAAGGCCAATATAAGCGAAGCTGTTCATATCCGATATGCTCCGGTTTCTTCTGCGTGATTTCACTCATCGTCAAAAGTCCAACTGCTGACCGTCATCCTCGATGACGATATCTCCGCCGTACAGACACTTGTGAGTACAGTGACTGAGCAGCGCAGCCTTCCCTTCCACTTTGGTATCTCCCTTTCCGTGAAGCCAGGGCATGGTCAGCACGGGAACGCAAGGCGCTTTCTTAACCCCATAGATGTCAACCATCGTACTTGCCGCTACTGCTGGATTTAGTGGATTGGAACAGTTACCGAACGACCCAATATGGATGCCCGGAACATAATCCTCAACGGTCATCTTCGCTTTCCCCTTGATATATACGCCATGACTGAACGGGATTTTCAATCGTGTACGCTGTGTCCCGCAATTACATTTAAGAATTGCTCCTGCAACGACATAGCCTTTGGAGGCTTCTCTAGCCGTATGAATCTGGGCAGCTTGTTCTTGACTTTGTGCCATCGTAACTCTCCTTTCTAATTTGTTTGCTCCAACTCCAACGGAATGAATTGCACTCCCGTGACATCTCGCCGCAGAATGCTCTCAGCCAATGCTAGATTGACAATGATTACGGTTTCGCGCATCTCCATCAATTGGAACAGAGGTACCTCAGGGAATTCTTGCTTTAGCACGATCCGCTCCAGACTTCCATCCATTCGCCTACAAGTATGGGGAGATAATACGCTTGCCAGCGCAGGAGGGTGAATGGCCCAATATGTCTCCTGGGTCATTCGCTCCTTGTCCGTTAATACGGTGGCCCTTCGCTTGAGATGGGGACAATACAATATAAGTGTTTCAAGCAATTGATCTGAAACCAATGGGACAGGCTGTTCCAAATAATCCGTATAATCCACATGGAATCCGCTTCGTACATAAAGGTTAATGGCTGTATGCTCACTGCCCGAATCATGAAAAGCCTGATTCCAGACCCTGCGTTGCAGTTCTCCGACAGGCTCTGTCTCTACGCGGTGTATCCATCTGGGATCGGCCATTAGACGAAAGTATCGGATAACCCTCGCCCCCTCTCGGCATCGTCAAAAATCGCATCCTCCACATCAGCACCATCCCATAACGTATCTGTCAGATTGGCTCCACGGAATATGGCTCCACGAAGGCGTGCTCCTCGGAAGTCAGCACCTGAAAGGTTTGAATTCTCGAAGTTAAGCGCATCGTATTCTGGACCCTGAACGAGTCCTTCCGGATGTCCTGCCTCCCCTATGATCTCCCTGAAAACAGCATTTTCCAGAGAACACCCGCTGAAATCTGCCCATATAGAATGCTTCCGGTGAAATCGGTGTTCTCCAGACTACAATTGCGCCAACGTGTCTCTATCAAGACACAGCGTTGAAAATCGGTAGAATGCATATCGATACGATCGAAACGGCTGTAACGAAAATCCAGATCGCTGCATTCCATTTTGCTCATATCCAGTCCCTGAAAGTGCGCGTACATGACCTCCAGACCATCACTTTCTTCCAACGCTTCACCAATCTCCTCAATGCTCCTATTCCTTCGATCAAGACGAAACACGCACTCGCTGGCATCCAAGTATTCTCCCACACGTACTTCAAATATCTGTTCCAGTTCCATAAGAGAGTTCCACTCAAAGTCCTCCAGCGCGCGAGAGCTATGGCGTATAAAATGCACAATATAACGATTCACCAATGCCGCTTCCTGTAGCATGATTCGGTCCAGTTCTACCGCTGTAACGGTTCCTTGATAGCGAGGAAGTTCTTCTCTTAGTCCATTGAGCATCCGTTCAAGACACTCATAGGCCCAATCGAACGAATAGAACGAACGGATGGGTGCGCGATCCAGCAACCATGAAGCATCGCATGCTTCGACCAGAACATTCATATCTCCTCCAAGTAGTTCAGTTCGCAGCATAGAATATTGAATATAAGCGATCCGTCCTTTCGCTCCACGCTTTTGCACATCGCTGACTTCCTGAATCATAAACCTGAAATGACTCAAGAACTCGGCTGTCAATTCCGCATGCCTTGTATGCAGCGTATGCTGCAAATCATCCATAAGCTTGTCCCGCGCAGGTTTCACCTGATGGGTATAAAAATGTAATACAGATTCCTTGCGAACCATTGGAACTTCCCCTCCTGCCCTTTCTGTCATACCATGCTAGTTGGCTTTCACTTCCGATCCACTCATTTTTGCCTGTCCATCCAATTTGAACGTTCCTCCTCCACCTTCGAGCAACAATTGCGAATCAGCAGACAATGTTATTTTCTTCCCAGCTTTGAGCGAGATATTGCCCCCAGCAGACATACGAACCTGCTGGCTTCCGATGATCTGGATGCCCTCGTCCCCGCTGAGCCGAATGAACACCTCGCCCTCTTTACTGCTAATGGAAATGGAATCTGGTGTCAGTCTGATTTCCTTTCCATAGGGCGTTCGGAAAATTTTATGGTCCGGTTTGTTCAATTGGTTCGTTCCGGTTATCTGGTTATCCAGACGAGGTGCTCCTGTCGCGTAGGCCTCTTCTTCATTTTGCGTTGGAAAATAGACAGCCACCGGATCCCCCACTTCAGGCATGACATACCAACCTGTCTGCCCCTCTGCAATGTAAGGCGACTGATACAGCAGCCACAACGCTTCCTCTTCCTCCTGTTGTTCATCACAGTCCAGCTGCACTCTGACATGACCGCCATGTACTGAAAGGATGCGACCAAGCAATGAGCTTCCAGCAATTAATGGATTGTAATATGTCTTTTGCCGCAGTCCTCTATGAAGGCTAAGTACATATTGGTGTTTCACGATCCCTCCCACAAGCTCGGTATATGCCTCAGTCACATATAGGCTCCTGCCCCGGAAAGTAATATGGTGTCCAAGCTCCATGACCTGGTCTGTCTCGATTTCGTATATAATGAAGTCCGATTCATTGACCTTTAACGTATCGTTTTCTGTAAAGTACATGAATGGCGTCATATTTTTGCGGATTGTATAGCGTGTATTGTCTAGGTCAATTGAATTTCCGTGCTCAAAGACGCCAAAATAAAATTTTGGGCTATCAAACTGGGCGGCAGGCATCAAGCTAGTGTGAAAGCGAGAAGCAAGTCTCCTGAGAAATGCCCAATCCGTTTCTTGATATTGCACAGCAACCTTGGCGATCTTGGCCCCGCCTGTTCCCTCATCAATTACATCAAGTCCCGGATAATGCTGATCCAGTTCCTTTAGCAAATCGGGCAACGTCATTTTGACATTTTGAAACGTTCGCGTCCTTTTTGTAATGTCCATCCGGTATGTATGCGAGATAGCCTCCACTTGGAGCGTATATACGCCTCTCACAACCTGCACTTCAACAGATAACGGAATGCCTTTGAACAACGGACTTTTGTTTCCATCCTCATCTTTTTGCCATACTTCAATGGAAGTATCACGGTCCGTTACATCGACATAGCGATCTTTCCATTCCTCGGACACCATACCCTTAAACACGAGCCGAGTGTGCTCATTCATCTTTTTGCGGATCGTCAGTTCTTGCAAATGCAGCAGTTCATATGGTTCAATAAGCAGATTCTCATAAGTCAGACTCATGTTCCCCATCTCCTTTCAGTCTCAAAGGATCGCAAGTGAGTTCAGAATCATCTCGCCAGGCTCCTGCCAATCCCTTTTTTCTTCATCTGTGCAATTAAATCCGTATACAAGAACGGACTGGTCCAAAATCGTAAAACCGATATGGTTGTAAATCTGATTATTCAACCCCTGTACGGAAAACTGGCAATAGCCCATGACATGTCCCATTTCTGTAGTACGAACGCCGTGTTTGTCCCATTGTCTGATAGGCTGCGTTCCGCGAACGACATTCGCCATCGTTTCGGTAAAGGAAGTCAGTTCCGCTTCCGAAATTCGATGCTCCAGCCTGTTGAACGTAAAATTGACCGTGCCTGAGTCGTTCGTGTAGATCCATTCCGGCCGATGAGACGAAGGATACTTTATGCTCGCTTCCTTCTCTAAAATTAAACGCAACGAACGGGGAAGGGATATGCTCACCCTACTGTCATACAACTCAGTGCGTTTTAGAAACACATTCTCCTTGCTAATACGAAGCATCGTTGGCAGATCTGCTGAAGCAACAGCTTGAGATTTATATGCAGATGAAACCAATTCTTCTTCTGCACCATTCTGATCATCTTCATTTCCACGTTGGCTATATAATATTGGAATCACTTTGCAATCAAGATATTCCATATGAGGAACACACTTCCTTTCCTTTTAATGAATCAATCCACAATCATACGATGCGGTCCGCCCACCGGCATACCCGAACGTCCCGTTCCCCGACCTGCATTCGCCAGTATACGATCCAGATATCGATGAATTTGCGCATTATCGTATTCTCTGTACTCCAGCCCCAATCGACTGGCAATGTGATGCAAAATGACGCTGCGCGCAACCGTTCCTTCATTAAGACACATCATGGCGAAGACCAGATCCTGGGGATCAGAGGTGCCCGTTCGAAGCAATCTCTCGGCATAATCCTTCATGACAACAGGGGATAAGGTGCTTGCCCCCTCGGCTGCATAAGGGACATGAATGACATGCAGCGTGTTGAACTCCGTTGCCAAATCGGCAAAGGTCTGGTAGTCCCGTCGCAGCCGGGCCCCTTCTTCAGCTTGAATCGAGCCAGCTCCAACTCTCCAGATGTGCATGTTGTCTCTTCATCCAAGAGCAGTTCCGAATGGCTTATCGTCATGTCACTCACGGTCTCCTCCGCAGTAAACCGAAGCTTCAGCACATTGACCCGGCCCGTAGCTTGGTATACCAGTTCCATAGGCTCTGTCAGCATGTAAAGCCTTCCTTTATGCAGCACCATCCCAGGGGAGACGATCAACTTGTCCGGGAACACTTCCACCTCTGCACCTGCAAGGATGCCATCTGCATAACCGCGATAGTACAGTTCGATGTAGTCTCTGGGGAAATCACGTAGCCCCTCCAACATGGATGTTTTCAGAATTCTTCCCTTGTTAAAATGCGGATACGAATATGTGAACATGAGCGGTGTTCCTCCTTTCTGCTCTTGGTCCTCACTTCATTCCGTCAAAGAAGTCGAGTTCCGACAAGTCTGTTTCAAATGGAAGCAGCTTCTGCGGCCCCAGATACAACCGTTCATTCCTGCGGGCAACCGGTAATACATGAAACCCCCAATGACGGTCATCCGGAAAAACAAAAAACTTCGTCTCTCCATTCACAATAGAGTCCGTATCATCCTGCGGGATTTTATCTCCGTACTGATCCCGGATGTCTTCGTAGAGCACCTCTTTATAGGCATCCAGACGGTTGGCATAGACGAATTTCTGTCTCAGCTGACCATCGCTTCCGCTCAGGTACAACTCCACTTCTGCCGTCTCGAATGGACGGGAAATGCAGCCCGGAATGCCGTCACTCCGATCCAGACTGCTGATCAGCATTTTTTCACGTCCATTATGCGTGTAGGCACTTACGGTATAAGGAATTACAGCGGCATCATGCGTGATATCGGCTTGAACGCTTCCTGTTTTGCGGGCACTCTGATAACGAATCGCCCCTCGAAGGCAGGCAAGTTTAAGATCAGGCACACGCCCTTCCGCAGGTTTTTGCCGAAACTCAATGCTTCTGCCTGGAACGAACTCTTTCAGCGCTTCCCGAAATACATCAATGCGGCAGGACTGACCTGTCAACTTGATAATCGAATATTGGCTCATCCGCCCTTGCCGATAGAAATCATCCAAAAACTTGCGGACCACCTCATAGATATCAGCCTTAATCAGCTGAGTAATTTCCTTGATATTAAACACCACATCGGGGAACTCATATTCATCCTTCAGTTCACCACTACGTTCCACGGACAGAAACCAACGTTCCATGGTCGTGATCTGCAGGTCACTATCCCCATCGTCCTCCATCTCCGAGTGGAATCGGTTACGCAAGATGCCGGTTTTGCGGAAAAATTGCTGCTTCATCTCTTCTGCGATTTCCCACAGAAAGTAGAAGTTGCCTCTCACCCGAAGATACTCATCTCGTGAACGATTCTCTCGACGCGCAAACGCAGTCGGGATGATATGTTCTGCCTCCTCATAGCGTTGTTCCAGCTTCTGATAGACGGATTTCACACCTTCTTCGTCCACTTGACGGAACACATCCGCACCCGGTGCCTCGATCAGGCTATCGATATCCGTCACCTGACGTCGTCCGCTATAGTAGTCGGCGAATACGATCTTCATGAACTGCATAATACGATAGGTAATGTTGTGACCTCCGAAGTTGGTATCCCCATTTTCGTAAGTGGTATGGATATCCAGCTTGTACGCCATATGTCCGTCCTCGATCGTAAATGCACAAGATGACAAGTCAGTTGTTCCCCGCCACAATCAATCACGAGCGCATGATACGTCTGCCCTTCCATGAAAGCACCGCGTTCCATCCCGTCAGCAAGGGTGTTATAGAGCACAGCCATTCCCTCATCCAGCGCATATGCCTGCTCAATCCGATAATCCGGAAGCATCTCTCCGAACATCTGCAAAAATTGTGTTTTCATCTTCACGGGACTGGTAAAATGCACATGGCGAAACTTACACTTAAACTGATGCTCTGCCGTTCGGATGATGTAATTCATGTACGCACGCAGCAGATCCATACGAGAAACCATGGCCGCATTGCCATGAACATCGACGATCTCTTCTATTTTGTTGTAGTTGTTCACCCAGCGCTTCATGCTGCGGAAGACACTCGCCCGGCTGCTGTACCCTCCCCGACGCATGCTTCGCAGCGCTTCATAGCCGAACTCGTAACGAATGTTCGCTGGATCCGAGCACTCCGCCACACCGATGGCCGTAGGCAGGACCTCGATCCAGTCCGTGTCTTTGTATGTAGGGTCGGGAAAAGCCACATAGTTAATGGCATCCATACGAACCCGCCCATTCAGCAAATCCTGGCTGCTTGGTGCCTGAATATAACCATTATGCAAATAGGCGCCTGCCGTCGTGTTGGAGGTGCCAAAGTCAATTGCAAGTACAGCGTCTGTCGGTTCGAGTTCCCGGATGTCCAGATCGGCCAGTGGAATTTGAGTATATTGAATATGAACCGGAGGAAGAGGCCTGCTAGAGTAATAGGTCTGATATAGATATTCCGAATCGCGTTTACGGAAAAGAGAAGACTGTACTGTCTGTTGCCCGATCGTTTCCAGGTCGATCCACTTCCTGCCGTCAAATAAAAGGTTCCGGATATGGACTCGTCCTTAACCAGATTAAAGATGCCACACAGCTCCATACTCTCATTGACCAAAAGTACGTTGGATTCAGTTAAACCACCCGGCGCCGTGACTACGTACTGATCCAGCTTGTCCACTTTCAATCCTTCGAACAGAATCAGCCGCGCGGGCACACTAATACCTCCATCACTGCTCATAGGAGCCGTCATATGACGAGAAATGGCCTTTTGTATGCGCTCGAATCCGCCTTCAACAGACTGATCGATCCACAACACATCGTCCGCTCCCAAAAATTTCAGAATAATCCGAATCAGTTCTTCACGCTCCGTGCGGGGCCCCAATCCCTCAACCAGTCGCTCCTTGTAACAAATATTCCGTAATTGAAATGTCGTCATGTCCATCAACTCTTCGCGCGTATAACGCATGGTTCCTCTGGCCCGTTCCCTGCCCGTGGCATCGGGATACAATCGGTATGAATAGCCTTTCATCTATACTTCCTCCTTACAACTGCTGATGCTGCTTAATATAGGGCAATACCGTCCTGTATCATCGTATAGTCCACATCCAGAATGCCAAAATGATGACCCCAGTATATTTCCGTGTCAAAACGAACCGGCAGGAAGAGTTCAAGAATCAATTCCAGCTTCTCCTTCGCTTCCGTCCGTTCTGCCTGACCAATATATAAGAGCAATTCATCCTTCTCCTCACAATTGGCATAAAGGGTTGAACGCGGGAACATCCGGACAAGAGTATCCCTTAGCAGATGAACGGCCTCTCCCGTATCGTACAGACGGAGAATATTGCAGGCGATCACTTCCTGTTCCTCTCGTCCGAACAACTCCAGTCGCCGCCGTATCCGTTTCCCGTATACACCCGAATGCATATCATTCAAAATGAAGCGAATGTAATACTCCCTTTTATTCATCCCCTGCATCAAATCCATATCCGCCAGAAAATGAATGACCAAATCAAAGAGCGTCTCCCGCAATTCCACCTGCTCTTCGTTATTGATATCGAACAAATCCCTGAAAATATCAAAAAAACGATAATACGGATTGACTTCCATCGTACGTTCCACGTCTGAAGCATTCAGGTTCGTATGACTTAATTCAATATAAGGCGAATATACACGTGCAGGAACAAAAGTTACGTCTCTCAGATCAGTTCCATTACGCTTGGCGCGAATAATCAGATCCCATATATAATTCATGTTAAGCTCACATCCATTCCCCTTCGCAGCGATATTCAGGGAAAGCCAACTGGATCTCAGATACCAGAAAGCTCAGCAAATCATCTAGAAAAATAGCCTGTTCTGGCTGAATTCCGTGTTTGCTGAACCTTAAAATCATTCGATGTTTATCTGCCTCAACACGGACATGATCGCTAACAAATCCATTAAGCGGGTACGTGATGCCCAAGGTGGGCCCAGGTGCCACCACTTTCACATCTTCCAGTTCCAATCCCTCCGCTACCTGGAAAGCATGAACCATGCGGGCAATCTCCCCTTTGGATCGCACAGAGCGTCCTTCCTGACGCGCATATTTACCCGCAAACCCTTCCCGTTTGTTGTTGGAAAAAAGCGGAAAGTCCATTCTACCGATTCGGGTTGTAACGGGACCGGCTATCTTCAGTACCGTCCATGAATCGGATTTCTCCAGCGGAGATACGATGGTGATATCTTCTTCCGATCTTTTGATATACCGAATATGCGATTCATCTCCATCCACCAGATATCCGTGTTCCGTTCCGGTTTTGCGGAGTGGTAACACATGTTCATAATTGATTCGGTCAGAAGCCGGGACAGGGAATCCACCCGTTTTCATATCAAGCTTCTGGATATTCCAAAGTGGGATCATGTTCGTTCTTTTATAAGACTCAAACTCCTCCAAATGGATTGAAAGTTCTTTGACCACATGCTGTTTGTCCCATGCATCTCCATCGTCCGAACCCACTAGAACACAATCAACGAATTTGAACACATAGGGTGCATTAATCGATTTCCATGGTAGGCTGTTTTTACGAAAGATCCGGTACAGTT
Source organism: Paenibacillus sp. 1A_MP2 (assembly GCF_052244825.1). Lineage (NCBI taxonomy): Bacteria > Bacillati > Bacillota > Bacilli > Caryophanales > Paenibacillaceae > Paenibacillus > Paenibacillus sp. 1A_MP2. The sequence continues at coordinate 2,441,065 of NZ_JBQQCS010000001.1, read as the reverse complement.
CTTCAATTTTGGAGATATACGCAGTACTTGATTTCAACCGAACCGTTATGCCATGTCTGCCTTCACTCGTTACAATCTCCCCGCGGAATGTCCGATTACTTTTCAGCAGGGATTGGAGCTCCTGTTGCCCACATTCCATGTAGAACGTGAACAATCTCATTTCTTCCTTACGTGCCAGCGCTTCTGAAGCCTCACTCAAATAAACGGTCTGCGGTGTAGCATCCTCCGGAAGAATCGGATACAGAAATTCATGAATGGGGTCCAAATCTTCCCGCGGACATAATGTGACATATACATCGTGGCGTTCCTCCAGCGGTACCACCTCGTCAAACACCCGTTGCTCGATCTGTTTGTTTAACGTCTCCTGATACTCGACCAGATTAAGAAAAACGCCTGTCATGAGATCTTTGAGCATGCGACGTTGTTCCAGATCCTCCATCTTGTTTAGACGGTCACGAATAATATCTTTCATCACGAATCTCCTCCTTCCGTTGCTTCCAGTTCATTCGCTTCAGCCTCGGTGGTGTCGGTGCTTCCTTTAGCCTTTGATGCGGAATTAATGCTAGCATTGCTTGTCGTTTTCCCTGAAGAAGAACCGGATCCAGAAGCATCCACAGTTCCACTTCCGACCGAAGAGGCATTACTTGCAGGAGAAGTACTTCCCACTGAATTACCTGCGCTCATTCCTCCCGCATTCCCGGTCCAATCCGAGTTCGAACCAGACGTATCTGTTGTTCCTAACCCTGCCGCATCCTGAGTAAGATCAACCGCCGGTACAGGTGGATTCAGTTTCTCATCCAGCTTATTTATTTTCCGCTCCATAGCCAGCACGCGTTCCAACATATCGATCTCCTGATAAATTTCCTGTGCCGAAGCATAGGCATCCATGGCGCCACTATAATCTCCGGCTTCAGAGAAGCGGTCACCCTTCTGTTCCAGGGTATCGGCCTGAAGCTGTCTGGATTGGCGCTTGATATCCGCCCGTTTGGTTTCGGCAGTCTCCAGTTTGGTGGAAACTTCCTTCAGTGCCTCCTTGTATGCTGTTTCCGTGGCGGCCGTTCTGGCCCTTTTATACAAGATGATCGCTCCACTGTAGTCTCCGTTCTGGAGTTTCAGATCCCCCTCGGTGATCCAGTCTTGTACTTGCTGAAAGGTGGTCATCTGTTCCAAACGTTCCTGAATGACTTCACGGTTGAACATATTGTAGGACTCAGACAATTCCAGTGCTTTGGTGTAACTGGCGGTTGCCTTGGGAATATCTCCTTCTTTCAAATGAGCTTCGCCGTCAACCAATGTCTGAGCAGCAGTCATCTTCGAAGTCAGCAACTTTTTGTGCACAGGGTCCTTTACTTTGATCGAATTGTTGCGAGCAAGACTGTAATCTGAGACGGCCTTGGCGTACTCCTGTTCCTTCACGTACTGGTCAGCGTTCTGTTCGTATTGCAGCATATCCACTACCAGCTCGGCTTTTTTGGCTGCGCTTTTCACCGCGTAGAATATGCCGGCTCCGCCAAAAATCAGGAGCATAATCAACATGATGGCAATCCGTTTAATCCACTTCTTACGGTTCTTGGGTTCTTCATGAAAAATCTTGTTCACATAGATGGCTGCCGCACTATAATTCTCGATTCGCGAACGCTGCTTGCTAAGCATCACTTCTTCCAACGTATCGGCCAGCGCCTGCGGGTCATTGGCACCTTCCACCGCATCAATCATCTCGGCATCCTGCACGCCTTCCCATATTCCAGGTGTGCATAGAACAAGCACATCACCATCGGCGAGCTTGATCTTATCGGATACATACGGTTTGATCATGCCAGGTTTGCCCGCGTATTCATTCAGATTTCCGCGTTCATCATGCTGATCCACACGATCCTCTGCAATCTGGCCTTCGGCTGCCAGCTGGGCAGCTACACTATGATCCTTACTTTTTAATGCAAGCCTATTTCCCCGAAAATGATACAAGCGGCTATGTCCGGCAGATGCCCACACCATGCGTGTATAATCGGTCACAACAATGACGAAACCCGCTTTGAGCCTGACCCGGCGGCTTTCATACTGCAACCATTCATGCGCAATTTTGATATACTCCGTCAGTCTGCGTTTGGACATCGTTGGTTTTTCCAAAAAGGATTCCAGAATGGTCTGCACCGTGATCTGTGCACTATTCACTTCCGTATCGGTGTCGAGGCCATCTGCAATGACATAACAAGCCCAGTCTTCCAGCTCAACGCAGCCGTAGAAATCCCAATTTTTCAGGAAAGACCCCGCTTCCGAGACAAAAGCGGTCTTGAATTCACTGTTCTCCTTCCTCATCCGTCTCCCCATTTCCCGTCCCTGTGCGTTGCCCGATCCGTTACCATCCTTGCTCCAAAATGATAATCGTGGCATTATCCTGATGCACGAGCTGTTTTTCTTCGATTAAATCAATGATGGCCTGTGCTGCATCAAACGGCGGAATGTCTTTGGCCAGAATAGTCTCCAGTTCCATTTCAGTAAGGGAGTTGTATACCCCGTCACTGCATAACACAATCTTGTCCGCCGGCTGCAGTGCAAACGGCTCGTCCGCGATTTCCATTTGTTTAAAATGGTCGTACCCCAAATAGTTGACCAGCCTTTTGCGCTGCGGATTGTCAAGCGCCTCCTGCTCGGAGATCTCTCCAGACATATACTGTTCTTCAAGTTGGGTTTCCAGGGTATGCTTATGATTGATGGCAAGCAGCTCTCCATTGCGAAACACGGCCAAGATGCTGTCTCCTACCGCACCCCAATACAGATCCTTTCCCTTGATCATGGCAGACACCAATGTTGTCCCTCCGGGAACGCCCAGCAAATTCCGAAGGATGGCCTGATTTGCCGCATGGGAAGAAGCATCCCAAAACTCTTCCGGATCAGGAAACCGCTCCAACTCTTCAAACTCCCGGATAAATGTTTCCACGGCAGTCGTACTCGCCACTTTTCCACCGGACAATCCACTGATCCCATCGGCAAGTACAGCAAGTACACCATGCGGCTGCACAGCACAGGCAAAATAATCGTCCTGTTCATTGCGAGCACCAATGGTCTGTCCATTGCCAATCTGAACTCCAACCGGTCTATCGTCACGCTGCCTTACCGGAATCCGGCTTCGCACGAATAACAGCAACCAAATCAACAAACAGCCACCCGCAAGTACCCAGTAGGGCGTTAGCTCCTTGTCGTTCCACAAAATCATGAAGGTGTTCACTGCTGCTCCCATTCAAAGTGCACACCGCACAATGGAATGAAAATGAATTTACTTCGTCCCAATTGGATAACATCGTAGGCAGCCAGTTCCACCGGAGAATAGACCGCTTCATTGTTGTGATATGCGAGGCCAGAAGCATCGCCGGGCAGCAAATAGAAATTCCGCTTTTTGGGATCGTACACAATCACCGCGTGATTACGCCGAGAAATGGTGTTATCCCCGAGGATGCGAACATGCATCTCTTCTGAACGTCCAATAAAGTTCTTTTCAGCCATTATTCGATAATCCTGGCCCATCTGCGGACCCTCGATACACACCATCCATCCCGTTACCGGTTCAATTCCTGTCGTTTCGCCCAGGTAAGGCATCGTTCTGTCGTCCTCTGCCGTACGAGGTGCGCGTGGGACTGCACCCGCTGCCTCACCATTACTGGTAGCTGGCGATTCAACGGCCAGATTGCAATATGGACACGTATTGCCGTGCCGTCTCGTGCTGAACATATGTCCGTTTCCACATCTAGTCAGACTCATTTCGTTTCATTCCCCCGTAAGCTTGTATGATGTACGCCAACGTTATTTCACCAAAATGCGGGTATTGGCAATATAAATTAAGTCCCCTGCCTCAATTAGGCTGGGTTCTTCGATTTCCAATTTGGATGCTCTGCTTTGATTTCCTTTACGTACACCTACCCCACTGGCCGAGTCGATATCCTCGATAAACCATTGACCCGAGGCTTTGTTCAATACGGCGTGCTGCGAGCTAATGAGAGACGCATAGGGTGTATCGGACAGATCAATGTCAGCCTCGCTGTTCTTCGAACTTTTCCCGATCAAAACACTCGTTTCGCCCTGAATATACCATTCCTTCACACTTGTGCCGTCGTCGTCCAGAAGGACGAGCTTCACAACACGCGAAGACAATTTCTTCTTTTCCGTCTTGGTGGCTGGCATGTATTTAAAATACAGGTATGCTCCTCCAGAGAGGACCACGATAATTCCAGTTACCCACTGGGCACTACTATCCCGGTTGATGATAAATATGTAATACAGCACGGCTAACGAAATCATGGCGACGCAAGCGTCAAGCCCCATCGTCAATACCGACCTTCCTCGTTTCACTTCCATAACCTCCGCCTGAACCGGCATGATCCATAACGAGCTCCCGGTCTACTTTTTTCGAACTCCGAAATATCGGTCAAACATGGCGGACATATCCATTCCTTTATTGGGACCGGCTTTGCCACCGTTTGGACTTTCCTTGCCTTTGGGGTGATAGCCAAAAAATTGTTCGAACTGTTCCTGCATCCGCGACGGATCCGACCATACCTTCTCGGCATTTGCACTCCCAGACTTCGCATTGCCTTTACTGGATCTGGCTGTATCGGATGCTGATCCCTTCGCTTGACCTGTATTACGTCCAGTGCGAAGCTGCTGATCATACGCTGCTCTAAGCTCGGAATTTCCGAGTGCACTGTATGCCTCATGTACTTGCTTGAAACGCGCTTCTGCCTGTACGTCTCCCCCATTGACATCGGGGTGAAATTTCTTCGCCAATTGGCGATAAGCTTTCTTGATCTGCTCCGGAGAAGCTTCACGTTCTACACCAAGCACGGCATAATAATCTTTCATGGTATTCTTTCCTGCCTCCCTGCCGTATTCGGGCGTAAATAAAGATTAAGGGGCGCCAGGGCCCCTTAACATGACAGCGTTGTTCCGGACCAGAACTAACTGGCCCAAGACAACAGTTGTTCCCTTTTATACAGGGAAGCCGCCCTCAATTTTAGTGAATTCAGTTTTGTCTTTTTTCTGTTTGATGAACAGGCTGAACTCACCTACGCCTTCGGTATCGCCGAAACGTTCTGTGTAATCCACAACGAATGCGTTAGGCAAGTAAATTTTGCGTACCACTTGATCTGCTGCAACCACTTCCAGGGTTACTTTGCGATAGCAATCCGCTTTTTCAGCAGGCACGAGAGACCACAAAGCAAGTTTCATTGTGTCATCTGCATTGTCACCATCGGTTGCAGTGATAATTTTGCCGCTGATGCGAAGTGTTGCGCCTACATCTGTGGATCTAGCGTTGGAATCATCTGGAGTATCCGTGTCATACACAACTGTACGGATATTATCCATTCCCAATTCGATTGTTTCTACGCCTTCTACTTTCAATACAAAACCCATTAATAAAAACCTCCTTAAGATTAGGAAAAATGTGCCCGGCATGCTCCCCATCTCGGGAGAGGCACCGGAATATATGTATAAAGGCAAGACGATAAAATCTGCCTCTAACACCAAAATAAATGTCTATAATACGTTGTTTGAAGAATCAAATTTAATAGTCAGACTTGTTCCAAGGCTGGTCCTTACACTTTCATCGCACTAGTGCCTTTAGTAATCATGACCTCCAGATTCTTCACGTTGCCGTTGAATACCAGGTCAATGTGGCACATGTTGCTCTTCTCATCGATGATAAAGCTCATGTCGTCGCCTTCCTGAATGATCGAATTGATCGACCCTCGAGTTCCCAGCCACCGGCTCTTCTGACTGCTCGGATTGTTGCTGAAGAATTTGACGATATTTTCATGTTTGAAATCACCGGTTTGGAAACGGAGCAAACGCTCAATGTAAGTACTTACAAGTGTTTTGTACAAGGAATCGAAACCATCTTCGGACATCGCCATGCTTCTTGCTTTATAGACGGTGATCCGCTTGATATCGCTATCCTGGATTTGGGCATTTTCGGATGAGAAAATAAATCCAAAGTTTTTTCGGTTAATCAAATCCTTAATGGTATTTGTAAATCCGGAAATTTCTTTGGTCATCGTTGTTACAACACGCAAGCTGTTGTCCCCGCCTCAATATCAAAACGCACACCTGGATAATCACGGTTGACGTTTTTGAAAGCCCCTTTCAGGTATTCCGGACACTGATACGCAGCAACAATCCCTGCAGATACATAGGAAGCCCCAACATATACGCCTTCAATCCACAGTTTCAGGATGTCTTCCTTCTCCTTGGAAAGTTCCACACCATTCTCCGTCTGAAGCATGCGACTGTCGATAACGACACCCGATTTCTCCTTGGGAATAATCGTGAAGTTTGGAGCACTCGGAATGGCAAACTCGCTGTATTCCTTGCGGGTCAACACTGCACATTTATCGATATACTTATCGATGCCTGCGGTAGCCATACTGCTGAACGTGGTTTCTTCTCCTGATTCGAAACTGAAGAACACCTGCACCTTGTAATCCTTAACGACTTGAAGGAGCATTGCCAGAGATTCCATGCTATTTCCGTCTTGTTTAACCACTTTCTCATTACCACGGAAACGGGCACGACTTACTTTGACTTGGCCTGTATTTTCCAGTTCTACGGAAGGAACGATACCGAACCAGATCGTGTCGGTAAAATCATTCTTCGCATTGACAGTGTTGAGATATGTTTCAAGCCGCGGAATATTACTGCTCTTGACGAGCATATCCAGCTTGGCATTGGAGATAAGCATGGAAGGAAGCATGCCTTTGTTTTTAATCGCATATTGGTCAAAGAACATTTTGACACCCAAGATTTTCTCGACCAGCGGTTTAACGGTTTTCACAAAATCATCCTTGGCGTTTTTGTAAAACTCCAGGTATGTGTTGTAGTTCTGCACTTCTATAGCTGTATCCACTTCAGACTGAACTGCAGGAAGCGGGCAGAATGTGCGGACCACCAGATCCTGCACATACGGCGAAGGTGTCTCGGAGAGCGAGTCATAATCTTCGGCAAATACTTGCGTCAAATCAGTGCTTGTTGCTTCATCGAGAAGCATCAGCTCGTTGTTATCACTCTTCGGAGCTTCGATAATTTTCAATTCTCCGCTCTCACCAATCGTGAGTTGCCCTACCTGAATCGCCTCGGAAGAAGTTTCTTCTTGTGCACGGCCCAGCAACAAACGGGTCTTGATATCTTCAATGGCGAGAGGAAGCATGGCCATGACATTGTTGTAGTTGCGGCTTGCATCTTCAAACATGACGTTCAGCTTATCTCCGATATCCAGCTTCTTCGGGTCGCCGTCATCCAGCTTCTCATGCTGGCCATACATGTAATGAATTTCCTTCCGTACCTGACGAATGTCATCCATGACTTTCTTCGGTGAGATCATATCGAGCAGATTTTCAAACTTGAAATCAACGTTCGTAATACCTTGACTGCGTTTGGTATCAATTAGGGTGAACAGCATTCTCAGAAAGTCGTTACTATGGTCGATCTTGATCTCCGAGATAGCTTCGTCCGGGATACCTTCCGGCTTTTTAAGCGTATACATGACTTTCTGGTTTACCGCATTGAAAAAGGAGTACACGCTAGGTGAGAACTTGTCCAGGAACTCATCGAAGCTACGAACAAGCAAATGTTCGTTAATCTCCTTGATCTTATCGTCACTCAGACTGTCGATGCCCTTAACATCACCGACAATGGTGATCAAGTCCAACTTCTCGGGATTAATTTCTTCAAAAAGCATCGTTCGGTTCGTTTGATTAATAATGTCCATTCAGGCAACATCCGCCAAGATGATGATCCATTGGGCGAATGCTTCCCCCTCCATCAATTTTTGACACTCCGCACGTCTCTATCAGCCTTCGGTCATGATTCAGGAGAATCACTACACCCAGCAAACACAAGACCAATAGAACGAGCTGTCAACATACGACTGGAACTTATGTACCAGATTATGCCGTTTGCTTTGGAGATTTATGGAATTCATCTTAATCATCAGCGATATGTTTTGTCAATAATACCCACTATAGGTCTAAAAGCTCATTTTATAACCTTCGATATACCTATAGAACTAATTTTTGGAATTCGCTTCACTTCCTTACGAATCATGCCGATGATATAGAATATCCTATAATTTGGATGAAGTTCAATGATTTAAGACTAGTGGGGTTTTCCCCTAACCAAGAGTAAAAATACTGAAAGTATGCGGTGTTGCATTATTCTCAATTGATGAAAACTACGCATAACGGCGTTATATCGCGATTAAGCAAAAGTTATTCAAAAAAATTTAATATTCCCAAAAAATGTAGCGAAGTTTTCAAACCAGAAAGGAGATTCGAAGCCTCACATGATATTAATTAAATGCAAAAAAATACTGCTTTCCCTATTGGTGATTAGCATTTTAATTCCAGCAGGGAACATTGGCAGCATCTACGCGGAATCATCTGTCAAGACCCACGCGTATGAAGGGCTCGATGCCATGTTTGTCCTGGATGTTAGCTACTCTATGAATGAGACCGACAAAGATCGCATCGCCGAAGAAGTTATACATATGTTTATGGATATGAGTAGTGGACCTAAGACCCGACTGGGATTCGTAGCTTATAATGATCAAATCACTTCATCCGTACTTCTAATGGATATATCATCCTCTGGGGCACGAAATAACCTTCGTAGTCGTGTTGATGGCTTAAAACGCTCAGGCTATACAGATCTTGGACTTGGCTTACGCCGAGGTGCGAGTTTGCTTGAACAGTCCCAGACGGACAAACGAAAGCCATTTATGATTTTGCTCTCTGATGGGGAAACGGATTTGCGTGGCTCGTCGAGCAGAACACCAGCTGATTCATCCAAAGATGTAGACAAGGTGATTGAGATGGCTCAAAAAGCTAATTATCCAATCTATACCGTCGGACTAAACCGCGATGGTACGGTTAACCCCGCTGAACTGGAGCGGATAGCTCAGGAGACGGGTGGATCTTCCTTTATCACGGGAAGTGCAGACGACTTGCCTGAAATTTTTAACCGGATTTTTGCAGATCAGATTCAATCTGTTCTTGTATCTGTGGCGGCAGTAACAGCAACAGGGGCAATGCAGGAGGTAACGGTGGACATTCCCAATTCAAGCATGGCGGATGCCAACATTATCATGCTCTCTGATCATGCTGTCTCTGAAGCTCAGCTCTATTATCAGTCCAGCAATGTCAGCTTCATCCGATCTGATAAATATGCTCTAATGAAGATCATTCGTCCGGTCAAAGGACAATTCAAACTGAAATTCAAGGGGCGCAGCGGGGATCTGGTGAAAATCAACCTACTCGGTAACTATAACGTGTCTGCTGTTGCAAATATGGCAACGGAACAGCCAATTAAGGGGAAAAGCATCACATTTGAAGCCTCTCTCTACGATCAGGCTGTGGACCCTAAACCCATTCAGGATTTGAATGTTTACAAGGGACTTGAAGCAGAACTCATTGTGACCCCGTCTGATGGAAAAACAGAGCATATCCCTTTGACCAATACAGGCAGCGGATTTACGGGAAAATACACTTTTCCAAAATCGGATCTATATACATGGGGTCTTCGAATTGATGGTCCTGACTTTTATCGGGAGATCACTCCCGTTGAAGTAGACATTACGAATCAGGCCCCTGTAGCAACAGGGGAATCCATAGTGTTATCCAAAGACAATAGCAATACAGAGGTTGAACTAAGCAAGTACTTTAAGGATGCCAATAATGATCCATTAACGTATGCCCTCGCTGAAGGTGGTAATGAGCGCAAACTCGGAGATGCTGTCATTGAAGGCAATATACTGCGCTGGTCTTCGCTTCACACCGGTAGTTCATCCATCAAAGTGACCGCAACGGATTCTGAAGGCGCCAGTATAACCGCAGACATCCCGTTGCAAATTCATTCTTTACGTGAAAAGGTACTCCTATATACGGGACTCGGTCTCCTCGCAGCTGGTGGTATCTTCGCACTATATTGGTTCGTGCTGAAACCAAAACCTGTATTTCGTGGAAGACTGGAAGGCTACTTCTTGGCTACTGCGAACGGAGAAGATATCCCCGTAACGAATTGGCCACTGACTTCATTGGAGCGACGAAAAGTAAGTCTCAGTGAACTATTTGATCGAATGGACATTGGGGTTAAGGTACCAGAGTCAGGACGAATCTGGCTGGAAGCTGGTAAAAAAGAAACGTTATTGGTAAGGCATGACACGAACTGTACAGTCGTTCGGGACGAACACCAGTGAAACCCAGACATACAGAAGCTCTGGAGTATAATGAAAAGTTGTATATTACGTTTGAAGATGGTGTCACGGAGATTGAAATTCGATACAAAGCCATCAAACCAAGTACCAATATCTATGTAGGACAAAAGAAAGATCCACAGCAGGCCATGGGATAATCATCGCAGTGTTGATGAGAACGATCATCTGCAATGACACTATTGTAAAAACAGATGCACAAAGAGAGTTAATCGACTTATAGAAAATGATTCCTGTTCAGAACAGGAATCATTTTTTTATCCCTTTGGTATCTCTAGTGCTTATGTGTTGTGAAGGTAGCAACGTTCTCTTAAAAGTCTATCTAACACTCCCCTGCCAGCTCCGCATCTGTCCAATGAAGCTGAACACCCTGGCGAATCAGCTGTTCCAGATAGGCGTGAAGATGCTTCGCCGAAGCCCTCACCTCTGAGGGCTCTACTTGCTGTGCAATGGCATAAGCGGCAAGGGTGCCGGCAGCCTCGCCAATATTCCATTCGGTGGGATGCAGACGGTAACAACCGTTCGCAATCTGGGTCATGGAGATATTTTTGCAAGCCGGAAGCAAGTTCTTGACTCGCACCGGGATGAGTGCACCCAACGGAATCTCATAGGGATGGTTCGGAATATAAAAAGTCCGCTGGCTCACGGTTGTTGGATGGAGATCCAGATGATAACTGCCGACCCCCACACTGTCCTCGTAACGTTTGGCTCCCTCTGCTCCGCGCAATTCCTTGCTCACATCCTGCTCGGTAATGGTATATACGCCTCGGATTCGCCGTGATTCCCGAATATACGGCGCTTTCGCGAGACCGTCTTCCGTACCGAGCACATCTCCACGCAGCCTTACGCCCGGATAGCCCTTTCCGCCGTCCAGGCGGGGAGCTGCTGTCTGAAGCCAGTATACTAAGGAAAGAGTTAGTTGCCTCGCCGCTTCCAGATGCCGCTCGCGTTCCTCCGGCGATACGCCAATGATCGGCCCGGCGTAATAATCGTTCAGTGCCCAGTTGAGCAGCGTAACTTCACCATCATTCAGTGGCTCTGTCCATATAGCCGGGTCAACGATCCGCCGATAATCCCACAGGGAGGTTATGCCTTGATCATTCGGGAACATCGTGAACTCTTTCAGCTTGGAGGTATCTTTGGCATCCGAAGCGTACCAGCTCAGGATCGGATACAGCGAGAACGAGGGAATATACTGTCGCCAGTAATCATAATCCCTCGGACGGGGGATCGTGAAATCTCCACCCGGCATATAATCTACTGCCGCCACATGGGTAATCGACTGCATGTCTAGCGGGTCCGCTTCATCCAGGGCATGTGGCTCACCCGTATCCCGCCGAGATTCCGCTCCACTTACATACTCTACTCCCGCAAGGGGAAGCAGATCACCGCATTCTGTAGCATCCAGATAATAGGCACCCTGGAGCTTAATCAATCTCCCGCTTCGCCCTTCACGCACAATCACGCCTGTCACCCGCTCACCTGCTGTATCCACATGAACTGGCACGGTATGATAGAGCACCTCGATCCGACCGGTATTCACGTAAGGGGCCAGCATTTCATGCAAAACGGCAAGCGCGACCTTCGGCTCATGCGCCAAGCGGCTCACCCAGCCATTACCGGGATTGAGGACAGGATTGCTCTTGGCAGCCTCCGTAAGCGGGTAGTTCCGTTTATAGTAATCTCTGACCCTGCTGCGGAACTCGCGGTACGATGCTGTGCTGCCAGATTGTTCAATCCAGCGGTGCTCATCCGGCGGCACTGCCTGTGAGGTTAATTGACCGCCAAGCCAGTCCGTCTCTTCCGTCAAAAGCACCCTCTGCCCTGCCTTCGCTGCAGCCAGCGCAGCCGCCGTCCCACCAAGACCTCCACCAATAATGATGATGTCACTGCGTTTCTCCTGTTCAATTCTCATGCTTTGTCTCCTCCCCTTCACTTCCGCCAGACCAGCCAACTCCCTCCTCGCGCAGGCGTTCCAATGCCAGCTGCGCCGCCCCGAAACAGCCTGCCCAGTTACCGAGTTCTGCTACGGATACCCGGTCTGCTAACCCGACACTGGATAGCTTAGCGGTAAGCATCGGCCACCATATAGCCTGGGCTTGGGTCACTCCGCCGCCAAGAATAATCACTTCGGGATCTACCGAGGCAGCGATATTCTCAACAACCAAAGCCAAATCAGCTATGTAACGCTCCAAAATGTACAGCGCCGCTGCTTCTCCCTGGCCTGCAGCGGTCATAATCTCTCGACCATGAGTATAGATGTTGTCCTTCTGTTCCCGCGCCAACCGCAGCAGTGCACTACCGGAAATATATTGCTCCACACAGCCGCGTTTACCACAATTGCAGGGCCGACCTTCAGGCACCAGAACGCTGTGTCCCCAATCGCCTCCACGCCAGTCTCCACCCCGCAGCATCCTGCCAAATGCCATGTTGGCCCCTCCGACCCCGGTTCCAAGAGTCAGCATCACCAGGTTCTGCTTACCGCGGCCAGTACCAAGCCACGCCTCGCCGAGCAGTGCAGCATTGGCGTCGTTATCGGCAGTCGAAGGCAGGCCAAATTCCCCGGTTGCCCACTCGGTTAGCGGCATTCCCTGCCAGCCAGGTAAATTGTTCGTAGCGTGGATCACTTCTCCCGTTTCCACATTCACCCTTCCCGCCGAGGCAATGCCCAGTGCCTCCACTTCTCCATAGCTAGACAGCAGTTCTCCTACTAACCCACAGAGCTGACCAAGTATGGCCTTCCGCCCCAGTCGGGCCTCTGTTGCATACGTAGCCTCCGCCAGAACAACTCCGGCTTCATTGATCACAAGCCCCTTGATGCCTGTGCCTCCTACATCCACGCCAATGACCTGCGCCATCTGCTCTCCCCCTATTCACATCAACACTTCAATAAATACGGTCAATAACCGCCCTCGCCGTTAATTCCTTCATCTTTTTGGTCTCTTCGCCATGCTGGCGCTCCAGTCCCTGGCAGAGCAGGTCAATAATGAACAGCTGAGAGATTTTAGCGCCTACAGAGCCGCCTTCAAGGGGAGACTCCTTCCCGGCGGTCAAGAGCAGGATATCCGCAATGGAAGCAATCGGAGATTTGGCATAGTTGGTCATGGCAATCACCTTAGCCCCGTTTTGTTTGGCCTTCATCAGCATATCGTTGGTATCCAGCGTGCTGCCGGACACGCTGATACCAAAAGCCACATCACCTTCTCGCATCGTTACCGCCATCATGGACTGGATATGACTGTCGGAATTCGCTTCCGCACGCCGCCCGATGCGCAGAAAGCGATTCTTGGCATCCATAGCGGTAATGCCTGACGAGCCTACACCGAAAAATTGCACATGACGTGCGCCATCCAGGCACTTCACCGCCTGCTCCAACTGCTCCCGATCCAGCATACCCAAGCTGGATTGCAGCACACCAACCATCGAGGCATAGAGATGGTCAGCGTAATCGTCCTCTCCCTGCTCTCCGTCTGACTGGTATTGCCGTTTCGGCAGCCCTTGGGCCAGCATTAGCTTGAAATCCTGGTAACCTTTGAACCCGATTTTGCGGCAGAATCGCATGACCGTGGTCTCTCCTGTACCGGCAAAATCAGCCAGCTCGGTCACAGAAAAATAGATGATATTATCCGGGTTCTCCAGTACGCAACGGGCCACTTTCTGCTCGGATCTGGTCATGGAAGGATAATACGTATTAATTCGGTCGTTCATTTCCATTACTCTTCATCCTCACTTTTCTGGTCACTGCTGCAAACCGCCGGGTGATCAGCTGTGGCCGGGTAATCGCAGAGCCTACCACAACAGCGTATGCCCCCAGATTAAACGCCTCTTCCACCTGAGAGGGCTGACTGATCCGTCCTTCGGCAATAACCGGAATCTTCAACTGCTGGGCAGACATCTCCAGCAGCTCTAAATTGGGCCCTTCCTGCTGCCGGGAATACGGTGTATAACCTGATAGGGTGGTGGAAACACAGCTCACTCCAAGCGATTCAGCGTATAAAGCTTCCTCCAGAATGGAGATGTCGGCCATGGAAGTTGCCCCACTTGCGTTCAGATAAGTGGTGATTTGCTCCAATGTATGATTTTCCGGTCTGTTCTGGCGGGTCGCATCAAATGCAATGATATCTGCGCCGGCCTCCAGCAGCTCGTCAATTTCTCTGAGGGTTGGCGTTATATATACAGCAGAGTCCGGGTAATTGCGCTTCACGATGCCAATAACCGGCAGCGAAACCGCCTGCTTGATTGCACGCACATCAGCTGCCCCGTTGGCCCGGATGCCAGCGGCCCCACCTTCCTCCGCAGCCGCAGCCATCCGGGCCATCATCGCCGCGCCATGCAGCGGTTCGTCAGCCAACGCCTGGCATGAAACAATCAGCCCCAAATACAGTTTCTCCAGCACTACCTTTGTCAGGGTTCTCACCCTCTCTCTTATATTCTGCTTTCCTTACTAGGGTTGGATGGTACGAATCGTACAGACAGGCCCACTTCGAACATCCGGTTCCATGGCATATAACAATCGGTAATCTGGATACTCCCTGCTGCAGTATCGATCCGCACAGCAAGCTCTTGACGCAGCCTTTCCTCTACTCGGGCGGCAACAAGGCCACGAGATCCATCCAGTAAGTACTTGCCATAACCCATCTCCTGCACCGGGCCATTGCTAAGTTCTCCCCGAACGACTGAACAATAGCAGACATCCTCAGCATAGCGGAGGGCAAGGAAATCAAGATGCGATTGTGTACGACCATAGAGCAGATAGATCATAGCCTGTGAAATGACGGTTCCCAGCGAATTGGAGCTGGTATTCCAGGCGGCATATCCAGCCAGATCAAATAACATGTCTTTTTGCCGCAGCATCTTGACCAGCTTCTGATCCCCACCATTGGCATATCCGACATCCGCTACAGCGACTGGCTTCTCCTTGCTCCTCAGTAGAAAATGTCCATATTCAACTAGTTCCATCAGATTCCGGTATACATCATAGCTGTAAAAAGAATGCTGCTGCGACACCGCCTCCGCCATCGTTTCCCCCGGTGTGCTAATTAACAGCACCAGATCCGCTTCAGTCGCACTGGGTACAATCAGCCCACCTGCGGCCAAAATCTGATATTTCAGCGTCTCATAGAAAAAACGGTCCTCGAACAGCGGGGTAACAAACGCTCCCTGAACAGATGATAATCGCGGATATACCAACGGCATCTTGCCACAAGCCTTGTTCATCATTCTGGTGAGTAATACGCAGCCAACTTCGTCCGCACCAGGATACATATACACTTTAAGTTCCAGATCAAGGGCGGTAATACTTGCTCGCACCTTCTCCTGATCCTTGGCTGTATGTCCATAAGGCGCTGAATCATCCTGCGGCACAATCATGAACTCGATAATTCCCTCTTTCACCAGGGCCAGCACTTGCTTGTTCGCTTCAATATTTTTCGCCCTGCGTCCAAGGTAATCTTCCAGCACTTCCGTTGGTAGACGGTTATCGATATCAGCCAGCTCGCGGATCTCCTCTTCAGTCGCCATCCCCAGTTCCAGCCGATGGCTGATGAAACCTTTGCGAAAAATCTCCCGTCCCCAGTCAGCGTAATAATCCGGCTCCTCATCTGACAGAGAATATTGCGGGCAGCGCATAATCAGTTGAAACGCATACAGGGTTAGCTGCGGATACCGCTGCTTAATGCCCCGCAGCCGCTCCAGACGGGCGGTCAATTCATCCAGCTGCAGCTGGTGCAGCCGGGAAGGAATGATCCCGCCATAGAGCAGCGTATCCAGTGCAACGACTGCTCCGTCCGCCCCGGCACAGTTCTCCTCAAACCAGGTCCACAACTGCTCCACATCGCCCGGACGCTTTTTCAGACCCATAAGTCCAAGCGGAGGACGCTCCAATGTAAATTCCGTTCCTTGCGCCAATAAATAAGGAAACTCATAATTGCAAGGCCGCTCATCCAACGGGATAAATGTTAGCTTAAACTGCTTCGGCATGGATGCCATCACCCTTTCTGTGTTTCTTATCCTTTAATCGCACCCGCAATGCCCTCCATATAATATTTTTGGGTGAACAGGAACACAACGATAATCGGCAGCACCGAGATCATAGTCCCGGCGGCAATCCAGCCGAAGTTATACGAGAACTGCCCGTTCAGGTACGTCAGGGCCGCAGCCAGCGGATATTTCTGCGGATCATCCAGCACCACAATCGGCCACAGGAAATTGTTCCAGAATGCCATAACCTCAAGCAAGCCAATGACGGCAACCCCCGGTTTCACCAATGGCATGACAAGCTGCACGAAGATACGGAACTCAGAGGCCCCATCCATTTTGCCAGAATCCCGAATATCCGTCGGTATGCCCAGAAACGTTTGCCGCATCAGAAAGATGTTAAATACCGACACCGCAGCCGGAAGCACAACCCCAAGAAACGTATTGCCCAAATGAAAGGCCTGAATGGTTAAATAATGCACAATCATCGCCGTCGCCGACGGAATAATCATGGTCGAGATGAGCAACGTGAAAACCAGATTACGTCCCTTGAACCGAAAGGTTGCGAGTGGATACGCCGTCAGGCAGGACAAGAAGATGTTGAATACCACTCCAAGGAGCGTAATCACCACAGTATTTATGATATAGCGTGGAAAATCCATGAACGCCCACACCTGTACGTAGTTATCGAACGCGATGAAGGTAGGGAGGATCGCCGGCGGATTCGCAAATACATTACGGCCAGGCATCAGCGATACGCTGAGCAGCCACAGAAAAGGGCCCATCATAAACAGGGCAAGCAGGATCAGCAATACGTAAGTGATCAAATAACGAAGGCCTTTTTTCATTTTTTTAGACGATAGCGTACTCCGCATCAATAGGTATTCACCCCGCCTTTCCGGTTCAGCCGGAACACCAGCACACTGAGCGCTGCTATCATCACACTGACGATCAGCCCAAGCGCCGAGGCATAACCGAAATTGAACTGCTCCAGCCCTTTTTGAAAAATATAAACACTTGAAGTCAATGTGGACGTTCCCGGCCCGCCCTTGGTCAAAATATAGACCTCATCGAACACACGAACGGCGCCCATCACCGAAATTACAGTGCAAAAGAGAATATGCGGCCGCAGTAGCGGGAGGGTCACATGAACAATCAGTCTCAGTGGTCCCGCTCCGTCCACCCTTGCTGCTTCGTACAGATCTGCCGGAATGTTCTGGAGTCCTGCCAGATAGAGCATCATGTAATAGCCGAGACCCTTCCACATGGTGATGAACATCAGAACATACAGCGCCGTACTACTCGTGGAAAGCCAGGAGACCTGCTCACTGAGAATGCCAACCTTCATCAGAAGATAATTGACCACTCCGTTATTGCCCAACAGCCAGCTCCAGATCAGTGCCACCGCAACCATGGAGGTTACAACAGGGATGTAATAGGCTGCCCTGAACATTTTGACGCCCGGAATGCGGCTGTTGACCAGAATGGCCATGAGGATCGAGATGATTTGGATCACCGGCACAATCAGTACATACACCAGCGAGTTCCACAGCGATATCAGGAAATTGTGATCTTGGAAGGCCCGGGTGAAGTTATCCAGACCAACAAAATGCGTCTCCGAGATGACAGAATAATCCGTTAATGAGAGGGGTATCCCGTAAATAATCGGCCAAAAGGTAAAAACCGCCAGACACAACAATCCCGGTGCCATAAACGCCCATGCAGCAAAAGATTCAGATCGAATCGCCTTGTACACCACTACGCCTCCCTCTCCTTCAGGATCGAGGGGGAGTGCTCCCCCTCATCAAGCTGTACCACCAAAAATCAGGAATCCTGACTAAGAATACGGTTAACTTCCTTCTCCACCGCATTGAGCGTTTCTTTAATATCTGCCCCGTTCATCAGAATTTCCTGTAAGCCCCGTGCAAGCGCCGAGTTGATATCCCCTGCATTCGGCACACCGACCATGTAATCCGTAGCTTTATCGAGACTTTGGGAGGAGGCTACCTTGGCTTCGGCTTCCAGTGAACCGTCGGATTCCGTAAAGAACGGATCTTCAATGGAGGCTTTGCTTGACGGGAGCGTGTTGGCTACCTTAGAGAAAGCGGTCTGATTCGCTGCATTGGTGATAAAGGCGGCAAATTCCACTGCTTGCTCAGGGTTTTTGGATTTCTGTGGCACGACGAGATCCATGGAATTGGAGAGCCGCAGGTTCGCTTTGCCCGTTGGAAGCGTTACCGCAATTGTATTCTTGTAAACATCCGGCGCCGACTTCTTGATGAAGTTGATAAACGTCGGACCCGACAATTGGAAGGCTACCTGCTCTCCGGAAAAATACTGGATCTGTTTGCTGAATTCCGCATCCTCCTTCAATACCACGCCTTCGGCCATCAAGTCGCGCATATGAGCGATCATCGCCTCTGCTTCCGGTGTATTAAAAGCCGCGGCCGTTTTGTCCTCATTTAGAATCGGGATGCCGTCAATTGGAAACAGCTTGGAGACGAGCTGCTGCGCATATCCGGCCACTCCAGTCTTCTCATGGACCTGACGAGCCCACTCCACCAGCTCCTCTCGGGTCTGAGGGGGATTTGCCGGATCAAGGCCTGCTTCCTTCACCAGCTTTGTATTCATGAACAGCACTTCGATACCTGTGTACCATGGAAGCGCATATGCTTTGCCATCCAAAACCGTAGAATTATAAATACCTTCAAAGTAACTCTTCGCTTCCTCCTCTGTCAGGTATTCGTTCAGATTCAGCAGCGCTCCCTTGCTTCCCAATTGACTGGCAAATTCGGTATTGAGATTCACAACATCAGGGCTTTTGCCACTGGCTGTGCTGGTCAACAAACGCTGGGAGATTGCATCATAAGGATAGTCCTTCCACTCCACCGTTACCCCGGGGTGGCTGCTCTCATAGGCAGAAATCAAATCGTTGAAGTAATCGTTGAAGGTTGGCTGTAGCGCAATCGTCCAGAACTCCAACGTCACCGGCTTCCCAGCTTGCGTTCCCGCCTCCCCAGTGCTTCCCGGACTCGGCGTACCCGCCGTATTGCCATTTCCTCCGCAGGCGGCAAGCAGCATAGACATCATGACGACTAGCAGCAAAGATACTATGAAGCCCTTTCTGTTGGTGGTCACACAACATTCCCCCTCAGTTTGGTGTAAGACGGGAGTCGGCGCTTATGTCAGTTTCCTGGCTTATCACTCCATCTTTCCAATGGAGTATATGCAGACTCTGGAATTAGAATGAAGTATTCTTCCATAAATAAATAAAAAAAAGAAATAATTTTTCTTTATATGCTCCAGCGTTTTGCTGCAAAAAAAGAAGCCAGCTCGATCCGTGAAGGGACCAAACTGACTCGTATGTTAAGCTTCACTATATGGGTAAAACCATACTGAATTCAAGCCGTCTCATGCTGTTTCTTCGGCTCCGCTTCGTAAATCTGGGTATGTTCATTTTCGGACAAGGCCCATTCTACCGTGCCAGGCTTGCGTATTTTCCATATCCAGGCTTGTACTTGAAGCGATCTCTTAATCCAAGCGAGGGACTTGCAGCGTTGCTTGGAACGGACCGACAATCCCCAGTGAATCACACGTGCGAGCCATCGGTTCACATACTCATTATGAGAACGCACCGACGGTAATTCATCGCGGAACAATCGCTGCTTTACATCCATGGGAGGCTGCCCGCATGTCCAATAATGAAGCAACGCTGCCAGGCTGTATATGTCTGACATCGGTCCCTGACTGGATTTCTCGGAATAGAACTCAAGCGGTGAATATCCTGCAGAGGTAAAGATCGCCTGCTTTTCTCCGGATTGTACAGGCCAGCGAGCTGCGGAGCCGAAGTCCAGTAGTTTGGGCGTACCGTCTTCCATCACCATAATATTGGATGGCTTCACATCGCGATGAAGAATTCCCTGCTTATGAATATAGTCCAGTGTATCTACCAGCGGAAGCAGCGTCTCCGTAATAAATGCAGCATCCAGCGCTTGATTTCGCTCAATCAGATATTCGGTCAGGGTTATGCCTGAGCAGTACTCCATTACAAGATACCCTGTGTCATTTTCTTCAAAATGATCCACATACGGAACAATATGAGGATGCTCCAGCGTGGATAACAGCTCTCCTTCTACCAAAAATGCGGCAAGAAGTTCCTGATACTGACCATTGAACCCTCGGGAAGAACAGAACACTCCCCGCTTGTCGGTCTGTCGTGCTGCCAGTCTCTGGGGAAAACTCCTTGATCGCTACCTTCGCCCCTGTATTTCGATCTCTTCCTGCATATACAATAGCCAGCTCGCTGCTAGCCATAAGATGTCTTACCTGATATGTATCATTTAAAATTACATTGCGCTGCAATGCCATTTTGCAATTGTCCTTTTTCATAACAGACCCTCTTTTCAACCTTGTCGATCGGAAGACTTGCCGCATGTTGCATCATTCGGTTCCAACAGACAGGCGTTTCATCGCCAACCATCTATATAAACCAAATGATGCAATTTGAATCACATTCATGCGGAAATATTGAAAAATTTCTAAATTTAATAATTCTTCTGTAAAAATTGCTGAATTTCCTGGTTCATCTGGATTAACACATCTTGAGATGGAAAATGACCTGTATCGTATTTGACTGCTTTGACATTCGGAATAATCTTCTCAGCTCTTTCAATGACCTTATCTGCCGGGAAAAAGACATCCTTCTCTCCCACCAGCAGTAGTGTTGGCGATGTATAATTCACCAGTTCCTCCTGCTCTGTAAGCTTCGGCATATCCTGCTCCAGACTGACGTATTTGAAGATTTTCCCGATAATATTTTTATCTATTTCTTTCATACAGCTGCATGACATGATATCCGCGATCTTTTGCAAAGAAGTAGGAGAAGAAGTCATTCTGTACGTGACGAGTGGCAGCACGATATCCTGAGCCATTTTAATTTTGGATCCCATGGCCAAGCCAGCGGGTGCTACCAGAACAGAACATGCAATTCGGTCCGGAATGTAGGTTGCCAATCTTAGGATAATTCCGCCTCCAAAGGAAGGTCCGATAAACGCACTTTTTTCGATCTTGTAGTGGTCCAGCAAATCAGAAATCCACAAAGCCAAACTATCAAACCTTGCCGAAATTCGTGTTTCTTCACTGTAGCCTGGATGACCGATCGTATCCGGCGCGATGATCCGGTATTCTTTGAATAGGGAAGAGAACCATGACAACGTCATCGGATTCACACAATTTCCGCCCTGGAGAATAAATAACGGCTTACCGTCTTCTGGACCTGTTAATAAAACATGCGTTTGTCCAAAACGTGTCTCGACGTACTCTCGTGTAAAACCATCGCCCAATTGCTCAACATACGCTTCGTATTCCTCAAGTATGCTGCTCTTGCCTTCTTCACTTCTATAAATGGAACTCATGTCTGCCTCCTGCAAAGTATACTCTTTTAACAATCTATGGATTTCATGGTCCATAAATATAAAAGAGCCCGCTGATGACAGGCTCCTTCATATGTGTAACTTATCATAATGAACTGATTATAGAATGGAAACTGGAAATTGTAAACATCGTTTCTCATAGAAAATTAATAATACAGAAATTGTAGAGAAATTGGGCTATTTTCGGCCGTAATCTGCCTTGATTTCGCCCCACTGCTTGGTCTGCCATTTTAGCACTTTATTGCTGTACGTATTCGTTCGGAGCCACTGCTCTGCACGGTCAATCATCAGCCAAATCTCTTCCGTGGAAGCATCCCTTGCGAGTGTCGTGGACACCGCTTTTTGCTTTAACCATTTCATCGCATTGACGGAGTCTGTATAGACTGTCTTGGTGCTTCCCTCTTTTTGAGATACGCCAAGGCATGTACGATGGCCAGAAATTCACCAAGATTGTTTGTTCCCTTCGCAATGGGACCAACCGAGAAAATGATCTCACCCGTGCGGGTATTCACACCTTTGTATTCTACCGGACCTGGGTTCCCGCGCGTACCCACATCCACCGAGATGCTGTCATAGTCGATTTCTGCAGAGGTCTCCATGCCTGCGCTTCTTCCGCTACTGCCAGACTTCGTCTTCGAAGCACTGCCTGATCCGCTTGCTCCCGTACCCCAGTTTCCTTTCCATCCTGCACGATATGCCTCTTCGGCAGCAGCTTTCGATTCATACGATTTATATTTTGCTCCGGTAAAATGATCTGTCTGTGCCTTGCATTCTGCCCAGGTGCTGTATACGCCAGGCTGCTTACCTGCCCAGACGACATAGTATTTCTGTTTTGCCAATATGACCCGCTCCTTCATCTGCTGCATTCAATTCCTTATTGTAAACGATAGGGAGGTGAGATTGAAAGGAGTGGATTCATCTTGTTCCTACAGCAGATTCCCTCCATTTCTTCAACATGTCCAATGCAACTTCCAAAAGCTTGCTTTGGTTATTTGAGATTTGGAACTCAATTCGTTGTTGACACCTAAGGTTTTGTGATTCCGATAACCTATCCATCGTTTGCTCCAGCAGCATGAATGACTGCGCACTCACTTCCAGACTGGAATCACCGATAAATGGAATAATGTTCTCTATATGTACTATATAATTCAGGTTTTCAAGAGCGGACAGCAACGTGCCTCTGCTTCCTGATGTCTTGGGGTCTGTGATGATTTCAATTAAAGGTTCGACTGCTCGATCATCTCCAATGTCAGATAAAGCGATCGCGATTTCGTTGCGAAGGTCTTTGTTTTCCGTAGATTTCAGTAGATCAATCAGGGAAGACAATTGTGATGTATCCTTTTTTTGACCAATCGTTGCTACTTGCTTCATTGCTCCTTCAATATCTCCTTGAGAAAGGTGTTTTTGTATTAGGTTCGTATACATTGTACGCTGTATCACTCCTCATTTTGCTAGAAAAAGCTCTCCATCATAATATCGGTCATTTCCTTATTTTAGGATGTAGTATAATGGTCCTTATAATATCAGGACTATTTTCCTTATCTATATCTCTTGTCCTAATCAATTGTATATTTCAACCAAATCAAGAACAGGCTAAGAAATAAACAGATGATTTGGTGCAGAAAGGAATACAACCAATGGACTGGATCTGGAAATCCATCTTACTTGTACTGATTGGCATGATTTTACTGCGGATTGCTGGACGCAAATCAATCACGCAGATGAGTGTCGCTACCACCGTTATCATTATCTCGATCGGGACCACGATTGTGCAGCCTATCGCGAACCATGAGCTTGGCAAAGCAATCGGGTCAGCTGCGGTATTTATCCTCATGCTCCTGATCGTTGAACAATTGCAATTGAAGTTTAATTGGTTTGAAAAACTGATGAGTGGGAAATCGAAGGTTGTCGTGGAGGACGGGAAGTTAAATCTGCCGAATTTGAAACGCATGCGCTTTTCGGTAGATCAATTGGAGATGCAGTTGCGGGAAAAAGGAATTACAAGTATTGCCGATCTGGAAACGGCCACGATGGAACCAAACGGGCAGCTCGGATACGTGCTCAAACGACACGCACGCCCGGTGACCATAGGCGATTTGGAAGCACTTTTAAAGCAGGGTACATGGCCTACGGAATCCAAAGAACTGTTCCAGGAGGTCATCCAGGATGGACACTCACGTCCAATTGACTCCAAGATACAGTAAATGAAATAGTTGAGAGAAATCGAATTATACCTGACATTGTCATCCCTCCCCGGCCCGTGAGGAGCAAAGCAGCATCGACGAAACAGCAGAAGACATTGCATTCCAGCGTAAATATCTGCAAATGGAGTCATCGAAGGCATTTCTCACGTTCTCGGCAGCATTTGGGTCAAGCGGAGGTGTATCCATCAACGGCGATTTAATTACATGTCCGAGCCTCGTCATCAAAGCCGTAGAATCCGATGATGAGGAGCGAAGAGGTCAATTGACTGCCAGAACAGCTTGGCGCTGAATATGCAGGGCTGTGGGACACGACCCATACCGGATTGCTCGTCGGCCAGCGGTATATGGAAGTAGTCGAGCGAATCCTTCATTGGCTGAAGCTTAACTTCGAAAAGCAATACTGATAAATATGCGTTTAGCTGGTCTTTAGCCAAAGAAGCTTCCCTTGGACGAGATTGTCCAGGAAAGCTTCTTATTTTTTTATTGGCTCTATTGTGGAATAAAGCTGGATACATTTCCGGGTTAATGAGAGTTCTAGATTTCTAACTCTTTTGCTTATAAAATTCATGGTACAGCTTCATTAGCGCCCTCTTCTCAATCCGTGAAACATAGGAGCGTGAGATGCCAAGTTCCTTGGCTATCTCGCGTTGGGTGCGCTCTTCCCCGCCTGCCTCAAGGCCAAATCGGCCGATAACAACTTCCTTCTCCCGATCATCCAAGATGTCGAGATTGCGGTAAATCTTACTTTTTTCAATCTTGAGTTGCACCTTATCTACAACGTCGTCGGCTTCTGTTCCGAGAATATCGATTAATGTAATTTCATTGCCCTCTTTGTCCGTTCCGATTGGATCATGTAGAGATACGTCTTTGCGTGTTTTCTTCAGGGAACGCAAATGCATAAGTATTTCGTTTTCAATACAGCGGGCAGCAAACGTAGCGAGTTTGGTCCCTTTGCCTTGTTGAAAACTTTCGATCGCCTTAATCAAACCAATCGTTCCAATCGAAATCAAATCTTCCTGGTCTTCGCCAGTATTGTCAAATTTCTTGACGATATGCGCGACGAGGCGCAGATTGTGTTCGATAAGCAAATTACGTGAATGTGCGTTGCCTTCAGCCATAAGGCGTAAATGTTTGGCTTCATCATCCTCAGCCAGTGGCTGGGGAAATGCATTATTTTTGACATACGAGACGAGTAACGTTAACTCTTTGATGAAAAGGGCAATTGCGGTAAACAATCCGGGCACAGATGACACCTCCTGCAGTTTTACAACGATCTGGCCTGAGCACATGTGGGAACAGGGTCGATTTATTGTATGTAGGCGTGTGCCCAGAAGTGCACGTACACTTGAAAAAGGGAAGTTATTCGCGAAGATTTATACACTCACTGAAACGATGGAGCCCACTTTCTGAAGGATGAGGAATTCTTTCTCGACACTTTCGATAAAATATTTTTTCTCTCCGAATATAACAACATCATTCTCGACTAATTGAACATCACTTTTGAAATAGATAAAATTGTCCGTTTCTCTGAACGCACCTTTGTAGTAAAACATGTCATCGACTCCCTCTTAGAGATAACCTATATAAAACAATCAACAAACGCTTATAACATGAACACTCGCCTATACGACCGAATACTCAATTGTTGAAGAGAAAGAACTGGAGCGTGTCTTCAAACTCTGGCATGCCACTTAACCAATGCTCTTGCTTATCGTCCGTTTCATGGCCCCCCGCAGCTCCTCGCAGCTCCTTGCCCTGAACCGAGGCTTGTGGGTTTGCGTGCTCTTTTTCTAGGCTAAGGAACTGAGGACGCCTTATTTGGACAATAAGCCCTCTCTTTCAAACGTAAGGAACACCAGACACGTTATTTCCTGAAATTCTCTAAAAAAACGCTACAAACGGCCTCAAATTGCGAAATAACGTGTCTCAGGTTCCTTAACCTGCTGCAGGCGCTTCAAACCCTTAGATAACGTGTCTCAGATTCGGTAGCGCTCAACCCTTTGTGAAAATATCAGTCTATTATAAATGTTAGCAGCATTAGAGCCCATCATTCGAGGATGGGAGAACCAAGTTGATGGCTTAACTCACGTGCCAAAAGCCTCAGCTCTGTATATACAGAACTGAGGCTGACAGTCATTTACTGCATGAAGGCTGGTAATTACTTAAAGATGCGTTGAGAAAACTGGTACAACCCGCTGTTCCAGACAGACGGTTCGTGTCCGCCTACATCCAGATACCAGGTGTGTGGAATGTTCATGCTGCTCAAGCCGTTTTTGAAGTTCTGGCTGACCCATAACAGACCATCACTCGATCCACAGGATAACCACAGCAATTTAAGTTGGCTTGCGACTTGTCCCGGATTGGAAACCAGTTCGGAAACCGACTTTGTATTTGGAGCTGCCGAGAAGGCGCCCACCCAGGCGAAAGTATTCAGATTCTTCAACCCAAAATTGAGGGATTGTCCACCACCCATGGACAGACCGGCCAACGCACGACTATTGCGGTCTTTGTACACTGGATAATTGGCTTCGATATGAGGAATCAGATCCTTGAGCAAGTCTTGTTCAAATCTTTCAAATGCAGCCACTTTATCCGGGGCATAAATGTCACCGATCGGGCGATCATCCTTCATGGCGCGGCCATTCGGGAAGACTACGATCATGTCTGACAGCTTGCCTTCGGAATACAGGTTGTCCAGAATATTCTTCGGTTTCATGGCGTTAACCCACTCATACTCATCCCCGCCAATGCCATGCAAAAGATACAGAACGTTATACTTTTTATTCGGAGAATATCCTGGCGGTGTATACACCATTGCTTTGCGTGCATTGCCAACCGTTGTGGAATAATATGAGATCAGATTCATATTTCCGTGTGGGATGTTGTTGCGGTATGAATCATAACCGGGCGGTGCGGGTATCACCGCACTTGCAGCCAAGCTATTTTCATTTTCGTAGTTCGAGACACTCGTAGTTCCACTTCCAATTTCCTGCAGAGCGGCGGCGGACACACCTTCCTTCGATTCAGTGGCGAAAGCCATCGTTGGCACAAAAAATGCAGCAGCTATTGAAAGATTTAAAATGACAGACAAGCGTTTTTTCATATCATCACTTCTCCTGTTCCAACTTAAATTTTGGTATGTGTGAACAAACTTAAAGCAGGCCTTTCATAGGACCTATATTTTGAAAGCCCTTACATAAATAACGTGAACTTCACCCCCTTTCCGTATATATTGGTCTGTTCCCTTAACTGCCTCTTGAACAAAAATGAGAACATGAATTTTTATTTCCCAATCAATTCCATTATACCGCATTAAATAACTTATAAAGTATCTAAATACTTAAATTTCCATTGTATTTCCTTTAAAAAGTATATCTCTTTTCGAGGTTATTCTAAAAAACTGAAAGTGGAGAACGGAAACAGGAGTATGTGTGAAACCAAATAAAAGCCTCAACTCTCCGTGTTCAGCAGGAGAATTGAAGCTTTCTGACTGTCTTTTCAGTTTACCGGCGCTGCCTCAGCGACCTCTACGATTTCTGGCAAGCGTGTTTTGCGTTCCATTGTCACACTAATGAGTAGTCCCAGCAATCCAAGTGCCGCAATAACTGCTGCATATAACGGTACCGAGATTAGCCCCGTATGCGTAATTGCAAACCCGCCCAAATAGGCACCGCCTGCGTTCCCCAGATTAAAGGCCGAGTGACTCGACGTTGTCGCCAGCAGTGGTGCTTCACGGGTCATATTCATAATTCGAATTTGCAGCCCTGGCATAATACCAAAAGCCGCAACGCCCCAACAAAATATGGTGATTACCGCCAGATACGGATTGTCCAGCGTCAGCGTTAATGCTGCTAACAGAACTGCCAGTATACCGAAGTTAACCATCAGGGAAGGCATCAGCTTCCAGTCCGCCAGACGGCCCCCAAGCATATTGCCCAAAGTAACCCCGACACCGAACAGCACCAGAATCCAGGTCACGCTTTGCTCAGCAAAACCACTAATATCGACTAGCATCGGTGTAATATAGGTGAACACAGCGAACAGACTTCCACAACCCAGCGCACCAATAAGTAGTATCAATAACACCTGTGGTCGAACCAGATTCCGGAATTGCTGGCCCAGATTTGCTGGGGGTCCCTGCTGGATCACCGGAATGAAACGAATGATGCCAATCAATGAGATGATACCTAGAATGGTAATGGCCCCAAACGATGAACGCCACCCGAGCTGCTGCCCGATAAATGTTCCAAAAGGCACACCAATAATGTTGGCAATCGTTAATCCAGCCAGTACAACGGATACCGCCCCTGCCCTTCTCTCCGGTGCAACCAGCCGTGTTGCCATCAGCGAGCCTACTCCCAGAAACGTACCATGGGCAAATGCCGTCAGAATACGTGCCGAGATAAGCAGCCCATAAGTTGGAGCAATAACAGACAACGCGTTACCGATGATAAAAATACACATCAGCAGCACCAGCAGTTTTTTCTGCGGAATCTTGTGGGTGAACACAGTTAGTATAGGCGCACCAACTGCCACGCCAAGCGCATAGCCCGTAATCAGTTGTCCAGCCTGCGGAATGCTCACATTCAAATCCGTTGCTACATTGGGCAGTAGCCCCATAATAATAAATTCCGTCATGCCAATAGCAAAAGCCCCTACCGTCAGGCATAAAAGGGATAAGGGAAACGCCCCTCGCTTAGCGGATTTCGAAACTCCCAATTCCGTATTAGATGATTCTGACTTACGCATATGATGTTCTCTTCTCCTGTCTCTTCTATCTTGTTTCCGCCTTTGACCACAATGCCTCCGTAAATTCAATCAGCGTATCTCGCATGGCCAGCTTCTCTTGCCAGTGTGCCGGGATACCGCTCAATCCATAATAGGCTCCGGCAATTTGCCCATACACCGCTCCCGTGGTGTCCGCATCATCACCCAGATTCACTGCCAGAAGCGCACCTTCCTCGAAGGTCGAGGATTGGTGGAATGCCCATAACGCTGCTTCAAGTGAACGAACAACATAACCGCTCCCCTGAATTTCAGGCGGTGCTTTATGGCGGTATGATCCTTGGACAACTTCTTCAATCGCGGGTGAAAAAGATTTCTCGTCCCTCCACTGGCGACAGGTTTGAGGCTGCAGCATGACGTCCTTGTCCGCTCCGCGCAGTCCTGCAACCAATATCGCCGTCAGCACTTCGCATGCTTCCATACTTTCAACAGCGGCATGTGTCGTTTTGGAACTCAACCGAGCATACTGCACTGCCTGATCCGGCTCGTTGGCATAGGCCATGGCTACGGGTGCAAGCCTCATGATCGAACCATTGCCCGCGGTCATCGGGTCGGTTGAGCCACTATACGCTTCACCGGTTGCCGCAAACCGCTCAAGTGCATTGCGAGTAGCACCGCCAATATCAAAGCAGGTTCCCGTACTGCTCATATAACCGACCTGGTACCAATTCGTATATCTGCGCATCTGGTCCGCGGGATCGAAGCTCTCTTT
Organism: Paenibacillus sp. 1A_MP2; assembly: GCF_052244825.1. NCBI lineage: Bacteria > Bacillati > Bacillota > Bacilli > Caryophanales > Paenibacillaceae > Paenibacillus > Paenibacillus sp. 1A_MP2. Next base: position 2,411,701 of record NZ_JBQQCS010000001.1, on the reverse strand, counting down.
CTCACCAGGCTTTCGGCCAGACAGAGGGCCATCGACGTATCATCCGTCCATTGTCCCGGAACCAGATCAAATACACCTCCGCCCACAATATCGGTAACAGGCTCAAACGTGCCAGGACTGCTGAATTCCACTGTAGTTCCCAGTGCATCTCCCGCGGCAAGTCCAATGAAACAACCTTGGAAACGATCCTTTAGCAGCATCGTCGATCCCTCCTCTTCAATTCAACGACTCAAATAACTTCCTCCATTCTCCCACATGGCCTAATATGGCGTAAAGAAGTTTAATACGTAAGTCGATTGCAAATTTAACCTGACACAGAATAGGCCAAATGGGTTTGGCCCAGCAAACTGAATAGACATACGGCAAGAAAGCCGGGAGGGACGATGCCTATCGCATCGTTCCTCCCGACTCTTTTAAAAAGATGACCTATTGAAATGTTTTAATAAAATTTTTCTGATCCTTTGTAAATACATATCCACGATGTTCGTAAAATTGGTGAGCTGGGATTCGACTTGGATGTGACAGTAGTTTAATTCCGGAGTAACCGTTATTCTTTCCCCATTGCTCCAGAGACTCGATCAACAGGCTGCCTATACCCTGATTTCTAGCCTTCTCCTTCACAACAAAGCCCAAAATATTCAGTAGAGAGTCGGCAAAAAGCAACTCATATGGACTTCCATGGATGTAGCCAATGACTTCGTTATCCTGCTCACACACCAAAATCTTATCATTGGTTTTCGTTGTAATGACTTCAATCTTTGCCTTAACCCGCTGCTCGGAGAATGCTTGCAAATTCGGATTGAATTCCTGATTCAGCAAATAAATATCATGAACATCTGTTACCCGGATATCCCTTATTTTTCTTTCTCGCATTCAATAACCCCTCATTCGCCCCAGGATCTGATACAGCTGAATTAAATGGTAATTCATTTTTGCATCGATTGACAAGAAAAATACAATTGGGCGAGGAACTTATCCAAGCAAGCTTACTCGTTCATGATGGAATTAATGGAGGCATAAACCATTGGCATGAAGCCTTCTGATGGTTCGCCAACCGGTGCATGGATATGGAAAGCAAAGCCAGTACCATCCAGCTCTTTTACGATGAAATACTCTGTTTTCTTATTATTTTGAGACATCATGAACAATTTTGCCTCTTTCATGGGGCCATTGCTAAGCTTTTCCTCACTTAATTGCTCGACCGCTCCGGTTTCTGTCAGTTCTTTCTTCGCATCCACCTTCAGTTCATTCAGGTTATAATCCGAAGGCAGTTTTTCAATCTCTACCTCGTAATCCGGATCAATCTTCATGGTCAATTCATGATCTCCCGCATCAAATGTCATTGGTTCAAAGACATATAACGAGTATCCTTTGGCTTGAGCCAATGTAACCGGGCGCTTTTCGGTCATGCCTTCTACAGTCACTTCCAACTCAGACGTCTTTGGACGATCCGAGGTAACATTACCGCCTGCATTCGAACCGTTATTGTCATCATCGGACTTGACCTTGGCAATTTCCGTAAGCACCAATTGTTTGACCGTCGTGTCGCCTTCAATGGCCTTCTCTACATATTTGAATTGAACGGAATCTTCATCGTCAATGTCATCAAAAGACTTCTGCACATCCTCACCCACCTGGAAAGACATTGGTTCCTCATTCACACGAATTTCAACCGTGTGCGGGTCTGCCCATCCGGTCAAAATGCCTTCAGCTTCGATCACAGCACTTTCCTCAGGCTGCTTCCCTGGTGCCGTCGTCTGTTCTTCTGTATTATTCGCGGGCGGCTGAGCAGTAGGGCTACTGTTGCCGCAGGCCACAAGCGAGAATCCCATAACCAAAACAAGTAATGATGCACTAATATTCATAGTATTTCGCATATGAACACCTCCGTTAGCTTATACGCAATGATGCTTGTCCATGTTGCCTGACTTGTTAACTTGACAGCTTAGTATTACTTACACGGCTGACAAGACGCTCAATCATGCAAATGTTCAATAGCCCGTTGACACCATGAGTAATCAGCCGGCTTGCTCCATTTGCACAAGCTTTGCGTTGGCTCCGTTGAACGCTTTCGTCTGCTTGTTGAACTGTTGTCTTAACTCGGCCACTTTGGCATATTGGCTGTTCCGTTCCCGAATCGCACGTTTGATCTTGACCAGATTAGGCTCCACGCTGCCTCTCATCAATGAATATAATTGCTCGTCCGCATCAAGACTCTGTCTGTAGGAAGCAACAAACGCTGCAAACGAAGCAGCTCTTTGCTCATATTGATCCAATACCGTGTGAGCCTGAGCCAGGTTCTCTTCTTTTCAAAGGATAACTCATCCAGCGAAGTTCGCAGTTCTTCCATCTGTTCTTTTGTCCTGCTCATTACCGCTTCAGCCTGTTCAAGCAGAGTTCTTCGCTCGGAAATATGTCCGTCCGCCTGATCCAGCAGAGCCTCCAGGTTACTGTTTCTATTCTTTCCTTTACTCAAAATCGATCCGTACAACTCCATGTCTTCCCGTTCATGACGGACAATCTCCTTCAAGCTCTGGTTCATCTCCTGATCGGTAAGAATCAGTTGATTGACTTGATTTGCCGCAGGAACCTGCGGCTGACCGCAAGCACTGACAAGCAGAGCCAGCAATATGCTGACCCCGGCCAGAGCTATCTTTTTTCTTCTAAGCACCTCGGAGTGCCTCCTCTCTTGCATCTATCGCTCGATGACTTATCGCTTATTTCAGTATTTATGCAAAATGCCTGCTTATTGCTTATAACCGGGTATCCCCGCTAAAATTAGCCACCCAATGGGCGCTCGGATCGTAGACCTCAAACTCATAGCCCCGATCTTCAAGAAGTTTTAAAATGAGCGGTAGTGCCTCTACGGTCTGTTCCCGCTCATGCATCAGGATCACTTCCTTATCCCGGTGCACACTGCTGCTGACACGTTCCACGATTTTGTCCGGCTGACCCGGTAAATTCCAATCGAGAGAATCGGTGGTCCAATCCCACATTTTGAATCCGGCCGCGGCAATGTCGCCCCTGAAGTCTTCTCCAATCTGTGGGCTGCTGCCATATGGAGCACGAATCAGGTGTGGTGTGAAGCCAATGAGGTCATGGACCATCTTCTGCTCCTTCTTGAACTCCTTCACAAAATTAGCGGAGTTTCCGCTCTTATACAATTTGTTATAGTTATGTGTCATGCTGTGAAGACCCGGATAACTGCCCTCTTTGAAAAGCCGCTCCACCGCTTCCTTGTGCTGATTTAACTGGCGCCCAATCATGAAAAAGGTTGCCTTTGCCTCATGCTGCTTCAAAATATCCAGCAATTGATCGGTATATTCACTTGGTCCATCATCAAACGTTATGTATGCCAGCTTGCGCACCTGACCCTGGAACCGCGCAGGCTCCTCTTTGGTCTCCGGAGTCATTTCAATCATGCCAAGCTTGGTTGGCTGTTCAATTGCAGCTACTGGAGGGGGTGCTACATAATCCTTGATCCAGTGCGTCATGCCAATGAATGCATATGTTAAACCGATAATGAGCAGTGCCAGAAGCACCAGTGCAGCACTCAGTCTCCCATACCGGATTCTTCTTCGTCCATGCGTCTTGGTTCGGCTTGTTCTATGCGGAATGCCGCCACTCTCTCCCGCTCTCTGTTGTTGAACTCTCACTTCCAGGCCACTTCCTTACTTTCATTTTTTCCCGATTATTGGTACATTATATCGTTTCATGTCTCTATATAGAAGATTAATAGAAAAATGGTCCTGGAGAATGACAGAATAGTTACAAGCCCGGTTACAATCTACTTATCTATTTCTTCTCTTATACTTTTCCTGCGGAGGCATTGTCCTGTATAATAAATTGATTTACGCCATTTGACTTCAAGAAGGAGCTACATCCATGACTAGCTTGAACCGTGCCGGCAGGTCGATCTTTCTGCTATTCTTTGTCGGCATTATTGCCATTTCATTTTCTTCCATCTTTGTACGTTGGTCCTCAGCCGATGTCGCCGTCATTGCGATGTACCGACTGTTCCTCACCAATCTGCTCATGCTGCCTTTTGTGTGGAAATTCCGGCATGAGATGATGCGTTTGAATTTCAGACAATGGGCTTTGCTGCTCGCATCCGGTGTCATGCTGGCCCTCCATTTCCTGCTCTGGATGGGATCGCTTCGGCTCACGAGTGTAGCCAGTTCAACGGTCATTCTTGCTTTGGAGCCTATATTGATTCTGGCCGGTTCCGTCTGGCTGTTCAAAGCCAAAATCAACCGTATGATGATCATCGGCATGGGCATCGCCCTGCTCGGATCAATCGCTATTGGTGCTGGAGATTTCCAGTTGGCAGGCACAGCGCTGCGAGGGGACATTCTTTCTTTGCTCGGGACAATTGCTGTGGCGGTACACATGCTGCTAGGACAGTTTTTGCGTGCTGGACTAAGTGCCTTCTCCTATAACTTCTGGGTATTTTTCGTAGCTGCCTGTACACTTGCGGTATATAATCTGGTTAATGGTCACCCGTTTGGCGGTTATGCGGCTTCCGAGTGGGGAATTTTCCTGCTGCTCGCCATCGTGCCAACGATATTTGGGCATTATCTCTTCAACTGGCTGCTTCAATATATGAATGCTACGACAGTATCGATGGGGGTACTGGGCGAACCTGTATTTTCCTCACTGCTGGCCTGGATGCTGCTAGGCGAATCTCTCAATGGGCTTCAGATGTCAGCCGGGGTTGTCATTATTTTCGGGGTATGGATCTTCATCCGGTATGGCAAAACCAAACCACAGCCCATTCCCTCAGATGCTCCTGTAGCTGGAAAAGGACCCGTCGAACCTACAGTGGTGTAACTTGCGTTTGTATTTGAATATTTGAAAAAAACAACTGGAACCTGTGAACCTGCATCACGCAGATTCCGGTTAAATCCATCCCATTACATATAAGGCGGTGTGTTTTCATGAAAAATATTGTATCCATGCGCTGGCTGCTCGCCAGAATGTACGAACCGGATGTCGTCATTGCCGATTGCCGATTCCTGCTTGGTCAACCCAATACCGGGAGAGAAGCTTATGAAGCGGGGCATATTCCAAGTGCAGTTTATCTGGATCTGGAAAAGGATCTGTCCGCTCCTGTATCTACCCACGGAGGCCGTCACCCGCTTCCAGATCCGGCTGTACTGGCAAATCGCCTCTCCAAAGCTGGCATCGGCTCGAATGCACGTATTATTGCCTACGATGATCAGGGCGGCATGAACGCCTCGCGGTTGTGGTGGTTACTACGTTATCTGGGACATGAACAGGTGTATGTTATGGACGAAGGGTTCTCTGCCTGGCAGAATGCCAAGTTTCCGGTAACCACGGATGTGCCGATTCAGATTCCAGCTTCATTTGAAGTGAATGTGCAGCCAGGACTGCTGGCAAGTGTGGAGGATGTACAGCAAGCGTCTACTGACGGCTCAGCTGTACTGATCGATTCTCGCGATGCTCGACGCTTCGCCGGTCTGGAGGAACCGATTGATGCCAAGGCTGGACATATTCCGGGCGCTCTGAACTATTTTTGGAAAGATGTGCTAGACTCGGAGGGACGCTGGACAGGTGCTGGGGCGTTGGAAGAACGTTTCAGCAAGCTGGACAAAGATGGCGCGATTATTGTGTATTGTGGTTCTGGCGTCTCTGCTTGCCCGAACGTGATTGCGCTGGAAGAAGCGGGATATTCGAACGTGAAGTTGTATTCCGGGAGCTGGAGCGACTGGATTAGTTATGAGGAGAATCCGGTGGCTACCGGAGAGAAATATAAAAAATAAGTAAAGTTAAGTACACAAAAAGCCCACGATCACCGTGGGCTTTTACTAGTCTCGAAATCTTTGTTGCGATGGTATATCTATTTTGAACCAGGGCAAATTATTTATTTTTTCACTTTCCCATCATATCCAAGCTTATATACAGTGCCTTCCTTAAAAGACAGGAATGCAAGACCATCCCCTACTTTTCCCAAAAATCGATCATTAGCATCTAAAGAAAGCAACTTATTCTTTTTACCTGTATATCGATTATAAACATACATATCACTCTTATTATAGCCATTTTTGTCTACCATATTACTTCTATAAAATAACTTATTATTTACATATGCTATAGGATAAATATAAGGATATGAAGCAAATGTTTTTTTTCTGGTTCCATTCTGATCTGCAAAGACACCTAGGTAACTATAGCCTCCATCCACCATCTCCGAGAAAAACAAAACGTCGCCAAAAAACGCGTATGTCGATACACCTTTTGAGGACAATGCCTTAGCACCTGTACCATCAGTCTTCATACGATAAAATTTGTCATTATCACGGTTTGTATAGTATATGTACCCGTTGTTTATCTCAAAACTATAAAAAGGAGATTTAGATAATATCGTCTGTTCGCTTGTGCCATCTATTCTCATTGAGCCGAAAGACAACGCATCGGGCATACTCTCGCGCTTTTCCTTTTTGACAAAATAAAGCATGTTCCCTAGAACATCAAAACTTGCAAAATCTGCATCTTTGTTTACATAAGTAAACGCTGAACCATCTTTCTTAATTTTAGCGATCTGATAAGTCCACTCGTCTCTCTCGTCTACAACCAGAAAATATATCCACTCTCCAACCAATTTTAAATTTGAAACTTCCTTAGGAAAAATAGATTTTGTTATGCTTTTATTGCCTGTGAATGTCGTAACATTAATACCAACCAATTTTCCATCGTCATTATAACCGTACCATACTAAAGAATTTCTAGAAGCTTCAGCCCCATATGCAGGTACAGGTACAACTCCAAACAATATAATCACACTTAACAACGCCAACATCCATTTTCTTCTCATCTTACGCTCCCTAAAATATGTATTTTTCTACAGTTGTTATTGTAAATTGTATTTACATATAACACAATCATTTCCCTCTCAATTCCAAGTTTGCTTTTCATTGTTTAGTATAAAAAATAGTTGCCTCCCCGTGGATGTGCCGGTCCAGTTTTCCATCTTCGTTCTTAGTGAACCTGCAACCACAGATGACGGCAAGTGTTGAGGATATAAAGCAGACTTCGGCGGAGTGGCAGCACCGTGTGGATAGCCCCCGCGACGCTCGACGCTTCGCCGATTTGTAGGAACTGCCAAGGCTGGACATATTCCAGGCGCACTGAATTATTTTTGGAAAGATATCTTGGATGCCGATGGACGCTGGACGGGTGTTGGAGGATTAGAGGAACGTTTCAGTAAGCTGGAAAAGGATGGCGCGATTATCGTGTATTGTGGTTCTGGCGTCTCTGCCTGCCCGAACGTGATTGCGCTGGAAGAAGCGGGATATTCGAACGTGAAGTTGTATTCCGGGAGCTGGAGTGACTGGATTAGTTATGAGGAGAATCCGGTGGCTACCGGAGAGAAATAACAGAATTAAGCAGATATGAAGTATGTAATATTTGTAGTATGGAGTACATCGATCATTTTGCGATGTACTCTTTTATTTTTCGTATGGTCCTAAAATCGGGAGATTCGACAAGGTTCTAATTCACTTCTAGATTCTCGTTCGATAATTTCACTTGCAGCCAAACGTGCAATCAGCGGAGCCAGCGTAATTGCAGAATGCATCACTGTCAGATAAAGTCCCTTTATGTGATCTTGGAAACCCACGATTGGATAGCCGTCTTCAGGCATAGGTCTCTGCCCGACCTTTATGCTTTCCAGTTCCAATTGATTTCCTCCCTTCAGACTGCGACGCAACGTGTCGAATGCCCGTTTACCAACAGCCTCTGGTCCGTTTTCCTCCGACTCGTCGATATAATCTTCCGCAGCCAGCAGTGTATAATCTGTCAGTTGACGCGCTTCAAATTGCGCATTCGAGATCAATGTATGGATCAGCTTATTCGTCGTTTTCATTCGAATCAGAATGGAGGGCGACGACGTTACCGGCACGGAACAACCTAACGGGTTGCAAAGTTCGGAGACACCTGTACCTGCGGCCAATACCACGACATCCGACTCCAGAAAACCTTTGGACGTATGGACGCCAACCAGGCGGGAATCTTCTTGCTGCAGTTGTGTAACGTTGGTACCGAACTGAACCTTTGCTCCGTACTCCTGCGCTTTGTTCAACAACAGCTCCGTTAACACTATAGGATCTACTGCACCTTCTTCGCTAACATACATCGCTTCATCCGGATATTCCTTCAGATTTGGCTCCAATGCTTCAAGCTGCTCACGATTTAATTTTTGAAAGTGGAGTTGCTCCCTTAGGGGCGGAGTGTCCCAAGTCAGCGCTCCATGCCAATGAATTTTCAATTCGGGTATCTCCTGCTGAAGCGCATGATATTCTTCCAAAGCTGCATCGTACAAATGCCAGTATTCGGGAGCCACTCTATGAGAAGTATGTATCCAGGCAAAAGATTTATCCGTGACTTCACATGCCGCCGCGGAGTGTCGTTCAATTAGGGTTACATCCTGGTTTCGTTTGGCCAGATGATAGGCCATGGACGCCCCGACAATCCCTGCGCCAATGATCACAATTTTTTGTTTAATCAATAATGACTCCTCCTTTTCACCATGTAACATAGGCGATATGATACTCAGACGTCATAACGATGTTGGCTGCAACTCCGCCAGAATCAGTGGGCCATTTCCTCCCAAAGGGAATTCATACAGGGCAGGAGCTTCCCCGAGGGGAAGCTCCTGCTGAGTCGGAAGCATTGGAACCAGCCCAATATTACATCGCTTCGTCGCAATCCATTCCGTCCAAGCCTCCGTGAAGGCATAACCCAGATGCTGGAATGCCTGCCGTACATGGCGGTAGAAGGTCGCACGGCTCATATGTAAGGCTTCAGCCAACTGCGATTTGCGGAAGTTCCGCTGAAGGTAGCCATCCCTCAGAATGCGCTGCTCGAACTCCGTGAGCGGATACCGCGGTGTCACTTCTGTAAGCAGGCACAGAATTAGTTCCCTTGCCGACGTTGGCTCACAACCGGCCGCTTTCAGAGAGGGTAGGGCTTCCAAAAACGAGTCATCATACATATGCTGGACCATTTGCTTCATTTCACTCCAGGGAACGGCACGCAGCGCCCCCTCCACTCGTCCGCTATCGTGCAAGCTTTGTTGCAGCAATCGTTTGACCCATATCTCGAACGTGATTTGGCGAAAATCCAGCTCCCACAACGTTACCTGCTCTCCCCCGGTGCGTCTAGATGGCACGCGCTCATCTGGAATACTGCCTCCTCTGTCGAAGCCCAACTGCGAGAGGAGTGTGCCGAGTTGCGGGTCTGCCGCGGGGATGATCGCACGCAGGCCGTTTGCCGTATCAATGAGCCAGTTCTGGAACAGCATGGCCCCCAGCTCCTCCGGGCGATAATACGGCTGCTCCACATCCACCGCAGCCAGCAATACACATACTGTATCTCCATCACGTCTCGCATCATACCCGTTATCATCAGCTAGTTTGGGCATGAGTTCAGCCAAAGCTGGCGCATAACGTTCGATCAACGGCCATGTGCGTTCACTCAGCCACAAACCCGCACAGAACGCCAGCGGCATGCCGTCACCGTTGCGAATTAAGCGAAGTCCTTCGGGAGCAACGCGTGCAATATCGTCCAGCAATGCATGATGCTGCCCACTCTCCACCAGTTCCGACTGCCAATCGCCTCTGGCCAGCGAGGCCTCCAGATAGCGGTGCAGCAGGGGCAGTTCGTTCGGATTCAAGGATGCTTGTTGCTCATAATGCTGCTGACGTATGCCAGAAAAATCAGCATAGGCATGCACAGCAGGCAGTTGTTCCCGGTACAGCTCCAGCACATGCGCTGCGATCTGCATCTGTCCCAGCTTAGTTGCTGCTGGATATCTCTCCACCAGCAGTTCCAATACCCTGGAGCGCATGGATTGATACTGTCCCGGGTCACGCTTTTCGTAATCCTCGCGCAGCATACAGGAGACCAACTGGTGGAGACTCAAGCCGTCCGCTTCTCTTCGAACACAGGATAGTCTGCCGAGGTCCATATACTCCGAGGCTGTAAGCGGTTTTTCCAACAGCTGATTGAGGATCGTTTGATCAGCGGAAGGGAGAATGGACATCACCTGCAAAGCCTCTACCATCCAAGGCAAAGCCGCTTCCTTCAAAAACTCCGCGCTTAGTATGCCCGGAAGCTGTGACAACCGCGGTTCCCCGTCTTGCCGCCGAAGCATGTCGACAGTCAGTGCAAGCAGCAGCGGATGACCGCTTGTCCGGTACTCAAGCTCCCGTTGCACGGAAACAGGCAATCCGCTTGCCTGCACGTAATCAAACACCTCTTTGCGGGAGAACAACTCTAACTGGAAACTATCGATTCGTTGTCCCCATATCGGATTTGCCTGCCACGTCACGGGCAGACCAATCCGTGAAGCAAACACGAACAGACACTGTGCTCCAACCAGTCTTGGAAGGAAGCTGGACAGAAGCCAGCTTTCGATCCGTTCCAGATTTTCACAGTTATCAATCAGGAGCACCGTTCGCTGTCCCGTCAATTCCTCTATGACATGTGCAAGCTGGGCATGTCTGCGCTGCGCATTCGGCCGTATTCCACCTCCAGGCTCATTTCCAGATGCGTCAAAAACGCCCCTGTCGTCTGCATGGAAATTCTTCCATCCATCCAGATGGTCCGCACATCAGCCGTTCTTGCCACATGGGCAAGCTCGGTCAGAAGCGTCGTTTTCCCAATACCTCCGATCCCGGAGACGGAAAAGATCCGTGAATCGGCCTCCGACAAGTTTAACCAGCTGGCGAAATCCTGCTTTTCCCGAGCGAATCCGATGATTCGCGCTGCATAATCATTTTGGTTAACCGATAGCGGGTACATGCTGCGTTTATACCTCTTTCTCTTAGAGTTGAGACTAAAATGAGACCACACGTTTTCTCTAGTATACTATACTATTTTATACACAAAGAGACTCTCAGAGGTTACTAACCTTCGTTCCAGGCTGGAATCCTACATACAAACATCGGGGATTGCAATGAACGCTTCAATTATTATCTACGCTCGCAGCCCTTACCTTCTCCAATATTGTGGAGCTACCGGGGACGCTGGACCGTAGGACCACTTTGGACATACTTTTTTTAAAATACCGCAGTGGTAATGAAGTAGATTTCTTAAATCAATAGATTCCCAACTTCACTCTGATACTTATGGATATAACGGATATACTCTTGTGCACTTTGGTTAATTTCTTCATCAGTAGCTTGAAATGAGGCACCAAACACTGCAAAATACGGTAACGCTACGGCGCCAACATGATTGATGCTGGCTTTGAATGGTGTGACTACCTCTCTACAGCCCGAAAAAAGAAAATACACACCCGAAAGTAAGATGGTTACTTCAAAGTATGTATGGACTTCATCAGCGCTATTGTGAGAAAATGAATAGTTATACCACATTTACAAGATGTAACATGAACGAGGTGGTATGTCATGAAGCAATATAACCTGGGAATCGAAGCGACACTCGAAATTATTGGCGGCAAATGGAAAGCGCTAATCATTTGTTTATTAATGTCCGGCGTAAAAAGGACAGGAGAATTACAGCGCAGTATAGACGGTATCTCGCAAAAGGTCTCATCTAGCAATTACGCGAGCTTGAGAGGGACGGCCTTGTCAGAAGACATGTGTAACAACAGATGCCCCTAAAGTCGAATACAGTCTTACGGAGTATGGAGTTACCGCTAATAAGATTATGGATGTAATGTGTACATGGGGGCGGGAAAATATAGCATTAAGGCAACAACAAGGAAAAGAAATTATACTGGTGGAAAATAAAGAGCCTGCTTTTTGAGCGGGTACCCATAGACTGACACTTTAAAAAGAAGGAGCGATTTAATTGAAAACCTATCTCGTATTTGGTGCTAGCAAAGGATTAGGAGATGCATTTGTGAGAGGGGTGCCCGATCAAGGCGATAAAGTATGGGTAGTGTCTCGAACCGAACCTGATAATTTGAAGCTTAACGATGGTGTAGAACGAATATGGATACAGGCAGATCTGTCTGATCTCAATGCAGCCACACTTGTAGTCGATAAACTCCAGAACGAGGCACTGGATGTTCTCATTTACAATGTAGGCATTTGGGAAAAAGAGGGGTTTGAGGACCACTATACGTTCGATAAGGACACCCCTGCCGACATCAGTAATCTGATTCATGTGAATATAACATCCGCTATTGTTTGCATTCAGGCATTATTGCCCCATCTCAGACAATCCACAGCTGGCAAAATAATTCTGATCGGCTCAACTGCAGGTCTAAGCAATGCAAACAGTAGCCAGGTTTCTTTTGTAGCCTCCAAATTTGCCATTCGAGGGATTACGGAGGCCTTGAGAGAACATACAAGACACGACAGGATTGCGGTTACGTGTATTAACCCGGGGGAGCTTGCAGCGGAAGTTCCGTATAAAGATGGCATTGACCGCGCTCTTTCCGAATATAATGGTACACGCATCCCTCTTCAGGATATGGTTTCTATCGTAAAATGCATCGTCAGCCTGTCCAAAGCAGCCTGTGTAAAAGAGATCAACATTCCGGCGATCACGGATATGAACGCATAATCGAATCGAATTGCCAGCGCGATTATAAAAAATATGGCAGCCAGAGAAAAATAAACACACAAAGAGCGCGTTTGATACGTGCTCTTTGTGCTGTCAACAAGTTGTTGTGCGAATTTATACTGTTTAGGGATTGCCTCGGTTCACCTCATTTTTCAAACCTCGTTGCTATACTTTAGTCCTGTTCCTACTGGGCTAGAGTCTTGGTCAAAAACTGGGCTGGAGTTTGTTCTGATCAGGATATATCCACTGTTATACTGCAAAGCGACATACATATTTTGATTAAAGGAGCTATCACAATGAGAACAAATCTTAGCACCAACCCTAACACAGGTTCAGACGAGGAAAAGGCTCAGATTCAATCGGCCAGGCGGGGGCTGTATGTATACTTCGCCATGCTCATCCCGCTCTCCATCCTCAGTTATGTACTGATCACGAAAGCACCGATTTTTGGTCTGCTGCTTATGTGGACACCGGGCTTGTCCTCCATCTTCGCCCGTATCGTCCTACGTGAAGGCATCTCAGACATTTCCCTGCGGATTGGGGGAAGCAGACATTGAAGTCGTTACCTTTCATCTTGCTGTTTCCAGTCGTCATTGGTTTGTTTGCTTATGGAATTGCCTGGATTACGGGACTGGTCCAGTACGTCACACCGGATTCATTCATTCAAGGCCCATCTGGCGTTATCCTTGCAGGAACGATACTTTTTCAGATGTTTGCGGGTACTGCAATTGGTGTGATCAGCAGTTCAGGAGAAGAGCTCGGCTGGAGGGGCTACATGCTCACTCGACTAATTAATGCCCGTGTACCTAAACCCGTGCTGACGAGCGGAATTATTTGGGGTGTATGGCATCTTCCTGTAATGCTTTTAGGAATTTATTATTCCGGTCCATATCCAGCCTTATCGGTTGTCCTGTTTATGATTTCAGTAACCTCTTTCAGCTATATGATCAGCCGATTGCGCTTAACAACGGGCAGCATATGGCCTGCGATTCTCCTTCATGCATGTTGGAATGCCGTGATTCAGGATGCCTTCGATATATCTTCCAGTGGCAAGAACGTTCTGCTATGGACTGGAGAATCGGGAATATTAGTGGCTCTCGCCTTGCTCATTTCAGCATGGGTGATGTCGAGAAAGCCACTTGTCATGAGACAGCTTTAAACAAATGCTATTGCTATAGGTAAGGATATATAAAACTTTTTTTAGAAGACGATGTTGTTGTATTTCAGTCTAGTTAGCCACTGGGTATAACCCAATGGCCCAATAACGTCTTTGAAACAGACGTGGGTGACGGAATTCAGAGCTAAGATGAAAACGGTTGCCTGGGGAAGAAAACCAAAGTCTAAAGATTGACCAAAAGCCCGCACAGTAGCGGGCTTTTGGGATTCCCTCCTGGACCCTGTGATTTCAGGCTAGATCAGCGGGGGGTGTTTTGAGATTAAAGGTTGACAAGTGCATATGAGCTTTTGTGCTTTTGTGCTTTTGTGATTTTTGGATATATATATATTTCATTGCCCTGTTGAGCAGCTCATTACTGCATATCACGTTGAGTCTGTCATACATTCCACCAGCGCTTGCAGTGAATAATCGGAGGTTGAGCACAGCAATATGCTTCCAGCCGCTTGCGGCAGTACGGCGTCATCATAGGGATTGCGCAGCACCAGATTCAGCAGTGGTTTAACCGCAGCCAAGCCCTTGGACAGCGCCAGCTGACCTGTGAACAGATGAGCATTAAGGGTGCCCTGGATAACGACATCCGCATCAGCAGCTTGCTGTACCAGGAATTCTATCTCCTCCGCATCAGGCTTCATCGCACAGTAGCGTGTCTCCACAGCTATGCCTTTCGCCTTTAACAAGGAGGCCAGCCCAATCTCGGCAGACCCACTATTATCGGCTCGGGTCAGCTGCTCCTGCTGCGGCAAAATCAGTAAATATCTCAGTGAATCTTTGAGTGGATGCAAGCTGTCCGGGTCCCGGTTAACTTTTACAGTCATACGAGCCAGTTTCAGTGCCTCATCCGCCCACTGTTCTCTTGCAATCGGCTGTGCAGCCGCCTGGTACTGCTGGAATTGGGCATAAAGCTGCCGGATACGAAGAACCGACTCGTCGATTTGCGCCTCGTTGATGCGCCCATCCCGTACAGCGGCTAGAATACCTGCGATCACCTGACTCTGAAATTCTGGCGTATGACACATCAGGATCATATCGTTCCCTGCCTGAACGGCCAACACACCCACGTCTTCCGGGCTGAAATTTTTGCGAATTGCCCCCATTTCGATATCATCAGTGCAGATCACCCCCGCAAAGCCCAACTTCTTACGCAGCAGTTCCGTGGTAAAGAAAGGACTTAGGGAGGCTGGAAGTCCACCGGATTCCGGAATGTTGGGAAACACCAGATGCCCCATCATAATTGAATCCGCCCCGGCTTCAATCGCTTCAACAAAGGGAAGTAGCGGCCCCTCCATTAACTGCTCAAACGTGAGTTCACATTCAGGCAAAACAATATGCGAGTCTCCGCTCACTTGCCCGTGGCCGGGAAAATGCTTTGCCGTTACCGCCACACCTGCTTCATGCATTCCCTCTATATAGGCTCGACCGAACCGGGCTACCAACTGTGGGTCCTCTCCGAAGGAGCGAACACCCACAACCGGATTTTCTATATTCGTGTTCACATCCAGCACCGGTGCCCAGTTCATGGGAATACCCAGGGAGTGCAGCTCACTGCCGATGAGTTTACCGAGCAGCCGGGCGGCTTCCGGGTCTTCACTTAACCCAACTGCCCGGTTGCCAGGGATATAGGGAAAAAAGGACTTAAATTTGGACAAAGTGCCGCCCTCTTCATCTACCGAAACATAATAAGGCAAAGGGCTGCCGTTATCTTGGGCTATGTTCTTTACTTCTGCAAGCAGCGCATATGTCTGCTGCTCACTCTCAATATTATGGGGAAAGATGCCGATGCCCCCGAATCGGTGCTCTGTCATTCTGCCACGAAAATCTGGCTCGGCCCGAGTCGATGGAGTGCCTACTACGCACATCATGGCTACTTTGTCTTCCAGACTCATTGCTGTTAGTTCGAATGGTGTAGGAATTTTATTTAGACCTAGTTCTTGATAGAGCGTGCGCTCCAGATAATCATGCAGATAGAACCTGGATTTCACAAAATGCTCCGCCATATCAGAAGGCTGGTAACGCTCCAGCGCAGCCTTCATCCGAGGGAGGACACCATCACGTCCGCAACGGTTTCTCGTATAATTGTTATGAAGCGAGCGCCACTCCGCATCGTCGCCGGGATAGAGCTCCCAGCGGTAGGCATATTTGTGAATGGCCCGCGAACGATCTGTTGCCACCTCAAAATCATGCATGATCGCAATCAGTTCCGCTTCTTCCTTATGCTGTCGCACTTCGTCCATCAGCTTCCAGATCACATCATAATAATCCTCAACCCTGTAATTGCCGAGAAGACTGTGTCCGGTAACAGGATCAATGCCATGAAACCGTTCCAGAAAACGGTCGATGAAGGTAGCCGCATCCGCTTTGCGATTCCAGGCCAAATCCGCATGCAGCAGCATCGGGTACCAGGTGGTTTCAAAAATACCATACGGAACACCGAGGCTGAAAGGCCCCGTCCAGTTGGTCGCAACCACGCAGCCAAGATTCAGCTTGTCGGCCGTCTCTGCCCACTGAAGCAAGTTGTCTGTCCGGTTCAGCAGTACCGGATAATTCTGATGCTCAGCCCAGTCAAAGCTGCGGACTGCCGGCGCTCCCATAACTTCAATGCCGAACGACCTGAATTTATCCGCATGCGAAGTAACCTCCGCTTCGATATTGCGCCCGTTGTAGATCCAGATCATGGCGATACTTCGCTGATCCAGCTTAGCCAACTCCTCTGGCGGACATTTGTCCAGCATGTCATGCCAGAAAATCGGCTGTTTCCCCGTTCTGACGTAAATGCAATCAGACGGTTCAAAAAGGCGATAAACGCTCGTTCCCGCACGCCTCCAAACTCGATTTTGCAGCGTTCGCATTCGCATAGGCTGTAGACCTCATCACAGCCGAGGTGGATATAACGTGAGTCCGGATGGGCATCAATCATCTCCCCGAGCAGCGTAGTAATCAACGCAAAGGTTTCCGGGTGGGACGGGCAGATCTCCCCGATGGACTGCTCTGTCTCGCGAAGATGCCGCCAACCTTCGTGACGCAATACATATTCCAGATGTCCAAAGCTCTGCTGGAGCGGAATAATCTCTATAAAATGCTCATGGGCGTTCCGCTTTAATTCTTCCAGCTGTGAAAGACTTAACGCATGCCGGGGATGTGTGAACTCGGGATAGGTCCTGAATGGAAATTTATCCTCGTATTCAATTAAAATCGCATTCGTCTTATAACGGGCGAATTCAGCCAAATACCCCGTCAGCAGTTCCGGCTTCGAGAACGTCTGACGCAGGTCGAAATTCATGGCCCGCAAAGGTGTATCCGGCCAGTCGGTTATGCACACCGCCGGGATGACACCATCCGGTCCGCGCAGCTGCACCAATGTCTGCAATCCGTAAAACAGACCCGCAGCATCCAGTGCGTACACCTCAGCCCTTCCGGTCGATACCTCCAGCTTATATCCTTGTGGATGTCCGTCCAGCCCGGACGGGTCTGTCTCGTCTTTTCCGATGAATGAACTAACATCAGAGATGATTAGACCTTTCGGTTGTGCTCCCATAGCTTCAGGAGCTTCATGAACTGTTTGAGCTTCTTGGACTTCTTGGACTTCATGAATTGCATAGGCTTCTTGAACCCCATGGACTTCCTGCTGCGTTTCCTGTCCTGAAAGACGTTCGATTACTAGCAAATAACCCTTTATTACCCTGGAGCATGTATATCCCATCCCCGGAAAATCCCGGCGGCAATGAATTTCCAATCTGGGATCATCCTGTTCCATGAAAAGGCTCAGCCTTTCCTCACCATTCAGACGTAAGGGACCTCCCTCGGTCGCTGCAATCTGCTTCGGTTGTGGTATTAAGCTCTGCATCGCTCTCCCCCTATTCTTGGCTCTGTGGACTGATTCGGCCGTTCTTCCAGCACTGCAAAACACTCAACTTGCCATCGTCCATGTTGAAGCTAACGATATCCGCAGGGGCTCCGATCGCAAGTCCTGCGGCCTGTTCAAGCCCAAGCAGCCGGGCCGGATGCACCGATGCACAATCCCAGGCATCGGGAACCCCGGATAACCCCGCATCAACAAGATACCCCACCTGATCCGGCAGCATCATCGCCGAGCCAGCCAACAGCTCAGGCTGGCCAGCAAGGTGTAGCCGACCTTCCGCCGTCAATACCACATCTCCACCGATATGCAGGTGGTAGGAGCCTGGCGGCATACCGCTCAGCGAGACAGCATCGCTGACCAGAATGGCACGGTTTCGTTTCATCCGTAGAATTACGGCCAGCACGGACAGCGGAAGATGGTGACCATCCGCTATCATGCAGCCATACAGCTCATCGGCCGCCAGTTGTTCCCACAAATAGTTAGGATGACGGGGAAGCATCAGGTGCGCGCCGTTGCCAAGATGTGTAGACATCACCGCTCCTGCGGAGATCGCTTCCCTGATCTGCTCTGGCGTTGCTGCCGTATGTCCAATCGAGACAAGAATGCCGGATTCGCAGCACCGGGCAATAAATGAAGCTGAACCAGGCCACTCCGGGGAAAGGGTAATGATGCGAATCAACCCATCGGCGGCATCCTGCCAACGGCTGAGCGCCTCCCAATCAGGCGGAACAATATGCTGCCTTGGGTGGGCGCCGCGTGGGCCATCCTCCGGCGAGAGGAATGGACCTTCCAGATGAATGCCCACAATTCCCTCGGCCGCATCCCGGTTCAGACGAACGGCTTTTGCAATAGTGGAAGCCACCTCAACCAGCTGTACGGAACTGTTTGTAATCAACGTCGGGCAATAGCTTGTTACCCCTTGGCTTTGCAGCTTTCGGGTCAGCTGCAATACCGTATCTGGACACAGCGGGGCCGTGTTCAGATCCAGCCCCCATCCGCCGTTCACCTGCAAATCCACCAGTCCTGGCGCCAGCCAAGGCAAGCAGTCTACAGGAGGCGACACTTCAAGCTCAGAAACGGCCGTGATACGTCCATCTCTGACTTTCACCTCAATGGGCATCCCCGTTCTGTAATGCTTCCCGATCATTGGCATGTTCACAGGCCGTAGGCTTCCCGGTCTGTGAACATCGTGATTCCGGGATGTGTACGCAGGATGGTAGCGGGACATGCCGTGCTAATCGGATCATGTAAAGCTGCTGCAAGCGCATTCCGCTTGGAAGCCCCTGGCACAATCACAAACAGCTCCCTTCCAGCCATTAACGCCGGAACAGTCATGGTCAACGCCTCTGCAGGCACATCTTCCAGTCGAGCAAAGCACCCATCGTTCACCTGCTGACGGCGGCAGGCTTCCTCCAGCTCCACTGCTTTGACGACTCTCGGATCTTCAAAATCGGCAACTGGCGGATCATTGAAGGCGATGTGTCCATTTTCTCCAATCCCTAGGCAGACGATATCAATAGGAGCTTCACGCAACAGGTCTCCATATCTCAGACACTCCTGCTCCACATCGTGTAGCCCATCCAACAGCTCCACACGCCCAGGCTGCACCCGACTGAACAGCCGATCCGTTAAATATCGTCCGAAAAGCTGTGGAGCCGTATCCTCCAGACCCATATACTCATCCATATGAAAGGCACAGATCCGCGACCAATCGATGCCTTGCTCTCGTACCAGACCCTCATATAATTCATTTTGCGAAGGGGCTGCAGCGAAAACCATGCGAACCTGGCGCTCTGTATCCTGAAGCAGGTGTCTTAATCTTGCCCCAACCGCAGCGGCAGCCGCTGCCCCCATCTGATCCCGATCAGCATAAACCTGCACTGGCATGTGCTCAACGATATGATTCTTTAGCGGTTCCACCAATTCATCCGCATTCATGTGCTTCCTCCTCCTTCAAGACATTTCTTACCTGCTTAAATCAATTGCCAGCATTCAGCATCAGCAGCGTTGTATGCGGCGAATCATGACCCGCTGCATAATAATAGCCGTTGTAACGGATTCTGCGCGGCTCAAAACCAACCTGCCTGCCCGTTCCCACCGCTTCTGAGCCAAGCGTCACACTTCCATTCACTCCTGTTGTCCCGCTGGTGTAACGTCCCGCCGCATAAGTAAATCTCCCCTCCACTGTCGCACCCGTCAGTACCGCGCCTGTATCATAATCTCTGACCTTAAGAGTGACGGATACTCCTGATCCGCTATAAACCAGATTCATATCTGTGACAATCATAGGCTTCAATGGGGTACTACTGGTGATTGCCGACACTTCATCGGTGAGTGGCCCGATATTTCCGCTCAGATCGCGGGCCGCAATACGGTAATAATATGTCGTATCCGGTAGCAGTCCTTTGTCCTGGTAATTCAGGGCGCGGGCGAATCCGACGATATCCGCAGCAACAGGCGTGAAACCCTGCACGGTGCTTCGGTAGATCACGTATCGCTCCACTTCCATGTTATCTGAAGCCATTCCATAATTCAGATGTACAGTCTGATAATCAGTGGCCTGAATAGACGGAACCCCTGGAAGGGCTGAAGGGGCTTCCAGGTCATCCGGCGCTGTCCACACTACACCGCCTGGTCCCCAATAAGAAGGAAGTGCCCGGTAGGAGTCATAGTGATGGACAGCAATACCACCGAAGCTGCTGCTCTGCCCGTAAGCTGCATACACCTTATCCAGCTCTGCTTCCATGTGGATGCGGCCCTCCTCCCAGAAGGTAATGGTCTCCGGGTCGCCGCTATTGGCAATATCCAGCGTTTCCACACCAATGACCACGGAATGCGGCTTGCCAATCTGATCCGCATAAACCAGTTCTCCAGCAGCCCCGGCAATAATGCCAGCGGAGCCATCCGCCGTATCCCGGTAATCCATAATGGAGATATAGTCGGAGATATCCTGAACATGCTCGGAGAGCCATTTGCTGGAGCCGTTCCACATAATATTTGCCGCCTGGTCCGATGTGTCATACCACTTGGGCACCGCAGGGCCGAATGGAAGACGAATGCCTGCGGTATCCCGGCGTCCAATCATCTTTTGCAGGCCATCCAAGTATTCCTTCTGCAGGAAATGGCTCGGATCTTTAAAGTCGGGAGAGATATACGGCTCTATATCCACATTGATTCCGTCAAATTTCTCCAAATCCCCTGCTGCAAGATTGTAATTGATCACCTGCTCCATTTCCTGCACGGCATGATGGTGATATTTCTCGTAAGCGCCCATATAGGCCGGTGTAGTTCCACCTGCAATTAGCGCGTGCACCTGTAAATTTTTGCTGTGCGCCCAGCTCACAAAAGAACGCAGTTCCACTTCCTGCGCTTCTAGCGCATCGTATCCCGCATAACCACCCACTGCGAGATAGAGTGTCTGGACTGGCGTTTGACCGAATGTTTGCGTATCGGTGATGAATGACTCCAGCACCTGGCGAGATCCAGGGTTCAGCAGCAGCTTGTAACTCTCCGGTTCCCAGATCCACATGGCGCGCTCCTGTACAGGTAGGGGAACGGCTGTCTCATGCGTCCCGATTCCAACCTGGGCGTACACCGTTGGACTATAACCATAACGCTCCGGCGTACTGGCCGCTCTAGCCTCCAAGCTGACCGTTCGATCGCCAAGTCCCACCGTGTCCCAGGTATATACATACGCAGAGCCTTGCTGAACAGCCTCTTCCCATGGTCCACGGTTCACCCGAACCTCTACCAGCATGATTGGAAGTGGAGCACTGGTCTCGACAGAGATTTCAACCTGACCGCTAAGAGCCACACCCTCAGATGGTCCGGTAATGGTTACAACGGGAACAGCACCTGCCGGGTTATTAACGGTAAGAATGGCTGGCTGGCCCCACACCCCGTAACGAGTGGACGTATCCAGTCCACGGACCACCAGTTCCACCGTACCGTTATAGCCTGAGGTATCCAGCATATAAGACCAGGTACCGCTGTCATCCCCATCCGGATCATTTAATACCACTTCGAATTGGGCCGTTCCGTCCACAAACAACCGAATGTCATACAAATCCGTATAACTGCCCCCAATTTCCACCAGCCCTCCATCCGACACATATCCGCCCGCAGGCGCGTCCAGTGAAATTGAACCCGCCGCTTCTGCCTTTCCAGGAACAGCTATTCCAATCGTCACCAACCAGATCAACAGAAACAATCCCAGTCTGAATCCGGAGTACACACGCAGATGCTGCTTTTTCATAAGCGAAGCCTCCCTTTGCCATTCTGTAATGGTCTAGGATTCCTGTGCCGTACATTCGCTCATTTCGCGCTCAGCTGTACATTCTGAACACGGTCATACGCTTCCTTATAGGTGTTCAGCAGCTTATCTACGCCAAGATTGTTGATTTCCTCCACATACTTCTCCCAATCCGCCAGACTCCGGGAGCCGGTGACAAATTTGGCAAAGCTCTCGTCCCGGTGCTTCTTGATCGCCTGACCCGTAATGGATATGACTTCATTTTCTACTTCCCTAAAAGCAGGTCTTGGCTGCATGGCGGGAGGATCATATTTGACCGCTTCTTCATAAGCATGCTTCAGATCGTCCGAGAACAGCGACAAATGGGCGTTAAAATCAATCCAGGTATAGGTTCCGCTGGTCTGAAGCCCTGTCTGTTTGCGCATCTCAATGACATCGTTATACTCCGGCTTGAACTTGATCGTATCGCCTTCTTTTATAAAGGTCTCGCCCTCTACTCCCCAGCTGCTGAGCGTACGCCCTTCCTCGGAATAGAAAAAGTCCATATACTTCATCACATCATCAATGTTCTTGGAGGTGGAAGCCACCGTCAGTCCGCCTTCCATATAATGAAAATACGGATTCAGCTGTTTGCCGCCTGAAATACCTGCCGGAGGGGCCATAAACTGCATGTTGAACTCTGGATTCTCCTGCTGCATAGCATTATTGAAAAAATCAATCCGGCTGATATAATCAATGGTCACGAACGATTTGCCAGTAGAGACCATATCCTGCCACTGCTTGGTTTGCAGGGATAAGAAGTCGGGTGGGACCAACCCTTCGTCATAAAAACTTTTCCACATCCCCACCATGGCCTTGTAATTATCTTCTGTCGGTCCATAACGCCATTCCTTCTGATCAAAATCATAGTAGGCACCTTCACCGGTTCCGTAGTTCACCGTCATATTCGCATTCATCTCATCCGGGATCTGGCCGTAGCGGATGGAGAGCGGGTAACTGTCCGGGTATTTCTCCTTCAACGTCTTAAGGGCCGTATGCAACTCTTCATAGGTTGTTGGAACCTGAATGCCTTCCTTGTCAAAAACATCTTTCCGGTACATCCAGATCATACGATTCGTCTCGCCGAAGCCCTGGTTGGGGAACATATACATTTTGCCGTCAGCGGACAGGGCAGCCTTCGCCTCCTCAGGATATTCCTTCATCCATGCCTTCAGATTCGGCATATTGTCCATATGCTCCATCAAATCCACCAGTGCGCCCTGCTGACCGAACTTATTCGAATCCTTGCGATTGGGCATATACATCAGATCAGGCAGCGTTTTGGAGGCAATCGCCAGGTTCAGGCTCTCATCCAGCTTGCCGGAAGGTGTCTGTACTTCCAGCGTGACGCCAGTCTTTTCTTTTAACCAGCTCCAAACGGGCCAACTCTTGGAATAAGGGAACGTGGCATTATTGTCCAGCAGCGCCGTGAAGGTCTTTTCCGCTCCAGTGGAGTTATCGGTGATTCCGGTACTGTTCCCTTTGGTATTCGTTTGAGGGTCAGCACCATTGCCACCACTGCACCCTGCCACCATCGTTACTGCGATCAGCAGGGGAAGTATTAACGATTTCCATTTGCCCATAAGCTTCTCTCCCTTAATCTGAATTTGCGATACATTCCTTGTTCGCCTATAGACTTTAGCCTTTGACCGCACCTACCATGGCTCCCTTGACGAAATACTTCTGTACAAATGGATAAATGACCAGAATAGGCAGCGTTGAGACCATGATGGTCGCATATTTGAGGGATTCCTCCACCACCAGGTTATCTCCGCCAATGGACGTTACGTCACCTGAACTTGCACTGCCAGCCAACACCAGATTACGCAGCAGCACCTGGAGCGGAAACAGATCGGGAGACCTTAGATAGAGCAATGGAAAGATAAAGTTATTCCACATGCCCACGGCATAGAAAAGGGCAATCGTGGCAAAGGATGCCTTAGACAGCGGCACAATAATACGGATGAAGATGCCAATATCATTCAGACCGTCCATACGTCCCGATTCCTCCAGCTCTTTGGGGATGCCCGAGAAGAATGTGCGCATCAGAATCAGGTTCCAGGTGCTGACTGCCCCCGGGAGAACCATGCCCCATACGGTGTCCACCAGATTCAGGGAACGGACCACCAGGAAGGTCGGAATCATCCCGCCGCTGAAGAACATCGTAATGACAATCAGGACGGTGAAACTATTGCGTAGTGCCATGTCTTTTCTGGACAATGCGTAGGCTCCGGTCGAGGTGACCACCAGTGAGATTAGTGTACCAAGCACGGTGTAAATGATTGTATTGCGGTAAGCCGTCCAGATTTGCGGATCGCCCAGTACCAGTTTGTACATGCTCAGATTGAAGCCCTTGGGCCAGAAGGAAATATTGTTTTGGATGACATTCACATTGCTGCTGAGGGAAACCGCCAGCATATGAAGGAACGGATAGAGTGTGACCACAACAACAAATAGCAGAATCAGGGATGCCACAACGTTAAACCAGGAGAATCGCAGTGATTTCACGCCACACCTCTTTCTACCATAGACTGGTCTCACTTAATCGGCGGCTGAGCCAGTTGGCTGTATAAATGAAGATCAGACTGATGACTCCCATGAACAAATCAATGGACGCACCATAGCTGAAATTCCCCTGTACCATGCCCACCCTGTAAACATATGTGCTGATAATATCCGCCGTATCGTAGATCGCCGGATTCTGCATCAGGAAGACCTTCTCGAAGCCGATCTCGAGCACTTTGCCGATATTCAGAATCAGCGTGATGACGATGGCGGGGGATATACCGGGCAGCGTGACATGCCAGATTTTGCGTAATCGGCTTGCTCCGTCCATATCCGCGGCTTCATACAATTGCGGGTCAATCGACGTCAACGCGGCCAGATAAATGATGGTCTCCCAGCCGATGTGCTGCCAGACTTCCGACAGGACATAGATGCCCCGGAACAGCCCGGGTTCATTCATGAAATTGATCGGTCCGATGCCGATCCCTGCCAGCAAATTGTTAATCAGCCCTCCGGTTGGGGAGAGAAACATAATCACCATACTTGCTACAATCACATTCGAGATGAAATGCGGCAGATAGCTGACCGTCTGTACAAAACGTTTGAATGCCGCCCTGCGTACCTCATTGAGCAGAATGGCCAGCAGGATTGGGGCTGGAAAGCCAAACACCAGCTTATACAGTCCCAGCAGAAACGTATTCTTCATCAGCGGCCAAAAATCGGGATTCTCCAGAAACATCCGGTAATATTTGAATCCCACCCAATCGCTGGCCCATATTCCTTTAAAGAGATTGTAATCCTTGAACGTGATGACCAGACCAAACATCGGCGCATAGCGGAAGATCAAATAATACAGGAGGCATGGCAGGAAGAGCAGCCATAGCGCCTTGTTCCTGTTCCAGGTTCTGATCAAACGCGACTTCCGCCGAGGCGGCCGGTGCGCTTTCTTTTGCAGTGTACGTTGCGTTACGCCAGCATCAGCCATCGGCATGCCCCCTCTTGCTTAGATGATTGTAATCGATTTACATGTTAGATAACTTACCCTGAAATTCCGGGGTTCGTCTCCGAATTATAGCTACAATCCTTTAGAAAGCGCTATCTACATGTTATATAACTTTTCGCCTTTACACCTTTTTCCAGATATCTGCGTATAATTCAGTAAAAGTGTATATTGTTTGTGTTAGCTTTATGCCGCTATGATAGGACTAAATCACTCGATTCGGGGCTGTACTCAAGGGGGAATGTCATAATGAATGGACTGTCCAAAACAAGATTCTGGCCCTCGCTTAATCGAATACATCAGAACCGCTAACGTTAGCTATAACAGTGAAGAGAATTACAGATATGTGGAAGAGAACAAGATCAAGGCGGGATCATACACAGTATCTACTACAACGAAAATTCAAAGAAATTGGACGAATGACATCAGTAAGAAACAACAACTAACTGGACATGCGAGGAAGGTGGCGATACGTGGCAATGCCCGGAAGGTCATGAACGTTCCGATTTGAAAGCAAACGAACCGCCGCAATCGGTCATACAATGAATCTTTGTCCTACAAGTACTCAGTCTGACGGATTGTCCACTAAAAAAACGGTGTAAATAGGCCGTACCTTTACCGGATAAAGAACCGGAGGTTGGTTTCGCACTAAAAACGGGATATGGGGCAGTGGATACCACTTCTAAAGCGAGTAATGCCCGTTGAGGTATATTAAAATATGTGCCCGTTTAAACCATTGAGTACAAGAATTCAATTGCTACAGGGGGATAGTGAAAGTGATAATGCCTTGTTGGAAGGGGTGCGAGGTTTGTTACAGCCCTCTTTTGACCTTAAATAAAACCTCAAAAGGCTCAACGTTTTTTTCTTACACAGCAAAAAAACAGAATCAAAGAAGACACAAGGGTCTCTTGTATGTAAAGTTCAATCAGTTGATTTTTCTCACCCATTCACCGTTATTCCAGATATCGGGGTTGTTAATAGCCTCATTTTCTCCCCGTACAGTGGAATCATAGCTATCCTTACTATTAGTATACCAATCAACAATAACTAACTTCCCATTCAAACTTTGCACAAGAAATTCAGTAGGTTCAGCAAAGTTACCTATATCCTTATGAACACTTGCATCTAATTTCAAATAGAAAAAACTCTTATCCCCTCCAACATAATCTACTTGTCTAGTACCAATATCAACGCTTGTCACCTGATTATAAGTGAGCTTGTTCTTAAGGAATAAATCATATTGAGATGTAACTTTTTTTTGCGTATACTGTTTAAGGTTTTCGTTAGCAATATAAGTATCCAAATCAATGTCCGAACCGTTCCAAATCGCTTTGTAATATTCAGACAGAGCTGCTGCACACATTTTATAAGCCGTTTCAAAATCCCAAGCAGATAGATCACTTTCGTTCTGAGCTGAAAATTCTGAGGATGCTTTTAATAAATCCCCTTTCATACTCGGCGAAATTTCAGTATTTTTAGCAGTGTTATCTTCGTTGGTACTCGTATTAGTCTGTTGGCATGCACTAAGGGTAAATAAAATCAATAAAAACAGGTACGCACGTTTCATTGCATTTCCTCCAGTGAAAATATTGTTCAACTCCTGTAATTAAGCAGAAGAAGTTCTTTTTGAAGCACGACACTTCAACCAAAGATTGGAGTGAGACGCATCCTCTCTTGCTTAGTAGATCGTAAGTTGACTTGAACTTGAATGTGAGGTAACTTCCCCTATAAATCCGATGTTCATCTCCACATTATACCAGTTATCATTAAGAAAGCGCTATCTACATGTTATATAACTTTTCGCCTTTACACCTTTTTTCCAGATATCTGCGTATAATTCAGTAAAAGTGTATATTGTTTGTGTCAGCTTTATGCCGCTATGATAGGATTAAATCACTCGATCCGGGGCTGTACTACAAGGGGGAATGTCATAATGAAGGGACTGCTTACAAGCAAATTTGCGCTGAATGGACTGTTTGTCAAGCTAATGCTGAGCTTCCTCAGTGTCATCCTGATTTTGGCTTCATTTAACCTGTTCTCCCATCTGTACTTAAGCAACAAAGTATATCAGGAGATGGTCAGACAAAATGAATTGGGCCTTGCTCAGACAGTTGAAGGGTATGAGAATCACTTTCGACTGACCCAAAATATGATTCTGGCCCTCACTCAATCGGATACCTGGACAGCCAACCTAGGCATTTTGAGCCACATTAAGGAAAACCGCCGTTACGATATTCCCGCTGAGGTCAAGTCGGACCTCTCCACGCTGTATGCCAATCCTTTTTTGCATATCGACAATTTCATTCTCTATTTCAAGCAAGAAGACTATGTCCTGGAAAAGGAAGGACTTAGCAGTGCCAGCGATATGTTCGGTAAATATTATTATAGTAAAGAATATCCGCCGGATTACTGGAAAACTCAAACGATGAACAACCAGTTCCTGAAAGTGATGCCTGCCGCAGCTTTTACGGAAAACACTCTTCATTCCTCCCGCTCCCTCGGTCAACTGATGCCAATCATGATGAAAGCCATTCCTTACGAGGATGTGTACGGCATTGTTATGCTGAATCCACAGCGTATGCAGGACACGTATGGCGATGCCGGCAATAATCCGTTCTACATTCTGGACAATGAGGGACGCCTGCTGTTCACTACAATGGAGGGGGAGATGCTGAATACGCAGCTACCCGCAGATGGAAGCAAACATGAACGTATCGGCGATCAGTATTACTTCTATGAAAAAGGTAAGCAAACCGGGTTTACCTATGTCCGGGTTACCCAAGCCGCAGTGATTGCCGCGGAAATGCGAGGTATGCAGCTGCTGTTGGCTGTCCTGCTCGGCGCTGCTATACTGATTAGCCTGCTTTCCTCCCTATTTTTCAGCTTACGCTTAAACCAGCCGCTCCAGCGCCTTATTGCCGCTCTGGACCGAAATTCGGACAGCGGGCCAGATAAATGGAGCAGTGTAAAAGAATTCGCCATGATCGGCGACCGTCTGAGCTCCATTCTGGAGAATAACCGTTTCATTCAAAGCGATCTTGCGCAGAAGAACTCTCTCGTACGCCAGTACGCTTATATCCATAAAGTAAAAAATATCCCGCTCAGCTCCTATCTGGCGGAGCTTGAGGATGCCCAGCAATCCGAGCAGCCCTATGTCTCCATTCTGTTCCAGGTGGGCTTCAAATCCCAGCCGGATGAATTCGGGCAGCATACCCTGTTATTGTGGAAGCTGATTCAGAGCCTCTTCACCAGCAGCAAAACCAATAGCGTTGCCATTCAGCCCGAGCAGGACCAACTGCTTCTGCTGCTGTTCGATCCTGGTCCGCAGAGCGGTATTTTGCAGGCGCTGGATACCCTGAAGGAGTTGCTGGCTGTCGAAGAAACGCTCTATCTGACGATCGCGGTAAGTCCGGTTTATTCCGGGGAGATTCCGTTTACCGATGCGTACAGCAATCTGTCCATGCTGTTGAAAGAACGAAGGCTGAACGGGGAGACACAGGTTATAGTAGAGCCACGTGCTTCTTCTTCGAATGCCTTCCATGTGAAGGTATCCTATGGGGAGGAACTGCACAACCTCTTGCAATCTGGCAATGATGAGGCCGTATTCGCTTGGCTGGATCGCCAGCTGGAACAACTGCAGCACAAGGATGCAGCCGCAGAAGACTTCCGCACCTTTGCAATCGGCGCCGTAGAACAAATTGGCAAGACGGTGATGAAGCTGAATCTAACGCACATCGAATCAGAGCTTCGCTCTTCTTCTCCGAGAGAGTTATTTGATGGTTTCCATTCCATGCAACAATATAGAGAATGGCTTCAGACTCAGGCTCAACCTGTACTGGAGGCAGTACGCAGCCAGCTGGAAACGCGTGATCCGGTTATCAGCTTTGTACTGGACTACCTGGATCATCATTATGGGGAAGATATTAATTTGAATATTGTCGCCGACAAGTTGAATTTAACATCGGGGTACCTCTCCAGTATTTTCAAGGAAAAGACGAACATCAACTTCAGCGAATATCTGAACAATCTGCGGGTTGAGCGGGCCAAGGAACTACTTGTGAATGTAGATCTGCGAATTCAGGACATTGCGACACAGGTCGGTTATCAAAATGTAAACTCGTTTATCCGCATGTTCAAGCGTCGGTACGGGCTGACCCCCGGAGAATATCGCAAGCGTCATGCGGGTGATGAGCCATTCGTCTCCTCCAGCCATGGCTAACCAGGCATGAGCGGGCAAGACCGGGGATTGTAAATACACCAACGCCCGCTCGGAAGCGGGCCTATGTGTTTTGTTTACATTAGAATTTTGGCTTAAGTACGGATAACAGATGCAAACATCTTCAAGGTGCATTTCGCGCTTACTTATCACCTGAAAACTTTGCTATAATACCTCCAAGTGTTATTCCCCAAGGGGTTATAAGGATGGAGGATAAATCATCATGAAGTTTGCTAAACGTATGGAACACTTTAGTGAAGGGATTTTCACCCGTTTGCTGGAAATCAAGCGCAAGCGGCTGGAGAACGGAGACGCGGTCATCGATCTAAGTGTTGGCACACCCAACATTCCCCCGGCCCAACATATCATGACGGCTTTGTGCGAGGCAGCAGCAGATGCTTCAAACTATACATATGCTGTAAATGATCAGAGTGAATTGCTGCAAGCGGTCAGTGAATGGTACAAGCGCCGTTACCTTGTTGAACTGAACCCGAAAACCCAAATATGCTCCTTGCTTGGATCACAGGAAGGACTTGCGCATATCTCTTTGGCCATCGTGGATGAAGGAGATCTGGTCCTGGTACCCGATCCTTGTTATCCCGTCTTTGCCGATGGACCTCTTCTCGCAGGAGCCGAGCTGTATTATATGCCCCAAAAGAAGAACACGGATATGTCATTCAACTTCAGGACATACCGGAGCATATTGCGCGCAAAGCAAAATTCATGCTTGTATCCTATCCCAACAATCCCACGACAGCGATGGCACCCGAACAGTTTTATCTGGATCTGATTGAGTTTGCCAAGAAATATGACATTATCATTCTCCATGACAATGCATACAGCGAGCTGGTGTTCGATGAAAAAAACATGCGGAAGTTTCCTTGCTTATCCCGGCGCGATGGATGTTGGCATTGAATTCAACTCGCTATCCAAAACCTATGGATTGGCCGGGGCGCGGATCGGCTTTTGTGTAGGGAACCCGGATATCGTATCCGTGCTTAAGAAGTTGAAATCCAACATGGATTACGGCATGTTTCTGCCGATTCAGAAGGCAGCCATTGCTGCAATTACAGGGGATCAGAGCGAAATTGAGCAGGTCAGAGATACCTATGAGGAGCGTAGAGACGTTCTGTGCGATGGCTTCACCAACCTCGGTTGGCCTATCGCCAAACCCGAAGCCACCATGTTCATCTGGAGTCGGATTCCAGACCACTACGATACTTCAGAACAGTTTGCCATGGATCTGGTTACCCAAGCCGGGGTAATCGTAACGCCCGGGAGTGCTTTCGGCCCTTCGGGTGAAGGATATGTGAGACTTGCTTTGGTTCAGGATAAAGAGACATTGCAGCAAGCGATCCTATCCGTAGACAACAGTGGAATTCTAAGAAAAACAACTCATGTATAACATGAAATAAAGCTCTCATACGAAAATATCCCCTCAAGGTAATCAGTGAATAAAGAGATCATGTCTACATGAACTCAACACTGAAAACCAGAGGGGATTTTATTATTTAGGATTGTTTAGGATCGAATGTTTAAGCCGATTTGCGCCAGTTGGAGCGGTACATTAAATAGAGGAAATACGGCGTTCCAATGATCGCAATCAACAAACCGGATGGAATCTCGGTTGGTGCCATAACCGTCCTCCCAATCGTATCCGCCAGCACCAGCATTACTGCACCGACCAATGCCGACAGAAACATCGACCGTCTTAACTTGTTTCCTGTCAACAGGCGGACCATATGTGGAGCGATTAGCCCGATAAAACCAACCGTTCCCACACAGGCCACTGCACCTGCGGCGAGCAGAACACCAACTGTCATAGCCAACAGACGCGTCCGGCGAACATTCAAGCCAAGCCCTGAAGCACTATTATCGTCGAATACCAACAGTTCGAATCTTCGTGCCAGCCACCACGCAAGCGGGATCAAAATCAACAGGAACACCCCAATGATCTTCACTTGATCCCACGTGCGTGCATAGGTACTTCCTGTCAGCCAGATAAAGCCGCTACTGCCGTATACAGCGCCGCGAACGATGAGAACCTGAATGCCTGCGCCTGCAATAGCAGACATGGCAATACCCAGTAATACAACTGCAGAAGGATTCAGTCCCTTCTTCCAGGACAAGGAGAATACGATTGCTGCGGCGATCCCTGCTCCAACAATCGCTGCAATGGGTAGCAAGAACACCGGAAGACCCGGCCACAGGATAATGACCATCATCGCACCCAGTCCTGCGCCTGACGACACGCCCACGATGGACGCATCAGCCAGCGGGTTGCGAACGGCCATCTGAATAAGCACACCGCTAATCGCCAGCGCAGCACCTGCACCAGCGGCGACAAGCGTACGTGGAACGCGAAGCTGAATAATGGCAGAAAATAGCCCATCCGATTGAAACAGGCTTGGCAGAAGATCAGCCATAGGAATACGCATTCCGCCAAACATCGTACTGAGCAGAACCAATGCTAACGTTAGTACAGTAAAGATCACAGCGATGGGGCCGAATGCCCAGCGACGTGAACGTGCTCCTGTGCTCATTGAGGTAGACATGCCTGATCCATTCGCTGCTTTCATGCGTGTAAGTACAAGCCAGATCAGCCATGGTGCACCAATGATCGCCATCACGGCTCCTGTCGGCAACTCCATACTGGAGTTATGAACCATCTTGGCAAGTACATCTGCACCAACCAGCAGTGCTGCACCCCATAAAAAAACACCAGGCAGCAGTAATCGGTTGGAACGGATTCCACTCAATCGAACCAGATGAGGTGCCACCAGTCCCACGAAGCCAATCGGTCCAATTACACTGACAATCACCGCAGCCAGTAACACAGCAATAATTAATCCAGTGGCACGCGCCATGCCTACTTTTTGTCCTAATGAGGAAGCAGTTGATTCATCCAGTTCCAGCATATCCCACTGACGGGATAACACCAGGGCAACGATCGTAATTCCAACAACCCAAGGCCATGCGTACACCACACCGCTCCAGTCATTTTGAACGAGCGTTCCGGAGCCCCACAGAAATAATGCCTGAGTCTCCTGAGAGAAGAAAATATGCAGCGCGCTTGTAAAAGAACCAAGCACCATCGAAACAATCATGCCTGACAACGCAAGTCGTACCGGGCTAGACGTTCTTCCCCGCCCATGAAGAACGCTGCGGCAGCTGCCAGTAATCCACCGAGTACGGCGAAAAGGAATGGCGATTGGTGCATCAAGCCTGGAAAAAAAATCGTTCCCAACACCACGACAAAATAGGCCCCAGCATTAATGCCGAGTGTGTCGGACGCCGCAAGCGGATTGCGTGTAATGGTCTGTAACAACGAACCGGCAACAGCAAGCGCCCCTCCAGCGAGTATACCGATTACCGTACGCGGCATGCGCAGATCCCAGATCATATTATGTTCCAGTGTATCCTGCCTGCCCATAAGTGAGTCCACAACCGTATGGAGTGGAATTGAAGCTTCACCATAACACAGACTTACAAAAAAAAGCACGATGAGAGCGGTTAGACCGCCCCCATAAATGCTTATTGTGCGCCAGTTAAACACTGGTCGGGAATGTTGGACCGAACTCATTGGGTAATCGCCCCGACAACCCCGTCAACCAGAGCTTTGGACGAGATAGGTCCACCGAACGTCCATGTTGTACTATCCAGTTGATAGGTGCGTTTATCTTTGACAAAATTCAGTCCTTTCCATACCGAATTGTCTTTCATCGCTGTGCCAAAAACGTCATCGTCCGGCTGTGTGATGTAGATAAAGTTACTGTCTTGAACAGCAGGCAGGGATTCAATACCTACTGTTGAAAAACCATACCCCTCGATCTTGTCCGGCTGCCAATCGTTAATCAATCCAACCTTCGCCAATGTGCCAATAACGACAGCGTTATCGGTAAACATACGAAGACTCGCTGCATTTTGATACGTAAATGCTTGTGTCAGTACATAATGGAACTCCGATTTATCCGCAGCAGCAAGTTTATCTTTGGCTTCTGCATAATGCTGATCGAGTTCATCGAGTACCTTCTTCGCTTGGTCTTCTTTGCCAAGAGCAACCGCGATATTATTAAACGTTTCCGTCATTTTGTCATAAGTATAGCCATCACCCGTATACAGGTCATATTCAAGCGTTGGTGCAATGGCATTGAGCTGATCATAGATATTCGAATTGGAATTGGCGATAATCAGATCTGGCTTCAAAGCTGCAATCGCCTCCAAATTTGGCTCGTCACGTGTTCCAACATCCGTCACCGTATCATCCAGAGCTGCTTCAGGCGTCACATAGACTTTATAGTTGGCGTTGTCCGCACTACCTACTGGCTGAACACCCAGTGCAACTACATCTTCCGTATATGTCCATTCCAGCGTAACAACTCTCTTAGCTGGTTTGTCCAGCTTGAGCTCACCACCACTATGCTTAACTGTAACTGGACCTGCGGTCTCTTCAGTCGGTGTGCTGCCGGAAGAAGCATTTTCATTTGTATCTGTTGTGCTGTTGGCCTTACCGCAACCTGTTAGAGCAAGTGCCAGAACCGTCAGCAATAAAAATCCGTTTAATCTTTTTTTCATATCCTAATTCTCCCCTATTTATATGTATTTATATGATAACAATTATCATTATCACTAATGGATTATCCCGTAGGAATGCCATTTTGTCAATTCAAAATTAAAAGAACCCGCATTCAAGGCGGGCTCTCTTAACACTTATTAATCTAATACTTGATCAAGTTAATTTCAGGATGCGCAGTCCGAATGTCATCCAGGGTATGCCGGTTATTTCTTTGAGATGCTGGTCAAAGAAGCTCAGCGACAGTTCATTAATAAGCTGGAAATTGGCTGCTACATCGGCGCCTGCTTCATTAATGATTGGAGATACGCCAGCCAGATCGGTATAGCCCCCGTGATTGGTTTTGGGAATAGTGGCCGTATATGCACCCGGTTTCTGAATGGTTTGATTACGATGATAAGCCTCGGCATTCAAGAGTAGAAACCAATTGGCTTGAAAGCTTCATCAAAATCGCCGCGGATCACTTCATCCAGAACAAAGGAGACATCCTGTTCCCAAATACGGCTACGTTCGCTACTACACGTAGCCTATTTTTCCACTGCATCAAACAACTGCATAAATACACCTTTCATATTTTAACTCAACTGCATCGTTGTGATGCACGTATTATCTTCTTCATATGTAGACAGCTGGGTCTCTGCCACCTTTCCATCATGCACCATACGAATAAGATATGACCTATCCCTGGGTAACCAGAAATCCATAAAACCGTTGGAGCCGGACTTTATCTCAGCATCCTTCATGAGCGTATTCCCTTCGGAGTCATGGATCGTCACCATGAACTTCTTATTTTCCATTTCGCCCTGACAACCGGTCAGACTATGAATTGCGCATGGATGGGTCTGCTCTACGTAGGGCGCAATGGAAAGGAAAAATTCATTTTCAGGCAAGTCGTAGGTTGTCGTTTGGTTGCCTTTATCCGTGACAATTAACTGGGTGGCATTAATGGAGGCTGATTCCGGTGTCACCTTGCGTGTACTGATATCTTCAACCATTTTTTTGACATTGGGTGCTTCGGCGTTACCTGCTTCTTCCTTCCCTGCATTGCTTGCAATCAGATAAGCTCCCAACACAATTACAATCACTAAGCCGCCAATGATCCACATTTGTTTTTTCATCTGGAGTTCATCTCCTCGTCCGTTTTGATTTATTATAATGGAGAACGAACCATCATGGACTGAAAGCGCATCGAATTCACCATAAATTCACATATTTGTATGATTCCTTCGCAGCATGTTTCTTTATAAACATTGAAGGGTTATAAGCGAGTCATGACTGTTCCTATACAATCCTATATAATATATATAAATTCTGGAAATCAACTCGAACAAATTAAATTCATTATACATGTCTTACCCATTTTAGCTTGAGGAGCGGGAGGAACATTCATTGAAGTGGCACCGAGTAGTTAAAGAAAAACCAAATGTTAAAGATTGCATCGACTGGAACGGGTTTGTACCTAAACATATCGCAATTATGATGGATGGTAATGGCCGGTGGGCGACAAGAAGGGGATTACCTCGAAGTGCCGGACACTATGCAGGAATGCAGACGATGCGGGAAACGATAAGCATGTGCCACAAAAACGGAATCGCCTCTCTCACGCTGTACGCCTTCTCTACGGAAAACTGGAAAAGGCCCAAGGAAGAGGTCGATTACATCATTAGTCTGGTGGTCGAATTTGTACAGGATACAACGGTCCAGGAGCTGAATCAGAATAATATCAAAGTTAATTTTATTGGTGATATCTCCAAATTCCCAGAAGAAACCCAGGAAGCGATGCGCAAAGTGGTAGAACTAACTCAAACCAACAGCGGGATGGCTGTTTATTTTTCGATGAATTATGGAGGAAAGAACGATATTGTACAAGCCATCAAAACGTACATTGAGGAAAACAAAGAAGAAAACAACGAAACCTCGGAAATCTCCGAGGCGGAATTCGAAAAGTTTCTGTATACCGGACTAAATCCTGCCCCGATCTGCTGATCCGAACAAGTGGGGAGAAACGGTTAAGCAATTTTCTATTATGGCAAGCGGCGTATTCCGAGCTCTGGTTTACGGATGTGATGTGGCCTGATTTCAACGAACAGTTGTTATATGAATCCATTCTGGATTATCAGCAGCGCAAACTAAGAGCTTTGGACGATGTCATACAGTAATACCAACTTTACCAACTTTGTTCCTGCCGATCCTCAGCTTAAATGAGCTTTTAACCAGGGATGAATAACAGGGAGAACGGTACTGGGCTGCATCGCTTTGGTGTGATCCATATCCTCTCCCTTAATGATTTCGACGGTCCAACCGAAGTTTTCAAGAATGGATTTATTCTTTTGCAGCCGTCCAGCGATATCCACCGTCACACTGCCGAATTTCTCACCGTATACAATCGTATCCCTCTCCCCTGCAAAAGCCAATCTGGGAATCTTCAACTGAGTTTGAATATGTTGGTCATCAAAATCAATTAAATCTTGATACAAGGTCGCAAATTGCTTTGTTTGAGCCGGATCAATTTTCAACTCCATGTTGTCCCAATCGACCTCATCCGGGCTAAACTGTTCATTTATAAAGGCTTCTGCTCCGTTATTCTCCTTCGTTGACTTATGCTGATCCATTGCTCCCTCATATGTCTTTGTGATAACTACTCGCATTTCCTCATACGGCCCCTCGTAAGGCGGGAACCCTCCCATAATGAGACTTTCCATCCGCTCGGTCCGAAGGGCGAGCTGCAACCCGACGAGAGCCAGCCAGGAGTATCCATAATAACTAAATCGATTCACATTCATCTGATCTGCAATTCGTAACAAATCCTGAGCTATATATTCGGGCGTAAAATGTTCCGGATGGGGATGTGCCATGTAGTGGCCTTCATAATCAAAATGCAGAATCTGAAATTCATCCGAAAGTCCAGCGATAAACTTTGCACCCAATTCAGGATCAACACCCCACAACCTCAGGGTTTCCGCTTCTTGTCCGGTCACGGACTTTTTGGCTATGGGCAGCATAATGACGCGACGATTTTGCGCTCCCGTCAGACCCGCTTCAAGTTGCGAGCCATTTAACAATGTAATTATTTTCTTCAATTGAACCAGTCCTTTACAGTTGATATCCTCAGTGTATAACATTGATGCAATCTTTCGGTTTTCATTATAAAATGTGGATAAAATATAGACTTGGCTCGTTGTATGTTAGTGTAGCACTTGAAGGTTTTACTTGAAGTATGAGGAGCAGAAGCAGATGAACCCTACGTATACACCTGGGCAAATTGCCACTAGGCTGGAGGTCAGTACGACAACACTTCGACGCTATGAAAAGGAAAACCTGATTCCCGACGTCCCACGAACCCTAAGCAATCACAGGTACTACACCCCTGTTCATCTTCAGGCGTTTGTTGCCATTCGTTCATTATTGAAAGGATACGAGATTCCTGTTGTATATGAGGTCATGAGACAAGTAAAACAGAGCGATACAATTGATGCTCTCTGGCTGATGAACCACCAGCTGTACAACAGCCAACTGGAGAAGCAACGAATGGAAGACATTTGGAATATGGTACAACAAGTGGATTTTGCTAACGATCGAAAGGTTGGAACGACGGAGTCGATTACCATTGGTAAAGCGGCTGATATTGCCGGGGTCAACACTTCTGCGATCAGACATTGGGAAAAAGAGGGCTTAATTCGCTCGGAAAGAGCCCCTCTGAATGGGTACCGAATGTATACCCGAGTTGAATTAAGAAAGATATTAGTCATTAGCAGCTTAAGAAAATCAGTCTACTACATTGAGCATATGAAAGAACTATTAAATACCGTCGGCACGCAGGATTACTCACAGATTAATAAAGCCTTCCAGATTGCACTGCAAAAGCTGAACACCCAACTAGCCCTGCAATTTGCAGGAGTGAAGGAACTTATGGCATATATTGATTTGTATCAAGAACCACAGGGTTAACTTATGGTTAGTTGAGCATGGAAGTTTTATTAAAAAAAGCCCGACTCATATTCGAGAAATTCTCAACACGGGT
This sequence comes from Paenibacillus sp. 1A_MP2, assembly GCF_052244825.1. Lineage (NCBI taxonomy): Bacteria > Bacillati > Bacillota > Bacilli > Caryophanales > Paenibacillaceae > Paenibacillus > Paenibacillus sp. 1A_MP2. The sequence continues at coordinate 2,373,504 of NZ_JBQQCS010000001.1, read as the reverse complement.
CGGGCTCCTTATTTTATTTTCCCGTTCTACTCATGGTAATTTACAGGGTAGAAATGGCTTTATTTTTCTCAAAGAACCTTGCATTATGGGACGATACCCCTGCCATATCGGAAGCGCTAGGTTCCATATACAATTTCGCACTGTTTACCGCCAGTACGGCATCGTTGAAGGCACCAGCGATCAGCCGAACCTTACTGCCATAGGTGATGAAATCACCGGCTCCGAATATACCTGGCTGACTCGTGCACATTCGCGGATCAACCGAGATACCGTAATCTTCACGTTCGAGTCCCCAGTGGACCAGGTTACCGAAATCACGATCGTATCCATGACTGACTACCACTTCATCCACTTCAATTGGCATGATTTCCCCGTTGTCTACATGCACGAGGTCAACACGGCCTATTTTATCTCCTGAACCATATAAGCGAGAGATGCTGTAAGGGGTCAAGACTTGGGCAAAAGCTTTCATCTGGGCAACCGGCAGCTCATGTGCCGTAAATTCATGTCGTCTGTGAACCACAATGACTTCCTGCGCCAATCCCTCCATTTCATTCGCCCAATCTATCGCAGAATCCCCTCCTCCGGAGATCAGCACACGCTTATCCTTGAATCTCGACAGATCGGTAATGGTATAGTGAAGATTCGTCAGCTCATACCGATTGGAACCCTCGATATCCAGCTTCTGAACCTGCGTCATACCTCTACCTGCACATAATAAGATAGTCCGTGTATAATGACGCTCACCCGTCTTCGAAGTAAGCACGAATATATCGTCCTCACCTCGTTCCATCTGCGCAATTTCCTGGCCGAACACAATTGTGGGGTCAAAGGTTCTTGCCTGTCTTTCCAGAGAATCAATCAGTTTCTCACAACGAACCGGATCAACCCCGCCCACATCCCAGACCAGCTTCTCCGGGTACGTACGCATAAATCCACCCAATTCCTCTTTGGCTTCAATAATTTTGGTGCGCATTGCTCTCATCCCGCTGTAAAATGCAGCATACATTCCCGCAGGTCCACCACCAACGATCGTTATATCGTAAATATCCAATGGCTGCTTCGCTCCAGTATTCATCTAGGGCACCAACTTTCCAACGACATAATCCAATAACTTGGCCGATCCGATAGGGCCTACACCTGTTACAAAATCACTCGTTTTCAGCGGAAAGACATGATTGTCTTTGACCGCATTCAGACTTGCCCATACTTTGCTTTCTTTCAGATTATCCATAGATTCTTTCGTATCATAGCCTTTCAGTGTTCTGTCTTCTAGAAAAATATAATCCGGATTCATTTCAGGCAAAAATTCCAGGGAAAACTGGCTAAACCAGTCTGTAGAGTCTTTGATGACTTCTGGACTGTTTAGACCCAAAATATCATAGAAAAAGACACTGCTGCTTCCTCCTTTGGGGCCCATGAAACGATATCGATTGTGCTCCACTCGAAGGACCAGCACAGTTTTGTCGCCGATGGCCTGAGCAATTTTCTGCTGTGCCTGCTTCGCCTTCTCATCAAACTCTGCCAGCACTTTGACAGATTCCTCTGTTTTGTCAAATAGGGTAGCCAGCTTCGGCATCGCTTGCTTCATTTCACTGTTGGATTCCAGAGCCACCGTTGGAGCAATTTTGGTCAATTCGTCATATGCTCCCTTATCCATACCTTCGCCTACGGTAATAATCATATCTGGTGACAACGCAAGCAATTGTTCATAATTATATTGATATTGTTCTGCTTCTATCATTTGCACGCCGTGTTCTTCAAAATAAGAAGAACGATATTCCGGTTCAACCTCCGGAACGAATATAACCATTTGCGGTATCACACCCATCTCAATGAGATACTCGGCATAGATCGAATCGAAGACTAGCATATTCTGGGGATGTGCAGGAATCGTCACTTCACCGAACTGATCCCGAACAACCTTCGTTTCATTATTCCCTCTATCTTCAGTTGAAGCTCCTGCTTCCTTATTGGAAGTACCGGAACAGGCTGAAAGTACCAAACTTAACACCAACAGCACCATTCCAAAACTCTTAAACCTTCGTGACATGATCTACTCGCCCCTTATATAATATTGATAATGATTATTATTATCAAATACTAGCAAATAGGAAGAGATCCTTCCATAGGAGATGGTGCGTATTCAGTTGGATTATTGTGCTCTACAATACATTGGTGACCAGACTATTCACAATTTCATTCAAAATCATTTTGTGTCCGATAATTCCGCGACCATCCACCCACAGGCGAGTATCCACGAGAAATACCCTGTTGTTTTTTACAGCCTCCAAGTCATTCCATTGGGAGCTCTCCACTAACTTCTTCATATTATCTTCAGCACTAAAGTGCTGCATGACCCGTTTCTCAACAAACAGGTAATCTGGATTAGCTTTGGCCAATAAGTCGAGTGAGCAAGGATTAAACCACGCCTCCCCTGCTTGCAGCGGCTGTGGCAGAGTTAATGGGAGCTGTTCATACAGCACATGGGATACCCCATTAGAATGACCACCCATGTATCGATAACCAAACGTTTCTACCCTCAGTACCATCACAGTGGAGGAAGATTGGACTAGATGTTCCAGTTGTCGCTGTGCTGCGTTCACTTCCAATTGCAGCTGCAAATGAAGTTCATAGGCTGTATCTTCACGGTGAAACAAACCGGCTAGTTGATGGAGCAGGGTCTCCACATCGTTATTCAGACCCGTTAAGATGGGTGCAATGGTGCGCAGTCTTTGCTTGATCTCTTCTGTCCATACGTTTCCTATAATCCATTCAGGCTGAACTTGCCGAATCCGTTCCACATCCAGCTCATATTGCGGGACTTCCAGCATCTTCACCTGATGCAATTCAAATAGTTCATGCTGATGTTCAGGCAAAAGCAAGGGTGTCACCATAACGGCATGTGGAATAACCCCCAAGTGAATCAACACTTCCGCACAAAGCGGGGAAAGACATACGATATTACGCAGGGGCAACGTTTGTCTATAATTTCTCGGGGAAACGCCTGTTAGCTGTTTGAAACGACGACTGAAATAATGAGCATCCTCGAATCCGGTCTTCTTGGCAATGTCCTGAGAGGTCGCCGTTGTTAACAACAGCTCCTCTTGAGCACGATAGATTCGGTAATGAGCCAGGTAATCCAGAGGTGGCTTTCCATATCGCTCACTGAATTTGCGGGAATAATGCCAGGGAGTGATACCAGCGATCTCAGCCAATTGCTTTCGTGTGATGACCTGGTCATAATGCTGCTGCATGTAATCCACAGAGCGGAGAATACCTTGCTCAATATTCGACTGCTCTTCCGGCTGCTCACGATATACATGTTGCAGCAATTCATATATCAGATACTGATTTCTAACCCGGGTTGCATTCCAATCAGGAGAACCGTGTTCACTCCATTGCTGACTGAGAATCGCCAGCGTGCCAGCGGTTAATTGTACTTTTTGATACGTATCTCCTGACGGTACATGCCATTCATATTTCTCCATTTCACCTCGGTCAGGAAACATCGCATATGTATCAAACTGAATATGCCATCCGGCCAGATCCAGATTGCCACCCTCAATCACTTCAATTACAGAGTTTTCTTCCACAGCAATTAACTCTCCATAAGATACCTGAACCCTGTGACTATTGATGTTCCAGATGGCTTTCCCGTCAAGGATGAGCAGCAAGGCATGACTTGAAAAGTGATGCAGCTTGCCCGCAGTCATCCATTGGTCTGTCAGTGGCTTGGTTAACTTCCATTGTGCCACCCAATCTATGTTGTTGGACATATTGTAATCCTTTCTGTGGCTGAAGACTCCATAGTTTTAAGTGTTACTACATCAAAAATATATTTAAATGAAGTCGTGTTATTAACTCTACAATACACGAAAACCCGCACCATCAGGTACGGGCTTTTCTTAATTTATACGTGTTTCCGTTCTTTTCCTAACATCCAGTAGGTGAACACACCGTATCCCCACTATAGTTTAAACCCCATCTATAAAACGAAATTTGTCCCACAACGTAATCATTATAACCGTGTCATTCGGCAACGAAGTAGCTGTAATATACAATGCGCAATCATAGCAAACGAATGAGATTCACCAGACGCGGAGATTCTACCTATGGAGTTCATAAATTTGATGAAGTTTTACTGATTCTTAGACGCCTGCAAGGTTATATACACAAAGAAATCTAATATCCGAAATCTATGATCCAAGGAGCTGGTCATTTGCAACATTACAGACACAGTGCAGAGGAGACACTTCAGGACGTTAAGAGTTCCAGGGATGGGCTCACCACCTCCGAAGCTGCAAAGAGACTTGAGACGGAAGGCTATAACGAGTTAAAAGGAAAAGCTGCAACCCCCATCTGGAAGCTATTTATTGAAAATTTTAAAGATCCCATGGTGATCGTGCTTCTCATTGCAGCGGCTGTCCAGATAGTACTCGGACACCTGATTGAATCGCTGATTATCTTTCTCGTCATTCTGTTAAATGCCGTCATTAGTGTCGTACAGACCAAAAAAGCCGAAAGTTCTCTGGATGCACTGCGGCAAATGTCTGCACCCGAAGCCAAGGTCATTCGTGATGGTCAGAAAAAGACGATTCCGGCGAGGGAACTCGTTCCCGGCGATATTGTCCTGCTCGATGCGGGAGATTACGTGCCTGCAGATGGACGCATATTGGAATCAGGAAGTCTCCGAATCAATGAAGGCATGCTGACCGGAGAATCCGAAGCTGCGGAGAAACATGCGCATGCCATTCCCGAAGAAGCACCGATCGGAGACCGTCGCAACATGGCATTTAGTGGTTCACTGGTCGTGTATGGTCGTGGCATGCTCGTTATTACAGGCACCGCACTGAAAACGGAAATCGGCAAAATCGCCGAATTAATTGAAAATGCTGAAGCCAAAGAAACACCGTTACAACGCAAATTGGAATCGTTCAGCAAGAAACTTGGATTCTTTATCCTGGGCTTGTCGATCCTCATTTTTGCTATTGAAGCAGGTCGTGTCTGGTTAACGGAAGGAACGGAAAATATCGGCCCATCCATTGTGAATGCCCTAATGTTCGCAGTTGCCGTAGCTGTCGCAGCCATTCCTGAAGCCCTTTCATCTATTGTAACGATTGTATTATCTCTCGGAACGAATAAAATGGCCAAGCAGCACGCCATTATCAGACGTCTTCCTGCCGTGGAAGCTTTGGGTTCTGCCAGCATTATCTGTACTGACAAAACAGGAACGCTTACTCAAAACAAGATGACTGTGGTGGACTATTACATTCCCCATGGCACGAAAGACCAATTCCCCGATGATCCCAAACAGTGGTCTGCAGAGGAACGCCGCTTGTTACATATTGCAGTACTCTGCAATGATTCGAATATTAACCAGGAAGGCAAGGAACTTGGTGATCCCACCGAGGTAGCGCTCATCGCCTTCAGTAACCGGGTGAACAAGGATTACAATGAAATTCGTGACCAGTTTCCGCGTGAAGCCGAGCTTCCTTTTGACTCGGATCGGAAATTGATGAGTACGGTGCATACGTTTGAGGGACAGACCGCTTTGCTGACCAAAGGTGGCCCGGATGTGCTGTTTAGCCGTTGTAGTCATGTTTTCATAAACGGTGAAGTTCAGCCATTGACGCCTGAGATTCGCACGCAATTTGAAGAGAAGAACGAAGCGTTCTCCAAACGCGCCTTCCGTGTGCTGGCTTACGCCTACAAAAAGTTTGATGACAAAAATCAGGTTACGATAGAGGACGAATATGATTTAACACTTGTTGGTCTGACAGCCATGATTGATCCCCCGCGTGAAGCAGTATATGGTTCGATCGAAGAGTCCAAGAAGGCGGGCATTCGTACCATCATGATTACCGGCGACCACAAAACAACAGCCCAAGCCATCGGTATTGATATCGGACTTGCAGGCCCGGACGACCTGGCCCTTACCGGAGCAGAGCTGGACAAACTGTCGGATGAAGAACTCGACCAGCAGCTCGAACATATCTCGGTGTACGCACGTGTATCTCCTGAAAATAAAATCCGCATCGTGCGTGCGTGGCAGCGCAAAGGCAAGATTGCAGCCATGACTGGAGATGGTGTCAACGACGCACCAGCATTGAAACAAGCCGACATCGGCGTAGCGATGGGCAGCGGGACGGATGTCGCCAAAGATGCGGCAGCCATGATTTTGACGGATGATAACTTTGTGTCCATCGTGAATGCAGTCAGTGTCGGGCGAATGGTATTTGATAATATCAAAAAAGCCATTGCGTACCTGTTTGCAGGAAACCTCGGGGCGATTATCGCCATTTTGTTTGCACTTGTGGTCGGTTGGGTGAATCCTTTTACAGCGCTGCAACTGCTCTTTATCAATCTGGTGAATGACTCCCTGCCTGCCATTGCACTCGGTACCGAAAAAGCTGAACCGGATGTCATGCGACGCAAACCGCGAGATATTAACGAAGGCATCTTTGCCGGCGGAACGTTACAGGCTGTCATTACTCGCGGTGTCCTGATCGGGGTGGCGGTCATCGTGTCCCAATATATCGGACTTGGGATCTCGGAGGAAATAAGTGTGGCCATGGCCTTTACAACCTTGATTCTGGCACGGAGTCTGCAAACTTTTGCAGCACGCTCCAATACACAGACGATTTTCCAGGTCGGCTTCACCACCAATAAATTAGTTCTTGGTTCCATCCTGGTTTGTCTCTGCCTTTACGCGATCACGCTGATCCCGGGTGTACGCGGCATCTTTGCCATCCCGGCTGCGTTTGGCTGGAATGAGTTCCTGATCGCAGGAGGACTCGCTCTCGCAGCCGTCATTCTGATGGATGTCATCAAATGGATTCGCAATCGGGGAAACAAGCCAGCGTAGCCTAACAGTAATAGGCGCCCTTTAAATTTAGGGCGCCTATTTTTTTATAGCATCCTATACAACCTTGACGATCCTAGCTAGATAAGGAAAATGGAGTCTAATTTTTTCAACCCACTGTAATTATGACATTATTGCCATATAAGAAGATTGAGCGTAAAATGGTTTATTGATTTGGTTACCTGTTCGAATCAGAAAACAGGTACATTTATCATGACTCCATTGAATTCATAGACAGGAATGGTTACGTGAAAGATAAAATTGTAATGCCTCTCTGGACTTGCTGCCTGTTCATCGTTGTGATGAATACCACCATGTTTAACGTCTCTTTACCCGTTATTATTCATGATCTTCAGATTACATCGGACCTGGGGTCCTGGGTCATCTCAAGCTACTCCATTGGTTACGCCTTGTCGACGGTGATTTACAGTCGATTATCTGATCGTATCCCGGTGCGCAAACTGCTGACGGTGGGATTGCTTATTTTGGGTTTATCTTCATTATTCGGATTATTTGCTCACAGCTTTGCGATCCTTCTGCTGACACGCATTCTGCAATCTGCGGGTGCAGGGGTCATGGCCGGGCTTGGGCTTGTCATCGCAAGCCGTTACATCCCGTTGGAACGGCGCGGAGCTGCCATCGCACTTATTTCATCAGGCAGTGCCATGGCATTTGGGCTCGGTCCAATCGTAGGTGGACTCATTAGTGAGTACTGGGGTTGGAATGGACTTTTCGCTATTACGGTGCTGGTCCTGCTTGCACTGCCCGTACTGCTCTATTTTCTCCCGCGTGAAACGGCCAAACCGGAGAATCCTTTTGATATGATCGGTGCAGCATTAACCGTGATTAATGCAACTACCCTTCTGGTTGCCATCACTCAGCAGTCATGGTTATGGCTGTCCATCGGTGTCATTTCACTTATTGTGCACATCGTGTATATTCGCAGGGCAAGCCTGCCTTTTGTGAATCCACATGTATTCCGAACACCCGGGTTTTCCCGGCTACTGATCATCGGCTTCTGCGTTCTGGTCGTAAATCTGGGCAATCTGTTCCTGATGCCGCTAGTGCTCGCTGATCTGTTTGGACGTTCGTCACTGGCTATTGGTCTGCTGATTGCTCCTGGAGCCATCGTCTCGGCATTCTGCACCCGTTTCGTAGGTCGCTGGATTGATCGATATGGCAATATGCGTTTTCTAATGATCGGACACATTTTGCTTGCCGGAGTGTTAGCTCTGTTTATGCTGGGACTGAATCAGTCTGCTTTGATTATCACCGGCGGATATCTCTTTTCTCCCGGCACTCTCAGCCTCCATAGCTTCCCTGAATAACGAAGCATCTCGGGTGCTGCCCAAAGCGCAAATCGGCTCCGGCATGGGCTTGTTACAGCTGATCCAGTTTTTTGGCGGTTCGGTATCCGTGGCTGTCTGTGGGCTGCTGCTGCATAGCATTCCGGGTGTTCCAGTAGAGGAAGCCTATCATGTTGTATATGGATGTCTGCTCTTAGTCTGTCTGATCTCGCTAGTCATCGTGGTCTGGCATAACAAAGCTGCACGATCGACTTCTACGGTTACAATGACTGAGACTGGATAGGTTGCAAACTAGGATGTATTCTATATCATTCAATCAAAACATTCATGTATTCGATGGAGTAAAAGGCCCGCGAATAGCGCGAGCCTTTTGTCGTTCACGAGGATATTCAAACGGTGAATCACTCAACTGGATCACTCGGTCTGGCTTTTAAACAAGCTATGAATGCATTGAAATTGGCAGCGATCTCTCGTACATTTTCCTCCAGCAGTTGCTGGGCTTCCTCCGGCGTCTCTGATTCACTCTCGGCATCTTCGCGTACCATCGCTTCTTCATGGTCCATAACCAGTACGGCAGGAGATTCTGAATTCTTTCGGTAATCCAATAAGTAGTTGTTGCCGCTGCTGACACTCCAAGCAAACGGAATAATCCGGCGTGGATCGGGATTCACGTCATCTACCAGATTGATGTTATTCGCAATGAACTGATTACTCCCAGTCGATGACCTCTCCATTTTCAATCATATCAAATGCTTGACCATCGGCCTCCCGTTGAAACTCCAGATATTCATGCGGAAACAAAATGCCGTAATGCTTCTGAATGTTATCGATATTCAAGTTATTCATACACTCCCTCCATACAGTCCTGTCATAGCACATCATTTCCCAGCCAATGCTGCTTTCCAGGCTTCTTCCACAGCTACAGGAGCTTTGCTGCTGCTCTCGCCGCTGCCCTCTTCCGTCCAAAGCGGTGGATAATAGGCGAATACTTGTCCTATCTGAAGCTGTACCATGTCGTTCTGCCAACCCTTCCAGCGAAAGGTCTGATAATACTGCTCCAGATCACCATTAGCCAACCAGTTGATGAAGCCCGAATAAGCCAGTTCTGTCGATTCCCATTCCAGCGTGTCAGGGGCAAAATAGTATACATGTCCTGTACAGCCATACTTACCCGTATCCATTCCGAAAAATCCACCCGCAGCATCATAAGCGACGACCATCATGCCTTCCAGTGCGGGTACACAAGGCTTGTCAGCCACACCATTCCAACTGGTCAGACTCCCGAAGGTTTGATCACCTCCCGATCCAAGCAACGTAATCCAGCCATCATCCAGCACAATGCCCGCTGTCTCATAGGCAACAGCCCCCAAATAGGATTTAGTACTTACTTGTAGGCGATAAAGCGCGTCCTCTCCGACCTCTCGCTGTGCAGGAACATAGGTATATTTATTTTGTCCATGGTCCAACAGTTCCTTGAGTTCCTCCCAAGCATGATTCTCCCGATCCACTAATTCGTTTGCGATTAATTTATGCATAATTATTGCTCCCTTCAGCCTACTTTACATTCTGCTTGCTCCCCCCTATGGATTTATCCATTCCCGTTCAAAAATACCATTCCACATCTTAATCCTCCATTCTTCCACTCATGCTAGTTTTCTATGAACATATCACACCCCTATTCCTCCATTCAAATCTGCTATAATCAAACTTTATAGCAAATTCATAAGGAGGAAACACTTTGCTTCGTACAGTCACACAATACGTTCTGGCCCTGATTCTAATGCTTCTCGCAACAGGTTGTCAGGATGAGGGCTCTTCCATGCCTTCACCAGATTCGGTTCATACACCCGCCACCAAAGAAATTTATTACATAGCACCCGATGGAAATGACCAAAATACAGGAACCATTCAAGAACCCTGGAGAACGCTACAGCATGCTGCAGATCATGCCAAGCCAGGCAGTACCGTTTATTTACGGGAAGGGGTATATCATCAAAAGGTGAAAATAACCCGGAGCGGAAATGCCTCCGGCAATCCCACCCTGTTCTCCAGTTATCCACAGGAGAAAGTCATCATTGATGGTGAAGGTCTGTCGGTACGCGGTATAGAAGGTTTAATTGAAGTCGAAAATGCCAGCTTTATTACGATTCAAAATCTCGATATCCGCAACTTTACAACCTCTCTTCGGGGTCAAGTGCCTACTGGCATCTATATTCACGGAGCAGGGGAACACATTCAAATCCTGGGCAACACCGTTCATTCCATTGCAAATGATGCCAAGCCCTCAGGACCGGATTTGCAGGGTAGAGATGCCCACGGAATTGCAATCTATGGTACGGAGCATCCCCAAGCCTTACGGGACATTATGATCAAGGATAATGAATTGTATGATCTCGTGCTCGGTTCAAGTGAGTCACTTGCAGTCAACGGGAATGTCGATACGTTTGCCATCTTGGACAACACCATTCATGACAGCGACAACATTGGTATTGATCTGATCGGTTATGAAGGTACATCCGAAGATGACACGTATGATCAAGTGCGAAACGGCATTGTACGAGGAAACGAAATCTATAATATTTCTTCCAATCTCAACCCTTCCTATGGAACGAACCTCCCCAATGAAAGCAATTCTGCCGGGGAATCTATGTAGATGGAGGCAAAAATCATATCATCGACCATAATCGGGTATACCGCAACGATATCGGGATCGAGATTGCTTCGGAGCACGCCGGACGTTCAACGAGCAACATTACGTTGCAGGATAATCTCATTTTTCATAACAGGCTGACAGGTATCGCCATGGGCGGCTATGATGAGGAACGCGGTTCTACCGTGGACAGTACGATTATGTACAATACAATAGTTGATAACGACCTGCTGGATGCTGGCAATGGGCAGCTGTTCATGCAAGCCCAAACGAAGAACAATACGTTCAAGCGGAACATTCTCGTATCAAATAGCTCTGACGTGCTCATCTACAATGAATACACCAGTAATTCGGGGAATGTGTTTGATCATAACGTGTACTACTCCCCTGCACCACAAGAAGATGCGCTCTGGGTCTGGAAAAACAGGGAGTATGCCGGCTTCACCTCCTACGTCGAGGGATCAGGAAATGATGCTCATTCATTGTATGTGAATCCGAAGTTTATGGATGACGCCAACGAAGACTTCACTCTCCAAGCCAGTTCCCCTGCCAAGGGATATGGATTTATGAGCCACGAGTAACCGGAAAGAGTGACCAGGATAATGCCGGTAAAGTGATTCTACGATTCGTTGTTAAAATACGTTCTAATAGGCTGAGGCATGGCGGAAAAAATTAATTCCCCAATTCGGCGGGGATTCCCTCATGCCGTTTTCAAGCCAGTCTTTGGTGACATTGACTCCTCCGTAGGCATTAAACTGGATCGCAAAAGCAATATCCTGTGGCAATGAGGCAAGACCCAATTTTTTCTGGATATGCTTGGTATGGCACTCGACCGTATATTGAAAAATAATATTATAGAATGATAAATGTGTATCGTCGTCAAATACTTTTTTGAAATAGAGATAGTCCTCTTTAATAAACGCTACAATTCTTCCGGCCACGCGCCCCCAAGGCTCCTTCTCTATATATTGATTGATGATTTTATCCGCTTTGTCACTATAGATCCAGGCAATCAGATCGTACTTGCTCGAAAAATGATAATAGAACATCTGTCTGCTTACCTGACAATGATCCGTGATGTTGGTGACAGTAATGGATTGAATCGGGTTCCGTTTGGCCAAATCAATCAGGGATTCAGCCAGGAGTTCTTTGGGCGTGATTTTTCTAAGCATAGGTATCTCCCTCCTGAGGTTCTAACGCTGCTATGGTGTCTTGGCCATTCTCTTTACATATCGACGTATTTGTACAGTTTTTTTACACTCTACTGAAACAGTCTATTATGATTTGAGATTCTTTAATTTATACTTTGATGTGAAAGGGGAGTGGAATATATGGATTCCAAAACGATCAAAAATGTAACCGTTAACGCGTCAATGGATACTGCAAATGAAGACGCCCGCAAAAACATGGATGTCATTATAGAATTTTTCTCGCTGTATCTGGGTGATACGGACCAATTTTATTCGCTGTGGGTTGAGGAAAACCCGGCAGTGATTACACCGTTTGTTACAGCAGATGTCGCCGTCCTGCACAATGCTGTTCAAGAAGGCTGGGACGCTGTTAAAAGCTTCTTCAATCCGATTTTCACTGATATGAAAGGTACATTCGAATGGACGATTGACGAGTTTATAGTCGGCGAAAATCCGAATACCATTGTTACCAAAACACGGAGCAACATCGACATCACTGCCAACGGACCCTGGGGTAACGACAAAAAAATCAAGTATAACGGCATTTACGTGCAAATCTTCAAATTTGAACACAACAAGATCAAGTCATTTGAAGAATACTACGATACCGCTTTGCTGAATAAACAGTATTCCTAAAAGGAAGCTGACCCAAGTTCATCCTGAAGCAAATAAGAAAACGCTCAACCACATCTGTGGTTGAGCGTTTCGTTCATGTATCGACGGAATTATTCCACGTCATCCGTTATTTTTTCGACCAGCCTGCGCAAGCCGTGATTTGTTTCATTCAATTGATCGATCACATTCATAAACTCTGTGACCAGCTTCGCCTGCTCTTGCGAAGAAACTGAAATCTGGGCAATCTCTTGCTCCATACTCAATACGGATTTTTTTACAGCGTCAAGCGACTGCTCAATCCGTCCGGTAGCTTCTTTGGTTCCCGTGGACATCTTACGAATTTCGGTGGCGACCACCCCGAATCCTGCCCGGCCTCACCGACCCGCGCTGCTTCAATTGCAGCATTCAAGCCAAGCAGATTGGTCTGCTCCGAAATCTCTTTAATGTATAGAACGACCTCATTAACGTTTCCGGAATCCTCAACCGCCCGTTTCGTATTACTCAAGATTTCTTCCGAAGTCGCACTCAATTCCTCGGAATGAGCAGCAACATGCTGAATGCCCTCAATCAGTCGGCCGGTAACTTCGTCAGCCTGATTCATCAGCTTTTTCAATTGATCCTGCGTATCCATACTGTATGTAATGCAAATCACTGCTTCTATTTCATTCTGCTCGTTCTTGATGGGATGGAAATAAGAATCCGCAGCGATACCGAATAGTTCGGCCGGATAATGCTCCCTTGTTTTCGACTCATTCTGTAACATCTTAAAATCCCTGTGGATATCCGGGAGCGGATCTCCTGCCTTAAAATCATATTTCAAGGCATTCCCAGATTGGAAAAACAAAAACTTCTCCCTGTCCATTACCGAGATGGATACATCCTGACGTGCAGCTTCCCGAATGAACGGCATGGCAGTCAAAACAGCCTCAACCTGATTCATAATGATGTGCTCACTTCCTCTAATTTGGATAATAGCATTAAATACTATATCGACAGTTATCATTTAATTATGAAGGTTTGAGTTGTTACGCTCTGCTTCTGACGCATGTGTCACCCGATTTCTTCCTCCGGTTTTGGAGACATACAGCGCCTTATCCGCTTTTTGGAACAGGGACTGCTCCGTGTCTTCCTCCGCAACAGTAGCTGCGCCGATACTCACCGTGATGTTATATTCGCCCCAATCAGCGGAAGCGACTTGTGAACGGTATCGCTCTGCGGTATGCATCGCCTGCTCCTGATCACAATCCGCAAGAATAATGACAAATTCCTCTCCGCCATAACGCGCGACCACATCCGTACTGCGTGACACCGATTGTAGCAGGCCCGCCAGATTGCCGAGCACCAAATCCCCGATCGGATGCCCGTACGTATCATTAATATTTTTGAAATGATCAATATCAACGACCAGCAGGGAAAAACAACGTTGGGAGTCCCGAAAAAACGTCAGGCTTTCAACCATTTTGTCCTGGAAATATCTGCGGTTCTTCAGTCCGGTAAGCAAATCCGTAGAAGCCATCGTCTCCAACTGATCATTCACTTTGATTAATGCCTGCTGTTTTACCTTGTACTCCTCATGCAATCGCTCAAGCTCCTTATTCGCCTCATTCGTAGCTTGATATAATTCCTGCAGCTTTGTTTTGGTCTGCAATATATCCTTCTCATGCTCAATTCGCTTGCGCATGATCACCACGACACAGTCAATTATGCTTTCTCCGTTGCGAGTCTGGCGAACCCCGTTCAGAAGAACCGGAACATCCTGCTGATCACTGGTACGAAACGAGAAGTACATCTCATCCACATGACCATATAGCTGAATGTATGGATAAAAATACGTGTGAAAAAACAACTTGTTGGTCACCGACATCGTCGACTCAATATGCTTCCCTAACAAATCGGTGCGTTCATATTTCAGCATGCCCAGCATGGTTTGATTAATCGATTGAATGATTCCCGAGTCAGAGATGGAGAAGTATCCGCAAGGTGCCAGATCTAATTGTAGGTCCATGGAATAATTGCACTTTCCTCTCCTTTTACTTTACACGCTCTGCAAATAGTCTTTAATGAAACGACTTGTTTCTTCTGGCTGACTCAAATGAGGGTAATGTCCCTTCGCCGTCATCTGTAGAAGTCTGCTATTCTTCAGATGAGCATGCAAGTAATCCCCCACTTCAACTGGAGCGATGCTATCGTCTGAACATTGGAGAATCAACGTGGGTACAGAAGCCCGCTCCAGATCATCCCGACAATCCGAGAAAAACGTCACCTCGGCAAATTGCCTCGCAATATGCGGGTCCCTTGAACAAAAGCTTTTTTCCAACTCCACTGTCAGCTCTTTGCGCTCGGGATTCTGCATCACGATTGGAGCAAGATAACTCGCCCAACCAACAAAATTCATCTGCATCATCTCCAGCAGCTCATCTATGTCGCGTCGGTCAAAACCGCCGTAATAATTCGGAAGATCATTTACGTAACGGGGAGAAGGCCCCAGCATTACAATACGTCTAAAATATTCGGCTGCCTGAATGGATGCAAGCATGCCAATCATGCTGCTTACAGAGTGCCCGACAAATACGACGTCTCTCAGATTGAGCGCTTCCATAATTTCAAGCACATCCTGTGCGTATCCTTGCAGACTGCTGTACTTGTCAGCATCATAATAGTCAATTTGAGATTGGCCCGAGCCTACGTAATCAAACAAAACGACACGGTAGTTATCCATAAAACTCGGAACAATGTAGCGCCACATATCCTGATCACATCCAAACCCATGAGCAAACACAATGGTTTGCCCGCCGGTACCAAGTACCTTTACATTGTTGCGTACTAGGACGTCAACCGTCATTCCAATCACCTCTCTGAGGTAGTATCCTCTTGCTTTCGTTCTATTAAGTTATTATATCGGAAAATGCTGGGAGATGAATAATAAATATTAATTTTCCTGCTGTAGCTCAGCCCATCCTACATCCGATGCCCGTTGAGACTGAATAAATCTGTAAGCCTTTCCCATTCTGATATAGTATAATTCTTATGATCAACGGAGTAGCTACTTAGGCAAGAACACATACCAGAAGACCAGGAGGAATCAATCCCCATGCAACAACTGGAGGCTGCCTTAACCCGTTTTGTGGAACAGCAGAACTTATATAATGAAGCTTATGGACTTTTCAAAAACCATGATCTTCGTCCTCTCACACAACATCATCAACCGGAAGCGGACGAACGAATTCCTCTCTCCCTAGAGCTTCAATATCTATACAGTCACTATGAGATGGTCGATGCGAAGGCCGAAGGTACACTCAAGTTGAAAAATGCGGCTGTCGAAATCGGATGATGCAGCCGTGATCTTCTTTGTTGCACCTGAACATCTGTATCGGCAGCAGTTAGGCTATCGATGGGTCGGCATGAACGAGCCTTATGAGGAAGCTGCCTCATGGAAACCAGGTCATGTTGTCATCGCCAATGTGAATGATAATCCCTTGATTGTGGACACAGCAGCACCTGACTCGCCTGTGTATGCAGCCTTTGAAGGCGGCGAACCAACACGGGTCGCTGAGTCATTGTCTGACTTTTTTACCGCAGTCGCTATCCTGATAGAAGCTGCACGGACTTATGGTGGAGAATTGAAGGATGAGGAATCTTACGAAACCAAACCCGAATATCTGAAGCTTGTGGAACCTCGATTGAATGATTTGCTGGGAGAAGAGCATGTGGTGCATGTATTGGAGTATTTGTCGTTTCGCTAATGGTTAGAAATAAAACATACATTTACAAGGTCCCAAGAGTACAGGACCCAACCAGGGATATGGAGGCGTGAATATGATTTATGTTGCTTTGCTTCGAGGCATCAATGTAGGCGGGAACAATAAAATCAATATGAAAGAGCTGAAAGAAACGTTTGAACAAGCAGGCTTGCTGGATGTGGTGACGTATATCAACTCAGGCAATATTATCTTTGCCGATCATCAGGATCGCGTCAATGCGAATGTGGAATTAGCCCAGATTCTTGAACAAGCCATAACTGTCGATTTTGGCTTACAGATCAAGGTCATGGTACGTAATCTGGATGAAGTCCGGACTGTTGTTCAGGCACTGCCGGAGGAATGGACCAATGATGCGATGGCTAAAAGTGATGTCATGTTCCTCTGGGATGAGGTGAATGACGTTTCAGTGCTGGACAAGCTGCCCATCAAACCGGAAATCGGCACATTGCTATATGTTCCCGGAGCCATTTTGTATTCCGTCAGTAAAGAACTTGTCACCAAGAGTGGTATGAGCAAGCTCGTAGGCTCCAAGGTGTACAAATATATGACGGTCCGGAACGTAAACACGACCCGCCAGATTTACAAGCTGATGCAGGCTGCGGCTGAGAGATGATCAAGGCCAAGTGAAGTCTTATGTTTTCAGGTGCAAGCACGGGCTTTTTCGAGTGCACTTCCAATCCGATCGCGAAGTAAAGCTGCGTGCGTGTGCTCAAGATCAGATTTGGATAACAGTTGGTGAGATTGGAACAGCAGGCGGGCCGCATTTATTGAAACTGCGATAGAATGCGGCCCAGATTCGGTCCAGCTGTATACTAGCCCCTTACTAATTTACCCGGTTACCGAACTCGGTTGATTCGTTTTCATCCCCAGCATGACTGCGCCCATGACAACAACCAATAGGGCTACCAGCATAAACGGAATATGTTTATCTACCTGATACAGCGTTGTTGTCAGCAATGGGGTAATCACGGCCGATATGCCCTGAATCGCTGCAACCAATCCGGCTGCACCGCCCTGCTGTTCTTTGCTGACAGAGAGAAGCTCCGCCATAAAACCAGGCATCATCAGACCCGAGCCCATACCGAACAGGAAAAACGAGAAATAATAGATGGACAGCTGAGTAGAGACCAGAAACAGAACCATGCTTCCCAGCAGAAAAAGAGAACCGAGCAGAATCATGGGCCGCGGCCGCCATTTGAGCCACTTCATCTGAATCACCTGCATGATCAGCATCGCTGCCCCGGAGAACATGAGCCCAAACGAAACCATTCTGGCTGTTGCGGCTGGAGATAGGTTGAGTTGATCCTGAAAATAAAATCCGCCAATGACCTGCAGCGTCATAATGCCCACCATCGTCACCAATCCTGCAGCAAGGTACATTCGTAATCCGCGTTGGAACGGGTTGACCTTCGGCGGTTTATCCTGAATGACGGGTCTGGCTGCTGGAATAAGCAACAACGCGATGATAAAGGCAGCAATGGCAATAAAGATGCCAAAATATAGCGGCCACAGCAGACCTATGATGGTAAAAGCCCCTGCAATCGCAGGACCAAATACAAGCCCGAGTCCATTCGCTGCACTAATAATAGCCATGCCGCTTCCTCGATCTTCCCCTTCTGTCACATCTCCCATATATGCCTGGGAAGAAGACAGCACCGCCGGTATGAATGCCCCAATCAAGCTACGCGTCACAATCAGAAGGGTTAACAGGAGCCCCCCTCCCCTCCAAGCATTCAATCCACCATACAAGGCCAAAGCGAACAAAGCGCAACTTATGGACATACCTATGAATCCAATTAAAATAATTGGTTTTCTGCCTTTCAAATCACTCAATCTGCCCCACACCGGAGCCATTACAGCCATTGCAATCGACCCGAGCGAAATAATAAGCCCGGAATGACTTTCTTTCATCCCCAGTTCGCGAATAAGCGGCGGCATAATGGGAGCAATAAGCATAAGACCCAACATAGCTGCAAACACGCTAAAAAAGATACTTCCTCTAATTCTGTTCACGCTCATACACTCCTTTATTTATCAGTACAGTATCCACTGTACCTGGAGTATACAAGGCTCTGTGTATCTCGACTGCCTCCATACGGAACAATTGACGGTAAGACGGATTATTAATATATTTTTTTCATTTCCGAAGGCTTAACGCCGAATTTGCAATAGAATTGCTGGGAAAAGGCACTGATATTACTGTAACCAACCGCTATCGCTGCGTCGGTGACGTTGTTCTCCTGGTTGCGCAGCAATTTCATGGCGTTATCCAGACGAATCTGGCGTAAATATTCAAAGACGGTGGTACCGAACAGCGCCTTGAAGCCTTTTTTTAACTTGAAATCATTCAAGCCCACCTGTTTGGATAATGCCAACAAGGATGGCGGGTCCACCATGCAAGCCTCCATGATCTCCCGAGCGGTATGCAGCTTCCGTATATCCTCTCTGGAGAACCCCGCCGGAATCGGCGCCAGATCAAACAGCTGAATCATAAACCGATTCAATATTTCCAATGCTGTCGCTTCCATCATCAAAGACGATCTATAGGGATTATTCAATTCCACAATCAGACTGTCAATCATCGTTCGTATTCTGTGATCCAACTGAAATACGATGGGTTTGAAAATACGATGTCCCAAAATGTCCTGAAACCGAATGCATTGGCTTGTTGCCAAATGTGCACCCGCATAATTGAACAACGAGATCGGAATCCCGAGAGCAAAAGAAGTATAATTCTCCTGCGCAGGCGGATGGAACCAGGCTTCAAAATCACGCATCATCAGAAGTGCTCCCTGTCCAGTGGACAGGGTATATTCCTGACCGGATATGTCTACATAACGCGCACCTGACAAGGCAAACTGCAGCTCAATGATAGGAATATTCGACGCAAAGAACGTAGAACACGGCTCACTATAATGAATCTGAGAATACACAATTTCGATGCCACTATACGTGGTTACTCTTTTAATATTGCCACTGCCCGCTTTAGCAGAGAGCAGGTACGTGTTTTCATCCTGCTGACTGAATGGTTCCTGCGTTAAGTAATGCTGGTATACAACGGCTAACGAATCAAAGCCCATGTGTATTCACCTCGTCTATATCTTAATCATGATTCTCATAAAAAGGATGAGACAAATGAGAATTATTCTCACTTGATTCTACCTCAATTTCTTCTTTCCCACCAGTCCCCGACCTAAATCCATATTCAGTTTACACAAGTCCCTTTATACTTTTACCTTTTCATAACATTTCAAATCTATACTAAAACAGTACATGTCATCACATACGAAACGGTAAAGGGGATCTGTTACATTGAAAAGAGAAAACAGTGGCTAGCCGTCCTGTCTATGACAGCCATCTTAACGGCAGGAGCAACAAGTTACACATCCATGGTCAGTGCGGCTAACGCATCTGGACCCGTCAACGATCATGTGATTTTACGTACCGCTATCGAAAATATGCAAGGAACGGTCACTTGGGACGGAAAACGTCGCAGTGTCGATATTCAGGTTGGAAGCACTAAAGTACAAATCCCAGTAGGGACATCCTCAGCTACCATTAATGGTGTGAACACTTCCCTCGATAGTAAAAGCTACATCACCAAAGGAACAACCTATGTATCTCCAAAAACAATAAAGCTGATTACGGATCAATTGATCCTCGAACAAAATAAAACCGGATTTGAACGTACAGCTTCCTTTCAAATGCCCGGCGGCAAAGCTGAAATATCAGCATCCACTCCGGATGGACAACGGCTGCTCGTAACCGAAGCGGACAATGGCAGCATTTCCGTCGTGGATATTGCCGATTTGAATAATATCCACGTACTGCGTACCATCAGCTTCCATGAACTCTCCGCCAAAGCGGAAGTAACGAGCGTAACGGTATCCAAGGATGGCAAATATGGACTGGCGGTCATACGTACAGGTGATACAGACACGGAAGCAAGTCAGGGATTGCTGGCGGTTGTCGACCTCACAACTTACAAAACAGTCAAAACGTATGAACTTGGTATAGGACCTGACTCCATTGCCCTGTCCCTGATGGCCTGCATGCGGTTATCGCCATTGAAGATGAAGAGATTAACAAAGCAGCCGATGAAATTGATTATGCGAATGCGAAACGTCCAGGCAGCATTATGATTGTCTCTTTTGCAGGCGGAAACGTATTGGAAGGTGAGATCACCAACTTGCCCGTTTCTCTGGATCATGTAGCTGGAGTCAGTTATCCGCATGATCCACAACCGGAGTATGTTGCAATTAGTCCGGACAGCAAAACAGCGGCCATTACGTTGCAGGAAAACAATGCCGTTGCCATCGTCGATCTGCAAACGAAGCAGATTACCTCCATCTTTGCGCTGGGGACTACTTCACATCTTGCCGATATGAAGGATGATGGCGTAGTCAAGTTTACCGAGAAATTGACTGCTCGTTACGAACCGGATGGCATTGCTTTCTCTGCTGACGGTAAATATCTGCTGACCGCCAATGAAGGTGATTTGGGTAAAAATGAATTTGATGATGGTGTAAAAGCAGGCGGACGCAACATCGCTGTCTGGGATTTGCAGGGCAAACGGCTGTATGACAGTGAGAACCTTATCGATGAAGCAACAGCCCAGGTTGGCTTATACCCGGATGATCGCAGTCCGAACAAAGGTAGTGAAGTCGAGAATCTGACGGTTGCTACGATTAAAGGCAAAACGTATGCAGCGGTCGCTTCCGAACGAGCAGATGCCATTTTGTTCTTCGATCTTGCTGATCCGGTAAATCCCGCTTATCTGGGGCTTATCCCCACTGCTGGAGAGTCACCGGAAGGAATTCATCGTGTCAATGGACGCGACCTGTTTGTGAGTGCAGATGAGAGTACGGGAACACTTAGTTTTTTTGCAACAAAATAGATCAGATGTCTTCTGAACAACTAAATTAGGTATTCTCCTATAACTAGAAAAGGACGCGAGAGATCATTCTCTCGCGTCCTTTCACGTGACTTAACTACTGTAAGAAACCAATCCTTTTAACGATAGACTTATCTAGCTATGCAGCCTTTATTCCCAGAAGAAACGTCCCGCAAATACGTTCTCTGTCAGCAGCTTATAAGTCTCACCAGACAATTCATTCTTCATTTTTGCCATCACAGCTTCTTTGTCTCCATTGTACGGTGTGGACATTCCAATCTCTGCAGTAGTATTGCTTGCGTCCAGACGCATGATTGGTGTTTTGGCATCTTTGGTCCAAGGTGTCCATGCTGCCAACTCCGACGATCCGCCTTTGCCCGGGTTGCCAGTGTATAGAAACTGCTTTAGATATGCTGTCATCGCGGCAGACAACGCCTCACGGCCTGGTTTATTGGTTTCGCTAAAATATTCTTCAGGGAAAGAGGTGGCTACCCCGTCTGCGTGTCCTGTGTAGAAATCCATGTCCGCTCCATGGGGTGCGCCCAGCAACATTTGCAGTCTTTCCGAGATAACTCTTGGCTGTGTACCCCAAGCAAAACGATAGGCATATACTGACGGCTGCCCTACTTTACTTGTCAAGCGTTCAGCTACCCGCTCTGCATTAAAACCAGCATAAACCTCACTACCGTATTTCAGGGCCGCAGCATACTGCTCTGCCTTGGTCTCATCGGTGAACAACGTTTCATCATTAATCGAGCGTGTAAAGTTCTCATCACCTAAGGCAAAGCTGGAGAACTCCGTTTCCAGACTGCCGAGCAATACAGGCACTTGTACATAGTTACCGCTGTCAATAGCCTCGAAACCTTCTTTTGGAATGACCGACCCATCACGAAACAGATGCGGGAATGACTCCATACGGATTGCTGTTGAACCAAATGCAGTAACAATTTTGTCCGCAGGCGACTCACGCAGATAACTCTCCAGCTGTGACTTAGACTGAGTGCCGATCCATGTTTGCGCTTCTTGCACAGAAGTCGCTATCCCTTCTCCCACGAGTAATTTAACGAGGGCATCCTCGGATTTCTGCTCTCCTTCTTCCGGTGCAGCAGTGGTCAGGCCGCCGCTGAAAGCAGCTGCCTTCTGAAACAGCCCTTTACTAAGCGGTGAGATCATCGCTGCCAGGACGTCACGTGCTCCCGCAGACTGTCCGGCCAACGTAACATTGGCAGTATCTCCACCGAAACCTTCTATATTATCCTGAACCCACTGTAAGGCACGTAATGCATCCAGCAAACCATAATTGCCCGAATCATCTAGGGCATTTCCAGTTTTCAATGCAGCATGTTGAAAGAATCCAAGGGCTCCCAATCGATAGTTTACCGAAACAATAATGCTGTTCGTGTTACGCGCAAGCTGTTCCCCTGAAAATCTTTGCCTGATCCCGTCATATTTCCGCCGCCATGCAGAAACACCATAACCGGAAGCTTAGAACTGATTGTATCCGGACGCCAGATGTTCAGATATAGCGAGTCCTCACTGCCTGTAGTATCTATACCGGATAATTGCAAACTGCTTGCAGCGAATTCCTTGGCTGATCTTGTTTCCATCCATGCCTCCGGTTCACGCGGAGCTTTCCAGCGCAATTCACCTACCGGAGGAGCGGCATAAGGAACACCAAGCCAACCCAGCGTACCGAATGGCTCGTAGGTTCTGCCGTCAATTGGCCCATATGTTGTCTGTTGCAGCGTTTGAGGTTGAAATGTTCGAACCTGTCTATGTTTCATCCGATTCTGCTCCAAGCATCTTCACCCCCTTAACAATAGGATAAGCTGACCACCTCTAGAACTTATTCTGATCAATGAAATAATGAACTACCTGTGCCTGATTTTCCCCTAACATACAAGAGAATGCTGCAATCCGTCCAGTTCTTCTCTAATCGTAAAATTTACATTTAGTTAATGCAATACATACGCTCGTTTAGCATTCATTGTATACATTGGTCTTGGATACCAAACTATACATATTATTTAGGAGGATGTGTTCATGTTAAACCGATTCAATACCCGTGCAGCCAAAATGATGCTCGCGGTAACGACGATTGTTACGGCTACGCTGGGAGGCAGTAGTGCAGCTTGGGCTGTGGAAGACACCACCTCATCTGCTTCACCGATCAAAAATGTTATCATCCTGATCCCGGATGGTATGGCGAACGACGCAACAGCTTTGGCTCGCTGGTATAAAGGATCCTCTCTGACATTGGACTCCATGGCCAGTGGCATGGTTCGTACACACTCTGCGGATGCGCCGATTGCGGACTCGGCACCTGCGGGAACAGCCTTTGCTACAGGTCACAAATCACATACAGGATATGTCGGTGTACTGCCGGATAAAGCGACAATGCCTGGACAAAAGGCCATCGCCCCGGGAGATGCCAAGAAACCGGTCGCTTCCATCCTGGAAGCATCGAGACTGGCAGGCAAAGCAACGGGCATTATTGCGACATCCGAAATTATGCACGCCACACCAGCTGACTTCTCGGCTCACTATCCGGATCGCAAAAACTATGATGCACTGAGCAAACAACAGGTTTATAACGGTATGGATGTTGTGCTTGGCGGAGGAAGCAGTTATTTGGAGCCTGCGGGACGCAAGGATGGCGAGAATCTCGTCTCATCTATCAAAGCACTGGGCTATGATTACGTAACGACTCCGGCAGCGATGAAAGCTTCCACATCAGGCAAGCTGTGGGGTATGTTTGCACCGGCAGGCATGGCCTATAACATGGATCGTGATCCAGCGAAGCAACCAAGCCTCGCCGAGATGACTTCTAAAGCCATTGAAGTTCTCTCCAAAGACGAAGACGGCTTCTTCCTGATGGTCGAAGGCAGCAAAGTGGACTGGGCAGCGCATGCCAACGATCCAGTCGGCATTATCAGTGATGTGCTGGCATTTGACGATGCTGTTAAAGTAGCCATGGATTTTGCCAAAAAAGATAAAGAAACCGTCGTTGTCGCTGTTACGGACCACCAAAACGGTGGATTGACTATTGGTAACGCCTCAACTACAGGCACTTATGATAAAGAGCAGCTGTCTACCTTTATCGGACCTCTGAAAAAGGCCAAGCTAACAGGTGAAGGTTTGGAATCCAAGCTGAATGCCAAACGTACCAACATCAAAGCGGTGATGAAGCAATACTATGGCATTACCGACCTGACTTCCGAGGAAATCGCTGCCATTAAAGCGGCCAGCCCGGGCAGCCTCAATTATACGGTTGGACCGATGATCAGCAAACGTTCCGGCATTGGCTGGACCACTGGCGGTCACACAGGCGGAGATGTTGTCCTGTATACGTACGCTCCAAATAATGATCGACCTTTCGGTGTCATCGACAATACGGACGTAGCCAAATACATGGCACGTGTGATGAACCTTGATCTCGATAGCGTGAGCAAACAATTGTTTGTACCCGCGAAAAAGGCTTTCACTGCCAAAGGGGCAACGTACAAGCTGGATTTGACGGATGCCAAAAATCCGAAAATCCTCGTAACCAAGGGCAGCACCAAGCTTGAACTGCAAATCTACAAAAATGTCGCGCTCGTTAATGGCAAAAAGACTACCCTGGATGGCGTAATTGTCTACAATGGCGTAGAAGCCTTTGTTCCACAGGATGCGATTGACCTGATTAAATAAAAAAAGAGCCCGTTCATTGAACGGTACGCTCCGTAAAACTGCCGAGAATATTCTCGGGCAGTTTTTTTGAATTCACTTTTACATGCAACTTCTCTCGGGAAGTTCTGATTCTGGCCGCTCGTAATCCTCATTGCGTGGAAGAACTCAACTGCTTAAACCTTTCGTTGCCATTATAGGCCCATACACAAGCTTATCGTATAATAAACATAACGTTAATGAATATGACGCCAAAAGGAGAGATTCACCTATGTTGATCAGATTAAACTGGATTACACTTCGGGTACGCGATCTGGAAGCATCGCTCCGTTTCTACCACGGCATGCTCGGACTTCCGATCCAGCGCAGATTCGAAAGCCGGGGACGGCAGATTGCCATGCTAGGTCCGGAAAATGAAACGAAGCTGGAACTAATCCAAGGCAGCGATACCCTCCTCAAGCCAGAGGCCGGTGTGTCGATCGGCTATGAGGTAAGGTCACTGGACGAAGCCATGGAGCAGCTCGCCGCATTAGGCATCCCGATTGCACGTGGCCCCGTCCAACCCAATCCGCATCTGAGGTTTATTTACATTACCGACCCGGATGGCTTCGAAGTGCAGCTGGCCGAACATATCTGATCAGGCACCTTTATGTAGGGAGGCGCGTCTAAATAAGTGTACGCTTCACGATGACTGACCTGTTGTGTGGGGAGCCAACTCTGCACGCACACCCCGTATAAGACAGCGTTCGTGCGCTGATTTTGCATGTTTACAGCTTCATCCGACGCATCAGTGGCACACCCACGCGATTCAAAAACCGTTCAAGCAGCAGCCAGCACCAGCGTCTTCCCAAGGGCAGATGGCGCTCATACACGGCGGAATATTCGAAATCCGACACAGCGCCACGGTTGCGCTTGAACTGCGCAGCACCAGCACTCTCATGCAGCAGATAGCCGTTCTCACGAGCCTGTCCAAAAAAGCCCGTATCAGTGATACGGGCTTTTTATGACTATCCAGCTTATTTGCCGAATACAAGCGTGGTGTTAGACGAACCTGCATACTTGGTGACAAATTCACGTGCGTAACTGGCTGTCTGAACTTCATAGCTGTAGTTGTTGCTTGGTCTCCAGCTCGTTTGAGGAGAGGATGGACTGCTTAACGCAGGTGTACTGCCTGTATCCGTAAATTCACCTTTCCCTTTATCATCCAGAATGCCGCCTTTTTCAGCGCCTGCACCAAAGTAATTGTTTTCAGAATAAATGCGTGCTTTTTCACCTATCGTAATGGCCTGGTTAAAGTTGTTGGCGTAATTGTTTTTGATATGGAAATAACCGTATCTCATGAGACCAGGACCACGTACATACAGGTTTTCAAAATAGTTATTTGCCATGGTTACATGAGGTACACCATTATAGCTGCTGTTGCCATCATTCGGATACCCGAGAATAATTCCGTATTTGTGGTTTGCAAATTTGGAATTACTAATCGTAATATAATCTGCACGATCCCCAATATACAGAAGCTTGTCCAGATCACTGCCGCTGGAGCTGTAGCTGTGGCCCGAGAACGTCACATGATCGATCCAGTAGTTGGAGCCTGATGTAATATACATCTGGATATCATCGTTGGCGTTGATATTGGAAGCGTGTTCAAAAGTCAGGTTCTGAAAAATGACATTGCTTGAGCTGGATGTGGATCTGAAATGAATGTTCGTTAGCGTGTGTTTATCAAAGGAGCCTACCAACGTTTTGTTCGATCCAAATTCGACTTTTTGCAATGTAGAGGAAGAAATATTTTGTTCAATGACCAGTATTTTTGCCGCAGTGCCAGCCATATGTGTTCTCAGATCGTTCAAATTGCTGATGTAAATGACCTGACCATTTTTGCCACCGGTCGTGGCTGATTTGGACACCCCACTTTCATTTTTTGCGTTACCTGCAAAACCCGCTAAACCATTCGTACCTGTGTTGGGATAACTGGCCGCACCATATGTAGCGGGCACCGTAGAGACTGTGGAGACTGTCAACAATAACAGCGTTACAGCGAGTAAAAGAATCGAGAATTTCTTCAAAATTTCACCATCCTTTATAATTTTATCCTGTGAGACAAGTAGATTATATCGTGTAACATCGGATGTGACAATACAAAAATTGCATTTTAGTCTTAATTTTTATTTTTTTGCAACATCAGGCCCCGTATGAGAAAAATGAAAAGACGATACAAAAGTCATCTGCATAAACCATGACTTTATATCGCCCTTCCTTTTGAAATGCTATTTAATTTTCAGCTCCAGCTTATGTTTCTCGGCTTCCTGTAAATCATTGTATACTTTGCCCGGTTCACCGCGAAGTTTTAATACCAGAGATTGTGGGTCATCCAGCAGATTACTGCTGAAGGAATAGATCATACCGTCTTCCGTTCCGCTACCTGACACCGAGGATAGTTTTGTCTGCTTCCCATCCTTGGTTGTAGAGACAATCTCGGTAGGGTTAACCACATCACTGACGGAGAGTTTGGTTTTATAATCAATCTTTTGATTAGGTTCATAGATAAATCTTGCTCGTATTACCAGTGGGGATATCTCTACTTCAGATAACATCACCTCATACCCCCAATCGTAAATAACTGATTAGGTTCAATCTTCTCCGTCTTAGCCAGCGAAAATTTAGGGTCAAGCTTGAAGGAAACGTTCATCGGTTTCGAAAATTGGTATTTGGTATCTTTTTTAACCTTATTCGTGTCAGCCAACAGCTCAGGAACTACAGATGAAATGCGAAAATCGAACTTCACTTGTTCAGGAAGCGGTGTATTCCCATCCATCTCAACGGTGCTACTTCCGTAAAGTGTATACTTACCATTTGGGGTGTACAGGCTGCTTATACCGCCATTGCCAAGCGATTGGTTCGTCATGCCATTGAGCATATTCGTTTTGGGAACTGAATATATCTCCTGGGAAGTTTCCGTCTGGGCTGTGTACAATACGATCATCTTGTTTTCATCCGCCATCACTGCATTGACGGTTAACTGATATATTCCTGATTTCACAGAACGATTCACGAGTTGCACATAACCATTGTTAATTGCGGATGAAATCGTATTGCCGTCTACATCTTTTCCAACCAACTCCCGAAAAGGTTCAAGAACTCCCCAATTCTGTGCAGGCGGGCTGTACATTGCCTGTTGTGGTGTAGAACCGACAAGTGGACCCATTATCAGCCAACCGGCTGCCAGAGCCGTTACCAACACTGCCGTAATCCACTTTAATTGTACATGACCTGTCATTCGCCGGGTTCTGGCCTGTGCCAGACCTCGCTGAATCGCAAATGCCGTGTCCGCCGGATTCAGCTGTTGTCTCTCCAGCTTAGCCTGGGAAGCATCTGCCAAAAGTGCCTGTTCCTCCGGACTAGTTCTCATACCAATCCCCCCTGTTCTTCATTTGCTTCCGTAACAGTTCCAACCCTTTATGCTGCCAGGTCTTGATGGTGCCTTCCGGTTTGCCGAGAATGGAGGCGATCTCAATCAATGTCATGTCGTTATAGTATTTCAGCAGTAGCACATGGCGGTATTTCGGTTTGATTTTCTCAAGCATGGACCACATCGCAAGTTTGTTATCATTGAATCCTGTAATAGCAGACTCGGATATCTCCTCCTCCACCCCTTCGTTGGGCAGTGGTGTCGCCCGCTTACGACGCCTTTGTTCATCAATGCATACGTAGATCAGAATACGAATAATCCACGATTTGAACGCCTTCTCATTTTTCAGAGAACGACGTTTAATCCAGGCCCGGCATGTCATTTCCTGCACCGCTTCGAGTGCATCATGACGATTGCGCAGATAACTGTAGGCAATGGAGATCAGTGTGTCCTGATGCTCCATGATGGACTGGACAAATGCTGTCTCATCTTCGCTCTGTACGAACAGCATCTTTTTCATCTCGGCTTTGGTTTCCACCCCGCAACCCCCCTCCCTCTCTCTCGTTCTGTGGTATAAGACGGGCGAACAATCCAAACGGTTTTATTTATTTCTCAGCAAAAAAAGCCCCATCTAATCACGAAGAGGCTCTGTATTGACAATCCACATCTCTGTTAAAGTTCAAACCATTCCAATGCGCAGTCATCCCTGTTCGCAGCCGTTTTCATCTCTCTCAGCCAATCTGCCGCGAATTCACCTCCTACATGAAACAGACAATATATGTATAACTCTCCCTCTACAATCTCATCCATTCCCGATGCCACTTCAATCGAGACTTGTAGAGCTTCAGGCCAGGAAGAACCCTCCTGAAGCAATACAAAACCATCTTCATAATGCTCCAGCCTATACATTTCGGAGAAAGTTAAGGCATCCCCCAGTCTCTTCACAACCTCAGGTAAAATTGCAGGTTTGGTTGTTCTAATGCCATATTCCCAGCCCACACGGCACCTCCCATTTCGGATCATAATACTCATGTTCAAGCGCTGCCCACTCGTCCTCTTCCTTGCTGTCATCGTACCAGTCAACATCCCAACCTTAATCTCGTCCAATGTCCATACGGGAGCCAACTCATATTGATGATTTTCCGCCCCAAACAGATTCCGTTCCGGGTCCAGAGCTTGGAGCTTGTCCAGCTTTTCCTGTATGCGTTCCAACTGGGCCTTGTACAAGTCCATAAGCCTCCCTCAATCGCATATCTATACGCTAAATTCGAATCAAATCACTTAAGCTGTTCTCGCTTTGCAAACTAGGCTTCATGGCAATTGAAATTTGATTATCTTCCTTCATTACCCTGCACGCATAGTTTCCGGGTTCCAACTGGAGCAGCATACCCCCGCATGACTCATCGGGCTCCAGCTCGCCTCCGGTGACATCATCGGCAGCTCCCAGATACACGGTACCAGAGGGAACACGTAAATGATACACCCGTGCTGTCTCCACTTCCTTCACCGAATCATCCAGACTCCAATGCACCTCATACTGTCCATCTTCACCCAAGTTCAGAAACAAACCGTTGCCTGCATTTACTTCCGCCAGTTCATCTTCGGGAATGGACCACCAGTCCGGCGTGTCTTCCATTCGATGCTTCAGTGCCGCCAGATCATACAAGCACAGTGCTGCTGTATCCGTAACCACTTGGAATTTCCCGTTCATTTTCCGTCTTCCTTTCTTATTTCAAATAAACCCCCGCACCCTTTCCCCTCTCATCCAACAGAGAAGATTAGAACCATATCCTACCATTATATCAAGCCATACACCTGGGTTAAAGGAACCTCGGAGCTATCTGTGATCTTGTTGTACTTGTAGATAATTAAGGCGTTAACAAACAAGATTAATCTCTTCATTTTTTTAGCAAAAATGACGATATAACCATAACTGACTTTTTGTGATTTTGTGGAGGAAACCATGGCTATCAACCTTAGAAGAGAACCCTTTCGCTATACTTTAAAGGAACCAATATCGTTCGAAATTTTTATTCTCAGCATTAACGGCGCCTCTGCACCACCCAAACCCATTCAAGCTGAATTATGCGATATCAGCCGATCCGGCTGTCAGCTTTCATTTCCGTTAAATCTGCATGTGGAGTCCAATACCATCCGAATCGGCATGAATTTGCTGCTTTTTGAAGATCCCTTATATTTGGAAGGAACACTGCGTTGGGGCAATGAAGAGAATAACCGATGGCACTACGGCGTACAGCTGGAGATCCAGCAAGGCAATCATGAGCGTTTATTCAGAGAAATGAGGATGCTGGCGGGACAAGGCAAAATTATGGTGAAGTAACCGGGGAGTACCAACCTAACAAAAAAACAGCCCGACAAACCGGACTGTTTCCATATTTCAAGTATTTAGGCTGCTTTGGAAGCAGAAGTTGTATTGTCCATCTTGGACCAATCTACCGTAGTTTCGAGCAAAAGTGACACCACAACCCCGATGACGAGTCCATTACTAATGATCGGAATAAGATACATAGGCAAAGCATGAAAGGCTTCAGCAGGAATGTTCATTACAGCAACACCTGTTAGAACCGGAAGCGCCACACGATAGATTGTTTTCGAATTAAAGGTGGTGCCTTCAAGTGTTCTCAGAGCCGTCCCGAACATCTGCAAATAAGCTACAAATAGCACGGCACTCCCTACACTTGGAGGAATTTGTGCGAAAAAGGCGGTCACTGAAGGTGTGAGTCCCAAAATACATAACATGCCTGCTCCAACCACAAACGCAGCCCGTTTCAGAATACGGGTGCTCTCCAGAAAACCAATCGAAGAAGCGAATAAACCGAAAGGCAGCACCCCTACACAAGAAGATAACATGGTGAACAATCCCGTGAGTGTGTATGATCGTTTATATTGTTGGTTGGTCGTCTGCACTCCATATATCTTTTCGACGGAGCTTAACGTGGTAATGGAGTTCGTCATATTCACCAGCCCGACAAAAAAAGCTGTGATGACAATGCCCGGCTCCCATTTTGGCATCCCCCAAGGAAACCAGGAAAACAGGCTTACCTCATGATGCCCGGATACGCTCGTATGCTGCCCAGGGAACACAAGACTGTAGGCAATCCACCCCGTCACAATACCAATCAGGATAGAGTAGTTTCCGAGCTTGCCTCTTCCCTTAAGCTGAATCAAGGCTACAAGAAACGCAATCGCAACGGACAACGCCGCTACAGGCAGGTTGAATGTGCCAAACTCAGTATATCCAATCATGCCTTTGAAGAAATTCATGGTCAATTGAATCGTCATCAGGAATAACATCGCACTCTTGACCATAGGTGTAAACAGCTTCTGAAGCACATGCGCCGCTCCAAGCCAGCCAAGGATCATCATCGTCAGACCAGCTAACAGAAAACCCGCAGCCAATCCTCCTCCAATACGCTCCAAACTCATGCCTGCCGATGAAGCTGAGGCCGTTAAGCTTAGCGTCAGTCCCCACCATAATCCCGAGGGACCATCCATTACGGCATAACGATGTCCGAAGAACGCCTGTAATATACACACCGCCCCGGTAAGCAAAAAGGCATGCTGCATCGATGCAGCAATGACCTCCGGTGAAAGCTGGAAATTATGTCCGATAGATAACGGCACCACCACCGTGTTGGTAAACAGGAAGAAGAACCACTGAATGCCTGCCAATGCAAGCGATGACGCGCCCTTTATATGATTTTGCAAAGATTGCTCTTGATGTCTGTTCATGATTGGGTTAACATTCGCTCCATTTCTATATAATGATTCCTGCGGGCATGCGCAAGTGCTGTAACTCCATCCCG
Source organism: Paenibacillus sp. 1A_MP2 (assembly GCF_052244825.1). NCBI lineage: Bacteria > Bacillati > Bacillota > Bacilli > Caryophanales > Paenibacillaceae > Paenibacillus > Paenibacillus sp. 1A_MP2. The sequence goes on along the minus strand of NZ_JBQQCS010000001.1, from coordinate 2,341,317 downwards.
GTCAGCAATGAGAGGATCTGCACCATACTGCAAAAGCAATGCTACAATCTGCTGGTGACGAGTGCCGCCATCCCCCAGAATGACCGCTTCCAGCAAGGCTGTCCAGCCCAGATTGTTGATATGATTTACATCCACATCCGTGCTTGTCAGGAGTATTTCCACAATATCGACATGGCCTCGATCTGCAGCAGGAATCAGTGCTGTACCTCCAAACCGATTCGTAAGCCGGGTATCGGCACCAGCTTTTATAGCCAGTTCCACCAGTTCCCGCAAGCCTTCCGCACTGGCATACAGTAACATGTTGTCCAGTCGTTGATCCTGGATGTTGACATCCGCTCCGGCTTCAATAAGCAACCTTGCGGTTTCTGGCTTGTTGCCATGTACCGCCGCCATCAGAGCCGTCCGTCCGCGTGTATCCCGGTCATTCAATCCGGCTCCTTGTGCGATAAATCGCAGCACATCATCTGTATGTCCAGCTTCCGCAGCCGCATGTATTGTGTTCAGCATCGAACCTTGACCCCCAATTCGTCGTCATCCTCACGGCATATATTCTTTAGATCATAATCCATATGTGTGATTTGAAGTGTTTAAATCTTATGTATGGTAACATAGGATGGAAGTATAATAAAAATACATGTTTTGTTGGTTTCCCATACGAAAAACATATTGCTGCACATAAGGAGAACACACGTGGATATCAAACAATGTCGCTATTTCATCGCGATTGCCGAGGAGAGACAGATCACGGCTGCAGCGCGCAGATTACACATGGCCCAGCCTCCTCTAAGCCAGCAGCTCAAGCTGATGGAAGATGAGCTTGGCGTGGCTTTGTTTGAACGCAAAGGACGCAGTATGGAGCTGACGCAGGCCGGTCGAAGCTTCTATGATTATGCGGTGACGATGACCAAATACATGGAGGAAGCTGTCATGGAGATGCAGAGCTTCCGCTATGGCATTCGCGGTAAGCTGTCGCTTGGCATTAATACCATTTCTGATCGTTTGATTCCGCAAGCGCTCCAGCAATTTCGGACAACACACCCCCAGGTGACCTATAAAATTCAGCAAAATGAATCTGCGCAGCTCTGCCAGCTCTTGGGCGAAGGCAAAATTGAGCTCGCTTGTGTACGAATGCCTGTCCATACAGAGCAATATGAAGTGCTGCATCTACCTCAGGAAGCTCTCTTTATATTTCTTCCACACCGCTGAAATCAGCGGATGAGAGCGGGATTTATTTTCAAAAGCTGGCTGACATCCCTCTCCTGCTTCCCAGTACGGAAGGACTCGGGATGTTCGAACTGATACTGCAGAAATTCCGTGAGCATCACGTAAATCCTTCCATCGCGGGCGAATGCTCGGATATTAACATGTTGCTGGAACTGGTAAGACTCGGTTTTGCAAGCTCTATCGTGCCCCATACGGTATTGCAGTTATATCATGAGCATCCGTTCCATGTTTATCGTATCCAGGATGCGCAATCCACTGTAGATTCTGCGCTTGTATGGCATCGCAATCGTCATCTGTCCAAACCTGCGCAGCACTTTGTGCAATTGGTTCGGGAGCTTCTGCCTTCTCGCTCGGTTTAGGATACAGCAGATATCAGCCATGGAAGATATCGCCTATACCCATAACAAAGCAGCAGCCTTACCGGAATCCCTCCGGAGAGACTGCTGCTTTGTTTTGATGCTCGTTAAGCTTTTGCCGTGAACAACAATTCTTGTTCTTTAATCTCTGTACGTCCGGCAGATTCAATTGAATTGTATTGATGCATGTTCGTAACGATTACCGGAGTGATCGTTGTGTAGCCAGCTTTTTCAATTTCTTCCCGATCGAATTCCATGAGTATATCACCAACGGCAACCTTCGCTCCAGCTTGAACTTTAGGGGAGAAGAATTGACCTTTCAGTTTCACGGTATCAATCCCGATATGAATCAGCATCTCAGCACCATTGTCGCTGACCAAACCGATAGCATGTCCACTCTTGGACAGCGAGAATACCGTTCCGTTGATTGGAGAAACCACACGACCTTCGGATGGCTGAATTGCAAAACCTCTACCCATAATCTCTTCCGAGAATGCAGGGTCTGGAACTTCGCTCAGCGATTTAACTTCACCAGTAATTGGGCTAAATACGTCTTGATCCAGTGCTTTGGTTTCTTCAATTACTGCGGAAGCAGAAGTCGTTGCTGCTGGTGTTGCAGGCTCAGCAGCTGGTGCGGCTTCAGCCGATTGTGGAGCACTGTCTTCTTGGAAACCAAGGATGTACGTCAGTACCGCTGCAGCGATGATTGCAATCGCACCACCAACCAGAGCGTAAATGAGCGTGCTAATTGCCGGACTGATAAATGCTGCGATACTTGGCAGACCCACCAGACCTGTAAGTACATAAGCTTTAACATTGACGATACCCATGAATCCACCTGCAACAGCTCCACCGATCAGGGCTGCAATAAATGGTTTTTTGAATTTCATATTGATCCCGTACATTGCCGGTTCCGTAATCCCCATAACAGCCGTAAGACCTGTGGAATAAGCAAGCGATTTAGTTTTAGCATTTTTCGATCTAAGACCAACACCAAGTGCTGCACCACCTTGTGCCAGGTTAGCTGCAAACATCAGTGGAATAATAAAATCGTAACCGAGTGAAGTCATCGAACCAACGATGATTGGCAACAGTGCATAGTGCATACCTGTAATAATCAGTAGTGACATCGTACCACCAATCAAGATACTTGCGAATATAGACATATTGTCGAACAACCAGGAAATACCACCTGACAAGCCATTACCAAGCACTGTACCCAATGGTCCAACCGTCATCAAGGTCAGAGGAACCATAACTAACAGGGTAACCGTTGGAACAATCAAAAGCTTAAGCGAAGCATGTGTAACACGATCAACCGCTTTCTCTACATAGGAAGCAATCCAGATGGCGAGAATAATCGGAATAACCGTAGAAGAATAGGTTGCTGCTATAACCTTAATACCCACAAATGTGGTGTCGCCATTGGCAAGCAAGGCTGTAATCGTCGGATGCATAATCCCCGCTGCCAGTGCTGCAGCAATATACATATTGCTACCGAGCTTACGTGCGGCACTGATTGCTAGAATGATCGGCAGGAAGTAAAATGCGCCATCACCGATCGCAGACAAAATGATATAGGTTGAGCTTGTATCAGACAACCAACCTAAAGCTACCAGGATTGCCACGATCCCTTTGATCATACCTGCACCCGTAATCGCAGGCAGGATTGGCGTAAACACTCCAGAAATAAAGTCAAACAATGCACTTATCGGATTTTTCTTTTTCTTCTCAGCCGAAGCACCGGTTGATTCAGCGTTTGCATTCGGTGATTTGGACATGTTGCCTACAAGTGCATTATATACAACAGGCACATCGTTCCCGATAATAACCTGGAACTGGCCGCCATTCTCCATAACGCCCATAACGCCAGGTGTATTTTTCAGCGTCGCTTTGTCCGCTTTTTTGTTGTCATTCAGGTTGAACCGGAGTCTTGTCATACAGTGCGTGACTTGATCAATGTTCTCTTCGCCACCAACAAGCTTCAGAATATCCTTGGACAATTGTTGTTTATCCATTGTGTTTTGCTCCTTTTATGTGTAATGAAGGTTAAAAAAAACCTAAACACTGAATAATGACAAAGCAGTTTCAGCTTATCATTATTCAACGTTTAGGTTTTGCCTTTTTTGCAGTAACAATCCCATACTATTCGATTGTTTGTTCCGTTCTGACAACACGTTCAATGTGAATCGTCAGATATAGAATTTCTTCCTTGGACAAGATCCGGTTATAGATCTTGCGGGTGTAATCGTTAATCTTAACAGCACAAGCATGTGCCTCAGGATATTGTTTGCTCACCAGATCATGAAGCGGATTATCTGCTTCCTTATCTTCAATCGCTGTACCATGCAATACGCGCTGAGCAAAGAACTTCAAATGCGTCAGGAATCGATAATAACTCAGTGAATCCTCATCCAGTTCAATGACAAAGCTGCGTCGTACGATGTTGAGTATATCTTTAACGATATTCGTAATACTGATGGTTTCCCTCATCTCGCCATTCATCTGTGCATTTACCAGATGCATGGCGATGAATGCGCATTCGTCTTCGGGAAGCAGGACGCCCAATGTTTCTTCAATAATCTGCAGCGCCTTGAGTCCAATAACATATTCCTTGCGGTACATGCGCTTAATCTCCCAGAACAATGCGTTACGAATCTGCAAGCCCTGACGATGCCGGTCAATGGCAAAATGAATATGATCCGTTAGTGAAATGTAGATGCTCTCATGAAGCTTCTCACCCAACACGGTCTCGGCGTAACGGATAATCTCATCCGAGCATTCAACATATTCAACTGGAATATCAGACAGAAGCGTTTTCAGTTTCTGCGATACTTCCTTGCTTTCCAATGAGAATATTTTTTCGACCAGACTGTCGTCTATCGTTTCACCAGTATGCTTTTTGAAGGCTATGCCTCGTCCCATGACGACCAGTTCGTTTCCTCCCGGATCAATCACAGTAACTACGTTGTTGTTCAGCACCTTCTCAATTTTCATTTCTTCACATCACCTTGCACCGTCAAAGTAGTAAAAGGCAAAACCAAAACAGGTCATAAAACACATGCCCGCTTCTGGTTTTGCCTGATTGAACAGTAACAATCCAGTATTCATTAGCCTTAGGCCCATCTTACCATATAATTATCTATCTGACAATGTTTTTGTGAAAGCGGTTAATGTGCTTAAATACGACACAAGAAGATGCTACCCACATATGTCTTTAGAACTAGAAATTAATGGTTATCGGATTTTAGACTTGCGCCGTTTGTACCAATAACTTCTTTGTACCAATGGAATGATTTTTTCTTGTAACGATTCAGTGTACCCGTTCCATCGTTATTGCGATCCACATAGATAAAGCCATAACGTTTCTTCATCTCTGCTGTGGATGCACTCACCAGATCGATGCAGCCCCATGAGGTATAACCCATAACTTCAACGCCGTCTTCAATCGCTTCTCCCACTTGTACCAAGTGATCATTCAGATATTGAATCCGGTAATCATCATTCACCGTTTTATTGCCATTTTCGTCTGTGATCAGCTCATCTGCTGCACCCAAACCATTTTCGACAATAAACAACGGTTTTTGATAACGGTCCCAGTATTTATTCAGCGTCACGCGCAGGCCTTGCGGATCAATCTGCCAACCCCATTCACTTGCTTTGAGATAAGGGTTCTGTACACCTGCAAACAAATTCCCTTTGCCTTCAACACGCTTCTGTGGGTCACCTGTCTCACAAATACTTACATAGTAACTGAACGAGATGAAGTCCACCGTATGTTTCAGGATTTCAGCATCGCCATCTTCAAACTTGATGTTGATATTATTCGCTTTGAAGTAACGATTGATGTATTTCGGATAATAGCCACGTGCATGAATATCGGCAAAGATGTCATTGCGCTGTTCCGCATGCATTGCAGCTACCACATCATCCGGATTTGGTGTCAGCGGATAGGTTGGCATGCTGAGTACCATACAGCCAATTTTCGCTCCAGGCATGATCTCATGTCCCAGTTTGACAGCCAGCGCACTTGCCACCAGCTCATGGTGGATTGCCTGATACAGATCCTGTTTGGAGAGTTCGGATTTGGGCGTGTAAATCCCGCCGCTCATGAATGGCTCCTCCAGAATGGAGTTAATTTCATTGAACGTCAGCCAGTACTTCACTTTGCCTTTGAAACGGTTAAACAGGACGGTTACATAACGCTCGTAGAACTCGATCATTTTACGGTTAACCCAGCCGTCATATGTTTTGGACAAGTGCAGTGGTGTCTCATAATGAGAGATCGTTACGAGCGGTTCAATCCCGTATTTGTGGCATTCGTCAAACAGATCATCGTAGAACTGCAAACCTTTTTCGTTTGGCTCCAACTCATCACCTTTAGGGAAAATACGGGACCAGGCGATGGAGGTACGGAACACTTTGAATCCCATCTCAGCAAACAACTTAACGTCCTCTTTGTAACGATTGTAGAAATCGATACCGATCAATTTCAAGTTATCCTCTGTCGGTCCTTCCGTTCTTGGCGTCGTAATCCCATGCGGCATTACATCCTGAACAGACAGGCCTTTGCCATCCGTATTGTATGCTCCTTCGAGCTGATTGGCTGCGACTGCGCCGCCCCATAGAAAATCCTTCGGAAATGGTGTTGTCATCTCTGTCATCCTCTCTGGTTACGTTATGTTCATTCTTTGTTAAAACAGTTGCCCCTATGCCCGTGATCACATCAAAAAGCGGACAATGCACCAACTTAAAGGGCTTCAGATCAGATCAGCTACCGATAGCCTGCTTTAATGTTGGGTTTTGCCCGCTTATGCGGTAACAATCCCGAATAGCCTAATGATATGAAGCAATCCGGGTTCAAGATAAGATACAGGAATCAGGCCAATTACAGCTGCTCACCATTGCTGGCTATTACATTTTTGTACCAGTCAAACGAATCTTTTTTCGAACGTTTAAGTGTTCCATTACCTTCGTCATCCAGATCCACATAGATGAATCCATAACGTTTGGACATTTCTGACGTGGACATGCTCACGAGGTCAATCGGGCCCCATGCTGTAAATCCAATCAGATCTACACCGTCCTTGATCGCTTCTTTCATTTGTTCAATATGTTTTTTCAGATAATCCACGCGGTAGGAGTCATGAATGGAACCATCCTCTTCCACGCGATCATATGCACCCAGACCATTCTCAACAATAAACAATGGTTTTTGGTAACGATCCCAGAAGTTATTCAACGTTACGCGCAGACCAATTGGATCAATCTCCCAACCCCAATCGGAAGCTTCGAGATAAGGGTTTTTGACGCCACCAGTCAGGTTACCCGTTGTTTCTTCTTTGTCTGCGGATGCAGATTTAGTTACGGACATGTAATAGCTGAAGGAGATGAAATCCACTGTGTTGTTGAGCAAAATTTCATCATCGCCTGCTTCTTTCTGAATCACGATGTTGTTTTCTTCAAAATAACGAGCCATGTAGTTCGGGTATTGACCACGAGCATGCATATCCGTGAAGAAGAGGTTAATCTGATTTTCATGTTGCGCCAGTCGAACATCTACCGGGTTACAGGTCGCCGGGTACGTTTCCATACGTGCGAGCATACAGCCCACTTGGGAATCAGGAATAATCTCATGAGCAAGCTTGGTTACCAGCGCACTTGCTACAAATTGGTGATGCAGTGCTTGATACGTCGTTTGCAATTGGTTGTCCACTTTATCGATCAGGATACCGCCGCCAGTGTATGGGCTAAATAGCATAACGTTAATTTCATTGAACGTCAGCCAGTATTTCACTTTATTTTTATAACGATTGAACACGGTTTCTGCATATCTCACATAGTGCCCGATCACTTCACGGCCTGCCCAGCCATTGTATTTCTGTGTCAGACCCAGCGGAGTTTCATAGTGAGACAACGTCACAAGTGGTTCAATTCCGTATTTCAACAGTTCGTCGAAGACGTTGTCATAGAATTTCAGGCCAGCTTCGTTCGGCTCTTGATCATAACCGTTCGGGAAAATACGAGCCCAGTGAATGGACAAACGGAATACCTTGAAGCCCATTTCGGCAAACAATGCGATATCTTCTTTATAGTGATGATAGAAATCAATACCAAAACGTTTAGGGAAACGTTCTTCAATTTTGCCGGAGAGGATCTCTTCAATTCGTGTAGAGGAGATTTCCATGGCATGTCCACCTGTACGCTTCTCTTTGGGAACATGCGCAATCATATCCGCAGTAGAGAGACCTTTGCCGTCCTGATCGAATGCACCTTCCAATTGGTTGGCAGCTGTAGCGCCTCCCCACAGGAAGTTTTCGGGGAATCCTTTTTTTGCCGTGGTCATAACGAACAACCTCTTTTCGAATTTTATTTGGGTTTTTCCGGGATAAAGTGGCTGTATTTCAAGCCAAAAAACAAGAAAAACCTAAACTCAAGGTAAAATAGCTCGCAAAAAAAGAGCCTTCATTTCACCATCAGTTTAGGTTTTGCCTGTCTTCACAGTTACAATCCATCAAAAGATGTTATTGCGTATTCTGTTGTTTTTCTCTTGTAATGTAAGCGTAACATATCTATTTTGCAAAATCAACTTTCCACTCCATCCACTCACTGATCCGTTTGAACTTATTGAGGCATACATATAATCGCTGCTCTTAGGGCGTTCGATATAACTCTTTCATACTCATGTAAATTCCCGCCCTGAAATAGACATCGTAACCCCCAAGTCCTACGATAAGCAATTCATCCTTAAGCCGCTTGAAACCGATTCCGGAAAAGGTAGACTTAATTTTAAATGTTTATTGGGAAAATGGATAGCCAAGGAGGACACCTTATGTCTGCACGAACATCTGCCTTACGAAAGAGCTGGTCCGAGAGCGAACGAGTTGCTCCCGGTACGGCACATATTCAATATGTAACGAAAGCCAATCTGGACAGGATTCGTAAAATCAATCATTTTCTGATTAGTGCCTTCCAGCAAAGTCTATCGGATATCAAAGAAAATCTGTCCAGCACGTATCTCTTTCTGCTCACCGACTCGCATGGGGTCCTGCTTGCCATGGATTACAGCCCTGATTTGGAACAGGTGGTGAAGCAGTCACCCATCCGTCCGGGTATGATCTTTACGGCCAGAAGCTGTGGCGTCAATGCCATATCCGAATCAATGGACACACATGGAGCTGTCCAGCTGCAACCTGAGCAGCATGAGAATCCTCTTTTTCGTAGCTGGCACTGTTATGCTGCACCTTTGTCTGTTGGACTTCAACATGTCGGCTATCTGGACGTCTCGACGATTAATGCGGACATGCAGAGCGAACTGATTGCAATCGCCAAGTTGATCCCGGCTCATATGCAAAATCGTTATCAGTGTAACCTTGCCGCGTCGGTCGAAGAACCGCAATCGGTAGAGTTCACCAAACGCCAGTTAACCATCCTGAAAATGATTTCTAACGGACTAACGGTTAAAGCGATTGCTTTGAAATTAAAAATCAAGGAATGTACCGTAAATCATCATAAAAAAGTGATTTTTAACAAATTAGGTGTACAATCCAGCACCGAAGCTGTTTCAATTGCCAGCCGTCTGTCTTATCTATAAAGGTACCCCTATAGATTCCTATAGGTGGTAAACACGAACATCTGTGCTAAGCTTTTTAGGTACGCACGATTACAGAGAGACAAAGAGAACACACACACATTTCCAGGAGGGTAATATGTCTATTCCAAAAAAAGCTTCATTGTTTTCCATGTTGATTATGATTTTGTTGGTTGCTTCAGCCTGCGGCGACAAAGCGGATAACAACGCCAAAACGAATGAATCCACTACAACGGAAACCACTACCGGCACAGATACAGACACAGCCAAGACGGAAGATACGGAAAACACAGAAAGCTCTGAAGCATCCACTTCCGAGTCCAAGGAAACAGATAACTCCAAAGAAGTTGAATTGGGAACTACGGAAAAAGGCTCTTATAACAATGACTATTTCGGTGTATCACTGAAATTCCCGGAAGCTTGGGAGTTCCAGGATGCAGACGGCATGAACGAGCTGACGAGCGCTTCCTCTGAGGCTATTGCTGGAGACGATGAAACGAAGAAAAAACAAATTGAACTGTCTCAGGCCAAAACACTGAACCTGTTGATGGCTTCACAATATCCATTGGATGGAGGACAGGTTGGTCCTTCCGCTATGGCGATTGCTGAAAAAGTAAGCCTGCTGCAAGGCATTCGCACAGGTAAAGATTATCTGGAAGCAACGAAGAAATTTATGGTGAACAGCCAGTTCCCTTATGAATACAAAGAATTCACAACCGAAACCATCGGTGGCAAAGAGATGGACCTGATGCAAATCACGATGGATGCGGGCAATGGTTCAACCATTACGCAAGATTACTACAGTACGATTATTGAAGGTTATGCGTTTAACTTCATCTTCACATATCTGGATGACACATCGAAGGCCGAGATCGATACCATTAAGAAATCCGTTCAGTTCAAGTAATATATCCACTGTGCCTGCCGGGCATGGAATAGAACCCCGCGCAATGATCTTCCACAGATCACTGCCGGGGTTCATTTTGTAGTGAAGTTGAATGTTTCACCTTATCCGGAAATCGCCACCCAATGTCCCTCTTTTACTTCCACCCACCTGGACTGCTCCAGATTATAGCGATCTTCTACTTCTACCGTTTCTCTCGGTGTTTCACTCACAGGATGACGTTTTTTCATCGCCTCCACAGCCGGGTCCGGAACCGGGATGGCCGACAACAATGCCTTTGTGTATGCATGCTGGGGGTTCGAATAGAGCTCCTCACTTTCTGCTAACTCCACAATCTTCCCGTTATACATGACAGCAACATGATCACTGATATGTTTCACCATGGACAGGTCATGTGCGATAAACAGGTATGTAAGACCAAGTCGCTGCTGCAACTCTTCAAGCAGCTGTACAATCTGGGCCTGAATGGACACATCCAGCGCAGACAACGGCTCGTCACATACAATAAATTCAGGTTCCACGGCCAGCGCACGAGCGATTCCGATCCGTTGCCGTTGTCCACCTGAAAATTCATGAGGATAACGCTGGGCATGAGCCGGATCGAGGCCGACCATCTCCAGCAATTCCTCCACACGCTTTTCCCGTTCAGCGGGACTGCCGGCAAGACCGTGAATATCCAAGGCTTCCCCAATAATGTCCATGATTCTAAATTTCGGATTAAGCGACGCATACGGGTCCTGGAAAATAATCTGCATATGCCGCCTCATCGTTTTCATCTCTGAGGCAGAAAGGCGATTGAGTGGTACTCCCTTAAACAGGACGTCCCCACCTGTAGGCTCATGCAGTCGAAGAATGGCTCGACCTGTAGTCGATTTCCCGCTGCCCGATTCGCCCACGACCCCAAGTGTCTCCCCCGGCGAATCTCGAAACTGATATCGTTCACAGCTTTTAAGGTGTTGCCTTTGCCCAGATTAAAGTACTGCCTGAGGGACTTCACCTCCAACAGAGGCTGATCATCCTCCAGATCGCGTGGCACCAACGAAACGAGTTTCGGCTTTTTCTTCTCATCTAATCGAGGCAATGCATTTAGCAGTCTGGACGTATATGGATGCTTCGGATATGCAAAAATCTCTGTAGTTGTCCCGGATTCCACAATCTGCCCGTCTTTCATGACCACGACCCGATCACACATGCCTGCCACTACGCCGAGATCATGGGTAATCAGAATAATGGAAGTGCCCAGCCGTGCTTGCATATCTTTCATCAAATTAAGAATTTGGGCCTGAATGGTTACATCAAGCGCAGTTGTGGGTTCATCTGCGATCAGCAATTCAGGCCGGCAAGCAAGAGCAATGGCAATCATCACCCGCTGACGCATACCTCCGGAAAATTCATGTGGATACTGATTGAAACGTATTTCACTCCGGGTGATACCAACCAGCTCCAGCATGGCGATCGCCTGCTTCTTCGCTTCTCCTCTGGATAGCTTCTGATGTTTAATCAGACTTTCGGTAATCTGTTTCCCTATTTTAATGGTCGGATTAAGAGAGCTCATAGGGTCCTGAAAGATCATGCCGATGTCACGGCCACGGATGCTCTCCATCTCTTTTGCGTTTTATGGACCAGATCTACTCCTTTAAACAGGATCTCACCCTTTTTCATCTGCGAAGGAGGAGAAGCAAGCAGTCTCATAATGGAACGTGCCGTCACACTCTTCCCACTGCCGGATTCCCCTACAATGCCAAGGGTTTCCCCTTTCCGCACTTCAAAACTGACTTCCTTCACCGCCTGAAATTCACTCTCTCCGGAATGAAAAGAAACGGACAACTCATTTACTTTTAGCAAAGGTTGCATGTGATCACCAGCCTCATCCATATTTTCACATGTGCTCATATGTATACTCTTCCATACCTTGACAATTGAATAGACTCTAAATAATATATACTATATCAATCGGAATAATGCAATTTAAAATCAAATGAAAGGAGGCTCGCATGGTTTGAATCTTGCAAAAGGCAGCAAAATGTCACAGCTTGTATACACCCTGGGTTTTATTTATGGCAAAATGCTGCTTCATCCCTCCTATCGATATGTTCTATTTATTCTCGGACTGCCCGTTAATCTGATTGTGCTTCTGGTCTGGCAATCCAGAAAAAAAAAGGATGGCTGGGCCCTGGTTCAACAGGCTGTTGAGCGTGATATGTTATCCAGTTCTTATCGAGATAAACTTCGGACGGACGTGGAAGAACAGTTGAGGCGTAAACACCGTTTCTTTCAGCAGCAAGTTAGTAAGGCTGAGTTTGAGCGCCAGGCGGAGGAGTGGCTGAAGGAATCCGTTCAGAAGGAGTTAAAGGAACGAACGTTCAGCAAGCTTCAGGAACTGGGGACACAGCGCCTGACGATGGCGGATACGTTCCAATCCCTGATTGATAAACCGTGGTTTCTTGCGGCATCGGTTATTCCGGGCTGTCTGATGTACGTCATAATGCTGTTGTATGGCAATCCTTATCTAAAGTACATATTTGAAAGAATTCTGATGACGGTATTCGTCATTCTGGGCGTAGCTACACTTGTATTCACCATCTTATACCTGTCTCCATTCAATCCGGCGGCCAACATTCTCGGAGAGACGGCGACACAGGAACAGATCGCGGCTTTCAACCATGTGTATGGCCTGGATCAGCCCTACCTTGTCCAACTCTGGAACAATATCAAGGGCGTAGCACTGTTTGATCTCGGCAAATCTTTTTCAGGGAATGAAGATGTCACGGCTACGATCGCCAGAAAGTTCCCAATCACATTAACACTGGCCGTTATCTCCTTGCTGCTTGCCCTTGTCATTGCATTGCCAATTGGGATTATCTCGGCGATCAAGCCCAATTCACTGTTTGATTACACATTCATGTTTATTGCATTGATTGGATTATCGATTCCGAATTTCTGGCAAGGACTTATTTTCATCCTGAATTTCTCGATCAAGCTGCAGTGGCTTCCCGCTACCTTCAATCCGCAGAACTGGCTCTCTATTATTATGCCAACGATAGTTCTCGGAACCGGATTAACCGCTGCAGTAGCCCGTATGACCCGTTCTTCCACGCTGGAAGTTATTCATGAGGACTACGTGATGACTGCCCGTGCAAAAGGGTTAAGCGAACGACATGTCATGCTGAAACATGCGGTACGTAATGCATTAATTCCAATTGTAACCGTGGTTGGCCTGCAATTCGGAGGCATGCTTGGAGGGGCGGCAGTAACAGAGAAAGTGTTTAATATTAGCGGGCTCGGCAGCTACATTGTGGATAAACAATTTATACCCGATATTCCGAGTATTATGGGCGGAGTAGTGTACACAGCGATTACAATCTCCATTATTAATGTGGTGGTAGATCTTCTCTACGCTTTTATTGACCCGCGGGTACGTTCCAAGATGAAACAATATTAAAGCAGGTGCATGATGACAAAATCGGGTTCACTCACACAGGAAATGCGTTTTCGACTTAAGTCTTCACAGGAGTACAGTCAGGCGAGCTTCGCCTGGGTCACTTCCCTTCTCTTGTCGATGTTACTGTTATTCAACATCTATGACTGGAGCCTCCAGGTGTTCAGGCCATTTCTGCTGACAGCACTCGGAATCTATCTATTTTTCACGCTGGTCCAGAGTGTGCTTACGCTCCGAATTCGGAGCAACCTGATTCGGCAGGGCACAATCTCTGTGCTGACTCGCAGACTCGCCTGGGTTCAGCTGCTGGGTATCGTTTCCGGCAATATCTTTATCGTAACGGCCGCTTTTCACCTGATCAAAAAGACAAAGAGCATTGAGTATACATTTGCGGTGTATATGCTGCTGACCCAGCTGTTCGTTATTGGGGTCTCGGCACTCAATATATTCAAACCGTATGTTGCGGATACGTTTTTGCCAGCCATGGCGGCGCTGCTGTTTATCCTGGTGATTGATTTGGTTGTGCTGTTTATCGTATCCCGATATACCTCAGCCTCGATCATCCCGCGCTGGATGCTGGGCGTAAGTACGATACTCATCCTGACTTCGGTCACAGGCAATGTGTTCGCACTGCTGCTGGGTATTTCCATCATTGGACGAATTCGCAGACAGGGTAAACAAAAATCCAACTTCTGGAATGATCTGTGGGAGCGTCTCGCTCCGAATGTCACAGCAATGTCCGGTTTGTTTTTTATCATTTTCCTGTTCTCGATATCGATTTGCAGCTTCTTTACTTTTGATTACAGCATGGCTGTAGAAAATAACTACTCGGCCTTGCTTCAGTCCCCATCGCTCGCCTATCCCTTGGGAACAGATGACTTTGGACGGTGTTTATTTTCCCGGATTGTATTCGGTGCCCGTATATCGTTAATCGTGGGTTTCATGTCAACTCTGATTCCGGTATTCATTGGCGGTATTCTCGGAGCATTCTCGGGATTCTATGGAAGACATACAGACAATATTATCATGCGATTGCTGGATATTCTCTATGCCATTCCGGGTATTTTGCTCGCTATCGCCATCATTGCGGCGTTCGGGGCCAATACGGTCAATCTTATTCTGGCGCTCAGTCTGGGCTCGATCCCAACCTATGCACGAACCATGAGAGCCAGTGTACTCTATGTATCTACTTTTGAATTTGTTGAAGCCGCACGTGCGCTGGGTTACAACAATCGGTCTATTATTTTCAAACATATTATTCCGAACTCACTCGCACCCATGATTATTAAGTCAACGCTCACCATCGGCGGGGCAGTCATCGCCACCAGCAGTTTAAGTTATCTGGGGCTCGGCGTGGAGCCGCATATTCCTGAGTGGGGCAACATTCTCAAGCTGGGCAGTACGTATCTGGAAACCCATTCATATCTGGCCATCTATCCAGGTCTGGCAATCATTCTGCTCGTGCTCTCGTTCAACTTTCTGGGAGACGGACTGCGCGATGCGCTTGATCCAAAGCTGGAAAAGGCTTAACTTACCGCCTTCAACTCAATTTGGAACAATAATTATGAACTATGAACTTATCTGGAGGTATTTTCATGA
Organism: Paenibacillus sp. 1A_MP2; assembly: GCF_052244825.1. Taxonomy (NCBI): domain Bacteria; kingdom Bacillati; phylum Bacillota; class Bacilli; order Caryophanales; family Paenibacillaceae; genus Paenibacillus; species Paenibacillus sp. 1A_MP2. The sequence continues at coordinate 2,326,204 of NZ_JBQQCS010000001.1, read as the reverse complement.
AAAAACGTACGTTGATCGCACTACTATTGATTCTCGTCCTTGTAATCTCAGGTTGCAATGTGAAGACCAAGACGGAATCGCAGTCCGAGACTGCGCCATCCGATAAATCGGAGAACACGCAAAACCAAAAACCGGTAGACATCGAATTACTGGCTCAGAGCTCTTCCGAAAATGACGTGAATATTATCCGCGACCAGCTCACCAAGAACGGCTTCAATGTAAAGCTGAATCTGCAGCCGGATTACGGCAGCTACAAATCCCAGCAGGATGCAGGGAATTATGATATTGCGTTGTCCAGCTGGACAACGGTAACTGGAAACCCGGATTATGCGGTCCGTTCTCTTTTCAAAACGGGTGGGGATTACAGCATTCTCGCAGATGAGGAAATCGATAAACTTATTGACCAAGCCGCTACTCAGACTCCGGATGACTACAAGAATACGTATAAACAATTGGAGGACCGCTTGGTAACGGATCAAGCCTATATCGCTCCGCTGTACATTTCCCTGAAAAGTCAGGCTGTGAATAAAGACATTCTGAATGTAGATACGGTTCGCTTGTCCAAATCCCGCGCCATGGCATGGGAACCTATTGAATTCAAAGACAGCTCCAAAAATACAAAAGAACCCTTAATTCTGACACAAACCGCTTCCGTCCTGACTTCCCTTGACCCGATCAAAGGAAACGACGGTTCCATCAACCAATTGAATACCAACATGTATGTACGTCTCGTTAACCTGACAGATGACGATCAGCTCACAGCAGAGGGATCGCTCTCCCACAATTTCAGCATTGCGGAGGGGAACTCGGAGTATTATTTCATTCTCAGAGACGATATCAACTTTGCGAAGATTGAAAATAAAAAGGCTGTAGATACGGGTGAACGAGTCGGTGCAGATGACGTCATCTTCTCTCTCGATCGCGCCAAAAACAAAGATTCCGTACCGGATCACCGGACATACAGCCTTCACGAACATATCAAGGAGGCCGAGTTGGTAACGGATCTGGGCGCCTTGGAATCCATTCAGCAATCCAGTGGCAGCGGTACGGTTAAAGAAGCATTGGAACAAGGGCTTGGCACCAAAATTACGGAACTGGTCACGGACAAAAACAAAGCCAATAACGCTGCCGGGAAGTATCAAGTTGTGAAACTCACAACCACGGAACCCTTCCCGCAAGTATTGAATTATCTGGCTCACCAATCTGCTGGTATTGTGTCCAAAAAGCAGGTGGAGAGCATCAATACGTATGATGTAGCTTCGTTTGACGTGAATAAAGACATTCCTTACGGCGATCAGAATACCGTGACTGAAGGTGCTTCGTACAACAACACCCTGTATGCCAGCGGCCCATATATCTTGGCATATAAAAATGATTATGAAGGTGTATTCTATCAGAATCCCGGCTACCGTAAAGGCTCTGAATATGCACCCAAGATTTCTCAGGTGAATGTACGATTCATCTCGGATGCCGACAGTGCGCTATCTGCTCTTCGCAGTAGCGAAATTCACTTATACTACGGGGTGCCTGAAACGAAATATGACATCATCAAAGGTGACAGCAAATTGCAATTGCAGAGCATTCCGAGCAATGGGGTTTCCTATCTGCTGTTCAACACTGCCAATCGGGAAGTTGCCAAGAGCAGTGACCTGAGAAAATCCGTACTGTACTCCATCAATCAGGATGACATTCTGCAATTCTACAAAAACAATAAACTTAAGGCGTACTCCACAGTAAGCCCACTTGTTCAGACCGGAAATGAATTGAAGTCCGATCCGGCAAAAGTGAAAGAATTCTTGAACGCCTATCAGGCTTCCAAGTAACAATACAGACAAACGGCTGTCTCCCGGATCAATCCAAGATCCAGATGACAGCCGTTTTATTTTATAAGGAGAATGTTTTTGTTGAGCAATCTGCTTGATATTTTCGCTGTACGCCAGGCAGAAGAGTGACGATCTGGATACCGACTCCCCAAGCAAAATAGACTAGATGGATAATAGATACATGCTGTATCCAGTATACCTGAGCCATAATCCAGATGATCAGAGTAAATCCCGTATATAACGAGAACGTCCACCCCCAGTATTGATTCGAGTAAAGATTCAGTTTCTCACCTATTTTCCAGTGAGTGCGGCGAATGAGTGAAACGGCAATGATCAGTGGCACAACGCCAAGAACCAACATTAGTATAATTCCCGGGATCAAAAAACTGCCAAACGGAGAATGCTCTAACAATGAATCCGGCATATGGACAAGATTTCCCGATGGATCGATAATGAGTGCTCCCCCTCCAATGATCGCACCAATGCCCAGTAACCCCTGCATAATAATGAGCACCCACGACCTTCCAGGTCCACATTCATGCTTCCTTTCACCTTCATCACCCTTCCTCATCCCTCACCCTCCAGACATGTTATACAAATTTTACTGAAAGTTCTATTCCATTTTCACATATGGAGAAGGCTGAATCCTGTGCTCTATCTCACTAGAATCGTCCAAAAAATTCGATTATGGTAAAACTTGATAAAAGAACGTACGTTCGGTATAATGAAAATATACTTAATGAGCGAGAGGCAGATATGGACGACAAATTTATTAAGGAATTGCGCGAGATTGGTCGGGATGACAGACGAAGATCCGAATTTATGATCCAAGGCATGAAAGAAACACTGCAGGGAAGAAAAGAAGAAGGTATTTTCAAGCGCTGGATACGGCGTAAGAAAACAGAGAAGAAAATTTCACAACGGTTTAATCAGGATCCCTCATCGGATCAAAAGTAACCACATAAAAAGGAGGCGGAATATGCCTCCTTTATTATTTATCTGTATGCCTCTTCATCTAAAACGAATGATGCAAAATACAAACGATGCTCTATTTCGCACCAGCGCGGACTAGAATCTCTTCGATTTCCTTAAAACCTTTATTCCTCGCATGAATAAGCGGTGATATTCCATCACGATCCATAAGGTTCACATCTGCTCCATGATCAATGAGTAATTGAATCGTCTCCTGTTGCCGTTTATTGCCATCGTTTAAAATGATTGCTTCCAGCAGGGCTGTCCACCCCAGTTGATTAACATGGTTCACATTTACTGAGGTTTGGGTCAGAAGTTCTCGTACCACATCAACGTAGCCGTGCTCCGAAGCTGGAATAAGTGCCGTCCCTCCATATCTATTCGTTATCGATGGGTCGGCTTCCGCCTCAATTGTCAGCTTCAAAATATCCAAGTAACCTTCAGCGCCAGCGTACAAAAACGGGGTATTCTTCATATCATCCTGTACATTAACATCTGCACCCGCTTGTATCAACAGTTTAGCTGTTGCCAGATCATTGTTGTATGTTGCAATCATGGCAGCGGTTCTTCCGCTCTGATCTTGAGCATTGATATTGGCGCCTTCTTGAATCCATTTTCCGATACTTTCGCTGTCTCTACCCTCAGCTGCCTTAAATAGCTGTTCATCTGGTGAAGTCAATGCCTTCTCCTCCACCATCGAGTCATCTCTCACTTCAGGTACACAGCCTTGAACGACAAAAATACTGCTTATTAGAATTATCATCATCAGCGACTTACTCATACTGCCTCCTTTATTACAGTGCCACTGTTACCGAAGAAGCAACACTCCAATCGCCAACTGGACTTATCGTATAGGTGATCCCTGGGATCAACTTGTCATCATTAACAAGATCGAATAAGCCCGTTGCACCTTTCCGGCTTGAATATTTATAAGTGGCTGTAACAACGGCCCCGCTAGGTGAAGTTAATGTTACACTTCGACCAGAGAAGAGTTCATCCCCAGGATCTTGTGCCAGTGAAACTTCAATTGAAGTTTCACTCACAGCTTGAGCATTCGCAACCTTCAGCGCATCAAACGATCTCGCGACGAACGAAGCGTTATTGATGTTGGCCCAGTCAGATGAAACGGTATACGTGACACCGGATTGCAAAGTTTGTCCTTCAGGCAAACGGAACTTCGGTTCTTGTTTGCCATCTGTCGATTGCGTGAACGGAACATATTTGGCAACGATTGGCTCGCCACCTTCTGGCGTAATCACGACTTGTCTTACCTGCATGGAAGAGATAATTTGAAACGTTCTGCCTTCTGCTTGTTCTTGGTCATTCAATACAAACGCATTGGCCCCTCGACCACCGCTGTAGGCCGAAATGATATAGCCGTAATCCACTACACCGTCCTCTTGTAATGCTTCAATCTCGAATGTATCATTCGTTATTTGACTAGCAGTTGTCATGCTTAATTTTGTACCACTGCCTTCAAAGGTACCCGCATCCCGACCTTTATACCTGAGACTGTACACTTCTTCTGCATGTTGAACGGACGTTGGAACGATGTAAGTCGCGATGGACCCTGTTTTCAGACGAGGCATGTTGGTCAACGTCAATCCACCACTAAGCGCAAAATCGGTTTGTGCCTTGGAAAACACTTCATTTGCTGATGTCAGGGGCTTATCGAACGTGACGATTAAGGTAATTGCATTCAGTGATTTAACGCTCTGGATTTGAGCCTGCTCCGAAGGAATGGCCTGATGGGCCGTTTGCAACAACACCGCCGTTTCACCGCGCGTGGTCGAACCGTTCTCGGAGTAAAAAGTACTCATCCAATGATGAACGGATTTCACATCACGCTGCATCGCTTTGGATACGACTTGTTCCAGTTCTGCATCCGTAACTTGACTTTGCGCATGAAATTGTCCATTGTTCGCCTGCATAATACCAAGTTCAACGAGCTTTGATGCATACGGCGCATACCATGCTTTAGGACTGATGTCTGTTAATTCTACACGTTCTCCCGTTTTGCCCTCCAGATTAAACGTCTTAAATACCAATGATGCTAATTCAGCACGGGTAATGGCCCTACGCTCACCCATCGATTGATCTGCATATCCATTCATAATCCCCAAGCTGTTCAGTTTCTTGATGGCAGCCTCAATCTGGTGGTCAGTAAGCTGTGTCGCAGTAGTTGCAACGTTAGTAACGTATGTAGCTGCTTGTGCCTGATTGGCAGTTAGCGGGAATGCTGTAGCGCCTAATGCAGTTATCGTTAAAAATGTAGCCATTTTCCGGGTTATAGGATTCATATCTGAATTCCTCCTCTATAGGTTGAAGTTGCCTGTAACTATAGAATAGAGGACAAAAAGAAACTCCCAAGGACAAAAATATTAAAAAATTATAAACTGAATCTAATTTTTCTCGAAACTTATATGGTGAACCGGTAACCCGCACCCCAGACGGTTTCAATATACTCCGGATTTTTGGGATCTGCCTCCAGCTTCCCACGCAGTTTGCGAATATGGACGGTAACCGTCGCAATATCTCCGCTGGAATCCATGCTCCAGATCCGCTCGAAAAGATCGGGTTTGCTGAATACCCGATTGGGATGACTCGCAAGAAATACGAGTAGATCGAATTCCTTGGTTGTAATTGCTACCTCTTCGCCATTAGCAAACACGCGGCGCGCGCTCTTGTCGATATGAAGCCCGCGAATATGGATCTCATCTTGTTCGGCTGGTTTGCTTTTGCCAAGCAATCTCTCATATCGGGTCAAATGAGCCTTTGCTCTTGCAACCAACTCACTTGGACTAAACGGTTTTGTAATAAAATCATCAACCCCCAAATTGAACGTTCTAATCTTATCGATCTCCTCCTTCTTCGCGGAGACGACAAGGATCGGCACCTCCTTTACCTCACGAATGCGCCTGCAACATTCAAAGCCGTCCAGTCCCGGAAGCATCAGATCAACAATAATGAGATTGTAACTTCCCTCCAGAGCCAGCTTTAGCCCTTCATCTCCGTTATGGCAGAGCTCCACCGAAAACCCGTTGAGTTCAAAGTAGTCCCGTTCCAATTCCGCAATCGTTGTTTCGTCCTCAATAATCAAGATGTTTGTCATTACCAACTAGCCTCCACTCTTCATTCAGCCGTTTGAGTTTGATATAAATGATTGTGCCATCATCGGGATTACTTTTCGCCCAGATGTAGCCTCCGTGTCCATCGATGATTTGGCGGGCTATCGCCAGTCCCAATCCACTTCCTCCTGTTGAGGAATTGCGGGATTGCTCCGCTCGATAAAAGCGTTCAAATATATAAGGCAGCGCCTCTTCCGGTATTCCCCTGCCATTGTCCTTAAAGGCTATCGTAGTCCATTCGTCATCTGCTTGAAGTGTAATGCCGAATCGTTTTTGTTCATTCTCCATATATTTGAGGGCATTATCCACTACATTGACAACGGTTCGTTTTAATTTATCCAGATCCACAGAAGCCATGACCGGATCAGACGCCCGATTTTCCCAATGCAAGAGCACCCCTTTGTCCTCAAGATCGTATCTTAACTCTTCAATGCTGTCTTCCAGGAAATCGACAAGATCTACCACTTTGAAATGGAAGGGTTCCTGATTCAAGTCGAGCTTCGAATACAGAAATAGTTCATCCACCAACTTATCCATGCTAACTGCTTTCGAGTGAATAATATTTACGTATGATTCCATTTTTTCCGGAGTATTCGCAACTCCATCCCGAAATCCCCTCAATATAACCTTTAATATTAGTGATCGGCGTGCGGAGGTCATGCGAAATGTTGGAGATGAGTTCTCTGCGATTCGCTTCGTCTTGCTGGCGTAACTCATTGGAGCGTTGCAATTGATTCCTCATGCTCTCAAATGCTTCGCTGAGTTGTCCAACCTCATCATTGGAGCTAACTTGAGGCTTGAAGGACAAATTCCCATCCTTAATCTGTTCGGCTGAATTCCGAAGTTGATTCAATGGCTTAATAAAGCTGCGAGTGATCCAGCGGAATAAGAGCAGATTCGCGATGATGAGGACACCGATGAGCAGAAGTGACATCACAGGTAGCAGCTTGCGAGTAAGTTCCGCAAAAGGACTTCTCTCTCGAATGACGAAGATGCTCCCTCGTTCCCCATCTGAATATTTAAAATCAAATTTCGCATATGCATAGAATCGCTCACTTATGTTGAAGGTACTGCGAATCTGATAATTGTTAAGATCATAGGCAGGCAGTGCTTGTCTCAGTTCTGGCTGGTTGAAGGTCAGCGATTCGAAGATCTGGCTATTCTCCCGTCTGACGTAGAGTCCTGACTTCTCGGCTCGAAGCTTCATATCGTACTCGCGCAGCAAAACCTTGTTTTGCAGTTCATCGGGATCATTTTTGGCCAGAAACTTCATCTCTTGAAAGATCGTTTCTCCCTGTTCCGTGAGTGGGTTGACCTGATAATGTACTTTGTATATATCGCGAAAACCCTGCAGATCACCTGTCGCCGCAATTGTATACAGACTTGCCGTAAGCAGGATGAACAGCAAACTTATGACGAGCATTCCCGTGAAGGACAGCAACATTTTTATTCGAATGGACATGGTATCCCCTTCTCAATCAAGCTATTGGGTTAGTTAGTGCACATGTTAACACAAGATCGGTCCAAATGCCCCTATGAATTGAGTATTTCATATCTGCTCTCCTTGCCTGAACACAAGAAAAACCCAAGGTCCTTAACATGACCTGGGTTTCTCGACAATCAGAAGAGAGATACATCTCCCTTGCTATTTACATATTCGGATCATTGGGTAAGAACTGTGTGTGAGTCAAATTTCGATATACCTATATTCAACCTTGTTTTACGGCAGTATGGCAAACGAGCGGACTGGAAAGCCAGACGCCTTTTCCGCCTTGGGTACGATATTGAAGATCACCGCACCTTTGGCCGGCACCTGATCTAGATTCGTTAACAGCTCTACCTGATATGTATCCTGGGCAAGTACATAATATTCCGCCAGAAGCGACCCGTTCTTTTGATAATCCACGGCTGAATCGGTATCGAAGGTTTCATGACCAATCGCCTGTATTTTTCTTTCCTCGAATAAAAACATTAGCGCACTGACTGACCATCCGGGTGCATGACTATTTCCCTCTGCATCCTTGTTGTCGAAGGCTTCATGACTGGGCCAGCGTTTGCTCCAATCGGTACGCAGTGCTACAAAGCTGCCAGCTTCAATCACACCATGCTCTTTTTCAAACTCAAGAATATGCTCGACATCCAGCGTGAAATCCGGATTGCTCTCTACAGCCTCAGATTGATCAATGACTACCAGTGGTAGCACAAGCTCCTTCAACCCCAATTCATCCAGATAACGGGTATCACGCACAAAGTGAATCGGTGCATCCAGATGCGTACCATATTGTCCGGGAAACCTGAAACTCTGGGCAAAGAAGCCTTGATCGTGATTAAACAACGTATCAAATTGTGCCGCAGCAAAAGCTGAGAAATGTGGAGATTCCGGACCAAACGTATGAGTCAGATCCACCCACTTCTTTTCTTTTAATAATTGAATCGCTTGAATGAGCTCATTGGACATCCGAATCACCTCATACATAGAATGGAATAAATTCCTCCTATTATATCTTATTCCACCCTATGCGAAAATATCGAAATACCAACTATTTGATAGAATTCATTAACTCGAAAAAGTATTTTGGATCATGAGTCTGATATAGATTGAACCATGAATCTAAAGTCTCCGGTGTAAATACATCCAGTACCTTCAATACATGCATCGCGAATTCCAACGGTGCTATGCCGGATGCAGTAACCAAATTGTTATCCGTTACGGCCGGTACCCTCTCATAGTATTTTTCTCCCATGTAATGAGGACAAATCATTTTCAAATAGTCCAGATCGTTGCTTGTATGACTTCTGGAGTCTAACAATCCCATCCTTGCGAGTCCAACGGTTGCCCCACAAATTGCCGCAACAATATGACCCTGTTCTAATGATGTCGCAGCTTTTTTCAATATCGGTTCGTGAATGGTTCCCATCCAAGTATCTCCACCCGGAAGAACCAACACATCCGTGCTTTCTAACATACACTCATCCACAGAAACGCGAGGCAGTATGTCCATCCCTCCCATGGTAGTCACCGGACTTTTATCAACACCCACGGTAACCACCTCTATCGGTCTCAGCCCTTTTCTAAAATATCTTCCCGAGTTTAGTTCAGCAATTAAATAACCCACCTCCCAGTCTGACATCGTATTAAATACATAAAGATACACTTTTTTGATATGCATAATGCACTCCCCTTCTATTTGATACCCCTATTATAAAAAAACTTTACTGACATCTTCCGTCAGTAAAGTTTTTAAATTTGATAATAATTAAACACAGACTTGCCTTCTTATTATCCATTTTGGAATTCATTCCGCCTCATTATTCCCTGTCCTCAAACTCTGTTTATGTAAAATAATTCGAACTCAGCAACAGAGTCGAACTGGTTGATAGATACGCCTTCTCTTTTAAGCTGATTCTCCAACTGATCTATAAGCTGCAGGACGGCTAATCGCAACGGTTCAAAATCGTTTGGATTTAACAGTGCAACCAGATCAGGATACCCATAATTAACGTAAAACTCGCGATGCTCACCCATGTCAATAATGCCAGGCCAGCGTCCCTTTTCTGCCGCGTACAATATTCGGGATAACCCGTCTTGCACCCCAATAGCAACGAAGAAAGCTGTTTCGTAATGGCCTTTTTCGCACGCGGTTAACAGTTTATTTATCATACCTTTTTCCTCTTCGTAGTACCCCCGCAGTTGCTCTTTATAAGAGCGAAGCTCTTCTTGGCTGTTTTGTCGCTCCGATATGAGACAAAGTGTATCCGCTGTCAGATTCTCGCACGCTGATATTATTTCATCTGGAGAAAGGCTGAACATAATGGTATCAAGGAATGGGTCCAGTTGATCCGGTTTAATGGGGAGATTTCTAACTTGCTCACGATAGTGACCCCAACTGCGCTTATAGTAAATTTGGTTTAAAAAGCCAAGCGACATGAAAATGTTTCCCGCAATCTCTTGAGCCTGGGTTCGACAATAGGAAAGATCCTTGGCATTTTTGGAAAGACGCATTTTAGCTATGCTGATCAAGCATTCCTTTAGTGCGGATTCAGCTTTGTTGATCATATCCGATGTTCTGGCTTTACTCCCCATGTTCGATATTGTTTCGCGAAGTTCCATGAATCTGACTAGATCATCATCTGATCGGACATATAACAATTCACAGTCTGCTATAATCGTCGTATTCCATTCTTCAGATGTTGCCATCCGTTCAGCACGATCCCATCCGATGGGCCAGAAATCAAAACTGATACCGTCGATCATAAACTGGCACTCCGCTTCTCTACCCTTGGCCGTCGCTGGAATGAAGAAGAAATCCAAATCCGAACGTTCAGTCGCTCGCCCCTGCAAATATGATCCGTAATAGCCGACAATTGCAACGTCTTGAGGGTAATGAGTCTTAATATGTTTAACAATAATGTCTGATACAGCAAAAACATCAACCATCAGATAACCTCCCATTGTATTTCAATATCAGATTGTCTACTTGATTTGCATTTGAAAAGGAACATCATCAAAACGGGGCACCAACTGAAGAAATCATTCAGCCTACATCCGCCTCAGATTTAATTTATCGTTTCCCGTTATTTGAAAAAAGGCTACCACTAGGGTAGCCTACTCTCATATCTTCATTTTCGAGTATTCACTTTTAGTCAAACCATAGAGATATTCATCGTAATGCTGTCCATTAGTGAATACCATATTTCTGAGTTTCCCTTCTTGGACAAATCCAAGACGCTCATGAAGTTCTAGTGAACCTTCATTAAAAGCATAAATATGTGCGGTAACTTTCTGATAGCGTAACTCCTCAAAGTAATATCGCAACAATATTTTTACAGCTTCTGAAGCATAACCATTGCGCCAGAATTCTCTGAAGATAGCAACACCGTACGTAAAAGTTCCATTTCGGGTATCACAGTTATTCGAACTTATACTTCCTACTAATACTCCATCTATAGTCTCGACCGCGAGCATAATTTTATCCCCATCAGAACCACGAGATGCCTGGAATTCAGCCCAAGCCTTGGTACCCTCTTCTGATCTTGGGAAATTTAGTCTAGCACAGTCAGAATCAGAATCATTATTGTGGAACTTATCCCAATCAGTTGGGAGAATTGCACGTAATCTAACTTTATGACCTGTCCAAATATTATTTTTCATTATAGATCCTCCTAAGGTTTATTTACTCCTACCTCACTCATATCTGAATTAAGGCGGAGATCTGGCCTTGGGATCTAAGTCTCCATAGACTACATCGTTCTCATTCCTTTCAACACTTACATCAAGTATATACCGTAATATTCCATTCTTTCAAATTATATTATTCGTGTGCTCTCTTTACGCATAAAAAATACACCTCCTAAAATCTCACCGGTTCCCCATATAGGTATGTCCAATGTCAATTTTAGGAGGTGTACGTTAGAACAAAAAGCTAACTTAAACATTCAACGGTAAACCTCATCTATTCTACTCGTATGACCAGTTTTCCGCGTGTATGATGGGTTTCGCTTTTTTCGTGTGCTTCACGCAGACCTTGTTCACTCAAGGGGTATGTCTCATCAATAATGGGTCTCAGCTTGCCCTCAGCAGCGAGCTCAGCCAACTGATCGAGTTGGTCTCCTTTGGGTTCCATCATGAACACGTTGGCGGTTACACCTGCTTCCTTAGCCAGCGTTTCATCCGGTTGTTCCACAAGCGATACCAGACGTGCACCGGGCTTTAATACCTTGAAGCTATCACGTTGAATGTCGCCACCCATCGTGTCCAGCACGACATCATAACCGGAGAGAATCTCCGAGAAGTCTTCTTTTTTATAATTGATAAAATGATCCACACCCAGCGAACGGAGCAATTCCTCATTCGATTCACTTGCGGTGGAAGCCACTTCAGCGCCAAGATATTTGGCGATCTGAATGGCATAGGTTCCTACACCACCTGCTCCCGCGTGAATGAGAACCTTCTGTCCTTTGGCAAGCCGTCCATGTTCAACAAGTGCCTGCCAGGCCGTCATGGCTGCTAATGGTATAGCAGCTGCTTCCTCGAAGCTCAGTTTCTCTGGAATACGGGCAATGATGTCCGCATCCACGGCCACATATTCTGCATAGGTTCCGAAATGACGAGGACGGGCAAATACACGATCTCCCGCTCTGAACCTCGCCACATTGGAACCCGCTTCTTCTACCGTACCGGCGACATCCCCGCCCAATATGAGTGGGAAAGAATCCGCAGCCTCTTTCATATGACCTTGTCTGATTTTAAAATCCACCGGGTTCACAGAAGTAGCATGAATGCGGATCAGCACCTGATTCACTCCACATGTCGGCTTGGTCATTTCCTTTTCCTTCAATTGTTCCGCTCCACCGAACTCTTCAATCACAATGGCTTTCATTAGAGATACCAGCCTTTCCATAGGATTATCGTTATGCTCTCCTTCTTCATTACCCTTCCCGATCGTGCACTTGACCTATATTCACGAATTCGCAGCAGGTTTGGGGTCACAATCCTGATCACGAACCATGATATAATGTAGAACTGTTGAACCTAAATAACCGAACAAGCGAGGTAGCATTGTGGACATTGAAGTAAGTACGTTACATGCATTTTCCGATAAACCTCTAGGCGGAAACCCTGCAGGAGTTGTTTTACAAGCAGGACACTTATCCGAATCCCAGATGCAGGAGATTGCCAGACAAGTTGGATTTTCAGAGACGGCATTTGTTATGCCATCGGATCAGGCTGATTTCAAAGTTCGTTACTTCACCCCTAGTGATGAAGTTAATCTATGCGGGCATGCAACGATTGCTTTATTTTATTTAATGAAAGCACAGCATATCGTTGAGGTAGGTATGTACACACTGGAGACACTGGCCGGAATCCTCGAAGTGGTTGTCCAGAATAATGGTGAAGTCTATCTGTCTCAGGCGCTACCAGAGTTTGGAGAGATTGTTGACCGACAAACCATTGCGGATTCTCTGGGTATTCCTACAGAAGATTTGCACGCCGAATTACCTGTGCAGATCGTGTCTACCGGATTACGAGATATCTTGATTGCGGTTAACCATGTTGATGTTCTGTCAAAAATCATTCCTGACTTTCAGCTTATCGCTGAAATTAGCAAAGCTAACCATGTCGTAGGTTATCACGTGTTTGCACTCGAACCAGATGCAGAGATCGCTCTGGCAGAATGCCGGAATTTTGCTCCCCTTTACGATATTCCAGAAGAGAGCGCAACAGGTACATCTAACGGTGCTTTACTCTGTTATTTACATAAATACAACCAACTTTCAGATCCCATTGATACAATCTATACGATTAGACAAGGATACATCTTGAACCGTCCCTCGGAGATCCGAGCCAAATTAACGCTGGACATTTCCAATGAAATTACAAAAATTCAAGTGGGCGGAGTCGCGGTTCATATAGAGAACATTCGAATCCAATTTTCATGAATGTTTTGCTTGAATCTTATGTAAAAATCGTAACACGGCTTCCTCCAATTGATTCAGCCCTGGCTGTTCTATAGGGAAGTGGCCCGCTCCTTCCAACACTACGCATTCCTTTTCCACTTTCAATCGATCAAAAAAAGATTGGCTGAACCGTAATGGTGTCATCGGGTCCAGTTCAGGGTGAACCAGCAGGACAGGACATTGATCAAACTGTTCCGGGTCTACCTCCGGCTTCTTATTCAGGAATGTTCTTAACAGTTCCAATGGGACACGCGTCGCTGCCGCTTGTGGATCATTCATAATAAGTCGGGTTAAATCCGAATTATTGGTAATCAGTTGCATTCGTGATACCTGTTTGACGGAGATGCGGATACGATCAAGCAGGCCGGGGAACTGGTCCATCATACGTTTGCCCCATCGGCTAATCACACGGTTTGGCGCAAGCTGGTCACGCATATCAGCATCACTCGTGTCCACAAAGGTTGTTACGATTAAGCCTTGTACGTGCTCACTGCGTGCACTCGTGTGATACGCCAGCATTCCCCCTATGCTGCTTCCCAACACCACGATCGGCTTGCCGTCTTTCTTATGCGAGTGAAACAAGCAGCTTGATCCACAGGTCATAATTGAGACGTGTCCCAGACGACGCATAGCTTAGCCCATACGGTGGAAGATCTGGCGATACTACCTCATAGCCTCGGAGGTGCAGCATTCGGGCATAAGGGGCGAGCAACCTGCCATTGCCTCCGGCTCCGTGAATGAACAGAATTTTGATCGGCGACTCGGGCACGGGAAGACGATCGATGTGCAGATGAACCCCGTTCGATTCCCACCACTCCTCTTCAGGATTCGCATGATCTCCTAGCCTGAATTCTTCCGGAAAGAAGGCTTGATACTGTTTCCAATAATGATATGTTGAATGATATGAAGGCAGATTATCCATGCGGTACATTCTCCTCTTGTCATAGATCAGTCCCATTCAGATTGCATGAGCGTGATCCTATATCCAAAAAAAGGCCGTGCATTGCACGACCTTTCATTAAAACATACGTCCATAAGTATACTTCTTTGTATAACAGCCTTCATACATCTGTCAATAAAGGGATGGACATCCCCGATACAATAAACGCCACACCAAGGAGAGAATTTACTCCAAGCAGTGTGGCGTGTACGGTTTATCAGTGGATTAGGATTCAATACGTGTTTGCATCTGTGTACGAACCTACGCTGTAAAGACGTGGCAAACAGATGCACAATTCATCCCGTCTCCTTTCGTTTCATTCTTTTCCTCAAACGAGCATATTGACTGTAAATCCATGGCGATTCTTTAGTCAGAATCGGGCCAAGCACTGCCAGAATCAACACATATAACACGGCAAAAGACTGAATGGATGCCATCAGACCTCCGGCCTTGCCGATGTTCGCCATAATGATGGAGAACTCTCCACGGGACACCAGCGTGAATCCAACATTAAGAGAAGCACGTGCAGACATCCCGGAGAGTCTGCCAGCGATCATGCCCGCACCATAGTTGCTGGCAATGGTGAGAATCACGGCAATGACGGTCATGCCAACGGCACCCCCGAGGGATGAAGGTTCAATGGTCAGGCCAAAGCTGAAAAAGAAAATGGCACCAAAGAAATCTTTGAACGGCATGATCTGATGCTCAATTCGGCTGGCATGTCTCGATTCCCCAGAACCAGCCCCATCATCAAAGCCCCAATCGCCTCGGCCACATGCAGCGTTTCCGAGAAACCCGCCACCAGAAAGAGCAGCGTCATAACCGTGAGCAGAAATAACTCCGATGATTTGATGTTGAGTGCTTTATCGATATACTTGATGCATTTCCTGCCTATAATCAGAAATAGTACAATGAACAGCAGCGCAGACAGGGATACAAGAAAGACGCTTAGGAATGAGGTAGCCCCACTCAGTACAAGTCCCGTCAGGATCGAAATATGAATGGCGATGAACAGATCATCAAACATGATCATACCCATAATAATCTCCGTCTCCGGGTTCGCCGTGCGCTTCAAATCGACGAGTACTTTAGCCACAATAGCTGTGGAAGAACTCGTCATAATGCCACAGACTACCAACGTTTCCTTGAGCGGAAGTTCCATAAACCAACCCAGTAGCAGACCGGAAGCAAAATTTAGTCCAACGTAGAACATGCCTCCGGTTAGAATGGCTTTGCCTGATTTCAGCAGACGGGATACCGAGAATTCAAGCCCCAGATAAAAAAGTAAAAACAGAATGCCCAGCCTGCCCATAAATTCAATAAATGACGAGCTTTCGATAAAACGCAGATCCACAATGCCGATCTGTGGTGCATGCGGTCCAACAGCCATGCCAATCAGGATATAGAAAGGTATGACCGAAAATCGTAATCGTGCAGATATTAGCCCCGTAAGTGTAATCAGCGCAACGGCAATTCCCACTTCGAATATGAGCATATCCATAGGCTAGAGCCGTCCATTGGATAACAACCGTTTTAACAGTTTGATTTGATCCCGTTCCCCAGCGACAACAACCGTAGCCCCGCAGTAAAGGTATAGTCCGGACCCGGATTAAACTGCTTCATCCTGTTCTTCTCGACCACAGCCAGAATAACCGCACCTGTTGCCTGGCGAATATTCAGTTCTCCGATCGTTCTTCCTATGCTCTCTGAATGCGGTTCAATACGGAGCCATTCAATTAACAGCCCCTCCAGCATCACTTCACGCTCATCCTGAAACGTTGGTTTGTACGTCATGCCGCCAACAATAGCCGCTACCGCACGTGCCTCATCATCATCCAGTGTGACCAGTGACACCATGTCTCCCAGTTCTTCAGGCGAATCACCTGACTCCATGTGAAACAGGTCACGTCGCTCATCATTATGGATGACGATGACCAAATGCTCACCGCTGCGTGTGTGCAGCCAGTATTTGCGTCCAATTCCCGGCAAATCCGTCTCTTTAAAGTGCATGATCTGCACCCCCAGTAGACATCCTGTTCAAGGATTCATTGTTCAACGTAATATCCGTAATACGTACCCGCATGGAGCCAGCTGGTATATTAATCGACCTTATTTCTCCCTTAAGTCCAAGCAGTAATTGCCGGCCCACAGGGGAGAGGAAGGAAATACGCCCGCATCCGGGTCCGCGTCATCCGGCATACCAATGGTGAATGAATCGGATGTGTGAAAATCAACGTATTCAAACCGGATCAAGCTACCAATGAGTACCACCGAGTCCAGAGCTTCATCTGCACCGAGAAGCAGCTTCTCCACACACGTCGTATAGTTCGCGAGCAGCCGTTCCATCTGCGAGCGTTCCGGATCACGCACGTCAAAATAGGCGTCGAGAAATGTTCTTTTCTCTTCACCGAATATAATGAGCTGGTTCACCAGCATTTCTCTGCAGTTTTGAAAGGAGGACCTACGGTTCATAATAAATCTCACCTCCTATACAAGCCCTGTTCTCCATGTTGATTCGCATGTTTTTCTTCATCATGTTGTTCTCCTCCTTCATATAGATAAAAAAACCACGGATCCCGCGGTCTTACTACCATCTTACCAAAACTATTTTTTTAATCCAGCTATTCCGTTAACTTTGCGTTGTATAAGGATAAAAGGGCAGCCTACCCGGCTTCCAAACTTAACCTTTACATCGTATGACAGATCCATAGAAGATTTTAATAACGCCATAAAAAACATTTTATGGATTTTCATCTCGTATTTTTATTTTGTTTCCTGTATATTTAACTACAAACTTTTATGCAATTTATACAAATAGCCATCCCAAGACTTTAACACAATAAAGGAGTGCATTGAAAAGTGTCGACTATAACTAAAGATTCAACTCAAGTATCTGCCGCAGATTATGTTCATTCCGTTTACGAATCGGTTATCGCCAGAAATCCACAGGAAAGTGAATTCCATCAGGCTGTCAAAGAGATCCTGGACTCGCTTATTCCTGTCATTGCAGCTCACCCGAAATATCGGGAGAATGGCTTGCTTGAACAGCTTGTTGAGCCAGAACGTGTTATTACGTTCCGCGTGCCTTGGGTAGATGATCAAGGTAAGGTACAAGTAAACCGTGGATTCCGTGTTCAATTCAACAGCGCAATTGGTCCGTACAAAGGCGGACTTCGCTTCCATCCTTCTGTTTACTCGGGAATCGTTAAATTCCTTGGGTTCGAGCAGATTTTCAAAAATGCCTTGACTGGTCTGCCAATCGGCGGTGGTAAAGGTGGTTCCGACTTCGATCCAAAAGGAAAATCAGATCTGGAAGTTATGCGTTTCACTCAAAGCTTCATGACTGAACTGTACAAATATATCGGTTCCGATGCGGACGTACCTGCAGGCGACATCGGTGTAGGTGCACGGGAAATCGGTTATATGTTCGGACAGTACAAACGTATCAGCGGTGGACATGAAGCCGGCGTACTTACAGGTAAAGGGCTCCTATACGGAGGAAGTCTTGCACGTAAGGAAGCTACCGGATTCGGATGCGTGTACTTTGTGAAGGAAATGCTGGCATCCAAAGGACTGAGCTTCAAGGACAGCACGGTTGTTGTCTCCGGTTTCGGGTAATGTATCCATCTATGCCATTCAAAAGGCTCAGGAACTTGGAGCTAATGTTGTGGCGTGTAGTGACTCCGGTGGTTACATCTATGATGCTCAAGGAATCAATCTAGATACCGTAAAAAGATTAAAAGAGGTTGATCGTCTGCGGATCAGCGAATATGTCAAAGAGCATCCACATGCCGTGTATACCGAAGGCTGTGAAGGCATCTGGTCTATCCCTTGTGATATCGCGCTGCCTTGTGCAACGCAAAACGAAATCGACGAACAGGCTGCTGCATTGCTCGTGCAAGGCGGAGTTAAAGCGATCGGTGAAGGAGCGAATATGCCTTCCACTTTGGCTGCGATTGATGTGTTCCATAAAGAAGGCGTTCTGTTTGGACCAGCCAAAGCGGCTAATGCTGGCGGAGTTGCCGTGTCCGCACTTGAAATGTCGCAGAACAGCATGCGGTTGTCCTGGTCATTTGAAGAAGTGGACGCCAAGCTGCATGACATTATGTCTAACATCTACACCAGCTGTGTTCAGGCAGCGGATGAGTATGGCTGTGCAGGTAACCTGCTTGCTGGAGCGAACATCGCTGGCTTCCTGAAAGTGGCAGATGCCATGCTCGCGCAAGGTATCGTCTAACTTAGGCAAACCCATTCACCACAGGAATTTGCCAGCCAGTGTAATGACATTTTTCCTAAGATAAATAAAGGGCAGTTCTCCCCGGGAGAGCTGCCCTTTATGTTAATTACGTTAGGATGCAACACAAGTGTATGTTCATTTCATATGTGACATGTGATTGGTTATGAATCCAGCATCTGCTGGATGCGAAGCAGAACCATTACCGCCTCAGCACGGGTGAGATTATCCTGTGGAGCAAACCTGTTATTGGCTCTGCCTTTGACAATACCGTGCTGTTGCAAGATTTGCACGTAGGGGCGTGCCCACAGGGCCACCTGATCCACATCATGGAAAGACGGTAACGCAGAATTCGCCGAATCCAATTCGTTCTTCAACTGAAAAGCTCTAACTACAATGGCAGACATCTCTGCCCGGGTTATGGCAAGATCAGGGGCATACTTTCCATTCGGATAGCCCTGCATAATGCCTGCTTCACTTACCGCTAATACGGCCTCGAGCCCCCAAGCCGGAATATTCTCCTGATCCTTGAAGCTACGCTGTGTTGCCTCTCTTTCCCTCAAAGGCAATTGAAGCATTCGTTGCAGCATAACGGCATATTCCAGCCGGGTAAGGATTTCATGCGGTCTATAGGTGCCATCTCCATACCCCTGCACAATGCCCTTTTGAGCCGCAATCGCCATCGCCCGATCTGCCCAATCCCTCTGCCCTTCAATGGCAATGAGATCTTGCCCGAGAGCAGGCCCCTCCTCCGATTCAGAAGACACTGTCTCACCCCGAACGATATCAATGTAATATTCCTTGGCCTCGTCATCCAAACCTTTGACACCGATCGTAACCGGATTGCTGCCAGGGTTCAGGTTCACCAGCGTAATATTGCCCTGCTGCGCCGGTGAGCCGTTCACCGTAATATTTTGTCCGATCACAGGCCAATGCAGGGTTACCGCAGAGGTATCTGCTGTCAATGTTAGCCGGTAGCGAAACTGCTCCGGGGAAAATGCAGGTTCAAGTTTGCCTGGCGAAACGTTCAGCCCTGTTAAGTTGGACGAGATGGCAGGTGCAGCCGGTGCACTTTGCTGTCCCATTGGAGATGAGGGAACACTTGGAACCAATGGGACAGATGGATTTTCTGGCTGCACAGGGGGTTCCTCTGGAGTCTCTGGATTTCCCGGGTTTTCCGGGTTTTCCGGGTTTTCCGGGTTCTCAGGTCCTCCCGGTTCCCCTGTAGCCGGATCAGTCTCTTGAACGACATGTAGGGTATAATTTCGTTGATTGATCCTGTCCGCCGCTGTAACTTCAATAACGACGTCCTGCGTTGGCGCAATTACAGGCACATTTACGCCCTGGCCCGATTGTGCAGACTGTCCATCAAGAAGCAGGCTGGCAGCGGGTTCATACGTACTGGCTGTTACCGTGATGGATGATGCATCCTTCGAGACTTGGATCGTATACTCTTCAAGCTCAGGATCGAATCCGGTCAAGGGCAATCCATCGATAGCCAGCTTGTGCAAACGGGCATCTGCTGCATTGGCAGTAAATTGTAGAACCTGGACTTGGCCCGCACCATAACCTTGTTCCCTGTCTTTCCGATACCTTACCCACACCTCTTCATTCCCGGGAAAAGTCGGTGATGGTTCAACGGCAAAGGAAGTATAGCTCACGCCAGCATTAGTTGAAAACTCCATATCGGGTGTTGTGCCTACAATAAGATTGGCTAGATCGTCCACGGCAATTTGTTCAGGCGCAGCAACCCGAAGGGCATACCATCCACCATTGTCGTCCCCGCCTAGAAACGAGTAACTCCCATCAGGGTTTTGTTTGGTGCTTGAACCTGATCCCTTTTCGGATAGGTGGTGAACCCACTGCATATTGCCTGCTTCATCGGTTTTCAATACAAGCATGTTCAGATCGCTATCCGTGCCTGATACCACATATCCCCCTTCAAAAGCCAGCTTTACGTCCACACCATGGTTTCCTACAGGATATGTCCTCATCCACTCTTGGTCCAGATTGGCATCCAGTTTAAGCAGCATGATCTCCTGTTTAGAGCCAATGACCACATTTCCCGTCAGAATATACCCAAAATCATTCACTGGTGCCATAGCCTCAATCGTTTCGCTTGCATCCGGTGTACCATATGTTCTCTGATTGACCTGCACACCTGCCAAATTCACTTCTGTCAGGAGCGCATCGGTATACCAGCTGACTCCATCCTGTTGGGTCGAACCTCCAATGAGGTGGGTGCCCTTAAAGGAGCGAAGGCTGGCGTGTATAAATTGATTATAGGGCTGCGCATAGGTTGTATTAAATATCTGACTGCTTCCTGGATTCAGCATGACTGCCATTGGGTCCAGTTCACCGTTTGCAGAACGCCGATAACCGGTTAACAGGATCAGTTCATGATCTGTCTTGAGCAAGGAGCTTACACTGCCCTCGACCACTACAGAAAAGGCAATCTCCTGATCTGCATTCAGTTTGCCAATGACGGATTGATTCAGATCATTGTTATCGATTGCTGCATACATGTACTCATTGTCCCGCAGCGGAATAACAGCTCTCACATCGTATCTCGGCTCCGTTCCCTCGGTCAGCTGTTTACGCCATAACTCCTTACCTTCCGCATCCGTTTTCAGCAGCGCACTCTGATTCCCGCTCCTGCCTGCCAAAATATATCCGCCATCCTCCGTTGGCTTGGCATCAATGACCGAAAACCCGTCATATCTGGTTACATCCACTTCCCACATTCGACCACCGGCGTCGGCATGCACGTTCGGTCCATACCCATACAACAGACTTGTCACCAATACTGCAATCCACAAACTAATTCCCGTCTTTCTTATCCGCATTTGTTCTCCCCCACATGACCAGCAGTGTAGTACCTGCAAATTGAATAACCCTATTTTAAGATTAAAATGCAAAGCCGGCGTCTACCCCCGGTAGAGATAACAAAACTCCTGATTCGAATTGATCGAATCCTAGTGTAATGGTAAAGTGGTACTGAACTGATTCAATCTGTTTTTTTTACTATTAAAGGAAGTGTGCATTTTGTCTAACCAACCATACACCACCACAGCCGGTCCTCATTTGAGCGCGGACTGCGAGCAATGTTTCGGTCTGTGCTGTGTTGCCTTGCCCTATGGCAAATCATCCGATTTTGCTTTTGACAAATCCAGTGGTACTCCCTGTCCCAACCTGCGTACAGACCATCGCTGCGGAATACATACCCAGCTACGGCAAAAAGGGTTCAAGGGCTGTACCGTGTATGACTGTTTTGGCGCCGGACAGAAGCTGTCCCAGATAACCTATGCAGGCAAGGATTGGCGAGATCATCCGGAATCCGCAAGCGAGATGTTCGATTGCCTACCTGCCCTGAGACAACTTCACGAGCTGCTCAGTTATCTGAATGAAATGCTGATGCGGTCGGAAACATCTACACTTCATGCGGCTCTGCGAGAAAGATATGAGGAGATACAGCATCTTGCCAATCTGGAGCCATCGGCCCTGCTGCGCCTGGACATTCCTGCTCATCGTGCGATGGTGAACGAGCTTTTGGTCAAGGCAAGTACATTGGTACGCGCCAGTGCACCACCCACGAGTCGTGAACATGGAAAGGGAAAGCCGAAGAGCCAAAAACGTACGGGAAGAGACTTCTTAGGAGCGAATCTGACAGGGGTTGATCTGCGAGGCGCGAGCTTCCGGGGTGCTCTGATGATTGCTTGTGATCTTCGCAATGCGGACCTGCGACATGCCGATTGGATTGGTGCCGACTTGCGTGATGCCCATCTTGGCGGAGCGGATCTGACCGGCGGCATTTTCCTGACACAATCCCAAATCAATGCAGCTAAGGGCAACGCCCGCACCAAGCTGCCCGTCCATCTGCATATGCCTGAGCATTGGTCTTAGGCATGATTCAGCCAATACGCGTAGAGCAGGATTGTACAGCAAATAGCCCGTCCTTCTTTAGGCGAAGGGCGGGCTATTATTTTCTATTTTACAAAGGATAAAAAGCCATTCAAATGCAATGCCCTGTTGACTTGCACTACCTACCGTATTATAACAGGTCGCGGCGAAGGTCCTCAGCCGACTTCGGAGACAGGTGACCCAGCGGAATATCAAATACCGTCTTCGCACCCTTCTGCCCTTCCAGGCTCAGACGCTGTGCAGCTCGGGCATACGCCACAAGCACGCTCGCTGTGAATTCCGGGTTGCTGTCCAGCTTCAGACCAAATTCAATAATTTGTTTCTGACCTGCGCCTGTAACTCCACTGCGAATGACAAACCCGCCATGCGGCATGCCTTCGTGCTCAGCCTTTAACTGCTCTTCAGTAATAAACGTCACCGTAGTATCGTAATCCGAGAAATAGTTCGGCATGGATACAATCGTTTCACGAATCTCATCCTGATTGGCACCCTCTTCAGCCACCACATAGCATTGACGCAAATGCTTGTCGCGTGTGGACAGTTCAGGTGTCTCTCCGGCACGAATGCGGTTAATCACCTCTTCGACAGGTACGGTGTACTGAACACCAGCTTTAACACCTGGAACACGGCGGATGGCATCCGAATGCCCTTGGCTGACCCCTTTGCCCCAGAATGTGTATTCTTTGCCTTCTGGCAGAATGGATTGAGCAAGCAGACGATTCATCGAGAACAAGCCCGGGTCCCATCCTGTCGAGATGACACTCACATGTCCGCCTTGCTCTGCCGCAGTATGAACTTCCTTATAGAATTCAGGGATTTTGGCATGTGTATCGAAGCTGTCTACCGTATTGAACAATTTGGCGATGGCAGGCGTCTGTTCCGGAAGATCCGTTGCCGAGCCACCACACAGAATCATGACATCAATTTTGCCTATGTATTGCTCAGCCGCAGAGATATGCTCGAAACGAACCTCTGTGCCTTCAGCGACCATCTGCTCCGGATTACGACGCGTAAAGACCGCAACCAGTTCCAGATCCTCATTTTGTGAAATGGCCTTCTCCACACCTTTACCCAGGTTACCGTACCCTACGATACCAACTTTAATCATGTTCAATCCTCTCCTGTCTTCATCTATAGTTGCCTACTACTCTAGTATAATGATATAACATACCATGTAACTTGTCAGGTTTCCAGTTCGAAATAAAAATACCTGCATTTGGCGGCATCGGGGCCACTTTTCATGCAAGGCAAGGTAAATTCATCCATTATTCAGTAAAAATGAATGGAAAGCATATTCCAATATCCCATATACGCTGTAAAAGCCAAAGCAATCACGGCTAATGCACCTCTTCCAATCGATACGCCTTTCCCTTTTACGGTACCTCGGACATTTTGCAGAAGCAGAATCCCCCAAGCAATGCAGCAATCCACGGAAGAGAGCACAGCCCCCATTGATACCAGAATGGAAATCCAGTACTCATATAAGTCAAACCATACACGATCTGTAGTGGCACAGCGATTCCATAGATTACCGCCATCACCCCGATCATTCTGGAGACCGGCCGTCGGTTACTGCTGAACCAACGAATGATGTAACGAATGAGCCATGTGATAGCTATGAAAATCCAAAATAAAATGAAGCACGCACACACAGCCAACAGAAATAACGAGGTATCCCACCAGGATGTTTGGGACATAGTCACCCCATTCAAACCAGTTGCCTTCCATTGTCCGTCCTGTTCATGAAACCATATGAACCGGCCTGCACCTTCCTCCTGAAAAACGCCTTCCTGAATGGGCACAAAGCGCTTATGCTGCTCTTCTTCTTCTTCTGGAAACGTTCCGCTAACGATCAGATTGTATCCATCTGCCCGAATCGTGTAACCACCTTTTTCAAAAAACTTGACCCATCTGCCCCAACCATGCTGTGGACTGAGCTGTAACATATAATGACCCTCATAGTTCTGCATTTGTTCTGCACTCTGTGGCGTTATTATAACCTGTGAGGTGTCTGTGTTTACTGGACCCAGCAGGTCCGTAATGGACTCCACAACCTGATTATGAAGCTGTACATCGGACTGCCCTGCATTGACGACAACATATATCCCGATCTGTCTGGAAGGGATCAGCACCATCTTGGATATGAATCCTTCCACTTCTCCCGTGTGGTAGACCATCGGTAAGGCATTAGACAGTTTGCCGAGAAAAAATCCATATCCCACCCCGTCTAGTTCCGGATGATCCGTATACTGTTCATGCTGCATCGTGTATACAGTTTCCGGCTTCAGCAAGGCGTTTCCCTTGTACATCCCCTCATTCAATTGAGCGATCATGAAATGTGCAAACTCATTCGGCGTTACACTAAGTCCACCCGCTCCCGGAATATTAAAATGCTGGTATGAGACCGGATGATATGTGCCTTCTTTATCCACATCGTAAGATAACGGAAGATCCGGACTCTCATCTGGCATATCCAACGCGGCTGTAGACATGCCAAGTGGCTGAAAGAGATGCTCCTTCATATATTCATCCAGCGACTGGCCACGAACCTGTTCAATGAGATTGCCGACCAGACCCAGCCCGGCATTGCTGTACTCATACCTGGTACCTGGTTCTCTGACAGGAGGCTGGTTTTTCACATACTGCTGTAAGAAAGATTCCGCCCGACCAACTCGTCTTGTGATGCTGCCACGGTACCATACAAGACCTGATCCAGTCCAGCCGTATGTGTAAGCAAATGGTGAAGCGTAATCGGCTGCTGATTAAATGTACCCAGCTGATACGAGGTCAGATAATCATTTACATCTGCATCCGTCTCGATCTCACCCTGCTCAACCAGCTGCATTGCAGCAGTGGCTGTGATTGTTTTGGTAAGTGAACCAATATGAACTTTTGTGTCCTGCGGGTCCATCCAGATCTGCTGCTCCACATTTGCATAACCGTAACCTTGACTGAAAATGATATCTTCCCCTTGAGTAATGACAACAGCAGCTCCCGGGATCTTCAATGTTCTGATTTGTTCTGATACCAGCGGGCTGACAGCCTGTTCCAACTCAGCTGCGGATAAATTTGTCCGATCAGCTGATTGAACAACAGGTGCTGCGTCAACTCTATCCGTTATACATACAACGGACACTGACAGTACAATTAAAGACAACAGGCAACTTGCCAACAACAAGGACAGAAATCTGCCGATGTCCCCCATCTTCTTTATCATCTCCCTCGTCTTCCTGTTCGCTATTTCGGCTAACGTTATTCACATGACATTGGATGGCTTAGCCATCTTCAGAATTTCATCGGCTACTACACCCGGTCGACTATGATGGATGTAGTGTTCGGCGTGTGGTATAACCAGCTGTATCCCCTGTCTCGACCATGAAGCGAAGTCTGCTTGATCTGCCTCCCACGCTCGACTGCCTTCGCTTGGCTTCTCTGAACCGGCTGTGAGAATGGTTAGCGGAAAGGAGAATTCCGTTTGTTCTCAAGCACACGGGCTGCGTTCACCTTGGAGTTCCGGATTTCTTCCATCACGTTGTCATTGTAAGCATGCTTCAGAGTCGATATGGTGACTGCCTTTTTCATCGATTCCGTCACCAGATCCGGGTCAATGACCAGGGATGCCATCATGCGATCGGAATGCAGCATTGTGCGCGCAACACCTGTTTTTACCAGAAAACGGATTGAATCAAAATACCATTCCGGTGTATCCATCTTCACGGTGTTGTAATATTCAGGACTTCCTCCATCAATCATCACCATGCCTGCCACCTCATCCGGATACATCTGTGCAAATCGAAGTGTTTCCAATGATCCCAGAGAATGACCAACCATAATGTAAGGAGGGCGTTGACCTGACGCTTGCAGCAATTGATGGATTTCCTCCGTAATGGTATCAATATCACGCGGCCGATCCGTGTAGTCGCTATATCCATAACCGAATCGGTCATACACCGCAATCCTCATCTGGGATTTCAACTTGTCATACAGCGGGCTAAAATCAACATAGGGATTGGGTGTCCCCAGCCTGAAGCCAACACCACCGTTGCTTTTCCTCTGCCAGTTGTGTAGAGATGCATATTGCGTCCGCTCACCTCATACAGCTTGCCTGGCAGAGGATAGGACTTCATATCCTGTGTTGATTGATAGGCCTCATACGCCGTACCTGCAAGCATTAGAAGACCCGCTGCGAACATCAGGCCTCCCAATACTTTTAATCCTCTCCGTAATCCCTTCTTCATCGGTTCTCTACCCCTTACTCCCCAAGATCTTGTTATGTATGTATTGTTCAATCCTACCCAAGAACTGGTGGAAACGGAACAATCCAGGGTCCAGTTCGTTCCCCAACCAAAGTCCAGTTTCTCTCCCCTACCTGTGGCGTAAAAAGATGTTAAGCCTTCCTGTCCTGCGGGGATGGATAACATGCCAAAAAACCGCAAATCTCCGACGACGGAAACTTGCGGTAGCACTTTTTAATGATCTTAAACCGACTTCTTCCCGGGCCATCTTGCAGCTACAGCTCCAGTGTTAAACCCACCGGGCAATGATCACTACCCATGACATGACAATGTAGCTTTAAAATAAAGTTTGATCAAAAGTTCCCGCAAAAGCTCATTTTTCGGGCAAATAAAAAGAATCCGTTTTGAAAAAATGATTGATCAAAATGGATTCTTTTCTTGTGGGTTAGTATACACTTTTTACACTTTTTAAAATAAAGTTTGATCACTTTCTACCCTTGACGTTCCACAATAGCGCCCGATTGCAGAAGATCACTGTTTGCAATTGAATTATTTATTCATATAAGCTTTGATTTCTTCTTCTGACATGGATGAATCGCATTTCACGTTTATTGTGTCACCATTAGTAAAAACGAAACCAGGAACCGTTGGAATGTCGTATTCATTACGGAAGGCCGTAATACCTTCCATATCAGATTTTTCCACACTATTTACATAGTAGATAGTAGTATCAGTTTCCTCAGCAACTTTTTTTAGTTTTTCAACGAATATTTGACAAAAAGGACAAACAGCCTTTCCAATATAGATTAAGGCTTCGGATTCCCCTTTTACCAATGCCTGTGCTTTTTCGGAATCGATTTTATCAAAACTAGCTACATTTTCTTCATAAGTAGTCATCATCGCTCAATCTCCTTTTTCTAATGTTATTACTATACAATAATGTGTAAATACTCAAATAAATTACGATTACGTGCTTGAATGTTCAATCCTATCAAAAATTGATGTGAAACACAAAAATTGATCTCAATCAAAATATATTCCTACGATTTGATAAATTCTTCCGTATGTCACAAGAGTTTACTCTACAATCTCGCGCACGTTAGCCTAATGTTTTAAAGTTCTATATATTTATTTTGTACCTGAACAAGAACGTATCTTTTAATCCACATTTGTGTAGCAACAGTTAATTGTTCATCCTCTTTCTCAAAGAACAGACCTGAGCCTTCTTTCGCTTCAAATTCCCAGCCGTTTGAACCAATCATTTGTTTAAGATTTTCATCGGCTATCGAAATACCGTCATTCTCGCTTCTTATGATATACCAAGTGGAATCATCGTCTGTTACGATCTCTATTATCTCTTCATCGGAATTTCTTAGTTTTTCAATTGCTACTTTTGCAGTTAGATTTTCTATCGGTAGAGGTTGATTTAGACCCACACCCTAAATAATGAATATACAAAAGCACTTACTCTGAAATAGAGTAAGTGCCTTTGCATATCTTTTCAATCTGCAGAATTCTTTAAAATATGTGAGATTGAAGCGAAACTTGAGTTTAAAAGGACTCTTGACGACAATAGTTTTTATAAACTAACAATTTTACGATTAATGAAGAACCGCTAGTTTATAAAAACAGAAAGCACATGTAACTAGTTTATTATTTCTTAATTACTACATTAAAATATAACTTTTATTCATTCAATGTGCCATTCAGTTCAGCAGTTTTAGTAGAAATTAAATCCATTAACTCAGGTGATAGGACATCATAGGTAGGTAATCCAATATCATTTAAATCTTTTCGGATATCAGCCATTTTTGAAGCCGGTGTACCTGTTTCGATTACAGACGAAACAAATGCTGCAAATTGTGGTGCAGACCACCCTTTATCCTCTGATAATTCTGTATGAACAAAATCTAAACCATAAAATGCATGATCTTTATTTTCTATACGACCAAATAAATGTGCTTTACATTCTTTACAAAAATGTCTTTGAATTGTAGCTGTTTCATCAACAATCTCTAACTTATCGCCGTTTCTAATGACATGAACTTTGTCACGAGGTGCTACAGCTACTAAAGAAAAATTGGCACCCTCTGGTTTCCAACACTTAGAACAACCACATGCATGGTTGTGCATTGTTTGTGAATCTACCTTGACTTCTACTTTATTGGATTCACAAAGACACTTTAGTGTTCCTCCTGCAAAGTCTTTTACTTCTGGATAATCATTAATCCCGTTATCTAATCTTGGATGTAATTTAGTGGTAGTCATATGTTTTCCTCCTTGAATATATTCATTATTTTTCATACGTTAACATCGTACGGATTGACTCACCCTTATGAAGCAAATCAAATGCTTCATTGATGTCTGTAAAGTTTAAGTGGTGTGTGATAAACGAATCGATATCGATTTCACCATTCATATAATCTTCAACCATTCCTGGAAGCTGCGTTCTGCCTTTCACGCCGCCAAAGGCAGAACCACGCCATACTCGACCCGTTACTAATTGGAATGGACGCGTATGAATCTCTTTCCCTCCAGCTGCTACACCGATAATAGTACTTTCACCCCAACCTTTATGACAACATTCAAGAGCAGACCTCATTACTTCAACATTTCCAATACACTCAAAGCTATAATCTACTCCTCCATCCGTCATTTCAACAATGACTTCTTGGATTGGTTTATCAAATTTAGCAGGATTTAGAAAATCAGTTGCGCCCATTTTTTTAGCTAATTCAAACTTATCTTCATTTAAGTCTACAGCAATAATTCGGCTTGCTTTTGCTTGAACCAATCCTTGAATAGCGGCTAATCCAATGGCTCCTAAACCAAATACGGCTGTCACAGCTCCTTCTTCCACTTTTGCTGTGTTGTGTACAGCGCCAATACCTGTAGTCACACCGCATCCAAATAGACCAATTTTATCAAGTGGCGCTTCTTTGTCAATTTTTGCTAAAGAGATTTCAGGAACGACTGTATATTCACTGAATGTACTTGTTCCCATGTAATGATAAATAGGCTCTCCATTATAAGAGAAACGAGTTGTTCCGTCAGGCATTAAACCTTTACCTTGAGTTTCTCGTACAGCACTACATAAGTTTGTTTTACCAGAACGACAGAATTTACATTCCCCACATTCAGCCGTGTATAGTGGAATAACATGATCTCCTGGTTCTACTGAAGTAACTCCTTCACCTACGGCTACTACAACACCAGCGCCTTCATGACCTAAAACGGCAGGGAATACGCCTTCTGGATCATCCCCTGATAATGTATAAGCATCTGTATGACAGACTGAAGTGTACAGTATCTTTACTAAAACCTCTCCGGCTTTTGGATCCTCTACATCGATTTCTACAATCTGAAGCGGTTCTCCCGCTTTAAATGCAACGGCTGCTTTACTTTTCAAATGAAACCCTTCTTTCTTTTGTTTTATAGCGTTACCATACCCATAATTACATATCAATATACCGTTGACAATACTGACATATTTGTCATCATGGACACATTAATACGTAAAAAATGTGAAACACTATGCTGTTTACATTTCCATGATTACATATCGTAATTCAAATTACCATACTGACAAATATGTCATAATAACCAAAAGTGTAATGGATAGGTACGCGAACTGAAAAATTAATGCCTGTTCTTTCTTTCTTACACCCATGCTAAGTATACATAGATGTTATTCAATCTCTGTTTTATTAGCGTCTCTTTCTAAAGAGTCGCTAAAAATATCTCCCCACTCACAGATTGAAGTTACAACAGATTCTAGGAGACAACCAATTTCACTTAGTTGATACTCAACTTTAGGAGGTACAACGGGATATACAGTTCTAGTAATTATGTTATCATCTTCTAATTCCCTTAACTGTCTAATTAACATGCGTTGATTGACTTCGGGAAGTTTTTTTTGCATTTCACTTAACCTTAATGGAGACTCCTGCATCAAACACCATATAATCACTATTTTCCAACGTCCACCTATAACTGATAAAGCCAAATCTTTTCCAGTAAAATAAGTTTTATCTTTATAATTAATTTCCAATTATATTCACTCTCTCTATAAGTATTGATATATCACGGTTTAAACCGTCGAAACGATATTAGAATGTCCTTTTGGTTTTCCGGAAATTCTCGCATATTAAGAATTCTAATCCTTGCCTTGTTTGATGCTCAGGTTAAGTTTTCTATAGAAGCAATCTCCGCATCATACCAATAGGGCTTCTTATTTACAAGTTGTCTTAAAGTTTTCTAACAGTAATGCTCCTTTCTTTTACTATTATAGCATAGTGACAAAAACGTCAGTATTGTAGATTGCATTTTATTATGTAATTATGGGTATGGATATCAATAAGGCATTTGGTTTACTTCATTAGTTAAATCAATCCGTACAATATAAACAAATGGAGAATGGAGAGTGAAATAAATGAGTCTTAAACTAATTGAACAACAACGCTCTTTTGATGGGGAACAACGTAAGTACATCCATTATTCAAAAGTTTTACAATGTGATATGACATTTAGTATCTACTTACCATCAAATAAAGAAAAGAAAAAAATCCCTCTTATTTGGTGGCTATCTGGATTAACTTGTACAGATGATAATTTTAGTCAAAAAAGTGGATTTCAAAGATTGGCTGAAAAATATCAAGTGGCAGTCATTATTCCTGATACTTCACCGCGCGGAGAAAACGTTGCTGATGATGATGCATACGACCTCGGACAAGGTGCCGGTTTTTATTTAAATGCAACACAAAATCCATGGGCAAAGAATTATCATATGTATACTTACATCACAGAGGAGTTAACAGGTATTACGTCCACTTTAGTACCTAAATTTTCAGGAAAAGAAAGTATAATGGGCCACTCAATGGGAGGTCATGGTGCTTTAGTAATTGGGATGAAAAATGCTGCAAGATTCAAAGCGATTTCTGCTTTTTCTCCTATTTCAAGTCCTAGTCAAGTCCCTTGGGGAATAAAAGCTTTCTCAACTTATTTAGGTGAAGACAAAGCTTCTTGGAAAGAATGGGATGCTTCAGAACTCATTAAAGCAACTGACACCCTCCCTATTCTTATTACACAAGGAACTGCAGATCAGTTTTATCCAGAACAATTGGAAGAAACGACTTTCTTAGAAAATGCCCAAGCAAATAACGTAGAAATAAACTATAAGCAAGTTAAAGGTTATGATCATAGCTATTTCTTCATCTCTACATTCTTGGAAGAACATTTCGAATTCCATATGAAGCAATTAAGATGATGCTTTTTAACAAATAAGATTTCGGAACGGTAAATATTCACATTTAATTAGATTGTGGATGTTTTTGATTGTTTTTAAAAGGTAAGAGAATAAGGAGGTATAGTTAATATGGATATTAAAAAAATATTAGTCAATGACCGTGTTAAACCATACTTATTAAAAGCCCGTTATGGGATTGAAAAAGAAAGTAATCGAGTTGACTTATCAGGAAATTTAGCTAAAACGGATCATCCTAAATCGATAAGAGATGAACACCCGTATATTCAGCGGGATTTTTCAGAAACACAGATGGAATTAATCACACCTGTTACTGAGACATTAGAGGAACTGTTTAATTACTTAGCAGCCATCCATGATGTTGCTTATCGTTCTATGGGTGATCATGAAATGCTTTGGCCATTAAGCATGCCACCACAGTTACCAGAAAAAGAAGAAGATATTGTTATTGCGAAATTGAAAAATGTTGAAAATGTTCTATATCGTCAATCTTTATCCAATTCTTATGGCCGTCGTAAACAAATGCTTTGTGGTGTTCATTTTAACTTTGAATTCGGCGATGAGTTAATCCAAGCGTTATTTAACTTACAATCGGAGATAAAAGATTATCTACAGTTTAAAACAGAGATTTATCTAAAAGTCACAAGAAACTATTTACACTATCGATGGTTAGTAACTTATTTTTATGGAGCTTCTCCTAGTAGCGAAAAGAATTTTTTTGAAGAAGATTCTTTGAATAGGGCAATAAGAAGCATTAGAAGCAGTAAATTTGGTTATACTAATTCTGATGATGTTCAAGTGTCTTATAGTAGTATACAGAACTATATATCAGATCTTTCTTTGATGGTTAAAAGAGGGCTTCTATCAGAAGAAAAAGAATTTTATGCATCTGTCCGTTTAAGAGGTGGACATCATGTTTCAGATTTAGAAGCTCATGGTGTTAGTTATCTTGAATTGCGAAATATAGATTTAAATCCTTTTGAAACGAATGGAATTAGCTATGAACAAGCAGAATTTCTACATCTTTTCTTATTTTATTTACTATGGAAAGAAGAAGGTAATAATTGTGATGAGTGGGTAAAAATGGGTGATTCTTACAATGATGTAGTGGCTCTTGAGCATCCATTAGAGCATACACAATTTGAAGTAGATGCTAAAAATATGATTGATGAAATGGAACATTTAGCAGAAATTTTAGATTTGACTATTTCAGATACGTTATTTGTTAACCTGAGAGAGATGCTAATGGACCCAAGTAAGACTTTAGCTGGAAGGCTTTATAAAGAGAGTGAAAAAAGCAGTCAAGGTCAAGTGGCTACGTGTATTGCGAAAGAAAACTATAAAAAATCATGGGATAAGCCATATCAATTAACAGGATTTACTGACTTGGAGTTGTCCACTCAGATTTTAATGTTTGATTGCTTACAGCAAGGAATAAAGGTAGAAGTTTTGGATCGGCAAGATCAATTTTTGAAGCTTCAATTAAAAGATCATGTTGAATATGTGAAAAATGGTAATATGACAAGTAAAGATAGTTATGTATCCCCTTTAATTATGGAAAATAAAACAGTAACAAAGAAAATTCTTCAACAACATGGATTACGTGTACCAACAGGTGAGGAATTTAATGATATAGAACATGCTTTAAATTCTTATAATATGTTTTCTGCTAAACCTTTTGTTGTAAAACCGAAAACAACAAACTATGGATTGGGAATATCAATCTTCAAAGACGAGGCAAATTACGAAGATTATCAAAAAGCAATCACACTCGCATTTAAAGAAGATTCTTCTGTACTAATAGAAGAGTTTCTCTATGGAACAGAATATCGATTTTTTGTGTTACATGATAAAGTTCAGGCGGTTTTATTACGAGTTCCTGCGAATGTTAAAGGCGATGGTAAACATACAATCGAAGAGTTAGTCATTGAAAAGAATCGTGATCCGTTAAGAGGAAAAGACCATAGGACACCTTTAGAAACTATACAATTAGGTGACTTGGAAAAACTTATGCTAAAAGGCCAAGGTTATCAAATGAATTCGATTCCAAAAAATGGTGAAATCGTCTATCTGCGTGAAAATTCTAATGTTAGTACAGGCGGAGATTCGATTGATGTGACAGATCAAATTCCCGATGACTATAAAAAAATAGCAGTGGATGCGGTATCTGCACTGGGAGCTAAAATTAGTGGTATCGATTTGATTATTGAAAATATAGAAGTTCCTGCAGCTAATAAAAATGCTTATGGGATTATTGAAGCGAACTTTAATCCATCAATGTATATGCATATCTATCCATATAAAGGAGAATCTCGACGTTTGACTATGCATATAATACACTTTTTATTCTCTGAACTATTACAAAGTTAGGAATCAAAGTTAGTCAAATTAGGGGTACCATAAGCAAAACGCGCTTATCTTAACTTCGATGTGAGAACTATTGAAATATCAACGGTTCTCACATCATTTACATGTATTTAATGTAAATGTTGGTTTACACGAGATGATCATTTTTTATGTCTTGTTAAGTAATGCGGATATTTAATCCACTGGGGCTATCGGTTACGTTCAGATGGCTTGACATCGAGCCTCTGCGGCCATGAAACTTGCGCCAGAGAACCAGCTTAATGCAGCTGGCTCTGCCAAACGAGGCTATCATGTCCGCTGCTCAATATAAAGCCTGGCTTCGATGGCGTATACCTCAGCACTCTCATTGTAAGTAGGATTCTACTCTAATTCGAGTAGCTGACTCATTTGGGATGTAATATTCAGCCTTTCTTTATTTACTATAAATACTATAAAAATTAGTATGGTTATATAGTTTTTAAAGAAATAAAAAAACGAATAACTTTACATTGAATACTGTAAAGTCACTCGTTTTGAATGGTTAAGATAAACGCATATTTACAACGTTAAGCTGTTGAAAGACAATAAAGTTATTTAATGTTCAAATTGCAAACATACATAACCCCGTTCTGAGTAGGGACGGGGTTAAAATAATAGTGTATAAATACTGTGTATAATACTTTCTGTCATTTCATAGTTTACTTTTTCCCTGATTGCATGGACGCTGGTATTACCCTAAATGGCCCGATTGTTGCATTTAAAAATACTGCTTATCAAAAGGATTTAAAGGAACAGCGAGTTCACCATCTATATACAATTCTGATTCACATGCAGGGCAGATATTTTGAAATTTATCTTCATTTTGTAAAATAGCTGTATACAGGTCCTTTAAAGAAATTTGATCTTTATACTTCTGTAAAGACTTCGTTGCCTCTTCACGCTCTCTTCGCCAGCTTTATCTCATAATTAGATAAATCATCAACATTTTTCTTTATAAATTGCTTAAACTCTCTTAATGCCTTAGACATTTAAGCTCCCCCTCGTTATATTTAATTCTTACATCTCTAATTCTGTCTAGTCAAAAGTGTCCTCGGTTAAACAACTCTGCTTATGAATATAATCGAATTGTTACATTAATTTGTTTAACAACATATTTGATCTATGTCTTATTCCTTTACGGCTATGTTTGCATTTAACAATTTTTATTCCTCTAGTTTCAATAGTTTTTAAAGATTTTCTGGACCATGCTCCGCTAGCATTTACAAGATTTATAAGCAGATTATGATAAATCGTACTCCAGTCTTGTTTTGAGGGAGAATATAAAATAAGAGTAGATAAAGAACGGGTTTCGCGTTCTACCTCAATAATATTGAATCGACTGCCATGTACCACATATACTTCAGCAATTACATAACGTCTCTTTGCAATACCATCGCTTAGCTTTGTAAATTTTCGTTCTCCTAGGACCTCTGGTAATACATCGGTAAATGCTCTAATTGCTTTTATCTCTGGATACTGTTCCAATACTTTCAAGACATTAATAAATTCCTGTAGCTCCCCTTGGGCTTTAATCTCATGTAGCATTTGATGTTCTAAACCCCTTGCCAATTGCTGTCCGCCACTATCTGCTGTAGAATGAATAGAATTATTCTCTCCATAGTACCTCTTTGTATTTTGTCCTCTTCCAAACGTTGCTTGGATGAACCTCGTTTTATTCGTTTGACTATTGGCACCGATGTATATTCATGTTTCAACTGATTCATCTGTACTAAATCAAATCCTCCGTGGATCCATCTACTTGCTCGTCTAATGTAAAGCCTTCTTCATCATCGTTTTTGTTTAGGGAACGATATGTATATTTCTTCGCTTCTTTTGACTTCTCTGAATGTTGTATTTCCGGATGTGAAATCGAGATATTTTCATAAGGAATATGCTTATTTTTTACATTTACAATTTGTAGTACAGTCCATGTATTATTGTCCTCTTTTACACGTGCAGTGACAATAATTGGCTGTGTAAAGTTCCATTCGAATTTCAATGACTGTTCTTGCAACCATGTAAAGGCGATGCTTTCATAGACCTGACGTAAATCACGATTCGTTAATAGCCAAACCAATTGATAAATGAAAGTTGTTTTGGTGTATTTTAATTCATACAGTGATGAAAAGCTAAGATGAATCCTATTTGTTTCATATGTTTCTGTGAAAAATTGAGGAAATGAATTTGATTCAAGCAAGCGATATAAAAGAAAGCCGTTCGGTGCTAATATACTACGTAACACTTCAATGAATGGCAGAATGACTTGCTTGCTATCAAAGGAAAATATGAAACTGCGTGAGGTTGCAGGGTCATAGCTTCCTTGGATTTTCCATGGCTTCTCATAGTAATGCACTCTATTAGGATAAATTGTAATATCTACCTCCTTGGCACCCTGCGGTGGCTGACTAGTGGTAATTACTCCATCGCTATAATAATGTTGGATAGCCAAGCAAGGCAACGTACCCCAGTCCAATAGTATTTTCATTGTGACTCCCCTTGCCCGAAAATACGCATGCAGCATTATTTTATTGTCATACCGAAAAGGATCTCCAATCCATATTAGCTTTACCTTTTCGTCTTTTCCAAATGGCCATTTAATTTTAACTTGTTGTGCGCTCATAATCGTCCACTTCCTGTTTCATTTGTATATATGACCCTATATGTGGTCTTATTTGACGAAAATGATGTGATTTCACAGCACCAATTCGTTGCACTTTCCATAAACTAACAGGTTCTTGTTTCTGCAACATTTGGTCTATAATTTTACAACATCGTCGGATTTGGAATTGCTGTGCCGTTTCTGTGATTTCATCAAGAAACTGTTTAGTTTGTGGCAGCCTATGAAGATGCTTCTCTAAGTTCGATAATATTCCAAGACGTTTTCCAACAATCGAAATAGTAATTCGAACAGGCTTATTTAGCATAATAAGTTCTTTGTAAAGCTCTTTCACCTTTGATAAATATTCAAGATCACGGGCTTCCCAATCCACAATTGCTTTTGGTTTCCCCATTGTCCGAATTCTAGGCAACTGTTTAAATAGCCATTCCTTATCATGGCGATACAAGTAGGTATATTCCCTTTGAAAGCGTCCTCTAATTTGAGTTCTTGATTCATTAGGATATTGCTTTATTCCTTTAAGTAGTTGCTCACGGTATCGTAGTAACAATGGAGAAGTTTTTTTACTTTTGGCCTTTTTGTTTTGCCCGTCCATAGATGAATATTTTTTCACTGTCTTAGAATCAACCCCGAGTATTTCGGCTTTGGCCCTTATGCTTAGACCCTCTCCGTTTGCTAAAGCTTTTAATTTTGCTTTCCAAGTATCTCCCAATGCTTTTACACGACCAATGCGATATATATCTTCGTTCGATTTATCAGGACCCTTTCTGGCATAAATAAAGCCACAAGAACACTTAAACGTCCCAATAGGAGAAATTGATTTAAAATCTCTAGTAATCGTTACATTTTTGATTACCAGTTGCTTATAATGATCAGCAGCCTTATTTAAGCATGGCCATGGACCTGTACCAAATGAACCTGCATCATCTCCAACATGCAAAAGCTTCTCTACATCTTTTTCTAAAAAGTATAGAAACAACAAATGGCGAAAAGGATGTACATGACGTTCCTCATTACGAGTTAATACCTTTAACCAATTGTACTCATTTTCCTGTTTTAACCCTGAATCATACTTTTCTAAGAACCCTATTGGAAACCTTGCTTGGAATGTATCAAATAACTCATTTTGCCTTATTCGATTTGCCGTAGTAATTAAATTCTTTTCTCTAAGAAGCAATCGATACCTTTTAAAAATATCCTTGCGTGAAATTGCATTTATATCAATATTTAATAGTCGATATGCCATTTTTGCTAACTTTACTTGAATATCAGTATTATCAAGGGACTTAACTTCCTCTAAAATTGAAAAATCCATTCTTTTTGCCTCAAACCGAATAAATTTGATTCTACTTTGTTCGGTGAAATCATCTGGATATTTCTTCAGTTGTAAATCGTGATGTGCGCACAAATTTATACCTTGCAATTGGTGTTCCCGATGTATGTATGGTTCACCATATTTATCAATATCAGCCTGGGCGCATTGTGAACAATAGTATAATCCATCTTTTTTGCAAATACCTCCTGAAACCATACCTAGCCTTGTGTAAAGACCTTTGCCATCACCTTGGACGTCCTGCATAATCTCTTGCTGTCGTTGTTTGGAAAGGAACGGGGCATAAAACGGGTAAATGGTATGTTTCGCTAACAACTTCTCTACCGAATAATGATTTCCCATCTGTTGGACCAAGGCATGAAAATGGCTGCCAATCTCTACACTCGGAATCACAGAGCGACTTTGAAATACCTCTTCCAACGTATCTTTGTAATCAATATTTCCACTGTAAAAGTGATAACGTGCAATCGCCGAATAAATCAACTCATTTGGATATGGATCCGTAAAGAATGGCAGCATTGAATTACCTCCTAATAGAATTCTTCCAAAGGATTTTTAATGTACCCATTTGCTTTCAATAGTTCATGAGGATGTTGTTTTTTGTCTAATGCTCGCTTTCTTAGCTTAAGTAATGGGAGAACCTCTGCCTTTTTCATATTTTCCTTTGCTTTATTATCTTTCTTTTGTTGATTTAAGTTAATCGCCTGCTGAATTACATCTGATTTTAGTTGATGAAAGTCTATATCAAATGGATTTTCCCCAACAATTTTTTGTACGATTTTTTTAATGTCTTTATCTTTCAAACTATCAAAAATACCCAGGGCTGCTACTTCAACACTTAAGTTTTCAATCGTGTCTTGTCGTTTATACTCGATTGTATTTTTGCGCTCTTTAAACGCCTCCTGAATACGTCCTGCTATTTCTGTGTTTCGCTTATGATTCAGCATGACTTCATCCAGATTGATCATGATATCTTCATATTTCATCATGTCAGCTAAATTGTTCGTCCGAATCGCTGTCATCATTGGTTGAATCGTTTGCATATCTTCTTTAGCAGTCTTTTTTAATACTTGTGGAGTAATTATTTCATTCGGGTTATTTTCATCGAATAAAGCTCGTTCTTGTGCTAGAATAAACAAATTGACAGCGACAGCAGTAATTCCTTGGCACTCATAGTAAAATGCCTTTTTCGT
Source organism: Paenibacillus sp. 1A_MP2 (assembly GCF_052244825.1). Taxonomy (NCBI): domain Bacteria; kingdom Bacillati; phylum Bacillota; class Bacilli; order Caryophanales; family Paenibacillaceae; genus Paenibacillus; species Paenibacillus sp. 1A_MP2. The sequence goes on along the minus strand of NZ_JBQQCS010000001.1, from coordinate 2,286,702 downwards.
ATTCTCTGTAAGCTCGGAATAGGATTTTAAGCACTGTAATTCCCAAAGCGTTTCAAGGAAGAACTCCCATTCTTCACTATCCTCCGCCATACGATCCCAAATAATAGCTCCATCACTTGCAGCCCGTCTAGCCTGCCTGAAGTTCCCCTTAAATAGCTTTTGTGCCTTAGAAGTGCCAATTAAGACCGTGGGAATACCAACTGTATTAGACAGTGTTACAAAAAAATTCAGCATTTCTTCCTGATCATTTTTTGAATGCAGTAAGTGTTGTATTTCATCAATGACTAAAACACCAATGCCATACATACTCGCCAGTGAGGTCATGTGCAACAACATTGTCGATGTGACTCGATTCAAATAACCGTATTTTTCTAAATATCTCGTACCTAGTAAATCATCAATTGCCTTAAAGAAACTTTTACAAAGCGTTGACAAACTACCATCATATGGACAATCGATTTTAAGCCAAACAATTTGTGTACGATTGAAAGATTGTCCTTCATAAGTTTCATGCTTAATCACTTGCGGATACATGAGCAGCAAGCGTTCAATTGCCGTGGTTTTGCCTATACCAGAGATACCTATAATTGATAAACTATCTGCTGTAGAGCGAATATAATTTAAACGGTCCTTGATATGCTTATGTGCAAGCTCTTCCTCTTCACGTAATTCATGCAACACTCGAACACGCTCTAAAAATGTTATGTCTAATGGATTTCGTGCTAAATAACCTCGCCGAATCAGGGTGGATAACCGACGCTCAACCTCAAAGTGAATCGGCAACGGCTGTATAAAGTTCCTTACACGTTTTAATACGTGATAACGAATATTCGTTGCACTTAATTTATCTTGCTCGCTAATTCGGGGAGTCACCATAAATCTTTCTAGCACATCATCCTCACTAAAAATCGGTGGAAGGGCTTCGATGAAAGGATTATTGGTATATTCACTTAAAGGTTGTTCCTTATAGACGCCTTTCTTAAACTCCCCTTTTAAGACAACCATGTCATTTGTTTTTCCCAAATTCCTCATCTCGTTTCTTCTTTAGTTTTTGCATTAGGCGTGAGGGTAATTTCTTCGGTGGTGTCTCATCGACTTTCTCTTTTGTAGCGAAGTTGATTACTTCAGCTGATTCACTAACTTTATTAGGCGATAAATCAAATTTTTCAGATTCACGATTTAATTGTTTTTCAACATCCTTGTTGTCACGAATAGAAGCTATTTTGGCTTTCTTACTCGTTGGTTGGTTATAAGATTGTTTTTTGTTCCTCACAGCTTTTTTAATAATTTCTTCCATTGCTGCATCAGTATTTACGGTGTGTTGAATTTGATTTGTACGTTCTATTTCCTCTAGTTCATTCCGGAGTTGCTGTTGGAATACAATTTCTTCTAAGAAATCTTCTTTATATTGCTGACTTGGTTCTAACAAAACACACGTCTCAAAGTCCATTCCGTCATCGTGTGGAATATAGATTTTTTCAACGTGTCGGGGTCATAAACAATTTCTACACTTCTATTTTTCAACTTCAAATACCAATCTTCTTCAATCGCTCTTTGAGAACCATATAAGAGATTTTTAAACTTGATGCCAGCCCTTGAAATTGTCGCCTTTCCTCGTGGTAGCACGTTCAAGCGAAGAATATTTCTATCAATTGTTCTTAGCCTTCCTTTGCGATTTTGAATGCCCCAATTCCATAAATTAATTGGCGTTGGTACTAATTCTTCAGCAACCATTTCTTTTTCAACAGGGTATTTTTCAATGACTTTTTGGTTGTGATGCAGCGCCATTGTGATAATAAGAGACGTAAATTCCTTTAAATTCAGCGTAGCATTTAAGCGATAATCCTGATCACCACGCTCTCGAAATTCCTTTTGAATTGCTCCAGGTGCCTTTTGCTTTACCTTTCCGTTAAACGTACGGAACTTTCTTTCAACAATCCCTTTCAAATCTCCACGGTAAGCCGTAGTATTCTCAATTTTAATATTAAGATTATTAATTAAGTTGTCTACCGAATAACCTTCAAACTCACCTCGGTCAGCAATAATTATTTCAGGCAAATGATGTGTTGGCCATTGCTCAGGAGTTATATCAATTCCATATTGCTTACAAAATTCTACTTTGTCTGCAACCATATTATCTAAAGCCATCATTGCACCAACCCATGATGGACCTTCTAGTCCAACGTAGAGACCTGTGATAATACGTGAATACACATCTAATACCGCATAAATAACTGGTCGTCCAATTACTTTATTTACATCAAGCGAACTAACTAAATAAATATCCGCAATAGTTGCATCAATCTGAAATCTAGTTCCAGGACCATTTGTTTCCAATTTAGAATTACTTAAAATCGGGCGATGCTTCAACTCATACTCTTTCGTACTTTTACGAAATTGAATATCTTTTTTCGGATCTTCAAGCTTTTTAAACCAATAGTAAAACTGATGATATGAGGGGTTTGGGTAGCATCCCAAATACGGTATTTCAGCTCACCGTTTTCCTTATAGCGATTAGAATAGAAGTCACGTAGCATAAAATTATAAACATCTTTTAAAGAGTATTTATTCTTTTTCCTGTAGTACTTATTGATAACGTGTTCAATTTGGACCTTTACTTCTTCTGTAATGTTAATACCGATTTGATATTCATTATTTATATTTACTCTTCTAGGACGACCAACTTTTTCTTTCGTTAAAGCTTTCGTTTTACCTTTACCACCTGAATTAGAGTAGTCAGGTAACATGGCGTTTTTGGTCATGCCACGCTGCCAATATCGAGTTAGTAGCTTTTTAACCTTTGTCTTGCCTAAGTTGCTCTCTTGAACGATTTCACGAATCTTGCTTTCTCTTCCTTGCTTTTGGAGCAAATCTGGCATATTGGGGACACAGTATTTTTGTATATCTCCCCAATCTTCTTCACGCTTACGAATCTGCACCTCTGTTAAATCATCTTCGGAAATCACCTTTGCATAAGGATCACTAATCGCTAACAGTTCACCTTGCTTGATATCTGTGGTTAGACTAGAGTATAGCTCTTTGCGTGGCATAGCACTGTTGGTGTCAATATTAACTATATAGACATGCGGTTCTTCCATATCTATTACCCGAATTCTTTTTGAATCTGTTACATATTGAAATACCTGATTAATATAAATCATCCGTACTTCACCTTCTCCAATTTACTTTCATCAATATACTTAACATCAATTGGTTGCTCTAAATCAATTGGCTTGTACATATCTGTAACCATTATTTTTTTAGCTAGCAGATGATAAAACAACGTAACACCACTTCCAAAAGGCAAGTGTGTATCTGCATCAAACTCACTAGTAATTTCCCGGATACTTTGCGAATTATTCAATAGACGATTCATAAGAGACATTGATAAATCTTCTATATGTTGGTTAGCCATTTCTCGATATACATCATAGCTACGAATATCAAAGTAATCATGGATATAACTAATATTTCTAGCCATAGTCTTATCGATTTCTTCTTCTGTTACAATACCCCAACTAGTACCTTTACGCTCCCAGTATTCCCGTTCAATTTCGAATTTCTCTAACACACGCTCTTCTAGTAACTTATCTTTCATTTTGATAGTATGAGCGACTTCAAATACACCTTGACCCTTATCAACTGTTAATAAAAAGTCCGTTGTCATAACAATTGGATCGCCTGTTTTTGGATCAGTTGGGTGTTTATTTCAAGCTCTTCCGCAATGACAATCGTCTCTTCTTGTGGTAATAAAGGAAATTGTTCACGAATATCTAAGACAACATCGGAAAATTCAGTCAAATAAAAGTAATTTCGTTCCAAATCCGATAAAAACTCATATTGTCTGCCGGCTTTTATACCTTTTAACCTCGTTGACCGACCTAATGAGGAAACATCTTGAATTTTTAGCCATGGTTGATAATCTGCCCCACTTCCAGTTCCTCTACCTTCTTTAATCCACTTATCGACTTTAGATGTTCTTTTTCTTTTCGCCACAAAAACACCCCTTTAGACAATCATATCCAAAGGGGTAAAACTTCGCAACTTTTTTATAAACATCGCGACTTTGTTTTAAACATCGCATCTTTTTTACAAACGTCGCGACTTTATTTTAAACTTACAGACAATCGATATGTGCGTCTTTCACCTTCGAAGTCAGTTGATTGGACACCAGAAAATAGTCGATACGCCAGCCCACATTCCGCTCTCTGACCTTCGGCATATAAGACCACCAGCTGTACACATCCGTCCGATCCGGATACAGATGGCGGAAACTGTCCACATACCCTGCGGCCAGCAGATCGGTCATCTTGGCTCGCTCTTCGAGCGTAAATCCCGAGTTGCCCAGATTGGACTTTGGATTCTTCAGATCGATCTCCTGATGGGCTACATTCAGGTCTCCACACATGATCACCGGCTTGGTCTGCTCCAATTGCAGCACATATTCCCGGAATCGATCCTCCCATTCCAGTCGGTAAGGAAGTCGGGTCAGATCCCGCTTTGCGTTGGGGGTATACACATTGATCAGGTAAAAATGGTCAAACTCCAGCGTAATCATCCGGCCTTCCGGCTCGCTGTCTTCCTCTATTCCGTACCAGACGGATAACGGCTTGATTCGAGTAAATATGGCTGTGCCGGAGTATCCTTTTTTCACCGCATAATTCCAGTATTGATACACGTCTTCTCCCAGATCCATCTCGATCTGACCAGCCTGAAGCTTCGTTTCCTGCAAACAAAAAATATCGGCCTGACTCTCATCATAATAATCCATGAATCCTTTGGTTACACACGCCCGTAATCCATTAACATTCCAGGACACCAGCTTCATATCCTCATCTCCTCACATCTCTCCAATATAGCATGCGCGAATTCGGAAGGACAAGCAGATGAAGAGGAATTCCTGTGTTTTTGTCGAATTATGGGGGATATACTCCGAATGATCAGGAAAGGAAACATATATGTTGATGACCCTTCAATCCAAGCTGAGCTTGCCCTACCTCCATGTTCCCACACTGGAGCGTGAACGTCTGAATCATCTACTCGCTGAAGGACTTTTTCGAAAATTAACGCTGGTCACTTCGCCTGCCGGATATGGGAAGACAACGCTGGTCAGCCGCTGGTGCAGCCAGATCACACAGCCGCTGGTGTGGATATCACTAGATGCCGGAGATAACGAGCTTATCCGATTCTGGCAATATATCGCAGCCGGTATTCAAACCGCCCTGCCTGAATTCGGTGTGAAGCTCTATGCGTTCAATCACCTGCTCCTCAGTGGCGACAACGAGATGGCGACGGTATATCTATTGAATGAACTCAGTCGAATGGCTGGGCCGCTGATTATCGTGCTGGACGATTTCCATTTCATTCAGGCGGATGAAATCAGGCACGCCTTTGCTTATTTCCTTGAATTCATGCCTGCCAGCCTGCATGTTATTCTGATCAGCCGTGAACTGCCCGATCTTTCACTTGCCAAACTGGAGCTTGAACAGGCAGTGCTCCATATTGAAGCCGATGATATGCGGTTTACGGAGGCGGAAGGAATTATGTTTTTCCGTGATCTGATGAAACTGGAGCTGCCCGAACAGACCTCACGTTCCTTCGTGGATCGTACCGAAGGTTGGATTGCTGCATTGAAGCTTGCTGCTCTCGCGATGGAAAAGCATAGCACATACCACGTGCTCAAAGAGCTTACGAGTAACCCTCGCTTGTTTGAATCCTACTTGCTGGAGGAAGTATTCCGCGACCTTGCTCCGGCAATGCAGCAATTTCTGATGGACTGCAGTGTGTTGCCACGCTTCAACGCCGCTCTGTGCGGAGCCGTCAGCCAGCACCCACAGCCCGGACTTATGCTGGATGAAGCCGAGAAATCAGGCCTGTTTCTGATTCCGCTACATGATGCAGGAGGCTGGTATCGTTTTCACCCCCTGTTCTCCGCGTTTTTGCTCGCTCAGCTCATGAAGTTATATCCCGGCAGGGAGAATGAACGACGACGCAGGGCTGCCGAGTGGTGCATGTCGCAGCACATGCCCGAAGAAGCCATAGAGCAATGGCTAGCCGCAGGCAACTATGATCAGGTGGCCGATCTGCTGGAGAACATGGTGGATCGTACCCTCATGCGTGAATGGTCGACGATTGGCCGCTGGCTGGGGGCTTTGCCTGAATACGTGCTGCTTGCCCGGCCCACCCTGCACTTCTCCTATCTGCTCTCGCTCCTATTCGGACGCCAAAGTATACGCTTTGAATCCGAACTGCGCAAAATGGAACGCAGGCTTGCCTCAGACGGGGCGAACTGGACTGAAACTGAGCGCCAATCGGTATCCGGCAATCTGGTGCTAATGCGTTCGCTCTACTCGACGTTCAACGAACAGAACAATCTGGCTGCACTGAACAATCTTCAGCAGTTCCAGGAGCATCTGCCCCATATGGGCAACTTTATTCTTGGTATGTTTGACGGGCCTGCCCATCCTACCATGCTTGGTGCATTCCGCGGTCAATTCGGACAGCTTGCCAAGCCTATCGCAGAGCCCTTTCTGCTGCACATTATCGAACTGATGCGCAATCTGAATCAGCCTGTGCTGGCTTGGCTCTATATTGGATTCGGCGAGCTGCACTATCACTGGAATGAAATGGACCAAGCACAGCATTATATTCAACTGGGCATGGAAGCCGCTGATCTGTTTGAAGATACACAACATCGCGCAAGCATCCGCCTTCCCGGCTGGATCTACATGGCGCGCAGCCTAACTCTTCAGCAACGGCATCAAGAAGCGGTGCAATACCTGAACGAAGCAGTGGCTGAACTGGAAGAGCAGCAGATGGATGATGCCGTCATTCACGTGCAGGCAGAGCTCGCTCGCATGCTCCTGATGAATGGTGATACCAGACAGGCCATCGACTGGATTGGTCGGTGGAAACTTGCTGCCACAGATCCCATCTCCATCTATCATTTGCATATCTATTTGCAATTGGCACGCTTTCTCATCCTAATGGGCAAAACAGAGCAGGCCCTGCCGCTGATTGAACGGCTTGATCAACTGACTGAACAGGAGAAACGCCCCATCGAAGCTATTGAAACTAATCTACTTCATGCACTGGCATTCTCCGGCTCGGGACGAATGGATGCCGCACTGATCTATATAGGCCAAGCGCTTCATCTGGCAGAAGCCGAAGATTTTATTACCCTGTTTTTGCAGGAGAGCGCCGCCTCAGCCGGGTTGATCCAGTCCTATATGCAGCTGAAGCCTAGCCATGAATGGAGCATCAGAAATAAACCGTCCACCTCTTATGTGAAGCAGGTGCTTGAGGCCTTCAACCCCCGCCCTCTTTTCGGGCAGGATTCCACGGCTCCCCACCTGATGGAAACCGTCGGTTCACTCACCCCGAAAGAGCGGCTGGTACTGATCCATATGTCCCATGGACATGCAAACCGTGAAATCGCGAGCCGCATGAATATCGGGACAGGCACCATAAAAACGCATATCAATCGCATATACAGCAAGCTTGGCGTCACGTCCAGACTGGAAGCCATTGGTAAGGCGCTGGAAGCCGGATTAAACGAAGAATGAAGATGACGGAAGGATGCTCACACCAAGTCGGTCAAGTCGACCAGTCAGGTCAAACATACCGAAGCAGGCTAACCAGCACATTCTGGTTAGCCTGCTCATACACAGGGCGGATCATGATTGGCCTTCATGCAGCCGCGGAGCACCGCGGCTTTTTCATAGCTTCAGCTGATGCCTCTCCCCTCCCTCACCTCCTGACGCTGCTCCAAACATGGACAGAAGCTAATTGACCTTAACGAGGCTCCATTGCTGATTGGCCCCGCCATTGTCAGCCCATTGGATTGTTGAAGCTCCCGCACTCATGGACCCTTGATTGATATCTACTGTTAGACCACTGTTGCGGTTCACAAGAACAAGATAACCCCCAACGTCCACGGGCAGCCACTGCTGATTGTTGCCGCCGTTATCCTGCCACTGGATCAATGCAGCTCCACCCTGCGTGGAACTCTGATTTACATCCAGCAGCAGACCACTGCCTACGTTACGGATTTTATAATAACCGTTGCCCGCAGACTCCAACTTCCATTGCTGGTTCGCTGCGCCATTATCGTTCCACTGGATAATCGTTGCACCCCCGACAGTGGAAGCCCCATTGACATCCAGAGCGAGACCGCTGTTCCGGTTGATCAGCTTGTAGATCGCCCCGGATTCATATCCTGTGCTGCCATTATACGTCGCGCCGGATATGACATAGGTCGTAACCGAGCCCGCCTTGGCGGTCGCTGTAAACTTTTTATTCTGAATGTTGATGTTGGTCAATTGCTGCAACTTCTCCGTAGAGGATGTCCGATACACTTGAGCAGACGATCCAACACTTGTAAACTGACTCAAATCATACGTCACCGCTGTATCACTCGAATCCGAATTGGTAGTCACCAGTACCACTTTGCCGGAAGAAGCATCATAGGCGGCAAGTGTATTGGCATCACTCATGCCGATGATCTTGGTTCCGGGACGAATAAACTTGCTGTAGTTGCCCATGACATAATATTTCTGATTCACGGTGTAGCTGGTCGTTTGCGTGTTATTCAGTACGTTTTTGAAAAATCCCCAACCATCCGCACTATCTACAGCCTGCCAGTACACCCACGCACTGGCTCCCATGTTGCGTATATCCTTAAGGATCGTGCGTGACATCGTTAGTCCGCTGGCATCCCCGTCTCCATATTCTGAGGTCCAGAGATGTTTTCCCGTTGAAGTCGCTGTATTCCGCAACGATGCACGATTGCTGCCCCCATAGGTATGTGTGTTAATCTGACTGATCGCAGACTTCACAGCACTGCTGTAACTGTTGAAGGAAGTAGTTGTGTCATCCAGACTGTATTCTTCCGGTGCGCTCAGCTTTGTTGACAGTCCCTTTGCTGTGAGTGAAGATTGCACCTGGCTCAGAATCGTGTTCTGATCTGCTCGATCAAAGTGCATGCCCTCCTGATTATTGCCCAGCTTCCACCAAGTGGAGATCGGTTCATTAAGCGGGGTTACCGTATCGAACGTGATGCCCCAGTTATCCCGGAAATGCTTCACGACCTCTGTGAGATAATCAGCAAAATCATCATAATAATCCGACTTGAGATTATTGCCACCATTCGCCGAAACCGGATACACTTCCGCTAATCGTCATCCAGTAGGGTGCAGAATTCGCAAAGGCTTCAACGACGTTAACTCCATATGATTTGGCTGCTTGCAGCATATACCTCTGATTGGCATCTGCATTCCAGTCATACACGCCCGGGGAAGGCTGATATCCCGGCACGGCTTTGCGATATTCCAGAACATTCGATGAAGGATTATCGCCGCCTCCAATGTTATAACGAAGAACATTCAGACCGAGCCCGTTGGTAGGGCTAAACATCTTTTCCGCATATTCATCCCGATTGGAGTACTCTCCAACCACCTTCCCCCACCAGGCAAGGGACGTTCCCCAACCTTCGATCGTCTGATATTGCTTCGAGGGATCAGCCGTGGCTGTATAAGAACCCGCAGCGGATGCTTCCGTACCCAAGCCCAGACTTCCTGTGAGCAAACTGCCTGTCATCAACAGAGCCGCCATTCGTTTCAACCATTTCATTCGATTCACTCCTTCAGAAGTAAAATGAGTTTAATTGAACCTTTTCACGCTTTACTGTGCAATCTCCCTGAAGGTGGCGTCCGACTTGTCAACTGCCGTTACGATCGGTTCCAATCGAAGCACGCTGTTCACATGTCTCAAGTAACGGTCAGGGTAATTCAAGGATGCATAAGAAGTCCAGGAAGAGTTGGCAAGACCATGAACACGCTTGAACGTGGCATCACTTTTGAAGGTTGCACTGCCATCATTTTTCACAAGTACAATGTCATAGTTGTAATGCCTCAAGAAGTAGCCCGGATAATTGATGGACTCGAACGATACCCCTGATGAATCAGCCAATCCAGGAACGATGCGAAACTGTGAATCCACCGCGGGGCTGACATTGGTGTCAATTTGGGCCTGATAGTTGTAATGGCGGATATAGCTGCCGGGCACATTGTACGATTCCAACCTTCGAATATCGCCTGGCTGTCCTGTCTCCTTCAACACAGTCATGTGCCGAACCAATCCGGTCAGACCGGCAAGCTCCTGCTTTGTACTCCAGGTCTGGAACCCGTCGGCAGAGTCGCTGTAATAATATTTTTGCGTGGAATAAGCATCAAAATAGATTCGCCAGGAACCGTTATCCAGCTGGACGAGCGCAGGTCCCTCTACCCATGAGCCCCAGCCGGCCCAATCGCCTGTCCCTTTGAACGTGTAAGGTCCGGTGAGAGAAGTAGCTGTAGCATATTCGATATATTTGGTTGTCTCATTCTTCGTAAATGCGTGATAAGTTGAGCCGGTCTTAACGATGAAGGTATCGATGTAGTTGGGTGCAATGCCTGCAAGCTCTGTGGCAGCAGACCACGTTGTGGAAGACAGCGTTGCATTGGTGGCCGTGATGACATAAGGTTTGAAGTTCTCATAGTTGCCTGGGGAGATGGACACGATGATGTTCAGACTGCCATTACTGTCTTTGAACCATTCCGGTGCCCAGGTATGTGCAATCGTGGTGGGTGCAGATAGCGTAATATTCCGGACAAACGTCCAGTTCACCTTATCCGGGCTGGATGCAATGCCGATCGTATTGCCTGACCAGTTCGTAGTATAAACGACATAATACAGCCCATCCGTATGCTTCATGATGCTGGGATCACGGATCAGATTGGCCGGGGGTGTATAGGCAGGCCCTTTAAGCAAACCGTAATTCGTCGCATTGTAGGATTCGTAGATATACAGATTGGATTCGCTCGTATTGGTAAAAGCCGAGATCGTGTATACACTGGTTGCTGCTCTGGCTGTATTGGGAAATAACGTGATGAATAGAAGCACAGCTCCGAGCAGGATGATCATGCCGTACTTACAAGTAGTGAATAACCTTGTACTCCATCTTTTCGTTGTGAACATGGGTCATCTCCTTATCCAAAATGTGGGACAGGAATATCTTTCTTTTGCCAAACATCACCCCCTCACAGATCATGTGACTACACGCTATTCTATTATGTAAACGGTTTCAATAAGTGGTAATAGCGATCCTCATCGTCCATCCATCTTAACCGAGCTGCCCGGAGATTCAGAATCTATAGATTCAATTATCCGAGCAGTCTCCGCTAAGAGAGGCTAAGAGAATAAAGGCGACTACCTAGAACAGGACACGACTGATTAGAACAGACCCCGTTCCCTTGCAGGGTACAATAAAAAGAAGATTTACTCGACCACAACCCATGGATACTGGGACAAGTTATCATACAAGAAGCGCACCCGTTCTGGCGTCCGGCCTTCCTCATCAAACAGCAGCAATTCATTCTCATCCTGCAGCCAGGATACCGGAATTTTGTAATCCTCTTGCGGACCGATCTGCCAGTAACGTCCCAGATGATGCCCGTTCAGATGAAGTGTTCCCTTGCTCATCCCGGTAAGGCGAAGCATCAGGTTCACTCGGTACTGTTCTGGCACAGCTGATTTGGAGAAGCGCCAGCGGTACCAAACAGGCTGACCATGCGAATCGCTACCCACAGAAATGGCACTACGATTGCCACTATAGCCAGCAGCCTGCCCACTTTTAGTGAGATCACCTGACTCATTTGATGCCTCATACGTCTCCCATTGTTGCGGCAGCAAGGCATCCGTACCTGCCATGCGCCAATCCTTCAACTCCTCTTCGCTCCGGTAAAGGATCAGTTCCAACCGGTTCAAGGGTGTTCTGCGATAAGGCATCTCCAGCGTGTTGATCTCTCCCGGTCGTAAGTAAATGGAAAGATCCAATGTGTTGAACGAAAACCAGTCCTGATATCCATCCATCGGCACATCCATGCCATTGATGCGTAACCCCTGGCTCACCGCTCCAACGAGAATCGCACGGTCCATGCCATCCAGCGTAAAGCTTCTGCTCAGAAGCGGAGCCTCCTGAAGCTGATTCACTTCATCAAGGTGAACCACCCCATGCTCAGTCCGCCAATTCCGGCGGATATCCTGAACGGAACCACCGATATACACAGGTCCTGCCAGACCTTTGCTTTCACCCAAATATGGAGAAAAATTCAGCCTGCCCATATGCTGTACCAGCACCTGAAGTGTATTCTTTCCTTTCGTCGTCTGCACCTGGACACCGGCTGCACCAACTTGACGCACCAGCGCTTTCTCCACACGATTAACATATATTCTGGCCGTGTCCTGAAGATCCGGCAGAATGAGCGTGGTGATTCCATCCTCCGGACGGTCGAAGTCGCACTCGTACAACAAATACCCAAAATCCTGTCCGTACTGGGAAAAATGATCGGGTTGACCACTCGAAGCACGCTGTTCCGCTGTCAATGTCACACGAGACAGCTCAGGGGAACCCGACAGTTTCGGTGGCATTGGTGGCGTTGTGAACTGCGCATGCTGAATGGCTGCGGATGACTCCTGAACATGTCCATCCTGTACGCCGCTCTGTGAATCGTTTCCTTCTCCGTGTATGAACTCATGTCCAGTCAACGTCCGTTCACCTTCCGTCCAGCTCCCGAGAAGCAAAATATTTCGATTCGGATCAGAGATCATCCCTGTGACCTGCCCTGAAAGGGAGACATCAATATCATCAAATCCGATTGCATATCGCAGCTGATCCGGCTCTCCACCTCCATCGATTCTCCACGTGCGATCCATCATTTCCTTGTCCAGTATCACAAACCGAATGGAGATACCGCTTGCCTCCAGATGAATGATGCCTGGCTCTCGGAAATGTACCAGATCGAAGCGATAGGCTCCGTTTAACTGATCATGTTCAACCAGTACTTGCATGTTGCTACGCTTTACATTCAAGGCGTTCGTTTCCAGTTCCACGACTGAACGCTGTCCCGCATCCGCAATGATGAACAGAGTCAATTCCCCGTGCACTACTTCATTGCCCGTAATCATCGTGCCGCCTGTCAGGTATACATTCTCGGCAATCTCCACCCTGTCCAGTATCGGAATAATCTGCCCCGGATTCAGAGATACAGGGAGCGTCCGGCCTTCCTCCAGCGTGACGTGAACCGTCTCCCGCTCATCCTTGTGACTCTCAAGGAACCATATCTTCTCGCTGCCTTTAGACCTGCCTCGTACCGAAACGCCGTGTGGATGACGCACCTTGATCTGCTCTGCTGGCACTTCCTCCGTCTCCATCAGCAATGTTCCAAACGCATGGACAACATAGGATAACGTTTTGGCTACAGCATACTTGGCCGTCACCCGCCCGTACTCGTTCAGCGGCGCATCATAATCGTAAGAGGTAATCATGAAAATATCGCTGCTGCCCACGGTTCTGCCACCGTATCCGCCAAAGTTGGTCCCGCCGTAGAACATGTAATGACTGATTCCGGTATAGCCGGTGCGAAGAATTTCCATCATGCGTTTCTCAAACAATGGCGCCGTCTTCTGAATGGCAGAAGGCCCACCCCAATTTTCAAACCATCCCGTCCAAAATTCTGTAACGATCTTCGGTGTATCCGGCTGCTTCTCCCGAAGCTTCGCATAATGCCCATCAGCACCCGACCAGAAGTTGGCCCCTTCGATTGTGCCCTCCGCACCACCCACACAGGTGATAAGCGGAACGTCGATCCCTCGTAAAAGCAAGCTATCCCGAAGATGGTTCATATGAGCACTCGCTGCTGCATCATCCATCAGATATTCGTATTCATTCTCGACCTGTACGAGAATAACTGTGCCTCCGGCAGATAGCTGGCGCTCGCGGATGATTGGAATAATTCGGTCAAAATACAGATCTACATAATAGAGATAGGCTTCATTATTTTGTCGGAACTTGATTCCCGGCTTCGTTTCCAGCCAATACGGGAAGCCGCCGAAATCCCATTCAGCGCAAATAAACGGACCCGGCCTCGCGATGACGTACATGCCTAACTCTGCACAAAGGTCCAGAAAGGCTCCACAATCATTGTCACCCTCGAACGACCATTGTCCTTCTTCCGGTTCATGCACGTTCCAGGCAAAATAGGTATCAATGCAATTCATGCCAGCCAGCTTTGCCTTCATTAATACTTCCCTCCATTCCTCCCTCGGCATGCGGAAATAATGGATGGTAGCACTGTTCAGAAAGACTCGTTCTCCATTCATGATGAAGCTGCGTTGATCGTAAGTCAGTTCGGATTGAACGCTGCGCTCAGCGCTGGCCTGTATACTCTTCTCCTGCTCCTGAAGCAAAAGGGATGGTTTCTCTGTCAAAGATAAGCCCTCCTTCTCTGTGTTTAAGTTCATATGTCCTGTAATTCAAAATTAGATATTGCTTAACCCTCAGTTCGCCTGCATTGTTATGCCTTCCAATACCACGGTGGTGATAGAATTGTCCGCAGTCGATACTTCCAATCCATTGGCATACACCGGAACATCTTCAAGCTCCTCCATGTTCCGATCCGGTGACGTCTGGTACACCTGTGCCGTAGACGTACTATTGAGGTCAAACGCCCCCAGTTCAAATGCTGTAGTTCCGGCAGATAACTCATTGCGAATGACCAATACCAGTCTCTTCTGCTCTGCATCATAGGCAGCCAGTGTTCGCCCATCATCTGTTGGAATAATCTTTGCACCTGGACGGATGAACTTCGTAAACTGGGCCATGCCATAATACTGCTTGGTCATCTCATACTGCTCTTCTCCATTAAAGTTGGCATGAATAAAGCCCCAGTTATTGTTGGCACCTTCATCTTCAACGGCCTGCCAATACACCCATGCAGAAGGCTGCATGATTTTCAGATCAAACATGATGCGCTCCGCCAGTTCCTGCACGGAAGTCATGTCCTCGTGACTATGCGGTTCGCTACCGCCTGTTCCGTACTCGGACATCCACAGTTTCTTGCCATACCGTTCAGCCAGCGTGCGCAGTTCTTCCATTTTGCTACCATTATAGGAGTGCGTATTAATCTGGTCGATCACATCGAGCGTGTCCTGATCATAGAGGCTGAAATTGTGAACGGTCTCGTCAATGCTGTTATCGTCCGCAGCACTGATGACCGTATCATCCAGTCCTTTACTTTTGAGCGATGCCGCAACCTTCTGGATAATCTTGGCCTGTTTGTCATTGGTAAAATGGCTGCCTTCCTGCATATTGCCCTTCTTCCACCAGTCCGAGGATGGTTCATTGAGCGGGTCAAGCGTGCGGAACGTAATGCCCCACTCATCGCGATAATGCTTCACGACCTCGGTCAGATAATCTGCAAATGCATCATACTGATCCTCTCGCAGATTGTTGCTGCCATCCACCGCACCCGTAACCGAACCGCTGATTGTCATCCAGTAGGGTGGTGAATTGGAGAACGCTTCGGCAATGTTGACCCCACGTTCGAGAGAACCCTGTAATATGGCACGTTGTCCTGCATCTGCCTCCCAGTCCCACACGCCGGGTTCAGGCTGGAAGCCGGGAACATCGCCTCCGGGCCGAAGGGCCTTCATGTCGGGATTCTCCTCTCCGCCAATGTTGTAGCGAACAATGTTCAGACCAAGTCCTTTCTCCGGGTCAAATACCAGGTCCATGACTTCATCGACCTTTGATTGATCTTTCCATCCTCCAAGATTGTTGGCCCACCACGCGAGCGACGTACCCCAGCCTTCAAAATGATCATAGGACTGCTCCAGCTTCAGACGTACCGGTTCACCTTGGAATGCAATTGTTTTGGATGATTCGTTGACAAAATGATTGATGATAATTCCTCCTCCAGCAAGCAGCGCGACCAGGGCCACACTCATCAGAATGTAGCTCTGCTTGCACCACCGGCGATGCTTGTTATGTTCATTCCTGTCATGCCGAATCCGATTTTTGTAATCATGCTTGGTATGAACATGGTTATCATTCCTGTCGTTCTCAAAAGGGGGGTTGTTATGATCCATGATGCATACGCCCCTTTCCCCATGTGCAGTATCGTATTCGGTCGCTGGCTTTCACGCTTGGCTGGTTCTGCAATGCTGCACCTCCCGTTACTTGATTCCGCTGCTGCCGCCACTGATATTCGCTTCATAGACATAACGCTGACCGAACAGATACACCAGCACCATCGGAATGGTCAGGAACAGGGAAGCAATCATAACGAGGTTCCATGGCGGCATCTGTCCCCACCTACGGTAGTCAGAAGCTGAACACCGAGCGCGAGTGGCATTTTCTCCGGATCATTGATGTAAATGAGCGGCCCCATGAAGTTCCCCCAGTTATAGGAGAATGAGAAAATGGCGATGGCAGCAAGTATCGGATACGTGAGCGGCATAATGATCTTCCAGTAGATTCCCGGATGTCCCATGCCGTCGATCATGGCAGCTTCATCCAGCGACTTCGGAATGCTCATGACGAACTGCCGAATGAGAAATACATTGAACGCTCCAGCGAAGAAGCTCGGTACGATCAATGGAAAGAATGTATTGATCCAGTCCAGATGGCGGAAGATGATGAACTGCGGCACCATCGTCACTTCGCCCGGAATCATCATTGTACTGAGCAGTACAATGAACAGGAACCGACTGCCTCTCGCCTTGATCCGAGCGAAGCCGTAAGATACGACCGAAGCGGACAATACCGATCCGACAATGGTAATCACGGTAATAATGACTGAATTTTTCAGATACGTACCCAGATTGTTATTCGTGAAGATTGTGTAGAAATTGGACCATTGGAATTCGAGTGGTATGAAGGTAAAGGCTGAT
Organism: Paenibacillus sp. 1A_MP2; assembly: GCF_052244825.1. NCBI lineage: Bacteria > Bacillati > Bacillota > Bacilli > Caryophanales > Paenibacillaceae > Paenibacillus > Paenibacillus sp. 1A_MP2. Next base: position 2,269,932 of record NZ_JBQQCS010000001.1, on the reverse strand, counting down.
TTTACTGTTGTAGCATCACTCGCCAAGGCAATGGAGATCATGTACAGGAAAGGGGAAGCAAGCAGCACCCCAACCAGAATCAGAAAGATGTAGGATATCGTTTTCTCCACAGTGGATGGATTACTCATTGGCTTTTCCCTCCTCGTAATGCACCCATAGCGCCGACGAACGGAACACAACCAGGGTCAACGCCATGATGATGATGAACAGCACCCAGGCAATGGCCGATGCATACCCCATCTTGTAGAACTGGAACGCATTCTGGAACAGGTAAGGAACGACCATCTGACTGGCATTGTCTGGTCCACCTGCTGTGACGATGAATACCTGTGCGAACGTCTGGAGCGCTCCGATCATTCCGGTGACGAGATTGAAGAAGATGACGGGAGTCAGCATCGGAAATGTAATGTGGAAGAAGGATTGCGAGCTCTTCGCCCCATCAATGGCGGCGGCCTCGTACAGCTCCTGAGGGATACCTTTCATACCCGCCAGCAGCAGTACCACGCCGCCCCCAACGCCCCATAGTGACATGAGAATCAAGGCAGGCTTAACCCAGTTTGGATCGAGAAGCCACGCAGGACCCTGAATGCCGAAGATGGCAAGCCCCTGGTTAATTAACCCTTCCGTTGGCGCAAGCAGATGGATGAAGAGTAGTGAGCTTGCAACCACCGGAACGACGGAAGGCAGATAGAACAGGATGCGAAAAAAGGTAATACCCTTAATTTTTTTGTTAAGGTAATAGGCGATCCAGAGCGAGATGGACATGCCCAGCGGAATCGATATTAATGCGTAGAAGAAGGTATTGCCGACGGATTTCCAGAAGATCGGATCATCGGTCAGCAGGTTTTTGTAATTGTCCACACCGATGAATTCAGGAGACTGGAACAGATCCCAATTGGTGAAGCTCATGTAGATGGAAAACAGAATCGGACCCAGGGTAAGTCCAAGGAATCCAATCAGCCAAGGCGAGATGAAAATATAAAACCATTTCCCGTCCTTTTTTCTCACGTTAAGCCCTCCCATAACGAAGCGAGCAGACGGAACCCGGATTCATGCCGAATTCCGTCTGCTCCCTGTCGATGCTATTTGTAGATTCTTTCCAGTCCGCTCTGAATTTCAGTCACCGTATCGTCCAGTGAGGCTTTATCGTTGAAGTAGACACCCAGCTTGTCATTAATGAGCTTCATCATTTCATTCCATTGCGGATTGAATGGTTCTGCGTAAATGGTGGATTCGCTGAAAGCAGCCATGTTGATTTTCTTGCCGCCGTATTCTGCATTCAGGAACTCATCACTGGACAGGCCGGCCTTCGTAGCCGGGGCATCCTGACCCGCTTTGATCATCGGCAATTGTGCTTCAGGTGTAGTCAGCGCCTCAATGATTTTGAATGCCTCTTCCTTATGCTTGGATGCGTTCGTAATCGTGAAGCCATTGAAGAATGCGTTGGTCTCTCCCCATATCGGAGAAATGTCCCAATTGATGCCTTCCACCTTGGCAAGTGAACCGATATTCCAGAATCCCGTCGTTTCCATCGCAATCTTGCCTTGGGCGAACAATGGGTCAGCACCGATATTTCCCATGTCGGCAATTTCCGTTGGTGTCGGCCCCACACCATGTGTGAAGGTAAGGTCATTCATGAATTGCAACGCTTTACGTACAGGTTCGGTATTAAAGGTAGGTTTGCCGCTCTCATCAAACAGGGAACCACCGTTTTGATAAATCAGCTGCATCCATTGCGGCCACCAGCTGCCCGGGTAGTAACCCCATTGAACCGTTTTGCCATTCTCCTTCACCGTCAGCTTCTGAGCAGCGGCGAGCAAATCCTCCTGTGTCCATTCTTTGGTCGGATATTCCACCCCAGCCTTGTCAAACAGATCCTTGTTATAAAAGAGCACCATCGCTCCTGCGCGGTCCGGCATTCCGAACTGTTTACCATCGAATTTCATCAGGTTTGCAATGTCGTCCGAATAACGCTCTGACATATTCACATTGTTGGCCTGGATCATATCATCCAGCGGAACAATTTGATTTTTGGAGGCGTACGCCTGATAGTTCTCGGCAATCATCATGATGTCCGGTGCAGTTCCTCCGGCGATCATTGTCTGGACCTTTTGGTCATAGTCCCCGGCAACAACGTTCAGTTTCACATTAATATCGGGATAGGTTTGCTTCACAATGTCGAGTCTCTCCTGATAAATCTTCTTCTCATCCTCCGAGCCCCAGATCGTCATGCTAAGATCGACCTTGCCGCCAGCTGCACCGCTATCCCCCTTGCTACAGGCTGTCAAACCCATAACCATGACCAACATCAATAACGAAATGACCTTTAAACTTTTTCTCATACCGTACGCCCCCTCGAAATATGAATGGAAGATCAGACAACTGAAACCCGTTTCATGAAATGGGTTTCATAAAGTTTAAAATTAAAACCCGTTCCAGTTTATGAAAGGGGTTTCATTCACGACCTCATTATATTTCACCCTCCGAAGGAATGTCAACGCTTTCTTTTCCAAACATTCCCCAATTATCGTGGTGCATGTCCACTACTCTGGCGTACAACAAGATCTGGTTGCAGAACAGTTTGTTTCTTCGGATTGCCCTGATTAATCAGCTCATGCAGCTTATCTACGGCCAGCTTACCCAGCTGATACGTATTCTGGGATACGGTCGTTAATTCCGGTATAACCGCGCTGGCGAGCGGCGTATCATCAAAACCGACAATGGAAATATCCTTGGGAATCGATAAGCCATGCTCAATGGTCGCCTTAATCGCACCAATTGCCGTGTAGTCGTTCACACAGATCACCGCAGTTGGAGGATTTCCGCGATCCAGCAGCTTGGACATCTCTCGTTTGCCGTCTTCAATGGAGAAGCTTCCGAGCAGTTGGCGTTCTTTGGGAATTTCGAGTCCATGCTCACGCAGTTTTTTCTGAATGGCTTTGACCTTAACCATCGTGGTAGACAACTCCTTCAAACCGCCCACAAAAGCAAAATCCCGATGTCCCAGTTCGAGCAAATGCTCAGCAGCCAAAACCGCCCCTGCCCCTTCATCCGTGTACACGCGGTGGAATCCACCTTTGGCAATATTGCCATTAACCAGCACGATCGGCATGCGTTTGCCCATATCAATCAATTCCTGAGCCATGTCATCCGGACAGACCTGCATATTGATTCGTCCACCGAGAAAAATAATGCCATCTACCCGCTTCTCGCGCAAAATGGACAAATACTCGGACTCCCGGCTGTAATCCCCGGCCGTATTGCACAGGAAGAATGTATACCCCAATCCACGTGCCTCGTTCTCCGCTCCCCAGAACACTTCCGGAAAGAAAGGATTCGTAATGTCCGGCAGGATGATCGCAATCGTTCCCGTTTCTTTCTTGATCAGACTGCGCGCCTGCGCGTTGGGTTGGAACTGGTGTTTATCAATGATGGACATGATCTTCTCCCTCGTGCTTGCACGCACAGGTGCCGTATCATTCAGCACACGGGAGACCGTGGATACGGATACGTTCGCTTCTTTGGCGATGTCATATATAGTAATCGGTGTCATATGTGGAACCATCCTTTTTCTCTAATATTCCTGCTTATCATACCAGATAAGGTATCGGGATGAAATGGGTTTCATTCCGAGGCATATTCACGAGTCAAATAAACAGCTTGTCGTAGGCATTCACGATCTGTGTACCGTTGCTTGACTGAATCAGCGACATCTCTCCATGGGTATGTCCTCAAAAAACTCCTCACTCATTGAGATATGTAATATCTGTTTTCCTTGTAGATAAGCCTTATATGAATGCGATTTCGCTTCTTTTCATTTATTTTACCTTCTATTCTGCATTCATGTTCCATATATTAGATTGTAAGCGAATTCATAAGGTATTAGAGGAGTGTGAACGACGTTATGATCATTCAGGTCAGTCCGCTGGCAGAATCAAGACTTAACGCGATGCTGGGAGATCGGCCAGGCTATTTCAAGCTGTTTTATGACACCGATGGATGCGGATGTGATGGTACTGCAGTGCTTCTGATCGTTAGCGAGCCGGACAGTGATGACATTCGGATTGAATCGGATTCGCTTCCTTTTCTCATTAACAAACAGCAACAGATCTATTTCGAGCCTTGCCTTCGCCTGCAATCAGAGAACAGCTTCCCTTCCTATCGACTGAGCAGTGATTCCATGATCTACGGCAGCAATGTCAAGGCCCATGATCTTCGGGATACCGCAGACACTTCGTCGCAGCCGCTCAGTTGGTTCGTACGATAACCTCACTGATCTTGAAACTACAAATAGGACAAAAGCCGGCACCCATAAGGGTTGACCGGCTTTTGTTATAAATTTCTCTTCCTATAAATCTGTCACGGAATCGATATTTGCCCCGTCCAATCCAAGGCATACGTAGCAGAATCGTAAGCTAAGACTCCTATGGTGTAGCTACCCGCTGTAAGCTTAAATCTGATCGTTTCCTGAGGAATCCCCCCTTACGCGATTCTCAGAGGAAAATATATCTTCACCTTCTCTATGTATACATAAACTGAGTTCGCAAAAAATGGATGAGCATCCAAAACAGCTCTGATTTATTATCTCTGTCAGAGGAATTGGATAAATACTGCCCTCCTATATTTTTGAAACATCATAAAAAAAACCTTATACTTCGCTAGATTCCATAGAATCAGCTTACTCTAGGCTTCTCAACATAAACATACTTAATAGATGGACACCGTGTCCGATGGGAGTGAGATGGTAGAGATTGCCTCCCATGTACTCACTTCCTCTATTTCGGTAATCGTCAACTTGGCAAAAAAACTGTATCCCCCAAATCCCTCCTTGTCGGTGACAGCGTCCTTGAACGCAGAGAATTTCGTTTTCAAAAACTTTTGTTTGGATATGTTTAGATCATATCTAAGCATAATACTCACTTCGATCTTTTCTTCTGTTTTATTCAGTTCATATTCGTCTATGAGCGTTTGAAGTGGTTCAAGAATCACTGAAGGACAGATTTTTTTCACTTTCACTGCTTTGACCACAGGTGCCTTCAATTGAGCTTCTTTAGCCGAAGCTACTGAAGGAATGAATAAGAGACACGCGATGAAGGAAATGAATACTTTTCTTCGTGTTTGCATCAAGTTACCACCTTCTCACTCTAAATTTACATTACTTTCCTATTCAAACGTAAATAAGACAGTAAATGTTTCGTTGTTAACCTCACTTTTTACATAAAGGATTTATCCAATGTCATCAGATCTTTTTTTATAAAAAACAAACCTCCTCGCCCTTAACTAAATAGGGCTTGGAGGTTCAGTTGTATGCTGGGGTATCGGATTAGTATTTATTACTTTCAAAGGAGGTTCTTAGTTCGAAATGAACCAAGAACGTTACAGTTTTAACACCCATGTGCTACATGCCCCATGTTTCTTGTTTCTTGTTTCTTGTTTCTTGTTTCTATTTTATTTTGAACCGGGATGATTCTTCGGCAAGTTGTTTGGTCAATCCATTAATGGTCTGCACCATATCTGCCAAATGCTCGGTCATGCCGGACTGTTCCTGCATTGTAGCCGACACTTCCTCTACAGATGCAGATACTTCTTCCCCTGATGCTGACAAATTCTGTGCTGCTCCAATAACGTCATCCTTATCACGTTCAATGGATTCAATCTCGGAAGCGATAGCCTGAACCTGATCCATCATGTCATTCATGTTTTGGGTGACAAAAGTAAAGGTCTCTTTGGTCTGGTTAACACTGCTCTTCTGCTGTTGTGTAATCGCCTCGATCGCTTGTACACTGCTATTGTTCTGATCAACATGTTCAATCGTTCTGCCTACAATTCGCTTGATGTCCTCGGACTGTGACGTTGTCTGTTCAGCAAGCTTGCGAATCTCGGAAGCAACCACAGCGAAACCACGCCCATGCTCCCCTGCTCTTGCAGCCTCAATGGAAGCATTCAGGGCAAGCAGCTTGGTCTGATTCGCAATCTCGGCGATGGTGCCTGTGATCTGATGAATGTCGGAAGAGCTCTCAGCGAGTTGTAGAGTAGTCTGCGAGATATTGCGAACTTCGCTCTCGTTCTGATCATTCACCGCGATAAGTGCATCAATAACGGCTTGATTATTTTTGAATGCTTCGGTAATTCCATCCGCCCTTTGCTTGACCGCCTGGGACATCTCGTTCACATTCTCAATCTTGTTGCCCACATTCATGAATTTATCCACAATGGCTTCCGTATCATTCGCCTGAGATTCCATCGCCCGTGATATTTCCATTGCGGTCGTCGTTGTATCCGCAATAGATGCCGACGTCTGCTGTGTGGACCTGTCCAGCTCGGTTGTACTTGCATTCAGAACACCGATAGAGTGGTTCATGCTGGAGATCAATTGTTTATTGTCTTCTGCCATTGTATTGAAACTCTCCACCAGTTGCTTGAATTCCCCGCTATATGTTCCCTCAGCTTGTACTGTGAGATCTCCGCTAGCAAGTTGTCTGAACAATACAGTCAGTTTCGAGATTGGTTTGGTGACAAGCAGCGAGATTAGTATGCCTGCAATGACAGATACCGCAATGGCACTAAACAATACAATATACATTTTATTGGCCATAGCAACCAAGGGTTTCCGTACATCACTTAACTTATCTTCAACAATAATTGTCCAGTCCGCTCTCGGGATTTTGGAATAGAATACAACTTTATCCTCCGTGCTAATTTCACCTTGTTGCAGCTCTCCATTTGAAGGCAGATCAACCAGTGATTGATATTCACCGGATTCCAGCTTCTGTCCCTCCGTCTTCTCATCTGCGGAATTAAACATCACGGTGCCTACACGATCCAGAATAATGACCTTACCTTCTTCATTAATTTTGATGTCCTGCAGCTGGTTCACAAAAAATGAGGTCGAGGCCGTAGATGCGAGCACGCCCTCCACTTCCTTGTTATCATTATAGATCGGCATGGCAGAGACGGTCCCCAGTGTCCCTAACGATTCAGAGATCACACCTTCGCTGATGAAGTTCTGCCCTTGCATGGCCTGTTGGAAATACGTACGGCTGGTGCGTTCCCCACCGAGTATTTCAGGATTGTTTGCTGCAACAACGGTACCTTTTCGGTCCAACAGAATAAGAACGCTGTTGCCCTTCATCCCTGCCAAGCTGTCTGCTAAAATTCCGTTGGCCTTATCCACCAGTTCACTATTTTCCGAGAAAAATGTTTCGTCACTCTGTCCTTCCGTATTTCGAATCTCCAGTAAATCCCGGAAAGTGCGATGCGCTGTAATCAGAAACGTCGATTGTTCTTCCAGCGTTAGTGAGGTAAGCAAACCTGCACCAATCCGGTCAGAAGTTGCTTTAATTTCATCCTTACTTTTGTCCAGCGTAATGATAGCCGCTACGCTGTAAGAGAGTATCGCTGTTACCACCAATACGATTGTTACCAGCAAACTGATCATCAGCGGTAATTTGACTCTGAACGACATGTTGATCATGCGTTCTCTCGCCTTCGCGATTAACAATAAATCCACCTTCCGTTTCTACGATGTTAGTGTCCAATTTTGTATGGGATAACTTTATATCGGTAGATCGTATCTAATCTTTCAGCAAGAAAAACGTTTGCAGAAAATATTTTTTTTAGAGAAGGCAACGAACATTCCTTATGGCCATTTATTCTTGATTTTTTCATTTAAATGGTCTTTTTCTCTTTATTTAAAGACTGATACTCCTACACGGTTAAAAAAAATATATTATAAAGAAGACGATTTTACGTCGCCTTATAGTATCTTCTCTGATGAAAAGGATGATGAGATCATGAAAAGCAAATTTTTCCGAGCAAAATTCATTTTAGTTATGATTGTTCTACTTCTTCTTGGGGATGTAGTTCAGGAAAAAATCAAGTGAAAGAAGTGAACCCACTTGAAATGACAACTATTGAGCCACAAGAATATATTTCGATTACGAACACGGAATATGTGAATGGAACGGATACCAGTGACGGCATGATCATGAATGTATACACCTATGACTTTCTTACTAAATCTATAACTAAAACGGCGGAACTACCTTATAACTCCCAATACCCCTTAACCGTAGCTTCTTTAGCCGATGAAACCATTTACTATTCAGGAAGTGGAGAAGGTAAGGGTGATGAGTTATTTTCTTATGATCTAAAGACAAAAACGACTCAGCAGATGAGCTCAGGCTTATTTGCAATCAATACGATTATTCCGAATACCGTTGACAATACATTGGTACTAGCTGCAGTAAAGAAGGGAGAACGCCCTGTCAAAGTCATGTTCTTTGATAAAGAAAGTCATGAAATAACTATATTAAATGACAATGACTCGGATACAACCACATGGGAAATTACATATAATCCGGAAACGAGCAAAACCTATGCCATTCAGTTCTCAGAAGATGAGCAATTTCATCAGATGGAAGAGTCTAATAAAAACCAAACGCCTATGGTTCCTCCAAAACATACCATCATCGAGATTGATGGAATTTCGAAACAGACACGTAAGGTTGTTGAACTGGACAAGGAACAAATTCTAACTCTATCCGCAAGGGGAGATCAGATTCTGATTGCCACGGCAAAACATATTAACAAATATCCAATTGAATACAGTATCGTTGATATTAAAACAGGACTACGAAAGAAGATTGACCTCCCGATTAAGGCTAGCGGTGGATTGTTCTTGTCTAAAGACGGACAAGGTTTCTATTTCCTAGGGGAAAATATTCAAGCAGATGCAGGTACAGATCAGAAACGAGGAATCTATTATTATGATATGAACACTCAAAAAATGGAAGCCATATTCCTTCAGAAAGATGGATTTATTAATAACTTTATGCTTCTGGCAGAGCCAGTCCTCAATGATAATATTAAAAATGCTACTAACTGACCGACAGAAAGGAGATAACAGATGAGTATGGAACCTATCACAGTACAACCATTAATAGAACAAACGATTAATAAGTATGTATTCTCGGATGCTCACATCCTAAGCATGGAAAGTAACTCTATTCAAGCAGGATTTCAGGCCGTAGAATTGCTTCGACATCATATTGAGCTCATAGTAAATGGAGTAAAAACGGACCTTTCTCTCGTTACGAAGAAGGCTACGTTCATTGAACGCTCCGCCTTGTCCAGATTATTTTCACAAGGGGCTAATGTGCCCTTTAGTCTATCAAATGAACCTCATACTGAAGATCGCAGCTTGATCTGCATTCAGGATGTGGACTACCAAACCGATTATAGCCATCTGGATATGGAACTGCTTCAGAATAAAGAATTACGAGCGCTGGCTTACATACATGGAACGAATATGGGGTCGAAAAAGAACTTCCCTGGATACCCACTGTGGATCGAAATCACATCATCGACATGATGGAAAAACGTTGGAGACCTTCGTGGAACACCGCTATAGAAAGTCCGGCATTCATTGAGGAATTTGGATTACCGATCATATCGAAAATTGAAGCTGTAGCCAGTAGCATCGTTGATGATCTTGAAGTTCTAATCAAAGATGAACATATGCATACGATGCTCCATAATGATCTGAATCCCGGAAACGTACTGGTACATAACAATGAGAATGTTTATTTTATCGATTGGGAGGAAGCAAGGTATGGCTCCCTGTTCTTCGATATTCCTTTACGCTGTAGCCACTTAAAACAAGTAGCGATATATCGGGAGGCTCTAAGTTCCCACGGATACGATATTCCACAAGAGCAATTCGAAAAATACTTCTCTCTGGCGTCCCGTTATCTTGGCATCCGTTATATGAGTTGGAGCCTTGGGGTATGGGAGCAACACTCACATGCAAAAGACGACTTAAAAAAATATATGAAGATGGTAACTCAACCTTTGTTCTCCTAATCCCTTACTCATTCCAAGTTAGCCGTAGGTAGAATTCACTGTTTTCCCGGATAAAAAAGGCTCCTGCCACCAGAAGTGTCAGGAGCTTAGCTTACATGATAGGAATCCAGCATCAACATCGTATGTCTTCCATGACATACATGGCATACATTCCCCTCAGATACTAATGATCTGGTGCCTAACCCAGATCTGCAATTCGCTGTTTAATACGCGGAAATAGTCCAAAAGCATTCTCGTAGAATACCTTCTCATGATGCTGCTCCGGCACAAGTCGGCGGACGAATTCGGCATACAGATCGATCGGCGCAAGCGGCCAGTCAGTTCCGAACAGCATTTTCTCGTAATGATCTGAATACACCAGCGCCCGGCGGAAATGATCCATGAACAAGGATTCGTTCATAAACCGTTCGAATTGGGGCCGATCACCGACCACAAGACCAGACAAATCTGCGTAAACGTTCGGGTTCTTCGCCACGACTTCAGCAGCATCCATCACCCAAGGATCTCCCAAATGACAGATCATAAAATTCACACCGCGCTGTTGAAAGGCTAATTCGTCTACGGTTAGCGGATGTGCATACTTGAGCAAACCATTCATGGAGTACGTATCCCCTGTATGAATAACCACCGGCACATTATACTTGGCTGCCAGTTCATAGACTGGAGTGTAAATCTTGTCATATACGTAGTGATGATAGTACCCCGCATATAGTTTGATTCCAGCTACCTCAGGCGCCTGCAATCGTGCTTCAATCCGATCCAGCTCGTCCTGAGCGTGTTCACCACCAAGCTGGTTTGGATTAATGCCGACGCATTCCATGAGGAATGACGGAACGGTTTCTTCCAAATCAAGTCCCATCGGGTTGGGAGAACTGGAATCCGGGAATGCTCCCTTCGACTGCTCCGTAACCCCCATGCCGATGCCAAGAATAACGTCGTTCTTATCAAACTCCGCCTTGAGGCCAGCGGCAGAATAATCCACTTTCGATAAATCGATCGCCGTTCGATGAAAGCTGTCGATGTCCGACAGATGAATATGAATATCAATAATCGGCATGTTAAGCCTCCTTTTCACCTTTTGAAGTTGCAAAGTTTAGCTGCAGAAGGCCACGTACATCCTCTGGATTCAGAGGAATTTGCCCAAGATCAGATAGGTCGGCTCTGTCCAGACCGTTTCCCGTTCAACAGTGGCAGATTGTGATACACATTGTGACCAAGCACCACATTGTTCACAAACCCCGCAGCATTCTGATTAGGGTAACGATTCACTGCATGGAGCATGTCTTTACGCGAAACTGCACCCATTCGCAAGAAACCCTTGGACTGAAGATATCCGTCTACCTTTCCGAGAGGGTACCGCCCTTGCTCGGGGTGTTCCAGCCAACCATCAGCAAAGACAGGCGAAGGTTTGAAGAAATGTTCCTCCGCTAGCGAGTAATCCAGCGCCAATCCACTTTCGTTCGTAACCGAATGCAACTCACAGAGAACAGGAACGCCCGGCAGCATGAGATAATGCTGCTGTACCGTGATTCCCCGATTCGCTTCATGCTTCTCGATGCGAGTCGTGATCTGAATTCCTTTCCAGACGTTACCGTAGTCATCCTTCCGCTCCGTCCAAGTTGCACTTCTTTGTTCCAACTGACGGCTGAAACCGTTCATACCAGGGATACCCACACCAAGTCCGCCATACCATGGATTCCACCATGAACGTGGAGCTGCTTCCGGATACGTACTGTCCAGCCATTCTTCACCCTGGTACTTCAAGGAATGCACGACACTTCCGAAGCCAGGGGCAGCTGCCAACGAAAGAACTCCGTTGATCACCGTGTACACAGGACCTGCTGGACCTTCTTCAATCACGCAATCAACGGCTGTTCCTGTCTGCGGATACCAAAGGGCGGTCCGTTCATGAATCCGATCCTCACCTCGATATATGGCCTGAACCTTCCAGCCAAGATCGTGTTCTTCGGTCGTACCCTTTTCCTTAGGGGAGAACTCCAATTTAGCAGAGCGCAGATCCTGCTCTCGATTTAATTCCATATCACCAGCTAAATGCTCCGTTGCGCCACCATTCTGCACGTACAGTTCCAGCTGTCCGGCGAGCGGAACCATTTTCCGTTCAATTAGTTCTGCTGTCAGCACATCCTGGGCGAACGGATTACCACCACCCAATTCCAGCTCAAGATGGTTGTCCAGCGTCGGTACAACCGTGATCGGCTGTTTACGAGCGAAAGCTCGGAAATCATGCCATTTGGCAAAGGTGTTCAGAGCAAATACGGTCGCCTTTGTTCGTACAACGGCTCCTGCTGGAATTCGGCCAAGCTCATGCTGCAACCCCAGTGTATGTTCCGGACGAAGCAGCTTCAGGGAAGGGTCCCAATAGATACCGCAAGCACCGTACTCTTCCTTACAGAACAGCCAGTTCTCTGTAATTTGGGAGCTGTCCCAATGGCTCGGATCGCCAGAGTACGCATCACCCATATCCACATAACGGCCTTGGTACGGGAGAATAAGCCGATTGCCGAAGAAACCGAAGTTCGTCATCAAGAACATATCTTCTTCCAGCTCTGCGCTGCGAGTATTCCCAATCTCGTGGTGAAATTCAGCGATTCCATTAGCAGACAGCTTGGCAACGGACTTGATCTCCAAACCAGGAAAGTCTTCCGATTCATACAGTGCTTCGAGAACCTGGTTTTCTCCCTCCGGATAGATGTTCACTTCCTTGGCTTGTTTCTTAGAAAACTCTTCTGCAAATGGCTTACCCAGCTTTGGATAGGTCCACCAGAACGTGTGAACCGAGCCAGGGTATTCAATCCACATGTTGTTCTCTTGCTTACTCATATGGAGGGAGAATGCACCGTTCACGGCCACCCACTGATCTCCGTTTTCCCGCCATAACGTCCTTGTGTACCTTTCATCAGAACAGACAGCTTGGTTGTGAAAGAGACCGCCTGTCTATCCGTCGGAACAGCCGTTACCTCTACTTCTCTCGAATAGAGACCATACGAACGCAAGGTGAAGGTTACCGGTACAGAGGCTTTGCCTTTTGAAGGGACCGTGAAGCGCACCGAAGGTTCTGTCCACTCTAGAAATGCATCCTCCGGCAGGTCAAAAGTGAATTCCGCTTCGGAATCAAAATTATTCTCTACGTTCAGGTACAGCTCGGCCGGGATGCCTGTATAGAGCTCTTTTACGGGCAACGCTGTGTTGATCTTGGCCGGGAATTTCGGGGCAACGCCCGTACGAAACTCGGCCTTTCTGCCACCGATCAGCCATGTACTCGTGACGACGGGATGAGTCTTATTCTGGCTTTGCTCCTCTTGAACCGGATCAAGGTGGAACTCACCCTCCACAATTACCGTTTCTCCCGAAGCAACCGTTCTTGCAACGTCCAACGCAAAACGAATATTTTTGTTGTCCTGGCCCTTGATCTCGAATTTCAACTCGGAAGTTGAGCGGTTCGCGATCCGATAGCGAACCTTGTATGCGGAACCAAATACGAGATCATGATCATCGATCTCTGTTGAGATTTCGTAATCTGGTGTTTCGAGAGCCGTCAGCCCGCGACCAGACTTCTCGAATTCGGCTCGCAAGGAGATATCTCCCTTTTTCCAGGAATAATCAAAGAAATCGAAACCACGCACCCGTCGGCCATCCGGCTCAATGACGAGTTCACGCGTGCTGTCTGCGTACCAATCCAGCTCCTCAAAATAAGGAGCAAGTGCTTCCGTCTGCAAGATGGTCGGGATAAAGTTCATGAGATGCACGTTATCATCTTTTTTCTCCCAAAAGAATCCGCATTTCTTGTACATCGGTACAGCCTTGGTGTTGCCTGCCCATGTGAACAGATCCAGGCGAGGCCATCCCGCTTCCACGGTCTTGCGAACGGCGTTCAGGATCAGATTACGTCCGACCTTGTAGCCGTGATAATCGGGGCGCACATTCAATAGCGGTACATACAGGGCATTCTCGTCATAACGGTAGTGGGCAAAACTGCAGAAGCCAACAACCTCTGTCTCATGAACGGCAAGAAATACATGAAGATTGGACGAAGTCTCCATCTCCCGGCGAACAGTATCTTCCGTTCTCTGGTTGGTGCCACCTCCCCAACTTTCGTTACTGCGGTTCCACATATCAGCAACTGCGGCAGCATAGGAGGGATCGTATTCAATAATTCGGATTTGTTCCATGATCGAAGTTACTGTCATATTTGGATCTCCTTATCTTTATCTATAGGATGGTCTTCGTGGTCATTCGATATGGCCTTTGCCCGTTAGCCGCAGAGATAAATCAGGCCATGTTTGAAGAAGCTAGCGATAGTATTATCATACTATAATTGGAAAGAATTTCAGAGGATTAAAAATCTTTCTTTCCAACTTATAAGTGCCTTTCGGCTCTTGTTCGAAGCGTCAAGGATGGACGAATCTATTTAGGTATGTAAAAAAATCCACGTCTCTGAGTTAGACGTGAATTTTGGTAAACGAACAGCTAATAATCTTAAATTATGCCAAAATAGAACGGACATTGCGTAGAACTGATTTCATAGGGATTGGCTCATTAAGCCACATACAACAGCAAGACCCGTTACTTCATCGGTCGGTCGCCTCGCTGGGAATGATTAAAGTAGCTCGTTCCCTTCCGTGCCAAAGTCTATTACTTTATGTCTTGTATCCTGTTTCACTTTAGAGAGCAAATTCTTTAGATGGTTACGTAGTTCCTCATTGGACTCTTCAGGCTTGGTTTTTGGACGTAACAACAATTCATTATCTGCTGTCACCAAAATTTCAATTTCCGAGCCTTCTTCCAGATTAAGATGCTTAAGTAATTGGTTAGGAATGCGAATTGCACTGCTATTTCCCCATTTGCTAAGTGTGGCTGTAATCATGGTAATCCCACACCTTTCATTTGATTGATGCTCCAGGGCTTTCCACTTCATCCCTACTAAGGTCCTTTATCATCAGCTCGCCTTCGCGAGTTTCGTGCCGCGAATCGATGCTGTAGCGTATACGACAAGCGCCGTCCAGATGAGCGCAAAGCCAACGAGCAGAACCGGCGAGACCGATTCCTTGAATACAAATATGCTCAGTAACAGCATGATCGTCGGCCCGATGTACTGAACGAAGCCGAGGGTTGACAGCGACATCCGGGCGGCTGCACGCGCAAAAAAGAGCAGCGGCAGCGCCGTGACTACGCCGGAAAGAAGCAATTCGATGAACGTCGGTGCAGGCAGCGTCCATGCCGTCGTTTTCCCCACGACGGCCAAATAGATCCAGTAGCCGAGCGCGACAGGCAGGACTACAGCCGTCTCCGAAAATAAGCCTATAGAAGCGTCCTGCTTGATCTTCTTCTTCGCCAGGCCATACAAACCAAATGACGCAGCCAGCGAGATCGCGACCCACGGAAAACGCCCATAGTCAATCGCGATGATGAGTACCGCGACGCCAGCAATGGCAATCGCAAGCCATTGTCCGCGGTTTGGTTTCTCACGAAGGAAGGCGACCGCTAACAACACGTTCAGCAATGGATTCAAATAATAGCCAAGGCTTGTCTCTACGACATGGCCGTTGTTGACTGCCCAGATGAAGATGAGCCAATTGGCAGCAATCAGCAGTCCGCTCGCGGCGAGCGACAGCAGGAGCGAGCGATTAGTCGCAACTCGCTTTATATCACCCCAGCGGCGCTGGGCGGCGACCAGAATACCCATGAAAACGAATGACCAGACAACCCGATGTGATAGAATCTCGCCTGCCGGCACTTCGCTAAACAACTTCCAATAAAGCGGGAGAACCCCCACATAATATACGCGATAATAGCGTTGATCAACCCGTTATTCATAATCATTTTTCCCCTCTTCTTGCTCTGATGTCTGAACGGATTATACGTCTCAATCCCCTCTCAAGTAAAGGAAATAATTGATTAATTTGATTTAATTATTACTTACTAGTCCAGGTTAACAGCCTTATCAAAGCAGTATGAATCTTTGTCATAGCCATTATGCTCATAGAACGCATGGGCGTCAGTTCGCTTGAATCCGCTGCATAAAATAATACTAGATATTCCGAGTTCTTTAGCATAATTTTCAGTGTGTCTTAATAGTTTTGTACCTACCCCACGATGCTGAAATTCCTTTTTTACGGCCAGAGCTTGTATATGTAAATAACCAATCGAAACCCCTATAGCTAATGCCTGAACTACAGTTAGAAAACCAACCACATCATTTTCAAATAATGCAACAAATGTTTTGTAATTCCCCTCCTCATTCATTTTTTCTGTAATAACTCGAAAGTTTTCATCATTAACATTGCAAATTCCAAGCACATCGTTCCATAAAAAAACAACTTCATTATAATCATTCGCTACAATTTCTCGTATCTTAATTTCCATGCCTAAGCTCCCTTAAATAGAAATGTTCGTTAAAGCATTCGATAATTGATGAAGCAATCCTGCCCGTTAGATTAATGGATAATTTTCGTTTTGGAAAAAAAAGATATATCACCGTTCATACAAATGGATTTTAAAGGAAACCTTTTCTCGGCTTGTAGCGTTTATGTTACGTGAATAACAATACTTAAGGAGGAATCAAGATGAAGCGAATAATTTCTCTATTGTTGATGTCATCTTTAGTTGTGGGTGTAGTGTCGGTTGCATCTGCTAAGGACCAACCTTTAAAAGATCTACCTTTTAAGGAACGTGCCGCGTATACATATAATCCTTCATTAAAAAAGATAGAACTAAATATCACAAAGAACCACAAGTTGACTACAACGACGTATAACTCCATTTATGTTCCAGTGAAGGATGTCTTTAAAGCATCCGGAGCAACAATTAAATGGGATGGAAAGAACAAACTGACTACGATTAAAAATCAAGAACAGGAATTGATTCTTAATTTCTCTGGTAAGAGCATCGCAGTGGGTAAGAACCAAGTAGCTCTTCCCCAAGATTGGGTACAATTGATAAACGGAGTCTCGAGTATCGATGCCTTTGTTCTAGCATATATTTTTGAAGTAGCTGCTGATGAGTCCGACCAAGAAAGAGTGGACTGGGAAGAAAAACTTAAATTTTTGGATATCAAAGAAACGACCGGTCTTCCAGGATTAGATAAGTATATGCATGTGTTTGTTGAGTTTAATGATTGATTGAAATCTATATTCGCTAATCCTCTTTCGGTTATCCTCGGGATAGGTTTCTTTTCCTCTTATTAAGAAACCTATCTATGAATATCCAGTCCTCTATAGGCCACACTATCCTGCCCGTTAGAGCCTCGCGAACGTGATGTAATCCACTTGGACAGGTTCTGCCGATTCGATCCGAATTGCCCGGTTGATCTGTCCCCGGTGATATTGCCCATGTAAGAGGACCTGCAACAGGATGTCCCGGACGGATGTTCGGAATGGAACCCCGCTCTGATTCGCATAGTCGATCATTTCGTCCAACTCAGATTCCTCAAGCCCTTCGATATAGACGCGATATTGCTCAGCGTTTTCTTCGAACATCGTCCGGATCGCCGTCAGGTCTTCCGATTCCTCCCACAACGAATATTGCGTACTTCCCTTGCCCTGCAATCGAGACAGCCAGACTCGTTCCGCGACCGCAACGTGCCGAACGAGTTTCAGAAGGTCCTTGTTCTGCGTCCCACTCTCCTCGAGCGCGTCCAAGATACGTCCGTCTGCCCAGTACAGGTGGTCCATCATGCACTTGATTGTCTTCATTTCGATTTCCCCCTCTTCGTCTCATCGTTGAACACCACCTTTTAACGTAAATCCGTAAGGACTTGTTTCGCATAAGCATCCCAATCCGCTTCATCTGTGTTAATCTCTAAAGTTGGAATAAACGATTGTTTCGTAGCCATTCGAAGGTTTTCTTGATTATCTAAAAACGTTTCACATACTTGGGTAGTAGTAGACTTTCCCATCACATATGACTTCCACGCTTCACCGCGACTTTCAATAAACCTAGGCTCAACTGCATCCGGGGGCAAGGTTAAGAGTACACAATGTGCATTCATGCTGGATAGACGTTTCTCAAGCAACTCGATCTCAGGAGAGGCTTTAAATTCGGCTCTATGATTTATATGAAACCTCTCTAAAAGAAAGAATATACCTTTTGATGGTTTTGAATGACCAAGAGAGTTAATCCAATCGTATTGTTGTTCAAGATAATCAACATGTCGACTTAGAAGTGAAATATGTTCTTCCTTATCCATGGATCTTAAAACACCTTGGTATGAATGCAATACTTGTGAATAGTGTTCACTTACTGCAACTATAGTTTTTTCACTATTCGGTGTTTGACTATGTAATCTCTTTATAGCAGAAAATAATGATGTTTTTCCTACAGTAGACATCCCTTCAATAATTACACCCCAAATCATCTTCCTACTCCTCCTAAGCTTCGTGGTATTCTGTCCGTTAGTTGAACAAAAAGCAGCCAATCACGTTGGTCAGCTGCTTTCTTGGTTTTATTAAAGCTATCTACCCGTTAGCTTATGGATTACAATGAGTCTTGCCCATATTCGTTCCAATATTGTTTTAAATGCTTTTGTAGTGCAAAATCAAGATCAACATTATCATATTTCACTTCAACTTCGGCAGACATAATTGCCGTTCCCAAAGGTCCGCTGAGTCCTCTTGAACCTCCACTCATGCCAAGCTCAGGTAGCAATTCAGCTTGGGAGTACCAGCGTTCTGCGTAATCCTTGGTACCGCCTGCATTTCTAACGATATATAGTCGATGCAGAATGTTAACATCATCCCGATAGCTATAGTAAAAATAGCCTTTTTCCTTAAGAGCATCCGTAATATTGATTTCTTCGCTGTTGACACTTACAATAAGCTGTTCCGAGGACTCTTTGACTACCCAATCGCCATCGTTTTCGCTACCCATGGAGTCTGTATGGTTTTCTGCAATTTCATAGTGCAGGGAGGTTCCATTAGCAAAGACAACAGTCTGTCCTCTACCTTTGAAAAACCTCGCATAATCAGTAGCGGTTGCATTTTCATATGCTTGACCTTGTTCGCTTGATAATTGTTCACCATCTTTTGTAACAGAACAAGCAACAAGGGTTAACACTAAAGTTGATAGTATAGTTATTTGTAACACTTTTTTCATCATGACTCGGTCCTCTATCTCTCTTTTTCTTCTGATTGCTTAAATTACAATCTAGCATTAAACATCGGTAATGTATATCCTATAACTAACCTAACCTGCCTAATAACTTAACAAAACAGCCGTTCACAATGATCGACTATAAAGGTATTAATCAAACCGTGACGAATAAGATTAGGTTAATAATTCATTACGGATTTTCAGGAGGAGCACATGCTTAAAAAATATTTATCGAAGTATCCTCTATAGTTTACAGTTATATGGTGTTTGACTGCCTTAACTGTACTTTTAAATTTGCTGTTTTGGAGTAACGTTTTAATCATTCTCTTTTCAGTGATTGTTTTATATGTGGCTAACGGATTTCGAGCGTGGAATAGTGATCGAAAGTTATCTCTTGTATCGTTTGTATTGACATTCGTTTTCTCTTATATCTTTTATCGATTTTTGACTTTGTAGACGCTGCGGAAAAGCAATATGGATTCCCCAAAAAATTGCCGAAAATTTTGATTTTCGGTACAAAGGATTCTTTTTCTGGATATTTGACTATCCTGCCTATTATTTGAACAAAAGCAGCCGATCACATTGATCTGCTGCTTTCTTCATATTATTGAACTATCGTTTCCCGTTAGTTTAACAGGACCGAGAGCCGAATGACCCGAAGCGTGAATATGATGTTAGCTGATGGATACGCCTTCTTTGGACTACTTACTTACACTTTCCCCCTTAATCAACTTCTTAAAAGCAGTGTATTCTTTATTAGATCTTATAAAATTTAATATCTCATTAGCACACTCACTCGATCTCATTATTTCAGTATTAAATTCAAGATCATATTCATTAAAGCAATACACGTTATCGTATTGTGAACTTGCTAAACCAATCTCCCTGTCTCCTCTAAGTTGTTCTCTTCTAGCAAGTTCTTCCTTTGAACATTTAACTACTACGAATAAGACAGGGTGATCTGATAATAATTCAATACAAGTATTGAACCATTTGTCATTACCTATAACAGAATCTACAACTACGTTGTTTCCCATCGCAGAAAATAGTTTTATTGTCGAGTAGTATAATGAAATCAACGGATCTGCAAGAATTTGATTTATTAATTGTCCATCCTCTGCACCATTTGTTTCAATACTCGGATATGTGCTATTAACGAAATCTTTATAACTATGAAATACCCCATTAATAAAATTATCAAATGATAAATGTTGAAATGGGATATCAATTTGAGTTAATAATTCATTAGATATGCTTGTCTTTCCAGAACTTGAAGTACCATTAAGAAGAACTATAATCCCTGGCTTCAATAGAATCCGCCTTTCATCATTTTATTTTTGCGTATCTTTCAGCTAACACTGACTTCACGAAAATTATCCATTTTAAAGTATTCGCGAAGTTATTGAACAATCCTGCCCGTTAACGTAATGAAGCTGCCGGTCCAACACAGGCAGATTCATTTTCGTCGTTTAATCAATTATAGTTTCCCGTTAGCTGAAAAAATTTTGTTTTAATTATAATTAAAAAAGAAGACGTTCTTATACAATCACACCTTATTTATTTTCCTTACTGCAAACCATAGCTCAACAAAATTAAGCCCGTCTTTACCTCCTGTAATCTCAAATTCCATTCCATCGACCTGTTCATATCCAGCAGTGGGAAGCCATTCGGAGAAGAAGCGTTTATATAATGTCTCAATTGTTTCATCAAATTTATTCCATGTGAACAGATCAGATGGGAAAATTACCCATGTTTGAGCTGGTATTGTTATACTTGTGTACCCATCAGTTTTACTTGAATCCCCTTTAAATGCGGACAGCATATACGAAAAACTATTCTCATCTGTTTTTTTGTAACTACAAACAGCATGCACTTTATGATAGTCCTGATTTAAAAAGGCTGGTAAATCGCCTGCATTGTTCGCAAGCCTTTCAACCTCGCCGTTAGCATGGCTTTGCTTCCATAATTCTGCTGGTGTATCCACTCCGTTTAGTTGAAGCACTTTTTCAATTCCGAATACTTGAAAGGATTCTTTTGTCTCGATACGGTAGTTCATAGCCTTTTCCCCTTTAATTGAAATAAGGAAGGAAAGCCGAGGATAGGCTTTGAGAGCTGTCCCTTCTTCTCGAGCCATTGCTGGGTTAACACCATGCAACGATTGAAAAGCCCTTGCGAATGAAACTGGAGATTCATAACCATACTTTATAGCAATGTCAACAACTCTTATATCACTATTCTGCAATTCAATTGCAGCGAGTGTAAGCCGTCTTCTCCTTATATATTCCGCAAGAGACACATCAGTAATGAATGAGAACATTCTCTGGAACTGATGTGAAGAACAACAAGCACATTGAGCAATTTCCTTCAATTCGATCTTTTCGGTTAGATTCAATTCGATGTAATCCAACGCCCGATTCATCCTCATAAGCCAATCCATCCTATCCCTCCTCTTAATAGAATTATAGTTATGCACCGTTTTCATTTCGCAACTATTTGTGCACAATTAAGTTTCCTTGGAGAATTCATATCGATAATTAATTATAATATAGCGCAATGATGTACTTATTAAAGGTAATTCTGAACGTTAAGATAATCTTTTATGCTAACCTGCCCATTAATTTAATAAAAAGAGCAGGATACCGAAGTACCTGCTCATTAATGTATATTATTCCACTAACGTTTCCCTTTAGTTCAATCTGGACTGACATGAATCTTGTTCATTGCAAGCCAATCAAGAGTTTTAAACCGAGGGTTTTCTCCAAACCTGTTGATGTGCTTGAATATCGCTCACACCTTATGAACAGAGGGCGAGTAAAATACGTCAGCGTGCATATGTTGAATTTTGTCCCAGTTACCAGGGTTGGTCGTGTCCGGAATACGTTGGTCCAAAATGGCCTGATATAGCACGGTCTTTTGTTCCAAATGTGCAATATGCCGTTTGGCTTCTTCGAGCTGAACGAGGGCCGCTTCTTTATGCTCCATCATGAGTGCGAAGCGTTGCGGGATGGTCGAATCCCCTTCGAGACATAGATCTATATACTTTTTGATAAATTCAATTGGCATCCCGGATTGCTTGAGACATTTGACGCCATGCAACCAGTTGATCGATTCATCGTCGAACATCCGAATGTTGTTTTGATTGCGCTGTACGCTTGGCACCAGGCCTTTATCCGTGTAAAAACGCACGGCGTGCTCGGTGAGTCCCGTTATCTTGGCGGCTTCTTTAACCGTATGCATGTGAAACCCTCCTCGAAAAAAAATTTATAAGACGCTTGCCTTCGTGTAGCACGAAGGTTCTAAGCTTATTGTAATGCAAATTCAGCCGTATGTGGAATTAGCGTTGCAGTGCCCGATTCCCGGGATACGCGCCGTTTGCTGTTTTACACTTAAACCCTAGGAGGAATTACAATGCAAACTGTAACATTAAACAATGGTGTGAAAATGCCGATCATCGGCTTTGGTGTCTACCAAGTTCCAGATGCTGAAGAATGCGAGAACTCCGTATATGAAGCGCTGATGGCTGGTTACCGTCTGATCGACACCGCCTCCGGTTATCTGAATGAGGAAGCGGTCGGACGTGCGATCAAGCGCAGCGGCATACCGCGTGAGGAGCTGTTCATTACGACCAAGCTCTGGGTTCAGGATGCCGACTACGAGCGCGCCAAGCTGGCTTTTTCCAAATCCTTAAAAAAGCTACAGCTCGACTATCTCGATCTATATCTTATTCACCAGCCGTTCGGCGATTACTACGGCGCTTGGCGTGCAATGGAAGACCTGTACCGCGAAGGTAAAATCAAGGCGATCGGTGTCAGCAACTTCCTGCCCGACCGTCTGATGGACCTCATCATGCATAATGAAATCGTGCCTGCCGTTAACCAGGTCGAAACGCACCCGTTTTATCAGCAGATTGAGAATGGCGCTTTTATGAAGGAGCAGGGAGTGCAGCACCAGTCGTGGGCACCGTTCGCTGAAGGAAGGGGCAACCTGTTCGGCAACGAAGTGCTGACATCGATCGCGTCAAAACACAATAAGTCCGTCGCCCAGGTCGTGTTGCGTTGGCTTGTTCAGCGTGAAGTCGTTGTAATCCCAAAATCGGTAAAAAAAGAGCGGATCGTCGAAAACTTCAACATTTTTGATTTTGAGTTGAGCGCTGACGATATCGAACAAATTTCGGCCCTCGATACGCGGGAAAGTCTTTTCTTATCGTACCGCGATCCCGAAGTCGCCAAGATGATGGGCAACTGGAAAATCGATTTGTAAACCTTGATCGACCGAAACTCATCACGTTTTAAACTCTTTTATTAAGAAAGGACAACTTTCTGCCCCTTAGTTTAACAAAAAGCAGCCGATTACATAAATCGACTGCTTTCTTGTTTTTTATTCAACTACCCTTTCCCGTAAGCGTATTGATGTATTAATTCATCAATGGGAATTGAACCATCAATATAACGACAAAAGAAGAAATAAAGCTTAGTATAGCAATGAAAATATGAAGACAGCTGAATGAGATTTTTTCCAGAACATTTCTTTGTTTCTTTTGAATGAAGCATGAGTAAATGAACACAGTGATCACAATGGGCAAATATTGATGAAGATCCGGTCCATCGTTACTCGGTAATACTTTATTAATATATCCACCTATTGTTTCATTAATGATCATAAATGCATATATAACTCCGATTATCGCTGATATAAAAAACTGAAATGCTATCTGAATTATTCTATTCTTCAAAAAGAATGGACCACGTTTTCGGTATACATTGAGCATTATCTATTGTTGCCTCCTCCATTCTTTTTGAATAGTTCTCCTATATTTTACCACACAGCTCGTTCTAATGATCTAGCGCAGTGAAATCACCAATCCGAACTAACCTGCCGGTTAGCTTAAAAAAGGCAACTGATCGCTCTGACCAGATGCCTTCTCTTCTTTATTCAACTCTCGTTACCCGTTAGTTCAATACACGATTCCTCGTACAACTAAACACTCCTTTGAAGCTTGACATTAAATTCTGTCGTTGACGCAGTGACATACTCTATATAATTCACAGAGCCGTTAAAGTTCAAATAAGCTTCATAACGCATGCGGATTCCAGGTAAAGTAATCAAATCCAGAACATTTTCCTTTGGAACCCACCTGCATTCGCTCGTTTCAATAGAAGTAGCTAACTCTCCACCCTCAGCTTTACACACAAAATCAAACATGACCTTCGTAGGGACATCAGTCACACCGTCATACCACTTATGAATTGCTGTATTCGAAACAACACTAATTAAATGGCTAACCGTGGCGTCTATTCCACTTTCCTCTTTGATTTCACGAATGACGCCATCAATCAGATTTTCTCCAACTTCAGTTATCCCACCAGGATACACCCAACCATCGTCATGGGCTTTTACTAAAAGGATATTTCCAGTTCCATCTTCAACAATTCCGCCTGCAGATACAATATGTGTCGGGAACGCCATTTTACAACCTCCAAAAAAGATAAAGTTGTATATTTATTCCACATGATTTGCGACCTTTCCTGCCTTTGTGAGTCTCTAAGAGGTACTCTCCACACGATTGAACTAACCTACCCGTTAGCTTAATGCATCAAGTTTGTAGCCTTAATGCATTCAACCTACCACTTATTCCATTAATCTCACATTGCATTATTATCATTCGGAATTAATTCATACAAGGCACGAACGTCACAACCGATGGAATCGGCGATTGATATGGCCATTTTGAGTGGCATCACTCTTTTGTTATCAATAAAGTCGTAAACTCGTTCTGGTTTAAAAAGCAATTCTTTTGCCAGCCATTCCGCTGACTTTCCGGATTCCATCAATCGTTCATTCAGTAAGCAACGTCCCAGTTCAAATTTCAAGAAGCGATGACCTCCCGCAATTGTTCCATTTTAAAAAATATTAACTCTCCCTCATTCCTTATCCGATTAATCGTGTGCCAATCCCCCCACATCGGGAGGAGATGTAATATCGCTGCTTTGCTCCAGTGATTTGATCATCTTCAGGCGGGACGTTATGAGGGCGATCAGGATCACGAACAGACCTGCAATGATAAACAGCAAGGCGATACCTCTACCCGGCCCGGTTCCAATGATCTGACCCACAGAAGACGCAAGTGCACCGCCCTCCACCATCAGCGGGTTGAACACATGATCGGCCAGAAATCCGGCCAAACTGTACGCGATGATGAAGCCGAGCTGCGACAGAATACCGATGATGCCCCATACCCTGCCCTGCTTCTCATTTGAAATGTTGTTACGCACCAACACATCCGCACTCATGTTGACAAACGGAAGTGACGAGAGGAACAGGAACCCCGCGAAGATGATAAAATAAATGTTCGTGGAGACCCCAAGTAGTGAGAAGGATAGTCCGCACATGATCAAGCCCATCACCAGCACACTGGCGTATTTCTTCGTCATCGTGAATATGCCGATACATAAGCTGCTGATCAGCATGCCGATGGCGCTAACAGACTGAAATGTTCCAAGTGTTTTGGCATCCGTGAAAGACAAGAGCATTGGACCAATCAACGTTTCCAGGAATCCGAGGTAGAAGGTAACCAAAGAGATAATAATGACCAGCAGCAGTACTCCCTTATTGGTTACAACCTCGCGCCATCCCTCCTGAATATCCGTCATCCAGTTTTGGTCTTCCTTTTCCTCCCGCTCGACCTTCATGCTCTTCCGTATAACCAGCACGGCCAGAATGGCGATCAGGAAAGTCGCAATGTTAATGACCAGAATGACTTCAATGGTTGTGATACTGAGCAGTATGCCCGCGATAATGGGTGAAAATAAAAATTTGGAGGATTCGGCCAGCTGCACAAGTCCGCTTCCTTTGGAGAATTGGTCTTTATCCAGCAAATCGGTGGCGGAAGCCTTGTATGCCGGGCTTTGCAGTGCCGAAAACACAGAACTGAATGCTACCCCAACATAGATATGCCATAACTGAATATCGCTCGTAAGCATGATGGTCAGAATAAAAACGAGACCGGCAGCCGAACCCAAATCACCAATGATCATCATCGTTCTGCGGTCAAACCGGTCTGCCAAGACACCTCCAATCGGCCGAAGCAAAATATTGGGCAGAAATGTAAACAAGGTAATGAGGGCAACACTTGTTGCCGTATTCGTCTTTTCAAAAGCATATACCCCCAGTGAGAAGGCTGTGAGACCAATTCCGATCATGGAGATCAACTGACCAAACCATACAACCAGAAACTTACCGAAGGACTTGTGAACCGTGTGTTCCATGGATAGTGCTCCTTTCTCGTTTAGGCTTGATGAGGGAAATACAACCGGGTAACATAGGCGAAGCTTCCTTGTTCCGCTCCCAGAACACGTTCTGTGATATGAGCGAAAGCCTCCACTTTTTTGAGAAGCTGATCTTCTTCCCATTGAAAAATGCCCTGATCCAGTAAAAATTGTGAGGATACCAGTAAAAATTCAATCGATTCCTTGGGATTGGGTGTGTGAAACAATCCTTCCTGAATGCCCTGCTCAACCACTTCAGCCAGGATGGGGCTTAATCGAAGAACTGTCTCAACAAGACTCTTTTGATGCATTTCCACATTTTGTACATGGTGCAATTGCTCAATCAGTCCCAGCTTGTTGTCATCAGGCTGATTCTGCGCCATAATAATGCGAAAAATTTTGTCATGCGCGTTCAGATTCGGATCAGCTACCACACGTTTGGCCGATGCCTCCCCGTTCAAAATAAAACGCATGACAATGGCGTTCATTACCTCTTCCTTGGACTGGAAATAATAATAAAAGGTACCCTTCGCAATGCTGCAAGCCTGGAGGATATCCATGACAGTCGCTTTGGTGTATCCTTTTGTCACGAACAGAATCTCGGCGGCATCCAGTATTTCATTTCTGCGTTCTTCCGGATTTTTGATCAATCTCAACTTCTGTCCTCCAATCCATTAGACCGACTGTCGGTCTATTCTAGTCGTGAAGTTCTACGATTAGAACCCCATTTCAGTTAACCATTGTGACAGATGACTTTCCCGGTTTTTCAGATCCTGACGTTCTCTTGCATATTTACCGATATTTTTGTCAGCGACCAGCTTGCCATCCATCATGAACAGAACCCGTTCCGATCGGGCGGCCACTTTGACATCATGTGTTACCAGGAGAATGGTCGTGCCGGTAGCATTGATGTCCCCGAGAATATCCATAATCTCGTGTGTCGACTTGGAATTGAGTGCCCCTGTCGGCTCATCCCCAAACAGAATATCCGGATTGTTGATCAACGCCCGGCAAATGGCAATCCGCTGCAACTGTCCCCCTGAAGCTTGCGTGATATTGTGTTGAGCCAACGTATCAATCCCCATCTTTTTCATGAGTGACATCGCCCGTGTATTAATTGCATCCCTGCTGCTGTTCTTGGCAAGATACGCCGAAATCACAATGTTGTCGAGCAGGTTCAGGTTTTTGAGCAGATGAATGTTCTGAAAGATAAACCCCATTCTGGTCAAGCGCAGACTGGCCAGATCACTCTCCTGAAATGCCGATATTTTCTTGCCGTTAAAATAGACACTCCCGCCACTGATCTGATCCATGCCACTGATGTTGTACAGCAATGTAGACTTACCTGAGCCGGACGGTCCCATGATCGAGACGAACTCTCCCTTTTTTAACTGGAGATTGATATCTTTCAAAATGCTATGTTCTTCATTTTCGCCGATTGCTACGGATTTATTCACGTCTTTTGCTTCTAGTATCGTTGTCATCGCTGATTCTCCCCTATTCCACGATCATTTTGGATATGCTAGTTTCTTTGATGGACTGGATGCTGATCCAAGCCGTCAATACGATGGTACCTGCAAGCAACAACGGACACAGAATGTACGCCTGTACCGGGTCAATTACGAAGACGATACTGGATGCACCAAAGGTGGACATAATACTGCTGACAAGCAATGGTCCAAGCGTGTTGGACAGTACCGTTCCGGCAGTAACGCCCACGACCAAAATAATAAGCGACATCACTACATACTTCAGTTTGATCTTGGACAAGGCAAAACCGAGACTTCGCAATACAGCTATATCGTTGTTGTCCTTAGCTACCAACATTTGAAGGAACAACGAGGTAATTAATATCGAAATGAATACACCGATAGCCAAGGCCAGCATGGTCACCAGCTTTAATTGCTGAATGGTTCCTCCGAGTGTCTGATCGAGATACCCTTGGAGATCCGTCACTTTGGCAGGAGCGAAGGACGTCTCAAATTCGGCAATTTTGGCCGCCATTTGACCGCGATCTTTCAGATCCAGACTGACCACATACCACAAAACGCTGTCCTTGTTGTATGGCAGCAGAGCTTTCGCTGTTTTCCCACCGTTTGTCACATCCTGATATATACCGCTGACCGTCATGACCTGGTCTTTGCCGTTTACCAGCAGGGTGAGCTGTTCCCCCATTTTCAGACCGAGCTCGCTGCTGTTCGCATCCGACAATGCAATTTCGTTCCCGGTTACTGGCGCATTACCACTGACATAGGACAAAGGGAAAATGCTGAAATCCCCGGTCTCCACGCTCAGATTATCATAGCTGCCCTCCGCATTCCGAACCTTGAACTGGCTGGTTACCAGCGGAGAATACGTTTTGATACTCGGGTCATTTTGGATCTCGGTAATCAGATTCTCATAGCGCTGCTCCACATCGTCCGTATGTCTCAAGTCGATACGAATGTCGCTTTGTCCAACGCCCATATAGGAGATAAAGCTTGGTGCCTGCAAGGTATTGAGGAAGTTAATCGGCACAATCATAATGAACGAACTGACGACAAATACAAATAATAACAAACGAAACATTTTGATTCGCTGTACGACTTCCTTCAGTCCCAGAAAGACAGGTACGGAAGACCAGCGATTGCGGGACAGACTGAGACGATTGCGAACGATCTGCGTATCTCCCAAACTTCCGGTCCGCAGCGCTTCCACCGCAGAGATGGAACGAAACCGCCGCAGTACCGTTCGGCAGAACAGCACCACCATGACAAAGATCAATCCGGCAGCCAGTAATGGCACGGCAAAATGCAGCACGGTTGCAGGTGCTTTGCCCATATACAACATAATATTTGCGACAAACAGCCTGTTTACGCCAAGTGACGCAATGTAACCCAGCAGGGAAGCCAAGCCTGCCATAAATATATACTTCATGAGATACAGTTTCTTGATATCTTCTCCGCGATTCCAATGGCTTTCATGACACTGATCTCCCGGTAATCCTCTTCAATTGTTGCCAGCATCGTGAACCGAATACAGAGCATGGCGATCAGAATCAGCACAAGACTGACCAATATGATGACGGCTGCTATGACACCATCGGTCATGGCATTAAGTAACTGGAACAGACCGTAAGTCACGACCGGACCGGCATTGGGCAGGCCTGCATTTTGGTAAGCTTGGGTAAACTCTCCTGTCTGTCCAGGGTCCTTTAAGCGAAACTCGATCAGATATTCCATCTCCCCGACGCCCTGCTTCAGTTCCTCCAAATTATTTGAACTCACTACAAAACGTTTGGAGTGAACAACGGAAGGATTCATCTGGGCATCTCGAACAAAATCAACGATGGTATACGAAAGCTGAAATTGTCCATTGTCGATTTGGACCTGATCTCCTATGCTTAATTGTCTTTGCTGCATGTAATATACAGGAACCGCGATCTCCCCATCGTTAACCTGAATGATGTCACTGTTCAAATTCAGCAAATAGTCGAAATCCTGATTCTGTGTAACAAAATCGATATCCATGACACTGCTTTTCTCCGACTCTGCCCCGAAAAACAGATTGGCGCCATCAATATTGACCATCTCTACAATCTGATGCTGTGCAACGGTGGATTGACCCTCGGCCCAACTGTTTACTTTGGCCTGATCCAGTTCTCCGGCATGCATTTGTACAAAGTGTGGTGTCTTGGATTCAGAGAACAGATATTGAATAGAACTCGTCAATTCCATAATCATCCTTGACCCCGAAGATACCAGCAAGGCAGCCAGTAGCACGAAAATAAACAGCGCAGCCGTAATCCCTTTCTTTCTCGTGATATCATTTCTCAGCATTCGTAGCAGCATAAACGAACATGGCTCCTCTCATCTATAAGTTGTTCCTATTCATCTGGAGTCATAAAGCTTGTCAGAACCTGCGCCACCGATGAAGGTTGATGCATCATAAACATATGACTGCCCTCTCTGATGGTCTGAAACTTCATTGGTGATTCAACGTATCGGCCCCATTTCAGCGCCGATTGAAGGGAAACCGTGCGATCTCGTTCCCCCACAAATACAGCACCGGCATTGACAAAGGCTGATGCTCAAGGCTTGCTGCCGATTCAAGCAGTCTGAAATCAGCCCGAATCACAGGCAGGAAATAATATAGCAGTTCCTTTTCATGCATCAACTCTTGAGGAAGCCCTCCATAGGAGAACAAATGATCAATCAGCCCCTCATCAGACATTCCTTCGTAATGCTGGTTACCGCACTCGGATGGCGTGTTGCAGGCAGATAATACAAGCTGCAGCGTTTGCGCAACATCCGGAATTTCCTGATATAAACGATGTGCAACGAAATAGGCCGTAATTCCTCCCAGACTGTGTCCAAACAACGTACTGCCCGGTCGAATCACATGCAGAATCTGGCTGGTATACAGCTCCACCAGTTGCTGCATGTGCTCCAGAGGAGCTTGGGTATTCAGACCATGGCCCGGAGGTGTGAAGGCCCAAATCTCTGTGTCCGGCAGTTCCCCAACAAGCGGCTGAAAGCTCTGAGAGTGACCGCCAAGGTAGGGAAAACAGACGAGTTGTCTGTTTCCCTTCCCCGTTTGCAACTGTTCAAGATACTTTAATTCCATCCTGTATTCACCACCACTCGCCTACTTCGTGTCCAGAACATAAGCAGGAAATGTCTGGAGCTGAACATCCACTTTTTTGCGTTTGAAGATGACATGAATGACAACTGCGGATATGACAAAGAAGAAGAACTGCATAATTTGCACTTGCGGATTAAAGTAATACAGGTCAATTTGGCTTCCCGTGGCTACGAGCCAGAAGGCTAACAGATAGAATAGCAGTGTACCTCTGGTAGCATTGAAAATGTAGCTCTGGAAAACGATAAATGCCATAAGTTGAACAACATAGTATATGTAGGTGGTTGAGGTGCCAAAGGAGGAAATCAGGTAACCCGGAAGCACCCATAATCCAAACAACAGACCTGTGAGCAAACCACTTGTGACGTTATTTTTCAGCTTTCCTTGCAGAAAGGGTAGCAAAAATCCGATCCAGCCGAACAACCCGCCAATGAGTCCCGTTTCCTTAACCAAATTCAGAATACCGAGCCAAATCATTTCCGGTACACTATATGTCAGCTCAGGGACTGGTATGCCGAACAACAAGGAACCAAAGTGCATCGTTGAAGCGAAGACGATGGAAATTCCGATAATGAGCGGAATCCAGAATAGGTCCTTTTTGCGTGGAACCAGCTTTAGAAACATGCCTTTGAGCGCTTTCTTGCCGCCCATCAAATAACAAGTAATTAATCCGGCAATCGAAGGTGAGTACAGCGCAATGATTGCGAGCGGATGCATCAGGTGTAATTCACCTGTGATCGGGACGATGTAGTCGGCAAAGAACATAAACAAACTTGCAATGCCGTAACACGCACCAAAGGAAATGCCCAAAAACAGATACATGTATTTGTTGGATGGACTGGTTGCCGGACTTGTGACTGGACGGATGGATGCCTGATTCGCTGAAATCATATCGCCGCCCCCTTCGCAGTCAGCTTTCTCTCAATCAGATCCTGAAGGCGGTTAATGGTGCAAAAATTGGACAAATCCAGATCCTCATTCCCGATTTCAATCTGGAATCTACGTTCCACAAAGTCAACCAAACGCATCGCAAAGAGTGAATTGACAAACCTCAGCTCAAAGTAATTGTCATCATCGTTAATTGGAGTGTCCTCATGATCCATAGTAAGGTTGTTTCCGATGAATTCTCGAATTTCCTGACGATAATCCACTGCCCTTCCCCTTGTTATTGATGTTGCCCCTCAGGCACACAAACTTCAATGTAATCTGGAAACTCCACAGCTTGCTGCAAGTTATGATAAAACAATACGTTTCCGTCCTCATCTGCGGATCTCTGCTGAAATCCAGCAAAACGGTAGCTGATGTTCATCATCCGGTTTTTTCCCGTATCTTTGAAGTCAGCCAGCATCTGTTTCTCCTGCTTCCTGGCTTCACGCATAATGTGAGTAAGCAGCACACTGCCCGCCCCTCTGGACATGACTCGGCAAGACATTAGCAGCATGTTCAGTCTCCATACATCTGGTTGCATATGAATCAGCGCAAGTCCAATCTTTCCATACGTCCCGTATTTGTCCTCCAGTTCACACACCAGTAACAGGTGATCCTGCGAGGTCATCAATTGATGCAGTTCCTCATAACTGTAAGTAATGCCTGTGGCATTAAGCTGATTGGTGCGAACCGTAAGTTCCTCCGCACGCTGCAGGTCTTCTTCGGCGGCTTCGTAGATGACAAACTTCATGCCAAGGCTGGCCAGAAATTGTTCAGATGGCCCTTCATACTGATCCTCCGCCTGCTTGCGGATTGAATCAGCTTGGTACATATGCCTTCTGCGCGCGGAGTCTGCTGTAATGAACCGGGGCATAAGCCTCGGATCATCAAGCAAGGTCTCGTATTGATCCGCCTGAAGAACATGGATGTCTGCATGGACACTTTGCACTTCCTCCAGTTCAAAGGGCTGATCATCCACAAACATAAGCGCATCCATGCCGATATTAATGTTCTGCTGAATACGCTGAACAGAGACAGACTTTGCATGCCAATGGATTTCGGGATACAGAAAATATTCGGCAATGCCCAGTTCAACAAGTTTTGTCCAAGCCATCTCTGCATCATTTTTACTGGCAATAGAGTGCAAAATACCTCGTTGGTCGAGTTTTTCGATCACCTCCTTAATGCCCGCCTTCAGTTGTACATCCCCCGTCTCAAGCAAAACACCATCCCAAATCGTATGATCCAGATCCCAAACGATACATTTGATATCCTTGCTCCGTTCCATGGACATGCCCTCCTTCATTTTAATAGGCATAGAATCCCTGACCTGTCTTGCGTCCCCATTGTCCGGCATCAACCATTTTTTGCAGCATCGGACAGCATCGGAATTTTGGGTCCTGATAACTGTCGTACAATACTTGGAGTGAGTGCACGACCGTATCCAGACCAATTAGATCGGCGGTCTCCAGAGGGCCCATCTGATAGTTAAAACCCTTTTTCATAATGGCATCTACCTGCTCAGGCGTTGCAATGCCATCCTGTACAATGAACGCCGCTTCATTCATCAGCAGATGGGACAGACGATTGGAGACAAATCCGGGCAAATCCTCGATCACAACCGGACTCTTCCCGATACTCTCCAGAAACGCCACCATTTCTCGTTCGGTATCCGGTGTGGTATGGTGGCCTTTAATCACCTCAACCATCGATTTGACGGGAACCGGATTCATTAGATGCACCCCGATGGCCCTGCCGGGATCAGGCAGAAAGGAGGCCAGCTTCGTGACGGAAATACAGCTCGTGTTCAAGGCAAATATCACATCCGAACGCGCCCTGGTGCCCAGACGTTCATAGACTTCCTTTTTCAATTCCAGATTCTCGGTTACATTTTCAATAATGATATGAGCTTCTTCAATCCCCGCATCCTGTGTCTGGAACGAGACTCGCTCCATAATCTGGCTCAGTGGAACATCTCCGTATCCCCGCTTCAAAAAGCAAGCTGAACGGTATTCACGACGGATGGTTTCAGGTGCCTGGGCGACAGCTGTTTCGGAAATATCCTGCAGAATCACCCGGTATCCAGCCCTCGCAACATCCAGTGCTGTAGCACAGCCCATCACCCCTGCGCCGATAATTGCAATGAGTTGATTATGCAAACCTAACCACTCTCCTTGTTGAGCTATCGTCAGATCAGTTCGTCATAAAGCTCTTTCATCTCCGCCAGTGCGGCAGGAACACGCTCGCTGAACCAGGCAACATCCTTCATGTCCAGCATGATATTTGGGTACATCCGCGAGAGTGTTGACACTAGAATGCCATGCTCGGCAAGCTTGCCGTTCAACAAAATATCAAAAGACATTAATTCAAACGTATACTCAGCCGTATCCTGAAGCGGTTCTGTACAGCAGTGATAAGAGGCACAGCCCGGAGGCCCCTGAACAATCAGCGGGAGTCCAACCTTTCCTGCTTCCCGGAGGAGCACATCATGAATCATCTCGGCATGACGGTTCATGGTGTCCATAGCCTGTCCCCGTTGCGGCCAAGCATCTCCAACGTTGCCTTTACTGCAGCCGTGCCCAGCGGATACCCATTGAACGTTCCCGCATGAATCACTTTTTTGTCCACAAGCAGCTTCATGATCTCCGACTTTCCAACCAGTGCGGATACTGGCACCCCGCCGCCAGCGATCGCCTTTCCAAGTGTCGTCAGGTCCGGCGTCACACCGAACATCTGTTGAGCCCCGCCCAGTCCCATGCGGAATCCGGTAATAATTTCATCGAAAATGAGAACGACCTGATGATCGTCACATAGCTGTCTCACTTTGTGCAGATAACCTGGAGCAGGCATCACTCCACCTCCATTGACACATACGGGCTCCATGATGACGGCTGCGATGTCATCACCTTGCTGCCGGAACAGTTCCTCCAAACGTTCGGTGTCATTCCATGGCAGCAGATAGGACTGGGACTCCATGACATCCCTTGCCCTTCCTTTCGTTCCTTTCATGTCGCCAGGATAGTCGGAAGGAACCGGCAGACCTGTACGTGCGGTCTTGCCGCCCATAATATTATCCGCATTGCCATGATAGTGGCCTTCGAAGCGGACAAAGCGGTTTTTCCCTGTCCATGCTCGCGCAAGTCGAAGTGCATTCTGAACAATCTCCGTACCGGATAACCCGAAACGAATCATCTCTGCCGAAGGTACATATTGATGGATTAATTCCAGAGCCTCTGCATCCAGATCACAATGACTCACGGACAGAACACGATCAATGGTTTCTTTTAGACACTCGTTATACTCCTCATTCCCATGACCTACGATCAGGGCACCAAACCGGGCATACAGGTCCAGATACTCGTTACCATTCATGTCCGTCACTCTGCTTCGGGAAGCATGCGTGAAATGGAGCGGCGTTTCTTCCCAAGGAAGATGAAAATTATAATGCACGCCTCCGGGCAGTCGTTGCTTCACCCGCTGGTTATAATCCGACATGTCTGTAATCATCCCACTGTGCCTCCTTTATGTATTGCTCTGAGTGAGGGTTTCATATAACTGAACCAACGTGGAACGATCTTGCGGTTTATCCAGGGAATAAGCAGCAGGCAGTGCTGTATTCTCGGCCACCATGTTTCTGACACTTTCCCCTGGACCAACATCAACCCATACCGTTGCTCCCAATTGATGTACATGTGCCAATGCCTGATTCCAGCGAATCGGCTGCAGCAATTGATGACTGAGCAGCTTGGCGATGTCTTCAGGCCCCTGAATCAGTTCTCCCTGAACCGTGGAGCAGATGGAGAATCGGGGCGCGGCAAACGTTATTCCGGCAAGCATCTCTTCAAGCTCCGGTTGAATAAACTGCATCAGCTCGCAGTGATAAGGTGCGTCTGCTTTCATGGGCATCATGCGGAAAGGAATGAACTCCCCGCCAGTGTGATCCATGTTGTCGTCCAGCAACCGCAGCCCGTTCGCCGTACCAGCAACGACGAATTGTCTCGGTGAATTGTAGCCGGAGATGGTCACATATTCCGTTTGGCGTATAGTCTTGACCATTTCCTCAAGCTCTGCCTGGGTGATATCCACCACAAGTCCGGCTCTGCCTTTTTGTTCCTGGATCGCACGGTGCATTAATTCGCCTCTTCTTGCCGTAAATCGAACCGCATCGGCAAAGCGCATCGCTCCCGCGGCTGCGAGAGCCGAAATTTCTCCCAGGCTGTGACCGATCGCATACTCGGGAATGAGCCCTGTCCGGCGAACAAATGAGTCGAAGAGCACGTAGCTTGCTGTCACGACGGCGGGCTGGGCATGCACAGAGGCTGTAAGCTGCTCCAGCGTTCCTTCCATAATCAGCGCTCTCAGATCATAACCAAGAGCTTCACTCGCCTCGGCAAAAATGTGGTTTGCCTCCGGCTCTTTGTTCAGCACATCACAGCACATTCCGATATACTGGCTCCCCTGTCCGGGAAATAAGGCACAGATCGTCATACGCCGCCGCGCTTGTAATACGCTTTTAGTCCGTAATGCGAGATCATCTCCTGCTGCATCTGGGAAGATCCTTCGATAATTTCCAGAACCTTAGCTTCCTTATACAGCCTAGATACGGGATAGTCATTGCTAATGCCGTTTGCCCCATGAACCTGGAGCGCATCATTTGCAACTTCTACAGCAACTTTGGACGTGAAATATTTGGCAATGGTTGTTTCCATGACAGCCTGCGGGTCCCTGGCTTCTCTTAGCTCGGCTGCCCGCAAACATAATGCCCTTGCTGCATGGACTTTCGTTACTGCATCTCCAATCATGCCGCGGATTAGTTGAAAGTGATGGAGTTTCTGGTCAAACTGCTTTCGCTTCCGCGAATAGGTTACCATGGAATCGAGTGCTTCCTGCGCAATCGCCAATCCGGCCCAAGCGATGCTGTATCTGCCCTGGTCAAGCGCACCGGTAACAATATATTCGAAGCCTTCATTCAGCCGTCCAATGATATGGCTTTTGGGTACACGCACCTCATGGAGCTCAATCACAGCCAGTCCGGTTTCCCCGCCCACCATAACGCCTTCAATGGGTTTGGTCTGTACACCATCGAATTTTCGTTCCACCCAAAAAGCCGTGCTTCTTCCGTCCTTTGATGCAATGATGATAAACACATCTGCCAAATGCCCGAAGGTGATCCATTTTTTTGTCCCGTTCAGCACATAAGCATCGTCTTCTTCGCGCCACGCTGTCTTCACATTTTTGGCGTCCGAGCCCACTTCCGGTTCAGTGAGGCCAAAGGCTCCAATCCATTCCCCACGTACCAGCTTGGGCAGCCAGGAAGACTTTTGTTCTTCCGTTCCAAAACGCACCAGAGTTTCACTTACAAGGGACGTATGTACCGTCAATAAACTGCGCACCGCCGGAAGGGCCTTGCCAAACACTTCCGTCAACTGTCCATAAGACTTGGGTCCAAGGCCCAGACCGCCGTATTCAGCCGGTACGGAAGCCGCCAGGTAGCCTTTTTCGGCCATGGCCCGGATCAGTGATCCGGGGATGGCTTGCTGTGCCTGAATCTGCTGAGCATAGGGACGTATCTCGCTGGCAGCAAACTGCTCAGCCTCATGAATAATCTCTTGTTGCAGATCCAGTTCAATCATTCAACTACCCCCTCTTGAAGAAGGGATTCATGGAGATATGAGGCAAATTCAGCAATAGTTTTGTATTCAAACAAAGCTACCGGACTGATATCCACCTGCAGGTGCTTGCGCGTACGATTAATTATTTTGAGAGCCTGTACAGAAGAGACGCCAATTTTCAAAAAGTTCATCTCTTCATCAATGTCCTCCGGCTCCTCATTCAGTGCGGCAGCAATTTCGCTTTTCATAAACAGTACGATTTCCTCTTTTGTCATATCATGACCTCCGTTCCCTGATTCACATCGACCCAATGGACATGCGGCTCGAATGGATGTGATGGCAGATGTACAATCTGGCCCGAACCATCCGGGTGTAACTGTTCCCAATCCAAAGCAGCACCAAGCACATATAACTGTCTCAGCAAGGATGCAAGCTGTTCCTCCACACCCAGTGAAGGCATGCCGGATAAATGAATCCATTGCTCCTTGCCAGTGCAATCCGCAAGCCCCGCAGTCTGATCCGAAGGATCGGCAGCAATCGCAATGACGATGTCTGCCTTTGCTAGCTTGCTGGACGGATCTTGAGGATGGTCCAACCTGGCAACCAGCTCTTCTCCGGCATTGATTCCTCTTACCTCTTGAATAGAAGGTACAAGGCGAGTGAGTGTTTCAATGACGCTTGTCCAATAAGTCGCCTCAAGTGCAGCATGACCGTCTATAACAATCGTTACACGAGCAGCACGATTCCTTGGCTTGAAACCGAATTGCATACCTTCCAAATCCCACTCCTCGCTTGAATTCACCGTGACCGCTGCACGATACCGATAATGCTTTCTGTACCTGTTCCGTGTAAAACACAGATCCGCCGCATGCAGGTCCTCATGTTCCGACACAAATCGCTTGGTGTTATGAATCAGCTTCTGCAGAGCCTGCTCTGTCTTGGCAGAGAACGTTAATAATTGCACGAGCCCCGAGCCCTCTGCCCGAACAGTCGCTTTCCACTCTTCCAGAACAATGTGAGCGTTGGTTCCTCCAAGCCCAAACGAACTAATGCCCGCTTTGCGTGTCTTCCCTACCGGAACATCCCATGACCGATGCTCACTGACGATGTGAAAAGGCGATTGTTCCAGCCTGAGGGCCGGATTGGGCTTGTCCATATGCAGACTTGGTGCCAATTCGGCATGCTGCATACTGAGCAGAACCTTGGCCAGACTGGCACCGCTTGAAGCTGCGAATAGATGCCCTATATTGGTTTTGACGGAACCCAAGCCAATGGAAGTGGTATTGTCGTACCCTTTTTCCTGAAATAACCGGAGCAAGGCGTTCACCTCTATCGGATCTCCGATCCTCGTACCCGACCCGTGTGCTTCAATATAAGATATCTCGCTCGGATTCAGATTGGCATCTTGGTAAGCGGAGCGAAGCACCTCGTATTGTCCTTGAGGATTCGGTGCCATGATGCCCAGAGAATAGCCATCGTTGTTAACCGCTGTCCCGCGAATCAGTCCATAAATATGTTTATTGGCACGAACTGCCTCTGTTAGCGGCTCCAGATATACAACCACTGCACCCTCCCCGATCACTGAACCATCGGCCTCCCGGTCAAAGACCTTGGTGTGTTTCGTGGATGAGCAGATTCCCGCATGGCGGGATAACTGATGTACATGCGGTGAAGCCAGAATGGTTGCTCCCCTACAACTGCACCGGATATTCGCTTTTCCTGAATGGCTGCAGCAGCTTGCGTCAGTGCTACAAGAAAGGACGAGCAAGCTGTATCTATCGCAAGGGCTGGACCCGTAAAGTTATACAGATGAGAGATGGAAGCCGCCGCAATATTGGACATATTGCCTACCATTGCATGGGAATGAACATCCTTTCCATCACGTTGATTCATATAGTCAACGACCAGATCGAAATAGGTGCTTGGGTTAATGCCCACGTACACACCCACATTGCGCTTATCCTCCTGATCCACAAGCATACCTGCATCTTCAAGAGCTTCATAAGAAACTTCCAGCAGTTTGCGATGCTGCGGGTCCATAAATGCAGCCTGTTCCGATGGAATATCAAAGAACTCGTGGTCAAAGGTGTCCGGATGTTTGAGTTCCCCAATCCAGTCATCCCAGTCCGGACGCTTCGAACGCATTGCACGATCGGCGCTAATCCGCTCAACACTGTCAAGACCCTGAACCAGGTTGTTCCAGAATTGCTCCTGAGTATCCGCATCAGGCAAACGCAAGGCTAGTCCGGTAATGGCAATGGCACGATGTACGTTCAGATGATTATCCGCTCGCACAGCCTGTTCACTTGGCTCTGTTTCCGCCGGAAGTTCCTGCAGATACTCCACCATTTCTCGTACAGTCCTGCAAAAAACAAGCAGTTCCTGACCCAGTTCACGCCCTATAAGTGCAGACAGCCTGTCAAGCAGCTGGTATGACAGAATGGAGTTGCCTCCTAATGCGAGAAAAGAAGCATCCGTCGTAATCTGACCTAGGGGAAGCTGGAGCGTTTCGGCCCAAGCTTCACGTACCGTTTGTTCCAATGACGCCGGTTCAATCCCCTCGGACTGCTGCTGTTGTCTGTTTTGGGAAATCAGTTTTTCAATAACCTCAATATCCGCATCAAATGCTCCGCACTCGTATTCATTTCTGAGCATGAAACGCTGGACCTTTCCGCTGGTCGTCTTCGGTATCACCTTGATCGGGAGCACATGAGTGATCTCAATGCCCAATTCGGCTCTCATCCGGTGAATCAAATCCTGACGCACCTCCAGAAACTGTGGAGCAACCGATTTGTATTTCACAAATACAAGCATCTCCTCCACTTGTTTGGCGCTGTTAAAATGGCCTACTACTGTCAGGTTGCCTCTCGGAATGCTTCGATTCTGGTACAGGATCTCTTCCAGATCGTGCGCGTAATAATTCTGTCCCCGAATAAACACGATATCCTTAATTCGTCCGCTGACAACGAGCGAGCCGCCGGCCATGAAACCCAGGTCGCCTGTCCGCAGCCACCCATCCACAAATATTTCGCGATTCAGGTCGGGAAGGTGGTAATATCCGGACGTTACCGATTCACCGCGAATCTGGATTTCGCCGACGACACGCTCATCCAGCACTTCCCCCTGCTCATTTGCAATCCGAATCTGAATGCCGGTCATGGGATACCCTTCATGAACAAATTCAATCACATCCGTTGGTTCACTTTCCGTGAAATCGACCGGAACAGCAAGTCCTTCCTGCACAAGTTTGGTTCGGGAAATTCGTTCTATGCGCGGCTCTTCCCCAGATAGGAAGTACATACACCTACAGTCGCTTCGGCCATGCCGTACGCAGGAAACATCATGTCCCGTCGATAACCGCAAGCTCCGAATTTCTGAACAAAGCGCTCAATTACTGCTGTAGATATAGGCTCTGCACCATTCAGTGTCATACGAAGTGAAGACAGATCAAGTGTTGCGAGCTTCGAATCCGGAATCTTCTGAACCATCCATTCAAAACCGAAGTTGGTGCAGCAGAACCATTTCCCTTGGTGCTCCGTAATTTTCCGCAAGAACAGATAAGGCGACCGTACGAAAGTATAAGGGGACATCACCATGATATTGGCTCCGCTCAAAATAGGGGTAAGGTGCTGTCCAAACATCCCCATGTCATGTGTATGAGGCAACCAGGTAAACACGTTGTCTCCTTCTTCCGACCCAAGGAATGTCTTGCAAGCAATGCTGTTCGCAATAATATTGTGGTTCGTCAACTGAACCCCTTTGGGAATGCCTGTACTGCCTGATGAGAATTGCAGAAATACAATATCATCGGGTGCTGTTGTGCACGCCTCCGCCGGATTTCGGGAGGCCTTGAGCTTGTTCACACTGATTAACGAAAGGCCTTCGAATACCGCGCTGTCCGCAAGTTGCTGATATTTCGGCATGTAGGCTTCCTCAGCGACCACAACCGGACGCTCCAGCACCTCCCAGACTTTCGTAAATTTCTCCAACCCAGCTGAGCCAGGTTCCCAGGCTGACGGAGGGCTGACGGGGGCGACAACAATGCCGCCCAGCATACAAGCCCAAAATGTACGGTAAAATTCCTGGGAATGATCTATTTCCAAAATAACAACCTGTCCTTGCCTGATACCCTGATCACGTAAACCCTGCAGGTACATACGAGCCTGATTCAGCAATTCCGGATACGATTCAAACTGTTCGTCACCTGAAGAACTGATATACGTGATTCCCTTTTCGGAATGAACCGCTGAAATATATATTAGAAGCTCAGCCACAGTCGAATAATGCTCCGGCATAATCAGTTCGGGCCCTCGTTGTATGGATTTACTGGACATGCTGCACCTCCACTGGCTCATTATGAACTTTCACTTTCACATCGCTGCCCATCTGCTGGTGAACAAGCTGTTGTAACCGCTTGGTATCCAGCCCGGCTTGACATGTCAGGTGAACATACAGACACTCTTCGTCGTAATGAATGACCCATTCCAATTGAGCTAGAGCTGACGACATGTCGTGCTCATCCGATGCTTCAAACATCGGAACCGCCTCTCGGCTGGAGATAAAGCCCTGATAATTGAACAGAATCAAATTTCGCCGTTTCTGGCTTAGCGTTTGCCGATAAGCTGCTCCCAAGTGTTTCTGAATGACAGCATAGTTTGCTGAAACAGGAACTTCCTGTGTCAGTGCCATAAAATTAATATGATGTCGTTTCACCCGTTCGAGCTGTTTCATCAGGTCATCCTGAGTAAATTCACGGTCCAAAAGCACCGGGATCAGATCGAGGAATTCACCCACATGGTCGTAAAAGGACTGCTCGCCGTATTCCCTGCCGTAGTGCACCAGAGCAACAGGCAACCGGTTTACATCCAGATAGGTTGCGATAATGTTGGCAAAGGATTGGAAACATACCCACCAGTCATCCGTATCCTCTTTCCCGACACGAGGTAATTCAACCGTAATTGATGAAGGCTGCAGACGTTCTGTTTCCTGGAACTTGTCGATGACAATGTTGTTGCACGTTTCCCACGATTGGAGTGAGAATTGTTGTTCCAGTTCATTCTCGTCCACACCTACCGGCCCTTGAGATACCAACCGCACGTAGTCCTCATACTTCAGTACATTGTATGGATGAACGGTTTCGAATTCTTGCTCGCTATCATATGCCTCCATCTCCAGCTGTTGTTTGATAATCTCTGCACTCATGCCATCAAACGCCAGATGATCAAAACTCCAAAAGAGCTTGTGCTCCCTGATTCCTGTACGCAATATGCACAGTCGCCAAGGCAATTCGTTCAGATCGTATGTCTGATGCAGCAGGGTCTGTGCCAGCTTATGCTCCAATCGCACCAGGGTAGCCTGAGCGTAATGACGCGTATCCAGATACGGTATCAATTGTTGCAGCATATCTGCGGCTAACGGCAGATCACACTGATGCCACTTCAAGGTACCTTCCTCATGTAGGATGCTGTGCAGCAGTTGATGCCGGGCTACAACCCTAAGGATCAATGCTTTTACAGCCTGTTCATTCAAATCGCCTTCAAGTGTTGTTATAAATCCGCTTGCTCGTGAAGTTGCAGTAACATGTGCCTGTTGGATTGGAGAAAGTGGGAAGCGACCAACGGTGGTCGTGCCCGCCATGAAGGATGAAACCTGATTACAGCTGTTCAACACATGCAGGACCAGACTGTCCAGTTGATTCTCATGTAGTGTGATGTCCTGTGGAATGGAAATGGGGGACTGAATTTGCAGGCTTTCTTCGTACAAAACGGACGTCTGAGGACGGATCTGTACCAGATTGACTAGCCCTCGAACTGTCGGATATTGGAATAATTCGTTTACCTTGATGGCAATTCCTTCTTTTGACAAAATTTGAGTTAAAGCAATCGCCTTCAGCGAATGGCCACCGTTCTGAAAGAAATGATCCTCCATGCCGATCGACGGATTCCCCAACACCTGACGCATGGCGTCAAGAATAATCCGTTCCACCCTTGTCCGAGGTGATTCCTCATGCAGAGACACCGGTTGGACTTCAGGCATCTCCGATAAGGCTTTTCGGTCCACTTTGCCATTCGCATTAATCGGCAGATAATCCAAACGTCGAATCTGTGCCGGGACCATATATTCAGGCAGCCGCTGTTGCAGCTCTCTTCGAAGCTCTTCCACATGAATTACAGTTTGGGATTCACAGGTGTAATAGGCGGTGACATAGAGACTGCCTGACGCATCGGCAGCTGTCATGACAAATGCATCCCGAACCCCCGCAACGCGTTCCATGCAGTTGGAAATCTCCGACAACTCAATCCGAAACCCTCTAATCTTGACTTGAAAATCAGCGCGTTCAATGAATATCAAACTGCCGTCCACCAAACGTTTGACAATATCCCCTGTCCGGTACATCCGCTCTCCCTTGCGGAAAGGATCGTCCAGAAAGTGTTTGTTTGTAAGGTCCTCACGATTAAGGTAGCCGATCCCAACGGCATCTCCGCTGATATACAGTTCACCAGGAACATTGGGTGGAACAGGTTTTAGATCATCATCCAGAACATATAAAGCGGTATTCGATAATGGATATCCTATAGGCAACGAACCTGTGTAAGGCTCCGTTTGTTCAAG
Source organism: Paenibacillus sp. 1A_MP2 (assembly GCF_052244825.1). NCBI lineage: Bacteria > Bacillati > Bacillota > Bacilli > Caryophanales > Paenibacillaceae > Paenibacillus > Paenibacillus sp. 1A_MP2. The sequence goes on along the minus strand of NZ_JBQQCS010000001.1, from coordinate 2,225,924 downwards.
TAAATGGTAGGAGGCAAAAAAGGTCGCTTCCGTTGGCCCATATCCATTCAACAATATGCCTGGCCCCACTACTGCGAGAGCTTTGTTGGCATGACTCACCGATGCGGCCTCACCGCCAAACATAACTCTGCGCACATTTTTCAAACATTCGGCATCCCAATCCACCAACAGATTGAACAACGAGGTTGTGATGAAGAATACGGTTATTCGTTGTTGACGAATGACGTCAGCCAAGCTGGCCATGTCCAGAATGATTTCTTTAGAGATTAATACAAGGGTTGCCCCATTTATTAATGAAGCAAAAATATCGAAGATGGAGCCGTCAAATGCATAATTGGAAATCTGCAGGACGCGATCTTCAGGCACCACGGTCACAAAGTTGCTGGTCTTCATCACTTTGATTACATTACGATGACTCATCACCGTGCCTTTTGGGGTTCCGGTTGATCCTGATGTATAAATGATATAAGCCGGATCGAGAGCAGTGGTCCCCATATCACCTGTATCGTTACCTTCCATATCGTTCTCAAGTTCCGTCATCAAAGGCGAAATGAACCCTTTCAGTTCATCGGCAGGCACGATACAAGGTACCACCGATTGCCAGGTGAAGGCATACTCCATCTCCGTTAACAGGACCGAAGCACCACTATCCTGCAAAATAAACTCGATTCTCGCTGATGGTGAAGCAGGGTCAATCGGTACATAACTGCAGCCCGCCTTGAGTGTAGCAAGGATACTGACGATTTGGATCGGTCCACGGTCCAGGATAAGGGCAATACGGGAGCCTGATTTCACACCTTCACTCAGCAACCTGGAAGCCAGCCATTGCACCCGGTCATTCAGGTCAGCATAGCTCCATTCGGAACCTTCCCAGACCAGAGATGTCCGTTGTCCGTGTAACCGAACCTGTTCTTCAAACAACTGAGAAATGGTTGCATCCCGCGAATATTCAACGGCATTGTCATTCACCCCGTACAGCAGCCACTCTTCCTCCTGCGGTGTGGTTAGGCTGATCTGACGAATCTGTTCCACCTCACCTGAGGCAATCTGGGACAGAATATACCGGAATTTGTCCAGCATCTGCTGCATGGACTCTGCTCTGAACAGGTCCTTACGGTATTCCAGTTCCACGGTGTAGTACTGCTCATGTTCGGCCACTGTCCAGGTCTGATCAAATTTGGCCTCCACACTGCCCTCGATCCATGGTACAAAGGTCGTCAATTCACCCACTTCAGGATCAGCCGTCCCCATGTTGATGTAATTCAGCACGACATCAAATAGCGGATTACGGCTGGTGTCACCAAATAAACCAAGCTGCTCTACCAGCGCCTCGTACGGATATTGTTGATGTGCATAACAGGACAGCAGCTTATCACGCATCCCTTTTACGTAATCCTCGATGGACAGTTCTCTGTCCATTCTCGTGCGAATAGCTAACATGTTGACAAACATTCCAACAACACTGTCCAGTTCGGGTTGTTCACGTCCCGCCACCGCCGTACCAACTACAAGATCATCCTGAGTTGTGTACTTCCAGATCAACACATTCAGCGTTGCCATGAACAGCATATATGGTGTAATGCCATGTCGGGTACAGAATTCGTCTACCTGCCCACTCAACAACTCATCCAGAACTATCGATACTCTGTCTCCCTTGTAAGACGCAGCCTCATGTCTGGGGTAATCAGTAAGCCATTCGAGTGGTGTCGGTATATCCGTGAATTGCTGCTTCCAGAATTGCGCGTCTTCAGCTGATGTACCGTTCAGCGTACGCTCATGAAGCCATTCTGCATAATCCTTATATTGAATGTCGAGTGGTTCCAAAACCTCTCCCAGGTACAGGCGAGCAAATTCCTGCATCAGAATGGCAATGGAGCTCTGATCGGAAATGATGTGATGCATGTCGATAAACAAGATGTGCTCGTTGCTTGAAAGGCGCCCGAGTTTCACACGAATTAATGGCGCATGAGTCAGATCAAAGGGTTGTATCCACTTCTGTACATGTTCTATCGGCATGCTCTCCGATTCCAGCACTTCAACAACGGATGGAACCTGATCCTCCACGATCTGAAAAAGCTCACCGTCCACCATTTCAAACCGGGTACGGAACGATTCATGCCGCTGTACCAGCGCATCCATAATTGTCTGGAATTGAGCAATATCCAACTCCCCTTTAATCCTGTAGAAACTGGCGAGATTATACGCCGTACTCTCCCCGTTCATCCACTCATGCATCACGTACATTCTTCGTTGCGCAGAGGTCGTCTTGTACCTGTTCTTCTGCTTCACAGGTGGAATGGAATTCTTCATTGAACTGTAGTTGTTCGCAGATTGATGATCAAATTGATGTTCACTAATCCATTGCACCATCTGTGCAAAAACTGAATGTTCAAACACATCGTTCAATCCTGAATGCAGTCCGAAGACATCCTTTAATCTGGACGCCAGGGATATCGCCTTCAGTGAGTGCCCGCCAAGCTGGAAAAAATCGTCTTCGGGATCCACTGAATCGCAACCAAGCAGTTCCTGCCACAATTGCAGCAAAGCAGCCTGTATCTCGTTCCCTGTCATGGGAACCTTTGCACTTTGAGACAATAACAACTCTGCCCGTTGTCCTGTACTCACTGCTGCCTGCGGCATCCCTGTAAGCTGGTACAGGGGAACATCATGAATATGAGGAATCGGATCAAAGGAATACGTCGGCAAGGAAATGATATGCCCTTGATCCGCTCCATACAGCTGTGTCCAATCCAGCTCTACACCGGAGCACCAGCAAAAGCCAAGTATTTTCAGGAAATATACATCCGCCTCAAGCGAACCCTGGCGATTCTCCAGAAGAGAAATGACATTGGAAGATTCCGAAAACACGGTTTCAATGCTTTGTTCCTTATCCTGCTGCGGACTTGCCGTGATCCAGAGCACACTCCTGCTCCCTGCACTCTCCGAAGAAGACCTTCGATTCTGTAAAGGAAATAGCACATCTCTTGAACAAAGCGGTCGAATCCTGGATGCAAGGGCTGCTGCATATTCATTTGTCACCCTTCCAGTCAACCCGTCTGACAAGGCGCCTTCCTGCCAGGTCCAGTCCTCCTTCCCATATAAAAGGGCAACAGCATGAGCTGGCTCAAGCGCACCGCTAATGACCAGGCCAACCAGTTCGCCAACCCCCTGTCCGCATACAACGTCCGGTTGGACACCGAACTGCATGACCGTCCTGAACAGTGCGTACTGTACAACAAAGCACTGCATACGCTCCAGCCTGGAATCCGTTAACGGTCGTCCCATTCCTTGGCGAATCGTATATTGTTCCTTGGATTCAAAAAGGTTCAGTATCTCTTCAAAATGGAGTTTGAACATCTCTGAAATCTGACTCCGATAAACGGAAGCATACAGCTCCCGAATGTAGCGTGCTTCCCAATTTGCAGTTCCGCTGAGGTCGAATATAACTTTCGGTCTTCCCTCCGTCATATTAGCCCGAGTCTCATATTCGTTGGCCTGTCCCTTTGGCGGGATATATCCATCTACCGCAACCATCACCTTTCGGTGATTGAATCTGCTTCGGCCTTTCTGCAGGGTCCAGGCGGCATCGGACAACTGCTCCGGCATGGCATTGATGGCCTGCAAAACCGATTCATACGTTCGTTCCAGCGCCGTTTCGCTCTTGGCCGAGAATGGCAGCAGCTGCAATGACTGGTACTTGGCATGACTTTCCTGAACAGGTGGCTGCTCCAGGATCACATGAGCATTCGTTCCGCCGATTCCAAACGAACTGACTCCCGCACGCAGAACTTGCGCCGGATTGCTGAAACGCTGCGCTTCCGTATTGATATAGAAAGGACTGCGCTCCAGGTTCAGCATCGGATTGGTCCGCTGCATGTGAATTTGGGGCGGAACGACCCGGTGGTACAGCGTCAACACGGTTTTGATAAAACCGGCAACACCTGCTGCCGCATCCAGATGCCCGATATTGGCTTTGACCGAACCCAAAGCACAATAATTTTGATTTGCCGTTCCCCATGACTGCCGGAGCGCTTCAATCTCAATCGGATCACCCAGTTTAGTGCCTGTTCCGTGCGATTCGAGATAGGAAATCTCACTCGGAGCAATGCCCGAACGTTGAAGAGCCGCCTCAATCACTTTGACCTGTCCGGCAACACTTGGTGCCGTATATCCGATTTTGTCCAGACCGTCATTGTTAATGGCCGAGCCTTTAATCACACCATAGATATGATCTCCGTCTTTGAGGGCTTGGCTGAGCGATTTAAGCACAACCATCCCACATCCATTGCCTGACACGGTACCCGAGGCCTGCTCATCGAACGGTCTGCAATGGCCGTCTTTGGAATAAATCATGCCTTCATGCCAGAGATAGCCTTCTCTAAGCGGATAGGAGATGGATACCCCTCCGGCAAGGGCTACATCGCACTCTCCCCGGATTAGTGACTCTGCTGCCTGATGAATGGCCACCAGAGAAGTCGAGCATGCCGTCTGTACAGCCATGCTAGGCCCTCTGAGATTTAATTTATGAGATACCCGGGTTGTAATATAATCCTTCTCGTTCAGTGTCATCGCTTCAAAAGCTTGCAGCAGATTGCCCGAGCGACCGAGAAACTGTACCATCCACGGCAAACTCAGCCCGCTGCCGGCAAACAGACCGATGGAGCCCTCATAGCTGTAAGGATCGCATCCGGCATGTTCAAGCGCCTCCCAGGAACACTGATGCAGCAAGCGAATTTGCGGATCCATCATATTGGATTCCTGCTGCGGATAATCAAAGAATTCGGAATCAAAGAAACCGGTATCTTGCAATATACCCTTAGCTCTGACATAATCCGGATGTCCAAAATCCTCAGGCCGGACGCCCGCATCCGTTAGGTCCTTCTCTGTCAGACGGGTGATTCCATCCTTGCCAGCCATTAAATTCGCCCAGAATTCATCAATATTCCTCGAACCGGGGAAGTGTCCTGCCATACCGATGACAGCTATATCGGACGAAGCGGACGTTGTGGCAGGGGCTTGCTTCGAAAGAACCGGGCGTTCCTGCTCGGAAGCTTCCTGTTCACGCATTTCCGGCCTCACTTGTTCCGCTGCTGCTTGGTTCAACTCGTAAGGCGCAAAACTTCTAGCCGGATTCAGTCCCATTACTTGAGGTGCTGTCGAAATCTCGCGGACATAATCCACCCGTATCGGCGGCGAAACGGGTGAGGACACTTCCCCGGACATCAGATGATCAACCAGTGATGCGATAGAGGAATGCTCGAACAACTGCACAAGCGGAACACTTTTGTCCAGATACGTATTCAATCGGTTATTGATCAGAATCAGTCCCAGTGAGTTGCCGCCGATGTCAAAGAAGTGATCATGTACACCAACGTGATCGACGTTGAGTACTTCCTTCCAGGCCTCCACAAGCATCTGCTCCAGTGCTGCTTTGGCCTGTTCCGCCCCCGAAAGGGATGCGCTGTATGCCGGGGCCGGATCAGCCATCTGCTTCACCTCGTCATCAGCCGGTTGAAGCGCGTTGCGGTTCAGTTTGCCGTTAGGCAGCACCGGCAGCTTGTCCAGACGAATCAAGCGGGAAGGCATCATGTACTGCGGAAGCCGCTCTCTTAGCCATGAACGAAGCATGGCATCCCCCTCACTTCCCATCAGGGCAGCTTCAGGCTTCAGACTGTAAAACAAAATGAGTTGCAGCTGGTACGGCTCATTACCTTCGGTTTTGACAACAGCTTCCCTGATCATTTCATGGGCCATCGCTGCCTGTTCAATTTCATTCATTTCAATGCGGTAACCTCGAATTTTCACCTGTTGATCCAGCCGTCCCGACAACTCAATCTCACCATCCGGTCGAATGCGGGCAAGATCACCTGTACGATACAAACGGCCACCCAGCACATTGCCATTCGTAATGAATCGGGCTTCCGTCTCGTCCGGGTTGTTGAGATATCCTCGGGATAACCCTTTGCCTGCGATGCACAGTTCACCATAACTCCCGTGCGGCAGCATGGCACCTTGTTCATCCAAAATATAAATTTCTGTATTAGCAATCGGATGGCCAATGGTAATGCTAGCCGGGTCATGCAATTCCTTTGTTGTTGACCAGATTGTTGTTTCCGTTGGGCCATACATATTAAAGACTCTTGCTGAACTGAGTCGCTTCAGATCAGACAGCAGTCCCGCGGGAACTCGCTCACCTCCGGTGAGAACACACTTCAGATTGCCCAGCCCCCTGGCGAAATCGGCATTCTCAACAAATGCTTTGATTCGCGACACAGTACTGAGAATGTGTGTAACGCCATGTTCACGAATACGGAGCGAAGCCAGGACCGGATCAAGCTGCTCCTGCTCATCGGTCAGATAAAGGGAGTGTCCTGTACATATAGGCGTCCACACTTCAAATCCGAAGATGTCGAAGGAGATGGTCGTTACACTGATTACGCGGTCTGTCTCCTGTTCAAAAATTCCTCTGTTCCGGATATCCTCGACAAAATTAACCATCGCTTCATGCGTAATCATGACCCCTTTGGGTCTGCCGGTTGATCCTGAAGTGAAGATGACACAGGACAGGTCGGAAGGCACGACACCCACGTTCGGATTGATGGATGAACGGACGCCATCGACCATTGGATCATAGATCATCCGTACACCGCCAAAAGTGCCGGTATCCTCTTCCCCGGAAGTGCATAACAGCAGGTTCATGCGGCTGTCTTCGATCATGTTCACAATCCGCTGTTCCGGGAAAGCCGGGTCCAAAGGTACGTAAGCTGCTCCTGCTTTCAGCACGGCAAGCAGCATAATAATCAGCGCCTCATTTCGTCTGGACAATATGCCTACAGGTTCATCCCGGCGAATGCCCTGATCCAACAGCTGCCATGCCAGCGTGTTCGCCTTCTCATTCAGTTCCCTGTACGTAAGAGCAGCTCCCGAGGCAGTTAACAGTGCAACTTTGTCTGGCACAAGCTTCGCCTGCTGTTCAAACAACCCGTGCAAACCAAACGAGAAATCATACTCCAGATGTGGACCATTGAGCCTATGTACGGCGGACATCCGAGCAAGGGCGTTGCGCTCCAGCAACTCGCCCACAGACAGATTCGGCTGCTGAACAACCTGCTCACACAAGCCGATGAAATCCTCCATAAACTTTTCGATGGTTGTTCGTTCGAACACATCCAGCGAAAACTCCAGATATCCTTCCATCACTTGCTTCTCCCTGTTTTCCTGACAGGTCAGCAGCAGATCATAGGTAGACGTCCCCGTCTCAAACGGAAACGAGCTGAAGAACAAACCATCAAGCTCAAGTCCATGCAGCTCCATGTTCTGATAATCAAAACAAACATCAAATATCGAATTCCGATTCAACTCCCGCTTGGCACCCAACTGCGTCACAAGTTCATTAAACGGGTATTCCTGATATGCAAAAGCGTCCAGAGTGTGCTGCTTGAGTTCACGCAGGAAATCAGCATACACACGCCCACGGGCTGGAAAGTTTCGCATGGCAAGCATATTGACGAACATGCCTACCGTATCCCTAATCTCCTCTTGCAGCCTTCCCGCAACAGGCGTTCCTACCACAATATCCTCCTGCCCGTGTGCTGTGCAAGCAGCAGATTCCACACACTCAGCATCACCATATACATCGAAGATTCGGAAGAAGATGCCAGCTTGTGCAGGCGCTCTGTCAGCGAAGGACTCAAGGTGAAATGGAGACGTTCCCCTTGCATGGTTCGCTGCGAAGGACGTGCATGATCTAGCGGAAGCTGAAGGACAGGCACCGAAGGGCCCAGATGTTCCAGCCAGAACGCCTGATGCGATTGATAGCCCTGTGAAGCGAGACGCTGCTGCTGCCATACCGCGTAATCCTTGTACTGCATACGAGCAGCACATTCTCCGCCGAAATACAGCGTATTGAAGTCACGGGTGATGATCTCGACAGATGTACCATCTGCGATAATATGGTGGATATCAAAGAACAGCAGATGCTTCCGCTCGCCAATTCGGATCAGTTCCACCCGCATAAGTGGCGTCTGCTTCAGATCAAACGGACGAATCAGTGACTCGATCAACAATGTTACCTCCTGATCGTTCACCAATTCCTTTTGGGCATAGCCCATCTCCAAACGTGCAGACGGATGGATTAATTGAACGACCTGATCCCCCTGGATCTCAAACGATGTTCTGAGAACTTCATGGTGCTGCACCAGCTTCGCCAAAGCGGCTTCGACCTTCATGGGATTCAAATCCCCTTCAATGATGGTTGCAGATGGCAAATTGTATGCTGTACTGCCTGGATCAAGCATAGCCTGAGTAAACATACGCATCTGTGCAGGAGAGATCGGGTAAGCGTCCATCGGAGGCGCAGGATAAATCATCTGCTGACCTTGCTGATTCAAGTCCGGTTTTGCCACATCATAGAGATGCTCTGCTAACTGAACAGGCGTAGAATAGTTGAATACATCGGCAACCTCGGGTTGAATGCCTATATAGGAGCGAATGGACGCCGACAGGCTGACAGCTTTGAGGGAATCGCCTCCGACTGCGAAGAAATTAACGTCTTCTTCCAGCTCGTCTATACCAAAGATCGTTCGATAGGCCTCAAGCACAACTTGCTTCAACTGGTCTGGCCCACCATTGAAAATGTCCCCTGCTCCTGTCAGTGATGCGGAATACCCTGCCTGTTTCCGGTCCGAAACCATCCGCTTATTATTGTTTTCCGTTCGATCAGCCATGGATGTCTCCGAAAGTGAAACCCCCACAGGATAGGATTGCTTGTGGAATACATATGTCGGCAAAGAGCATTTTCGGCGTATCGTCTCGCCCCTGAGTACCTTCCAGTTCAGCTCCATACCTTCGCACCATAATTCGGCAAGTTTTCGGCTTACATAAACATGGTCTTGCTCTGATTCCTTGACGTGACGCAGCATGTTCAGCACGGTCTGGGAATTACGAGACCTTGTATGCTGTCGGGCAAAGGAACTCAGCGTTCGCCCTGCTCCAACCTCAATCAAAACGGCGCAATCATCCTTCAACACCTCAGCCAGATTCGCTTCAAACCATACCGGTTGCAATATGTGCCGGGACCAATAGTCCGGACTCGTAATTTCATCGAAACGAGCCCATGTCCCACTCGTATTGGATAACAACGGGATTTTGGGTTCATGAAGTGTGAGCTCCGCCAAACAACGTCCAAATTCGTTGGCTGCCTGAGCCATCATCGGGGTATGAAATGCGTGAGAAGTTTTGACACGCACGCTCTTCCAGCCCTGTTTTTCCGCAATGGCTTCCATTCGTGCAATAGCTGCTGCCGTTCCGCCAACCACACAGGAGCCTGTGGTATTAACAAGGGCCAGCCAAACATCTTCGTTTGGTTCCAGTTGTAACTTCACCTGTTCCACATCTGCCATAAGGGCGAGCATGACACCGGGCGGCTGCTGCTGCATCAAACGTCCGCGCAGACGTACCATCCGGACGGCATCCCGCAGCTCGAATACACCTGCTACAGCTGCTGCAGCCAGTTCTCCAATGCTGTGCCCGATCATGCCATTCGGACAGATACCCAGATCCAGCAGTGATTTGGCCATGGCATAACTGGTCATAAACAAGGCAAACTGACTGTACTCCGTCTGGTTGATTCGTTCAGGCTGCTGATCGCCGTACACAACGGACAGCATATCTTCCCGTTCCTCCGCAGGAAGCAGATCAAGAATTTCCTGAATATAACTTCTGAACAGCGGGGCTATGCCGGACTTCTCCGCAGATTTGTACAACTCTGCACCCATGCCCTGATACTGACTGCCCTGCCCGGGGAACATAAAGAATACAGGACGGCTGCCTGGTGCCGATTGGTGAACCACGCGTGCTTTCTGAAGCTGCTGCATCAACTTGTCAGGCTGGTCCCTCCAAGTTTTGTCCACAACCAAAGCCTTGCGGTATGCAAAAACAGATCGACCTGTCTGGAGAGTCCAGGCTGCGTTAGAAATCGATGGTTCCGGCTGCTCCATTAAATGCTCCATAATCCGTTCAGCCGTGCGATTCAGCGAGTGCTCTGTTTTAGCGGAAAAAAGCAATAGATTAACATCATCATCCGGACTGCATTTCTCCATCTCGGGTGCCTCCTCCAATACCATGTGAGCGTTCGTGCCCCCCACACCAAATGAATTGATTCCTGCCCGCAGAAGCCCGTCCTGAGCCTGTTTCCAATTCACCCCATGCGCATTGATTTTGAATGGTGTACTTGAAAAATCAATCTTGGGGTTTGGCTTCTCGTAATTGGCTGTTCCCGGAATATACCCTTGCCTCAAGCTAAGCGCGACCTTAATTAAACCTACAACTCCAGCCGCTGTATCCATATGCCCAACGTTGCCCTTGACCGAGCCAAGATAACAGAATTCCTTCTGATCCGAAGCAAACGCACGAGTTAAAGAGTTCACCTCGATTGGATCGCCTAGCAGCGTTCCTGTACCGTGAGCTTCGATATAACTCACCGTTTCCGGGTCCACTCCGGCTACCTTGTAAGCATCCTGAATCACTTCGGTTTGGCCGCTCACGCTTGGAGCAAGAAAACTGAGCTTCTCCTGCCCGTCATTGTTAATGGCTGATCCTTTGATCACACCGTAGATGTGATCTCCGTCCTGCATCGCATCGCTTACCCGCTTCAGCACCACAATTCCCATGCCATTGGAGAACACCGTTCCGCTGGCATCTGCATCGAATGGACGACAGTGACCATCGGCTGAGAACATCATGCCATCCTCGTACAGGTAGCCCCCGTCATTCGGCAGCTCCACCGTGATTCCACCAGCTACAGCCACATCGCATTCCCCAACAATGAGTGATTGGCACGCCAGATGAGGGGTGACCAGTGAAGTGGAGCATCCTGTCAGTGCGGTATAGGCCGGACCTTTCAGATTAAGCTTGTACGCCATTCGGGTCGCCAGAAAATGATTGGTGCTCAGCGTAAAGGCTTCATATTTGCTGCTATAGTTTGCATCGTTATAGAGTACCTGACGATACCATTCAAAATCATCGGACCCGCCCAGGAAGACGCCCACTTTCCCTGCCTCATCCGGTTTGCAGCCCGCATCCTCCAGTGCTTCCCATATTCCCTGGTACAGTAGTCTGAACTGTGGAGACATCATTTTGGCTTCACCTGGCGTGTAATCAAAGAAATCGGCGTCAAACTCATCGATGCCATTCGCACGGCCTTTGGCCTTGACGTATCGGGGAGAACGAAGCAATGCTTCATCCACGCCAAGCTCTCTCAGTTCCTCATCACTATAAAAGTGAATACTCTCACGCCGTTCAACCAGATTGCTCCAGAACTCCCTTATGTCCTCCGCGCCCGGTACATTCAGGGCCATACCTACGATAGCAATGTCTTCACGCTGGATGCCTGCCCTGCGTTGAAACATCTTCTCCCGTTCAGCCGGCAGTGCGCAGTCTTCCTCAGTCTGTTCCTGTACTGCAAATTGACGCAGCGTTGGACATTCGAAAAAGCGGGGAACGGGGAAGTCCACATCTGTATTATGCTTGAGCATATTGTGAGCCTGAATAACGGAAAATGAATTGCCACCCAAATCGAAGAAATGATCATCCCTGCCTACTTTCTCAACGCCCAGCACCTGGGACCATACCGCAGCCACAATCTTCTCAAGCTCAGTGACCGGAGCGGTATAGATCGTATTGGAAGCATGGGTATGTGTCATATCCGCCATAAGCGCATTCCGGTCAATCTTCCCGCTGTTATTCAGCGAAAATTCAGATTTATGTACAAAAACGGATGGAATCATATACCCCGGCAGGGACCGGGATAAATGCTCTCTCAACTGGGATGCAGGCAGTTCCTGCTCTGACAGATAATACGCACATAACAAGTCGGGTCTGCCCTCAAACGATTTCATGACCACAACACTCTGAATGATCCCCGGATAGGACGTCAGGCCATTCTCAATTTCTCCCGTCTCCAGTCTCGCTCCCTGAAATTTAACCTGAAAATCAATGCGTCCCAGATATTCAATTGTTCCGCTAGGAAGCGAACGAACCAGGTCACCGGTGCGGTACATGTACCTGAAATATTCCGGATCTTGTTCTTCTTTGTAAAAGGGATTCAGGACAAACTTCTCTCGGGTCATCTGTTCCAGATTAAGATATCCGCGTGCAAGTCCAACACCGCTCAGGCACAATTCCCGGGAATGCCGACAGGCTGAAGGCTGTCATCACTTCCAACGACATACCATCTCGACTCATTAAGCGGGAAGCCGATCGGAACATTGCCCGGGCCCTCGTAGTTGCTTAAGGCATAATGAGATACCCAGATGGTGCACTCTGTCGGGCCGTATACATTTTCCAGACTTGCCCGTATGCCCAGCTTGTCATATTTTTGAATAATGTCCGGTGTAACGGCTTCTCCGCCAACAAACACCCATTTCAACGTTTCAAGCGGCGACAGGTTTGGACGCAGTTCCATCGTTTCCAGAAAAAGACGGAATAGGGTAGGGACAAAATTGATATGCGTTACCCGATGTGCCGCGACGGTGGATGCAATACGGAGAGGATCTTTTTCTGCTCCAGGCTCAAGGATGCTTAAGGCACCTTCTCCCATAAACCAGCCGAACAGTTCTGTCGCGGAAACATCAAAGGTATAAGCCGTTTTCAGCAAATACACATCACCGGCCTGCACCGGAAAGCGCCGCTCCAGATCAAGCAGTGTGTTCACCACGCTGTGATTCTCGATCATAACTCCCTTCGGTTTGCCTGTTGATCCCGAGGTGTACATGATGTAGGCAAGACTATGCGGGTTGAGTACATGTTCGGGATTGGAGCTATCTCCTGTGTAGGCATGACCGTCTGCCGTGTAGATATATTCCACATCCAGCATCTTGTCCTCTTCTTCAGGCTGGATGGCCAGCACGATCGATATGTCTGCATCCGATACAATGTAGCTCTTTCTGGATAATGGATAGGCCGGGTCCACAGGGACAAAAGCACATCCTGCTTTCAATACAGCAAGCAAGGCAATCACCAGATCCGAGCTGCGGGGCATTTGAACGCCGACTGCTTCGTTATCCTTTATCTTTCGTGCCATGATCTGATTGGCCAGTTGATTCGCTTGGGTATTGACCTCCACATACGTCTGGCGTTGGTTGCCTTCCAGCAGGGCCACGCGATCCGGGAATCGTGCAACTTTCTCATGGAATACATCGATAATATGCTGCGGGATGTACGGGAAATAAGCAGTTTGATTGAACTCGTGAAGCAGGGTCTCTCTCTCCTCCTGCATCAGCAGACTGAACTCACGGATGGACTTCTCAGGAGAGGCCACCAGCTGTTCCAGCAAATACAGGAACCGCTGACCCATACGATTCATGGAATCCGCATGGAAGAGATTTGATTTATACTGAAGCTTCAATTGATTACCTTGAGGTGAACGATTCAGGACGACCATCAGATCACCTGGAAAAGTAACCTGGTCCTGTTCCAGCATACGCGTTTCAAAAGCATCTTCTTCTTCGTAGGAATCATAGACAAAGGAGATATCAAACAACGAAGGTGATCCTGGCTGAGCCTGTAACATACTGTCCCTGACGATGAGGTTGTTCGGGTACCCGATATGTCTGTAAGTCTCGATCCAGGTTGCGGCTACTTGTTGCAGCAGAGGTGTTAGAGTCGATTCGAGGTCAAGGTGAAAACGCATGGGCAGCATATGGACAAAACAACCGATTGTTTCTTCCAAATCCATCCCTGGCCGATGAGAATACGGGGAAGAAAACGTAATATCCTGTGTACCCGTATATTTATTCATGAGGATGGCAAAGGCGCCCATAAAGAACATAAATACCGTTACTTCGTCGTCTTTGGATATTTGTGTGATATCCGTCATCAGCGATTCCGAAATGTCAAAACGCAATTCACATCCCAGGCCCTCTTGTGAAGCGCCTGTAGGAAAATCATGCTGTAACGCCAGAGGCTCTGCCCTTTTCATTTTGTTCATCCAGTACATCTGTTCCCGATGGTACCGGTTGTCTTGCAGTTTCTGATTTTCAGCTTCAACGTAGGAGATGAATCCCTCATCCTGCTTTACCTCCACTGGCTGTTCCAGCAGAAGGCAATCGTATAGATGTATCAGTTTGTTTTTCAATAATTCAAGTGACATCCCGTCACAGATCAGATGATGAATACACAGGGTGAGGATATGACGGCTTTCGTCCATTTGAACAACCATCAAGCGGAACAGAGGTCCTAGCTCCAGAGAAAAGGGAGTTCCGATGCATTCCCCGATCCATGCTTTTAGCTGCTTTTCCTTCAGATCCTCCTGCTTCTCGCCGCTCAGATCCCGGAAAACAAGCACAGGATCCATATCTTCATGAACAGCCAGCACCGGTACATCATGTTGTATCTCGATCCGGGCACGCAGCACCACTTGTTCATACATGAGCAATTTGATGGCCCGATGAAACATATCCAATTGCAATGGTTTAATTTGTATCGAAGCAGAGATGTTATACGAAGTAGGGTCGTTCATTTGGCAATCGAAATAGATTCCTTTTTGCGTTTCAGAGAGTTCAACGGTTTTCCGGTTCATCGTGACCACACCTCGTTCGTTAGTTGAGATTTAGCTAATAAAGCAAAAATCCAGTAACAGCTTAGTGCATTACCCAAATTCCGCCGGCCCAAATGGATAGAACCGTGATAAAGGTCTGATACACAACATCCATAATTAGATTACCGATGCTGTCTCCATCTACTTTGCGATTTTTAATCATGACATAAGTATGTGACCAAAGACCACTTAAACCGTATATGTACATCGTTACCAGCACGCCTACCCAAAAATTCCCTTGAAACCAGATCGCCATAATTCCCATTACACCCAGCCCAACCTGAGAAAAACCATACTTGACCTGAAATGGTCCGCCAGGCCATCCCAGCATTTTGGCAGTCTGATCGGCTCTGGCTATGTTGACAACGTAGCCAATAACTCCAACCAATCCAAATGTGACCACAAATTGATGAAGCAGCAGTACTCTACTAATCTCGCTCATTTCCCCCGGAAACCCTAGCATGTAGAGATGAATTCCCCCTGAGATTAGACCCAGCAACCATAGTACCAAAAACCACATCCTTGCCCACTCCCGCCGTTTCGTTATTTTGGAATCATTTGTAACTTCATGTACAACCTTGTAGATACACACATTATATAATCTCTTTTACATTTGTCAATTCGTACATAATTTACTATTTTGTCGAAGTATTTGTCACTTTTGTTCTCATATGCGCAATAAATATTTTCATATAGTTCTATAAAACTTCAAAAAAATAGGACTTAAACCCTGAATTTACATATCCCATCATAAATCCACCTTTTTTTTTTACGCTATGAAAGAACTACAACTCATTTATTTGAAATATATGTTAGTTCCCAAGGCATAGCTTAACAAAAAGAGCAGGATACCGAAGTCCCTGCTCTTTAATGTATTTTCCCTATCTTTTACCGCTTACTTAAAGAAACTACGTCAGCTCATCCCTTTATTTGTTGAGTTCATTCTCTGATTTCTGTTACTGAATAAAAGAGATCTAAATCAGTTCCTGCTTCCGTTTCAAATACCCATATAACACCACTCCAGATGCCGCACAGATCACAGCACATAAACCGATGAATCCATATCCCGCCTGAAGTCCGCGCAGCAGCCCCAACTGAGTCGTTGAACCATACATATTCTTCACACCTTCAATCACCCAGCCAATCACATAGTTACCAATGACACTACCAACCCCCATCAAGGTAACCGTGAATGTAATCGCGGTGTCACTGCCGTTCGGATATCTGCGTGCGATAAACGCCATAACTGTTGGATAGATCATCGCTATGCCCGCGCCAGATATCGCAAAGAAAATCGCAAGACGCTCTCCCCCTGCAAGCGCCACGAATGTACATACTCCCGAGAAAGCCGAGAACAGAATCAGTGACAATACAAATCCGATCCGGTCAGTCAATGGTCCAAGCAGCAGGCGTCCCAGCGAGAACGTGAGGAAGAACGCAGATAATAACCCGGAGGCTTTGACCGTGTCCCACGCGTAGGCTTTTTCCAGAAAGTTAACGAGCCAACCACCTACCGCCAGTTCCGATACCACGCCAAAAGAAAGAATGAGCACCATCAGCCAAAGGGCAGGATCACGTGTTAACGTCTTAAGTGAAGTCCGATCTTCATGGGGAAGATCGTCCCCGGGAATTTGCTGCGGAGCGCCGCGATGATCGGCAGCAGACAGAGTGACAACATCACCAGATACATGCCGCGCCAGTCCAGTACGTGTCCAAACACGCTCAACGACATCACCCCTGTCGCCAGCAAAGGTGCTACCGTTGAACTTAACCCATAGAAGAAATGGGACAGGTTCATCATCGTACCTGTGTTTTCACAAAGATCCGCGCCCCCAGAATCGCCAGCGCAATCTCCAGCATGCCGTTACCGATATACATGAAGAAGTACGATGAAGCAAAGAGTGGATATGTTTGAGACACATAAATGAACACACCCGAGAGGATCATCGATGCAAACGATATGATGCTAACCGCCTTGATGCCCCATTTACGCACCAGGATGGCGGTGAAGGAGCAGGCGATGAGGTAACCCAGTGCGTTCAGGGACAATAACGTTCCGAGCTGTTTCTCATCCAGATTGAAGTCAAATTGAATGCGCGGGATGGCTGGTCCCTTAATATTTTCCGATATCCCGAATACGATAAATCCCAGAAAAATCGTTGCCAGTTGCATGGCGTACAGCTTGTTAAACTTTCGTTTGTTCCCTTGCGTACCTGCTTGCTGATTCAAATTAAGTTCCTCCATTGTGTCTATATAAGTTGAACCTAAAGGTCATTAACGCGGACACTCCGATGACAGAACAACCTTCCAATCGCTGTTATCCCCAGATTTTTTCGATTCCTTTTCCTAAGGGGAAATCTGGTGATAAGCGTATGCTTCCGATGTAGCTTTCTTTCAGAAAGCTTTTAGGCGACCGCTCCGCTTCTCCAGTTTTTTTCTGTCCTCTCCGTTACCTGTTTAATGAAATAGTTCATTTTATATAAAAGGATTGTTAGCTTACTGATCTGTTGATAGATCATATTTCTAATCAATGTTCGTCTACCATTGCTTCTCAATGACCTGGATGCGGTAGGTCAGGCTCTCCAGCGTCACGGCAACCAGCCCAGTCACATATTCGCGTCGTGTGTCTCTCTGGATAATCAACTCCGGCATATGATCCAATGGAATCATTCGATCCAGACAACCTTGCGTCAGGCCATCTCGCATGGCCGGGTCCATCGTATCCCCTGTTACGACAATCGTAGCCGGATTAATGATCGCAATAATGGATACCAGTGTCTGTACCGCCAGTTCCTGCAACCCTTCCGCTGTTTTCAACATCCGTAGCTGTTCTTCCCGTGACACGCCAAAAGGCAGAAAAGATACCTCGCCCCCAAATTGCGTGTTCCCTGTGAGCGGACGACCGTCAATAATAAAGCCCGCACCCGGAAAATGGTTCTCAGGAAACGTAACTACCGCGAAGTTCTTCTCTTCTTCAAACTGCTGCTGGTTGTACAATCCGTACACCGTGAGGTTCATATCGTTGCCAATGACAACTTCAACATCATCATACTGTTCCTTGAGCCTTGGCCCAAGCGGTTGACCCGCCAACTCCGACACATCACAAATGCCTATCACACCGTTGTGTGCCACCCCTGGTATACCAATGCCAATGGCCTGCACATTTTGGTTCTTTTCGATCAGACTCGCAATCAAATCCTCTACCACCATTACATTAATCTCATCCAAAATGAAAGTCTGTTTGTCCGCCATTTCACCGTTCAGATTGGCATATGTATGTGTGATCGAGTGAATGCCGCCCTCCGTTCGAATAATCAGGCACAGTACACTGGCGTAGTCCGCATTGAATTGATACCGACTCGCCGGTCTTCCCCCACTCGATTCGTCCGGGCCCAGATCGATAATCTCTCCGGTCTGAAGCAGTTCGTTCAGGATCGTGCCACATGTCGCAACGCTGAGTTTGGTCAGGTTCGCAATGGAAGCCTTGGTGCCTACGCCCATCGACCGGAGTGTGTTCTTCACAAGTTCAACGTTGATCCGCTTCACCTGTTGGGTGTTGTGTGATGTAGGTAACATCGTTAGTTGTATGCCTCCTTCCGTTCATCTCGAACCATTCAATGAATGTTTTTAAAAGTATTTTAATAATTGAAGCGTAGGGGATTCGGGAGGAAAGTCAATGCTAAATTGGGAGCAAAAATCGTTTGGATGGAAAGGCAAAAAGACAGTTCAAGATCATCTTATATGATCCTGCACTGTCCTTTAGTTAAGGTGACTTTATGTATACTGACTCATTTGATGGGCCAAGATGCTCTTCTCCAGTCGAACTTCAAATAACTTTCGATTCAAATCCTGTTCTATGGAATGAAGGTGATATGCTGCTTGTTTCACGGTATCCATCTCTAGCACACCTGCTTGCTTTGCGATAATGTCCATGGCGTCCAGAATGAGTTTGTTGCATGTGATCAGTTGGGCCACGTAATCGTCTTCTTGTTCGATGAGTTGTACGTACTGCAAAGCGAGGTCATCGCTGTTGGTACTTGTCATGTCACCACTCCTTTGTTAAGGAGAAGATATCACATCCAATGAGAGAATGTGGTACGCCATTGCGTAATAGATACAATATTACTTAATATCAAATTTTTTATTATTTTTGAGGAGTGAATTTACTACTGAACTCTCCTCAGAATTTAGCATGTTTATCTGTAATTCTTTCGAATCATGAAGTTCACTTATCTTTCCTAAGCTAGAATAAAAGTAATTATGACTTATAAAATTAATATTATCTTTAGGAATTAAATCTTTATTCAACTCAAAAACATTAGATGAATCTGCTATTAAGTAACTTTTATCTATATCTGTATGAATTATATGTTTATTATTAAAGGCTGTTCCATCCTTTAGTATGAAGTTGGCTGAGATTTGCGAGTGTCCAATATATTTAAATAACTTTTTTGTCCGCAAAAGCAAAAAAAAGTATAAAACTGTAATCATCACTAAGGCACTAATAGTGGAAGGGTCAAAATCTCTAATTAATAACAACACACTAAGTGGATCATCTGCATTTTCACCTAGAACGTTCCCTTGCATACTTAGAATTTTATTTATCACCCAACCATATAATAATGAATAGTGGACTAAATATATCAAAATGAAAATCATTAAGCCAAGTATTAACCATTTTCTTCTTTTTAGTGTACTCTTTTTATTATATGCCCAAGAAGTAATAGCACTCTGCATTTTTTTAAATGATAAAATTTGAATAATTGCTAGAAAGAAAAATAAATAAAAAAGTGCATAGCCTACGTTACTAAAAACAAATACAATTTCATTGCTCATCCATTTATAAAGAGAAGAAGACATTAGTACAGCGTAAATTCCTGCACTTATTACTATTAAAGTCCATATGTATGCAAATCTAAAAAATTTCATTGTACTTCCCATATAAAATATTTCCTCAAGTGACACAAAGAAACGCAATGGATTCTTAGTCATTTTTAAATATGTAGTAAAGACATAAAATACAACTGTACCTAAAAAACCTGAAAAAGCAATAACTGGATTGTAGAAAGCCTCCATAATATCATCCCTTCTCAACATTTAATTCCACTTGTTCCTAATTATTTATTAACCTCCTATATTGTTTATTATATAACGTTTCAATTAATAGTGGAGTGAAATATGATTAATTATTCCATTACTTAACACAAAATTATCAACATTCATTTAATTTTCTCAACACTATCACATTTGACAACCCCCCTCAAAAAAGCCTATCCTAATAACGAACCAACCATTCACTATTAAGGAGTCGTTCCAATGGTGCAAGCCAAGAAAGACGAAGTCAGGAAAGAGATTGAATACGCGGCGCTCAAGGTCTTTTTTGAAAAAGGCTATGTGGATGCCAAGATGAGCGATATCGCGGATGAGATCAATATTTCCGTGGGCAATATCTATACTTATTTTAAGAACAAGAAAGAACTATTCTACGCCGTCGTGCCGCCGGATCTGGTGGATTATTTAAAGAATGTGTTGGTGGAGACGATTCACTTTGATAACCAGACCTTGTTCGAGGAAACGGATAGCGAGCGGAAGTCGGCGCTGTTGCAGGAACAGGTGGATGTACTACGTAAATACCGGAATCAGATTGTCATCATCTTCGAAAAGAATAAAGGCACCATCTACACCAACGCCAAGAATGAACTTGTCGAGTTGATGATCGAAACCAAGAAGGCCTATCTCAAAAATCAATATAAACGGTATGAGATTGGCACTGAGGAGAACTTGATCTTGCTGAACATTCTCGCGCACAATGTAATCGATATGAACTTGGAACTGTTGAAGCGGGATATGAGTGAGGACAGCCGGAAGCAAATTTTTGAAGCGTTGTATGTATACAGACTGTACGGCATGAAGAGTTTGAACGAATAATGCTCGAAGGCCTACAAGCCCTTTCCTACGAAAGATCACCAGTCGTCGCACAGCGTGCAGATTAGATGAATTTCTACTTGGTTTGCACGCAAAAAATAAGCACCGCGATTCACTCTATTTTTTTGATTCAAAAATGAATTTATAATTCACTTTTAGACAAAAACTGCTCTCTACCATTTAACCAATACAAGCTACTGTCCTATCCAAACTAGATGAGTTGAACATACATGTACACGATAAAAGACTTTTATAGCCTCACCTACATCCAAAGGAGGGACATAACATGAACACCGCTTACGCATTGAAAAACGTCAATCTGATCCACGGCGACTCAAGTCGCAACCTGCAAAAAAACATGGCCATTCTCGTCAATGAACAAGGACTTATTCAGGATATCGGCCAATATAACGAACTACTTATCCCTAGACACTACACAACAATCGACCTCTCAGGGAAATACGTGATGCCAGCACTGATTAATGCACACGTGCACCTCTTTGCAGATGGTAAACCGTTCAGTCTATCCGTTAGTGAAGGCTTGTTGCAGTTTGCCTATGATCGAATATTGAACACCAAGTTTGGTAGAAACGTTTTGAAAAAACGTTTTGAAAAACGAATGAAACGCAACGCCCTGACCGCACTCCATGCGGGTGTGACAACGATGCGTAGTGTGGGGGAATTCTTTTACACGGACGTCCGGTTGCGGGATGAGATTAATAATGGTGACTTTGTCGGCCCCAATCTGCTCGTATCCGGTTTTTTCCTGAGTGTCACGGGTGGACATGGTGCTCCATTCCTCGCTCTGGTGGGCGACTCCCCGTGGGAAGCACGGAAAAATGTACGGCTAAATGTGAAACACGGCGTAGATCTGATCAAAATCTGTGTGACGGGTGGCGTGACGGATGCAAAAATGGTGGGCGAAGCTGGCCGTTTACAGATGACGGTGGACGAAGTTGCAGCGATCTGCGATGAAGCCCACAAGATCGGTTTGCGGGTAGCAGCCCATGTGGAAAGCACGGAAGGCGTAAGGGTTGCGTTGAAGGGTGGCGTCGATACCATTGAGCATGGTTCGGAGATGGACGACGAAATCATCCATTTGTACAAAAATAATCCCAATGCCCTGAATGGCTACACCGCACTCATCCCCACCCTGCAAGCCGCTTATCCATCCGCTTCACTGGATACCAGCGTAACGAAGGTAAGTGCAACGGTAAAAGAGAATTCCAGACTGGTCTACGATTCCATGCTCAAAGGCGTAAAACAAGCGATCGAAAACGACATCACCATTGGTATCGGCACTGATGCCGCCATGCCTTATGTGACTCACTATGATATGTGGAGAGAGATGGATCACTACATGAGACAGACCAATCTGAACAACAAACAGGTCCTTGACATGGTGACCCGAACCAATGCGAAGATCCTCGGTGTTGACGATGTTACAGGGACAATGGATATCGGAAAACATGCCGATCTGATTATTATGGAGCAAAATCCTCTGGAACATATTGAGGCCTTGTCAGACATCTCTACGGTCATGGTCAAAGGAAATCTAATTCAAACACCATCTGTAACGAGAATAAAAGAAGTAGACGATGTTCTAAACTCAGTTTGGTGAGTTCAGAATTGAGAAAAGGATCAGGAGTGAAATCATGCTTGGTATATTGATCAATTGTTAATTATATGCGAAAGTACCCTTGGAGCCATCTCCAAAAAGTTCATGAATGACGGATACAAATCCATTTTGAATCAAGTGATTGGAATCAGTGCACTCATCATAGGCATTAGTACAACCATGAGCAGCATATCAACCAGCCAATATCAGATTATATTTATCATCTTCCTGACCTTAGGCAGGATCACTGGGCAACTGATTAATTTTGAGAACATCTTGTCCAACATCATGACCAAATTCTCATCCAATGGCTAAATGAAGGATTAACTGTTGCCATATCATTGCTGTGCGTGGGATCGATCCCGATCCTGGGACCACTCCAAAGTGCACTACAGGGGGATAACAACTTTTTGAAAATCAATACGATTTTTTCGGGCATTACGTCATTGATTCTGGCTTCTACCTTCGGTATCGGCATCATCTTTCGGCGTTCATTCTATTGGTCATCGCAGTCCTGGTCTTCTTCTCGGCTGATTTCTTATCCGTCTTCATGACGACGAACATCATGAACGAAATTACTCTGATTGGTGGCATCCTGCGCTTTGTACGGGGTTAAACATCTTGAAAATCACAATTATCAAGGTATTGAACCTGCTGCCTGCCTTATTTGTTCCTATCTTTTTGTTATAGAATTAATTATTCCATCCCTTGCCCTCCAGGATTGGCTGCATATATTTCACTATTCGTGACACTTTCGTTTTGGATTGCTTTCACTTACATAATAAATGCTACATACTGTTAAGTACATTGAGGAAGGATGAAAAGATTGAAAGCAAAAAAAATTGGGCCTTTTGTCTGGATAAGCAGCTTTGTCGTGATGCTTCTGGTAGTTGTCTATTTTGTATTTTTTTCGGATATTATGAAAGGATGGCCTTCACCAGCAAAGGAACAACAATATTACACAGGCACCGTCGTTGAAATAAAAGAGCAAAACAGTAAAGTAGACGGAGACAAGGTACTTTACTCCATCGTCCTAGATAATGGGGAATATCTGAATGTAACAAAAAATTCGAGGTTTTATGTTACTTCGAGTGACTTCTATCAAGCAGATGCAAAATTCAGTAAAATGCGAATCGAAGCTGATTTCAACGATGTTAATGTAGGTGATAAAATTGAAAGTTGGACGAGACAAGTAAATAATCATTTATTTGAAATATATGAGTTAACTATAAAATAAACAAAGGCCATCCCTCTCAGGTGGCCTTTGTTTATCATTCTTTTATTAAGATTACACGTACATCGCCATCAACAATTTATAGATCATTGCTGCGGCTTCCGCACGGGTCGTCATATTTCCAGCACGAACCGTATTGTCGGTATATCCGTCCACAATCTTGGCCTGAACGGCTGTATTCAGTGCTTCCTGCGCCCAAGACGGCGTTTGCGTCGCATCAGTGAAGCTTGGTTTTACAGTATCTCCACTCGCTCCCGACTGTGCATCTGCACTTAACTTCAGCGCATTCGCCATCATCACAGCCATCTCGGCACGAGTGATCGTCTGATTAGGCTTGAATGTGTTATCTCCATAGCCCTTCACGATTCCGGCTTGTACTGCTGCGGCGATGTCGCTCTTCGCCCAGTCTGGCAGATTGCTTTGGTCTGCAAATGTCGTATCCGACTGCACAGACTTCAAGGCCAGTGCCTTACTGATCAACGTAACAAACTCTGCCCGTGTAATCTTCTTGGATGGTTGGAATGTACCATCTGTGTACCCCTGGATTACGTCCATGCCAATCAAACGATCTGCATAGTCGGATGCCCAGTGTCCGTTCAGATCGGACAAATTGGCTGGTACGTAACTGGACACCACGAAGGTTCCCAGATGATTCACATTCGTCGTTACCGTTCCTGCTGCGTCTGTCTTCCCGCCGACAAATACCCAGCTCTGACGAGCTTCATTATAATAGTAGATTGCTGGCTGTGTTCCTTGAGGTAGATTGGAAGCGTCATATTGCAAGCTAAGTGCTGCCTGCTCATCCAATGTCCGTCCGCCAGTGCGGCTGATTTGTACCGCTTGACTCAATACGTTCAGCGAAGCTGCATTCTGCAATTGGTCCTTGGACACGACAGATAGCTGCAATGTATCTTTTTCCCCAATGGCTCCAGCCGGAGCGTTGAATTGCACGATGTCTTTGAGACCCGTTTGTACAGGTTGATTCGCTTCGACCTCTACTTTCACTTCAGTTGATGAATCTGACCCCGTATCCGGGTTGGTTGGTGTGGTTGGAACGGTAGGCGTTGTTGGCACACTTGGTGTGCTTCCCCAGAATTCCCGCCTGAGTTGCCCCATTACCATCGCCATTGCCCGAACGGGCTTGCACGGTAACCGTACGTGTCACTTCTTGTGCCACATTTCCAGCAATATCTTTCACGTTATAACGAAGGGTGTAGATCCCCACTGCTTGTGTGTTCACTGTGCCGGCAATCTGCACGGAACCACGGATGCCCACATTATCGGCAGCCTGTGCTCCAGGCTCGTTATACGTATCTCCCACCGTTAATGTCATCTGGCTGCTGCCTTGCAGGGTGATGACAGGGATTTCGCGGTCTATTTTGACCACCAAAGGTAAAGTATACATTTCGTTCAAATCGTCTGTCGCTCTGAATAACAGCTTATGCTCTCCAGCCTCGGTTATCTCCAAAGGTGTATTCTCCGTATATGGCTCATACGTCTGACCTCCATCAAGAGACAGCTCGATCGTCGCCGAAGTGGCTGGCGCGTAAACTGCGCTGGTTACACTAACCGTTACGGACTGGTTTGTCCATGTATCCGTATGATACGGCTCGCTGTCAGCAGTGGTCATCTTGCTTTTTAACACTAATACCTGATTATTTGTTCCTTCCACAATGACAGTGAACGTTCTTGTATCCGTTTCGCTGCCACGTTGTACCGTTGCCGTCAATTCCAGTCGCTTATTATTCTCAGGCTGTGTCAGAAGTTTCCCTGTGCATCCATCAATTCCGGGTTTGAGCTGGACCAGCTAATCGTGGCTCCATGTTTTCCTTCAACAGGAAGGGTAAGGTCGGAAGTGACCGCGTTCAGATCACCCAGATCAATCGCTTGAAGCGTATCCGTTACCGCCTGTGCATCACTGTAAGGGGTAGCACTCACGAAGATCGGATTGGAGTAGAACCACAGATCGCGATAGTTCTGATCATTGATCTCGTTGAAACGAGTCTCTGCATCAGCTGTTGTGATTTTGGGATCAAGCTGCGGTTCACCATCTACAGTCTCACCAGCAACGTTCATACCCAGATTTGTACCGCGCAGGCGATAATATTTATCCTGGTCGGTGGCTTTGATTTTGTACGTGATGACATGGTAACCTTCGGCATCTGTCGTCCAATCGTTGGACGTGAAGGTTGCCAGTACTTTAGTAGAGTCATTAGTGTCTTTGGAATAGGCAGCTGTGCCCTTCTCCGCCTTGCCCGTCACATCTCCCGCGATGAGATCAACGTGATCAACCACCGGTATTTGTCCAGCAGACGTGCCGCTGTTGATTGGTTTTTCATAGTTGTTGCTCGTGGTTGGACTCTTGAACCGGATTTTCAGTTCCACTTCGTCGCCTTGGGTCACACCCAGATCTCCGCCCATTTCAGCCTGAGTGCCCGCGCCGGAAGCCGTGAAGTCCAGTGCGTTAATCAGATCACCGAATACGGAAAATGATTTTCCCGAACGCAGTCCTTCCAGCACGGCTTGCATACCTGTACCATCAACCCACGAATAAGTCTTGGCATATTCTCCCGGAAAATAACCGCTGGAATTCGTGCCAATGGTCTTGAAATGGTAGTCCGAATTGCCGTAGTTCCAGAAATGACGCCCATCTCCCAGCAATGCATCCCACAGACCGCCCACCTTGGCGACCATATAGTCCACACCGCCGTATGTACGATATTTGTATCCATCATCTGCTGTTGGATTAGCAACGTTGTATGTTGTGTTATACCCGCCGCGATCCGGTTCCATCTGGTTGCCCAGCATGCCTTCGATCCCGAATACAACTTGCGGGGCCAGATCGTTGAACTCACGGAAGTCCGCGATGGTATATTTGTTTTTGCCGCGTGAAGGATGGTTGATCATCGCATAACTTGTCGTTGGATACTTGGTTGCCAGCCAATTGATAGCAGCCAGTGCATCCTGATGAGTCGTATAGGCACGTCCCCCGTCAGATTCCAATTCGCTACGTCAGCCGCATCGAACAGATTCGCATCCCGATTGGTAAAACGATATTCAAATTCGTTTGCAGCTTCCAGCGCTTCGGTCGAATTCGGCTCATCCGTCAGAATCCCCACTCCAACGTGTTCATGCGTCGGCATGTCCCATTCGAAACCGGAGAAAATCGTCTTGCCTGCGTATTTGCCTGCTTCCTGAAGTGCTTTGATCTGTGGCACCTGATATTCGTTCATCCCCTGGGACATCGGAATCGATCCGCCTGGAATGTCTACTCCGTTGTGATCCCGCTTGGATAACCGCAAATGATCCGTAAGCGCGATCCAGTCCAGACCATACTTCGTCAGACCCGCGTCGAGTACATTTTCCAGCGAATTCTGCGCATCATCGGACTCAAAGGTATGTACGTGCAAATCTCCCGTTTGCCATGAACCTGTTGCCGAGCTGTTGGTTGGTGTGTTATCTCCCGCATCTGCATACGTTACTGCAGCAGGAAAAGCACCCATAACCAGGCCTGTAGCCAGTGGTATAAGCGTAAGCATAGCGAGCATTTTCTTTCCTTTATTATTGAACAAAATCATCCCACCACCCGTTCTGAGTTGTTGTGTCGGGAATAATATAAGAGACTTTGGGGGGCAGGGTCAACGCATTGAAAGCGCCTATTAAAAATTTGACATCCCCCTGCATCGATTTACATTTCGTTAACGAATTCTTTTTGCTGTATCTAAGAAAATCATGCTCTGTCTTACTCCATATTGAGGAGTTGAAATGTACTAGAGAGAGGTTGCAAGAGGGTGAATAAAAATTCAGATTTTGTTCACCATTCAGGAAAGTTCCACCACAGCTAGTGGATCATTAGGAAGATGACTGGCGTAACAGGGGCGATAAAGAGCTGATAATGAAGGGCTTTGTAAACATCTGAGCGTAGAGCATTGGCCGGATATAAAAAAAAGAACCTACGAATGCATAGGCGCAATGCGTCCTGAATCCGTAAGTACCCTGGGTTTGGACTGGATTTTGACTTAGCTTTTACATGTTTACTTCTGTGAAGCGAGAGTTAACGAGTTGTGAAATGTGGGCATTCTCCACTTAATATTTAACTAGAAATATTCTCCCAATAAACCGATAATGTTGAAGATGGCACTGGCTCATTAGACATAGAACAAGATACATAGAAGGAGTTGCACACTTTTGAGAAGATTTTATCCAGGTTTGGGGCTAACTATTATAGCTTTAATTTTACTATTACTAGGCTCTGCTCCAACAGAAGCAGCATTGAAGAAAGTAACCTTAAAACTGTCCGATGGATCAACGTATTATGGCGAAGTTCTAGACGGGAAGCCTCATGGAAAAGGAACCGCCCGCTGGGGAAATCTGAAATGTACTCAGGGGACTGGGTGAATGGAAGGCGGCAAGGTAAAGGCAAGTATACATATAAATTAGTCGAAGGTGCGGGTGTGCCCTTTGATGATTATGATGAATCTAACATGGGTCACGGAACAGGTGAATTCACTACAAGAACCTACACCGGATCGTGGATTAATGGTACATATCATGGCAAAGGAAAAGAAATTACGCAATGGTTAGAAGTACAGTATCTCACTGCTGATGGTGAAGTTCACCCTATACTTGGGAGTTACATAAACTCAATTAATGATGGAACATTCAATCAAGGCAAGATGTCTCAGGGATATTACGCAATCCACTCTTCAGATATTGTCTCATTAGGGTATAAGGATCACACGACGACAATTACTCTCGAAAATTATTATTTCAATGGAAAGGTAAGCGGGGACCCGTACTTTTTTGACACGATTATCAGTTTTCAAAAGAAACACGATTCTTCAGATATATATATGGGGATTAAACCATCCGAATTCTCCAAAGGCACAATAACCAGCGGCAAATTCACGGGGTCTACGTATCTAATCGATTATGGTAATTCAGTTAGTTATTCTAAACAAGTCGTAAAGAACGATAATGTATTAAAAGAGAATTACATAACGTTGGCCACCTTTGATAAGGATCGCAAGAAAATTCTTAATGAATTCCTTCAAGCGATCAAACCTTATTCAGCCAAACTCAATAACATATCCGACGAGATCATGTCATTAAAAGACATCAACTATAAGGGAATGATTCCCTAGGTAGTGGAGGTCACTAAATGAGAAAAAAACGATGGAAAAGAAAACACTACCTTTTTCAGATATAAGCCTCCACAGCTTCCTTGGAAACTGTGAGGATCCCCCTCACTAACCATTAAACCCATTAAACTGCCGAAGCATAGAGGTGAAACGTTCCAGTTCTTCATCATTCCATCCCGATATGCGTTCATAAAAAGTTGACTCCTTCTCCTTGAGCGCACCCACCGTTGATTGTTGACCAAGCTCCGTCAAAGACAACAAAACGCCGCGCCGATCTTCGGGGTCCGGCTCCTTGCTTACATACCCTGCCTTCTCAAGTTGTTTAATCAGACGGCTTACCGAACTGCGGTCCATTGCCGTCGCTTCTGCCAAAGCTGCTGCGCTTGTAGGACCGTAAGAATACAACCACCGCACCAAATGAAAAGCGGCAGGCTGCATAGTCGCATCAAAACGCTCGGCAGATCGAACATTAAGCGCATGCGAAGCACTAATTAGCGCATGGATCTGCTCACCAAGTGCCAGTTCCAGGGTTTCTCTGTCTTTTGTTTTAACTGGATTTTCACTCATTATTATGGTTCCCCTCTCCTCGATACAGCAAAACAGGATTTTAAATATATAGTTGACAAATATCAATTAATATTTATAGTTGATTTATGTCCATTATATATTCCAACCCTATTCGTGTCAAAAGGAGACCTCATTATGAAAACAACACACCCCATTATTGTGATCACCGGAGCAACCAGCGGCTTAGGTCAGCTTGCTGCCATGGAACTTGCGAAACGCGGTGCACACCTTTTACTCACAGCCCGAAGCGAAGAACGCGCCGAGACCACCAGAAACAAAATCAGGGAAATTGCGCCATCTGCCAAGATCAACTTTTTCTTTGGAGATTTGTCTTTACTGAGCGATGTAAAACGTATAGGGCTTGAAATTGCAGCCACTTATCCGCGTATCAATGTTCTTTTGAATAACGCGGGTCTTCATGCTTTTGAACAAAGAGTCACTTCCGAAGGGTTTTCCGAGATGATGGCCGTGAACTATTTGGCTCCTTGGCTCCTAACGCACACGTTGCATACGTCTCTGGTTCAGGCAGGCCACGCCAGAGTCGTCAATGTTGCATCTGAAGCCTCGCGGAATCATGGAAAACTGATGCTGCCCGATGATTTGACGGATACCAATCCCTTTACTGCACGCGGCTCCTCCGCCATCTATGGCAAAACCAAACTGCTCAATATTATGTTTACTGGCGAGCTTGCCCGTCAATGGGATGGAACTGGAATTCGAGTGAATGCTTTGAATCCAGGTTTTAATGTTACAGGTCTTGGACGAGAGTTATGGTTTGCGAGTGTGCTTGAGCATATTCTAACGTTTTTGCATATCGGCGACCCACGGCGGGGTGCGGATATCATGACTCGTTTGGCAGTGGAATCGGAATATAGTGAAGTTTCGGGAGGATATTTCAATGTTGGAAGCGGGGCATCCATTACTCCTGTGTATCCGGGCGGAGATGCTGGAATGCAAAACAAGCTGTGGAAGGTGACGACACAATTACTGAAACAACGTGGTCTGTTGGAATAATCGAAAATAGAAAAAGCCTTTCAGATCATGTCTGAAAGACTTCCACCTCTTAAAAATTCATACTCAACCAAATCGGCCACTAATATAGTCCTGCGTACGCGAATCAACGGGCTCGGCGAACATGTCTTGGGTAGCGGAGTATTCCACGACCTCCCCATTCAGGAAAAACACCGTCTGCTGGGAAACCCGAGCTGCTTGCTGCATATTGTGCGTAACCATCACGATGGTATAGCGTTCCTTCAATTCATGCGTCAGTTCCTCAATTTTGAACGTCGAGACGGGATCGAGCGATGCGGTAGCTTCATCCATCAGCAGAATGTCCGGCTCGACCGCGAGTGCACGTGCGATGCAGAGGCGCTGCTGCTGCCCTCCGGACAGGCTTAGCGCTGAACGCTTCAGGTTATCCTTCACTTCGTCCCACAGGACAGCGGATCGAAGACTCTGCTCCACAATTTCATCCAGCTTCTTTTGCCATGAATACCGTGCTGTTTTGGGCCAAAGGCCACATTTTCATAGATGGATTTCGGAAAAGGATTCGGTTGTTGAAACACCATTCCGATTTTCTTGCGTAAGGATTCCACATGCACTTCACCATTGTAGATATCCGTTCCGCCCACAGCCACCTTACCTTCGATCCGTGTTCCAGGGATCCGATCATTCATGCGGTTGAGTGTACGCAGCAGCGTGGATTTCCCACACCCGGACGGCCCGATAAAAGCGGTAATGGCCCGCTCCGGGATTTCAATGGAAACATCCTTAAGCGCTTGGAACTCGCCGTAATATAAATTCAGTTTGTTGATTTCAATGATTGGCTGCACAACGTGCCCTCCCGGTGTTGAATTAGAGTATATTGCTGGATGAATACGGTGAGCTCCATAAGATTCTTATATTCTGTTGGTGTGATGTGTGATGCGTCTATTGAATGCGATGCACCCACCCGATAGGTCTGGTGCGTACGCCTTTGACGTCTTAAACCTGTGTTTTGCGTGCATTCAGCCAAAGTGGCACACGGAACAAAATATTAATGAGCAAGGCCACAAAAATCAGCACTGCCGTAGCCTTCTGGGCAATTTCCTCCGCATCCGGCACAATCGCTTCCGATTGGATGTACCACAGATGCACAGCCAGGGTTCCTCCCGGCGAAAACAGATTGAAGTCCCACATCTCTCCTGAAGTGGATACCCCTGCGGTTAGAATAATGACCGCGCTCTCCCCGAATGCCCGTCCTGCTGTCAGACAGATGCCTGTCATGATTCCGTTCAGGGCTACAGGCAGCAATACATGACGAATCGTTTGCAGGTGGGTGGAACCCAGCGCAAAGGATCCATTGCGAAGTTCAACCGGAACCGCCTTGACCGATTCCTCCGTCACTCTGGTGAGCACAGGTAGATTCAGGAAGGCAAGACTGACCGCTGCGCCCAGAATCGTAAGACCAATCTCAAAATACTCGACAAACAGCGCAATCCCAAACAATCCGAAGATGATGGAGGGCACCGAAGACAGACCCTCCACGCAAATTCTAACGATCTCCATGAGCTTGTTGTTTGGCGCAAATTCTGCCAGATAGATTCCGGCTGCCATGCCAATCGGAATGGAGATGAGCAGGGAGAGAATCAACACATAAAACGAGTTGAACAGCGCCGGGCCAATTCCGCCCCCTTCTTCAATCTCGCTCGGCACCCCGTACAGGAAATCCCAGCTCAGCAAAGGCAGCCCCTTTTCCAGAAGCAAGAACAACAAGCCGACGATAAATAAAATGACGATAATGCCTATACCCCATACCAAACCTGTAAAAAGCTTGTCCATGAACATAGAACTGCTCCGCCGTTTGGCAAATGAATAGGTGGGGACCGGAGTTGCCTGCTTTTTATACTCATGAGGAGTGTCCCCCTTTCTTCTGAAGCATTCTCACTGCTACGATCATCAAGATGGAAATGGCGAGCAGGATAAAGCCCATCATGTACAGGCCATGATTCCAGATCGAATCGAATTCCACACTAGAAATCTGCATGACAATATTACTGGTCAGCACTGCGGTGGGCGTGAACAGACTGTTTGCAAGCTGTGCCGTATTCCCGATAACCATTACTACAGCCATCGTCTCCCCAATGGCGCGGGTCATTCCGAGAATGACAGCATACATGATCCCGCTTCTCGCCGCAGGCAAAACTACACGGATTACAGTTTGAAACCGGTTGGCACCGAGTGCATATGCAGCATCCCGGTACTTGTTCGGTACAGCGGATATAGCATCATCACTGATCCGGCTGATTGTAGGAAGAACCATGATCGTAAGAACGATGGACGCCGCAAGTAAACCGTCCGCCAGATCATGTCCACTGAGATTCCGGAGCCAGGGAATGAGAATTGTCAGTCCCAAGAAACCGTACACCACGGAAGGAATACCAACCAGCAAATCCAGGACAGGACGCAGCGTTTGGCGAAGCCATTTTGGCGTCATCTCGGCCAAAAACACGGCAATAATGACGGAGATCGGAACGGCAAACAGCATGGTAAGACCGGTCAAGGCCAGCGTTCCCAGGATAAAGATTAGCGCCCCGTAATGTTCATTTTCCGGGTCCCAGTTGGTGGAGAAGAAGAATTCGGTCAGGGAAACGTCCGCAAAGGTGAGCACGCCTGTGCGAAGCATAAGAACCAGAATGCATAACAGGACCAGGCAAACAAACAGTGTACTGCCGATGCAGACCATACGAAACAGTTTGTTGGACCACCTTAAACGAGCCTTGCGGTCGAACCTTGTTCCCGAACCGGGAGCCTTGCCAAGGCTTGAGCCGAGCTCACTCGGAGCAGCGCTGTTCGAGGATGGATTTAAATCGATCATGAAGGACTCTTCCTTTCACATAGAGAAGCCAGCTTGGCGACCGTGCGCAGAAGCTGGCTATCCCTTTCCTTATGAAATACACAAATGGCGAACGTTCGCAGCCTTGTTATTTTACGGCAGCAAGCGGAATGAATTTCAGCTTTTTCAGGGAACCGTTCTGGAACTTGCTGCTTTGGATATACTGGATGAACGCTTTGGTTGCTCCAGTAGGTTGACCTTTGGTCATGTAATATCCAATGCCCCATACTTTATATGTTTTGTTCAGGACGTTTTTCTCAGTTGGTGCTACACCATTGATCGATACAGCCTTCATTTTGCTAGTTACATAAGGAAGGTCAATATAACCAATCGCATTAGGTGTCGTTTCAATCGTTGTTTTCATATCACCGCTGGAGCCAACCTCTTTGTAGTTATCTCCTTTGCTCATGAAGTCCTTACCATCCAGTGCTTTTTGTTGGAAGTTAACTCGTGTGCCGGAACCAAACTTACGGTTAACCACAACGATGTTGGCATCCGATCCGCCAACTTCCTTCCAGTTTGTCACTTTGCCGGAGAAGATGTCCTGCAGTTGTTTGGTTGTCAGATTACTTACACCCACATTGCTGTTCACAACAGCCGTAAACACTGTTACAGCTACCGGATTGGCTACCAAACCATCAAATTTCTTGAAGCCAGGTACATCTTTGGATGCATCCCAGTCTACAGCGCCAATGTCTGCGATCCCTTTACGAACGGATTGAGGACCTGTGATGGAACCTGCTGCGGAAGCGGAGATTTTGACTTTTGGATTATCTTTCTTGAATTCACTGGCAGCCTGAAGTGTGAGCGGAAGCAGCGCTGAGGAACCGTTAATGACAATTTTGCCTTTCTCTGTGCTCTTGGCAGCAGATGCCGTCGTTGCGCCACCAAGTCCACCAATTAGAGATACAGCCATAAGCATTGCTGTGAAGGGTTTGATCCATTTTTTCATGTTAACTAAACTCCTCTCGAATTAAAAAGCTTTAATGTTACTTCATGTCAAACCTTACTTCGTAACAGCTCTCCAGCTGCCGCCAGCTTGTACCAGAACTCGGCCATTCTCCACCACTGAGATTTGCGATCCGGCAACGGAAATGGAGGATACGTCGGAAGATACGGTGTACAGCTTGGTTTGTTTGCCAGTTACCGGGTCAATCGAAAGGATCACACTATTGCTGTCATCCTGGGCCGCAAGTACATACAAGATGCCACCCGACAGAATCGCTTGTTCTACATCGTACTCGGCATACACCGACGTAGACTTTTGAGATGAATCCACAGACAGCAATGATGCTTTACCATCTTCGGAAGGTACACTCACGTAGTAAGCTTTTTGTCCGTCAGCAGACCATACAAACACCTTATCATCGGTTGATGTTGTAAGCTTCACCGCCTCTGGTTTTGAACTTTCTGTGTTATACGAAAATACCTGCTGTTGATTGGCTGAAAAATCAATGGATACATTGTCTTCATCCACATTGGTTGTATCGGAAGTTACTGTACCAAGTGTCGTTACCGTATAGATGAATTTCTTGCCATCAGCAGAAACATTCAGGTTTTCCTTATAGTCCACCTTGTCTTCGACCACTTTCGTAATCGCGCCATCGGCCAAATTCAGCTTGGCAATGACGGAACCTTTATCCCCTTGCAGGAAATAGATTGCATTCCCGTCAGCAGACCATACCAGTTCCGGCTTAATGCTGTTGTCGCTCGTGATCAGTTTGGAAGACTTGGTCTTCAGATCAATGACGTATACGGCTCCTTCTGCATTTGTATAAGCCGCTTGATCACCGCTCGGAGAAATGACGAGATCTGATCCCCGTCTGTAGTTAACAACAGATCGTATTTACCACTTGTCGTATTCACGAGATAATCCGTTCTGCCATCGTTGTTGCTCTTGGAAACAATCAACTTGTCCGCTCCGGCAAAACGTGGATTCTCAACTTCTTCGAGCAAGGATACCGTGCTGATTTCAAGCAGTCCGTTTCGTTTGACGATCGTACCGCCAACGCCGGACACCAGTGGACGAAGTGCAACGTAACTTGTACCACCAATAATGGTAACTGGTTGATTCAAATTTACTTTGGCGCCATCTACCACGATTTGTTTGCTTTTGTTTTGCAGTGTTACGGTGTGATCATTCAACTTGATCACTGTCGTTCCACTATTTACTTCTGCTTGCGCGCCAATGGCTTTGATCACATCACGAAGTGACACGAGAGTCTCTCCATTTTTAACGATGGAACGGACGATGATACTGCTACCGTTTATTGTAAGCGTGGAATTTTGTACCTGGGCTGCACTAGCCGCAGGTTTGGCTGCAGGAGCAGCCGATACTGCACTAACCACAGAAGTTCCTAACACTGTGGCTACCATGGACACTACTAACGCCTTTTTCATTGACATTATCTCTTGTCACCCTTCTCTATTCCATTTAATTTGACTTGTTTTGTCGTGCCCTGCTGTCTGGTATTCAATGCATGTATCGTCTTTATGAGAGCTTGTCCGGCTCATCCCCCAAACTTCCACGTTCATAGTAAAAATTACCTATCACGATTGTAATTATAGGAGAGATTTGTAAACGGGAAATCCTGGAATTGTTAACGAATTGTCAATGTTTTCATAACACACAAAAAGAGTCGCTGGAATACGACCCACGACTCGTTTTTTGTGTTAATATGCGGCTGCAGTATTACAGAAAATGTTGATTCTTCAGACCTCAATTTGTTCATATAATTGTCTCGTGACAAGAGAGGGCTGAATATTAAGCTCGGTCAATCTTTCTTTAAGATTGCGATAGATTCGGAGCACATGATCATGTTTGCCCATGTACAAGTATGCCTGCATGGCACGACGGTAGGCTTCTTCTTCGTATGGTGATTGGCTGATTGCACGTTCTGCTGCCTCTGCTGCTTTTCTGCCGTTATTGGAATTCAGATATTTCTCGGAAAGCTTCAACTTAAGCTCCAAGGAAAATTGCTCCAGCCGATGACTTAGCTCCAATACCCATGGATAATCCTCCTGCGGTAACAGTTCCTCCTGATACAAATGTAAGGTTTGCTCGATTAGCGATATCGGCATATCTACTTCTTGCTCCATCCTGAACGAAACGTCCAGAAAATCATATACGTCTGCTCTGATCCGTTCCTTATCCAGGATATAGTGCTCACTTTTATATCTCAACAAATGTTCAATACCAACGTTCCGCAAGTTTTTTCGTAACAAGCTCACACAGGTATGCAAATAAATTTTAGCTTTCTCATAAGGTTCATTAGGCCATAACTTTTCGATAATACGATCACGGTGAACCGCACTTGTCGCAGGGTTATTCAGCAGCAAATACGCAAAAAGCTCCTTCTCTTTGGCTGTTCGCCACATCAGCGTCTTTCCGTTTGTGATTGCAACATGGAAGGTTCCGAGCAATTGGACAAACAACTTATCCGTACTATCGGAATTGACGACAACGGGATCCATGGATCTGCTCTTCTCCTTCGTCCATCGCTCAATGGTCCGTGACAAGCGGTCCATCTCGATCGGTTTGAGCAAATAATCCAGTGCTTCATGTTCAAAAGCGGCCACAGCATACTGATCATAAGCGGTCGTGAACACGATCACGGCATCCGGTTCCACATCGTGTATGTTCGCCGCTAACTCCAATCCGCTCATTCCTGGCATCTCAATATCCAAAAACCAGATATCCGGCCGGATGTCCCCAAGTGCAGCAAGCGCATCGAAGCCATTAGCCGCACGCCCTGCGACGTGTACTTTACCTGTTCGAGCAAGGAACATTTCCAGCATATTTAAAGCATGCGGCTCGTCATCCACCAAATACGCTTGGATCAATGCAAGTTCCCCCTTTACATCATTTATTGGTATGGAAATTCAATCGTTATCTTCGTCCCGTGACCTTGCTCACTCTGGATCACAGGTGCTTGTCCGTTCAGGTGTTTCAGTCGCCTCTGCACATTTTGCAAACCAATTCCCTGCTCGGCATGGCTTCTGTCCAGGATACTTTCCACTTGCTCAGGAGACATGCCAACTCCATCATCCTCAACCACCACTTGAACCTGATTTTCACATTTTTGAATGAATAGCCGAAACCGTTCCTCCATCAATCTTCTTCGACACCCCATGCCGAATAGCATTCTCCACCAGTGGCTCGATGAGGAGTGGCATCACTTTACAGGAATACAGTGATCTGTCCACATTCAATT
Source organism: Paenibacillus sp. 1A_MP2 (assembly GCF_052244825.1). NCBI lineage: Bacteria > Bacillati > Bacillota > Bacilli > Caryophanales > Paenibacillaceae > Paenibacillus > Paenibacillus sp. 1A_MP2. The sequence continues at coordinate 2,188,755 of NZ_JBQQCS010000001.1, read as the reverse complement.
CAACCTGAAGACGTGAACCGAAGCGCTCCTGCTCGATCTCTACATAGGCCTGAATCAACTCCATCTCCTTGCTGAGCGGAATCAATTCCTCCGAGTTATCCAGATGAAAAAGAATTCGCAAATAACGACTGAAGCTGCCTAACAGTTCTCCCGCTCTAGGCCCGTCTGTGAAACATAACGACATAATCGTACCCAAGGCATTATACAGAAAATGCGGTTTGATCTGTGAACGAAGAAACGCCATTTCGTTGTTCGCCGCTTCCTTCACCAACCGTTTCATACCGAGCAAGGTATGTACTCGGACCAGAATCTCACCCGCATCCAGCGGGCGTGTAATAAAATCGTTGCCTCCTGCCTTAATGCAAGCCTCAATATCCGCTGGAGTACTGCGCATATTGATAAACAGAACCGGCAGGTCCACCTGGCTGAATTCCAGCCGAATCTGCTTACACACCTCATAACCGGTAACCGAGGGCAGCATCGCATCTACAATAACGAGATCGGGCAGCTTACCGCTTGCAAGTAGCGATTGCACCTCCATGTCAGAGTCCGCAAAACTCACTTGAAAACCTTCTGTAGAAAGTAATGTATTCAAGTGCTCCATATCCACAAGATCAGTTGTTGCAATCAATATGGCTGCTGAAACATTGCCGGACGGCAATCCCGATAAATCCTCTCCGTGCTTCTCCTGAGATACTGCAGTCTCTATGACGTTCTTCATGTCAGCATCTGCTGCGGATGGAAGCTCGATCTGAATTGATTCTGATTCATCATTGACGCTAAGCCGGCCCCCCATAATGCTGACAAGCTCTGCTGCAACAGACAAGCCTGCTGAACCGTTGTGCATACTCTCTAAATCAGGGGATTCTTCTGTCCCAAATCGGGCAATTTGCTCCGTACGTGCCTCAAAACGAAGTATAATCCGCACTCGCTCTTGATGCCGCTCGCACTCGAATACCAGCTCCCTGTGACTATGCTGACCAATCATGTGATAGACAAGGTTGTACAGCACTTGCAGTAGACGGCTCTCGTCTGCAATGACATAGCGGGCCTCAGGCTCCAGCCGCCGTACCATAAGGATTCCTTTTCCTGTAGCCAGAAACCCGAGCACCTCCGTGACCAAAGAAAGGCAGGACACCAGATCAACATTGCCTACCGCAATCTTCATATTGCCGTCTCTAAATCGGGACATATCAATCAGATCATTTACAAGATTGGACATCCGGTATGCCGTATTGCGTATGAGCTGAAGCTTGCCTCGAATTTCCATCTCATTCGTACGTCTCAACGACGTTCCGAGAAGAGAACGGGACAAATGAATGATGCTATGAAGCGGCGAGTTCAGCTCATGCGATGTCAAAAGTAAAAACTCATCCTTTACCTTGTCCGATAATTGGAGCTGCTTCGTAAGCTGCTGCATCGCATCATAAGCTCGAACATATTGATAGATCAGGAGCACGGCGAAGACACTCAAAATAACTAATGTTGTACAATTCAGTAGAATCTGACTCACCGGATACCACGTTACGAGGATGCCAAGAACGTTGTTTACAAGCATAAGCCAGATACATATGATGAGCAGTTGTAACTGCGAACGACTCTTGCTCTCATATTTCTTCATAACATAGTGATGCAGGATGACAGCAAATGATAAGACATAAGACAACAGGTTAACGATATACATGCCTTCCTGAATGGAGGAATACACTCGAAATGGGGATAGCACGATCAGGACGACGTATAGAGCAAGCAAAGCACTTGGCAGCTGAAGGCATCTTCTGATCGTTTTCCCCTGTCCAGGGGCAAATTTCCATGTAATCATGCTAACAACGACGGATACGCCATATACCGCTGCATATTTCATTTTGAACGCGAATTCAAAGGGAATTCCCGGTACAAGCTGTAATAAGAGACGCTCCCCATTCGTCACCACAATAATGGCAAAACCCAAGAAGAATAGTGCGTAAAGCAACTGAATGCGATCACGATGCAGACGAAGATAGAGATAGAAAAACAGCAAACCAAAGATGACTACAATCCCCATGATGAACAGCTCCAGTCCAGACTGAATCATCGTTCTTCTTTCAATCTGACTGGCATACCCCAGTTCAATCGAGTTGTAGATGCCACCGCTGCGAAAATCAAAATTAGCTACCTGTAACACAATTTCGAGATCTGCTTGTTCCGTATGAAAATAAATCGTATATGGCTCATTGCGCGGTTTATAGGATTCCGCAGACGTGCCGGGAAGCCCTGATCGACTCATCAGCTGCCCATCCAGATACATCGTATCCGCGAAGCGAACATACCGTTTCGCAATTGCCAGCTGCTCTCCCTGAGGGACATTCCGCACAATCAGGCGATAGGTTCCATACCCCTTCCCGCTCATTGGATAGCCTTGATTGATCACATCCTCATCCCAGTTACCAGGCACTTGCATCATAATGGGCTTGATACGCATTAGATGAATCTGCTGTGGTGAGAGCAACTGCTCAGGATAGAATTCCCATTCTCCATCCAGTGGAATAATAGTATGGCTTGTCCATGAGAAATCTGCCAGCTCCAGAGTTCCCTGCTTGGCAACAGGCGTCTCTCGTTCACCCGTAATCTGCAGCACAACCACGAGTGCAAGCAGCATTGTCATTAATCCAACCCCTAACAAAAACCGATCCTTTCTGATGACAGTCATCTCTCCTTCTTCCGTAGCAGCTACCTCTCAATATAGCGTTATTTTCGCACTCACGCTTGATGCTGTCCATCCTTTTTCAAAGCTAGGATATAACGATGAAAAAAGGCATCCGCAGATGCCTCCTGGACTTCATCTGATCATGCTCGTCCCTAGCTCAGGATAGGAACAAGCATGATCAGCACTCAACATTCTAATTCTGGGATGCAGCCTGGACTGCGCCGTAAGCCCAGTGATTTACAGATACATCCTTCCATCTGGATGTACCGGACAGATCAGGTTCGATATGAACCAGACGATTCAGCAATGTAACGGCCTCTGCTCGTGTCACAGCATCGTTCGGACGAAATGCTCCGTCTTGCGACACACTCATGATACCTGCTGCCAATACACGCTGAACTGCTTCGCGAGCCCAGTGCTGTGTAAGATCAGTAGCTTCGTTTGGCACAGCCGTTGTTGCTGCAGTTGCTTCTGCGTTTACATCCGCAGCTAATTCCTGAGTTTTCAAAATCCGCTCAATAATGACAGCCATCTCGGCTCGTGTAATGGAACGCCCTGGCATGAAATCTCCGGCATCATTGCCTCGCATATATCCTGCCGCAGTCGCCTTTTTAATCGCTTCGCGTGCCCATTCAGCAACAGGCATATCCCGATAGGATGAACTGAGCGTAGCTTCATCGCTGTCCGACGGTAATACGCGAGACAGTAGGGCTGCCATTTCAGCACGCTGAACCGCCTGATTCGGTCTGAACGTGCCATCCGCATAGCCTTGAATGTAGGCTGATGACTGGTCTCCGTTCATCAAAATAATGGAAAATGTGCTGAACTTGGTGACTTCAAACTCAATTCCGGGTTGATCTGTTCCATTAAACTTAACGATTTTACCCTTAACGAGTTCCTTCGTTCCATCGCTATGTTCAATAAATACTTGCAGCTTGTCCAGTTCCTTCTGCGTCAGGTTTGTATCTCTGATTGGCAGCACAACCGTCACTGGACGACTGCTCATATTCGTCTCAATCGTCATTGGACGACCTACCAAGCGGAAATCGGCGGTATTGGTTGACTGTTTGACGATTAATGGATCTTTCTGGATACGCTGCTCCACCACTTCACGTCCTGCGGCATCCTTGATCGGCACAAGATGGAAGAAAATATCCGAGACAAGTCCCTGTAAAGAATTCGCCGGAAGTTGCAGGGAAGCATTATCCGTTTCAATATACAGATTCATCTTCTCATCAGCCATCAGTGAAGTAGACTTGGCTGGAAGCTTCACGTTCAGTTCGGATACCTCGTCCTTCTCATCCGGAATCATGATCCGGGCAATATTCGAACCGGCCTTCTTCAGGCTTTCAATTGCACGAGAAGTCTGCTCAGCCGTCAGATTCACCTCGTCTTTTTTGCGTCCATCTGCCCCTGTTGTTCTTTCGATGATTGTTGCTGAAACAATAGCATTCGCATTCCGTTCATTAGTCACATTTACTGTAATTTTCTCGGAAGTGCTTGCATGCGTGGATGGTGTTGACGAACCACCGGATGAACTTCCTGAACTGGACGAACCCGGATTGGATGGTGTTGTTGGTGTTGTTGGTGTTGTTGGTGTTGTTGGCTCACCAACGACCGTGATATCGCCTGATATTGCCTGTTTCTTCATTTCAATCCCATCCGTATCCGTCACGGTGAAGTTTTCGAGTAGCGTCTCGTTGACGAACTCCACCGGATACTCGCCTGCAACAGCATTGGAGGTAATCGTGAATTCAATTTTGAACAACGTCTGGTAGGTCTTGGGCGCCGCCGGGATAGGACTCAGCCCTCCATTTGCATCACTCCAGCCCACGATAAGCGATCCTGTCTCATTATTCGCATGATGTCGTATTCCCGGATTGCCTGTAACATCAGTAACTTGCAAGGCTGCAGGATTGAACTTCATGCGTACCCCGTAAGAGCCAATCGGTTGGTTAAGCGTCACCGTTTCGACCGTTAGCGTTACCTTGTCACCTGCTTTTCCTTCTTCTGATCCGATGTAGACAATAACATTCCCAACCGGCTTCTCATCTGCCAGCACAGTAACTTGCCCGGCTTCTCCAGTCACCTGGAACGGATCAAATTCCTTCACCAGTGCGCCCGCATGAAGAGTTACTAAGCTTGAACCGATAACCGCACTCTCTTTAATTTTAAAATGAAGGGAATATAGCGCCGTGGATTCCTGAATGAAATTTTGCGTCGTCATTACCACTGAAATATTCCCTGGAGCAGACGTATCTTCAGTTAGGCTAACTCCCTGATAATGTTCATAGGCTTGGCGGTTTACAACCTCGTCCCCTTCCACGAGTTCAAGCACAGCCGAATCATAGGCAAAAGACAGTTCTGAGTGATAAAAAGAAAATTCTGAGCCTTTTGAATCATAGGATACAGGCACTTCGACGATGTCTCCTGGTTTACCGGATACTTCTCCGATATGAATGACAGGATCTACACTGGCCTGTGCCTGAGGAAGCCACGAAAAGATCATGGAAACCGTGAGCAGCATAGTCAGAAGCGTCTTCATGGACCGTTTGGATTTTACAGAAATTAAATGTCCCTTATGCTTTGGCAAGATAGTCACTCCCTTCTAATTTTACGAATTAATCCCCAAGAAAACGCCCATAATCAGGGCTGAATCTTTGGCATCTAGTACACCATCATCATTCATGTCCAACGCTTCAATCTGACTCGGTGTTAACGTGATTAAACCTTTGATATATTTATTCACTAATAAGGCATCTGCAGGTGTAATCACACCATCACCATTGGCATCACCTTTAATTCGCAGCATAATCGTTACATCCACGCTATCCGAAAATACAGCTCCATTGTTGGCCTGCCAGCCAAACGTTGTCTTTATCCCTGTAAAAGCTGAAGCAGAAACAAAGGCCAATGTGTTCAACTCTGCGACAGGAATAACCTGATTCTTCACGACATCAATGCCATTCAGCTGCAATTTGCCGCTGTCAGGGAGAGACGTAATGCGTATATCCGTCATAGGCCGCTCCTCTGGATCGGCATAATTTCTTTCAAAATCGGTGGATGTAAAGGTTACTGGTAGCCCTTGTTTAACTGTTTTGGAAAATGCACCCACAGCCGGCTTAGGCGTATTATCTTGGCTGAGACCCAGAGTACGAGCAGAAGTTCCGTCTGCACTGAAAATGACGATACGGTCTCTCGCCGTATCAGCCATGTACACTTCGCCTTCCGGTCCGAAAGCAATCTGATTACTGAGGTCAATGGGATAAGTCTCGTTTCCACTCACCCATGTACTCAAGACAGGAGCGTTAGGATATACGAAGCCTTCATAGCCCGTTTGCATAATCTGATTCTCGCTCACAACGTATAAACGTTTGTTTACTACATCCAGTGTCAGATCTGCAAGCTTGTCTGTTGAATTCTGTATACTAACCAAAGGGTAGATATAGACTCCATTATTATAGGTATACCACATATTTTGTCCCACCTCGTTATTACCGGAGATTACACTGGAGTATTCCTCCAAATTGATCCTGCTTCCACTTCCTGAGTTGTCCAGGTTAGTAAAAGAAAATTTAGTATTTTTCTGTATAGCATTATTCACCAAGCTGTTCTCGCTATAGGTTACACCTATAGCTTCTTTGTTGTACTGTTTAAATCTGATGACATTTCGAATATACCTTTGATCCACGCCTTGACCAAAGTTCATCCAATATTTATTGTTCAAGTCGATGGGTGGTGCGTTTACTGTGCCATCCGGGTTAAAAATATGGATCTGTAAGGATGCCCCTGATTGGGCTGCATAGATTAATCCATCGTTATCCATCGTTACCGCCGTTACTTGGTTGACCTCCATGGTGGACAGCACTTCGCCTTCCGCTGTAGCCCGAATAACCCGATTGTTGCCGCTGTCTGCGATCAACATCTCTGTTTCACCATCAACCGTCTTATAGAACTCAATGTCTGTAGGTTGGCTTAACGAAATGGGTGTTGTTGCAGCCAGTACCGATGAAGCTGGAAAACCCACGCTTGTGAGTAATGTAATGACAAGAGCAAGCACAGTCCACCGTATAAACTTCACTCTTGTACCCCTTCCAATGTATAGACTCAATTGTTCTCCTCCTTAGCCTTTCTGATGACTTACTGTTTCAATATACATAGCAGCTCTTAACAATCACTGAAAACCTCAGAACCAATAGAATACGGAGGGGAAGCCCTTTTTTCCTCAAAAAAAAACGAAGGAATTGACGGATACACCCGTTAATCCCTATCGCTAATGTTTTATTCATATAAATTAGACATGACACTGCAACTGATCGATCGCTTCGTTCTACCGAATAAAAAGTTTCATCAATGTATTAAAAACCGGATTCACAATATAACCTGTCGGTTGGATCGAATACCTCTTACCCGAGTTCAGACGACTGATCTTTTCCATTTCCTCAGCGGATAGCTCAAAATCAAAGATCTCACTATTTTCTCTGATCCGCTTTGGATTGGATGATTTGGGAATCAAGATGACGCCCCGTTCCAGATGCCAGCGCAAAATGACCTGAGCCACCGTTTTGTGATGATGATCGGCGATTTCCTTCAATACAGGATGCTGCAACAATACCTTGTTTCCCTGCCCCAACGGACCCCACGCCTCATGCAAAATCTGATGTTTGTCCATATAGGCACGTAATTCGTTTTGCGGAAACTCCGGGTGCGTCTCAATCTGGTTGATCATCGGCAAGATTTTCGTGTGCTTCCTTAATTCCTCCAGATGCTGAATCTCAAAGTTGGCGACCCCAATGACTCTGATCTTGCCTTCCTCGTATAATTCCTCCATCGCTTTCCACGTTTCGATATACTTGGGCGAGGCAAAATGGATTAAGTACATGTCAAGGTAATCCACACCCAGTTTGTTTATCGTTTTCTGAAAAGCGTTCTTGGTCGCTTCATAGCCATGATCTGTATTCCAGACTTTCGACGTAATGAAGAATTGCTCACGCGGGATCTGGCTATGACGGATCTCTGCCCCAGCGCTTTCTCATTCCCATAGATTCGGGCAGTATCAAAATGTCGGTACCCGACCTGAATGGCCTCGCGAATCGCTGTTGTAAATTCTGCTTCTTTCGTTATTTTGTAAACTCCAAACCCCAGTTGAGGAATGGGAACCCCGTTTCTGGCTTCAACCACTTTGGTATGCAAATTCATTTTGACCGCTCCTCCCAAAAACAAATCATAATATACTTGATATATATTATATCTAGTTAAATCCAAAAAAGAGGTTAACCCTTTTTCTCTTCATGGAACAGATCGGTTAACCGTATTTCTTTTAAATAATTGTGCATTGCGATCTCCGCACCTTCAAGATGATGAATGACCTTTCGTTTCACGTCGTCCACGTCTTGTCCCTGGAGCTTTACATCGGTATGAATTTTAAACAAGTCTTTGCCGGGTTCAACTGCCAGGAATACATCCAACATTGTGATTTCCGATAAAGGCTGAGCAAGCAGTATGCCGCCCTTGGCACCTTCTTTGGCCATCGTCAGTTTGGCGTTATTCAGGTTTCGAATGACTTTTACCGTCGTAGGTACCGGAATATTTAGCTGCTCCGATATCACTTTGGTCGATAGGTAATTGTAACAGTTCTTCTCGGTATAGGAGTGAACGTAGAGAAGAATAGAGATTCCCTGTGATAAGGCTGTAGAATATGCCACTTTGATTCATCCTTACTATTTCTTTTCTGAATATACTATATATCTTTTATGTTTAGTTAGCAACTACAACACAATCTCCATCCCTTAACTTTACTGAGTTCACTCTACCCTCGATTTCATCGCTGCATATTTACTGGGCGTGATGCCTACAGCAGCCTTGAAAGACCGACTGAACAGATGAATACTCGAAAAGCCAACATCCTCGGCTATCCGGGTTAGATTATGTGTTCCTTCTATAATTCTTTTCTGGGATTGCTCTATTCTGATATGTGTCACATATTTGTGAAGGGTAATGCCCAGCTTGCTTTTGAACAAATGCGATAAATGGTTCGTCGATACACCGACATGTCTACTGATGGCAGCATTATTTAATTGAGGGTCGGCGTAGCATTCATGAATATAACGAATCGACTTTTCAATGAATGCCCACCCCTTGGTTAGGTTCCCCTCTTGGTTCTGATCTTCGGATTGATTTTTGAAGAACAGATGCAGCAATTCCAAACATATGGATTTCGTGATTAACGAAGATCCTCCCCGTTGCTCCTGAAACTCCTTATGCATGAGCGCAAATCTCATTTTCCATTCGATTCGATCAGCTAGCTGCAAATGAGAGATGGGGCGTATGGAAGCCAGATTCATTTCTCTATCCGCCATATCGGGTCTTTCAGTATGAGTTGCACTCGTGTTCTTCAATAAACTTCGCTCTTCCTCATAATACAGATCAAAATGAAAAATATACTGAATCAATGGCTGCGTGGAGGTGGACCGAATGATATGAGACATGAATGGATGCATCAGCACCATATCGCCTTCTTGGACCAGGTATTTCACACCACTCAAGAAGAACTCCGCTTCCCCTTGTTCAATGTATGTATACACGTGATCGTGGTCTATCCATTCCCCTGCCAAAGAAAAGGATTCCGTCATTCTCGCCGCCCTTACGAATGGCGAAATGCTATTCATCCATGGCTCATACACATGTGATCCCCCAACTGCCTTCTCTCTGATCCGGTTTATATTTTGGCAAACACGCTATCGAAGCCTGCTTTGGACTTGGCAAACAATTCACTTGAATCGAGGGTTAGCGTTGGTGCCAGCACCTCTTGAGATACGACGCCTGTGTAACCAATCGCTTGCAGGTTCTTCAAGAACCCCTGCAGATCGATTACTCCCTCACCAGGGTATAAACGCTCATAATCCAGCAATTCTTCAATGGGTAGATCATAGGCATCATTAATATGGACGTGAACAACTTGTTCCTTCTTTAGATTCAACACTTCTTCGATCGCTAAACCGTTCGTATGCCAATGGTAGGAATCCACCAACAAACCTACATTGGGAGCATGGATCGTTTCGATCCAGTCCAGCGTATCCTCCACACTCCAAATGAATGGATTCTTCCATTGAGTTCGCAGATGATGGCAACCAACAAACTCCAATCCTAGTCGAATTCCATATGCGTCCAGAATATCTGCACACAGTCTCAGTCGTCTGGTAGCTGCCGCCATAAACGATGCTGCTTGCTGATCCGTGGAAGGTAAAATATAGGTACAGCAGCTGTAACAGTTCAACGAAGCAGCGGCTTCTGCCATTTGAACCAGAGATTGAAGTCCTTCGCGGAATTGTTCATCTGTGGTTCTCCATTCTACGGTCAGATCGGATGAACCGATGATCACCTGATTACTTTCCAACAGATATTTGGCCTGCTCCTGACCCACCTCTTGAATCAATGAGAGCGGATTCAAATCTACAGACTGAAATCCGTATTTTGCAGCATTCGTAATATATTGTTCGTTGGACTCGATGTTCCCCAAGCCTGCTCTTGTTAACCCTCTAATCATTCCAATCTCCTCCTAGGACCAGTCAAACAGTACACCGTTATATTGGTCTTTATTTATTCTTAGGCCTTCGTATGCTTCTTGCGCTTGTTCCGGCTTCATCACATGACTGATCAATGGTTCGATATGCAGCTGGTTCTTTAACATCAGTTCAAATACAATGTTCGAATTTCTCACCAGGGAATGCTTGACGAATTCATTCGGCTCCACCGGGAAGCGCCATTCATGTGCTCCTTTAAACGTAATGCACCCTCGTCCATACAGGTGGCAATAGTTCAATATATCGGTGACATCTGTGTTATATTCGCCTCGTGGACTGCCCAGGAAAATAATCTCTCCCAGCTTTGCGATCCACTCCAGACTTTGAACACCTACACTGGGCACACCCGTCGCTTCAATGTGGGTAGAGACACCTGTTCCATTCGTGATGGTGTGTATCTTTTCTTTTACTTTATCTTCTCCGCCATGAAGCGTATAGTCAACCCCACATGCCTGAGCTGTACGGATTCGTTCCGTTGACAGGTCCACACCAATCACCGTTGCACCTTGCAGGCGCGCCAATTGAGCAGCCAAATTCCCTACCAATCCGAGCCCCGTCACGCCCACAACATCCCCAAGTTCAATATTGGATACACGAACCGAGGTGAACGCTACAGTCGCCATACGGGTAAAGGGAACCCACTTCAAATCCAGCTTCTCAGGAACTTTGATGAAAACATGATCTGTGGATACCACTTGATATTCAGCATGATGACCATAATGGAACACAACGTCCCCAGGCTGAACATGGTCTACACCCTGCCCCACCTCGATCACTTCACTTACACTCGCATACCCCGGACATACGGGAAGCTTGGCCCATTCTTCTTTTCCCGATAACATCGCCAGCTCCGTTCCTGGACTGATAAGGGAATAGATCAATTTTACCAATACTTCCTTCTCACCTAGGGGTGGCAAAATAAAGTCCTCCTCTACCGTCTCCACTTGCAGCGGACGAGTAAACATGATCTTTCTATTCTTCATTACCTTCACTCCCTTCTTATCGTTTTAACTACAATATAAGACTTTTCATTAGCCATGTCTTTGATTGCAAAACCGATTTTTTATCTAAAACAACGATTTTAAAACCTTTGTAAGTGAATCCAGCATAAACGTAAAAAGACTCACAAGATCCAATGATCTGTGAGCCTCAAGTTCAATCCTATTCAGCCGTGGTGTGATGCGGTGCCGTACTCCCGCTAGACGATTGACTGCTTCATCATAGCCAGCCGTCATTGAAACCGGATTGGCCGCATGGTTCCTTTTTTGCTAATTCCACAGCTACACTTGTCACTTCTCAACCGCCAACTACGGCTGCAACCCATGAACCTCAAACTCATAGATTCGGGCTGCCGTATCGCCGCCCTGCGTAGGTTTCAGCACATTCAGCTTCACATAACGAGCCTTAACCAGCGCAATCGCGTCCGATGTTTCGGCTGCCATGTTCCCCTGTACTTGAACTACATCGGACCAGTTCACGCCATCAGCACTGACCTGGATGGAATAGTCGCTCGTATTAAAACCGGACCATTCCCCACCACTCTCCGCATGTTTGATGACAAAACCACTGATCTGATGTTCATTGCCGAGATCAACCTGCAACCAATGCTGCTGATTCCCCAGTGCGCACCACTTGCTGTTGTCGGTCACCTTGCCGTCGATCGCCTTTCCCGCGCCTTCAGCAGGTCCGCAGGCATGGTCCGCAGTCGCCGTTTTGCCAAGTGCGACATTCTTGACCCCGGAAGCGCCCTTGCTGACGGTGATCAAAGCTTGCTTCGTTACCGTATCCTGCCCCGAGCTGTTGGTAGCTGTAAGCGTCACACGGTACGTGCCTTCCTTGTCATACGTTACCACTGGATGCTGTTCCGTGCTGATCCCTGGACTGCCGTTCTCGAAAGTCCACGACCAGCCTTCCGTCACCTCGGAAGAGAGGTCGGTGAAATGCACTTGCTGACCCGGTGCGATAAGTGTTGCATCGGCCTTGAATCCTGCTTCCGGCTTCGGATACGCTGGCCACTGGATGGTCACGCTGGCAGCCTGGCCGGGCTCATATTTTGCATTCACTGCCACGACTTTCAGTACAGTTGCCTGTTCCGCGTTGATTCTCTTCATCTCAGGCACATAGAAGACGTTATTGGCGGTCGCACCGACCCAAGTCTCTTTGCCGTCGGGCAGCACGCGGTAAATCTCATATTGTTGAACTTCCTCGTCCAACGCTTTCCATTGCAACCTGGCATCGCCGTAAATGCCCCCGCGGAAGTCGGATTGGATGACATTTAATTCTTGAACCGCTTCAAGTGGCTTCACTGGATTAGAATTGTTATGAATGGAAATCTGACCGATATGGATGTCATAATCCGATATGATTTCCTTGCTGTCAAAATACAAAGACAGTGCCACAATCCGCTTTCCTTTGTAAGGCGTCAGATTCAAGATGTCCGTCGTCCAACCCGATGCCTTTTTGTCTTTTACATCCAGAAAGACGAACTGGTCCGGATGGTCTGCAAAAGCTAGCCCAACCTTCATGCTCGGCTTGTTCTGCGTTTTATACGTGATCGACAGCTTGGTAGCTGGCTCAATCTTCAGATCGGTTTGATACAGCTTTAGATGGGTGGTATTTGCTGAACTTAGCGTACCCGCTACCTTGAGGGAACTGCCGCCATAGTAGGCATCCGACCAATCGAGAGAAGGCTTCAACGCCGTGCCTTTACTCTCTGCTAACCAGCGCCATGTCGGAAGCACATCCTGCAAACTGCGGTTATTCCATCCGGTCTCCCGCACCTGCGTGCCATCCACATAAAATTTCTCGCCACTGCCCGTATTGAAGCTGGTGGTGAATGGCAGCTGATCTATCGGCGAAGATTCAACCACATTGTTCGCAATCCCTTTCCAAGCCTGGCTTGTCGCCGTATTGGCCGGGTTGCCGTTCTGTCCTACCCAGAATTTATTCTCACGAGCAAAGAAATCAGTCATACTGTCCGCGCTGTTGAACGCCCAATCAGGTCGGTAAATGCCGAGCGAAGTCACAGCCGGTTTTCCCTCAGGAAACAGCGAATTCCATTTCAGACTGGTATCGTACCCTTTAGCTTCGACATCGATGCCTGCGAACAGTTCGAATGGTGATCTGCTCAGGCTCTTGGCTTTGGCAGCAGAACTGCCAAGGTCATTCCACCAAAAGTTCAGGAACATGCTGTCTGATACCTTGTTCCCGTTATCCTGCAGGAACATCGCGTTCCGGTCCGTCAGCGCATTCTGCCAGGAAATATTGCCTTCCCTCGTCATGGAATCATACCAGATGATCTCCATTCCCGCGGGCTTATGGTCCTGAAGATAACGGAGGAATGCCTTCATCAACTGTGCGTCTGCGGCTGTTCCGCCCTCGGTCTCCTGGTTGATAAACCAGCCGTCAAAACCGTAGTACTCAGCGACCTCGATCAGTTTATCCGCCGCCGGAAAAGAACCGTCGCTGTTTTGCTGAAGCATTTGCTTCACCCACTCATATTTGCCACCGTACACGGATGGCGGGAAGAACACCGTGCCCATGATTGGCACTCCGTTCCGGTGTGCCGCATCAATCGTATCAGCGCTTGGCGGCACAATAATGCCTTCTCCCGCCGAGCCGCCCCAATATACGAGCTTGTCGACATACTGCCAGTAAGAGAACGTATTCGCAGAGAATGTATCCGAGCCCTGCGATGGAACGCCGCTGGTTCCCTGATTCAGCGCAGACAACGCCATTACTTTCGCATCTTTCGTTGCATTGGGGTTAACACCGTCCCCCGTGAAACGGCTCTGGAGCGGAACAGTGCTCCGGTTGAAGGCCGCATCCGGGTCGGAAACCGGATTCCATTGGAGCAATTGCTCCGGCAACCAATACGATGAATAAGGTTGCTTCGCCAAGGCCGCTGAGGAAAGAGCAGCGCATACCATTATGACCAATATGAGACTAGCACCAAGCTTTTTCATGCCATACCCTCCAATCCAATTTTGGCAATCCAATCAGGGTAAGAAGAAACGCCCGTCAAACCGGACAGACGTTTCCATGTCTACTTTATAATTCAGACTTATTTTGGATTTGCAGCTTGCCATTCATCGTATTGCTTTTGCGCTTCTGCAATCACTTTATCCAGACCTGCCGCTTTCAACTTCTCGATCGCTTTCGGCAGATGCTCATCCGGGTCAACCGCACCCGTCATGATGGATGGGTAGAATTCCTTCACGATGGCGGAGATTGAAGCCACTTCCGTCTTCACCGGGTCAGGATTGAAGTTGAAGCCAAAGCTTGGAGCAACTTTCGCGGAATTGTTGAACTCTTTGAACGCTTCCCATTTATCGGCTGGATCTTCCTTGTGCATGTAAGTCAGGAACAGGTTACCCAAGGCAAAGCCAGGCATCTGGAATCCGTCCTTCATCGCTGGCAGGTCCTCAATGACATTATCCGAAATCTTTTTGTAATGTGTACCTTCAATGCCGTAGTTGATCAGGTTACGCAGATACGGATCGGTATTCAGCAAGTTCAGGAACATCATGGCCCGTTCAGGGTTTTTGGAGTTCGCCGAAATCGCATGCATAGCACCTGTTGCCGAGCCGGTGAAAATAACCGGATCCTGCATCGGTGTAGTCACGATATCATAGCCAGCGCTTCTGGACCATCCCAGTTCGGCGTAAGGCTGAGTCTGTTCACGGTCAACAAACCATTTGCCTGTCTTGATGTTGTCGATACCTTCCAATGTTGCTACATCCTTGCGCAGATAACCAGCCTGATAGTATTTGCGGATGGTTTTCAAGGAACTCTTCAGCTCTTCGGATTCCAGCACATTAACGTATTTACTGGTGTCACCGTTCATGTTGATGCCGACCGGGAATTCGTCACCCAACAGGAAGTCGAATGCCAGATAAGGCTTAAAGCCCTTCGGAACAGCCAGCGGAGTGATGTCGGCCGGCTCATTGTCTTTGATTTGCTTCAGGTAAGGCTCCAGATCCTCTAATGTACGAATCTTGGTGATGTCCATGTTGTATTTATCCACGTACTGCTTGTTGAAGCGCCATACCCATTGTGAAGCCAGCTCTTTGTTAACTGGCACGGCATAGTTTTGACCACCGATCTGTGAGCCTGTAAGGAAGCGTGGATCAAGCTGCTCTTTAATGCCCTGACCGTATTTATCCAACAGATCATTGATTGGCAGGAACGCCCCTCTAGTAGCATTTGGCAAATAGTCATAAGCCCACGAAGAGGTGAAAGCGATATCATAATTTTCGCCCGAAGCGGTAATGACCGGCATCCGTTTGGAATAATCGCCCCAGTCAATCATCGTGATGTCGACGGTTGTATTTATTTTCTCCATTAAATATTTGTTCATTTCATCCTGTACAATGGGCAGGTCGCGCTGTGGACCACCGATCAGATATACCTTGAGCTTTACCGGGTCCTTATCGCCGGACTCTCCCCGGATGCCGTATTCCCGCTAGTATCATTGGTATTACTGCCACCGCAGCCTGCAAGCATCGTAGCAAAAGCAAGCATTAAAGCAGCCATGAGCAGAGCGATTTTTCTTGTCTTCATGTGTATCCCCCTTATTAATGTTATTGTTACTGCCCTTTGGGGCAGGCACAACCAGACTTATTCTTTGACCGAACCAATGGTCAGGCCCTGTATAAAATACTTTTGGAAAAACGGATACGCCAGCGCAACCGGCAGTGTAGCCAAGACAACCATCGCCATGCGGACGGTCTCCGTTGGCAGTGTCGAGGCAATGTCGTAGGACACGACCCGGCTGCTGTTTTGCACAACAAAATCCATATTGTTCTGTATTCGAATCAACAATGTCTGGAGCGGAATCAATTTCGCATTGTCGATATAGAGCAGCGCATTGAACCAGTCATTCCAGAATCCTAACGTACTGAACAATCCAATAGTCGCAATGCCCGGCAACGAAATCGGCAGTACGATGCGCGTATAGATACCGAATTCAGTAGCTCCGTCGATTTTGGCCGACTCAATAACTGCATCCGGCACGGTGGTCGTGAAAAATGTACGCATAACGATAATGTAAAAAGCGTTCATGATCGACGGCAGGATCAGCGCCCATATCGAATCCCGCAAGTGCAGCACCTGCGTAACCACAATGTAACTGGGAACGAGACCGCCGGAAAATAGCATGGTGAAGAAGGCCAAAAAGCTGAAAAACCGACGCTGTGCAAAATTTTTGCGCGAGATGGCATACGCATACGTAGTGACCAAATACAATGTCAGCGCGGTTCCGACAACCGTCACCGTTAAGGTAACCCCAAACGATTGGGCCATCTGCTGCCCGGATTCCATAAGAAATCGGTAGGCATCCAGCGTCCAGACTTCAGGAATTAATTTAAATCCATTGATCGCCAGCGTCTTCTCATCGGTAAATGAGATGATGATGATGAACAGAAATGGAAAGATACAAGATAAGGCAAACAGACCGATGGCTATATTAAAAACCACATTGGATAACGGTGAAATGGCATTCAGATCTTTTGGTTTCTTTCTGCTCCTCTTCGCAGGAGCAGATGCCCGCTTTATCGGTTCGCTTAAGTTACTCATGGATAGCACCTCCCTTGCCGCAGCCTAGAATACGGCATAATCCTTTTCAATTTTACGCACAGCATAATTAGCCAGCAGGACAAGAATCAAACCAACAACCGATTGATACAATCCTGTAGCCGTACTCATTCCCGTATCGCCCATAATGGTTAAGCCGCGGTATACAAAAGTGTCGATGACATTGGTGACCGGATACAGTGCACCGGAATCCCGTGGAACCTGATAGAACAGTCCAAAGTCGGAACGGAAGATGCCGCCGATCGCCAGAATGGTCAGAATGATCATCAGCGGCCTGAGCAGCGGCAGCGTAATGTACCGGATCTGTTTCCACTTGGTGGCGCCGTCGATCATCGCTGCCTCATAATAAGAGCGGTCGATACCCGCGATTGCTGCCAGATAGACTACGCTGCCATATCCTGCACCTTTCCACAGGCCGAGCAGAATGAGAAAATACGGCCAATACCCTGTCTCGCTGTACCAACTGACCGGATCTCCTCCGAAATAGGTAATGATCTGGTTGAACACACCCTTTTCCACACTCAGAAACGAAAAGACGAAATAACTGATAATAACCCAGGACAAGAAATAAGGCATAAACATCGCGGTCTGGTAGATCTTCGCGAGCCGTTTATTCAGCAGTTCGTTCATAATGATCGCAAGCGTCACCGCGAGGACCAATCCGAGAAAGATGAGACCCAGGTTATACAAAATAGTATTACGTGTGATGATATAGGCGTCACTGGTGGAGAACAGAAACTCAAAGTTCTTGAACCCGACCCAATCGCTTTTTAGAACGCTTTCAAGAAATCCGCCGGATGAATCCGGAAGTCCTTAAAAGCAATAATCGTTCCGAACATTGGCAAATAGGCAAAAATGATAAACCACGCTGCTCCCGGCAGTACCAGCAGAAGAAACGCCTTGTTCTTCATCAGACTTTTGAAGATGCCCAGCACGGCTGTCCCTCCTTATAATCGCATTCACTGTCGCTTAGCTGCACCCAGTATTAATCCCCTATGACCAACACTGGCAGACCTAAGCCCTCTTGGTGCTTTGGATTCCTCGTTCACTCCTTCCTCCATTATGCAAGCGCTACCAATTTGGGGATAGTTGAAAAACCCAATAAATTGATGGATTAATTAAAGATCGTGCATTCATTCCATAGCAAAAAACACACCCGCACGGGGTGTGTCTTCACTCAGCCGGCAAGCCCGGCTTATTTTTTCATGTAGATGGAGCGCAGCTCCGTGGGAGAAACACCCGCATATTTCTTGAACTGTCTGTAAAAATAAGTGGAGTCCCAGTAGCCTACCTCGCCCGCGATTTCGGCCGTCTTTTTGTCCGAATATAACAGCAAATGAGTGGCTCGCTCAATTCGGTACTGGTTCACATAATCGGAAAAGGTGGTGCCGACCTCCTGTTGAAACAATTGGCCGAGGTAGTTCGGATGGAGCTCCAGCCGCTGACTGAGCGTCTTTAGTGAAAGCTCATCCTGGTAGTGATTCTTCACTACCTCCAGCACAGCCATGATATGCGGGCTGTACGTTTTCTCGGCGGTGTGATATGTATTTAGCGTACGATGAACGGTTTTTCTCACCAGCTGCTTCAGTTGGCTGAGCGTATGAATTCTGGACAGGGGGCCGAAGATTTCGCCGTAGTCAGGTGTTTTCTCCAATTCCTTGGCAGCCAGCATCAGCTGGATAGCAGAATTGAAGAACGGCGTTCTCGGGAAGCAGCGTTCCTTACCCTCAACCATGAAAAATTCGTCGATGAACCGGTCCACCTCTGTACTTTCCCCATCCCGCAGCAGCTTGTGGAACTGCTCCATCGCTGGCCCAGGCTTCTCCTGATGCGGATTGGCGTCTTCTTCGCTCTCCACTTGCATAATGAAGGTATCACCATCCATAAACAAATGATTCTGAAGCCACAGCTTTACAGACTTGCAGCTCTTCGGAAAACCCAGATAGGTCGACTCCGATTGGCCGATGATCCCCATGCACGTGCATCTGTGTCCTCGGCGACCGCTTGCTTCATCCTGCTGAGTGCCCGAAGCTGCCATTCATCACGATCTTCCGTAAGGCCTGAAACGAACAGCACCATGATGTCTCCTTCCTGATCGGGAAAGCAGATTACCACGCAGCCATCCGGAAGGCCTTGATTTCCGAGCAGCTCGCACTTCTCAGCGATTCCCGCAAGGTGTATCTGCGGATCATTCCCTTCGTCATCACCTACAATCCGCAGAGCGGCTGCACAATAACTGGACTTGTTCATGGGAATCTCCAGCAGCTGCGCACGCTCCCTAAATTCTTTGGCGTCAATGGTCTCATTCGCCCACCGCTGCAAAATATTGTTGCGCAGAATTCTCCAGCTCTGATCCATCTGAATCTGGCGGATTTCCTCCTGCTCCCAGTCGCGCTGCATATGCTTGATGGTTGCTTCCAATTCGTCCATATTGACTGGCTTGAGCAGGTAGTTCTCTACCCCCAGCGAGATGCCTTCCCGCACATATTTGAATTCTTCGTAACCGCTCAAAATAATGAATTTGGTATACGGATTGCGCTCTTTGATCTCCCGGATCAGCTCAAGTCCGGTCATTTGCGGCATCATGATATCCGTAATAATCAGATCGACAGGTCCCTCGTCCATCATTGCTAGCGCTTCCAACCCATTGCAAGCCGTACCCGCAATCTGCATATTATTCTGATCCCAATCAATGATGGCTTGCATTCCTTTTACAATGAGCGGCTCATCATCGACCAACATTACACTTCTCATCCCGCTTCCTCCCTTGTGACTGGAATACTGATCGTCACCTCACATCCTTCGTCCTCCACACTGTTCAGGTGAAGACCATAATCACTGCCATAATTCAGACGTATGCGGTCGTGGACATTCTTAAGACCCAAAGATTGATCGGATGTCCCAGTAGTTTCATCGCCCGTGTGAAGCGCGTCTTGCAGTTCAAGCAACCTCTCCGCAGAGATCCCCTTTCCGTTATCCTTTACGCGAATACGGATCACACCATCTGCTTCTGCGGCGGTGATAATAATCCGGTTATCATCATCATTCGTACGAAAACCATGCACAATGTAATTTTCAATGATTGGCTGGATTAACAACTTGACGATCATGCTCCCCGCTGCTGCATTTTCAATATGAGTCTCCACTTCCAACTTGTCCTCATACCTGTACTGAACCAAAGCCAGGTACATGCCGCACAGCTCGATTTCCTCTGCCAAGGTTACATGCGTCTGCTTTTTGATCAAATGCCGGAACATCGTGGCAAGAATATAAATCATTTGTCCAACATCCCTGGCTCCCATGCTGATGGCTTTCATGCGGATGCTTTCCAACGTGTTGTACAGAAAATGGGGATTGATCTGGGCTTGCAAAGCCACGAGCTGCGCATTCTTTTGCTTGATCTCCGACACATATACCGTCTCTATGTAAGACTCCAGCCGATCACACATATGGTTAAATCTCTGCGAAATCTGCTGTAATTCATCTTCACCCTCCATCTCGATCCGTTTACTCAGATCACCCTCCTGCCAGCGCCGCATGTAAAGGACGAGCCTGTGAATTTTTTTGGAATATCGGCGGATGATGGTGAACGTTACCGCAAAACTAACAATGATGCACAGGATGACAATCCCGATAAGACTGAGACGAATCGCTTGAAGGCTCTGTTTAATGCGCGACTCCGGAATAATGGCAGCCACGACCATTCCTGTATTCCCGATATTCAGCAACTGCACCTTGGAGCGTTCCTCCAGATTCACCCAATCCTCCGGTAAATTCATCTGCCCCCAATAAGGGTAGACGGTGTTATCATACTTGCCCTGCGAATCAAAAATCACCTGACCCTCCCCGGTCATCAGCATGATCCTGTTGTCTTTGCCGTCGAGTCTGTCTCGCAGCAGCCCTTTGATCCGATCTGTATTCAGTTCAAACATAATTGCACCATACTGCTTCAATGTCACGGAGTCCTTGAGCACATTGGCATAGCTGTATGGGGTAGGGACATCATCCATTTTCCCTTCGAAAAGCGGTTCGCTGCCCATGTACTGCCACGGTGCACTTCGCAGCCGCTGGAACCAGTCCTTATGCCCTGCTGACAACTTGGGCTGATAGTAAAAGTGCTGGGTCTCCCGATTGAGAACATAGAAGAAATCCTGATCCGTGCTGTATAACACGACATTTGCAATCGAGGCTTCATCCTTTAGCAGCAGACGCAATTGATAATCAAAGTTCCCACGCTCCGTACGGTAGCTGTAAGCATATTGATTCAGGCGCCAATTGAGAAAATCCTCATATTCATGAGTCAGAAAATACTTCAAATCGTCGCCGATCATAGCGTCGGTATAAATCTGCTGCACGGCGTTATACAGTCGTTCGTACTGCTGATTCAGATTAATACTGACAATATCCAGTTCCTGCAGACTGGCATCCATCTGTTCCTGTACGACCCGCTGCTCATAGTAGCGGTAGGCCAGCACGGAGACACTGATGAACAACAGGACCATGACCATGGAATAAAACAACAGAATTTTGTTAAACATTTTTTTCTTCAGGTAATTTCTATACATGGTTCGTATCCTGGACATTCGTGCCTGAACACCTCCTTCAGACCCATTTCCAACTCAGTGTATCACCGTTTGGTTAAATTCGACAATCACCTGCTCCCAGGTACGTAATCCATATTTTGGTTTGTCAAAAGCGAATGGAAGCGCTATAATGGGCGCATTCCCCTATGAATATATGTAATACATACTCGCTTTGGATGCTCTCTAACTATGGATCACTCCCCGATAAAATGTACTGGGGGTTCTTAACGATGTTTCTTACTGAAAACAAACTTCAAGCACGTATCAATGAATTATCCGAGCTCCGTTACCGGGATCGTTTACCTTTACATGCTTTTCTTGCCTGCGAAGACCGCAGAGAAGAGATTAACCCTGCCCTACCGGGGGACGATAGCGATTGGAAGCCTATGCATACAGGAGAGAACTGGACCGGTCGAGATCTCTATTTGTGGCTTAGAACAAAAGCCGAGTTCCCTTCCTCTTGGGAGGATAAACGAATTGTCGGCCTATTTGATTTTGGCGATACCGGCGGTGGTAACAATTCTGGCTTTGAGTCGCTATTCTACTGGGATGGCAAGCCTTATCAAGGCGTGGATTCCAACCACAAGGAAGTGTTCTTCCCAGCCTCTGCGGCAGGCAGCACCAGCGAGTTGGTCTTCCGCTTATGGTCTGGTCTGGAAGGTGGCGGTCAGCCCCGCAATCAGACACATACGTTCAGACAAGCTGAACTGTGCTGGCTGGATGATGCTGTGGATGATCTTGTATTTACAGGGTCAGCGATTCTGGAAACGGTCCGAATTCTGGATGCCCATGCACCGGAACGTACGAAGCTGCTTCATGCGCTCCAGCAATCTTTCCGCCTCATTGACTGGTCGCAGCCTAAGTCCGATCTCTTCTATGCATCTGTCCATGACGCAAGGGATGACCTGAGTGCGCGACTGAGTACGATGGACAGAGCTTCTGATGTGACTGTCACCTGTATCGGCCATACTCATATTGACGTTGCCTGGTTGTGGCGGTTGAAGCATACACGTGAGAAATGCGCTCGTTCCTTCTCCACCGTAATGCGCCTGATGGAAATGTTCCCGGAGTATGTTTTCCTCCAAACACAGCCTCAGTTGTACGAATATGTGAAAGAGGACTACCCGGAACTGTACGAATCCATCAAGGAACGTGTCGCTGAAGGTCGCTGGGAAGCGGGCGGCGGCATGTGGCTGGAGGCAGACTGCAACCTGACCTCGGGCGAGTCTTTGGTTCGGCAGTTACTGATCGGCACTCGTTTTCTAAAAGAAGAGTTCGGGACAGAATGCCGATATCTATGGTTGCCAGATGTATTCGGCTACAGCTGGTCTCTGCCGCAAATTCTGAAAAAATCCGGCATTCATACGTTCATGACGACCAAAATCAGCTGGAACCAATACAACCGCATGCCATTCGATACATTTCACTGGCGCGGAATTGACGGCTCAGAAGTACTGACCCACTTCATTACCACACCCGAGCCGTGGTCGGAGCCGGGTTCATGGTTCTATACCTATAACGGAAAAATCATTCCGAAGACGGTCAAGGGTATCTGGGATGCCTACCGCGATAAGGAGATGAACCAGGATCTGCTTCTGTCGTACGGATACGGAGACGGCGGAGGCGGAGTTAACCGCGAAATGCTGGAGATGAGACGACGGCTGGATCAACTGCCCGGACTTCCCAAGGTCAAGACAGGACGCGCAGATGATTATTTTGAGAAGCTGCAGGAAACGGTGGAGAAGACCGATTCATACATCCATACATGGGATGGCGAGCTGTATCTGGAATATCACCGCGGAACGTATACCAGCCAGGCGTACAACAAACGGATGAACCGCAAGCTTGAGCTGGCTTACCGTGAAGCGGAATGGCTGAATGCATTGCAAAGTATTGTGCACAATGACTGGAATCTGTACCAAGCGAAGTCCTTGACCGAGGGATGGAAAATCATTTTGCGCAACCAGTTCCATGACATCATTCCCGGTTCCTCCATCACGGAGGTGTATGAGGACAGTAGAATTGAATATGCAGAAGCCGAGCAGATTGGCCGTAACGTGGACACGCAGGCTCGGACCGCTATCGCTGGCAGCGGAGAATCTCCTCATACGTACACCATCTGGAATGCTTCCCCATGGGTCGTTACAGAAATCGTGAGCATTCCTGCGGCATCAGGCGAATTGGAAACGGGAACCTGGCTGAGCGATTCCGGTGAGATTCTGAACGCTCAATACCAGGATGCACATTGGTCCGTCGAGGTGAAGGATATTCCTTCGCTGGGGTACACCACAATTCACTTCCAGAGCAATACGGTAAACGATATCCCTGAGCATTCGCCATTCATCCACACAGCCAATGGAATCGAGACGCCGTACTATCTGCTCGAGTGGAATGAGAATGGGCAGTTGACCCGCCTTTACGATAAAGAGTCACACCGTGAGGTGCTTGCCAAAGGCGCGAGAGGCAATGTGCTTCAGGTGTTCGAGGACAAACCACTTGCCCACGAGGCCTGGGATATTGATATCTTCTATCAGGAAGATATGCGAGAGATTACGAAATGCACCAGCATTGAAGTCATAGAGACTGGGCCGCTTCAGGCCGTGATCCGCTTCGCTTGGGCATACCTTGGCTCTACCATTACGCAGAACATGACTGTGTATACCGGGCATCGGCGGATCGATTATGACACTGAGGTGGATTGGCATCAACAACAGCAGCTGCTGAAGGTTGCCTTCCCTGTCGGTATCCGCTCCACCGAAGCCACCTATGACATTCAGTTCGGCAACGTTAAACGGCCAACGCATTGGAACACAAGCTGGGACTGGGCACGTTTCGAATCCGTTGGCCATCAATGGGCCGATCTGTCCGACAGAGGTTATGGCGTCAGCTTGCTGAATGATTCCAAATACGGTTATGACATCAAAGATAACGTCATGCGGTTAACCCTGATCAAGAGCGCGACGCATCCTGATCCACATGCCGATCAAGGACTGCACCGCTTCACCTATGCTCTTCTTCCGCACCAAGGGGATTGGCTGGTGGGTGGAACCGTGCAGCAGGCCTGGCTTCTGAATGCTCCACTTCGATATACACAAGGTCAATCAGAGCAGCCAAGTCGCTCCATGTTCACCTTGTCCGGCAGTACAGCCATGATCTCGGCGGTCAAGAAGGCCGAGGATTCCGATCGTGTCATCGTACGCGTTCATGATTATTCCGGCAGCATGAATACGCTGGAATTGACAAGTGATCTGCGGATTCACGCGTGGAGAGAATGCAATCTAATGGAATTGCCGGATGGTGGACTCCTGCATGATACGCCGGTAACTTTTACACTTGAGCCGTATGAGATCAAGACGTTTGAGATTGATCTGAGAGTATAATCGTATAACTGCAACAGCTCAACCAAAGAAACCAGCAAGTCCCCGATGATGGGCGACTTGCTGGTTTCTTCGTGCTGTCGTTATTATGGAGACTTTATGGATCGCCTTTAAAGCATTCTGAACTGGAAGCAAGTTCGATGTGCCATAATTGATTTATTTTGCCGTCTCCAATGAATAACGATTGCGTGGAATCTCAAGACCCAGATTACCCCGCAGTGTCTCATGCTCATACTCGGTACGGAACAGCCCGCGCTCTTGTAAAACAGGTACGACCAGATCCACGAAGTCCGCCAGTCCGTTCGGTACGACCGTACGGATATTGAAACCGTCCGCGGCTTCGCCTTCGAACCACTCCTGAATCTGATCGGCGATCTGATCCAGTGTACCGATAAAGGATGTGCGAGGCGTCGATGCAAGCAATGCGACTTGGCGGAGGGTCAACCCCTGTTCTCGTGCCTGCTGCTTGATCTTGTCCGTTGTACTGCGCGTTGTACTGCGGAAGCTGTTACCGTGGATAGAGGCGAAGCATATACTTCCGATGCAGCTTTCTCTCAGAAAGCTTTTAGCTTCGCTTTTCCAGGTTTTTTCTGTCCTCTCCGTTACGTGTAAATGAATAGTTCAACTTAAATAGATGCTTCTATTTTGACCGTAACGATTATTGTACTTGGACGGACATGAACACATCCACCTCATCTTCACTGTCCAAGACAAATCCAAAGCGTTCATACAAACGACGAGCCGGACTGCCCTGCAATACATTTAAAATAACACGTTTGCCCTTAACGTCATCCCGTTTCAGCAGTATGTCCAGCACTTGAGTCCCTATTTGCTGACCTTGATAATCGGGATGGATATAGAAATGTTCCAGTAGCATCTCCTCCAACTTGGGCTTCAGCGCTATACACCCCACCAATGCTCCCTCGACCTCGATAATCCACGTGTGAACAGGGTCGAATGTATTACGGAAACGTTCACGAACCTTCACTTCATCGTACCTTTTCAGCCTATGTAGATCATCATATAGAACCAAGGCTCGCAACTCTGCAAGACGCTCCTGATCTGCCTGCTCGGATTGACGCATGGTTATTTGGATCATTGAATGACCTCCTTTTTCGGATTAATTCACTCTAGATTCGACTACCTACGTTGCTTCGTCTTCATCCTCTTCTTCCATGCACTTCTGAATAAATTCAAATAACCCCGCAGCCTCAACTGACCGATGTCCCCAATCATGCCAAAAATATAGTACCTGTCCCACCGTCCCCGTTCCTGACGGATCGGTATCCAGACACAGATAATCCCCACCACCATTTTCAGCAATAGGTATCCATCTGGGGTTCCACAGCACGGGCTTAATGGCATCATCGTCAATCTCAAGTTCCATCTCGTCCGGTTCAAATTCCTCCTGCAAAAACGCCCAGTTCTCCTTCACCTGATCCAGAGGTGACAATGTCAGGTTACGAACAAATGGAGCTACGCCTATATTCCAGGCTTGTCCGTTATGCACACGATACAAAGCCTTCATCTCTTCAGGCAATGTCACACCAAGTTGATCTTCCACGGATTGAATATCTTCATCCGTCGCACCCGGCTGGAGCTTGAGCGTAACTCTACCATCTGCATTTGCTCCCGTCCCTTTTGCAATAATACGTTCCCACAGCAGTTCTGCTTGCTTGGTCATTCTCCATCCTCCTTCTTGTGCGCTTTATAGATTGTCTATATAAATTGAACTAAAGAATATTTACACTTGCCACTCCGATGACAGAACAACCTTCCGATCGCTGTTATCCCCAGATTTTTTTGAAATCCCTTATATAAAGGGGAAAATCCGGTGATAAAGGCGAACGCTCCGCTTCTTCAGGTTATTTCTGCCCTCTCCGTTATCGTGTATATGTTTATTTCAATTTATATAGTTTAATGATATAGAAAATCTAGACTTCGCGTTTATCCTCAGGAGTATAGATAATTCGCTGATAATCCATGTCCTTGGTATTCATATCGCCCAGGTACATCCGTTGATGTTCAGGCACCTGTTCATATTTCTCCTTCAGCTGAGCCCGGTTAAACTCACTAGGGTCTTCCAAATACATATGGTAGGCGTGGCGGCACTCTTCCACCGTCGTTTGTGCTCCACTCAGTTTCTTGTACATATCCAGCAGCTCCATATACTTGTCATCCACATTTTCCGCGTAGCTTTCCTCCGAGAATGTAACCTCTCCCAGATCCAATATCGTGATTATTATCGGGCGTTCAATGGTTGTAAAAAAGGTCCCGTCCCTGAACCAGACCGCCAGCTCATCAATTGAAACCTTCACGGGATTGGGCAAGTTATAGATGGCCACCTGACCATCCTCATACACAACCAGATGAACCAGGTAGTGCTGACCTTCATACCTCATGAAAATGGAGAATCCATCCCCTTGTATCGTTTTATAGAACAATTCGCTCACAACTGCAAAATCAATCGCTTTAGGCGAATGTGAAAATCTTCTTGTCTCCATCAGCTGCTGCTGACGTGGTGTGATTTCAGCTATATTTTGGAATTCCGGATTGAGCATTCTGATCTTACACTGTATATGTTCGTAGTAGTCATTGTCGTTATACGCCCAGTTCGCGTGTTCGACTAGGTAGGCACCCAACCCATGATGGAAAGCAACTCTCCATTCGGTATATGAGAGCCTAACCAGTAATCGTCAATCTTCCGCTTCAATCCCTTCAAATCAACCAGTTCCCAGCAATTAATCATCCCGTCTTCATAGATCTGCACCGGAATGAGAAAATGCTGGCCGCCATTATGTATGATGCCAGGGGTCGTTGTGCCCTCAATCTGTTTTGTTCTTCTAATCTTTTGCATCCGTGGCACCTCACTTTCTTCCCATCAT
This sequence comes from Paenibacillus sp. 1A_MP2, assembly GCF_052244825.1. Taxonomy (NCBI): domain Bacteria; kingdom Bacillati; phylum Bacillota; class Bacilli; order Caryophanales; family Paenibacillaceae; genus Paenibacillus; species Paenibacillus sp. 1A_MP2. Next base: position 2,161,047 of record NZ_JBQQCS010000001.1, on the reverse strand, counting down.
GCATTCATACGATCATGTCTTCCAACTGTACGATATCAGAGATAGGAAATACAAGGGAGGGCATGACGATCTTGTTAATCCCATCATTTTCCTAAATCAAAAAGCACCGCCCAACGGATTAACTCCGTATAGACAGTGTCCATTGTATTGCCCTTTGAAATGAGACACGAGCCATATCATGCGAATCTCGGCGGGTATATATGAATGACGGGCCATTCCACCATTCATAGACACCTTGCGCAGGCCAATATAAGTATTGCACTACTGACATCCGCAGCCCAATCCAATGGCTTAGTAAACCACCCCAAAAGTGGCCCCCGGTAGCCGGAGATGTGAAGATGACACCAAGCGCATAACCTGCATGCTTCTCCGGTGTATTGTTTCTTATCAGTGTAATCGAGGTGAGATCAAAACCAGCCATAAGTCCCTGAAATATCGATGCCTGCACTCCAAGGAGCGATTCTTTTGTGTTCCATTAAATATAAAACATAACTATTTAGATTTTGAAAATACCCTAGGCCCTAGACCAGAGTGGAATCCTCACTTTATTACCCCACATTTTTCGGTTTATGTACTTCATCTCAAACTCTTACATTATTTCGTTATTAATTCTCTTGGCTTGTACAATCTCCTTGATAATCTTAGAACGATTCCAGACAACAAACTTGAAGACATGTCCACTGTCTAATGTAATAGTAATTCCATTCGGGATTAGTCCCATGTCGCACTTTTCTCAATCTTAGTCATAGCCCAGATCTCGATTTGAACCCATTCCGTCTGAAAATTCAGAGCATGAGGAATAAAAACTAATCGTTCATTAGTTAGAAAAAGCTTTCCTCCTACTCCTTCAAAACCTCTTAACCAGTTTGCATGAATCCTTTCAAAAATGACGTGTTCATGAGGGCCCAATTCTTCCATTTCTATCAGTCTCCTTCTTCAGCCTATAGCCGATCCTTTTGCTTGAATCTCTATTATTATAGGTCGTTTTAACCGATATAGGAATATTTTGCACATGTTCAATTGTAAAAAAAGCACTGCCCAACGGAAATATTCCGTTATGGACAATGCTTCATACACGGTTGCTTTGAAAGTAAAGCACCCTCTCGATTACATGTTACATCTCTTTCAAAATACCTTTGACCAGTCCGATGAAGGTTGTTTTCACTTTTGCCGCGACTTCAATCACTTCATCATGACTTAAGGGCTGGTCCAGAATGCCGCAGGCCATATTGGTCAAACAGGAAATGCCCAGTACCTTCATGCCGCCATGAATGGCTACAATCGCTTCAGGTACCGTCGACATGCCCACAGCATCCGCGCCCATCGTCCGAATCATGCGAATCTCCGCTGGAGTCTCATACGCCGGACCGCTCCACCATGCATACACTCCTTGCTGCAAACTAACATTCTGCTCCTCTGCCACCTTCAAGGCAATGCTGCGCAGCTCGCGGTTATACACTTGTGATACATCCGGGAAGCGTACACCCAGCTCAGCGTTATTCGGCCCCATCAGCGGATTGTTGCCTACCAGATTGATATGATCCGTAATCAGCATAAGCTGTCCCGGTTCGAAGCTGGTATTGATCGCTCCACACGCATTAGTGATAATCAGCTGCTCCACACCCAGTGCTTTCATAAACCGAACCGGGAACGTTACTTCATCCAGCGTAAACCCTTCATAATAATGAAGGCGGCCTTTCATGGCAACGACGGTCTTGCCCATCAGTTCTCCGATAACCAATTCGTTGGCATGACCGATAGCTTCGGATTGAGCGAAATACGGAATGTCCGTGTATGGAATGACGGTAGCATTCTCGATTTCGTCCGCGAGTGCTCCCAGCCCTGATCCCAGAATCATGCCCACGACAGGTTTGGAGTTAATCCGGTTTAATATGTAATCTCTGGCTTCCTGAATATGTGCGGATTGATGCATGAATATATTCCCCTGATAATCCGAGTTTGGATTTTAGTAGTTGCTATAAACCAAGTGTAATGAACAATAGACATGATGTAAACGGGAGCCGGATAAAGGAGGACTCTGGCTTTCCCCATAAGCCGATTAAGCTTTTAGTCCGGACTGTAACACCTCGAAATATTCTCTCAAAATCTCATCAAAATCAGACTCGTCATACCGTTCCGCCTGACGCACGGCCCATTGATTAAATTGGTTTCGAATCATATGAAAAACTCCCTCTCCTTCAGACTTGGCCATCCTTTGTGTCATCCACGCTTCAACATTACACAAAAAACCGATCCTCTGTCGAGAATCGGTTTCATTCATTAAAATAGACAAGGTACTTCGCACCAAAATGTAATGGCAAGCTGGCTCACTGCTGCTCAAGCGAATGCTGATTTTTGCTTTTCATGAAATCCATCCCCATGCTCAGCAACAGCATCAGTGCAGCGAATATCATAGATTTTCCAATAGTTCTTTCAGGAAAGATCATATAGGCAACTGCAAAGTTGCCTGCAATAACAAACAGGTAACTGCGGACGCGATCCATTTTCTCATCTCATTTCGGAATCAAATTCAGGACTCACTGTAACCTACTGAACCTACTGCTCTACCTTATCATATTTTTCCATATTAATCCAGAGTTCAACTTACTGCTTTCCACCGATTCCCTCATAGACAGCCTCGCATAGTTCAGTTGTGAACCTGCCCGACATGCCCTCCAGAGCCGTATTTGTGAACGCGACAACGCTCAGTTCTTTTGCAGGATCAACAAACCACGAGGGACCATAGGTTCCGCCCATGCGCCATGTTCCGGGGGACTCTGATGTGTTGGCGGCGACCGGATCTTTCAGCAACGTGAACCCCAGGCCAAATCCTCGGCCCGGCCAATAAGGCATCGTAAGATCGCCAATCTGATTGGTCGTCATATCGGTGACCAGCGCTTTGGGAAGAAGCGAACCTCCACCTTGACGCAGCGTTTCAAGCAACACAAGGAAGTCTCCTGCACTTCCAATCATCCCCGCACCACCCGAGAGATAGGCCGAAGGATCAAGGTATCCGAGTATATCCGTTACAATCGAATATCTCCACAGGGGCCCGGGCTCACAAGATCATCAAGCTTTAATTTACCTCGGGATATCAGCACCATGGCAGCTGTGGATACAATCGGTTTAGTTACGGAAGCATATCTGAATAATGCATTTTGCTCCATGGATCTGTTTTTCTCCCGGTCAGCAAGGCCCGCAGCGCTGTTATAAACTAGCTCCCCTCTCCAGACAATCTGAACAACAGAACAATCCGCTTTGAGGGTCCAGCATACGAAGATGATGAATGAAGAGCATCGAAGGGAACATCCCAAAGATCATGGATAGCGCTCCTGTTGCTCGCTAGAATGATAAAATAATGCACAGGCTTTGATTCCACTCCTGGTAGCGGCGGTCTCGTTCAGATCCTGACGGGATGCAAAATCACTAGAGATTTGCTGCATAAATAAAAAAACAGGCATGTCATTTACACAAGGAGATAGCGATCCAACCTCCAAGGTAAAGACTTGCCTGTTTTATTTAATTTTTTCATTTTAATGTATAGCCCCCGAGATAGTTTTCCATCAGTTCATTAGAGAGCTGAATGGCTTCGGAACGATTCGTTGCGGGCATGGATAGCATAAGACCATCTTCGGAGCTCCAGCTTTTACTGTTCTGCTCTCCGTTCGAATCCTCCTCCGAAATGGCGATGGTGAGTTTGGTGAATGCACGATCTACGAATAGTGTTCCGTATACGAAGATATCCGTTTTCTCATCTTCAGAAATGATGTATTCCATCAATCCGTATCCTTTATGAAAACGAATTTCGAGCCTCTTTTGATCTTCAGGTACGGGTAAAGGTTCACCCTCAATATCAATGGTTCCTCTGAATATGTAATCACCCGAGGTCGTTAGATAACGCTTGCCATTCATGTTGATATGGACTTTTTGTTCTGGTTCCTTGTTGTCTTCTCCCAACCGATATTTTACAGCCTCTCCATCAAGATGAATCGTTCTGGGCAGAAATAGTAGAACCACACTGATCACAATCATCAATACCCAGATGGCAAGTATGATCGAAATGATTTTTTTCTTCATAGTCCATCTCCTCAACTCATCGTTCTACAGCTTTTGAAGATATACAGTCTCTTCCTGATCTTCATTTTCTCCCCTCCTTATCGAAGATGGTACATGAATTAATTACAGATTATAACATATAAACTACTTGCATAACGGTTTAAAGCATTCGACTGGATCTTCTTTCCGGCACTGAATCAAGTTTATGCTCAGATATGTTTTTAAAGCGCACGGCTGAAATCGGCAAAACATTTGTATACAACAAAAAAACCGGCCATCTCGTGACCGATTCAATCAGCTCCTCGGGGAGCGTTGGTGTATATGTGTAAATGAAGTAGTAGTCTATGATTGATACTGCTTATAATGATGTGCCAAAACGACTCCTTGGGCTGTAGCTGCTGATCGAACATAAAGACCAGTTTTTGCGTCAACGCACTGGGAAATTGTCCAGTTACAACTTGTCCACCTGTAATATAGTTACCGGCTTCACCGTACAAGCTGGACTAATCTGCTCCTCTGTCAATATGTTCAGCTTGATCAGGCTTTTCAGCTTATGACTGTCCACCTTGGACAGCAGTCGCCAGATATCAGGATCGGGAAGAGAAGCGTACAGCTTCTGATCATCATATTCCTTGCGGTGCTGAAGCACCGTTTTGACGGCGTATCCCCAACCTTCGTCTCATAGACACCCTGCTCCTCACAATACCCTACAATTTCATCTCGTAGTACAGAGAGCTGTTGTTCAATTTCTTTTTGCTGCTGCTTTAATTCAAAATAGGTTTGCACTTTCTGTTCCATACCTATCACGCTCCTCTATACCATAGGTATGCTAATGAGGACGATTTAGGACAGGACCTTGAGGTTTATTTCAATGACTCTTGATGAAATAAAAGTGCTTCATTTAAATAGGGATTATTTCCAAGGATTGTTCTAATTCGCTTCATTACACCTGGTCCATCAGGGACATATGCCACTCGCTTCAAAAGAATCCAGCGCAAACAAGCCATAGCTTCAAACATCTCTGCATCGTCTGGTGTGTATTCCGTCAGACTCTTGAATAGAGCACTGTACATCTTACCGTTTCGTTCCCCCGTATAGATCGTCATCAAAAAAATGGACCACGCCATATCGTATCTGGGATCACCGCGCTGCCCGTTTGTCCAATCGATGATCGTATATTGATCACCTGCCTCCAGAACATTCCCCAGGTTATAATCACCGTGGATCAACGTATCCTGTCTAAGCTTAATCCGTTGAAGAAGGCTTGTCAGAATCAGATGCATATCCTCATGAAGTTCAATGGAGGGAAAGAAATAGCCAACAAAATCATATTGTGGTATGAAATTTGCCTCCGCGTTATTGATAGTATGTATATCATAACCATGAATTTGAACTAACATTTTAGCCAAATGCTCCAGCTTGTTTTTGTTTAACTTGGCTATAGGCTCTCCATCATAACTCGTTAACAGAACTTGATTAGAATCCACATCCATGCCCCAACCGTACGGTTTGGAGACTTGTATTCCACTCTCGTATAGTCTAGATAATAGTTCATACTGATTGCCAATATCGGGTCTGGAGTCCTTATTCCATACCTTTAACACGTAAGAGCGGTCAGCACATTCGATCTTCACAACGTCCGCTTCCAGTCCTGGTGACAGGGGAAGCACCTTGTATGGTTTTTCAAGCAAGCAACGAATTTCTTCGCTCAGCTCCACCCAGCGGATACTTTCCAGCAATAACCTCATTTTGTCCGACCCTTCTCTGTAAAATTAGAATTTGAATCCTATAATCTCCTTTTCACTCTAGTTGTCAGGTGAAATTAGTCCTTTACCAATGAAATTGGCAGATACGGGCTTCTTGTTCAATTCTCTGGACCATACCGATAATTGCCCCATATGGTGAATTTCATGAGCAATCACGTGACGCATCACTTCTCCCCACGATTCCTTGACGACGGCGCTATCCAATTCGGGATCGATGAAAGGTCTCTTTTCCATGCTGGGGTCCCAGGATAGAACAAATGCTTCCACATCAGGTCGCAGCTTGCGATCGAATTGTCGTACGGCCTCCAGTGTTTTATAATTATCAAAATTCTCCATACCATCCGGTTTGCCTTGCAATAATTGAAGCCAGCTCCACTCTACATCGATGATATGAAAAAACGTTTGCAATATATTGCCTACTCCGCCCGTCCGAGGCCGAAGCAGCTCTTCAAGCGGCACATCCTCACACCACTGAAACCACTGCTCACGCACGATCCAGTTATAACGAAAGAAAGATTCCATTTAGCCATTCTCCTTTTCCACATAATTGAACTAAAGAATAATTTACACTTGCCACTCCGATGACAGAACAACCTTCCGATCGCTGTTATCCCCAGATTTTTTTGATTCCCTTTTACAACGGGGAAAATCCGGGGATAAAGGCGAGGTGTATGCTTCCGATGCAGCTTTCTTTCAGAAAGCTTGTAGCTCCGCTTCTTCAGATTATTTCTGTCCTCTCCGTTCTCGTGTAAATGTTTAGTTCAATTTATATATCTTGCGCTTTGAGTGTTTTGATCAGTTCCATATTGGCAAAAGTCTTGTCCGAATGTTCACGGTCTCCGTAAATCCCGCTAATCTGATCAAATCCCGATTTGGTCCAAAATCGTAATGCAGGCCAATTTTTGAGTGCTACGTTGATTTGGATTTCCAAATAACCAAGCTCAGAAAATAATTGGGTCAACGCATGCATCATTTCTTGTCCATAACCTTGCTTCTGGATCTCACTATGGATATATAAAAATTCGAGGTAAATAGAATCCGCCATAGGGTAGCCATGGTACAGGCTCAGCACACCTATACTTTCGTTTTCCTGAATCGTACGAATGGTCTGAATTCGGTAGTTTTCCAACCTTCCCCCAGGAGGCAGATCGCCTTTCTCAAAGCACGTTCTCACATAATCCGGCTCAGGATCTCGTCCGTCCCATTCCTGCACGTATTTACTCGTATCAACAATGGATGAATAACAAAAATCTCAGATTCTTTCAAATCGGACATGAAAAGTCGGTCTGAATTCTATTCTGCTGGAATCTGTTTCATATCATCACTCCACTCTATTCGTGTCTATCATAACCCATGATATGGTAAAAATAAAAGAGCCGCGATCGTCGCAGCTCCCTACTCTTTTGGCGTCGTCATTCTCTTCTTTACATAGAGTAAAACATGAATTCCAGCGTAAATAAACAGGACATTAAATAAATACAGAAGAGCATTCACATGTACATTAGAAAGGAACCATATTGTATCATCAGGTTTCTTATAGTGATAATCAGTAAAGAATCGCAATGGAAAACCATACTCTGTTCGTAAAGTCCCCTCCGTGTAGGCTGTTCCTGGAATAAAGATCACAGCTAATACAGCAAGCCAGGCTGAAAGATTAAATATTCTTTTATTAAACGTCAATTCATCTCATCCATTCATGACATTTTCGCTATCTACCACATTTGCAAACATGCTTAGAACCGAATTGTGGTGTTCTATTATCTGCTCAGCTTGAAGAATGTTGGAATTCCATGTGCTGTGAGCATCTCGAATCAAGGTTATTTCATAGCCAAGGCTGCTTGCTCTGCGACAAGTCGTATCCACGCATATTTCCGTCTGCATGCCCGTCAGAATAAGATCCGTCACTCCGTTTTCTTGTAATTTCAGATTCAGATCTGTTTCGTGAAATGAATCCGGTGTCTGCTTTTCAATGACAAGGTCACCAGTGATCGGCGCAATGGACGGGTGAATCGCCCAACCTGCCGTTCCACGTTCAAGGGGACTCCCAGCTCCTTCACTATGCTGAATGTAGATGACGGAGTGACCTTTTTGCCGAGCCTTGGAAATAATGTGTTGTATTCTCTGAAGCAATAAGTCCCCTTGATATACGGGATCTACTTCATCGAACATGGCTACCTGAACATCGATTACAAGAAGTGCACAATGAGTTGCCACCTTATATTCCTCCTGACAAATGATATTACTCCAGCACTTGATATAACTACGTCTTCCGTTTTCGTACCTTTAACAAACTTTCCAAACCCAGATCGACCAGTACAAACAGTATAGCAGCCATGACGCCAAATAAGGTCAAATTTAATGACTCTCTAAAATTTAAAACCTCTTCGCCAGCGCCCATGAGCAAATAATAGATATACATCCCTAGTACTCCAGCACATCCATAGCCAAGTATCCTCGTAGTTAGATACAAGACATAATTGGCGAATTGAATTCGGCTCAACAAATAATCCAGCAATAGGGATAAAGGTAGCCCGATAAATAAGATCAGGGGAGTCGCGTATACAAAATAAACAATAATATAAAAATCAAAGCTGTAGGAATCATTCATGGATATTATACTTGCAATTAAAGTAAAACTAATGATGGTTAACACGGTCGTCAGCAGCTTTCTTCCAATATTCATCTCACCACTCCCATTAGGTTACTTGTATTCGTGGAATATTCCTATGCATCAGATTTTGCCGGTTGCCATCCGATTTCTTGGGACCATATATGAGCCTTCTCTAATATGTTCCACACCATCGGTCCTTTGCCTTCCACGTACTTGGTCCGCTGGTCTTTGTATAATGACATAAGCCTGTGCTTCTCTTCCGCATATTTCAATCGATCTTCCTGGTGTTCCCTCAAATAATCTCTAAAAAGCAAGTTCATCTGCTCAGAGAAACTGCCTGCCTGTCTTACATGTACATGCGTTCTCCTGCTTCCTGGTACTTCACGAAAATACCGCTTGGTTTTATCCGGATTTTCTCCTCTGAATACGAAGCCGACCGCTTCGATTTCATGCTTGTAAATTAGCAAATCATCATAATTAGATACGGAAATTTGTATATCTATGATATGTTTGGCATCCATTCCCACAATGGAAGTTGATCCGACATGGTCAATCCGCACAGCCTTTTCACCCAACGCTTCTCTTAGTGTCATCCCCGTTTCGAGGAACATTTGCCTCCAAGCAGGATCATATGATGCAATTCTCCATAGATCTTCCATATAGTCCTCCCTTAGGCGTCTAATCCAGCTATATGATTAACAACAAGGCCTTGTATACTTTTGTTGCATTTTTAGATTATTTAATTGGCAATAAAGGTGTTATCCGAAATCTAAAAATCACCATTATTTATGCCTAGTTTATTCTGTTTGTTTATCTCAATAATATATTCGTATACATCATCTATATTTACTATACCTTCGATATTCTTCCTCAATAGATCAATGATAAAATTACTATCACTCTCTCTCAGCCTTACACCTTTTAAGTAGTTCTCATTATAATCATTAATAAAATCTAATTTATTCTGATAGAATTTAAATCGCTCCAATACATAAATTTCTTTAAGATTAATGAACACAGCTAAAAAATCCTTAAGGTTTCTGGCTACTAAAGTTACTTGATTTCCAGATGCCATAGGCTGAATAAAGATAACGGGAGCTTCTTCCAGATCACTAATGGATCCGTTAAACGTAAAAAAAGCAAAGTGATCACCATCTGCTCCAGTTCTTCCAAATATGATGGCATCATCCGGAGTACAGTAGTATCTATCATCATCATTATTAAAACTAATATAAAATCCCACATAATCTTGGAAGGTTCCAGCATGTTGTTCACGTAATTCTTTATCTATTCGGACGATATGTTCTAAAGATTTGGGCATTTCATAATTTATTTTCACGTTTAAACACCTCTTCCTAGCATTATAACTATGTACAATTCTATCAAATAAAATTAAAAATTAGACTTATTATTATAATTAGTGGGTATGCCAAAAAAAGAGAAGGAACAGAAGTCCCTCCCCTTACCTTTTCAAATATAATCGCACTTAAATTTAGAAAACTCAGCTTCGGAACCTGCGCCACTAGCGTATAGACCAATGAGCACCCCTGTAAATCCCCCGGCAATTTCCGAGGAAAGGTATTTCGTCTGAGCTGTACCTAAGAGGATGTCCTTGCCATCTGCATGAATAAGGAAGCTGTAACGTTCATGACTTGCCTGTATAACCAATGTGGCCTGATGCTCATTTCCTAGTTCCATTTCATTTTCGACGGATTTGATGTCCCCAATATTCAGACGCTCAATCACCTTATACCCACTTTGCTCTTCTTTACGAATGGCCAAGTCATAATGGTGCTGTTCATCCATGTAGATGGTGATGCCTGCCTCTCCGTTCGTAAGACTAACATCAACAGAGATGGTCGCGTCAAAGTCTTTTTGACGTAGGCCAATGAATGTCGGGGATGCTGGAACATCCAGTGTCACTTCGGTTCCTTTTAACTTTATCTTACTTTGCTCTAACAAATAATTTTCCGTATTGGGATGACGAAGATAACACCAGTCCAGATTCCAATCTGTGTTCTCGAACGTATAGCTTTTTTTCTTGTTGAATGAATGTGTCAGAAATACGATCGGTTTCAAAGCTCATAAGTGTGGTACCTTGTTGCCCTGCCGTAAACCAGCCTTCCTCATCAAAGGTAACTGGCGTCAGGAATACTTCTCGTCCAAGATGATGATACGTAAGCCACTGTCCACTCTGACGGAATCCCAAATGGAAGATCCACCAATTGCCTTCCTCGTCCTGAATCAGGTCGCCATGCCCAACCCCTTGCAGTTCATAACCACCCAGATTGCGGTTGGTAAGAACGGGATTATTAGCATAGGGCTCGAAAGGACCGGAAGGAGAATCTCCACGTGCATAAGTGACCATATGGCCATATTCGGTTCCGCCTTCAGATGCCATAAGGTAATAGTATCCATTCATTTTATACAAATGTGGGCTTTCCAGATAACGTCCGCCTGATCCCTGCCATACTGAACGACTTGGGGTCTTTTTGTTACCCGTTTCAATGTCAATCTCACACTGAACGATCCCCCAATCCCTTCATCGTCGGTCCCGTTGCTCATAAAGAAGGCCTTCCCGTCTTCAAAATACAAATCCGGATCGATTCCCCCTTGATCCACAATAATTGGTTCTGACCACTCCCCGTATATATCATCGGTCCATATGTAGAAATTCTGACGCGTGGTATCGTTGGTTGTGGTCATATAGAATCGCCCGTTGTTGTATCGTATTGTAGGGGCAAAGACGCCACCTGAGCTGCTCACCGTCTCCAGATGAATCTGGCTTTTTCGGGTTAAACAATGACCGATTTGCGTCCAGTTCAATAAATCTTTGCTTTCAAAAAGCGGAACACCCGGAAAGTATTGAAAGGAACTACACACCAGATAATAAGTATCATCCACCTTGCAGATGCTTGGATCTGGATAAAACCCTTTAATGACCGGATTATTGTATTTCATTTGAGCCACCTCTTTTTCTATAATTCACATATTTAAGAATCCAGCTTCATAAGCAGATAAAAAAATTAAACACTATCGCAAACATACTTTCAATGCGTTAGAGTTGAAGAGTCCAGTTAATTTCATTAAATGAATATATATATGATTTCAATAGATCCGGTTAGGAGATTGTTCAACATGATTAAAGCGAACGGAGATCCAAAATTCATACCGTTATACGAAGCGCTGGCAAGCGAGGTTAGATGGAGAATCATGGATTTGATTACAATTAGCGAAATGAATGTAAAGGATATAGCCGCTGCGTTAGAACTTAGCCCCTCCATCGTTACAATGCACATCCGCAAGCTTGAGCAAGCCGGACTGATCGATAGCCGCAGGATACGCCTGAATGGAGGCACGCACAAATTATGTTTCCTCAAACAAAATAACATCGAGATCGAACTGCCATCCGCTAGTCGAACAGCAAGGGTTAGAGAGCAGACAATTTCAGTGGGTCACTATACTGCATTTGAAGTCCATCCTACCTGCGGTCTTGGAACGCATGAGAAAGAAATCGGTGTTTGGGACGACCCACGCTACTTTCTCGATCCTGAGCGGGTTCACGCTGCCATCCTCTGGTTTGGAAGGGGGTATGTCGAATACAAAACGCCTAACTATATGCTTCCTGATGAGACCGCCAGCGCCATTGAAATTTCAGTGGAACTGGCTTCTGAAGCTCCGGGTTTACGAGATCATTGGCCATCGGATATCTTATTTACGTTTAACGGAATTTCGCTTGGAACCTGGACAAGTCCCGCTGATTTCGGACGAGCTGCTCGTGGCAAATATACGCCAACATGGTGGCACCGAAATGTGAATCAATATGGATTATTAAAGACGATTCGTGTTGATGACTCGGGTACGTATATGGATGGAGAACGAATGTCAGACGTGACGATCGAGGATATCAAACTGGAGGAACCGTTCTGGACACTTCGTTTCACGGTTGACGAGGAAAGCCCCAACGTTGGCGGATTAACGATCTATGGTGCAGGTTTCGGTAACCATGATCAGGAGATTGTTATTCGTGTACTGGGTTAATTTTGCCTTATAGTTATCTAATCGATTAACTCTATTTTCTCAAAAACATTATATTTCTCCAGATCTGAAGTAACAGCACAGGGCAGGTAATGATATAATTCAGATCTGGTTTCCCATATGTATTCACTATGTTCTTCTGAAAGATTCACTTGATGATCTTTGGTTCTGCAAAAATACATCAAACGAATGACCTGTCTATACGGATCGGTAAGGAACGTATTTGCAAACAGTATTTCATCTATACTTTTAGGACAACCTTCCCTTCATGAATATGATCTGGATTGATGAACCTTATCGAAACGGCGGATTCGGCAAAAAAGTGGTGCATCTGCATAGTCATCGTTTTTTACTCGCCTACCTTCTGTATGGAACAAGGGCAAATTTGAAAGAAGAAAAGAGTACTGAGGTTACTAAAAGTGGAGGAGACCTTAATCTGCAGGGGTTTGGAAAAGGGATTGAAGTCTTGCTCAACCATTCAAGATATACTTGCCTGACTGAGCTGGAATATCAGCAATTCTCGGCTGCACTCATTCCCTATACTACGGAGGTACTGGGTGTACAGTCTGGAATCCGATCAGGAATACAAGATATGGTTTGACGTGGTTAAGTTGTTAAATTTTTGTCTGTATAAGAAGTATATCGATCAAGTGTTATTGGCTCGACCAGATTCGGTAAAGAAGCAGGATATCTCCTAGCATCTCACTAGGGAGAAGACGGCAAACAAATAAGGGAATTTACCATGCTCACCATGATGCAACTGAACGGAGAGTTATAGGTCCGTGCTTCCCCCTATGATATTCCAAACCTGAACCAACCACAAAGAAGGATTTTTCGACATTTGAAACTTTATAAAGTATCATTCTTTCAATCATGGTGTATCGCTCCAAGACCCGTAATATTCATGTATATTTTCCCATAGCAATTTGGAACGGATAAACCAAAGCATCATTATTGAGTAGTTTACGATTGTCGATAGCAGGAAATTTTCGATATACCCTTAGGAGTGAAATTCAAGTCGGCTCGCGATCATCCGATGACTCAATATAATTTGTTCTCATTAATTTTTAATTAATCTACTATCTTTATTTCTTCTTTAAAACCGCCGCAAAAGATTCACTATCGGCTTTGTAATCTCCGCCATTAACATCTGCGTAAATCTTTTCGAGTGTAAATCCAGCATCATTCGCTTCTTTTTCCATACTTTCAATCGTAAAATGTTGATTCCAGTAATGATAGTTAACTACCTCACCATCACCAAAAACCATAACATTTTTTGACAAAGAAACATTGTCAGGATATTTAATTGAGGCGTATAAGGATAAATGTTTTTTATCCGAAAATGGATTATTTTTTCTAGATAATCCCCACATAAAATTTTGCTCGAATTTTTCATAACTAGTCTCTGATAACACATCTAATAGAATTAATCCTCCAGATTTTAAACCACGATGGATGTTACTTAGTATTTTTTTTCTATTCTCTGGACTAAATACACTATATATTTGATAAATTAGTAGAGCCACATCAAACTCATTTTCAATCTCAATGTCGGTGATATCTTCATTCCTGTAATCAATTGATAAATTCTTTTTTTCAGCTTCATTAACTGCATATTCAATTGACTTTTTATTAAAATCCACACCAACAACATCATATCCCTTAACTGCTAACTTCTGAGAATAGAAGCCAGGGCCACAACCTAAATCAATAACTTTTTTATAGTTCTCTAAAGGTGCGATTTCACTAATAAAACCAATGGTCTCATCAATAAAGCCGCTATCTCTACTACCGCCAGGAATATTCTCATCAAAATGAGCTTTTAAAACTAAGTCAGCCCGATCCGAGTCAAGCCAGATTTGTATTGTTCCTTCCTCAAATGGCTCTGGAATTTTTGCTACTTCTAATAATTTATCCATTTTCCCCATCCTCCTAATGATTTTTTATAGTTTTTGTGTATTTGATAATGGTATGTTGCTTAGCTGAAGATCAGCTAAGCAACCAGTGATTATTAATTTTAATTAAAGTTGTATTATTCACTTTTTTTTACAATTATAATTTTCATAGATTTCTCTTAGCAGTTGTTACTAATTGTTGATAAAAAAGTTGTTACCGTCCATGTTGTTGTTATTGTTGCATCCACAGCTTGACCTTTACCCTCTTTGTTATGCGCTAATTTTTGCAATTCCAATACAGCGTTCATTGTTCCCCTCCTTTCCTGAATCAGATCATTTTTTTAGCAGTTGTTACTAATTGTCGATAGAAAAGTTGTTACCGTCCATGTTGTTGTTATTGTTGCTTCCACGGCTTGACCTTTACCCTCTTTGTTATGCGCTAATTTTTGCAATTCCAATACAGCATTCATTGTTTCACCTCCCTTCTTGAATCCAGATCATTTTTTTAGCAGTTGTTACTAATTGTTGATAGAAAAACGGTTACGGTCCATGTTGTTATTGTTGCTTCCACGGCTTGACCTTTACCCTCTTTGTTATGCGCTAATTTTTGCAATTCCAATACAGCGTTCATTGTTCCACCTCCTTTCCTGAATCCAGATTATTTTTTTAGCAATAGTTACTTACTATCGTGAGGAAAGCAATTTCAGTCCATTTTTTTGTTAATTAGTTAATAATAAATCCTTAGCTTTTGTTCTTGCTGTAAATTCATCTATATTAACCAGAGGTAACCAGTAGAGTGGATTATCTTTGACAATTCCCATTAATGCTAATATTATTCCTGAGCTACCTGTATAAACATCATCGGCTAGTCTATAAGAGAACTGACCTGGATATACATAATATCCATTTTTATCAATTAAAAAAATATTAAGTAAATTCAATACATCTTCAAGAATTTCTTCACGTTCTTCACCATGTTTCACCAAGGAAGGAAGCAATAGAAAGCTGCCTGCGCCATCGAATAAGCCGCCACTAATAGTGGAACAGATCTTTGATAATTTTAAAATCGCATTCATTTCTTCTCTATAGAGATCTTTTCCACTTACATGGTTTAAAAACCATATTGAAATAGCGATTCCTATAGTTCCTCCTGAGAGGTATGGCAATTGCCGATTTCTATTATCCAATGTTTGTAGTGAGCCGGTTACTTCATCAAATATTGTCTTTTCTAAATCTTCCTTTATTAATCGTTCGGCTTTTTTCAAATACTGTATATTATTAGTTGCTGAGTAAATTGCAGAATAAAAGAGAGATACACCTGATAGCCCGTCAATTGAACCTATGCCTACCGCCATCCAGTCATTCGTGCTTAACCGCCCGTCGTTATCTCGATTCATTTCAATTAACTCTTCTATTTCTTTTGCGAATTGCAAATATTCATGATTTCCTGTCTCTAGATATAAACTAATTACAAATAAACCTATTCCTGAAAGGCCGGAGCGTAAGGAAATGTTAATTTCGTTCATATTATCTCTTAAATTTTTCAGTTCATTTGAAACAACTTCCTCATAGCCTGTATCATATAGCAAAGCTAACATCCCTGTTTTTCCAGTGAATAATCCATTTTCATCAATTCGAGATAAGTTTTTCAGCAAATGAACTTGGATCCACTTATTAACTTCTACAGTAGTGGTTTGAATTTTGGAAAGTGTAAAAGCAGCACCGCTTCCTCCCGTTAAAAAGTTGAATTTTCCTCCGCTCATCTCAAACTGACGAATATCACCATTAATGAATCTTTCATCATTTGTTAAATTTTCCTTCATACCTTTGATTAACTTATTAGTAATGGAAGATATGTTAAAGTCACTTGTTTTATCCGCAAGGTTGATTTCTTCAGGGAGATACTCTTGATAGCTTCTTATTCTGTTGTCGCATTTATCTTGTAAATCTACAATAAAACGATAAAATGAATCTTCATAAATCTCTTTTATCCGTCTAAAGTGGTTATATTGTAGACAGTCGTCTAAAACTTCTGAAGATAGGACTGGAAGCGCCAAATACCTTATTAGTTTCTTCAATCCAAACCAATCTCTTGCACCACTCACTTTCATTTCTTGCGAAGCAAATCCAATAGTCATCATGTTAGGCTTTTCTTGAGAGTTTACAGGTAAAGCTGTTTCAAAATCGATTAGCTTTACGGTTAAGTCATCGGACACCATGATATTCGCAGGTTGAAAGTCACCCATAGCAATTCCATTATTATGCATCTGATCTATCAACGTAAAAAGTTGTAACAATATCTTTTTAACACTTTCAGCATGATTACTCATGCTTTCACCATCTCTAAAGAATGGAAAATTCTGAGCAAGCCATTGCCTTAAGTCTCCACCTTCAATAAATTCCTCTACCAAAAAGTGATGCTCCCATTCTTGAAAATACTCAATTAAACTCACAACACCTTGTACATCTTTAAGTTTTACTAAGGCATCATATTCTTTTATTTGTCTGGATAAGGCATCATGAGCTGCTCCATCCAACCCAGCATTTGGTCTAGCTTCCTTGATAATCACTCTCAAATTATCTTTCTTTCTAGTCGCACGGTACACCCCACCAGCATTACTATAGCTAAGTGCGGTTTCAATCTCATATCGATTTAAATTGCTATTCCCATTATTTTCTAAGTCATTAGAATTATTTAACGTGTTCAGATAATCGTCGAAATCCTTCACAAAGTCAGGAACCTGATAAAAGGGAGTTCTTTCATCTTTAATTAAATTGCCTTGTTCATCCTTAATACAATGTTCACCATTCTCATTAAGAATACTTTTAAAACCTCCATATCTGTAAAATACATTGCTTTTTTTCCATCTTTTATCACTAAGTATATATGGGCCTTTTTTAAACTCCAGGGTTGCTAGAGATATCATTTCTAACAATTTAATAAAGACCTCGATATTCACAGGGTATATTGTCATAAATTTACCAGAAGAAGAACGGTTAGCGTTCTTCGAATTGACCTTGATAAAACTTTGTCTATCCTTAAGGTGCTTGAACTCAATCTTCTCATCTATGCATATTCTGGAAACCTTATCTAGTAAGCTTTGTGACTCATCAAATAACGCTGTAACATGAATTTTCCATCCTTGATCTGGGAGTTTTGAACCTTTAACATGATAGTGCTTCCACACCGAGTCCACTTCTGAAATAACAGCATATGTATCAGGAATATCATCGAGTTCGTATATACCCGTCATTTTTTCGCCACTTTCAACTTTCCCATAGTATTCAGAATTTGGTTTCAAATACAAATTGTAAAGCATATTCCCTTCCATAATAACCCTCCTATTTAGCGTTAACTTACAACTACATTTTGCATATTTCATACAGTAGTAAAGTTAAGTATTAACTAAGAGCAAGAAAGTGGATCTGGGTTCTTGGCTCCATTCGACGAGCTTAAGAATTCACACAAAACACGTTCACTAATCTATTTATGTTGTTAGAAGAATATTTATAATGAAGCAGCCTTCCAATAAAGAACTTGACCCTATTTCAACGTTAATGCAGGGTAAGAAATTGAAAGCCGCGAGAGTGGGTAACGGAAGCTTCGTAGTCAATAAAGACCATTAGAATTAGTTTTGTTCTAAAATTCTTTCTTCCTGTATATAAAAATAGCGAAAAATAATGATAGAGCATAAGTGATAACACCAATTATTAAGTATATGATCGGAGCGTAGAGATCCGGATCATTCGAATTCGGTAGTGTTAAATGTTTTGCAAGGTATCCAACTAGGTCCTGAGAAACGATAGTAATTACTATCGCCCCACCTACACTTCCCAATGTTATGGAATCAGATTTTTCTGGGCCAAAAATATAGTAGAGCGGAAAATTTATCGCACCAGTAAGAAGAACTGCAAAAGTCCCAAAAAAGATAGAGTTGAGCATGCCGTCTATTGGTGTGCCAGAAATTAAATCATATAGATAAAATATTCCACATGATAATAGAACCCCGTAAATTACGACCAAGAAATAGAAAAGGTAGTGACTTTGTACAATATTACTTCTACTAACAGGCAAAGTAAGTACATATTTATCATAACCAGACTTACCCTCAAACTTTATTACGTCAAGTGCAGACATCACCATAAGCAAGATATTTAACATTGCAACTAAACGGTGCATTGAAGCATCTGCAAAACTTAGAATGATTCCAGACAATAGAATGGCTAGTCCCGTATACAAAAAAGAACTTCGATAAACTAAGTAATAACTTGTCAATAATAAACCTTTCATTTATTCATTACTCCTTGTTAGTAATAAACTGATTTCATCCATCGAGATAGGTTTAATCGCCACTTCTTCTGGTAATTGTTGTTTATCTGATACAAGTACACTGTAATAAGAATCATAATCTCTTTTGGCCACCACTATATCTTGGTTAAGTAAGTTTAATTTCTCTTCATCAATATCTACAATAGCATACCTTTCAAAAACCTTATCTTTCTGTTCGTTCAGCAAAATTTCACCCTCCTTTATAATGACAAGATGGCTAGCTATCTTTTCAATGTCACTCATAATATGAGAGGAAAGTAATATACCTCCATTTCCTTTACTTGCAAAGTTTTTTAATTCATATAACATTTCTTCCCTAGATGAGGAGTCAAGCCCTCCAGTCGCTTCATCTAGGATCAATAATTTCGCATTATGCGATAAAGCTACAGCTACAGAAAGTTTCATTGACATCCCACGTGAGAATTCATTTACTTTTTTATCTATGGGTAGAGAAAAAGAATTAATTAAGCGATGGAAGTTGTCTTGGTCCCAAGAATCAAATAGGTTGTCAAAAACTTTATTCAGTTGCTTTACTGTAAGATGGGCAGGTAAGTTTGGGGCATCAAATACGACTCCAATCTTCTCCTTGATCTTAGGTTGTTTATTTATATTTTCTTCACCAAAAATTTTTACTGTACCCGCATCTTTAGAAATTAATCCTAGTACTATTTTAAATGTTGTTGATTTACCTGCCCCGTTATCACCAATGAAACCAACAATTTCTCCAGATGGGACATTGAATGTGACATCATTTAAAACAACCTTGCCACCGTATGATTTTCTAATATTTTTAATTTCTAAAAGACTTGACATTCTCTCACTCCTATTAGTTTCGTGGAATGCTAGTTTACGGAAACCCCTTAGATCTTAGAAAAATGTAACTGGCTACATGGTACTCATGAGGTGATCAGGCTAGCTGCATCAATATTTATCTTTTACAATTAGTGTTGTTCTTGATTCATCAGAAAAATGTGAATGCAGTACATCATCAAGATCAGATTCTGTTAAATTCTCAAGCGTTGGCAATACGTCAAATAAGTCCATCTCATTAAATTGATAACGAGTAAATTGGTTAGCGATAAATTGAGGCGAGTTGATGGCACTTAAAAAACTACCAATTTCTTTTTTAATCACACGTTCTGCATCTTCTTTATCTATTGATTTCATTTTTAACCTATCAATCGTTTCACTTATAATTTTTATTACTTCTTCAGGCGCAGTACTGTTCCCACCAATAATTGAAAACCCAAAATTCTTTTCACTTGTATATTCATAATTAAATGAATTATCCAAATAGCCATTATCATACATTTTCTCGTAAGCCTCAGAGCTTTTCCCAAACATCAACTCAAGCAAAACGTTTAATGACAGCCCATATTTTAGCAGTTCTTTACCTTGTCTTGTTAGGTTAGTTTCTTTATATCCGACAAAAACTTTAGGTATTTGGACTGGCATTTTCAATACACGTGAGCTTTTATTCACTTTGAAATCTTCTTCAGGGAAAATACGGTGAATCTCTTCAGGTTCCGGAAATTTTTTCTGTTCTTGATTCTTTCGAATAAGCAATATTACTTCTTCAGGAACTACAGGTCCAATAACGAAAAACAACATATTGCTAGGGTGATAGAAAGTATTATAGCAAGCGTATAAATCCTCTTTGGTAATTTTATTTATAGAAGGTATTGTTCCTGCCAAATCATTTTTCACTGGATGAACTTTATACAAATTTTCTAAGATTCCAAATCGAGCACGCCAGTCTGGATTATCCTCATACATTTTTATTTCCTGTTCAATTACACCTTTTTCCTTCTCTACCGTTTCATCTGTAAAATATGGCTCTTGAACAAAGTCGAGAAGAGTTATGAGATTTTCACTTATGTTAGATGTAGCTGATAATGTATATGACGTACGAGTAAAACTTGTAAATGCATTAACAAAAGCTCCTTGCTTTGCAAATGTATGAAAAACATCCCACTTCTCACATTCGAACATCTTATGTTCTAAGAAATGAGCTAGTCCATCTGGAAATTGAGTGGAACTATCTTTTCCTAAAGGAGTAAATTCCTTATCTACTGAACCATATTTTGTTGTGAATGTCGCAACTGTTTTGTGAAAGCCTACCCTAGGAAGGATGTAAACTTCGAGTCCATTAGCGAGCTTTTCATGATATATTTTTTCTTCTAATTTTTCATAAATTATGGACTTCAAATGATTTACTCCTCTCTATTTAAGAAGTATATGGTATCTAGCTCCCACTTATTAGCAGCACAAATGACATCATCTTTTGACACCTTACTAATTTTTTTAATCTGATCATTTATTTCATAAGACAGACCACTATCCACAGATTGAATAAATATGTCCATAATTCCAAGAGGCGAATCATATGCTTCTTGTAATAAATTTATCAACATTACTTTACCTTGTTCAACTTCATCCTCAGTAAAATCACCCTCTTTCATTGCACACTCTTGTTCTCTTATAATTTTAACGACACGTTCATAATGATCAAAATCAATTCCTGCCATCGTTAATAATAACCCTTTATTGCTTTCAATTTGTGAATGAGCAAAATACGCTAGACTTTCCTTTTCACGTATATTCATAAATAACTTAGAAGATGGAAACCTACCAAAGATCGCATTCGCTACTCTTGCAGCCTCATAATCCTCATCTTGTATTGTCGAGAAAATCCTATAACCTAAGAGAAGCGTTCCTTGCTGTACATCCATTCTATCTTGAATAACTTTTACATTTTTCACACCTGTTTCATCTAAAGAAAACCTTCTCATCATTTTATTGTTATGTTTTTCACAAAAGATATCCTGTACCATTAGTTTGACTTCATTCTCGTTAAAGGCACCCACGATAAATAAATCGAAGCGATCATTTTGAAGTAAATCTTTATATACTTGATAAATGGACGCAGCATCGAGAGAATCGATATCCTCTTTTTTCCCGAATGCTGGATTTTGATAAGGTTCACCTTTAAACATTTCTTCTAGCAATCGGACATTGGCATATAGCATTTTTTCATTAAATATTGAATCAATCCGTTGCTTTAGAGCGCGCTTCTCTTGTTCAACAATCAAAGAATGGAATGTTCCATTTTCAAGAAATGGGCAATAAACAATTTCATGCAATAAGTCAAGAGAGGATTTCAGTAAAGAAGCAGAATCATTAAGAAATTTATCCGAAGGAATCTCCATTCTAAAAACAATGTTATGATCTTCTCCCTTTTTTTGAACATCCAAAAAAGAGTTGCTCCATACATCCCATCAAGTTTTTGTTGTATTAGCTTGCGATCCGGGTAATTTGTTGATCCTCCAATCAGAATATGAGGAATTAATGCTCTTGCAGTGACTAAATCCTCTCGAAGAGGGGCTTTCATCGTCAACATTATACTAGTTGTCTTAAATTTATTCGTGTTATATAGGTGAAGCTGTAAACCGTTTAATTCTTTCGAACTTATATGTATATCTTCCAACCCTGATCTGCTCCCCTCGATATACTTTCTTTATTAGAATAATTCAGAATTACATATACATATATATATATATATAATTGTATATGTATATGTATATGTACGACTATAGCCCTTTTATGTTTATATCATTCAATCATGTGTTAAAACTACAAAATAGTATAAATTCATATATTTTACACTATTGTATCATGACTCAAAATGATAATCCACCATAATTGCCATTATAATCAAATAAAATCCAAAAAAAGGGAACCATGCATTGTAAAATCCTATCTGTAAACACATACAATTGATGTGTGAAGCGACTTGAGTTGGAAAATGGGATCATAAAAGAAGAGGTTGAATACCTTGAATATGGAGGTTTCAGTGGGAAGAAGAATGCGTATTAAGCCTTTTATCCATAATTACACAATCACGAGCGTATTTGATTAAATTTTAACAAGCTGGCTCCAATTCGTATTGAAACCAGCTTACAGATTATGACTTTTTTCAAGAACTCGTTATCAGTACTGCCCATCTCTCTGCTTTATTTTTTTGCAAACATGGTTGATATCATGTCTCTTACTGCTTGAATCAGTATTGCAACAACAAAAATGATCAGGAATAAATTAAAAAACGGAAAAGAATAAGGGGCAATCCATTCTGTAAGTAACCTAGATTCCAACATCCCTCTTACTATCCTTGCAAATGCGTTGTCACTATCGTTTATGTTAGGCTCCAGCAAAGTACCATCAATGGCGATAAAGATCAACTGTACAATTATAAATATTCCAATTGTAATCATCCAGCGTTTTGCTCGATTAGTATGAAGTTTTTCGGTGGAATATGACATTTCATTTTCTCTCCTCTCACAATTTTGTTTCCTAACTCTGATCTCTGTATTTAATATATATATAGCAAACACATAGGATTCTATACCACATTATATACACTTATACGGCACCATCAAGTTATTTTTTCTAAATATTGAATTATTTTCATATCCTTTTATTTTAATATAGCCATCTCCCGAATACACCTAGCTGTTTTATATATCTGAATGTAAGTTGGCTTCACACCATAAATGTTGAACTGGTTTTATACATATTTTTCAAAAGCTTTGTTCCCCATCATATCCTAATTTCGTATAAAAGCGGTGTCTGTGCCTGATCTGTATGATAACCCGCTCTACCACGCCAAACGGTCTTTTTTCTACCAAGGCATCCAGACACATATGTAAATTCGCAGGTCCCAATAATCTGATCATCAACTTCATATACAAGCAGGAGAATGTTGGAATCACTCCTCACTTCTTCAATTCGCTCTGCGAGGCCTGGTCTACGACTCCAGGAGAGCTCGTCTCTACTTGCCTTTAGCGCAGAGGTCTTCCATACTTTCGACAACGTCGACCTCTCCGGTTTACTCTTTTCGAGGCTCTATCACTTTCAGGCCTACTGTCTGGCTGTCTACGCTTAACGTCTGAAATTACTTCCAGCCGTCCAAGAATCGCTATTGGTGGCTTCGCTTTAGCCTTTCCAAGCAGATTTCCACCTGCTAAACTTCACAACCTAGGCTTGGACGCACCGAAAGTTAAATTAATATATATATGATTTCAATAGATCCGGTTAGGAGATTGTTAAGGATGATCAAAGCGAACGGAGATCCAAAATTCATACCGTTATACGAAGCGCTGGCAAGCGAGGTTAGATGGAGAATCATGGATTTGATTGCAGATAGCGAAATGAATGTAAAGGATATAGCCGCTGCGTTAGCACTTAGCCCCTCCATCGTTACAATGCACATCCGCAAGCTTGAGCAAGCCGGACTGATCGATAGCCGCAGGATACCCCTGAATGGAGGCACGCACAAATTATGTTTCCTCAAACAAAATAACATCGAGATCGAACTGCCATCCGCTAGTCGAACAGCAAGGGTTAGAGAGCAGACAATTTCAGTGGGTCACTATACTGCATTTGAGGTCCATCCTACCTGCGGTCTTGGGACACACGAGAAAGAAATCGGTGTTTGGGATGACCCACGCTACTTTCTTGATCCTGAGCGGGTTCACGCTGCCATCCTCTGGTTTGGAAGGGGGTATGTCGAATACAAAACGCCTAACTATATGCTTCCTGATGAGACTGCCAGTACCATTGAAATTTCAGTGGAAATAGCTTCTGAAGCTCCGGGTTTAAGAGATCATTGGCCATCGGATATCTTATTTACGTTTAACGGAATTTCGCTTGGAACCTGGACAAGCCCCGCTGATTTCGGAAGGGCTGCTCGTGGCAAATATACGCCGACATGGTGGCATCGCAATGTGAATCAATATGGATTATTAAAGACGATTCGTGTTGATGACTCGGGTACGTATATGGATGGAGAACGAATGTCGGACGTGACGATCGAGGATCTCAAACTGGAGGAACCATTCTGGACGCTTCGTTTCACGGTTGACGAGGAGGGGGCTAACGTCGGTGGATTAACACTCTATGGTTCCGGGTTCGGCAATCATGACCAGGATATTGTCATACGCGTACAACGCTAATCTTTCTTTATGTATTAAAGAATAATCCCGTTCTTGGCTTCAAAATATATACCCCATTTGAATGAACGGGATACTGTTTAACGTAGTTAAAGACGCTTTCTATACTCGACCCCATGAACATGAATCAGCACATTCTGGGCCGCCAACTTTTCGAAAAAATCCAACATATCCCCAAAGGGATTTTTGAAATAGGCAATCAGGTGTTCATAGTTTGTAGTGGATTTCAAAAAGTTATAAAAAAAATAAGGGTCCATGTTTCCCACATCATCTTTACTGCCGAGAGAAACCTCCAACGTTTGCCCTGTTTCTGCATTCTCGAACATGCAATGCTCTCCATGAACATCGAAATGCCATTTTCCACTCAAATATTCTTCACCGTTTACAACTTCCTCGTTAGAAAGCAAGTAGTATGCTCCATTGATGACCTTTTCCTTTTCAGCCTGGCTGGTTTCCGAGATCAATTTGTCGATCAGTTCTTGTGCAATTCTTTTGTACGTGTCCATCGCTTCCAGTAATTCATCTGTTGTTTCTTTGGTTAACGCGTGCATCTCTTTCTCTTGCCCCCTGTTCTTTTCACCATTAGTCAGTTCTTAAATGCCTTACCATAGCCCCATTTTCCTGTTCTTTTTCCAATAACAAATCCAGCAATCCATCAGGAACTAGCTTTACATCATCCATTGTTATTGAAAAATAAGTGATTGGTTTCCAACATGCCTTATAGGGGATGGAACCTTCTAATCCAACAAATTCTTCCTGATTGTATTGAGATTTATCTATAAATGATGCTTCATAGATAAAATCAATTTCATGACCTAATTCAGCTTCTACTCCAAAAATATTTTCAATAACGGAAATTAATCGGGGCTCTTCGATCTCTTGATCTAACTCTTCTTTGAGCTCCCTGATCAGAGTTTTCTTACTGTTCTCACCGAACTCTATCGTTCCACCAATAGGTCTGTAGAAAGTAGTTGAAATATCAGGGAAGTTAATTTCCTGAACCAAAATGCGATCTTCTTTCCTCAAAATAGCTAGCGAGACAGAACGAATTTTCATTTTTTTCTCCTTAACCTATGTTTGTTTTTATTCCTTTGTACTAAATGTCTGAATGTACTTTCTGACATCGTCTTTTAATTTCTCACTTCTAGGCATTGGTAGTTAAATGATAGAGCTATTGACGACTCGAACGCATCGCCTTTACATGTTTTAAACTGTTATCATTTAAGAACTCTTTATATGCTTCCGATTCAACAGCGTAGATCGCTACTTTTCCTTGTGAATTATGATGAAGGCCCCAACCATAACGTTTACCCAACGAAGAAGTGCGAAGACAGGGTTGTCCCTTGGAGAAAAACTTTGTTCTCTCTAGTGATCTTTGTTCATCTGAGATATCATTGCGCTGCGCAAATACTTCAAACATAACATCCTCTTGCGTGTATTGATAAGGATGGTTTGCAATCATTTCATACTGTAGAACTGGAACGGTTTTGCCGCCGTTTTTGGCTTTGGGGATCTCTGCCACTTTAACAGGACAATCTTCTGCTACTGCAATAAAAGTTTCATAATAGTTCATGTCTTTCATCAATATATCCTCCCATCTATTCATTAAAATATGGATACGAATATACAATCAAGTTTGAAATCGTTTTATAAATATTTCTTAAAAGCCTTGCTGGATTCACCATCGTATCCTAATTTCGTGTAGAAGCCGTGTGCCTCGTATCTGGATGAACCACTGGTGAGAAACACCTTTACACATTGTTTCTGTATGCATACATTCTCTATATACTTCATAAGGTCAGATCCATATCCCTTGCTCTGCACATGCTCCGTAATGATAACCCGCTCAACTACACCAAACGGTCTATTCTCCACCAATGCATCCAGACAAATATGTAAATGCGCAGTCCCGATCACCTGATTACCAACTTCGTAAACAAATAAGAAGCTGTTGGGATTATTCCTTACTTCTTCAATCCGCTCAGCCAGTACCTTCGTATTCAGATTGTTCGGTAATAATTCATTGTACAGCCTTTCAATAACCTCGACATCCCTTGCTTCGGCCTCTCTAATCATCATGTTCCACCCCTCAACTTAAATCGTAACTTAATATGCTATCACCATTGTCCTAGAACCAACTCACGCTCAAATGCTGACTACGTCCATCATAACCCAAAAAGTGGTATATGCGTACAGTTCCTTCCTCCTTTTCTCACCTGCTGATTAGCAGTTCTTTCCTTACAGACCCAGAACAAAAAACCACGGTTTCCCGTGGTCCATCCATTCCAGTATGCTCTATTCTACCGGCCCACTTACCAGATTCCCTTCAAACCATACCGCTTGACGCGCAGACCTTCTGGCAACTGCCTCTGCCGAGCAGCTGGCTTCTACCAGTACAAAACTAGCCGTATCCCCTACCTTCGGCCATACCTGTTGCCCCTCTGAATCCAGTGGAGTGATACCACTTGTGACAAATGCAAGCGATTGAGACAAGGACCGTTCATCGCTATATCCGTACAGTTCGGCGAAACGGCCCGCTTTTTCCAGTTGATCTCCATTACCAAAAGGAGACCAATGATCCGTCAAACTGTCTGTCGCCAGCTTCACGTTCACCCCATGTTGATGGAGCATCGGAAGTGGCATCATCATTTTACCGATAGGCACGGTCGAAGCAACGCTCATACCAAGGGAAGCCATTCGCTTGGCCATATCTTCCGCTTCCTGCTGCTCCGCATGAGCAAACCAGAATGCATGACTAACGGTAACTTTGCCCTGAAGCCCCGCTTCTTCAGTCAAATCAGTCAATTGCAATAATATTTGTTTACCTGATTCTCCAGCTTCATGCAGATGAATATCGATGCCTGCCTTATACTGAACAGCCAGTTCGACCATTGCATTTAGCGATTTCTCAATATGCCCGTCCACGGCGTGAGGATCAAGTCCACCTACATGAGTGGCCCCTTCTGCCATGGCTTGACGCATCAGTTCTACCGAATTAGAGCGGAGCAGCCCATGCTGCGGGAAAGCGACGATTTCAGAGGAGATTTTGCCCGAAAATGTTTCCAATGCCTGCTTCGTCGCTTCCAGCCTTTTCAACCCGCTGACCGGCTCAATATTGCAATGAGTGCGCACATGAGTGGACCCATACCCCTGAATCAAGGTCAGAATACTTTCCGCTTGACGCTTCGCATCGGGTAATAGCTTGGGCAGCAATACTTTCTCTTCTTCGATACGTTCGAAAATGCTGGAGATGCGTCGAACCGCTTTCCATGGTGCATCGTAATACGTCTTATCCAAATGAATATGGGCTTCCTCGAACGAAGGCAGCAGCAGAAGTCCTTTACCATCAACCTGCGGCAACTCGCTTGTTAAATCCGTTTCCCCATTCACAATAGCTGCAATGACTCCATCTTCAATTCGCAGATGACCAAGGCTTGTCCGGGTGCCAGTTACCTGCCCGTCTTCCATTACATAACTTTGCTCCAATGCTACGTTGGTTAACCAATATTTCTGCTTCAACCTGGTCACTCCCTCTTTCCACTCGGTCTATGTGGTCAATGGTACCATAGGACTTCATTCAGCAAAAATAGTTAAAACGTTGGTAATCCATACGATTATCGTTTAGATATTGTTGGACTTCCCTATTAGCATACGAAGTGTAATATATCCAAAAATTTGAATCACAAATACCATAGCCACAAATTCAACCAGAATGCTGTTATCTGCACTTAAGTCAGTCATGATATCCTTCAAAATGAGGCCAGGCTGCTTCAGGACATCCCAACTATTCCACCGATTAAATCTGCCGATGTACACCCCTAAACTGCTCAGGAGTAAAATAACACCTGCAACGACCATGCTGCTAAATTGGCTGAGTCGTTTATTTAACAATCCGTGGATTTGATGTATCGAACAAATGGACAGAACTAAACCTAGTATAGCTACGACAAACGTCAGGGTGAGACTATACCAAAAATCAATATTAACCCAAAACTTAGTTTCCCCTTGAGGGTCAAAGTATCTGAATGCATGCAAAATTTCTGTGAAAAGATATGCTGAATTCGGTAGAAAGAACAGCCAGCCTGCACACATCACTCCAACCAATGCGATACTCATTCTTGTAAGTTTTTTATGGCATACATAACGAATCGTAGATGAAATGATAAATGGAACCCATGCCAAGAAAATGTCCCACGCTAAAAATTGATACATGTTCGTGTTTGTTTTGGTACGCAAGTAGACAGCAACAAGTAGACAACCTATGGTAGCAACGATTAAAACACTACTCATTTTTAAATAAATTGTATTTTTATTATTGTTCATTTCTTCGCTTCGATTTCCCTTTCCTTGTTGGTATGCCTGAGGCAGTTCCAATCCCTCGATCATCGATTTCATAAAACGAACCGTGAATACGCCTTCCTAGTAATCCACGTACATCATAACCCAAAATGTGGTATATGCGAACATCTTATGATCGTTTGGGCAAGTGACCGGAACAGCTCTCAGACAATCGTTATTATTTTAACGAATCGAGCACACTCTATTTTGTGAAATTCCACGGATCAGTCATCGTAACAAAGCGTAGACGCCTTATTCCATTGCTTTGTGAGTCTTTGCGCATCATTCTGCAGGTTTTTACTGGAATAAGACGGCTGAGGTTCGTTAGGTTTTACATGTCACGCTATTCCTCACAATAAGGTGGTGTAGGAGATTCGTTAGCGTCGTGACCCAGAAGGAAAAGACCAACCTCCGCGTTATTTCCGTTTATCCTCCATTCTTCTATCAATAGAAAATGTAAAAACAGGCACTATAGAGTGCCTGTACATTGTTAGAACTAAGCGAAGCCTTGGCCGCAGGAGTCTACCGCTTCGTTTTCATATAATTAATCAAAAATTAAACCGCGCATGCCCGCCATCAGTCACGCCTTCAATCTGTTCAATGTCCAGCAGTCTTCGCTTCATCTCCAGTCCTCCGCGAAAACCGGTCAGCTTGCGGTTGGCACCGATGATGCGGTGACATGGCAGCAGTACCGGAATGGGGTTGGCTCCATTGGCGGCCCCAACAGCTCGCACCGCAGAAGGTCTTCCCACCGCAGCAGCAATGTCGCCATAGGTTCTTGTCTCACCATAAGGAACACGACCCAGCTCTGTCCATACCTGTTGTTGGAATGTTGTTCCGATCAGATCAAGCGGGATTTCATCGGTGAAAGCCACTCTATCTCCGGCAAAATAGGCTTGCAGCCAATCCATCATACCTGTCTGCTTCAACGCTGCTTCATTCTCTTCGAGCTCCACGCCAGGTGCAATTCGACCAATCCAGCTCCCCCAATCCTCCAGGGTTTCATTGGGCATAATAACCCGGCATAACCCTTTTTCGGTGCCAAGCAATACCCACGGACGACCGTCCAGTTCCATTTTTGTCCACATGATGCTCTTTCTCATACGTCTATCGTCCTTTCCCTCGTAGGTTTATATCTGATTTCTTTTCACGTTATGCACACATACTACACACGAACCGGTTTCTTCGATTTTCGTTTCATACTGCGGATGATCTGTTTGGTCTCCGAATCAACACGATAGGACTCCGTTATTTTCTGAAGAGCCTTATTATACGTAAAGTCGTCCAAGGTATTGTCCTGCAAATAACGTAGCGTGGCTTCAGGTTGTTTCACATAAGCGATGGAGATAGCCCAGGCCACTGCCATTTTCACATAATAACCATCGTGACGAATGCGATCTAATGAGACAAGAACTTCGCTGATATATTTTTCTTCCATATAAAAGTTCAACAGCATCACAACACCGAAGCGAATGTCATACTCCTGATTGGATACCAAATAGGGCTGCAAGAATTGCCACACCTGATCCAGATGTGCCTTCGTATATTTCAATCCACCGCAGAAGCTGTCGCATACGGACCAGTTATCTATTTTGGGGACAAACCAGGCGATATGTTGCAGCAATTCTTCAATATCTGCTTGAGCATGACCGATGGCCATCGCTTGCAGCATGACTTCTTCAAAATAATCATCATCAGCGGTTTTTAGATAGGCTCGCCAGTCCTCTTTGACAATTTGTTTCGCCATCTTGTGTATTTCAGGCAGTCTCACACCCAACAGATTCGTGATATTCGGAATGAGCGCAGCCGAGAATTTCTGATATTCCGGTTCGACCAGAGATAACAATTGTGTTCTTACAACCGTTTCCACATGTCTCCTCCTCATCGGGTTTTCTACATCAAGTATATCCCGGCAGCATTGATTTGTAAGCCCATATCGAATGCATTAGCAAGATTACAATATCCATTTCCCGTGGTCGCTGTTTAACTGCCATCCCATTTCGTTTAAGAATACGGAGTTGAACCCATCTAGAAAGGAGACTACATATGAACCGATCCCATCTCAAAAAAGATTTTTCGGTTGAAGAGATTACGGAGCTCCTTGTGCAATTTGTGCAAACCCAAAACCTGACCGAATTTTATAAATGGGCCAAAGAGCTGCATCCATACGACCTTTCTCTCATATATAAAAAGTTCCCTGAACAAGAGACGAAACGCTTCTTGCTTTTATTCAAGCCTGACGTTCTCGCCGATATGGCAGAAGCGCTCACGCTTCAAGAACAGGTACATCTATTCGAACAATTAGGCCCGGAACGCACCCTTGAAGTCATGCAGCAGATGGACAAAAGTGATCTGATTCGCTTCATGCATGATCTACCTCTCAAACGCAGGGAAGAACTCTTGTCTACGATGAACCTGGATCACTCTTCGATTATCCGCGCCGTGTTGAACTATCCACCGGAGACGGCAGGGCGAATCATGACCGATCGTTACCGCACCCTGTTATCACATGAAACAGCAAAAGAAGCGCTAAGAGAATCACAGGCATCGCTGCTCATTCCAGCGACCAGTTACCTGTATGTCACGGATGATGAAGGCAAACTGGTCGGAGTCGTGAGTTATCAATCCCTTGCTGAGGCAGATGATAAGACCAAAGTGGAAGAGCTGATGACGCGGCGTGTCATCCATGCAACCGTCGATATGGACCAGGAAGAAGCCGCACAGCTGTTGCAGCGTTATGAGTTTATGGCTCTGCCTGTCGTGGATGAGAATCACAGATTATGCGGCGTGATCCAAATGGATGATGTCATTGATATTATTATGGACGAGGCCAGTGAAGACATCGCCAAAATGGGTGGAGGCAGCAAAGACATCGATTTTGATACCAAACCGCTGGTTGCTGTCAGACGTCGCCTTCCTTGGCTGATTTTACTGTTATTCATCGGACTGATCTCGGGAAGCATTGTGGATTTTTTCGAGGACACACTGAATCAGGTTGTGGCCCTCGCGTTCTTCATGCCCATGATAGCCGGCATGACGGGGAATACAGGGACACAATCTCTCGCTGTCGTTGTGCGTGGACTGATTGGACGCAAGCTGGACAAGGCCACAGTGCTCGCGCTGATTGGCCGGGAGATTAAGGTAGGCCTAATGATTGGACTTGTATGCGGCTTGATGATTACGGTCATCGCCTATTTCTGGCAAGGTGACTGGCTGCTTGGAGCGATTATCGGCGTATCACTCTTCTTCACTCTCGTCATCGGAACACTGACCGGCACTTGCATTCCCCTTCTGCTCAGTCGTTTCAAAGTAGACCCTGCGGTCGCCTCCGGCCCATTAATTACAACACTGAATGATATTTTGTCGTTGTTTATCTATTTCGGCATCGCAACCCGTTTTCTGGATGCCTTGATGTGAATATCGAAAAAAACAGAAAACAGACCTAATCCTGCGGATGATGGTCTGTTTCTGCTTTTTCATTTGTTGTTTCAAAGTATTCTTTTCATCTATATAAATTGAACTAAAGAATATGTACACTTGCCACTCCGATGACAGAACAACCTTCCGATCGCTGTTATCCCCAGATTTTTTTGAATTCCCTTTTTCAAAGGGGAAAATCCGGGGATAAAGGCGAACGCTCCGCTTCTTCAAGTTATTTCTGTCCTCTCCGTTATCGTGTAAATGTTTAGTTCAATTCATCTAGCCTTCCGATGCATCCAAAGGATGTATTACGGAGAACTCTGCCTCCATCCAGCATTACAACACCGGATTATGCCGATCTTTTGTTTTTGTTATAAATGTCAAAAGCCACCGCCAGCAGAAGTACCAATCCCTTGATCCCTTGCTGCCAGTCAATACCCAGACCAATGAGGGACATTCCGTTATTCAGAACCCCCATGACCAGCCCGCCGATAATGGCGCCAAATACCGTTCCGATGCCGCCAGAAGCGGAAGCGCCGCCAATAAAGCAGGCTGCAATGGCATCCAGCTCGAAGTTGGTACCGGCTCTTGGCGTCGCTGCATT
Source organism: Paenibacillus sp. 1A_MP2 (assembly GCF_052244825.1). Taxonomy (NCBI): domain Bacteria; kingdom Bacillati; phylum Bacillota; class Bacilli; order Caryophanales; family Paenibacillaceae; genus Paenibacillus; species Paenibacillus sp. 1A_MP2. The sequence continues at coordinate 2,127,981 of NZ_JBQQCS010000001.1, read as the reverse complement.
CAGCCGGGCCGCAAAGATCAGTCCGGAAATGGCGGCCATCACGCCCATGTTGACAAATACCCAGAAGGTCACTTTTTTCGTTTTGACCCCAGATAAGCCTGCAGCCTTCTCATTGCCTCCGAGTGCGTAAACATGACGACCCATGACAGTACGATTCATGACAAAGGAATAAACGATGATCAATACAAACAGCAGAATCAGAATATTCGGAATGCCTGCGTAGCTCGCCAGCATAAACGTAAACAGATTTGTAACCGCAGCCACCACCACCAGCTTGAGCAGGAACAGCCCCTGAGGCACCACCTCAAAACCGTATTTTCGCTGGGAACGTCGTTCGCGCAATTCATTCACAATATACCAGACCGTAAGCACAAGACCGACGATGATGGAAACAAGACTGAGGCCTGAAAATTGGATATCCGGCAGGAAGCCTGAGCTAATTTTCTGGAATCCGCCCGGAAATGGTGAGATGGACTGGCCTTCCAGCACAATCATCGTCAAACCGCGGAAGAGCAGCATGCCCGCCAGGGTTACAATAAATGCCGGAATTCGCACGTACGCGATCCAGAAACCCTGCCACGCCCCGATTAATGCCCCAACCACGAGTGAGGCAATGACCGCCAGCCAGGCCGGAAGCTGCCAATCAACCATCATAATCGCGGCAACCGCCCCGACAAAGGCGGCAATCGAACCTACCGACAGATCGATATGTCCGGTAATAATGACCAGCACCATCCCAATGGCCAGTACCAGAATGTAGCTGTTTTGCAAAATCAGATTGGTAATGTTGATCGGCTTGAGCAGCAGCCCGCCCGTCAACACCTCGAACAACAGCATAATTACAACCAGCGCGATAATCATGCCATACTGGCGTATATTGTTTTTGAACAGTCTAGTTAACATTTCCATGCTTCCCGCCTCCTGACTTGGTCATATATCTCATCAACGTTTCCTGCGACGCTTCTTCCCGGTTGACCTCTCCCGTAATTCGCCCGGCATTCATCACGTAAATTCGGTCGCACAGGCCCAATACCTCCGGCAGTTCGGACGAAATCACCAGGACACCCTTGCCCTCTGCAGCAAGCCGATGAATAATCGTATAAATTTCGAATTTGGCGCCGACATCGATGCCGCGCGTTGGTTCATCCAAAATAAGAATATCCGGCCCGGCAAATATCCATTTGCTGAGCACTACCTTCTGCTGGTTACCGCCGCTCAGATTGCCGGTTTTCTGCAAAATGCTCGGCGCTTTGATATTCATGCTTTTTTTCATCTCTTCGGCAACAACTACTTCTTCACGCTCGTTTACAACGACGCCTCGAGTCAGCTTGTTAAGACCCGTCAGCGAAATATTGCGCTTGATATCATCCATTAAAATGAGGCCATACTCCTTGCGATCCTCTGTCACGTAGGCAAAGCCATTCTGAATGGCTTCTGTTACGCTGTTGTTCTGAATGGGTTTGCCATCTTTGATGAGCTGTCCCGTGATGTTGCGTCCATAGGATTTGCCAAAAATACTCATGGCCAGCTCTGTGCGTCCGGCCCCCATCAGACCGGCAATGCCTACGATCTCTCCTCGTCTGATGTTCATGTTGACCTGATTCAGCACCTTGCGATCAGCATGATGCTCGTGATAGACCGTCCAGTCCTTCACCTCCAGGATGACTTCACCGATGTTCGCATGGCGCTCCGGATAACGGCTGGTGAGATCACGGCCTACCATTCCACTAATAATCCGGTCTTCAGTTACGTTGTCCTTACTCATATCCAGCGTCTCAATCGTCTTGCCGTCCCGCAAAATGGTTACTGAATCAGACACCTTCGACACCTCATTCAGCTTGTGAGAAATCAGGATACAGGCAATGCCCTGCTTCTTGAATTCCAGCATTAATTGAAGCAGATTCTCGCTGTCATCCTCGTTCAAGGCAGCGGTGGGCTCATCCAGAATGAGCAGCCGCACCTTTTTGGAGAGCGCTTTCGCTATTTCGACCAGCTGCTGCTTGCCCACACCGATATTGGATACAAGCGTATTCGGATTTTCGGTCAGCCCTACCTTGCCCAGCAATTCTCGGGTACCCACATACGTTTCCTTCCAGTCAATGATACCCTTGCTGGCACGTTCGTTGCCCAGATAGATGTTTTCCGCAATGGAGAGGTAGGGAATAAGAGCCAACTCCTGATGGATAATGACAATTCCCAGTTCCTCGCTCTGCTTAATGTCCCTGAATTCACATGTCTTTCCCTCAAACAAAATGTCCCCGTCGTATGTTCCATGCGGATATACACCGCTCAGCACCTTCATCAGCGTCGATTTGCCTGCACCGTTTTCACCGCATAGCGAATGAATTTCGCCTTCTCTGACCTTGAGATTGACGTTTTCCAGCGCTTTGACGCCAGGGAAGGTTTTGGTGATTCCTTTCATCTCCAGAATAATTCCGGCCATGGGACCCGCTCCTTTCACTAGGTTATTTCAGTCCAATTTCTTCTTTGGTGTAATATTGACTGCCCACAATATCCTTCTCCACATTGGTTCGGTCCACTGAAATGGGATCAAGCAGATAAGCCGGTATGATCTTAATTCCGTTGTTATATGATTTATCATCATTCACTTCTGCCGGTTTCCCTTGCAAAATGCTGTTGGCCATCTCTACCGTCTGTTCCGCCAGCTTGCGGGTATCCTTGAATACAGTCTGGGTCTGTTCCCCGCCACAATCGATTTGATTGATGCCAGCTCGGCATCCTGACCCGTGATCACCGGCAGCGGCTTGTTCGCTTTACCATATCCCACGCCTTTTAACGATGAGATGATCCCGATACTGATCCCATCATACGGGGATAACACCGCATCCAGATTGTCTCCCGAGTAATAGGCACTGAGCAGATTATCCATTCGTGATTGGGCCAAAGCTCCGTCCCAACGCAGCGTCGCAATCTGGGCCATCGTCATCTGCTTGCTTCGCACGACCAGCTTGCCGGAATCCATGTATGGCTTCAGGACAGACATAGCTCCGTCAAAGAAGAAATATGCGTTATTGTCATCGGGAGATCCGCCAAACAGCTCAATGTTGTAAGGTCCCTTGCCTTCTTTAAGCCCAAGTTTCTGCTCAATGTAAGAGGCTTGAAGCACACCCACCTTGAAATTGTCGAACGTGGCGTAATACGTTAAGTAAGGGGTGTTGCGAATCAGGCGATCGTACGAAATGATCTGTATGCCCTGATCATGCGCCTTCTTGATCACGTCCGTTAGTGTATTGCCGTCCACGGAAGCAACCACCATGACATCCACACCCTTGGTAATCATGTTCTCAATCTGAGAGATTTGATTTTCGACGACGTCCTCAGCGTACTGCAAATCGGTCTTGTACCCCTGTTCCTGGAACAGGCGGACCATGTTTTCCCCGTCCCCTACCCAACGTTCGGAGGATTTGGTTGGCATTGAAATGCCGACATACCCTTTGGCCTTGCTGCCTGTCTCACTCTCGGCCAGATTGCAGGCAGAGAGGACCAAAGTCATCACCAGAAGCCAGATGAACAGTGCTCCTTTTTTCATATGAAGTTCCCCTTTCCTCAAATCATACAGACTTGAATGAATCATAAGATAACGCTTACAATATGTCGGGTACATCCAAGCTGTAAATCCTGTCTGAACCCATCGTAGCATTCGGGAACAGTATGGTCTTTGCTGCATTTGAACTTTTTTTATAAAATTTCAACTTGATTATGCTCAATTAAAGCTCCCAGGTAACCTGGTTTGTTGTAAGACATCTGTGAACAAAAAAAGGATATGCCCTCCTTCATGGAAGTAGGACATATCCTCTTGATCCAATTGTATCTCTCTGTCTTTTCCTAAGATTGATTAGCTGTATCGTTGCTGCTGCCTGTTCCCCGCTTTTGCGATATTGTACAGGCGACATACCCATCGTTTTTTTGAATGCGGTGCTGAAATAATGCTGCGTATCGTACCCTACCTGCTCAGCAATGTCGTAGATAGACCATGCTGTAGCGTCGAGCAGTTGTACCGCCTTGCGGATGCGGGCGTGTGTAACCAGAGTAACAAAGGAATCGTTCAGTTCTTTCTTGAGCACCCGGCCCAAATACACCGCAGATACATTCAGACGGACAGCGAGCGATTCCAATGTCAGCTCCCGATCCGCATAATTCTCTTGAATGAGCTGACGTGCCCGGCGAACCAGCGGAGACAACCGGGCTTCTCCAAATACTTTCTCACGGCATCGTCGATATGTGTCCGGCGCCTCCTCCAATGTCCCTGTGTGTTGCTCCATATAGGCATGAACAGCGATATTCAGGCAAGAACTGATTTTCTGCTCCATTGTGGATACAATCCCTTCCGGTGCCTTCTGCCATAGACATATGCCAATCAATCCATTCACTTCCCTGAACAGGACATGTGGAAGCTGTCCCAGCAATTCATCAACAATATTCTCTGCTGCAAAAAGAAACAATTGGCGGTCACTCTCATGCATCACCGTCTGACGTGCTTCTGCAGCAGGCCAGCGGACGATTCCAATCTGTACAGGCGGCGCAGGTGGCAGACGCAAAAACGCGAGTTGCCCCGTCAGCTCCGTCCCCTGACTGAACCTTCCAGCCAATCCAGGCAAAAACGCTGGCGCAGCAGCGGGATATTCCGTTCAATCTGGTCGGCTGCCTGTTGCACATACGTGGTTCGCATATGTTCTTCATCCATATGCTGGCGCAGTCGCGCAAGGGCAGCATACAGCTGTTCTGCCTGAACAGGCTTCAATATATAATCCTCTACCCCAAGCCGAACGGCTTCTTGGGCATAAGCAAATTCATCATGTCCGGATATGATGAGACAGCGGCAATTCGGGCAATCGTCCTGAAGACGACGAATCAGCTCGATTCCGTTCAGAAAAGGCATATTCATATCAACCAGTACGATATCCACATTCAGGCTGGCAGCCAGTTCCAGCGCTTCCTCCCCATCCTCTGCTTCTCCGGCAACCTCCATGCCCAGGGCCACCCAGTCGATTGAATCCCGAATGCCCTCACGAATGATCGGCTCGTCATCGGCAATCAGTACCTGGTAAAGCTTCTCCGCAAGCCTGTCCTCCGTCGCAGTTAACGGAGCCGACCTTTTATCCTCTGCGGTGTTTGTTGTCGTTGATATGAATTTCTTCATCCGCTCTCCTGCCCCCTTTCCCTATCAAATGACTGTCCTGCCGGAAGCTCTCTCAACAGCGGAAGAATGACCTGCACACAGGTACCCACACCTTCCCTGCTGTCCAGCACAATGCCATATTCGATACCATAAACCAACTGTATACGTGCCTGTACGTTCAACATGCCGTAGCTTTTGCCAGCCTTTCCGGACAAGGATGCCGTTTCAAGACTTTCCAAGGGTGCTGCCAACAGCCCTTCCATCTCTGCAAGCCGCTCACTCGACATGCCCGCTCCATCGTCCTGAATCCGCAGCAGCAGTCTTCCTTGTTCTGTTTTGGCCTCCACCCGAATCTTGCCTGGCCCTCGTCTTCCCTTGATGCCATGATAAATCGCATTTTCAACAAGGGGCTGAAGCAGCAGCTTGAGTACGAACAAATCACGCAGATCGTCCGGAACGATTAGCTCGTATTGCAGTCGGTCACGGTACCGGGTCTGTTGAATTTGCAGATAACTGGTTATGTGCTCAAGCTCGGAATGGAGAGGAATGAAATCATCCCCTTTGCTGAGTCCGATGCGAAACAGTCTGGAAAGAGCGCCAACCATGTTCGATACATCGTCCGCTCCTTCCTTACGGGCCATCCAATGAATTGTATCCAGTGTATTGTATAGAAAATGGGGTTTGATATGCTCTTGCAAGCTGCGCATTTCAGCCTCACGCTTCTGCCGTTCCTTTAATTCATTCAGGGAGATAAGCTGACGGATCTGTGCAAGCATCCGGTTAAAACTTCTGCCCAGCATGCCAATTTCATCCGCCCTGTCGCTCCAGCGGCCCGCCCTGAGATTTCCCGTCTCCGCCCTGCGCATATAAGACATCAGCCGAAAGATGGGCTGCGCGATGGAACGCGAGAACCAAGAGGAGGCGCTCAGTCCGAACAAACATACCACGAACACAAAGCTGACCACATAAAACTGAATCTGCCGCACTTCCGTGATCGATTCCCGTGCAGGAAATACACCCACCGTTCTCCAGCCCGTAAACGTAGAGGACTGGTACATGAATAAAAGCTCCTTTCCACCCGCCTCAGCATTGAACGTTCCGCTGTCGCCGGATTGGAACCATTCCGCCGGAATCTGTTCTACCAAAGGGTGTTCAGGCATATATACGCTCCTCCCTTCCTCATCGGTTACCATCACATAACCGGATTTACCCAGGGTTACATTTCTGGCAGCCTGAGAGACAGACCGAAGCTTGAGATCAATCATAACAACGCCAAGTATACGTCCCGATGCTTCATCCGTTATGGAACGCGCAACAGATACAATCTCATTATCCTTGTACCTCACATGTGTGGTTATATTCCGATCCAGCGGCTGCCCCAGCACCGTAAAAATGCCTGGATTTTGAGAAGCCTTCACATACCAGTTTTCCTGGGTGAGGCTTTGCTTCGATCGGGGGTACATCTCATTGCTGATATAGTCACCGCTTCCATTGACGAGAACGATTCCGGCGATCTCCGGATAAAGCGTCGTAAAACCCTGCAAGGTTTGCTTGATCCCATACAGCTGATCTTGTTCCGCTTCCGTATTTCCTTCCTGGCTGGATGAATCTGTGCGTGTATCTTTATCCGATGCTGTTTTTCCTTGCATAAAAGCACCCACGTTCCGATCAAACGCAATCAGATACGTCATGTTTTGCAGGTTCTCCATCTTGCTGTCGAGCGCTTCATTCACTTTGCCAATGAGCTGCATCGTATGCCCCTCAACCTGCCGCTCTACAATCCGTTCCACGGTCCAGTTCACCAGCACGCCCAGTCCTACGGAAGGCACGATGGCAAATAGTAAAAACAGCAGCATTAACTGATAACGCAGCGGCATATTGCGCAAACGCAAACGTTGCAGTCTCCCCATCATTCGAATGCGTCTTGCTTCCCTGCCCCGGAAATTCTCCTGTGGATCAGCGTTATTTGGCATAATAATCATCCACATTCGTTCGGGTCACCACGGAAATTCCGGTATCCACCGTGACCGGAAGTGGTGCATTCTCATCCAGAGAGGATGGAGCGGGTACCGTCAACTGGTGATGCAGATGGAACAAATATTGAAGTGACCAATATCCCATGTTCCAGGTTCCCTGTGCGATGGTTGCGGAAATCGTGCCTCCCTTGATCATGTCCAGTGTGGCTTTATTGGTATCGAATGATATAAGTGCGAGCGAACGAGCCCCCTTCAAATTCTGTACCGCTTCACCCGCACCTGCTCCTCCGGTCGCTTCGGTCACGAAAATGCCAGCCAGCTTCGGATGAGCCTTCAGCAGCCTGATCGTTTCGTCTCTTGATACCATTGCGTCTCCATGTCCATCGGCGACTTCAACAATCTTCATCAAAGGATAACGCTGCTGAATCGTATCGCGAAATCCCTTTGTTCGCTCTTCATGATTCTGCTGGTCAGGAAGGGTCAACACTGCAACTTCCCCTTCCCGAGCCATCAGTTCAGCCATTTTGTCAGCAGCCGTTACGCCTGCCTTGTAATTGTCCGTCCCGAGAAAAGAATAGGCCCGACTTCCTGGTGCATCGGCATCGAACAACACGACAGGTATGCCCGCGTCCATTGCTTTGCTAATCACCGGAATCAGCGATTGCGGGTCGATGGCCGATATGGCCATTCCTGCTGGCTTGCGAGCAATGGCCTGCTCGATAACCGTCGTCTGTTCCTTCGCATCATACCGGGTAGCTCCGCGGTATTCCACGGTTACACCAAGCGCATCCCCGGCATCTTCGAAGCCTTTCAGGGGACTCTTCCAATATTCCAGTCCGGACTGGAAAGTAATCATCATGTAAGTTTCGCCAATATCTCCACGCAGCCCCCGGTCTTCCCAGGTACCATTCACCTGACCGGCGTATTCAAACTGAAACACATACAACACAAACGCTGAGATTAACAAAATATAGACCAGCAGCAGTTTTTTCATCTGTTCACTTCCTCAAGTCGTCTGTCAGCTATAACATTCTGCTTAAATTGTAAACGCAATCATATAAAAAGGAAACCGTTTTACCTATTCCGAATTCATCATTTTTTTCCTGCTCAAATGTTAACTGCTGCAATAATGTACTATAAGATCATCCCTTCACATCGTATCATTCATGGAATAAGACGAGTCAGAAAAGAGGCGTTCACCATGAATTTCACTTCATTTTTGATCTATTGCATTGTCGTTACCTTCACACCAGGCCCCAGCAATATTGTGATTCTTTCTTCTGCGCAACAGGTTGGTGCTAAGAAAACGATGAAATATGTGTGGGGAGCCACACTTGCATTCGGGCTGCTGCTTGCTGCTTCAGCTTTTCTCAATCATGTTCTTGCTGGCATTTTGCCTGGCATTCTCCGTGTGATGCAGATTGTTGGCGGTCTATATATGGTGTATCTGGCGTATCAGGTCTACAAAATGGGTTCTACCGAAACAGCAACGAAGCATGTTACCGGATTTTGGAACGGTTTACTCATGCAGTTTCTGAATCCAAAAGTGGTTCTGTTCACGTTTACGGTCATCCCCAGCTATGTACTGCCCTATTACGACAGTTCGCTATCATCGTCACTATTCGTGCTGCTCATTACCCTCATCGGTTTTCTGGCATACTCTAGTTGGGCCGTCTTTGGCTCCATGTTCAGAACGCTGCTGAATCGTCATCAAAAAGTACTGAGTATCCTTATGGCCCTCTTTTTGTTATACTCAGCCATTATGGTATCGGGAATCATTTAAGGTATGGGAGGTGCGCAGCGCGTGGAATGTTTCAACTATAAAAAATCACAGGATGTACTGGCTCTATCCGCCAGCTTTACGGATTTCGCCTATAAAAAGCATTGTCACGAGGAATATGCGGTTGGAGTAACCCTGCGTGGTATTCAGCAATACCATCTGGACGGTCATTATCAGGCCTCCCACAAAAACGGCGTGATGTTATTCAACCGGGAACAGTCCCACGATGGAAGCTCATATGACAAAGATGGTATAGACTACGTGATGCTTTACCTGAAGCCGGATTTGGTCGAAGAGATTCTCGGGAAGAAGGAATTGCGGTTTACCACTCCCATCGTCTATGATCCTCAGCTCGCACGAAGCATTCTGATGCTGAACGAGGCTGTTCAGAACGGACAGGATGAAGCGAAGTGCAGTGAACTGTTCTTTGACCTAGTGCAGTTGCTCTCCCAATCGGAAATGGAAACCAAGCTATGGCGGCCTCAGGACAATCTGGTCCGAAAAGCCAAGGAAATGATGTTTTGCAGCATTGAAGATGTGCTGAAATTGGACGACCTGTGTGCTGAATTCAACATGTCCAAGTTCCAGTTCATTCGTGAGTTCAAATCACATGCCGGCATATCCCCTTACCAATTTTTCCTGAACTGCAAGGTAGAACATGCACGTCAATCCATCGAGAAACATAAGGATATCTACTCTGCTGTAGCCGAATGTGGATTTGTCGATCTGACTCATCTGAACAGACACTTTAAACGGGTATTCGGTATTACGGCGTATGAATATATGCTGCAACTAAATGAATTGAATTGATTTCCAACAGGTTAACAAAGCTCCATACAAACGAAAGAGCATATTTTTAGCCCTCTTACTTCCTATTAGGAAACAAGAGGGCATTATTTGTGTTCCGGGACATTTCCGATACTAATAAAAAGGCCCGATATGGGATGCTTTTTCGAACTATTGCTTGGGTTGTGGTCCTGTTCTTTTGTTATTTCAGAAAAGACTGGGAAATCTGTTTCGCTGTATCCATCATGACTGAGTCACCGGACATCACCGTTAAAATACTCGCTCTTGTATTCACGTCCATCTTCTTCAACACCTCTATCGTTTTGGCAGAATCCGTCTGGAACAATTTTTGGATAAGACGGGCTGCACTTGGGGAAGACATCTTGGAGAAGGTATGTACCAGTTCCTTGACCGATTGATTGGCTATGTTGCTGTTTTGCTTTTTGATTTGACGCTGAATAAGGGCAAGCTCATGATCGGTAGCCGAATTGCGAGGCTTCATTTGCACCGAAAGGTCGGCAACCCGGTCCGGGTCCATTTTGCTCCAAATTAGCGCTCTCTGTTCTGTGGACATCTCGGTCATGGCATACACAATCTCCAGATCGCTCAATTGAGCCAGTGCTGCAGCAGCTTTGCTTGGAGGCATATTGGCGTAAGTCTTGGCAATATCCTTGGCTGCAGCAATATGATTTGTTGACTGTACAGCCGGAATCGCTGAAGTTGTGGTTTGTGACTGAACGGTTTGCTGTGCTTGCGACGATACTGTAGATGATGGTGATTGCGCTTGTTTGACTGGATTGGCAGATGCAACAGGCGGTGTGGCTTGAATTCCAGCCACATTCTCCACAGCATGTAATACGGTGTTTTTGACAGAAGGGACCAGAAAAACACTGCTGCCCCTGCAGCACCAATACAGATTAGGGCAACAAACCACCTTATCCCCGATGATTTTTTCTTTGTTGAAGTTTTGGATGAACTCTTGGCAGGCTCAGGTTTGATTTTGTTATTAGGTGTGTTGGCAGATGTTGTTGCATGAATAGATTGGACCCTATTCGACTGGCTCATCATGATCACTTCCCTCTCGTTCTGAAGTAATCCCCAGTCTATACCTTCTTCATTAAAATTTGATAAGAAAATCAGATTACATTTTTTAATCTTTTCCAATTTGAATGTTGTACACTGGACTTGGTAAGCTTAACCTACAAGCTCAATCTAGCTTCTCCAAATTAAAGGAATGGATCGATTTCTAATGAAAAACATATTACTGATTGAAGATGAGAAAAACCTGGCTCGCTTTATAGAACTGGAACTGCTGCATGAAACCTACACGGTCAGTGTAGCCTACGATGGAAGACAGGGATTAGAACTAGCACTCGAAAAGGATTGGGATCTGATCCTGCTTGACCTCATGCTGCCGGGAATTAACGGGGTAGAGGTGTGCCGAAGAATACGTAATATCAAACAAACGCCCATCATCATGATTACGGCACGGGATGGTGTGATAGATCGGGTCATGGGACTCGACAGCGGAGCCGATGATTATATTCCCAAGCCTTTTGCCATAGAAGAGTTGCTGGCACGGATGAGATCCTTATTCCGCCGTTCCAACGCGGAGAGTAAGCAATCCTTGCTTGAATATCAAGGATTGCAGCTGGACCTGGAGGCGCGAATTTTTCAAAAATACGGAGAAATTGTTGAATTAACCAAACGCGAATTCGATCTGCTTGTCATCCTCATGCAAAATATTGGTCGTGTCATGACTCGGGAAGTGCTGCTTGATCTTGTGTGGGGATACGATGCTGATGTGGAGACCAATGTGGTCGATGTGTATATCAGTTATTTGCGCAATAAAATCGATGCTCCAGGCTCCCCCAGCTTTGTGCAGACGATACGAGGTTTGGGTTACGGGATTCAGAAATGATGCGCTGGATTCGAAAATATCTCCCCCATACCCGTGGCTCTATTCGCTGGAAACTCACGATCTGGATCTCGCTCTTGCTGGGCACACTGTTTATTGTGTATAACATTGTCCAGTACTTTGTCATCATTGAATGGCTCACGGTTCAGGAAGAACAAAACATTGAGAAGAGCATGAATGAGATCGAAGGTTACCTCCAAGAGAAAGAAGTATCCGCAGCGCAAATTGCATCTAACCGTTCTTTCATTACCAAGTTGAATCAGGAGAACCAGATGATCCGCATTCTAGATCAGAACGGTAATGCGCTGCTTGAAGTAACCAATGGCCTTTCTAAACAGTGGGTCGAGCCGCAAAGGGTGCAAAAACGCATTTTGATCACTGCATGGCATTACGAAGATCACCTGCTAATCATGAGATCCCCCTCATAACCACACATTTCAGCGGGACGATTGAAATCGTGAACAATCTCGAAAATACGGATCAATTAAGCGATATGCTGGTGTTGGTGATGTTTGGCGGGGGGATTGCAGCTGTGGGATTAAGCCTTCTGGGCGCATTTTTGTTATCACGCCAATTCGTCAAGCCCATTATGACTATGAATGCAACGATGATCCAGATCCAGCAAAAAGGACTTCATGAGCGGGTTGATGTGCCGGATCAACACGATGAACTGTCCAATCTTGCCCGGATGTTCAACCGCCTAATGGATGAACTAGAGCTTTCTTTTCAGCAACAAAAACAGTTTGTCGAAGATGCTTCGCATGAGCTGCGTACACCCGTGGCCATCATTGAAGGGCATATTTCCCTGTTAAACCGTTGGGGCAAGCATGACCCGACTATCTTGAATGAGTCCCTTGATGTCTCGGCCCAGGAACTTAAACGGTTAAAAAACATCCTGAATGAACTGTTAATGCTTAGCCAATCCGAGTACGGTCACATTACAGTAGAAGCTGCGGTCGATCTTTGCCAGACTGTGCAGCATGCGCTCACCAACGTGGTGCAGCTACACCCGGACGCTACCTTTGACATTGATCTGGAGCGCCTATCCGGTATTGAAATGGAGATCCTTCCTCAACATCTGGAGCAGGTCCTGCGAATATTAGTGGATAACGCCGTTAAATATTCACCACTGACCAAAGAGATTCAGATCTGTGGAACGCGACGTGACAACGATGTATCTATTCAGGTATCTGATAAAGGCATGGGTATTCCTGTAGAAGATTTGCCGTATGTTTTTGACCGCTTCTACCGTGTGGATAAAGCCCGTACCCGTGAGCAAGGCGGTACGGGCTTGGGACTCTCCATCGCGGAACGTCTCATCAAACGATACAACGGAAAGATATTCATCTATAGCCGGGAAGATGAAGGAACCACCGTGACTATTCTGCTTCCCGTATACGTGCATCCTGAAAAAATTTGAATCGAAACGGGATATGGATAAAGATCCGTCCAATTCCCCAAGCGCTTGCCACACCAACGAGTGCGCCTGCAATTACATCCGAAGGGTAGTGTACTCCAGACCATACTCGGGCAAATGCAATACAAGCGGCAACGAGAACCCACCCCCATCGGTACCTGACGTGACCCAGCCAAAAGACAGTGGCACATGCAAAGGCAACCGTCGCATGATCACTTGGAAAGGAAGCATCTGCGGTATGGCTGATTAATTGGATGACCGAGTGGGATACAAATGGCCGATCTCTGTATAGCAAGTGACCTGTAATAAAACTGACGGCGGTACCGGAACATGCTGCCAGAATGGCTTGGAGCACCATCATGCGGTTTCTTTGACTCTTCGATATCCAATACACAATCATTCCCACCGGGAACATAAAAAGTGAAAACTTCGCTAAAAATATCATGATGCCATTCAAGTATGTGAGCTGACCCGCTTGCTGGTTAATCCAGTGAAAAAGTTCGTAATCGAATAATATGAAAGACATAAGCATCCCCTTTCCCAATTTAAAAAACCTGTTTTTGATCATAGCCCTCTTTTCTGGGAGCAGCTTAAAAGGGAAATTAGAAAACGATAAGAAAACAGACACCCTGGAGGAACATAACTATTGAGGCAAAATTTGAAAAAGAACATTTCCATCCCACTACTCTCCGCAGCACTGAGCCTTGCTGTGTTTTCAATCATTGCCCTGTCTATTAGTGATAATCAAATACACCGATTTGACGATTCCCTGATAACGTGGATACAGGGCATGGAATCACAAGGCATGACCCACTGGATGGAGCTGTTCACCTGGATTGGCAGCGGTATACCTGTTGTTATCATTACGATCCTTTCAATGGTCGTATTGTATGTCTTTTTGAAACACCGACGTGAACTTCTGTTTCTGGGCTGCGTCATTGCAGGCTCAGCGATATTGAATACCCTGCTGAAGCTTATGTTTCACCGCGCCCGACCAACCATTCACCGGATTATTGAAGTGAGTGGTTACAGCTTTCCGAGCGGACATTCCATGGCAGCATTCAGCCTGTATGGTGGACTGGCCTTCTTGATTTGGAAGCATATCCCCACCGCAGTTGGCCGTGTACTGATGATTATCGTAAGTGCAATGTTTATATTAATGATTGGAATGAGCCGAATTTATCTGGGGGTCCACTATCCCAGTGACGTGGTGGGAGGATACTTTATGAGTGGATGCTGGCTTGCCGTATGCATATGGTTTTATCAGCGATACCTGGAGCGAGTCTCCCTATTGCAGTCTAAGCCCCTGGCTTAGACTCTCTTGTTTTCATGCACATGATCTGCCCCATACCAGAAGTGGATCAAGCAAAAGAACCTCACGGGTGCACCCAGCACCCGTGAGGTTCTTTCAAGTCATAAATCCATTTTAAAGTGAAAACTTATAGCTCCTCGCCATTGGATTCAATGACTTTTTTGTACCAATGGAAGCTCTTCTTCGGTGTTCTGCTCAGATCACCATTACCGTCATTGTCCTTGTTCACATGAATGAAGCCATAACGCTTCTTCATCTCGCCCGTGGATGCGCTAACCAGATCGATACATCCCCACATCGTGTAAGCGATAAGATCTACTCCATCGGCAACGGCTTCTTTCATTTGTTCAATGTGACCCTTCAAATAATCAATACGATAGTCATCCTGAATGGAGCCATCTTCCTCGACCACGTCCACTGCACCCAGCCCGTTCTCCACGACCATCAATGGAATCTGGTAACGGTCATACAGGTGGTTCAGGGTGTAACGCAATCCTTTCGGATCGATCTGCCAGCCCCAATCAGAAGCCTCCAGATACGGATTTTTGATGCCGCCAAGAAGGTTTCCTTCTGTTTTCTCCAACGAATCATCAGCACTTTCAACCATCGACATGTAATAGCTGAACGAGTAGAAGTCCACGCATCCTTCACGCAGTGTTTGCTCGTCTTCCGGCTGCATCTCGATCTGGATGCCCTGTTCCGCAAAGAAGCGTTTGGCGAAGCCGGGATACGCTCCTCTAACTTGTACATCTCCGCAGATCATGTTAGAAATTTGGTCCTTCTTCTGTGCCAGCAATATATCGTCTGGATTACATGTGTTCGGATAGGTTGTCATGAAAGCGACCATACAGCCGATTTGGAAATCAGGGTTGATCTCATGTCCCAGCTTCACCGCTTTTGCACTTGCTACAAATTGGTGATGCAGTGCCTGGAAGCGGGTCTGTGGATCATCAACGCCATCAACCAGCGTTTCTTTGCCTTCAAACAGGATGCCTGCCGCCATATATGACCCCATTGGCATCGTCAAACAGTTGATCTCGTTGAAGGTCAGCCAGTATTTTACCTGATCCTTGTATCGGTTGAAGAGGGTTGTACAATATCGGATATAACAATCAATGACTTCGCGGGAAGCCCAGCCATTATATTTCTTGGTCAGACCGAACGGCGTCTCGTAGTGGGAAATCGTCACAAGCGGCTCAATATTGTACTTTTTCAGCTCGGCAAAGACGTTGTCATAGAACTGCAATCCCTCTTCGTTTGGCTCCAGATCATAACCGTTCGGGTAGATGCGGGACCAGTTGATCGACATGCGGAACATTTTGAAGCCCATTTCGGCCATCAGGGCAATATCTTCTTGGTAATGACCATAAAAATCAACCGCTTCGTGGCTTGGGTAATAGGTTCCCTCTTCCAGTACAGGCGTAATCCGCCGCGGTGTCGTGTGCGTTCCACCTGTCATCATATCGGAAGTACTTGGGCCTTTGCCACCCTTGTCCCATCCACCTTCAAACTGATTGGCAGCCGTTGCGCCACCCCAGAAAAATCCGTCTTTCATCGACATCATCCATTCCTCCTTATCATCTTCGTAACACTGTACATCCAGTGTACCACCCATACCCTGACACCTATTGTCATGGTATAATGTCGGCATGGAAAATAACCGATTATTCAGAATGCTATTGCTGTTATTGGAGAAAAAGAAAGCTACCGCCCCCGAGCTCGCGCGTTTGTTCGAGATATCCGTGCGCACGGTGTACCGTGATATCGACAGACTGAGTGCGGCAGGTATCCCCGTATACACAACCACGGGAAAACATGGCGGTATTCATCTGATGGACAACTTTGTCATGGACAAATCCCTCTTGTCGGAAGACGATCAGAATGAAATTTTGCTTGGATTATATAGCGTCAGCGCCATCCCTCACCTCAACACTGCCCATATGCTCAAACGTTTAACCACCCTGTTTGATCATAAGCTGGATTGGATCGAGTTTGATTTCTCCCCATGGGGCAGCATTCCGTTGCAGGAAAGGGAACTGTTCAATCAGGTGAAGCAGGCGATATTTACGAATCAATGGATTACGTTTCACTATGTGGACTCCAACGGGGAACCCAGCGTTGAGACGATCGCCCCCATCAAATTAATATTTAAAAACAATACCTGGTACTTCAAAGGAAAGGATCAGAACAGACCAGGTCAGACGGAAGCCCTGACCTTTAAGATGAAGCGCGTTTCCGAGCTTACACTGCTGCAACGGCCACTCGATCAGCATACAACCACCGGACCTACAGACAGCGATCAGCCTGTGCCCAACAAGCAGGTTCCTGTGGAAATGCTGTTTTCCAGTGCCATTTCGTACAGGATATATGATGTTTTTGAGCCGTCGCGCGTTGAAAAAGAGCCTGACGGCAGGCTTCGCGTCGCTCTTGAACTGAATGAAGGCGAATGGCTGTATTCCTTCCTGATGTCGTTCGGTTCAGACCTGACCGTAGTTAAACCTCCTCACATCGGACAGGAATTGCTCAGACGACATATCAAAGCGGTAGAACATTTGCAGCAGGTCGTTAACAACGAGTTGAAAAATGAATGATATAATGGAGCTCTGATTACGTTTTAATTCTTTTGAATCTTTTATGCTTTTGATCTTTGAATCTTTTGCTTTCCTATCCGTTCATATCCTGAAGGAGGCTTGTCCATGCAAGACATTAGACGTAATAATGTGGAACGATTCAAAGGTTTTGGTACGTTATATGACCAGAACCGACCTGCTGCGCCCACTGAAGTCGTGGATATTCTGACGAATTATTTGGGCAGCAAACCTCGCATGGTCGCGGATGTTGGCTGTGGTACCGGATTATCTTCGTGGATTTGGTTAAATGAAGCAGAACGTGTTATTGGCGTGGAACCAAGCGACGACATGAGAGCTGTGGCGCAGTCCAAGTGGGAAGCTGCGGGCAAGCCGGACCATCTCCGCTTTGTATCCGGCCTGTCCCACGAACTGGGACTACCGGATGGCAGTGTCGATATCGTGACTTGTTCACAGTCGTTCCACTGGATGGAGCCCCAATCCACACTGCATGAATTTGCACGTGTACTGCGTCCAGGAGGCATATTTGCAGCCTACGACTGTGACTGGCCGCCAGTGATCGATTGGCAACTGGAACAAGCCTACCTGCATCTGAATACGGAGGCAGATCACCGGGCAGCAAGTCTGGCCCCTCAGGAAAATCAGGCACATAAATGGAGTAAAGACGGGCATTTGCAGCAGATAGAGCAGTCCGGCTTATTCCGTTATTCGCGTGAAATTGTGTTTCATCACCATGAAACGTTCGATGCGGATCGTTATGTCAATTTGGCCCTGAGCCAAGGCGGCTTGCAAACGGCAGTGAAACTCGGAGCCACTGATTTGCTCACAATCGCAGAGGAGTTCAGACAGCTGGCTGCCCGCATATTTGCCGGTGAATCAAGAGAAGTTTTGTTCTCTTATCGGATGCGCCTTGGGATCATTTGACGATAGCCCAAAAAACACTTGCACCTCCAGTTACGTCAGGGGATATGATGAGTTCATCCCCTGCAGGGTACCACGTCAAAGGAGGACAAAACGCGATGTCCAAGGATATTGTGCCACTTACCATCGGGCTTTTTTCCAAAAAAACGGGTGTATCCGTGCGAACTCTCCGCTATTACGATGAAATTGGACTGCTAACACCACATAAAGATCCCAAGTCAGGACACCGGCTTTATGACTACAATGAGATGATGCGTCTTCAGCACATACTCTGTTTGAAGACATTGGGCTATAGCCTTGAACATATCTCGGAACTGATTCGTAAACCAACGTTCGATTCTAACTGGGCAGATACCCTCCAGTTGCAGAAAAACATGCTGGAGCAGAAACAAAAAGAAATCGAACTTACCCTGCATACCATGGATCGCATATTGAAACTGATTGCCTCGGAACAGGAGGTGGATCGCTCAGCGCTTCTAAGTCTTATTCACGGCATGCAAACAGAGCAGGAGCAAAAAGAATGGCTTTATCAGCAGCTGGACTCAAGCGTCATTGATTCTCTGTTTGAACGGACCACTGAATCACAAACCGAACTCGATCAACAATTTATTCGACTGACCCAGGAAGTGAAGAAATTGGCCGGATGCCCGGTGGAGCTTCCTGAAGTTCAGGAGTTGATCCGTATGCAGCTGCAGATGAATATGGACATGCTCGGAAATGCTTCGCTTGCGGATTACGCACCGCTGGCCGAGATGGAGGATGATAGCCTGGAAGCACTGACAAGTTTGTCTCCTTCCCCCTTCACACCGGAAGAAGAGGAGTGGCTTCATCAAGTAATGACCTATTATATGGAACAACATGATTTTCAGCTTCCCGGGCAGCAATGATTCGCTCTCTCATTCATGCCCAGCAGGGAATCAGCGCTGCTAAAGACCTGAAGAAGCCGCCCTATGCAGGGCGGCTCTTCGCATGAATTGCATTGGTTGTGCAGGAGGAGGAGAAGCTGACGCTCTCGAAGAAAATACATTGATCACATCAGGAGGAGAACAGGTCACTTAATTGCCCCTCTTGAACATTCAGTGCCAGCACCAATTTCGATGGGTCCTGCTTCGAATAGATCACGTTAATAATATGGCCTTGCTGAACCTGAGGCAGTGCAGACGGCAAGATTTCTTTGTGCGTGGTCACATTAAAGGTTTCACCACTGGACTTTGTAATGCTGAGCTTGAGCTGAAGCTTGATTTTATTATGACCTCCGCTTCCAAGCGGAGTAACATCCAAAATTTTGGCCATCGCTTTCTCGCCCGTTCTTGCAATATCCATCATCTCAGGTGCCACACCTTGCTGCACCATCTTCTCATTCAGCAATTGCTGCATATCTTCCTGGGACAGATGGCCTTTCAGATCAAGCCCTACCTTGCGCTCATCCTTCACGGAGACCACTAAGGGGACGAAGCTGCCTGGCTGGAACTGGGCCATGGATGTCAACGGGATAATGGTTCTCAGCTCGGTATCATATTTCTCACGGCCTTTGCGCGAAACGGTCAGACCCAATCGGACTTCCGGCTGCTCATTAATATACGTTCCCGTCTGCTGGACGCTCTGAATGACTCCAACCGCCGGTAATCCTGACTTCACCCGCCCCACGCCGAAGATATTACCCAAAATGGCGGGAATAAAGATCAGCCCGAATCCGGCAAAAATGGCCGCTTTATACCACCATGCCTGCATGATAATAAAAGGATCATTCCACAACTGTTGTGCCAGAAATGGGGAGAACCCTACCCCGAATACAGTCAGCACACCAACCAATCTAAGAAATCCCACCATCTGCCCCACCCTCTCTATATCTCTTTTTTTCGTTGTTAACTGTATTTTCTAAATGATAGAACTCTCTCTTCCCTCAAGAACCTTCTAGTCAGACAACAATCCCATGTAGATCAGCTCGGATGGATTCGCCGGATTTTGGCCCAAACCCACCCGATCTCCCACGCGTGGAATCTGCATCTTGGACACCAATGTTTCCAGTGTTCGCTGATACTGATTGCCGTTCGTCTCTGTCACATCCAGAACAAGCACAACAATTGGATCAAAATTGATCAACTTGCCTGTATCGGTTATCGTGATTACCGTGGCTGCTGCAGTTAACGGGAGGGAGCCGCTTTCTGCCAGTTGTGCCTGCTTCGCCGAATCGAGGCTCTGATTGATCAACTCCCGATGCTCCTTAGATACGAAACCTTTCATCATCATGCCGCTAAGACCTTTGTTCATCATTTTATCCGCCTTGGCAATCGCATCTTCCTGTTTGTTCTTTTTACCAAACCATCCCATAATAAGCACCTCGTTTTTTTTGTTTTTGGTTATAGTTAAAGTATAAACAGCACGGCTTGTCCTTGAATACCCTTTAGACTGCATACAAAAGAAACGAAACTTCCGGCGTTTAAACCACTGGATTTTCGTTTCTTTAGCACGCTTTTTGGTTGATTACGCAAAAAAAGAGCCGTAAAACGACTCTTTAATAAAAGGTTGGGAGGCATATTTTGTGCCTAAAGCACGGGTATTGAACAAAATCAGGCAAAAAAACGGCTGTTCCAAGCCGATTTTTGATCTATTTTTTGCGTAATAGGTAGACCAGCTTCCGATAATACATGGCGGCTTCCTTATATTTTCGCTGATCCTCGGATACCACAGCCATTCCCTCATATAAAGGTTCAAGTCGCATGACATGCTGTACGGACTCAAAATACGGCAGGCACGCGAGCGCACGCTCCATGAACACTTCACGATCTCCATGCGCAAGAGCCAGCTGGCTCTGGTAGAACGTTGCACTCATCTGCTGATCCGAAGTCGATGCACATTGGAGCAGTTGATCTATATTCTGCGCAAGTAAACCCCAGTTTTTTCGTGCCAGAGCCACTTCACACCGATACACACTCACTAACGGCTTCATGGCCTGCTGGGTTTCTTCGGGTTCCTGCTGCAACAGGGATTCGAATCGCTCAATCTCCGACTGCGCCTGATCCAGCTCTCCCGTCATCGTTAGCATGACAATCCGATTATTCGCAATGGCGGTGACCAGATCGCCCTGATTCCCGGCATACACCAGATTCGCCTCTGCCATGGTCAATGCCGAGAGTGCCTCCTGTACCAGTCCCATCGCAAAGCAATATCCGCTGTACGCCACATATAAACCGGACAAGCGATGAAACAGCCGCTGATCATAGACATGTCTCATGGTGAGATCGAACACCTGCTTGGCCTCTTCGTACTGTTTGACCTGAATGTAGGCTTCCATCTTGATATTTTGCACAGACAGCCAGAATTCACTTCCAGGAAGGGCCAACTCACTCAGTCTTGTTGCATGCGTTAACACATCCACATAGGCGAGCTTGGAACGATAGTATTGCACTTTGTAATATAATAACGCCTTTGCCAGCGGATGCGGCAGATCTACATCGTCTGGGCGACCGTACTTCTCCAAATAAAAATTCAGATAGGACATATGTATATATTCATGAGCTGCTGCATCATTTAGTTGCTGATAGTAGACCGCCTTCATCAAGGCCGTGGTCAGCTCTACTGTCAGCGCATCATCCCGATCCTCCAGCGCGTGCACGATATCTTCTGCTATCACTGAAGCTGGAACTGACATTTGTTCAAAAATAGCCTCTGCCCGCGCCAGTGTTTCCTCATCCTGTGCAGAAGCATTTAACAGATAGGAAGACGTAACGCCAAGACGTAACGCAACAACCTCTGCCAGATCTTGAGGGAGTGGATAACGATCAGCCAGAATATTGGCAAAGTGAGCCTGCGTGACCAGACCTTCCACGAGGTCTTTGCGGGAGATATGCTTTCTTTTGCACAGAAATTCAATCCGTTCCTTCAGCATGGCTAGTCTTCCTTTCAGGATAAAGGCGAACCCTTCGCTTCTCCAGTTTTGTTCTGTCCTCACCGTTATCGTGTAAATGTTTAGTTCAAATTATATAATAGCACCCCGTATGCGAAGTCGAAATACCGCCTTATAGCCAAATCCATCGAAACGGTTTCCGTTTCGGAGGCAATTGTTTTACAATAAGAAGGTATGTACAAGAGCATGATCCATTAATGATGAACAAGAGTTGAATATGAAAGGATGCAAATGAATGATTATCAAACCAAGAACACGTGGTTTTATTTGTACAACTTCCCATCCTGTAGGCTGTGCTGCACAAGTGCAGGAGCAAATTGATTATGTAAAATCCAAACCGCAATTGAACGGACCACGTAACGTCCTCGTCATTGGAGCCTCCACTGGATATGGACTCGCTTCGCGCGTCGTATCCGCATTTGGTGCCGGAGCCAATACCATTGGCATTTACCGCCCGAGCAGCTCCACTGAAAAACGTACGGCTTCAGCAGGCTGGTACAACTCCGCTGCATTTGAGAAAGCTGCGGAAGAAGCAGGACTGAAATCGTACAGCATCACAGGTGATGCCTTTGCCAACGAAACAAGAGAAAAAACCGTTGAACTGATTCGCAGTGAACTCGGTCAGGTTGACTTGGTCGTTTATAGCGTAGCCTCGGCACGCCGTACCGATCCAAACACAGGTGAAGTATTCAACTCCGTGCTCAAACCGATTGGACAATCGTACACCAACAAAACAGTCAATTTCCATACGGGAGAAGTAACGTCCGTTACGATCGATCCAGCTTCCGATGAAGAAATTCGCCAGACCGTGACCGTGATGGGCGGAGATGATTGGGAACTGTGGATGGATGCCTTGCAACAAGGTGGTGTACTCGCCGACAATGCAACAACCATTGCCTTTTCTTATATCGGTCCTGAACTTACGCATGCGATCTATCGTGATGGTTCCATCGGTCAGGCCAAGAATCATCTGGAAGCAACAGCACACAAGCTGAATGATCGTTTGAGTGCAAAGGGTGGTCGTGCTTACCTCACGGTAGCCAAAGCGCTGGTAACCCAATCAAGCTCCGCAATTCCAGTGGTGCCGCTGTATATCTCTGCACTGTACAAAGTCATGAAAGAAAAGGCTTGCACGAAGGCTGCATCGAGCAATTACAACGCTTGTTTGCTGACCGTCTGTATACGGGTGGAGAGGTTCCGACCGACGCAAAAGGCCGCATCCGTATCGATGATTGGGAGATGAGAGCGGACGTTCAGGAAGAAGTAGCGAAGCTCTGGAACGAGCTGAACACCGAAAACATCTATGATCTGTCCGATCTGGAAGGGTACCGTAAGGAGTTCTTCCAACTGTTTGGTTTCGAAACCGACGGCGTGGATTATGAAGCAGATGTTGATCCGAACGTTGAAGTACTGCATCAGCGTTAATTGAAAACCAATCTTGCTGAGGGACTGTAGTAACCAGGTTTAGTACAAGTCCAGATCATCCTTTGGGGAGCTATTGCTCCCCTTTTGGTGTCTACCGATTCTACAAAATCGACTTGAGCTGCTTTTTTAGCCCCTTGGGTACGGCCTTCTCTACCGTAATGGATCGTGCTCCATGTATGGTTGCAAATAATTGGAGCCCCTCTCGAAAATCGGCAATCCATTCCTCCACAGGCGGAGCAGTCTCTTCCATCGATAATAACCGAACCGTTAGCACGCCCGTTTTGCGATCCAGTCGTGGGTCCATGCGTCCAATCAGCCGATCTCCGTGAAGAATGGGCATCGCGTAATATCCGTAGGTTCGTTTCACCTCTGGGGTGTAAATCTCCCACTTATAATGAAAATCAAATAAATCCACAACCCGTTCCCGTCTCCACAGCAGGTTGTCCAGCGGGGCAGGAATCGTACCGGGCCTGATGGATCATAATGCGTTTCTTCCCTTTCCATCTCACGCAACATCTCTTCATCTTCTGCGCGAATGTAATAAGGCGTCGCAACGTCCTCCACCTCCAGCGGGATCATTCGCCCATCTGCGACACGTGCAGCTATATCATTCCGACGTTCCGCAGCGGTGGATTTCATCCAGCCCAACCGTGGATCTCTCGCGTCCACGACCCGATATGCGTGAATGTACTTGTCCATCAGAGCCTGCTTTTGAGTCAACATATCGATATCCGATGTCATGGATTGGCCCTGCTCCCGCAGCCCGGATTCCGTAATATGAAAATAACGTTCATTCCCCTGCCTTGCCACGACACGAATGGCGGCCGAATCCAGCAGCAAGTTTAACGCTAACGTGGTATCCTTTGTTTTCGGTACATCCGCACTGTCCCAATATCCGCTTACTCGTTCGATGGCACGAAATGCTCTTGAGGGTAACGGCCCCTCTTCCTCCAAACGCTTCAGCACATGCTGCACTGTATTTTCCAGCCCTTGTAGGGAAGGAGCCAAACGATCCCGTAATCGGGCACGAACGGGTTCAAACAGAGCATAGTCTTCCATCGGAATAACACATGCAGCGTTGGCAAAATATTCAAACACTCTGTGATCACTCAGCAAGGTATGTAAATCATCGGAGGTATATCCAGAATCACGAGCACTCAGCACCAAATGCTGGTTTCCGGTTACGGCAGCGACAGGATCAATCTGAACACAGCCAAGGGAGCGAATCAGGCGCATGACCTGTTCAGGACCCGAAGGCGAGGAAGCGACGGGCCAACGTCCCAATAAAGATTGCGTTTGCAGCAAAAATCGCCGAACGATTTTTTTATTCATGCGCAGCGCTGTTGTCATATGTAGAATTCTTCCCTTCTTCGAAGATAGGAGGATATGTAGCGATAGCAATCCAATTCAAAAGCGATATATTGATTTTAACAGTCCATGGGATACCATTCCAACCGAAGGAAAGGCTTTTTTTTCAATTGGATGCTTATGCAGCACTCCGCACATTATAGACAAAATAAAAAGAAGCACCACCATCCTGGGTCCGCTTCTTGTGTTTAACCTTTTGCAATTTTTCCTGCTTCGTGGGCATGATTCGAACATGCTGGGATAATGCTCCATAATCTCCATTTACTCTTCGACCTTGTTCCGGACACCATTGTCCAGACCGCTCTGCTTTGCGCAATGTTTTTTGCGTTTGCGTACGTGCCATAGAATGAACACACTCCCTTGATTGGTATGCACTCAATATATCATGTGCAGGCAGACAAGTGAAGGTGATCTACGCGGATTCAACTCCAGTTTATCCACTAACGCGGAACTCTTTTTCGTCGCGACTGCCAAGTCTCCACAGGCTCCTGATCGTCTTCCTCAATCAATTCCAGTGCTTCTTCCATTCTTCTGGACTTAAACAGCGTGATCAAGTCCATCAGATCTTCCCGATCCAGCAGCTTCACCCCGTTGACTGCTGCCAGCGTCCGACATGCTTCCGTATATCTGGCTGAGGTGAGCACGATAGATCGATCTGCCTCATAATAACGCATGGACGTGTAAATCTCTTGTACTGCGCTTAGCCCAACCGGATGATTCGCTCCGTAACGCTTGGCCTGAATAACATTCCGTCTGCCTGCTCTATCCACAAATACAAGGTCCGCTCCGAAATCACGACTGCTTGTCGTCTTATGTACTTCGGCATAACCGAGCTGTTGGAATAAATGATACAGGTACAGTTCAAATTCCGATCCATCCTGCATTTTATCAATATCCTTCATCGTTATCTTACGCGGATTGGCCTCACTTCGTATGCGCTGCCCTCGACGAATGACTCGACGAATGATCCAGGCGATGAGCAGTAAAAGGACAATAACGCCTATACCCACAGTGGTTATATTTTCATTCCAGTTCATAGCTGTTCTCCTTGTCGTTCCTCTAATCTGGCAGGCTCATACCCTTATCAGCCCTCGTCACCCGACTAAATATAGCAGACTTCACTCTTAACAGAAAGAAGATGAATTCCCTGTAACCCTCGAACTTCCCCAAACAACAATAATATTATATATCAATCATAAAAGGTTACAGACACTCAGGTTGAATTTCACATGTATGAAATGGTAGAATTCAACAATCGGTTCTATTTTGAATCGAAGAAAGGTGGTTTATAACTTGCATACATCCAACAAACGAAAGTCCAAAACATGGGCTGCACTCATTCTCAGTGGCATGCTCCTCTTCAGCCTGCATACACCAAGCTACGCAGCAGAGTCTAATGCCCCACTGCCCAAGCCTGCGTGGACCTCATCATCCCTGGCACTCACTGAGGTGAATACGGAGAAGGACGTCATCATTAAGGAATTGAATGCTGTGCCTTCCAAAAACTTGGTGTACGTTCATTCTTCACAACCCGTGATCAAAACAAGCAGCAATACCAAGCTGGATTGGCAGCTGGATTCGCTCCAGGCACTGGATGCCACAACCGGACAATTGAAGTGGAACGTGATCTTCCATGAGAAAAGCGGCCCTTATACGACTTATTCCAACTCCCTCTATTCCAGCTACGGCACAGCCTATGTCTATATGGAATATTCCGATGGAACCAAGAAAGTATATTCGTATAATACATCCGGCAAAACCAACTGGGTCAAAACCGTAAATAATTCATCATCCATCTACCTTCTGGATAACGATACATTACTGGTTGCCTCAAGCGCGGGTGTCCAATCGAACGGTTCCGTACGTTCGGCCATCTCGCTATATGACAAAAAGGGCAAACTGATTACAGAAAAGACCATTAACGGTGCTGTACTCAAGGCAGGCAGTAATCGAATCGTTGTAGACGCCAGCAAACAAACCAAAGTCGGCAACTACTGGCAAGCAGCGGCTAATCCAAAAGTGGAGATCTATGATCGCACACTGAATCGTCTTTCGTTATATCAGTTCCCTAGCAATGCCAACACCCTGGGAGACGGTGGCGGTGAATCGCTGGCCATTCTGGACGATGGCTCTGTGATCATGCGTGCCAATTTTGCAAACACAGGCAACAAACTGATGGGCTTTGGCACCGATGGCAAGATGGCCTGGGGTCGTGCCATTGCAGGTAATGCCTATGTTCAAACTGCAGGCAGCGGATATACCGTATTTACAGGTCAGAAGCTGGAGCTGTACACCATGAAAGGCAAAGTCACAGAGCGTACGTTCAAAGATCAACAGGAACCGTTAATGGTCGTTGAGCGTACACAGGATGAAAATTACAAATTGAATTTTGCCAAGTCTGGCTACATTCTTGATCCGCAAACATTGGAAACGGTCCATGAATATGCATTCGCATCAACTCCTGGTGTGCTCGATGGTTACTCAACATACAGCGATCATATCATCTACCAGATCAATGACGATGCATTATCCAAGTATGTGTTGAAGACAGCCTCAGCAAAATAATAAATGGAGCGCTCTGGTTGACCGACTAACGGTTAACAGAGCGCTCTGTTATTTTACACAACGATGTAGAGTCTCCTCCCTTTTATCCTCTCTGCTCAAACTGTTATAATAGTATCGTCAACTTTTTCACCCTACTCTTGATTGGCAAAGGAGCGCAACCTTCCCATGATTATTCAATTCATTCGATACAGATAACTTGGGGCATAACATAACCTCTTTTTTTAAGATGTACGATAGAGGTTTATTTGTTATGCCCTTTTCTTCAGTTATCCATATCTGAATGAATGGGGTGCTATTTCATGTCAATCCATCGCAGAGTACGTAGTGCTGCGCTTATTTATAGATACATCCATATGCTTAAATGTCCCATCTGTCATCAAACCATGACAACGGTTAGTCGGGACAATATTCAATGTAGTTCCAAGCATACCTTTGATTTGGCAAGACAAGGTTATGTCAATTTCATGACACGTTTTTTCAAAGGCAATTATGACAAACGGTTATTTTCGGCCAAAAGGAATATTTTATCTCAAACTGCGATCTATACGCCCCTGACCGAAATCATTCGCCGTTGGATCGAAGGTTACTCCAATAGCAAGAGTCAGCCCTTGCATATTCTGGACGCAGGTGCAGGAGAGGGATCTCTTTTGCAGCAGATTACACAGAATACTTCATCCGTGGGATGGGGGATCGACATCGCCAAAGAGGGTATTGCCATGGCTTCTTCTACTTTCGACCAGCAAGTCTGGTTTGTTGGTGATCTTGCTCATAGTCCGTTTGCAGAGGGGCAATTGGACGTGATTCTGAATATCCTCTCCCCTTCGAATTATGAAGAGTTCGGACGAGTGATGAAGAAGGATGGCTGGATCATCAAAGTGATCCCCCGTAAGCAATATCTAATGGAAATGAGAGAGCTTTTGTTTGAGGGCCGATCTCATCAACTAGACGGCAGGGAGCACGTACTGGACCGATTTACCGAGCATCATTATCTCATAGACAGTATTCCGCTAACATACACTATGCCTGTAACGAAAGTCATGATGGATTCGCTGATTCATATGACGCCACTCGCCTGGCATGGAAAAGAATCAGCCATAGCCAGCATTCAAGAGACCTTGACGCAGATTACAATTGATTTAGAAATACTGGTGGGAAAGCGCAGATAAGCTCTATAGCCATTAAGGCATCATTTTCATCATCATTGAACAATCAAAAAAGCCCGGGAAGTTCCTGTTGGAACGTTTCCCGGCTTTTTCAATGTGATCTGAGGGCAACTCATCTGATGTATTGAAATCAATTATTTCCAGTTGTCTTCAATAAATTCATCCCGTCCAGATATCGCACGGTCTTCCTTGTAATGCTTCTCATTTTTCTTGTGGTAATCCTGATGGTAGTCTTCTGCCGGATAGAACATAACTGCATCCCGAATCTCCGTTACAACCGGTTGGTTGAATCGTCCACTTGCTGACAACTCTTGCTTGGACTGCTCTGCGAGCTCACGTTGACGTTCATTATGGACGAAGATCGCTGTCCGGTATTGAGTACCACGATCCTGAAATTGCCCTCCATCATCGGTTGGGTCAATCTGAGGCCAATAGAGCTCCAACAGTCGTTCGTACGGGAATATCTCTGGATCAAAGGTAATTTCAACGACTTCGACATGACCGGTCTCCCCGGTTTTGACCTGCTCATATGTTGGATTATCGACGTGACCGCCGGTATAGCCGGATACAATACCATGAATGCCTGGCTGTTCTTCAAATGGTGTAACCATACACCAGAAGCATCCGCCGGCAAATGTAGCTTTTTCCATTCAGATTCATCCCTTTCTTTTGTACATCTATATCTTAAAACAAAAAGAGGTTGATGGAAAGCCACCTCGTGGACTTCCATCAACCTCTTAAGATCATTTGTTTGTATTAACCGTCATTCAAATTGCTCATTGCCGACTTAATATATTCAAGAGATCTTGAACGCGTTACCCGCGGCTGCGACCCATGGAACGGAAGATCAAGCTTACGATCGCTACAAGTACGATAGCACCGATTAATGCCGGCACAATGTAGAATCCGCCCATTTCAGGACCCATATCTCCCAGAATCACTCCGCCTAACCATCCGCCGATAAAACCGGCAATGATGTTACCGATAACGCCGCCGGGAATGTCACGACCAACAATCAGACCTGCCAACCAACCAATGATACCACCGATAATTAATGACCATAACCAACCCATATCAATCACCTCTAATTAAAGTTTTTGTTGTTGTCTGTCTACTATTAACCGCTACAGAAGCATTTAAACAGTTGGCATAAAAATTGTTGTATATTACCTTTTGTTCATATGCCCTCTTCTCTGCCAAACAGCCCTTAACACAGGATTGAAAACAGATCGCGTCACTTCCCGGCATCTTACACAGTTCAAGACTGCGTTATGTACCTCCCGAAAGTCATTGTATGTTAGATCAGACCGCCTTAGTATAACCAATTGAGGTGAGAATATTTTTGGTCTATTTTAAAAAGTTAGCGTACAGCAAGGAAGCCGTTCCGGTTACGAATCGTTCTTCCGATCGCTGTTATCCCCGGATTTTTTTGCATTCCCTATATAGTAGGGAAAATCCGTTGATAAAGGCAAGATAATGCTTACGAAGTAGCTTTCTTACAGAAATCTTTTGGCTTCGCTTCTTCAGAATCGATTTCGTACCCTCCACTAGATTGTCCTTATCTATCCAAAATTTTTAAGACCGTTAAAATATTTAGAAATTAATAAAACCCTGCACGCCCCTTGCCTGGCTGGGCCAGCCAGTTGTGTTTATGGCTCTTGTCCAGCTCTCCTCGCATCGATTGAATGATCTGCACAATGTCTGTCTGTCCATTCTGATGCCATTCCAGCGCTGCGCTGACATACAGCTCTCCCAGCTGTGCAAGTGAAAAGGTATCCGTCAGTCGCGCAGCTTCCTGCGTGCCCTCTTCCCCTGCGAAGACAGCAAAGCCTCGCTGGTTCAAATATTGCAGGCGGAGCCCTTCATCCGGCAGCGGTATTTCATACGCCCGATCAAACCGTCCGGCACGGTTCATGAGCCCCGGGTCTATTTTCTCCGGATAATTCGTTGTGCCAATGAGGAAAATGCCCTCTTTGGATGTTGCCCCATCCAGTGTATTTAGGAAAAGGAACGGACTTCATCCGGCATAGAATCGATATCCTCAATAATCAGCACCATCGGCGCCAGACGTTTGGCTGCTTCAAATACTTCACGTACCGATTCGCTATTGGTGTATTCGGTAATTTGCCAATATGCAGCAGGACCCGGAATGCTCCCGGCAATGGATTTCACAAGGGTCGTCTTACCGTTCCCCGGGTGTCCATAGAGCAGAATCCCCCGTTTATATGGGATATCGTAATCTCGATAAAAGGAGCGATCCGCCTCGAAAAACTGGTCCAGAGAACGAAAAATATCCTGTTTAATTTGCGGAGATAGCACGACCTCGTCTCTCCCCACAGAGCGGGTAATGGATTCGACATGACGGTCACTGCCATTGCGGGCATCCGTGTATACCGTAACCTTTTTCATATTTTGCTGCCGTTCCCGTTCTCTTACACTGCCCAGAAACTGCTTCAATTCCTCTTCTCCTGTAGCAAAAACAAAATCCTCATTGTAGATCCCGTTCTCCCGGAAGAACGGAATGCGGACAAGTGCTACGCCCCAGTGGGGATAAGCAAATACATTGTTGCGAATCGAATAATGTATACCATAGGTTGGCGCATCTCCATCGTCTTCATAATGCAGTGTGCGCAGCTCCAGATCTTCGAAAATCCGGGCAACCAGCTCCACTTCGGTACTGTTGCTTTGCAGATCTTCTTTAAGCAGATCCCAGTATTCACTGTTTGGATCATCGCTGGCATAGAGTTCATAACGAACACCATATCGATTGCCTAGCGCTTCAATAATGCCGCGAATCAAGCGGGCATATATGGCATAGCCTTCGTTTCGGATTTGACTGTCTTGTTGCTCATAGGAATAAATAACTCCATTAGGATTCATTTGTTTTTTCTCTACGGTCATTACTTAGCTCCCTTCACAGCGGCAAGTGGTTTACATTTGGCTACAACTTGAGCCAGACCTGCGCCGGTCACACTATCCATAATTTCATCGACATTTTTATACGCTTGCGGCGATTCATCTATAATGGTTTCAAGCGAACGCTGGTTCACCACAATCTCATCTTCAGTTCCTACGCCCAGCGCCGAGGCAAAATCCTCCACGGTAACCAGACGTTTCGTTGCTGTACGCGAACGAATGCGTCCTGCCCCATGACAGATTGAATAATAATTATCCTTCCCCCGGGTTGGCCTACCATGATATATGAAGCAGTCCCCATTGAACCGGGTATGAGCGCGGGATGACCTGTTGCCAGATATGGCTTTGGATTATCCGGATGACCGGCAGGCAATGCACGTGTAGCTCCTTTGCGGTGCACAAAGACGGAACCCTGATCCGCGTGAGATTCCTCCCATGCATAGTTGTGCATCAGGTCATAGAGGGTGCGGAATTCGCACTTCGGACCAAACACATCCCGAAAAGCTTCGCGAATCGCATAAGCAATCAGATGGCGATTCACTACGGCATAATTTAATGCAGAGTACATCAAATTGACGTAATGGCGACCTTCCGCATGATCAAGCGGAGCAAAAACGAGTCTTGGATCGGCTGTTCCCAGACCATTTCGCTGCATCACTTTGGCAATCGCCGATGAACTGGTTTGGCTTACATACCCGCCCCATGCCCGGGAACCGGAATGAATCATAACAACAATTTGGCCATCGTACAGGCCCCAGGCTTCCGCAATCTCCCGGTTTTCCTCGGCAATCTCAATGGCTTGAATCTCGGCAAAATGATTACCTCCACCCAAAGTCCCTAACTGGCGATGAGCCCGATGCCATGTCATATCTTGTACCATATTCAACACTTCCTCGTCAAAGGCAAACTTGCTGCTCTCGACATGAGTAATGGAAGTAGATTTTTTCGGTGTGTAGCTGTCCGGAATATATTTCTTGGGTAAGCCATGCAAGCCTTTGCGCACGATATGCTCCAGGCGAATATCCGAGTAATGACCGCGTTGATTTGTCTCCATCGGCAGCATTTTCTCAATTGCTTTCACAAGTTTACGGCGCAGCTTCACGTCTTTCAGGTCGTCCTTATGCAAATTGGTCATATGCACCCGCATGCCACAGCCGATGTCGCTGCCTACGATGGATGGAGATACAAATCCACTCTTGGCATCCCATACCGCTGTTGTGCCGATGCAGGTACCTACACCGACATGCACATCAGGCGTGTAACTCATGTAGGAAATACCAGGGATTTGAAGATTGTTGTTCGCCATTTCGAACACCTTATAATCCAATGAGGAGAACAGCTGTTGTGCCGCATATACCGTTAAGTCCCCAGCAGGCAATTTGACTTTATGTCGGTATCCACCTGTGAGTTCGTTTTGGCTTGTAAATAAATTGGGTTGTGTATTCATAAATGTTTTTTTCCTTTCCGTACGTTCAGCTAATTCAGTTCAATTCAAAAATCGAACGCTAACTCTTTGTTAATTCATATCCATATTCAGTTAAACAAAAAAAGAAGCCACGGACAGTTCGCCCGTGACTCCTTCATGACAATAACAGAAAACAAAAGCTGCATGAACATGCCGCGTCTGTTCTCCATTGCTATAGCTGAGAGTAGCATATCGATTAATAACGTTCCAATGATAAACGATATGCATCTTCCCCTATGTCGCCCGTATGAGGCCAAAGAGACGATGAACTGGGTATACAATTGTGTCTGTGCTTCGTAGTGTCATTGTGAGTTTCAAATCATAACCAACCATCATGTCTCTCGGCCTCCCTTCGTAAATATTATGTTTATATTAAGCGGACTCGTTTCAATGTGTCAACCCTTTTCTTGGAAAATCCCCATTGTGCATATGCGTTAGATTGAACTTCATACTAATAAATTTTATAAAAAAGCAGGGTCTGAAGGAACAGACCCTGCTTACTCAAGCATATCATGATATTAGATATTGATTATTATTTTTGACAGGGTTGACCATGTTTTCGTCATTTCCCTGCTTGTTGTTCCAGTTCTTCCACCGGATTCTCATCTTCTTTTGCAGGAACCTTAGAGGACAAGAACCAACCGCATACCGCAATCGTAATCAGTACAATGTAGAACCCGAATTTCCAAATTTTATTTTCCGGGAAATGCTCATCCAGAACGCCCAACGAAGGGTGTGCCAGTGTAATAACAGCCAATTTAACCCCAACCCATCCCACGATAACGAAGGCTGCAACTTCAAGCCCTGGACGTGAATGGAGCAGCTTGACGAAGAAGGAAGCCGCAAATCTCATAATTACCAGACCGATGAATCCGCCGAGGAAGATAACGATAAACTGTCCACCGTCAAGTCCGCCGATCGGAGGCAATCCACTTGGTGGCAAAGCAACAGCCAACGCCACAGCTGCGAGAATCGAATCGACCGCGAACGCGATATCTGCCACTTCCACTTTAAATACAGTCATCCAGAAACCAGATTGTCTTTTTGGTTTTTTGGGTGTGGAATCCGCCGCTTCATCTGTTTTGTTTCGGCTGCCCATAACCTTTTTGACAATGTGATTAATGGAGATGTACAAGAGGTACAGGGCTCCAATCGCTTGAACCTGCCATACGTCCACCAGGAACGAGATCAGGAACAACGAACCCAATCGGAAAATGAATGCACCCAACAAACCATAAAATAACGCTTTTTTGCGTTTTTCGTCAGGCAGGTGCTTAACCATAATAGCGAGAACCAATGCATTATCAGCTGCAAGTAATCCCTCAAGGACTACTAATACGGCGAGAACCCACCCATACTCCAATAATAATGACAACTCCAAAATTGACTCCTCCTTAGTATCCTTATGATGTACAAAAAAAAGGACCTTTACCATTACTGGTAAGGTCCTTTTTATTCACAAAAGAGACCTTTACCCAGTATGAAAACTTGGTAAAGGTCTCGCTAACAACAAAATTGCTGCCAATAAAGCCGGGGATGGAATCCCGAACTGACGACTTTACTGTGAAAGCTACTCCCCTTTAACATAAGGAATATGCGGTTTTTAGTTGGAACGGGTTCAATAACCTGTTCTCATCATATTCATAACGATAAGCAAAGTCAAGCTTTATTTGACAGTCTGCGATCCAGCTTGCGAAAGACCAGCAGATCATAGATGAAATTGCCCAAAGGGATAAACGATACAAAAAATAAAGCGATCGGACGACGTAAGCGCCATTTTTGCGTGGTATACATACTCACCATAAATAATAAATACATCAGAAATAAAAAACCATAAATGTTCCCAAACCATGTGACCGCCTGCGGCATGATCCCCGCATTTCGCAATGGAAAAGCAACAAATAACAATAGCACATATGAAAGCCCCTGCAACCACAGCAGCAGTCGAAAGCGACCAAGTGTAGAATGTAACATTTTTTTCCTCCTGCTTCTAAATACGCGCAATGAATTCACTGCAACCCGTACAGTATATCACAAAAACGAAATTTACCCTCACGCGCAGTTCCACAGGAGCCAAACCCAGCCGAAGCACATAGGATATATGACCAAGATTGTTGCGAATATGGACAAGGAGGATCCTGTTGATGAAAATAGCCCTAATAGCACCTGAAAAATTGCCAGTCCCAGGTAACGGATCTGTCGAAATCTGCATTCTGGGCATTGCTCGCGAACTTGCGCTTCGTCACCAGGTGACGATCATAAGCCGTCAGATGCCCGCCCTTGCCATCACAGAGCAAATCGATGGCATTACGATCCGACGTGTGCCAGCATCCAGCCCCAACGAGTACACAAGGGCCGTTATTCGTTTTCTGAAAATTCAACCCTTCGATCTTATTCAGGTAGACAACAGACCCCATAGTATGGCTGCAATTAAACGTGCTTTCCCTTCGATCCCAGTGGTGCTCTATCTTCACTCGTTAACCTTTGCACAACCTGGGCCAGCAAGATTAGCACTGCTAAAAAAAGCGAATTGGATTGCCGTCAACAGTCAATCCCTCAGACAGAGGCTGGGTCGCAGATTTCCATCCTTGAGACGACGGATGGGCGTGGTGCCGCTTGGCGTGGACCTAAGCCGCTTTTTGCCAGCAATAAAAGGAGAGCAGCAGCTTCTGCGCAAGCAGTTCGGTATTTCAGGGCCTTTCTCCATTCTGTATGTAGGCCGACTTATTCCCGGCAAAGGTGTGGATGTACTGATTCGTGCCGTAGCTATTCTTCAGCAGCAGGTACCCGTACAACTGATCATTGCAGGGAAAGGACCTCAAGTCTACGTCCGCAAACTGCGACAGCTTGCCCGCAAATTAAAGGTTGATGCAGCCTTCCGAGGTCAGATCGCCCATGAACACATTGACCGTTTGTACCGGGCTGTGGACTGCCTGGTGTGCCCTTCCCAAGAACATGAAGCCTTCGGACTGGTGAATGTTGAAGCTATGGCTTCGGGACTACCCGTCATTGCTTCAGACAATGGGGGCATTCGTGAAATCATTGACTCCGGGAATAATGGATACCTTGTGAGACAGTATCACAACCCCCGAAGTTTCGCTGCATACCTGTATAAACTGGCAGACAATCCTTCTCTCGCCCGTTCTCTCGGAGAAGCCGGTCGTGCAAGTGCAGTTGAACAGTTCAGTTGGGCTAGGACAGCCATGCATCTCGAAGCAGCTTATACAAGGCTCATCCGGTGATTGATCTGGTTAAGGCCGCGCTTTCCGTCATGCTTTTTCACGTGACTGCCAGTCTGCAATAAAGCTATCCATATGCGGAACAGGGACATACATCATTTCAATTAATTCCACAATTATCATCTCTTTCATGGTAAACCTCACTTTAGCACAGGTCTGTTGGTGGAAAGCATCATAGATTCCTGAGCCTGTCCAGCAGCCGTGAGGAGCGAGCAGAGGGTTATTAACAATATATCCAACCGTCCCAATGGGAGGAACGACAACCCTAATGGCTTGAGAATCTACCCGATTGTCGGGATCTTTGACCAGAAATAAGGTATCCCCCACATTTAAAGCTTCTACGCCATGATAATGTTCCATTCCATACATGGCGGCAAATATTTTGGTTTTCATCACAAAAGCTCCTTTTACACATTATTTTAAATTTAGAAGGGTCGAAATTATTGATCTTCCTCATAATGCTTCATCCACTCTATGAGTTGTTCACGAATTTCTTTACGATATTCACGGGGTTCAATTACCTCCGCTTCGGGGCCAAATTGATATAACCATTTCAGGAATTCACGACTACTGTTCAGCGTTACTTCAAATAACAATCCGCCATCAGGCATATCCGTCATTCGTGGACGAACAAACATCTCTTCTTCTTTTATGTAGGGGGCCACCTCTTTACTGAACCTTACTTTAAAATGAATCAGTTTATCCCCACGATCAATGGACCACGTGTTTTTCATGAACTGCGTTATGTTGAAATCCCCCATAACAAAATGGGTATTAGTTTGTATAACGTCCAGAAAGCGACTGATCCGAAACAAACAAACTTTCTTCAGCAAGTGACAATAACCAATCAAATAAAAACGCTGGTCGCGCGGAATGAGGTAATAGGGGTCAATGTCGCGGACTGTGATTTCATTTTTCGTAAGTGTGTGATATTGAGTTCGAATCGTTTGTTGATCCAGAATGGCTTCAATGACTGGAATAAGCAAATTGGGATACTTCCCTTCTTCCCGGTATGCAGGTGTGCCCATACGAATAATACCTGCAATATTTTCTACAATGTCACTGTTTCTCGATTTCATTTTGGTATGGGCCGTCATCACCTTATCAAAAGCTGAATCAAATTCAGCCGGGAGTTGCGAAGTATCCACCACGGATGGAAGCATGGAGAATACCATGGCTTCCTGTTCGGTAAAATCCAGAGGATACATGGCAAATTCACCAATGAACCGATACCCTTTGCCATAACCTTCATTCATGATAGGGGCAACCCTGTCCAAAATTCGGAGATCGCGATAAATCGTGCGCACAGTTGTACCACATTTCAACGCCAATTCTTTGGCGGAAATTCCGGGATTCGCTTGTATAGCCTGAAGTATACGCAGAAGACGAATTAATTTCTCTGTCATGTAGTTTCTCCCCTTCGATATTTTATCGGCAAGGAAAACTAGTTCCTTTAGTCCGGTACTAAATCTTTAGTCCCAAACTTGTTTTCGCACTTTCACCTTATATGTATAGTCCAATCGCACTTGTTCGGCTTATTAAATATACAATCTCTTACTTGCTTGCGTAAAATTTTAACCTCAAGTCCATATACCTACGCCAGATAGCCTACTTGGCATTCAAAAAAAACGAAAAAAATCTTGCCTCTTTGACCAGAGACAAGACTCTTTTCATGTTTATTTGTGCAATTGCAATAATTTAGTCAACACATTGACCATATGGTCGCACAGTTCAGGAATATCTCCCATCTGATCTTCATTTACACTGCGATCAAAATGTACTTCAGCTGTGACAGCATAGGTTGCTGGCTTATCTTCAAAAATATAATGAATATGCTGCTGCTTTCGTTGTTCCGGCCAGCTCTGCTGTATTATGGAGCTAATCGCCGGACATTGAGTCTCAGGCTCCTTAATAACCATCCTGAACCGAAGTCGCAAACGGCAACCGAAGTGACCACCCGGTGTTTCCAGAATTTCAGCTGCGAGCTCCTCAAGCGATGTGCTCAAGACCACTTCACCTGTTATGTGAGGGTAGTCTCTCAGGCAGAATTGCAACACGAACTCTCTGGACATACGCGCCATCTCCAGCTGATCCTTCCGGTCCGTTATGGAAATAAGTTCATCCAAATTATCAAGATCATACAGGTGGTTTTCAAAGCCTACTTTCAAATTGTCATAAATCGTCGGATCAAACATGATGCGAAACCTGCCTTCTTGTGCAAATTATTCCGATTAGTTGCTTTTCCGTGGTAAATAGCTTGCCAATTTGCCTAACTGCGCAACTTGAACGAGAGGCTCATTCGGCCTTACCATCATAACGAATAACGCCACTATGCGGCAATCTTTCATAAATAAAACTGCATACGATACCGCACCTTTTCCCGTGACCCAACTTAGGACAGAACCTTTCCAATATAAAAAAAGCCCGGTCATTACGACCGGGCTTGGTTAAGGTCAGAATATTGAATATTCTGATCCCTTATTCTTCTTTAGCTGGCTCTTCCGATGCTGCCGGTTCCGCTTCATCCGCAGAAGCCGTAGGCTCTGCCTCAGCCGCTTGTGGCGGCATTACGGAAGCGATGATGGAATCAGCTGCCGTCACCAGTGTCAGACCTTTATCCAGCTTGATATCCGCAGCCGTCAAACGATCACCAATTTCCAGTCCGCTGACATCCACCTCAATGGAGGTTGGCAGATCAGCTGGCAGTCCTTCGACCTCCAGTTGAGTTTCCTGCGTCTGGAACACACCGCCTGCCTTCGAGCCGGCTGCGGTGCCTTGGAAATCGATCGATACACTAACGCTGATCGGCTTGTTCTTCGAAATCTGCAGGAAGTCCACATGCAGCAGACGTCCGTTACGTTCCT
The DNA here is from genome assembly GCF_052244825.1 of Paenibacillus sp. 1A_MP2. Classification (NCBI taxonomy): domain Bacteria; kingdom Bacillati; phylum Bacillota; class Bacilli; order Caryophanales; family Paenibacillaceae; genus Paenibacillus; species Paenibacillus sp. 1A_MP2. Next base: position 2,089,231 of record NZ_JBQQCS010000001.1, on the reverse strand, counting down.
GCTGGTCCTTGATCAGCACTGGAACCGTTTTGCCCCCTCCAGATTGAGGTTGAACATCTCGGAGCGACCTGTACGTGCTACTTTCAGCATTTCTTTTTCATCTACATGTATCGCGGCACCTTCCAATCCCGGGCCATAAACGACTGCCGGAACACGTCCGCCTTGTCTTAACAGGCGCAATGCTGCACCTTTCTTTTCAGTTCTTGGTGTTGCCGTAAGTTGAGCCATTTTTCCGTTGGATTTCATGATTGAACATCCTCCTTCAAGGGATCCTTACTTCATATTTGTTAGGAAGCCATAAGCTTCTCTCTTAGACCAGAATGGCCTTGATCGTGCTTGGCCGAATCTGGGGCCATATCTATATTTACCCCAATGAAAGGCCATCTCAAACACTGACTTGTACAGTTTTTTTATTTTTCAGATGAAATGTATCTTTCTGATGAACAAAAAAGCCGCTAGATAGCGACTTTCAATAAAATTAAAATAAATGACAGCTTTTTATGGTTTAGATCGTATTTTTATCCAATGAGATCCAATCAAAATCAATATATCCGTTATTCTCCTGTTGTCCTTTGTTGATACAAAATAATCCGATCTTCGAACCAACCCAATGGTCGGGTTGTGCTTCAAACTTTGGACCAAGCTGTTTAAAATGTACGTTGTCCAGACTATAACTAAAGATACATAGAGCATTTGGTGCAATGCTTACTCTTAAATATAAGGGTTTATCTGCTTCCACTCTTGCATATTCATATTCATTTTCCCTGCCTTCTGATGGAAAACCCAGGATCAACGATATTTTTAAACGTTCCCGATCGTCTGAACATCGAGTTAATGAAACACTTGCATATTCCCTTCCGGTTATGACCACGCCTGCATGATCATTTTCCTCAATGGAGGAAGCCATAAGCTTAGCGGTTACCGTATAAGAGGGAGACGATATTTTCTGGCAGAGCACATTGGGCACATCATATAAAAGTGTTTCTGGTCCATTGGGCGGTTTTACCGCATACAGCCTTAGAAACCCTGCTTTTGCAGATAAAGAATACCATTCCGGTTTTTCGTTCGCTGCCCATTGCCACTGCAAATGCAATGATGGATCATTAAAATGGTCACTCACTACAGGAACGTTAATTGGGTAAGTCCCACCCACGTCAGGCTTTGCCCATTCCTGGACAGGTTCGCCGATCCCCTGTTCATTATGGTTATGCCCCATCACAGGCCAATTATCTACCCACTCCACAGGCTGTAAATGTATAATTCGTCCATATGCGCCCTTGTCCTGGAAATGAAGAAACCAGGATTCGCCCGATTCCAGTTCAATCCATCCTCCTTGATGGGGGCCATTAACGTTTGAGTTACCTTGGTGCAAAACGATTTTATCTTCGTATGGTCCATAGATGTTCTTTGACCGCAGGATGGTCTGCCACCCGTTTCTGACCCCTCCCGCAGGCGCAAAGATATAATAGAATTCCCCGCGTTTATAAAGTTTTGGCCCTTCAATCGTCGGATGGTTTACCGTTCCATCGAAAATATGAACAGGATCATCCAGAAGCCCCGTTCCGTCGGGCTTCATTCGGCTAAGCCCCAGAACGCTTTTCAAGCCACAGCGGCTTTGGGCAAAAGCGATGACCAGATAGGCTTGCCCATCCTCATCCCAAAAGGGACAAGGGTCAATCCACCCCTTGACCTCCTTAACCAGATGAAGCTTGGACCACTTCTTCATTGGGTCTACGGCGCTGCTCATAAAAATGCCATGATCAGGCATGCTGAAAAACACCCAGAACTGTCCGTCATGATACCGAATGCTTGGTGCCCAAGCGCCCTCGGAAGGACGAACCGTATCATAGTATTCGTAGGGCAGTCTGTCATAAACGTAATTGATGATTGTCCAATGAATCAAATCCTTAGAATGCAAAATTGGAATGCCAGGCGAGCTGCAAAAGCTCGAGGCAACCATATAAAAATCACTCTCAACTCGAATGACATCCGGATCTGCGTAATCCGTATGCAAAATCGGATTTTGGTACCTGCCGTTTCCGAGGTCGGCCAGCCAAACTTGCTGCTCTTGTATGGATATTTTCATTGAAATCCTCCTCTCATTCTTTGTAATCCAAAGGCGCATATTCAAAGTAATCGAAATCGGCATAGTTCGCGCTGGTTTCACCATTGCTGCTTGCGAACAAGCCAATATAGGTTCCTGAAAAACCCCCTGCAACATCAACGCTTAATATGGTTCCATCGGCATGCTCAATTAACGACTTCCATTCTTCCGGCTGCGTGCCAAAGTAAAAGCTGAAGTCTTGGCCTATCGCTTCCACTTTGAGGTATAGCCTCCCGATCGATTGTGCAGGTGCAACATCATGTTGGGCCAGTAATTGATCGGTTCCTTCAACACACTGAATGAGTCGAACAGTCTTATTCGTATCGTTGATTGTGCATTCCACACGGTATTGAAAGTCGTTATTCTGTAGAAGAATCAGCCCTGCTGTTTCCTTCGCAGAATGCGGAACGAATTCAAGTACTGTTCTTACCGCAAAACAAATATGCTGCTGTCGCCTGCCAACAAAGCTGGGATTGCCACAATCAGTCATTTTTTCAGGCTTAAGTCTTAATCGCAAATGTCCCGGGCGTTCCGATAGGGACATGAAGTTCCCGAGTGGAGTTCTGATAAAATTCCATTCCGGTGCAAGACATTCAGCGTCGAAATGGTCGCATATCGGATGCGATGGCCATCGGTGTTCCGGAAGGCATGGCCGCGACAGCTCAAGCTCAACGATTCCTTTGCCAGGATTAACAACGGGCCAACCCTCCTCCCAAACCAATGGCACAAGAAAGGTTTCTCGACCCAAGTTTCTGTAATAGCCTCCATAAGGGCGCGAACCCAAACAAAACATCCAACACTCGCCGTTTTGCGTCTGCACAATATCAGCATGTCCAATGTTCGTAACAGGGTGATTAAGCCCCAAGTGCCGATGAGTAAGGATCGGGTTACGTTTGCAGTTTTCGTATGGCCCTGTGATGCCTGTACTGCGCGCGATAGTTACTGAATGGGTATGGCCTGTTCCGCCCTCCGCGATGATCAAATAATAGTATCCGTTCAGCTTATACATATGCGGTCCTTCCTGAGCGTGAATAAACTTCATAGCCCCATCCCACAAACTGAATTTGGGCCCAATCAGGCAACCTTTAGTTACATCCAGCTCCTGCATCCAGATCTCCATGTGCTTTGGATATTGCTGTCCATCCGGTGGAAGACGGTTTGCCATCATGTAACATCTTCCATCATCATCGAAAAATATCGAGGGGTCGATACCTGGAGCATCTTGAAGCCATACCGGATCGGACCAAGGGCCAGAAGGGTCGGTTGACGTTACATAGAAGTTATTGCGAGCACCGGTTGCGCTTTCAACAAAAGTGGTAATCACGTAAAAAATGCCGTTATGATGCCGGATCGTTGCTGCGTATATTCCTTTGGAGCAAGGTGTGCCTTTCAGGTTGAGTTGAGACGGGCGATCCAACACATGTCCGAGCTGCCGCCAATGGACAAGATCCCTGCTATGAAAAATCGGAACACCGGGAAAATATTCAAACGAGGAAGTGACTAGATAGTAGTCCTCTTCGACTCTGCAGACGGAAGGATCAGCATAACAGCCCGGGATCACGGGATTGCGAAACGTACTCATTTTGATGCCCCCTATTGATTAAAAAATATGAATGAACTCATTATAGGGCAATAAAAACAAAAATAGTTCTGTTTTAAAGCTGAAAACTGCTTTATAATTTGTTATTATTGTCTTTTTAATTTACATATACCGTAAAGGATGAATACGATGAAGGAGATACTTGGAACCAAATATGCTACAGAAGATAACGAATTTACCATTCAGTATCTACATCAAACCGGGCATGTTTCTATGTTTAAGCCACACGCCCACCCAACCTATGAAATGTATTATGTCTTGAATGGCGGACGTGTCTTTTTCATTAATGGAACCGTTTATACCGCAAAAAAAGGAGACATGATTTTTGTTTACCCGAACGACATACATCGCACGACCAGCTCTGACGCATTAAAGTGCGAGCGCATTTTGGTTAATTTCAGTGAATCGTTCCTGTCTTTAGAACTATCGCGTTGTGCTGTCCCTTTATTAATCGGGAGCTGCGATACTCCATTGCTCCATTTTCCGGTTGATATGCAAGCCATCGTTGAGAAACTTTTGCAAAAGATGCTGCGCGAGTGCGAGACACAGCAGGTCGCCTACGAAACCAGTATCCGAGCGCTTCTTATTGAATTATTAATTCACATGCACCGTCTTGGGAGCAAGGGAAGTTTAAAGCAAATGGTGTCTACCCATCCCATGCATCAGAAAATGACTGAAATCTCCGCGTATCTGAACGAGCATTTTCAGGACAATATTTCATTACAGGAAATTTCAAAACGATTCTATATAAGTCCTTCCTATTTAAGTCGGACCTTCAAGAAAGTAACTGGATTTCAGTTCAAAGAATATGTGCAAACCGTCCGGCTACGGGAAGCAAAGCGTTTGCTCAGAGAGAGCAAGGAGCCGATTTCAACTATTGCTGCGAAAACTGGTTATGAGCATGCAGCTAATTTCAATGTTATCTTTAAAAAAATCACAGGCGTTACCCCCAGCTACTATCGAAAAAGCAGTCGTTAGTCCTGCTAAACGTGAATTATCCGTAGAGTTACCCATTCATTATACGTATAAGCTTAATAGGCAAGCGCTCCATTCCATGCCCCTGCTCTGTTAATAATCTCATTGTAGGTCGCTATGTCTGACATGGAGCTTATAATCATACCCGGGTAAAGATTGATTGTAACGCCGGAGTTGACCTTGATATAATCTTCAATGGCCTCCATGGTTGAAGGACCAGTCTTATGGTAGTTGCTTACGAACATTATCGAACCACCAGGATTGGAAATATAACGTTCACTGGCAGGTACGCCAGGGCCGAATCCGTTCTGTGTGGCATATATAATTCCGCCAGTTCCGGTATCCGAACCTACTGCCGCGTTGACGGCGTAACCCCCCCGCTGCCAATTCGAAATTTCATAGATATTTTTGTTGGTCACTGCTGCAGGGGAGATCTCCTGCGCTACATTGTCGTATACATTATTGAACGAGTCCACAATAGATGAATCTGCAACCTTGGGGATTCTTTGATTGCTGTAATGAAAATAGTTATTATACAAACTAACCCTTGATGGTGTTGAAGTGGATTTCGAAAAAATGCTCAGCACCTTGTCGATGTACTTGAATTCATTGTTTGAAATCGTAACGCTAGGTGAATTAATAACGTCGATTCCTCCATCCTCTGTTTTCCATATTTTACAATGATCGATCCAAACCTGTGTTGAATCTTGAATCAAAATTCCATCTGTTCCATATAAATCACCCACCAGTGCTTGATAAATCAAAAAACCGGACATAGATCGGTTCGTGGAATCCGTATCAATCCATTTGGCTGCTTTTAATTGAGTGTTAATATCATCCGATTTCTTGAACGTGACTACCGTTCCGGCAGTTCCTGCACCGTTGGCATTGGTTTGCAGTGTATAAGTGAATGTATCCGGATATGGAAATGCTGTCTGACTGACAAAGCTCTCACCAATGCCAATATTTCGAACAATTACATTCGTCGCTTTATCTATCATAAGCCCGCAATGATGAAGCATATATCCGCCTTCGCTATATAAGGTGAAATTAGAAGGCAGGTTAATCAAGGCAGCAGTGCTGAATGTATAAGGCTTGTTGTCCGACATGTCTGTTTTTGTTCGTGTGCCTCGGGTACATACGATATCTGAGTCTATACGGATGACCCTTGACAAGGAGGAATCTGCTTTGATTGCTGCTATTCGCGTAATAAATTGATCATAGGCTGTTACCGAATAAGGGGTTCCGCTCCCCCGCCCGTAGTACCAGCACCATATCCGTAAGGGGTGTCATCTCCGAGCGTATAGGCTTGAGCAGACCATGGGAATATGAGAAGAATGAATATTGCTCCAAGTACGACTGATAAATACTTTGGGCTGAAAATCGATTTGATCATTAATATCATTCCTTTCTTTAATTAATGGGGTCCCATTGATCGCTTCCAGCAAGCACGGATTGGGTATTGATTACGGCTGCCTGAGCAGGGCTCAATGAATGGGACCAACTTACGCGACTTTCCGTAGAAGCACCAGGACCTGAGTTGCCATATTCGGAATAACGTGCCGTACTCTTATTTGCTTCGTTCCCCCAATAATCCCAACCTGTCGGGTTAATATGCGATTCCAAATATGAGTTCACATAAACTACCGAGGCATACGGGCGCCATGGACTTCCTAAAAAGGCAGTACCAGTCATTGATGCCGATTGTGTCAGACTACTATTAATAAATACATAGCCATGTGCTGCAGATTGATCTGTTGAAGCCGCTGTTATAAAACCGTTATTCAAACTTTTTATCTCACAGCTCTCAAACACAGCAGTAGCTGAACCAAAAATAAAGTCAACGGTTCCTTCAATGTAGGAATCGCGATAATACTGCCTGCCACTATGCGCATACAAAGTATCCTGATTCCCTAAGATGCGCACATTGTTAAAGGTTGCCCTGTCACCGGATACGTAAAGCGCAACGGCTTGACCCGCTGTAACTCCGGCTGTATTTCGAATGGTAACGTTCTCTGCTTTGAAGTTTTTCCCTTTCACGTAAACGCTCGCACTATTGGTTGTTCCGCCGGCAGAACTGGCTGTATCGTCATAAGTCAAAATCGTTTCAAGCGCGCTTTCACCGATAAGTGATATATTCGGTTTATTTGCGGGAAACGTGATCTTCTCTCTGTATACCCCGTTCTTGACATAGATCGTCCGGGAGGTGGTCTGATTAACAGGGATGGCATCTACGGCTGCCTGTATCGTCGTGAACACACCGCTTTCGCCACTCTTGCTAACGACGAGTGCGTCGGATGGAATCGTTGCTGTAGCATTCTTTACAAGAATATCGTCTAAATAGTGGGCGCCTTCGCTGGAGTTGGATGTAAAAGATTCGTACCCGTCAATGTGACTAACCGTTGTATAAAAGCCAGCACCACTTGTTTTCAGCAAGCCGTTGACATATACGTCAGCTGTATTGGTAGCGGTGTTGGCGACAATCCGAATACTGTACCAAGTATTAGCTGCATAACCACTTTGAAGTGTGATGTATGAGTTATCCATGTTTCGGTACGATATGTTTCCGCCTACCGTTTCAATGGAAACGGCTGCTTTTGTACCGTTAAGCAGGCGAAAAATTTTCGTGTTGTTTCCCAGTGCAGGCTGCATAAACTTGAATTCAGCGTCTATGTAACCTGTTTGAGCAGTAATCGTTTTTTTCAAACTGGAAATGGCTGTGATGCTTGTATCGTTAAGAAAAACACTTCGATTCGAGGGGCTCGGCACCTCTGCCGCGCGGACCTGACCGCCAGCCTCTGAGATAGTGAAACCGGAGGGCATAGCGTCAGACGGAGTAGAGTTAAAATGGCTGTGATCCAGGAGCGTGGATGCCAATGCATCATCTGTGGGAATGATGCTGAACAAGGGAACAGAAATTAAAACACTTATCATAATGGTACGCCAATTGATCATGTTAAAATCTCTCCTTTACATTTCGATGTGTACGTTGAGACTTGCACATATCAACCTCCCTGAAATTATTGCATCGCTTTTTATGTTAGACTGCGACACAATGTATCCGCTTTCATAATTGTCCACTAAAGGATTAGCAGAAACGATCTCTTCATCTAACATGTGCTCATCATACTATAAAATGATATTTCATTCGTTCGGTTTATTGCTTTGTTTTTGCGGATTTTTTGTGATTATTGTCTGCATCTAAGTCCTGAGTTAAAAATAAAGAAGCCGCTGTTAACGGCTTCTTAAGCAATCATGGTTCTATTTCAGACTGATTCAATATTAAGGTGTGTACGCGCTCTCCATTCCTCGGGGAGTATTCGGAAGTTATTCTTCAAGTTTGTTCAGCTCCACTCCGCTGAAGACAGACGTATTATAACGGTTGACCTCGTTATCCACTTTGGCGGCATCCGCTGCCAAACCATAATAAACGGTATCATTTAGGTCAAGGTCCACTGTTCCGATCTTGCTCCATGTCTCCTTATCCGTAGAAATAAGCCCTGTAACTTCATTTCCGTTTCGGACCAATTTGACCCAGTATGGCGTGTTGATGAAGTTTTCAGGTTCTATCTTAACCGCTTTTGCACCTATAGATGAACGGGTAATCAGAACACCCTTCTTCCCAAATTTAACATAGGGTATGGATAGAAAAGCCATTTCAGAGCGATCCCCAAGTGAGTTACGAATCATTACACCTGCTTTGGCATAGTTGTCAGTTGGTGTTACTGTTTCAATTCGGGCGATAATCTCCCCATTTCCTTCTAGAGACTGATAGGCAAAATGAAAATTATCCACCTCGCTTTCGCTTTCCGCGGTAGCTCCAATCAATCCAGCCGATTTGACAGTGATTGTACCGTTCTGCTCCTGTACAGTGGTATGCCCCGGAATGCCCGGGTTGCCAATGTCTACCGAAGTCCATGGAAGAGTGGAGCCGGTCGTATTAACATGGATGGCCACATTGTCGGACTGGGTTTTTAATCCTTTTTTGTCGGTGGCTTGAATCACGAGATAATGTGTACCATCCTGGACGTTTTTCCAATGAAAACGATAGGGCTTGGTTGTGGCTTCCCCCTGTTTCTCACCATTTACAATAAATTCAACCTTTGCAATACCGTCACGATCGCTCGCAGAGGCGGTAACACAGATATTACTGCCTTTTTCAAAAATTTGATTATTAAAGGGATAATGGATAGCGGTTTCAGGATTATCCGTATGCCTTCCCTCTGCTTTGCCCTGAACGATTAGGTCGTTTAGATAAACTTCAAGATTTGTATATCCTTCTTCGGAAAGCGTTGTTTCGTTGCCATCTTTGGGGTCCGAAGGAGACAGGCCATTGGCTAACTCCCATACGTCATCCATTCCGTCATGATCTCTGTCGACCACACTGGACAGCGTCTGAGAATAATCAGGATATCCGCCAATCTCAATTGGAGAGTTGATATGCTGCCCGGTACGGTTTTTGACATCCTGGATGATACGTGCATCGTAAGCATCACGTCTGGGAAGAGTAGCACCAGCGTCTGACAGTACATTACCATATGCATCCACCGCGGATTCAGCCGTATACGGGTTAGGCATATCGGCAGGCTCCGTCAGCTTCGATATATTGGAGTATTTTTGTACACCAGCCCAGTTATCCGCTGTAACTTCCGAGCTGCCATCCATGATATTCCCATCAATAAACAATCTGGTTTCCGGAGCAACTTCACCAAATAATTGCGACTTTACGTTGTTATAGGTATTTGGACCGTACTTGTAATAATTATTTATAATATTATATCGATAATCTTCTGCTCCGCCTCCATAGGTTGAAGCAAATCCCCAGTTATAGATGACATTATTCGTCATTTCCGTCAGATCGACGAGCTTTGTCACTGTAGGCAATCGAGGGTTGCGGCTGGTGCTGTGAGCAATTAGATTGTGGAGGTAGCTGGCATTTTTTCCGCCCCAGATGCCGCCATATCCATGGCGACCTTTTTGATGAGTTGTCATCAGCATGCTTTCAGCGGAAATTGACCATTGAACTGTCGTGTTCTCGTTATCATACAAACTGATCACTTCATCCACCGACCAGCTGAATGAGCTATGGTCAATGATAATATTTTTATGATACCTGGAGCCAAAGGCATCGTCTTCACTCACTACACGGTCACCCAGCCGGAAGCGCATGTACCGCATAATGATATTGTCAGCTTCTACGCTTGTCGTGTAATCGGCTACTGTAATTCCATCCCCAGGAGCAGTCTGACCGGCAATAGTCAGGTTGGAACCGGTAATTTTGAGGGCTTCTTTCAAATGTACCGTTCCCCCAACACGAAAAATAATCGTTCGATTACTTCCGCTTACAGCATCCCGAAGGGAACCTTTAATGGGTTTCTCCTTTTTGCTGTAGTCGTCAAGCGTTGTTACTTCGTAGACAGTTGTGGCCCGCCCCCCGTCACATATTTGCCGCCGCCTTCCGCTCCAGGGAATGCAGGAAGCGCTTCCGATGAAGCGGCTTCCACGCCCCCAAACGGTATACATGTTGTGAGGATACTCGCGCTTAATGCCATGGCTAACCACTTCTTTTTCATACTCTACCTCCAATGTAGGAATTGGGAAAACAGGTTATATCCCCGCGTCAGTGCTTTTTCATCTAACTGTCCAAATAAGAGAAGGTCAGCTAGAAGCGTCCACTGATGTCATCCCTGGTTATTTATCTTAATATACCGAGGGGAAGAAAAATTATATATAAATTACTTTATTCTCCATATCGCAATGTTCTTTGTCGGAAGCAAAGGCTAATGGTATTTAGATCGTTATCAAGTAGGTAATCATCCATAAAACAAAAAAGCAGCCGGAATACCTTCCGACCGCTTGTTAAGCATACACTTCTCAACTAGTTGTATGAATGTTATTAGTACTTAAGCAAAATTATGCACTGTTACGATCATCCTCTGCATCACTTTCACGGATAACTTGCATCTGATCCGACCCACTGTGAACGATAATCTGCACATCTCCGTCTTCAGGACCGATGTCAACATAACGATCTCCGCAGGTATCTTTGGCTTCCCATTCATTCAGTCGAATGATTAGGCCCAGATGATGCAGTCCTGGAGCGACCCGAAAACGGGCTTCTGCTGTATTGCCCACTCGCTCAAACGGGACAGCCCCATCCTCCATACCTGTGCCCCATACCCAGACATCCCATCCCTCATAACACTGATCTTCCCGTTCATATCGGAGAGTGACAATTCGGGAGATGGATTTGTGGATTTTGATATTCAGCGATGCCTGAATCCCTCCCGCCTCCGCGATTATCTGGGTGGAACCTGGTGTTAAAGCACGCACAATTCCTGCTGTACTGACAGCTGCATGATCCGGGTGCGACGAGCTCCACCGTATCTTCATCCCTTGTAAGGGCTGGCCGAATTGATCCAGAACCAGGGCGCGGAATCGATTGACACGTGTCGTATACATCACAGACTCCCCTACAATTTCAATTCGTTCCGGATGGAGTTGATCCACCTGCAGCGTACACTCTGCGGTAATCGTGCCACAATGGACGCTAATAGTCGCGTCACCGGTCTCCCCTGTATGAATGGTCCCATCGGATTGAATCGCAATAATGTCCTGGTTCGAAGAGCTCCAGGTCACCGATGCGTTCTCCACCACATTACCAAAACGGTCTCTGACCGATGCACGTAAGCCAGCAATCTCTCCGACACTGTACACAAGACGCGGCGAATGAATCTCAATCACAGCGGGTTCAGCACCGCCGCCATACTCCGTATCATACAGTACCATCAATGACCACCGTTCTACCATTGCGGTTCCGCTCACTGTCTCAATGAGGTCTGTACCTGCCTGATGATCGTTCACCACGATATGCCAGTCACCCTCCGGCAGACTCACTTGCTGCTGCTGACCTGTTCCGTTGTAGATCACCACGATCTGATTCCAGGTATCCTGATTGGCTCCGTCCTCCAGTGTAAATGCAACCACATTTCCTTCTGCACGCATCAAGCGAAGATGATGTCGTACCTGCTCGGCATTCATCATGCGAAAAGCCGGATGTGTGCGGCGCAGATGGATCAGGCCACAATAATAGTCAAAAACAGGTCTGAAGCGAGATTTGTTCGCCCAAGTGATCGTATTCACGGCGTCCCCGCTGCGATAACTGTTGTGATCTCCTGCTTTGGATCTCAATATCTCATCCCCTGCGTGGAGGAATGGAATACCCTGTGAGGTAAGCAAAATTCCCGTCGAGAGCAAGGAACGGCGGACCATCTCATGGTCAAGCACATCATCTGCATTAACATACCGATAAGGGTCTGCCGCCTTAACCGCCGATTCCGCACTGCCTCCTTCCACAGGCTGACCATCCCTCCATACCGGAAACCCGAGATCATGTCTGAGGTACATCGTTGTGGCGATTTTGTCCCACAGATTGAGATTATCATGCGCTGTCACATAATTGACGGATTCCACAGGTGAAGACGTAAAATCATCCAGCGCTCCGGCTACACCCTGGGCAATTTCGTACTCCTTACCGTCTGCTCCGGTAACAAAGCCTTTGCCGATGCCATCACTGTCCCCTTTGATGGCACTGCGGAAATGATCGTTAAATACGGCAAATCCCTGACCTCGCTGTGTTCCTTTTAACGTTTTCCGCTCCAGAGGCGAATCTCCGCCTGTCCACGGCTCCCCGTAGATCAGAAACGCAGGATCAATCTGTTCTCTCAGCTCGCGGGTCAATTCGTTCATTGTGTCTGTATCAATCAGACCCATCAGGTCGAAGCGAAACCCGTCCACATGATATTCCTCTGCCCAGTACAGGAGAGAGTCCAAAATGTATTTTCGCACCATGGGGCGCTCTGTAGCCAGTTCATTGCCTACACCCGAGCCATTGCTCAATGTGCCGTCCTCACGATAACGATAATAGTAACCCGGTACAATTCGTTCAAAAGGTCCCTCATCCACGCTATACGTATGGTTGTAGACCACATCAAGCACGACACGAATGCCTTGTCGGTGAAGGGAATGAATGAGCGCCTTGAACTCCCGGATCCGAACCGAAGGATCACGAGGATCGGTGGCATAGGAACCTTCCGGCACGTTGTAGTGCTGAGGATCATACCCCCAGTTGTATGGCAACTTGGCATTCGAACCGGCTTCCGTTGTTGCCGCCAGTTCATCAACCGTCTGATAATCCGCTACAGGCAGAAGATGCACATGCGTAATGCCAAGTTCGACAAGATGATCTACGCCGATGGAGTTGCCACCTCTGTCCGTCAACCCGGAGGCGGTAAATGCCAAATATTTTCCCTTATAAGGAATATCGGCATGAGGGTCGGAGGAGAAGTCACGCACGTGCAATTCATATAGAACAGCATCTGCCGGACGCAGAAATACGGGCTTCACATCCTCTTCCCAATCCACTGGATCGGTTGTATCCAGGTCAATTATGGCCGTTCGCTGCCCGTTCGCGGATACAGCACGTGCGTATGGATCGGGTGCCACGGCAACATGCTGATCATCATGCGTGATGGAATACATATAATAATGTCCGGCCCAATCCCCTTCAAGCTGTACACTCCATATTCCGTCCGGGTCACGGGTCATCAACCGCTTCTGTCCATCATCATGTTCGGTTACTTTTCCACTTGCATCATAACGTCCCTCATCATCAAAAATGAGTAGGGAAACCTGCTGTGCTGTAGGTGCCCACAGTTTGAATGTGCTTGCCGCACGAGTATATGCTAAGCCAAGATCGTTGCCTTCATATCGATAAGCTGTCCATTCCGGCATCGTTCCCACCGCCTTTATATCCATTGATTTCGTGTTGTCCCGATGTTACGGAGCAGGACGTCATTTGTCAACCCGGGGTTGTCTGTACTCAACATTATCGGTTGAACAGAGGCTTTCAATTAGCATGGTAAAAGCGATGCAAATCCTGATAGCAATCGCTTTCAAGATATAGCATATGTAAACAAGTGCCATAGATTGACAGCATTTGTACCTGTCCTGATGAAAAAGAAGAAAGCACACCAAAAGGGGTGTCCCCAAGTCATCAGCATGACGGGAACACCCCTTTGAAACCTTATTCCATTCTAACGAATCGAGGACACGCTATTATAATTTTGCACGGGCAGCTTCTCGCGGAGCCGACATGAAACACGGATGTCAATCTGAGCCAGCTTTAGACCAAGGGAAAAGGTTCATTCGTTTGAATACATAACCATCATGGATATCGCGGGAACGCTGACCTGACCGTCCTTGACCGTGCGCAGCACATCGGTGCCGACTCGCCCCTGCTCTACAACCACATTCCATATACCTGAAGGGACGGAGGTTGTACGGGTTTCTTTGGAAGCATTATAGATAATGATCATCCGTCCCCATGAATCTCCGACAGCCGTTCCTGCCAGTTCATAGGCCAACATTCCTTCTCCTTTTCAAGCAATCGGATATGCGCCTCAATCTCTCCCCGGGTGCGAAGACGAAACGCAGGATGCTCGTGCCGAAGACGAATCAGGCCACGATAATAATCATAAACAGGCTTAAATGCTTGCTTTTGCTCCCACCGAATGGCATTAATTGAATCCCCACTCTTGTGGCTGTTGGCATCGCCATACTTGCTACGCAGAAATTCATCTCCAGCCGCAATCAATGGAACCCCTTGGGAAGTCAACACGATGCCACTAGCAAGCAGACAGCGCCGGACCGTCTCGTTCTCCAGTATGCAATCCGGGTTAACGTGCAAGTAGGGCTTCGCATGCTTTACAGCCTCTTCCACGCTGTCGCTGCCTTTCACACGACCATCCTCGCTATATGTGATAAATCCCAGCGTATCGTGCAATCCTTGTGTCCGTGCGACTTTGTCCCACAGGTTAAGATTATCATGTACAGTTACATAATTAATCGTTTCCGATGGACTGGACGTAAAATCGGTAATAGCTCCCCGCACGCCTGTCCATATACCATCTTCCTTTCCCTCCGCTCCTGTAGCAAATCCGGTTCCCGTTCCGTCGCTATCGCCTTTGATTGTTCCACGGAAGTTATCGTTAAATACAGCAAATCCGGCTTCACGCTGTGCTCCCTTAAGGGTCATTTGATCCCCAAGTGGTGATTCCAGTGCTCCCCATGGTTCGCCGTACAAGAGGATGGACGGTGAGACCTCAGCATGCAGTTCTGCTGTGAGCTCTTTCATCGTTGCCGTGTCAATCAGACCCATCAGGTCAAAACGGAACCCGTCCACATGGTACTCCTCTGCCCAGTACCGTACGGAGTCGATGATAAACTTCCTCACCATAGGGCGCTCCGTAGCCACTTCATTGCCTGTACCCGATCCATTGCTGTACGTGCCATCCGGATTCTGACGGTAGTAATACCTTGGGACAAGCTTCTCAAATGAACTGGCTGCGGTGTCAAACGTATGATTGTACACCACATCCATAATGACTCCGATTCCCTTCTCATGAAGGGCAAGCACCATCGATTTGAACTCACGAATTCTGGTCTCGGGCTCATCTGCACGTGAAGCATAGGAACCTTCTGGGGCATTGTAATGAAGTGGATCATATCCCCAGTTATAGCGTGAGTCATCGGAAGTCCTGTCATCTGGCTTGGATTCATCTACGGTCGCAAAATCAAATACCGGAAGCAGGTGTACATGAGTGATGCCCAGCTCAGCCAAATGATCGATCCCCAGCGTATTCCCGTTTGAATCGCGTAGGCCCGTCTCGGTAAAAGCCAGGTACTTTCCTTTGTGTCTCATGCCGGATGACTCATGGATCGAGAAATCGCGCACATGCAGCTCATATAAGACCGCATCTACCGGGCTCACCAGTTCTGGACGGATATCCTCATGCCATCCATTCGGATCGGTCTGTTCCAGTCTGACAATTACCCCCATTTCTCCATTCATGGTCACAGCCCGTGCATAAGGATCAACCGCAACCTCCTGACGTCCGTCTTCAAAGGTAACGCGGTACATATAACGATATCCTTGCCACTCGCCTTCGAGCTTCAGGGACCAGATACCCTGATCCTGTTCGTGCATCGGTATTTCTTTTTGTATTGCCTGATTCTTCGGCTCATTGGGAGTCCCCCTGTTGAAGGCGGATATATTAGTACATCCACCTGTTTTGCAACAGGCGTCCACACTTTGAAACTACAGGCTTGTGGTTCCATCGTTACACCCAGATCTCTACCCCGGTATGTATCCACTACATTCCATCCTTCTAGCTTCTGGTGATCATCAATCATGTTGTGTATTCCCCTTTCAATGACAATAAAATAAATGTGGAACGAATGCTCCTTACTTTTTATACCCCTTCTGTCACTTAACCATAATCTTGGGGATGAAAAAGACCATAAAAAAAACAAGCCATGTTTCACGTCATTTCACGTAAAACACAGCTTGTTGAGGGATTAGCCCTTTTTCTCTAATGCGGCACCTGGGACTGAAAATCGTTCCGGCTGGACTGATCCGCATGGTAAAACACAACATCACCATCCTTCAGCGGCCAGTTATTGCCTTGACTGTTTGCCGGACTCCGGTTAAAGCCCTCCATCTGCCACTGATTCATCAATGGGGCATGAATATATTGCAAGTGCGGGGCATCCGTATTGCCACCTCGCAAACTCTCAATATTGAAGTTGACCACGATATACCCATCCTTCAGGAAGGTCGCCGACTTCTCATCGAGGGGATGTTGTCTGGCGAGTGCTTCAAGATCGGCTCCCTTCTGTACAGCGTACACATCGGCCGGCAGACTGTACTCCCCATACCAGCGCTGGATGGCTGCATTAGCCCGATCCACATTGACGCCAGGTGGGATATCCGTCTTTGGTCCTATCAGTGTGCGGATAGGCGAGGACAGGAGCAGCCAGTCATAACGGCCCACCCATGTTTTCTCGTGAGAAGTCTGATCCACGAAACGGACCATGTATTCTGCAAGGGTGCTCTGGCTTTGCTCCTGCGGTGTCAGCTCGTAGGTATAGCGATACCTAGCCGCATCCCCCAGCTCCGTACTGGGTACATTCCGCAGCCGCGCGTTCAGAACAACAAAGCGTTTCTCCAAATCCTGCGCCGATCCGATGCGAATGAGACGCTCCTGGCCCCGGTGATAGTACAGATCCACTTCCTGGCGCGAAGAACCATCCCGATTCACAAAATGGAAACTCGGTGTAATTCGTACACCATCCTGCATGCCAAATCGGTATAGGTAAGGCTTTGAGTTTTTTCTCCACCTTTTCCCCACCTCCACACCGTGCATGCGACTTTCACCGCACACGGCGTTCCATCTTGCTACTTTTTGAACAACAGTGCCAAGTTACTCTTTTTACGGTATTGGTTTACCTTCTGGATCATGCTTCCTGTAAGATTAAGCACTCCTAAGAGTTTTATAATCGTTTCTTGATTCGTGGCATGGATGAGTGTATGGACGTCATTATGCAAGATTCTCAGATTGCTGTAATTGTCCATTCCGCCCATGTGAGACGGAAGATGATGATGACAATGTACTTCGTCAGCATAAAGAAATATCCCCGTAATTTCGCACTTGCCCTTCACCATGTTGTATCGGCTGATTCTGTTGTCCAGATACTCCACACTACGTTTTGGATTGTCTGACTTCATCAACTTTGTCGTTTCAGACTTTGTGAAGCTATCCATCATACTCGTAATGTTTTTCCGTCCTTCAGCAGTAAAGGGGGTTATCTTTTGGCTGAAGTTGAGGTTGTTTGAGGTGTTTACGTCCACTATTGGATATAGATAAACCCCGTCAACTTTAAACGTCCGGTACCTCGTTGAGTAAAATCGCCTATATGTAAGGGACGGATGATCTGGATGTTCGTATTTGCCAATGCGTTTCAGACGATTATAAGTGAACTTTTTCAGGTCATAGGCAATTCGTGAGAACTCAATAAAAACATGTGTGGCTTTCTTAAAGTAATTGTGAATCCCTAGTACAAAACTATTGAACCTATATACATTACCAGCCGTGGGTGATTGTTTTATTCGTTGAATAAGTTTTTTGTATTGCACTTTGATGTCTTGTTTTTTCTTATCAATCAACCCGGTATGTGCTACAGCTTGTTTCCCCTTCAATGTAGCCTTTATGGTGAAACCAAGAAATTCAGATTTTTTCTTTCTCAGGTTCTGAATTTTCGATTTCTCGGGGGAAATATCCAATTTCAAACGGTTTTTCAGATAGAGTCTTACAGCATGATACCATTTCTTAGCGGTTTCCCAGTTACGACAAAGGATTTTGAAGTCGTCGGCGTACCTTACGATGAACCCTTCTTTAAGTTTGGTCTTTTTGAGACCGTTGTATCTGTTCCTTTGGGTGTATACATGTTTGGTCGGGAAATTCTCCCATTGCCCAGAAACCCAGATGTCGAGGTCGTGCAGGGCAATATTAGAAAGTAGAGGGGATAAAATTCCTCCTTGTGGAGTTCCCTTTTCGGGCTTACCTTCCCCTTCTATCTCCGCTGTTAGCATTCGGCTGATGACTTGTAAGACTTTCCGGTCGCGTATTCCGAGATTCCATAATTGCTTTATCAAAATTCTGTGGTTAATGTTATCAAAGAAACCTTTGATATCGATATCTACGATAAAGTGTAGTTTGCTTTTGTTAACCAAGAACTGAACTCTTGCCAAAGCATGGTGTGTAGATCGTAAGGGTCTAAACCCGTAACTATGTTTGTAGAAATGTGCTTCAGCAATAGGTTCAAGTATTTGTTTGAAGCATTGTTGTATCAAACGATCAATGATACATGGAATTCCTAGTGGTCTTTTCTTTCCATTAGGTTTAGGAATGTAAACGCGTCTGACCTTTTTGGGCTGGTAATTATTAAGTTTCGCTTTGACCAGGTTCACAAGTTCCAACTCTGTCATTGGTTTAAGTTTCTCAATTGTTTTGCCGTCTGTTCCTGCTGTTTTGGAGCCTTTGTTCGATTTGATTGTGCGGTAGGCAAGAAGGATATTGTCTCTTGAAGTAATTAATTCATAGAGACGATCAAATGTCTCTCCTCGTTTAGCTCTCGCGTGCAAGTCGGTAAAGGTTTCCGTCAGGTTGTAGTAATCCCAGTAACGTAGAGCCTGTATTGTGGCAACCTCCTGTATGAGATTGTCCCCACATTCTTACCTGACCGATACAGTTCACTTTTTGGAAAGTTGTTAATTCAAAGTATCAAGACTCAGGGCTATTCCTCCGCTTCCATTACAGAAGTTTCATAGGTCACACCCTTACTCTCACAAGGATAGATGCATTTCGTTACCTTATAGCAACCGTCTGGGATGGCAGTCCTTCATTGCGACGTCCCTTGCTTTCCTTGTTCCTTCTATCCTAGCTATCCGTTTTGCCCTTAGGTGTCTCCTTTGGACCTGCAAGTTGGATACCGCCATAGTTCGGTATAGCGCATTTCCTAACATGTAATCGTACTTTGCGCCGCTTGCCCCAACATTCGTTGGTCAACATGTTTCCATGAGGTAGGCATTTAGATCCTTACATTCAGAGATTCGTCAATCCTTTGAGGATATCCTCACCATAGACAATTTTTCAGCCATCCGGCATATCGGTAAGCTTACCTTCCATTATGGTGGTGGCTATAGCTTCTTCTGCCGACTTCACCTAGCTTCATACGTTGTATCCTGCCGAACAAAACGCATGTAGGAGTATTAATGGTACAGTTTCGGAAAAACATGGATTCTTCATTCCTGTACTTGGATAGAAAGTTAGACATCCGTGGATGTCCTTGCGTTTCCTGATTACTCAGTTATAGCAAAACAAGTCGCACACATATTACCCTTTGTTTTGAGGTCAAACTTGATATGGTATCCTGTTTTGACTGCCACATTTTTGAACCCCTGCACAGGATGACTGCCTGGACGAATCGGAAGAATGAACGGAGCTAAATTCCCTCTGGGGTCCCCATCTATACCGTAAAGGCCCGTCCAGTAGCCGACTCCTGTAGGCTCTGGACTGCCCATCTGCTTACGAAATACATTCTCCCAGTTATAGTCGGAAATATCGGTCACGCGAAAATCATACAACCGTCCGATGACTTCCACAGGTACCGTGTCTGACGCTACATGATGCGCCAGATTCGTATTGGCATCCTGCTGTTCAGTGAAGTTCGCTGGTGCATTTTCGGCAATATTGCGGAACTCGACTTCATAGTCCCCTCATCCACCCAAACCGGAAGATAAAAGGGAGTATCCAGCTGATTCACTGGAATATCTACCCACGTCTTGGCGGGGATGAACTGGCTGCGACCTTCGTTATAGACATCAAACGGGAACCGCACCTGCTTGATACGAAAATACTTGGCGTAGTCCCGGTTTCCGTAGCCGGGGTAACTTGCAGCATCCAAATGCTGCCCCGAGGTCGGGATTCTTACGATAAACGGACGCTCCAGAATGAGCGCTGCCCGGTTTATATTCGGAGTCGTCTTCTGGTTATGTGGCTGGTCATCCGATACCCAGGCGTAGTTCACGACAGGTGTATGTACCGTGACCGTATTTATGCTGTTGATTGGAAAAACCTTGTTGATTCCCCATTTACATTGCCCGGCAACAAATCGTAATAAATTTCGCCGGAACTCGTGGTATTTGCCTTATTTATGAGCGTATTGCTGATCATGTTATTAGGCTTATACAGTACATCACCGTTAATAGTAGTCGGATTAGGAATATTAGACGGAATTGGCCCATCCTTCGTCGTTTCCGAAGAACTCATGATCGTTGGACCATTAAAATTGACCATATCATTACTCACTTTGCTTTGGGGCGTATTGCTTTCAGCCATCCCTTTAAGCGTGGATGTGTGATCCGGAAGAGATGGTGGAGAGTTCAATCCCCCTGTTAGAAGTGGTGGAGAAAAAGTGATTGATGATGTATTAGCTGGTCTAACGTGACTATTAACATCCGCATCATTACTCGAATCAAGTGATGGTGGCGTATACCCTGAAGGTGTCATGGTGACCTTCCCACCAGGCAAGGCATAGTTACTCATTTCAGCCTGCTTTATCTTGTATACTTCCAAATTATTAATTTGCCAGTACGAGTAATCCCTGAATAATTGGAATGTATATGTTTTGGACTGAGTATCCGTTTTTGTCACCGGAGGTCCTGGAGTACAACCAGTTTCAGTACATACTTGAGGACCGGGTACTGTCCATTGACGTGCATACGTAACTTCAACAGTACAGTCATATGTGGTCTTTCCAGACATTTTTCCCCAATCCTGTTTGAACAAATATTCATCAGCTAACGTGTTGGTATAAAGAGATTCAGTTGTTGGAATGCCTTTAAGAACATCGAATTTTTCGGAATCCCTGTCGTCAGCCCGAATAACTCCATTGGCACCTGGGTCCATGTCACTTTGCCTCATAACTGTCCCTGGAGAAGGACTTCCAATCGTCCAACTGCATTGTCCCGATCCATTACCTTCAGGAATTTCGGGTTGATTGCCTCCTCCGCCACTGTCGGTGCATGAAGCACCCGAGCCAACTGTCATCTCAAAGCTATCCTTTTCATCAAGCGCTTGGGTAGCGTCAACAAAGTGTGCAGTAATCGTTGCTGTGCCAGTTGGGGCAACCGCTGCTACTAATCCAGAACTATTAACCGTCATCGTAGATGTGTTAGAACTTGACCACGTGAGCTTGGCATGGCTTTGTAGGGGCCAAACACTTCCATCTACCTTTGTCAAAGTTGCTGTTAACTGAGTTGTTCCGTTTGGAGCTACGCAAGTGTTACCGCTGATCTCGAGTCCGGATGTTCCATCTGCATACGTAACTTTCAATTTCTTATCCTTGTATACGTAGGTGTAGGAATCAAAGTCGGCTATGAATTTCGAAAAGTACCATACTTGTTTTGCTCCTGGATTCGCCCAGTATTTCCTATAAGTGTCATTGTTAAATGTTTGTTTAAAGCTGATCGTAATCAAGTTCAAGTTTGGTACGTCAACGACTTGACCTGCAATGGTACTTGCATCAGTGTAGCCCTGAGAGCCATGTACATCATCTATTGGAGACGTTTTGTCGATAGTAATTTTAGATGCTACTACATCGATTTTGGAAATCCCAGCATCTTGAACCCATATTCCATCGAGTGAATTTCCATCAGCAACAATATAAAAACCCTTGGAACGTGGAATATCAGCTGCTAGGTTAGGATCTGTACATCCTGGAAATTTCGGTAGATCGGCACCAAAACTTACGCCCGTGTTAGGGTTTTTGTTTTCCGTTGGAACTCCGCTTGGACAGTATTGGCTGGGTTGACTCGTAGTAACTGATACTCGTCCTCCCCCAGCACGCCAATATTTTCCGTTAAAGTTTCCTGAATCGCCAGCTGTCCATCTGTCCCAATAGTAGACACCGCCATAATTTGTATTATTTATAGAGCTTACTTTATACCTCGTTCCATTTAATGTGTCAGTTAACTTATCAGTTTCAGTAAATTTAATTTTCCCAGAAGGTATGGAAACTGAACGGAGTACGTCGCCAGACTTGCTCAACCACTCTAATTTCTTTATGATTTTTCCAGCTTTTTCAGGAATAATGATTGGTTCTGTCGATAGTGAAGGCTTATCTGAGAAAAGAAGCCCGCCATATACATATCCGTTCCCATTCATCTTATAATCAATAATCTCAGTAACCTCTCCAGCAGCTATTGCGGTATTAAGAAAACAGCTTGGTGGCAGAAGTTGAAAAATGAAAACTGAGAGCAAAACTATGGGAAGAATTCTGGTTTTCAAAGGACCACATCCTTACCTATTAAAGCTTGGATACTGCTAGTCTACTTTGATAGACAGGAGATCCAGCAGTAATTGTTTCAACTCCAACTTCCAATAATCCATTATGGGAAAATCCACCTTTTGGAATCACTAAACCGTATATTTCCTTATTAGAATCCTTTGAGCGAATAGGCATTGCTTCGGTAAGTCTTTCTTTACTTGATGTTCCATTATATCCTCGAACAGAAAGGGCAAGTCTATTCGTTCTATATCCTTGTGGATTCTTATTAACTGTCAGTTCGGAGTCAAGTAACAAGATATAACACTCAGCATTGTCAGCGAATTTCATTTCTTGTCCCCGTAGAGCCAGAAGAACTTATCTTTGGATGGAAGCAGTTTTCGATTAGGGTCTTTCGGGTCATTCCAATCAATTGCAATCAGACTGTTTACGCGACCCTGAACAGAGCCGTTAGGGGCTGAAACGGTAAGGTTGGACTGTTTCCATGATTCAATACCAAATCTGTGATTGGAGTTTTTCGGACCATTAAATATTTCTTCTGCAACAGTGAAAATATTGGTCTTGTGCCAGTACAGTTCCGCAGCCGCGACAGCATACTTATCAGATACCAATGTCTTGCCATCCTTTATTGACAAAACCCGTTCAATAACAGCAATTGCTTGAGCGCGAGTTGTAGTTCCCTCTGGCGAGATTTCACCTGGTGCCGTGCCTGTGATAACACCGTTCTTGGTGGCCAAGTACATCCATTGTTTGTCTTCTACGTCGGTAACCCCAAGTGCTCGGACAGCTACTTTTGACATTTCCTCCCGAGACATTGGCTTTGTCCAATCCGAATTTGAAAAGTCGCCTGCTTTATAGATCCCTGCTGATTGGGCAGCGTTGACGTACGAGATATACCAGCTCCCGGATATAGAACCGACCTCCAGATCTAAAGCAGATACCGTCATTTTCACAAATTCTGCCCTGGTAACTATATTGTTGGGCAGGAATTTCCCATCTGGGAAACCATCGACATAGCCTCGCTGAATAGCCTGAAGTATACTGGACTCTGCCCAATGGCCAGTAATGTCTTTGAATTTTTGTACAACCTTGATGTCGTCGGTAATTGCAGCTATTACGGGTTGTGGGCCGATAGATGCTTGTGCGGAAAGTAGAGTTAGTGCAGCCACTCCTGTTAATATTACTTTTTTCATTTTCTTTCCTCCTATGTACCTTAATATGGGGCAAACTTCTGCTTAATGCTGCTTGTTCAGTACTCTCGTATTTCTTTTCAAACCAAAACCTAAATTTGTCATAATAATCAATATTCTACCATGTCAATCTAGGCGATAGGTATTGTTTTTTCAAGACAAACCTCCTCCCTAAGAACTAATTCACCTCTTAATGCACAAAAAAAGGCCACGAATCCGCAGATTCATAGCCTTATTCTTTAAGGTGTAATCACTGTTTAATTTTGTAAAAAAATCACTCTTATAGAATAAACGATTCCATTCCATTTGACCACTCTTTTTTTAATTACTATTACTACTTTCCGTTTAGCTCAGCATAAGACGCTTCAAATTCGGAAATCAGCTGGTCTCCGCCGGATTTTCTCCAGTTCTCCACTTCCTGCTCCCATCCAGCATCATCAATTTTGCCCATAATGTACTTGGTCTGTGCATCCCAGATCATCTGATCCAGCTCCTGGCCGCGCTCCGTATAGATGGCAGAGGACAGGGTCAGCGCCGGATTCGGAATGGCGTACTGCTCATTCTCCCGCGCCATCTTCGTGCCCTTCATACCGATCGGTACATCGACAAGCTCAGCCACGTTATATCCTTCAACGCTTAGCAAATTGTCACGATACGGCTTCACTTCGCGCTGATACCCGTCGAAGTCCTTGAACTCGGTTTTGCCATCCGAAGTCTTCGTATAGTGTACATCCTCAAGACCCCGCAGCTGGAGCGTACTGAGGGGTTCGTCCAACAGTTGATCCAGGAACGTCAGCACCTGTTTTAACTGTTCTTCGTCCGATACGGAAGCTTTGGGAATGACAAGCATGCCATAATTCCCCGGTTCCCCGGCAATTCGAATACCATCCGGTCCCTGAAACGGAGCCACATCAATCTCGCCATCCGGCACGTTTGGTGTCAGCCGCTGCTGGAATGACTTTCCGTTCTGGGCAACACCGTTCAGCTTCATGGCTACCAGACCGGAGTCAATTTTTTTGTCCGCATCGGAAGGGTCCAGCGCAGGAAAGTCACTGTTGATCAATCCCTCACTGAACAGACGCTTGAACAGCTTCATCGTGTCCACATATTCTGTGGTCAGGAATTCGGGCGTAAGTTTGCCCGCGTCGTCCACACCCCATTTGTTCACCCCACCGATACTTACGGCGATTCGTGTAAGCGGAGAGGATACACCTTCGTTGTACTTTTTGAACAGCACCGTTCCATACGTATCTTCCTTGCCGTTACCATCAGGATCATCCTTGCGAATGGAACGCATCACTTCGTACCAGTCATCCAGCGTTTTCGGTACATCCAGCTTCAGCTTGTCAAACCAGTCCTTGCGGTACACCATGGCTGTACGCCCGATATCGCGAAAGTTGGGC
Organism: Paenibacillus sp. 1A_MP2; assembly: GCF_052244825.1. Lineage (NCBI taxonomy): Bacteria > Bacillati > Bacillota > Bacilli > Caryophanales > Paenibacillaceae > Paenibacillus > Paenibacillus sp. 1A_MP2. The sequence goes on along the minus strand of NZ_JBQQCS010000001.1, from coordinate 2,064,211 downwards.
ACTCCGTAAATCTTGCCTTCGATCTTGATATTGTCAAAATAAGCCTCGTTTTGAGCTGACAGGTTTTTATAATCCTTCAGGTAAGGTCCAATTTCCCAGAACAGCCCCGTTTTGGCTGCATTAAATGTTGTGGGTACATAATTCACCCGCATAATGGTTGGCATCTCGCCCGAAGCTACCATGACGTTCACTTTATCATCAAAAGCAGACTGCGGAATCCACTGTACATTGACATCCGTGTTGGTATATTCCTCAATCTTTTGTTCAATCCCATTCTCCTTGGCCGGCACATCACCTACCTGCATCAAAGAAATCGAAATGGGAAGCTTGCCATCCCCTGCCGCAGGCGCTTTTTCTCCCCCACAGCCTGCAAGCAGTCCAGCGGACATTGCACCAACCACAACTAATCCACCTAAACGGGACATCTGACCTTTTGGACTCATGAACCATCTCTCCTTTGGATAACGAAATTGTTCAGGGTACGCACAATGAATGCGCTATCATAAATGAGTCTGAAGAAAAGAACTAGCGTGTCGCCAGTTCCATCTCCACTCCTGCCAAAATAAACGGAGCAACCGATTTCGGATCATTAATCCGAATGGATTCAGTCACATAATACTCGTATGACCCGTCACGATACGGGTACCGCCCAGACCTGCTCCTCCGTTACACTGCGTCAGGGACAATACGCCTTCGCGATCCGTTTGCAGCAGATGCTGCAGCAGACCCTGATACCCCTTTTCTGCAATCGCTTTGAACTTGCCACTCAGGTAACCCTGCCGTACCCCCTTAGCCAGTGCGTAAACAAACATGGAGGATCCCGAAGCCTCCAGATAGTTGCGCTCACGCCCCGGCTGATCAAGCAGATGAGGCCATAGCCCGGACTGTTGGTCCTGTACATGTACAAGCGCATTCGCTACACGTTCGAAGATCCCCACAATCTGGCCGCGCTGCTCATGATCTACAGGCAGATGATCCAGTGTATCCACTACCGCCATCACATACCAGCCCATCGCCCGGCTCCATACATGCGGAGAACATCCGGTTTCTCCCGAACTCCAGCGCTGTTCCTTGCTCTCATCCCAGGCATGGTACATCAGACCGCTGCGTGGATCCCGTGTACGCTTCTCCACCAGCAGCAGCTGTAATGCCGCCTTGTCAAACCACTTCTCTTCGCCTGTAGCGGCACCATACTGTGTTAGGAACGGAGTGGCCATATAAAGCCCATCCAGCCACATCTGGAACGGATAGACCTTCTTATGCCAGAATCCACCTTCACTCGTACGGGGCTGCCCCTTAAGCTGGACCATGAGCAAATCTACGGCTTTACGGTACTTCTCTTCACCGGTTTTGTTCAGCAACAGGAACAATGATTTTCCCTGGTTAATCTGGTCCAGGTTATACTCCTCGACTGCATAGGAGCGAATTGAGCCATCTTCCTGAATAAAATTATCCATCAGTTCACGGATGTAATCGAAATATTTTTGTTCACCGGTATGGGTATACAGCTCTTCCAGCGCTTTCAGCAGACAACCATTTTCATAATGCCAGGTCGGATACAGCTCATGATTGCGATAACTTTCCATGAACTGTTCAGCCATCCGTACTGGTGTGAATTGCATTGTTTCTTTCATGGGGTTCCTCCGCTTCCGGCTTTTTATTTAGCCTGTTTTTTGTAGTCCTCGGCATATTCCTCACGAATTTTGGTACCGCCCGCATTGCCCCAATTCTCAATTTCCTGTTTCCAGCCATTTTCATCGATTTTGCCCATAATATATTTGGTCTGCGCATCTGCAATCATCTGATCCAGATCTGCCCCACGGTCACCATACGTAGCCGAATACAAAGTTAATGCAGGGTTTGGCACAGCATGTTCTGCCAGCTCTTTGGCAAGTTCCGTACCCTTCTCACCCAGTTCAGTATCTTTCAACTTCGGCACATTATATCCTTCGACGTAAGGCAGGTTGTCACGATAAGGCTTCACTTCACGCTGGAATGCGTCGAAGTCGCTCATCTCCACCTGATCTTCGCCAACCTTCTTGTAATGTTTATCTTCAATACCACGCATCAGCAGCGTCGCCATCTCGGGTCCATCAGTTTATCCAGGAAAGATAACAGGTTTTTCAGCTCTTCCTCCGATTTCACCGTTGCTTTCGGGAAAGCCAGAATGCCGGAGTTACCCGTCTGCCCTGCAACGCGGTCACCATTCACACCGAGCAGACCTTCAATGTCTACCACGGCATTCGGGTCGTTCTTGGACAGACGCTCTTGCTGGCTCTTCCCGTTCTGGGCAACACCAACACGGATGCCAGCTACGCCTGTATCAAATTTCTTCTCCGCTTCTGTGGAGTCAAATACGGCAAAGTCCTGATTCAGCAGCTTCTCACTGTACAAACGTTTCAGCAAATCCAGCACCTGCATATACTCTGGTGTCATGAATTCAGGTGTAAAGCTGCCGTCATCCTCTACTTTCCACTTGTTTGGAGCACCAAAGCTCACGCCAAGACGTGTAGTGAAGGAGTATTGATCCTCGTTATATTTTTTGAAAAGCATCAATCCAAACGTATTATTCAGACCGTCTCCATCCGGATCGGAGGTTGCCAGCGTCTTAATCGTTTCATACCATTCATCCGGTGTCGTTGGTACCTTGAGATTCAGTTTATCGAACCAATCTTTACGGTAAATGACCGTTGCACGGGCAATATCAGAGAATCCGGGTACCCATAGATTTTGCCTTCCACTTTGATATTGTCAAAGAAACGCTCGTTTTGTGCAGACAGATTTTTATAATCCTTCAGCAATGGTCCAACTTCCCAGAATACGTCGTTACGCATTGCACTCGTCACAGTCGGGTTATACTGTACTTTCAAAATTTTGGGCATATCGCCGGATGCAATCATGACATTAATTTTGTCATTGTAAGCCGAAGCCGGAATCCACTGAATGTCCAGCTTGGTATTGGTATACGCCTCAATCTTTTGCTGGACCTCATTCCCTTTGCTAGGTACATCTCCCACCTGTACGATTGCAATGGACACGTTCTGAACGCCGCCCTCGGCAGCCTGACCTTCATCCGATCCACACCCTGCCAACAGACCTGTCACCAGTGCCAGTGTGCTCAAAACAGCTGCGGCTTTCTTTATTGTTGCTTTCATCAAACGAAAACCTCCCCTTTTTATATACAGTCATGATCCAGTTCCGATAGTCAAACGTATACCAATTTAACCTTTTACCGAGCCCAGCATCACTCCTTTGGCAAAATGCTTTTGCAGGAACGGGTAGACCAGCATGATTGGAATCGTGGAGAACACGATAACGGCCATTCGAATGGTAAGCGGCTGAATCTCGGTCTCTTCGATACTCGTATCTCCGATCCGGCTCTGGGCCAGGATGACAATCTCACGCAGCCACACTTGTACGGGCCACTTTTCACTATCGTTGATATAAATGACAGCGTTGAAGAAGCTGTTCCAGTGAGCCACCGCGTAAAAGAGTGAGAATGTAGCCATTGCCGGCATCGACAAAGGCAGAACAATTCGGAACAACACACCCACATCGTTACATCCATCGATTTTGGCGGCATCCTCCAGTTCGTCCGGAATGGCCTGGAAGAAGTTTTTAAGTACGATCAGGTTGAACGCACTAATTGCGGTAGGCAGCATCAGAGACCATAACGTATCGGTCAGGTGTAATGATTTTACGACAAAGTAGGTTGGGATCATCCCACCGCTGAACAGCATCGTGAACAGCACACCCAGCAAGATCGGCTGACGGCCACGCAAGTATCTTCTGGAGAGCGGATACGCCATAAGCGACGTAAACAACAGGTTAAGCAGCGTACCGATTACGGTGATATAGATCGATACGCCCAGACTGCGAATCAATGTGTCTGTAGAGAAGATGTAGCGATAAGCGGCGAGGGAAAATTCTTTCGGAAAAAGAATGAATCCTCCTTTGGCCACTTCATGCGGGCTGGTAAACGAGACGGCCAAAATATAAATGAACGGGATAACGGTCACGATTCCGATTAATAGCAGAAAGCCATGATTGAGGATATCAAAGATCCGGTTGCCCCACGTTTTATCCTGTTGCATCTTAATGTTCACTCCTGTCTGGTGAAGAACGTCTGCTGCCAAGCGTTAGTAGACGCCTTCCTCCCCGAATTTTTTGGCCATCGTGTTGGCACCTAGTACAAGCGCAAGTCCAACCACCGACTTGAACAAACCGACAGCAGCACTATAACTGTACTGTGCCTGTGTGAGACCTTTGGTGTAGACATAAGTATCGAATACCTCACCCACATCCCGGTTCGTCGGCGTCAGCATCAGGAAGATTTGTTCAAAGCCTGTATCCAGGAAGTTGCCCAGACGCAGAATGAGCAAAATAATAATCGTGCTGCGGATGGCAGGCAGCGTAATATGCCACGTCTGTCGCCAGCGATTGGCACCATCCATCCGTGCAGCCTCATAGAGCTGTGTATCTACACCAGACAGTGCCGCCAGGAAAATAATCGTGCCCCAACCGACCTCTTTCCAGATGGATTGTCCAACAATCATCGTTCGAAACCAGCCGGGCTCCAGCAGGAAAGCCACTTTTTGTCCCGTCAGATTATAAAGTAATTCGTTAATGGCGCCGCCCTCGGTTGTGAACAGCATGTAGAACACACCCACCACCACAACCCAGGAAACAAAGTGCGGTACATATACCAGCGTCTGTACAAATCGTTTGAACCGTTCACGGCGAACTTCATTCATCATCAGTGCCAATACAATGGGCAGTGGAAAGAAGAACACCATATTATAAATCGCTAGCAAAAACGTATTCCGGAACAAGGTCCAGAACTGCGGTTCCCCGAAGAAACGCTGGAAGTGCTTGAATCCTACCCAGTCGCTGCCCAGAATGCCCTTGTAAGGCGTGTAATCCTGAAAAGCCATCGTAATGCCGTACATGGGTATATATTTGAAAATAACAAAGTAGAGCACGCCCGGTATCAACATAATATAGAGCCACCGGTTTTTGATAATGTCCCTCCACAGCAGGTTTTTGTCACTGCGGGTAGCGGGCCGTGTCCGAGCCGCCGTTTCGGCTTTCATAGTGTGTTCCTCCCCACATTGGAAACGATTACAAAATATCACTTCCTGAATTCATGTCTTCATTGTGGAGGATAAACGGGTAACTGGCTATCGTCTCGTTTTAGCTTCTTGTTTTCCCTTATGTATCAAGGGTTTAGGACGTTTATATCCCTGGGCTGCTCCCCTCAATGAACCCCATTTAACCTCCGATATTCCTGTCTTAACTCTGCTCCAATCACAGTAAAAAGGCTGACCCTGAAACAAAGAAAAACCTGCCTGCCATGGCAGGCAGAGCAGGTGGCTATTATCGCTGCTGCTCCCGGTATTTTCCGGGGGTGGTTCCAGTAATTTTACGAAAGGTTCGGATAAAAGCGGTGGGGTTCGTGTAATTGAGTTTCTCAGCAATCTCCGATATTTTCAGGTTGGTCGTCTGCAGCCAGGTTTTGGCTTTTTCCATCCGATATTCGGCCAGGTATTCCGTAAAATTCACACCAGCCTCCTTTTTGAACACACGGCTCAGGTAGACTGGATGAAAATTCAGTTCTTCTGCGCAAGCCTCCAGTGACAAATCGCGATCATAACGCTCCTCAATCAGTCGAATCATCCGGCGGGCTATATTCAGATATTGAGACTCTTCCTGTTCGCGCCAGAATCGAATGACAGGTTGGAATAAACATTTGCGGAACCAATTCGTCATTTCATCCAATGTGGACAACTTCAACAATCGAGCCATGGAAGCTTTTTCACCCAACACTTCCGCAACATTACCACCCTGCTCCTGCACAAGCTGGTACACACGGGACAACAGCTGAACCATGATAACGGGGTACTCGCTGAAGTGCAGCTTCTTGTCTGCAAGCAATCCGAGATACCGCTTAAAGTACACATCCGTTTTCTCCTCGTCTCCTTGCTTGAGTGCAGAAGCCAGCTGGTCTTCAATCATCCTGAGCTGTGTATATAACGCTGCCTCCGTCTGACCGCGCGGCTGAATATCCTCATAATGCAAAATAATACGGCTCCCCAGACTTACCCTGCCTTGCAGAGCCTCACGACTCTCCTGATAAGCTCTTGGTGAATCACCTATTGCAGAATAGGAGCGGCTGATACCGATACTTACGGGCAGATTCAGATAGGTTACGACCCGCTCACGAATCAATTCGGCTTGGGAATGCATCCATTCTTTGAGCTGTACTTCATCCTCCAGCACGGAGGCCAGCACCGTAACCTGGGCGTCATCAATCATGACAGGGGCAAATCGAATATCCGAAGGCAGCAGCTCACCGACCATATTGTTTAATGCGAACAGCAGCAGGTCCCGGTCCTGCTCTTCATACCTTGTCCCTTCAAGGGTATCGATCTGAAGCGTGAGTACCCCTAGCCGTGACCAGGATGTCGGAAAATCATAGAGCTGTCCCTGATATCTGAAGTCATCTTCCGATATTTTGCCTGTAAGCAGTTTGGTCATAAAAAATTCCTGCAAATGAACATGCTGACCCTTCATCTGCTCACGCATCGTTTTCTCCGAGCTGAATAAGGTTGATAATCGCTCTTCGATGTATATAAATTCATCCTGACGGCGTCCCGACGGAGCCACTGGAGAATCCAGTCCTTTCGTAAACTGCAGAAGTCTGGAAATCGGAGAATACATCTTGCGGCTGCCGTAGATGGCTACCAGTCCTGTCACACATAACATGACCAGTGTAGCCACTCCCGTAACCAATGCAATTTTCTTCGACTGAGCGGTTATCTGACCCAGCGATACAACGGACACATACAACCAGCCATTAAGTGGGGATTGCCTGTAGCTAACCGCCACCTGACTTCCTTCTACTTCTGCACTGAAGAAGCCCTCCGAGAGTCCCGTCGTTTGTACCTTTTCATGGATTTCCTGATTCAGCGCATCGTATTTCCCGTCTTGCTGTGTATCGTTTAGAAAATATTTCTGCTCCCGATCAAGGACGTACATATCTCCTGAATTTGAATTTCGACTCAGAAATGTACTTAGCTCTGTATCAGCTATGTCTATAACCAGAAATCCCTTGGGTTTCACATTCGTTGGGATCATCGGAATCTTGAATACCATGCTGACCACATTGTCAGATGAAATAAGGGTAGGCGCGGGTTCTTGTGCCGCTTCACCCACTCCGGCCGATACTGGCACACTACTTTCTTTGGTTGAACTCACATTTTGCGTCACCCAGAACAGGCTGTTAGTATATTTCAAATAGGAGCCAATCCGGTCCCGAATACTAAAATCATCCAACTTTCCAAAGGATCTCATCGAAACGACCCAGTCTTCATCCAGATTCACGAGATAGGCCTGATCAATATTTGTAACCGATTGCAAATTATTAAATCCGGAGGTCAGATCACGAATGTCCTGGAATTCGCTGCTGTCCAACGGTTTTTTCATCGCTTGTAAAACCAATGGAGAATTCACATATTGGATGGACGACAATTGCAGACTGCGCAGCACTTGCTCTACCCGCATTTGGGTCTGATGCAGAATCTGCAAATTACTCTCACGTACCTTCTGCTCAATGTCACGCGAAGCAATCGAATAGGAGACTGAACCAATAACAATGACCGGAAGGGCTCCAAGAATCATGGTAAAACAGAGCAAACGCAGCAGATATTTAGGCAAAAAGAGCATCCTCCTTTGTGTTCATTTTGCGTTATTTGAACGAGAACGCTTTCGGAATTACTTCCCGATCTCATGCAAAACGTATGTATAATATCGCTTTCATTGGATTAATTTACTATTGTTATTTTAAAACCCATTGTTATTCAAGTCCACTATTTATTATTGAAGGTTGACTTTAAGGCAATTTCCAGTTTATATTGGTTGCATATTCCTCAATCAAAGGAGAGATTTTGATGTCGGTGAGCGTTCTTAACTAACCAAGTTTCATATTCAGGAGTTTGGCCTTCGATTCGCTTGTGCCTTATGGCATACGTGTATTTTTTGATGCGCCATTACCCTGTACTTAGTTAAGAACAGCGGATATCATAAATCGCCTCCGGGATTGTACGTGTCCGGGTCTATTTCCGCGCTGTGTTCAGCGTGGATTTTTTTGTATAGACCTATAACGGGCCCTGCTTTCCCCTACGTTAAGGGCGGAGAATGACGTTTGTTCATTCTCCGCCCTTTTGCGTTTTCCGGGAATATGTTCCATCGCTTAAACCGAAATTCCATTTTATAACCAAGGAGAGATCAAGCATGAATGAAAACACACTAAACAGTCTGGGTTATTCCCAAATTCAAAAAAACGTTGCAGCCTGTGCCCTATCCTATCTGGGCAAACGTTATGCAAGAGACATGAAGCCCATGGTGGACGCGCCTCTGATTCAAATGCGGCTGGAAGAGACCGCTGAGGCTGCTGCTTTGATTCGTTACGGCGCAAGTGTACCCATCCCTTCACTGGACGGCATGGAGACCATCATGGATCTGCTCGGCACCGGTTATTTGTTCACGGAGCGGGATTTCAGCCATCTCACCCAATTTCTACGCAGCTGCGCACAGCTTATGAAATACATGGAGGGTAAATCCGAGATTGCTCCTACAGTCAGCCGATACGCTTCATCCATGATATGGATGGAGTCCCTGCTGAGCGAGATTGAACGATGCATCCATAATGGTCGCCTTCAGGATCAGGCAAGCAAGGAGCTAATACGTATTCGTAAAAAAATGACGGTGAATGAGGAGCGCATGAAGCGCAAGCTGGATTCTCTCATAAGCAAACACCGCTCCATTATGCAGGAGAATGTCATTAGCCAACGTGGTGGAAGAACGGTGCTGCCCATCAAGAAAGAATTCCGCAAACACGTTAAAGGCAGTGTGCTGGATGAGTCAGGCAGCGGCCAAACCGTATACATTGAGCCAGCGGAATTAGTAGGTTTGCAAATGGAGATGGCTTCACTGCAAGCGGAGGAATCACGGGAAGAGATGAAAATCCTAGGTGACTTAACCTCCATGGCAGAGTCTTATCATCGTGAAATTGCGCTAAATACGGAAACGGTAGGGGTTCTGGATTTTCTATTCGCCAAAGCGAAATATGCGGCGACCATGGACGGACAAACTGTACGCGTCAATGCCAATGGACGGGTTCGGCTTCAAGGAGCACGCCATCCATTAATGGGCGCATCCATGGTACCTCTTGATTTTGCAATTGGTCACACGTATTCCTCACTGATCATTACAGGACCGAATACAGGCGGCAAAACGGTTGCCCTCAAGACACTAGGTCTGCTCACCCTGATGATGCAATCCGGTCTGCTTGTCCCTGTCGCTGAAGAGGGCGAGATGGCCGTGTATCATGAGGTTGCCGTCGATATCGGTGATGGGCAGAGCCTGGAGCAAGCACTCAGCACCTTTTCTGCACATATTCGCAACATGATTGGCATCCTGGCTCAAGCCGATTCATCGACGCTTGTGCTTATTGATGAGATGGCCTCCGGTACCGATCCCGGTGAAGGAGTGGGACTCTCGATCGCTATGCTGGAGGAGCTGCACAGCCGCGGAGCTACTGTTGTCGCCACTACCCATTTTGGGGAAATCAAACATTTTGCGGCAGCCACGTCTGGATTTGAGAATGCACGAATGGAATTTGATACAGTCTCGCTCCAGCCTCTCTATCGATTGCGGATTGGAGAAGCCGGGAAAGCTATGCCTATTCCATTGCATTGAAGCTGGGGATGCCGCAGCGCATTATTGAGCGCTCCAAGCTCATTTCAGATCAGGGAGTCTCGCAACGTGTCTCTCCAAACTTTACATCAGCTGTGCCCGACGTGAATTCTTCACCATCACCAAAAAGCAGCATGGCTGAACAAAAGCATTCAAATAAAACAAGGAACACGTTGGAACCTGTCAACGAACCTGTCAGCCCGTCCGTACAAACTGGCCTTAGAAACCAGTCCAATTGGACTGGAGCATCAAAACCCACATCCCCTGCCAAAGCATTCCGAAAAGGGGATCGCGTCTATGCAGCCTATCTGAACCAGTCAGGAATTGTCTGCGATGTGGAGGACAGTCGCGGGAATATCGGAGTCATGCTGCGCGGACGCAAAGTCAAAATTCACAAGAAACGCCTGACTTTGCATATATCTGCACAGGAACTTTATCCGGGCGACGACTATGACCTCGACATTGTGCTGGAGACCAAGGAAAACCGGAAGAAGCGCAAACTGATGGGTCGCAAGCATGTGGAAGGATTGACGATTGAATTGCCTCCTGAAGAATAACCACAGGATTGATATCATGGGTGGAGTTGATATACTTTAATAAACCTATCGATCGTTCGTGGTTAAGAAATTCAACGGGGAAGGAAGACTCATATGTCTGTTGAGCAGGATACAAAGAAGGTGACTGCAGAAGTCCTTGTATGTCCTTTATGTGGTGAAGCCAATGGCTGTTCCTATGCAGCAGGCCGCCCTCATTCAGCATGCTGGTGTAACCAGGCCGTGTTCCCCGAAGGGGTATTTGACCCCATTCCGGCAGAACAACGCAGGAAGTCTTGTATATGCGAAGCATGTCTGGATAAGTATAAAAAGAAGGCAGAGCAAAATAAAGAGCCTCACAGTTAACCCTGTGAGGCTCTTCTTCTGTCGATATTACGTTGTACTGTAATGAAGAATGTTACTTCTGCATTTGTTGATAATGCGCTACCGCTTGCTTCAGTACAGGATGGTTCTCGTCCATGGACGTATACTGGCTGAGTGCTGCTTCAATCCCTTTTTGCTGGATCGTAGTCTGAAGCTCCACTGCTTCCGGATCTTCGGAAATATTAAACTTGCAGGCAGCCGCCATTCCCATCGCCAGATGTGTTGTCTCCGTTCCGTACTCGTAAGCCTGGAGAGCCGGGCGAACCAGACGGTCATTCGGGACAGCTTCCGCAGCGGAGAACGTCCTACACGAGTTACCTCATCCGTCAGATGTGGGTTAACGAACCGTTCCAATATTTTGGCAATGTACAGCTGATGGTCATCCGCATTGAATCCAAAACGCTTCACCAATACTGCCCCGGTTTCCTGCAAGGCCCCATATACAATAGATTTGACTTTTTCATCGGCAATAGCCTTCTGAATTGTATCAAACCCGTTTACATATCCAATATAGGCGGCAATACAGTGTCCGGTATTTACGGTAAACAGCTTCCGTTCGATATACGGCTCCAGATCATCCACATACATTACACCCTCAACCGGTTTGAAAGCAGGGGCCATTTGTGAACGGTCAACGACCCATTCATAGAAAGGCTCTACCTGTACATGTAATGGATCCTCATGATGCTGAATCGGCACAATACGGTCTACGGCTGAATCCGGGAAATACACGTACTGATCCGCAAGCAGGCGAGTACGCTCATCAAGCAGACCATATACATGTTCTTTCAGCTGAGTGCTGGCTCCAATTGCATTTTCACAGGCAATAATGTGAAGGGGCTGGAAGACATCACCTGTTCCCAGTCTGGCTGTAAGACCTTTCGCAATACCGGGAGCAATATGTTTCAGAATGCCTACACCCACGGCCGTTGTGATCAGTTCCGCTTCTGCAACGTTTTGAGCGACGGTATCCAGATTCGTTCCATCGATTGCACTCACACCGGTAACGGTCTCCAGGTCCTTGGCCTCGTTAGCCAGCTCAACCGTGTACTCTCCACGCTGCTCTAGAGCCTTAACCAGCTCCTGGTTAACGTCCGAGAAAACGACATTGTAGCCAGCACGGGACAGGATCAAACCAATGAAACCACGTCCAATATTCCCTGCTCCGAAGTGAAGGGCCTTCATAGTTCCATTTCACTTTCCAAAATAGTAATGACTTCTTCAGCGGTTTGAGCATGACGCAGAGCTTCCATGTTCTCTTCCTCAGCACAGATGACTGCGATGCTGGTCAGGATCTCCATATGTTCTCCGCCCTGAGCGGCGATACCAATCACCATATACGCTTTTTCTTCCCCAAAATCAACACCTTGCGGGAACTGAATAACCGATATACCTGTGGACAGGATGAATGATTTGGATTCCTTCGTGCCGTGTGGAATCGCCAGTCCGTTGCCCACATACGTGGAGACAATCTCTTCACGCTCCAGCATTTTGTCAATGTATTCTGCGGTGATATGTCCCGCGTCTTTCAAAATCTGACCTGCCATACGAATCGCTTCGTATTTGTCCTGAGCCGTTGCATTCATGATGACTTTATCTTTAGTTAACACACTCATGTTTGAATACCTCCAATTTCGGTTTTGCTGCGGTAAAATCCCGCAAGTTCTTGGGACAAGTAATGAATAAGGTCATCCCGGTTGCCTTTTTCAAGTAATGCAATCATTTCTTCCTGCAACAATAGCGCACTGATCTCACTCAGTACCTCCAAGCTTTCCTTCGATAACTGTCTCGGTCCAAGCATCAAGAGCACATGGCTGACACCTGCCGGGTCTTCCGGCGTGCGCAGAAGCGGCTCTGTCAGTTGGAAAAGCGTGATTGAAGGACTGTGAATGCCATCACTGCGTGTATGAAACAGCGCGAGGGAAGTCCCGGGAATTTTCTGGCTTCCAACCTCTTCACGCTCCTCCAGCAGCCTGGCAATCTCTTCTGGATTGTTCAACACACCAGATTGATGCAAAACGCTGCACATGGCGTAGGCCGTTTTGAAAAATCCGATCTCTTGATTATCCAGTGGGAACACCTGAAACTTGCCGATAATCTGTACAATTTCAATCAGGGTGGCTTCAAGCCCAACCGGATCGGTAAATCGTCCAGTTGCCCTTGACTCTGCTTCAGGTGGGGACTATGTTCCCGTTGAAGCGTTGTTGTCCTGATGAAGTGCCTTAAACGTTCACTTTCTTCTGCCGTCAGTAGTGGGCTCACCTTGTAGTATTGATGTTTATCCATTGGCAGATCCACGGTAGAGAGAACCAAATCATATTCCGTCTTCGGTATACGTGCGGCTTCATACCATGACACGCTGTCCACAATCCGAATTTCGGGAATTTCCTTGGACAGACGGCTCGATAACATTCGTGAAGATCCGATTCCGCTGGTACAGACGACGACAGCCCTGATTTCTCGCTTCAGCACCCGCAGCCGTTCAATGGAAGCACCGAAGTGCATCACCAAAAATCCAATCTCCTCATCCGGCACATCCGTATTGGGCCAAGCCTCTCGCACCGCTTTCTTTACATCCTCAAATAATGATTCATAATCCTTGCGGATCTGCTGAAGCAATGGATTACGGATGAGCTGCCGTCCATCCATTCGTTCCAGCACCGGCTCCATGTGAGCAATTAGACCCTCACGCAGCAGCCGATCCTCATGGAACGAATAATGGGTATTCTCCTGCATTCGATCTGTGAGAGAACGAACCATATTGAGTAAGACCAGATCGTCTATGGGCAGCAGACGTGAGGAATGAATCGATCGCTCGATTTCAATCAGCAGTCTGTGAAAATAAGCCTGCTCCTCGTCCACAAAATCAATTCCAAGCTGGGCAGACAGAACACCGCACAAACGGGAAGCCAAATATTCTGGTACCTTCCCCTTGTCGCCTTGCAGCGAATTTCCAACGTCTTTTTTATCCAGTTGAGAGCCCAGACCAATACCAAAGCCCTTACGGATACGCACAACCGCTACAGACATTTGAATCAGCAGCTTCATGTATTGACGCTCCGGAATATTTTCCAACCACTCAATATCTGGCTGCCACAACGCATTTTCGACCGTAAGTACATCCTCATGCCCAATCATTTCCAATAGTTTACTGTTTACTTTGGAGACGCCCTGCTCCGCTTGCCTACCGAACAAATCGGATTCATCCAGATATTCAAGAGCGAGCGCAGAAATAGCCATGCGATGAGCCCACTCGCTTCCATTGATCTTGACCCCATATCCGCGTCTGCGAACCAGCTTCAAGCCTGCCAGATGAATGCGTGGCTCCAGATCGTCCAGATCATTGCTCGCCGTAGACACGGTTACCTTCAGATCTGAGGCCAGCGCAAGCAGCTTCACAGGCTCGGACTCATCCAGCAAAATACAAAGCATGAAGAGTTTACGCTCTTCGGGCGTAAACTCTACATATTCGTTAAGCTCAAGTTGTTGGCGCAATACAGCCAAATCATCGGAACCGGGATCAATTCGAACCCCGGTTCCCGATTTTTTTCCAATCTCATGCCAAGGGGCTCAAGCCATTGTTCAATCATCTGCAGCTCCCGATGCACAGTACGGGTGCTTACTTTGACCGCAACAGCTATTTCGCCAGCAGTTACCTCATGCGGATGCTCCAGCAGGAACTCCACGATCTCACGCTGTCTCCTTGTAATATTACTCATCAGGAGTCCGATTTGAGGCGCTCCACCAGTGCCTCATATTCAGGACTCTTCAGGAAGTTATCGATGGAAATATGCTCTGCATTTGGAGCCACGGATTTGGCCCGGTCTGTCAATGTTTTCTGAGTGATGACGATGTCGGCATCTTGCGGAATCTCACTGATCGCCGTGTTCGTTACAGCGACATCCACACCGGCTGCCTTCATTTTCTTCCGCAGAATCGATGCACCCATGGCACTCGAACCCATTCCTGCATCACAGGAGAAGACAATTTTGTTTATGTCCGTTTTTACTGCCGCAGAAGCAATATCAGCCGCACGGTCAGCTTCCCGATTGTCTTTATCAACGGTGAGGTTACCCGTTTTGCCCTGATTTTTCATGTCTTTCATACGACTGGATGCAGTATCCAGATCTTCGTCATCCTTCTGTTTACCTGTTTTGAGCAGCACAGATGCCACAAGGAAGGAGATGATCGCAGCTACGGCTACCCCTGCAAACATGCCAAGATATCCACCCTTAGGTGTTAACAAAGAGTAAGCAATGATACTACCCGGTGACGGTGCTGAAACCAAACCAGCTCCTGTCAGCATAAAAGTCAATGTACCCGCTACACCACCAGCCATCGCAGCCAGAATCAGTATCGGTCTCATCAGAATGTAAGGGAAATAAATCTCGTGAATCCCGCCAAAGAAATGGATAATTACAGCACCTGGAGCGGAAGATTTAGCTGATCCCCGACCAAAGAAGCAGTAGGCCAGCAAAATGCCAAGTCCAGGTCCCGGATTGGATTCAAGCATGAATAATACGGATTGTCCCAGTTCTCTTGCCTGATCCGTACCAATCGGTGTCAGAATCCCATGGTTGATGGCATTGTTCAGGAATAATACTTTTCCTGGCTCAATGATCAAGTTGACCAGCGGGAGAAGACCAGCATTCATCAAGGTTTCTACCCCAGCCGATAACACCTTGCTAATCGCTTCAACGAAAGGCCCGATACCTTTAAGCGCTAGAAGGGCCAAAATCCCACCAATAATACCAGCGGAGAAGTTGTTAACGAGCATCTCAAACCCGGATTTAATTTTGCCATCGACAGCCTTGTCAAATTTCTTAATGACCCAGGCTCCCAACGGTCCCGCAATCATGGCACCAAGAAACATGGGGATGTCACTGCCGACAATAACCCCGATGGTCATAATCGCACCGACTACACCACCACGTTGGCCGTGTACCATCGTACCGCCTGTGTAACCGATAAGTAACGGCAGCAAATATTTGATCATTGGATCAACCAACAATGCAAAATCTGCGTTAGGGAACCATCCTTTTGGAATGAACAATGCCGTAATTAAACCCCAGGCGATAAATGCACCCATGTTCGGCATAACCATACCACTCAGGAAACGTCCAAACTTCTGAACGCCGACCCGTATTCCTCCGCTTTTTCCGGACTTTGCGTCCACTGAACTCATACTAAAAACCTCCTCAACATATTAAACCTTAATTCCACTGAATTTTGACACGATGATCCAGACGAACGAAGGTACAAATCTGTAATAAATCTTAATTTCACAACCATATCGTAAATGAAAACGGTATCTTCTACAACGAAATGAAAACCTACTTCCGTCATGAACGTTGATGACAAGATTTAAATT
This sequence comes from Paenibacillus sp. 1A_MP2, assembly GCF_052244825.1. NCBI lineage: Bacteria > Bacillati > Bacillota > Bacilli > Caryophanales > Paenibacillaceae > Paenibacillus > Paenibacillus sp. 1A_MP2. Next base: position 2,048,167 of record NZ_JBQQCS010000001.1, on the reverse strand, counting down.
TGAAGGATTGTCCCATTTTGAACCTTGTATAAGGAATGGAACCTGTTATTCCCTTTCCTGTATCATACCCACGAATTACCCCATTTTAATGACAAATAAAATTGTAAATTTATTCAATTTTAATGAGCAGTTTCTATCTCATTCAGGATTGATGATGAAACACGTTAGGGTGTTATTCATTTCATTCAAATAATCTGAAATACTCTAATAACAACGGCAAAAAGCGCAATTGCTCAGCCCGTTACAGGTGAGACAATTGCGCCTAAGTATTCTCCGGATTAGCAGGATTACCATCCGGATCTATAATCAATCGATTCATTCTTTTTAAGTTAAACGGCATTTGGCCTGAGGCTGAAATTCAGTCTCCAGCGGAAAATGCAACCCTAGTTTTATTCCGTATGTTTACGATACGCATCCGCATTCATCAATGTGGACAGTGCTGCTGTCAAATCGCCCTCAACACGGATTTCGATCATCCAGCCTTCTTCATATGGAGAGTTATTAACTAGCTCCGGGGAATCCTGCAATGCCTCATTTACAGCAACAATTGTTCCACTTACAGGAGAAAACAAATCCGAAACGGTTTTGACGGATTCAATTGTTCCAATGCTGTCTTCCGCCTTTACATCCGATTCAAGGTCAGGCAATTCTACAAACACAATGTCACCCAGCTGATGCTGCGCGAATTCGGTAATGCCAATACGTACGGTATCCTCCCTACGGTCTGCACCCATTCGTGCTCTTCACTGTACAGGAAATCACTTTTTAATTCGCTCATCGATATCCGCCTCGCTTTTCATTAATGAGTGCATGCGCTTCTTTGACCTTAACCTTTTTCCCAAAACATAGCGTATGATATTTTAGATTCAAATGTCAAGATACCTTACAATTTATTTGACTTTCTTCCTTATATGCCTGTAACTCCATTGGGCTCTCTCTACATATAATGGTGAATATTAGAAAAGTAAGCGTGCTCTTTAAAAATATACGAACATTACAGAATCATATTGAAATATCATTCGGATTTTTTGTTGATTTCTATGATATCGTTCTTGACATCAATAGTCGATTCAGGCTTTAATGAGAGTAGTAAATATGTTTGTTGGTCTATGCATTACCCGCGGATGAATGTAAAGGGAGAGATTACCCTTGACACCCGAATCAGGGTGTACATGCGGTAACGCCGAAGGAGTAAACCACCGACAAGCGGGAGGTGAATCTCTCAGGCAAAAGGACTTTTACGGGACGCAACTCTGGAGAGCATCTATTCGCCCTGTGTGGGCGTTAGGATCACCCAAGGGGAAACCTGCTGCATCATGCGGCGGGGTAACTCTCAGGTACCAAGGACAGAGCCTAAGAATACAGCGTGCTTCTGGCATGCCGGTTCTTTGGCCTGTCCTTTTCCTTTTCCCAAAAAAACGAAAACAGGTTATAGAGCGGCGCTGCCTATAGCGTCCTTACCTTACTTTTATAATTAAATGTTGATGCCAGATTCATTGATCCACGGTTAGACACTCGGCCGGTTGACGGCCCATGACGAGGTGATTGGATGTCCGATTTGCTTAGAACCCCACTCTTTCCACTCTATCAGCAGTATGAAGGCGTACGATGCATTGATTTTGGTGGCTGGGAGCTCCCGGTACAATTCAGCGGAATTCAGAAAGAGCATGAAGCGGTACGAGAACGTGCCGGATTATTTGATGTATCCCACATGGGTGAATTCACCGTACAAGGTGAACACGCGGAAGCTTTTTTACAGCACATGACGACCAATGATGTAACAACACTCGTTCCCGGTCAGGCTCAATACACGTTAATGTGTTATCCGGATGGCGGCGTGGTCGATGATCTGTTGATCTATAAACTGAAAGACCAGCATTATTTGCTGGTGGTTAATGCCTCCAACATCGACAAGGACTGGTCATGGCTGCAGCAGCACATGTCGCCAGGCGTAACGATGACTAATGATTCCGAACAAACGGCGCTGCTTGCCCTGCAAGGCCCACTTGCTGTGGATATTCTCGCAAAGGTGACAGACACTGATGTGTCTTCGATTGAGCCTTTCCGTTTTGTACCGAATGCAAAGGTATGTGGCGTTACTTTACTGTTATCCCGCACCGGATATACGGGTGAAGACGGATTTGAGCTCTATGTTCCTGCCGAACAGGCCGCTGTGGTCTGGAACGGATTGATGCAGGCGGGAGAAGGTTACGGACTCGTTCCGACCGGACTGGGTGCCCGGGATACGCTGCGCTTTGAAGCCAAGCTTCCCCTGTATGGACAGGAGCTGTCTGCAACCATCTCGCCGCTGGAGGCTGGCGTTGGCATGTTTGTGAAGCTGAATGCCGGGCCGTTTATCGGACATGAAGCCTTGTTGCAGCAAAAAAATGATGGGCCTGCCCGCAAGCTGGTCGGCATCGAAGTGCTGGAGCGTGGTATTCCCGCCCCCATTATCCGATATACGCCGAAGGCGTACAGATTGGTGAAGTAACCACAGGCACCCAATCCCCTACGCTAAAACGCAATCTGGGGCTGGCCTTGATTGACAGCAAATATGCTGCACTGGGTACCCCGCTGGAGATTGAGATTCGTGACAAGAAACTGAAAGCCGAGGTCGTGAAGACCCCTTTTCATAAACGGACACGTGCGCCAAAGACACCTACTCAAGGAGCTGATCAAGCATGAGCAAGCACCGCTATATTCCCATGACCGAGCAGGATCAGAGTGCCATGCTGGCAACCATCGGTGTGGAAACAATTGAGGATCTGTTCCATGACATTCCACAGGAGATTCGCTATCAGGGTGAACTGCCTGTTTCCTCCAAACTGGATGAATATGCACTCACACGTCATATGTCAAAGCAAGCGGGAGCCAATGCCAACTTCGAGACACACGCCAGTTTCCTGGGTGCAGGCATTTATGATCACCACGTTCCTTCCGTCATTAATCATGTCATCTCCCGTTCCGAGTTTTATACTGCCTATACTCCTTATCAACCCGAGATCAGCCAGGGAGAATTACAGGCGATTTTCGAGTTTCAATCCTACATCTGTGAGTTAACAGGCATGGCTGTAGCCAATGCCAGCATGTACGATGGCGCGACTGCATTCGCAGAAGCAGGCAATCTTGCCGCAGCGGCAACCCGCCGCAAACAGCTGATTGTGTCACGTACCGTGCATCCCGAATCCCGTCAGGTATTGCAAGCTTATGCACATGGCCTCAATCTGGAGATCGTTGAGATTGGGTATCAAAATGGTGTAACAGACTGGGATGCCCTGCAAGCCGCTGTGTCCGATGACACCGCAGCCGTCATGATCCAGAGCCCGAACTTCTTCGGCGCCGTGGAAAATGTAAAACAGGCCGCAGATCTTGCGCATGCGCACAAAAGCCTGCTCGTGGTCAGCGCCAACCCGCTATCGCTGGGTCTGCTGGAAGCCCCAGGCAAGCTGGGTGCTGACATCGTCGTTGGCGACGCACAGCCCCTTGGTATCGCCGCTTCACTTGGCGGCCCGACATGCGGATATTTCGCCGTATCCCAGGCTCATATGCGCCGGATTCCTGGCCGAATTGTAGGCCAGACAACGGACCGCAACGGAAAGCGTGGTTTTGTACTCACGCTGCAAGCACGTGAACAGCATATTCGTCGTGAAAAGGCGACGTCCAACATCTGTTCCAACCAGGCTTTGCTCGCACTGAGTGCCTCTGTCTATATGTCCATCATGGGTAAACAAGGTATGATCGATGTCGCTGATTTGAATTTGCAAAAGAGCCATTATGCCCTGAACACACTTACCGCAATTCCAGGGGTCTCTCTACGTTTACTGCACCAACGTTTAATGAGTTTGTTATCCAACTGCCTGAAGCAACAAATGTGGATGCCCTGCAACTGAAATTACTCGATGCCGGCTTCATTGGCGGGTATGAACTTGGAAGAGAGTATTCCGAGCTCGCCGGACATATGCTCATTGCCGTTACCGAACGACGCAGCAAGGAAGAGATAGACGAATTCGCACGTGTATTGGAGGGATCGCTGTGACTCAGGAAACGACAACAAAGGCAACTTCAGGAACAGGACAACCGGAAACAGTAACCTCAGTCTCCACTTCGGGCCATGCGGAAACAGTTACAAAAATCTCTGCCCAAGCTGCCTCTTCAGCACCGGAGCAATCATTGATTTTTGAACTCAGTAGCCCGGGTCGGGTTGCGTACTCCTTGCCAGAATGCGACGTTCCCCGGCAAGCTGCCGATTCCCTGATTCCCCGGGAAATGCTTCGATCGGAAGCAGCAGCATTGCCTGAGGTTTTTGAAGTTGACGTCATTCGCCACTACACTGCTCTGTCTCGTCGTAATTTCGGAATAGATAACGGATTCTATCCGCTAGGTTCTTGTACGATGAAATATAATCCGAAGATTAATGAGGATGTGGCCCGTTACAACGGATTCGCCAAAATTCATCCATATCAGCACGAATCCAGCATTCAAGGTGCACTTGAACTGCTCTACACGTTACAAAATGACCTTGCTGGCCTAACCGGTATGGATGCCGTTACACTGCAACCTGCCGCTGGCGCACACGGCGAATGGACCGGACTCATGATGATCCGGGCCTACCACGAAGGTCGTGGTGAACAGCGTACGAAAGTCATCGTACCGGATTCTTCTCACGGCACCAACCCGGCAAGTGCAACCGTTGCAGGTTTCGAAACGGTAACAATCCCTTCCCGCGCAGACGGTCTGGTAGATCTGGACGTACTCCGCGCTGCTGTAGGGTCGGATACCGCAGCGTTGATGCTGACCAATCCGAACACACTCGGACTTTTTGAAAAAGACATTCAGGAGATTGCCTCCATCGTGCATGAGGCTGGTGGCCTGCTGTACTATGATGGTGCCAACTCCAATGCTATTATGGGCATCACCCGCCCTGGCGATATGGGCTTTGACGTGGTACATCTAAACTTGCATAAAACGATGAGCACTCCGCACGGCGGTGGTGGACCTGGTGCCGGCCCGGTTGGCGTGAAGAGCCGCTTAATTCCGTTTCTGCCGAAACCGATGGTCATCAAAAATGATGAGGGCATATATGCATTGGATCGCGAAAGCGATCAATCCATTGGCCGGGTCAAAGCGTATTACGGCAACTTTGGTATTCTAGTCCGTGCCTATGCCTACATTCGCACCTATGGACCTGAAGGCTTGCGCCGGGTATCCGAATGCGCGGTGCTCAACGCCAACTACATGATGGCCCGTCTCGCACCTTACTACGAGATTCCGTATCCAGGCGTGTGCAAACATGAATTCGTGATGTCTGGCCGGGGATTGAAGCAGTATGGTGTACGTACACTGGATGTCGCCAAACGATTGCTTGATTTTGGATATCACCCGCCAACCGTGTACTTCCCGCTGAACGTGGAGGAGTGCATTATGATCGAGCCGACGGAAACCGAGAGCAAAGAAACATTGGATGGGTTCATTGATACGATGATCCGCATTGCCAAGGAAGCAGAAGAGACACCTGAACTGGTACTCAATGCCCCTTATGGCACACCGGTTACCCGTCTGGATGAAACAACAGCAGCCCGTAAGCCTGTATTGAACTGCGCTTGCAGTTGAAAGCTAATCGTTATAAATGACCAAAAACAGTCGCACTTATGTGCGGCTGTTTCCTTTTAACCTGTTAGTTTTATCTCATTCTCTTCGGTCCAGTGCTTTCAATTTTGATCGTATGTCTCTTCGAAGGCTCAGCGGATGATCACCGATGTTTCGTCTTCTTTGCGATAGATAACCGCAGAATAGAAAGTTCCGCTTAAAACAAAAAAAGCCGGTATCTGCTGTAACAACAGATACCGGCAAAATCGCTGCACGACTGCAGCTTTTTTATCGGAAAAAGAAACCCTTAAAATCGGGTGGAAACCCCATAAAATTACGCTTGAATGCTTTGAACCAATTCAACGACTTGTTCAGCCGTTTGCATATCCAGTGCTTTGGCAGCAAGCTCTTGCATGTCTGCACGGGACAGTTTGGTGATCTGACTACGAGCTGGCAGAATGGATGTTGCGCTCATGCTGAACTCATCCAGTCCGAGACCGAGCAGCAATGGAATTGCTGTTTCGTCTCCGGCCATCTCTCCACACATGCCAACCCATTTACCTTCACGGTGCGCTGCATCGATAACCATTTTAACCAAACGCAAGATGGCAGGGTTATAGGGTTGATACAGATACGATACACGCTCGTTCATACGGTCAGCAGCCATTGTGTATTGAATCAGATCGTTTGTTCCGATACTGAAGAAGTCCACTTCTTTGGCAAATTGATCCGCCAGAACCGCAGTCGAAGGAATTTCGACCATGATTCCCAGTTGGATGCTGTCTGAAACAGCAATACCTTCAGCGACCAGCTTTTCCTTCTCTTCGAGCAGGACAGCCTTCGCTTCACGGAATTCCCCCAGTGTTGCGATCATCGGGAACATGACACGCAGGTTACCATGTACGCTTGCACGCAGCAATGCACGCAATTGCGTACGGAATATATCCTGACGGTCCAGACACAGACGAATTGCGCGGAAACCGAGGAATGGATTCATTTCTTTTGGCAGATCCAGGTATGGAAGCTCTTTGTCTCCACCGATGTCGAGTGTACGAACGACAACAGGTTTACCTTCCATTTTCTCCAGTACAGCCTTGTAAGCATTATACTGAATGTCCTCGGAAGGAAGCTTGTCTCTGCCCATATACAGGAACTCGGTACGGTACAGGCCTACAGCCTCGCCGCCATTTTCCAGAACACCGGCAACATCATTCGGAGTACCAATGTTGGCTGCCAGTTCCACATGAACGTTGTCCACTGTTACCGTTGGCTCATCACGCAGTTTTCTCCACTCGGCACGTTGTGCATCGTATTGCTCCTGTTTGGAACGATATTCAGCAATAACATCATCCGTTGGATTAACAAGTACATGACCGTCCAAACCGTCAACGATAATCATATCGCCTTGTTTAGCTTGAGCCAGAATGTCCTTGGTTCCAACGACAGCAGGGATTTCAAGCGAACGAGCCATGATTGCGGAGTGCGAAGTACGTCCACCAATATTCGTTGCAAAACCTTTTACATATTGACGGTTCAGTTGAGCCGTGTCGGAAGGCGTAAGATCCTCCGCAAGCACGATCACTTCTTCACTGATCTCAGCTGGACTCATGAATTCGATACCAAGCAAGTGATTCAGCACACGTTTGGTTACATCACGCATATCTGCAGCACGTTCCTGCAGGTAAGCACTCTTCATGTTTTCGAACATTTCGATAAATTGCGTTGCTGTTTCGTTCAATGCGAATTCCGCATTAACCTTATCATCTGCAATTTTCGCTTTAACCGGATCAATCAGTTCCGGGTCATTCAAAATGAGCAAATGCGAAGCAAAAATCTCAGCTTTTTTCTCGCCAAGCTCTTGTAAAGTACGCTCTTTGATCGCCTCAAGCTCAGCCTGGGACTTGCCCAGAGCTGAGTCGAGTTTCGCGATCTCTGCGTCAACGTCGTTGATTTCGCGTTTTTCTACAGAGTAATTGGGATGCTCCAAGATAAACGCCTTGGCGATAGCAATACCCGCCGAAGCCGCGATCCCAGAAACATTAAGCATTAATTTCGCCCAGCCCTTCGTTAACCATAACGTCTGTCAGAGCTTGAAGAGCTTCTGCTTCGCCTTCACCTTCAACGATGATGTTGATGGTGTCGCCTTGTTCCAGACCAAGGGAAAGTACGCCCAGGATGGATTTCAAAGTTACTTTTTTACCGTTAGCTTCTGCAAAGGATTCTGCACCTTTGAATTTGTTTGCTGTATTAACCAGGGCTGTCGCCGGACGTGCGTGGATACCATCTTCGTCTGTAATTCTGAATGTTTGTTGCATTACAATCATCTCACTTTCAATAATTTAGTTTAGGCATTGCATCTATTTACACTTGCTTGCCATTGTCGTAACACTTCTTATTTTATCTCAATGATTGGCTGATCGCCAATTTTCAGTACGCCGCTCTTCTTGAGCGTCACTGTTGAGCCTTCTGGCAGGTTGGTGAAAATGACCGGAGAGATGATCGATGGCGCGTTGGCTTTGACATACTCCAGATCTACTTCCATAATCGGCTGTCCTGCGGATACCAGATCACCTTCCTGCACGAGCACGTTAAAGCCCTGACCTTTCAGCTTCACCGTGTTGACACCTATATGAACAAGCACTTCCTTGCCTCCGTCAGACATGATGCCCACGGCATGTTTGCTTGGAAATACGTTAAACACTTTGCCATATACAGGCGATGTAATCTTGCCATCATGAGGCAGAACAGCAAAGCCGTCACCTGTCATTTTCTCGGCAAAGACCGGATCAGGAACGTTTGTGATGTCCATCAGTTCACCATTCACAGGCATAACGATGTCCTCGGCAACAATACGTTCGCCCTCTGCTCCCTGTTCCTTCTCCTTTTCAGGAGTTGGTTTGACCTCAGCTGCTGGCGTTGGTGCCGGTACTCGTCCTGCAATGATATCCTGCATCTGGGATTTAATCGTATCTGAGCGTGTACCGAAGATGGCCTGTACATTATTACCCACCTCAAGCACACCAGATGCACCCAATTGTTTCAAACGATCTTTATTTACACTGGATTTCTCATTTACTTCAATCCGCAAACGAGTAATGCAGGCATCCAGATGTTTGATATTCTCTTGTCCACCGAATGCAGCAAGAATGTTGTGAGGCAGATCATCCGTTGATCCGGAGCCTCCACCTGATGCTGTTTCAGGAGTTGCATCCTCACGTCCCGGTGTTTTGAGGTTGAATTTGCGAATGATGAATCGGAATCCGAAATAGTAAATCACTGCAAGAATCAAACCTACGATGATAACATCCCACCAAGGTGTGCGATTCGGGATAATCCCGAAGATCAGGAAGTCAATGAATCCACCGGAGAACGTCATCCCGATTTTGACTCCCAGAATTTGCATTGTCATGAAAGACAAACCTGCAAAGATACAGTGTACTGCAAACAGGATTGGTGCTACAAACAGGAATGAGAACTCAAGCGGCTCTGTAATCCCTGTCAGGAACGAAGTCAGCGCAGCTGATCCCATGATCCCTGCAACATACTTTTTGTGTTCCGGTCTTGCTTCATGGTACATCGCAAGTGCCGCAGCTGGCAAACCGAACATCATGAACGGGAATTTACCAACTTGGAACGTTCCTGCGGTAAGGTTCACACCATCACGCAGTTGATTGAAGAAGATTTGCTGGTCGCCACGAATGACATCTCCAGCTTTGTTCACATATTCACCGAACTCAAACCAGAATGGCGAGTAGAAAATGTGATGCAGACCGAACGGAATAAGTGACCGTTCTACGACCCCGAAAATGAACGCCGATAATGTCGGACTTGTATCTACCATGAAGTGAGATACAGCATTCAGTCCATTTTGAATCGGAGGCCAGATGACCACCAGAAGCAACCCGATCAAGAGGGAAACAACTGAAGTGATAATCGGGACAAAGCGTTTACCTGCAAAGAATCCGAGGTAAGACGGCAGTTCGATTTTGAAAAATCGATTGTAGCATAGTGCGGCGGTAATACCTATGATAATACCTCCGAACACGCCGGTACTCAATGTAGGGATACCCAAGATGCTGGCGTAACCTGGTACTTCACCGATCATCGCAGGCGTAACACCAACAGCCGTACCCAGAGTAACGTTCATGACCAAGTAACCGATGATGGCCGCAAGACCTGCGACACCTTCACCTCCGGCCAGCCCGACGGCTACCCCGACAGCGAACAGCAATGCCAGATTATCAAATACGATCTGCCCTGCATTCATCATAATCGTCGCGATTGAGCTCACCCATGGAGTATCTAACACAGTAGCATACTGTAGGAAATCCGGGTTCACAAGCATATTACCGATTCCTAGCAGTAGACCTGCCGCTGGCAGGATGGCTACAGGTAGCATAAGAGCTTTACCTACTCTTTGCAACACACCAAAAAGCTTTTTAAACATTGCGTCGTATCACCCTTTCTTTTAATTTTTTATGTTGTGAAGCAAGCAAGGGAAAACAAAAAAGGCACGAGTTAATAAAGGAAATTGATCCAACCTTCGGGTATAGCATACCCGGTATAAGGAAAGAACAATCACGCTCTATATAACTCATGCCTGATCGAATCAGTAACACGTCGTTTGTGTTTATTCAGTTGCTTGATTACGGAAATCATTGTAGCACCACTTTAAAAGCGATGCAAGCCTTTACACGAAATTTGTCGAATTAGAATTCCACTAGTGGAATTATTTCACTTGTTCTCTTCTTCTTTCCTTTGATTCAAGCGTTGCAAATGAATGGTCAGATAGCCTACTTCAGCAGGATATACAGGGAGATTCAACCTCTTTTCCATCACCTTGGTTAGCTTCCATGCAAGCGAGTACATTTCAGGATACTCCAACTTCAACAGGGAATCCAATTTATGAAGTTCTTCCACTTTGTCTCCCCGACGGACGCGCTCCAAGGCGAATCGAAGATGGGTCAGCAACCGGGAGTAGTCGAGTGATTCCGTCTCAAACGAATAATCCAGTTGGGTGGACACCAGGCTCACCAAATCGGTAATCAGTTGGGAATGCTCCCGAACTTGAGAAATATTTTGGTTGGTCATGGCACTGTAGATGTGAAGGGCAATAAAACCGATCTCATCCATTCCCAAATCTACGCCCAACTTTTCCTTAATCAAACGCACCGCATAATCACCCATGCGATATTCGTCAGGATAGATTTCACGGGTTTCATATAGAAATGGATTCTGGATGACAATGCCTTGTTCTTTCCGCTTTAATGCAAAAGAAATATGATCGGTCAATGCGATATGAATATGTTCGTTTAAAGGAACGTCCGTATGTTCTGCAATATACGTAATGACTTCATTAATGATTTCAATCAAGGCTTCATCCACTTGTGGAAGAAGCTGTTTATACTGCTCTTGCTCCTGCTGGTTTCTCAGAATGAACATCTTCTCCACAGCCATCAGTGGAATAATGTCATTTGTTTTCCGATTGAAGCCGATGCCTTTACCAATCACGACAACTTCTCCATGTTCAGGATGCTGTGCAATAATTACATTATTATTTAGAGCTTTGGCTACTTGCAGGCTACTCAATGTTTGCACCTCTTTTCACACCATCTTAGGTGTGATTCAGTCACACCATAGTAAGAACGAAAAGACATCCGGAAGCGGGCAAACCGCGCCGGACGTCTCGCTTAAAAAGTAACAAAAATTCGTCTTAAGGTCAATAGAGCATAAGTGCTTTACGACTCGTTGTCTTACTCATCAACACCAGCTTTTTCCACAATCTTGTCGATTATAGAGGGAGTCGTTACAGGCTCACTCTGTTGAATAGCAATCGGTGCTGCTGTTTTAGGCTTGGTGAAACCTTTAATTAACTGCTCCACATCAATGCCGGAGACACTTTTGAGCATCTCGGGAGCCGTTGCCATGAGCTCTGTTACATAATTGCTTACACGAGCAGCGCCTTCACCCTTACCTGTATCCACAACGGTCAGCTTATCAATTGCGGAAATCGGCTCGGCAATTTTACCAGCAAGTTCAGGCAGCATTTTGACGATGATATCGAGCACGGCTGCTTCGCCAAACTTTTGGAACGCTTCGGCCAGCTTCTCCTTCGCTTCTGCTTCAGCAAGACCTCTCAGACGAATAACTTCTGAATCCGCTGTACCTTTGGCAAGTTCTGCATCCGCCATAGCCTGCCCTTCCAGCCGCTTCTGCTCAGCTGTTGCCTTAGCATGCGTCTCGATGGAATACTGTATCGCATCGGCTTCACGCATTCTTTTGGCTTTATCCGCTTCGGCAGCCTGCTCCACCGCGTAACGATCGGCTTCTGCTTTTTTCTTCACTTCAGCATCATATTGCTTCTCACGTACGATAATTTCTTTCTCTTGCAGGTCAATTTCACGTTCCTTACGAACGAGTTCAACCTTCATCTCTTCCTCTACCACGGTTTGTCTTGCACGCGCTTCGTGAATATGGTACGCCTGATCCGCTTCCGCTTTCGCTGTATCCTGATCCCGCTTAAACGTCGCAACTTTCAGTTCCTTCTCTTTTGCAGCTTCAGCGATATTCGTATCACGCAGCAGCTCCGCTTTTTGCCCTTGCTCTTCCGCATTGGCCTTCTGAATACGTGCATCCCGCATCGCTTCCGCTTCCGCAATTTCAGCATCCCGCTTAACGGCTGCTATTCTCGGTTTACCGAGAGCATCCAGATAACCTTGTTTGTCACGGACGTCTTTGATTGTAAACGAGACAATTTGCAGTCCCATTTTTTTCAGATCTCTGGCTGCTACACCTTGAACCTCTTGCGCGAAGCGATCTCGGTTACGGTATACTTCCTCCACCGTCATCGTTCCGAGGATGGCCCGCAAATGACCCTCCAGAACCTCCTGTGCTTCACCTCTTAACGACTCCACTGGTTTACCAATGAATTGCTCCGCTGCGGTAGCCACGTCTTCTACAGCGCTTCCCACCTTGATAATAGCGACACCATCGGCAATGACCGGTACACCCTGTTCCGTGTATACTTCCGGTGTGGAAACATCCAGCTTATGGGACAACAGTGAGATAAATTCCGATTGCTGGAACACCGGCAAGATAAATGCGCCGCCGCCACGAACAATTTTAATTTTTCGACCGGAGTCATCGTCCGAAATGTTTTTGCTGCCAAGGAACGAACCTGTTACGATCATCGCTTCATCCGGCCCAACCGTTTTGTACCTCGCCCAGAAAGCCAAACCAAGAATCAGAATCACACCGACAACGATTGCAGGAATCAACAATACATCCATATCCAAATTAAAATTACTCATTCCACATCTCTCCCCTTATTCCATAAGTGCTTACATGCTAACGGTTAAACTACCTTAAACATCTTTAAATACATCTTCATCCCATTCCGATACACGCAGCACACCTTCGGTTACATCTACAACTACAACACGCGCTCCCGCCGCAATGGGACGATGTTCGAAGCTGGATGCCGTGTGAACTGTATTACCGGCAGCAATTCGAATCATGACTTCTCCAAAACCCTTTTCCGGTACCGGAATGGTAATTTCTCCAATTTTCCCGGATAGCTCTTTCATGGAAAACGCAATGGAGACGTCACTGTTACGCATTGGCTTGATATATGCAAAGAATACCAGCATGGCTGCAGCAATACCTATAAGCAGGGATAGTATCAGTGCCGAAATCGCACTTATCGAGCTATAACGTGTCAGCATAATACCGGCCCCGCCAAACGTCGTTATGGAACCAGCCAGCACAACAGGTTTGAAAAAATCAAGGCCAGGCAATTCAAAGGCCCCGTCCAGCAAGCCATCAATCAAGTCACCTAGCACAAGGCTGACGACTGCAAATATGGCTCCTCCAATCAGACACCCCCAATAGATTGACTCCATTCCCCGTTCCTCCTCTCTTCTGCCGCAATTCCATCCAACTGGGCATTCCTCATGTAAATAAATACGTAGCAAGGTGCCATGATGTTTCAAAATCTTTCCTCATTTGTATTCAAGACCCGATAATGGTTATTTTCATTGCAATATGACCCACTAGCTGGATCATTCTCAGATTTGCTCTTATTCACATCAAAAAACCGCAAATCTCCGTTAAAGGAGACTTGCGGTTCCAGAACACATGGCTGTGCCTTCATGTTTTGTTTTTACAGAGAAGCCTTGTAGATGGATACAACATCTTCACGTTGCAATTTTTTGAAGTTACCAAATGGGCCGAAGAGCATGGCTTTATCAGCCATAACTTCAATTTGGCTGTCATCGATATCATAATCAGCCAGACGGTTAGGCGCACCAATGGATGTCCAGAATTTGCTCAACGCTTGGATGCCTTCTTCAGCAATCTGTTTGTCCGATTTACCTTCAGGGTTAACTTCGAACACATTGATCGCCAGACGTTTGAAACGATCCACGTTTACGTCCAGATTATGCTTCATCCAATGCGGGAACAGAATCGCCAATCCTCCGCCATGTGGGATATCATATACTGCGGATACCGCGTGTTCGATATTGTGAGTAGCCCAGTCACCAGCGAGACCCATGTTCAGTACGCCGTTCAATGCCATCGTTCCACAGTACAGAATCGTTTCACGCAGTTCATAGTTCTCCAGGTCTTCAACCAGACGAGGTGCTGCATCCATAACTGTGCGCAGAATTGTCTCACAGAATCCGAGCTGAACCGGTGTGTTGGCATCCAGGTGGAAGTAATGCTCCAGTACGTGGGACATCATATCCACCATGCCATAAACCGTTTGGTCCAGAGGAACGGTATATGTATTTACCGGATCAAGGATCGAGAACGCAGGGAACGAATACGCGCTGCCCCAGCCCAATTTCTCCTGTGTATCCTGATTCGTAATAACCGAACCGGAGTTCATTTCCGAACCGGTTGCAGCCATTGTGAGCACGGTACCGAGTGGAAGAGCATCCTGTGCAACGGCTTTGCGCTGAGCAAAGTCCCACATGTCGCCATCATACTTGGCACCTACGGCAATTGCCTTGGCACAATCCAGTACACTGCCGCCGCCTACAGCAAGAATCAAGTCGATGTTATTTGTTTTGCAGAGGTCTACCCCTTGGTGAACAGTCGAAAGACGCGGGTTCGGCTCCACACCAGCCAGCTCCGTAACTTCAGCTCCAACTTCCTTGAGCAATCCGATCACCTGATCGTACAAACCGCTGCGTTTGATACTGCCGCCACCATATACAAGCAGAACCCGTTTGCCGTATTTCGGTACTTCAGTTTTCAGTGCTTCCAGCTGACCTTTACCGAAAATCAATCGGGTTGGATTATAAAATTGAAAAGATCTCATATCTATGTCGCCTCCAATGGAGATTCATATTTTATTGCAACTCCCATTATAGTACCCCGATTATATAAAAACAAATCCATAGCCACTCACTTTATATCAACCCGTTGATCTGCAAGTGTGCACGGAACATTTCGCTGGTTGAAGGCTGGCTTTCCTTATCCACCCATGTCTCAGACGACCATAATCCCGCCTGTTTAAACGCTCTTGGACAATGAATGAAGCATTCTTCCACATCCACAATGACAGCCGCCCCAATGGTTTTACCGCTCCAGCCCATACTTGCGGTAAATTCCTCATCCTTGGTAATCGAAGCCCTCCCATTGATACGCAGCACTTCATTCATACCTGGAATTAGAAAGATCATGCCAACTCCCGGGTTGGACAGAATATTCAGCAGCGAGTCGATTCGGCGATTACCCGGACGTTCGGGATAAACAAGCCGATATTGATCGAGAACTTTCACAAAGCCTGCTTCATCACCACGAGGGGATACATCACTTTTACTTGAACTGTCTGAAGTGGACAGGAAAAATAATGGCGACATGGACAGAAATTGCTGGACATGTGAATCCACAAACGAAATCACCTTGTTGCGCACTTGTTCACTTGGTTGTCCCACCATGTTTTGCTGTTCCTCTGCATCGGCTACCAATGGTAAATTCAAAGCCTTTTTTTCCATTTTCGTATCCCCTTTTCTTCTCATGATAAGGAGTATCAATGACTTTTCTTCTAACATTATACATGTGTGAATTGAAAAGAAGTATTCTTCGATTTTTACAAGTCAAACAAATCAAAACACCAGCCCTTGTATGAGCTGGTGTTTCTCGTTATACCTGTTATTCAGTGTATCCCATGCTGGTCAAGAAACGACGGAAGGCCTGACGCCCTGACTCATCGTATTTGTAGACACCTGCATGCTCCAGAATTTCGGCGAATTTCAAACCTACTTCCTGTTGTACAAGCGTAACAGCTTGCTCCTTGTTCAGGTTGGGACCGAAACGTTCAATCAGTTCCTCTGCCCAGCTCAGATGCTTGTTCAACACATGTTCGGAAGCTTTGGCTGCCTCGGCAAGCTTGATATCCCCAGCGAGAATATCCGCGATGCTGTCCAGCTCTTCTTTCAAACGACCTGGCAGGATGGCAAGCCCCATCACTTCGATGAGTCCAATGTTCTCCTTCTTCAGATGATGCATCTCGCGGTGCGGGTGGAAAATCCCTTCGGGATGTTCATCATTTGTGCGATTGTTCCGCAGTACGAGGTCCATCTCATAGCCACCGTCTGCACTGCGGCGAACGATCGGAGTAACCGTGTTGTGCGGAATCAGCTCTCCGTCAACCTCACTGAATGCCTCGATCTCCACAGTAGAATCACTGTACACCTTCCACGCTTCATAAACGGCATTGCCCGCTTCGAGCAGCTCAGCCGGATCATGTGAAGCCAGTCGCAGTACGGACATTGGCCATTTCACAAGGCTAAGCGTAAGTCCCGGCGAATCTGGATGGCGGAATACCGCCTCTGGCTTCGCATTTTGAATCGCAAAGGTATGACGTCCACCCTGGAAATGGTCATGGGTCAGTATGGAGCCGCCAACGATGGGCAGATCGGCATTGGAACCGATGAAGTAATGAGGGTACTCTCCCACGAAGGCCAGCAGCCTACGCAGCGTATCCTTGGTCAATTTCATCGGCACATGATCGTGATGGAAAATAATGCAGTGCTCGTTGTAGTACACGTATGGCGAGTACTGGAAGAACCAAGGTTCGCCGTTCAATTCCAATGGTATGACACGCAGGTTTTGACGAGCCGGGTGGTTGACCCGACCGGCATAGCCCACATTTTCACGACAGAGCTGGCACTTTGGATACACCGGAGGCGGAAGCAGCTTTGCCATCGCGATTTCCTTCGGGCTTTTCTCCGGCTTGGACAGGTTAATTGTAATCTCCATATCGCCATAAGCTGTATCCTGTGTCCAGTACACATTTTTGGAGATGCGGTCCATCCGAATGTAGTTGGAGTGAATCGAGAGCTCATAAAATTGGGAAGTAGCCGCCTCAATGCCTTCGGTCTGCTCCGTATGGCGGAATGCGCGCACCACCTCGGATGGACGGGCCATTAATTGACCCATAATTTTCGCATCGAGCAAATCACGGTACGTGTCCGTATTTTCGGGTATAAGTCCAATTTCAAATCCGTAGTCAATCAGTGTATCCAGCAACGGTTGTGGTCCATCCAACACCGTCTCGTTTAATACTCCGGCATACGGCTCAGAGAACCCGAACTGCTCCAGCAGCAGATTACGACTGTAATCCAGATCCGCTTCTTCAATCAGTTTGTTCTGCAAGGCAAATGCTACCAGACGTTCAATGGCATGCAGTGCTTCCTGCTGCTCCGGGTCCGCTCTGTGGCACCTGCTGCAATATGAGTCTGTGACATATCAATATTCGCCTCCTAGTTTTTTCCGTAGCCTTCAGGATGAGACTGGTGCCAGCTCCATGCGCTTTGAATGACATCTTCAAGATTCGTCCATTTCGGGTTCCAG
The DNA here is from genome assembly GCF_052244825.1 of Paenibacillus sp. 1A_MP2. Taxonomy (NCBI): domain Bacteria; kingdom Bacillati; phylum Bacillota; class Bacilli; order Caryophanales; family Paenibacillaceae; genus Paenibacillus; species Paenibacillus sp. 1A_MP2. The sequence continues at coordinate 2,030,716 of NZ_JBQQCS010000001.1, read as the reverse complement.
CCCAGTACGGATCTGGCTTTGGCAGACGATGCCACCAGTACAGCCGGATCACCCGCACGACGTGGTTCCTGAACAACCGGAATGTCCAGACCGGTCACTTTCTTGGCCGTCTCAATAACCTGTTTAACTGAGAAGCCTTGACCGTTACCCAAGTTGAACACGTTGCTGTTCTCGCCTTTACGGAGATAGTCTACGGCCCGCAGATGCGCGTCCGCCAGATCACTTACGTGGATGTAATCACGTACACAAGTTCCGTCTTCAGTCGCGTAGTCGTCACCAAACACGGCGATATGAGGACGTTGTTTTAAAGCCGTTTGCAGCACGAGTGGAATGAGATGACTCTCTGGCTGATGATCTTCACCAATTTTGCCACTGTCATGGGCTCCGGCTGCATTGAAGTAACGCAGGGAGACGTATTTGATGTCCTGTACTTTGTCGAACCAGGACATCATGCGCTCCATCATGAGCTTGGTTTCACCGTATACGTTCGTAGGCTCTGTGCGGTCGCTCTCTTCAATAGGCACTTTCTCCGGCTCGCCATAAGTGGCAGCTGTAGAGGAGAAGACGATGCGACGTACATTCGCTGCATTCATCGCTTCCAGCAGACACAATGTGCCAAACACATTGTTGTCGTAGTATTTCACAGGATCTTTCATGCTCTCGCCAACTAATGAATTGGCTGCAAAGTGAATGACTGCATCGATGGTATTCTCAGCGAACAGCTTCGCCAGAAGTTCCTTGTCACGCAGATCTCCTTCATATAATTTCCCACCCAGCAGAGCTTCACGATGCCCTGACTGCAAGTTATCCACAACAACAACCTCTTCGCCACGCTCCAACAAAGCCGCTACCGTATGAGAACCAATATATCCTGCTCCACCTGTCACCAAAATCGCCATCTTACTTCGCCTCCTTCAATTCTTTAACGCCGTCGCCCACTCCGCATACATAGAACTCGCCTTTGAGACTGGTGCGTGCTTCATAGGCTGCTCCAACTTCAGTTACAAAACGATCCACATCGTCCTCATGGACAAGGGATACCGTACATCCGCCGAATCCGGCTCCGGTCATGCGTGCACCAAGAGTTCCCGGAATTCGTTGTGCTTCCTCTACCATCACGTCCAGCTCTTCGCAGCTCACTTCATAGAGATAACGAAGCGATTCATGAGAAGCATTCATCAGCTTGCCGAAGGTTTCGAGATCGTTATCACGAAGTGCCTCCACCGATGCAAGTACACGTGCATTCTCTTCCACCACGTGCTGGGCACGCTGTCTTACCTTCTCATCCTTGATATGATCCTGGAGTGTGATGAACTGTTCTGGTGTAAGTTGCGCCAGGTAGTTCAGCGCAGGCAGCTGTTCTTTCAAAATGGCAAGTGCCTGCTCGCATTGAGAACGCCGTTCATTGTAAGCCGAGTCCACCAAACCGCGGCGTTTGTTCGTGTTACCAATGACCAGCTTATAGGCGCCGGTACGGAATGGAACTTTTTCATACTCAAGGGTGTCACACATCAGCAGGATCGCATGATCCTCTGCGCCATTGGCTACAGCAAACTGATCCATAATGCCGCAGTTAACACCGACGAATTCGTTCTCCGCCTTTTGAGACACAAGCGCCAGCTGAACCGTATCGATATCCTTTACACCTTCGAGGGACTGAATGGCATACCCGGTGAGAACCTCCAGCGATGCGGAAGAGGAAAGTCCTGCGCCGTTCGGAATTTCTCCATGGTAGAGGAAATCATAACCTTTGGTTACTTTCACGCCTTTGCCTTGAAGTTCAACCATGACGCCGACCGGATAATCCGTCCATTCCCCTGTTTTCTCCTTGCCAATGGAGGACGTATCCAGCGTTCCTTCATAGGGCATATTGGTGGAAGCCAACTGCAACTTGTTGTCCTCACGCTCGCGGATAATCAATGTGGTACCGAATTCAAGCGCTGCCGGAAGCACGTATCCACCATTATAGTCAATGTGCTCACCGATCAGATTCACCCGCCCAGGGGCATGGAATACACGGATGTCCGCTCCACTCTCTCCGTACTTGTCAATAAACTTTTGTTTCAATTCATTTATGTTCATTGCTGCTGCACCCCATCTCAATGTTGTTGGTTTTCTTAATGTTATTATACAAGAAGGCGGTCCCCCTTGAAATGCAACCATGTGTGTTCCATATGGATAAATGTGACCTTTCGACGTATAATGAATGGAACATCAAGGAAGGAAAGGAATGTCATCATGACTGAACAACGTATGGAAGATGCAGCGGGTTCACCAGCCGAACGCACCACGCCGGAGCCCTCGGGTAAAAGTGGGGCACTCAGCTACTCGGTTGCCTCCAATCCTGTCTATTATGAAAAAGGGGCATTGCATGTCCTCTTTGCAGGTGCAAGCCAAACCCTCCCCGGTCACGCCCTTGGACCAAAGCTATACGATTATTATCTATTGCACTATGTAGAAAAAGGGTCCGGTACGTTCCGTACTGAACTGCATTCCTACGAGCTATCCGCAGGAGATTGTTTCCTCATTCATCCGGGGCAGCTTGTGAGCTACCAATCCCATGCACGTCATCCCTGGCAATACCGGTGGATGGCCTTTACTGGCAGCCAGGCTGCGAAGCATGCAGAGGAAGCCGGATTCCGTCCTGAGAAATCCGTCTTTCATGCCGGACCAGCTTGTGGAATTTCAGATTGGTTATCTGTCATGCAGATGGCTTTTGCCGAGCGGAAAGAAAGCTCTCATTTTACATCACTGGGTACGTTATATATGATTCTAGCCGAAGCACAAAATCACCTTTCTCAAGGCCAAACCTTAATACCAGGTGAATCTTCAATACGTCGAACGGTAAAACAGATGATTCAATATATGTCTACCCAGTATGCCTACCCTGTCTCGATTGAGCAAATGTCATCAAGTCTTGGCTATAACCGTGCGTATCTATCCCGCATATTCAAACAGGAAACCGGACTATCCCCAGTCACCTACCTGCTCAAACTGCGGATCGACAAATCGCGCCAGCTGCTGCGGGAACGCCCTGACCTGTCCATTGAACAGGTATCTGCCTCTGTAGGGCTGCCAGATGCGCTGTATTTCTCCAAACAGTTCAAGCGATTCCACGGTGAAGCCCCCAGCCTCTACAGGGAGAACATTCTTAAGAGGCCGCAGGCACAAGGGACTCGCCAAGCACCGCCTAACAATCGATGATTCTTTATACCGAAAAGGATGCTTTCTTGCATTTTGCATACATATAGAAAAGTAATGATAAAAAAGGTGCATCCCGCCATTATGGCTAAGATGCACCTTTTGAACTTTATTTATGATCCGGTTCGGGACGAAGAATCGATTCAATACGCTCTAATTCCTCTGTGGAGAATTCCAACTGACTGAGTGCAGCCACATTCTCTTCAATCTGCGAAGGACGACTGGCACCAATCAGTGCAGAAGTTACCTTGCCATCACGTAATACCCAAGCAAGTGCAAATTGAGCCAGACTCTGACCACGAGATGCTGCAATCTGGTTCAGAGCACGTACTTTGCGCAATGTCTCTGGCGAGATATTGTTCTCATTCAGGAATACAGATGGTCCCTTGGCACGTGAATCTTCCGGGATACCATTCAGATATTTGTTCGTAAGAACACCCTGCGCTAATGGACAGAATGCAATACTGCCCGTTCCGTTCTCATGAAGTACATCCTGCAGCCCATCCTCGATCCAGCGATCCAGCATCGAATATTTAGGTTGATGAATCAACAGAGGGGTACCCAAGCCTTTGAGAATCTCGGCCGCTTGCTTCGTCTGCTCTGCAGGATAATTGGAAATGCCGACATACAGTGCTTTGCCGGAACGAACAATATGGTCCAGCGCCATCATCGTTTCTTCCAGAGGTGTTTCGGGATCATAACGATGAGAATAAAAGATGTCTACGTAATCAAGACCCATGCGCTTCAAGCTCTGATTGAGACTGGAAACAAGGTTTTTACGAGAACCCCATTCCCCGTAAGGTCCAGGCCACATATAGTACCCGGCCTTGGTGGAGATGACGAGTTCATCTCGATATGGCTTCAGATCCTGTGCCAATACCTGACCGAATAACTGCTCTGCCGAACCTGCCGGCGGACCATAATTGTTGGCAAGATCAAAATGCGTAATGCCCAGATCAAACGAACGGGTAATCATATTTCGGCCGTTCTCCGCATTGTTAATGCCACCAAAATTATGCCATAACCCAAGTGAAATCGCTGGCAGTTTCAAACCTGAACGTCCAACGCGGTTGTATTTCATTGTTTCGTAGCGTGCATCGCTGGCTACGTAGACCATCATGAATCCCTTCTTTCCCCAGGTTCCGCCTTTCGTACCCGGTCCGTATGCCGGAGAATGCGGTTATTCGGACAATGTTGACTTACTTAACCAAGAAGCTGGTCTACCCTATTCATTACCTCACCAATAGGATCAGTAATCAGCAAATCAGCTCGGCGGTCGTAAGCCGTAGGTGTAGCGTTAAGCAAGACCGTATGTTTTCCCTGAAAATACGTAATCAATTGTGCCGCAGGATACACGGTCAGTGAAGTTCCACCTACCAGCAATAAATCTGCTGCAGACAGAGCGTCTACCGAACGATATAATATCGTCTGATCCAGTTCCTCTTCATATAACACGACATCGGGCTTGATTACGCCACCGCATGCATGACAACGAGGAACCGTATCTTTGGCTGTAATAATGTCATCCAGCGCGTAGAACCTCTTGCAATCCATACAAGCGTTTCGATGGATTGAACCATGAAGCTCCAGGACATTACTGCTGCCAGCTTTCTGGTGCAACCCGTCGATATTCTGCGTTATGACAGCCTGAAGTTTTCCTTCCTGCTCTAATCTGGCGAGAAGTCGGTGGCAGCCGTTGGGCACCGCATCGGGGTGAAGCATTTTGCCTCGATAAAAATCATAAAAAATATCAGCATGCTGGTCGAAGAAACGTCTGCTCAGCAGCTCTTCCGGTGGATAGGGTGAATGCTGCTCTGTCTGGTACAAGCCAGCGGCAGAGCGGAAGTCGGGAATCCCGCTTTCCGTTGAAGTTCCGGCCCCTCCGAAAAAAACAATGTTCGAACTTTCCTTAATCCAGGCAGCCAGTTGTTCTGTTGCGTTCATCCTCTCTCCTCCTTTTACGAGATCATCCCTGGAAAGAACGTTCAGAGATGATCTTTAACTCATTATAACCCTGAATGACGTCATCAGCTTCATGCAAATAGTCACTTCCCACGACTTCGGGACAGAAACCAATCATATAGGATGCCCCTGCGTTACGTCCCATCTGCATATCCCCATTGCTGTCACCGATCACAACAGCTTCCTCAGGAAGAATATGTAACTCCCGGCAAGCTAGAACCGCAGCCTCTCCATCCGGTTTGCCTTTGGTTACCCGGTCACTGCCTACAATTGATGTAAAATAGGACCGAATTCCCATCCATTCCATATGTTCCTCCGCAGCAGCTGTGTTGTCCGAAGTGACGACTGCCATGGGGATAGATGCCTCCTGGCAGCTCTGCAAAAATGCTCTTAATCCAGGCATCGGCTCGGCCATTTTTCTCTGCTTTATCTCACGCATGGCCACACTGGAAAAACGCCGGACCGTAGTGATTGCTTCATTCCATGGCATGCCTGCTGCATACAATTGCCCAGCTAGCAGTCCGTTACTCTCGTCCACCGTGGCAATTGCCAGCGGCCCTTGAACATCATATCCGATTAGATGACCTTCACGATTGCGGACCGTACCCAGAACCTGCTCACGCTCGACCGTGAACGAGGCCCCAAGCTCTGACAGTTGTGATTCCAGTTGATTCAGTAAAGACTCCGCCCAAGGCCCCCATAATTGCAAGAAATCCAGCAGCGTTCCATCCTTATCAAATAGAATACCTCGGCAGGCAACTTGCTTACCATGGATTTGAAGCATGGACATCCCGATCACCTCCAGTTACTTACTGCTATGCATTCGTCCCATTCAACTTTGAACTGACAGCTTATTTGATTGTATCCAGCCAGCCTACAATCGTTTTAACCGTTTGGGACAATTGTTCCTCTTCACTGACCCCAGCTTCGCCGTCACCGCTCTGGTGGCCATAGTCACCGAACTGCGAATGGTTACCACCTTCAATGGTGTAATACACCGTATCTTCCGGCAAATATGCCCGACCATTCTGATACTTTGTTGCATTCACCACTTCATCATTCGTGCCCAGTATGGACAACGCTGGTATCCCCAATGACTTCACACTGCCTTTTTCATCCGGATAGGATGCGAGAAAGAAAATGCCCTGAAGTGCATCCGGATGGGAAGCCGCATAACGTGCCGCCATCGATCCACCGAGAGAATGCCCTCCCATAACAAATGGTTCATCCGGATAGGCTTTAATAATATCATCGGCGAGATTCTGTTTGAGCACCGCCAGATTGACCGGCATTTTTGCAATAATGGTATGATGTCCTGCTGCCGCAAGTTCATGGGCAAGAGGTGCATAACTTTCCGGTTTAACCAATCCACCTGGATAAAAAATAACACTCACCCCAGCAGATTTGTCCGGTACAAAATCAATCCAGTTGTCTTTTTCAGTTACAGTCACCTGATCTGCAGTTTCCATGGCTGTCTGAGCCATCTCCTGTGGTCCATAAGGCGTGAACAGCTTCCATGCCACAAACCCACACCCAATAACAATGAGCGCCAGAAGAACGAGCAGGAACTTCCCGATGCCCCTCTTCTTGCGCCCTGTATTATATCGATTTCTCAACGTTCATCACCTTTCTGTACTTCCGCAGGTGCCGCGGCTTGCAGAACGGGAGCCTTCATTCCTGAGGCTCCCCTTCTCCATCATTCATCGCTATTCGGCCTTGGCCTTGCGGTAAGCATCCATATATTGTTCCGCTTTGCGGCGAACATGACTCAAGTCCCCCGTCTTCACTGCTTCCGTTGTGAGGTCTGAGCCAATACCTACAGCAACGGCTCCTCCCTTAATCCAGTCACCCAGATTGGACAAGGAAACCCCGCCAGTCGGCATAAAATTCGCTTGCGGCATAGGTCCCTTCATCGTTTTGATAATGGACGGATCGTAGAGATTGCCCGGGAACAACTTTACAATATCCACGCCAAGTTCCAGTGCACGTTGTACATCGGCAATGGTCATCACTCCTGGGAGAATCGGAATCCGGTACAGATTGCAGATTTTCACCGTGTCCGGGTTCAGGGAAGGACCCACAACAAACTCGGCACCTGACATGATTGCGGCACGCGCTGTCTGGGGTTCAAGTACGGTTCCAGCTCCAATAATGGCAAATTTCTCTGGATCCTGTGTGTTCCAATGGTATACACGGCTTAATTTCTCGATGGCTTTGAGGGCACTAGGCACCGTCATCGTAATCTCGATAATCTTGATACCACCCGCAATGGCTTGCTCAGCCATGGCGATCACCTGATCCGCAGAATCTGCACGCAGAACTGCAACAACCCCACTATCCGTTATTTTTTGCAGCAGCTGAAGCTTCTTCATTTCATTCTCTCCCTTGTCAATGTGGTTGTGTATTACAAGCCTTACATTAATGAACGAAGATGAGACATATATGATATCAGCAGCGACTAGCGCTCAACATGAGCTACATTGTTCAGCTTGGCCTCGACCTGCTCCCACGTTGGGAGCGCCTCCCAATCGCCAACAGCCTGTATAACCATGGAACCGGTCAAATTCCCGAGACGAGTTGCTTCCTGCGGAGAATATCCTTTAATAAGGCCGGACAAAAAGCCCGCACAGAATCCATCTCCTGCCCCGACTGTATCCAGGACATGATCTGCCTTGAAGTACGGAACTTCCGTTAGGTACCATTCACCAATACGTAGGTCAAATCAGGGCCGCCCTTCACGATACAGACTGCATTCATGGCGGACAAACGCTCAAGTACTTTTTGATCATCTTCTTCGTTATACAGAATCTTCATCTCATCCAGACCCGGCAAGAAATAATCTGCCTGCTCAGCGAGACGAAGCAGAACTGGACGTGCTTCTTCAGCTGCCCACAGTTTAAGACGCAAATTCGGATCAAAACTCACTTTCACACCAGCCTGCTTGGCTATATGTATAGCAGCTTCAACCGTAGCAAGTCCCGACGCGCTTATTGCTGCGGTGATGCCTGTCACGTGAAGGATTTGCGCACCTGCAATATAATCCGAGTCCAGATCTTCAGGAGTAATCGCGCTTGCAGCGGATAGCTTCCTATAATAGTGTACCGAGGCTTTCCCGGAAGCGTTCTCACGAATCATCAAACCGGTGGGCTCTTTGTCGCTCATCCTTGCTCGGGATACATCTACACCTTCACCACGAATAGCCTTCATGATCATGTTTCCCATTGGATCATTGCCCAGGCGGCCAAACCAGCCGCTGGTATGCCCAAGCCGGGATACACCAATTGCCAGATTACTTTCCGCTCCGCCAAATGACTTATCTAATGTCGCCGCATATTCGAGACCTCGTGTATCCTTAGCCGTCAGCAAACCCATGCTTTCGCCAAACGTAACAATTTCAGGGCTTCGGCGGGTATTCGTCGACATGAACTCTCCCCTCCTTATATTTACAATTTCTCATCTTCTTTCCCCATTGTCAGCCTCTATGCAACCGTTGTCAATCCCGGAGCGTTCATTTTGTTGTCACAGTTTTGAGAAAGGATAGCGCTTTCTATTGTGAAATATATCACAATAAATGATGCATATCCATATTACCCTTATTACAGAACCAGATTGCAATTGCCAAGGGTTATCAAGGGGGTTACACCATGAACAAACCGACCATAATTCACGAAGATCAGGATTCTTTTTTTACAACTTGCGCTTTATGCTCATTGTCTGTGTACTTGCGGGCAATGCTCTCGAACCGATCATTACACGATTTGCAGGAGCAGAGGCTCTGTTTCTGTGGATATATACGTTTCACATGCCGCTGTTTGTATGGGTAACCGGCTACTTTGCCAGACATTCACTCCAAGGTGCATCTGGCCGTAATGTGCTTAAGCAGATTGCATTACAGTACCTTCTGTTTCAGTCCCTGTATGCACTAACGGATTTCACCATATTCCACACACCGCATATGCGTTTGTCTTTCTTTGCACCTTATTTATTGCTCTGGTTTCTCGCAAGTCATTTCTGCTGGCGGCTGCTGCTTCGTCTTACACTCTCCTGGAAACCGATATACAGACTGCTCGGTGCCGTGATGCTGGGGGTATGTGCCGGGTATTTACCCATTGACGGTTTCTGGCTGAGCTTCAGCCGCACGTTTGTATTTCTTCCTTTCTTTGTTATTGGGTATGACTACGGAGCGTCCATCCGCTCCCGTTTGCGATCCGGCTGGGGCCGCAAAATTGCAGCTGCGCTGTCTGCTGCTCTTCTTGGTTGGATCGGACTGGGAGGACTCAGCATTGCACCAGGCTGGTTACTGGGTAGCATGACTTACGCAGAGCTTGGACACCATGAGTGGTTTGCCGGAATTTACCGACTCGGAATCTATGCCCTTGAGATCGGATCGGGAGCATTATTTCTCGCCTGGGTCCCTTCATTAACATCCAGATTGACCGATCTGGGACGGCGCACTCTTTATGTGTTCCTTTTACATGGATTTCTCGTTCGTCTGGCCATCTGGTCTGGGGTTTACAATTATATGGAAACCAGTTTGTACATTCCGGTGATTGTCTCCATTGCGCTAATGTTCGCTATAACGCTGGCTCATCCAGCCGTCCGTCATGCCTTTCGTCCTCTCATAGAGCCCGATATTTCCCGCTTTCACCTCAATCGTCAGGGGGGATTGAAACGCTCAGCATCCTGGTTCAGATGAGCTGAAATCCTGCTCCTCTCCATCAGATTCAACTTGTTTCATACTGGAAATGTTGTGGTAAGTAGGAATACGCGCTACAACAATCTACTTATGATATAAGGAGTGATTTGTAATGGCACGCCCACAGACGTCTGAACACAAAATGAGTCGCGAGGAAGCGGGTAGATTAGGTGGCAAGGCCACCTCCAAAAATCATGATCGCAGCTTCTACCAAATGATAGGTAAAAAAGGTGGAGAAGCGACTTCAGATGCGCACGATTCTCAGTTCTATAAGGAAATTGGACGCAAAGGTGGAGAAGCAACTTCCGAAACACATAATAAAGAATTCTACCGGGAGATTGGACGCAAAGGCAGAAGCAGTTAGCCTATCCCCATGGGCAGCGGCGAAAGAACACCCGAGAGAGTGCATCAAATCAAGAAAGCTTCATTCCACTAATGGATTGAAGCTTCTTTCTATTCATTGTAGAAATATAACGACGGTTGTGATAGACTCTATAGAAAAACCGGGTTGTTCACGGGTTTAAAGCAGCAAAGAGTTTCATAAACTACGGGAAGCTCGAAGCCAGTATCACTGGTCTATTTTTAAGAGTACGGATGAAATTAAACGACAGATGCACTGCCATTTATATTTCCATTCATGTTGCTCAATATTATAAATTTGGGGGAAATACACCATGTCAGCCAAGAAGATGCGTTCCGATATGATCAAAAAAGGTTTTGACCGTGCACCGCACCGCAGTTTGCTCCGCGCAGCGGGCGTTAAAGAAGAGGACTTTGGCAAACCATTTATTGCCGTATGTAACTCTTATATTGATATCGTGCCCGGCCATGTTCACCTACAGGAATTCGGTAAAATTGTTAAGGATGCTATTCGTGAAGCCGGTGGCGTTCCATTCGAATTCAACACCATCGGAGTTGACGACGGAATTGCCATGGGACACATTGGTATGCGTTACTCGCTGCCAAGCCGTGACATTATCGCGGATTCCGTGGAAACGGTTGTATCTGCACACTGGTTCGACGGCATGGTATGTATCCCGAACTGTGACAAAATCACACCAGGTATGATGATGGGTGCGCTTCGCTGTAATATCCCAACCGTGTTCGTCAGCGGTGGACCTATGAAGGCAGGTCGTGACAGCAATGGTAAAGCTCTGTCCCTGACCTCCGTATTTGAAGGCGTAGGTGCTTATCAAGCAGGTAAAATCGATGACAAGAGCCTTCTTGAGCTTGAACAATTCGGTTGTCCGACATGTGGATCATGTTCCGGTATGTTCACAGCGAACTCCATGAACTGTCTGGCTGAAGCGATGGGGCTGGCTATGCCAGGCAACGGAACCATCCTGGCTGTTGCTCCTGAGCGTCGTGAGTTTGTTAAACAATCTGCTAAGCAACTGATGGAACTCATTAAAATGGATCTGAAACCACGTGATATCGTTACTGTAGAAGCTATCGACAACGCTTTTGCACTGGATATGGCTATGGGCGGATCTACGAATACGGTACTTCATACGCTGGCATTGGCTCATGAAGCAGGTATCGAATACCCAATCGAGCGCATCAACGAAGTTGCCAACCGCGTTCCTCATCTGGCGAAACTTGCTCCTGCTTCCGATCTTCACATTGAAGACGTGCACAATGCGGGTGGCGTAAGTGCAGTTCTCAACGAATTGCTTAAGAAACCAGGTGCGATTCACGGTGACTGCATTACGGTAACCGGTAAAACGATCCGTGAGAACGTTGAAGGACAAGAAATCCAGGATACGAATGTCATCCACCATCTGGACAACCCGCATTCCGAAAAAGGCGGCTTGGCTGTATTGTTTGGTAACCTTGCACCACAAGGAGCTATCATCAAAGTCGGTGCTGTTGACGCATCGGTTGGCGGATATCACAAAGGTCCTGCTATCTGCTTTGATTCCCAGGAACAAGCGCTTGAAGGCATTGCGAATGGCAAAGTAAAAGAAGGACACGTTGTCGTTATCCGTTATGAAGGACCAAAAGGCGGTCCAGGTATGCCTGAGATGCTCGCGCCTACTTCCCAGATCGTAGGTATGGGCCTTGGTGCCAAAGTCGGTCTGATCACCGACGGACGCTTCTCTGGCGCATCTCGCGGAATCAGTATCGGACACATCTCTCCGGAAGCTGCTGAAGGCGGTCCAATCGCTTTTGTCGAAGAAGGAGACATCATTGAACTGGATCTGAATAACCGTATCATCGAATTGCATATCAGTGACGAAGAATTCGAACGTCGTCGTGCAGGTTGGAAAGGCTTTGAACCAAAAGTAAAAACCGGTTACCTCGCTCGTTACTCCAAACTGGTAACGAATGCAAGCAATGGTGGCGTACTGAGTATCTAATTCAAGTGTAAGGATATCCGATGAATTGCCTTATCGGGAAACATAAATAAAGGGTTGCTCTTCAGCCGACTTCGGCCGAGAGCAACCCTTTTGTTTTATTCGTTTCGCTTTTAGTTGTGTTCAGGTACAAGATCCTGTTCAGGAACCAACAATTCCTCAGAGGACTGTTCCGCCGTCGCAGCCACCAATGCGTGCTGTCCATACCGATCCAGCAGCACATCAAGCGGCATGGCAATCATTTTGGGAACCAATTGTTCGGAGCGCTGCTTCAAACGTTTCGTTCCAGCCGGATGAATGACACTTAGCAGAAGTTTCAGATACACTTTGGATGCAGAGCTGAACGGCCCAGGAGCCAGTTCCCGAACCGTAAATCCAAATTTCTCCGGCCCCCGGTTAATCATGCTCACACCGTATAGAGCCTTGGCTGAACGGAGTTCAGGTTCAAGTGTTACCTGTCGGGCCAAATCAGGAAGCTGCTGCTCCATAGCCCGAATCATACGAATGGCCAAATGCATGCTTGAGCGTGAAGTCATACCCAAATCGAATAATTTTTTATTATCAAAATGAAGTTCAATTACCGGATCTCCGTTACGAATCACATGACCGTCGTTCATTTCAACCAATGCTCCATGGTAAACACGGGAGCGATAGTGCAGCAAAGGGTCTTCCGGCGAAGCTGTTCGCAGATGGTATACCCAATGAAACAACTTCTCCCAGCCTAGCCATAGCGCAACAACCATCCGTTTCCAAAAGGACAAATGCGTTTGTGGCTGACTTGTACTTTTAGGTTCGCTCACCGTAACGCCCCCATCAACGTATCGATGCGTACACTATGCAATCGCTGCCTGTCGGCCTCCTGCAATACGACTTCGAGCGCCTGGAGCATCTGCTCCGGCGCGTGTGCATCAGCGCCGAGGGTAGTCCCTCGATCATGCAGAAGCATGACCTCTCCGCCCCTTAGCTCCTTCAACATTCGTTCCGTCAATTTCTCAACGCCCACACTGCTTCTCCAATCCTCAAACATGGATGACCAGAGGATAATTCGGCGATCTTTTTTACTGAAAAAATCAAACAGGTTCATAATCCCCCAAGGTGGACGATAATAACAAGTTCTTACCCCCGTTACCTCCTGAATAATCTGCCCTGTTCGTTGAATCTGATCTCGAACCGTACGCGGACGCATTAACCAATTGGTTTTGTGAATATAATTATGAATTCCGAGAAGATGACCTTCCTCATGTATGCGCTGAATCAGTTCGGGATGACGGGCAGCATGCTCCCCGACTACAAAAAACGTTGCCTTCGCCTCATACTGACGCAATAAATCAAGCAATCTAGGTGTGTATTCCGGATCTGGCCCATCATCAAAAGTTAAGGAAAACTCCTTCTCACTTCTCCCGCGCCTGAACACACGAAAACCGAAAAGTCTGCTAACTAAACTCGGAATAAAGGCGTAAAACGATGAAATGTACAATAACCACAGTAATATGCTCTGAAGTAAATTTGTCATGCTACAAACTCCCCGCTTCTCATGCTGAATTACCGTGCCATAATATAGCACTAACCAAAATAAACCGCCTTTAATTTTATCATAATTCAGCCTTTTCTTGAATCCTCTTTTCCCAAAAAGAAAGCTATCGTGTACAATAAATGCATCCTAATTTTTACCTTAACGACTACAAAGGAGCCCTGCCCATGCTGCCGCTTTACAAAAAGTACGGGCGCACCGTCTTTGACATTGCGCTGCTCGTATTAACCGTGTACTTTATCATGTACGGTTTCAGTCGATTATATCAATTGGCTGCGCCAGTTTTTCTTTCATTTATAGTGTATTGGATGATCGAACCCCTGGCAAGATTCCTGCATCGCAAAGGATTGCCCAAAACACTGGGCGCTGCCATTTCGGTTTTATTGTTTCTTGCGGTTATTGTTGCTGCCTTTTTTGGATTGGGATTAATTATCGTATCCCAAATTTCTAATTTGCAGGATAACTTCCCTTATTATATCGAGATGATTCAGCGTGAATTCACCAATCTGGTTTATTTCATTCAGGACAAGTCCGATGCTTTACCTGACGGAATAACCGAGAAAGTGAATGACTATTTTGCTACACTGACCGGATTCCTGTCCAAATGGGTAACCAGTGGTGCACAAATCGTCATCGGTTTTCTCAGTTCGTTTTCTTCCTTTATTACCAATTTCGGGATTGCCATTATTCTGGCGTTCTTTCTCAGTATCGAGATTGAATCCTGGCGTAAATTTGCCCGGGCCAAAACGCCAAAAACATTGAAGCTGGCTCTTGAATTTATGCGAGATCATGTATTCAAGACGATCCGTTCGTATTTGAAGGCCCAGATGTTGATGATGCTGATTACTTTTGTATTGATTTATGCAGGCTTGTTGATACTGGGAACTGCCAATGCCTTCACCATCGCAGCCATCTGTGCCGTCTTTGACCTTGTGCCTTTGTTAGGTGTTCCTGTCATATTCATTCCGTGGATTGTGTATCTGTTCATTGTGGGGAATAGCAGCCTTGCGATTGGCTTAATTGTGGTCCTTGCTGTAACCATGCTGACACGCCAACTGCTGGAGCCGAAAATATCGGGTAATTCAATCGGAGTCTCTTCCGCTTACTTGATGCTTTCCTTTATGCTGATCTCGCTCTCTGTCTTCGGTCTGGCCGGTGTGGTGTTGTCTCCGGTGCTGCTGATTCTGCTCAAAGAATTGCTGCAACAAGGATATCTTCAGCAATGGATTCACTTGCCGAAGGATGAATTCGAATCATCCCCGTTAGTGATGGACACACCGGTCAGCGCCACCGCTGGAATGAAAGCTGAGCCTTCGGTACAGGAACCTGCTTCTTCCGGGGATCATGAGGATTCAGCCAGATAGTCCATCACTTTCCTAAATATCGCCGTTGCTTGATGACGGCTGCTTGGAGCCACATTTTGGACAAGGACAGCTACAGCATATTGGGGTTTCTCGGTAGGTCCATATCCAATGAACCATTGATGGTTACGTTTCTCTCCGTGCTGCTGTACCTGTGCTGTACCTGACTTCCCTGCCACTTGCCACCGTGCATGTTGCAGGGATTTTCCCGTTCCGTCACTGACTACCTTCTTCATCCAGGACAACAGCTGATGCGCCGTAGCTGGAGAGATCCGTCCTGCTGAAGAAGGTGAATCATGCATCGGCATGTCCAACATCGTATCACCGTCGGCATACCGGATACGCTGAACGAGGCGTGGTGCAGTCACCTTGCCCTCATGCAAGAGCGTAACGATCAGATTGGCTGCTTGCAGCGGGGTCACCAGGACGTCGCGCTGACCGATAGCAGTCTGTACTTTCGCTCCCTCATCTTGAGGGGAAACGGATGGCAGCCTCACTCGTCCTGCATCTTCGTGATCAAAATGATGCAGCACGGGCATTCCGGCGACCTGTTTTCCCTCCCAGCCAATCGGACGTGCCAATCCCAAAGCATCCGCCGTACGCTCCAACTGCTCCATACTCAGCCGACGGGCGGTTTCAGCAAATACAATATTACAGGACTCGGCAAACCCTTGCTCCAGATTCAGTGTGCCATGCCCATGTTCCTTCCAGCAGGACAGGCCATATTTCCCCATTCTCCACCACAATGAAAAGTCTCTCCTTTGGATACAACGTGATATTCAAGCGCGGCCGCGGCTGTAATGATTTTGAATATGGAACCCGGTACAGCCCCCTGTACGGCACGATTCGCCCAAGCTGTTTGTTGGGGATCTACATGCTGTGGGTTATAGAACGGCGCGGAAACCATGGCACGCACGTCTGCGCTGGCCGCATCCAGTACAACGACAGATCCTTCCTTCATCCCGGATTTCTTCACAATCTGCTCTATCCCTTGCTGTAAATCGATATTGATTGTCGTCTCCGCACGCAAAGGATAGTGTGTATTGGAGGGTGCGATGACGCGCGGCTGGATACTGGGGATAACCTCTCCTGAGCCTGTAACCATACGTGAAACGAGGGTGGGGCCTATTCCCATTAATAAAGGTTCCAATGTTTTTTCCAGCCCTGCTGCTCCAGATTTCATGGCAAAAGGCTGCTTCACCTCATTTTTGTGACGCGGATGCCCATGGATAGATCCAGGCTGTTCAGCAAGATAACCTAACCATTGCATGCCCGTAGCGCCTTGTCCATAACGCGTCATTATGGGATACACACTCGCTCCGTCTGCCTTCAATTCACGCAGTCGAGTAAGCTGAGAATCGGTCAACGTGATCGGCTGGTCTGTACCTCCTGTCCAGAAATGGGGTGCATTTCCTTGATTCCATTCCTTTTGTAACGACTTCACATCTGTATGTAGTAATGCTGCCAGTTCCTTAATTCCTGAATGCGCCGTAGAAGATGGGTATGAATGATTGGATTGATCCGTATGCGGGAAAAGTACCACCCCCCACTCCAGCTTGCCTGTTAATGGCACCCCCTTGTAATCCGTTAACTGCCCTCGCCCCGTGTCCAGCATAACACCTCGTTCACGCTGCAAAACAGACATTTCACGAACGGTGCGTTGAAACCCTGGCATCGTGCGATTCACCTGAACCATCTGAACCCAGGCCAAACGAAACATAAGCAAACCAAACACAATTGTCAGAAGAATACATGTAATATAAATGCGCCGTTTCAGTTGTACATGCATTGGGCCACCCCCGTTCAACGTTTTGGCATAGTATGCGTTACTCATATTGGAATTATTCGGTAAACACCAAGAAAACCTGTCCCCTAGAAGGGACAGGTTTCTCGATAGATCCATTAATGGTTGGGTTAGACCGTAAAGCGAGACAATGTATCTTTCAATTCTGTCGACACATTCTCCAGTTTTGCAGACAAATTCACCAGCTGGTTACTGATATTTTGCTGTTCACTGCTCAAGGAAGCAACTTCCTGAGACGTCGCAGAAGATTGTTCAGCTACGGCGCTGACATTACTCATCGCTTCGGACAACGTACCTTGAGATTGATTCAAATCTCCAATTGACCCAGTGACCATGCTCAGACTCTCAACAAACGCACCCATTTGCTGCTGTACTGAAGCAAATATGACGTTGGTATCTTTCACGGCATCCATCTGTTCCTTGAATAGCGGATAAGCTGCAGACAATTGATCTACGGTCTCATTCATTTCGGTCATAATCTTGTCCGTAATGTCGCCGACCATATCAATGGATTGTCTGGATTGTTCAGCCAACTGGCGGACCTCATTCGCTACCACCATGAATCCACGTCCAGCTGTACCGGCACGAGCGGCTTCAATGGTTGCATTCAAGGAGAGAATGTTCGTTTGTTTGGTAATATTTTGCATGACGTCAAGCACCTTCAGAACAGAAGAAGTACTCTCTTTCAATGAATCTACCTTGTTTACCAACGCACCGATCATTTCTTCGGTCTTCTGCGTTTTGGTCATCAACTGATTCAGATGCTGTGTACCTGTCTGACTGGATTTCTCTACATGACGGGCTGAATCACCCATTTGTTCATTCGCGGCGACCACACTCTCCATCTGACGGGAGATATTGTCGGTCAATTCGTTTCCACGCTCTGCTTCTGTTGCCAGACTGCTTGCTCCACCCGCAATTTCTTCAGTGGCTACTGCAATCTCGGAAGCAGAAACTGCTGTTTTCTTGGATGCACTGCTCAGCTCAGAAGCGGTATCCAATACTTCCTGTGCAGAACGGTTGGTTTGCTCCACCAGCTTCGTAATTTGCTCCATCATCAGATTGAATGCGGCCGATAATTGACCAATTTCATCCTGGGAGGTATACGGTGTACGCACCTTGAGGTTACCTTTTGCCCCTTCTTGCATCAGATCTTTCAATTTGCCCAATGGACGGGCAATCATGCGAACCATCCAAATACCGATCAGTATCGCAATAGCGGCATCAATCAATGCCATCCACAAGGTGAGCGTCAGAATACCCTTGGCATCTTTCACCAAGACAGAAGTCGGAACCATCCCGATCAGTTTCCAATCGGATGTGTCCATGGTGCTGTATGACGCCAGCATATTCGTTGAATTTCCATCAACGGTATAATCCGTATTCGTGCTGCCCGATTTTTCTTTCAAGTCTTTGACAAAAGCCAAATCTGTATCTTTCCCTGTGTCATCAGCTATCGTCGATGCTACAACTTTGTTGTCCGGAGCGATCAGTTGAAGTACAGCTCCCTCACCCAAATCGAGTGATTTCAACTGCTGCTCCAGAACTTCCAGTTTCAACTCAATGATTAATACATAGGACTGGGTTGTCCCTTGCAGATTCTTCATTGAACGTGCAATCCGGAACGTGGGTGTACCGCCATCTTCCTTGGTTTCCGTTGGGAGCCAGCGGTATCCACCAGCTTGAACCAACTCGTCATACCAGGCCTCTTTACGAATATCACCCATAGAAGAACTGCTGCTTCCTGTACCCATAGTGGATCTTGTTTCATCCGTCGGCACAAGATAAATCGCTTCCATAGATTTATTCGTAAAAGCAATGTTCGATAATTGTTTGTTGATGGAGCTTGAATTTACAAACGTATCGTATGCCGACAAGTTTTTATCAGACATTTTTTGAAGCAAGGACTGCATTTCCGGATCGAAGAAAATTTGTGTAGATGTATCTACAAACCGCTCCAAAATGATGTCCATTTTCTGCTTGGTTTGTTCAATCGTTTCCTGATTCGATCGGGATGCATTCTTCTCAATCGTATCTTTGGCTTTAGCATAGGATAATAGACCTAAACCAATGACAAAAAACATGATTCCTACAAAAAAGACCAAAAACAGTTTAACGCCCACCGATTTAACCGGATTAGCCTTCTTAATCTGTGTAAACGTTGTTCCCCCAACATTTTTCCAGTTCTGCTTTTTCAATTGGGTTTTTGTTTTATTCCATCCCAACTTCAGCTTACTCCGATCCAATTTAAAGGATTGTTTGTCTGGAGCATCCCCGGTCTTCCTTTTTGCTACCTTCTCTTTTTTTACTTTCTGTACCTTCTCGGACTTAACCTTCTCGGGTGTTGTCAATTCTTCCCCACTGTCTTTCTGCTTCTTTTGAACCAATCCCATTCACCTGCCAGTAATTTACTTGTTGGATTTTTCTTCTCTCCCCTATAAATATGTAGTATTCGACAACATTCCCCTTTCCCCTTTCGTTTTCCCGAAATTTTTTACAACTTTTTTCCTATTTTTCTATAAAAAAAGACCCCCATATACCGATAGACGGAGGTCTAATTTGTAAATTTTATAACACTATATTGTTAAATCATAGCATTATTTTGTTGAAAACTAGGCATTTGAACCTATTTCTTTTTTCTCATCATATCAAAGTAGGAAACAGGTTGATCCACCTTCATTTTCACACGCTGTAACGGGTGACGAGCTGCATCGAGCACATTGCCCTCTTCATCCTGCAATTCCCCTACAACCTGTTTGAAAAAGTGGCCCCCGGACCGAAAAATTCGATCTCCTGTCCTGGTTTGAAATGATTGCGCTGTTGAATGGTCGCCATCCCTGTATTTGCATCATAGTCGATAACCAATCCGGCAAAGTCGTAAGGTACCGCTTTTTCTTCCGGTTCATAGATGTGATCCTCATGATCCGGTGTATCATAGAAAAAGCCGGTATTCAATGGACGATTTGCCGCCTTGTTCATTTCCTCTACCCATTCAGGCTTCAATACATAGTTCTCCGGGTCAGCCATATAAGAATCGATAGCCTGACGATATACGTTAACTACGGTAGCCACATAATGAATCGACTTCATACGTCCTTCAATTTTGAAACTATCCACACCGACATCAATCAGCTCGGGAATATGCCCAATCATGCACAGATCCTTCGAACCCATGGAAAAAGAATTGTCCTGCTCCTGGAATAACGGCAGCTGGTTCTCTCCCAATTTGAATGGGGCAGGGGCCTGCATTTGCATTTCTTCTTCACTGACCCATACAGTACCTTCTCGGGCATCTTCAAACAAATCATACTTCCAACGGCAGGACTGGCAGCAGCCGCCCCGATTGGAATCCCGATCCGTAAAATGGTTGGACAACACACACCGTCCGGAATAGGACGAGCACATAGCTCCATGAATAAAGGCTTCGATCTCGATATCCACATTGGCCTTGATTTCTTCAATTTCCTCAAAGCTTGTCTCACGTCCGAGAACGACGCGTGGAAGGCCTTCATCCTTCCAAAACTTCACAGCTTGCCAGTTCAAAGTCGATTGTTGAGTACTCAAATGCACTTCCAAACCCGGCACTGCACGCTGAGCTACTTCAATAATCGCTGGATCTGCCACAATAATGGCTGCAATTCCTGCATCATACAAGTTTTGCAAATACGCTTGAATACCTTCGATATCTTCATTATGTGCATATATATTGGTGGCAACGAAGACTTTGGCTCCGTATTTTTTGGCAAATTCCACGCCTTCGCGCATTTCTTCAAAGGTAAAGTTATCCGCGTTAGAACGCAATCCGTATGCCTGTCCACCGATATACACAGCATCTGCTCCATAATGGATTGCAAATTTAAGCTTTTCCAGATTACCAGCCGGAGCAAGCAGCTCCGGTTTGTCCAGACGGTTACGTTTACCCGAGAACTTCCGCTTTACCGCCACTGTTTCCATTTCGTTCACCTCGTCTATTAATACACCTGTTCTTTATAGAAAAATCCAAACGACAACTCTCGTTCAGGGTCCTGCAGTTGACGAACCTCGTCCAGCCATTCTTCACAAAATGCATAAGCATCGGCATCAGCCGCATAGCTATCCAGAGCTACACGGTATGCACGTACAACAGCTTCGTTATACGCAAGCGGTTTTAACATGCCTTCGATTTTGAAGCTGTGCACCCCGGCTTCCATCAACAGATGAAGATCCTCAAGAATACAGATATCCTCCGAACTCATGATGTGAGTTCCGTTCACATCTTCATAGATCGGGAACTTCTCATCCCGACGTTCAGCCTCAATCAGAAACAAACCTCGTTCTTTACCCAAATGCCCCTCTACTGGACGCCCTTGATGGGACATATAACTTTGCACCAGACTCCGTTTGGAATGATAAATATTCGTCATGCCATGCACCTGGACCTGGGCTTCCACCTTCAGAAATGGCACCATCTCCGTCAGCTCGTCCATATTCAGCTCCCGAGCAAGCACGACACGACTCGCGCCTTTGGTTCCCCAGTAGTTGGCCGTTGCATAGTTGGTTGATGTCATCTCAGCATTCCAGTGCAGCTGGATATGAGGAGCATGCTCCTTAATTGCGGCTAGCACAGACGGGTCGTTGAACTCCACGCCATGAACACCGATTTTACCCAGCGCCTGAACATATTCAGGCAATTCCTTTAGCAACTCGTTGGACATCAGATTATTCATGGACACGTATACACGCGCCTGATGTTTCGCTGCATCGGCAACGACCTCTGCTGTCTCTTCCACACTGAAGCTGCCGGGAAGACGCATGCCGAAGCGATCGTCCCCAATTAACAGAGCATCTGCTCCTGCCTGGAGCAGCACCTCTGCTTCTTTCACATTTGCCGCCGTAACGAGCAGTTCATGTTTCGTACTCATATACATCCCCTCCGCTTATTGCGCAGCCTTACTTTTGGCTATATTTTGCTGATGTTCCTTATATGTTTTGGCAAACAGATGTCCGAATGTACCGTCCTTCTTGGTCACATAGAACAGGTAATCCGAAGCTTCTGGATTCAACGCTGCTTCAATGGATGCCAGACTTGGACTCGCAATCGGTTCCGGTGGCAGCCCTTTGTTCAGATACGTATTATAGGGACTTTGTACCTTCAGATCCTTGTAAAGCAATCTAGCCTTCGGCTTATCCAGTAAATACTGTACTGTAGCGTCAATCTCCAGTTTCATATCCTGGTTGATCCGATTATAGATTACGCCTGCCACAAGCGCGCGTTCCTGATCCACCACGACTTCTCTCTCCACAAGCGATGCGATCGTTAACACTTCATGCAAAGACAGATTTCTCTCCTTGAGCTTGGACGCCAAATCAGGGATAGAATCAACCTTGGTCTGGAATTCCTCAAGCATTCGCTGCATGACCTCTTGCGTAGAACTACCCTCTTTCAGCTCATACGTCTCTGGGAACAGATATCCCTCCAGCACATATCGCAATTCTTCATCCACTGGAATGTCCTTGATGATGTCGATATCAAAAGCAGATGGATCATTGGCAAGCTTGATAAATTCCTCACGATCCACAATGCCCTCAGCAGATAGTTTGTCCGCCATTTGTAATACGGTATATCCCTCAGGAATAGTAAACTTGACCATGGATTCTGGCACAACTTCACCGTTATTCAGCTTATTAATTATCTCATCGTATGACACGCCGGGATTTAAGGAATATGTACCTGCCATAAAATTCGATCCTTGTTTCTTCCACTTCAGGTATCCCTTAAAGGCTAAACCACTTCGAATCAGACCTTCTTGCTCTAACTGATCCGCAATTTTGGAAGTTCCTGACCCGCTCTTGATCTCGAAAACGATAGGTTCTGCGGATGCTTGTACCGGACGCATCATGTTCCAGACATATACGCCTGCTCCTCCGGCAACAACCAGGATGATAAGCAAAAAGACTAAAATCGCTTTTCCTTTCAAAAAAGACACAACTCCTTTACACAACCAAAAGAGCGGACTTCTCCGCCCTTCCGGTTTCTTCAATTTGAAGCTGATTCATCAATCTTCGTCAATGGGGAGTGTACATTCATCATACAGTTCAGAGATGTTCTCCCACTCGTCATCATCGTCAATCGTAACTAATTCCGGCATGATCTGGCCTTCACTTCCCGGTAAAACCCGCAGAAGTTCAACTTCGTCATAAGGACGTAATGAACTGCGGAGCACCGCATACTGCTGGCCCTTCACTTCAAACTCAGCCAGCAGGTCATACGGATGCGATTTACCGTTCTCTTCTTCCAGCTCAACATGAGCACCAAAAGCCAGACGCAGCGAATCTGTCCATTTCAAGTCTTCGCGGCTGTATTCTGTCATTTAGTTCGCTTCCTCTTCATCTTCTGCAAGAAATGTATTAAACGTCTCCTCGACGATATCCCATTCAGCATCATCTTGGATGACGAAAAGTTTAATATCGTCGCCCTCTTCTTCATAACGGAATGCATACACATCCGTCTCTCCATCTTCGGGTTCAACCGGAGCAACCATCATGTACTTGGCCTCCGAACCGTCCACTTCGAATTTCATGATGACTTCAAATTCCTCTTCATTACCCTCGTCATCCGCAATGTAAATAATCTCCGATTCTTCTTCCATACCCAGTTGATCTTCAGCCATTGTTGATCCCCCTCACCTTTTACTATTGGCATCCAAATAATTTTGCAAAATCAAGCTTGCGGCCATTTTGTCCACAACCTGCTTGCGTTTTTTGCGACTGACATCCGCTTCAAGTAACGTTCGTTCTGCTGCAATGGTTGTCAGCCGTTCATCCCAAAGGTGAACAGGTAAATTCAGTTCGCCCCGCAGGCGTTCGGCAAAAGCAATGCATATTTCACCACGCGGTCCTACGGTGCCGTTCATGTTTTTGGGAAGTCCGACTACAATCTCGCCGATCTCATGCTCACGCACAAGTTCTGCAATTCGAGCGAACTCACCTTCATCCCGGCGGCGTTCAAGTACTTCCAATCCCTGGGCAGTCCAACCGAAGGCGTCACTAGCGGCAACTCCGATTCTTCGGTCCCCATAGTCCAAACCTAATATTTTCATCCATGCTCTCCCATCCTCAAGCCTGCTCAGGTCGAATAATACTCGCCTTCTCAAGCTTCAGGCTGTCTTCTGTCGGTTCATTTCCCGCTGCCTGCATAGCTGCATCACAGCGGAAGCGATGTACATTACCGGTGATTGGCCAGATAAGAACGAACAAGCTCTTCAATCAGCTCATCGCGTTCTTTTTTACGGACCAGACTGCGTGCATTGTTGTGACGAGGGATGTATGCGGGGTCTCCAGAAATCAGATACCCGACAATCTGGTTAATAGGATTATACTCCTTATCCACCAGTGCATCATATACCGTGAGAAGAATCTCTTTGGAGGATGCTTCCTGCTCGTCGGCTTTCACATTAAATTTAACCGTCTTATCCATGGAGTCCATTGATGACACCTCGCTCCTGCATGAACATGGGGACCATGTCCTGCCGAATTGATTTCTGCTTATATAATAACATATTCTGACTGCTACAAGTAAACAAAGGATGAGCCAATTGTGTTTTTTGCTTGTCCTTTACTGGCTAACCAATGAAACCGCCAGTTTCAACGCTTCATCCAGCTTGCTCGCATCCTTGCCTCCGGCTTGCGCCATATCAGGACGTCCGCCACCTCCGCCGCCGCATACTGCCGCAACTTCCTTGACAATTTTACCTGCATGCAGCCCTTGTTTTACCTGTTCAGCAGGGACAGCTACAACGAAATTCACTTTACCATCAGCTGGAGCACCCAGTACGAGTACTGCATCAGGCAGTTTTACTTTTAATTCATCAGCCACTGTCCGCAGTGCATCCATATTCGGAGCATCTACACGAGCTGCAAGCAATTGTGTATTTCCTGCTTGTACCACTTGATCTGTCAATGCGCCTGCTTCCATGGCACTCAGCTTGCTTTGCAGTGACTCAGTCTCTCTGGCAGCTTCTTTCAATTGCTGATTCAGACCTTCAATGCGTTTAGGCACGTCGGCCACGTTCGCTTTGAGCAGGGATGCCGATTGTTTGAGCAATTCAAGCTGACTTTCTACATACAGATACGCACCACGGCCAGTAACGGCTTCGATCCGACGTACGCCGGAGCCGATTCCACTCTCGCTCACCAGCTTGAAGATACCGATCTCTGATGTATTGTTTACGTGACAACCGCCACAAAGTTCCAAACTATAATCTCCGACTTGCACCACACGCACAATATCACCGTATTTTTCACCGAACAGTGCCATCGCACCCATTTCTTTGGCTTCATCAATGGCTTTCAGTTCAATGTTTACGTTCAGACGATTCCAGATCTGTTCGTTCACCTGACGCTCGATCTCTGTTAATTCTTCCGGCGTAATACTGCCGAAGTGCGAGAAGTCAAAGCGCAGACGTTGAGGCTCTACGAGAGATCCTGCCTGATTGACATGCGTTCCGAGCACATCTTTGAGCGCTTTGTGCAGCAAGTGGGTTGCGGTATGGTTTTTGATAATATCGCCACGTTTGGACGCATCCACTTCAGCTTTAACCACTTCACCCACACGCAATTCCCCGGACTCTACCGTCACCAGATGCACATGTTGTCCCATCGGAGCCTTGAAAAGCCCTTGCACTTTCGCCGTTACACTGGCTCCACGCAGCAAGCCCTGATCACTTACTTGTCCGCCGCTTTCCGCATAGAATGGAGTCTTGTCAAGGATGACCTGGCAAGTCTGTCCTTCGCTTACGGAGTCTACCAGTGCGTCACCAGCAACGATGGCTACCACTTTTGCTTCCGTCAACAGGTCATTATAACCAACAAACTCGCTTTTAACCTCCAGATCAGCAAGCGGTCCGCCTTGAACCTTCATGCTCTCGCTTTCCTGGCGTCCTGCACGTGCACGATCACGCTGCTCCTGCATCGAGGCATCGAATCCTTCACGGTCAACAGTCATACCATGCTCTGCTGCATAGTCTTCGGTCAGGTCAAAGGGGAAACCGTACGTATCATACAGTTTGAACGCTTCAGGCCCGCTAATAACCGTGCGACCTTCAGATTTGGCTGTGCTGCTCATGTCCGCGAGAATAGCAAGTCCATCCGTGAGTGTTTCATGGAAACGTTCTTCCTCGGTTTTGATCACTTTAGCGATAAACTCCTGCTTGTCCACCACTTCCGAGTAGTACATCCCCATCACTTCACCGACAGTCGTTGTCAGTTCATACAGGAATGGACGGTCGAGTCCCAGTACTTTACCGTAACGTACGGCACGACGGAGCAAACGGCGAATGACATATCCGCGTCCTTCATTGCTTGGCAGAACACCATCACCTACAGCAAAGGCAACCGTACGAATGTGGTCGGCAATAACTTTCAGTGCAACGTCAATCTCTACGCTGTCATTATATTTCACACCGGCAAGAGCCGCTGTTCTTTGAATCATCGGTTGGAACAGATCTGTGTCAAAGTTGGAATCCACATTTTGCAAAATGGATGCAAAGCGTTCCAGACCTGCACCTGTATCAATATTTTTGTTCGGAAGCGGCGTGTAGCTACCATCCTTGTTGTGATTGAACTGGGAGAATACCAGGTTCCATACTTCCAGATAACGTTCATTTTCCCCGCCTGGATACATCTCGGGGTCATTCATGTCATTGCCATAAGCTTCGCCGCGGTCATAGAAAATTTCGGTACAAGGTCCACACGGGCCTTCGCCGATATCCCAGAAGTTCTCATCCAGCTTGATGATACGTTCAGCAGGCAGTCCCACTTTTTCGTTCCAAAGTTTGAAAGCCTCTTCGTCTTCAGGGTATACCGTCACCGAGAGACGTTCCGGATCGAAACCGATCCATTCTTTGCTTGTGAGAAATTCCCATGCCCACGTAATCGTTTCTTCCTTGAAATAGTCTCCAATGGAAAAGTTACCGAGCATTTCGAAGAACGTATGGTGACGGCGAGTTTTACCGACATTTTCAATATCGTTCGTACGAATACATTTTTGGGAGTTGGCGAGACGTGGATTCTCCGGTTTCTCCCGACCGTCAAAATACGGTTTTAACGGAGCCATACCTGCATTAATCCACAGAAGGGATGGATCATTATGAGGTACAAGCGATGCGCTTGGCTCGATTTTATGTCCTTTACTTGCAAAAAACTCTATCCATTTGGACCGGATTTCACTGGCTTTCATACGGAGTGCCCCCAATTAATTATAATAGTCCGGTGCATATTCGCTCCGGGTTGTTAACAAGTAAAAACAAACACAAAAAACGCCCCTGATAGTCAGGGACGATTGTAATCGCGGTACCACCCTGGTTATTGCTGCTCATCCGCAGATGAAACAAACAATCTCCTCGTTGATGCGAAATAACGGTCGCTCCCGGCAGGGTTGTCCTGCACTCCGAAATCAGCTTTCCGCCGCTTCAACTTTCAAGACTCTTCCAGCCATCGGGCTCAGATTGCATCTGATCCGAAGAAGTCTATTCTCTGAGGAAAGGAACCCTCGGCGTACTTCATTTCATCATCGATTTCTTGTTCTAAACATACCCCTCCATTATATCGATATGCCTATATGGTGTCAACGCACCCTTGAGGAACAGACCGGCGCTTGGGTCAGTCGGTTCTTCGTTTGATGTAATACGCAAAAAAGTGCTGCACGATCACCTTGAGGACAGCAAAGACCGGTACTGCCAGAATGAGTCCCACAATGCCCGCCAGTTCGCCTCCCACAAGGAGCGCGAAGATAATCGACAACGGATGCAAATGCAGAGTCCTCCCCACCACCTGAGGAGAGATGACGTTGCTCTCCAACACCTGGCACAGTGTGTTCACGATGATAACAAAGAGCACCATTTTGAACGATACCGTTGACGCCATAACCACTGCTGGAGCAGCTCCAAGAAATGGACCTAGATAGGGCACGATGTTAAATACAGCGACAATGCTGGCAAGCAGCAACGCATAAGGCATATCAATGACGATGTAACCGATATAGGCAAAGATGCCCACTATCACACAGACGATAAATTGTCCGCGAATATAGTTCCCCAAGGCCGTGTCAATCTCCTTCATAACCGAAACAATCGCTTTGCGCCGTGATCGAGGCAGGTAGGCCACTATGGTGCGCTCGAATACCTCAAAATCTTTTAACATATAGAAAATGAGAAATGGCACAATAAACACATTGAATAACACATTAATGGTTGTCCCGATATTATCCATCAGCTTCGTGATCCCCTGAGTCAGCCGATCCTCCATCTGGAAAAACCAGCTGTTCATGCCTGTGCGCACACTTGGTGGCATTAATTTGTGGTCCATATTATTCATCAAACTCTGGGCACGCATCGACAGCTCCGGCATATGCTCGTTCAGTTCCTCCAATTGTTCAATCAATACCGGAATGACATTCATCAGGATGACCCCGATACAGGTGAGGAAAAAAGCATAGATTAACAGCACGGCAATGGTTCGAGGAACTTTACGTCCTCCCAGCATGCTTACAATCGGATTGAGTACATAAGATATGATGAGGGCCACGATAAAAGGTGCCAGCACTGTTTTCAAAAATCCATATATATGAAGCAGCAATGGCCGCAGCAGCCAGATAAAATACAGGATAATCAATCCGAGTAGCAGCCAGATGGCATAACGGAACATCTTGTTTTTTGTTAATTGCTCCACTTGCATCTCTCCCTTTTGGACTGGCTCTGAAAGTCAGTATATGTAAGGAAGGGAATATTTATTATCGCCGTCCAGAAGTGGGGACTAACAATTCTCGCCCATGGATGGACAATCCGGTTGACGTCGTAATTTGGACACAAAAAAAGCACCCCTTCATGATGAAGGAGACGCATCTTGTGATTCGGGGTAGCATATATTATACAAGTCCCTTGAACCACTATGTAACCGCAGCTATATACATCTGTCATCATTTCATGACAGCATTCAATGACATTCTTTGTCATGAAACCGCATATAGAAGAAGTTAGACTGCTTATTAAGAAGAAGCATGAAGATGAGGGAAGTCTTGCGGCAGCTCTTCCCCGAAGAACAGATCATCGAGGGAACTGAGCGTGCCGTCTTCTTCCACCTGGTAAACAGACATTTTCTCACCGTTCACTGTTAATTCGATAAAGCATCCCCAGCAATAAAATTGGTGGGAACCGATTTTCCCAATATCTTTGGAACTACAGTTTGGACATTTCATATTCATTCACCTATCCATTAACAGAATGAATGGCATTTTCCAAGCGCTGTTCACTCAGCGGCGGCACCATAATGGCACTTTCCCCAATGGACATATCACTTGTACATGGCAGCCATTTGCGGCCCTCAATCAAATCGGACACAAAACCGTCCGTAATTTCAATCCCTATTATTGTATTTCCCAACTCCTGGTCAAAATAAACATCAGAGACTCGTCCAAGCAGCAAACCTTCTTCGGTGAGCACGGACATCTCCTTCAATTTAGACTGGCCGAGGAGGTACGTGTGTTTTATGTCGTCGGCTCCCGTTTTGCGGACAGCCTGTTGATTACGGATCATGACGGCATCTTCGCCGTAGGCAACGATATCTTGCCACTGCACGATTTTGACATGACTGGTAAACAGGCCTTTGTTTTCAAGTTCAATGCCTTCAATTTTCCAATCGTCATTCACAATGAAATCCTGGATTTTGCCGACCTGCTTCCCGTCCTCAACGTCAAACACGGCAAGTCCGATCATTTCCTGAAGCTTCATCGCAGGGTCCCCCTCATCTTCTTATCATTAAATAGCCGCGGCGCTATTGCTAGGTATGCCCAAAGTTGATGAGTGGCAATCAGACGCCGATCATCAAAACCGCTTCTATCCAACCGATGAAATGGAACTTCTTCCCTCCTTTTGTTCCATGTGCAATGAGCCCTTAGGCTCTATTACGCAGTCGCCCAAGAATGGTTCCAATTTTTTCGGCGGTTATCATGATTTCTTCCGTAGTATTACCCAATCCCCAGCTAAAACGAATCGCGGAATGCAAAAATGTCTCCGGCAAGTTCATTGCTTTCAGCACATGGGACACTTCGAGAGAACCGGAAGTACATGCCGAACCGCTCGCCACAGCGATGCCTTCCATATCCAGATTCATGAGCATCGTCTCCGTGGACACCTCCGGAAAGCTGATGTTCAGGATATTGGGCAGCGTATATTCAGGATGTCCGTTGACGTGGAAATGCTCCGCCCCTACTTGTTTCTCCAGTTGTTCCAGCAGCAATGACCGCAATGCCAGATCATGTTCGCGACGAGCTGCCGCTTGTTCTCCTGCTATTTTCAATGCCTCCGCAAAGCCAGCGATACCTGCCATATTCTCGGTCCCTGCCCGCCGTTGCCGTTCCTGAAGGCCGCCGTGCGATCTCGCCTCAAGCACAATTCCGCGCCGTACATAGAGCGCACCCACGCCTTGAGGCCCATTGATTTTATGAGCAGAGAAGCTGATCAGATCCACAGGCAGTTCCTTGCAGGAAATTTCCTGGGTCCCAAGGGCCTGAACTGCATCGGTATGGAACAAAATATCATGCTGACGAGCCAGTTCACCAATCTCGCGGATGGGCTGAATGGTGCCTACTTCATTGTTGGCATACATCATGGTGATCAGTACTGTATCTGGGCGAATGGCCTCTTTTAGCTCTTCCAGACGTATTCTTCCGTATTCATCTACAGGCAAATAGGTCACGTCATAGCCTTGTCGTTCCAGTTCCTGGCACGTATGCAGTACCGCATGATGTTCAATGGCTGTTGTAATGATGTGTCGTCCCCGTTCTTCCCTCGCTGAAACTGCGCCAAATATGGCCAAATTGTCACTTTCCGTGCCGCCTCCGGTAAATACGAGTTCATCCGGGAAACAACCCAAAGACGCCGCAATGACATCCCTTGCTCCACTGACGGTCCGTTTGGCTTCGCGGCCAAAGGCATGGATACTTGATGCATTGCCATATTGCCCTGTCATTACTTTCATCATCGCTTCCGCGACTTGTGGATGCATAGGTGTCGATGCGGCGTGATCCAAATATATTCTTTTCATTGATTTCACCCCGTTATATGTTGGACTTCCATCTTTTCATGTTGTGTAATTGAAAATTTAAACCAATGCTATTGTGTCATATCTTCGTGTATAATGTTTAATATCCATTCAAAAAGGAGAGATCGACATGAGTGATCAGGTTCTCAGTCAAATTCTGAATCAGCTTCAACAAATGGACAAGCGTTTCGACAACATCGATGGACGTCTTGAAAAGATCGAAGACAGGCTTGATACTATCGAGGAACAAACCAAAAACATTCCTCTGCTTCAGCAGGCCGTTCTGGAGACACTGGAAGTTACCAAACGTCTTGAAGCTTCACAAATCACGTTTGAACGTAAAGTAACCGCCGAATTAAACACCCATCAGCACAGCATTGATATTTTGAACCGTCGTCAATTGCGTATGGAAGCAGATATAGAAGCACTCAAGCATCGTTAGAACTTCTGACTACATCGTTTCGGAAGGGCAGCCACGAAAACGTTGCCTTCTTCAGTACATTATTACATAAATTTTGTTCATTCCAGGCTATCGTAGAATTGGAAGAATCACAATGTAGCTTGTTGCACGGCTAAAGCCCCCAATATGGGGGCTTTAGTGTGTCGTCTGTGATGCTCGTCATCAACTATGTTAGATGTAAAACATGTAGCTATCTTTTTGTTCCTGATTTTGGAATGTAATCAGATCCTTCAGCGTTGTTGAATCCAGTACTTCTGCAATGCTATCACGGATGCGCAACCACAAGTCGCGCTTCGCCGGATCATCTTCCTCCGTGAAATCCACTGGAGAGATTGGACCTTCCAGTACACGAATAACATCCCCTGCCGTTACGGTAGCCGGATCGCCTGCCAGAATATAACCGCCGTAGGCGCCACGGATACTTTTGACCAATCCTGCATTACGCAGGGGAGCGATCAATTGCTCCAGATAATGCTCCGAGAGCTGATTGCGCTCGGCAATACTTTTCAAAGATGTAGGGCCTTCGCCTGTTCTGGCTGCCAGCTCCATCATGATTGTGAGCCCATAACGGCCCTTTGTAGATATTTTCAAAGGAGTCACCTCTTTCAATTTTCGAAAAAACAAGTTGTGAAACATAAATTACAGGCTGTGGCCCAAGCCTGTCTTTCCAGGATTCCAGGATCCGCCACAGGGGGATATTAAAAATACAGGCCTAGTCCCTCTAATCCTCCGTATTCCGATCATAACCCTCAGCTAATGTTAACATATCTGCTTGCTTTATGGAAAAGAAAGATTGACGAAATTCAGAAAATGTACGCCTGTGGTGGACACTATCCAAAATTGGCCGGGTGTATCGTAACTTGAGTCCGGTTATGCTAGAATAGAAACGAAACACATTTATATAGAGAAATGGTGATAACGATGTCCAAAACAATTGAAAATACACGGGTCGTCGTTGGCATGTCCGGAGGTGTCGATTCTTCCGTCACCGCACTGCTGTTGAAGGAGCAGGGTTACGATGTCATCGGCATTTTCATGAAAAACTGGGATGACACGGACGAGTTCGGCCACTGTACCGCTGAAGAGGATTCAGAGGACGTACGCCGGGTTTGCGAACAGATCGGCATTCCTTACTACACTGTCAACTTCGAGAAAGAGTACTTTGATAAAGTATTTTCCTATTTCCTTGATGAATATAAGTCGGGTCGGACTCCGAATCCGGATGTCATGTGTAATCGCGAGATTAAATTCGGCGAATTCCTGAACAAAGCACTGGATCTCGGCGCTGATTATGTGGCTACAGGCCACTATGCTCGCCTCATTGAAGAAGATGGAACGTTCAAACTGCTGCGCGGTGTCGACAGTAACAAAGATCAAACGTACTTCCTCAATGCACTGAATCAGAACCAGCTGTCCAAAGCCATGTTCCCGATTGGTCATCTTCCGAAACCGGAAGTGCGCAAGATTGCAGAAGCGGCTGGCCTGTACACCGCGAAGAAAAAAGATAGCACAGGTGTCTGCTTCATCGGCGAGCGCAACTTCAAAGAGTTCCTGAGCAACTATCTTCCTGCCAAAGGCGGAGACATGGTTGATATTGCAACCGGAGAAGTGAAGGGCCGTCATGACGGTCTGATGTACTATACGCTTGGACAGCGTCAAGGTCTCGGCATTGGCGGTTCCGGTAATGGTGAGCCCTGGTTCGTGGCAGACAAGGATTTGGAGAAAAATCAGCTGCTTGTTGTTCAAGGCGATGCACATGCAAGTCTGTACTCAACTGGTCTCACTGCAACGGGTGTAAACTGGATCGCAGGTTCAGCGCATATGCCAAACGTACCCTTCCGTTGTACCGCCAAATTCCGCTATCGTCAGCCGGATCAGGGTGTAACCCTGACATGGCAGGATGATGGCAGCGTGGATGTACAATTTGACCAACAGCAAAAAGCGATTACGCCTGGTCAAGCTGTTGTGTTTTATGATGGAGATGTGTGTCTCGGCGGTGGAACGATTGATCAGGTTCAAAAAGTGCCTGTACCAGCGCTGCAATAGATTCAATAATAGAAATGAACCCATCCCATATGCATTTTGCACAATACCCTGTATTCCTATAACAAAAGCCATCTTTCATGTATACCATGACGGATGGCTTTTTTCCTTCTTTTCCTGCAAAAAAAATAATTTTTTTCACTTATGCAGCCAACCACACGCCTGCAAAAGAAGCCGCAACCCCCAGCAGTACCGAACTGATGACGTATACAACTGCTCTTGAGTAACGTTCCTGCCCCAGCAGACCGAGGGTCTCATATCCAAATGTAGAGAATGTGGTATACGCTCCGCAAAATCCAGTCCCCCTATCACCCAGATTCCGTCCGAAATCGAGGCTGACTGATGCCAGCCATAGAGCAATCCAAGTAACAATGAACCACTGATATTAATGACCCATGTCCCCCATGGGAAGGCCGTTCCGAGCGAACCGGATATCCATCTACCCAAACTATAGCGGAGCACTGCTCCCAGCATCCCTGCAAGACCAATCCAGATGATCATGGTGCAACACCATCCTGCGTTGGTTTACCCAACATTCGCTGTCCAAGCTTCATTCCCAATGCACACAGCAATAACCCTGCAAGTAAACTCACAACGAGGTATACAACAGCCTTCACCCACATTCCTTCCTCAGATAAACGGACAATATCCAACGTAAACGTGGAGAATGTGGTGAATGCGCCCGTAAACCCCGCCCCAATCGCTAGACGAAGTTGAGGCGTTATTTTGCCTGGAACAGCTATGGTGAAGAACCAACCCAAAAACAGACTCCCGATGGCATTAATCAGCAGCACTGCCCAAGGGAAGCCTTCATTTGTTACTGGCACCCATAATTGAATCCCATATCGGCAAAACGTACCTATAATGCCACCGATTCCAATATAGAAAATTTCTTTCATCGTTCAAGCCTCTCCCGGTTCATCGATCTTACAGCTCTCTGCGCCGCTGCTGGTTTAGACGAATCTTGGATTCATTGCCTTGTTCCGTTGCTTCATAAAATACACGACGCGAAAGCTGCTTCGGTAAATATTCCTGCTTCACATAATGGCCCGGATAATTATGCGGGTATTGATAGCCCTCATGTCCAAGCTTTACTGCACCGGAATAATGAGTAACCCTCAGATGAAGAGGGACCTCAGCAGATTTCACCTCATCAATGGCATTCATCGCTTTTGAAATCGCAGTGTACACCGCATTGGACTTCGGACTTTCAACAGCAAACAGGATCGCTTGGGCTATGTTCAGCTTGGCTTCAGGCCAACCATTATTGCGATAAGCATCCAGCGCCCCGATGGCCTGGGTCATCGCTTGCGGATTCGCAAGTCCAATATCTTCACTGCTCGCTGCAATCAGACGACGTATAAACGTCATCGGGTCCATGCCCAGCTTTTCTACCGCATACAAAAACCAGAACGGTGCCGCATCACTGGAACCCCGAATGCTTTTTTGAAATGCCGATAATACATCATATTGTGTCGATTCATCCGCCTTCACAATCGGACGACGAATAGACTCTTCAGCTACATCAAGCGTAATGTGAATCGAACCGTCCTTCTCTGGCGGTGTAGTTAGTGCAGCAAGTTCCAATGCGTTCAGCGCACGCCGAATATCGCCATTGCTCGTCGCAATATGCTCTAATGCCTCGTCGTCAGCCTGCAGGTCCCTGAATCCCAAACCTTTATCCGCATCTGCCAGTGCCCGGCGCATCGCAATCAGGGAATGTTCTTTGTTCATAGACTCCAGCTGAAACAGCGTGGAACGGCTCATCAAGGCCCCGTTTACATAATGAAAGGGATTCTCTGTCTTATATATAGGATTTGGTGAAAATTAATATCTCCTAGATTTAAATTAATGACGGATTGTAATATGAAGTGCGACACCTACTGAAAATAAATAAAAAAGGACCCATGGCCGGATTCGTGTAGAATGAAGGTTCCTTACACCATATTCACACAAGGAGAATCCACCATAAGCTACACACATCTTAGCATAATTGAGCGCAGCAAGCTAGAAATCCTCCATCGGCAAGGTCAAAGTTCAAGAGCCATCGCATAAGAATTAGGAAGACGGGTAAGCATGCTTGTTCCCTCCTATGGACACAACAAATTAGCGCGGCAATTTATTTTAAAGCCAGTTCCGGCCAGGATCTTTGCTAAGACTCGACCTTAATTTTGCTGACATGAAATATCCTTGCCGGGAACATACAGCTTATTCCGTAAATACCGGATGTACACATCGACCACATTCCTTTCCACCAGCGAATCGTAGCCCCATACCAAGTCGAGCAGCATATCTCTCGTTTGGACAAGGTTTGGATGCTTCATAAACACGGCCAACAGGGCGAATTCACGCTTGATCAGTAATTTTATCCAACGCTTACTGCGTAGCTTCGGTTGAGATGGGTCACTTTCACAGAAAATTCTCATTTTCAGCTGTTACACTAATGGACAAAACCGAATCAACATGGACAGTATGAGCAGCTGATGCGGTGGTTTCTATGACGATAAAGGAGGATGGGAAATTGGAACAGTAGACGCATAATCAGGAGGGCTTGATCCAGCCGCCCATGAGCCCGGGAAGACGGAAGTTAAACAAAGTCTCGCAAGTCACCATCTTTTTTGGGATCATTAAAATCTTGGCAACGACCGTTGGGGAGACGGCAGCGGACCTGCTGAACCAAAACCTCAATCTTGGCCTGACCGTAACGACGCTGCTGATGACGGTGCTTTTGATCGGGGCTATGGCAACCAGTGTGGGAGAAACAACGCAGACTTCCTTATTAGTAAATGAAATATAATAAAGTTGT
This sequence comes from Paenibacillus sp. 1A_MP2, assembly GCF_052244825.1. Lineage (NCBI taxonomy): Bacteria > Bacillati > Bacillota > Bacilli > Caryophanales > Paenibacillaceae > Paenibacillus > Paenibacillus sp. 1A_MP2. The sequence goes on along the minus strand of NZ_JBQQCS010000001.1, from coordinate 1,994,419 downwards.
GGGAAACCACTTTAAAGAAAGGAAATTATATATGCAAGAAAACCAAAATAAAATGATAATTTTACTTAACAAAGTGCCACAAGTGACGATTTTCTTTTGGATCATCAAAATTTTATGTACCACTGTTGGTGAAACATTTGCTGACTTCATCAATTTCAACATTGGGCTTGGTTTAACTCTTACTACCATTATTATGGGAGTTGCGTTTTTTATTGCATTGTTTTTTCAACTTAAAGCAAACAAGTATGTTCCAGCCATTTACTGGGTAACAGTTGTTCTTATAAGTGTATTTGGAACACTGGTAACGGATAATTTGACAGATAATATGAGCGTACCACTTGAGGTTAATACAGCTGTTTTCTCGGTGCTACTAGGACTCACTTTTCTATTTTGGTATCTTAGTGAAAAAACACTATCGATCCACTCGATTTTTACTAAAAAAGAGAAGTTTTCTACTGGCTTACGATCCTTTTCACCTTTGCACTTGGAACTGCAGTCGGCGATTTATATTCAGAACAACTTGGTTTTGGTTATCTTAACACAGGAATAGGCGTTGTTATTATTATTGCTCTTGTGTTCTTAGCTTATAAATTTTTGAAACTTGACGGGGTATTAGCTTTCTGGATTGCATATATTTTAACTCGTCCTCTTGGAGCGTCACTTGGAGATTACCTATCTCAACCAAAAGTAAATGGCGGATTAGGACTCGGGACAACCGTTACGAGTGTCATTTTTCTTATCGCTATTTTAGCGATCATCGTTTTCCTTTCCGTTTCAAAAATGGATACAAATGCTAAAAGTGATAAAGCGGAAACAAATCAAAGTAATGCAAATAAGAAACATGTGCTAACACAAACGATTGGTGTACTCGTAATTTTCTTAGTTGTTGGTATAGGCGGTTATAACTGGCTCAGTAATTATATTGCATCACAAGGTGCTGCTGAGCAAGCTACGTTAGGAGGTGAATTAAACGATTTTGTTAAAATTGAAAATGATATGCTAAACGCTGTAAATAAAAACGACTTTGCTACAGCAAAAAAAGGGGCAGATGAATTAGAACATCAATGGGATACACAAGAACCTAAGCTTCGAAAAATTGATGGCACTACATGGACGAAAATTGATGGAACAATTGATGTTGTATTAGCAGCAGGTCGTTCATCGAATCCTGATGTAAACAAGTGCAAAACAGCACTTAACAATTCACTTAGTACCCTAAACGCAGCAAATAAATAATAATCTTAGGAATCGCCAACCGCGATTCCTTTTAAAATGGAACTTTTTATTAAACTAAACTCCGTTAAGAATATTCCTTCACAACATCGATAAATTAACATACTTCATTTGCTAAAATATAAAAAAAATGCGTTTTGATAAAAGGGTTATGGTTCAACTGACTCTCAAGGAGTTTGGGAGTCAACTGGCCTAATAGGACAAGTAGCCCATCCAGAAAAGATTGTGACTAATTATGATAGTAGCGGTAAGCCAATGGATGTTAAACGCCTGTTCGGTGCACATCTCTCATCAAGTGAAATGGAGAAAGTTATGGATAATGTAGATAAACTGGGTGTAGCTACAGCAAGGCACCTTTTTTTACTATTCAGCGTTTAACCCTTTCCCAAGATCGTTTGAACCTTTACTAGATTATTTACCTTCTCTTTCCCCTGGATTTTGGTCCCTTTGCGGACGTCTCCCCAAGCCCTGTCCAAAGCTGTATAGGCCGTGTTTGACTTAGGAGTTACACCAAGAGACAGAGAGTGATATACGGGCTTCTGGGAGACCCAAACGCTCTGCCGATTCGATTGCACTACATGTAATATTACCTACGTTCGGATCAGCACAACGTACCCAAGATCCCACCGATTCCAATATAGAAAATTTCTTTCATCGTTCAAGCCTCTCCCGGTTCATCGATCTTAAAGCTCTCTGCGCCGCTGCTGGTTTAGACGAATCTTGGATTCATTGCCTTGTTCCGTTGCTTCATAAAATACACGACGCGAAAGCTGCTTCGGTAAGTATTCCTGCTTCACGTAATGGCCCGGATAATTGTGCGGGTATTGATAGCCCTCATGTCCAAGCTTCACTGCACCCGAATAATGGGTATCCCGCAGATGAAGAGGGACCTCAGCAGATTTCACCTCATCAATGGCATTCATCGCTTTTGAGATCGCAGTGTACACCGCATTGGACTTCGGACTTTCAACAGCAAACAGGATCGCTTGGGCAATGTTCAGCTTGGCTTCAGGCCAGCCATTATTGCGATAAGCATCCAGCGCCCCGATGGCCTGGGTCATCGCTTGCGGATTCGCAAGTCCAATATCTTCACTGCTCGCTGCAATCAGACGACGTATAAACGTCATCGGGTCCATACCCAACTTTTCTACTGCATACAAAAACCAGAACAGAGCCGCATCACTGGAACCCCGAATGCTTTTATGAAATGCTGACAATACATCATATTGTGTCGATTCATCTGCCTTCACAATCGGACGACGTATAGATTCTTCCGCTACATCGAGCGTGATGTGAATGGAGCCGTCCTTCTCTGGCGGTGTAGTCAGGGCAGCCAGTTCCAACGCGTTTAGCGCACGCCGAATATCGCCATTCGCCATCGTCGCAATATGCTCCAATGCCTCGTCGTCAGCCTGCAGATCCATGAATCCCAAACCTTTATCCGCATCTGCCAGTGCCCGGCGCATCGCAATCAGGGAATGCTCTTTGTTCAAAGACTCCAGCTGAAACAGCGTAGAACGGCTCATCAAGGCCCCATTCACATAATGAAAGGGATTCTCTGTCGTAGCGCCGATAAAAATGATCGTGCCCTTCTCTACTGCAGGCAGCAATGCATCCTGACGTGAACTATTAAAGCGGTGTACCTCATCCAGGAACAAAATGGTTTTTGATCCGTACAACTGCTTGTTCGTCTGTGCCTGCTCAATGACTTCACGTACATCTTTAACCGAGGCATCCACCGCATTCAGACGAACGAACTGTCCCTGCGTATGCTGGGAAATAATATGTGCGAGGGTCGTCTTGCCACATCCCGGAGGACCGTAAAGCAAAATGGACGAGATCTGATCGGCTTCAATAGCGCGCCGAAGCAGTTTACCCGGTCCAATAATGTGCTCTTGCCCAATATATTCATCAAGCCGCTCTGGCCGCATGCGGTCAGCGAGCAGTCTTGCTTGAGGTTCTGAATCCTGCTGAAACGAAAATAAATCCATTGCTCATCACTTCCTTAACGGATTTCCTTTACTTGACCCTTATCAAAATCCTGATTAATCTCTATTCTCTATCATATCATACTCCCGCGGCAGCATACCCATAAAAGCGCCAAGCGCACTGCTGACAAAGGCATCCTTGCGCGTAATAAAATGAGTCATCATCCGATTCATGCCTGCGGGGAGAGTGTGCTTTCGCAGTGATCCACTTTCGATCTGGTGCCGAATGACGATCTCAGGTAACACTGAAATTCCCATGCCGGAGGTAACCCCGCTAATAATCGCTTCAAGGGTTCCAAATTCCATAATGATCGGACGGGTTACGCCACTAACCGATAACCATTCCTCCAAAACCTGACGATATGAACAACCCATACTGTAGACCAGAATCGGTTTACTGGTGAGCTCTTCGTCTTCCGGTCCGATACCGGAGGAGACCACATATAATTCTTCATCAAATACGGGAGTAGACGCAATATCGGGGTGATCACAGGAACAACCGATAAAAGCCCCTTCCAATTCATACCCAATAACCTGATCCATAAGCACTTGGGAGTTCCCCGTAGTCAATGATAAGGAGACCGCCGGATGCAGTTTATAATATTTTGCAAAAAGCTCAGGCAACCGAACCGCTGCAGCAGTCTGCGTGGAGCCGATGCGCAGCGGGCCAGCTGGCACACTTGTAGAGCTGAGCGCTTTTCCAGCCTCATCAAGCAGGCCGATAATTTTATCTGCATATGTCAGCAGCATCTCACCTGCTGGAGATAACGTCATTCCCCGATTATGACGAATAAACAGCAGTGTCCCTACTTCAGATTCCAGATGTCGTATCCTTGCTGTGACATTGGACTGCACGTAACCGAGGCGCTCCGCAGCTCGGGTCAGATTTCCTTCTTGTGCCACACATTGAAATATCCTTAAATCGCCGCTCTCCATTGAATGAGCCTCCCAACGATCACCTTTTTTAGACAGACATCATTTAAAATGATACCCAATCCATTAACAATCATTATACAGTATAACAACTCCGAGCTACAATCGGGGTATATCAGAACACAGCAACTTACTTTCGCTGAGTTCACTTAAGGAGTGTTAAGGATGATGAAGCCTCTAAAATATACGTTCCTGATCATCGTAACCACTCTCATCATGGGAACCTCGTTTCCTGTAGGCAAAATCGGTATGATGTATGCTCCTCCCTTTTTGTTAATGGGACTTCGCTATATATTGGCAGGAGCATTACTCGCCTGGATCATCAGAAAACGACCCATGCCTGTGGGGTGGAAACAATGGATGCAAATCGGCGTAATCGGTCTGTTCCAGTCGGCGGGCGTGATGGGCTGTGCCTACTACAGCATGAACTGGATCAGTTCGGGAGAGTCCGCCATTATCACGTTCACAAATCCCTTGCTTGTCATCATCCTGAGTGCTGCATTATACGGTGTGTCCTATCGTTTTAGCCAATGGACCGGTGTAATTCTCGGATTTGTCGGAGTGGCGTTGACCTTTGGAATGCATCTCAGCTTGAATCCTGGGACAGGGATTGGGTTTGGTGGTGCTATATCCTTTGCTGTATCCACGTTGCTTATTAAGCGCTGGGGAGCTGCTCATGATACATTTGTGCTTACCGCTTATCAAATGCTTGCTGGAGGCGCCGTACTGCTCTTACTGAGCGTTTTTACAGAGCAGCCCCATTTTATCGTGAATACAACGTCTATCGTTGTCCTGGTATGGCTGACGATTTTCTGTTCCATCATTCAGTTCACACTTTGGTTTTATTTGCTGCAAAACACAGATCCAGCCAAAACCAGTTCCTTTCTTTTTCTGGCACCGCTGTTTGGACTGTTGTCGAGCTTTGTCTTGCTGGAAGAGCATGTCGGCTGGATCGTCGGTGCAGGTGGAGTAATGATCTGTCTGGGCATTTTTCTGGTTAACCGTCATCCCAACAGGCATAATTCAACCTTGGATAAACCGGGTTTGAACCAACGAACACCTGCAAGTTAACCGCAGGATAATATCAACTACCTGATTGCAAATATACTTTCGTGAATAACACACCTCTGCTGAGAACGTACAAAAGAGCATGGTGCTTGAACAGCGCCATGCTCTTTCCATATGAATACGATGTTCAACAAACAAGAATTCACTCTGACTCGCTGTCAGGCCAACCCTGAATGGCAACGGACTCACCTTCTGAATTGTGAGTTGCAGCAGCATAGTCAGGCAATGGGCCATCGTTGAACAACCACAGTTCGTGCAATGCCCGTGTACAGCCAACGTATAACAACTTCGCATCACCCGCATTGGGCAAATAGTGTTTCTCATCCGCGTCCGCTACGATAACGGCATCAAACTCCAACCCTTTTGACAAATAGACAGGTAAAACGGAGTGTCCGCCTGTGTACTGTTTTTTGCCGCCGTCAATCAAGTTCAGCTCCCAGCCTGCTGCCTGGAGTTCATGATGAAGCTCCTTTGCCTCATGCAGGGTACGGGTCAGAATGGAGACGGTGCGATAGTCTTTGACCGTTAACAGCTTCAAAGCCTGTTCGAGGCTTGCTGTACGTCCTTTTTTCCCATAGGACAATGTCCGTACAGGATCACCACTCCGGAATACAGGAATCGCCGTAATCCCGCTCTTGACGCCCCGCTCCAGAATCGTATTGGCATAATCTATAATTTCCATTGTCGAGCGATAACTCCGGGTCAATGCAAAATATGCATTCTGTTCCTCGGGGAACAGCGAACTCATCTCGTCCCACGCATGAACACCACGGTACTCATGAATACCTTGGGACAGATCGCCCAGTATGGTGAAGGAATGTCCTTTGACGAACTGATCCAATAATGCCACATGAAAAGGAGAAAAGTCTTGCGCTTCATCAATGACGATGTGATCGAACCGCTCTGAACTTTCAATATCATGAACCAAGGTATGAATGTACACCAATGCAGGCAAATCCTCTTCACGGATAATATCCTGCTTCAGATCTGCTGCCGTTTGCTTCATCACCAATTTGGGGATAAGAGCGCTCAGCGAGGCAGGTACCGAGCCACCTTTAACGACCTTGAACAGCTGTTTGTACAGCGTAAGCGGTTCATATTGAGGCCATTTTTTGGCGTAGGCTTTCTCACGGGTTGCCGCTTTCTTTTTACGCTCTTTGCGAACGGCTTCCGGCGAAGGCTTCTTGAGCTCCATCTCAATCCAGCGGTGAATACGCGCCATGACCCGCTCTTTCCGTTTCGCCAGCGGATAATGTTTGTACTCTTCCCCGAACCAGTTCTCAATCTCGGCTTTACGGAGCACCGCACCATCCCATGGACTGAAGTCCATATCGGGTACGGACTCCTCTTCCATCCCGGACAGCCACTCGCGAATTAATTCCATGAAGCGGATCGAGCCTTTGTACCGCCCAGGCACATCATCATTGAGTTCAGGACGTGCATCCGGGGTTTCAAACCAGGTGTTCAATGTCTCCGACGTATCCGCCAAAGGCTGGTCCAGTCCCAGCAGGTTCATTGCCCAATCCGGGAATGTACGCTGCTGAATGTCCCCTACACCGAGCTCTGGAAGTACATCTGATATGTAATCCAGGAACATGTGGTTGGGTGCAAAAATAACCATCTTCTCCGCAGATACCTGCTCCTTGTATTGATACAGCAGGAAGGCAAGTCGATGCAGGGCCACGGTTGTTTTTCCAGAACCGGCCACACCCTGAATGATCAATGCGGTGTTTCTTGCCGCACGAATAATCTGATCCTGCTCTGCCTGAATGGTAGATACGATATCGCGGAGCTTGTTGTCCTTGTTCTCTCCCAGTCGATACACGAGGAATTCATCCGATACGGCTGGCTGGTCGCTGTCCCGATTGTACGTATCTGCCACCCGTTCCAAGATACGCTGCCGAATGACCACGTTTCGTTTTAGATAAACCAAGCCCTCAATGAGTCCCTCCGGGGCTTCATACGTTGCGGAGGCTTCCCCTCCAGTAAATGAGTAAAACAGGCTTGCGACAGGAGCACGCCAATCGATGACGAGCGGATGCTCTCCCACCTCTTCGCGGTCTACGCCGATTTTGCCAATATACAGCGGTTTCCGTGCACCACTGCCCTGTTCTTCGAAATCCAAGCGTCCGAAATAGGGTTGCTGCGCGCTCTTGGACAAGGCGGTGCGGCGCTCTTCGCGTCCGGCTTCCAGCACTTGTTCTGTGAAGTCGTGGCCGGTGTACACCGGAATATTGTGCAGCCGTTCCAGCTGACTGTCCACTTCCTTCATCGTTCGCTCTAACCTGTACTCTTCTTCTTGATAGGCACTTTGAAAGCTGTCTGACATGTTTCAGTTACCTCCTAAGAATATGTTTGTTCTGCATAGCCAATCACTGACGACACAAAAGGATACCCACTATATCATATTGATGTACAAAAAGCTACAGTAACCCGGATAGCAAAATGAAAGAAACCGCTGCTCCTGTTCGCAAAGAACAGATGAACAACGGCCATCCTTTTCATTACTCCGACTCCAAATCCGACTTACCATCCTGTGCCACAAACTGCTTCTGAGCCAACTCACGGTATACCGGATGGTTGCTGATCAGCTCCGCATGTGTTCCGGTTCCCGTCACATGGCCCTGTTCCAGAACAACAATCTGATCAGAGTCGACAACGGTGGACAATCGGTGTGCAATGACAACCGTTGTTCGTCCTTCCATCAGATTGGACAGGGCTTGCTGCACTTCATGTTCAGAGGTGCTGTCCAGACTGGACGTCGCTTCATCCAGCATCAGAATATCAGGGCTGCGCAGCAGTGCACGAGCAATAGCGATCCGTTGGCGTTGGCCTCCGGAGAGCTTAATCCCGCGTTCTCCCACTTCCGTATCATAGCCCTGAGGCAGCTTATCAATAAAAGCGGAGGAATACGCCATCTCTGCCGCATGTCGAATTTCGTCCATACTTGCCTCACGGCCCAGTCCGTATGTCATATTTTCCTTAATTGTACCTGCCATCAGTGGGCTTTCCTGAGAGACATATCCAATCTTGCTGCGCCAGGAAGCCAACGAATAATCCGTGATGGCTTGTCCACCATATGATATACTGCCCGACCCCGGAAGATAGAACTGCTCCAACAGAGAGAATAGCGTTGATTTCCCGCTACCGCTTGGGCCTACAATAGCCGTCACTTTACGGGCAGGAACGGTCAGATTAATCCCATGCAGTACCTCTTCCCCTGTTACATAAGAGAAGTGCAGGTTGTTAAATGTAATCGTCTCATTTCCCTTGGGAGCAATTGCTGTGCTATGACGCGGTTCTTCTTCATGAGCCAGAATAGCCTGAATGCGTTCTGTCGCACCGACAACCTTTTGCAAACGTGAATACAGTGTCGTAAATTGCCCCATCGGCATAATGACCTGGAACAACAGCAAAATGAAGGCAACCAGTTCTCCCGGAGACAGCAATCCCGAAGCCACCCGCATGCCGCCAACACCCAGAATAACAACCAGTACAGCCGTCATGACAAATGTAAAGAGCGGACCGATCAACGCCAAGATCCGAGCTTCCTGTAGTCCAAAAGCAAACATCTTGCCAATGCGGGAATCGCCTGCTTCTGCCTCCTGTTTCTCCGTACCATAAGCTTTCACCAAACGAATCTCGCCTATGACTTGGCTGAGCACGGAAGTAAGGCCCGCCATTTCGTCCTGCTGCTTTTTGGAGATTTTGTACATTTTACGTCCGACAGGTAACAGAATAAGCAGCGTTAGCGGGACCAGACTCAGGATAATAAGAGACATGACCCAATCCAGATAGAATAGCAACGCTACCCCGCCCACAACCGCAACGATATTGGATACAAAAGAAACGAGATAATCCGCAATTAGCGTCATAATCTGACTCGTATCATTCGTAATTCGACTCATCGTATCACCCGTACGATTTCGGTCGAAATATGGCATCGGCAAGGATAATACTTTGTTCCACAGCTTCGTTCGCAATGTCGCAACCACGCGCTGGCCTGCATAGTTCAACATGTAGATGCTGATGCCTGAAGCAATGGCCTGAATAACGAATGCTCCCAGCAGCAGAAAAATAACGGACTTGTTCAGCGCGGACATCGTCAGCCCATCAATCAGCCCTTTGGTCATCAGCGGGACAATCAGGCCAGCTGTCGTCTGAATGAGTGTCAGGATTAACGCTATAATCAGAATAAGCTTCGGTGGATTTGTGGCAGCAATCAGCTTCACAAAATCCCTGAATCCTTTTTTTCCTACTTTCGGTTCAGCTTGACCCGCTTGTTGTTGCTCTTCCATTCCCGTTCCCCCGTTCTCCCGATGTTCACCAGAGATCATACGTATGAGTTAACATAATGTTTCCTATCTTTTACAATATCCCGTGCAGAACAAAATTCGCCAAAAAGAGAATTGCAATGCCATACATGACTTTAGGCACCTGCTTACCCTGACCCACCGCCAGCTTCGCTACGGGATACGCAATGAATCCAAATGCCATACCGTCGACGATGCTATATGTAAATGGAATCATGACCATGATCAGAAAAGCCGGGAAAGCCTCCGTAAAATCACGGAAATCCATGTCCTTCACATCCTGTACCATCAATCCGCCTATAATGATCAAAATGGGAGCGATGGCACTGTCCGGGATATAAGCCAGCAGTGGAATAAAGAAGAATGTTGCACCGAATAGCACTGCGGTAACCAGTGGAGTCAAGCCTGAGCGCCCGCCTGCAGCTATACCGGCTGTTGTCTCAGCCGCAGCTACAGTAGGGCTGCTTCCAAAGATCCCGGCAAAAATATTCGAAATTGACAGGGCTCGCAAGCTGCCTTTAAATCTTTCGGGGCGACCAATCAAATGGGTCTGGGCCGTAATCAGGCCGATATTTTCAAATACAACAATCAGCAGCAACAGAAATACAGCAATCCAGAACGACAAGTCCACCAGATTTGCGAAGGAAAGCTCAGCGAACAAACCGCCATATTGATGCAATGCTTCTGCGGCAGACACGGGGTCACCCGGTTTACGGCCCCAAGCACATAAGCCAGTCCTGTTCCCGCCAGAATACTGATCAGAAGCCCGCCCTGTACATTTCGTATAAATAGAATCAATGCAAGCACAAGTGTAACACAAGCAGTAATTACTCCAGGGTCGTTAAAATGCCCAATGGCTACAAACGTCGTCTGATGTGCGATGACGATTCCGCTTTTTTGCAAACCGATAAACGTCAGGAATAGACCGATTCCGACAGTGATGCCATGCTGCAGGTTTTTGGGAATGGCCTCACTGATCATTTTATATAACGATGTAAACGTCACGACCGAAAATAGCACACCTGTGACCGATACAACCGCCAAGGCTTCCTGCCAGCTCAATTTCATCGAATGTACGAGTGTGTAAGTGAAAAATGCATTGATGCCCATGCCAGGTACAACGATAATCGGTGATTTGCCGCCAAATGCCATCAGCAAACAACCTGCAATGGACGTCAGAAGTGTGCCCACCATAGCTGCCTGCAGCGGCATTCCGGCATCCGCCAGAATTGTTGCATTGACCATCACGATATACACCACGGCAAAATAGGAAATGGCCCCCGCCATAATTTCCTTCTTCCACTGGTCTCCCTGCTCCAGGCCAAGTCTTCTGGCCATCCATCCTTGTTTCATTCGTTCCGTTCTCCTCTCTCTATATAAGCCGAACAAATGTATTTACACTCTACCACTGCGCGGACAGAACAACCTTCTGATCGCTGTTATCCCCGGATTTTTAGATTTATGTTTTTAAAGTTAAATCCGGTGATAAGCGTATGCTTCCGATGCAGCTTTCTTTCAGAAAGCTTTTAGTCGAACGCTTCGCTTCTCCAGGTTTTTTCTGTCCTCTTCGTTCTTGTGCAAATCTTATATTCATCTTATATAGCTGCGATTTCTCTATGTATTTTTCATCATTTCGTGCAGCACCACATATCATACACGGTTTTGGGATCGAAGTACATCACGTAACCCTGACATTGGTTAGGGTTTTGCGTATGCAAAAAAGCGCAGACACCTTGTCGGCATCTACGCTTTTCCCTTACAGCAAATTACTGCTGCTTGTTCTCTGCAATTTCAATCAGTTCCTTGACAGCAACACTGACCATGATCAGTCCGGCTACCGGAGGAACAAAGGCGTTACTCGCTGGTGGCTGTTTGGCCTTGCGAATTTCCGGCGCATTTTCAGGTACAATTTTCTGTGTTACATCTTCGCGTGGTTTGAGCGGCTTTTCCGTTGAAAAGACCACTTTTACACCTTTTTTAATACCGTCTTTGCGAAGTGTCGTACGGACAACACGAGCAATCGGGTCCATGGTCGTTTTCGAAATATCCGCAACCTGGAATTTTGTCGGGTCCATTTTGTTTGCCGCACCCATACTGGAAATGACCGGAATCTTCCGTTTGAGGCATTCCTTGATGAGGTGGATTTTGTAAATGATCGTGTCGGAAGCATCCAGCACATAATCCAGCTCATACTTGAACAATTCCTCATACGTCTCTTCCGTGTAAAACATATTCAGTGCAATGGCGTCACACTCTGGATTGATGAGCTTCACCCGCTCCACCATCAAATCTGCTTTTTTCTGACCCACGGTCGTTGTCAAAGCATGAATCTGACGATTGATGTTCGTGATGTCCACCACGTCTTTATCAATCAGAATGATACGGCCAACACCGCTGCGAGCGAGGGCTTCCACTGCAATACCACCCACACCGCCGATGCCGAGCACAGCTACTGTACTATTTTTCAAGGCGTTCAGACCTTCAGGTCCGATTGCCAGTTCTGTTCTTGAAAATTGATGGAGCATTGAGAATCGATGCCTCCTTTATTTCTTTTCCGCCACCGGTTTACGGGCTACACGGATGTGAAGTTGTTCCAATTGGGAGTTATCCACTTCAGAAGGTGCATTCATGAGCAGATCCGTTGCACTTGCCGTTTTCGGGAAGGCAATCGTTTCACGCAGATTCGTACGTCCTGCCAGCAGCATCACCAGACGGTCGAGACCAAAAGCGATTCCGCCGTGTGGTGGCGTTCCGTATTCGAATGCTTCGAGCAGATAACCGAATTTCTCGTTGGCTACTTCCGGAGAGAGTCCCAGGGCAGAGAACATTTTTCTTGAACATCACGTTTATAGATACGCATTGAACCGCCGCCCACTTCATAACCATTCAGAACAAGGTCATAAGCTTGAGCGCGAATCGCACCCGGATCTGTGTCAAACAGATGTACATCTTCGTCTTTAGGACGTGTGAATGGGTGGTGCTCTGCTACATAACGTTTGGCATCTTCATCGTACCCGAGCAATGGGAAGTCAACAACCCATGCAAATTTGAATTTGCTGTCATCGATCAGGCCCAGTTGACGACCGATTTTCAGACGAAGCGCGCCCAGTACATCTGCAACCACTTTTTTGGTGTCAGCAGAGAAGAGCAGCAAGTCGCCTTCTTCAGCGCCAGTACGTTCTTTAACTGCTTCGATCTCTTCCGGTGTAAAGAACTTCACGATTGGTCCTTTGAACTCGCCGTCTTTCACTTGAATCCATGCCAAACCTTTTGCGCCGTAACGCGCTGCGAATGGACCGAGGTCATCGATTTCTTTACGACTCCATGTGCCACAGCCTTTAGCGTTCAGAACTTTCACTTCTCCGCCTTTTTCAATGACAGAAGCAAATACTTTCACACCACTGTTTGCTACAATATCGTTCATTTCAACCAGTTCCATGCCAAAACGCAGATCCGGTTTGTCCGAACCGTATTTACCCATGGCATCTGCATACGTAATCCGTTGGAACGGCAGCTCCAGCTCAATACCTTTCGTCTCACGCAGCAATTTGGCCATCAGTTCTTCCATCATTGGCAGCAGGTCATCCTGTTGCAGGAAGGAAGTCTCGATGTCGACTTGAGTGAATTCCGGTTGACGGTCTGCACGCAAATCTTCATCACGGAAACAACGGGCGATTTGATAGTAACGCTCAAGTCCGCCGACCATCAGCAATTGTTTGTAAATTTGCGGTGATTGCGGCAGGGCGAAGAATTCACCTTCATGCACACGGCTTGGTACGAGATAGTCACGCGCACCTTCCGGGGAGCTCTTCGTCAGGATTGGTGTTTCTACTTCAACAAATTCTTCTCCATCCAGATAATCACGGAACACTTTGGATGCTTTGGAACGCAATTTTAATGTTTCGAACATTTCCGGACGACGCAGGTCCAGGTAACGATATTTCAATCGAAGGGACTCGTCGACTTCCACACCATCTTCGATGAAGAATGGAGGTGTTTTAGCAGCGTTCAGCACTTCAATCTCCGTAATTTGGACTTCAATTTCGCCTGTAGGCAAGTTTTTGTTTACAGTCTCTTCGTCACGTTTAACGACTTTACCCGTTACCGCGATAACATACTCGCTCCGTACTCTGTCAGCGATTTGCAATGCTTCGCCAGAGTATGCCGGGTTAAAAACAACCTGTACAATTCCGCTGCGGTCACGCAGATCGATAAACAGTACGCCCCCCAGGTCACGGCGGGTCTGTACCCAGCCGTTCAATGTTACAGTTTCACCGATGTGTGCGGGTGTTAACGCGCCGCAATGATGACTTCTTTTCATAACCAAACTCCTCATATGTGAATTTCCGTTCTGTATGGCGGGCAGAACCCGCTTTTCAACAGTGCGGTTGCGTGAAGACGATTTTATTCAAATGGTGTTACTGCTTACTTTCCACTTACCGTGGCAACAAGATCATCCAGCTTCACCGTTTGTTGTTCACCTGTATCCATGGACTTCAGGGCAATCTCGCCGCGCTCCAGTTCATCATCACCAAGAATGGCAGTGTAACGGGCTTTGAATCGGTCGGCAGATTTCATCTGTGCTTTCATCTTGCGACCGAGATAGTCGCGTTCACCGGACAGTCCGGATTGACGGAGCTTGAACAGCTGACGATTGACTTCACGATCGGCTGCTTCACCAAGAGCAACAAAATATACATCGAGTGGGGCAAGGGAACTTACATCAATGTTCTGGTGTTCCAGAATCAATTGAATGCGCTCCAGACCGATACCGAAACCAATACCAGGCTGATCAGGTCCACCGATATCTCCAACGAGACCGTTGTATCTGCCGCCACCACCGACTGTATCAATCGCGCCAATACCTTGGGCTTTCAATTCAAAAGCAGTCAAGGTGTAGTAATCCAGTCCGCGTACCAGACGATTGTTCACCGCGTAATCTACGCCAAAGTCATCCAGATACTCTTTCAGCTTGGCAAAGTGGTTCAAGGACTCTTCATCCAGACTATCCAAGATGGACGGTGCTCCTACAAACTTGTCCTGATCAACTTTACAGTCGAGCACACGCAGCGGATTACGTTCCATCCGGGATTGGCAGTCCTTACACAGACTGTCTTTCATTGGTCTGAGAAATCCAAGCAATTTTTCGCGATATTCCGCACGGCTGGTTGGGTTACCGACCGAGTTGATTTCGACTTTGACATCTTTCAATCCCAGTTCTACACACAGTTGATACCCAAGCGCAATGACTTCAGCATCGATCGCTGGATCAAGGGCTCCGATGGCTTCTACACCGAACTGGTGGAACTGACGCTGGCGACCTGCTTGCGGACGTTCGTACCGGAACATCGGACCGATGTAATAAAGCTTGCTCACATCCGGTTCGCCATAGATTTTATTTTCCACATAAGCGCGGACAACCCCCGCTGTACCCTCCGGTCGAAGGGTCATGCTGCGGTCCCCTTTATCATTGAAGGTGTACATTTCTTTCTCAACAATATCGGTTGTTTCCCCAACGCCTCGTACAAATAAAGAAGTCTGTTCGAAGATCGGTGTGCGAATCTCGCGGTAATTAAAACGGCGACACAGATCACGCGCTTTTTCCTCTACGAACTGCCACTTTTCGACAACGCCAGGCAGCAAGTCCTGCGTTCCAGTCGGTTTTTGAAAAGCCATCTTTCATCCCTCCAGCATCTATTTTTCTCTGTATAATAAAAAAATCCCTCGCCCTGTCGCTGTATAAACAGCAAACAAAGGGACGAGGGATTGTGTTTACACATTCACCCGTGGTACCACCCACATTCCGGAATCCCTGACACTTTCGCCGTTCAGGTGATCGTGTGATGATGTCGGGTTGCTCCAGGCAATCCGATCAAACACAGATCATTCCGCTCTACGTATAACGCACGCCCTGCGCAGGCCGGCTAATGATCATCAGATATAAATCTAATGTGTTCGCCGTCTGTTCTCGGGGAAGTCATTCGTCCGCTCATCAAGAGAATCCTTACAGCCAGGGGATTCCTCTCTGTTCATGTGGGCACGGAGTACTTGGTCCCGTCATCAAATCATCAAGTTATATTATTGAATAACGCCTATAGTTATTATATAACGTTTAAAGTTAATTTATTTTCTGATTGTAATGAACCGCAGTGCTAAAGTCAAGGGCTAACACAAAAAGATAGCACTAAAAAAAATTCTCACACGCCGTACGAGATGCGGAGTCCACAGATATCAAGGCTAATAGAAGCTGGATTCATCAAATGAATTCCAACTTCTATTGCCTTCTTATATCTCTATTGTTTCAGCATCCACTTCAACAGATCCGGCACATTCGCCCATAGACGGGAGTGCATAATGACATATTCAATCGCTTCGTCGGAATCCCCCATTCCGACAAAATCAGGGAGGTTATGCGGCAGCCGCTTCAAACCCAGCAGGTAGTCAGGCACATGCTTGTTCACACCCCGGGCCACACGGTACAGCATTTTGAGCTGGGAGGTGATTCCGTTCTTCTTATACTCCAGAATGATCTGGTCATAGGCAAAGGCGGCTGCGGCGTCACCTTTCCCATACTTCTCCAGCAGTTGCTCTGCCTGCTTCAATTGGTTGCTGTACAAATACACAGCAGCGAGCAGGTAACGCGCTCCGGTATTGTCTTCCGTGTTAAGCTCCAAAATATGCTCCAGGATTTGTGCCGCTTCTTCGGCATCTCCGCCAAACCAGCAGGATTCGGCGTAGCTTTTGCATATCCGGATATATGGACGAGTCTCATGAAGCCCCCAGAAGTCCCCCTTGTTCTTCTCAAAAAACAGTTCGCCCAGTTCGCGTTCGCCAGCAGCGATTCCAGCCTTGAGGTAAGCACGTGCATCAGACTCATTGTCCGATTCCTCAGCCAGAATAAGATACGCATCAGAGCTGTCAGAATACATCTCCAGCGCTGTTTTCGCCAGCTGTATTCTGCGTTTGGAAGAACTGGATTCCATCGCCTTATTCAGCAGAGCCTGCGCTTTGTCCTTCGGTGTGTCTGGGCTGTTCAGAATCATCAGCTCGTCCGTTTCGCCGCCCATGCCGTATTCTTCGATGTAATTGAACATCTCCTTAACCTTTCGGGAGATCGTTGCTGTCGTTACCTCATATTTAACGGCTAGCTCATCCTTCGAAACATTGAAGCCGTATTCCTCGGACAACAAATACTCGATTGCGGCACAGAACGAGCCTGTCTTCTTCACAGTAGGGCGGGTCTGACGGGAATAGCCATTCCATAGCACCAGAGCTTCCAAAATCAGCTCCCGCTCGTATTGGTTCCTCATGTCCTCAATAAGCTGCAGGGCCAGCTGTTCGTGAGCCGGATGCGCCCATTTCAGTTCGCGCTCCACCATCTTTTTCAGCTTGGTCAAGGTCAGTTTGCTCTCAGGCTGAACCGAGGCTTCCTGGACAGGCTGCTCGGTTGATATCAGCCGCAGTACGGATTCTACCGCAGAGGGCTCCTTGTCCAGACAGCATTTCTTATATTTTTTCCCGCTTCCGCATGGGCATAAATCATTTCTTCCAACCTTACTCAAAACTAATTCCCCCTTAAATCTTTCACTAGCCATTTCGCATGAGAACACTGTTGCTTTAGCATTATAGATTTCATTTCTCAAACGAGGCATTCTATATAGCTGTCAATTTCCATAAGCAGAAACGGCTGCCCCGCTCTTATAAAAGGGCGGGGGCCGTTTCAGCGAGTATATGTTCATCTGGAATATGACGGATCACTCTGGCGATGAATTCCTCACACTCTCTATCATAGGATTGGATTCGACTGAGCCCAATCGCTAGAAGCTTGATTTACCGACCAATGTAGCCTAACTATGAAAAAAATTCGCTTTAAAATATTTAAATCCATTTCTCTATTCTAGCAAAAATTTAAATACGGGGTAAGCTTTGCCCAAAACATATACATTCTCATCTCAAAAAAAAACCTGCACACGGTGTGCAGGCTCAAAGGATATATAAAAAAGGGGGTCATGTGTGTTATTATAAACGGGCTATGTTAAAGGCTTATGTAACTAATATTACAGTAATATTACAAAAATGATAGCGCTTTTTTTATAATTTATTTTTTCTACATATTAAAAGCCCCTGCAAAGGCTCCTGACACCAAGTCAGGCCTTGCAAGGGCTCTCTTTTACATGTTAATTCAATTCTTCCACATAAGCTTGGTTAGAACGAAGTTTATGAACGATTTCCTCATAATCCTCATCCCTTACTTTGGCAGACAAAACATAATGCAGATCGTCATAGTCAGCCGAGGACACATCCGCAGCATCCAACAGGTCGCCATCCTCATTGACATTATCACGGGAACCTCTCTCGGTATCGCGATCCACATTACTGACGACCGGAATTACATTTTCACTAGCGGGAACCCCGGGTGCTGCACCCACACCCATAGCTCCATTGGTTCCTACGCCACCTGCTGTGTTATAAGGCACCAGAGGTACCATAATCCGCTTGTCTCTGCCAACTGCACTGTCCAGTTGCCCTACTTCCAAATGCTCTGTACGGAACGTCTGAAGTGAAGTTCTTGCTCCCTCCGCCTCGTCCTCGGTCCGAAAATACGCCTGAATATGCTTTGTCATGTCAAACCCTCCTTTATCGGAATAAATACCGAATGAAACGTAAACTTAAAAGCTTCCAGTTCCACCCTATAACGTAATCATTTTTAACGGATAGTTATCTGATTCCATATCATTAAATAACTTTTAGCAGCTCCCGGACAAATGCTGGCTCATCGGCAGGTGTTCGGGAAGTGATATAGTTGCCGTCTACAACAGCTTCATGGTCCTTAAACTCTGCTCCCGCGTTCACCATATCATCCTTGAGCGGTGGATAGGACGTAATTGTCCGACCTTTCAACAGATTGGCAGACGCCAAAATTTGAGGACCGTGACAAATCGCAGCGATTGGTTTCTTCGCACTGTTGATCTCCGTTACGAATTTCAGAATGTGCGCATCTGTACGTAAATTCTCTGGTGAAGATCCCCCTGGAATCACAACTGCATCATAATCGGAAGCAGAGACTTCGGAAATCGCTTTGTCTGAAGTGTAGGAGGCTTTACCACCTTTACCCTTCAGTGTCTCTCCTGCTTTCAAGCCGATAATTTCCACATCGTGTCCGGCTTTTTTCACCTCATCATATGGTACCTGCATTTCCGAATCTTCAAAATCATTCGCCAATAAAAAAGCAACTTTACTCATAACGTATGTTCTCCTTTCCGTATTCGAAATTTCTTGGAATCGGGTAATCGCAGAAACATATATTCTACATTTCTTGTTCATTGCCCGTAATAAACACTGAACCTGGCACGCATCGCGCCTCGTTCTGTTATTACCCTAACCAGAGTCATTTATAACAAGACGAACCTGTATTATTTTGACTTTGATTAAACACTCCAACTCCGAAATGATTAAGCTTCCTAACAAAAAAAGTCTTGATTCGATGATCGAATCAAGACTTTTTCGCTTTTGTTACCTAAATATTTGATCGAATACTGTCAGCACTCAGTCACGCGGAAGACGGCTCTGCTCCCCTTTATCCGAATCCTGAAGGGCCCAAATTGTTGTTGCACATTCGGCAGCAGCGCGGGCAAGCTTCAGGGACTCATACAGGTTTCCAGGTAGAAGCAAAGGTTCTATTCGGGAACGTGTTTCCTTGACGGATTGGCGCATAAGGGTAGGGTACTCCTTTGATCATCTTATGTTATAAACCGAATTATCCCTCATTATGGCCTGTTCCCCATCAATTATGCATGTGCCTCTTGACGAATAGGGCTTTCGAGCATTAAAGTCACGGGTCCCCAATTGGTAAAAGTCACATCCATCATCGCACCGAAACGCCCGGTTTCCACCTGAATTCCTTTATCCCGTAACAGTTGATTAAATGTTTCATACAACAATTCTGCCGCTTCAGGTCTGGCTGCCGCTGCAAAGCTTGGGCGTTTCCCTTTGCGACAATCCCCGTACAATGTAAATTGTGAGACAGATAATACAGCCCCGCCCACATCCATCAAACTGAGATTCATCTTTTCCTGCTCATCCTCAAAGATTCGAAGTCCAGCAATTTTGTCTGCCAAATATATGGCATCCTTCTCCGTGTCCTCATGTGTAATGCCCACGAGTAGCATCAATCCAGATTCAATTCTTCCCGTCAGCTCGTCCCCAACAGTTACCTGAGCCTCTTTACAGCGTTGTACAAGCACCCTCATCTTACAGGCTCCTTACTGCATAATCCGATGCACAGAATAGACATCTTTCACCCGTTTGATTCGTTCCACAACCGAATGCAGATGCTCCGTATTACGTATCAGAATTGTGACGTGCACCAATGCTAATTTATTTTTATCTGTACGTCCGGTGACGGCAGATATATTGGTTTTACTTTCGGAAACAGCTTGAAGCACTTCATTGAGTAAACCATTGCGATCATGGCCCGTAATCTCAATATCCACACTGTAGTTGGCTTCAATATTCTCTTCCCACTCGACTTCAATGACGCGAGCTGCTTCTTCTCCATCCGTACTGGACGGAATATTTGGACAGTCACTGCGATGCACGGAAACCCCGCGCCCACGTGTAACATACCCGATAATAGCATCCCCTGGTACAGGGTTACAGCAGCGCGCAAAACGAACAAGCAAATTGTCTATGCCTTTGACACGAATGCCATTGGTCGGACGGTTTTTGCGTTCAGGTGCAGGCTTCAGCTCACGCATCTCGGAATTCAGTTCCAGCAAGCTGGATTCTTCCTGCTCCTTGCGGAGTTTCTCCGTTGCTTTGGTCACAATCTGAGCAGCCGTAATGCCACCAAATCCAACCGCTGCGAGCATATCCTCAATATCATTGAAGGCATACTTTTTGGCTGCTTCCTGCAACTTATCGTCCGTCATCCAGGCAGATGGATCAAGCCCCATGCGCTTAAGTTCACGTTCGCAACTGTCGCGTCCCTTTTCAACGTTTTCTTCGCGTCGTTCCTTTTTGAACCATTGCTTGATCTTCGCTCGTGCGTGAGAGGATTTTGCAATTTTAAGCCAGTCCTGGCTCGGCCCGTAAGAATGTTTGGACGTCAAAATTTCAATGATATCGCCCGTTTTGAGATGATAATCGAGCGGAACGATACGACCATTTACTTTCGCACCAATCGTTCGATTACCCACCTCTGTATGGATTCTGTATGCAAAATCCAATGGAACAGATCCGGTAGGCAATTCGATAACTTCACCTTTTGGTGTGAATACAAACACCAGATCCGAGAAGAAATCCATTTTGAGTGATTCTACAAATTCAGACGCATCCTGCGCTTCATTTTGAAGTTCAAGAATCTCGCGGAAGAACGTAATTTTATCTTCAAAATTATTTCCGTTCGCAGCGCCTTCCTTGTAGGCCCAGTGGGCAGCAATCCCAAATTCAGCAGTGCGGTGCATATCCCATGTCCGGATCTGAACTTCAGTCGGTTCACCGTTGGGACCTACGACCGTGGTATGCAGCGATTGATACATATTCGCCTTTGGCATCGCGATATAGTCCTTGAAACGTCCAGGCATCGGTTTCCATAACGTGTGTATAATTCCGAGCGTAGCATAACAATCCTTGATGTTATCCACAATAATACGAATCGCAAGCAGATCATAAATCTCGTTAAACTGTTTGTTTTTCGTAGTCATTTTTTTGAACACGCTGTAGATGTGCTTAGGACGACCCGACAGATCTGCCTGAATTCCCATCTCATCCAGCTTGCTCGTAATACCGTCCATAACGGTATCTATATATTGCTCACGTTCCGCACGCTTTTTGTGCATCAGGTTTGCGATTCGGTAATATTGCTGCGGATTCAAATAACGGAGGGCGATGTCCTCCATTTCCCATTTGATCGCAGAGATACCCAGACGATTAGCAATCGGACAGAAAATCTCCAACGTTTCATATGAAATCCGACGTTGACTCTCTTCCGACTGAAACTTGAGTGTCCGCATATTATGCAGACGGTCAGCCAATTTGATCACGATGACACGGATGTCCTGCGCCATGGCGATGAACATTTTGCGGTAGTTCTCGTTCTGCTGTTCTTCCTTGGAGCGGAACTGAATACGTTCCAGCTTCGTCAAGCCGTCAACAAGCATGGCACACGTATTGCCGAAATGATTGCGGATTTCTTCAAGTGAAACCGTAGTATCTTCTACTACATCATGAAGAAGCGCTGCAATTATGGAGATGGTGTCCATCTGCATGTTTACAACAATATCGGCAACCGCAAGCGGATGCAGAATATACGGTTCTCCCGATTTTCGCGTCTGTCCATGGTGGGCCTGATCAGCAAATTCGTAAGCTTCACGTATGCGCACCAGATCGGGTTCTTTGATATATGCCCCGGCCTTCTCGAGTAATTGCTCTATGCCCATTCTGATCTGTTCCGTGTCCTTTCTATACAAAATGGAACCCGTGACATAATATCAACACAGGTTCCCCGTAAAAGTAATTTCCTATAATTATGACGCTTCGCCCGTTTCCCGTCAACTACTGACGAATAAGAGCACATATCCAATTTTTTTATACGTGATGTATCATTCCCGAAAGAGCTTGCCCTGTCCTCCACAGGGCTTCGAGGTCATCCTCAATTACCATATATTATTACCGTTATTTACCGAAATAGAAGGATAGATTGTAAAAATAAATAGAGCTTTCAATGCTCAGCGGAAAAATGTTATTGCTAAATGAAGAGAAACTCTGTACTATATTGAAGATTTGTGTTTCGGAAAAAGGAGATGAACATTCATTGCAACGTGAAATTCAGGTTAATCAAAAAATGCCGCTTGGCTC
Source organism: Paenibacillus sp. 1A_MP2 (assembly GCF_052244825.1). Taxonomy (NCBI): domain Bacteria; kingdom Bacillati; phylum Bacillota; class Bacilli; order Caryophanales; family Paenibacillaceae; genus Paenibacillus; species Paenibacillus sp. 1A_MP2. The sequence goes on along the minus strand of NZ_JBQQCS010000001.1, from coordinate 1,972,026 downwards.
AGGCTCACTGCTGAGTCTCCAGCATTTGTTCGCCATGTTTGGCAGTACCGTGCTCGTGCCGAACCTGTTCGGTGTCGATCCAAGTATGATCTTGCTTATGAACGGTATTGGAACATTGTTGTACATACTCATGTGCAAAGGAAAGATTCCAGCCTATCTTGGGTCAAGCTTTGCTTTTATCGCACCTGTTTCTTCCGTGTTACTCGCTCACCCTGATAACGGATACCCCATGGCACTTGGAGCGTTCATCGTAACGGGAGTTGTTTTCTGCATTGTAGCTCTTATCATCAAGTATGCGGGCACAGGCTGGATTAACGTCGTATTCCCGCCAGCGGTTATGGGTGCCATTGTTGCCCTAATCGGTCTCGAGCTTGTCCCTGTGGCAGCCGGAATGGCTGGTCTGATCAATTCGAACCCTGCTGAGAACCCCGACTGGGTACCTCAGGCCAAACCGATTATTTTAGCCATGGTTACTCTCGGAATCACTGTGATTGGTGCAGTAACCTTCCGTGGATTCCCCAAGATCATTCACATTCTAATCGGGATTGTATCCGGTTACGTGCTTGGATACTTTATGGGTGAGGTGAAAACCGAGAATATAGCGAACGCTGACTTTATCTCGCTGCCTACCGTAACAACACCGACATTTGACTGGTCTGTCATCTTCACCATTTTGCCTGTCGCCCTTGTTGTCATTGTTGAGCACATCGGACATCTGCTTGTAACGAGCAGCATTGTGGGTAAAGATCTGTCCAAGGACCCGGGTCTTCATCGCTCCCTGCTCGGAAACGGCGTTTCAACCATTCTTTCCGGTTTCGTTGGGTCCACACCGAATACAACGTATGGTGAGAATATTGGAGTTATGGCTCTGACCCGGGTTTACTCGACGTATGTTATTGGCGGCGCAGCTGTCATTGCCATTGTGCTTTCGTTCTCAGGTACGTTCTCGGCACTTATAGCTAACATTCCCGTTCCGGTTATGGGTGGTGTATCTTTGCTTCTGTTCGGAGTTATTGCAGCATCCGGTTTGCGTATTCTGGTCGAACAGAAAGTGGATTTTGCCAAACCGACCAACCTGTTGTTAACAACCCTTGTACTCGTCATCGGACTCAGTGGTACTGAGATCACGTTTTATGGTATTCATCTCAAGGGAATGGCTCTGGCAACCATCGTCGGAATTCTGATGAGCTTGTTGTTTAAATTATTTGAAGTACTGGGTTGGTCGAATGATCAAACGGAGAAACAGCCTTTAACCGAGAAAACGCCGGATTGATTTCTTGCCGACTGATCTGAACGAACCATGTTTATTCATTCTTCATTTTATACATCGTACAACGCAAAAAGCCTGCTCTCTCACCTTTACAGGTTGAGGGACAGGCTTTTTGCAAATAGTTAATGCTGTATATTATTTCCCGGGAAACGGGAGATCCAGTTCACGTGATTTAACAGCAATGAATGCTGGAATTCTAGTAGTTCATCAATGTAAATACATCAATTCCCGGCAATTTTGCACGTCCATTCAAATCAGACAGCTCAATCAGGAATGCTGCACCTACAATCTTGCCACCCAATTGTTCAATCAGGTTAATGGAGGTAGCAATCGTTCCGCCTGTCGCCAGCAGATCATCCGCAATCAGAACATTTTGTCCTTTTTCGATCGCATCTGTATGCATAGCAAGCGTATCCTTGCCATATTCAAGATCATAACCGACTTCGATCGTCTCTCCAGGTAATTTTCCGCTTTTGCGAATCGGAGCAAAACCGACACCCAGAGCGTACGCTAGAGGAGCGCCCACAACGAATCCACGTGCTTCAGGTCCGGCAATAACGTCAATTTTGAGATCTGAAACCATTACTTTCAGCTCATTGATCGCCTTGCGGTACATTTCTCCATCCTTCAACAATGTCGTAATGTCTTTGAAGCTGATTCCCGGTTGTGGAAAGTCAGGAATGACACGAATATAATCTTTAAAATCCAAAATAATCTCCTCCTAAAATAAATGCACAACTTCTATCTAAGATACGCCCTTCATCCGGGATATCATCCATTGTGTCAGTTGAGGGGTAGATGCATCCAGCATCACCTGCTCTGTCTCAGCCATACTTTCCAGCGCCTGATAATGACGCGAGGCGGTTAGCTCACGCTTGGGCGGGTTATCCACAAACATAATCTTTCCATCTTCTCGGGTAATGAACGATAACTCTTCAAATACATCCAACATCATTGTAATCATGCGCGGTGTACAACCACACTGACGACTGAGCACAGGAGTGATCTCTTGTTCCTCCACCGGTTCAGCTCTCCATTTGGACACCAGCATATAAATACGCTTGAAGAGTTCTCTGGAAGGCATCTGAAGGCGATCTCGGCGGTTGCCTGATCCGTGCAGAAGGATGATATTCTCGGCTCCGCTGAATAAGGCCAGCATTGCATCAAGTTGTTCCGGGGTTTCCGGCGTATCAAACACAAATAACGTCCGGACCTGTTCCTGCCCATAATGCTGCGCGGCAGCATTGCACGGAAACAACCCGACCTTTCTATCATATACCCAAAGGCACGGTTCATACAATGAATTTCCCTCGGAAACATTCGTTTCTTTCCGTACGATGGCACCAATAGAGCCTGACTTGTATCGTAAATGGACTTCAAGCGAGCTCAAGAACTGCTTCATTGCGTTCAAAGGCTCCGTACTGCCTCGCAAATCAAACACTTGCGCATGTGGTACTTGAATGTCCTGAAGCATCAATTGTGGTTTTCTCATCCCGTTCCACTCATTGACGGACAACTCACCCATAACATCAATGATGGTGCCTGGTGGCAGAAAATCAGCCAATGCTCCCTTACCAAAAGCGACCGTCTCCAGCTGCTGCCCGTCCTGCTCCAAAACCAATTTCAGATGGCGTTTTTCGCGTCCCATCGTCCGTGTTTCTTTTACAGTCACATTGCGCAAAACAAAACGAGGAGAAGGATTATTCATGCCAAATGGCTGGAGTCTGTCGATCTCTTGAATGACCTGCAATGGCACATCACTGATTCTGCACTCATCATCCGCAAGACGATGGGGAACAAAGTCCTCCTCCGTCAGCACGGATGCCGCAAACTCATTCAGTCCGTCTTCCAGCTCTTTAAGCTGATCACGATGGAGGCTCATACCTGCTGCAGCTGGATGACCACCATAATGATCCATCGTGTGTTTACAAGCCGTTAATGCCTCATAGATGTCCAGGCCCTCTATGGAGCGTGCTGAGCCTTTACAAGCGCCGCTCTCCGGGTCGATTCCAAGGATAAGCGTTGGCCGATAATACCGTTCAAGTAACTTGGAAGCCACGATACCTACAACTCCAACATTCCAGCCTTCTCCCGCCAAAACGATGACATCCGGCACTGCTCCCGAGTTAAGCTGAATTTTCTGTTCCAACTGGGCTGTCGCTTCCAGAAGTATGCCCTCAACAACCTGCTGCCTTTCACGATTCAGCAAGTCCAGTTGACCTGCCAGAGTGTGAGCCTCATCCAGATTCTCGGTTGTGAGAAGCGATACGGCTCTGCCAGCATGATCCAGACGTCCGCTTGCATTAATACGCGGAGCCATTGCAAAAGCAATATTAATGGAGGTGACCTGACTTTGATCCACACCACTAATTTCAAGCAGAGCACTTACACCAGGCAGACGCGTACCTCGCATGGATTCAATGCCATAACTGACGATAACCCGATTCTCGCCTTCCAAAGGCATCAAGTCGGCAACCGTACCGATCGCGGCAATCTCCATCCATTCTCCAGGCACTTCACCGATCAATGCCTGAGCCAGCTTCAATGCTACACCCGCACCAGCTAACCCTTTAAAAGGATAAGGACAGTCCGGAAGCTTGGGATTAATAAGCGTATAAGCCTCAGGTAAAACTTCAGGCGGTTCATGATGATCCGTCACAATAACTTCCATGCCCAGTGTTGAAGCATAAGCAATCTGCTCTACCGCACTGATTCCGGTATCTACCGTGATAACCAGCGTGACGCCTTGTTGATGAGCCCAATCCAAGGCATGATTGTGTAACCCGTAGCCTTCATTGGAACGATGAGGGATATAAATATCGTAGGAAGCACCGAGATAACGCATCAGATGAATCATCAGGGATGTGCTCGATACTCCATCCGCGTCATAGTCCCCATATATTAAAATATGTTCTTCACGCTCAATGGCCTGCTGGATTCGAGGCACTGCTTCTTTCATGCCTAGAAGCAGATAAGGATCATGCATCTGATTCAGATCAGGATGCAAAAACTGTTCTGCCTCTAATTCATTATGAACCCCCCGACTGACCAGCAAACGTCCAACAAGTGATGAAACGGAAAGCGCCTGCGAGAGTCCCGCAGCCGCCTCCAAATCGATATTCGGTGTATTCCACCGGTATTGCGAATAAAGCAATGATAACGCTCCTTTCCTGATCTACTGGACCAAGCTTCATTACTGAATTAATGTCGCTTCAGGATCTGGCAGTTCATGATTGGATTTATAAGGATATCCGGGATCATAAGGTATAACCTGGATCTGTACTTCTTTAACATGACTGAAACGAGTCAGGAGAAGTGTCTTCGCCCTATTCGCAATCTCCTGTGCCTCGAGCACAGAAATTCTCGGGTTCACACTAATGACCAGTTCAATCGTAACATCATGTTCCTGTTCACGTGCGACCAGATGTTCAATTGTAATAATGCCATATACACGCTGCACCGTTTCTTTGAAGTCATGCGCTTCTTCCTGCTCCAGTTCCTGAACAAGCGAACCATATACGGTATCCACAATCATTCTGTACCCTTTATGAAGCACAAAACAGGAAGCGATTAATGCAGCTGCCGGGTCCATATATCGAAGAATGCTCCACCCCGTTGTTTCTCCTGTCATGGAACCTACAATGCCGACCAAGACGATAAGTGAACAGTAGAGTGCCCGACGATGCTGCTGTGCATACGCCAGAGCCTGCGATTGATTTCGTTTACGGAAATATCTGTATTGATATTGAAAGATTGCTTCTTTCACAGCCAGTGCTGCAAAAGCCACGACAAGTGCATGGGTATACTTCTCTAGCGACTCTGGTTCATCTCCAGACAGACTACCCAAAGCGGAGATAGCAATCTGCAATCCTCCCATAAGGATGAGCACAGACAATAATACCGAAATTCCAGGTCTCGCGATACGTGAATGTTCCTTTGACCGCTCCCTACGAGCCTTTCTTTTGGTTTGTACAGACTTCGAGGGAAAGAGGCCGGACAATGAAGAAGCAGCTTCTGAAGCAGAGTGCAGGCCGTCTGCAAGCAACGATTTGCTGTTTGCCATATAACCGAACCCAGCCTTGATTACTGCGAGTGTCAAATTCCCGGCGATCCCGCTCCACGTGGCAGCGTGAACAGAAGGGAAACGTTCTCTGGTCATGGCGATGCCCCCCTTAATACTCTACCTAAAGTTGCAAAACCGCGCCTGGCAGACGCGGCTTGACAATACAATGTTTAGTTGGATGCTTTGACAGCTGCTTTAGGTTTCTCTGTTTGTTTACCTTTGAGCGCCAGCCACAATGGAGCGGCGATGAAGATTGAAGAATACGCACCGAACAATGTTCCGATGACCATAGCAAGTGAGAACATGCGAATGGATTCTCCACCAAAAATAAACAAGCAGAGCGAAGCGATAAACACGGTGAATGTGGTATTCAAGGAACGTGTCATCGTTTGCGACAAACTGCGGTTGACTACTTCACGCAAATCGGCTTTTGTAGTCTTTTTAGCAAAACGCATATTCTCGCGAATTCGGTCAAAGATAACGATTGTATCATTGATCGAGAACCCGACAATGGTTAGTACAGCCGTAATGAAGGTCAGATTCACTTCCAGTCGGAAGATCGAAAATACGCTGATAACTACAAATGCATCATGGAAGAGCGAAACAACAGCAGCCACACCAAATCGCCATTCGAACCGGATAGCTACATAGATCATAATCCCGATACTTGCGATGAGAACCGCATATATGGCATTGCGTTCCAGTTCTTTAGCCATCTCCGGGTCAACCGTGTTGACTTCATACGAAGCGGTTGAATCCAGCTTGGTGAACTCTTGCTTAAACTTGCTTTCCTGATTCTCATCCAGCACGTTCGAGAAACGAACGTTAACCCGGTCAGCACCTGTTGTAATATGAACATCCTTTGTGTCAACGCCAAGATCACTAACAATGGGTTTAATTTGTTCCGTAGTGATCGCTTTGGATACCGTAATATCTACATTTGAACCTGAGCGGAAATCTACCGCATAATTCAATCCCAGGGCCAGAATACTGATAATACCTGCAATCGTTAAAATAATGGAAAAGGTATAGGCAATTTTACTGCCTTTAACATAATCAAAATTCCAATTAAAGCGCACGAATTTCACTCTCCTTCACTCCGAAGTACTTAGGCTTCTTCAACACGTTAGCCCGCACAAGCAGGGTCAACAGGAAGCGGGAGAAGAAAATATTCGTGATAATACTGGTTACGATGTCAAAAATCAGTACCAATGCGAAACCTTTAACCGCACCTGTACCCATGATGAACATCACTGAAGCCGCAATGATCGTCGTGATGTTGGAGTCAATGATGGTACGGAATGAACTCTTACCACCAGCTCTAACCGATGACAATATGGACTTACCACTCCGCATCTCTTCCTTGATCCGCTCATACGTGATGATGTTGGCATCCACGGCCATACCTATACCCAGGATAAATGCCGCGATCCCTGGAAGGGTAAGTACAAATTCTCCCAAGTAGAAGATTGCAAGTACCAGCCACGTGTGTGTGATTAAGGCAAAGCTCGCAATAATCCCGGAATACGGTACAGACCAATCATGAACACCAGAATAATCACGGAACCGATTAATCCTGCTTTAATCGTCTGATCGAGTGACAATTTACCAAGAGTTGCGCCTACGCTTTGGGAGTACTTCTCCGTAAGTTTCAAAGGCAATGCACCCAGGTTAATGGTATCACGTAGCTGGTTCGCTTCTTCACGAGTATACGAACCTGAGATTTGAGCAGACCCATCAGTCAATTGTTGTCTAACTTCTGGTGCTGAAAGCAATTGATCATCCAGATAGATTGCTAAAGGTTGATTGATCAAACGTTTTGTGATTTCAGAAAATTTGGCTTTATCTTTTACTTTAATGTCGATCATCGGCTCATTTAATTGAGTGAAGACAACCTTAGCCGCATTTTCGACAAACTCATTACCGCGAAGCTCAATTTTGGAGTACTCGCCTTCTTTGTCGTTCGGAGCTTTACTCCGGAATGTCAGAACAGCGGGTTCTTTCATTTTGGCTCTGACCTCAGCCTCGTCGGTAACCCCGGCCAGCTTCAAGCGGATCCGGTTTGTTCCTTCAGTTGTTACTTCCGGCTCGCTTGTTCCGAGCGCATTGGCACGGCTCTCCAAACTTTTTGCTGTTTGCACCAAAGATGCTTTGGTGACTTCTTGTCCTTTTTCCAGCGGCTCTGCTTCATATAAGATCTCGTAGCCTCCCTTTAAATCAAGGCCCAAGCGTATATTTTTGAGCAGCCCTGGACTTGTGCCCAACATTACTCCTGCGGTCACAAGCACGACCAAAATGAAACTGACGATTCTTTTCATGCCGTTCCTAGATCCCCTTTCGTTCTCAATATTCCTATTATAGCGATGCCGTAAAAAGCAGTCAATTTCCAACAAAAAAGATCCCTTTCGTTTAGAAGAGGACCCCGGTATGCAGACACGGTCATAAAGTTCATAAAGCTTGTTGCTTTCAGTGACAATATGTCGTTCACCAGTTGGTGAAGCGGTGGAATGCCCTGCTTTTCATATTTATGACTGATGCAATTCCAGACATCTTTGCTGGTGACATATTCGTACCCGACAAGCCTTAATTCCTCTGCTTTGCTGCGGCAGAGCATCTCTATAGACTGTTCCAACTCCACATCATTCATTTCCTCCAACGGGGAGCCTCCCTTCATACATCCAAGCCTTTATGCGGCATCAATATTACATCATTCGACTTTACCCGATCATATTCCTTCTTGCTGTTGATGGATCTTTTTGTTAATCGTGTCCAAGTTGTCATGAGAAGATATTGGACTGGCATAGGATGAAGAACGAGGGATTTGTCCCGTTTATGAAAACCTGCACTCCAACCGGGAAAGAGGGGTAGTCTTGAAGAAACAGACATTTATCCAGGAGCCATGATCCTGCTCGCCGCAGGCATTATTAATCGGATTCTCGGTTTCATCCCGCGCATTGTGCTGCCACGGATCATCGGTGCAGAAGGTGTTGGCATCTACCAACTGAGCTATCCCTTTTTCATCGTACTCGTCACATTGATCACTGGTGGTATTCCATTGGCGGTAGCCAAGCTCGTAGCCGAAGCCGATACAGGTGCCAACCGTTATTCACCCCAACGGATTCTGCAAATCAGCCTGAGCTTCACACTGACCCTTGGTGTTGTGTTTATGTTTTTGTGTATTATTTTCGCTCCATGGGTCACCCGGTATGTTCTGACCGATGAGAGGGTCTATCACACGTTTGTCAGCATGAGCCCTATGATTGCCATTATCGCCGTATCTGCAGTCTACAGAGGTTATTTCCAGGGAAAGCAAAACATGATGCCTACGGCTGTTTCATCGATCGTTGAAACGGTCATTCGCATTATCTGTGTGATCTGGTTCTCCTGGCTCCTTTTGCCCAAAGGAATTGCCCAAGCAGCAGCAGGAGCCATGCTGGGAGCCCTTGTTGGCGAATTCGTCGGTATGCTCGTATTATTGTGGAACTATGCCAGACAGAAGAAATATCTCGAGCAACATCAACCGATACTCGAAACTCCAATCAAACCCAAACCTGCTCTTTTAAAAAACTCAACCGGATCAGAGCCTGGACTTCTCCGTCGTTTACTCGCGATTTCCGTCCCCGTAACTGCCGGACGGTTAGTTGGTTCCCTATCCTATCTCGCTGAGACGATTGTAACCGCACAGAGTCTGGCTATTGCAGGTATCTCCAAAGGGCTTGCAACGGCCCAGTATGGAGCATTACAAGGCATGATTATACCGCTACTTCTACTGCCGGGAGCATTAACATCCTCGTTAGCCACGTCACTTGTTCCTTCATTGTCTGAAGCCTCGGCTCAAGGTGACCGTGCGCTCATTCATAAACGAATGCATCAGGCTTTGCGGCTAGCGCTTGTAACAGGTGCTCCATTTTCTGTGTTTATGTATGTGCTTGCCGAACCGATGTGTCTTGTCCTGTATAATGATGCATCGATTGGAAGCATGCTTAAGCTCATGGCTCCTTTTGCTTTGTTTATCTACATTCAAGCTCCTCTTCAAGCCGCTCTTCAGGCACTTGATCGTCCGGGGAAGGCACTGCTCAATACGTTTATTGGTGCTGTCATCAAAATCACGTTGATTTTGGTACTCGCCTCCCGGCCGGAATACGGTATTTTTGGTGCAGTGATTGCCATTTGTGTCAATTCAACAGTCGTTACTCTTTTACATGCAAGAAGTGTGCGCAGCCTGTTACAGTTCCGTTTCAAGATGATGGATTGGGTCAAAACAGGTGCTGGTATGCTCATCATGGGCGGCGCTACTCTGGTGATTTACGAACAGACTGCGACCCTGCTTCCGTTCTGGCTCAGAATGCTTCTCGCGCCTTTTGTTGGTCTGATCGTTTATTTCATGGTTATGGGCTGGACCAAAATGATTGACTTTCACGATCTTTCCCGTGCTCCCATTATCGGTTCCTGGTTTAAACGCCGTTCTTAGAGTTCATTTATCTTTATCATCTTTGGAACTCACGTAAATTTTCCCGTTATGATCAATGGAACAGATAAACACGTCTTTAAAGTCCATAATACCTTTGTGCTGAATTTGATTTTTAAGCCAAAATCTGGTTTTCTCGATCAGTTCGAGGTTCTGGTCCTGAACTTTTCCATCCATGATTAATGGCAATGGCAGCCCTTCATATTTGATATTTTCAAGGCCTTCTATTTTGTTATTTCGCCCTTTTTGTTTGGAATTAGAGCCTGTCGAACCAGAGCCTGAAGAGCCACTGTTTCCGTTTGAAGAGCTCTGACCTTTTGGAAAAACAGTTAGCTTGCCTGTGGTCTCCAATATGGCAAATTCCACTTCACCAATACTGTCTATATTTTGTTCCCGAAGCTGCAACAGCAGGTCATCCAGGTTGTAACGCTGCTTGCGCATCTCATCTCGATGTAATTTACCTTTGTAAATTAACACGGTTGGCTTCCCATCGATCATCAATCGAAGCTTGCGGCTTTTGAGACTGAGAAAAGCCATGGCAATCTGCACTACCAGTACGGTCAGCATCGGTACTATTCCGTGGGATAACGGCTTATTGGTATCTTCGATGACAAATGCCGCAATCTCTGCAAGCATGATGGATACGACCAGATCAAACATTGACAGCTTCCCGATTTCACGTTTACCCATTATCCGAATAGACCCATAGACAATAAAGTACATTAGTATGGTTCGAAAGATATGTGCTCCGACATCTGAGAAATTCACAACAGGGTTCCTCCTTCGGATCTGAATTTTATACAGGTACCTGAAGCGTAATCCCTATTTTGGCCTGAAGCTTACATGCTCATGCAAATATAAAGCGTTCATTTAATGGAAAATTCAGTTCATAAGTCGGAGGGCTTGACCATACACTGTATTAATTTCAAACTTGTACAAGGGGGTTGCTTCATGCAGTTGATTCGCCGAATGGTTTCATTTCGAATGTCTAACCCGATTCTTTCGGGCCTCTGTCATGCTTTTGTGTGGATGATGTTAGGTGCATTGATTCTATCCTTCTTTCTCTGGATGACCGGAATGCGGGAACAAGATCTTTCCCTGTATACGTACGTTGTACATGGCTTGTCCTTGTTGGTGGGAGGATTTGTATCTGGCAAGAGGTCGGGTGAGCGAGGCTGGTACCACGGAGGGATTACCGGAATCGTTTACGGACTAATTGTATTGATGATCGGATTTCTGGCACTCGACGCCTCGTTTAATTGGAAAGACAGTCTGCAGCTTGCAAGTGCCTTCCTGATTTCTGCACTAGGAGGAATATTTGGAGTCAACACACGAAGATCATAGAAGATCGGGCTATAACGGTTACTTAAAAAAGAAAGAGAACCGGGTCTCCAAGGAGATCCAGTTCTCTGACAATGAAGAATACGCTGCAAACGTACTCATAGCCTTACAGGCTTTTTAACATCTAGGATTTATTCAGCCGTATCGCGGGCAACTGCACTGCTGATCGCATTACGATCGAAAGTCAGTTTAGTTACATCGTTTACACGCAGTACAACCACATCATCCGTGATTTCAGCGATCGTTCCGTGAAGACCACCGATGGTAACAATTTTATCGCCTTTTTTCAATTGACCTAACATGGAATTACGTTGCTTTTGTTTTTTGTTCTGTGGACGAATCATCAAGAAGTAAAAAATCGCAACCATAAGTACCAAAGGTACTATCAGAGATACAATTCCACCGCCTGCTTGAGTTCCCGCTAAATTCATACCCTGAAACATTCAAACTCCCCCTTATCGACTATACTTACAAGTAAAACTTGTTACTTCGGCTCCGCAAAAACCCCTGATCAGAAACCTCTGTCATTGTCATGAAGACCATATTGATCGAAAAATTCATCCCGGAAATCAAGCAAACGATCTTCCATTATGGCTTTACGCACATTGCGCATCAAATTCTGCAAGAAATGAAGATTGTGGATGGTCGTCAAACGCAAGCCAAACGTTTCATCCGCTTTGATTAAATGACGCAGATAAGCTCTGGAATAGTTACGGCAAGTGTAGCAATCACATTCAGGGTCTAGTGGCCCAAAATCAGTTGCAAACTTGGCATTACGAACTACCAGACGTCCTTGGCTGGTCATTGTAGTTCCGTTACGGGCAATTCGAGTAGGCAGAACACAATCGAACATGTCCACTCCGCGAATCGATCCCTCAATCAATGCATCGGGTGAACCAACACCCATTAGATAGCGTGGTTTATTGGACGGCAACAAAGGAACGGTGTAGTCCAACACACCATACATCAAATGTTTCGGTTCTCCAACACTCAGTCCACCAATAGCATACCCCGGGAAATCCATGGAAGTCAAATCTGCCGCGCTCTGGCGGCGAAGATCTTCATGCATGCCTCCCTGTACGATAGCAAACAGCCCTTGATCATTTGGACGAGCATGACTTTCCAGACAACGTTCTGCCCAGCGACTCGTTCTTTCAAGTGATTTTTTTACATATTCATACTCTGCCGGATACGGCGGGCATTCATCAAATGCCATCATAATATCGGAGCCCAGTGCATTCTGAATTTCCATTGCCACTTCAGGCGAAAGAAACTTTTTGTCCCCATTGAGATGGGAGCGGAAGTTAACGCCTTCCTCCGTAATTTTGCGCATCTCACTCAGAGAAAACACTTGGAACCCGCCACTGTCAGTCAAAATCGGACGATCCCAGTTCATAAATTTGTGCAGTCCGCCTGCCTGACGTATAATTTCATGCCCAGGTCTCAGAAACAGATGATAGGTGTTACTCAAAATGATTTGAGCATCCATCTCTTTCAGCTCTTCGGGACTCATCGTCTTCACCGTCGCCTGTGTTCCTACAGGCATGAAGGTTGGTGTCTCAATAATACCGTGAGGTGTATGTACACGTCCCAAACGGGCTCCGGATTGTTTACAGGTTTTGATATGTTCATACGTAATTGCTGCCATTGGTTTTAATCATCCTCTAAAAATTAATCGTAATACCTTCACAACTTAATAAATCAACATGGCATCGCCAAAGCTAAAGAAACGGTATTGTTCTTTAATTGCTTCCTCATATGCATGCATGATTTGTTCTCTGCCCGCAAGCGCACTGACCAGCATGACCAATGTGGATTTGGGAAGATGGAAATTCGTAAGCATCCCGTCAATCACCTTGAACGTATATCCCGGGTAGATAAAGATTTTGGTCCAGCCGCTGCTCTCTTGCAGCTGCCCGTCTTCAAATTTGCTCCCCACCGTTTCAAGTGTTCGACAACTTGTCGTTCCTACAGCAAATATACGGTTGCCACGTTTTTTCGTTTCATTAATCAGATCCGCCGTCTCTTGAGACAAGGAATAGTATTCCTCATGCATGACATGCTCTTCAACATTATCAACCGACATAGGCCGGAATGTTCCGAGTCCCACGTGAAGCGTGATGAAAGCTATATTAACGCCTTTATCCCGTATCCGGTTCAGCAGTTCATCCGTAAAATGTAATCCTGCTGTCGGCGCAGCAGCCGATCCTTCATGCTTCGCATATACCGTTTGATATCTTTCGCGGTCATCCAGTGTCTCTCTAATATAAGGAGGCAGCGGCATTTCACCCAGACGATCCAGAATCTCCTGAAAGATTCCATCATAGGAGAACGTAAGCAATCGCGCTCCCATCTCGCCTTCTTCATCAATAACAGCTCTGAGCTCGTCGCTAAAAACGATGACCGAGCCGGTTTTCAGCTTCTTACCTGGTTTAACCAGAGCTTCCCAACGGTCGCCCTCCACGTTTTTGAGCAGGAGCACTTCCGCCTTTGCCCCCGTATCTTCTTTGGTTCCGAACAAACGGGCTGGAAGAACTCGTGTATCATTCAACACCAGCGTATCTCCAGGCTGAAGGAAGTCGATAATATCAGGAAACGTGTGATGGTTAACCTCACCGCTTTCCTTGTTTAAGGTAAGCAACCGGGACGCCGTGCGGTCAAGCAGCGGCGTCTGTGCAATCAATTTCTCCGGCAATTCAAAATCATATAAGTTCACATTCATATTCTATTCATTCCTTAACAATAGTCGCATTTTGATAATAGTGTTTCAATATTGCTTGGTAATCATACCCTTCATCTGCCATGCCTTTGGCACCCCATTGGGACAAGCCCAATCCGTGCCCGTTGCCCTGACCGATAAACATGAAGCTTTGGCCCTGAGTTACAGCTCGGGCTTGACCATCACCACTCATAACCACAAGAGCATTACTGGATGAAGTTCCTGTGCCTGAGGCAGATAGTACAGCAGCATCCTGTGAGCCGGTTTTGCTTGCTGTTTTGCCGTCAGCGCCTAATACAGTATAACTTCCGGTCCCTGCAATATCAAATAAAGTACTCGGTAATCCACCTAAAGCTGAGCGGTATGTATCTGCATATTTTACCGACATAGGCTGGCCATTCGCAGTGACTTCAAGTGCTCTTCCTGATGGCCCACGCTTGGTCACTTCCAGCGTTGAAATCGAAGATGGAACAGTAGAAGTCGTTTTACCTTGCAAGGATTTAACCAATTGAGCTGACGTGAATGGTCCTCTTACCCAAGCATAATCATTGGATTGCGGCACTTTGGCCAGAACAACAACCTCATTGCCTGGATTTATTTTCGCTACCGGTTCAACATTGGATTGAATTAACGGAATGGGACGCACATTGGTATTTTGGGCAGTAACCGTCACTTTGGCTAAACCCGCATCCGTTTTGGTCGTTAATTCTTTTGCATTATCTTCACGAATATAGCCGCTGACTCCTGTACTCAACAGCACATGATACCATGTTTGTAATCCAGCTTGAGCCGATGTGTCTCCCGGGCTGTCCACGTTACTGAACACACCCCCGCCTCCGTTCCATACCTCGGATGGGTCAGCAGTCTGTCCCCTGCGTTGGAAGAGAATACAGCTTCCACAATCTTACCACCGCTCTTGATAACTTCTCCAGAGGTGGCATCAACCGCGCTGGAGACCTTATCATTCTCTGAGCCCATTCCGTTGTATGCCTGACTGAGCGTGGTATCCACGACATTGGCAATTTTGAAACGGTCCCCTTGTTGAAGTGCATAAGAACGTGCAGCGACAGCCTGTACTTTCAGTGCTTCTGCTGGCCAGGATGAATAAACTTCTGCACCAACGACGGAGTATAAATATTGCTCCAGTGGAACGACATTAACCAAAGCCAAATCGCCACTTACAATGCTAATTTCCATGTTACCGCGATATGTCCGCCCTGAACGTTCCACCACTTTGATTCCACTGCCGTCTCCTTGAACTAACGCCTTGGCTTCACTTCCAGCAATGGTGTAGTGCGGTGCTGTTTTAAGTGTATCCGTACTTAACCCGGCATCCTGACGGATGATAAGTGCAGCACTATTACTGTTTATCGGAGATAGGGATACTCCTGGAACACTGGCTTCCACACTCTTTTTGAATGTTGCCAGCTCAGCATCTGTTGAGGCTTCACCAACCCATACGGTATACCCTTGACTTCCTCCATCCAGTTGAAGCACCGTATAGGCACTAACTCCTGCCGATAAAAAGGACGCTTGCGCTGTTTCTGCCTCTTGAAGTGAACTGTAGACTCCAGCCGATAGACGCTTGCTGCCCGTCACCGCTGGTTTTTGTCCCCCAGTTGGGCTGCGGCCACCTTTTGCACGCGTGCTACCGCTTGTCCGGCCAACGCTTCTGTAGCATAGTTACCGGTGTAGAGCTGATAGGTTGCTTTACCATTCAGAGACGTTGTAAACAACAACGGTTTATCGCTGGTGGCCTGCAACAATTTCGCAGCTGCTGCTGCCGTTTTGAAATCCCCTGTTTCCAATACTTTGACGCGGAATCCATCCGCACTGAAACGGATTTGTCCTGCCGGAAGGGTTATGCTTGCTCCGCTTTCGGAACTAATATTCCATTTTCCACTCGACTCAAGCGTAATCAATGGTGTAGTCGATTTATACGTACTCCCCAGGTTAGCAAACATGGCTACCCGGATCATCTGTCCATCACTTTCAGCGGCATACACAGGCACTTGCAGACACCCTACCGTCAACAGAGCTGCGGCCAGAACCTTCAAACGCCGACTCCACTTCTTTGTTTGCATTGCTTTCCCCACGATCAGTCTCCTCTCCATGTTTGTCCCAAGTAGTATTTTGAAATGAATCTCTTTGATATATAATCACAATTTATTTGGCATCTCTCGGTGGAACAGGCAAACCCAGATGATGATAGGCCTGGTCCGTTACAATTCTGCCCCTCGGTGTACGTTGAAGCATGCCAATCTGCAGCAGATAGGGCTCGTAAACATCCTCTATGGTTTGACTCTCTTCACCGATCGTAGCGGCAATCGTATCCAGACCCACCGGGCCTCCACGGAAACTGTTAATCATTGATTTGAGCATCTTGTGATCGATCTCGTCCAGACCGCGCGGATCAATCTGAAGACGTTGCAGTGCTTCTTCCGCCAGAGTCTGTGTGATGATACCATCACCCCGTACCTGAGCAAAGTCACGTACTCTTTTTAGCAGACGATTGGCAATCCTTGGCGTCCCACGGGAGCGCAATGCGATCTCCTCAGCGGCATTACCAACAATCTCCACCCCTAGAATCTCGGAGGCTCGTGAGACGATGTAAGCCAGCTCGTCCACCGTGTAGAATTCCAGCCGACTAATAACACCAAACCGGTCTCTGAGAGGCGCAGACAGCAAGCCTGCGCGGGTTGTAGCACCAATCAGTGTAAATGATGGCAGATCAAGACGTACAGAGCGGGCACTTGGGCCTTTTCCGATCATAATATCCAACGCAAAGTCTTCCATCGCGGGATACATAACTTCTTCTACCGTACGATGAAGGCGATGAATCTCGTCAATAAACAGGACATCCCCTTCTTGCAGGTTAGTCAGCAACGCAGCCAGATCGCCTGGGCGTTCAATTGCTGGTCCTGATGTCGTACGCAAGTTAACACCCAATTCGTTGGCAATGATATTCGCAAGTGTTGTTTTCCCAAGTCCAGGCGGGCCATATAACAACACATGATCGAGCGCCTCATTACGCATTTTGGCGGCTTCAATGTATATTTTCAAATTTTCCTTAGCCTGGTTCTGCCCGATATATTCATTCAGATACCGGGGACGAAGGCTGAGCTCCACAGCTTGATCTTCCATCATCAGGTTCGCGGAAATAATCCGGTCATCCATGTTCATCCCTACCTTTTTTATGCGGCTTACTGCTCTATTATAGAGGCAAAATTAATTATCCTGTAAACAGCATTTGCAGTGCCCGTTTCATTAACACATCAACAGAATCAGCCGAAGTAACATCTTTCTTCAGTTTGAGCCATACTTTATCGAGCTCACTGTCGGTATAACCCAGCGCCTTGAGACCTTCACGAGCCTCATCCCAGGCAGAGCCGCTTCCTGCTTCTTCTGAAGGAGGAGCAAACAAACCTGTTGCATACGTAGCAGCACCAAAACCATCCAATTTGTCCTTGAGGTCCAGTATCATACGCTGCGCTGTTTTCTTACCAATTCCCGGAAGTTTGGTCAGGAACGTCAGATTCTCTTGATAAATGGCCGTCACGACATGATCCGGCGTACCGCCAGCAAGTATACCCAGTGCAACTTTGGGGCCAATACCTGATACCTCGATCAGCTTGCGAAATAACTTCTGTTCCTCCCGAGTAGCAAAACCAAACAGCAATATCGCATCTTCACGTACATGGTGATGGGTATACACTATAATTTCGCCCTCTTGCTTCGCAAATGCAAAAGGGTTCGGGCAGAACACACGATATCCGACTCCGTGCACATCAAGCACAATATATTCGTTCTCCAGATGTATAAACTGTCCTCTTAGAAAATCAATCATTTTCGCAATACCTCATTCAACTTGGAATTTAATGTATATGAGTGTGCATGGCACACGGCTACAGCCAAAGCATCCGCTACGTCATCCGGCTTCGGAATCGCCTGTAAACGCAAAAACATTTTGACCATCTCCTGCACTTGCCGCTTCTCCGCTTTTCCGTATCCAACAATCGCCTGCTTAATCTGCATCGGCGTATATTCGGCAATAGGCAGTCCCTTCTGGGCAGCAGCCAGTACCATGACACCTCTCGCCTGACTGACAGACATCGCTGTTGTAACGTTACGATTGAAAAAAAGTTTCTCCAGCGCTACCGCGTCCGGTTTATATTTATCAATCAGCTGTACCATGCCCTCATATACATGAAGCAGCCGTTCTTCTTCAGGGGTATGAGCTTCAGTCTGAATACAGCCATATTGTACAGGGGTTACCTTACTGCCGATTTTATCCACAAAACCAAAACCGACAATCGCAATCCCCGGGTCAATTCCCAAAAAACGCAAATCCATCTCTCCCTTACAAAAGCGAACATATGTATCGTTCATTTCATTATAACAAAAGATAGACCCTGCGGCAGGAAAAACTTTGTCCTTCCTTACACTCGCCTGAATTTCGTGAACAACCTACAATCGTTATTTCCTATATTCAGGTGTTTCGGTCATGGAACGACAAAAAGGACATCTTTCGATGTCCTTCGTTTCACTTCGTATGTTGTATAAGCTGTGATGTCCTTCGAGCAGGTACTTCTCCTCTATCCAATGTAAACAAATGTGTTCAATGCAGATCAGCCTATTTATTTATCCGCCATTGCGGATTTCTTTATTGGCTTCATCCACCGCATAATCGCTGAACGTCGAAATCACACTATCATACTCATCCTTGTCCTGAATACGAATACCCTGCTGCAACTGCTCCAATACACCTTCCGGCAATGAAGTCTCCAACGTTCTTACGTCCATTTGAAAAAAAGTACGGATGATTTTCTCTTCTGCTGGTCGCCCCTCATAAAGGTTGAGATTGCCCACAGCATCTATACTAATATACGCCTGCTCTTTACATAGTGGAGAAAGATCGTCCACATGTTGCTTAACTCGTAACACTGCTGCTGACTCAACCTGAGCATCCCAATCCGGATGTTGAACGAGCAGCATCTTCCATTGAGGAACAGCCATCTTTCCCAATTGTTCCGTCTCTACCCCACATATATATTGCGTCTCCAGCACAACACTCGTTAAACGGTCCGGATCAGACCCGAGTTGTTCCATCAAAGTCTCAATTTCTTGCTCAGACCTTTGTTCATTCGTAGCAGGTCCCATTACGGATACTGCCTCACTGAAATTGGTCGTTAGTAAACGCTCGATCGCAGAAGAAATCGTCAAACCACTGTAAGCCAATATAGCTACAGCAGCCAACGCTGCAGTCATCCATACTGTTCGTTTCCACCGACGCCAGCGTCTCTTGAATTGTTTTTTGAAGTTAAACGTGTTCACATGAACCCCTTCTATCACTTTTTAAACCTATTGTGACCGAAAGACTTGGGGTTTATGCAAAATCAACCTAAGGCATCAGTAATGCGCTGCACTTGAGCACAAACAAGATAAAAGCTATAGTTATTCCCTTATTAAAGGTTTACATGAGTGAAGAGGTTGTTATTGCTCAGCATACTTCAAAATATAAATAAAAAGACAGACTATCTATGAAAAGATAGTCTGTCTTTTTGAGATCGGGATGACACGATTTGAACATGCGACCCCCTGGTCCCAAACCAGGTGCTCTACCAAGCTGAGCTACATCCCGTTATCTATACCGGCGAGAGGACTCGAACCTCCACGGTTTCCCACTCGATTTTGAGTCGAGCGCGTCTGCCATTCCGCCACGCCGGCGTATTAAGTTATAATGGCGCGCCCTGAGAGATTCGAACTCCCGGCCTTTTGATTCGTAGTCAAACGCTCTATCCAGCTGAGCTAAGGGCGCAAATAATATGGAGCGGACGACGGGAATCGAACCCGCGACCCTCGCCTTGGCAAGGCGATGCTCTACCGCTGAGCCACGTCCGCAAGCGGTAATAAGATAAAAATGGCGGAACCGACGGGATTCGAACCCGCGATCTCCTGCGTGACAGGCAGGCATGTTAGGCCAACTACACCACGGTTCCAGATCACTTTCTTAAAAGAAAGTATAATTGCGGGGGCAGGATTTGAACCTGCGGCCTTCGGGTTATGAGCCCGACGAGCTACCGGGCTGCTCCACCCCGCGTCGTTATTTAGAAAACTATATGGTGGAGGCTGAGGGGTTCGAACCCCCGACCCTCTGCTTGTAAGGCAGATGCTCTCCCAGCTGAGCTAAGCCTCCATATTTATGACCCGTAGGGGATACTCTCACTTCGTTCGAGACTACGAAGCAGTTGCTAACTAAGTTTATCCTCCGACGAACCTTTGGGATTCTCATCCCTTTTTTAAGCTAAAAAATAAAGCTATGACCCGTAGGGGATTCGAACCCCTGTTACCTCCGTGAAAGGGAGGTGTCTTAACCCCTTGACCAACGGGCCTTAATGGCTCCCCGAACAGGGCTCGAACCTGTGACAACTCGATTAACAGTCGAGTGCTCTACCAACTGAGCTATCAGGGAATATTAATGCATCTGCAGTGCAAATGCAATCCATCGTACAACGTCAACACGCAAAATCTGTTTTCTATGTAGGATGAAAGAGTTCGCTTGGCGGCGTCCTACTCTCCCAGGACCCTGCGGTCCAAGTACCATCGGCGCTAGAGGGCTTAACGGTCGTGTTCGGGATGGGTACGTGTGGAACCCCTCCGCCATCGCCACCAAACGCATAGCTTAGCCTTACCTTCAGAGATTATTCTCTGAAAACTAGATCCGAAACGAAATTCGCGATGTATCACCTGCATATCTTGGATAAGCCCTCGACCGATTAGTACTGGTCAGCTCCATGCATTGCTGCACTTCCACCCCCAGCCTATCTACCTCGTCGTCTTCAAGGGGTCTTACATACTGGGAAATCTCATCTTGAGGGGGGCTTCACGCTTAGATGCTTTCAGCGCTTATCCCTTCCGTACATAGCTACCCAGCGGTGCTCCTGGCGGAACAACTGGTACACCAGCGGTACGTCCATCCCGGTCCTCTCGTACTAAGGACAGCTCCTCTCAAATTTCCTACGCCCACGACAGATAGGGACCGAACTGTCTCACGACGTTCTGAACCCAGCTCGCGTACCGCTTTAATGGGCGAACAGCCCAACCCTTGGGACCTACTTCAGCCCCAGGATGCGATGAGCCGACATCGAGGTGCCAAACCTCCCCGTCGATGTGGACTCTTGGGGGAGATAAGCCTGTTATCCCCAGGGTAGCTTTTATCCGTTGAGCGATGGCCCTTCCATGCGGTACCACCGGATCACTAAGCCCGACTTTCGTCCCTGCTCGACTTGTAGGTCTCGCAGTCAAGCTCCCTTATGCCTTTGCACTCTTCGAATGATTTCCAACCATTCTGAGGGAACCTTTGGGCGCCTCCGTTACTCTTTAGGAGGCGACCGCCCCAGTCAAACTGCCCACCTGACACTGTCCCCGCACCGGATTACGGTACCAGGTTAGAACCTAGATACGATCAGGGTGGTATCCCAACGGTGCCTCCACGCAAGCTGGCGCTCACGTTTCAAAGGCTCCCACCTATCCTGTACAGATCGTACCCAAATTCAATATCAAGCTGCAGTAAAGCTCCATGGGGTCTTTCCGTCTTGTCGCGGGTAACCTGCATCTTCACAGGTATTAAAATTTCACCGGATCTCTCGTTGAGACAGCGCCCAAGTCGTTACGCCATTCGTGCGGGTCAGAATTTACCTGACAAGGAATTTCGCTACCTTAGGACCGTTATAGTTACGGCCGCCGTTTACTGGGGCTTCGGTTCACAGCTTCGGAT
This sequence comes from Paenibacillus sp. 1A_MP2, assembly GCF_052244825.1. Taxonomy (NCBI): domain Bacteria; kingdom Bacillati; phylum Bacillota; class Bacilli; order Caryophanales; family Paenibacillaceae; genus Paenibacillus; species Paenibacillus sp. 1A_MP2. The sequence goes on along the minus strand of NZ_JBQQCS010000001.1, from coordinate 1,950,388 downwards.
TGCTCCTAACCGCTCCCCTTAACCTTCCAGCACCGGGCAGGCGTCAGCCCGTATACTTCGCCTTACGGCTTCGCACAGACCTGTGTTTTTGCTAAACAGTCGCTTGGGCCTTTTCACTGCGGCCCCCTCGTGCTATTCACACTACCGGGGCATCCCTTCTCCCGAAGTTACGGGGTCATTTTGCCGAGTTCCTTAACGAGAGTTCTTCCGCGCGCCTTAGAATTCTCTTCTCGCCTACCTGTGTCGGTTTGCGGTACGGGCACCATCACCTGGCTAGAGGCTTTTCTTGGCAGTGTGAGATCATGACCTTCGCTACTATAATTTTCGCTCCCCATCACAGCCCAGCCTTATCGATGTGCGGATTTGCCTACACATCAGCCTCACTGCTTAGACGGACATCCATCAGTCCGCGTCACTACCCTGCTGCGTCCCCCCATTGCTCATAACGGCTTACGGTGGTACAGGAATTTCGACCTGTTGTCCTTCGACTACGCCTTTCGGCCTCGCCTTAGGTCCCGACTTACCCTGAGCGGACGAGCCTTCCTCAGGAACCCTTAGGCTTTCGGCGGATCAGATTCTCACTGATCTTTTCGTTACTCATACCGGCATTCTCACTTGTATAATGTCCAGCGCTCCTTACGGTACACCTTCAACCCTTATACAACGCTCCCCTACCCCTGATGCAAAGCATCAAGCCATAGCTTCGGTGGTGTGTTTAGCCCCGTTACATTTTCGGCGCAGAGTCACTCGACCAGTGAGCTATTACGCACTCTTTCAATGGTGGCTGCTTCTAAGCCAACATCCTGGTTGTCTGTGCAACTCCACATCCTTTCCCACTTAACACACACTTGGGGACCTTAGCTGATGGTCTGGGCTGTTTCCCTTTTGACAATGGATCTTAGCACTCACTGTCTGACTCCCGGAAGTAAGTCTATGGCATTCGGAGTTTGACTGAGCTTGGTAACCCTTGCGGGCCCCGCACCCAATCAGTGCTCTACCTCCACGACTCTGTTTTCCGAGGCTAGCCCTAAAGCTATTTCGGGGAGAACCAGCTATCTCCGAGTTCGATTGGAATTTCTCCGCTACCCCCACCTCATCCCCGCATTTTTCAACATGCGTGGGTTCGGGCCTCCAGTGCGTGTTACCGCACCTTCACCCTGGACAGGGGTAGATCACCCGGTTTCGGGTCTACGTCCACGTACTAAGTCGCCCTATTCAGACTCGCTTTCGCTGCGGCTCCGGCTCTTCACCTTAACCTTGCACGGGAACGTAACTCGCCGGTTCATTCTACAAAAGGCACGCCATCACCCCTAAAACGGGCTCTGACTTTTTGTAAGCACACGGTTTCAGGTTCTATTTCACTCCCCTTCCGGGTGCTTTTCACCTTTCCCTCACGGTACTGCTTCACTATCGGTCGCTAGGAAGTATTTAGCCTTGGCAGATGGTCCTGCCGGATTCATACGGGGTTTCACGTGCCCCGCACTACTCGGGATCCGTCTCGGAGGGAACAGACTTTCAACTACAGGGCTTTTACCTTCTTTGGCGGGCCTTTCCAGACCTCTTCACTTAACCGGTTCCTTTGTAACTCCATGTGAGACGTCCCACAACCCCAAAGAGCAAGCTCTCTGGTTTGGGCTTCTCCGCGTTCGCTCGCCGCTACTGACGGAATCACTATTGTTTTCTCTTCCTCAAGGTACTTAGATGTTTCAGTTCCCTTGGTATGCCTCTGCACAACCTATGTATTCAGTTGTGAGTAACTGGAAATTACCCCAGCTGGGTTTCCCCATTCGGACACCCCCGGATCAAAGCTTGCTTACAGCTCCCCGAGGCAGTTTCGTTGTTCGCCACGTCCTTCATCGGCTCCTAGCGCCTAGGCATCCTCCGTGTGCTCTTAGTAGCTTAACCATAATTGCTCCGGTTTCCACTGCTCGCTTCCCTTGTTTTGCTTACGCAAAGCCAAAAGTCGCTCCCATCCGATACCATCGCAATGCAGTTTTCACTATTTATTGAAACTTGTTATACACAAGTTCAGCTTAAAAAGGAATGTTCTAAATCGCAAAATTTCGTTTCGATATCTAGTTTTCAAAGAACAAGCTCCATGCAAAAGCAAGCTGTTTGAGAGTTTAAACTCTCAAAACTGAGCAACGAGTGAGTAAGTTTGCAGCTAAGCTGCGTATTTGAATGTTTCCACGCGGGAAACGATTCTCCATAGAAAGGAGGTGATCCAGCCGCACCTTCCGATACGGCTACCTTGTTACGACTTCACCCCAATCATCTATCCCACCTTCGGCGGCTGGCTCCTTACGGTTACCCCACCGACTTCGGGTGTTATAAACTCTCGTGGTGTGACGGGCGGTGTGTACAAGACCCGGGAACGTATTCACCGCGGCATGCTGATCCGCGATTACTAGCAATTCCGACTTCATGCAGGCGAGTTGCAGCCTGCAATCCGAACTGAGACCGGCTTTTTAGGATTCGTTCCACCTCGCGGTTTCACTGCCCGTTGTACCGGCCATTGTAGTACGTGTGTAGCCCAGGTCATAAGGGGCATGATGATTTGACGTCATCCCCACCTTCCTCCGGTTTGTCACCGGCAGTCACCTTAGAGTGCCCATCCGAAATGCTGGCAACTAAGATCAAGGGTTGCGCTCGTTGCGGGACTTAACCCAACATCTCACGACACGAGCTGACGACAACCATGCACCACCTGTCTCCTCTGTCCCGAAGGAAAGGTACATCTCTGTACCGGTCAGAGGGATGTCAAGACCTGGTAAGGTTCTTCGCGTTGCTTCGAATTAAACCACATACTCCACTGCTTGTGCGGGTCCCCGTCAATTCCTTTGAGTTTCAGTCTTGCGACCGTACTCCCCAGGCGGAGTGCTTAATGTGTTAACTTCGGCACCAAGGGTATCGAAACCCCTAACACCTAGCACTCATCGTTTACGGCGTGGACTACCAGGGTATCTAATCCTGTTTGCTCCCCACGCTTTCGCGCCTCAGCGTCAGTTACAGCCCAGAGAGTCGCCTTCGCCACTGGTGTTCCTCCACATATCTACGCATTTCACCGCTACACGTGGAATTCCACTCTCCTCTTCTGCACTCAAGTCACCCAGTTTCCAGTGCGATCCGGGGTTGAGCCCCGGGATTAAACACCAGACTTAAATGACCGCCTGCGCGCGCTTTACGCCCAATAATTCCGGACAACGCTTGCCCCTACGTATTACCGCGGCTGCTGGCACGTAGTTAGCCGGGGCTTTCTTCTCAGGTACCGTCACCTTGAGAGCAGTTACTCTCCCAAGCGTTCTTCCCTGGCAACAGAGCTTTACGATCCGAAAACCTTCATCACTCACGCGGCATTGCTCCGTCAGGCTTTCGCCCATTGCGGAAGATTCCCTACTGCTGCCTCCCGTAGGAGTCTGGGCCGTGTCTCAGTCCCAGTGTGGCCGATCACCCTCTCAGGTCGGCTACGCATCGTCGCCTTGGTGAGCCGTTACCCCACCAACTAGCTAATGCGCCGCAGGCCCATCCCCAAGTGACAGATTGCTCCGTCTTTCCAGTTTTCTTCAGGAGAAGAAAACAACTATTCGGTATTAGCTACCGTTTCCGGTAGTTGTCCCAAGCTTGAGGGCAGGTTGCCTACGTGTTACTCACCCGTCCGCCGCTAACCATCGGAGAAGCAAGCTTCTCTTCAAGTCCGCTCGACTTGCATGTATTAGGCATGCCGCCAGCGTTCGTCCTGAGCCAGGATCAAACTCTCCAATAAAGTATTGAAAAGAGCGATATGCTCATTTTGAAACTGACGAGATTAAAAATCTCATTTATGCTTCGAAATCATACGGTCCGAAGACGTGTACTGATTTCTCAGCGTCGATCTTGCAAGCAAGATCGTTACTCACTCGTTGTTCAGTTTTCAAAGATCAAACTTGTTTGTTACTCTTCACCCTGTCAACACTGTGTTTCAGCGGCGACTTAAATAATATATCACACTGACGAAACCAATGCAATAGTTTTTTCGAAAAACATTTAATAGATTCTAAATCCCCGTCTTCCCTGCTAAACCTATTTTGATTTGAAGCACTATCTCCTTATTCATAACATCACATAATATGGCTTTCTTGAGATCTACTAAGAGTCCTAGCAGACGAGACATTACCATTATGCTCTTGTATTCTCCTATTTCAATACAATACCCAAAAGGCCAACTCTTCTGACAGTCGGCCTTTTGAAGCTTAATGCTTTTCACTTACTCTACAATGTTATTGTTGTATCCATGGATTTCTACGCTTTTTGTCTGAGCTGCGTTTAGTGGATGTTCCGGTTCGCTCTCTTGATGTTTTCCCGGACACAGATACTTTGGATTTGGCTTTTGCAGCAGGTCTGGCTGTTCTGCCCTTTGCGGTTCCTGTTTTGGCTGCTTGTTTTGGCTTCGCTTCAATATTAAACTCAGCCTCATTCTCTGTAGCCGACTGGCTTAGACTTGCCTCGTCACGTCCGCCCTTTTTGCCTTCCCCCTTGCCTTGTGGAGGATACATTTCACCAAATGCACCAAGCGGAGACGATGGCACCATGTTCTGAGTAGGATATGGGTTTTGATACGCATACTCGATTGGCTGATTTGGCATCATGGATGTAGTCATTTCGGGTTGCATCCCGTATGGATTGTATGTGCCCCATCCTGAGTTCTGATAGTTATGTGAGGGATATGGGTATTGATGATTGGGCATATGATGGTTGGGCATATGATGGTTGGGCATATGATGGTTGGGCATATGATGGTTGGGCATATGATGGTTGGGCATATGATGGTTGCCACATCCACATGGCGGGTACGGAAGCATAGAGTAAGGAGAAATGTGCGGTGGTTGGTGGTTCATATGATCATTGGCTGCAAATGGAGGAAATGGGCTGTTCACCTGACCTGCTGGAGCGATCGGATATGAATTGTTTAGCATTTCAGCAGATACGTTTGGCATAACGTTGTTATGATTATACTCTGTGCCGGTCCAAGGCGTGTTCGATGTATTCCCCATGGAGTACGGACTCACTTCTGGTATACCCGGGAAAGTATTATTGTCATACGCCCCGGCCGTGTACATGTTTTGTGGAGCAGTGTAAACCTCTTGTGCTGGTACAGGAACTTGAGCATACGGATGCTCGGCAGGAGCATGAAGCATTTTACTGCCGCAACCACACGGAGCTTTGGTAGCAGGCGCCACTTCTGTAGGCCATTTCATGTTGTTGTTAGGTATTTCTGGTAAAGGCATGACTTCAGGTGAAATATTAGGCATCGTATACGTCGGCGCTTCAGTTATTGGTTTTAACTGCACTTCGGATTTAGTATTTTCTTTTTGTGAACTTCCTTCTGCGGCTTCTCTTCAGGAATTTCAGGTAATTGTGGAAGAACTTCCACTTCTGGCTTGATATTAGGTATGACTGGATTTGCAGGTACCGGAGCTGGAACCGAATTGGAGACTTCCGGTACAGGTGCTGGTTCAGGGGCTGGGGCTACTGGTACAACCGGAGCCGTTTCTTCTTTAACTCCCGTGTATTCTTTCCCTTCTGGTGACAGCTTCTCATTAGCAACATTGGATGATGCATTGTTCTCTGAAGCTGCATTTCCCCCTGCATTGCCTGCTGGGATGTACACGGTTTCCCCTACAAGTAGAGCATTTGGATTTTTCAATTGCGGATTGGCATTGATCATGTCTTTCAACGGAATTCCCCATGCCTGTGACAACTTCCACAATGAATCGCCTTGCTGAACTTTATGACTGTGCAACATGCCTTCTGGCTTTGGTGTTACAGGCTCCGCCGGAATTTTGACCTTCATGCCGATCTCCAACTTGTCGGGATCTGCAATTTGCGGATTAGCTGCGATAATTTTGTCCAACGCTACATTATATTTTTGGGACAGCAGATATAATGTGTCGCCTTTTTTCACCATGTGTATTTTCACTTGGAACTAACCTCCTAGACGTGATACTTGGGCAGTGCATTCGCCCATACCGTTACTACATCCTATGCAGAAATTAGGCTAATGACATCAACTAAACAAAAAAAATCCTTCCTGCCCCAAAAACCACATACTCCGGGTATGCTGAATTTCTGAGACATGAAGGATTTCTTGCTCCCCTATTCAGGTCGTGCCATTAATCTTCCCAAACTTTGTAACCGTCTTTGTCGACAATTTGACGGAACGCTTCCAGCAACCTCAAGGTTACAGGACCTGCGACACCCGTTCCAATCGTTCTGCCGTCTACTTCATAAGCAGCAATAACTTCTGCAGCTGTTCCAGTGAAAAAGACTTCGTCGGCAATGTACACATCATGCAGTGTAAATGGCACTTCTTTTAATTCAAGGTCCAACTCACCGCACAGATCGATAATGGCCTGACGTGTAATTCCTTCGAGTGCCCCAAGATAACAAGGTGGCGTATAGACCACACCATTTTTAATAATAAAGATGTTATCACTGGAGCCTTCCGTAACATATCCTTGGGAATTCAGCATAATCGCTTCACCAGCACCTGCATAGGTGGATTGAATTTTAACAAGGATGTTATTCAGATAGTTCAATGATTTAATTTTTGGATTAAGGGCATCCGGGATGTTGCGGCGCTGGGATACAGACACGGCTTTCAGCCCGGTAAGATACGCTTCCTCCGGATAGATCGCCAGTTGCTCTACAATGATGATAACGGATGCTTTAGGGCAGCGGAGCGGATCAAGACCCAGATTACCAGGTCCACGCGAAACGATCAGACGAATATAACCGTTACGCATATCATTACGACGTACCGTTTCAGCCATCACTTCCAGCATCTCATCATAAGACAGTGGAATGTTCAGACTGATGGATTTAGCCGAATCGTACAAACGATCCAAATGCGCTTTGCATCTGAAAATGTTACCGTTATAAATCCGAATACCTTCGAAAATACCGTCTCCATACAAAAACCCATGATCATATACCGAAACGGTTGCGTTCTCTTTGGTCACATATTGACCATCCAAATAAATCCATTGTTCTGACACCGATGACTGCACCTCCATAAAATTTTCCATTCCTTGATTCCGAAACTAGATTTATCTCGTTCATTGTACAACAAATGACAAGCTATTTCTTGCTCATTTTACCCAGTCATATGACAATCCTCAACAATGTTCGCCCTGATTCAGGTCGTTTTTAACGAAGGATATGTATAACACGGATAGCTGCCAAGAACGCGCACCTGACAATTCAATGCCTCAATCTCAGCCATCGCTGCGGTAAGCAATACGGAATCTGCACTTTCCTCAACATCAATGTAAAAGTAATAACTACCCAACCTTTTCTTCGTTGGACGTGACTCCAATCGGGTCAGGTTCAGTTTTCGCCAGGCAAAAGCCGACAGCACCTGATGCAATGCACCCGGCGCATCTTCAGGTAATGTAACCAGCAAACTGGTTTTCACATGATCAGGCTCTCGTGGTATCTGTACTGGCTCGTGACCTATCAGCACAAAACGAGTATAGTTGTTGTCATGGTCGGTAACCCGTTCAGCCATAATGTCCAAACCATGCTTCTGTGCAGCAAGCCTTGTGCCGATCGCAACCCAGCCTTTGCCAGGATTTTTTTTCACAATTTCTACAGCTTCTGCTGTACTGTTCACACCCTCAAGATCTGCTCCAGGTGAATGCAGGCGAATAAAATTCTGGCATTGCGGAATCGCTACGGGATGGGACATAATCTTCGTAATTTTCCCGAAATCATATTCGCCACTCGCTGTCCTGAACTCGGAGCCATGCCCAATCACATTTTGTATGGATGGATACACCCATTCTGCCTGCATCGGAATGTCCACTTCGTTAACCAGCCAGTCCATATGCAAGCTAACGGAGCCTTCAATCGTGTTTTCAATGGGTATGACGCTGTACTGGGACTCTCCACTATCCGTAGCACGGAAAACATCAGAAATCAGCTTGGAATGAAGCAATTCCAAAGGCTCCCCGTTAAACAGAAAATCTACTGCTTCATGAGAAACGGAACCTTCAGGTAATACTGCAATTCGTTTCATGCGTTAACTTCCCCTTTAACTCTGTCCATAAAAGGACTTTCATCTTGATCAGGCAGCATGGTAACACCCTCCAGGTCCGGATCTAACCACAATGCCGATGCAGTGATGCCTTCACGGCTCATCGTGTCTATTAAATATTGCTCCAGCTCATGCTTACGGTTATCATGACGATCTACCATCGTCAACACGGTAGGTCCGGCTCCACTCAAAGCGGCTCCAAGCGCGCCATGACTAACCGCGTTCTCCAGGATATCAGCCATGCCGGGTACCAAGGATGCCCGGTAAGGTTGATGAATCCGATCCGACATCGCCTTTTGAATCATGTCCAATCTTCCACTGGCCAAGGCAGCAACAAGCAAGGATGATCTGCTTATATTGTGAATGACATCCGATTTGTCGAACTGCTGCGGAATGACATTTCTGGCTTTTGAAGTGGACAACTCGAAGTCCGGCACGATGACCAAAGTTTGCAAATCCTGATGCGGCTCAATGCGAATGTGGTCTACCCGACTGCCATCCCACGCTGCTGTAATGATACCTCCATATAGTGAAGCACCTACATTATCCGGATGTTTCTCCAGCGACGTAGCCATGTTAAGAAGCTTGGCATCAGATAATGGAGTGCCAATTAATGCATTAGCAGCAGCCAATGCAGCTACGATGGTCGATGCACTGCTTCCCAGTCCCCGAGCAAGCGGAATATCGGAATACATGGAAATCTCCAACTCCGGCACGGAGACCCCGGCTTCGTTGAAGACCATCTGTGCAACTTCATATATCAAATTGGATTTATCTGTTGGAAGACCCGTCAGATGATCCCCATGTAAATGGAATGTCGTCTGCTCAGCCGGTTTCATCTCAAGCCAGGCATACAGAGACAATGCCATGCCCAGGGTATCAAACCCTGGACCCAGATTGGCTGTACTTGCAGGTACCTTAACGATTACCCTTGGCTTCAAGCTCATACGGATTGTTGCTCCAGTTGCGCAATTGCCGCCATAACCGCTTCTTCGGAATCGTCTACAACAAGCGGCTCAGTCGCTACCGTTTTGATGGCGATATTAGGATCTTTGAGGCCATGTCCTGTCAGTACGCACACCACAGTCTCTCCGCCTTTAAAGTACCCTTCACTCTTCAGTTTGTATACACCGGCAACAGAAGCAGCGGACGCAGGTTCAGCAAAAATCCCTTCACGAGCAGCGATCGTACGATAGGCTGTCAGAATTTCTTCATCAGTAACATAGTTAATCTGTCCGCCAGACTCTTCAGCTGCAGCTACAGCGGTTTTCCAACTTGCCGGATTACCAATTCGAATAGCTGTTGCTACGGTTTCAGGCTCAAGGATCGGTTCACCTTTGACAATCGCCATGGCGCCTTCCGCTTCAAAACCGACCATACGAGGCAGGGAATTCGATTTGCCTGCTTCTTTGTACTCCTTGAACCCTTTCCAGTAGGCAGAGATATTTCCTGCGTTCCCCACCGGAATTGCGAGTACATCAGGTGCCTGACCCAGCTGCTCAATAACTTCAAATGCAGCCGTTTTCTGACCTTCAATCCGGAACGGATTCACGGAGTTCACGAGCGTAATTGGATGTTTGGCCGTAATCTCACGTACAATTTCCAATGCACGGTCAAAGTTGCCATTGATCGCAATCACCTTGGCTCCATAAATCATGGCTTGAGCCAGTTTACCCAGCGCAATGTTGTTATTCGGAATCAATACGATACAATTTAGACCCGCACGAGCCGCATAGGCTGCTGCTGCCGCTGAAGTGTTGCCTGTCGATGCGCACATAATCGTGCGGCTGCCTTCTTCCATTGCTTTAGCGACAGCCATAACCATTCCGCGGTCTTTAAATGAACCTGTTGGATTCAGACCTTCATATTTGAAATATAAATTCAATCCAAGTTCCTCGGACAGATTCTCGGCATGAACCAGGGGTGTGTTGCCTTCGTGAAGCGTAAGCAGGGGTGTATTTTCATTAACCGGCAGGTGCTCTCTGTATGTTTGCAGTAATCCTTGATATCTCATTGTGGGTAAACTCCTTTGTCAATTATTAAATCGAATATGATTGCATACATCTATATGGTTAATCGTGTACCTTAAAACCTGGACTTCAACTTGAAAATTCAAACCGTAATTTGGGAACGAATTATCCTTCTACCCGATACACACTCTTAATGCGACGAATGACGGCAAGGGACTCAAAGTGTTTCAATACTTTATCCATGCTCGCCTTGCTAGCGTTATGCGTAACGATAATGATCTCAGCATCCGGGTTATGCTCGTTTGGCTGTTGTACAACTGAAGCCAGGCTGACTTCGTATTCAGCGAAGATTTGAGTAATTTGCGCCAGTACCCCTGCCTTGTCATCCACATGCAGCAAAATGAAATTTTTCGACATAATATGCTCGTCACTTTGCAAGCGTTTCTGTTTATAAGGCACAATCGCTTTGAGACCATTCACGCCCAGCTTGAGGTTTTTGATCACAGCCACGATATCCGCCACTACAGAAGTAGCTGTCGGGAGCTCACCGGCACCCGCACCGTAGAACATGGTCTCACCTACAGCTTCACCATGAACATACACAGCGTTGAACACCCCATTGACGGAAGCAATCGGATGATTCTGTCTTACCATCGTCGGCTGAACACTAATCGTGATCTCATCATCCCGACGATCTGCGATACCCAGCAGCTTCATCTCGTAGCCGAGTCTTTTGGCATACGTAATATCTTCACGGGTTACGGATGTAATCCCCTTAACGGTCACGTCTTTCAGTTCGACATTGGTGCGGAAGCCCAGCGTACCCAGAATCGCCATTTTGCGAGCTGCATCGAGTCCTTCGACGTCCGATGTTGGATCGGTTTCTGCATATCCGAGTGCTTGAGCCTCTGCCAGAACCTCTTCATACGAGGCGCCTTCCTGGCTCATTTTAGTCAAAATAAAGTTCGTTGTTCCGTTCACAATCCCCATAATGCGGGTAATCCGGTCGGATGAGAAGCCTTCAATCAGCGTGCGGATGATCGGAATGCCCCTGCCACACTCGCTTCATAGAAGACATCACATTGCTTTTCCTGTGCCTTGGCCAAAATCTCGGAACCGTGCAGAGCCATCAGATCTTTATTTGCCGTAACGATATGTTTGCCCCGCTCCAGCGCTTCAAGAATATACTCTTTGGTCTGATCAATGCCGCCCATCACTTCCACGATAACATCAATATCCGGGTGACGAATGACTTCCCAGGGATCTACCGTGAGCTTCGCACGATCTACAGCAATGACACGATCTTTCTCCGTATTCTTCACTGCAATTTTCTCTATGACAATCGGTGATCCAACCTGACTGCTCAGATCCTCCTGATTCCCTTCCACGATGCGAACGACCCCAGTACCCACCGTACCCAGACCCAACAATCCCACTTTTACCGGTTTCACCAACGCTCTACCCCCATTGTCTTTTTCTCCTTCACCCCTGTACGATTCAACCATCCATACAACTTATACCTAAACGTTTTAAGATAACGTCTATTTAACCTTGGCCTACAATGCGCGTGCGTCGAACCCCGGGCATATCCTGCATCCGATCGAGCATTTCTCCGATTTCCCCATGGAGATGCGATGTCTCCACCGAAATGACAACGTTGGCTCTTCCCTGGAGCGGGATACTTTGATTAATGGTTAACACGTTGGCTCCATAACCAGCTACATGTCCGAGCACACGAGACAGTATTCCTGACTGATGCTCCAAATCAATGGAGATCGTTACAATTCTCTCCCGTTCAAGCTGGTTGATCAAATGGATGCCATCCTTGTACTTATAAAAAGCACTTCGGCTTAATCCAACCTGCTCAACCGCCTCATGAACTGTTTTGACATCTCCGGAAGCCAGCAGTTCTTTAACCTGCATGGTCTTCACTACAGCCTCTGGCAAAATGTCTTCCCGTACTAAGTAATAGCGTTCGTTCACAGAACGTCCTCTCCTCAAAGACTCATGTATTCATATAGTGGACATTATAAAGGATCTATTCCAAAAGGGCAATACGTTACATGTCTATTTTTGAAAAACTGTTCCTAACAGTATACAAGTTTATCCTGCGTGCAGGTAAGAAAAAATAAAAACGCAGAGCAGCGGGTCATCTCCCACTTCTCTGCGTATGTTCTAGCCTTTATTTGTACATAGCGGCCAACTGCCTTAGTAGTAGCTGCTGCCTTCCACAAATTCGAACTCAAATTCGCCAATGCGTACAATGGTGCCTTCTTCAGCTCCGCGTTTACGCAGTTCCGCATCCACACCCATATACCGCAATGTACGCGCCAGTTTGAGAATGGCTTCATGGGAATTCAACTGCATCCGTTTCATCATACGTTCAATCTTGGCACTTTCGACAACGAAGATTTCGTTCTCCCGTACAATACGGAAGCCATCGTCCTCTTTCTTGTCCAAGCTGTACACTTTACGTTCGGATAAGTCTGCCACTTCTTCAACCACTGGCTCGTCCGGAATTTGATCCAGCAGATCAGCGGCACGATACAAGAGCTCTTGAATGCCTTTCCGTGTCAGGGATGAAATAGGCATAACTTCAATATCCGGTTGAACCTCACGAGCCTTCTGCAAGAATTCTTCAAGATTAGCTTCGGAGTCTGGCATGTCCATTTTATTCGCTGCTACAACCTGTGGTCTTTCGGCGAGAACAGGATTGTACAATTTCAGTTCCTCGTTGATTTTCTGCCAGTCTTCGAACGGATCACGTCCTTCGGAACCAGACATATCAACGACATGAACGATGATACGCGTCCGTTCAACGTGACGCAAGAACTCATGTCCAAGTCCAATACCTTCATGAGCACCTTCAATCAGACCCGGCAAGTCGGCCATAACAAAGCTGCGGCCTTCTCCCACACCAACAACACCCAGGTTAGGTGTAATCGTTGTAAAATGATAGGCTCCAATCTTTGGCTTGGCTGCCGATACAACAGACAACAGCGTGGATTTACCAACACTCGGGAAACCAACTAAACCGACATCTGCCATGACCTTAAGCTCAAGTACGATGTACCGCTCTTCGCCCTCTTCACCATTTTCGGCCAGTTCTGGCGCTGGATTGTTAGGCGTGGCAAAACGGATATTTCCCCGTCCGCCTCGTCCACCACGAGCAACAACAACCTGTTGACCATGACGTGTCAAATCAGCCAGTACTTCTCCACTGTCTTCATCCAAAATCACAGTCCCTGGTGGAATACGTACAATCATGTTCTCAGCGTTCGCGCCATGCTGACTTTTATTACGTCCCTTCTCACCGCGAGGGGCCTTGAAGTGACGTTGGTAACGGAAATCCATCAACGTACGCAGACCTTCATCCACACGGAAAATGATGTCAGCTCCTCTGCCTCCATCGCCCCCGGCAGGTCCGCCGTTCGGTACATACTTCTCACGACGAAACGAAACAATTCCGTCCCCTCCGTCTCCGGCTTTCACATAAATCTTAGCTTTATCTACAAACATTGGTTAACCCCTTCTTCCTATATTCCGCAAGGCATTCTGAATTGTATAAACGTATCCTCAGACGGAAGCTGCTCCGTTCTGACTTTTTTTCCTTTGAGTACGGCATTGAGCTGCCGCAGTGTTTCCGGATCGGGTGTTTGATCCCCATCCAGCCGAACAACCACATCTCCATGGTCCTGTCCGAAGTTCAAGGTCAGTTTGCGAACCTCTCCCCAAGACGACCGGCCGCCGCCATATTGATAGGCACGAATCGCATCGGCAATCGCCCCCGTAAGTGACTCGCCATCCTCGGGAGAGACCAGAGCACTAAGCTGTAACTCTTCCTCTACTACCACATGCAATTCCAGAGCGACTCCACTGGTCCGGAAAGATTGAAGATAAAAAACGAGTGAAGGAATACCCAATCTGGAGATTCGGCTTTCTTCGTTAACCCGCTCTACTATTCTTTCCACACATTGCACTGATTTATCAAGTTTGCCCAGCCGAAGATATCCATATAACACCTGAAGATCGTTCATCCAATCATGCCTATGATGATTTAATGATGCAATTGCTGTCTTTTCCATAGATTGTATGATGGTTCTGCGTTCCGCCTCTGCCTGTCTTTTCATCACGTTCACAGAAACAAAAAGCACCGCGACGGACCACAATGCGTACACAGCCATTGAAATAACCACTGGATACAGCATAACGAAAACCAAAGGAATCAGAAGTGAACATGCCGCAATCCACGGCACTCTTTTCCAAGATTTCATGGCTTCTCCCCGTTCTACAAAACTCGGTTGGTTTAATCCCCACCGTACACAAGTATAACATGTCTTTTCTGCCAGTTCATTATCGAATAACCTAAAAATACAAAAAGCCTCCGGCAAAAATGCCGAAGGCTCCTTAGGCGGAATGCCGATATTATGCTTCTACTGCAGCTGCTACTGGAGCAACATTCACAGGGTAGATGCTTACTTTTTTACGATCGCGTCCCCAACGTTCGAATTTCACAACGCCGTCAACTTTCGCAAACAAAGTGTCATCTTTACCGATACCCACGTTAGTACCTGGGTGAATTTTCGTACCGCGTTGGCGAACGAGAATGCTACCACCAGTTACTGTTTGACCGTCAGCACGTTTAACGCCAAGGCGTTGTGCGTTACTGTCACGACCGTTCTTCGTGGAACCTACACCTTTTTCGATGCGAATAACTGAAGATTTAATTTCAACATGATTGGTTGTCCTCCTTCTTTAATTATTTGACTTGCTCTATCTGAATATACTTTCCGTATGACTCTGCAATATCAGTGAGCATAAGTACCATGGATTCGAGTAGCAATTGTACCTGGGACCAGGTTCCGTCTTCTCCAGCACCGGTAAAGAAGCGCTTAAAAAGCCATTCTTCATCTTAGCATCCATTTCGACACCAGTCAGTGTTTCGATCGAGTTCACCGTACCCACTGTAACAGCGGATACCCCGGCACATACGATGTCTTCTCCTCGCTTGGCAAAATTAGCATGCCCTTTGATGGAGAAACGATCGATGCTCCCGTCATCATTACGAAAGACTTGAACGATAATCACTTATCGCACCTTCTTACGCTTTGATTGCTTCGATAGTTACTTTAGTATACGGTTGACGGTGACCTTGCTTCACATGGTAGTTCTTTTTAGGTTTGTATTTGTATACAACAACCTTTTGTCCTTTGCCATGTTTCTCCACTTTAGCCGTTACAGTTGCTCCGGAAATCAATGGTGTACCTGCTGTCAAACCTTGATCGTTAGATACAGCCAGGACACGGTCGAACGTTACGCTTTCGCCATCGTTCGCAGTCAATTTTTCGATGAACAGAACATCGCCCTCTTGGACTTTGTACTGTTTGCCACCAGTTTCAATAATTGCGTACATTTGCCTTGCACCTCCTCATGTCTCAGACTCGCCCGGTCTCAGGTGACAGTGTCCTTGCGGAACTGTTCTTGTACCCGGCCAGTGCGGTTACAGCATGTGCAAGACCGTTAGGCTAAACACATACCTGAAGATTATACCACCAACTATACTGAAAATCAATGCAACGGTGAAATATATCTTTTGCCTGTCCCATGACAGGAAGAACACGGCTCCACATAAGGGAGCGTACTCTCTTCCCGTACCTTCTTACGAGTAAGTTCGAGCAACCCCAGCTTGGTCCACCCCATGACAAAAGCCTTGGTTCGATCCTTCTTGAGTTCATTTTCCAGCGTTGCCGCAACTTCATGCCGATTCGTCGCTTCCTCCATATCAATGAAATCCACAATAATCATGCCGCCGATATCCCGAAGACGCATTAAACGGGCGATCTCAACCGCTGCCTGCATATTCGTCTCCGTTACGGTCTCTTCCAGACTGTCACCGCCCGCTCCCGTGTACTTGCCTGTATTAACATCAATTACAGTGAGCGCCTCGGTATGATCAATGACAATATACCCGCCTCCAGGCAGCCATACCTTGCGGGCAAAATCCTTGTTCAACTGCTCCTGCACACGATAAGCGGCAAAAATCGATTCTTCTCCCCTGTACACCTGTACTTTAGGTTTATGGCCTGGACAGATTTCCTCCAGCAAAGCACTCAATTCCCTGGCTTGTACTTCATTATCTGTAATGACTTCATCGCTGCCAGGCGTATACACATCTCGAATAATCCGCTGAACCATACTGTGATCCCGATGCAGCAGGCTTGGTGAAGGCAAGCTATTCGCTTTTTCACGGATCAGACGCCACTGCTCACGTAATGTTTCCAGGTCGGCCTGAATGGCTTCCCTCTGTTCCTCTGCGGATACGGTTCGTATGATAAGCCCCTCTTCGTCCCGTCTCAGTTGTTCGCCGAGCGTCTTAAGGCGGGATCGATCGCCCTCACGGGCAATTTTTTTGGAGACGGCTACATAGTCCGCCAAAGGCATGAAGACAAGCCAGCGGCCCGGCAGCGAATAATGAGTCGTCACCCGGGCTCCCTTGCTTCCTACTGGCTCCTTCAGGACCTGGACGATTACATCCTGACCTGGACGAAGCAGCTCCGCGATTGAAGGCTTCACTTTCGGTTGTTTCTCCAGATTGGGATGCAAAACATCGTCCACATACAGAAAAGCATTCTTTTTCTGACCGATATCCACAAAAGCAGCTTGCATACCTGGTAACACGTTCACTACCCGTCCTTTGAAATACGAACCCAGCAGCCCACGCTCGCGTGTACGCTCTGCCATGAACTCTACAGCTTTGCCTTCTTCCAGAAGCGCCATTTGCATGAGGTTATGTTCATTATGTACAATCATTTGTTTCATGGCTTCACCTCTAGAAGACTATTCAATTCATCCACATCCATTCTGTATCTTTGCCATACTCATTGTACATGTATTAACCCATTTCAGGACAGATCCACCAAGATGCTACAACTTATCCGTGTCTTGTTTGAAATAAGAACCGATGATTCGCTGCTCAGGCAAAACGGCCATGATTCTTCCCTGTCTATTCATCACATATATCATATGGTATCTTTCTCTCTAAATAGACGCAAAATAGACTCCAAAGGTTTCGCCGGAAATGAGATTATCGGCTGCGCCAAACTTCCTGCAGCTGCATGGCGGGTGAATGCACTCTCACGATTCATCAGAAATCGGATAAATCGATATGGAATATTTCGGTAATCAGTCACATTGGAATAGAACAGAAAAATCCCGATCAACAGAATATTTAACGGTAACCCGTAATCACCAGTAAACCAGCGACCCATGGCAACCAAAATAACCCCTGCGCTGCACAGAATGCTGATCCTGTAAGTCCACATCAATGTCGTATAGTAGGGAGCAGCCATACTAACGAGTGCCTGTACAATTTTACCGCCATCGAGCGGCAACACGGGTAACAGGTTAAAGAGGGCAATCAGCAGATTCCCTTGTATAATATAATCCAAAAAAACCGGGTCTCCCAAGTTTCCATACTTCAATAATAAAACGACTCCAACCATGAGTATATTTTGAAATGGGCCTGCCAACGCGATAATGATCTCCCGACGAGCTGTAATATTCCCGGCATCCTCAATAACGGCAACGCCGCCAAAAGGAAGCATCTGTATCGAAAGGACACGGCAGCCCAGAAGGGCTGCCGCTGCAGCATGTCCACATTCATGAATAAAAACGATGGCAAAAAGCGTGATGAGTTCAATAAAGTTTCCGGTTAACAGGGAGGCCATCATGATGATCACAAAAAAGGGTGAAACGAGATACGCACCCCCCATAACCTAATCAAGGGCAACCACTTCCGCAGGGTCTACGTACTCCTCTCCCTCTTTTACAGCGAAATACAATGTGGCAGGTTGATCATTTCCAGTCTCCTTCAGGCTACCGACTGCGTCACCCGCTTCTACCCAATCATTCACCTGAACTTCACTTTCGTTCAAGCGTCCGTATATGGCTGTCACTTGGCCAGAGTGCTGGATTACAACCGTAGTTCCATTTTCCGGATCATCCAATACTTGAAGTACTCGTCCGGCATCTGAACTGACAACCTGAACTAGCCCAGTGCCGGCAGGTTCGGGAACAATTTCAATACCTTTCATGCTCAGTGCAAAAGGCTGAACAACGGTTCCAGAGATCGGTTTGCCCAAAAGGTGTCGAATACCCGAGCCGTTCACAGGATCAGTAGTATGTCCAAGAACAGGCAGGAATGAGGGTGTTCCGCCAAAGTGACGTTCGTACCATGCAGCGGCATACGCAAAGTCCATATCACGATGCAGCATATCAGCGATCACGGTTTTGGCAGGAGTCGTCCACGCGGTATTCAACTGAAATAATCCCCAAACGCCGCCAAATAATAAAATACTAACCACCGTTCGTCCCATGAAAGACTTCATCAGATTGAAGCGTGGATGGCCGCCAGGACCAAAATGCCCATTCTCTTTTTTCCACAGCCATTCCGGATCTCTTTCCTGTTCTGCCAGTGAAGATCTTGCCGTTCTTAGATTTTCTTGTATATCCATAGCCGAGAGAGGCTTACGTTGCGCTGATGTACGCTTATCAGATACCGGGCCCGATTCTCGCTGCTGCATAATTTCCTCCGTCGCACCATCCATCAGCCGCCGAATGCGCTCTTCTCTTCTCTGCTTGATTCTGAGTTTCGTATTCATGGAATATCCTCCCGCCGAGGCTTGTTTACTACATCCTATGAGAGCCCGTTCATAATATGAACAAGCTTCGGCTGGAAGCAAAAATAACCCCACAATGTGGAGCCCTTACTTGAAGTACATATCCGTTCTATACAAGACACCTTTAATAAAATGCCCCATAATAATCAAAAAGCCGGGCTTGAGGGCCGCGGCTGTCATACAAGAATGCGATAAGGACGAACGAGTTAACCCATTCCAAAAAACTTTTTGAAACGTGAAAAGGCACCCTTTTTCTGCTCCAATTGCATCAAGGGAACGGTATCCCCCAGAATACGACGGGCAATATTCCGATAGGCAATGGCCGCAAGTGAATCCGGATTCATTACTGTAGGCTCTCCTGAGTTAGCTGCCTTGATAACAAGCTCATCATCAGGAACGATCCCGATCAGATCAATATTAAGTACTTGTAAAATGCCGTCAATGTCAAGCATGTCGCCTGATTTGACCATATTGTTGCGGATACGGTTCACGACCAGTTTTGGTGATTGAATATGTGAACTCTCCAGCAAACCAATGACACGGTCCGCATCACGGACAGCTGCATTTTCTGGTGTAGTGACCACAATCGCCTGGTCCGCTCCTGCAACCGCATTTTTGAACCCTTGCTCAATTCCGGCTGGACAATCAATAATGACGTATTCAAAATCTTTTTTCAATTCGAGGATAATGTCCTTCACCTGTTCGGGTGACACAGAGTTCTTATCTCTCGTTTGTGCTGCAGGCAGCATATACAATTCTTCGAAACGTTTATCTTTGACCAAAGCCTGATTCAGTCGGCAGCGGCCGTCTGCAACGTCGCACAGATCATAAATGATCCGGTTTTCGAGTCCCATCACGACATCCAGATTGCGAAGGCCGATATCGGTATCTACCAGACAAACCTTTTTGCCGAGCAGCGCCAGCGCTGTCCCGATGTTTGCCGAGGTGGTTGTTTTACCCACGCCGCCTTTACCCGAAGTGATCACGATCGCCTCTCCCATGAGCTACACTCCTTTAAACACATTAAAATCTCGGCGCAACCGAACGATATTGCTCATCTTGTCGATCTGCATCTGATTGTCCTGTAAATAAGCAAATTCCATTCCGGTCTCTCGGCTCTCCCACTCATCGGGAGGACGGCTGATGATGTCAGCGATCCGCAGCTGCGTCGGTGCAAATACCGAAGCGGCAATGATCGAGTCTTCGTCCCCACCAATTCCAGCGTGAGCCATGCCTCTGAGTGAACCCAAAACATATATATCTCCGGTACACGTTACTGTGCCCCCGGATTGATATCTCCAAGAAACAGTAGATTCCCATCATGATGAAGCACCTGGCCAGAACGTACCATACCACACATGGTCACAATCGGCGGCGGCCCTTTAACCTCTGGTTTAAGGGCCGGTGAGTCGATGGAACGAATGAGCAAATTCCCTTTTTGTTTCAATATATCAAGAATTGCTTCTTTCTGGTCCTCTGTCACTTCACGGCTGCCCAGTTTGATATCCACATGAACAATCGGTCCGGTCAAAATATTTTGATGGCTGTGTTCCAGCTTATAGCGGAGCTCGTAGAGCAATTCCTCGAATTCACATTGATCGTCCAACAGGAAAACCAGGCCGTCTCGGATGCCTTTAATCGTTACGTGATTCGATTTTACCGTCATAAGCCTGTCCCTCCCATCTCATTACATTTCGTGCCCGGGTCCCCAAGTTCCTGCTTCCCACTCCAAAAATGGTTCAAGAAGCTTCTTGTGCTTTGCTCTTTCTCTTACCAATCCGCTCCAGTTGTTTCCGAAGAGGAACATAAATGATCAGGGCGAACACAAAATGAATGAACAAATTGGGAATCATGTATTCAAGCAGCGCCCAGTCAAATGTCACGTGATTGAGTTGGAAGAGCTTATACAGAAAGAATAACATGGTATCATTCAGCAGACTTCCTAAAAGGACGACGGAAACCATCACTGGCAGTGGTGCACGCGGAGCTTGGAAAATAAGTCCCATCATATATGCTGAGAGTCCCATAGAAAATCCGTATGGTCCAATCATTTCGCCGTAAAATACGACGTCATGCAGCAGTCCAAAAAATATGCCAAGCACCAACGCCGTGTGCCGATGATGATATACAGCGATAAATAAAATTACGATGTAAACCAGATTCGCAGAAATGCGCATTTGCCAACCCGAAGGAATGAGTAACGGAAGAATCGTTCCTTCCGCAATGAACAACACGAACAGCAGCAGGAATAAGACTTGCTTGCGCGTCACCATTATTCTTTTACCTCAGGCGGGATAATCACAATCAGCTCTTTCCAGTCCAGAAAGCTTGCGTATGGTTTAATTGTAGCTGTTTGTGTTAAGCCATATTCGCTTTTCTCAACCTTTTCCACTTCTCCGATACGCATGTACTTTGGAAAATTGTTAATAATCCCGGAGGAGATAATTTCATCCCCTTCTTTGATATTTGAATCTTCTGAGATCTTGGTCATTTTGAGCATGCCGGACTTCGGATCATAACTCTCGATCATACCAAACACTTTTTCTTTACCAACCGCTGTAGCTGCAATGGCATTGGATGTTGGATCATTGGCGTCCATGGAAGTCAACAGATTAACTGTGGACGTATATGAGCTGACATGACTAACGACCCAACCAGCCCTTCCTGCGAAGTGACAGCCATCCCAGCCTTAATTCCCGCATTTTCACCAATGTCGATATTAATCGTTCTGCTGTTCGGGTCGGAATTGGCACTGATAACTTGAGCAATTCGTGAACCGTAGTTATACCGATTTTTTTGTTCCTCGGTAAAATTGAGAGCTTTCTGGAGCTGTTCATTTACCTGTTCCATATCATTGTATTTCAGCCGATCCCGGGTATAGTGACCCATCGCAATGCGAAGCTCTTCATTTTCTTGATATACCGTACGCATGTTCGCCAAATCTTTAAAAAAGCCCGCTACAGAAGAAGCGGGCTTGTAAAATACGTATTGTACAAATCCGACAGAATCCTTCAGGAATTTCTCCGGCCAGGATAGAGCGGTTCGCGGACCGAGCGTAAAGCCCATTAACGCGATAAATGTAACAAGGCCCACCAGCAAAACAAAAAGTCTTTTGTTACCCAGCAGTTTAAACAGTTCGACCACCCTCTAACATCCATTATTCTCTTCCGAGCCATGCCCGGCGGGGAGACTGTCAGACTTATAGTCCCTTCGAGAATATCAGTCCATTCTCCCCGGGTATGCGGGTAATAGCTCTCCCAGCCTAAGCCAGGTCCTCTTCGTTGATATCATTCCCCTTGGTCGATAAGCGAGCCAAGCAGAAGGAGATATCAATTATCGTTTGGAGCGAACTGCCGAACTGCTTCTGCTCTTGAACAAATGAATATTCTCAAGCGCTTTACCTGTTCCGATTGCAACGCAATCGAGCGGGTTCTCTGCTACGATAACAGGCATTCCTGTCTCACCAGCAAGCAGCTTGTCCAGATTGCGAAGCAATGCGCCGCCACCTGTGAGGACAATACCACGGTCCATAATATCTGCTGCCAGCTCAGGAGGACATTTCTCCAATGTTACTTTTACAGCTTCAACAATGGCATTCACCGTATCCGCCAGAGCTTCGCTGATTTCATCCGATGTAATCGTAATCGTCTTCGGCAGACCTGTAACGAGGTCGCGTCCACGAATTTCCATGGTTTCCACTTGCTCAAGCGGCATAGCTGATCCGATATCCATCTTCAACTGCTCCGATGTACGTTCACCGATCATCAGATTATATTGGCGTTTAATGTATTGAATCACGGACTCATCCATCTCGTCACCCGCTACACGAACCGAACGACTCGTTACAATCCCGCCCAGGGAGATAACAGCCACTTCTGTTGTACCGCCACCAATATCGACAACCATGCTTCCCGTTGGTTCCCATACCGGAAGATCTGCACCGATTGCTGCTGCAAAAGGCTCTTCAATTGTGTAGGCTTCACGCGCACCGGCTTGTTTTGTTGCATCTTCAACGGCACGTTGTTCTACCGCAGTAATCCCGGATGGTACACATACCATCACGTTAGGATGACGCTGGAACATGGAGCGTTGCTTCTGCGCCTCACGGATGAAGTATTTGATCATCGTTGCCGTTGTATCGAAATCGGCAATAACGCCATCTTTCATTGGACGAATGGCACGAATGTTACCTGGTGTACGTCCAATCATTTTCTTGGCGGCTTCACCTACTGCCTCGATGGTTTTTGTATCTGTCCGTATAGCGACAACCGAAGGTTCGCGCACCACAATTCCTTTTCCACGTACATAAACCAAAGTATTCGCTGTCCCCAAATCAATACCCAAATCTTTCGTAAAACCACCAAACATGACGTAATCTCCTTTTCTGCCTCATATAGCCGCCCCAGTTCATCAAGAGCGTTTCATTTTCATTCCCACCACAATGGCGGAGCTAATATTCGCATTTGTTTTGTGTTGCATTGCTTTGCATGTGTAAAGTGAACCTATCTTCTACGGACAACGCCGTCAACATTCATAGGAAAACATCAACGCCAACCATTATATTATACTAAGCCCTTCTCCTTCAAACTTACGTACGTTCCATCTCCGATAATAATGTGATCCAGCACGTCTATGCCAACAATTGCGCCGGCTTCGATCAGTCTTTTGGTTATTTGGATGTCCTCTGGACTAGGCGTAGGATCACCACTGGGATGGTTGTGTGCGCACACAATAGATGCGCTGCTGCATTTGATGGCAGCCCGGAACACTTCACGCGGATGTACAATCGAAGCGTTAAGGCTACCCATGGAGAGTGTTTCCTGGGCAATAATGTGGTTTTTGCTATTCAGGAAAAGACACACAAAGTGTTCTTTCTGCAAGTAACGTAATTGTTCGGTAAGGATATCGGCCGCATCACGAGGCGTACGGATGGAAGTGGACTGTGTAAGTCTGCTCTTCGCAATCCGATGACCAAGCTCAATGCTGGCTTTCAGCTGTACAGCCTTGGCCATGCCGATTCCCTTCATCGCAGTCAGTTCTTCCAGGCTCAGATCCATCAACGAGCGAATTCCACCCGCTTCGGTCAGAATCCGCTGTGCCATATGCACTGCAGATTCCTGTCTTGTACCCGTTCGAAGTAAAATCGCCAGCAATTCAGCATGGCTTAAGGCGCCCGCCCCGTATTCCATCATGCGTTCTCTCGGGCGTTCTTCCTGGGGGATGTCGCGCATCATATATTGAGGCGACTCCATATGTTCCCTCTTTTCAGATCGTCAATTGCGGAATTTCATGTACGCGGCAGTACATGTATGCCGAATCCATCCAGCATATCGCTAAGCAAGGACAACGGTAGGCCCACCACATTAAAATAACATCCTTCAACACGGTCTATCAGTGAAGCACCAATGCCCTGAATGGCATATGATCCTGCCTTGTCCGAAGGCTCCCCGGTCTGAACATACGCACGAATCGTAGCTTCAGACAGTTCCTTCATCGTTACATCAGTCTGTCGATACTGAACCATAGATTGCCCATTGTTTGCATCAATACAGGCTACTCCCGTGAAAACACGGTGTACACGTCCCTGTAGACGAGATAACATACGTTCAGCGTCCGCTTCGTCTACGGGTTTGCCAAGAATATCACCGTCCAGAACGACAACTGTGTCACTACCCACGATAACCGCATCCTGTTCACGGCCTTCCAGCCCACGATAAACGGCAAGCGCCTTACGCATCGCAAGCTCCTGTACCGTCTGTTCAGGAGTCCATTCCGGCGGTGTATCTTCATCGGCATGACTTGGTATTACTTCAAAAGCTAGATGGAGTGATGCGATCAGTTCTTTACGCCGTGGCGAAGTGGAAGCCAGAATAATGCGACGCTGTTTTGTTTTATCCAAAATAACCGGCCCCTTATGCTACGGCGACAATCCTATCGGATCACGCTAGTAGATATCATTTTTTTAGTTTCTTCGTCAAAATTCGTCATTCTCCTATAACCTGCGATACAGCCATACAGCAGCAATAATACCAATCAGACTCAGGAGGCTCATTTGAAATTGAAGTGAAATATCATAACTGATAATATCCAGATCAGCCTGCGGCGACCAACGAATGGTCGTGGCTTTCGTTAGAAAGGCAACGGCCTTTACAGGCTGCAGTGCCTTGGCGATCCACGCACCGGCCAGCCAGCCGAGCAGCAGAAACAGCAATAACATGCCGAAGTTTTTTTTCATCGGTGATCTTCCCTCGCCATTTTTTGACACCCACATTATTATACGGGGTTTTGTACGTCAATACAAACACAAATCCGGCAAGGGGAACTATTTCCAGTTCCTTGCCGGACAGGTATTTCAAGGCTGTGTTATGGGAAAGCATTGATTACTGTTTTATCGCCTCAAGCCATTTTTTTTGCTGTAATACATATTCCATCAGATCAGACTGTACAGACCACATATGCACATTCGCCGGATTTTTGTTGTATTCGGCAAGTGCAGTTACCGCACTGTTCATCGATTTTTCCATCGCGGATACATAGGGTTGTACGTCTGCACTCAGACCCGGTGCAATACTATTCAAACCAGTGAGCCAGAGTTCATGCTGGTTCTGTAGTGCGGTCATCGTTTCGGCTGAAACAGCTTCAGGAACAGCTTGACCGAGCTTCTGGATCGAGAGGGTAGACAGTTGTTCTACCAAAGTTGATCCACTTGCGAAGAACTGCTGAACATCCTCTGCTTTTCCGCCGAATACTGCTAGATTCACTTCAGGGTTGACGATTTCCTTGACGTACAGTTCCACACCTTCGGCCTTAAGCCTTGTGCTAAGCAGCTTGGCCTCCTCACGGTCAGCCGAAATGCCTGCGTATACCCGATTACCATCCTCCGGGTCGGAGCCTGCTGCAATGCCTGCCTGGGACAATTCCACCTTCGCCTGTTCAGCGCGTTCAGGAGAACTGAATACACCGTATTGCAGTGCATAATAACTGCCGCCTGTAGTTGCTGCTTGGAGCTGCTGTTCCGAACCAGCCACTCCCCCCGACCTGTCACAGCCGACACCGCCTGATTGGCGGGAATCTTGCTCCCAGGATCTACGGCCCCTTCCCGATTGAAAAAGAAAGAATAACCATCCCGAAGAGGGCCCCGGTTACAAGTGCACCGGTAACTGAACCAATCATTTTCCAGCCCCTCGGGGGACGATTTCGCTTATAAGAGTAATTTTCACTATCTGCAATCCAATTATGATCACCATAATTCTCGTCCGATCTGCTCTCGTCCTCATCTCCCGGATATGCAGTAAGGTGATTATAGTTGTATTCGGGCTCATCAAGTATCTCATTCTTGTCCGTTCTTTGGTAAGGTTCAGGTACAGTGGAGCCTGTCAGCATCGTCTCTCCCCAGTCTCCGGGTATATCCTCTGGTGTCCATGAAGGCGTTGTATTTAACCGCGTTGGCGTTGGCGTCGGTGTTGGACTGTGCGGAATTTCTTCACTCAAAGCGGCAAATGTGCTGGATGTGGGTATCCCCTTGTTTTCAGGCTTGTCCGACTCGTTATCCCCAAAGCGAAACGTCATTCTAGCATTGCTCACCCCGTACCCTCTCCTTTGTCCCATTTATAACAGCTATATGCGGAGAGAATCTGAAACATTCCATTTCATGCAAAAAACCGCCCGCTTCGAAATGAAGTCAGACGGTTTTAAGGATGTAATTATTTCAACCCTTTGGCAAGTGTATCGCCAACTTTCCAGATATCACCTGCACCCATTGTGAGCACAAGATCACCTGGCTGAAGTCGGTGCTGCAAATCTGCAACAACTTCTTCCTTTGTCGGAAGATAACGCGCAGTAGCATTACTGTTCTGAACGATAAGTTCAACCAGTCTGGCCGAGTGCACACCTTCAATCTGTTTTTCACCCGCAGGGGAATAGATATCGGTAATGAGAACCTCATCCGCTTCTGCAAAGGCGCGACTAAACGCATCAAGCAGGAAGAACGTACGTGTGTAACGCTGCGGCTGGAATACTGCAATGATACGTTTCCCTGTCGCTTTGGCTGCACTGATCGTAGCCTCAATCTCGGTCGGGTGATGAGCATAATCATCAATAATCAGCATATCACGCGCCTCACCCAGCACCTGGAATCTGCGTTTCGCTCCATGGAACTGGATAATGGCAGCCGTAATTTTCTCGAATGGAATACCTGCTTCCAAGCATGTGATGACCGTAGCCATCGCATTATAAACGTTATGTTTACCTGGAACGGACAACTCCACCGTACCCAAAGCATTCCCCTCGTGGTTCATTGTAAAGGAAATTCGGCGATCACCAAGCACGATATCTGTTGCTGTATAATCAGCAGCATGGTCAATGCCGTATGTGGTCACCCGTGATTTTAACGCTGGCAAAATAGCTTGAACATTTTCGTCATCAGAACATACAATGGCCGTACCCTCTGGACGAATTTGACTCAGGAACTGCACATAAGCCTTTTTGAGTTCCTCAAAATCACTGTTGTAATTCTCAAGGTGATCCGCTTCAATATTCGTTACAATACCTAGCCAAGGGTGATACTGCAAAAATGAACCGTCGCTTTCGTCTGCCTCCGCAACAACCCAGTCGCCCTGGCCTGCCTTGGCGTTAGTACCCACGTTCATGATTTCTCCGCCAATGATGTATGTCGGGTCTGTATCACATTTATCCATAACGAGTGCAATCATGGATGAAGTGGTTGTTTTGCCATGAGCCCCCGCCACAGCCACACCCTTGCGCTCGTTCAGCAAACGCGCCAGCATCTGGGCGCGATGCAGAATCGGGATGTTCAGCTGTTCGGCTGCCACACGCTCCACATTATCAGCCGGAGCTGCCGTAGAGTAGACAACCAGGTCTGCCCCATTTACGTGCTCTGCCGTATGTCCGATATATATTTTCGCTCCCTTGGCTGCCAGCTTCTCGGTCAACTCCTGTGAAGCGACATCCGATCCGGTAACGGTGTATCCCATCTCAAGCATAACTCTCGCGATGGCACTCATGCCATATCCGCCAATCCCTATAAAATGAACGTGTTCCGATGTATTTAACAAAACTTTCACCAACCTTTTTCAGAATCGGTTTGATGCAAAAGGGCTGCCCGCACATCTGCAATCAGGTACAATGTGCCGGACACCACCCCCAGATCTTCCGCTTCCGTCCGTGACTTCAATAGATCAAGTGCCTTTGCCCATTCAGGCTCGACGATGATTTCCAGCTCCGGTTTCGCAATGGCGGGACGTACCCGTTCGACAATCTGCAGCAATTCGGCTGCAGCCATTTTGCGTCGGAAATCTGGCTCGGTCAGGATCAGCGTATCCACTAGTGGTAGTATATGCTGTAAATACGCTTCGTGATGCTTATTCGCCAGCATGCCCATCATCAAAATTAACTTGTTGTGAGGATATACTTCGATAATGCTCTTGGCCAATGATTCAGCCCCTTCCGGATTATGTGCTCCATCCAGTACAATTCGGGGTTCATCAACAACTTTCTCAAACCGGCCTGCCCAGAAGGCATTCTCCAGTCCAAGCGCAATATCTTCGTCATCCAGCATAAATGCCATGTATTGCCTAAGTAACTCAAGTACCATAAGCGCACCCGCTGCATTTTCGCATTGATGTATGCCTTGCATGCGTATGCGAGCGTCCAGATCACGGAACGGTCCTGTAAAATGAAAGGATTGACCGTTCTCATCACTGTCCAGTCTATGATAGGAGAAACGATCTCCTGCCAGATACACGGTTGAACTTAACCGTTTTGCGGTCTCCCGAATCACCTTCACAGCCTCTGGCTGCGTAGCACAGGTAACAACGGGTACCCCCGCCTTAATAATGCCTGCCTTCTCTCCTGCAATCGCCTCAATCGTATCTCCCAGTACATCCGTATGGTCCATACCGATATTGGTAATGACCGATATCACGGGTGTAACAATGTTCGTTACGTCCATCCTTCCCCCGAGCCCTGTCTCCCATACCACAATGTCCGGGTAGCATTCTTCCGCATAATACAGAAGGGCGAGTGCCGTGGAAACCTCAAACATTGTAGGTGATCCAAGGGGAGTTGTAGCCATCTCTTGGACTAATGGATACAGGCGGTTCGAGATTTTGAGCAAAGTTTCTTCAGGAATATCCTCACCGTTGTACTGAAAACGGTTTGTGAACTTGGTGATATAAGGGGATGTATACGTTCCAACATCATATCCCGCCTGAAGCAGCACTGACGTCAAAAAAGCGCAAGTCGAACCTTTGCCGTTCGTTCCCGCGACATGAATAAATTTGAGACGCTGGTGAGGATTGCCCAGCAATGACATCAATCCCTCGATTCGTTCCAATCCGGGTCGGATGCCGAAAGGAATAAGGCCATTGATCCAGTTGACTGCCTCGTCATAGGTAAGTAAAGGAGCTGCTATTTCTGTCCCGTTAAGTTCCGTCATATGATTCACCTTTGGTTTGAGTTTGGTTGAAAAAGCGGCCGGATGGCGCAAAAGCACTCCATCCGACCCGAATACATTAACCTTTCAGTTCCTTGATTCGTGCAATCACTTTATCCCGTTTGTCGGAATAATCCGCTTGCTTGGCGCGCTCTTCCTCGATGACCTTGGCAGGAGCCTTGGCAACAAAGCCTTCGTTCGCCAGCTTTTTCTCCACACGGAGTACTTCGCCCTCAAGGTTCTGCAACTCTTTCTCCAGACGAGCCACTTCCTGATCAATATCAATAAGGCCCGCCAGCGGCAAGTAAAGCTCAGCCCCAGTAATGACAGCAGTCATTGCTTTATCCGGTGAGCTCAGATCCAGGCCGCTGTCGAACTCGGACGTATTACAGAAACGTTTGATGTAATGGCTGTTGCGTTCAATGATGCTGGATGTCTCTTCGTTGTTCGCTTTCACCATCAATTCGATTTTCTTGCTCATAGGTACATTCACTTCTGCACGGATGTTTCGCACTGCACGGATGGTATCCATAAGCAGATTCATCTCAGCAACAGCTTCTGGGTTCTCCAATGCAGGATCATATACCGGCCAGGAAGCCAACGTGATCGTCTCGCCCTCATGCGGCAGATGCTGCCAGATTTCTTCCGAAATGTAAGGCATGAACGGATGAATCAGGCGCATGGTCTGATCCAGCACATAAGCAAGCACCGATTGTGTTTTCTTCTTGGCAACCGGATCTTCCCCATAGAAGGACAACTTCGCAAACTCGATATACCAGTCACACAGGTCATCCCAAATAAAGTTATACAGCAAACGGCCTGTTTCTCCAAATTCATATGCTTCGATTAGACGCGTAATATCACGAGAAGTTTCGTTCAGGCGGTGCAAAATCCAGTAATCCGCTGTTCCAAGATCTCCACTAATATCGCGATCTTCATAGGTGAACCCTTCCAGATTCATCAGGGCGAAGCGTGATGCATTCCAGATTTTGTTCGCAAAGTTACGAGCCTGTTCCACACGCTCCCAGCGGAAACGGAGATCCTGCCCCGGAGTGCTGCTGGTAGAGATCATGTAACGCATAGCATCCGCGCCATATTGCTCAATCACATCCAGCGGATCAACACCGTTGCCAAGCGATTTGGACATCTTGCGTCCGTCTGCATCACGAACAAGACCGTGCATCAGCACATCTTTGAACGGAACCTCTTCCGTGAACTCCAGAGCGGTAAAGATCATGCGCGCCACCCAGAAATAAATAATGTCATACCCTGTTACTAATACACTTGTCGGGTAATAACGTTTCAGATCTTCCGTGTCTTCCGGCCAGCCTAATGTAGAGAACGGCCATAATGCAGAGCTGAACCATGTATCCAGAACGTCTTCATCCTGTCTCAGCTTGCGCCCAGCGTATTCTGGCAGTGTTGTCGGATCTTCAGCAGATACAATAACTTCTCCGGTCTCCTCGTCATACCAGGCAGGAATACGATGACCCCACCACAATTGACGAGAGATACACCAGTCACGAACATTCTCGATCCAGTTCAGATACGTTTTCTCAAAACGATCCGGAACAAAACGAACCCCTTCACCGCTTTGTTGCTTCTCAATCGCTTTTTCCGCGAGCGGCTTCATCTCAACAAACCATTGTGTCGACAAATACGGCTCAACGACAGCTCCTGTCCGTTCGCTGTGTCCAACCTGATGCGTGTGATCCTCGATGTTGATCAATACGCCCTGTTCTTTCAGATCTGCAACGATTTGCTTGCGGCAGTCACTGCGATCCAGTCCCTGATATTTGCCTGCGTCGGCATTCATCGTACCGGTCTCATCCATCACCGTAATCTGTGGCAGATCATGACGGAGGCCCACTTCGAAGTCATTCGGATCATGAGCAGGCGTAATTTTCACGGCGCCACTTCCGAAATCTTTATCTACATACTCATCTGCAATAACCGGAATTTCGCGTCCGATGATAGGCAGCACAAGCACTTTGCCAATCATATCTGCGTAACGCTCATCCTTCGGATGAACAGCAACTGCCGTATCTCCCAGCATCGTTTCCGGGCGAGTTGTCGCTACTGTGACATAACCACTTCCGTCTTTGAGCGGATAACGCAGGTGGTACAAGTGACCCTGAACTTCTTTATATTCAACCTCGATGTCGGACAATGCAGTCCGGTTTACCGGGTCCCAGTTAATAATTCGTTTGCCTCGATAAATGAGGCCTTTTTCATACAGTTGAACAAACACTTTACGCACAGCCTGAGATAAACCTTCGTCCAGCGTAAAACGTTCACGCGTATAGTCGAGCGACAAGCCCATTTTGCCCCATTGCTGACGAATAGTTGTTGCATACTGGTCTTTCCAGTCCCATACTTTCTCCAGAAACTTTTCGCGTCCCAGATCATAACGAGTCAGACCTTCTTCACGCAATTTCTGCTCGACTTTGGTTTGGGTAGCAATCCCTGCATGGTCAGAACCCGGCAGCCACAGTGCATCATAGCCCTGCATCCGCTTGGTACGAATCAGAATATCCTGCAGTGTGAAATCGAGCGCATGCCCAATATGGAGCATTCCGGTTACGTTCGGGGGTGGGATTACAATCGTATAAGGTTCAGCATCTTTACGCTGGCCTGCCTTGAAATATCCATTTTCCATCCAAGTGGAATACCATTTTGTTCCGCAGCTTTCGGATCATACGTGGTCGGCATTTCTGTTGCAGCTGAATTTTTTTGTTCAGACATGTGTCATTCCTCCGTTACTTATTCATCATCGCCAAAAAACAAAAAAACCTTTCATCCATCAAAGGACGAAAGGTTAGCTTTCGCGGTACCACCTTTGTTTCACGCAGATAGAAAGACAGACTTCCCCTCCTATACTTACGTGACACTTCAAGCAGATAACGGCTGCGACCGGCCCATCCTACCTCAGGTATGAATGACTCATCCCTTGTATTCAAACAGGCAACTCCCGGGCGACTTCGATCAGTTGGTTCCTACGGAATTTCCCAGCGTTACAATCCCGCTCTCTGAAAGGTCATACTGTCTACTACTCCCGATCCACGTTGTTCTTCAAAAAACCTAAACACATCATACCCTGCCCGTGCCCGATAGTCAACCTGACAACAGCGGAAAAAGCGCGCTGCAATGCAGGTTGAGGGCAGATAAAGCAAAAACCCGCCATCCTCAAGGGATCACGGGTCGAAATGGACATTAACCTACCTGCAGTTAAGGGATATATAGAATCTGCCCTTCTTCCACAACCTGTTCGGATAATCGATTATACAACTGGAGCTCTCTGGTACTTAACTGATATCGGTCTGCAATCGTATCCAGTGTCTCTTCACGCTGTACAATGCATAATTTCACCTTACGAAACGGGGTCTGATCCACAAGGGTGCCGAGAAACAGGTTCTTCCACTCTACATCATCAGGCTGATATGCTTCTTCCTGCAGTTCTCCAGCGAGTGCCTCTTGCTCCCGTTCAGCTTCCGCCTCACGTGTCACTCTGCCAGAGGATAACAAGGAGGAGATGCCTACGCCCTCTGCCTGTTTTGGTGCAGACTCTCTCTTGCTGCCAAAAGCAACCTTGAGCTCCGGCTTGTCTTCCGTTTCAGCCACAGGTTCAGGGATAAAGGCTTCTTTTTCTTCAGCGGACTCATTGGTGTCCGATACTTCATGAGGTTTGTATTCTTCCGAAATTTCCGGTTCAGATGTTGCGAAGACATCCTGCCAGTTCTCCGACTGGGAATTTGCCGGGACATCTGCTACCGCCTGCTCCTCTTGTTTGGATTCAGATCGGGCAGATTCAAAATGCCAAACGTTCGGTGCTGCTGGTTCATCAGAAGGCTTTGAGACCAATTTGGAATCGGCCTGCTCCGAGTTCCTTGAGTTCGTATGTAAGGTCTCGACGGAAGGCTCGGACCAAACTGACGACTCTTCAGTCAGAGGAAGCAGAGGCTCAGATTCAGGGTAAGAAGCCAACCTGTCGGCTGTCTCCGCCAAAAAAGACGAAACTGGAGAAGGCGTTTCGGATACATTCGATTTCGCTTCATCCTCTTTGTTCCTCAAGGACAAGGACTCTTCGTTTTCAGCCGATATTGGGCTTGGCTGCGCGTAACCAGCCCCTTGCTGCCCGTTCTGAAACTGCTCAGGAGAAACTTGATATAGATGTGCCTGCTGCGACTCCTCTTCATTCCGTGCCGTCTCATCTCCAGCAGAAGGATCAACGAATCCCTGACTGCCATAGGCAGGCTCTGCTGTACTCGTAAGCCCTTCCTCTTCGCTCCGTTGAAGCAGGTATTCCTGAGCAAATACATTGGGATCGCTGCCTGTCTGCTCCAGTTGAGCTGAACGGTCACTCTGCTGAGGGTCAGGCGAATGTACAACGGTAAACTCATCTGCTGACCAGACCTGCGGCTCCTCCACCGGGAAGCCCTCAATGCCGCGAAGCGACAATACGCCTGTAATATTCAAACTTCGGTTGGATAACAAATCGACATCAAAATTTTCAATCTCAATGGAAATATCCTCAAGCGATCTTACCCGGTTCAGGGGTACCGTGATCTCCACCGGGATAAAATGTTTGAGTTCCTCCGAGATCTCGTTCTCTCCCCGATACGCACCCGTCAGCAAAAGATGGCCTCGCAATGTTGCATGATCATCCTGACCTATCACCTGAATGCGAGGATAAAGCTCAATTTCCTCCAGTTCCTCAATCGCAGGGACTCCCTCTGACAAATGAACGCGCTCATAAATATCGAACCGCAAACCATAAGGTTGATTCAACAAAGGTGGCGTCCTCCTTTCGGCATATGTTCACCATGATCCTTCTCATGGGACTGATCCATGGTCCAAATCCTTCGTTACCCCATCTATATGCCTTGAATGAGATGAGCATGCCACCTTTTGTGCAAACCTTTCCGTTTATTGGTCCTTGCCTTCACGTTGTGCCAGTTGTTCGAGATCCGCCGGCCAAGGGTCAACCACTTCAATTCGTACGCCGGTCAGCGGATGGGTAAAACTCAGTGTCTCACCATGAAGCGCCTGTCGGCCAATTGAATCCTTTCTGCCCCCATATAACTCATCCCCTATGAGGGGGTGTCCTGCATAACTTAAATGCACCCGAATCTGGTGTGTGCGTCCTGTATCCAGTGTCAGCCGTACAAGAGTAGCTCTATCCCATACCTCCACGATCTCCACATGGGTTACCGCTTCCTGCCCACCTTCCGAGACACGTCTGCGTTGCTTGTGGTGCCTGTCCTTCCCGATCGGAGCATCAATCGTATTCAACTCTGTGGATATCTGACCGCCTGCAATGGCGACATAATGGCGTCCAATGTCTTTACGCCGCATCGCTTCATCCAGTTTAACGAGAGCAAAGGCATTTTTGGCATATAAAACAGGTCCTGTCGTGTCCTCGTCCAGACGATGAACATGGCGTACATTCGCCTGAATATTATTCATTTCGTAGTAGGAGGCTACCGCATGATCCAGCGTAATCGCTTGATCCGCACGGCTCCCATCAGGATGCAGCTTCATTCCGGCAGGTTTGTGCACAACCAGGCAGAAATCATCCTCATACAAAACTTCAATATCCGCCCAACTCGGTTCAACGTCAATCGGCTGAGACGCAAAAAGGGCCAGCCGAAGCCGGTCCCCTGCCAGTTGTATGCCCTGGTTCGTCTTTAGCTGACGCAGCAATTTCTCCGGAAACTGAAGTTCAGACAGAAGCCATTGCTCTGCAGCAGCCTGTCTGTCTGGACTGCCTGTCACCACTTTGCCTGGCATCAGTTCAAGCCAGTCCCCACGGCGTTTCCAACTTTTAATCGTCATAATGATTGAAGAGCCTTACGGTTTGCCTCAATCGTATCGTCAATATCCTGCTCCGTATGCACGCCAGAGACAAACATGCCTTCGTATTGAGAAGGGGCAACACTTACACCTTGATCAATCATGGCCGCAAAGTAACGACGGAATTGATCCAGGTTGCTTTCTTTGGCAATATCATAATTCGTAACGGGAACAGCACTGAAAAATGGACAAACCATTGAACCAACACGGTTAATCGTAATCGGGATGCCCGTCTCTGCTGCATTCTTTTCAAACCCAGCCTGCAAGCGTGCAGACAGCGTCTCCAAACGGTCATAGACCTCTGGCGTCAGCAATTTGAGCGTGGTATAACCTGCTGCCATAGCCAGCGGATTGCCGCTCAATGTACCTGCCTGATAGATCGGTCCGGTTGGAGCAATTTGTTCCATCAGATCGCGTCTGCCGCCATAAGCGCCAACCGGAAGTCCGCCACCGATGACTTTACCCAAGCAGGTCAGGTCAGGTGTAACGCCGTATCTCCCCTGCGCACAGTTCAGTCCCACACGGAAACCGGTCATGACTTCGTCAAAAATGAGCAGACTGCCGTACTGAGACGTCAAACTGCGCAGGCCTTCAAGGAAGCCCGAAACAGGAGGCACAACGCCCATATTACCTGCAACAGGTTCCACAATGACGGCTGCCAGTTCTTCACCGTAACGTTCAAAAGCAAGCTTCACCGACTCCAGGTCATTGTATGGAACCGTAATCGTATTGATAGCCACACCTTCAGGAACACCCGGGCTGTCAGGCAGACCCAGTGTTGCTACGCCAGATCCTGCTTTGATCAGCAAGCTGTCGGCATGCCCGTGATAGGAGCCTTCAAACTTCAAAATTTTACTGCGTCCTGTTACCCCACGTGCCAGACGAATCGCACTCATTGTTGCTTCCGTACCGGAATTCACCATCCGCACAATATCGATCGAAGGCACTCGTTCACAGACGAGTTTTGCCATCTCTGTCTCCAGCAGCGTTGGCGCACCAAAGCTGGTTCCTTTAAGTGCTGTCTCACGCAAAGCTTCTACAACATCAGGATGTGCATGTCCCATAATGAGCGGACCCCAGGATCCCACATAATCAATAAAAACATTGCCATCAATATCATAGATTTTGGAGCCTTCTCCGCGCTCTGCATAGATCGGGGTAAGCCCAACCGATTTGAACGCCCGAACCGGGCTGTTTACACCCCCAGGTATGTACTGTTTGGCTTCTTCAAATGCGCTGCGCGAGCGCTCATCATTACGACGAGTTCCTTGTTGTGCAGTCATGAACATCCTCCTTAGTGATGAGGCCCCTCCAAACTTATTGGATGAGGCCTTTTATATTTTTTGATAAATCATAATAAGTTTTGTTCATCCTAGCTGTTATTGAAGCAAGCTAATTACTTCTTATTTCTCTGACAACCAGCGTGAAGCGTCTTTTCCGTAGTACGTAATAATCATATCTGCACCCGCACGTTTCATACTCAGCAGAATTTCCATCGCCACTTTCTTCTCATCAATCCAGCCTTGAATCGCGGCTGCCTTCACCATGGCATACTCTCCACTTACGTTGTAAGCAACCAGTGGAAGATCGAATTGGTCCTTGATCGTACGTATGACATCCAGATAGGAAAGCGAAGGCTTCACCATCAGCATGTCCGCTCCTTCAAGCACATCCGTTTCGGCTTCACGCAATGCTTCACGGGCGTTCGCCGGGTCCATCTGATACGACTTGCGATCTCCGAATTGCGGCGTAGAATCCGCAGCTTCGCGGAATGGACCGTAAAATGCCGACGCATATTTCACCGAGTAGGACATAATCGGAATGTGACTGAACCCATTCTCATCGAGTCCGGCACGGATCGCTTGAACGAAACCGTCCATCATGTTGGAAGGAGCAATAATGTCCGCGCCTGCCTTGGCCTGGGATACTGCCGTTTTCACGAGCAGATCCAGCGATTCGTCGTTGAGAACATCTCCGCATATGTGACCGTCCACTTCTACGGTATGCACCATGCCGCAATGACCATGATCCGTGAATTCACACAGACAGGTATCAGCAACAACCAGCAGCTCAGGATACCAGGATTTAATCAGCTTCGTCGCTTCCTGCACAATCCCATCTTCCGCGAATCCAGACGAACCGACACTGTCTTTGGTTTCGGGAATACCGAATAACAGCACAGCCGGAATACCCAACTCGGCAATCTCCTTCACTTCTTCCTGCAGACGATCCAGCGAGAAGCGGAATACGCCCGGCATGGATTTGATCTCGGATTTTACATTTTCACCATAAGTCACATAGATCGGTTGGATAAAGTCATCCACAGTCAAATGGGTCTCTCTCACCATATTTCGAATACCTGTGGATTGACGTAAACGGCGATGCCGTACAATTGGAAAACTCATATGTGTGAAACCTCCCTAAATAGTTATATAGTGCAAAAAGCGAAGCGCGCCGGTATCGTAATGATTCAGCACGCTTCATCTATCGATTGCGTTCAATTTATATGTTCAACGGGGAAAGGCAG
Organism: Paenibacillus sp. 1A_MP2; assembly: GCF_052244825.1. NCBI lineage: Bacteria > Bacillati > Bacillota > Bacilli > Caryophanales > Paenibacillaceae > Paenibacillus > Paenibacillus sp. 1A_MP2. Next base: position 1,912,833 of record NZ_JBQQCS010000001.1, on the reverse strand, counting down.
CTGCCGTAGCAGGCTTTCGTTCCCACTCACACAAGACAGAGATGAGGCTCTCAATCGTTGCTTCTTCAGCCATCATGGTGACCTTCAAGCCTGCTGCTTCTGCCGTGTTCGCTGTAACAGGCCCGATACAAGCAACCTCTACGTTTTTCAATAAAGGCAAGGGATCCTGTAATCCCATCCGTTTTAGAATGTTCAGGAAATTAGTAACGGTGGATGAGCTCGTGAAAGTCATCGCATGAATGCCGCCCTCTTCGAGCAGCTTCAGCAGTTCATCGTCATCCTCGCCAGCCAGGATGGTGTCATAGATAATGGCCTCGGTGACCAAAAGCCCTCGCTCCCTCAACTGTTCCGGCAACCAGGTGCGAGCAAGATCTCCGTGCGGAAGCAGCACCTTCTGGCCTTCCTTCAGCTCACTTTCGAAAGCCTCCAGCATGCCTTCGGCCTGAAAAGGTCCTGGGATGACCTCGGCAACGATGCCGTACTTACGCAATGCCTCCCCAGTGGAAGGTCCTACCGCAGCAATTCTCGCTTGATGGAGCGCACGGACATCCTTCCCCTGCTGCTCCAAATGACGGAAGAAGAAATCCACCCCGTTCACACTCGTGAAAAATACCCAGTCAAACGTATTTAACGCACCAAAAGCCTGTCTGACACTTTCCTGTGCCGACTCCGTTGATGGCATTACGGTCTCGATCACCGGAAATTCATAAGGTTCACCGCCAAGCTCCTCAATCCGGTTCACTAATTCACTAGCCTGACTGCGTGCCCGCGTTACCAGAATGCGTTTGCCAAACAGCGGCAGTGCTTCCGCCCATTTCAACTGCTCACGCTGGTTCACCACCTCACCTACAACAATGACAGCGGGCGGTTGGAAGTTTGCAGCAATGACTTTTGCTTCGATATCTTCTAGCGTGCCTGTTATCGTTTCCTGCTCTGCTCTTGTGCCCCAGCGAACCAATGCCACCGGTGTTTGTGCCGGGCGTCCATGGCGAATCAACTGTTCACTGATATATCCAATTTTGGAGACACCCATCATAAATATAAGTGTGCCTGTTGCATTCGTCACTTTATCCCAATGGATGCTGCGATCAAGCTTGTCCGGACTCTCATGCCCCGTAATGATGGAAATGGAGGAAGCATAGTCGCGGTGGGTCACAGGTATTCCGGCGTAAGCAGGTACACTTATGGCTGAGGTTACACCAGGTACAATTTCAAAAGGAACGCCATTTTTGCGTAGCAAGTCAGCCTCTTCGCCTACGCGTCCAAATATCGTCGGGTCTCCCCCTTTAAGTCGGACCACAACCTTACCTTCCAATGCAAGATCAACCAATAGCTGGTTGATTTCTTCCTGCTTCATCGTATGTCGATCCGGGCGTTTACCCACATATATCTTAACCGCGCCGGGCTTCATTTGTTTGAGTAGTCTTGGACTGGCCAATCGATCATACACTACTGCATCCGCTCTACCGATTGATTCCCAGCCCTTTACTGTAATCAGCTTGGCGTCCCCTGGACCTGCACCAACCAAAAAGACCTTTCCCACCATGTCTCTTCATCCCCTAACTTCTGCCAGTATCTGCTCTGCTCCCCGTTCAATCAATCTCCAAGCCACTTCTTCACCAAGACGAACCGGATCTTTGCCCGTCAAGGCTTCTTTAAGAATCAGCCCGCCATCCGGCGTTCCGACCATACCTGTTAATTGTAACGCGTTTTGTCCATTCGCGGAATCTGCATCTTGCTGTGGCACCCATACGGCATGAGCTCCAATCGGAACCTGACAGCCCCCATTCAATACACTAAGGAAGCGACGTTCAGCCAACACAGGAAATGCCGTTTCTGGGTCGTTGTACAACTGCAACAGATGAAGCAGTTCCGCATCTTCCTCACGGCACTCAATGCCGAGCGCACCCTGACCCACTGCAGGAAGACAAGCTTCCTCTGACAGATATTCCGTAATTCGATCCTGCCAGCCCATTCGATACAAACCTGCGGCAGCCAAAATAATGGCGTCCAGCCCTTCGGTCTCCAGCTTGCGCAGACGGGAATCAATATTACCACGAAGTGATTCAAGCTGCAGATCCGGACGGTATGCTTTCAATTGACTGGAGCGACGCAGACTGCTCGTCCCCACTCTTGCACCTTCCGGCAATTGATCCAAGGTAAGTCCACCATTCGAAATTAGTGCGTCACGGGGATCTGCCCGGCGAGGAACAGCTCCGTTCGTTAACCCTTCGGGCAACTCAGAAGGCATATCCTTCATGCTATGAACAGCCATATCTATCGTGCGATCCAGCATCGCCTGTTCAATCTCTTTGACAAACAGACCTTTGCCTCCAACTTTGGACAGGGTTACATCGAGAATCAAATCCCCTTTTGTAACGATTTTATGTACTTCAAAGTCAAACGCTAGTCCTTCTCGCTCACAAATATCACGTAAATCTTGAATTACATGGCCTGTCTGGGTCAAAGCAAGTGCGCTTTGTCTGCTTCCCACTTTTATTGTCCGCATGTCTACACGTCCTCCTGATTATGGGAAATCCAGTCCCCAATTTGTTCTTCTGTCCACCACTCAAACTGACCTGTACGGATATCTACCAGCACATTCATCTCGGTTAAACGACGGAGTAATTTCCCCTGACTTCTGGAGAAGATACACGTGCCTTTACTTCCATCCTCATCTGATACAAAAATTCAATATACGTCTCGTACTCATCTCCGAATTGCTGTTCCAATGTGTCACGAATTTCTGCTGCGGCCACAGGCCCAGCTCCAGCAGTCGATATCGCAATGCTCAGCCTTCCACGCCTGACCACACTTGGTGTAATAAAGGTGCTTCGTTCAGAAGATATGGCGTCATTCACCAGTATACCCGCATCCTCGGCTTCTTGGACAACCGCTGTATTCACTTCACTATGGTCCGTTGCTGCATATACGAGAAAGGCCCCCGCAAATCTCCATTGCGGTAGGACCGGGCCAGCCATTGAATTCGGGAATCAAGATGCAATTGTTGTAACGTTGGCGTAACTTCCGGACTAATCACCTTGATTTGCGCTTGCGCATGAAGCAGACCTTTTATTTTACGTTCAGCAACACGTCCGCCCCCAACCACGCAGCAAGACTTCCCTGATATATCTACAAATATGGGGGTGTAGCGTTCCATCTCCTTCACTCTCCCGTCCAACGATGAAACGCTGAATACGCATTGGATAAAAAACTGATAATGACAAAACCGTATCCGATGAGCGTCCATCTCGCCATAATGACTGTGGAGAACTGTTTCCTTCTCTTAAAGACGAAGTATCCCACATAAATCGCCATGGCAAGCCCTGTGGCAATAACCTTGAGATCCAAGAGCAGGCTCCAGCGCGTTTCGGCTACAATAGACAATACCGCGAGCATGATTGAAACACCAAGGAGAGGTGTGCCAATCAGTGTAGCACCATCCATATATTTGCTGATCACTTCCAGACTCGGCAGACGACGTACGGTATCATTCCACTTTTTATTCTTGAGCTTGCGGTGCAAAAACAGATATAACATGGCAAATACAGCACCAACCGTCAGAGCTGCGAAACCAAGATTCGCCAAGGTAATATGCATAATAAGCAATCCATGCACGGTCTGCCAATTATGCAGAGATATCTCGCCTGCTGTAAACCACAAACGGTTCAACACCGTAACCGAGAAACCAACCACGTTCAGCAACAAAATAACAAATTCAGAACGCTGGATACGGGTCATTACCAGGGACATCAGCACGATACTGAATGAAAATATAAACAAAAAATCAAACGTGGTGTAGATTGGAAAATGCCCTTCGGTTAACATGCGTAAAATGACATGGAGCACCTGAAGCGCCCATACAACAACAAGAAACCCTGTGCCTGTCCGCTTCGCCCCCGCATTGCGTCGAATGCAGTCCGAGAAATAGAACAGTAGGCTCAGGGCATACATATAGATTAAAGCTTCATAGATTTGTTCAGCTAGGGTCAAGCTGCCCACCCGCCTTATACGCCTGCCGGAGCATAAGCCGGCACGTGGTCTTGCCGGGAATCATTAAGATGAACGGCATCCGGTTTGCGCAGAGCCGTGGCGTCGCTCTGGTTTACTTTCTCAGCGGCCACCTCTACTGCATCCTCCAGAGCAAAGATCTGAGTAAACATGCGCAGTGCTTCATCACCGTGCTTGGTACCAGCCATTTCCTTAATCCGGTTGATCGGATCTGTCGTCATTTGATTCACGATACTTTTCGTCAAACGACGGATAACTTTACGCTGATGTTCATCCAGTTCAGGCAATTTATTGAACAGGCTATCCATCGTTTCTTCATGAATGGAAGCGCCTTTTTCCTGCAATGCCCGAATTACAGGCCGAACGCCCAATGTTTTGAGCCATTGATAATAGTCTTCCATCTCAAGTTCAATCATTTTCTCGATCTTCGCAGCTTCCACCTTACGCATCTCCAGGTTACTCTCCACGATTCCTTCCAAATCATCAATATCATAAAGGAATACATTGGATAACTCGCCGATCGCCGGATCAATATCCCGCGGAACAGCAATATCAATCAGGAACAGAGGGCGTGATTGACGACGCTTCATGCTCTCTCGAACAACGGTGGCGTCCAGTACATATCTTTCTGCACCCGTCGAGCTGATAACAATATCCACCTCGTTCAGTCGCTCTAATGCCTGCTCCATCGTACAAGGGATCCCCGAAACTTCGCGGCCAATTCCTCAGCTCGCGCAAGTGTTCGATTCGCTACAATGACTTCAGAGGCTCCGTTAGTATAAAGATGTTTTACTGTAAGTTCACTCATTTTGCCGGCACCCAGAATCAGCACCTTCTTATCCGTGAACATGCCAAAGATACGCTTGCCCAGTTCAACAGCAGCATAACTTACTGATACCGCGCTCTCTCCGATCGAAGTCTCCGAATGCGCGCGTTTCCCTAGTGTAACAGCCTGTTTGAACAGCATGTTAAACCAGGTCCCCGTAGCTTTCTCTTCCTGAGCTTTGAAAAAAGCCTGTTTCACTTGTCCAAGAATCTGAGTCTCGCCAATAACCATAGAGTCCAGCCCACAAATGACACGGAACAAATGGCGCATGGCTTGATCATCTTCATATATATATAAGTGTTGCGTAAATTCTTCCCGCGGAACATTAAACCACTGTTCCATGAACGTCCGAATAAAATAACCACACATGTGAAGACGGTCTACCACAACATACAACTCGGTACGGTTACATGTGGCTACGATTACACCTTCCAATACACTCTTGGTCAGCTTGAGCTGCTGCAGCGCTTCAGACAAGTCCTTTTCTGCAAATGTGAATCGTTCCCTAACCTCTACAGGCGCCGTGCGATAATTCAAACCAACGACAACGATGTGCATTGCAAGTTCACCTGCCTAATAAATTTCCAATCAAAGTGTTTTCTACATATGTTCATCCATTTATGATTGACATGGTTAATTATATCACACATCCATACAATGGCCGGGCCATTTTTATGAAATGTTTATGAAATCCACATGTAAATCATCTTATGCATTGTCATTTATTGTAGTGTCTCACCAATCTTCGCCCTTATGCGTTAAATACTTGTTTTAATAATAAAGATTCATGAAAACCCCATATAAAAAAATAGCCATGGAAGATTCCATGACTATTTGGGTTTAAGATGATTCTGGGTTCATCCCGATATGTGAACATTATTCATGCTGTCGTAATTAAATCATGTATAGCAGATCATTTGGTTTCATTTCTGGTGTCTCAACATGCAATTCGCCCAATCCACGTACCAGTTTTTTTGCGTACGTTTTTTCCGGTTTTAATACGGATACCAGGTAATCAATGGCCAGTTGTGGGTCTACGGTCTCCCCGCAAGTGTAACAATCAATCGCTGCAAACCCTCTCTCAGGATACGTATGAATCGAGAGATGACTCTCAGACAGTAGTACAAGCACTGTCGCTCCTTGTGGTTCAAACTGCTTGGATTGTACGGACATTACTGTCGCGCCACATGCCTCCGCTGCTTCAACCAGTTGAGCTTGCAAATACTCCGCACTGTTCAATAGATCAAAGTCTACACCCCAAACATCAACAGCAACGTGTCTTCCGAAAGTTGAATATTCCATCCTTCGGCGCCCCCTTCCTAGGAATAAAATGTTTGAAAATTTCATCCGCTAGGACCTACGTCATTCACTTCCCGAGGGAAAAATCTCGCAACATATAATGTCCTGAGTGAATCCTGGTTCCTATATTCTTTTCAACGAGATTAAAAATAACATCTAATCAAAAGGAATGCAACCCCTTTTAAGAAGAACAAAAAATAAAAAAATTCAGTGTCCGTTAGACTCTCAAATTCAAAAAAATCCCCTTTCGCTGCCGCCTGGAATGTGCCAGATCAGAGCATAAGGGGACGGTTATTTAAATACTTGTATCATTCACACCTTCAGGTCAATAGGCCTCAAGCTCAAACAGCCGTTTCTGGTGAAGAGCAAGCTTTTCATCAATCTGCCGGAGTTGTTCAGAAGTAGACGCATCTTTTCTTGTATCGAGTAACGAATCAACCTCGGCGTATACCCGGTTTATCTCGCGTTCAATATCCCGAGCCTGGAACACACGCTGCAATTCAAGAATCGTATTTTTGTATTCGTAGATGACACGGATATTTTCACCGGTCTGCTCCACAATTTTACGGACAACGCCCTGAGTATAAACATACGTCATGGTGAACTCTTTATAAATTCGATGAACAACGCCGTCACCCTTAAAGGTCATAAAGAGCTTCCGAACTACGTTCGTCAGATGATGATTCACCAGGCGGCAAGATAACTCACAGATGTAAAACCCTTCCCTACGGTCAAAAGGGAAATGAACTTCTTCTCCACTCACATCTACGAGCACAATTTCCTGGCAGCCATTCTCCATCACCTTCACACGTTGATGAAGCCGGCCATCTTCTGTCATGCGCAAAAACTGATGCATCTGGGGTTCTGACAATTTCAAAGTGGCTTTAACATACTCTGTGGCTAATCGCTGAGCCATAAAAATCTCCTCAATTCTTTCCCGATTGTTTTGTCTTCCTGCACATGTGGCAGTGATCTCAAAATTCTTCAGGTCGGCAAGGCCGCTACTTTAGTACTGTTGGCACAAATGCACCTATACTCATTATACACTACCGTATTGCTATTTCACCCCAGAATAAAACGATGAATTTCCACGAAAACCCAGCAAAATATGGATTATTCCTTGATCTCCTCAAAGATACACCCAAGTTGCTCACTTTCCTGCATACACATGGCGTAATCCCCGGTTATCCGTTAATTTCGTGGTCTTCTTGACTCTCAGCCTCAGGCTCTTCTTCCGCTACAGCTTGACCGATTCCAGCATAGCGGGTGATGATCTCCCATAATTCTTCCTTACCTAAACCTTCTTCCGATGAAAACGGTACGAACAGATCCCCAGGACGGAGATCCAAAGCTTCTTTGATGACTTTGATATGTTTGGCTCTACGCGTTTTTGGAATCTTGTCCATCTTCGTCGCTACTACAACGAGAGGCAAGCCATGATGGCGAAGCCAGTCATTCATCATCATGTCATCCTTGGAAGGTTCATGTCTCATATCCACCATTTGCATAACCAGTTTCAATTCTTTCCGTTCCAGCAAATACTTCTCCATCATTTTGCCCCAGGCAAATCGCTGCTGCTTCGACACTTTGGCATAACCGTAGCCAGGGAAATCCACAAAATAGAGATCCTGATTGATCTTATAATAGTTCAGTTGCTGTGTCTTACCAGGGGTGGAACTCGTCCGAGCCAAATTTTTGCGATTAATCAAACGGTTGATCAAAGATGATTTCCCTACATTGGATCGTCCCGCCAATGCAATCTCGGGCAGGCCATCCTCGGGGTATTGTTCAGGCCGAACGGCACTGATAATAAATTCAGATTGATTTACTTTCATAATGTATCTGTCCTCTCTTGAACTCCTGTGCTCTTACTTATGGCTGCTGTTCGTATTATGCCATGGATTGTTCTATCATACCAAAAAAACCGTTCCAACGGACGCCAAAGCTTCCGCAGAACGGTTTACTCTTCATACGATCCCTCGTTTAACGGGTTACAGGTGTATTCCTGCCTGTTCCACAAGCGCATGTTGCAGCACTTGATCCATATGGGCTACAGGAACAAATTCCACATCTTCCTTGATGCTATCCGGAATATCCCGCAGGTCCCGTTCGTTATCCTTGGGCAATAATATTTTTTTGTAACCGGCGCGGTGGGCCGCCAGTGATTTTTCCTTAAGTCCTCCAATTGGCAACACACGGCCACGCAGCGTTATTTCACCAGTCATGGCAACGTCTTTGGAGACATGCTTGTTCGTCAAAGCAGAGATCAACGCAGTCGCCATTGTAATCCCGGCAGATGGTCCATCCTTCGGAATGGCTCCTTCCGGAACGTGAATATGGATATCGTTCTTCTCGTGGAAGTCAGACGGGATGCCGAGCTGTGCAGCTTTGGACCGGGTATAGCTGAATGCTGCCTGAGCGGATTCTTTCATGACATCGCCCAGTTTACCTGTCAGCGTCAGTTTACCTGTTCCAGGTACGACCGTCACTTCAATGACAAGCGTATCCCCACCCACTTCAGTCCAAGCGAGACCTGTCACCGTACCGATCTGATCTTCCAGTTCGGCCATGCCATAGCGGAACTTGCCAGGGCCAAGGTAGTCTTTGACTTCATCCGATGCGATATTAATTTGGCCTTCTACACCGGATACGATGTTTTTAGCCGCTTTCCTGCACAAAGACGCCATCTGCTGTTCTAGATTCCGCACACCGGATTCCCGTGTATATTCACGAATGACACGCAGCAAGCTGTCATCCCCAATATTCAACTGATCTTCTTCCAGACCGTGATCCTGCTTCTGCTTCGGCAGCAAATAGTTTTTGGCAATTTGCAGCTTCTCCAGTTCAGTATATCCTGGAATATTGAGCATTTCCATCCGATCCAGAAGCGGACGTGGGATGTTATGCACTGTGTTGGCCGTTGTAATGAACATAACGTTAGATAAGTCAAACGGCAATTCTACAAAGTGGTCACTGAACGTGTTATTCTGTTCGGGATCAAGTACCTCAAGCAACGCTGCGGAAGGGTCTCCGCGGAAGTCCGAAGCCATTTTATCGATCTCGTCCAGCAGGAAAACTGGATTGAGTGAACCCGCCGTTTTCATGCCCTGAATGATACGCCCTGGCATTGCTCCAACATAGGTACGACGATGTCCGCGAATTTCCGCTTCATCTCGCACACCACCCAGCGATATTCTGACAAACTCGCGTCCGAGTGATCTGGCAATGGAGCGGGCAAGCGACGTTTTGCCGACCCCTGGAGGTCCAACAAGACAAAGGATTGGCCCTTTAAGCTTTTTCACCAGCTTCTGAACAGCCAGATATTCCAGCACACGCTCTTTCGGTTTTTCCAAACCGTAATGATCTGCGTTTAGCACATCTTCAGCCTTTTGAATATCCAGATCGTCCGCTGTCATCTGTGTCCAAGGCAGCCCCAGCAACCAATCGACATAGTTGCGGATAACCCCGCCTTCGGCAGAACTAGATGGCATCTTCTCCAGTCGATCAATTTCTTTCTCAACCTTTTCCTTCACCTTGTCCGGCAAGCTTAGAGCCTCCATCTGATCTCGGAGCTCCTCAACCTCGCCGGCACGGCCCTCTTTCTCACCCAGCTCTTTCTGAATCGCCTTCATCTGCTCACGAAGGTAGTATTCCTTCTGGGTTTTCTCCATCTGTTTCTTCACACGCTGACTGATTTTGCGTTCAAGCTCCAGTACTTCCCGCTCATTGTTCAGGATGTCCAGCAGCTTCTCCAGCCGTTCACGAACGTCGATGGTTTCCAAAATCTCCTGTTTGTCCTTGATTTTCAAGGACAGGTGACTTGTAATAACATCGGCCAATCGACCTGGTTCTTCGATATCAGACACAGCTGCAAGTGTCTCGGGTGTAACCTTTTTGGACAGATTAATATAATTTTCGAACTGGTTCAGAACCGTACGCATCAGCGCATCCGTTTCTGGATGACTGTTCTCCTCTTCAGGAAGCTCTTGTGCCAGCACTTCGTAATATTCCTCGTTATCCGTATATTCAATGATTTCAGCCCGTTCCAAGCCTTCCACAAGTACACGAATCGTCCCGTTTGGAAGCTTCAGCATCTGTCTGACCTTGGCAACCGTTCCGATTCTGAAAATATCCTCTTGTGTTGGTTCTTCAATATTTACCTCGGCTTGGGAACATAGGAGAATCAAATGTTCTTCTACCATCGCTTTTTCTAAAGCCTTGACCGATTTCTCCCGGCCCACATCGAGATGCAGTACCATACTCGGGTAGACGAGAAGTCCTCTTAAAGGCAGTAAAGGAAAACGACGACCTTTCGCTTTGCTCGGTCCCATCGCTTTCGCACCTCCAATGGCTCTCAGGTTGTAGTCATTCATTATTCTATCAAATGTTCACATAAAAAACCAATGAAGGGAAGCGCCTAACAGCTTCCCGAATCTGTAACCTGTCCTGGACGGGGCAAGTCGACACGTAAATATGAAGCGGATGCAGGTGGAAAAATCTCCGGTGCAGGTGTCGCTGACTCCTCCGCAAGGTTTAATTGTTTTGTTTGCTCTTCATTAGGTACCCAGTCAAATACTTCACGGAACACGTCTTCAACGGTATCGACCGGAACAACGCGTAAGCCATCCAGATTTTCAAAGATGGACTGCCAGTTCTCGGCGGGAATAATGACCGTCTTTGCACCCGCCTGGAATGCAGCTTCCACTTTGGCAAGTACACCGCCGATTGGTTTTACCCGTCCATGGATACTGATCTCGCCAGTCATCGCTGTCTCGTGATCAATCGGACGCCCCTGGATGGCTGATGTAATGGCTGTGGCCATGGCAATCCCGGCAGATGGACCATCAATTGGCGTTCCACCTGGGAAGTTGACGTGTAAATCATAGTCGTTAGGACGAATGCCCATGGCCTTTAATACGGTTAACACATTTTCAACCGATCCTTTAGCCATACTTTTTCGCCGGAGTGTGCGCGAACCGCCTCCAATCTCTTCTTCATCCACAACTCCCGTGATGTTAATCCGTCCCTGATCTCGAAGAGCCGGAACAGCGGATACTTCAATCTCCAAAATGGTGCCCATATTGGGTCCATATACGGCCAAGCCATTCACAAAACCAATCTGTGGCTGCAAAGGCACCTTGCGATCTGGCCGGGGCTGAATCTGGCTGCTGCCAGCAACCCATTCCACATCCGACGCCTGCAGCGTTTCACGTTTTTCGGTCAAGGCCAGCCCAGCAGCGAGCTGAATAATGTTAACCGCCTCGCGTCCATTGGTTGCATATCGCTTGACTACATCAACGGCTTCTGGACATGGACTGAACCCGATTTTCTGAACAGCATCTTCCGCAATTCGCCCAATCTCTTCAGGAAGCAATGGACGGAAATAGACCTCCATGCACCGCGAGCGCAAGGCTGGAGGCAGTTCATGGGGCGAACGAGTCGTCGCTCCGACAAGACGAAAATCGGCTGGCAGACCATTTTGAAAAATATCGTGGATATAAGCAGGAGTATGCGTGTCTTCCGAGTTATAGTACGCACTTTCCAAAAAGACCTTGCGGTCCTCCAAGACTTTCAGCAGTTTATTCATCTGAATGGAATGCAGTTCACCGATCTCATCAATAAACAGCATTCCCCATGTGCCTTCGTAACGGCACCCGGTTTCGGTTGTGGAATACCTGCTACGCCCATCGCTCCCGCTCCCTGATAGATCGGATCATGCACTGAACCAATCAAAGGGTCAGCAATACCCCGTTCATCGAAACGCGCCGTCGTGGCGTCAAGTTCCGTGAATTTGGCATCTGCCTTAAAGGGCGATGACGGATTCTTTTTGGCTTCCTCCAAAACCACCCTTGCAGCGGCTGTTTTCCCCACCCCTGGTGGTCCATATATAATGACATGCTGGGGATTAGCACTGCATAACGCGGCTTTAAGAGCGCGAAGTCCGTCTTTTTGCCCTACAATGTCATTGATGGTTGCTGGACGCGTCTTCTCTGCCAGAGGCTTGGTGAGTGAAATGGAGCGCAGCTTCCGCAGCTTCTCCAGTTCCTTGCGGGATTCACGCTCCACCGCACTGCGATTCGTTTTCTGGCCACGAAGCAAATTCCAGAAATACAAACCGATCACCACACCAAAAAATAACTGGATCATCATTATGACCATACCAAATTCCATGTCTCAACATCCTCCTGTTCTATCCCTATTCTCATATGAGATCATGCTAATACTTGGTAGTATAGCCTTTTCACCGAGACGTAAACGGGTGATCTGGAAATTGTATGTTGAAGAACAAAAAACAGCCCGTCATTGATGACGGGCTGTTACAGAAGTGATATGAATCAATCAGTGCGAGCGACCAGGAATAACTCCTGTGGTTTCATAGGCTTCCACGATGATGTCGATCTCTTTTTCAATTCCTCAACCATGATTTCTTCCGGCACTTTACGGATCATTTTACCATGACGGAATAACAAACCTTCCCCGCGTGCACCGGCAATACCGATATCCGCTTCCTTCGCTTCACCCGGACCGTTAACCGCACAACCCAGCACCGATACTTTAATCGGCACCTTGAGTTTGGAAATATACTCTTCCACCTCATTAGCAATGGAGAAGAGATCGATATCCAAACGTCCACAGGTTGGACAGGAAATCAGCGTAGCTGCATTGGAGATCAGACCAAAGGTTTTGAGCAGGTCACGAGCAACCTTAATTTCTTCAACCGGATCCGCACTAAGCGATATCCGCATCGTCGAACCAATGCCCATAGATAACAAGGCACCCATACCCGCAGAACTTTTGATTGTACCCGAGAACAATGTGCCCGCCTCGGTAATCCCCAGGTGTAAAGGATACTGAATGATTTGAGCCGCTTTGGTATAAGCTTCAATCGCCATCGGTACATCCGAAGCTTTGAGAGACACGATAATATCGTGGAAATCCAATTCCTCAAGAATACCAATGTGATAAAGTGCACTTTCTACCATAGCATCAGCTGTTGGATAACCATATTTTTCAAGCAAATGATTTTCCAGAGAACCTGCGTTTACCCCGATCCGAATCGGAATACCCTTCTCTTTACAAGCTTTGACGACTTCCTCAACTTTGGAACGTTTACCGATATTACCGGGATTAATCCGCACTTTATCGATGCCGTTCTCAATCGCAAGAAGAGCCAGTTTATAATTAAAATGGATATCCGCTACGAGCGGAATATGGATCCGTTTCTTGATTTCCTTGATGGCTGCGGCAGCTTCCTCATTGTTCACCGTTACACGCACCACTTGACAGCCTGCTTCTTCCAAACGCAAAATCTCTGCAACGGTTGCCTCTACGTCTGCCGTTTTCGTTGTACACATGCTCTGAATGATGACATCGTTGCTGCCACCAATCGTTAAGTTCCCCACTTTTACGGGACGTGTATCTTGTCTTAAAAACATGAGTGATTTCTCTCCCCACAACGTCAAAGCTCCACCCTGACAGAGACATGAAATCGTCTTCTGCCAGGAGTGGAGAACTGACAAGTCTATATTTCAGTGTTGAAACGGAATATTCACCTGTAGTTAGGCACTTTCTTCCTGCTTGTCGTCCTTCCTTTGACTCAATTCAGGCACGACTCTCTTCTCAACGACCTCTTCAGTAATGACACAGTTCGTAACATCATCACGGGAAGGCACTTCGTACATAATCTCAAGCATAATGCCCTCGATAATCGCGCGCAGTCCACGTGCACCTGTGTTACGTTTAATGGCTTCCTTCGCAATCGCCAGCAATGCTCCTGGTTCGAACACCAGATTCACATTATCCAGCTCAAGCAGCTTTTGGTATTGTTTCGTAAGCGCATTTTTCGGCTCGGAAAGAATCCGTACCAATGTGTCTTCGTCCAGTGGCTCCAAAGTGGAGATGACTGGCAAACGGCCTACAAACTCCGGAATTAGACCAAATTTCAGCAAGTCTTCCGGCAATACCATACCCAGATATTCACCTGGTTTAAGATCTTTTTGTTCCGTAACGGTGTTAAAGCCAATGACTTTTTTACCGATCCGGCGTTTGATCATTTGCTCCAGCCCATCAAAGGCACCGCCGCAAATGAACAAGATGTTGGTGGTATCAATTTGAATGAATTCCTGATGTGGATGCTTACGGCCACCTTGTGGTGGTACAGAAGCTACAGTTCCTTCCAGGATTTTCAAAAGTGCCTGTTGAACTCCTTCACCCGATACATCCCGTGTAATGGATGGGTTCTCGGATTTACGTGCTACTTTATCAATTTCATCGATATAAATAATGCCGCGCTCTGCTTTTTCCACATCATAGTCAGCAGCTTGAATCAGCTTGAGCAGAATGTTCTCTACATCCTCGCCGACATAACCAGCTTCTGTCAATGAAGTCGCATCCGCAATAGCAAAAGGAACATTAAGGATTTTGGCCATCGTTTGCGCAAGCAACGTTTTACCTGAACCCGTAGGTCCTAACAGCAAAATGTTACTCTTTTGCAATTCAACGTCCTCAATCTTGCTTTGTGTGTTGATCCGTTTATAGTGATTGTAAACCGCAACAGACAAAGACTTCTTCGCCTGATCCTGTCCAATAACGTACTGGTCCAGAATATCACGGATTTCTTTTGGTTTTGGAATATCTTTGAGGTCCAGTTCTTCGTCATGACCGAGCTCTTCCTCAACGATTTCAGTGCAAAGTTCGATACATTCATCACAAATGTAAACGCCTGGTCCAGCGACCAGTTTGCGCACCTGTTCCTGAGATTTACCGCAAAAAGAGCATTTCAATTGCCCTTTCTCATCGTTAAATTTAAACATGAAACCACCCCTTTAGGAATTGATCGGTCTGCTGAGCACCTGGTCAATAATGCCGTACGTTTTGGCTTCCTCAGCACTCATGAAAAAGTCACGGTCTGTGTCCCGCTCGATTTTCTCAAGGGGTTGACCTGTACGATCGACGTATATTTGATTCAGTTTTTGACGTGTTTTAATAATCCATTCCGCGTGAATTTTGATATCCGCAGCCTGTCCTTGAACGCCGCCAAGCGGCTGATGAATCATCACTTCACTGTTCGTCAGTGCATATCGTTTGCCAGGAGCACCGGCTGTCAGCAATAACGAGCCCATGCTTGCTGCCATACCTACGCAAATGGTTGATACATCCGGTTTGATATATTGCATCGTATCGTATATACCCATCCCTGCGGTGACAGAACCACCAGGTGAATTAATGTACAGGCTGATATCCTTCTCAGGATCGTCGGCTGCCAAAAACAAAAGCTGTGCTATGACAAGATTGGCTACATCGTCATCAATCGCACTGGTTAGAAAAATAATGCGATCCTTCAGCAAACGCGAATATATATCGTAAGAACGCTCGCCTCGATTGGTTTGTTCTACAACCATTGGCACCAGACTCATGAGACCAACCTCTTTTCTACATGTAATTAGACATAGGCTACCTGTAAAGCAAACCCAAATTCATTCTAACACGTTCCTGTGACAATGTCATTTTTCACAAGCGGTGTAAAGCCTAAGTGAGTTTACTTTTTAGCCTGATCATATTTAACCATGTTTTCTATGTATGTGCAAATCGGAGCAATCCTATGCCGTTTCGCCTTTTTTTTATTTGCAGGAGAACCATAGGACGTTGAATATGCATCAGCGACACCACAAAGAATTACATCCATATTATTACTGAATCCTCTATAAAATGGATGCCATAATTTAAAAATAAGGCACGCAATGATTCACGTGCCTTATCGTTTATTCAGCTGTTCATTACATAACAGCTTGTCTTATTTTTCGTCAGCTTCTGCAGCAACTTCTTCAGCTGGAGCTTCAACAGCTTCAACGACTTTGCTGTTCTCAACGAGAACATCAATCGTTTTACGCAGTTTCACTTCATCACGAAGGCTGTCCAGGAACCATTACCCTCAAGAATGCCACGAATCTCTTCAGCAGGACGCTTGTAGGATTCAGCCATTTTTTCGAGTTCTTGGTTAACTTCTTCGTCAGACACTTCGATGTTCTCCGCTTTACCAACTGCTTCAAGAACCAGGTTGTTGCGAACACGTTTGGAAGCATCTTCCTGCATTTGTCCTCTCAGGTCAGCTTGAGTTTGACCGGAGAAGCTCAGGAACATTTCCAGGTTCATACCTTGGTTGCGCAGACGGTTGTCGAAATCACGCATCATGTTTTGTACTTCACTTTCAACCATTGCTGCTGGAATGTCCACTTCAGCATTTTCAGCCACTTTTTCTACAACAGCATTTTCTTGAGCTGCTTTGGCTTCGTCTGCTTTACGGGATTCCAATTGTGTTTTCAGATCAGCTTTGTACTCTTCAAGCGTATCGAATTCGCTAACATCTTTTGCAAACTCGTCATCCAGTTCAGGAAGTTGTTTACGTTTGATTTCATGCACTTTCACTTTGAATACCGCTTGTTTGCCAGCCAGTTCAGCCGCATGGTAGCTCTCTGGGAAAGTTACTTCAACGTCTTTGAAGTCGCCTGTGGACAGACCCAAAACCTGTTCTTCAAATCCTGGGATGAACGTGTTGGAACCAAGTTCCAGGGAATAACGCTCAGCTTGTCCGCCTTCGAACGGTACACCATCAACGGAGCCGTCAAAGTCGATTACAGCAACATCGCCGTTTTGTGCAGAGCCTTCGTCGATAACAACGAGTTCTGCGTGACGTTGTTGAAGACGCTCGAGTTCTTCAGTCACTTCTACATCCGTTACTTCATGTTTGGCTACAGCAACTTCAACGCCTTTGTAGTCACCCAGTGTAACTTCAGGTTTAACCGTTACTTTCGCTTTGAACTTGAATACTTGTCCTTTAGCGAATTGTTCCACATCTACATCTGGGCGGTCAACCGGAAAGATATCCGTTTGGTCGATTGCTTCTGTGTAAGCTTCAGGAAGCAAAATGTCAATTGCTTCTTGATACAAGCTTTCCACACCAAAACGAGCTTCGAAGATTGGACGTGGAACTTTACCTTTACGGAATCCAGGTACGTTTGCTTGTTTAACTACTTTATTAAAAGCTTTGTCGAGTGCTGCAGTTACACGATCTGCACCCACTTCAACCTCAAGAACCCCAAGGTTCTTCTCTATCTTTTCCCAAGTTGCTTTCATTGTATACTTTCCCCTCCAAAATTCACATGTTCACGTAGACAATCACGTACAAAATAACCATTTTAGTATAAACAAGATTAGATTCTTTTTCAAGGGGAATCCCTTGATAGGGTTTGAGGAAAACGTTTCCGGCTCCTATTAACCGTCCAATCCGGCAGATACAAACTGTTTCATTGATCGATATGCTTGCTCCAGGCGAAAGCGCATCGCCCCTGTCACAGCATACATTGAGCGAGTATCTTCCTCGTCATGCGAACCGCCCAGACTATCTGCAACGGTCATATGTAGAGCGGCTGCCCATATATCTGTCATGGAATCATTTTCTTCCAACATCGACATATAATCACGGGTTCCATACACAGCCATAACATATTGAATCCACAGTTCTTGTGCAAAATAAAAGAGTGTAGGCTCATGAACCTCCGTCTGATCTGCCACCCTTTCAAGAATCTGAACAATCTGAAGCGGGAAATCCTCAGGTCTAAGCGGAACAGTATCAATCTCCACTTCAACCGGCTCTTCGCCACGAGTAAATGCAATAATGCCTTGAACACCACGACGGCGTAATGTCTGAAGCACACGGAACTGTAGCAAAGGATGCAGTGTCTTGTCTTTCAGCCATCCGGTAAGCGAATCATCAATTTCTGGCCGATCGAGATAAGCAAGCTGCTCCAGCGCCAACATTGTCTGATCAGATAAAGGTTCCTCCATCACGGTATGAAGCAATTTATCCGCATAGCCATCATCCTGCTCAAGCTTGGTTCTCGCATGTTGGCGTGCCATGTCCTCTTCACTGACTTCCTCTTCCTCACGCTCTTCATGGACCACTGGTAAATCCTCTCCATAGTGAGGGAAAGCAGCTTCAAGCCATTCGAGCAACGCTCGCCATTCGTCATAATGCCGCTCTTCCTGTCCTTGGCATTGCAGCAAAAAGCGAAGCAGGTCCATCGCTTCACCATAGCGTTCATTTTCAAGCATAACCGTCAATTGAATCTGGTAATAGTCCAGCGTCTTAGGAAACAGCACGATATTGTTGCTATGCTCGGTTTCCGGGGTCGTGGATTCCTTAATAGGAGCACCTCCTCTGTATCCTGAATCTCCAGTCGCAATCAACCATAAATAGATGTATATTAAACGAAAGTCGATCTATTTTTTGAGTTCTTCTGATATTCTAACATAACCTTAATTATAATGAAAAAAACGTTACTGCCGCCAAATATCATATACGAAAAATAGTTTTAAATAAAATGTTTGATATTCATCATTATTTATGATAAAATCAATTTTGCTTGAAAAAATTCATGTCTCAGTAGCTCAGCTGGATAGAGCAACGCCCTTCTAAGGCGTCGGTCGGGGGTTCGAATCCCTCCTGGGACGTTATAAAGAAAGCTTCCTTCGGGAAGCTTTTTTTTGCGTTCTGGGGATGAGAACCCCAACGGTTCGTCGGAGCATCCGCTTCGGGAGCACTACTTCGCAGTCTCGACTGCAAGGAGAGTATCCCTCCTGGGACGTCATAAAAAAGCTTCCTTCGGGAAGCTTTTTTGCGTTCTGGGGATGAGAACCCCAATGGTTCGTCGGAGCATCCGCTTCGGAAGCACTGCTTCGCAGTCTCGACTGCAAGGAGAGTATCCCTCCTGGGACGTAATAAGAAAGCTTCCTTCGGGAAGCTTTTTTTGCGTTCTGGGGATGAGAACCCCAACGGTTCGTCGGAGCATCAGCTTCGGGAGCACTACTTCGCAGTCTCGACTGCAAGGAGAGTATCCCTCCTGGGACGTAATAAGAAAAGCTTCCTTCGGGAAGCTTTTTTTTGCGTTCTGGGGATAATCGGATACGTTCATTGTCTGATGTTGACATGGAATGTTATGCTGGTTTGTGTGTATGTATGTATCAATGCATACATATTAGACAAATAAAACATAGGAGATTTATCATGCCCTCATCTTTACAACAAAACTCACCTAACCAGTCTGCAGTCGATAATTCATCGTCAGCATCCATGAAACTTGGACTCTTACTGGCAGGCATTATCGTTATTGCAGCGACAATGCGTTCACCGATTACGGCAACAGGTCCAATCGTGGATCTGATTCGTACAGATACAGGAATAAGTCATACCATGGCAGGCTTGCTGACCTCTCTTCCTTTGCTTGCCTTTGCGGCAATCTCTCCCTTCGCTCCAAAATTGGCGCGAAGATTTGGACTTGAAACTGCTCTGTTAACTGCCATAATTCTTGTGACCATAGGTGTTGCCCTCCGGTTCATACCCTCTGTTCCCGTTCTCTTCGCAGGAACAGCGATTCTCGGATGCGGCATTGCCCTGAGCAACGTATTGCTGCCCAGTCTGATTAAGCGGGATTTCCCATTGCGTGTAGGACTCGTTACTGGTCTCTATTCCGTGTCCATGAATATATGGGGCGCTATCGCCTCAGGAATCAGTGTTCCCGCGGCAGGGTTAACCTCCATGGGATGGCATGCCTCACTCGGCATGTGGGCTATACTGTCCATTCTGGCCCTGATTCTCTGGCTGCCTCATGTCCGTTCTGGACGGCGCGGCGAAGTTTACGTGGCTTCGAGAACGGAAACGAAGCCGGTTCGTCTTATTTCATCTTCCTTAGCATGGCATGTCACACTGTTCATGGGACTGCAATCTTTAATTTTTTACACTACAATTACTTGGCTGCCTGAGGTTTTATCTGATCAGGGTTTCAGTTCCTCTTCAGCGGGCTGGATGCTATCCCTGATGCAAATGGTTAGTGTTCCGGTAACGTTTATCGTTCCGATTCTGGCTGGACGAATGAAAGATCAACGTGGGTTGACAGCAATTACAGGCTCATGTCTGATTCTGGGATACGCATTCCTTCTAAGCGGTATTTCCTCTCTCGTAACTGTCGGTGTTGCTTTGGCCGGAGTTGGAGCCGGAGCATCGTTCGGACTTGTAACCATGCTTTTCGTACTGCGTACGGCTGATGCAAGACAGGCTGCGGGACTTTCAGGAATGGCTCAATCCTTTGGGTACATGCTGGCGGCCTTCGGACCTTTGCTGTTCGGCGTGCTTCATGACTGGACAAAAGGATGGACCCTTCCGTTGCTGGTACAGGTTATCCTTGCCATTGTTTTACTGATCGCAGGGATCAAGGCCAGCAAGAATCGAGTGATTGGCTAGATTCAAAAAAAGGATAACTTCTATCAATTATTTTGACGTTTAATTACGCTCCCCTTGGGTGCAGGCTAATAAAACCTGTCACCCAAGGGGAGCGTTTCGTTATAAAAGTGTAGCTATCCATTCATGTGGCAATAAAAGACCAAAATAAAAAACGGCCTCCATCCCGCAAGAGTTCGGGATGAAGACCGCTTATGCAAAACAATTCCTTCAATAAATTAGTATCGAAGAACTTACTTCACCTTTACTGTGATCTTGTCGGTGCTGGTGACACCCGCTGCGTTGAGTAACTCAGCCCGGTACGTATAGGTGCCTGAAGTGCGTCCAGACACCGAAGTAACAGCGCTTTGCGCATTAGGCGTAACCGCATGGAGTGCTTGAGTGTCGATCAACTTATCATTCTCGTAGAGGCGATACTCGGTAGCATTGGTTCCCCACCACAAGTTCATAGTTACCTTATAATTACCGTCGCCATCCCAGTTATCTTGAGAGAGACTGCTTTGCCTGGCGCTGCGTTGGTAACTTTGACTTTCAGTGTCTGACTCCGCGTGGTCCCTTTGTCGTTCGTTAGCTCGGCTACGTACGTATAGGTGCCGTTGGCTTTGCCTGTGATCTTCGTTTGGGCAAACTGTGCCAGAGGCGCATTGTAGGTCAACTTCTGCGTATCGATCAAAACCCCGTCCTCATATAGCTTGTAGCTGGTGGCGTTCTCGCCCCACCACAGGTTCATGGTAACGATATATGAGCCTTCGCTCAGGCCATTACCAACCCAATTATTATGAGACAACACAGGTGTTCCAGGCGCTTTGACAGCTGGAGTTTCCGGCTCGGTCTCCGTGGACTTCAGACTTAGTGCCGTAGTGGCCTTGCCAGAAAGCCCCTGTTGGTCTTTTACCGTAAGTTCAACAGTATATTCACCTGCTTGGATGCCCTCCAAAGGAAGACTGAAGCTACCATCAGGCTTCACTTCAAAAACACCATCTTTATATGTTGAACCATCCGCTTTTTTCAGGACGTATGTTGCTTTCAAGGCAGCCGCCGGGTCAAACTCGATGTTCCAGCTATCTTTAAGCGCAGGAGCGACACGGAAGTACAAGTCATTCACGCTGCCGTTAATGAGAGCAGCTTCATCTTGTTTGAAGTCCAACTTTTCTGGTGCCGTTACAACCGGAGCATTTTTTTTCACCAAAAATGGAGAAGTATCTTCAATATATGTTTTGCCATCCACACCGATTGTTGTGATGTCAACCGTGTAAAGACCATCCGGAATTGTAGTTACCTCGTCTGTAGTGTAATCTGCATACTGTCCATCCCAAGCCAGATTATATCTTGTGTTAGCAGCGAAATTGTAGTAGCTGCCAAAGATAGATCCAATATATCCATCTCCATAATAACCCCCTTCCGGATTAAGTCCATCGAAGATCTCAATAAGTGCAAAATTCATGGGATTATGGAATTCCATAGCTACATTGAGTGTATCCAGCGTACCATCAGACTTCAATGGATAATGGAACGGGTTCTTCTCTGTACCTTTTACAGTCTCAATGTATTTAACGCCTGCCTGTGTTACGTTGAAATGAGCGACATAAGGAACCGTGAATGTGTTCGTTCCATCAGACAACTGAAGATATCCTTGCGCTTCTGATACCGCAGTAACCCCTTTTGGAACGGTAATGGTCACCTGCAACTCTTCCTCACCACTCAGTGTAAAAGAGCTCTTGTCCACCACAACGGATACGCCTGGCACCGTACGTGTTGGATTCACGCTCACTGTGTAGTTTCCACCGCTGCCATTCAGCGACTCCACTTTAATCGTTTTGCTGACGGTTTTTTCGTCCGTGTTCAGGAAGTTGCCGAAATTGACACTACCTGTAACATTAGGCTTCTCAACTACCGTCCCATTCTCTGTATATTTCGTTACATCCAATACTTTAACCAGGGCAGCAGGATCAATTGTTTTCACCGCTTGAATACGTCCTGCACCTTGATCAAATACATCATATTTCGTCGTATCGAGAACTTTACCATTGTTCATGAGTGCAACTTTGATATCAAATGGTGTCCAGTCACTGTGCTTTTCAATCAACAGGGCAACCAGTCCGGCAACATGAGGTGTAGCCATACTTGTACCTGATTTACGATCATAGGCCTGTGAATAATCTGCTCCAGGCTCATCCTTGCCATAGGCAGGAACAGTAGACAAAATGCTGGTACCAGGCGCAACTACATCCGGTTTGATATCCAGAGTCACCTTGGCTGGTCCGCGGGAACTGGATGTATTCATTTCATCGCCAGCCGTTTGGCCTTTAACAAAATCATTGAAGCTCACTTCAACACGTTGGCCGGCATCCAGCTCAGCTTTGATACTTTCTCCATCTTCCTTCGGCATGCTCAAGGTTGGAATGAGTTCAAAATTATCTCCCAAGCTCACACCGATCGGGCCTGGAATATTGTTATATACGATAATTGCAACAGCACCAGCCGCTTTGGCATTGGCTACTTTCTCCACAAATGCCAGCTCACCACGCTGTACAAAAGCCACTTTACCCGTAAAATCCTTGCCTTCAAAATCGGTCGGTTTACCCAACCCGGCAAATACAAGCCCATATTGATCTGTCAAAACAGATTCCAGATCAGCTGAAAGGCTCCAGCCCATTACATCAAGACGGTACACCGACTCAGTAACAGCCAATGGACTTTGTTCTGTTTTCGTTGGAGCAATCGCAGACTCTTCTTTTGCAGGTGCAACCTCTGGAGATGTTTCGATCGGCGCAGATGGGGAGGCTGGTTGAGTAGGATCTTCTGATTCACTGTTCTCAGCAGTAGGTGATGCAGCATCGGCAGGTGTTTCGGATGATACTCCACCTTGCTCCGATTCGGACAAAGCAGCTTCACCAACCGCATCTTCCGGTGTTGTTGATGGTTCGCCTTGAGCCGGAATTTCAGAAGTATCCGTTCCCGGTGCTGTTCCCAGCTCAGGAGATGGCTCAACCTCAGGGACAGGCTGTTCTTCAGGAAGCGTACCTTTACCTTCCTCACCAATCCAGAAATGAGTGTTGGCTGTAATGGTTTGGCTAGGGCCTGTAGAGTTACCTACAGTAATCGCCATAGCCGATGCTCCTGGGGAGCCCAATGTATAGCGGTTAGGACCATTGTTACCACTCGCCACAACAGCTGTCACGCCAGCCAACATGGCGTTGTTAAGAGCAACCGAGGTAATATAACTTGGATCATTGGCAGCGTTACCCAGTGAGAGATTGATCACGTCCATACCATCAGCAACGGAACGATCAATTCCCCCAGTACCCATGAGGTCTGTCCACTGCCATAAGGTCCAAGAACACGATAGGCATAGATATCCGCTTCAGGAGCAACTCCGACAATGCCGTAGTCCCCTGCTTCACGAGCAGCAATGGTACCTGCTACGTGAGTACCATGGGAAGTATAATAGGAGCTTCCCGTATCATTGAATTCCGGTTGACCAGAAACCTTCCACTCTTCATGTGTTGTTTCGTAAGGATCATTGTCATTTCCTACGAAATCCCATCCACCTTTGTAGGCATCTTGCAAATTAGGATGCTCATAATCAATTCCTGTATCAATAACACCCACTTTGACGCCTTTTCCTTTGTATCCCAGATTCCATACTTCAGGGGCGCCAATAAATGGTGCGGTATCTTTCATATAAGGATTCACTTCATCTGTTTCCGGGGCTACGGTAATTTCAAGGTCAGGATATACACTGACAACACCCGGTATGCGAAGCAACTGTCCCAATTGGTTGCCCTTAAGTTCGATGGCTACACCATTTAGGGCGTATGCGTAATTTTCCAATACTTCATGTTTGATTTTATTCTGAGTGAGGCTCTGTGCAAATGACTCTTGTTGTTGCTCCACTTGAGTCACAGCCTTTGTTTCCATAGAGGAGGTAAAAGATTTACCTGAGAGGGTAGATTCGCCTTGCGCCACAGCAACTGGCTTATTGGAGAGCTCAACAATTACTCGTGTTTTCTCTCCCCCGAGACCTTCCAAGCTCTTGTCCAAAAATGGATCTGCTGCAAGCTGTTCTTCCCGCTGGGCAAGAATCTCTCTCCATTGTGTGGCTTCAGCCTTGCTTAGCGAGTTCTCAAGCTGAACACCTACAGGAGCGGCTCCGGCCGCTGGCATGATGATAGAAAAAGTCATTAGAATACTTAACAATATGGATATCAATCTTTTATTCAAGGCTATGCCCCTCCTTCTCAATATGAAAGTACCTCACCAATCACCTGGGTCCTGCTATGACAAGTACTGCAATACCTGTGAGAACTCACCGCCCTATCTGCAAGAAGATTGACCCTTGGTAAATTATTCTACTAAAATAACAGATTTCCCTTCTAAATAATTACAATTATGATATAAAAATTACTTATATGGTTCTTGAGTAAGAGAAACGTGTAAAATTGTATTTATTTGTCGATTGAATATTTCAATTTTTAATTACTGCATAGAAAAAAAGGCCAAGATCCTCTTCATCTGAAAGAGATTCTCAGCCTTTATGTGATCGGAGATTTTGATAAAAAAATAGGATATGAGTTCATTTAACAAAGATATTTCATTTACTTATTTAACGTTCTGGCTTCACGGCTTCAATACGAAGACGCTTGTAATCGGCATAGATTGCATCATCTTTCCAGAGTTTTGGCACAACCATTTGGCTGGTTTCACGACAGATTTTCTGAATCTGCTCCTGATTCAACCCCTCAAAATAGTCCCCACCAAAATGAGTCAACCAGCCCTCTATACCCTGTTCACCATCCGCTAGTCGGGTAGGGCGGTCATAATGGTAGGCCTGTCGTACCAAAAATCCGTCTTGTTCCAGAATGTTGCTATATTGCCCAATCGTCGGGAAATACCAGGGATTGCGCTCTGATCCACGAATGCCAGTTTTTTGTTCAAATACTTCCTCTAATGCATCTACAATGATCTGCACATTTCCTTTGCCTCCGAACTCCGCTACAAAACGTCCTCCGGGCTTCAAAGACCTCCATATACTGTCCACTACAAGTCGCGGACTTCGCATCCAATGCAGTGCTGCATTGGAAAAGACCGCATCATAGAGCCTGCTCGTCTCAAACTGATGTCCATCACCTTCCACGAACGCGATATCGGGAAACTTTTCCCTCGCACGACGAATCATGTCTGGTGATGCATCCATGCCAACCACCTCAGCCTGCGCTACAGAAATTTCGTACGTCAAATCCCCCGTTCCGCATCCCAAGTCGAGAATATACTCCCCCTTTTGAGGTTGAAGCCATGAGATCAGACTTTTACCGTAACCCGATACAAAAGCCAGTTTGTTATCATATTCATCCGCTTGCCATTGATTCATTGATTGCATGATACCACCATCGCTTTCATGATTGATATCTTCATTGTGTCACAAGATGGTTTATTATTTAAATATATAAACTCTATATACTTAATAGGTTATACCTATGTACTTTCGACTCTTTCCATGAACAGCAGATTCCCTCACTCTTGCCGTATTCAGTCGAGACTGCGAAGTATTCCTCCCGAAGCTTATCCTCCGACGAACCTTTGGGGCTCTCATCCCCAGAACGCAAAAAAGCTTCCCGAAGGAAGCTTTTTCTTACGTCCCAGGAGGGATTCGAACCCCCGACCGACGGCTTAGAAGGCCGTTGCTCTATCCTGCTGAGCTACTGAGACAAATATGTATAAAAAATACGGCGCGATTCCTATTATACTCCGTTTTCTATATTTTTCAATAGTTTTATAAAAAAATTAATAATTGCATCTTTCCACATGACTTGAACGTATTATTTTCATACTCAACACAGGTACAGAATATGAATGCTTTAAGCAGGCAATATTGAGGATATTAAGCTCAGATGCATATAGAAAATGGGCAAACATATTCACGATGAGTATTGCTGGGTAATCTTTTGCATACATACATTTCACTGAATTAGATAAAGGAGAGAAACGCTATGAGACAACTGTTATCAGCATTATCCTATTTTAGTATTTTCTTCGCCCCGTTCCTGTTTCCCATCATTATTTGGATTGTTGCCAAAGACAACTATATTGAGGGACATGCTAAACGGGCCTTATTTTCGCATATATTCCCGTTTCTTGCGGCAATTCCGCTACTTTATTTCTTCGTTACCGCCCACAGTTTCGGTTCCGCTGTCGGATTTGTAATTCTGTTCTTTGTCATTTATGCATTAAGTTTTGTATACAATATCGTTAAAGGGATTCAAGTGCTGCGTGAATATGCCTGACCACAAGTTTTCACAATCAAGTTAAATTAAACATTCAAAAACCCGCCTTTCGGAAGAAGGGCGGGTTTCTGCATTCCGGTTACTTGTTTCCCTGACGCCACGGATTTTTCTGGACAGGACGCTTGCTGTTTATGGCTAGCACTTCCTCGGCAAACTCGGTATGATGCGCGTAAAGGTTTCCTTTGTTTTTCTTGAACTTGGAAGCCATTGCTATCACCTCCCCGGAACTTGATTTTAGTATGGCACCGGGTAATTCCGCTTATCCTTTGCCCCTATCGGCATTTGTTGGAACACTCGCCTTACGCCTGCCCCACCAAATAGCGCTGAAGAGTCGGCCCCAGTAAGCCAAAAGCAAGCAGTTCACTCTGAAACCGGGCTTTATCCTCTCCTGCTGTAATGCCTTCACTGTTCTCAAACGCCGTTTCCGTGGCATCTTCAAACGCTGTGTGCATATTGTTATTGTACCAGTCCAGGACAGCATCCGAATGATTGCGTACAATTCGAACGACTTCTAGCGAGTTCCCTGGCTGGGTTGCCGCAACGTATACAAGCAAAGACGGGTCCCCCGTATTTCCAGGCTGCACCTCAACTTCTGCACAAGACAATCCATCCACTTCGGTTAATCTGCGTATTTTGGCATCCTGAATGGCATACATTTGTTATCGCGCTCCTTTGTCCATTTCATGTACTTTGTTCGATCTGGTATCGGGTCTCCGGTGTTCCCAAGCGATATATCTCCCGATACACCTGCTGTAATACAGATTCATATGCACGGTTTACAGACTCCTCCGGCAAAGGGAATACCATTCCTGGAAAGGCTTCTTCCTCTTTTTCCTGCATTAGATTAAGCAGTCCCAGTAATTGTTCCGCCTCTTGAGGCGTCGCATGGATAACCCATTCATACGACGTTGCGTACAGGTCCGGAATAACGGAGCGCCCCATGACAGATACATAATAGGTCATACTGTCCATTTGCAAGTTCTCTCCTTCACAGGCATGTTGAGGCCGTTGTCCCTAGAACTAGTTTCCGAAGAGGACAGACATTTTATGCCTGCTTTCGGCATATATTTGTTACGACTTCTGACGAAAAAGACAACATTTGCTGGCTGTTAGCAACTTAAGCAGCCATTCGGATGAATGACTCGACTAAGAAAGGATGAACAAACCATGTGCGGTATAACCGGCTTCATACAGTGGAATCGGGACTTGACCCAGGAATCAGAGCTGCTGGTCCGGATGACGGACAGCTTGTCGAACCGGGGGCCCGACGCTTCAGGTACATGGATCTCCAATCCTTGTGCGTTCGGACATCGGCGTCTCAGCGTTATGGACCCGGAGAACGGGGCTCAGCCCATGCATGCGTTACAGGGAGACACCTCCTATACCGTCGTGTATAACGGAGAACTATACAATGCCCCCGAGTTGAAAAAGGAATTGCTCCAGCGGGGACACCATTTCCGCACACAATGTGATACGGAAGTGCTGCTCGCCTCTTATATTGAGTGGGGACCAGCCTGTGTTGACCGGTTTAACGGAATTTTTGCTTTTGCCATATGGGATGGTGGACGCGAACAGGTTTTTATCGCACGTGACCGCCTCGGGGTCAAACCCCTGTTCTACAGTAATGCAAAAGATACCCTTGTATTCGGCTCAGAGCCCAAAGCACTGCTCCTCCATCCGGATGTTGAAGCTGCTGTTGGCCCTGAAGGATTGGCAGAGGTATTTATTGTCGGTCCTGCCCGCACACCTGGACACGGCGTATATTCCTCGCTTAACGAGCTCAAACCTGCCCATGCGCTTATCTACAACCGAAACGGTATCAAAACCTATGCCTACTGGAAGCTGGAAAGTCAGCATCACGAACATAATCTGGAAGAAACAGCTGCCGAGGTGCGCAGCCTGTTGCAGGATACATTAGAACGGCAGCTTGCCTCGGACGTTCCCGTCTGCTCCCTGTTGTCAGGAGGACTGGATTCCAGCGCTTTGTCTGCTTTAGCGGTGGATTATTACAACCGTACCGGTCAGGGCCAAGTCAGCACGTATTCGGTCGACTATGTGGATAATGCAAAGCATTTTCAGGC
The DNA here is from genome assembly GCF_052244825.1 of Paenibacillus sp. 1A_MP2. NCBI lineage: Bacteria > Bacillati > Bacillota > Bacilli > Caryophanales > Paenibacillaceae > Paenibacillus > Paenibacillus sp. 1A_MP2. Next base: position 1,884,039 of record NZ_JBQQCS010000001.1, on the reverse strand, counting down.
CCATTCCTTCCAGCCTGGTGCTGATGGCCCCTGGATTAAGCGAATGGTGGATGAACTGAAGACGGATCATCACTGGATTGAGATTGAAAATGGTGAACTGGTTCATGCCCTGACTCAGGCGATGCTCGTGCGTGATTTGCCGGGCATGGCAGATGTGGATTCCTCCCTCTATCTCTTCTGTAAAGAAATCAAAAAAGGAGCCACGGTTGCCATTTCAGGCGAAGCGGCAGATGAAGTATTTGGCGGTTATCCCTGGTTCCATCGGGAAGAGATGCTGAACTCCGGTACATTCCCATGGTCTGTAGCGCCTGACATGCGAGCAGGATTGTTATCCCCGGACATTCGGGAATGGATCAAGCCGCTGGAATATCTCGCGGATCGTTATTCAGATGCTGTAGCTGAAGTGCCGTTACTCGATGGAGAAACTGGTAAGGCAGCCCAAATGCGAGTCATGTCCTATCTGAACATCACCCGGTTCATGCCTACACTCCTGGATCGAAAAGATCGGATGAGTATGGGCGCCGGGCTTGAAGTTCGGGTGCCTTACTGTGATCATCGTTTAATTCAATATGCGTTTAACGTCCCTTGGGAAATGAAAATGACAGGCGGACGGGAAAAAGGAATTCTGCGTAAAGCGCTGGAAGGTGTATTGCCTGACGATGTGTTATATCGGAAAAAAGTCCGTATCCGAAAACACATAACCCGCAGTACCTGGCGGCCGTTAAACAGCAGGTGCTTGATATTTTGGATGACGCAAGCTCTCCGATCTTGCCATTAATCGATAAAGCTCAAATTCGCAAATTGGCCTCCTCATCGGATGCTTCATCGAACCTGCCTTGGTTTGGACAGTTAATGTCGGGTCCACAGCTGTTTGCTTATCTGACACAGATTAACTCGTGGCTCCGTACGTACAAGGTGGCCATTCGGTAAGTTGTACTAAGGTTCACATGTATGGGTCAATATTAAAAATGGGTGTTTGGTGAACAGCATAGCTGATCTTACCAAGCACCCATTTTAATATATAAAACCAAAATAATATTCACTTTGAAATTTTGGTTGGAGGCCTTCCGCCTATCCATGGATTGCAACTGGATTTCGTTCAAGCAATCCACTGCCAAAGATCTCTCTGAACGGTGTATCCTCCATATGAATATAACCGATGTAACAGCCACACTTCTTCATGCCACACGGGCGATCTGCGGCTAAAGCTTCCAAACCATCGCGGTATAAATGTCCTATGATCCGACGATCTTTATAACATCTTTTACATGCCCTGACCCTTGCACATAAAATACCTGCGAACCAGCGGAACAGCGCTTGCCCAAGCTATCGTAATCCTGCAAATTCCCTTCAAACAGCGGGTCAATCGACCGTAAAAAGGCGACCTCATCTACGGTGTAATACTTCGGTCGATCTTTAAAGGCATTGATCCACATATATACATCTTTGGGTAAAGCCTGCCTCATCGATTCAATAGCCGGAAATGCACTGCGCAATCCAACCGTCCCCACACTAAAAGCAAGCCCCATCTCACGTAAAGTCAAACATTGTTTGACAAAGGAAGACTCCTTCGTCTCACGCGGGTGATAGGTCGCCCAAAATGCCGCTTTCTGATGATTCAGTTCACGGGCCCAGTCCAGTTTGACAGATAAATTGGTTTGGACTGCAATTTTGTCCACATGCGGCATATGTGACAGCTCTATCATGGCGTCCCGGTACCAGCGACGTACCAGGGCTTCTCCATACGGGTTAAAGAAAATCGAAAATTGATGTCCTGCGTTCTCCTGTTCACCCACCCAATTCACAAATTGACGAAGTTGTTGTTCATCCACTTCCAGCGTCTCCTTGGAATCTACCGTTTTGCTAAACGGGCAGTAGGGGCAGTCGTAATTACAGGACGACAGCTTGCCCCGATAATACAAGGTTGCTCTCATGAGAACACAAACCCTTCCATTTGTTCACGAACCTCAGCGGAGATGAGCCAATCTCCAATGGCATCCGAGTAGCCCAATCCCTCTTCTGTCAGACGCAGCACCTGGTTATCCTTATCGTCCTGCCCAAGCTCAGCCATGCCCTCTGACAGCAATTCACTCAACCATCCGTAGTCTGACATAACTTCCGTCCCGAATCGCTGATCATAATCCGACAGTGCCAATCCTTCCCGATGCAGCAAGGCTTTCAGAATAAAGCGGCGCTTCTGCTCCTCCCGACTCAGGACAATACCGTAATCGGCCACATCATAGCGCTCGGTCGCCACATAATCAGCAATGATGCTTTGTGTGGCCTTATAACTCACACCATACTTGGAAGCATAGTGTACTTCACTGGTATACGAGCGTGCACCGCATCCCAGACCAACCATGCCTTCCTCCTGACAACTGTAGGGCAGAAGCTCCTTACTGCCAAAAGAGGATTGCTCTTTGGCAAATCTGCGCATGGAATACTGGACATAGCCCCGGCTTTTTAAAGTCTCACGCGCAGCCCTGTAAAGCTCCATCCGGATATCCGGTCCCTGACGCTGAATATCGTCCGGTTTCACAATGGTATTCTCACGGGTGTACAGCGGATAAATGAAAATCTCACCCGGTTCATAGGAGAGGACACGTTCCAGGGAATACAGCCATGATTCCACCGTTTGTCCCGGCAGCCCATAGATCAGATCCAGATTCAACAAAGGAAATTCAAAACGCGCAAGTTTCTCAAGCGCGCGTTCCACTTCCTGCGGTTTCTGTGGACGGTAGATCGCAGCGGCTTCCGCTTCAATAAAACTTTGGATGCCCATGCTTACCCGGTCCACGCTTCGCGCCTTCATAATCTGCAGCTTCGCTTCCGTCACGGTATCCGGTGACGTTTCTACCGAGATCGAAGCTTGCGTCGGATCAAGCCCCATCACCTGTTCCGCAATATCAAACAAGCGGTTCAACTGCATTTCATTCAATAATGTGGGTGTCCCACCACCGATGGCAAACCTCGAATAGGGTCTGCGTGAAGTGAGTGGGGCCCACTGCCTGGCTTGCCGTTCCAGCGCATCCACATAACGTACATGGGTGTCATCACGGCGATCCGGCAGCGTGAACAGATTGCAAAATCCGCAACGAGCGGCACAAAACGGAATGTGCATATATAAAAAATACGTATCGGTATTCTCACGTTCCCACAACGGACCGAGCGGTAACGGCGGGTTCAAGTCCCGATATGCGGTCTTGTGGGGATACGAATATAAATAAGAGCGATAGGGTGAAGCAAGCACTTCTCTAAGACTGGTAGCTGTATTAGAGCCGGACTGTGCGGAATGACCTGCTGTCGTATGTTGAGATTGATCGTCCATCAGTTTCCTCCTTACTCCGGTTTGTTATCGTTCGTAGTACAAGCTGTCTCCAGCAGTTTCAGCAGTTCTATAAAACAAATTCACGGTAAGGCACATTCCAGACGACATCATGCGCCAGCCTGTGCCCCTGATAACCATCCTCACCATAGGCCGTGCCATGATCGGAAAAAGCAAGACAAAACGTAGGCCGTGAACGCTGCCTCATTGCATCAAACAATGGTCCGAGGGCCTGGTCTACATACCGAAGCGCAGCACGCTGTGTTTCTATTGAGTCCTCTCTTGCCCCTTCCACAAAATAGCGATTGGGTCCATGGATGGCAGACACATTTAGGAACAGAAACAGCTTTTCATCCGACGCGCTCTGCTCCAGCAGCTTCAGGGCATGCTGAACCTGATGCTCGGTCGATTTGGGATTGGTTACCCCAAAGTTCATCCGCCAGTAGCTCTGCTGGAAATAACCCGGCAGCACTTTGGCGAGCGGATTTTCTTGGTGAAGAAAATGACCCCGCCAATACAGATCGTACGGTACCCTTCAGCAGCGAACCCGGATACGATATCCGGTGTATCGAACAGCCAGGTATGCGGATGAGTCTTTAATCCGGTATTCCGGGAATGAAAAAGTCGCACATGGGAGGCTTTGTCCGTATTGGCAGGTGTAGGCATGAAGCCACCAAAAAAGGCATGATGTGCCGCATACGTAAAACTTCCCGGTGTATGACGCTGCTCCCAGGAACCCGAGCCACACAGGTTGGGGCAATTCTGTTCCTCCAGCTTTGCCACGTCATACCTCAACGTGTCCAGCGTAATCATTAACAGATCATGGGAGCCTACGATGGTGTTCATATCAGGCATGGTTGTAAGGCCCCTTTCGCAAAAGTTCCATTTCCCATTCATACGTTCCAAGTCCGTTATGCTGTACTCTGTACAACAAATCTCCGAACGGATTTACATCCAGAACATAAGCGTGGGGTTCAGTGCCATTACTGAGCATCACATCAATACCAGCAGACCATGAGTTGGGAAAGGCAGCCATCGCCGCTTTCGCTGCCGTCTGAACCCGTTCCATCTGCTGTCCATCCAGCCCCGCTTCTGCGGGCAGCAACCGCTCATTGCGTAAATGCAGATTGGTGATCGGTGTCTGACTAAGCCGTACGACGGCATGACCTGCTTGTCCGCCTGCCACAAGCTGGCGGATATCAAACACGCTTGAACCCAGAGACGCTTTGGCCATCCAGCGTTCAATCTGGGCACCCTCAGCACACAGCCAATCCATGAGCGCTGAAATCTCGGAAGTACATGTGTACCTGCGCATCCGGCCTTCATTATAAAAAATGGTCTTTCCTTGATCCCTCTCCATTCCCACCGTGGTTATGGCAATTTCAGCACCCGTTCGGGGATTAATTTGATAGGCAACAACGCCTGAAGCCCCGGAACCACACGCTAGCTTCACGAAAACGCGATTCATACCGGCTGTCTTCATTGCGATACGAAGCTCGGCAGCGTTTCTGATTGGTTCCGAAGAGGGGAGCATTGGAGGGACCTGAACCCCGTGTGAGTTTAGATGCTGCTGACATTTCCTTTTATCAAACATGATCGCAATGTCATGGGGATCATTCATGAACCGGGCATTGGGCCAATATTCCCGCGCTTCACAACCGATTCGTTCCAAACACGCCTTCCAGCCACGAAACCATTGGCCGGGTGCGTGGATTCGCCCCACTCCTGTTCAAGAACGAGTGTCTGTTCTGCCGAAATCATGCTTGCAGAAGTACCATCCTTTAACTGAGCTGTATCACTCACCATAGCTCCAAGAAAGAGCAGCTCACGCTCTACCTCCCATTCCTCACCAGGAGCATCCACTCGAATAAGAGGTATGTTAATCGCTCCATGAACTGAATCATGATTCGCATATGACATCGACGTTGGTGAAGATATCCACGGCTCTCCGTACATGTGCGTAGTCCCTCGCGCTCCCAGACATTGCTGTACAGCATCCGTTAAGGTTCCGCCCTGTCTCCAAGTTTGTAGCAAACAAGCATAAGGCAGCACAAGTGCAGGTTGTAAGCCAAGGCGCTGTCTTGCCTCCTGTAATCCAAGGGTACGACGATTGTTCGGGTTTCCAATTAACAATAACGGCTGCTCCAGAGTTTTATTCGAATCCTTCAATGGGCGTTGCAAATGTTGTTCCATCTCCGTCATGCCTGACATCATTTATTCCGTTAACGACGGGTAACGCCAGTCATCTTCATCACTCTGTTGTTGCTCGCTGACATCTACAGATATGCCAGAACGTTTCCAGCGAATGAGCATTTCGTCCGTCATGTAGTGGTAACTAAGATTAAGATGCTTAAGTTTTTTGATCTTGTCACTGGCAAGCAGCGCTTCGGCCCCTTCATCAGACAACGTGCCCTCCGACAGATCAAGAACTTCCAGTTGATCCAAAATCGGCGCCTCTGCTGCAGCTTTTGCAATCTCATCCTGAATCTCACTATCTTTCAGACCCAGGTAGACGAGCTTTGGAAACAAGCCTTGTTCCAAGAATGGAAGTACATCCTGAAGCGAACCATCGAACCCGTAATCCTCCACACCCAAATATAGTTCAAGTTTGCGCAATTCAGGCAACTTAGCGCGGGCAATTGAAGCTAATATGCCTTGGGGCAGACCACCGCAAATAATGATCAATTCTTCAAGTTTGGCATGCTCCATTGGCTCCAAACTTAGTCCGCTGCTGCCCTTTACTGAAAACGACTTCAATTCAGGAAAAGCAACCAGTAGTGGTGTGAGATCCGTCTGAATAATCCATGATACCTCGCATTCTTCAAAGCCCATATCTCCGATGAACAGTTTCTTCAAGGACGGAAAGCTTGGAGCCAATTCGGTGAGTGTTCCCAAGAATTCATCCGGCGAATTTTCATAAGCCTGTCCCCAGTCTCCAATAATCAGGCTCTCCAACGAACCAGCCTCCGGTTTGGCAGCCAGCTCCCTGATCAACGTTTCCATACGAATACCGTTCTCATAATCATCATAAGACACCGTAAGTTTCACTTCTTGCATAAGCAAATCCCCTCCGTTTGAGTTCATTGATGATTCAATTACCTTGAATGTTAACCCATACAGTACAAGACTTGCAACTTCTTCCAACCCCGGTCCTAATGCTCTGCTCAAACGTGAAATCTTCATATTTCCTTTATAGGTATAGGAACATACGTTCTAATGTTTATCCTAAGAAATTTGGGGTTTATTGGGGGTCTAACGTACTGGCTTTATTAAGTCAGCTCACTCATTTAAAAATAAAAAAACGTTAATGGTCGGTAAACCATTCCACAGGAATGATTCTTACCTTCCACTAACGCTTTGATATTGAAGCAAGGCTATGAATTCACCTTATACATTCATATTCGTATGAGCCGGTTCGGTTGACGCTCAGCCTTCCAGTGTGGATACGAGCGCTCTCAGCGCATGACCCCGGTGACTGATCGCCTGCTTTTGCTCCAACGTAAGCTCAGCCATCGTCATCTCGTATTCAGGCACATAGAAGAGTGGGTCATATCCAAATCCGCCACCACCGGCTGCTTCAGCTGTGATCCAGCCTTCCACCATGCCTTCTGATTCATACTTGATTCCGGTTGCCGGATCATATAACACCAGTGCACAGACGAAACGGGCCGGACTCAGCAGCGGCTGCTCGGTATCTTCACCGGATTTGAGCGATTCCAGCGTCTCAAGCAGCTTGGCATTGTTCTTCGCATCGGTTGCACCCTCGCCTGCATATCTCGCAGAATACACTCCTGGGTCACCGTCCAGCAGATCCACGCACAATCCCGAATCGTCAGCCAGGACAGGCAGCCCAAGGGCATCACCCACCGCTTTGGCTTTCTTCCAGGCATTCTCCGCAAAGGTTACGCCATCCTCAACAACATCCGGCAGCTCCGGATAGTCAAACATGCTTTTGACCTCTTTGCCCAGCGGAGCGAATGCATGAGCAAATTCACGTACTTTCCCCGCATTGCGGGTTGCAACAATGATAATTGAGCTATCCAGACTCATCTTAAGCTTCTCCTAATCCACGAGCACCGATCTTGAGTGCAATGGGACCAAGAACTTCTTTTTGACGCTCAATCATTTCCAGAATACCCTGTTCACCCAGCTCCAACATCGCGTTCAGCTCACGACGGTCAAATGGTGCTTCTTCGCCTGTTCCCTGAAGCTCCACATATTTCCCGCCGCCTGTCATCACCAGATTCATATCCACTTTGGCTTTGGAATCTTCATCATAGTTCAGATCCAGTACAGGTTGTTCTCCAACTACACCCACACTTACCGCGGCAATGAAATCTGTAATCGGGAACACTTGCAGTTTATGTTGTTGGGAAATTTTGTTCACAGCGAGAGCCAGAGCTACAAACGAACCGGTAATGGACGTTGTGCGTGTACCCCCGTCTGCTTGTATAACATCACAGTCCAGTGTAATCGTACGCTCACCCAGCGCCTGCAAATTAACGACTGAGCGCAGTGCCCGGCCAATCAGGCGCTGAATTTCCATGGTGCGCCCAGTCAATTTGCCGCGGTTCGCTTCACGCTGATTCCGGGTATGTGTTGCACGTGGCAGCATGGAGTATTCAGCCGTTACCCAGCCTTTACCCTGCCCTTTCATAAAGGGAGGAACACGTTCCTCCACAGTAGCTGTGCAAATAACCTTGGTATCTCCCACTTCAATCAGTACAGAACCTTCGGCGTATTTATTTGTGTTAATTGTTAAATTCATCGGGCGCAGCTGGTCGCTTGTTCGTCCGTTAGATCTCATCATTTCTGCCTCCTACGACTTAAGCATCCTGTAATGTCGAGCTTGTTCACACTTTTACTAATCCCTTCTATATTACCAAAGAGTTCAGTTAAAAGCATCCTGTCCCCAAAGAGTTCTGTCAACCTTACGCCAGAAGGCTCTTTGTGGCTTAAATTGGAATCTCGTTGATATATTCAGGCTTCGATACGGGGGCACTATAATCCCGATTATCATCACTCATGACTGTCTTTTGGCCATTCCATTCAATCTGGACTTTAGCTTCCTTGCCTGCTGTGTTCTCAGCCGTGGTCAACACGACGGATTGCAGCAGTTCACTTGGCACGACATCTCCCTCGGTAAACATGTCGTCTTTGAGTGCAACCGTTACGGTTCCATCCTGGGACGTTTTGACCGATTGCAGCTGGGTTCCGCCTGTCATAACCTCTTCCAGCTCCCCGCCTTTGGCTGGCCCCTTGATCAGTTCATTCAACGCCGCCTGCACCCGGTCTCCACCTGGTGTCACAAGACGTGTAACCGGAACATAATATTGGATGCCTGCTGGCGTAGCGGCTGAGAAATAAACCGTCACCGGACTGCTGTTGGTGGTGAATGTATCACCCAAATCGAGATTGATGCCCACCGCCCGGTTCAACGGTTCCGGCAGCGGTGTGCTGTTTACTGGCATTTGCGTCAGCTTTTTGCCGTCTACCCAGATCTGTACGTTCTGCACATCTGGTGTACCCGTGAGTGTCCAAGTGACAGCCTCCAGCATTTTGCGCTCGTCCTTGGCATCATACTTGGCGAAGTCGCCCGAGAACTCCACGACTGCCAGCTTGTCATCCGCATGAATCGTTACGTTCTGAACAACAGTGCCCTGCGGGAGAACGCCCTGAAATCCTTCAGGCAACATCCCTGCATAAGGACCGCCCGTCACGAGTGTATCCAGAGCTGTTTTGGGGCTGCTAACGTCCGTGCCCGACGGAAGCGTCATGGATACCGGAGCAAGCAAACCTTGCTGGTCCTGCAAATACACGGTTGTAAGCGGCAGCTTGGCGAGTGATCCGTTGCCTTCGGCCGCCTGAATCATAGCCGCTTCCTGAATCGGCGGCGGTGGATCGATTGCCTCGGAGGACTGTGCCCCAAACATGCCACATCCGGATAACACCACAGGAATACTCAACAGCGCAGCTGCAGAAGCTGTACGCAAATAACGGATCTTACTCATGATCACGTTCCCCCTCATCATTTTTACAGTTTGTACTACCATGTATACGAGCCTTTGCCCAAAAAATAACTACTTTTTAAACAAGTGCATCATGCATAAAGTCAAAAACAGGCGTTCCATCCCCATCGAAAGTAGCAAAGAAACCCAAAACGGTTAATAACGTATTAGGATACAAGCATAAGGACATTGCTAACTTCAGAGGAGGAATCGCCCATGGAACATCCTGAGCAAGAAAAAATCCCTTACAGCCTGAATAGCCGCAAAGTGGAAGAGGCCACGAGGGAATGGCTGCACAAGCGGGGCGTCAAAATCTCTGAGATCGCGGAACTGGTCATGATGCTGCAGAAAAAGTATTATCCAGATCTGACGATGGAAGAATGTATCGACAATGTGGAGAAAGTGTTACGCAAACGTGAGGTCCAGAACGCATTCCTGACAGGCATTCAGCTGGACCTGCTGGCAGAGCAAGGCAAACTCATTTCGCCTTTGCAGGAGATGATTGAGAATGATGAGGGGTTATATGGTGTGGATGAGATTCTCGCGTTCTCCATCGTCAACGTATACGGCAGTATCGGATTCACGAATTACGGTTATGTAGACAAATTAAAACCCGGCGTGCTTGAACGTCTGAACGACAAGAGCCTTGGGCCTGTGCATACGTTTCTGGATGATATCGTGGGGGCTATTGCCTCGGCGGCCAGCAGCCGGATTGCACATCGCAAACAATCGGAGCTTGAAGAAGCTTTGGGACAAAAACCGATCAGCGATGATATCGTATAGTTTACGATTCTGATCATGACAAAAAGGCGGCCACCAGGCCGCTTCTTTTGTATATTCACTTATTTCGGTATACGTTATTTCATATGCTCCTGTCTTCCCGCTCCCGCCAAACGATACACTTCTCTCCAATTCTGTTCGGCTGAAGCTGGCTTAGCTTGTATACGACTGGGTCCAATCGTAATTTCCGGGCCTTTGCGTTCTCGCAACAAACCACGAAGTACAGTAATACCAAGTATGCTCAACCCAGTAAATACATACATCAGGCGCATAATGACGTTGCCGGAATCCGTACCGGTAACCATGCCATGGAACAGTAAACCGATAAATACGGGATAAGACAGCATATGGAACATAAACCACCATTTGCGGCCAAGCTTGTTACGCAGGTCACTGGATAACAATACGATCACCAGACCATAAAAGGCTAACGTACCCAGTCCGCTTCCGATTGGATGCACTGAAGCCGTAAACGGAATGAGCAATTCACTCCAGGTGAACGGGCTATAGTGATCAATATATAGGGTTAACGCATGCACAAGTCCAAGTCCGAAGGCGAGCCAGGTCGTCCGGGTATGCCATGTATACATGGCCGCTTTGGGTTTGCCTTTGGCCATGGGCATCCCTTGGGCAATCCCCAGAAACACACCCGCAAAGAGCAGCAAATAAGCGACTATCCCACTAATTCGAATGATATTCCACGTTGGCAGGTAATCTACAATCCATTGTGCCATAAGCGGCTCCCCCATATCTGATAGACTTGGCGTTTATATAAGGCTGAAGCGGTGATCCGGATCAAAACCAGGCCAGCGTTCAGCAAGCGTATCGGTATTGCCTCTAAAATAAGTGCTCCCATTCCGAGTCATCCAGAGGACGTCATGCCGATCATAATGTCGGTTTAACCAGCCTACCGCTTCGATGCTTCCCAAGATACAAACGGTCTTGGCAATAATTTCACATTGCGATGCATGCTGGCCCAGAACGGTACACTGCAGCACATCGGTATCCGCTGGCTTCATCGTACGGGGATCAATTAAGTGATGCGATAGGCTACCATCCGTATTCTGCCAATGTCTTCGCACAATACCAGAAGTGGCAACTGCACCTTTCCGAAACTGAATGTTCCCTATCAGATTACACTCCTCTTGATAAGGATCGGTGACATGTACGGACCACATCGGATGATCCATTGTCCCCCATGCCTGAATATCTCCACCTGCGTTAATCAACCCCGCCGGAATATGAAGTGTACGTTGCAGCCAATCCGCTATACGCTCAACGGCCCAGCCCTTAACTATGCCCCCAAGATCCAGCTCGGTTCCAGGGTCCTTATGAACCATTCGGCTGCCTTCCCTTTGAATCCAGCTTGGGCGGCTATAGTCATATTCGTCTCTCAGCATATCTGTTATATCCGATTGTCGGATGTCCCTTTTGCGTTCGGTTCCTGATGGATGAAGCTCTCTTTGCTTCAGCTGCTCGAAGCTGACATCGTAACCAGAAGCCCGCAGAGCCTGAGAGATACCTGGCTGAAAAATCCCTTCCGTCTGACCAATATAACCGTATGCCAAACTTAACACTTCATCCATTGCTGCAGAGATGGGCATCCAGCCTGTGCAACGATTCAGACGATTCAATTCACTATCTGCCGCAAATCGGCTGAATCGCTGTTCGTGCGTTTCGAACCAATTTTTCACCAGCGCTGCCGCATGCTCAGCCTCTTCCCGTCCCGCTGCCAACTGGACTTCGATGTCCGTGTTCATCGCCCGGAAACGGAACCTAAGCAGACGGGAGGCTTGCTCTGTGCGGCTCATGATGCACCTGTGCGTGACTGATAGTTGCCACGGCTATAACCGGAGTCTGTATCCTGATTGCTGCTCTGATCTGACATCCAGCCATCCGACGATCTGCCTTGATTCGGAACGATGGCGTTGGTTCCATCGGCTGTCCCCTCATCCAGGCTATAGCCCTCATTGGACGGTGCATTGGAAATGCTATCCGTGTTATCTGTCCATTCGTCCATGACACCATCCTGGGTATCCACCCGGGTAGAGGCTGTACTGCTTATACCGTTACCATTAGCCGCCGCATAAGCGATATCAAAGGCATCAGAAGTTCTTACATATTGAAAGAGTGCAGCCACCGTCAGCGTTGCTGCCGCCGAGGCTTGCCATTTTCTCCATTGGTTTCGTTTTTTTCTAGTCATCGCTCTTCCCTGCTTTCTGTGGCGAAGTTCATGCATTTATCATAGAGTTGCAGGCTTAAAAGAAGATGAATGAACCGTTAAGAGAGACTAAAGCTTTATTTTATTCAAGTCATTATTTAAGTCGTTACACGCAAAAAAAGACTCTGACCAGGAATATCCCCTGCCTCAAAGTCTTGTAATCCCAAGCATACTCCCTAACCATGCTCCCTAAAAAAGAATTCTCCGTCCGACCGCTGCTCCTGTACAATAACCTCACGCCGGATCAATTCTTGCAGATGCGCTAACGTCTCACTCATCGCAAAGCGAAGCTGATGTGCTCCCAAGCGGTCGCCGAACATAAATATACACATATCATATGCACTCGTCGGTGCTTCCCAGATTCGCTCACCCATCTTCTGAAGGCGTTCCTCATGATGAGTAAGCAAATGGACGGTTCGATCGGCAAAATGGCCAAACGGATTCCGGTGACCAGGATATGCCACCTTTACATCCAAAGCCCCCAATCGATGCAACCCTTCCATGTAAGACAACAAAGGCTGATCGTCACTTCCCGGCTGCAGGCTGATATTCGGGGAAATCTGTGGCAATACCGCATCTCCACACAGGATTTCCCCGGAGTCGGGCGCATAGAAGGATAGATGTCCAGGCGCGTGACCTCCTGTTTCCACCGCAATCCACTTTTTCCCGCCCATAACCAGCCATTCTCCATCTTCAATCGGTGTCACAACCGGAAGTGGCGTAATCTGTGAGTTGAATCCCTCCATATGTTCGCGGATCTGCTGCGTCTTGTCTACCGGCATCCCATGGCAACCATAGTATTCCGGTAGCACTGTGTTAATGGTCGCCTCAGGACCCCACATATAATCTGCCTCCTGGCGGGATCGTGTGGACATTCGGACAGGCGCACCCGTTTGCTGCTGTATCCAGCCAGATAACCCCAGATGATCGGGATGATGGTGGGTCAGTACAACTTGCTTAATATCCTGAAAAGTTAAATTGAAATCGGCCAGCGCTTCGTGCCACTCCTGTTCCGTCTCAGCACTGCGTGGTCCCGGGTCAACAATCGTTATTGTTCCGTCCGGTTCATGAAGTACATAGCTGTTCACCCAGCGCAGTGGAAAAGCCATCGTAATCTTGACCCGATGCATGCCTGCTGGCATGGATATGGATTCCGTTTGCTTCATTAATTTTCTCCTCCAACTCTACTGCACAGGCCGATGACCGACAAAAATCATCCGCGGCGATGTCTGCTCATCGTACTTTTCTTCATCATAACCGCCATGTACCTGATCCACCACGAGTCCTGCCTCGTGAAGCAGATCACGTAGTTGTTCGCGGGTGTACAATTTGACGCGTTCCTGATAGATTCGCGGTTTCTGCCCGGATGCGATATCGGTGATGTGTATTTCTTTTTGCACAAATCCATCCTGGATCTTGCGAAACTCTTCAATATACTGTCCTTCGCTTTCACGTGTTGAATGCTGCACCAGATGGCGAGTCACGTAAGCCGTGTTTATAAAATCAATAATATAGCTGCCTCCCGGCTTCAGCATCCGTTGAATGGCACATAATACTCGAAGTTGCTCTCCATCCTCTCGGAAATAACCAAATGAGGTAAACAGATTGACCACGGCGTCAAATCCGCCTTTCAGTGGAAGCTCGCGCATATCGGCGTGATACCACTCTACACGATGTTCGGTATCCATTTCACGTGCTTCACGTAAAAGCACATCAGAAAGGTCGATACCGGTCACCTGGAAACCAGCGTCAGCAAGGGCCAAAGAATGTCGGCCCATACCACAGCACAGATCCAGTACCTTGGATTTTGGCTGAAGCTTTAACCAGCTTATCATTTTATGTACTTCCTGGTATGCACCCTGCACATCCCGATGCTTATACACAAGAAGATAGTCTTCTCCAAAACTCTTTTCATACCATTCCGTCATTACGTATCGCCCTCCACATGGTCACTGGCCCAACTATCCGTAATACGCTGTTATACCAGCCGGATCATTTCTCTATAGCTTTTAGCCATTGTACCGTCTTTATCCTTCAAACTCAAAAATATCCACGATTTGTCTGCGTTGAACGGCCGGGAACCACACGATATAATGTTAAACATAGTCAGGCCCTCGCGAATCGGTTAACTATACATAGAGGATTGATATCAAACCAGTATGGCATTTTCACATCATGAACGACAGGTGACGACTGAAACATAACGCTAACATAAGATATGCAGCAGCAACAGGAGGTGTTATTTATGATTCGGATTGGACTTACGGGCTGGGGAGATCAGGAAGATTTATACCCCAATCGTACCAAAGCGAAAGACAAGCTCCGTCTGTATGGACAATATTTTACGACCGTAGAGGTAGACAGTTCCTTCTACGCCGTTCAGCCTCGGGACCGGATGGCACGCTGGGCAGCGGAGACGCCGGAATCCTTTGCTTTTATCGTCAAAGCCTATCAAGGGATGACAGGACATCTGCGAGGAAAGCCCTATTTCACCAGCACCTCAGAGATGTATAAGGCTTTTCGCGAATCGCTGGAGCCTGTTATGGAAGCAGGCAAGATGCAAGCAGCCTTGTTCCAGTACCCGCCGTGGTTTGAATGCAATCGGGACAATGTCAATGAGCTGCGTGACGTAAAGCTGAGAATGGAAGGTATCCCATGTGCTCTCGAATTTCGTCATCGCAGCTGGTATGAAGGAGGCATGCGCGAGCGAACGCTGGCTTTTATGAAGGAGCAAGGCTGGATTCACAGTGTCTGTGATGAACCTCAGGCAGGCCAGGGGTCTATTCCCATCGTCCCCGAGGCAACCGATGCCGAGATGACGCTGGTGCGCATGCACGGACGCAATGTATCAGGCTGGCACCAGAATGGTGCACCTAATTGGCGCGAGACCCGTTATCTCTATCGCTACAACCAGGAAGAGCTGCTGGAGTGGAAGGGTTATCTGGAGCAATTGCAGGAGCAGAGCAAGGATGTTTATGTGATTTTCAACAACAACTCAGGCGGCGACGCCGCTGCGAATGCACAGATGATGATGGAGCTGCTGGAGCAGCCTGTGAAGCCCTTTCCTGACCGTACGGAGCCGGAGGAGGAAGAGGGACCGGAGCAATTGGAGCTGTTTTAAGCTTCAACTCAGTGCAATTCAGAATGTAAACGGAATATTTCCATCCATAAAGAAAAAGCGGCAAGCCTCAGGGCTATGCCGCTTTATTGGTCATTAGGCTATATGTGATGAACCCATGGTTGCTGTACTAATGCTGCACGGCTGTAACTGAAGAGTCGAGCGAAATGCCGCTCAGCTGCTGGTTCATTTTATACGCCTCAATTCCTGCCAGGAGCACTATGCCGATACCGTGGGTATCGTTCAGAATCCACCCAGATCATCCCGGTAATAGAGTGCAGTAAAGGAATAACCGGAACCTCGGCATACACCGTACACATTGCCTTTATAATCGATGGACAGACGGGTCATGCCTTCCCATCCTTTGCGCACCGCATCCAGATAGGCTTCTGGCTGCCCCAGCCAGCCTTCACGAATACCGCGGGCATAGGCGTAGATGAACATCGATGTGCAGGAGGTTTCCTCATACGAATCCGTGCGATTCAGCACCTGATGCCAGAGTCCATTTTCACCTTGCAGAGCCAGATAGCCCTGACATAAATCCCGGTAGAAGCTCAGCAGTTCCGGGAGTTTGACGTGATCACTTGGCAGAATCGATAGCAGTTCGGTTAGCGAAAAGAGAACCCATCCATTTCCGCGCCCCCATGGAATACCTGTCGCCCGCCCACGCACAAAATCATACACATGGGACATGATCTTCTGTTCGGGAATATAGAGATATTTGCGGAACATGAGAAACTGGTTGATCGCATCATCCCAATAAGAAGTATCTCCCGTCAACTGACCGTAACGCATCAGGAAAGGTGTGCTCATATACAGATCATCGCACCACATCGTTTCCTGACGCATCTCGCCGCTGCCACGAACACGGTAAAAGGCCCCGTCCTCCAGACGTTCCTGTTCATTCGTGATGTAGTCTGCAATACGATCTGCGGTATCCCGGCCTCCACGAATGTCGCCTAGTTCCATTGCTGCGAGCAGCGTAGAGCCAAATGAACCGCAATCATCCAGACTGTCGATGGCAGACAACTGATTATTGATTCCCGCGGCGCCGTACCCTTCCCGATCCCATAGACCGTAACGGTCAAACGACGTACTCAGGCCGATATGGTCCCGCACATACTGAACGAAGTCGTCGCGCCCCAACTCCTGTCCAATCTGTAGAAGGCCAAGCAGGGTAACACCAAGTGGATAATTCCATTTCCCGTAATGGGTATTTTCCAAATAGGGACGAACACTGGTTTCGGGAAGATCTACATGCCAGTACACCCCTTGGGCTCCATCATCAAATACGGTATCTGTTACCACGATGTCTTCGGGAGATGGTTCAGAGCCGAGCGAAAATAAACCTGTGTACAGCCACACATCGGAACATCCTGCAACCGGATGAGGTGGTCTCAATCTCCAGCCTTTTGAATCTGAGGTTTCCCCAGTATTCAATGTAAATCCCCAGGAGCCGTTCCCAGCCTTCGTTTCACCTTTGGCTACGAGATCACAAGCACCATAGCGACGAGGCAGCTCAACATGGAAAGTTCCGGTAGCCGCAGCAGTGTACACTTCCCTGCCATCTATATATAAAGTCAGTGCACCGTCATGCGTTCCTTGTAAAATTACTGGTGACGATCCAGGCTGGATTACATCCAGCTTGGACCAAGCATAAGCCACCAGATGCTGTTCGGTGTCGGATGGATTTGCTGAATCTGATTTATCTGTCGAATCCGTGGCACCTGTCAGAATTCTGTTAAAACACCCCGCTCCCAATTCCTCCTCTGTCCAGTCCCTGCGCGGGTACCAGGAGAGACCCGTTTCTGCTTCAGTCATGTCATCACGAGGGAGTATTGATACAGGTTCATCGACTGGCTCCGAGTACAACCAGCCCTCCTGACCTTGGCGATCGACGCCTGGCGTGAGGAAGTGAAGCGGGAAATTTTTAAATGAAGCCGTGCCGTAAATACCACCGAAACCCACCTCTGTTTTTACAAAACAAAGTAACACATCGTTCCAGCCATACTTCACGGAAATGGGAATCTGGGTTCTACGCTCGGGAAATAACTCCTGCAACAGCTCGGATTTGAAGATTTCTTCTCCGTTCACGTAGACCGTCACCGGACTATAACAGTTCAGTCCCGTATTTAATGTAGCCTCCTGCTGACTCCACAGCTTGCCCCACACGTACACATACTGTCCTGTACGAGCCTCTTTCCACTTGGCATCCAGATTCAGATCATAACGGTAATCCCCAAGCCTGCGAAAGCCTCCCCGATGGTACGCCCGGAACAAAAAGGAGTGTTTCGGATGATCCCCAATATAACGCTGGGCCACCGTGGTCAAAATATCCGGAATTGAATCATACACCTTGCCTGCAATCGCCTCGTTCTCATGAAAATAACGAATGATCGTCAGCTCCCTTCCTATACCTTGATTCGTTCGGTTAGTCGCAATATCTCTCCAGCCTTCACTTCAACCACCTGCTGATCCACCGTAAACCAGACGGAGATGGCCGATGGATTGTGAATGATGGACCGATCTGCTGAACATTCCAGACGTTTGACTGCTCTCCAGTAAGCTATCACTTCAATGTTCGTAGCGTACCAGATGTCCTCCCGGCCGCCAATCTGCTCAGCAAACTGTTCTATAATTTCCCAGTTGTCGTTATCATTGAATTCGTAGCTGTGACCCCATACATATAACAAGAGTGGCGTACCTGTCTTCGTATGCTGGATATAACGTTCAGCATGAGCCGCCAAATCATGGTTATGGTGGCAGGTTGGATGCCATTCAAGCGGTCGCTCAGGCAGTGTGTACCTGCCATGGGATTCAACCGTGCGTGCATAATCGATACCGAGCCATTCAAGCTTGGTGCTGAGTGAACGGTCATAGCCCCCATTCGGGTAGGCCATACCTCGTACCGGATAACCGACAAGCTGTTCCAGCGCTCTCCGATCCTCCATAATCTCTTCGGTCAGCAGCTCATCCGGAACGTAAGGCAATGTAGGATGGGTGACCGTATGTACAGCCACTTCATGCCCGGCATACAATTCCGCTACTTCTGCCGTCTCGATCCGACCCGGCTTGCCCAGCGTACCGGAGTTCAGATTGAATGTGCCCCTCAGTCCATGTCGATTGAAAAGTTCCACCAGTCTGCGGTCATGTATTACCCCGTCGTCATAACTGAACGTCAAGGCTTTCATCATGCCACCCGGATACCGGTCGAATTGAATGCGATGTCCCATCTTGTTCCTCCTCCTCTTGAGTAGTCAGAATCTCCAGATGAGAAAATGATAGAGCGTAATCCCGACATACCCGTTTCTCTCGTAATGTTAATTTTTCAGCGGATCACTGACCCGCTTCACGCAAGCTATGACTGGCTGAGTCAAAATACGTACCTTCCAGCAGTCCAATCAATGTATTGGTAACACGTACTTCAATATCGTTATCCCCTGCTCGAAGCCAGGAGGCTTCACCCGTCCAGCGATATGGAGACCAACATCGAATGCCCAGACTATAACCATTCACCCGTACCTCTACCACATCCTGTACCCGCCAGTCGATGAATTCCAGGTCAAAAGACGCCATCTCTTCAGCAGGCTCATCCAGCCAGAAGTTACGTTTATAACTCATCTCTCCTGCAAAGTAGGGATAAAGCGGTTGGGGATCTGGCTGAATCCGAATCGCTGTATCCGGTTCAGGAACAAGAGAGATCATCCCCTCATGATGGAATTCCACACCAAATCTCCCTTGCAGATACAGCGGATCAACGATACCTTCTTCATCCCTCGTGACCTGTACGGTAACGCTCATTTCATTCAAACCACTGTGTAACAACTCTGTTATATTGCAGCCAATATTATGGTGATCGGTAATTTCAATCGACTCGAATTGATCCGGTCCAATCTGTTGTCCGTTAATTTCTAGGGTCCATTCACCCGCTATAGCCACCCTGTCCATGAATAACAGACATTCTGGCAATGCCGTCCTCAGCTCAAATGAAGTCGTATATTTGCACTGGATTGGATAGGCAACGGATGCTTTCTTTGGTGTGCCAAATACCTGGTTAAACTGGAGCGGCAGGTGATGTTGCTCCGATAATTCTGCCGCCTGGTCAATAAAAGGTTTGACTGCAACAGGATTACGTTCAAAAATTACACCGTTGGCATTGGAAGCCCTTAGGTTGAACTGTCCCATTCGAAGTGTGTTGGACTGCACGGTTTCCAGACGCCATGGCCCTTCCGAAGGTAGCTGAATGGTATAGGGTGCGTTTTCAGTCTCAGTAACTAAACGGCCCGCGCCAGACTTCGTCCCTGTTTGGTTCAGAGTAAAAGTATCCCCCTCAGATGCCTCTTGGGCATGTTGTAAAGTAAGCTTCACAGCATGGGCTTCATAGGGAGCAAGCTTTTGCGAAATGCACCACTCCCCACCACTGCTGGTATATGGTAATGGATCACACTGTCCGGTCTCCAGATCGAGCCGTTCCGCCAGCAGACGTGTACCTGCCGATAGATCCACACTCGACCATAACCGCTTGGCTACTATTTTCAACTGCCCTTCAAGGTGTTGGCCCTCCTGGTTGGACAAAAAGATCATAAACTCTCCGTCCGATAATTGACGGGTCTGCATAAGCAGCGACGCACTTTCTTCTTCCATAATCCAACAGATCGGTTCGGGCAGTACCTGATCCAGCAGCAGGGAGATCAATTCCAAGGAGAAGTCATCCCCCGACCTGTTCCCGCAGGTAGAAAATAGGCATTACCCTGCCCCCGTCGCCACATGGATTCTCCGCTGTCGTGATCTGTTTCTTCCGTATTGCCCCAATATGCCTCGTGCGGCTGGTTGCCTGCACCAAAGAACTGAGCGGCCTCATCTCCCACAGGGCTCCCCGGCTGGATGGCTACATATGGTGGCATGCCTACGGAAATGACCGTTCCTCCCTGTTCCACGAACTGTTTCACCTGCTGCCAGGCTGCTGCCTCCAGGTTAAGCATCGGTGGAAGAATCAGTACCTCGTAACGTGCAACGCCAATCTGAATTGTGCCATCGGCCAGCACGGCTTCGGCCAACAGCTCGGGGTCCAGATGGTCATAGTCACGTCTGTTTTCGAGCAAGTGGGAGCTAATGCGCATCCAGTCGTTCGTGAGACGATCCAGCTTGGTCCGTTCTGCTTCGTCCTCTCCACCATATTCAAATCCGTGTAGCGGATTACCCATCAGGCTCCAGAACGTAGTCGTTGGATCAAGCACAGCAATTCGGATATCCGCTGTTCCGGTGCTCATCAGATAGCTTAAACGTCCCGTGTAATCTCCCAACTGTCGGAAATGACGCCAATACGGGTTCTGTAGGAACTGGGATGGTGGTGCATCGTGTTTGGCAAGTCCGCCAATCGTATAGAAAAAGGCATGGAAGTTAAAAAAGTTGGTGCCCATGGCTGCCATCCGATCAATCATCCACTTGGCATCCTGCAACGTCATCGACCAGCCTACACTGTGAAAACACTCCATCAGATTACGGCTTCGGCCCAGCTGTCGGGCAAGCGAGCTGACCATCTTCGGATTGTCGCGCATTTTCTTGCCATACCGTTCCAGAATCCAGGATAAGGGGCGTCCGATTTTCTCATGCGCTGAATCTCCACCTGGCATGTGGCTGAACAACTGCGTGGTCATCCGAACCCCGGGCACTTCTGCCGCATATTCAATCCCCGCCTCATCGCACCAGTCATGTACCTGCTTGTGGTACGACTCCCTGAGCAGCAGATGCAGCGACTGGTAATAGTCATACCGGATTCGTTCTGCATCTGGAACATCGCCATGTAACAGAGCGGGCAGGGCCTCAATCAGACTGTAACCACAGCGTTCACTGAAATATCGGGGAAGCTGTGGAGACCACGGGATACGCCCAAGTGGCGCGATTTCATCGGAGAACATGCCTTTGATTACGCTTTCAAATTGTTCTCCAACTGCCTCCTTATACCGGTCATGGGTCAGTTCAATAAAACGGCTCATCGCTTCCTTGTGACACGGGTCAACAAAGTTGCCGTAATATTTGAAATCATCTATCTCTTCTTCCTGAAAGATAATTACGTCCCATTCCCCAGCGGGGGCTTCCCACAACAGTCGGAAAGCCGTTCGATATGTAAAAAACCGCTTACGGTTATACGACGTGAGTCCTGTCTCTTGATATACCTGATCCGTCTGAATATTGCCGATATTGCTGCGCAAATCAATGGATTCATGCCATAATCGTTTGCCGTGCGCATCCTTGGGTATTGCCTTTGCGACTAGAACTCTTCCCCATGGCAATTCATGCTCCACAGCTTCTCCTCCAGGAACATGAAATTGATGATGTACAAGCTGGCGCTGCTTCGCCTCGGGAAAATCAAGTGTCACTTCACCGCCGGCCATTCCGCTTGGATAAGGGTACTCATCATATAACCAGACCTGCATGCCGCAGGCAGCAGCCGCTTCCACCGCAATCCGTACCTTGTCAAACCATGCTTCAGACAGATAGGGAATCTCCAACCCCTGACGTGGACAGATGAAAAAACCGCCTACGCCCTGTGCAAACATTTCAGCGATTTGCCGTTTGATTTGCCCTTCTTCCATATCCCCATTCCAAAACCAAAAGGGATGAACCCGGTATTGCGCTTCAGGATTTTCAAATGCATCCCCGTTCCACATGTCGCTTCCTCCCTGTATGTTCAAGAGTGGCTATTCGTCTACCAATATCGTTCATTTAAGTTCAAATCAGTTTGTTTTGCATTGATTATACATCAAAATCCAAAGACTGGAAGCCATATTTCACAAAAAGAGATGAAGCTGGTTTTCAGATAGCCTGAGCAATGCATATACGGAAATGCCCGGCTGCCGCCCTTACACTGCGAGCAAGGCTGCCGGGCTCTGGAACATCAATCTACTTCAGTGCAGCGTACAGCTCATTCACTTCTTTGACATAGTCATCACCACCACTGCTTTTCCACAGTGCTACGGCATCCTGGAAGCCTTTTTCATCAATTTGCCCTACGATGAATTTGATACGCGCATCATTAATGATGTTATCCAGCTGTGGTCCTTTCTGGGCATACACGTCAGAGATCAGCGGTTCGCCAGGATTGGCAATGACGATCTCCTCATTGGCTTTCTGCACCTCTGCAACCTTTTGGCGAACAGGTGTCTGCTGCACACGCAGCGTTTTGTCCTCTGGAATAAACATCAGGATCTGGTTAAGACCCTGTACGTCTCGCAGCGCCAGTTTGTCGGTCGTCGGAATGATGTAATCCTCTTTTTCTCATACTGCTTGCCTTCCAGACCGTTCCCCAACAGCGCCTGCAGCTCAGGTTCATTCAACTGATCCAGGAAACTCAGCACCTTTTTCAGGTCTTCTTCCGTTTTGACACTGCTTTTGGAAATGGCAATCATGCCGGAATAACCGGATGTTGGCATGTCACGAAGGCCCTTTGGACCTTCCATTGCTTGAAGCACATCCACGTGTCCCGTTGCTGCCGGATCTTTCTCCAAAATTTTCTGATCCATGCGCTGTGCATTATCCGCCACATCCACCATCACGCCTGCTTGCCCGTTCACAAAAGGATCGGACAACTTGGTTGCATCCATCACGGCAAAGTCCTTGTTAACCAGACCCTCGCTATAGATTTGACGGAAAAATTTCAGCGCTTCCATATACTCCGGTGTCTCATGTGCAGGCATCAAACCTCCGTTTCCATCATCGCCCCATTTGTTAGGTGCACCGAACCAAATCTGCATGTTATCCCAAGGACCCGTAAATTTGCTCGCCACCAGACCGTAAGTGTCGTCCTTACCATTGCCGTCCGGATCATCCTTCGTGAACGCTTTCAATACGTTGTAAAACTCGTCAATGGTCTTTGGCTCTTCCAGACCAAGCTTCTCCAGCCAATCCTTGCGGATCGTGACACCGTTACGTCCAAGGGCACGTGCGCGGTAGATGCCATAGGTTTTGCCATCGATGGAAGCATTGTTGGTGATAATTTCATTCATCTGGCTCAGGTTCGGGTAGTCTTTCAGATAGGGCCCAAGCTCCCAGAACGCTCCGGTACGAGCCGCATTAATGAAACTCGGAGATTTGCCAAGCACTACCATAACATCGGGCAGCTTGCCCGAAGCCAGCGTAATATTGAATTTGTCTTCATAGGAGCTGCTCGGTACCCATTGCAGATTCACATCCAGCTTGGTCAATTCCTCAAGCTTCTGAATCACAGGGCTGTTATCTGGCGGATTCTCCGCTTCAAAGTTCGGAAGCATGATCGTAATCTGATCCGTGCCCCCTGCAGCGGTTCCTGAACCTGCTTTCTCTGTGGAGCAAGCCCCCAGAACCGTACTCAGTACTAATAATGCAGAGAGTAGCAATGCACCTTTTTTAAATCCCGTCTTTTGTCCCATACGTTCTCCCCCTTGGCTTTAGCCTTTGATTGAACCTAACATGACACCTTTGGCAAAATGTTTCTGCAAAAACGGATACACCAGCAAAATCGGAATGGTACCGACCACAATGACCGCCATTTTAATGGACTGCTCCGGTGGCTGTACAAAGTTGGGGTCCATGTTCGCCATATCGCCGACACTGGCCTGCGAGAGCAGAACGATCTGTCTCAGCATGACTTGCAATGGCCATTTGTCACTGTCGGAAATGTACAGGAGGGCCGAGAAAGTTATTCCAGTGCCCTACGGCGTAAAATAACGCAAATGTGGCAATCACCGGTTTGGATAATGGCAGAACAATGCGCCACAGCACCCCAAGATCCGAACAGCCGTCAATGCGGGCCGCTTCCTCCAGCCCGGGCGGCATTTGCTGAAAAAAGTTTTTGACAACAATTAAGTTAAAAGCGCTGATCGCGCCAGGAAGCATGAGGGCCCAATAGGAATCCAGAAGTCCAAGTCCACGAATGACGAGATAGGTTGGAATCATCCCGCCACCGAACAGCATGGAGAAAATCACCATGTTCATCATGACATTACGCCCCCAAAAATCACTTCGGGACAGCGGGTATGCCATCGTCAGCGTGAAAAATAGATTGACCAATGTACCTGCAACCGTTACAAATATGGAAACCCCTATACTGCGGAAGATGGTGGACGAGGAGAAAATATACTCATATGCGCTGAATGAAAATACCTTCGGGATAAGAAAAAAGCTGCGTTCGGTTATCTCGGCTTCGGTCGCGAATGAATTTCCTATAATATACAGGAAAGGAAGGACGGTTAATATGCCCAGAATCCCCAGCATGACGTAATTGAAAATATCGAATACTCTGCCGGCAGGGCTGTTGTATAGACGGCTGTTCATGGGCGATTTCCTCCTTATGAATGGATGGCAATGGATGGCAACACACCTTAATAGATTCCGGGATGACCGAATTTCTTGGCCAGTTTGTTACTGCCGAGCACCAGAATGATCCCGACCACAGACTTGAATAACCCGACAGCCGTACTGTAACTGAATGCACCTTGCGTAATCCCGACGGTGTATACATACGTATCAAATACGTCTGCCACATCACGATTCAGCGAGTTGGTCATCAGATAGATCTGTTCGAAGCCGGTATCCAGGAAGTTCCCCAGTCTTAGAATGAGCAAGATGACAATGGTTGTGCGAATGGCTGGAAGCGTGATATGCCACATACGCCGCAATCGTCCTGCACCATCCACAATTGAAGCTTCATACTGCTCTGTATCCACACCTGCCAGTGCCGCCAGGAAGATAATCGTTCCCCAGCCCATCTCTTTCCACATCATCTGAACAATAATGAGCGGACGGAATGATCCCGGACTCGCCAATACATCGATCGGTTTGCCTGTGATCCAGGAGATCAGGTCATACAGTACCCCGCCTTGCGGTGTCAGAAATACATAAGTGATACTCGCTATAATAACCATGGATACAAAGTGAGGTACATAAACGAGCGTCTGAATGGTTCTTTTGAAGAAAGCGACCCGGATTTCATTGAGTAACAAAGCAATAATAATCGGCGCCGGAAAAAAGAATATAAGATCATATAAGGCAAGGACGAGTGTATTCCTCAGCAATCGGAAGAAGTCCGGATTGGAGAAGAAGTTCGTAAAGTTCTCCATGCCCACCCATTGACTGTCGCGGATGCCCAGAAAAGGCTGATAGTCCTGGAAGGCAATAACGATCCCCACATAGGCAAGTATTTAAAAATGACAAAGTACAAAAATCCGGGAAGCACAAGCACGTACAGCCATTTATTTCGTTTGATCTGCCTCTTCCAGTTGGACTCCCGCTTCATCGGCAATGCGGCCATTTCCACTTGAGCTGCTGTAGCGCCATTTCCATTCCAGTCCGTCTTCCCGCTCATATTGTCTCCCCCTTATTTATGTAAGCGTTATCAAATGACTTGTTATTCAGACTATACAGCTGCCCTGTTTCCGGCAACCTTCATTTTTTGCATGGTTACGCAAAGTGACCCGAAAGCCCGCTATAACGCCATTTGCACTTCGACTTGGACCTATTTTGGCAGTGGAGATTGCACATTTTTGCAATATTATCCTTCTTTGCTCCCAAGGTGTTTCCGAGGTAAAACGTGAAAAACCGGAGTCCCATGAAGCGGGATTCCGGTCAGCGTTGAAGTCTTATGCACAGGTTTATTTACCCATCCATTGATCCCGATACCGGCTCGGCGTTAAGCCTTCCTGTTTCTTGAAAATCCGATTAAAGTAACTGTGCTGGTATCCAACAGCGCCTGCGATATCATTGATTTTCATCGTGGTCTCACGCAGCAATTGCTTCGCCGCATCCATTCGTACCCGTGTTAAATAATCAATGAAATTCATACCGGATACCTGCTTGAATGCTTTGCTTAATGCGTAAGGGGTCATCTGCTCCGCATCTGCACAGCCTTCCAGGGAAAGCTCATTTTGATAATTCTCATCGATAAACAACATCGTGCGTTCCACCACCTGCTTCAGCGGCTCGTGGGATCGCATTTCGATCTCCTGTATATAAGGAAGTAATACTTCTCCGATCATCCATTTCATCATTTGGGCAGGTTCGCGAATGGTGGACAAGCGCTCATACATGTTGCAGCCCCCAAACAGCTTGTAAGGCGTTACCCCGGTCTGCAGCATCATATGCTGAATACTTCCCAGCAATTGAAGCATCATCTGCTGCACCTGGAATTCGGAACCGCCTGCTCGGGTGACCTCGCTCATAAATTGCTCCAGTACGCGCTCCGATTCATCCTTCTTCCCAAGCCTGATCGCCTGAAGAATCTCACGTTCCAGCCCCAGTGGATACGAGGCTTCTTCCGTCCTGCGGAAACATTGCTCATCCTCCAGATCGAGAATCTGGCTCCCTGCTTCCACGCTGCGATAAGCAACCGCCTGCTCCATCTCTACGAATAATCCCGGCAATTCCTGCAGGGAAGCAGCCGGACGGCTTACCATCACCGTCACGTTCATTTTCAATGTCTGACCAATAACTTCCACCAGTTCCTGTCCCCATAACAACACTTGTGACTTTACAGGCTCGTCCTCGGGAGCAATCACAAGCATGGCTGAAGACAGGTCATGAAAGTTCATCACGCTAATTTGACTGAAAACATTTTTGGCAACTTCTTCAATAATATTGACTGCCGCAAAGGTAACCAGCCCCGTATCCTGGCTACCAAATCGACCCTGCAGTTGAGCATATCCCGTAAAATACATCTGAAGCAGCAAAAACTGCTGGCCTTCCACCTCAAAGCCAAGATTCCTCATTCGCCGCTGGAGGTCCTGCTCGTTATAGGCATACAGATGCCCTTGCACCAGTTGTAATACAAAACTGTCCCGCAAGTGCGGCAGCTGCTCCTGCAGTTGCCGGTGCGCCGTTAAACTCTGCGAAGTCAACTCGTTCCACTGCTGCTCCAGCAGCTGGAATTCATCCAGCCTGGTGTCTGGTGTCACTTCATTCCTGCCCGGCGTCAATAAGTGAAGCATCCTGGCTACGGGAGAATATATCCTGCGTGAAGCAAACCAGGATAACACCAGCCCCAGGAGAAGACTGCCTGCGCTCGCAATAACAATAATTTTGGATACAAGCTTCACCGGCGAGGTCACCGATGTCAGGGGGGCTGCAGAGACATACGTCCAGTCCGAATCAATCCGACTCAAAGATCCATAGGATACGGAATAGGTCTCGTCCTCATATTTGAAGAGGAAGGAATGGCTGTCTGCATGCAGGACGACTTCTTCTTTGAGCTGCTGCTCAAAAGCAAGGTCTCCCTTCCCAGCTGCCGGATTCCCGGTAACGAGCGTATTTCCCTCCTGGTCCATGAGAAACGTTAACCCTTCGTCATAAGGAGTAAGCGTTTTCAATAAGCTGGCGACTTTCTCATTATCCAGCGTAATGATCAGCGCACCGAATGGATTAATGCTTTCTCCCGGAATCTTATGTACAAGAACCAGTGCATTACCTGAATCGGTATGCAGAATACTATCCTTCGCTTGAGCTGCCTGATCGCTGCTCTGGCTCGCAACCCAATCTGTCCAATACACATGGTTGCCCATCGTCAGATAGCGATCATAGGCCTCTATTTTCGCATCATCCTTCAACTCGTTATAATCCCGGTTAAACAAAATCGATTTCGGTTCCTGTAAATATAGCTGTGCGGTTTTGATAAGCGGATGGGAGCCTTGCAGCACATAAAGAGTGGTGACAATCTCCTGTGTTTCGTTGAAATAATACACAAAGTCCAGCGTTCGCAGCGCGTTGCCAAATCTGGGTTCAAAAGCCCAATGGGACAAGGTCATCTCCAGATATGCGAGTTGATCGTCCACGTTGCGTGCCCGATTCTCAATCTGGCTTTGGTGCATCTGATTAAATTCATTTTCCATCCGGCCAACGACCAACTGGTACATCACGATGCCTGTAATCAGTCCGGGAATGCTGGCAATGAGCAAAATAAGCATTAGACTGTTTCGGTAAAAACGCCCTTTATGTCGTCCTGTCGTGAACCCTGGCCAACGCGTGAGTCTACCGGATAGCCTTACCTTCCTAGCTGGTTCCATCAGCGCTCACCTGCCTGCTTGCGTATGGTCTAACTGTCATGGGAACTCCCTCAACTCCCCTGCAAAATACATCTGAGAATATATGGATGAAATCCGTTTCTTGTATTATACGCATAATTTCCAGGGGAATGAAACGGTACGTAGCAGATCATTTTTTAACCAATGTTTTATTAACACATCAAAATGGATTACAATAAGGTAAAGCAAAACATGAAGGAGGCCCTTTTTAATGAAGGAACAAGCTTATTTTCAAGAAAATAGAGAGAAACACCTGGCAGAATTAAATGAATGGTTATCCATTCCAAGTATTTCAGCCATTTCAGCGCATAAAGAGGATATTAACCGTGCGGCACAATGGGCTGCGGATGCACTCACACGTGCAGGTATGGAAAATGTAGAGGTTATTCCTACGGCGGGACATCCGATTGTCTATGCAGACCACCTGCATGCACCCGGGAAACCTACCGCACTGATCTATGGGCACTATGATGTACAGCCTGTCGATCCGCTAAACCTGTGGGATACACCTCCATTCGAACCTACCGTGCGGGACGGCAAACTGTTTGCACGTGGGGCCACGGATGACAAAGGACAAATCTTCATACATATTAAGGCGGTTGAAGCTCTGCTTGCCGAAAACAAGGAACTTCCCGTGAATGTAAAATTCTGCATCGAAGGGGAAGAAGAAATCTCCAGCCCAAACCTGCCGATCTATCTGAATGACAATACGGACAAGCTGCGTGCAGATATGATACTGATCTCGGATACGTCCCTGCTCGAAAAAGGAAAACCGGCGATTTCCACGGGTCTGCGTGGCCTTTGCTCGCTCGAAGTGGATCTGAACACAGCCAATACGGACCTGCACTCCGGTTCATTTGGAGGCGGTGTACCGAACGCACTGCACGCATTGGTTTCCCTGCTCGCTTCGCTGCATGATGAGCAAGGTCGCGTAAGTGTTGATGGTTTCTATGATGGTGTTCTGCCACTTTCTCCTGAGATGAGAGAAGAATTCGTGAAGCAGGGCTTCAATGAAGAACAGCTTCGTCAAGACCTGGGACTGGAGCAATTGTACGGGGAAGAAGGCTACTCATTCGTGGAACGTGTTGGCGCACGTCCAACGCTGGAATTGAATGGCGTATGGGGCGGTTTTCAAGGGGAAGGCACCAAAACCGTTATTCCGAAGGATGCTCATGCCAAAATCACATGCCGCCTTGTTGCGGACCAAGATCCACAACATGTGCTGGATCGTATCGAAGCACATCTGCGCGCTCACCTTCAGCCAGGCGCGACGCTGCATGTGAAGCAGATTGAGAAAGCCTTTGCGTTCAATACCGATCCTTCCGATCCGGTAATGCAAAAAGCAGCCGATGCGTATGAGCAAGTGTACGGCGTTCGTGCTCTGTTTACGAAAGACGGCGGCTCCATTCCGATCGTGGAGAAACTTTCACGCGTGCTCGGTATTCCGGCTGTCATGATGGGCTTCGGTTTGCCAGATGAGAATCTGCATGCACCGAATGAGCATTTCAACCTGGAGAACTTTGATAAAGGGTTGTTGACGATTGTTCAGTTTATGAAGAGTTTGTAAAGTAGAGTTCATGTGAAAAATAAGTGCTGGAAAGCGTGCTGAGTGGCCGTTCCGGTGCCGAATCGTTCTTTCGATCGCTGTTATCGTCGGATTTTTTTGAATTCCCCTTCTCAAAGGGTAAAATCCGACGATAGCATATGCTTCCGAAGTAGCTTTCTTGCAGAAAGCTTTTAGGCGAACGCTCCGCTTCTACAGAATCGATTTCGTCCCCTGCACTACTTTGCCGC
This sequence comes from Paenibacillus sp. 1A_MP2, assembly GCF_052244825.1. Taxonomy (NCBI): domain Bacteria; kingdom Bacillati; phylum Bacillota; class Bacilli; order Caryophanales; family Paenibacillaceae; genus Paenibacillus; species Paenibacillus sp. 1A_MP2. Next base: position 1,853,744 of record NZ_JBQQCS010000001.1, on the reverse strand, counting down.
TTTTCCATGACTGATTTTACGATTGAACTACTTTACAAATGATGGGTAGTAGGTAGGTATATAAATAGATAAAGGGGTGTGCCGTCCTATTTATGACGGCACACCCCTTTTGTAATTGGTAGATCTGGATACATTCGTTGCAACGACTCGTTATTTTCCTTTTAACGAACCGAGCACGTGCTATTCGATGAAAATCCGCAGTTCTGGGGAATTAACGAATCGTAGGCGCTTTATTTCCTCATTTTGCATGTTGATCATCAAGTTTTCACCGGAATAGCGTGGCTGACGTTCGTTAGACATTCCAATCCAGACTAATCCTCATAATAAGGTGTAATAGGTTCGTTAGCACTGTGACTAGAATAGAAGGAGATAACCAACAGTCGGGATATACCTCCACCTATGAGCGGAAGGTTGTGAAATTTAACATATGCACAAGCTGCATCATGTGCGTGATTTCCTGCTGGACTTCGGAGGTGTCAGTACCTGCCATCGCCAGATTGGCCCGCAGCGTTCTGCGGGTGTTCAGCATGCCGTCAACCAATTTCATAACCGTGTTGCGTCCACGATGATCAACAATCATATATTTTTTGCGTGCTTCCAGCTCCACCCATACGATATTGCTGAATAAGGTGAACAGATGTCTGCGATACTGCTCCATATCGGTCTCATTGTAGTGCTCACCATAAAAGGCATAATATCCGTGTACGTGCAGCTTTTCCGCCAGCTCTGTGATGAACGGGTCGAATTCGAGCATAGCGTTACGTTCCATGTATAGTACCTCCATTCGATTGATCAAGGAGTAAGAATTCATTTGCAGGTATTTTACCACAGAGACAGGACCATTGCGACAAATGCCAGTGTATACACAATAAAAAAACAACCCTTCGGATGCTATTCAGCACGAAGGGTTGTTTCTATTAACGATGAAGTTTTATTGGAGCTTCACATCGAAATCATGGATTAAACTTTAGCATCTCACTCAAACGACCCAACATCGCCGCACTTTCGGCACGTGTTGCCAATCCTTTAGGTTTGAAGCTTCCATCCGGATTGCCTTTGACAATCTCATATTGATTCAACAGTCCTACGGCTGATTTTGCCCAATTCTGAATCTGTTCTCCGTCGGCGAACGATGCCACACTCGTCGTGCTGCTGGTGTCATACCCCGCCAGAGCAAATCCTCTGGAGATGATGACCGCCATTTCTTCTCTGGAGATCGTCTGTTCAGGCTTGAACTTGCTGCCCGTGTAACCATTAATCAGACCAGCCTCTGTTGCGGATGCAATATATGGTGCATACCATGATGTATTGGATACATCTTTAAAGCTGCTTCTTTCGATATCCGGTACAGACAGACCGAACATACGAATCATCAGAGCGGTAAACTCAGCTCGGGTAATGGAACGGTTAGGTTCAAATACCTTGTCGTTTACTCCTTGGATAATATATTTGCCGGCTAAAGCTTCGATCTCCTGACGGGCCCAATGGGACATCGTATCGTTGAAGGAAGCTGTGTGCTGAACAAGTACATAAGACCCGTTTGTTCGGCTGTAAATGTTGACATTGTTTCCGTCCAAGGTGAACGGAACCGGTGTGAATACCGTCTTGCCATTAATTTGATCCACACGAAGCACAGCCAGATGACCAGTGTCCGTTCCTTTAAGAACGCTAACTTGATGGTTGGCATACTCGTCCAATTGCTGAATGTTCTGCGATTGTCCCGCAGGGTTCATTGCTGTTAATGTGAACGCCGTTGCTCCAATGACAGTCATTCCAGCATTGGTGGCCTGTCTGGAGGCGTTCACATTGGCAGTGATGCTCAAGTTGAGCGAAAGCTTATCTTTGGTCACGCCAAGCTGCTCCTCTAGTTTGCTCCAGTTGATTTGGTCAGGTGTCAATGTGTATTGCCCCTGTGCATTTTGGAGAACCACTTGCTGTACTTTGGATTGATTTAGGAAAAGACCAAGTGCCTCAGAAGTTACGGTGATCTCACCCTGTGTACCCATGTCAATCTGTACTTTCGTTGTTGCCGAGCTCAATGCATGATTCATCTTGTCTTTATCAACCATATTTGTTGTTGTTTCGCCCGTACTGCCACTTCCGGATGCAGTTGTTCCACCACCCGACAAGGAATTGTCGCCAATGGACGGAGTGCCTACGTTATCTCCAGGTGAAGCACCATTACCACCCGAGGAATTGTCATCGGACTGGCGTGTTACCTTCAAGGTGTATACCTTCACAGTTGTGCCATCCTCAGCAGTCACCTGTATCGTTATCGTGGTAACGGCTCCGGCAGCAAGCGCTAGCTGCGTATAACCTTCACCCGACAAGGCAATATCATTAATATCAATCCTTGCCAAAGCACCTGCTGATGCTGATGGATAAATCTTAACCGCATCAACATTGTTAGGCACGGTTGTCGTATATTGCATCATTTCACTAGAAAATAGCGGTGTGTAAGGCACTGTATTGCCGCCTTTGTCTTTCAACACCAACTCCGACAGTGTTGCCTCTGAATCAGGAGATTCTGTGGAGGCTAATTTTTTCAGTTCGCGCGTATCTCTCACCCTGATGCGGCTACCTTCGGCGAATCCGCCAAGGATTCCAACCGCTTCAAGTGTATCTCCTGATTGCAGCTCCGGTACTGGACCAGACTGATTGGTGATATAACCGTCCGTAAACACAATCATTGGGCCACTGTTATCATCAATGACATAAGAATTACTATCATATTTTGACAAAACTTTACCCGTTACCTTTACAAGCAGACCTTGATAACCAACTACCTCCGAGTCTCCCGTATGAATTGATTTAGGTTCCGCCGGATCAGCATGCCCCACAATCACGACATCCTTGCTGAACTGATCAAATGTGATTTCCCTGTTGCCTTCGAAATTATGAGTCGATCCATATACGCGAACAATATCGCCTAGTTTTAGCGAATCATCCGTTACTTCCTTGAACGCCATGATACCCCCTGTTGCATCCTGCAGGTAGAAAGCATCAAAGAACACACCTGCCGCTGAAGTCACCACGCCCTGCACTACGGCTTCGGAGCCATCCGGTAACGAACGGGCCGTACCGATCTCCGATACCTTGGTTTCCCTTCCAGCAAGCCAGTTGATTGCATTCATTCCAAAATCGTTATTTCCGTTATCTCCGAAAGCATCATCCCACTGCTGATCATTAACAACGTTCATCCCCGACACAATGACACGTCCGCTACCCACCTGCTCGGAAGCAATGGCCGGAATAGCAGAACCTCCCGATTCATCTGATACCGTATCATAGGTATATGACGGAGCCTTTACACTATTTTGGTAAGAGGTTTCATTGGCAAATGCCAGCACCTGCACGTTATCCTCTGTGATCAACGGCTCCGGTCCGCTCGTTCCAAGCCTATACAAACTTGCCCCACTGTAATACTCAATAGGTGGAACCCGATCCATGATATAGTTGTCTACAATTTCTGGGAACAGTCTGACAGCAAACTTCGCAGTAGCCGGTGTACTCCAGAAGTTGCCACTGATAGAATCATCATAAATTCCATCATTGGAAACCTGAATATGAGAACCGATCTCTGCCAGCAAATCATTGTTCAGTGTTGGATTGGCACCAAAGTTACTCTTCTCGGTCATTAACAAAGCCCCGCCATTTTTGACAAAGGTCGCTACGGCCGCATTCTCCTCGAAGGTCAGATCGACGTTTGGATGGGATATCATCAGTACCTTGACGTCCTTGAGCACATCTGCCGTCAATGGCAATTTGTTCTCAACGACAGTATAACCCTCCTGTCTAACCATGCTTGTGAAATTTTGCAGTTTGTCGACATACGTACCAGTATCTGTTGTCGTATTTTCATTTTTGTGTGCCGCATCAATCATGACGGTTAGACCAAGCGGCTCCTTCACCTTCACATTTAGTTCATACGTATTATCTGATGGATCATCCCCGTTAGGACTTGACACAACGGCAATCAGCTTATGCTCCCCGGAAACCGGATTGCTCCATGGAACAGTCACATAAGCGACGGAATTTGCTTCTATTGAGCTGACCGCTGCGCTGCCGAGTTTATGCTCGGCGTCCTTGCTGTCATAGTACAAGTCTACGGTCAGGTTCGACAATGCCTCTGTACCTGCGTTCGATACGCCGATCTTGACATTTGCAGGTGTGTTGCCCACCAATGCATTGTCTACAACTTCAATTCCAGATACTTTGACGTCCACAGGCACAACCTGCGACCAGATTGGAGCTGAATAGGCACGCTCGCCATCCTTTTGGGTTACACGAATCATGTACCATTGCTGACCGCCAGTCACCGCAACCGTTGGATGCCATTCAAACGAGGTTGAATTCGGCTCGATGCTGTCAATAACCTTTTTACCGTTGGAAAGCAACTCTACTTTTGCAATCGTATCGTTGGAGACATACGAGTTGCTAAGAAAATTATACTCTGCCATCGATTTGTTCTCCGCGACATCATCATGACCGGAAACACTGAAATTTAGGGTGTTACCTTCCACCACGGCGCCCATGTACTGGCCGTTCGCCGAGAAATCCATTCTAAAATTCGGATCTTCGGTCATGTATACCCGCATCTTGCGCATGGAATCAAGTAAGGAAGCAGGAGTAAGATCCTTGGATACAATAATCGTCCGCTTCAGCGTTTGTCCCCAGGTAGCATCATGGTTATCCTCGCCGTAAGTCGGTGCAAGATGCCAGCCCAGATCGAGGGCCTTGAAGTATGTGTCTTCCATATTATAGTAAGCATAATGCCCAGAACCGTTACCCACTTCGGACATAGTGAACACATCATCCACTTGTTTGTTATATGGAGTGAATCCATTGAATGATCCAGCAGGTGTATCCGGATGGTTGAACTGGGCAATCGCCTGATCCTGCGTCAGCACCCAGGCATAATATTGGTTCAGGTTCTGATAAAGACCGCCATTTTGTTTCCGGTCGATAAAATTATCGGTATTAAAGACGTTAGAGTGCCCCCAGGTTGTAGAGGTCGCTTCAAATGCCGGAAAAACAACAAATTTCCCATCCTCGGTGTACTGCTCAGCTACCTGTTTTTCCAATTTCCATTTTTCTCCGCCGGTACGTTCCGGCATTCCACCGCTATTCGTAACGGTATCTTGGTCAATCTGGGCCGAGTCAATGTCATGCGAATGGTCGGAGAAGGCGAACCAGTCATAACCATACTTTTTGGATTCTTCAACTGCGGTTATGGGCTCTCCGCTTGCATCATGGGACACATTCGTATGATTGTGTGTCGTCCCAGCATATTGATGACCACCAGTGAAAGGCTCTACAACTTCAAAGGACCATGAGAATGAATTTGCATTTTGTTTTTTGTCCTTTGCACTTACCATTACGGTATGCGGCCCAAGCGCCATCTCAGAAGCAGGAGTATACGCTACCAAGGTTAAGATCGCTCCCGGTGTGATGACAGGTTCTACTGATATTCCATCCACTTTCATCGCAATTGTCGAAGTATCCACACCGCTAAGATCACTGAATTTCGAGTGAAATTTTCGGACGATAGCTCTCCTGACGATAATCCTGTGCAGGTGTCGGCGTACCGAATTCAGGACCAGTAGTGTCATCCAACACCACTACAGTATAAGGTGTCTCCGGTGTTCCGGTAGATGCCTTATTGTCCTCGTTGACAGCTTCAATATAATATTGGAAATTGCGTGTTCCAATGGTTTCGCCCGGAATGACAACCGAATATGTTGATGAATCAGATAAACTCATCGTTATCGGAATATATGCAGTTTCCCCTTCGCTACGGTAATACAGGGTTACCTGTTCTGCTGCATCCGCTGTTGCCGTTACGGTCACATCGGCATCTACATAAGCCTGTTTGATCGGGGTATGTGTAATGCCCAGCATCGGGGTGATATCTGCGGCCGAAGTAGGCATCAACTGATAACCCGATGTATATGGAGAAGAGGAATCATATTGTCCGATGATACCTGTAATTGTATACATTCTGTCCTTTTGTAATGTGGACGTTAAATCAATGCCGGCTCCCTGAAGCACACGGACAGTTGTAGTTTTTGTTGAATCAGGGTCCTTAACTGTAACGTTGACACTCCCACTTGTCGAAGGGACGTTAGTTACTGTGGCATTCAACTGCACACGCTTGCCTTCCAACGGCTCTGCCGTCGCAAAAGCTGAAAGATCCGTTACTGTGATTGGAACAAATTGTGGAAGCGACTGTTGGACCGCCGTCCGTTCTATCTGCAGCGGTTGAAATTCCAGTAAGCCATAGTATTCAAGAATGGTGCCTGTAATTTTCAGACGATCGCCTTTGACGATGCTGCTCCCCAGGCTTGTTCCCGCATAAATCAAAATGCCGGCTGTGTCATCCTGAATGAAAAAATAGTTGGCCCCTGTTCCAAACACATTGTTGTCAACAGTAACCACGCCTTCAATAGTGAATATTTTTCCGTTCGTATATACAGATGAGCCTTTACTGTCTACTGTACGGATATCTTGAATTGGTGTTATTACCGCAAGATCCAGCTTCTGTACGGCAACCGGCTTGCTTTCAAGACTGCGTCCGGTGCTCCCGTATGTCACCTGAGTCACATAGATGGTGCTCGGAGTGCTCGACAATTTATAAGTAAATTTCTTATCAGGACCTGATGCGACAGACGTCGCACCCGAGGTCGCTGCCAATGGCTGGGTTTTCTCGACGTCCGCGTACACCGAGATCAGGCTGCCTGCTGCCTCTGTGATTCCGGTAACGGTTCCGCTTGAGTTTTCTACCAGATATGAAGCCTCACTCACCTCAGCAGAAGTCTGAGCACGATTTAACTGAAGTGCGAAACTAGCTTGCTTGTCCGATTCTGTTGAAGTCAAGTAAATGGTATTGGCCGTCTCAAGTGTAGTGCCTGTCAGATCCACGCTGAAAGCCCCACTTGGTGTAGACTGTGTCCGGGCAATCTCGGGGACCCCTCCTGTTAATGGATCCGCGCTGTAAACACTGACAGTGACCGATGCTTTAGCCGCGCCATCATAGCCAATAACGTTTACTCCTGAAAACAGGATGTTCTCCCCTACAGGCCGGACGCTTTGCGGCAGTTCTCCAGCATCAAAAGGAGTCTCAATAATAGATGAATTGCGTGGATTTGGGGTAGTTACAACGAAGTCTAGTGAATTGTCATTTGAGTCTTGTCCTGCTCCTTTTCCAGTAGAAGCAGTTGTATCCGAAGGGTTAGCTTTACGAATCGCTGCTTTCGCATTGGCCAGAGCAGCTGTTGGATTTTTCTCAGATTGATTGGCTGAACCATATCCAACAAAGTCCACCAAGTCTGAATTATTCAAAAGCAAGACTGAACCTGGTGATGCGCTCAAAGCTGTGTTCGATTTAACCAATGCAACCTTTCCACTGCCTGCGGCCATAGCGATATTTCCAGAAACGTCTGCAGTAGGCAAATCCGAACCGATAGCTCCACCAGTGGCTTCCTTAATCAGATAATAACCGTACGCATGGATTGTTCCGCTTAGAACCGTCATGTTCTCTGGCGTGTATTGAGCTCCTGCGCTGCTTGCATATTGTATGCTCCAATTGTCCAGTACAATATCATTACCTGTAGGATTATAGAGTTCAATGAAATCATTTTTATATGGAGCACCGCTATTCCCGCCTCCGCCATAAACCTGACTAATTACGACATTGTCCACTGCAGGTGACGCTTGAACTGGCAGAGCAAATGCCCCCGACAAAGCCGATAGCATCAGCGACATAACAAGTGCGATGTTTATGCATTGCTTGAATTTTCTGAATACATTTAACTTCATGTTTCCCTCTCCTTCTTAGATGCCCTTCCGACTTGAGTCCTTATCTAAACGTCAACACTTTTTCCCTAATCTCACTCCCCACACAATCGTCCTACTTGAGATACTTTTGAATAATGCACGAAATTATGTAAAGTATCCATTAGCAAATGTGCACTATCACGGATAATATACATCAAATAGTGACATATGAACATGAGTTTGTTTGTAAAGCGTTATGTTTATGTAAACTATTTTTCACCAATTGTTAAAAACAAGTAAAATATATGTTAAATTTATTGACACAGAATTACGACAAGCTTATAATTCACCTCATTATCAGGCTTGGCAAAAATACCATCAGGGGGAACTTCATGAACGCATCACATATTTCCACTCATCTCGGGGCGAACCGCCTTCTATCTGTATTCTGGATAATCCTATTAACCATGACTGTGTTAATTACATATCCACAGGTAGCCCAAGCTCATCCGCTAAGCGCCAGTTATACCAATATTGATTTCGAACAAGAGAGGACTACGCTTGATTTTTCCATAGATGAAACCTCCGTCCTTGAAAACATTAAGGCAGACACCAACAATAACGAGAAGCTGGATCCGGATGAGTTGGATGTATGGGGAGATAAAATAGCCGATTGGATCGGGGATTCAATTGCCCTTGAAGCCGACGGGAGACAGCAGGCCGAGACGTTGCTGAACCTGGACATGAAGGATGAGAACGGTACCCGTTATGTGACCATTCACTGGGAGTTCCCTGCCTATTCACCTGGTACAACCATTACGATCAATGACGGACTGTACTACGATAACGGAAATACAACATATACCAACCTTCTTGCGGCTACACAGGGTGGACAGCTAAGTCAGGCCATTCTTCAGGGCAAAGAACGGGATTGGACCATTCTGCTTACCGAGAATCAGATCAGTCAGGACGAGCCCTCAGTTGAACAGCAAGGAATGACAACGCCAGCCCCCTGTCGTCATCAGGCTCAGGTTCGACCCAGGAGGTGGAACAAACCACATCACATTCTCCTGCAACTCGTTCCGCATGGTTATCCTTCCTGCAATTGGGGATGAATCATATCCTTGGAGGGTATGATCACTTGTTATTTTTACTTGCTCTCTTGCTTGGAAGGCAGACTTTCAAGCAATATGCCCTGACTATCACCGCGTTCACGGTTGCCCATAGCATTACACTTACACTGACCTATCTGGACCTTATTCATTTGCCTTCGAAGTGGATTGAAGCCGGCATTGCACTTAGCATTGTTTATGTCGCGGTGGAAAATATTTTCCTCAGAAACATCCGATTCCGCTGGCTAATTACGTTTCTGTTCGGATTGGTTCACGGAATGGGCTTTGCAGACATCCTTATGGGCATGCACATTCCCGCAAAAGAGGTCGCCATTGATTTGGCAAGCTTCAATATTGGTATTGAGATCATTCAGTTGGCCCTAGTAGCAATTGCAGTACCTATCCTTAAATATTTACAAAAGGGCTCTGCCTACAACAACGGTATGAAGGTTGCCTCTTGCCTCATCGCAGCGGCAGGTGCATTCTGGCTTTTCGAACGTCTTCTGTAAGATAAAGAAAATGAATATCATTAACAATTCTTCCATTCTTGCTAAACAAAAAAAGAAAACAAGCGTCGATTGACATATAGCTCTGTCTTTCAACGCTTGTTTTTATTCATGGAGCTATACCTCAGTGGAATTGGCTCCTAATGTTTAACTTTAGATTGAAGTCTTACACCCTTCTACCCTTCACCCACACTTCCTCAATTTTCAAATCACCATTCAGCAAAACGACGTCCGCCTGTTTGCCTTTAGTAAAGGAACCCGTTCGGTGATCAATGCCGAGCAGACGTGCCGGAGTCAGGCTGGCTGCACGTGAAGCTGCATTCAGACTCATACCTACTTCCTGTACCAGATAGCGGAAACCACGAATCATCGTGAGCGTGCTTCCTGCCAGTGCACCGCCATCTTTCAATCTGGCTACGCCTTCCTTAACAATCACAGGCAGGTCGCCAATTTTGTATTCCCCATCATCCAGCCCGGCAGCAGACATGGCGTCCGTAATTAGCACGATTTGATCGGAAGCTTGCTTCAATTGTGCGATGAGTGAGATCGCCGCTGGATGTACATGAATACCGTCTGCAATAACCTCTGCACTAATGCGTGGATCACTGAGCACCGCTCCGGCAGCTCCGGGATTCCGGTGATGCAGCGGTGTCATCGCATTGAATGTATGCACTGCATGATGCAGTCCGGCTTCAACAGCCCGCTCTACTTCTTCATAAGTAGCATCCGTATGACCTAATGCCGCCGTAATTCGCTGCTCTCGCAGCCACGAAATGACTTCCAGCGCTCCCTCACGTTCTGGCGCCAGTGTGACTTGACGAATCAGGCCCGGATATTGTTTTTCCCACGCCTCAAGCCAAGACACATTAGGCAATACGATATGATCTGGGTTTTGTGCGCCAGGCCATTTGGGACTGAAAAAGGGACCCTCCAGATGTACACCTTCCAGCTGTGCATAAGGCATTTCACCGGAACGGTAGCTGTGCACTTCAGACAATACCCGATCCAGGCTATCTTTGGGCGCTGTCATGGACGTAGCCAGCATTGCAGTGGTCCCCTGTGTGCTGTGGAATGAAGTGATCTTATCCAACACTTCCTTACTCGCGTCCATGAAGTCCTCTCCGTTACCCCCATGTACATGGATATCTATAAACCCAGGGACAATGACACCATGCTTGGAAACAGGCACAGATACGGCTTCACGGCGAATGTGTTCAGATAGTCCCTCGGGTGCGCCAGCATAAAGGATTTTCCCTTCTGCCCAGACGAGCGCACCATCCTCCATTACACCATCGGGCAATACGAGTTTGCCTCGAAGAAGGGAAATGGTTTTTTCACTCCCTTGCTCCTGGTTTTCCATAGGTTCTACGCTCACTTCACCAACCTCCCGGCAGCACGGTCCAGCAATACGACCACATTGGGATGACATTGCAGCAGCGAAGCGGGACATTGTGTCGTAATCGGCCCCATAAAGGCTTCACGAATAATTTCGGCTTTCTCCTCACCACGAGCGATCAGCAGAATTTGTTTGGCTTTTAGAATCGTACCTACCCCCATCGTAATGGCCTGAGTCGGAACTTCATCAATGCTATTAAAAAAGCGGGCGTTTGCTTTTCTTGTCTCTTCTTTGAGATCCACCACATGTGTCCGCCCTGTCAGCTCGGTTCCAGGTTCATTGAAGCCAATGTGACCATTATGGCCGATACCCAACAGCTGTAGATCTACAGGGCCACGATCATCAATCCGTTGTTCATAGGAAACACATTCTTGGCTCAAATCCGAAGCCTGTCCTTCCGGCACATGCGTTCTGGCGAGATCGATATCAATATGGGAAAACAATTGTTCATTCATAAAGCTGCGGTAACTTTCGCGATGGTCCACAGGGAGACCGACATATTCATCCAAATTGAAGGACGATGCCTGCGCAAAGCTGACCAGACCTTTCTGATACAAAGCAATAAGCGATTTATAGATACCCACAGGAGAACTTCCAGTCGCAAGTCCCAGTACAGCCCGGGGTTTCGTCTGAAGCAAGCTGGCAATCACACCTGCACCCGTTGCGTTCAAATCTTCTTCATTTTCAAAAATACGTATATTCATCTTCTTAGGCACCTCCGTTATGTTGAACTCGATAAGACTGTACATTGTGATACGATTGTTCCAATTTGGGGATAAAACGATCAAAGTCTGCACTCACCATGCCCGTAAACAAAATATCAACGACATGCAGCAGTGCAATACGTGAAGCCATATCTCCCCGCCTCATGCCTTCTTCCAGTGAAGAAGTAAACAGCGGAATATCCGACACCCCCGCAAGCTTGTTATTCCCATAGGAAGTTAGCGAAATCGTTGAAGCTCCAGCCTGTTTGGCACAATGCAAAGCATCGATCGTCTCCGGCGTTTCACCCGAATAGGATACTGCCATCGCCACATCTCCTTCACACAGTGAAGAGGCCGACGTAATTTGCATATGTGAATCCGAGAAGGCGGTACAGCTTTTGCCGATCCGCACAAGTTTCTGGTAGAAATCCTGCGTAACAATGGAAGAGGTTGCGACACCGTAGAGATCAATGCGACGTGCATGACATAACAGCTGAACCGCATGCTCCAGCCTTCCTAAATCCAGCAAACGGGTAGTATCCGCAATGGAGGCTAGATGATTGGCTTCAATGGCTTCCACAATTTTGGATAATGGATTGCCCGCCACGATATCCTGATATGCTGTTTCATTGGTGGAATGCGACAATTCTGCGGCCAGCTTCATTTTGAAATCAGGAAAACCTTTGAAATGGAATGATTTGCAAAAGCGGGTTACCGTAGCCGCACTTGTTCCGCTTTGCTGTGCAAGATGGTTAATGGTCCAGCCAGGAATATCAGATGGGGACTGTAAAATCACCTCTGCAATTCGTCGTTCCTGTGACGGAAGGTCATTCAGTTCTTGCTGCAACGCATGTAGTATGGCTGCCATGAGTACTCCTTTTTTGAAAATTATTTTTATAAATTCATTATAAATAAAGAAAATCATTTTTATATTTTCATTTTAATCAATACGTTGCTGCAAATCAAGAGGATTCTCACCATATAGTAGCAGTATGTATGTTGAAATTTTGAGAAGGCATTTTCTTGATTAAGGAACCGGATTCAGCTTATATTGGAATTGAACTTTGAAGCGAATGTGGAAATTTCCTTTTTAAGGAAGGATCATTCCAATAACAATATGTAGGTGAACCCTTATGCCATATACGATTACGATTTCCATCACGCTCTGCCCGTAGCAATCTGTACCCTTGGAATTTCTGCGGGCTGAGCCTTTTCCCAAGGGAGCGTGATGATCAATGAAATCTCAGCAAAGAAATCGAGCCTATTACAGGCATCACAGAAGGCGTGTTATTCAGCGTAAAAAACAGCTTGCTATTCGGTACGGTTGGTCCTACAAGTTCGAAGGGATTTTTGCCAAAGGAAAGATACATTGTTCCTGCTGGTGGTGCTGTAAAAAGACAAAGCGGCTAGGCTATCCTAAATCTGATCTAACCAGAATAGTGGAGTGCAATCAGCAAATTTTGAATTTAAATTTCTGAGAATGACTATTTAAAACAAGCGATTTCTCCACTTTGAGAATTCGCTTGTTTTTGCTTTCCAACCTAACACAAAAAAGTCTTTCCCCATTCTTCATCATGAAGAATAGAAAAAGACTTTCATGCTGCTTCAATCAACTGTGCAGTATCGCGTCAGATCTTCAGTTCTCCGAGCTTAATCAGCTCAACAACTGCTTGCGAACGACCCTTAACATTGAGTTTTTGCATCACATTCGAAATATGGTTACGCACCGTTTTCTCGCTGATGAATAACTGCCCTGCGATGTCACGCGTTGTTTTGTCCTGAACCAGTAATTCGAATACTTCGCGTTCACGGTGGGTCAACAGAAATTTGCTTTTATGATCGATACCCTTCAATGTTCACCCCTCCTTGCTCGGGTTGTGTTGGTGTAACAAGGTTAAGGGGATACAGTCAACTCATCTTATGTAAGGTCAAGGGCGTTGGTTCAGTTTTATCAAAAAAATGGGCAGTAAATTGGGGTTTTAAGAATAAGCTCAGTCTTATATAAGCATTCTATTTCATTTTGTTAAAAACGTTATTCTCACTCAGAAACAAGCATGCCTTTGCTGCTGATGTAACCATCTGCGCAAAGGCAACTTGTTCTTCTGACTATTGGTTACCGATGATTCATGCGGTTCATCATGCCATCGTTGTTGTTACGATTCATGATGCCATCATCGAGCACGCCGTCACGGTGCTTGGTGTTCAACGCATTCGTTGGGAAAATACGTTCAACCATCGATTGGAACGTGTTAATCATGCCTCTAACCGGTTTACCATTACGAATATCCGTGGCATAGCTCTCCACATGCTGGACAAATTCCGGGTTAGCCGACACGTATACGTTCTCTACGTTAGGTGCAAACTGTTTGATCTTGGCCGAGATTTTGGATTTAATCTCTTCCGGTGTGTTGTCATCCGTGCTGTCCATTCGCGTGGTCTCACTCTTCATGCCATAATGACCATCGCTCATTGAACGTGAAGTGCCATTGCCACTGTTGGTCAGACCACGCATCATGCCATAAGATCCAGTACCCATGGTTCCATAGATGCTGCGGTCATTGCCCATGTGGCTGCGATCCGTAGCTGCATTGGTGTTCAGTCCTGGTGCAATGCCACTTGTGCTGTATGGAGACATCGTTCCATTACCACCATTTACACGCAAACCGCCCATTTCCTGCCCCATGCTTTCGGTACGCATTGTGCCATTTGCACGGTTACGCAAAGATTTGCTTTCCAATTTGCCAGTGTGACCATCTGTCAAACGGACTGCAACATACGCGTTACGATCGGTCAGCATAACATGTGCTGACTTCACTTCCTTCATTTCCGTAATACGTTTAGCCAGCTCGTCACTTGATTTCAGGTCAGTGACGTTATGCGTCCGATAGCTTTTCGCACGAATACCATCCATCCCATTGGACTCAACACCATAACGGTTAATGCCTTTCACTTCATGACGAACACTTTGGGTGTGCAGATTGTTGTTATCTTTTGTGCTGGTTCCACAACCCGTCAATCCGGCCATTACGAAGATTGCAGTAGACAAAGATAAGCTGATTGCTGTCGCCTTTTTGGCTGCTGGCATGTCTCATCCTCCAATTATGTTGGTTTTGGTCACAAGGATAGGATGCTCTTCTGTACGGACCGATATGCTGAAAGGATATGGAACATCAACCTCTATTTATCGGGGCTAAACGGGAATTCTTTCAAGTTTCAAAAAAAAAACAAAAAAAGCGGTGCATGCACAAAGTGCAGCACCACCTTCGTTACCTTCGTATTCCTGTTTCAGTTAGCTCCTCAATTGTATGTTGAAGCAGACAATTCACTTATTTGGATGAGGAAGTTCCATCAGTGTCCTTCTCCGCTGAAGATGACACATCTGATTTTTGGATCGAAGTCGGAAATTGCTCTGCTTCCCTCAGACTAGCTGCATCCATAGGATAAGCCCACTGACCGTCTGGTGTGACTACCCAGATCTGATCCGGTTCCGATGGAATAGTAAGCCCACGGTACACATCCGTAACAGCTTCTCCATTAACCGTCTGCTCAACGGATAAAGTAAAGCGTGGCACGGTGCCTTTCAGTTCAGAAGCTTTGCGTACATCGTCTGCTGTGGACAGGTTTTTAATTTTGCCAATCAGCGATACAGCATCTGTAGCTTCAACCGATTCACCATTAAGCGTCCACGTCTGCTCTGCTGCACCCTCCTCAGAGGCTGATTTGAGCATCCATGTGGCTGCTTCACCTTCCCACTCCAGCGTAGTCACATTACTTTCATCCAGATTAAAGGGAGTCGTGTCCAACAGATCGTGCCGTGATTTTTCTATATTGCTGATGGATTCCGTCTGTACGGCTACGACAGGCCCGGAGTCTACCCGAACATAACGAGCGTCATCTGCTGGCAGCTGGCCACCGATGCTCAGTTTGATTACAGAGTTATCCTTCAGTTGGATATCCAGCAGCGTTGCATCTGCACCCAATCCATACTTGTCGAGATCCTTCGTCTCTTCCTCCACAATCAGTTCCTGATCCGCGCCACTCAAGGCATCAAGCCAACTGCTAACCGCATAACCATTCAAAGGATAAGCCTTTGGTTCCACCATACTCCATACGCCATTCTTTAGTTCCAATTGGGAGGGCTTTGAGGCACCTGATGTGTCTGCATTGTTGTCATGAATCGTGATGGACTGAATGTCGGCAGACTTAATACCAAGCAACTTGACCTTCTCCGCTTCCTCTTCACGAAAATAATTTTGACTGGCCGCATAGACCCAGCCGATAATCAAAACCAATACGACCAGAATCGTTGGGAGCCATTTTTTCATACCCGTCTGCGCCTCCACCATAAGAGTACACCTATCATAACAAAGATGAGCGGGAATGCGACAATTGCCACGAAGAAAATAGTTCTGGCCTGCTCACCGTCCAGGTACGCCGTTTGATAACCGGATTGCACCCGCGGACGGATGGTTACCCCGTCTTCTTTTTCACTTAAATAATTAACGGTATTCAGAATAAAATCCCTATTTCCGCCGTTCGCTATTTCCGAGTCCTGCATGAAAATGGATGAACCCAGAATAACAGCCTTCGGTTTGCCATCCGTTGTATCAGCCGCATATCCAAGCTCGACAGGACCTTGTACATCCTGATCTTGATCATTGGATGTCTCGTTTTGCAATAAGCCTCCAATGTTCGTCTCACCATAACTGTCATTCGATGAATGAATGAGCGGCGACAACGTGTATTTATCCTGCTCTTTGCTTGTCAAAGCAATAGACAGGGATAACATGGATAAAGCTTGCTTTCTGCCAGTTTATCCGTGATGGCATGTGTGCCATACTCCGGCACGACCCAAAGTGGTCCCATTGTGCTGGCCTGCTGATTATCCACCATGACTGCATGCTCATCCACCACGCCATAATCGGTCATGAGTGCATCAATATTTTTCCATGTCAATTTCATGTCTTCGTGAAAACCGAGGGATAACAGCAATTTTCCTCCGTTACTCAAATAAGTCCGTATTGCCTTCAGTTCCGTATCACTGATGTCGCGCTGTGGACCAATGATCGCAAGCACATCCGCATCTTCGGGAACCTGACCTGCCTGATTCAGTTGAAGTTCTTCTGTTGTGATATTATTCTGTTCCAGTGATGAACGCAGCGTAGTCAGTTGATCCACCCCAAGCTCCTCATGCCCTGTCAGGAAGACCATCTTGTGCATCTCCGTTGAAGAAAGGTTCATTAGGGCTTGTGTCAGCTTCTCCTCACCTGTGAACTGGTACGATCCATCGCTACCATCCCCGACAGCGGTGAACAGACTGGCGATATCAATGACTTTATGCTGATCGCCCTGTTCCAATACAATAGAGCTGCCTGTGATGCCATATTTAGAAGCCAGCGTAGGCTCCTGTGTCAGATTGTACTGCTTCATTTTCAGTTTGCTGTTGCGTTTCGTGTATTCCTGAACCATATCGGTAACTTCGCGGTTCAAGACTGTATTATTCGCATTTTCGACAGTTAACACCAAGACGTTGACGTCTTCTTTTACATTTTTGATCGCGGTTAAAGACTGGTCTGACAAGGTATATTGTTTGTTCGAGGTCAGATCCCATTGGAAACCGCCAAGCGAATTCAGAAACAGGGTCAGCAAAATAAAGATGCCAATCACCGCTACAGACAGCACGGTACTGTTGGTATGACTCAACCATTTTTTCATCTTCTCACCTCCACCGCTTCCGTTCCACAATTTGAATACTTAACAGGAGAAACACACCTGAGAGCGTCACGTAATACAATATATCCGGGCCACTAAGTACGCCCTTCGTAAAGCTGTCAAACCGGTTCGTCAGTGCAAATGGGTCAAGCCATTGCTGTAGGGCAGATCCGGAATTGCCAACAAATGAATCAAGCATCCAGAATACGAGCAAGATAATAAAACCGGCTACCGCAGAGACCATCTGGTGCTGAGATAGCGTGGAAGCAAACAGTCCGATCGCCATCATGCTTCCGCCCAGGAAAAATAGACCCAGTGCAGACAACCACACCGATGTCAGATCCAGTTCACCAAAGAAGGACATAATAAACGGATAAACGAGACTGCACAGAATAAGTACGACGAGAATGGCCAGTGATGCCAGATATTTGCCGAAAATAATCTCGGTCACCCGTGCAGGTGAAGTCAACAACAGTTCGTCCGTCCCCTGTCTGAATTCCTCTGCCACCAGTCTCATCGTTAGCAGGGGCACTACAAACAGCAGCATGGATAACGTGTCGCCCAGTACGAGGCGATAATCCACAATACTTGGCTGATAGTACACAAAGCTGGAATAGAACAGCAAACTTGTCATCAGTACATATACAGCAAACGCGAAATACGACGTCGGTGACAGGAAGTATGCTTGCAATTCTTTGTTGCAAACCGCCATCATTCTTCTCATTTGGACTCCTCCCCTGTGCGGGATTCAGATGAAGCGCTCTTGGACATTGCCGATGGCTCTTGATCTGAAGCGATATCCGATTGGGTCTCTGCTTCAGTCGCCGCGAGTTGCACGGTATCCGCTTGAGGCTCCTTGGTTGGCAGTTCCATTTCGGATTCCATTGTCGTAAGCTTCAGGAATATCTGTTCCAGACTGAGATTTTCTTTCTTCATCTCCAGGATCGGCAAGCCTGCCCCAGACAAAAGGTAAAACAGTTCTTCCCGAAAATCGTCCGACGATTCACCCGTAAGCAGCATTTTGACCGTATCGGAAGAATCGTTGGACGCATGTCCATCAGGTGTATGAACGAGTTCACTCCGCACCTTCTCCCAAGGTGTCAGCAAGTTATGTAATTGCTGCTCTGTTGCCTTCACTTCAATGGATACTTTGAACTGATCACCCATCGCTGAGCCAAAATGCTGAGGTGAACCATCCAATACAAGCTGTCCCTGATTAATGATTAACATGCGATTACAAATTGCGCTTACTTCAGGCAAAATATGTGTACTAAGCAGCACAGTATGATTCTCACCCAGTTCACGAATCAGATCCCGTATTTCTATAATCTGATTCGGGTCCAGTCCTGAAGTGGGTTCATCCAGCACAAGCAAATCCGGTTTGTGAATAATGGCTCCAGCCAGACCCAGACGTTGCTTGTACCCTTTGGATAGTCCACGAACCAGTTGCTTCTCCCGATCCTGGAGACCCAGTCTGCTCACCATCTCACTGACCCGTGACTTTACTTCACGTGTTGGGACATCTCTTAGATTAGCGACGAATTTGAGATACGACTGCACCGTCATATCGGGATAAAGCGGTGGTGTCTCCGGCAGATAACCAATCTTGGAACGAACGCTCCGCCCCTGATCGTGCACGGATATGCCATCTACCGTTATGGAACCTTCCGTTGGATGCAAATAACCTGTGATCATTCGCATCGTCGTTGTTTTCCCGGCACCATTTGGTCCCAAAAATCCAACAATCTCACCGCGCTCCATTGTGAAATCCAGTTGATGCACGCCACGCCGTCCATCAAATACTTTGCTTACCTGTTTCACTTCGAGCACATCATTCATCCTTTCCCGTTAAAATACCCGTGTGCCATCGTCGCTTTTCTTCGGATGGTCAACACGGGAAGTTCCTTGTATCTTACGTGTTGTATCCTAAATGCAGCTTAAAGTCACTTAAAAGAGAGCTTAAAAATATGTGTCTAAAATGTGAACAACTCTTCATTCACCCACACCCTGTACTCTGGGGCAACGTACCATACAGTACGGGAGCATGAGCTCCTTCACAAAAGTCAGAGGGTGAACCGTGTGAAAGTACTATTCACATTTTTTGTTCCAAGCGGTGGTGTGAATACATTAAACCGACTTCGTACAGCCGTTCTGCAACGCCATGGCATCGAAGCGCATGTATTGTATCTGTACCCTGGCTCGGGAATGCAGAACAATAACAGCACGCCGGTCTTCACAGCTTCCAGTGATGAGGAGATACACAGCTTGATCCATCATCATCGTTATGATGCCATTATTGTCACTTCGGATATTTACATGCCGGGTAGATTAAGGTCCCTCGGGTATAATGGGCGCATTATCTTTGAAGCACAGGGACTAGGGACGCGTGAACATGCTATGGAAACCATTCAGATGGGAGTACCATATCTGCAAGCCCACTGTAATGCCGCGGTCATTCCTCCTACGGATCATTTACTGGAGCTGTTCATCCATATGTGTCCATGGCTTCATCGGTTTGTCATTCCCAATATGCTGGATACCACTACCTTTGCCCCCATCTCGGTGGATATCCCACCCTATCCGGTACTTGCATGGGTGGGAAGGCTCGAGCACAACAAAAACTGGCGGGAATATTTGATGATATCCAGCGAAATTATTAAAAGTGTTCCAGAAGCCAGACTATGGATGTTCCATGATCCCACCTTGGCCAATCCAGAGGATGAGGTCATGTTCCGACACATGCTTGCGGAGTACGGGCTAGAAGATCGGATTGGCATCTTTATCAACGTCCCCCATTCCCAGATGCCCACATTCTACTCCATGATCGCAGCTTCGGGGGAATCATGCTGTCTACATCACTGCTCGAAGGCTTTGGATACGCTGTTGCTGAAGCCATCAGCTGCGGCTGTCCTGTACTCAGTACCGATTCGGATGGCGTACGTTCCTTCATTACACATAACCGAACGGGGAAATTCTATCCGATTGGAAACGTGAATGCCGCTGTATCTGAAGCAGTAGACCTGATGCACAACATACAGCTGCGGATTATATACGCATTCAGGGCAGACAGCATATGGCCGTTTCCTTCTCACCTGACCGATACGCCATTTCATTCCGTGAAATGATGACAGCCTTGAGCATTTTCTTTTGAACAAAACAAAAAGGCAGTTCAGAAAAATCTCTGAACTGCCTTAAATTCAAGTGAAGTGTTACCTTAATCTCAGCTGATTTGAATTAGTGTCCCATCATCATCGCTGGATCGGGTTTATCCCCTGTTTGAAGGGAATCTTCTTCCACCCGTTTCGGTTTGCGCAGGATCAGACTGAGCAGACATCCAAACAGGGCAATGCAAGCCGCCAGGAAGAAGGTGTCGTTAAAACCAGCCACTAATCCATTCACCATACCTGCAGCATCAGTAGCTCCAGCTGTATTGCTTGCAATATGGGAGGTCAGGAATCCGGTCAGGCCGGCAACGGCAAAGGATACGACTACTTGTTGTGCAGCCGCAGTAAGCGGGGTGACCCGACCTACCAGCTTACGTGGAGCAGCATTCAGTACATGCGTATTAAGAGGCATCATGGAGAAGCCCATACCCAAGCCCATCATGACAAGACTAAGAATGATTAGACCCAGACCGGTTTCCGCCGTAATGGAAGACAGAATAAACAGTGCACCCGAGATGATACCCAGACCCACAAAGGCCAGTGGTCTTGCACCGATTTTATCAAACAATCGTCCACCAAGTGGCATACCCACACCCGAAGCCAGCGCCTGCGGAAGCAGAATGAGTCCTGTTTCCAGTGCAGTGTAGCCTTTGATCTGCTGCAAATACAGCGGGATCAAAATCATCGCTCCGAACAAAGCAACCTGTGATACCCATGCCAGAATAATACCACGTGTGAAATCCGAGGATCTGAATACTCGAAGTTCCAGCAGTGGATTTTTGTGACGAAGTTCCACGATAATGAACAGAATCAGGGCCACGCCCCCGACAATCACACCCGTCAATGCTGTTGCAGAACTCCAGCTTGTTCCACCCTCACTTACACCGTATGCAAGCATCGAGAATGCAATTGGCGCCAGAATCATGCCGAGCAGATCTAGTGCAGGTGTGCGTCCACGATCCGTATCCGGCAGGAACTTGATACATAGAATAAAAGCGGCAATACCAATCGGCAGATTGATCAGGAAAATCCAGTGCCAGCTGAATGATTCAATGAACCAGCCGGATAATACGGGGCCCAGTGCAGGAGCCAGCAACATCGGAATTCCGAGCATCCCCATGATCGAGCCTCTTCTTTCAGGAGGAGCCAGACGGAACACCATCGCCATACCAATCGGAGCAACCATGCCTCCGCCAAGTCCCTGGATGATCCGGTAAATAATCAATTGTTCAGGAGATTGCGCAATTGAGCATAATACCGAACCCAAGGTAAACATGGCAATCGTAAACAGAAATACTCTTTTGGCTCCAAATCGGTCGGTCAACCATCCTGCCAGCGGAATGACAGCTGACAAGGCCAACGTATAACCTGTAACGGTCCATTGAATGGTCTTCAGATCCGTCTCAAAATATTGAACCAGATTCGGAATCGCCACGTTAACCACCGTGCTGTCCAAGATGACCATAATCATCCCGACGATAATAGCCAGTAGCGGCAAAATAATCGTTTTAATCGAAAACTCTGCCGGGTCCTGGGGCACTGCTGTTTGTTGTTTCACTCTCTCCACTCTCTTTTCCGGCCTGGAGGCGTTATCTTGGTATCTGCCTCTCGATCGGCCTTATATTCACGACGTTTCAAACTTTTGTTTTAAACCGTCGTTTTAAACTTTTGTTTAAGCATAGGTTAATTCTAATGAAAATACCTTTGCTGTCAAGCTATTTTTATTGGGCAACGAATTAAGTGTGCATGCCAAAAAATGGACCAGGTCTTCTCCTGCTCCATCCGTTTGGATAAACTCGTTCTCGATGTGAGCTTTACTAATCTGCCATCTTGATCATCTGATGCTCCGAAAGTATTCCCAGGGTCTGACCCTGGTCACTTCTGCAGTATATGCGAATAACCAGATGGCTTGGTGAAGAACTGTTGCTAATGATACGCAGCTCGCACGGATCGGATGAGATCGCCAGATTATGAATAATATAGTTCCCTGTATCTGCCCCTATCCGAAAAAGGTATCGATATAGCTCCCCCGGGTAGAACTTACTCCTCCAACAAATATATCCACATCGTCGTTCCCTGCAAATGCCAATTCAATGTCCATGTATCTCACCGGAACAACGGTTTGCAGCAGGTTTTCGTGAATCTCCAACACAAATGCGACCACTGTACATCGCCTCCTGTAAAGCGAGTTGAACCTTTCTCCAGATATGTTATGCCTTCTCTCGTCCATTGCTATTTAAAATCACCCATTTTAACCAATTCCACGGAAACGCCCACCCTTTCGTCTGTCTTTTTCATAGACTGGATAGATAGAAGCTCGGCCTGTGCAGGCCGAGACAAGGGGGTACCTATGAGAGTTCTGCTCGTGACCTATTGGGAGCTTACACAGATGGGTGGAATATGGACATATGTGAAGCAGCTGGCTGACAGGCTGATGGCACTTGGCGTAGAGGTGGATATAATGGGCACCAACGGAGCCAAAAATGAAGTGTACATTCGCAATCTAAATCGTTCCTTCTCAAAGGATAAGGTATGGCCTATGCTTCAAGCCAAGCTTAATCCAACAGATTTTCCTCAATTCACTGCCGATTCTCTCGTGGCTTATTATGAGTTGAACAGATATGCCTTTGAAATGGGTGCTGCCTATCTAGGCGTTGATCATTACGACGTCATCCATGCGCAGGATCCGGTCGCTGCCGTTGCAATGAAACGCATATTGAACCGCAATACACCGCTGGTCACAAGTTACCACGGAGCGCTTGCGCGCGAAGCCTTTTACGATGCTCAAAACTCTAACGCGAAGCTTACACTTCCCGAATATATGCAATCCAAACGCGGACGATACTTCCTGTCATTAGAAGAGCGAAGTGCTGAACAATCCGAACTTATTCTGGTCTCCAGCCATTGGATTAAGAGCACACTTACGGACCTCCGTGTTCCCGAATCAAAATTCCGAATTATTCCTTATGCTGTGGATATTCCAGCCTACCGTGCACAAGCAGCGGTCAAGTTCCGTCAGCGCAAGCCAGCAGGCAAAAAAGTGATCGCCTTTACGGGCAGACTGGAGCACATCAAAGGGGTGCATATTCTGGTCAAAGCACTCTCCAGCCTGAAGAAGACCCGATCCGATTGGGTCTGCTGGATTGCTGGAGAAGGCAACCTGATGGAGGATTTGCGTTCCCTGGCCAATGATCTTGGCGTAGGTGGTGACATCGTTTTCTGGGGTAAACTCGACAACATTCCTTCATTCCTGCGTCGTGCCGATATTTATGTGCAGCCCAGCTTGCAGGATACGCAGCCTTTCTCGGTCACAGAGGCTCAGCTCGCCGGATTGCCTGTCATCGTAAGCGGGACGGCAGGTATGCCTGAGATGGTGCAGCCTGAACATACCGGCTGGGTCGTGCCACCGCAGGATGTCGAGGCCCTTAGTGAACTGTTAAACGCTCTTCTGCAGGATAATGCCAGCCGTGCGAAGGTAGGAGCAGCGGCTAAAGCATGGGCTGAACAACATCGATCACTGGAGGAGATGGGATTGCGCACGCTGCATGTTTACCAGGAAGCCATTTATTTAGGAGGTCAGAGAATATGACATTGCTTGTCCCCAGTGATTTGTATAACCGTTGGTTCTCCATCCCAGTGTCGACGACACATATTGAGGTGGATTACGCTGTAATGAACGAATTAATGAGGAAACTGCCCAAAGGATATGTTTTCCCTGATCCAGCAACCATGATCATTCTGACTTCTGAGAATAACTAGAATCAAGACACTTGGCAAACAGGAACAAACAAGAGGATATTCGTTCATGCCGCCCCCACCACGGCAATCGAATACCCTCTTTTTCTCTTATCTTACGTTTCACTAGCTAGCTTAGCGATACGCATTCGTGGCTCCCACGACTTTAGCTTTTGCTTCTCTACTTCCAATAACCGCCTACCTGCAGCAGATTAAGCAGCACAGGCCGATGCTTCGCTTGAACAAGCTCCATTTCGGCTTTCAATGCCTCAAAGTGTTTCTTGGTTCCCATGGATTCATGAACCCGATAACACATCAACGGCTCATTGTAATAGAACAGCTCATAGAGCGGAAACAGTCTCAGCCACATCTCATAGTCATGCGTGTAACGAAAATCGGTGTCAAACATGCCGAACTTTCGAAATGCATCCATCTCTAGCATCACGGTACAGCCGTTAATTGGGCAACCTTCGGTCAACACCTGAAGCATCTCCAGACGACTTCCTACCTCCGGTCTCACCGTGTCTATCCACTCGCTGTTTGCATCTACATAATGATAGGCCCCGTGACAGAATGATGCCTTGACGTCGAGCATGAATTTCAGTTGTTTCTCTACCCGGTCGAGCAGCATCACATCATCGGAGCTGAGCCACACAAAGTAATCTCCTGTCGCCTGCTTGATACCCTCGTTTAACGCGGTTGCCGTTCCACCATTCTCTTTTCGAATATAGCGAATGCGATCCATGAAGGGCTGCAGCCGCTCCACATGCTGCGTAGAGCCATCATCTACCACTATGACCTCAATATTCTGATACGTCTGGTGAACGGCGCTGTGAACAGCCTGCTCGATGTACGCGCAATTATAAAAAGGAATGACAATTGATACTTTCGGCTCCATTCGGTCCTCCCCTTTCTCCGCGTAAATAATCCCCATTCCCCCTATTATATGAGGACAGATCCGATAGGTATCAGGCATCTGTTGGCATAGCTACGCATAAATTATCCACAATTTAAATAAGCATCTTGCATTAATCCAGAGAGCATCTTTCAATCAGTAGGAAACAGCTCGAAATGCTTCTATTCGTCTACATCTTGTTCCCGGAGCGAGTTTTAGTGAATTATGAAATATGCTTACAAAAAAGAGGGCGTTATTCGGCCACCCTGCGGCCTCCATAACCCCCACCAAGTTTTTTTATCCTCCCATCACAGCAATTCGCTGCAACAAAGACTCCCGATATCTGGACCACACCATGGAGGCCTCCCGGCCGATGGAATCCGCATGACGTACCGACCCCATTTCTCCATGCCGTCGATATGCTGTGAGCGACTCGTTCAGATATGGAAAACGATGACCGTTCAGCAGGATACGCATCCATAGATCCAGATCATGCGTATAAGGCAACAGTTCATCGAACAATCCCACCGCACTGAACAGATCCTTGCGGATCATCACGGTACAACCGTTCACCGGATTACCATTAACGAAGAGGCGCAGCCAATCTGGCTCAGGTACCGGGTCAGCCCCTCCGTTCAGCTTGGTCACCGCAGAATGTTCATTAATGTAATTAAAGTTGGTATGTGAGATGAGCACATTCTCCCGTTGCATAAATTCAACCTGATGACGAATCTTATCCGGATATAAAAGATCATCCGAACTTAACCATGCGATATAGTCCCCGGAGGCATGACGGATGCCGTGATTCAGAGCCGAAGCTGTGCCGCCGTTACTTTTGCCAAGAACATAAATGTATGGAAGATACGGCTGAAGCAGCTCCGCATGCCGGGTAGAACCATCGTTGACGATAATGATCTCCACATCGGTATATGTCTGGTTCAGTGCACTCTGGATCGCTTGAGGCACATAGGGACAATTGTAAAACGGAATGACGATGGACACTTTCGGATTCATTCAGTCGACCTCCCATGCTGGGTACGAACATCACTCAGAATGTCCTGAAGAGATTGGGCAAATGGAATCAGTGGCTGCCAGCCCAACTTGCGCAGCGCCGAGAATTCCTGCTGATCTCCTGCCCCGTCCGGACCGGAAGAAGCGCCGTCCCATCGTACAGGCACCTCCGCTTCGGACATGGTAAGCAGCATATCCGCAATCTCTCCGAGGCTGCGCTCCGTGCCTGACACAACCGGGTATACATTCCCCATGGTGCCTTGAACAAGCAGTGTTGCATAGGCTCTGACCGCATCCCTCACATCCAGAAAATCACGGGTATTATCCCGGCCGGATAGACGAAAGGCTTCCGTCTTGCCATCCAGTTCACAAGCAACAATATGACGTGCCAGCAGCGAACATATGCCCGTCGAAGGACCTGCCCCAATCAGATTTCCCGGCTCAGCCAGCATAATCTGCTGTCCAAAGAGAGACATCCAGGATAGAGATACCATTTCCTCTAATGCTTTGCTGAGACTGTACGGATGCGGAGGCTGCGGTGTACGACCGGGTTCGGCGGTATATTTTAATCGGGAACCTACAATTACGATCCGTGCCGCCGGACAGCTTCTCAGCGCATCCAGTAGGTACAGAACAGCCATCACATTGGTCTCCAGTACGAGCAACGGATCAGTCCATGAATCCGGTACGGAATTTTTGCCTGCAAGATGTAACACATAATCCGGTTTTATCTCATCAATCAAATGACGGACTTGCTGTTTATCGTTAAGATCACAGACATGTACAGCCACGCCATCGCCAAACGAATGTATGCCTACCCGCCTGACCACCGCTGCCACCTCCGCACCGACTGCCCTGAAGTAAGCAACCGCATGCCGTCCAGTGAAGCCGGAGGCACCCGTGATCAGTACCTTTTTGCCTGTTAGCTCTGCTCCATCCATAATGCCAGCTCCTTCAGCATCGTAGAATAATCCGGAAGGTCTGTCTTCACATCCTCACGTGTGGATACTAACGTGCGGTCCTGCACAACGCTATCATCAGGTACGATAACAACATCCTGTTTATCCCATGTCTGTTTGAACAGCACAAGCAGATCGTGCTTGCTGACAGGCACCGGATGCGCCAGATGGATGAGACCACTGACCGGCGACGCCAGATAATGATCTACCCATTTGGCCAGTTCTAGGGTGGTCACTCCATTCCAGAAGACACGTGTATACCCACCAACCTCGCCTGTGCAAGACATGAACCAGTGCATCAAACCGATGCCGCCTTTTCGAATTTCAGGTCCTATAATGGACGTACGGATCGTCAGATGCCCGGCATCCTGAACTTCACCCAGTGCTTTCGTGATGGCATAGGCAGATGTTCCATCCGTTACATCATCCTCCCGGTATGCTCCCCGGTCCCCACTAAACACACAATCGGTACTGATGTGAATCAGACGTGCATCGATCGTATCGGCAATCCGCCGCAGACGATGTGGCAGAAATCCGTTAATATGATAAGCGGTAATTCTGTCTTCATCCGCAAAGCTGTTCAATACACCCACTGCATTAACGATGACATCCGGGTGCACAGCCTCCACCAGACGATCGACCATGAAGCAGTCGTTTACATCCAGCAGCAGACCGTTAGGATCGGATACATCCCGGGTCGTGTAGAAGACACTATGCACGCCTTGACGGCGGAAATAGTCGACCAAGATATGGCCGGCCATTCCGTTTCCCCCAAGTATCAGAAGTTTCATGACAGGAATCCTCCGCGTTGCAAAATTTCACGAATCTCTGCTTTGCTCATCAGTTGATGCTCGGAACTGAAGCTGCTGAAGGAGACCGGAGGACAGTTCGTGTAATGCTCTTTCAATCCCGGAATACCCAGTGTAGGCAAAATCACCAAGTATTGCTCATCGTATACCACAGTGGTCATGCTCTCGAATTCACTCATCAGAATTTCGTGAATCTTCTCACCAGGCCGAGTACCGCGCTCCACAATGGATACATTCTCCACGCCTGAATCCTCAATCAGTACTTCTGCGAGATCTACAATTTTGCAGGTTGGCATCGTCATGACAAAAATCTCACCACCGACACTTTCCACCGAAGCCTTGAACAGCAATGTGATCGCATCTTTCAGGGTGAGAAAGAATCGGGTCATTTTCATATCCGTGATGGATACTTGACCTTTGGATCGAATCTGATTCTTGAATAAGTGGACGACACTGCCGTTCGTTCCAAGTACATTCCCACCACGTACGGTTACAAACCGAGTATTGCTGTGCAGCAGATTGGCATATACGATTAACTTCTCCCCGATTGCCTTCGTCATGCCATAGAAATTGGATGGATTCGCTGCCTTGTCGGTCGAAATATAAATGACTTTTTCCACATTATTTTCAATCGCAGCTTCAATGACATTCTGTGTGCCGATCACATTGGTTTTGAGTGCTTCATACGGTTGGTCTTCACACACCGGCACATGCTTGAGCGCTGCGAGATGAAATACATAATCCACATGCTGACAGGCAACGGTTAGGGCATCCTTGTCTCGAATATCACCAATGCGAAAATGAAGGCGCGGGTCTTCGAATTCACGACTCATCGCCACTTGACTGGACTCATTCCGGGAGTAAACAATAATCTCCTTGGGCTGCTGGGGCAGCAGTTGAGCCACAAGTTCATAACCCCATGATCCCGTACCGCCAGTCACGAGTATACGCTTATTTTCAAACATGCATTTTCCCTCCAAGCAGAAATTTGACCACTTTACTGGATACATCGGTTGCTTTGTAACCTTGTGGGCAATCCCAGTCGTTTGACATTTCGGTCATTACTTTCACACAGCCCGCAATACGCTCCGCATCCAGACCTGAGACCACGTTACTGCCGCAATCCACGGTCTCCGGACGTTCTGTCGTTCGACGCATGGTTACCGTAGGCACTCCCATGATGCAGCACTCCTCCTGAACGGTTCCACTATCCGTAAGTGCACAGCGTGCATGTCGTTCCAACATCACGAAGTCGAAAAAACCGAATGGCTCGTGAAATTCCACCAGCGGGTGCATCTCCAGCTGCAGATGCTCGGCGATTCGAATGGCCGTTCGAGGGTGAATGCTGCATATGACTCGCATGGCATGTTCTTCAGCGACCTGGTTCAAGCCTTTCATGATTTCCAGCAAATGTGGAGGGTGGTCGACATTCTCCGCCCGATGGGCCGTAACCAAGAAATATTGCCCGGACTTCAGCTTCAATTTCTTTAGTATTTTGCTGGAACTCACTTGTGCGTCGTAGTGTTGCATCACTTCATAGATTGGGTTACCTGTCAGCACGATTCGGCGACTGGGCACTCCTTCACTAACCAGATGTTTCTTACTCTGTTCGGTATACGGCATGTTAATGGTGGAAATGGCGTCGATAACCCTGCGATTTTTCTCCTCGGGCACATCCAGATCAAAGCATCGATTGCCTGCTTCCATATGAATGACGGGTATGCCCATCCGTTCTGCCAGAACGGCACATAATGCACTGTTCGTATCCCCGAGCAGCAGTACTTTATCCGGTTTCTCCTGATGTAATAGATCTTCCATTTGCGTAAACATCGAGGATAACTGTCGACCCAGCGAGGCCGCTTCATCCTGAAGGACGTAGTCCGGCGCCCGCAGGCCCATTTCCTTGAAGAAAAGACCGCTGAGACTTTCCGTGAAGTTCTGTCCCGTGTGTACCAGAATATGTTTGGACGCGTACTGGTCCAGCTTGGAAATGATCAGGCTGAGCCGTATAATTTCAGGTCGCGTACCCAGCACCGTCATGATCTTCATCGTAACCCCTGCCTTCATCGTCTATTGGATAATCTCCGGCGAACCCGGCTTCGTTTGGCTTTGCCAGGCACACGTTTGCGAACAGTCGGTTGCATCACACGCACACGCTGTTTCTTCTTTTTGCCTGGCTTCAGTTTTCTTCCACCAGTTCCCGTTCCTCGTTTCAACCGGTAACGTCTCCCCCTGCGGTGAGGCGATTTCGGATAA
Organism: Paenibacillus sp. 1A_MP2; assembly: GCF_052244825.1. NCBI lineage: Bacteria > Bacillati > Bacillota > Bacilli > Caryophanales > Paenibacillaceae > Paenibacillus > Paenibacillus sp. 1A_MP2. Next base: position 1,823,709 of record NZ_JBQQCS010000001.1, on the reverse strand, counting down.
CGACTTCGACCTGTTCTGTGGCTTGAGTAAGGTTCTGATTCTTCATGAACAGGCTGACCGATGGCAAGCGGAGGCAAGGACGAGAGCGGCAAGGCCTGCATCACACTCAATGGGAACGATCGTGTCCGAACCGAAGCCGGATCCAGAATCAGCACGGTTCGCAAACGGCCCTCATCCCAAGCGTACACTGGCCCATTCGGAGGCTGAATGTACGGAAACCATCCGGGAAAACGCATCAACCACTGTGTCACCATCGTATGCAGCTTTGCCCTGTAGGTTTCAATACCGTACAGCTTTTCCGCTTCTGTCCGATTACGCCAACCGGTGTCTGAGGCCAGTTCAGGATCATTTAGCAGGGTTGTTGCCAAGGTGACAAGCGCTTGGTAATCCCCGGCCGGGGCCAAAAATGCACCACTGCCTACCGATTCCAGCAATTCCTTAAGTCCGCCCTGGGCAAAGGCAATAACCGGTTTGGCGAAATAAAGCCCCTCCAGCGCGGTCATGCCGAAGCCTTCTTTAACCATGCTCGGAATAACCACCATATCCATGGCCGTATAGGCCAGTGATACGTTCTCTTCAAACGGCGTAAAGGTAAATCTGCGATAATAACCTGATTTTTTCACCCGTGATACACATTCGTCATAGTACTTTTTGTCCGCTGATGTACCAATGATCCAGAAACGGCAGCGTGGATGGGTTTCACACAATTGCAGAGCCATATCTACAAAAGGTTTCAGACCTTTGGCATCATATATGAAGGAAGAGATGTAACCAATACAGATCTGCGATGACTTGAAACCGAGCTCTTTGCGTTTGCGTTCTCTCAGATGAACCCACCGCTCCGGAGCCGGCAAGGCCGGGTCCCAGGTTGGGGAGATCACGGTCAATTTGGCACTCATGCCGGCTTGCTTGAATGGCGCTACGGCACTTTCGGATATACCTATGATCCAGTCCGAGTAACGCCCAATCATCTGTATGGCTTCGTTTGTATGTTCATTCAACTCAATAATTTCGGTAATCTTCCAAATCACCGGAATTTGCAGAGACTTCGCTGCTACGGCAGGCATCACATTGACACAGGTATTCGTTAACACCAGATCAGGTGCAGTCTCCCGGATAAGGGAGACCACGTCCTGGTAATCTGGCTTATGACGAAGCTGTTCTGCATCCGTTGCAATCCCCGGTAAGGTGTGTACACACCGTGAAGCATCGGCAGGAAGCATACTTTGACCTGAATATCGAATCTCCGTGCAAGTCCGGCGAGCTTTCCTTCCTGAGGAACGACGAGTACACAATCGAAGACGGAACCCATCTCCCTCATAAAATGAAGCAACAGCTTCTCCGCGCCCGTAATACTGCGGGTGTTGCACACATGGGAAAACAACATGAGTTTGGGTTTAGTCGCCATGGCTGCACGGACCCTGAATACGAATATGCAGGGTTCTGTGCACACCTCCTTCCGGACAGGATTATGGGAATATAATACTCAGCAGTTCGTTGATTCTTTTGCCATACGTGTGATCCTTCAATGTCCGTTCCAGTCCTCGAAGTGCAATCTCACGGCGCTCTTTCTCATGATGGAGATAGTATTCAACCTTATCGAGCAGCTCCTGAGGGGAAGAGTAAGTCTCGATTTCCACACCCGGTTTATAGAAACGTGCCAGGTCATCCCGCGCATCGGTCAACTGAAGAGTCGTCGAAGCCGCAATTTCAAATGTTCTCGGATTCGGGGAGGCTGGTTGAATTTTAACATGGTTGTTGTTAACGGAATCGTCTTCGTGGGAGCGGTGAAGGTTGATGACAATTTTGGTACCGTTATAGACATCGTTCGTTTCCTGCGGACTCATCCAGCGACCCAGTTCAATCTTCTCGCCGTAAGCGGCATAGTCAGGCAAGCGATCCCACCAGATGCCATTAAATACGGTATTGTGCGACATCAGCTGTGCCATGATCGGATTGAAGAAATACACCCGGTTCCAGTAAGCCGAACCGATAAAGCTGACATCCCGGTGCAATGGAGATGGAGTAGTGATCGGGAAGTAGTGGTTGGTGAATGCAGCAAAGGGCAGGTAGTGAACAGAAGGGCAGCCATTTTGTCGATACAACTCGACACAGTTCAGCTCCAATGTGAACACATGGTCAAAATGCTGTACTGTCTCAAGTGTCATATCCGTATAGTACGGATCATCCGTGAGCCAAATTGCTGTCCTAATGCCTGCTTGACGAATCGCATCCAGATGTTCCAGCGGAATATCCATGCCATCCAGCACAAGCACCAGGTCAGGGCGGGTTTGCAGCGCAATTTCAGATACAGGCTGACGCGGGTCGGAAAGAGTTACCTGGGCAACCATACCCTGCAATGTTGCCATGATGGCTTCATCCAGTGGGGAATATGGGAATCCTTTGCCCGAAGATACATACAGCACGTGAAGCTGCCGGAACGGCAATGGCTCCTGTGCACAATTGACAATATAGTTGGCACGGCCGCGCAGATATCCTTCTTCCTTGCCCGCATCATATCCGGCATGTTGCCCGTTTTTGCGTGCTTGGTCAGCCAGACTGAGCACTGGTGCATGAAACTTTCTCGTTTTACGGTGTTTGAGAGACATACCGCCACTCCTTTTATTTTTGGGATAGGGTTCTCTAACTCTGCTGTCCTGCAGAAAGAGATTTACACGTGCTCCAGCAGCTGAGCGATACGACGGGTGAACGTATGCTGGTTCAACGTGGTGAGCAGTCCACGCCAGGCTAGCGCTTGCCGTTCCTTTTCATGGTGCAGATAATATTTGATTTTGTGCTGAAGTTCTGCCGCCGTTGTAAAGGTTTCGATGTCATACCCGGGCCGGTAGTAGCGTGGCAGATCTTGGCGTGCATCCGTAATCTGCATCGTGCCACAGGCGCTGATTTCATACGTGCGTGGATTAATGGAATGACCTTCAAGATGATGTGTATTGCGATTGTCTTCCCCGTTCTCGCAAGTCCGATGAACGTTAATGACGATTTTGGCGCCATTGTAATAATCCACTGTCGCTCCAGGATCGATCCAGCCTTCATGGATGAATTGGCCCAGGATGTCGAAGCGTTTCAGCCGGTTCCACTGGCTGCCGGCAATGAATACCTTTTTGTCCGCCAAAAAGGAGCCAGCTCGTCGAACAGTGCAATTCGGTTCCAGAATCCGGTGCCGATAAAACAAATGTCATACTGATGCTGTGGTGCCGTACGTCTGGGTTGAAACATGCCCGGGTTCACTGCAAGCGGCATATAGATCACTCGACCCGCTCCATGTGCAGTATAGAACGGCACGGCCGCTTCCTCATGCGTGAACACGACATCATAATGCTGACAGATGCTTGTCGTATCTTCAGTAAAATACGGGTCATCCACAAACCATACCGCTGTTCGAATTCCCAGTGCCCTTATGCCATTCACCTGCTCCAGATGATCGGGTGGGAATACGTGTAGTCCATTCATGACCAGTACCAGATCGGGCCTGTGCTGGCTGGCTTCCTGCAGCATGTTTGCCGGCGATCCGACAACACACTCACGAACCGATTGCTGCAGAGCTCCAATGACGCCTTCATCGATGGCATCGAATCCCTGTGGAATATACAGCACTTTCATATTTCGCACGGTCGGCTCAAACATCTGCACTCGCTCCATCATGGCCTGACAGCCGCCAAATCTGCGGCCTTCTACATATCCGCCACGGTAAGCCGTCGCCGCTTCTGTGGGCGGTCGGTGTCTTCGTTTTGCCACATCCTTCACCCTGTCTTCCTTCAGGAGATCCCATTGTCAGATTCTCCCCGAGATTGGTGTTCCCTCTAAAGGATATGCCCCGGGGTCAGATGCATCATGGACGGGTGTCCTGCAAGGCGCAAAATTGGCGTCTGCCCTCCACATCCGCCTGCACGGGCATGTCCGCTTTTGCGGCGATACAAATAACCCGGAGGGATCTGTCCCCCGGGCAATCGTCATACACTGGGATGTATCTAACTATTTAGAAAATGCACACCTATTCGGTTATTGCGCTTTGTAAGCCAGCTGATGTCCGTCCTCGAATCCCTTGGCGAAACCCGCGTTGAATCCCTCGTTGTACGCCTCGTTGTACCCCTGGCTGTAGGCGCTGTCCGGGTTCGGATCGGTAGGGGTAGCCGGGACGAACGGTTGTGCAGGTTTCACACTCCGGTGCCGTCGTACCGCACGTTTCTTTTTTTTGAGCCACGCACTGCGTCCTTTGAGAGTACGTTTATGCAGTACACGTTTGCCTTTGACCGCACGCAGTTTACGGATTTTGCGCAGACGGGCCCCCCGAGTAAGCAGAGCTCTTTTGGTTCTCAGACGTATTTTTTTCTTCTTTAACATGTCAACATTCCTCCTGTATGTTCCGGACCATGCGTATCGCATATCCAGGGTCTTTGAGCCATGGCTCTCCAGGCTCCCCATGCTGGATTTGGGCCAGCCTTATCCCCGTAACCATCCGGGACATCTCCTCTTGATAACGGCTAAGTAGACGAATGTTCTCAGCTAGACTGCGGGCGGATACTTCCGAGTGGGCAGACACGCTGGCCACACTGTCCAGAATGCGGGCGAGCGCCTGCTGACTGTGTGCAATGGACTCAATGAGGGACAGTTTCGCTTCCTGCTCACGCCGCAACAGACTCATTTTCCGAGATCCCCCATATCCATACCGCCAAACATGCCACCGTCCATGCCGCCTTCTTCACCATCGCTCTGGACCAAAATGGCCTTCAGGTTGTTGCATAATCCGGTTTCCATTCGGGTCAGTCCTTCCAGTATTTCCACCAGCTGATCATGCATCTTGAGTGGCTCCGCCACCTGATCGCTATGCGTCAGAAAAGCTTCACCATTCAGATGATTTAGCGCCCAGTTCCTTACCTTCTCAGCTTCAATCGCCTTGGCCTCCAAAATCAGGGCAATATTCCACTGCATTTTGGCGGCTGCATCCAGCATCAGGATGAGGCTTTGTTCTCTGCTCATGTCCATTCACCCGCCTTTCGGGCTTATTCTTCCTCTTGGTCCGCCATCTCCCGCATTACCTGGGTCAGCGTTTCGGCTACGGCTTCTTCCAGATCTGCCAGGCCTCCCAAATAGGAGATGATGCTTTTGTTGATTTGTCCTGAGCTGTCCAGCAGACCGTCAACGCCATCCAGCTCCGGTTCGATATCCGGCAAATGATTAATGATTTCAGACATGCGCACAGCGACTTGACGTTTGGCATCCAGTACACGTGCAACCTGCTGGTGAGAATGTGCAATATGTGTGAGTATTTCATCGATCTTGCTCTGCATGGTCCTCCTCCTTACCGTCACGGCCTGCTTTCACCCATAGAAAAACCCGGCCTATCAGCATTTGCCTGCTACAGCATATGCCGGGCCGGGATCGTCAGTTACTCCAGCTTGCGCCTATATCGTCAGATGACATAACTCCAATCGGATGAGTATCGGCTGAGGAATTGGCGGGTACGCTCCTGTTTGGGACGCACGAATACCTCCTCCGGTGTTCCTTCTTCCACGACGGAACCCCCATCCATGAATACAACTCGATTCGCCACCTCGCGGGCAAAGCCCATTTCATGGGTGACAACAATCATGGTGATGCCTTCCTTGGCAATAGATCGAATGACGGACAGTACCTCACCTACCAACTCGGGATCAAGCGCCGAGGTAGGTTCATCGAACAGAATCACCTCTGGATTCAATGCCAGCGCCCGAGCAATACCAACCCGCTGCTGCTGTCCACCTGACAGCATGCTGGGATACTCATTGATCTTGGCGGACAGACCCACTTGTTCAAGCACACGCAAGGCTCGTTCACGAGCATCTGTTTTGGACATCTTCTGGGCAATAATTAACCCTTCGGTAACGTTGTCCAGCACTGTTTTATGTTTGAACAGATTATAATGCTGGAACACCATCGCCGTTTTTCGCCGTAACTGCACAATGTCATGTTTGCGCGCATGCTTGCAGTCTACGGTTAATCCGCTGATCTGTACCTTGCCCTCATCGGCACGTTCAAGAAAATTCACACAACGCAGTAATGTCGTTTTACCTGACCCGCTTGGTCCAAGAATGGCAACAACATCCCCCTGTTCCACAGTCAGATCAATGCCTTTCAACACTTCCTGCTGGCCAAAAGATTTGTGTATATTCGTCAGTGATATCATGACACCCCTCCTTTGCTGTACACGGCAACCCTGCGTTCCAGCAAAGCTGTAATCCGTTCGGCTATTACTGTCAGACCCCAATAGATTAATGCAGCAGCAATGAAAGCCTCCAGAAATTTCAGACTGACCGAAGCGACCACATCCGCTTTGCCGAGAATATCCATCTGAGACACGGTGAACGCCAGGGTTGATCCATGCAGGAAACCAACAAACATGCTGCACAGATTCGGCAGAACTGCACCAACCGCCTGCGGTAAAATAATGCGTCTCATGGCCTGAGAGGTACTCATGCCCACAGCATGGGCAGCTTCCAGTTGTCCGGTATCCACCGCCAGAATACCGGAACGGATAATCTCAGACATATAGGCTCCCGCAGTTAACGAGAAGGCAAACAGCACAAATACCAGAATCGGAATGGAAGACGATTGAAAAGCCCAACCGTACCGGGCAGCATGCTTGTCGATGATCAACGGAATTCCGTAATAGATTAGAAACAAGTGCATCAGCATCGGTGTACCACGGAAAAACGAAACATAGAAATCAGCGATCCGGTAGACCCATGGAACCTTATAGATCCGCACCAAAGCAGTAACCAGCCCCATGCCAAAGCCTGCGATCAACGGTACAATCGTAATGACGAGTGTCAGTGGCAATGCCTTTAGAATCTGGAAAAAGAGGTGTAGATAAAGTTAAAATCAATAGACATTCGCTCACCCCGCTATTCGTTTCAGGCGTTCAGCTCTCACCGCTGGCCCACGGACTTCTTTTTTGCGTTCGTGACGCTGGAGTCTGCGTTCTGCGAGCGCAAATCCTTTTTCAAGTACAAGCACGATAACATAGTAGACGATCGATAGACTAATATACACTTCAAGTGCATGCGATGTAGCCGAGATCAGCGTTTGCCCCTGCCCACCATATCCATGACCCCAATGGAAAAAGCCAGAGACGTATCCTTTAACGAACCAATCAACGTATTCGCCATATTCGGAAAAGCAACAATGAGCGCCTGCGGTACCACAATGCGTCGAAATGACTGAAACGTGGTCAAGCCCGCAGCATAAGCTGCTTCCGTCTGGCCCTTGTCCACACTGCGTACAGCTCCGCGAAAGATTTCCGCAAAGGACGCTGCATCACTGAGCGCATAAGTCACGATGACAAATACCAGCGGATCAGTTCTGGACAAATCCACACCTATGGGCTTGAGCAATTCGGGTAATCCGTAATAGACCAGAAACAATTTGATGAGAATCGGTGTGCCCCGCATAAAAGAGATGTACAGGGTCGCGAGCTGGCTCAGCACCGGAATCCGGTATAATCTCGGAACCGCCAGAAGCACACCGCCCGCAAGGCCAAGCACAATGGAACCACCCAGTACAATCAGTGTAATATGCAAATATCGCAGCAGTTCAGGGACGAAATCCAGAACCAATGACAGATCGAATGATTTACCCATAACCGTCGCTCACCTTTCTCAACGAACTATTCCTCAACCGTGTAATCGGCTCCCAGCCACTCTGTGCTCAATTTGCTTAATGTGCCATCTTCCTTGATTGATTTGAGCGCTTCATCAATTTTCGTTTTGAGCTCCTGCTCATCCTTATTCAGAATAAAATAGACCTTGGAATTGGACAGCGCTTCACCAACCGTTTTCAATTGGGCATCCACTACTTTATTCTGATAATCGATGGCAAACTGTGTACTGATGGTTGCATCCACCCGGCCTGTTTTGATCTGGGTATTCGTATCTTCCCCTGCTCCGGAATACACAATATCAATGACTTTGCCATTCGCTGCATTCCATTTTTCAGCCAATACAGCTGCATTACTTGTTGCGCCAACAATCAGCTTCTTCCCTTTCAGATCCTCGATGGATTTTACATCCTGGTTTTTCTCGCTGACTACGATTTTATTAGGAAAAATATTATACGCCTCGTCGTTAAAGAGGAACTTGGCCTGCCTCTCTTCATTCACTTCCATCTGGTGAGCGATCAGGTCTATTTTCTTCGTTTCAAGACTGAGCAGCAGATTTTTGAATTCCATCGTACTGAACTCAAATTCATATTCAGGCAATCGTTTATCAATCTCGCGAATCAGCTCTACATCGTATCCGGTCAGCTTGCCATTCTCATCAATAAAGCAAACATTCGGGAATTGAGTGCCTGTACCCACGATAATCTTCTTCACTTTATCTTGACCGGACGCAGCTGCGGTATCCGATTCATTCGCTGCATTGCCTGAGCTGCAACCCGCCAGTACCACCAACATCGTAATGAACAGCAATGCTGTCCGGAATTTCCGAATCCCCCATTGATTAACCATTCCCGATCTCCTCCACAGGCTGTCATTTCAGCCAATATGATGTGTACTCCCATTCCTCATCTTTGATTTAACTAACCATTCACACTTGTATAGTCGGAATTAGATTGAACAAAGAATAACACCCTATGTCATATCCAGGCAATATATATGTTAATAGGACATCCTGATAACGTTATAGAACTTCTCTATGCTTCACCAGCGATATGATCTAAAAGTAAAGCAAAAGAAGCGATTCACCAACCAGGTTGGGGATCGCTTCTTCAATTCCAGATCACTTCATTTCAAATACCCATCTATCTGCGACTGGCCCATTTAATTTTACGAGCCACTTCTATACGCTGCAGTTGCAACAATCCGATTCGTTCTTCAAACTTCTTGCGTTCATCCGTTGAATGGGTCGCGTGAATCTGGTGGCAGAGACCTGTCAGTTTACTGTTGATATAGTCAAATCTCATCCATAATTCTTCTTCAGGTGTGCGCTGCTCCGCTTCCGGCTGAAATATTTTGAGCTGGTGGATAAGGGACTGCTGCCATTCCTGATCCTCGATTTGGATGGCAAAATGCAAAAGATCCAGATAGTCGTCAATTTGCAACGATATACCGCAATCAGATTTCGTATTCATTAGTCGTCTCTCCTTATTTCAGTTCTTGGCTGGAATCAGTCATTTCTATTTTACAGGATGGAGCATGCTTTAGGCGAGTCCTGAAACGAGTAAAATTGGAAAAAGTTTTGTCATTTTTACATATAGAAGCTTTCGATGGACTTATAGACAGATCTGATTCGAGAATGATATTCCAACCATCAATTTCATGATAAAATAACACCAAAATATTATAGACCCCTGAACGGCAGGAAGAGATTGTATTTATGGTCAAAACGCTGGACCCTTCCCGTTTTTAGACCCCTTCTGTACATACCGGATAAATAAAGAACGTCTTGGATGAACGCAACCATACATGATATACACGACTATACCCGGCTCAAATCATTCAAAAACCCGCTCCGAGGGAAGATTCCTTAAGCGGGTTTTGTCTTATTCACATGGATGGCTCAAATCAGGCCTTGCCGTCACGCGGCTGTCTGGTTAAGAGCAGCATGATAAACGAAATAATAATAATGGAGCCTGTCCAGGCCCAGGCCATCGTCTGATTGCCCGAATCGACAGCAACATAGATCGCAGTGGGTACGGTTTGCGTTTTGCCCGGAATGTTACCTGCAATCATGAGCGTAGCTCCGAATTCCCCCAGTGCACGAGCGAAACCCAGGATGAAAGCCGTCATCAATGCTCTCCCTGCAAGCGGAAGCGAGATATAACGGAATACCTGCCATTCATTCGCTCCTATGGAGCGGCCTGCATCTTCCAGATCCCGATCAATCCCGCTAAATCCGGATTTCATCGTCTGATATACCAATGGGAAAGCAACCACCACGGAGGCAATGACGGCAGCCCACCAGGAGAAAATGACAGGCGCGGAGAATATCGCTTCGATCCACTGTCCCAGCAGACTCTTACGACCCAATAACACGAGTAATATAAACCCGACCACGGTCGGCGGAAGCACGAGCGGAAGCATAAATACCGTTTCCAGAAAAATTTTCCCACGGAACGTAGTACGCGACATCTTCCAGGCCACAGCGATACCCGCCACCGCTGCGATTACGCTGGACAGCAGGGCAACCTGAAGGGAAAGACGAACCGGTGGCCAGAATACCGCCCAGTCTATTGCGCTCACATTCATTCCGGAATAGAGAATCCGTATTTGGCAAATACATCGAGCACTTCAGGGGTTTGCAAATACGTGTAGAATTGTTCCGCTTCTGTCCGGTGTTTCGTACCTTCAATAATCCCTACTGGATAATTGGCAGGTGTATAGCTGTTCTGGTCCACTTCAAATGCAATTTTCACCTGATCCGAAGTGAGCGCGTCCGTTTTGTACACAAAACCCGCATCCGCATTGCCTGTCTCTACATATTGTAGAACCTGTCTGACATCCTTGCCCTGCACAAGCTTGCCTTCCAGCTGATCCCATAGTTTGGCATTGGTCAATGCTTCCTTCGCATAGGTTCCAGCAGGCACACTTTCCGGTATACCAATCGCGACTGTCTTGATGGAATCGGCCGTCAGATCCTTCTCACTTGTTACGGTATTCGAGCTATCCGCTGGAATAATGGCTACCAATGAATTTTGCAGCAAACTCTTCTGATCACCGGATGCAATTAATTTCTCATCCACGAGCGCGTTCATATTTTTGGTCGCAGCCGATACAAAAACATCTGCTGGCGCACCTTGTTCAATCTGCTGTTGCAATGCACCTGATGCGCCAAAGTTGAAGTTGAGTTCAATGTAGGGATGAGACTTCTCATAATTCGCCTCAATCTCCTTCATCGCATCGGTCAAACTGGCTGCTGCCGAGATCGTCAATTCCACTGTTTCCTGCGACTCGGTACTTTCAGTTGATGTACCCTCGCCTAATGCCGCTGGAGTTAACCCCGTTTGTTGTGTTGCTGTGGATGTATCTGTACTCTCCGTGCTTGCACCACAACCGGCCAATACGAGAGCCAGTCCAAGTGACATACTCCCCAACACATATCCAATACTCTTTTCATCCACTTCTCCCCCGATGTTATGTTTAGTTATAACTAGATATAATTAATTATATTTCATTATACATAAGATCATTGAAATAGGAAGGTCGTCTTTGATGAACCCGTTGAAGAGCAAGCCATATATACTGAATTCCGGTGGCGAGTTTATACCCTCTGGCTGTTAATGGTATAGTACAAGAGACCACAGCGTTTATCTGTCATAAAGGGATCAAAGAAATCTGGGGATAACAGCAATCGGAAGATTGTTCTGTCATCGAAGTGCCAGTGTAAATATTCATTAGTTGAGGTTATATAGTTATGATCTGCACCTTGAAGGAGGATCTTCACTGATGACGGAGGAGCAATCCTATACCACCGAAGAAATATCCAAGCTGCTCAAAATATCCAAACTGACGGTCTACGATCTGATCAAAAAGGGAGACCTCGTCGCTTATCGCGTCGGCAAACAAATGCGTGTTGACGCCACCGATCTGGAAGCGTATAAACAGCGCTCCAAGCAGCTGCAATCGCCAGCACACCGGGCCGCTGTGGATTCGGGTCAACCTCTTGAATCTGATTACGCGACGGGAACCAATCTATCTAATCCTGCCGTTCACTCCGCTGCAAATGTTGTTTCCTCTCCATCCAGAGGCACATTCGCCGCTTCATCTTCCATGACGGGCAACACTTCGTCAGTCCATTCGACTCGCCATCTGGTCATTACGGGACAGGATGTCAGCCTCGATATTCTCATGCGATATATGGAGAAACAAACACAGGATATTCGACCACTGCGTTCCTTCATGGGCAGTCTGGACGGCCTGATCTCCATGTACCGCGGGGAGTCTGATCTGGTCAGTACCCATCTGCTCGACGGAGATACAGGAGAATATAATCTGCCTTATATACGCAAAATCCTGATTGGCTGGTCGTATGTCGTCGTCAATCTGCTGACACGACCTGCCGGGCTGTACGTCCAACGCGGTAACCCGCGCGGCTTGCAGAACTGGACCGATCTGAAGCAGCCCGAGCTGCGATTGGCGAACCGGGAGAAAGGTTTCGGGTGCACGTGTACTCCTGGACGAACAATTGCGTCTGCACGGTATCCCTACCTCTCATCTGATCGGGTATGACGTGGAAGAAACCAGTCATATGGGCGTAGCCGCCAAGGTCAGTTCCGGCGAAGCCGATGTCGGAATCGGCAGCGAGAAGGCTGCACGACTTGTCGGTCAGGTTGATTTCATTCCACTTGTCCAGGAACGTTATGACCTGGTAATGCTGAAGAAACCGGGAAACGAAGCGTGGACCGAATCGGTATTACGTATTCTTCAATCAACGGAGTTCCGGCATGAACTGCAATCGTTTGAGGGATATGATGTATCTCGAACAGGTGAAATTTTATACGAGGTTTAGCGCGATTATACCTGGATTTCTCATGGGAATTCGGAAGTACAGAAAAACAGAAGAAACGCCTCTGCTCTCTCTGACGGCGTTTCTTCTGTTTTCTTTCATATATATAAAATGAAAATTCTGCAGCCATCAGGCATGCTATCTCGACTTATCATATACGATGCGGGCCACCGCATCATGCTGGTGGATGGACTCTTCATTCCTGCAATCCACCTTAAATTTGCGTACCCAATGCTTCTCATACAGATCTGCCGCCACCAGCCTGACGATATCTTCCACAAACCGCGGGTTCTCATATGCACGTTCCGTGACCCGTTTCTCATCAGGTCTTTTGAGAATGGGATACAGGCAGCTGCTTGCATTGGTTTCGGCCACATTCAGCAGCTCTTCCTTCCAATAGCCCGGCAAGGCTTCTCCCGGGTCGCCCTGCACCTGGATACGCAGTAAACCTCGCTGATTGTGCGCACTATATTCGCTGATTTCTTTCGAGCAAGGACATAACGTCGTGATCTGTATATGTAAACCCGTTCTTAGAACGGGGGATTTGCCAGCTTCCCAGAGGACATGAACCGTAGCCAAAGAATGATTTAGTCCAGACATACCGGTTACGGGCGCGGATCGCTCGTAGAACCAGGGATAGGTTACTTTCAGCTCTGCCTTCGGTTGATTCATCTGTTCGGCCATCTGCTGCGTCAGCGCAATCAGATCCGGAATCCGGTCACTCAGTCCTTCACCGCGACTTTTCTGAAGCTGCTCCATCAAGCGACTCATGTTAATGCCTTTGGATTCTCGATCCAGCGAAGTCGTCAGCCGGAACGTTCCAATGCTGGACAATTTCTCGGGATCTTTGGCCGAAATGACATCCAGAGGATACTTCACCTGATCAATACCGACTTGTTGCAGCTCAAACAGAAAATCATTTTTGCTGTTCTGCAAATCCTGCATATCTTCTTTTCGTACAGGCTTATCTCCCTGTATCGGGTCAACAGAGCCGAATAACCGCAAGCGCTCGGCTTTGTCCGGCATGATCAAAGCATCACTCGCCACTCGGTTACTCCTGTTAACCAGCTGTTCCTTTTGCATTTTCCAAATCTCTCCCTCCATCACATATTTCCGTTATCCGCTGCACCTTCATCGCCAGAACAAACCTGCCTCGTCCCGCTCAACCTGCTCCAGGATAACTTCAAAATCAGGACAAGGCTCAATGACGTCGACCACATTCCAGCTACTGTGATCACCTTTCGCATATACCTTCCACTGATTCGCTTCCCAGTAAAATCGGGCAATGGGCAGCTTGTCCCACTGATAGCGTTCCTCAGCAGGCCTTTCCTCGGTCAAAATCAGTTCATTATTATTCAACTCATACGTTAATTTCACCATTGTTCGCAGGGGAGCCGGCACCTTCTCGTGAATATAACCGTCCAGCACCGACTGAATTCTCCGAATGGTAAACGAGTCCAGCATGGTGATCCCCCCTTTCCTCCACATCGTTACGCCATCCAGTTCCACACCCATGCCAGTACAAATGCACTGCCCAGTGACGTTAGCAGCTGGCTGCCTGTCAGTTGTGCAGCAAAGGCTGCTCCCAATTCCTTGCGTACGGTCCACATGGTCACCAGACATGCTGTTAACGTGGAAGCCAGATACACCAGGATAAATAACTGTCCGCCGCTCAAGTCTGCAATAAAGGAGCCCTGATCCTGATTCAGTACCAACAACCCGTCTTTTCTTAAAATGGAAAATAAAATGCCGCCCGCGGCATCGCCCGGCAGATGAAAGATCGCGAGCAGCGGCGTAAGCGTGCGGGTCAGAACAGACAATACTCCTGTCTGCTCCAGTAGTGAGGCTACCACACAAATACCGATGAAAATGGGCATTGCCTGTATGAGAAACTGTTTCATCACGGATCTTACGCGCCAGCTTACGGAACGCCATGAAGGTTTTTGCAGAAATGTCCGGTTCGCATGTAACGGGAGCGTATCATCCATCCGATTTCGATTCCACAGACGGGTATGAAGTGCGCCCACAAGGACCAGGACAAGCATATAAGGAAAAAACAGCCACGGCTTGCCACCGGAACTGAATATCGATAAAGAAGCCCCAATCTGATAGCTGCACGCCGAAGCGAAGGAGATCATTGAAACACAGGCCTTTGTTGTGCAGGAACTGCATGTACGACTCTGGAACACAGCCACAACATTGCAGCCAAAACCACTGAGGACCGGAATCAGATCCTTACCGTTCAGGCCGATTTTGCGCATCCACCCATCCAGCGAGTCGGTAATGCGATCCTTCAGTCCACTCTCCTCCGTCACCGCCACACTGACGCCAATCAGGAATACGACCGGAAAAGCCCAGATAAAGGAATACAAGCCCAGACTGATCATGCCGTAATCTCCGAGCATCATCGCTTGTAGCGGGTTCCATAATCCCACAGTCATCCGATCGAGTGGTTCAAGAATCCAGACATCCGCGAGTGGTTGTACCCAGCCGGAGAACAGATACGCCACATATACCGGAACTGCAAATAATAAGATGAGTGCTGCCAAAGCCGCAAAACGCCCCCAAACCGTGTGTTCAAACATCGTTGTTTGCGGTTCGATCACAGGGGAGGCAGGCGGTGATTCCAACTGTAGATGCCTCTTCATCGGTCTGGCGGCAACGATCGCGCGGCATAACAGGCCTTGGGCGCTCCCGTCCATTTCCCTTGTATTGAAGGGCAGGACGGAAATCCCCAGGCCTTTACGGTAATAGTCAACCTGAGCCGTTAAACCCGGTCCGCATTTGTCGGCAAACGTAAGCACCAGCACAGCATTTTTGCCTGTGACATCCAGCATGCCGAGCAGTAAAGGCAGCTCCTGCACGACATCTGTGCCGCGTACCACCATGACAACCGTATCACCTGCTGCGAGTTGTTTTAGGGCCAGCATGGTCGTGACACTGTCATCCTTCAACCGGATTCCAGGCGTATCGATCAGCTCAAGCTGCTGTTCAGGCAGTTCTGCCCTGCGGACAGTTACCGTGGAGCCTCGAACATTGGATTCTTCGCCAGTATCTCTGCCCGTGAGGCCCCGAAACAGAGCCGATTTACCTGCAGATTCGAAACCGACCAGCACCACTTGACAAAGTTCTTCCGGCTGTTCCAGAACCGAATTCAGCATGTGCAATCTTCACCACAGCAAGACAGATCATCAAGAAACATGCCTTCTTTGCGATAGGTTTCCAGCGGAGTCAGATCCAATCCAAGTCTCTCACCCATGGCCCCGGCCACAACTGCAAAGCGCTGTCTAAATTTATAAATGAAACAAAATTGGAGGTGCGCATGCATGACCTGTGGTCCGGTAATGAATAGCCCAGGGGCAATCGTCGATTCATCTGCTGCTCCTAATTGCAGCTGTCCCTCCTTGTTGCGCTCGACCAGGTTCTCAATCAGGTGTAAACTGCTGCGGAACCCCGTCGCCAGAACAGGAGCCTGAGCCGTCTTAAGCAAGTGGGATTCCCCGGAATCATTCTCGCAATAGATGACGTAACCGCCCAGTTCATCCGGCTCAATCCACTTGACCTCATAGCCTTGCATCATTCGTATCCGCTGATCCATCATCGCCGCGCGCAGCCGATCCTTCGTATAGGGGCTCAGCTCCACACTTGGATCACTGCTGCCCTTGGCAAGCCCGCGTCCGTTCCGATCGATTACCGTTACGTTTTTCCCAGTTTACTCAGGTGAATGGCTGCATCCACGCCGCTCTCATAGCCGCCAACGATGACACATTCTTCTCCCTGAACTGCCGTCCAGCTGGAAAATAAACTGCTATGCACACCATATTCGGCACCAGGGAACGGGTCCAGTCTCGGGTACTGGAATTCACCGGCTGCCCAGACGACAAAGCGCGTGCGCAGTTGTCCATTGGATGTCACAACCCGAAAGCCGTTCTCTTCAGGAATCACTTCCGAAACGTCTACACCCGTCTGCACAGGCAATTTCTTAAACTGGCTCACCACCTGCAAATAATTCGCATACTCCACCCCTGTCGGATGTTCTGTTCCCAACGTATACGCTGGAGACGTATGAAGAGTCACTGCGTTCAGATCCATCATGCCATAGGCGTTGCTTGTAAACGAAGGGGTGATCAGACGCATTTCCTCCGGCCACGCAAGAAAAGTGGCCCCCACTTCACTCCGTTCCAGCACGGTAAAGCGGGACAGCTCCATATCCTGCAGGACAGAAGCCATGCCGATTCCGGCTGGCCCCCTCCAACAATCACGCAATCATAATCAAAAGGATCATTCATGCGTCTTACCAGCTGGACTTCGTGACGCCTGGAATTTGCCCTTGATGAGCCAGCTCACGGAACACGATCCGCGATACCTTGAACTTGCGCAAATACCCTCTCGGGCGGCCCGTCAGTTCACAGCGATTTTTCAATCGGGTCGCTGAAGCGTTGCGCGGCAATTTCTGCAGCGCTTCATAATCCCCTTTTTCTTTCAGTTCACGACGCAGGTCCGCATATTTGGCGACGATGGCCTGACGTTGTTTTTCGCGTACTACTTTTGATTTCTTAGCCATGGATTCCAGCTCCTTTTATGCATTTTTTTTATACAACTTCAACGGGCCAAGGCAGCGGATTGTCAAAATGGCCCCAGTCGGCCTTCATTTCCTCATCGCTGAGCAGGCATTGGTCCAGTTCTTCTTCAATGATGGAACGCTCCATTTCAATTCCGATCATGACAAGCTCAGTCTGGCGGTCTCCCCATTGTGCATCCCACTTCTCCAGCACATCAGGCTCCGTACGCAAAATTTCTTCCTTGTCCGCTTCCGGCAGCGCCGCGACCCAATGTCCGGCAGGGCCAAACTGAATGGATGAACCCGCCTGGCTCAGACTTGCAGCCACATCCCCTTCAGCAGCCAGCCATACCAAGCCTTTGGCTCGCACCACTTCTTCGGGCCAATAGCTCATGAATTCAGCCAGACGAGAAGGATGGAATGGTTTTCGGCGACGGTACACGAAGGAACCAATACCGTATTCCTCCGTCTCGGGTGTATGTGATTCTTTCTCCAGCTCTTGAATCCATCCGGCGGACATGCTTGCTTTCTCGAAGTCGAAGAGACCTGTATTCAAAATTTCAGACGGGTTGACCTGTCCGTTCATGGTCCGAATAATTTTGGCGTTGGGCTGAAGCTTGCGAATGATACCTTCAAGCTTGTTCAGCTCCACGTCTTCGACCAGATCACACTTGTTAAGCAACAGCACATCGCAGGTCTCAATCTGGTCAATCAGCAGGTCCACCACGTCACGGGTATCTTCGTCCCCTGTAGCCTGATTCCGATCCAGAAGGCTCTGTCCTGAAGCAAAATCCTGCCAGAAACGATTCGCATCCACGACCGTCACCAGACAATCCAGCTTCGCCAGACTTGTCAGATCAATACCCGACTCCTCGTCGGCATATGTAAAGGTCTGCGCTACCGGAACAGGTTCACTGATTCCTGTCGATTCAATCAGGATATAATCAAACCTGCCTTCATTCACCAGTTTTTCAATCTCCTGCATCAGATCATCCCGCAGCGTGCAGCAGATGCAACCATTGGACAGCTCCACCAGCTTTTCTTCAGTGCGCGATAAGGTCGCTTCCCCTTTACCAGTGCAGCATCAATGTTTACCTCACTCATGTCATTGACGATGACGGCGACCTTGAGTCCCTGCCGATTGTGCAGCACGTGATTCAGAACCGTCGTTTTACCTGAGCCGAGGTAACCGCTAAGAACAGTTACCGGAACTTGCTTTTGTGTCATGTGTATCTACTCCTTATAGTTGTGGTCATATGCCTCTGACCTTAATAGTAATTATTACGATTAACAACAATGACTATAATCCTGTTGAACGATGTTGTCAAATCATTTTTGTTTTTCTCGTGCGAGGTGGCCGCTTTGGTCACGGATCGTCTTCCGATCGCTGTTGTCTCCAAATTTCCTTAATTTAGTCTATCAAAGGTTAGAAATTCGAAAGACAGCGTATGCTTTCGAAGCAGCTTTCTTACAGAAAGCTTTCAGGCGAACGCTACCGCTTCTTCAGATCGATTCCGTCCCCTCCGCTACTGCCGCAAACCCCCGTCAAAAAAAGGCCTATGGCCTGTTTCCTGTAGCTTCGAATCATAATGATACGATTCCAGAAAAGTCAGTCCATATGCCTTTAACTCTTGTTTTTATATGTGCCATACAATCAGGCCGTCACCACAGGTTTAGCCCTATTGCCTGATTCCATCCGTTGCCTGTAGGCCACAACCAGGATCATGGCTGCAACGGATAACAGCGTACAGATCGTAAACATGGTGGAATACGAGCTTATTTGTACAATCAGTCCCATCGCAAGACCGCCCAGGGAGAAGCCCAGATCATACGAGGACATGAAAATACCCATGAGCACATATCTGGAATCGGCAGGCAGCACAAATGATAAATAGGTGGTTAATGTCGGGTAGAGCAATGCTACGGCAAAACCGCTGAACACCGCGGACAGGTACACTAATGAACCAACCGTCTCGGACATTGCGAGCAACTGGGTTCCCAGTGCTGCACACAGCAGCAAACCCGCCATCAGCCACGTATTCCAGCTGCCGTCAGACGGTATTTTTTTGCGCAAAATGAATCTGCACAGAATGACCACCAGCCCCTGGATCGTTAAGAACACCCCTGCACTCGCCATTCCGGTCGATACCATATACAACGGAAGAAAGGTCGCCGTGGCTCCAAATACACAGGAAGCAAACAGCATGACCACACTGCTAATCAGCAGTGGTGTGCTGCACCAGATACCGCCGAATGATCGCATCATATCACCCAGCGTATACGATTTATTTTGCACCGTGCTTCGGGGCAGATCCACGTTATAGCCAATCAGGAGCGGAAAAGCTGCCAAACCGATCATCAGCAAAGTAAACCAGATATCGCTGGCATTTTCCCAGATTTGGATGGCGAGAATGGGAATGACCAAGGACGGAACCATCGTGAAAAGGGTATACATGGACAGTCCCTGAGCCCGGTCCTTGTCCTCCAGCTTTTCCACAATGCCAGCCTGCATCGTCATGGAAAAGAACGCCGTCGCTACACCTTGCAGCGCCCGCAGCCACAAATACGTTTCCACACCAAACACAACAAACAACAGTAATGTTGCGGCATGCAAAATCAACAGCCACTTCATTACACGCAGCGGACCATAACGCCCCAGAAGCTGCGCCGCAAAAGGCCGTAGAAGCATACACGTAAACATGTACGCGCCCATCATCAGACCAATCTCGGCCTGGTTCAACCCTGCTGCTTCACTCCGCAAAGGGAGAATAATCGTCAAAGCCGAATTGGCGGCAAAAAATAAAAAGGCCAACAGATAAAACCGGATAAACGAAAAGGATACCGGATTTAATGTACCGCTGGTCGTGACAGAAGACTTCAAAACATGTCCCCACTTTCTAGTTGCGTTAACCCACAGACATATCTGTGACTGGTTTTCTTCGTTCATAGGCAAAAGCAATCATTACCGCTCCTAGGATAGCACAAATCATGTACATAAACGAATAGGAGGACAGATCAGCGATCGGTCCCATCAACACACCACCCAGAGATACACCCAGATCTGCTGTCGCAATAAATAAGCCGATCAATACATTCCGATTCAGCTGCGGCAGCACAAAGGATAAATAGGTGGTTAACGTCGGATAGAGGATGGATTGAGCAATGCCCATCAAGATTGCCCCCACATACAGCAAGGCAGCCCCTCCAGTAATAGCCAGGCTGACACATTGTGCGGCTACTGCCAGCAGCAGCATTGTTCCCATGATAAAAGGTGCATGCCACCTGCCATCGGAAGGGATTTTTTTGCGTAACATGATCCGGGTCAACACAACCGTTCCCGCCTGAAGCATCAGATAGACACCTGCATTGCCGCTTGGCAATTGACTGGCGTAGAGGGGAATAAAAGTCGTAATTGCACCGAACACAACGGAAGCACTTAACATGAGTACACTGCATCTAAACAAGAATCGATTTTGCACTAACTGACGAAAGGACTGAAACATGCTTACGTTCTGTTCGGACGAATTCCCAGGAGGCTGCTCCTTGCTCTTGTCCATTTTGGCCGTATATCCGAAGACGCCTGTGCAGACGGCAATACCGATCAGGACAACTGTAAAATAATCCATGCCACCTGTTTGCCAAATCCCTAACGCAAGAACAGGACCCACAATGCCGGGGATATAGCTGAACAACGAATAATAGGAAATACCCTGGGAACGGTCCTTCTCCGGCAAGGCATCAATAATGCCAATCTGCAAAGCCATCGAGAAGAATGCCGTCGATACCCCCTGTAAAATACGAGCCACCAGATAACCCCCGAGACCCGTAAACGTGTATAAAATCAGGGCAAAACCATTGATAATCAGAATAAAACGCAGCACTTTAATCGGCCCGCGCTTTTGAATGATCCGCCCGGCCCATGGCCTGAAAAACATGGTCGTAAACATATAGGCGCCCATAATCAGCCCAATGGTTGTACTGCTCGCTCCCAAGGATTCACCCTGTAAAGGAATAATCACATTAAGAATGGCATTTGCACTAAAATACAGAAGAACCAAGATGTACAAACGCAGAAAAGGCCAAGACATCGCTCCACTCATCTTTGGTCCTCCCTCTGGAAAGTAATTAAATAGGTTAATAATTTTTTGGCATAATCAGACTGAACATCCTTTAGCTGCTTAATCGGTACCATTTCCTCAATCTGACCGTCCCTGAAAATAATAATCCTGTCACAAATATAGGCTGCCGCCTGAATATCATGCGTAATAAACACATAGATCATCTGATAGAATTGCTTTAATTCCTTTAACAATCGCAGCACCTGAATCTGCACAGACACGTCCAGCGAACTGATGGCTTCATCAAATACAATGCATCGGGGTTCTGTGGATATGGCTCTTGCGATACATACTCTTTGGGCCTCTCCACCGGACAGTTCATGTGCATATTTAAGCCTGTAGGAAGAATTCAACCCCACCTGATGCAGCAACCGATCCACCTTGCTTTGCATATCCGCTTCCACTTTTTTTTGAGCCTTCAGGGGCTCCATAATGGCTTCCTCCACCGTGAGAAATGGATTAATGGAGGACGCATAATTTTGAAATACGGCACTGATGCTGCCCATTCGCACACGGCGATTGTTCACGTTTTTCCCATCAAATAAAATACGACCGCGATCAGGCTTTTCAATGCCCAGGATCAAACGTCCCAATGTGGACTTGCCGCTTCCGCTTTCGCCGATAATGCCGAGACATTCGCCTTGGTAGCATTCAAATGCCACGTTTTTCAAAACCTGCTGCTTTTGTTTGGAGAACAATCCGCCTTGTTTATAGGATTTTTCTATCCCATCCACCTTGAGCATCTGTATCCCCTCCCTGCATCAATTTCCTGAAATGATTGCTCAGCTCCAACCGGGTGGAAACCAAATATTGAGTATAGGCATGCTTCGGCTTCGTAAAAACAGACCGAATGTCCCCGCTTTCGACAATGGCTCCGTCTTTCATAACCATCACTTCATCCCCAATTTTCTGAACCACACCGAGATCATGGGATATAAACAGCATGGAACACCCCATTCGTTCACGCAGTTGAATTAATTGTTCAACCACTTCATATTGAGAGATCGTATCCAGCGCCGTTGTTGGTTCATCCGCAATGATCAGATCCGGCTCCAACACGAGTGCCAATGCAATCATGATTCGCTGCAGCATGCCGCCCGATAGCTGATGTGGATATTGATTCAGGATTTCCTGCGGATGCTTTAACATGACACTTTCCATAGCACTAATGATCTTCCGTTCGCTATCTCTGTTATTCCAGTCAAAATGCGTCTGGAGCGTCTCTCGAATATGGACGCCTATTACTGAAGAAGGGTCAAAAGCGCTCATGCCATTTTGCAGAATCATGCATATATTTTTGCCTCTTCTTCGTCTCATTTCTTGTTCAGAAAGCTGGTTCAAGTCCTCGCCTTGGAAGAGAATCGTTCCGGATTGGCGAATCCAGGGTTTATTCAAACGCATAATGGACCTGCAGGTGACGGACTTGCCACTTCCGCTTTCCCCGACTATGGCCAGACAGCTTCCTTGTTTGACCTGAAATGAACTGTTATGAATAATGACCTTGTCCGTATTAGCATCCCAGACCTTCAAATGTTTAACCTCTACTGTATTCATAAACGTTCTTTCCCACCTCTTTTTACGAAGCTTACCTTGGGAAGTCATTAATTTGGGGTCCAAAGCGACCTGAAGTGCATCTGATAAAAAATTAAAGGCCGAGACCACAATGACAATGGCTATTCCAGGTGCCAACATTAACTCCGGTCTGGAGAACATAACTTGCCTTGCCTCATTCAGCATCATCCCCCATTCGGCATGAGGAGCCTGGATTCCCAAACCCAGAAAGGAAAGCCCCGACATCTGCAGCATCATCGAACACATGGAGCCACTCGCAATCACTGCTATATCAGCAAAGGTAACCGGAACAATATGCTTGGTGATAATGCTAAGGCTGCCAATGCCAGATGCTTTGGCGAACTTCACATACTCCATTTCGGAGAATTGCATCACGGATGTCCGAATGACGCGGGCAAACCACGCCCATTTCAGGACCACAAACGCTATCAGAATATGTTCAAGTCCTGCACCCAGAATACCGACTACAGCCAGTGTCATGACGTACCCCGGGAAAGACAGCATGACATCACATATTCTCATGATCCAGGCATCTGTCTTCCCCTTGAAATAACCTGCGATAAATCCGACGACAGCTCCGACCAGAACAGACATCATCAAGGCAGCCAGCACCCATAGCACACTGGGACGAATACCATAAATGAGTCTGGAAAACACACATCTGCCGAGATGAT
This sequence comes from Paenibacillus sp. 1A_MP2, assembly GCF_052244825.1. NCBI lineage: Bacteria > Bacillati > Bacillota > Bacilli > Caryophanales > Paenibacillaceae > Paenibacillus > Paenibacillus sp. 1A_MP2. The sequence goes on along the minus strand of NZ_JBQQCS010000001.1, from coordinate 1,800,284 downwards.
CATTTCCTAGCCAATAGGTCCAGGAGGAGGAAGCATATCGAAGCTTCATGTTCACTTCCTCCGGGTCATGGGGTGCACACCAAGGGGCAAATAGGCCCGCAGCAATAATGATCACAATGAAAGCGAGCGATGTCATCGCGAGCTTGTCTTTGCTCAAATTTCTTAATAATCGCATCAGAGATCCTTTCTTAACCTGGGATTCATCGCCGCATTGATCACGTCAGAAATCGTATTAAACAGCACAAAGGTTACGGCCAATATAAGAACATACGCCTGAATAATCGGGAAATCCCGGCTGAGGATCGACCTCACACTCAACCTCCCAAGTCCCGGCCACGCAAACACATTTTCAATCACGACGGTACTGCCGAGCACGATGGGGATCGCCATACAAAATATGGATACCGCCACTTGCAGCGAATTTCGCAAAATATGCAGGGTCACCTTCCGCTCACTTAAGCCGCTTGCCCTTCCGTAGAGCACGTAATCCTCATTCATGTTGCTTAACATCGAACTCCGGACCGTTCTAAAATAAATGCCTGTATAACTCACCGTAATCACGATGACCGGCAGAATGTAGCTCTTCCATGAGTCCATCCCGCTCGTAGGCAACAAGTCCAGCTTCACGGAAAAATACCAGATCAGGATAGCTGCAAGCCAGTAGGAAGGCATCGCGGTCAGGACAAACGAAATGCCTCTGACCGATTTATCAATCACTTTCCCTTCTCTCATGGCACAGATCACACCCAGAAGAATGGACAACCCGATAATGAATACCGAGGATACCAGCGTTAATTTTAATGTGTTCAGGAATGCCGGACCGACCAGGGACCATACCGCTTCACCGGATACATACGAGCTGCCAAAATCAAACTGCATACAGGCCATCAACCAATTCACATACTGGATGACGAACGGCTTATCGAACCCCAATGCTTCATTGGTTTGCGCAATTAATTCATCCGTAATCTGAGGAACATCCTGTGCCTGTAATACAACTACAGCAGGGTCCAGAGGCGACAAATTAATGAGTACAAACGTTATAAATGAAATAACGAATAGCAAGGGTATGGCGAGCAATATTCGTTTGACTATATAACTTCCCATATCCATCCCCGCTCTATTTAAAATTCATTTGCTCGAATGGCAATTCATATTGAGTCTGCTTGAATGAGATTCCGGCCAGATTTTTGGGAGCAACGACAGTAACCCGCCCATTGGTAATTGGAATAAACACGGCTTCATCATGGACGATTTTCATAATATCAGCGTACAGGGATTGGCGGGATGCCTCGTCTGTGGACACCATGACTTCATCAATTTTCTTGTACAGCTCATCCGCTTGGGCAAGGTCACTTGTTGTATGCTTGTAGGCGGAATCCGAAGTAAAGGCAGAGATGGTGCTCTGTGGATCGTACGCCAGTCCCCAGGTTTGGTTGAACAACAGATCATATTCCCCGGTTGCCCTTCTGTTCGCGATGGATGTGGATTCCTCTCCGACAATCTCCAATTGAATTCCCAATCCTTTTAAGGCATGCTGGATCAATTCCGCCTGTGTTTTCTGGGAAGACGAATTGCTGTCATAATACAGGGTCATGGCTAGTTGCTGGCCGTTCTTTGTCCTCACTGCTTCCGTGTTTGACAGGGTCCAGCCTGCGTTTTCCAAAAGCTCCTTTGCCGTCTCCGGGCTATACTCCCGCTTCTTCAACTCGACATCGGCATAATTGACGTTTGATGAGAATAAGGTATCCGCTACAGTCTGTGTTCCATCAAAAATATCATTACTGATCGTTTCCCGATCAATCGCAAACCATATTGCTTCACGAACAGCCGTCTCGTGCACAGGGTTATCCTTTTTGCTGCTATTGGCGACGATCATATTTGTATTCATCGCTTCACTTCGGACCACCTGATAATCACCCGAGTCAGCCAATTGATTCATGGCTTCAACATCTATGCTGTCTGCACCCCGGTCATCCGTGAACACAAAGTTGATTTCGCCCTTCTGTAATGCCAATAATGTCGTTTCTCCTGCTGGCAGAACCTTGGACGTAATTTTTTGAATCTCAGGTGCGCCGCCCCAGTATTCTTCATTGGCTTCAAACGTTGCATTCTCGTCGATTTTATGTCCGGTGAGCTTGTAGGGTCCGGTGCCATCGTAGCCACTCACCCCGTCCTTTGTACCCCCATTCTTGAAATCCTTCGGTGATATAAATACATAAGGTCTGGTCATGGACAGCTCTACCAGGGCTGGGTAATAGGGCTCGGAAAGTACCAGTTGGAATGTGTATTCATCTATGACGGTTGTACTTACGATTTTGGTGGACAGCTTGATCCAGGCATGTTTTTCGGCATTCGCCTGAACCGCATCGATATTTTGTTTGACCGCCTCGGCGTTAAACGGCTCACCATCATGGAATTTCACATCCTGTCGCAAATGGAACGTATACGTTTTCCCGTCTTCGGCAATATCCCAGGATTCCGCCAGTAATGGCTTGATTCCATCGACTGTGTTTTCAACCAAAGATTCGTAAACCATCCCTTGTGCGGGCATTGAACCTGTGTACAGATGGGGATTCATATCATTAATATCCTTGGCGGATGCATATATGAGTTCAGACTTGACTTCGCTATTGGCTGACTCGGTTTGGGTGTTGGCACCCTCTTTTGGCCGCATCCTCCGAGCACCGTAATAACAGACAATAGAAGCAATATAAAACGAAAACCACTACCTTTTTTCACAACATTTCCCCCTGATGATGAAAGATATATACAAGTTCACTTAGAAAATGTTACATCGTGCTACTCCGATTGCAGTACCATCTTCCGATCGCTCTTATCCCCAGATTTTTTTGATTCCCTTATATAAAAGGAAAAATCCGGGATAAAGGCGCACGCTTCGCTTCTTCAGATTGGTTCTGCACTCTCCGTTATGATGTAAAATTCAGGTTCACTTGTATAGATTGAGATGTAATTAAACCTTGCTATTCGCCAGTCCTGAGCAGATCATCCGAATGTCTTCATCGAAGGATTGAACGGCAAAGGCATCCGACAGATTCTGTTCGGGGTGAGCGCGAGCGACTTCTTGAATCTTCGCCTCATACGTGGCAATAAATGTATCAATGGTTGGGCAGCTTACCTGCAAATGTCTCGCAATGCCCTGAATGATTTTGATGCGGTAATAATCCTCCTTGGGCATTCTGGGAATGTCCAAAGCTCCATCCTGATTGATGAACATCTTCCTGAAAGGAACGGCCGAAAAGTCAAAATACTTGCCCTCCGGACTCGGTTCCGAAAAGGGATCAATCAATAGCGAGGTGTATCGTATGTATAATAAGTACTCTTGATGAAGGTCCTGCAATTGATTGAAATTCTCGATATCCTGGCGTGATAAACTCTCCAATCGTACCGGATAATTATCATCCGTCATGAATTGCAGCAGATTGACCCCCTGGATACGAAGTCGATCCGTAATCGTCATAATTTCGTTCCACTGCGTTCGCATGTCCCGAATCAAATATTGGGTTACCGGACCTTCGGGATAGATTTTGTATACATATTTCCGAATGTCTGACGCTCCGAAAATGGCATCCAATGAAAAGTCATTCATGAACAGCGGCGGATGCACATATAAAGAAATATTTCTCGTTTCCGCCTCAATTGCAGATGGCATGACTTCCAGTCCAATGCCCAATTGCTCGTACATCTTGCACAGTCTGTCCACATGTTCGGAAGGTGTTGAAGTAGAACCAATGTAGACCTTTTTCTTGACGCCTGTTGTAATCACATGATTGGACGGTTGGTCGTGCATCCAGCGGGTGTCCCCAAATAGGTAGAGAAGCTGACAACTTCCGTGTCCGCATGTAGCTGTCTGACATAATGCTTTACCAGCAGGTTGGAGCCAAAGGTTGGGGAGACCAAAATAATGCATTTCACTTGTTTAATGAAGTTGTTATTCATTTGTTTCAGTACATCGATGTAAGCATCGGTTGTCACGGCCAAAATGAGTGTATCCCATTCACCTTCTATGCTCTCATATCCCCTAAACACCCGGTCAATGAAGCATTCACCCGCCAACGGTCGATGCTTTTCATTTTGAATGCTTGCCCCAATGAATCCGTCCGTTTGCCGAATGGCCTCAAAAAAGATTCTGAACGCACCGATTCTCTTCCCACGATGCCTAAGGTGCAGCTGAATTGCTTTTTGAGCGTTACCGCCAGCTGAATGGATGCCGGACCTGTTCCAAGCAACAAGATTTTCTGAAATCCGCTCATATTAAGCCTCCCTTTTCACAAGCTCAAGCGAGCTATGCTTTTTGGTATAACGCAATATCGAATACATCATCCGGACGCAGAATATTGTCGATCATATTCCACTTGCTGCTGTCGGTCTCTCTCATCGGATAGTTGAACAACGACTTTAACTGATTACCGTATCTCATGGCCACCACTACATGTTCATTCGTCAATGCATGCAATTGATCCAGCAGCTCATATTTATTGGCAACCGTGGAACTGAAAATGATATGCGTGGCTTCTTTTGTAAAAGCTAGGTCCTGCACTAATGTCTGCTGCAAATGAATGTTCAAGCCCGCACCCAGCTTCTCCACAACCTGCTTCCCGAGTGTAATGGCTTCCTCGTCAATATCGATGCCGACTACCTTCGCTCCTGTTCGCTTGGCGATAAACAAAGGCGTCATCGGAAATGCCCCGGAGCCGATCAGCAGTACTTTGGAATCCGAAGTGACATAAGAGCTGCCAAACTCTTTTTCAATACATTCTTCGATGTTTCTGAAATAATCCGCGATTTCCACATCTCCGTCTTGCAGCTTCAATGCCCTATATTTCTCCATAATCGCCACACATCGTGCAGACTTGTCTCTCAGATCAAGGACAAGCTGATGCATGCTGCCAGATTCCTGACGATCGAGCTGTTCCCAGATTCGTTCATTTTGCTTGTCTGTTATAAACGTGGAATAGTCATCGATTAAAGCCTCCAGCTCGGAGCTATGCTGAACCGTATGATCATATCTGCCTGCCAGCTCATCGAATTTCCCGGAAAATTCACTCAAGCATGCTTGAAAATCAATCAAGGTCTCCATTCCTTTTCCTCCTGTAACTTGTCATGGTCATGCATCTATAAATGCTTTGCCCTGTGCTACAATTCCAACAGATCCTTCGATCGTAATTCGTTCAAGCTCTGCTCCATTCCACTCAGCCATTACTTTGATCGCACCACCGGGCTGCTTGATATGCTGAATGATCTCCCCTTGCCTGCTCCATGCCAGATAGGCTCCCACGGAGGCTGTACCTGAACCGCACCCCCTTTCCCAGATCAGACTATCCAGCTGCGGGACAAAGATGAGCGGTGCCAGCTCTTCGGATCGGGAGTTGTATAATAAAATGCCAATCAGCTTATCCCCAAGGTTAATCCGAGTAATCGCGCCAGCGCTTGTGCCCTCTTTCTCATCGCTTCATCAAACGTTTCCACTTCAATGACGATATGAATGAACTCCCGATACCGCACGATCACCATATCCATGTCTGTTCCCTCATACTTGATCGTTCGCCGTTCAATCTGCTGAGGGACCGGCATCGTTACCTGACAGAAATACTCATTCTGTTGCTGCTTCTTCACCTGACAGCGGATTAATTGGTCTGTTCCGGAGACTTCCAACATGATTTCTGTAAACTCATACGATTCCAGCTCCTCTTCGGACGCGATGTACGCGGCCAAGGCCATGCAGGCATTCCCGCAGAACTCTCCCCGGCCATTTCCAAATGGGCAGCCGCCTCCTGCTTTTTGCTCCCCAATGAACCCCACTTGTTCAGCGTACACATTGTCATAAGACATAATTTGAGCGGCAATGTGTGGATATGTCTCAGCCGGATGATCCGTTTTCACCAGAACCGTCATATTTTGCGTGGGATTGAACTTGATAAAATCGATCTCCTGTTTCATCGCAGCCGCTACTCCTATTCTTGATATGGAATTAAGCCTAAGTTCACATTGCTATACAATGTTAATAGTAATGATTACGATTATCAGTCGAGAAAAATATAGCACATCCTACTTGGGAGCGTCAACAAATATTTCCATATCAAAAAGAGAGCGTTACAACTGTCATTTTATGTTCAAACAGGAACAGAGCTGACGCATTTGCGTCAACCCTATTTAGCCAAACGTATGCAATTAGAGATTCATCAGCGACTTCTAAAAGGCATAACGGATGCCAGCAATGCTTTTGCATAATCATTGGTAGCATCCGAGAGACGATTTCGTTCAAGCTCCTCCACAATCGTTCCCCGATAGAGAAAGAGTACCCGGTCACACAGATTCGCCACAGCCTGAAGATCATGTGCTACAAAGAGATAGGTCATGTTCATTTCATGCTGCAAAGTGTGCAGCAACTCCAGGATTTGCGCCTGGACGGAGACATCCAAAGAACTAAGTGCTTCGTCCAACACCAGAAATTTCGGGCGGGTTGAGATTGCACGGGCGATACATACCCGCTGTAATTGCCCACCACTCAGTTCATGAGCATATTTGTGCATCACCGCATGAGGAAGCCCCACCTTCGCGAGCAGGTCATTGACCCGGTCATCCAGATCCGCAATATCACCCAGTGCAACCAAGGGTTCAGCTATGATATCCCGCACGATGAATTTGCCATTGACTGAAGACGTATAATCCTGAAAAACAACGCTTATTTTCCCTTTATTCTTCTTCATCCATTGGGAAACGGCCATCCCCTCAATCCGAACTTCTCCTTGCGTTGGTTTCTCCAATCCAAGAATCAGGCGGCTTAACGTACTTTTCCCACTTCCACTCTCACCAATCAGACCCAGACATTCACCTTCACGGATCTCAAAATGAATATCTTTTAGAATTTCTGTTCTCTCTTTTCGAAAGAAACCACCCGATTTGGGATAGCTTTTGGACAGATGATTCACTTCAACCAGCATTACTGCACACCTGCTTCCATGGAAGCCTGAAAAGGCTCGGACAGCTTGATTCGGGTCTGGATCAGAAACTGTGTAAATTCATGCTGAGGATTCGTAAATACGTCATTCGCCTTTCCTTGTTCGACGCACTCCCCATCCCGCATAACGATAAGATCATCCGCCAAATACTGCACGACACCCAAATCATGCGATATGAAGATGATGGACATACCCATCGTTTCGCGAAGCTGCTTGAATTGCTCAACAATCGCACGCTGGTTAATCGAATCCAGTGCGGTTGTCGGCTCATCGGCGATGATAATGTCAGGTTCCAGCATCATGGCAATGGAGATCATTACTCTTTGCAGCATGCCCCCTGATAGTTGATGCGGATACTTTTGCAGCACCTGCTCAGGTTGAAGAATATGAACACGATGCAAGGCATCCGCCGCCAGTTGTCTGGCTTCTTTTTTGGAGATTCGAAGGTTCTCTCGAAAGGTCTCCATCATTTGTTTCCCAATCGGTTCGAGCGGGTTAAATGCCGTCATTGCATCCTGTAAAATCATGCAAATACGCTGACCGCGGATCTTTCGAAGCTCTTCCCCGGTTTGCTGTAATAGATCTTTCCCCTGGTAAAAGGCTGTTCCACTAATTTCAAGCCAGGGAGAGGTCAATCCCAGAATGGCTTTGGTGGATAAGGACTTGCCGCTGCCACTCTCGCCCACAATGCCAAGGCAGGTGTTGGACTGCAACGCAAAGCTCAGATTTTGCACAATGGGCAGACCGGTTCTGGAATCAGTGATGGACAGATTTTTTACTTCTAACAAAGACATTCAACCGGCCTCCCTTCTTATGCATATAACTTTTCGGATTCATCGCCGCGTGCAGGCTGTCTCCCAAAAAGTTGAACGCAGCCACGACCAGCAAAATCGCCAATCCAGGCGCAAGCATTTGCGTTGGATGTGTAATCATTACATTTTTTGCATCATTCAGCATCATGCCCCACTCCGGCGTAGGTGCCTGTACACCCAGACCAAGGAAGGACAACGCCGATATATTGAGGATAACCCAACCCGTATCCAGCGTCGCAAAGACAGCGACTTCGCCTGAAACGCCAGGCAGCACATGTTTTCTCATAATATGACCCGTCCCGCATCCCGAGACTTTGGCAAACCGAATATAGTTCTTGTCCGTATATTGAATAACTGTTGTACGAATCATCCGGGTGTACCAGGCCCATTTGGCGATAATATTGGCGACGACGACATTTAGCAGGCCTGGACCGAGAATGCCGACAATCGCCAGAATCATCACTTCTGCTGGAAAGGAGAGCATCATATCACAGATTCGCATAATGACTTCATCCACCTTTCCGCGAAAATAACCCGATATGATCCCCAGCAGGGTTCCGATCGTAATTGTAATCACGGTTGTAATTACTGCAAACAGGATCGTTGTACGAATGCCATAAAGAAGACGTGACAGATTACAGCGGCCGAGTTGATCTGTACCCAATGGATACTCCAGACTGATCCCTGCATATTTGTTCATAATGTTTAGACTCGTGGGATCATGCGGTGCGAACCAGGGTGCTCCCACGCCAGCGACGACCACAAGTGCGATCGTAATCATGCATAACACTGCCATTTTATCGGACACCAGGCGCTTCCAGAACATCATGTTACCCCTCCCTTCTTATCCGGGGATCCAGAGCTGAATTCAGAAGATCCACGAGTAAATTACAGACGACAAACATCACACCCATAATCAGAATATAAGCTTGAATAATCGGAAAATCCGAATTGAAAATCGCGGTGACGCACAAACGCCCAATGCCTGGCCATGCATAAATATTTTCCACAATGACCGTACCCGCGATTAACTTCGGGATCGACATACCCAGCGCCGTAATCGATAATTGAAGGGAATTACGGAACACTTTCCAGATAATCGTCCGTTCCTTCAATCCTCTGACACGAGCGTACAGCACGTAGTTTTCGGTTTTGTTTTGCACCATATTGTTGCGGATCAGCCTGACGTAGGTAGAGATGAATACCAGGGACAGCGTTACTGCCGGCAGGATGACTGAACTTGCCTGCTCCATGCCACTCGTGGGAAACCAATTCAGCTTGACGGCAAATAACCACATCAGCAGAATGCCAATCCAGAAACTCGGCATGGCTGTGCCAATAAAGACCAATGCACGCATCAAACGATCCACTAGCCTATTTTCATAAATGGCACTGAGCACACCAATCAGAATACTTATCGTCAGAATGATAACGAGGGCAACAGCCGATAGCTTTAATGTGGCTGGAAGGGCTCGTGCAATCTGCTCCCCAACCGATTGTTGGTTAACATAACTAATGCCGAAATCCCCCTGAATGCTGCTGCTAATCCAGTCCACGTAACGGGTCAGAAACGGTTTATCCAAACCTAGTGTTTCCCTCATGGCATCCACCATTTCCGGTGTCGGCGTAACTTGATTCACCCGCAGCGCCACTTCAGCCGGATCACTGGTTCGCAAATGGATCAGAATAAATGCTAAAAATGAAATACCGATCAGCACGGGAATAATGGCTAATATTCGTTTTATGACATACCTGCCCAAGGTGATCCTCCTCTCTACTTCATCCATATATAAGGAAACCTCGCTTCACAACTTCGCAAATGGAAGAGGATGAGCGAGGCTTCCTGACTTTCCTAATGAATTTTAAAATTTCCTGATTACTCTTCGAAGTACATCTTCTCAAACGGAATTTCGTATTGGGAAACGTTAAAGCCCACACCCTGAAGCGCCTTGATATGAACGGCTTTGGTAACCGAATAGGTCAGTGGAATATATACATTTTCATGATGAATATACGTTAGAACCTCTTTGTACATGTTTTGGCGCTGTTCCTCATTCTGCTCGACCATCAGGTCTGTAATCGTATGATCCAGCCACTCTTTTTCTCCAGCCCCAATTGGGCCTGATAATCGGCGTGGGAGGGAACTCTCCAGGAAGAGACATACGTTTGCGGATCATACGGCAATCCCCAGGAGAGGGAGTACATCAGATCAAATTCACCCGTTTTCTGACGGTCCAGATAGGCCTGCTTTTCCTCGCCAACAATGTTCAACGCTACGCCGACCTGCTTCAGATCGTTTTGCATCGATTCACTAATGGTCCGCTCCTGTGCATTATCGGAATTGTAATAGATCGTCAGTTCAAGCTTGTTCCCATCCTTGTACCGATAGCCATCCGAGCCAGCAACCCAGCCAGCCGCCGTAAGCAGATCGCTTGCTTTGTTCATGTCATACTGCACACCTTCAAGGCCCACATCCGCGTACGGCACCGAAGTGGAGAGCAACGTATCTGCCACTTGTTCCGTCCCGTTCAGTATGCCTTCCGCGATGATTTGTTTATTAATGGCATACATCAGTGCTTCACGCACTTGGGGCTCCTGAGTTGCTGAGCGGTTGGTATTAAGAACGATCGCACGTGAGCCAACCGGATGACTGATGACCGTGCTGTATTTCCCTTGATCCGTCAACACTTTGAACGATTCATTGTCCACCATGTCACCGTCCGAACCGAATAACAGGTCTACTTCTCCCTTTTCCAGGGCGAGCAGAATCGTTTGATGGTCAGGCATGACTTTCCACTTCATCGTTTGGATCTGCGGTTTGTCTCCCCAGTAATTTTCATTGACCGTAAATGTCGCGTACTGGTCCTGCTTGTGCTCTGTTAAAATGTATGGCCCTGTTCCGGCATAGCTGCTGACTCCATTCGCAGTTGTACCGTCAATAAAGCTTTTCGGTGAGATGAAGCGAAACGGACGAGTTAACCCCAATTCCTCCAATGTCGGATAATACGGGTCTTTCAGTACAATCTGGAACGTGGCGTCATCGATCACTTTCGTCTCCTTGATCTCGGCAACCAGATTCAGCCAGGAGTTCTTCTCGACATTTTCCAGCACGGCATCGACATTCATCTTCACGGCTTCGGCATTAAACGGCTCTCCATCCGAAAACTGAACATCCTTATGTAGATAAAATGTATATGTGGTGCCATCTTCTGATATATCCCACTTCTCCGCGAGTGCAGGCTTAATGCCTTCCGGCGTATTGATTACAAGGGATTCAAATACCATATTCTGAGCCGGCATCTCTCCCGCGTATAGATGGGGATTGATATCTCGGATATCCTTGGTGCTGGCAAAGACCAACTCGTCGTTGGAAGCTTTCGTGTTTAGTTGCGCCGTTCCTGCTTCTGTCCCGGAGCAAGCGGATAATACTAGCAGGAGCGAAATTAATAAAGCCAATGTGTAAACCTTGCGTGATGTATGCATGATTCCCTTCCTTTTCCCTCGTGAAGTAGATATATAAGTAATAATTACGATTTGTAATAGTAATAATTACGATTAGAATCGTAGCATACAATCTGAAGAACCACAACTACTAAATTAAAAATACGGAAATAGCAAAAAACGGTCACCTGATTGAGGTCACCGTTTTTTGCGTCCATTCGCGACTGTATTTTATAAGTTAAACTAAAAATATTTACGCTGCCACTTCGATGACAGAACAATACAATCTTCCGACTGCTGTTATCGGTTATCCGCCGTTTGACTGCAACTTTTGCAGTGCCTGTTCAGCCAGCGCTGCCAGAAGATGTGCGCCAAGCGGCAGCGCTCGTTCGTCCACATTGAATGCAGGATGATGCCACTCATGCGGACCTGACGTTCCGAGGAAGAGGAACAGACCCGGGACCTCCTTTTGGTAAAAGGAAAAATCTTCGCCCGCCGGAGAAGGTACCGGTCGGATAATGTTCAGACCAATTTCACCTGCCACCTGCTCAGCCGCAGCAGCCAATGACGCATCATTGACCACGGCAGGTGGTCCCTGAATCCAGCGCACCGTAGCGCGTGTCCCGAAGGCTGCTGCAACACCGGCAACCACCTGGTTGAAGCGCTCGCGAATCTTGGCACGCACCTTCTCGTCAAAGGTACGCACGGTGCCGTCCAAGATGGCTTCTTCGGGAATGACGTTCCAGGCGGTGCCACTGTTTATTTTGGTCACACTGATTACAGCGCTCTCCTGTGCTCCGACATTACGACTCACGATGGCCTGTAATGCGGTCACAATATGAGATGCAACCACAATCGGGTCAATGCCCGCTTCCGGCACTGCCGCATGCGTTCCGACACCTTCTACTTTAACCACAAAACCGTCTGCCGCTGCGAGCAGCGCCCCTTCACGGATACCTACCGTACCAACCTGCAGATCCGGTTTGTTATGCAAACCAAAAACAGCCCGTACTTCAGATAACGCTCCGCTCTGAATCACCTGCCGTGCCCCCGTCGCTTTCTCCTCCGAGGGCTGGAAAATCAAACGAACCTTGCCCGGCAGCCGGGACTCACGCTGTTTCAACAATCGTGCAGCACCGATCAGAATGGCGGTGTGTGCATCATGACCGCAGGCATGCATCCGACCCGCCACTTGCGAAGCATACTCCAGCTTCGTTTCTTCCTGGATCGGCAGGGCATCAATATCTGCACGCAATGCCACTACCGGGTCATCACCCTGCCCAATTTCAGCGATTAGGCCTGTTCGCAGCGAGTATTCATCCGCAATCCGTACGCCTTCCTCAACCAGCCAGCCCCGAATGGCTTCTGTCGTTTCGCGTTCCTCTCCGGATAGCTCGGGGTTACGATGCAAATGTCGCCGAATCGCGGTTAAGTGCTCTGCGAATGCTTCATCCTGCCCAACGTAAAGTTCATGCTTGCGGCTCTGTTCTGCTTGCTCTGCCTGTTTCAGATCACTGCTCACGACATTGCCTCCTTTTATCATCGTATGTGCCATGTAAGATGAATGAATATAATACACGGGTCACTTCGTTCAGCAAGTATGCTCTCTACCATGGTTATGCCTAACTGATTACCACTTGTGCAGGTGTCGATTCAGTTGAGAATTCGCCCAGTCCCTGCTCATCCAGTGCCTCACGCAACAATTCAAATGAACGAATACGCTTGGCAAAATCACGTGAGGCTGTGGTAACCATCAGTTCATCCACGGCAAAATCCTGCTGGAACTTCGTCAGAGCCTGACCGACCGTTTCCTTTGTACCTCTCGTCACACTTGGCTCCAAAATCTCGATCCGATATTTCTCGTTCGATTGCCGCCCGAATTCTTCCGCCTGTTCTATGGAACCAACGGTTAATGCCTTGCCATTCTCCAGATGGATTTTGACCAGCATATGTTCACTTGCCAGTCCTTCGGCTTCTTCCGCACTCTCCGCCACAATTAATGAGATAGCGAGAATGGCATAAGGCTCCCGCCCATGTGAGCGGTCGAATTGTTCCCGGTAAGTACGCAAAGCCTCCTGAGCGACCTCTGTATTGCTATTAATAAACAATGAAAATACATACGGCAGCCCCAGTGCTGCCGCCATGCCTGCACTATCGACACTTGCCCCAAGCACGTAGAGCTCGGCCGGGATTGCGGATACCGGTGCGGCGCTCAAGCCTGCCAAAGGATGTGTTTCGTCTTCATGCTGTTCATTATGAATGAACTGCTTGACCTGATTGATTTTATCTTTTAGGGAAGCGGCCTCCTGAATTCCTTGCTGTAGTGCCTGTGTGGAGCGAGGCAATCCCCCTGGTGCACGTCCAATACCAAGATCGATTCTCCCCGGGCCAAGCGCAGAGAGCACATTGAAGTTCTCGGCCACTTTGTAAGGACTATAATGTTGGAGCATTACCCCGCCAGAACCGAGACGAATCCGCTCCGTATGCGCCAGCAAATGGGAAATGAGTACTTCCGGTGAGGAGCCTGCGACATGGCCTGAGTCATGATGTTCCGATACCCAGAAACGATGAAATCCAAGCTGTTCAGCCCGCTGTACCAATTCAATCGTATGCCGAAACGCATCAATCGGAGTCTCCCCTTCGTAGATCGGGGTTTGATCCAATATGCCAACACGAATACCCATCACATTCTCCTCCTTCGATCATGCCGAGCCTGACTTATTAAATCCTTCCTGCTTCCTTAAACGACGCTCTATAGCTGCCGCAGCAGCTCCCCGAAAGGCTCTGCAAAAGGCGAATGTTCTTCTTTTAACGTAACGACGCTGATCTGCAGCGATACACCTGCAACCTCGTGCACCTGAATGGGGAACAGTTCCTGCTCCCGTACTTCCTTCTGCACCGTTAACCCAGGCAGAAATGCGATGCCTGCCCCCTGCATAACCAGTTTCTTCGCCGTTTCCGAATGATCGACATGATATGTAATATCCGGCGGATGTTCCAGCGAGTCAAAGGCCCGGTGAATGCGCAGCCAGTCCAGTGACCCACATTCGAAAAAGACCAGTCGTTCATTCCGGATGGCTTCCATACTGACATGCCCACGTTCTATAAATGGATGCCCTTTGTAAACGTAAAGCTGAATGGGGTCCTCATAAAAGGCAATCGTACGGATCGCCGGGTGCATGACCTTGCGTACAAACGCCAGATCAATCTCCTGACTGAGCAGCTTGGCGACCAATTGGTCCGTCGTTGCTGTCGTCAGCTTTATACTGACCTCAGGATAAGCTTCCTTGATTTTGGGCAGAAAGTCTGGAATGACATAGTTGGATACGGATACCGTACTGCCGAGTCTTAGTGCATCAGGCGTCGTACGGCGTTGCTGGATCTTCTGTCTGCCCTTCTGAATCACTTGCAGCACCTGCTGGGCGTAGGGAAGGAATTTCCTCCCTTCTTCCGTGAGCACAATCTGTTTACCCAGACGGTCAAACAATTTGCAGCCGAGTTCACGTTCAAGGGACTGAATACGAGCGGTGACAGAAGGTTGGGACAAAAAGAGTACCTCGGCAGCCTTATTGAAGCTTCCGTAATGATTGATGTATACAAATGCTTCAATGTTCTCAATATTCATAAGCGCCCCCCAAATCCAGTTTATATACAAATTGAACAAAGAATATTTACGGTTTTTTCTGTCCTCTACGTTCTTGTGTAAATGTATAGTTCAATTTCTATATCTATTTATCCAATGAATTTACTTGGTTTTAGGATATCGTAATACCATTGTTTTCCAGAGTCAATATCAATTCTTCCAGGGAACGATCCAAACGCGTAGTAATATCCGCCGAAAGTACGTATTTACCATCATCGAGTCGATCAATCCCCTGATCAACCGCATATACCCCGCCGAGAATATGTCTGCCGCCAAGTGCTGCCAGAACAGGCTTCAATGCATAATCGATAGCGAGCAGATGGGCGATTGAGCCGCCGATGACCAATGGAAGAGTCAGCTTGCCCCGCAGTCCTTCCTGTGGAATCAGATCCAGGAACAGCTTCAGCACGCCTGAGTACGACGCTTTGTATACCGGGGTCGCCACGATGACTGCATCCGCGGCTTCAACAACAGCGAGTGCATCGCGAATGAATGAGCTATCAAACTTGGCCTGCACCAGATCCTCCGCTGGCAGGTCAGCCACATGAATCACCTCAACGGTAATGCCCGCCTCTCTTAATTTATTGCTGCTGTACTCCGTAAGGCCTGTCAGACGTGAACGTTTGGTAGGCGCTCCGGCAATAATAACGACATGTGACATCATGATTCCTCCTTGGAATAGCGGTCAAGCCGCTCCTTTTACTTTGGGGTCGAGCCGATCGCGAATATCGTCTCCAATCAGATTAACCGCCAGCACAAACATGGTAATTGCGAGTCCCGGGAACGTACAGATCCACCAGGCAACCGTCAAATAACCTCTTCCTTGCGAGAGCAGCGCTCCCCAATCCGGAATCTCTTTCAACACGCCAAGTCCGAGAAAACTGAGCCCGGAGCCTGTCAGAATAGA
Source organism: Paenibacillus sp. 1A_MP2 (assembly GCF_052244825.1). Classification (NCBI taxonomy): domain Bacteria; kingdom Bacillati; phylum Bacillota; class Bacilli; order Caryophanales; family Paenibacillaceae; genus Paenibacillus; species Paenibacillus sp. 1A_MP2. Next base: position 1,784,498 of record NZ_JBQQCS010000001.1, on the reverse strand, counting down.
GGTCCCTACGCCCAGCGTCGCCATAACCAGCAATGGTGACAACGAATGAGGCAGTACATGTTTCCAGAAAATACGGGCATTGGAGCCCCCAAGTGAACGTGTAGCTGTAATAAAAGGCAAACCTTTAACGGACATGACCTGCCCACGCATCACCCGTGCATACCCCGGAATGGAGGATACCGCAACAGCCAGTGCAATGTTAAGCAGTCCAGGTCCCAGTGCTGCCGCAACGGACAATGCCAATAACACGCCTGGAACAGCCATCAGAATATCGACGGCCCGCATGGTGATGGTGTCCAAAACCCCTCCTGCATACCCCGCAATAATGCCAAGGGCACTGCCCACAAGACCACCCACCAGCACCGAGGCAAATCCAATCAGCAGTGAATCCCTGCTGCCATGCACAACTACACTGAAGATATCCCTGCCAAAATAATCGGTCCCAAACAGGTGCGCAGCAGAGGGAGCCTGCAGAATGGCATCCGTCATCATCTGAGTAGGATCATAGGGGGCGATCCAGCCCGGCACAATCGCACAAGTGACGGTAAATACCACAACCAGCAACGCTGAATAAAAGAATAAACGGGATACCGCGAATGAGACGCGGTGACGCAGGGGACGGCGGCTCCACAGGCGTAAACGCCCTGTTCTGCCGGTCCAACCTTTTTTGTCACACACCAATGGTTTCATGCTCATAAGACTCCTCCTTCCTCACTACGCGTTCAGATGTTTCAAGCTGTTCCATCCGCCATCACGTTCATCATGTTCGGACTGCACGCCTAACTCTGGGATCAATGTACGCATAAGAGATATCCACCAGTAAATTCAACACGACATAGATCATCGCTGTGAAAAAGACTACGCCCTGCACGACTGGCAGGTCTTTGGCCATCAACGCATCCGCGATGATTCTGCCGATACCCTGTCTGGAAAAGACCGTTTCCACCACGACGGTTCCGGCGAGCAGATCACCAATCAACATGCCGATGACCGTCACCGCAGGAATCAGCGCATTACGCAGCGCATGACCGTACATAATGGTTCGCTGTGAAAGACCTTTCGCTCGCAATGCTACGATAAACGGTTCGTTCACCACTTCCAGCATGCTGTTACGCACCATACGTACAATAAAACCCGCACCAACGAGGCCCAGTGTTGCAGCAGGCAGCACCAATGAACTGAATCCGTCGGAACCCATTGCCGGGAACCAGCCCAGCTGGACAGAGAACAACAGGATCAACAGAATGCCGGTCCAGAAGGTCGGCATGGAGATGCCAAACAATCCAACGAGGCGGGCGATGAAATCAATCACGCCATTACGATGAATGGCAGACAGTACACCGAGCGTAATGCCGATGGTTATCGCTATGATCGAGCTGAGCGCGGTCAGCGCCAGTGTGGCAGGGAAATGCTCCAGTATTTTGGGCAGAACCGGGTCGGAATTGATCATGGATTTGCCGAAATCCCCGCGCAGCATGTCTCCGAAATAGTTGGCAAACTGAATGTAAAACGGCTGATCCAGACCAAGCTGAACCCGCAGGTTCTCAATCATGTCGGGTGTTGCCGATGACGGGTCCAGCATGAGCAGGACCGGATCACCCGGCAGCAGATACATGATGCAGTACACCAGCACCGAAGCTCCGAAAATAACCAGAAGCGATGTAGCAAGTCTTGTCAGTATCATTTGAACCATACCGGGTCGTCTCCTTCCTGTCTACATCATTGATGGTACGTGTTAGGGCTGAATCCGAACATCGTTAAAGAGCGGATAACCGAGTGAATCAAACTTGATGCCCTGCACCGATTTGGATGCAGCCACCGTATAAGGGAACACATAGATCGGCAGAATGACAGCCTGATCGATCAGATACTGCTGAATCTGATTATAGATATCCACTCGTTTATCGGGATCAGTCTCCACCGCTCCTTGTTCCAGCAGCTTATCGATCTTCGGATCGGATAAGCCGGAAAGCGTCGGGCGTTCACCTTCTGCACTCGTATGATAGAAAGCATAGAGTGCATTCGGATCAGAGTTGACCTGGCTGTTGCCGTAGAGATCATAATCCCAGTTCTGATAGACGACCGTAGCAATATCCTTCGTAATTTCAACTTCAACAGCTATACCCACCTGCTTGAGCTGCTGCTGAATAATCGCAGCAATGTCGTTACGCTTCTCCCGGTTCGGCGAACCGTCCACATAATGCAGGGTCAGCTTCTTACCGTCTTTTTCACGAATGCCATCTGCTCCCTTGACCCAGCCTTGCTCATCAAGCAGCTGATTGGCCTTGTTAATATCCGGATGGATACTTCCTTCCAGGGAAGCATCGTAACCGAGAATTCCTGGAGACAGTGCAGACCACGCTCGTTCATAGTTGCCCAGATACAATGTCTTCACGATGGATTCCACATCAACCGCAGATTGCACCGCCTGTCTGACTTTCACATCATCCCAAGGTGCTTTGCGCAGATTGAAGAAGAGGGTATACGGCAAACCAACGGTATTCGCCTGCAGCAATTGCTGGTTCGGATCGTTCTTCAACGCAGCAATATTTTGCGGCGGAACAGTCTCGGCGGCAAGTACCTGCTTACTCTGTACACTGCCGATGCGCGTTGCTTCTTCCGGTACAATTTTGAACGTAATCGTATCCAAATGAGGGGCACCTTCATTTTCAACGGTTTCCGGAGCCCAGTTGTAATCCTTGTTCTTGGCGACAACGATATCCGCATTTTCATCCCATTTCACGAAGGTATACGGACCAGTCCCTACCGGGTTTTTGCCCAGTTGGTCACCGTATTTCTTGGCAGCTGTTGGAGACACAATCCCTAGCAGGGCCTGACTCAAGTTGCCGAGAAAGGCTTGCGAAGGCTGTTCCAGATTCACCTTGATGGTGTATTCATCAATGACCTCCGAGGAGCTATATGGTCTGATCAAGGCAAGGGAATTGGCGGCTTTGGTGGCCGGATCGATCACCCGGTCCAGATTGAACTTCACGGCTTCCGCGTTAAATGGTGTGCCATCATGGAACTTCACATCTTCACGCAGCTTGAACGTATAACTTTTGCCATCCTCCGATACACTCCACTCCTTGGCGAGCCAAGGTTTAATGGAACCATCCGGCAGCTGGACCACCAGATTATCATAGATCGTCCGGATCGCACGTACGGTTACGGCAAGGCCACTTCGATGCGGGTCCAGCGTATCCGGAGATGTGGCGAGTGCGTAGGTCAGGCTCCCACCTTCTGCTTGCCCGGACTGCTCCCCACCGGAAGCCTGGACTGTACTGTTCGAGTTACTTGCCGCTCCGCAACCGGATAATACCAGCACCACTACTGCCGCCAATGCCATATATTTCATCCATGAGATAGACCTGTTCATATAGCTTCCCCTCTGTGTATACAGGTGTCATTGATTCATTGAATTATTGATTTACTAATTTACGCTTCATTCCTTGACTGTGCCGATTTCCAGCTCCCCAGTTTCTTACGCCTCGGTTCCGACTTGCTCCCGGGCAGCCGTGTAACGATTCACCGGAATTGGCACCCCGAGATTGCCGCGCAATGTGTCATGCTCGTATTCAGTGCGATAGATGCCGCGCTCTTGCAGAATCGGAACAACGAGCTCTACAAAATCGGACAATCCACTCGGCAGTTCGGAATGAATAATGAATCCATCTGCCGCTTCCGCTTCAAACCATTCCTGAATCTGATCAGCCACCTGCTCCGGTGTTCCGAGGAATTTGCTCTTCGGTGTTGCAGCTCGCAGGGCTACTTCGCGCAGCGTCAATCCCTGCTCTTTGGCATCCCGCTTGATTTTGTCCGTACCGCTGCGGAAGCTGTTGCTGCCAATGCCATTCAGCTCAGGGAATGGCTCATCCAGCGGATATTGGGAGAAGTCATGGTGCTCGAAGAAACGTCCCAGATAGTCCAGTGCTTTATCGATGGTGACCAGGCTGGCAATTTCCTGATATTTCTGTTCCGCTTCCTCTTCTGTCCGTCCAATGATCGGATTAATTCCTGGCAAAATGACAATATCCTGTGCGGAACGTTCATAAGCAGCTGCACGGGTTTTGACATCCTTGTAAAAGGCCTGTGCATCCTCGATTGAATCATGTCCCGTGAAGACAGCATCCGCTTCCTTGGCAGCAAGAGTCTTGCCATCTTCAGAAGAACCTGCCTGAAAAATGACCGGCTGCCCCTGCCGTGAACGAGCAATGTTAAGGGGACCCTGTACGGAGAAGAACTCTCCTTCATGATTGAGTGTGTGCAGCTTGGATGGATCGAAGAAAACACCGCTCTCTTTGTCTCTTACAAAGGCATCGTCTTCCCACGAATCCCACAGGCCTTTGGTTACCTGCAAATATTCCGTTGCAATTCGGTAACGCTCCGGGTGGGTTGGATGGTTGCTTTTACTGTAGTTTTTGGCCGAACCTTCAAGCGGGGAAGTAACAACGTTCCAACCAGCGCGGCCATTACTGATCAGATCAAGAGAACCGAACTGTCTGGCGACTGTGAATGGATCACTATAGGAGGTGGACAGTGTTCCAACCAGACCAATCCGTGACGTAATCGCGGCCAGGGCGGACAATAAACTGATGGGCTCAAATCGATTCAAGAAGTGAGGTATAGATTTCTCGGTAATATAAAGACCGTCAGCGATAAAAACGAGATCGAATTTGCCTTCCTCCGCTTTCAACGTCTGTCGTTTGTAGAACTCAAAATTCACACTGGCATCCGGCTGGATCTCCGGGTGTCTCCAAGTCGTCATGCTGCCTCCTACACCGTGGACAATCGCTCCAAATTTCAAACTGCGCTGAGCCGTCATAACTATTCCGCCTTCCTTGGATTAGGATATATCAAGAAATGTTCTTAAGTCCGATCTGATATGGATTACGAATGAAAAACAAAAGTAAACTATTCCTATGAGTTTGGTCAGTTTTAATTTCACAAAGCTTATCACTGCCCCGCACATCGGTCAACAGCGTTACTTATAGAACTTTTCTATATAAGGATTGGATATCTGAATATGAGGATACGATGTCTTAAAAGTCCCGACTGCTGCAAACTGAAATGACAGCCTTCAGCAGCCAGCAGCCGGAAACTGCTTTATCAAGAGATCCGCCACGTCCGGTCAGACTACTGCTTCATCGGCCTGGCGAGAAGTTCCGCCAGTTTCTCCAGATCGGGCTCCAGCAATGCTTCATACTTGCCATCTCCACCCACTTCAATGACAGGTACATGGCGAATGCCATATTTGGCTTCAAGCACATCCCTCAGCACATCATTGCCTTGTACTTCGATGTTCTCGAAAGGCTGGTTGCGGGCCGTTAAAAATGCCTTGACCTCCCCGCAGAAATGACAGCCTGTTTTGCTCCAAAGCACTACTTTTTTCGATGTAGAAGACATCTGCATACCTCCTGATTGATTCATTGTCAGATCAGGATGGATCACCACCCAGACCATTTATTCCTATCTGTTAAATAAGAATTATGGCTATAAATGTACTCCTCACCTCTTCAAGCGTCAATGGATCTGCCAATAGAATAAACCTATAAGAGGATAGAAAGATTAAATTTTAAATTTGAAAAAAGTCGTTACATTTCATAATTCGTAATTTATGTAAAGTTCGGATGCGGAAAGGATGTATAGCGTAACGATACGCTGTACATCACATTCCGCATCATGCTGTCGAACCGATATACAAGGCAGCCGGACCCCGTCATTACAAATCTTCGTTCAAGAGCTGGGGAGAAGCAATGATGGGCCAGCCTTCTTCGATTGAACGCAATTGGTTAGCGGATACATGAACGACATGCCCGGATTGCACGCCCCATCGTTCCGCAGCATAAGGGGTTACAAACCTCCTACGTTTATTGCCACTCATCTGATACCACACATCCCGCTCATTCGTTGCGGCAATAATCATGCCTTCCTCCAGCGCATCGCGGTTGCCTTCAACCGGTTGAGCATGAACATGGCTTCTTGCAAAGGGCCAGCCCTGCACCTCACCCCCAGATACCAGTGGCTCACCTGCAGGTACGCCGAGCAGGTCCGGTTTGGCAACCAGAACGGGAGAAATGCCGCGTGGTACGGGAATGTTCAGCTTGCGTCGCTGTCTATGCATCAGTCGGTAAACATCGCCCTTGATATCCGTGATGAAACAGCCCTCCGGGTAAAAGTCCGTGCTGCGTCTCAGCTTATGCATTACATCGCTGCTGCCCTTGGTGGAAATGCGCTGTCTCAGGTCAGAGGAGTCCGTCTTACCAAGGGGTGTCGTGCTCTCCTGCTGACCGGTCGACACCTTTGAATGCAGCGAGAGCCGGGAAGTTTCGGCAACGAGTGCATGGGGATCTCCCCATTTTCGAGTGTAAAACTGTTCGTTATCCTTATTCACCGCTACATAATCCTGTTCTTCCAGCGCCTTCATGCTTACACTTCCGTAGTGATGTATGAAGGCATCCCCGGCTACCGCCAGCCTGTATCCCGCCAGCCTCGCCCGGATGATCCAGTCGTCATCTTCAAAATTACCCACAGCGTAGCCTTCATCGAGATAACCTACCCGCTCCAGCAATTCCCGAGAGAACAGCCAGCAGAATCCGACCAGCCTATCGGTCTCCCGATGCTTACCGGCATCCGGACGATTATGCTGCGCTGCAAAAGACCACATCTCCTCCACATCTGTGTATGGGACTTCGATCTGCTGATCTCCACCAATGTAATTGGTAACCGGGCCCACGACCCCCATCTCGGGATGACTGTTAAGACAGGACATCATGTTATCCAGCCAGCCTGGAGTGACCAGCGTATCATTGTTCAGCACGACAATGTGTCGGCCTCTCGCCATCATCAGTCCATGATTGACACCGCCGGCAAAACCACGATTCTTATCCAGTGCAGCGACCCTTACCATGCCACCTTTGCGAAGCATGGCTTCCGCCGTGCCATCTTTGGACGCGTTATCCACAACAATAATTTCATAAGGCGCAGGTGTATGCTTTTCAATACTGGACACACATTGCAGGACATATTCGCGCTGGTTGTACGTCGGAATAATAATGCTTACCCCTTCGAATACCAGCCCGAATGAGCTTTCTCCCTGCCTCACGCCCTCATCATAGCCTCTACGGTAGCCCTGCTTATACAGTTTTGCGTTCTTGGCTGCCCGTTTACCTGAGCCTTGACGTCTGGTTTTCCTTCCACTACGACTTCGAGCTGAGTGCAAAACAACGGTTTCAGATGACGCTGCTTCCCGCTGCTTTGAACGTCTGCCTGATGTGCTCATGTTGCTTCCTCCATTTCCCCTCATCCCAATGCGCGTTACGATGAACATCGCACCAGACCGTCCCTTAGAGCTGAAGCTCTCCTATAACCAATTTGTCAGCCAAATGTCCAAAATCGATGGCAACCCGCCCCAGCTCACCAGCGATTCGGCGACACAGAATGACGGCTGGAATTCCTGCCGCTACAAGAGCGATATCGAAAGAATGCTCCGCAGTCTGCTGCATCACCCTCGGGATATCCGCAACCCCCTCCACTGCACCGATGATACCTGTCACATGAACGCCACGACCGTTCAACAACGCTCCGAGCTCAGCAGCCTGGCTTCCAATCAGCAGCACCCGGCGGCCATGTATCACGGGCAACAACAGACCCGACTGATGCAGGCTGTAGTTAATCGTGGAACTGGTCAGATTCAGACGAGACCAGTCAATGCCGAAATGCCGAAATACTGGAAATAACAGCCCTTGAAAAGTGGGCGCACGCGAGATGGGTACGCCTACCCAATCGGCGCCCTGAATGGCTTCCGCGAGCTCAGCGCGGATGTCCGGTGTGGAGCGTGGCACCCCTGCATAAGGCAGAAACGGTGCCAGCTCCTGCACTTGTTCACCTGGCAGCACCGTATCGGCTGCCAGGGTCAGCAGTTCGCCATCTCCGAGGCGAACGACGGACAGAGGGCGCTGCGCATCCAGCGCCCTCTGGATCTGGCCAGCCATCTCATGAGGGCTGGCCAGCCGGGTCAGGGTAGGCGCATACTGGCGGAATCCCGCCTCGATCAGATCTGCCGCCGCCACGGCAGGCAGAATATGATCAGGCGGGATGTGCTGCGCCACCAGCGCCTCCCCGCCCGCGAACACGCCGTCGCGGAAGCCCTCGGCGTAGCCGCTCTCGGGCGCTGCAGCCAGCTGCGCAGGCGCAAGTGCCCTTGCGCTGCCCGCATGCGCGGCAGCGCTTTCCCGCCCCGCGGGAGCGACACCATCGTGCCGGTGTGTCGCTTGCTGCGGGGCGGGGCCAGCACCGCTGGCAGGCAGCGCCTTTGGCGTGCTGGCTTGCGTTGCTGGCCTGGCCGCACGCTGCGCAGCCGTGCGCGGTTTGCGGCGGGCGACTGCGGCCCGCCCGCTGCGCGGCGCAGCATGCCCGCGGCCTGCAGCTGCGCGCTGGCCCGCTTTGGCTCGCGCACCTTTGCTACCACGGCTCACGCCTGCACGCTCGCCTGTTTTTGCTCGCGCACCTGTACTGCCGCGGGCTTCGCCTGCTTTTGCCCCTGTTCGTGCTCGCGCTCCTGCGCTCCCACGACGTCTTACACCGGTACGCCCACTGGCTTTACCTTTCGGTTCTGCAAAAAGCTTGTGCTCTATTCCTACGAGCTCCACAGCTCTTGGCTTCAAGCCTTTGTTTCCCCATCCGTGATCTGAGCCCGCTTTGGGCTGCACTCCCACAGATACGTGCCAGGGTCCGGCATGACTGCCCGGTGTCTTCTTCCTACTCTTGTCGCTGCGTTTTGCTGCTCTCACGGCATTCCCTCCCTTGGCATGCACGAGGAGTGCCGCCGCTGCACAAAGCGCCGGAGCATTCTTCCGGCTCCGGCGCAGGTTGTTCTGCTCTCAAGGGACCTCTCACAGCGGCAGCATCAGGCGCATATATTTTAGGGCAGTTGTCCCTTCATGCGGATGGCTGCTTCCTGAAGCGATTGGAACGTCCCTGCATCACTCCAATATTTTTGCAAAATATCGTATTCCAGTCCTCCAGCCGCTGCATAATGATTGTTCACGTCTGTAATTTCGAGTTCACCGCGTGCCGAAGGGGCAATGCGTTGGATAAGATTAAATACATGGTCATCATACATATATATGCCAGTAACACAATAAGAGGTCTTCGGATCGCTCGGTTTTTCCTCAATGTATGAGATTCGTTCCGGATGTTGTGGATCAAACACCGGCACCCCATACCGCCGTGCATCGTCCACTTCTTTAAGCAAAACACGAGCCGTACCCGCAGGCTGCTGCAAATACCGGTCCACATAAGGCTTCAAATCGTCGCTAAACAGATTGTCACCCAGCAGAACAACAAATTTTTCTCCAGGGAGGATGAACGAAGTCGCCAGATCCAATGCTTCAGCAATTCCGCCTGCTTTTTCCTGAATCCGATACGTGAGCTTGACGCCATGATCTGCTCCACCGCCCAAATAATCCGTGTATAAGCCAGCGGAATGTTTGTTGATAACAATCAATATTTCTTCTATGCCTGCCTGGCGGAGTCTGTCGATGCCATACATAATCATCGGGTGCTTGCCGACTGGAATCAGATGCTTGTTAATCAGCCGGGTCAGAGGATACAGTCGTGTTCCGGTTCCGCCTGCAAGAATTACACCTTTCATTCCACTATCCCTCCTTCATCGGATGTCTCAATATATTTAAGGGGATCGACATGCCATTTGTTGATAAAAATGGATCGATTGCGCTCAAGCAACTGTTTCCATGCCACAGGATCGGTCTTCAGGAAACTCGCGCTGCCGCGATGATGTACAAGTACATCCCCGCATACCAGCAAACGATACCCTTTCTGACAGGCCCTGTAGCAATAATCGTCATCTTCATAGTGTCCCGGCGAATAGGCTTCGTCAAGCACACCAATGTCCTCCATCACACTTCGCCGAATGAGCATGCATAAGCCGACAATCCGTCTGACTTCCTTCCACCTGGAAGCATCGACTATATTGTTGGCAGCAGCCAGTTCTTGAAAATGGGCCATGTCCCGGAACTCCAGTTCCACCTGCTGGATTCCACTTGCATAGTTGGTCATCGGACCTGTAATGCCAATGTTGGCATCACTGTAGAGGGCAGCCCGCAAGTTTTCAAGCCAGCGGGCGGTAACCGTTACATCATTATTCAGCAGCAACAGCTCATCACCACAGGCTGCACGGAGCCCGGCATTGCAAGCCGCCGGGAAACCCCGATTATCCGGCAGCCGGACAAAACGAATTCGTTCCTGGGCACAATACGCTGCCGTTCCGTCAATCGAACCATTATCCACAACGATAATTTCATATGACGTATGATGATCAGTATATTTTCGAATGGCATCGATACATGGCTTCAGCAGGTCCAGCCCATTGTACGTCGGAATAATGATACTCGTCAGTGTCATCTGGCATTCCTCCTGTAGGCCACTTCGACACGGGAAATGGACCGGGCATGTGACGTATTGCCGCCCATATCCAGCCAGGCTGCAATCGCCTCCAGATGGTCGCCGATGATCAATCGGGCCACTTCGTTGCCGCTGCCCGTATTGGTGGAACGCAGACGATTGGAACGAATGACATCGACTTGACTGGGCGCTGTCACTTTTAATCCGTGCTGAATGGCTAGACTTTGCGCCTTGGGAGGAACGGCCAGGGCCTGTGGTTTTACGATCTGGATCATCCTGCGCGAGAGGGCATGGGGTACGGCCGTCAACGAATTGGAACCCAGATCCGAACGGTTCAGCACACGGTTGAGATATGCTTTGATCCGGCTCACTTCATCCTGGCGGGCAAATGGAGGCAAAAGGGATGAAAGATTATTCAGTGCCACATCATCCCCCGGTCCACTGCATACAGAAACGGGGCGAGTTGCTCTGCCGGAACGACCATATCCCCATCCACAAAAAGAAGGGTCTCCGCCTCCGTCATCTTGGCCCCCAGTGCACGGCCTACATCATGTCCCGCCCGGTCAGGTTCATATACGAGCGTGATACCAGGCTGTTCAAGCACCTGCATTAGACTGTTGTCTGTTGTTCCATTCAATACCACAACGATATCCGTCAGCGGTAACCGTTTCAGTTGTACGAGCACTTGCCCCAGCGTAAGTTCCTCATTACAGGCACAGACGACCGCAGCGGCAGGTTTGTTAAGGGCAAGTGGTATGATATTCAATGGACGTCCAGCAGCATGAGCATACCCCTGCATGAAAGCTTTCCCTGCCTGCATTGCAGCAGGATAGCCCCTTAATTCCGCTGAAATCGCAGCCTCATGCTCCTGCCATGTCGAACGTACATGTTGTTCAATCGATTGCTCATTGTGCAGCGCCTTGCGTCCGGACCGTTGCCCTGCGTTGAATGCTTCATGCAATACGGATCTTTTCGTTATCGATCTACTCGCTGCTGAACTCTTTAGCGGCGATTTAGACAGGCTCTTCCTGCCCATGGTTCTCGTTCTGTTCCTTGTTGTTCGTCTGCCTGCTTTCCGTTGACGACGGACGCCCCCTGAACGCTCCTTCATTTCCTCACCTCCAGCATGTTGCCTCTTTTGACGAAGCCGCTTTCTTGATTTATGCAGCATGCTCACCTCGTCAGGCTACGAACACGCTGCAGGTCGGAATGCCCTCCACGTGGGCCAAGCGTATCGGTTATCCACTTGATCGCTGTCAGATGATCATTCCATATCAATTGACTGAGCGGATCAGGTCCGTTTCGTTTCTTGACTCGAACTGCATTCATTTTGCCCACAGGCACATGATGGACAGCACGCACCTTCAACCCGCTGATAACCGCCTTTGCATGTGCCAACGGTGGAATCTCCAGTGTTTCCGTACCCATTACCTCAAGTGCCCTGCGACTTAATGCATGCGGAATGGCTGTCATGGAAGCACCTTGCAGATCAGGTCTGGCTAGCATGCTGTTCAGCGCATGTTTGGCCTCTATCACAGGGTGAACAGGGGTGCGCGCCACCGGCCCGTTATAATCATTAAGTGCCACATCCGTCCCATCCAGTATCGCTCGCACATATGGCGCGAGATGTTCTGCCGGAATTAGAATGTCTGCATCCGTGAACAACAGCACCCTGCCACGAGCTGCCGCTGCACCGATTCTTCTTCCTGCATCATGTCCCAAAGCTTCAGCATAACGAAGCACCTGTGCTCCTGCCCTTTTTGCCGCCGCTGCCGTTCCATCCGTTGAACCATTCACAATAACAAGCACTTCAGCATCACGGCATATACGCAGCGCCTGACGGACGACTGCACCAATGGTTCGCGCTTCATTCATGGCAGGTATAATGACCGAAAGCAGTGGTTTATGCGAGTTCGTCGAATCCTGTGCAGGTGTCTCTCTCATCGCATGCTCATCTCCGAATGCTGGCCATTTCGTTTGGTCCTTGGGTGAAATCACGTACGTATAGGCCTTTGTACCCTTTTTGTATGCAGATTTCAGACGACGCTTCTTTAGTTGCGCTTTTCTTTGTGCCAGATTCGATTTGGCTGCAACAAAAGCGGTATTGCCGCGTTTTTGCAACACAGTCACCTCCCGGGTGTACATCATCGGCATGCAAAGGGAGTACACGTTATTCTATGTATTCATGGAGCAGTGGAAACGGCGTATGTCCTTGAACCGAGCAGGTTCTGTCCGCCATCAAGCTCAGTCAATCCATTTATTCAGACAATATTCGCCAAAATATTCGAAATCCGCTACAGCTCCCCTACTTCAGACACAATTTCAAAAAAAATTTAAAATTGCATCTTTTCCAACCTTTTACATTGTGATAATATACGTTGCAAGAAGTAGATTTACAAAAAAAATCCTAAGAAGGAACATGTGTTCCTTTCGATTTCTATTTTTATCCTGATAATTGACCTTCGGTTAATTCTGCTCGCAGCAGGATGATCCGGGAGACTGTTTTAGCGTTTGCTGCATGTACCTTGAGAGGAGTGATGCCGTTCAAATACGTAATTCAGGTTTGGTTATGTGAACCCGGAACGAACACCCCGGCTCCGTAAGAACATCTTCTGCTTCGCAAGTGGACAAGACCCCTGGCTTCTGATTGAGGAACTACAATGAACGATTAAGCCTCATAGCTGAACCGGATAAACGGTACTCCTTTTACACCCAACCACAGGCATACAGGCTCTGCCGATTTTGTTCCTTATCGTTTCTTGTCATATTCCACATTTCAGATTCAGCCTCACGCTCCGCGCTGCCCAAGTTGCAGACGGAACTCCAACCGAGATTGGCATAATTATTTGTTTTCCAAAAAATCATATTGAGAATGGGAGAGTTTACTATGAAATTTGCTAAAGTTATGCCAACAATTCTTGGAGGAGCTCTTTTGCTCGCTTCCGTATCTGCTGCTGCTGCAGCTCCATTGTCTGATCAGTCCATTCCATTGCAGGCCCCATATGCCTCTGAGGAGGGTATCCAGTTGAACAGCGGCTCCGACGAAACAATCTTCAATTTCCTTGGTCAACAGGACCAATTCCAGAATTCCGACGTGAAATCCCAACTCAAAATTATTAAAAGAACGACAGACACCTCTGGTGTACGGCACTTCCGCCTGAAGCAGTACATTAAAGGAATTCCAGTTTACGGTGCCGAGCAAACGATCCACCTGGACAAAACAGGACAGGTTTCATCCGCACTTGGTGATCTTCCACCGATTGAAGAACAAGCCATCCCTAATGACGGCGTCGCTGAAATCAGTGCAGAGGATGCGATCAAGATTGCATCGGAAGAAGCCACTTCCCGCGTTGGAGAGCTTGGCGAACCACAGAAAACCCCTGAAGCCGAGTTGAACATTTACCACAATGAAGAGGACAACCAAACCTATCTTGTTTACATTACTGAAGTCAATGTGCTTGAACCAGCCCCATTGCGTACCAAATATTTCGTGAATGCCGTTGACGGCAGTATCGTATCTCAATATGACCTCATCAACTTCGCAACAGGAACAGGTACAGGTGTACTTGGTGATACCAAGACTCTTACAACCACCCAATCCGGCAGTACCTTCCAACTGAAAGATACCACTCGCGGCAAAGGGATCGAAACCTACACCGCAAGCAATCGCTCCACCATTCCAGGTACTCTCCTGACGGATTCCGACAATGTATGGACTGATCATGCCGGAGTAGATGCCCATGCCTATGCTGCCGCCACGTATGATTTCTACAAAAACAAATTCAACCGTAACGGTCTGGACGGCAACGGTTTGCTGGTCAAATCCACGGTACATTACGGCTCCAACTACAATAACGCCTTCTGGAACGGGGTACAGATTGTATTTGGTGACGGAGATGGTACAACCTTCACTTCCCTGTCCGGTGATCTGGACGTAGTAGGTCATGAATTGACTCACGGTGTCATTGAGAACACAGCCAACCTGGAGTACCGCAATGAGCCAGGCGCACTGAACGAAGCCTTCGCAGATATCTTCGGCAATACCATTCAGAGCAAAAACTGGTTGATCGGTGACGACATTTACACACCTAACATTGCAGGCGATGCACTGCGCTCCATGTCCAACCCTACATTGTATGGACAACCTGACAAATACAGTGACCGTTATACCGGAACAGCTGACAACGGTGGTGTTCATACCAACAGCGGTATCATCAACAAAGCATACTATCTTGCAGTTCAAGGCGGCACGCATAACGGTGTCACTGTAACCGGAATTGGACGCGATAAAGCCATTCAAATCTTCTACAGCACACTCGTGAACTATCTGACACCAACATCCAAATTTGCTGCGGCAAAAACAGCTACCATCCAAGCAGCCAAAGATCTGTACGGTGCAACTTCCGCCGAGGTTACTGCAATTACCAAAGCTTATCAAGCCGTAGGACTGTAAGAATCCATTTGTTGTTGAACTCATATTCACTCGTTCAGGCACCCCTCATCGTCCGAACGGAGCAAGCTTATATATGAAAAAAAGCGGTGTCCCGGACAAATCCGGGAACCGCTTTTGTCTATTTGAACATGTGTACTCCTTCGTCCACAGTTGTCTTTGAAGATGAAGGCACGTGATCCCGCACGCTTACACGGAAGGCCCGGCGGCAATCCATGATAACAATCCATACGTGTGTTTGGAACCTCCAGTACGTGACACTTCCAGTACAGCTTCATCTTCACTCTGGGAGAGCAGCGACACCTGAAATCCCCGATCATTACACATGGCTACAATCACATAATGCTCCGATATAAACGATTCCTCAAAGGCTACCGATACTTCCACACATTCTTCATCCTCAGGCAATAGGAAAGCCTCCATACCGAACTGCTGCACGACAGGCTGACGGCTGACACTCCGTACAGGCTGGAATGCCAGATGTTTGGCCTGAACGGCTCCGGATTGCAGCTGCTCGCTGCCCACCGCCTCATCACACAAATGTTCCTGTGTAATCGATTGTTCACTCAATATAAACTCCGTAGTTCCACCGATCTCCTGTGACAATTCAAGCTGTGATTGCTGAGCCTGAACTACCTCCTCTGTCGTCACTGAAGCAGCTGCCAATGGTTCTCCAAGCTGGTCCGTTTGGGCTGCCTGCTCTTGTTGTTCCTCCAGCTCCTGATTCGATGTCTGGTGAATTTGTGTTTCCTCCAGACCAGCACCCGGCAGTGCCTCGACCAGGGCCTGCTGTGAAGGCTGTACTGCTTCGCTCTCTGTCTGAAGCAATGCTTCTTGTCTTTTGATCGCTGCCAGCTGCTCCAGCGTTTCTCCACTGAACTGGCGAATCGCATTCCATATCTCTTCGCTCAAATGCGCCGGGCCTACAATTCCCGCATTCAAGTGATTGGATGTAATGCTTTGTTCACTCAGTTTGCTGCCATCGATGGCGCAGTCTGCAAGATGCGCGGATGTTATCGCGCCGTCAGCCAATTTGCTGCCGTTTACACTGCCGTCGGCCAGTTTAGCACTCGTTACGGACCCACTTTGTAGATGGATCCCGCTTACTGCTTCCTCTTCCAGATGGGTTGTGCGAATACTACGTTCTTGAATATGATCAGCATGGATCGTTCCATCCTGAATATGCCGAGATTGCACACTTTGGTCTGCCAGGTGGATAGCTGATACCGCTCCTTCAAGCAACTTGCTGCCGTTAACACTGCCGTCGGCCAGTTTGGCAATTGTTATGGAGCCATTGTGCAGGTGAATCGCACTTACCGATTCCGCTTTGAGGTGGGAGATCCCAATGCTGCGTTCCTGAATATGGTCCGCATGAATCGCTCTTTCTTGGATATGACGGGATTGCACACTTCCATTGGCAATATGGACCTCTGACACCGAATCTTCAAGTAATTTGCTGCCGCTCACACTGCCATCGGCCAGTTTGGCACTCGTTACAGACCCATTTTGCAGATGAACCGTACTGATTGTATCTTCTTCCAGATGGGTCGTGCCAATGCTGTGCTCCTGAATATGGTCAGCAAGGATTGCTCCTTCCTGGATATGGCGGGACTGCACACTTTCGGAAGCGATATGGATCCCCGACACTGTATCTTCGAGCAGCTTGCTGCCGTTTACACTGCCATCAGCCAGTTTGGCACTCGTTACGGAGCCATTTTGCAGATGAACCGCACTTACTGCTTCTTCTTCCAGATGGGGTGTGCCAATGCTGCGCTCCTGAATATGACCCGCATGGATGGCACCTGCCTGAATATGCCCGGATTGCACACTTTCCGATGCGATATGAATCCCCGATATAGTACCTTCGAATAACTTGCTTCCGTTTATACTGCCATCCGCCAGTTTGGCACTCGTAACAGATCCATTTTGCAAATGGACTGCACTTACCGACTCCTCTTCCAAATGGAGTGTGCCAATGCTGCGTTCTTGAATATGACCAGCAAGGATTGCACCTTCTTGGATATGGCGGGTTTGCACACTTTCGTCTGCCATGTGGGCAGCCGATACTGCCCCTGCGGCTAATTTGCTGCCATCAACACTACCACTCGCCAGTTTGGAGCGTGTTACCGATTCATCCTGTAATATAATCGTACTTACTGCTTCTTCTTCCAGATGAGACGTACCGATGCTGCGTTCATGGATATGATGAGGAAGAATCTCACCATCTTGAATATGACGGGAATGTACAGCTCCTTGCTGCAGGTGAACCGCACTTGTCGACTCTGCCTGAAGGTGCAAACCACTGATCAAACCTGGCTGCAGATGAGCCGCTGTAATGGATAAAGGTGCCAGATGGTCTGTTTCGACAGATCCAGGTGCCAAGTGATGGGATGTGACTACCTGTTCAGCAATATGTTCCTCATGAATGATGTCGGGTTTCAGATGCTGTGAATTCACCACCCCCGTACCCAAATGATCCGATTTCACACTTCCATCAGCCAGATGAACGGATTGCACAGCGGATGGCTGCAGATGCTCGCTGCCTACCGATACCTGTTGCAATTCAGTACCGGACACCGCATTTGCTGCCAAATGGTCTACTGTTACGGACCGATGCCGCAGTTTGTTGCCAGTAATACTCCCATCAGCGAATAATTCTGGAGAACGTACTTCCTCCGACAAATGTTCCAGTGAAACGGCATGCTGCTTCAGGTGATAACCGCGAATGGTTCCTGCTGGAATATGTTTGGCGTGAATGCTTTCTGCCATAATTTTGGAAGAAGTCACGCTGCCGTCTGCCAGTTTGGCTGACGTGACAGCAAAATCCGCCAGTTTATCCGTGGCAACACTCTCTGGTGATAGCTTGGGGGAGGTAACCGCATGATCTGTAAGATGAGGTGGAAAAATGGATCCGCCTGCCATCTGGGCTGAAGTTACACTGCCAGGAGCCAATTTGTCTGTTGTGACGGCTGCCCGTGCAATTGCATCCGTTTCAACACTGCCTGGCTGAAGATGAGGTACACCTACTGCATGTTCTGTCAGGTGTTCCGATTTCACTGCATAAGGTCTCAGGGCCTCGGAACCCACGCTGCCTGGAGCCAGATGTGTACCTGTGACTCCACCGCTCGCAAGATGCGAGGATACGACGCTCCCCGGGCAAGCGCTCTGCTGCTAACCGAAGCCGTTCCAAGTTTTTCTGTTGTCACACTTCCATCCGCGAGCTTGGCGTCTATAACTGCAGCATCCTGCAATTCATACGTACCTACAGCTGACTCTGCCAGATGCCGCTCAGATACCACGCCATCCGCGAGAGCATCTCCGGACACACTTCCGGTAGACAGATGAGTTGCCTCGATGCTTCCACTTGCAATGTGAATGGAGTGAATTGCGGAATTGTCCACATGTACGGGCGTGATTCCCCGGTTCGCAATGTGTTCCGCACGAATGGACCCTTTGGCAAGATGTTTGCCCTGTACAGCTTCATCCGCGATTTTGGAAGAAATGACGCTCTGATCAGAAATCTTGGAGGCTGTAATCGACTGTTCCAGCAATTTAGCTGTTCCAACCGACTGGTCTGCCAGTTTGCTGCTGGTTACAGCACCGTCCGTCAAATGTTCACTGCCTACTTCTCCGTTTCCAATCTGCTCCTTGCCAATTGCATAAGCGCGGATCTGGCTTGAACCGATGGAACCGTCCAGCAGATGTCTTCCGCTTAGCGAACCCTCAGCTAAATGTCTTGTTTGTATGGATCCATCCTCAATCTGGTCACTCCCAATACTGCCAATAGATAGTTGTGAACGACCAATAGCCCCTTCTGCCAGATGCATCTGTTTAACAGCACCTGCCTGGATATGGTGAGACTCGATAGATTGTTCTTCGATTTTGCTGCCTGTGACAGCACCTTCACGAATTTTGGATGTAGTCACCGCATCGTCAGCCAGTTTAGAGGTATGCACCGCTCCTCCCGTGAGATGCCTTGTATCCACGCCGCTAATCGCAATCTTGTCTCCAGTTACGGCATGATTCTTGATTAATTCTTCCGTAACCAGCATTCGGCTGAGATGTCTTGTGCCGATGGAACCGTCGGCAATTTTGGCTGAATCGATGACCTGGTTGCCAAGCTTCTGGGAAGTAATGCTGCCATCCCTGATTTTATCGCCTGCAATAGAAGCATTTCGTATTTTGTGACCTGATACGGAGCCGTCAATCAAGTGCTCTTCGGATACAGACGCTTCCGCAAGTTTAGCGGAAACAATTGCCCCGTCTGCAATGTGAATGCTGGTCACCGCATAATCCTGCAATGCTTCACTGCCTACCGCATCCGGTTTCAGCTTGGAGGCATCCACAGAGAAAGGAGCCAGTTTGCTCTCCGTAACAGCAAATTCACTCAAGTCGTCCGTGTAGATATAGTGTCCGGTATGACCCGGCATCTGGTTCTGGTTCAGGATCTGCAGCCGATCCCTGCTTGTGATTTCCTGCTTGTTGACGTCCTTTTCTTCTTCTAGAACATGCGGAGCCACGCTGCTGACCTGAATCTGCTTTTCCAGGCTATCTTGTGTCTCGACGACTTCCTCGTTATCAGACTCTACGGGTTCCGGCTTAATGATTTTGGCTACGATTTTTAGGTCTTCCAGCTCGTTCGTTGTAGCAGGTAGCTCCGTTGATTCGAATAGGAATTCTTCTGATTCCTGAATGGCCCTCGAATCCCGTTTATTTGCATTCACGCGCGCTTCCCTATTCGAAGTGAAACCTGAGCTCATTGTGTCTGACCGTCGATTGGTCAGATCCAGTTCCTTAAATTTTGGACTCACATGCCGCAGTTTCGGCGTAGGAATCTTCTTATTGCCCTTTTTACTCATACAGCCTGCTCCTTCCTCTGACGTTCGTCTCCGGCATCATATGCTCCAGTCTGGGCATCTGCCACTACAATTCATGACTTTTGCCAATTACAGCACGTGGATGTACAAGCTTCAAAATATGCATTATTGGAATGCGGTCTGCTGAAATAGGCTGTACCCGTTCACTTATGTAAGGCGGCTGTCCACGCCCCTGACCCGGAAATGTCATACGATATCATGTAAGCATTTTGCATAAATCTATAGAATGCAAAGGGCTGGTATGAGAACTCATTGGTGCCTATCGAAGCATCATGATTCCGGTCTGCGTTATCGTGATATCCAACCAGGCGTTGACAGGCCGGCATTTCATGGATGGACGATCCATGGTCGCGATAACATTGAAGGAGGAACGGTCATGCTACAAGAAACGATCGGTATTCTGTTCGATTCACGCATGTACCGGGGGATACCGGCTGGAAGGACGGGTCAGGAATCACTCGCGAATGTTGAACAGGCAGCGGCCTGTTATGGATTAATCCCTTGTTTTTTGCGGCTGGAAGACGTGGATTCGGATACCAAAACCTGTATGGCTTATGTAAAAAAGAGGGTATATACGTGCGTCAAAGGATGCCATTGCCTTCTGTTATTCATAATCGGGCTCTCCAGCTTCGCCGTACGGAGCAGCACCAGGTGACCCAACTTCTGTTGCAGGGCATACAGGTATACAATGTTCGCAATCGATACCGCAAAGATCACATTCACGAGATGCTTTATCAGGACCCCGATCTCAGGCAGCATCTCCCCCGTGCGGTCAAAGCTACACCCGATTCTCTGGCCTATATGATGGAACATTACGATGATCTGGTGATCAAGCCTTGCAGCGGAAGCATTGGTCACGGCATTATGCGGATATTCCAAAAGGATGGTCAATGGAAACTCACTTGTGAGACAAGAACTTCACGCAAGGGATGGGCTACCTTTCGACTGAATAAGGGACAACTGCCCTCAGCTACCCTTCGCCGTATTTTTCGTCATGCCTATCTTATTGAAGAGCGCATACCTCTGGTTCGTTATGAAGGAAGACCCGTAGATCTGCGGGTATCGGTGCAACGTGGAGGTGACGGTTTGTGGGGAATCACGGGCATATTCGCCAAGGTAGCTCCGGCTCATACGTTTGTCACGAATATCGCCCAAGGCAGCAAAGTCATGACGCTGGCTGAAGCTCTTGGCTCGGAGGAATCCGACTGGCATCTACTAGAACTGGAGGCCAGAATCAAGTCTGTGGGACTCCGCATCGCACGGACGCTGGCCTCGAGCTTGCCACATCTTGCGGACCTTGGACTTGATCTGGGGATAACAGAGAACGGGCGGATTTATTTTATCGAATGCAACGGAAGGGATCAACGCTACGGTTTCCGAAAGGCCGGGATGACGGAGCATTGGAAGACCAGTTACCGACAACCGATGGCTTATGGACGTCTGCTGCTGGAACAGAATTCGCGCATACCGCGGCAACCTCAGACGTACGATAGGAGCCTATATTGATTTCGCGGGCATTCTGTGTCAATATTATGCAGAACGGCCGGTCCTGCCGGCCTTGAAGTTCGCACTAACCCTAAGGGGATATTCATGGCAAAAACGCTGTTGCGGTTAATGACCGAGCTTTCTTCTCGCAAATGGATCTCCCGGACTGTGGGAGCCTTCTCCAAAAGCCGAGGAAGCAAGGCATTTATCCCTTATTTTGTCCGGACCTACGACATCCCTGTTCAGGAAGCTGAAAAAGACTGGAAGGAATATCGTTCATTGAATGATTTCTTTACCCGTAAACTTAAACCGGGCATGCGCCCGCTTGAACTTTCAGAACATGCATTGATCAGTCCGGTAGATGCCAAAATCACGGCAGCCGGTCCGATATCTGCTGGAACGCTCCTGAATGTTAAGGGACAAAATTATACACTTGCTGAATTATTAAACCACTCACCGCATCTGGAGAAGTACAAGCACGGCTATGCTTTTGTCCTATACCTCAGTCCTCGCGACTATCACCGCATTCATGCGCCTGTTAGCGGTCGCCGAATGGAGAGTGAACATATTAAGGGCAAGGTTTATCCGGTAAATGATTTTGGCCTGACCCATATGAAATCGGTGCTGAGTCGAAACGAACGGCTCATTACGTATATTGCCCATGATTTTGGAGAAGTTGCTGTCGTGAAGGTAGGCGCAATGAATGTGAGCAGTATACAGTACGCCGGTACGGATGTCAGTTCCTGGGCACAAGGCGATGATCTCGCATATTTTGAATTCGGTTCCACCGTCGTACTGTTGACGCAGAGCGGCACATTCGAACCGAAACCGGGCTTGCAGCCTGGTGATTCCGTCAAAATGGGAGAATTGCTCGGTCGGTTAAAACCCGTCCAATGAGCAATGAGCAGATGATTCCTGAATAACAGGAGTCATCTTTTTTAATTTCTAATATACAGAAAGAAATTACACACAGAACATTTGCCTATATAAAAAGGTACTCGCAGCCGGAACACCTTTTTAGGGTAAAGTGTCCAGGCTATGAGTACCTTTGGTTGATCAAAGAATCCAATTATCTGCTTCAGATCTATGTAGAAGCCAAGATGACATCCGTTCTCATTCCATGTATACATGCAATACGAAGCTATGCTTCGTCATATTGGTTTTCTGACCATTTCTTAAAACCATACGTCCTGCATTTCCTCTGCCGGTTTGCTGCGGCGCAGGCGGTTCCGGAAAAGATTAAAGCCCTTTATAGAGCATCCCCGGTTGCGGACCCGACGTTTTCCGTTCATCACAAGTTCCCCCTTTCGATCGTCTGGAATGCTACATACTTACCCCTGCTTCCCAGAATTGAAACGTTGCCATATTCTACCCGACAAAGAGGCCCTATCGAATCTCGGACGGACTTTTGCCGGTATATTGCTTGAACTGACGACTGAAGAAAAAGATATCCCGGTACCCAAGGGCATCTGCCACTTCGGTCACATTCATGCCGGTATGCACCAGCAAATGCTCAGCCCGCTCAATGCGCATGCGAATGATATAGGATTGCACGGACGAACCAATCAATTCCTTGAACTTGATCGAGAAGTATCGAGGCGATAATCCAGCTCTGGAAGCGAGGTCTTCCACGCGATGTGTTATCCCCGGATGCTGGCGTACATAGTTAGCAACCTCCTGGATGACATCAGATAACTGGTTGCTCACCTTTTTCTCCACAGGAGCTTCCGTGTCCGCGCGCAGCAAATGAATCATCAGCTGTTTCAGAATCAGCCGACTTTCTTCCTCACGCCCATATACATCGGATAAGAACAGCCGTACATACCGAGCCAGCAAATGCTCGAATTCGACCGTTTCCAGTACTTCACGGTAGGACTGCGGAACATCATTAACGGGTATATCGATATCAAAATGAATATACGTAAGTACCAACGGTTTTTGCTTATTATGTGTTGCAGTAGGATGATCGCCTGGCCTGAACAGGAAACAGCTTCCCTTGCCCACTTCATATGGCTGATCGTTCAGCACCACGGTCCCCTCACCACTCCACACGTAAAATAAGTCATAGTTTTGCATCGGTTTTTCCCGCTTCTGCCACTTCCATCCCGGTTCGCAGACAATTTTGGCGACGGCGGGCAAAATAACAAAAGATGACGGCGATGCCTGCAGCATGTCGCCACTCCCCCTTGAAAGTTAATCTCTTTTGCATAAGGCATCAATAATGATGCGATATGTGTATATATATGATTCCTGCTCCTGCTGGAGCGAAACGCCTTATTCCATTATACAGCGGAATTCACCGAAACGAAAATGTGCACTTCTCCCATGCTAACCGCATTCGCCTTATCCCCTCTTGAATCTCCTCTTTCTCCAGATGTGCAAAGCCAAAACACACAGCCGGAAGACCTGGAGTCAGCCGATAACGCACCGCATCTCGGAATACGACACCTTCTTCCAGAGCCTGTGCCTTGAACCGTTCATAACTGTCGATACTCCCTTTCCAGGCAGCATAAATATGCAATCCAGCATCCCCAGGCTGCATGATGAAGGGTTCCGGTAATTCCCGCTTCATCTCACTGACAAAAAAGCATGCCGTTCCCCGTACAGACGGGTTAACCGTCTTAGATGGCGCAAATATCCTCCCCGGGTCATAAACTTCGCAAGTGCACGCTGCTCCAGAAGGGCAGGAGGAACCGGTTCGTACAGTGCTTTTGCAGCGATCAGTGGCTGCACCAGACCTGGCGGAAGAACCGCATAGCCCAGCCGGAAGGATGCAACCATCGTTTGTGAGAACGATCCGACATAGATGACCCTTTGTTCACGATCAAGTACTTTGAGCGGTTCAATCGGTCTGCCACCCCAGCGAAATTCACTGTCATAATCATCTTCAATAATGACGGCATTGCGCTCCGACGCCCATTCAAGTATGGCTCTCCGTCTGTCCAAACCAAGGACTGCTCCTGTAGGAAACTGACGGGTTGGGGTCACAAATAACGTCTGTGCCTCCCAGCGCTGCGGAATAATTCCCCCGCTATCAACCTCCGCTGGAATAATCGTCCCTCCACAGGACTTCACCGCATGGGCAATCCCCTGATAACCCGGATTTTCCAATACAACAGCTGCCCCCTCTGGGATAAGCAGCTGTGCCAGCAGGGTGATGCCCTGCATGGAACCACTGAACAACACGATCTGTGATGCATCAGCCTGGATGCCGCGTGTCCATCTTAGATGTGACGCGATGGCCTCACGCAGCTCAAGGTCTCCAGCAGTACCACTTCGTTCATGTGATCCACTGCTGCGATGAACGGCGGCCAAAGCACTTTTCCATTCCGCTTGCGGGAAGTGCTCGGCAGGCATGCGCTGTACATGGAAGTTGATGACCGGTTTCTCCCGTTCAATAGATGACGGTTTTTCATTTTGATTATGAATATTCAGCATGCTCACCCGCTCTCCCCATGGAGAAAGTGGAAGGATCGCTTCCTGTCCCGCATGTTCCTGTGCCGTTAATGTGTCCGAAACAAAAGTCCCTCTTCCCGATGTGCCCGCACATAGCCATCAGCGAGCAGCATGTCATACACCTGGGCTACGGAGCCGCGTGACATTTCATACTGACGTGCTAACTCTCGGGTGGAAGGCAGTCTTGTGCCACCAACCAGCATTCCTGCATGAATGGCGTCACGCAAAGCATGGTACAACGCCTCGTATTTGTAACGATGTTGAAGCTCGTATGAATCCATGGGCAGCCATAATTCCATCGTGCACCCCTTTTCCAAATAAATTGGTCTACTAAAGTGAATGTAAATTGGATCTTTTTATATGTCAATGCAGGTTCTATTGTTATGGCTAAGGTACAACGATCTAATACACATTGCCATTCAAGGGGGAACACCAGTGAGAAGAAAAGAATTCAATGTAGATGAAGAGCAGGAAATGATAACCTTTCTGGAGCAATGCTCCTTTGGTTTTCTGGGAACGGTCAGTCCAGACGGGCAGCCACGGGTAACACCGCTAAACTTCGTATATATGGACGGTTGTTTTTATTTCCACGGCAGTCTTGCCGGAGAGAAAATGAAGCAGATCAAACAGGATTCCTCGGTCAGCTTTACAGTGGCCGAAGAGTTTTCCATGATTCCATCTTATTTCAGTGATCCAGAGCTGGCCTGTCCGGCAACCTCTTTTCAAAAGTGTAATGGCATCCGGTCAGGCAGAGCCGCTTCAGGATCTGGATATCAAAGGTAAGGTTCTGCAACGTTTCATGGAGAAACTCCAGCCGCAGGGCGGATATATCCCCATTGATGCAGCTGATCCCCGATACAAGGGACAACTCAAAGCTGTTGCTGTGGTCCGCATTGTTCCGGAACGGATGAGTGCCAAGTTCAAATTTGGACAGAACCTCACAGCCGAACGCTTTGATCATATTAGTGGTGAACTGGAGCAGCGTAACGAAGGAAGAGATGCGGAAACCGCAGAAATGATGCGGAAATACTGTCCTTTTCATCAGGAATAATACTCATTTTCCATAGTAGAATCGAACGAAAGAAGTGACATTAACCTAACTCAAAAACATCTACAACAACGCGGTGAAGTGATAAAACTGTCATTATGCGTTATTTCCGTGACGGGGGAAGGCAAGGTGTTATAATGTTAGGCAGTTGAATCACAAAGACTTGGAAGGATGAAAAGAATGAATCCACTGGCTGAACAGTTGAACGAAAGTATTCAGGCAGGCAGCAGTCACGTCTACTCCATGCTGTCGCAGCTCGGCAAAGAAATCTATTTTCCAAAAGAAGGTATCTTGAGTCAGTCTGCTGAAGCAGCAAGTCTGGCCAAAACCTACAATGCTACGATTGGTATCGCTCTGGAGGGCGGTGTGCCGATGCACTTAGCTGTTATTCAGGATAAGCTGTCTGCATACCAACCGAAGGATTTGTACCCTTACGCTCCGCCTGCAGGGAAGCCTGAGCTGCGGACCGTATGGAGAGACAAGATGCTGAAGGAAACACCTTCCCTTGAAGGTAAAACGTTTGGTAATCCGATTGTAACTAACGCATTAACTCATGGACTAAGTATCGTAGCCGACCTGTTCGCTGAAGAAGGGGACGCTGTTATATATCCGGATAAAAACTGGGAAAATTATGAGCTGACTTTCGGAATTCGCCGTCACGGCCAGTTGGTTCATTATCCCCTGTTCGATGATCAATTGAATTTCAACAGTGCAGGCCTACTTGAAGCGTTGCTTGCGCAGAAGGATAAAGGCAAAGCCATCGTGCTGCTCAACTTCCCGAACAACCCGACAGGTTATACGCCTGGAGCTGAAGAAGCGGATGCAATCGTGGACACGATTCGTCAAGCGGCGGAGGCTGGTGTAAACGTCGTTGCTGTAACCGATGATGCCTACTTTGGTCTCTTCTTCGAAGATTCCATTCACGAATCCCTGTTTGGTAAACTGGCGAACCTTCACCCACGTGTCCTGACTGTCAAAGTTGACGGTGCCACCAAGGAAGAATTTGTATGGGGCTTCCGCGTTGGATTCATTACGTATGCTCATGAAGACGCTGCGGTTCTGCATGCACTGGAGCAGAAAACATTGGGTATTATCCGTGCAACCATCTCCAGTGGTCCGCATCCTTCCCAAACGTTTGTACTGGATGCACTGAAAGCACCTGAGTTCGAAGCACAGAAGCTGGAGAAGTTTGAAATCATGAAAGGCCGCGCCAACAAAGTAAAAGCCATTCTTGATAGCGGTAAATACGGTGAGGTATGGGATTACTACCCATTCAACTCCGGTTACTTCATGTGTCTGAAGCTGAAAGATGTGGGTGCAGAGCAACTCCGGACCCATTTGCTACAGAAATATGGCGTCGGTACCATTGCACTGGGTGAGTCCGATCTGCGAATTGCTTTCTCCTGTATTGAAGAATCCGGCTTGGAAGATCTGTTTGATACGATCTATCGCGGAGTTCTGGATCTTCAGACGAACTAGATCATATGCAGTAAAATGCTTATCTAAATAAAGAAGTCAGGAAACGAACTAGCTTGCGTTTCCTGACAAATATGAACATCCCTCTGTATCCTGATGAATATCTCTCGATACAAAGGGGTGTTTTGTGTTCACTCTGAAAACGCATGGCTGTCTGGGCCGGGGCAAATGCCCAAAACGATGATTTTGAAGCTGTACCGGGCAACGGCCCAATCAGCCTACCTCCACGGTACATAATATACGATGTACGCAAGGGCGTGCCTAACACCACTTGAAAGGGGAATGACCAATGTCTGGAGTTGTTGAAGAAACAAGAGGCGGTTATGGTTGCGGCGGTTTCGGAGGAGGATTTACAAATACAGGTGCCATTCTCGTTCTGTTTATCTTGCTCGTCATTATCACTAAATCGTTCCTCTGTTAGTCCATACGTCCTCAACATGAGTCGGAACAAGGTAAGCTGATTCTAACAGAAAGACGGGTATTCCGAGATACAGCTCGGAATACCCGTCTTTCTGTTATGTTTCAATAGAATTGCTGATCGGCATCGCCAATGACTGCTTACTGGCAGATGCTCGACCGTTCATTCATCCTCTTCTTCCTTCAACCACTTATTGCCCTGAGAACGTCGCATCAAGTAGATTACCAGCGCGCCAAGGACCAATGCCGCTCCAGTCATGCCTAGTCCACTCACTCCCGCAGCGAGCATCGGCACCCACATAAGTAAGGCAACCATTGCATGCAGATTCGAGATGAAGCCCAGCACCTGGGAACGACGACTTTCTCCCGAGATAGGATATATCATAATCCAGAACGACTCACTATGACTGCGACGCAGCGCACCCAGTTGAACACCTGCAAGCAGCAGGAAGAACAGGTAGACACCTATACCGAAATAACTGCCTGCCGTCCACCAGGACAACAACATTCCGAGTACGACCAGGCGTACAACAATCGAGAACACTTCAGTTCGGATAAATGTTTTGGTAATCAGATAGCGGTAAGCTTTCCCTGCATTCCAGGGGAGGCCACTCCCCCATTTGCTAAGCCAGCGGCGAGAAGTTACTTTCTGGCCTGATGAAGGTACATCGACAAACCAGCCCAACGTTCGCATCACTCGTCCAGCCTGGCCCTGCTCTACCTGGATAAGACGTTCCCATGAAACCCGATGTTTCAGAGGAATACGCAGGGCAACGATATAGACAACAGCCAGCAGCAGCAGGAACCAGATGCTGCGCTGTGGAGGCTGCCACAACCAAGCGGCAACCGCAAGCACAGCAAGTGCCCATCGGAGCAGACGATATCCTCTGGCTGCACCAATCTGCACCATGCGCAGCTCTTGCCATGCCCCATAGCTGGACAGCCCTTTCCACAGCAGCAGCAGCAGGATAAACCAGCCAAATGGCCTTGCATCCTGATCCGCTCGAACATAGAGCGGCCACAGCGTAATGAATATGAAGAGCATGCCCAGAGTTTTATAGATGATGCCACGGGCGAAGCTGTTCTTCAGATATTCGTGCATCCGATATTCCTGCGGACGTAAAAATACGATGTCAGCCGGATGCAGATATGTACGATAGCTGCTAAACAGCACCAGTGGTGCCAGCAACAGCAGCGTAATCCAGCGAATCGGGAATCCCGCCGGAATATGCTGTACAAACGATGTATACCAGGCGGAGAACGCAATGACAAGAAATAAGAACACCATGGCTACGCCGCTCTGAATGACATAACCCAGGTAAGGAAGAATTCCATTCCAGAATCCCGTGCGTCTTTGCTTCCATAGCTGCTTGAGATCCATGCTTAATCCCTGCCCTGTACAAGGGAATAGAACATATGCTCCAGCGTGGCATTCGATTCCCCGAATTGAGCACGCAGCTCATTCAGCGTCCCTTGAGCAATGACCTGTCCCCGGTGTAGAACAATGAAACGGTCACAGTAATTTTCAATGGTGGACAGAATGTGTGAACTGAGCAGAATGGAAGATCCCGACGCTTTCATTTCGAGCATAAAATCAAGCAAAGAGCGGATCCCGAGTGGGTCAAGTCCCAGGAAAGGCTCATCAATGATGTAGAGTGGCGGACCTGCCACAAAAGCACACATAATCATGACCTTTTGCCGCATACCCTTGGACAGGTGGGTGGACAGACTGGTACTTTTCTCATTCATGCGGAACAATTTCAGCAGCTTCTCCGTACGCTGTTTGAAATCAGCCTCCGAAACACCGTATGCTCTGGCTGTAAACTCCAGATGCTCCATGACCGTCATTTCGTCATACAGCTCGGGAGATTCAGGTACAAAGGCCATGGCAGATTGATATACCTGTGGATCTTCGTCCCGCTTCTTGCCCATGACCCTCACTTCACCCTGCTGAGGGGTCATTAACCCTAAAATATGCTTCATCGTTGTACTTTTGCCAGCACCGTTTAATCCGATCAGTCCGACCATCTCTCCGCGTCCAACTTCCAGATCGATGCCGTGGAGGACCGGCCGCTTGGCACTGTAACCTCCGCTTAGCCCGTTGATTTTCAATACGGGCGGTTGAACGTTTTCCATCTATCCCTGCACCTCTTTCGTCAGGTTTTATTCTTCAGCGCGTGGCTCTTTGCCTTTGCTCCATTTGGGAGCGCCCTTGTTCTTGCGATCCTGGTCCCGTTCAGTTCTGCCTGCATTGCCAGCTGGCTTGCCACCCGTCGAGCGTTGGTTCGATACAGCAGTTCTGGCGCCACCATTACGGCTGGCCTGACCAGGCTTACGATCCCGGGACTGCCCTGGTTTTCTGGAGAAGGAATGCCCTTCAGGCCGGGTATCCGGGCGCGGATCAGCCTCGAGCACTTTCCCCCGAACAATACACGTTCCGGCAATTCGATTCCAAGTTCCCGCGCAAACTTGCGCATAATGAAAATTTGCGTTTCATCCACGATCGACAACACGATGCCGCTGCGACCCATCCGGCCTGTTCTGCCTGCGCGGTGAACATAGTGTTCCGAATCAAATGCAGGGTCATAGTTAATGACCATCGGCAAGCCTTCAATGTCCAGTCCTCTGGCTGCGACCTCGCTCGCGATCAGCAGTTGCAGTTTGCCATTGCGGAAAGCGGATAACACATTGCTGCGTGTCACTTTGTCGGCGTCTCCATACAGCGCAGCTGCAGAGAAGCCCAGATGATTCATTTTCGCTTCAACCTCGCCAATATCCTCGGTAGCATTCACAAAGACGATGGCGCGATCCGGGTTATATTGTCTAACCAAACGTCGCAGCATATCGATTTTGTTACGGTTTTCTTCCACAAAATAAAAATGCTCAAGTCCCGCGGCGGTTGCCCGGTCCGGTTCAATTCCGATCTGTACCGGCTCTTTCATCTCCCGCTTCGCGAGTCCAGCGGTATGTTCATCGATCGTTGCGGACAGGAAAATGAGTTGACGGTCGCGCAGGGCACTGCGCAATACGAAGTCCACGTCGCTTACTCCGCCGAGCTGGAATACCTGGTCTGCCTCGTCAATAACGATTGTGGAGACGTTGTGCATTTTCAGCTTTTTCAGCGTGATCAATTCCTTCAGTCGTCCTGGCGTTCCCACAACCAGTTCGGGATGTTCACGCAGCTTTTCGATCTGACGTTTTACCGCTGCACCGCCAATTAGACCCAGAACGCCGATTTTACGTTCTTCTCCATACCGCTGTGCCTCGCGTACAATCTGCATTGCCAGCTCTTGCGTCGGAGCTATAATGAGCTTCTGTGTGCCTTTTACATCACTTTTGATGGATTGCAGCAGTGGCAGCAGATAGGCGAGCGTCTTGCCTGTTCCCGTCTGAGATTTTGAAACCACATCGCGACCTTCCAGAATAACCGGTATCGTCTGTGCCTGCACTGGTGAAGGTTCATTGATGCCATGTCTGGCGAGTACAGCCTCAAGATCCTGTTCTACGCCAATTGAAGCAAATGTTTGATTCGTCATGTATGTCCATCCTTTAAATTTATTCGTTTCGATGCTCTAGCCCTGCTTGTACTAATATAACCGAAGCCTGTCATCACATTACCTTTCATTATATGCGAAAAAAGCCTGCGGACCAAATCTTATTCACGAAACATACCTTTACAGACAAAAAAAGAAAAGCCCCTCGGCGGAGCCCTTCTTCATCCGATATGTGATGCCCACTGTTGCATCTTACTTCTGATTCATTACACCGTGCGACAGCCTGTCAGCAAGACGCGGAAATAGCTGATATAGCCACACACCAGCCGAAGCCAGTCTGGGCAGATTCACTTCTTCCTTGCGCTTCTTCATCGCCCGGATCATATGCCCCGCAACCTCTTCCGGCTTCAGCATCATCCAGCGTACATTATTAACATAGTTACCGGAGGGATCCGCCCGTTGGAAGAACGGTGTATCGATAGGTCCGGGATTAATGGTCGTTACCGTGACTCCGGTTTTGCGAAGTTCCTGGCGCAGGGCATTGCTGAAGCCAAGTACGGCATGTTTGGTCGCCGTGTATGAAGCGGATTTTGCCGTTCCGATCTTGCCAGCCATGGAAGCTACATTTACAATTTGTCCTCTGCCCCGTTGCAGCATCTGCGGCAACACTGCCTTGGTGCAGCGGACAATGCCCATGTAATTCACGTCCATCATCTCATCGAATTCCTGCACAGACATATCCGTCATCGCCGCAAATTTTCCGTAACCCGCGTTATTCAGCAAAATATCGATTCGTCCGTATTTCTGCAACATCGCATTCACGGCTGTCTGAACCTGCTCATCATTCGTTACATCTAACGTGAGTAGTTCGTGTTGCCCTTTCAGCGAAGCACCAATCTCCTCCAGCTTGTCCCGCGAGCGGGCAGCCAGAATCGGGATGGCTCCTTCTTCTATCAACATCTGCGCACAGAGCGCACCAATTCCGCTCGACGCACCTGTGATAAAAACAACCTGATCTTTCAGCATACCCGATGTCCTCCCGTATTGAACACATATTGCCCCTAGAGGCGTATGGTTCTATTCTACGAGATCATCACTTGAATATCCATCTCACCAATTCCGTCCATCAGCAAAGGAATGCTCAACGCCTTCGTTGCACTAAAGGAAGCCACATATTCAGAATTCATCACTTGTGGAGGTGTAATATCAACAACGACACCCTGATTAGACAGGATGGTACTTGCATTGCCGCTAATCATATTGCCAAGTTCCGAAATAGCACTTTTACTCATTTCGTCCATTTCTGTAATGACAAAACCGCCCATCATGGCAGAAACAATTTTCAATGCAACCGACTCTTGTATTCCAAACACAATGTTTCCGCTCAGTTGTCCAGTCATTCCGATCACGATCCAGACATGGTCTGCAATGTACTCCACATTTTTCACGCCAAGACTCCCGGTGGAAGGCGAAACCTGGATGAGCTGTTCGAATACGTTCCGTGCGGATTCCAGGAAAGGATTAATCACTTCCGCTTTCACTGTCTAATGTCCCCCTTACACTGGGTTATTGGTCACACACCAAAAGTCCCATATTCAATAAATTTATTATACTTTATCACGTACAAGAATTCACCAAGAATTCGGTAAGGCATGTGTACTATAATTTATCGTCATCCACGGGGTAAATGTTTATAGCTGATTCTAGCGAAAAAATAAGGCTTTTCGCATCTGTTGGAACACCAATTGCCACGGAGGGGCATGGCAATTGGTATTTAGGACTTTTTTACTGTTTCTTAAAATATTAAAAATTTTATTTTCTTGAAATAAAATTAATTTCTCGTTCTTATGGACCTCCCCAAATCCATGATGTCCCCTTCATTGCCCTGCTGTCTTGAATCACCTATAATTTAAGGAACGCAAGCAATGACCAGTTACGGGATTCCACTATGGATAGACAGAAGACATTTTACGTGCAAGGAGGCCATACATGAATATCAGTCAACTGGAGACGCTGATTACGATCTCGAAAACGATGAGTTTCCGCAAAGCCGGAGAACTTCTAAATCTGACCCAGCCTGCCGTTTCGGCCCAAATCAAAAGCCTGGAGGATGAATTCAGGACCGTTCTTGTCGATCGTAACCAGCCGGTAACCCTCACCGATCGTGGACAGGTGTTTCTGCAACATGCCGAACGTATGCTGGATATCGTGGGTGAGCTGAAACAAAAGCTGATGGATCTCGATGAGACCCCTCAGGGACATATCAGACTCGGCACAACGACGTCCATTGCCATTCAGATTTTGCCACGGGTGTTATCTTACTTTCAGGATCAATTTCCACTTATTAAGACCAGTATCCAATCCCTGCCCTCCTCACAGATCTATACCCAGGTCGAGAATGGTATGGTTGATATCGGTATCGGTTATCTCACGGAGCGTAATCCTAACCTGAATACGTCCGTGCTGTATTATGATACGTTCGAACTTGTGGTGTCTCCATTCCATCCGCTGGCGAAGCAAAAGCATGCTGCGGTGGATGTCCTGCGCAGCACACCTCTGATTTTGCTATCCCCGGATACGGTGGGGCGTCGCTTTACGGAAGGCATTTTTAAGAAACATAACATTGAGCCCAATATCGTCATGGAGTTGTCGAGCAGCGAGGAAGTAAAACGGATGGTTGAGATTAATCTCGGGGCTGCCGTTATATCCAAACAATCTGTTGCCCATGAGTTGCGGCAAGGCACACTGCGCATGATTCCACTCAGTGAACTTGAGGTCAGTCACCCTGTCGGAGTCATTTACAAATCAAGTCGTTATCTCAATTCGGCCATGCAGCAATTCCTGAGCGATCTCAAAGGCATGCCGGAGACCCAGTTCATCAGTTCAGAATGATAAATGAGCCATGAGAAAGGAAGGATTTCCATATGAAATTTGATCTTCACACCCATCATTTTCGTTGTGGTCATGCGGACGGCAATATTCGCGACTATATTGAGGCAGGTATTCAAGCTGGACTTCAGGTCATCGGTATCTCGGATCATACACCTTACTTTGGCAGTGACGCAGAGCAGGCTTTTCCCGGATTGCGATGGGCAAGTCGGAATTGCATCATTACGTGGAAGAAGTACTTGCTCTGAAGGAAGAATACGCAGGCAAAATTGATGTGCTGCTTGGCATCGAATCCGATTATTTCCCTATTCATGCCGAATTGTATCGCAGTACGCTGGGGCAATATCCTTTTGATTATATTATTGGTTCAGTTCATCACACAGAAGATGTCAGCATTTTCAACAAAACCCGCTGGAATGGTTTAAGCGATGCACGTAAGGTGGAAGTGAAAGAAAGTTATTATGCATTGATTCGGCAGTCAGCCCGGAGCGGCATGTTCCAGATCCTTGGACATATTGATGCGATGAAAGGAAATTATCCACCTTTCTCGGACATTATCGCGGATCAAGCCATTGACGAAACGTTGCAGGTCATTGCAGAATCGAATGTGGCCATTGAAATTAATACGTCGGGTAAAACCAAGCTTAGTGGTGGCTGGTACCCGTCAGATGCCATTCTGGAGCGTGCGCATCATTACGGAGTGAAGGTGACCTTCGGATCGGATGCCCACAAACCACAGCGTGTTGCCGATGAACTAGATGACGTTCGTACACGTCTGCAAGAGATCGGGTTTACGGAATGGGTATACTTCAAACAAAAACAGATGCAAGTTGTACCGTTTTAATCATAGAGCATCACAATAAAACCCTCATGGCGTGAATCAGCACGCTGTGGGGGTTTTCGGTTCGTTTCCTAATATAAAAAAAATGAACCCGCAAACAGCGGGTCCCAACAGCATTATCTATTATCAAAAAGGGGGTCATGAGATAAGTTTACCCGCTGTCTGTTAGAGTTCAATTGCAGCTATATTTCATTTGTGTAACAAATGATTGAAGTTCGTTTCAACCCTCTGCTGTTTCATTTTATTCTATGTTACTCGCGCTTGTCGGATACCAACGTTTGCAGGCGATTTTCCCAATGAGAACGGACATGTTGTTCACGACATAGACTATACACCTTAACATCCAGCAGAGTATCCGGCGTCTCACCATCCTCATGATTCAAAACAAACGAGGGCAGGGTTCGTTCATAACTCATGCCGCTCTTGCAAAGCACTCGTTCGGATGAAACATTTGCCTCGTAACAGCGGGCTTCCACTTTGGACAAGTTAAGCTCGGCAAAACCGAATTCCAGCAAACGCTGCACTGCCTCAGTCGCGACTCCCTTGCCCCAGCAGGACCTGTTCAAGATGTATCCAATCTGTGCGGTACCATTCTTGTCATTCCAATGTTGGAATGAAGTGATGCCAATGATCTGCTCACTGCCTTTCCAGCAGATGCCGTAATGCAGTGAATCCAGCTTGGCGCTGCTGCTACGAATCTGATTCAATAATCGCCGAGCCCGGATTGGCGTGGGCTGACTTCCCCTGTTTACATAACGGATCACCTGCGGGTCGGAAAACAGCTCCGACAACGTGCTGTAATCACTCTGACGTAATGATCGAAGAACAAGGCGCTCTGTCAACAAAGCAGGCAATCCTTGGCCCAGCATTTTTCGGGTCAGCATGACAATCGCTCCTTTTGCCTAACGGGTTCTAGTCCGGTAAGACAAGCATGCTCTGAGGATGATCCGGCGCAAATAGAATACATGGATAAACGACGATACATCAATATACTCAACTACACTCCGCTCAGTAGCCCGAACATTAGTATGCCAATTCATTACAGCAATTTATTCCTGAAATCACTAATCCGTTTGCAGCCCGCGATAGACACCTGTACGAAGCTCTCGGATATAGAAATCAAGTGAGGGCACCTGGGCCTGCTGAGCAGTCTGTACTTCCTGTTCAATATCATAAGGTACCCTTACAAATTGAAGGTTAAATGGCGTGTTCCGATCACTGCTGTTCTCTCCTTCAAGAATACAGTATGAAGCCTGGGTCAAATCAAGCGGGTTACCCACGCTGCCTGCATTGAACAACATTTTGCCATTCAGAAATTGCAAGTATGCGTTATGCACATCCCCATATCCTACGACATCCGCCACACCGAGCTCAGGCTCGTCTGCCGGAGGATCAAACATGGCTAACCTCTTCTCCATCTCATCCCACGGCTGTACGCGGTGATATACACTTTGGGGAGATGCATGCACTAGGCGGATCTTCCGACCACTCAGCTCTAATTGGTGGCTAAACGGCAAGCTCTTCAAATATGTCAATCGCTCCTTACCCAGCCGCTTCGCTTGCCAAGTAAAATTCTCATTGTCCGAATTAACTGCAACCAGCTCATCCCAGTTGCCACGGATGACTTGCTCACATGTCTCTCTTACCAGATCCACAACCTGTACCGGGTCCGGTCCCTTGCCAACGAGGTCGCCAAGACAAAAGATTCGCTTCAATCCGCGACTCCGAATATCGTTTAATACCGCTTCCCAAGCAGTCATGTTGCCATGAATATCGGATACAATCGCAATTCGTTCCATCTGGCTAACCTCCCTCTATGCTCTATATTCTTTATGTTGTTAACCCTTTAACTCAAAAACAGTCAATTCCGGCCTGCACAAAAAGCGGATCGGCAGTTGGGTCATGCCAAAGCCACGGTTCACATAGACTGGCATATGCTTATCCCCTGCGTAATATAACCCTTGAATATACTTGAGTGAACCTCTCGGTGTAGTCAGCGCCCCAATCCATGGAAAACGCACCTGCCCGCCATGACTGTGTCCGGAGAGCTGTAGTCCGAAACCGTAAGGTGCTGCAATGTCTGCATAATCGGGCTCATGCATAAGCAGCAGTTTCCAGACCTCTCTACTCAATCCCTTGATTGCTGCAAGAGGATCAGGTCTGCCCGTAAGCGCGTCATCCAGACCTGCTATCGCAATACGTGAATCCCCGCGTTCAATCAGAACATGGCTGTTTCGGAGCAACGTGAATCCAGCCTCCTTGAACATCAGCTCCACTTCATGCTGCTGCTGGCCACGATAATCATGATTCCCTAATACGGCATATTTGCCATACTTCGCTTGCATCGAGGCAAGTACAGGAATACATTCACGCATCGGTTCTGCTTCCCGTTCAACCATATCTCCAGTAAAACAAATCAGATCAGGCTGCTGTTCCCGTATCGTTTCAGCCAGCTTCTCCATTTGTTTCAGCCCCGTATGGAATCCAAGATGAGCATCACTGAACTGAATCACACGCAGTCCCTCGAATGCTTTTGGAAACTTGGGTAATTTCAATTCAACGTGCTTGATTTCCAAATGACGCGGCTCCCATAACCAGGCATATCCTCCTGTGAGCAAACTGGCACTCGCCGTCATCAAGATCATGCGCAGCAAAAAACTGCGCCGGGAGGGATCGTGATCCTTTTCTTCTCCTGGGAAAATGGGGTTCTCCGAATCAGATCCATACTGTGAGCGCCGGGGCGGCGAGATCTTGCTGCCCTCACGTGGTGCTTCTCCCATGCGTCCCCCTCCTTCTTCCGCTCCAAATCCATCTCCTTAGTATACCATATTCTGCATGACTAGCCCGGTTCCTCTGAGTATACAGAAAAAGAAGCCGTGTTCTTGGGCTACATCCGCCTAGGATCACGACTTCTTCTAATGGTGCAGATTGAATTTCTGCATTTTTTATGAATAGATTACACGCCCAACCAGCGTTTGAACATGTGTTTGGTCGTTTGTTTGTTCATTTCGGCAATGGAAGTAGTCAATGGAATACCTTTTGGACAAGAGCGCACGCAGTTCTGCGAGTTCCCACAGCCCTCAATACCTCCATCTTCCATAAGTGCTTCCAGGCGGTCTTCGGCGTTCATCTCTCCTGTTGGGTGAGCATTGAACAGACGTACCTGAGAAAGAGCAGCCGGACCGATAAAGTCTGTTTTTTCATTCACGTTCGGGCATGCTTCGAGGCATACACCACATGTCATACATTTGGATAGCTCGTAAGCCCACTGACGCTTCTTCTCCGGCATCCGCGGACCTGGACCAAGGTCATAGGTACCATCAATCGGAATCCAAGCTTTAACCCGTTTCAGGGCGTTAAACATCCGGGTACGGTCAATGACGAGGTCACGAACCACCGGGAAGGTTTTCATCGGTTCGATGCGAACCGGTTGTTCGAGCTTATCAATCAGGGCTGCACACGCTTGACGCGGTTTGCCGTTGATGACCATGGAGCATGCTCCACAGACTTCTTCGAGACAGTTCGATTCCCAGCAGACCGGGGCAATAGACTTGCCCTCCGTATTAACCGGGTTCCGTTGGATCTCCATCAGGGCGCTAATAACGTTCATGCCGGGACGGTACGGGAGCTCAAACTCTTCGTTGTACGAAGATGACTCCGGGCTGTCCTGACGGGTGATGATAAACTTGACGGTTTTTTTGGCTGTAGCTGTGTCCGCCATATCGTTGTCCCCTCCTTTGGTGACGATGATTGGTGTTGCTTATGCGCAAAGTGATCTTTTCCGCGCATGGGTGACGCTTCGGCTGCGGAATGCCCTTCTGATCGCTGTTATCCCCAAATTTTCTGAATCAGCCCTTAACAGGGTTAAAATTTGGTGATAAAGGCGAGCGCTTCGCTTCTTCTGGGCATTGCCGCTTCCTCCGCTACGTTGTGCACGTGGGGTCGCTTTGCTGGAAACTGCAATCCATTCATGCTGGATGCAGTATTTAATTTCTAAAGCATCGCAAACGCTCTGCTTCTTCAGGACATTTCCGTCTCCTCCGCTACGTCGTGCTTATGGAGTCACTTTACTGAAAGTTGC
Source organism: Paenibacillus sp. 1A_MP2 (assembly GCF_052244825.1). NCBI lineage: Bacteria > Bacillati > Bacillota > Bacilli > Caryophanales > Paenibacillaceae > Paenibacillus > Paenibacillus sp. 1A_MP2. The sequence continues at coordinate 1,745,562 of NZ_JBQQCS010000001.1, read as the reverse complement.
AATAATTCATTCTGGTTGGCAGTAACTTTGAGAAGCTCCGCTTACGCTTCGCCTCTATTTGTCTACTGCTTTTCCGTTAAGGTGCTACGTCTTTAACTTTATTAATAGGCCAAGATTTCGCTTTACTTAATCTTTCGAGTAGTCCCGGATCCGTGGTGGGATGAGGGAAACGTCTACAGGCTCGTACGAAATTTTTGGACCTTCCTTCGACCAGCTTGCGATCGTGGTTTTCAGGAATTCCTCGTCGTTCCGTTCGGTGAAGTCCGGTTTGTAGTGCGCTCCGCGGCTTTCGTTACGCAGCAGTGCGCCCAGAGTCATCGCTTCTGCCAGTTCAAGCATGTTCCACAGCTGACGGGTAAATGCCGCGCCCGGGTTGTTCCAACCTGAAGTGTCGTACATATTGATTTTGCCGTAACGCTCTTTCAATTCCTTGATCTTGCCGATAGTAGCTTCCAGTTTATCGTTGTAGCGTACAACGGTCATGTTCGCTGTCATCCATTCGCCAAGCTCTTTGTGAATGACATAGGCGTTTTCACTGCCCTGCATGTTCAGGATGCCTTCATACTTATCGGTTTGGCGCTTAGTATAACCATCGAACACGGAAGAACTGATATCTGCGGACGATTTTTTGAGTCCTTTGATATATTCAACCGCTTTTGGTCCAGCCACCATACCACCGTAGATTGCCGATACCAGGGAATTCGCACCCAGACGGTTCGCACCATGATATTGGTATTCACATTCACCGGCTGCGAACAGTCCTGGAATGTTGGTCATTTGGTTATAATCTACCCACATGCCGCCCATGGAATAATGGACTGCCGGGAAGATTTTCATCGGAATTTTGCGTGGGTCATCACCCATGAACTTCTCGTAAATCTCAATGATTCCGCCGAGCTTCACATCCAGCTCCTTCGGATCTTTGTGTGACAGATCGAGGTATACCATGTTCTCGCCGTTGACGCCAAGGCCCATATCCACGCACACGCTGAAAATTTCGCGCGTCGCGATATCACGAGGAACAAGGTTCCCGTATGACGGATACTTTTCTTCAAGGAAGTACCAAGGCTTACCGTCTTTATACGTCCAGATCCGTCCACCTTCACCACGAGCCGATTCGGACATCAGACGCAGCTTGTCGTCGCCTGGAATGGCTGTCGGGTGAATCTGAATGAACTCACCGTTCGCGTAATTTACACCTTGCTGATACACCGCACTTGCGGCAGTACCTGTATTGATAACCGAGTTGGTTGTTTTACCAAAAATAATGCCAGGGCCGCCGCTCGCCAGAATAACCGCTTCTGCCGGGAACGTTTGTACCTTCATCGTTTTCAGATCCTGTGCTACAATCCCGCGGCAGGTGCCTTCGTCATCCACAACAGCCTGCAGGAACTCCCAGTTCTCATACTTCGTAACGAGACCCGCTGCTTCCCAGCGACGTACTTGCTCATCTAACGCATAGAGCAATTGTTGTCCTGTTGTTGCACCGGCAAACGCTGTACGGTGATGCTTCGTGCCGCCGAAACGACGGAAATCAAGTAAACCTTCCGGTGTCCGGTTGAACATTACGCCCATCCGGTCCATCAGGTGAATAATACCTGGTGCCGCTTCACACATTGCTTTGACCGGAGGCTGATTCGCGAGGAAGTCGCCGCCGTATACCGTATCGTCAAAGTGTACCCACGGGGAGTCGCCCTCACCCTTGGTATTTACCGCACCGTTGATGCCGCCTTGGGCACATACGGAGTGCGATCTTTTAACAGGAACCAGTGAAAATAAATGAACATGGACTCCGGCTTCAGCCGATTTGATCGCCGCCATCAACCCCGCGAGACCGCCGCCCACAATAATTATATTAGATGATGCCATTGCTGTTCACTCCCTTATAAGTCAGCATTTAAGTCTAAATGCTTAAATCAGAACTGTCTTAACTGCGTCAATCATTGAAGTCGCTACCTGGAAATCCATGCTCCGGAAAGCAAGCAGCGATACAATAAACATGATGGCTACGATGGCAAACAAGCTCATGCAGATGTAGGAAGATACACGCTGCGCACGCGGACCGACGGTAATCCCCAGCTAACCAAGAACGACCACAAGCCGTTGGCAAAGTGATAGGATGCCGCAACCACACTGATCAGATATAAAATAAACGTCACCGGATTCATCACGATGTCATGTATGACACCGCCAAGCTCTTCGTGTGTAACGTTCCCCAGCGCAACCTGGAAACGAGTCTCCCAAATGTGCCAGATAACGAACACAAACGTAATAACACCGCTGACGCGCTGCAACGTATAGCGCCAGTTGCGCTCATTGCCAAAACGTCCCACGTTTGGCTTGGCCTGATAGGCAATGTACAAACCATATACACCGTGATAGAACAGCGGCAGCCAGATGAGAAGCGTTTCAAGAACAATGACGAGTGGCAGACTGTTCAGAAATGCAACAGCACCGTTAAAGCCTTCTTTGCCGCCTTCAACTGCCGAGAAGTTCGTCACCAGATGCTCAACAAAAAACAGACTGAGCGGAATGACGCCAAGCAAGGAGTGCAGCTTTCTGGAGTAAAACCCTTTCATAAAATGTCGATCCCCTTTCGCTAAATACAACGTTTTCATAAATAATTTCACATATCATGACACAAACCTTCCCCAAGGAAAGGTTCGACAAATTGTTCCGTTTTCTTCAGGTGTGAACAACTTGTGTCACGGTTCATGTTACTCCTTTTTTTCTTATAAGGGAATTGCAATATAATTATTAAATGTTATAACCTATAGGTATAAGTTATAAACATCGGTCGTGCAGGCCATACAACATGGAGAAATATTTGACAAGGAGATGCCTCACGCAAAGTACCTTCATTAGAAAAGAGGTTAGTGCTCATGTTCGAGGAATTAAACGCATTTGCGGCGGTTGTGGAGCAGTCCAGTCTGAACCGTGCATCGAAATTGCTGAATCTTTCACAGCCCGCACTATCACGCAAAATCGCCAAATTGGAGGATGAACTCGGAGTGGCGCTCTTTCATCGCCGTGGTAAACGACTCGAATTAACCAGCGTAGGTCAGGTCGCCTACACTTTCGCGATAGAGCAGAAACAGCAGCAGCAGAAATTTCTGACCATGCTGGCGCAGTATAAGGACGAAGAGCAAAGCTCAATTACGCTTGGAGCCAGTCTGACGACCCTTCAAACTACATTGCCTCCGCTGGTTAATGCCTTTATGGAGAAACATCCTAATGCGGAGATTAAGCTGGTGACAGGAAAAACACATGAAATTGTCTCTTTTGTCCGGGATAAAAAAGCGGATGTGGGCATCGTTGCGTCTTCGATTAGCGAGGCCGGTCTGAACTGTGTGCCGCTCTTCGATGATCATCTGGAGCTGGTTGTACCATTGACGCATCCATTGTCTGGCAAGGAGGCCGGAATGGAGCATTTGCAGGACCTGCCGATGATTACGTTCTCCAAAGGGACATGGTACCGCAAATTAACCGATGACCTCTTCCAGCGCTGCGCCGTGATGCCGGATATTCGCATGGAGATTGATTCCTTTGAAGCGATTGTCCGCCTTCTGCCTACCTGCAAAGCCGCAGCACTGCTTCCCAAGTCATATCTCCGCCCTCAATTGCTTGCGGATAATGATCTCGTCTCTGTATATCTGCCTCAGCTGCAACAGACACGGCGTACGACCTGCATGATCTACGGGGAAAAGGAAAACCTCAGCCAAACCTCCAGACAGTGGGTCAGGGAAACGGCTGCGCTCTTTACAGCAAAGGCGCCGCTGCCCTCACGGAGGACTACGACGCCTTAGCATTCATATATTAGCTGAGCTCCACGCTCAGCAGTCATCTTTCCGTTTCAAGGAATCAGCTCTCCTGGCTGATCACTTCTTCCTCAAACCGATCAATGTCATCATTCATACCGATAATGACCATAATGTCACCCATCTGGAGCGAGTCCAGTGCAGTCGGGGCAATAATGACCCCGGCTTCCTTTTGCAAAGCTACAATGCTGCAACCAAAGCGCACTCGTGCATTTAGCGTGGATAGCGTTTTATTATGCAGACAGGCTGGAACCTTCATCTCCACAATACTGTAATCATCGGACAATTCGATATAATCCAGCAGATTCGGGGTAACAAGCTGGTGGGCAACCCGGATTCCCATGTCACGCTCTGGATAAACGACACGATCGATCCCCAGCTTGTCCAGTGCTCGTCCATGAAGAACCGAAATAGCTTTCGCCACAACAGTTTTCACACCGAGTTCCTTCAGTAAAATGGCAGTTAGAATACTGGTCTGGATATCCGCCCCGATGGCAACGATACAGCAGTCAAAATTGCGGATGCCCAGGGAGCGCAGCACTTCCTCATCCGTCGAATCCGCGACGACGGCATGGGTGACCAATTCACTCATGTCATCGACGACTTCTTCATTTTTATCGATACCCAGCACTTCATATCCAAGTTCCATTAATTCCTGTGCCAGGCTGGAGCCAAAGCGCCCAAGCCCAATCACCGCAAACTGCTGTGTTTTCATTGTTCTTCACGAACCCCTTATCCAATAATCATTTTGCCTTCCGGATACCTGTACAATTCTTTACCCTTTTTCTGTCCAAGTGCATACGCGAGTGTAATCGGCCCAAGACGCCCTGCAAACATGGTGAAACAGATCAAAATCTTGCCGATCGTGGTCAGCTTCAGCGTAAGTCCCATAGACAAACCAACCGTACTAAAAGCTGATGTCGTCTCAAATAAAATCGTCAGAAAACTGCTGTCTTCCGTTGTACTGAGCACCATCGTAACCGCGATAATCAGCAACAGTGCGAGGAGCGTAATCGTCAATGCTTTAAAAATCCGTTCCTGTAAGAGTCGGTACCTGAAAAAGACGATATCTTCCCTCCCACGAATCATCGCGACAACAGCCCCGATCATAATCATAAAGGTGGTCGTTTTGATCCCGCCTCCTGTGGAACCTGGAGAAGCCCCGATAAACATTAATATAATGATGAAAAATTGCGTTGCCTGCCTCAGCCCGGCGATGTCTAACGTATTAGCACCAGCTGTTCGCGGCGTGATGGACTGGAAAAATGAACCCAATATTTTGCCACCCCAGTTCAGGCCACCTAATGTACGGGGATTGCTGAATTCAAATACAAAAATAACCAGTGCACCAAATATGATTAACAATCCTGTCGTCAGCAGCACCACTTTGGAGTGCAGCGACAGCTTCTTCGTTCTCCGATACTCTACCAGATCAGACAGAACAACAAAGCCAATGCCGCCGGAAACAATCAGGAACATAGCTGTAAAATTAACGAGCGGATCATACACATACCCGGTTAAGCTGCGGAATTCTCCAAACATGTCGAACCCAGCATTGTTAAACATGGAGATGGCATGCCAATATCCATAATATATGGCCTGCCCTACCGGCATATCAAACGACCAGCGAATGGCAAACAACGTGCCACATATGCCTTCCAGTATGAGCGAGTAGACCACAACCTTGCGAATAAGACGGACAATCCCTTCCATCGTGCTCTGGTTCATCGCTTCCTGTAAAATCAACCGTTCACGCAGAGAGATGCGTCGTTTGAACGCAATCGCCACCAGTGTCGACATCGTCATAAAGCCGAGTCCGCCAATTTGAATCAGGATTGCAATCACGACCTGACCCAGCGTCGAAAAGTGAGTTCCCGTGTCCACGACAACCAGCCCTGTTACACAGACTGCGGAAGTCGCGGTGAAGAGCGCATCAATAAAAGGAAGGCTGCCCCCGCTTCGACTGGATGCCGGAAGCATCAGCAGAAGTGTCCCAAGCAATATAATACCTGCGAACCCGAGGACCAGAATTCGGGGTGGCGATAGCCGCATCCATTGAACATTCATTTTCACTTAAGTATCATCCACCTCTGCCAAAAAGAAAATGACTCCACAACGTGGAGCCTTTCTCCGAAGCGCTTTTCCATAACGCTCTTCGTTATACCCAAGCACTTGGAAAGCTCCATTTCGGAGCGTAAACATGTATGAATTATCGTTGAATCACATAACATTAGGTTGGAATACATTCTATTCGTTCCCTTGTTAGCCTAAAGACATGCGGAATATTGGACATTTGATTCAAAATTATAAGCGCTGAGGCGTTTGTATACAAAACGATTTTTGTGTAAATAGCATCGAATTCCGTCAAAAAGGGAAAAACTCAGATATGGCGACGGATAGATCATATTGTTTCGATCATTTTCATTCGTTTTCATGCATTTGCACCGCTTCTCGTTTCACCATTGGCATTCGGGGCTTGGGCTGTGCTATCTTTACTTTAATATCCATATTAATAAAGGAGGAACAATATTAAATGAATCCCTTAGGGCAGCCTTTGGTACTCAAAGCTAACTTCAAGCGTTTAGGGTTGCTTGCGGCGATTGGCCTGATTCTGTTTTTTGTTTTTCAAATCTTCCCTGCCACCTCATCGCAAACGACTGATATCCAGTCTACATCCTTTATAAGCAAGGAGAAAGCGGCGGAGTCGGCTCGGTCTTTTGCAGCTTCTCTACCCGATTATACCCTGCCGACGAAGACTGGAAACGAGTTAGTGACATACCAAACCCACTCCGATATCTATGGGTATATGGCCAAAACCAAACAGTTAGAAACCTATAACAAGAAATGGGAAACAACCTATCCATACGATGTGTACCGCGTTCGTTTGCCCGATCAGGACAAAGGCGGTTATTTGAATGTTGACGTACATATGAGAACAGGAAAAGTGGTCGCCTTTAAGCGCGAGCTCCCTTCTTCCCTGTATGCATCCATCGAGGCTGAGCAGGACAAAAGTAAAGTGAATGCTGCCCAACGCTTAGCCGAAGATAACCTTTCTTTAAATGAGAAAGAGCAGCTAGCCGCTGGAGTTCTTGGCGAATTCGGGTATAATGTACCGAAACTTCAGCTCGACACCCGTGAAGAAGAAGCGGGACTGAAATACACGGATAATGAAAAGCAAATTGGAGATTCCAAGCTGGAACTGAACTTTACGTTTGAAGACGGAGCCGTCCGCTCCTTTGAATCGGTTTTCTCGGTCCCTGTCTCCCATACCGATTATGTACAAAATCAGACCCGCCAAGCCAACTGGATGACTTACGGTGGTTATGCTTTTCTGACCTTTGTGCTGGGCGTGCTCGCGATCATCTACAGTATTCTGACGAGAGCACACACGTCGTTCAAACGCGGAATCGTACTGTCTCTGGTATACTTTGCGGCTTCCGTTATTGGAACCCTGAACATGATGCCGCTATTTCAGGCGCAAGGGCTATCTAACTTTATGCTGACCTTCCTGATGGTCATGCAGGCGGGGATCACTCTGGTCATGAGTGCAACCATCTATCTGTCGCTCGTTGCCGGTGACGGCATGTGGCGCAAAATCGGTCTGAATCCTTGGCCTCGCGCCAAAGAGCCCGGATACGGAAAATATGTGCTGCACAGTATGTATACAGGTTACCTATGGGCCTTGATTCTGCTGGGTGTGCAATCTGTACTGTTCTTTATTTTGGAGCGGAGTATTGGAAGCTGGTCGACAACATCGGCTGATCAGTCCACGTACAACATGAGTTATGCCTGGATCTTCCCGATTATGGCCTGGATGGCCGGGATTGGTGAGGAAACGGTCTATCGTTTGTTCGGAATTCGCATGATGCAGAAGGTAGTACGCAATACGTTCATTGCCTGCCTCATCCCAACATTGATCTGGGCACTGGGTCACACCTTGTATCCCATCTATCCCGTCATTACACGTCCGATTGAGCTGACAGTCATTGGACTCTTGTTCAGTCTGATCATGCTGCGGCACGGCTTCATCGCCGTTGTATTCGCACATGTTATCTTTGATAGCCTGCTGATGGGGCTCAGCCTGATCTTCATGGGTGATGCGCTCAACATCTCCGCCGGACTCTTCTGGATTGTACTTCCGGGGATCGTTGGTTATGTCATTTACAAATTGAATCCAAACAAAAAAAGAAGCCGTATGTTACGACTCCTCATCACGAAGTGCTGCAATAATTTGATTCGCAAGCTTGTCACCAATAGATAGAGGCCGGAAGTCTTCGACGCTGGCCTCTTTTATTTTGCGTAAAGAGCCAAAATGCTTCAGCAGCAGCTTGCGCCGCTTTTCACCGATCCCTGGAATAGCATCCAGACGGGAAGTCACCATCGATTTTCCACGCTGCTCCCGGTGGAACGAAATTGCAAAACGGTGGACCTCTTCCTGAATCCGCTGCAACAGGTAGAACTCTTGACTGTCACGTGGCAAGGAAATGACTTCCGGCGGATTGCCGATCATTAGTTGCGAGGTCTTGTGCTTCGCATCCTTCACCAATCCACATACCGGAATAAACAATCCCAATTCATTCTCCAAAATGTCCACGGCGGCCGAAATCTGGCCTTTGCCTCCATCGACAACAATCAGGTCAGGCTGGGTCAAGTTTTCTTTCAGCACCCGCTCGTAACGGCGGCGGATAACTTCTCGCATCGTTTCATAATCATCTGGCCCTTCTACCGAGCGCACTTTATACTTGCGGTATTCTTTCTTATCCGGTTTGCCATCGGTAAATACAATCATCGCAGATACCGGGTTGGTTCCCTGGATGTTTGAGTTATCAAACGCTTCGATCCGGCGCAGCTGATCCAGGCCAATCCAACGTCCCAAGCCTTCCGAGGCCTTTGAGGTTCGCTCTTCGTTGCGCTCGATCAGACGGAATTTCTCCTCCAACGCTACGCGTGCGTTATCTACCGCCATCGTAATCATCTGCCGTTTCAACCCACGCTGCGGGATGTGGACTTTGATTTCCAGCCATTCCTGCAATGCAGCTGCGACCTGAGAAGGATCTTCGAGGCCTGGGGCCTGTTTATCAGCCAATACATCCGCCTCAGCAACAGCGTTGTCCTGAATGACCATCGCAGCTTCTTCTGAATCTACCTCTGGCTGGATATCTCCATAAGATGCACGGGATTCGGCAACACGTGGCTCCATAATTGAATCTTGTGTTAACCGTGCTGTCTGTTCTGACTCAGCTGTCACGGCCGCAGATCGCGCTCCATCAGCATCAGATACAGCATCCTCGTTGACTTCACCATCTTCCAGATTCTTCGGCATTTCCGGCAGTAAAATTTCTTGCGGCAATGCTGGATTATCACTATAGTACTGGGTCACGTAAGACATAAAATCACTGTATGCCTCACCGTAAAACGGGAATGTTGAGACGTGACGTTCGATCATTTTCCCTTGACGCATATATAGAATCTGGACACACATCCAGCCTTTATCAATGGCAAAACCAAATACGTCGCGGTCTCTGGCGTCCGCCATCGTAATTTTCTGTTTTTCCATCATCGCGTCAATGGCGATAACCTGATCCCGAAGCTCTTTGGCACGTTCAAAATAAAGATCCTCAGCCGCTTCCTGCATTTTGCGCTGCAAATCCTTCTTGATCTCTTCATGCCCGCCACTCAGAAAGGAACTGATCTCCTGGGAGATCTCATCATACTGCTCCTTGCCCACTTCTTGAACACATGGAGCCAGACACTGACCCATATGGTAATACAGGCAAACTTCCTTTGGCATTACGCCGCATTTGCGCAGCGGATACATCCGGTCAAGCAGCTTTTTCGTTTGGTGTGCCGCATACGAGTTCGGATAAGGTCCGAAGTATTTGGCTTTATCTTTGAGCACACGCCGGGTCACTTCGAGCCGGGGATGCTTTTCATTCGTAATTTTAAGGTAAGGAAATGTCTTGTCATCCTTGAGCAGCACGTTATACCGCGGCATATGTTTTTTGATCAGGTTACACTCCAGAATGAGCGCTTCCATGTTACTGCCAGTAACGATATATTCGAAATCACGGATTTCGGACACCAGGCGCTGGGTCTTCCCATTATGACTGCCGATAAAATAAGATCTTACGCGATTCTTCAGCACTTTGGCCTTACCTACATAAATAATGGTACCTTCACTGTTTTTCATCAGGTAACAGCCGGACATGTCGGGCAGCAAAGCCAGCTTGTGGCGGATCTGCTCCAGTGCCTTCTCCTGTTCCTGTACGTTTGTAAGGAATTCATCCATAATTCGGTGGGTCCTCCTTCCTGAAAAAAGTATAAATAAAAGGTTACACTGTACCACTCCAATTGCAGTACCATCTTTCGATCGTCATTATCCCGGATTTTCTATGAGTTCCTTTCTATTTTAATTGAACTAAAAGATATTTCACACTGACACTACGATGACAGAACAACCTTCCAATCGCTGTTATCCCCAGATTTTTTCGATTCCCCTTTTTTCAAAGGGAACATCCGGTGATAAATGCGACCGCTCCGCTTTTCCAGGTTTTTTCTGTCCTCTCCGTTACTGTGTAAATAATTAGATCCAATAATATATAAGGGAAAAGTCTTAGAATAAATGGGAACGCTACGCTTCCCCAGATCGGTCCTGCACTCTACGTTATCGTGTAAAAATAATTATACTTTATATTGTCCTATATAAAAGGTTTCGACGCAAAACGCCCCCGGCGCATAACCGGAGGCGTATGTGTAAGCCTGGTAACTTATTGATGTTTTGCGATAATTCCTTTGAGAGCATCTTTCGAGTTCAGACCAACCACTTTATCAACTGGTTGACCGTCTTTGAAGAAGATCAAAGTTGGAATGCTCATTACGCCGAAGCGGGAAGCAGATTCCGGATTTTCGTCCACATTGACTTTAGCAATTTTCACTGCATCGCCAACTTCAGTGGACAGCTCTTCCAGGATTGGAGCGAGCATTTTACAAGGACCACACCAAGGCGCCCAAAAATCAACAAGAACCGTTCCTTCGCCTTCGACTTCAGCGTTAAAGGATTGATCGGATACGTTAACAATAGCCATGAAATTGTCCTCCTTATATATACTTACGGTTTATTTTAACCTGTAACGTCGTGAACGACACTTCCAGTATAACACAGGTACTTTAAACTTGTGAAATGAACGCATCAATGTTCATCTTCCCAACATCAAATCTTCACAATTGAAGAACTTGGCAGGATCACTGCAAAATCTTTACAAACGCTTTCTTTTCCAAGTATACTAAAATTACTCCGGGCTTCAGCTCCCAAAAAGGGCAAGCTGTAATCCCCATAAGGAGGCAATACCATGGATGCAAATGTGCGAATCAACGACCCGCGTGAACATGTGAACGAGGAACCCCGTAACGATCTGTTTGATCTTATAGCGGGTGTTACTGGCATGGCCGGCCTGATGACGGTCATCTTTTTCGGAATGGTTATCTTCAAATTTATTACCGAATAGGATCTTCAGGCTGCACGCAGGCCAGAAAAGCCCGGTTTTCGCGACAATGCGAAAGCCAGGCTTTTTTTGGGACTGTATGAGTAAAAATAATCAGATCAGATCGGTGACATAATAGGGATTAACGTTTGCCCCGTTGATTCTCACCCCGAACCGAGATGACATCCACAAACGGACGAATCCGGTCCATCAAACGCTGGCCTTTGTTCATTTCCTCGCCGTCCCTGCTGGTGAAGCTAAGATGTTTCTCCAGCCCATCCAAGTTGTAGTTGGACGTATAAAATGTAGGCTTGCGATTCATACGATAATTCAGAATGGAACCCATCACATGATCCCGAACCCATGGGTTCAGATTCTCTGCCCCAATATCATCAAAGATGAGCAGATCACAGCTTTTCAGAATATCCGTCGTTTCCTTCAGCTTGTTTCCTTCACTGATCATGGATTTCAGATCCTCCACAAAGTCAGGCATGTAGATAATGACACCTGTGTGGCCCACAACCGCGAGTTCATGCAGCAGATAACACATCAGAAACGTCTTGCCCGTTCCAAATGATCCTTCCAAAAACAGTCCTTGCGGAGACAATCCATTCTCCTTGGTCTCGTTAATATAACGCAGAACCTGGTTCACCGCCGGAGCACGCATCCGATCCTTGCCCATAATTTCCACATCGTTATATCCTGCATTGAGCGCACGCTCGTCCACATAGAAACTGCGGATTCTCTGCTTGATAACATGCTCGTTTTGCCGGGCGATATGTTTGGAACAAGGTGCTTTTTTATCTATAATTTCGGGTTTACCGTTAAAATGCTCTACTTCCAGTTTGCAAAAGTGACCCTGGAAATCGTTAGGACAGTTGTCGAGCCCCGGACAATTCGCACAGTTCTTCGAATCTTTGGCATACTGATACAGCTTGCTCAGATCGGTCATAAGCTGTGCATCTTTCAGTTCAGGATGACCTGCGCGGAATTCGCGTACGTACGGATCTTCCATCAATTCCGCCGCAATCCGCCGCGACTGTTCACGAAAGGAAGGATTCAGCTGCTGAAGCAGTCCTCCCAAGGATTCCATGGCTTCAAGCCTCCTTAATAGTTTCAATATAGAATGAACAATTAAATTTTACGATGACCATCATGATGGCAGGGTAACCTTCGATCGCTTGTAATGCTACTGTTCATTCTATATAAACTTGAGGAATAACTCAACATTTTCAGCTGGAAAAAACATTATCCATTCCATGACAGTCCGTTGAACTTCAGGTAGACTCTACACAAAGAATGGATCCGATCACGCTTGCCAAATTAACGACGCAACCCCACGGTAACAATCTCGCAAGGTCCCGCCTGCAAAGCCCATTCCTTGCTAATCATAGCAGCCGAGGATTCATTTATAATAGAAGCATTCAGCTTGCCTGTCTCTTCCTCCAGAATGTTGCTCTGATATGCGTCTGCCAATGCTTGCGGGATGGACTCCGAAGCAGCAAATTTCAATTCCGTCGTATTAGATCTCATGTTATACCAACGTAACATCAGATCACCCGAATCCTCGTTCACCTTCAGTGAAGAAAACGCAAGACCGTCCCCTTGCCACTCAAACGGTGTGTTGCTTGGCGTCAGGAAACCCGGGTGTACGTCCGTCTGAGCCATAGTCCATGGAATCTGGAACTGGTATGCTTCAATGTATGCTCCGGAGGTAGCTCCGTTCCCGTCATGAGGGATGATCTCCAGCTGGAAGGAATGCTCTCCGAGACACTGAGCTTCCGGTGTCGGGAACAATCCCCAGTCTCCAAGCTCTCCCACCGCACGAAGCAATGTTACGGCAATTGTATTCCGTCCATCCTCAAGAACCTCATATTCATTCAGACCCAGATTGGCTACAACCAATCCAGCCTGATCCTCGCTCACATCAACAAAACTTTGCTGATGCTGAGTGTTACTCGGATTCTGCCATTCCGGTGCAGGCGTATTATCACGAGCAGCAATTTCGAACATCGAGTCCACGTGATGAACAGCCGCTGTCAGATCCGTCGGGAAGAGTGCCCGCACCCGATGATCCTTCGCCTGATTGTTGAAGGTTGTTTCGAGCTTGACGCCTTTTCCACTGCGACTCAACGACACAATGGTTCGGATCTTGAGCGTCACCATTTGCTTGGAACGCTGCGCTTTGCGATGCGGGTAATAGATCAGTTCCCGCTGCTCACGATCAAGCACTTCGTCCGCGGACTCAGGAATCTCCCAATGATGAACAATTTCGTAGGATGCTCTGTAAGGCGCATCTTCGATGACCCGAATCTCTGCCTGAAGATCCTTCGTAGTCAATGCCACTTCATTCTCTGGCTGTTTGAACATGTACTCATTGCCGATATCGCCGACATTTTCATACACGCCAAGATCCTTGTACGTCCGTCCTGTCCGTTTATCTGTGAGTGTAAATGAACCGTTGTCTGCAATATTTACGATCAAATATTCATTTTCCATGCCACGTTCACCACGCAGCAGTGTAGATGAAGTCGCATTGGTATCTACAGACTCTCCAGCGACAGCATTTAAATCACTCGAAGCATTGCTGTTCATGCGAACCAAAGCATACGTCCTCAGACCAAGTGCAGGCACGTTCCCTGCTTCAAACGTAATGCTGACCCGGCGACAGCTATAGGGCTGACGGAATCGGTCATCTGGCAGATCATAGCCGAACTGCAGACCCAAATCCTCTACCGTACAAGGAACTGGTTTACCTTCTTCATCCACCAATATACGGCCTGACAGGTCAATGGCGTTCATTTTGGCAGCCATATCCTCCAATGAGAAGCCTTCACGGAAGTACAGACGGGCCGCATCCAGTTCTACCTGAACCACACCGCTGCGCTCCCATCCCGATGTGTTAAACACAACCACAGGCCGCGCTTCTTCACCAAAGCGTTCAAAGGTTGAAGTATCTACCGCTGTTGCGATTTGGCTGGTGCTGTCCTCAATCAGGGCCTCAGCGACATGACGGCTCTTATCGAAGCGTGTAACCATCTCGCGATGCACCTCGTCTACGCTACAGCCACAGATGCTGTCATGCGGATGATTCTGCATCAACGTTTTCCAGGCATAAGTGAGTTGATCATGAGGATAAGGATGACCCAACAGGTGCGCGAACGAAGCCAGTGGCTCAGCCACCTTTTCCAGCATGGCCTGTCCCAACTGATTCATTTGTTTCAGATAAACGCGAGCCGAAGCTGTGTTCACCAGAGTGCCCCAGCCATCGGTACGTTGGCTGCGCAGCTCTCCTTTTACAACAGACAGCTCTTGAACCGCAGATTCTTTCAAGGCGGACAGATAGTCAGGGAAGTTGGAGTGAACAAACTCGATATCGGGATACAACTGTTCAGCCATACGGATGGCTTCAGGCAGATCCTTCTGAATCGGCTGGTGATCACATCCGTTCATGTACAGCAATTCATTTGTCGATGCATATTTCTCTGCGTCTGCGAGCTTGGTTTCCCAGAATTTGCGAGCCGAAGCTTCGTCCACCGGAACCTCATTCCCGTTGGAGTACCAGTTGGCAAATAAAACACCGAGCACCTTCGATCCATCCGGGCCTTCCCACATCAGCTCTGAGAAACTGGATTCGTATCCAGCGTCAGACACCGTGTTGTTGAAGCCCGTTGGCTTCACGCCTCGCCCGAAGAAGACATTATCGATGCCCGATTGCAGCATAAGCTGTGGTGTCTGTCCCACCAGTCCAAAGGTATCGGGGAAATATCCGATCTTTGAAGGTGTTCCGTAACGCTTTGCATCCCGATGCCCGACCTGCATGTTACGAACGTTGGCTTCACCACTGGTCAGGAAGGCATCTTGCAGGATATACCATGGTCCAATGACAATTCGTCCATCACGAATATGCTTCTCCAGCCGCTCCTTCTGCTCAGGTCGAACCTGGAGATAGTCCTCAATGATGATGGTTTGGCCGTCCAGATAAAAGCTTTTGAAATCAGGGCCCTGATCGAGCTGATCCAGTAATGAATCCACCAGTTGAACCAATCGCATATGGTGCTTCTCATACGGCAGATACCATTCCCGATCCCAGTGCGTATGAGAAATAATATGTGCTCTCTTCGATTTGCTTGTCGGTTTAGTCATTGAATTATTCCCCTCTACCTCTTGTTGTACAATCTCTACCTCATCCGGACGATACACAGCTTGCAGCTGTCCGGCAGCATCTGTGGCAAACAGCACAGAGCGATTTTTCTCCAACAGGAACGTATACAGAACTCCTGTACGCTTATCTCTGACTTTCACCTCATGATCCCAAGCAAACTCTGACACGAATACGTACAGATTTCCTTTCGGGAAGCTCAGCTTCCGGCCATAAATCCCTGCCAGATCACCGCCAGATATCCATTCTAGCTCATGTTCAATGCCAGCCACTTCTGACGCATATCGATACAGGTCTGCCAGCGGCTCATCCCGGCCATTCAACTCCAGCGGCAGCGGACTCCAGATCAATTTGCCTTTGCCTAATGGCAGTAATACTACTTCATCAGGTGTATGATTCTCCGCATGAAGCAACGTTTCCTTTGCCACCTCGGCAATCCGGCGACGACCATACGTGACGCGGTGATTCACCCCGTTAATATTTAGCATTTCTTCTCGCTGTACGTTGCCCAGACTGCGCTCGCCTACAAGGTGATCTGCCCGTTCACTTCTCTTCCAATAGGCATCCAAACCGAGCGGTCCGGTAATAAGCAGCGTAGCTCCTTCCTTCTCCGCGAAGTTCAGCAGCTCGCTTAACGCACCGTTGTCCATGTTGTGCGGACTCGGAACCATGATCAGCTTCGGTGGCTGCTGCTTCAAAGCTTCCAGATGATACTCGGATACAGCCCGGAACGGCAGCTTTAACTCATAAGCCATCACACGGGTAAGTTTCGTTGTTGCATCGTAAGCAAGGGCACGGTTCGAGAAGTCGTTGGAATACGGGAAGACTACTGCAACTTCCTCCAGCTCACGATCGGTAAACAAGTCCCGAATCTGTTCCATAAATCGTCCATAGTCATAAGACACATCGGCCTCAGGTTTTTCCGTACCGTCCGCTCGCAGCGCCCCGATATGAGATTCATTGGCATTATCCATATAGAAGTTGGTATTCCAGATCCACTGCACGGCTCCGGCACCACCTGTTGAGAAGGCATAAGCGTATTTACGCTCCAGAATGCTGTGAAGCTCTTCCTCTGTGCGTTTGGCCCGGCCATCCGGCGTTTCCACATACATGATGCCTGTCTCCTGAATGAGATTCGGTTTATGTGGTGTTTTGGCAAAAATACCGTCCCAGATCAGATCATCATTGAGCCACCAGGAATGCACCGTTGTATAATCCACTTCCTGTTCATAGAAGAACGGTGAAGGCCGCTGTGCTCCAAGAGCTTCATCCTGTCCCACGGTAACCAGGTGATCAGGAACGAGATCCTTGATCGTGCCTACAAGCTCTCTTGCCCAAACATTATGCATCTCCATCGAGAAGAGACAGTAATCCAGCCAGCGTGTTCCCTTTTTAGCCTTGTGCATATCCTGAACATCGAAATTGATCTCTTCCGGCTCTGGAATGACTGCTGCCGTAAAGTCCGGGAGCTGCTTAGGTGACATGTTCCATGCCTCTTGCAGCGCTTCAATCGTCTGATGACGCTGCTGAAGCCACTCGATAAACGCCTGCTGCTCATACAAATCTCGTGCCGAACGTGGACCATTCGAGAATATGCGCACCGGATCAAACATCGACGGTTCATTAATCAAATCCCAGTCCACATGTGTGGAATGTCTGTGACGACTGACAATGCTGCGGATGAATCGTTTCTGTGCATCTACGCTCTGCGGGTCCAGATACGGATTCGTTCCTTCCCACGTCTCAGGTGTAAAGGAGAAAAAGGTAAACGTCACTTGAAGGCCATGCCGTTTTGCCGTTAACAGGAACGCATCAATGGCGCGTTGTACATCCTCGGACATGTGTCCATCCACCTGCATCATGTTGCGATAGGCAGTCCAGATCCCGGTCCGAATCCAGTTAATGCCCGCTTTCGCCATCTGTGCCATATCCCGATCCCACACATCTGCATTGGGCAAGAACAGAAATTTCCGTGCCACGTCAGAGGTCATGTAGGTCATACCAACAACAGGCAGCGGACGCCCGTCTTTGATAAAATAATCTCTGCTGCGTGTAATAACTTCACCTTCTGCCAACAAGGCCGCGTCCTGCCCCCAGAAACCCTGCCGCATTATGCGAACTTCTCCATCTGGTGCCTGAACACGACTCACGATGCGGTACAGCCCGCTCTCGATTGAAACCGGAAGAAGAATGCGTTCAAAACGCTGCTCGCCGGAAATTTCCATCTCCAGGTGATGATTCCATACCTTCTCTACCGTGCCATTGGTGCGATTCTCCCGTTCAACCGTCAAATCAAACGTCCACACCTCAGGCTCACTTCGTCTGCTGCCCGCACGCTGTAGAATTTGGGTTTGGAGAATCAGTGAAGCTCGTTCACCCGGTTCATACGAAGCATAGTTCGGCTTCAGAGATAGCTCGGTTACACCTTTGGCGCAATACCGTGCCCAATTCACCATTTCAGCTGCTCCGTTCTGTTCCCAGAAGATAGCTGTCAGAGGCAGGTGCACAAACAACCAGCGGGAACTGGCAAACGTACTGCGGGAGTTTTCCCACAATACGATCGGGGCAGCGATGCTGCGACCATCCTTGCTATAGCCTCGGAGCAGCGAAGAAATCTGCGTGCTCATCGGACCTGAAGAACCCATCTGATGTGGTAAATCGCTAGTTTTGGTTGTATGAGGTACCAGGTTCCACGTATCCGCACTTTCGAACATTCCTTCCTTACCTGCAAGGAGCGGAATATCTTCGGATGAAGTTAGTGAATCCACTTTGGCTGCGGATACCTGTAACGCCTCATGAATGTAAAGTTCCTGGTGATATGCCGTTTGTTCCGACTCGGAAACCCATGTCCCATTCTCCTGACGAACAGGACGCTTAAATGGTGCGCCACCAACGCTGATCAGGCTTCCGCCCTGATGAAGAAAAGCTGCAATTTCGGTCCAAGCCGATTTTGGAAAATAGGGTGCATGCAGATTCACGAAACACCCTTCGCCTGCCGCCCTGCTCAAAACCGAAGCCAATTCATCCGCGCCTGCAACGATGACTTCTTCGGACGCATTCCATGAATCAAGAGCATCTTGCGTTGGCAACGTGCCTTGCACCGGAAACGCTGGATCAGAGAAAATAATCAGCTTGGTTCCCTTCACCTGTGCGCTACTCATAGCAGGCCATCCTTCATGGATTTATAGACCAACTGGGAGAACAGGCTGTTGGACCAGGCAAACCATTTTCTTGTGAATATCGTCGGATCGTCTGCATGGAAACCTTCATGCATATACCCTGTATCCGCATCTGTTGCTTCCAGCATCCGAATAATCTCCAGCTTTTCTTCAGCAGACTGGGCCGTTAACCCCTGCATGGACAGACCCATATGCCAGATGTAATCCGGCGGTGTATGCGGGCTGCCGATTCCTTTGGCAACTTTGCCTTCATAATAGAACGGATTCTCTTTGCTGAGCGCAAAACGTCTCGTATTCTGATAGATCGGATCATCCGCTGTGACATAGCCAAGGTAAGGAATGGACATCAGTCCAGGTGTACCCGCATCATCCATCAGGCAGTAGTTGCCGAAGCCATCCGTCTCATACGCGTAGATCGGGCCAAATTCAGGATGACGGTAAATCCCGTAAAGCTGAATACCATGATCTACTTCAGCTTCCAGATCCTTAAGCTCCTGCAGAAGTGCCATGTCACGGAACACCCACTCCGCGAACTCCTGCATATGACGCAGGGCAACAACGGCAAACATATTGCCAGGGATGTTGTAGTGAAAATCACACGCGTCGTCACTGGAACGGAATCCAGACCAGATCATACCTGTGTAATTGACAGGCATGCCTCGTCCATTATTGCGGATCGAATCCGTAGCAATGCCGTTATTGCGGGTAAAGCTATATGGTGATTGCTCCATGTGATGCTGCTCCACGCGGAACAACTCCACGATTTTGAGCATTGCTGCTTTGAAGCTGGAATCAAAAATATCCGTCAATTCGGTTTCTTTCCAATATAAATAAGCCAGACGGATAACAAAGCACAGGGAATCAATCTCGAATTTGCGCTCCCATACCCAAGGTGACATCTCCGTCACGTCGGTTGTGTTCCAGTGCCAGTCATTGGCTGTCTCATTGAAGGCATTGGCATACGGATCAATATGAACGTACTGGATGTGGCGCTTGATCAAACCGCCAATGATACGTTGCAGATCTGCATCTTCCTTCGCAAACGGAATATAGTGCACCACTTGCTCCACGGAATCACGCAGCCAGGAAGCTGGAATATCGCCAGTGATGATAAAGGTCGTGCCGTCATCCATTAATTTCGTTGTCGTTTCAATCGTATTGGGAAAACAGTTCTTGAATAGTTGAAGCAGCTTCGGTCTGTGCGCCAGCTTCTGCTCCGCTTCTTCCATTACAGCCTGAACGGCTTGTGGCAATGCAACAGGTGGCATCGGTATTTTGGGTAGTCTGAATTGTTCCATGAATGAGTGCACTCCTTAACAAATTGAATGGTGTAGCTGTAAAAGATCAGCTGAGAACATTCACACTAACCACTACGATGACAGAATAACCTTCCGATCGCTGTTATCCCCAGATTTTTTTGATTCCCTTCTCCAGAAGGTAAAATCCGGGGATAAAGGCGAAGCATATGCTTTCGATGTAGCTTTCTTTCAGAAAGCTTTTAGCTTCACTTCTTCAGGTTATTTCTGTCCTCTCCGTTAACGTGTGAATAAAGAGCTGAACATACATAGCTCAGAGTATTTCAAAAAGGTTTACCGTAGTAGCACGGTTTTTATTTCGTAAGGTTTAAAGGACAAAGTAATCTGACCATTGGTACTGGCCAGCGGTTCGCCTGCTTCTTCCAAAGCATTGGAGTGATAGGCTTGCTCAAATGCATGCGGCCATTGCAGCGTCACCCGTTCACGTATGCCTGAAGATTCATAGAAACGGAGCACTGTACCGTGTCCTCCCTCAGCCGGTTTCACCGTATCCAAGATGACATGGCTGCCATCGAATTTAATCCATGCTCCAGTTGCCGGGCGTACACCTTCGTTCTGGTCCACCTGCTGCACTGGCACTTCATGATTCAATTCAGCTGCCTGACGCACGGTATGTGCACTTCTCCAGTCACCTTCATGTGGATACAGGGAATAGGTAAAGTGATGTTCTCCAAGATCCGCAGTTCGGTCAGGCCATCTCGGTGCACGCAGCAAGGAGAGGCGAATCGTGCTTCCCTGTACGTCGTATCCGTATTTGCAGTCATTAAGCAAACTGACGCCATATCCGTGCTCCGCGACATCTGCGAAGCGGTGTCCGCACACTTCATACTGAGCTTGCTCCCAACTCGTGTTGCGATGGGTCGGACGCTCCAATGCACCGAATGGAATTTCATAGGTTGCTTTGGAAGTCACTACATCGATCGGGAAACCTACTTTGAGCAATTTATGATCTTCATTCCAGCTCACATGGGTCTTGAAATCGATCCGTCGATGGTCATGATAGAATATAACGTCCTGCGTGATTTCCGACTGATGGATTTTCCAGCGGAAGCGAAGTACATCCTTCGTCGTGCCTGCCAGCACCAGTTTCTTCTCCACAAGCTCCGCTTCTCCAGCAACCTGGGCCTCATAACGGCTGTCGATATCCCAAGCATCCCAGAGCGTCGGACGGTCATGGAAAAATTGAAATTGATTGCCGCGTTCACCCGGCTTCAGGATCTCGCGTTCTGCTGTCTTGTCCCACAAGCGAGATATCTCGCCTCGATCGTTAAACTGCACGTGGTAATACGCGGTTTCCCATGTATCTGTAAAATTCTTTTGGCCGGCAATGCTCGCCATTTCCCGTACATTCGTTTCTCTTGCATTTTCCAGTACAAGCCAAATCGTCTTATGCCCAAACGCTGGAATGTCGGTTACCAGGATCGAAATTTGTCCATCCTCCCGATCCATTCGCAAACGCTGGCCCTCTTCATCTATGACGTAACGATCAAATCCATCATGCATTTGAAGTTGAATGACTGCACTTCGAGTCCAGCCGAGACTGTTGAACACAACATAGGGAACAGAACCCTCAGGCCCCTGCGTGTTAATCTCCTTCGTCAATGCCGCAACCCCTTGATTCAATCCTGCTCTACCTAACTCAAATACCTGAACATACTCCTCATCCGAAGTTACATAGGATTCCGTAATGGCCGAACCAGGGATAATATCATGGAATTGATTCAGCAAGATCAGCTTCCAGCCATCATGCAGGGAAGAGCGTACTTCCGCTTCCTGCTGTGCATCCATATTCGATAGTGCAAGGGTGTTCCAGAGCTCCGCTTCACGATAAAGCACCTCAGCCTTCCGGTTGTTGCGCTTATTGCGGCCATGAGTCGTATAGGTACCCCGGTGAAGCTCCAAATACAGGTCGCCTTGCCATTTTGGAAGATCAGGCTGTGCCTTCTCGATTCCGGCAAAAAGGCTCCGGCCGTGCTATACCCATTCTTCGGCTGTCCCACCATCAACTCCGAACGGTCCACATACTCCAGCATCTCTCGTGTTACGCCACCACCGCCGTCGCCATGCCCATACAGAAGCATATGCTCAGGATGCGCCGCCTTCTCGCGGTAAGACTGCCAATGATCATGAATATCCTTCGGCAGCGTGTGCTCGTTGACACCATGATTGAGATACGACAGGATAGCCGTTCCATCAATGCCTACCCAGTGGAAAAGGTCATATGGGAACACGTTCGTATCATTCCATCCGAGCTTGGTCGTCATAAAGTACTCGACATTCCCATGCTTCAAAATCTGAGGCAGGGAAGCACAATAACCAAATGTATCTGGTAGCCATTCAATCTGGGATGTTTTGCCGAACTCCTCCATATAAAAGCGCTGACCGTATAACATCTGACGAATCAGAGATTCCCCGCTCGGAATGTTCAGATCCGGCTCAACCCACATACCGCCAACCAGTTCCCATCGTCCTTCAGCAATGCGCTTCTTCACCCGTTCATACAGCTCGGGATCATGTTCCTTCAGAAAAGCATAGAGCAAAGGCTGGCTCTGTGAATACATATAATCGGGATATTCATTCATAAGTGCATCCACCGTGGAGAATGTACGACTGGTCTTCCGCACCGTCTCACGTACAGGCCATAGCCAGGCAATATCGATGTGCGATTGCCCCACCATATGCTCCAAGCCTTCGGCGTTTCCACCAATCTCACGCACTTCATGAATCAATCTTTCTTCGATACTGTAGATGCCATTTCCCTGCTTGACAGCCTCTTCAGTCAGTCCAACAAATTGATCCATCGCTCGATAGATCGCTTCCAGCAGGCGCACACGGCGGAAATCACTTTCTGGCAGCAGCACCGCGGAATCACGCACAATCGTGACCGTGTACATCAGGCTGCGGACAGGTTCATTCGGTCGCACCAACAAGCTGTGGATCGATGTAATCGGCGGTTGAATAACCGCTTGCTGATTTAATGGATCGACAGGCTCAGGCACCGGATCAAATAACTCAATCTCAAGGTCGGGCTGTGCCCCTATTCGGGAAGGATCGAGTGTTACATACGTATGATTGCGATCCAGCCCCTGATAGGAGTGTCCATTCACCCGCAGCAAGCCTTCTCCACCGGATTCAAATACAAGTCCGTAAGGTTCCTTCTGCCAGGAGGCAGGAACTTCCAGACGCGTACGGAAGAAATAGGTCGTTCCCTGCTCGCTCGGGAAACGATCCAATCCCTCTCCTTCCGGATAGGCCTTCTGATCTTCATATTGTCCTGGTACTTTATAATAAGCGCGAGTGATGTCCCAGCTTCGCAGCTCCATTTGCTCCAGCCACTGACGTTCGGATAACTCGCGAATAAATCGTCTGATGCGTTCCATTTCCTTACGCCCCCTCTACCGTCAGCTCGGTGAACTGCGTATCATTCACATGTCTTCCGATATGAATATGGAATTGTCCTGGCTCAACGACAGGCTTGAGATCACGACCGATATATTGCAGCTGCTCAGCTCCAATATGGAAGGTTACAGTCTGCGTCTCTCCGGGTTCCAATTTCACTTTAGCAAACCCCTTCAATTCCTTGGCTGGACGAGCCACTAGGCTGACCACATCGGATACGTACATCTGAATAACTTCTGCACCTCTGCAAGCCCCTGTATTGGTGACATCCACGGATACGGTAACCATCTCGTCTGCTGTCATCGATTTCGTACTCAGCTTCAGCTCGCTGTAATCAAACGTAGTATAACTAAGGCCATATCCGAATGGATAACGAGGCTCCAAATCCTCTTCCAAATATCGCTTGCCGCGTGATCGTTTACCATTGTAGTAGACCGGTAATTGACCCACATGCTTCGGAATGGAGATTGTCAATTTACCGGACGGATTCACATCGCCAAATAAAATGTCCGCAATGGCATGTCCGCCTTCCTGGCCTGGATACCATGCTTCCAGAATGGCATCGGCATGTTCATCTACCCAAGGCTCGGTAATCGGACGACCGTTAATATAAACAATGACAAGTGTTTTGCCGAGCTTGTGAATCTCTTGAATCAGCTCCAGTTGTACTCCTGCAAGTCCAAGCATCATACGGTCAATGCCTTCCCCGCACTCCATGTCATTCCATGAATTATCCGACACATTGGAAGCACCGGTCTTCAGATCGATCGTTCCTTCACCAAAATCACGGGCGCTTGAGCCCCCAACGACCATGATGACTGTATCGGCCTGACGTGCAGTTTCTATCGCGTGCTCGAACCCTTCCCTTGAATCGCCCTTGATGCGGCAACCCGGTGCGTAGAGCACTTCAACTTCACCATTCGAATTTCCATCAGAGCCTTCCCCTACGTGCCCATTCTTACTAACGGCAAGCTTACTGCGGATGCCATCCAGCACCGTAGCCACTTTGGATTTTGGTTGGGGGATGTATAATCGCCCAACTGGTTGTAGGCTTGGTCTGCATTAGGACCAATGACAGCAATTCGGCCTGCTGTTGCCGTCGACAGAGGCAGAGCTGCAGCTTCATTTTTGAGCAGGACCACACCTTCTGCTGCCAATTGGCGTGCCAGTTGAATATGCTCTGCGCTGCCGATGACTTCTGCTGCTCGATCAGCATCCACATAAGGCTTCTCGAATAGTCCCAGCTTGAATTTCAGCGCCAGCACGCGGCGGACAGCCTGATCCAGTACATGCATTTCAAGCTTGCCTTCCGAGATCGCCTGCACCAGATATTGTCCAAACATCTCACCGGACATTTCCATATCAATACCTGCCTGGATGGCCTGTACGGATGCTTCCAATCCATCGGCTGCCACATCATGCCCATTGGAGAGCATGTTGATAGCACCACAGTCCGTAATGACCAGACCGTCAAAACCCCAGCCTTTTCGCAAAACATCCTCCAGCAATTCCGTATTAACCGTACACGGGATACCGTCGATTTCGTTATAGGCCGGCATAATGGATTGAGCGCCTGCTTCAACAGCTTTTCGGAACGGATACAGGTCTACTTCCAGCAGTTCACGCCAGCCCATGTGCACCGGTCCCGCATTGCGTCCACCTTCCGAGCTTCCATAACCGACAAAGTGTTTCAGTGTAGCCGCTACCGCATCCTCCTGGTCCAAACTTTCGCCCTGAAGTCCTTGCACGGATGCAACAGCCAGTTCGCCAATAAGGTATGGGTCTTCACCAAAGCATTCCTCGGTACGTCCCCAGCGTGGATCACGTACAACATCCAGTACCGGGGAATATGTTACCGCACCGCCCTGAGCACGTGTCTCACGGGCAACCGCCCGGCACATATCACGGTACAGGTTCACGTTCCAGGTACTGCCCAAGAGCAGGGGAACCGGATAGACTGTACCGTCAATCGCCATATGTCCGTGTGAGCATTCCTCTCCGATCAGAATGGGAATCCCCAGTCTGGAATGCTCTACAGCATGACGCTGAATGAGGTTTACGGCTTCTGCCCCTTCTCTGGCAGACAGTCCATTTTCAAGCGTAACACCCGTCCATGGATCTGCACGAAGCGCACCATACAGGGAGCCTACGCCCCCGTTTTCCACCTGCTGCTTAAAGGATTCATTCAG
Organism: Paenibacillus sp. 1A_MP2; assembly: GCF_052244825.1. Taxonomy (NCBI): domain Bacteria; kingdom Bacillati; phylum Bacillota; class Bacilli; order Caryophanales; family Paenibacillaceae; genus Paenibacillus; species Paenibacillus sp. 1A_MP2. Next base: position 1,720,018 of record NZ_JBQQCS010000001.1, on the reverse strand, counting down.
CGTGATGTTTCCCTCATCATTCGTATAGGTCTGCCAGCCAAAGGGCTGGATGAGTTGACCCGCTTTTTCCTCCGTCGTCATTAAGCTCAGCAGATGTTCTACTCGCTCTTCCACCGATTTGCTTTTATCCTTATATATCATCATCCTTCGATGCCTCCATCTGTAGAAGTGATTCGGTTACTCTTTAACGGCTCCGACCGTTAGACCCTGTACAAAGTAACGCTGGAAGAACGGATAAGCGAAAATAATCGGCAATGTGGCGAGAACCACCATAGCCATCCGTGAAGTATCCTGCGGAATGGATTGCATCGCCGCCAGACTCATCGAGCTGTTCGCCGAGTTCTGCTGGATGAACTGGATGCTGGATTCGATCCGCATCAGCATGGATTGCAGCGGTACGAGGTTCGGATTATCGATATATAACAGCGCATTGAACCAATCGTTCCAGTAACCGAGCGTACTAAACAAACCGATCGTCGCCAGCCCCGGCAGAGACAATGGAATGACAATTTTCAAAAACGTATAAAATTCTCCGGCTCCATCGATTTTTGCCGATTCAATGACCGCATCCGGTACACTGGTTGAATAGAACGTACGCAGGATCATGATATAGAAGGCATTCATTGCAAGTGGCAGGATCAGTGCCCATAAGGTATCTTTCAATCCAAGAAGCTGGGATACGACCATATAGGTTGGAATCATCCCGCCGTTGAACAACATGGTCAGGATGGCAAATATGGAGAAAAATCTCCGATAACGGAAGCTCTTGCGGGAAATCGCATAGGCGTACAATGACATTAGAATTAAACTGACAATGGTACCCAGTACCGTGACCAGAATAGTTACCCCGTACGCTCGCAGCAGCGTATCTCCACTCTGCCAGACAAACTGATAGGCTGCGAGACTCCACTCCGCGGGAATAAGTCGGTACCCGTCACGGGCCAGTACCTTCTCGTCCGTGAGCGAGATGATGACCACAAACACAAAAGGAAATACACAAATTAAAGCGAATAGACCCGCTATGATGTTCATAATTACGTTCCAGCCATTGGATACATGATGGAAGTCGCGTTTTTTTACGAGTTGAGCCACAGTGGTTCACTCCTTTCCCTTATCCTAGAATAGGCTGCTATCTTTATCGATTTTGCGTACAACATAGTTGGAAATGATAACAAGTACAAAGCCCACAACGGATTGATACAATCCGGCAGCTGTACTCATGCCAATCTCACCGCTCGTTTTCAAGCCGCGATACACATACGTATCAATAACATTTGTGACAGAATACAACGTACCTGAATCCCTCGGAACCTGATAGAAGAGACCAAAGTCGGCATAGAAGATACGGCCAACGGCCAGCAAGGTCATAATAATGATGATAGGGGATAACAATGGAATCGTTATATTGCGAATCTGCTGCCATTTGTTTGCACCGTCGATCATCGCTGCCTCATACAGTGACCGATCAATCCCCAGGATTGAAGCGAGATAGACGATGCTGTTGTACCCGATGGTTTTCCATAAAGCGACGAACACCAGGATATACGGCCAGTACTTCGCTTCCGAATACCACTGAATCGGCTCCACGCCGAACCATCCAATAATTTGGTTCAACATCCCCGGTCCATGCTCAGGAAGCTGAACGCGAAGTATCCAACAATGACCCAGGATAGAAAATACGGTAGGAACATACCTGTCTGATACAATTTGGCCAACCGTTTATTAACCAGCTCCGAGAGCAGAATTGCCAAACCTACAGCGAATACCAGCCCCAGAACAATAATGGCGATGTTATAAAAAAGCGTATTGCGGGTAATAAGCCAGGCATCGTTCGTGCTGAACAGGAATTTAAAGTTATCCCAACCCACCCATTCACTCTTCATCAGACTTGCCCAGAAGCCTTCGCGGCTAAAGCGATATTGCTTAAATGCTGCTACTGTACCCACCAATGGCAAGTAGGAGAAGAAGAAGAACCAGATGGCGCCTGGCAGCACCATGAACAGCATGACTCGGTTTCTAATCAGATTTTTCAAAAATGCGGTCATATGGAGATCCTCCTTCAGGCTTGAATGAAAAAGGATCGGGCGCAACAAGCAGCGGCCCGATCCCTGAATTTACCCTTACTTATTTGCCGCTCTCCAGGCATCAAGCTGGGTTTGGGCTTCAGCCATCACTTTTTCAAGTCCGGCTTGATTGAACTTCTCAATCACTTGCTCCAAATTGTTCTCTGGGTCCAGCGTACCTGTCATCAATGCGGCCCAGTATTGCTCTTTGACATTCTGTACGGCAGTCAGTTCCGACGACACGTTACTTGAGTCAAAGTTAAAGCTCAGAATTGGAGAATTTACACCCTCTGCATTAAACTTCTTGAACTCATCCCATTTGTTATCCGGGTCATTGTTGTTCAGATACAACAACATGTTGTTACCAAGGGAGTAAGAAGGCATATCATAGTTTTTGGATTCAGCCAGATTTTCCATGTGCGTGTCATCCACTTTTTTGTAGTGAACGCCCTCAATACCGGAATCAACCATATTGCGCAGCACTGGATCTGTATTCAACAGGTTCAGGAACTCCATTGCTTTCTCCGGATATTCGGAGTTGGCTGAGATAGCCATAATCGAACCTTGTACAGACGTGTTCGTGATGATCGCGTCACTCGCTGGTGTGGAAACTACCGGATATCCGTAACTTGCCGACCATTGATTGTCCGCGAGCGGTTGTGTCTGTGCACGGTCCAGGAACCAGTTGCCTGATGTAGTCAGGTCGTTGGTCGAACCTGTTGTTGCAGCCTCTGGCGATACATAACCAGCTTTGTAGTACTTGCTCATCGTTTTGAGAGCTGCTTTCATTTCCGGAGTATCCAGAATGTTCACAATCTTGTAATCCGTTGTATCCAGTTTGATTGCCATTGGCAAATTCTGAATGACGTAGTCATAAGGGACATAAGGAACGAAATTTTTATCCATTCCAAATGGAGTCACGCTTGGCTCATTTTCCTTGATTGTTTTGAGCAAAGGCTCCAGACTGTCTAACGTACGAATATTGGAGATGTCCATTTTGTATTTTTCAAGCAGCGTTTTGTTGAAACGCCATACCTCTTGTTGAGGCAGCTCCTTGTTAGCTGGAATTCCGTAGTTGTGTCCGTCTACTTTTGAACCGCTCAGGAATGCAGGATCAATGGTTTTAATGAGATCCTGTCCGTATTTAGGGAGCAAGTCATCCAGTTCCAGGAATGCACCCTTTCTGGCGTTTTGAACATAATCGAATCCGCCGGATGAAGTAAACAGAATGTCCATTGGCTCGCCGGATGCCACGTTAACTTGCATCTTTTGCGGATAGTCGCCCCAGTCAACCATCTTCATCGTAACTGTGGCATTGATTTTTTCTTTGGTGTACTTGCTGACTTCTTCCATCACTTTATTAACATCTTTCTGAGGAGTACCGATGGTATACCAGATCAGCTCGACAGGATCCTCACCTGCTCCCCCTGATTCTGACGCATCCTTGCTTCCTCCACAGGCGCTAAGAACAAGTGTAACCGCCATCAATAATGCAAGTACGAGAGAAAAACTTTTTCTTTGTTTACTCATTTCCTTGATCCTCCCTTTTCGTGTTCCCTTTAGCTCTACAAACTAACTGCTTTAACCTTATCGAATGAAAGCATTTTCAAAAAGAAGATAAACTTAAGTTTTCGAGGTACAAATTAAAGAGAAATCAGTACGAATTCATTAATTAGTACCTATTTGAATAAATCGCTTACATAAAAAAGACATGCTGAGTAACATTTGGCACCAACGCACTGCATGCCCTTCTGTCCTCAGAATGTCTCATCCATGTCAGTCCAATGGTCCAATTGATACTCCACTGGAAATTATCCAAAAACCTTAAAATCGGTAGGTGGTATTCCCACATATTTCCTAAACTGTTTATAGAAATATCCTGTCTCCCAGTACCCGACATTCCTTGCGATCTCATGTACTTTCAGATTCGAATTGCGCAGCTGTTCCTTGGCACGTTCAATCCGGTATTTGTTGATATATTCGGCAAACGTCTCACCCGTCTCCTTGTGGAACAATTGTCCCAAATATACCGGATGCAAATGATAGTGAGCACCCAGCAGCTTCAGGGAAAGCTCTTCTGCGTAATGTTTGTCAATATGTTGAAGCACCTGGTTGACGATTGGATTCTTTAGATCCTGAAGCAGAGACTGAATCGTCTCCGTACCCACCTGCTGCAACGCCTGCACAAGTTCATCAAAGGTTCCGCTGTCCAGCACAAGACGAAGTCCCCGTTGGTAAATGGCTGATTCATCCGAATGTTTGATACCTTCCAGCTCCATCTTGAAGCGAATGACCACTTCCAATGCGATGTTCTGCAACTCAGCCGGAGTGACCCCGTCGCGATGCTGTTCAAAATCAAGCCGAATTCGCTCAGCAAGCAGCTCTGTATTGCGAGACAGAATGAGCTTCGCGTACTCCTTCCAATCAATGGAGAAGGAAGAGGCAGAGCTTCCGCATTTGTCCAAGATGGCATGATCAATCACTTTAAGGTCGGGATAGATCATCACATACTGGAGTGCCTTTTTTGCCTCCTGATAGCTTGCAGGAGCATGGTGAAGTCCGCGCTTCAGACTTCCTGCCCCAATCAGAACAGTAGGATGTGTCTCACACAGCGCAGCGGACAATGCCTCAAGACAACCCATAAACTCCTTTTTCTCGTCCTCGCCTGCATGCACATTGGCAACCATGACGATATCTCCATCGATGTCATGAAATATATTCACATAGGACTTATCCTTCAGCATTTCCTCCACTCGCTCGAACATGCCGGATGTTTCCCCTTTTGCTCGCAATACAGCTACTGCAACATCTGGTGCATCCAGCGAAAGGTTCAAGAACTGTGCTCGTTCCTCGAATTCCGTAGCCGCGATCTGTCCCGTCAGCCATCGGTGAAGAATATTGTCTTTCAGAATTTGAACACCATAAGCATCATCCGTTTGAGGAGACAACGCATGGTCCAGCTTCGAAGCCGTATTTCGAAGCGTCGATTCCAGCTCTTCCACATTGATCGGTTTGAGCAGGTAATTTTCGATCCCCAGCTGCATGCCTTCTTTCAGATATTCAAACTCATTGAAACCGCTAAGAATAATCACCTTGATATCAGGCTGCACTTGCCTTGCTGCCCGAATCAGATCCAGACCATTCATGAAGGGCATGGATATATCCGTAATCAGAATGTCAACAGGCTGCGCCGACAAGGCGTTTAAAGCGGCCTGTCCATTACCGGCATGGCTCACAATTTCCATATCAAAAGACGACCAATCCAAAATATCGTACAACCCTTCAATGATGAACGGTTCATCATCCACAATAAATACCTTGTACATATTAAATACCTTTCCCTTCTGTATGAGGATAACGTACCCTGATCAGGGTTCCTTCTCCGAGTGTACTCTCGATCGTGATGCCGAATTCCGGTCCATAGAGGAAACGCAAACGGGTGTGCACGCTTCGCAGTCCGAACATCTGGCCCGATTCTTCCGGACGCTCCAGTTCTTCGAGAATTTCAGTCAGACGTGCAGGTTCAATACCTTTGCCATTATCTCTGACCTCAACCTGCAACACATCATCCAGCTCTTCAACAACGATCGATAATTGATTATCCGAACGTTCTGTCTGGATGCCGTGCACCACATAATTCTCAATGATCGGCTGCAGGGATAGCTTGACCACCGGATGTTGATTATGAACGGGGTCCAACTGAATCGAATACATGAAAATGTCCTTATACCGGATTCGAAACAACTCCAGATATAAACGGCAAGCTTCCATCTCATCCTTCAGTGTATAGTTTTTCTTTTGCTGAACGAGGCTCTTGAATAACACGGATAAACTGTAAATCATCTCTCCAACATCCTTCGCCCCTGAGAGATTGCCCTCATCCGAATGACCTCAAGCGTATTATAGAGAAAATGGGGATTAATTCGAGCCTGGAGTGCAACCAGTTCAGTCTCCTTTTGTTTGATCTCGGCTTTGTAGACGCGTTCAATATACTGATTAAGTTCATCCAGCATATCATTGAAGCTGTGCGAGATCTGTCCCAGCTCATCGTCACGGGTATCATCGATGCGTGCTGTCAGATTTCCATATTTCACCTTTTGCGTGAAACGAATGATTCTGCGGGTACGTTTGGCAAAATTAATAATGAAAAATGCCGGAACCAATACCGCAAACAGGATACATATGATGCTAATCGAAACGATGGTATTCCGAGTACCTGCATAGGCCTCGGCCATCTCATCCACAGGAACCGTGCCAACAACCACATACCCCTGATCCGCCGAGACAAACTTGTTCACATACATGTTCCGTTCCTTTTTCATCGAATCCATGTCGGTCTGATCAAACAGGGAATCGGCCACATCTATATATGGGTACTTCTTGCCGTAATAGTTACTGTTGGAATCAAACAATACCGTACCTTTGGCTGACAGCACCACAATCTCTCCCTTGAGGTTACTTTCATAGCTATCAAGAGCATTGCCAATGCCCGCAGAGTCGAAGAAAACGAGGAACTGTCCCAAATTTCGAAGGGTCTGTGTATTGTTGATAGGCACACGAATCGCATACAGCGCCGGGTCCCATTGATTGATTTCTTTACGTATCCAATAGTTTGGCGCGCTAATATTCGGTGTCTCCATCGCCATCACGTCAGGAATGTAGGAATGAGCCACATTGGTATCCAGCTTTCTGAACTGTTTATGTTGGTTGAAGGTGGATAGATCCTGCTGCTCTGCACTGTATAACATCACTTGATTGATATCCGAATTGCGATCCATGATGTTCTGAAAATGTTTCAATACATCAGCTGAGTAATCATCCTGATTCGCATAATAGCCATTTGTCAGATGCTGTACATACTCGGCGTACGTGTGATTCATCAAGTAGGTAATATTGGCTGACAGCGCCTCATTCTGATGCATGTCCCTTACCATGTTCTGCACCGATTCATACTGCTGGTGAATATAACGGTCGACACTTTCCATGGCCGCTTTCTGGATCGCCAGCTCTCGGCGAATCGTGGCGTCGGACACTGACAGGAAAATGATATAGGACAAGGTAATAATCGTTACAATTGATATCATGGAGAAGATGAACAGCATCTTCATAAACATATTATTTTTAAAGAAATTTTTGTAAACGCTAACAATTTTCAAGTCGCATGTTCCCCCGATGCTGTTTTCCTGTCTAAAGTATATCATCTGCCTTCTGACATTAACTTGTCACCCGGAACTTTTCTTTAGTTTATACCTGTGTTTCTTTAATTTCACCCTATTTACGTTCTTGATTTTGCCATTGGCCAGCAGAATCCAGTCATCACTGGCAGATACTCAGATTACACCATACGCCAAGGAAAAGGTCATGGTAAAGGATGGAAAGCATACTACCCTACAATACGCCGTTCATTCCACCAAATATCCGACCCAAAACATTAAAATAGATCATAATAAAAGAAATTATGAGCGCTATGGATAGAATCGGTAAAAGTCGTATTTTGTTGGTCGGAATGACCAGCAGCAAAACAACACTCATGATTAGATATATTGTCATAAGGTATGGAATTAAATAGTAATGAGTATGAATGGGTAAGTACGCGTGACGTAATTGAAATCCTTCTGACAGTATTAAGGTAATTGGAAGTGCTGCAACAACATTAGAAAACAGACCATTTCCACGTGCATGCCACATGATATAACCACAGATCGGAGATCCCACCGCACATATCCCCAGAAAACCATAGCCCTCTCAGGAGAAAAATGTAGGAAGAGCACTGTGTACACATAATACACCGTCAGCATCGACCCAAAATAAGCAAATATGTGAACAGCGGCCCATTTAGGCGAGTAGCTAAAAACTGATATAAGTGTTGCAACAAATACCCATACAGCCAAGCGGCCACCGATATCGTCAAATATAGGATTGATTCCTGGAGCATCAACAAGTTTGGCTGCTACACCCATAATAATTCCGATTAGCATTATGTACCCGATTGATAAAACTTTTTGTTTTGTGGTTGTCTCGCTTTTAGCTTTAATCTGATCCAGCTTGATATATCCCCCATTTTCCCCTCCATTCTTCTAAAACAAATCTCAATTGGGATCGTCTTCATGATGTTTGGCGATATGGTATGCCATTTCCTGAATCCGCTGCTTCAGTTCAAGTGGTTCCCGGATGCGAATGGACGTACCGAATGACATCAGATATGTCGGAAGGTACTTGTTCATTGTCGGAACATCGAGCAGGAACCGTGCCTCCCGATCGGTCCGTTCCGTCAAATAGTGACGCAGATGCCAGTGGCCGCATACCGCATTCAACGTGTCGGGCTCTCCCTCAATGCATATCACAGCCAGCGGTCCGTCCGCCTCCCGTCTCTGGTTGGACTGTTCGCCAAAAAAGTCGGACGCAGAGAAGCGCTCCGGCTTGTCAAACCTCGCCTCGGTTGCCTCCAGCCGCTCAATACGGTCGACGCGAAACGTCCGCATCGCCTGTGACCGATGGCAGAACGCAACAGCGTACCAATCGTTTCTGTTATACGCTAACCCATACGGATCAACTTCACGTTCGCTGACCTGTTCCGCGTTTGCTTTGCGATAGGTAATCCGAACTGTTCGCCCGTCATTTGCCGCCTGTTCCAAGTCCCGCAACAACGGAACGACTGAAGGCGGACGCGCTGAAGAAACCACATCCAAGCTGCTCGTCTGGCGGGATAGATCGTAGCGTTGCTCCTCGTGTAGTCCGTTCTCCACCTTCTTCAACGCCAATTCAAGTTCCTGCACATACGGATAGCCAGCGCCTTGGGCAAATTTGAAGGCATCCACAAGCGCCTTCAACTCTACGGAGTTGAAGAACAATGGCGTTTCTTTGAAACTTTCCAGTATACGAATGCCACCATCATGGCCCGATTCTGCAACGACCGGCACGCCACTGGCGCATAACGCGTCGATATATCGGTACACCGTGCGGACGCTGATCTCCAAACTGTCCGCGATTTGCGCGGCGGTGAGCTTTCTTCCGGATCGAAGCATCCAGAGCATGGAAAGCATGTTATCCCATTTCGCCATCGGGAGTCCTCCTCTTTTCCTTGAGAAAATATAACTCATCTACACCTTGTCCCATTACGTAAAAAATGATCATTTAGCAAAAAAGGCGAGTCTCCCTGATTTAGGGACTCGCCTCTTGATTCTATATTATGAAAGTTATGAAGTTCCCTTTTGTTTGCTTGCCTGCATCTGTTGGGCAAACCTCATCATCTCTTCGAACTCTTCTTCGGACACTGCATCGCCTTCGGCACCTATGTCTTGTACAATCGGAATTTCGGGTTTGGCTTTGGTTCCTTTGCCGTATGTACGGGAACGGGTTCCAGCTGCACCAGCAGCCTGCTTGCCTTTGACCTTGGCTTGGTCACGAATGTACTGTACCGCCTTCTCGTAGGAATTCACCTGCTTTAGCAGCATATTAGAGGCAATGGCCTCAACGAAGTTACGGTTAATTCTTTGCTCACCGCCGGATACAAGCAATGCCATCAAATAGTGAATCAGTACATTGATCACTTCACCAGGCAGCTTGTAGCTGAGGTCGATTTTCTCAAAGATGTCCACCAGATTGTCCGGTACGGCACCAGGGAAAAACGTCTGAAGCAATCGGGTATAGGGCTCATTACGCAGCATCATATTGTATTGATGAATATCACACTTGGTCGAAAATTGCGGAGGCACTTCGACGTAGTATTCCATCTGTACCACATGTTCGACAGGCGGTTCACCGGAGTCCTCTTTCCGCTCAGGCTCCTCCATGTGCTGTCTTAGGGCAACAACCTTCGCTGCCTGTACGGTCTGCTGCTCATGTCGCTTCTTGGTTTGTCTGAACTGCAGGCTCGCCTTGTGTTGAAGATCATCCAGCACGAGCTGTCCCTGTGGGTTGAAGATATCATCCTCATCCAGCAAACGACACACATCCTGTACGCTAAGATTGAACTTGTTCACCACATAATTCACAATGCCGAGCTGTTCATGATCGAACCGTAATTGCTCCACATGACGACGATTGACCGACTCACGCGGAAAACGCAATATAATGTCGGCATAATTCAGGCTGTTCTCTTCGGCTGCCCCATTGAGCCCGTTGCGCTGTGCCGAAGTTGACACTTCCGACAAGGCCTGTTCCAGTTCGTAATCAATGACATGGGTGTTCAATTCAAATATGTCGTAAAAAGGAACGGAAATATTCTCTTTATTCGCTGCTGGGTAAGGCGCGTCACCACTCTCTATCGCCGAAAAACCGGAACGTAGTGAAAGTACGGCGAACTTGCCGATTTTGTCACGAAGCAGCAGTGTCAAATGCTGTGTGCGGAAAAATTCTGCCGGGGAGAGCGGGGGCTGCAGCTCATACTCGTAAATGTAATCGTCATTTTCCGGAATATACAGCCGTGAAGTCTGCAATAATCCCACGGCTTCCAGCTTGGATGCCTGCTCCACTAAATACTTGCGTCCTTTCTCGCTTGGCTCGAGTCCAAGCGTCATGAACAGCCTCCGTTGCTGTTCAAGTGGCGAATAACCGACCTGTTCACCGGGAAGATGCTGAAACAGCAGTCGATACAAGCCAACCGCAAAGGCACCTACCATTGGCTGATACGCTCCGGTAAGCATACGGTCATCCAGGGCGCTAAGTCCAAACTCCCTGTACACGCAGTAGCGATGATGTTCAGTATAATGATGCAAATTCTTCATGCGCATAGCTTGATCTCCTTCTCCCCAAAAGTATGTTTATCTATTCTATCATAAATGTCGGATCCTCAAATGTTCAAAAACAGGTAAAAAACGGACCTGTTCTCGTTCCGTTTCGTCCTAGGTCGACAGCATTCACGTTTTCGCAGAGTTGCTAGATTACTATAAAAGCTACAGCCATAGAAAACAAGTAAATCTATGGAGAAATGTTATCCAGATATATATGAGACATGTCCGAAAAATAATGCACACTTTTTTTGCTGCATGGCAAAAAGCCTTCCCTTTGCGCTCGTAAGCGTTTACGACAAAGGCAAGACCTTTACGGACAATGCAGCCCAGCATTTGCTGCCCTCTGGCTAGCTGATTAAAACATTTTGTACCCGCCGAGACGAAGTTTGCGAATGGCCCAGCCACTGATGACCGCTCCAGCAAGTCCAGCTATGCCCGTCATATAGTCAACAATATGGAAAGAACCCAGATGCGACATCAGTGATGCCGTATGATCCCATAAGGAATACACGACAACAGGCAAAATAACAATAATGAACAGATAGGAAGGAAACCAGGTTGTCTTCATCAGCATATTCAGAATGAAACCGATACCAAACATCATAACGAAAAATAACACCATCAAAACCAGCACAGGTATAAACTGCATCGGGTGACGTTCACCTCTTCTTTCACTGACTCGGGTTTCTCTTACTACGGATAGTAGATAGTGTACCGCAAAAAATGTGGCGAAGCAACGAACTTTCTGGACAAATTTCCCTATAATCAGCTTCACTTCATTTGCCCTTCTGCTTCCTGTTGGGATACAATAAAGACGATAACGCATTCAACCGTCCCTTACCGGATTTGGAAATATACATTGCAGGAGGAATACAATTCATGAACGAAGCCGCATCAACACTGGAGGGCTGGTACGCCCTGCATGATTTTCGCTCGATTAACTGGGCCGCCTGGAAAGCAGCCGATGATGAGGAACGTGCCGTAGCACTGGACGAGCTGGAGGAATTCTGGAAAGAATGGAAGGAAGTCGAGAATTCCTCCCAAGGGAGCACAGTCGTGTATACGGTTGTGGGCCAAAAAGCCGACCTTGTCATGATGCATTTGCGTGAAACGCTGGAAGATCTGAAGGCCGTTGAGAATGCCTTCAACAAAACGATGTTTGCCCAGTACACGACCAAATCGTATTCTTACGTCAGCGTAGTGGAGCTGAGTAACTATCTCAGCAAAGAGGGCGAAGACCCGATGCAGAACCCGGAAATTATCGCCCGTCTCAAACCCGTACTGCCACAGCGGCAGTACATCTGCTTCTACCCGATGAACAAAAAACGCGAGTTGAACGACAACTGGTACATGCTGTCCATGGATGAGCGTCGTACAATGATGCGCAGTCACGGCATGATTGGTCGCAGCTATGCAGGCAAAGTGAAACAGATCATTACCGGTTCCGTTGGTTTTGACGACTGGGAATGGGGCGTTACGCTGTTTGCGGATGATGCACTTCAGTTCAAGAAGCTCGTTTACGAGATGCGCTTTGATGAAGTCAGTGCCCGTTATGGCGAATTCGGCTCTTTCTATGTGGGAAGCCTCCTGAACGAAGAAACTTTGGAAGACATGCTCAAGCTGTAATCGTATAAATCACAAAAAGCACCGTGATCCCTCCAAGAACAGGGTCAGCGGTGCTTTATTTTTTTCGAATGAATATGAAATGTTCAATATTAAATGGATGACTCAGGTTCTTTGGGATAACGTGATTGCTTAATCCTCTTAATCCTGATCCTCTTCATCAACCGCTTTCAGAGACTCCAGAAATTCAGCTGTTGCTCTGTCACGGTCACGTCCCTTCTCCTTAAGCCGCTCGATGGCAGGCAAAATGAGAATATCCACTTCCTTCTGAACGATGTAAGCCAGATCATACTGATCCTGTTCCTCCAGATAACCACCGACTTGCATCAGGGCGTTGTACCGATCCAGTTCTTCTCGCGTGAGTAGTCCTCTGACCTGAACACTGCAATGTCTCATCCAAAAAACCGCCCTTTCTTCAGTACCAAAGGAATGCCACCGATGATAAACAAGTACCGGAGATCCACCAGCTTTTTCAGCTGAGCCGCTTTCCAGCCCTTGTACTTCTTACCGCCTACGACAGCGATAGCTTCACCTTTCCCCAATGACGCGACCGTACCTTTACTTGTAAATACAAAAGGTTTTGGCTGCTTCTTGCGGATGGCAGCGACAACGTTTTTGGCACAGTTAACACCCTGCTGCATTGCGATCTGCGCGGTTGGTGGATATGGGCGCCCTTCATTGTTGAACACCAGTGAATTGTCACCGATAACATAGACGTGCTCATGCCCTGGGGCACGCAAAAACTCATCAACCTTCACCCGTCCACGCATCACTTCAAGGCCTGCCTGCTCAAGCAGGGCGTTTCCACGAATACCGCCGGTCCATACGACCGTTGCTGCATCGAGTTTTTCACCTTCACCCACAATGACACCGTCTGGCAGACATTGCTTGATCGGAACACCGATTTTGAAAGTAACGCCTTTTTTCTTCAACACGTTCATTGCATGCTCAACCAGTTCCGGGTCAAAGCCCGGCAAAGCTGAAGGTGCTGCTTCGACATTATAGATGTGTACGTTTTTCGGATTCACGTCGAATTCCTTGCAAAGCTGAGGAATGCGATCCGCAAGTTCCGCCACGAATTCGACACCACTGAAGCCAGCTCCACCCACGACAAAACGAATGCGGTTACGTTTATTATCGTTTTTGTACATGGCAAACTGATATTCGATATGCTCGCGAATCATTCGGACCGAGTTAATGCTGCGAATGGTCATCGCATGATCGAGCATACCCGGAATACCGAAGGTTTCCGGTTCCCGCCCAATCCAATAATCAGATAATCATAGGATAACGTGCCGTCCTCCAGAATGATCTTCCGATCCTGCAGCCGGATCTCCTTCACCGAAGACTTGACCAAATCAATCTTGAACTCGTCAATCAGCTTCGATATCGGGACCCTTGCATGTTCAATCGTATCTGTGCCGGCTGCCGGCATATGTAGATGTGTGGTGATATAATGATAATCATGCCGGTTCACCAATGTGACATCGGCCTCGTTATAGTTCAATTCCTTCTGCAGCCGCTGGGCTGTCAGAATCCCGCCATAGCCCGCGCCGAGGATGACGATTTTGGGAATGCTGCTCATGTCTGTACCCCTTCCGGTTTCGTTCGCATCAACCGTTCGTTTGTTTTGTTGTAAAAAGGCTCTTACTTACCCATATTGATGAGGTCTTATCCATTATGACGACAAATGTTAACTTCGCGAATTTATTTGAACTTTTTGCATGCAAGTTATCGATTAAAATTGTGAAATTATACACAAGATTCAACAAAACGCGGGTATTGTCTTCACATTACAAATTGGGGCTAAATTAGACAAAAAAACACATAGTACAGGTCAAGGATATCTGTATTTCTGGCAAATATCAAGGTTTTTTTTGTTATTTTTCATAACCTTTCATTTCCAATTTCATCCTATTCTCACCTGATCTTCATCTATTGTTCCCAGTTTCATCATACTGCCAACTTTGCAACCCAGTTTACACCGTTTATAATGAGAAAGACAGTTCAGCAACAAACGCTGGGTACAAAAACGTACCCGGCTTCATTATTTCTGTTAACTACCTATTAAAATAAGAAAGGTGTTGTTGATTCTTGACTGCACAAACTGCCGGTCATGACATGACCGATTTACTTATTATTGGTGGCGGCCCTGCGGGTCTGTTCGCCGCGTTTTACGGAGGGATGCGTCAGGCATCCGTTACTCTGGTTGAAAGTATGCCACAACTTGGTGGACAACTTGCCGCCCTCTATCCCGAAAAATTCATCTATGATGTAGCCGGTTTCCCGAAGGTGACCGCTCAGGAACTGGTGAATAATCTGGTGGAGCAAATGAGCCATTTTAACCCGAACATCCGTCTTGAGGAAAAGGTTGTTTCGGTAGAGAAACTAGAAGAACGTCACTTCGTCGTAAAAACCGATGTGAATGAATATCACGCCAAAGCCGTAATTATCACTGCCGGTGTGGGTGCATTCGAACCCCGTCGTCTGGAGCTTGAGGGTGCTGCCAAATTCGAAAAAACCAATCTGCACTATTTCATCAGTGATCTGAACGCCTTTGCCGGCAAAAAAGTACTGATCAGCGGTGGCGGTGACTCCGCTGTAGACTGGGCGCTCATGCTCGAGCCGATCGCTGAGCAAGTAACCCTGATCCATCGCCGCGACAAATTCCGTGCGCATGAGCACAGTGTCGAAAACCTGATGAATTCCAAGGTGAACATCGTTACACCTACCGAAATTACCGAACTTCACGGTGAGGACAGTATTACCAAGGTTACTTTGGCTCACGTCAAAACCAAGGAAACACAGGAAATTGAAGTGGATGATGTCATCGTCAACTTTGGCTTTGTCTCTTCCCTGGGACCTATCGCAGAATGGGGCATCGAAATTGACAGCAATTCCATCGTGGTCGATTCCCGCATGGAAACCTCGATTCCGGGTATCTATGCTGCCGGAGATATTACAACATATCCAGGCAAGCTGAAGCTGATTGCTGTCGGATTCGGTGAAGCGCCAACCGCAGTCAACAATGCCAAGGTATACTTCGATCCAGACGCCAAGCTGTCTCCAGGACACAGCAGTAACATGAAGCGCTAATTCCTTATGGAATCTTATAGAATATAAAAGACACAAAAAAGGGTATCTTACTCCTGAATGAATTCAACATCAGGAGGGATACCCTTGTCTTATATATGCCCGCTGTGTAACGGTCTGGTTGTACCGGAGCAGGCTTGTCCCCACTGCCTTCAGGGACTGTCAGAATGCGGCAAATTGGACGATTACACCGGACCATACAGCCCCTACGCCATTCACACTTCCTCTGACACGGCAGACGAATCCGAAAACGTTTGCAATCATATGATGTACTGTCACCAATGTCAGACAAGCACACTATGGCCTGTAAATCTATGGGACATGTCCGGAAAACTGTAGCATTGCCTGCAAATGAGGATCTCTAGTGAAGAATGGCAGATACGTCGGTACCCAGTTTGCGCTTATGGATTTCTGCCAACAGCAGTGCGATGAAATCTCGTTCGAGATCCAACTCAATCGCCTTATGGTAGGAGTCCAATAACATCTCATCGGATAACATAGCCATTTCCCGCCACAACCTTTCCTTTTTTTTCCTCAAAACTATCATATCAGAGATTTATAAAGAGAACAAGCGTTCTTGTTATCCACAACGTTATGTGGAAATCCTGTGTATAGTTTGTTGATAAATGGTAAAAATGTTGATTGATCAACGTGGATAGTGTGGATAGTATTTATACACAGGATCGAAGCTTATCGAACAGAACGATTATCATAGCATTTTTTTTAGAATAAATTCATAGTTTCAAGAGTTGATGCGAGTAAATTACCCTTAATTGTTAAATTCCAAACGTTTTCCACCTAGTTTCCTTCTATATTACTATCGGATTTTCTTTGGATTTTTTTAGCTTTTTTCACCATTTTCATTGTGGTCTGGTGTTCACTTCCAAAATCCATATCTTGCCTGAATGATCCAGTCCATAATCGAAACCGAGCTGCCCCACACCAGGGAACTGACTTTCCATGATCCGTGTACATGTGAGTGTCAATGAACGCATCTCTCGACGTTTATATTTTCCGGAAATATGAGGCAGTGACAGAGCGAGTGCTCTTCTGCCGGACAGCATCGTTCCTCCTTTGCTAAGATTGGTCACGACCAATCCCGGACGAGCGAGCCGTCCCACCATCGAACGGAATACCCAGCCTCTTTCTGTCTTGACGACTTTGACTCTGTAATCGACAGGTCTGCCTTGAATGGTCGCCAAATGAATGCCTTGCTGGATCAAGTATCTCCGTCTAGCTTTTACGCGGATTAGAGAGCGGTACATTTGATTAAAATGAGTAAAAGAACGGGTTATTTTCATATGAGTGTACCGGTAGGCTCCTCCACTTACTGATACTCTAATGACACCGTAACCTCCACCACCGACAACAGGTTTGATATACACCATTCCGTAATGACTAAGCATGTTTAGCAGATTCCCCGAGTTGAACGTCTTCGTCTGTGGAATGTGGACAGCGGCTACCGGATATTTCAACAGCGCCGCTGTCTTCAGCCATTTGCTTGCAAGCTGTCTCGACATGGGTTGATCTCCTTTCCTGAACAATAGTCCTTCCTTATACATACTCAACTGGAGCCGTGCTTTCTTGGATGTCTGTCCAAGGCTGGGGCCCCTTTTCCGTGGAAAAAGTCCATAAGCTTGTTTCAAGGCGGGAACAAGCGCCTGGTTTGCTTTTCAAACGCATCAATCTATCGTATGCTACTAAGGAATGGTTTGGAGAGGCTTAAATATGAGGATCTAAGGAGCGTTCAGAAGACATGGAATCATTTTTCAAATCACTGTATGGTGTAGCCTATTTTGCCATTTCTATCGTTCTGGTAGCCATTACGGTGCTTCTATTCGTTACAGGTATTCGACTGTTTATGAAGAAAAGCAATCGCGGTTTTGCTGTAAGTTGTATTCTGTTTGCCTGCTTTATCGTCTTCATTATAGTGGTCATGCTGACCACGCCCTTCACCTCGACGCCTCCGGGTTCACCAGAAGCCATGGCAGCCTTGCTGAGAATCGGGTAGATTAACCTCTGTAGAAGGAGATGCTTATGACACATAACGAAATACTCGGAATCATCGATATCGGCTCCAATTCCATACGTCTGGTTATTTATGAACTCGATTCGGATAGAGCCTATCGCATCATTCATGAAGACAAATATGCAGCTCGTCTAAGCAATGTGGTTGAACAAGACGGAACGATTCTGCGACATTCACTGGACAAGGCTATCACAATTTTGCGACAATTCAGGGCTACCTGCGAAGCTTATCAAGCCAAGCTCATCCGTGCGGCAGCAACAGCGGCCATTCGGAATGCAGGCAATGCTTCAGAAATTATAGGTTGGCTGGAAGCCGAGACGGGACTTACGATTGAATGTGTATCCGGCGATAAGGAAGCCTATTACGGCTTCCTAGGTGTCACTCAATCGATTGATCTGGCGGATGGTTATGTCGTGGATATTGGCGGAGGAAGTACCGAGATCACTGTATTCCGCGATCGAAAACGACTGCACAGCATCTCTCTGCCTATC
The DNA here is from genome assembly GCF_052244825.1 of Paenibacillus sp. 1A_MP2. NCBI lineage: Bacteria > Bacillati > Bacillota > Bacilli > Caryophanales > Paenibacillaceae > Paenibacillus > Paenibacillus sp. 1A_MP2. The sequence goes on along the minus strand of NZ_JBQQCS010000001.1, from coordinate 1,701,987 downwards.
GGAGCTGTGAACTCACACGCCCGTTATGGCGGAGAAGATCAGTGGACTGAAGCTAATGCGACCGCCCTCTGTAATGAAGTTATCCAGGCATTAAGTGACCAGGACTGGGTCAGACAACATCCCGGACTACCTCTCATAGGACTTGGCGGCACGATGCGTACCCTAGCCAAAGTTGAACAGAAGAGAACGCAGTATTCATTGCCGGTTACACATCATTATGAAATCGGTGCAGAAGAGATGGAAAATATCGCTCGTTCTTTGCCACATCTCACCTCGGCACAACGCAAGAAAGTACCCGGTCTTGCCAAGGATCGTGCAGACATTATTGTGCCAGGTGTTCTCATATTGCGCACGGTCTTCCAGATCATCCAGGGAGATCGTTATGTCGTGAGCGGAGCGGGGTTACGGGATGGTTTGCTAAGGGATCTCCTGGCTGCAGGTCAGCCGGTCGTGCCAGACGCGCTGAAGGACAGCATTCGCAACTTCATCCATTTTGGCCCACCGATTCCGGAGAAACGTCTAAATCGGATCCACCAGGATGCGCTTACCCTGTATACTGCTTTACAAGGTAGTTCCCCGATCCAGCAGATGCCCGGATCCTGTATACGACCTGTATGCTGCACATGGCTGGAAAACAGATTAACTATTTCCGTTATCCCCAGCACTCGGCCTATTGGATTATGAATGCGAGTATCTACGGACTCTCTCACCGGGAGACGATCCTTAGTGCCATTGCAGCCGATTATCATCCAAAAAAAGAACGCCCCAGCTGCTTCAAAAGCACAAGGACATTCTAAAGGATTCAGATGAACGGCATGCCCATCGCCTGGGCTCACTGCTGCGCGTAACTGAAGCGATCAATCGAGCTGAAAGTATCACTGCCATAAAGGCAGCAAAAGAAAACGACTCGCTGCAGATGCAATTCATCTGTACAGCCGAGCCGTTACTGGAACTGAGCGACCTCGAAGAGGCCGTCAAAGATTTGCAGGAAGCTTGGGGAGTTACGTTAACACACTCCATTCAGCAGGCTTCCAAGGGATAATCCCCATCGCCTCCGTCTGACTTCTCAGCGGGGGTTTTTCATTTTGTACAAATACATAATTGCCGCCAGGCATAAGCTCTCTTGCTTTCACATTATCGTTCAGAGACAGGTTCAGAATGTCCACCAGCATCTTCTTCAGCTCTGGATCAAACACGGGACACATCAGCTCAATTCTTCGCTTCAAATTGCGGGTCATCCAGTCTGCACTGGACAGATACACATCCGGGTTCCCACTATTTTCAAAATAGAACAGTCTGGAGTGTTCCAGGAACCGGTCCACGATGCTGATCACACGAATATTCTCACTAAGTCCCTCTACACCAGGACGCAAGCAGCATACACCGCGCACGATCAGATCAATCTGTACTCCGGCTTGAGATGCCAGATATAATTCATCAATGATATCTTGATGGGATAAGGAATTGATTTTGGCAATAATCCTGGATGGTCTTCCCTTCAAGGCATGCTCTGCTTCCCGTCGAATAAGCGCGAACAGTTCGTCCTTCATGCCGTCTGGGGCGACCCGGAATGCCTGCAATGCTTTGGGTCCGGAATATCCGGTAATCTCATTGAACAGTTCCGATGCATCTTCGCCAATGATGGGATTGGAGGTGAACAGTCCCACGTCGGTATACACTTTGGCTGTGCTTTCATTGTAGTTACCTGTTCCAACATGCACGTACCTTCTTAGACCACTCTGTTCTCTGCGTACGACAAGAATGATCTTGGCATGAGTCTTTAATCCAACCAATCCGTAAACCACATGACAGCCTGCTTTCTCCAGCGTGCGGGCCCATGCAATGTTTCGTTCTTCATCAAATCTGGCTTTCAATTCAACCACAACGGTCACTTGTTTACCGCTCTCGGCAGCATGAGCCAGTGCAGGAATGAGACGGGAATCCCCATTCACCCGGTATAACGTCATTTTGATCGCCATGACGCGCGGATCTTCCGAAGCCTCTACAATAAAGTCCGTTACCGGTTCGAAGGATTCATATGGATGATGAACGAGCACATCCCGTTTACGCAGCAGCTCGAAGTGACTTTCCCGTGGAAGGAACTCCAGAGGATAGACAGGCTGCACCGGACTGTATTTCAGATGAGAGAAGCCTTCCAGACTATCCACAAACCCGGCCAGAAAACTCAGATCCAAAGGTCCATCAATTTCGTACACAGGATCTTGAATATCGAACTCTTCCCGCAGTTCAAGCAATGCATCCGGCCGGAAATCCGTACACACTTCCAGTCGTACCGGTGCTCCCCGGCGTCTGCGCCGCAATTCCTTCTCAATTGCTTCAAGTAAATCTTCCGCTTCTTCTTCATTAATGAAAAGATCCGCATTGCGGGTCACCCTGAATTCCTGTACAGCCAGTGGAACATATCCGCTGAAAAGGGTATGAATATGATGTTTGATGAGATCTTCGATCAAAATGAACGTTTTCTTTTTACTATTCGCCCGAAGAGGTACAGGAATAACCCGAGGAATATTGGAAGGCACCTGCACAATAGCCAAAAACGGCTCCCCCTCCTGCTCTTCTTCCTTCTGCAGCATCACGGACAGATATACAGATTTGTTGTGTACCAGTGGAAATGGGCGACTCTGATCAATAGCCATCGGTGTTAATACCGGAAAAATGATCTCATGAAAATACTGGTCCATTGCTCGCTGCTGGGTCATATTCAGATCTGTGTATTCCTGAAAATTGACGCCTTTCTTGGCAAGAAGACGAATGAGCTCACGATAGGTTTTATATTGTTCGGCGACCATGGTCCCCGTTCGTTTAATCAATCTGCGGTACAAACCCGAAGGGGTGTAACCTGTAAAATCCTTTTGCGTAAATCCAGCCTTGATCTTCTCTTTCGTCTCCGCTACCCTTACACTTACGAACTCGTCCAGGTTACTGGCGACAATGCCAAGAAACCTCATGCGTTCCAGCAGTGGTGTTGTTGGATCTTGCGCCTCCTGGAGCACACGACGATTAAACTCAACCCAACTTAAATCACGGTTAACGTAGTTACCTGTTTTGACATCTCTATGCATGTATGGCCTCCGAATGTGTTGCATATCTTTTTTGAATCAATATTCTGATATAATTAATTGTACTATTCGTGATTGGTTACAAGCGTCATCAAAGTGTAAACGCTATGTAAAATTTATGTAAATGATACCTCATAGCGATAACTTTTTCCATCCCTTTACAAAGAGCAGGAGACAGAGTAAAGTGATGTACAGTGTAAATTGTCCGGTTGCTATCCATCATCCAAAATTGCATTTGTTAAAGGAGTATATAATGAAATCGAACAAACCTAGAACGTTACAAAAAAATATAGAGTTTTTCACGGCTGCACTATCCCAATGCACGGTAACCGCATGGCAGGAAGATCCAGCGGGCGTCTATTGTGAAGTAGGCCGTGGCATCGTGGAGCGGATCAGCGAAGACAGCGTAAGAATTCGCAACGATAACGGTACGAAAAGTCATTATGACCGGGATATTACGATGTTCCAAACCGAAAAATAATTTTACGTAAATATGAAAAAAGACTAGCTTTCCGGAAAAGAGTGTTGTATACTCTTGGCACAAGGAAAGGAGGTGCGTCAACATATCTAATCACATGTTGAACGTGTCCCTTACCCGATCCACTAGCTTAATTTAACTGATGCTGGTGGAGGCGCGGGATACGGATCAAGGTTTCAAAAAGCGCCACGGGTAGAAAAGCCGTCTTCGGACGGCTTTTTGTTTTGTCTTTTTTCGCAGAGGTTGAAAAAACAACCAAAATATTGGAAATGAACCCTGTAGTTGAGCAAAGGATGCCCGATATAATTAGGTTGCAACTCAACCCATATTCGAGGAGGCATATTGTAATGTTCAAAAATGTAAGGGGTTTCAATACATCCATCGCTCTGGTCTTTGTTTTGTTATTCACCTCTATTATGCTGCCCACAGGCCAGCATGCCAATGCAGCACCAAGCTTCGCCAAAGGGGCCGACATCAGTTGGGTTCCCGGAATGGAAGCGCAAGGTTACAAATGGAAAGACAAAAACGGCGTACAGCGTGATATTATTGATATTTTGAAAAATGATTACCAGATCAACTCCGTTCGTATTCGTGTCTTTGTTAATCCTTCGAATGATTATGGTAACGGTTACATGAACAAGGATCGTGCAGCAGCTCTGGCCCTGCGTGCCAAAAATGCAGGCATGAGCGTCATGCTCACTCTGCACTACAGTGATTCCTGGGCTGACCCGGGTCAACAAACCAAACCTGCGGCGTGGAAAAACTACACGTTCCAGCAGCTGATGGATGCTGTATGGAATCACACGCGTGAAGTTATGACAGCCATGCAGAGTAAAGGCGTAACCCCGGACTGGGTACAAATCGGTAACGAAACAAGCAACGGTATGTTATGGGAAGATGGGAAAGCATCCACCAACATGAAAAATTATGCGTGGCTGGTGAACACGGGTCATAATGCCGTGAAGTCCATCAGCACCAGCACCAAAACGATCGTTCACCTAGCAGGCGGGGATGATAATGCCCTCTTTGTATGGAATATCGGTGGCCTGATCGATAACGGTGCCAACTTTGACATGATTGCCATGTCCCTCTATCCTTCCGCCTCCGGCTGGAACACGGCTGTCACCAATGCGGTAAACAATGCCAAGGATCTGATCAACCGGTATGGCAAAGAGATTATCGTATCGGAGATCGGGATGGATAACACCCAACCGGCAGCTGGTAAAAGTTTTGTCGCAGCGATGAAAACGCAATTCCGCAATCTGCCGAGCAGCAAAGGTAAAGGTGTATTCTACTGGGAGCCTGAAGCAACGCCGGGTTACAACGGCGGTTACAGCAAAGGTGCATGGCAGTCTAATGGCTTGCCGACCGTAATGTTGGAAGGATTTGTCGACTAACACGGAGATAAGTATCTGATGAGCAGCGGGTGGCGTTACGGTTACGGATCGTTCTTTCGATCGCTGTTATCCCCGGATTTTTTTGAATGTCCTATTCCATAGGACAAAATCCGGGGATAAAGGCGAACGCTTTGCTTCTTCAGAATCGATTCCGTCCCCTCCACTACGCTCGCTGCTTGTAGGATACTTCTAAAATGTGTTTAGTAGGAATTTGGGGTAATAAATGATAAAGGTGCTGCTTCTAATAGGAGCAGCATCTTTTTTGGTCTAGAAAGCCCTCTTGAAGGCTTCATGTGTTGTTTAACACTTCAATGTGGTCTGAACGTAAATAGTCTTTTCGCTCATATACTTATATAATAAGATAAAAGATTCAGACAGCACACTTATTCTAAAGGTGGGGAAACGTATGGGATTTTTAAAAGAACTGGGTCAGTTTGCTGGGGAAGTTACTGGGAAAGTACTGGGCGGCACCGTCAGAGTGGCTGGGGAACTTGCAGGAAGCCCATTCATCAAAGAAATTGGGAATGGCGTAGAGAAAGCTACGATTAATACAGGGAAGACAGTAGGCCAACTTGCCAGCGGTACATATGATATGGCCAGTGGTGTGATCAGAAAAGACAATACAGCATTAGACGCTGGACTTTCCGATATTGGAGGAGCCGTTACCAATACAGCGAAAGGTGTAGTGGTATCAGCGAAGTATGTGTATAACGGTGGCAAAGATGTTTTTGTCGGCATGAAAGACGAGGACATGGAAAGAGTAAAGCTCGGGGCCAAGAATCTGATTGCCGCTGCGGCAGTCACTACATTGGCTGTAGGACTCGTAGATGCCATGGATGGTATGGAAAGTATAGAGTCGGTAGAGTCGGCAGAACTAATAGAGAATCCAAATACAGATGATATTACACCACACTAGGCAGTCTGAAGAGGACTACGTTCAGTATATCCGGATTACGTACACCAACTTCATAACGATACAAAAAAATGGACGCTAATCTCGTAAGGATTGGCGTCCATTTTCCATCTCTTTTAGTTCGAATCAATTACTTCGCTTCGCCTACAACCGTAAAGCGCTCGTTTTTATGCAGCGGGTTCTCGATCTCGTCCACCAAAGCAATAGCATAGTCAGCATAGCTGATGTAGCTGTTGCCTTCACTATTGACCAGAATGACATCATTACCTGCTTGGTATTTCCCTGTCCGAACACCCTCTGGATTAAAGAAGCCCGCCGGGCTCAGGAATGTCCATTGAATCCCAGAGGAAGCTTGCAGATCCTGCAAATTTTTCCCTGATTCGTCGCAGTTGCTTTGTACGCATCAGGGAATCCTGGAGAGTCCACTACACGCAGTGTTTTCGAATCGTCCGTGAACAGGCTTCCTGCTCCGCCAACAACGATCAGTCGAGTATTCGGAGCATCTTTCAGAGTATTAATCAAGGCTTGTCCTGCTTCCACATGCAGATTCTCTTTCCCGGCTGGCGCACCGAATGCATTGACGATGACGTCAAATGATTTGGCATCCTCTGCCGTGAGGTCGAATACGTCTTTTTCAAGTACATTCAGACTTTTATCTTCCACCTTGGATGCATTCCGAACGATTGCTGTCACTTCATGCCCTCTATCCAACGCTTCTTTCAAAATCAAATTTCCCGCTTTGCCTGTCGCGCCAATAATTCCAATTTTCATCTTAATCTCTCCTTTGGGTTCGTATTTATAAACTTTATAATGTAACTATATTAGTTACAACATAACTTGTCAACTTACAAAAAAACCTCCATAACGTGATTAGTACGAGACTAATCCGCTATAGAGGTCTTGATTCACCATGATTAACAATCTTTATCAGGTACGCCCGCTTCTTCACGTGTACGGAAGGATGATCCACAGCCGCAGGTTGCCACTGCGTTCGGGTTGTGGATGGTGAAACCGCCGGACATGCCGGATTCTTCAAAATCAATTTCGAGTCCATTCAAATATTTCAGGTTTTCCTTCTCTACAACAACCTTCATATTCTGAATATCCATATAGAGGTCCTCATCGGACTCTTTATCGTCAAAGCCCATGGCGTACGAAAATCCGGTACAACCGCCCGGTGCTACGCCAAGACGCAAGAACATACCAGGTGCCTCTTGCTGTGCAAGCATTTCTTTCAATCGGTCTGCAGCCGTTTCGCTGATGCTAATCATGCCAGGTCACTCTCCTTTTCGTTAACTCTCCCTTAAATTATACTCCACCCCGTCAAGGGGCTCAAGTCATCTTTGCCTGTTTCCGCGTTCCCCCTTATCTCCTTTTTCTTCCCAGTGTATTGAACCCCCGGGACACGAGGTTTATAATGGGTAGGTGATCGCTTTGAAATGTCGATATTTTGTCATGACTTATTCAGGTGATGGGCATATATGGAGTTGTAATTTTTTTCACATTTCGAGACTGCACGCAGTCCCCAATGCATATAGAGTCACAAGACTCGTTTACATGAAAAAATTAGTTTTACGTACGCAGCACAAGCTGCACCGGGTAAATAAGAGTTAGTCCACATAAGATGGCGGCAGATGACCGCATCTTTTCTATGTAGTTCTGTAAGTAAGTCCTACAACCCAACTCGATTCCGGTTAAGAATAGGAGGATACAACATGTCTACATTGGTAACACCGTTCACAGACAAAAGAATGGCTGAAATCGTTGAGAAGGTACAGAACGGCGTAAGGCTGAACGTAGAAGATGGCGTTTATCTGTATGAATCGGATGATCTGCTGACTTTGGGCCAATTGGCCAATGAGGTCAACCTGCGTAAGAATGGCAAGAAGGTTTACTTTATTGAAAACATGAGCCTTTATTTTACCAACGTATGCGAAGCCCACTGTGCTTTCTGTAACTTCCGCAAAGATCAAGGCGAAGATGGTTCTTACACGTTGTCCGGTCAGGAAATGATCGATTACGTAGAACAGCATATTCACCCAGGTGTACGCGAGTTCCATATTGTAGGCGGACATAACAACCATGTTCCTTTTCAATATTATGTCGATTCCTTGCGTGCTTTAAACGAAAAATATCCGGATGTTACGCTGAAAGCCTACACGGCTGCCGAGATTGATTTCTTCACTCGTATCAGCGGACTGAGCATCAAGGAAGTGTTACAGGAGCTGCAAAAGGCAGGTTTGAAATCACTGACCGGCGGCGGCGCAGAGATTTTGTCCGATGAATACCGTAAAAAAATGCGTGTGGACAAAGCGAACGTTGACCGCTATCTGGAAGTGCACCGTACTGCTCATAATCTGGGCATGCGCACGCACACTACAATGCTTTATGGATCCATTGAGTCCTATGAGGACCGTGTAAACCATATGGCACAAATTCGCGAGCTTCAGGATGAGACGAACGGATTCATGGTCTTTATCCCTCTATCCATGCAGCCGAAAAGCAAAAACGCGAGTATCATGCGTCGTAACTCCGCTTACGAGGATCTCAAAACGATTGCGATCAGCCGTCTGATGCTTGATAACATCGATCATATCAAAGCCTACTTCATCAACATCGGTCCACAGCTGACTCAAGTTGCCCTTGGATTCGGTGCTTCGGATGCACACGGCACGATCGTTCGCGAACGGATTAGTCATGCAGCAGGCGCACTAACGCCTGAAGGTCTCACCCGCAAAGAGCTTATATGGTTAATTAAGGGTGCTGGGCGTATTCCTGTGGAGCGCGATACGTTCTACAATGAAATTCAAGTGTACGAGTAGCATGTAACAAGAGCATCACTCCAGCAGTCGACTTTCAAGCTACCCGGGAGCCGTTTGGAATGGAGGGGTGCGAATTGCTGGAGCATATCCGTAATTTTAAATTCCTATTTTCAATCATTTCAAATAAAAAACAAAAGGAGCAGCTATGTTATTGCATAGCTGCTCCACAGGTTACAGCCCCGTTCACATGGGACTGATGCAGAAAGGAAGCCAAGTCATGAAAAATTTCGTCATTCTCGGAGGCGGCTATGGTGGCCTCACAATTATTAAAGAACTTTTGGAAGGCAAAATCCCGTCAGATACACAAATCGTGTTGGTGGACCGGAGCCCATTCCAAGGATTGAAGACAGAATATTACGCACTCGCAGCAGGGACCGTATCCGACTATGACCTGCGCATCCAGTTTCCAGTGAGCGACAAAGTCACTTACCGTTACGGAGAAGTAACTTCGATTGACCTGGAACAGCGTCAGATTGAATTTGAAGGCCAGGACCCGCTGGAATATGACAAGCTCGTAATTGGACTTGGATGTACAGACCGATTCCACAATACGCCGGGAGCCGAGGAATACAGCTGTACCATTCAAAGCTTCAGCAAAACACGGGAAACCTACCTTCGTCTTAACGAAGTCAAAGCGTATGGTAACGTGCATATTGTCGGCGGTGGATTGAGCGGCGTTGAGATGGCTGCCGAGCTTCGTGAGAGCAGACCGGATCTGAACATTAGCATCCTGGACCGTGGTGAACGTGTATTATCCGCTTTCCCGCAGCGTTTGTCCGCTTATGTTCATGAGTGGTTTAACGAACACCAGGTCGAGACACGTGGACATATCGCCATTTCACATGTTGAACCACATGCCATTTTCAACCGGGATGAAGAAATTCTAACGGATGCGGTAGTCTGGACTGCCGGAATTCAGCCCGTAAAAGTCGTACAGGATCTCGATGTGACAAAGGACCCACAAGGTCGTGTCGTACTGAACGAATATTATCAAATTCCAGAATATACTGATGTCTATGTTGTAGGTGACTGCGCCAGCGTGCCTTATGCACCAAGCGGTCAAGCTGCCGAAGTACAGGGCGAACAAATCGCTCATATTCAGCATGCCCTCTGGAAAGGCGAAAAGCCCAATCCGCAGCCACTCAAGCTTCGTGGCACACTCGGTGCACTCGGCAAGAAGGCTGGGTTTGGGCTGATGGGCAAAACGTCTATGATGGGACGTGTGCCTCGTATTTTAAAAAGTGGCGTGCTCTGGATGTCCAAGCGTCATCTCGGTTAATCGAGATCAAGCTCGCTCCAGGCATCAGCTTCGGCAATTTTGGCCAATATTGCGTTATATAAATCCTCCACTTTGTCGGTAATGACAAGCTCGCCATTCACCAGTGCAAATGGAGTCATGTAACATTGGCCGCAATTGCTGAGGCAGCCGTATTCTATCACATCATAGTCTGGATTTTCTTCCAGTTGATCCATGACTTCATCTGTGCCAAAATGCATATTATTGGCACAAAATTCAATAATCGGTCTCATGTAGGTTCACCTGCTTTGTTTGACCATTTTATTTTATGGCCATTTGTAATATAATATAGTGAGGAAAGGAGTTGAAAAAAATGAGCGAAAACGCACAAAGCACCATGTACGATGAGGTATCTGAAGTGCTTGACAAACTTCGTCCGTTCCTGCAACGCGATGGCGGTGACGTGGAACTGGTCGACGTGGAGGACGGCATCATTAAGCTGAAACTGGTCGGTGCCTGCGGCAGCTGCCCAAGCTCCACCATTACCTTAAAAGCCGGGATTGAACGCGCCCTTCTTGAAGAAGTTGAAGGTGTCGAAGAAGTCGTACAAGTATTCTAATCAATCCTTCACGAAATAAACTTCAAGAGCCTTTCGCTTCGCATGAAGCGGAGGGCTCTTTTTTGTGCAAATGAAGGCAGTCCCTTTTTTCATCGAACCTGATTATGCCTTATCCTTGCATTTCACGCCTAAGTCCGCACTTCGCCATCCTCACGCAGGATGTTGGGACGAATCGGATCAAGTCCTCCAGATACATCCATAATGTTGCCTGTTATAAAATCGGAATGATCGAGACACAGATAGGTGATCACTCGCGCAATATCTTCACCACTTCCGGGACGTCCTCTTGGCGTTTCCTCGTCGGTAATTCCTGCCATCTCATCAATCGTTTTTTCCTTGTTGGCACCGCGAATATCACCCGGACATACCATATTAACCGTAATGCCGTAAGGAGCTTCCTCCACAGCAAGTGTCTTTGTAAATGAAACGAGACCTACCTTCGCCGCAGCATACACCGCTCGATGAGGCCATGATCTTGCTTCTCCCGCATGACTGAAGCCAAAATGTATAATTCTGCCCCACTGCTTGCGCCGCATTTCCGGCAATACACGCTGATCCAGCAGCATCGGTCCAAGCAGGTTTCCTTGCACAAGCATCTGAACTTCAGCTTCCGAATACTCGGCAAATAGTCGACGTTCACGGACAAACGGACCGGCGTTGTTCACCAGAATATCAATGCTGCCTAACTTCTCTTCGACCTGTGCAACCAGCATGGTGATCTCTTCTGTCTTGGAAATATCGGCCTGGACGGCAATACACCGCACACCCTTGGCTATAATTTCAGCCTCTAATGCCTCGGCTTCCGTACGACTGTGTACGTAATTCAGGGCAATATGGCACCCCTGGTCCGCCAGACGGAGAGCTGTCATTTTACCAAGACCTTTGGCACTTCCCGTTATGAGGGCAATCTTTCCCTTCACGTTCATCCCCCTCTTCAAAGAGCAGTCACTCATCCAGTATAAAAGATTTATCATTCCCCACAACTCGCGTTTCCCACCAATCTGTACCATTTGCAAGAAAGTGTAATTTAAGGACTAAATACTTATCTTTCAAATAACTTAAATAAATTGAATTAGGTCTTTTGAAGCAAAATTAACCCTTTATATCCATATTTCCCTTGTCTGGCCCGGATGCCTATGGTAATGTCGATAAGTCCTTATTTTCTTATGAATATAACGACACAATACATATGTTCATGTAAATGACTACATTGCATGACACCTTCGAAAGGGATATAACGTAAATGAAAAGATGGTTAGCCTCTCTACTCGCAATTTTGCTTGTCGCCTCATTTCAAGCTCCATTCTCGACCACAGCATCTGCAGAAAGTGAAAGCAATAGTTCCACCGAAGATTATCAATGGATTGATGGGCCGTCAAATGTAGTACTTGATAACAAAGCAACATTAACCGTAGCTGAAAATCTCTCCTATCTCGATGCAGCTAACACCCAAAGGTTTCTGAAGGACACGGACTCCTTCCCCAACGGAACGGAAATTGGAAGTATCTATGGCGCCGGTGAAAACTCCAACTGGTATGTTATCTTTGAATATAACGATACCGGCCATGTCGATGACAGTGAAAAGGACGATCTGGATGCTGATGAACTGCTCGATAGCTACAAACGAGGTACAGAAGAGCAAAATGAGAAAACCACACCCGAAAATCAGCTGTTTATTACCGGATGGGAGATTGAGCCCGCCTATGACAGCACCAAGCATCAACTGATCTATTCTCTTGGTCTTGAGGATGCAGAGCAGGCAAAACTCGTCAATTACAATGTGAACGTACTCACCCGCGAAGGGTACATCGGTGTTATTCTCGTTACGGATAGTGCTAATTTTGAAGAAAACCGCAAACAGTTTGAAAGCTCCGTGCTTAATCAGCTCAACGTGACCAAAGGAAACACGTATGAAGAGTTTGATGCATCCGTAGACAAAAAATCTGAACTTGGCCTAACCAGTCTGATTCTCGGTGGTGCTGGTGTGGCTGTAGCCAAGAAAGTCGGTTTATTGCTCTTGCTTAAAAAGGGGTGGTTTGTCATCGTAGCCGCCATTGTTGGCGCTTTTGGATGGATTCGTCGCAAGCTGACTGGCCGCAAAAAGGATACTGACCCAGGAGATCAGAATTCGCTATCTCCTGCTGAAGAAGCTTACCAACAGCATGCTGCCGGACAGGAGTCCACAGACTATGACAGCCAACAGACAGATGGACGTTCGGATACTGATCCGAATAAACGTTAAATCTTATAAAGTAAAGTACTTAAAGTGCTCTACATCGAAGCGCTTAACATAACGTACAAAACAAAACGCCCTGCCTTCTCTACAAAGAGAAGGCAGGGCGTTTTGTAGTGGCTCCATAAGAAGTGGAGCCGGGTCTACCATTAAATTTCAACTTAATCGTTTAGCTTAAAACGCAGGTTCTACAGCACCTTGATAACGTTCTTTGATGAATTTTTTAACCTCTTCGGAATGTAGGGCTGCAGCCAGTTTTTGGATGGCATCTGCATCTTTGTTATCTTCACGGGATACGAGGATGTTTGCATATGGGTTACCTTGCAGGTCCTCGATTAACAACGCATCCTTCTCCGGGTTCAGATTGGCTTCCAGCGCGTAGTTGGCGTTGATGAATACCAGGTCTGCTTCATCCAGTTGACGAGGCATCATGGCTGCATCCAGCTCGATAATATCCAGGTTTTTTGGATTGGCTGTAATATCCTGAATCGTTGAAACGATATTGGTGTCATCTTTGAGCGTAATCAAGCCTTCTTTGGCCAGCAACAACAGTGCACGTCCACCGTTGGACGGGTCATTCGGAATCGCTACTTTGGCACCGTCTTTCAGCTCATCCAATGATTTGATTTTTTTGGAGTAGCCAGCAAATGGCTCAACATGCACAGGTGTTACAGCAACGAGGTGAAAACCACGTTCTTTGTTCTCTGTATCCAGGTAAGGCTGGTGTTGGAAAAAGTTCGCATCCAACTGTTTATCTTCAAGTTGTTGGTTAGGTTGAACATAGTCATTGAAAGTCACGATTTGCAAGCGAATGCCTTCAGCTTCGAGTTCAGGCTTGATGCTTTCCAAAATTTCCGCATGTGGTGTAGGTGATGCTCCCACTTTCAATTCGACGGTGCGCGGTGCGCCTCCAGCATTGTCAGCGCCGCTGTCGGAATCCTTGTTGTTTCCGCAAGCCGCAAGAACCGCAATCAGCATAATGCTTAGTAGAGCAAAAGACCATTTTTTCATGTGTAAAACCCCTTCTCCAATAATTTTTTTGCATTTTGCACCAAGTCGATACCGAATCAGGCAAATGCTATATATGTGTTATTTCCTGGTGAACCATTTAACCAAACGATCGCCAGCCATCTGAAGCACTTGCACCAGAATAACCATAAATACAACAGCTATAATCATAATTTCATTCTGATATCGATAGTAGCCATAATTTATTGCCAATGTTCCCAACCCTCCACCACCAACCATGCCCGCCATCGCCGTGTAGGAGACAAGGGTAACGATGGTAATGGTAATTCCGGCTAACAGACCCGGCAGTGCCTCTGGCAGAAGCACACGCCTTACAATCTGTCCGGTTGAAGCTCCCATCGCCTGCGCCGCTTCGATGACGCCTCGATCCACTTCACGCAGTGTAGTTTCCACCAACCGGGCAAAGTATGGAGCAGCGGCAATGACGAGCGGTGGTATAACACCCAGTACGCCTGTAGCTGTGCCGACCAGTGAACGCGTGAACGGAATGAGTGCAACAATCAGAATGATAAATGGCACGGATCGCAGAATGTTTACAATAAACGAAAGTATAGTGTACACCACTTGAGACTTGATTGAAGCCGACCTTGCTGTCATGAACAGCAATACGCCCAGCGGCAAACCAATGATGATCGTGAACAGTCCCGATGCTCCCAGAATTTGCAGTGTTTCAATTGAAGCCTTACCGATTTCTTCCCAACGCACTGTTGAAAAATCCATTTAACGAAGCACCTCCACATCAAGTCCCTGGGCGATTAACTCATGAATGGTGAGGTTAATCTCATCCGACTGTCCCTCAAACCGAACGGTCAGCTGCCCATAAGGAACTTGTTTGATCGTCGAAATGGTGCCTTGCAAAATGGCGAAATCCACTCCTGTTTTGCGAACCGTTCTGGACAAAATCGCCTCATAGGTTTTATTGCCCAGGAAGGATATTTTCACAAGCTTAGAAGATCCGTCCGTCTGCAATGAAACATCTGCACTCGCCAGAGCAGTCTCTTCCAATGCTATCCCCACCTCATGGTCCCGCATCATAAAGTCACGCGTAATTGCATGCTGCGGCTTGAGGAATACTTCCGTCACCGGCCCTTGCTCCACGATGCCTCCCTGATGGATAACCGCCACCTGATCACAGATATTCTGAATCACGTGCATCTCATGGGTGATCAGAACAATGGTGAGGTTGTACTTTTCATTAATATCCAGCAACAACTTGAGAATCGAATCAGTTGTCTGGGGATCAAGTGCCGATGTAGCTTCATCACACAGCAGCACGTTTGGATCACTCGCGAGTGCTCTCGCAATACCCACCCTTTGTTTCTGTCCACCTGACAGTTGGGCCGGATATTTATTGCTGTGGTCCTCCAGTCCAACCAATGCGAGCATTTCCTTCACTTTCCGATCCATTGCATCCTTGGGAGTATTGACCAGCTTCAAAGGAAAAGCCACATTGTCATATACCGTAGCTGAGGATAACAGATTAAAGTGTTGAAAAATCATGCCGATCTTACGCCGTTGTTGTTGCAAATCGGTCTTGCCCAGACTGGTTAAATTGATTCCATCCACCCAAACCTCGCCGGCCGTCGGGCGTTCGAGCAAATTGATACAACGGATCAATGTACTCTTGCCTGCACCGGAATGACCGATAACTCCGAATATTTCACCCTTGCGGATATTCAAATTTAGATCCGATAAGGCCGTCGTACTTTTTGAACCTTTACCGTACGTCTTGGTTAAACCTTTTAATTCAATCAAAATTACTTGCTCCTTCCCACTGCTTACATGTATCTTTACCCGAATGAAAGGAAAACTCCCCTTCGATGTACAAAAAAGAGCCCCTTTTGCAGAAACAAAAAGGGCTCTTCACGTGAAAGATTATACCTTCTCATCTGCCAAAATTGTGCCTTGCACACATTTTGTAGGAATTAGCACCTAACATCTATAAAGAATGACACAGCTGTCATGCAGTTATAAATCGGTTGCCGGGCTTCATCGGGCCTGTCCCTCCGCCGCTCTCGATAAGAAATATTTAATTTATAAGTTCAGTAGTTATAATGTTAATGTCATAAATGTTAATTCCATCTAACTGTCGATCAGGAACTCAGTATAATCCAAGTATTCCGATTTGTCAAAGGGAAATATTTCAAACTAATTACTTTCCGGATTGAGTTATTCCTTGCTTATGCCACTTCTTGTTGATGTAGCCATAGGCTGCTTTTAACGTCTCACATACCATATCCACACCCTGGCGGAGTTCCAAGAGATGCTGATCCAGATCCTCCAGCTTCACTTTCCCTTGCAGAGTCTGGTGCAGCTGCCACAGATCATCCTGCATTTCGGAGTTCATGTAATGAATCTCCATGTTTCGTCGTTTGCGCAATTTGCTCATTGGCTCACGGTAAGAGTCTTTAATCTGGATCAGTTCGTTGGCAAGATCATGATGCAGTTTGTCATATCCGAACTGTCTTAATACGGTAAAATAAGAAAAATGGGTTTTAACATTGGTCGTATTTAGCTCAAATATTTCATTCAACACTGTACCTAACTTATCCAGAATGGCAAAACATCGGATGAAGCCATCCTTATAGAAGTAGACATAACGGGCATATTCCGCTTTTTCGGGTAACGTCATATCATCCGTAGAGCCTGCTTTGACTTTCTGACGAAAATGGGAAGCAGCAAAACAGCTCTGTTCCAGCTCATCCAGCGAGGAGATGAGTCCCTGGGTCCACACATACAGTTTACGATAATCATGGGTTGGATCATGGTCCACATGCATCTGTCGCTGAAATAACTCAAGCGTATCCGCCATCGCTTCTATTGCATCCTTCAGTATCCCTTCGTTTTTACGCGGCTTTTCACCCAGCAACGTTCGCAGCATATATAGCCTCCTCTTTCCACTCTGCAGATCATCAAAATAATCATAATTCATCATATTTAAACAAAATCGGAATCAGAGTAAACGTATGACCGCTGCTTACAATAGGGTGCCCTGACACGCCTGACATCAAACAAAGTTCACCTGTCCAATGATGTACATCATCGGATGGTGAACTTCACTGGATTCATCCCCTGAACGACAATAATTCGGATATATTAGAACCGGTTAACGGGCCGATGCAACTTGTACACCAGGAAACTCATATAGGTTAGTACACCGAATAAAATGGCAATATCGAGCATATGCGCCAGCGCCACGAACATGTACACTTCCGGGCGATTCATCGTAAGCATCAGTCCAAAACCAATGACCACTTGCAACAGAACCAGCACAACAGAAATGACACCTAACGCTCTTAGCTCTGTGTTATCCGGATGTTTGCGATACGCAAAATGACCGAGGATTGCAATGACAATCACTAATGAAACAGCCGCAACCCGGTGAGCGAAAGCAACCGCCACGCCTCCCGAGAGCTCGGGAATAATCTGTCCGTTACAGAGCGGAAAGCCGGAACAGCCTCCTGCCGAATCCGTATGGCTCACGAATGCCCCAGTATATACCACGAGGTACGTATAGATCGTAGAGAACCACACCAGATTACGAAAACCTTTACTGACCCGCGGATATCGATTGAGTCGTTCCAATCCACCGTGGCGAACCTCCTGCCGAATACCAAGCGCCATCATCAAGGAGCTGGCAAAGGCGATCAGTGCAAAGCCGAAATGCAGTGCCATGACTGCGGAAGATTGGGAGAAAACGACGGCAAAGGCCCCCATAATTCCCTGGACGATAACAAATATCAGCGTTAACAATGAAAACAATTGCAGGTCACGGCGTGATTTGCCAAACCGTAAAAATGCTACAAAAGAGGCTATGGACAACAGCCCTGCCAGTGCGCTTACAGCGCGATGGGAAAATTCAATAAGTGAGGCAACAGTGTGCGCAGGCACAAGTTTTCCGTTACATAAAGGCCATTCTGCACCGCAGCCGAGGCCTGATTCCGTTCGGGTTACAACGCCTCCGCCAAATGTAGCCAGAAACATGACAAGACAGGTTAATACGGTTAACCATTTAAACAAGGTTAAGTGCTTCAATTTTTTTCTCACCCGCTGTTGGTTTAAGATGGCGAAGAACTACATCCTCCGCTTGATTCGATACTTTGACACTTATTTCACAACTAAATTCATTATACCGGATAAATGTGTCATTGACGTCGCGCTTTGTGACAAAATGTTAACGTCTGTCGAAAAACTGACCCTCCATTTATTAGGACCTATGTACATCACTAGCTTCCCCGAAAAATGTTAAAAATACAAACGCCACTTCCCTATTTCAAGAGAAATGGCGTTCCTTTAATTATAACCTTTTACATAGTGAAGCTGTCATACTTTTTATTGATGAATCGTGTTATATACCTCAACTGCACGCTGCAGGAATTGCTCAATCTCTTCTCTCGACTTGCGCAGTTTGTTCACATATCGAACGAGTTCACGGCCATCCGTGTAAGCTACAAAGCTTGGAATACCAAGGATATTTTGCTCTTCGCTCACTGTCCCCACCTGATCCACATCGACCTCAACCAGTGTCAGCTCACGTGCAAACTGCTCTTCAACTTCAGGCATAAAGGGATCGATGAACTTGCAATCACCACACCAATCCGCCTTAAATACGGCTACAGTTAAACGCGAAGATTGGATCGCCACATCGAATTCCGGTTTGGATGTTATCTTTTCCATCACAGCATCTTCCTTTCTATACCTTGTCTTATTCTCTAAGTGAAGCAAATTGCGGAGTGGAAGTCAAATATTCAGCGCATACTTAAATCAACAGCATTAAAAAACAAACTGTATACAGATGATCAGGAAAGGATGTCATGTCATGACTTCCATTAAAACGAATGCCTCCGAGTCTGCCCATCACGGGTCGATATTGCATATGGTTCGATCCATCCCAGGTGCGGCCCGGGAAGTGTGGCGGGGTAAACAGGCGGCTTGGCAGGCCTCTGCACAGCTTCGTCATCCCTTGCGTGATATGGCTTGGGACTCTGACATGGCTGCTGCCTTACAAACTGAGGTGGAGCGCCTTCTGCCTGGCAACGAGAGTACTTTTGCCCGAAATAAGCTCAGTGCACTGGTCTGTGAAGAGGACTGCATTATTCTGGAAGAGATTAAAACCTTAACGCAGGAAAACAACCGCAGTAACATTACTCGCACAGCAGCATATCTGGAATGTTATGAACAGTATCCAGAGCTGCATTGGGCCCTGCTTGCCCATATGGTGTCCCGCAACGGCGGATATCATATGACCGATCTTCAGAGTGATCTTATGCACAATCTGCAAAATCAAACCGACCGTGAGCACATGTACCGATTACTTGAGCGTTGTAATGCACTCATTTTCCAGGATGCGTATCCCCAGCTTCTGTTGTATATGAACAGCCGCCGGATCGGCCGAAGCTGTTTTCATTTGTTGTCCCATTTTCATGTATCGGCGTTCATGACACCGTTCTGGGAACGATTTTGGCTGGAGCGATGCAGCTCGCTGCTGTGTGTGGCGTTAATTATTAATGAGCAGAACTATATCGAGAGCCGGGTGGTGCAGCATCCCTATTTTCAAAAAGAAGTGCTCTCCAAACCCTCATTTCATCTGCATAATCTGGCTGGGTTGAATCATATCGTTTTCCCACTAGGACGAGAAAAGGGGCTTGCAGGCCGGGTAATTGAACATTTTGGCAAGCTGGATGAGCGAATTATGTTTGGCAAAGGTTTATATGCGATGCTGTTTGGAGTCGAGCAAGTTTTCACACAGGTGCTGGAGTTTGCGCGCTCGGTTCCTCACCATGGTTCACGTGCTGAATATTGGCCCGGTCTGTTCACCGCACATGAAGATGAAGCCGGAGAAGATGAGTTATATAGCCAGGAGCTGCTGGATCAAGAATGGCTGGCGGAAGGACAACGGTTATATAGTCCTGAACTGCTGGCCGTATGGGGTGATACGCCATATGAACCGATAACAAGGCAGGATTGGCTGCAAAATCGCGACTGTCTCGGTCATCTCACAATCCCGCGCCGCCCATGGTTGTTCGAGATGAGCCATGAACATCGGTATGGGATGCTGAAAACCGCGTTGGCCCATGATGCCCAAACCTTGACGCATTAAGTGCGGTCACCCATACAAGGACATCGTCTAGAAAGTGGAACGCGTACCCTTATCGATTAGGTTCTTAATTCAGCCATCTTGGACATACAAAAAAGCCCTGTCCACTATAATAGCAGACAGAGCTTGTACTTATTTCAAACAGATAACGAAGTTGTGAATTGTATGCTGAATAGTTATCCACGTTGCCCGGCTCCACGTTGAAGACGCATGAGCGGACGGAGTATTTTTTGCAAAATACGAGGGTAACTGCCCAGCTCGTCTTTACGGAGCACACGCAGAACAACCATGAGTACCAGATACACAACCACCACAAGAGCACCCACAAACAGACAGGTAACGAGGAAAGATACACGTGTTGGCAGGAATAAATCAAAGATGGAGTTCCCGGCCCAGTTGGCCGCAAAACCAACACCCGCCGCAAGCAGTACGGTAATGATGAACCCTTTCCAGCGATCTCCCATGATTGAGAAATCAACAATTTTCCGAAGCACCCGCAGGTTCAGGTACGTAATAACCAGGAAACACAATGCGGTCGCAATAATGATCCCGTAGATGCCAAAGATCGGAGCCAGAATCAGGCTCGCTACAAGTTTGACCACGATACCTGCTGCCACACTGATCATGGTGATCCGTGGTTTGCCCACCCCAAGCAAAATAGAGTTGGTAGTCATCATCGTAATTTGGAAAATGGTACCGAACGTCAGCAATGTAATGATGGGTGTCCCGTCTGGACTGGTGAACAGTAAGCCGTTAACGGAATACGCCGCCGCACACAGCGCGATAACGATTGGCATTCCTGTCAGAATCGAAATGCGCAAAGCAAGCGTCACCTGATTTTTCAGATGAACCTCATCCTTACGTGCAAAAGCTGCTGAAATGACTGGCACAAGCGATTGACTCAGAGCGATAGCCAGAATCGGCGGGATGCCTGCGATACTTTGGGCCTTAGCACCGAGGATCGCAAGTACACCTGTCGCTTCTTCCAGTCCAATACGACCGCTAAGGAGCGGAACTACCAGCGATGAATCGATAAAGTTAATTGCCGGAACAGCGAGTGAAGATAATACAATTGGAATCGAAAGTTTGAATATATCACTGTAGATGCCCCGCATAGGCAGTTGCTCTACACGCTCGTAATTCAATTGCGCTGCACGGTCATTTTTGCGAAGCTTTAAGGTGAAGTACAGCATGACGCCAAACGCACCGATGCTTCCGAATACGCCCCCAAATGAAGCCCCCGCGGCGATCGTTTGATCATCGTAATTCCATTGCAGCATAACAAACGCCACGATAATCGCTGTACCCACGCGTGCAAACTGCTCCACAATCTGTGAAATCCCGCCTGCCGTCATGTTGCCGCGACCCTGGAAATATCCTCGCATCATGGCGATGGCTGGAAAGAGCAGGAGCGCTGGAGCCAGGGCTCGAATGGCGCTCACCGATTCCGGCACTTTGGACACGTACGTCGCATAATAAGGTGCCGCGAACCACAATAAAGCAGACATGACTACCCCGGCTACAGCCGCAAAGATCAGGGCTGCACGGTAGATTTGTTGTGCTTCACTTGCGCGTCCCAGCGCATAACGTTCCGACACCATTTTACTAAGCGTGCTTGGTATACCCGCTGTAGCTACAGTTAACAGCATTAAATATACCGTATTGGAGATGGTAAACGATGCGTTACCGATATCGCCGAGGATATGCTCGAGCGGCACCCGTTGTACCAATCCGAGTACCCTCGCGATCAGTGCAGCGGCCGCCAGAATGAGCGTCCCCTTAATGAATGTTTCTTTCTTAGACAAGCCAATTCCCCTTCTTTCCCCACACCGACGTGCATCCAGATGAAACGACTCCCGAACGTCTATGCGAATCTTACGACCCAGATAATAAACAGGACGATCATGACGATTTGCAAAATAATTTTCATGACGGTGCTTGTAAACAGCCCCACCACGGAACCAAATCCGACTTTGGAAGCTTTGGAAGGTGAAGACCCACCGATTAGTTCCCCGATAAAAGCACCGATAAACGGGCCCAATACCAGTCCGAACGCCGGAATGACAAATGGACCAATGATGACACCAATCGTACTGAGTGTCGTTGATAATTTGGAGCCGCCGAATTTCTTCACACCCCAGGCACTGACGACATAATCAGCCACGAACAACACAACTACGATCAATATCTGGATGATCCAGAACCATACACCGAACGGATCAAAGCTGAAGAACCAGCCATAGACCAGAAACGCGAAGAAAATCGCGATAGCACCAGGCAGTATGGGATATACCGTTCCGGCCATGCCTACCGCAAACAGCAGTACAATTAAAATCCAGCCAACGGTTGCAAGCAAAGGTTATTCCCCCTTCAAAATATGTTCACGGATGACTTCGACAATGCCATCTTCGTTATTGCTCGCTACGATCAGGTCAGCCGCTTCCTTCACCTGCTCCTGCGCATTGCCCATGGCAACCCCAAGACCCACAGCTTCAATGACAGCCAGATCATTCAAGCTGTCTCCAACAGCGACCACTTCGGACATCTCTATGCCCAGCAGCTTGCAGACTTCAGCTACACCGCTCGCTTTGGATACACCGCCAGGGTTAATCTCAATATTAACAGGTGAGGAGTTCGTCATTTGCAGGCCGCCCATTTGTTGCAGCTCCATCATAATCTGGTGACGGACTTCATCCACTTCGGTATTGAATCCGAATTTCAGCCATTCCAGACCTTCGATATTGTCTGTCCAGCGATCACGGTTGAACAGCTCTTCAACGGAGTATGCCCAGTACCAGCTATTATATTTTTCGCCAATCTCCTGCATTTTGCGGATCAGTGACGGGTCCATTAGATGGCGCATATGCAAATCATGCGGAGCTTTCCAGACTTCACTGCCATTGACCGTAATCATCGGGGTCTCCAGCCCAAGCTGTACCGCATAAGGCATCGCATGAAAAACAGCTCTTCCTGTTGAAAGGCACACATGCACTCCCCGGCGAATGGCGATCTGAATCCATTTGGCGGTTTCCTGTGTAATTTCGTGATTATCGTTGAGCAGTGTTCCATCCATATCCAATGCAAGCAATTTGTATTTTAGTTCACTCATGCTGTATTACCTCCTTAATGGTCTCTCTACTTCTCCCTATCTAACATACTCTCACAAAAAGATCGCCCGGCATTCGCGTAGGCGGATGCTCCGGACGTCACAGCTAACGACATTTTACCACAGATCGTCGGCCTGCAACAAAGTAACCCGCGATGTGGGTGAACCTTTGCAACATTGCAGCAGGTGTCTGTTCCATGTCGTAGACCTGTCCCCCACAAGATAAATAGTGTCGGAATCCATGAAAAAACCGCCTGCAATGCAGGCGGCTTCTACGCTTTATCCATTAACGTGCCGCGAATTTGCGACGAGCATATCGGAAAACAATACCATGCTTGGGTGACAACAGCAGGGCCAAGACAAACAGAATGCCGGCTACCGCCACCATGCAGCCTGCAATAGAAGCATCCAGTGCGTAAGCCATGATATAGCCTCCAACCGAGGAAGCTGCTCCTACAAGCACGCTGTACAGAATCATTTTGCCCAGTCGATCCGTGAGCAGGTAAGCCGTCGCCGCGGGTACAATGAGCATGCCAACAACGAGAATGGAACCTACACTTTCAAATGAAGCCACCGATGTCATGGAGACGAGCCCCATAAGCAGATAGTGAAACAGCACCACCGGAATGCCGCAAGCCGCAGCCAGCGCCGGATCGAAGGCACACAGCTTGAATTGCTTGTAGAACAATCCGATCACAACAAGGATCACCAGCAGCGTGATGCCAAGCATCCAGACCGCCCTAGGTCCTACATCCGTTCCCCAAAGGTCAGGGTATCCCACTGCACATAAGCGATCTCACCGAACAATACGCAGTCCAGATCCAGGTCGATATGCTGGGCGTTGAGACTGATGAGAATGACACCCACTGCGAAGAGCGCCGTAAACACAATCCCAATGGAAGCATCAGACGATAGTCCTCCAGCCTGCAAGCTTTGAATGAAGAATACCGTCAGTAATCCAAATACCGTTGCACCGAGCAGCATCCATAGTGAATCACGTGACCCGCTCCACAGAAAAGCAATCGCTATACCCGGGAGAACCGCATGACTGATCGCATCTCCGACCAGAGCCATCCGCCGCAGAATCAGGAAACAGCCAAGAATAGCGCAGGCAGAGGATACCAGAATGGCCGTTAATATAATCCAGAACGTTGCCATTACAGTTCACCCCGTTCCTGCTGTGCTCGCTGTGCAGACAGTGTCTGGAGTGTAGCACGCTCTTCTCTCAAATAAGTGGACTTCGCCTGAATGCTGCGCAAACGGCGAGCTAATATTCCACGACGCGGGGCAAGCAGTGCGGAGCCGGCAAATAATACTGTAGCTGCCAATACCGTCACAGGCCCAGTTGGCAGATTAGGCACAAGTGTGCTGAAGATCGTACCTGTCGCACCGCTCAGTGCTCCAAATACGCCGGCCAACACTACCATAAGCGAGAGCGAGTCCGTCCAGCAGCGGGCCGCTGCTGCAGGGGTCACCAGCAAAGCAGCGACAAGCACCACACCCACCGCCTGAATCCCCGCAACAACCGCTATAACGGTCAACAGCAGAATCAGTTGTTCCAGCATGCCAACTGGCAGTCCCATCCCCCGTGCAAAGCCCGGGTCAAAGCTCACCAGCTTGAATTCCTTGAACCATGCAAGACAGGCAATCAACAATACAAGACAGACACCGCCCATCACATACACATCCGTCATCACCATGGATGCGGCCTGACCAAACAAGTATTTATCGAGTCCACTTTGACTACCGCTGGCACTGTGCTGAATCCGAGTAAGCAACACTACGCCAATTCCGAAAAATACAGTCAGCACAATCCCCATCGCCGCATCCTGCTTGATCCGGGAATTCCGTGTAATCCACGATATGCCGAAGGTCGCCACAATTCCAGCGACGAGCGCACCGAACAGAAATAATCCTACGGATTTGGTTTCCGTCAACATAAACGCGATACAAATCCCTGGCAGAGCTGCATGAGCCAGCGTATCCCCCATAAGACTCTGACGACGCAAAAATGTAAAGGAACCTATAATTCCACTACTGAATCCAAGCAATAAGCAGCCAAGCAATATCCAGCGTGTATTGGGGTCGGACACGATAGCTACAATCCAGTTCCACATGCACTACACCTGGCCTTTCTCCGTCCGGCTTCCGATCATCGCGATCCGGCCTCCGTACGTCTCTTGCAAAGTATCCGGTACAAATACTTCATTCGTTGGTCCACCTGCAACCAGCCGTCCATTGAGGAGTAACACATGATCAAAATATTCCTCTACTGTCGCCAGATCATGGTGAACAACCAGTACGGTCTTGCCTTGCTTCTTCAACTGTTCCAACAGTGAAATGATGGCTTTTTCCGTTGTGGCATCCACGCCTGCAAATGGCTCATCCATGAAATACAGATCGGCATCCTGTACCAGTGCCCGTGCCAGAAAGACACGCTGCTGTTGTCCGCCGGACAGCTGACTGATCTGGCGGTGCATATAGTCGCCCATTCCCACTTGCTCCAGGCAGTGAGCTGCCAGATCCCGTTCTTTTTTGCCTGGACGACGGAACCAGCCCAGATGTCCATATCGCCCCATCATGACAACATCGAGCGCGTGAGTCGGGAAATCCCAATCCACGGATTCCCGCTGAGGCACATAGCCGATCCGGCGACGTTGTTCTCGGTAGGACTGACCAAAAATTTTCACCTTACCGTGCATTTTAGGAACTAGTCCCAGAACGGCTTTAATCAAGGTTGATTTCCCGGCCCCATTGGGACCCAAAATGCCAATCAACTGACCTTCTGGAATGTCAAAAGATACCCCACTAAGCACCGGTTTTTTATGGTAAGCTACCGCCAGATCCCGAACACTAAGAGGAGCTGATGTAGGTTGCGTTCCCTGCAAATGGTTAGCACTAGGTTGTGACTGAGATTTTTCCGATAAAATTGCTTCACTCATATTCTTTTACTCCTCTCTTATATGATTTATCACTTTAATGCTTCTACAATCGTCTTAGTGTTGTGGCGAATCATGCCGATATACGTTCCTTCTTCCGTTCCCTCAGCACCCATTGCATCCGAGAACAGTTCTCCACCAATGCTTACCGTATGTCCTTTTTCGGCTGCCCCGGCAATAATCGCTTCCATTGCCTTTGCCGGTACGCTGGATTCTACAAATACAGCCTTGATATGGTTATCCACGAGGTAATCCCGCAGCTCACTAACATCCCTCGCACCATACTCGGCTGCTGTACTGATTCCTTGAAGCCCCATCACTTTCATGCCATAGGCTTGGCCAAAGTAACTAAAGGCATCATGCGCCGTAACCAATACTCGACTGGCTTCCGGAATCTCCTGGATTTTTTCCGCACTTCGTTATCCAATGCTTCCAGTTTCGCTAGATATTGCTCTGCCTGGGTCTTGTACTCCTCTGCATGTTCCGGATCTGCTTCCACGAGTGTATCGCGCACAGCCTCTGCCGCATGCATCCAGTGGCTGACATCAAACCAAACGTGTGGATCGTATTCGGTGCCGCCTGTATCTTCTCCTGATCGCAATTCATCCGCCGGAATTTTCTCCGATACAGCCGTTACTATTTTGCTCTTGGACATTTTCTCCAAAATGTCTGTCATTTTACCTTCGAGGTGCAGTCCGTTGTAAAAAACGACTTTCGCTTGCTCCAGCTTCCGAATATCTCCCTGCGAAGCCTTGTACAAGTGAGGATCGACACCGGGGCCCATCAGCCCGGTTACGTCAACATATGCCCCTCCGACCTCACGCGCTACATCCGCAATCATGCCTGTTGTGGCTGTAACCTGTACCTTCCCCTCACTGCCTTCCGTTTCCGCTGTACTTGAGCAGGCCGTTAGTACGATCACCAATACAACAGCAGCAAGCGTCATCAAACCTCTCTGAATGCTCCTCATCTTCACCATTAACAATCTAAATCTCCCCTTTCCCTCTACTAACATAATTGTCCTAATCTAATTTTGTTGTACAAGGTATTAAAATTTATACACGACTAATAATGTTTCCCTTGTGCAAATTTTAGCTGATGCAAAAAAAAAGGCAAGGGATAATTTCCCCTGCCTGTCCAAATGAGTATGATGGCCATTTAATTAGCTTGTTTGTCTTTTTTGCTTATCTGTCCTAATTCTTCTGCGCTGCTTCACGTTACTCTGTATCTTTCGCCTGATCTTTCTTCCCTTTTGGAGTCCCATCAAGGCCATAAACTTCATCGTATGCATCGAAAATTTTGCGTGCAATCGGAGATGCACTGACCGATCCAAAACCACCTTCGGGTACAACAACGGCTATAGCCAGCTTCGGATTATCCCGTGGTGCAAATGCGATAAACACCCCGTTTTCCTTCTTGTTCGGTCCTGTTCCCTGCTCCGAGGTTCCTGTTTTTCTCGCATAATCGTAGGGAAAACCTTCAAACGAACTTACTCTGGTGACCATGCCCTTATGCACTTCATTCCAGTATGCATCAGCAAAATCAACCTCGTTTAACACTTTTGGTTTGATTTTCTTGACCACATTGCCATCAGCGTCACGAATTTCTTTTACCAAATGAGGTTCCATCCGTTTACCCTTATTCGCAAGCATTGTGGTATATTGCGCGAGTTGAAGCGTTGTATATTTACCTTGCTGTCCAAATGAGGCAAACGCGAGACGTGTAAGACCTGATTCGTCATTTTTACTATTATATTCCAAAGTACCTAGATACTCTTTCGGAAGATCCACTCCTGTAGATACTCCCAAACCGAACTCTTTCATATGTTCGTCCCACACTTTTACACCCTTGGTCGCCCCATATTTGTTATAAAGGCCCTTACCCACCATATCGATCATAAAAGCATTGGAAGATTTTTCAATCGCTCTTCTAGCCGTAATAGAGCCGTTAAATGCCGAGTGTGAATTCCTAACCTTTCTTCCATCTTTACCTAATGTAGCATAGCCTTGGTCATAATAGGTTTGCCCTGTACTGAACAAACCTTCTTTCAATCCAATTAGTACACTAAGAGGCTTAATAACGGAACCCAACAAAACAACGGACTCGGCCTTTTTACCTGATTCATTAGGAGGGAACGACTCCGTGGTTCCGTTGCGGAATACATACTTGATCTTGTCATAGTCCCAATCATTCGGATCATAGTCCGGCATACTCGCCATAGCCACTACGTTGCCTGTATCCACTTCCATGGCTACCGCATATCCCGTAATGGCCTTAGGCAACTTCCTCAATTCATCTGTAATAGCTTGTTGTGCAACCATCTGAATCTCCTTGTTGATGGTTGTAATTAGACTATACCCCTTTTCAGGTGGGGTCAGATTCATCGTTCCGTCTGGCAAATTGCGTGCATCAATATCAATGGACTGGTAGCCACTACGTCCACGAAGTTCCTCCTGATATTGCAGTTCCAATCCGTCAAAGCCTACCTTCTCTTCTTCGTGATAAACAAGACCCGGGTCACGCAGGGTACTTGCAGATTCACGAATGGCTTTATATTTTTTAAGGGTGTCCGGTGCCCGCTTGAATTCTCTTGTATAGCCGACCACCTGAACGGCTACCCCATCCGGATCGTATTTTCGGACATTTTCCTCAAGGACCATAACACCCGGAAATTCCGCTTTTTTCTCCATGAAATAGGCGATCTCTTTGGTTGTTAAATCGGATTTGACCAACCTTGGTACATATCCAAATGTCTTCTGATAATCCAAATCCAGTCGCCTCACAATCTCTTCTGCATCTGGTTGTTCTTTGTCCCCGGGTTAAACTTCTTAAATACAGCCGCCAGTTCATCAGCAAGTTCCTGCGCTTCCTGCTTGCGGTCATCATTTCTATAATCCTCATACAACAACACATAAAGGGACTGCACAGGCTCCGAATAAGCGAGCGCGACCTTCCCTGTCGCATCATAGATGGGGCCACGCACAGGTGCAAGCGGAATATCTTTAGTATTACGGCTGGTCTCCATATAAGTCAGTTCAGGTCCCTCGACAAATTGCACAAAAGCCAGCCTGAAAATAAGGATACTAAATATAACAAACGCAGCGAAAAAAAACATGTTCATTCTTACACTAGACGGCTTGTTGACCGGCGGATCTTCATTGGACATTTTCCTTTTCCTCAATCGGTTAAACATGGGATAAACCTCTCCGTTCTTATGTAAAAGTAGATTAATCGATCAGCACGTTTTGCATCATTCAACTCAAATAACATCCTTTCTTCATACAAGTCTATCAAAGGTCAACTGCCATGTCCTCCAGATTTTGGTTACATTTTCGTAAACAGAAGAGACATATGCGGATTCTTTCGAGACGATGTCAATACAGACATATCGTTAATCTCTTTAATCCTGAAATAAATTTTCATTCTATTATAAAAACGTGGCATGCACGATGTTTGTTACATATTGATTTGCATCAGCTTATGAGCAAAAGGACTCTCAGTCCTGGAAAACGTAAAAGAGAGGCCCCTCGAAAGGGTCCTCTCTTTGGATTCAAAGACTCACATTACTGTGTATTTGATTCTTTATTTTTATCTTTTTTTGGTACACCGTCCAGACCAAACTCCTCGTCATACGCATCGAAGATCGCACGAGCTACCGGAGCCGCACTGCTCGAACCAAAGCCCCCTTCAGGGATAACCACAGCTACAGCCAGCTTCGGATTGTTACGTGGTGCATAAGCGATAAATACCCCGTTATCCACCAATTTGCCTCCGACTAACTGTGTGGATGTACCTGTTTTTCTTGCAAAGTCATAAGGGAATCCACTAAACGCTGTTACTTCGGTTGCCATGCCCCGCTGTACTTCATTCCAGTAAGCATCATTAAAATCGACTGTGCTGAGCACTTTCGGTTTCATTTTCTCAACCACATTGCCTTCTGAATCACGGAACTCACTGACTAATTGTGGCTGCATTCGTTTTCCTTTATTCGCTAGCATCGTAGCATACTGTGCCAGCTGCATTGTTGTATACTTCCCTTGTTGTCCAAAGGAGGCATATACCAGACGTGTTAAAGAACTCTCCAATTCATTCTCATATTCTTTGAGACCAGACTTCTCATTAGGCAAGTCTACCCCTGTAGACACACCAAGACCGAATTGCTCCATGTACTTATCCCATACGCCAATTCCCTTGGCGCCATACTTGGAGTACAGCTTCTTACCAATTTCGTCAATCATAAACACGTTAGAAGAATGACGAATCGCATCACGAGGAGTTAACGAACCATACACGTGACCGGAGGAGTTCTGTACTCTGCGGTTATCCCCACCAAAAGTCGTTGAACCTCTGTCTGAATAAACTGTATTTGTAGTGAAGAA
The DNA here is from genome assembly GCF_052244825.1 of Paenibacillus sp. 1A_MP2. Lineage (NCBI taxonomy): Bacteria > Bacillati > Bacillota > Bacilli > Caryophanales > Paenibacillaceae > Paenibacillus > Paenibacillus sp. 1A_MP2. Next base: position 1,671,658 of record NZ_JBQQCS010000001.1, on the reverse strand, counting down.
ACCTTCCTTCAAACCAATCAATACACTGAGCGGTTTGATTGTGGAACCAAGCAATACAACAGATTCCGCCCGTTTACCCGAATCGTCTGGCGGGAAGCCACGAATGGTACCATTTTGATAAATATATTTTATTCTATCGTAATCTTCAGTACTTATACCGCCAGTTCTCCACACATTAGTGTCGTAATCTGGCATACTGGCAGCAGCAACAATCTTCCCTGTATCCACTTCCATTGCGACTGCAAAACCTGTTTTTGCATTGGGATGCAGCTTACCGGAGACCTGATGTGTATGCAGCCAGCTTAGTTGATCCATTATCGCCTGTTCTGTCTTCACCTGAACATTTTTGTTAATGGTTGTAATTAGGTCATACCCTTTTTCGGGTGGGGTAGAGCCTGCTACACCTTCAGGCAAGTTCCGCAAATCAACATCAACGGAGTTATAACCGCTTTTCCCCCGCAGAACATCCTGATATTGCAGTTCCAGTCCATCAAAGCCAACAAACTCATTTTCGGTATATACAAGACCTGGGTCAGTTTGCTTTTTATTGGCCTCATCGACCTCTTTGTATTTATTGAGTGTTTTGGAGCTTTTGAACTTTTTGAGATAACCAATCGTCTGCACAGCTACCGTATCCGGATCATAGTAGCGCACACTTTCCTCTACAATCTGAATTCCCTTGAATTCATCCTTGTGCTGCAGAAAATAGGCTACTTCCTCATCGGACAGATCACTCTTGATCAGACGTGGCATGAACCCGTTTGCTTTACGCGAATTGAGATCCATGGCTTCTAAGATGTTATCGACCGTAAGGGCCTCGGAATCTTTTTCTTATACTGCTCAAAAACATCATGCAGCCGGGTGGCGATGTCCTCCACTTCCGCTATATTCGGATTAGGCTTGCCATCCACATCCCCATAATTTTTGTATAAGGTCAGATACAAGGATTGAATCGGCTTGGAGTAAGCCAGCTTCACCTCGCCCGTGGAATCATAGATAGTGCCTCTCACGGGAGCGAGCGGTACATCTTTGGTAATGTTGCTCGCTTCCTCCTGACTCAGCTCAGGCCCTTCCACGAATTGCAAAAATGCCAGCCGCACAATAATAACGCTAAAAATAACAAAGGAAGCGAAGAAAAATACGTTCATCCGGTAACTGAAGCGCCGCTTGTCCGTAAGTTCGTCCTTCTCTTTTGAATGATTGTTCATTCATCCTACCTCTTTCATGACTTGATGCATACCGTCCAGACTATACAGCCCCGGCATGATAACCTGGCAACGTCGTCATCTCCCGGACCCTGTCCGGCGTAATGTTAAGCTGATTGATCTTTCAGATGGGTATCGGCAAAGTTAGGAGGATTGAACCAATCGCCACTGATTGCCCACGTGGGGTCAAGCGGAATCCAGCTTTCCGAATCACTCAAATATATTTCATTCCAGGCATGTGGACCATATCCACCCTGCCCGTTATAACCAAGGCCTGTAACCACTTTGACTTCCAGCCCCTGTGAACGAGCCATGACCGCATATAGACGAGCGTAATCAATACATACGCCTTCACGTGTATCAAATGTATTTTGCGGCGTCTGCTCGTGCCATATGCCCTTTTGCTCATAGTCATCCACTTTACCATAGTCATATTGAATGCGAGAACCTACCCAGTCATATAATGCCCTGGCTTTGGCTTCATCTGTCGTTTGGCCTTTCACAATTTCTTTTGCCGCAGATTCAATATCCGCAGGAATGTTATGGTCAACGACTTCATACTTGCGTTGCAGGATGGCGCCCAGTTCCTTTTGGACGGCTTGGGTAAACACGGGCAGCTTGTCCTTGATAAATGTACCGGATAATGGCTCTATGACCGATTTGGCTCCTTGCATATAAATGGGCGAAGCCTCCACGTATCGACTAAACATGCTGCCCGGATAGAGACTGACTATCATGAACAGTACGGCAATCACAATCATCCCGCGCACGGAGCCAATGACTGTACCAATCACAGCACCCGTAAAGCGGCTGAAAAATCCTTTTGGTCTGCTCTCTTGCTCTGCTGAACTGTATCTTCTTCGGAAAATAAGGGAAGAGAGCAAGCCGAGAAGCAAGCGGATGAAGCCATAACTAAGCACAAACAACACGGCAAACCGCATGAGCGGAAAATCAGCGATGGCCGTAATCAATGTATAATACATCTGTTCCCACCGGTTCAGCTCACGGTTTGGCATGTCTGCGACATGCACAGACAACCATTGCTGAACATATGGCGCAAGCCATAATGTTAAACCGATGGATAATAGAATACCGATGACCGCCATAATGCCATCCATGAGGAATCCAAAGAGTCTTCCCGCAGAACGCGAAGCACCTCTGGACCATCCCTGAAGCAATGAAGCGGCCACAATCAGCAACAGCATAATCGTTATGCCATTGAATTCTTTCAGACTGTCCAGCCAATTTTGCAGCACGTATCCATTCCTCCTTTACTACGAAGTCGGTGCTGTTCCGTTCTCCTGTGCCTGTTTGACAAAAGTTCGTATCGTTTCATTGTCGACCTTCCATTCACCCAGTGAGATCCCCCGAAATGTAACATCGACTTTATCCGAATTCGTTCTGCCTTTAATCTCCACATTGGGGCTTGTGATGGTGTATGCACCATCCTGCCCTTTGATGTATGTCGCTTTGGAAGCTTCCTTGAGCATCATGCTGGTCGCTTCCTTCTTCAATGTGTCCATTGTACTCGATTGTACATCAGTAACTGTCTGTTTGATCTGATCGATGGAGATGCCGCTGTATATCAGTAGAGCCGCAATAATGATGATGGCAATCGCCCATTTCAATACGGTTTTGACCACATTCAGAACAAAGAACAAAATGATCAACGCAACCACGATCACCAGCCAGTTCTGCATCACAAACTCTTTGATTACTTCTATGTTCATGACTACACCTTCCGTATTAGAGTTGATTATTAACACTTCCCGAATATTATACATGATTTCCGAAGCTGCTGTCAGCTAAGCCCTCCTATGTAAAAATAAACGGTCTAAGTTCGTCCCGCCGGGCGTACAAGTAGTACCATGAGGTTCTGTCCAAGGAACGGGGAACATGTCATGACCAGTTATTGAATATGCATCGCTTAACAAGGAGGGGCTTATGTGAAAACGGCCATCTGGCTATATCTATTTTTGTTCCTTGCTGTTTTTGATCTGCACGCCCAGTATCCAATTTTGACCCCTTTCGCTATCTCGCTCGGGGCAGCCCCTACCTTCATCGGCTGGATGATGGGCATCTATTCCTTGACTCATCTCCCAGGCAATCTGATCGCCGGAACCCAAATCGACAAACATGGCAGTCGTCGTTACATTGTATTCAGTTTGCTGGGCGCAGGGATCATTTTGCTTATTCAAGCACAAATTCACACGCCTTGGCAGCTGCTCGCCCTGCGGGCCATCAGCGGATTTGTACTTGCTTTTCTGTCTCCAGCCTGTCTCGCACTGCTTGCACAATTATCAAGTGATCCGATTAAGCAAGGCAAGTATATGTCAGGCCATGGCGTTGTACATACACTCGCATCCGTGGTATCCCCCGCCGCAGGCGCACTAATTGTCGGAGCTCTTGGATTTTCCGCCACCTTTGCAAGTCTAGGTTATCTGCTCATTCTGTCTGGCGTTATCGCATGGTTATCCATGCCCAAAGGCGTTCCTGAAGTTCAACATGAAAAAGTGACCGAGCCCGCCAAGCCTAGCAACCCAGTTGAAGAGAAAAGAAAGTTCCTGCCTGTATCCTGGCGATACTTTGCTCTGCCTCTTGTCATTGCTTGTGCCCAAGGAATCCTATTTTTTGAACTGCCTCTGCGCGGAGGCGGACATTCGTCCATGATGTCTACCGGACTTTTGTTTTCTATTATCAGCATTGGAGCATTATTTACCCTAAGCATGCTGTTTCTCAACCGATATTCCCCCAAACTGCGGTTGATTGCGGGTGTGCTGCTGATGTCTTTATGTTTCTTTGCTATGGCGGCGATACCACAGATTCCGTTGTCTTCCGTACTCTTCGTTCTGGGGATGTCTAAAGGAATTATTTTCCCTGCCATGGCAACACTCTTTATCCGCTTAAGCGGGGAAACAAGCTGGGGCGCATCTTCTCATTGCAATCCATTGCTACCTCCATCGGCTCTTTTATTGGTCCGATCACCGCAGGGCAGCTGCGTGTGGGTCTGTCTCCATATTTCATTGCCTTTGTATTATTGATGATTGGTATCATGCTGCTCCCTTACTTCACAGCCAGACGTGAAGCTTCCCTGTCTGATCCCAAAAGCATACTTGGTTAACCGTATCAAGATGATGATCTATATCTGACCCTTTGACAACAGAAAAGCTTGTTTTTTCTTGGCTTTGCATCATTCCCCCATTTACAGCTAAACTATATAAAATGGACTGATGTTTTACACACGAACGAAGTGACTTCTGGAGCATAACCTTCTTCATCTTCAAGATTTCTCTTTCTTAAATTAGGAATGGATGATCAGTGGAAGATAGTAGTGAAGGGGACGGAATCGATTCTGAAGAAGCGGTAGCGTTCGCCTTTGTCTCCGAAATGTTATACCTTTGAAGAGTAAATTCAGAACATTTGGAGACAACAGCGATCGGAAGAACGATCCGTAACCGGAACGGCCACTGTTGGTTAGGCATTCCCTTCAGATGTGAAAAAAAGTTAGAAATCAGAGGTGTTTCTGTCAGGTGTCGCTCGTGTGAAAATTAGAAGGTCCATTTTATATAATCCAGTCGATTTTCGCTGCAACATTTCCCGGGGAATGTCGACATAAGCTCTCGATCAAGAGGTGAATATGATGCCTATTCATGTCATTGTGGAAGGTAAGAATGACCGCAGCAAACTAAAACGTCTTGTAGGACCCGAAATCAACATTTTGTGCACGTTTGGAACACTGAATTCGCTCAAGCTTGAGTCGCTGCGCAAACAGGTTGGTTATGATGAGGTCTACTTATTTATGGATAATGACAGTTCAGGCAAGAAAATCAGAGGTGTTCTCCGAGATGCCTTCCCGGATGCTGTACAGATGTATACGCGCCGCGGTTATGCGGGTGTGGAAGGAACCCCTGACGAATACATTATCGCCCAGCTGGAGAAAGCAGGATTAGAATCGTATATCCAATATCCTGAATTCCCCTCGTTTTAGAAAAACAGAAAGAGGCTGCTCCTGGGTATTCATTCAACCCAAGAAGCAGCCTCTTTATTTGGTTTGTCCATGATGAACACATTTATTCCTTGATCAGATTGCGTATATCCTCCGCAATGACTGCGGGTTCAACATCCTCTGTATTAAACGCGTTGTATACCTTCCGCAGCTGGTTATTCCGATCCACCAGTCCAATCATGTTCATATGGGCAAAATCATCCTTGTTCTCACCCTCAATGAGGATCTGGAATGAGTCCTTGGCGAGCTGCTTCGTTTTATCCATATCCCCCGCAGGAAGTACCAGCCTTCATAATCCGCGTGGAATCGATCTGCAAATTCCTTGATTTTCTCCTTGGTATCCACTTTCGGGTCAAACGAGATGGACACAAACGAAACATCCTTGCCAAAGGTATCGTCCTCTTTCAACAGGTCCTGCACCTGAGATAACGTAAACGTCGTAATTGGGCACACATCTGGACAGCTGGTGAAATAAAAGTAGAACAAACGCACCTTGCCTTTGGTATCATCCAGAGATATTGTGCTTCCATCCACATTTTCCATTGAAAAGGATTGAATCTCCCGAATTTCGGGTAATTTTTCCTTGCTGGCGAATACGGTGCCCCACATTAAATACACTGCCATAATCAGTGCAAGCCCTAGCAGCATCCACGTCCATTTATACTTTTCCAGCATCATTATCGTCCCTTCCGATATCAGATCATATGAATACGCATACATAAAACTTTAACGGTTTTCGATAAAATTCATGGACTCTTGAATCCTGATTTTTATGATAATTCCTCATTCCCACACCACTCTGATGCATATGTATACGAAGAACCCAACCGACAATGGGCTCCCATGTTATTGTAACGGTTCCGCGGACATGTGCCCATGTATTTGTTTTTACAGTATTTCATGCTGCTTATTTGTGCACTGTATCCAGAATCATCAATATAAAACTCAAGGATAGATAGTTAATGGAGTAAAGGAATACCTTTTTGGCCCAAGCATCTGTATTTTTTGCACGAAAGCCTATGAGTGCGTAGTACAGCCACAGCACAGAAAGTATCAGTGAAACGGTAAGATAGAAGATTCCTGCGTACCCGTAGGCATACATGAGAATCGGGACAAAGATCTGCAAAACCAGATATGGAATCATCTGAATCTTGGTCCGTTCAATACCTTTCACAACCGGCAATAGCGGAAATCCGCCAGCCCGATAATCTTCCACCCTGCGGATCGCCAGCGCCCAGAAGTGTGGAGGCTGCCATAGAAACAACATGGCCAGAAGCAGCCAAGCGCCAAGATCCAAACGTCCGGTTACCTCGACATACCCGATGACTGCGGCATAGCACCAGACAGACCACCAATGGAGGTGCTCCATGTCGACGAACGCTTCAACCAGAGGGTGTACATAATCACATAGACAAACATGCCAAACATGCCGCATAATCCGGCAAGTGCCCCGGAAAAGGAAAAGAGTACGAATAATCCAAGCACACCCAATATAATGGCATAGGATAGAACAACTTTGGGTGTTAAACGTCCTGTTGGCAAGGACCTGTTGCGAGTACGTTCCATTTTGAGATCCAGTTCAAGGTCAAAGTAATTATTAAATACACAAGAAGAAGCCATAATCAGTACCGTTCCGAGCAGGGTCAGCATCAATTTGCCATAGTCGATGTCCCACTGGGATGCAAGCCAAAAGCCACCAAAAACCGCAATAAGGTTGGTTCGAAGAATGCCCGGTTTCGTAATATGGATAAAATCTTTCCAAGTCCCCGATTTCGTCGGAGGCGCAGATCGTGATGCCGAATCGGAAGAAGCCTGGTATCTCAATGGATTGTCCACGCTTGCAGATCCCCCTTGCTTTTGATCTCATGGAGGTTTCTCTCTCTGCCTCCGATATAAAGTTTATCACAGGAAAAGGAAAAAGAGTTTGACAATGATCGTACAATTGCTGTCAATTGAGCAGGTTCTTGTCATATCTTTGGAAATTAGGTGTTTTGCTTCCCGGTAGGCGGATAATATACACTATATATGGGTATCACCTAGATAGAGAGGCAATACGCATTAACGATACACCACACAAAGGAGACGTTTATGGATACTTCTACACATTTTGTCATGGGGATTGGTTTGGCCGGTCTGGCTTATGTCGATCCTGTTGTCGCGACGAGTCCCATGCTTGCAGCCGCGGTCATGGTTGGCACCATTGCAGGCTCGCAGGCCCCTGACATCGATACTGCGTTGCGTCTCAAAAGCAACTCGCTCTATATCCGGAATCACCGGGGCATGTCCCATTCACTGCCATTTCTCCTGTTATGGGTTCTACTCATCACCGGCGTCATTGCACTGATCTTTCCCGGTGTCGCTGTTGGACACGTCGCGGCCTGGACTGCTGTCGCCGTATGCGTTCACGTTTTTACGGATTTGTTCAATACCTATGGAACCCAGGCAGCACGACCTTTTACAGAACGCTGGATTGCCTGGAACATCATTCATATTTTTGATCCGTTTCTGTTTACTACACATGTGCTGGCCATTTTGTTATGGGCCTTCGATCTGATCGCCCCTGCTCCACTCTTTGTTTCACTGTATATTTTGATTGGCTTGTATTATGTATGGCGCACGATAGCACGTGCTATGGCTGTTAGACAGGTGAAGCGAATCGACAAATATAATGCTGAGGCTCATTATATGGTGATCCCTACGATATCCTGGAACCGATGGCATGTAGTGAAAAGATATGCAGACGGCAGTTATGAGATTGGCAAGATGGATCATTCCGTCCTAACCTGGAATCTCCATGCTTCATCTTCCACTCATGCCGCTGTTGCCGCCTCACGCAAATCTCCTGAAGTCACTGCATTTCTGTACTTCACGTCCTATGCTGTCGCAGAGGTGGAAGAATTACCAGCAGGATATAAGGTACGCTGGGCAGATGTGCGTTATCGACACCGCAAACAGTACCCCTTTGTCGCTGTGGTCGTTATGGACCGAAATTTCGAGACGATTGATACGTATGTCGGATGGTTAAGTGACGAGAAAATGGATAAAAAACTTTTATCCGCACGCTCTTGACGAAAGGTGCATGGAAGGGCACAATCAGACATAGGAACTGATGCGCGAGAAAGCCCGGAGCGTTTCCGCTCCGGGCTTCTGCTTGTTGCTGTTTGGTTATAATGAATTATTTGCCAGACCCAGCCAAAGACTGCTCAGCGATTTGTACCAGACGTTTGGTGATGTACCCGCCCAGAGATCCTGTTTCACGGGAAGTGTAGTTACCGTAGTAACCGTCTTGTGGAATAGTTACACCCAGTTCTTGTGCAGCTTCCATTTTCAATTGTTGCAGTGCTGAATTTGCTTGAGGTACCACCAAGTTGTTAGAACGAGATCCTTGAGCCATATTTAAAATCTCCCTTCAATCTGTGTCTGTAATGTATTGCAAGCTTGCAAGGTTATTATGGCTCGTACGCTTCAGGTTATACGGAATCTCATTAAATATTTGTATGGAGGTTTTTCCCAATGAGCAAGGGTTTATCATTATGGTTTGCATTCTCTTCGATTATGTTGTTAGCGGTTACGGCGATCATGATCTCGTACTCTGGCTGGTTGGCTTCGCTGCTGTTTGTCGTATCCGTTGCCAACATCGGCTGGGGATTCGTTATTCGCGCAAAGAAAGAGCGTCGGGAAGGTCGGACCACTTCGGAAACCACTTCTTGACCCTGTAAACTTCAAACTTCTAGGTTAGGTAGTACGAAACGATACTAAAGAGGAGCCCTGTCAGGGCTCCTCTTTAGTATGTGAACAATTCATTTACTTTAGGCCACTTGCCTCGTTCTACTACAGCGTACGTCTAGGAACAAACCCCATACGATCTTTAACTGCATGAAGTGTTTGAGAAGCCACCGCTTCTGCACGACGAGCTGAGGTTTCTAGAATATCGGCCAATTCGCCAGACTCGCGAATCTCACGATACCGTTCCTGTAGAGGTTCGATAACGGATACTACCACTTCAGCCAGTTCTTTTTTGAACGGACCATACATTTTGCCTTCATAGCGTTCCGCTACTTCCTTCAAGGTCAGGCCTGCGCATTCAGCGTAGATACTCATCAGATTGCTGACTTCAGGTTTGTTTGCCGGATCATATACAACTTCAGTACCGGAATCCGTTGTGGCACGGCTAATTTTTTTGCGGATCACATCCGGCGGATCAAGCAAGGCAATGTAGCTGCCTGCATTGGGATTACTTTTGCTCATTTTGGAAGAAGCATCGTCCAGAGACATTACACGAGCACCCACCTGTGGAATATAAGGGTCTGGAATCGTGAAATACTCCCCATAACGGTGGTTAAAGCGTCCTGCCAGATCGCGTGTCAGTTCCAAATGCTGCTTCTGGTCCTCGCCTACTGGAACAAGGTCAGCATTATACAGCAAAATATCAGCAGCCATTAATGAAGGATATACGAATAGTCCGGCGCCAACGGAATCTTTACCGGAGGATTTGTCCTTGAATTGAGTCATGCGTTCGAGTTCACCCATCGAAGTCAGAGTGGTCATCAACCAGCCCAATTCCGCGTGCTGGGGTACATGGGATTGCAGAAACACATTAGATTTCGCAGGATCGATTCCAGCTGCAATAAACAATGCAGCTACCGCCTCGGACTGCTCACGCAGCGCTGCCGGCTCTTGAGCTACTGTTACAGCGTGAAGATCAACTACCATAAAGTGACATTGGTAGTCATGCTGCAATTTCACAAAGTTTTTAATTGCCCCGATGTAGTTGCCCAATGTGAGCTTGCCACTTGGCTGAATTCCGGAAAGTACTGTTTTCATTTCACATAACGCCTCCCTGTGTCTAGTTATGGATGACCAAATGGGTATATTTCTAAACCTTTGGCGGCATCCAGCTATTCTTCTATTCTCAGCGGACGCAAAAAGGCCTCACATCCGCAAGGGACGTGAGACCGTGGTGCCACCCTTATTCGCATTTCTCCATTCCTCTAGACCTGATTAGATCATGTGGAAGAAATGCCTTCATTTCTCCGTAACGTGGAGGATACGTCCGATTCTACTATGGATAGTCTAAGATCAGACTGCGCCTGTTCAAATCAGCACTCAAGGGTCCATTCGGTAAAGAGTTCCCACCGGTTCACATCACCCACCGGCTTTCTGAAGAGAGTTCTCATGACTTACTTATCCCTGTCATCGTTTTAATTATTATTCGTTGGATAAAACACAGCTTTCAGAATTCCATCTTAATGCGCCGAGACCAGAATGTCAAAATGGAAAGAGCTTTTTTTACCCACTCCGCCGAAATCTGTTATGATGGAATTGCTTATCCTGATCACCAGCATTCATTCGGAATGCTAATCGGATAAGTGGCATGTACACAATGACACGCCTGCAACGGCAGATAGGCATAGCCGTTTGCAGACAGATTTCAAGTGGGAAAAGGAGCATCGATATGAAACAAGTGACCAAAGGCCAATGGAATGGTTACGACACGTATATCCTACATAGCCGTGAATTGGAGATTACCCTGCTGCCGCGTCTTGGAAACAATATTATTTCGATTCGCGATCTCGTGCAGGGCCGCGAAGTCGTTCGCAGTCCGAAAGAAGATGAACTTGCTTTTTACTTGCAGAAGCCGTATCACTTCGGCGTTCCGCTGCTGGTTCCGCCAGGCCGCATTCATCGAGGACAATTCGATTATGAGGGAGTCCATTACCAATTCGATCAGAATACGGCCAATGACAACCATATTCACGGCCTCCACCGCAGCCAGTCCTGGTGTGTCAGCGACATCGAAGAAGATGAAGACGGTTGTGCAATTACAACGGAATTATTAACTGAAAATGAAGAGCATTGGATGGCTCAATTTCCAATTCCTCTGAAGCTTGAGATGACGTTCAGACTGCAAAACGCTGTGTTAAGCCAGCGTCTGCGAGTAACCAATCTGAGCTCCACTCCTGCTCCTTTTGGAATGGGATATCATACATGGTTTCTGCTTGACGGCAAACCTGCCGAATGGACACTTCAACTTCCTGTTTCCGGAATCTACGGCCTGAATGAAGAGCAACTTCCCACAGGAGAGATTGAACCTCTCGGTGAATGGTCAGCTTTGAACGAAGCCATGAACATGCAAGGACGAAACTGGGATACTATTTTGAAAGCTGCAGAAGGACAATCCGCGGTAGCTCACTTGCGCAGGCAGGACGGATATATGTTGAAATATTCAGCAGATGAAGCATTTTTCAAACATTGGGTCCTCTTCACAAAGGGCGAATCCGATCAATTTCTGTGCATTGAACCCTACACCTGGCTCCCTGATGCACCCAATTTGCATTTAACAGATGAGCAAACGGGACTGATTCGTTTGGAACCTCAACAGCCCGTTGAGCTTTTTACACGTATTGAGATTGTTCCGCCAACCGAGAAATAATCTTGTACTCTCAAGATTTTTCTATGGGATATTGCCCCTTTATTTACCATTTATTTGCGTAGCCGATCCATACTGGGTCGGCTTTTTTCATGTTATCTCTCATCTTGTTTATCCAAATTTTACCTTACTCCATATCATGCATATTTCCTTATTCTCTAACCATACTAACATCACCAAGCCATAAGGAGGTGACACACATGTACGGAGGTCAAAACCAAGGAAATAGAAATTCTTCAAACAATTTGGTTGTTCCTCAAGCTACTGCAGCTTTGCAACAATTGAAAATGGAAGCTGCACAAGAGCTGGGTGTAACAATTCCCCAAGACGGTTACTACGGTAACTACACTTCCCGTGAGACAGGTTCTCTGGGTGGTTACATCACTAAACGTCTGGTCCAAATCGCTGAGCAGCAATTATCGGGTCGTTCGTAAGCTCGTAATTCGCGCTCGTATATGCAACAACAAAAAGCGGCCTTCCTCGGAAGTGCCGCTTTCCTGTGTGCTCATCACAATTAAGAAGTCGACTCCATGCCTGAATCCATGTATGTATTGGTTCTAGGATAACGAATCATCAGGTTCGCCATATTATAGTTGGACTCCATCGTGGCATCAACCAAAATCATCCCTTGTCTTACTGTAAAGTCATATGCAATTTCTCCATGAGTCCAATTACGCTTGAATTTTAAAGTCTCCAGTGCCATTGCACGGAAAGAAGAGCGCTGGTTTTCGTTTAATCCACCGTCCTCCACTTCCATTTGACCATCACGTCCGGTTATCGGATTATGTCGAATTCCAAACTTCCCAATAACATTATTTCGTATTTGCACAAAAACTACACCTGAATCTAAACCTGATAATTCATGATCAAGCTCTTTGAACACCAAATCCAATTGTCGTGCTAATGAAAGCTGGTCAATTTTTACCATAACGCTCCTCCTTTGTGCACTTCATCCTACAAAACAAGGACTTACGACTCATTATATGACAACATATGTGGTCATTCAACAAAGACAAACAAACTTGGGTAAATATAACTATAATTTGCACAATTAATTGCCATTTTGCGTCCTTCAAGCGAGTTATTTCTCTTAATTGCGACAAATTATTTAGCAGAAGACAAATATAAAAAAAGGACAAAAAAGACTGCAAACCTGTGTGCGTTTACACAGTTTTGCAGCCCCGTTACATATATAGGCATCCTATTTAGCGGATTCTGTCATCTTAAGAAATTGATCAATATCGGCAATGACCAGGTTCGCAGCATTTTGCCAGAAATCAGGTTGCGTGAGATCCGTACCCAGATGTTTCTGAGCCAGTTCTTCTACCGTCATTCGGCCCGTATCCCGCAGCAAATCATCGTATTTATCGGCAAATGCCGTGCCTTCTTCCTGCGCTCTGGCATAGATGCCTGCACTGAACATATATCCGAACGTATACGGGAAGTTGTAGAATGGTACACCTGTCAGATAGAAATGAAGCTTGGATGCCCAGAAATGCGGATGATCGGATGCAAGTGCACCACAGAACGCTTCCTGCTGTGCCTCCACCATGAGCTTGGACAGCTCATCTGCATTCACCAAACCTTTTTTGCGTTGCTCATAGAACCGATTCTCGAACAGGAAACGAGCGTGAATATTCATGAAGAACGCAACACTTCGTTGAATCTTGTCTTCAAGCAGAGCGAGCTTCTCTTGCTCATCCGTTGCGGACTGAACCAGGGCATCCGCTACAATCAGTTCAGCAAAGGTAGATGCCGTCTCCGCCACATTCATGGCGTATCGTTGATTCAAGGCCGGCAGCTCTTCCATAATATGCTGATGATAGCCATGACCGAGTTCATGGGCAAGTGTCGACACATTCGACGGCGTCCCAGAGAAGGTCATGAAAATACGTGTTGCTTTGCTGAGTGGCAATGAAGTACAGAATCCTCCTGGACGCTTGCCAGGACGGTCCTCTGCTTCAATCCAGCGTTTCTCAAACGCCATCTCTGCAAATTTGGAAAGTTTGGGACTAAACTTGGCGAATTGATCAACAATATTGATGGCCGCCTCATCATAGGTGACTTTTCCACCCGACTTGCCTACTGGTGCATCAACGTCACTCCAGCTGAGTTTCTCTACACCGAGCAGTTTCGCCTTGCGTTCCAAATATTGAACCAATGCAGGTTTAGCACCATTAATTACGTTCCACATCGTATCGAGCGTCTGACGCGACATCCGGTTAATCGCCAATGGTTCTTTGAGAATGTCATCCCAACCACGCTTCTCATACAATTTGAGACGGAAGCCAGCGAGATGATTCAATGTATCTGCGCAGAAGTCTTCGACATCAGTCCAAGCCTGTTCCCAGTTAGCGAATACAGTTTCGCGTACATTACGGTCACTGTCGCTCAGCTTGTTGGCAGCCTGACCTGCAGACAGCATTACCGTTTCACCATTTTGTTCAAATGGAATGTTAACCTTGCTTACAATGGTGTTATAGAATTTGCCCAGCCATGGTAACCATCTACGCCGAGATCAAGTGCAAGTCCTTCAAGCTCCGGAGACAGCTTCTCACGAGCTTGCGTACGGCTCTCGTTCAGTGCAAAGGCAAGCGGCTGAATATTCTCCCGGGCAATCCATGCTTCCCACACCGAGTCTGTCGTCTGGCTAAGTACATTATCGAATTGGGACTTGGTACTGTTCAACATCGCGCCAAGAGAACTCATGGTTCCCTGAAGCTGAATTGCCTTTTTATCATTTTGGTTTTGTGAAGAAAGACAGGAGACAAATGCAGACCCTTCCGAAATTCGCATATAACAGCTCTGCAGCAGTTCCAGGATCGGGTCGAACGCATTTGTTTCTTCCAGCGACTTGGGCGCAGGTGTTTCCTTCAAAAGGACTTGCAGCTTGCGTACATCCTGCTCCAGCTCAATTAAATAAGCAGCGAAAGATTTGGAGGCAGATCCTCCACTAAAAATGGACTCCAGATCCCAGACGGGTTGTAATGGTGTTTTCATTTAAATAAGGCCCCTCTCTCAGTAGAATGTATAATTAACCTTGAATTAGAACTGGTTTTATAAGCGCTATATCTCTATACTAGAGAAATAGTTTAAGCTATTTCAGGAGGTCATCGTATGAAACCTTTACAAGTCTCGGCTGACACAGCCGTCAAATTAGCAGAATCTCTGGGTGTTCCCCTCGAACATCTGATGCATATGCCGCAGCATATCCTGATGCAGAAAATCGCCGAACTGGCCAAACAAGAAGCGGCTAAACCTGCCTCTACGGAAGGCGAGCAAGAATGATTCCCTTTGAAAACAGCTGGCCTTACGATATTGTAATGGGGGACATTTATGTACAGCAATGTCCGTACTGCCATGCGAACAATGTACTGCTGCCACTCAAACCGAAGGAGCTTGTACGCATTCGTGAAGGCAAAAAGAAATTGCTGGTCTTTCCTTGTTGTAATACCAGTATGACTGTCGTCGACAACGATAGTGATTACTTGCTATCCAGTCGTCCTGTCCGCAATTAGAGAACAACTGTCACTTATCAAATGGGGCTACGTTTCGTAGCCTCTTTGTCTGCTTCAATCATTTCAGCTGGCAGCTCCATTTTGCCCGAAATCATCTGTTCCCGCAGCAATGCCCACTGCTCCCGTGAAGAACGAATCATGGCAGCATCGGTAATGCGCTTGTCATGAATGACTCGGCCGAACCATTTACAGCCTCATGGAAACGACCTACCCTGCGATTCAACTCCCCCAGCAGATACAACAGCTTGGCTTCATTACCGCCAGTGCCTTCCCGTTCAAAAACCTTTACGTAAGCATCCAGGCTAAATTCGAGAAAGCGGTTTTCCTGGGTATGATCCTCCATATACCGATAAAGCCAGGCAATATGATGCAGCAGACCCGCAACGACACGATCTTTCTCCTGAATAACCTGAGCACACAACAATCCAAGCTTGTATGAATCCATCGCCTGTTCAAGTGTCCGCGCACCGCTATAGTCTCGTTTCACCCAGCGATTGCCGATTTGCTCCTTAAAATCCTTGCGCTGTTTATCGTTTAATTGTTCTGTCGAATTCTCCGTCGAAGCGAATCCACAAGTCGGACAGATTCGTACAACATAGAAATCCGGATTCTCCCGCTTGTAGTAAGCACAAAAATCGGAATCCGTCCGGTATGGCCGTTTCAAGCTTGGTCTTACGCGTGAGGTGTCATACTCGGTCTCGCAATAATGACATTTCACCTTTACCTTATACAGGGGCTCTAATTCCACTCCGTCCATCCCTCTCCCATATGCGTGTAATCGGAACTAAGGTGTATTCACAAAATGATGTGCTGGCCCCGACAATCGCTGCAGGACGAAAGAATGCAACGGTTCTTCCACACCGACCTGTGTCAACGCTTGATCCATACATGCGAGCCAAGCTTCTGCCCGTTCAACCGTCACTTCAAAATGCATATGGCGGGCACGCATCATTGGATGACCAAAAGCCTCGGAAAATAATGCTGGTCCACCGAAGAACTGAGACAAAAACATGTATTGCTTGTCGATTACCGGCTGAATATTCTCTGGAAAAAGAGGTGCCAGCTTCTCATTCTGCTGAACAATCGGATAAAAAGCTTCAACCAGTGCGCGAACGCCTGCCTCCCCACCGAGATTGTCGTAGATGCTCAAACTAGGATTCATTGTTTCCCCTCCTTTCAGTGTCGAATTTTGACATATATTACACTCCCATGCTTAATTATGAAAGGAGATTCAAGAACAAGGCCAAGAACGCCTTTATCTTCATTCTATCAAAAAAATCCCAAAAGTCCTATATAACATGAAAGGGTTATGGTTCCACATAGCCATGACTCGTACAGGTCTATCTCGTACTGAAGGCACAAAAAAAGCGCCAAACGTGAGGTTTGGCGCACCAGATATTTCATTAATAACTTCGCCAGTCCTCTTCTTCAGAGCGCACAAGCGAGGCACGTATAACATAAACAAAAGCACAAACCAGGATTCCGGTGACAAGACTCATAATCATCACTCCATCCGATTTAATTCCACCTTCTAGAACATATGAGGTGACGTTCAGGCGTTTTTATTATTTTAGCATACATCTCTTAAAAACACAGCCACTTTTGCAAGCGCTTTCTAAACATTAATTTGTACTGTTTGTCCGCTTTGTCTCATATATTGATGGCAAAAGCACGAACGCTCTGCTGCACACTGACCATTCCAAAAATAAAGGAGAAGAATTCATGGCCGCTTCACAACGAATCACCCATGTCCTGATCCCACTAGCTCTCCTGATCCTGTGTGTGCTGATGGTGCTGTTTCCGGCGGAAACCTGGCATGCAGGTGTTCGTGGACTATCCATTTGGTGGGACGTACTTTTCCCCTCCCTTTTTCCCTTTCTGGTGCTATCCGAGCTGCTCCTCGGATTCGGCATTGTTCATTTTTTGGGTACCCTCTTAAATCCACTTATGCGTCCGCTATTTCGTGTTCCCGGGAGCGGCGGCTTTGTGTTTGCCGTCAGCTGTGCTTCCGGTTATCCCACTGGAGCCAAATTGACCGCACAATTGTGGGAGCAAAAATTGGTTACTCGGGAAGAAGGTGAACGCCTCGTTGCCTTCACCACATCATCCGATCCCATTTTCATGATTGGAGCCGTATCGGTCGGTTTTTTCATAATGTTGCTATCGCTCCAATACTGGTCACATCGCATTATGGTGCTGCTTTTCTTGTGGGCCTGCTTATGCGGTTCCATGGCGGCGACTCTGTTAAGGAACAACCGTCAATTATCGATTCTCCCTCCGCCTCCAAAGAGGTTCACAGAAACAGGCTGATCCGAGCCATTTATGCAATGCACGAGGCAAGAAAGGCGGATGGACGGGCATTTGGTGAATTGTTGCGCCAAGCCATCTCCTCATCCCTTCGCCTTATTATTATCGTAGGAGGGTTAGTTGTATTCTTCTCCGTCATGATGGAGTTACTCGTGCAAACCGGATGGCTCGGCGGATTATATGCGATTACGGAACAATTGCTTCTATATACGGGATTTCCCCCAGCCTTATCCCATAGCCTTGTAGGCGGATTATTCGAAGTCACTTTGGGAGCCAAAGAAGCAGGGGGGGCCGGCATATCCATTCCACTCGTGTATAAAGCTGCTGCTGCTGCCTTCGTCCTTTCCTGGGGAGGATTATCCGTTCATGCCCAAATTATGAGTGTCCTGAGCAGCACTCCAATGAGATATGGACCCTTTCTGTTTGCCAGAGCCATCCATGCTCTGATTGCACCCATACTTGTACTTTTGCTATGGATACCGATGATGGGTGATTTGGAATCGCCTGTTTTGTTCCAAACCGGTGTCATGCCGGAATTATCTTTGTATACACCAGACTGGGGACAGATCCTGTTTTCAGGGGCGGCTGTATGGGGAGGCATAATCCTTTTACTGCTGATGCTTTCTCTGATGAGTCCCTTTTTCTTACCCCGACGTATGAAAAAATGAGCCTTCCAGTGCGTTTATATTCAAATGAATATCAATCCGACATTGTGTTCTTCTCTGGAATTGATTATCATCGGTAGTATAATGACCACAAAGGAGCTTTCATCTTGAGATACTATGTTCAAGACCGCGGAGACCAGTTATCGATTGATCTCAGTCAGCAGTTTCATGCGCTGGCCAAAGAGGAAGGGTTTAAGCTGGATGCAGAATCGCCGGAGATTGTCATCTCCATCGGAGGCGATGGTACGATGCTGCAAGCATTTCACAATTTCATCGACCGCATCCCGGACATTGCTTTTGTTGGGGTTCATACAGGCCATCTCGGCTTTTATGCCGATTGGAAGAAGGAAGAATTGCGTGAATTGGTTCGATTGATGAGTGGTAAAGGAGACCCCGAACGACTCAAACCCCGAATTGTGGAGTATCCGCTGCTGGAGCTTGAGATTCGTAAAAAGTCGGGCAACACCTCTTATATCGCACTGAACGAATTTACGTTAAAAGGTGTAGACGGTACAGTCGTCGCGCAGGTCGACATTAACGACGTTACGTTTGAGATGTTCCGGGAGACGGAATTTGTGTATCTACACCTTCGGGCAGTACGGCATACAACAAGGCGCTTGGCGGCGCCATGGTGCATCCCACGATCGAGGCTATTCAAATCGCCGAGATCGCTTCAATCAATAACCGCGTCTATCGGACGCTGGGTTCACCGGTTATTTTGCCCAAGCACCATCACTGTGATATCTTCTCACGCAAGGATCAGCGGTTATTGCTTACCATTGACCACGTAAACGTTATGGTGGAAGATCTCATATCGGTACGCTGTCAGGTGGCCCGCCATAAGGTCAGCTTTGCCCGTTTCCGTCCCTATCCGTTTTGGAACAGGGTTCGTACAGCTTTTTTGGACTAATCATATGCAAAAGAAAAAGCGGTCCTTTTCAGGAACCGCTTTTTGCTTTGGCTTGAGGCTGATCTTTGCTCTTCTGAAGTACAAAGTACGCACAGCCAAAGTTGCAATATTCATTGATATAGTCCACCATGCTGGAGATCGTGGAATCCTTCGTTGCTTTAGGATGGTTGTCCCGGTAAAAACCTTTCAACCGCAGCTGGCTGTAACCCCAGTCCCCAATAATGTAATCGTACCGCTCCAGCACTTCGCTGTAACGGTCACGGAAGACTTCAGGATTCCAGCCGTCTTTGTGGTTCTGCACAATTTCATAATTCTTTCCGCCGATTTGAACAATAACCGGTTCTTGGGGTTTGTCCTGTACAGGCTCCTGAACCGATTCCTGAATCTGTTCTGAACTTTTTTCTTCTTCCAAACCTGTCTCCTCCATCATGCGTGAGATGCTGATTTTTCCGTATTTTTCGCAGCGGATTTCACTTGTTCATGGGCGTGGTAGGAGCTGCGGACCATAGGTCCGGATTCGACGTGGCTGAATCCTCGCTTCAGTCCTTCCTGCTTCAATGCCGCGAACTCTTCTGGCGGATAATACTTCTCCACAAACAGATGCTTCTCTGATGGCTGCAAGTATTGACCAATCGTCATAATATCACAATCCACAGCACGCAGATCATCCATCGTTTGCAAAATTTCATGATATTCCTCACCTACACCAAGCATGATGCTCGATTTCGTTGGGATATTTGGCTGCATTTCCTTGGCACGAGCAAGCAGTTCGAGTGAACGCTTGTATTTCGCCTTGGCACGGACTTTGTCCGATAGCCGCTCTACTGTCTCGATGTTATGGTTCAAGATGTCCGGTTTGGCATCCATCACGATCTGCAAGGAATCCCGATCACCCAAAAAGTCCGGAATCAGCACTTCTACGCTGCATAAAGGCAAACGACGACGAACCGCCTT
This sequence comes from Paenibacillus sp. 1A_MP2, assembly GCF_052244825.1. Classification (NCBI taxonomy): domain Bacteria; kingdom Bacillati; phylum Bacillota; class Bacilli; order Caryophanales; family Paenibacillaceae; genus Paenibacillus; species Paenibacillus sp. 1A_MP2. The sequence goes on along the minus strand of NZ_JBQQCS010000001.1, from coordinate 1,651,663 downwards.
TACCGTCTCTGCAAAAATCGTTGCTCCTCCATCCTTCAGGTCGTCACGCGCTACACTCGTAATTACGCAGTGCTGAAGATTCATCTGTTCTGCTGCTTCTGCCACGCGTTCTGGTTCCTGCAGATCAAGTTCCGTTGGCAAGCCGGTATTCACCGCGCAAAAACGGCATGCCCGTGTGCAAATGTCGCCCAAAATCATAAATGTAGCCGTCCGATTGGCCCAACATTCGTAAATATTCGGGCACCGTGCTTCCTCACATACTGTATGCAGCGTTTTGGAACGCATCATCGTTTTCATTTCCTGATAGTTATCGCCGGTTGTCAATTTGATCCGAATCCAGTCCGGTTTCGGTTCTTTAACACGTTTAGCCAATGCATAAACCTTCTTTCTACTGAAGTTAGGCTGTTGCTCGGAACATATTATACCATGAAAGCGTTGGAAAAACCCCATTTGTCACATCTTGTGCATTCATGTCTTACATGGATAAAATGAAGACTTTTGAAGAACGCTAGGTTATAGCTTGGTTCATCGGGCACCATGTGCATCATCTCAATGGAAAGGGGGCTGCTTCCCTGTGCAAGATGGCTTTACATCGCGGTTAACTTATTCCTTTTGGATCAAAACATTGCTTGCAGGCACACTGCTTCTCCCATTCTTGCCTGTTGATGTTTACGGTGAACCCACCGCCGCTGATTCCAAACCTCAGGCTGTAGAGCAGAAACCAGAGGACATTTTCGCTGCGCGCCGACATCTGTATGAAAGCATTGGTCAGATGACCCACATTCCCTGGTACAGGCTCGCGGCAATCGATCAATATGAACGAACGATCTCGCGTGCACATCCGAAGGATCGTAAACACCCGGAAAGGCTGACTGGCATATTCATGACCTCCCCAGCCTGGAGAGGCTGGCTAAATCCTGACGAGACGGATCAACATCCGGGTTCAATTGTCTTTTTTAATGGGTATGGTCGTGACGGTTCCGGTGACGGTGTAGCAGATGCCAATAACGATCTGGATGTACTTTACAGCATGGCCTCCATTATTCAGAATTATGGGACCAAGCCGGAGGACTTCAACATCGCTCTGTGGGAATATTATCATAACTCCAGAGCTGTGCAGCGCATTCAGCAATTCGCGAAATTATATGAGCATTTTGACAGCCTCAATCTGTTTGGACACGCCTTTCCCGTCCCGCTCGGAACCAACTATTCGTATCGCAGCACTTGGGGCACCAAACGCAGCTGGGGCGGGTACCGTATTCATGAAGGCACGGATATTTTTGCACCACATGGACTGCCTGTGCGCAGCACCTGTTACGGCGTTGTGGAAATCAAAGGCTGGAATCCGTTTGGCGGCTGGCGTATCGGCATTCGTGATTTGAACAACCATTACCACTATTACGCTCATTTATCGGGTTTTGATAAAAACGCTCATATCGGCGAAGTGGTTACCCCTGGTCAGATTTTGGGCTGGGTAGGCAGCTCAGGGTATGGAAAACCGGGTACCCAGGGCAAGTTCCCTCCTCATTTGCATTATGGCATCTATCGGGACAGTGGGTTACACGAATGGTCATTCGACCCCTATCCGCATCTGAGGCACTGGGAGCAGGAAGAACGTAAACAGAAGAAAGACAAAAACCAATGAGCTAAATCTGGATAAATGATGAAACTGCATATTTCACAATAAATGATGTTTAATGAAAAGCGGGACCTCCATTATAGAGGCCCCGTTTTTTATTCAATATTTGCCTTTGATTCATTAGTGGTTCACATCCACGTCAAGCTGCAATCCCGCATTTGGATCTGACAAATCCGGCTCAACCTCCAGTCCATTTCCGTTCAGACCGTTTGCTGGAGCCTGCTGTTGATTGGGAGAGGTTGAATTAGGCGTCCCTCCATGACCACTGGACACACCCGTCTGACCTGATGGCAGTGCTATAGCGGGTGCATTGCTGCCGTTGCTGCCCACCGGCTTGCCCTGATTATCGTAGTAGTACATTGGCACATCGCCTACTACCAGCAGGTAGGATATCGGAATTTCCGTATCAACGGTCTCAGGTTCCATGTCAAAGGGCACCACCACCGCTACTTCGGCAATGATGTGAATGTACACTTCCACCAGAATCATGTTAATTCCCGCATTCTGCTGACGTGTGTTCAGATCCACCTTAACGGCTCCCTGAGGCTCAATACGAACCGGTATACTTGGACCAAAGGAGGCCAGTACCGGACTACCCAACGCCTGCCCCAGCGGAATTTTTTCTTTTAACATATGCACGTTCTGCAAAGTGGACTGCACAATGTTCATCGTACTAGCGGTGATCCGCATATGCTCATCGTAATTCAGCATAAATCCGGACACTTTCCCAGCCGTATCGGTTTTCCAGTCGATCAGTCCTTCGGTGGATTTGCCTTCGGAAACCTGCGCTGTAATGGCCTTGTTGATCGCTTCCGTTGCAATTTGCTTTACTCTGATCTTGGCCAGATGCATGATGGGCGGTTTCATTTTCTTATCGACATAAGCAAAACCCTGCATCAAACAGAACGCTGTTACCAATACGATAATCAACCACATTTTGCGCCTGCCACTTGGCGGCTTGCGGCGTCTTCGGCTTCGCCATCGTCTTCTCATCATCGGGCGTCCCTCCCCTGCGGGATGAGCTATAGGCTATATACTATCCTTATGCACTGTTGTTCCGAAAAGAAGGACAGCACCTGCTCGTACGCGGATATCATCATGCACAACCAAAAAAGCCTTCCGCCAGCAGATTTGGTCTGCAAAACGGAAGGCTTTTTTATGGAATATGGCTCTGAGAAATTCAGGCCACTGTCCACATTTTATTATTTCGGAACGGATTCCCAATCTTTGAGGAAGCGCTCAATGCCGCTGTCAGTCAGTGGGTGTTTCCACAATGTTGGCAGGAGCGAGCCCGGAATAGTGGCGATATGCGCACCGGAAAGTGCTGCATCCTCCACATGTTTGATATTACGAATGCTTGCTGCAATAATTTCGGAAGGCAGATCGTACGTATCCAGAATGAGACGCAGATCTCGAATTAGCTTCATGCCATCCACCGCAATATCATCCAGACGGCCAACAAATGGACTGATGTACGTTGCACCAGCTTTCGCCGCCATCAGACCCTGTGCTGCAGAGAAGATCAGCGTTACATTCGTTTTAATTCCTTTTTGAGTCAGTTCATGACAAGCATAGAGTCCATCTTCGGTCATCGGTAGTTTAATCACTACATTCGGTGCCCACTCAGCAATTTCATAAGCTTCCTTCAACATATCCTCGGCTTTAAGTCCGATCACTTCAGCACTGACCGGGCCTTTCACAACGCCACAGATCTCCTGAATCACTTCTTTAAATACGCGACCTTCTTTGGCAATCAAAGACGGGTTGGTGGTGACTCCATCTACCAGACCAAGACGTTCGATCCGTTTGATTTCTTCAACATTACCTGTATCCAAGAAAAATTTCATGATATGTTCCCTCCACTTGATGAATTTTGTAAACAGCTATACTTATCATTACCCGATTATCCGTATATGTTAACAGTTATATATGAATTAATTTTTTTCTACAGCGTGGCCGCCGAATTCATTACGCAATGCTGCGACAACTTTACCTGTGAATGTGTCTGTTTCCAGGGAACGATAACGCATCAACAGGGACAAGGCGATAACTGGCGTAGCAGTTTGCAGGTCAAATGCTGTTTCAACTGTCCAACGTCCTTCACCGGAAGAATGCATAACCCCTTTGATTTCATCCAGGTTCGCATCTTTGGAGAATGCACGCTCTGTCAATTCCATCAACCAAGAACGGATAACGGAACCGTTGTTCCATACACGAGCCACTTTTTCGAAGTCGAAATCAAAGCCGCTTTTCTCCAATACGTCGAAGCCTTCACCAATGGAAGCCATCATACCGTACTCGATACCGTTGTGAACCATTTTCAGGAAGTGACCGCTACCTGCTTTACCAGCATACAGGTAACCATTTTCAACGGAAGTATCCTTGAACGCAGGCTCAACTACTGCCCAAGCCTCAGGATCGCCACCGATCATGTAACATGCGCCATTACGCGCGCCTTCCATACCACCGGATGTACCAGCATCCATGTAGTGAATGCCTTTAGGTTTCATTTCTTCGTAACGACGGATGGACTCTTTGTAGTGTGAGTTACCCGCTTCAATGATGATGTCGCCTTGGGACAACAGTGGGCTTACTTCAGCCAGTACAGCGTCAACCACGTTATGGGGAACCATGATCCACAATACACGTGGGGATTCAAGGGAAGCCACCATTTCTGCATAGGAAGATACACCTGTTGCGCCGTATTCTTTCATTTCATTTACAGCTTCAGCGTTAAGGTCAAAAGCAACCACTTCATGCTTGTGGTCAATCAGGTTTCTACCCAAGTTCAATCCCATTTTACCTAATCCAATAAGTCCAAGTTTCATTGCTAAGTTCCTCCTGTTATGAACATTTCTAATTTTATCTGGCCAATTCCAAAATAAGTGCTTAACCATGTGGCGCAGCAGCCGTTCCGGTTACGAATCGTTCTTTCGATCGCTGTTGTCTCCATTTTTTTTGATTAATAATGTTAATTCTTAAAATATAGAGACAAAGGCGAACGCTTCGCTTCTTCAGAATCGATTTCGTCCCCTTCACTACTCGCGCGTAATTGTTATGAACTGATTTAGATTGAGCCGCTAATCTATATCAAAAATTTTCGCTGCCTTCCGGGTATTACCGGAAGGACTTATGCAAAATTGGAACGGTGTACTTTATTAAAATTTGCATATTATCGAGCAAAACGAATTGTACGTTATTTTTTCATATGCTCACTTTTTCGTTTCACTTACCACCAACGGTAGCCGTTCTCTGCGATCAGACGATCTGCTGACTCAGGTCCTTGCGAACCTGCGCTGTACGTATCCAGTGGCACACTGCCTTCCTGGAATGCTTCCAGGATCGGTTGTACCCACTGCCAAGCCAGTTCAACTTCGTTCCAGTGAGCGAAGAATGTAGAATCGCCACGCATTGCGTCAAAGATCAGGTTTTCGTAAGCTTCTGGAATGTTGCGCTCACCTGAGTTGAAGTTCATATGCATTGGTTCCACTTCGCCTTGGTTGAGTGGGTTTTTCGCATTCAATTGAAGCGAGATACTTTCCTTCGGACCAATTTCAATCGTCAGCAGGTTAGGCTCCGTTGTATTTTCGGATTCATGACCTGTTTTGAGTGGAGCCTTGAATTCAACAACAATTCTGGTCGATTTTTCAGCCAGGCGTTTGCCTGTACGAATGTAAATTGGAACTTCGCTCCAGAATGGATCATCGATCCACAGTCTTGCGGCAACATATGTCTCGTTCTGAGAACCAGCTGGAATGCCAGGCTCGTCCAAATATCCAACAACAGGAGTACCTTGCAGTTCGCCTGCTCCATATTGGGCACGAACGACTTCGGATGCGATATTCTCTTTCGTCAATGGACGAAGAGCTTCAGCGATCTTCTGCTTTTTGAATTGAATTTCTTCAGGTGTGCAGCGTTTTGGCAGATGCAAACCAATCATCATCAGCAATTGAAGCATATGGTTTTGGAACATGTCACGAAGGGCACCGCTTTGGTCGTAATACGCGGCACGTTCTTCCACGCCAACCGTTTCACTCGCCGTAATCTGTACATTGGCAATGTAACGGTTGGACCACAAAGCCTGAATGACCGGATTTGCGTAGGTAAGAGTTTCAATATTTTGTACCATCGGTTTACCAAGGAAATGGTCAATACGGTAAATTTCTTCTTCTGCAAAAGTATTGCTGAGTTTCTCATTCAGTTCACGCGCAGATTGCAGATCGTGTCCGAATGGTTTTTCGATGATGAGTTTCTTCCAGCCTTTGGTGTTACCCAAGCCGCTTTCTTGAATGTTCAGGGCGATGGGCTCAAAGAATTCCGGTGCTACCGACATGTAGAACATGCGATTTTCGGGAATATTCAGCTCTTGTTCACGCTTCTGAACCAGTTCCAGCAATTTGGTGTAATCTTCAAGCTTCGTATTATTTAAAGAACAATAACGGAAAGCTCCAATGAAATCGCGAACCTGAGCTTCTTCTTCCGGTGTTTGACGGGAGAAGGTATGCAGTGACTTTTCAACATTCGCTTGGAAGTCAGCATCCGACAATTCGCGCCGTCCAAGACCGATAACGGAGAAGGATTTTGGCATTTTTGAATCGATGTACAAATTATATAGTGCAGGATAAATCTTGCGTTTGGCTAAATCGCCTGTTGCCCCGAAGAGGACAAATGTCATTGCGTCCATTGGAGTGCCTCCTGTGATCTGTGCAGTATAGTATATGATGATGCAAAATGTTCAAATCCAAGCATGACAAAAGACGGAATTAGTGGGGGAGTTCCCCGCCTTACCTCCGCTTGTGTATCCGACCTGAATTAAACATGGAACATTCCTTCTCTCCACAACCTTAATCAAGGTTATAAATTGTAACCAATTGAATTGACGTTACCCATATTACACCTGTCGTCACAATTCGTCAACAATCGTGTCCAACCTGTGAACACCAGTGTTTATAGGGTTTTTATTTAATGTTAACGCTTTATGTGGTAACATTAAGAACAATTGGTATGTGACATTTTACACATAGGGCTTGTGGACACTCAGGTTACAATAAGTATACTAATGCTATAATAAGCATAACTAAACCAAAGGAGCACTTATTATGAGCGATGATGAGAATGCCAAGCAAATATGCGAAAAGGTGGAACAGTCTTATCAGATCATTGGCCGGAAATGGGTAGCCCTCATTATTCATACATTAATGGAAGAACCCAAACGATTCAGTGAAATTCACGCTTATATCCCGGACCTGAGCAAACGGGTACTTAATGAACGGATGAAGGAACTGGAGGAAGAGGGACTGGTCGTGCGTCATGTGGTTACGGAGCGCCCTGTTCGGACAGAATATATGTTGTCCCGCAAAGGCACAGAACTGGGGCGCGCATTAAGCGCCGTGGAACGATGGGCCGATAAGTGGCTGTAGCACTACTGACGCAACTTTTATTAACATCAGCAGTTACCCTCATGTGATTTAATGTCTGCTGCTGCGTTCAAAATGCTGCCGATACTGTAGCGGAGTGGTTCCCGCCGACTTGCGAAATAATTGAATGAAATAAGATCCATTGGGAAATCCAGCCCGTCTGCCAACCTCATCAACGGGAAGAGTTGTCGTTTCCAGCAGAAGATAAGCCTGCTTGAGTCTTCGGGCTGTGACGTAGTCCGTAATACTGCTTCCTGTTTCTTGCTGAAAGATACGGGAAGCATAAGACTTGGATAAATGAATATCATTCGCCATATGATCCAGTCTGATTTCATCTATGTAGTGCTCTTCAATCCAATGCATCATCTTCTCCGCATGCCTTAATTGACGTGATTCGACCAAGTGTGGTTGACTCGCCTGTTCCCCATCATTTTGTTGATCCATAACATTCAATAGTTGTAGCAAAAACAGCACCGATTCCTCCCATTCTCCCCCAACCCGACTGCGTGACTGGTGATAACTTCTGTATACCCAATCCAGCTGATCCATAGATGAACTTAAATCAAAAACCTGCTGTTGATTTCTTCCTTTCCACAACCTCGAAAAAAAAGCACGGCGATGGGGGAACGCTTCCAAATATCGATCCATTACAATCGGTTCTACATAGAAAATATTCCTTTCATACGGAGTATCTGGATGAACCTCGGCATAGACATGATGCAGCTGATATGGCTGAAAAAAGAAGAGCATGCCTTTACGAATGGGATAGGTATGATTATTCAAAACCACAATGCCTTGCCCTTCATGGACATAGAGGATTTCCCCACATTGATGCCAATGATAGTATCCTTTGAAGTCTTTCACCGATTTAATTTGATAATCCCATACCAAAGTATTCCCTTCGAATTCCACACGTTCAAACACTCTCGTTCCCCCTTCTTCACAATGACAACAGAGCAACATTTCTTCATATCCTAACACAACTTTTAAGGTTTTTAAAAAGATATAATCTCCTTATAGGAAAGCGTTATCTTTACTTTCTAATTAAACCTAAGGAGGTTATCTCATGGCCAAGGCAGAATCCACTGTAACTACGACATATTGGCAGGAAGTCATGCAGAAGCTGGAAAACAAATTGCCCGAGTTGAAAAATAATATTAGGGATAAATGTCCTCATTTTGCCGGCGATGATGGCAAGTATGATAACATCAATACCGATTGGTGGGTTTCAGGTTTCTGGCCGGGTATGCTGTGGATTATGTACGATATGACAGGAGAGGAAAGCTATCGGGAGGCGGCATGGTCGTGGGATGAAACGTTGGAGCAATGGTTTATAAAACCGACCGCAGAGCTTCATCATGATGTCGGTTTCCAGTTTCTCTCAACTGCTGTCATCAAACACAAAATTACAGGGGATGAGGACGCACGTAGACGTGGTCTGGAAGCAGCCAATTTCCTTGCAGGACGCTATAATCCAGCAGGCAAATTCATTCATGCGTGGAATGAAGACAAATATGGCTGGGCAATCATTGATTGCATGATGAATATCTCTTTGTTGTTCTGGGCTTCAGAAGTGACGGGAGACCCCCGCTACAAACATATTGCCATTAGTCATGCAGAGACGACGATGCAATATGGTGTTCGTGAAGACGGATCAACCAAACATATCCTTTCCTTTGACCCGGAGGATGGTCGTTATATTGAATGTTTTGGCGGACAGGGATATGCTCCTGAATCCTCTTGGAGTCGTGGTACCTCATGGGGGTTATATGGATTCGCTAATACGTATCGTTATACCCAGGATGAGCGTTTCCTGAACACAGCGAAACGGATTGCACATTACTTTATTGCTGCGCTGCCAGAGGATCATGTACCTTACTGGGATTTCAGACTTCCTTCTCTGGATGGTCAATCCCGGGACAGCTCTGCCGCAGCAATCGCCGCATCCGGTCTGCTGGAGCTGGCCGCCGTCGTTCCTGAAGGCGAAAAACGCCTCTACGCAGATGCAGCCGAACGAATTCTGCGCTCCTTAACAGAGAACTATGCGGTCTGGGATCAGCCAGAGCATGAATCGATTTTGCTGCACGCCACAGGCAGCGGCAATTCCTTCATCGATGTTTCCCTGATCTATGGAGATTATTATTATCTGGAAGCCATCGCGAAGTTGAATGGATGGAAAAATCGGGTGTATTGATTTTGTTTTGTGAGTAGAATTCCATCAAATGAGTCCAGATCTCACAATATCTGTGGATCTGGCCTCATTTGATGTTATACAACTAAGACTCGAACTTGCCCCCCAGGGTAATACTCAAATCCTCGAAGTTCTCCACCGCCTTCTTTTTTTCATAAAAGTGCACCGCATGTTGCATCATCCCTTCCCTTGTATAAAAAGCATCCTCCACCTTCAAAGGGAAAGTTACCTTCTCTCCAGTACTGGACGATTTATATATCCCTACGATCAACTCCAGCGTATTTCGACCACTTTGTCCATCCACCAAAAGGGGTGATCCAGTCACAATCGCGTCTAGCACATTCTCCACTTGCCCGGCATGTCCTGCATGAATAACATCAGGTAATTCGTCAGCGAGTTTCTGAATTTGTTGTTCCAGTTCTGTATTCGATTCCGGAAATCCGTTACTCCGAGCCGTTGAAGCAATGACCTTCCAAGGTGCAGATACCATTGCTTCTTTGCCCTGAAAAATCAACTGCTGTTCCTCTCCGTGGTGTACCACGGAGCTGGTAATCATACCAAGTGCTCCTTCTTGGAAACGAAGCATCGCCATGGAAATATCCTCTACTTCGGCATTATCATGTGACGTATTCGCCATCATGGCCTGCAATTCCACAGGGGGACCCATCATCCAAAGCATGGCATCAATATGATGGACCGCATGATTAAGTGTACAACCGCCGCCTTCTTTTTCCCATGTACCACGCCACCACAGATCATAATAACTATGGCCTCGCCACCAGAACGAATCGACCTGTACGTGGACAATGGGACCCATAAGTTTGCTATCCAGCACATCTTTGAGTTTCATCATCGGTGTCGTAAAACGATTCTGCGCCACAACTGACAGCAACTTACCACTCTCTTGTGCCGCTTCCAGCATCATATCCGCTTCTTGTAGGGAAGAGGCCATGGGTTTTTCGACCAACACATGCGTACCACCATGAAGAAAATCACATGTGATCGGTGCATGTGTGTACGGAGGGGTACAGATCGAGACCAAATCAATGTTTTGATCCAGTAATTCATGGTAATCGGTAACAGCTTGTGCCCCCTCCAATCCATAATCGTTAATTCGCTTCTGTGCTTTTTCCGCGTACATATCCACTACAGCTACGATCTGGCATCGTTCAGGAAATGCCAAATACGCTGTAATATGCGCTGTACTGATTGCGCCTGCTCCAATAATGGCCACTTTCAACATCGATGCATACCTCCCTTTTCCCTTCACAATACACAATAATAAAGCGCTTTTATGCGTTCATCTTGTGATAAAATAAAACTATATTGCGCTCTTGAAGAGGAGGCATTCCTAATGCCCATCATCACCGAAGATCAATTTAATTTGGCATACCGTCGTACCTCCACGACTGCATTTCGAGAGGTTTTTCACGCTCATTCACAGATAGAGATCACGTATATTCATGATGGATATGGACAGTTGATAACAGAGGGACAGGCATTCCACCTCGAACCGGGTACACTGGTGATTTTCCGTCCATTTCAACTGCATCAGATTCTGATTCAAGTCACGAAAGAGCATCCCTTTATTCGCAGCGTACTAATGTATGAGCCGCACCTGCTGAATCCCCACTCTCGGCAATTTGCCGTTTCCAATCGTTTTACAATGGACCTTCTCGGGCAAACTTCTCCGCTTCAACCGATCCGTCTTGCCGCTTCATCCCCGCTAGTTCAGATGATTGAGCAATTTGCCGATATTCTGCCTACGTTGCTTCCACATGAAGCGGAAGAAGATACACGACTCTTTTTACTTGCACTGCTCGCACAGCTTCGCTACCTTTGGAAAGACAGGCAGTATCCCAGCTCTAATACGCTCCCAAAAGTCCTCCCGTTCTGCATCCTCATGCCGAAGCTGTCATGCAGTGGATTGAAGAGCATTTCAATGAAGCTTTTCGTCTGGAAGATATCGCAGACACTCTGCATCTCTCGCCTTATCATCTGTCCCATATATTTAAAAAAGCTACCGGTACCACCATCGTTGCTTACGCTCAGGCCACCCGTATTCGGCATGCTTGCGTGTTACTCACGAGCACCACACATACTGTTCCGGAAATAGGCCACCGTGTAGGTATGTCCAGCCCATCTTACTTTTGCAAAGTTTTCCGCAATGCAACAGGCACCACGCCGCATCAGTATCGACTTAATGTGCAGAGCAGATAAGAAGATATCCTACAAAACGAAAGGAGCAAAAGGAATGGCTTCCTTCGCTCCTCCGCTTCCTTAACATTGTTAAGTTACTCGCCCGGCTGGCGTACATCCAGTCCCAACTTCTCCAAGAAGGGATAAATCTGCTCGCGTACCTGCTGCAGTTCTTCCTTCTGCTTTGCAGACAACCGATCTTCATGAATGCTTCCATCCTGATCCATCACCATGGCTTCATATTGCTTCATCTGTTCATACAACAGCTTGAACTCGGTAAACTGCTCCTTGGAAAACTTCGTCTCTGCCATTGCTAACTGTTCCTCCCAAAATTGCTCTTGGGCTAAAGGTTCTTTTGGAGAGTCTACACTTGCTGCTTCCAACTTTTCGAAAAAAGGTTCCAGTTCTGCAGTAAGACGTTTAAACTCCATCTGTTCTGTGACACTCCATTGCTCGGGGTGCAGCTCACCTTTTTGATCCGCATACTTCAAAGCCATTTGCCCCATTTGCTTCATCAGACCCATAAATTGATTGAATTCCTCTGCGCTTAAATATGCCTTGGCTGTCTGCAGCTTTGCTTCCAGTCTCATATAATCCTCTGATGTTCCACCCACCGCTGATATATTCTGCTGTGAACCATACATTCCGTCAACAAGAAAGGTATACCCCGCATAAGCTCCCGTAGGAATGATGAGTACAGCAGCCAGCAGCATAGTAACTAGCCATTTTTTTCGATGGTTTTTGAGACGTGATTCACTTCGAATCGCATTCATGACTTTATGTTTTGTTCTCTCAGGAATGTTCCAATCTTTCGTGTCTTCCTGGAAGGATGCTCGCAACTGTTCATCTAGATTCATGCAGTTCCTCCACCTTTCCCCGAATACCCGGATTTAACTTCTGATTCTGCCTCAGCTTGGTTAATGCCGCATGAATACGTGATTTCACCGTTCCTAGTGGAATTCCCAATATGCATGAAATCTCCTCTTGTGTGTACTCGTTCAAATAGTGAAGAGTGATGGCCTGCTGCAGCTTGTACGGCAATCGGTGCACCTGTTCGAGCAGAGGACGATTTGCGAGTTTGTTGATTAATTCACCGGAAAAATCATACTCCAGCCCCGTATCAGACTTCTCCATCCGCTTGTTAAAACGAAACTGCGTCAATCGTCTACGCCGGTAACTTCGGACCTGCCGCATCGTCACACCCATTAACCATGGACGAAACGCTCTCTCCGAATCGTAACGCTCTAATGACCTGTATGCCTGAATATAGATTTCCTGTACCAAGTCTTCAGCTTCAGAAGGGTCACGAATCAGAAAACGAACAGTTCGATACACATCCATCACCGTCAGCTCATATAACTCGCCATAAGCTTCATAGTCCCCAGCCCGGGTTAAATCCACAAGTTTTATGTACTTTTCCGCCTCACTCATTATCCATCCCCTTCCTCCTTACACTATAATATTGGCATACCAGCTCCATATCGTTCGATTTATTTATTTCAACTTTCCATGACCAAGCAAAAAAAGCCTATTCCTCACTCATCGTTCGAGTTGGAATAAGCTTATATCTTTCACTTATACGATATTGAAGTAAATTATTCATGGGCTAAACCATCCTGTAGAAAACTAAAAATAACTGTCCCCACCTCCAAATCCCCCAATCCCTTACCCCACAAGGCTTCACCGCCATTTCCGAGATAAAAATAACTGTCCCAAAAACGCTGAGAAAAAGACCTGAAAACTGGAAAGAAACTGGTTCAATTGTGAACGAAAACAACTAATAATTCGTGTCCCTGAAGGGATAGAGAAGTGCCTGAGAAAAACAAAGATCGGCATTTAAAACGCCTGCGGAAGAGCATGGGAAATGCCTGAGTAAAACCATCCGCGCTTAGCCAAAAGCTTGAGGAGACTGGGTTCTGATAGATTATCTATTCGGGATTTGGATGGGAAATCCCTGCTGTGATGGTCTCAGGGATGAGAAAAAGACTGGAGAAATGGTTGGGACAACCAGATTCCAGTCTTTGGTGGTTTGGGGACAGTTAATTTTAGTTAGGGACAGTAAAAATAAAATTAGACAGGAATTATTAGTTAGTTAAAAGGAAGTTACAAAGTGGTTTTGATTTCAGCATCTTAGCGATTTTGAGACTTTTCTTTCTTCAGAGATAATTTGAAGGTAAGTATAGGAATCTTTGAAAATAGAAAATGCACTTAATTGTGATTCAATCGTCAACAAGAGCATAATTCCTTTGGTTCTTGAATACTCGGATACCTTTCTTATACGTTTTTACTTTTTTCTTTACTTCGTTTTCGCTGACTAAAAGTACCTGTCTTTCCTCAATCCATTTATTAACATTCACCTTGCAACACGATAAACTACCCTTTATCTAATATAAAAACACTTCTTCAGAAAATTTCTTTTTTACACATGTAAAATTATCTTTTGACTCAGGTAAAACGAAGTGGTATCATCAAATCGAAAGGACGGGTGAAACATGACTAAACTTCTAATCTTTCAACAAAACTTAAAAAAAATTCGGATGGTTGCTGAAATTGAGCAACAAGAATTAGCCAATGTATTAGGAGTAACCAGGCAAACTATTAACAATATCGAAAATTTAAAAACAACACTAACACCAACGTATTACAGTACAATACTTTCTCACCTGAAAACTCTGGCGTTAAATGGTAACACCGCTATCGCCCCTTTTATTGAATATTTTCTACATATTGACCAAAAACAGAAAGGGTGGAGGGAATTATCAATGCATTACAAAGTAAACAGACTTATTCGCGAAATTCATCGAATAAAAGATGCTGGTTTAACGAAAAAAATATCCGAGGTTATTCAAGATGAAACGAAGCTCACAAAAAAGTATTACTCGTACATTATTAATCTATGGAATCAACTTGTAAAAACCTCTTCAATGATAGTTTCCAATATTGATGAATTAGAAGACATAAGCCGCTACTATCTCAAACCGCTTATCGAGGATTTCATCAATTTTTCGAATCTCTACACTTATCGTGAAAACTATGTGCGTGCCATGCAAATTCATTTTCTTACCGAAGATATTCAAGCTTCCTACCGCCATCATGAATCATTTAAGGAATTCGGGATTTCAAACTATAGTGATCCCACAGATATGGAAAGAAAGCGGTATAAGCATTACAATCGGATTGACAACATGGACATATTAAATGCTATGAGAAGCAATCCGAAACATCCAGAAAACTATGTGTTTCCTATCTCAAACAGAATTTATTTGTACAAGTTAGCCGCAGGAGAACATAACGAGGAACATGTTAAGCACATTGAGGGACTATACGACCTTGCGAACAACCACGGGCATCTCAATTTACGTTTTCTAAAAAAATCAAGACAAAATTCCGCATTGTATACTGAGATCCTCTTAGAATTAATCGAGGAAATACTAACTGACTCTACTCAGATTGTACTTACAGAGTTTGGTAATTGGGTGCTTCAAAAAGATTTCAAATCATTTTCAGAATCATTAGAGGAAGATGAATACTCCTTCTTACTGGGTGATGACGATGAAGACTTTGAGGAGGAGGAGTTTGATTCTGATATCTATCGAATTACCATACATCCCGACTACGAAACAGCTAAACGTACGGGAGCCTCTGGCTTCCAAGTAATATCGGTGTTTGGTTTTGATGACGATGACATTCGCATAAACTTGATCGAGAAACTTGACCAGAATTACATTTATCAATCTGCGGAACAGGTTCTCAAAGACTTGAAACTTGATGTCAAAACACAATATGAATTTGAATAACCGAAAGAGGTTAGGAATCACCCAGACCCCATATCAAATTAGCTAACTCTCAAAAATGTAATCGGCAATCTAATTTAGCTCAGAGTCTAATTACCTTTTAGCGAGCCGAGTGAGAATCGGGGACCAATTCCTGACTAACGCTCGGCATCCTCATCTCTCTAAGCGCACGTATGTTCCATTCCTTTATGTAGACAAGCTCTTTAACTTAGAGGAGCAAATCAATAGATGTTCAGCGTCGATCAAGTTCATAAAGTAACAACGTTTCCTCACAATGAGCTTTCCTCTAATAAAGTAGGCGAAGAGGTATTTAGCGACAATGAAGCGCACTATAAAAAAGTTATTGTTGTTCGTGAGACATTTGATCATTTTGCAAGTTTTCCTGCTGATAACTGACGATTATCATTCCTAAGCAGTATGCAAGATTCATAATTAATGGTATGAGGAATCAATCTATTAATCGATCTAAAATGAAATATTGATTACAGACAAAACGCCTAAACGGGATGAGACTTCATTAAAAGGCACAGGAAATGATTTCTTCTAATTTGATGACCTAAACGCCTCATTTCACGAAAGGGAATGATCTCTTCATGCCCCAGAGTGAAAAAAACACAAATGGAAAACATTCCCTTTTATTTATTCAAAAGAGGAAGCAAGAGAAATCAAAACGTTGTGATTTCAGCACGAAATAAGGATTCTCCGACCAAACCAGATTTCAGTTCCTTGCCCTTCTACCTTGAAGGACTGCATTCAAAAATTATCCTTCTTTATCATAAGGAGGAATAACCAGTCTCTTTTTGTTTACGGGTAACAACGTTCGTGTCCCGTATGAAATCAGAAGAAGAAATCAAATGAGCTTAACCGAATGTGAGTAATAAATAGGAGGAGGTATTTACTTGGAGAAAATATTGAACGGAATTTCAATTTCAAGTCTATCTGAGTCTGTAGCCAATATCCTCGGTGTATCAACTGCTGAGGTTATTTCTTTCATCCAATCTCAGCGTTACCGAGTGCGACATGAAGAAATTACAACGTACTGCGACAATTTAACACCTGACGTAATCTTCGATTATTTCCAAAAGACTCCCGATGACATCCAATTTGATGCAATTACCGTAAGTCATGTAGCTGCTATCATCGACGACCAATCTTTCTACCAACACGGAATGTTGAGTCTCAAGGATCTGTTTCTCACCGAAACACCCTTTAAGTCATTTATGCTTGAATATGGAATCGAACCTGTTGTCCATGAAGATGGATCTCTTCAACTTCTCCTGAATGGTGAGCCAAGATCATCAAATCATCTCGATATGCGGATGATAAGTGACCGTTGTATCAATGGCTTCTTATTTGGCGACAGCCCCGAATCTGATCGAAATGTATCCGAAATGGTGAAATGCCCTGAATTTATCTCAGATATAAGCAGAGATATTCTCCGAAACCAAATACTTATTGAAGAATGGGTGAAACGGGCAAAACCATCGGTAATATGTTTTAGGGTGTTGCTAAGTGAACTGGATGAATCGTCTTATCCCTTTTCCACGGACGACCCAAAGCATAATCGTTGCTACCTCTTATGCGAAGCAATAGAACGACTACTCTTTGCGGTAACAGATCACGATGCGGACATTCCAATGGTATACCTGAAAGAGAATGTGAGCATCGGAGCTGATCGCATTATTGAAATTCGAGAGACTACTACTTAACGTTGGCACGTTCTAATACGTCATAATCTAAGGAGCATAAATCATGGAAAATATACTGGACGGAACATCTCTTACCACGCAATTTGAATCTGCAAAAAACATTCTTGGCGTATCACATGCTGAATTTGTAGAGTTTCTCCAATCTCAGCGTTATCGAGTTAAGATGAAGGATGGTGGCTACTACTACGAGAATCTATGTGTGGATGATATCCTGGAGTATTTTAATTTGGTTCCAGAAGACATCTATATAGATGCTGTCCTTATAAGCCATATTACTCCTATCATCGATAGAGAGTCTTTCTATCAATACGGAATGCTAAGTTTAAAAGAATTGTTCCGCTTGGATACCCCATTCAAATCTTTTATGCTTGAATTCGGAATTACACCTCTGGTGAACGAAAATGGACACCTTAAACTTCTGGTTAATGATGTTCCCAAATCTTCACCCTATTTGGATTATCGTATGAATCGTGACCGTCGTATTAATGGTTTCATGTTCAACGAAAAAGCCGAAGAAGACAATAATATTGAAGAAATGCTTAAATGTCCAGAGTTTATTTCTAAAGTCAGTGATGAGCTTGTTGATGCGTGGGCTGAACGTTCGAGACCTTCTGTTATTACATTCAAAGCCTTCATCAATGAAATCGATGTTTCGACGATTTCATTGGAGGATCATACAAATATTCACACCTACTTTTTACATCAACTTGTTGAAAGACTCCTTTTCGTAATTTCCCACTATGCAGACCCTCGGAATCCGATGATTTATCTAAATGAATCCGTAAATATTGATGCGAATCGTATTATTGGTATTCGAGACGTTATCATCTAACATAAACTACTAATTAATTCCATTTAAAAGATTAGGTCTTCTTTATAGGAGGAGTATCTCTTGGTCAGCTAAAGAGTAACAACAGAAAGATCTTCGAAAACCAGCGATGCAATGTTAAAGCGAGGGAAGCCTCGCTTTTTTACGTAAGACCGAACAACCTTCTGAGGATTTTCATTCCTTTTAGTGCTTTTGAGGTTGCCTCCCCCGTGATTTAGTATTTTCACTTTAAAAATCTGCTGAAATCACTAATAAAATTTGTAACATAAAAAAGCCTTAGATTTAAAAATGGCGAGCTATCATTTTTTTTTAACAAACACACTCAGGTAAGTGTGTCTTCTATGGAATCTGAATAATACAAAGTTATCTTGATTGAATAAATCAATAATTTCAATAAAGGAACATGAAGACTACAAACTATTATGTAATATACTTTAGCAAGCCCTCTCCTTGCAATGTTAAAAAACATGATTTCTACCATTTTGATTAATTGAAATAAGTCCGTCCGTTTGTGTGTAACTCTCGAATCACCAGCTCAACAAAATGCAATGAAGTTGATGTATAATTTTCAAAAGAAGGCTTTCTGCTATAATCAACTATGAAATCTATATACCAATCATTCTGTTGTGCATTACCCTGTACATGTCTCCCCCACCTGTCGTAACGATTTGTGTAGGCCAATTCATATTATCCTTTAGGATTAAAAGTGAATGTAATGACAAGTTATCCAATAGTTCCAGATAAAAGGAATGCTCGGAGAAATTCGCTTTAAAATCACTTGAAATCACTTCATCTAATAGGCTTACCAAAAGATCAAACATTTCCTTCGTTGGAGAAGCAGTTTCAGTTATCCTCTTTGCTTTGTTATACAGTACAGTCTTGTATTAATACCCTCAATAATTATGCCGATAAAATAGAATATCCCATAGTTAAGGAGACTTGGTCATAATTAGTATATTTCAGAAATTAAAAAGCTTATTGCGTAAGAAGGATGAGTTTTATGGTACCGATAAGCAAAATTCGTTACTATCCCAAATCAATGATAGATTGGAGGGCTTCAATCCGTTTTATAAACCCAAAATTGATTTTCCTCACATAACTTTTGGTATCGAGATAGAGTTTAAAGTGGATGAATCAAAAGTAAATGATTTACTTGAGTCACTTTTAAAAAATAAACTGTGTTATGAACAGCAAGTGTTAGAAAGAGATCAAGCAAAATCAGTAGATGGTTGGAAACTTAGCAAAGAAACAAATGGGGCTTATGAAATAATATCTCCTGTACTACAAGACTTAGAAGTGCATTGGTCACAAATATCATTCATTTGTAAGAGACTAAATGACATTGGAGCTATTACGGATGAAGATTGCGCTTTTCATGTTCACGTTGGAAGTAAAGCGTTTTCTCAAGGAAGGCACTGGATAAATTTAAGAAATATATATCGCAATATGGAACCCCTCACCTATTTACTTTCTGCTGGAACAAATGAATCAATTCCTAAAAAAGAATCGAACATTATGCAGTGCCGTTAATTATCGCAGACAAATCATTATATCGTAGGGTTTACTCTATTAACGAGGTACTAACAAAAATAGAAAATGATGAAGATAAAGATTATGTTCTTACAAATCTATATGCTGGGAGATTTGTAGGGCTTAATTTAAGCAACCTTTCTAAAAAATCTAAAACTATTGAATTTCGAACGTTCAACAGCACCTTTGATCCTGCTCTCATTCAAACTTATATAGTATATGTTGCATCTATAATTAATAAAGCGGTTGATGAGAACTTTGAACTCGACAAAAACTTTAATGCAATTAATTATGAGATTTCAAAATCGACAGGATCTAAAGTTCGACTTAATCCTTTATACATTTTGAATTGCTTAGATGCTATAATAATGGATTCAATTATAAAAAATAGTTTACTCTGGTACATGAAACAAAATAATTTTGAGATTCCCTTGTATGTTTACGATGTAATTCAAGGAAAACTGAGCGATGAAAAGAGAAAACAATTACTTTAACTCATCCCCCGCCCCAGACTGAATCAGTCTGGGGTATTTAAAATGAATAATTCCATGATGTTCAACTAAACAACTTGTGGCTTGCTTTCATTGATTTCACTTGCAACATCTATAAATATAGAGTAATTTCAGTTCGTTTCTCAGCTAACATCGGGATACAATTTCAAATGTTTCGAAATTGTTTCAGATTAGGCAAAGCGATACTATACTTCGCATTCAGATCCTCTATTCTTTGAAGAGTTTCAGCCAGAACATTTCGCATTCATTACGTTAAAGAACCTATTCTTTCCCTCTGTGATTAACATCTCTGATCTTCTTGTCTCATCAATTAAGGTCATTACTCTCCATCTCATTTATAATTTCAATCACAACTCATTTTTCATTATAGAAAATTTTATTTTCTGAGTAAGTAATTAGAGTAATGTGACATAGTTATTATCAGTCTTATCCAAACATTCAATGACCTAATCCCTTGATCTTCGTGGCTCATCCAATCTTTCCAGGAAACCTTTTCTGAACCTCTACATAACAACTGTCGCATACAATTATATTCCTTTCACCCATTCCAATAAATTTTGCCCTAACGTTGTACGTCGCGTCCTCTTTCACTTCGCTTGGCATGAAACTATTACTACAGACTGAACATGTGCCCTGAATCTTCATGTAACACTCCAAACACAGAGATCCAACATCATTCATCATGTGATTAAAAAGTATCTCAACTTGATTAGAACAAAACATACAGCATTTCATTTTCCTTATCCTCCAATTTTTCTCGAAAACGCAAAAAGACCGCAACATCCCCTAATAAAAGGAGATTTGTGGTATACTTCATGTAGTATATTCTGACAAGAATAATCTTAAATCTACCTTATAATTACGATTAGATACAATGTTTGTACTTCGTCTTTAGTAGCTAAATATCTCGAAACCACTAAGAGGCGTTGCGCTTTGAACTTTGGCGAGAGTTTTATGTATCAATGTATTTCAACTAACTTAGAAAGCAAAGAATCGTTCACGATGTCTTCTGTTCTTATTAGTCTTACCAAAACTAAGAAATTCTAAGTTACTAATCCCATATACGTTAAGACTGGGAAAATGCTTTTCTCTTTTTTCGTTTTCAAATCCCGATCCGCAATTTTTTAAAGTTAGTCGTAGTTACGCCATTTAGTTTTGAACATGCTTCTACACCCATCATGAATTCACTCTTCCATTGATCCAAACAACGTTATCTCAGCTTTGTTTCTTATGGAACTGGTTGTTTTTTTTAATTCTATCTATAATTCCTGCATCAATTCCTATTCTTCTAACACTTTTCACAGTGTAAAAACCGAGTATCACATACAAAATACCTACAACCCAAATAAATGACATAAAATTAATACTATC
This sequence comes from Paenibacillus sp. 1A_MP2, assembly GCF_052244825.1. Classification (NCBI taxonomy): domain Bacteria; kingdom Bacillati; phylum Bacillota; class Bacilli; order Caryophanales; family Paenibacillaceae; genus Paenibacillus; species Paenibacillus sp. 1A_MP2. Next base: position 1,630,472 of record NZ_JBQQCS010000001.1, on the reverse strand, counting down.
ATTAACATTAAGAATAGGGATGATAACCGACAAAGGAATTGCTAAAAACGGAAACTGTTTTGTAGTTTCTACTCTTGATATTAAATAACTTGAAATAAAATTCAATTCATTCAAATGAATTTTTTCTATTTTCTTATCAATTTCTGCGATTTCATTTATACCAAAAAAGAACAAGGGATATCCCTTGAATAAATAATTCTTCGCTAAAATATTTTTTAAATTTTCAATTTTTTCAACAATTCCTTTATCCAAATCATTTATAACATTAATATGAATTTGATTTTCTTTAAATTTTAATACTAATAGCCCCTTTTTCTCAAAATTCAATAATTTCCTATATAATTTATTTGAAATTACACCATCATATAACTCAAAAATCAATGTAATCTCCCCCTTGTTTAAACAATGATAAGTTCTAAATAATAAAAATCTATTGTCTACAGTTATTCGACAAACAGTTCCATATTCCTACTTTTCTCAATAATATATTCCGAAAAGGTATCTTTTCGGAATATATGTTGAGTTACTACTTGGACTCACAACAAAAATAGAGCTGAACGTATTGTGAGATGAATTGAATACGCTTAGCTCTATTTTTTATTATTTTTACCGTCTATGGTAAAGTATTTAGTTCATGTTGATTTCGAAACTGCAATAAGACTTCAACATTGTCCTTCTTCTCTTCATTCAAAGTTCCCTTTTGAAGATTAAGCAAATATTCAACAATTTCCTGTGTAAGATTTAATCCATCAGCTTCAATGATATCCTTCGGTCTTAATATATTAGCCTTTAGTAGCATATCCACCGCTTTATTAATTAACATTGGTCTCGGAACGCTAAGAATATCATCCAGAGGTTCTTTCTTCCGCATATTTTTTTGATTCATTTGCTTCATAAGATAGGTGTACTGATTGTAGTTAATCGCTTCTAAGTGAAACGCTCTAACTATCATCGCTTGAATAGATACTTTCCATTTTTTCTTTAAGTCAATATAGAAGCTAAGATTATTGGGATAATGAAGATCTTTCAAAAATGCATTTTTTGGTAAAAGAAATGCTCCTGCAAATGAATCTGCTTGATGCTCAATTAATCGATGTTCCTCAAGATAGATGTCATTGTAGTCAGTGTTCCAATTATGAAGAAGCATGTGTCCTAATTCATGAGCTGTATCAAATTGTCTCCTACTTGCTGATTGCTTCCCGTCTCCAAGAATAATCACGTATCTCTCGCGATTATTAATCATTTGCCTTTGACTAAAAGCATCAATTTTATAAGTATCTGTTGCCAACGAAGTTATTACGAATCCATTTTTCTCTAACAAGAATACAATATTAGATATCGGGTCTTCGTTAACTCCCCAATATTTTCTTAATGAAAGTGCAATTTCTTCAATATCTTCACGTTCCAAAACACTGGGGTTATCTAATTTATTCTCAGGTAAGTTAATCAGGTCGCTGACATTAGGCAAGTTTATTAAAGGAAAATCAATGTACTTTTCAAGGTAATCACAAAGTTTAGAAAAGTATCTTGTTTTTTCAATTTGAGATAATCGTTCCTTTTTAGATGTTGATACTAACGATCTAAAAAAAGTGTTTCCAACCAGTATTTCCTCAAGGGTATCTGATTCATAGAAATACTCCCTTGGGAACTTAAGAACATACATTAACTTCATGAGTGTTTCTAAAGTAGGTTTAGTTTTACCATTCTCAAATTGTGAAATCGCCTGTTTAGATACACCCGAGAGTTCCGCCAACTCGGATATCGTAAATCCTAAGAATACTCTTGCTGATTTTAATCTGTCCTTGTTAAAGGTACTTACGATAGCCATAGCTAACTCCTTTCTCAGAATTTATTTTTCACTCATCTTGATCCTTGTGTATACTTTTAAGTTTGAGTAAGTTTTGAATTTCCTGATCCTGTTTTTGGTTTGAAAAATCTGAATAATTTGATTCAACTACAAAACCAACAGTATCATCTTCGTTGTTGTACCCAACAATGTAATGACTTAAGTCTTCTTCATAAATTGGGGTTAAAACAATATCTGGATGAAGAACCCTGCTCTTGGCTGAGATAACTTTTCCATGAACCACATTGTAGGTAATAAGTTGAACTACTTCTACGTCCATATTTTTCATTACAATATTAGCCTTATTTTGAATAAGGACATCTCTTGCTGAAACTATTTCCCCTTCAAACATTTCTAATTGACCTCTTATTGGAAGAGGTTCATTAATTAAGTATTTGTTTTTCATAGCATAAGCATACAAGTAATGAATACTTGTATTTTCATCATCAGCTCTATCAATTTGCTCCTGAAATGTGCTTTCTCTCAGGATTACATACAAGTGTTTGTTAAAAATTGAGTAAAGCCGTATATGCTCGTACCCATTTTCTCTATAAGTATCAATGATATACATATCTTTAAATACTTCATATACAAGTTGATTAACTTCATCGGAGTTGGAGTTTCTATACTTATTTTTGGTTATACTATTATCTGCATACTTTTTTTCACTGTTCACTCCAGTTCCGTTTACAAAACACTCAACCAATTTTCTCTTCTCATTAAAATCGTGCAAGGTAACAGTCTCCAAAAAACACCACTCCTCTCGTATGTGTATATGATTTTACTATTTTACCTCATTTTTGTCCAGTGATTTACTTAAGACTCTGTAAAACTTCCGTGTCAAACTCAATATACACTGTTGAACTCAAACTCTTCTATTATGTGTTTCACGTTACTTACCCCTGCCTTAATCTTTATTTGGTTTAAAGTTAGTGATTCATCGTTCGACTTCAATTCCCCGATTGCCCACAATACTCTACGTTTTTGAAACGCTTCAGCATCTTCTACCACCTGCTCAAGAAAGGTTCGAGTACGTGGCATCTTCTTTAAATGTTTAGGCATTAAACATTTGCTACCTATGATCTCCTGTATTCTTTCCAAAGTGATGCGGCGTGGCTTCCCTCCTTCACTCATCAACTGTTCTGCAATCTCAGCAACTTTTTCAAGAACTTCTAAATCTCTCTTTTCCCAATCATGACGTGTTGTACCAGCCTTCGGTGGCAACTTTTCGGGCATGTGATCCATAAGAAATTCTCGGTCATACAGGTAGAGCCACGCATACACCTTGGGATTAAGCTTCCTCAACTCCAATCTACCATGATGAGGATAATCATTTCGCATTTGCAACCATACTTCTCGTCTCTCCCTTTTAGCTTGCCTTCTGTATTCTTCAGTCATTGTTTTCTTCATAATTTCTCTCTTTGGCAGAGATGTTTTACTCTCATGACCATCTATTTCAGATGGATCGCTATTAAAAACTTCCTCCAGTGTCAGTCCCAAAAATTGCATAACCAGTAAATGACGAATAGGATGGAATCCTTTTCGATGTTTTTGGAAAATTAGCTTTAACCAACTACTATCGCCATTTGCTGATGATTGGAGAATTTCCAGCAGTTCAACTCCATAAAAATCAACAAATTCTGCTCTTAACCGCTTATAATCAGTTCTTCCCTTATTAGAGGCATAGCCTTTCCGCATCAACTGATTTATATAGTGTTTATGAAACCAATCCATTGGACGATGAGGGTATTTGAAATTGAGCAACTTCTCAATGTTGTTCACGATGCAACTGTATTGACTCAATAGTTCTTTGTCAGCAATTTCTTGAACAGAATGATCAGAGCAATGATCCTGTGTTGGAGCTATGAATGCATACTTCGTTCTTTCTCTCATCAAAACCGAGCTTTCAGAAAGCCATATGCCATGTTTGATGCAAATTCGAACGCCTGGAATTTGATGAATTCGCCTCCAATAGTATTCACCATGTCTCTCCATATCTAATTGATTGCACAATACACAGTATTGGAAATGAGTATGTGGCTTTATAGCTGACGACATCAAACCAATGGCATTATGCAGATCCCTCCCATGTTCATCAAGCATACTCTCATATATGGCGTGCGCCTGCTCTTCATCTCGAAAAGCCGTATAAAAGAGGTACATTGAGTTGTGGAGAATAAGTTGATTGGTTGATATTGTTGAGCTAACAGGTAAATTTGATACTATATTGCTGATGCCTGGTTGCAATTCCAAGCAGGCTGTGAAGCTATCTGTTCCGAATATGTCCATCAAGATAGCCCTTTTACTTATGTTGCCACTTCGAATCCCAAATCTGGCAAGCAAACTATGCAATAATTCGTCCTCGTAAGGAATCGGAAATTGAAGCATCATTCGATTTCACTTCCAGCGTCTATTGAAAAGTCTGATGCAATATATCCAGCATCTTTAAGCACCTGATAGGCAGTTAAACCATTCTCCTTTCCTGCCTTAACCAACTTCCGCAAATCACGTTCATCTTCGATTTGCGGTCGTGTCTTGCTTGTAGCTTGCATATCTTCAATTAGACCAAGATGAAGCTTATAAGCTTCCTGTACAACCTCTTGAACGGTTTGGACACGTGGCATTTCCGAGAGGATTTTGCCGACATTATGTTTGGCATCTTTTTCTGGAACCCCTAATAGTGTTAATCGCACTACGGCATCCTGTTTCAATCGCTCAGCTTGCACCTGTTGTTCTTTTTGTGTTTTCTGAAACGTTTGAAGCAAATTTCCTAAATCCAGCTTGGATTGCTCCGCCGCTATAAATCCATCGATTGGAGCAATATTGATATCGCCAAACCTGGCAATGCCGTTCAGGTTGCCTGAGCGAAGCGCGTTCAACATCGGCTCAACTAATTTCAGGCTATCTTTAACGACACCCTTGATGATCTGTGGGGTTATCGTTTCTGTCCCTGATGTTATCGCACGTATCTGAGAGAACATAAAAATTTTAACGGCAATGTCCGTTATTCCGCAACTCGCTTCATATATCGTATCATTCAACTCTGTTGTTAATTCCGTTGGATTCCGAACCCACTGATGGTCCCAAATCCCTTCGATGAAAAGCCTCCAACTCGGCTCAGATTTCTTCATTGGTAGCCAGGCAACGTCACCCTGGCCACTACCTCGTCGTGCAATACGGAAATCAGAGAAAAGGGATTGAGCGGTGGGAGTTCCAATTAGGATAGTTGGAAGACCTATAGAATTCGATAACGTAACAAAGAAGGAGAGCATTTTTTCCGCACCGCCACTTTTTGCTACGGATAAGTTTTGGATCTCGTCTACGCAAAGAAGCCCTAAGTTACAGCCCCTTGCGATTTGGGCGACAATCGGCATCAAAGAGGCGGCAGATAATTTAGTGTTTTTGCCAAAGCGATCCATGTAATTTGTCCCGAGGAGCTGATCCAACTCTACAAAAAAATTATTAATTAGCCCTCTAATTGAGCCGTCTGGAGGGCATTCCAAACGCAGAAATACAACCTCATAGGCGCTTAATTGAACACCATTGTACTCCGAATGACTAATGATTTGTGGCATCATAGAGAGAATGCGATTGATAGCCGTGCTCTTCCCCATACCACTTACGCCAACAATGGTCAGTCCCGAAGAAGAAGTTTGTATGTTTTGATGGATTTGCCCCCTTTGAATATCTGCATATCCTTGAACCATTTGGCTCGCATAGGTAGGCTGTATAGGGTTTCGATTGACATAGCCCTGCCGAATCAGTCTCGATATTCGATTTTCAAGGTCAATGTGAAGAGGCATCACCTGAAAATAGCCAAGCAGTTGCTGGATCATGTGAAAGCGGTAATGACTGTCGGCATAGCGTTCTTCCTTATCAAAGTGAGGGTAACTACTCAGGGCTTGAACTACTTCTTCTTTAGACATGATAGAGGGCAGTGCCTCAATCATTGCGTTGTCTTTGTATTGACTCACGATTTGCGGTGAATATTGAGCTACTTGTGCCAAAGCCCCGTTAGGAATCTGTATCCATTCATTCATGCTATTCCTCCCCTCGTTTCTTTTTCAACAAATCGAAATCATTAAAATAGTCAATGTTGCCAGCGGAATCCACATTGTCTTTAGAATTCATTGATTTTCCGAACCCAAGCTGAGCGTGTATGGATTCCTCATTTCGCATGAGTTGCTTTTCAAAATTCCGATAGTCTTGAATTCCACGAAGTTTTTCAGCTTTTGTACCCGAGACATATTGCTCTTTCGTTTGCTTTTCCGCTTCCTGTACAATAGCTTCGATGTGTGTGATGAGATCAATTTGAGGTTGTAGCTCTTTTTCTGCATGTTGCGCCTTTTGCATCCGCTCAAACTCCTGCAAATACTCAATTTCCTCCTGAGTGCGACCATTATATTGATTGTACTGGCTTAACAGATAGCAAGGTTCATACCCATTGTCACCCACTCCCCGTAGATATATCGTCCCGAGATTTCGTGGATCGTAGCTCACAGAAAGTTTCCAGGTTCCCGTGCGCGCTTTTTCCATCCACCGCTCTTTAAGTGCCGTATGACTGCTATAAAACAAGCCTTTGAATTTTAACCCCTGGTAAGTCACCAGGCATTCAGCAGTTGGAAGCAGGTTTAGTAAGACAACTGACTTCGAAACTTCTCTCAATTTTCCCGATCTATATTGCACACCCCATTGCCAGATTTTTGATGGGATGCTCTCTACATCATCGCTGATCATCATTTCCTCGCGAGGATAATTCGGCAGGTAGTGGTTGTTATGATAGAGCACGCATCGGATGATGATCTGGGTGAACTGGTATAAATCCAATTTTGCATCCAATCGATAATCGCGTGAGGAAGGACCTCTCTGCCTAAAATCAGGATTGATGATCCCAGGCAACATCATTTTCGTCAAATCATTTGTCGTTCGGAAATGTCGCTCAAGAATTGCTTTCAAATCCCCACGATACGATGAGGTATTCTCAATCTTGACATGCAGATTACTTATAAGGGTCTCTGCATCTTTCGTAAAGAGTTCCCCGCGATCCCCAAGAATGGTTTCGGGTAGGTGCTTTGCCTCCCATTCTTCTGGTCGGATATCGATTCCATATTGCTTGCAAAACTCTACTTTATCTTCGCAACAATTTGCAATTGCCATTGCCGCAGAGAGCCAGCTTGTTTCCAAAGTGACATGGATCGAAGTGATGCATCTGCTGAAGACATCCTGGGTGTATACGAGGTAGGGACGTCCAATTATCCAGTTCCTATTAATTCTTGAAACCAAATATACATCGAAAGCAGTCGCATCGAACAAGTAGCGTGACCCTGGTCCAATAGTTTCTGCCGTTGCACTCCCCAACACAGGACGGTGAAGCAACTCATATTTTTTCGAACTAAACCTCGTTGAGACTTCCTTTTTGATGCTGTTCTCCTTCTGGAAGAAGTATTTAAACTGCGCATATGTCGGCAATTCATTAGCACCTTGGATAATAGGCATCTTTATGCCATCCTCTATTTTATGCTCCTGACTATAGAACTCCTGAATCATCTTTTGAAAAGCAAACGTGAGCGGTGCTTTCTTCGAGGTATAATAATATTTTTTTAATGAGACTCGAAATATACGTTCAACCTCCTCGTCAACATTAATTCCCGTATCCTGGCTGTATTTTCGCGGCCTTCCCGTTTGGCTTGACCTGAAGCTTTCGTCTTTCCAGCGCCTCCTCTTTTATCAAACGATGGAGCCAAAGCGTATTTGACCTTGCCCTTGACCCAAAATGATTTCAGGTATCGTCCAATAGTTTTTGTGCTGACTCCTGAAAAGTCCGATGCTTTTTGGATTAGCTTCATACGAGAAGCCGTGTCGAATATGGCTGGCTCATGATCTACTAATTGATTGATGCTCGCCCAAGCATCCTCCATTTGAACCCTTGCCTTTGCAGATAAAAGCTCCTCGCATACGAGAGAGAACCACTGATCCGCGACCACATGAATCACTTCTTCCTGTATTCCTCTCTCTATATCCTCAATCAATCGTAGTTCAGGGAATCGATTCATGAAGATGTTAATGATATAGCAATGGACTCGTCCAGCATCGATCCACAAAATTCTTTCTATTTGCTTTGGATCTCCTCCATATTGGAGCATTGTATTAACAGCTATCCTGGGCAAATATATCACTTCCTTTATAGTTAGCAATCTCGATGTATTCAGTAGAGTGGTTAAGATCAATAGTCTCATCCATATCGATTTTGATTCTCTTTCTGGCAAGTAAATGCTTGAACAGTAATAATCCTTTCCCTTGGTCTTCTGAGAATTGACTATCAAAGCGATCGATTGCATTTTTTATCGATCCTTGCTTACCACTCAACAACTCCAATAATAATTGGCTCTCGCCTGCAATCTGCTGCTCCGAGTAGCCCCAATCACTTAGTCTTCTTGTGGCGTGTAACCATTCAATGTTCTTTGCTCGCACGGCATTGATTTCAGAAGAACTGATCAGTGCCCAGGGAATACCTTTTTTGTGCCAATATCGGCGAATGACCTCATAACGTTCAATGACTGAGTTTTTTTCAAATTCCCTCGCCTCTTTGATGTTGCGTGCAAAATTTCGCTCTTGCCCCTGCTCGTTTTTCATCGTTAATAAAAACGTGCTCGTTAAAATATGTGGAGTACCCGTTTTGCGATCCATTAGTTTTTTCGTTAAGTCATCATCTAAAATGTCTGTCATCTCATACAAATCCATGAGGGGATAATGCTCACGAATGTCAATTACTGCATCTGACCACTCACATAAGTAAAAGTATCGCGTCTCATTGTCTGTTAAAAAATGATGTACCCTGTCCGTTTTCCAGCCAGATACCCTACTGACTCTTCCGCGAGATGCAATGCTATGGACATTTAGCCATGGTTGATATTCTGCCCCACGCCCCTGACCTCTTCCTTCTTTTATGAATCGTTGTAGCTTAGCATCAGATATGTCGTAGTTAAATTTAGACATGTTCTCCCTCCCCACCCTTCAGTTTCAGAGAGATAAGATAGGCCTCCGTCGATTCAGGATATTTTTGACCGTAACTATAATTGGTTAAAACTAAGTTATTGATCGTGTCTCCCTCAAACATTTCTTCAACACTTTTTATTCCAAATTGATTCAACTCCTCTTCTTCAAGGAAACTGTGAATGTTATCATTTTCGAAAGAGATAACAAAATTATTAGGATTGATGAACTGTATTTCAGCCAAACTATTGACCTCTCCATAATAGAATTCAGCGAATTTTCCAATATTTTTGTCAATAAAATCAATTGTTTTGATTGGCAATAAGAAGGGAGTCGCCAATAACTTATTTACTAATTTTTGAAGCCTTCTTGTTTCTATATAAAAATCTAAAATAAGTACAACCTCTGTCTTTAGACCTTCGCCCGAATTAAACCTGACAACTTTACATCTATCCATGTTTATCAACCTTCTTTCTACTTTTTAAAGCACAAAAAAATGCATTGCCTATATGCGACGAGTCTCCTTTTTTTTAAAAGGAAACAGCATATATCCAATGCATTCATAGTTGGTTTCGGTGTTCTTGGCAACATTATACCCCATAGCGAACTAATCAACAACCGATGATTATCACGTTCTTTTGATCAAAACACGATTATATGCAACTCAGAAATCTATCATATAGAGACTTATAAACAAATGGGAAATGATTGTATTCATCTAAAGGACGGGCAGGAAGTTAGGCAGTGAGATGTGCACAAGGCAAAATTAAAAACAGGAGCGTGTTGACATGATTAAAAACACATTAGGTTATATCTTAGGCATCGCATTTTTGAGTTCGATTTTGGCGTTCATTGTATCAATTCTAATAGACGTTTTGCTGTATGTAACAGTTTACTCAGTTGTTCTTCTACCGCTTTGGGGAGCTTTCCGTCAACATAAAAATTGGACGAATGAAACGAGTGGATTGAGAAAGTGGCTGAGTGTATTTAGGAAGGTATTTAAACGGGGAAAGCCACGCTTGACATTTTACTTGATTGCAATTGTTGTTGTTGGATTTAGCTATGGGCAGATAACGGCAATATTAGGATACGTGGCTGGGGAATGATATCTATGCTGATAGCTTGGGAATCGGTTCGATATGTTCTATTAAAAGGAAAAAAGGTCGAGATCGTTTCGTTTGCAGTCGCATTAAAAAGTGTCTGGTAGTTTACGAGGAGAGAGAGGAGATTTCCTCTCTTTTTGTCGTGGAAAATGTGCGCCTTGAGTGGGTTTGCGAAATGAAATGTAAATAAATGGTTGCATATATAAAATGTCTTTAATTTATCAAGCTAAAATACAAATAAAAGTGTTATGCTACTTCGCAATCTTCTATGTGTGCGTCCCTACGGACGCTTAGCGAAAAACGTAGTTTCAATATTCGCCTACGCGTAAACCTTAGTTTTTATGCAATCTCCTCATTTGTGATAAGCTTAAAACTAAGCATCCCATCTCAGGGAAATATGCTTGATATAAGATAGCATTCATCCAAACATAGGATACACAACTTTAACGAGTTAAACCGATGACTATAGTTTGAATTATATGATTTTGCTATTGTTAAAATGGAATAGGATCGTCCTCTAAGTCAAATGATAGGTCTTCTGTTTCAACAATCGATTTCGAATTGTCTGCTGAATTAACTTTCTTTGCAGTGTATTCCGCCAAATACACCTGATTCGCTTTAGCTTCTCCAAAGTGCTTAATTACTTTTTCTTTTGTTAGCAGACTTCCCCATGCACCAGCGGCTTGCAATGATAGTACGACTTTTTCTGCGAATTCCAATGTTTCATTACTATAATCAGGGATCATATAAAAAGTGATTCTTTTGCCTCCTACATAGCCCTGATTGATCCGATAACTCAAAATCGCATCTGATATTTCGAGCATTCGACCTGGTAGTTTTTGATGATGAATTTTTATAATTAATCCTAATAGCGTGAGCATATTAATGGATCTGGTCACGGTTGATTGACTAATTTTCAATCTTTCCTTAATTCGATTGGTTGCGGAGAAAAACACATGCTGATTTTCGTAACTGAAGACCCGATATAATTTATCCTCCTGATGATCGTTGAAATACTCTAAGATGGCATAGTATTTTTGAATGAATTGAAACACTGCGGGATACGCTTGCTCCAGATCCTTTCTTTCTCCACGTATGTATTGCAGATTGCTCTGATACTTTTGAGCTTGTTGTAGCACCCATTCGTCCTTTAGTGTCAACCCAAACAAGTTGGCGAGTAGGCTTCGAGCGCTCTGGAATGCGTTCTCCGCGTCATCAGTTCTTCCAAAGACTATTTCGACCATATCAAAGATGTTCAGGCTAATTGTACCGCCCCAGCGTGCCTTTGAGAAATAGCGGTAGACCCCTGTCTCATCTTTTGAGATCCAGGCATCATTGCCAGCTATAAAATCGCAGTAATACCACTCATCTTCCTCCATGTTCAAATTGGTAAACACTTTGCCAAAAGCATTCTGGCTTTGGATGTAGTGCTCGAATTCCTGCGTTGTCGTTATAGCAGAGAAATCCTTGTTGTTTATATGGCTCCTGATGTGAAATTGCTGTATGCGATCAGTATTATGCAAATATTGTCGAATAATGTTCTTTGCGATTGTATTGGGCTTTACGTTTCCACCCGTGAAAATGCTGTAGATGTCCATATACTCTCCGATTATTGTAAAATATTATTTACATTTATATCGGCTCAGAAGAGACATTTCAATACAGTTTTAAAGTAAACTCTATTGCTACAGAAAAAGCAAGGAAACAAACTGTTCCCTCACCTTTCTCCTGTTGTATTGGATTTTTATTACTTTTTCAATCTAAAGACTTATAAGATTCAATTAGAAATACAATGTTCGTAGCCGCGAGATGTAACGCATATGCAACTAAGTGAGGAGGCAAATGAACTATACTTTCCCCCTGCCCATGACCACTGTTTTTGTTACGAATGGTAGGTAATCCGCTTTCCAGTGTATCCCTTAAAGAACTAAATTGTGTTTGGAGACTTATGGATAGCAATCCATTTTGAAATAGTGTATTTATCAGAGGTTTTGCTGTAGCATTTTCTCGAACTTCCCATCCTTTGCGCTTGCAAATCGTTTTCATGACGCTCTCGAAAGCCTTCAGAGCATCTGAAATTGCTTCTTTATGTCTTCCCTTGCGAAAGTGTTCGTGAGCAGACATGAACTCCTGAGATGCCCCTTCAAATCCTTCTTCAGACAACATACTAATTGCTGGCTGAACAGCTTCTTTGTATATATAATCCGAGTCAACTCTGACAATTTGCCCTTTGATATACTGATAACCAATAGCATGTTCACGGAAACGCTGATTGAGTTCATCAATAGCATCCTCAGCTCTTTGCGTTATATTAGCATTTTGCAAAACTGAATCATTCCAGTTTCGCACCACCTCGTCGATCCATAAGAAACTCATTTCAATAATATCCAAAACTCGTTCCGTAGTAGCATTTTGGATAAAATATTGGCATTGAGTATATGGATTATCGCCCTGTTCGCTGAGAGAAAAGATGCCATACTCTTTACACAATTGCTTATGAATTTGGAGCCAGATCTTATTAGATGGGCTGGTATGCGTCTCTCCGTAAAAATTAGTCTCATGATACCACCTGCCAATAGCATCAGACCATAAATGTATGACCTGAATTCGAAATTCTGCGGGGAAATTGTCGTATATAAACATCTCTGTATCAGGCTTCTTTCCTCTTTTGGAAAAGAGATCAAAAATCAAGTTGGCTCACCTCCATCGTCATTTTGATTATATCAAATTGCTAAAACAATATCTTCCTATTTCACGCTTTCCATTGCTACTCATCCAATGCAATAGAGTTTAAATATTAACTCCATAGACTGATCAAAAATTCAAAAAAAAAGGAGCCACTTTCCCGCTCCCCACTTCTCACTGTTTAGCTTACGGCTTGTTTAAAATCGTCAATTATCTCCGATAGCTGATACATCTCTCTCATTTTAGATGTCGGCGACCATTCGGCATGATCAATAAACTCAACAATACGTATAAGCGACTGTTTAGCTTCAGAACTAAGCATACCACTCCCTAAAAAATAGCTATTCTGAATCAACACTTCCGACAAAGAAAATGATCTGTCCTCTTCATCTAATTCATAAAACAAGGTTGGAACCAATACCTCATTTCTAATCCGCAATGCCTTAGCCAGCGCAAGTATCTTGCTTATGCTCGGAGAATTTCGCGCTCCACTTTCGAGTCTGTGGATATAGCCCGCACTAACTGACCCACCACTGGCATTTTCAAGATCCTTCAACGAAAAATTGCGCAACTTTCGATAATGCTTAATCAAAAGTGCGAATTTATCAGAACCGCCTGTTCCTTGTTCACTCTTTTCCCCTATTATGTTTCCGTCCATGTTAGCCCTCCATTATTATTCCTGTTAGGAACCCTGATTTGTTTTTAACCCTACATCATAGTAGCCAATAGGATTGATTATAATTTTATGGAGAGACGGTTAACGATTGTTCATAAACCCTACTGCTTTTCCAGCTTAGTTTCATCTGATTCTTGTAATACAGTTTCCTTTGTAACAGCATAAAAAGGAGAACAACTCCATTGTTCTCGGATTCGATCTCCTTTGTAGCCCTATACTGATTTTTCCAACAGATAAGTTGTCCATTAATGCATTTATACTTTTAGTCTATCATCTACGCCAATGGCGGCATGAATGTTATTCGAATACTGTTCACTTATCAACTTGATTGACCTACTAATTTCCCCACTTTCCATACCCCAATTAATCATGTTGCCGTCGTCAATTGAGTTGTGTAATGTAGAGAGATTTATTATCAATCCTTACTACGACTGCCTCTATATAGGCGATAAAGATCCTTTAACATCTCCAAAGCAAGTTGAAAAAGCGACAATTTTTGAAACATATGCATAGTCGCAACAAACATGAGAAAGAAAGCAATTTGCATAAAAGGTCTGTTTAGCAGATCATGACCATACATTTTGTAAATACTCTGGTCCAAAAACAATAAACCGCCTCCCACCATTAGCCGAACTGTCAAAAGTAGCTTCTCTGGTTCCATATTTCATTCCCCTCCTTAAATCAACGATCTGTTTAGTCCGATTCCTGCCCTTTAACTCCCTTCAAACAAATAAAAAAGCACAGATCCCCCCCCCTTAAGGTAAGATCGGTGCTTCCGATTTGAAATATTCGATTTAGTTGCCTTCATTATACTCCATTACTTTGAGTCAAGTAAATAAATCCTTATAGTGATTGAGTATAAATTTGTCGGTAGCTCCCTCGCCATCTTAATGTTTCTTCTGCTTTATTTCAAATCAACGATCTTAACTGGAATTTGAAATCGATACTTAATTGCCTGCAATGCAAGTACGCTGTTGCAGTCATCAAGGGTATTAAACAAAAAGCGAACCTCGCATTCCGCCTCCGAGCCGTATAGACTAAATGCCAGGTCAATCAAGCTACGAGTGCCGCCAGTTAGGAAAGCTTGATTGTAAGCCTCCAGCCTTATAGTATGATCCTCAAAGTCGTAAAGCATTTCGATATTTTTGTACAACAGTTCTGTTCCTGAGAAAATGTAAAAGAGTGAGCACCGTTCAATGTCCTTGATATTCGTTTTGTCTCTTTCGCATAAATCATTGAATCGTCTTTTGTGCTCGTCTGAATGAAATTGCATACATATGCCTCCTTGATAATTGGTTTATACCTTATATGCATGCAAGCTATCAAAAACAAGTCTTGCATCTATTAAATTGATTCAATGTTGTAATGCAGTTTTAAGTATTGTTTTTCTTATTCGCATCCTCTCACTTCGCTCCTCTCCTGTTTCTATTATTATTGTGAATAGATGACGGTTAAAACCTGAAACCCCTTATAAACCAAGGGTTTTTGACTCCTCCAAGTATGTGAATAGATGACGGTTGAAAATTGATAGAAAACAAAAAAACCTGGAGCTTAAATCTGCTACAGGTTTGATGTATTAGAAATTCAAATTATAAATTGAATGCTTGATCCCGTTCCTCTCTATTGTCTTTTTTGCAATGAACCCCTTCTTGTGAAGACTCGCTGTCATTTTGGAAATTGAATCATGGCCCTTCTTACCAATTTTTTGAGCGATGTACTTTTGACTTGCCCAGCAATCAGCTCCTTTCTGAGATACAATTTTGCTCAGAAAGCTGTACAATTTTAACTCACCATCAGTAAGATCATTCAGCATCAATTTAACCGTTGCATTCTCAAGAGTAGTAAAGCCAGAAACGGAATTAAAGAAGGGACTTAAATAATAAACATACCTTTCGCCAGCTCTACGATTCCCTCTGCGTTTAGTGACATGTCCTTTTAAAACTAACTCCTTCATATTTCGCTCCAGAGTTCTCTCGGAAATTTGAGCGTACCTTTGGATGTCCAACTTACTAAAGTTTTTGATTCCCTCCAGGCTTTCTCCAAGCTTCATAGCCAAGTAAATCCGTGTTGCACAATCAGATAGAACGCTTAGATCATCGAAAAAGTCATTCGAAATGATGAGTTTGTTTTTTTTTGTATAATTTTCAAACTCTAAATACCCATATGCACCGCGAAGCTCCTCCGTATACTTGCCATGTTTGCCCTTAAAGTCTTTTGCATATATTCTGTCTGTCTCTTTGAAAATGTGGGATGCATCCAGACTCGGTGAACATCTTTCTCCCCAACAAACCATAACGTCTTTAATCGTCTGGATATTTAAGCCAAGGCTGTTCCGCAAAAACGGAATGATGAACATCATCACTTTATTCCGCAACCCTTCCTGGCTTCCAGCAAGCATCTTTTGTACGGCATCAGGAAGCCGCTCGAAGTCCAGCATATTGTAAACAGCTTTAAGGGTTTCAACCTTTATCTCCCCAACCACTTCAATCTCCCGTTTGTTTCTCTCCTTTTTCCTCTCTTGTCTGTATCGATTAGCGGTGTAGTTGGAATAGATTTTACCTGAATCTCGCTCAAAGGCTCTATCTGCTTAATCACATCGGGCAGACTGTTCAGCTTCTCGAAAACCTCAGTAATGTGATATCGCTTCTCCGTCCATGATACTTCTGTCGTTGGAACAATCTCTGGTTTTGTCGCGCTGTAATATTTGCTCTTAGAATCGAGAGCCTTGCAGTTAAAGCTGTATGGCATCCTAAGGACTCTGGCAGGATCTTGTAATGCCTCATCAACCTTGAAACCTTTTGCCAACATCAGAGCGGTAAATTTCTTGTAGATGTCTTTATCCGTGACCCTATGATTTAGCAGTATAAAGCTCTGAAACCCGTGACCTGAAAAAATATCAATTGTCTCAATGCCCAATTCTATTAGCCGTTGTTTTTGAGAATGAAATTCTTCTGCCGTTATGCCGTCAAAATCCATTGCCAAAATACTCGTAAACAAGGCATTTTCATTATTGACCTTTCCTTTTTCATACTTTTTCCCATCCTTCTTGAAAACTTCCAAGTGATAGTCAAACGCAAAGCTCGAAAAGTATAAGTCCACTCCTTTGCCATTTACAATCTGGAGAAACTTTTTTAGTTCGGAGGTATCCTTTTCACCGAGGTTCCATGTTCCGAAACTCCGTAGATACTCTCTTATTGATGGATCGCGCTTGACTGGTCTAAGCTCGACTCTTCCCTCATTCCAATGTTCGTCCGCAAGTTGCGGATGTACTGCCTTCATAAAACGGATCTGTTTCTCTGCTTGCTTGTCTATCTGCCCATCCGTCAAGACTGGCACTTGGTTAAAAATCTTCATTTCTTTCATCAAAATAGCCCCCTTTGCACAGGAGGCTTCAACTGACCCATTCTCTCTTTCATCCACATTTCTATTTAACATTAAACCGTCTCAAACATTTTCAAGATTATATTTCCTGATTGAGCGTAGTATAATTATTTCATAAGTGAACGAAGAGAGTGCTTGCGTGGACACAACTTTGGCGGGAGTGTTGAAAGCCTCTCTTTTTGTTTTTTTATGTTGTAGTCGAGGGCAACTGATTTGATAACTATTAATGCCTACAAGCAAGTCCGACCATTAATCAGTGTTAAGATGCTTGGTTAGCTTCGATCTTCACAAAACGATTTAGCTCCACAATGTAGTACCAACCTGTATCCGCCATATCCTCTCTCAGATCAGCCTCGTCAACCATCAGATCACTTACCAGTTGATTTAGCTCCCGATATTCCTCTTTCTTCAACTCTCCGTTTAAAAATTTAGCTCTATCATTCGTAGATAGCCGATAGATTTGATGCCCATACATATGCAGCACCCCCTTGATTTTTTGTTTATATATTTTATGCAAAATAAAGGGCATGCAATCGAATTATGTTGCGGAAAATGCTTATAATATAGAGTTAAAAACAACAAAGGATGAGCAATTACTTGTATCAACAATAGCAACTTCAAGGAGGATCACCGAGGCTCAAAATCGAGAAATTTAAGAAGAACATATTTTATATGGAGGTTTTTCGAAATGGAAAAATTGGTAATGTATAAGGATAAATTCTTTTTTTTGCAATCAATTAATTTTGATAAATATGATATGGAATTTGGTATTTACAATTTGGCTAATGAGCAAATTGGGAGCACATTTTTCGGATTTAACGAAGGTGCCAATCCTTTTGATAACGAAATTGAAACCGATGAGTTCATGGAATGGGTACAGGACGAGTCTCACAAGATTGAGGCAGAATTCAAGTTTTTGTTTGAGTTTTTTCATCCAGTCGAAGCGGCGGATGAGCTTGGATTTTCAGCCCCTCAATTAATGGAAATTATGAAAGATCGGTGGAATATCCCTGTCGAAGTCATGGACGAGATACTGCCTTGAGATGGCAATCAATGACAACGGTAACGACCTCCTAATGTAAGTAGGAGGTCTTTTGTTTTGTCGAAGTTTATCGACTCATATACACAGATTAACAATTTTTATATAATACAAATTAATGATATTTGATAAACGTTAACTAAATGATAAAATATAGTTGTGAGGAGGAGATCAAACATATGCGTAAAGATGTTTATGAACATACATGTAAGCAAATCGAGCTTGCCTACGAAGAAAAGAATGTGCTTGTCATCGAGAAGGAAACGGATTACATTATAACGAAAACCATTGCGAGTCTATCCACCATGTTCTCTGATAAACTGGTAGGTATAAATCTAAAAACTGAGAATTTTATGTATACGACAGAATATTTGCTGTCTCCTAAACATAAAAAAACCATCTTCAAATGGTTAGAACGATTATTTGAAATGGAGTTTCCTGCAAGCGATTTGGAATTCGGAAAATTCAAAGTGGACTTTGAAACGTGGTATTACGATCTTGGTGGCGACCGTATCGAGTTCGCATATCGTGATGACTATCTCTTAAAACCAAAAGATGCCGCAGAATTGCTAAATGTATCGAAAGTTACTCTCAATAAGTATATTAAACAAGGGTTGGAATGCTTAGACAACGGTTCTCAGAACAAAATTCCTAAACATGCAGTCGAACTGATGCGTGATGCGGTCTACTCTATACGGATGCAAATGAATTATCAGAAGAAAAAGAAATTAGAACAAACCCCTCAAGAGCGATTATTCGAAATCATTCAAGAGGTGGCTGAATTGCAAATGAGGTACGGTAAAAGGACTTATCAAGAAGCCTTCGAGGGTATGGCAGAGGGAGATTTGGAAGATCCAATTGATTATTATCGTTGGGAAGCCTTGAGCGAGGAAATGGATGAAATACTCAAAATTGCAGGGAGTACTAAAGGGAATTGATATGTATTTGAATTTCTAAACGCAATGCTTAATGAAAAGATACTTTAGCGAAGAAATCTATGAAAGGAAATGATTATGAAAATAATAACTTTATGTGGCTCGACAAAGTTTAAAGAACAATTCGAACATGCTAATGCATTTCTTACTCTTCAAGGAAATATTGTAATCAGCCTCGCCTTCTTTGAGCAGAGTGAAGGATTTGAGATAACTGAGGAACAAGCTGAACTACTTGGGAATCTTCATTTCAGAAAAATTGATCTTTCTGATGAAATATTCGTCATTGATGTCAATCGTTATATTGGGAGTAGCACAAAAAGAGAGATTGAATATGCGAAAAACAAAGGAAAAGCAATTCGTTATTACTCTAATGGTGAAATCCCCTCAAATGCGTTCAACTATCTGTGAATCATGTTCAATAAAGTCGCCTTTTATGTGTAATGATTTTATATGGATTTAATTTCACAAAAAAAAAAGAATCTCCAGCTGGAGATTCTCTAAAATTTTTATCAAGAAGTTATATGAGACTTGATGTCGTCTGAATTTGCACCAATGACATGAATTTGGATCGTTTTCTGATCACACAAGTACTGCGATTGATTTGGCTTGTATGAACTTCCGTAGAAGTAACGGTAGGTGCTGATTACCATGTTGTAGGAACCATCTTTAGCACTCTCGTTTACAAAAACTTCCTTTGTGTTTTTCATGTTGAATGCATTATGCATTGGCATTTCATAGACTTGGCTGAGATTATCCCATGAACCTGATTGAGCTGGACTCGTCAAGCTGTACTTAACGTGATTCCCAAACTTATCGGCAAATGGCATTTGAACACTAAGAGTGGTAGGTGCTGTTACAGTTCCGCCGTACTGACGAGTTACTGTTCTAAACGAACAATCGCCAGGCCACCCTTTAGGAGAGTTACGATACGTGTTTGTATCGAACTTAACGATATATTTAATCTCAAATCCATATCCAGCTTTTACTTTCGCTTGATCTGGTCGAGCTAAGATATCAACCCAACCATCTCCACCGAGTTTATCTTTCGTCAGTTTGCTTCGGAACATTACATTGGTTATCTTGTATTCCTCGTAATAGTTTCTTGTATCAGTCCACGTATTGTCATAGGTTGTGATGCAATAACTACCCGATCCCCAACGGTTTGACCAGTAATATCGATAACCTTCACGATCATGGATATAGTGAGTTTCTGACCAAGTATTGCGATTGTTTACGACCAAACAAGTCTCTGGGTTAGAATCCGTCATATATGCCATTACTGCACTCGTATCGATGTTGTCAGCATAAGGATTTGTTGTGCTTGTAGATGTTTCAATTATCCGCCTCGGTGGTGGGTTAATCTCTACTGTAAAGGCATTTGAAATACCATTTGATCCCGCACTAAGCGATACATTGGGTACAGTCCATGAGAATGGATAATCTACGTTTGCTGGAAGTGTAACTATTTCTTCCTTAACAACTCTACCATTCCGATCTCGAATTTCAATTTCAACATCTCGATCCGAGTTTTCAGGGTTAATGTTCGATGCTATGAATTCGAATGTCAGCGTCTCATTCAAAGTAGAAGATGGACCGATAACTGATGTAGGAACAATTGTGAAATTGCTTACGCTCAGATTGTTGGTGGATCTCCATACTTTTGATGCTTTATCATTCGAAGGGTCAGAACTTTGATTACCGAAACTTGCTGAAGCGTTGAACCAGTGGATTTGGAAGTCCGCCTTAATGCTCGGTACAAGAGGTGTAATCGCATCTCTAATCTCGATTACTGCCGTATCCCCTTTAAAGGTTAACGCCTTCGTTGCTGAAACCTTGTCATGGTCAATATAGACGGTTCCTGTATCGTTGAGAGCGATAGAAACAGCCGCATATGGGTTGTAATAATCGTTTGGATCACCAACCAGTTTGTTACCAGTGACTTTTTTCACTGTGATTCTCACACCATGAGTCATCCCTGGAACAACATCGTTAGTAACGTTTCCTTGATTATCAAGAAGCTCGATAGAACTTTCTACAAGTCCGATATCTTCTTCTTTAATCTTGAATCGAAGTCGCCCATCGTCGTCACCTGTGTAGATATTGTCATTGTAGAGCTTGAATCCTGGAGAAACCTCAGCACCCAAAACAAATTGTTTTTTTACGTCAGTAGGTACTTTGAATTCCCATTGTAGAATTTCTCCAGATGAATCGTCCTTCGTTTTATCAAAAGTAACAACCTGACCTACATCGATACCGTTGATTCGAGTTGCTGGATCAGCATTCACTCCAGGAATGACATCCTCAGTTATGGCAGTATTCCATTTACCAAGAATTAGAGAGTCTTCGTCAAAAGAAGCCATCTGAATCATTCGAACAGGTGTATATTTTGTTTTACGTCCCTCAAAGTTTGCTTGAACCATGTTCTTAACTTTAGCTGTAATGACTAATGTATCACCTACAGCAACCTCTTGATTGTTAATTTCCCATTTTCTCAAGATGTTGTCGTTATTATTTGCATCAGCAGTCATCAAGCCAACGACTTTACCCGTTTTTTTATCCGAAATTTTAAATTCCACAACTCTCAAATTATTTCGAGGTGGGGATTTCAAAACAAAGGTCGCATAGTAACCGCTTCCGTGCCATGCAGTTACAATCCCTGTTGACAGCTCAGGACTATTGATCAGACTAAACTTTTTTGCGTAAAACGTAGCATCTTCTCTTTCACTCTTACCTGACCTTCTCAGATTTTCGTTCGCTGGCAAGAGATATTTTATGAACCATTGCACCTTTTGCTCAAATCCCTCGGGGTCTTCATCTGGAGAAACATCCCATGCAGATGCTGTTGTTTTAGCAGGATGGCCCTCAACAGCCCTCCAGGGATAGTTCCACCAGCTTTTTTCGAGCGGGTTCCAATCCGATTCGTGATCACCTGACGGCACATCGGACGGAAAATAAGGATTGCTGATTGGAATTCCAGCATCCGATACGCCGAGGTGGCGAAACTCATAATTTTTTCCGAAGTATGCACCCAACTTGTTAGTGTTAACGATGGTAGTCGTCCCACTGTTATCTCCATTGTAGTGATCCCTTGTCTGATACCCTGGATCCATGCTGCCAAGCTTTATGTTTTGCCATATTCCTGTTGCACCTTGTCGTACCAGGTAGGCGTAATCCGTCCCGTTACGCACCAAATTGTTCTCATAGATTAATGAGTGATCAGTGCTCGAATTCCTCATTAGTGCAGGCACTTGTTCTGTTGGGCTGTACCACAGAAATTTGTTTTTGTGGTACTCCTCGTACAGTTTCGTGATACCTATGGAGTCATAATAATTTTTTTGCGGTGAGTTATTGTAGGTAAGATATACTGGCGGCTCGCTGATATCCCTGACTATCTTCCCAGTGCCATCATCCCAATGAGCAGTGACGAGATCACCGCCGAAGGCAAATGCCTTCTGAATCTGATTTGGTTGATTATACTGATAGATTAATAATCCCGCTATCAAACTAAATAACACAAATCCCCCCGCAATTTTCCATAGTTTTCGTCTCCTCATATTTGTAATCGACCTCCTTCTACTTTTAGTCTAAATTTTTTAGTACTTTTGAGAAACACATTTGCTGCGCTATACCGTCTGATCTCTTTTACGCACTTAGAGCAAAGATAATAATGAAAATCGCAAAAAAAGAGACGGATGTCCGCCTCTTCCATCATTATATTTCTTTATTTTTTCGAGATTTTAACGGTAACGCTCTGTTCATTTTCGATGATTGTTATTTGGCGTCCGTCAAGCATAAAAGATTTGTTGATATATTTGGAGATATCCTTTCCGTTGTATCCATCATTCATAACCTTAAAGAGCTTATCGTATTCTTTCGGCAGATAGAAGCGGAATAGTTCGCGGCTGACATACGGTATAGTGTTGCTAACATTCTCCTGATTTTTGTCACCATACCAAGCAAGAAAATCGATATTAGCGATAGCTCCTTCCGCAAGACCCACTCTTACTTTTCCTAAACCTTCGTATGCATCCTGCCCATAGGGGTTATACCAAATTCCTCGCTGGAATCCCAACTCGTCTTCCAAGATCTTTCTGTTTGTCTGATAGTCGCCTGTTGCTGATGATTTCATTTGCGGCAAGACCCATTCTGATGGCACAGGATATGACAAATCCAGTTTCTTAGTCTCCGCACCAATCAGTTTGATATCATAGCCAAAAACGGTCTTTGCCGCTTCCAATGGAACGTAGAGTTTTCCATCTATAATAGATGATTTTTCTCCGCTCGGAACAATAACATTATTCATCGTTTTGGTGACAAGGGGTACACTCTTTCCATTTAACTTTATAGTAGTTTTGTTTGCTGAAATCTCTATAACAGCATCCTTTTGACGGATTATAGCCGTTTGAGTATTATTGTTCCATTTAATGCTGTCTCCAGTTGCTTTGACTATCGGAGCAATAGGGACACTGAGGCTATCAAACCCTTCAGCTACTACCATTTGTTGTGTTAGAGTCGTTCCATTAACCTCAATCGTGTATGCGTTTTTGGTCTCCGCCGCTGAACTTGTCTGTACGCTTGCTGACATTAACAGTATTGCTGTTAGACACGATGCGACAATTTTTATTTTTTTCATTTTAATCCCCTCCACTTTCCCTTTTTTCTTTAATTTTATATGGAATAGTTAATGCAATATATGGATTTTGTGTCGAACCTTGTTTGAGCTTCTGTTTAAGATGTTATACACCGTTTGTACGCATTCATTCATACAAGTTCTGAATATTTGCATAAAAGTTGTGAAGTTGTTCTTAACTTTTACGAAGATGCTCCCATCCACCAGTCCTCTTCCGCCAAAATGTCAAAAAGGAGTTCAAGTCCTTATTGAATTCCTTCAGTGGATAGCCCTCTACTTGTTGATTAGCCATATTTAAGCTAATCTGCAAAAGATCGATCAACTCTTGTTTCACTGGCCTTTTTTCTCTTTCATGAAATAAAGCGGAAATGATAATGTCAAAAATATAGCCGATACCCAGCTCTTCTCTCATCTGATAATACAAATGAAACGTCTCTCGATTCTTCAGCAAATACATAGCAAGAAAGCGTCTGGCTCGATGATTAGTATTAATCTTGGCTATAATCTGGCTGATCGTGTTTGTCTCAAATAGATACTCCCACATTTGCTCCAGATACTCGCCGAATTCCTCTTGATCAAATTGCATCCTCCTCTTCCCCTTTCAGAACTCAAGCTCTTCAGCCCCCGACTCAACGGCTTTTCTAACTCTCTGGGCAAATCTCAAGCTATCAGGACCCGTTGTAAATGCTTCTTGGCAATCAGCGCAATAGTATTCAGGCACATTGTATATTGTAACGACTTTATCCTTTATTCGCCCTTGCTCGTTCTTATATTGCAACCGAGACAGTCCTCCGCATACACATATCGTTTTCATCAGCTATCATTCTCCGCTGTCCTGATGATTATCTTGTTTTGCTCAGCAACGACTATACACTTGTCTCCAATAGCAATGTTCGCTTGTTTCAATATGGCAATCGGGATGATAAATACGCACTCTTCTTCATCGGCAATGACTTTTATAAATTGATGTTGGTAATCCACTGCTTCCTCTCCCTTTTATTCATTTTTATAATGTTTAGATGCAAACTCTATTAAATAAATCAAGCGCTCAGTCGTCTTCTGACCGAGCGCTTTAAAATGACACAGTTTTAATTTCGCAAATAGACGATAATCATTGTAGGCATCTCAAACAGGTTGTTATAGATACATTATATTATTTTTAAATGTATATAAAAAACATTTTTTCTATATTGTTACTTTTATAACTCCATTGAAACCAATCCATCATCTTAATCTCTCTTTATTTCTTGCCGATTGAAACAGTGACCCAACTTGTACCATTGTGACCTGTACCCTCTGTAATTCTAATCTCGCGACCTTCCAATTTAAAAGGCTTGTTTAGATGTTTAGATACATCCTTTCCATCGAACCCATCCGACATAATCGTAAACAACTTCATATGCTCATGAGGAAGAAACATTTTAAAAAGTTCGCGCGAGACATAAGGTATTTTGTTGCTATTGTTTGCTTCTGTTTTTGACCCATACCAGCTTGTGAATTGGATATCATACATGTATTTCGAATTGTCGCCCAAGTAAATGACCGTGAGAGGATAGTTCGAATACGCATTCTTCCCATAGGGATTAAAAGAGCGTCCATCTGTGAAACCAAGTTCCGCATCCAGTATTTTACTGTTTCTACGGTGGTCGTTGGTAGCAACTGATACAATTTGCGGGGGTATCCAATTCGCAGGGGGAAGAAATTGAAGATCAGGCTTCCATTCTGGCAACGGCTTTGGCTTAGGAATAGGTGTTGCTTCATAGTCGCCTACGAATTGCGACTCTTTGTTTAGTTCTCCTACATGAACGACAGGCATTGCTTCCCTGACTGAGGTTTGAATTGGATACCCCAAAACCTCAGTCAAAAAATCGATAGGAACAAATAGCTTGTTGTTGACCACCATCGGTGTATACGGTTCATAATTTGAACCATCGGTAATAATTTTTTTAGATACGGGGATAGATTTGTTGTTTACAAGTGCTGCGCCCTTATTTTCATAAATACTGATTTTAGATCCATCGTTTTTCTCGATATATCCACTTTCAGCTTGATTAATCCAGAAGAATTTGTCACCCATGCCACGTACAATTGGTTCAACGGGTATATATGTGTTTTCTGCCAGGTAGAAAGGCTCCCCTAAGATCGATGCCACTGGATCTCCATTTATATTCAGACGAGATGGATTCGATGTCTTAGTTGAGGTGATAGGAATATATTGCAAAAAAGATGAATCCGAAGGATTAAGAGGGCTTTTTAATAACTTCCCCTTTCCTTGCTCTAACAGGTTCTTGATGAACTGCACCGCTTCGGCACGCGTTAAATACCCTTTAGGGCTATAACCTTCAACAGACAATTGAGCAGGATTACTACCTTTGGCAAGACCGCTATCAAGCATGTATCTAACAGCTTCGTCTCCCCTATAATGCACTCCTTGCGTAGCTGATATAAGTTCAGCAACCTTGACCCGAGTCATTTCACGGTTGCGTGTGCGATTATCCCCTTCCTTTGAATTAGGGTAGCTCAATTGATCGGCAAACTTGTAGTAATTATTCGCCCATTGCCCATTCTCATCGGATTTAATTTCGGGTTGAAAGGCTCGAATTAATATAGCGAGAAACTCCGCTTCTGTTACCAAGTTGTTTGGTTTAAAGCTTCCATCCTCGTATCCCTTGGCAATGTCGTGTTCCAATGCCCATTGTATTGTTTCCTTTCCCCAATGCTTTTCCACATCTGGGAAGACGGTAGATGCTGAGACAGGTGAACAGATCGTGATGAATAAAGCAGAAAATATCAACAAGGTTGGCACTGCTTTTCTTTTCATAGTATCCCCCAATAAAATAGTTACTTTAAGTAATAATCCAAATCGCAAGAGCCAACAAATCTACTCCACGGTACAAGAAAGTAGATAGTCGTTTGAGGTTAAAGACGTAATGACGGCAATTCGCTTGGATTCGATGGCTCAGTCGGTCTTTGTAGCAGACCACCAATACCATAATCCACAAAGTTTTTAACGAACTGTACGGCTTCCGTACGAGTCAAACCGTTATCGCCTTCAAAGCTTTTGATGGAGACTTCATTTGGATTCTTGCCCTCTGCAAGACCGAATGCAAGCAGATAGTGAATCGCATTGTTACCACTAAAGTTCACGCCTTCTGTCGAGGATATCAATTCTGCTACTTGCTGACGGAGGATCACTTTATTCCTCGAAGCAATGTTCGTATAGCTTTTTACAGGGTAGTTCAGCTCTTTAGCACGTTTGTAGTACACTTCTGCCCAATTCTCCGATTTTGAAGACGAAAGCGTTGGTTCAAACGCACGTAGCATCATCGTCAAGAATTCAGCTTCGGTTACGCTCTTGTTTGGCTTGAACGTTCCGTCCTCGTATCCTTTAATCATGTCCTTCGAAATTGCCCAATCCACCGTTGATTCGTACCATGCCCCTTTTTTCACATCCGAAAAAGTAACTTTTTCAGCGGCATCCACGCTTTGTGGAATCGATGTTGCGACGAGCACGATAAATAGTGCGATTGTGAGGAGCTTAAACTGCTTTTTAAACATAATTATGTACGCTCCATTTCTATATTATGGGGGAGTTGCATTAACAACTCCCCCTGGTGCTTATCGAATTGTAAACTCCAACATCAACGGGTTTTTCAGTTCAAAGCTTTCATTCGAGTCTTTACTCGCTTTGCCCTTCATTGTCGTATCGAGAATGATCGTGAACGTTTCTTTCGAATCGAACTTACCATTCAGCGGAGTAACAAAGATTCGATTGAACAATACATGAAATTTCACGTTCTCAACCAACTCGCCTTTGCTGTTTAAAACAAAGATATTTTTTCCTGGTTGAATAGAAGCTTCATTAATGTACCTGTAGTTCTCACTCTTCATTGCAACTTGTAAACTGATACCAACTGGAACGACATTGCGAAGCTCCTTTTCGTTGGAAGATCTTCGATTTTCAGCTCTTTTTTGAGTGTCTCCAATTCCTTTTGAAACTCATCACGTTTCTCTATGTCAGTCATGGAGTCAATTGCTGACTTTGCACCAACGAAATCAATGATAGTCAGCGATTCCTCCGCTTTCCCAAGAGCTTTTTTCACTACATCAATCTCAGTATTAACTTCTGGAGTTTGTGTTCGAATCATAGGAACATCTTCAATTTCGGCTGGGTCTATCGAATTCGTTGGAGGCGTTGCCACAGGAGCGGCTTGAGTTCTTGCATCAAGCGTAACACCAGCAGAAACATTGCCACTTGCATCAACTGTTTTTACAACAATTGTATAAGGTTTATCTGCAACCAATCCCGTAAACTCATAGGACGAAATTGTAGTATCAGTAACAAAGTTTCCGTTAACAAACAGCTTCACCTTTGCAAAATCGCTATCCGTTGGAATAATCCAACGTGCTGTGATCGTTGTTTGGCTTATAGTGTCCGTTATCAACCCCGTTACTTCCGCAGGAGCAGTTGTGTCAACTGGAGGCGTTACAACAGGTGTTGCTTGCGTTCTGCCTACAATCGAAGTACCGATGGATTCATTTCCGTTTGCATCTACTGTTTTAACAACAATTGTATAAGCTTTATCCTCTGTCAGACCAGCGAATTCGAAGAACGAGTTCGTTGTGTCAGAAACAAACGTTCCATTTAGGTAGACATTTGCTTTCGTATAATCTGCATCTATTGGATTTACCCACCGAACACGAATGGTATTAACAGTCGCATTAGAAACTTCCAAGCTCGAAACCTCGCCAGGAGCCGTTGTGTCAACTGGTGGCGTTACAACAGGTGTTGCTTGCGTTCTGCCCACAATTGAAGTACCGATGGACTCATTACCATTTATGTCTACCGTTTTCACAACGATCGTGTAATCCGTGTTCTCTGTCAGACCAACGAATTTGAAGAACGGGTTCGTTGTGTTAGAAACAAACGTTCCATTTAAGTAGACGTTTGCTTTCGCAAAATCTACATCTAATGGATTTGTCCAAGAAACATCAATGGAAGAATTCGTCTCTCCGACCACCGTAAAGTTGGCAACTTCGGCTGGAGCCGTGTTATCAACTGGCGGAGTTGTGTCAGGCAAAGCCTTCGTTTTGGTCATAACATAACGACCAGACGATTCATTGCCATTAGCATCTACTGTTTTCACTTGAAGGACATAGTTCGTATCCGCAGTCAAACCATTGAATACATAACTTGTTCCTGGTGTTTCACCAACGAGTGTTCCGTTTAAATAGACATTCGATTTAACGAAGTCTGGATCGCCTGGATTAACCCATGATACTGCTGCTGTCGTGGTAGTCACTTCTCCAACCGTCAGATTACTTACATCTGCTGGAGGGGTTGTATCCACTACAGGTTGATTGTCCTTTGTTGTTACAGTGACCATTTGACCCGCAGATTCATTTCCATTTGCATCAACCGTTTTCGCTTTAAGCTCATAGTTTGTGCTTGGATTCAATCCAGTAAATACATACCGTGTTCCAGAAACATCCCCAACAAAAACACTGTCTTTGTAGAGGTTAACCTTTTCAAAATCTGCATCGCTTGGATTTATCCAAGCGATTTCCGCAGACGTTGTGGTCACTTCGCCAATACTCAGTCCAGAAACTTCATCAGGAGCCGTTGTGTCAGCAACAGGGAGATCATCTGTCGTCACTGTTAGGGATTGACCAGCGGATACGTTACCCGATGCGTCTTCGGTTTTAAAATCAAACACATAAGTCGTGTTTGGAGTCAGACCTGTAAACTCATGTTCCGTAGTCGTGGCACTCCCCACTGACGTTCCGTTTTGAGTCAAATTAACTCTCAGGAAATCTGAATCAGTTGGGTTTGTCCATGTTATTTTTGCTGATGTTGTAGTTTTCTCAGCAACAGCAAGGTTACTTACTTCCGCGGGTGCAGTAACGTCTGCATCTGTTTTCGCTACAACCACTTCACCAGCCGATTCATTTCCGTTTTGATCCAAAGATTTGACCGCAATGGTGTAAGAAGTATTCGATTGCAGGTTTTCCAGCGTAAACACTTCGCCA
This sequence comes from Paenibacillus sp. 1A_MP2, assembly GCF_052244825.1. Classification (NCBI taxonomy): domain Bacteria; kingdom Bacillati; phylum Bacillota; class Bacilli; order Caryophanales; family Paenibacillaceae; genus Paenibacillus; species Paenibacillus sp. 1A_MP2. The sequence continues at coordinate 1,601,154 of NZ_JBQQCS010000001.1, read as the reverse complement.
TTTGTCGTACCAACTTTTACATTGTTCGCAAAAATATTATTCGTTACGAAGTCTGCATCTTGTGGATTCTTCCAGCTAAGTGAGATGCTGTTTTCGGTTTTATCACTAATGGCAAGATTCATTACTTCCGCAGGAGGAGTAACATCCTTGTTGAATGACAGCGAACCAAATCCGTACTCAATATCTCGTCCTGGTGCTCCCAGATCAACGGCATATTTTTTAATTTCCTCACGTAGTTCAACATTGCTCATGGTTGGATATTTTTGCATCAACAGAGCAATCATACCTGTTACGTGTGGGGCCGCTTGTGAAGTACCGCTTGATTTACCATAACCGCCAGTGCCATCGGCTTTCACATACGTTGAAATGATATCAACGCCTGGAGCCGCAAGTTCGACTTCCTCACCAACAGAAGAGAAACCTCCGCGTTGATTCAGATTGTCTACTGCCCCAACTGCAATGACACTATCGTATTTTGCTGGATATTGTATGGTGTACGTATCTAAAGGTATTCCTTCTTGCTCATTCCCTGCCGTTCCCACAATAACGATTCCTGCGTCGTAGGCATTATCAATCATTTCTTTAAAGAGTGACGAATCTGTATCCATACCAAGGGAAATGTTGATGATGTCCATTCCATTCTGAATAGACCATTCAACTCCTTCAAGTACGTCAAGTATCGTTCCTTCGCCGTCTGCTCCTATGGCTTTCACGGCATAGATTTGAGCGTCAGGTGCGATCCCTACTATACCGCCATTTCCACTTTTAGCGGCGATAATACCAGCAACATGAGTACCATGCCCTCTATCATCGTTATAACTTGTCGTGTAGTCTACGGTCGAAACGCCGCCTGCAATCGTTAATTCGCTGTGCGCGAAAATGCCCGTATCAATAACTGCAACTTTAACGCCTGCTCCTGTGTAGCCTTCATCCCACCTTTTCGTAGGTTGAATAGCTTGGAAGTTCCATTGGCTTTGCTCCGCTGGGATGGAAGTAACTTTGATATCTCCACCAGTGACTCGGAATTTAGTGTTTCGTTCGATATACGCAATATTCGGATCACTCGCCAATTCATGTAAATCAGCACTCGTTACCGTAGCGGCTACTGCGGGAATCGTTTCGAATTCGTGTTTAATATCAACACTTTCATCGACTATGGCTTTCTTTCCATCTGCATTTTTGTACACAATAATGACTTCTTGCACGCTTCCAGTCTGGCTACCCGCATGTGCTATTCCCGCATTCAGCAGTAGGGATATTGCTAAGCTTGTAGCGATTATACCTTTATGTTTCCCCATTTCTCTCTCCTTCATGTTCCCTACGTTCTGTCTCTCATAATACTGTTGAGAGAATCGCAGAGTTTGCAACAAAATCAATGCATATTCTTGATTTGCGTCATCAAGCGTGCTAAAAAGCGAGTTTAGCTCGGCAATATTTTTTGCCTGCTTATTTTTTGGAGTCAAAAACGCACCTCCACTTCCCAAATTGTGTTATAAACACAATCTACCATTTTTATTTTGTGTTGTAAACTCTTTTTTTGGGTTTTTATTGTGTTGACTACGTTGTTTTTGTGTTGTACATTTAGATTATCTGTAGTTAACAGTGGAGGTGTGTCTATGCACGACAGAATCAAGGCTATCCGCGAAGCCCTAAAAATGAGTCAGCGCGAGTTTGGCGAAAGACTTGGAGTCAGCCGAGATGTCATTTCAAATCTTGAGTATAATAGAGTTCCGATAAAAGAATTGATGATCAAACACATTTGCGAACGTTATGGCGTTGACGAACGATGGCTTGCTTCGGGAGAAGGCGATATGTTTCTAAGCGAATGGCAATCCAATAAGAAACTTGATGAGGCGATTGCTATTTTCAAAGAATTGCAACCCGAATTTCAAGATTTTGCTCTGGAGCAGATCCGCAAGTTAGCAGACTTACAAGCAAAGCAAAATACTGAATTGGATTGAATTCGTTAAAATTAATACCGTTACCTTTAGAACATTAAAAAAACACTCAGGCATCAATTAGCCTAAGTGTTTAATTTGTTTTTGAAGCGATCGTATTTGATGGTCAACAGACTTCTCCCCTTATAGTTCAACCTCTTCAATGCCACCAACAATGCTTATCTTTAATATGACGTCCTCCACGTCCATTTTGTCTAATGAAGCTCCTACTACATTCTGTGCCGCAGTATAAAACTCTTGCATCGCAAATGCACCCAATGCAATAACCAAACCAGCAACGATCACAGTCTCAATCGAGACGTATCCTTTTTGGTTTATCATCCATTTTTTCAACATGTTAACTCCCCTCTCTTCTCGATTTATATATTGTTAATATAGTAAAAGTTCCGTTAATTCATAACTCAAATAGGTCTAATCCCTTTCAATTTATGAAAGCTCGAAATGCACCCGATATGGCTTGACTGGAGCTCGCACGCATCAGCTCCTCCAAATAATGAAGAAAACTATTGTAACTCTCCATCAGTAGTTTGCCTTCAATGAAAATTGCAAACAATGAGGTATCAACCCGAGCCGTTTGCCATGACGAAATCTCGATACTATCGTACACATTGTTTTGCTGGAAAAAGCGAAATTCCTTTTCTTCCGCCAGCTCAATAATTTCAACAAGCGATTTCCTTTTTTCAATTTCTGAAAGGAGTTCAGAAAAATCTTCCGCATAACTCTGATTATAAAGTGAGAACTGCTCGCTTAAAAACATATGCAACTGCTCTTGCACAACCGATTCCTTGATGATAAAGGAGACATTCTCCTCTGATTCCTCGAAATCAAAGAGTTCCAAATCAACCAATTTGCCAAGTTCATTTTTGATTTTCTCAATCGTTGTTTTCTCAATTTCTTTTTTTCTGATCAGCATTTGATGACAAATTCCCATTTGCAGATATTGTCCCATGTTAATACTCCTCCTCGTTTCAATGATGTTGCGTTCATAACGACATAAAAAAAGTCAGCCTAATTTGGCTGACCCTTGGCACAATCTATGCAGATATAATCGATTAATGGTCCTTGCATTGTATTGCACCTCGCTTAACATTGTTTTGAGCACAATCATACAGCTAAACCTAAAGACGGTCAACCATAATTTAGAAGGTGTTACCTTGTAAACAGTATAGGAATGTATCATGTAATTGAGCACCATAGTGCTAAAATCATTTCCAAATATCGAGAGGGGATTGAATATGTCGGAGCATCTGAAAAATATTAAGATCTATGGGATGGCAGTCAATAATTTTGATATTAGCGCTTCCGAATTGATTGATCTGCTTCATCGGAGAAGTGGCTCTCTATCCCCTCAATTATGACTCAACTGAGTGTGAGAATTTATTTCTTTTAATTGTATTAGTTCTTCTTCTTGCGGATACTTCGATCCGAAGAAGTACGAATAAAATCCCCATGCCGTCTGGACATCCTCCATCGAAACAGATAACAGCTCTGCTTGTTGCTTGAAACTGTCATACACTTCAGGTTTATTAGCCATTAACACTAAAATCTTCGGTAACAGTGCCAGTGGCGTATCTTGAACCACGTTCTTCTCGGTTAGTAAAAATCCTCCGTTGATTACCTTCAAGAGTCCGTATCTCAGCAGGAATCCTAACTTCTTGCATGTTCCTGTATATGACAACCCATATAACTTAGTTATTTCTTTTTTGTCAATCTACAGATACTATCTTTGTCTGTATTATCCTCAATGATTTTGAGCAATTTCTCATAGCCAGCTATTGTGTCACGAATCTTTTGTACGCCATCCATTACCTTCCCTCCTACTTTCCCTCTGCTGAATCAGCCTGACCCATTATTGCTATTATATCAGCATGAAATAAAAATAAGGGGATGGCTTTCTTCATTTACATTAAAGTGGAAAAACAAAGATTTTTTTTTGGACAGGTGCAACCGAATGCCATATTCATCGTTTAATAGGTCAAAAGCAAATTCGAAAAGTAAAAATAAACATTTAAAAGGGGGCTGGTATGGCGTGAAGACATTAACTGCTGTTGAAGGATGGGTTTCAAACAGCTCTGAAATTCAGGGGAAATATCGGAATGAGCAGGGAATTGGACTTTCTGGTTTCTATCGGAGAGATTACAAAGAAACTTCTGATATGGTGGTCATGGGTAATGGACACTCCATGCTGAGGTATAAATATCCCAAGGTTTCGAATATCCCGTTTTATTCTCCTATGGTTCGTTGGCACAATTTGTTCTTTTGTGGCGGATATTCAATCAGGTTTCCAAACGGAGAGCGAACTGACACCTATGATCGCCTATTTGATGCCATTAGGACTGGATTGAAACCAACTGGCTTTTGGCCATTAGCATCACAAGAATTGGAAGAAACTCTTCATAAAGTGAATCAGACTGATTTGGTATGGAAAGTGTCCGATAACAGTCATCCGAACTTTCAGTATGAAATCGGCGTGGCAAACAAAGGCAAGATGAAGAATCATTTCAATTTGAACAAAGTGATCGAATCGTACCAGCTCTTTAGCAAAAGACTCGGCTACGATCTTCTTTCCAAAAAGGATGAGGATATCATTCTAAGCTATGAAGATGTTGATTTGGCATGGTTCCTTGAGGGATTTGATTATGGAGATCCAGGAAAGAAAAATCATGACCACGTTTTGACAGGTTTGATTCTGGGGTATCCCGTTGAATCAACGGTAGCACTGCTTACTGGACGGATATATTAACAGCTCACTTATACAAACGCATAAAGGAGATGAGAGAATTGATCTCAACAGTCGAAACACAGAAATTTGTACGCTGGTCGAAAGTTCCTGAGCATCTGAAAACGAAAACCCAATTAAAGGAACTGGGATTAAAGCCTCTTGATGAGACTGACTTTCAGGCAACGATAAAAGTACGCCAACACGGTGCTACGAGGGAATTCAACTTGTACAATGTTTCGTTGACACGTCCAATCAAAAGAAGAGTGGCGAAGATTGACAAAATAAAAATTACGCCTGAAACGATTGCAGAATCACTATATGTAGTCAATAAGTCGGCGAAGAAAAGTAGAGATACAAAAGAATTAAATTATGATTGGGGTAATCACAATATTGTAAGTAGAGCTAAGACACGTCAAAACCAACTATACGCCTTGAAAGAGAAAGTACTAAAAAAGTGTATCGTTAACGGAATCGCTGAAGTTTTGGGGGTTCATACTCAAAAGCTTGTACACTCGCGATTTGAATGGTTAGACACAGATGAAATTGTCGGTTCTGATATCGAATATGATCTTGAAACCGCTGAACTGGTTGAAGTTACTTTTTATCGACGAGAGCAGAAAGAGATCTGTGAACAAACCACAAGCCACTTCCTTTTGATAAAAATCAGTGATTTTTCATTCCATCTTCCAGCGACGAAAAAACAGACTAAGCATAAACGCTTCCTGGGCACAATCGACAAAATCCCTGCGGAGAAGACGAGGAAAACAATCATAAAATTTGAACAAGCCGTAAAATTATTGAATGAATTTATAGAGACATAACTCAGTATGTTGAAAGGATTAAATACTATAAGAGGATCGAAAATCGGTATATCCCCGATTATTTCGATCCTCATCACGGTATTCCCTGTATAAGCAACATCAAATTCAAGTTAACGCCTCAAAAGATTCGCATGCTTAATACCATCTAAAAACTGATTTGTGATATCATAGTCCACAAATTGTACTTCAATTTTCTCCTGATTAAATCGATCAATATGCCATTTCTCTAAAATATGAGTAAGTCTTGAGTCTCTTCGCTCTTTTGAAACAAAGTCGATAGTTACCGATTCAGCCTGCGACTTTAGATGATTGGAAGCAAACTCGTCAATGGATACGACGCCCACCTTCAGCTCAATCTGACACTCGAAAAAGCGAGTGAACATATGGTACATACATGCGATATGCGTGGCTACTTTATATACGTTTGACCTGTTGAAAATATCAAAAATAAGAGCTGTGATCTTAACCTGACCTTCGCTAACTTTAATTTGTGCGATGTATGCATTAAACGAGAGCATCGTATCAAGTGTATAATGATGAACTTTTTCTTCCTTGCTTAAATCCTGGCTTCGCTTAGCAATGTTATCAATGCGATCCATTGAGGACACTTCAGGAAGATAGAGTCGCCCCCTCCCTTTCCCGTCCGATGCTTTCGATCCTTTCCTCAATCCCTGTCCCATTCTCTGCTTGATTTTCTGCATTTTATTGATATCTTGTTCGACCGATAGCATGTCCAAATACTTTTGGAGGGTTGCTTCATTTTTCATTTTTTCCAGGAAGGAAAGCCCTTGATTCTTGTTGTATAAAATCGTGCTGTTGTCACGTTCCAATAGATCAATGATTGTTCCAAGCGTTACCCTTGTACATTCCTTTTGAATGCGTGGGATAACTTTGTTCAAAATATATTGGTTTTTAAAAATGCTGATCAAAATCCTTTCATTTCCCAAAGCTTTCTTGACTGATGCAACACTGTAGCTGTCTGGCTTTTCCTCTAAAAAACGGATAGCATATTTCTTCATGACAAGCATTTGGAGTTGGGTTTTCTTGCCGAAAGCCGTGAATGACTCTTTTCTTAAAACATCGTTATTAATAAGTTCAGTTATCGAGCCGTAAAATGCCGAGAAGCTTCTTGCCATGCGTATCGTTTGAGCATAATGAAAGAGTTGCTTCATCAGCATTACTTTGTTGCCGAAACGGTAGATAATCTCAAGGTATACTCGATACTTCTCGCAAACCGTTTGTTTATTAGCATTCGATATAGTCATAATTTTAATTCCTCCTCTCAAACTCTGATTGGTTCATAATGGCATCCAAGCATGCTGACGAATGTTTCTTTAGATCTCATTTCCTCGATCCCATACGAATTGGTGATAATTTCAACCCCTACTTCGTTTCCCGCGCTATTGATATATAAGCCATCTGGCATTGATATTAATTTCTCTTTGAGCATATCTTGATACAGCTTTGCTTCCACTTCGTTACCCTCTCTTCGCAGTTCGGAGATGCGATCTTCAAACTCTTTACGAATTAGAGTTTCCGTTTTCCAGCTTTCTCTCGACTCTTCTGATAAGCTAAAATATTTTTCAGCGATTGCTAAATCATGAATAGGGCTTTGAGCATGGTATGCACAACCCAAAGCCCATAGGCGAGCGGCACTTTCACGTCCAAGCTTGCTAAGCTTAAAACAATAATCGCTTTTCCCTTTCTCTTATACGCAACCTTCTCGATAAGACCATCTCGTATAAGGTTTTGTATACGTCTATCAGCTAAGCCGCAAGAGCGGAGATGATCGGAAGAGACATGACCGACTTTGTTCATTGCCGTAAATGCGAGCCGATCTCGGTTGAAAAATTGGGTAACGAGTGGTTTGCTTCTTCTTGCCATTGCTTGCACCTCCTTTTGCTGTATGAATGATTAGTTCGCGGCGACAATATTTATTTGACCATCGTAGATGGACAGTGTGGCATTTGCGTCTCGGAGAGGAGCTTGTCGCGGCGAACTTATGCGACAACATGCTTTGTTGCCTCATCTTAAATGAGGCAATGCCTTTTTGTGTTTCGAAGAAACACTTGTCCCATTGGCAAATGGGGCAACGGCTTTTCCCGAGGGGCGAGTTTCTACGGCTCTGTTTTGCAGTGAGTGCCACAAGGCCGAACGGTCGCCAGAGGGCGAGCACAACAGAGCATGGTGAATCTTATTGAGCGGATTTCCGAAGGAAGATGCGAAATTAGATGTCACCCGTAGAAACGAAGCCCCTTATCCCGTAGATGATAGCATCATAGATTTTGAAGGAGGATTTATAACCTTCTCTCGAATATTGCAAAAAAAAGGCTCCACGCCTTTGGGCGTAGGAGCCTCTTCTCGCTCGCGAGAAGCATGGTTTTCATGTTGTGATGCTGTGCTGTAATTGCAAATGCATGCCCAATTAGATTGTTAGATTGGGCATAAAGCATTATTAGAGTAGTTGACACATCAACACTGGATCAACCTATCTTATTCATCCGACTCTTGATTTGTCAGCGAAATAGTTTATTTTCCTTATTTTATTCTTTCCTCTTCCACTTTAAACAAGTACAACTGTGGTCAGGGTTTAATAAAAGTTCTAACGCCATTTTTGATATTTCAAGTTGATCTCGCCCGATTAAAGTAGTCTTCATATCGTACTTAGTATTTTTCTGAGGCTTTTTTCTATTTACTTTTACCATAACCCAATTCCAGTTCGAGTCTTCAAAAGTCGAAGAATCATTTCATCTAAAACAGGCTTAAAAGCAGTGGCTACTTGTGATTTCTGAATAGAGTGAGAGTCGATATTGGCGAAAAGAGGCGAGTTGGGGAAAACGCTATTCCAACAATAATCAGGATATAGCCGACACACTTCCTGTTTATAAAATTTGTGTGAATCCTCAATAAGGTTGAATCTCGTTCGCAAAATGCCTCCAATCTTGAGATTCGGGTTTAATTCGTCTTGCACATACCTAATTCTGTCCAACCATTTCTTGATATAGTTTAAATTATTTGGGGAGTAAGTCATGATTGCAAAATCGGAGATGGATAGAGATACATTGAATAATTCGTCAGCACATATGCTTGGACAATCTACAACGATGAAATCATAATCATTTTTTGCGCGATTTAGCAAATCTCTCAAAACGACAACAATCTGTGTTGTTTTAAAACCTTGGATATAGAGGTTCGTTGGAATCCCATTGACCCACATGTCACCAGGCAACACATGAAGGTTTTTAGTTATAGGTGTGATATGCGAAATAACATCCCCAGTCTCGAATGCATCACAAACCGTTTTGTTCACTATATTATCGTGCAATAACACCTCCGTAAAGTTGCATTGTCCACATAAGTCAAGCGCCAGCACTTTGTAATTGGTACTTAACAACTGTGCAAACATGTAGGCGACTGTCGTCTTGCCAGAGCCGCTAATTGTACTACTGATGCTGATCGTGATGGTCATGGTTCACTCACCCCCTATTTTGAGGGTAATCTTAGCTTAAACGCTCGAAAAAAGTCAATATCAAAATAAAAAATATTAATTTTATCACAAATCAGCATCAAAAGTAAATAAGAACTTATCACACATTGTATGAAACATGTTCATACATCCTCATATATGTTATGAACAAGTTATGAACATCCTCACACATATTCGGTAACATGTTCATAACTCTTATGAATTTATTATGCAACCCTACATATAAAGAAGCCGATAAACAAACAGATAGATTGTTTGAGCATTGTTGTTGGCAATGAAAGTTGTTTGCATATTGGAATTTGAAATATAGTCAACTGGGCATGCTTTTGATAGCGTCCTTATAATTTCGTGTCACATAATCCTGAGCGGTTTCCCTTGCCTCTTTTAAAGATTCCCACAATATCCAAACCTCCTCGCCTGAACACAGATTACAGATGAAGATGTCGATCTATCTACCACTCCTCCTACTAAAATCTCGCATTTAAAAAGAAAAGTACCGAAGAATCGCCTAATTCAGACGAAAACTCGGTACTTCCTATTAATTTCCCTTCCTTTCCCCGATTCATTCCTTGATATCGGATCAAATAGCGAGTGAGGAAGTAAAGGGAGATTTGTGTTTATACTGCTTTTTACCAGAAAACCACCCTTCCAACACCCTGACGACTCTCATTTCAGTCGATTTCATGGACTTGGATTTGATCATAAGCTGACAACGCAATCATTTTACTTGCTATTTCAGTCTTGTTCTACCCCACTGTTTCCCAAACTCTTCTACTTTACCATCAAGCAAATAGATGGACTGTAATCGGTATATCGTTTCCCCTTTGTCTAACAAAGATCAAAACACCTTTCCTTCCTGTCTAAGTGGGTATAGGTAATGGTGTAAGCAGAACCATATCAAGCTCGGTAATGATGTTAAGCTTATCCAACTCCCAGAGCTTTAAACACAGCATCAGTAGGATCCGAGTAAAATACAGGTTGAACCTTTATCAGCAGGTCAGCAGGAACCGTTTGAAAGTCTACTACAGAGGAGGCGGGAATTAGAACTTTCTTCGCTCCTGCATCCACGCAAATCTGAAGAGTATTAGCAAACTCCTCGACTTTAGCAATTGTACCGCCAACAGTCATATTACCAAGCACGACCATTGATTCTTGAACGGGTCGCTCCAATGCACCTGAGCATAGTCCAATCAATTCGGCAATCGCTAATTCATCTGTCAAACCAATGCCTTGCATATCACTAATATGCATCAAATAATCCTTGGTCTTCGTGCTAATCGAGCCACTGATACTCTTACTGTTTGCAGTGAAGTAGCGGAAGGCGGTATCCAGGCTCTCTTTCGCTCCTCGATGGGATCCGACACCCGACTTCTCAAACTTCCCTGTCCCCGAAACGACTTGGTTCTCCAATTTGTAAACCCCGATCATGCCAGAATCTCCATGACCAACCGTGTATACATGTCCTGGTTTACCCATTCCTTCAGGGATCAATTTTCCACCGCCTTGTTCTGGCACTGACACATATTCTTCGCTCATTGTTTCCTTATCGATATAGGAGAAATGGACATCGTAAAACTCCATCCCACCTATTTTTTTGAGCTGTTCCTTGACCCTTCTTCTACCTTCGAGAGCATACTTCAAGATCTCCTCGATGTCGTCTCTCGTATACTCCCCGTTTGGATACAGAAGCTTCACCAACCCTGATACCGTTTTACGCACTGCAATAACATCACGTTGATTCAGGTTATTACCCAGCCTAAAATACCGATCCAGAGCATCCGAAAACGAACGCTTCCGCATCTCTCTAAAATATTCAGCCATGTAATCGACGATGAAGCCATACTTATCTGTGAAGAAGTCAGGTCGCATCTTCGGTACTTCCCAGCCTGGGAGATAATAATGCATCCGATCAAAGAATGCAGAGTCATTCGCCATCGCTTCAGGGAACGGTGCAAATAGATGGGATGTCTTGATCAGTGAGTCAAGACTTTGGTTGATGTTACCTACAAATACCATGGAAGCAGAAGCCGCCTTCTCTTCTCTTCCCCGTGCAAATGATCCCGATGCCATGTAATCCTTCATGATCTGTATACCATCTTTGTCCTTAAAGGTTATACCCGCTACTTCATCGAATGCCACCGCATCGTACATTCCAACAAGTCCTACTTTTTTCGAAGACATGTTGTAAAAAAGGTTAGCAACCGTCGATTGTCCACCAGAGACGAGAATCGAGTTAGGCGATATCTCTTTATACACATGAGATTTACCCGTCCCCCGTGGACCGAGTTCACACATGTTATAGTTGTTTTCAACAAGAGGTACAAGCCGAAGTAGTAGATGCCACTTCACTCTGTCCTCAAGTTGGGTTGGCTCCATACCTGTAGAGCGAATAAGTACATCGATCCATTCCTCTTTCGAGAAGCTCTTCCTGCCCTCAAACACCTCGTTCAGATCCATGTTCGGCATTTGAATCGGCTTCAAGCTACTGATGCTAAACGGATTGCTGTTCTTGACCTCTTCATCGAAGAAGTATTCCATCTTTAGCATGCACCAGATCCCGCCTGCCAAGAGCTTGTCGTACTCTTTGACATAGTTCGGCGATATCGGAACCCCTTTTAGTCCCAAGTTAGAGAACTCTGCCACATATGAATCAATCTTCTCATTGAGCGTTACCGTTATCTTATCAATAACGGAGTATTGACCGAGTTCCCGAATTCTCGATTTGACCTTTTCTGCTTCATCTGGTCTTACAAAATTCTCTGAGAGGATCTTCTTGACCCGCTCAATTCCTTCTCGAATGTTATCCTCATCATCTGTCGCCGCATACATGCCAAGCAAATATTCAAGTACATACACAGGGACATTTGCTCCTTCTTTCATAAGCTTCGTTAAGTCCTTCCGAACAACCCTGCCTGAAAACACATCATTGAGCTTGCGGTCTAAATCGAGTGTTTGTACTTCATTTATTGACTCCACTCGGTCTCCTCCCCTCCTCTAAAAATCAAAATCGCTAACTATACCCAAATTGATTGTGAATGGTGTTTTTTCAATGATGATATTCGTCTCGATGTCTTTCGTGATAAGATAATAGTTATTATTCTTGTCATATGGTATTGACTTTAATGCAAAGCGAAGCTTAAATGTACGCTCGTCTGGTTTATCTGATGTTCGATCACAGATGAGCATTTCCTCGTTACTAATCACGGTATCAGCATCATCCACCATATAGATCTTCACTGTTCGAGGAACTCGTTTGTCCTCTATTTTCTCCGTCTGGAAGAAAGTAAGGTTAAATAGACTATTCGTGATCTTTCTTGTGGTGTTTGTGAGTTTAACGTCCACCTTCTCAATTTCTCGACTGTTCTTCTGTCCGCTTCGAATGTTTTTAAATTGAATAAGCGGCACAACGATTTCCTGAAGACTGGCTCCACCATGTACAAAATTAGCCCCGCTCCTTTAATTTTAAAGCGAATGGTTGCTTTAGGCACATATGTCGTAATCTGATGTTCGTTTGTAATCAGGCTATCCATATTAATATCAAGAAGACCGCTTCGTTCCCCTTTTTCTTGCGAGAATAGATGTCTGCGTTTAACTTCGAAGGCTTGAATGCCTTCCTTTTCAATCTTGTCACTCTCTTCCAAAGCATCCCGTTGATATACGAAACCATGATCCGCAGTGATAAAAATGTTCGTACCACTCAAATCATCCTTAATGATTTTAACTATATCGTACAACTCATCAATGGCTTTCTCCGCCGCTGTGAACGTATAGACCTCGGTCGATGCCTTATCTCCTGTTGCATCAATGCTATCGTGATAAATGTAGACCAGTTTCTTACCCTTGAATGCCTCCCTGCGACCAGCCTTATTCATATTCTTCAGCTCTTGAAAATGAACCGCTGTGCTTTCGGCTACAACCCCTTGGAGAATACCAATACGATTGTCGATGCCACTTGAAGACTTTCCATTCACCAGCACATTACCATTTAGATCAATCTCCAGGTTCTTATGTGGAAGAAGTGAAGCCATCCCTAATTTCGTAACAGAAGGTACGACTCCTAACAATGGTTGAATGTCACAAGCTCCTGTCGTCTCCGAGTTAAGTTTGTCCGTAAGCTCTGAGGCTATCTCATAACGCAGAGCATCCGATATGATAACAAATACTCGATCACCATTAGAGATTTTCGGTGAAACAAAGCTTCTATAGAAATCCTTCTGGTTTTGAATACCTGGTAATACCCAGCTCGATTTTAACTCATCGTGCACAGCGGCGGACCAGTGCGAGCTTAATTCGCTCATATACCAGTTCGTATATAGGTTCTCAACCATCACTTTGAGCTTCTTCAAGATTTCGCTGTTCGAATCATTATCGTATGCAACATAGAATTTCCGATAGAACATGTCCATTTGGTGATAGTCATTCACATAAGCTCGGTACATATCCACTGCTTGCGTTTTCGGAATACCCATGCTGTATTTCTTATGAAACTCGAACATCTTAACGGTGTAGTAGAGGGCTTCATAAATGGATTGATATCGCTCGTAGTAATGCTTCGCTCTCCGCAGGTTAATTAGCTTCGTATATGCATCATAATCCTCAAGTCGATCTTCCAGACTATTGGCGATATAAATGATAATTGCTTTATCGAAATATGGGAATATATCCGCCGCCTTGAATTCTTCAATAGGGAGCTGATTTACGATATCCGATAGCTTGATTTCTTTCTCAGCGATTTCTGCATATTGGTCATACAGATGATAATCCGTTTTATGATGCATCCAGTGGTCAACGAACACCAAAGCATTGGACTTATTTCGAGTAGCAATGTAGCCTTTAACCAGTGAAAGACGTTCCTCATTAACCGCATGGCTAAGTGCAGTGACCGTCAAATGGATAAACAGCGTTTTAAGTGACTTTTGACTTTGCTCATAGCCATACCGCTCAGCTACCGCATTCCAAAACACTTCTAACCCTACATACTTCGCAATCGAATCCAGATGCTTATTCTCTCTGTCATCAATTAAATCCATCAGTACAACCTTTAGAACATCCTCAAAGTCAGGAGTCTTGATGTTGCATAACGTACTCATCATCATTAGTTCAATTGTTCCTTCAGAATTCGCTTTAACCTCTAACCCTTTGAATTTCTTAATCCGATCCTTACTCCCAAAGAACTTCTCGTATTTCTTTACTGAACTGCGAAGAGAAGTATCGATGTTCAGTTCATTCATGATGAGGGATATCCTATCCGCATAGAACGTCTTTGAGTACAGAATTGTATCCAACAACCAATTGTCTTCCATACTCATGTCCAGGTTGGAATAAATCAAATAGTTCGAGGTCGGATCCTCTTCTTCGAGCAACACCTTAGTATAGAAGTTATTACCCTCAGTCAACGTATGCACTTTGACGTTCTCAAGGGAAATCTCATGTATATATTCAGCAAACTCCAGGTCTTTATCGAACCAGAAGATGATTTTTCGATGTTCGCCCTCATTGAGCGGTAGAAGAAAAGCATCTTGCAGTGCCTTTGTAACTTCATCCATATTCACGATTTATCAACACCTTTTTCATCAGGCTAAAAACAGGGATATACCAAAAATAATGGCATATCCCCATTGTACCCAAATTATTTGATTGGAGCGACTAATCCTTCAAACTTGGCATAGTTCACAGCAACACCGTCATCCAGATCGATCTCGATTTGCATGTCTGCCATATGGTGAAGCTTTTCATCATATGCTCTTAGTTCATCAATCTTCAGATCAAGTGACTTCAGATCTTTCTTCGCATTGGCGATTTCTTTTGTCGTACCGTCTCCGTTGATAATATCAAGGAGTGTTTTTTTCTCTGCATCCATTCGAATCTGAAGTTCATGCAGATAATCCGTTCGAATCCTTGATAAAGTAGATCTGTCGTAACGGTGCATGTAGATCAAGCAATTGAATGCTTTTTGTTTACCAGAAGTGAAGAACCAATAAATCGGCTTCTTTTTATATGTTTGTAGATGATCCTTAAAAAATTCGTTGATAAAGTATCTCCTTAATGTTTCTTTGGCAGTTTCCCCGTCCTTCTTTTCGAGTAAATTAGCGATGTACTCGATATTCTCGGATAGTTTTTCATTGCCAAATGTAATTTCTACAAATTCTATAAACTTTGACACAATGTCTTCTTGAAAATAAGAGCCAGATAGAATGGGCAGAACATTATCTTTATCTGCCGCAAATATTTGGTATTTCTCTGGCTGAAACCTGCCTCCAGCAAAAACAAGCCCTTCTTCCTCAAGAGAGTACCGCCCAAAAATACAACCAACAAAATATGAAATGAAGGACTCAACATCCCTTTTAGGATTAATTCTACTTAAAGCAATATCTGCCTCATCTATATGCGATGAACACTCATCCTTTAGTTGGTAGGACTCGATGAAAATACTATTTATTTTTTCCTCATTTTCCCGTAATTCTTCAAATCTTCTTTCAATGGAATCTCCCCAATCAATTAATGCATCTTCAATTTTTTTATACTTTCGATTGTTTAGTAGAGGGTGAATTCTAAATTCACTGGATGTTTCATATGCATCCCAGTCAATTTTTGAAATATTAATACAACTTTCAATCAACCCTCTTAAACTATCTTTATTTATATTACTATTGATTAAGTTTGGTAAATTTTTCAAAACTCCAGAAGTAATATTTACAGTGTCACCTTGTATTTTCAACATTATTTCAGATAATTTGCTATTTAACTGTGCTAATAGTAGATATGAATCTTCTCCAAATATTGTAGGAGCGGCATCATTAAATCCAAAACCTGATGGTCTCCATCTGAAACTTGGTTTTCCAAGACCTACCTTTCCCCAAGTTACACCCTCTTTGAATAGAAATTGAAGGTTTTGAGGTCTTGATTTTAAAGAACCATCTGGATTTCTATAGTTCTTTATTCGCTCTCCATCATTTTCCCAGTCCATAACATAGCTAAATCCCATATACCATTTTCTATAAGAACCAGCTTTATCTGTAAAAATCCATCTTTTTTGTCTATCTATATTATTGAAGGGAACTTCCCAAAAGTACTTCAGAAATATATCATCATTCCTTGTACCGACGCCCTCTTTAATTTCAAACTTTTTATCGATTAATTCATACTTATACAAGCCTTTAATTTTTTCGCTTAACCAATAGGTTATTGGACTTGAGGGGATTTGCATAAAGCTCTCTTTTTCTATGCTAAAATGTCCCTGTTTTTCAAAAAACCACTTTTCTTTTTGTTCAATATTGTCAACTGTTCCCTTATCTCGATATAATCTTCTGTACGTTGCTTTATAATTCTTCAAGTTTACATTTGAAATAACAAATGCAGTAGTTCCAAAATCCGAACCAAAGATCCCTCTGCCAAAATGTAGCATGTTTATTATTGTATTATTTTTAATAATACTATCTCTCAATTTTTCATAACTTGACAAATACATCCACACAGGAATATTTATCATCGAAAATATACCTGTATCCTTACAGAGAAGAATTGCCTTCTCCATAAATACTGTACTCATATCGGATTTGGTGTCAGGATAGTTCTTCTTTAAGTAGTTTGTAAGCTTTGTGGTCATCCCATTGTTACCCATGTAAGGGGGGTTTGTGCACACCACATCGTATTTCCCCGCTAAAACTTTCGCTTGCAAGATTAAATTCGGAAATTTATCCAATAATTCTTGTCTGATAACCATCTTTATTAAGTCAAGCGGCTCTTTTTCTAAGTCTTCTATTCTCTTCTCTAAGAGACTATAATCAAGCGATTGAACATTAATAATTGATCCAAATTCCTTAGCATCCATGAAGCTCTCACTTAAATGTTCTAATACTCTTCTCAGAGTAATTGTTTTCTCATCCTGCATATCCAACCCGTCTTCTATAAAACTTATCACTTCATCTGTGATCCAATTACTTTCTTGAATTGCAAAAATATTCAATTTGATATCTTGCCCAAAAACTCTGCGGGATTTTTCTCTTGCTTTCATCATTACTGCAAAAGAAGCTAATTGAGCAGCTCGATTATCAATATCTAAACCAAACAAGTTTTTATCCAAAATAAGTTTTGGAATTTCATGATTAGTGTAGCCTTTTTCAAGATACATTTCATAAAAAATATCAAATGCGTAAACAAGGATATGGCCACTTCCGCAACATGGATCCAAAAAGGTAATATCTTCTGGATTAACACCTTTATATCGCATCTCTTCAAGTTTCCTTTTTACTTCATCTTCTTGTTCTGCTTCCTCTATAAAATATTTCAATTCTGACTTTAATGCACTCTCTGGATAACTTTCGAACCAAAGCCGACCTAAGGTGTTTTCCACCATGTATTTAACAATCCATTGAGGAGTAAATAGTTGAGTAGCCGCTGGGATATTCTCTTTACTGATTTTTATACTTTTTTTAAGATCTGAAAAAACCTGATCCTTCTTATCTGAAATATAAAATTGGTACAGCCATCCTATAATCTCAACCTGCTCCCAATCTGACTCTGAAATGAGTGTAGTATCTGTCATTTCACGAAGGAATGATTCTTTCATTAACAAACCTTCAGGAAAGAGGATTTCTTTATAGTCATCAATCGTCTCAAACATAAACGGAAGAGCTTTGTTCAAACTGTTACATTGCTTAATAACTAAATATTTAAAAAGTTCTTCTGTCTTATTACTTAGCTTCAGTTCATATACCAACTCTTTATCAATATCCAGATCAACCGTCAATGCCTCTTTAATAATGTCTGGTTCAGTACTATCGGCATTGCTGGAAGACAATACTCTTACCTTTGTAGGAAGATAGTTGTTCACCTCCATAAACCGTAACGCTATTAAGCGGTTAAACCAGTTATGAGCCACTTCTTCTATTACCTGCTTGTACCCAATTTCTTTTATCCGTGAAATAAGTTTCTCCCGTTGCTTTTTCTCCGTCGCAGATAGTTGTTTATCGTCAATATAGATGACATCCGAGCTTTCAATTTGAGCTTTCTTAATATTTTCTTCCGTAATCCCTATCTTAAAAGATTTTGCTTTTACTTTCTCAATCAGTTCTTTACGAGCATTCGTTGCAAAGTTTTTCAGTGCTGTCTTGTTCATCTGTGCTTTTCACCGACCTATATTAGAGTGTGTGCAAAGTAAGAATACCGTGGACTTAGACCACGGCACATGTATTTAATCAATAAATTCGATTTGTTTATTGCTTTTTATAATCTGTTTCAGCTTAGCAGACAATGTGTCCAGCAACATATCTACTTCTGCTTCTGTACGCAAGGTCTTAGTAGCAAGCAGATCATTCACTTTCACTCTTTCTCTCTGAGAAACAGGCTTTATTATAACTGGCGGTTTATCTCCTCCGCCCCCTCCTGTAACTGGTGTTTCCACTGGTTGATTCTCTTCAAACTCACGAATTTCACGATTAATAATGAGTTCTTGCTTGTCTTTAAATGCTGAGCTTTGTGTTATTGTTGCATCCACCTTATAGATGTCGACAAGTTCATTCATACTATTAAACAAGTTCTCATAATAAGCTTGAATTCGTTCTTTCGTCTCTTTAGACACGCCATCTTCATTCGCACGCAATGTCAGATGATTCAAATCTAATTGAATAACACTTTTCGCCGCTACTTTCTTCTCCTCAAGCACCGTTTGAATTTGTTCATCAATTTTATTGACAAGTTCAGGAATATCCTTTATTTTTCGATAAGGCTGTACTTCTGTTAATATCTCTTGCAGTTTATCTGCAAAACCCTTGATCTCGTCACCCGATAAATAAACATCGTTTTCTTTGTATTTCTCAATTGCATGGAGTCCTTTGTCAAAAATTTCTTTTTGGGAAGCAAAGAAGCTTTTTACATACGTAACGTCTTCTTCCCAATCCAGAAGATGATCTTCCAGATCACGAAGTTTCGTGAAAAATGAGACGTTATCTAAGCCTTTCGTAAACTCACCGAAATATTCAAGTCCACGATCCAAGAGACTACCGCCTGGATACTTTCTTCCTTCGTAACGGTTTTTGAGTGCTTTAATCTCGGTTATTTGCTGATCAATCAGATGACGAATATCCTTGATCAGACCATCCTCATCATCAGCAACATCCGTTTTGTTGAACACTTGCTTACAGATGTTCTTCGCAACTTTCAATAATGACTCGGCAACGATAACCCTCTTTACAACAATAACCTTATCAATCTCGCTTGTTTTGGTCAAAGCGTTGACGGTATTACCGTCTTCAGGTCCCAAATACTCGGAATTGAGACGTAAGCGAATTCGTTGCTCCTTCATCAACTCCGCTATCAAACCAGAAATATCGAGTTCCTTCCACCCATAAGGTTTATCCTTAAAACGATCCAATAACCCCTTGACCCTGACTTGTTTCTGGATGCTATCCTGCAAGCTAATAAAGTCCATGACTTCTTTTATTGCCAGCTCATTTGCATTCGACAATCTACCATCAATGGTCAATTGCTCATTATTTCTTCTCAAAATCGAGATGAGATCCTTTTCTGATTCCAAGAAGTTCTTCACATATCCAAGTTTCGTATACACATTTTCGACCAATGAAAGGAATCCAGCGTTAATTCGCTCTTTCACCGTCGAACCCTTGATCTCAGCTTTATTACCATTGATGTAAAATAAGCCGTCTTTGATGGCTTCCTCCAGCATATCTCGCACTCTGCGTCTGCGATCAATAGCCTCATCCCTTTTATTGTTTAAGATGTTCTGAATGTTACCTGGAAGTTGATTCAGATTTTTCTTCTTCCGATATTCATCAATCTTGAGCGCTTCCTCCATTTCCTCCACATATGCTCCATTCGCACCCATCTTTAGAATCATCTCACCAGTTCCAGAAGACATGAGCATCAATTCTTGTTCTGATTTGGCATAGTGATCCGACAGCGGCGAAAGAATATTAATGCCAATACTTGATGTTTGATTTCCGATATTCTTCTCATCCATCTTCTGATTGTATGGAAATTGGTATTGTGCCGAGTAACGATATCTCTTGTCATCGTATAAGTCCTGATAGATATAATTGGCAAGCTCCCGCTTGATGACATCCTCTTCAATCTTCATTGCTTTGATCTCACGGTTAATATCCTGCTCATCATCCGTCAAGAACAAGTAGAACTCACCGTTTTTCTGAATAAGCGTTTGGGATATCAGTTTTCGGAGTGAAACCTTAATTTTATCCTTTAAAGCCAACTTATCTTCATCGATCTGTGTAACCATGAGCGTAGCAACATTGTCGATATTCGCAGGAAGCTCTTTAATATACTTAATCATGAACAACACTTTAAGCAGATCCATGTTAAACGGATCGTCTTTTAATACTGGATTCTCATATGCACCTTCAATAACCCTTGCGATTGTAGGGGTCAGGAACTCCTTAATTGTATCGTAGAAAGCATAAAACGGGATGAGTGTACCCTCTTCAGCATCCTTAAACCGCAATCCAGCTTCCTTGAATGCAGAGAGCATGGAACGCTCCCCTTCAGATAAGTGCTTCCCTGAACTACCATGTTTACGTACTTGCTCGAAAACGTTCTGGAGGAGCTTGAACTGATATGGAAGAAACGGATAAACATCAACAAACTCCAGATCATTTTCAAAGCCACGCAAATCCGCCGTACTATCCTTAAAGCTCATCAGGTTCTTGAGAGTAGCACTCTTCTCATGGTGAAGAAGTTTCAATTTATCAGCAACATGTTCCTTCTTATCAAGAATCCGTTTCTTGATAACTTCATCTACCGATATAGAGGAAAGGGATAGTCTTGTATCGAATCGTCCTTGAATTCGAGAGAAGTCATCACCTTTCACCTTCACAATACTGTCAATACTCTCCTGCGAAGTGACCATAATCCACACCTTGCCTAAGCAATGCGTTCCGAGATCCTCCGCCAACGTTTGCAAGTTAAGCATCAGTTGTCTACTGTCACCTATGTATTGACCAATCTCATCGACCAGGAAAATGAGGTGGAAGTTGCTCCCCTTCTGAGCGATGTACTCTTTTACGTCCTTCGAGAATTTTTCGATGCTGATCTCAAAGTTATTTACACCATTCTCGAACCAGTTTCGAGCAGTATCTTCGGACATCGAAGTAACCTTTGTCAATGCTCCGATTACATAATCAGCGTCAAAATAGAAGGTGTTTCTACGGTCAACCCACTCTTCACCTGCCGCCTCTTTAAACTCACGCTTAAAGTCCTCATACACACCTTCTTTGGTCAGGTACTTTTCCATCTCTGCCACACCAGGGATATCACCATAAAAACCCATATGCTCGTAGAAGACTTTCGTGAATACACGGAGGATGGCATCCTCTTTAGACTTGTTATCCAATGAACTTTTCGAATCAATATTGAACAGGATAACCTCTGTTTCCACGTTAGAAGTTCTTTTCATATTAGCGAGAACAATTGGATCTTGAATTTTATCGGCAAAGAAATCGACTGCACGTTTATCTTTCGCCATCTTGTTCTCAAGCAAGTAAGCAAGTATCTTTAAAAAGTGCGATTTACCCGAACCAAAAAAGCCCGAAATCCAAACGCCCATTTTATCTGTATTTCCATCGATGCCTTGCTGATAATTCTCATAAAACTTAGATAAGTGCTTATTGAGTTCCCGTGTCACGACATACTCATCGAGTTCCTGATAAATGTTATTTTCATCGGTTTGAGCGACCTTAATTACACCTTTAATACTTCGTTCAATGTCTTTCACGAACATGTCTTTGATTAACACAAGTCTTCCCCTCTGGTTTAATCCACTAAACGGAATGCTCTATAATAATTGTCGTCTTTAAAACGATCGAATAAGCGTAATGTAAGTCCATCATACTTTCCTGGAAAGAACATAATCACAGGAGTCTTGTCCAAAACTTCCTGAAGGTTGTTCAATATATTGTGGGAACGTACAAATGGATATACCTTACCCACACCTGTGATGAGTACGACATTGTGATCCTGCATCTGATCCTTGATCTTTTGCAGAAAGATTTCAGGCTTTGCAAAGTTAGCCATCGCTTTAAACAAGGCATCCTTGCCCTGTTTTTCTTCCATTTGAGGAATTCGGTCATAGATTCGTTTCTCTTTGGCAATCTCAATGAGCATCTTATATAAATCGAACTCAATGAGTTTGCGTCCAGAACCTTCGTGACTGAACTCCTTCAACACGTGAGGGATATAATCTCGAACCAGCAGTTCGTTCTCAGGCTCGTAATCAAACACATAGAAGCTAATTTCGTTTCCCAAGCCTCTGCCCTCAATGAATTTATCTTCCCTGATCTTCGGTATTATTTTATCAAGCCTACTTTTAATATTCGCCATACGCTATACCTCACCCATTGCTCGAACATAAGCAATGTCTCCGATTTGAATCAAGTGCTGTTTCAATTCCTCATCCATCATAGGTCTGCTTAATTCACCAGACTTCTTGTCCCTCAGGAGTCCTGAATCATGTAGAACCTTTACATATACTTGCTTCAGTCTGGTAATCGTTTGTTCTGTCCAAGCCGCTACCCCAGCATTTTGCTCAGCCTTTGAAGCAATATACAAATTGAGGTCTTTCTTCTCCAACAGATAATTGTCAGAATTAAACTTTTCTTGGATAACTTCAGTCATAAATTCAAAGAAGAGCCTGTCCGTTTTCATAATGGCATACAAATTGATGATCTTCCCTGACTCTAATGAATGCTCCAAAACCATATGACAGAGTGCTTCATCGAGTACGCCTGCTCTTCGCAATACCGATGGCAGACTTCTTTTAATACTTGATTTGACCTGATATTGAAATAGATTTTCCTCTGCTACCTTTTTTTTATTTGCGATTCCGTTAATCCCAGTATTTTAAGTCCTACGACCTGCTTTAATTCATAAAATAGGAACGATGCACCAGTTATCGTTACACTATAACCTAATTCTATAGTCATGGTTTATCTCCCTGCTTTTACGCCAATAGTATTTTGTTCCTTCATCATTCCAGTCAGCAATAGTACCCGTTCGACAACTTCCAGTCGTCGTTTCCCGCATTGTTGTTTGAGTATAGTTGTAAACTGCTCATGTTTTAAAATCTTGTTCGGATTGTTTATGTAAATATTCGATATATACTGCATTAGCGAGTCTTCGCTTACGCTATTATCCCAATAAGCATTAACAATCTCGTTTAACGCCGTGGCGAGTTCCCTCTGGGTTTTATAGAAAAGCTTCAGTTCCAAATTAACCACCTCGCACAAATCTGCTTATACTTTATTATTACTCCACTCTTACTTTTTTATTATACAAGATCACCTCAAAAAGAAAAACCGCTTGTTCAGCGGTTTAGGTTAACACTATTTCCTAAATACAATTCGAGTCCCATTACCTTTAGCACCTTCTCAAGAATATTGACCAACTATCTTATCGTATCATCCAATTTATCCTGCGGATAATGCATACTCCTTTGTCATTCCTTCTTCATTAACATTGGGTATATACTTGTTCGAAGTTCTAAAAAGTATATATTTTAGCACCCAAGCAGTTCGTATCTTAAATATTCTCCTTCATTTACTGAACTTATTAGGTTTCACATTGATGGACTTTACCCTGTCCATCAATGAATATTGCCGTTATCCCTGTCCGCTTCTTCGCTAACAATGGAAGTCTATTCCAAAGATTCCGAAACTGCTTCACGTCGGGTAACGCAATGCTATACTTTGCATTCGGGTCATCCATTCGTTGAAGCGTTTCTGCCAGGACTCCCAAAAAGTAATTTACGTTCATTGCACTTAATGACCCTAACCCTTTGACTTCCAAAATCCATCGCTCTGTTCCTCGAATCGCATTGATATCAATCCCAGGCGTTCTCCCCATGCAATCTGCGTTTCCCATCCATCAGCATGCAAATAATCCTTCAATATCTGCTTGAGATGATCTTCTTTGAACACTGCGGAAGCCTCGGTCGTATGCTTTACCTGAACGAATGAAGGTGGTTGAATGTGCACGCCCTGAACGACTATGTAATTGCCAATCAGCCCATCTCTACGATTAACCCGCCTAATGATTCCTTTGCTCACTAATGCTCTACATATCTGGTTTACTGCCTGTTGTGGTTCGTTCACACCTAAAATAGCATTAGTAATCTCGCGATCAGTTAAGCCGTCCTTGTCTTTCAGATAGCTGATTATTTTGTCCTTTAAAGTCATGTTCCAACTCCCATTCTCGTTAGTTTTACTATAAATTACTACGGTCACAAGTATAAAGAGCGAGAGAAGCGAAAAAATAATAGAATTACAAAAAAATCAATAAGGACAGATAGGAGGCATTGAAATGAGTTTTTCTAATCCTTTGTTGAAACGAATTATTACGGTGCTGGAGGGAGATGTAATACCAAAACCTGGTTCGATAGTTTATCGAAAGCTTGGTCCAGCCGAACATACTGGGATCTACATTGGACATCAGCGTATAATCAAACTCGACGGAAGCGGACGAATCGAAGAAGTGAATTATCAGGAGTTTTATAACAGTAATCCTTTCTGTCAAATCTATGTTGCCTGTGATAGAGCTGGCAATGTACTTAGTGATTACTCTATCAAATCCCAAGCAGAATCCATGCTTGATTTCGGCGCTCATATAATGTAATATGGGACAACTGTCATCAGTTCGTTGCTGGCTGTATTGAGAATGACTTTGAAAATGCTAATAACTTCTTTTGGATGATAGAAGATTGTATTAGGGGTCATTTTAGTGTCACAAAGGTTCATTGGTGAACCATCGAAAATTCATGGTAATGAGTATTTACAATAGGACTTATTAACTGATTAGACGCATTCAAATATCCTTTTAATCTGTTCAATGTGTTGACCTCTGTTAAAAAATAGCCGATTCAAATAGACATATTAATGTGAAGTCTGCTTCTCTTTTCTTATACACGGTACAGCTACTAAAATTGGATTTATCAATTACACATCCCTATATTTTCACAATCTTCAGTATTTTTGCCCCTTTGAATATTACGAAATTCAAGATATGACTTTTCGCCACAAATATTCAAATGCGGCTTTTCTCAACATTCAGTCATCTCATAATCCCAATCATTTCTTCTTTAAATACATCTGAAAAATATCAAGGATTTCTTCCAAACCGTTAAAGCCGTCCAAAACTTCTTGTGTTCTCGCATTTTTTTCTGGTTGAACAAGTTTAGTCGGTAACAAATTGGGCTTAGGTGTTACTTTTAAGAGATTTCCCTCCGCGAAATTAAATCTCTGATTGATTTGCAATATATAAGCGTTATATGTCGATATATCAATATTTTCTTCACCTTGCAGTAATAATTGATCAATCGCCGTTCTGGGTATATTCGTTAACTTTGCAAACGTTGATCTTGAGTACCCTTTTTGCCGCATGAATGCAACTATGGACTCTTTAACGGTTTGCTGATGATTATAATAATTAACCATAGATATCGCTCCTCCCCATTCTCAATGTCCTAATTTGCCCTACCCACCACAATGGCTATAAATTCTTTACACGCCTGCTCGTGCCATCTCCCTTGATTACTCCTTAGGAAGTGAATTCAGGAATGCTTGATATCGCTGTTTCTCTTTCTCTATGGTTGAAACAGCATAAACCGTAAACCCTTCTGTATTTTGCTCTTCAAGAAATTGAAAATATTCGTATTTATTCTCTTTTTGAATGACAAGAGGTGCAATTTGATTTTGTAACAACAGAAACATCATGAGCAATCGACCTGTTCGTCCATTACCATCGACATACGGATGAATTCGTTCAAATTCGATATGGCTGGAACAAATCAAAAGAATGATATCATCAGATGAATTCGCTTGTTGAATTTGATTGTTCAGATTTAGAAGCCACTGATCCATGAGAGAAGGCGTTTCTTTGGGAGAAGCTGTATGGTTTGACGCCCCGACTATCGCATTTTCCTGGGATTTAAATCGACCTCTTTCGTGATTAAGCCGATCCAATAATAAAGAATGAATGTCGTGAATTAATGATATCGTAAGTTCTTGATCGATATTCTCTATAATATAGTTGAAAGCTAACCGATGATTTTCTAATTCATAAACTTTATGAACTGAAATTTTACCAGGAATCACTCGATAAAGTAGGATGGAAACAGCTTCGCTAAGCGTGATGACATTGTTCTCTATTGCACAAGAATGATATGTCATACGCACTAAAAGGTCATCCAAATAATCTTTTGGAAGATGCATCATAAATCACCCGTTCCTAAAAAGCTTGGAGATTTGTTTGATATGAACATACACAAGCATATTAATTCCGTCAATAAAAACTGGATGGTGTTGCAATTGTAACCACATTGAAAAATAAATCCAAACTCCATCTTGCTTTATGCTCAAAATAGGATTATACATGGTATAACGATCAGACGGAGGGGTGAAAACGATTGGAGAAGTTAACCGATCTTGAAGGCTTAACAAAGGAATTTTCATTTGCCATAAAGTCAGTGAGAAATACAGGCAAGTCAGGAGAGCCGAGTTCGGAGGAGATTCAGAGGGCAACGATTATATTTATCGACGATACCATGCTATATGTTACTGAACATCTTACTAAGGGTTATTGGTATGATTGGGTTTCGAAAGACGGGAAATTGCTGTTTCATCACGATCATGAGAGTACAACCCAAAACTTCTACCATCGGGATTTGAATTCGATAATAAGAGGAATTGTTACTTTTCACCTCTTGATAGGTGAAAACCATGAGTAGTGATTCAAATCAGTCTTGGTTACCTTTGGTAAATTTTACTGGTTAACCACTCATTGAAGAGTGCATAAAAGTCTTTTCGCAAATGCTTCTTATTGAACCCTATGTCTTTAGAGTCTAATTGCAGAATACTTATCAGATGAACGCCTTGAACAACCCTATAGTTGCGTGCAATGTAACCATAGCGTAGGCATGTTTCCAAATTAGAATGAGTTCACCATAACTTTTATAGATGATCGGAACCCTTTGATGAATACGCAACTTACTTCCGAAGATGACATGCGTAAAACCCATAGAAGAACTTTTTGTCCCTATATATAGGTTTATTGTATTCCGAAAGTTGTTTTGCCTCATAATTGACGGCTTTCGCCTCGTCTGTTGGAATTCCAGCATTATCGATCTTCGTATGAAATATCATCTCCAAAATAAGCTATGCAAATAAAAAGAAGCCTTGGGATTAACCCTCAACCCCTTCAATGGAAGACCAGTGATCTCAGCACCTTTATCTGGATCAAGGTCCTTCAGCATTTTTTTGGCAAAATCACATGCCTGTTCTTTTAAGGCTTGCTCTTTTTCCTGTAAGTAGATCTTCTCAACCTTTGTCATTCTCATCCGCTACCTTACATTCTTCAAATATCCCTCACCCATATAGGTTCGCTAATACTTCAACCGCTTTTTCAAGAATAGCCTTTTCCCGTACAATCATAAATTGGGTTGAATAATCAGAGCAAATTTTTTCTGAGCTGTTCATTACTTCTAATGCTTTCTCAAATGTCATCCATTCAACTATCATTCCAAGCTGTGTTTCACTTTCAGTAAGCATCGCGTTACTTACGCAGCTGTGCGCTTTTGCTACAAAACAGTAGGATTGTTGCATAAAATTATTTTTGTTCTTATGCTCCTCGACGTAACCCAATTCATATATAATCTCAGCTTCATAACCTGTCTCTTCCTTTATTTCACGTAGAAACGCATCTCTGATCTCTTCGCCTTCATCAATTCCCCCGCCAGGTAACTTATAAAGGTTAATTTTTGACATGTACATCATAGCAACATGAAGCTTGTCGTCCACTAATACACCTCTTGAGGCATAACGTGATGCGGTATCCATGAATTCAAGAGCGCCACCAATCAAATCACTGTCGGTTATTCTTCTTATCAACTGCACGAACTCACTCCCTGTCGTTTGTTCCACAGACCTAATCATTTTTATATAGTTACACCGCCTGAGAAGCTCTGAATCGCCCAATAAAAGACTCTGAAGTGTGATTTGAGAAGAATTGAGAAAAACTCTACATTCTCCTGCATTTCCCTAAACTGCCTCCTGCTTTAAAATGAAAAGCCGAGCGAATATCAGGGGTCGATACCTGATTTTCCTCGGCTTGGTGACAAACTCTAAGTGAATAGTGACAGACTTTGCAGGCTATCTGCGCACTTTAGTGCAAGTCTATACAACAAATTGTCGGCTAATTGAGAGTTTAAGAATAAATTATTCCATTTCTTTCTTAAATTAAAATTCTTCGTTTGCTTCCTTTGAATCAAACACTTTCATACCTAATTGATTTGTCATATAATCAAGTACATGCATATGATTTTTCGCTTTTGCCTCTTTCCCTTTCCCGTAATCACTGTCTTCGGTAATTATCACCTTATCCAACTTCAACGAAACTGCAACAAAGGTTTGATCACTTTCTTCATGAAATCCTCTTTTAAGAAGTTCATTTTTTATTTTACGTTGGAGTTTTCCATCTTGATAATGAATTCTATTGGTGTTCGTAAAATGAGTTATCCACTTTCTGTAAAACTCATCTTTACCAACTTCATTTGTATATTCTCCTAACATAAGACCATCTAAATCAAGTCCAATAGCAATTTTCTCGTTTGTTCGGAAGTTTAGAATCATTGTAACAATATCAATATCCTTATCCTGGAATCCCTTGCATAAAATATTTGTATCGATTACTATTTTCAATTCCCATCGACACTCCCACTCACGTTTTTCATTACCTTTTTTATTTCAGCTAATGATTGGAGCATGCTGAACGATTCTTCATAATCATCCGCGAAGAATTCATGAAAACCTTTTGTGCTCCCCTTAAACTCACCAAGTTCATTTATACTAATATATGAAAGCTGGCTCTTTCTTTTTTGTACTCTATAAAGTTTATTGATATCTTATTCTCGATACCTTCTTTATTCTCAGTTGCTTGCTCAGTATATTTTTTCAATGTATTTTCAATTATCCTTCTTCTAAGCCTAAGTAAAATATGTTCGCTATGGGTTTCTATTAACATAGATTTGTTTGTCTTCTCAATAATATCCAGAAACAAATCCGCAAGTTCGGCTTGTGCTCTTGGATGTAAATGTATCTCGGGTTGTTCGATAACAATACACTGATTAATTGGGTAATACCCTTGGATTATAACTGGCAATATCTGCGAGACCCCAAATCCGACATCTTTAGCGTTTACACTCCCTCCATCCTTTGTTTTAAATAATAATTCAAAAAGCCCCTTGTAAGAACTCCAATGATAGTCATAGTTAAACATCCGCTTTAACCACATCTGAACATTCTTCGTTAATTCCCCTTTATTATGTCTATCTAAGTATAGCATTTTCAAAGCTTCTTCTCCGCTTATACCAACTGAATTAGGTCGCTCACCAGAAAATTGATGGAATCTTCCAAACTCACTACGTAGGGGACCAATATGTACTAAGGTATCAAAGAAAGTAGAGGTTTTCTTTCTTACAATATCAAGCAAAAGTTTCACAGTATTTTCTTTCAATTCAGGGATATCTATATATGGCAAAAAGTTATCCCATTCCACCCCATCTGAAATTAAATCGTTTAATAAATAAGGATCGTCGATATCAGCGGTTATGAAATAATCAAAACTTCTTGGATTGATATGATAAGAAAATATTTTTTTATTATTGATTGCATCTTCAACATAAAAACTCAAAACCACTAACTGTTCATATTTTTGAATAAACCCTATTTTAATCCTTATCTCAAGCTCTGTTGTGTTTACTGACACCTTATGAGCCTCAACCTCCTCACTTATATCCACACGGAACCATAGCTCGATTGGTTTTGTATTGTCTATAATTCCATTATGTATAGCTTCCTTATACGTACCAATGTCTACCCCTTTTCTCATCGAAAAAGTAAAGGGAATTTCAAAAGCAGGATTTTCGAGACTCTGTTTTAGCATAAATAGTGCATTTAAAATGCTTGTTTTTCCTGATGAGTTCAGACCAAACAATAGAGAAATACCTGATAATTGAATCCAATTAGAATCTTCAAATCCTTTAAATCGCTTCAGTCTGATTGCTTTCATTTTATCCCTCCATTTTTTGTTCTCCTACAAGGAGCTGATCATAGTGTTTTGTAAAAATCAAAACACAAAATCTGATATAATCAAATCTAAATACAACAGTTATATTTAGATTATATGATACAACCAGATTAAAAACATCCCTAAGAATCCGTTCCCATTCAAACCAAATGACCGTGACCCCAGCTTCTGCTTGTATATCTATTCAAAGCCAACAATCTCAGTTTGTGTTAATGATTTATTTAGGGAGTGCCCATAAAATTGAGTATTGAAAATTGGTTATAACGATCTGGCTCTTCCTCTAACAATGATATCAATCTAATATTTCCTCCATGTTTCGTTTCTGCATAGCTTCTCCAGCGCCCCATAATGCCCAGTTTCCCTGATGCCGATCCTACATATTGATTTCCATCAGTCATATCAGTTTTTAAATAGACACCTGCAACAGAGGATAGCATGGTGTGCCATGATCTATTTCGGTTAGGACTATAAACAATCGTTTGAATCTCGCAAAAATTAAGATTATTTCTTCAAAGCCTGGGAATTCCTTAACATATCCAGCAGGAAGTATTTCAATTACTCGCTTCGGATTGTCTTTTTTAGCCACTGATACCAAGCCCTCGTCAATGCTCCCCAATCAATAACCAGCCGATCAGTTAATTCATTTAGTAGATCAATCTTCTCGATTTCATAATGAATAATGGTTGTTCTAATACCTCCATATACGGGTAATCAGGAGGAACTTTTGCCACTGATCTATTAAATGTTGACTTGCTAATTACTTGATAAGCCCCAATGTAGATTGCTTTCGACTGCTCATATCCCGAAAACGAAATGAGATAATCGCAATTACCAAACCTATCCTTACTTTGAATGCTTTGATAAAAATCAAGCATGCCACGCTTATAAAGATATTTGGTATCATAATTGAATCTTGATGCCGAACCAACTTTATCGATTTAGACATATCCTGATCTCTCATTTGAAAGCAATTCACTTAGAAGCACCAGTCTCACCTTACCTTGTCTTTAGCATCGTTTGATTATCAATCTAACTACCGCTTGCGATATCCACTTTTTCAGGATAAACGAACTTCACAAAAGCTTTTTTCCAATGATTTATAGGGCAAGTCAGCATCCCTTTATTCCTGCCACTAAAAATCTTGTTACTTTGTAGAAAACTAAAAATAACTGTCCCCACCTCCAAATCCCCCAATCCCTTACCCCACAAGGCTTCACCGCCATTTCCGAGATAAAAATAACTGTCCCAAAAACGCTGAGAAAAAGACCTGAAAACTGGAAAGAAACTGGTTCAATTGTGAACGAAAACAACTAATAATTCGTGTCCCTGAAGGGATAGAGAAGTGCCTGAGAAAAACAAAGATCGGCATTTAAAACGCCTGCGGAAGAGCATGGGAAATGCCTGAGTAAAACCATCCGCGCTTAGCCAAAAGCTTGAGGAGACTGGGTTCTGATAGATTATCTATTCGGGATTTGGATGGGAAATCCCTGCTGTGATGGTCTCAGGGATGAGAAAAAGACTGGAGAAATGGTTGGGACAACCAGATTCCAGTCTTTGGTGGTTTGGGGACAGTTAATTTTAGTTAGGGACAGTAAAAATAAAATTAGACAGGAATTATTAGTTAGTTAAACATCCGCTGCCTCATCGCCTCGAACAACAAAATCGTGGCTGCCATCGCGGCATTAAGCGACTCAGCCTGTCCCTGCATCGGAATCGTAATCGCATCATCCACCAGCCGTGCCGTGGATTCTGATATGCCCTTTCCCTCATTACCGATCACTAGCCACACTGATTGTGTAAAGTCATAGCTGTAGCAGGAATACTCTGCCTGCAAAGACGTACTAACCAACTTTACACCCGCAGCCTTCGCTTCAGGCAGCAATGATTCTAACTGTCCTTCTACGATTGGCAAATGGAACAATGACCCCATCGTCGAACGAATCGTTTTCGGATTATAGACATCGGCACAACCCGCACCGAGCACTACACCTGCCGCTCCTGCTGCATCCGCACTGCGAATGATCGTTCCTACATTACCAGGGTCCTGCACATTGTCCAATACCACGACTAACCCCTTGGAAGAAGACAACAAGCTTTGCAGCGGCTCACGACCTTTATGTACAACGGCAAATACAGGCTGGGGTGTCATCGTATCCGTACACTTGGCAATAACCGCAGGAGATACACTGACCCATTCCACACGCTGAAGTGGAGCCTCCAGTCCAGCCAGTTCCTTGGGTACACCCTGCTCCCCATCGTAAACGACACATTCCAGATCTGCCCCGGCACGCAGCGCTTCCTGTACGAGATGAATGCCTTCAATAATATATTTATGTTGACGGGTACGATGCTTTTTCTCCAGCAGCTGTGCCCATTCCTTCACACGTGTATTTTGCGGTGATACAATATCCATCTTTCCATCCTTCCCGTCTGCGGGATTTTTTATCAACATGTTACATGACGAATTAAAATTTCCCGCCTAAAGATTGCTCCATCATCCCATCATTAGACTTATCACTTTGGATACGCCAGCTCCATTTTCGTCAAATGGTCCTTGTGACCAACGATGATCAGCACATCCCCATCCTCGATCCGATCCTCGGCATACGGAGAGATATTCATCGAATTTCCACTGCGGATCGCCATTACGTTACATCCAAAACGTGCACGAATATTGAGCTCCAGCAGATTTTTACCAATCATTTGCTCAGACGCTCTCATCTCCAGAATGCTGTAATCCTCAGATAACTCAATGTAATCAAGAATATTGGGAGATGTCAGATGATGGGCTACACGCAGTCCCATATCCCGCTCAGGGTAAATGACCTTGTCCGCACCGATCTTCTGCAATACTTTACCATGAAGCTCATTTTGTGCTTTTACGATGAGAACAGGCACACCCATATCCTTCAGAATAAGGGTCGTAAGAATACTCGACTGAATATCTTCACCAATCGCCACAACGACGACATCAAAATTCCGTATGCCCAGCGCCCGCAGCGCTTCTTCATCCGTTGAATCTGCCGATACGGCATGTGTCACCACATTGGACATTTCCTGTGTCCGCTGCTCGTCCGCATCAATTGCCAGTACGTCGAATCCCATACCGCTCAGCGCATTGGCTACACTTGAACCAAACCGTCCCATGCCAATTACGGCATATTGTTTCTTTGCCATTAGGGTCTAACCTCCCGCTGCACTTCAGCATTACGCATCTATTGTTAGTCGCTTTTCAATTAAGGGGTGAATATTCACTTAAATATCCTTCGTAGTATACCACAAAGCCCAATAAACTTGAATGCGCTCACGCTTCCTAGGGAACAGTATTAGAGCAGCCGAATATACGAGGAGGGACTTGCGATGCCAATTACATTAAGCCTGCGTGAAGCGATTGTTCATAAGGTTCATGACAAAAGTGATGATCAGCTCCGGGAGATGATCGAAGGTTCTGTAGATGGACCGGAAGCAGCATTACCCGGACTTGGTGCCATTTTCGAAATGATCTGGAAGAACACCGAACCTGCGAAGCAGGAAGAATTAATCCAAATCGCGCAGGAGCATCTGCACACCATTCCCGTTCAACCCATCAGTTAACTGAAGCCTTGGAGGGAAAGGTACCATCATCACGTTGTTCTGTCTGCAAAAGAAAGCTTTTGTCTCATTGGTCTGGATCATACCCTGCTCCAAGAGCAAGGTAATTAATCCCCCGTAGACTAATTAGGCTCCCCTAACCCAAACAAGGTACAGCCACTGAGAAAAACTCAGGAAGCTGTACCTTGTTTGTATATGTCTGATGCTCCTAAGAAAATCAGTCGCCGCTGGAAAAAGATGATCAATTAAATAATTTAGCGATTTTATCAAACAATGCCGATATTTCTTCATCCCCAGCAGTGGTGGTGTCCGTATTTCCCCATACGTTCTTAAGTGCAGAAATCAGATCATTTTCTTCATCCTCACCCGAAGATGCTGACTCTGATCCCACGCTGGAAATGAGATTTTGCAACTCACGCAGCAAAGATTTCTGTTCATCCACAGTAAGCTTATTGTTCAATGTGCTATCTTCATTTTCCTCGTTAGCAGTGTCTTGAATATTCCATGCAAATGGCGGCATAATCCCTCCCATAGCTTGCATCATTGGAGGTGTTCCATTGCGATCCGAACGCAACGAATCATTTGCGGGTGGAGGTTCAGGACGTTGACTTTGGAGCATTTCAGCTACCTGATCAAATAGATCGGATATATCCTCGTCCGTTGCTGCTGAGAGATCCTGACTGGATAACAAGTCAGATATTGAAACCAACGGGTTCACCGTGCTGTCAGCACTGTCATCTGTTGCTGCTGAAGCGCCCGATGAAGTCAGGTAACTTTGCAGATCAGATAACAGTGATTTCTGTTGATCCGTAGTCAGTATAAACGCGTCCTCGCTTCGATTGTACGTTCTGCTGTAGTTTTCTGTTGAGAGTGGGGACTGTACCCCTCCGGCATATTCTGCAAATTCTTTACTTAATTCAAGTGAATCAGCGGCCTTTCTTTGTGCAGTGTCGTAGTCCAGGCTATTTAACTTGTTTTCGTTTGCCTTTACTGAATGATCATAGGACGTTGTGATCGCATGCCTGTTAATGGATAGTGACAAATAGTTCTCCTCTCTCTGTGTACATAAATGAGTAGCCGTACCGTACACTCCAATTTCATCGGCAGCCAAACTGAATTTAACCTGAGAGCAGACTGAATGATGACTGAATGTTATTCTCTCTTCTCCCTTTTACTTGAAGCCTGAGTAATACATAGAGCTAAAATTGAACGACAAAAATGACCTAACCCCCTCGAATCAGGAATTTAGGTCATTTTCTTCTGCTGTCTTTAGTATTGTAGGAAAAATCGGCTTATGGAGCTGTCTCCAGGAATTTCGCTGTCGGATTTTTGTCCATTGCGGTTCTCATCGCGTATTCATTTTCGAACAGTACAACATAGTTCCCCTTTTTATCTTTCACCAGAGCGGAGTTGATCCGGAATTTACTTGGGTCCAGATTCTCGTCCACGATCCAGCGAGCGAATTGATAAGGCATACGCTGTAACTGCACGTCTACCCCATATTCGCCTTTCATCCGGTATTCAAATACCTCGAATTGCAGCTGACCTACTACGCCGAGCAATGTCTCGTCGAAGCTCACCGTGTTGAACACCTGAATCGTACCTTCTTCGGTCAACTGGTCAATCCCTTTTTGATACTGTTTATGTTTCAATGCATTTTTAACGGTAACTTTGGCAAAAATCTCAGGTGAGAACGTAGGCAATTCGTCGAAAATAACCTCGCTGCCTTGGCTCAATGAATCGCCAATCCGGAAGATACCCGGATCGAATAGACCAATAATATCCCCTGCATAAGCCTCTTCTATAATATCCCGATCCTGTGCCAAGAATTGCTGTGGCTGTGACAGTTTGATCTCTTTACCCACACGATTATGCTTCACACTCATACCGCGTTGGAACTTACCGGATACGATCCGCAGGAATGCGATACGATCCCGGTGTGCCGGGTTCATGTTTGCCTGGATTTTGAAGACGTAACCGCTGAATTTCTCATTCGTCGGCTCAATCTCACCCGCTGTGCTGCGACGTGGTTCCGGCTTCGGTGCGAGCTGCAGGAAGTTCTCCAGGAACGTCTGCACGCCGAAGTTATTGATCGCACTACCGAAGAATACAGGGGTCAGTTCACCGCGCTGTACCTTCTCCATATCGAACTGGTCTCCTGCAACATCCAGAAGCTCCAGGTCCTGACACAGTTGATCATGCAGATAATCTCCTGCCATCTCACGAATGATCGGATCTTCATAACCTTCTACCTTTTGAACTTTAATCGTCGAGTGATCGTCCCCTTGGAACAACTCCACCTGACTTTTCATCCGGTCATACACACCACACAGCTCACGACCTGTACCAATCGGCCAATTCATCGGTACGGAGCGAATCCCCAGTACGTTTTCGAGTTCTTCCATCAGATCAAATGGACTTTGTCCTTCACGGTCCAGCTTGTTGATGAATGTAAAGATCGGAATACCGCGCTTCGCACAAACCTGGAACAATTTGATCGTTTGCGCCTCGACGCCTTTTGCCACGTCAATCAACATGACCGCGCTATCGGCAGCTGTCAGTGTACGATACGTATCTTCACTGAAGTCCTGGTGACCCGGTGTATCCAAGATATTAATGCGATGACCCAGGTAATCAAACTGCATAACGGAAGAGGTTACCGATATCCCCGTTGTTTCTCAATTTCCATCCAGTCACTTGTTGCATGTTTGCTTGCTTTCCGAGCTTTTACTGTACCGGCAAGGCGAATCGCGCCCCCGAACAGCAACAGTTTCTCGGTCAATGTCGTTTTACCCGCATCCGGGTGAGAGATAATGGCAAACGTCCGGCGTTTGTCCACTTCCTGTTGAAGAAGGTTATCTGCAGCTTTGCTCATAGATTCTATCCCTTTCGTCCGTTCATTCACGTTAATCCGGCGAGGCCGGTCTGCCATTCAATCTTTATGCAATCCGGCTATGCCGGTTGATTGTACATTTCGCATTTCGCTCACTAGGCATTTAGCATCCTATGTTAATTTTACACATTTACAACGGAGTTCATCCTCCCTAAGCATTGTGCTTCCATTCATGCCGTAGACCTGAATTATAATCCAACTTTCCTATTGTACCATAATCTTTACCGAAAATAACCGATTACGTACAGCAGATTCATCTCTTTTCCGATTGCAAAAAAGAGCACCCTTCCGCCATCATTATGGCATCCAGGTACTCATTATTCATTTCGCTTCTCACTCTTAGAAAATTAATGCGTCCAGTGCGTATTGTCCTCCACCTGTCAAAGCCAGTGCTACACCAATTACCAGAATTGCGAGGTTATATTCAAACCCGTTCTGTGTGGACCAGTATCCATTCGCACCATGAACCTTCACAATGGCAATGACCATAGTCAGAGCAATCAGAATGCCGCCTACCGGTGTAAGCAGACCCAGAGCCAACAGCAATCCACCGCCGAATTCAGCCAAACCTGCCAGCAGTGCTACCAATGCGCCGGGCTTCATCCCCATCGATTCAAACCATCCACCTGTTCCCTTGATGCCGTATCCCCAAACCATCCAAACAGTTTCTGAGCCCCGTGCGCCATGAACGACAATCCAATCACCAAACGAATCAACAACAATCCTACATCCAACATTTTCTTTTCCTCCATTCAATATATACAAAATAGTATTCTTAGATTAAAGATATTATGCTAAATTTTTTTCCTCATGATGTAGTTCGTAACCCCTTCACCTGGTTCACACTTTATCTCATGAATGATTACTTAGCCGATGGATTCATCGGGTTTCGTATGTCTTTGCGTAATTTCTTTATCTCTTTGTTGAGTATAAGTTATATACTTACTTTTTGTCAACAACTTAATTTTAATTATTTTAACCTTTTTATACTCTCATGTCTCCATCACAAAAAAAGCCTGGAAAGTTCGCTTATCGCGTCCTTCCCAAGCCTTAACTCAGCATTTAATTGTTCACTTGCCAGACGACGCTGTCCTCGTCCTGACCGTTCACCGGCCACCAGTGGAACCCGTCCTGCTCGAGTAGTTTTCCAGTCGCTTCCGGCCCCCACGTACCTGCTGGATACGTGCGCAGCTCTCCGTGGTTCTCTGCCCAAGCCGCCGCGATCCGGTCAACGAAGGACCATGCTGTAGCAACTTCATCCCAACGGGTAAAATAAGTGGAGTCTCCTTCTGCTGCATCATGCAGTAGACGTTCATACGCCTCCGGCGAGTTGATTCCAATCATGCAGCTCTGACAGAAGTCCATTGCAAGCGGCTGAATCTCGGAATCCGAACCCGGCTTCTTGGCATTGATTTTAATATAAATGCCTTCCATCGGATTTACCCGAATCACGAGCAAATTCGGCTCCAGCTTGTACTTTTTGCCCAGATAGACGTTGCTCGGCATGGATTTGAATTCAACCACGATCTCCGTCGTTTTCACCGGCAGACGCTTGCCTGTCCGTATATAGAATGGCACACCGGCCCAGCGGAAATTATCCACAAATACACGTGCGGCAAAGTACGTTTCCGTATTGGATTCCGGATCAACCTTGTCCTCCTGACGATAACCGGGAAGCTGCTTTCCGCGATACTCCCCTTCGGTATACTGCCCGCGCACAACGTTAGTGCTCACTTCTTCGTTAGAGGTAAACGCACGCAGAGAACGCAGTACTTTGACCTTCTCATCGCGAATGTCCTCCGGGAACAGACGACTTGGCGGCTCCATAGCAATCATCGTCAGCATCTGCAGCATATGGTTCTGTCCCATATCGCGCAATGCACCCGAGTGATCGTAGTACCCACCGCGTTCTTCCACACCGACCGTCTCACCCAAGGTAATCTGAACATTGGCAATATGTTTATTGTTCCAAAGCGGCTCGAAAAAGGCATTTCCAAAGCGTATCACTTCGATATTCTGCACCATTTCCTTGCCCAGATAGTGGTCAATCCGATAAATCTCTTCCTCACGGAACACTTCACGGATCTGCTCATTCAGATGCTCTGCAGATTGCAGATCATATCCAAATGGTTTCTCAATCACAAGTCGATTCCATCCGTGGCTCTCCAGCATTCCGCCATCACGTAAACTATATGAGACGCTACCAAACAACTCAGGTGCCAGCGCCAGATAGAACAGGCGGTTACCCGGTGTATTAAACTTCGCTTCCAGACGCTCAGTCTGCTCACGCAATTCTTTGAACCCGTCCACGTTCTTGATATCTAGTGATTTATACTCAAAATGTTCGACAAAAGCATTCCATTCATCAGGTTCCCCGCTGGATAGCGACAGAACTCTTTAATGGATTCATAGATGTCTTCCCGGAATTCTTCTGGTGACCTCGGACGACGTGCTACGCCAATAACCGCAAAGTCTTCGGCTGAACTTGCCTTCGCGGTAGAGACTGTAGATCGCCGGAAACAGCTTCCGGCGGGCCAAATCACCCGTTGCTCCAAAAATGAAAAATACTGCACCTGGTGTCTGCACTTCATCTTGCATTTGTTTTTCGACCATGGGCTCCTCTTTCTTTCCGGGAAGACATCTCCATACTCTCCCCGAGCTATGTAATGGTGTTATATACGCAACATACAACCGTCAATTACCAGCAAATTTCCTTCTTGGATGTGATGCCATTTTAGCATAAAGCCCACAGGCTTGCACTAATTTTCCCGAGAAATTTTATCAATATTTTTCCACTATTCATGGAAATTTCATCTATAAAAATTCATGATCAAGCTTATAAATTCGCTTTAATATGGTATTAATATTCAATCGTGATTACCGGGAAACCTATTGTAACTCGATTAATTCCTTGCTCGTCATCCTGGTGTACCGCCAGCTGCATGTTCAAGTGATGCGAACCGCTCCTGATCGCTATGGGCAGATCCGATGCCTCATAAGATACGCTGGCAGTGCTGTTATCCGTATAACGTTCTAACGCTCGCATGTCCATATCTCCAGACAATTGTTCCTCGATATGCTGCACTTGACCGCTGGCGTCACTTACTGTTGCCTCTGTGCCTTGTACAGCGAAATTCCATGCTGCCTTCATTCCTGAGTCTGTAAGCAACTGGGATACCTGTTCATGTAATGCGGTCAATAAACGCCGGTCTGTATATTCATTGCCTGATAACTGAACGATAGCGTAATATTCGTTTTCCCCTGTAACGACAACATTGACCAGAATACCTGCCTGATGAGCATCAGCAACCCGCTCACTGCGATACACATCATGCCCTGTCTGAAGAACGCGTTCAGGCTGTTGCAAGCCCAGCTGGTGAGCGAGCAGTTCCGCTTGCTCCTTTGCGTCTCCATGGCCTTCACCTTGCCATTTGATGACTAGACGCTCCACATAATCAATGGCTGTATCTGCGGTCTTTATCAATTGCTCCAGCTTGTCTGCTTCGGATTCCGTCTTTTCAGCGTACACATGAGTCATGCCTACAAGTATAATGATTGCCAATGCCAGTATGCCTGCCGTCATCCATCGATTTAACATTCGAATCCTCCGCTCTTTCTTGCATTCTATGAATCTATCAACAGCATGCCCCCATTCCTCATTTGCTAAACTTCTTTTTGACATACAAAAAAAGCCCCATCACCCCTCTTTCCTGGCTGATCGGACCTCTAATAACAAAGCATGGGTAGAACAATGCTTCCGCATGCGATTTCCCTCGGTTCACTTCGTTCCCTGAACTACTCTAATATCCAATGGAGCATGCTTAAAACGAGCACTTCACGTCCTACTCCGCAAGTCCATTCTTATATGCATAAATGGCTGCCTGTGTACGGTCATCCACGCCAAGTTTGGCAAGTATGTTCGTCACATGGAACTTGACCGTCTTGATTCCAATAATCAGATCATCTGCGATGTCTTGGTTTGACTTACCTTTGGCAACCAACCGAAGTACATCCATCTCCCGATCAGTCAATTCCTCATGAGCAGGTGTGGCTGCCTGTGGCTGTCGGAAACGATTCATCATTTTGGAAGCCACTTGTGACTCCAGAACCGACTGCCCCCGAGCTGCAGCACGGATCGCATCTGCTACCTCATTGGCTCTGGATGTTTTCAGCAGATAGCTGAAAGCTCCTGCCTCAATGACCGGATACATTTTTCATCATCCAGATAACTGGTCAGCACAATGACCTTGCATTCCGGATACATTTTGAGCAGCTGCCGGGTGGCTTCAATCCCGTCCATTCCTTCCATCACAAGATCCATCAGGACTACATCAGGTTTATACTCCTGTGCCAGTCGGATGCCTTCCTCACCGCTGCCAGCTTCCCCCACCACTTCAATACCATCTTCGGTATCCAGTACCGCAGCGAGGCCAATGCGTACCATCTCATGATCATCCACGAGCAACACTTTGATCGACGTTTCCGCTTCCGTCTCTATTCCCATCTCCATTGACATGTTCTTCCTCGCTTTCATCGTTCATCAAAGGTATTGTAATCTCAATTCGTGTCCCTTTGCCCGGCGCCGTTACAAATTGAATGGCTCCGCCAATTTCAGTTACACGTTCACGCATATTGGTCAGACCATAGGAAGCCTGTTTCTGATCGTCGAGATCAAATCCCTGACCATCATCACGAATCAGTACCCGAATGGCATCCATCCGGCGCTGAATCCGAATTTCCATCTTTTCCGCCTTTGCATGACGTAATGTATTGGACATCGCTTCCTGAATAATACGGAACAGATGATTTTCAATGCCTTTGATCAAATGAATCTCTTCATCCATTTCGAGCACGATATCCATAGGTACTTTTGTTTTTAACTCCATCACCAGATCACGCAAACCTTGCTCCAGATGTTTGCCCTCCAGATAGACAGGTCGTAAATGCAACAGCAACGCTCGCATCTCGGACTGGGCTACCGACGCCATCTCTTCAATCAGGGCCACCTGGCGCTGGGCACGTGCAAAATCCTTTTCCATTCTGCGTCCAACCGCTGTAGCGGTCATTGAAATAGCGAATAGCTGCTGCGATACCGCATCATGCAACTCCCGTGCCAGCCGCTGCCGTTCCTCCACAATGGCCGTTATTCTGGCCTGTTCAGCCAGCTGCGCATTATTGGTAGACAGTCTTTGCAGAGAAGAGACCTGATCTTCCCACTTTTTGCCGATTCGTCCAAGCTGTTCACTTAATCGGCCGACATCATCAATGCCGAGGTCCGGCACAGTACGTGAGAGTGACCCCTTTCCCATTGCAGCAGCGTCTCTCGCAACAGTTCAAGCCTTCGTTTGACCCGATAACTCTGATAGAATCCAAACGCCGCACCCATACCGATCAAGAGTAGCAGCAAGGCCAGGCCCGATTGAATCAGATGCCTCCACCCTGCAAACGGGGCAAGATAACCATATGTATACAATACATACAAGATTACAACGAGCACAATGAAAACAAGGAGGATCCCTTCACCCATACTTCGGGTTACCATGTCGGTATGTCGTTTTGTCTTCATCCGGGTCTCCTCCTTCTTCACCTATTTAACTTATTACGGATTACTGATGTTTAGGTCGCCAACAATATAAGAAATGACAAATTTTGCTTTATGTTCACTGGACTCATATCCAGGAGTTCTCCATACCAATTTGTTCATCATGCCACTATCCTGTTCGCCATTGACACTTATCCGCCCAAAAAGTACCGTCGCCTCAATCTCAACACCATAATCTTCAGGCAGCGTCAGACGAACATTTCCCATAACACCTTGCAAAAGTACAATCGTTTGTTTTTCTTCCGGAATGGACAGGGACAAATCCGCATTAACTTCACCCAAGGCATGCCATAGACTCATGCTTCGCAATGTCCAAGGTGTCTGATCCCAATAGTAACGAGCCATAAAATTTTGTTTGCGCATGAC
Source organism: Paenibacillus sp. 1A_MP2 (assembly GCF_052244825.1). NCBI lineage: Bacteria > Bacillati > Bacillota > Bacilli > Caryophanales > Paenibacillaceae > Paenibacillus > Paenibacillus sp. 1A_MP2. The sequence goes on along the minus strand of NZ_JBQQCS010000001.1, from coordinate 1,558,612 downwards.
ATTCCCATGCAGATGAATCTTTTTATTTTTGGAATAAAAATAGGCCAGTGAAGCGAGTACCATCAAAAATACAATCATTAGATTATCGAGCAGCAGCAGAGCGGCTCCAATACCCAGACATCGATAGCCTTTGTGTGTGTCACCCTTTCGAACTTGTACCATACCTATCGTTAACAGAATCAGTGCGGCGACGGTTAGCAGGTTAATATTTCGGTTCAGTAACATGAGCATGCCGATGACAATGATTACAACAGCAAGCCATTGACCCTTCTTATTCATCTCTGCCGCACCTCCTCTGTAAGTTAATCTTCCCAATTCGACGGAAAAGCCATATCAGGCATTGAACACCTGTATGGCTTAACCTTTGTTCTAGAAACCGTTCTTTATTCACGATTTATAGAATATCATATTGTCTGCTGAGCGAACAGTTATTCTTTTGAAGTACCGCCCGTTTCATTCTTGGCACCATTGCCGATTTTGTTTTTCAGAGCTTGCAGTTGTTGATCCACTTTGAATTGTTTTTCAGTATCAACAGGATTGGTGTACGTAGATTGTGTATTACGATAAGGTGCGCGGATCACATCAGCTTCTGCTTCCATTTGCATGATTTTCTCTTCCATGCGGTGGAATCCAAGGGATGCGCCACCACTCTCAATGGAGTGCAAGCTGTTGATTTGAGACATTTGTTTTTTGGCTTTCGCCATTTGTGCACGGGATACGAGTTCATTACGTTTGTTACGCATTTTATAGAACTCATCTTTCATGTCATGCAGCTGCTGCAGCAAATCTTTCGCTTGAGCTTCAGACTGTGCATGAAGTTCTCTGTACTCCGTGATTTTTTGATCGAAGTAGATTTTCTCTTCCAGCAATTTACGTGCCACTTCTTCCTGACCATTAGCCAGTGCAGCCTCTGCCTGAGACTCACGTTGTACCGATGTGCGCTCTGCTTCGTCCAGACGTTGTTTCATGCGACGCTCGTTCGCCATTTGTTTGGCGACGGTTACCTCTGCCTCATGAATTTCAGCCTCCATATCACGCAAGTACTGGTTCAACATTACAATCGGGTCTTCCACTTTATCCAACATATCATTTACCGACGCTTTAGTCATATCCTTAATCCGTTTAAATACTCCCATTTTACTTTTCTCCCTTCTCGTAACGAGATAATTTTTGGCGAAGCTCTTCCACTTCTTTTTTCAATGCTTTTTTCTCAATATCTTTCATCATGGAATCAAGTTCACTCTCTTGCTGTGACCCTGCTCCGTAAGCGTTATTGTCGTAAGAACGTGGGCCAGACTGAGGTCTGCTGTTGTAGCCTGGGCCCGGACCGAAGTTTCCAGGACCTTGGTTACGGTTGTTTTGGAAAGGACCTCTTGGCGGCTCATGATCGTAGTTGTTGTATCCTCTACCAGGACCGGGGCCCGGGCCGTATGGATCATAAGGTGGATACGGTTCTTTCGGTACCACCAGTGCTGCGATGAAGTAGATTAACAACGACGTGCCGCCAGTGACGAAGATACTGATGACGAAGATGATCCGTAGCAGCGTGGAATCCATGCCGATGGCTTCAGAGATTCCGCCAATCAAGCCGGTCATCATTCGGTCACGCGTTGAGCGGTATAATTTGCTCATGTGCTTACTCCTTTCGTTTACTTGTATCCTCTTACGTGATCAGCACCATAAGTGTATGGATCAGCGTGTTGGGATTCTTTTGGCACTACCAATGCAGCGATGAAGTAGATCAGCAATGATGTACCCCCGTAGCGAAAATACTGATGAAGAAAATGATACGCAGCAGCGTGGAACTAAATCCAAGGTTTTCAGAGATGCCGCCGATCAAACCTGTCAGCATACGATTGCGCGATGAGCGGTAAAGTTTATTCATGTGTCTACTCCTTTCTGTCATTGTTTAGCTTTTGTTTCAGCCGCTCCAGTTCTTTATCCAGCGTAGAGGATGACATAGTGCCAGAAGTTCCTGCCCCATCCTGACTCATACGCCGTAAATCCCGGAGACTTTGTGCCTCATATTCGAGATCAGAAACCTGGTCGTCCAGTCGGTTGAACATACGGGGTACATTCTGACCGTTGTAATGACCTCTCTGATTCATTCGTTGCTGCAATTGGATCGTCTGCATACGAGCGTAATAATATTGGCGCTTGCTGTATACATTCTGATACTCCACTTTCAGCTGGTCGATCTGTTCATCTAGCTCCTGTAAGGCCGCATTGCTTTGTGCATACAATTCATTGTATTGCTCCATTTTTTCCTCGTGGAGGATTTTCTCCTGCAAAGCCAGTTTAGCTAAATGCTCCTCGCCTGCTTTCAGAGCCATGGAAGCTTGTTCTTCCCGTTTGTGTACCATACCTGCTGCCTGATCCGCTTGTTGTTTCATTTGTCTGGTATGGGTTGCATATTGATGACGAAGCTTCTCGGCTTCACCGATGTCTTGGCGGGTCGAGACCAGAAACTGATCAATCAGTTTGACTGGATCCTGACTTTGCTCCAAATGTTCATTCAAATTAGCTACGGTAATATCCCGCATTCGACGAAATACACTCATTTTGTTCTGTCCTCCTTTTCATAATCGTGAAAGCTTAGTAACGGCCACGACGACTGCGATTATTACTCAACATGGAGAATCCGAAGATAATTAACCCAATCGCGATGATCGGTCCGATCAGCCAGGCCAGTTTACCCAGCAATGAGAGGATACCGATGAAGAGAACAATCCATCCAATCAGTACATTTCCTCGTTTAACTCCGTAATACCCAAGCGCAATCATCAGAATCGGAATGAGATAACCCATTAAATGTCCAAGTAGAGGAGTTAACTTTCCGAAAAGGAGGAGTGCACCCAGTGCGATCAGTACAATCGCCCAGCCATTTCCTTTATTCCATCTCATAATTATTGTTCACCACCCTTTCGGTTCATTAATTTTGATTTGTGTGTTTGTTAGTTCGTTTGTTTCTTGTTTAACCTTATGTCCTTATTCTAGGGTAAACTGCGACTTTTCAAAACAGACCGTGGACGGTTTTTCATCCTAGACTCAGGTCGGGGATCAGGTTGGACCTTTGACTGTCCCTGGATCAGACCAACGACTACTGTACCGAATAAATGCCTTAGATATCTCTATTAGCTTTCTTCGAACCCGTCTCACCCCGTATAAATATGACGTCTATACCTCTTATCTACGTTCTTCCTCAACTGACGTTTCCCATTACACCTTCCATAAAAGTCAGACAAACCGAAATACATTTTTGAACCTTATTCCTCATCTCAATTCCCCAAAGATTTTTATTACTTTTTTATCCAAATAAACAAAATTTAGATTATTATATATGTAAGCGTTTTCTAAAATAGGAAGTGTTACTAATCCAAAAGTCAGGAGTGGACCTGTGCGATCATTCAGCTATCTACATAAAATGAAAGTCTTCGGAATTCTGTTAAGTACCTTGCCCATTCTGTTGACTGGAGTCACCGCTTTTATGTATTCTTCGAAACAAACGGAGCTGCATCGTGCTCAAGCCAATAAACAACTGTTAATCCAAATGCAAACCAATGTGGAGCACAAACTTGCAACCGTAAGCTATATGCTCGATCAGGCCGTTCGGTCACCGGACACGCTCCATTCTCTGTCCTCCTCTTCGTCGGTACAAGGCACCGGTCCTTTGTTTGCCGAGAAGTTACAGACTGAATTCAAGAATATGAGATCATGGGAGCCTCTAATGGATATTACACTCGTAAATCAGACACAGGATTGGCTTATCGATCATGCTGGCCTTTACCTTAATGCTGATTTTCCAATGGCTTTGCCTATGAAAGACTTGTTATCGAACACACTTACGTCCGGTTGGCAGCTTACACCTTCATCCGTGTTTAACAATAATGAACGCGCAGTGCATTCAGGCTGCATCTACCATATTGCACTTGCCAGATCGATACCCAATGTAAATGCTTCTGATGCTGCCCTGATTGCGGGAATTCCTGCATGTACACTGCAAAAACCACTGGAAGAGGATTCTCCAGACAACGCTGCCGCCGGACTCATCATTTTGAATCGTGAACAACGGATCATGGTCCATCCCGATCCCAAATATATAGGTCAACCAGTGGCTGCAGCAGGAATAAAAGATAGCGAATCGGGAACCAATTTTAGTGAGCTGTTATCCATACGTGGATTTGCTGCCTCTTCAGGCCAACGGGAGGTACGTATTGCAGATACACATTACTCGCTGTTCTATACGCATTCTGCTCTAAAAGGGTGGACATATATTCTCATTTCGCCTACGAATATTCTAACTCACGAGTATGTTCGGATTGGGTTACACACCATATATATCAGTGCTGCCTTGTTAGTGCTTTCAGTGCTGCTCTCATGGATTGGTTCGAAACAAATGCATATTCCGATTCGCAAACTTCTTATACAACTCGGTGACAAACGCTTACCTAAAGATCGCCTTGAAATCAAGTCTGCACTTCATATGGATGAATTCGAGCAAATCAGAGCCGGCGTTTCCCAGCTATCCGCATCCCAATCCCAGCTTGAAAACAAATTAAATCAATATAAGCTGCAGATCCGCACTCATTTTCTAATTAACCTGGTCCTGGGCAAAATTGCACCGTCGACTCTTCATGACATGATCATAGACAATGGTTATGGTTCGCAGCTTCAAGAGTGGCAACAAATAGCCGTCATTGCAGTCCAGGCCGATCTCGTGAATCATACCAAATATAATGCCAAGGATCGTGATCTGTTGCTGTTTGCCGTTCAGAATATACTGGAGGAGAGTATTCATGCGGAACAACAGTTACTTCCTGTGGTATACGAGCAGGCTGTAGTTACAATCATCGGTACCGCTGAACAAGATCGTGTTCGTTTTTCACAGCATCTGTATACGTTAACGGAACAACTCCAACATCAGATCAGTGAGAGCCTTAGTCTTCAGGTAAGCATTGGCTTTAGTCAGCCCCACGCCTCCCCATTTCACATACCGCAGGCTTATACGGAGGCCCTTGAAGCGCTTAAACATCGAATGAAGCTGGGGGCAGGCATTATCATTCAATTTGAGACAATAGATAACCATACTTCGCATTGGGCGCTGCCTTATCCCGAATCACTGGAGTATACGCTGATTCAAAGTATCCAAAACGCCGATGAAGCCCTGGCCCTCTCTCATCTCCATCAGTTGCTTGGAGTGCTGTTTGGCTTGGAATGCACACCGGAAGAATATCAGGTAGCCCTTACCCGATTGTTAACACATATTTTACAGATGATGCAGGAATCCGGTATACGACTGGGGCAGATCTCCAAAGGCCATGGGTCTATTTTCAATGAACTTCATGGTCTTCAGTACGCAGCTGAGGTTGAGCAATGGTTTACAGAACATATCATCATACCGATCATTCTCATCTTGAAGGAAAGACAGTACGCCCAATATCAGCACATATCCGAGAAAATGATTGCCATGATTCAACAAGAATACGATAAAGATCTAACGTTGGAGGAATGTGCATCCAGACTTCACTACAACGCGAACTACCTAAGTAGTGTGTTCCGCAAGGAAACAGGCTGTGCATTCAGTGAGTATCTGACGAAATACCGCTTTACTATGGCTAAAAAGTGGCTCGACGAAAGCGAGTTAACGGTCAAGGATATCGCCGCACGGCTTCGTTATAACAACCCGCAGAACTTTATCCGTTCTTTTCGAAAATGGGAAGGGATTACGCCCGGCCAATACCGGGAACGTAAGCAGAAGTCAAATGTATCCATGAAGCAGTAAGCAGCTCTTATGAGGATGAAATAGACGGATTATCTAATCTAACTATGAAAGATGTACTGCTATAATTTAGCCATAGAAAGTTGTTCTATATATGATCATACAAAAGGGAGCCTGTAAAACGGCTCCCTTGCAACTACTATTGAATGTAATAAATAAGAATCACATATACTGCTCAAATATTTTACTGGTCTTTGGTACGTACCACTTTCATATTCGGCTGCTCCAATTGAATCAGGATTTTACCAAACTTCCCTCCGCGTGAGAATGCAACCACTCCCTCTTTATACGTGTCTCTGATATATTGCTCAGCTAGGGCAAGTGAACCTTCATCCGTTGGCAATTCGTGCGTGCTTAGCCATTCCTGAAGCTTATCAACGACTTCTTCCACAGACATCTCAAAATAACTTGTTTCTTTAGTAATCAAGGTGGTGTAGGAATAGTCTTTCAGGTACAGCAGCTGTTGTATATAAACCATGTCCCCTGACTGTAGGACGGATAGACACCTAGTACCTCTTTAAGCTCATCTACTAATGTGTCTTCTTTTGGCCCAGCCATTGTGCTGATATAAACATACTTTCGAGCAGTGCTGATTGCTTGTTCAATTGTTTCCCAATCTGACATGGCCGGGCACATGGAAGCAAATGCGAAGTCATATTTCTTTTCCCAGCCCTTATCGTGAATCGATATTTCCTCAAACCGTTCTGACACAATATCTATACTGGATTGCAAGGAGGGAGGAATTGCTTCTTTCATTAATGAATTGAGCAGTTCTGATGGCTCTACAGCTGTAACGGTCGCTCCTTTGATTGAAAAAGGGATCGTAAAGATTCCTGATGCTGCTCCAATGTCTAATATGGATAAATCGTTAAAATCCACTCCCTGATTTTCAATCCAGCCTATGATGCGGTCGGTTCGCTGCTTTCCCTTCTCAGTAAACGACTGTTGATGATATTCTCTGGCCCATTGTTCAAATGCCTCTGTCGCGTAAAACGCTGCGTTTTTCATATTGTATTTTAAAGTTGTGGACTGATTTCTCCACGCCTCTTCCCATACAGAAAGATCAAATAAAATATCAGAATGCGTAGATACCTGTTTTTCCTCGGACATGTTACTTCACTCCATTTCTTTGTATAAAATATAAAATTTCAAAAAGAATAATTTCTTTTTGGTTAAACATTTCTTTATGTGAATTTAAGGGAGCTTCAATATCCACGATTAAACGAAATAAATTAAAAGACTTTACATGTCTACAATATACTTATTAGTGGTATGCGTCAATACATAAACAAAAATATTTCCTTCTCCTTCTACAAACTATAATCCAAATAATATCTGCAAATAAAAAAGCTCATTAGATTTTGCATCTAATGAGCTTTTACTTGCTTGAATACCGGCGAGAGGACTCGAACCTCCACGGTTTCCCACTCGATTTTGAGTCGAGCGCGTCTGCCATTCCGCCACGCCGGCATATGATGTTTTTGTGAAAATATACTGGAGGCGCCACCCAGATTCGAACTGGGGATAAAGCTTTTGCAGAGCTGTGCCTTACCACTTGGCTATGGCGCCACATTTTGGAGCGGACGACGGGAATCGAACCCGCGACCCTCGCCTTGGCAAGGCGATGCTCTACCGCTGAGCCACGTCCGCATAATGGCTGGGGATATAGGATTTGAACCTATGCATGACGGAGTCAAAGTCCGTTGCCTTACCGCTTGGCTAATCCCCAAAAAACAAAAGGGCGATCGAGGGGAATTGAACCCCCGAATGCCGGATCCACAAACCGGTGCGTTAACCACTTCGCCACGATCGCCATAATACAAATTGTTCTTAAAAGTTAATTGGCAGGGGCAGCAGGAATTGAACCCACACCAACGGTTTTGGAGACCGTTGTTCTACCTTTAAACTATGCCCCTAAAAACTGGTGGAGGATGATGGATTCGAACCACCGAACCCGTACGGGAGCAGATTTACAGTCTGATGCGTTTGGCCACTTCGCTAATCCTCCATAAGTGGTGCCGGCGAGAGGACTTGAACCCCCAACCTACTGATTACAAGTCAGTTGCTCTACCAGTTGAGCTACACCGGCGTATTAAGTTGTGATAAAAATGGTGGCTCGGGACGGAATCGAACCGCCGACACGAGGATTTTCAGTCCTCTGCTCTACCGACTGAGCTACCGAGCCTTAATAAAGTTTAATCTTGAAACGTTACACTTTATCTAGGGCGTTCGGTGCCATATAGCAGATTTAGTGAACAGCTTCCTCATGTAAAGATTAAAATGGCGGAACCGACGGGATTCGAACCCGCGATCTCCTGCGTGACAGGCAGGCATGTTAGGCCAACTACACCACGGTTCCAGATCACTTTCTTGAAAGAAAGTATAATTGCGGGGCAGGATTTGAACCTGCGGCCTTCGGGTTATGAGCCCGACGAGCTACCGGGCTGCTCCACCCCGCGTCGTTATTAAAAGTAATATGGTGGAGGCTGAGGGGTTCGAACCCCCGACCCTCTGCTTGTAAGGCAGATGCTCTCCCAGCTGAGCTAAGCCTCCGAACAACACATTTATGATCTTATCATAAAACTGCTGTGAAAATCAACTTCATTTTTTGAAGTTAAATATGACCCGTAGGGGATTCGAACCCCTGTTACCTCCGTGAAAGGGAGGTGTCTTAACCCCTTGACCAACGGGCCTTACTATGGCGGAGAGAGAGGGATTCGAACCCTCGAGACGCTTGTGACGCCTACACGATTTCCAATCGTGCTCCTTCGGCCAGCTCGGACACCTCTCCATATGGCTCCCCGAACAGGGCTCGAACCTGTGACAACTCGATTAACAGTCGAGTGCTCTACCAACTGAGCTATCAGGGAATATGCTTCAGAGATTATTCTCTGAAAACTAGATCCGAAACGAAACTTGCGATGTATCACCTGCATATCTTGGATAAGCCCTCGACCGATTAGTACTGGTCAGCTCCATGCATTGCTGCACTTCCACCCCCAGCCTATCTACCTCGTCGTCTTCAAGGGGTCTTACATACTGGGAAATCTCATCTTGAGGGGGGCTTCACGCTTAGATGCTTTCAGCGCTTATCCCTTCCGTACATAGCTACCCAGCGGTGCTCCTGGCGGAACAACTGGTACACCAGCGGTACGTCCATCCCGGTCCTCTCGTACTAAGGACAGCTCCTCTCAAATTTCCTACGCCCACGACAGATAGGGACCGAACTGTCTCACGACGTTCTGAACCCAGCTCGCGTACCGCTTTAATGGGCGAACAGCCCAACCCTTGGGACCTACTTCAGCCCCAGGATGCGATGAGCCGACATCGAGGTGCCAAACCTCCCCGTCGATGTGGACTCTTGGGGGAGATAAGCCTGTTATCCCCAGGGTAGCTTTTATCCGTTGAGCGATGGCCCTTCCATGCGGTACCACCGGATCACTAAGCCCGACTTTCGTCCCTGCTCGACTTGTAGGTCTCGCAGTCAAGCTCCCTTATGCCTTTGCACTCTTCGAATGATTTCCAACCATTCTGAGGGAACCTTTGGGCGCCTCCGTTACTCTTTAGGAGGCGACCGCCCCAGTCAAACTGCCCACCTGACACTGTCCCCGCACCGGATTACGGTACCAGGTTAGAACCTAGATACGATCAGGGTGGTATCCCAACGGTGCCTCCACGCAAGCTGGCGCTCACGTTTCAAAGGCTCCCACCTATCCTGTACAGATCGTACCCAAATTCAATATCAAGCTGCAGTAAAGCTCCATGGGGTCTTTCCGTCTTGTCGCGGGTAACCTGCATCTTCACAGGTATTAAAATTTCACCGGATCTCTCGTTGAGACAGCGCCCAAGTCGTTACGCCATTCGTGCGGGTCAGAATTTACCTGACAAGGAATTTCGCTACCTTAGGACCGTTATAGTTACGGCCGCCGTTTACTGGGGCTTCGGTTCACAGCTTCGGATTGCTCCTAACCGCTCCCCTTAACCTTCCAGCACCGGGCAGGCGTCAGCCCGTATACTTCGCCTTACGGCTTCGCACAGACCTGTGTTTTTGCTAAACAGTCGCTTGGGCCTTTTCACTGCGGCCCCCTCGTGCTATTCACACTACCGGGGCACCCCTTCTCCCGAAGTTACGGGGTCATTTTGCCGAGTTCCTTAACGAGAGTTCTTCCGCGCGCCTTAGAATTCTCTTCTCGCCTACCTGTGTCGGTTTGCGGTACGGGCACCATCACCTGGCTAGAGGCTTTTCTTGGCAGTGTGAGATCATGACCTTCGCTACTCTAATTTTCGCTCCCCATCACAGTCCAGCCTTACGATGTGCGGATTTGCCTACACATCAGCCTCACTGCTTAGACGGACATCCATCAGTCCGCGTCACTACCCTGCTGCGTCCCCCATTGCTCATAACGGCTTACGGTGGTACAGGAATTTCGACCTGTTGTCCTTCGACTACGCCTTTCGGCCTCGCCTTAGGTCCCGACTTACCCTGAGCGGACGAGCCTTCCTCAGGAACCCTTAGGCTTTCGGCGGATCAGATTCTCACTGATCTTTTCGTTACTCATACCGGCATTCTCACTTGTATAATGTCCAGCGCTCCTTACGGTACACCTTCAACCCTTATACAACGCTCCCCTACCCCTGATGCAAAGCATCAAGCCATAGCTTCGGTGGTGTGTTTAGCCCCGTTACATTTTCGGCGCAGAGTCACTCGACCAGTGAGCTATTACGCACTCTTTCAATGGTGGCTGCTTCTAAGCCAACATCCTGGTTGTCTGTGCAACTCCACATCCTTTCCCACTTAACACACACTTGGGGACCTTAGCTGATGGTCTGGGCTGTTTCCCTTTTGACAATGGATCTTAGCACTCACTGTCTGACTCCCGGAAGTAAGTCTATGGCATTCGGAGTTTGACTGAGCTTGGTAACCCTTGCGGGCCCCGCACCCAATCAGTGCTCTACCTCCACGACTCTGTTTTCCGAGGCTAGCCCTAAAGCTATTTCGGGGAGAACCAGCTATCTCCGAGTTCGATTGGAATTTCTCCGCTACCCCCACCTCATCCCCGCATTTTTCAACATGCGTGGGTTCGGGCCTCCAGTGCGTGTTACCGCACCTTCACCCTGGACAGGGGTAGATCACCCGGTTTCGGGTCTACGTCCACGTACTACATCGCCCTATTCAGACTCGCTTTCGCTGCGGCTCCGGCTCTTCACCTTAACCTTGCACGGGAACGTAACTCGCCGGTTCATTCTACAAAAGGCACGCCATCACCCCTAAAACGGGCTCTGACTTTTTGTAAGCACACGGTTTCAGGTTCTATTTCACTCCCCTTCCGGGGTGCTTTTCACCTTTCCCTCACGGTACTGCTTCACTATCGGTCGCTAGGAAGTATTTAGCCTTGGCAGATGGTCCTGCCGGATTCATACGGGGTTTCACGTGCCCCGCACTACTCGGGATCCGTCTCGGAGGGAACAGACTTTCAACTACAGGGCTTTTACCTTCTTTGGCGGGCCTTTCCAGACCTCTTCACTTAACCGGTTCCTTTGTAACTCCATGTGAGACGTCCCACAACCCCAGAGAGCAAGCTCTCTGGTTTGGGCTTCTCCGCGTTCGCTCGCCGCTACTGACGGAATCACTATTGTTTTCTCTTCCTCAAGGTACTTAGATGTTTCAGTTCCCTTGGTATGCCTCTACACAACCTATGTATTCAGTTGTGAGTAACTGGAAATTACCCCAGCTGGGTTTCCCCATTCGGACACCCCCGGATCAAAGCTTGCTTACAGCTCCCCGAGGCAGTTTCGTTGTTCGCCACGTCCTTCATCGGCTCCTAGCGCCTAGGCATCCTCCGTGTGCTCTTAGTAGCTTAACCATAATTGCTCCGGTTTCGACTGCTCGCTTCCCTTGTTTTGCTTACGCAAAGCCAAAAGTCGCTCCCATCCGATACCATCGCAATGCAGTTTTCACTATTTATTGAAACTTGTTATACACAAGTTCAGCTAGGATGATTGTTGATCGGTTACTTGAACCGAACAAGCATTCATCCCTAAAAGGAATGTTCTAAATCGCAAAATTTCGTTTCGATATCTAGTTTTCAAAGAACAAGCTCCATGCAAAAGCAAGCTGTTTGAGAGTTTGAGCTCTCAAAACTGAGCAACGAGTGAGTAAGTTTGTGCAGATCTAGTCTGCGATTTGAATGTTTCCGTTACAGGAAACGATTCTCCATAGAAAGGAGGTGATCCAGCCGCACCTTCCGATACGGCTACCTTGTTACGACTTCACCCCAATCATCTATCCCACCTTCGGCGGCTGGCTCCTTGCGGTTACCCCACCGACTTCGGGTGTTATAAACTCTCGTGGTGTGACGGGCGGTGTGTACAAGACCCGGGAACGTATTCACCGCGGCATGCTGATCCGCGATTACTAGCAATTCCGACTTCATGCAGGCGAGTTGCAGCCTGCAATCCGAACTGAGACCGGCTTTTTAGGATTTGTTCCACCTCGCGGTTTCACTGCCCGTTGTACCGGCCATTGTAGTACGTGTGTAGCCCAGGTCATAAGGGGCATGATGATTTGACGTCATCCCCACCTTCCTCCGGTTTGTCACCGGCAGTCACCTTAGAGTGCCCACCCGAAGTGCTGGCAACTAAGATCAAGGGTTGCGCTCGTTGCGGGACTTAACCCAACATCTCACGACACGAGCTGACGACAACCATGCACCACCTGTCTCCTCTGTCCCGAAGGAAAGGTACATCTCTGTACCGGTCAGAGGGATGTCAAGACCTGGTAAGGTTCTTCGCGTTGCTTCGAATTAAACCACATACTCCACTGCTTGTGCGGGTCCCCGTCAATTCCTTTGAGTTTCAGTCTTGCGACCGTACTCCCCAGGCGGAGTGCTTAATGTGTTAACTTCGGCACCAAGGGTATCGAAACCCCTAACACCTAGCACTCATCGTTTACGGCGTGGACTACCAGGGTATCTAATCCTGTTTGCTCCCCACGCTTTCGCGCCTCAGCGTCAGTTACAGCCCAGAGAGTCGCCTTCGCCACTGGTGTTCCTCCACATATCTACGCATTTCACCGCTACACGTGGAATTCCACTCTCCTCTTCTGCACTCAAGTCACCCAGTTTCCAGTGCGATCCGGGGTTGAGCCCGGGATTAAACACCAGACTTAAATGACCGCCTGCGCGCGCTTTACGCCCAATAATTCCGGACAACGCTTGCCCCTACGTATTACCGCGGCTGCTGGCACGTAGTTAGCCGGGGCTTTCTTCTCAGGTACCGTCACCTTGAGAGCAGTTACTCTCCCAAGCGTTCTTCCCTGGCAACAGAGCTTTACGATCCGAAAACCTTCATCACTCACGCGGCATTGCTCCGTCAGGCTTTCGCCCATTGCGGAAGATTCCCTACTGCTGCCTCCCGTAGGAGTCTGGGCCGTGTCTCAGTCCCAGTGTGGCCGATCACCCTCTCAGGTCGGCTACGCATCGTCGCCTTGGTGAGCCGTTACCCCACCAACTAGCTAATGCGCCGCAGGCCCATCCCCAAGTGACAGATTGCTCCGTCTTTCCAGTTTTCTTCAGGAGAAGAAAACAACTATTCGGTATTAGCTACCGTTTCCGGTAGTTGTCCCAAACTTGAGGGCAGGTTGCCTACGTGTTACTCACCCGTCCGCCGCTAACCATCGGAGAAGCAAGCTTCTCTTCAAGTCCGCTCGACTTGCATGTATTAGGCATGCCGCCAGCGTTCGTCCTGAGCCAGGATCAAACTCTCCAATAAAGTATTGAAAAGAGCGATATGCTCATTTTGAAACTGACGAGATTAAAAATCTCATTTATGCTTCGAAATCATACCGTCCGAAGACGTGTACCGATTTTTCAGCGTCGATCTTGCAAGCAAGATCGTTACTCACTCGTTGTTCAGTTTTCAAAGATCAAACTTGATTTGTGTTACTCTTTTTCGTCTCAACCACGTTTTCGGCGGCGACTTAAATAATGTAACACATTTCGTTTGTTTTCGTCAAGAACTTTTTTTTAATTTCTTTTTTTGAAGCTTTAGCTCTTCACGATTTCCTGTGCAGAATTTATCATTTGTTGACGATAAGCTCGTTTGAGGAACGAAATATAATGTATCATATTTCCTGAATAAGAGTCAACTTCTTTTTATAAATTATTAAACAAACAAAAAAGGAAGGTTTCCCCTCCTACGTTATTTACCATTTTGCGGTCGGCTTTACGAGTATTCACCCCTCAACCCAATAACGGATTTCCCGTCCATCTCCACCTATAAAGGATGGCCAACCTGCCGATTCTTTTACTATAGAACGAAATACCAGCTTACGAAGAATGAGCGGCAGATCCTCCCGTACAAATCTCAACTGCGGATGATGGACAAGTTCATCCATACTCCACGGTTCCCTTCGACTTCCCAGCACACGTAGAAGCAATCCGGAGCAGTCGCTCATTTTGGACATCACTGAGAACTCACAAGCAAGCAGTACAAGCTCAACTCTCTGTTCCAGCGTCTCCGAACTTACTGTAAGCTCCTGATATAGCTTCCACAAAGCACGATCCAAACTCTGTACATGTGTCCAGACAGCATGATCCGGGTAAATCCCCTGCTCAATGAGTACAATTCGAGCCCAGTTCCCCAGTGCTTCAAGCACATTGTAGTAGGCATCTACAACATGACCCTCTTGAATGTAACGTTTGGCTTCCACATACATTTTTAAAAAACTGGCGAATTCATGAAGCAGCTTTTGCTCACGTAATTCGGTTCCAAAAGCAGATAGTTCCTCTCTCAAATCGCTCAAGGCATTATCCGCTTCCCAGATGATCTCGCCTTCAATCAGACACTGCATGATGTTATTGTTATCCCCCGTAATTACACTGCTCTGCAATTCATGACGACTGACATAGATCATTTGATAACGAACATCACCATATTTGTAGTGTCCAACCTTGGATATCAACTGGTCGGTATTATGAACAACAAGTACGAGCAATTCAAAATCCTGGATTAGGGAGCCGTGGAATCGATCTCCCGGGTGGGAATAAGCGATAGCCCCAACTGCCCCTGTCTCTTCCGACTGTTCGGACAAAAAAGCAAGGTTCTTTAGTTCCACGATTCCCTCCATACAATTCATGGCAGATAAGCGCCAAGTCAGTTATAATGTAATTCTACATGCTGACTAAAGTTTCCTTCTTATCCAGGTCCGATACTACTCATACGATAGGAGCATTTTTCATGATTTTTAAATCAGCAAAAATTAATGCTTTTCGCACTTGGGGACTACTACTTACCATGCTAGGCATGGGCCTAATGGTACTGGGAACTGCCGGAATTGTGTTCTGGGGACACGCGGGTAAAGTATTTGCCGCTGTGGGACTGGTGATCGGACTGATTGCCATGATGGCTAGTCTGGCCATTTATTTCTGGGCTGGTATGCTTTCCACAAGCGCTGTACAAGTGGACTGTCCGGAATGTGGCAAGTTAACCAAAATGCTCGGCAAGACGGATCGTTGTATGTTCTGTCACACCATCCTTACCCTGGACCCTAATCAGGCCAATATAACAAGTTCACAGCTGAAAGCGCATTCCACACCTCCATCCCCTACCGACACAGATCATGGCGTGAGTTCCAACAGCTAGATGTTCTTTTCATCAAAGCCCTGAGACAGAAAAAGGCCCGGTATCTTCACCGGACCTTTTTTGAATTCAGAAAAACTTTTAAAATAATTGATATAAGTTCAGTACAGCTATTTCAGGTCTATTTCGAATACCCTGCCTGTTTGAGCGTCTCCCATGCGGATGCATCGGCAAAGCTTCGATTCCATGCAGCTACGCCTCCCAATTTCAGCGAAGCAACCAAATCAACACGTGCCTGAAGCGAGACGGCATCTTCTATCCATATTTTCTTGGTGGCCCCATCCTCGGAATATTCCACATAATTCTGTCCGCTTTGTTTATCCAAGACAGGTTTGAGTTTCTTTTCCTTGATCAGGTCTGCGATAGTACTCATGCCTACAGCTTTGGAAGACACTTTCACTTCTCCTTGATCATTGGCCTCTTCCGTCCAGATTCGAGTATATAGCGGTACAGCCATAATCAATTTGTTCGAGGGTACTTCATCCTCCTCCAGGATCCGTCTCATAGAAGATTCGGTCCATGGAAGCGAGGCAACCGAACCAGCCTTTGGACTTGCGGCCCAGTGCTCATCATATGCCATAACGACAATATAATCGGCAAAAGAGCCTAACGAGCGACGATCCAGAAAAGCGGACCACATCTCACTGTTCGATTTCGGCGTCACATCAACCGAGAGCATCAAGCCATGTATACGCGCCATCGCCTTGATTTCGCGGACAAATTGAGTGATATTCGGTCCATCGTCTGTATAGACGTTTTCAAAATCAATGTTAATGCCGTCCAAATGATAAGTCTGTGCATATTCCAGCATCTGCTCAATAATATGCGTACGTGTCTCATATGAGGCCACGGCTTCTTTCGTAATATCCGGGTCAAAGCTGTTATCCATCAAGGCCCACACTTCCATACCGGAACGGTGAGCCCAGTTGACATAGGCTTTATCCCCTTTGCTTTTTACGTTGCCTTGTCCATCTGTAATATGGAACCACGTGGGGCTGACGACGTTGACTCCAGGCATTTTGCCGATCGAAGCCACATCAGGCTGTCGATTGTATACGGCTTCCCAAACCAGGTTTACCGGTTTATTCTGCCACTTTTTCTCCGCTGCGGTCAGTGTGAATGCGGGCTTGTCCAGCTCCTTTTCTCCGTAAGGGTGACATATTTATTAGCTACATAACCGGCATAACCATTATCCAACTGCACAAAGCTCTGGTCATCACCCGTTTGCCAAACTCTTACTCGTGCGTCCTGCTCCATATCGGCAATGATGGGAGAAGATGCTCCGCCACGCTTATACAAAGGAACCGTTTTGTCTGCCTTGGAAGACAAGGTATCAATCTCTGCATACTGAATGGTGTCGCCTCCACGCATCAATATCACTGCACCCGTTGTAGCATCTTCCTGTATAGCTAATCCGTATACTTCTTTGAGTGGTTTGAGCGGAATATAAGCTTCTCCCCAACGACCTCCGGTTTAACCGTCATAGGATAATCTCGATGATTAAGTTCTGCCTTCGTACTACCTTCCTTCATATGAAGCACTCGCTGCGGTGATGCAATAATGATATCTCCTGTGTCAGCTTCGTACCGTATTCCGGAATCAATCGCCTCTTGCAGCACCGATACAGGCAACTTAAGCTGATCTCCCGTTCCTGCAGCCTCACCATCCATCAATTGTCCGTCCACAAAAATAGGTTGATTCATGCCAATCCAGTCGGGGTCTTCGTGACTCTGACTAAGCCAAACATTCGTTATTAGCCAATAAGCACCGCCTGCAATAACACAGGCAGCCAAAAATCCAGGCCAGAACGAGCGGCGCTTCTGACGTGTATATCTGCTTTTTCTACTCAAACGTCTACCTCCGTTAATCAATCATACTGAATCATGAAATATCTAACCTGCTGAGAGCTATATACATTCTATCGTCCTAAAAACAAAAAACGTGAAGAATCCAAACTGAATTCTGCACGTTAATATTGTAATTCAACTCTCTTAATCCCTGCAACTTTTACAAACACCATATACTTCCAGTCGGTGACCATGTACTTCAAAGCCTGTACTTGACTCCGCCTGAAGCTCCACGCTTTTTAGCGAAGGATAACTAAAGTCTTCAATCTTGCCGCATTTATCACAGATAACATGGTAATGATCCGTCACATTGGCATCGAAGCGACTTGAGTTATCTCCGTATGTCAACTCCCGGACCATGCCCGCTTCCAGAAACATCTTCAAATTGTTATATACAGTCGCCACGCTCATACTGGGAAACTGGGGTTCAAGCGCACGGTAAATTTCATCGGCTGTCGGATGCCCCATGGATTCCATCAGATAATTCAATATGGCATGACGCTGGGGTGTAATACGGACACCGGTCGTTTTCAGATGCTCCAACGCATGTTGGACACGTGTTGCCATAAAACCCACCGCCTTACCTTTCATTACTCTGTCGAGACAAAAGCATTATCATGTTGTCTCTTCTTTCAGAGTTGATCCTCGGCTGGAACAACAGCATTACATTTCCCCTGCCGTGTAACCTTGCCAGTTTATATTTATTGTACGGCGATTGCAAGTTTATTGTCAACGCGCCAGTCAGGGAACTTCAGACGTTTCGTCTTGGGAATTCTGTCCGTCTTCGGTCATTTGTTCCAAGTTATCATCCGTATTTTCCGAATCCAGTGTATTCGTCCCAACAGGAGGCACTGCAGGATTACGATCAATAGTGAGGTCGCTGTTCCCCTCAACTTTAACCGTATACTCTCCTTCACCAAGCTGGCCCTCAATCGTTTTATTCTTCACGGTAAACGGCAGATCCGTTTGCAAATCTCCATAACTGCTGGAACCACTAAGGCTATAATCCCCACGCTCCGGAAGCAGAATGTTAATCGCACCTACAGCGCTATAAATGTCCCAGTCACCGCCTACTTTGGCGGATACAATGCTTATGCTTCCATTGAGGGACTGAGCTTTGACCGCCAAACTTGCGCCGTCTACATTAATACTTCCGTTTCTGGTATCCGCTGTGATCTCTCCAACCGAGTCGGTGATGCTAATACTTCCGACTTGTGTAGTCAGATTCACATTTCCAGAAATTCCACGGGCCTTCATATCCCCTCGATTACTGTTCAAGTCCACATTTCCGATCGCATTTGCCACAATGACATCACCATTCAGTGTTTTACCCGAAATATCACCTACGGCATTCGTAATTCGTATACGTCCATTCCCTGTCTCAGCAAAAATGGTACTAATGGCTTCCGGACGATTCAGTAATATGGCTCCATTAGACGTTCGAATATCGAGATTGAAACGACGATCATCCGGGATCGTTATGGTAATATTCATCCGTGGTTGTGTTTTCTCGTTTTCTCCATACGTTTTGCCTGTCGTCTTGATATGAATTACTTTTGTCCCGTCCGTCTCAACAAAGGAAGCGTCTGCCACAGCTTTGGCCTGTACTTCGGTTGTCTGATCTACCCAAACTACCGTGCGCACTTCAATCTCTTCCGTGTCCCCTCGCTGTACCGAGATATCCCCGTTCACTCCCTCAACAATAATGTCCGAAGTATCCATACCTACAGGCACCCGAATCGTACCCTTATCTTCCATGTACCCTGCTGCCTGGCTATAATCCATAGATGCCGCTCCCAGGTTAAGACTCACCCTGTTCCACAAATGCATGTAATGATCCTGCTCTGTAACGATAAATACAGAGGCTGTCAGGAGAAGGGAAGTCAGGATACCTTTCGCATCGGGTCTGAAGCGCATTTTAATTTTGTCACCTTGATCTGAAGCTAAATTCCCTCTTCTGCGTGTTACTAAGAACAACAGTATGTATTCCATACCCAATACTACGAGCAAGAGGGGCCACCAGTCGACCATCTCATATACATAGTCCGTTCCCCACCGTTTATCCAAAATCAACAGCACACCGACAGCTATGATTAAAGCGGCAGCCGTATAGCGGCCGACCCGGACTTTACGGTTCATGGCTATCCCTCCTTGAATAGTTCACACTAGATTTTCTTCTTGCGAAGCATGACCCAGATTTCTCGTCCAAAAAGGATAAGTCCTCCTGCGATCATCAGAACAGCAAAAGTGTATCCGCCATACACAGCGATTAGCTCTTTAAACCAACGCGGTTTGCGAAAGAACAAAACTAACAGCGATCCCCCTACAATAAGAAGCAGCCCAAACGAAATGCCTCTCTCCCACACCATCATAGCTTCCCCTGCAGAACGTTCATTAGGGATCGGCTTGTCCGAGCTATTGTGAGTAATCGCTCTTCTTCTGCGCATCATCACCCAGTCCGCAGACTGTAATACATCGAATACATTGTAAAAGTAAATCACCGGAATAAACAATGCCAGCAGGATAAGCAATGGTACATTGATCTGTATTCCAATAGATGAGAAGTACAAGAGTGCTGACAGGTCCAGAAGCACAAGCATCATGAAAGTCAGACCTCTCATATATAGTCGGAGATAGATATGGCCCAGACCGGGAATAACCGCACTTAGCAACCCGGCAATAAACTTGTGAGTCCGATTTCGGACAGGTTTTCCTCGCGTTCCGCTGGAATGAATGTTCGACTGACGTTTCCGATTCATAAACGACTCCTTTCTTCCGGGCTGATGTTCCCGCTCTTCATGCATTTGGTTAGATAGTACCCTAAAGAGCCGGGAGAGTAACTGGAAGAAATATGGTTATGAGCAAAAACCCTCCGGCACTAAGGGCTTCAGAGGGTTTAATTCATTTATTCGACCGACACCTTCGTTACATGTTCCCACTGTCTTAATTTGGATACAAGCTGTACTGCACTGAACTCATGTGGCATGTAAACATGCAGCACAATTTCAATTTTGCGTTCAACCGATATCATTTCTGCATAAGCCAAATCCTGCTCATTAACCGTTATTTTACGGATTTTGATCTTCTCCTGCTCCAGAAATGAAGATACCTGTTCCAGAAAGCCGGGCTCAGACAAGGTATGAAGCGTAACGACATGCAGTTTGTTTCCCCGTATATACCTAAGCTCCAACTTATTGAAAACCCAGAGGTTAAGCAATACCAAGACTGTTGACACGATGGAAGCAAAAAAGAATCCCGCGCCTGTTGCCAGTCCGATGGCTGCCACCACCCAAATGGAAGCTGCCGTTGTCAGTCCGGTAATCGACTTTCCGGTAAAAAGAATCGTGCCGGCTCCGAGAAACCCAACGCCAGTAATAACAGCTGTCGCCAAACGGGCCGGATCAATCCTAACATTTAATTCATTGGCAAAATCTTTAAAACCATAAACAGATAACATCATAATGAGTGCAGATCCAAGACATACCAGAATGTGGGTACGCAAACCGGCAGCATGATTGGAACGTTCCCGCTCCAGGCCTACAAGCCCCCCAAGCAGCATAGCCAGTAATAATCGCAATAAAATGTGCCACTCATCTATCAACCAGGGATTGCCCAAAACCGGTACTCCTCCTCCACGTTGTTTACATCATTAATCTTTATTCTTATGAAATGTCGTTAATTCCACTCCCGGTGCAATCTGTACAACTTCCACGGGTTTGAAACCGAATTTGGTATACAATTGGACGGCTGGTTGATTCAACGTTCCTGTAGAAACGATATAACGCGGAAGATCCGAATGCTGTTCAAACACATACGTCATCAAAGCAGCAGCAATTCCTTTACGAAAATGTTCAGGGTGCACCATCATTCGTGTAATCGTCAATGTATTGATCTCTTCCTCATCCACTGCAACCGCACCAAGCAATTCGCCATCCGTGTCCAGATAGCCGTAAAAAGTCTCTCCACAATTCTGCAGTGTCTCCATCGTATCCATTAAAGGCGGAATTTCCTGAAATCCGATGATTTCCGCTTCAAGCCGATAAGACACATGCTGTAACCGCCACAACTGACCTACCATCTCCACATCGTTCAAAGACAACGATTGAATCTTCATACCTTCCTCATCTCCTTTGTACATCACTGAATCCAGGACAACGAAATCAAACCTGTACCCCTAACACAAAAAGAGGCTGTCACAGGGACGAGCCTCTTTCTGTCCGGCCTCACCGGATGGATTAGCGGTTCAGTACATCTGTAAGCAGTTGGTTGGCCAGTCCCGGATTGGCTTTGCCTTTGCTTTCTTTCATGACTTGACCAACGAGGAAACCAATGGCTTTCTGCTTGCCAGCCTTGTAATCTTCCACGGACTGCGGGTTGTTCGCAACAACCTGCTCTACAATGGCGAGAATGGCACCTGAGTCACTAATCTGGACCAGACCTTTTTCTTCAACGATTTGCTGTGGAAGCTTGCCGCTCTCCAGCATTTCCTTGAATACCGTTTTGGCGATCTTACTGTTAATTGTACCTTTTTCAAGCAATCCAATCATCTCACCCAGACCTTGGCCAGTCAGTGGCACCTGAGTCAATTCAAGGTTGCTTGTATTCAAATAACCGAGCAAATCGCCCATAATCCAGTTGGATACGGCTTTGGCATCCTTGGTGTATTTCAGACTGTCTTCAAAAAGATCAGCGACCGCTTTGGATGACGTAATAACCTCTGCATCATAATTAGGCAGACCATAGTCAGCAGTATAACGGGCTTTACGTTCGTCCGGAAGCTCCGGAATGGAAGCTCTGATCCGTTCTTTCCAAGCTGCATCGATATGCAGCTTTACCAAATCAGGGTCCGGGAAATAACGATAGTCATGCGCTTGCTCTTTACCACGCATCGACAGTGTTTTCCCTTGAGCCTCATCCCAGCGACGAGTTTCCTGAACCACTTCACCGCCGTCGTCCAAAATTTCCGCTTGGCGATACTGTTCATATTCCAGACCACGCTGAACGCCGCGGAAGGAGTTCATGTTTTTCAGTTCGGCTCTTGTGCCCAGCTTCTCCTGTCCATGCGGACGCAAACTGATGTTGGCATCACAACGCAGGGAGCCTTCTTCCATCTTCACATCAGACACATCACAGTACTGCATGATGGCACGTAATTTTTCAAGATATGCACGCGCTTCTTCCGGGAAGAAATCTCAGGTTCGGAGACAATCTCCACCAGAGGGGTACCGACACGGTTGAAATCGACCAATGAAGCATAGCCGCCGTCAACATGGGTAAGCTTCCCTGCATCTTCTTCCAGATGAAGACGCGTAATGCCGATTCGCTTCGTTTCACCGTTAACTTCGATATCGATCCAGCCGTTCTCACCAATTGGTTGATCAAATTGTGAGATCTGATAAGCTTTCGGAGAATCGGGGTAGAAGTAGTTTTTGCGGTCAAACTTGCTGACATCAGCAATGGTGCAGTTAAGGGCCATGGCTGCTTTCATCGCGTAATCTACAGCTTGGCGATTCAATACAGGCAATACGCCTGGATGTCCGAGACAGACCGGACAAGTATGTGTATTGGGCGGAGCTCCAAAGGCAGTGGAGCAGCCGCAAAAGATTTTGGAGTTTGTATGCAACTCGACATGGACTTCTAGCCCAACGACCGTTTCATATTTAGATGCGGACATTTCTATATTCCTCCGTTCCTGGCAGTCTACAGCTGCGGACGCTGCTTGTGGAATTCCGTATTTTGTTCAAACGCATGTGCTACGCGCAGTACGGTCGTTTCATCAAAGGCTTTACCGATAATCTGCATGCCGACAGGTAGGCCATCCGAGAATCCGCAAGGGATGCTGACTGCAGGTACACCAGCCAAGCTGACCGGGATGGTCAGAATGTCATTGAGATACATGGTAAGTGGGTCATCAACTTGGGAACCAAGTTTGAATGCCGTTGTTGGCGCAGTTGGTCCAATGATGACATCATATTTGGCAAATACGTCGTCGAAGTCCTGTTTGATCAACGTACGCACTTTCTGGGCTTTCAAATAATACGCATCGTAGTAACCCGAGCTGAGCGCATAGGTTCCAAGCATGATGCGTCGTTTTACTTCGGGACCAAAACCTTGACTGCGGGACTGGTGATACAGATCCAGCAAGTTTTCCGGATTGTCTGCACGAACACCATAACGCACGCCGTCGAAGCGAGCCAGGTTCGAAGAAGCTTCCGATGAAGCGAGAAGATAATACGTTGCCACCGCATATTCGGTATGCGGAAGGGATACTTCTTCCCATGTTGCGCCGAGTCCTTCGAGGACTTTCAAGGCAGAAAGAACGGTCTCTTTTACTTGCGGATCAACGCCTTCACCAATGTATTCCTTCGGAACAGCGATACGAAGCCCTTTGACATCCCCTGTCAGTCCGCTCAAGTAATCCGGGATATCCACTTTCGCGGATGTCGAATCTTTGGCATCATAACCAGCAATGGCTTGCAGCACATAGGCAGAATCCTCGACATTTTTCGTCAAAGGTCCAATCTGGTCCAGGGAGGATGCGAATGCAACCAGACCAAAACGTGAAACGAGTCCGTAGGTAGGTTTCAAACCGACAACGCCGCAATAGGAAGCGGGCTGTCTGATAGAGCCCCCTGTGTCTGATCCCAATGTGAAATAAGCTTCTCCAGCAGCCACAGCAGCAGCCGATCCACCGCTGGAACCACCTGGAACACGATCGAGTGCCCATGGGTTACGTACAGGGTAAAAGCTTGAATTTTCATTGGAGCCGCCCATGGCAAATTCGTCCATGTTCAGTTTTCCGATCGTGATGGTATCCGCCGCTTTCAGCTTCTCGACAACCGTTGCATCATATACCGGGTCGAAGTTGCGTAAAAACTGGCTGCCGCATGTTGTACGAAGTCCGTTTGTCACGATGTTATCCTTAATGCCGACGGGCAGACCGAAAAGCAACCCTTTCTCCTCGCCACTGACGAGTCGATCATCCAGTTGACGTGCACGAGCACGTGCTTGTTCTTCATCCAGTGCCAAGTAAGCCTTAACCTTCTCTTCACGTGCACCAATGTTCTGATATGCCTGATCCACCAGATCGCTTACCGACAGCTCCTTGGCGTGCAGCTTGTTATGTATCTCCGGCAACGATTGTTCAAATAAACTCACGTAATTCGTCCTCCTTCCGGTTATCCGTTATTCCATTACTGCAGGCACTTTGAACTGCCCGTCTTCTTCTTCCGGTGCATTGCGCATCACCTGTTCAATTGACAAACTTTCCTTCGTCTCATCATCACGCATCACATTGCTGACGTGCAGCACGTGAGTGGTAGGTTCAATGTCATCAGTGTCCAACTCATTCAGCTTCTCAGCATATTTTAAAATCGCGTTCAGCTGCCCTGTCAGGGTTTGCTCTTCTTCAGCAGTCAAATTAAGCCGGGCCAGCTTGGCCACATGCTGAACGTCATTATTCGAAATACTCATTTCCGGATGCCTCCTTCATTCGTTCTGATTCCTGAAACCGCCGAAAACGAATCGTTCGTTTAACGGGCTAAAGTCCCAAGATAACTTTTTTCATTATAGGTGAGATAGTTCGACAATTCAATGCATACGACTCGAGTTGCCGAATATGCAAAATAACCCCACAACGGTGGAGTCCTCCTGTAATGCATATTTCAAAACCCATTTAGCAAAATTACCACATGCAATATCAAGTTTACACACGCTTCAAAGTTCAACCGTTCTAAATCTAATCAAAAAAGAGCCGGCATCAGCCGACTCTTCAAATTCTAAATCCATGCACGCAGATTAACCTGCTTTATAAAATCCGCCTGTGACATAACATCGTTCGCGGTTTCCTCTTCCTCTTCCACAGCTTGAAAGTCTCCGTTCATCAGATGATGAAACAGTTTCTCATTGTGTGTCGCAAGGGCGTAATCTATCAACGCTTCCCGCTCGACCCGCTCAGCTTCCTGCTTCAGCAGAACCTCTTCCAGATCGACGTCGCCGGATGGAACAAAAAAGTTCCGATTTACCTGCGGCACTCGAAGAACGTAATCGAACGCATTGTCCGGATTCCGGTCATAAGCGATGATGAAACCATATTCCCCACAGGAAGATTCTGCTCAAACGCATCCGCGACGATGACAACCTTCTCTCCTAATCGCAGCATCGTCTAACCTCCTGGTAGTCTATCTTTTTATTATTTGTATAGTCTACTAGAAAAGAATAGCGCTGTCTACGATTACTAGAATTAAACAAAACATTTGTGCAAAATCTTTTTTTAGTTGCATAATGTTATTATTTTTTCGATTGCTTAGGGGCCTGCTGTCTGCACGAACAGCAACAAACCAGTATATGATCAAAGGCATCGGGAAACTGGTAATTCCCACAATCCCCATAACCAGGGAAAGCGGCCGCGCCTGCGTGCATCCCGAAAGATCCATGTTCCCTGAACAAGCAGTACAATGGCAAGTAGAATAAGCCATACGAGCGGAATCTCTTCTAATGAATAATGAAAATCATTCATGATGAGTCGTCTCCTTCCGGCGTCGCCCTGACCAGATGGCTGCCACGGCAATCGCTGCGACCAAGCTAGCAGCCTGAATACCCAAATATAGCGCCGGAGCCGAATGTAACAATAATGCACCAAAGGCGACAATGAACAGTCCCACAATCCAGAACAAAATCAATTCGATCCGATTGGCTCGCCTTCTTAGCTGCCTTCGTTCCTTAACTTTGGCTTCAAGTGAGGCTAATGAAGGGATGTTTACAGGCTCATAAGCATCATCAAGCACTTTCATCTGTTGTTGCATCCGTGCCAGAATTTCTTGTTCATCCTGTTCTTCAGATCTGCTCATGCTCATCCCAGCTCCTTTCTCAATTGGCGAAGACCATAGGCTGTACGCGACTTCGCCGTTCCGGATGGAATACCCAGCATTTCACCAATTTCATCATATCCATATCCATAATAATGCTTCAAAAGAACGGCTATGCGATGCTCAGGCGTTAACCTTGTCATGGCATCCATGACATCCGTCCATTTTTCATTCCGACTCTCGAATTGCCATCGCAACTTTCTTACAGCTTGGTTGCGAACGGCCTCCAGCCAGATCTGCTCTCTTCGCCTGCGCCTCGTCTTGTCAATATATATCCGGGTCGCAATCGTAATCATCCATGACGAAAAGGCAGACGAACCATCGTACCTTTGAATATTTTCCATACATCGAATCATCGTATCCTGCACCGTCTCCTCCGCAACGTTAGGGTCCATCGTTACTTTGACAAGATACTTATACACAAAAGCGTAGTGACGCTGGAGCAGTTCTGCCAGTGCACTGTCATCTCCCTGTATCGCCCTCTGTACTTCTTCCAGTTCGGCTGCCTCCATCTGGATTGTCACCTGCTCTCCGCTAAGTCTTATGTTATTACGACAGGCTCTGCAGAAACGTTCAATTCAATCCAAAAAAAATCTGAAGCCGACAATTTCCCGGGCAATCAGACTTCATTTCGGTAATCTTGCAGTTTGTCGAACCACGGTTGGTTGTGGGCACCGCTGTTTAATAAACGACTTCTCCATATATTTTGCTGTTGATCCTTGATTTGATTCATCTCATTACTGATGTAACTATGTAGTTGAGGACGCTGGGGAATTGATTCTATTTTGCCATTCTCCATTGCTCGAAGGTTTTCTTCGATGATCAGATGCTCGGCACGTTGTCCCAACTGGATAACTCGCTTTTTCTCCACTTCTATTTCCTCGCTCTCCTTAGCTATTATTCCATGATTCTTCTGACTATTATTAAAGCTCAAGCTTATTATGATTCGACTTGCTAAATGGAAAAGAACGATCTTCTGTAGAAGCTAGTCATTGATCTGTATGTAGGGTTAAACGGGATGTGTCTTGGATATAAAAGAGGCTGAAAACAAAAAAGAACGCAAACCGGGTATAGACCACAGTCTGCGTGCTTCGCAAGTTAGGGTGTTTCTTTTTATTGCCTCAGTTAGATGGTGCTTTATCGCTTGTAACAACTAATTGCTATTCTAATGAAAAAGTTGTCACTTGTCCAGACATTCTTCACATAAATTGTCGGATCATCTGGCAGAGACGTATGGATTGTTCTTCTTTTCATAACCGATGGTCGTTTTGGGACCATGACCTGGATATACTTTGACCTCATCCGCGAAGGTGTACAACTTGTTCTGGATCGAATCAATCAAATCCCGTTCACGGCCTCCAGTAAGATCCGTTCTGCCTACACCCATACGGAACAGAACATCACCTGCAAACAGGTCATCACCACATAACAGACTTACACTGCCTGGTGAATGTCCCGGTGTATGATACACTTTGAACGTGTGACCAATAAAATTCAGAGTCTGCCCTTCGTCCATGGCATATTCAGCTGGTTCTGTCGAAAGCGGTGGGATAGCCTGCGGCCAGTTCAAAGAACCATTCAACTTCGGCGTTGTGAGCCAGTCACTCTCCAAGTCATGCAAATAAACAGGACAGCCTTTCAATTTGCGAATTTCATCCACGCCGCCCATATGATCAAAATGCGCGTGAGTCAGCAGGATCGCTTCAATCTCCAGGCCCTGAATGGCTTTGAGCAACGGTCCCGGATTCATTCCGGGTCAATAATTACAGCTTTATCAGGATCATCACCCTGCAACAGATACGCATTGGTCTGGAGCAGTCCCAATGAAAATGTACGAATGTTAAGCATAGCGGCTCAGTAACCCGAAATCAGTTCACGCAGCTCACGAATAATGGCTGCATTTGACTCCGTTCCTTCCCCATAACGTTTCCCGATCTCTTGACGCGCAACAGCCAAATTATCCTGATAATCTGCCGCTTCACGGTCCGGATTGAGACGTTTGAATTCAATCATAACCTCTTGCACATGTTGCGGACGAGGCCCCCATTGGCCCAGTACATGTCCGCCTGTATCTGCAAAAATAACAACAGGTACAGAGCGTCCGCCCATCGTAAGAAACTCATCCATCACTTCAGGATGATTTTCCATAATAAGAACTTCTGTCGGAATGCCCGAGATTTCCAACGCCTGGAACACGACCGGAATATTGCGTACCACATCGCCACACCAGTCAGCAGCCAAAATTAACACACGCAAATCATCGCGGTGATTCAGGCTTTCGAAAAATTCACGATCATCCTCGTTCGGCCATACAAAGCTGTCATAGTTTGCCTGAAACTCACTTTGGTTTTTCGTCATGCTCTCAATGAATTCTTTCGGCGGCAGACCTTTACCGAATTTGTGAGACAAGTTTGGTTTTCCCATAACTAGACACTTCCCTTCTTTTTACGAACATTCATCCATTTAATAAGTACATAAATAATCATAAGTGCCAGAGCAACGAGCAGAATCGGCATAATATAAGGTGCCGCCTTTTCGTTGATATGTTGCCATTGATCTCCAAGTATCATCCCTAAATATATAAACAATGCAGACCAAGGTATAACAGCGAGTGTTGTCAGCAAAATAAACCGACCCGTATGCATTTTGGATATGCCGGCAGGAATCGATATGGCATGTCTTACGACTGGAACAAAACGCGCTGTGAAAATGACACCTGTCCCATACTTGCGGAACCACTCTTCGGAATGGTCGATGTGCTTTTTCTGGATCAGTATGTATTTTCCGTAGCGTTCAAGTACAGGTCTTCCGCCATAACGGCCAATCCAGTAAATAAATAGCTGGGCTATGACACCGCCCACGGTACCAAAAATCATTGCACCGAAAAAATTAATATGGCCTTGTGAAACGAGAAAACCTCCATATGCCAGTACAATTTCACTCGGAATAACTTCAAGCATTAGTCCAAGCATAATTCCAAAGTATCCAAGGCTTTGGATCCAATCAAATAATTGATTGACAATGTTATGAATAACGTCCATCTCGACCCTCTTTCTTCATCCTGATTGGCAGTGCCCTTCGCACCATGGATGTTCGTCCCTATTTTATCACAGGCCTGTAGCTGTTGCTACTTCACCCGTTTGGGATAGTGTCCCGCAGGCGGCCGTTTGCATATGGTATCGGGAGAGGAGCGTGAGAAGATGTCACCCAAATCAGCACCCGGTACTCCCCCGGTAAAACATAGCACCCCAGGCCAGAAACTGCCTTCTGCCCGAGGGATCCGAAGGGCATGCAGCAAAGAGCTGTATCGAACAGCCAAAAAGCTAAAGGTATACATCTCCCCAGAACGGATGAAGCAGGCAGAAGAATTGTATTATGGGAAAGTTATCGCCAATCTGCTCTGGATCGGTGAAAACCGGGATAATCGCAAAAAATTATGCGAATGGTGGAACGCCGATGTCAGCGCTGAGATTGCGACTCTATGGGGTGTGGAGGTAGAACCGCTGCAAGGTGCCTTCAAGGAAGCGTTTGGCGGATATCGCCTGTAGATTCGGAGTAATGGACAGGTAACCAAACAGTTTATGTGCAGCATAGGGCTAGATGTTGAATTTGAATAGAACCTGAATTGAACCTGAATGCAGCCGTAAAACAACTACTTTCGGTGGAAATGTGAATTGTTTATCCCATTACATGTTGAATCATTCGTTTTCATGGATTTAGTTCAACATCGACGTTGCGTGAGGTTAGATGTTCAGGGATACTTTCTGCTCACCTCTGAAGCAAGTGGATTAGAAGCAAGGATAAGCAGATTATCCCCATAACGTAATGCCACTTCATTAAGACCAAAGCGCCGATCATTTCTCGCCTTCCCTGCCGCCACTTCTTCAGCCAGCTGTCTATAACGTTCGTATAATCTTACTCCGGCAGAAGCGGTCTGCCTTCCTCGCTCAGCATAGCCTGCCGCCAGCTCCCTCCGTGATGCCTGTTCCATCCAATATAAAGCCAGGGACTGGCTGGAGGCGTCAAAACGATTGAGGGCTATGGCTTGTTCAAAATAATTCCCGGCTGACTCTCCTCTACCCGATCGAGCAGCCAACTGCCCCAGCTCTCCGTAGAGTTGGGGGTAAACTGGAGAATAGGACAGGCTCTGCACTAACATTAATTCAGCCTTTTTCGCAGGAAGCGTACGAGACAGGGAGATGGCGATATCCGGTCTGTAGGGGTTAAACTTGTACGCCGCCGTAAGCAGCGTCTTGCGTTCAGCACTTCCTGCATCATTGGAAATGGCTAGACGGTATTGTTGATCTGCCGCCAAATGATTTCCAGCAAACCAAGCTGTCCCGCCAAGCCAAAAAATGACGAACAGTCCTGCTAGTATCAGTTGAGGCCACGGATTCAACTGACGGAAAAAGCGGGGCCGTTTTTTGTAAGCGGCGGCCTCCTGTACAGTTTGCGACGATAGTGCCCAGCCCCCTAGCCAAATGAACATCATCCAGAGGAAGGTGAAGCTCCAGTCAAAGTCCATTGCACCATGGAGGCCAAAAACAATAATTGAAGGCATCAGCTGAGGAGCCTGCCTCCACATGGTTCGCAGGGTGGAAAAGAACCAGCCAGCGATGAGCAACAGCCCGATTATGCCTGCATCGAGGGCAAGATCAAGGATGCCGTTGTGGACCTCGCCTCCGACATAAGGCGAGGATTGGATGGCGCGAAACATGCTGCGCCATGTCTCTCCCCGTGGCCCATCCATGGGGCCTCGGTCCAGAGCTTCAGGGCGTCCCGCCACATCTGAAGGCGGGACAACCCTGTGCCGACACCAGCCGCCATGCGGTCGGCGGTGGAGGCCACGGCCAGGGCTGCGGCGGTGATCCCCGCCAGCCCCGTGGCCGTGAGGGCA
Source organism: Paenibacillus sp. 1A_MP2 (assembly GCF_052244825.1). Classification (NCBI taxonomy): domain Bacteria; kingdom Bacillati; phylum Bacillota; class Bacilli; order Caryophanales; family Paenibacillaceae; genus Paenibacillus; species Paenibacillus sp. 1A_MP2. Next base: position 1,527,583 of record NZ_JBQQCS010000001.1, on the reverse strand, counting down.
GCGGCGCGTGCACGAGCGCCGCTGTGCCACAAACGGCACAGCAGCAGCGTGCCGAGCAGCGCAGCTGCCCATGCCCCGGCCAGTGCCAGCAGGCCGGGCACGGGTGCAGGCGCCAGCTGGGCAGCAGCCAGCTGGCGGTAGAGCCAGGCCGCGCACGCCAGTGGCGCGGCCGTGGCCAGCAGCAGCGGCAGGCGGGCACCGCGCCGCTGCAAAGCGAAGGCGGCGACCGCGGCGCAGCCGGTCGCCAGCCAGGCGCCGCGCGACTCGCTCAGGAGGAGCGCGGCTTGCGCAGGGAGGAGCGGCAGCACTGCCGCGATGAGCCGCCCGGCCGACAGCGGCCGGGCTACAGCTCGCGCGGCGGCAGCCAGCCGCTCCAATGCGTACATGCCGGCAACGGCGCCGTACGCATTGGGGTACTGCAGCAATCCGCCGAGCCGGGCTCCGGCGGAGCTGATCTCGGGGTCAGCGGTTCGCATGACCCCATAAGGCAGCGGCAGCACACCGCACGCGGCAAGCACGCCGCTTAGCACAAGCAGGCCACCTGCCATTTGCCAGCCGCAGGCAAACCATCGCGCTCCGTTCGCGCGCGAGGCCAGCATCACTGTTAGCAACGCAAATATCGCCAGCAGGCTCCAGCGCAGCATCTCATCCAAGCTTCCCTGTACGCTGACAGAGCCTATCCAGGCATGCAGGCCAAACCAAATTGCCAGAGCCAAGGGCCAAAACATCCAGTGGAGATGAGCGTACTGCATAAGGGCCACATACAATCGTTTGAGGGTATTCAACCACTGAGAAATCCCTGGTTTCCCATTTGTCTTCGGTGCGTTGAAGCACATCATGAACAGGATCAACCAAATAAGTGCACTGCCTGATGCCATCAGCACCATGGGGTATACGTCCGTAAAATAAAACAATCCCCTGCGTAGACACCCTGCCAACAGTAAAACCACCAGGATTAAACCAAGCATCATCGTTAGTGCTGGCTCTAATAATCGGGAAAACATTATTCCCTGAGTTGCTCGGTCCACCTTTTCTATCTTGTCCAGGCTGCCCCTATCATCTGACTTACTCCACTTAACCTTTTTATCCGATTTTACTTCCTCCATGCGTCTACCTCCTTTCACACGTCATCGTATTCATCCAAATTCCAACTAAAAAACAAAAAAGGCAGAAGCTCCCGTTAGGGTCTTCTGCCTAATTACATGCCTCTGGCACCTTATGTTGTTTTCACGGGACCCTCTTACCAGTATGTCCCGTCAAGGACGATGGCAGACGATCTGCATCAACGATTCAACAGTGATCACAGCGGCTAGGATCTTGGGTGACATCTTTAATGGATTCCCCATTTGAATTCTCTTGGCTTAAATCTGCTCCATCGTTCGGAACAGTTTCTTTCAACTTGCCCCCACCTGGAAGCAGGTCCGCACAAGCCCGCTCCAAATAAGGATCTGCCTGAATGAAGTCACGGAATGCGGTATATTCATTCCACATGTCAGCTGTCTGCCCGGCCTGACCGCGTACTGCACGGATTAATATGTTTTTTGGCGTATGCTCCATATCGATAAATTCGAGCAGCTGCGTTTTGTATCCCATCAGATCCAGCAGCTTCGCCCGGATGGCGTCCGTTGCCAATGCGGAGAAACGTTCCTTCAAAATACCGTGTGACAACAACGGATTCATCACGCTGGATTCAATCTGGTCAAACAGCTCGTGCTGACAGCACGGTACAGACAGAATGACGGAAGCCCCCAACGAACGGCTTTCTCCAAAGCAGCATCGGTTGCTGTATTGCAGGCATGCAGCGTCACGACCATATCCACTTCATTCAGCTCGTCATAGTCAGCGATGTCTCCCACAAGGAACTTCAGGTCACCGTAATGCAATTTGTTTGCCAGATCATTGCAGTGTTCAATAACATCGGCTTTTAAGTCCAAACCAATAATCTTGAGCGATCTGCGCTGCTGTACAGACAAATAGTGATATAAAGCAAAGGTCAGATACGACTTCCCACACCCAAAATCAACAATCGTAAGTGGACGGCCCTCTGGCAAATGCGGGATGACATCCTGTACCATCTCGAGGAAACGGTTAATCTGTCTAAACTTATCGTACTTGCGGGCCAAAACTCGGCCTTCCTCGCTCATAATTCCCAGCTCGACCAGGAAAGAAACGGGAACTCCATCTTCCAGCACATATTGCTTTTTACGATTATGCGAGAGGTCCACCGCAGTCTTGGAAGCTGACTTGGTCAAGATGGACACTTTATATTTTTTGCTGATCAAAATTTGATAGTCCGCGTCTGCTGTACAGAGCAGTCCTTGACGAAACGTCTCCTCGCATAGCAAAGTCATGCGTTCTGCCGCTTCAGCCGGAGTCAAATTCTCGTGCAGCACTTTGTTGGTATAATGAAATGCGAATTGATAATGCAACTGATTCTTGAGCGTTACCGGCTTGACTTGCACTTTGGTATACGAGACATTGTCCCGTCTGCGCAGCTGGCTCCAGGTCGCTGTAATCAGCGAATTCTGTTCAAAGATGTCTTGTATAAGCTTTCGCAATGAATCCACGGGGGTACATCTCACTTTCGGTTTGGTTTGGTCAACCGTTACCATACCACAATTCCGTTCCCTCTCCAAGTTAAGGTGCGTATTCAGGGGGTTTAACGATTTAGCTCGGCAAGCCCCTCTTCCACTTCCTCGCGAGGCAAGCCCCCTTGCTGCAGTTGCTCATCTTCCAGTTGTCTTAACCTTTCATAGAAAGCCTGCACCTCACCCCGATAATGAATTGGATGACTGTCGTCTACCTGCAACAGTCTGTACCAGCTATTCTCTGCCTGATCATAACGCCCCTGTTGTTCACGATACAAGGCAAGCTGCTTTTCCGTTCGTGCCGGAAGTTCGTATGCTTTCGTTTGCTCCAATATGCCCTCTACACGCTCTGGTGCATCCAGCAGCTTCGGATTAGCCCCATGATTCAGTGCATACAGGTAAAAATGAAGTGATCTCATCAGACGAATAAGTGCTTCATCCTCTGACTCCATTTTTTCATGATCATCTATGCCCTCTACTATGGACTTTTCATTATAAATGTACGCCTCTTCTTCGATCAGCCTGGCGGCTTGCTGTAGATTGTCCACTTCAATGACGCCGCGAAAACGGAACATCTCAATAACATCCTCGGCAGGCAGTGAGTTCAGCAACGATAAATTCAGGCCAAACTGCCTGCGCAGCAGCTCGTCCAACTCGGACAGAGCCTCCGTGTGTTTTCGCTGTTGTTTGAGTGTAAATACCTTGCCGATCGCTTCTGTCATTTCCTCCATCATACGGAGCAGATAATCTTTCCTGAACATGCTATATGCCCCCTCATCGTTCGATCGTGTACATTCCAGTTTCATTTACATGATCCATTCTCATCATTTTAATTCATGCCATGACAAAAAGCCAAAACATGGTGAATGCCCCCATGCTCTTACCTGAACAAATAAAACCCCTGCCGTTCTTGAGCGAACGTTGCAGGGGTTTAGCAAGGCCCAGACACTTCGCAAAGAAGGCGAAATATCTGGTACTATTCATGTTTCAGTAAATTACTTCGATAATCCCGTCAAAAATTGTTTAATGACCTGAATTAATTCTTCCGGAGCTTCATACATGCTCATATGACCTGCTCCAGGAATCACAGCTTGCGTAATATGTGGCTTGTCACTTGTAAATGTACGTTCCGGCGGAATGACGGCATCCTTCTCGCCGGCAACCAGCAGAACAGGAAGTGGTGTAGCGGACAATACATCACGGCGGTCCGGCCGTTCCCGCATAGCCAATGCAGCTCCAGTTGCCCCTTGCGGCGCCGTCTGGTAACCGATTTCTTTCACACGTGTCACTTGCGCTGATAGCGAATCCACATGTTCTGGTGCAAACAAACCGGGAACAAGCCCATCCACAAAGTGAACCATGCCTTCCGTCTGAATGGTGGATACTGCACGAAGGCGTTTTTCCTTGCCCTCTTCACTATCCGGATACGCTGTGGAATGAATCAAGCCGAAGGCATTCAATCGTTCCGGGTGGCGCTGTGCGATGGAGAGTGCGATATATCCACCCATAGAGTGACCGAGCAAGACAGCCTTATCCACCTTGAGCTCGTCCATTAATTGCAATACGTCATTGCCCATCTGATCGATGGTATAGCTACCTACAGGCGCGTCCGTTTTGCCATGTCCACGCAGATCGGGTACGATGCAACGATAGCTGCGTGCAAGCTCAGGCACAACTTCATCCCAATAGGATGAACTTCCGCAGTATCCATGGAGCAAAATGAGTGCTTCTCCCTTACCCTGTTCGGCATAACAAATCGTCGTTCCGTCACACATCACTTTTTCCATATTAAATCCCTCTCTCTGCGCAAATTAAATTCATTCAAGTTGTATATTATTAAGCCTGCAACTCATTTATGAAACGTTTGTCTGTATTTCACTGCTTCGGATACCGCCTCAGCAATCGTTCGAGACATCCCCATAACGAAATGCAGCGAGGTCATCTGAAGAATGGAATAAGGTCTCGGTCCATTCGCATTCACCACAGCAGCCACGCTGTAATGACCAACCGGCGGCAGCTTGCCGCCAACCGATCGGGCCGGAATAAGTGCATGTTCCGCGAGATAGTATGTACCTTCTGCCTGTTTTGGACCCAGACAAGCATCAATAGCGATGATGGCATGATGGGACGGGACAAGCGCCAGCCTCTTCTCCAGCGTATCGGCATCGCAAGGTGAAGCCAGTGTCCCGATCACGTGGTTCACTCCGTACTCCTGCAGCAGGCTCCCTGTCAGCGGGCCCAGTGCATCCCCGGTAGAACGGTCCGTCCCGATACAGACAAAGGTAATTTCATCGGGTGAATGAAGTTGGTAGATGTGCTTGAAAAATAATACCAAATCTTCTCCCTGCACATTTTTGCGGGCTTCCCTGCTTTGATGGCGAACCAATTCCCGCTTGTACACTGTCAATCTCTTTTCCCTCCTTTACACATGTACTCCCTACCTGAAGCTCTATTGTTGTATTCCTCATTTTACCCGATGCTTCGTTACGCCGCAAAAGCATTGGCCTGTGCCTGTCCAAACATGATACAATGACAACAGTTTCCGATATGGAAGGGATGGACATAACGATGGATTTAACGCAAGCAAGCGCAGCCAACATGGAATATATGATTGAAGCGATCAAAACGAAGCTGCGGATGGCCAGTGGAGCTGCCATGCAGGCTTCAGCTTTCCCACTCGACAAGTATGAAGATCTGTTTGACCTGTATGAGATGGTCCTAGGCAAGGAACATCTGAGTATTTCTGAAGTGGAAGCTGTCGCTTCCGAACTGGGTAACCTTCGTAAATCCTAGGCGACATTGTTCATAGAACTTTGAGCGGCTCTTTTTATGAAGGTAAAGCTATGAAGGTAAATCAACCCGTACAAAGAGGACCTGCCTTCCACGTCACAGTGGAATCAGGTCCTCTTGCGGTTGTTATATTCCAAGACTATCCTTACCGGACAGTCTGCTTCATGTTTTAAACCCTATTCCATCGGTATAAGTTACACCCTTTTCCTCAAGGCAAGTCCACCAGTACAAATTCAGCAGTCTCGCTGCCTGTACCTGTAATTTGCAGATCACAGCTCTTACGGATCCGTGCAGCATCACCCGGCTTGAGATTGAAGTTACCATCTGAACATACAATCTCGATATGACCACTAATCAGGAAGAGATGTGTACGCCTGTCTTCATGTTGAGGGTACATTAATTTTTTGCCGGATTCCAGATGGGATAGATAGCAAGTTACATCCTGTGAAATCGGTAATGCTCCCTCGGCTGCCTCTCCCCCTTGTCCCGATACAATCGGACAAAGACGGTTCAGATGCTCCTGATCCTCCAGGCGACGATTGGTATACGAGGGTTTGAGCATGCGCTGGGATGGCAAAAACCACATTTGTAAAAAACGTACAGGTTCATCCTCAGAGGGGTTAGTCTCCGAATGCTCGACCCCGGTCCCCGCACTCATGACCTGAACTGTTCCCGGTTCCAGCAATTGCTCTGTTCCCATACTGTCCGTATGTTTCAACGTACCTGATATCACATAACTAACAATCTCCAAGTCATGATGTGGATGTCTCTTAAAGCCTTCCTGCGGCATCAGTGTGTTGTCATTATGAGCCAGAAGACAACCAAAGTGGGCATTGCTTGGATCATCATAGTCCGCAAAGGAAAAGCTGAATTCACTGTGTATCCAACCTCGATCCGACGTGTGCCTTTCTTCCGATGTCACTACTTTAATCATATTCATCCACCTCCAAAGGTTTAGAGCTGCCACATCTTCGCAGCAGTTCATGCGTGTATATTTAGAATTCTATAGATCAATACCAGTTGGTATGTCATCTTTACCCGTGGCCCGGGAATTCTAATCACGCCCCTTGCTTCAGGTTATACGCTTTCTTCAGGTGAGTGAAGCTTGAATTCGCTGTCTGCCCGCCCCACAACTTTACCCGCGTCGTTCCGAATATCAGGTGGATATACCTCTGCCAGTCGTTCGATGGTTTTTCGATTGCTATATCCAATCTGCTCCAAGATGGATTGTGCAATCCAGGCCCATTCTTCTTCCGAACCGTCAAGCACTTTGAACGTGATTCCAAGGCGTTCCTTTTTCAGAGCAAAACCAAACACACCCTTGAAGCCGCCCTTGGCTACAATGTTGCTGTCTTCAAGCAGCACGGAGTCCACGCGTCCGGTTCCTCCTACCATTAGCGGATATTCGTTCATGGCTCCAGTGATGCTCTCTACCGCAGAGCGTGTAGATGGATCTTCAATCAGATCCGGGCAAGCCAGCTTCAAGTATGCGTTCGACAATGCCGATAACGGCAATGAAAATACCGGAAAGCCGCAGCCATCCGTCCCAAGTTTAATCTCTTTCTCTTCAATACCTGCCATGTAGGCCATGGTCTCCAGAATTTCACGCTGTACTGGATGTTCTGGCTCTGCATAACTACCCAAGTCTGCCTGTTTCATCTGAGTGTATGCGAGAATGCCCAGATGTTTACCGGAACAGTTGTGGAGGATACGACGCTTTTCTCCTTGAGCACGCAGCCATTGATTCCGGCTTTCTTCATTCAGGGGATAACTTGGTGCACATATGAGGCATTCTTCTCCCAATCCTATTTTGCTTTCCAACTGCTCCAGCACCTGAATATGAATCGGTTCCGATCGGTGCGAGGAAGACATGATGGCAATCTCCTGAGCTGTCAGACCATAATGCCCGGCAATACCGGCCCGAATCCCGGAATGGCCTGAAAAGGTTTGGCAGATGAACGGGTAAACGCTCTAAAATGAGGATCGCCAGCTGAATATACAATCTTGCCGTTCTCATCCGTAATGCTTATGTGTCCGTAATGGGCGCATTCCATAACGCCTGCACGGTATTCTTTAATTAACAGGGCACTCTCCATGCGAGTTCTCTCCTTTATACTCCCAAATTCATCTCTGCTTTGCGTCACGACGCCGCATGGGATATCTTAAATAGTATAGTACAAAAGCGACGTTTTTACAGTTTTTTCGACAGACATTTCGGGTAATCCTTTATCAATCTTTATCTACCTACTACCATCACTGAAGGAGACACTCATTTATGCAGCGCAAAACGCATTCATCCTCATCCGGGTTAAATCGCAAAAATTCATCATTACGCCCACTGCTCAAGTGGGCTGGTGTTGGAATGATAGCCAGCGTTTCGGTCGTCTTCTTGCTGGCGGCTCTGGGAGCGTTGCTTGGTAATGATGCTATCCTTTCATTGGATGACCGTATCCAGCAGCTGGTCTATCTGAACTCGGAATCACGTATTTATCTGCTGCCTTTCATTTCTTTCATTACTGCGCTCGGTTCTTTTAACCTTTCTGCCATGGCAGCTGTCGGTTTTTCAATCCTTTTCTTGCTGCAGCGCCGTCCCCGTTTCCTCATATATGGATATGCGTTACTCAGCAGTTTTGCCATGATGTGGATTCTGAACACCTTATTGAAGGAAATATTCAGACGCAGCAGACCTGAACTGGAACATCTGTTGATCGTTCATGGATATAGTTTTCCAAGCGGTCATGCGATGATCTCAATGGGGTTTTACGGCATGTTATTTGTCATATGGGCGATTGAAAGACAGCAACGGTTGTCTGGAGTTGCCCTGCCTGTCCTTTGCGGAATGGCATTTATATTCCTGATCGGTATTAGCCGGATCATGCTTGGCGTACATTATCCAACCGATGTTTTCACCGGATTTGCTGCCGGACTGGCTTGGATCTGCTGTATGATTCAGGGGATTAAGCGCTCCTTCTGAATTGCATTATCCTATATTTTCCATATCATTTCTCCACACGTTGATTGTTTCACCTGGAAGCACGGCGTTTATATACGAAGTAAGCAAACGCGAACAGACAACATCCTACATCAAGTATAAAGGAGGCGGTTGTTATGTGGGGTATCATTATCAGCATTGTGATGGCAGTCATTATTGGTGTAATCGGTGATGCACTTGCCGGTCACAACATGCCTGGAGGAATCATCGGTGCAATGATTGCCGGATTTGTCGGCGCCTGGCTAGGAGCACTTTTGCTGGGTAACTGGGGGCCGGTCATCGGCAACTTCGCCGTCATTCCTGCCATCATTGGAACAGCGCTCTTTGTCTTCTTGCTGGGGCTTGCGTCCAGACTGTTCAGACAGGCTGCCTGATCGGTCAACAAGGTGTTCGTTGTTTCGTATCCGTTTTTTAAATTTGAAGAAGGAGTGATTTGACATGAATAAAGCAGAAGAGCAATATCCTGTACAAAGCGGTTCCAATTTCGCCAAAGGTATTTTCATCGGAGGTTTGCTGGGTGCTGCAGCTGCGCTGCTCTTTGCCCCTAAACCAGGACGCGAATTGCGTGGTGACCTTTCCGAGAAAGTGGGCATCGTTACGGATCGCACGAAAGAAGTTGCAGCAGTTGTAGGTGATAAAGCTTCCGAACTGGCTAAAACGGTCTCTTCCAAAACTTCTGATATTGCAAAAACAGTAAACCAAGGACGTAATGACGTCATGGATTCCGTGAGAAAAGCTTCCTCTGATGTAGCGAATGAAGCAACCAAGGCGACAGAAGAAGTGGCTGCTGCTTCTGTAGAAGCCAAGGAAGATACACGTAAAGAAATAAACTCGACCAGCCTGTAAGGCTTGTGATCGAGTGACCAATAGCCAGCTGTATTCCAGCTGGCTATTTTTTATCCACACCGCGAGATTAAAGGAGGAAGAACATGAGTAAAGTCACAATGAACGGCAATACGCCCATTACCGGAGGAAAACCCGCACAACAGTATGATACCAGTGAGCACCCTTTTGAATTGCGTCATGAGGTAAAACGTCTGAACACAAGGCTGGATCAAATTGCTGACAGTCTGGAAAAATCTCAAATCAAGGATATTATCGAAAATTACAGCAGTCCCAAAAAACGCATCATTACCAATTTTACAGCCGGTATGGCACGTGGTTTGGGTTTGACCGTAGGGACCTTTGTTGTTCTTGGTCTGCTCGCCTTTATTCTTAGTCAATTCGTGAATATGCCGATTGTAGGACAATACATTGCTGACTTATTGGGATACATTGAAGATTATAAAAAATAAAGGAAGCATGTGATGCTTCCCAAGTCAATGCCTTCGTTTACCAATGCCACGTTTCTCTGTTTCCTTAACTGACGGCTGGGAGGACTTTACTTTGAGCAGATCCCCTGTCCAGCCTTTCATCATCATCCATACATACATGCCGACCATGCTAATGATGATAAGTACAAGGACAAGTACAACCCCCAGGTTTTGTCGATCCAAGGCAGATTCTCAAAGTTCATTCCCCATATGGCTCCAGCAGCCGTTGCGGGCGTGAATACCGAGGTAACGAGGGTCAATGTCTTCATGATCTCATTGCCACGCACCCCTGAAATCGCATTATCAATGGAAATCAGCGTATCGATCTCTTTCTCATAATGTTTGAACAAACGCTCCATGCGTTCGATCCGGTGCTGGAGCTGCTGAAAAAATCGGTTCTCCTTCAGCTCGTCCAGATAAGCCTCCCTGGCGGCGGCCATCAATTCGGAATACGGGATGAACAGGTTACTCCAATATAGCAACTCAAATCGGGCAGCAAGAATCTGATCCATCAGCGTTCGTGCATTGCGGGATTCCATCGTCCGCTCCAAATCACGCAGGTTCATCTCAAATTGATCCATGCCCACATGGTAATAATGCAAGATGGCTCGAAACAGCACAAACATGCCGTCCCGGGCTTCATTGCATTGTTGCAACATGGCTGCACGTTCACCTGTATTCATAATCCCTCTGGTATTGTCATCTACATTCAAGGTAACCAGTCTTTCTTGATCCACATAGAAAAACATCTGATTATCTTTACGTTGATCGTCTCTTTCATTCTTGACCGCATATAATAATGACCCGAATATGACGGGCTCCGTGCCGTTCATGAAGCGGACAGAGAGGTAATTGGACTCTACCGCCGGTATTTTGCGAAGCCAGTACTGCATTTCTGGAAATTCGCTCGTTAGTTCCTCCAAGGCTTCTGCCATACTTTCCTCATCCGGTGCCACCCAGTCCCACCATTCCCAATGGTCTGAATAGGTAGCCTTGTCCCGACGCGCTTCCAGTTTGACTTTATCCACAATCACTAACATCCACTCCTGCATTCATACTGTTCATTGAGAAATCATTGCTAGAGTAAAAGGCTGGGCAAAACCCAGCCCCTCCTCATCAAACCGTACGTGAGGTTTTCCCTCATACGGCTTTCCGATGTTCGTCATTCATGGGCATGCAAATTACAACAGCGTTTTTAGTCCATATTGGCCGGCGATATATTTAACCTCAGATACTGAACCCATCCATTTTCTGCGTTGTCTCTTCTTCGCGTACCACCGTGTTAACCGTTGCAAAATATACCAGTCCAGCTTAGCTAGTCTCTTTTGGCTGTAGTTCGTGTAGTAATAATTTCTCCACCCTTGAATCTTCGGATTGAGCCATTTCACATGTTCCGCGAACGATCTGGATCGCATACTCGGTGGAGACAGTCGCTCTTTAACGACTCCACGAATACGTTCTTCCGCCTTTTTGGTTAGCCATTGCTGCGTGGTATAATATACCTTCCCTTGCGAAGTTTCTGCTTTCGTTTTTCGGTGGTGCATTCCTAAGAAGTCGAATCCCTCGTCTCCTGTCCATAGACCTACAATGCGAGTTTTGGTCGGGTGCAGGGTTAGCTCCAGACGTTCCATAATTTTGCCTATGAGTTCATACGCATGCTCGGCGTCCTTTTTGGTTTTACAGATTACTACAAAGTCGTCTGCATACCTTGTCAGTTCTCCCAGACCTCTTCCATGTTTCTCCCATAGTCGGTCAAAATAGTTCAGATAGATATTCGCCAGAAGCGGTGAGATCACACCACCTTGCGGCGTTCCTAAATCGGAGCGCCTTACGTTTCCTTCTTCCATCACTCCCGCCTGAAGCCACTTCCGTATTAATTTCAGTATCCGCCTGTCGTTGATGCGCATCTGCACCAATTTCATCAGCTTCTCTTGATTAATGTTATCGAAGTAACCTTGGATATCGACGTCGACTACCCAATTCCCTTTGCGGTTGCAAGCTTTCCGAATTCGTTCCAGCGCTCCTTTCGCACTTCGTTTCGGGCGAAATCCAAAGGATACGTCCTCAAAATCCGCTTCAAAGATGGGTTCAATCACGAGTTTCGTTGCCATCTGTATGACTCGGTCGCGCACGGTGGGTATGCCCAGCGGTCTTTGCTTCCCATCTTTCTTTGGGATATAGTGCCGCCGTACAGGCTGCGGATGGTAGTTGCCTTCTTTCAACGCTCGTTCGCAGTCCTTGAGGAAGTTCATTTCTCCTTGTTCCTCCACATCTGCCAGCGTTATGGCATCTACACCTGCCGCTCCCTTGTTCGCTTTCACTCGTCTCCAGGCTTCGTACAAGACATCCCACCGGTAGACTTTGTCGTACAAGGCATGGAATTTACGCTTGCTGTTCTCCTTGGCCACATGACCTAGCTTATCTTGGAGTTGTTGAACTTTTTCCTTTGGTGTTGTTAGCCGATTGGCATTCACTCACTCGTACCTCCTCCAAAAGCATAAACAACGCAGGGCTCCTTCCCTCCCCAAGGTTATGTTGTCCTTGGGTTCTTCGGTACTATGAGCCCCTCGGACTCCCTTCCCACAGACGTTTCACTTCGTCTTTTGGACTTATAGAGTGTCTCTTTACGAATTCCTAAAAAAAAAAATCCGAGTGGGGGAGGGTCTCCCCAGTTCACTGCATGATCTTTCAAGCCATGCCACTCCCTCTACGCCGGAAGGTTCTTCACTGTTGTTCCAAGTTCTACACAGCTTCCTTGGCCTTCGTCTATGTGATCGAGACTCGACACCTTCTTTTCCCCTTGCAGGGCCTTTTTGACGACGCGGCAGGATTCACTTTATGTTGCGGCCTGGCTTGTTGCTCGCCCTGTCTCTGACAGGTACTTTTGTCGATGCGCTTTTGCACACGGATTTCGCCATATGCAAGCATCCTAGCTACCAAGGTGGCTTGGCCCCTCCTTGGGTTGGACTTTCACCAACAAGATCATGCGTGCCTCTGGGCACGCATCCCAAAAAAGGACACGTATGCATTCCATTGGAATCACGTGTCCTTCTTTATGCCGTGCTCAATATCATCACCGATCTGCATCTCATAATAAAGAGGCGTTCGACATAATCTGTTTTAATTTCTCAGTGGCTCGCTTCTGGATACGGGATACACTCATTTGGGATACTCCCAGTTTCTGAGCAATTGCCCGCTGCGACTGACCATCCTGAAATGCCAAAATAAGCACCTTTTGTTCCTGTTCCTTCAACTGTCCCAATGCCTGCTGCAAGTCCATCCGCTTCTCGACCGAATCGAAGTCATTTACATCTGAACTGATCAGTTCGCCCAATGTGGCTGCACTCTCATCCTGTGAAAGCGGAGAATCCAGTGACACATAGTGGTAACATTCCCGACCAGCCAAGACTTCGATGGTTTCCTCAGGGGTTAAATCCAGGTATTCTGCAATCTCGTTCACACCTGGTGAACGCTCCAGCTTCACTGTCAATTCATCAATCGCGTGCTGGACAAGTGCTCCCTTTTCCTTAATTCTGCGGGGCACCTGAATATACCATGACTTGTCCCTTAAATAATTTTTCATATGACCAATCATACTCTTCATGGCATAAGGTTCAAACGGAATACCCAGATTGATATCGTATTGCTTAAGCAAACGAATTAGAGCCATCTGCCCGGTCTGATACAAATCTTCATATAGATCGGGTCGGTTCCGCGCAATTTTACCTGCTGCCATTTTCACCATCGGTTCATATTTGCGGATAAGAACTGTTGCAATTTCGTTATCCTGGGTCTGCTGGTATTCCCAGATCAAACCTATAGCTTCAGACATGGACTCTGGGGGAGTCACTTTTTCATTCATACTTTCTCCTCACTTCTTGCAAGACGTTTTACGAGTACTACTTTCGTACCTTTGCCCGTCTCACTTTCCACACTGACATCATCCATCAGAGCTTGCATCAGGTAAAATCCAAGTCCACCGATTTGGGCATCAGACAGTTCTTTGTCATGAAGGCCTGCGCGGGATACCGCCGGGTTAATGTTCTCGAAGCTGGCACCTTCATCTTTGACGGTAATGGCTAGCGTGTCACTATCCACTTCGAACACAACCTCTACCATGCCGCCTTCGTGTGAGTAAGCATACAATACTGAGTTATTACAGGCCTCGGATACAGCAACCTTCATATCCTCAATGTCCTCATAAGAAAATCCCATTTTGGACGCAACACCATATAGATTGAGTCTTACAATATCAACGTAATCAGCTGTCGCCGGTAAATTAAGGGTGACTCTTTGAACTTCTGCATTCATTCCTTTTTCGATCCTTTCCTATTGGGAATTCTTCTGTGAGACAAAGAATTTGGCAATACCCGTCATATCAAAAAGTTTCTGAATTTGCGCAGGAACTTCCTGTACTTCAAAGCGAGCTTCCATTCCATGCCGTGCTTTCAGAACAGATAACAGGATACCAATCCCTGTACTATCGATGTACTTCAGATCCTGCATGTTAATAATCAAATCTTGTTCCTTATTGTCCACGAGTGGCTCCATCACCAAACGGAATTCAGGAGCAACTGACAAATCCAGTTCGCCAGTCAGATACACCGTGCACACACCATCAAGTGTTTCTGTTCTTGCATTGAATTTTTCATTTTTGTTTGTATTCATTAGACATCTCTCTCCTGATCAATGGTTTCTTTACCTAATAACCCATCTACAGCACATATGAAACAGTAATCGAATTAGCAAATATTTCAATTGGCCTGATTTATGGCCGATGTTTTGGATTTGAACAATCGCCTTTCTTCCTGAAATCGGGACAACTTCTGTTTCACATTGCCCATTTTCACAGGTTTGCTGATGTAATCGTCCATACCTACAGTGGAACATCGCTGCTGAATACCATCCATGACATTAGCGGTCATCGCTACAATAACCGGCTGCTGGTCTTGAGGCAGGCTCTCACGAATTCGGCGAGTACACTCCAATCCATCCATCACAGGCATTTGTAAATCCATAAATATATAATCATAGTTGCGATTCGCCAACACCATATCCAGTGCCTTCTTGCCATCCTCGGCGATATCTGCAATGAGTCCAAGCTTGCTCAGCATGATGGACATTAGTTTCTGATTAATGGGGTGATCATCGACGATTAATACGCTTGGATGCATTTCATAATTTTTAATATCCGTATGCTGATCTTCCCCCATACCATTCGTGAGCTCAGTTTCGACATAACGCTGCGCCTGAATGGTAAATACAAACGTTGCTCCACGCATCTCCGTCGTATCCAGATATATCTGTCCACCCATCATTTCAACAAGCGTTTTGCATATAGCCAACCCCAGACCGGTTCCTCCATACTTGCGCGTCATGGATGTATCCAGTTGGGAAAACGGCTGGAACAGGCGGTCGACTTTGTCTAGAGCTATACCTATTCCGGTATCTTTTACAGCAAACTCCAGCGTCATTCGCCCGTCCTTTTCTTCATTAACGGATACGATCAGATACACACCGCCATGGTCCGTGAACTTGATGGCATTCGCAATCAAATTCAACAAAACCTGACGCAGCCTTGCCATATCTCCATAGATCAATTGAGGTACCGAATCTTCCAGGAAATATTCCAGCTCAATATTCTTTTTGCCGGCTTCTGCCGCAAACAGTTTCAGTACTTCACGAATACAGGAAACAAGTTCAAACGGATGCTCTTCCAGTTCCATTTTTCCGGATTCCATCTTGGTAAAATCAAGAATATCGTTAATCACCGTAACAAGTGCATCCGCACTACGACGTACAATATCCACGTATTCCTTCTGATCTTCCTTCAGCTCCGTTTCCATCAACAGATCAACCATACCGATAACGCCATTCATGGGTGTGCGAATCTCATGACTCATCATGGCAAGGAACTCGGTCTTCGCGTTTGCAGCGATTTCCGCTTCCTCTTTGGCCTGAATGAGCTGCTGATTCATCTTCTCCAGTTCCTGCGTCTTCTGGTGCAGAAGCATGGTCTGTGTTTTCAAACGTTTATTCGTGATAAACATTTCCACAAAGCCCTCGATCTTGGACTTCAAAATCTGAGGAATAAACGGTTTGACCATATAATCAATGGCCCCCGCGGAATAACCTGCAAATAAGTGCTCTGCCTCTCTGCTATTGGCAGAGATGAAAATGATCGGCACGTCCTTGGACTTGTCACGCGCCTTGATTAATTTTGCTGTCTCAATTCCGTCCATCCCAGGCATCTGCACATCAAGCACAATGACCGCAAATTCGTCTTTCAGCAAACAGCGGAGCGCCTCTTCCCCGGAGGTTGCCTTGACGAGCTTGTACTGTTCCGATTCCAGAACCGCTTCGAGAGCGAGCAGGTTCTCGGGGCGGTCATCTACCAATAATATGTGGATTGGTTCATTGAGCCCCATGACTAAGCCTAACCCCCTATTTAATCTTCCGGTATATTTTTTCCGTCCGGTCTAACGGCTCGTAGGCATCGCTGAATTCCGTAAAATGTATTGATTCTTTAGAACCCAGAACAAGGATGCCAAAGTGGCTCAAACTTTCATGAAAAAGTCCGTGCACATGGTTCCGCAGTTCATCATTGAAATAAATCATGACATTGCGGCAAAAGATCACATTAAACTCGTTAAATGAACGGTCTGTTGCCAGATTATGCTCGGCAAAAATAATATTTTTGCGTAAATAAGGATGAAAAATAACAGAATTATATTTGGCTGTGTAATACTCTGAGAATGCACGGGTGCCCCCGGCTTCAAGGTAATTTGTAGTGTATAGTTTCATTTTCTCGATGCCATATACGCCTTCCTTGGCCTGCTGCAAAGAGCGATCATTCATATCTGTCGCATATATTCTTGCCTTGTCATACAGTCCTTCCTCGTGCAGCATAATCGCCATGGAATAGACTTCTTCTCCTGTGGAACAGCCGGCATGCCATATTCGGATATACGGATATGTTCTTAAGATCGGAATAATCTGTTCGCGAAACATTCGGAAAAGCGTAGGATCACGAAACATTTCCGTCACGGGAATGGACAAGTTCTGTACAAAACGATCAAACGCAGAACGGTCATGCAGCACCCGTTCTTGTAACCCGGAAATGGTCTTAACGCCTTCGGCATGTGCATAATGCCAGATTCTGCGCTTTAATGAAGGCAACGCATAGTTTCTAAAATCATATCCATATAAACGGTGCATACCTTCCAACAGCAACTCGATCTCGATCAGCTCACGCTCTTCATCTTGCGGTATGCGGATCGATTCTGCCTCCGCCTCGGTAGGTTTCCACGGTGTCATATTTTCTCTCCACTTCTTCATTTGTTACTTGCGTATTAGATGTATTGTCTTTCATTACCCAAACTATTGGGTTACGAATACAGCCATACCCGCATTAAGGATAACAATTGATCCGTTTGGATCGGTTTTTTCACATAATCGGATGCTCCAGCCTCAATACACTTGCCACGATCATCTTTCATCGCTTTTGCGGTTAAGGCGATAATTGGCAATTTTTCGAATCTTGGTATTTGTCTGATCCGCGTCATGGCCTCATAACCATCCATTTCCGGCATCATCATGTCCATTAACACCAGATCGATTTCCGGGTTCTTATCCAGAATCTCCAGAGCTTCACGGCCGTTCTCTGCAAATGTCACATCCATCCGATAACCTTCGAGCACACTTGAAAGGGCAAATACATTACGGATGTCATCATCCACAAGCAATATTTTCTTACCTTCAAACAAGGTTTCCTTGTTATGCAGTTTCTGCAGAATTCGACGTTTGTCTTCCGGCAGGTTGGCTTCTAC
Organism: Paenibacillus sp. 1A_MP2; assembly: GCF_052244825.1. Classification (NCBI taxonomy): domain Bacteria; kingdom Bacillati; phylum Bacillota; class Bacilli; order Caryophanales; family Paenibacillaceae; genus Paenibacillus; species Paenibacillus sp. 1A_MP2. The sequence goes on along the minus strand of NZ_JBQQCS010000001.1, from coordinate 1,510,071 downwards.
CCGGTGCAGGAACAAGGTCGTCTCATCGAGCAGACGTTCAGGTGATTTCACGTCCTTGATGATAATGGACTCCGCATATTTGCGAAGCTTCATCTCTTCTTTACTGTCCAGTTCTTTGCCTGTATAAATAATGATCGGCAGATCATTCAAATATTGATCGTCCCGAATCTGATCAAGCAATTCAAATCCGGTCATATCTGTCAGCATCAAGTCCAGTACCATACAGTCATAGCGTTGACTGTGCAATTCATTCAAGGCCTCACTGCCGGTGGACACTGCCGTAATTGCAACATCATCGTGGCCGATCAGTTCAATGATTGCTTTCCGCTGTATTTCATCATCTTCCACAATCAACAGACGTTTCAATTGATTCTCTGTATAGGATTCGATATGCGAGAAAGCTTTATCCAGCGAATCTTTACTGGAAGGTTTTTTCAGATAAGCAATGGCTCCCATCATCAAACCTTGTTTCATATCATCGATTACCGAAATCACATGTACCGGGATATGACGTGTCGCGGAGCTGCTTTTCAGTTCGCCCAGAATTGCCCAGCCATCCATGACAGGCAACTGAATATCAAGGATTATCGCATCCGGCAAATATTGACGGGCCATTTCGAGTCCTTTGTCTCCCTGAAGCGCCACAATCGCCTTAAATCCTCTGCCTCTCGCCATATCCATCAAAATATGCGCAAAATTCACATCATCCTCAATGATAAGGAGAATCTTGTCGCCTTCCATCAGGTTCTTCTGATCATCTTCCAGCTGGGCAAGTACAGGTGAGTCGGGTTGAGGCATTTTCATAAACGAATTACTATCCGGATCCGATGTAAGGACCTTCTGTCTGCCTGAACGCATCGTCCACGTCTCTCTTGCAGACTGTTCGATCTCAGAAGAAGCAGCAGCTTCTGTCATAGCTTCGTCCACCTGAATCTCTTCTTCGTGATTATCCGGCAGGTACAGAGTAAAGCTGCTGCCCACACCTTCGGCTGATTCGACCTGAATGGCGCCACCAAGCAGGCGAGCAAGTTCGCGACTGATGGACAGTCCAAGGCCCGTTCCTCCATATTTGCGGCTCGTTGTACCATCCACCTGCTGGAATGCTTCAAAGATCAAATCCGTTTTGTCCGAAGGAATTCCGATTCCGGTATCCTTCACGGTAAAGCCTACATATTCCTGATTCGTATTCAAGTATCCAGGAAGCTCTTCCATTTTCATCTTCCGTCCAATCAGGCTTACCGATCCCCGGTTGGTAAATTTGAACGCATTCGACAACAGATTCCGCAAAATCTGCTTCACGCGATGGCTGTCGGTATATACCCATTCCGGCAAATTGCTGTCGAACTCAATGTTCAGGCCGAGTTCTTTTTGTTCGCCATGGGGCCGAAATTCTGTTGAACAAAGCTGGTCAGTTCTTCCATGCGAACCGTCTCATAGTTGATGTCCATTTTGCCCGCATCCACCTTGGACAGATCCAAAATTTCATCAATCATTTTCAGCAGATCTGCACCCGACATATAGATCGTTTGAGCATATTCCTGCTGTTTAACACTCAGATTTCCATCCTTGTTCTCCGATAACAATTGGGACAGAATCAAAAGACTGTTAAGTGGCGTACGAAGTTCATGCGACATATTTGCCAAAAATTCGGATTTGTACTTGCTCGTCATCGACAATTGCATGGCTTGCTGTTCCAGCTGTGTTTTCGTTTTCTCAATCTCGTCGTTCTTCTCTTCCACTTCACGAACTTGTTCTTCCAATGCTCGTGTCTTGGCAATCAGTTCGGTATTGAAGTGCTCCAATTCTTCCTGTTGACGCTGAAGAAGCTCTTCCGAACGTTTAAGGGCCCCCGTCTGCTCTTCCAGATTTTCATTGGAACGACGCAGTTCTTCCTGCTGGGTCTGAAGTTCTTCAGATTGAACCTGTAATTCCTCCGTAAGCGCCTGGGATTCGCGAAGCAGTTCCTCCACCCGCAAACGGCGGCGAACGTTGTTAAGAATGACGCCCAGATTCATAATCAGCTGCGAGAACAGCTGTGTATGCAGATTCGTGAACCCTTCAAACGAAGCTAGTCTCGACCACACCAATCAGTTCATCTTCAAATACGACAGGATAGATCATCACACCCGAAGCACGCGATGATCCCGTTGCTGATCCAATGTTCACATAATCCTCCGGAGTTTTTTCCATGATTATTGGAGTCATATCCAATGCGGCTTGTCCAATTAATCCCTCTCCGATACGGTAAACCTCTTTGCCAACATCTTCATTCTCTTCAAACGCATAAGCACCATAACGTCTCAGTTCGTCCGGATGCTTCTCTTCATCGATCAGATATACGACGCCCAGTTGAGCTCCAAGTACAGGCGTAAATTCACTGATAAACATCTGTGAGATCTGGCGAATGGAGCCAATACCTCGCAGCAATTCCGGAACTCTGGCTATGTTGGAACTCATCCAGTTCTGATCTTGCTGTGCTTGTAAATAAGCTTTCTCAACTTCCAGTTTCTCTTCCAAATCATTGGAGACATCCTTGAACACACTGGCAATCTGCCCAATCTCGTCGGTGGACTTCACCTGTATACGACGAATAGTTCGATAGCGACCTTTACCAAAACTGGTAATCATCATCGACACCGTATTCAGACCACGCGTAATACTAGGCAGTACCCACATAATAACCCCGAGAGCAAGCAGTAGCCCCGCAATCATGATGCCTACTGTAATCTGAACTGCCCGTGTATATGCTGCATTAGCAGCCTTAATTTCGCTATCAATCTCCTGATCCTGGAAACGGGAAAGTGCATTTAGACTGTCCACAGCTTCCTTTTGCACAGCAAGACCCGTTGAATTCCTGTAGTTGTTACCATCTTCCGCACGTCCTTGAGACATCAAGCTGACCTGTCTGCCAGCATAAGAATTATAAGAATTCCAAGCCACATTCACACGGTCAACCAGTTGATGCTCCGACGCACTGTCAGCCCGTTCACGAACTTCCTTAAGGTAACCTTCTCCCCGTTCCTGCATTTCCTTAAGCTCATTTTCTGCAGTGCCGGTTGAGTTATTCGGGTTAAGCAACAAGTTAGCCAGCACTTTCGCGATATCATTAACCTCTCCACGTACGGATGAGGTGTATCTGACCTTTAAATATCGCTCCTGATACATTTGGTCAACCTGTTTATTGCTGCTGTTCAGCCGTTCGTAGCTCACAAACGTAAGCACGATCAAGATGGCCATCAGAGCGGTAAAGCCGATCAGCAGTTTATTTCTGATTTTCATTCAGCTTCGCCCCCTTTATTTAAGGTAATCCAGACCAAACATTTATCATCATCCCGCTCTTGCGGAATTTCATCATCGAAGAATAATGCCTGCATGGCCGCTTCATCCCATTGGTGGGAGCCCGCCAGTTGTTCCTTCAGAAATGCCTGCTGCATTTCCTGGTCGCCCTGAACGGCTTCGGTTAATCCATCCGTATACAGCGCAATGTGCCCGTCACCTTCATAGTGAATCGTCTGTGGTTCAATATCCATCTTGTCGAACAAACCGACAGGACAGCAGACGCTGTCAAACGTGGTCACACTTCCATCATGACGGAAAAAGAGTGCTGGTGGATGACCTGCATTCACGTAGTCAATCCGCTTCATTCGGGTATCTACGACCAGATAGATCGCTGTAAAATAGTACTGCACCAGCTGCTTTTCCAGATGCAGCTGATTAAAGCGACGATTCAGCTCCTGAATGACCTTCTCCGGGTCTACATACGTTGTAACGGTGTCTTTCAGCACGGAAGCAATAAACATCGTAAATAGTGATGAAGATATTCCATGCCCCATCATATCCAGCAGCAGAACTCCATATCTGCCTTCACCAAGCGGATACCAAGAGTAAAGATCACCCGCGAGTTCAAACGAAGGTTTGTAAATGGCATTAACGTGAAATAGCGGATCTTCAATAGCAGGGCTTAACACGGCATTCTGTACCATCGCCGCAAGTTTCAGCTCATCCTGAATCCGCTGATCCCGCTCTTTATGCCAGTCCTTCTCTTGCTTCAGACGAAGCGCAAGACGGATTCTGGCCATCAGTTCCACTTTATTGATTGGTTTGGTCACGTAATCGGATGCCCCTGCATCCAGCGCCTCGGCCAATTTCTTGGAATCTCCGATTGCAGTAACCATAATAATAGGTATGTCCTTGAGATTCTCAAATTTCTGCACAATGCTGCATGCTTCGATTCCATCCATCTCCGGCATCATCATATCTAGCAAAATCAGGTCAATATCCGACGGTTTGGGACGAAGTTCATTGTTTTCCTCCCCAATCCCTAGAACTTCAAACATTTCCATGGCAGAACTTGCCGTTACAATGTCACGATAGTTTTCTTTTTTCAGAATTTCTCGAATGATAATGACATTCGTCGGATTGTCGTCAACAATAAGTATTCTCATTTCTATCTCCTTATCTGTGGCGTCCGGGTTTGTCGATTCTTATCAGGTCCGCTAACAACCTTAATTATACAAATTTCGCATTCAAGACAGCGGTAGACATAATAATTCCTAGTCTAACTATAATCGTATTATCAAAAAACTTCTATCAGTAAATGGCACCATCGTAGGAGAATTCCCCCGCTTGTCACCCTGTTTTTGCTGCGTTCTGATCCCGCTTCCAAACTTGCAAAAACATAGATAAGGAATGGGGATATCCCCATTCCTTATCTATGTTTTTGGTTAAGCATTCTGCATCATCAACTGTAAAACTTCTTTGATTCAAACAAAATACTCGATTCTGAAGCTTGTCCCTTGTCAGAAGGCTCCAGCTTACGTTTGTATCGGCTATGCTATTCTTTCTTTTTGGCAATCACAAGCACTTTGCCTTTATCGAGTTCACTCTCATAAAAATCTGCCTCAGCTTCGGTGAAGCCCATCGAAACAATTTTGGCCCGGAGTTCATCGCCACGGGAGCGGAACAGATTCGCCATGGAATCAAATAAGCCTTCTTCCTTAATACCAATCTCTTTGGCGTCGGCCGTATCGGCAATCCGATCTGTACGATCCTTTTCATGGGCCAGAACGAAGATATGATCAGCAAGGTATCCGGTAATCTGCAATTCTTTCACCGCTTCTACCGCTTGGACTCCGTTTTCTACCACTTTTGCATAAGCTTGCGCATTGGTTGAATTCATCGTTTCCACTCTCCTCTGATTGATCTTCTTTATCGAGCTACTTAATATATAACCATATGGTATGGGACTGAAACGTTTCTGGATTAACCACTCCTAGGAAACTGATTCATCAAAGAGATCTATTCCTTCAATCTGATTGGAGCCTGGCTTCATATACACTTTCAGCGCCTGACTTCCCCGAAGGAATACTTCTCCATCCTCTGCTACATAATACGGCTTGCCCAAAGCATCCCGAATGTCCTCAATATCCATATCAATCCACTCCTGATTAAGCTTCAGACGTTTCTCGTAAGCATCAATATGCACATAATTGACCACTCCTGTATCTTCGCAGAGCCCAACGGTTACATCTTTGAATTCATACTCCGGACAACCCAGATAGGGATCATGTTCCTTATGAACCGGTTGACCTTTATTGGCTAAAATATCATCGATGCTGTCATCCAGAGAAATGTCATTCAGAGTCCGAAAATGCTGGACAGTTCCGGAACGATCAGCAGCCAGAACTATTTCTGGTGTCTCCTCTTTCGCTACCGTCCATTGCATATCATGAGCAGCGGGTACCGCTGCCGGTTGAACGGAAAAGGGAGAAATTACGCTAAACATAACAAGCAGTAGTTTCATCATGATTCTCACCCTTTCTTCAGGTTCATCACCGCTCTGAAGACTTCTTTGATTACAAAACGGTCATGCTATTTCCGCATACGTTGCCATACATTAGCGGCTACATCCACATATTTCAGCCAGCTTTTTGCGCCCTTGGCATCTTCATGATATGTAGCTTCATAGGATTGCAGTGTCCGATCTGTCGATGTAGCAGGCGGCGTCTGTACTACATTTGCTACTTCTGATCGTTTGCTCTGTTCACTGCTGCTGCGTTTCGTCTGAAACTTGGCCATCAGCGTGGATGATACCTGCTTAGCAGCTTCCGTCACTTCGTTCAGTACTTCTCCCAAATTTTGTACAGATTCCATAACAGGATCAATTTGTTTCATTTTGTGCTGCACATCAACTGTAATATCATTGGCATGCCTTACCGTCTGTTTTACTTCATAACTAAGCTCATCAATCGTCTTTTGAACTTCCTGCAGTGTCTGTGACACATTGTCGAGTGAACCCTGAGCGGACTTCAAGGTACGAATTAAAAAGAATACAAGTACTGCAAATGCAATTGCAATTAAAGCCACACTAATTTGATAGATCATAAAAGAACCTCACTTTCCAGTATAAATCGGTTTAGTTATTGCTTAGTTACCCGACCAATTCCGAGGCGAAACAAATAGAAGATGAACTGTGAAATCAGCACAACCTGGTAAAATATCACAATGTTTCAACCCGAAAGGCCTCGGTTAAAGAACAACTACACACGGCAGTGAGACGAACACTTCTCGCTACCAAGTTCTATAAACGAAAGGATGATACCCATGTTGAAATGGTCGGTACTATTTCTAATTATTGCTCTTGTTGCAGGTATTTTCGGATTCTTCGGTATTGTTGAAGCAGCTGCTTCTATTGCCAAAGTACTCTTCTTCATCTTTGTTGTACTGTTCGTCATCTCCCTGATTACGGGACGCAGCCGAATGCGATGAATGGGGCTTCCCCCTTATGAACAGCACACGATACATACAAAAGCCTATCGCGCTTGCAAAAGCCGGTAGGCTTTTGTGCGTTCATAGCATCTTTTTAGCAACAATGATGCCCAAAGCAAATTACGACTTATCTCTATTATGTATTACGCTCCCTTCTCGTCTATTCCACCCCCTCTCCCCGATTAGATCATAAAAAAACAGAACCATTATGACGTAGTCAACCCGGTTTTCTCCCACTGAAGTATGATATATATAGGCTCTCCTTATACCCACTTATGCTCCAGTTGACACTGGAGAAACCAAGAAAATATTGTTATAATTTGTGTTTCACAAGTGAGCTCGCTTGGTTACTTTTAACACAGGACAACAAACTACATACCTAACCGAGGAGGAAAAACAAATGAAAAAAATCGTAAGTTTTGCCGCTGCTCTGACTTTGATGGGTTCCATGGCTGCTGCCGCAGGTGCTGAGGAAGCGGTTACCGGGACGGTAACTCCAGAAACTGGAACACAGGCAACCACAACAACGCCTGCGGTTGAAGTGAACAAACCTGCTGTAGACACTGTAGAAGGCACAGCTGAGACTGTAACTGGCACAACAGTGGACACCACGGGTACGGAGGGTACTTCAACAACTACAGAAACTACAACTCCAACAACGAACGACAAAATGTTTGATGAACCTGTTGTAAAAGCAGGAGATGAGGTTCTCGTCCCTACGATGCTGCTCAACCTGTTGGAGCGCACATGGTTCTATGACGCACCTAATGGCAAGCCGATCGGTGCACTGGGTTCCCAAATCATCGATACAACAGGTGAAGTTGTAGATGGATTCGACGGCGGTCAGTGGGTACAAGTATATACGTGGAAAGGCAAAGCTTGGATCCACGTTGCTATTCAATAGTATCGTATAATCGTTCTAACGATAAGTAAAGATAAGTAAAGAGGACAGCGCTCAGGCAGCGGCTGTCCTCTTTTCATTTCATAAGCGTTTATTTCGGGTTTGTCTATCCCGGTCTCAAGGGCTTCCCGTGGTTCCTTCTTTCATCTTAGGCTCCACATGTACATGTACATGCATAATATTATGCGAACGTTTCAATCGCTCTTCGACCCGGTCACAGATCTGATGACCCTCGATCAGGCTCAGTCCTCCATCCACCTCAATAACCACATCCACCAATACATGACTACCATGCACACGCGCCTTCACGTCCTTGATCATCTCTACACCAGGCACCCGAGCCACAGATGATCTTAGATCGGTCAGGTCTTTCTGATCAAATCCGTCTGTCAGACGATGTGTTGAATCCCGAAAGATCTCCCATGCTGTCTTACAGATCAACAGACCTACAGCAATTGCAGCTACTTTGTCCAACCAAGGAAGACCGAATTGTGCACCGATGATTCCGATTGCAGCCCCGATGCTAACCCAAGCATCCGATCGATTATCTTTGGCTGCAGCCATCAGGGCCTGACTGTTAATTTGTTTGGCAAGACGATGATTGTAACGATATACGCCCAGCATCACCAGTGCACAGGCAACCGCAACCGCTGCTGACCACAGGTTCGGTGCAACAAAGTTCCCTTCATACCAGGAACGAACCGCTTCAACCAATACCTGCAGGCCAACCATGGCCATAATAAATGAAGCAATTAGGGCAGCGACCGTTTCCGCTCTAAAGTGACCATAGGCATGATCGGAATCAGGCGGCTTCTGGGATATGCGAAGTCCGATCAATACAGCAACAGACGCAACAATATCTGTAAGGTTATTGAAACCATCTGCCAGCAAAGCACTGGAAGCAAATAAATATCCGCAGATCAACTTAAAAGCAGACAAGACCAGGTAGGCCACAATACTGACCCAAGCCCCGCGCTCTCCTTTGCGTATTTCTTCATAGGCGTTCAAACCGGGCGACACTCCTTTAACGTTTCGTATTACGGTTGTTCCATGTTACCAAATGCGTCCTGTGTGGGTCTATAGAAACAGTGTTGCCAAGCTGCATTGCTGTAGGGGAGCCGAAACAAAGTTGCCAGACCGCAGGGCTGTAGACGAAGAGAAAAAATGTTGGTCCAGTCAAAAAAGTGAAGGATTTCAGCATTTTATCAGGTTGCCCTTGTGGGGCTTTTGTAAAACGTATAAAATGAGTACATCCCGTCCAATTCGGACGGCTTACTGTAAGACCGGGAGGGAATAACGATGAGCGATAATACTGAACCGAAAAAAGTCAGTTTGCAGGATGCTATACGCCAAAAACTGGCGCAGAAGAAAGAACAGGCAAACACAGGTAACCAATCCAGTGCCTATTTTGAAGGCGGCCCCAAAGCAATGAAGAGCCAGAACAACAAAAAGCCTAACAACCAACGCCGCCGTACTGGCGGGTCATAGACCGTAAGAAGCTCTTGTATGAGATGTTTCTAAGGTTACAGGATCACCCTGTATGACCAAAAAGAACCGCAGGCCCTCCACTGGAGAGCTTGCGGTTCTTTTAGTTCACCATACGCAATGTAGACAGATTAGCTTATCTTAAGCTTCTACTGGATACATTTTGTTACGCAATTCTTTAATTTCGTCACTTTCCAGATACTCATCATAGCTCATTTGACGGTCAATGACGCCATTTGGCGTGATTTCGATAATCCGGTTAGCAATGGTTTGAATGAACTGATGGTCATGCGATGTAAACAGCATGGTGCCGTCAAAATCAATCATACCGTTGTTCAGTGCGGTAATGGATTCGAGATCCAAGTGGTTCGTTGGCTCATCCAGAATCAGAGCATTGGCGCCCGTTTGCATCATTTTTGCCAGCATACAGCGGACTTTCTCGCCCCCGGAGAGTACACTTGCTTTCTTCAGGGATTCCTCGCCTGAGAACAGCATACGACCCAAGAATCCACGCAGGTACGTTTCATCCTGATCCTTGGAATATTGACGCAGCCAATCTACGAGACTCATATCTACTCCGTCAAAATACTTGGAGTTGTCTTTCGGGAAATAAGCCTGGGTTGTCGTAATCCCCAAGTGTATTCGCCGCTATCCGCTTCTGTTTCACCCATAAGGATATCAAACAACAACGATTTGGCATTACCGTTCGGGCCAACAAAGGCGATTTTATCCCCTTTATTCACCACAAAGCTGAGATCATTCAGCATGTTCACACCATCAATCGTTTTGCTGATGCGGTCAACGGTCAACAATTGTTTACCCGCTTCACGCTCCGGCTTGAAGTTGATGAACGGGTATTTCCGGTTCGATGGACGAAGGTCATCCAACGTGATTTTGTCGAGCTGTTTCTTCCGTGAAGTCGCTTGCTTCGATTTGGAAGCATTCGCAGAGAAACGTTGAATAAAGGCTTGCAGCTCTTTAATCTTCTCTTCTTTTTTCTTGTTGGCATCACGCTGCAAAGCAAGAGCCAATTGACTGGATTCATACCAGAAATCGTAGTTACCTACGTACAGCTGAATTTTACCAAAGTCGATATCGGCGATGTGTGTACATACTTTATTCAGGAAGTGACGGTCATGGGATACCACAATAACAGTACCTTCATAATCCATGAGGAAGTTCTCCAGCCATTGAATGGATTCGAGATCCAAGTGGTTGGTAGGCTCATCGAGCAGCAGGTTGTTTGGACGACCAAACAATGCTTGTGCCAGCAGGACACGAACTTTTTCGTTACCGCTCAGATCAACCATTTTCTTCTCATGCATGTCACGTTCGATACCCAGACCGATCAGGAGTGCCGCTGCATCCGGCTCAGCATCCCAGCCGTTCAACTCAGCAAACTCACCTTCAAGCTCACCTGCGCGCAATCCATCTTCTTCTGTAAAGTCCGCTTTGGCATACAATGCGTCCTTCTCCTTCATGATGGAATAGAGACGGCTGTGGCCCATAATTACCGTTTCGAGAACCGGATACTCATCATATTCAAAGTGGTTTTGCTTCAAAACGGCCATGCGTTCGCCCGGGGTGATGTGCACCTCTCCCGAGTTCGATTCAATTTCACCGGACAAAATTTTCAAAAATGTTGATTTGCCGGCTCCGTTGGCGCCGATCAGACCGTAACAGTTGCCTGGCGTGAACTTGATATTCACATCTTCAAAAAGTGCACGTTTTCCGTAGCGGAGCGTGATGCCGCTTGTACTAATCATTAAGCATACCATCCTTTATTTAATATTCTGCATACTGCATGAATAGCAACTAATTCAATCATGGATTCAATATCCCGTAGCCTATTCTGGCACCATATTATAACACAAAAAAGCGGCAAATTCGAAAATTGGCCGCTTTTTAATCGCTAAAGATTTGGTAAATGTACCGTTCATGCGGGTATACCCTTACATTAGCATATCTAGCTCACTTTTGTTAGTCTTGTTTACTTTCTTCGTGCCGGATGCGGAGTGTCTCACCATGCCCCAGCACCCGAATTCGCTCTGGGTTGATTCCCAGTCGTTCTCGTTCCGCTTCCATTCGATCGAGTGCTTCCTTGGGTGTATCATCCGCCAGCTTAAACGTTCCATAATGCATGGGGACCATAAGCTGAGAACCTGTTTCTACAAAGCCCTGCAGCGCTTCTTCCGGCGTCACATGCTGGGATGTCATGAACCACTCGGGCTCATATGCGCCGATTGGCATCAGGGTGATACCGATGTCGAAGCGTTCACCAATGGTTTTGAATCCCTGAAAGTATCCTGTATCCCCCACAAAATAAATAACAGGCGGGCCGCCGGGAGGATTAGCAGCTGATGCTGATGCTTCTGATGGATCATCCGTTCCAACTGCTCGGGAATTTTCATGAGCACGGTCTTGGCTCGTCGCAGCAGTCTCTTCAGACGGGACAACTGCGGGATGATGCTGTTCCAATACATAACCGCCCCAATGGGACGTGTTGGTATCAAATAAGGTTCGGCGCGTCCAGTGCTGCGCAGGTACAAAGGTTATTTTGACCCCGCCAAGCGTAATATGTTCCCACCATTTCATCTCATGACACCGATGGAATCCTTTGCGCACCATTTTGCGCTTCAATCCATCAGGAACGATGAGCAGCGTCTTGGCCGTGACCAATTTCCGCAGCGATGCGAGATGCAAATGATCATAGTGGGAATGTGAGATCAAAATAATATCCAGTGGCGGAATATCGTGAATCGGAATGCCAGGAGCACCGAGTCTGCGCTGAAATCCCATTTTTTTCGGCCCAGACCGGGTCTGTCACGATGTTTAGTCCATGATATTGAATAAAAAATGTGGAATGTCCAATCCAGGTAATCGTGGTTTCAGCCCGGTTGGCGTGCAGATAATCCAGTTCAGGCGGGTGCTTGGGCACGGTGTAGGAATAATCCTTAACTTTGTTGCGCCGTTGCTCCCTCCATTGCTTGAATTCCTTCAGCGTTTTGTCCGTACTTACATTATCAATGTTGTTATAACGGATTTTCGGCATGAAAGGGCCCTCCTCCCCTCCTCTGTATCTTAACAAAAGATTACCCCGAATTGGAAAGTACGTACCAACGAATCAATCCCTTGGATTTTTGCATTTCGCCAAATAGATAAACAAAAACGCAATTGCAGCCACAATGATCAGTGGTGGGGCGTACATAATCGTAAAGGTCTCAAAAAAACTCAACCCCGTTATACCGGGAATCCCCGTCACTCCCGCGTCAGAGCTGAGAAGCAACCTGGGAAGCATGATGAACAGCATGTTGGGAAGCATGAACGGACTCATCCTTTCTTTTTACCAGCATTACCGCGCACATAATTGGCATCAAACAGAAACAGCTTCATAATGAGCACGAGTGAAGGAATGAGCACCAGCAGTCCAAGGCTGAACGCCGTAATAAGCGCAATACCCATCGTCTTGTTCGTAAAGCTGTCGTAAATATTAATGTACGGATACAGAATGTATGGAAGATGCGAGCGCCCATAGCCGTACCAGGCAAAGGCAAACTGCAGCATGACAGCGATAAAGCACCAGCCCATATATTTACGTTTCCATACCAGCGAGACGGCGATCACAAAACAGATAAAAGATGCGATGAACATCCAAGAGATATTCAACATCTGCTCAAAGTGTGCTGGATTTTGTTTGTTGATCTGCAAAAATGCCAGAAAGCTGGCAAAGATCGTAGGCAGACTCCATAGGAGCGCATATTCCCGCAGGACTTCAAACGCAGTCTCATCCTCCGCCCGCTTGGCGTAGTAGGAAAGAAACATCGCAGAGATATACAGCACGCTTACCAAAGCAAGCAATACAACAGACCAGGTATACGGATTCGTCAGAAACTCACGCCAGCGAAAAAATACCTGATCACCCACCTGCTCAATAATTCCACCTTCGGAAATCGCCAAAATGGTGGAAAATACCGCCGGAATCAGCAATCCCGTTGCTCCGTACAATGCCATGTAGATCCGGCTGTTCTGCCCATGGTTCCCGTAGGTATTATAGGCGTAGTACACGCCCCGGATGGCAAGCAGCACAATGGCCAATGAACCTGGAACAAGCAGCGCTGTCCCGTAATAAAAGGCGCTATCCGGATAAAATCCGACCAGACCGACAACAAAAAAGATCAGAAACACATTCGTCACTTCCCACACCGGGGAGAGATAGCGCTGAATAATGTTATGAATTTTGTTCTCGTGTCCGCTTAATATGCTGTAAAAGCTGAAAAATCCGGCTCCAAAATCAATCGAAGCCACGATCAGATATCCAAACAGAAACGTCCACAAGATCGCGATGCCTGCAATTTCAAAACTCAATGCACGATCCCTCCTTCCAGGCCGAGAGACTCCAGTTCCTTCTCTGCTTCCTTGTTACGGAACAGCTTGCTGAGTACCCGGATCGCGGAGAAGCAAAGGATCAGGTACAGCAGAATAAACAGAATCAGCATCCACCCCACGGAGGTTGACGTTGTTGCGGCTTCCGACACCTTCATGTAACCGCGCAATATCCAGGGCTGCCTGCCGACCTCGGCAAACATCCAGCCCAGTTCAATGGCAATCATGGCCAGCGGCCCGAGCAGGACGATACCGAGCAGCAGCCATTTGGGATAAGGCTTGCGCCCCGGCAGCCAGCGACGGATTACATAGAGCACCGGGATCAGCAGAATAATCACGCCAGTCGTCACTTTCAGGTCAAACATATAGTGAATGGACAACGGCGGCCTGAGATCGGCCGGAAATTCTTCCAGCCCTTTCACTTCCGTGTCGGGTCTGTTTCCCGCCAATATGCTGAGTGCATAGGGAATCTCAATGGCGTATTTCACTTCATTGTTCTCGTCAAGAATGCCCCCGTAGACCAGCGGCGCCTTCGTCATTGTTTTGAAATGCCACTCCGCGGCGGCCAGCTTCTCCGGTTGGTATTTCGCCAGAAATTTACCGGAAGAATCTCCGATCATGACCGTGCTGACCGCAAATACGAGCGCACATACCGTTGTGAGTTTAAGTGCTTTTTTATAATAGACATGGTTCCGCCCCCGCAGCAGACTGAACGCGGCGATACCTGCGAGAACCCCTGCACTTAAGGTATACGAAGAGGCAAGCACATGAGATACCTTCGTTGGGGTAGCCGGATTCAGCATCGCGGCAATCGGATGGATATCCTTCATGATGCCATTAATCAGGGTAAACCCCTGAGGTTGGTTCATAAAAGAGTTTACCGTTGTGATGAATATCGCAGAGGCAGAGGAACCCAACGCCACCGGAATAAGCAGCAGCATATGCGTATATTTCTTTTTGAAACGGTCCCATGTGTAAAGGTAAATGCCCAGAAAGATCGCCTCCACAAAAAAGGCGAACGTCTCCATAAACAGTGGCAAGGCAATCGCCTGCCCCGCTACTCGCATAAACATCGGCCACAGCAGGCTGAGCTGCAAACCGATGGAGGTGCCTGTAACCACACCCACGGCAACGGTAATGACAAAACCACGCGCCCATCTGCGCGCCAGCAAGGTGTAATGGATATCATTGGTGCGCAATCCGCGCCATTCAGCCAAGGCAATCATGAGTGGAACACCTACACCGATGGAGGCAAAAATGATGTGCACAAACAGGGTAAGACCGGTAAGCATCCGGCTGAGTAGAACAGGGTCCAGGGATGACATGGGGTTACACTCCTCTTTCACATAATCATTATGTACGACTTCATACCGTCTAGATGACGATATAACTCAATAACTCATGATCCGGATAATACTTTTGACAACGGCATATAGCACAATCACGGCTGCGACCAAGCAGACGATAATAAGGGTTTTCTCTTGTTTACGGAACATAGACCTGCCGTCCTCCTTTTGCATGCAATGCAAATTATTGGCTCTATAGACAGTTTGCAAAAGAAGTTGTTTTTTTATCCGGGAAATTTTGAAAAACAAAAAAAGCCCTATCGATTTCAGGATGAAAGCATCCTTTCCGATAAAGACTTTCTCTTGCCTTACACGAGTTCGTCTTGCTTGGGCAATCGAACCTTGAACGTACTTCCTTTGAGCGGCGCGGATATAAAGGTTAGCGTACCCTGGTGATCCTCTACAATTTTGCGCGAAATGTAAAGCCCCAGTCCCGTCCCGCCAATCTGGCGATGATCCGAATTGTCCACACGATAAAACTTCGTAAACAGTAGGTCCTGCACGTTCTCTGGAATACCTATGCCATAATCACGTACATCGATGCATAACCATTCTTTTTCTTCCCACAGCGTAATATCAATTCGGTCTGCTCCAGGCGAGTACTTGACCGCGTTACCAATCAAATTATGGAGTACCTGAACCATACGGTTCTGGTCGGCATAAGCAAAAAAATCTCCATTAAATGCATGCACATAGATGCGCTGAATGGATTGCATATTCCATTGCTCAGCAACACCCTCAACCAGTTCAAGCAAAGGTACATAGGTCTTGTGGTAGGTCATGCCATCATTGTCCAAACGTTGAATATCAAGTACATCATCCAGCAGACTACTCAGCCGCGAACCTTCCGAGGATATGGTTTCCATGAACTCCTGACGCTGTGAAGCAGGAAGATCATACATCATCATTAGTTCCACATAGCCCATAATGGTCGCTACAGGGGTACGAAGCTCATGCGAGACCACACTGATCAGTTCGTTTTTCATCCGGTTCAGACGTTCTTCCTCCGTACGATCACGGAACACCAGCAGAAATCCATGGTTTTTACCGGGAACATCCACTTGCTTCATGTACAGGGAAAATACACTTTTTTCCACATCATTGAATATAAATTCAGTTTCAACAAAAGCCTGTTCCCCATCCAGAAATGCACGCGTCTGCTCCATCAAATTGAAATCGGGGGTTAACACCATGGTGTCAATCGCATTGGCTAGATCCTCAATGGACCTGCCTGAAAAATCTCCGAGGCCAAACATTTCTTCAATTCTTCTGTTCACTATCGTGATGGTGCCAGACCGATCAGACATGACCAGACCTTCCCGAACGGATTCTATGAAATGCTCGCTAATGTCCCGCTGCTCCTGAATGGCAACTTTTTCGTGAAACAGTTCAGCATTCAGCTTCTCCAAGGCCAGCGCATGACGTACACGTTCTTCCTCAGCTCTTGTCCGCTCGGTAATATCCTTGATAAACAAGTTATACAGCGTTTCGTTATTGCCCAACTGAATTTCTACAATTTTGTACTCAATCGGAAAAACTGAACCATCCCGGCGTATGCCTGAAATCTCTTCCACAATGACATGCCGTTTACCCAAAATAAACTCAAATCTTTCCAGCATTTTTTTGATTTCCATATAGCTCGCTCCCTGGAATAGGGATATGGCTTCCTTCTCGAATAACACTTCTTCCCGTTTCAGTCCAAACATTCTTTCGGCTTCGGGATTAAACTCGATAATCAGTCCGTTCGAATCCACAGCAATAATGGCATCGATGGATGAATCAATAATCGCTCGTTTGATCTCCTCACTGTTCTTCAGCTCTTTTGTTCGTTCTTTGACTCTATCTTCCAGGGTGTGCTTGTCCTGGCGAATCTGTTCGAATTGTTCAAGGAGCACATCGGCCATTTTGCGCAGATTGCCAATCAAAATCTGTACTTCTGTTACATGACTGGTCGGCCACTCCATTTTGCCATTACGAAATAACAGCCTTGGCAGAGACCCAGTCATGCGTGTAAGGCGCTTCAATGGACTTACCACTTTTCGACTGAGCGGAGCGGCTACAATCATGGAAACCACGAAAATGATAAACAACGATTGAAGTGTGGTCAGATAGATCGACTCGATCCGTGTATAATAATGGGCTGAACTGGTCTCAACGAATACTCGGTATGCTGTACTTGTAGTCATATCTGCTTCATACATAAACGAAGCCTCTTTCCAGTGAGTAAGCACATCACTGTAATAAGCATCACCGGAGCGAAATAAAATGCTGTTCTCCCCTGGATTCAGAAAACGATATTTATTGAAATCCAGATGTTCTCCTACCCGAAGTGTATCCAGCCCTGAAGCAATGACCCTATCATTGGAATCCAGAATAATGACGTTTACGTCCAGCAGATGATGATACCGCTCCATGGTCTGCTGCATGTTCTCATTGGTTAAATATTGTTCATTCAAATCCTTGATAACTGCATTGGCAGCATGTTTCAGATTCAGCATGATGGTATCATTTATTTGCCCCAATTGTCTGCGACTATCCGCGGACAACAGGATAAGGGAAACAACGACTACAAAGGCTACAACGTATTTAAAAGCAATTCTCGTGAGCGGAATGGTTCCTGTTCGTTTCGACTTCAGTTCACCATTTATAATCCAGAAGTCCACCACTATGCCTGCAATCAGCGCGTTAACCATGCTGATTACAGCAACATGCATATAGCCATACTTTAATTCGTCAAGACTGATGCCCATGATGAAATATCCGTAAAAAATCACTGGCAGTAACATCACAACCCAAAATACGGCGTTGGCTTTTATGATGCTTCCATTTTTCGAGCGTATCTGCCACACCAGCATCCAGATCAATTCGATGAAATGAGCTCCGATCATAAACAAGCTGTTAGGGACCAATTCTGTGCATAACACACCCAAAGAGCTGATCCCTATATAGGTAATGAATCCGTAAATAGCCCCATGTAAGCGCAGGGCAATAAAAGCTGCGGCTATGCCGAACATTAGCTGTACACCATAAAATAAAGTTAAGGGAAATATCGTTCCCAGCGTCCCAAGGCTAATAAGTATGGCAGTGCCCAGCCACGGAATACGGAGTTTGATTATCACCCAATCTAACACCTTGCTAGCCTTTATGTAGTCCATAGGTAGTTGCCCTCATGACTGATTTCTATGTTTGTATTCAACAACAACGTTGGTTCCTCCCGTAAAATAAAGCTCGTAAAATCGACTTTTTTCCCTTTCATCGGTCTGATACATTATACTGTAATTACCTCTCCATGTAGCTTTGGGAAATTTTTAATGATCGGCAAATAAGCTACATTCATGGTAAAATACTGAGGTTTGGCTCGAACTCTATAGAATTCTCTACATATGCATCCTATATTCTGGAATACAAACATTAAAAAATTTGCAGTATTCCCTCACAAAATTACGACAAATTTCTAGAAATTTCTTAACAAATTCATTTCATCAGGAGTGTGACCTCAATGGCTATTAAAGTACTTCTTATAGAAGATGAGAAAAATCTGGCCGACATGATTGCTTTCTTTCTTGAGGAGGAGGGTTACATAACTGAACGGGTTCATCATGCACGCGAAGCACTTCAACTTTTTCCACGATTCCAGCCTGATATTGTAGTAACTGACTTGATGCTGCCTGAAACGGATGGCAATGATCTGGTTGATGCGTTTCGTCAGCACTCCACTGTGCCCATACTCATGATCTCAGCTAGCACCATGCTGAATGATCGGCTCAGAGCATTGCATAATGGTGCGGATGATTTTCTATGTAAACCCTTTAGTCTGAAAGAGTTGGATGCCCGCATGAAGGCTTTACTCCGCAGGTCGGCAATTGCCTACCCGAACAAACCGGTAAAAGAGGACAAGCCTGCTGAAGTCGCTGGACATGTCAGTGTGAATGAGTACAGACGAACCTTGTTTGTGGATGGTCATGAAATCGAGGTTACGCATATCGAGTTTGAGATTATGAAGGAATTGTACCGGAATCCCGGCAAGGTATTTACCCGCAATGAACTTATGGATCGAATTAAGGGCTCAGAGCGGGCATATCTTGACCGTACAATCGATGTGCACATCTCCAGTCTGCGCAAAAAAATTGAGCCCGACCCCAAAAATCCACGGTATATCAAGACGGTTTGGGGAACGGGATATAAATACGTCATTTAGTACACGGCGAAATAACATAACGGCTCATGTCCTCTCTCTGTCATCGTCTCATCGACCGGGTTGAGGGCAGAGCTGTTTTTGATTTGCAGGCAACAGAATACAGCCACCGCTGGATTTCCATGATCAGTCCTTCGGGTTCTTTCTCTTGCCAGAGAATCAACTTCATCAGACCGGTGCCCGTGATAAGCTGCAAATGGCGCTTGCGAATCAGGGATTGGAAATCTGTTATCATCAGTAAAGGAATCTGAGGCACAAATGCCCGGATGGCATTCGCTGCTGAAACGGCTTGCCCGGCGTCCTGATAATCCACAATACAATAACGGGCTGTTCCCCATTTCGACCCGACCATGCTTTCCACATTTTTTTCTGTCTTAATTGCTGACTCCCTCTTCTCGTCTGTTATCCATTCATTCAACAATTCAATAATATGATCATAATCAATACCACGACTTCCGTCCGAAAGTACGGTAATGGGTTCCATAACGATTACCTCCAGTTCATTCTCTTGTCTTATTGTGCCAATCTTCATTTAAAAATGTTCGTGTTCGCACATAAAAGAAGTGTTAACTATCTTCGTACATCTTCACAAACGCTGTAAGGTTCATTACCCATTTCGCAGTTTGCAGTAATTCATGTAAAATAGGGATATGCCCGTGCCCATTGCGGGAACTTTAAGTATGAATCCGGTACAGGAGGTTATGAACCGATGAATATTGTTTCCATTGAACCAACACCCAGTCCCAATACAATGATGCTGCATCTGGATGAACGTCTGGAGGACGGGATTCGCAGAACATATACACTGGATAACGAACGGTCTGCTCCGGCGTTTATTCGCCAGATGCTACATATTCCCGGAGTAAAAAGTGTATTCCATACGACTGACTTCGTAGCGCTCGACCGCAAGGGAAATGCGGACTGGTCCGTCATTCTTGGCGAAGTTCAAAGTCGTCTGGGGCAGCAGGGAATTGATCTGGATTGGATTGAATCTGAAGATGCCTCTGGTGAGCACTTCGGTGAAGCACAGGTATTCGTTCAATTCTTCAGAGGCGTGCCGATGCAAATTCGGGTCAAAGCCGGCGCGAAGGAAGAACGAATCTCGCTCTCGGATCGGTTCGTCAAAGCGGTTACTGAAGTCGCCAGTGCAACGCTGATCAAGGAACGGAAACTGAGTGATTATGGCGTTCGCTACGGGAATTGCCTGAAATTGCAAGAGAAGTGGAACAGGAGCTGGAAGCAGCATATCCGCCAGAACGTCTGGAACGAGTGATCCAACAAGCCATTGAACACGGCACCAATGCGGAAGAGTTCGTGGAACGTCGCCGCCAGCTGGATGGGGCCGAACTTGAAGAGGCTCTAAATAGTGAGGACTGGAATGTACGTTATGCTGCATTTGATGGTATGGAGCCTACAGCAGAACGTCTGCCACTTGTAGCCCATGCACTCCATGACAGTAAAATGCAGATACGCCGACTGGCTGTCGTATATCTCGGTGACATCCGTACACCGGAAGCGATGGAACTGCTGTACGAAGCTTTACAGGATAGTTCGCCTGCTGTACGCCGAACTGCCGGAGATACCCTCTCCGACATCGGTGATCCCGCAGCAACGGCAGCCATGACAGCTACGTTATCCGATAAAAGCAAGCTTGTACGCTGGCGTGCAGCCCGCTTCCTGTACGAAGTGGGGACCGAAGAAGCAGAGCAAGCACTGCGGAAGGCAGCAGATGACCCTGAGTTTGAAGTTAGCCTGCAAGCCAAAATGGCACTGGAACGGATCGAATCCGGGAACAGGCAGCCGGAACGGTATGGCAGCAGATGGCCGGGCGTAACAAACCGTCAGAATAGTCCTTTGGATTCATATCCAACAATTGTTATTGCACTGGAATACCATGGGGGTTATACTAATTGTCTGTTTACCAAACAGAACATGGAGCGTTACGTTCTGTGATTTATAACTTCATAGACAATAGATACACCTCATCCATGATGATGAGGTAGAGGTCGCGGGTGCGATCAGTACGTTGAAGGAGGCGCTAAGGAGCCGCTTATGAATTCAGCCGAAAGGTGCACCCGCCGAAGCCCGCAGGACGTTCCTTACGTTGTCCAGCGCGGCTGGGGCTGTTGCCGAAAGGTGCAGAACTGTCACAGATGAAGGATACCTTTCTCGGAGGGTATGATTTCTTCTGTGTTGAGCTATCTTAAACATTCGGGACGAGGTGCGGACAATTGATATAAAGACCGCAGGCTAATGCCTGCGGTCTTTTGTGTTATTTGCCATTGTTCTGAACCCATTAGTACGCTGAAAGAAGGAGTGTTTCCATGCAAGATCGCAACAACCAAACCACAACAGGGCCCACCCTGAAAAAAGGACTACGCGCACGGCATATGACCATGATTGCACTCGGTGGCTCCATTGGTACAGGGCTGTTCCTCGCAAGTGGAACCGCCATTTCCAATGCAGGTCCCGGCGGTGCACTGATTGCTTACGCTGCCGTCGGCATTATGGTTTTCTTTCTAATGACCAGTCTAGGAGAACTGGCTACCTTCATGCCTGACTCCGGTTCATTCAATACGTATGCGGCCCGCTTTGTCGATCCGGCCCTTGGGTTCGCCATGGGCTGGAACTTCTGGTACAACTGGGCAGTCACCATTGCGGCAGAGCTCGCTGCGGCAACCGTACTCATCAAATACTGGTTCCCTGACAGTTCATCCATGCTGTGGAGTCTGTTGTTTCTCGTATTAATCTTTGCCCTGAATGTGTTGTCCGTCAAAGGATATGGAGAGTCGGAATACTGGTTCGCCATTATCAAAGTCGCTACAGTCATCATCTTCCTTACCGTTGGTGTGCTCATGATCTTCGGCATTATTGGCGGAGAAGCGGTTGGATTCAGCAATTTCACAGTAGGTGACGCACCATTCCATGGCGGATTCTTCGCGGTTCTCGGTGTATTTATGGCCGCCGGGTTCTCTTTCCAGGGAACGGAGCTCATTGGCGTCGCAGCCGGTGAAAGCGAAAATCCGCGTAAAAATGTCCCTCGTGCTATTCGGCAAGTGTTCTGGCGCATTTTGATCTTCTACATTCTGGCGATTACTGTCATCAGTCTGATCATTCCTTACACACATCCGGATCTGCTCAAAGGTGATCTGAACAATATCGGAGTCAGTCCGTTTACCCTTGTCTTTGAAAAGGCAGGTCTGGCCATTGCTGCTTCTGTCATGAATGCCGTTATTCTGACCTCTGTACTGTCAGCCGGGAATTCGGGCATGTATGCTTCAAGTCGTGTCCTGTATGCTCTTGCTCGAGATGGCAAAGCACCTCGCTTTCTCGGTCGGCTGAACAAAAAGGGCATTCCAATGAATGCCCTGCTCTTGACTACAGCGGTGGGTATGCTTGCTTTTCTAGCCTCCCTTTTCGGTGATGGCATTGTATACACCTGGCTGCTTAATGCATCCGGTATGTGTGGCTTTATCACCTGGCTTGGCATTGCCATCAGCCATTATCGCTTCCGCCGTGCTTATGTAGCTCAGGGACGGGATTTGAACGATTTGCCCTACCGTGCACGCTGGTTCCCATTTGGGCCGATCTTTGCTTTTGTATTATGTATCATCGTCATTGTTGGACAGAACTATCAGGCGTTCACGGGCGATCAGATCGATTGGAGCGGAGCCCTCGTCGCTTACTTGAGCGTTCCATTGTTCTTGGTATTATGGCTGGGTTATAAATTTGTTAAGAAAACAAAAGTCGTACCGCTACAGGAATGTGATTTTACTCCATCTTCAGAATGATTATATCCAAGCAATGATATTGATCAGCATTGGGTTACTCCAATTAAATAAACAGGCAGCCTTCCTTCTTTCTATGTAAGAAAAGGCTGCCTGTTTGATTTGTCCAGGTTTTGTATATGTCCCTATGTTTACAATAGAACAGTTAATCTATTTTTGGACAAAAGGGGTACACGTACAATGAAATTCTTTTTTTCCATGCTTGTTGTTCTGGGGATCTTACTTCTTTTCTTGCCTCTTCTGCAGGAAAAGTATTTTGACTGGCAGCAAGCGGAAGTTATGGATGAGCTGAAACAGCTACAACTCGACCTAACTAAAATCAATGAATCTTTTGAACAAGCCAGACAGGATCCTGCCTCAATCGATGATGATACCGAAGACAAAGAACAGGAAGGTTATCCTCATGCACTGGGGGTTATTACAATTGATGAAATTGATGTGCAGCTGCCCATTCTGGAGGATGCAACCGAAAACAATATGAAGGTTGCAGCAACGCATCTTGTGGAGACGGCCCGCATCGGGACTGAAGGAAATGCAGCGATAGCCGCCCATCGTGCTCACAAAAAAGGACGCCTGTTCAACCGAATGGGAGAATTGGAGATTGGTGACTGGATTAAAGTCACTCTGGCAGATCAGACCCATATCCAATACAAAGTGGATCAGATATCCGTTGTGGAGCCTACGGACTTGTCCGTACTTGAGGACCCGCATCTGGGACAGGTGCTGACCTTGATTACCTGTGATCCATTAGTAAATCCAACACATCGGCTGATTATAAGAGCGGTCCAAGTGACTTCAGAGGTTGCTCAGCGTGACCTGTCTTAAACATGAACATGCTGTAAAAAACCAAAAACACCCCTGGCAAGCGCGCGGTGATTCTGAATCTCCGAAACGCTTGTGCTGGGGGTGTTTTGTTGTAGGTGTTAAGAAATATCCGAGGTTACATGTTCCCGTCTACGGATTCATCTGTTGTCTTCGACGGAGATACAAGTATCCCATACTGCCGAGAATAATCATAAGAGTCCCTACAAGAGTGTATCCCCATGTGCTCTCTTCTCCTGTTTTAGGCAACATGCCTAGGAAAGAACCGTCCTTCCCTTCCTCTGCTCCTGCAACATTCGTATCTGCAGGGGAGGATGTATGATCCGCTCCTGGGCTGGTAGCATCGCCAGCATTGCCAACAGCTGAAGGATCCTCTTCGTCAACAACAGTCGAATCTCCTGGTTTGGAAGGGGACTCTCCCCTATCCGGATCCGTCCCCTGGTCGGTTCCATCCTCTGGTTCTGAAGTTTCAGGCGTTACCACCGTGCCTGGAACCGTTGTGTCCGGAGTTGATGGATCTGGCGTTGACGTCCCAGGATTCGGTGTCCCTGTACTTGGCGTTCCCGGATTATAAGGCTCATTTGGCCCGCCCGGTACGGGAATGGCGATATTCGTCTTTTCCACCACTACAGTTTCCGTCTGTTTATTTGTAATCTCAAATTCAACTGGCGTTTGGTCCAATCTATACCCTGTTGGTGCTTTTATTTCAACCAGCTGATACTTATTGGGTTCCAAGTCTCTCAGAACAATCTCACCATTGGAATTGGTAGTCAGTTTGGCTTCATCAATGCCTGTAACCACTTTGAATTCCCAAACACCGTTGGCATCCATCAGAGCACTTTGAGCACGCAATTCAAAAACGGCTCCTTGCAGATGTTGCGATTTGCCTGAATTAAATTTAATCAATTGAACAGAACGGTCATTTTCTTTATTTTCAATCGTTAATAAAGTTACTGGTTTGGTAATCGGTACAGCCGTTTCAGGTTGTTCAATAACGAAACCTTCTGCCTTGGTCTCTACCAATGTATAGGGGCCATACGGCAAGCTGTCAAACTCAATCACTCCGTTAAGATCCGTCACTTTTTTGGCAATCACATCCGCGTTACTGTCAAGCAGTTCAAATTCAATTCCGCTTAATACGGACTGATCCTTGGCATTCACTTTTGTAACGACCAGCTTGCCACCCGAGCCCTGCACATTCGTATGAGATAGGGTGAGTATCCGGGTTTGATTCGCTGCAATTGTAAACGGAACTGGTGTTGCATCCAATTGATAGTACGCAGGCGCTTCCCTTTCTATCAATTCATAGTCCCCTGGTTCGAGATTTCCTTTGGCGATCCTTCCATCATCACCTGTCGTTAACTCCGCAATTTTATCTCGGGACAGACCATTCTTCAAATACAATTCAAATGTTGCACCTTTCAAAGTCTTCGATGAATCCTCAGAATCCACTTTCGTTAATTCGAAGCCCTGTCGAATTTTTTCATTTTTAATTTCAAAGGGTTGATCCGGGTCTTTGAAATCAATGGTTTTCCCTGTGAAAGCTCCATACTCCGGATCAATCAAATAGCCATTCGGTGCAGATACTTCCTTTAACTTGTATGGCAGACCATTGGTTTGATCGTTAAATCTGTATTTTCTGGAGGTCTGGACCTCTCCATTGACATCTGTTGGTTTCAACGTTTCCAGAAGCGTCGTTCCGGACGCATTATAGATGGCGAATATCGCTCCCTCAAGCGGAAGACCTGTATCATCTACTTTATAGATCTTCATTTTACCGACACCTGTAGATGCTCCACCACCAGCTCCGGCCATGGAAACTCGAATGCCTGTCTGATGATCTGATCCCGTTACCGAGGAGGACTGACCTGCGAATTCAACTTTATTTCCTATTCTTTCCCCGCTATCGGCATTAATAAAGGATTGATACTCCAATATAAAAGCAGTCTTCATCTCATTCTTAAAGGTAAATGTAAATGTATTGCCTTCCACAATCAGTTCATACTCATCAACATCAACCAAACCAGCTTTGGTGGACACATTCCCTGAGTTGTTCGCAGGCAGATCGGTCGCATATAACTTTAACGTATCTGCAAGTAGAATCTGATTATCTGATAACGTATCCGTTAATACGGAACCTGCGGCTATATAAGATTGGCTTGGGTTGATATTTACAGTCCAGGCAGCCTTATCACTTGAACCTAATTGCTGTCCTGTTTTGTGTACGTAGACGCCACCGTGTTCAGGTATGGCCGACACTGACTTCTCAAATCGTACCTCTCCCCCTCACCATCCGTCAAGACAGCATGATTGGAATAGGTACCCTCTACTGCAAAATTCCCATCCAAACTGGTTTTATACACAACCCGATAGGCTGACTTTCCAATATTTCCGAGGTTTAATGCAAAACCTTTACCGTCCAAGTTCAATTTGAATTGCCCAGGTAACAGTGCAACTTCGTCACCAATGGCAATGACGTTATTCGCTCCCGCTAGTGTGAGCTTATTTACTTTCAAAGAGCCCTCTACATAAGATTGATTACCTGTGTACGCATCCTTAAGAATAGCGTTCTGGATATCATATAAATTATAATTCACATCAATCGTCCAGGTAATCGTTTTGTCCTTCGCGCTGTACTCGCCCTTCTTGTTGCCGTTCTGTATCGTGTAATCTTGGGGTTTGACTACAGCCGATTTGGTAATCGAAGCTTGTGGTACATTCGACTCCTTCCAATTCAAAGTAGCCTGGTTACGATATTCATTGTTAGTTGGCATACCTGCCGTTGGATCAAAGCTGGTCTTATAAGTGATCACATGCTCTTTATTAATCATACCGTCAGCCTTCAATTGAATAGAGAACCCTTTTTCAAAATGTATATCATCTGGATCAGCTACTGGCTCAAGTTCAAACCGATCCTTTTGATCCCCACTAATTTGAAGACTGCCCGGAATGAGCTTCATATGTCTTCCTGCGTAATTGTCCGTAATGACGATATCCGTCATCTCCTTCAGATCACGGTTCAGAACAATCTTCCACTCGATCTCCTTGGTATTAAAATTTTCACTTTGAACACTTTTCGCAAAAATGATTTCCTGAATGTCCTTTTTGCCTTCTTTTCTGTACCGTCATACATATTGACCGTATTCGTTACCGTAGCATCTGTATAGACGCGATTTATCGTTTTGGTTTGATATTCAATTTCATAAGCCTTGGTGATGTCATTTTTAAATTGTAATTTAAAGCCATCATCAAAGCCTGTCCCCACTCCTGTGAGTGTATATTCATTGGAATTCACTAAAGTAGTACCCGCTGGCTTGCCATCACCGTCGATGTCTACTTGATGTACTTTTACCGAACCATCAACCAACTCATGTTTCGTTGTGTCATAACGATCTTCAATCCATGCGTTCGCCTGAATAATCCCTTGTTGATTGTAATTGTATTGCACTTTCCATGTGATCGTCTGGGTCACTGGATTGTATGCACTTTCTTGTCCGGATTTTTTCAAAGGCTCATTAAAACTCACCCTCACGCTACCAATGTCAGTTTCATCATGTTCGCTCTGATCACCTGTAAGAACCACCTTATTTTCATACAAAACGTTCGTAAAAGGTGCAGTTGTTGGTGCTTTGATACTCGTTGTATACTTCACGCGGTATGCCTTATCAATATTCCCCAAAGCGATCGGAAACTGAGTTTCTGTTCTAACTGTACTTCCTTCTTTGACAGATCCGTCTAGTTGAATATGCAATTCGCGAATCTCTATATTCCCCTTAAGTGGACCTGCCGCGAGCGTGTCATTCAGAACGGTATTGTTAATGCCCTTCTCTCCCTGGTTGAAATCGACAGTCCATTCAATCTCATCCGAGTTGAAATTATTCTTATTTGCGATCCCCGATTTCGTGAGTTTATCTATGGCTGTATTCAGAAAATGCACATTAATGATGCCTTGTCCAACGGAACTAAAGTCTATTGGCTGTTTCAAGCCGCCATCCATCTTGCTTTCATCGAATTTGATCCAAACGTAGAAATTCCCCTCCAGCTTCTCACCTACGATACGGTCATTAAACGTAAACGTGATCTCTCCATCCGGATTGACGACATATTCCCCAACTCCACCATCCAAATTCCCTTTTAGTTGCGATCCAATTTTGAATTTGTCTGGTAAACGAAAAGTAAAAGTGGAACCATCACTATAAGTATGGGTATCGTTTGGAAGCCCCCATGTGAAGACCACAGCCACCTCATCCTTAACGCTAGGTCGTATATCTTCGATACGCTCCCCTTTTATATTCATATTTCCATTTCCATCGTACTCCGGTATTTGATTATACATTTGAACACTTGTAATTAAATTTTCCTTTATGACTTCCGCAGATTCATTAGACTCGGGAGAATCCATTGATACTCCATTATCACCGTTCCCCGCGACAGGCTCAACAGAACCTTCTTCTGATGCTGTATCCATAGTTACAATTGCTGTCATATCATCCTGAGCATGCATGGTTGGTGTAAACATCCATCCTTGCATCATTTGTGTGATCAGCAACAAAGCTATGATCACCATGCTCACTTTTTTGTTCATTTTTTGCAAATCCTCCTCTTGCGTAATGTTGGCATACACCAACAAAAAGAATAGCAAAGAGACATATACAAAAAATAGACAACGCCCTAATCGACGTTCTTCTAACACAAAAAGAACGCTTCTCAACGAAGCGCCCCTGTCTTAAAACACATTTAAATTCATCATTCCAGCTGCTGTCACATGGTCCAGGTAATCTTCACACGCAGATCGACGGTATCCTGCATGTTGGACACGTAATACGATATCGACTTCATGCCAAACTGATACAAATCCTGCAAATCCTCTACTAGTCCTGTTTCAGTACCCTTGTATCTGAAAGTCAGCGAGGTTCCGCCATCCTTAAGCACACTCTGAACTTTTGTTTTCAGCGCGGAATGACCACTAATCGCATCGCTTTCGTCGTATAGCGAATATTCCAGCGCATGATACAGCTTCTGATACGCGGTTGCTTTGCTGCCTCCTGCCTTCATCAACGTTTGCAAAGCTTCACGATAGGGGGCAGATGCAGCAGGATACTTGCCTTTAGCTGTCCAGACATGGTCACGTGCCATCTCATTATCACTGAGCAAATAATAACTGTGACTTACCTTCCCTTTGCGATCAGGAGTAGGATCATCCCATGTCGTGTCCATATGGTACCACTTGCCGTCCAGCTTGACGAGATTCCAGGCATGTAATTGATCACCAGCCGTTCCTTCCACAATCCGGTTATCTATACCCACCTGCTCCAGCATGCGATAAGCCAGCAAAGAATATCCTTGGCATACGGTGCTGCCGGTAACAAGTCCGTCGTATGCAGTATATTTCTGCAAGGATGTATCGTAGGAAAGGTTAAGCACAATCCAGTCATGAATGGCTTTGACCTTCTCATGATTCGTCATACCCGGCACAATAATTTCTTTCAGCACATTGGTCACCTTGCGGTTCACATAATCGGTCTGTTCTTTGGTTTCCCGATATGCCAGCTTCACATGTACCTCTGCGGATACATTGGAGCCTTTATAGTTAAATGCGTAACTTTTAACGGTATATTGAATATAGGGATCACTGGTCATTGCTTCGTCAATGGAGCTCTGCAACTGTTTCTTGAGGCCTTTCACATTGCCTTTGTATGTAAAAACAAGTTCCTCCGTTCGCTGGGACATCGCGGTAAGCAACGTCTCACGCAGATCCGTATTCGTGGATATGTCCGATGTTCCCGACGCCGCGTATAGCTGATCCAGATCGACTGCATGTGGCAGCGCCACAGCGACGAGACAGCCAGCCAATAGCAGGGTTATCACTCGTTTTCCGTGCTTGCCCATGAAAGGATACCACCTCTCTTTGCAAAGTTCTCATGCCTCATTGTATCACAAAAGGGATTGACGGCAGGCTTCTAGTTTTGTCGAAAAGCATCAAAAGAGACCCTCCGCAGAAGGTCCCTCTGTCTTCAGCAAAATAAACCTAACCTACCCGTTAATCTCATCATATGACGCTTCCGGGTATTTATGCAACAAAACAAACTCTGCTCAATATAAGCGATTGCCGCTCATAAAGGTATCCGTCTTGCCCTGAAGCTTGGCCAGACGTTCCAATACCTGCGCCGCTTCCGCAACCGTCACTTTACGTGCAGGCATGAAGCGACCTTCAATTGAAGGCAGTAATCCCAGCTTGATGCTAAGAGAGACAGCGCCTTTGTTGTTGACTGCATTGGCATCTGCCAGGTTGGGAAGGTCCGATGGCAATGTGTAGAATCCAGCTAATTTCTCATAGCGCAAAATGCGCACGAGCAATACTGCCAACTCTTCACGAGTCATCTCTTCTTCAGGATTTAGCTTCGTTTCAGGGTCGGCACCCGCTAACCATCGCTGATCGATCAATGTCCGCACAGCTTGGTAATAAGGGCTCTCCGGAGTGATGTCAGCATATAGATTGCCACTCCCGTTACCACTGTAGTACATATCCATATTCGGATTAACTGCTCTTGCCAGATAGGTAAACCAGTCTCCCTTGGTGATGACCCGATCCGGGAATACACGTCCCTGTTCATCTGCAAGAATTACGGCATGTTGGGTCATGTTCCGAAGTGCAGCCTCCGCTACATGACCGGAAATATCACTAGGTTCAACATTCGCTGCGACACTTCCTGTACCGTATAAGAACTTCCATTCTCCAGTGTTAGCATCAAGTACTTCATAGCTGGCGGTAACCGAATTTTCATTTCGTGTAGGCTGGTAAACCAGGTTTACGCCCGAGGGAACGACCTGTCCGCTACTCATCGCATAACCTCCGTAGCGTGAATAAGCCAGTATCAACTTAAATGCTTCCAGATATGTCGATTTTGCCTTCTCATAACTGATGGCTGGTTCGGTGTCTCTAGGCAATTGTTCAGGCGTTGCAGCAATCCTTGTATAAAATTCGTTAATGGCCCCATCCTTCAGGACCTGTACCTGTACTGTATCATCCATAACTGCAATTCCGTTCATATAGCGCTGGAACATAAATGTACGTGCACCTTCAAATTCAAGCACGCTGGACAACCGGAATTCTTCCGATGCATTGGGAACCAGTGCAATCACCTTATTGATGGCAAGCTTCTCGGCTTGTGTCCGGGTTACGGACTTAGTCTCATTCTCATCCGCTGGTTTCTCCTGCGCAGCACCCGGCTCCACCCGTTGATACAAGCTGTAACTATAAATCTGTCCAGTAAGCGCATCTACCTGTGCTGAAATATCTCGCATGAACATGTAGGATACATTCGCATTTCGATTGCTCCAGCTCAGGCTCCAGACTTGATTGTTTGGACTCCCATACTCGCCTTTGCTTAACTGACTATGCTCCAACTTGTAGCCTTTTGGAATATCGAAATTCTTTTTAATGATGTTCTCGGCCTGTTGTGCGTTTAACTTCTGGCCTTTCGCCGCGACAAAAGGAGCTATACTTCCTTTTAAAGATTTATTCAGTTGTATAGAATCGTCACCGATAGCTTTTCCAGTCATTGCGTTAATCGGCTCCAGAGTATTGGCCTCCAGCGGAACCATGCTGGAATTCTTCGGCATATAACCAAGATAGTACTGTTGTCCTTTAAACGAAGATAGACGATCATTCGAGATATAAGCAAGCTGTACATCAAACTGCTCCTCAAATCGTTGTCTGGCCTTTTCTTCCGATGCTGCCGACTTCGATGAAGGATATTCAGCTTCAGTTGTACTTCTTGAATAGCCTGTCACTAGGCCACTTTCATCCACACTTATGTAGATCGTCTCTGCCTCAGACAACAACCCTTCGTGCTTGAGTTGGTAACCGTAGCGATACTCCGTTCTGCCGAACAAAGATTGCTGTGCAGTGGATTGATACTGATCTCCGAGAGAAGCATAATCATTTTCTTTCAATCCGGGAATGGCTTTGTACAGTAATGCTTCTGCCTGCTTCTCAGCCTCGTCTTTGGTCAATTTGACTTCAGAATCTGCTGATTGCTTATCCAGTAATTCAGACGGCAAATGTACACTTAACACTTCCCCTGTGCCCGCATGTACCGTTGCGCTGAATCCCATCGTATGGTTTCCTTCGACGATTTGAAATCCGATATCCCACGCCTTGTAATCCGGTGGTGGAAAAGAGTTCGGTGAATCAAATCGTGCGGATGAGATCGTCGCCTTTTTTAGCAATGGAAATAATTTCAGTATATTCTCGCTGGCTTGTTTGGAGGAGATTTTGGCTCCTTCAGGCACCTCGTTGTCTGTTACTCCAAGTGGTTGTTCCGTTTCCCCGCAGCGGATTCTGTTACCCGTTCCGCTGTCGCTGCCGACGCGCTGCCTGCAAACCCTGGTGTCTGTGATGCCAGAAGCAATGTTGCCATGGCCGCTGTAGCCGCTTTGGCTGTGAACATTTTGAATCGTCCATTAAAATTCCAATCAAAACTCAAATCTGGACCTCTCCCTTCAATTTCATACAAGGATGCATGCAAAATAAACCTCGCATGAATATTGCCAGTCTATTCTATGATACCATAAGCTTCCTTTTTAATCGTCATTTTCCCAACAATTTTACAAATGTGAATTTCTGCATATTGTATAGAAAAAGCAAAAAACGCCAACCAGGTTGGCGTTTCAACGATCAGCCGGAGCATTAAGTAGGCTGAATTTTCTCTATATTGACGTTCGGTAGAACAGATTCGTTGGACTGAGCCTGCACCTGTACATGATTTTTCAAAAACGGAATCACCGTATTCCAGAACGCAGGATCTTCTTCTGAACAGCTGTGCCCTCCGCTATTGACCCATAGATGCTCTACGGGCGGATCCGCTTTGGACATAAAATATTCAAGTTCGCTTGGTGGAATAAAGTTATCCCCTTTGGAATGTACCATAAGCATCGGCAGCTGCATACCCTTGCGCCGTTCATTCAGCAGCATCACGGGATCGCGCTGGCGATACGTTTTCAGAGATTCACCAAGCCGCCAGAACCAGATTCGCGGAATCAACTGCGCCAACGGAAACAGAGGCAGGCGTCGCCGTCTCAGCTCCGCACTGACGATAACCTCGAATTGGGATGGCATGGAGTCTGTAATCACTGCGGATACAGGAATGCCCTCCGTCACAGCAAGGATCGTCCCTAGACCGCCCAAGGAGTGTCCAAGCACACCGATCGCCGCAGAATCAATTTCCGGCCGTGACGATGTATATCGCAAGGCTGACAGCAGATCGTCGCGGAACAGGTAGGCTGAAGCCGCTTTAACCGGATCGCTGGCTCCATGGCTTCGAACATCGTACATAAAGAGAGCGTAACCTGCTTCCCAAATGGGACGTGCATAACGGAGGACACGTGATCGGTTGGAGCCCCATCCATGTGCAATAATAACCAGCGGCCAAGGCTTCGGGACATGAGCTCCAGCCGGAATGAACCAGCCATGAACTCTCCCGCCACCACTTTCAAAGGTTATATCCTCAAATGGCATGGGCGGTGTGAGCGTAATCGGAATCTTTTTGGGGGTCTGACTATTTACGGCTGCCTTCCATAAACCACCCGCAGTTACCGCGGCAACAGCAATCATCCCGCCAATCATCGTTTTAGCTTTCACTGGTGTCACTCCTCTCCGTTTTTCTGGCTAACTCCATCATACGGCATCAAGATCAACAGGACGTTAATCCACATCACTTCTTATATTATCTATGGATACAGAATCTCTCCTTACATATATCCCGATGTGTCTGGTCCACTTCCGTTCGGTTGGTATTCTGGTTCAACCTTCGATTTTCGCTATGTCCACAAATGCACGTGTGCAAGCAGCAATCTGCTCATCATTCCCTGCTGCAAGAGCTTCTCGTGGCAGAAGTGCACTTCCAAGGCCCACTGCTGCGGCACCCGCAGCATAATAATCTGCAATGTTATCCAGAGTGGCTCCTCCTGTTGCAAGCAGCGGAATATGATTCAGTGGGGCTTTGATTTCACGTAGATATGGAATGCCCAGACTCGCCATGGGGAACAACTTCACCACTCTGGCTCCTGCTTCATATGCAGCAACAATCTCCGTTGGCGTCATTGCCCCGGCCAGATCTCCACTCCATGTTCTACAGCATATTCAATAACTGACAGATCGACATTCGGAGACACGAGAAATTGGGCACCCGCTGCAACGGCTTCTTTCGCCATCTGCACATTCAGTACCGTACCTGCTCCAATATAAGCCTTACCCTCATGTCGTACGCGCCAGTCTGCAATAATATCGTGTGCACCGGCTGTGTTTAGCGTCACTTCCATCAGACGGATTCCCCCATCTGTCATCCCCTGCCCTGCTGCCTGAGCAGATTCCCTGCTAATACCACGAACAATGGCTACCAGTCTCGATTCTAATAATACTTCCGTCAGATTCATGCCAACTTCCCCTTGTTTCATAGATTCGGCAGCCGAAGACAAGTATTCGTTATCACCGCTTTTCCGTTAGTCACTATTGTAAAGCATATCGTCCCCTGGATGTAATCATTTGATCCAATATTCACCCCACCCTTTATAGAGACATTGAGTTTGAACTTGGCTTTGTAGTCAACGTGAAGGAAACAAGGGCAATCGCCAGTGCCAGCAGCAAGACCACACCGCCAATCCACCCCAAATTCTGAACGGAATTATATTTCACAATCACACCTCCCAATCCGGCACCAAGAGTCATACCTATGTTCATTACTGCCGTATTGTAACTCAGGACTGTTTCAGAAGACTGCGGTCTCAATGTAATCAAATAAAACTGATTCGCAGGAGTTGTGATCCAGGCAGCGGTGCCCCAAATCATAATGGTCAGAAGAACACCTATGGTGGAGCCTGCTGTGATTGGTAAAATAAAGAGGGCGCCAGCGTGAATAATCAAACTGATTGGAATCGTGCGAACAGGTCCCCATCTATCTACCGCATAACCACCAAGACGAGAACCTATGAATGCAAATACACCCAATACGAGTAACGCGGTACTAATCATCTCAATCGAAAAATCGGCTACCGAACTTAAAAGTGGAGCGATATAGGCAAATACCAAGGTGTAGCCCAGAATCCAGAATACAGTCGTTAATAATCCGGTTATCACCTTTTTATCTTTGATAATCAATAGTTGTTGCTTCAGCGAGAGAGGCGGGTTGCCCTCCATTTGTGGAATAAATCGATACAACAGCATGAAATTAATAAATGCGATGATTGCAATCATGATATAAACATAGTGCCAATCCATATAGGCAGCAATGAAAGTGCCGATCGGCACACCCAATACCAATGATACGGTAAATCCTGTAATGACGGTTGCAATGGCGCTACCCTGCTTACCTGGAGGGGCCAGCCTTGCGGCATAGTTCGTGGCTATGACAAAATACAGACCACCACTCGTAGCCAATACGATGCGAGAGAACATAAGCATGCCGAAGTTCAGACTAAAGAATGCAATGATATTGCCCACGATAAATATGAGCAGCGAATAGAGAAGCACTTTTTTACGTTGAAATTTGGAAGTCAGCATGACCAGCGCCCATGCTCCTAAGGCATGAGATAACGCATATGCGGTGACCAATTGTCCCGCTAAGGAGATGGATACCTGCAGATCACGGGCGATGATATCCAGGACGCCAGAGACGACAAATTCGGCTGTACCTACAACAAAAGCTCCTAATGCCAATAAATAAATGATGAATGAATTCATTTCAGTCTCCTTAATTTATAAAGTGTAGAGTGCAAATCTTCCGGTTACACTCGTAAGCAATATTTATTCAAAGATATAAAAGACAAATTATATCTATTATATGTACAAAAAAATATTCATTGCACCATTGATATTTTACTGGCAATAGAAGATAATTTCTGATTTTTAAGCACTTCTTCCATCTGCCCTTCCGCAAGAATCATCGTTTCCTGAATCAAACATCCCTGTTTATGATGGCGACAGCAATCAAATAAAGATGTTTTACCCTCAATGGCCTGTATGATGTCCAAAAACGTAAGTTCCTCCCACTTTTCCTGAAGTGTGTATCCGCCATGGGCACCAGATGAAGAATGAATCATGCCCTCCTTTGTCAATATCGTTAAAATTTTGGACAGATAGGTAGGTGAAACGTTCTGCCACTTTGCAAGCTGCTGCACACCCGCTGGTTTATCTGATTTGGATGCCGCGAGAAAAAGCATCGTGTGCAGGGCGTAGTTGGTAGCTTTAGTATATTTCATGTGATTTCCTCCTCTATAATAGACTTAATATATCTACAATAACCCCTATAGTCCTAAGACGTCAATAACCTCCTTTTATGAAAGTGGCACTTTGCGTCCACCTCTTCTTCATAAAAGG
This sequence comes from Paenibacillus sp. 1A_MP2, assembly GCF_052244825.1. Lineage (NCBI taxonomy): Bacteria > Bacillati > Bacillota > Bacilli > Caryophanales > Paenibacillaceae > Paenibacillus > Paenibacillus sp. 1A_MP2. The sequence continues at coordinate 1,474,007 of NZ_JBQQCS010000001.1, read as the reverse complement.
AGGTTATCGTCATATTTAACTGTATTACTAATGCCTATACCTACGCTGCCACACATATATACATGCTCTATGCATTTTCCAGAATACTGTCCTTCTCCAGGTCCTTAAAGTAACGTTCATTATACAGCATACTCGGATGTGTGGGATGGTACGTCAAAGCAATATCATTATGCTCCTTCGCTTTTGCCCGATTGCCCATCCGGTCATAACACACACACATTTGTAAATGCGGCATCCATGTCCAAGCAGCTTCGTTCAATACGACCATCGGATCCGTCGGGCGTATGGCGCGGGTCGCCTGTTCATACCAGTATAAAGCTTTGCGATAATCCGTACGGTCGGCAAAATATCCACCCAATCGGCAGCAAATCTCTGCCCTCGGCAAATCAAAGGCAAAGGATCTCAGCAATGCGGAGACTTCCTTTTCCGAATGTTCAAGTGCTGCCTCGCAATCCGCTATCTTCTGGCATGCTGCAATCTGATCCTCCACCCATCCCAGCCCGGTGTCCAGGAATTTCACGTAGTAGTTCACTGCATCCTCAAAATGCCCGTGGTCTTTCAGTTCATTGCCAAAATAATATAAGTCACGCGGGGAGAATTCCTCCCTGCTTGTTCGCGTTTGCGATAAATCTTTAGATTGCGATCCGTGTATTCCTTATCCTTCTTATGCGTGACTGCCACATCACTATGCAGCAGATGACCGGCCACTTCCAGATATTCATGTACTGCACCAATCCAGCGATAATTCCGATCCCGGCGCACCAGTCTGTTCCGTCGCAGACTGTATGCCACCTTACCCTCCGCCGTAAAGGACAGATGATAATCCATCGTGACACTGTCCACAGCAGGGTCCAGGGAACGCTTCAGTTCAATGAGCTTCACCCGGTCGTCCGGTTCAAACACATCATCTGCATCCAGCCATAATATATATTCACTTGTTGCCTGTTCAAAGGCAAAGTTCCTTGCCGCCGCAAAATCATCCACCCATTCAAAATCGATGATGCGTTCCGTATAACGAGCTGCAATCTGGCGTGTCTGGTCCGTGGAACCTGTATCCACGATCACAATCTCGTCAGCGATTCCGTTAACCGAGTCCAGACATCTGGCAAGGGAGGCCTCTTCATTTTTGACAATCATACACAGCGAAATACTGATCGATTCCTCACCACGTATAGCTCTGCGATTAAAAGCAGCTACCCCTGACAATTCCGATAGTCGGTAGATATGGTAGGCGGGAAAATGGGTATCCACGTATAAACGGAAGCCCAGTGCCTGAGCACGAATGCAAAAATGACGATCTTCACCCCAGAAAGATACGTTGGGAATCTGGTCATAGGAAACCCCGGCCTCCAGAACGTTCCTGCGAATAAGGGTGCACGCGCCAAGTCCCCCACTTCATAACAACCCGGGGTACGCAATTGCCTCAGAAACGTATCGGTTTGTGTATTCTCGTCCTCAACTTCCGCTCCTGTAACCGGGTTGCCTCTCTTGCGGAATAGCGCGTACTCGTCCTGCAACCAGACTTGCGGCATTTCCCTTGTTCCCGGCTGCCATCGTGTCCAAAAAATATTGGAGACAATCTCCTTCCCGCTGGATACGAGTTGTTCCAATGTCCGAGGGTGCAGTACGAGATCGGAATCAATCAGGAATACAGCATCGTACTGATGATCACGGGCATAGGCCAATATACGATTTTTCAAACCTGCTACCCGCCAGATCTGTTCGTCCCGCCAATAATGCCCACCCTCGTCCTTGTTGTATATTCCTTTTCCCTGGTTGGCATCCGTTTCCTTCACATCTGCATCGATAAGAATCCCTTCATGCTGGAGTACAAACTCACGGAGCATATTGGATGCTGCTTCCTCTTCATTGTCGTTCACAAACAGATAGTCTGTCGTTACCGTCGTTCGCTCAAGCGATTCTAGGGACTGAAGATATTCACGGAGTACCCCAGCCGTCTGCCGAACAGGACTTGCGATAAGAATCTTTTCCTTTGGCTCTTCTTTACCTTTTTCTTTTTCCTTCTTCAAATGGATTGTCCTCCTTCCCTTATTCCGACCATTGCAGGAGTCTTGGCTCTGTATCCAAAATAGATTCGTACTGTTCCTTCCAGCCATATCTCGCATCCGGGTCCAATGCCTGGTAACGCTCGTATTTACGAATTCGGTCCTCTGCACGTGCCCAGCCATAATGCTTCACCCGAGGGGAATGGCATCCATAGGCAAAATGCTGAATAGTTAGTGGAAAACGGCCGCAGTGCTGCGGAGTTTCCTTCCATTCATAGCTCCATTCCGGGCGATATCGGACCAGAAACGGCCGATAATACGCATGAGCCTGCCAATATTCGTCATCCCGGTAATGCGTCTCGCTCCACATATCAAACAACCTGAAATAAATGGCGTCCTCGGTCCCACCCAACAGTTGATTCCGAACAATGCCAAAATCGGTCGTCAGAATTTCGTCCGCGTCCAGGTTCAAAATCCATTCCGGTCCGGTAGCCACCGTGGTCTCCCACTGCTGCTTGCGTAAACTCACCTCATCTGCAAACAGAGAAGCCGGGTTCACAATCAACGTAAGGGGAATACCCGCTAGCATTTCCTGGCATAAAGCAACGGTATTGTCCGTACTGCCGTCATCAATAATCACCGCACGATCAATCCACGGCCGGTGAGTCTCCAACGCCTGTCTGAGATACCTGTGTTCCTCATTGCGGACAATCATGGACAAGGTGACATGCGGCCTCGTGGTTCCTTCGCAATCTTCCAAATCCCCACCTCCAGGCTGAGTCTGTCACGCGTTATAACTGATGTGATATGGCTGTTTAATTTGGCTGAACCCCTGTTAAGCTCAATATCTAATCTATGCGCGTCTGGAAGAGGGTTATGTCTGGCATGTAGACCTTTCATGACGTTTAAGAAACTTGAGCATATGATATGTGCCTCTTCACGAGCAACAACAAAAAGGCACCCGCTTTGGCAGGTGCCTCCCTAATAAACTATTTCATTGGTTTAATATTTAATGATCTATTGAGATGTCAATCTGGTGAGATGTCGATCTGGAAAAAGTCTGAATAATCAACGATATGCTGCCAGTCGATCATTCAAGCTGCGTGTTTGCCCATATACACCCTGATACAATGCAAACAGTCCATCATATACGGCAACCGTTTCCGGATTTGGGGCATAGGATTTGGCTGGACGAATGAACGCCGCCGCACATTCCTGCAAGGATAGGAACCAGCCACAGCCATAAGCTGCCAGCATCGCCGCGCCCATTGCTGGTCCCTGCTCACTTTCCAATTTCACAATAGTTGCATTGAAAACATCGGCCTGCATTTGCAGCCAGGCTTCGTTTTTGGCGCCTCCACCAATGGAGATCACTTCATTTACTGTTTTGCCAGCATTACGCAAAATATCGATGGATTCACGCAGCGAGAACGTAATGCCCTCCATAACAGCACGTCCAAAATGCTCCAGCTTATGTCCGGCATCCATGCCGATAAAGCTGCCGCGAATGTTTGCATCTGGATGCGGCGTACGCTCACCAACAATATAAGGCGTGAACAGCAATCCGTTGCTTCCAGCAGGAATCGCATCAATGCCCTGCAAGAGTACATCAAATGATTTGTCCGCAGCAAATGTATCTTTGAACCAGGACAAGCTGTATCCAGCCGCAAGGGTTACCCCCATAATATAGAAGGCATCTTTCTCGCCGTGGTTAAAAAAGTGCACTTTGCCTTCGAAATCGAGATCCTTACGCTCTTCATAGGAAAGCACAACCCCGGACGTTCCGATGCTGCACATCGTCTGTCCTTCACTCAGAATGCCTGCGCCAATGGCTCCACATGCATTGTCCGCACCACCTGCAAATACTTTGGTTGCCGCTGCAAGTCCTGTTTGCTCCGCAATCTCAGGCAGCAATGTGCCCACTTCCTCAAATGACTCTACAAGACGTGGGCACAAGGATACCGGCAGTTCAAAAGCTTCCGCGATCTCTGTGCTCCACTGCTTGCCTGCAACGTCCAGCAGCAATGTGCCCGCTGCATCCGAATAATCCATGGCATAATCACCTGTCAGGCGATATCGCACATAGTCCTTCGGCAGCAGGAACAGGGCCGCTTGTTGCAGCAATTCCGGCTCGTTCTCCTGTATCCAGAGGATTTTGGGCAGTGTAAAACCTTCGAGTGCACGGTTGCGGGCAATGCTTAACAGTTTCCCGTCCAGCACCTTCTCAATGCGGCGGCACTGAGCCGTTGTCCGCGTATCGTTCCACAGAATGGCATTACGCAGCGGTTTACCCTCGGCGTCCACCAGTACCAATCCATGCATCTGCCCGGAGAAGCTCAGTCCTTCGATTTCCGAAGGATGTACACCGGACACTTCCAGCAATTTGCGTAGCGAAAGAATCGTCTGCTCTACCCAATCCTCGGGATTTTGTTCACTGTATCCAGCCTTGGGCTGGTACAACGGATAAGCCTCGGATGCTTCAAACGCTACTTTCCCTTCACGGTTAACCAGCACAGTTTTAACTGCGCTTGTTCCCAGATCGACACCAATTACGTAACTCATGAGTTAACTCCTCTCGTTTGTAACAGGATTATATAAATGAAACCTTGATGCTCATGTGGCCACTCCGTGATCAGAAAACCCTCGGATCGCCGTTACCCCGGATTTCCTTTATACCCTTTAGCAAGGGAGAAATCCGGGGATAATGCGCACGCTCCGCTTCCTCGGGTCCTTTCTGCTCACTCCGTTCTGCATGCAAATTATTCATTTATATCAAAAATTTAAAAACCGTTTAGTTTGTTTAATCAAAAAACCGTCCCCGCCTTCCCAGGGGAAAGTCGGGGACGGTCCGAATGTCATGCTTGTTCAGGCGTTCCGTGGTACAAGCTGGTCCCGCACAGTGCAGGCGAAGATCTGTTTCAGCCACACCCGAGTATTCTCAGGTAGGCTGATATCCCTTCATCCTGCATTTTGCTTGACTTCTATTAGTCAGCCAGGATGTATTGGTTGAGTTTCGCTCTCAGCAATTCCTGACGTCCGGATTGGTTTTTGCGTGGGCTTTCGTTGTTCAGCGCGTACTCTGCAAGGGAAGCCAGTGTTGCTTTACCCGCAACCACATCTGCACCGATACCTTCGCTGAAGCTGCTATAGCGTTTTTCGATGAAGTCATCGAACACGCGATCTTCAATCAATTTCGCTGCTACTTTCAGACCTTTAGCATACGTATCCATACCAGCGATGTGTGCCAGGAACAGATCGTCTGCTTCGAAGGAACCACGACGTACTTTGGCGTCGAAGTTCACACCACCACGGCCGATACCGCCGTTTTTCAATACTTCATACATAGTCAATGTAGCATCGTACATATCCACCGGGAACTCATCTGTATCCCAACCGATCAGCATGTCGCCTTGGTTGGCATCGAGGGAACCGAGCATGCCGTTTGTGCGGGCAACGCGGATCTCGTGATCGAAGGTGTGACCAGCCAGTGTAGCATGGTTAGCTTCCAGGTTCAGTTTGAAGTGTTTGTCCAAACCGTATTTTTGCAGGAATGCAATGGAAGTTGCTGCATCATAGTCATATTGGTGCTTGGTTGGCTCTTTCGGTTTAGGCTCGATCAGGAATTGTGCATCAAAGCCAATTTCCTTCGCGTAGTCTACTGCCATGTGGAACATGCGGGCAATGTTGTCTTGCTCCAGCTGCATGTCTGTGTTGAGCAATGTGTCATAACCTTCACGACCGCCCCAGAACACATAGTTTTCTGCGCCCAGACGTTTACCCACTTCCAGACCTTTCTTGATTTGCGCTGCAGCATGAGCGTACACGTCTGCGTTGCAAGTGGAAGCTGCACCAAACATAAAGCGCGGGTTGGAGAACATGTTCGCTGTGTTCCAGAGCAGTTTTTTGCCGCTGGATTTCATGTGACCTTCAATCAGGTCTACGATCGTATCAATGTTGCTGTAGAACTCACGCAGGCTGTTGCCTTCCGGTGCGATGTCCACATCGTGGAAACAGAAGAACGGGAGATTCATTTTTTCCAAAAATTCAAATGCCGCTTCCACGCGTACTTTCGCGAGGTCCAGACCGGAGTATTTATCCCAAGAACGAACAGCAGTTTCCGCACCAAACGGGTCACTACCACCCGCTGTTAATGTATGCCAGTAAGCCATGCCGAAACGGAAGTGCTCTTCCATTGATTTCCCAGCGACAACTTCTTCCGGATTATAATGTTTAAAAGCAAATGGATTCGTGGAATCTTTACCTTCAAATGCAATTTTATTAACGGATTCAAAATAGGCCATGTAGAATGCCTCCTCAATAGTTTTAAAAGTAATCGTTTACAACGTTATCCTATCACATCGGTTATACTTTGTCTATTGGTTAAACAAAGTAAAAATAAAAATGTTTTTTGCGCGTTTGTTTACGCTATAATAGTCGAATAGCTTGTTTACGGATAACGGGTCTGAACCCTTTTATAGAAGAATAGGAGTGCCTTATGGATATGAAAATTACCGGAGACCAGATGCTGGTCAAAAAAATAAACAAGTCGATCGTCCTGGATACGATTCGTCGTCATGCTCCCCTCTCCCGTGCTCGGGTATCCGAGATTACAGGACTGAATAAAGCCACGGTATCCAATCTGGTTGCTGATCTGATCAATGATGAGCTCTTGCAGGAGATTGGGCCTGGGGAATCCAGCGGTGGACGCAAACCTTTGATGCTGCTATTTCGGGGTACAGCGGGATATGCCGTAGGCTTGGAGCTCAGCGTGACCCACTTAAAGGGTGTGCTTACCGATCTGGAAGGTCATATTATCACAGAGTACGCCGTTAAGCTGGAACATCATGATGTGTCCTCTGTATTTGAACAGTTGAAGCTTGCCGCAGAACATCTGATATATGCGGCCCCTCCCTCCCCTCACGGCGTGATCGGCATGGGTATTGGAGTGCCGGGCATGGTGGACGAGGAAGGAACGGTGCTGTTTGCGCCCAACCTGGGGTGGGAGAAGGTCCCCCTGCGTGCCATGCTGGAAGATGCGTTCGAGCTCCCAGTGACAATCGATAATGAAGCCAATGCAGGTGCGCATGGAGAATTAAATTTTGGTGCAGGCATTGGAGTACGTCATCTGATTTATATCAGCGCAGGCATCGGGATTGGTTCAGGCATTATGGTGGATGGCGAGCTGTACAAAGGAGCCTGGGGATATGCGGGAGAAACAGGCCATATGTCCATTGAAGCAGAGGGCAGACCTTGCTCCTGTGGCAATCGTGGCTGCTGGGAGTTATATGCTTCGGAGAAAGCTTATGAGCACCCCGATCATCAGTTGATTTTGCCTGCACATACTACACGGGAATTGATTGATTATGCACAGCAAGGCCATGAAGATGTATTGAAGCTGTACCAAGAAATCGGTCGTAAACTAGGCGTGGGCATCACCAATATTGTCAACAGCTTCAACCCGGAGCGTATCATTATCGGTGGCCCTCTTTCTGAAGCAGGACCATGGATTGAAACGGCACTGAAACAAGTGGTGGAGGAGCGTACGTTGCCCTATCACCGCCGCAGTTTGCAGATTGAATGGGCAGCCCTGGGTAGTCAGTCCACGCGTGTTGGTGCCGCTTACTCAGCCATTTCCCAATTTTTAGGTAAAATAAGAGTTTCCGTCTAATAATCGATGAAAATTGACATCATTTTGCCCCATTTCCTCCCTTTTTGTTAAAGAAATCCAGAGGTATAATAGGGTTATGTGATTTTTGTCATCGCGGCATGAATGTCGCTATGTTAATTCCGATAACGAAACGGAGTGAAAATTCGTGACCTACGTGGATACTTCAGATATCTCGGCGCAAATGTTTGTCACCGTACTCCTGTTCCTGATCGTGCTTGCGCCGCTGTTCAGCCTTGGCATACTTCGATTGTTTCAGAGCAAAAAGAAGGCTGGTTTCATGTACATGCTGTCAGGCGTACTGGTGTATGTTGTATTTCAGACCTTTATGAGTATCTTTTTTAGATAAAATAGGTATGGTTTTAATGTCAAATCCCTTTTTACATCCACAAAAGAGTTCATGAAACATGTGCTCTGTTGTAGCTGTGAAAGGGGTTTTTTCATCATACAGACGGGTTGAACTGCACTAGACCATTCAGTGTGATGAACTACCTAATTCAAATAAAAGAAGCCTCAGTCCTGAACTGGACCAAGGCTCCCCAATATATATTCAAACGGCTCGCGCGAACCGGAATAGCTCCATGTGACTTGAACTTACCCTATAAGGGTAAATTAAGCGTCCAGCGCTTTGGCAAATTGGGTTTTGTTCATACCCAGAATGCGGTGTTCACCAATAACAGTCAGAGGCACGGCACGTACGCCCATATCCCATACTTGTTGGGCGAACTCGTCGCTTGTCTCGATGTTGCGCTCTTCATAAGAGATGCCTTTGTCAGCCAGGAAGCTTTTTACCGATTTGCAGTTTGGGCAGTTGGTTGATGTGTATACAATTACGTTTTCCATGTTTATTCACCTCATATTGTTTTTTATAGACTAATCTATTGATATATACAGCTCTTCCCTTACAGGACTACTGCGCTGTGCTCCAAGCTTTCAATATATTTCTCTGTATCCATCGCAGCCATACATCCACTACCTGCTGCTGTAATCGCTTGTTTGTAACGGGTATCCTGTACGTCACCACAAGCAAATACGCCTGGGATATTCGTCTCGGAGGTGCCCGGTGTAGTCAGAATATAACCGTGCTCATCGGTTGTGATCTGTCCGCCCAGGAATCCGGTGTTTGGTGTGTGACCAATCGCTACGAATACACCACTAGCCGGGATGATTTCTTCTTCACCTGTTTCGTTGTTCAATACTTTCAATCCAGTTACGCCGTTGTCGCAAGCCAGCACTTCAAGAGGGGTGCGGTTCAATGCCATCTCCACTTTCTCGTTGCTGCGTGCACGATCCTGCATGATTTTGGAACCACGCAATTCCTCACGACGGTGTACCAGGGTTACTTTGGAACCGAAACGGGACAGGAAGCTCGCTTCCTCCAGCGCGGAGTCGCCACCGCCAATAACGATGATTTCTTTGTTGCGGAAGAAGAATCCGTCACATGTCGCACAAGTGCTGACACCACGGCCCACATTCGTTTCTTCGCCAGGAATACCGAGGTATTTAGCAGAAGCGCCTGTAGACAGGATCAAGGTTTCCGATACAAGCTCACCCATACCTTCAACCTGAACCTTGAATGGACGCTCGCTCATATCGATGTTGTTTACCCAGCCTGTACGGAATTCTGCACCGAAGCGTTCTGCTTGTTTGCGCATATTGTCCATCAGTTCAGGACCCATGATGCCGTCAGGGAAACCTGGGAAGTTCTCCACTTCGGTTGTTGTTGTCAGTTGACCACCAGGTTGCGGTCCTTCAATAACGAGTGGATTCAAGTTAGCACGTGCCAGATAGATTGCTGCTGTCAGCCCTGCAGGGCCTGTTCCAATAATAATTGATTTATACATGTATAGTTCCTCCCCGGGTTCTGCAAAAAGGTCAGGCTCTCCGGCATCAAAAGCAATTGCTTTTGCATACACTAGAACAAAAGCCTAGATCATGTCCACTTGACCTGCCTATTATGACAATTAACCTATGCAGAAACGGAATTCTAATTTATAATCATTCTAATCTGTTGTTCATTATGAGCGCTTTTATGTACGGTGTCAATGCTCGGCAGCGATTATGAAGAAGTCTTCATCAGGAGGGAAAATGGAAGCATGAACGATGCACTCATTGGCAGCTTTATCTCAGCCATGTCTACCGGCCTTGGGGCCATACCTATTCTATTTATGCGCAAAGTAACCCACCGTCTGCGTGATATTTTGCTTGCCTATGCAGCAGGCATCATGACCTCTGCCTCGGTGTACAATCTCATTCCGGAAGCGCTCGGGCAATCCAATCTGTTCGTACTAGCCCTCGGTATTATGCTCGGCAGCATGGTCCTGCTTGTGCTTGAGATGAAGATTCCACATGTGGATCTTGAAAATCCCGAGAAGATGCCTTTCAAAATTGAAGCCAAAGCCTTCATGATCATTGCAGCCATCACCATGCATAACCTGCCCGAAGGGCTATCGGTAGGTGTCAGCTACGCGAGCAGTGACGCAGGACTTGGCAATCTGATTGCCTTTTCCATTGGATTGCAGAATGCGCCTGAAGGATTCCTGGTTGCCCTCTTCCTTGTCAATCAGAACATTGGTCGCTTCAAGGCGCTCGGCATCGCCACGCTGACGGGTGCAGTTGAAATTGTTACAGCCATGATTGGTTACACACTCAGTAGTCTGGTATCCGGTCTGGTCCCTTATGGTCTTGCCTTTGCAGCGGGTGCAATGATGTTCATCGTGTACAAGGAACTGATTCCCGAAAGCCACGGCGATGGCAATGCGCGGGCGGCAACGGTTTCCTTTTTGCTCGGACTGATCACGATGATTGGCCTGACTGAACTTTTCTAATGAAGGGACAGCCCTCACATGAACACAACGATGGACGGCAAAAAAAACCTAAAAGGACAGCGGCTCGCTGAACTTCCAGGTTCTTTTTTTGTTCACAAATGAAGATTGAATGAAATCGTTGGAACGATCTGTAAAGATCGGTTGACCATTACAATCCGGATTTGATAAATCGAATCAATTCGGCATTGAATTTTTCCAATTCATCATAGAACGCCCCATGACCGCTCTCCTCAAAAGCAATCAATTGAGAACCGGCAATGCCCTTATGCATCTCTTCGGCGAACTCAAACGGACAGATCTCATCCTTTTTTCCGTGCAAAATGGCTGTTGGTACCTGAATCGAACTCAGATCCCCGCGCAAATCCTCATCCCGCAGGGCAATCGCGCTGTTAATCGTGCCGTAAGATGAGGCTTCCATGCCCAAAGCATGGAACCAATCCATGAACGACTGGCTGTGCTGCTTCGCGAAAAACATACCGCCAAACGTCTCCAGCAGCTTCGGACGATCTGCGAAGATCGGCTCGATAATCTGCTCGGTCAGCTGCGCCGGAGGCAATCCATACGGATAACCTTCGCGCTGTGTGAACACCGGTGCCGCCGCTGACAATAGCGCCAGCTTGGATACACCATGTCCCGCATGGCGGGCCATATAATGCACGGCAATCGCTCCACCCATGGAGAAGCCTGCAAGTACAGCATCCGTCAGTTGCAGGTCATCAATCACGGCACGAACATCGTCCGCCATGCGGTCATAATCATACCCTGTCGAAGGCTTATCCGATTTGCCGTAACCTCTGAAATCGATGGCAATCGCACGAATACCCTGATTCGGCAATACATTTAATTGATACTCGAACATTTTATAATTGACGGGCCAGCCGTGCAAAAAGATAACCGGTGTTCCTTCACCAATTTCTTCAACAAATATACTCACATTCGGTTCTACTTGTACGTAACGCCCCATATTGCACAGCTCCCTCATCGTCAAATCGTTACAGCGGCAAACGGCCAGTCTGTGCGATTAAAATTTTATATGGTTAATCTTCAATAGAATAAACGCTCTATAATTCTGTTCCATTCAGAACGCCCATCTAGAATCTTCTCTTTTGAATCATTACCCGTTGACTTGAGATTCAAACGCTGAATTAAGCTTCATTAATTGAGGAAGCACCGTCCCAGACGTAAACTTCTTCTTATCTCTTCTCATTAGCGCAGCAATCTCAACCCGTTCAGAATAACCAGAATTGTGCTGCCTTCATGGCCTACCACACCCAATGGCAATGCAACGTCCTGCAGGAAATTGCCCGCAATCAGCGCAAGAATAACCGTAATGGCAAAAAACATATTCTGCTTCACCGTCCGCTGTGCCCGTCGAGCCTGCCTGATCACCCAGGCGATCTCTTCAATATTGTCATTCATCAGCACCACATCCGCCACTTCCAGTGCCGTGCCACTACCCGATACACCCATGCCCATACCAACCGTTGCCGCCGCAAGTGCAGGCGCATCATTTACGCCATCCCCAACCATCAGCACTTGCCCATACTGTTCACGAAGCAAATGCACCTGTTTCACTTTACCTTCGGGCAGCAAACCTGCATATACCAAGCTCACGCCTGTTTCACGGGCGATCACTGCTGCTGATTCAGGGCGGTCGCCTGTCAACATCACTACTTTCACGCCCATGGCTTCCAGCCTCTTCACCGCGGCGGCCGCTTGTGGCCGAACTGTATCCCTCAACGCAATTAGTCCTGCCAATTCCCGTTCGCTGTTACAACCGACACCGTTTTGCCTTCTCCCTCCAGACGGGAGCGAATATCCTTCCATACAGAAGCGTCTTTCACCGCTTGCTCGCCTAATCCATTCTGATTGTCGTTTCCGTATATCACATTCTCCGACCCCATTGAATCAATGACGTCCGTTTTGCCAATTTTCCAGAGAACACCGTCTACGTTTCCCTCAATTCCCCAGCCTGTCAGAGCCTGAACCTGTTCGGCAATCGGCAGTACGATGTCCTCTTTGGTCGCTTGTTCCACAATGGCACGAGCCAGCGGATGCATCGAAAGGTTCTCAATGGCGGCTATCGCACCTAGCAGCCGTGCCCGATCATAGCCCTCTGCGGTTACAATGTCTGTTACTTGTGGTGTGCCCATCGTCAACGTCCCCGTTTTATCAAAAGCAACCACCCGGGTCTGGGCCATGTTCTCCACATGAGCACCACCCTTGAACAGAATACCGCGACGCGCACTGCTGGACATGGCTGATAACATGACCGGCATTATGGAAGAGACCAGTGCACAAGGTGAAGCCACCACCAGAAAGACCATGGCTTTGTAAAATGCGTCATTCCATGTCCAGCCAAGCAATAACGGCATTCCCCAATGACCAACAACGTTACAGCGACAACAATACGGGCGTATATCCCCTCGAATCGCTCAATAAAGCGTTGGGAATCTGGCACTTCCGTCTGCGCCTCTTCCACCAGTTTAATGATTTTGCCAAACAACGATCCTTCAGCGGATTTAGTTACCTCCACATACAGAGCACCTTCGCCGTTCACAGTACCTGCAAATACTTCGTCACCAGCGGCTTTATCCACCGGTAAGGATTCTCCTGTAATCGAGGCCTGATTGATAAAAGAGCTCCCACGAAACACCACGCCATCTGCCGGAACTAACTCGCCTGGTTTGACCAATAACAGATCGCCAGGCTGCAAATCTTCGATGGATACTAGATTCATGTTCCCATCCTCAATCCGCAGCGCTGTTTCCGGCTTGAGCGCCAGCAGCGAAGAAATATCCTTGTGACTGCGCTCCGTCGCATAACTTTCAAGGGCACCACTTAACGCGAAAATAAAGATCAGCATGGCACCTTCATTCCAGTAGCCAATGGCTGCCGCTCCGAGCGATGCTGCAATCATGAGCAGATTCACATCGAGGTCACGATCCTTGACCAATGTCTCTATACCTTCTTTGGCCTTGGTCCATCCACCTATCGCATAAGCAACAATATATAACACCACGGATACGGGATCGGACCACGATGCTGTTGCCCACGCCATGAGCATCAAAAGCCCACTACCCAGAGCAGCTTGCATTTCCTTGTTGCGCAGCATGGCCCGAAAGTCCGGTTTGCGTCCCCGGCCCGGACCGGGTGTATTCGCTGAACGTTGTTCAGCTTTTGCTTTCGTTTGAACGGGTTGGTGTACTGCTTGCATATGAATCACAATCCTTTCTGAATATGGGGTTGTGGACTGCATTTTTAATGCAGCCATGTTCCCTGAATGTTGTCGTATTGAGAATGAGAGCCATTGTTAATGCCCTAAAAATGGCACATGCTGCTGCGGGAATCCCGCAGCAGCATGGCAATCAAATGAGAATGATAATCATTTTTGTACTTATGCAATTATTTTTACCCAATACAACTTTTGCTTTATTATATGCCTGTGCTTTGCATTTGTAAATGGGTATTCCCCACCTTCGGTATAAAATAAAAAAAGCCACTCGTCCATAAGGACAAGCGGCCCGTGTGAATTTAATTTATTAACGTTATGAATTAAACACTAACGCTTGATTGCTGACTTGCTTTAATGGCTTGCTCCAGATCGTAAATAATATCCTGAATATTCTCTGTACCCACAGATAAACGAATCAGCTCCGGATTAACGCCTGCTGCAGTCTGCTCATCTTCTGTCAGCTGTTGGTGCGTCGTACTTGCCGGGTGGATAATCAGTGACTTGGAGTCACCCACGTTAGCAAGGTGAGAGAGCAGTTTGACACTCTCAATTAATTTGCGACCCGCGTCAACGCCGCCTTTGATACCAAAGGTCAGAATGGCTCCCTGGCCTTTCGGCAAATACTTCTGTGCCAGCTCATAGGAAGGGTGACTTGGCAAACCAGCGTAGCTGACCCATTCCACATCCTCATGCTTCTCCAGATATTGCGCCACAGCCAGCGCGTTGCTGCTATGACGTTCTACACGCAGATGCAGAGTCTCCAGTCCTTGAATGAGCAACCATGAATTGAAAGGTGAGATCGTAGCACCAAAGTCACGCAGCAATTGCACACGAGCTTTGATAATATATGCAATTGGTCCAACGGCGTCCGTATACACCACGCCATGGTAGCTGGAATCCGGTTCTGTCAGTCCCGGGAACTTGCCACTCGCTTTCCAGTCGAATTTGCCGCTGTCCACAATAACACCACCAATGGATGTACCGTGACCGCCAATAAATTTGGTGGCCGAATGAACGACAATATCAGCTCCATGCTCGATTGGACGAAGCAGATATGGACTTGGGAATGTGTTGTCTACAATCAAAGGAATGCCATGTTCATGAGCAATAGCTGCCACGGCTTCAATGTCCAGTACGTTGCCTTGCGGATTACCGATCGTTTCCGCGTACAATGCTTTGGTCTTATCCGTAATCGCCGCCCGGAAATTTTCCGGATCGCTGGAATCTACAAACTTTACATCCAGGCCAAGTTTCGGTAGTGTGGTTGAGAACAGGTTGTACGTTCCCCCATACAGACTTGCTGCGGAAACAATCTCGTCTCCGGCACCTGCGATGTTTAAGAGGGAGAACGTAATCGCTGCCTGACCGGAAGCAGTAGCCAAAGCACCAGCGCCTCCCTCAAGCGCAGCAATACGTTGTTCGAACACATCCGTGGTCGGGTTCATCAGACGGGTATAGATGTTGCCAAACTCTTTCAATCCAAACAGATTGGCTGCATGCTCCGTATCACGGAATCCGTAGGATGTTGTTTGGTACAACGGTACAGCACGTGCATGGGTGGTCGGATCAATCTCCTGGCCTGCATGAATTGCCAATGTTTCAAATGAAAGCTCACGCTCGTTTGACATAAATCTGTTTCCTCCCTTAACTTATACGGTTTGGCAAATCCCTAGATGTCATGGCATGATGGCGTATGTTTTCCATATTCTCTCACAAGATGTCGCTTTTGAAAAGAATTATTTCCGATTTTTCCGATGAGAAATGTTAATTATGGATGGCTTACGAACGCTATACCAAAAAAACCTTTGCTCCCGCAAAGGTTCTCCGAATTGTTTGCAACTATCATCTACTGGACTGATGCCTCACTCATTACCGTTTATACCCGAAACCCCATTCCATATCTCACGTAAATGCTTGGCCGCTGGAACAGCTTCTTCCGCCGTTACCCCTTCTAGTGAAATATCGATGTGTGGTTTATAGGTCTTTAACAGTTCAAAAAATAACGGATAATCTAAAATGCCCTCGCCGGGCACAGGATTGAACTTCTCCCCTTGCGCATTGAAAGCCACATCTTTGGCATGGATGACAATGATGCGCTGATACAGGGATTCCATCACTTCACGCAGGAATGCAGACTGGTTAGCCACATGCGGCTGTTTGATCAGATTACAAGGATCGAACAGCATGCCTAGATTGGATGAAGGAATCTCTTCAAACAGGCGGATCATATGTTCATGCGTATGCAGCGTATGGGTTGACACAGGCTCAATCGCCGCATGAACGCCCCACTTTTCTGCCTCTTCCGCCAGTTCCTCTACCGTCTCCCGCAGCACCGACCACGCCTTTTCTTCATATCCATCCGGATGAGTATCGTGATACGTATCCAGGCCGCCGGTCTCCGTTGCCACCATGCTGCAACCAAAATCCCGGGCATAGCGCAAATGTTCCTTGAATCGATCCATGTCTGCACGACGTGCCACCGGATCAGGATCAATCGGGTTAATGTAGCAACCCAGTACTGCAATCTTGACCCCGCGCTGTGCGAATTGATCTCCGATCTCATTCGCCAGTCCAGGGCTCAGCTTGCCATTGCCTGAATCCACATCCGACAACGCCTTGGCTAATGCCAGCTGTACCGAATTAAATCCGTTATCCGCGATGGTCTGTGCAAGCTGTGCTGTAGGCTGTTTGCCAAACGTATGCGCAAGAATACCAAGTTTCATGTCACTGCCTCCTTTGCAATCGGACGCTCGCAGGTTTAACGAGCCATCCAGCCGCCATCCACATTCAGTACGTGACCATTCAAATAATCCGAAGCCGCCGATGCCAGGAATACCACCGGTCCTTTCAGATCCTCAGGTGTTCCCCAGCGACCAGCCGGAATCCGTGCCGTGATGTCACGGTAACGATTTTCATCGGCGCGAATCTGAGTTGTATTGTCTGTTTCCATATAGCCTGGTGCAATCCCGTTGATCTGAACGCCTTTACCTGCCCACTCATTCGCGAGTGCTTTCGTTAAACCGGCTACCCCATGTTTACTGGCCGTGTATCCCGGTACGTTAATTCCGCCCTGATAGGACAGCATGGATGCAATGTTGATGATTTTGCCGCTCCCGCGTTCAATCATATGTCTGCCGGCCAATTGGCTCAGGAAAAATACCGTATTCAGGTTAAGACCAATGACATCATGCCAATCCTGTTGTCCGTGGTCAGCTGCAGGCGTGCGACGAATAATTCCCGCATTGTTGACCAGAATATCGATTCTTCCCTGAAAGGCTAATGCCTTCTCAAACACCCCGGTCAGTTCATCCTCACGGCTCAAATCAGCTTCAATCACATAGGCTTTACGTCCGAGAGCTTCAATGGCACGCGCTGTTTCCGATGGATTGGAGTAAGACACCAGCACAACATCTGCCCCGGCTTCAGCAAGGCCAATCGCCATTCCTTGCCCCAGTCCTCCCGATGTACCAGTGACAAGTGCAACTTGTCCGCTTAAATCAAATGGGTTCATGAATGATTCCTCCGCATGCTTAATTGGTATACAAACCCTGTACTTCAGCTTCGGCAGTCACGTAACCACTGTGGAACTGAAGGTCAGCTCTGATAATCCACTTCGATGCCATTTTGCCTGTATAGGGCTGCTGTTTCCTCATCCAGACGACTGTCGCTGATGATGCAATCCAGCTCCGAACAGTGTGCAAAGGTCCGAAGGGCAAATTGTCCAAATTTATAATGATCCACGACGCCATAGACCTGCTGAGAAGCAGAAATCATTGCTTTTTTCAGTGGAACCAGATCTCCTGTGTATATGGAAAGTCCAAATTCAGGATGAAGTGCCGTCGTTGAGATAAACGCTTTATGAATGTTAAGCCCGGAAATGAAGGCCGCCGTATCGTCTCCCACCAGCATATTGCGCACTCTTGCTCCGCCTGGCACAACCAGCCGCACCTGTTCCTTTTTGGTCAGCTCCGCAATAATGAACAGATCATTGGTAACCACAGTAATCGATTGATTGTCCAGGCGCTTCGCCATCTCCAGTGTGGTGCTTCCGCCGTCCAACGCAACAATATCTCCTGGGCGGATATACGCAAGAGCTCGCTCGGCAATCTCCGTTTTCTCGGAATGATGCTTTTCCGTTGCTCCACGACTCGTAAGAATACCATACTGGTCGTTCTGAGCCAGCATCGCACCTCCATGGACACGTACGAGCAATCCCATACTTTCCAGCTTATCGAGATCCTCTCGTACAGTTTTGCCCGTCACCTGCAGCAGCTCACTCAGATCACTGACGGTGACTTCCTGCCGTTCCAGCAGAGCCTCCATAATTTTTTCATGTCTTTTCAATGGATTCATCACAGATCAACTTCCTATACATCTTTATTAAGGTAACAAGTTTAACACATAACACTTCAGGTACAGAAAACCTTCCGATCGCTCTTATCCCCAGATTTTTTTGATCCCCTTCTTCAAGGGGAAAATCCGGTGATAAAGACAAGCTTATGCTTCCGAAGCAGCTTTCTTTCCAGAATGCTTTTAGCTTCGCTTCTTCAGGTCCTTTCTGTCCCCTCCGTTCTCGTGTCTTCTTGAGTTCAACTTAAAAAAGATATTTGTAATTTATTATTTCAGGTCCTTCATTGCCACGCCGTCCATATCCTCGAACGTCTGGTTTTCACCAGCCATTGCCCAGCAGAAGGTATAGCTGCTCGTACCGACACCACTATGGATGGACCAGCTTGGGGAAATGATGGCCTGACGGTCACGTACAACCAGATGCCGTGTTTCGTTTGGCTCGCCCATCATGTGGAATACGACGCCATCTTCCGGCAGGTTCCAGTACAAGTATACTTCGGAACGGCGGTTGTGGGTATGTGCAGGCATGGTGTTCCACATGTTGCCCTTGTCGAGTTCCGTAATGCCCATCACCAGCTGGCAGCTCTGGATCCCGCCTTCTCCCTGGTGGATATAGCGATAAATCGTCCGTTCATTAGAGCTTTCAATGCTGCCGAGATGGTTCGGCTGAGCCTGCTCCTGGGTTGCCTTTTGCGTAGGATACGTATGGTGCGCAGGTGTGGATACAAAATAAAACTGGGCCGGCTGTTCGTTGCCGTTGCTCTTAAATACAACTTCTTTTACACCTCTGCCGATATATAGGCACTCTTTTGCACCGATCTCGTATCCTTGACCGTCAGCTGTCACGGTTCCGTGGCCTCCAACATTAATGATACCGATTTCACGACGCTCCAGGAAAAAGTTCGTTCCGATATCCTTCAGATTCACTTCAAGTGCGATATCCTTGCTTTGAGGTACAGCCGTTCCTACAATATAACGATCTACATGAGAGTATACCGTCACCAATTCATCTGTTGCAAACAGCTGCTCCATCAGGAATTCCTCGCGCAGACGGGCAGTATCATACGTTTTTACTTCATTCGGGTGTGCAGCATATCGGTTTTGCATCATTTATCCATTCCTTTCGTGAGTCAGATAATGTTCATATAAGTTTATTTTAGTTCATTGTGTATCTTTTGTGTACCTTTTTTTATAAAAAAGAACCCGACGGGGAAATCCCCGTCAGGCTAAGTTAACTTGCGATGGTTTATAGGGCGTAAATAAGTGCCTCGTAAGGAAGCAAACGAAGGGTGCCAGTACTAACCTCATCAGAGGTTGGCCGATTCAGATTGCCAATGACCAAGCGGGCACTCGTGGTTCGATCAGCGAATGAAGCAGGCAGACGATAGGACTGCTCCTGATCCGAATGATTGAGAATGACAAGCCATGTCTCTCCATCCAGACTGCGGCTATAGGCATATACATGCTCTTCCCCTGCCGATTGGTCACGATAATCTCCATAGACCATAACCGCGTGCGTTTTACGCAGGGCGATCAGTTGCTGATAATATGCAAATATGGAGTCCTGCGCGGCCAAATCCCGCTCCACATTAATTTCTTCGTAGTTGGGATTCACCTGCATCCAAGGCTGACCTTCGGTAAACCCGGCGTGCTTGGTGCTGTCCCACTGCATTGGTGTGCGGGAATTATCCCGGCTCAGCGGCTGAAGACTGCGAAGCACTTCATCTGGCGCACGGCCTTTGCCTATCTCTTCCTTATACTTGTTCTTCATGGCAATATCATGATATTCATCAATGGAAGAGAACCGGACACCCGTCATGCCGATCTCCTCTCCCTGGAAAATGTACGGTGTGCCCGGAAGGGTATGAATCATGGTCGCCAGTTGTTTGGCTGATTCCACACGGTATTGTCCATCATTGCCGTACCTTGAAACCTGTCGTGTGTGATCGTGATTGTTCAGGAACTGGGAGTTCCATCCTTCATTGCGGAACGCTTCGTACCAGCTCTCCTGAATTTCCTTGTACCGTGCCAGATCCCATGTAGGCATGTCATCTGCCACCTGGAAGTGGAATAATGTATGCAGCTCTTTCCGGTTATCCCCCACATACAGAAGGCCATCCTCTGGTGTGACAAACGGAATTTCCCCCACAGTCATGATGTCATAATGCTGGAGAACCTCCCGGTTCATTTCCTGCAAATATTCATGAATGCCCGGATTATTGCCCAGATAATCAATATGCTCCGGGTGCTCCGCATCCGGGAAGCCTTCCAGCTTGGCCAGCAAATTAATGACATCCATGCGGAAGCCGTCAATGCCCTGATCCAGCCAGAAACGCATCATCCGATAAATCTCCTGACGCAGTTCAGCATTTTCCCAATTCAGATCAGGCTGCTCCTTGGCAAAGGAATGGAAATAATACTCCCCTGTCCGCTCGTCATAAGTCCATGTCGACGGTTCGAAATAGGAACGCCAGTTGTTCGGCGGGCCATCCGTCTTACCCGGCTTCCAAATATACCAGTCCCGTTTCGGATGATCGACGGATGAACGCGATTCCGCAAACCATGCATGCTGCTCTGATGTATGATTGACCACCAGATCCATAATGAGCTTCATGCCCAGTTCATGGACCTTGTCCAGTAACTGCTTAAACTGCTCCATCGTTCCGGCTTTCGCCATAATGCGGTAATAATCAGCGATATCGTACCCGTTGTCTTTATCCGGTGATTCATAAATCGGATTAAGCCAGATGACATCAATACCTAGACTTTTGATATAGTCGAGCTTGAGCATCAAGCCTTGCAAATCCCCGATGCCATCCCCATTCGCATCCAGGAAGCTCCGCCAGTAGACCTGGTACACAACGGCTTCTTTCCACCACGCCCGGTTCATGCTGCATCTCCCCTTTCTCGCATTACTTTACTTCATTAAACTTCTTTCAGCGAGTCTCTCTCAATGTGCTTACCAGAAAAGACAGCGTTAGCTGTGTCGTATCCTTCAACACCACGTCCGCTCCGGAACCTTTGAGCACAGCTTCTTCGCCAATACCCACAGCGATCATGCCTGCGGCTTTGATGGCCTCAACGCCCGCCTGCGCATCCTCGATGCCGATGCAGGCCTTCACGTCAGCACCCACTTCTTCTGCTCCTCGCAGGAACAGATCAGGTGCGGGTTTGCCGTGTGGTACCGAATCCGGATGTACCACATACCGGAACAGCGAATCCAGCTCCAGCGCCTTCAAAATTTGGGGTGCGTTTTTGCTCGCGGAGGCGATGACCGCCGGAATGCCGGAGGCTTGCAGCTCAAGCAGCAATTCCCGAATTCCAGGGTAGGTGTGTTCCGGTGTCAGCGAGTCCAGCAGCGATACATAATGTTCATTTTTACGGCTTGCGAATTCTTCCTTTTCCTCTGCCGAATACGTATTTTCTTTACCACCCAGACGCAAAATGCGCTCCAGCGATTCCCCGCGGCTAATGCCCTTTAACTGCTCGTTGAACTCGCGGTCAAACGGGATGTCCAGCTCTTCTCCAAGCTGCTTCCATGCAACATAATGGTACTCTGCCGTATCGGTGATGACACCATCCAAATCAAAAATAACGGCTTGAAGTGCTCCGTTCCCTTTCATCTTTCCGTTCCTCCCCATGTCATTGCTCTAGATAAGTTCAACTAAAAGTTATTTACACTGGCCACTACGATGACAGAACAACCTTTCGATCGCTGTTATCCCGAGATTTTTTTGATATCCTTCTCAGAAGGGAAAATCCGGGGATAAAGGCGAACGCGCTGCTTCTTCAGGTTATTTCTGCCCTCTCCGTTATCGTGTAAATGTTTAGTTGAACATTATAGTTGCCATTCAATTCGTTTCTCGTTGCTTTCCCGTCTCTCACCCTTCCAGTCCAGAACGACCGTCCAGCCTGATTCGTTGAAAATGCTCGCAACCCGTTTGCCCTCACGGGATTCAAAATGAATATTGAACTCTGCTTCGCCTACCATCAGATGCTCCAGACTGCACTTCTTGTCAGCCCACGCCTGTGGCAATACAGGTGATATCGTCAACTGGCGCTTTTGTGCTTCCGGCTGAACTCCGAAGAAATGCCGTACTACAGGCACGGCAAATGCATAGATCGTCCATGCCTGCACTACACAGCCGTAGTCCGGGGACATCTCCGAGAACGAACCCGGCAGTACACGTGAGAAGCTTTTCCCCATCCGGCGCAGCAAATCCAGCGCGTGATCCGGATGCCCGTAAGCCGCTTCGGCAACGGCATGCGCTCCGGTAGAGATTGTCATCGTACCCTGTTGATACATGGCAGCAAGATAAGTACCGTATTCACCGATGAAGTCCCGGTTCCGCATCGCTTCCAGAGCACGCTGTGCTTTATCCTGATCGGCAATTCCCGCTTCCATCGGCGTAACAATAACCCAGTTTTTGTTCAGCAGCCAGCCACGATCATTCTGATCGTCTCCCGCATCAGCCAACAATCCTTCCACGTACTCCCGGTAGTCTGTGATCCCCTGCTTTTCAGCGAGAGAAACCATGTAATCCACCTTGGGCACAATATCGGAAATAGGTGCAACCGCATCCGCATAAAGGCTATCTTTTTCGGACCAATACACATCATTCACCGCGCGTACCGCTTGTTCCGCGAGTTTTTGATAGGTCTGGTGCCGCTTCGTTTCACCCAAATAGAGACTCATGTGCTCTAGCGCCTGAAGAGCCTTCGCTGTATATACGGCACTATCAATCAGCTCCATATTCAAGCCGGCAATCTCGATGATACCGTAACCGGAAGGGAACAGATCTCCGTCCGGATCCATCTCGTCCAGCAGCCAGTCGATGCCCTGAATACAGTAGTCGTAATGCTCGCGCAGAAGTGCATCGTCCCCCGTCCACAGGAACATTTCCCATACAAAGGCGATATAGTGTGCCGTCTCCTGCGTGTTTCCGCGATTAGATACGGCTCCGATCGTAGTCACTTCATGCACAAAACGTCCATTACCATTTGCTTCTTTCGATTTCTCCAGCAACAAATTCAGCGTATCACGCACCAATTGATGGTCTCCCGTAGCAAGCACACCCTGAAGCGCATACGTACTATCACAGCCGAACCACCACGGATACGTGGGTCCACCTGCCGTCAATCCGCGACCGATTCCGTCCACTTGCTGTACCAGCCACTGATTATTGCGCTTCACCCAGGCAAATTGCTCGTTCAGCTCATCTTCACCTTCAATGGTAAGCACTGAGCGCTGATCCAGCTTATCGTAGAACTGCTGCTTCTGCTCTTTCAAACGAACGTGGTCACGTTCAATGACTGCATAAGTCTGCTCACAAGCTTCACGGGACGACTCTGACCCGGCAACAAATAACCGGAAGCGGAACACATCCTTCTCCTCCAGCGAGCACTCTGTTACAAAAGAAATCCCTGTGCCTTTGCCTGCCGTCAGTTCCGGTCCATAAATCTCAGGCCCAACTGTCATTTCCGTTCCCGGCAGGTCACTGCCAATCATGGCATACCAGTCTTGGGCGTCATCTTTTACGATGACCTTGCGTGAAGAAATGGCTTCTGCCGTTTCACCCACTCCTGGGATGATTCCGATCTCATCGGAATACCAGACCGGACGTAGATCGGTACGTGACAGCAGTTCCAGCTTGAGCCGGGTTGTTCCTTTGCCGTAAGCGCTGATCTCATACTCTGCGACCATGCCTTTTTCATAATCAGGGGCAAATTGACTGCGTTCGATGGATACCGGAATGTGACTCAAACCATGATCATAATCGAAACGGCTTCCACCCATGATTCGCTTGTAAATCCGTCTGCCCTTGCCCATACGGCAATGTTGCGATCGAGATCGGTTACCTTCAGCCAGAAACCGTCCAGCAGCTTGATCGGATGAAGCCATACACCGCCCATTTCGTTAGCCATATGATGCCCGAAATCAGGAAAATATCCGTCCTGGGTACCGCAAATTTTTACGTATTCACCTGCGTTATAATACAAATTAAATGGATGTCTGCTTGTTAATGTGGCCATGGTTGTCCTCCTCTGCGGTTTGGCTCACCGCTTATCTCTTCTGTAATATGGACGATTAGCCCTTGATTGCAGAAGAGATGGAAATGCCTTCAATAAAGTATTTTTGTGCAACAAAGAATACAATAAGTGGTGGAAGCATAATCAGCATCGTCGCAGCCATCAGCATGTTCCATTCCACGTTATAAAGCCCTTTGAACATGGACAATCCGAGAGCCAGCGTATATTTCTCACTGGAGTTCAGATAAATGAGCGGTCCCTGGAAGTCATTCCATACACCCATAAAGGTAAAGATAGAAACAGCAATCAGCGGCGGCATAGACAACGGCAGCATGATTTTGGTGAAAATCTGCATTTTGTTGGCTCCGTCCACAAAAGCGGACTCATCGAGATCCGCGGAATACCGCGCATGAATTGACGGATCAGGAAGATGTTGAATGCCCCGCCCCCGAAGAATGCAGGAATAATGAGTGGTAAAAATGTATCAACCCAGCCGATTTCCTTGAACATGATGAACATCGGAATCATCGTTACCTGCGAAGGCAGCATCATCGTCGCCAGCAGCACCAGGAACAGCGTGCGTTTGCCGCGGAAATTAAACCGGGCAAAACCATACGCACATAGGGCAGACGAGAACACGGTACCGACTAATACCGGAATCAGAATAATCAGCGTATTTTTCAAAAATGTAAAAAACGGGATGGCCAGAACGGCATTTTTATAGTTGGACCACATCCATACAGCCGGAAAAAAATCATCTTTGAACACCTCGGCAGGCGTTTTAAGAGACGTTGCAAACGTCCATAACAGCGGGATCAGCACGACGGCCGCACCAGCGAGAAGCATGAGCATAGAGAATAGTTTCGAGTAGACCGGTTTCCGTGTCGTTGCTTGATTCATCATTTGTCCTCCTCTCAATCCTTTTCGTTATCGCCCTGGTAATAGACCCACATCGAAGAACTGCGGATGACCAGCAACGTAAACGCCAGAATGATGATGAACAATACCCAAGAGAGTGCCGAAGCATAACCCATTTCAAAATCGGTAAAAGCTTTATTGTACAGGTACAAGTTGTAGAACAGGGTCGAGTTAAGCGGTCCCCCGTTGGTCATAACAAATGCTTGTGTGAAATACTGGAATCCGCCGATGATACCCATAATAACGTTGAAGAAAACCGTTGGAGAAATCATAGGCAATGTAATGTTGAAGAACCTTTGAAATGGTCCCGCCCCATCCAGATTGGCAGCTTCATACAGCTCTTCGGGAACTCCCTGCAAGCCGGACAAATAAATGATGATCGTGTTGCCGACACCCCACAACCCCATGACAATCAGTGCGCCCAGTGCATAGCTCGGGTCTTGAAGCCAAGCCGGCCCCTGTACTCCGAAAAAGCCAAGCGCACGGTTCAGAATCCCATATTCCGGATTGAAAATCATAATCCACATCATGGATGCCGCTACAGCCGGAATAACAGATGGCATGAAATAGATCAATCGGAAAAATTTCATGCCTCTGTTCCGCATATTCAGCAGCAAGGCGATTAGCAGAGAAGCTACTTGATACAGCGGTACGGATACCAACGCAAAAATAAAGGTAACTTTCAACGATTGGTAGAACAGCTCATCATGGAACATCGTTTTGAAGTTATCCAGACCGACCCATTCGATCGACTTTACGCCGGTAATAATATCCCATTTGCTAAAAGCCAGCAGCAGGGAAAACAACATTGGACCAATGGTAAAGAGCAACAAGCCTATAAGCCAAGGTAAAATGAACCAATACCCGGCACGCTCGGATTTAGAATTACGCATAGCTGCCTCCTTGATGAAGAGGGTGAATCAGCATGGCCGCCGACTCACCCGCATGGTTTTTACTTGATTTTGCTGTCAACATTCTTCGCAGCTTCATCCAGAGCGCCTTTGACATCCTGTTTGCCAAGCAGCACTTTTTCCAGTGCCTTGGTGAATTCTTCAACAAACACAGGTCCGTTTGTAGAACGCATGGTTACCGGTTTTTTAGCATAATCCATCATTTCGATGACCGGTTTGTCTGCTACTTCTTTGGCTTTGACTTCGTCCAGTTCTTTCACAGTTGCTGGCAATACTTTACCGTTCGCAGAGCGAAGCTTCTGTGCATCTGTGCCCGAGAGCCATTTCACGAGTTCGTATGCAGCTTCTTTATTTTTACCAGCTGCGTTAATCGCCCAACCCGCACTTGCGATGATGCTTGAACGAGTACCGTCCGTATTTTGTGGAATCAGTGCAGAACCATATTGAACATCGGATTTGTCGAGATCACCCTTGATCCAACGACCTGTAATCATCATGGCGAGCTTGTCTGTCATGAACATCGATGAATCTCCGCCAAGTGTTTCGGAATCCAGTGGTGTCGGGGATACACGGCTATCTCCTTGAGACCAGGAAACGTATTGATCCATTGCCGCAATCGTTTTGTCACTGTTCATGTAACCTTCAGCAGCCGTTCCATCCTCATTCGCGATGTCTGTACCGTAATCCCAAAGGTACGTATAGATTGGATATTCCCATTTACCAGCATTGAATCCGAATTGCGTATATTTATTACCATCTTTTTTGGTCAGTTTTTGTGCAGTTGCGATCATGTCATCCCATGTCCACTCATCTGTTGGATAAGGGATTCCCGCTTCGTCAAACATGCGTTTGTTGTACCACAGGGCAAGTGGGTTGAAATCTTTAGGCAAATAGTATTGCTTGCCTTCGATTTTCATATTTTCAATCAGATCCTTTTGGAAAATATCCAGATTAAAAGAAGTATCTTTGCTCAGATAATCATCAAGTGGTTCAATTACACCTTTATCAACGTATTTGTAGTAGTCGCCTTCACCAACCAGAAATACGTCTGGTGCTTGACCGGCTGCCAGGGATGTAGTGAGCTTCGTTCCATAACCTTCACTTGGAATTGGCTCAAACTTCACTTCGATATCCGGATGTGCCGCATTAAACTCTTCAGCAAGTTTTACTTCATCCGCACCGGAGTTGACATCTCCCCAAACCGAGAAGGTAAGCTTCACTTTTTCTGCTTTGCCTCCCTCCGCACTGTTGCTTCCACCTGAAGAGCAAGCAGACAATACCAAAACCAAAACAAGCATCATGACCAAACTTGCGGACCCTTTTTTCATTTGAATGACCTCCCACATGGATTTATATTAAACCAAGGTTTGAAACCGTTTGCTGAAAGTAACTTGCTGACCGGACAGAAGGAGAGAAATTTCTTCCTCTGCATCACTCTCGATTAGAATACCCTCGGGCGTGATTGTGATATGCAACAACTGGTTTTGCCAGTAGAGCGGGAATTTCAGGCTGCTCCAGGACTCAGGCAGCTTTGGATCGAGGTGAAGCTGACCATCCAACATACGAACTCCGGCAAATCCCATCACAACACATTCCCATATTCCGCCCAGAGAAGCGGAGTGGATGCCTGCATCCGAAGAGTGCATATGCGGTCCCAGATCAATCTCGGACGCCCGACGGAACAGATCGTAAGCGAGCGGACGGTTACCGAAGTCACTGGCAAGGATACTGTGCGTCGACAGGGACAATGAGGAATCATGCAACGTTTTTTCCTCGTAGTAATCGTAGTTGGCACGTTTGATATCCGGTTCGAATTTATTCTCAAGCAGGAAGAACAGCATCATGATGTCAGCCTGCTTCGAAATTTGCATTTCACCAACCTGATCCAGGTTGTAGTCATTGAAGATGCTGGCGACTTTGGTCTGATTTTTATAAGGAGTAAGATCAATGACTTTCTTCTGCAAGTAAGTATCATCTTGTGGAATAAGTCCTTGCTCATTTGGCCCTGGCAGATACATCTGGTCCAGCTTGTTCCATGCTTCCCGAGCAGATGTCAGATCAAGCTTCGCCGACAATGCCTTGAGCAACTCTGGTTTCTCCTGTTGAAGCTTCTCAAAATATTGAATGGCCAGCTCCATATTAAAGTGAGCCATATGGTTAGTGAATGCATTGTTGTCCACATGTTCCTTATATTCATCCGGTCCAACAACCTCATTGATGTGATAGCGGCCCTTGGCCTCATCCCACTCCAGACGGCTGGCCCAGAACGTTGCTGTGTCAAAAATGATCTCGTAACCATATTGATCCATAAACGCTTCATCCCCGGTAGATTGCACATAATGCCAAACGGCATAAGCAATATCGGAGGTGATGTGCTGTTCAATGAAGCCCGACCAGATTTTCGTCTGTTCGCCGGTTACGATATCTACATCTCCCCATACCGGTGTAACTTCGCCATCTTCGATCCAGGCAGCTTCCCATGGGTACATGGCTCCTTCGAATCCGTTCTCCTTGGCTTTGCTTCTGGCTCCATCCAACCCCTGATATCGATATTCCAGCAAGGATCTTGCGATCTTGGGGTTGCTGTAGATGAAGAATGGAAGGATGAAGATTTCCGTATCCCAAAAGGAATGTCCCTTGTACCCTTCGCCACTTAACCCTTTGGCGCCGATTCCCATGCGATTATCATGAGCAGGTGTCATAATGACGAGGTGGTAAATGGCAAAACGAATGGCAAGCTGGTCATATCCGCTTGTGCTGTCCACCTCAATGTTGTACGTGGACCAGGTATCCGCCCAGGCGTTAGCGCTTTCACGAAATAGCTGATCATACCCTTTTTGTGATTCCTGCTTCAGCTCTGTCAGCGCCGATTCACGCATTTGCTCCAGTGAATATCCACCGTCTCTGTAAACCAGATCACGGCTGGTATGCACATTCGAGATTTTCTCCAGTGTCACCGATTGTCCGGCTTCCACGGTCAATGTGCCTTCAATACCTACCTTGCGGCGTCCCATCGTTTGACGCAATTCCGGCTCAACCTTTTCACCATTCAGCTGCCAGTGGTGCACCGTATTGGTTACAAAATCAACTGCCGATTGTGTCGTCGTTGACGTCATTTGAATATAAGTCTTTTCAAATATCCGTTTTTCGCCTTCCGTGAAATGCTGCGCACCCGAGTTCGTCCATTGTCCATTAATACCGGACGCAATGTGAACATGCGCTTGTCCATCCAGTGGCTTGATGCTTACGGATGAACCAACCAGATGACGGTTGCTCAAGGAAACAAAGCGGCGGAATTGAAGATCAAAGCTTTCTCCTGTCGGGCTCTGCCAGACTACATTACGGGTCAGCTCACCGTTCTTGAGATTCAGTTGACGACTGTAGCTAATCGTTCTTCCTTTTCCAAGCTGAAGGTTTCCCCATTAAGAGTGATTGAAAGCTCCGTCACATCTGCTGCATTGGGGAGTTCTGTTACTTCATGCTCGTCAAATTTATTGAACGTTCCAGTCACGAACCAGTTCCGTACCTGTCCAACATAATTTTCGTCCGTTGCGGAGCGAAGCCCCATGTAGCCGTTTCCAAGTGAAAGCACAGCCTCGCCTTTCCCTTGATGAGCCGGATCAAACCCCGTTTCAGTTACCAGCCAGTTACTCCATTCTCCTTGTCCTGCATCGTATTTCAGCAATTTGTATTCCCCCTATGTCTATCTTATGTTGTATCCGAAACGTTTTGGATTAGAGTGAAAATAATACCGAAACGTTTCGGATATAATAAAACATTTCGGTGCTCTTCTCTTCTCATTTCATTTTGCAATACCTCGCGAACGTATTCTCAGCTAAACTCAGCGACCTGGTTTGGCTGTCGAGGATCTCAAAACCAATTCATTTTGCAAAATATTAAATTTGGGGCTATCTTCCGATTTCAGCATGCCCATCAGCAGGTTTGCAGCCTCATGTCCCAACTGATACATATTCTGTCCGATGGTCGTGAGTGGTGGTTGAAAATAGGCGGCTGTTGGAATGTCGTCAAATCCAACTATAGACAATTCATCCGGTATAGAGATGCCTAGTTCATTCGCAGCCTTCATTACACCCAGAGCCATCATGTCGCTTGCACAAAAGATTGCGGTAATTTCCGGGTAAGCCTTTAACAATTCAGAAGCTTGTTGCTGTGCTTCCTCTTCCGTAAAATTCCCGTTTACAATACATTCAGGCTTCAGGCTTAATCCTGCATTGCGCATTGCATCGGAATATCCTTCATAACGCTCCTTGGATACAAAAGCCTCGGGGTAACCGTTCACCATGGCAATCTGCCGATGCCCCAAACCAATAAGGTGCTCTACAGCAGCCTGTGCACTTTGTTTATGATTTGTTGATACAAAACCAACATACTCACTGTGAATGGGTATATCAATCAATACACAAGGAATGTCACTGTCCAATACTTCCTGCAAATATGGATCATCCGTTTTCACTCCCTGAAGAATGACACCATCCACTTTTCGTTCCCTGCACAGCTGTGTGTACGTTTTCATCTTTTGCTTCGCTGTATTCGTGCTAAACAAGATCAGATCATAATCTGAGTTGGCAGCGCTGTCATTAATACCGCAAAGCACTTCGAAAACAAAGTTGTTATCGATGTTTTTGTACGTCATGCCTGATACGAGCAACCCCAGCGTTTTGGTTTCCTTCATGACCAGGCCTCTCGCTAGACCATTTGGACTATAGTTCAGGGTTTCGGCGGCTTCCTTAATCAGTTTGCGCGTACTATCGCTGACGTCCGAGTACCCATTCAATGCTCTGGATACAGTCGTAATCGAAAATCCCGTCATTTGTGATATGTCTTTAATTGTAGCCAATTGCTTTCCTCCAAAACGTTTCGGATTACTTATATTTCTGAGTATACGGATTCAAGAAAAAAAATCAAGAACTATTTTCGACAATATTCTCATCTTTTATAAACGCGGAAAGTCTCCTTCCTTAATCTACCCGCAATCAGTATAAACAAATGGGTAAAAAAAATCTCCCGACCTTTTAACTAAAGTCGGGAGATCCGTTAATCTATTGCAAAAACATTTCGATAAAGATTCAATACAACTTAATGTGCAACTGTATTGTTCAACATGATCCAGATGGAACCAATAACGATGGTCAACATGATCAACAGACCAAAGATCAAAGCCATTACATTCCAACGCGGCTTCTCCGATTCACGGATATGCATGAAGAAGAAGAGTTGAACCACAAACTGAAGTCCTGCTGTTACCAGAACGACACTCAGCGTTGCTGTTCTGCCCATCATGTCATTCAGTACCACTACCAAAGGGATAATGGTCAGAACAACGGACAGAATGAAGCCGATGACATAGGACTTGAGTGAACCATGCTGTTCGTGCCCATGGGACTCATGTGAGTTATGCTCTGCCATCTACATCACCCCCATCAGATAGACGATCGACAGGAGGAAAATCCAGACGACGTCCAAGAAGTGCCAGTACAAGCTGATTACGTTGATTTTACCGCGAGTTACATCGGTAATTCCACGTTTTTTCAGTTGCAGCATCAATCCGATCATCCAGATCAGACCGAGCGATACGTGAAGTCCGTGAGTACCCACGAGGGTAAAGAACGCACCAGAAGATGCACTCGTTGTATAACTGAACCCTTCATGAATCAACTCAACAAACTCCATTACTTCCAGGGCGATAAAGCTCGCACCCAGAACAGCTGTAACCGCCAGCCAGCTGATTAATTGCTTCACCTTGCCTTGGTTCATGGCAAGAACCGCAAGTCCACTTGTAAATGAACTTGTGAGCAAGATAAATGTCTCGGCAATAACGCCAGGCATTTTGATCAATTCAGACAACACCGGTCCGCCCGCCGAATTGTCACGCAACACAATAAAGGTTGCGAACAATACGGAGAACAGGATAACGTCGGAAATCAGGAAGAACCAGAATCCGAGTATTTTTAATTCTTGCGGGTCATGGTGACCATGGTCATGATCGTGTGTATGGTCATGACCGTGCTTTGCGGCTGCTTGAGCCATTTATACCGACCCCCTTAACGACGCTTCGGTACGCTTAATTTCGTCAACCGGAATATAATAATCCGTATCGTATGAGAATGAACGAGCGATCATGCAGATCCCTACGCCAGCGAGTCCAAGAATTGCCATCCACAGCCATCCGAATACAAAGCCGAAACCGGCGATGAACCAGAATATAGACATGATGAACGGAATCGCGGAATTTTTAGGCATATGAATCGGCTCAAGCGGCTGTTCAGGTGGATAGATGCCTTTAGCACGACGTTCTTTCTCTTCCCACCACTCATCAATATCATCTCCGCGCGGTGTAATGGCGAAGTTATATTCAGGAGCAGGTGAAGGAATTGACCACTCGAGCGTACGACCACCCCATGGATCGCCGGATGCTTTGAGTGATTTGTATTTCCGAACGCCGTCTGCGATTTGTGCAACCTGGAACAAGAATCCGACACCCATCAGGAATGCCCCGATTGTGGATACAAAGTTCAGTTCCCACCAGCCGGTATCCCAGCCATAGGTGCTCAGACGACGTGTCATCCCCATCAAACCGACAGCGTACTGCGGCATGAAGCAGACATAGAAACCGATATTCCAAGTCCAGAAAGCCCATTTGCCCAGTTTTTCCGGGAGTTGGAATCCGAACATTTTAGGCCACCAGTAGTACAGACCTGCAAAGTATCCGAATACTACGCCACCAATCAATACTTGGTGGAAGTGGGCAATCAGGAAGTAACTGTTGTGGAACTGGAAGTCAGCAGGTGCAACGGACAACATAACCCCCGTCATACCACCGACGATGAAGCATGGTATAAATGCCAATGTCCATAACATCGGGGTATCCATGCGTATCCTACCCCTGAACATCGTAAACAGCCAGTTAAATATTTTAACCCCTGTTGGTATGGCAATCAACATCGTTGTTATGGCGAAGAATGCATTGACGTCCGCTCCCGAACCCATCGTGAAGAAGTGATGCGCCCATGTAAAGAAGGACAGGAAGCTAATGATCAGCATCGCAAATACCATCGATTTGTAACCAAACAATTTTTTCTTCGAGAATGTACTTACAATCTCGGAGAACACACCGAATGCCGGCAAGACCACAATATATACCTCAGGGTGACCCCACATCCAGATCAAGTTGATATACATCATCGGATTACCGCCCAAATCAAGTGTGAAGAAATGCGCCCCGCAAACCTGTCGAGGAAGAGCAAAGCAAGTGTCACGGTCAAGATTGGGAATGCAAACAGAATGATAATACAAGTGGAGAATACCGACCATGTAAACATCGGCATTTTCATCCATTTCATGCCTGGCGCACGCATTTTAATGATGGTAACCAGGAAGTTGATACCGGTAGCCAGGGAACCGATACCCGAAATCTGAATACCCCATATATAGAAGTTCTGTCCCACCCCCGGGCTATGCGATAGCTCCGATAAAGGCGGATAACTGAGCCAGCCTGCATCCGGTGAGCCACCGATAACGAAGGACAGGTTGAACAGCATTGCTCCCAGGAAGAATAACCAGAAGCTCAATGCATTCAGGAACGGGAACGCAACGTCCCTTGCCCCGATTTGAAGCGGTACAATAACATTAAATAAACCGAACATAAACGGCATCGCCATGAACAGGATCATGATCGTACCGTGAGTCGTAAAGACCTGATTATAATGCTCGGGATGTAAGAAATCCATGTTAGGCATAGCTAGCTGAAGACGCATCATCAGTGCATCCACACCACCACGGAAAAGCATGATAATGGAAGCAATAATATACATAATACCGATCTTTTTGTGATCGACGGTAGTTAACCAGTTACGCCAGAGCCAGCCCCATTTTTTGAAATAAGTCAGCACCGCTACGATGGTAATCATCGTAATTCCGATCGCCACGTCCGCACCATAAATCAGCGGATCACCGGTAACGAAAAACTCCGATGCAAACTCCTTAAGTCTCTCTAACATTGGGGGCCTCCTTTCGAATCTTTAGTTAGCACTCTTGTCCACGCCGTTCGTAGTAATTTCTTTGGTACCTGAAGCTTCATCCGAACTTCCACCATGTTTGCTGTGGGCACTTTGACCGTCAACAACATACTTGGTCACGATGTCCTGGAACAGCCCTTCTGGGAAGGAAGAATAATAAGCTACATTGCTTGTTCCCGGTTCCGCCAGAGTTTTATATGTCTCTTGCGTCAGCGGTTGAGATTGCTGCTTCACTTCTTTCACCCATTTGTCGAAGTCTTCTTCCGAAGTAGCATTGACATCAAAGCGCATTTGGGCAAAGTGTTCCCCGGTAAAGTTGGCACCTGAACCCCAATATTGACCTTCATGATCAGCTTGCAAGTACAAGGTCATCGCCATACCCGACATCGTATAAATCTGTCCACCAAGCTGCGGGATCCAGAACGAGTTCATCGGTGAATCCGCGGTGAGCTCAAATTTAACGGGCCGGTCTGCCGGGATATTCAACGTGTTGACCGTTGCAATACCTTGCTCCGGATACATAAACAGCCATTTCCAGTCCAGTGAAGAAACTTGAATGGTAACCGGTGCTTTCTCGGAAGCCAATGGCTTCGAAGGTTCCAGATCATAGGTGTAGCGAATCGTTACAACCGCCAGCAATCCAATAATAATAATCGGAACGGTCCACCAAATTGCCTCCGCTTTTGTGCTATGAGACCAGTTAGGCTCATATGCAGATTTATTGTCCGGTTTGTCGCGGTAACGCCATACAATTACTGCAGACAAAATCAATACAGGCACAATAACGACTGCACACAGAATTGTCGAAATGACAATTAAATCTCTCTGCGAAGCGCCAACAGGCCCTTTCGGATCCAGAACAACGTACTGCCCGCCTGCCAGCATTGGCCAGACAATCAATGCAATTGTAACCAACGTCAGGACAACCGGAATGATTATCCGAATTAGCGACCTAGGTTTCTTGTTCATCTTGATCCCCTCTCCTTAAATTCGCTCATACTGAAAAAACAGTATACTACTCTCTTCCTTCTAAAGATATCAGAAATGAGCAACTTTTTTGTTCATGTTAACAAATTTGTCGATTTTACACCTAAAATGTGTGAATTTTTTCTCACAAATCACTTGCATACTTGATATTTCCTCATTGTAATCTTTACACTTCAAGTCACAAAATAAAACCCTTTGCAGTCCCGTTGAACATGATCAACGAATCCGCAAAGGGCTTTATTGACTGGGATTCCGGGTGCTCATCCAGTCTTATTATGAACGAATTAACGCAGGATTATTTAATCGGCGCCTTCGTCTTCCCGGCGTGTATGAACAAGTCCAATCGATTTGGCAATAACATAAATAAATACACTGCCAACCAAGAAACCGATACCGACCATTAATCCGAGGTTGCGATCATTAAAATCATTCAGGTTGATCAGGCACATAACTACTCCCGTAATAAGAGCAATCCAAGCCAGAACTGTCATCGTTAACACCGCACGCCGCATATTTTTATCTTTGCGCTCCAATTGGCTTACCATTGCTGTCTTCGATGCCATAGTAAACACTTCCTTTTCCCTTTTTGTAAGTGCTTTCCTTATACCAATATACCACATCAGTATGATTTTTAGTCAACAAATGTTCAAATTTATTTCGCAATTTGGACACTTTATTTGTATTTTGGCTGTTGACAAGGATCAGATCACTTCTACTTACTTCTTATAACCCAAAATCGCTCGTCTCATAACATGAAACAGTCCAGACCTTATGAAACCTTTATGAACATTAAGGGTCTTTGCTGAAATAAAATAAAAAAGACGGTGCCTCGGATTTTCCGAAGCCACCGTCTTTTCTTCTGAGTAAACATAAATATCCTGCATCTAACCATTAACCAAATGTTATTATTTCATTTAATTCGAGTTTCCAACCAATTATTTTTGATGACATTCTGATACCAATAGAAGCTTTCTTTGGGTGTTCTGACCAAGGAACGGAAATCCACATGCACAAGACCAAAGCGCATACGGTATCCTTCCGCCCATTCAAAGTTATCCATCAAAGACCAAGCCATGTAGCCTTTCAGGTTGATCCCATCGTTGATAATCCGATGAATTTGCGCCAAATGCTGCTCATAATATGCAATTCGGCGATCATCATTTATTTTACCGTTCTCCAAATCATCATTGATGCAAGCACCATTTTCTGTGATGTAAACATCCACATTTCCGTATTTTTGCAAATAGTGCATGAACTCATACAATCCGCGTGATTCCACAGGCCAACCAATATCGGTCTTGGTAAGTCCCATATCGACCTCTTCGGATTGCAATGCACCCGCCTCAGGATTGAAACGATTGATTCCCATGGTGTAGTAGTTAATTCCTAGAAGATCAATGGGCTGCGAGATAATTTCCATATCGCCTTCCTGAATCGGGACAGTTGCACCAGCCTTTTCAAACCAGTCAACCATAAATTGTGGATAAGCTCCTTTGTAGATCGGATCCAGGAACCAATCTGTATTCAGTGCAATCGCCCGATCACACGCTGCCTGATCTTCCGGAGATTTGCTGTAAGGCTCAGCCCAGCATACATTGGGAGCAATACCAATCTGTCCTGTTGTTCCCAAGCGACGGAACGATTGAACGGCTTTACCATGGGCAACCAACAGTCCGTGAGCAACATTAATCGATGTTTGCAGGTCCTTGTTGCCAGGAGCATGAATACCGAGCAGGTTGGACAGAAACGCAATACACCAGGGTTCGTTGAAGGTTAGCCAAAAATTGATTTTTCCGGAAACTCCTTGAAGATGACTTCAGCATATTTGACAAACGCATCCACCGTCCTGCGGTTGCCCCATCCTCCAATATCCTCCAGCGTCTGAGGCAGGTCCCAATGATACAACGTACAGAAAGGTTCGATTCCCGCTTCAAGCAGCTTATCCACGAATCGATGATAGAAGTCCAACCCTTCCCGATTGATCTCGCCGTCTCCATCCGGAACAATACGCGGCCAGGCGATGGAGAACCGATAGGTATTTATACCAAGCTTTTTCATCAGCTCGATATCTTCCTCGTAGCGATGGTAGCTATCACAAGCCACATCACCATTGTCTCCATTAAACACTTTGCCAGGCGTACGAGCAAACGTATCCCAGATGGACACCCCGCGCCCGCCTTCCTGCGCTGCACCTTCTATTTGATAAGAAGCTGTTGCTGTTCCCCAGCGGAAATCTTGTGGAAATTGAAAAATTGTCATCGTTTACTCCTCCGTCTCATGATGACACGCGGATCCTCTGTCCTGCGGTCATGGTTAAAATAACTACATAATCACCTTGAGGTGTAAGCTGCGCCTTGGCCTTGTCGTTTCCTTCCACATGCAGTGGAAATGCGCTTCGAATGGTTACCGAACCATCGTAATCTGCCTTAATTTCGGCGCTTGAGAGTCTGCCATCTGTCCACTCGATTGCCACTGTGTATGAACCACGTGCTCGAAGCCCCTTCACACTGCCACTGACCCAGTTCTCAGGTAGTGCTGGCAGCAGATGTAATTCTCTCAAGTGGCTTTGTAACAACATCTCTGCAATACCGGCAGTACCACCAAAGTTGCCATCAATCTGGAACGGTGGATGATCATCGAACAGATTGGGATGCGTGGATCGGGCCAGCAGCGTACGGACAAACTGATGCGCCAGCTTGCTATCCAGCAGCCTCGCATACAGATTGATCAACCAGGCACAGCTCCAACCCGTATGCCCGCCACCTCGTTCGATGCGACGTTCAAGAGACACTCGTGCTGCTTCCACCAGTTCCGGTGTATCCAGTCGATTGATCTGCTCCCCGGATACAGACCATACAGATGGGAGACGTGACGATGCCCAGGTTCGGATTCAGCAAAATCCTTAAACCACTCCTGCAGCTGCCCCTCACTTCCGATACGGAATGGATAGAGTTTGCTGCGTGCCTCGCTCCACTCATTCGCCAGTTGATGATCCACTTCGAGCAGTTGAGCTGCCTCAATGCATCGATCGAACAACTCACGAATTAAAGTCATATCCATCGTCGAAGCCATGGAGATGCTGCGAGCTTCACCATCCTCGGTGAGGAACTTGTTCTCTGGAGAGGTAGATGGAGCTGTAACCAGATATCCGTCCGGTCCCTCTACCAGCCAGTCCAGACAGAAGAGTGCCGCTTCCTTCAGGATTGGATACGCACGTTCTGCGAGGAATTGCTGATCGCGAGTAAACAGATAATGCTCCCATAAATGTGAAGTCAGCCACACACCGCCCATCGGCCAGAACGCCCAACTTGCGTCCCCCCTGTAGGCGTGGATGTCCTCCAGATATCCACATTATGATGGGCTGTCCAGCCACGCGCCCCGTACAAGATGCGTGCTGTTCTTCTCCCCGTATCGCTTAGATCCTCCAACAAGCCAAACAGTGGCCCATGGCATTCGCTCAGGTTGCATACTTCTGCCGGCCAGTAATTCATCTCGGTATTGATGTTAATTGTGTAATCACTGTGCCAGGGCGGCTCCACCTGATGGTTCCAGATTCCCTGCAGATTGGCAGGCTGGCTTCCTTCACGTGAACTACCCATTAACAGATATCTGCCGTATTGAAAATAAAGGGCCTCCAGACCGGGATCATTAGCTCCAGCCTGATAAGCTCGCAACCGCTCATCTGTAGGTAATTCTTCTTTCGCTGATGCGCCGAGATCAATAGATACTCTTGAAAATAAATCACTATGATCCATCACATGTCGCTCCCGAAGTGCTTTCATGCCATGAGTCATCGCTTTGCTGATTACCTCTCTGCATTCCTGCTCCAGCAGCACGTCATCCTTCACAGGCGCCACATCGTAGCGTTCAAAGGAGGTCACTGCTGCCAGGTAAAAAATAACCCGATCTGCTCCCTGAACATGAAGTCTCCCGTCCTTAACCGACACTTCAACTTTCTTGCCCGTCGCGGTCGCGGCCAATTGCACAGCATAAGCCGTTCCCCGATCTTCTTCGTAGATGACAGACTCTGGATGATCCCTGAAATAATTCGATTCAACATGACTCGGACAGCGACTAAACAGTGTAAGTCCATCGTCCGAAGTCTGCACGTTATACGGATGTGGACTGTCCAGCGTAACGCTGACATTAACAGCTCCCTCACGATCGGCAGTGATGGTACAGACCATGAGGTCATCCGGTGCACTGGCATATACCTCACGTACATAACGAGTCCCTTTATATGAATATTTCGTCGTTGTAATTCCGGTGTGGAGACTAAGCTCCCGCTCAAATTCATCATATGGGATCTCATCCAGTTCAGCGTGCTGCAGTTTAAAGTGACCCATCGGCTGATACGCTTCCACATCTCGTCCGAGCATTTCGCGGTTCAGCAATTCTTCAGCTTCGCTATATTGACCAGACATGATTAGTTCACGGGTCTGTTTCAGGTAACGCTGACTGCTGTACTGAATGGTGTCACGTGGAAATCCGGACCACAATGTATCTTCATTAAGCTGGATTTGTTCATCTGCTGCTCCGCCATACACCATACCTCCGAGGCGACCATTCCCGATAGGCAGTGCCTCTTCCCAGCGAGTGGCCGGCTGACGATACCACAGACGGTTTTCTTTTGTTCTCTCATTGAATGGGGACATAGATAACTCCTGTTCATGAATCAGCTATTTTTTGTTTGGTAACTAAAACGTTTTCGTTACAAGCAATAAAACACATATTTTCCGATAAAAATTGGCCTGAACCTGTGTTAAAGGCATGACCCAAGTGTCGATTAACTGAAAGTGCTTACAGTAAGAAAATTATATTGGATTTCGAATTTTGCGTCAATGTTAAACATCACATGAACAGCAAAAAAAGACCCTTGGTCAGGGCCTTATTTTGTATATCAATCTGGTTACTTAAACTTCTGTTAGTTTACGTCTTTTCCTGTCCACAGGGACACACGATCCTTAACCCAAACGGTGTACTGTTTCTCCATTTCGACTGCACCTGCTTTATCCAGTTCAGTCAGGAAACCATCATATACTTTATCGAAGTCTTCTGGCTTGGAAAGAACAGCTTCAGGAATACGTTTGCGCACGATATCCTGTGTTTTTCGGAACGTTACCTCATATTCTGTGCCTGAAGGTACAGGCATGTTGTATGCTGCGCCCCAGTCTTTCAGTTGCAGATCATCCTCAGAAGGATAGAATTCTTTCCATGTTGTAATGCCATATGCTTTCAACGTTTCTTTCTCTGCCGCAGTATATCCAGCCTGGATCTGCTCAGGGAAGTTCGTTGTGTAATAGTTATCCGTGGAATCTTTCACGCCATCACCATATCTCGCACTAAACACGCTATACATTCCGATTCCTGTTTCTTTGGTAAAGTTAGAGTTGTCATTGGTTTTACGGTCCTGGATGTCTTGAGGGATCACCCGTTGACCATTTTCTACATTATAGTGCTCGCCTTCAATACCCCAGTTTCTCAGCACCTGACCTTCGTCCGAAGCGAGCCAGTCCATGAATTTGATAATGCGTACCGGATCTTTGGCCGAAGTTGTGATGCCGATGCCATATCCGTCAAATCCGGTTGGCTGGAACGTATGGTCCACAATATCCTTGTTCAGGGATACAGAGAAGTGAGCATATGTGCTGTCATCTTTGCCCGCTGATTTGAGTGCATTTTCTGCTTCTTGATAATTCCACTCCTGGTCAATCAGACCGAGTACACGTCCACTTGCAATTTTAGATTTATATTGGTCATCCTTTTGGACAAATGTATCTTTGTCCAGCAGTCCTTCATTGTACATATGGTTCAACCAGCGGAAATATTCTTTCTCCTCTGGACGTTTGTAATGGAGCGTAGCTTCATACGTCTCAGGATCAATGTAATATTCTCCATCATCCGGTGCTCCTGTTGCTTGGAAGGCCGGGTTCGTTACCGTAATCATAATCTTCCAATCATCAGCATTCAGCGTCAATGGAATGGTCGGCTGCCCGTCAATTGTTGGGTGTTTTTTCACATATTCTTTCAATACATTCTCGTAATCCTCAAGCGTTTTTACTTCAGGGTATCCAAGCTCTTTCAATACTTTTTGCTGAATTTCAAATCCGCCTGTTGCGTCAAAAGCAACATTATCAACACCCATATTCGTTGGGATTGTATAAATGGCCTGATCCTCCGAACTGTATTTCAGCCGGTTCATCTGGTCCCCATATATTTTTTTCAGGTTTGGAGCATGCTCCTCAATCAAATCCGTCAGGTCAATCATTGCCCCTGCATCTACCAGTTTAGACAAGTTACCTTTTGGAAAAACGATATCAGGGTACTCGCCGCTAGCCGCCATAAGTGCAATTTTCTGGTCTCCACCATTGTTTACATCATACTCCGCTTCAATTGTAACGCCTGTTTGCTTGGTAATCTCTTTACCAACTGCATCCTGCATCTTGTTCCAGGTTGGACTTGCATCCGCACCAAAGAATGTGATGGTGACGGGTTCGGTTCCGCTGGACTCGGAGGCTTCTTTACTTCCCGAATTTCCGCAGCCAGCTGTAACCAGCATTGCACTTGCGAGCATCAACATTGCAAACGTCTTGGGTGTATTGCCTTTCATTTTGCCTCTCATTGTCTAGTCCCCTATTATTATGAAGGTTTTATCTGTATAACAGGCTTAAGGCCTGAGGATACCGCCGTAAGACACATTTCTGTATGCGCTTACTAAAAATTAAATTTGTACTCTTTTTTATCAAAAACTTAACTCATGAAAACTCTCTTCTAACATTCGTAAAACGTTTTCGGAAAATAATTTAAAACGCTTACTGAAAGTGCTTACATTAACGATTATATGCTATTCACCCCCTTTCGTCAACAACAAAAAAGGCCCCTTTATAAGGGCTTTAAAGGGACCCATTTTGATTTGAAAATGATCATTTATCCTGCCTTGTTTTCAGTATTATTTCACGTCTTTACCTGTCCAGAGAGATACACGTTCCTTGATCCAAACGGTATATTGTTTCTCCATGTCTACCGCACCTGCTTTATCAAGTTCAGCCAGGAGATCATCATACACTTTGTCGAAGTTCTCTGGTTTGGCAAGGATGGCTTCAGGGATACGTTTACGGATAATGTCCTGCGTTTTCTGGAACGTTACGTTATAATCCGTATCGGAAGGTACAGGCATGTTATATGCTGCGCCCCAATCTTTCAGCTTCAAGTCATCTTCAGAAGGATAGAAATCTTTCCACGTTGTAATGCCATAGGCTTTCAATGTTTCCTTCTCTGCGGCAGTATAACCTGCTTGGATCTGCTCAGGGAAGTTCGTTGTGTAGTAGTTACCTGTGGAATCTTTGACACCATCGCCATATCTAGCACTGAAGATGTTGTACATTCCGATACCTGTTTCTTTGGTGAACGCCGAGTTGTCATTGACTTTGCGATCCTGCACATCAGCAGGGATAACGCGGTTACCATTTTCAACGTTGTAATGTTGGCCTTCAATACCCCAGTTTCTCAGCACCTGGCCTTCATCCGAAGCGAGCCAATCCATGAATTTGATAATACGTACAGGGTCTTTCGCAGTTGTGGAAATACCGATGCCATATCCATCGAATCCGGTTGGTTGGAATGTATGGTCCACAATATCCTTGTTCAGGGATACAGAGAAGTGAGCGTACGTATTCTCGCCATTGTTAACTGATTTCAATGCATTCTCAGCTTCGCCATAGTTCCATTCCTGGTCAATCAGCCCCAGTACCCGACCGCTAGCGATTTTGGATTTGTATTGATCGTCCTTCTGCACAAATGTATCTTTGTCGAGAATGCCTTCATTGTACATTTTGTTCAACCAGCGGAAGTATTCTTTCTCCTCTGGACGTTTATAGTGCAGCACCGCTTCATACGTTTCAGGGTTAATGTAATATTCACCGTCATCCGGTCCACCTGTTGCCTGGAAGGCCGGGTTCGTTACCGTAATCATAATCTTCCAGTCATCGGCATTCAGCGTCAGCGGAATGGTTGGTTGTCCGTCAATGGTTGGATGTTTTGCATAATATTCTTTCAGAACTTTCTCGTAATCCTCAAGTGTTTTTACTTCTGGGTAGCCAAGTTCTTTCAATACCTTTTGCTGAATCTCGAATCCGCCTGTAGCATCAAACGCAACATTATCTACACCCATGTTTGTTGGGATCGTGTAAATGGACTGATCTTCCAAACTGTATTTCAGACGGTTCATCTGGTCCCCATAGATTTTCTTCAGGTTTGGTGCATATTGATCAATCAGATCTGTCAGGTCAAGCATCGCACCTGCATCCACAAGCTTAGACAAGTTACCTTTAGGATAGATAATATCAGGGTAATCACCGCTGGCAGCCATCAAAGGTATCTTCTGGTCGCCACCATTATTCACATCATACTCCGCTTCAATTGTAACACCTGTTTGTTTCGTAATTTCTTGGCCGACTGCGTCCTTCATATTGTT
The DNA here is from genome assembly GCF_052244825.1 of Paenibacillus sp. 1A_MP2. Lineage (NCBI taxonomy): Bacteria > Bacillati > Bacillota > Bacilli > Caryophanales > Paenibacillaceae > Paenibacillus > Paenibacillus sp. 1A_MP2. The sequence goes on along the minus strand of NZ_JBQQCS010000001.1, from coordinate 1,430,568 downwards.
CCAGTTTGGACTTGCGTCAGCACCAAAGAACGTAAAGGTGATTGGACTGGTCGTATCCCCAGTGTCCGTTGGTGTCTCTGAAGCCGTAGTTCCTCCTCCGCTACCACTGCATCCTGCTGTAATGGCAAGAGCGCTGGCTAACAGAAGCATTGCGAATGTTTTTGGTGTTTTGCCCTTCATGTGTAATCCCCCTTATGGATAAAATGAAGCTATCTATTGTAGAACAGGCTGACCTGCACATACCGATATCGGGTGATTCTGATTGTAAAACGTTTGATTTCATAACATAAAAAGCGTTTTCTAAATGAAGTGAAAAACCCACACTCAATTCAACAATTCGGGATGCTATTCCTTACCTATTCTGACTGAAGAGATTCATGTACAAGTCCTGATAAACCAGTAATGAAAGTGCTTTCATAATTGAATAATAATCCCTCTAAAAGTCCTTGTCAATAGTGAATTCACAAAATTGAAAACGTTTTTCGGAAAACGTTTTAGGTATAAAAAAGAACCCAGTTTCCTGGGCCCTTTCTTTCAAAAAAATCAGTCGGCTAAAACGCATTATTTGCTCTCTTCACCGCTCCACAATTGAACACGGCTTTGGACAAGTTCAGTGTATTGTTTTTCCATGTCCTCTGCTCCGGCTTTGTTAAGTTCAGCAATCATACCGTCATAGATGGCATCAAATTGCTCTGGTGAACTGAGGATTGCTTCTGGGATCCGTTTACGGATAATATCCTGTGTTTTTTGGAAAATAACGTTGTAATTTGAGTCACCTGGAGTCGGCATATTGTACGCTGCTCCCCATGGTTTAACCGGGAACTCATCTTCACTTGGGAACAGATCTTTCCACGTTGTTGCTCCGTATGCTTTGAGTGTCTCTTTCTCCGCATCGGAATAGGCCGCTACAATCTGTTCAGGGAAATTCGTTGTGTAATAGTTATCCGTTGAATCTTTGACACCATCTCCATAGTGACCAGACATATTGGTGTAGAGGCCAATACCTGTTTCCTTCTGGAATACGGCAGCATTGTTCGTTTTTTGGTCCAGCACATCCGCAGGAATCACACGTTTGCCATCTTTCACTTCGTACTGCTTGCCTTCAATACCCCAGTTCATCAGCACTTGACCTTCCTCAGAAGCCAGGTAATCAAAGAATTTGATTGTACGAACCGGGTCCGGATTCGATGTTGTAATCCCTACACCCCAGCCAGATACAAAACCAGGGTCCTGGAAGGAATGATCCTTGATATCTTTAGACAGTGTTACTGGGAAATGTGAATAGGTAGCTTCGTCTTTACCCGCTGCTTTCAATGCGTTCTCCGCATCGGAATAACCCCAATCCTGGTCAATGACGCCCAGCACACGTCCACTTGCAATTTTGGATTTGTATTGATCCGTTTTCTGTACAAAGCTGTCCTGATCGAGCAGTCCTTCTGCGTACATATGGTTCAACCAACGGAAATACTCTTTCTCTTCCGGACGTTTGTAATGCAGACTTGCCTCATATGTCTCAGGATCAATGTAGTACTCGCCATCATCGGGCGCGCCTGTTGCTAAGAATGCCGGATTCGTTACGGTAATCATAATTCTCCAGTCATCCGCATCCAGGGATAACGGAATCGTTGGTTGTCCGTCAATCGTTGGATGTTTCTCCTTATATGCCTTCAATACATTTTCGTAATCCTGGAGCGTACGTACTTCAGGGTATCCCAGCTCTTTCAATACACGCTGCTGAATTCCAAATCCGCCACCTGCATCAAAATACTTCTGGTCTACCGCATAATACGTAGGCAGTACATAAATTCCTTGATCTTCGTTGCTATATTTCAGCCGGTCCATGTAATTACCATACAGCTTCTTCAGATTGGGAGCATATTGCTCGATCAGATCAGTCAGATCGACCATGGCCCCAGCATCCACGAGCTTGCTTAGCTCTCCTTTGGGTGACACAATATCCGGATAATCTCCGCTTGCTGCCATCAAGGATACTTTATCCTGACCACCACTGACGGCAAATTCACCGTTAAGGGTTACTCCTGTTTTCTCTGTAAGGACTTTCCCCACTTCATCCTTCATACCGTTCCAGTTCGGACTGGGATCTACGCTAAAAAAGTCAAAAGTAATTGGAGATGTATCCCCGCTTGTGTCCTTAAACGACGTATCGCCGCTGTTTCCTCCACCGCAACCTGCGAGCAAAGACATCGCAAGCACTGGAGCCAGTGCAATCTTCATTTTGTTTCTTGCCATAATGGTAATCCTCCCGTTTCATATGTCTGTCTATTCGGGACTTTTTTGTCCCTGTCTATAGCTTCATGAATGCCACTCCGCAGCCCTATACGGTGAAGCGCAGGCCAAATGGCTGCGCTTCGGGCATCCTGATGCTTCTTGTATAAATGTACGGCCGCTCTATGTGGCAACCTGTACAGACTTGCTTATGCTTTTACTGCACCCAATGTCATACCGCCCACAAAATACTTCTGCAGGAACGGATACACAATCAGGATTGGAACGGTAACAACAATCGTAATTGCCATCTTGATGGATTCCGGTGAAATCTGTGTCATCTGCTGTGCCATGTCATTGGCGTTACGCCCGGCTCCCGAGCCTTGCTGTGTACTTTGCAGTACTTTCATCAGCTCGTACTGGAGCGTTGTCAGATGAGCCTTCGAACCATTATACAGGTACGTATCGAACCAGGCATTCCACTGGCCTACAGCCAGGAACAACGCGATGGTTGCAAGTACCGGTTTACAGAGCGGCAAAATGATTTTGTAATAGATCTTAAAGTCATTCGCACCATCCAGCTTCGCAGATTCCTGCAATGCATATGGCAGGCCATCAATGAAGGAACGGATAATGAACACGTTAAACGCACTGATCATGCCTGGCAATACATATACCCAGAATGTACCGATCAGGTTCAGGTCACGCATCAGGATGTACACCGGAATCAGACCACCGGAGAAATACATCGTGAGTGCAAGTGTAGTCGAAACAAATTTTCTCAGTTTGAAGTCAGGCCGACTCAGTGTAAATGCAATCATTGAGGAACTGATCAAGCCGAGCAATGTACCTACAATGGTACGCAGAATGGAAATCTGCAAACCTTGCAGCAATCCTTCGTATTGGAAAATGGTTTTATAGTTCTGCAATGTGAATTCGCGAGGCCACAAGTAAATTCCACCACGTACGGTATCTGTAGAGTTATTGAGCGAGATAGCCAGTACGTTCAGGAATGGATACAGTGTTACAATCAGCACCAGGGTCATCGCGAGGATGTTGAATATATCGAACAGCTTATCGCCCCGAGTAGCATTGAATGCTTTGTTCGCCATAATGTCGTCCCCTCCCTACATGATGCTTTCTTTGGTGAATTTTTTGAACAATCCGTTCGCTGTAAACAGAAGGATGATACTGACAACGGAGTTGAATATGCCTATGGCTGTACCATACGAGAATCGTCCCATATTCAAACCATAATTGAGCGCGTATAGATCCAGAACTTCCGAGTAGTCGGTGACCAGACTGTTGCCAAGCAAGAACTGCTTCTCGAAACCGATACTGATCAGATGCCCGATCGACATGATGAAAAGTACGGAAATCGTGGTCCGTATGCCTGGCAGCGTGATGTGCCACATTTGTCTCCAGCGGTTCGCTCCATCCACACGGGAGGCTTCGTAGAGCTCTTGGTCAATACCCGTAATGGCTGCGAGATAGATAATGGCGTTCCAGCCCGTTTCCTTCCACATATCTGAAGCGGTTACAATGTACCAAAACAGGTTCCCCTTGGCCATGAACTGGATCGGCTGGTCAATAATGTTTAGGTTTACCAAAAGGTCATTGATAATCCCTCCATCGGTGGAGAGCATCTTGGTAATAATCCCTGCCACAACGACCCAGGATACAAAGTGAGGCAGATATGATACCGTTTGCACGGCACGCTTGAAGAACATGCCTCTCATCTCATTCAAGAGAATCGCAAAGAAAATCGGCACGATAAAACCGATAACCAGTCCCATCAAGCTCATTGCAAGCGTATTTCGAAGTACCAGATAGAATCGATCATCACTGAACAGCTCTGCAAAGTGTTTAAAACCAACCCACTGTTGATCGCCGAACGATCTGGCCGGTTTATAATTTTGGAAAGCCATCGTCCATCCCCATAGCGGCAGATAGTTAAATACAAAAACCCAAACTACGAATGGCAATGACATGAGATAGAGATACTTTTGCTGTTTCATGCTGTCCCAAATTCTGTTCCGCCGTTTTTGTGTTGGCGGATTGGGGTCACTGCTTCTTTTCGCGGAAGCGGATTTATTTGTTAGCGTTTCCATCTCCGTTCCCCCTCCTCTGTTTTATAAAATAATCATACCTGATAGAGCGTTTTCAAAATACCAGCTGGATTTTAGAGAAAATCATATAAAAATTAGATATCCCCCTATAAAATCCGATATTATATCTATAAAATTAGTGATAATGACGCTGTCTATTATTTATTAATGAAATTAAAAGGGAATTTAATTTGAAAATGGTAATTTTCGAAAACGTTTTATAGAAATCGTTTACTTTGCACAAATTGAAAAGAAAAAAGGACCTCAATGGTCCTTCAAATAGAGACTTTATGTTCGAAAACGTTTTATAACTAATTTGGAGAAATGCCTAGCGACAGAAGCACCTCCACTAAATCATGGCCTACTCCTGTTCCGGCTCTCCTGAAGAGTCCTTAGACTGTGATCTGGCAAGCTCTCTAGCATGCTTGTATGCGGAAGGTGATTCCCCTACATACTTCTTGAATTTGCCGTGGAAATAATCCACGTTGGCATACCCTACTCTTGCGGCAACCTGGTGAACCTTTAACCCTTCATCGAGCAGTTCCTTTGCCTTCTCCATTCGAACCTTATCGAGAAATGCATTGAAATATTCCCGGTATGGTTCTTGAACAGCTTGCCCAGATAACTGCTATTGTAGTTAAATACCTCTGCGAGTACCTCCAGCTTGAGATTTTCGCCGGGATTACGACGGATAAACTCAATCATCTGTTTCAGTACCGTATCCTTGCTGCCTCCACCCATGCGCTGAATAAGCCGGTTCAGGTGTTCAGCGGCCATCCCTTTGAGATCCAACAGCGTTAATTGATGGTAAACCTCCGTAATGAGAACGGAATGCTCCTGCATAATGGATTGCATATGCTGATTGGCTGCTGCAAGTTTGTTAATCGCCAATGAAAACACTTGGGAGAACGCCGTCTTAATCGCTTGTTCTGTCTGGTGATGCGGAACCAGGCGTTCTTCCATCTCCGTCAGCACACGCATTACGGACTCACTGCTCCGAATGTCGAGCGCATAATACAGCTTGTCTGCCAATTCTGCTTCATCCGGTTCACCACTTTCTTCCCCAAGCACTACAACGGGCCCAGACACACCTTCGCTGTTCTCCTCTTCGTTCCATAACATCACGCGTTGTTCCGCAAACAGAAAACGTCCGCCTAATACTCCGTTGGCCTGAGTATAGGAATGTGCGATGTCTGCTGTGGAATTCACAGGTTGACCTGCTGCCGCGTACATGTGAATATTCCATTCTTCCAGCATGACTTTCAATTCATCATATAAACTGTGAGCAGACTGTACAGTCAAAATAGGCTCTTTGCATAGCAGTCCCAGTCCGGAATGGAATGAAAACACAATACCCCGATCTTTCTGGTCAAAAGCTTCCGCCAGTCTGCGTTTCACCACACTACCACGCTGTAAATCAGGTTCGGCATGCATCTCCAGCAGCACAACCTGATACTGCGGCCAATTCAACCCTAGCGCATTTGCTTCCATCGTGCCTGCACCTTCCAGGCTATCAAAAAGCAACGCTTCTATTTGATGCTCCCGGTAGGCTGTATCCTCACCAGCATGGCGGGCCAGTGTTTCCCTCTCCCGTTTCAGCATCACAGAAATCCGCTCCAGCTCACTGATAATCTCCTCTTCATCCACTGGCTTGAGCAGATATCCATCCACGCCAAAACTGATAGCTTTTTTGGCATAATCAAAATCGGCGTATCCACTCAGGATCAGAAAGTGCGAACCCGGATGGGTCTGCCGCACTTCTTCAATGACATCCAGTCCGGTCATGCCGGGCATGCGAATATCAATGATCGTCAGGTCCGGTTGCAGCTCTTCGAAGCGGGTGATGGCCTCACGCCCACTGGCAGCTGTGCCGATCACTTGAAAGCCGTATTGTTCCCAATCAATAATCGTTGTCAATCCTTCACGTATGCTCGGTTCATCATCTACCAAAAATACTTTATACATGCTGGTCTCCTCCTGCTGGCAAGGTGAAAGAAACCTCTGTTCCTTCCCCGTACACACTCTTGATCTGTAATCCGTATGGCTCGCCGTAGGTCAACGTTAAACGTTGATGTACGTTACGCATGCCGATCCGGCTCTTCTCCTGCTCTTCCGGTCCACAGATGAACTGCATCACTTCAGCCAGACGCTCCGGCGTAATGCCTGCCCCGTCGTCATCGACACGCACCTGCACTTCATCTTTCACCAAACGAATATCTATACTCACACGGACCGTGCCCTCTTTATTTTCCAAACCATGCACAATCGCATTTTCAACCAGAGGCTGAATGATCAAAGGAGGGATGTACATCTTCTCCACCTCCGGGTCGATATGGATCTGGAAAGCAAGACGGTCGCCGTAACGGAATTTCTGAATTTCCAGATAAGAACGTACCATCTCCAGTTCGGCTCTGAACGTCGTTTTGCCGCTACCAATCTCTAGACTCTTACGCATAAGCTTGCCCAGCAGCCTGACGATATTGGCAATCTCCGCCTCCCCTTTGATATGGGCTTTCATGCGGATCGACTCCAGTGCATTAAACAAAAAATGAGGATTGATCTGGCTGGCCATCATTTTCAGTTTAATCTCTTTCTGTGCGATTTCCAATTGATTGTTCTGTTCCGTTGCCTCTACCACCTGTGTCATCAGTTCATTAATACTCTTCACCATGTAATTGAACTGCCTCGACAGCTGTCCGATCTCATCATTCCCGTCAATACGGGAGGTGACATTCAGATCACCCAGCGCGAGCTTGTTCAGATGTTTACTCAAGCGTAACAATCGGTTCGACGTGAGAAATGAAATGATATATACAAGCAGCAAGGCAATGACCAGCACTAGCGTAATGAAAAGCATACCGATCATGCTAATCGTATTGGCATCTTTGACGATATTTTTGGTGGCAAATACCGAAATGATTTTCAGGCTATTCATGCTTGATCCAGGACTGATCTCATCAATGACAATGTTGGATGGCTCTCCTTGAAAATCAGCTTCAATTGTGCCCTTTGCCTGATTTTGCAAATCTACGCCAAAGTCCAGTTCATCCAACGTTTTACCCACCAGATCGGTATTTTTGGCCGCAACCACATAACCCTGCTCGTCCGTAATCAACGTCTCGAACGGTTCTTGACGTAATAATCCATTCAACTCATCCTGATTGATCACAATCATCAGCACACCCTCGGTCCGATATTCGGCAAAAGGCACTTTGCGTACCAGACTGAGCTTATGCACAGGATTATCTCCCTTGTCTGGGATGTAAAACCAGCCGATACTGGTCGTTTCCAACGCCTTCTGATACCAATAGCTCTCTTGGGTCTGCTCGTCCACCGGGATAAACTCCAGATTGTTGATCAGCGTCGGATTGGTCGAGTAAAACCGAATGCCGGCAACCTCACGGTACAGACGCTTATATTCCTGAAAATCTTTATACGCGAGGTAAGCCGAAGTCAGCTCCACAACGCTTTGATATCGTTTGTTCACAATTTCCTTCAGTTCATTGTTGAACATCAAAATGTTGGAAATATCTGTGGGTACACGCAGCAGTGTGGCGGTCTGACTCTTGACCTTTTCCACGTTGTTGATCGTCTGTCCAATGGCATTGTCCAGCGCCTGCTTGCGAAAGTATCCGGTTACAGCAAGTCCAATAATCAGTACCGGAATCATGACGACAAGTACATAGGATATGAGCAATTTATGCTTTAATTTAAGATTATTGGATGTTCGTATGAGCCTTCTAAACATATCTGCACCTTCCGTCGCTTATAAGCGCTTACATATAAAGGTCAGTACATATTACGCCTGCCCTTCCAATTTATCATACCACATAACAGCAAAAGCCCTGCAAGAGGGCTCCGAAAAAAAGGCTGTATGTTGAATGATAAAACAAACCATATGCTTATATAGGTCATTCTAATGTAGGAAGGAAGTCAGAAGCTTATCGGCTGCGTGTTGAGCGGAATCCATGTCCTTTGGCACGCAGCGCAACAATCAGAGCCACAAGGGATAGAAGCAGAATAGCCCAGGAAAAAGACGAAGCTCCCCATTGATTCAGCAGTACACCTCCCGCCAATCCGCCAATGGCAATAGCCAGATTCCAGACGGTCGTATTAATCGGCATAACGATATCCACACCCTGCTCCCCGGCTGCTTGGGCAAGCGCGGTCTGCAACAGTGTAGCCGCGCCACCAAATGTCAGACCCCACAGCGCAACAGAACCAAAGACAACGGCAGCGTGCTCACTCCAAAGGCCCAATACAAGTGCGATCAGCGCAAAACCCGCAAGACTGATGAGAACCAGCATACGCAACCACCGATCGATCAGAAAGCCTGTAATCCAGATGCCCACCAATGCCATCAGGCCAAACACAAGTAACATGAGTCCGACCTTTGATTCCAGACCAACATCGGCGAGGAAAGGAGCAATATACGTGTACAGAATATTATGAGCCAGCATCCAGGTCAGTACGACCGCCAGAATGGGAATTACGCCTGGGGTCAGCAGCACTTTTAATGAAGAAATGCGTTGATCAGCAGACTGTCCTGGATAATCGGGTACTTTCCAGAGCACCCAGAAAATCAGTACAAACGCCAGCAATGACATTAGCCAAAATACCGAGCGCCAGCCCATATAGGAACCCAGCAGTGTACCTGCCGGAACACCGAACGATAAGGCAATCGGTGTACCGATCATCGCAACAGCCATGCCCCTGCCCTTGAGATGATCAGGCACCATCCGCAGCGCATAACCGCCAATTAGGCCCCAGGAGACACCTGCTGCAACACCGGCAAAAAAACGAGCGACAAGTGTCAGTACATAGTTTGACGAGAGGGCTGTAATGGTGTTGAAGACGAGAAAACCGATAATCGCTAGAAGTAAAAGCGGTCGGCGTCGCCAGCCTCTTGTCAGCACGGCCACAGGTATGGCGGCAATCAACGATCCAACTGCATAAAATGTGACAAGCTGCCCTGCCCCTGCCTCAGAGACCTGCAGTCCTTCCTTGATTTGTGGCAGCAACCCCGCCGGAAGTGTTTCAGTCATGATGGCTATAAAGCCAGCCATAGCCAAGGCTAGCAGTCCTAACCACGGGAAGCGTAGAGAATATCTATCGGACATCTGTGCAGCTCCTTTTCAGATAATATAGGACAATAATCAAATTATGGATCGATCATTCCTTATATTATCCACCCCCCTTCACCTTGTCAACGACTTTTGGATCGATTAGTATATAATTAAGAAAAACAAGGGGAATCTCTTATGGCAAGAACCGGACGTCCGCGCATTTTTGATCGGGAAGAAGCCTTATTGCAGGCAATGATGCTCTTTTGGGAACAAGGATTCGAGGCCACCTCATTGCTTCAGCTGCGAGCGGCCATGGGGATATTTCTGCTGCCAGCTTCTATGCGGCCTTTGAGTCCAAAGAAGCTCTGTATAAAGAAGCGGTAGAACGATATATGGGTACGTTTGGACGCGTAACGGAAAGCTTCTCGGATCTTACGCTGTCTCCAAGGAAAGCGATTGAAACAACTTTAAAAAGTACCGCCAAAATGCAAACAGACAGCGCTCATCCATCCGGCTGTTTAATTGTGCTGTCAGCCAGCACATGTTCTTCCAGAAACAATCATATTCGTGATATCGTCGCTGAGAAAAGAAAGCTGACTCGCGGCCGTCTGCAGGCATGCATCCAGCGTGCTGTGGAGATCGGTGAACTGCCAGCCTCTACTGATGTATCCATGTTGACTACTGTTTTTGATACTTTTATGCAAGGTATTTCTACACAAGCCCGGGACGGCGTCCCTTTTGCAACGCTTGATCAGGCCATCACGGAAATTATGGGCATCTGGGACCTGGCTCAACAGCCTGCCTGACCTGTTTACTGACTTTTTCTTACTGACCGATGAGGTATAAAAAAAGCCAAAAAGGCACTCCCATGATTGGAAGTGCCTCTCAAGTATAGAGTTTTCACATTTGCATTATGGACGCGGAGTGTCTACCCCATTCAAAATCAGCTTGGGATGAATATCTGCGCTCAGCGAAGCGGAAACTGCACAATACTTCTCTTCAGCCATTTGGATGGCTTTCCAGATCCGGTAATCCGGGATATCGCCGTCTACTTTGAAGATCAGGTCAATGGCAGTAAAACCTTTTGGCATGCCTTCACTGCGTGTACCTTGTGCTTCAATCTCAATGCCAGTAATTTTGTCCAGGAAAGCGTCCAGAATCATCGTGATATCAATCCCCATACAGCCTCCGAGACCCGCCAGTAACAATTCCATGGGTGTAGCACCCTTGCTGTCACCACCATAGGCAGCTGTGGCATCCATGCCAACCGCGTAGCCAGAGGGTCCTTCGGAAGTAAACGCGCGTTTGCCTTTCCATACAGTTGTTACATTCATGATGTTTATCCTTCTTTCTTAGAATAGTTTACGCTCTTCAGATATCCGTTCCGGGTACGGATCGTTCTTCTGGAGACAAAAGCGAACGCTACGCTTCTTCAGAATCGATTCCGTCCCCTTCACTCAGTCTGCTTATCTCTGAAAATTCTTAGAATTCAGTAATTTGCTGCAAAAATCTGCGTGTACGCTCCTGCGTTGGATGTTCAAAAAAGGCCTGTGGACTTGCTTCTTCCACGATCGATCCATCCGCCATAAAGACGATTTTGTTCGCCACATTCCGGGCAAACTTCAATTCATGCGTGACCACCAGCATCGTCATGCCTTCCTGTGCCAGCTCCTTCATAACGGAGAGTACTTCTCCCACCAGTTCAGGATCAAGGGCTGAGGTAGGCTCGTCAAACAGCATCACTTCAGGCTCCATAGCAAGTGCGCGAGCAATCGCCACACGCTGCTGTTGTCCACCAGACAAACGGGATGGATATGCATCCTGCTTGTCCGACAGCCCGACCCGATCCAGCAGAATCCGGCCGCGTTCGGCTGCTTCGTCCCGCTTGATTTTTTTCACTGTCACGAGACCTTCCATCACATTGCCAAGCACCGTCTTGTGCGGATACAGGTTGAACTGCTGGAATACCATACCGGTTTGTCGGCGGATTTCCAGTACCCTTGACCGCTGGATTCGCTGCGAGTCGGTACTGTCTACCACCACTCCATTGACTTCAATCTTCCCGCCGGAGAGCTCTTCCAGACCGTTCAGACAGCGCAGTAACGTACTTTTGCCTGATCCACTGGGTCCCAGCAGTACAACAATATCTTTTGCATCGACATGCAGATCTATATTTGTGAGAACTTCATTTTTCCCAAAACGTTTGGTCAATCCTGTCGTTGTAATCATCGCTTCTCCCCTCCTATCAGTAAGCCCGGGCCAGCCGGCGCTCCACTTGTTCCAGAATGGCCGAGAAGCCGATACTCATGATCCAGTAGATCACGCCAATCGCCAGATAAAACGGCATATTAACGTAATATTGCGCGACCAGCAGCTGTGCCGAGCGAAGCAGCTCCGTAACCCCAAGAGCTGCCACAAGGGATGTTTCTTTCAGCATGCCGATAAACGTGTTGCCCATCGGCGGGATGGCAATACGAACAGCCTGCGGGAAGATAATCCGTCTCATCGCTTGAGCCGGGGTCATTCCCGTTGCGTATGCAGCTTCCGTCTGCCCTTTCGGTACAGCTTGAATCGCTCCGCGGAACGTCTCGGACAGAAAGGCACCTGCATTAAGACTAAGACCGAGACAGGCTGCCGTGAGTGAGCCCAGGGTTACACCGTAATCGACCAGCCCATAATAAATAACGTATAATTGCACCAGCAGCGGGGTTCCCCGCATGATGGATACGTAGAAACGGGCGATCATCCTGAGCCACATCGGACCTTTCAGACGCGCGATAGCGACGAGCACCCCGATGATAAAGGCAAAAAACATGGAGATTACAGTTACATACAGCGTGTAATACGCCCCCTTCAGAAAGAAGGGGATATTTTCAAATACCAATTCCATCGATCAAACTTCCCTTCGCCCTGCCGGTTCATTATTGCGCAGGCTCTTCACCAAACCATTTTTTGAAGATGGTATTGTACGTACCGTCATCTTTCATTCCTTTGAGCGCATCATTCAGTGCTGCTACGAGTTCCGGATTGTTTTTGCGCACAGCAATACCTGCCTGGTCACTCTTAATCGGTTCACCTACGGCTTTGATTTTGAAGCCGTTGGCATCTACAATGGGTTTCAGCGCATACATGTTGTTGATTGTGGCATCGATCCGTCCAGCATTCAGATCTTTGAGTGAAGAGATCACATCGTCATAGGTTTTAATCGTGAAGTCGCCCACTTTTGGCAACACTTCATTACGCAGATATGTTTCATCATTCGTACCCAGACCTACACCAATCGTTTTTCCTTTGAAATCTTCCAGCTTGGTAATATCATTGTTATCACTTTTCACAATGATTTTGACTTGGTTTGTAATATACGGATCACTGAAATCCAGTACTTTCTTCCGATCATCGGTAATCGTCATCTGGCTGATGATGGCATCCAGCTTTTTGGCTTGCAGACTTGGTGTCAGCCCGGAGAACTCCTGGGATTCAAATTCAACCTTAACCCCAAGACGCTTCGCAACCTCACGTGCGATATCTGCATCGTAGCCATCCATTTCTTTCTTATCGTTCAGGAAGTTGTATGGTGCGTATGTGCCCATCATGCCCACTTTAATGACGCCAGCAGACTTGATCTGCTCCAGTTCATTATTCGCCTGTGCTCCATTACTGCTTCCATTATCCGTAGCTTTACTGCCACAAGCGCTCAGTACCAGCACGGTCATAAGCAGAAGAGCTGTTAAAGTCCAGCCTTTGCGTGATTTCATTCCATATGTTTTATTCATGTCATTAACTTCCTCTCATCCATCTAGTCATGTCTTGTTGAAACTTATGTTTCCTTAGTTCTCTAACTACAGTTGTACCCATTATTCCCTGCTGCTGGCTTAATCATGTGAATATTTAATCCCGTTATTGAAAATAAACCACCGGGGCCATCACACCTTTAAATACCGAGCAGTCCGTAAAACTCAAAGCTTGCCGCCTCCGCAGCGAGCGTTGTTGCGGTCATTGATGAGAACTCGCTGTGCAACTCTTCCGAGCCAAACAGCCAGCGCGTAATCATACCTTCAATCATGCTAACCAGCAGCGCAGCGCGGAGCGGAACATCCATGGACTGTGGCAGCATGCCCAGTTCAATGGCCCGCTGCATGTTGTGACGAAATGCTTGTTCTACCGCGCCCCGTGTCTCTTCAACCAAACGACGTACCGACTCTTCCGACACGATGCCTTTGAGCAACAATTCCATAAAGTAACGATTGTCCGCTGCAAAGGAAAACAGGTCGGTGAACAGCCGTTCCGAAGCTCTCACCATATCCTCAACCGATCCGGCATCTTTGCGGTAACCTTGCCCGATCGCTTCAAGCAGCTCCTCCCTGCCGGTTAACACAATCTCCGAGGCAATGGCTTCCTTGCTTTTGAAGTGCCAGTAAAAGGTGCCTTGCGCTACACCGGCTTCGCGGACGATATCAGAAATTTTGGTCTGATGATAGCCCTGGGTTGCAAAACGCTCCATCGCTATACGTATAATTTGGTCCCGGCGTTCTTCTCCGGGTTCCAAATGATTGTTTTTAGACATTTGCCTACCCTCCCGATTGATCAGTCAGTCAGTTAATGTATATCCTATTGGATAACTAGGTTTTTGTCAATATAGTTTTAAACAATTCATTACAAGCATAAGTTGAAGTTGAGCGCATTTGTGATCATAATAGATGATAGCCTTGTTCAAATGAACGGGCATTGTCACGCAGGACAGCCTTTATGCTGTCATCTGCATTTCAAGGAGGAAGAGAATTGGACTTTATATCATCAATTATTATGGGCATCATCGAAGGTTTGACTGAGTTTTTGCCCGTGTCCTCGACCGGACACATGATTCTGACTGCCCACTTGCTGGGATTATCGGAGGACAACGAGTCAGTCAAAACGTTTGAGGTGGTTGTGCAACTCGGAGCTGTACTTGCTGTCGTTGTGCTGTACTGGAACAAATTCATTGATATGTTCCGCTTCACCGGAGGCAAAAGGAGCTACACCTCCCGTCTGAATCTCATACATATCTTTTTGGCGATGGTTCCTGCCGTGGTCATTGGACTTGTATTCCGGGACTGGATCAAAGCGCATCTGTTTGGTGCACAGACGGTACTGTACAGTCTCGTTATAGGTGGTATTCTGATGATTGTCGCTGAACGTTGGAGTCACCGCAGCGAACGCATTACAACCCATGATGTAGACGATATTACGTATAAACAGGCGTTTGTTGTGGGGCTTTTTCAAATTCTCGCATTATGGCCAGGCTTCTCCCGTTCCGGTTCGACGATCTCCGGTGGACTGTTCGCAGGAGTAAGCCGGGTTGCAGCAGCGGAATTTACATTCCTGGTCTCTGTGCCGATTATGATTGGAGCCACAGGATATGATCTGTACAAAAGTATCGATCACCTGAACAGCAGCGATCTCCCGATCTTCGCGATTGGATTCATTGCCGCATTTATCGTGGCCATGCTTGCCATCAAGACGTTCCTGTCCATTTTGAAAAAACTGAGCCTGACCGTCTTTGCTGTTTATCGCTTCGTGCTGGCAGCCGTATTCTTTATCATTTTAATGATGTAACCCTATCTTCAATTCATGTAACCAAAAAGCCAATGGCGACCTGTTTCCCTACGGAACCTGGTCGCCATTTTTATGTACTAAACAAAATCAGGACCACTTTCTGGCCTGAACTTTATTTAATTTCTTTAGATCCCTGATTCTTTTAATAATATGCTTCCTATTACGCTTTCTTTCTTCCAACAGTTGTTTCACACCTCTCATCAATAAAAGGTATCTCAGGTCATCCTCATGGCTCAATTGATGCATTTCTTTAAGAATCGTATTGCTCATCTCCGTCTCTGTCACCCCAATATTTGTTTATCCTGAACATTATACGAGAGCGTTCTTAACAAACTCTCAACAATTCGATTCATTTGTGAACAGCATCCTTCCTCCTCGCCCCAACATCAAAAACACCTCCTATCAGCGATAGGAGGTGTGTGTTTCGTATAACTAATGCGATCTAAACAAACTGATTCCGCTTATACCTTGGACTCCAAAGTCTGCAGGTATTCCGAGATTTGAGCAGGCGTTTTTGCCCATTTGCTGTGCAGATGCGCAATTTTCTTGCCGTTCTGGAATACCAGCAGACTTGGAATGCCGCGTACACCGTTTTCTTCAGCAAAAGGAAGGAACTCTTCTGCATCCAGGGCATAGAAGGTTTTATCCGCATGCTGGTCGATAACATCCCCGATAAAACGATCCAGGTTTTTGCAATCCGGACACCAGGTTGTATCAAATTTAATGACGGTAAGCCCGTCAGAATTAATTGTATCGCGATATTGTTGCTCACTTTGAATTCTATCCATATGTCTTCTCTCCCTTATTTGATTCTTCATGGTTGACCTTCATTGTACCTCGTATAGTTACAATTGAAAATAGGCTGCCAACGTTTAGCGGTGCTGCTTGTACAGATTAGCGGGGCTGAGCTCCCGTATTTCGTTAATCTCCGCATCCGTAAGTGCTGCTGATTCCGAGGCTGCGATATTATGCAACAACTGCTCTCTCGAACTGGCTCCTGGCACAACAGCGGCAACAGCAGGATGCGCTAGTGCATAGCGAATGGCCGTTTGAGCCATGCTGCGATTGTCTGTAA
The DNA here is from genome assembly GCF_052244825.1 of Paenibacillus sp. 1A_MP2. Lineage (NCBI taxonomy): Bacteria > Bacillati > Bacillota > Bacilli > Caryophanales > Paenibacillaceae > Paenibacillus > Paenibacillus sp. 1A_MP2. The sequence continues at coordinate 1,414,501 of NZ_JBQQCS010000001.1, read as the reverse complement.
CCAAACGGCTCAGTCCTTGGCGTATGGAATGCAACTCCTCTGGTGTATAATCCAGATAACCTTTATCTGCCTTGGCAGCACCAGAATCGGCGAGAACCCCACTTGCGACGGGTCCACGAGCGATAACGCTAATGCCCTTTTGCTCCAATAAAGGCAATACTTCCTCTTCAGCCCGACGATCTGCTACGCTGTATTGATTCATTACGCTGATAATGGAAGCCCTCTGCACATATTCCCGAATTACGTTAGGACGAATGGAGGATATGCCGTAATACCGGATAAGCCCTTCCTGCTTCAGTTCCTCAAAGGCTTCAATCGTCTCTTCGATTGGATCATCCATTGTACCGCCATGCAGCTGATACAGATCAATATAATCCGTCTGCAGCCGTTTCAGACTGTCTCGAACAGCCTGTTTGATATAGGCTTTGGAAGGGTCCCATGACCAGCCTTCTTTCCCCGGTAGGCGACGATTGCCAACTTTGGTTGCCACAATCACCTGATCCCGGCGGCCCTGAATGGCCTGTCCCACGATTTCCTCGTTTTTCCCGCATCATAGAGGTCAGCGGTATCCAGAAGATTAACACCACGATCCAATGCTTCATGAATCAAGGCGACGGCAGGTCCCGCTTCGATTCCAAGCGACATACAGCCAAGCCCAATTTCACCAACCATGAGTTCGGACGAACCCAGACGATTTTTCTTCATAAGTTGCACATCCCCTTCCATACGTTCTGCAAGTTTCCATTGTATCATTCTTGCTGGCAAAAATCGCATATGACATATGAGCGCACACAAAAACCCGGGACCGTACCAGCTCCGGGCTTTTCATGCAAAGTCTTCTATACCAAAATCTATTTTACATCCACACGTGAACCTGTTTTGCTTCCATAAGTCGGTCTAGAAGATGAACTTGAATTTTTCATCAGTCCTGACACCGTAGTGAACAGCTTATCCCTTGCCTGTTTGTTCCTCATCAAGTACGTCACGCCTGCTCCAATAGCTGTTACAATGATTCCACTTTTCTTAGACATATGTTGATCCTCCTTCAGGATTAATGTACATTGTGTCTTGCTTGAATTTACCCTGTAGGAGAAAAACGAAACGTCAGATGCCATCTCTAAAATTAAAGAATGGCCTATTATAACTTAAAACAAATGGCCCCTGAGAATTCAGGAGCCATTTTCTAACGTGCTGGCTTAGCATTCAATCAATCGGACGGTGGCGCGACATGAGTCATTTCCTCATGTTTGTACGTAGAGCCATCCGCAGTCAGGTAAAAGTGACCGATCGGATGCAAATCTTCATCCAGTTCGTAGACCAACGGTATGCCTGTCGGAATATTAAGCGCCATTACGTCCGCCTCGGACATTTGGTCCAGATGCATGACGAGTGAACGGAGCGTATTGCCGTGCGCGGAGATTAGCACCCTTTTGCCTGCTGATACAACCGGCTTGATCTCTGCATTCCAGTACTCCAGCACCCGCTTCGATGTATCCATCAAATTTTCGGTACGCGGGATGGTACAGCCCAACCGTTGATATTTGTCCTGATCCTGAACATAACGATCATCTGTTTCGTCCAGGGCCGGGGAGATATGCTGACGGAGCGTCTCCACTCCATCACCTGCTCCTCGCCATACTTCAGCGCAGTCTGCTGTTTGTTCAGTCCTTGCAGTGCCCCGTAGTGACGTTCGTTCAGCTTCCACGTCTTCGTAATCGGAATCCACATCCGATCCATCTCATCGAGTGCAATATCCAATGTACGAATGGAGCGTTTAAGTACCGAAGCATAGGCGTAGTCAAAATCAAAACCCTGTTCCTTCAGAATCTTTCCCGCTTTCCGTGCTTCTCCGTATCCATCGGTCGTCAGATCCACATCCGTCCAACCGGTAAAACGGTTCTCCACGTTCCACATACTCTGTCCATGGCGAATCAATACAACTCTGTACATAAGCGTGAATCCTCCTTCCATGAAACCATTACCCGCAAGGCGAGCCGGATATGCCCATGATATGTGAAATGATTAATAGTAAGGTGCCATCATCAGATACACAACTACCCCCGTTGAACTAACGTAGAGCCAGATTGGCATCGTCCAGCGAGCAATTTTACGGTGTTTCTTCAATTGATTCGTCCAGCCCCATACCAGAGTGAACAGAGCAAGCGGTACAATGATGGCTGCCAATATGCTGTGCGAAATCAGAATGAAGAAATAGATGGAACGAATGATACCTTCCCCGCCGTATTTGGACGTCTCAGGAGACAGATAATGAAACGACAAATACGTAACTAAAAATAAAAGCGTCGTTGTGAATGCAGCAAGGATAAACCTTTTGTGCAGTTTTACATTCCGTTTGATGATGGCAATTAGTGCCGCGAGCAGAAAGATAAAGGTAAAGCTGTTGAAAACGGCGTTAAACCGCGGCAAAATTGTAATGTCAAAGGCCACATCGCCTTTGTATCCGATAGATGGTGCAAAGAACAACAATAAAATAATGACGTTGGCGAGAATGGAAATGGTAATAATGAGACCTGCGAAATTTTTATTACTGGTCGGGGCAATCTGATTGGATTGAATGTTCGGGTCCCCTTTGTCCTGTTTGCCCAATGAAAAATCCTCCTCATATCCTAACTTCTATGTTCTATCTCATTATATCTTGCCATATCTCGACTGTTAAGTGACAACACTCTGAACAAAAAGCCTTGTCAGGTTCCTTTAAAGTGCCCTCTTAAGGCCATTTTCATTAAAAGCTCGCCTTCACCGGTTTACCCCATCCTGTATTTGTGGTATAATTAATGCAATTAAACACATACGCGTTGAACTGGAGGAGCCTGTCACCAAGGGCCCTCCTTGTCTTTTTTTAAGGCATAAAGCGGCACTTTTACAAGCGCTGTTTTATGCCTTTTTTTGTTCTTTAAGCTTGGAATGATCCCCCTTGGACAGGTAATCCTATAAACGCTACTGCTGGAGAGGAGCACATCTATGGAATTTATTTTGGTTCTTGCGCTAATTCTGATTTTCACCAAGTTAGCCGGAGATTTATCGGTAAGACTTGGTCAACCGTCCGTATTGGGTAAATTGATCGTTGGTGTCATTCTCGGACCTGCTTTGCTCGGTTGGGTTCAACCGAATGATTTCATCCATTATATGGCCGAAATTGGGGTATTGCTGCTCATGTTCATTGCCGGACTTGAGACCGATTTGGAGCAATTGAAGAAAAACTGGAAGGCGGCCTTTGCCGTAGCCGTTGGGGGTATTATTTTACCTTTTATGGGGGGTTACGGTTCCGCAATAGCCTTCGGCATGTCGCAGACACATGCATTGTTCTTTGGACTTTTGTTCTGTGCAACATCCGTAAGTATCTCTGTCCAGACATTGAAGGACATGGATCAGTTGGGCTCACGTGAAGGCACTACGATTCTGGGGGCAGCTGTTGTAGATGATGTCCTGGTCGTGGTCATTCTCGCTGTAATGATGAGTTTGCTCGGAACAGGTGCTGGAGACACATCCATCCCTCTTCTCATTGGTAAAAAGCTGCTGTTCTTTATTATTATTATCGCTGCCAGCTGGTTCCTAGTTCCACGCATCATGAAATGGATGGCCCCGCTGAAGGTTACGGAAACCGTTATCACCGCGGGCCTGATCATCTGTTTCGGATTTTCGTACTTTGCGGAGTGGATGGGTGTTGCCGGGATTATCGGTGCATTTGCGGCGGGTATCGCCATCTCCCAAACCAACTTCAAACATGAAGTCGAAACCAAACTTGAGCCGATCGCTTACAGCATTTTTGTCCCTGTATTCTTTGTAAGTATTGGCTTGAATGTTACTTTTGAGGGTGTCGGTTCACAGATCTGGTTCATTGTTGTCATCAGTCTCATCGCCATTGCTACCAAGCTTCTCGGCGGAGGAGCGGGTGCACGGCTGACTGGATTTGATCGGGCCTCATCCTTGGCTATTGGATCAGGTATGATTTCCAGGGGGGAAGTTGCTCTTATTATCGCCTCCACCGGACTCGCTTCCGGATTACTGGATCCTGAATATTTCACTAGTGTGGTTATTATGGTTATCATTACAACACTGGTTACGCCACCTCTGCTCAAAATCACCTTTGCTCGTAAAAAAGGCGAAGCCCGTGTTGAACAAGGCATTGAAGACTCGCATTTAAGTGGGTAAAACGAAATGTTATGTACCAGCTCGCCGTGGAAATTCCACGGTGGGCTTTTTTTATATTTTCCATAGAGTTGATTCATGTGGAAACAAAAAAAGACCCCTTACATACAAAAGGTCTTTATCCTCGCCTGTTCATAACAGGCTGTCCCATTTTAAGTTAGCACCCCTACATAAAAACCGATGGATATAAAGACAACACACCATATAAACGCCCCAATGCCGGAGACCAGAACATAACGCCCCATAGCCATACGGCTAATCCCGGAGAAGCAGCACATCAGATGACGAATGCCTGGAATGAAGTATCCCAATATGATGGACCAGTACCCGTATTTCAAAAACCATGACTCTACCCTGCCGAGCCGTTTGGCGTTGACTCCGACCCACTTACCATACTTCTCAACCAGTGGCCGACCTGCCTTTTTGCCAATGGTGTAACTGAGAAGTCCTCCGGTGAACGCTCCGCCAAAGCTGACGACGATGGACACCGAATAATTCAGCACCGAGATGGAGGCGAGATAACCGACAAAGGTCATCATCACCTCATCCGGAATAGGCATGCCAATCACGCCAAGAGCCAGCAGTCCGTAAATTGCGAAATAACCATATTGACCAATAAATTCTCTTGCAAATTCCATACTGACTCGCTCCTTATTTCGGCTCCACAATATCCTTCTCATGGGGGCTAGCACTTGTTTTAGAGACGGGAATCGGATTTGGCTAACCATAAGACCGGATAATACGATAATGACAAGATAGGCTACACCATGAGTGAAATAAGGACTCCAGAGCGCAAAAAAGGACATCAGACCGCCTGCAAACGTAATCGGCATGCCAACAAAACCATGGCTTGCTGTCTTCTGGCAATTGTAACGGGCGAGACGCAATGCACCACATACCGGGAATAGTGCTGTCAGAGCCATCCCCAGCGTACTTACTTCGTACATAGAGTTCAAATACAGGATCAGCACAGGGGCTGTTCCGAACGAAATAACATCAGCAAGTGAATCCAGCGCTTTGCCGAACTCCCCTTCACAATGCAATTTCCGGGCAGCGAACCCGTCAAACAGATCAAAGAACATCGCTACCCAAATCAGCGTCACGGCCAGCGCAAACTCGCCATGGATAGCCATTATGACAGCCAGCATACCTGAAGTTAGGTTGCCCAACGTTAGAATGGACGGTAAAGATTTCATAGACTTGACTCCCTTTCGTACTAAGCATTAGGAAAAACAATATAAAAACGGACTCCATCCGGCGTATTTTCTACGCCATAGCTGCATCCGTGCAGATCGAGAATTTGCTTCGCAATGGCCAGGCCCAGCCCGGTTCCCCCCATTTTACGATTACGTGAACGCTCCACCCGGTAGAACCTTTCCCAGATATACTGGCGTTCGGCTTCCGAAATCCGCTCCCCTTTATTCTCAATCGAGATTCGAACCTGCCCTTCCGGCCTGCTGATCTCAATCAAAATATCGGTATGGGGAACGGCATGGCGTATGGCGTTCATCATCATATTGTAGATCACTTGCTCCAGCTTGCTGCGATCCCCTTCCACAGACTGTTCTGTGGTAGATACAAGCACAACTTCCAGCCCTTTATCCTTTAACTGCGGCCCAAGACGTCCCGCAATATCCTCAATCATATCTCCAAGAGCCACCGCATCGGTATTCAGCCTAACCGCTTGGGATTCAAGCCGTACCAGATCCAGCATCTCTTCTACCATCGTTTCCATTTTCACAGCTTCATCGGCAATGATCTCAATATATCGCTCTCGCTTGCCCTCACTTACACCATCCTTTAACCCTTCGGAGTACCCTTTGATGATGCTAATCGGGGTTTTGAGCTCGTGAGACGCATCGGCAAAAAATTTACGCTGCCGTTGTTCGATCTGCTGCTTCATTTCCATATCCGTACGCATCTGGCTGTTAGCCTGCCTTAGCTCTTCCAGGGTCTGACCCAGTGTCGTTGATAATGCGTTCAGGCTGTCGGAAAGGCTGCCAATTTCATCATTGCGGCGAATCGGTGATTTCACGGTGAAATCAAGGGTCGACATTTTTTTGGCAACATGGTTCAGAGCGAGCAAGGGTTTAGTGACAATTCGGGACAAGAGCAGGGAAAGGAATACAATGAGTACAAATGCAGCAATACCGAAATACGCATAGAATAGCTGCGTCGCTTTACTGGCCTCTCTCATTTCTTGCAGTGATGTCAGCGAAAAAATAAGTTGCTGCTGGGGTCCTGAGCTGTGTACAGGTGCAATGGTGAGCACATTTCGTACACCGCTCCAGCTATCGGTCCATTCTTCATTGATCATCTTACCATTGGCCAGACTCTGCTGATCTTCCTTAGCCAGCGGGAAGCGGCTGTCCAGTGCCTGCACAAGCAAGCCCTGCCTTTGACTCCAGGTTGCCAGATTAGGAAGAACCACATCCGTTAATACCCCTGACCATTCCTGTACCGGTTCAGCTAATTCCTGAAAACTTTCTGTTCCCCACACAGAAGAGCTGGTATCTTTGATCTTAAATGGATAAACCATCGGTTCCGTCAACCCACTGGCTGGACCTGTTACCGTTAATTGCTGTCCATATTTGAGATGGGAAGCAATCCAGCCTGCATTCTCACTGTTGATAAACAGTGACAAGGATACCTTCACCTGAGTGCCGTCCTCACGGAGCAATGTAATGTGGAACGGATCATTGACCAGCTTGCCCGTATTCGTCAGGATGACCAGATGCGATTGATTCTGTCGCATGAAATTCCCGGTTTCCTTGGCCAGCTGTACATCATTCCAACGTCCAGCTGAATATTGCTGCTCGAATTTGGTCAGATTTTTCTTGATACTGCTAATCTTCTGATGTTGGTAAAAGTCCGGGAACCAGACCAGTTGGGCAATCACCGTGGTTCCATATAGAAGGAGAAGGAACCCGGCCATGACCAGAAACAGCTTCATCGTTACACCGTTACGTCTCATGCCTCAACCTCGAATCGATAGCCGGTACCAATGACGGTACGGATACACTTGGCTTCATCGCCAAGTTTGCTGCGCAGTTTCTTAATATGGGTATCCACAACACGGGAGTCCCCATCAAAGTCGTATCCCCATACCCGGTTGAGGATGGCATCACGGGACAATACAATTCCCTGATTACGAGTTAAATACAGCAGCAGATCATACTCTTTGGGTGCAAGCTCCACCTCAGCTCCATCCTTCTCAAGCCGACGAGCCCAGGGATCGAGCGTTACATGTCCAAACCGGATTACGCCCTGCTCCCTGCTAACTGCACCCTCTACCCGTTTCATTAATGTCTCTGCACGTGCCACCAGCACACGAGGACTGAAAGGCTTCGTTACATAATCATCCACACCAAGCTGAAAGCCATGAATCTTGTCATCATCTTCCGATCTCGCAGTCAGCATTATAATAGGTACGGTAGACTGAGAACGAATATGCCCACATAGGGTCCATCCATCCATTTCGGGCATCAGCACATCCAGAATGACCAGGTCCACTTCATGCATTGCCAGCAATTCCAGCGCCTCAACCCCATGTTCTGCTTCAATCACATTCCATTGTTCTTTTATGAAATAATCGGCCACAATCTCACGAATGCGGCTTTCGTCTTCCACCAGAAGCACTGTTCTGACCATGACCGACTCTCCTTTTAGCATTCTGTTGATAACATAACGATTCCATGTGTCGTCCGTGTGTCCATCCATGTTCTGGAACGGACTCCATCTTATATACGATTAATATATACCAGAAGTTACTAAATTTTATAAGCAGCCGCAAAAAAGAAGCCGTCAACGAGCAACATCCTGCTCATTGACAGCTACTCAAGTTGAAACCACGCTTTTTCTCCGCGATTACACACTACACGTGCGCACCGCTTAGCTTTGATGCTCCAGTCGGTGTGCCACATGCAATGTTGGGCCAACAAAGCGGTTCAGCGGGAATCCGCCAGCAATCGCTTTGGTCACGAAGGCTTTACCTTCACGAACAGCCTCTTTCACGGTCAGACCGCGCGCCAAACCTGCGGTAATAGCCGCAGATGTGGTGCAGCCTGCACCGTGTGTGTATCCGGAGCCAACAACATCGGCTTCAAACCATTCGTAGTTCGTTCCGTCATAGAGAAGATCCATCGCTTTGCCCGGGTTAATAACGCCTCTGTCCTTGATCAGGACATGCTTCGCCCCGTGAGCGTGAATGACAGCTGCCGCAGCTTCCATCTGCTCCTTGGAGCGGATCAGTCCGCTTTTCGCCAGCTGCGATGCTTCAAATAAATTCGGGGTAACCAGATCAGCACCCGGCAACAGGAATTCAATCATCGCTTCTGTATTCTCAGGTTGCAGCACCTCGTCCGTACCTTTGCAGACCATTACCGGATCGATAACAATCTGTGGCAATCCACTCCGGCGGATATGCTTCGCAACCAATTCAATGATGTCTACAGAACCCAGCATGCCCGTCTTCATTGCATCAAAACCGATACCATCCAGAACGGTACGCAGCTGTGCCTCTACTACATTTAATTCAACAGGAAAGACCTGGTGATCCCACGTGTCAGGCTCCATCGCCACAACAGTAGTCAGCACCGTCATGCCATACACACCAAGCTCCTGAAAAGTTTTCAAATCTGCCTGAATCCCTGCGCCTCCGCTCGTATCCGAACCAGCTATTGTTAATGTTTTTGGAATCGTCATGGTAGTTGCATTCTCCTTCGTCCTTCAGTTGACATTATCCTATCCCTTGTACGAGCGGATGTCAATGGCATCTGAAGCCATACGGAGTATGGTTTCCAGAGGAATTCAGTTCATATCTTTTGTCTCCAGACTGAACATGGACAGTGAAGCAACCCATATTCCTATGGCCCCCAATGTCAGGGGAATCACGATAATCGTGTTAATTGAAAACGTAGGCCCGTTAAAGCCCGAACATACCACCATAACAAGCAAAATGGATGACACCAATGTAGTCGTGACCGAATGTTTACGCATCCCGAAGAATAAGGGAATCAGGGCCATGCCTGCAGCGGAGAGGGAACTGACGACATACTTCAGCAGCAGTACCCATGCATCACGCATCGTCAACGTATCGGGAATGAAGTCATAGAATTGGTTTACCGCAACTAATAATGCCCCCATCAGCACATCGGTTAATAAAATCATCATGAAAGTAAACACAAACACTATAATCAATTTGGCAGCAATGATTTTATGCCGTTTAATCGGGTAGGTAAACATGACATTCATCGTTTTATTTCGATACTCACTGATAATCAGCTTCGCTATGAGCGCACCGCCAAAGATAATAAAAACAGCTCTGGCGAACGTATCGATTAACATGAAGGAAACGGAGTAATCGGCAAAGGCATAATCTTCAGCACCCAAATCGGTGTACCCAATCAGGAATAGAAACAGGATCAGGACGAGAACGGCAATACCTGCGGTTCTGAAATTCCGGGCAAACCGATGTTTGCGCAGTTCCAGCTGGATTAGTTTAAGCAACGTCCTCATCCCCCTTCATTAAGTTCATGAAGTGTTCTTCCAATGAATGTGCCCTTTTGAAAATGGATTCAATCTCAACGCCATGCTGGATCAGCTTACCTGTCAATTGCGATGGAGCGATACCTGGATCATAGATGCGTATGGTTTGGTCATTGACCATTTTATAATTATTCAACTCCAATTGGTGCTCCAGGACATAGGCCGCTTTACGCGGGTCCAGCGTTTGCAGTTCAATGTATTCGCTATGGCTGCCGCGGATGCTGTCCATTGATACTTCCTCGACCAGACGTCCATTCCGAATGACCCCAACGGTGTCCGCAATCTGTTCGATCTCCCCAAGGATATGACTGGAGATTAACAGAGTAATCCGATACTGGGAGCTGAGACGTTTGAATAAATCGCGCATCTCCTTTATACCTAGGGGGTCGAGCCCATTAATCGGTTCATCCAAAATGAGCAGTTCCGGTGTTGTGATAAGCGCACGGGCGATGCCCAGACGCTGTTTCATCCCCAAAGAGAAGTCTCGTACCGGCTTCTTGCCCGTGTCCTTCAGCCCTACATTTTCCATCATGTTGTCAATGACCTTTTTGTTGTAGAATCCCATGTATTCACAATGGAGCTCCAAATTCTCCTTCGCGGACAAATGATCATAGAAAAAAGGATATTCAATGATGCTGCCCATACGCTTCAGCAGTTCATAGGACGTTGGGGTCAGCTTCTCACCGAACAATTCAATCTCCCCTACAGTCGGTTTGACCAGATTGGTCAGCATTTTCATCACAGTCGTTTTTCCAGCTCCATTCGGACCAAGAAACCCGTAAATCTCTCCTTGCTTGATATTCATATTGACGTTGGATACAACCTCTGTCCCTGCATAGGTTTTGGTCACACCTATCGTCCGCGCAATATATGTCATGTTCTTATTCTCCTTTACGTTCGTCCCTGACAGGTTCTTATATCTGTATTGTAAAGAGAAAAGTCTTCTTTTTATTACTCAAATCTTACAAAAATCTTAAGCTTAACGAAATCCTTATTGAATGCACCTAAAAGGGTTTTAAAACAACCGAAAACGTCGTTCGTTCATAAGGAACACTGCGCAAATCAATGCTCCCACCCATTCGCTCCACCAGCCGCTTCGTAATGGTCAGCCCCAGTCCGCTACCCTGATAGAGACGATTACGGGAATCCTCCAGCGTATACATGCGTTCGAATACACGGCTGTGCTCCTGTTCTGGAATGCCCCTACCCCGGTCCCAGACGCTAAGCTTTACCTGCTCCCCTGTCGAATAATCGAGTGAAAGACCAAGCATCTTGCCATCCGCTCCATATTTCATAGCATTGGTAATCAGATTATCCAGTACACGGTCCAGTGCTTCTTCGTTGGCTCTCACAAAGATATCTGCTTCGGGAATCTCCAGCTCCACTTGCAGACCCAGATTCGTTAACATCTCATAAAAAGAAAGCATCTTCACTCGACACAATTCGCTTACATTAACCTTTGTCAGTGCAAGCTCGGTGTCTCCAGATTCCAGCTTCGCCAAGTCAAAAAAAGAATGAATCAGACGCAGCACCTCCTGCGCCTTATCCTGAATTTTGCCAGTCATGATCACGCGTTCCTGATCTGTTATGGAAGGGCTGTGCAGGAGTGTTTCACTATAACCGAGCACGACCGTTAGCGGTGTCTTCAGGTCATGTGAGATGTTGGAGAGCATATTGCGCATTTCCTTCTCCTGATTGGCATAACCCGCTTTGGCCCGATGGGCATAATCCAGCAGCTCGTTGACATCCTTGAGAAGCTGGCTGATTTGAGCATCGCTATTAAACACAAGCAGGCGCTCAAAGCTCCCTTGCTTCACAATCGCCGTTAATTTCTCATGGATGTAGGACAGATCTTTACTGCGTTTATGCATCCTTACGCTCAGTAGGATAACGATAAAAGCCAAGATCATGGTAGAAACAGCAAAGAGCAGCGTCACCCCGGGTCCACCTCCAGCTTATAACCAATTCCCCACAGCGTCTTGATGTATCGCGGCTCTGAAGGATCAGCTTCCAGTTTCTCGCGCAGACGGCGCATATGAACGTTAATGATATTTTCGTCACCATAGTAGTGATCGTTCCAAACGGAAGCGTAAATCTGAGCCTTGGTAAATACTTTGCCGGGATGGGTTACAAACATCTTGAGAATGCCAAATTCCTTGGAGGTAAGCCTTACAGGTGTCCCATCCCGCTCCACCTCATACGTCTCCATATCGACCGTAATGCCGCCAATCTCAATGCGCTGGGACTTTGGAGGAGCTGTAATCTCAGACTGTGCATTATAATTGGCACGCCGAATAGCCGCCTTGATCCTGGCGGTCAGCTCAATCAACGAGAACGGTTTGCTCAAGTAATCATCAGCGCCGAACCCAAGTCCAAGGGCTTTGTCCACCTCCCCGTCCTTCGCAGACAGGATGAGAACAGGCACCAGACTGACGGCACGGATGGCCTGAAGCACTTCCATACCGCTTTTATGCGGCAGCATCAGATCCAGGATGACCAGATCATAGCCTGGCTGGGATTGGCTGAATTGGCGTTCTGCCTCTAATCCGTCATATGCATAAGAGACGTCATAGCCCTCTTTTTCCAAATAAGGACCAACCATCTCACTAATTGAGCGATCATCTTCAACAAGCAGCAAGCGATAACTTGACACGAGCTTCCCTCCAACATGAACGTTTTCCTTTATTACCTCACAGTTTGCATGAATTGGCAATGAAATACGAAAAACCCGGCCGGATCGCCACTTTATGTTTCAAAGTGAACCACCTGCCAGGTCTAATAAACAAATCCTATACCGTCTCGCTGCGTATCCAGCACAGTCCGATCGTTCCCGCACCTGCATGAATGCCTACCACAGGGATAAAAGGCATAATTTCCGTCTTTAAGCGGGGAAGCAAATCTGCAATCTGCTGTTTGATTGTAACAGCTTCTTCCTGATTGTTCGCATGCATGATGCATACATGCTTCACTTTCCCCATATCCACCTTGAGCACATCCAGCATGCGCTGTTTGGCCCGTTTGAACGTACGAATTTTCTCATTCACAACCACTTTGCCCTCTTCGAATCGTAAGAGCAGATGAATCTTCAACAATTGGCTAAGGATAAGCTGGGTCCCCGACACACGACCACTGCGGTGAAGATGCTGAAGACTGGCCGGGATGAGGTAAAAGGACATGTTATCAATCATCTGTTCGATATGAATTTTGATCTCGGATGCCGTACAGCCTTGCTTCTGCCTTTCCAATCCTTGCAAGATCATCTCCCGCAACGGATACGCACCTGCTCTGGAGTCAATGGCGGTAATCGTCACACCTGCAATCTCGGCAGCCTGCATCGAAGTGTGCAGTGTTCCGCTAAGTGCAGTGGAGCAATGAATAGTAATAATCTCATCGTACTGGTCTTTCAACGACTCATACAGTTCAATAAATTCACCAATCGGCGGCTGTGAACTGCTTGCCCGTGATGCCTCACCAAGTTTCTCATAGAATTGTTCCGATGAAATATCTTCCGTCTCCCGGTAACATTCCTCTCCAAATACAATGCGCAGAGGTACGATGTAAACATGATTCTGCTCAGCAAATAGCGGATCGAGTGTGCTCGTACTGTCGGTGACCCATGCAATTTTCCTCATTCCAACCTTCTCTCTTGCCGGATTGTTGAAGCTGTATCCTCAATCGTCAGGCACATGCCCGGCGGATTATTTATAATTTGAATAGTTTATATTGTAAACGTTTGCGTTCTTGCCCCTCAATTATAAAGGAACGGACAAACCGCTGTCTTGTGGCGCATTGTTGAACAGCCTCATTTCTTCCGGTATATGCCAAAAAAATGTCTTGCCTGTGAAGGAATAAATTGGTATGCTGTTGTCCTTCTCTCTTTTCGCCTTGACTGAAGTGAACGGAACCGCCGTTCAACCAACTTATCGGAGGTGTCACATGCTTTATTTCACTCTGGCTTCCAAAGCCTACTCCCGGAACCTGCAATACCGCGGAGCTCACATGGTACATAACCTGGCAAGCGCCATGTTCGGTTACATGTACGCCTGCCTCTGGATCGGCATCGGGGCTGACCACTCTCTCGGAGAATATGGGACACAGGGGATGATCAGTTACATTGCGTTTACGCAATCCTCTCTCTGGATCTCAGGTTTTCTCACCAATGGACTGGGTATTCCACTCACGGTCAGGACAGGGCAGATCGCGCTTGATCTCATGAGGCCGGTTCATCTATTCACCCACCTGATGGCACGTGAATGGGGGCAGATTGCCTACCAGTTCGTGTACAAAAGCATTCCGATTTACCTGCTCTTCTCCATCGTATTTTCTCTGCAATGGCCCTCAGAAGCTTCAACCCTGCTATTTACCGCAATTGGTCTTGCCGGCGCATCCTATTTATCCATCTGTATGAATTACATTATTGGCGCCACCGCGATGTGGACTACGGAGTCCTCCTGGCTGCATTGGGGCAATCACGCCATGATGAATCTGCTCGCAGGTTTCTTCATCCCGCTGGAATGGCTGCCAGACTGGCTGGAACGAATCGCCTGGTTATCACTCTATCCTTTCCTGCTCTATGTCCCAACCCGGATCTATCTGGGTTACGAAAACGGCTCCTTGCTATGGGGAACCTTGATTTGGTGTGTCCTCATGACGTTCGTCTGTCTGGCGATAACCCAGGTACTGCGCCGTAAAGTGGAGGTGCAGGGCGGATGAAGACCACTTCCTGGTTCACTTTATATAAAATGCTCATTCGAACGAGCATCCGTAGTCGGATGCAATACAAGTTCAATTTCATCATGGCCTCCGTTCTGGCCGCATTGATTCAAATCTCCGAGTTTCTAATGGTTGCCCTGGTGCTGCACAAATTCGGAGCCATCAAAGGTTGGTCCCTTCATGAAATTGGTTACCTCTTCGCGATCATGACCCTATCCAAGACGTTATATCGAACATTTGGCAACGAAGTGCATCATCTGGAAAAATATTTGGTCGGCGGCGAACTCGATCAACTGTTAACCAGACCCATGCCCGTATTGCTGGCGTTACTGCCCCAAAACTTTCGCATTATGGCCGGTGAGGTGTTACAAGGCGGGTTTATTCTTTGCTGGTCGCTGGCGGGCATGATGCATAGCGGACAGATCGGCTGGACTGTCATCCCCTTCTCTCTGCTCATCATCCTGACCGGGTCCATTATTCTTTTTTCAATTGGGCTGGCCACGGCAACGCTTGGATTCTGGACCACACGCATTGAGGAGCTGCAGACCATCACCGAGGATGCGGCCCGTACGGCTGCCCAATATCCGCTGACGTTATATCCCAAATGGATGTCCGGCATATTGCTGACCGTAATCCCGGTGGGTTTTGTCAACTATGTTCCGTCACTCTATCTGCTTCGCGGGGAATTAGGAGCATGGGTTCTTGTTGCGATTGTCGTAGTTGCCATCCTGAGCCTGGCCGCAAGTCTGCGTTTCTGGAAATTCGGTTTAACCAAATATCAAAGTACGGGTAGCTAAGGGGAAAATATCGTCATGACCATGATTACAGCGCGCCATCTGCAAAAGGAATTCAAAACTCCTGTGGTACGCGAAGGCCGGTTCTCCGGGCTTCGCACCTTGTTTTCACGCGAATATCTGTCCAAGGAAGCGGTGCGAGACATTAGCTTTGATATTGGCAAAGGAGAGTTTGTTGGTTATATCGGCCCGAATGGGGCTGGCAAATCCACCACGATCAAAATGCTGACGGGTATCCTCCATCCAACCTCGGGTGAGGTGTTGCTCGGTGGCATGAATCCACATCAGGAAAGACGCCGCACGGTTGGACGTCTAGGTGTGGTGTTTGGACAGCGCAGCCAGCTCTGGTGGGATCTGCCTGTGAAGGATTCGTATGATATTTTGGCCGAGATGTACGGAGTCCGTCCCGAGGACAAAAAGAGACGATTGGGCCAGTTCGCCGAGCTGCTGGATCTTGAATCATTCTGGGCCACGCCTGTCCGCAAGCTCTCGCTTGGTCAGCGAATGCGTGCCGATCTCGCAGCTTCCATGCTGCATGATCCGGAACTACTTTTTCTCGATGAGCCGACGATTGGACTAGATGTGAATGCGAAGCGGAACATTCGTCAATTTCTTCGTACATTAAATGAAGAGTTTGGCAAAACGATTTTGCTGACCACCCATGACATGGACGATATTGAGCAGCTATGCAGTCGGGTGATGGTAATCAATCACGGCCAACTTACGTATGACGGCTCAATTCCCTCCCTACGTGACACCATCGGTCTGCCAACGCTTATCCGGGTGACGTATCGGGGTTCGTTTCATATGCCGGATATCATATCGTCCGCCATTCAGATTACAGGGGCAGAAGGCCAAGTCGTCACCGTCGAAGTTAATCGTAAAGAGTGGAGCACGATGGACATTCTGAAACAGCTCGAGCAATGGGGCCAGATTGAAGATGTCGAGATGAAAGAACCGGATTTTGAGGATATTATTCATCGGGTGTACTGACTGGCCTATTTTATTAGGATCTGGATGAGGGCCTGTTCAAATGCCGTTACATGCGGGAAGGACATGACGTACTGTAATATTGGAGGTGAAGTGTCATGCTTGTTACCAAACACACACTTGCTGCATCCAGTGCACACGCCACTCCCTATTACATCGTTCGAGGCACGAAGCCCGGACCCGTCATCATGATCACATCAGGAGTTCACGGGAACGAAACCGCAAGCATGGCCGCTGCGCAGAAGCTGGCTAATGACTGCATGACAGGACGACGACACGTGGTTCGCGGAATCCTCATTATTGTGCCACGGGTGAATCAGAAGGCCTATCGGAACAACAGCCGAGGAAAACCTGATTTAAACCGCACGTTCCCGCGGCATCTCTCTGGCAAAGCCAAACATCCGCTTGCTTCCGCTGTCTTTGGGCTTGCCCGTCAATATGGGCCTGCCTGGTGGCTGGACCTGCATGAAGCAAACGGATTATCCCAACGCAGTTCACAGGTACTGGGACAAACCTTGATTACCAATCCTGGCAGCCGGGCTGTTCCGGTATGCAAACGAATAATAGCGCGAATGAATCGGTCAATTCCCATTCGTGACAGACACTTCAACCTGAAGCAACACGAATTGCCCGGTTCAGCACGAACAGCCGCAGCTCGCCTGCTTCAAGCGCGCTCGGTTACGGTAGAAACCTGCTGGAGTCTGAACCGTTCGGAACGGATCAAGTATCAGACGGCAATTGTGCACCATTTTCTGCGTGAAGCAGGTTTGTTTTGAATCAATTTCGGGATGGTTGGAACAACAAAGACACCTTCAAGGATATCTCTCACGCCGGACGCGTCAGAGATAATTCTTCGAAGGTGTTAATTGTTTACAGGGTTACATTATGAAGTTACATTATGAAGTCACCTTACGTATTCCCCTCCTCCCTATTGATTCGGAAAGATTCAATATAATTGTGAATATCATGCTCTGGCGTCAGAAGCAACCCGGCAAGAAGCGTCTGCATCTGCTGCAGGTTATCGATATGCAGTTGAATCTCTTCAATTCGGTCACGAACGAGTTCTTTTAGTGCTTCGCTCTCCACATCCTCCTGACTGAGCAGCTGTAACGTATCCTTTATTTCCTTTAATGAATAACCCAGTGATTGAGCATCCTTAATGAATTTGATCTTAACCAGATAATCTTCGGTATACACACGGTATCCGTTGGATGAACGACGGGGAGCAGGCAGAATCCCGCTGTCCTCGTAATATCGAAGTGTTGCCATGCTTACACCCGTACGTTTGGCCAACTCTCCTCTTGTCATCGTTTTCATGCCTACTCCTCCATCCTTCTATGCATTATTCCTCCTGCTTGCTGCGCAGCTTGGTATACTTCATATCATAGGTGGCCTCCGGAAAATGGTTTGACGGCCCTTCCAGCAATGGTTGCTCCTCTTCTCCCTTCAAGTAACGGTCAAAGAATGCCAATGTATACGATCTGGTAATGTCCACATTATGCTCCGGCGTCATGCCCTTGGCAAACATCTTGGGTGAAATTAAGGAGATATCCGTGAAACTCTGATGGAAAAAGCCATCCACGGTTAAGTAATACGTATCATTCAAGCTGTGTGACATCACGTAATCCAAATCCGGTTCAAACTCGGGATAGAACACCTTGTCTCTCTCGGTTACGCTTGGGTCCAGGCTTTTGGCTGTTTCTCCTGACATAATATACATAAACGGCTGTTTCAAAGCTGTCGTAGAAACACTGCCCCAGAATCCGCCTTCCAAACTGAGTCCTGCTTTGAAACGGTCATCCTGGGCTAACGCTTCCGCTGTTGTTGCACCACCATAGGAGTGACCAAAAATACCGACAGAATCCAGATCAAGCTTGCCTTCGAGCAGCTGATTCGGATCTTGTGTATTCCACTGGGTGAGTGTATCCAGTACAAAGCTTGCGTCGGCTGCACGAATACCAACACCTTCTATATTATGTTGATATAGCTCCTCTGACGTTGGATAGTCAGGATCTGGCTCATATGAAGCAATATGTCCATCCGGGAATGTCACTTGAGCAGATGTATACGGATGGTCGATCCCAACAACAATGTAGCCATGGCTTACAAGTTCCTCAATCGCGGTCATACTTTGAAAACGTGCTGAGCGCACTCCAGGGGAGAACAATAATACTGGATATTTACTCTGTGCGGCAGATACCTCAGCACCCTTAACAACATGTGTGGGAATCGTATCCAGGTAACTGAACACCATCGGTGGAATTCCAAATACGAGACTGATCGCCTCTCCCAACTCGGCCGGATAATGTTCTAGCGGCAATCCTTTGGCCGTTTCCTGATCTACAGGATACCAAACATTGATCATAAGCTCACGCTTATCACCCGCTTCAGCCGTCTTGGTCTCTTCGCGGGATTCATCCGTTAGCTGCTGAGAAAAGGTGCCTATGGCGAATGAACCTGTTGGTTCAGGCATCGTGAACGCAGGGAAAAACGACGTCAACACTATGGAACCTGCACTGAGAGCCAGCACCAGAACAGAGGACAGGGACGTTGTGATCCATGAGCGACGTCTGGATTTCAACGTGCTCTGGGGTGCATGGTGAGAATAGTGTCTACGGCGTCCCCATCTTACGAATTGAACGCTCCACAGAATTATAAGTACAAGCAACACGATATAGGTAGGCAGCATCTGCACTCGTAAATGATTGATAATGCCATGCAGCAGCACTGCCAGCACGAGAGCGGAAAACATCCCCATGGAATACGCACGGCGCTTAGGAGCCGCCAGCATAAGTGCCGTAGCTAATATCGTGATGAGTACCAATATCCATTCTAAAATCCTCATTATTCTACCTCCAACTTGATGTAATACACCAAGGATAAACCTTGAAGTATAATTCAAGGTCAAGGTCAAATTTTAAACCATACTCAACTCATTGGAAAGTTCTCGTTTACGCAAAAAGAACTGCTCCTGACGCAGCAATCCGCGTGGGAACAGTTCCTATCCATTTAAACCTTCAGATCCCATTTAAACCTTCAGATCCCATTTGAATACTTCAGACAACGTGCAGTTACCGGAGGAAAATGCTGATATTCCCGTTGAGTCCGGTCCCGGATAAATACGCGCTGTCATGACCTTCTCCCGCCTTGAATAAATACTTCAACCGATGAGACATCCACAAAAATTCGCAGCTCCAGCCTGCCGTCATTCAGCTCCACTTCTGCAGCACGTTCACCTCCGAGGCCATTTCCCGAACGATCCCGATTAAGACGAAGCTTACGCTCTTCCACCTGATAGGTGATAACGGTCTCTTCCCCTCACCCACACGTAATTTCAATCCAAAGTTCTCTGCCGTTCCCGATTCAAAAACAACATACAGTTCATAGCGGTCTCCTGGCATATCCAAATCACGTATCCCGTCCAAATGGATGTTCTGTTGCTTGATCTCGTTTGTGCGATATTGCTTCAGCTCCGCGATCGGCAGAAAGAACAATCGCTCTCCTCTCAGAACGATCTGCCGTGGCAGCGTCATCGCTCCTGCCCAATGATGACCATGCTGCGTTGGGATATCCGTTTCCCATGTTTCCATCCACGCCACCATGATGCGTCGGCCCTGCTCATCGTCCGTTGTCTGCGGTGCATAAAAATCAAACCCGTAATCGAGTGGATCATATTGCTCATATTCCAGTACACCCTGCTTCTCATCCAATGTACCAATCATATAAACCGTGGAATGTAAATTTCGATAATTATCCATCTGAGCGGGCATCCGCTGCGGTGACATGATCAAAATATCTCGGCCTCCAAGAGAGATAAATCGGGACATTCCCAGTTGTCTCCAAGTGTACCGTCGCTTTGCGCCATGACGTTGACGTAGCTCCATTTTTCCAGATTGGTGGATTGATATAACAGAATTACACCTCGGCCAGCCCCGTCGTTTGAACCCAGCACACAATAATAAATCCCATTTCGTTCAAACACCTTGGGATCACGGAAGTCCCTCGGACTTGTATGCTCTGGAATCTGATCCAGCCCAATGACCGGGTTCAGCACACTTTTGACAAAATCAACGCCATTGTCCGATACAGCGATATTCTGCGTCTGCCTGTAATCATTGTCTTTGTCTGGTCCAGTCACGACATGTCCCGTGTACATAAGCAGCAGCTTGTCGCCCTGAACGAGAGCACTTCCTGAGAAGCACCCTCCACTGTCATAACTCTGATCCGGAGCTAACGCCACCGGGAGATAAGACCAGCTAACCAGATCCTTGCTCACCGCATGTCCCCAATGCATCGGTCCCCATACCGGAGCATAGGGATAGTACTGATAGAACATGTGATACATCCCGTTGTAGTATACAAAACCATTAGGATCATTCATCCAGCCCACTTCAGGCATCAAATGATATGCCAGGCGGTAAGCCGGATTAACCTTTTGACGTTGTTCCCTGATATACGCATTTGAGCGGGCTAGTGTATAAGTTCCCTGTGCAGGATGCGATATTTCCAGTAGTTCATTGTCCGTGTCTTGTTTTGTTTCTGTTTCCCGTTTCAAGTATGATTCCTGATTCATATGTCTATCACTCCTGTCTCTCTACTGCAATCAATCTGAAACCAATTATTTGATGGACCCCTGCATCACGCCTTGGATAATATACTTCTGTGCAAACAGATACACGACTAGCACTGGCAGCAAGGTGAGCACCAAACCAGCCATTAATGGACCATAATCAACCGTATAGGTACCATAAAAATAAAAGGTGGATAACGGTAGTGTCCGCTGTTCGGATGAAGTCAGTACCAGAGAGGGCAACAAGAAATCATTCCAGATCCACAGGACGTTCAGCACGGTAATCGTAACGCTTGTTGGTAGGAGCACCGGCAATACGATGCGAAAGAAGGTCTGTACTCGGCCACAGCCGTCTATTAGAGCCGCTTCTTCCAGTTCCAGCGGGATGCTCTTGATGAAGCCATGATAAATAAAGACGGCGAGTGGACTGCCAAAGCCGATATACATATAGATAAGTGACCATTTGTTGTCCAGCATCCCCAGTGAACCATATATTTTCACGAGTGGAATCATGATTGCCTGAAAAGGAATAATCATTGCTGCCACCATCAGAAAAAAAAGATATTGGTTCAGCTTGCTTTTGTGCCGTACAAAATAATGAGCTGTCATCGCAGCGAGCATTGCAATCAGTAACACACCTGCCACCGTAATTAGCAAAGAATTTCCGAAGGCAGACATATACCCCATTTATCGAAGGCACTAACGTAATTATCCCATTGAACGGACACTGGCAGGCCCAGTGGATCTGAAGTTATGGCCTGATTTGCCTTAAATGAATTCGTAATGAGCAGCAGAAACGGAAAAATGAACAACATCATCGCTACAATTAATAAAAACAGCTTGGCCCAGCCCAACAAGCGCGATTGTCCAGCCATTATGCCTCCACCTCCAATTTCTTGCTGAAATAGACTTGGAGTAATGTAATCGTAGCGACTAGAATAAACAGTACAAACGCCTCTGCTTGACCAAGCCCGTAATCACGTGCCAGAAAGGCCTGTTCATACACATGCATGGATACCATTTCTGTGCTTTTGAAGGGTCCTCCGCTAGTGAGGGAGACATTGAGATCATAGACCATAAAGCCCCGTTGGAGGGACAGGAAAATGCATACGATAAACGACGGTACCATAAGTGGCAAAACGATCCGTGCCAGCATTCTGCGATTGCTTGCTCCATCAATACTGGCCGCTTCCATGACATCCTTGGGCACATTCATCAGCCCTGCAATATAGATCACCATCATATATCCTGCGTACTGCCATACGGTAACGACAACTAGTGCCCAGAACGCTTTATCAGGGTCCGATAACCATGATGTTCCGAACAGCGGAATGTTCATTTTCTGACCGGCAAAAACCAGTACTTGATTGAAGATAAACTGCCATATGAATCCAAGCACAATTCCGCCGACCAGATTGGGTAGAAAAAAGCCAGCCCGGAACAAGCCCTGTGCCTTCATACCACGTGTTACCGCGTAAGCAAGTAGAAATGCCACGCCATTGGTCAACACCACGGTAATAAATACGTATTCCAGAGTCATCCCGAATGACTTCCAGAACACGGTATCCTTGAACACGCCGATATAATTGTCCCAGCCCACAAGACTTTGCTCAACAGCAATACCATCCCAATCCGTAAACGTCAGATAAATCCCGTACAGAAACGGAATAATCATGACCGTTGCAAACGCAAATAGTGTTGGACCCGTAAAAATTAGTCGGGTGCGCAATCGGGTCCAAAATCCTTTTTCGGTAAGCATCGTTATCCTCCACTCTATCCCAGGGTGTATACAGTCGGTTGCCCGAAGACGAAGCGGGCGCGGAAAGTTGATCTCCCGCCCGACCAGTGTCCCCGAAATCCCTACCATTCTCTATGTGAAGCATCCAAAACCCGGTGGACAACAGATAAAGAGTTGCTTTTATCTATGCCCTAACGCTGCTTCAGTTTATTTCACGTTGGTCCAATAATCTTGAATTTCTTTGGCGAGTCCATTACGGTCAATCACATCAGCCAAATATTTCTGCATGGAAGCACCCAATTTGGACCAATGGTCAGCTGGAAGCGCGCTCATCGATTCCTCAATTTTGCCTGCCTTAATGTATTCACTAATCGACTTGCCCAGCGGATCAGCCGGTTCAAGTGTAATATTGCTGAATGCAGGAATGACGCTGGCCTGATTCACCAGGAAATCTTGACCTTTAGCCTCATAGACTATCCAGTCCAGAAATTTTTTCGCAGCTTCCTGCTGCGCTGGTGTGCTTTTTTCTTTGTCGATCAGAATGCGTTTGGATACGGCTGCAGAAATTTGCGTGTTGCCAAAATCATCGGGATTGTTGCTTATAGGAACCGGCAGGAAGCCATATTGCCCATCCGCGGTATCAAAGCTGTGAATTTGCGGCCATGCCCAGTTGCCTTGAAACCAGATGCCAACCTCGCCTTTACCCAGTACTTCGGGTCCACGCTCATACGTCCCGGACAACGGGGAGGCTTTGTCGATGTTATAGGTCTTCATCAGATCGAACGTATCCATCAAGCCATTGAATACAGCGTTGGAAGCCAAATCCACTGTACCTGCTTTCAGATCACTTATGAACTGATCCACTTTGGCGCGATCCGGAGACTGTCCGCCATATGCAAGTGCCAGATAGTGGGCGCCAAGCGACCAATCCATAGGTGATACAATTAAGGGTGATTTTCCGGTTGATGCAATCTTCTGAAACAATTCATCGAGCTGTGCAGTGGTTTGCACCGATTGGGGATCAAATGTGCCGCCTACGGCCTGATCCAGTATCTTCTGGTTGTAGATGAAGCCATATCCTTCAATGGAGAGTGGAAATGCATAGTTTTTCTCCTCAAATGTTGTTGCCGTGGTGCTATTTTCGACGGCATCCTTCATCCACTTTTCAGAGGTAAGGTCCATAACACGGTCCTTGAATTTCTCAACATCCCCTGTATCCAGCATCATCATTGTTGTCGGATTGCCAGATGCATAGAGCGCCGAGGCTTTCTCAAAAGGAGATTGCCCGCTTCCTACAGGTACGATTTCCAGTGTTATATTAGGGTTCTCAGATTGAAAATCCTTTGCTGCCTGCTCCAACTGACTGTTTATTTCTGCTTTGGAATTCAGCAGTGTAATTTTGACACTATCACCGGATGCGGACGATGACTCCGTTCCCGCTCCTGACTTGGCACCGCCACATGCCGAAAGAATAACTACCATAACCAATGATAAGACTGATAATTTCATCCATTTCCATTCTTTTTTCATCTGTTATTGCCCCCGTTCAATATTATAAAAGGAACCGCTTACAAAAATGATTATAGTGTCAAAGGTTTGACATGTCAATCGTTTGACATAAAATAAATAAGTTACCTTCCCATTAATTATTAGAATGTATAGACGCATAAAAGCATGCAAAAAACGACCTTGTTTAGGTCGTCTCTCTCTCCACCAGTGTGACTGGCAATATATGCTCCATCCCGATTTCCTCCTCAGCGATCTGGCCTCGGATCAACTCTACGGCTAGCTCAGCCATGGCCTCCATTGGCTGCCTTATGGTTGTAATTCCTGGCATCGCGTAACCCGCCGCCTGGATGTCGTCATAACCAACAATTGCGATATCCTCGGGAACTTTGCGACCATGAAGCACGATTTGCTTCAAGGCATGAATGGCCATCAGATCACTGGTTACGAACAGTCCATCCACTTCGGGATGCTGAGCAAGCAGTTTTCCGACCAATTCGGTATACTGATGCTGACTGAACACATTCAGGTCGGTTTCATGGATCATGACCGGCTGGATTCCATGTGCCTTCAGTGTGTCCGTGAAACCTGTAGTTCTGCGATTAGACAGCATTTGCAGCCCTAGATTGCCGCAGATATGCGCCACGTGTCGTCTGCCCTTGGAGAGCAGCAATTCGGCTGCCATAACCCCACCTTGATAATTATCAGATGAGATGAACGGGATGTCAGTACTGATTTGTCGGTCCAATGTAACGATGGGAGAATGCAGATTCATGTACTCATCCACTTCGAGCGTATGGCTTCCCATAATAATTCCATCGACCCGGTTACCCTTGAGCATCTCCACGTATTCTCGCTCTTTGGAAGGGTCCATGTGTGAGTTGCACAGCATCATTTTTAACCCGTTCCGGTATGCATGATACTCAATATAGTTTGCCAGTTCTCCGAAAAACGGGTGAGACACATCAGGAATAATCAAACCTATTACATTTGACTGCTTGCGCAGCAGAGAACGGGCAATTTCATTGGGACGATAATTCAGTTCGTTCATGGTTTGGTACACTTTATCCCGTGTCTTCTGACTGATATAACCCCGGTTGTTTAATACACGCGAGACGGTGGTTACCGAAACCCCAGCTCTGAGTGCAACATCATGAATTGTTGCCATAACAGCCTCTTTTCCTACAACATTCTTCATATCTTAATAATTATATACGTATTTTCAGCCCGAACCAATCCGCACACCAGTCTGCTCTTTACTTCGCCTGGATCTTCGCTCTGGGCATACTATGCATGGCCCCATGTGTCACATGGGCCTGAACCACATACGTACCTGCCTGCTCAAAAGTATACTGCACCTCATACAGACCATTCTCTACCTCGCTTGCCTTCAAGGCGCCTTGTTCCTCCAGCTTATCCTCTGTCATCATTCCTAGTTCAGGCGAGACTGCCGGGGCATCCTCAAGCTCATCCCATATCTGGAATTGAACTTGATCCGCATCGCTTACCGGCACTTCACCCTGAGTAAGCTTCACCTGCAAGGTCACAGGCTTATGGAGAGAAGCTTTGTCAGGGACCACCAACTGTACTTTGATCATCTCCGGCATCTCACCAGACTGGGACTGCTCCTCATAGGAGCATCCCGCAATCAGGAGGGTCAGAATGATGAAGGGCATGAACCAACGGACTTGTCCGCTCATCAATTATCTGTCCTTTCTTATGAAGAAGATTTTGGTGTTTTTCCAATTCCCCACAGCATCACAATAATGATGATAAATGCGATCAGTGCAAGTAACGGTATCGTAATAAAACCAAACCAGTTCAAGTAATCGGTATAACACGGAATTTGTCCGCATGCCACTGAACTCCCCGTAGCGGAGTAAATACGCTGAATCGTTACATGATATAACGAGATTCCGCCCCCAATGAAACTAAGTGGAAGAACATATTTGGTGATGCCCACATCATCCTTGAAGTAGGCAATGCCCAGTAAAATCGTTAACGGATACATAAAGATCCGTTGGAACCAGCACAGATCACAGGGGATGTATCCCTTAATCTCACTAAAATAAAGGCTGCCTCCAGTCGCAATGACTGATACAGCCCAGGCAATAAACAGACGGGTATCAATGTTTTTTGCCCGTCCCTCAGGCTTTGAAGCTGTGTCCATCCGCTTGAACCCCCTTTTCTTGTTTGATCATACCGAATAATAATACAACATACATGACTCCAACGGGCTAGTGTTACAATTATGTACAGTCCATAACCGTACCGTGATCCATATACACGTTGCGGTGAGGTTGCTGACTCCCCTGATTATACCAAATATTTGAATATTTTGATGTGGTCTTTTTGCGTCCAAGTGAAGCCGCTGAAACGAAAAAAACTGCCGTATGGGGCAGCCTTTTCGTTCTTCTTTTATAAATAGCGATTACATGGATTTAGTCAGTGTGATGGAACCATCTTTTTGAGCCCATTTTACATCCCAGCCAAGAAGCTCAGCGATGAAACGCAGTGGCACTTGCGTACGTCCATCTTTGTTTACAAAGACCGTTGCACCTACATTTTTCTTCATGCCGTTCACTTCCATAACGTTGTTGTTCACCCAGAATTTCAGCGTATCATTACCAGCCATTACGGTTACTTGTTGTGCTTTTTTATCCCATTTCACAGTTGCACCAATTCCTTCACTCAGGAAACGCAGTGGAATGTAGGTTGTGTTTTTCCAGAGCATTGGTGTTGTGTCCATATTGGTTGTTTTGTCATTGATTTTCAGCATTTTGCTGTTCAGTTGCATCCATACAGTAGTTGTATCTGTTCCGGGCATTGTCGGTGTCATGGGCTGCTCTTGGAATTTGTCGTTGAATTGCGTCACGATTGCATTACCAAGGGCTTGACCTACACCAAACATAACTTTGAATCCTTCACGGTTGGTGGTGTACGAACCTTCGTAGTTAGCCGCAGCGTATTGATCCAATACTTGCTGCACTTGCTTCTCATGTGTAGTCAGTGCTTGTTGTCCAGCAGCTTTCGGCAGGTTACCTGCAGTTGCGGAATCCAGGAATGTCGCGAACTCCGTCGTGAATCCGTCAATACGTTTCTCGACAGCTGCACGAGCCGCTGCATCATTGTTTTTAACGGCTGTTACATAGTCGCTTTGTGCATTCACATGGTTGGTTACCCAAATTTCCTCGAACGCACTTGCACCGTCGTTACCGTAAATGGAAGCGATCGCTGCTTTGAAATCCGCTGTGTTTCCAGCTTCAGCTGTAACCAGTGCATTCGATGCTGCTGTGCGACCATCATATTGCTCTTGCATTTGCAGAGCCGACAGAGCAAAGTGCTCGGAAGCCAAGTGATTCAATGCGGATCTCAGATCAGCTGCTGGTGAATCTGCTTTGCTATTCTCGAATTTCTCAGGCATTTGTGTTGTGATTGCTGTGGAAAGTGCTTTACTCACATCGAACATTTCTTTGAAGCCCTCACGATACGCTTTATATGCATCTGCGTAGTCACCAGCGACATACTCATCAAATACTTTTTGCACGAGATCTTCATGTACTTTCAAAGCATTTTTGGCTGCTGCTTTTGGCAATTTTCCTTCGGTTGCTGTGCTCAAGAATGTAGAGAATTCTTCTACAAAACCATTGATGTTATCCTGTGCCTGTTTGATCCCAGCCTGGTTGCCCATTTTAGTTGCTTTCACAAGATCGTCTGTATATTTGTTATGAGCGCGGAAGATGCGTTCGAATTCTTTGGCTCCTGCATCACCGTAAAGGGAAGCGATAGCCGGCTGCATATCCAATGCATTTTGGTCGAGTGCTTTATAAGCTGCGTCCGCATCTTTTGCTCCGTCATATGCTTTCGCCATTGCGGTTACAGCGAGTGCAAAGTGTTCGGATAACAGATGATCCAAGCTCGCTCTCAGGTCAGCAGCAGGTGTATTAACACTTGCTTTCATCGTAGCCATCGGTGTCTGTGGTGTTGAAGCAGCCCCGGCGATTCCCGGCATCAATAACGTCAAGCTCAGCATGGGTGCGATAAATTTCTTCATTTTCATTTTCATTACGTGTTCACTCCTCGGTTAGTTTTGTTTATCCTTTGTTTCCTCGTCGTCGTCTTCATAGGGTGTAACGTAGAGTTCTTCCATCTGGATCACCTCTCTGGGCAAAAAAATCGCAGCCTCCGTCCAGGAAAGCCGCGAATGCGCGCCACAACAAGGTTTATCTCAAATTTAAAATTTTAAAATTATAGTGATCCGCTCCATTCAGCGCTATATATATACTGTAAGAGAAGAACTTTATTTTCCTATATTTATCAATAAAAGCTTACATCCAAGGTAAACCTGAAGTACAATGAACAGAACGATTGATTTCAATGAAGGAGGTCATCGCATGACATTGCTGCCCTATATTTTAATTATTGGTATTGCCCTGTTCGGTGGTATTGCTACAATGATCATCGGGAATTCGAAAGCGAATCAGACCAGCAACCCCGAGTATGATCGCAGGACCAAGCAAAATCTGAGCAAACTTACCTATGTATACGTGGGTGCCATCGTTCTCGGCATAGGCGGTTTCGTCCTGTATTTATTCAACTGAATAACCTTACTCTCCGCAAAGTACATGTTTGAACTTTTCGAGTAATTGAAGGTTTCGTTGTACATATGGGATGGTTTGGCGAACCATCCCCCTCTCTCTTATGACGGTCAAGAGTCCTCGTACCACCCACAAATGCATTTGTTCGTAAAGAATTTTCCTGCTGAAAGAA
This sequence comes from Paenibacillus sp. 1A_MP2, assembly GCF_052244825.1. NCBI lineage: Bacteria > Bacillati > Bacillota > Bacilli > Caryophanales > Paenibacillaceae > Paenibacillus > Paenibacillus sp. 1A_MP2. The sequence continues at coordinate 1,385,703 of NZ_JBQQCS010000001.1, read as the reverse complement.
TTACCTCCCTGAGTATATCCCTGCTCAAAGTCAGCTACAATCTCTCCTGCTTCTCTCTCTGTAACAGATGTAAAAACGGAGGAACTCAGCGTGGCTGCCAAATCAAAATGAATATCCCCTCTCCTTGCTTCTCCAACATCAATAATGTGGATGCTCTCCTCTGTAAATAACAAATTCCAAATGCCAAGATCCCCGTGAATGATTGCTTTATAGTGATCCTTGTATTCCATGCAATGCTCTGTATGTTGTTGCAGAGAACGTATACATTCAGATATTGATGTGGTTACTTCTCTGGAAACTTCACTCCATAATCGGGGTAACGCGAAGCGATCTGCCTGTTCGGTAATCTCAAGATGACTCGTCACACGATGAAAAGAGAGATCAACCGACCTATCCGAATGAAATCCAAGTTAATCTGGTTACGGGGAAGGGCATTCTCTATATAAGTCTGTAGATTAAAGACTTCATGGTTGTCCGTGATAAATGGAAGGCCGTCTTTGGCATGTACCATGGATGGGGCGATATTTGCGGATGCCAATGCCTGATACATTTTATATTCAGTCCACGCCTGTTGTTCATCCCTCAGTTTACGCAGTACGAACTTCCCGTATGAAGCCTGAACGAGCATCGCCTTTGAACTATTTCCTTGTCGTATGGAATGGCAGTCTAGAATATTCCCAATATCGTAATGCTCTGCCACAAAATCGATGTTTGTCATGACTTCCCTCATTTCCTGACTCTTAATGATTCTCTAAATTAGGCAAAATGATATTTTGCCGCGTCCATACACATGTTTACAAGTTGGAGATAATTCAGAATTATTCTGGATATGTTCAGCGGGTAATATAAAGCCATAAGGACAGCAAGCCATTATAAATAACACAATTTAAAGGAGAGAAATATGATGAAGAAAAACTTGAAGAAATCTGCAGCAACGATGATGGTATTGGGCATGACTTTAACAGGAGCAACGGGTGTATTCGCTGGCACTCAATTGGAGAAAATCTCGGCATATCTCAACCATGGTATCAGCTTCAATGTAGACGGTGCGGCGTACTCACCAACGGATGGCAATGGCAACAAACTGGCTCCAATCACTTACAACAATTCCACTTATCTGCCTGTACGGGCCATTGCTGATGCACTGCATGTACCTGTATCGTATGACGGCAAAAAAGGACAGGTCATTATCGGTGAGGCTACAAGCAACCCATCCACGCTGAACAACGTATCCTATAGCGCAGCGCAAAAAGAAGCCATTCAAAAGGCATTTGCACAGTTCGATGGTTTCGAGGCAGCTTACGCTCCTCAGCAAATGATTGCAGGTGATACGTTCAAGAGTGTAGGAGCTGGAGAAGACGGCGTAAGCTTTACGTTCAGTCATATGAAAGTGGGTGTGTCTCCAAGAGATTATTCGGACGGTTATAATGGCAAAGACGTAAAACTCTCCAATGGCGTCACAGCCAAATGGTACACACCAGATCAAACGGGTATGCTCACGTTCAAACTGGATGATCGTTACGTTACGATTAGCTCACCGGATCATAAGCTGACTCAGGCTCAGCTGCAGCAAGTGGCAGTATCTGTACAAAAGGTACAAGGCAATGATCAGGGCGTTACCGGGTTCGCTGATGTGAAATATACACAAGAACAGTCGGCTGCCATCCGCAAAGCATTTGCAAAATTCCAAGGATTTGAGACTGCTTACGCACCACAACATATGATTGCCGGGGATACGTTTAAAAGTGTAGGTGCTGGCGGGGATGGTGTAAACTTTGTTTTTAATCACATGAACGTGACAGTATCACCCAAAGACTACTCCTTCAGCTATGACGGCAAAAATGTAAAACTGCCCAACGGCGTTACCGCCAAATGGTACACACCGGATCAAACCGACATGCTGACATTCAAACTGGATGATCGCTATGTGACGCTCAGCTCGCCAAAAAACGCATTAACTCACACACAGCTGGAGCAAATGGCGGTATCTGTGCAAAAAGTGAAATAATTTCGAATTTAAAATTAAGGAATCACACTGAAATCATACAACATAACCAACACACATCATTCTGTTCTTCCTGATGCGGGACAGATTCGATGTGTGCTTTGTCCTATTCCAAATGATCGCTATGATTCTAAAAACAAGGCTTTTGTCCAGATTCATTTCATATTGAATAACGTTATAATGAAGTATACTGCATTTAACAGAAGAAAAGATAAGGAGTAGATCATAATGGACCAGCGGATCGATCTATCCCCGGAGGAACTGCAGCAACTTGCGGGTGAATTCAACAAGGCCTCGCAGAACGGACATGATATCCTTGCGCAGCTCAAAACGATAATTGACCAGTCTGAAGGTCAGTGGGAAGGTGAGCGCCAGCGTGAGTTTTTACAACGAATAAATGGTAGCATAACGTCTATAAGCCATTATTTGCGTGGATTGCAGGAGACAAGCAATAGTCTTCAGCAGACGGCGACCCGTTTTCGTGAAGTGGATCAGTCCCGATAAAGCAAAACACATGTCACATCACATCGCATCAAAAAAACCATGTACCCGAAGATGATGATTTATCATTCTTTCAAGGCCATGGCTTTTTGAGATTTCTATGATTCACTCAAACTTACAGCAAACGCCTCTTCTTCCTCATCTGCATAACCCCTGAAAATGATCTCTTCGATATCTTCATGATTAAATACATACGTATAATCCGCATTGATATACCCTTCCGGATACAAACAGCCAATATAATCGAACTGACGTGGTGTTTCCGTCATCAACATTTGCTTGCGTCCATAGATGATTAACTTTTTGGTGCCTTCTTTTAAAAGGACGACGGAGCCATTGGGCAGTAAAGTGGATGTTTCTTTTTCCATAGTGATCGCCCTCCTTTATCATTTTATGTTTTTATTGGCATGAACTTCATCAGACTTGTTCAACACCCGGCGAAGCCAGTAGTATCGGTGTACATCCATAATAAAGTGAAATACGACAAAAGCCAGCATAATGTACACACACATGAGCACAACAGCTACGGTCTGCTGCGTAATAAAAGCCAGTGAAATGTTGGCCAGAAGATATCCAGCTCCCGTTAACATCGTTAACATAGCGACTGGCATTCTGGAGCCCATTTCCCCTTTTTTTCGGTGAGGGGACTGTCGCAGTTTACGCAAATGAAACTTCGCATACTGATATAAGGCAAATCCATATAAGACAAACGATGCAATGGCGTACCACGGCGTTGTGAAGCCCAACATGCCGTATGCAAACTTTTGCACAATAATCATAAAGCCCAAAGAACAGACGATCCCAAACACACCCCGAAACAGGACATAATTCAGCTGCAACCTTCGTGGTGTTACGATCAAGGCGACGGCCCACACATTCATCACCACCAGCAGCGGCAGGAGAATATAAGCGTATACGGGTTGGAACGGAACACTGAACACGGGAATCAACAGAAATATGTTAAGAAAGAAAAGTACCAGCGTACCCACACTGAACCGAATGCCCTCTACCGCATATACAGCCAGATAGTTTTCGAATGTCTCCCGGTGATAGGACGTTCCTTCATACATTGCAGAAACCGTGGTACCGGTCGTTGAATTTTTACGTTTTTTGCTTGCCATTTATTTAAACCACCCCGCTACTGTAGACCAGGCTTTCTTCGCACCATGCTTAACGACATCCTTCACAGAATCATCCTTCCCATCCCCATCCAGATCCATATTCATCGTTACCCCTTCCGCAAGATAAGTCAGGCCTACGGATACGCCCAAACCAACTGCGCCTACTGCCAACACAGGTGCTGCTGCAGGCAGAATAGCCGCTGTCAGGAGTGTTGCGCCAACGGTTGTTGCGCTGCCGACAACAACATTACCGATGATATCTCCAGCAATTTTGTCACTAGATGCATTATGGCTAATGTTCTCCTGGGTATCTGTGAAAACATCAATGCCAACACTTGCCCATCCCAGCTTGTCCGTTAATGCAGATTTGACCGCATAACCCGGCTTGAACATAGAGGCTATTTCCTTAATCTGCGGGGTAGCGGTTCCATTGGTAAGTTTGGCTTCAATGTCACGGACATAGTGAATTTTGTAGTCTCTGGGTCTTCCGTTCACAATCTTGTTATCTTTGACCGAATCGTAGCTTTCACGAACCAAAATACGTGGCGTATTCCGGTCCAGCTGCGGCTTGACCATGTAGCCATTTTTCACGCGATATCCCAACCGGGCAACAGCCGCGGCTCCCGTCAGTGTTCCTACCGTGCTTCCTGGTCCGTCAAATGGAGCGATTGGATTAATTCCGGTCAGCCCAAATGTACCACCTGACTGATCCTCTTGTTCCATTCGCTCACGGGTGGTTTTCACAAATGCCGCCAGTTGGTGCATATTCTCTCCAGCGCTCTGAAACCGCTGCTGGTGTGTCTGGTATAACCCAATGATGGTTTGACGATTCCCAGACTGCCAGGCTGCACCCTGAATGGAACGTTGCAGAGCGCCATCTACCTGCTGCAGTTGTGCGGTAACTTGTTCAATCTGCTGTGCGAGGGAGTTCAGGTACTCCGCTTTCATGATAATTTTGGTCAACTGGACTTCCTCCTTCGACTTAAGAAGATGCTTCCACCTGTTTAAACCGCAGGCAACATAGATAATGAACGTGTCGTTAGCAAAACAGACTCTGCACCAACTCTTCTTCGGTCACCTTGAATGCGGTCAGATCTGTATCGTTACCTTCCAGGAATAACCAATTGCCATCGGTACTGCCCAGAAAATAAATGGTTTGCGACTTACCCTCCGTGCCACGAGTGTACACGTCAAATTGCCCCCTTCTCCGGATCGTCGAAAAAGCATGGGATAGCTCGTTGATCAACGATTCATTGAGATGATGGTCCTGCTGTAGAATCGATTGCATGGTCTCGAAGTCCGATCCAATCGGTAACGCGGATAGTTGCTGCAACGTTTCTGCCTGAATGGGTGTGCGCATCATTTCCTCTGCCGTATCGGGCAACTCGATCCGGTTTCCCATGAGTTGGAACAGATCCTGCAATTCTTCGAAAGTAGACAGTAACGCCTGATCCCGTGTGGGTGTCCATACCCATTCAACAATTTGCATGCCTGACAAAAAACCATAAATCACGGACGATTCACCATCCGCAATATGCAGATCAAGTCGGGTAACTGCACTACTGAGCTTACACCCCATCAGCAGGTTATGTACTTGCGGATCTATAGTGACTTGTCCACCTTCTACTTCAATGACACTATCTTTAACCAGACGGTTAACAACTTGTTTATATATGCACTCCGCCTGCTTACCCTCCAATGGGGATCATTCAGATCTCTGATAAGCTGGTCCGCTTCGGGAATATTCATCAGTTGAAACAGAAACAAGGCCTCTCGGCCGGAACATTCAAACGATGTATATGAAGGCAAGATATTCCCTCTTTTCCTTAGTATAGGTTAAACATGTTATGGAAAAGGTCTATCATTTTATTGTAAAAGGTTATACAACTGCACTCAATGCGCCCTCGCTCCTGATATTGGGGTGATTAACATGATTATATTTACCCAAAAAATGCATAGAGGCACAACAAATGACACCGTCCCCCTACTAATTTGTCCACTATAAAATTCACCTTGCCAAATCGCCTAAACGGATCACTCTCCGATAGTTCATATAATCAATCATTTCCTCCCAGTCCAACTCACCAGCATTACCATCACGATAGTATACGGCTGCAGCGGGCAGAAAACCGACCAACGGTCCCATGCCACCACAGATCATTGCGCCACCGTCGCCACCTTTGGGCATCATGGTTCCAGATGCATCAAGCGTAAGTTCATACGTATAGGGATCTCCTGCAAACTGGATACCAAAAAAGTTAGGCAGCTCCAGATCATATGGTCGATCATCCTCTCCTAATAGGGAAGGGCCCGGCTCTGCCGATTCATCCATGATTCCCTCCAATCCCTCGAGGCTCCCAAAATGCTTTAATTTCATCGTGTAGTCAAAGCTGTCTCCCCATGGAAATAATGTGCGGCAGCCACCGCCATACAGATACTCCCACTCATCTTCAGTTAATAAACCAAAACCCGATTTTTCTTCTTCCTCAATGAGGTACTCCAGCGTCAAATCTTCATTGAACCAAAAAATCTGCACTGCCTCACCTTGACGAACCAGACGGAATTCTTGATGCAGTTCATATTGGTTCAGATCGGACAGCTTAAATTTCTCCAATTCTTCTGTAAAACAGGCATTCTCCTGCGCTACCGCTTCAGCTTCCGTCACTTCAATCCAGCCAAGGGAATGGTTGCTGCACTCCACTAACATGGGCGCAATATGGACTTCTCTCACAGGAGACATCTGGCTACATAAAAAAGAATCCACATCCTCCACACCATACTCACTGACCGTCTCCAGCAAATCCGCGGAAGTCTCGTCGTTCATCCCATCCTGCCAGCGATTCCACCCGAGTATTACCCGATCACCAGGCACAAACACAAATTTCTGCTCATCATATGAAAATACACCTGTCTCGATTCCCTGACCGTATCGTTCAAATGTCTCTAATCCTTTATACTGCATACCTACGGGAAAATGACTAACCAAACCACGCAATAGTTCCTCTTTTTCCTGAGCAGATAATCCTTTCCATGCCTCCCGATTTAATGCTTCCACGCACTCTCCCACCTTTCATTTTTGCCCTCAACTACCTTAAAGCCCTCACGGGCATACCCTTATTTCCCAGCCGCCTTTAACAGTTCTAACAGCAATTCTTTCCGTCTTCCATCGGCCTTGCGGGCCAGCGTTGCAAGCTTCTCCACCTTGCCCCAGATCGGATATAGCGCTCGCTCCACTTCATAATACTCCAGCTTTTGCAACTGTTTCACCAAAGGCTCAAGCTTCTCTTCATTTTCCAGTTCCGGCTGGATCTTCAGCTTCAGATAATCCGTAGAACGGCGCAAGCAAGCAACTAACGCAGGTATAGAATTAACCGTAACACCATGTGTCTCAGTAAAGGCAGCGGTAAACTTATCCTGTACCAGCTGATGCTCATCATCTACTTTGCCCATGTAATATTCAACCAAAGGGAAATACCGCTCATCTGTCAGCCCAAGTCCGAATGTTGCATAGCTGCCTGGCATACAGCTCTTCTCACCTTCGGTATCCTCGTAAAATTCGAATTCCTCAATGGCTTCACGTGCATATTCTTCAAGAAGCGGTAACAGCTCTGGATATGCCAATGCGTTAGCAAAAAAGCGATGCGTATCCGACTTCGCGATTCCTTTAATCGGCAGGTATTGCTTCACGCTGGATTTGAGCTTGATCTTGTAGCTTTTTGGGAAGCCCTGCTTCAACAGACGGATGATAAAAGCAATGGCCTGTTCGTAGGCAGCTGCTTCTTCCTTGCGAATGTGGATGGTAATAATAGAGAACACATCGTTCGCGGTGAACTCCACCAGCTCATTTTTCACATAAATATCTTCCTTGGCATAGGTTCCGCTACCTTCCGTCATCATGCGAACCGCACGGCCGCTGCCCAATTGTTTGGCCAGCTCCAAGAAAGTAAGGCCTTTCGGTTTACTGTAACTAGGCTCATAACGAAGAATCATTACGGCTGCATATAGCAGCAGATCAATAGGCTGTGCCGCCTGCTTCTCATGCTCACTATGAGCCTCGTCTTCCTCCAAAGAAGCACCTGGCTTGAGTGTATATACATTGGCGCTGTACGCTGAAGGCTGTACATCAAAGTATTGTGGCAAAAAATAATTCTCCGCCCATGACGTTATCGCACGGATAATATCACCACGATGCTCCGCCAGAGCTTCCTGACGCCCTTTGTTTAACTCCTGTATTCGATCATATTGCGCTATAGTCCACGCTACGTTGAGTTCAGGAAACAATTTTGGATCAAGCAGATGACGTGTCAGAAAAAGGATTCCAACGGCTTTGTTGGATATGAACCTTTCAGCAGCTTTTGGTCTACGTATGTATGAATGCGCTCAAGCAGCTGCTGCCTTTTCCCTTCTTTGATATATTCGAGCATGGTCACTTGAAGCTTTCCTTCTGTCGTGGGGAATTTCCCGCGAAAGGTAAACCGATAGTCGATCAACGCTGTATCCGCCAACTTATCCAATTTCTCTTGAACGACTTCTACAAGCTTGGGCTGGATTTCATTTCGCACCTGTTCCTCGGTAAAAGGACCTGGATTCTTCGATTTGAATCCTTCATCCAATCCAAGATCCACACTGTCTATCGTGGTCCTTCCAGGTCTGTAATCCAGCAAAATATCATTAAAGATCCCCATTTGCAGCGTTGTTCGCTTCACAGCCTTTTCCAGGTCATTCCGCTTCAATTGTTCCTCAAACCATTCATGAATTACCGCAATCATCTCTTCCATTGCCTGATCATAGAGTGTACTCATCCTCTCGACCGCCTTCCCATTGATCTAATGTCTGCTGATGTCCACTAAGGTCTTCTGCCCAAAAGTTCTTACTAATCTCTGATAACTTCGCATACCATCTATATAAAATACGTATCTACGTTCGTAGTTCCACCTATTATTTTACTCTCTCAAGCTCACCCGGAACAATAAGTCTTACGCACGGTTGTTCGCTAGAAAAAGAATGATCCTCTCTCCTGCCCTGTCTGTGCATCCCGCAGACCAAGACAAAAACACCGGATTAGGCGATTTTCCGCCCATATCCGGTGTATTCACGAAATATTACGATTCTTTTTTATAACTTTAGTATGATTCATCTCGTAAACCATTCACGGTATTAATTGACTGTTTTGAACCATTCATTGACTTCAGTTGTGATTTCATCGCCGCCCATGGATTTCCATTTCGTCACAAACGCGTCGAATTCATCGATGCCAACCTGACCATAAATGATTTTGCTGAACGTATCTTTCTCCAGCTTGTCGAGTGCGTCTTTCTTCATTTTCATCGTATCCGTAGGTGCACCCGTGAATTTGTTCTTGATTGCATCATCCTTATGGGCTACCACGACTTGAGCCGCAGCGAACACTTCAGGTTTGTTGGCAATTTTCGTATTTTTCTCAAATGGTGTTTCAGGCTCCTTACCCGAAGCAAGTTCAGCCAGGGTATCCATCATCAGGTTGGGAATCCGTGCACCATCATAAGTGAGTGTGTACTTCAGCGGAGATACGCCGTCTTTCAAATCAGCTTCACCAAGCACTTTGCCATCTACAATATCAAAGTCATATCCTTGGGCAAAGCCATGCTCAAACTCCCCACCCACTTCTGGATTAGCGAAGTTATCGAACAAATAATTTTGATATGTGAAGAAAATTTCCGGGTTGGCCATATCTTTATTGATCAACACAACCCCGTTGCTCGCACCTGAACCGTGGTGATGGCTCTCGCCAGTTGGTCCAGTTGGCAGAGCGATTGCTTTGTAGGTAGCGCCGTCCACATTTTTCTTCACATCATCGATCGGCCAGTTCGGCATCCAGTGTGGTCCCACAATGATTCCGGCTTTGCCTGCTGTAAACAGTTCGGCTGCCTTGATCTCGTCATATACGCCGGCTTCCTTCGGCAGATAGCCTTTGGACAACCAGTCTTTCATCGTAGCAAGTCCTTCTTTCACACCTGGTTGAATTGAGCCATATTCCAGTGTTCCTTCTGAATTCACATTCCACTGCCCCGGCATCGTATTGTACATTCCGAAGATCCAGCCGGATTCACTCATCCACGTATTGAGGGCAATCTTCATGCCGACTGTCAGACCGTACGTATCTTCTTCCCGTTACCATCCGGGTCTTTATTCGTAAATGCATCCATTACCGTAACGAGCTCATCGATCGTTTTTGGTTCTTCCAGCCCCAGCTTCTTCAGCCAGTCTTCACGGATAAACATAACCGGGTCGCCGTTGTAGGCATAGTCGAAGATCGGAATACCATACCGTTTACCTTCGTACATGTACGGGTACCATTCTTCCGGTGCGGATTCGGCAGCCCCTTTCCATGTGTCGGATGCATACTTGTCGAACAATTCACCTGCATCGGCGAATTTACCTGACTCAATCAACTCACGTACCAGATTGTAGTCACCACGGATGGAGACGATATCCGGCAGCTCTTCGTTAGCCGACAGGGAGAGGCGAAGCTTCGTGTAGAAAGCATCGTTGGTCACCGACACAGCCCAAGGTGTAGTCAGGTCGATGCCCAGACGTTCTTTGGCCCATTTGGTGTGCACGTTGTTCTGTGCAGTCTCTCCGTTCTTGAACTTTGTATCATCATTCCAGGCTCGCAAATAGCTCATTTGAACCGCAGGTTCATACTTGCCGTCTTGCAGCGCAAGTGGCGCAGCCGCTTCCTTGGACGGTTCTTCCTTTGCCCCGAACTGCATGCCGTTACGGCAACCATCGTCAGTGCAAGCAATGCAGTCATCATTTTTCTATACATGAAACCCCTCCTCAATCGCTTTGAATACCCTTACATGAAAAGGATAGTGCAGCCGGGGATGCAAACATATATCACAATTTCAATGTTCATATTGATTTGTTAACCGTTCCGAAAATCCTGCGGGGTCAATCCATAATGTTTGCGGAATACTTGAATAAAATAAGGGGTATTGTTGTATCCCACTTCCTGGCCGACTTCATAGATCTTCATTGCCGTATGCTTCAGCAAGTGGACAGCACGTTCCATCCGGGAACGAATAATGTAGTCACTGATGCCTTCACCCGTTGATTGTTTATACATTTTAGATAAGTATACCGGGTGCAGATGTACCTCCCCTGCAATGACCTGCAAGGAAAGATCTTCGCCCAGATGATGGTCAATCCATTGTTGGACCTGTCTAATCATGCTTGATCCACTTTCCTGGCCCGTATCGGTTGCACTTTGAGCCCATTGTTCCATCACACTCCGGGTCCATGCTTCCAGACTGCGAAGCGACACACCGTAACCATCCTTCAACAGCTGCTGATACTGCTCACCAAGGACATCGGACAACTGTCTGCCCTCCCGATGAGCCATGTATGAGAAAGCCGCTGCTAGATAGTGAAAAGCAACATACACATGCTCCGGGAACACACTATCCGATAACTCGGCGAAAATCGAATCAATCTTGCGGTTTGCATCCTCCATCCGTCCTGCTTCCAGCAATGAAGTCAGTCCAGGTGGCTCATACAGTGCGGCAAGTGATTTCAATGTTGCCCCATGGGAGCCGGCAGCCGCATTGAGATGCAGTCCTTTGCCCGCTTCCGCCTGCTTGCGCAAGGCACTAACTGCCTGATGGTACAGCTGCGGAACCTGCTCTGGAAAACGACCGATCCGGCTAACGGACAGGGAGATCGTCGCGTTTAAATACTGCTTCACACTGTGAAGTAATCGTTCTCCAAGCCGTCCCATTAAGATTTCCGGTTCAGACTGTGCCTGTTTGGGGCTAGCCATGAAAACGAGATCATCATAGGCATCGTCCGTATGACAGAGATGATAGCTGCTGCCAAAGATCTCCTCCACCACATTGGAGATAGCGTATTTCATTAATCGGAATGCCTTGTGCGTTGGCTGCGGATCATCATAACGAATAAGCAGCAGCTGCATTTTGTCCTGAGGGCGGAAACCAATCTCCAATTGCTCCAGCTTTTCCACAAGTTCACTCTCTGCAAATTTGTGCCCCAGCAGCACATCCTTCATTAATCCAGCCCGCTTCTCCGGTAAATGCTCTCTCACCGAATACATAGCGCGCTGATGCATCAATTGTTTCTCTCCCTCCAGCCGAATCTGGACGGAGGCCTGCTGCACGGCTTCAATTAGTTCCTCATCCCGCACTGGCTTCAGCAGATAACTCACTGTTCCATGACGGAGTGCCTGCTTTGCATAATCAAAGGATGCGTGTCCAGATAAAATGATACATTTGGTCCGCTCCCACTTTTGCCGAATATGACTCACCAGATCCAGACCGGACAAGCCCGGCATACGAATATCGGTGATGATAATATGAATTTGATGGGCCGTCATTTGCTGCAAAGCCTCTTTAACTGAATACGCCTTATACACCTGTCCAATCCCATGTTCCCTCCACGGTATGGAGGATGCAATCGATTCCACCGCTGAATGTTCATCATCCACGACCATTAGATTCATCATTAGGATATTCCTCCTCAAACCATCGTATTTCTACACTGAGCCCCCCATAAGGGATCGATGCAAAGTGAAGCCCCGAAGAATGACCATATCGTGTAACGAGCCGCTGGTGTACATTCCAGGTACCCGTGCCAATCTCTTCACCCATCGGTTCATTGATTTCTCGTTCAAGACCAGCAATCTCTTCCGGCGTCAAAGTAACACCATCGTTATCAACAAACAGACTGTATCGTGTGTATTGCCTTCCATCCATTTGCTCTTGTGCTACCATGCCTGTAACCACGATGTGACCGCTACCCTCCATCGGTTCAATGCCGTGAATGACTGCATTCTCCACGATAGGCTGGATCAGCAGCCTTGGAATGTGCTGCTGCATCAGCTCTTGCGGTACAGCGATCTCATACGACAAACGATTGGTACGCATCTGTTGGATGGACAAATAATTGTCAAGCAACCGAATCTCCTCTTCCACGGTCGTCATATCGTTCTCATCACGTGTGATGTAGCGATAGTAATCTCCCAGACTGAGCGACATGGCAATAACCGCTTCGCGGTTGCCGAGCTGCGTCATATTTTTAATATAAAACAGACAATTGTATAGGAAATGAGGATTAATCTGTGATTGCAGATGCTTTAACGTTGCTTCCCGTGAACGGATGCGTTCCTCGTATACCTTTTCGATCAGCTCCTGAATCTGCTCGGCCATGTGATTGAAGCTCTGCGTCAGATACGCGAATTCATCACGGGAGTGATCGACCGGAATTCGTGTGGACAGCTGTCCTTTGCGAATCTGTTGAAGCCCTCTCATGAGACGTTGGATCGGCACCTGTACCTTTCGGTATAACAACAGTGCAGCACCAATACTGAGCACGAGCAGCAGCAAAATGGAAGTAATAAACATATTTCGACTCTTGTCCATCGGGGTAAGCAAATCATCCAGCACAACCGGGTTAACATAGATTCCGTTCAGCTGTTTGGAGAGCACATAACTGACCAAGTACTGCTTGCCCCCACCTCCAGCTGATGGTTGCCTTCACTGCCCAGCGCGTTTATCGGCATGTCCTCCATGATGGCCTGGATCAGCTCAGGGTCCGCACTTCGATTCAATAACGGCTCATTGCCCGGTACGAATAGAAAGGGATCTCCCCCTTGGGCCTCCTTGAAGTCGTCCAGCATGGCTACAATGTTCATTGGATCAAAATTAATCTCCATCACGGTTCGAACACCCGTAGTCACCGGTTTTGCACTCCACTCATAATTATCCGTGAAGAAGTAGGTGAAGCTCCCCTGATCCAATTGCCACTGTCCAGGTTGGGGAAACTTCAACATGTTCTCATTGTATACGGTTCGACTTGTCTTGGTGGATAGAACCAATTCTGCCTGAGGCAGAACAATGGTAATATCGTTCTTCCAGCGGCTGGTGGACTGGTACAGCGACAATTTGTCGAGAATATCGAGATAGATGCTATTTTTCTCATATTGGCTGGTCGATTCCGTCATGTAACGATAATGCAAAATACTTGGATCGCGCAGTAATGTCAGCCCGTAGAGCGAAAGCTGCTCAATATTTTTATCTACCTGAGAGCTAAAATAGTTGAACTGGTTCAAGCTGGACTGCTGCTTCTCCTCGACGATCATGTCCACGTTCGCCTGATTGGCGTAGGTGTAGAGCAACAAGATGGGTACCAGCAAGCAGACCAGCAACATAACTGTTTTTGAGAATACTGTAAATTTCATTGCTTCACCCTGTCCCGGTTAAAGTAAAGATACATATCGAAGTCCTATTTTATATTGAAACCCCTTACATATCTATACTGAATTTCGCATAAAGCCCTTTTCAGCCTCTCGGTCAGCTTCTCTATTTGATGTTCATTTTTATTGAATAGTGCTCTGCTTCCTCCCTTTATGTGTTGTTATATCAACAAGTTAATAAATCAACATCCGCCTTGAAATGTTGTTCTATAGCTCACCCGTTTCCATTGCTATAATTCAGTTGCTCCACTTTTTGCAGAGGCTGACTGGCCTCATGACAGAGGCTGGACGATATAAAGGAGGGACCTGATGGCTATGGAACAACCACTAACGACCAATACGCCGGTGCGGCAGGCAACACACAATCCACGCAAACGTACCCGCTGGAATTTCAAACGCAATTGGCCGCTGCATCTGATGCTGCTGCCTTCGGTACTGCTCACATTGCTGTTCGCCTATGTGCCTATGGGCGGCATTATTATTGCTTTTCAGGATTTCAAACCATGGCTGGGATTCACCGGTTCCAAATGGGTAGGATGGGATAACTTCCGATTCATGTTCGAATATCCGGACAGTGTTCAGGTCATCTGGAACACGGTGCTGATCGCTGCCATAAAAATTGTGGCCGGACTCGTGGCCCCGGTTGTGTTTGCCATTTTGCTGAATGAAGTACGGAACTCCACGTTCAAAAGGTTCTCGCAGACGCTGGTATACCTGCCCCACTTCCTGTCGTGGGTTGTACTGGGCGGCATCCTGCTAGACATGCTCTCTCCCGAAGGCGGTCTGATTAACCAGGTGCTCGCGGCTGTTGGCATTGAACCGATCTTCTTCTTGGCGATGGCGACTGGTTCCGTGTAACCGTGGTTATCAGTGATGTATGGAAGGAATTTGGATTTGGTACCATTGTCTTTCTTGCAGCCCTCGCAGGCATTAACCCTGCGCTGTATGAAGCTTCCGAAGTTGACGGGGCAACACGGCTTAAGCAGACTCTGCACATTACGCTGCCTGCACTCGTGCCGATGATTATTGTCGTGGGAACACTATCACTGGGGAATATTCTTAATGCCGGATTTGACCAGATTTTCAACCTGTACAATCCACTTGTATATGATAAAGGCGATATTATTGACACGTTTGTTTACCGGATGGGTATTTTGAATGGCAAAATGAGCTTTGCGACTGCGGTTGGTTTGTTCAAATCCTTTGTCGCCATGTTCCTCGTTATTACTGCCTACCGGATGGCTTACAAAATCGCCAATTACCGCATTTTCTAAGGAGGAATTAAGGTGTATCACAAAACGACCGGATACCGTATATTTAACGGCTTCAACCTGTTCTTCATCGCGGCCGTCTCGCTGCTGTGTGTGCTGCCGCTTGTCCACATTCTGGCGGTTTCCTTCAGCGGTAAAGCGGCAGCTTCCGCCAATCTGGTAACGCTCTGGCCGATTGATTTTACCGTCGATGCCTATACCAAAACGTTCGGTAACAGTAACTTTCTCAGCGCACTCTGGATCTCGGTGCAACGTACCGTGTTCGGTACGCTGCTCAGCATGGTGCTGGTCACCCTGACGGCATATCCTCTATCTAAAGAGAGTTTGAATTTTAAGGGACGTTCGCTGTACGCGTGGTTTTTCATCTTCACGATGCTGTTCAGCGGCGGACTGATCCCGTCCTATATCCTGATTCAAAAGCTGGGACTGATCAACACCCTGTGGGCTCTGATTTTACCTGGGGCTGTGGCGGTCTGGAACCTGATTCTCATGATGAACTTCTTCCGTAACGTGCCCAAAGAGCTCGAAGAAGCAGCGTTCATCGATGGTGCCAACCATATCACCACACTGTTCCGTATTTATCTGCCCGTATCCATGCCGGCCATTGCGACGATCTCCCTGTTCACGATGGTGGGGCAATGGAATTCCTGGTTCGACGGACTGATCTACATGAATGACGCAGCCAAATACCCGCTCGCTACGTTGATGCAAACCATTATCGTACAGCAGGATTTCTCCAACATGAATGTCGATGCAACACAGCTTCAGAACATGTCGCAGCGTACCGTTAACGCAGCCCAGATCTTTATCGGGGCACTGCCAATCCTGCTCGTGTATCCGTTCTTGCAGCGATTCTTTGTAAAAGGTATTGTGCTTGGGGCTGTAAAAGAATAGGGTTCGTATACTGAATGCATTCGCATAAATTCACATAATTTATCCCGAGGTTCATAACGCATTTATTTACTTCGGGATGATTTCCCGCGAATAGCGTTGTTATATTCATTAATGAGTTCATCCAGAACCATCGATTGACGAATGACTTCCGGATGCCACAGTTCTTTATGAGAATTTGCAATCTGGTGGAGCCTTTGTCTTGCCTTTTCGATACATTCCTGAATGGTTTCCGGATTATGCACCATACTCCCGCCCCCTGTTGTCCTTCAATATCCTCCATCCAAAAAAGACCATCTATTATAATATTCGGAACGAAGGTAGCTGCATATTACCCCAAAATCGAATTTATGGTTATTTTTTCTTGTAAAGGTTGAAATAAGATGAGCAATGGACTTCGATGGTGCAAAAACACGAAAAAATACCGGATAGGCTTATAGCCTTATCCGGTATTTCTATTTTACGGTAAAACGGTTCCATTCATCTTAATCCGATATCCTCAAAACGGTTACCAATTGTCTCAGGGAAGGCCTGTTTAATGGCATCGATGGCACGCTGTTCCGTTTCCCCACCTGCTTGATCAGGTTGATTACCCTCAGTACAAGCCCCGGCTCCTTCGCATCCCATGCTGGTGAATCCTCAACCTTCTCCATCATCTGTGCATATAAGTCTGCGAGTAACGCATACTCCCGCACCACATGATTCATCTGATTGGACAAATGCCCAAGCTCTACAACATAGGCGGCCATATCCTGTCTTGAATTAGCATAATAGCGCAGGACCTTGGCGGCTTGATCGGTTTCATATACTCCAGATTGCAGGGCAGCAGCAATGGCTGCATATGCAGCAGGTCCACAGGCGTAATCTTGGGGTGGCAGCATATAATCATGGGTCTCCCATTTGTATACAGCCTGAATTAATGATTCTTTGCACACTTCCCATACGTCTACGGTTGTATGAGATTCAAGCACCTGATAGTACCAGTATGGTGTACTGTTCCGACCAAAAGAATCATAGGGCAGACGAACAATTTCATTTCCTTTACTTTCACAGATAAACAGTACCTGCTCCCCATCATCATACCCCGTGCAAATGACAAACTGATCATGCCATAGAATGGCCCCGACCCCCGGTCAATGGAAGCTTTGATATCCAGCAGGGCCTGCTTCTGATAGAGCGGAAAGGTCAGCTCGAACGAAAAGCCCCCGTGTTGTCCGGTCGTGACGCCAATGAAATCCGCAGCTACAAAATTCTCAGCCATCCAGTTGTATGCCGAAATCGATTCTGTCGTTAGACCCCGATCTACTACTAATCGAAACACACTTGTGGTCATCCCCGCAATCATGTGACGCGGTAAATCCGTCCACTGTTTATGCATCAGAATCCGGTACATCGCATCTATATAGGAGCCCGCTCCGTTCCATGATATGTGTTCACGTGCAGAATTGCTGCTCTGTATAAAATGAATCCAATCCGGCAGTATTTTGCTCCCCATCCTCTACTCCTCCCTTCCTACCTTGCCGAGTGTGCACCCCACCGGGGCACAGTAGACCGTTTACGGTCAGGATACTTTAGGGAGATCAAGCGAAAATAATCAACAGCCTGGTCTTCCAATGTCTTCGCTTCCAATAAAGCCTGTGCCAGCTTCTCTGTGGCGTCTGCCTGCATGATCCATCTGTTATGCCCCTGAATCATGTATCCCTTCATCTGTATAATCAATGCTCCAAGCTGTTCATAGCATGCATAGGCCTGGTCCAGTTCAGTCCATATTCCGCGCGCATTCTGCAAGTACATCTGAATTTCAGTTCGGGACTGGCAATAGGATTCCAAAATATAAGCAGCACCCGATTCATCGTAATCTCCACTTCGAAGGGCTTGCACCCACACATCATACGCCAGTCTGCCGAAGCGATATTCTGATCAGGCAGCAGCCTGAAAGGTATATCCCAATCCTCAATCGCCAATCTCAAAGATTCCAGCAGCATCTGTTGTTCGGGGATATGTACCTGTTCACCAAAAACCTGACAATACCAGAACCCGGTGAAGTTTAGTCCGAAATTGTCATACAGCAAAATCTGAGGTTCCTTGCTCCAGCCGTCTTGCACATAAAAGATGCGATCACTGTCATCATACCCGTGAATGACACCAAATTCCGGAATCCAGTAGATCACCCCGATGCCCCCATCCAGACTGCGCTTCACCCAATTCACCGCATCCTGCTGGTAATACTCGAAGGTGGGATGACGTGTCCGTCCTCCATCACTAATCGTGAATAATCCCAAATTATCGATTCCTTGGCGATGGGATTCGCCCCATTGACCGTAGGCTGTAACCGACAAATGCAGCAATCTGCGGTGTACCGAAAGTTTGAATGCCATCCCCGTATATCCAGCGAGCCCATATTTAGAACCCTGAAACAGACCCGCATGGGTCAATACAGCGTGCAGGCTATCCACATACGATTTGGACTCCCGCTTCATGATCAGGTTGTCTAACACAACTTCAGTCAAAAAAAATCCCCTCTCCATGGTTGTTCTAATTCACGTTTGCCTTGCGCTTATTGCAAGCCTGTCGATTATTCCTTCAGCACTTTGCTGAAACTTTCGTCTAAGCCACGTTGGAGACAACAGTTCCTCCCACTCGCTAATGAACAAATGCTGTAGGAAAGCATCCGTATCATAAAATTCAATCCAGTGAACCTGACCTTGCTTCTCTCGAATCCGATATCCATGCCACTGCTCTGTTTGCCGCACTTCTCTCAATCTTATCTCAGCGACAAACGGTTTACGGACAGGCAGCGCCTCTTCCCATGAACCCAGCAACCCGTCTGTCTGACACTGAAACGTCTCGTTCGTCATCTGCACATGAATCATGCCCTCCAGCCGGATGGCCGTTTGCTGTAAAGGGTCCATTTCATAACCAACCACGTAATCGGCGTTGAACTGGGACAGCATCTTCAATGGACACCAGGTAAATTGCCGTTCTCCGGCATGATCTCTGTAATGGATATGTACTTGGCGGGATTCGACAATCGCATGGGACAAAATCTCAAAGAACTGAAGCTGCTGCGGATCTGCTTTAAACACAGGAAGCTGACTGCTCTCCGTCTGCTGTTCCTCGAGTGTAAAACGCTCCAGCAAATGTGCCACACGTTTCACCGCATCCGACTGATCATAATTGTAATGCCGATAACGATGTGCCAGATATTTAAGCACCCGCTGCTCTTCTTGCGTCATATATAAATGGGGCAGTCGGTAGGTCTGATCCTCGTAACAATACCCCGATATTTTGCGATATACACCAGGGGGGCGCGCAGAGAAATCGCCATATATTCAATATCACGCTGGGCCTGACGCCGGGATATTTCAAATTCACGTGCAAGCCAGCTGCTGTTCGGAAAACGTCCACTCCGAATCTGCTCGTCAAACCAGTGAATACGATGCATATTGCTCATTTCCCCGCCCCCTATCTCATTCCGTATTTCGTAATTGTATTATACCAAAAGACATGGCCCGTTCCGAAGAACAGGCCTGTTATATTATACGGTTACCTTGTCCACTCTGGACTGCACAGCTTTGGAGCATTTCTTGCATACTTTCAGACTCGTACCATCTGTTTTGGTTTGCGAATATAACAATTTAATCCGGGTGCTGCTGCACACCGGGCATGTTCCTCTTCCTCGGGATGGTAGATTCCACAGGACGCGTCCTCTTTTTGTTTTTGCCAACGTATGTGAACCTCTTTTCGATATGGTTTGTGTGTTCACCGTTATTATAGAGGAAGTGGTACGACATAGAATGTCGCAGCAGTATGGAACATGCCACATATAAAAAATGTCCCCTCTTCAACTTGAAGAAAGGACATTTTTTAGGATTCATGTATTTCAGACTGAGCTGCCGCTTGTAACAACGGCTGCAACAGACCAGGAAAACGCACTTCCAGATCCTCGGATCTTAGCGTCAGGAAATGCTGTGTACCTTGCACTCTCACTCGAATGACTCCGGCTTCCCGCAGGGTCCGAATATGGTGTGACATCGTGGATTTCACAACAGGTGCACGAAAATGACTGCATGGCTGCTCACCATTTCTGGCTGCTTCTGTTACAATCCCTAGACGGATGGGATCACTTAAAGCGTACAATACGGAGGAAAGTTCAATATCCTCCACTTGGGGATGGTGTAAAATCTTCATCGTTGTAGTCTCCTTTTTTTCAGACTATCCATTGTATTTTAACACAGTTCCATGATATATTTCTAATGTTCGATACCAATCGAACTTATAAACTTATTTCGTTTATGTATCCCTTGCTGTCAGGCATGGGACTCACACATACCCCATTTTGCAAATGTTACACTCCGTTTCTGAAATGTTGCGAAATACACATTAATCTGGGAGGTTTTTATGAACAACACCGCAGCTGCATCATCTGGGGAACGGACAGCAGGAATACAGGAAGGCTTAATCGTAGGTCTGCTGGGCTTCACGGTTGTACTTGTCGTTATGAACACGATGATGTTCAATCTGGCATTGCCCAAAATTGCAGCCGAATTTATGCTTTCATCTGTCTCTTCTTCCTGGATTGTCACCGGTTATTCCATCGTTTTTGCTATTTCCTCAATTACGTTCTCACGTCTATCGGATTTTGTACCAATTCGCACCCTGTTTACGACCGGTCTTACCTTGCTTGGTGCGGCATCCGTCCTTGGCTTCTTCAGTAACCATTTTATCTTCCTGCTCATTGCACGTCTGATTCAGGCTGCGGGTGCAGCTTCTGTACCGGGGCTCGCCATCGTGCTTATTACTCGTTACATTCCAAGTGACCGCCGGGGTAAATCCATGGCTGTTGTCATGTCTGCCAGCTCACTGGGTCTTGGACTCGGACCTGTGATCGGGGGCAGTATTACACAATTTCTCGGATGGCATGATTTGTTTATCGTTACCGGACTAACCTTGTTTCTGATCCCTGTATTTTTCAGGCTGCTTCCAAGTGAGAAACCGCAAAAGGGTTCATTCGACTTGCTCGGCGCGCTGTTACTGGCCATCGGAACAACCGGTATCCTGCTATTCCTGACTTCGCGTGAATGGTTAACCCTCGTTATTGGTGCGGCTGCACTGGTTCTGTTCTGGTTGCGTATTCGCCGTGCGGCTGATCCCTTTGTTCAACCGGCCCTGTTCAAAAACAAAAAATATATGATGCTCAGCTCACTGGGGATTGTATCGTATATTAACAACTTCTCAACGCTGTTCCTGCTGCCACAGATTCTGGCACACCTGTATGCCCTCACTCCGGCCCAATCCGGGCTCGTCATCTTCCCGGGTGCAATTGTATCCATGCTGTTATCCAATCGGATCGGCCGCATGATTGACCGGCATGGCAATACACAACTGCTCAAGTTCGCACCATGGTTGCTGCTCGCTGCTGCAGGACTGTTTGCTCTATTTGCAGACGATAGTATCTATGCCATTATGGCCGTGTATATTCTGCTTAGCGTAGGCTTCTCTGCACTGACAACCAGCGTATCCAATGAATTGTCAGGCAATCTGACGATGGATCAGGTCGGTGCTGGCATGGGACTGTTCCAGCTTAGCCAGTTCTTCAGCGGTGCATTTAGCGTTGCGGTAACTGGTGTAGCATTGACTGCAATGCAGCAAATGCCATTATCATCAGCTTACACCAACATTTTCTGGGGCATGACCGTGGTTGCTCTGGCATCTATTGTTTTCTCCCAAGTGTATCTGAGAATGCAATCACGGAAAAGAATGTCCGCGTAATATGAGTCAGTTTCACAAGCATCTTTTAGCAGATTCTTCATATGTAAAGCCAGGGATTCCTTCTGATCCCTGGCGTTTCTCCTTATTCTAAGCTCAAACGACATGATCACCCAACAAACTGAATTAGACTCGTAAAAAAGCAGTGACGGACTAGGGAACTCGAAAGACCTAGATTACGGCACTGCTTTAATTGTGCCCTTTAGCTTAATAGCAAGGCCGACGCGTCGTATTTTCGTTGCTCTACCGTTACCACAAATAAAAGAAGTCTGCTGCACATATAAAGTTCTTCCCTGAGATTTATATGGTTTATAGTAACTCAACTTTCTCAGCTTGAAAATCGGCACCATCAATTTGTACTGCAGGATTCGATGACATAAAAAGTCCGCTCTTGACAGAAAAACACCCTTCTTGTTTGATATCATGGAAGTGTCCAGCAACCATGCAAACAAAAAAAGATGCGTAACTCCTATGGTACACCCTAATTCCTTGTCTGAACAGGCGAAAAGTCGCTTTTTAGCCGTGTTTTCCACCCTGCAAGTAGGCCATTTGCTACGTAAGGCTGGTATTTCCAAATCATTCGGTTATTCCAGCTTGGCCGTGTTTCAAAAATTCTGTTTTCACTCGTCTTCGAGGGCCGGAACTGGTTTCGTCTTTTGGAAAGCGATCGTGGAAAGTCGCTACCCCGCAAATGGCGGTACATCGCGGATCACCCGTTTGGGCAGATTTATTGGATAGCGTAAAAACGACATCACGATCCACCTTATCTGAAGCCGGGTAGATCATGATGCCGTTCAAATTCACTTCATTTGTATGGCCCGCCTAAACGACAAGTCCTTCCTCCTGCGCTTTCCTTACCGCGTCTTCCCGGTTATTCACACCCAGCTGGGCATAAATTATTGTAGTGCAATTACGAACGGTACCTTCGGAAAGAAATATTTTTCCGCAATCGCTTTTATGCGAAGCCCCTTCACTAGGGATGCCAGAATTCCCCGCTCACGCTCCGTCAACCCGTAAGGGCACACGCGCCCTTGCAATTTACGCAGTCCATCCAGTTCTTCCTGCTGCAATTTCATCTCTTTGAAGAGGACATCTGCGATGGACCGGGTAATCAGCGTTTCCCTTTGGTGGACGACCCTTATCGCCTCCACTAACTCAATAGGGGAAACGGATTTCAACAAGTAACCGTTGGCACCGTTCTTGAGCGTATCGGTGGCCTGCGAAGCCTCTTCAATAGTTGTCACCATAATGACGCGTAAGGCGGGACATCGTTCACGTATCGCTCGCAGCGTACTCGGTCCGTCCAATACAGGCATTCGGAAGTCCAGCAGCACCACATCGGGATTCACGTTTGGAATCATGTCGAGCGCTTCCTGCCCGTTTCCGGCGAGCCCAACGACTTGCATATCCTGCTGTTGTTGTAAATGCAAGTTTTCTCTGATGATCGGCTGATCGTCAACGAGAAGTATGCGAATGCTTGCTGCTTGTAGAAGAACCGCCTGATGAGGCAGGCAGCAAATAACCGCTACACCTCCTTCATCCAGACAATGAAGAGATAAATGTCCATCTAGGGCTTCAAGCCGCTCTTTCATCGATTGCAACCCGAATCCGAATTCAATATCCTTGTTTCCATTCCCGTTATCTTCAACCTGCATTCGGATTTGGGCTTCTTCAAAGTACAATTCCACCTGTATAAGTGAAGCACTGCTGTGGCGCACGGCATTGGTCAGCGCTTCCTGCAAGCAACGATACAGGGGCAGTTTCCGGGACCGACTTAATTCATATTCCTTGCCGTAGATGCAAAGCTTGACGATCACCCTGTTGACTGCTGAAATTGCTCGATCAATTCGCGAAACGAGGGCTCCAAGGTCGTTAACGATTCCCCGGTGGTTTGCGCCCAATTGTGAACGATCCCCCCGGTTTCATTCAAACCGCGGCGCGCCATGTGAAGCAGAGTGTCCAGTCGATTTACTTCGGTATCGGGCAAGCGAGACCGAAGCGTCTCCATGCCCATAATTAGCGATGTCATTGTCTGTCTGATCGTGTCGTGCAGCTCTCTGGATATCTTGTCTCTCTCCTTAAGCAGCGTTATTTGCTCCACTCGACTCGCATATTGCTCCAAAATTTGGTTCTGTTCCTTAATAATCAGGCTCTGCTTTTGCATACGAACCAACAATTGAAAACCGAAACCGCATCCGTACATTCCCAAATGGTACGAGATGGCTTGAAAAGCGATGCCATCGAAATCAAAACGAGCGGTATTCCATGCGAGAAAGGGAACAAGAAGAATCGTAGCAGGCCCCGCCCAACGGTATTTTCGTTCCTTGCTATGGAATCCCACGCAAAGGCGACAATCACAAACTGCATTGGGTCGCTTCAAAATAGTAGTTTACAGCAATGTAAAGGCTCCCGCTCAGCGCGATCTCAGCAATCAAATAAGCGCCGGTGGAATACCGGTAAAACCAATAAGGAATAACAAACGCAAGAACCGAAAGGAATAGCATCGCCATTACAGGGTACGGCAAACGATCGTGATATCGAACAAGCCCGATGACAATCGTGATCCACCACATGAAGCGGATCGTGAAAATTGCCCAATCGAACCATGCCCATCGGTTGGCTATTGTCATAAGGATGAACACCTCATTTCCGGATTTAGCTGTCAACCGTTATAGCATGTGCCCCCATGAAGCGATGTCACGAATACGATGACAGTATATAACTTCCCAAAATGACAAGTTCGACCTCATACTCAACCTTATCGCTACAACCTGGCGAAATCCATCGCTCAAAAACGAAAGGTGAAGATGATGAATATGTCGGATACACGGAAATGGTTGGCTGCTCTACTAACTTCTTGCTTGTTATTCCTATTATGCATGCCACAGACTAATGCGAATGAGGCTTCGCCGTTCTCCACAGAAGTGTTGGAACAATTGATTGATCCTCTCATGAAGGAGGAAATGAGCAAGCTTCATATTCCCGGCGCAGCGGTTGTCATTACACAAGGAGAACACATCATGTATAGCAAAGGGTATGGCTTCGCCGATCTGGAACAACAAGTGCCCGTTAACCCGGAAAGCACGCTGTTTCGGCTAGGTTCCTTAACCAAATCCCTCACCGCTACGGCGGCTATGCAACTGGTCGAGGAGGGAAAGCTCTCGTTGCATGACGATATCAATGCAGCCCTGAAGGATTACCAGGTTAATGGAAATTACGGCCCAATTACACTCCATCACCTGCTTACGCATACGGCAGGTCTGGATGTAATCACGTATGAAAGAGATAATCGCCAAGGATTGACCCCGCAATGGTCGACGGATACGGTTCGGACGTATTTGGAGAGGCAGCCGACGGTGTTTGCCCCCGGAAGTAAATTCCTATACAGCAATGCCGGGATAGGGCTTGTGGGAAGTGTGATTGAACAAGTATCCGGACTTCCCTTGAATGATTACATGCGGGAACGCTTGTTCCAGCCACTCGGCATGAGCAGCGCGAACTTGAATCTCCCGCAGGATCGGACCAAGTTGGCCAAGAGCTATACTTATACGGATAACGGTTATCACGTGGTTCCTTATTCGGGAATTCATTTTCCCGGGGCAGGAGCCGTCAATATGACGCCGAATGACTTCGCCCCCTACATGATCGCGCATTTGTCCAAAGGCTATTTCCACGGTCAGTCCTTGCTTAAACCGGAGACGGTTCAGATGATGCATGCGAAGGAGTTCTCTTCTCATGAACGCATGTACGGGATTGGGTATGGTTTTTTTCGATCAGAGACGGTGAATGGAGTTCCCTACTTGTGGGCGAATGGAGGAATTGACGGATTTAATTCGAAAATGGTGCTCATTCCTTCCCATTCGATCGGTATCTTCATTACCGCCAACACTGGAGATAGCGGGATGGAAATGCACGGGAAAGTCGTTCATGCCATATCCCAAACGATCGACTCGAAAGTAGACCGCAATCCGCTTCCTCCCTTTGAAAGTTCAGGGAGTGCGATCAAGGAACTGGAAGGACGATACGAGCTGCACTTGGCAGCGGAGCATGGCTGGGCCAAGGGGCTTCGCTTGCTAGGCAGCGTACCCTATACGGTTGAAGCAAAAGACGATCGAACATTAGTGGTGACCGGCTTATTCCAGAACGACGGGCAACAGATGCTCAGGAAAGAGTTTACCCAAGTAGATGAAAGGTTCTTCCAAGAAGTCGGCGGGGAGGAACAGCTGTACTTTCATAAAGAACAGGGGAGATGGACGCTAACAGGGCCGATGTACTTCTCAATCCCGCGCACGGCTTCCTTTGAGTCGGGATCCGTCTTGTTGGCGCTGTATGTGGTACCCGGCGTTTTGTTCACGCTTATTCCGCTCCTATGGATCGTGAGGTACGCAATACGGAAATGGCGGAAGCAATCGCACAGCATCTCTGTCGTCATTCCAATCATCGCTCTCCTTCAGAGCATATTCTTCATTGTCCAGTTCATGTATGGGAATGGAGAGATTTTATACGGATACTCGCAGTTCTATCAGGTCGTCGTCGCTTCTATGCCTCTTATGTCGTCGGCCGCAGCTGTTTATTTCTTGATTCGAGTCTTTACTGCCAAGGAGCTTGACCGATGGAAGACTGTAAACGTTGGGATCGCCGCGCTTACGCTCCTTTATACGGCTTACTTGTTCTATTGGAACTTTCTTTCTGTACATTACTCTTAGGATTAGGAGGCTATAATGATGCCGCTTAAACGAACGATTGTCTATTATCTGGGGATAACGCTTGGGATTACTTTCATTATGCAAGCGGTGATCAGGGCGGCTTACACCCCCGAAAATATCCTCTTAATGATGTGGGTGCCAGGCATAGCTGCCGTGGTATTCACCTTGCTCGGCAAGACGCCGCGGCCCGGAACGCTTGGTTTACGATTATGCCGCCCCTATGATTTGATTATGGCAGCTGCAATTCCCATCCTAACGTTTGTCATTACCATCGCAGGCTCGGCTCTATTATTCGAGGGCAGCGTCAGATGGGGAGATTACAAGCTTATGGCTATGACGGACAGCTTCACGCTGAATCTCCTCGTCACGATCCTCGTGGTCGTAGCTAAATCTTGCCTGTTCGCGCTTGGCGAAGAGTTGGGCTGGAGAGGGTATGCGCAAAGCCGGATGATCGCTTCATTCGGTTCCGTGAAAGGGATTGTGATTCTGGGCATCGTATGGGGATACTGGCATTTCGGGGTTACCCTTACGGGAGCTACCTTTAATGGCGCGCCGTTGCTAGGGGCACTTGTCTTGATGCCGCTAGCATGCATCGGCATGTCGTTCACATTCGCATGGTTGACTCTGAAGACAGGCTCCGTATGGCCTGCTGTTGTAGCCCATGGAATAACGAATATTCTCTTTGATTTCTCGTTCCTCTTAACCGATTATAAAGGAAGCGCGGCTCTGTACTATACTTGGATTGTCGCGGTGATGTTACTCGTGGGAGGCATCTTTATGTGCTTGATTCAAAGAATGCGGCCCCCGATTACGGAAGGCACGAACAGCGCTGCCTGATCCCAATTAAGGAATATCTTCTTAGGCCCGAGTACGATCGAATGACACTCGAACGTGCTTGGGCCTCTTCGGCGCTTCTGGAGTTCTTCTGGAGGCTGAGAGCTGATCAGGTCGATCTTCGCCTTTCACGCTCGTCGAGCAACGGTCAAGGAGGAATGCCCCGCAAGCTGTAAAATATTGCCAAAGTGGGGAGCGAGAAATCTTCCTGCCTATACGGGTCCCGCCAACAAAACGCGGAAAACGTACGCTAAGCGAAAATTTATTCAAACAAGCCGGAAATTCCGTACGCTAAGGAAATCCGGCTTGTGTTTTTATTCTGCAGGTGATGACTGTAGTATTCCATACACTAATTGCATTGATGAGGATATTTAATGCGCTGGCTCGCTGGAGCTGATCTTGCAGAGCACGTTCTCGCAGCTCGCCGTGTTTGCCAAAAAAGATTGCTCTGGCCAATGCATTCATGGCTTCTCCTTTGTTCAACCCCCGATTGATCTTCCGCCGTAGTGTTTCACTTGAAATGTAATCCATAATAAAGATATTTTTCTCGATTCGTCCCATTTCACGGATGCAGTTGCCAAACTGTTCTGGCGAGCATAAGATCCGAGTTTCCCCATAATCAGTGATGCCGAAACCGTTCCTTCCCGGATGGAATGCGCAAGCCGCAATACATCATCGTAGTTCTCCTGAATGACCTTTGTATTGATCTGTCCACGCAGCAGCTTCTCCAGTTGACGGCTACCGACAATGGATACGTCACCGGAACGGACGTAATTCCGAAGCTGGAGTCGATATATTCCATTGTTCATCCCACCGTTTCCGGGAACCAGAATTCGAAGGCTCCTCTCTCAATCTTGCAGGTTGGGCAAAGAAACTGACGGGTAAACCAACGATTTACGGTCGGGGCGGTCGGTCTTGATGCAGAGTTTATTAGTTTTTTTGCAGAAGGGAAAGGAGCTCAAAATGTCAATATCGAAGGATTGATCGAGAGGCTTGAACGGGAAGAATTCGATTTGGTAGCGGTGGGTCGGGCTTTACTGGTTGATCCAGCTTGGGCAGAGAAGATACGTAACGGGCGTGTGAAAGAGTTAGTGCCGTTTACAGCCGAGGCCTCGAAAACTTTATTTTAACATCCGTATAACCGAAACACGTTACGTTACTCGAATAAGACGGATGTTGGTAACGAGATTTCCTTCTACTCAATACTTAGTTTGATAATAAAACAGGTGAAACAAAAAACAGGTCACACTCTGATATTTAGTTTTTCAAATGTGACCTGTTTTAACGCGTATAGCGGCTGTACCAAATAATTATGCCTTAGCGTACGTTTTCCGCGTTTTGTTGGAGATACCCCTTAAAGAACTATTGCCCGGGCTTGTGGAAAGGGGATATCGTAGTGTTACCATTTCCGAATTATTTACATACGAAAAAAAATCCCCCAACAGGCTTTGATTTGCAAGTGACGCCCCCTTAATACAATTCCGCCAAAGGAGGCGCTTCTTAGTTTAATTCCGGGGGATTTTGATGTTGGTGTTCATGGTGTATGACCTCGTTAAAAAGATCGCCATTTCGTCCCTGCTGCTTCGGCGACTGTTTCGATTGCAATTGAGCTAACGCTTTTTCCAGTTCCCCGATCGTTACCGGATTGGCATGTCGCATCCATTCATAACCAGTGCAGTCTGCTTCTCCTATGGTTACCTTTTCACTATTCGACTATCCCGATTTCTAACGCTTTCTGGACGGCTTCTTCCTTGTTACGCACTCCTAGCTTTAAATAGGCCGAGGAGGCGTAGTTTCGGACCGTGCCGTCCGACAAATACAGCTTGGACGCTATCGTCTTGTACCGGAGCCCTTTGGCAACAAACTGCAATATTTCTATTTCCCTGGCCGTCAGGCCATAGTCGGCGGCGGCTTTCGATTGCGGCGATTCGATGCTACCATCGAGGTTATCGAATATTTTATGGGACATCCTCTGATCGATTAATGTGCCTCCCCGATGAATAAGCCGAATCGTATCGGCCAACTCGAGCGGTTCGGCCGATTTCAGCAGGAAGCCGTCCGCGCCGCCTCGTAGCAAGTCCAACGCTTGCTCCGTATCCTGAAACGTCGTAAAAATCAATACGCGGATATGCGGCCATTGCTGCTTGATCATTTTAGTTGCCTCGGCTCCGCCCATATCCGGCATATCCAAATCCATAAGCACTACGTGGGGCTGATGGCGTCCGCACAGCTCGACGGCTTGTTTGCCATCCTCAGCCAAATCGGCTACGTTCAAATCTGGGTAACTGTCGAGCAGCGTCCGCAGACTTTCCCGAATAAACGGCTGGTCATCAACGATCAACAAGCGAATAAGCTCGTCGGCCATTTCCGCTTGTCGCGGCAAAGTGCAGATGACAAGCGTCCCGTCCCCTGGCTTTGTATAGACGGACACTTGACCTTGCAAATTCATCGCCCGTTCCTTCATCGCGTTCATGCCGAAACCCTCCCGCCATTCCTCCAGCCCACTTCCGTTGTCCTGCACCTCTAGCCTCGTATATTGCTGCTCGAAGTGCAGAGAAACGGTAATTTCCGTCGCTTGGCCGTGACGAACCGCATTCGTAAGCGACTCCTGCAAGCAGCGAATGAACGCCATCTTCGCTTGGTGGGACAGTAGGTACTCCTCTCCAAACGCCCGAAAGCTTACATCGACCTGGGCATGCTCCCGAAATTCATCGGCAAGCTTTTGCAGAGACTGGACCAGGGAAAGCAACTGCTGAGGAGACTCCATTTGATGCAAGTAGCCCCTCACTTCCTCGATGCTTTTGCGGCCCAACTCAAGCAAGTCATCCAGCCGCTGTATCCCCGTTTCGGTAGCCAGCTCGGGGCGTAACGTTTCCATCCCCATAATGATGGACGTATAGGCATGGCCGACTGTATCGTGAAGTTCCCTCGACAGTCTGTTTCGTTCTTCTGCCAGTGTAATGCGCTCGATTTGGGACATGTATTGCTCAAGCACCGCATTTTGCTTGCGGATCGTTTCATTTTGCCGATAATTAACAATCAACAAATGAAAAGCGAATCCCATCACATAAGCAAGCCCATAGTAGGTGACCATAAGCCAATAGCTGTTGCTTGGCGCAATCACATAGAAAATGCCAGGTATCACAAGGACCGTTGCTGGGGCCATCCAACGATAGGACCTATGGGCGCTGTTCGCGGCAATAAGAAACGCCGATATAAGATAGGTAAGGTAAGCTTCCGGAAACAATGAGGTTAAATAGATACATAGCCCGCCAAATAGCAGTATTTCCGTGAGCAAGTAATACTTGTAGTTGAACATCAAACAAAACCACGGAATGGAGAGAGCGGCAAGCTCCCAAAAAATAACGCTCCATAGAGGCAACGTTAAACTTTCCTGAACATTTATACTCGTCGTGAGGATGAGCGAAATGCTAACTATAAGGCGGAGCGCCAGCATAATCCAATCATACCAAACCCACTGCTTAACCATCTCCAACAATGTCGATCAACCCCTAAGCCGTTTTCTGTTTTGTTTCCACAGTATTATAGACCAAACCTTCATGCCGTGCACATTTTTGCTGTTTGCGGTGTGGCACCTGCACGAAGGCCGGGTAAAAACAGCTATCGGTTCAACTGCCGAATCATGAAGCGCGTATAACCTCCCATTATTTTTGCCAACCGACCTGACAGCATGAAACTTACTGCGGCAAGCATCAGTCCCACAACCATCATAATGAGTGCTTTCGCCAACGTATCTACCTGCATGAAAATGAAATTCATATCAATGTAACGATACAACAGCGGCGCCAACAGGAGTGCAAGTGGTGCTACATAGAAAATGGCTACACTGACGAGACTGATGAGTCCGATCGCGAACTTCTGCATTAACCAAAAGACGGCGGACCAGTTGCGGCCATCCCTAAGCTCTGCTTTGGCTTGCGCCCAAACGGATGAGCCCGTTGCTCCATTTCTGTCGTAAACGTCCGTCGTAATGTCGGTATAAATTTTCGTCTGCGTGCGCTCGAATTGGATGAAGGTTGCCGTCGTTCGCAATACGTGTGTAACTAGTGGAATGCCGATGACCGTAAAGGAAAGACTTAAACTGAATGACAGAGCAACCATGTAAAAACAAAAGTAAAACAATCCTGTAACGAAAGTTAATAATAAAAAATAACCATTCTGGATGAAACCTGATTTCATAAGGTTCACCGCTCCTCTCTGTATAATATCCTCAGCGTACGGCATCTTCCGTCAACAGTACCAGTGTAAAAATGTCATATGACATTTCCGGCAGGTAAGATCATGATCATGTCCACGGGGCATGCCGAAACTAAACTGAACACCCCCCTTCCAGATTGCCCAGGAAGGGATTGTCGTCCTACCTTTACTTGATGTGGGACGGGTTTGTTTTACGAATGTGGAACATAATGTCGAACTGCTCCAGCAGGGAGGTATCAAAGTATACGGGGTATACGGGGTGGCCGGGGATGAGTTGAGCCCCAAGGCTCAGCAACGGTAGTTTTTCTCTAACCCATTGATTTGCTTCTCCCTCAAGATGGCGATTATCCAACAAAAACAGATCATAGGGGACTTTTCCAAGCGTATAATTGGAACTGTTCGCATCTTGTGGAATCGTATCCGTCCAAATCTTGGTTTCGCTTGGAGGATTGTATTGGCTGTATAGGGGTAGTACCAGCGTAGCTGTCACCTAGGGCAAAGTAGATGTAATCAAATGGGAAATTTATTAATGACCTCGTTATATTCCTGCTGGGCATCGGTGATTGCAAGCTTTGAATAGATTTCCAATACTTCCGGCTTTCATGTCCGGAATAGGGTTGTATGATTGCGTCATCGATGCCCTGATGTTTGAGCCAAGTCAGCAGGAAATGTCTCAACTTATAGGCGACAAGTTTTGAACAAGGCCAGCTTCCTTTAGAGGACTGAAGCCAGTGGAAATATCTCTGCCTGCTTTTATTGAGCTTGATGCTCTGTCTGATATGAGAGAGGCGATCAGGATTTCAGAATGGGGCGAGCAAACGATTCAGGACTTCATTTATGCTCTCACGACCCACGAAGATTTGAATCCCAAAACACTAAAAGAGTATGCAAGCGATCTAAAACATTTCATCGGCTGGTTTGAGACCGCCGACCACCAAGAGGAAGAGATTATATTTCGAATTGAAGATGTGGCTACTCCAACATTAACGCGATATCGGGAAGCAGCACAAAAAATAATGGAATTGAAACCGGCGGCTTAATACCCTGAAACGTTTTTTTGAGTGGGCCGTGTCGGAATCAAGGATTCGCCGTGACCCTTCGAAGCCGGTTAAATTGGTTCCGGAAGAAAAGGTAAGCGATCCTAACACTACAAAGCTTGCCGTTAGCTTGTCCGCGAAGGAATATCTTGAAGAACGGACTGAATCACTTCTTCAAAGATTACATTGGATTTCGGACCACATTGACGAGTTGGATGGCGTTAATTTGGAGAACGGGAAATTGCACATCGACCGATTGGAGAAGATGCTCCCGATGAATCCCGGAATTTCAGTCTTTCCCTCTACGAACTGTTGCCGCGAATAAAGCTAACGGAAAGGCTTGAAACAAAGCAAAGCCCCAAGGACGCAGCATTTGCGCTCCTGGGGCTTTCGTTATTATCGTTTTAATATGCTTATATGAATACAATCATTATTCAAACAGATCCAGACGAAGACGCTTCAGGCTGGTATGCTGGATGAGCCATTGACCATTCATTTTGACAAAAGTCTCATGATAGTGTCCAAATCCGTGAAAGGATTTATTGTCATTGCCTTCGGGGAATGTCACCCAATCTTCCATTGGGGAGATGACTTTGGCTTCATTCTCGGATACAAATTCAACTTCGGCGCTATGTACGTGATGCACAGTTACGGCAACATCCACCAGATCCCGGAATACTTGAACGATGGTGTCACGGCCGGTTAATACCGGTATTGGATTGCCTTCTGTACTGAAATCAGCTACGGCATCCGGAGCAAACACCTCACCCAACGTATCCCACTGCTTCGTATCAATATAACGGCAATAACGCGCTTTGGTGTTCCGAATGTTTTCCAGTGCAAGCAGTTGTTCCAGTCCTGTGATGGTTGTTTGGCTCATGTGTTGTCCCTCCAGAAATCTAAGATGTAAGCAAATATATTATACGGAATGTGCAGCTTTCATCTGGGCAGCCAGCTCAGACATTTTTTTATTGTGTAAATAACTCTCCATCTCTTCTTCCGCACGAACCATCACCTGCTGAATCAGGCAGCCTTCGTTATGATCCTGCGAGCATTCGAACAGGGAAGCCTGTCCTTCAATCGCATGGATAATCTCCAGAAAAGAAGGGTCCGGATTCTTCCGGCTAAGCCGATAACCACCATTGGCACCCGAAGTCGATTCGATCATGCCGGCTTTGACCAGCTTGGTCAATATTTTAGATAAGTAGGTTGGAGATACTTTCTGCATCTCAGCTAACTGATGTACACTGACCAGTTGTTCCGGTTCGGTCGCAACCAGGAAAAGCATGGTATGCAGGGCATAGTTTGTAGCTTTCGAATATTTCATGAGGGCACCTCATTATATACGGATTTAATTTATCTATAATAGACTTGATTGAACGCTCTGTCAAACGTCGTAAGTTCCCGCATAATCAAATAAATGAACATCATAACATCTAAATGTGATAAAGCCCGCGATAATCCGTTGGAGTCATGCCTTCATGGGCTAAGAACTGGCGGTTAAAATAACTGGCATTGGGATACCCCGCCTCCTCAGCGATCTGTCCAATGTTGGCCGTAGGCCGTTCCAGCAGCCACTGCTTTGCCATCTGTAACCGCGAACGGGTTATAAATTCCATCGGGGTCATCTCCACAGCACTCTTAAACATTTTGCAAAAGTAATACGAACTCACACCCGCCATATCCGCCCAATCCTGCAACAAAAACGGTTGGCATGCCTCCTGCTGCATCTGTGGAAGCAGTCCAAGGATACGACTTTCAGCCTTGCTTGTGCGTGTGCTTTTCAGTGGAACAGCATGCTGTACGAACTCGGCCAACACAGCGTAGGTCAGGGTAGATAGTTGGGCAGGACGCAGCATCCGGTTCTGCTCAGCTTCATTCAGTAGAGCCATATGTGCTTCTTCCCATGGAGCCTGCTGCCGCAGCGTCCACAACAGATTGCGATGCAACCCCCGCTCAATCATATAATCATGCAGACGTTCACCGTAAAAATGAACCCATCGCACATCCCATGGATCATCCTCACTACTGTAGTAATGCTGCCGCTGTTGCGGGAAATACAGTACAGCCTGACCCGCACGAAGCTCATGCACTACCCCATCCACTTCCACGTACCCCTTGCCCGCAGCCACATAGTGAATATTGAAGTTGTTCAGTGCGCCAGCCTCCCGTAACACAGTGTGCTCGGGGTGGTCGACATAAAGTCCAACGGACTCTGGATAACAAAAATAGGGAATATCCTGCAAGGTTAGCAGTACCGTCTGTCTCATCATGGCCTATTCTCTTTTCTAAACAATATTGTGTTAACTCACTTCAATATATTATCATTTTCATTCATTCATCTATTACATATAATCACAATATACATTCATTCATAGGAGGAAACAACAAATGAATTCAGATCGAAAATTGCGCTGGGGAATTCTTGGTAGCGCTAGCATTGCCGTACGATCCGTTATTCCAGGTTTGCAGCAATCCGAGTTGAATGAAGTGACCGCCATTGCCAGCCGGGATGAAGAAAAAGCGAAACAAACCGCTGACCAACTCGGCATTTCTCAAGCTTATGGCAGCTATGAAGCTTTGCTTGCTGACGATTCCATTGATGCGGTCTATATTCCGCTTCCGAACCATCTGCACCGGGAGTGGACACTCCGTGCCGCTGAAGCTGGTAAACATATTTTGTGTGAAAAGCCCCTTGCCCTGACGGAGCAGGAAGCTCAGGAGATGGTGCAAGCCTGCGAAGACGCCGGTGTTCATCTCTCCGAGGCACTCATGTACCGACACCATCCACGTTATGATCAGATTAAGGATATTATCGCCAGCGGAGAAATTGGTGAAGTCCGCGGCATTCATAGTACATTTTCGTTCAACAGTTCCGGCTCGACGGGCAATGTCCGTTTCCGGCGTGATTGGGGCGGCGGTGCTCTGTATGACATCGGTTGCTATTCCATCAGTGCAGCACGGTTGCTGCTTGGTCAGGAGCCTTCGGCCGCGACCGTCATTGGCATGTTTTCTCCCGAGCATGGTCATGTGGATATGATGGCATCCGGCTTGCTTGAATTCGACAATCATATTGGCGTCACCTTTGATAGCAGCATGTGGGCTGCCTTCCGCAACACACTGGAGGTGCTTGGTTCAGATGGCATCATCGAGGTACCATCTGCTTATATCAGCAATCCAGACCGCGGCTCCAACTTCTTCGTAATTGTTGACGGCGAGCGTAAAGAAATTGAAGTCCCACAGGTAAACCACTACTCCCTTCAGGGGACGACATGGCACGAGCTGTGCTTCAAGGTAAGGCTCTGCGCTTCGCTCCATCCGATGCTGTAGCCAATATGAAAGTACTCGAAGCTTGTCTTCGCTCGGCAGAAGAACGTACACGAATCACACTATAAGAAAAGGGGATGAACTGAATTATGGAATACATTGAAATTGCTGGTGCAGGGAAACCGATCTCCCGATTGATTAAAGGAACCGATTATTTTTACAATGATTCCTATGAGAAAGCAGCTACGAACATGGATGCATTCCTGGCGATTGGCGGTAATACCGTTGATTCCGCGCATATTTATTGTGGCGGGCAGAGTGAAGAAGTGCTCGGACGTTATATGCAGGAACGGGGTAACCGTAACGAGATCGTTATTTTGACCAAAGGTGCACATCACGATCAGAAGGGTCCACGTGTTAACGCTGATGCTATCCGCAGCGATCTTCTTACCAGTCTGGAACGGCTTCAAACCGAACATGTGGAGCTCTATGCCCTGCATCGGGATGATCCAAACATCCCCGTTGGTGTGATCCTTGAAGCGCTGAACGAACATATTGAATCCGGTAAAATCGGCGCGATCGGCGCCTCCAACTGGACCTGGCAGCGGCTGGAGGAAGCTAACGCATATGCAGCCGCTAATGGTCTGAAAGGTTTCACATTCAGCAGCCCGAATCTCAGTCTTGCCAAAGCAAACGAACCGTTCTGGGCAGGCTGTGTATCGGCAGACGAAGAAACGCTGGCATGGCATGAGCGCACCAAGCTTCCTTTGCTGTCCTGGTCATCTCAGGCTCGTGGCTTCTTTACCGGACGATTCACACCTGAAGTACGGGATAATGAAGATCTGGTTCGTGTATTTTACAGTGACGGCAACTGGGAACGTTTGCATCGGGCGGAACAATTGGCCGAGTCCAAAAATACCACACCAATTCAGATTGCACTTGCTTATGTATTAAACCAACCATTTCCGACCTGTGCGCTGATTGGCGCTCAAAATCGGGAAGAGCTTCTGTCCTGTGACGAAGGTTCACGTATCACATTGACACGTGAGGAACTGGATTGGCTGGACCTAGGCAGTAATGTAAAACCAAGCGTTTAATTCAAATATGCGCTGTGATTCAACCTTAAAGGTCAAGGGGCTGACTATTCCGCAATATAGCGGAGTGGTCGGTCCCTTGTATTCTACATATATGATTATCATGAAAAAAGTAATAAAAAGAGACTACCTATCAGAAATATTTTTCTGAAGGTAAGCCCCTTTTTAATATGAAATAGTCAAACTTTTAAAGTAATGACGATAATATCGTAACGATTACAGCTTCACAATCTGACCTGTCTTCTCGGATTCGAATGCTGCCAGAATGACTTGCAGGGAACGCAGACCTTCTTCACCGGAAATGCTTGGAGGGGTTTGCGTTACAATTGACTCTACAAAAGCATCAATCACGCCGCTTGGTACTTGTTTCTCGTTTGTAGCCATCGCACCGACTTTGTATGTCTCAACCGTTCCGTTAGTCAGTTCAACAATAACCTCGTCGCCTTCAACCGTTCCGATCTTCATCACACCATTTTCACACCACAGAACCGTACTGTTATCTCCTGCTCTGTATTGTGTCCAGCTGGCAACCAGCGTACCGATAGCACCGCTCTTCATGCGCAGCAGGCAAGTTGCGTTATCGTCCACTTTGGTGTTTTCCTTATGCAGCGTGCTGATGAAACCAGCAACTTCGGACACTTCATCATCCAGCAAATAACGGATAAAGTCCGACTTGTGCACGCCCAGGTCACCCATGGCACCCATAATCGCTTCTTCTTTACGGAAGAACCAGCTTTCTGCACCGTCTACGCTCCAGCCTTCCGGACCCGGATGACCAAAGGAAGTACGGAAATTCAGAACTTTGCCGAGTTTGCCGGAATCCAAAATTTCTTTGGCTTTTATGTGCGGAGGCATCAAACGCTGGTTGTGTCCAACCATCAGATACACACCGTTTTTCTTGGCATCTTCGATCATTTGCTCGCCTTCTTCGGTTGTAACCGCCATCGGTTTTTCAACCAATACATGCTTACCGGCATTCGCAGCAGCAATGGCCATTGAGGCATGCAGGTAGTTCGGCGTACAAACGCTGACTGCATCCACTTCTTCGCTTGCAAGCAATTCTTCGTAGCTGGAGTAAGCTTTACCTCCGTAAGTTTCGGCCATCTTCTCCGCACGCTCCACGATCGGATCGGCAAAAGCGACAAGTTCTACGTTCTCATTGGCAGCGTATTCTGGAATATGTCTGCGCTCGGCAATGGCTCCACAGCCGAATACAGCAACTTTAATTTTACTCATGTACAAATGTCCCCTTTGACAAATAAATTAGAATTGGTTCAGGTAATTCTGCTTCAACCAGTTATGGCTGTTGGCTACGCTTTCAAGCGGTGGATTCTGGCAAACGTCCTGTTCCACGATCAGCCATTCTACACCTGCACTTGTAGCTGCTTCAATAACAGCTGGCAGATTAACCGAACCTTGTCCCAGTTCCAAAGTCTTCATCTGACCCTGTTCGTCTTTGCTGAAGTCTTTCAAGTGAAGCAGCGGCAAGCGGCCTGCATATTTATTGATGTACTCAATCGGATTTTGTCCGGCAAATTGTACCCAACATACGTCCATTTCCACTTGAACCGCTTCAGGTGTCGTTTGAGAAAACATCGCATCAAAGGCATTTTCGTCGCCAACCTGACCGTGGAATTCGAAATCATGGTTATGATAACCGAAGATTAGACCTTGTTTGGTCGCTTCTGCACCATATTGTTGCAATTCATTAAACAGTTTGGTCCAGCCTTCTGCATTCTCTGGACGATCTTCAGGCATCAAGTAAGGGCAGATCATATATTGAGCACCAATAGTTTTGAGGTAGTCGATTTGTTGTTGTAAATCTTCACGCATCGCATGTAATGAAACGTGGCTGCTGAAACCTTTCAGTCCAAGCTCATCCAACAGCGCTTTCATTTCTTCGGCAGGAATGTCGCCATATCCGGCGAATTCGACACCTCCATAACCAAGCTCTGCTACCTTACGCAAAGTTCCACGGAAATCTGCTGCAGTTTCATCACGGAGCGTAAACAATTGCAAACCAATATTAAGTTTTTTCATATTAGATACACCTCTGCTCTCAAATTTGCTTTCATTGCTCTATCTGGTATCATCCTAACGCAAAACAGGCTAGAATGAACATATACAATATCGTCAGAACATGAACTATCTGATCAAATTTTTATATTTGGAGGATTACTTCTTTTGGAAACCTCAATACTGATCTGTGACTATTCCTATCACTATAAGGCGTTTAACCACAATATGAAGGGCGAGTTGCAAACGTATCTGTTCCGTCTGCAAACCGAGGGCTCTTGCAAGGTATATGTACAAGATGAAGAATATAAGATGATTGGCGGGGATTTACTGCTGCTCAAACCCGGGGACGACTATCATCTCGTTGTTGAAGAACCTCACAAGGAGGGCAGGTTGTCCAGCGGAGACTATTATTTGTTCTGTGAAGGGACGTGGATTGAAAGCTGGTGGAAGCGTCACCATCGGTCCACCGTGAGTCACATCGGACTGGATGATAAATTGGTGAGCCTCTGGCGCAACATGCTCCTGGAGAAACGTCGTGGACCACTGGAGGAAAATATAGAACTGAGTGACGCACTGCTGCGGGGCTTGTGCCTGTATATCGATCGAGCCATCAAGGAGAATATTCAGACGGATCGATCTGTTTCTTCGACGCTGAAGCTGAAACGATTCATTGAAGAGCATGCCACTGTGACCTTCAAACTCGAAGAAGCCGCCCGCTACGCAGGACTAAGCCTGTCTCGTGCGGTGCGATTGTTCAAGGAGCACTACGGCCAAACGATGATCCAGTATGCGATTGAGATTCGGCTGAACGCTGCCTTGGAGCGTATGAAGTACAGTGATATGACCTTGGAGCATATTGCCGAAACATGCGGCTTTGCAAGCTATTCCTATTTCCACCGGGTATTCCGGTCTCATTTTGGGATGTCTCCGGCTGAATATCTCAAATCCCAGGCCCATCAGTCCATTGATCTGGAGCATTTATAAGTGTTAGTTGTGACTGGATTCTCTCCTTACTTCAGGAAGAAAGCAGCCGATTCCTCATCTGCTACTTTCTTCCAAAAAAATCTCCTACTTCACATGACGCTACAACCACAAACCTGTATAGTTAAATATAGTATTCTTATAGATTCATACATACTCAATCTTATAATCTATTAATCTACAATTTGGAGAGATTTCAATGGAATCTAAACGTAAAATTCTCATCATTGAGGATGAACATGATATTTCACGCATTTTAGGAGACTATTTGACCAAGAACCAGTATGAAGCAGCAGTAGCCGGTAACGGTCAGGACGGGTTGCAGATGATGGACATTCTGCAGCCGGACTATATTATTCTGGACATCATGCTTCCGGATATGGACGGAATTGATGTATGCCGGGAAATTCGCCGGAGAAACAACATTCCTATTCTCATTTTGAGCGCAAGGGGAAGTGACACGGACAAGGTGCTCGGCCTGGGATTTCGGAGCGGATGACTATATGACCAAACCTTTTTCCCTGAGCGAATTACTTGCCCGAATCAATGCCCACTTTAGACGATATGACAGTCTGAGTACAGAACATGATCTCACTCACCTGCTGCGTTTGTCTAATCTGGAAATTGACAAGAAAGCCTATAAGGTTACCCTCAATGGGGATGAAGTTCTCTCTCCGCCAAGGAATTTGAGCTGTTGTTTTATCTGGCAAGCCATAAGAATCAAGTTTTTTCCAAATCCCAGTTACTTGACGCGATTTGGGGATATGCCGAATATGGAGATGAAAATACGGTTACCGTGTACATACGAAGATTGAGAGAAAAAATCGAAGCAGACCCTTCCAACCCTTCTGTTCTGAAAACAGTATGGGGCGTCGGATATAAATTCAACCATGAATAAGTGGGATTGGAGACGACTGTATGTCACTACACACCTGGACCAAACGTTGGCTCAAAACGTCATTAACTCTCCTGTTTATTCTCATTGGATGCAGCCTCGCTTTCTTTCTTGATTTGCTTATAGGCAGACATTCAGGTGAGTCCAATCTGGCAATCAATCAGGTTCGACTCAGGGTTAACCCCATTCTGCTTCAACTGGAGCAAACCCATGATCAATTGAATGATTCCAATATCAAGGAACAGTTGCGTTCCCTCGCCGAAAAAAGCAGGGTTGATTTCGACTATGTCGGATTGGACGGAACGGTGCTGCTATCCTCCACTCCTTCCTTCGAGGGCAGAAAGATTAATCTGCGATCTGAATTGCATTATGATCTGAATCATGCTTTAGAAGCTATGGATGGGAGCAATTCACTTAACATCGCTTTTCCTGTAATGGACGGCCCGGTGGGCAGACAAATCGGTAACGCCATTTTTACGATTCCGCAGTCGCTTGTCATCGTTCAGAAGTCCTCTACGTTCACTTTTTTTGTCCTGGGAACCCTATTTATGATCTCGCTCATTCTGGGGCTTCTACTGATCGTTATGAAACGTAAGATCAGAAAACGAGTGCTCTCCCCTATCCAGCAGCTGAAGCAACATGCTGAATTCATTCTCAAGGGACAGTATGATGAGCAGATCCAGTACAACCGGACAGATGAAATGGGCGAACTGTACGCCATGCTGGATCTGATGCGCACCGAAATTATGCATTTGAGTGAACAGCATATTAGACAGGAGAAGGCACAAAAAGAACTGATTACGAATATATCCCATGAACTCAAAACTCCGATTACAACTGTAAAAGTATACATAGAAGCCATTCTTGAAGGGTTGTGCTCCGATGAGGAGACGCTGATGGAGTATATGGAGATCATGCGTACTCATACGGACAAAACAGCTCGTCTCGTTGAGGACCTGCTTGTACATGCCTTGCAGGAGCTGGGCCAGATTTCGGTGGAGCCGCGTGAAATGTACAGCCTTTCTGCATTCGAAGCCATGTTGAAGCCCATCGGACATATCGTACGATTGAACGGCCTTAATTATGAGGAACCTGTGCACATTCCCAATGTGCTCATACGAATGGACCCCATACGAATTGAACAGGTTTTATCCAATCTCGTATCCAATGCGCTCAAACATACTGTTCCGGGAGACTCCATTCGCATTAATACAGTACTGGATTCGGGACAATTCCGGCTCAGTATTTCTGATTCGGGGCAGGGAATAAGAGCACAAGATATGCCTTTTGTATTTGAGCGGTATTTCAGGGGAAATTCCTCATCGTCCTCAAGGAATGTACATGAAGGAACCGGCCTCGGTCTGTCCATCTGCAAAAGCATTATCGAAGCGCACGGGGGACATATTTCCTTTTCGAGCAAAGAAGGTCAGGGTACTCAGTTTCAGTTCAATCTTCCGATCTGCTGAGCAGTTAAGTGAAATTTCCATTGTCTCACCCAAAGCACACTGTAATACTTTATTCATAATTTGATAATTCTTCCTCAACATCCTCCCCTTAGAATGAATCGTATACTGCAGTGGGGAGTGATCCGCTTGACCAAAACAAACATTATCCGGGCTCAAAACTTGTGCAAAACATACAATACTGGAAGTGAACAATACCACGCCATACGAAATGTCGATCTTGATATTTACGAAGGGGACTTCACGGTCATCATGGGCAATTCCGGTTCAGGCAAATCCACGCTGTTATATCTGCTGAGCGGACTGGACCAAGTGACAGCCGGGGAGGTTTACTTCCGGGATCAGCGCATTGATGCCTACAGTGAAAGGGAAATGTCCGAATTCCGTACTCGTAGAATTGGTTACATCTATCAGAGCATTAATCTGGTACCGGACCTTTCCATTCAGGACAACATTGCTTTACCTGGATATATTGCCGGTAGTAAAAGAAATGAGATCAAGGCGCGTACTTCCCATCTCATGAAGGCAATGGATATTGATGGACAGAACAGCCGCCTTCCCTCCCAAACATCGGGAGGACAGCAGCAACGGGCAGCAATCGCACGCGCACTGATTAATTCACCGGACATTATTTTTGCGGATGAGCCTACCGGGAGCCTCAACTATGACCACG
The DNA here is from genome assembly GCF_052244825.1 of Paenibacillus sp. 1A_MP2. NCBI lineage: Bacteria > Bacillati > Bacillota > Bacilli > Caryophanales > Paenibacillaceae > Paenibacillus > Paenibacillus sp. 1A_MP2. Next base: position 1,342,709 of record NZ_JBQQCS010000001.1, on the reverse strand, counting down.
GGAAAGCGGTACTGGATATCCTGACCGATATCAACCGGAAGGGACAGTCGGTCGTCATGGTTACGCATGATATCCAGGCAGCGTGCCGGGCTGATCGTCTGATCTTTATCCGGGATGGCAAGGTTGGTGGTATCCTCGAGTTTGACAAATATGACGAACACCAGATCCAGGATCGGGAATCAATGGTCTTCGCGTTTGTATCGGGAAAGGAGTAATTTATGGCTGCCATGTTGAAACTGAGCCTCTCCTACCTGAACAAAAACAAAATACAAAACGGGTTCATCACCCTGCTCATTTTGCTGTCGACCCTACTGGTATCCACTGCGGTCATCATTCTGGCCAATACAGGTAACCTATTTAACGAAATGCACAACCGAACCAATGGGTCTCATCAAATACTGACGTTCGATAAAGGGCTGAATGACCCTACAGCCGTGCATGACTGGTGGGCTGCCCAGGACGGAGTTGAGGTGTCACCTCTGCTGACTTACCGTACGCTGTCTGGCATCACTTTCAAAGGCACAGATATTCCCAACCTGTATCTATACATGATGAATCCCCCTTCACCACCATGGGCTGTGGATGAATTGGTCTTCTCAAGCGGTACACAGAGCTCTGCTCCAGCACAGGGGACGATATGGATTCCCACTTCCATGGCGAATGGCTATGATATGGCTGTAGGAGATACCGTTAATTTCAAGACCGGGTCGACCACCCTTGATCTTCGCGTTTCCGGGATTGTAGTCGATGTGCCTTATGGGGCACCTTTCACTAATACGGCAAGGATCTGGATGAACAGTACAGACTACCAGAGTGATTTTCAGGCACTCGCAGGAAAAGATAATCATATGATGGGCATACATTTTGATGATTATCAAACGAATTCCAGCTATTGGGAGCGTTATGCCAGCGATACGGGTGCACCATTTCTGGAAACCAAGATGGAGTTTGAGAGCATCTCTTCCTTCTATCTGATCATCAATCAGATTATTGGATTCATTATGATTTTCCTGGGGGCCGTCATGATGGTTATTGCCCTCATCACTATTGGATTTACCATTTCTGATGCCATCTTAGCCAATTACAAAACGATAGGTATCCTCAAATCACTGGGACTGACCTCTGGAAGAACAATTGGTACATACGTCATTCAATATACGCTGCTTTCCCTGATCGCCGTTCTTCCAGGCGTTGCGCTAAGCGTTTTTGTATCCAAGTTCATTATCCATATTTCTGTTTCTTCTCTTCGAGCTGGCAATGATGATATACCGATGGAAGGCATCGGAGCCGCCATGTTGATCGGCATACTGCTATTTGCTCTGGTCATCTTATTCGTTGTGTTGTATGCCAAAAAGGCACGCCGGATTGAACCCGTGCAGGCCATTCGCTATGGTATGTCGGAAACGGACAACACCCGATTGGCACGCCGAATGAATTCCCCGCTCGCGGGCCGGGTTGGATTTGCCCGACTGCCTGTTGCCGCCGTTATTGGCATACGCAATCTGATCAAGAATACCAAAAGCTCCATACTGATGCTGTTGTTAACCACCATGGCTGCCTCTGTGCTTGTCCTGGGATATGTTGTACTGACCAGCATTACCGGAATTGATCAGACAGCTGCAAAATGGGGTTATGACAATGCAAACATTGCAGCCGTCGTTGTGAACAAAGCCACCTTTCCCAAGAATGAGCTAAAGCAAGTCCTTGAAGAGGATTCCCGTATTAAAAATATGGGCTGGCAAGGCAACATCACGGGAATTGTCAGTCCCGAATCGTCAGCGGGCATGGCTGGCCAATCCACCAGCCTCTATCTGAGTGTTCTTGATGGGAGCTATCAGGAGCTAGGATTCGAAACGTTGAGAGGTACCAACCCTGAGCGAGAAAATGAAATTTCGATTGGTGTAAGTGTGGCAAGCATGTTGAACAAGGACTTGGGCGACCTGATTGACCTCTACATTGAGGGTGAAAAACGTACATTCATGATTACGGGGATCTATCAGGCCATCTCCAACATGTCCGTATCCGGGCGCATTACCGCAGATGCCGTGCGAAGTGTGAATCCAGACTATGGGGATGTCGACGTAGCCTTTATCAATGTCAATGATCCGGCACAGGCAGATGTCATTGCCCAACAGTTAAACGAACAGTTCAAGGATTCCGCTTCAATTGTCACACAGAAGACATTGCTTGATTCTGTTTACGCAGAAGCTGCGAGCATTCTCATTTACCCTATGGCTCTCATCGGTCTGTTGTTTATTCTGGTTACGTTCATTATCATTTTCAGTACCTGCCGGATCAGCATTCGCAAAGAAAGTAAAACCTACGGAATTTACAAGTCCATAGGCATGACATCCCGAAGAATTCGGTTGTCCGTTGCGCTGGGGGTTGCAGCTCTTTCTTCAATTGGGGCAATCCTTGGAATCGTCGTAGGTGTATATATGCTGCCAATTCTGCTTGAAAAGGTCCTCTCCGGATACGGAATCGTACAGATTCCCCTCATCCTGAACTGGGGAGGCATACTATTATTTGCATGCATGAGCATTCTTGCAGCAGCTCTGGGCTCCTGGGTATCATCCAGAGTGATTCGTGATGCTTCCCCACGCATTCTGGTCGTTGAATAATACAAAACGTATGAAGAATGAAGGAGGCATAACATGCGCAGGATCCATTGATCTTGCGGAATTAGAAGTGGATGGGAAATCCTCGGTTAAATCCGATGCGGGTACCATTCGTCTCGATTTGAATAACCTTGGGGATGGAAGCCAGCTCAAACAGTTTATAGTTTGTATTCCTTTAACAAACAACACAAATAAGAGCCTTTTCAAATCCGTTAAAGGATATGAAAGGGCTCTTTGCATTTAGAAAGTGTAGAACTGCACGTTCATAACTGCAACTTAACCTCTCATGTTCTCAGCTTTGGCTCCGCCACTTCTTCGCCAGTTCACCAATCTGATAGGGTGTAGTCCGGCAGCAGCCGCCAATAATCTTGGCCCCCGCCGCAACCCACTGCTCCGATGCATCGCTCATGCTGCCACAAGTACCCTGGCCGCTCCACGTCTTCGTTACTGCATCATAGATTTCACCCGAGTTAGGGTAGACAATAACCGGTTTATCGCTGGCCTGACTCAAAATACCGACCGCTTCTGTCACGAATTCCATCGGCGCACAATTCAAGCCAATCGCGGCAATCTGAGGCTCAGCACCAAGTAAGCGAGCACACTCTTCCAAGGGTGTACCCTCACTGATTGCTTTCCCGTCTTTCAAAGAGAAAGACATCCATGCATAGGCGTTGGGAAACTCCTTTAATAAAGCAACCAATACCTGCGCCTCCTGCAAGGATGGGATCGTCTCAAAAGCCAGAATATCCGCACCTGCCTCCAGCAGTGCTGCAATCCGTGGACGATGAAACGCGCTCAATGTTTCGTCCGAGACACCGTAGTGACCGACATACTCCGAACCATCTGCCAGATAAGCCCCATCAGGGTCCAACCGATGCAGCAACAATCGGACGCGGACGAGCCAATACCCTTTTCTCCGTTACCACTGCCGTATGTTTCTTATCGGTTGACTCGTTAGCTTCTAAATTCTCTAACTTCCCCCTATCTTGCACTTCAGCCCAGACTTCATCTCGGGCTCGCGCAGCGAGTTTCACTGTCTTGCTTATCAGTTCCAGCGACTCCTGCTCTCCGATGCCTCTCTTGCTAAAGCCGTCCACAGTCGCCTGATAACTGGATGTAATAGCACAGTCCGCTCCCGCACGGAAGTAATCAGCATGCACCTGGGAAATCACGTCCGGATTCTCCAGCAGTACACGTGCTGACCATAACGGGTCATCCAGATCACAGCCATGCTGTTCCAATTCGGTTGCCAGTGCACCATCCAAAATCATCACCGGATATTGGCACAATATTTGTTCTATGGGATTAGTTTGCGTTGGTTGCGTCATGTACTTGTCCTCTTTTCTTGTTCGCACGTTCTGTCAGATAATACGCTGCATAACATAGTGCGATAAATGGAACCCCGCAATACAGCGCAATACGCTGTGTCGGGTCAAAGGCGATACCTATGCATGAAGCCAGGCACAATACAAACGAAATAATCGGTACCACCGGATAAAACGGCGTTCGGTAAACCAGGTCCTTTACCGAGTTACCCTCTCGAATATATTGCCTGCGGAACATATACTGTGAAGCGCTGATGCTCATCCACACGGCGACAACCGCGAGGCCTGAGATGGACACCAGCGTAATATACACAGTACCCGGGGCAATAATGCTGGACAGCAAGGCCAGACCGCCCCCAACCATGCTAATCAGAAGTGCATTCAGCGGTACACCACGCTTGGTCAACCGGGCAAACCACGGAGAGATCGTCTTTTTATCCGCGAGTGACCACAACATCCGCGAAGAGGCATACAGACCCGAGTTGGCAGCAGAGAATTGCCGTCAGAATGACAAAGTTCATAATATCTGCTGCATAGGGTACTCCAACTCGCTCCATCACGGCCACGAATGGACTTTCAAGGACACTGGCATCCGACATCGGCAATAACGCAGAGAGAATAACGATCGTTCCAATAAAAAAGAGTATTAAACGCCACAACGTGGTATTGATTGCTTTTGGAATGGTCTTCTCCGGATTCTCGGTCTCCCCGGCTGCAATCCCGATCAATTCCGTGCCCGAGAACGCAAAGTTTACGGCAAGCATCGTCATTAGTATCGCAGTAGCCCCGTTCGGGAACCAACCAGATGCAGTAATATTAGTTAGAAATGGTGCAGGTTCCGAATCAGCCATTGGGATAATACCGAACATGGCTGCGCCTCCTAGAATAATAAAGACCACAATCGTAAGGACTTTAACCGATGAGAACCAGAACTCCGATTCCGCAAAAAATTTGACCGTCAGCGCGTTGAACAGGAAGATCATGAGCGCAAAGAGCGCACTCCAGATCCATACATTCACGGAAGGAAACCAGCGCTGCATCAGCAGTCCGGCTGCTGTAAATTCGGAACCGAGGGCAACCGTCCAGGTTAACCAATACAACCAGGCCACGGTGTATCCTGTTGCTGGTCCGATGTATTTTGCCGCATAGCTATGAAACGCCCCTGTCTCCGGCATATGAACGGACAGCTCACCAAGACAGAGCATGACCAGATAAACGACAATCGCTCCAATCAGGTAAGATAGAATCGTGCCGATCGGTCTGCTGGATGGTATATCCAGAGCTAAGAAATAAACCTGTACCAATGACTCCACCAAGTGAGAGCATAATTACATGTCGTGCCTGCATTTTACGCTGAAAATGCCCAGTATCTTTGTTGTTATCCATGCCTGCTCCCCTGCTTCTTCATCCAGAACAACAAAAAGACACACTCTTCCTGAAGAGTGCGCCGTTACTGACAAATAAAAACAAACGTCCTATCTATCAGGCTGTTCACCCGCTGGAATTAGCACAGTATCGTTCAGATCTGTTGCTGAGGCTTCTAAGGGCCAGTCCCTCCACCTCTCTGGATAAGAAAATGATTTTTTATAAATATAGCGATCTATCATGGTTGTGTCAACTATTAAATATCATCATCCATTTGTGGATAAAGGAAATCTCCAACCCCATCTTTAATCTATCGATGATCCATAATCTGTGATTTTCATTTTCACATCATAGGTCACGGGAATCTGACTAAAGGTTTCATCCCAATTTTTTTTGACCTTTTTCCATACCTTCGGATATTTGATCCGCAACTGCTCTCCAAATCCGGCCACTTCCACCCGATAGGTGTGCTGCATTTTGTTCATAACCTGCTGCATCTGTTCTTTGGCTGCACCAGCGAACTGAACCTCCAATTCATTAATGTACTCTTCCGTCGCAGGAATTTCCGGAGAACTCCAATCTTCCATGAGCTGACCTTCTGATTCAACCTTTACATGAAAAGAAATGTCATCTCCGTGGACTTTTGGCACAATTTTGCTCTTAGTAGACTTGATTTCATAGACTATCGTATGTCCCTTTTTCGGTGCATACGATTTTAAGGCCCCTCCCTTAGCCTCCCCAGTGATCCAGGACAATCCTTGAAGGTCCACCTGATTTAAGCTGCCGATCCACTTTTTCGTTTTCCCTTTATAGACGCCTGCTCCTGAGAATTTATGCTCCCCATCAGCAGTAAGGACATTTTGCAGCAAAAAGCTTGATCCTGACTGCATTTTGCCATCAAGTTTCGCGAGGGATACAGGAGGAAGAATTTTATTGTTACGATATGCATTATTCACCAACCCTCTCAGATAAAAGGCTGGGATTTCTCCCGGCTCCTTGGAGCTAAGAGCATCCAAAGCGCGTCCTTTGCTCACCAGAATAAGGGAACTGGGTCGGATATCATTGTCCCGCAAAATAAAATCAAGCAGCTGCTCCAGACTATATTTATTCGACAACTCTTGGGAAACGACAATAACCTTTAAATGATGACCAATGAGTGGACGGTCTCTTCTTAGAGCAAACTGACGAAAGATCTGAAAAAGGGAATCTCCGGTAAGCTGTTCATTCAAAAAGGTTTGTCCGCCGGAAGAACCACTGGAACTGCTTTGATTTTCCTGTTTCCCCCAACTCGTGGGACAATCTGTACGGTAGATGTAAATACATTGTTTTTGGGATAATGACCTCCTTGTTTATTAATGTCCTGTTCAAATTTCGATTCCTCAGCGACGTCCAGTCCCAGACCCACATAAACACTTAAATCTTCGATCTCTTTGCTGCTCCAGCACCCTGAGGCAAAAACCAGCAGCGCCGTTGACAAAATGGTTAATGTCTTTCTGATCCTGTTCAATTGTATTTGCCTCCTTTCTTTCGTAACATGCTCAACAACAGAAGCAATAGTGGCAAAATACCAAACAAATAAATGGATGCATCCCCCAAAAAGTTGCCGAGTTTGAACGTTTCGTCCACGTTCTGCGGAAGCATAGCAGTGATGTAACTGATCGGGAGCAGAATGATCAGAAAAGGCAGCATTTTTTTCTTGAACAATTGCGAACATCCAAGAGAAGCGGCATAATGCGTGATGGTAAACGTAGAGAAAATTTGCATAATCCAAATAACCAGCAGCAGGGATTCGAACCGTTCAAAGAACAATCCCTCAATCTCAAAGCTGCGCATCAAATCAAGTGTTGGCCACGTTCTTGTTCTCATGCCTTCAATAGATAAACTGCCAACAACCATAACCAATGTGATGAGGTAGATCACCATAGAGATAAGGATTCCCCATAACATGGCTTTCTTGCCCTTCTCCGGATTTTTCATAAATGCCATCACCACAAACATGACTTCATAACCCGTATAGGCAAGCATCGAAGATTTCAGCCCTTTAAACACCGGCATAATCCCCTCTCCCAGCACAGGTCTCAAATTATTGATCTCAAACAGACTGCTGCTCAGAAAAATGGCCAGTACAAAAAGAATAAGCGCAATGGGTAAAATGATCTCATACAAACGCGCCATGGAGTTGATCCCTCCTGAGATCAAATAAAAGCCGACCCACATAAACACCATGACAATGGCCCACACCGGGGTTCCCTCCAATAAATATAATCGGGTGACTTCAGCCATCACCCTGATTTCAAAGGCAGAGATGGCAAGGAAATACAGGATGATCGCAGCTCCCAAAATATAAGCAATCCACTTCCCTGTGATTTCCTCAGTGAATTGAAAAACGGTCTTCCCTGGGAATCTTCGGCACAGGGTCACCAGGATTATACCCAGCAGCATAACCAACAGACCGGACAATATAATTGAAATCCACACATCAGGCGTTTTGACCACCGTTACCGTAGTTCGGGGAAGTGTAAGTATTCCTGCACCGAGCATGTGATTGATGATAAAGACTGCGGCTTGAACTGTCGTCAGCTGATCCTGTTTAGGATTCATGATCCACCTCCTGAATATCGGATATGCCTACTTTTTGCGATCAGGGTCTTTTGGTTGCATCATGCTTGGGCGCTGCCTCATCATTCGTAAGGGTACCCGAATAACGAAATCCTTCCAATCCGACAGGCTGAACGGCACCGCCGGGGTGACGTAAGGAACTCCAAAGCTTTTCAACCGAACCAGATGACTGCAGAGCAGCAAGAAAAACATGACTACCCCAAACAATCCGAAGGCCGCCGCACTGAACATTCCAAAAAAACGTAATATACGCAGTGTAATCCCCGCACTATATGAAGGGATCGAGAACGAAGAAATCGCAGTAACGGCCACAACTATCACCAGAAATGGACTGACCATACCGGCCTTCACCGCGGCCTCTCCAATAATCAAACCGCCAACGATGCCCATCGCAGGTCCGATCGGCTTCGGAAGTCGAATTCCCGCTTCCCGCAAAATTTCAATGGAGACTTCCATAATCAGCGCCTCAATAATAGAGGGAAAAGGCACGCCCTGTCTGGTTTGAATAATGGTTAGAGCAAGCTTCGTTGGAATCAGACCCGGATGATAAGAGATAAAGGAGATATACAATGCAGGCGCGAGCAGGGCAAGCATGGCCGCCAGGAAACGAAGCATACGCAGAAACGTTCCCGGAATCCAGCGCTCGTAATAGTCTTCGGGGGATTGAAGCAGCATGCTGAAGGTCGACGGCACAATTAATGCAAAGGGTGTTCCATCCAGTAAGATGGCTACGCGTCCTTCCAACAACCCGCTGATTACACGGTCGGGTCTCTCTGTATTCTGAACCTGTTGAAAGGGGCTCAGTTCATCGTCTTCAATCAACTGTTCCACATAACCTGATTCCAGCATCATATCCATGTCCAGGCGTTGGATTCTTTTCTCCACCTCAGTGACAAGATCGGAACTTGCAATATCTTGGATATACGCAATGACGAGATCCCTTTTGATCCGGGTACCAACCTGATGCTTGGTCATAAACAAAGCCTCGTTACCTCCGAATAGCCGTAGTATGCCGGTATTATCACTCAGCCGTTCGGTGAAGCCGATTCTTGGCCCGCGAAGCAGCGCTTCAGATAGCGGCTCTTCCAGGCTCCGGGTTTTCCCTTTTGCTGATCCGACAAGAAGAGCTCCTGGCATCCCGTCAATCAACAATACATTTTTGCCGATAAGAACTGCCCGTGCCGCTTGTTGCAACGTCTCCGCTTCCTGAACTTCACTAACAGGCAGCAGCTGACTGCTTATATAAGCTTTGAGTTCATTTGCATTTTCGGGGTGTTGAAATGTTTCCCGCTCTGTTTCGGGTACCCCCTCAGTCATAAGGGGTGTGATGAGGTGCGTATCGATCAGATCATGATCTACCAAACCATCCACGTACATGACAGTCGCGGGCGTATTGGTTCCCCTTATCGTAAACTCCCGTATATGTACGTCTGCATTTTGACCAAACGTTTCTTTTACACTAATCAGATCCGTAGCATACTTCCCGGTAAGCCTTATATTTGCGTAACTTCCTGTCTCTTCGCCCGTAGAAGGATTGGAGTCAGCATCCCGATTTTGTTGATCTTTATTCGAAAAGGTCCCTTTCTTTAAGGATGAACGCACCCACTGGAATCCTTTCAAGAACAAGATTGGCATCAAAAATAATAAAAAGGCCTGTCCCAAGTAGACCACTCCGGCACATAAGAGAATATTTTCGCCCACATCTGTCTCACCCCATTATTTAGACTTTCTTGGTATCATTGAGTATTGTTACCTTGACTGCTCACAATAATTCCCGATTTTTTGAACAACAAAAAAAGCAGATGCCTCGATCAGCACTGCTTCCCTATAGGGTTAATGGAGTTTACCTTATCTATACGATTTTGGTTACGTGTTGGGCCTTTGTGTCCAGTAGATGTGCAGATGCCGCAATGGTTGTAAAATCATTCAACGCCACCTCGATTTGCTGCTGGCTTCGCTCCACGTACCCTTCAACCTGCTGTGTTCCGCCAGAGATGTTCGTAATCTCTTTCGTTATCCCATTCACACTATCCCGAATCTCATTAATGGAATTCTCGACCATGGCCGAAAGCTTCCGTACTTCCTTCGCTACAATATCAAACCCGCGTCCATACTCGCCAGCGTGTGCAGCTTCAATCGCAGCATTCAGGGCCAGAAGCTGGGTCTGCGACGCAATTTCGCGAATTGTTTTAACAACTCCCTGGATCGAACGTGCCTGTTCCTGCAAATGAGTCAGTGTTGCTCGGTTCTGGGTGGAAACTTCAGATATATACGTGATACTGGACATCAGCTCACGGCTTCGCTCAATGCCGATATCAGCATGCTCGTTCAGATCATGTGACATCGTCTTCAATTCATTAACGACAGCTGAAATATTGTTCTGACGGGTAGTAATGTTTGTAGCTATTTTGCACACACCCACTATGTTCTGATTCAATTCATCATAGACAGGCATATACGTTGCCTCAAGCCATACGGAATTGCCCTTTGCATCCTTGCGTTCAATCTTGTCCTGAAAGCTGGTACCGTTAAGCATACTACTCCAGAATGCCTCATACTCGGGGCTGTTCACAAATTCATTGAAGCAAAACTGCTGATGCTGCATGCCATACATCTCAGCTACCGTATAGCCCATCGTCTGGGCAAACACTTCATTAACATAAGTAACCCGTCGATCCAGATCGAATCGAATCATGGCCAGGCTTTTCTCCATGGCCTTGATGACCAGCGCATCGGTGACAACATCTTTCTTTTCCACATCTACTATAGGCAAAGCGATCCCCACTCCCTGACTTCTTCCCGTGATTAAACCGTTCTCCTTCTGGCAGTTCCTGCTGTTTTGCAATTATGTATCCAACTGAATAGAGACGACTCTATTATTGTATACTCCAATTGCAGTCAATTGGATCACTCCCAAATCAATTTTCAACAATTAGGTTACGGCTTGCCTTTTTATACCCCATAACCCACCCGTCTAAACATTATTTTTCATCAGCAGATTCTAACACAAAAAGAGGCGGTATAACCGCCCCTAATAGGGGTATAACATTCCATATTTATGTTGTGATCTGTATGCATCTCTGTGCATTACGTTACCTGTTCATCCATTAGCCTCTCGGCAATTTATCCGCGTACCGACTACGGAGATCAGCTAAGCGTTCCAGCTTGGACAGTGCATGCTCCTTCTGCATCAATCCCACTGCCAACACCAATTGCTCCATTAAGAGAAGTGGAGTAACCATGGAATGAAATTCGCCAAGTTCCCCTCTGCTGACATAAAAAGATAACGCCGTCGTCAATCCATATAACAGGTCTTCGCGATCTGTCACAAGTACGGCTTTGCTGCCTGTATCTTTGGCATAATCCAGAATGACCTCTGCTTCGGGAAGCAGCCTTGTGAAGCACATCAACAGTACCACGTCCTCCTGCTGCATATGCATTAGTGATTCCAATAATTCATGACCCCCACCAGCCAGATGGATGACCGTCAATCCGAATCTGGACAGCCGAAAGGACAATAACTCCGCCAAACCTGCGGATGGCCCTGGGGCATAGATATATACTCTTCGTGCTTCTGCAAGGATGGCGGCTGCCTGCTCCAGATCTCCCTGCTTCATATGAGACAACGTCTCCTGCAAATGGGTGACGGAGGCTTCCAGCAACTGAACGGGAAGGCTGTCCGTATCCATGCGGGAGATTGTTTTATTTAATTTGAGGGCAGGTGTGGTGTCTTCGGATGTACGAAGCCGGATTTTGAATGCTTTGGCATTGTCATATCCTACTGCCCGCCAGAAACGGGATACTGTTGCAATACTAACCCCCAGCCTGTCCGCAATCTCCTGCTCCGTCATGAATAGGATTTCCTCCGGATTGCGTTCAACAAAATCAGCAATTTTTAGCTGCCCTGGTGACAGCTGTTCTTTATGAGTAAACAAATTCATTCCGTATGCACTCCTTTTCTCGCTCTGCACTTAGTATATCAGTTGAACGAAGAGGAAGTCGTTTATGTATGTAATATTTTTTTCATCAATTTATTATTGTGTAATAAAAATTACATTCGATTTACAAATGTCTTCTTTTCCGTTAATACTCCGCCCCTAGACTGTGGCTATGATGATCACCAACTTTCAGGGAGGTATGTAACGATGAAGAAGATGACTGAGCGTTATACGCTGACGTCTTCACAGAAAATGATGGTATTTGTGCTTTCCATGTCATTGTACGGTTTGTCCAACATGTTCACAGAGCTTATTCCCAAGCTTCAGCTGGGCCCCATTGAATTGTCCGTTGAATATTTTGCTTTCATTCCGCTGACACTCTGCATTTTGTTTCACCCTATGATTGCCGCTCTTGGTGCAGCTCTTGGCGAAGTGATCTTCGGTGAGCTGATGCTGGGTCAATTCGGCGGATTGGGCGAGCTGGAGAAATTCATTACCTTTTCCTTTGCCATGTATGTGGCAGGACGTATGGTCAGTGATCCTCGCAATCGCAGACAGGTTGGAATCGCAGCCATGACGGGAGTCATTATTCATCAGTTCCTCAGTTCACTGGTGGATATCGGTAAAGTGTGGATTGGTGTGGAGCAGCTGGAAGCAGTTCCTGGACTTGCGGAAAGTGTTGTACTGATCGAAGGGGTTGGCTTTCTGAATGACGTACTGTTCTCAGGTATCCTGTTCGCTCTTCTGCCGACGCTGTATCTGGTTCCTTTGCTCTACGGCAAAATTGAACCGCTGCTCGGCATCAAGCCTCGTAATCCAGGTATGAAATATGAAGGCATTGGCTTCTTTCGTCCAAAATTGATCCTCATCGGTGTGCTGCTGCTCGCAGTGGCCTTTGGCGCGGAATCTCTGTCCGAGATGGACATCAATTTCGCAGTGTGGGAGACGGATTACGAAGATCAGTACGGTTCTGCTTCGATCTGGATCAGCATCGGTGCTGCGACCCTGGTCGCCGTAGTAACACTTTTAATCATGCGGTCAAGACGCAACAAGAACAAGGGTGGCCCAGGTACGGAGAACAGACCCTATGCATAAGCATAATGTCCTACCCACATCTGACCATATTACTGCACCGGATTCCGCCATTTCCATTCAAAATGTCATTTTTACCTATCCTGGCTCGGAAGAGCCTGTCCTGAACGGAGCTTCACTAGAACTACAGCGAGGCAGTTTCACAGCTATTATCGGGGGCGACGGGTGCGGCAAATCAACCCTGTGCAAGTTGTTCAACGGCCTTATCCCCCAATTCTATACGGGTGACTTCTCCGGTGAAGTCCATGTGCTTGGCGTACCTGCCGAGGGCAGAAGTGTTGCAGATCTGTCCAGAAAGATCGGCTACGTCTATCAGGACTTCGACAATCAGCTCGTGCGGCCTACCGTCCTGGACGAGGCTTGCTTTGCACCTCTCAATTACGGACTGCCCAACTATCGGGAGCTCGGCGAACGTGCACTTGCCATGTGTGGTCTGGATGCCATTCATAATCGATACATCTGGGAGTTGAGTGGTGGTCAGAAACATCTGCTCGCTCTGGCTGGGGCCCTGTCGCTCGACCCGGATATCCTGATCGTGGATGAACCTGTCTCACAGCTTGACCCGCAGCATGCAAGACTCATCTATGAGTGCCTTTCCAGATTGAATACCGAATATGGCAAGACGATAATCGTCATTGAACATCATACTGAATTTATCGCCGACTTCTGTGCGGATGTGGTCCTGATGGACAAGGGTCGTGTCTTGTGGAATCTTCCGGTTAAGGAAGGTTTGAATCGAATCGCCGATTTGGAGCGGCTTGGCATTCAGCCTCCTGAGGTGACGCGTGCAGCTATTCAGGCTGCTGAGTTATCGCAGGGAGCAAAAAAGAGGCAGGCCTCTCAGGTTCAGCCCAACGTTTCCCGGTCACTGTGGAAGAAGCCAAGGTTTATTTTGCCGAGCACTACTCGTCCATTCCATTCGGTTCTTTGCAAAATGAACATTCATCTTATTCAACCTTGGCACGCGATACTTCCAATCGGATTGTAAATACCGAGCGCCCAACGCCCGCCTCGGCTGCTGAACCATTGATTCCTATTGTACAGTTTCATCAGACCCGATTGCGTTACAGAGGACTGGGCAAAAAAGAACATGAGGTCATTCGCGGTGTTAATATTTCACTCCATGAAGGAGAACGGATTGCCTTAATTGGCAACAATGGTGCCGGCAAATCCTCATTATTGAAGCTGATGGCTGGTATTAGCCTACCACAGGAAGGTAGCGTCAGCGTTCTGGGTGAAGTTACCCACCGTTCCTCTTTGGAGCAGCTGGCGGGCAAGGTAGCTTATATTTTTCAGAACTCTTCCGAAATGTTTATCGAAGACAGTGTCCGCAAAGAGGTCGCGTATTTCTTGAAAAGCCGGCGCATCCCTGAAGCTGAGCAGCAGATTGCACACGTACTGGAGCGTTTCCGGCTTACTCCACTGCAAGAGCGGGATGCACGACTTCTCAGTGGTGGACAACAACGGCGGGTCACACTTGCCATTGGTGCAGCGATGAAGCCTTCACTCATGCTGCTGGATGAACCCACCGCCAATCTGGACCTCGCCACCCGCGAAGAACTGATCGGTGTGCTGGATGAGCTGGATCAGCATGTACGAACAACCATCATTGCCACGCATGACATGCAGCTGGTTACCCAATGGGCTACTCGTGTTATCGTGCTTCACAATGGCCAGGTGGAAGCAGACGGTACACCTGCGGACGTATTTGCAGATGAATCCCTTCTGCGCCGCTCCGGACTTGCGCTTACACAGATCATGGAGCTTTCGCACCGGATGGGACTGTCAACACTTTCACCGACAACCGATGCTTTTGTTGATAGCCTGTTGAATCAATCAATCACCAAGGAGGATGTGCATCATGCAGCTTGTCCGCAACTGGTTTGACAAAATTTCCATTGAACGCATTCAGCTTGAGCTGATGAATACCGTATATGGCAGCGGGCATGCCAGCCTGTCGCGGATTGATCCCCGTGCCATGCTGATCTGGTATCTCTTTTTGCCATCGTTCCCTGGTTTGTTCATAACGGGACTGTGCTGCTTGGCATGTTCCTGTTGATGGTGACTACCACCATATTGTCCAGAGCCGCACCCTTTATCATTATCATTCTCTGCCTGGGGTTGATCGGTCAAGTCGGATGGATGTTCATTATCTCGCTGTTTTTCGGTGGCAATCTGGAATCTGCATTCCCTCTGCTGCTGTTGACATTGAAGCTGTCCATCGTCTCACTGGCGAGTATCACCGTCTTTTCGGGCATGGACCCGGAACGCATCGGCGATGGATTACTTGCGCTCGGCATGCCTGCAACCTTCTCCTTCAGCCTCTCTTATGCCTATCGCATATTGCCGGTGCTGTTCGGTGAATTCCGCAATATCATGCTGTCCTACAGACTACGGGGTCAAGTTCCCTCCCGGCACGGATTGCTCTATTGGCGGCTTGTTGTTTATTATATGAAGCTGTTCGTTGTGTCCTTCTTCCCGCTAATGCTGGCTACCGCCAAGCGTTCCCGTACAACCGTAGAAGCACTGGAGACACGTGGTTTCTCGTACGGTATGAAGCATCCCGAGTCCAAACGTCTAAAGCTGGCCCATCTGAAAATCACCTCGCGTGACCTCGGATTTCTCGCCGGATCGGCCATCTATGTTGCACTGCTGTTCTGGCTCGGTGGGCATTACGAAATACTGTAATCCAAAATGAAATTCTGTAATTCAAATTTATATCATTAACCATTCATGGAATAAAGGAGTGTCTTTTATGCGCATTGATCTTCATACACACGGCAAACTATCCAAAAACTCTGACTTCTCGGTCGATTACTTCACCGAAATGGTCAGCGAAGCCAAAGCCAGCGGGCTCGAAGCTCTCGCGCTAACCGAGCATTTTAATACCCGCAACTTCTACGATGTCTACGAGACACTGGATCGTCTCTATCCTTATAACGGAGAGTACTATGATGCAGACGGGCTGCGCATTTTTCCCGGCATGGAAGTGGACATTCAGGAGACAGGACATATTTTGCTGATGGGTCAAAAAGAACATATCCTTGCCGTCCGCAGCGGCCTGGAGCAATATACGGCCAAAGGTTCATTCATTCCTTTTGCCGAACTGCTGGATTTGGCCGAAGCCTGGCCCCTGCTCAAGATTGGCGCACACCCTTTCCGCGAATCCACTCCGCTGTATCAGCTGGATCGTGATTTGCTGGGACGTCTGGACGCCTTTGATCTGAACGCCAAGGACATGTATGAATACGGCATCGAGACGTGCCGCAATCAGGTTGATCCATTCGCCCAGTCCCTCGGCAAACCGGTCACTGCCGGAAGTGATACCCACCAATGCCTGCAATACGGCAGTGTATACAATGTGCTGGATCGTCCTTGCGGATCGGTTGCCGAGCTCAAAGAGCAGATTCTCGCCGGAGCGTACAGCATCGAAATCTCCCCGGACCTTCCCCTCCGCGTCAAAGCTTCCGTGATGCTTAAGAAAGTGATGAAACGTCTGGCCAAGCTGGACGCCTCACGTTTGCAGGAAGTTTAGAGTTTAGAGAAAACGACAGCTTCTAAAGAATTCAAAATGAGCCCAAAGGATATACATCCTGCAGGCTCATTACGGATTCATTTTTCCTTAATTAAAAATCATGCACCGTCACACATAATTGAATGACGATTCCGAACGGGTCACGGACAATTCCATACCCTGGACTAAACTCGTTTTGTTCATAAGGCACCAGCACCCTAACCTCTTCATGTTGCACAAGAGAATGATACAGCTCAGTCATTGTACTTTTGTCTTTCGATTGAATACATAGTGAAGTGCTGTTTCCCAACTGCCACGGCCGCTCCCTATCCATTTCCTCCTCAGCAATCATCAATTTGTTTACCCCGATCTGAAGCACCGAATGTGTAATATATTCATCCTGGCCTTCAGGATATTCAAACCCCGGGTTCATTTCCTTCATCTCTTTATAATTTTTCTTAAACAACACGTTAGCACCCAGGTATTTCTCATAAAAAGCAATGGCTGCCGCAGCGTCTCCATTCATCGACAGAAACGGGATCACTTCAAAGTTCATCTGTATTGCCTCCTTCGTTTGATTGGATTACACTGTTTACTATAACGATAAAAGGTGCCAACATATGGCACCATTGAGAGGTATTTTTATGAAAAAATCAGAACGCATGAACCAGATGCTGCGCTTTATCAATCAAAAACAACACTTCACCCTGCAAGATCTTATGCAGGAGTTTCAGATATCCAAGAGAACCGCATTAAGAGACATCGAATCATTGGAGGAAATCGGTGCACCTATTTATGCTGAGTACGGACGTTACGGCGGTTATCGTTTGCTTCAGCAGATGCAGCTGCCACCTATTTCGTTTAATACGAGTGAGCTTCATGCCCTCTACTTTGCCATGCAGGCTTTGCGAAGCTTTACCAATTTGCCCTTTCAGGTGTCTTTTCGTTCCATTCACGAGAAGTTTCTAAGCGCCCTCTCCGATAACCAGAGACAGGATATCGAGCGAATCCAACATCGTGTCTCTTTCCGGCACACCGAGCAAATCCGGGATAGTGAGCATTTGGAGTTTCTATTGATGGCTGCTGTTCAGAATATAGTGATACAAATTACGTATCAGAACATTCGCAGTAGCAGCAACCCACATCACAGCTCTAATCCCGACAAACCAAACCCTAGGCCTAGTATCCGCACCATTCAGCCAATTGCCCTCTATGCCATGAAAGGCTACTGGTATTGCCAAGCGTATGATCTGGATAAACAGGCGTACCGTGTGTTCCGCTGTGACCGTATCACATCACCTCAGATGACAGACATCGAACCTATAACTCATATTAATGAACTGAATCTACAGGATGCCCATTCGTTATGGAAACCATCAGAAGACGCCATCCTATTCAAATGCCTGATTAATGAAGACGGGATCGAGCTGTTCCAGCAAGAACAGTTTCCTTCCATGCAGCTTATCAACGATTCTGGAGAGATGACTCTTGTCGGGTCGTATGAAGCCCATGAGCTTGAATTCATCATTCGTTATCTCGCAAGCTTCGGCAAATCCATCAAGATCATGGAACCCGACACATTAAAAGAGTCTTTAAGACAGCACTATCTGGATTTGCTCGATCATGTTTAGTTATCGCTACAAATGATATAAGTTAAACTAATGATTTTACTTTGGATCATTGGCGGTCAGAACTTTCGTTTATCATGAACCGCTGGAGAGCTTTTTTATTGCCAATTGCCAACTGAACCATAATTTGCAGCACAATGATGATAGCCAGACCATAGAACGCTTGGATGAAGCTGCCCGTGGCATCGTGTAGCCAGCCGATCCCCAGCGGACCAAGCGCGCCCAGAATATAGCCGCCGGATTGAGTCATCGCTGACCATGCGCTGGCTTCCTGAGCGTTATTCGTCTCATCAATAGGCAGCATCAATGCAATTGGGAACAGTCCCCGGCACCAATGCCGAGTGGGATCGCGGCCAGCCAAGGACTGACGGACAGGTTCAGCATCAAGATGCCAATTAACTCCATTAACGCACACCCTACAAGCCAGAACACACGTCTTTGGTATCGATGTACCAGCATCGGAATCAACAAAGTAGATGGTAATGAAATCAACGTAAATAATGTTTGGATGCTGCCGGCAGTCTCTTTCGTATATCCCTGGCTTTGGATCGCGGGTGCAAGCCAGGCCGTTAAGGAATAGAAAATCGCTGCCATCAAACCAAAGAACATCGTCAGTATCCATGCTCGACTATTTTTCACCGGAAGAGCTTCAACGTTCAGGGCAGAAATCTGCCCGGATTGTCGAACCTTTCTTGCTGACAAGGCTAATTTCACCCAGATCGGCAAAGCAATGACGGCAAGTAATGCCCACAGCGAAAGTGAACCTTTCCACGACCCACCCAGAATATTTTGAAGGGGGACTGATAACCCCACACTAATACTGGCTCCCACGACCATTGCTGTAGAGTAGATACCCACCATGACAGCAACTCGTGTGGGGAAGTATTGCTTGATAAAGCTGGACAACAGCGGTCCTGCCAAAGCAATCCCTACTCCGGATAGAAAAGAAGTAAACATCATCAGAGGCGTTGCACCCACGAACAACCGCAGTGCCGTACCTACTCCAATGAGAATTAAAGCCAACACGATCGCACCCTCATTCCCCCACCTCCTGCTTAACTTTACGGAAAATGGAGCGAATATGCCCATACATAATACGGGAAGCGTAGTTAACAGACTTGCGGTAATTCCGTTTATACCCAGATCACTTTGTATGGTACTCATTAATGGAGAAATGGATGTAATGGATGGTCGCAAATTCAATGAAGCCAGAATAAGCGCCAGGACAATATAAAACAGTTTCACTATGATCACCTCATGTATGGTTATATGGTTGCATTCACTACTGATCCACCCTGTAGTTCTTATTGTAGTGCAAGACTAGTATAGAAGTATTATGATGATTGAACAATGCAATAGTTTCTATTAAAATGATTATAAAAACCAATGATTAGAGGGAAAACATATGGAAATCCGTCAAATGGAGAACTTTATCGTTGTTTGTGAAGAGCTCCATTTCACACGAGCAGCAGATAGAATTGGCATTTCTCAACCTACCTTGAGCCAACAGATTCGAGCCTTGGAGGATGAATTGGGTGTCCCCTTGTTCGACCGGGTGGGCAAAAAGATTGTGATGACCCAGGCGGGAACGCTGTTTCTGGAGCACTGTGTACAAATGGTTCGCCATTTACAGAATACCCAGGATGCGTTAGCTGAATTCCGCAATGATCAACGAGGTAAGCTGGTGATTGGAGTCCTTCCGTCCGATTTGGACTACCGCCTTACTCCTTTGCTTGTAAACTTTCACGCCCGTTTTCCCAAGGTCAAATTAAAGGTTGTTTCTTCGATTTATGTATTGAATCAAGTGCTGGATAACGAAGTAGACATCGGTATCGAGCTAACGACTGCTCCTGATGACCGTCTTGTCCGCATCCCTTTATGCAGCGAAGAATATGTACTCGTCGTTTCTGAGAACCATGTCTGGGCCGAACGGAAAGAGATTGGACTCAAGGAATTACGCGATATTCAAACGGTAATGTTCCCCGAAGGATTCACAGGCAGAGAACTGGTTGATGGCTATTGCCGCAAATATGGGTTTACTCTGAATACGATTATGGAGACGAGCTCGGCTACCTCCATCATTAGTCTGGTCAAAGCGAATGTTGGCGGAACTGTGCTGCCCTATCCACTAATCAAGGCGATGAATGAACCAACACTTCGCATCATTCGGATTACGGACGATGCCCCTTACCGTCACTTTGAAGTCATTCATCGTTCCGATCGCTACCTGACCCAATCTGCCAAGGCATTTATCGAGAAAACCATTGATTATTTTAATCAAGGATAAGTTCAAAGGGAGAGTGACTTGAATGCAAATAAAAGAGGTGGGCTTGCTCACAGATCAAATGGAGGCAATGAAGAAGTTTTACGGTACGTTATTGGAGTTGGAGCTACTGAAGGAGAATACAGCGGTTGTATCGTTCCGCACTGGAGGTTCGATTCTTTCATTTCAGCAAGCTCCTGGACAGGATAAGCCATTCTATCATGTGGCATTTACAATTCCGACAAACCAACTTGCTGCAGCCAAGAAGTGGGTTCAAGATCGAAACATCTCATTGCTTTCCAAAGATGATAAGGATGAGTTCTACTTCCCCTACTGGGATGCAACAGCTTTCTATTTCTATGACCCAAGCGGCAATTTAATGGAGTTCATCGCTCACCATTCGTTGGATAATGCAGTCGACGAAGCCTTTGGTTCTGGGCAGCTGCTGTGCATTAGCGAGATCGGCCTGCCCGTCGATGATGTACCCAATACAATAAGTACAATGAATGGACAGTATCAACTTGAACCCTTTGCCGGAGACGGAAAGCAATTTGCCCCCATCGGTGACGCAGAAGGTATGTTTATTGTCATCGACAAAGAGATGCCCTGGTTCCCAGACGGGCGTATGCCTGGTGTTTTTGCCACGGAGGTAAAAGTTGAAACTGGACAGACTGGGAGTATTTCGTTGCAGAACGGTTTATACTCTATTGTTTCGGTTTAAATCTGCAGGGCTTGTGCGTAGACTTCTGACAATGAAAAAAGAGCTATATTCCAAACTGACGTCGGTACGACTGCTGGCGTTAGTTTTCCAGTTTTCGTTATACTGTTCAGTACAACAAGAAAAGGCGCCAATTTATGGCACCATTAAAAAGATTGCCTCATTGGAAGAGTTATGTCTCCGTACAGGCTGTTCTATGAGGATTGACATGGAATGTATTAATGCTCATTCTTATTTGCATATTTTCTCTCATACGTTAAAAATTCTCTAAGTTTACTCGCATCCGTCATATCATGGTTACATTGTTCACTATCCAGGCACATATAGTTTCCCGTCACTAGATCATTCCGCCGTTTGGTTGTGACCAATCCAATTTGGCTGCCGGTACGGCTTTGATTACACAAATGGCAAAAGCACGTTTTCCTTCCCAAAAGTGCGGTGTAACGGCATTCAAGCGTATACAATTTTCCTTGCTCATGATACATCATATACAAGGAATTTGAGGAAATATCCTTCCATCCCACATAATCCAGCATCAAATTCTTAAGGTTGTCAAAATCTGGAATACTAAATGATTTGGCCTTTGGAAACAGCTTTCGCACTTGTTTATTCGTTATTATGGGAAACTTCTCTATATAAGGGGACAGCGACTCCAGCAGTTGAATAACCTCATCTTGTCCGCGAAATCGTCTAATGTTCTTAAACAGATCTTTGATTTCAGGGTTCAGGTGCTGGATGACCTCCCCAATCTTATATTCAACTTCTTCCTCAGTTGCTCTCAATGTCCGGTAATCACCTACGAAATAAACCGTTTGAATCAAATAACTAAGCTGTTTACGTATAAAATTCAGTTCATGCGGTTTGATTAACAACACCAAATTATACCTCCTAAACAAAGTTGAGTTTGTATTTGCACACAGTGTCTATAGACGTTTTGTAGAGACATACTTTGGAAAAGCAACATTCCACATTCTGAACTTATATCCCGAATTAAGCAGGTATAGAATTAGAAAACGGAACCTTGCTGTTCAAGCAACTCCTCTTTCCATTCTTCATGTTCCAAAACCTCTAATGCATTAAAATCACGACCAGCAAGAAAATCAGGACGTGTTAATTCAATCTGAGGCAAATTATTCACCGCGTTATACGTCATAATTAACAGTTTGCGATCAAATGGAGAAATATTAGGCGCTGATGCATGAGCCACTAATGGGTTAAAAATCAGTACAGAGCCCGCTGGCCCCTTAGGGGCAACAATATCGTAAGCATTGACCAGTTTGCGTAGTAAGGGCTTATCCAGTGTGTACTTTAAATCAACGCTCAAATGATTCTGCCAAGCTTCATCTGACTCAGCTTCAGATCCACTGATCACCGTGTCCATGTTCTCCAATCTGTGGGAGCCCGGAATGATAGCCAGCGGACCATTGAACTCCGTCACTTCATCCAGATAAATGCTTACATTAATTAATTCTGGCGTAGCAATCCCGTCCTCCTTTTCCCAATATACATAATCCTGATGCCAGTTCCACATTTCACCTGCCAAGCCCGCTTTTACATTAATTTTGTATTGATGTAGATATACTTCGTTATTCAGGAGCTGCATCACCGGATTTAATAGCCTCGAGTAGGATTTGAGCTGATCAAAGGTGTTGTTCGTGAAGTGAGGGGCATAAATAGAGCGAATCGTTCGATTATCTTTCTCAAAGACTCTCCTTGGGGAATCTTCGGCAAAAACAACTGGAATTTCTGCATTCAACTTATTTAATATATTCTTCGGAATTGCTGACTCCAGAAACAAATACCCCTGCTGGTTATAGCTCTCAACTTGCTCGGCTGTTAGTAACATATCGAACCCTCCCACAATGATATTGCTTTCGCCCACTATCCGTTACTTTCAATGATGAACTACCGCTCAAACCCTGGATGGATTTGAGCGGTGTTCAAATAGTCATTATGTTTTGGAACTAACTGCCCCCTGCGGTCGAAGATAAGGAATGAACGTCTCTTTCCCTTCATAGCTCAACAGCGTTAATCCTTTTTCTGAGTATTCGACAATGGTATCGAGCGAAATCGGGATTTTACCGTTGATGGTTGTCACAACATACGTTGGGACTGCAAATCCGGTCGTATGTCCGACAAGTCCACGCAATATTTCTATCCCTTTTTCCAGCGGAGTCATAAAGTGAGAAACACCCGTCACATTATCGCAATGATAGAGATAATAAGGCCTTACACGAATCTTCAACAGGCCATGGAGCAATGCTTTCATCGTTTCCAGATCATCATTAATACCTTTAAGCAGAACGGACTGATTCTGTACCGGAACACCATGCTTCAACAACAAATTACAGGCTTTCGCCGATTCCTCCGTAATTTCTTTCGGATGGTTAAAGTGGGTATTCAGCCAAACCGGATGATATTTCTCCAGCATTTCGCAAAACTCTTTCGTAATGCGCTGAGGAAGGAGAACGGGATACCTTGTCCCAATTCTAATAATTTCGACGTGTGGAATACTTCTGAGGTGTGAAATGATATGCTCGAGCCTGTCATCGGAATAGGTCAGAGGATCTCCGCCGGTTAATAGTACGTCGCGAATTTCTGGATGTTCTGCAATGTATTTGAAATCCTCTTCAAAGGATTCCGCTTCCTGCTTCTCAAAATAAGTCCCGTTTACATCCGTCGTATGATACTTGCGCGTGCAATGTCTGCAATATACGGAGCATTGCTCTGTAACTAGCATGACAATTCGGTCCGTATACTTATGAACAATACGATTCGTTTTGCGATATTTCATATCTCCCACGGGGTCAACGTCGGAATACATATTAGGCATCAACTCGTCAACCGTTGGCAGAGCTTGTAAGCGAATTGGGCAATTGGAATCTGTAGGGTCCATCAACGAAGCGTAATATGGAGTGACGGCCCAACGGTACAGCCCTTCACTTTTTTTAATCGCTCTTTCTTCTTCAGGACTTAATTGGATCATTTCTTTTAGCGCCTCAACCGTTTGAATCCGATTGCGAAATTGTGCCTTCCAGTTATCCCAATCCCAATCTCCACGCATACTAAATCCTCCTCAGAGCATGTATTTAGTTGATTTTCAAAATCGAAAAATTGTTGTACTCTCCTGCCTCTGACCGGCTTGCAAATGATTCAGCAATCACCCCCCATATGAAGTAACATCCGGACCCGTAGGCTCTGTAATGGTTCGGACCGATGAAAACACGATAAAAATAGATGAACCCATCAGTCCAATTGCCCCCACAATCAAGGTGGGCGTCGTACCAATAATTCCTCCAAGCCAACCTCCAAGCACCGCGCCAATCGGAACTACACCCATGCCAAACATCCGCATGCAGGCATTCATTCTTCCCTGTAAATTTTGCGGGGTGATGCCCTGTCTCAAGCTACGCTGGTTGATGTTATACACAATGACCATTGCAGCATCAATCATGTACATCACCATGATGAGGATGACGGCTGGTAAGGTAGGCAATAATGTAGCTACAGGAATAACCAGTGAGACAAGACCTGCAAGAAACAACGAAGTCACCATCGTTTTACCAATACCCAGTTTTTTCACCATGGGACCAGCAATAAAAGCTCCGAGCAAGGCACCTACACCGGACATCGAAAAGATCAAGCCAATATAGACGGGGGCCAGTGCCAAGGTCCGTGAAATATACAAAATAAAAATAGGTTCTATTACATAGGTAAACAGATTAAAAATGACTGTTCCGATCAAAATAGCGCGCAGGATATTATTATGAAAAACAAATTTTGCTCCTTCACGAATTTCAGCTCCCATGTTCTGTTTGGACCCCTCTGGTACCTCGACTGCATCCTCCTGCTTTTTAATACGAGCAAGATATACGGCTGATACCAGATATGTGCCGATATTAAATAGAATAGAGAAGGGGGCTGAGAATATCTGAATCAGTGCCCCGCCGATACTTTGCCCTACAACTGTGGCACTAGAACTGCTAAACTCCAGTTTGCTGTTCCCCTCTACCAACTCATCTTTCTTGACAACCGTAGGCAGATACGAAACGTGAGCAATCTCAAAAATAACCGTATTTATACCGACGATTGCTGCAATGATATAAAGCAAGGGCATCGTTAATATGTCCATGAAGATTCCAACAGGAATAGCAATGAGTGCAACAGCACGAACAATGTCAGCTGCGATCATCATCGGACGTTTAGGCTTGCGGTCCACCCACACACCAACAAACAAGCTGATTAGCAAAAAAGGTAAAAATTCGACTGCAGTCAGAAATCCCATTTCAAGCGGTGATGCATGCATGGTTAGTGCTGCAATCAGGGGAATAGCCACGGTCGTAATCTGAACACCAAATGACGAAACCGTGTGTCCCAACCAGAAATTCCTAAAATCATTCTGCTTCAATAAACCCAACGAAATTTTACTCATGAAGTCCTCCTACACGCTTAATTACTTTACTATGATCTGAATAAGTTTCATGGCATGATCGAGAGTCCCAACCGTTTCCTCGAAGGTGCTCCCTTCAGCAATAACATGGCCTAGACGGTGATAGGCATTTTGTGGAGGAGTTACACGCTCCCCGGGAAGAACGTTAACTTTAACTTCCTTCACATGACTTATCCGTATTGCCTGATCTTTGCCGATAATTTGCTCAACCCGCCCTTCCGTATCTGACATTAGAAACCGGATGCCGGCTGCACCCTCATACTTTACCTGTTGAATGGTAGGGCCGCGAAAAGCACATAATATTTGCTGCTCCAACATATCCACCCCTGTGGTGAGACGAATCAGTTCCGGAATCATCCCTCCTGCCAAACGACCGTTAATCTCAATAATAGAGCAGCCTTTCTCCGTCCATTTGATTTCGGTATGTGCAACTCCATTACGAAATCCGATGATCTCAAGGGCATGCAGCACAGTCTGAATGATCGTGTCGGATTGCACTGAACTTAATTTTGCCGGAAATAGATGTCCTGCTTCTACGAAAAAAGGAAGGCCTGTAAGCGACTTTTGAGTAATACCGATAATATCCGTTTTGCCCTGCCAGCTAATCGTCTCGACACTATATTCAGGAGCCACGATATATCTCTCAATCAGAACTTCCTTCGGTGCTAATTGACCGCGTACATTAAATTTATGTGAAAGGATGTTAGACACGTGCTGTTCAGCCACTTCAAGACTAATACAGAGACGAACTGCATTTGAGCCGCTATCCTCTGTTGGCTTGATTACACAGGGAAGACCAATATCTTTCAGTGCGGTAGCCAGTTCTGATTCATGGCGAACCACCTTGAAGGGGGGCTGAAGCATACCTGCCTGTGCAAGTCTCCTGCGCGTCTCTGCTTTGTTTCGTACCCTGTGAATAACTTCAAGGGGATTCCCTGGAAGGTCGTACTCTGCGCTCAGCGCAGCCACCTGCTCCAAGTAAAACTCGCTGGTTGTCGTTATCCCCTGTATTCCCGAAGGATCAATCGTCTCTGCAAGGTGTTTACGCAACTGATTCAAATCATTCGTGTCACACACATGAACCTGACATCCCGTTTCCTTTAATCCGGCGTACCTATCTGGATTATTGGTATAAAATACGGGGTCAAGTCCCAACCTGCTGCACGAGTCAAGGCGAGCATTCCTGTACCTGTCGTGTTTGCTTCAATAAACACCAGTCTAGACACGGTGCATCACTCCCGAGAGCCTAGCGTAGGACCACGAATGGACGACAGTCTGATAAGGAACAAACTGCGGTCCCTCAGGCAAGCGCAAAGCATCAATTTG
This sequence comes from Paenibacillus sp. 1A_MP2, assembly GCF_052244825.1. Taxonomy (NCBI): domain Bacteria; kingdom Bacillati; phylum Bacillota; class Bacilli; order Caryophanales; family Paenibacillaceae; genus Paenibacillus; species Paenibacillus sp. 1A_MP2. The sequence goes on along the minus strand of NZ_JBQQCS010000001.1, from coordinate 1,315,853 downwards.
CTTTTCTTTTCTGTAGTCCCTGTTATAGATGGTACTGGCGTAACGGTCTCCCCGGTCCGGAAAAATGGCCAATATATTCGTATCTTGAGGCACATTAGACTGTAGCCATTTGACTACCGCGTAGACCGAACCAGAGGAATTTCCAGCAAAAATCTGCTGTTCTCTTGCCAGAGCAAGCGTTGCAGCAAACGCTTCTTCGTCGTTCAGCCAGTGCACTTCGTCAACGATCGAATGGTCCACGTTTGGTGCAATTAGGGAATTGCCCAGCCCGCCTTGCAAACGTTGGGGCCAATCAGGCTGTCCAAAAATAACGCTGCCAATACAATCGACCGCCACCACCTTGAGATCTGGGTTGTACCTTTTGAGTGCACGGGCTGTTCCTGTCATAGACCCGCCACTTCCAACAGAAGCAACCAGGTAATCTACACGTCCAAGATCATTCATGACCTCATGAGCAAGCTCACGATATGCAGCAGGGTTGTTGGAATTTTCATATTGTCTGGGCCAGTAGGCCCCCGGAAGCTCCTTCATCAATTCGTTGAGTCGCTGCAATCGTGCGCTCTGCCATCCGTTTGTGCCCATCTGTTCCACAATATCAATCTTGCAGCCTAACGCTGTCAGCTTGGCTAGAGTAATCTGGTCCATTCGCGGATCGGTAACAATATGAACTTCATGCCCCAGGCAGGTCCCAACCATTGCAACGCCACAAGCCATTGTTCCGGACGAACTTTCAATAATGGGAGCTCCATCCTGCAATTGCCCACTATACTTCGCTTCCAAAATAATTTGTTTGGCTACGCGGTCTTTCATCCCAAAGGGATTCATCAATTCCAGCTTGGCATAGACATTACCACCGATGATCCGATTATGGTTTAATTGCACCAAGGGTGTATTGCCTATCGTCTCGATCATGTTTGTGCAAATCAAACAGCTTCCCCCAAGCCTTAGTATTCTTTTCTTGCACAACTGGTCAGGATCTCATCATAGCTTCTACTTCTTCGTCACTCATCTGCTGAATCTGCTCGTAGAGAAACTCCTCCACTCTGGATGCAAACTGCCTGATGGTTGGATGTAGCAGCACTTCACGTAATGGAACCTCCAGCTTCAATTGACGGCGAACTCTGGAGACAATTTGTGTAGCCAGCAAGGAATGTCCACCCAAGTCGAAGAAATGATCCTCTACACCAATATGCTCCATATTTAAAAGCTCACGCCAGATTCCTACAAGGTACTCCTCCATCTGAGTTTGAGGCTCCACGAAGCTGGCAGGAGCATAGTGGCTGAGTCGTTCAGGCTTGGCAAGCTGGCTTCGGTCTATCTTTCCGTTCGCATTCAGAGGCATCCGATCAAGCAGCAGGATAAAGGAAGGAACCATATAATCAGGCAGCATGTCCTTTGCCATTTGGCGAAGTTCCTCACTTATATCTGCGGAGGTATCCAAAGGCACAACATAAGCTACCAAACGTTTGATGTTAGATGAGTCTTCATCCACAAGCACGACGACTTCTTTTACATTTTCATGAAGCAGCAGCACCGCTTCAACCTCCCCCAGTTCCACCCGCATGCCGCGTATTTTCACTTGATTATCGGCACGCCCTATAAACTGGAGAGAGCCATCGGGACGATAAAAGCCGAGGTCTCCTGTATGATACATCCGTTCTCCTGGAACGAATGGATCTGGAACAAATGCCTGAGCCGTTCGGTCCGCCATATTCAGGTAGCCCTGAGCAAGCCCTACTCCAGCGAGATACAGTTTACCGTTAACTCCTGGTGGGACCGGCTGTAAATAATCATCCAGCACGTAACAGCGGTTGTTATCAATCGGTTTGCCGATACACACAGCCCCTTCGGCTTCCATATCCTCGCTCGTTGCTACATGAAGCGTGGAGTCAATCGACACCTCCGTAGCACCCCAAGTGTTATTAAGCGTACCCGGCAGCTTGGCGAAGAAGCGTTTAACTGTGTTTGCTGTTAGCGCTTCCCCGGACGAGATCGTACTGCGAAGCTTACGGAGTCGCCGCTCATCATCAGACGTGATTTCATCCAGTACCAGATTCAGCATACTTGGCACGAATTGAACGTGAACAGCCTCATATTGAATACACGCTTCAATAATTGAACGTGGATCACGGTGGAAACCAGGCTCAAGCAGTGCCACACGTCCGCCAGAGATCAAAGGCCAGAAGAACTCCACTGCTGCATCGTCAAAGGTCAACGTTGTTTTCTGAAGAACGGTTTCCCCTGCTTGCAACTTAAAGTGCTTCTGCATCCAACACATTCGATTTACCCAGCCCCGGTGAACATTGATAAGTCCCTTTGGCTTGCCGGTAGAGCCCGAGGTATAATACACCGACACAGGCGATTCCGCTGTAACGTTGCGTAAAGGTCTAATTGTTGGCTGCTGCTTGATGAGATCCCACTCCGAATCGGGACATATGAGGTCAACTCCGTCCATAGCAAGCTTCTCCCTTGCATGTTCCTGGATGAGACATACCTTCACATCCGCATCTTGCAAAATGTGCCGAATTCGGCTTGAAGGCAGTTCCATGTCGATGGGAACGAAAGCAGCGCCTGCTTTTAAAATCGCCATCAGACTGACTACCAACTCCAATGATCGCTCTACGCAAACCCCTACAACACTTCGTTCTCCAAGATGGTGAAGCAACAGGTAGTTCGCAAGCATATTCGAGCGCTTCTCCAGTTCCTCGTAAGTTAACATTTTATTTTGATAGATTGCCGCTATAAGCTGGGGAGTTTCACCTGCCTGACGTTCAAATAATTCATGCAGGCATACCTCAGAAGGAAACGCTGCAAAAGTATCATTCCACGCATAAAGCATGCGCTGCTGCTCATCCGCCGATAACAGAGGCAGCCTGGCTATGCTCTGCTCTGGATCACCCAAAATCGCTTCCATCAGGGATGTAAAGCTCTTGATCATTCGATCTATTGTTGCTCTTCTGAACAGTCGAGTATTATATTCGAACGTACATGACAACGGTCCGGAAGCTGCTTCCTTCACAAAAAGGGTCAGATCAAATCGTGAAACCTTGCTGTTGACTTCGATTGGATGCACAGTCAGATCACCCAGCTCCAGCCTTTCCTCTAACTGGTTTTGATAAGCGAACATGACCTGAACAATCGGAGAATAGGCATGATTCCGTTCAGGTTGCAGCTCCCTAACCAGTAATTCGAACGGTATGTCCTGATACTCATAGACGTTGAGGCACCGTTCTTTCACCTTTTGCAAATAGACACGGAAGCTGTCTTCACCCTTAAATTGGCTGCGTATAGCTACCGTATTCACGAAAAAGCCCATCATTTGCTCCAGTCCATGCTGATTCCTGTTTGCTATGGGTGACCCGACAACGATATCCTTTTGACCGGAGTAACGATGAAGCATGAGGCTAAAAGCGGCCTGCAAAATCATATATACGGATGCTTCCGTCTGCCGGCCAAGCGCCTGAATGCGCGGCATCCACTGCTCTGGAAGTGTAAAATGTATTTTATCCCCTGCAAAGGTTTGAATAGGCGGTCTAGGTTCATCGGTTGGTATCTGCAAAATGGGCAGTTCTCCCGATAGTTCGTTTTTCCAGAAATCAAGCTGCTTCCGAAGACCATTCTCCCGAATCCATTCCTTGTGCCATACAGCATAATCGGAGTATTGCAGGGGTAGCTTCAATAGCGGACTTGGTTTGTAATCAAGGTAAGCTTTGTACAGAATGTTCAGTTCATCCAGGAAAATCACGTTCGACCAGGCATCTGTTATCAGATGATGCATATTGATGAAGAGAATATGGCTACCCTCTTCAAGCTTGAACAGAACCGTTCGGATCAAAGGTCCCTGCTCCAGGTCAAAAGGCTTGCGTGCTTCCTCGCTCAGTCTTTGCTGAATGAGCGTTTCCAGATGATCCTCTGCACCCATTTCCAATGGAATGATCGGGAACTGTAGCTCCAGTTCTTCAGCAATGATCGGTACGGGTTGGTCATTTACAACGGTAAAGGTTGTTCTCAACGCCTCATGCCGGCGTATTAATTCGAGCAACGCCTCATGCATCGCCCGGGTATCCACTTCACCTTCCAGTCGGTAAGCCAAAGGCTCGTTATAAACCGGATCAAGCGGTTCCATTTGCTGTACAAACCAGAGACGTTCCTGGGCAAAGGACATTTCCAGCTTTTGATCGGCCAATTTATTGGAAGTAAACAATGTCTGTGTATTCAAATTCTCGCCATGGTACCCACGATCTTCAAGATATCTGGCTAAATCCTGCACGTTTCTTTGGGCAAAGATCAATGTCAGCGGCAGGTTCGGATCTGTGCAGGAACGAAGCAGACTCATAACCTTTGAAGCAGAAATCGAATCTCCCCCAACTTCAAAAAAGTCATCCTTCCGTCCGACCCGTTCAAGCCGTAGGACGTCCGCGAACGTTTCAGCGAGAAAAATTTCCATCTTTGTTTTCGGTTCATTCTCTGTCGTAGAGTCGCCAACAGCAACCGATGGGATGGGCAAGGCGAGACGATTGAGCTTGCTATTGCTGTTCAGCGGCAGCTCATCCAGCAGCATAATAAAATGCGGGATCATATAAGCAGGTAACTTTTCCTGTAAGGCCTCCTTGATTTGTCCCGCCGTTGTTGACTGGTCGGGGTACAATACGACATATGCCGTCAGGCGCTGGATATTGGGAATGTCCTCGCGTAGCAGCACCGCAGCTTCTTTAACGTGGGGTTCGGCGATCAACGCGGATTCAATCTCACCAAGTTCAACACGAATGCCGCGAATTTTGACCTGATGATCGGACCGTCCCACAAACCCAATGCTTCCATCCTCGTGAAAATAGGCCTGATCCCCCGTTCGATACATTCGTTCATCTGGAACAAACGGATCTTTGATGAACACCAAGTTCGTTCGTTCGGGATCATTGACATATCCTCTTGATAAGCCTTGACCCGCGACATAAAGATCACCGGTCATGCCAGTCGCTACCTTTTGTAAACTGTGGTCCAGAATATAGACCCTGCTGTTACTCAAAGGTGTTCCAATGGAAATTTGGCCCTCTGCCGAGAAGTCCTTTATCGTGCAGCGATGCAACGTGGAACCAATAGATAGTTCCGTTGCCCCCCAAAGATTGTATAAGTCACCGGGCATATGAAGCTGCATGTATCGGCGCCCCATCTGTGCTGGAAGTGCCTCGCCCCCTCCGAAGCAACCCCTCAAGTGTGTCATTCTTTGGACCTGTTGCGACGTAACCACATCCAGCAATCGGCCAAGCATACTCGAGACTAGAACAAGGAAAGCGACGTCATATCGTATGACAGCCTCTACGATCGCCTCAGGGTCCCGATGCAATCCTGGCTCAAGAAGTGCGATTCTGCCCCGACAAGCAGCGGCCAAAAGATTTCCAGCGCCGCATCATCAAAGGTCAGTGTCGTTTTCTGCAAAACGGTCTCTCCAGGCTGTAGCTGCAAGACCTGCTGCATGGACAATAGCGCCGTCACCCAGCCTTGATGCATGTTGGCAACACCTTTCGGCTTGCCGGTAGAACCTGAAGTATAATAAACAGAGACAAGATGATCAGGACGAACCCCGGTACGCGGCGAGCTGTCAGGCTGATTCTTGAGTTCCTCGAAGAAGGCCGCGAGGACAAGCATCTCCTCTGCAATGTATGAAGTATCGGGCTGCCCGACTTGATCGATGATACAACAGCGAGCTCCTGCATCGATCAATACTTGTTGCTTGCGGGAATATGGAGCTTCCGGGTCGAGCGGCACGTAAGCACCGCCAGCTTTTAATATCCCGAGTAATACCACAATCAGCTCTGGCGAGCGATTCATACAGACGCCTACGGGTATATCGGGGCCTACCCCTTTTGGATTAAATAATGTCCCAGCCGATTGGACTGTCTGTCTAATTCCTCATATGTAAGGCATGAATCATTCATGAGGACCGCAATATGCCGCGGAGTCCGCTCGACCTGCTGTTCGAAAAGCTCATGAAGGCAAGCATTCGGAAATTCCAAGCCATTCCCCTCCCTTAATTGTTCATGCCAGTGTATCCCTTATATGATGCAAGACCTCCTCAATCTGCTGCGAGTTGACTCCTACATGAGTCACTGCGCGAATACGGCCATGTCCAAGCTCATCGACGTGTACTCCTTTTTGATGTAATTTCTGTACAAAGCTCTGCCACGTAAATCGGGGGTCGGTTACGCGAAAAAAAACGATATTGGTCTCTACAGTCTGAGGCTCACACGCAATACCCGGAATGGACGATAACCCTTCCGCGAGCCGTTTGGCATTCGAATGATCTACCGCTAGCCGCGATACCATTTTGTTTAAGGAGACTAGTCCCGCTGCCGCAACTATTCCTGCCTGTCGCATGCCTCCGCCAAGCATTTTGCGAATTCGGTATACCTTTTGGATAAACGTCTCACTGCCAACAACCATGGAGCCAATGGGAGCAGATAAGCCCTTGGAAAGACAAAACTGAAGGGATTCGGCGTAATCGGCAATTACGGCTGCCGGTATCCCCATTGCTACAGAGGCATTCCAGATTCGAGCACCGTCCATGTGCACAGGGATTTGATGCTCTTTGGCAAATGCTCGAATGTCCTCCAGATAAGACAGTGGTAATATTCGTCCGCCCATGCGATTATGGGGATTCTCCAGGCAGAGCAATCCCGGCAAAGCAAATTGCGGGTCTTCCGGGTCCCGGGGAATTGCCTTTTGTAGGTCTTCAAGATCAAGACGCCCATCCGCTTGGGTCCTGATTGGTTCGTACATAATCCCTCCGCAAACACTCGCCCCCGCTGCTTCATAAATATAAATATCCGACTCATCACCAACGAGTACCTTTGATCCACGTGGGCAATGGGCCATGATAGAAGCAAGGTTAGCCATCGTGCCGCTGGGCATAAAAATGGCCGCTTCCTTTCCCAGCATTTCCGCTGCCTTCAATTCCAGCTTTTTTACAGTAAGGTCTTCACCGTACACATCGTCCCCAAGCTCAGCCTGAACCATGGCTTCCAGCATTTCAGGAGTAGGCAGAGTAAAGGTATCGCTGCGAAGTTCAATCTTGGCAAAATCAGACATACCGTCTCCTCCAGACTAAAAGCATGATGTTCATTTCATGCGATTAAATATAACGCCTCATCGCTTCGGCAATGGTACTTAGCAACTCCATCGGGGCTTGGAGGAAATCATGATGATCCCCATCCAGCACTTTGAAGGACGCTTGTCCGTATTCTTTCCAGCCACCTAATAGGGACGGGTTCACCTCTTTATCTCTATTCCAGCCGATAGCCGTGATCGGAAAAGGAAGAGTCTCAGGGCAACTTTGTATATAACTGCGATTTGCTTCCAGATCAGAACGCATGATTCCTGTGTTCAGCTCGACAATATCAGGCAAAGCCTTTCCCCCATTTTATGAATGAGCAATTCGATCTCCACTGCAAGTTCCTGATCATCCAGTTCCAGAAACCTGCCATAGGGGCCTTCATGGGGTGCGACTTGGGATGATATAAACAAGTGTGACGGCAATGGCCCTCCATTACGCATCAATTGAACGGAAGCCTCATAGCTGGGTAACGCCGACCCACAGTGGCCAAAAAACGCAAAGGGACGATCCATATAAGGGCGTAGTGCTTCATTAAAATTCTCTGCCAGCTCCTCATAGGATGAATAAGTAGGTTCATGAAATCTGTTCTCTCGACCTGGAAGCTGGATCGGACATACTTCGATCTTGCCAATGAATTCAGGCCAGTGGCGATACATGCTTGCACCGCAACCGGAGTATGGTACACAGAACAAACGTGCTTTGGCAAATGGGGACGGCTCTCTGAGGAGCCATGGATTGTTTTGAACCGCTTCTTCAATAACGTATTCCAAGCTTATCCACTCCTTACGATTTTCGGGCATACCCGCGAACAGGCATATGTTTGATGCCACTAATAAAGTTGGAGCCCAAATATTCGATGGGGCCCAGGATGTCAAAGCGTTCATAATTCGCGAATAGTTCCTCATACAGCATGGTCATCGTCTGCTTCGCAGTTTTGTGACCGATACAATGGTGAGGGCCACTGCCAAAGGCAATGTGCGGATTAGGCGTTCGCCGAATGTCGAAGGTATAGGGATCGGCAAAGATATCCTCATCGCGGTTAGCTGAGCCGAGCCACACAACAACAGCATCGCCTTCCTTAATTTGCGTTCCCCTGATTTCAACATCACGCGTCGCGTATCTCATAAAATGACTCGCTGGAGAAGACCAGCGAAATACTTCTTCGAGCCCACTGTCCATGCATTCCGGGTGGGAGGCAAACTCACTGTACAGATCCTTTTTGACCAGTTCCAAAAAGAGATACTCGCAGCATGGGGTGTAGTAACCGTCGCTCCAAGCAAAATACTGTAACAGTTGGAAATCACGGCCCCCGTATCTATCTTGGCTCCATCCATCTCCACATTCATCATAATGCTGATCAAGTCTTCACCTGGAGAGCGTCGACGCTCACTAACGATGTCCAGAAAGTAACCAAACAACTCCCGATGGGCACGTTGCAGGGTGGCGGTACTCCCCTCTGCCAACATGTATTCTTCATCATCAGGAGCAATGGCCATCGTGGTAAGCTGCGTCAGCATCGGCCAATCTTCTTCAGGCAGATCCAGCATGCATCCACTCACGGCAATGGACATCTCGAACATGGCACGGGCAAAATCTACTCCGTCCGGTTCCAAGCAAGGAGATAACAATCTGCCGATGGTCTTGCGAATCTGTTCCTCATGTTTGTCAATTGAATTGTGATTGAACCCGCGCTGGAGCGGGCGGCGAATCTGGGTATGACGCGGCGGGTCTGTGACCGCCATTTGCTTCCTACCGGCCGGGTCCTTTGTTCCCAGCAGGTTCACCAAGCTGCCCTGTTCCGATGTAAATGTGTTGTAGTCTTTTAAAACTTGAATGGCATCCCTATGCTTCGTAATGGACCAAAATCCCAGTTCCTCATTAACCTGCTGCCAATGAACAGGCGCCTCACGGCGCATAACGTCCCATACAGCGTAAGGCTCTCCATGGCTATATAACTGAGGGTCGAGCAAATCGACTTCGGCTAAATTCACTTGTGATGTATTCGGGGCATTGGTTGTTGGCATGTATCCATCCTCCTTGAGTTAGCCTTGTGTGACCGGTTTACTATCCTCAATCATGACAGCAAGCTCCGCAACCGTCGGCTTCAGATAAAGGAAGCGGGCAGGTATGACCGTTTCCAGCAAGTTCTCCATATTAACGATCAGTTCAGACAGGATCAGCGAGTCGCCGCCAAGTGAAAAGAAGTTGTCGTGAATGCCCACAGGCTCCACCAACAAGTTCTCTCCCCATAGTCTGACAAGTTCCGATTCCATCGCATTTCTCGGGGCAGTATAGGGTGTGCCCAATCTGCGAGGAGAGCGCACAGCCGCAGGCAATTGCCCCCTGTCTACCTTCCCGTTCGGCGTTAACGGCATTTCCGCCAGCGGCATGATGGCCCATGGAACCATGTAAGGAGGCAACTGCTGACACAGGTATTCATACAACCCGGTCAGCTTCCTGGATTCCTCATCTGGAGAAGAATTGGTCACAACATATGCAAGCAGACGCTTGTTCCCCAATCCGTCCTCTTGAGTTGTAACCACGGCAGCCTGAACATCTCTATGTTTGGTGATGACCATTTCGACTTCATCCGGCTCTACTCGGTATCCCTGAATTTTAACCTGTCGATCTGCACGACCGATAAACTCCAAGCCTCCGTCTTCAAACCACCGGGCAAGGTCCCTGTTCTCAACATTCGGGCCCCGGCCGTTTTGCTCCATGGATTCGGCACAAATCTGCTCGCCGTCTCTGCCGGATTATTCAGATATCCTCTCGCTAAACCTGCCCCGGCAACGTATAATTCACCCTCCTGCCCGGGGGCATCGGATTCAGATTTTCATCGCAGACGATTGCCCACGTTCCGTTGATCGGTGAACCAATCGGGACAGTAGGGTGGGTGGTCATCGTCGTAGTGGTCCAGCAGGTCGAGAATGTCGTATTTTCCGTTGGACCGTATCCATTAGTGAACGTCAGATGCGGATGGGTTGCCAGAAGCAGCTCAAGGTGTGCAGACGAGATCACATCCCCACCTGCCAACACATGTTTAAGCCCCTTAAACATATCCAGATAGGAATTCACCATTACCTGAAACAATCCCGCTGTTAGCCATACCGTCGTTACTCCCTCCGTTCGGATCGTTTCAGATAGCAGGTCCGGACGTATCATTCCGCTATCGTAGATAACCAGTCGCCCGCCATTGGTGAGAGGAGACCAAAGTTCAAACGTGGAAGCGTCGAAAGCGACCGGTGAAACAAGCAAAAATACATCATTGGGTGTAAACGAGAAATCCTTCGCATTATCGACTAAACGAGAAACCGCCCGATGCGGTACACATACGCCCTTCGGCGTGCCTGTCGAGCCTGATGTGTAGCTGATATAAGCCAAGTGCTCTGGTGTCACTTCTGCCCTCTCTCGCCTAGGGGCCGAAGCAAACGTCTGTTTGTCATGATCCAGCAGCAGTACAGGTATCGAATGTTCTTCGAACCGCTCACTGAAGCAGCCTTGAGTAATAACCAGGCAGGGCGAAGCATCTTCAAGGATAAAATTCAGCCTTGCCTGCGGGATACTTGTCTCAAGCGACAAGTAGCATCCCCCTGCCTTTAGGATTGCTAATAGCGAAATCACGAGGTCCAAAGAACGATTGGCAAGAACCATAACGATGCTGTCAGGGCCAACTTCAAACTCTGCCAGCCTGTTTGCGAGAGCTTCGGCAGCTTCATCCAGTTCACGGTATGTCATATGTCTAGATTCATAGGTCAGTGCAACACCATCAGGATTCGCTTGTGCATGGCGTTCGAACAAGTGATGGATGCAGGAAGACGGATTCAAGGGGATGATGCTCCCGCTCCAAAACGGGGCTGGCTCCCTTTCCGAAATTTCCTGAATACATGCCTCTTTCGCTAAATCGCTGACATATGAAGGATTGGGCTGCAAGCTTACCGGCCTCATATCCGTCCAGACGCCTTCAATCTGCTTCAGACATTCCTCGACTGTTCCTTCAAAGCCCGCGTATTCCCAGCCATATGCAAGCTCTCTCTCCACAGGCCAGATAGAATATTGTCCGTCGCTATTTCTAAGCGTTATATATCGCAATTGGGCTGACATCAGACCGACTCCTTCGCTTCATGGGTATAGGATTTCAGATACGCTGCAATCCGTGCAACATTCAAGGGATTCATCATGGAATAGTGATCCCCGTCCAGCATGATGCTATCTACCTGCTTGGCATAGTTGCTCCAGTCACCCTCCATAGACAGAGCCTGTTCCTCCTCTTGGGCCCTGAACCAGGTTAACGCGCCACCAAACCATTGGGGAACATGCTCTTGCATCGCCCTGTAATTGGATTTGAACAGAGTATAGAAATGATTCAGATGCTCTTCATCGGGACTCCAGTCTTTTTTTGCTCATTTGAACGATCCCCTATCATTTGTACGCCTGTAATGTCCTGCAGGAAATGTTCCTTCCATTCGTTCTCCGAAAGCTCAAACGCTGCTTCTTCATGAGACCTTAGCCTTGCATCAAGCAGCATCAGCATCTCGACCTCTTCTCCTACCTGTTCAAGCTGGCAAGCCATTTCATGCGCCACAATACCGCCGAATGACCAACCTAACAAGGCATAGGGTCCTGTTGGCTGCACATCCCTGATCCGTGCAATATACTGATAAGCCATATCCTTAATCGAAGAAAAGGAACGCTCTGGCATGTCGTAGTTCATGGTTCCGTTCAAATGCTCGTCCTGAATGGCGTAAACAGGCCATTCCGCTCCCAAAGCCTGTGGAAAAGCGTTATAACATACGATGCTTCCACCTACAGGATGAATGCAATAAAGGGGGTTTCGGGAACCTGAAGCATTTAAGGCAACAAGAGATGATGGTTTTGACTCCCCTGCCGGAGCCTGACTCAGCAGCATGGCTAACCGTTCGATCGTGTCATGCTCCAGAATCGTTGATAATGGCAGCTTGCGTTCAAACGCCTGCTCTACTCTGGCCATGAGCTGAATCGCAAGCAATGAGTTACCGCCTAGGTGAAAAAATGAGTCCCTGATGCCTGGAGCAGCGACTTGAAGAACCTGTTTCCAAATATCCGATAATTGGTGCTCACAGGAATTCCTTGGTGGCTGGAATGCATCATTCAGTTCTGCCACAGGGCTCGTATCTGGCTGCGGGAGCGCCTTCCGGTCTATTTTTCCGCTAGTCGTTAACGGCATTTTATCAATGAACATCCAGTGACCAGGGATCATATACTCAGGCATACAGTTTTTTGAGAAGCTATACAAGTCCTTGCGATCCAGCGGAACATTCGGGTTTCTTTGCACGATGCAAGCAACTAGCTGCACATGCTGCCTACTGTGACTGGTTGTGTACACCACGCATTCCGCAATGCCGGGATGTTCGCCCAATCTGGCCTCAATCTCCCCTATTTCAATACGATGACCACGTATTTTGACCTGTTGGTCCAGACGACCCATATATTCAATAGCCCCGTTCGGAAGATACCTGACTTCATCCCCTGTTTTGTACAGGCGTGCATTCGGCTCGGTTCGGAGCGGGTCGAGTATAAATCTCTCCGCATCCAATTCTGGTCGGTGATGGTATCCGCGTGCCAGACAGACGCCGCCGATATACAGCTCACCAGGCACACCAACAGGGACAGGCGACATTTGTTCATCGAGTACCCGCAGATAGACATTTGCAATTGGATAACCGATTGGAACGTTTATATCTTCCGGTCTGCACGACCAACTGGTTACATCAACAGCAGCCTCCGTAGGTCCATACAGGTTGTGCAGTTCACATGACAGCTTTTCAAAAAATAGTTGCTTTAACATATGCGTAAGTGCTTCCCCGCTGCAAATGACCCTTTTCAGTGCAGTGCATTGCTCTACTTCTCGTTGAGCCAAAAAAGCATGCAGCATGGAAGGCACGAAATGAATCGTTGTAATCTCTTCTTCCTGAATGAGCTTAATCAGATATTCCGGGTCCTTGTGCCCTTCAGGCTCTGCAATGACTAATCCCGCTCCCGTGATCAACGGCCAGAAAAATTCCCATACGGAGACGTCGAATGTAAACGGTGTTTTCTGAAGCACCCGATCCGTCCCGGTTAATCGATATTCTTCCTGCATCCAGAGAAGTCGGTTGGCAATCGCTTTATGCTCGATCAACACCCCCTTGGGTTTTCCCGTGGAGCCGGAGGTATAAATCATGTATGCAAGCTGCTCGGGCAGGCACAGGACATTGGGATTCGAGGCAGATTCGATGGCTAATTCCTCATGAATCCGTTCCATATACAGAACCGTTCCAGCGTATCCTTCAAATAAGGAAGCCCACTGTTCGCTTGTTACGACAAGTCTAAGATCAGCATCCTGAATAAGTTCCTGAACGAAAACTGCCGGATGATGCGGATGAATCGGTACGTAGGCGCCGCCTGCCTTCAGAATAGCCATCAGACTGGTGACCAGTTGAGTGGATCGTTCCAAACATATACCTGCTTTCACATCTGGCCCAACTCCAAGTTTATGCAAATAATGAGCTAACCGATTCGCTTGTTCATTACACTCACGGTAGCTTAAGCGTTGACCTTGATAAGCAAGAGCAAGCTGCTCAGGGGTGCTCTCCACTTGCTGCTCGAATAACTTGTGCAGCAGATGGACTTGATGAAAATGGTTTTCCGTTTGATTCCAGCTATCTATTTCCTGAATTTCCTCAACAGACAGTAAGGTGTCGTGATCCGCAACCTCATAGGTATGTTGAACAATTGCACGCAGCGCCATCTGATAGTATCCGGCAACTCGGCTCATTTGCTCATCGCTGAACAACACCTGATCCCAACGGAGCGCCAGCCTTAATTCACCGCTTTCTCCATCCAGAGAAAATTCTGCTCCGAATGGAAAACTGTTGTCGGCGTATCCTGGCTCCTCAACAATGTGCAGCCTCCCATAGGAACCCAGCTTCTGCTCGGATACATAGAAATGAGTGAAATTAAAGAATGTCTCAAATAACTTGCCGTTTCCGGTATCCTGTTGGATCTGGGCCATAGGGTATCTGCGATATTGCAGCATCTCCTTTTCAGTTTCCCACGTTTTTTCCGCAATGGCGGCCCAGGTTCCTCCGTCCAGTTGCATGCGAAATGGCAGTGTATTAAGAAATAAGCCCAGGGCGCGGTCACCATCCTTCTGCTCAAGACGACCGTGGAACAGCACTCCCGTTGTGATGTCCCGTTGATTGGTTAATGTTTTTAAAATGTGTATGTGAACGGCCAGCAGCCAGCTCTTGATTGGAATCAGCGTCCTCTGTGCGAGTTCCTGCACGTCACGTGAAAGAGATGGCGATATTTCCACCTCCTTGTGTAGCTTTAAAATAAAGTTTGATCAAAAGTTCCCGCAAAAGCTCATTTTTCGGGCAAATAAAAAGAATCCGTTTTGAAAAAATGATTGATCAAAATGGATTCTTTTCTTGTGGGTTAGTATACACTTTTTACACTTTTTAAAATAAAGTTTGATCACTTTCTACCCTTGACGTTCCACAATAGCGCCCGATTGCAGAAGATCACTGTTTGCAATTGAATTATTTATTCATATAAGCTTTGATTTCTTCTTCTGACATGGATGAATCGCATTTCACGTTTATTGTGTCACCATTAGTAAAAACGAAACCAGGAACCGTTGGAATGTCGTATTCATTACGGAAGGCCGTAATACCTTCCATATCAGATTTTTCCACACTATTTACATAGTAGATAGTAGTATCAGTTTCCTCAGCAACTTTTTTTAGTTTTTCAACGAATATTTGACAAAAAGGACAAACAGCCTTTCCAATATAGATTAAGGCTTCGGATTCCCCTTTTACCAATGCCTGTGCTTTTTCGGAATCGATTTTATCAAAACTAGCTACATTTTCTTCATAAGTAGTCATCATCGCTCAATCTCCTTTTTCTAATGTTATTACTATACAATAATGTGTAAATACTCAAATAAATTACGATTACGTGCTTGAATGTTCAATCCTATCAAAAATTGATGTGAAACACAAAAATTGATCTCAATCAAAATATATTCCTACGATTTGATAAATTCTTCCGTATGTCACAAGAGTTTACTCTACAATCTCGCGCACGTTAGCCTAATGTTTTAAAGTTCTATATATTTATTTTGTACCTGAACAAGAACGTATCTTTTAATCCACATTTGTGTAGCAACAGTTAATTGTTCATCCTCTTTCTCAAAGAACAGACCTGAGCCTTCTTTCGCTTCAAATTCCCAGCCGTTTGAACCAATCATTTGTTTAAGATTTTCATCGGCTATCGAAATACCGTCATTCTCGCTTCTTATGATATACCAAGTGGAATCATCGTCTGTTACGATCTCTATTATCTCTTCATCGGAATTTCTTAGTTTTTCAATTGCTACTTTTGCAGTTAGATTTTCTATCGGTAGAGGTTGATTTAGACCCACACCCTAAATAATGAATATACAAAAGCACTTACTCTGAAATAGAGTAAGTGCCTTTGCATATCTTTTCAATCTGCAGAATTCTTTAAAATATGTGAGATTGAAGCGAAACTTGAGTTTAAAAGGACTCTTGACGACAATAGTTTTTATAAACTAACAATTTTACGATTAATGAAGAACCGCTAGTTTATAAAAACAGAAAGCACATGTAACTAGTTTATTATTTCTTAATTACTACATTAAAATATAACTTTTATTCATTCAATGTGCCATTCAGTTCAGCAGTTTTAGTAGAAATTAAATCCATTAACTCAGGTGATAGGACATCATAGGTAGGTAATCCAATATCATTTAAATCTTTTCGGATATCAGCCATTTTTGAAGCCGGTGTACCTGTTTCGATTACAGACGAAACAAATGCTGCAAATTGTGGTGCAGACCACCCTTTATCCTCTGATAATTCTGTATGAACAAAATCTAAACCATAAAATGCATGATCTTTATTTTCTATACGACCAAATAAATGTGCTTTACATTCTTTACAAAAATGTCTTTGAATTGTAGCTGTTTCATCAACAATCTCTAACTTATCGCCGTTTCTAATGACATGAACTTTGTCACGAGGTGCTACAGCTACTAAAGAAAAATTGGCACCCTCTGGTTTCCAACACTTAGAACAACCACATGCATGGTTGTGCATTGTTTGTGAATCTACCTTGACTTCTACTTTATTGGATTCACAAAGACACTTTAGTGTTCCTCCTGCAAAGTCTTTTACTTCTGGATAATCATTAATCCCGTTATCTAATCTTGGATGTAATTTAGTGGTAGTCATATGTTTTCCTCCTTGAATATATTCATTATTTTTCATACGTTAACATCGTACGGATTGACTCACCCTTATGAAGCAAATCAAATGCTTCATTGATGTCTGTAAAGTTTAAGTGGTGTGTGATAAACGAATCGATATCGATTTCACCATTCATATAATCTTCAACCATTCCTGGAAGCTGCGTTCTGCCTTTCACGCCGCCAAAGGCAGAACCACGCCATACTCGACCCGTTACTAATTGGAATGGACGCGTATGAATCTCTTTCCCTCCAGCTGCTACACCGATAATAGTACTTTCACCCCAACCTTTATGACAACATTCAAGAGCAGACCTCATTACTTCAACATTTCCAATACACTCAAAGCTATAATCTACTCCTCCATCCGTCATTTCAACAATGACTTCTTGGATTGGTTTATCAAATTTAGCAGGATTTAGAAAATCAGTTGCGCCCATTTTTTTAGCTAATTCAAACTTATCTTCATTTAAGTCTACAGCAATAATTCGGCTTGCTTTTGCTTGAACCAATCCTTGAATAGCGGCTAATCCAATGGCTCCTAAACCAAATACGGCTGTCACAGCTCCTTCTTCCACTTTTGCTGTGTTGTGTACAGCGCCAATACCTGTAGTCACACCGCATCCAAATAGACCAATTTTATCAAGTGGCGCTTCTTTGTCAATTTTTGCTAAAGAGATTTCAGGAACGACTGTATATTCACTGAATGTACTTGTTCCATGTAATGATAAATAGGCTCTCCATTATAAGAGAAACGAGTTGTTCCGTCAGGCATTAAACCTTTACCTTGAGTTTCTCGTACAGCACTACATAAGTTTGTTTACCAGAACGACAGAATTTACATTCCCCACATTCAGCCGTGTATAGTGGAATAACATGATCTCCTGGTTCTACTGAAGTAACTCCTTCACCTACGGCTACTACAACACCAGCGCCTTCATGACCTAAAACGGCAGGGAATACGCCTTCTGGATCATCCCCTGATAATGTATAAGCATCTGTATGACAGACTGAAGTGTACAGTATCTTTACTAAAACCTCTCCGGCTTTTGGATCCTCTACATCGATTTCTACAATCTGAAGCGGTTCTCCCGCTTTAAATGCAACGGCTGCTTTACTTTTCAAATGAAACCCTTCTTTCTTTTGTTTTATAGCGTTACCATACCCATAATTACATATCAATATACCGTTGACAATACTGACATATTTGTCATCATGGACACATTAATACGTAAAAAATGTGAAACACTATGCTGTTTACATTTCCATGATTACATATCGTAATTCAAATTACCATACTGACAAATATGTCATAATAACCAAAAGTGTAATGGATAGGTACGCGAACTGAAAAATTAATGCCTGTTCTTTCTTTCTTACACCCATGCTAAGTATACATAGATGTTATTCAATCTCTGTTTTATTAGCGTCTCTTTCTAAAGAGTCGCTAAAAATATCTCCCACTCACAGATTGAAGTTACAACAGATTCTAGGAGACAACCAATTTCACTTAGTTGATACTCAACTTTAGGAGGTACAACGGGATATACAGTTCTAGTAATTATGTTATCATCTTCTAATTCCCTTAACTGTCTAATTAACATGCGTTGATTGACTTCGGGAAGTTTTTTTTGCATTTCACTTAACCTTAATGGAGACTCCTGCATCAAACACCATATAATCACTATTTTCCAACGTCCACCTATAACTGATAAAGCCAAATCTTTTCCAGTAAAATAAGTTTTATCTTTATAATTAATTTCCAATTATATTCACTCTCTCTATAAGTATTGATATATCACGGTTTAAACCGTCGAAACGATATTAGAATGTCCTTTTGGTTTTCCGGAAATTCTCGCATATTAAGAATTCTAATCCTTGCCTTGTTTGATGCTCAGGTTAAGTTTTCTATAGAAGCAATCTCCGCATCATACCAATAGGGCTTCTTATTTACAAGTTGTCTTAAAGTTTTCTAACAGTAATGCTCCTTTCTTTTACTATTATAGCATAGTGACAAAAACGTCAGTATTGTAGATTGCATTTTATTATGTAATTATGGGTATGGATATCAATAAGGCATTTGGTTTACTTCATTAGTTAAATCAATCCGTACAATATAAACAAATGGAGAATGGAGAGTGAAATAAATGAGTCTTAAACTAATTGAACAACAACGCTCTTTTGATGGGGAACAACGTAAGTACATCCATTATTCAAAAGTTTTACAATGTGATATGACATTTAGTATCTACTTACCATCAAATAAAGAAAAGAAAAAAATCCCTCTTATTTGGTGGCTATCTGGATTAACTTGTACAGATGATAATTTTAGTCAAAAAAGTGGATTTCAAAGATTGGCTGAAAAATATCAAGTGGCAGTCATTATTCCTGATACTTCACCGCGCGGAGAAAACGTTGCTGATGATGATGCATACGACCTCGGACAAGGTGCCGGTTTTTATTTAAATGCAACACAAAATCCATGGGCAAAGAATTATCATATGTATACTTACATCACAGAGGAGTTAACAGGTATTACGTCCACTTTAGTACCTAAATTTTCAGGAAAAGAAAGTATAATGGGCCACTCAATGGGAGGTCATGGTGCTTTAGTAATTGGGATGAAAAATGCTGCAAGATTCAAAGCGATTTCTGCTTTTTCTCCTATTTCAAGTCCTAGTCAAGTCCCTTGGGGAATAAAAGCTTTCTCAACTTATTTAGGTGAAGACAAAGCTTCTTGGAAAGAATGGGATGCTTCAGAACTCATTAAAGCAACTGACACCCTCCCTATTCTTATTACACAAGGAACTGCAGATCAGTTTTATCCAGAACAATTGGAAGAAACGACTTTCTTAGAAAATGCCCAAGCAAATAACGTAGAAATAAACTATAAGCAAGTTAAAGGTTATGATCATAGCTATTTCTTCATCTCTACATTCTTGGAAGAACATTTCGAATTCCATATGAAGCAATTAAGATGATGCTTTTTAACAAATAAGATTCGGAACGGTAAATATTCACATTTAATTAGATTGTGGATGTTTTTGATTGTTTTTAAAAGGTAAGAGAATAAGGAGGTATAGTTAATATGGATATTAAAAAAATATTAGTCAATGACCGTGTTAAACCATACTTATTAAAAGCCCGTTATGGGATTGAAAAAGAAAGTAATCGAGTTGACTTATCAGGAAATTTAGCTAAAACGGATCATCCTAAATCGATAAGAGATGAACACCCGTATATTCAGCGGGATTTTTCAGAAACACAGATGGAATTAATCACACCTGTTACTGAGACATTAGAGGAACTGTTTAATTACTTAGCAGCCATCCATGATGTTGCTTATCGTTCTATGGGTGATCATGAAATGCTTTGGCCATTAAGCATGCCACCACAGTTACCAGAAAAAGAAGAAGATATTGTTATTGCGAAATTGAAAAATGTTGAAAATGTTCTATATCGTCAATCTTTATCCAATTCTTATGGCCGTCGTAAACAAATGCTTTGTGGTGTTCATTTTAACTTTGAATTCGGCGATGAGTTAATCCAAGCGTTATTTAACTTACAATCGGAGATAAAAGATTATCTACAGTTTAAAACAGAGATTTATCTAAAAGTCACAAGAAACTATTTACACTATCGATGGTTAGTAACTTATTTTTATGGAGCTTCTCCTAGTAGCGAAAAGAATTTTTTTGAAGAAGATTCTTTGAATAGGGCAATAAGAAGCATTAGAAGCAGTAAATTTGGTTATACTAATTCTGATGATGTTCAAGTGTCTTATAGTAGTATACAGAACTATATATCAGATCTTTCTTTGATGGTTAAAAGAGGGCTTCTATCAGAAGAAAAAGAATTTTATGCATCTGTCCGTTTAAGAGGTGGACATCATGTTTCAGATTTAGAAGCTCATGGTGTTAGTTATCTTGAATTGCGAAATATAGATTTAAATCCTTTTGAAACGAATGGAATTAGCTATGAACAAGCAGAATTTCTACATCTTTTCTTATTTTATTTACTATGGAAAGAAGAAGGTAATAATTGTGATGAGTGGGTAAAAATGGGTGATTCTTACAATGATGTAGTGGCTCTTGAGCATCCATTAGAGCATACACAATTTGAAGTAGATGCTAAAAATATGATTGATGAAATGGAACATTTAGCAGAAATTTTAGATTTGACTATTTCAGATACGTTATTTGTTAACCTGAGAGAGATGCTAATGGACCCAAGTAAGACTTTAGCTGGAAGGCTTTATAAAGAGAGTGAAAAAAGCAGTCAAGGTCAAGTGGCTACGTGTATTGCGAAAGAAAACTATAAAAAATCATGGGATAAGCCATATCAATTAACAGGATTTACTGACTTGGAGTTGTCCACTCAGATTTTAATGTTTGATTGCTTACAGCAAGGAATAAAGGTAGAAGTTTTGGATCGGCAAGATCAATTTTTGAAGCTTCAATTAAAAGATCATGTTGAATATGTGAAAAATGGTAATATGACAAGTAAAGATAGTTATGTATCCCCTTTAATTATGGAAAATAAAACAGTAACAAAGAAAATTCTTCAACAACATGGATTACGTGTACCAACAGGTGAGGAATTTAATGATATAGAACATGCTTTAAATTCTTATAATATGTTTTCTGCTAAACCTTTTGTTGTAAAACCGAAAACAACAAACTATGGATTGGGAATATCAATCTTCAAAGACGAGGCAAATTACGAAGATTATCAAAAAGCAATCACACTCGCATTTAAAGAAGATTCTTCTGTACTAATAGAAGAGTTTCTCTATGGAACAGAATATCGATTTTTTGTGTTACATGATAAAGTTCAGGCGGTTTTATTACGAGTTCCTGCGAATGTTAAAGGCGATGGTAAACATACAATCGAAGAGTTAGTCATTGAAAAGAATCGTGATCCGTTAAGAGGAAAAGACCATAGGACACCTTTAGAAACTATACAATTAGGTGACTTGGAAAAACTTATGCTAAAAGGCCAAGGTTATCAAATGAATTCGATTCCAAAAAATGGTGAAATCGTCTATCTGCGTGAAAATTCTAATGTTAGTACAGGCGGAGATTCGATTGATGTGACAGATCAAATTCCCGATGACTATAAAAAAATAGCAGTGGATGCGGTATCTGCACTGGGAGCTAAAATTAGTGGTATCGATTTGATTATTGAAAATATAGAAGTTCCTGCAGCTAATAAAAATGCTTATGGGATTATTGAAGCGAACTTTAATCCATCAATGTATATGCATATCTATCCATATAAAGGAGAATCTCGACGTTTGACTATGCATATAATACACTTTTTATTCTCTGAACTATTACAAAGTTAGGAATCAAAGTTAGTCAAATTAGGGGTACCATAAGCAAAACGCGCTTATCTTAACTTCGATGTGAGAACTATTGAAATATCAACGGTTCTCACATCATTTACATGTATTTAATGTAAATGTTGGTTTACACGAGATGATCATTTTTTATGTCTTGTTAAGTAATGCGGATATTTAATCCACTGGGGCTATCGGTTACGTTCAGATGGCTTGACATCGAGCCTCTGCGGCCATGAAACTTGCGCCAGAGAACCAGCTTAATGCAGCTGGCTCTGCCAAACGAGGCTATCATGTCCGCTGCTCAATATAAAGCCTGGCTTCGATGGCGTATACCTCAGCACTCTCATTGTAAGTAGGATTCTACTCTAATTCGAGTAGCTGACTCATTTGGGATGTAATATTCAGCCTTTCTTTATTTACTATAAATACTATAAAAATTAGTATGGTTATATAGTTTTTAAAGAAATAAAAAAACGAATAACTTTACATTGAATACTGTAAAGTCACTCGTTTTGAATGGTTAAGATAAACGCATATTTACAACGTTAAGCTGTTGAAAGACAATAAAGTTATTTAATGTTCAAATTGCAAACATACATAACCCCGTTCTGAGTAGGGACGGGGTTAAAATAATAGTGTATAAATACTGTGTATAATACTTTCTGTCATTTCATAGTTTACTTTTTCCCTGATTGCATGGACGCTGGTATTACCCTAAATGGCCCGATTGTTGCATTTAAAAATACTGCTTATCAAAAGGATTTAAAGGAACAGCGAGTTCACCATCTATATACAATTCTGATTCACATGCAGGGCAGATATTTTGAAATTTATCTTCATTTTGTAAAATAGCTGTATACAGGTCCTTTAAAGAAATTTGATCTTTATACTTCTGTAAAGACTTCGTTGCCTCTTCACGCTCTCTTCGCCAGCTTTATCTCATAATTAGATAAATCATCAACATTTTTCTTTATAAATTGCTTAAACTCTCTTAATGCCTTAGACATTTAAGCTCCCCCTCGTTATATTTAATTCTTACATCTCTAATTCTGTCTAGTCAAAAGTGTCCTCGGTTAAACAACTCTGCTTATGAATATAATCGAATTGTTACATTAATTTGTTTAACAACATATTTGATCTATGTCTTATTCCTTTACGGCTATGTTTGCATTTAACAATTTTTATTCCTCTAGTTTCAATAGTTTTTAAAGATTTTCTGGACCATGCTCCGCTAGCATTTACAAGATTTATAAGCAGATTATGATAAATCGTACTCCAGTCTTGTTTTGAGGGAGAATATAAAATAAGAGTAGATAAAGAACGGGTTTCGCGTTCTACCTCAATAATATTGAATCGACTGCCATGTACCACATATACTTCAGCAATTACATAACGTCTCTTTGCAATACCATCGCTTAGCTTTGTAAATTTTCGTTCTCCTAGGACCTCTGGTAATACATCGGTAAATGCTCTAATTGCTTTTATCTCTGGATACTGTTCCAATACTTTCAAGACATTAATAAATTCCTGTAGCTCCCCTTGGGCTTTAATCTCATGTAGCATTTGATGTTCTAAACCCCTTGCCAATTGCTGTCCGCCACTATCTGCTGTAGAATGAATAGAATTATTCTCTCCATAGTACCTCTTTGTATTTTCGTCCTCTTCCAAACGTTGCTTGGATGAACCTCGTTTTATTCGTTTGACTATTGGCACCGATGTATATTCATGTTTCAACTGATTCATCTGTACTAAATCAAAATCCTCCGTGGATCCATCTACTTGCTCGTCTAATGTAAAGCCTTCTTCATCATCGTTTTTGTTTAGGGAACGATATGTATATTTCTTCGCTTCTTTTGACTTCTCTGAATGTTGTATTTCCGGATGTGAAATCGAGATATTTTCATAAGGAATATGCTTATTTTTTACATTTACAATTTGTAGTACAGTCCATGTATTATTGTCCTCTTTTACACGTGCAGTGACAATAATTGGCTGTGTAAAGTTCCATTCGAATTTCAATGACTGTTCTTGCAACCATGTAAAGGCGATGCTTTCATAGACCTGACGTAAATCACGATTCGTTAATAGCCAAACCAATTGATAAATGAAAGTTGTTTTGGTGTATTTTAATTCATACAGTGATGAAAAGCTAAGATGAATCCTATTTGTTTCATATGTTTCTGTGAAAAATTGAGGAAATGAATTTGATTCAAGCAAGCGATATAAAAGAAAGCCGTTCGGTGCTAATATACTACGTAACACTTCAATGAATGGCAGAATGACTTGCTTGCTATCAAAGGAAAATATGAAACTGCGTGAGGTTGCAGGGTCATAGCTTCCTTGGATTTTCCATGGCTTCTCATAGTAATGCACTCTATTAGGATAAATTGTAATATCTACCTCCTTGGCACCCTGCGGTGGCTGACTAGTGGTAATTACTCCATCGCTATAATAATGTTGGATAGCCAAGCAAGGCAACGTACCCCAGTCCAATAGTATTTTCATTGTGACTCCCCTTGCCCGAAAATACGCATGCAGCATTATTTTATTGTCATACCGAAAAGGATCTCCAATCCATATTAGCTTTACCTTTTCGTCTTTTCCAAATGGCCATTTAATTTTAACTTGTTGTGCGCTCATAATCGTCCACTTCCTGTTTCATTTGTATATATGACCCTATATGTGGTCTTATTTGACGAAAATGATGTGATTTCACAGCACCAATTCGTTGCACTTTCCATAAACTAACAGGTTCTTGTTTCTGCAACATTTGGTCTATAATTTTACAACATCGTCGGATTTGGAATTGCTGTGCCGTTTCTGTGATTTCATCAAGAAACTGTTTAGTTTGTGGCAGCCTATGAAGATGCTTCTCTAAGTTCGATAATATTCCAAGACGTTTTCCAACAATCGAAATAGTAATTCGAACAGGCTTATTTAGCATAATAAGTTCTTTGTAAAGCTCTTTCACCTTTGATAAATATTCAAGATCACGGGCTTCCCAATCCACAATTGCTTTTGGTTTCCCCATTGTCCGAATTCTAGGCAACTGTTTAAATAGCCATTCCTTATCATGGCGATACAAGTAGGTATATTCCCTTTGAAAGCGTCCTCTAATTTGAGTTCTTGATTCATTAGGATATTGCTTTATTCCTTTAAGTAGTTGCTCACGGTATCGTAGTAACAATGGAGAAGTTTTTTTACTTTTGGCCTTTTTGTTTTGCCCGTCCATAGATGAATATTTTTTCACTGTCTTAGAATCAACCCCGAGTATTTCGGCTTTGGCCCTTATGCTTAGACCCTCTCCGTTTGCTAAAGCTTTTAATTTTGCTTTCCAAGTATCTCCCAATGCTTTTACACGACCAATGCGATATATATCTTCGTTCGATTTATCAGGACCCTTTCTGGCATAAATAAAGCCACAAGAACACTTAAACGTCCCAATAGGAGAAATTGATTTAAAATCTCTAGTAATCGTTACATTTTTGATTACCAGTTGCTTATAATGATCAGCAGCCTTATTTAAGCATGGCCATGGACCTGTACCAAATGAACCTGCATCATCTCCAACATGCAAAAGCTTCTCTACATCTTTTTCTAAAAAGTATAGAAACAACAAATGGCGAAAAGGATGTACATGACGTTCCTCATTACGAGTTAATACCTTTAACCAATTGTACTCATTTTCCTGTTTTAACCCTGAATCATACTTTTCTAAGAACCCTATTGGAAACCTTGCTTGGAATGTATCAAATAACTCATTTTGCCTTATTCGATTTGCCGTAGTAATTAAATTCTTTTCTCTAAGAAGCAATCGATACCTTTTAAAAATATCCTTGCGTGAAATTGCATTTATATCAATATTTAATAGTCGATATGCCATTTTTGCTAACTTTACTTGAATATCAGTATTATCAAGGGACTTAACTTCCTCTAAAATTGAAAAATCCATTCTTTTTGCCTCAAACCGAATAAATTTGATTCTACTTTGTTCGGTGAAATCATCTGGATATTTCTTCAGTTGTAAATCGTGATGTGCGCACAAATTTATACCTTGCAATTGGTGTTCCCGATGTATGTATGGTTCACCATATTTATCAATATCAGCCTGGGCGCATTGTGAACAATAGTATAATCCATCTTTTTTGCAAATACCTCCTGAAACCATACCTAGCCTTGTGTAAAGACCTTTGCCATCACCTTGGACGTCCTGCATAATCTCTTGCTGTCGTTGTTTGGAAAGGAACGGGGCATAAAACGGGTAAATGGTATGTTTCGCTAACAACTTCTCTACCGAATAATGATTTCCCATCTGTTGGACCAAGGCATGAAAATGGCTGCCAATCTCTACACTCGGAATCACAGAGCGACTTTGAAATACCTCTTCCAACGTATCTTTGTAATCAATATTTCCACTGTAAAAGTGATAACGTGCAATCGCCGAATAAATCAACTCATTTGGATATGGATCCGTAAAGAATGGCAGCATTGAATTACCTCCTAATAGAATTCTTCCAAAGGATTTTTAATGTACCCATTTGCTTTCAATAGTTCATGAGGATGTTGTTTTTTGTCTAATGCTCGCTTTCTTAGCTTAAGTAATGGGAGAACCTCTGCCTTTTTCATATTTTCCTTTGCTTTATTATCTTTCTTTTGTTGATTTAAGTTAATCGCCTGCTGAATTACATCTGATTTTAGTTGATGAAAGTCTATATCAAATGGATTTTCCCCAACAATTTTTTGTACGATTTTTTTAATGTCTTTATCTTTCAAACTATCAAAAATACCCAGGGCTGCTACTTCAACACTTAAGTTTTCAATCGTGTCTTGTCGTTTATACTCGATTGTATTTTTGCGCTCTTTAAACGCCTCCTGAATACGTCCTGCTATTTCTGTGTTTCGCTTATGATTCAGCATGACTTCATCCAGATTGATCATGATATCTTCATATTTCATCATGTCAGCTAAATTGTTCGTCCGAATCGCTGTCATCATTGGTTGAATCGTTTGCATATCTTCTTTAGCAGTCTTTTTTAATACTTGTGGAGTAATTATTTCATTCGGGTTATTTTCATCGAATAAAGCTCGTTCTTGTGCTAGAATAAACAAATTGACAGCGACAGCAGTAATTCCTTGGCACTCATAGTAAAATGCCTTTTTCGTATTCTCTGTAAGCTCGGAATAGGATTTTAAGCACTGTAATTCCCAAAGCGTTTCAAGGAAGAACTCCCATTCTTCACTATCCTCCGCCATACGATCCCAAATAATAGCTCCATCACTTGCAGCCCGTCTAGCCTGCCTGAAGTTCCCCTTAAATAGCTTTTGTGCCTTAGAAGTGCCAATTAAGACCGTGGGAATACCAACTGTATTAGACAGTGTTACAAAAAAATTCAGCATTTCTTCCTGATCATTTTTTGAATGCAGTAAGTGTTGTATTTCATCAATGACTAAAACACCAATGCCATACATACTCGCCAGTGAGGTCATGTGCAACAACATTGTCGATGTGACTCGATTCAAATAACCGTATTTTTCTAAATATCTCGTACCTAGTAAATCATCAATTGCCTTAAAGAAACTTTTACAAAGCGTTGACAAACTACCATCATATGGACAATCGATTTTAAGCCAAACAATTTGTGTACGATTGAAAGATTGTCCTTCATAAGTTTCATGCTTAATCACTTGCGGATACATGAGCAGCAAGCGTTCAATTGCCGTGGTTTTGCCTATACCAGAGATACCTATAATTGATAAACTATCTGCTGTAGAGCGAATATAATTTAAACGGTCCTTGATATGCTTATGTGCAAGCTCTTCCTCTTCACGTAATTCATGCAACACTCGAACACGCTCTAAAAATGTTATGTCTAATGGATTTCGTGCTAAATAACCTCGCCGAATCAGGGTGGATAACCGACGCTCAACCTCAAAGTGAATCGGCAACGGCTGTATAAAGTTCCTTACACGTTTTAATACGTGATAACGAATATTCGTTGCACTTAATTTATCTTGCTCGCTAATTCGGGGAGTCACCATAAATCTTTCTAGCACATCATCCTCACTAAAAATCGGTGGAAGGGCTTCGATGAAAGGATTATTGGTATATTCACTTAAAGGTTGTTCCTTATAGACGCCTTTCTTAAACTCCCCTTTTAAGACAACCATGTCATTTGTTTTTCCCAAATTCCTCATCTCGTTTCTTCTTTAGTTTTTGCATTAGGCGTGAGGGTAATTTCTTCGGTGGTGTCTCATCGACTTTCTCTTTGTAGCGAAGTTGATTACTTCAGCTGATTCACTAACTTTATTAGGCGATAAATCAAATTTTTCAGATTCACGATTTAATTGTTTTTCAACATCCTTGTTGTCACGAATAGAAGCTATTTTGGCTTTCTTACTCGTTGGTTGGTTATAAGATTGTTTTTTGTTCCTCACAGCTTTTTTAATAATTTCTTCCATTGCTGCATCAGTATTTACGGTGTGTTGAATTTGATTTGTACGTTCTATTTCCTCTAGTTCATTCCGGAGTTGCTGTTGGAATACAATTTCTTCTAAGAAATCTTCTTTATATTGCTGACTTGGTTCTAACAAAACACACGTCTCAAAGTCCATTCCGTCATCGTGTGGAATATAGATTTTTTCAACGTGTCGGGGGTCATAAACAATTTCTACACTTCTATTTTTCAACTTCAAATACCAATCTTCTTCAATCGCTCTTTGAGAACCATATAAGAGATTTTTAAACTTGATGCCAGCCCTTGAAATTGTCGCCTTTCCTCGTGGTAGCACGTTCAAGCGAAGAATATTTCTATCAATTGTTCTTAGCCTTCCTTTGCGATTTTGAATGCCCCAATTCCATAAATTAATTGGCGTTGGTACTAATTCTTCAGCAACCATTTCTTTTTCAACAGGGTATTTTTCAATGACTTTTTGGTTGTGATGCAGCGCCATTGTGATAATAAGAGACGTAAATTCCTTTAAATTCAGCGTAGCATTTAAGCGATAATCCTGATCACCACGCTCTCGAAATTCCTTTTGAATTGCTCCAGGTGCCTTTTGCTTTACCTTTCCGTTAAACGTACGGAACTTTCTTTCAACAATCCCTTTCAAATCTCCACGGTAAGCCGTAGTATTCTCAATTTTAATATTAAGATTATTAATTAAGTTGTCTACCGAATAACCTTCAAACTCACCTCGGTCAGCAATAATTATTTCAGGCAAATGATGTGTTGGCCATTGCTCAGGAGTTATATCAATTCCATATTGCTTACAAAATTCTACTTTGTCTGCAACCATATTATCTAAAGCCATCATTGCACCAACCCATGATGGACCTTCTAGTCCAACGTAGAGACCTGTGATAATACGTGAATACACATCTAATACCGCATAAATAACTGGTCGTCCAATTACTTTATTTACATCAAGCGAACTAACTAAATAAATATCCGCAATAGTTGCATCAATCTGAAATCTAGTTCCAGGACCATTTGTTTCCAATTTAGAATTACTTAAAATCGGGCGATGCTTCAACTCATACTCTTTCGTACTTTTACGAAATTGAATATCTTTTTCGGATCTTCAAGCTTTTTAAACCAATAGTAAAACTGATGATATGAGGGGGTTCGGGTAGCATCCCAAATACGGTATTTCAGCTCACCGTTTTCCTTATAGCGATTAGAATAGAAGTCACGTAGCATAAAATTATAAACATCTTTTAAAGAGTATTTATTCTTTTTCCTGTAGTACTTATTGATAACGTGTTCAATTTGGACCTTTACTTCTTCTGTAATGTTAATACCGATTTGATATTCATTATTTATATTTACTCTTCTAGGACGACCAACTTTTTCTTTCGTTAAAGCTTTCGTTTTACCTTTACCACCTGAATTAGAGTAGTCAGGTAACATGGCGTTTTTGGTCATGCCACGCTGCCAATATCGAGTTAGTAGCTTTTTAACCTTTGTCTTGCCTAAGTTGCTCTCTTGAACGATTTCACGAATCTTGCTTTCTCTTCCTTGCTTTTGGAGCAAATCTGGCATATTGGGGACACAGTATTTTTGTATATCTCCCCAATCTTCTTCACGCTTACGAATCTGCACCTCTGTTAAATCATCTTCGGAAATCACCTTTGCATAAGGATCACTAATCGCTAACAGTTCACCTTGCTTGATATCTGTGGTTAGACTAGAGTATAGCTCTTTGCGTGGCATAGCACTGTTGGTGTCAATATTAACTATATAGACATGCGGTTCTTCCATATCTATTACCCGAATTCTTTTTGAATCTGTTACATATTGAAATACCTGATTAATATAAATCATCCGTACTTCACCTTCTCCAATTTACTTTCATCAATATACTTAACATCAATTGGTTGCTCTAAATCAATTGGCTTGTACATATCTGTAACCATTATTTTTTTAGCTAGCAGATGATAAAACAACGTAACACCACTTCCAAAAGGCAAGTGTGTATCTGCATCAAACTCACTAGTAATTTCCCGGATACTTTGCGAATTATTCAATAGACGATTCATAAGAGACATTGATAAATCTTCTATATGTTGGTTAGCCATTTCTCGATATACATCATAGCTACGAATATCAAAGTAATCATGGATATAACTAATATTTCTAGCCATAGTCTTATCGATTTCTTCTTCTGTTACAATACCCCAACTAGTACCTTTACGCTCCCAGTATTCCCGTTCAATTTCGAATTTCTCTAACACACGCTCTTCTAGTAACTTATCTTTCATTTTGATAGTATGAGCGACTTCAAATACACCTTGACCCTTATCAACTGTTAATAAAAAGTCCGTTGTCATAACAATTGGATCGCCTGTTTTTGGATCAGTTGGGTGTTTAATTCCAAGCTCTTCCGCAATGACAATCGTCTCTTCTTGTGGTAATAAAGGAAATTGTTCACGAATATCTAAGACAACATCGGAAAATTCAGTCAAATAAAAGTAATTTCGTTCCAAATCCGATAAAAACTCATATTGTCTGCCGGCTTTTATACCTTTTAACCTCGTTGACCGACCTAATGAGGAAACATCTTGAATTTTTAGCCATGGTTGATAATCTGCCCCACTTCCAGTTCCTCTACCTTCTTTAATCCACTTATCGACTTTAGATGTTCTTTTTCTTTTCGCCACAAAAACACCCCTTTAGACAATCATATCCAAAGGGGTAAAACTTCGCAACTTTTTTATAAACATCGCGACTTTGTTTTAAACATCGCATCTTTTTTACAAACGTCGCGACTTTATTTTAAACTTACAACATTAAACTTAAAGAATAATCCCTTACTCAACCGTTACACTTTTCGCCAGGTTACGGGGTTTATCCACATCGTGACCAAGGGCCAGGGAAGCGTAGTAAGCAAGCAATTGCAATGCTACAACAGACAGAGCCGGGCTAAGCAGTGGCAGCGTCTTAGGAATAGCAAACGCTTGGTCAACGGATTTCAGCAATGGTGCTACGTGCTCTTCGTACGTAATTGCCAGTACGTCTGCGCCACGTGCTTTCACTTCTTTGATGTTGCTCACGGTTTTCTCCAGAACGTTCTCCTGTGTTGCCAGAGCAATGACAGGGATACCGTCCTCGATCAATGCGAGCGTACCATGTTTCAACTCACCCGCAGCATACGCTTCGGAGTGAATATAAGAGATCTCTTTCAACTTCAACGAACCTTCTTGTGCTACTGCATAGTCCAGACCACGGCCGATGAAGAAGAGATGTTCATGTTTGGAGATTTGTTCTGCATATCCTTTAATGGCTTCCGCTTGCTCCAGCATGGATTCCACTTGCTCAGGCAGAGCTTGCATTGCTGCCAGCGTGTGCGCAATTTCTTCTGCTGTTTGTGTTCCACGAACTTGCGCAAGGTACAGACCCAGCAGGTTGAACGCGATCAATTGCGAAGTATACGCTTTGGTGGAGGCTACCGCAATTTCCGGTCCTGCCAGCGTTGCGATTACATCGTCTGCATCACGTGCAATGGAGCTGCCCACAACGTTTGTGATGGCGAGTACATGCGCACCATTAGACTGTGCTTCACGCAGTGCAGCAAGGGTATCTGCTGTCTCACCGGATTGGCTCACTACGATTACAAGTGTATCTTTGCTCACGATCGGGGAACGATAGCGGTATTCAGAAGCAACATCTGTTTCTACCGGAATACGCACCAATTGCTCAATTACAGTACGTCCAACCAGACCTGCATGGTACGCCGTACCACAAGCGATGATTTGAACGTTACGAATATTTTTAATTTGCTCTTCTGTCATTTTCAACTCAGGAAGTTGAACTTTTTTGCCTTCATTGTCGATGCGACCCAGCATTGTATCACGATATGCTTTTGGTTGCTCATGAATTTCTTTCAGCATGAAGTGCTCAAATCCGCCTTTTTCTGCGGTCACAGCATCCCAATCGACATGAATCATTTCCCGAGAAATAAAGTTGCCTTCAATCGTCATCAATTCGACAGCATCATGTGTCAAAACAGCCATTTCACCGTCATTCAGAATGTACACATTGCGTGTATGCTCCAGAATTGCCGGGATATCGGAACCGATAAAGTTCTCGCCTTCACCAATACCAATAATCAGTGGGCTTGCTTGACGCACAGCTACGAGTTTCTCAGGCTCATACTCTGTCAGAACACCCAGCGCGAACGCTCCGCGCATCAATGTGATCACTTTTTGCACAGCTTTAACGATATCTCCATCGTATTCACGTGCAATCAGGTGAGAGATAACTTCAGTATCTGTCTCGGATGTGAAAGTATGGCCTTGAGCAATCAGTTCGTCTTTCAGATCCAGATAGTTCTCGATAATTCCGTTATGAACAACAGAGAACTTCTGGCTCTCATCCGTGTGGGGATGGGAGTTCTCATCTGATGGCTTACCATGAGTAGCCCAGCGAGTGTGTCCGATTCCGGCATTACCTACCAGCGGAGCACCCTCCAATTTGGCTTCAAGGTTCGCAAGACGTCCCAGAGCTTTGGAAATTTGCAGACCTTCCGGCGTAAATACCGCAATACCTGCAGAGTCATAACCACGATACTCAAGCTTTTTCAATCCTTCGATCAATACCGATTGAGTGTTCTTATTACCAATATATCCAACAATACCGCACATAGTTTAGTTCCTCCGATTGTATATGAATACTGTGTCACGAAGAGAAACAGGCTGGCACGGCATATCAGAAAAATGAAAATGATTGCCTAACGTATCATGAATACTTTTCAACTATTCAATTATCAATGATCAGAGCAGCCTCTTGCCGCTCCGCAGTCATAAGCTGTTATTAGATGCAATCATGAATGTACATCATTTTCCCGTCCGCGCACTGTTCACGCTCTTCGCGCACATTCATTTTAATTTTAGTTGATTCTGCACCTACCGGCGCGTTGTGTGAACAGTCACCTATCCATTTTCCGCAATCCGGTTTACGGCTCTGGTGCATCACCGGGAGGTCCCCGCCGAACAATCCGAACACCTCCACCTCGTCAGCTTGATTGCCGTCGATCCTGCTCAGTAGTCTCTTATGCTTCAAGATTCGTACCGATCAAAATCCTTCCCGCGCAACTTCAAGCTCTGGCGCTTGTGTAACTAGTACCTTACGATCCTCACTTTCTGTGTCTGAATGACGACTCCACTCATTATATGCACGTCAGGTTCATTTTGCAATGGAGCAAAGTACCTGTGACAATTTCGGCATATTTACCCACAATCCCGACCCGATAAACAGACCCATGGTCTCACTAGGCCGGGACGTAGGAATATGGGTTTATATAGAATAAACCCTGTTAGATTAAGCCTTATGTGACAGTGATTCCCTTCATGCAACTGTGTCTGTAAAACCTATCGATCAGGTTCTATACCAGTTCTTTTTGCACTACATCTGCAATTTGAGACACGAATTGTTCAAGTTCATTCTTATCTGGTCCTTCCGCCATAACACGGATCAGGGATTCAGTCCCGGAAGCACGAACAAGTACGCGTCCATTATCGCCCAGCTGTTGCTCTACTGTAGCAATCGCTTGCTCAATGGCAGAATTGCCCTCGTATTTGCTCTTATCTTCAACACGCACGTTCACCAATACTTGTGGGTACTGGGTCATCAGCGCCTTAAGTTCACTCAGCTTTTTACCGGAAGCTTTCAAGGTATCCACTAGCTGAATCGCTGTCAGCATGCCATCGCCTGTTGTATTGTAATCCAGGAAAATAACATGACCGGACTGCTCTCCACCCAGGTTGTAACCCCCACGGCGCATTTCTTCCATCACATAACGGTCACCTACGGCAGTCTTTGCTGTTTTCAGTGCCAGTTTCTCCGTTGCTTTGTAGAATCCGATGTTACTCATTACAGTAGATACCACGGTACTGTCTTTCAGCTTGCCTGCACGATTCATCGCATCACCACAGATGCACAGAATAAAGTCACCATCAACCTCAGCACCTGTCTCATCAATAGCAATCAGACGATCCGCATCCCCGTCAAAAGCAAGACCCAGATCCGCTTTATGTTTCAGCACCTCTTGTTTCAAATTCTCCGGGTGAGTTGATCCGCATTGCTCATTGATATTCAGGCCGTTAGGCTCAGCGCCAATAGCAATGACTTCTGCACCAAGTTCTCTGAACAATTTGGGTGCCAGCTCATAAGCTGCTCCATTAGCGCAGTCAAGAACAATTTTGAGTCCTGAGAACGACTCATTTACAGTTGTTTTCAGAAAGTCCAAATAACGATAACGGGATTCTTCATCCACGGTCACGGTTCCCAAACCACCACCTACAGGACGCGGCAATTGATCCGTTTCTGCATCCATCAGTTCTTCGATCCGGTTCTCCGTCTCATCCGACAGCTTGAAGCCATCTCCGCCAAAAAATTTGATTCCGTTATCCTCAACCGGATTGTGGGAAGCCGAGATCATTACCCCCGCATCGGCCTTCAGCAGACGAGCAATATACGCCACTCCAGGAGTGGATACAACGCCCAGACGAATTACATCGGCGCCAATGGATAGCAAACCTGCAACCAGTGCGGATTCCAGCATCAGCCCCGAGATACGGGTATCCATACCGATAACCACTTTTGGTCTTTCCACACCACCTGCAAGCACATAACCACCACAGCGTCCGATGCTGTAAGCCAGCTCCGCCGTTAACTCTTTATTGGCAACACCTCTTACACCGTCTGTACCAAAATATTTCCCCATGATCTAACTCCTTCTATTCGCATCATATAAGAGCATAAACGTTATTTTAAAATTTTGATCTGAACATTTTCTTTTACGGGTTGGAGCCACTATTGCTGCTGCCGCTGTTATTAGAGTTACCTCGATTGGTATTCCCCTGCGGGCTCTGCTCCTGATTGTCCGTATTCGATTCTGTTTCTTCTTCTCCAGGAGCAGTTTCGGTATCCCCATTCTCAACTTCGACTGGTGAAGGATCAGGCCCTATCGTCCCTTCATCCTTCGGATCCTCGCCGGGAGCAACCGTCGTATCATCAGCCTTTTCACTAATCTTGACGGTAGCGCTCAGATCAACTGATGATTCATCCAGTTTGGCAAAACGAGGCAAGTCAGCCTCAAGCTTTATTTCATGCGTGCCTACCGTAAGTCCAGCAAGATCCGCAGTCAACTTAATATCATCGCTACTTAGACCTTCAAGCATCGTTGAAGAACCTTTAAGCGTAATATTTAAGCCACCGCTTTTGGGAGTAACCAATGTCCCTTCCAGCCCGTTCCCGGCGCCAGTAAGCGTAATGGGTACGTTCGGAAAGACTTTGGTCGTCTCCTGAAGCTCATCGAAAGGCGATACCGTCACCTTAAGCTGAATCGAACTAGGCTCGATTTTCTCAAAACCGGAAGGCGGCGTCAAGTCCACGTTAACTGTCGATGTTCCTGCCTCATCAAACTGTGTAAGATCAAGGGTTACTTGGTCGTAGGACTGTATACCCGCAAGAGCATCCTCTGTACCGTAAACCGAGACTTCTTTCACGCTTGGCTCAACCGTGGAGAGCACCAGCCCCTCCGGCAGTTGTCCTGAATATTTGATTCTTAAGGGTACAGTTGTATAGGGCTGCCTGACCGGAATCCGAACTTCAACGGTCTCTGGTGTAACAATCGCATTTTCAATGACCTTGCCCTCGGCGTCCAATGCCTGAAGCTTCACCTTTTTCTGAACCACATCATCCTTCGCATCCTTCACGCTCACACTGCCCTGAACCTTCGCTACGGCGTCAAGCTGCCCTTCCGGCAGAGTTACCTTAACTGGCCCCGAAGGTTCAACAACAGGCGTTCCAGCACTGTATCCGGCGGAAGGTTCTCCTTCGGGTACAATATTCACGTCGAAAGATTTGGTGCCCAGTTTTTCCACGTTGACTGTAACCATGGAAGGCTCCATGCTCACCACTTCAACTCCGGAAGGCAGATCCGGTACTAAAGGTAACGTGTTGGACCCATCTTTCACCTGACTCAGATCCACTAGCACTTTATAATCATCATTCGTAAAAATTGAAGTTAACATCGAGCGCTGCCCTTTAATCTCCAGACGTACTTCATCC
This sequence comes from Paenibacillus sp. 1A_MP2, assembly GCF_052244825.1. Taxonomy (NCBI): domain Bacteria; kingdom Bacillati; phylum Bacillota; class Bacilli; order Caryophanales; family Paenibacillaceae; genus Paenibacillus; species Paenibacillus sp. 1A_MP2. Next base: position 1,279,530 of record NZ_JBQQCS010000001.1, on the reverse strand, counting down.
GTACTTAATGAAGTAAGGACGTAGGAGTTGCTGTCGAGCCCATAGGGCTGAATAGGCACGGTACGCTCCACAACCTTATTGGTCGTCCCAGTTGAGATTGTCGGCGTAGTTGGTACTTCATCCAGATGTATCATGAACCAGAGCAACAAACTCACCGCTAAGGCTAGAATCTTCGCAAAATTGTTATTGTTAAACCATTTATCCATTTTTACGCCCCCCTTCCGTTTCCAGAAGGTAGTCCAACCATTCTTTTTACTTAGATTGGATGTTGGACGCAGTTCTTCGTACAGTTTGGCAATCAGCGATTCTTCCTTGATATCCCGGACGACCTGTCCATTCATTGCAAGAGACACTTGTCCCGTCTCCTCTGAAACAACCAGACAGATCGCGTCTGCCACCTCAGTAATCCCGATCGCTGCACGGTGACGCGTTCCCAGCTCCTTGCTGATAAACGGATTCTCGGACAATGGCAAATAACAGGCTGCCGCCGAAATCTGTTTGCCCTGTATAATGACGGCTCCATCATGGAGCGGTGTATTCGGAATAAAAATGTTAATCATCAGCTCCGAGCTAACCAGTGATTGCATCTGGATCCCGGACTCCGTGTAATCGTTCAGGCCGGTTTCGCGTTCGAATACAACCAATGCACCAATTTTTCGCCGTGACAAATAATTGACGGACTTAATGATCTCACCAATTAACACCGTTAATTCTTCGTCACTTGCCGCTGCCGAGCGTCCAAACAGCTTGCCACGGCCCAATTGCTCCAGACCACGGCGAAGCTCCGGCTGAAAGATAATAAAGACCGCAACGACACCAAACGTAAACATCTGGTTCATCAGCCATTTGAGCGTATAGAGATTTAGCCACGTACTTAGTGCCCAGATCACCACAAGAAACAATATACCTTTTAGCAGTTGAACCGCACGGGTGCCTCGCACGAGCAAAATCAGTTTGTACATAATATAGGTAACGATCAATATATCGATAACGTCCTTAATGGACTCTTTCCACGTTAAGTCAGCAAAATAGTTCATAAGCCAGCCCCCGCTATCCCCATTGATGAGTAAACCCTGATCTCATATTAACCCATTAGGATTTAAATAATCCTTATCTCGCATTTTTGCATCATTCGATTCAAGCTCGCTCCCAGGCACAAAATATAAACGAATTGAACCATTTCGATCTATATTTTGCTGATTGAAGGACGCTCTTTGAATTTATGCAAAATGCTTATCTATATGTAGTAGTATGTTCTCTTTAGTATCTAGGTTATAACGTTAACGTTCAGGTTGCAAGTTACGGGAGTCACAAACTGCGCAGAAACAACACAAATCCCATAAATTACAAAGTTCATAAGATAAAAAAGAGTACCCAGCAATCTGGAGGTACCCTGCTTGGTATATACCATTGAAGAAGTCACCCTATATTAGCGGTATGCCACTTCATTTACCATATTGGTTATTTTGTACCAGAACCAGTCCAGCGCCTGATCAATACTTTTCACCTGACCGGAAATATGCGCCGTTGAAGCCTGATACAGCTGTCCGTCGATGACCGTCAGATTGCCATTTACATCACCGTACACCTGGGCAGTTCCATTCTCTATCGTAAGATCGCCAGCAATGGACTTACCCTCCGGAACAATAACCGTGTTTCCTTCAATCACGATCTGGTCCAGATTATTTCCCTTAACGACCATTTCGTTATTCTGATTCCAGAAATTCCAGGCGCTAAAGAGCATCACGACCAAAAAGAAGGCTGCCGCCGTCAGCGCGGGATGTCCTTTGACCCATTTGAGCCATACTTGCTGTCTCTTGGGCTGGGGCAGAGCATTCATAATTCGATTGGTCAGCTCATCCGAGGCAGACGGTGAATAGTGTTTCATGGCAAAGAGTAGCATTTCCGTCTGTTCCAACTCTTTAAAGCGCATGCGACAATCCGGACAGGTCACAAGGTGACTTTTCAGGTCAACCTTCTGGGCCGGGACAACGACTCATCCAAACATTCATGCATTAAAGAGACGGCCGAGTTGCAATCCATATGAGAGCCAATCCTTTCTTAGATCACTTAGTCCTTGCATTGCCAAAAAGCACGCATAAGACTTGCATACATTACATACGTATCCGTTTCGGATATGTTTCAAATAATTTCGCCCAAAATAAAGACGTTTTACATTTACAACTTATACTCCAGTTTTTTACGCAAAAAATCACGACCCCGATGAACACGAGTCTTAATCGTTGTTACGGGCATACCTGTCACATCACTGATTTCCTGTAGCGACAAGTCCTGTAAATATCTCAAAATCATGACTGATTTATACTTGGCCGGCAAACTGTCAATCGCTTCACGGATAAGTGTCTGTGTCTCAGACAAAAGTGCTTCGCTCTCTGGTGTACGATCATCACTGGGAAGCATCGCATAACCGTCGGATCCTTCCTGATCATTCAGCTCTGCATCCAATGAGTAAGAGGGCTTCTTCCGTCGTAAACGGTCAATACACAGATTGGTTGCAATCCGGTAAATCCAGGTTGAGAACTTCTGGTTCGGATCATACTTCTCCATATTGCGAAACACACGCAAAAACGTCTCCTGTACAACGTCTTCGGCTTCATGACGATTGTTCAGCATCCGGTATGCCAGATGAAACAGCTTGTCCTTGTATAATTCAACGATTTCTGCAAAGGCTCGCTGGTCACCCTTCAGTACCAGCTTAACAAGCCTGTTCTCCAAATTGTCCACCCTTATTCCCCCAGACATGCTGATGGGTCTTCCGCCTTCTGATACCCGTCCACACTTGTAATTCACCAATCAAATCGTAAATCAACTTTGGTCAAAAATCAAGACTGTGCCGGAAAATATCCGCCAAAAACAGTAAAAACGGGAACTCCAGAAGGAGTCCCGTTTCATCTCTCACCCAAGCTGAGGAAAGAATTAAGCTTTTTGCTGTCTACATGGCTGTAAAGTTCATTTCATTAATTCTTAAGCAGCTTAACGATCAGCCCGTATTCCGAAGTCCTGCAGCAATACCGTTAATCGTCAGCAGCACTTCACGCAGTAGTTCTGTGTCATCCTCGCCGCGCTCACGCATGTCTCTGAGCTCACTCAGAAGTTGGACCTGCATGTAGGACAAAGGATCGACATACGGATTACGAAGTCGGATCGACTCTTGAATCACCGGTACATCATCCAAAATTTCAGCTTCTCCGGTAATTTTCAGAATCAGCTCTTTGGTAAGCTTGAATTCCGATTCAATCTGACCATAGATGCGATCACGTGCTTCCTTATTGGAAGTCATGGCCGAGTATTCCTTCGCAATGACCAGATCTGCTTTGGCAACAGCCATCTGCACCGTATCAATTAGTGTACGGAAGAATGGGAAGTTTTCATACATTTCTTTCAGGACATTCAGATTATCTTCCTTATCCTGATAGTAACTTTGCAGTCCCGTTCCTGCCGCATACCATGCGGGAAGCAGATAACGACTCTGGGTCCAGGCAAATACCCAAGGGATCGCTCTCAGATCCTCGAACTTGTCGCTGTTTTTCCGTTTGGATGGGCGTGAACCAATATTTAGTTCTCCCACCTCAGGCAGCGGTGTCGATTCCTTGAAGAAGGTAAAGAAGTCTGGATCACGGAAAATAAGATCTTGGTATTTCGTCAGGGATACTTCGGAAATATCCTTGATAATGCTGTCCCACTGTTGCTCCGATTCCGACTCTTGCGGCTCCAGACCGTTCAGCGCAGCTGTGATCAAAGCCGATGTGGCCTGCTCAAGACTGCGGTATGCAATTCCCTGAAGGGAATAACGGGAAGAGATAACCTCACCCTGCTCTGTAATCTTAATGCCCCCGCCAATAGTATGTGGTGGTTGAGCAAGAATACTGCGGTTGAGAGGCATACCTCCACGTCCAAGCGCTCCGCCGCGTCCATGGAAGAACTTCAGTTTAACGCCATGTTCATTACCAACAGCGGTAATGGCATTCATCGCTACACGCAGCTCCCAGTTCGCTGTAACAACCCCGCCATCCTTGTTGCTGTCCGAATAACCCAACATGATTTCATGCAGTTCATTCCGCCCGCTTACACTTGCACGGTAAACCGGAAGGTTGAACAGCTTCTGCATAATTTCCGAAGCGGCATGAAGATCATCAATCGTTTCAAACAATGGAACTGCTTGAAGCGTAGATACCACTTCACCGTTATGTTCTTTGCGGAACAAACCTACTTCTTTAGCAAATACCATAACTTCGAGCAAATCACTTGCCCCTTGAGTCATACTAATCAGGTAACTTGTGATACAACCGGTCCCAAACTCGCTCTGTGCACGCTTGATCGTACGGAATACGTCCAGACACTCTTTGGTCCCCTCTGTGTATTGGTGATAAGGGGAAGTCAGCGGACGAGGGTCATCCAGCAAACGAGCCAGCAAATCGATTTTGCCATCCTCCGTCAGACGAGCATAATCTTCTACGATGTTCATCTTCGCCAAAATCTCCGACATCGCATTTTCATGTTCCTTACTGTGTTGGCGCACATCCAATGCAGCTGTATGGAATCCGAACAGCTCCACTTGACGGATCATTTTGCGGATAGTCGTATCGGCTACGTAATCGGCAAAGTGATGGCGCAGGCTGCGATCAATAATCATCAGATCATCCATCAGTCCTTGAGCATTGTCATAGCGGTCTGGCTGTCCTACTTTGTTCTCATCCAAAACATTGTTTAGCTTGGCAATCATGTAAGCCAATTTGATGCGGTATGGCTCTTTTTCGTTCCGCCACATATCCACTTTTTTCAAGGTTACACAACTACGGTCCTGCTCAATAGACTGCACCAGCTCATCCGATACGCTGATGATGTTCGTGCTGAAGCTGAGATGCCCCATAAGTTCAATCATAATCCGTTGATACTCACGCAAAGCGAGCTTCCGCTGCATCAACAGGGTCTGCCATGTTACATCTGAAGTTACCGAAGGATTTCCATCCCGGTCTCCACCGATCCAGGAACCGAACCGCAAATACGTCGGCACATGCCAGTCATGGTCAGGATAAAATTTATTCAGGCAGCGTTCAAGCTCCTGGTATACATCCGGAAGTACATGGAACAACGTTTCATGAAAGTAATACATTCCGTTCCGCACTTCATCGAGCACAGTCGGTTTACGGTCACGAAGCTCATCGGTCTGCCATAGTGTAATGACTTCGTTCAGCAGCTTCTCCCGCAACTGTTCACGTTCACGCAACGTCAGCGTAGGATTATCAAGTGACATGACATCTTCGGATATCCGTTTGTGGATGTCCAGAATAACCCGACGCATAGCTTCGGTTGGATGAGCTGTCATCACCAGTTCCAGCGATAAATCGTCTAGAATATCCTCTACTTCCGTATGAGACAGTCCACGTTCCTTCAGATCCTGTACTGCTTTTTCAATCGAACCTGGCTGAACAGAATCTCCTGCAGAACGTTCATAATCCCGTTTACGCCGGATCCGATGGTTTTGTTCAGCAATATTAACTAATTGAAAATAAATCGCAAAAGCTCGAATCACCTGATGGCGATTTTCCGAGTCTAATTCCTGGATCATCGTTTTGAACTCTGCATAAAGTTCTGGCAAGAACTCTGCACGCAACGATTTGCTCGTTTCCCGAATCTTCTCAACGATATCTAGAAGCTCCGTGCCTCCTTGATGGACAAGAACTTCTCCGAGTATATTGCCCAGGAACCGCACGTCTCGCCGAAGCAGGTTGTTGGATTGGCTTTTGCTGGCGGTTACCATAGTTTCAGTCATGCTTATCCTCCCATCTGATCGTTCCATTCGTACACGTAAATTTGACACCTTCATAACATCATACAATAAAATGGTACGAAAATCTTTATTTTTCTACTAGTAAAAATGGGGATTTACCCTGATTTACAGCACAAAAACACGCTTTATTATTCATTTTCTTGTTCTGCTTCGATTAATGGTCTGATGCTGTCGCATGATACCCTTTTCACGCACTTTTCATCATTCGAATCACTCATACCTATACTTATTTCCTCATAAATATACAGTTAGACTGAGAATGTTCATTGTACCTGATTGGGTTCATATCTACATATTCCATTGTTACAAACCAGACGAAACATAAAGAAACATGACCGGCAAAGCAAGCTTTTGTATACTTTATCACAGTGATGCAATAAATTAAAGAGTGTATTTATAATTTTTTGCTTCTTTTAGCAGAAATAATGAAGAGGTTAGAGGTATTCTTACACTTATCAAATGAGTAGAGGGGAAGATTGATATTATAATGAGGTATTGTTCCTATAAATAAAAGAAAAGCCTCTGTGTAAACAGAGACCTTTCAATGTAACATGAAGCGGGTGATGGGAATCGAACCCACGCTATTAGCTTGGAAGGCTAAAGTTCTACCATTGAACTACACCCGCAAATAAAAATCGGGATGACACGATTTGAACATGCGACCCCCTGGTCCCAAACCAGGTGCTCTACCAAGCTGAGCTACATCCCGATACTTATGAAAATAATGGCGCGCCCTGAGAGATTCGAACTCCCGGCCTTTTGATTCGTAGTCAAACGCTCTATCCAGCTGAGCTAAGGGCGCAAAATATTGGAGCGGACGACGGGAATCGAACCCGCGACCCTCGCCTTGGCAAGGCGATGCTCTACCGCTGAGCCACGTCCGCTTATAAAGGATGCGCGTGGAGGGACTTGAACCCCCACGTCAAAGACGCTAGATCCTAAGTCTAGTGCGTCTGCCAATTCCGCCACACGCGCATATGATGGTGAGTCATGAAGGGCTCGAACCTTCGACACCCTGATTAAAAGTCAGGTGCTCTACCAACTGAGCTAATGACTCAAACTAAAAACTAAATGGCTGGGGATATAGGATTTGAACCTATGCATGACGGAGTCAAAGTCCGTTGCCTTACCGCTTGGCTAATCCCCATTAAGTTAAATGGTGGAGGCTGAGGGGATCGAACCCCCGACCCTCTGCTTGTAAGGCAGATGCTCTCCCAGCTGAGCTAAGCCTCCATCCTATGACCCGTAGGGGATACTCTCACTTCATTCGAGACTGCGAAGCAGTTGCTAACGAAGTTAATCCTCCGACGAACCTTTGGGATTCTCATCCCTTTTTTAAGCTAATAAATATAGCTATGACCCGTAGGGGATTCGAACCCCTGTTACCTCCGTGAAAGGGAGGTGTCTTAACCCCTTGACCAACGGGCCCCATTTCCAAAGCTCTCAACCGGGATCGAACCGGTGACCTCATCCTTACCATGGATGCACTCTACCTACTGAGCTATGAGAGCAAATGGCTCCCCGAACAGGGCTCGAACCTGTGACAACTCGATTAACAGTCGAGTGCTCTACCAACTGAGCTATCAGGGAATAATATGCATTTGCAGGGCAAATGCAATTCATCATACAACGTTAACATGCAGAGCCTGTTTTCTATGTAGGATGAAAGAGTTCGCTTGGCGGCGTCCTACTCTCCCAGGACCCTGCGGTCCAAGTACCATCGGCGCTAGAGGGCTTAACGGTCGTGTTCGGGATGGGTACGTGTGGAACCCCTCCGCCATCGCCACCAAACGCATAGCTTAGCCTTACATTTCAGAGTTTATTCTCTGAAAACTAGATCCGAAACGAAATTTGCGATGTATCACCTGCATATCTTGGATAAGCCCTCGACCGATTAGTACTGGTCAGCTCCATGCATTGCTGCACTTCCACCCCCAGCCTATCTACCTCGTCGTCTTCAAGGGGTCTTACATACTGGGAAATCTCATCTTGAGGGGGCTTCACGCTTAGATGCTTTCAGCGCTTATCCCTTCCGTACATAGCTACCCAGCGGTGCTCCTGGCGGAACAACTGGTACACCAGCGGTACGTCCATCCCGGTCCTCTCGTACTAAGGACAGCTCCTCTCAAATTTCCTACGCCCACGACAGATAGGGACCGAACTGTCTCACGACGTTCTGAACCCAGCTCGCGTACCGCTTTAATGGGCGAACAGCCCAACCCTTGGGACCTACTTCAGCCCCAGGATGCGATGAGCCGACATCGAGGTGCCAAACCTCCCCGTCGATGTGGACTCTTGGGGGAGATAAGCCTGTTATCCCCAGGGTAGCTTTTATCCGTTGAGCGATGGCCCTTCCATGCGGTACCACCGGATCACTAAGCCCGACTTTCGTCCCTGCTCGACTTGTAGGTCTCGCAGTCAAGCTCCCTTATGCCTTTGCACTCTTCGAATGATTTCCAACCATTCTGAGGGAACCTTTGGGCGCCTCCGTTACTCTTTAGGAGGCGACCGCCCCAGTCAAACTGCCCACCTGACACTGTCCCCGCACCGGATTACGGTACCAGGTTAGAACCTAGATACGATCAGGGTGGTATCCCAACGGTGCCTCCACACAAGCTGGCGCTCATGCTTCAAAGGCTCCCACCTATCCTGTACAGATCGTACCCAAATTCAATATCAAGCTGCAGTAAAGCTCCATGGGGTCTTTCCGTCTTGTCGCGGGTAACCTGCATCTTCACAGGTATTAAAATTTCACCGGATCTCTCGTTGAGACAGCGCCCAAGTCGTTACGCCATTCGTGCGGGTCAGAATTTACCTGACAAGGAATTTCGCTACCTTAGGACCGTTATAGTTACGGCCGCCGTTTACTGGGGCTTCGGTTCACAGCTTCGGATTGCTCCTAACCGCTCCCCTTAACCTTCCAGCACCGGGCAGGCGTCAGCCCGTATACTTCGCCTTACGGCTTCGCACAGACCTGTGTTTTTGCTAAACAGTCGCTTGGGCCTTTTCACTGCGGCCCCCTCGTGCTATTCACACTACCGGGGCACCCCTTCTCCCGAAGTTACGGGGTCATTTTGCCGAGTTCCTTAACGAGAGTTCTTCCGCGCGCCTTAGAATTCTCTTCTCGCCTACCTGTGTCGGTTTGCGGTACGGGCACCATCACCTGGCTAGAGGCTTTTCTTGGCAGTGTGAGATCATGACCTTCGCTACTCTAATTTTCGCTCCCCATCACAGCCCAGCCTTACGATGTGCGGATTTGCCTACACATCAGCCTCACTGCTTAGACGGACATCCATCAGTCCGCGTCACTACCCTGCTGCGTCCCCCCATTGCTCATAACGGCTTACGGTGGTACAGGAATTTCGACCTGTTGTCCTTCGACTACGCCTTTCGGCCTCGCCTTAGGTCCCGACTTACCCTGAGCGGACGAGCCTTCCTCAGGAACCCTTAGGCTTTCGGCGGATCAGATTCTCACTGATCTTTTCGTTACTCATACCGGCATTCTCACTTGTATAATGTCCAGCGCTCCTTACGGTACACCTTCAACCCTTATACAACGCTCCCCTACCCCTGATGCAAAGCATCAAGCCATAGCTTCGGTGGTGTGTTTAGCCCCGTTACATTTTCGGCGCAGAGTCACTCGACCAGTGAGCTATTACGCACTCTTTCAATGGTGGCTGCTTCTAAGCCAACATCCTGGTTGTCTGTGCAACTCCACATCCTTTCCCACTTAACACACACTTGGGGACCTTAGCTGATGGTCTGGGCTGTTTCCCTTTTGACAATGGATCTTAGCACTCACTGTCTGACTCCCGGAAGTAAGTCTATGGCATTCGGAGTTTGACTGAGCTTGGTAACCCTTGCGGGCCCCGCACCCAATCAGTGCTCTACCTCCACGACTCTGTTTTCCGAGGCTAGCCCTAAAGCTATTTCGGGGAGAACCAGCTATCTCCGAGTTCGATTGGAATTTCTCCGCTACCCCCACCTCATCCCCGCATTTTTCAACATGCGTGGGTTCGGGCCTCCAGTGCGTGTTACCGCACCTTCACCCTGGACAGGGGTAGATCACCCGGTTTCGGGTCTACGTCCACGTACTACATCGCCCTATTCAGACTCGCTTTCGCTGCGGCTCCGGCTCTTCACCTTAACCTTGCACGGGAACGTAACTCGCCGGTTCATTCTACAAAAGGCACGCCATCACCCCTAAAACGGGCTCTGACTTTTTGTAAGCACACGGTTTCAGGTTCTATTTCACTCCCCTTCCGGGTGCTTTTCACCTTTCCCTCACGGTACTGCTTCACTATCGGTCGCTAGGAAGTATTTAGCCTTGGCAGATGGTCCTGCCGGATTCATACGGGGTTTCACGTGCCCCGCACTACTCGGGATCCGTCTCGGAGGGAACCAACTTTCAACTACAGGGCTTTTACCTTCTTTGGCGGGCCTTTCCAGACCTCTTCACTTAACCGGTTCCTTTGTAACTCCATGTGAGACGTCCCACAACCCCAAAGAGCAAGCTCTCTGGTTTGGGCTTCTCCGCGTTCGCTCGCCGCTACTGACGGAATCACTATTGTTTTCTCTTCCTCAAGGTACTTAGATGTTTCAGTTCCCTTGGTATGCCTCTGCACAACCTATGTATTCAGTTGTGAGTAACTGGAAATTACCCCAGCTGGGTTTCCCCATTCGGACACCCCCGGATCAAAGCTTGCTTACAGCTCCCCGAGGCAGTTTCGTTGTTCGCCACGTCCTTCATCGGCTCCTAGCGCCTAGGCATCCTCCGTGTGCTCTTAGTAGCTTAACCATAATTGCTCCGGTTTCGACTGCTCGCTTCCCTTGTTTTGCTTACGCAAAGCCAAAAATCGCTCCCATCCGATACCATCGCAATGCAGTTTTCACTATTTATTGAAACTTGTTTAACACAAGTTCAGCTTAAAAAGGAATGTTCTAAATCGCAAAAATTCGTTTCGATATCTAGTTTTCAAAGAACAAGCTTGTAAAATCTTGTTGGTGGAGCCAAGCGGGATCGAACCGCTGACCTCCTGCTTGCAAGGCAGGCGCTCTCCCAGCTGAGCTATGGCCCCATATTAGATTTTAAGGTATACATGGTGGGCCCTGGTGGACTCGAACCACCGGCCTCACCCTTATCAGAGGTGCGCTCTAACCAACTGAGCTAAGGGCCCACATTATATATCATATTGAAACCCGTAATGGGTTTACGCTTGGCGGCGTTCTACTCTCCCAGGACCCTGCGGTCCAAGTACCATCGACGCTGAAGGGCTTAACGGTCGTGTTCGGGATGGGAACGTGTGGAACCCCTTCGCTATCGCCACCAAACGTTTGAGAGTTTGAGCTCTCAAAACTGAGCAACGAGTGAGTAACTAGCCGACCTGGCTAGATTTTGTATTTGAATGTTTCCACTCGGGAAACGATTCTCCATAGAAAGGAGGTGATCCAGCCGCACCTTCCGATACGGCTACCTTGTTACGACTTCACCCCAATCATCTATCCCACCTTCGGCGGCTGGCTCCTTGCGGTTACCCCACCGACTTCGGGTGTTATAAACTCTCGTGGTGTGACGGGCGGTGTGTACAAGACCCGGGAACGTATTCACCGCGGCATGCTGATCCGCGATTACTAGCAATTCCGACTTCATGCAGGCGAGTTGCAGCCTGCAATCCGAACTGAGACCGGCTTTTTAGGATTCGTTCCACCTCGCGGTTTCACTGCCCGTTGTACCGGCCATTGTAGTACGTGTGTAGCCCAGGTCATAAGGGGCATGATGATTTGACGTCATCCCCACCTTCCTCCGGTTTGTCACCGGCAGTCACCTTAGAGTGCCCACCCGAAGTGCTGGCAACTAAGATCAAGGGTTGCGCTCGTTGCGGGACTTAACCCAACATCTCACGACACGAGCTGACGACAACCATGCACCACCTGTCTCCTCTGTCCCGAAGGAAAGGCACATCTCTGTACCGGTCAGAGGGATGTCAAGACCTGGTAAGGTTCTTCGCGTTGCTTCGAATTAAACCACATACTCCACTGCTTGTGCGGGTCCCCGTCAATTCCTTTGAGTTTCAGTCTTGCGACCGTACTCCCCAGGCGGAGTGCTTAATGTGTTAACTTCGGCACCAAGGGTATCGAAACCCCTAACACCTAGCACTCATCGTTTACGGCGTGGACTACCAGGGTATCTAATCCTGTTTGCTCCCCACGCTTTCGCGCCTCAGCGTCAGTTACAGCCCAGAGAGTCGCCTTCGCCACTGGTGTTCCTCCACATATCTACGCATTTCACCGCTACACGTGGAATTCCACTCTCCTCTTCTGCACTCAAGTCACCCAGTTTCCAGTGCGATCCGGGGTTGAGCCCCGGGATTAAACACCAGACTTAAATGACCGCCTGCGCGCGCTTTACGCCCAATAATTCCGGACAACGCTTGCCCCTACGTATTACCGCGGCTGCTGGCACGTAGTTAGCCGGGGCTTTCTTCTCAGGTACCGTCACCTTGAGAGCAGTTACTCTCCCAAGCGTTCTTCCCTGGCAACAGAGCTTTACGATCCGAAAACCTTCATCACTCACGCGGCATTGCTCCGTCAGGCTTTCGCCCATTGCGGAAGATTCCCTACTGCTGCCTCCCGTAGGAGTCTGGGCCGTGTCTCAGTCCCAGTGTGGCCGATCACCCTCTCAGGTCGGCTACGCATCGTCGCCTTGGTGAGCCGTTACCCCACCAACTAGCTAATGCGCCGCAGGCCCATCCCCAAGTGACAGATTGCTCCGTCTTTCCAGTTTTCTTCAGGAGAAGAAAACAACTATTCGGTATTAGCTACCGTTTCCGGTAGTTGTCCCAAGCTTGAGGGCAGGTTGCCTACGTGTTACTCACCCGTCCGCCGCTAACTATCGAAGAAGCAAGCTTCTCTTCAAGTCCGCTCGACTTGCATGTATTAGGCATGCCGCCAGCGTTCGTCCTGAGCCAGGATCAAACTCTCCAATAAAGTATTGAAAAGAGCGATATGCTCATTTTGAAACTGACGAGATTAAAAATCTCATTTATGCTTCGAAATCATACCGTCCGAAGACGTGTACCGATTTCTCAGCGTCGATCTTGCAAGCAAGATCGTTACTCACTCGTTGTTCAGTTTTCAAAGATCAAACATTCAATTTGTTTCGGTTTTTCATGTCACCGTATTTTCAGCGGCGACTTTTATAATATATCATGTTTAAGTTTACTTTGCAAGCACTTTTTTCGATTTAATTTTCATCGCTTTATTCCAGCGCTTGTTCCGGTTAACTTTTCCTTAAAAAAGGAACGAAAATTAATTTATCATATTGAACAAAAAAGGTCAACCCTTTTTCGACAAATTGCTTCATATCCCTTTTCAAAGCTGGTTCAATCTATTCGTAATTCATAATGTATGAGGTACAGCGCTGGCTTTACTTTACGGGCCGCACCTCTCTTATATTGGTGAACTTCAATTATTCCACTGACCGCAGCATTAGGGCTTCGACTTTTTTAATTTACCGCCTCTAGCATATTTGGATAACTCTTTAGGTGGCGCAAAGCGTGCATACATACGGAACACAGTCTTGTAGCGACTCGCAATGGCGTATTTAATTTCTTGATCGAGACGGTTGTCACTTAGGTCGAACAACATTTCATCGAGCTCTTTGCGCAATACATAATCCAGTTCCTTGCATTCCTTCTCGTTAAACAGCATACCAAGCATTAGAGTTCTCCTTTTTCTGCATATGGATAATGGCGTGTCCCCTTGTATGTCATATTCGAGCCCCTTTAATTCAGGCTATATATCGGACAGCGCCGGTTTTAGTAGCAAACCTAGGATCATCTTTGTTTGTCCTTTTGCGGTTGCTACTGAAACCCGTTTTATTGTTATGGTCAACTTTCTGAAAATTTATGAATGTCATCCCATACAAATTTATCCTCGCACTAGGCTGTAGGTAAGTGTACTTTCGATAATCGCTGCAACAAGAAGCAAAATAACAATCCAGAAGGATGCAGTTACCGTTGTGCGCATAAACGTACTCCACTGGCTGCTAATCGTATTTCGTTTGCCCCGCCAAATTGAATAAGGCTTTTGAGAACCAGCCCACCGAATCTTAGACCAAAGGCACAAGCGATAATAATGACCGGAATTTCAATAATGCCATGTGGAAGAAGTCCTTTTACAACAATATCAAAGAAGCTGGCCCCATAGTTCATTGTGGTGTGTACCAGAAAACCGATAACCATTCCGTTAATCAACAGGAAAACGACTGGCAGAATGCCAAAGAAGATACCGGCATAGATTACGAGTACACTTTTGATCGCATTATTGAAAAAGATAAAGAGGAAGAAGTTCCATTGCACATTGCTCCCCTGCTCCAGCCTTTCACTAATCTCCCGGAGTCCCCAATTTGGTTCAACAATATATCCTCAAGTGGTCCTGTACTCACCCATCCCGTGCCTATTCCAATAACAAACAATACGATCGACCAGATTAATGCACCACGAATGGAACTTAACGCTCTAAGAAATGTACTGAATTTTAACATAATATCCTCCTGTGAAACCAAGATGTTGGACAAACAAACGTCTGATACGAATAACTGCGAGGTACGAGCATACATTGGAGAGTAAACAAGCATTTCTTATGGGAGAGGGGCGCTTATTGAAATGAACTCGTTCTATGTATTTAGCGGCAAAAAGATCAAACGTTTCCTGATTGTGCTGGTTGCTGCCGTCTTTGCTATCGGGATTATTTATCTGGAGAGCGGCAATATTTCTGTATTCTCGGAGGACGCACCATCCGCCGTATACAGCGTTCCAACCGATAAGAAGGTTATTGCACTCACCTTTGACATTAGCTGGGGAGATAAAAGGACAGAGCCTATTCTGAAGGTTCTCCAAGATAATAAAGTGCAGAAGGCTACTTTCTTCTTGTCCTCCCCCTGGAGTAAGACACACCCCGAGATTGTAACAGCCATCAAAGACGCAGGATACGAGATTGGCAGCCATGGCCACAGACATGATAACTACAGCAGTCTGACTGAAGAGGAAATCCGCAAGGAAATTTTGACAGCTCATAGTATTTTAACCGATTTAACGGGAAAAGAACCGAAGTTGCTACGTCTGCCTAATGGAGACTTTGACAAACGTGTTCTCCAGGTAGCCAGCAGTCTAAATTACCAAGTTGTCCAATGGGACACTGATTCGCAGGATTGGAAGAACCCTGGTGTACAGACCATCGTTGATCGTGTTGTCAGCAAGGCACATCCGGGTGATATCGTGCTGCTGCACGCCAGTGATTCCTCGAAACAAACGCATGAAGCCTTACCCGTCATTATCGACAAGTTAAAAAATCAAGGGTATGAATTCGTGACGGTTTCCGAGCTGCTCAACCATTCAAGTGTCAAAGGTACGGAAGTTCGTGATCAGGCCAGCGCACAGTAAACGAACACAGTAATGCGGCCGTGGCCGTTGCTGCAACTGTATAATAACCTTCAGGACATTTCATGGCAAAAAGGCACTGAAGCGCCATAAATGAAAAGAGCTAACCAGGTTAGCTCTTTTTGGCGTTTTTTGTAAGATAAATTGCTACGCATGGCTTTCTTGTATCTGCTCGTTTTTTCGACTCACCCGCTGCTCCACCGACCCATCTACCAGCCTGTGCAATATCAGCATTTGGTATGCATTACAGATTAACAAAGGAACCACAATAAAGATGGTAGCCGCATTCACATCAATTCGCAACACACCGATCGTCTCTACTACAGTAACAGCCACCATGAAAAAGAGTGTAGGCACCAGCGCCGAAATATGTGTCTGCTTCACCTTTACGTAAGCGGTAACAATTCCAGCTGCCAAAATAATGATTCCAAGCACAATATCGGATAGGCGTTCTCTTCCCCACCGACGAACAACCGTAAAAACATGACATCAAGCAAAGCCAAAACCGTTAGAACAATCTGTACAATTTGCCAACTGCGTTTCGAAAATACACCTTTGCCCATATAGTTCAATATCAAGTATGCGAAAAAACCCATTTGCGAATACACGCTAATCATAATACCGGAACCAAACAAGATGAGGAGATAAATTAAAAAATCGGTCATTCCATTCGTTTTTTCTCCATTAACCAACATCATAATTAGACCCGTCACTAATGATCCTGCAGCCCCAATAAGCAAAGCTGACCAAAATAGGAAAAACCATTTACGTAAATTCAAATGTTTTCCACCCCCGAGAGTTTATTTTACCAACCTTCACAGCAAAAAACCATCATCATTCAACATATTTAGCGGTTTCCCATCACATACTACATCCAGTATCTAATCAAGGAGGGGTTGTGCACATGAAACGGCCTTTGTGGCAGTTATGCTGTGTCGTACTTGGACTTTCCGTCATGCTCGCCGGCTGTGGCTCAGATCAGAATTACTCGCCTCCTCAGGGCGGTTATAAAGAGATGAAAACGATGGTCGTGGATATTCTCAAAAGCGACGAAGGCAAAAAAGCGGTCGAGGAAGCTCTCACTGGACAAAGTTCTTCTGGTGGTGGTGGCGGTGGTTCTGGACAAAGTGGTGCTTCAGGCGGTGGATCTGGAACAGTGGGTATGAAAATGTTAATGCCTATGCAATCTTCAGAACAAATACGTATAGCTGTAAAAGATACCCTCACGGCTCCTGAATACCAGAAGGAATTCGAGAAAATTATGACGGATCCACAGTTTGCAGGTGAATTCGCCAAAGTAATCAACTCCCAAAGCAAGCAACTGCATATGCAATTAATCAAAGATCCAACGTATCAAAAATCCATTGGCGATGTGATGAAGTCTCCGGAAGTATCCAAGATGTTCATGGACATGACCAAAACGCCAGAATATCGTAAACAAACGATGACCGTTATGCAGGAAGTCATGCAAAATCCTTTGTTCCGGATGGAAGTGCTGACTTTGCTTAAAAAAGTAGTCCAGGATGAGCTTCAACCCAAAACAGAACAAGGCGGGAAACAGGAAGGCCAAAGCAAAGACAGCAGCGGAGATGGCGGAGGCGGCGGCGGTAGTAGTGATGGCAACAGTGGTGGCGACGGAAGTAATGGTTGATCATAAGAAGCATAGAATCATTTAATGTTAAAGTTATCATGTTGAAAAAAGCCCGCATCCATTGGATGTGGGCCATTTTATATTTTACGTTATTAGAAAAATTAAAACTTGGCATCAATAGACTGGGCCACCTCATCGTAGATCGCACCGATGCTTGACTCTGCTTTATACACGGATGGCGAAAAATCAGGCTCCGAGATATGATTATCCGGCGCTCCCAATGGAATCTGTGCTAACAGCTCTGTATGAAGGCTCTCGGCAAGAGTACCACCACCGCCCCGACCAAATACATAATCTTTTTCGCCGCATTTGCTGCATTCATAATAAGCCATGTTCTCTACGACGCCCAGCAGCTCATGTTCCGTCTGAATGGCCATGGCGCCAGCACGTGCAGCTACAAAAGCAGCGGTTGCATGCGGTGTTGTTACGATGATTTCTTTGCTGTGTGGCAGCATCTGATGTACGTCTAGTGCGACGTCCCCCGTACCCGGAGGCAGATCAAGCAGCATATAATCCAGCTCTCCCCAATTTACATCGGTAAAGAATTGGCGCAGCATCCGCCCAACATGGGTCCACGCCAAATGACCGGGTTATTCTCCCGAATAAAAAATCCCATCGACATGACTTTTACGCCGAAACGCTCAACAGGTTGGATAACTCCGTCCTCAACGACCGGATATTCCTCAATGCCCATCATATCAGGTACACTGAAGCCATATATATCTGCATCAATCAGACCAACCTTCTTGCCTTGGCGTGCCAGAGCGGCAGCCAAATTAACGGTTACCGTCGATTTACCGACGCCACCTTTACCACTAGCCACAGCAATAAAACGAACACCGGATTCAGGACTTAACAGCTCATGCCCGTCCAGCCCTGCTGCATGGCCTTTGACAAGCACTTCGTCCTGATTGTCCTCCTCATCCGCTTGTCCTATGTTCAGGCTCTCACGCTCATGCTCAGACGCTGCACGCAGACGAATATGTACATCATTCACTCCGTGTTGGGACAGCAGGTTGCGCGCGGCATCGCTTAGAGCAGTTGTATCCTCTGTGCGGTTCTCCAGCGTCACCATAGTTAGAGCAACATGATTTTCTTTAACCATGACATCACGGACCCACTGCAGTTCTGTCAAACTTACGCCCAATTGCGGTTCCTGCAATGGCTGCAATAGTTCATGTATCTGTTCTTTTGATAACATCAGACAGCACCTCAGCTTTATCTATTGGCATGTAATTAGGTATGCTGAACCAATTATATCATTACCTTTCTCATTGTGACTAACTTTTAGGACGTTCTCCTGAGGAATAACGGAGAATTCCGTTGTAGATGGATGCGGCCACTTTGCGCTGATAGGATTCATCTGCAAGCAGACGCGCCTCTTCAGGGTGAGAAAGGAAACCTACCTCCACAAGTGCCGAGGGAATTTTTAGTGCCTGGAGCAAATAAACGGTATTGACCGTTTTCGCAATTCGATCTGTATTTTCCAGATTACGAATCATTTCTTGCTGAAGCAGGTTGGCTAATCCTTCATTATCGGGATGATTGGGTGTATAAAAAACTTGTGCACCACTCCAGCGGTTCGAAGGAACACTGTTCATATGAATGCTGATAAAGAGATCCGCCTGTTTGTCCTCGATTCTTCTTACTCGTTGTTTCAGATCCTCCGTCTTGCGTTTGGAGTATCCTTTGGTATCTGAAGCTGCCAGATCGGTGTCTATCTCTCGGGTCATCACAACTAAGGCTCCTGCTTGCTGCAGATAATCTCGTACGTACAACGCAATCGATAAATTGATATCTTTCTCAATGACTCCCTGCTTACTTACTGCTCCCCCATCCGGGCCACCATGTCCTGCATCAATGGCTATGACTTTACCTGCTAATGGCAACCCCCAGTAACCGGACATTTTGGAGGACGGCAGCTCATACGTGACCACTGCCACAAACATGGCAAGCAAACAGAGGCTTAACATGACCCTCTTCATGGTGCGTAACCTGATCCAGACCACAAAGTGCTTCTTCCCCATATTTTTACGCATAAAAAAACCACCTCGTCCCTATAAATGATTCTAATCATCTATATGGGACAAGATGGACAAATATACCGTTAGGAGCGGACTTGCTCAGCCATTCCTTCAATCAGCACCTCAGCTACCTCAGGGCGTGTAAATTCAGGTGGAGGGCATTGGCCATCTCGCAGCAAGCCACGTACTTTGGTGCCAGACAGAGCCATGTGGTGTTCTTTATCATGCGGGCAGGTTTTGCTTGATGCCATGTTGCCACATTTGGTACAGAAAAAACTATGTTCGAAGAACAACGGCGTGATACCCAGTTCTTCTGGTGTGAAGTTAGTAAAGATCTCCTGCGCTTCATACGTTCCGTAGTAATCACCCACACCTGCATGGTCGCGGCCTACGATAAAGTGAGTACAACCATAATTTTTTCGTACCATCGCGTGGAAAATGGCCTCTCTTGGACCAGCATACCGCATAGCCGCCGGGAATACACCGAGGAAAGCACGATCAGCTGGATAATAGTTCTCCAGCAAAACCAGATAGCTCTTCATACGTACATCAGCAGGTACGTCATCTGACTTCGTTTCGCCTACAAGCGGGTTTAAGAACAGAGCGTCCACAATCTCCATTGCACTCTTCTGAATGTACTCATGGGCACGATGGACCGGATTACGTGTCTGAAAACCGACAACCGTCTTCCAGCCCTTATCTTGGAACGTTTTCCGTGTCTCAGCGGGATCAAAGTAAAACTGTTCGAACTGGGCAGGTTTGGGGCGATTCAGCACTTGAATTGGACCTCCTACATACGTTGCAGGTCGTTCCAGCAGTTTTTTCACGCCCGGGTGCTCTGGGTCATCCGTCTTGAAGACACGACGTGCTTCTTCACCCTGATCTACCTGGTATAAGCTCTTCACTTCCAACAATCCATAGGTTACCCCATCATCATCACCAATGAGTGCCACCGTCTCACCAATCTGGAGCGATGCAGCCTGTTGCTCGCCTACAGCCAGGGTAATAGGAATACTCCAGACTGTTCCATCAGCAAGACGCATACGAGATATAACCGAAAGATAGTCTTCTTCAGTCATAAAGCCTTGAAGCGGGGAGAACGCACCCACGCCGATCAGATCCAAATCCGAAATTGTCCAGCTGTTAATACGTAAAGAGGACAATTTCTCACTCTCTCGTAATAATTGTTCCCGTTCTTCTCCTTGTACGACACGCTGAATCAGCGTACCTCCATGAGGCAGAATCGAAGTCATCTTGTCAGCTCCCTGTTCTCCATTTTTTTATATCATTAAGAGTGAATTCAATGCTTTATCCAAACTTACTCTGAACTGAATTATTTATGAAGACCACATTCTGTTTTATCATTCCCAGACCAGCGTCCCGCACGTGGATCTTCTCCAGGCATAACCTGACGTGTGCAATATTCGCAACCGATACTCGGGTAATTCTGATCATGCAGTGGATTGTATACGACATTATTGGCACGAATATAGTCCCATACATCCTCTGAAGTCCAATGTGCAATCGGGTTGAACTTCATAAGTCCAAACTTAGCATCATATTCTACCTTTTTGGAATTTGCACGCGTCGGTGCTTGATCTCTCCGAATACCGGTAATCCAAGCATCGTATTGGGATAAGATACGGGTCAGTGGTTCAACCTTCCGAATATTACAACAAGCATTCGGATCCGACTTCCACAATTGTTCTCCATGTTTAGCTGCCTGCTCTTCAGGAGTGATTTTTGGTGCAACACGTACAAAATCAAGATTGTACTTCTCTTTCATTTTGTCACGAGTTTCGTATGTTTCCTTAAAATGAAAATCGGTATCCAGATAAAAAATATCTGTGGATGGGCTGATCTTCTGGAGCATATCTACAAGTACCACATCCTCCGCACCGAAGCTGCATGCAAAAGTGATATTTGGAAACGTCTCAATAGCATAACGAATAATATCCTCTGGACTTGCGTTTTCCAACTCTTCAGCTTTCGTCCGTGCAAGTTCTTCTTTCTCCAACAAGTTCATGTCTGCATTTCCCCCATTCTGCATTTCAACAATCACTAAAGCCGACTAATCTAATATGAATTATGTATAGTATAAATCTTTCATGGTGGATGTCAATGCCTGCCATATGGTAAAATACATCAGTTTTAGCCCAATTTTTTGTTGTTCTTTTTGAAAATAATTTGGTGTTGATTATCCTTTAAAATGATTAGCAGATAAAATCATCCATCTGTAATCTCATCATATCTCACCTCATCTTAGTCATTCATGATTGAAAAACGTTGCCACTGCTGGATTTATCGTCACAAGTGAATCATTCGAAGTATAGAACAACTCTATAGATCCTTGGGGATATCAAAGGGAAAGGTGAATTTATTAATGAAATAGATAATGGATCTTATTCATCAATTGTAAGGGACCTTTATCAAAACCATAAGAAATACTGATGAAAATAGGGGATGAAAAATGATTAATTACAAACATGGTGAAGTCTAAATTCAAGAAATAGGTTAATGAATGTCGGAGAATTGCATTTGCTGAAGGGTTTGATTGGAGGAAGAAGGAATGCAATTCGCAGTCCGTCATAATGAGCTGAGATGATGAGATGGGGTGGTTCTAATTCATTGGATTGTAGGGAGATACTTTCACATAGCTACAGAAGAATCTGAAGCTAATCCACAACCTCAGCTGGAGTAAAGAAAGATCATTGTAGCCTAATGGGTTTATAGAATATAAAAAAGCCTTCGGCCGAGGCCAAAGGCTTGTAATGCATATTAACGTTTGGAGAACTGTGGTGCGCGACGTGCGGCTTTGAGACCGTATTTTTTACGCTCTTTCATCCGTGGGTCACGAGTCAGGAATCCTGCTTTTTTCAGGGAAGCACGGTATTCCGGATCTGCTTTCAACAAAGCGCGGGAGATACCGTGACGGATCGCGCCGGCTTGACCGGAGATTCCGCCACCATGAGCGATAACAAGAACATCATAGTTGCTGAGTGTTTCTGTCAGGTTCAGTGGTTGTTTTACGATCAGTTTGAGTGTTTCCAAACCGAAGTATTCATTAATATCACGTTTATTGATGACAATGCGTCCTTCACCCGGTACAAGGCGAACACGAGCTACCGAATGTTTACGACGACCTGTCCCATAGTATTGTACTTGTGCCATGAAACTGTCCTCCTTTTAATTAACCGCGAAGTTCATAAACTTCTGGTTTTTGTGCTGCATGTGGATGCTCAGTGCCTCTGTACGCTTTAAGTCTCAACTTCATTTTCTCGCCCATGCGAGTTTTAGGAAGCATACCGCGAACAGCCAACTCCAACATACGTTCCGGTTTGTTTTTAACCATCTCTTCAGCTGTAGTTACTTTCAAACCACCTGGGTGCATCGAGTGACGGTAGTATTTTTTACCTTGCATTTTTTTACCAGTCAATACAATTTTCTCTGCATTGATGATAACAACGAAATCGCCAGTGTCCACATGTGGAGTGAATTGTGGCTTATGTTTGCCGCGGATCAAAGCAGCTGCTTCGCTCGCCAAACGTCCGAGCGTTTTGCCTTCGGCATCAATGATGTGCCATTGGCGCTCAACTTCGTTAGGCTTCGCCATGTACGTGGTACGCATGAAAAGTTCCTCCTTAAAATGTTCAACATCATTATATTCATTTATCTTCGTTCATTAAGTGATAACTTTTAGGTGTTGATGGATAGTTCTTTCGTTGTGACCCTCTTAATTGGGGCTGTGGGAAAGCCATTAAGAAAACACAACTTTTATATTACATGATAGGAGCTTAAATCGCAAGTGTTAATTAAGCATTTCACTTCGCAAATTTAATCTTTTCTGTATTCGAGGTCCCAGAGCATTAAACCGCAGCTAACTGCAGTAGGTCCTGCAGCAGAACGATTACAAGCAGCAATCATATTCGGTACATCAGAGGCTTTCCTTTTGCCCTCTCCGATCTCCAGCAAGGTACCTACAATAATACGAACCATATGCTGCAAAAAGCCGTTACCACTCACATAGATGTGAATGACACCCTGATCGCGCGGATGGTCCCTACACATTGAACGGTCCACTTCTATCCATGCATCGTATACCGAACGTACATGATTCTCTTTCTGAGACTTGCGTGAAGCAAAGGAGGTGAAATCGTACGTACCAATAAAATGACGCAACCCCTCCTGCATTGCCACAATGTCCAGCTTGGCATGATGATGATATTGCAGCCTCCGGTTGAATACATCCGGGAATTGATTCGCATTGACGGTGTACCGATACGTTTTCTTTTTCGCTGCATAGCGAGAATGAAAATCGTGTGGTACTTCAGCCGCATCAATAACGATAATATCCGAAGGTAATCTGGAGTTGAGCGCAATACACCATCGTTCAATCGGGATCTGGGATTCCGTAGGGAAATTGAAGATCTGTCTGCGAGCGTGGACGCCAGCATCCGTTCTGCCTGATCCCGTAATTTTAACCTTCTCACCGGTCAAAGCACGAATGGCATCTTCAAGATGGTCCTGGATGGTGTTCCCTCCCGGCTGAACCTGAAAGCCGTAATAGGCAGTGCCATCATAAGTTAACGTCATACATAAGTTGCGCATCATTACCACACCTTTGTTCCATACTATACATGTGCCTATCCCGAACAGCAAAAGAAGCCCCTTTCGGAGCTTCTACTACAGCACGAATTCCGAAATGAAGAGAAAAAAAGGGTTAATCCAGAATCAGTGATTCTGTCCCCTTTCCTCATCTCATCTGTTTTACGCGCGGTCAACCAGTTCCAAGTAAACCATAGGCGCAGCGTCACCACGACGAGGTCCCAGTTTAAGGATACGAGTGTACCCACCTGGACGCTCAGCGTAACGACCGGACAATTCGCTAAACAGTTTTTGGATTGCATCTTGCTCACCATCGATTGTTTCGCGGCGAACATAAGCTGCCACTTGGCGACGGGCATGAAGATCTCCCTTTTTCGCTTTAGTGATCAGTTTTTCAGCAATAGAGCGAACCTCTTTTGCTTTCGCTTCAGTTGTCTGAATGCGTTCGTATAAGAACAGGTCGGTTACCAGGTCACGGAACAAAGCTTTACGTGCGCTGGAATTACGGCCCAACTTTTGGTATGCCATTGTTTTCCCTCCTTCACTTCAAGCACTCGGCTGTCTATTCTTCTGTACGGAGTCCCAAACCGAGTTCCTCAAGCTTCTCTTGAACTTCTTCCAAAGACTTGCGTCCGAGGTTACGGACTTTCATCATGTCTTCTTCCGTTTTCGTGGTCAGCTCTTGCACGGTATTAATACCAGCACGTTTGAGGCAGTTGTAGGAACGAACAGAGAGATCCAGCTCTTCGATCGTCATTTCGAGTACTTTTTCTTTTTTGTCTTCTTCTTTTTCGACCATGATCTCTGCGTCTTTCGCTTCGTCTGTAAGACCCACGAAGAGCATCAAGTGCTCGGTCAAAATTTTAGCGCCAAGGCTTACAGCCTCTTCAGGACGAATACTTCCGTCAGTCCAAACTTCCAACGTGAGCTTGTCATAGTTGGTTACTTGGCCGACACGCGTATTTTCCACAGCGTAGTTAACGCGGCTGATCGGGGTGAAGATGGAATCGACTGGGATGACGCCGATCGGCTGGTCATCGCGTTTATTCCGATCTGCCTGGACGTAGCCGCGACCGCGATTGGCAAAAATACGCATGTGAAGTCTCGAACCTGGTCCGAGCGTAGCAATGTGCAAATCCGGGTTAAGGATCTCCACATCGGAGTCAGCACGGATATCTCCCGCCGTAATTGCTCCTTCGCCTTCAGCATCAATCTCGAGCACTTTCTCCTCGTCAGAGTGAATTTTGAGCGACAAAGCTTTCAGGTTAAGAATAACCTCCGTTACATCTTCCATAACGCCAGGAACTGTAGCAAATTCATGCAGAACGCCATCGATTTGAACCGAAGACACTGCCGCACCCGGCAGTGAGGAGAGCAAGATACGACGAAGCGAGTTTCCAAGCGTCGTACCGTATCCGCGCTCCAGCGGTTCTACTACGAATTTCCCATAGGTGCCATCATCGTTGACGTCTACCGTCTCAATTTTCGGCTTTTCGATTTCAATCACTGCAATACCCCTCCTTCAAAACGTCGGTCCTCTATGAAACATTTACCTTCTCTTGCGAAAACATGTAGTAGTATGCCTAAACAACCATTATTAGCAGATTGTGCCGGAAATATACCACACGCAGGGGCAAATCTCATTAGACACGACGACGTTTTGGAGGACGGCATCCGTTATGCGGGACTGGAGTTACGTCTTTGATCAGGTTAACTTCAAGACCAGCAGCTTGCAAAGAGCGGATCGCTGCTTCACGGCCTGCGCCTGGTCCTTTAACCATAACCTCAACGGCTTTCATCCCATGTTCCATTGCAGCTTTGGCAGCAGTCTCAGCAGCCATTTGTGCAGCAAACGGAGTCGATTTACGGGAACCTCTGAATCCGAGGCCGCCGGAGCTTGCCCACGAAATTGCGTTTCCGTGAGGGTCCGTAATGGTAACGATAGTGTTATTGAACGTGGAGCGGATATGTGCCACGCCAGATTCAATATTTTTACGGTCACGACGTTTAGTACGTACGACTTTTTTCGGTTTAGCCATTTTCTCTTATCCCCCTTATTATTTCTTCTTGTTCGCTACAGTACGACGAGGACCTTTACGAGTACGAGCATTCGTTTTCGTACGTTGTCCACGAACAGGCAGACCACGACGATGACGAACTCCACGGTAACAACCGATCTCCGTCAAACGTTTAATATTCAAAGAGATTTCACGACGCAGGTCACCTTCTACTTTGACCTCTTTGTCGATACTTTCCCGCAATTTGCTGACTTCATCTTCCGTCAAATCACGGACACGAGTGTCCTTGTTGATGCCTGTTGTGCTCAGAATTTTCTGGGAAGTCGTTTTACCGATTCCGAAAATATAAGTCAAGGCGATCTCAACGCGCTTATCACGTGGCAAATCCACACCAGCTATACGTGCCATTTTACGCTACACCCCCTTCTTTAACCTTGTTTTTGTTTGTGTTTCGGATTTTCACAGATAACCATAACATTCCCTTTGCGGCGAATGACTTTGCATTTTTCGCAAATCGGCTTGACCGAAGGTCTTACCTTCATGTGAATTACCTCCTCAAAGTTTTGCTTAGCAAAACCCTCTTCGTAAGCATTGACCTTGTTTTACTATTGTAAAACCGGCTTCGAAGCTTTCGCAAGTTTTGCCGGGCAAAACCCGCTTCATAAGCTTCACAGTTCATTGCAACTGTCTACTACTATTTACGGTAAGTTATACGACCTTTTGTCAAATCATAAGGTGATAACTGAACAACCACTTTGTCTCCAGTCAGGATACGGATAAAGTGCATCCGCAACTTGCCGGAAACGTGAGCGAGAATTTGATGACCGTTCTCAAGCTCAACCTTGAACGTTGCATTCGGTAGCGGCTCGAGAACCGTACCTTCCACTTCAATGACATCTTCCTTGGCCATTAGTCAGTCTCCTTTCTCTTCAGCTTGAATGTTGGTGGATTCCAGAAACGAATGAACCGCATAGCGGAGCTTTCCGTTTGTCACCCGACCACTCTCGTTTAAACTGTTTACGACCTCGCTGCTAATCATCGGCTGGAGCTCAAGATGAAGAATATTCTTCTTCTTGGGTTGATCAAACTTACGTTTGTCCCCATCCGCAATATATACGAACTTACTGTCCGCTATAGCAACAATTACTGCGGCTTGGTCCGCATTGCGGCCTTTACGGATCTTCACAAGTTGACCGAGCTGCGGATTAGACTGATTGTTCATGCCTTATCACCTACGCATTCAGTTTTGTGAAAATTTCCATGCCTTCCGGTGTAACTGCTACGGTGTGTTCAAAGTGGGCGCATAACGATCCATCAACAGTGACGACAGTCCAGTTATCTTCCAACGTTTTCACATACCGTCTACCTGCGTTAACCATCGGCTCTATGGCCAGCACCATGCCCGCTTTAAGCCGTGGTCCCCGATCAGGAAGACCATAGTTCGGAATCTGTGGTTCTTCGTGCAGATTCGCTCCTATGCCATGACCGACATATTCACGTACTACCGAGAACCCTTCATCTTCAATATATTTCTGAATCGCATGAGATATTGTAAACAAGCGAACGTCCGGTTTTACCAGCGCCAGACCTGCGTATAACGAAGCCTCGGTAACGTCCAGAAGACGACGGGCTTCTTCGGAAATACGGCCGACTGGATAAGTCCAGGCGGAATCTCCGTGATAACCCTGGTACTGCGCGCCAATGTCAAACGTAACGATATCGCCCTCGTTCAACTTTCGTTTGCCGGGAAATCCATGCACCAACTCTTCATTCACTGAAGCGCACACACTGGCAGGGAAACCGTTATAACCTTTGAAAGACGGCACAGCTCCTTGACTGCGGATGTATTGATCGGCCATATGGTCAAGTTCTCCAGTCGTAATACCGGGAGCGATATGCTCTGCCAAGAGACGATGCGTTTCCGCAACAATTCTCCCCGCTTCCCTCATCAAGCCCAGTTCCGTTTCGGACTTACCAATGATCATTCAATTAACCTCGCAGCAGGGACACGATTTCATGAGAAACTTGATCGATATCCTGCTCTCCGTCCATTTGACGAAGAAGGCCTTTGTTCTCATAAAATGTGAGGAGTGGTGCTGTTTTGTTGATATATTCGTCGAGACGTGTGCCTACGCTCTCTTCATTATCATCAGAGCGCTGGTACAAGTCACCGCCGCATTTATCACAAATACCTTCCTGCTTGGGCGGATTGAACACGACATGATAAGTGGCGCCACAGTTCTTACAAATGCGACGACCCGTCAAACGGGCCAGCAATTTGTTGCGGTCCACTTTCAGGTTGATTACATGATCGAGACCTGAGTTCAGTCGATCCAGAATGCCATCGAGCGCTTCTGCTTGAGACAGGGTTCTTGGAAATCCATCCAAGAGGAATCCTTCTCTGCAATCAGGCTGCTGCAAACGTTCTTCAACGATGCCAATGGTTACATCATCTGGTACGAGCAATCCTTGATCCATATATTCCTTGGCTTTCAGGCCAATGGGAGTTCCCTGCTTAATCGCGAGACGAAATGCATCGCCTGTTGAAATGTGGGGAATACCGAACTCTTTCACAATGACGTCTGCTTGCGTTCCTTTTCCTGCCCCCGGAGGGCCCATGAATAGGATGTTCACGTTATGTCACTCCCTCCAAGACTACCCTACATCAACAAACAGCACAATAGGTGCCGGCAAGTAAATCTTAGCTTGACCGGTACCTATTGCCTATTTATTGATAAAACCTTTGTAGTGGCGTTTGATCAATTGGCTTTCGATTTGCTTCATCGTATCCAGCGCAACACCGATAACGATCAGGAGAGAAGTTCCTCCAATTTGCGCGGATTGAGGCAAACCAGAAAGTGCCCCCAAGATTACAGGCAGAACGGAAATTACTGCCAAGAAGATGGCACCTGCCGTTGTCAAACGAGTCATGACACGGGTCAGATATTTCTCGGTTGCTTTACCCGGACGAATGCCTGGGATGTAACCGCCGTTCTTTTTCATGTTGTCAGCCATCTGCTGTGGATTCATCTGTACAAAAGTATAGAAGAATGTGAATCCGAAAATCATCACTACATAGAGTAACATACCCAGAGGTTTGTGAGTAGTGAGATTGGCTCCGATCCACTGTGCCCATGTACGATCAGCCCAGAAGTTTGCGATGATCGATGGGAACATCAACAGAGATGAAGCAAAGATGACAGGGATAACACCTGCTGCATTAATCTTCAGCGGGATATGTGTGTTCTGTCCACCGTACATTTTGTTACCTACGACACGTTTAGCGTACTGTACCGGAATTTTCCGAATCGCCTGCTGAATGTAAATGACACCTATGATAATCAGCACAATAACAATTGCTACGATTACCCCTTTAAGAATGTTCATGAACATTTGATCAGCTTGGATAAAGTCGGATTCGATCGTTTGTTTGATAATATTAGGCACCGTTGATAGGATACCCGCAAAGATCAAGATCGAAATCCCGTTTCCTATGCCCTTCTCGGTGATCTGCTCACCAAGCCACATTAGGAATGAAGTACCGGCCGTAAGTACAATCGCGATCAAGATATAATCTGCAAATGTTGCGTTAGGCACCATTTCTGTATTGTATAAGCGGTTGAATCCGATCGACGTACCAAACGCTTGAATCAATGCCAGACCTACCGTTAAATAACGGGTCAGTTGTGCAGATTTCTTCTTACCTTGTTCACCCTGCTTTGCCCACTCCGCTAGTTTAGGAATAACGTCCATGGAAAGCAGCTGCACTATGATAGACGCAGTGATGTAAGGCACGATCCCGAGCGCAAATATCGAGAACTGAAAGAGCGCTCCACCCGAGAACGTATTGAGAAGTCCAAAAACTTCTTTACCCGCAGAATTTGTCGCTTCGAAAACCTCTTTGTTAACCCCAGGTACTGGAACGAAGGATCCGATGCGGTAAATGATCAGTACAAAAAGGGTAAATAATACCCTTTTGCGCAGATCTTCAACCCGCCAGATATTCTTTAGGGTCTTGAACATTAAATCACCTCGGTTTTACCGCCGGCAGCTTCAATTTTCTCCACCGCAGATTGAGAAAACTTGTTAGCTTTAACAGTCAACTTCACAGTGACTTCACCGTTACCCAGAATTTTGATTCCGGATTTAGCGTTTTTAACTACGCCGTTCGTCATCAAGAATTCTGGAGTTACTTCAGTACCCTCAGCAAAACTGTTCAAGTCTTCAGTATTCACAACTGCGTATTCTTTGCGAGTTGGGTTTACGAAACCGCGTTTTGGCAAGCGACGATACAATGGATTTTGTCCACCTTCGAAGCCTGGACGAACACCACCGCCGGAACGAGAATTTTGTCCTTTGTGACCGCGACCTGATGTTTTACCAGTACCACTACTTGGACCGCGACCAAGACGTTTACGTTCTTTGCGGGATCCAGGAGATGGTGAAAGCTCATGTAACTTCATCGTTCGTTGCACCTCCTTAAAGATTTGTGGGATTAACCCTTTTTTAAACTTCTACTTCTTTAACAGCGACCAAGTGGCTTACTTTGTTAATCATACCACGAATGGCAGGATTGTCGTTTTGAACCACTTTGCTGTTGATTTTGCGCAAGCCCAATGTTTTCACAGTTGTTCTTTGCGTCTCCGGACGTCCGATCAAGCTGCGGACGAGGGTAATTTCTAATTTAGCCATGAGATTCCCTCCTTAACCCAGAAGCTCTTCGACGGATTTGCCGCGCAGTTTTGCCACGTCTTCAGCACGTTTCAAACGGGACAAACCTTCCAAAGTCGCATTGACCATGTTCATGGAATTCGAAGAACCCAGAGATTTTGTCAAAATGTCACCTACACCAGCAAGTTCGAGAACCGCACGTACAGGACCACCAGCGATAACACCAGTACCTTCAGATGCTGGTTTCAACAGGACGCGTCCTGCGCCGAACTTACCTGTTACCAAGTGAGGAATCGAAGTTCCTACGAGTGGAACGTGTACAAGGTTTTTCTTAGCGTCTTCAATACCTTTGCGAATTGCATCAGGTACTTCGCCCGCTTTACCGATACCAGCTCCAACCCAGCCGTTGCCGTCGCCGACTACAACCAGTGCGCTAAAGCTGAAACGGCGTCCGCCTTTTACTACTTTAGCTACGCGATTAATATTTACAACTCTTTCAGACAGTTCCAAAGTATTCGGATCTACACGCAAGTCGTTAACCTCCTTTTTAAAAATATCTTAAAACTCAAGTCCTGCTTCACGAGCCGCTGCAGCCAATGCTGCGATACGACCATGGTACAGATAACCGCTACGGTCAAATACGATGTTTGAAACGCCTTTGTCTTTCGCACGTTTAGCAACGAGTTCGCCAACTTTACGAGCAGATTCAACAGATGCGCCGTTTTGGATGTCGCCGCTCAATTCTTTGTCTACAGTAGACGCGGAAGCGATCGTAACACCAGCTACATCATCGATGATTTGAGCATACATATGTTTACCAGAACGGAATACGTTCAAACGAGGACGTGCTGCCGTTCCTTGGATTTTCTTACGAACACGCAGGTGTCTTTTCAGACGAGCCTTGTTTTTATCTTGTTTCGTAATCATCTCAGGGATTCACTCCTTTCAGGTTACCTCGCTGGCTTCAAACCAGAAGCCACGGGGTATATTAGAAACACAAGAAGCAAGCAAGCCGAAAACCGCGCAAAGGCGGCAAGAAAAATCTTATTTCTTCTTACCGGCTTTACCTTCCTTACGGATGATACGCTCGCCTTCATATTTAATACCTTTACCTTTGTACGGCTCAGGTTCACGAACGGAACGGATTTTAGCAGCGTAAGCACCTACACGCTCTTTATCGATTCCGCGAACGATGATTTTCGTGTTCGAAGGAACTTCGAACTCGATTCCCGCTTCCGGTGTAATTTCAACCGGGTGAGAGTAGCCAACGTTCAGAACGATTTTATCTCCGGATTTGCTTGCACGATATCCGACCCCAACCAGCTCCAGAGATTTTGCGAATCCTTCAGTAACGCCACTCACCATGTTGTTTACAACGCTACGCGTTGTGCCGTGCAAAGAACGGTGAGTTTTGTTATCGGAAGGACGCACAACTGTAATTTCGTTGTTTTCAACCGTTACTTTCATGTCTTTATGAAGTTCACGAGTCAAAGATCCTTTAGGTCCTTTTACCGTAATAACGGTGTTGTCCAGTGTGATGTCCACACCACTTGGTACTGTAATTGGTTTGCGACCAATACGAGACATATGTTGCACCTCCTATCTTGTGACGTTATATTACCAAACGTAGCAGACGACTTCTCCGCCGGATTTCGATTGACGAGCTTCTTTGTCCGTCATGATACCTTTGGATGTCGAGATAATAGCGATACCCAGACCACCAAGTACACGAGGTACTTCGTTGCTTTTCGTGTAAACACGAAGACCAGGTTTACTGATTCTTTTCAGACCAGTAATAACACGCTCGTTATTTTGACCGTATTTCAGGAAAACACGGATAATCCCTTGTTTGTTATCGTCGATAACTTCAGCATCACGGATGAAACCTTCACGCTTCAGGATGTCGGCGATTTGTTTTTTCATTGTCGAAGCAGGCATTTCTACCGTTTCGTGACGAACTGTGTTCGCGTTACGAATACGAGTAAGCATATCTGCAATTGGATCAGACATAGTCATTGTGAGTTAACCTCCTTCCCGTTCAGGACTTTTTACCAGCTTGCTTTTTTCACGCCAGGGATCTGGCCTTTATAAGCTAATTCACGGAAGCAAATTCTGCAAATTTTGAACTTCTGCAGTACCGAATGTGGACGTCCGCAACGCTCACAGCGTGTATAAGCACGTACTTTAAACTTTGGTGTACGTTGTTGTTTAACTTTCATCGAAGTTTTTGCCACTTAGCCTGACACCTCCTAAATAATTTCGGAGAAAAGGGAGTCTTTCCAGACACCCGGAAACGTTATAGTAACATTATTTTACGAAAGGCATTCCCAGTTGCGTGAGCAACTCACGGGACTCTTCGTCTGTTTTCGCCGTTGTAACAATGACAATGTCCATACCGCGGACTTTGTCTACTTTATCATACTCGATCTCTGGGAAGATCAGTTGTTCTTTCAGACCCAGTGTATAGTTACCACGTCCGTCGAAAGCTTTGCTCGATACACCGCGGAAGTCGCGGACACGAGGAAGCGTAACGTTGAGCAATTTATCGAGGAAGAAGTACATGCGCTCGCCGCGTAATGTTACTTTCACACCGATAGGCATGTTCTCACGTAGTTTAAAACCTGCAATAGATTTTTTAGCACGAGTGATTACAGGTTTTTGACCTGCGATCAATTGCAAATCGTTTACTGCGGAATCCAACACTTTGGAGTTTTGGACAGCGTCGCCCACACCCATGTTGATAACGATTTTCTCGATTTTCGGCACTTGCATTACCGTTGTATAGTTAAACTTCTGCATCAAAGCAGGAGCAATTTCGTTCAGGTAACGTTCTTTCATTCTTGCTGCCATGAATCATAGACCTCCTTTCTCATTCGGTTCAATTAGTCGATAATTTCTCCGGAACGTTTAGCAACGCGCACTTTCTTTCCGTTATCCAACACTTTGTAACCTACACGGGTTACTTTTCCGCTCTTTGGATCGATGTGCATTACGTTGGAAACGTGAATCGGAGCTTCCTTCTCGATAATGCCGCCTTGCGGATTTTGCTGGTTAGGCTTCTGGTGTTTTTTAATCATGTTAACACCTTCCACAAGGACACGGTTCTCACGAGGATAAGCAGCGATGACACGGCCTTTTTTACCTTTGTCTTTACCGCTGATCACCATAACTGTATCTTCTTTTTTAACATGAAGTTTATTGTTATGGGATTCCAGAACTTTTTTCACTCTTGGCATTTCGTACACCTCCTGTTTCTAACATCACGAGATTAAGCTTTAGATAACTTCTGGGGCCAAGGAAACGATTTTCATGAAGTCTTTCTCGCGGAGTTCACGAGCAACAGGTCCGAAAATACGTGTTCCACGTGGGCTTCTGTCGTCTTTTACAACAACCGCTGCATTTTCATCAAAACCGATGTAGGAACCGTCTTTACGACGTACAGAACGTTTCGTACGAACGACAACCGCTCTAACTACATCACCTTTTTTGACAACGCCGCCTGGTGTTGCTTGTTTTACAGAACAAACGATCAGATCACCGATTTGAGCTGTACGACGTCCCGTACCGCCGAGTACGCGGATACACATCAGTTCCTTCGCACCGGAGTTGTCAGCCACAGTCAAACGTGTAAATGGTTGAATCATTTAGTATTCCTCCTTTCAGCTATGCTGCTGATGCATTAGATGATAATCGCTTTTTCTACGACTTCAGTAAGTCTCCAGCGTTTATCTTTCGAAAGCGGACGAGTCTCCATGATTTTCACAGTGTCACCGATTTTCGCAGTGTTTTCTTCGTCATGCGCTTTGAATTTTTTAGTAACCTTGATACGTTTATGGTACAAGTCGTGTTTTTTGTAAGTTTCTACAGCAACAACGATCGTTTTATCCATTTTATCACTGACTACTTTACCTGTTTGCACTTTACGTGCGTTACGTTCTTCGCTCATTGTTGGCCTCCTTCCTGATTACGGACGGATTAGACATCCGATCCCTAATTAACCGATTCCCAATTCTCTTTCACGGATAATGGTTTTAGCACGAGCTATTTCTTTCCGCACATCACGGATTCGAGTCGGGTTATCCAGCTGACCGGTAGCGAGTTGAAAGCGGAGGTTAAAGAGTTCTTCTTTAAATCCGGCAATCTTTTGCTCGATTTCAGCAGAGGTTAGGTTGCGAAATTCACTAGCTTTCATTTGCTTCACCACCCAATTCTTCACGTTTCACAAACTTCGTTTTGATTGGCAGTTTGTGAGCGGCAAGACGCATTGCTTCGCGTGCAACATCCTCCGGTACACCAGCAAGTTCAAACATGATCTTACCTGGTTTCACAACTGCAACCCATTTTTCTACGTTACCTTTACCGCTACCCATCCGAACCTCGAGAGGCTTTTGAGTGATTGGTTTGTCTGGAAAAATTTTGATCCAAACTTTACCACCACGTTTGATGTAACGAGTCATCGCAATACGAGCCGCTTCGATTTGACGGTTCGTAATCCAAGCCGGTTCCGTAGCTTGCAGACCATACTCGCCAAAGTTCAGCGTAGTTCCGCCTTTAGCTTGGCCCTTCATATGTCCACGTTGTTGCTTACGGTGTTTTACACGTTTTGGTACCAACATGATTAGTTGCCTCCTTCCTTAGCAGCCTGTTTCTTAGCCGTAGGAAGAACCTCTCCACGATAGATCCATACTTTTACGCCGATACGGCCGTAAGTAGTATGAGCCTCTGCTGTACCGTAGTCGATGTCGGCACGAAGCGTGTGCAGTGGAACAGTTCCTTCGCTGTAGCCTTCCGAACGTGCGATCTCAGCACCGCCAAGACGTCCGCCCACTTGAGTTTTAATACCTTTTGCACCAGAGCGCATTGTTCTTTGAATAGCTTGTTTCAGAGCACGACGGAAAGAAACACGACGTTCCAATTGTTGTGCAATGCTTTCAGCTACCAGGATCGCGTCCAGGTCTTGGTTCTTAATTTCAGAAATGTTGATGTGTACTTTTTTACCGCCTGCGATTTTCGTAATTTGATTACGAAGATTTTCAACTTCCGAACCACCCTTACCGATAACCATACCTGGTTTCGCAGTGTGAATCGTTACGTTTACGCGGTTAGCCGCTCTCTCGATTTCAACACGAGACATAGCGGAGTCTTTCAATTTATTTTTCAGGAATTCACGAATTTTCACGTCTTCCATCAAAAGATCGCCGAAGTCTTTACCTGCATACCACTTAGATTCCCAGTCACGGATAATTCCGACACGGAGTCCGACTGGATTTACCTTTTGGCCCACACATTTCCCCTCCTTCTACTTTTCAGATACCACCAAAGTGATGTGGCTAGTACGTTTGTTAATACGACTTGCACGTCCCATTGCACGAGGGCGGAAACGTTTCATTGTCGGTCCTTGGTTCACGTAAGCTTGCGAAATGACCAAGTTATTAACATCCAAAGAATAGTTATGTTCCGCATTTGCAATCGCGGAGTTAAGCAACTTCTCAACAATCGGAGAAGCGGATTTCGGAGTGTGACGGAGAATGGCAACCGCCTCACCTACTTGCTTGCCGCGAATCAAGTCAACAACGAGTTGAACTTTACGAGGAGCAATCCGGATAAACTTAGCATGTGCTTTTGCTTCCATTGTGTAACCTCCTCTCAAACATTAAAGATGTTCATTTATCTTCTTGTTTTCTTATCATCATCAGTATGGCCTTTGTACGTACGGGTTGGAGCGAACTCACCCAGTTTGTGTCCGACCATGTCCTCAGTTACGTATACTGGTACGTGTTTACGACCGTCATATACGCCAAATGTGTGTCCGATGAATTGCGGGAAAATTGTAGAACGACGGGACCAGGTTTTAATAACGAGTTTCTTACCGGATGCTTCCATCTCTTCTACTTTTTTCAGCATGTAGCCATCAATGAATGGCCCTTTTTTCAAACTGCGACCCATGTGGAGATCCTCCCTTCAAACGTAGCTATTATGCATCCGCAGATGCCTCACGAAGTTATGCACAGTGTGTATTACTTCGTGCGGCG
The DNA here is from genome assembly GCF_052244825.1 of Paenibacillus sp. 1A_MP2. Taxonomy (NCBI): domain Bacteria; kingdom Bacillati; phylum Bacillota; class Bacilli; order Caryophanales; family Paenibacillaceae; genus Paenibacillus; species Paenibacillus sp. 1A_MP2. The sequence goes on along the minus strand of NZ_JBQQCS010000001.1, from coordinate 1,243,277 downwards.
GCGAATGATGTATTTATCAGAAGCTTTATTTTTCTTACGCGTTTTGTAACCAAGAGTAGGTTTACCCCATGGTGACATTGGCGATTTACGTCCGATTGGAGCACGACCTTCACCACCACCGTGTGGGTGATCGTTAGGGTTCATTACTACACCACGAACTTCAGGACGTTTACCCAACCAACGGCTACGACCGGCTTTACCGATTTTGATAAGCTCGTGGTCTTGGTTACCAACAGATCCAATTGTTGCGCGGCAAACTTTCAAAATACGACGAACTTCTCCGGAAGAGAGACGAACTGAAACGTATTTTTCTTCTTTACCAAGCAATTGAGCTTCTGTACCAGCAGCACGAACCAATTGTCCGCCTTTACCTGGTTTCAACTCGATGTTGTGGATAACAGTACCTACTGGAATATTTTCGAGTGGCAATGCGTTTCCGATTTTGATGTCTGATTCAGGTCCGGAGAATACTTGATCTCCAACTTTCAAACCTTTAGGAGCGATGATATAACGTTTTTCACCATCAGCATAGTGAATCAGAGCGATGTTAGATGTACGGTTCGGGTCATACTCAATCGTAGCAACGCGGCCCGGTATTCCATCTTTAGTACGTTTGAAGTCAATGATACGGTATTTACGTTTGTGTCCACCACCATGGTGACGAACTGTAATTTTACCTTGGTTGTTGCGGCCTGCTTGTTTGCTCAATGGGGCCAACAACGATTTCTCCGGCTGATCTGTGGTGATTTCCTCAAATGTAGAAACGGACATGTTCCGTCTTGCCGGGGAAGTTGGTTTATACTTTTTGATTGGCACTGGGTTTCCCTCCTTACTTCAAAAATTCAATTATACAGTTTCAAAGAACTCAAGCGTTTTGCTGTCTTGTGTCAGCGTTACAAACGCTTTTTTCCATTCGCTAGTATATCCGGAATAACGTCCGTACCGTTTTGGCTTAGCTGGAACACGAAGCGTGTTCACGTTTTTCACTTTTACGTTGAAAATAGCTTCCACGGCTTTCTTGATCTCGGTTTTGTTTGCACGGATATCGACTTCAAATACATATTTCAAGTCATTCATCATGTCAGCAGTACGTTCCGTAATAATCGGACGTTTTACAATATCACGAGGATCCTTCATTACGCGAGCACCTCCTCTACCTTCTGAACTGCTTCTTTCGTAATGATCAGTTTGTCGTGCGAAAGCACGTCAAGAACATTAATGCCGTCAGCAGCTACGAATTTCACGCCTGGAATATTCCGTGCGGAAAGAGCTACATTATCATCATAGCTAGGAGCTACGATCAAAGCCTTACGTCCCACTTTGAGGTTACTCAAGATGGCTGCGAATTCTTTAGTTTTAGGCGTGCTCAACGTGAGAGCGTCCAAAACGATAATGTCATTGTCAAGCACTTTGGATGAAAGGGCTGATTTGATCGCCAAACGGCGAACTTTCTTAGGCAGTTTATACGCATAGCTCCGTGGTGTTGGACCAAATACGATACCGCCGCCTTTCCATTGTGGTGAACGAATTGAACCTTGACGAGCGCGACCTGTACCTTTTTGTTTCCAAGGCTTACGTCCACCGCCACGTACTTCAGAACGTCCTTTTACTTTGTGGGTACCTTGACGAAGGGAAGCGCGTTGCATAAGAACTGCATCGTACAGAACGTGTTGGTTCGGCTCAATTCCGAAAACCGCATCGTTCAATTCAACTTCGCCTACTTGGCTACCATCTACATTGTAAACTGATACTTTTGGCATTTTGTGTTCCTCCTTTCTTCAGTGGTTATTTTTTCACCGTTTCTTTAACTTTAATGAGACTGTTTTTCGGTCCAGGAATGGAACCTTTCACGAGCAACACGTTACGCTCAGCGTCTACTTTAACTACTTCAAGACGTTGGATTGTAACAGTATCATGTCCCATGTGTCCTGGCAGGCGTTTGCCTTTAGGAACGCGGTTAGCTTGGATCGAACCCATTGAACCCGGGCCACGGTGGTAACGCGAACCGTGTGACATAGGTCCAGTGCTTTGTCCCCAACGTTTGATAACGCCGGCAAAACCTTTACCTTTAGAAACACCCGTTACGTCAACGAATTCGCCTTCAGCGAAAATGTCAGCTTTCAGTTCTTGGCCAACTTCATATTCTGCGATGTTGATACCGCGAACTTCACGAACGTAGCGCTTAGGGGCAGTGTTCGCTTTTTTAGCGTGACCTGCTTCTGGCTTGTTAGCATTTTTCTCTTTCTTATCGGAGTAACCGATTTGAATTGCTTCGTAGCCATCGTTCTCAATGTCTTTCTTTTGCAAAACAACACAAGGGCCTGCTTCGATAACCGTTACTGGAACGACGTTACCTTCAGGAGTAAATACTTGAGTCATTCCGAGTTTTTTTCCTAAGATTGCTTTCATGTTGACACCTCTTTTCCTTTATACATGGTCTTTGTTGTAGCTTATATTACAATTTAATTTCGATATCTACACCGGACGGCAGATCCAAGCGCATCAAGGCATCCACAGTTTGTGGAGTCGGGTTAACGATGTCGATCAAACGTTTATGTGTACGTTGTTCGAATTGTTCCCGAGAATCCTTGTACTTGTGCACCGCACGAAGAATAGTAATGATTTGTTTTTCAGTAGGAAGCGGAATCGGACCGGATACACCAGCACCCGAACGTTTTGCTGTTTCAACAATTTTCTCCGCGGATTGATCAAGAATTCTGTGGTCGTAAGCTTTCAAACGAATACGAATTTTTTGCTTTGCCATTTTAGTCCCTCCTTCTATCGCCCAATTTTTTATCGGACATACTCCGTGAAAATTTTCTAGCCACTGTCCCATGGCAAAGGGGCCGGGTGTGCCAGTAACCTCTCACATCATCGCAACGTCACAGAACAACATTCATTATTATATAGAAAAGATGGGCGTATTGCAAGCATAATTAAGAAAAACATTTAAACTAATCTTTTCGAGTGAAATGAATTTGTTTAATGTGCTGTTTTCCTACTCTATACTAGCTGCCTTAACCAATCTTTCTTTACAATTCCGAATGAAAGTTTAAACCTGATGACGCAGGTTCCGAATCATTTACATAATAAAAGAGTTCTCTATCCGATGTCGGATAAAGAACTCTTCCGAAGCTTCGTTACAATACAATGTTACTCGTTCCAGTACACTGTTGCATATGCTTACTCAGCGTTAAGCTGAATTATTTTTGGATGCTTGCGACGGAACCGGCACCTACTGTACGTCCGCCTTCACGAATGGAGAACTTAGTTCCTTCTTCAATCGCGATTGGGGAGATCAAGGAAACAGTAACAGTGATGTTATCACCAGGCATTACCATTTCAGTACCTTCAGGCAAGTTAATGATGCCTGTTACGTCAGTTGTACGGAAGTAGAACTGTGGACGGTAACCAGTGAAGAAAGGTTTGTGACGTCCGCCCTCTTCTTTAGTCAGAACGTAGATTTGAGCTGTGAATTCTGTGTGAGGCTTAACAGAACCCGGTTTTGCCAAAACTTGTCCACGCTCGATTTGAGTACGATCAACACCACGCAGCAATGCGCCGATGTTGTCACCCGCTTGAGCGGAATCCAGCAATTTACGGAACATCTCAACGCCCGTAACTACGGATTTTTTAGTTTCTTCAGTAATACCAACGATTTCGATCTCTTCGCCGACTTTAACAGTACCACGCTCTACACGACCTGTAGCAACAGTACCACGACCAGTGATAGAGAATACGTCCTCGACAGGCATCAAGAAAGGTTTGTCAGTTTGACGCTCAGGCAGTGGGATGTACGTATCGATTTCTTTGAACATCTCAACGATTTTTTGAGCCCACTCACCATCAGGGTTTTGCAGAGCTTCACGAGCGGATCCACGAGTGATTGGAGTATCATCACCTGGGAACTCATATTCGTTAAGAAGGTCGCGAACTTCCATCTCAACCAATTCCAACAACTCTTCGTCTTCAACCATATCACATTTGTTCAAGAATACAACAATGTAAGGTACGCCTACTTGACGGGAGAGCAGGATGTGCTCACGAGTTTGTGGCATTGGGCCATCAGCTGCGGATACTACCAAGATAGCTCCGTCCATTTGTGCCGCGCCAGTGATCATGTTTTTAACATAGTCGGCGTGACCTGGGCAGTCTACGTGAGCGTAGTGACGAGTATCAGTTTCGTACTCAACGTGTGATGTAGAAATTGTGATACCGCGTTCGCGCTCTTCTGGAGCTTTATCGATTTGATCGAATGCGATTGCTGCACCACCGTAAGTTTTGGACAATACAGTTGTGATTGCAGCAGTCAGAGTTGTTTTACCATGGTCGACGTGACCGATAGTACCAATGTTAACGTGGGGTTTATTACGTTCGTATTTAGCCTTTGCCATTTGAACGTGGCCTCCTTAAAATTATAATTTTATGTTTTCACTAAATGAAGTGCAAAGAATACATGACTCTTATGCACTTTCATCCAATGAGAGAAAACTACTCGGTTCCTTTTGTTTTAGCAACAATCTCTTCAGCGATGCTCTTAGGAACTTCTTCATAGTGAGAGAGCTCCATGGAGAATACGCCGCGTCCTTGAGTACCGGAACGAAGAGTTGTAGAGTATCCGAACATTTCAGACAAAGGTACTTTAGCACGGATGATTTGGGCTCCACTACGGGAATCCATACCTTCGATGCGGCCACGACGGGAGTTAAGCATACCCATAACGTCACCCATATACTCTTCTGGAACGGTTACTTCTACTTTCATGATTGGCTCAAGCAGAACCGGCTTACATTTGTCTTTCGCAGCTTTCAGCGCCATCGATCCGGCAATTTTAAATGCCATCTCGTTGGAATCGACATCATGGTAAGATCCGTCTACGATTGTAGCCTTAACGTCAACAAGCGGGAAGCCTGCGATAACGCCGTTTTTCATTTGCTCTTCGATACCTGCAAGAGCTGGTTGAATGTATTCTCTTGGAACAGAACCACCGACAACCTTACTTTCGAACTGGCTGCCTGTACCCGCCTCGAGAGGTTCGAACTCAACCCATACGTGACCGTATTGACCACGACCACCGGATTGACGAACGAATTTACCTTCAACGCGCGCTGGTGCACGGAATGTTTCACGGTAAGCTACTTGTGGTTTACCCACAGTAGTTTCAACCTTGAACTCACGACGCATACGGTCGATGATGATATCAAGGTGAAGCTCACCCATACCTGCCAAGATTGTTTGGCCTGTTTCTTCGTCAGTATGAGCACGAAGAGTTGGATCCTCTTCTGTCAACTTACCGAGAGCAACACCCATTTTATCTTGGTCAGCTTTGGTTTTAGGTTCAACGGCGATTTCGATAACCGGATCAGGGAAGTTCATTGACTCCAGGATAACCGGGTTTTTCTCATCACACAGTGTATCACCTGTACCTGTATCTTTCAAACCTACGGCAGCTGCAATGTCACCGGAGTAAACTTCAGTGATCTCTTGACGGCTGTTCGCGTGCATTTGAAGGATACGACCGATACGCTCACGTTTGTTTTTAGTTGCGTTCAATACGTAAGATCCGGATTGAAGAACACCGGAGTAAACGCGGAAGAATGTCAATTTACCAACGTAAGGGTCAGTCATGATTTTGAAGGCCAATGCGGAGAAAGGCTCTTCATCGGATGACTTACGAATTGCTTCAGTTCCATCTTCAAGATGACCCGTGATAGATGGAACATCTGTTGGAGCCGGCAAGTAGTCGATAACAGCATCCAACATCAGTTGAACACCTTTGTTACGATACGAGGATCCACAGATAACCGGGAAGATCTTAACATCAACTACACCTTTACGGAGGGCAGCTTTGATCTCATCAATAGTGATTTCTTCGCCTTCCAGGTATTTCATTGTCAAATCTTCGTCGAGTTCAGCAACACGCTCAACCAATTCGTTACGGAGTTCTGCAACTTGATCAGCAAATTCCGCAGGAATTTCAGTTTCTTCGATATCTTGTCCCAGGTCATCTTTGTACATATGAGCCTTTTGTGCAACGATATCAATGATACCTTTGAAATCATTTTCAGCACCGATTGGAAGTTGAATCGCAACTGCGTTCGCTTGAAGGCGATCACGCATGTCAGAGACAACGTTCAGGAAGTCAGCACCGATGATATCCATTTTGTTTACATAAGCGATACGAGGTACGCCGTACTTATCAGCCTGTCTCCATACGGTTTCGGACTGAGGCTCAACGCCTTCTTTCGCACTGAATACACCAACTGCTCCGTCCAATACACGAAGGGAACGTTCAACTTCAACAGTGAAGTCAACGTGTCCCGGGGTATCAATGATGTTAACGCGGTGGCCTTTCCAAGCAGCGGTAGTCGCAGCGGAAGTAATCGTAATTCCGCGCTCCTGTTCCTGTTCCATCCAGTCCATTGTCGCAGCGCCTTCGTGTACTTCACCGATTTTGTGCGTACGTCCTGTGTAGAACAAGATCCGCTCAGTTGTCGTGGTTTTACCCGCATCAATATGAGCCATGATCCCGATATTACGTGTATTTTTCAAGGAGAACTCTCTTGCCATGAAATGGGTCTCCCTTCAAAATTGAAGTTATTATTGTGAACCGAATCCTACCAACGGTAGTGAGCAAACGCTTTGTTCGCTTCAGCCATTTTGTGCGTATCTTCACGTTTTTTAACGGAAGCGCCTGTGTTGTTGGAAGCGTCGATGATCTCAGCCGCCAAACGCTCTTCCATTGTTTTCTCACCGCGGTTGCGGGAGTAGTTCACGAGCCAACGTAATCCCAAAGCAGTACGTCTCTCTGGTTTTACCTCGATTGGTACTTGGTAGTTGGCACCGCCGACACGGCGAGCTTTAACTTCCAGGACTGGCATGATATTCTTGATTGCTGCTTCAAATACTTCCATCGGGTCATTACCCGTACGTTCTTGAATCAACTTAAACGCATTATACAGAATGCTTTGAGCAACACCGCGTTTTCCGTCGAGCATGATGCGGTTGATCAAACGAGTAACCAGCTTGCTGCTGTATACCGGATCTGGCAACACGTCTCTTTTCGTAACTGGACCTTTGCGTGGCATGGATATCCCCCTTTCTTTCTTCATGAGCACATCCTACACCTCCTGGGATTAACCCAGAAGATATTCAGGACTGCTACTTATAATATTTTAGGCTTTTTTAGCTTTTGGACGTTTAGCACCGTATTTCGAACGAGCTTGCATACGGTTGTTCACGCCTGCAGTATCAAGAGCTCCGCGAACGATGTGATAACGAACCCCTGCAAGGTCTTTAACTTTACCTCCACGGATCAACACAACACTGTGCTCTTGAAGGTTATGTCCGATACCCGGGATATAAGCAGTTACCTCGAGACGGTTCGTCAAACGAACACGGGCATACTTACGAAGTGCAGAGTTTGGTTTACGTGGAGTCATTGTACCTACACGAGTGCAGACACCACGTTTTTGTGGGGCACTGATGTTAGTTGATTCACGTTTCAAAGCATTGAACCCTTTTTGCAAAGCTGGTGATTTGGACTTTTCAACTTTAGCTTGACGTCCTTTACGTACCAGTTGGTTAATAGTTGGCATGTGATTGCCACCCCCTTCCTCAATTGTTCATGTTTCTTTATAAACCTCTTATGCTAAGTCCACAGACCCAGGCGGTTCATAAAAAGACAAATGAAAAGTTTTTGCCTTGGAGAATCCCTAAAAGTTCTCGGACAAAAACGTTCCTTACCGTATCATTTTACGACAGCAGCCATTGCTGCTCCTACTCCAATCCCGCAAGCTTTGCCGAGATTTTTCATTGTGTCCACTTTCGTGCACTTCACATTGTGTTGTTCACACAAGGCAATGATTTTGGAAGTAAGCTGCGGATCACAATCTTCAGCCACATAAACTTCAGAAGCCATACCTGTCTGAACCATCCGCGTGGTCTGTTTGGTACCTATTTTGACATGAGCATCTTGCAGACCTTTTTCATTAGACATTGTTCATTCCTCCGAATAGGACCAAATACAATCAGCTACTCACGCACCTTTGATATATTAGCATCTAGCGTAAGCAATGTCAATGCTAATCCTAAAACATTTTATTTAAAAGTTTTGCCACACCGGGAAACATCCTTCTGTACGAAACAGCCGTCGCCTCCCGGCGTACAAAACTCTAGTTCAACCTAATGGTAACGATGAATCTAGTTGAATATCTTAATCAACCGAAACTGGTTCAAGTTCTTCTACTGAAGATTGACCATCTTCCGGCTCAGCAAATTTGATGCTGCGGTAACGGTGCATACCTGTACCTGCAGGAATCAATTTACCGATGATTACATTCTCTTTCAGACCGAGCAACTGATCGACTTTACCTTTGATCGCTGCATCTGTCAGTACACGTGTAGTCTCTTGGAACGAAGCCGCCGAGAGGAAGGAGTCTGTTTCCAGGGATGCTTTCGTAATACCGAGCAGGATTGGTTTCGCAACCGCAGGCTCTTTATCACTCAGAATCGCTGTCTTGTTAGCTCTTTCGTACTCATGCGTATCCACGAACGATCCTGGCAACAACGTAGTGTCCCCTGCATCGACGATACGGATTTTACGCAACATTTGACGGATCATAACTTCAACGTGTTTGTCATTGATTTCTACGCCTTGGTTACGGTATACGCGTTGTACTTCCTGCAAAATGTAGTTCTGCACGCCACGTACGCCTTTAATGCGCAGCATTTCTTTTGGATCGATAGAACCATCTGTCAACTCGTCGCCTGCTTCAATTTCCATGCCTTCGCTAACGCGTACACGGGAACCGTAGGTAACAGAGTAAACTTTGGATTCTGCTTCACCTTGAATTTCAATTTCGCGACGATCTTTCGCTTCGCGAATTTCTTTGACAACACCGTCAATCTCACTGATTGTTGCTTGACCCTTAGGATTACGAGCCTCAAACAACTCCTGGATACGCGGCAAACCTTGCGTAATATCGTCTCCGGCTACACCACCGGTGTGGAATGTACGCATTGTCAGCTGTGTTCCTGGCTCACCAATGGATTGTGCTGCAATAATACCAACTGCTTCACCGATCTCCACGTGTTTACCAGTCGCCAAGTTGCGACCATAACACTTCTTGCAGACACCGTGACGGGCACGGCAGCTAAGTACGGAGCGGATTTGCAGTTTGGTTACGCCAGCTTTGATGATTGCTTCAGCTTTATCAGAGTCAATCAGCTCATTGCGGTGTGCAATAATTTCTTTTGTTTCCGGATGACGAACAGTCTCGAAGCAGTATCTGCCTTCAATACGGTCGTAGAGATCCTCAATAACCTCTTTACCATCCTGGATACGACTTACCGTAAAGCCTTTATCAGTACCACAATCATCTTCACGCACGATCACGTCTTGTGCCACGTCTACGAGACGACGAGTCAGGTAACCTGAATCCGCTGTACGCAGGGCCGTATCGGCCAAACCTTTACGGGCACCGTGAGTCGAGATAAAGTACTCGAGTACCGTCAGACCTTCACGGAAGTTCGATTTGATTGGGAGTTCAATGATTCGACCAGACGGGTTGGCCATCAGACCACGCATACCGCCCAATTGGGTAATTTGCGATTTGTTACCCCGTGCTTTAGAGTCAACCATCATCATGATGGAGTTGTAACGATCCATCGATTTCATCAGAATCTCGGTGATATCATCTTTCGATTTCGACCAGATATCAATGATGCGGTCATAGCGCTCCTCGTTCGTAATCAGACCACGACGGTACTGGTTCGTAACGATTTGTGCTTTTTCCTCAGACTGTCTAAGGATTTCAAATTTCTCAGGTGGAACGATAACATCCGACACCGCTACAGTGATACCCGCACGAGTGGAGTATGTGAATCCGAGTTGTTTGATTTTATCCAAAATAACGGCAGTTTCCGTTGTATGATAAATTTCAAAACAACGCGCGATGATAGAACCGAGATATTCTTTACCGACACCACCAGCCAAAGGAGCATTCATGATCGCTTCTCTAAGGTCAGCACCCTTCTCATAAACAAATGAATGCTCTGCAGTACCTTGGTAAAGGTTCGCACGAGTTGCATCATTGATGTAAGGGAAGCTTGCCGGGAAGATCTCATTAAAGATGATTTTGCCGATGGTAGTCAGCAGCATTGCATCTTGTTGCTCTTCGGTAAAGATTGTTTTGCCAAGCGCTCTAACCGGGATGGCTACACGTGCATGCAATCCTGCAGTACCACGTTGGTACGCGGACACAGCTTCGTTAACCGTACGCAAGATCATACCTGTTCCCTTTTCTTCCTTGTTGTCCATGGTCAGGTAGTAAGAACCAAGCACCATATCCTGGGAAGGGGTAACAACCGGTTTACCGTCTTTCGGGTTCAAAATGTTACCTGATGCAAGCATCAAAATACGTGCTTCCGCTTGAGCTTCAGCGGACAATGGAACGTGCACGGCCATTTGGTCACCGTCAAAGTCGGCATTGTATGCCGTACATACGAGCGGGTGAAGACGAATTGCTTTACCTTCAACAAGAATCGGTTCAAATGCTTGAATACCGAGACGGTGAAGCGTAGGGGCACGGTTCAGAAGAACCGGGTGCTCCTTGATGACTTCTTCAAGAACATCCCATACTTCAGGACTTACGCGCTCAACTTTACGTTTAGCGCTCTTGATGTTGTGGGCAAGCCCTTTATTTACAAGTTCTTTCATAACGAAAGGCTTGAACAGTTCAAGTGCCATATCTTTAGGCAGACCACACTGATACATTTTCAGGTAAGGTCCAACTACGATAACGGAACGACCAGAATAGTCAACCCGTTTACCGAGCAAGTTCTGACGGAAACGTCCTTGTTTACCTTTCAGCATGTGGCTGAGAGATTTCAATGGACGGTTACCAGGACCTGTTACAGGGCGTCCACGACGGCCGTTGTCGATTAATGCATCAACAGCTTCCTGCAGCATCCGTTTTTCATTTTGCACGATAATGTCTGGCGCGCCCAAATCAAGCAAACGTTTCAGACGGTTGTTCCGGTTAATTACACGGCGATACAGGTCATTCAGGTCAGACGTTGCAAAACGTCCACCATCCAGCTGTACCATCGGACGAAGTTCCGGCGGGATAACAGGAAGTACATCCATGATCATCCATTCAGGTTTATTACCCGAGTTGCGGAATGCTTCGATTACTTCCAGACGTTTGATAGCACGGTTACGACGTTGTCCTTGAGCAGTGCGGAGCTCTTCCTTAAGGAATTCAAGCTCTTTGTCTATATCAAGGTCTTGAAGCAATTTTTTAACTGCTTCTGCGCCCATACCAGCCTGGAACCCATATCCGTATTTCTCACGGTAGCTGCGGTATTCTTTCTCGGACAACAGCTGTTTTTTCTCCAGTGGAGTTTCTCCTGGATCAGTTACTACATATGATGCAAAATAAATAATCTCCTCGAGAGATCTTGGAGACATATCCAAAGCGAGACCCATGCGGCTCGGAATACCTTTGAAGTACCAGATATGCGATACCGGAGCAGCGAGCTCAATATGGCCCATCCGTTCGCGGCGTACTTTCGCACGTGTGACTTCAACGCCACAGCGATCACAGACAACGCCTTTATAACGGACGCGTTTGTATTTACCGCAATGACATTCCCAGTCTTTTGTAGGGCCAAAAATCTTTTCGCAGAACAGCCCTTCTTTTTCCGGTTTCAACGTACGATAGTTGATCGTTTCCGGTTTTTTCACTTCTCCGCGGGACCAAGAACGAATTTTTTCTGGGGAAGCAAGCCCGATCTTCATGTATTCGAAATTGTTGACGTCCAACAAGGAGCAACCCTCCTTAACCAAGTCCTGTATTCTAGGTTACGCCCCCTCCGGCCGAAGCCGGAGCAAGACGCGAGCCTGATGAAAAGCGCCGGTCATCATGCGCCCGAAGCGGTTACTCCGCTCCGACCTCTGTACCCTCAAGGTTGAGGCTGAGCTTATCGCTCGCAGCGTCATCTTCATCGTCCATTTCTTTCATTTCAATCTCTTGCTCATCTTCGCTCAAAATCTTAACGTCCATACCCAAGCTTTGCAGCTCTTTGATCAATACTTTGAATGACTCAGGAACACCTGGTTCCGGAACATTCTCGCCTTTGACGATGGACTCATATGTTTTCACCCGACCTACAACGTCATCGGACTTAACAGTCAAGATTTCTTGCAGTGTATAGGCCGCACCATAAGCCTCAAGCGCCCATACTTCCATCTCCCCGAAACGTTGTCCACCGAACTGGGCTTTACCACCCAGAGGCTGTTGCGTAACGAGTGAGTAAGGACCTGTGGAACGAGCATGGATTTTATCGTCAACCATGTGCGCCAACTTGATCATGTGCATGACGCCAACAGTAACTTCACGTTCGAACTCTTCTCCCGTACGACCGTCGTACAGAACGGTTTTACCATTCCGCTGCATACCTGCTTCTTCCATCGTATCGAAGACGTCATACTCCTTCGCTCCGTCGAATACAGGAGTAGCTACGTGAATACCGAGCTGCATGGCTGCCATACCCAAGTGAACTTCAAGCACTTGACCGATGTTCATCCGGGAAGGTACGCCCAGCGGGTTAAGAACGATTTGAACTGGTGTACCGTCTGGCAGGAAAGGCATATCTTCTTCCGGCAGGATACGGGCCACGACCCCTTTGTTACCGTGACGTCCGGCCATTTTATCACCCTCGGAAATTTTCCGTTTTTGAGCAATATAGACACGAACGAGCTGGTTAACACCTGGAGGCAGTTCATCACCATTTTCACGGGTGAAGACTTTTACATCGACTACGATACCGTCAGTACCGTGAGGTACACGCAAGGAAGTATCACGTACTTCACGTGCTTTCTCACCAAAGATCGCATGAAGGAGACGCTCTTCTGCAGTCAGTTCTGTTACACCTTTTGGTGTTACTTTACCAACCAGAATGTCACCAGCACTGATTTCTGCACCGATACGGATAATACCGCGCTCATCCAGATTACGCAGCGCTTCTTCCCCAACGTTAGGGATGTCACGCGTGATCTCTTCAGGACCGAGCTTAGTATCACGTGCTTCAGACTCATACTCCTCGATATGGATCGATGTGTAGACATCTTCCTTCACGAGTTTTTCGCTGAGCAGGATCGCATCCTCGTAGTTGTAACCTTCCCAAGTCATGAAAGCAACAACGACGTTACGTCCCAGTGCCAATTCACCCATTTCCGTCGAAGGACCGTCTGCAAGGATGTCGCCAGCTTTGACAACAGCACCTCTTTTGACAATCGGACGTTGGTTAATGCATGTTCCTTGGTTCGAACGCATAAATTTGTGTAATTTATATTTAACGATATCGCCTTTAACTTCTTGACCATCGACTTCTTCAATACGACGCAACCAAATTTCATTCGCAGAAGAACGTTCAATAATCCCGTCATATTTGGAGACAATACATACACCGGAATCTTTCGCGGCTTTATGTTCCATACCTGTTCCGACAAGCGGTGCTTTTGGAATCAAGAGTGGAACGGCCTGCCGCTGCATGTTTGATCCCATGAGCGCACGGTTGGAGTCATCGTTCTCAAGGAACGGAATGAGCGCCGTAGCGACGGATACAACTTGTTTAGGAGATACGTCCATGTAGTCAACGCGTTCACTCGGCATCGTAAGGATGTTATCCGACTGCTTGTTGTAACGTACAATGATCGCTTCTTCTTCAAATGTACTATCTTCATTCAGCTTCGCATTCGCTTGAGCGATTACATAGTTGTCCTCTTCGTCTGCTGTCAAGTAATCGATTTGCTCGGTTACGACACCAGTCTTCGGATCTACCCAGCGATAAGGAGCTTCAATGAAACCATATTCGTTCACACGGGCAAATGTCGACAATGAGTTGATCAAACCAATGTTTGGTCCCTCTGGTGTCTCGATTGGACACATCCGGCCATAGTGGGATGGATGCACGTCACGGACTTCCATGCCGGCACGCTCACGCGTCAAACCACCTGGTCCGAGAGCGGACAGACGGCGTTTATGCGTCAACTCACCCAATGGGTTCGTTTGATCCATAAACTGTGACAATTGGGAGCTACCGAAGAACTCTTTAATGGATGCGATAACAGGACGTATGTTAATCAAAGCCTGAGGCGTGATTACGTTAGCATCCTGAATGGACATTCTCTCACGAACTACACGTTCCATACGGGATAAACCGATACGGAATTGATTTTGCAAGAGTTCACCAACCGAGCGAAGACGACGGTTACCCAGGTGATCGATATCATCTGTGCTTCCGATGCCATGCAAAAGGTTAATGAAGTAACTGATAGATGAAATGATATCAGCTGGTGTAACGTTCTTCACTGATTTATCAATATTAGCATTGGCAATCAGTTTAACGACCTTACCATCCTCAATCGGTGAAAACACATCAATCGTTTGCATCGGGATATCATTGGCATCCAAAACGCCGTTAGCCACATGATATGTGCGGAAACCAACGCTTTTCTCCAGTTGCGGCATGATTTCATCCAACAGACGACGGTCTATCATTTGACCTGCTTCGGCAATGATTTCACCGGTTTCGGTATCCACAAGAGACTCAGCCAAACGTTGGTTGAACAAACGGTTCTTGATGTGCAGCTTTTTGTTGATTTTGTAACGACCCACATTAGCAAGGTCATAACGTTTTGGATCAAAGAAACGAGCGACGAGCAAGCTTTTCGCATTATCAAGCGTTGGCGGCTCGCCCGGACGAAGACGCTCATAAATCTCAATCAGCGCTTTCTCCGTAGAATCCGTATTGTCTTTGTCCAGCGTGTTGCGGATATATTCGTCATTACCGAGCAGATCCAGAATCTCAGCGTCTGTGCCAAAACCAAGTGCACGCAGGAGAACCGTCACCGGTATTTTACGTGTGCGGTCGATCCGGACGTAAACAACATCCTTCGCGTCCATCTCCAGTTCGAGCCAAGCGCCGCGGTTAGGAATAACTGTAGCGGTATACGTTTTTTTGGCGTTTTTATCTACTTTGGTACTGAAGTAAACGCTAGGAGAGCGAACCAACTGGCTGACAATAACCCGTTCCGCACCATTAATAATAAATGTGCCGGTGTCGGTCATCAGCGGGAAATCTCCCATGAATACTTCCTGCTCTTTGACTTCGCCGGTTTCCTTATTAATGAGCCGGACTTTGACCCGAAGCGGTGCTGCATAAGTAACGTCGCGCTCTTTCGCGTCATCTACTGTATACTTCGGTTCACCGAGACTGTAGTCGATAAATTCCAAAATCAAGTTACCTGTAAAATCCTGGATCGGCGAGATATCCTGGAACATTTCGCGCAACCCTTCCTCCAAAAACCAATCGTAAGATTTTTGTTGGATTTCAATCAGGTTCGGAACTTCGAGTATCTCGTTAATTCGTGCATAACTGCGCCGAGTGCGTCGACCATATTGAACAAGATGTCCTGCCAACTTAAACTCACCCCTCAATGTCTACTCACTTTAAAAATTTCGTTGCGAACCTCTGTTTGTAACCTTATAATGGTACACATACAGAGCAAAGCAATGCATCCACAAATAAAGAAAAGCCCTTACTCGAATGTCGTTCGAAAAAAGAGCAACTTTGATCGGCGGATGTCTTTCCAAAACATACTTATCCCCAGTTTGCCCAAAATGTACATATTATACGCCAAACGTTGGCATAATAAGCCCGTTCGGCGTAAAAAAGGTTGACATTTTTAGTTAGCTAAAGCCAAATAGGGCATCTTAATACTGACATTTTACAATAATACCACGACCTGAATTTCAAGTCAATAGTCCTATTGCAAAAAAAATGCTCCCCTGCTTACTTTACAAATCAGGATTTAGCCTAAAGGCGTCTCTTCCAATTTTACCGCTTTGAAAATTCGGTAGCCTTTATCCTTCGTTACTTCCTCCACTCGTCCAAAGAGAGATTCCAGCTTCGCTTTTGCCGAAGGTGCTCCCTGCTTTTTCTGAATGACAATCCATAACGCCCCGCCCACCTTCAAATGGCGATACGCCTGTTCAAAGATCAAATGCACGGTTTCCTTACCCGCACGGATCGGAGGATTTGTCAGAATCGCGTCAAAGTCTTCCTTTTCAACTTCAGCCAGAAGATTGCTTTGCATAACCGTTACATTCGTTATACCATTCGCTTTTGCATTTTCCTTGGAAAGCTCAACGGCTCTCTCATTGATATCGATCATGGTGACATGTCCATCCGGTACAAGTTTAGCTGCTGTAAGACCAATTGGCCCATACCCGCAACCCACATCCAGTACATGAGCTCCAGCAGGCAACTCTATAGCATCAATCAGCACTCTGCTGCCGTAATCGATTCCGTTTTTGGAAAATACCCCTGCATCCGTAACGAGTCGTAATTTCCATCCGCGTAGCTCCGCTTCTGTAGCCCGTCTGTCATGTGCCACCTGCGGTTTGTCCGAATAATAATGATTGGACATGTCCTCACTCACTTTCCATTTACAATTACAGCAACAAACCCCTTGATATAAGTCAAGGGGTTTGTTGTTTTGTTCATTTAGCTAATGAAAGCCAAATTATTTAACTTCGATTGTAGCGCCTGCTTCTTCAAGCTTAGCTTTAACCGTTTCTGCTTCTTCTTTGCTAACTTTTTCTTTCAACGCTTTTGGAGCGTTGTCAACTACTTCTTTTGCTTCTTTCAGGCCAAGACCTGTGATTTCGCGAACTGCTTTGATAACGTTGATTTTGGAAGCACCAGCGCTAGTCAAGATTACGTCGAACTCGGATTGCTCAGCTTCAGCTGCAGCAGCTCCGCCACCTGCAACAGCTACTGGAGCTGCAGCAGTTACGCCGAATTCTTCTTCGATTGCTTTAACGAGATCATTCAGTTCCAGTACAGTCATGCCTTTGATTGCTTCCAAGATTTGCTCTTTACTCATGATTGAACCTCCATATATAATATTATTTTTTTTGTATTTCATCACTGCTAAGCAGCGTTCAGATCAAGTTGCTTACGCGCCTTGTTCTTCTTTTTCAGCAACAGCTTTAACCGCAAGCGCGAAGTTGCGCACTGGCGCTTGAAGCACGCTGAGGAGCATGGAGAGGAGACCTTCGCGGGATGGCAATTCTGCCAATGCTTTGACTTCTTCTACTCCAATTACGCGACCTTCTACGACTGCACCTTTCAATTCCAGTGCATCGTTCTTTTTCGCGAAGTCGTTCAGAATTTTGGCTGGAGCCACTACGTCGTCTACGCTGAATGCAATTGCACTAGGACCTGACAGTACTTCGTTAAGTTCTGTCAGTTCTGCTGCAGCTGCTGCGCGGCGAAGCAACGAGTTTTTCAGCACTTGGAATTCGATTCCGGCTTCACGAAGCTGCTTACGCAGCTCAGTTACTTGGGCAACGTTCAAACCGCGATAGTCAACAACAACGCTAGTAACGCTCTCGCGCAATTTTGCTGTTACTGCATCAACGGATTCTTGTTTTGCTTGAATCACTTTTGCGTTTGCCAAACTGTACACCTCCTGATCAAATTTATCCCATTAAGAAAAGCCTCCGTAGAATCACGAAGGCTTGATATATACTCATAACCGATTTGCATCGTTCTAAGTTCTATAATCACACCTCGGCAGGAAATTAAGCCAAAATGGCACCTACTGTCTACGGTAAGCATATTCAAATGTCAACGGTCAGTCACTCGGACTCACAACTTTTATAGATTATCAGAACAGGACAAGCCTGTCAAGTGATATTATCTAAAAGATGCTGCGTTCACGCGTGCTCCAGGGCCCATCGTGGAAGAAAGACTTACATTCTTCAGATAAACACCTTTTGCTGCCGCCGGTTTAGCACGAGTCAAAGCATCCATGAGAGCTTTAAGGTTCTCATTCAGTTGCTCTGCAGAGAAAGAAGCTTTACCGATCGGTGCATGAATTTGACCTGCACGATCCAGACGATATTCGATTTTACCGGCTTTGATTTCTTGAACAGCCTTGGATACATCGAAAGTTACCGTTCCGGCTTTAGGGTTAGGCATCAGACCTTTACCGCCGAGCAGTCGGCCCAATTTACCTACTTCACTCATCATGTCCGGTGTCGCTACGCAGACGTCGAATTCGAACCAACCTTGTTGGATTTTGTTGATCATGTCTGCATCACCAACATAGTCCGCGCCAGCCGCTTCCGCTTCTTTCGCTTTGTCACCTTTTGCAAATACCAATACGCGTTGTGTTTTACCTGTGCCGTGTGGCAAGACAACAACACCACGTACTGCCTGGTCTTGTTTACGTGGGTCAACGCCCAAGCGTACTGCTGCTTCGATCGTTTCATCGAATTTTGCAGTGGCTGCCTTTTTCACAAGCTCTACAGCTTCTGAAGGCTCGTAAGTTGCTTCGCTGTCAATCAGCTTGGCAGCTTCCAGGTATTTTTTACCGTGTTTAGCCATGTTATATTCCTCCTTTGTGGTGTTAGCGGATATACCTCCCACATCAACCGGCCGCGAATCGGCCGGCTTTACGAAGCCATGTTTCAGATGAAAAATTAGTCTTCGATGGTGATACCCATGCTGCGGGCAGTACCTTCGACCATACGCATTGCAGACTCAACGTCAGCAGCATTCAGGTCAGGCATTTTTTGTTCCGCGATTTGACGTACCGCATCACGTTTAACGGTAGCTACTTTTTTCTTGTTCGGTTCGCCGGATCCTTTTTCTACTTTAGCTGCCACTTTCAACAGAACTGCTGCTGGTGGAGTTTTAGTAATGAAAGTAAAGGAACGGTCTTCGAATACTGTGATTTCAACAGGAATAATCAATCCCGCTTGATCGGCTGTACGAGCGTTGAACTCTTTACAGAATGCCATGATGTTGACACCTGCTTGACCCAAAGCTGGACCTACCGGAGGCGCTGGATTCGCTTTACCTGCTGGAATTTGCAGTTTTACCATTTTGATTACCTTTTTTGCCATGATTGACACCTCCTTGCAAAATAGTGGTTAACGGGCCTCTCAGCCCTCCCACAAGAAACTTGAAGAAACTATATCTTCTCCACTTGCGTGTATTCCAACTCAAGCGGTGTTTCCCGTCCAAACATGTTCACGTGCACTTTCAACTTGCTTTTGTCTACCAAGATTTCTTCCACGGAGCCCACAAAATTCGCAAAAGGACCAACTTTAATACGTACGGATTCCTTAATATCGAATTCAATTTTAGGCTTCGGCTCAACCATGCCCATATGCTTCAGAATTTGTTCCACTTCTTCAGGCAGCAAGGCTGTTGGTTTGGACCCGGAACCTGTCGAACCGACAAATCCCGTAACACCTGGTGTGTTGCGAACAACATACCAAGAGTCATCCGTCTGGACCATTTCGACCAAGACATAACCGGGGTAAACTTTACGCATAACGGTTTTTTTCTTACCGTCTTTGTTCACCACTTCTTCTTCCATAGGAACAAGAACGCGGAAAATCTTGTCTTCCATGCCCATGGACTCTACGCGTTTTTCCAAATTGGCTTTGACCTTATTCTCATACCCTGAATAGGTATGAACGACGTACCATCTTTTTTCCATATCAAGCCACCTGGGACCCTTCTTAAATAATCGCTTCGATCACAGCGGAGATGCCGATATCAACGACCCAAAAAAACAGCGTCATAACCACAACAGTACCAAGAACGATCAATGTGTAGTTGGTCAGCTCTTTACGATTAGGCCAGCGAACTTTTTTAAGTTCAGCCCAGCTTTCAGAGAAAAAGGAAATCAGAGATTTGAAACTACGTTTCACGCCGACTACACCTCCAAAAAACTATCTGGTTTCGCGATGAGAAGTCTGCTCGTTACAAAACTTGCAAAATTTCTTCATCTCCATGCGGTCGGGGTGATTACGCTTGTTTTTCGTCGTAGTGTAATTTCTTTGTTTGCAATTCGTACAAGCCAAAGTAATAATTACCCGCATGATGTACACCTCCCGAAGACTTCCACATTGAAGCGGAGTCTCTAAATTGATCCTAAAAAAAAGCCGCGAATTTAGGCCTACCTAAAACACTTTATCATATGGGTATAACCCTGTCAATGAAAGATTAGCCTCTCATCAGTGGGTAAAAGTTCCTTGCCAACACATTTGGTTTCGCATCTCTGTTTTTCTCTTCTCCTGCATGGACCAAGCGATTACTAGTATAATCATTCTTTTACTTTATAAACTTAAGGCAGCAAAAAAGACTCAAACCCCGAGCCTTTTCCGTCAACGACAACATGTGTTCAATTATCTCGAACTTCCAGGTACTTTTCAAGTTTGCGCTTCACGCGCTGAAGTGCATTATCAATGGACTTCACATGCCTGTCCAAATCCACTGCAATCTCTTGATAAGATCTCCCGTCCAGATACAACATCAATACTTTACGTTCCAGATCACTCAGAATCTCAGACATCTTATCTTCCAGGCCCACAAACTCTTCCTGATTGATGATAAGCTCTTCCGGATCGCTGACCTGTGTTCCACAAATCACATCGAGTAACGTACGATCGGACTCTTCGTCATAAATAGGCTTGTCCAGTGATACATAAGAATTAAGCGGAATATGCTTCTGACGTGTTGCTGTCTTGATTGCCGTAATAATCTGTCGTGTAATACACAACTCGGCGAAAGCTTTGAAAGAAGCGAGCTTGTCCCCTTTGAAATCCCTAATGGATTTATAGAGTCCAATCATTCCTTCTTGAATGATATCCTCCCGGTCAGCTCCAATCAGAAAATAAGATCTTGCCTTGGCGCGTACAAAGTTACGATATTTGTTAATCAAAAACTCCAGCGCTTCGCTTTCACCTTCACGGACCGCTTCGACAATGTCTTCGTCACTTTGGTAATCATACTTGGATAACATGATATCTTTGAGGTCGACACTCACAGACAATCCCTCCGGCTGCAACGCAAGGTACCCCGTTACTCTACTCTATGAAATATAGGATCAGTATATATGATGGTACCTCACACCGTCAACCACGCTCTGCCTAAAAAAGAACATCAATAACATAATTGTCAAGAGTTTCAAAATTCTAATTTCTGTAAAACCGTGCTGTTATTCCCGGCGCCATCGCTCAAACTGCTTCAAAACATCCGGACTTAACTTCCCGCCGAGCGTATTTCGCGTTGCTTTAGCCTGATCTTCTTCCAGACGTTTCTGTAACTCTTTTTCGTTCTGCTCTACTTCGATGAGCAATTCCCTTGCGGATACACGCAGAGCTCCCTGTCCAAAAATAACATGCTGCTCTACCATATCACTTGTAGCCACATAGA
Source organism: Paenibacillus sp. 1A_MP2 (assembly GCF_052244825.1). Taxonomy (NCBI): domain Bacteria; kingdom Bacillati; phylum Bacillota; class Bacilli; order Caryophanales; family Paenibacillaceae; genus Paenibacillus; species Paenibacillus sp. 1A_MP2. The sequence continues at coordinate 1,221,968 of NZ_JBQQCS010000001.1, read as the reverse complement.
TTTGGCGTCTTCGCGTGCTTAGTTCCCGAACGAGTCTCTCAATGCATTCGTCTGCCGTCTCTCTTTCCTTTGTGAAAAAGATCTGTACTTTGCTCTGTGTAAAGGATTTACCGAGTCCAGGCACGAGGTAGGCGTCAAAAACAACAATGACTCTCAAGCCGGAGAATGCCTGATAGTCGGCTAGACGAGAGAGAAGCCTGTTGCGGGCCTCCTCCAGCCCACTCTCCGCCAATCGGGATAGCTCCGGCCAGTCACCAATCATGTTGTACCCGTCTACAAGAAGCACATCACGGGAATCAGCCATATCTTCTAGTCCTGCGCTTGGCGCGAGCGGAGCACTTCATACATGACAACCCCCGCTGCCACAGAAGCATTCAGGGAATTAATCTGTCCTTGCATCGGCAATTTGATCAGCACATCACATTTTTCACGAATGAGCCGTCCCATCCCTTTGTTCTCGTTCCCAATCACGAGGGCTACCGGGCCTGTAAAGACTCCGTTCCCAAACACGCTCTCCTGAGCAGCAACATCCGTACCCACAACCCACACGCCCTCTTCCTTAAGACGATCGATGGTTTGACCGAGATTGCTTACACGAGCAACTGGCACGTACTCTACCGCACCTGCAGATGTTTTGGATACGGTCACTGTAACTGCAGCTGAGCGCCGTTTGGGTACAATGACACCATGGGCACCTGTGCAGTCGGCCGTCCGCAAAATCGATCCAAGATTATGAGGATCTTCAATCTCATCCAGCAAAATCAAAAATGGATGTTCATTTTTTGCAGCCGCTGCAGCAAGAATGTCTTCAACCTCCACATAAGCGTAAGGTGCCGCTTGTGCCACCACTCCCTGGTGTTGAACGCCCGGGACCGTCTGATCCAGTTTACGCTTGTCTACATGCTGAATGACAATACCCAGTTTTTTCGCTTCCGTGATAATCGGTTGAGTCAGATGTTTTTGCGCGGTATCTGCAATCCATATTTTATTAATGGTCCGGCCTGAACGCAGCGCCTCCGTCACGGAGTGCTTACCGGCGATCCATTCTTCTTCCATCTTTATTCGATCCTCTCTATAACGCCTTGTAATTTACTACGCCATGATCAGCGTACCTTACAGAGCGATTTTGTTGTAATTAGTATTATTTTGTAGGTAATTGCGAATTTTGTTCGGCATGCTCGATACCCTGACGAATCAGTTCAATCATGCGATCATGCCGACCACTGCTATACAGGTAACCGATCAGACACTCTAAAGCTGTGGCATGTCTATATTCCAAAACGTCTGCGTTTTTGGGAATACTGCCGGACTTGGCATTACGACCTTGTCTGACAATGTCACGTTCTTCCTCGGTCAGCTCAGCCTCAATACCTGTGAGAATACGGCTCTGTGCCTTCGCCGATACCAAGCCTGTCGCACTACGGTGCAGATGGTTGGGGCGCATGTTGGCTTTAGATAACAGATACTGTCGTACGGCTACCTCATATACCGCATCCCCAATATAGGCAAGAGCAATAGGTGGAATCAACCGTGCAGGCCGAGATGGGGATAAGGAAACCATCCCCCTTGGTCAACTTGCAGAGACTGTTCATCTGGCTGTTGTTCCTTCGGTTGCTCGACATGCTCGACAGATTCAGACAACTTATTCAGTTGTTCCTCGCTCATTTGCGCCGCCATCTCATTCCTTGAGCCGTATCCTCAAGCAAGATACCCTGCGCAGACAGTTCATCCCGAATTTCATCAGCACGTGCCCAGTTTTTGGTCTTACGTGCTTCGTTACGTTCTTCAATTAGACGATCAATTTCTTCGTCCAAGAGTTCTGGTTCCGCCTCGGTATAAATGCGAAGCACCGCATTCAGCTCACTGAACAATTCCAACAGGGCACGAATGTCCGCAGCATTAACCACATCTTGCTGCAGCAGTTGGTTAGCTTCCCCAGCCCACTCAAACAGCGCCGTGATTGCATCAGGCGTATTGAAGTCATCCTGCATTTTTTGATGATACTGCTGACGAATTTGCTCCAGCCTAGCAGCGAACTCTTCCGACACAGCCTGGTCCACACTTACAGCCTGCAAGCGATGTTTCAGGTTGCCCACGCTATTGGCGATCCGGTCTACACTGTTCTGCGCCTGCTCCATCGTATCTTCCGTAAAGTTCAACGGATTGCGATAGTGAGTAGACAACATGAAGTATCGAATGGCTTCGCGTTTGTATTGATTTCGAAGGTCTTTAACAAGCACACCGTTACCGAGTGATTTCGACATTTTTTCATTATCAATACGGATAAATCCATTATGCATCCAGTAGTTTGCGAGCGGTTTGCCCGTCAACACCTCGGATTGAGCGCATTCGCACTCATGGTGCGGGAACTGCAGATCCTGTCCTCCACCGTGAATATCCAGCGTGTCCCCCAGATACTCCCGTGCCATGGCAGAGCACTCAATATGCCAGCCTGGACGACCATCCCCCACGGACTGGACCAGAAGATCTCACCCGGCTTCGCAGCTTTCCAGAGCACAAAGTCTTCCGGGTGCTCTTTGCGCTCATCTACACCAATGCGAATTCCAAACTGTAATTCCTGAAGGTTTTGCTTCGACAGTTTGCCATACTCTGCGAATTTGCCTGTGCGATAATATACATCACCGCCATTTTCATAGGCAAAGTCCTTTTCAACCAGCTCACGGATAAAATCAATAATGAGCGGCATGTTTTCCGTCACTCTAGGATTACTGCTTGCCTTTGGAATACCCAGCCCTTCGAGGTCTTCGTAATAAGCCGCAATAAACTTCTCGGCGACATGAGGAACATCCGTCCCAAGCTGCTCGGCTTTACGAATGAGCTTGTCATCGACATCCGTGAAGTTCACGACATAGTTCACCTCATGACCGGTCTGTTCCAGGTATCCGCGAACCGTGTCGAAAAAAATAACCGGACGTGCATTTCCGATATGAATGTAATCATATACCGTTGGCCCGCACACATACATTTTCACTTTTCCTGGCTCTTGAGGAACAAAATTCTCTTTGGTACGACTCATCGTATTGTAAATTTGAAGCGTCATAGTCACTTTCCTTTCATCCGTTTTCATCATTATTCTATTGTACCACGGGAAGACTCACTTTCACGGGTACTCTGCAAAGTACGCACTTCTTCACGCAATCGTTCGATTTCTTGCTGCATGCTACGCAGGGAGTCGATGACCGGATCGGGAAGCTGTTGATTCAGACGGTCCACCCGGCGCCCATCCTGCTTCACGATTCTGCCCGGTATGCCTACAACGGTGCTGTTTGAGGGGACTTCCTTCAGCACAACCGAGTTCGCACCAATATTGCTTTGATCCCCCACACTGAAGGAACCAAGCACCTTCGCCCCGGATGATATAACCACATTATTGCCAATTGTCGGATGTCTCTTCCCTTTTTCTTTACCCGTTCCGCCAAGCGTTACCCCCTGATAAATGACAACATCATCCCCAATTTCACACGTTTCCCCAATTACGACTCCCATGCCATGGTCAATAAACAGCCGATTGCCAATGGTAGCCCCAGGATGGATTTCGATGCCTGTCATAAAACGGCTGACCTGTGAAATGAAGCGGGCGAAAGAAAACCATTTCCGCTTGTATAAAAAGTGTGCCATCCGGTGCGCCCATATCGCATGCAGCCCCGAGTAGGTAAATACAACCTCAAACCAACCCCGGGCCGCCGGATCGTTTTCAAACACCGCCTGGATATCTGATCTGATCTTCTTGAACATGCTCGTTCCCCTCTTGTTCAGGTCTTCGTCCTCCGGCTTACCGGATGGCGCGGCCCTCATGGTAGTGTACTTCCGACTCGACCTAAACAGAAAACGCCCCTGCAGCTATTTAAGCTGCAGAGGCGTTTATCGCGGTCCCACTCTGCTCGGTTCATGCCTTAACATACAAGAACTGAGCAGCCTGTTATAGCTGCTTCATATCCTAGCACAAGAATGAACCCTCAACAGTTCCGTAACGGGAACCAACCGTCACAACCTATCCTGACGTTTTCCTCTCTTCTACAAAACAAGAGGCGGGGCCGGATTCGGCTGTGCAGCTCACGGGTGCATTTCGACTGGCGGACAGCGGATGGCTCACAGCCACCGCAGTAAAGAATCTTGTTCTCTACTGCAGGACCATCCTCTCTGAATCTGTCCGGTTCAGCCTACTTCTCCCGGTCTTTGCTGTTTTTATGATGAATGATAAAATCATACCATTTAACCTTTGTGTTGCTATTATAGCGAAAAGGTTATGGACTGACAACAATCTTCCTTCATATCGGTCTGAACGAAGCTCCACCCTTAAGTCCAAAGCAGACTAAAACAGGGGTACTCTTACGCGCCTTTAACCTGAGCATGCAATCGATCAATAACCGTATCGCGACCAAGCAATACAATCGTTTGGTTTAGATCGCGGCCATGAGTCTGTCCTGTCAGAGCAACACGGATTGGCATAAACAGCTGTTTGCCCTTAAATCCGGTCTCCTTCTGAACTTCCTTGATCAGCGCAGCCATCTTGCTTGGTGTAAATTCGTCGCTTGCCTGTACCTTATCAGCAAATGCTTTCAGAACGGTTGGCACCTGCTCTTCAGCCAGTACAGCGGCCCCTTCACTTTCCAGCTCCATGTGGGAACGGAAGAACACTTCCGACAATTCCACGATATCGGAGGCAGAATTCATCTGTTCCTGGTAGAGGTGAACAAGCGTATATGCCCATTCTTTCTGTTCCGGAGACAGCTCAGTCGGAATACGTCCCGCTTTTTGCAGATGGGGAATCGCCATTTCGGCAATGCGATCCGGGTCCGCATTTTTGATGTAATGGTTGTTCAAGTGAGCCAGCTTATGGGTATCAAATACCGCCGGGCTCTTGGACAGACGCTTCGTATCAAAAATGGAGATTAACTGCTCCTGCGAGAAGATCTCTTCTTCTCCTTCAGGCGACCAGCCAAGCAGGGAGATGAAGTTAAACATTGCTTCCGGCAAATAGCCGAGCTGATCATATTGTTCAATAAACTGAATAACAGACTCATCCCGTTTGCTCAGCTTTTTGTGGTTTTCATTCACGATCAGCGTCATATGACCGAATTGCGGAGGTTCCCAGCCAAGCGCTTCATAGATCATCAGTTGACGCGGTGTGTTAGAGATGTGATCCTCTCCACGCAGGACGTGAGAGATCTTCATCAGGTGATCATCCACAGCAACTGCATAGTTGTACGTGGGAATGCCGTCTTTTTCACAATAACGAAGTCGCCGGATTCCTTGCTGTTGAATGAGATTGTACCTTTTACCATATCATCAAACGTATATGTCTGTTCTGTCGGTACACGGAAACGAATACTTGCCACACGGCCTTCCGCTTCAAATGCACTTTGTTGCTCCGGTGTCAGATCACGGTGTTTGCCCGAATAACGCGGTGTTTCTCCACGAGCTGTCTGTTCCTCGCGTTCTTGTTCCAGCTCTTCTTCTGTGCAATAACAGCGGTAAGCCAGACCTTTGTCCAGCAATTCCTGCGTATATTTACGATAGATGTCCAGACGTTCCGTCTGACGATATGGTCCGTACTCTCCGCCGACATCAATACTTTCGTCCCACTCGATTCCGAGCCATTTCAGGTATTTCAGCTGGCTTTCTTCACCACCGGCAATGTTGCGTTTCACGTCCGTATCCTCAATACGAATAATGAATTTGCCGTTATTATGTTTGGCATACAAATAGTTAAACAGCGCTGTACGGGCGTTCCCGATATGCAGGTGTCCCGTTGGACTTGGCGCGTAACGCACGCGAACTTCGGTGCTCATAATATCCCCTCCGTCTCTAATTGGTTGATAATATCACACGCGAACAAGGCAAACAACCGATTGGGCTGCTATGCCCTCTCCCGTCCGGGGAATCCCAGTTGCTCTGTTGTTGTCGCTTTGACATTCACCTGAGTTACATCCGCTTCCAGTGCCTTGGCAATAATCTCGGCCATCTGCGGAACGTAAGGTGCCATCTTCGGTTTCTGTGCAATAATGGTTGAATCGATGTTCCCCAGACGGTATCCGCGATCCTTCACCAACTGCCACACATGCTCCAGCAGTTTCAGGCTATCGGCATCCTTGAACTCCGGATCGGTATCCGGGAAGTGTTTGCCAATATCCCCAAGCGCAAGCGCACCAAGAATAGCATCACTAATGGCATGCAGCAGCACGTCTGCGTCCGAGTGGCCCAGCAGTCCTTTTTCATAAGGAATCGTCACCCCGCCAATAATGCATGGGCGTCCCTCTACCAGCTGGTGTACATCAAATCCTTGTCCTACACGTATCATCGCTTCTTCTCTCCCCCAGGATAAACGCAGCGTATTCCAAATCTTCCGGTGTCGTTAATTTGATGTTCGTATAACTGCCTTCCACAACCTTGACCGACATTCCCTGGCGTTCAGCCAGCATCGCGTCATCCGTTCCGAGAAATCCGTCCCGTTCCGCCGATTCGTATGCGAGCACCAGGGAAGAAAGACGAAAAGCCTGCGGGGTTTGAATGCTCCACAGACTGCTGCGGTCAGGCGTCGCCGTAACGATTCCCTCCGCATTGACTTGTTTGATCGTATCCTTCACTGGAACGGCCAGTACAGCTGCTCCACCCGACATGGCCGCCTTCATACACCCCATAATCTGCTCACGGTTTATAAAAGGGCGTACCCCGTCGTGAACGAGGACCCAATCCGTCCCCAGTGCCTTAAGGCCTTCGTGGACAGAATGCTGTCTCTCTTTCCCTCCGGGGATGACACGGACACGTGATTCCAGTCGGTATTCTTTTACCCAATCCTGGCAGCGTTCAACATCGGCAGATCCTGTGACCAGCACCATTTCGCTGACCTCGTCCAAAGCCGCAAACACTTCGAGCGTATGTATGAAACGGGCTTGTCCTGCAGCAGCAGAAACTGCTTGCTCTCGGTCGTTCCCATCCGGGTCCCTCGACCTGCTGCCACAATGACAACGCCCCACCCTTTATCCATGCCGCAATCCCTGCCTTGTCTGTCAGTTTATCGTCTTAAGATACAAAATATCTAACTTTCGATATAAAATATCGTTAAACGATACACTACCCATCATACCGCTTTATTGGGCTTTTTCCAACAGTTTCGGCTTGGCAAAAATCATTCGTCCTGCTGACGTCTGCAGCACGCTGGTCACCAGCACTTCCATCATCATGCCGATATACTCGCGTCCGCCTTCCACAACAATCATTGTGCCATCATCCAGATAAGCTACACCCTGACCATGCTCCTTGCCATCCTTGATAATCTGCACCATAATCTCCTCACCCGGTAATACCACCGGCTTAACAGCATTGGCAAGATCGTTGATGTTTAACACGGATACTCCTTGCAATTCGCAGACCTTGTTCAGGTTGAAATCGTTGGTGACGACTTTACCCTGAAGCACCTTGGCGAGCTTGACCAGTTTGCTGTCCACTTCGGAAATTTCCTCGAAATCTCCTTCGTAGATGAGTACTTTAACATCCAATTCCTTCTGAATTTTATTCAGTATATCAAGCCCTCTGCGTCCTCTGTTTCGCTTGAGCAAGTCCGATGAATCAGCAATGTGCTGCAATTCCTCCAGAACGAATTCCGGGATTACAATCGTGCCCTCAATAAATCCGGTTTTGCATATATCTGCGATGCGACCATCGATAATGACACTGGTATCCAAAATTTTGTGCTCTTCCAGACGTCTTTCCTCGTCCACCTCGGGATGACCCCAGCGTCCTGACATCCAGAATGCCGCCAGATCGTCTTTCTTTGCCATGGCAAGCATATAGCCTGCATAGCTACTTACGACCGTCAGTGCCACCTGCAGCACTTCTCCAGCCGTCCCCAGCCATGCCACACAAGGATATAAAAGCAAGGCTATCAGTAAACCAGCAACGGTACCAGCGGCACCTGCAGCCAATTCATTCATCGGCACCTTTGCTAGAGAATCAATCCCATTCTGCAGTCTGGTTGCCATTAATGTTCCACCGATGTTGCATACAGACATAAACATTACTGCTCCTAATAGCGTTGCTACCCCAGCCCCTAACAGTCCTGCTGACTGAATCCATTCAGCCATCCAAGGGACAGATTTTCCTGCCAGATGATATGCCGTGTAGCCGAACCATGCACCGCACAATCCTGTAAAAGTTAAAATGCCTTTTTTCCACATAAGTCCCTGCACCTCCTTCAATATATCTTCATCTTTATATCCAGTATGATCCAATTCCCGGATTGCTAATCCCGCTTTACAAGAACTTTTTGGAAATGTTGAAATCGTCAGTTGAAAGAAGGTAAATTATTGGCATATAATGAATTCAATTCATATCCCGAGGTGAGTAGCAAAATGAGTACGCTAAGTTTACAGGCTTTTCAGGATCAAGTTTCCGAGCTGTTGCTGCGTCATCGCAGCCTGATTGATGTACTGTCCAAAACGGGACAAGCCGGAGCTTCTGTCAATCGTGCCGTATCCAAGGCCATTACCGAATGCGGCTGCATTGAGCTGCACGCCACCAAGCAGAAATATGCCCCGGAGAGCGATATCGCTCAATCCAAAGGGCTGCTGGAAACGCATGTGGAAGGTGAATTGTGCGAGAATTGTAAAGAGGTGATCAGCTCTGAACTGGGGCGGAACCTGTTTTATATGTCGGCTCTCTGCAATCTGCTGGACATCAACATGGAAGAAGTCGTAAATCACGAGTCACAGAAATGTTCGACGTTAGGGATGTTCAATTTGTCGTAAACAATACGTATTTCGTTGCAAATGGTTAAGTTACCTTATAGATTTGGAAAACAAAAATAAGCACGCATTCTCCGTTCAGGAGCGTACGTGCTTTCTTTGTATTGTTTGGATATAGGAGACACCGACCGACTTCCAGAATGATGGAATGCCTAGCGATCGGAAGGACGTGAAGACTTCTCTTCTTTACGCTTTTTGGCGCGGTTACGTGAGGCTGCCGTCCGCACATTATGCTTCATTCCATATAGAGCGTATAACACAAGTGGAATAAAGATCAATTTGGATAGTTGTTCTGGGAACATGACCGCCACCACTACCGCAAAGACGATAACCCATGGTGCAATCCAGATCGCTTTACGCGGCAGACCAACCTTTTTGAAATTGGGATATTTCAGCGAACTTACCATCAGATATGATAACAGCAGCGTCGCAATCATCATACTTACAGGACCGATATCCTTGTTAAACAGGGACAGTGTAGCCAGTACACCTCCGGCTGCTGGAATCGGCAAGCCTGTGAAGTACCCGGGGATACCGGGGCGAACATTAAACCGGGCAAGACGGATGGCACCACAAATGGGAAAGCTTGCGGTTGCGATCCAGGCAAGAACCGGAGTTGCATCCTGAAACGAGACCATGAATATAATCAGGGCCGGAGCTGCACCAAATGACACCATGTCAGACAAAGAATCCAGCTCTTTACCAAATTCACTCTGGGCATTCAGTGCCCGTGCTACACGACCATCGAGGCCGTCAAGCAACATCGCAATAATGACCAAAATAGCAGCCAAACTATAATTCCCATCAATTGCAAGCAGGATTGCCATCATTCCAAGAAACAGATTACCCAAGGTAAAGAGATTCGGAATGAATCTGGTTAACATCGTTGTTTCACCTCATTATTTTCAAGCCGTTATAGGCAAACCCTTACATCTGTCTGTCAATAAACATCTGCTCCTGCAAACGCTTGAGACCTTCCTTAATAGTCCGGCGCGTACCTCTCCAATCCCGTCCACTTCGTCCAGCTCTTCAATTGTAGCCATAATGACATGAGGCAATTGTTCGAATTGACCCACCAGGTTATGGATAATGACATTCGGCAGGCGGGGGATCTTATTTAATACCCGATATCCGCGAGGCGCAACCGAATCTTCGGAGGTAGCCGCTGACGAAGGGTATCCCAGCAGACGTACAATATGATGTGCATCCAGCAATTCATCGTCCGACAATCTTTTCAGACCCACGATAATCTCACGGATTTTGTCATCACTGTCAACACGGGCATAGTCCTTATACAGCAACCAGGCTTCCTCTTCCGTTGTACCAACGAGTTCCTCCATCTGCATGGAGATCAGACGTCCCTCGTTGCCGAGTTCATGAATGTAACGTTTGATTTCCGTTTTGATGCGCATAACCATTTCTGTACGCTGAATGACATTCACCACCTCAGGAATCGTGACCAGTTCCTCGAACTCGGAGGCACTCAGATTCGTAAGGGACTGTGTCAATACAGCTTTGTATTTCTCCAGGGTTTGGATCGCTTGATTCGCTTTGGTCAAAATAACCCCGATTTCCTTGAGGGAATACCGTAGTGTTCCTTGATATAAGGTGATAATATTCCGGCGCTGCGATATAGATACGACTAATTTACCTGTTTGTTTCGCGACACGCTCAGCCGTCCGGTGACGGATCCCCGTCTCAGATGAAGAGATGGATGAGTCAGGAATGAGCTGAGTATTGGCGTATAGAATACGCTTCAAATCCTCGCTAAGGATAATGGCACCGTCCATCTTGGCGAGTTCATACAGATAGTTCGGAGAGAAATCACAGTTAATCGAGAATCCTCCATCCACCACTTCCATCACTTCAGGGCTGTATCCTACAACCAGCAGTGCACCCGTCTTGGCGCGCAGCACGTTCTCCAGACCTTCGCGGAAAGGTGTACCTGGTGCGATCAGCCTTAACAATTCGTTCATATTATCCAGTTGGCTCGAATCTTTCATCTTGTTATGCCCCCTAATCTAAAGCAACCGCTAGTGCATCTGCCACGGTATTCACACCGATCAGTTGTATCCCGCGAGGATGTTTCCAGCCCTTTAAGCTTTTTTCTGGTAAAATAACACGCTTAAAGCCCAATTTCTGAGCTTCTTTCACCCGTTGTTCAGCCCGTGAAACAGCCCGAACCTCACCCGTCAAACCGATTTCGCCAAAGACGACGTCATCCGGTTTGGTCGGTACATCCCTCAGACTGGATGCAATGCTGACCGCAACCGCCAAATCGATAGCTGGTTCATCCAGCCGCACGCCCCCAGCTACATTTAGATACGCATCCTGTGTTTGCAAAAACATGCCCATTCTTTTCTCAAGTACAGCAATAATGAGGTTCAGCCTGTGATGGTCTATCCCTGTGGCCATGCGACGTGGGGAAGGAAAGTGTGTAGACGAGATGAGCGCCTGCAATTCCACGAGCAGAGGACGTGTGCCCTCCATGCTGGCAACTACCGTAGAACCCGCTACACCAAGCGGACGTTCCGACAGGAAGAGTTCTGAAGGGTTACCCACTTCACGAAGTCCTTCTTCACCCATCTCAAAAATGCCAATCTCATTGGTCGAACCAAAACGGTTCTTTACCGCACGTAAAAGGCGATACGTATGATGCCGCTCTCCTTCAAAATAAAGAACACAGTCCACCATATGTTCCAGCATACGTGGACCGGCAATGGCGCCTTCTTTCGTAACATGCCCCACAAGCACGGTTGCAATGCCTCGGCCTTTGGCGATCCGCATGAACCGTGACGTACATTCCCTTACCTGAGCTACACTGCCGGGTGCACTGGTGACTTCTGGCAGATATACAGTTTGAATGGAGTCGATGACAAGAAAATGCGGCTGGATCTGCTCCACCGCTTCCTCGACCCGCTCCATATTGGTCTCACACAATACATATAACTCAGGAGACAGCGCACCCAAACGGTCAGCACGCAATTTGGTTTGCTTGACTGACTCTTCACCCGAGACATATAACACACGCAAACCTGAATGGGTCAAAGCATGAGATGTCTGCAACATCAACGTTGATTTTCCAATTCCGGGTCTCCGCCCACCAGAACGAGAGATCCCGGAACAATTCCGCCGCCCAAAACCCGATTCAGCTCTTCAATTCCAGTCTGTACACGCGGTTCCTGACCGCTATCTATATCTATGATGGGAAGTGGCTTATCTTTACTCTCAAAGAGAGGGGAATTTCTCCCTTGTGTTTTGACCACCGTTTCGGTTTCTTCCACCATTGAATTCCAAGACTGACAACCCGGACATTTGCCGTACCATTTGGGGGCTTCATAGCCGCATTCCGTACACTGAAACTTGGTTTTAACTTTGGCCACTTCAGCACTCCTAGGATTTATTTTATAACAGCATTTTGCATTTTTCGACGAATTTTGCCCTATATGCCCTGACGTGTAGGGTTAATAAAAGTTTACCATTGTTTGAGATTTTTCGTAAAGGATTATCGCAAACTTTACACATGTTCGTAGCAGTTCAAATGTCGTTTTGATAAACAACAGAGCTTTCGGGCTCTAACTGGTCCAAAAACACAAAAAATCCTTCCCAGCTAAAGCCAGGAAGGATTTTTGTTTTATGCATCAGAATCAGTAAACTGATTAAGGGTCACTTATTTTGTTTCGATTTCCTCATTGGAAGGAACTACAACGTCTTTTTCGTTACAGACAATGCTCCGTTCTCTTCGTCAATAAGCAACGAATCTCCTTTGACCACATTACCTGTGAGCAACTCTTCAGACAATTTGTCTTCGATATGCTTCTGGATCGCCCGACGAAGCGGACGAGCACCATAGGCTGGATCAAAGCCTGCTTTGGCAAGGAAATCCTTGGCATTGTCAGTGAGCTCGAAGTCGACCTCATACTCACGCAGCCGTTTACGAAGCTCTTCACTCATAAGGGTAACAATCTCAGCAATGTGTTTCTCTTCAAGAGAGTGGAACACGATAATTTCATCAATCCGGTTAAGGAACTCAGGACGGAAGCTTTTCTTCAGCTCATCCATCACTTTACCCTTCATGTTATCGTAATCCGCACCTGCATCCACAACTGCTGTGAAGCCCAGTGTAGAGTTACGTTTGATCGCTTCTGCACCGACATTGGATGTCAAGATGATCAACGTATTACGGAAGTCCACGACGCGACCTTTGGAATCAGTCAGACGGCCATCTTCAAGGACTTGCAGCAAGATGTTGAATACTTCCGGATGTGCTTTCTCGATTTCATCGAGCAGGACGACGGAGTAAGGTTTACGACGAACTTTCTCTGTCAGCTGTCCACCTTCTTCGTATCCCACATATCCCGGAGGCGCTCCGACCAGTCTTGAAGTGGAATGCTTCTCGCCATACTCGGACATGTCAATCCGGATGACTGCATTCTCATCTCCAAACATGGCTTCTGCAAGCGCTCGAGCCAGCTCGGTTTTACCTACCCCAGTAGGACCAAGGAAGATAAATGAACCCATCGGACGTTTTGGATCTTTCAATCCAGCACGGGCACGACGAACTGCACGGCTGACGGACTTCACAGCCTCATCTTGGCCAATGACACGTTCATGCAGAATCGATTCCAAAGTCATGAGACGTTGTGTCTCTTCTTCTTTCAGCTTGTTCACCGGAATTCCAGTCCAGTTGGCTACCACTTGCGCAATATCCTCAGGCGTTACTTCCGAATCCGTGCGGCCTTGTTTTTCTTTCCATTGGTTCTTCGTTACATCCAGCTCTTCACGGATTTTTTGTTCCGTGTCACGCAGAGCTGCTGCTTTTTCGAACTCCTGGCTTTGTACCGCTGCGTCTTTTTCCTTACGGATATCTTCGAGACGGCTTTCCAGTTGTTTGAGGTTTGGTGGGATCGTGTAAGAGTTCAATCTTACTTTGGAACCCGCCTCATCAATCAGGTCGATCGCTTTGTCCGGCAGGAAACGGTCTGTAATGTAACGATCAGACAGTTTAACCGCCTGTACAATCGCTTCATCGGTAATTTTAACCCGGTGATGCGCTTCGTAACGGTCACGCAAGCCGTGTAAGATCTGAATTGCTTCTTCTGGAGAAGGCTGATCTACCGTAATCGGTTGGAAACGACGCTCCAGAGCAGCATCCTTCTCGATATATTTGCGGTATTCATCCAGTGTTGTTGCACCGATGCACTGCAATTCTCCACGGGCCAAAGCCGGTTTCAAAATGTTCGAAGCATCGATTGCACCTTCCGCTCCGCCTGCACCAATCAAGGTATGCAATTCGTCGATGAACAGGACAATGTTACCCGCTTGGCGAATTTCATCCATAATTTTTTTCAGACGATCTTCGAATTCACCACGATACTTTGTACCTGCAACAACGGAACCCATATCCAAGGTCATGACACGTTTGTCACGCAAAGTCTCTGGAATTTCGTTGGCGATAATTTTTTGTGCAAGTCCTTCAGCAATCGCTGTTTTACCTACACCTGGTTCACCGATCAGTACCGGGTTGTTCTTGGTACGACGGCTGAGTACCTGGATGACACGCTCAATTTCTTTGCTACGTCCAATAACCGGGTCCAGGTTGTTCTCTCTCGCATAAGCCGTGAGGTCACGTGCCAGACTGTCCAGCGTTGGTGTGCTGACATTGGCAGGGGTTCCATTATGACTGGATACGGCTTCACTGCTGCCCAGCAGTTGCAGCACTTGTTGACGTGCCTTGTTCAGGCTGATACCGAGATTGTTCAGCACACGTGCTGCAACCCCTTCGCCTTCACGAATTAATCCGAGCAGGATGTGCTCAGTGCCTACATAGGTATGACCCAATTTACGGGCTTCATCCATAGACAATTCAATTACTTTTTTCGCACGAGGCGTATATGCAATGTTCGTAGGTTGCTCTTGGCCACGGCCAATCAGCGTTTCTACTTCATCTTGAATTTTTTCCAATCCGAGTCCCAGGCCGATCAGCGCTTTGGCTGCGATGCCTTCGCCTTCACGAATGAGGCCGAGCAAAATGTGCTCTGTACCGATGTTATTATGACCAAGACGGACAGCTTCTTCCTGCGCCAATGCGAGCACCTTTGGGCACGTTCCGTAAATCTTCCAAACATCATATCTCCTGCACCTCCATGGTTTTGGATAAAACGGGGGCTGTTGAAAGAATCCCGCCGTATTCTTCATATCATTTTTGTTTGCAGCCGTGCTGCGAATAAAATCATTCAGCATTTATTATAAAATGCTTTATTATATAAAGCCGCAGATGCGACGTGAAACCTTTGTTAATAACTCTTGTTAGCCTAAGACTGATTGGCTGCACTAATCGTATCACGGATCAACTGAGCACGATAAATGTCACGCTCATCTGTCCGCATGTCTTCCCCAAATGTTTTCTGCAAAAAGCCCGGCTGGGTCATCACATTCAGCTCGTTCATCACGGTTATGGACAAGCCGTCCAACAAGCCGAGATCTACACCAAGTCGAACATCAGACAGACGCTGTGCAGCTTCCTTTGAGTCGACGATAGCTGCATGGGACAGAATGCCGTAAGAACGCATAACTCTGTCGGTAATCCGCAATCTGGAGTCGGTAATTAACCGCTCTCTGGCGGTACGCTCATGCCCGATCATTTGTAACACAACACTATGCAGGTTATCGATGACTTCATGTTCTGTCTGCCCCAGTGTGATCTGGTTCGAGATTTGGAACAGGTTGCCCATCGCCTCACTGCCTTCACCGTAAATTCCTCGTACAGTCAGTCCGACTTGGGAGACTGCGCTTAGAATGCGGCCGATCTGCTGTGTCATCACCAGAGCGGGCAGATGCATCATGACAGATGCTCTTACACCTGTACCTACATTCGTAGGACAGCTGGTTAAATATCCTCTGCGGTCATCAAAAGCATAATCCACATGCGCTTCAAAAGCATCATCTATGGCGGAAGCTTTCTCCCAGGCTTCTTTCACCTGGAACCCCGGATAGAGGCACTGGATACGAAGATGATCCTCTTCATTAATCATAATACTGACAGACTCATCCTCACTGAGAATAACAGCACCATTTCTGGATTCGTTCGCAAGACTGGGACTGATCAGATGTTTCTCCACCAGTACCCGTTTGTCAAGGTCATCGATATCAGTCAGATCCAGGGTATGAAAATCTCCAAAGGCATGAACGTCGTCGTATTGAAGTACCTCGCTCAGCTTATTCAGCACTTCTTCCGATTGCTCATTGGAAGCCAGCATCGGAAACGGATAATGCTGCAGGTTGCGTGCGATCCGGACCCGGCTGCTAATCACAATTTCGGAATCAGCCGCATCACTACGCATCCAGTCGCTGAGCGCCTTCTCTGTAAAACGCAGATTAGACATTACGCATCCCTCCTACTCATCACAAACTTTACTCCTGAGCTATTTCTTTTTCAAGTTCCCTGATCTGATCACGAATTTGAGCTGCTTCTTCAAACTCCTCTTGCGTGATGCTCTCCTGAAGATCCCGTTTCAAATCAGCAATCTGTCTTTTGACCTTGATGCGACCACCTGCTCGTGCAGGCACTTTACCCACGTGAGAAGTGCTGCCATGAACCCGTTTGAATAGCGGGTCTAAACGACTGTCAAAATATTTATAACATGAACTACAGCCAAAGCGGCCGATTTTGCTAAACTGTGAATAGGTCATGCCGCATTCTTCACAACGAAGGGATTGCGCAGGTGTAGCTCCCGCACTTCCATTCTTGCCTGAGGGTTCAAAATCAAGCAACCCGGACAATAGGTTGTGAATGGAAAAACCATTGGATGTTCCGGGAATCATTTCCCCTTTTTCACGAGCACATGACTCACAAATATGGAATTCCGTCTTTTCTCCGTTCACGATCTTGGTGAAATGGAGTGTAGCCGGACGTTTGTTGCATTCTTGGCACAGCACAATGATGTACCCCCTTGATCCCGATAGTTTTCATTTACCGAGCAAAGATATTAACATCGCCTTTAACATTCTGGCACGAATTTGATCCCGGTAAGGAAGTTTGACCAATATAATCTCTCTCGATACAGCTGCCCGCATCAACCCGGCTTCCCTTTTGCTTAAGAAACGTGCTTCTTCCAGTTGGTAAATCAGACCTTCGGCAGCTGTCTGCCCGATCTCATCTCCAATACTATGGTGCAAATGGTTATGCAGAGCCGAGTGAGCCGGCAATTCAATCCGCTGTATGCGAACATAACCGCCGCCGCCACGTTTACTCTCTACAAGGTAACCTTTTTCGAGTGTAAATCGGGTGCTGATGACATAATTGATCTGGGAAGGCACACATGAAAATTGGTCAGCCAGATCATTACGTTGAATTTCGACCATTCCTTCGGGACTTTCATGCAAAATACTCTTCAGATATTGTTCGATAATATCAGAGATATTACGCATCCAATCATCCTCCACTGTCTGAAACGTTAAGTCAATAAGGACCCACACGCCCCTACAGAGTACACCTTCTCAACCCATTTAACCAATTTAACCAATCAAGGAAACAGCGAAACTGATCTTTCATGGTCGTTTACAGGAGAGCGAAGGACGCTCGAAGGTCCTTTAATATTGCCTATATCCGCTGATGTGTACTACCTTCAAAATGGCTCCCATCACCGGATTGCAGAAAGAAAGCTACGTAAGTATTTAACCTTTAGTTGACTTTGACTTTCTTTGACTTTATATACATTATAGCATATTTTGTGGTTTTGCCAAGAGGGAGCACTATTCATTTTTTACGATTTTACACGAAATATTCGGCTGACACAAAAAAACCTCTCCAAAAGAGCTGGAGAAGTCTATTTTCCTCACACTAGCAACGTATTGCTATGCAAGCTAAATCTCTATGAAAATGAGTCAGAACTCTCGTCATGAGAGTCAAAACGCATCAGAAGAAATCAAGTAAATACGTTTCCCGTTTAGGGATCGCTTGTTCCAAAGCCTTAATCGCTTCTGTCGGTCCTTCAATTCTGCCTATTTGAGCCATCTCCGTAGGTCTGCGATAACCCATCAGCATCGCGGTGAGCGCCTGAATGTCTACCTTAACGGTCTGATCTTTAGCTGCCGGCTCAGTTGTTTTCCAAATCGAAGCTGTACCGTTCATCGCCACATTCAACTGCCATACCCCTTCATTCCATGGTGCATGGGCATCCTCTACCTGAAGATTAATCTGTACTGGTGAGTCTTGACTCGCAAAAGGATACTGTGAAATAAATTGTTCCACACTGACAATACGTGCCATGAAGAAAGGTACAATTTCCTGCTGAATTCGCGGATTATCCAATTGAAAAGCAAGCATATCACTGGCTGGTGCCTGTAAGGTAACTTCCTCTATCATTGAATCATGGTTAGCTATAAAGGTCCACAAGGCTTGTCTAGCCTCTTCATTCAGATAAATGATCTCTCTAATGCTAAACTTTCTTTCTTTAACCTCATACAAAAGATACCCTTGCGCTCTACCAGCTTCATCATAATATACAGCCTTCTGGTTGGCTCCATTAGTGAGAACAGAATTCTCCCATCTCGCATCATCCCGAATCAAAGTTCCGTTATAGCGCTCAGCATAAGCACTGTATACTTCCTTTAATGTGTTGAGTCCCGGATCACCGCGCCGAATTGTTCCAGGGGTTGCCTTTTTCGCAGGCAGATGAGCTGTAGGCACTTTATATCGTTTAAATTCAACATAAGTCTCCCAACCATACCTCCGATAAAAAGCAAACGAGAACGGATGCAAAAACGATATACTTTGTTTATTACGGTTCATTTCCTCCAGCGCATGCTTCAACAGCCCAGCTACCCAGCCTTTGCGTCTATATTCTGGCCATGTGGCTACACCCGCAATACCACCCATCTCGAATGATCTCCCATGGATATAGGTTTGAAAAGGAATAATGTGAAGTTTCGCACCCAATTGCCCTTCCTCAAATACACCCCATATATCCTGTGAATCAAATTGACTCCGCCGCCTGTCCGTTTGTTCTTCACTCATTACCACTTGAAAAGCATACTCGGAGAGTGCCATAGCTGGTTCAAAATCATCTACCGTCAATTTCTGAATTTCCATGTCGTCCTGCACCCCGTTCTCTAAGTTATGATATCTTTCAAATCATGTCCTGATACGTGATGTATGTATCCAATTATGAGTGTGTCAGAGGAACGGGACAAAGTCAAACAAGAGATGCACGGGCATCTCTCAGGAAATAACATATATTCGTATATTATAATCGTTTCACCTATGATTTATAGTAAAAACGCAAATAAAAACCACCACCGAATAACATCGGCAGTGGTTCTTCGCTTGGCGGCGTCCTACTCTCCCAGGACCCTGCGGTCCAAGTACCATCGGCGCTAGAGGGCTTAACGGTCGTGTTCGGGATGGGTACGTGTGGAACCCCTCCGCCATCGCCACCAAACGAGCATTTGTGTAACAAATGCGTTCGCGTTCCATTCGGTCCGACACGGCTGTGTGGATGAATGGTTCAGCGGTTGTTCAGAGATCATTCTCTGAAAACTAGATCCGAAACGAAATTCGCGATGTATCACCTGCATATCTTGGATAAGCCCTCGACCGATTAGTACTGGTCAGCTCCATGCATTGCTGCACTTCCACCCCCAGCCTATCTACCTCGTCGTCTTCAAGGGGTCTTACATACTGGGAAATCTCATCTTGAGGGGGGCTTCACGCTTAGATGCTTTCAGCGCTTATCCCTTCCGTACATAGCTACCCAGCGGTGCTCCTGGCGGAACAACTGGTACACCAGCGGTACGTCCATCCCGGTCCTCTCGTACTAAGGACAGCTCCTCTCAAATTTCCTACGCCCACGACAGATAGGGACCGAACTGTCTCACGACGTTCTGAACCCAGCTCGCGTACCGCTTTAATGGGCGAACAGCCCAACCCTTGGGACCTACTTCAGCCCCAGGATGCGATGAGCCGACATCGAGGTGCCAAACCTCCCCGTCGATGTGGACTCTTGGGGGAGATAAGCCTGTTATCCCCAGGGTAGCTTTTATCCGTTGAGCGATGGCCCTTCCATGCGGTACCACCGGATCACTAAGCCCGACTTTCGTCCCTGCTCGACTTGTAGGTCTCGCAGTCAAGCTCCCTTATGCCTTTGCACTCTTCGAATGATTTCCAACCATTCTGAGGGAACCTTTGGGCGCCTCCGTTACTCTTTAGGAGGCGACCGCCCCAGTCAAACTGCCCACCTGACACTGTCCCCGCACCGGATTACGGTACCAGGTTAGAACCTAGATACGATCAGGGTGGTATCCCAACGGTGCCTCCACACAAGCTGGCGCTCATGCTTCAAAGGCTCCCACCTATCCTGTACAGATCGTACCCAAATTCAATATCAAGCTGCAGTAAAGCTCCATGGGGTCTTTCCGTCTTGTCGCGGGTAACCTGCATCTTCACAGGTATTAAAATTTCACCGGATCTCTCGTTGAGACAGCGCCCAAGTCGTTACGCCATTCGTGCGGGTCAGAATTTACCTGACAAGGAATTTCGCTACCTTAGGACCGTTATAGTTACGGCCGCCGTTTACTGGGGCTTCGGTTCACAGCTTCGGATTGCTCCTAACCGCTCCCCTTAACCTTCCAGCACCGGGCAGGCGTCAGCCCGTATACTTCGCCTTACGGCTTCGCACAGACCTGTGTTTTTGCTAAACAGTCGCTTGGGCCTTTTCACTGCGGCCCCCTCGTGCTATTCACACTACCGGGGCACCCCTTCTCCGAAGTTACGGGGTCATTTTGCCGAGTTCCTTAACGAGAGTTCTTCCGCGCGCCTTAGAATTCTCTTCTCGCCTACCTGTGTCGGTTTGCGGTACGGGCACCATCACCTGGCTAGAGGCTTTTCTTGGCAGTGTGAGATCATGACCTTCGCTACTATAATTTTCGCTCCCCATCACAGTCCAGCCTTACGATGTGCGGATTTGCCTACACATCAGCCTCACTGCTTAGACGGACATCCATCAGTCCGCGTCACTACCCTGCTGCGTCCCCCATTGCTCATAACGGCTTACGGTGGTACAGGAATTTCGACCTGTTGTCCTTCGACTACGCCTTTCGGCCTCGCCTTAGGTCCCGACTTACCCTGAGCGGACGAGCCTTCCTCAGGAACCCTTAGGCTTTCGGCGGATCAGATTCTCACTGATCTTTTCGTTACTCATACCGGCATTCTCACTTGTATAATGTCCAGCGCTCCTTACGGTACACCTTCAACCCTTATACAACGCTCCCCTACCCCTGATGCAATGCATCAAGCCATAGCTTCGGTGGTGTGTTTAGCCCCGTTACATTTTCGGCGCAGAGTCACTCGACCAGTGAGCTATTACGCACTCTTTCAATGGTGGCTGCTTCTAAGCCAACATCCTGGTTGTCTGTGCAACTCCACATCCTTTCCCACTTAACACACACTTGGGGACCTTAGCTGATGGTCTGGGCTGTTTCCCTTTTGACAATGGATCTTAGCACTCACTGTCTGACTCCCGGAAGTAAGTCTATGGCATTCGGAGTTTGACTGAGCTTGGTAACCCTTGCGGGCCCCGCACCCAATCAGTGCTCTACCTCCACGACTCTGTTTTCCGAGGCTAGCCCTAAAGCTATTTCGGGGAGAACCAGCTATCTCCGAGTTCGATTGGAATTTCTCCGCTACCCCCACCTCATCCCCGCATTTTTCAACATGCGTGGGTTCGGGCCTCCAGTGCGTGTTACCGCACCTTCACCCTGGACAGGGGTAGATCACCCGGTTTCGGGTCTACGTCCACGTACTAAGTCGCCCTATTCAGACTCGCTTTCGCTGCGGCTCCGGCTCTTCACCTTAACCTTGCACGGGAACGTAACTCGCCGGTTCATTCTACAAAAGGCACGCCATCACCCCTAAAACGGGCTCTGACTTTTTGTAAGCACACGGTTTCAGGTTCTATTTCACTCCCCTTCCGGGGTGCTTTTCACCTTTCCCTCACGGTACTGCTTCACTATCGGTCGCTAGGAAGTATTTAGCCTTGGCAGATGGTCCTGCCGGATTCATACGGGGTTTCACGTGCCCCGCACTACTCGGGATCCGTCTCGGAGGGAACCAACTTTCAACTACAGGGCTTTTACCTTCTTTGGCGGGCCTTTCCAGACCTCTTCACTTAACCGGTTCCTTTGTAACTCCATGTGAGACGTCCCACAACCCCAGAGAGCAAGCTCTCTGGTTTGGGCTTCTCCGCGTTCGCTCGCCGCTACTGACGGAATCACTATTGTTTTCTCTTCCTCAAGGTACTTAGATGTTTCAGTTCCCTTGGTATGCCTCTACATAACCTATGTATTCAGTTATGAGTAACTGGAAATTACCCCAGCTGGGTTTCCCCATTCGGACACCCCCGGATCAAAGCTTGCTTACAGCTCCCCGAGGCAGTTTCGTTGTTCGCCACGTCCTTCATCGGCTCCTAGCGCCTAGGCATCCTCCGTGTGCTCTTAGTAGCTTAACCATTTTGCTCCGGTTTCGACTGCTAGCTTCCCTTGTTTTGCTTACGCAAATCCAAAAGTCGCTCCCATTCGATACCATCGCAATAGCAGTCTACCTTATAAACACTTCACTTGTTTACACAAGTTCAGCTAGGATGATTGTTGATCGGTTACTTGCACCGAACAAGCATTCATCCCTAAAAGGAATGTTCTAAATCGCAATTTTCGTTTCGATATCTAGTTTTCAAAGAACAAGCTAAATAGACGAAATTCTTTGGTGGAGCCAAGCGGGATCGAACCGCTGACCTCCTGCTTGCAAGGCAGGCGCTCTCCCAGCTGAGCTATGGCCCCTCAAATTCCATCAAAACTGAACAAATGGATAAGTAACTGTGTTTTTGCTTTTCATTTCATCCACACCGAAGTGATGGACCGAAACGAATCGCTGTCGCAGGTTCTGAGAACCTGCTTATTTGAATGTTTCCGTTACAGGAAACGATTCTCCATAGAAAGGAGGTGATCCAGCCGCACCTTCCGATACGGCTACCTTGTTACGACTTCACCCCAATCATCTATCCCACCTTCGGCGGCTGGCTCCTTGCGGTTACCCCACCGACTTCGGGTGTTATAAACTCTCGTGGTGTGACGGGCGGTGTGTACAAGACCCGGGAACGTATTCACCGCGGCATGCTGATCCGCGATTACTAGCAATTCCGACTTCATGCAGGCGAGTTGCAGCCTGCAATCCGAACTGAGACCGGCTTTTTAGGATTCGTTCCACCTCGCGGTTTCACTGCCCGTTGTACCGGCCATTGTAGTACGTGTGTAGCCCAGGTCATAAGGGGCATGATGATTTGACGTCATCCCCACCTTCCTCCGGTTTGTCACCGGCAGTCACCTTAGAGTGCCCACCCGAAGTGCTGGCAACTAAGATCAAGGGTTGCGCTCGTTGCGGGACTTAACCCAACATCTCACGACACGAGCTGACGACAACCATGCACCACCTGTCTCCTCTGTCCCGAAGGAAAGGTACATCTCTGTACCGGTCAGAGGGATGTCAAGACCTGGTAAGGTTCTTCGCGTTGCTTCGAATTAAACCACATACTCCACTGCTTGTGCGGGTCCCCGTCAATTCCTTTGAGTTTCAGTCTTGCGACCGTACTCCCCAGGCGGAGTGCTTAATGTGTTAACTTCGGCACCAAGGGTATCGAAACCCCTAACACCTAGCACTCATCGTTTACGGCGTGGACTACCAGGGTATCTAATCCTGTTTGCTCCCCACGCTTTCGCGCCTCAGCGTCAGTTACAGCCCAGAGAGTCGCCTTCGCCACTGGTGTTCCTCCACATATCTACGCATTTCACCGCTACACGTGGAATTCCACTCTCCTCTTCTGCACTCAAGTCACCCAGTTTCCAGTGCGATCCGGGGTTGAGCCCGGGATTAAACACCAGACTTAAATGACCGCCTGCGCGCGCTTTACGCCCAATAATTCCGGACAACGCTTGCCCCTACGTATTACCGCGGCTGCTGGCACGTAGTTAGCCGGGGCTTTCTTCTCAGGTACCGTCACCTTGAGAGCAGTTACTCTCCCAAGCGTTCTTCCCTGGCAACAGAGCTTTACGATCCGAAAACCTTCATCACTCACGCGGCATTGCTCCGTCAGGCTTTCGCCCATTGCGGAAGATTCCCTACTGCTGCCTCCCGTAGGAGTCTGGGCCGTGTCTCAGTCCCAGTGTGGCCGATCACCCTCTCAGGTCGGCTACGCATCGTCGCCTTGGTGAGCCGTTACCCCACCAACTAGCTAATGCGCCGCAGGCCCATCCCCAAGTGACAGATTGCTCCGTCTTTCCAGTTTCCTTCAGGAGAAGAAAACAACTATTCGGTATTAGCTACCGTTTCCGGTAGTTGTCCCAAACTTGAGGGCAGGTTGCCTACGTGTTACTCACCCGTCCGCCGCTAACTATCGGAGAAGCAAGCTTCTCTTCAAGTCCGCTCGACTTGCATGTATTAGGCATGCCGCCAGCGTTCGTCCTGAGCCAGGATCAAACTCTCCAATAAAGTATTGAAAAGAGCGATAAGCTCATTTTGAAACTGACGATTCATTATGAATCAAAAGTTACTATCCATTTGTTCAGTTTTCAAGGAACTTGTGTCCGTTCGTGTTGACGCTTGTCAACCGGACAGGAATCTTATCTTATCATGTTGACCAAGTAGTCGTCAACTCTTTTTTTTCGTCAGCGTTCAAAGCGTTTCGACAATCATTCGTTTGAGGCGACAAGAAATAATATATCATGATCTAATTCATTTAGCAAGCACTTTTTAATAACCTTTATATAAATACTTTATAATCCGCAAGTACCATAAATAAAGAAACTCTTAACTACAGCATTCGACAGCTTATATCAATCCAGAAGAATCGACTATATTTACATACAGATACTTTCGGTTTACTGAACAAATGAATAATTCTATTTACTAAAAACGGATAGCCCATCTACTTTTACGCAAATAGTATTAGATAACTATTTAGAGGATACTTATATATAAGAAGTGTTTTCCTCTACTCCCTTTGATGTAAGTGATCCAAACGCTCTATAATACGGTATATATAGTATAGATTAAGGGATGAATGCTACTTCCATTCCAATTGTTTATGACAGCTGCTCGATGATACTTAATTCAGAACCGCTTTCTAAATCACAATCGGCTTTATTCATATTGAAGATACAAGGATGAATAACCTATATGGGGTGAAGGCATATGAAACAATGGCTGAAGGACATTCGAAAGGGTTATGGTAAAAAGCTCGTTTCCATTCATGCATGGAATGCCTGGATTGTTGTCATCCTCGCGGTAACAGGTCTTATGTTAGTTGGTGGTTTCTGGCGTGAGTTACTCGGGATTGGACGCGTATGGTTAAAGTGGCTGCATATTATCGTCGGGCTAGCTATGCTGGCACCCGTAGTATATTACTTGCTTTTGGCAGGAAAGCACTGGAAACAACTTCGCAATAGGCCTTGGCAGAGAGCAAATACTATCGTTGTTCTTGCACTGCTGGTAGGGTGGCTGTTATCAGGTATTGTGTTATGGCAGTTCAAGATCGCTGGACCGAGATGGTCGAACGCTGCGCTTCTAATTCATGATTTGCTGACTTGGGTTGGCCTGCCTTATATTATCTACCACTCCATCACGCGAACCAAGTGGTTAAAAGACCCTGCACGACGCGCAGTAAATACAACGACAATAGTAGCAGAAGCTAGAAAAATGGCTCATCCAACTGATGCTCCTGATGAAATTACGCCACCAGCAGCGATAGCTCCTACAGAATCTTTACGTACCCCAAAGGATGGTTCTCTCCATCAAACTGAGAAACCTCAACCTGTGTATACACGGCGGGCATTTATTCGGTCTGCTGTTGGCGTGGGGCTAGCTGTGACTTTGGGACCTACTTTTATATCTTGGGTTGGACGGAACCTCAATATAGACAACAACATTGATAGCATGCTGGAGAATGACCCCAATCGCATGGTGCCCTTACCGCAAGCATTACCTGCTTCTTCACCACCCGTGGGAGGCGGAGCCGAAGGTCATTTTCGCGTTTATACGGTAACACCGATACCTTCCTTTTCCAATGCAAACTGGTCATTCCGGCTCGATGGGCTTGTTGAACGGGCGCAAGTCTGGAACTGGGAACAGTTCGTGAAGCTTGCACGTACGGTTCAGGTTAGTGACTTTCATTGCGTTACAGGCTGGTCTGTATATAAGAATACTTGGGAAGGCATATCCCTTAAAAAACTATTGACTCAAGCCGGAGTTAAACCCGAAGCGCAAAGTGTTAAGTTCTACTCTGGAGATGGTGTGTATACGGATGCCATTACGATGGATCAGGCGCAGATGGATGATATTATGGTCGCTGTCATGCATGATGGCAAACCGATCCCCGCAGATCTGGGCGGTCCGGTACGATTGGTCATTCCCCAGATGTATGCCTATAAGTCCGTCAAGTGGCTGAATCGCATTGAACTGATCGACAGCGACCATATCGGTTACTGGGAAGAACGTGGATACGACAAGGACGCATGGCTCACGGGTGCTTCCCAGGCGCGTTCCTGATTTAAGTTGATACGGATGTAAGGTTAAGTTTAAATATACGTGTAAACCAAAGACCCCCGTTCCACTCATTCGTTCTACAGGGTCTTTAAGTTATTTATCATTCACTTGGATGACAAAGCGTTCTAAATCACCCAGTCATACTTCACATTCAGGATCTATCCCTGTTGATTCAAAAGACGTACGAGTTCGTCCTCATCCTCAATGGTAGGTATGCCGAGATCGTGAGCTTTGGCCAGTTTGGAACCGGCCTTCTCTCCGGCAATAACAAGGTCTGTCTTTTTGGAGACACTGCCCGTTACCTTCGCTCCAAGCGCTTCCAGTCGTTGCGTTGCCTCTTCCCGCGTCAGTTGATGCAGCGTTCCGGTCAGCACGACCGTTTTGCCACTGAAGAAGGAATCTTCCACAATCGCTGCTGGTGCCTCAGGCGCCTGGGCTTTCACACCCAAATTCAGCATTTTCTCAATCGCCGCCTGTGTAAACGGATCTGCAAAAAAAGTCACAATGCTTTCGGCTACAATACCACCGACGTCCGGAAGTTCAACGAGCTCCTCTGCCGTAGCATTCATAATGGCATGCAGGTCGCGGTAATGATCAGCCAGCATGCGTGTAGTTGATTTGCCTGTATTCGGGATACCCAGTGAATATAGGAACGAAGCGAGGTCACGATCCTTGCTCTGCTCCAGGGCAGCAATAAGGTTGTTTGCTTTCTTTTCACCAAACCGCTCGAGCTTAACCAAATCATCGAATTGCAGTGTATACAGGTCAGCGGGCTCACGCACGTTCAATTCATCATACAGCTGAATCGCCGTTTTCTCGCTGAACGTCTCGATGTCCATTGCATCACGGGAAGCAAAATGAGAAATGCGGGCTACGGTCTGTGGTTTGCACGCCAGCTTGTTGTTACAGAACAAATGCGCTCCACGCTGTTCCAGCGGGAATCCACATGCCGGACATTGCTCAGGGAACACAATCTCCTCGCCATCACTCTCTTCAGTCACTTTGCCCAGAATTTCAGGAATGACATCATTGGAACGACGGATAAAGACACGTGTGCCCAAGGCAAACTTCAGATTTTTCCGCTCAATGTCACCGACGTTATTCAATGTGCAGTTCTGTACCGTTACCCCAGCAAGCTCAACCGGTTCTACCCGCGCAAGCGGAGTCACTTTGCCGGTACGACCCACATTCCAAACAACAGAGTTGAGAACGGTCGTAGTCTCTTCGGCCTCAAACTTGTACGCCACCGCCCAACGAGGGAATTTGTCTGTGTAACCCAGTGCCTCACGGGTGCGCATGTCTGTAATTTTGATAACGGCTCCATCAATCAGATAATCCAGTTGGGCACGGCTCTCCTGTATCGCTGCAAGCTGGTCCATCACATCATCAAACTCATGGAAATACGTAATCGATGGATTGACTTTGAATCGATTTTCACGGAGAAAATCCATCATCTCCTGATGGTTGGCAAACTGAATATCATCCGAATAACCTACATTATAGAAATAGGCGTTTAACCGCCGCTCAGCGGTTGTCTTCGGATTCAGGTTACGCAGCGCTCCTGCTGCTGCATTACGGGCATTTTTAAGCGGCTCTGCTGCGGTTTCATTATATCGATTCAACACAGACAGATTCATGATGCCTTCACCCTGGACTTCAATCGTGCCGCCTGTATAAGGGATTTTGAGCGGGACAGACTTAATCGTTCTAACCTGAGCCAAAATGCCCTCACCTACGGTTCCGTTCCCACGGGTAGAGGCTTGAACCAACTCTCCGTTCGTGTACGTTAGATTCAGGGTCAGACCGTCAAACTTCAGTTCAATGACATAGCCGGGTTCAGGCAACGGATTGTCCGGATTTTTGGTGTTGTAATCATTGACCAGCTTGAGCACACGCGTATTCCAGCTCCGCAGCTGCTCAATATTCTGGGCTTTGTCCAAGCTCCACAATGGAGATAAGTGGCGATGCGGTGTAAACCCTTTGAGCAGTTCACCCCCCACACGCTGTGTCGGAGAATCAGGCAAAACCATGCCACTCTCCTGTTCCAGCGTAACCAGTTCATCGTACAGAAGATCATACTCCTTGTCGCTGATCTGCGGCTGATCCATCGTGTAGTACTGATAATTATACTGGTTCAGCTCGGTAACGAGTTGCTCCATCCGGTGCATCGGGTCCATATAGGGCCATCCCTCCGTAAATAAAATTTAAATCTATGTAGAACGAACATTCATATGGCACTCGATCTCCGCTGACATTACAGCTTGTGCAACATGAATGTTTCGTTCTTAAATCTATTCCACTTTGGTAATTGGAGCAAAACCTGCAAGCAGACGTTTTAGACCCACCGGGGCCGGGAATGCGATCTGAAGCTCCGTGTCATTACCCGAGCCTTTCACCCCAACAATCGTACCTGTCCCCCATTTGCCGTGCTGTACTTTATCTCCGGCTTTGAAACCTGCTTCTCCATTAGAAGCTGCGGGTTTGGACGCAGATGATGGCGTAGAATAAGCTGGGCGGGAAGTACTTGTGGTCACACGCGAAGTTGGCGTGGATGTGGTAGCAGAGGAACCACTTCTGCTTTGTTGTTCGAAAAGCTTGGCCGTATTGCCCCCACCAAAGTTACTTCCACCACTTGCCCCAAGTCCACGACCACCATATGATCCACCTGCGCTGCTACCACGACGGTAGCGGTCACGA
The DNA here is from genome assembly GCF_052244825.1 of Paenibacillus sp. 1A_MP2. NCBI lineage: Bacteria > Bacillati > Bacillota > Bacilli > Caryophanales > Paenibacillaceae > Paenibacillus > Paenibacillus sp. 1A_MP2. The sequence continues at coordinate 1,192,916 of NZ_JBQQCS010000001.1, read as the reverse complement.
GCCATTGAGGTATCCTCTTTAAGCTCATCCGGGATTTCATCCAGGAAACGCGAAGGCGGGTTCGCAGTTGTACGTCCGAACAAGGTCCGCATTTGCGCGCAAGACAGGAAGAGTTGTTCTTCCGCACGCGTAATCCCTACATAAGCCAGCCGGCGCTCTTCCTCCAGCTCTTCGTTGTCCATAAAGGCCCGGCTGTGCGGGAAAACCCCTTCCTCCATACCAACGATAAAGACGACAGGGAACTCCAGACCTTTGGCACTGTGCATTGTCATCAAGGTAACTGCGTCACTCTGATCCTCTTCATCATCGTTCATGCTGTCGATATCCGCAATCAGTGCAAGATCGGTGAGGAACGAAACGAGTGTTTTGTCTTCATTATTTTTCTCAAATTCCATCGTAACGGACAGGAACTCATCAATGTTCTCCAGCCGTGCACGGGATTCGAGCGTGTTTTCATTTTGCATCTCTAGTCGGTACTGACTCATCTCGAGAATCTTCTCGGTTAGTTCAGTCACAGACAGATATTCTACCATCTGATGCAGCGCGGCGATCATGTCATAGAACTCCACCAACGCATTCCGCGTTCGACCAGCAAAACCAAGATCGTCCACAACTTGAAGCACACGGTATATTGAAATCCCCCGTTCTCCTGCCGCAGCTGCCAGCTTCGCTACCGTTGTATCACCAATGCTGCGTTTCGGCACATTAATAATCCGGGTTAGGCTGATGTCATCGTCAGGGTTGGAAAGCAGGCGCAGATACGCCAGAATATCCTTGATCTCTTTACGATCATAGAACTTGATGCCGCCAACAATCTGATACGGAATATCAGACTTGATCAAAATTTCCTCTATAACCCGGGACTGTGCGTTTGTACGGTACAAAATGGCATGGTTCTGATAGGATTTGCCGTTCTTCACATTTTTACTAATCTCGGAGGTTACAAAGTATCCCTCATCATGTTCGGAATCCGCACGGTACACCTTGATCTTTGAGCCACCCTCTTTGTCCGTCCACAGCTTCTTCGGTTTGCGCCCAGTATTCAGGCCGATTACCTCATTCGCTGCATTCAGGATATTTGAAGTGGAACGATAGTTTTGCTCCAGCAAAATCGTACTTGCTTCAGGATAGTCCTTCTCAAAATTCAGGATGTTGCTGATATCCGCTCCACGCCAGCGATAGATCGATTGGTCACTATCCCCTACGACGCAGATACGGTGATGACTATCAGCGAGCATGCGGCAAAGCATGTATTGCGCGCGGTTGGTATCCTGATACTCATCCACGTGAATGTACTGGAATTTCTTTTGGTAAAAGTCGAGAACTTCCGGTACCTCTTTGAAAAGTTGAATGGTCGCCATGATGAGATCGTCAAAGTCGAGCGAGTTGTTGGCTCTGAGTTTTTCTGATACATCTTATATACCTTCGCCACAATGCCTTCGAAATAGTCAGCAGCCTGCTTCTCATATTGCTCCGGACTGATCAATTCATTCTTCGCGGTGCTCATCATCGACTGAACAGCTTTCGGTTCAAATTTCTTGGTATCGATGTTCTGGTCTTTCATACAACTACGAATTACAGATAATTGGTCAGATGAGTCCAAAATGCTGAAATTTGAGGTGAATCCGATACGTTCTATGTCACGGCGCAGAATACGCACGCACATGGAGTGAAACGTCGAAACCCAAATATCACGGCCCTGAGAGCCGCCAACCAGTTGGGATACCCGGTCTTGCATCTCGCGTGCCGCTTTGTTCGTAAAAGTAATAGCCAAAATGCCCCATGGCGGTGCTTTTCGTGTTGCAATCAGATAGGCAATCCGGTGTGTGAGCACCCGGGTCTTGCCACTACCCGCTCCAGCCATTATCAGTAGCGGTCCATCCGTCGCTTCGACGGCTTGCCGTTGGGGGGGGTTAAGCCGTGCAACGGCATCATGTATATTTACAGGTTGCATGCATGCATGCTCCTTTCGTTGGTTGAGATCGATATAAGGTCACTAACAATTACACTTGCCACTCCGATGACAGAATTAACTTTCGATCGCTGTTATTCCCGGATTTTATTAATTAAATTTCTAAAGGTGAATATCCGGTAATAAAGGCGAACGCTCCGCTTCTCCAGCTTATTTCTGTCCTCTCCGTTCGCGTGTAAAAATAGTCAGCTTATAATTTAGAGATAGTTAAAATAACAAGAAAACTGTAATGACTCTTTCAGTTTTTAAAAAGGGACTTCGTTTCTTCAGATTGGTTCTGCCCTATCCGTTCTCGTGTAAAACAACATTGCGCTCATATAAATTGTTTAATGAGTAAGGTCAAAGTTCTATTTTAACAGATCAGGAGGGTAAATTGGGGAATGGTAAACTAAACCGATTAAACGGATTGTTTCACAGCTTGGACTGTCTCCAGCGCCTTGTTCAAATCACTGTACACAATGTTGCCAACCACAACGGTATCTGCGACCTGAGCGGCTTGTCCAGCTTTCTCCGAACTATCAATCCCGCCGCCATAGATGAGATGCGCCTTGGTGAGTTGTCTGTGCGTCTCTCCAACCAGCTCCATATCTCCAAACGTCCCACTGTACTCCATGTATACGATAGGCAGGTTAAGCAGACGTTCCGCAGCCTGGGCGTAAGCAACCGCAGCATCAGTCGTCAATTCCGTATCCGCTCCTGTCATTCGGGCAACAGTGGAGTCGGCATTGAGGACAATATAGCCTTCTGCAATAAGCAGATCCCATGGAATCAGATAACCGTAACGCTCAATGGCTTGCTGGTGTTGTCCAATGATCCATTGGCTATCCGTTGCATTCAGTACCATCGGAATCAGATATCCGTCAAAACCGGGCACAACGGCCTCCAAATCGGATACTTCCAGCACACAGGGCAGCTCGTAGCGACGTACTCGGGACATCAGGTCCACCGTGTTATCATAGGTAATTCCCGAAGATCCCCCTACCATAATGGCATCGGTCCCCGACATGCAAATTAGGTCGAGTGCTTCATCCGTTATTTCCCGGTCCGGGTCGAGCTTAAATACATGTCTCCACTGCTTAATCATGTCTATCAACGAACATTCCTCCAGAGGTTCTTCTGCATCCTAAAAAGCTTGTAAACTAAGTCTAAGTCAGCAGGGATTGAGTGTCAATGTTCGTATAAAAAGGGGAACAAAAAATCACAGACTTTTCCCTGGAATTGCAGGAGAAGCCTGTAATTTTAATAGATACGATTGCGATGTTACAGAAGAATTCAAGTTAGGTACCAGGTGCAGGTGCCACTACGAACATCAATATTATGAGTAGAGCTCAACAGTCTTTCGTAGGAGCACTGTATCCATTTGAATCAAAATATAATATCTCAAGGCTTCCAGGCAAAACGTGTGTTCATATCATCCAATTCCTGCTCGGTCAATACATCCGAATACACGCCGTACACGCCCCATTTCTCATAATTCGCCACCTGGTCGGTGTCATTAATGGTGTGCACGTAGGTAACGGCTCCTGCCTGCTTCAGCTTGGCAACGAAATTCTGATTCACTTTATACTCCGGCATAGTTACGGCATCGATGTCATTCTTTTGTACAAAATCAACCACCTGGGCTTCCGTATCTTGCGTAGCATAAAGAGTATAGATAATAGAAGGAAATGCGTAGATTTCTTTCACGGTTTCGAGCATCGGCTCGTTATAGATCTGCACAACGACCCGATTAAGGATTGTCGGATCATGTTGCTTGGCTGCGTCCACGAGTGATTTCAGCACCTGCTGAATATCCTCATCCTTCTGTTCTTTGGTATCGGTCACGATATACATATCCTGGTACTTGGCCAATACGTCCATAATGCCGTCGGCATCCATGGGTTGGTACTTGCCCAGAATGGGCGTATTCATAAATTCATCATGTGTCAGCGCCCCAGCCTGTTTGTCTTCGGGTAACTCCTCGTCCTGTCCCAGCATTTTGCTCATGTTGGCGGTCCATTCATGTCTGGCTACTGCTTTCCGGTCCGAGGTAAGCATAAAGTCGATCTCAAACACACGTGTGCCCTTCTCATAATTGGCAATCATCGCCTCATAGGCATTGGTGTAAGGCTGCTCACGGATACTGCCCATCGCATGGGCAATCAATCGATAGGCCGTAAATCCATCGTGCTGCTCCTCGCTTTGACTGTCATAGGCAAAAAAGAGTGTGCCCACGGTTACGATGAGTAGTGTAATGACTGCGGCAATTCGTTTCATATGGCGTTCACATCCTTAATAGGGTGATAGGGAAGAAAAGAGTATGATAATCATGATATGACGAAGCATGTGCGGTTTTTCCTTTTTGATAGCTAACTACCCTGATTGGAGAGGTGTAAAACAAAAAGCCGCCCGAAGGCGGCTGTAAAATCTAGGGATACAATATTCGGATGAATAAGAAGCCCTACCTAATCGGCTTGCTCTACACTTAATTCATTCAGGAATGCGATCAAAGCCTCTCTCCAAGCTCTCATAGGTTGCAGACCATTTGTACGAATAGCGAGATGATCCATTACGGAATATTGAGGGCGAGGAGCAGGACGCGGAAATTGCTCGGTGGTACAGGGCTCAAGAACAGCGCTTTGTTTGAATCGGGATTGCTTGGCTGCTTCTTCGGCGATGGCCTGAGCAAATTCATACCATGTGCATGTTCCCGAATTAGAGGCATGGTAGATACCGTATTTTTCAGTTAAAGAAAGCTCACTTACGAGTCTAGCTAAATCCACAGTATATGTGGGTGATCCTTGTTGATCATGAACCACCTGAAGTCGGGGACGCTTCTCCAGAAGCTCCAGCATGGTTTTGACAAAATTGCTACCGTGTACTCCAAATACCCATGATGTTCGGATAATAAACCATCGCGTACAGAGCCCCTCGACCAGTCTCTCTCCCGCAAGCTTCGACTTGCCATACACAGTCTGCGGATTTGTCACATCAAATTCCTGATAAGGTCTCGTTGCTGTGCCATCAAATACATAATCCGTACTAATATAAATGAGTTTGGCTTTCACTTTCTCCGCAGCAACTGCAATATTTCTAGTGCCTGCTACATTGACTGTGTATGCCATATCCTCATCTGTTTCGGCCAAATCGACGGCTGTATATGCAGCACAATGAACGATAATGTGAGGCTGGAATGCATTAATGGTTTCTCTGCATTGCTGTTGGTCGGTAATGTCCAATTGATCCCTGTCACAGGCCATGACATCATGACCACCTGCTTGAAATGTTTTCACAACATCGTATCCGAGCTGTCCCGCAGCTCCCGTTACCAGTACTCTGTACTTCATTCTGAGGAATCACCCATTCGCTTACCATACTGAAGTTGAACATAATCCTGATACGTTCCTGATTGTATTTGTGTCCACCAATCCTGATGGTTCAGATACCACTGAATGGTTTCCTTAATCCCTGTCTCAAAATTGTGCACAGGCTTCCACCCAAGCTCTGTACCCAACTTGGTCGGGTCAATTCCGTAACGCCGGTCATGCCCCGGCCGATCCTGAACATATTGAATCAAATTGGCCGGCTTGCCCAGTTGTTTTAGAATAGTCTCAACAATATATAGATTGGTCCGCTCATTATTTCCCCCAATGTTGTAAACCTCTCCGATCTTGCCATTGTGAATGACCAAATCGATAGCGCTGCAGTGATCCTCTACATAAAGCCAATCACGAATATTCAGTCCATCGCCATAGACAGGAATAGCCTCATCATTTAATGCACGGGATATAATTAAAGGAATGAGCTTCTCTGGAAATTGAAAAGGTCCATAATTGTTTGAACAACGTGTAATGTTTACAGGCAAACCAAAGGTTTCATGATACGCTCTTACAAGCAAATCTCCACCAGCTTTACTGGCAGAGTATGGACTATTCGGCATCAAAGGTGTCTCTTCTGTAAACAACCCTATGGGGCCGAGTGAGCCATATACTTCGTCTGTAGATACCTGAACGTATTTGGTAACTTGATATTTCTTCGCCGCATCCAGCAAAATCTGAGTCCCTAGTACATTGGTACGCACAAAAATATCTGGGGAGAGAATGCTGCGATCCACATGAGATTCAGCTGCAAAATTAACCACTACGTCAATTCCTTTGGAGATGATTTGTTCCATCTGCTGTACGTCAGTGATATCCGCTCGGATAAACGTGTATTGAGGATTGGATTCCACGGATTGCAAATTCTCCAGATTGCCTGCATAAGTTAGGGAATCCACGTTAACAATTTCATAATCAGGATGCTCACGAAGCATATACATCACAAAGTTGCTGCCGATGAATCCAGCTCCACCAGTAACGAGTAGTTTCATGCCGTCTCTCTCCTTCTGCCTCCAGATACAGAAGTACCTGAGAAGTCTTTTTGTTAGTCAAAGTTCAGTTCTGCATCTTTGAGTAACGGATGCTTTTGGTCTTTCTCTGATAAAGTAGGAGCCGTAACAGGCCAATCAATCGCGAGTGCAGGATCATTCCACAAAATACCACGGTCATGTTCAGGGGAATAGTATGCATCCACCTTATATGTCACCTGGGTATGTGGCACCAGTGTACAAAATCCATGAGCAAAGCCTTGAGGGACAAGCAACTGCCGCTGATTATACTCACTGAGAATGACACTTTTCCACTGTCCGAAGGTTGGTGATGAGGGACGAATATCTACAATAACATCATAAATAGCTCCGGATATAACTCTGACTAACTTCGTCTGGGCTCTCGGTTGAAGCTGGTAATGAAGTCCGCGAAGAACTCCAGCTTCGGCGGACAGGGATTGATTGTCCTGAACGAACACATGATGTATACCATTCTCATACAGAACACGCTCATTGTAGCTTTCCATAAAATATCCCCGATGATCGCCATATACCTTGGGTTCCAATATAGCTGCGCCATCCATAAACAGCGGAATCACCTTCATGTTACCCCTCCGTTTTTGCTAATAACAGCATTTCTTCATAATAACTATGTATATGTAGGGCATCAGGCAAGTGATCGTTCATTGGCCTGGTTATATCATGATATTTCAATACGTTGTTCCATAAAATAATCAAAACCCAGCCGTGTTTAATTTTCGGCTGGGCTTACTACTAGCGATTTCTCTATTTGTTCTGAACAATCTGCTCCAAATACTTCAACAAATCCTCCCGCAAATCCGGGCGCTGAAGGGCATAATGAATCGTGGTTTCAATAAAACCAAGCTTCTCCCCAACATCATGGCGCAGGCCGTCAAAGTGATAGGCCAAAATCTGGCGCTGGTCGTTCAGACGGGACAAGGCATCCGTCAGTTGGATTTCTCCACCTACCCCAGCAGACTGCTGACCCAGGATATCGAAGATATCCGGCGTCAGAATATAACGACCCATAATAGCCAGATTGGAAGGTGATTCTTCCGTCTTGGGTTTCTCGATCAAACGACGCGCGCGGTACACACGATCTTCGGTACGAGATACCAATTCTCCGTCCACAATCCCGTAACGCGACACTTCGCTCCAATCGACTGGCTGTACGCCTACGATCGGTGATTGCAATTCATCATAGACTTCGATCATCTGCTGAAGACAGGGATGATTAGACTCCACAATGTCGTCCCCAAGCAGAACAGCAAAAGGTTCATCCCCAATAAACTTGCGGGCACACCAGATGGCGTGTCCAAGGCCCTTTGGTTCCTTTTGACGAATATAATGGATGTCTGCCATTTCGGAGGGCTTGCGAACTTCATTCAGCAGATCCCACTTCTGTTTACCAGCCAGGTTCTGCTCCAACTCGAATGAATAGTCAAAATGATCCTCGATGGCCCGTTTACCTTTACCTGTGACGATAATGATATCCTCAATGCCCGAAGCCACAGCTTCTTCAATAATGTACTGAATCGTCGGCTTATCGACGATGGGCAACATTTCCTTGGGCATCGCCTTCGTGGCAGGCAGAAACCGGGTACCGAGCCCGGCTGCTGGAATAATTGCTTTGCGAATACGCACGCTAGAATCACCCCTTCTGGTGGAGAAATAATTATATATTTGATGAAACGAAAACTAATATGGCTAGACTTCATTATACCATCAACAATTCCCTAATATCCTGCTCGGATAAGGTGGTGGATCCTCCATCTCCAGGTTCAATGACTTCGGCAATCAGATCTTTTTTGCGCTGCTGCAGCTCCAGAATCTTCTCTTCAATCGTCCCTTCCGTAACGAGACGAATAACCTGGACGACTTGTTTCTGCCCCATACGATGGGCGCGTCCAATGGCCTGTTCTTCCACGGCGGGATTCCACCAAAGGTCATATAAAATAACCGTATCTGCACCCGTTAAGTTCAATCCGGTACCGCCAGCCTTCAACGAGATCAGAAACAGCTCAGCTTCACCCTCGTTGAATCTGCGGCACATCTCTACCCGACTCTGTGCAGGTGTCTGACCATCCAGGTAGAACAAATCTCTCCCCTGTGCAGCGAGCGTCTGTCGAATCAAATTCAGCATGCTAGCGAACTGGGAGAAGATGAGAATCCGCTTGCCCGCAGCCAGACAATCCTGAACCGTCTCCAGCAGCTGCTCCATTTTCCCGGAATCTCCCTGATAACCCTCCACAAAGAGAGCGGGATGACAGCACAACTGGCGCAGGCGTGTAATGCCTGCCAGTATTTTGATGCGGTTCTTCTGAAAACCGTTCTCTTCCATATCCTTGGATGTCTCATCCTGAAGCTGTGACAGGTACGCGGCATACAGTTTCTTCTGTTCGTCCTTCAGCTCGGAGCGCTGTACGGTTTCAATACGATCCGGCAGTTCTTCCAGCACATCTTTCTTTAGACGACGGAGAATAAACGGACGGACCATCCGGGCAATGCGCTCAGGAGGCAGATCCCGGAATCTGCGATAACTAGGGAACAACCCCGGGAATACCGCTTCAAAGATCGACCAAAGCTCATCCAGTGAGTTTTCTACGGGTGTTCCTGTAAGTGCGAAGCGACGTGGTGCCTGAATCTGTTTAACAGCCTGAGCCGTTTGCGAAGAAGAATTCTTGATCGCCTGGGCTTCATCCAAAATAAGCGTATGAAACGTTCTTCCGAGATATGTGTCCAGATCGCGGCGCAATAGCGGGTAGGACGTCACAATAACATCTGCGTCATCCATGCCTGCGAGCATACTGGCTCGTTCATCTTTTTGACCTGCTGCAATCATTACTCGCAAATGCGGAGCAAATCGGGCAAATTCATTCGCCCAGTTGTACGTTAATGAAGCTGGTGCAACCACGAGTACAGGAGGATGAGCAGTATGTTGATCCAACAATCCGGCCTTTACTTCATCCGGGATGTTACTTCCAAAATTTCCACCATCAACAATGTGATTAGCATCATCAAGATTGCTATGGTGCTGTTGCGGCTTTTCTTTCAGTTCTGCCGCGATATAGGCAATACTTTGCAGCGTTTTGCCAAGCCCCATATCATCGGCCAAAATGCCGCCAAATCGGTAAAATGCGAGTGTACGCAGCCACTGATATCCACTAGCCTGATAATCACGCAGCACAGGAGCAAGCGCATCCGGCAATGCAAAATCCATCCGCTCGGGATCACGAAGATCATCCAGGAAACGTTTCAGGGAATTTCCCCACTTCACATGTCCCGAAACCTCGTCCCGGCCAGGGAGCTGCAGAGCCCGAACGGCAGGCAGGCGGATATGACTGCTCTTGATGTCGCCCGAAGCAAGTCCAAGCGAATCCGCCATGTGTGCGAAGCTGTCCGCCCCTTCATTTTCGAGAGAGACAAACACACCGCTGCGCAAACGGAAATACGGTTTCTTTTCCACGATGTTACGCATCATTTCCTGAAGTTCCTGCTCATCTACACCTTCCATCTCGAATGAGATCTCCAGCCAGTCCAACCCTTTACCCAGATCTGCCCGCACTTTCGGCGGTGTCGGATAGGATTGCACCATAGCCTTCACGGCATTCGGGATATAGATATCTACCTGCTTCTCAAGCTCCGGCAGCAGATGATACATCACATCATATATCGCGTCTTCTCGTTCACTTGCCCATACACTTCCATCCCGTTCCAGGAAAGAGCGATCTAGCCGGTCGATAAGGTTACGCTCTGCATGGCGGTCACGTACCAAAATCACCTTTTTTCTTCTTCATCAATCAAATATTCAGCCAGCGGATTAATCACCATTACACCATAATCAAACTCCAGACGCGCTGTAATCCGTTCCCGATAGAAATCGATATACAACTTTGGTGCAAGCTCCGGCTCTGCGATTCGTTCTCTCACCTGGGAGTCGATGGACAGATGCCCCAGTGTACGCAGTTCCGGCACAACATGCTGAACGAATTCGTCCACCTGCTGAGCGGAAATATCGATACTTTCCTTGATCCCATAAGAAGTGAGCGCTCTGCTCAGATCCTCCAGACTTCGCATCTGCATCGGCTCCAACATATGCAATTGCCCTTCCACCACGGCAGCATCATAGGCTGGGAGAAGAATCAGCTCACGCAATCCGGAAATTTCAAGCTGATACCCTTCATTAGTACCCTGCGCAATACGGTAAAATAAAGGCAGTGCCCCCTCACCCAAAGTGAGCGGTCCATTCGCCAACCCCGTTCCCTCCATCCGGCTATCTGCCTGAAGCAGCAAATCCAGTAGAGGCTTCCAGACCAGTGGAGCAATCAATATATCTCTGCCGTCTGAAGCTCCCAAGTAACCCGAGATGGACTCACGGTATGCTTCCTCACTCTGCCTCATCCGAATAAGCATAGACAGGATCGCCTGATCCTGGGGACTAAAATAATGCATTGACGGATCGTAGAAAAACAGCTTGGTAAACGACATGGGTTCACCATTCTCAATGCAGTTCAGGAATTGCTTCACTTTCTGAACGACATACAGGCGTTTATTTCCTACTTTCAGTTCGAGCGCGAGTTTGGCGCCGCCTTTGTGAACCTGCACAAGCTTGCATATAAATTGGAACTGCAGCTCCTCCCGTAATGAAGACCGGGTCACAGGCGCAGTGTATTTACGCTCATTTGCATGCAAGGGGCTGCGTTCTTTGGCAAACATGGAAAGAATCTGATCCGCTGTGCGGTACGAAGGTTTATCTGCTGATCTTCCCCATCCAGGGGCAGAACTTGGTCGACCTGCTTGAGCGAAAGGTTCAGAGGGTGGATTCAGGTCAGAATCGCGACGGTGCCTTGAATTGGAAGAGAGTCGGGACGTTCCCAATGACTTTCTTCCACCAGTGTGCCTACTCTGGAAACAGAGTCGTAGCCGAAAGCAGAATTAGAAATTAATCCATGACTGGATTGAGTAATTCCTTTCCTTTCCCCTCCTCAGTCTTTTTGGCTTGCTTCTTGTCCGCTTTATTGTTCGCAGCATGGCCGCCCAGTTCCTCTTCCCCGTTCATTGATCGCCAGGAGGACTGCAGCGACATGCTTGCAATAGTCATAATAGTTGCCATACGCAGGACAGTTGCAATAGGCTTCAATTTCACCTGTTTCATCCAGATCTACCGTTACTTGATATCGTTTGGTCCCTCGAACTACAGCATCGTAATGACACTCATCCTCGCTGACAATCAGATTGGTCACTCTTCCAGATAAATTATAATCTTCTCCCCGTTTGAATGCCGTGACCCCGCACAGCAATTTGATATCCATCATCGTGAATGGCGCCACGCTTCTTCGCCTCCTATGTCATGTGTTGTAGCTTTCTTAGCCAATAATAAACAATACACCGATGCAAACATTCTCTGATAAACAAGATACCACATACAAATCTGAACTCGGTATAGTTCAAGTCTCTTTTATAGAAAAAACCCCAAGAGCTCCGTAAAGCAGAGATTGGGGTTGCTTCAAGCCAGTTGCCTGTCGCGGCAATTTATGGATCGAAAAATAATATGATCTGAGATGTCAACTTATTGTCGTGATAATTGTTGCAACCTTGCATACTGGTGTCTATTATTTCACCAGTTGACCACGTGTTACGCCAAGCTGGTTGGTTGCTTTCAGTGTTTTCCATACTTGTGTCCCACTGATCTCGCCACGCAGAGCACGATTGTACAGATCAATAACCTCGCGCACCTGCTCTGGAGTTTCCTCCAGGAATTCCACACGGTAGCGGGATACACCTAGATCCATAAAGTTGGTCAGATATTCAGCACCAGATTGCTCCACCGCATTATACACGGTATTGCGGCAGCCTTCGTCCACACGTACAGGGTGGGACATGCCGATCCGGTCTTGCAAAGAAGCACGGTGATCTTCACATGGACGTCCACAGTTCGTAAAGTCTGTTCCTTCACTCATAAACGTACAATACACACAGTGCTCGGTATGGAACATCGGCAGATGCTGATGAATAACCACTTCGGTCTGACTTGTACGGGAGTGTCCCAGCAAATCAACCATTTGCTGAATGTTCAGGTCATAAGAAGGCGTAATCCAGTCGCAACCCGCTTCCAGGAACAGTTCCACTGCCTTGTGGTTGGCGATGTTCAGTGAGAAGTCACCGATCAATTCCGGGTGCTTCGCATCCGGGTTCTCCATCCGATGGCGCAAGTAGAAGTACAATGCACCCGTATTACGTACAAGCACAGCATCCGGCTGCAAACGCAGGATGTTGTTGTGATACCCGTTCTCCCCAGGCATATGAATGCGTGGTGTTGCCAACGCAATCTTGCGGCCTGCGGCACGAACGGCTTCCACTGCTGCCGGGAACTGCTTGATAAACTCAAAGTCGGCGTAGATCATGCCGACGCCTGCTTCCAGCGCTGCCTCTACTTGTGGCAGGCTGCGGCAGAGCGCGGTCAGCTCCGCTTGACCGCGAGCGACTGGCGATGCCGGTTTAACCGCATCGCCGTAAACTTCTACCGCCCGTTTCACGTAGACGGGCGGTTTAGGGCGCTCGCCCGCGAGTTGTTCCACCGCCTGACGGCGAATGTTATTCAACTCGCGCATCGGAATGATGACGTCACCGTGCAGGTTGACGTCCAGCTCTTCCAGCTGGAATACAGTGCCGCCCAGACGTCCGAATTGCTCTTCGAGCAGTTCGTGCGTCATAGGACGCTTCTGGGCAATATCCAGTTCCATCTCGGAATTCACACGGACCGTCGTACCCTTCTGTACGTCCGTCCACCAGGTGCTAAGCGGCTGCCCCGGGCTGCCGATGACTTTCACGTTTACCGGGAAGATACGATAAGGCTTCTCGGTTTCAAAGCTTTGACGAAGACGTTTGTCCAGTGCCGGATCATTCGTTTTCCATACTTTGTCGCCAACTTTCACGCGGCGCAGGTCCACGTCACTACGGCCTGGTACGACGTCCACGATCCAGCCTTCCTCCGCTTCGCCTTCAAGCTTCACGCCTTTACGACGTACATCGTAGACACGTCCGCCTTCTTCCTTCTTCGTCGGATCTCCGGCATCAAATACGATTCCGTCTCCACGTTTTACTGGTGCATCGAGCTTCAGGACAACACCATCACGTAATACTTGGTCTACACGACCCAGATAGACGCCACGGCTTTTAGGGAACGTACCGTCAACCAGTTGTTTATTGTTCGTTCCGTCCAGGAAACCGTGCGTGAATCCACGCGAGAAGCTCTGCTGCAATTCACGAACCTCTTCTTTACTTGGAGGCGTATTATCTCCATCAAAGTAACGGTCGATCGCTTTGCGGTATTTACTAACCACGTTGGCCACGTATTCCGGCGTTTTGAGACGTCCTTCGATTTTGAAGGAAGTTACGCCCGCTTCGATCAGTTCCGGCATCAAGTCAATCGCAGCCAGATCCTTCGGAGACAGCAGATACGCTACATCGCCCATCGGCTTATGCTCGCCATCCACCATCAGGTCGTACGGCAGACGACAAGCCTGTGCACATTCCCCACGGTTGGCGGAGCGTCCGCCCCACATTTCAGAAGTCAAACATTGCCCGGAATAGGACACACACAGCGCACCGTGCACGAATACCTCCATTGGCAACTTCGCCTGTTCTCCGATCTTCTGAATCTGCTTCAGGTTGTTCTCCCGTCCAAGCACGACACGTTCCATATCAAACGGCTTCGTAAACTCCACCGCTTCCGGTGACGTAATCGTCATTTGGGTTGAACCGTGAATCGGGAAGTCCGGTGAGATCTCGCGGATCATTTTGACCAGGCCCAGATCCTGTACAATCACGGCGTCCACACCTGCATCGACACAAGCGTCGATCAGTTCTTTGGCATCCGTCAATTCATTTTCAAAAATCAATATATTAAAGGTCAAAAAACCTTTTACGCCATAACTGTGCAAAAACGCCATAATCTCCGGCAGCTCGTCCATACGGAAATTGTTCGCACGTGCCCGTGCATTAAATTTTTCGACTCCGAAGAAAATCGCATCCGCGCCGTTGGCTACCGCCGAACGCATACAGTCCCAGTCACCTGCGGGTGCCAGAAGCTCAACGTCTTCTCTTCGTATTGTTGCTGTTTTCATGTGTATCCTCCCCATAACCGGCATAGCCGGATTTCATCCCTGTACCCTGTACGTTAAATCCTGTACCTTGATTCCATACGCCTGCATTGTCACTGTATCGCTATATCTATACATTATGTCTGTATTGCCTGATTCCCAAGCCTACAGTCATTCTTATTTTTCAGAACAGCAGTCATAACTCCTGAACTAGTATAGTGTACCACTTCTGCAACGACTCTTCTACGCTTTCCTGAAAAAACCGTTTATCATTTTCATTTCCATCTCTACAACAATAGATGCACACTATATACATTGATCTAAAAAATATTTACACTCGGCACTCCGATGACAGAACAACCTTCCGATCGCTGTTATCGTGTAAATGTTTGCTCCAGTTTACATCGACCACTTCAGTCGAAGGATCTATATAGATATAAAAATATAATAAACCGGAAGGTCTTATGACCCTCCGGCAACATGTATCTCTGTTATTTCAGCATTTTGCATTATTTAATAAATGTAAATGAGTTCACGGCTTTTTCCAGCGCTGCTGCCTGGACTTCCGTCTTGTTGGCGTCATTCAGCCCACTTGTTATCGTATACGTCGTTCCGTTCTGTTCAAACACAATCTGACGTCCGGTATATGGCACACCATTGTCCACTTCATGATAGATGAAGGAAAACGCAGGCACACCCGCAAACGTCATCTCCTCACTGCTAATCAATTTGAAGTTTTTACGTGTTTTGGTTGCTTCCGCATATGCCTCTCGAAGTTGACTGACTGTCATTTCAATGGATTTGTCCTCACTCGCGGCAATGGAGAATTGCCCCCCTGTGAACGTATAAACGACAGGAGAATACTCAAATCGGTCATTGTACGGCGTCCAGTAACGTGGAATATCCACACTGTAATGATAACGTTTGGATGTTCGTGTGATGGATTTTGTTTTATCTGTCAAATACGGGTCTTCATCCAGCTGTCCGAAATTATCGGCTACCGTATCAAAGTCAATCTCAACACTCTTCATGATACTCTTAAACCATTCACGGTCCTTCGTCTGCTCCTCAGGGAACGTATACTCTGCATAGTAACGATACCCGTTTTTTTTGCAAAAGAACATCGAACTCCGTCTGCCATCCATCGCCAAAGTTATAACGGAATTCATTCACCTCGGCAGTCTCGCCTGATACATCCATCGTATACGAACCGATCGGCTCATAACTTTCAGGCGTGAACGTCTCACGCATCCACTTGTCCAGTTGGCCGCTCCACTCCTGGACTGTTGCACCCTTCGGTGCAGATGTAACACGAAGTTGCAGATATGCACCATCCTTGGCTTCGTATATCATCTGGGTGTTGTCCATAGACCAGCCTGCTGGAATCTTCAATTCAATGCCATAATCGTCATTCCAGGTAGCGCGCATACCCTCATCCACGGTTGAAAGATCCTTAATCGTACGATCCGACTGAACATACGTAGGTTGGAATGAGTTGAGCAGCGCTGCACGTTTGCCCAGATCCTTGTAATTCAGAGCTCCATAATCGGCGAGGTATACATCATATTGGCGACCATCCTTGATATATTGACGCATTTCCCATAAAACACCGTCCGCATCTTTAACCACTATCCGGGCATACGGGGTTTTCCCTTTGGCAATCGATTCCCGATCAAGCACTGTATCTCCGGCCTCTTTGGCTTCCTGAACAAGTTGCTGTAACAAATCATCCGAGTCCAGATTGACATCCTGGTCACTCACATACACTTCAAGATAATAACTGCTGTCCTCTGCGCCAAAAGTCATCATGCGCTCCTGCTCACCCGTTTGCAGAATCATGAGGTCGGATGGATAATTCATGGACCAGCCATAATAACTGTTACCAATTCTTGTTTTGCCTTCATCCAGATTAATGCTGCCCTCGTCGTCATCCGTCGATTCATCCGTTTGTAATAAACGAATGACCATCTCTCCTGAGCTGCTTGGGGCAAGTGTAGCGCCAATCCCCGCAGCTACCGGGCGAAGTGGCACCATGAGCACCCCGTTCATCATTTTTGGGGCCGCGCCCATCTCTTTTTGATACCATCCACCCAGGCAATCGAACTGCCAATCGTTAAGGTGACGGTATGCGGACCTTCTTTGACTTTGACTACATCATTCTTCTCCAGTCGAATTTCGCTGCCAAAAGCCTTCTTAAATACACCGACGGGAACCATCGTAACCCCTTTGAATTTATATGGTTTAGCGATTGTCTGCTTGCTGCCATTGATGTAGGCACTCGTACTACCTGCGGTGATCCGCAGCTCGCTTGTCGTAAGATCGGATGCCCATGCAGGCAATGCCGCTCCAATACTCAGCATCCCGGCTAACATACCTGTGCTCAGCACACGTAAAAAAGATTTCTTCATTCCGTTCATTCGTCCTCTCTGGATCCGGATTGCTCGCCGGGCTTTATTGGTCTTCATCTACAGGGAACTGCTCATCTTCATCGTCTTGGATATCCGCTCGATCAGCAAGGACCACCGTACGAGTGACAATATCGCCTTCCGTTTGCATCACCAGTTTGACTTTCTGTCCTGGCACATACTTTTTGAGCAGCTCATTAATATCCACCACAGAGGACACACGTGTGCCTGCCACACTGTATAACACATCCCCCTCTTTGATTTTCGCTTTCTTCGCTTGAGCTGACAGTACGCCGGTAATCGTCAAAGGATCATCTGTAGGCAGGCCCACAATCGCTGACCAGCTCTCTTCCAGTTGCAGGCCAAGGCTTGCACGCTTGATTTTCCCGTATTCAAAGAACTGATTGATAATATATTGAACGGTATCTACTGGAATCGAAAATCCCATGCTCTCGATACCCACTGCTGAAAATTTCATAGAGTTAATACCCACGACTTCGCCTTTGAGGTTGACCAGAGGTCCGCCGCTGTTGCCTGGGTTTATGGCCGTATCTGTTTGAATCAATCGATAGGTGGCCTCCACTCCCCGATTAAGACCACTGATTACGCCTACTGTTGCCGAGTTACGCAAAGAGAAGGATATCGGTGTACCGATAGCAATAACGGTTTCTCCAACGGTTGTCTGTGAAGCTTTGGCAAAGGTCGCCGGTTGAAGAGACTTGGCATTAATTTTGATCAAAGCGATATCGCTTAACGGGTCACTGTATGTTTTGGTGATTTTATATGTATTGCCATCGGTCGTCACAACCAGCGGATCGGTTAACCCATCAACCACATGGGCATTCGTCACAATCCAGCCGTTGGAGCGGATGATCACGCCAGTACCATGAGCTAGATTATAACGATCCGATGTGACGCCATCCTGTAATTCAGTAGATTTGCCGATGATGCCTACAACAGACGGAGATACTTTTTCAATTACTTTTGGGACTGCTTCACTGCCCTTATACTGAAACGTTCCGGATTTGGCATCATATTGACCACTTCCTCCGAGTGCTTTGACCAAATCTGTTGAACTAACATATACTTGTCCATCTACCACTTTGGCTTGCATTCCTGATGAAGACTCCGCTGCGCCAGCCGCTGCTGCAACACTGATCGAGAGTACAGCAGCCATCAGCGTGGCTACGCCCTTTTTCCCCAACACTCTCATTCTCTCACCTAACCCTCTCTATATATCTTCCGTTATGCAACCGAACCATATGACTCATTGCTGAATCTCTTTCTCTACCATCTGCAATACCGGTATCCTTCAATTTAACATACAAATTATTCCTGTACAATCGCTTCAAGCCCTATTTTTCAACAGAAAAAACCCGCATATTTCCACACATTCTGTAAACACAAAAAAACACCCTCCTAAACTCCCCTGGAAAGTGTTTGTCTGTTCTTCTATTTGCTGTTTTCAAATAAGTTCAGCGGTGTCTCTATGAACCAAACCAACCGGTAATCATGGCATAGTCGGTCAACAGAAATACCAGCAGACTGACTACTGCAAATCCGATAGCAAACAAATTTTTCTTCGGTGCACGAATCAGGCGTACCACTCCGATGAAAATCAGGATCGTAAATAAGATGACAAAAATATCAAACGCATTAAAATTTGAAGTACTCGCCGTGGCAGCTTCTGCAAACAGCATGGATAGACAGACCTCCTCACCATAGTTGAACATGCATTTTGCAACAACCCAATCATTGAATTCCAATCAGCAGGATGTAAATTGAAATGAGACTCTCATTTACAACTTGTATCCAGAACCGATTCAAGTGATGCAAAATACAGAATGCTAACGCATACCCTAATATCTTCCTCTATGTTATCTGTACCCTGCCTGTAATGCAAGCCCTATCATCCAGAAAAATGAAAAAAATCCAGTTTGGCAGTCGATTGATGGAATGCTTGCTCTATCGCATATGTAAACACTTTCACCCATGTCATATTGAGATTGGCCAAACGCCACAATATCAGAAAACCCTTCTCTTGGGAAGACGAGAACATCAGATGATACATGGATGCCTCACACTTCGCAATAAGAAGGGTTAGATAATATTTTATTCCTATAGCCGTACTACATAGCCTTGCAGCTAGTTTGAATGAACTACCAAAGATGACTACTCGGAAAAGGTAGATCCATGTCCACTTTCTCAGGATAGCCTTGGGCAGCTACTCCGTCAATTGTAGCGTCTTGCTTCGTTCTGTATCCCGCTCCAATACTGGCTTCAAGTACTTGCCTGTATAAGAAGCTTCCACTTTAATAATATCCTCTGGCGTACCTGTCGCAACAATGGTTCCGCCACCGCTTCCGCCCTCAGGACCCAGATCAATGACATAATCGGCTGTTTTGATTACATCCAGATTATGCTCGATCACCAGTACTGACTCTCCGGAATCCACCAGACGATGCAATACGGTCAGCAGGCGATCAATATCATCGACGTGCAGACCTGTGGTTGGCTCATCCAGAATGTAGATGGTTTTACCCGTACTGCGACGATACAGCTCAGAAGCAAGTTTCACACGTTGTGCTTCACCACCGGACAAGGTTGTTGCAGGCTGCCCAATGTTAATGTAGCCTAGCCCCACGTCAAGCAAGGTTTGCATTTTGCGATGAATTTTAGGAATGTTCTCGAAGAATTGCGTTGCATCCTCTACTGTCATTCCCAGCACATCTGCAATATTTTTATTTTTGTATTTGACTTCAAGGGTTTCGCGATTGTACCGTTTGCCTTTGCAGACCTCGCAAGGGACATAGACATCTGGCAGGAAGTGCATTTCGATCTTGATAATGCCGTCCCCGCGACAAGCTTCACAACGTCCACCTTTAATATTGAAACTGAACCGGCCTTTTTTGTATCCGCGCACTTTGGCTTCATTGGTCTGTGCAAACAGATCACGGATGTCATCAAAGACGCCCGTATAGGTAGCCGGGTTGGAACGTGGTGTGCGTCCGATTGGCGACTGGTCAATATCAATGACCTTATCGATATGCTCCAGACCCCGAATCTCTTTGTGCTGACCTGGGCGCACCCGTGCGCGGTTCAAGTCCCGAGCCAGCGTTTTATACAAAATCTCATTAATTAGTGTCGATTTACCTGAGCCGGATACACCCGTTACAGCCGTGAATACACCCACCGGAATTTTTACATTCAGGTTTTTCAGGTTGTTTTCCTTCGCTCCGCGCACTTCCAGCCAGCGGTCCCCGACACTACGGCGCTCGGTACGTACCGGAATAAACTTACGCCCACTCAGATATTGACCTGTTAACGAGTTCTCGTCATTCATGATTTCTTCCGGTGTTCCCTGGGACATCACAGTGCCGCCGTGGATACCTGCACCCGGACCAATATCGATGATATAGTCGGCAGCAAGCATCGTATCTTCATCATGTTCAACCACGATCAGTGTGTTACCGATATCCCGCATATGAGCGAGTGTAGAAATTAGACGATCATTATCCCGTTGATGCAGACCTATACTTGGCTCGTCCAGAATGTACAGTACACCCATCAGACTGGAACCAATTTGTGTCGCCAGCCTGATCCGTTGGGCTTCACCACCGGACAACGTTCCGGCAGCACGGCTAAGGGTCAAATAATCCAGGCCTACGTTCACCAGGAAGCCAAGACGGCTGTTGATTTCTTTTAAAATCAGTTTGGCAATGGTTTGCTCTTTTTCACTCAATTGCAGTGAGTCGAAGAAACGACCTGCTTCTCCAATGGACAAGCTTGTCACATACGCCATATTGTGATCGTTAATTGTAACGGCAAGACTCTCACGCTTCAGTCTGTGCCCTTTGCAAGAACCACACGGCTTCGCACTCATATAACCTTCAATGAATTCTCGGATACCTTCGGATGCTGTCTCACGGTAACGACGCTCCAAGTTATTCACAATACCTTCAAAGGTAACCATTGCTTCTTTCCGTTGCCCAAAGTCATTCTCGTACCGGAAACGAACTTTCTCCGTACCTGTACCCTGCAGCAGCTTGTTCATCTGCTCTGCAGGAAGATCCTCTACAGGCACATTCTGCGGGATGTTGAAGTGTTCACATACCGACTTCAGGAATTGCGGATAATAGGTGGATGTACCGCCTGTCCAAGCGTCAAACGCACCCTCTTCAATCGTTTTACTTCGATCCGGTACTAATAGATCCGGGTCAACAATCATTTTAACGCCCAATCCATCACAATCGGGACAAGCCCCAAATGGACTGTTGAAAGAAAACATCCGTGGTGCCAGCTCTTCAATGCTGAATCCGCACACTGGGCAGGCAAAGTTGGAACTGAAACGCAGTTCTTCTTCACCCATAATATCTACCAGCAGCTGTCCACCGGACAGATTAAGTGCAGTCTCAATCGAATCGGCCAAACGTGATTGCACATCTTCCTTAATCACGATCCGGTCAACGACGACTTCAATCGTGTGTTTCTTGTTCTTTTCCAATTGGATATCTTCAGACAGGTCACGTAATTCCCCATTCACCCGAACACGGACAAAGCCTTGTTTGGAAATATCGGAAAACACACTTTTGTGTTCACCCTTACGGCCTGAAACGATCGGTGCCAAAATCTGCAGCCGGGTCCGTTCAGGATATTGCATCACGCGGTCTACCATCTGCTCTACGGTCTGGGAGGTGATCTCCACGCCATGATCCGGACAATGGGGATGTCCCACACGTGCAAATAACAGACGCAGGTAATCATAGATTTCCGTAACGGTTCCGACGGTAGAACGCGGGTTACGACTTGTCGTTTTCTGATCTATGGAAATAGCCGGCGACAATCCTTCAATGGAATCGACATCCGGTTTCTCCATTTGCCCCAGAAACTGTCGTGCATATGCCGATAATGATTCCACGTAACGTCGTTGTCCTTCGGCATAGATTGTATCAAAAGCCAGCGAGGACTTGCCTGAGCCACTCAGACCGGTCAATACGACAAAACGGTCACGCGGGATGGTGATATCAATGTTTTTGAGGTTATGCGCTCGCGCGCCTTTGATGACAATGTTCTCGCTCGCCAATAGTATTCATCCTCTCAATGTTGTAATTCCAACCTTTATTAAAGGCTTTTCGATCCCTCCCAAACCCTCCCTTCCAAGGGAGGGCCCCAGAGGGCGCAGCCCTCTGGACACCCGAAACAGGCGGTGCGTGGTGAATGGTCGGGTCTTGCTATGTGAATGGTTGTTGTGTGCCCGCAGCTTCGTCCAAGATTCCGGCTCTTGCCGGTATCCTGGACGGCTGCCTCTACCACGAGAGGACGCTCACGGCTCCGCCTCATTCGCGAGAGGTCGCCATTGCCTTCGGCTCGGCTCCCCTTAAACACCGGGACGCTCACGGCTTTGCCTCGCTCACGAGAGGTCACCATTACCTTCGGCTCGGCTCCAAAGGACACAACTTCCAAATGCTTTCCTATAAACCTTTTAACCAATTTCAACTTCTCTATCAGTATAGACCTGATTTTAAGTTTTCAACATGCCTAATTATCGATAGATTATTGATTTCCTTACTCAACAAGAGAACGGCCACGCGGCCGTTCTCTTGTTGAAGATCTATCCTTGCAGCGAAATATTCACTATCTGTGCCTCTACTTATCTCTAAACAACCTGCAACCGGCCCTTACGAGCTACTCCGCGCGCAGTTCCAACAATGCATCGCGAAGTTCAGCCGCACGCTCAAACTGCAGGTTTTTGGCAGCATCCTTCATCTCTACCTCTAGGCGTTGAATAAGCGCCTGACGATCCTTCTTCGACATCTTCTCGGCAGCGCCTGTAAGATAGTCTTTTTTGGATTCGGCAACTTTGGTTGCTTCAATCACATCACGCACTTTTTTCCGAATCGTCTGTGGTGTAATGCCATGCTTTTCGTTATATTCAATCTGGATTGCGCGGCGGCGTTCCGTTTCCTTAATCGCCTTATCCATCGAATCCGTCACTTTGTCACCGTACAGAATGACTCGACCTTCGCTGTTCCGTGCCGCCCGGCCAATCGTTTGGATCAGTGAACGTTCAGAACGCAGGAAGCCTTCCTTGTCGGCATCCAAAATGGCTACCAAAGAAACTTCTGGAAGATCCAGACCTTCCCTCAGCAAGTTGATCCCGATCAGTACATGGAAAACCCCCAGCCTGAGATCACGCAGTATCGCCATACGCTCTAACGTCTTAATCTCGGAGTGCAAATAACGCACCTTGATCCCGATCTCCTTGAGATAATCCGTTAGATCCTCGGACATCTTCTTCGTTAATGTGGTGATCAGGACCCGCTCATCTTTTGCAATCCGGTCGTTAATCTCACTGATCAGGTCATCGATCTGACCCTTCGTTGGACGCAGTTCAATAATTGGATCAAGCAGACCCGTTGGACGAATGATCTGTTGTACCATCGTATCCGTATGCTCAATCTCGTAGGGACCCGGTGTTGCAGATACATAGATGATCTGATTCATCTTTCCCTCGAACTCTTCGAATTTGAGCGGACGGTTATCCAGCGCAGATGGAAGACGGAAACCGTGATCCACCAGTACGGTCTTCCGTGCTTGGTCACCGTTATACATCGCACGGATCTGTGGCAAGGTCACGTGGGACTCATCGACCACAATCAACATGTCATCCGGAAAATAGTCCATCAATGTGTACGGTGTATCGCCACGTTCGCGGAATGTCAGTGGTCCGGAATAGTTCTCAATTCCTGAACAGAACCCGACTTCCTTCATCATCTCGATATCGTACCGTGTGCGTTGCTCCAGTCGCTGAGCCTCCAGCAGTTTACCTTGTTCTCTCAACACTTCAAGACGCTCTTCCAGTTCACGCTCAATGTTCACCAGCGCGACGCGCATCGTTTCTTCTTGGGTTACGAAGTGAGATGCCGGGAAAATAGCGATATGTTCACGTTCGCCAACCAGTTCTCCGGTTAACACGTCAATCTCCGTAATTTTCTCAATCTCATCACCGAACAATTCAACCCGAATCGCATGTTCACCCTTCGATGCCGGGAAAATCTCGATAACATCGCCGCGAACGCGGAACGTGCCACGCACAAAGTTAATGTCATTTCGCTGATATTGAATCTCTACCAGACGCGACAAAATCTGATTACGTGGTTTCTCCATCCCTACCCGCAAGGACAGAAGCATGCTGGAATACGAATGCGGCGAACCTAAACCATAGATGCAGGATACACTCGCTACAATAATGACATCCCTGCGTTCAAACAATGAACTCGTAGCCGCATGGCGCAACTTATCAATCTCTTCATTAATACTTGAATCCTTCTCGATATACGTATCCGAGGAGGGAATATAGGCCTCTGGCTGAAAGTAATCGTAGTAACTGACAAAATACTCAACCATGTTATTTGGAAAAAAGTCTTTGAACTCACTTGCAAGCTGTGCTGCCAGCGTTTTATTGTGGGCAATAACCAGCGTGGGACGTTGCAGCTTGGCAATCGTCTGTGCAATCGTGAATGTCTTACCCGTACCGGTTGCACCCAGCAGCGTCTGGTATCTCTTCCCCTCCTGAACACCCTTCACCAACTCTTCAATGGCTACAGGCTGATCACCTTGGGAGAAAACTCTGACTCGATTTCGAACGTTTTGTCGCTCATTATAATATCGCTCATTGCCGTATCTCACCCTATCGTCTAAAATAATAGTCACTATATATTGTCGAAGTTCCCCGAATTTACATATGGGAAAACTTATAGTAATAGGAATATTTGTTCCCGTTTAATTATACCAAGTCTATGCAAGTGATGCAATCGCGAAGTAAAGATAGGAGTGGGTTAATTTATGGATATTGCGACACTTATCGGCATTATTGCCGGGATTGCCGCAGTCATTAGTGGTTTTTTATGGGAAGGCGGCCAATTATCCGGTCTGATGCAAAAGACGGCTGCTCTAATTGTATTTGGTGGAACGATTGCTGCAGTCGTTGCCAGTTTCCCTGCACATCGGCTGCGTACGATTCCTGCCGCCCTCCGCATGGCCTTTGGGCGTAATAACAATGACTCAAGCCAGTGGGTTGAAGAACTTGTAGATATGTCTTCAATTGCTCGCCGCTCAGGCGTACTTGCACTGGAACGAAAAGTGATGGACCATCCGCATCCATTTTTGCAAGATGGTATTCAGATGGTTGTCGATGGCACAGATCAGGATGTTGTTCGCCAGATCATGGAGATGGAGATTGATTCCGTCGAACAAAAATATGATGGATATGCCAAAATCTTTGAATCAGCAGGCGGTTATGCCCCAACGATGGGGATCATTGGTACCGTAATGGGACTTATTCAGGTACTTGGCAGTCTGACCGATCCTACAGGACTCGGACCAGCGATCGCTGTTGCCTTTACCGCAACCCTGTACGGGGTCGCCAGTGCCAATCTTATCTTTTTACCCATTGCGTCCAAAATTAAATCCCGTGGCGCAGACGAAATTCAGACGATGGAAATGCTGCTCGAAGGAGTACTTTCTATCCAGAACGGGGAGAACCCCCAGCTCGTGCGTAAACGGCTGGAGTCCTTCACACTCACTCACCGCCAGATTATACGTCCTGTAGTGAAGGAGGGATTGGATGAGTCGGCGCAGTAAACGGCGCGGAAAACGTGAACCTGGAGATCATCGAGATCGCTGGATGATTACCTATGCCGATCTCATTACCCTGCTGCTGATCTTTTTTGTGATCATGTATGCCATGAGCCATCTGGATTCTGGTAAATATGATGTTGTTACTCAATCATTGCAAAATACATTTAACCAATCCAATTCCCTGCTTGACCAAGGTGAAGGGATTGCCGGTACAGCGGGACAAGCCATCATCAAAAATCCACCTTCCCAGATTCAGGGAGAAGAACCCGGAGAAGGCGAAGGATCTTCTTCCGGCTCCGAGACAGGTACGTCAGAAGATGATAATCAGCCACTTACGGAGCGGGAAGAGCAATTCAGATCACAGGAACTGGAACTGCAAAATCTCTTCAATGTAATTACTCAGTATATCGAGGACAACAAACTGGAAAATCAGATTTTTGTTGCGGACAAGCCTCAGGGCATCTCCATTACACTCAGTGACCGCTTCCTGTTTGATCAGGGACAAGCAGCCCTCAAAAGCGATGCTGCCCCCACGCTGAGCAAATTAGCAAGCCTGTTCCGTGATCTGAGCACCGTTGTCAGCATTGAAGGCCATACGGATAACGTTCCTGTCGGGGCGAATGCTACCTATAAAGACAATTGGGAGCTTTCCGGTGAACGCGCACTGTCTGTATTGCGATTTTTTATCGACAAAGAAAAGCTTGACCCTGACGGTTTTCAATATGCCGGATACGCGGACACCCGCCCAACTGGGGATAATACCACCGCCGCAGGACGGCAAAAAAATAGACGTGTGGAAATTACCGTCTTGCGTCAACTCCAGCCTTAATCGCCAACATTTCGTATGAAACATCCTAGCACTATTATAAAAAGCACGTTTTACTGAATTCGATTCAGCAGAGCGTGCTTTTGTTTTACTTCTATCTCCTATTGCTAAACAGCAGATCATTTATTTTCTTCGTTTTATGGTAATGGCACCTGATGGATCACCTTCAACTTACAACCGATTTCATACATTATGCATCCACGCCTGGCTGACTTGGACGAAGAATCGCAGAACCCACCGTCAGCAAGATGGCTGCCATCCCAAACAGAATCAGCAGCGGCAGGGCAATATCCGATATCGTACCACCAGCGGAGATCGTTTCAACCGCCTGGATCGCCCATTTCTGAGGAACAAAATTAGCGAGTTTCTGCATATAATCCGGCATGATTGACAGTGGCCAGAAACAGCCGCCAATCATACACGTCGGTGTGATGATTAGTGAATTCAGCATGTTTGCATTTTTAGATTCACGAATCAATCCGGCAACCGTACTCGCAATCCCCATCGAAACCAGCATAAACGCGGCCAGGATGAGAAGATGGATACCAAATGGAATTCCCGCATCGTAATGAAGCACCCATCGGCTAATCCCCAGCACCAAGACAATTTGGATCAAACCGATCGCAAAACTTCCCAGAAAATTACCCAGCGCGATTTCATAGGCGTGGACCGGAGCTGTGTAGACTCGTGCCATCGTACGCTGCCTGCGGTCCTCCATTATGACGGCTACTGCACTTGTAAGCAAACCCATCATGAACATGATTGTAAATCCCGTCACATTGTTCAGACCCGGTTTCGGATAAATGTGAAGATCGGTTGCTTCACCCGAAATTTGATGTTTGCTCGTTTCCTGTAACAACTGTTCGAATTTCTCTTGGTTTAATACAGGATCAGGGGCCGCACCAGCAGGACTACCTGTTGTAGTCAACACTGCTGTTGCAGACTGTTTCAGCCCGGCTGCCAAACCTTCAACCGCGGCTCTTAATGTATAGGAGCTTTCACTTACACGAAGTTCTACCAGTTGTACTTTCGTTTGCTTGCCTTGCAGCAGATCATCTGTATAATGCGCCGGAATGATGATGCCGGAACTCCCCTTTTGCTGGGCGATGGCTTCCTTAAGCTCCGCTACATCATCCATTGGCTTGAGCAGATACTCCTCCTTGCGGGCAAGTTCATCCACAATCATCGCACCTGCCGCACCATGATCCTCGTTTATATAGGGAATAATTGCACGCGTTTCATGCTGCCCCCAAATATCGAAACTGCCCCTGTGACGACTAAACAAGGAAGAAGGAGAAATGTGATGAAACCCCACTTACGTCCAAGTGTGCGTCTAATCATTAACCAGGCAATATTCAGACTATTCATAGCGGTATCCCGCCTTTCTGTAGATCAATGCCGCAAGTACCAATAATACTGCACCTACCGTACCAAGCATCATGATATTGTACATAATCTGACTTAGTGAAGCATTAAGCATCATTTGCAAAAAACTCTGAAGAGCCCAATGATTTACCGTAAATTCGCTAATCTGCTGTACAAAATCGGACGCTATGGGTGTGAAGCCACCACTGATAAACGTCATCGCAATGATTATGCCCTGTAGAGCAGCACTTGCCGATGCAACATTTTTGCAGACCAGGGCGACAATCACGCCGAGAGTCATGGAAGCCAGCGTGATCAGCACACAGATCAAAACAAGCAGCCATGGATGTGTACCCCAATTTACGCCGTATAACCAGTGTGTCATCAGTACAATAATGATGGCCTGCATAAAGGCAAGCAGGCTGTTTCCTGCAATTTTCCCTGCAAAGATAACGCCATTGCCTATTGGGGCAGCCTGCAGACGGGTTAACGTTTTTTTATCACGCTCGCCGAAGAGGCTGTTGCTGGTCGTCAGTCCAGAATATAGCATGAACATAGCCAGCATAGAAGCTGCATAATATTGGGAGGCACTGTATGATGTCCCGGCCTTTCCAGGGCTGCTTATAGCAATATAAGAGGAATTGGCAGCGTCTGATTCAGAAGAGGAAGCCATGGCAGCGACCACTTCGGGACCAAATACGTTTACCATAGCGACCTGCCTGTTCAGTTCATCCGTAAACCGGGTAAACAATGTTTCACCCACAACATTGAGCGTGCCATCTCTCCCCAGTATCCATTGCAACCTCGCTTCTTCCCCATTCATGATCTGCTCCTCCAGATTGGATGGGACAACTACGGCAAAATCAATGTCACCACGTCGCAGTGCACTTACAGCCTCTTCCTCCGTAGAAATGTTCTGTACCTTCATCATGTCGGCTACCGCCGGGGATGTCACAAATGTATTCAAAGCTTCGCTGATCGCACCGGAACCGGAATTTTCTTCAGCCTGAATGATTCCTACTCTCACAGGGTCAGGAATGGCTTCTTTTGCCGTGCCCATTGTACTGGAAAGTGCAGTACCCAATATAAAGATGAGCAGCAGCGGCAGAATAAACAGATTCAGCAGAACCGAGCGAATTTTCAGAATCCGTCTCAGCTCAAAGATGCAAATATGCCATATGTTCATCTGAGATCCTCCTAGTCCCGAAGCGTACGTCCGGTCAGATTGAGGAACAACGTTTCCAGATCAGGCTCTTCGACCTTGAGCGATTGGATGGAAATTTCATGTTTGCTGCAAATGAAAAGCATATCCTGTAGATCCTGCTGGGCGGATGGCAGCGTAATGGTCAATATATTGTCTGATACTTCTACCGCCCGGACACGGGGGTGAAGCTTTAACTCCTCCACAACAGCGGGACCGACGCCCAAAGTGGTCAGAACGATTTTTTCCTCGGATGCAACCCGTTCTCTCAGCTCTGCTTCGGTGCCGCAGGCAATGATATGCCCCTGATCCATAATCGCTACCCGGTGGCTGATTGCAGCTACTTCCTCCATGTAATGACTTGTATAAATGATGGTTGATCCCATCTGATTAAGCGTGCGGACAGACTCCAAAATATGATTACGCGATTGCGGGTCAATACCCACTGTCGGTTCATCCATGATGATTAAATCCGGGCGATGCATAATGGCACACGCAATGTTCAGCCTGCGTTTCATCCCGCCAGAGAACGTGGATGGGGTATCCTTCGCTTTGTCCTGCAATCCTACAAATTCGAGGGATTCCTGCACTCTTTCTTTAAGCATCTTTCCACGAAGTCCGTACAACCGGGCAAAAAAAGTTACATTCTCCGCAGCAGTCATCGTTTCGTATAGAGCCAGATCCTGTGGTACCAGCCCGATTTTGCGTTTCACTTCAAGCGGCCGTTCCTTGACCGATATGCCATCCAACCGAATTTCACCTTGATCAATCTTTAAAAGACCGGCAATCATGCTAATAGTGGTACTTTTCCCTGCTCCATTGGGTCCAAGCAATCCAAAAATTTCACCTTTACCGACACTCAGATTTAAATGATCCACCGAGAGCTTGCTGCCGTATCGTTTTACTACATGATCAACTTCTAGCATAGCCATAGATTATGCACTCCTCTTCCGTCCAGCTTCCTACCATTGAATTATATATCTGTATTGTAACGAATTGTGATCTTCTGCGAAGGTACGAAAGGTCATGAAACAAAGGTGACTTAAGTCATCTTCGGATGAGAAAACTGCCTATGATATAATCGACATAGATTACCGGAAGGTATACCTTCACTTTTAAAATAAAGGATGTCTCTGACATATGCCGATGCGGTTGTTGCAATACGGTTTACTTATAGTTCCCTCGGTCCTGTACATTCTGGTGCTGCCCCTGGAACAAGAAGATAGCTATACGCTGTATATTATCATTACACTTGGACTCGCGGTGTGGAAAGATTTCACCCGTTCAGGTATGCAGCGTTTGCTGCTTGTGGCCGAAATCCTTTTCAGCTGCTGGCTGATCGCTCTATATGGCCCATTTATGTTTTTCCTCTCCTTATCTGCGCTTTATGTGTACATGTACAGACTAGATGGGGCCCAGCGCTGGTTAATGCTCGCAATTCAGCTTATCGCCAGCAATATCGCGTTACATTGGTATTACGCCCCACCACAGGGGCTTCATGCATGGCTTATACTTCACACAAACACTGCCATTCCTTTTACCTTCACCCAAGAGACAATGGCTCGGGTTACAGGTAACCTGCTCCTGCTCATCACCGCAACACTCTCTTGGCAGGGGTCTAGAACTGCGAGCAGCCGGGACAGCTTGAACAGGTGTATGATGAGCTGCGCAGTAAACATTACGAGCTTCAGGACGCACGAGAGCAATTGCTGCAATTCACGAAGCAACTTGAAGGAGCTGCACAGGTTGAGGAGCGTACCCGAATATCCCGGCAGCTTCATGATGACATTGGTCACCGCCTGATTCGCACCAAAATGATGTCTGACGCAGCCCTTCTAACCCTCCCTATACATCCGGAACAGGGCACGGAAATGGTGAGACAGATTCGGGATCAATTGGCCGCCAGTATGGATGACATGCGAACCACGCTCCACAAATTGCGGCCAAACTCTTATATATCCGATGCCTACGCACTAGATCGTCTGTTGGAAGACGTTGGCCGGGAAACGGGTGTGAAGACGCGTTACGAAGTGCGTGGGCATTCACATGTACTCTATCCCAGCATACAGATCGTCTTGTACAAAAATGCTAAAGAGGCCCTGACCAATGTCCTCCGTCATGGAAATGCCACTACGATTACGGTGGAATTGGAATTTGGAGAAAGAGAGATCTGTATGTCTATCAGCAACGATGGGAAGATCCATACCCTTTCCGCGAAGGAACAAACAAAAGGAAGCCATGAAGGATCTCGTGCTAACCCGAGTGTAAAAGCAGCGTTTACAGGGCTCGGCATGGGGCTTGAAGGAATGCGTCTACGCACACAGTTGGTTGGAGGGAAACTGGAAATCAAGTCGGACTATCCCTATACGGTGATTACACGACTGCCCATAACGAACAAAGCTGAACTGATATGAAAAAGGAAGTGATTTGCTCATGTCTGACCTGAATGAATTAAATAACCCGAGCCATTCTGTCCAACCTCAGTCCATTCGGCTGATCCTTGCGGATGATGATTCCTTTATCCGTGAAAGTCTTAAAGTCCTGCTTGGACTCGATCCCGTTATTAGCGTTACAGGTACAGCTTCCAACGGACGAGAAGCTCTCGAACTGCTGGAGTCAGGAACACCTGCCGACGTTGTACTTATGGATATTCGCATGCCCGATGGTGACGGAGTCGAAGGTACCCGAATCGTTAAGACACGCTTCCCTGACGTGCGTGTACTGATGCTTACCACGTTTGACGATGATGAGTATATTATTCAGGCTTTGCAAAACGGGGCCAGCGGTTATTTGCTCAAAATTGTGCCACCTGACCGAATCATTCAAGGGATCAAGACTGTACATAACGGGGATATGTTGATTCATCCTGATATTGCTCGTAAGCTAGCGACTCTGCTCCGCCCTGCTGCATCGGCTCAGACCCATGAAACCATTGACTCTTACGGCCTAACTCGTATGGAACTAGCTGTTGCAGAGGCTATCTCTGAAGGGCTGTCCAATAAAGAAATCGCTGCAAAGCTATTTCTGAGCGAAGGTACGGTCAAAAACTATGTTACTGATATTCTCGGCAAGCTTAGTTTGCGAGATCGGACACAAATCGCCATTTTCATGTTGAAAAATAAGTAGCAAAAAGGGTATCTCCCCTGCCTCATTAGGCGGAGGAAATACCCTTTAATTATTACATCTCTATCGACTTTTTCTCTCCCACAGGAGCTGGCGGCAGTGCCAGTGGAGCTTCAACCTCATGCTTGTCTTTCCGACGTCTTGCAAACAACTTGAGAGTTACGATATGAAACAGGGTTAGCGGACGCAAGCGGAGCGCCCAGGCTTCATGATTGTCCGGAGCCATGAGGACGCCAAGTTGATGATGCTCGCCTTCATAGATCGCCCGCTGCATGAACTTGCTCTCTCCCTGATGATTGCGTACCTCCAGCTTGCAAAAAGCCGGATTCATGCGCAAGGCGCGATGTAATTGCTCAGGCGAATGTACCAGCACGCCATTCACCTTGTACAGGGTCTCTCCTGCTTCAATCCCCAGGTCTTCCGCAGGACTATCGGGAATGACACCCAGCACCTTCAAGCCGTGCTCAGGGTGAACAAACAGCGGGCTGCGGTTTTGTTCTTCGAAGCCACTATACCACACCAGGAACTCATGTCCAATGAAAGCAGCCAAAGCTGCAACAATCATGAGTGGAGACCACCACGCAGCCAGAAGGCTGAGCACAAGCAGCCCTGTCCCATATAACAGCAATCGCTTTGCGGAAATCTGAACTTTTTTCCCGGGAGCATACTTTGAGTCACCTCTCCGAATCCAAGCATAATCGGCAGTGCAACCAGCATGTAGCCATTTCCTCCGCTGATTAAGGCGGTCCATGGTAATGCTGCCCCGCCCGTAACTGGAACTAGGATCAGTAACGGAATCGGCCAGAAATGCTGCAGCTGGTACCCTCCGACAAGCTTGCCGCGTTTGCCTTCGAAGAGAAGCGGCGATGCCATAGATACCCCTTGCATACGAACCATCAGTGCTTCACCGATATGTAATACAGCTGCGAGCACAAGAAGTGCAGGCATATCCAGCTCACGTAAGGCTTCGGTGACAGTTCCTATCCATCCTGCGGGCTGCCAGCCCGAAGCCATATTTAAACCAAACTGCAACACACCAAGCAAACCTGCAGCATAAGCAAAACATAAGTATCGGATACGGAATAAGGCCAGAAATAACGTTGCTGCCCATATACAGATGAGGCTGCCCAGTGTAAGATGTGCCCCGAGAAACAGCGACACGATGGAGACCATTACACCGATCAGAATACCTCCGAGCACTGCACGAATGGTCTGTGTTATCGAGCTTTGCAGACGAACGTGGAACAATTTACGTTCCTGCAATAGTTGACGATGATAAACGAGTGCAATCAAGATTACCGCAATATAATAAAACGGCTGAATAAACAACTGCAACAATGCTTCCCCTAATGTAGTTAACCATGGCCAAGCCCATTCCATTGTGGATGGTCACTCCTCTCCTTCAGCCGGTTCAGAAAAAAGAAGGCTGAAAATCAGCCTTCTTTATGGTTTCGACACAGCGGATGAAATATCCTTTGAGACATTTTCAATCGCGCGCTTCAGCTGTGCATCATATTGAGGATTGGCAATGCGTTCAATCAGAGCCGCTTCAAGTGATTCCGCGGTTTTCTCGTCAATCTGGCCTGTTGCCTGAATGCCTTTTTGTTTCTGGAATGCTTTGACCGCTTCTTCTGTCTTCTGGTCATAGTATCCGTCCACACGATCCGGCTTGAAGTCAAGTCCTCTCAGCATCGTCTGCGCACTTTTCACATCCGTGCTATTGCTGTCGTATTTCAAAGGTAATTTTTCTTTATTGATTGGTGCCACCGAGAAGTAATCCGGCTGGTTCACCGCAATATCCGGTTTGATGCCTTTTTCATGAATCCAGTCTCCATTCGGAGTCAGCCATTTCGCGATGGTGATTTTCAGCAAGCTGCCATCACCCATCTGCTTATCATAACTCGTCTGTACGGTTCCTTTACCAAAGGAGTTTCTCCAACCAACGTTGCGCCTGCCGACTGTTGCAATGCACCAGCCAAAATTTCTGACGCACTCGCGCTGCCCTTGTTCATCAAAACCGTAATTGGATAGGATTTACCTGATCCGTTTGATTTGCTTTGTTCCTTTTTACCGTTCTTGTCTTCGACTTGAACAATAACCTTGCCTTTGGGAACAAATTGTTCTGCAATATCAATAACGACCTGCAAAACACCACCCGGGTCATTCCGTACATCAATGATCAGGCCCTTCATGTTCTGCTTCTCCAGCTTCGCCAGTTCTTCCTTAAAGCGATCGCCAGTATTCAGCGAGAATTGAGTGATGCTAATCACACCAACACCGTTATCCTCCATGTGGGCGTAGACCGTTTCCAAATCAATATCAGCACGCACGATGACAAATTCAATTAGCTCGGAAGATCCGGCACGTTTAACCTGCACCTTCGCTTCACTGCCTTTTGGACCTCTGATTTTGTTAACGGCTTTGTTCAGTTCCAAACCTTGCAGGGATTCACCATTCACGGACATGATCATGTCTTTCGCACGAATACCCGCTTTTTCGGCAGGTGATCCTTTGATCGGCGATACCACGACGACATTCCCGTCTTGAGAGGATACCTCTGCACCGATTCCGGTAAACGAACCTTCAATCGATTCCTCGAACTGGGCTGCTGTTTCCTGTCCCATATAATTGGAGTACGGATCACCAAGGGATTCCATCATGCCGTTGATCGCACCATCAATGAGTTTGGTTCGATCCACGTCTTTATAATAGTTGCTTGAGATCAAATCCATCGCGGTTTCAATCTTCTTTAAATCGTTCTTCTGCTGTGCCGTGCCAGTTACACTGGCAAGCAATCCTTCACCAGGTGCCGTCTTTGCTAGGCCTGGGGAACTCATTAGCACCAGTGTAAGCAGGCTGCCTCCAAGAAGGGCTACAATGACAAGCAGCAGGGCCGATCTTTTCTTCATCATCCGTTTGTCACCGCCTTTAGTATTGAAGCGTGTCAAATTCAATTGTTCCGTGAAACATTCCCTGAACATGCCAGCTTAGTATATGCCTAGCTTGTACGGAATATGTTTATTCCATTCCCTTGCAATCCATCTATTATAGATAATTCATTGGGTTGACTGCCGTACCATTATCCCGAACTTCAAAGTGCAAGTGAGGTCCTGTAGAGTTGCCTGTATTGCCTGATTCGGCAATAAGATCGCCTTTGCTGACCGTATCTCCCTTGCTCACCTTAAATCCGCCTTCACGCAGGTGACCATACAATGTCCAAAGACCGCCACCATGGTCTACAATAACGGTATAGCCGTATCCAGTGTACCACTCAGCCATGATTACGATACCGCCTGATGCAGCATGAACTGAGGTACCCACAGGAACAGCGAAATCAACACCATTATGCATTTTTCCCACTTCCCCCGTAATAGGGTGTGTACGCCGACCGAATGGAGAAGAAATACGTCCACCGGATACGGGTTTGGAGAAAATGCCATTCCCCGCTGAATACGTGGTCTCACTGGTCTCACTGCTGCCTGTGCTGACCTTGGTCGGCGCCTTCGCAGCTGCCGCCGCACGTGCAGCTGCTGCTGCTTTTGCTTTGGCGGCCGCGGCCGCTTGCTGTTCACGCAATTTGTTTTTCTCTTGGAGAAGGGATGAACGCTTGCTTGCAATCTGCATCAATACGTCTTCCTGTTCTTGCGTCAGCTCTTCCGATTCTTCAATTTTAGCATCATAGGAAGCGAGAAGCACTTGCTTCTCCTGTTCCTTCTCGTTCAATTGGGACTTGCGCTGTTTCTTCTGCGCATATAGACTCTTAGCTTCTGCATATTGCACGTCCAGTTCTGCCTTTTTGTCCACGACGAGCTGCTTGTCCTTTTTGTGTTCATCCAGCAGATGCTGATCCTGATCCACAATCGTTTTTAGTGAATCGGCACGAGTCAGAAAATCAGAGAAGCTTGTTGAGGTTAACAACACATCGAGATACGAAACGGCACCGTCTGTATACATCAGCCGTACACGTGATTCAAGCAATTTCTCTCTTGCAACGATACGTTCTTCTGCGGCTTGCAGATCTTTTTTCGTTGTCCGAAGATCCTCTTCCGTATTTTCAATCTGCAAGGATACGTTTGCCAGCTCATCACTAACCACATTGATCTGTTCCATGACCACTTTCAAGTAAGCATTGGTCTTGTTCTTGTAATGCTGGGCTTCCTTTTTGTTGCTGGCAGCCTTTTGCTGCTCCTTTTTGGCCGAAGCCGCCTTGCTCTCCAGTTGCTGAATCTGCTGATCAATGTCGCTAATGCTACTCTTGGCATATCCGTCAGAAGGTTGAAGCGTCAAACTGGCCAATAACGTTAAAGCCAGCAGCGAAGCTGTTTTTTCAAAATGTGATCCCCCATCCTATGATTTCACAAGAAAGCAACCTGCACAGGTGGTGAACAGCATGTTCTTTGCTTTCTTTACACTAAAGACTCCGTCTTTACTACATATCGTCAAACAGCGTTCAGTAGTGAACCTGCTTTGCCATTCTTTTTCGATTAAACGTTAAGAGACTTGCGGATGGACAATGTACTTCCCAAAATACCAACCAGCACACCAAGTCCAATCAAGAGTGTTCCAAACAGCAGCCAAATATCGCCGAGTGGAATCAGATTAAGCATCTGCATGAATACATCCTGACCAATTGTTGCCATCAGTCGGCTGTAGCCGAAGAACAGTACCGCTACCGTAATCGCCGAACCGATCAATCCAATCAATGCCCCTTCAACAAAGAAAGGCCAGCGAATGAACGTGTTGGTGGCTCCAACCAGTTTCATAATACCAATCTCCCGGCGCCGGGCCAGAATCGTTACGCGAATCGTATTCGAGATCAGGAACATGGACATCAAACCCAGTCCCCGACAAAAATAAATCCGATATTCCGAACAAGCTTTGTAAATTTGAACAACACTTCCACCGTTTCTTTGCCGTAGTTCACTTTCATGATCGGCTTCTCCGGATGTTTATCGTTCAATGCTTCGATTTTTTGCGCCACAAAAGTGACGGTTTCCGGTTCAATGACCTCTACTTCAATGGTCTCCGGCAGTGGGTTGTTATCCACATCGAAACCGCTCAGCACGTTGTCTGCACTTGATCCCAGACGTTCACGGAACTCCTTGAGTCCTTCTTCTTTGGAGACAAAACGAATTTCACTGACTTCAGGCATGGCACTGATTTCCTGCTCCAGCGTGTTACGCAGGTTCTCATCCACGTTCAGTTCGAGATACGTACTGATCTCGACCTGGCTGTCCACCTGGTTGGCCATGGAATTCACGTTGAGCACCAGCAGCATGAACACACCCAGAATAAGCAGTGACACGATAATGGACATGATGGAGGCCACGGACATCCAGCCGTTGCGGAATACATTTTTGAATCCCTCCCGCAAATGGCGCAAGAGAGTACTAAAATTCATAACCGTATTCCCCTCTCATCTGATCCCGTACAATCTGTCCGCGTTCAATCGCAATAACCCGTTTACGCATCGTATTCACGATATCTTTGTTATGGGTCGCCATCACAATGGTTGTCCCGCGAAAATTAATTTCATCCAGCAGCTGCATAATGCCCCATGACGTCTCCGGATCAAGGTTCCCCGTAGGCTCGTCCGCGATAATAACAGACGGATTGTTCACGATGGCACGCGCGATGGCAATACGCTGCTGTTCCCCACCCGATAACTGCGAAGGTTCACGGTTCGCCTTGCTGCGCAGCCCTACCAGATCAAGCACTTCCATCACTCGCTTCTTGATGTGACGCTTCGGCGCTTCGATAACTTCCATGGCAAATGCCACATTCTCAAATGCGGTCATGCGTGGCAGCAACCTGAAATCCTGGAACACAACGCCGATATTCCGGCGTACATAAGGAATTTTGCGTGGCTTTAACTTCCCGATATTAAATCCGTTAATGGATATTTGTCCTTTGGTCGGAACTTCTTCACGGTACATCAATTTCATAAATGTCGATTTGCCTGCGCCGGACGGACCGACGATATAGACAAATTCATTGCGGTCGATCTTCACCGACACCCCTTGTAATGCGTGGGTACCATTGGCGTAGGTCTTCCACACGTCCTGCATTTCTATCACATCATCACTTCCCGTTGCATAGTTAGCCATTATCATTTCGACACAATCCCGGCATTTCCTTTAAAAAGACCTGAATTTCATCAGGAGAAATCCATTTCGCCCTATTTTCGATGGTGAAGCTTGGATTCATATGAGTTTTATTGTAACAAATTTGTTACCTATTGAGTACCCGAAAGTTTTCCATCATAGGATCATATATATGGAAAGTGTTACGAATTGCGGAACAACAGAAGTACAAAGGAGTGTACGGATATGAAAAAAATACATTTGACGGTCATTATTCTGTTCTCTATCCTCTTGATCGGTTCCGCGTCCTATGGATTGCTGTATATGTACGTGAACCAGCCTGCTCTACCGAAAGATGTGCGTGTTGGGGAATGGTCGTTGGAAGGTATGAATCGCAAGGAGGTGCAGCAAGCACTGGATGCGCGATTGAAACAACTGAAGGAGTGGCCAGTTACTCTTGAGGTGGACGATCCGGCAGCCAAAATGATGACGTTCACCGCCGCCCAGACGGGTGCAAATTACAGCGCTGACGACTTCCGGGCTGCCGTACAGCAGCTGGACGAAGGCAATCTGTGGGAGCGAGCCTACGCCCGATATCATTTCACCAAGGAATGGTCCCTGAAGCTGACGTATAATTCAAAATCACTGCAAGAACAACTTAATCCTGCCTGGGAAAAGGAAACCTTCGGTTCACCTGCGGACGCTGTCCGCCGCATTACCGCAAGTGACAAAGTGCAATACATCCCGGAAAAAGGCGTCCGCCGGATCGCCTGGGATGAACTCGGGAACCTGATGCAGGCTAAACTGCACCGGGATTTCGCTGCACTGGATCATGATACGAAGCCGAACCCTCTACTGATTCAGCTGCCACTTTATACGCTGCAACCTGAAGTGACCCTTAATTCGCTGCGCCAGGAGGGAATTGATCGGAAAATCATTCAGTTCTCCACTGGCCTCGGAAACAGTAGTGAAGGCCGGATACATAACGTCAGTGCAGCAGCGCAAGCGGTTAACGGCTTGATTTTACCGCCAAATGGTACATTTGATTATGAGAAGGTCATCCGTAAAGCCGAAGAAGACTACGGTTTCCGGGAAGCCCCGGTCATCGTAAACGGGCAGCTGACCCCTGGCATTGGAGGCGGCATCTGCCAGGTGTCGAGTACAGTCTATAATGCAGCTCTCTTAACCGGACTGGACATTGTAGAGCGTCGCAATCACTCCCTGCCCGTCAAATATTTGCCAAAGGGACTCGATGCCACGTTCGCCTCAGGTTCGATCAATTTTCGGTTCAAAAACAATACCGGTAAGTCCCTGCTCATTCTTGCCAAAGTAGAGGGCGGGAGGTTAACAGTTAAATTTTTCGGCACCTTCCCGGAAAACGTCAGTTATGCACTGGAATCCCGTACGATTGAGACGTTAAGTGTTCCCGTGAAATATGTATCGAGCAATGTGCTGCCTGACGGTGCCCAGCAGGTGCTCCAGAATGGTCAGCCCGGATATATTGTGGAGACACTGCGCACCAAAAGGGTAGATGGCAAAGTCGTCGAATCCAAAACCATTACACGTGATACGTACAAAGCCCAGAACCGCCTGATTGCCCGCTCTGGTCATACCAAC
Organism: Paenibacillus sp. 1A_MP2; assembly: GCF_052244825.1. Taxonomy (NCBI): domain Bacteria; kingdom Bacillati; phylum Bacillota; class Bacilli; order Caryophanales; family Paenibacillaceae; genus Paenibacillus; species Paenibacillus sp. 1A_MP2. The sequence continues at coordinate 1,153,216 of NZ_JBQQCS010000001.1, read as the reverse complement.
CTCCCTGATCCCAAGGAGCCTTCTGTCGTAGAGGATGGGATCAGCGACACGAAGCAGCCTTAAACTTTCTCCCACTGGAGGGCCACTACACATACACATGGATAGGTCCAACTCAGCAAAATAATAACAAACAGAAAAAGACACATCTCCCGTTCCCCATACTTGGGCTCCTCAGAGATGTGTCTTAATTAGTTCTATAGAATTGTTCTACAGATTCATATTGTGTATGGATCAGACCAGACCTTTTTAATGTCCGCCTGTGTACTCTCCCTGCTCTTCACCTATAACCATCTTCTCCTTACCCATGAAGAATGCAGCAATCAACGCCAGTGCAGCCGGGATCGCAGCCCAGGCAAAGAGCTGCACGATGGATGAAGACAGCGCGTGCGTAATGGCATCCAGCACCTGAGGCGGAATCGCCTTTCTCAGCTCTGGTGACAGCAATGCATGTGGATCGCTCAGATCCACTCCCTGAGGCACGCCGCCTGCAGGAGCACCCGTTCCACCCGCTTCCGCCGCTGATCCGGCGAGGGCATCATTCATTTTGCGAGTAAATACTTGGCTTTGCACGATACCAAAGATCGTAATGCCCATCGTCATCCCCAGCGAACGCAGGAAGTTAAGTGTGGAGCTCGCTGCTCCGCGTCTTTGCGGTTCAAACGCGTTCATGGCTGCATTGCTGAGTACCGAGAATGAAGCTCCGACACCAAGACCAACCATCACCATATATATACGAATCGTCCATAAAGATGAACTTTCATCCAGCGTTGTCAGCAAGCCAAGACCAACCACCAGCAAGGCCAGCGTAGGAATCATAATGCTGCGATATTTGATTTTGGTCATCAGGACCCCACCCAAGGACGCCGTCACAACGGATCCAAGCATCATTGGCAACAGCACGAGACCAGAGTTGGTCGCCTTGCCACCAAGAACACCCTGAATGAAGATCGGAATGTACACGGATGCGGTAATAAACGCCGCACCACTGAACATGCCAATGACGTTACTAGACCAGTACACCCGGTTGCGGAACATGCCGAACGAGATGATTGGTTCCTTGGCTCTCGTTTCTGCAAACAGGAATAGCAGTGCAAGCACCACGAATCCGGCAAACAAACCGAGGATCTGCCACGAGCCCCAAGCATACGTTTTGCCACCCAGTTCAAGCCCGAAGATGAGACAGACCACCGCACCAATCAGTGTGATTGCACCCAGCCAGTCAATCTGTTGGGATTGATGCTGATGCGATTCCTTATAGAAGAATGCAATAAACACAAACGCGATCAGACCAAGCGGCAGGTTGATATAAAATACCCATTCCCATGTCGCATACTGCGTAATGTAAGCACCCAGCAGTGGGCCAAATACGCTGGACAAGCCGAACACGGCTCCAAACAAACCGCCCAATTTGCCTCGTGATTCTGGTGCGACCACATCAAACATAATCGTAAAGGCAATCGGCACCAGTGCACCTGCACCAATACCTTGAATAGCTCTGTACATCGTCAGCTCGACGATTGTTGTTGCCGTTCCACATAATGCGGAGCCAAGCATAAATACCAGTATTCCGAAAACAAAAAACTTCTTCCTTCCATACATGTCGGATAACTTACCGAAGATTGGCATACCCGCCATCTCGGCTACCATATACGCAGAAGTAACCCATACGAACTTGTCAAGCCCACCCAGCTTCCCGACAATGTCGCCCATAGCTGTTGCCACGATGGTATTGTCCATCGAAGCCATCAGTATGCTCAGCAGCAGCCCTGCCAGCACCAATCCAATATTATTTTTACGTGTAGCCATTGTACTCAATCTCTCCCATTCACAACCGATTCATATGACTGAATTAGTATATCCGAAAAGTTACGGCGGATAATCAGTCCAAGGACCGATTGCTTTGCACCAAAACTTCCGATAGCGTATGAATTTGCAGAGAAGAGCGGTATTCCACCGTGCCGATCCGGCAGCCGGGGCCAATTTTTATTTTATCCCCTCGAACAACTTCTGCCTCTGTATACTCCAATTCGATATCGTCGCCTTCGATCATCCCTGCCTTAAGTACTGACTTCTGCCCGAAAATAGACCTTCGAACAGTTTGCCCTTGCCGCTCTTCACTGAAATGATGGATCCGCCCATTTCCCTAACCTCGGATGGACCCATGATTTTGAGTGTCATTTGTTCAGCGCTGAGCATACCCGCTATCGTAAAACGGCCGTTCAGCTTCATATCCTCCACCTGACAATCGCCTGATACATGAAGCTCCCCTACCACTTTCATATGTTCAGCTTTTGCATACAGGTTAGAAGCATAATGCCCCTCCTGATCTTCATTATCAGCAGCAGCCTGGTCTTTCAGGGTAAGGGTTCCCGTAATTTTGATATCTGTCGATTCAAGAGATCCGTATATGACCGATGTACCGGTACATTTGAATTGATCACAGATCAGTTTATCATTAAACGAGGCATCCCCTACTACCTTGATCTTTCCGTATACACCACCAGAAGAACTGCCGTCGCCGATGATGCTAATGTCATGTTTTTTATCCATTGAACTGGCAAAATGATTATTCATGTCGATCACATCCCTTTCACTCCAAATCAAAATTAAATTCGCTGACTGCTGCCCACCTTGGCATCTGGATCAACCTCTAGTTCACCCGAATATTCGACCACTCTGACGTTACATCCGCGACCGATATGAACCTTGTTGCCACGAACAATATCTGCCTCGGTATCTTCCAGCACGATTTCATCCCCCTCAATCAAGGATGTCTTGAATGAAGGTGTACCGCCCAGTCCAATACTTTTCCAAAAGCCAGTCTGTTCCTTACGACGGATATCAATGCGCTCCCCACCAATCTCTTTGGCCGAAGAGGATGTATGCAACCTGATCTCTACCGTTCCCGCATTCAGGAAGCCGCTGATTTTAATATTGCCCTGTACGTTCAGGGACTCGCATTGTACGTCACCTTCAATATCAATCACGCCACCAATATCGATTCGTTCCCCATTCACTCGTCCGCGTACGGTACATTTCCCGTTAACTTCAAGCTCAGGGCTATGGAGGTCTCCATTAATCGTAGTCAAGCCATCCACACGAACACGAGAACTGTTCAAAGGGCCGTTCAGCGTGCACATGCCGTTAATCGTTGCACTTTCTGCACTCAAAGCTCCATGCATCTTCAATGTTCCATTCACATTAAGGGAGGTACAGTCCAGGTTACCGTTTACCTTAGCCATGCCATCAATGGATACCCGGTGAAATTCCCCGCCTGCCGTTTGGCTCAAACCTGCTACGTTCAGATCGTTTCGCAAATTACGTTCCTCCATATATGACCCACTCCTTATCCCAATTTGAGTTTCAGCTCTTCCATAAACGTTCCCATGGGCTGTCTAAGAACAACCTTCACACCATTGTCAAAATAAAGCTCCGTCCCTGCCGTTACCAGCATGAATAAAGGGACACCCATCTTGCGAATAAGCACCAGCTCGCTTGGTTTGCCTGTGAAACGATAGTAATGCTCCGACATGACGTCGATGAGCATTGTACCCTCCTGGCGGGTAATATCCCCGCTCATTAGCAGCTTATCAAGGACATAGAGCATCATGATCTGATCCAATGCATACAGCGGCCGCTCCCGGCATGCTTCATTCAACAGCTCGAGCGAAATGTTCGAAACAATGTTTCGCTCCAATAGCTGCTCAGCGGACATTTCCACTTCACCCAAAGTTGGTGAAAACACGTCTGCCAGTTCATCCAGAGACAATCCGTCCTTCATATTGAGAATCTTGTCAATCCGCAGTAATATCTGTTGCTTTGGAAAAAAAGTCTCTTGTCCGGTATAGGACGACTTCCGAATAAACCATTCCTCTGGAATGAGATTCTTCCGCTTCCAGCGGTATAACTGGCCGTAGGAGATGCCCGTCAGGTCCAGCAATTCTTTCTTGGAGATCAAATCATCCGTCATATATGGTCCCCCTTTACGTTGAAAACAGTGTAACATAACATTGTTACGCTGTAAAGAGAGCGAACAACATGGTGAATGGAATCTCCGATTTCTGTTCATATCTACTGTTCCCACATAAAAATTCATATGATTTTGGAAGCGCTTATTTTCTTTGTTTCTACAGTGGATCTTGTTATTGCGTCGAAAGTGATTTACGTATAACCTGTTTACTACAGACACTTTGGAGCCATTTCCACTCCAGATCCATCCTCTCGTTTCAATTCAGGACCTTCATCAATGAATTATGAAAGGGGTTAATTTAACACATGGCACTTATTCAATGTAATTTTTACTCGGACACGCTTGGTCTAAGCACCAGCATGCATGTTATCCTGCCACAACAAACCCAAAATCAGATTGGTATGGAGAGCGTATCGGGCCAAGGACTGCATCCCACACTGTATCTGCTGCACGGTCTATCGGACGATGACTCCATCTGGCTGCGCCGTACATCCATCGAACGATATGTTGCCGACCTTGGTATTGCCGTTGTGATGCCTCAGGTTCATCGCAGCTTCTATACGGATATGGCTGAGGGTGGACGTTATTGGACGTTCATTAGCGAAGAGCTGCCTGCACTCGCGCGTTCCTTCTTCCCGCTATCTCACCAACGTGAAGACAACTATGTTGCCGGATTGTCCATGGGTGGCTACGGGGCATTCAAGCTTGCGCTTCGGAAACCGGATCAATACGCTGCCGCGGCAAGTTTGTCGGGAGCGCTCGACATGGTAGCGCATTTGGATAATATGAATTCCAGCCCACTCTGGCGGGCCGAAATGGAACGTATCTTTGGGCCGAAGATTGCAGGCTCGGAGAACGATCTGCTGCAACTACTGAAGGAGAACCATGCGAGCAGTGGACCTCGGCCATTGCTCTATCAATGCTGTGGTACGGAAGACTTCCTGTATGAGCAGAACCAGTCCTTCCGTGAAGCCTGTTCCCAGACCGATCTCCAATTGACCTATGAGGAGGAACCCGGTGAACATGAGTGGGGCTATTGGGACAAGAAGATTCAGAATGTATTGAAATGGTTGCCTCTACCTAAACGCGTCTAGTCGAGAAATTTAAATGTAGCAACTGCATTTTACATGGATATGTACAGGGAATAACTATATAAGTTTTATAAGTTCAACTAATGATATTTACACTAGCACTCCAATGACCAGAACAAGCTTCTGATCTCTGTAATACACAAAAAGCAGGCCCTTGAGAATAAATCTCTGGCCTGCTTTTACATTTCATACTCTTTTTCACTATAGTAAATGTGACATTAACCCCGATTGGTAATCCATTGCTCTGTCATTTCAAGCACCTTCTCACTGCGGGCAATTGCTTCAGCCACCTGATTCGAAGCTGTGCCGCCATAAACATTACGGGCATTTACAACCGCTTCCGGTTGCAGCACGTCATAAATACGCTCATCGAACAGCGGAGAGAATTGACGGAATTCATCCATTGTCAGATCCAGCAGGTACTTGCCGTTCTGGATACAGTACAATACCGTTTTACCAATAACCTCATGCGCTTGGCGGAACGGCAAACCTTCGCCCACGAGGAAGTCCGCAATATCCGTAGCGTTCGAGAAATCCTGATTAACCGCTTGACGCATCCGTCCTTTGTTGACCGTCATCGTTGCGATCATCGGTGCGAACAATTGAAGCGCACCCTCCAGCGTCGCCACAGTGTCAAACATGCCTTCCTTGTCTTCCTGCATGTCCTTGTTGTAAGCAAGCGGCAGAGATTTCAGTACGGTCAGCAAACCGATCAGGTTGCCGTACACACGTCCTGTTTTACCACGAACGAGTTCAGGAACGTCCGGGTTTTTCTTCTGTGGCATAATGCTGCTGCCGGTGCAGAATGCGTCGTCCAGTTCAACAAAACCAAACTCCGTGCTGCTCCACAGGACCAGTTCTTCACTCAGACGGGATAAATGAGTCATGATCAGCGAAGCGGCTGCCAGAAACTCCACGATAAAGTCACGGTCGCTGACCGCGTCCAGACTGTTCTCGTAGACACCGTCGAAGCCCAGTTGTTCCGCCACAAAATGACGATCAATCGGGAACGTTGTGCCTGCAAGGGCACCTGCACCCAACGGCAAAACGTTAATGCGTTTGTAGCTGTCCATAAGACGCTCCGCATCCCGTTGGAACATCGATACATACGCCATCAGGTGATGGGCGAACAGAATCGGTTGTGCACGTTGAAGATGCGTATATCCCGGTACGATCGTATCGAGATTATCTTTGGCTTGTCCGATCAGCGCTTCCTGCAACGAGTGCAGCATGCCAACAAATCCAACCACGCGCTCACGCAAGTACAAATGCATATCCGTTGCTACCTGATCATTCCGGCTGCGTCCTGTATGTAATTTGCCACCTACAGGGCCGATGGTATCGATCAGGTTTTTCTCAATGTTCATGTGGATGTCTTCATCCGATACGGAGAATTCCACTTCGCCTGCGCGGATTTTGTGCAGAACGGTGATCAAACCTTCCTTGATCGTTTCTACATCCTCTGCCGGAAGAATGCCGCATTTGCCCAGCATCGTTACATGAGCCAGACTTCCTTGAATATCTTCCTCGGCCAACGCTTTATCAAAATTGATTGACGCTGTGTATTCCTCAACCAGGTGATTGGTTTGTTTGGTAAAACGTCCTCCCCACAGCTTGCTCACAGTGAGTGCTCCCCTTTCGCTCATGGACAAAGCCGCTCCTGCCAGATGTGCAAGAACGGCCCGCCTTGTCAGTTATAATCGTGATGCTCTATATGCAGATGAAATTAGTTTTTGTTTTGCTCCACACCGGAGTTTACTTTCAAACGCAATGCATTCAGGCGGATAAAGCCCGTTGCATCCCCTTGATCGTATGCTTGTGTTGGATCAGCTTCCATTGTGGCAATGTCCGGGTTGTACAGGCTGACAGGGCTTTTCACACCTGCGCCAATGATGTTGCCTTTATACAGTTTCACCCGAACGGTACCTGTTACATTTTTCTGGCTTTCCGTTACCAGTGCTTGCAGCGCCAGACGTTCCGGTGCGAACCAGAAGCCGTTGTAAACGAGTGTGCTGTAACGTGTGATCAGGCTGTCACGCAGGTTCATGACTTCACGGTCCATCGTGATGGATTCCATTTTGCGGTGTGCAGTAAACAGAATGGTTCCACCCGGTGTCTCGTATACGCCCCGGCTCTTCATGCCAACAAAGCGGTTCTCAACCATGTCCACACGACCGATACCATGTTTACCACCAAGTTCGTTCAGTTGCTCCATCACTTGCAGTGGGCTTAAACGCTCACCATTCAGTGCAACACAATTACCTTGTTCAAAATCAAGTACAACATATTCCGCTTGATCCGGTGCATCTTCAGGTGCACTGCTGAGCAGGAACATGTCCTTGTTCTCGTCCGTACTTGGGTCGAACCAAGGATCTTCGAGCACACCGCTCTCATAGCTGATATGCAGCAGGTTACGGTCTGTGGAGTACGGTTTAGCCGCCGACGCCGTTACCGGAATGCCGTGTTTTTCAGCATAAGCTATCATCTCAGCACGTCCCGGGAACTGGTTGCGGAATTCTTCCAGACGCCAAGGTGCGATGACTTGAATGTCTGGTGTCAACGCAGCTGCGTTCAACTCAAAACGAACCTGGTCATTCCCTTTACCCGTAGCGCCGTGAGCAATCGCTGTAGCACCTTCTGCACGAGCGATATCAACCATACGTTTAGCGATCAGCGGACGTGCGATACTTGTACCAAGCAGGTACTGTCCTTCATAAAGGGCGCCTGCCTGGAACATTGGATAGATGAAATCTTTGGCGAACTCGTCGCGCAGATCGTCGATGTATACTTTGGAAGCACCTGTAGCGAGAGCTTTTTCCTCAAGGCCGTCCAGTTCATCCTTTTGTCCGATATCCGCCGTAAATGCGATAATCTCCGCATCATATGTTTCTTTCAACCATTTCAAAATTACAGATGTGTCCAACCCGCCAGAATAAGCGAGTACGATTTTTTCCTTAGCCATGTTCAATGGTCCTCCCCAAGTTCAGTTGCTTAATCTATCATCGCGAAATCTATGCCTAAAATCAACCCATTCAGGCAAACAGCGTCTATTCGCTCATTAACGCGGCCATTAACGCTTTCTGCGCATGCAGCCGGTTCTCCGCCTGATCAAAGATCAGGGAGTTTGGACCGTCAATAACTCCGGCACTCACTTCTTCTCCACGGTGAGCTGGCAGGCAGTGCAGGAACATATAATCCGGCTTCGCGCCTTTCATCAGTTCCTCATCCACCTGATACGCGGCGAATGCTTGTTCACGAACCTTCTGTTCCTCTTCAAAACCCATGCTTGCCCATACATCCGTATACACGATATCTGCATCTTTCACAGCTTCCTGTGCACTGTAGGTTACAGTCACTTGCGAGCCGCTCTCCTGTGCAATGCTGCGCGCCTGCTCAACCACTTCGCTGTCAGGCTCATAACCTCCCGGAGTCGCTACTGCTACATGCATACCCATCTTGGCTGCACCAAGCATCAGGGAATGCGCCATGTTATTGCCGTCTCCGACATAAGCCATTTTCAGACCTTCCAGCTTGCCTTTGTGCTCCAGCACGGTTTGGAAGTCTGCGAGTACCTGGCATGGATGTGCTGCATCACTCAGGCCGTTAATAACTGGAACATCCGCATGTTCTGCTAGTTCAGTCACATTATGGTGTCCAAAGGTCCGAATCATGATGCCATCCAGGTAACGTGACAAGACTTTAGCTGTATCATGTGTCGTTTCGCCGCGACCGAGTTGAATATCGTTTTTGCTCAAGAAGAGCGCGTGACCACCTAGTTGGAACATGCCTACTTCAAAGGATACACGGGTACGCGTAGATGATTTTTCAAAAATGAGTCCGATCGTTTTGCCTTGGAGTGGCTGATACGGCACGCCGTTTTTATGTTTGCCTTTAATCTCAATCGCAAGGTCCAGCAAATAGCGAATTTCCTCCGCTGTATAATCTGTAAATTCAATAAAATCACGGCCTCTAAGATCGACCTTCTTGACCTTCTCCGTCTGTTGTGTTTGTGTCATGTTCATTTTGTCCTCCTTATTTCCGGTTCCCTGCACCCGCATGGGCAGAAGAGTGTAGAAGGTTGAGCTCTTGCCATCCGGCTGCTCACTTTCATCTTCCGCTAGTTTACCGCGCGGCTACAGGGATTCATCATCTTGTTCTGGCTTCGAGGCCAGTGAAGGCCCCGAGTCAGAAAGGTTTTATAAAGTCTTATTAAGCGTTCTTCGCCGCCACATGCTCTTCAATTAACGTTGCTACCAAGGATACCGCCTCATCGATCTCTTCCTTGCTCACATACAAGTTTGGAAGCAGACGAATGACATTCGGTCCTGCGGAAACAAAGAGAATACCTCGCTTCTGACCAGCGAGCACGATGTCTCCCACCGCTTCAGCACATTCGATCCCAACAAGCAGACCCATCCCCGAACTTCTTTCACAAATGAGTTGCCTGCCATACGTTCCCGCAATGAGTTCATCAGGTACTCGCCCATTTCAGCTGCACGCTCTGGCAGTTGATCTTCGAGCATCGTTTCAATCGTTGCAATGACAACCGAGGAAGCGAGCGGTGTACCGCCAAACGTCGTTGCATGGCTGCCCGCAGTAAACGCATCTTTCAGATAACCTTTACCCAGCATCGCACCTACAGGGAAGCCGCTGCCAATACCTTTGGCTACTGTGAAAATGTCCGGCTCAATGCCATAATGCTCATGCGCAAACAGTTTGCCTGTACGTCCCATTCCCGTCTGCACTTCGTCTACAATCAACAGCAGTCCATGCTCTTCACACAGTTTCCGAACGTGGTGGACAAACTCTGGTTTGACCGGATGTACTCCACCCTCGGCCTGCACCATCTCCAGCATAATCGCTGCTGTATTGGGTCCGATTGCCGCTTCGAGTGCCGCTGTGTCATGCAAAGGAACCGTTATAAATCCGGCTGGCAATGGCAAAAATCCTTCTTTCACCTTATCCTGTCCAGTTGCTGTCAAGGTTGCGAGTGTCCGTCCGTGGAAGGATTGGGCAAATGTAATGACTTCGTACCGCCCTGTGCCTTTTACCTTCTGGTGGTAGCGACGAGCCAGTTTAATCGCCGCTTCATTCGCTTCTGCACCACTGTTACAAAAGAACACCGCGTCTGCGCATGTATTTGCTGTCAACAAAGCCGCTGCTTTTTCCTGACCCGGAATCTGGAACAGGTTGGATACATGCCACAGCTCATCAATCTGTGCTTTCAGCTTGGCTCCGACTTTCTCCGGTGCATGGCCCAGACTCGTTACAGCCAACCCGCACATGAAATCAAGATAACGATTGCCCTGATCATCCCATAGCCAGCTGCCTTTACCCTTGACCAGACTGATTGGATAACGCGCGTACGTTTGGAAAAGAGAGCTATCTGTCTGTACCGCTGCACCTGCCGCTGCTACGCCCGCTACTGCTGTGCCAGAACCTGGCTGTTCATTGCCTTTTGCCATCACCTATCACTCCTTATTTGTTGGTACACTCCTAAGGTGAATAAAACATAACACTAGACCACTTCGATTGCAGTCCACCTTCGGAACATATGCATACTCCCACTTCGATGACAGAACAACCTTCCGATCGCTGTTATCCCCAGATTTCTTTAATAAATTTTTAAAGGTGGAAATCCAGTGATAAAGGCGCACGCTCCGCTTCTTCAGGTTGTTTCTGTCCTCTCCGTTCTCGCATTTTTGTTTCTTCAGATTGGTTCTGCACTCTTCGTTATCGTGTTATGCACCCCTTCACAAAACTTCGTGTACAAAATGTTGATTACTCTGGTTATCACAAGTTCGCATTATTGCATACGCACAATTCGGGTTCCGATCGTTTCTCCGCCAAGCACACGGCTCAGGATCTGTGGTTCGCTACCGTCTACGATAACGACCTCACGCACTTTGCCTTGAATACAAGCGATGGCTGCACGCACCTTTGGAATCATGCCGCCATAGATTTCTCCGGTTTGAATCATATCCTCAATCTCCTGTACGGAGACAGTTGCCAATACTCTTTTCTCGCCGCCTGCGGTCTTCATGATGCCAGGGACATCGGTTACTACAATCATCCGGCTAACTCCGAGATGGGAAGCTACGGCACCTGCGGCTGTATCCGCATTGATGTTATAACGCTGACCAGTTGCATCTACACCAACCGGCGCGATAACTGGCATATAGCCCATTTCCACGATTCCTTGAATAATCTCCGCGTTAACGCCCGTTACGTCACCTACCCAGCCTATCTCTGCATGATTGCTAACCGGTTTCGCCTGGATCAGACCACCGTCTACACCCGACAAGCCCAGCGCACGTCCACCCACACGTTGGATCAGACGTACGATTTGTTTGTTAATACTCCCCGCGAGAACCATCTCCACGACATCCAATACAGGTTCCGTTGTCTTCCGCAATCCGTTCACGAACTCGGTCTCAATGCCCAGCTTCGCTAAATTATCCGAGATTGCCGGGCCGCCGCCATGCACGATGACAGGTTGAGTTCCCTGGGACTGTAAGTCACGCAGATCTGCAAAAAAGGAGTCAGGCAACGCCGCCAGCGTGCTGCCTCCGCATTTCATGACAAACGTCTGCTTCTCGGCACCTGCCTCAGCTCCGGTACTCTCATTTTGCAATGTTGAATTCATGAGGGCACTCCTTTCGTTTAAAAAGTTCTAAAGGGCTTAACACTTAATTGATGCGATATTCGGTGGCTGACCGTTCCGAATCCGGATCGTTCTTTTGATCGCTGTTGTCTCCAGGTTTTTTGAATCCCCTCTTTTGGAGGGGAAAACCCGGAGACAAAGGCGAACGCTACGCTTCTACAGAATCGATTCCGTCTTCTCCACTGCCTTCGCCAGTTATCAACTACCACATAAAGTTCAATCCTTATACATTTTCTATATATTTGCGAAACAGCTTCTCATAGGGAAGCTGTTAACTTCAATAAAATAAATGCGAAATACTTTTACGTGCGGTATGCCGCGTTAATTCTTACATAGTCATACGTCAGGTCACAGCCCCAAGCGATGGCTGTTCCCTCGCCGTGGTGCAAATCGACTACAATGCGTACTGTATCGGTCTGCAAGTAGGCCAACGCTGCTTCTTCGTCAAAAACGACCGGACGAGACTGTGCGAGTACAGAGATATCGCCCAGACGGATATCCACCGTCTCCGGGTTCACTGGCTGTCCTGCGCGCCCTACAGCTGCAATAATTCGTCCCCAGTTGGCATCTGCGCCAAACATGGCGGATTTCACGAGACTCGATCCAATGACAGTCTTCGCAATGGCTTGCGCGGATTCATCACTTACCGCACCGGTTACCTGTACCTCAACCAGCTTGGTTGCTCCTTCACCATCACGCGCAATGGCTTTGGCAAGTACTTCGCACACATAAGTAAATCCAGCAGCAAAAGCTTCCCAGTCCGGATGTTCCGTGGTCAGCTCTTCGTTGTCTGCCAGACCGCTTGTCATTGCCACCAGCATGTCGTTCGTGCTCGTATCTCCATCTACCGTAATCATGTTGAATGTATGATTGGTCGCCTGGCGCAGCAGGCGCTGCAACGCTTCTGCGCCAATGACTGCGTCCGAGGTCATAAAGGCCAGCATGGTCGCCATATTCGGATGAATCATCCCCGATCCTTTGGCAGCACCTGCAATCGTAATCGTTTTGCCGTTCACCTCAACGGCGACGCAGGCTTCTTTTTTCACCAGATCAGTTGTCAAAATAGCTTGGGAAAAATGCTCTGCTTCTCCTGCTTCCTTGCCCAAGCGTGCCGGAAGTCCGCTAATCCCCGAGTGCACAGCGTCCATCTTTAGCAATTCACCAATGACACCTGTGGAAGCGACAGCAACATCCTCTTCCGCTACGCCCAATTCACGTGCAGCCGCCGTACGCATGGCGTAGGCATCCTCTTCCCCTGTTGTCCGGTACAGGCATTGGCATTCCCGCTGTTCACGATGACTGCCTGAAGGCGTCCATTGCTCAAGCTCTCACGCGTGACTTTCAAAGGTGCGGCCTGGAATACGTTCGTTGTATACACCGCAGCTGCAGTTGCCGGCACGTCACAGCGGATCGCTCCGATGTCGTTGCGTGATGTTTTTTTCAAACCACAATGCAATCCGCCAGCACTGAACCCGCGCGGGGTTACAATCGTTCCGTTCTCAACTATCGTAAAAGCCTTTTGCTCCACATTCGTTTCCATATGTTATCCCCCGTTATGCGTTCGGCTGCATGCCGATTGTCCGCTTGCTTTGCCTGATCCGTCTTCCCCACATGGTTTCGGAATTGCGTCTGGACGCTCCCCAATTATTCAGCCCTTATGGATATACCGGCGTCATGTTCAGCCCGAGGTTCTCCTCCCATCCCATCATCAGGTTCATATTTTGAATGGCTTGCCCGGATGCACCTTTCACCAGGTTGTCTATGACCGAAATAATCGTCAAACGACCTGTACGAGGGTCAGCTGCAAATCCGATATCACAATAGTTCGATCCGTACACTTCCTTCGTTGAAGGCCAGATCCCCGGCTCACGCACACGCACAAAAGGCCGATTCTCATAATATTTGCGGTACAGATCAACGATTTCACGGTCACTGTGTTCGCCAATTAGATTGGCATACATCGTACTCATGATCCCACGCGTCATCGGCACCAGCTGCGTTGTGAATGTTACTGTGACTGGAGTTCCAGTGATATCGCCCAGCACTTGCTCGATTTCGGGAATATGCTGATGTTTATTGAGTTTGTATGCTTTGAAATTCTCGTTCATTTCTGCATAATGATTCATCAGACTTGTTCCCCGTCCCGCACCCGACACGCCGGATTTGGCATCAATAATGATACTGGTAGGGTCAATCCATCCTGCCTCAACAGCTGGAATTAATCCAAGTAACGTCGCCGTTGGGTAGCAGCCTGGGTTGGAAATAAAGTTCTTGCCCTTCACTTCGTCTCCATACACCTCTGCCATGCCATATACCGCTTGTTCCAACAATGAAGCAGATGGTGCCGGATGTTTATACCACTCTTCATACACCGTTCCATCCTTGAGTCTGAAATCTCCAGAGAGATCAATGACCTTAAGACCAGCCTCAAGCAGGCTTGGAACGAGCTTCGCACTTACACCAGACGGGGTAGCTGTAAACACCAGATCTGCACGACTTGCGATCTCTTCCGGGTCTACGCCGTCGAGCGGCCTCAGAATCACGTCCGTCAAATGCGGGAATCCATCTGCGATGGACTCACCACTGCTGGATGAAGAGATTACCGAAGTAATTTCAACCTGCGGATGGTTCTGAAAAAAACGAATCAGTTCCACCCCGCCGTAGCCGGTGGAACCGACGATCGCCACTTTTAATTTGTTATTCACTCTCGCTCCCCCAATCCTGTTGTATGCGTTATTTATAACTGTTCTCCTGCCCTCAAGGGACGTTCATACAGCAATTCCGTCGCTTCTATGCATATTTGTGTATTATTATACAACTCTAGTTATATAAATACAACACTCTACCATCAATTTAACACGGATAATGTTGTATCCCGAACATATCTTTCCAACATCTGCGGACGAACCCGTATACTTCTGCTAAAATACGTATTATAGGAAACATTACAACCAGGGTCTAATTCATAATCAATCTATACGAGGAAGGGTTTATGAATGGATTCATGATGGTCATTATGAGACATGGGGACTACAGTGCATATCGAATCCATTTTACTTGTTGTACTCCTGGGCCTGAATATTATTTTCGCAGCAGCGGTCGTTTTCTTCGAACGAAAGGATGCAAGTGCATCCTGGGCTTGGCTGCTCGTCTTGAACTTTATTCCGGTTTTCGGGTTTGTACTCTATCTATTAACAGGGCAAAATCTGACGCGCTACCGGCTTTTCCAGTGGAAAGAGCGCAAGAAGCTCGGGCTTGAAGAACGTATTGCCGCCCAGCTTGAACAGCTGCAAGACAACCGAACACCGTTCCGTAATCAGGCCACAGAGAGCAGTCAGGACATGATTTATATGAACCTGAAGCAGAACGATGCTCTGTTGACTGAAGACAATGCGGTCGAGATTATTACTGACGGGACAGATAAATTCCAAAGGTTACTCGATGATATCGAAGCAGCGCAAGATCATGTTCATGTGCAATATTACATTTATAGAGGCGACCGACTCGGCAAAAGAATAAGGGATGCACTCATCCGCAAAGCGCGGGAAGGGGTCAAAGTTCGTTTGCTGTATGACGCCCTGGGCTCGCGGCGGGTATCCAAACGCTTTTTCAAAGAATTGCGCGAAGCAGGCGGTTTGGTTGAAGTCTTTTTCCCATCCAAATTCAGTCTGATTAACCTGCGTATGAACTACCGAAATCACCGCAAAATCGTCATCATTGACGGTAACCTTGGATATACAGGTGGGTTTAATGTAGGGGATGAATATCTCGGCTTGAATTCCAAGTTCGGTTACTGGCGCGATACGCATTTGCGTATTCAGGGTAATGCTGTTCATGCGCTTCAGACCCGTTTTCTTCTGGATTGGAATGAAGCGTCCAAGCAGCATGATACCCCTTATGTTCCGGCGCATTTCCCTCATATTGAGGGTACAGGAACAACTGCGATGCAGATTGTATCCAGCGGACCGGATGCTGAGACAGAGCACATCAAAAACAGTTATCTGAAAATGATCAATGGTGCCAAACACTCCATTCTCATCCAGACGCCTTATTTTATCCCGGACGCCAGTGTATTTGAAGCCATACGTCTTGCGTGCCTGTCAGGGATTGATGTTCGCATTATGATTCCCAATAAACCGGATCACGCCTTCGTATATTGGGCTACGCTTTCTTACATCGGCGAGTTGTTAAAAGTGGGGGCAACTGTATTTATATACGATAACGGCTTTATTCATGCCAAAACACTCATTATCGACAGTATGGTCGCATCTGTGGGAACCGCCAATATTGACTACCGCAGCTTCCGCCTGAACTTTGAGGTAAATGCATTTATGTATGATGAAGCAATTGCGACTGCTCTTGTGCAGACGTTTGAGCATGATCTTCTTGTATCCCGTGAGATAACGCTTGATGAATACAATAAACGCAGTGTGAAGATCAAATTTAAAGAAGCCATTTCTCGTCTGTTGTCTCCGATTCTGTAGATATAATAGTGATAGTAGATATACAGTAAGTAGTACAGTGATTTTCGTTCAAAAGACAAAACAAAAAGCAAGTACTTCCTTTCCAGCCATGTCTGGTGGAGGAGTACCTGCTTTTTTTTGATTATATGCTTACTTTCTTGTTAGTTAAACGAACTGCTTACACTGCTCTCTGTTATCACGTGAATGTTAAGTTTAATTTATAGATGCCTACTCGCTGTACCTTACACTTCCTCGCGCTTAAAGCCTTCGCCCAATACTTCATGCGCATTGCTAATAATGACAAAAGCCCCCGGGTCAACGGACCGTATCAAGGCTTTCAGTCTCGGCACCTCATTCTGTCCAACGACTACCATCAGAACGGTTCGCTGATCGTCGGTGTAGCCACCTTTTGCCTCCAGCTTCGTCAGTCCGCGATCCAGATCATCCAGAATCACCTTCGTAATCGGTTCGGTCTGGTTGGAAATAATGTAAGCTACCTTCGAGTAACCAAGCCCCATCTCGACGGCATCAATGACTTTTCCGGTAACGTATAACCCGATCAGAGCAAAAAGCGACTGTTCCAATGACAGTACAAAGGCAGCCATAATAATAACTGTAGCATCCATCATCACGACACAAAGGGAATAACTCAGCCCACTGTATTTTTGTACGATCCTGGCAAGAATGCTCATGCCTCCTGTTGAACCTCTCCCCCGATAGACAATCCCAATCCCGAGACCAACTCCAATTCCTCCATAGAGTGAACCTAGGAGCGGATTCGTTGTTGGAATCGCCCAGTCCTTCGTGAGAAATACGAACAAAGGCAGAACGATACTTCCAAGCACAGAACGGATACCATACTGCTTGCCGATCAGGAGAAAACCCGCGATCAGAAGCGGAATATTAATAGCCCACTGAGTGTATGCCGGCTCAAGCCCCAGCCATTGTTTGCCTAATATCGATAACCCGGATACCCCGCCTGACGCAATCTGATTCGGAAGTAAAAATAAATTAAAGGCCACGGCAATCAAAAACGAACCTAATATGATGGATACGGTATCCACTACATTTCTCCATGGACCGTTCAGGGGAATGAGGGTAGTTAGCCTCTTCTTGCGGTTATTGTGTAAATGCTGTTGCTGCTGCATGTCATCGTGCTCTCCTTTTTTGTATATATGCTCAAAAAAAGCCCCTGTATATACCCAGCATACGCCTACACGTATCGGGTCTATACAGGAACTTTTGATTAATCGGTTTCTACTTTAATCTGGCTGCGCAAATAACCGTCGATGAATCCATCGAGGTCGCCATCCATTACTGCACCAGTGTTTCCCGTCTCTACGCTCGTACGGTGATCCTTTACCATACTATAGGGATGGAATACATAGGAGCGAATCTGGCTACCCCACGCAATATCCGACTGTTCTCCTCGGATTTCGTCCAGATGCTGTTTTTGTTCTTCAATTTTACGTTCATACAATTTGGAACGAAGCATCGTCATCGCCCGCTCACGGTTCTTGATCTGTGAACGTTCGTTCTGACACGTTACCACCACACCAGTTGGAAGGTGAGTGATCCGTACGGCTGAGTCTGTGGTATTGATATGCTGTCCACCCGCGCCGCTCGCACGGTACGTATCGATCTTGAGATCTTCTGTTCGAATGTCCAATTCAATCGTGTCATCAATCTCAGGAACCACATCACAGGATACGAAGGAAGTATGTCTGCGTCCCGAGGAGTCAAAAGGTGAGATTCGCACCAATCGGTGAACACCCTTTTCGGCTTTCAGATACCCATAAGCATTATGCCCTTTGATGGATAATGTGACACTCTTGATTCCTGCTTCATCTCCTGCCAGATAATCCAGCACCTCAACCTTGAAGCCACGCTTCTCGGCCCAGCGTGTGTACATCCGCATCAGCATCTGTCCCCAGTCCTGAGACTCGGTACCACCAGCACCCGGGTGAAGCTCTAGAATCGCATTCATCTTGTCATACGGCTGGTTCAGTAGAAGCTGTAGCTCGAACTCTTCTACCTTGCTCACGATGGCTGTCACACTGTTACCGATCTCCACAGCCAGATCATCATCGCCTTCTTCGTCAGCCAGTTCTGCCATCATGACCGCATCGTCATAATCCTGCTGCAGTTTGGTGTACTGGTCCACAGAACCCTTCACCGCGTTCAGCTCAGCGATTAAGGCTTGTGCCTTATCATTATCATCCCAGAAATCCGGGGCGGACATCTTCACTTCGAAGTTCTCAATCATCTCTTGCTTGAGATCTAAGTCAAAGAGACCCCCTAAGATTTGTTAGTTTCTTGCCTATTTCACGCAGGTCCTGCTTCACGCTTGGATCGATCATGTGCAATTCCTCTTTTCATTAAGATAAGCTCCCCGCATCCAGGGCATTCCTCCAGATCAAGTATCTGATGCTTCACCTTGGAGTCTCGGTCACCTTTCTATCGGCAATCCTCTTCTCCATGATCATGGTCACATAGTTATAACTATGCACCAATTACAGGTTATGCATCCTTCACTTGATCAATTAGAATACCCGGCTGCAAGGAGCCGTTCATGTCATTCTATTTAAGTTGAGCCAGCATTCGTTACACCTTACCACTCCGATTGCAATAGCATCTTTCGATCGCTCTTATCTCCAGATTTTTTGATTTCCTTTTTCAAAGGTGAAAATCCGGGGATAAAGGCGAAGCGTATGCTTCCGATGCAGTTTTCTTCCAGAAAGCTTTTAGCTCCGCTTCTCCAGATTGCTTCTGCACTCTCCGTTATGGTGTAAAAAATTCAGATCCAACTTATACACAGGGTATATAAGAGGAGCTTTGTACTACTCTTGACCGTGGCAGTGTTTGAACTTTTTGCCGCTACCACATGGACAAGCATCGTTACGTCCGATTTGGTCAGACACTTTTACCGGACGTTTCTCCGTAGGTTCGCCGCTTGTCGAGATCTGACTTTCGTCAACAACCGCTTGACGCTCCTGGTTGCTCTCGATTTGCGCTCTCATCACATAGGTTGCCACTTCTTCCTGAATCGAAGCAATCATCTGATGGAACATTTCGAAGCCTTCGAACTGGTACTCACGGAGTGGATCTGTACCGCCGTAGGCACGAAGGTGGATACCTTGACGCAATTGATCCATCGCATCAATATGATCCATCCATTTGCTATCTACTGCGCGGAGCACAACCACTTTCTCGAATTCACGAACCATCTCTTCACCGATTCGCTCTTCACGTGCATTGTACTTGTTCTGAACTTTCTCAAACAGGTAGTCGATAATCTCTTCGGCTTCCTTGCCCCACAGGTCATCTTTCGTTACTGAGCCTTCATCCAGCAATTTGCTATTCATGTAGTCGGCAACTTCCTGCAGTTCCCAGTTTTCCGGGATATCGTCACTACAATGTGCTTCCACGATACGTTCAATGGAAGGCTTGATCATATCCATAACGATCTGTTTGATATTCTCGGACTCAAGCACCTCACGGCGTTGTTTATATATAATTTCACGTTGTTGGTTCATGACATCATCATATTGGAGAACGACTTTACGTACGTCAAAGTTATTACCTTCAACCCGTTTTTGTGCCGACTCTACCGCACGGGTAATCATCCGGCTCTCAATCGGTTGGTCTTCTTCAAAACCAAGGCGCTCCATCATGTTCAGTACATTGTCTGCACCGAAACGTTTCATCAGCTCATCACCCAGTGACAGGTAGAACTGTGTGGAACCCGGGTCACCCTGTCGTCCTGCACGTCCACGCAGCTGGTTATCAATCCGGCGAGATTCATGACGCTCTGTACCGATGATGTGAAGACCGCCCACTTCAGCGACACCTTCGCCCAGGATAATATCTGTACCCCGTCCAGCCATGTTAGTAGCAATCGTCACCGCTCCTGCTTGACCTGCACCTGAGATGATTTCCGCTTCTTCAGCGTGGTACTTGGCATTCAATACCTGGTGTCTGATTCCACGGCGTTTCAGCATGTCCGAAAGACGCTCGGAGTTCTCAATGGAAACCGTACCAACCAGAACCGGCTGGTTCTTGCTATGACGTTCCACGATTTCTTCCACAACCGCTTTGAACTTACCATCAATGCTCTTGTACACCACATCAGCCATATCATCCCGTTTGTTCGGACGGTTGGTTGGGATCTGCAGTACTTCGAGACCGTAGATTTTTTTAAACTCTTCTTCCTCGGTCTTCGCTGTACCCGTCATTCCCGCAAGTTTGCGGTACATCCGGAAATAGTTCTGGAATGTAATCGTAGCAAGAGTCATGCTCTCGTTCTGTACTTCAATGCCTTCTTTGGCTTCAATCGCTTGGTGCAATCCATCGCTATAACGACGTCCTGCCATCAAACGGCCTGTGAACTCATCGACGATCAGTACTTCTTCATCACTCACCACATAGTCAACGTCACGACGCATGATTACGTTCGCTTTCAATCCCTGTACGATGTGATGGTTGAGCGTAACATTGGCATGATCATACAAGTTTTCAATACCAAATGCTTTCTCCGCCTTCGCCACACCCGCTTCAGTCAGCGCTACGGATTTCACCTTGATGTCCACCGTAAAGTCTTCTTCTGGAACCAACCGTTTCACGAAACGGTCGGCTGCATAATACAGGTCCGTTGATTTCTGAGCTTGTCCGGAAATGATCAAAGGCGTACGTGCCTCATCGACCAGAATGGAGTCCACTTCATCAATGATACAGAAGAACAATGGACGTTGTACCATCTGCTCTTTGTAGAGCACCATGTTGTCACGCAGATAGTCAAAGCCAAATTCGTTATTGGTTCCGTACGTAATATCACATGCATACGCATGTTGTTTCAGAAGCATGGTCCATACCGCTCAGGTTAACCCCAACCGTCATGCCCATGAATTCATAAATTTGTCCCATTTCCTGGCTATCCCGTTGAGCCAAATAATCATTGACCGTTACCACGTGTACACCTTTGGACATCAATGCATTCAGGTATACCGGGAGTGTTCCTACCAGTGTCTTACCTTCACCCGTTTTCATTTCTGAAATCCGGCCTTCATGCAAAGCAATGCCTCCGAGCATCTGTACGTCATAATGACGTTTGCCCAATACACGACGCGATGCCTCACGTACGGTTGCAAATGCCTCCGGAAGAAGTTCATCTGTTGTTTCTCCCTTTTCAATGCGGGCACGGTATTCATCCGTTTTGGATTTCAGTTGTTCATCAGACAGAGCCTGAAATTGTGGTTCCAGTTTATTGATCACATCGACTGTCTTCATCAGACGTTTAACATCACGTTCGTTCATGTCGCCGAAGATCTTTTTGACAAGTCCTAGCATGGTATACCCCTTTCGTGCAAAACAGAATAGACCCCCTGCTGCCGCCACGCGACACCATCGGATGGATAAGAATCCACTTGCCCGGGGGTGACAAACGATATAATTTGAGCTTACTGAAGGTTACACTCCATTACTCAGCTGGCAGAATGTCCTTCCGATCGCTGTTATCCCCGATTTCTTTACCTCCTTCTCAGAGGGAGAAATCTGGGGATAAAGCGTATGCTTCCGATGTAGCTTTCTTTCAGAAAGCTTTCAGACGAACGCTTCGCTTCTACAGGTCATTTCTGCCCTCTTCGTCATCCGTGTAAAAATCAAATTCAAATTATATGAAGAAATAATAATATACGATGAATCAACTCCAGGCTTGCCAAGGTTCCCTCATGAAGCTGATTCGGTATTCAACCGGATCCGGTTATTAGAAATAAGCCGAATACCGAGCCTTATGAATCATGTTCATGGTGCTGTGCCTGTCATTGATTATGATTAGCGATCATTCGTTGACAATTCCTCATCAGGACAATGATTCTCTTGCATAAATTGTAACAGTTTGTAAGGGTCGCCGCAACACGCCACGGCACACTTCTTTGAACTTTCGAAGCCTCTCCGATGGAGTTTAAGTGCAAAAAATCATAGTCGTTAGCGGAAGCCCTTAATTCTAACATTTCATTTTCCATTTAGATAAGCCATGTTAACGAATTTTGGTGGTAAATTTGGATTAAAATCTCAATGTTGAGAAAAAGAACATATCTGAGAATTATATCAACGTTGACATCTTCGTGCCTATGAAAATTTAATATACCCATTACACGGATCTGTCGCATTCCTACTATCTATTAGACGCAGCAGCACGGGAAATAGTTTCACAATCTTGCATCAGCGACTTTTTTCCAGCCCCGCCGCGCGCCAAAGAGCCCCCATCCCATAAAGGATGAAGGCTCTTGTTAGTTTTTTCAATTCCAATGCAGGAAGCCATTGTGTCCCTGTCTTTATTCGTTATCATTAAGTAATCACTTTTTCTTTTCACACATAGGTTCAGTCATTAAAACTAGGTTAGATCTTCACCGAGTCCATTAACCTTGTTCAATCAAACCGTATTTTCCATCATTCCGTTTGTACACAACGCTGACTTCTTCATTCTCAATGTTAGAGAATACGAAGAAATTGTGGCCGACCATGTTCATTTGGAGAATGGCTTCTTCCACGTCCATCGGTTTCAACATAAACCGTTTTGTACGAACCACTTCAAAATCATCATCGTCCGTATCCGTATCCAGTTCAGCAGTAGCTACTGTGCCTGTCGGATCTTCCACGAAGAGCGTTTTCAGGCTGCCTTCTTGACGGAACTTACGGTTAATTTTCGTTTTGTGTTTACGGATCTGACGTTCCAGCTTGTCTACCACGGAGTCAATGGAAGCGTACATATCGTCACTCTCATCCTCGGCGCGGAGCACAATGCCTTTCAAAGGGATCGTCACCTCTACCGTATGCAAGCCTCTCGTCGTGCTCAATGTAACAGCACCGTCAGAGTTAAGGGGTGCATCGAAATACTTCTCGAGTCTACTCAACTTTTTGTCGACATAATCCTTCAAAGCATCGGTAACCTCGATTTGTTGACCTCGAATACTTAAATTCATAGGGCACTCCTCCTTTTCCTTTGCCACTTCATTATAACACGAATGTAAGCGCCATGTAAAAACTCCGGGTGACCGAATAATGACATCTGTTCAAGCCACATCAGCCAACATAGGCTTACCGCCATATTTCGCGATATTTCTCCATTTTGAGGCATAATCATCCATTAACATGGATTATCTTAATAGGCGCTTGATGATGTAATTAACCGTTTCCGAGCTCCTTCAATCTATTATGTAAAATGAATACAAACTATGTGTTGAATCTATCAAATTCATAAGAATAATGTTTCCGGCTGATTCTCAAATTTCGAATCTATTAAAACAAAAAAAGACCCGGAAAAACCGGAGTCTGATGCTAGCGTTAATTCAATTGGTAACCATCTAACCATATATGTAGGTCGGATTGTCCGGATGATTATAATTTGATTACGTTAGCTGCTTGCGGTCCACGCGCGCCTTCGACGATGTCGAATTCTACGGATTGACCTTCTTCCAAAGTTTTGAATCCTTCGGATTGAATTGCGGAGAAATGTACGAATACGTCGCCGCCGTCTTCAGTTTCAATGAAACCGTAACCTTTTTCTGCGTTGAACCATTTTACTTTACCTTGCATGCACTAACATTCCCTTCGTCATCAAATGAAGTGAAGCTTACGGCCTTAACCTCTGCCCACAATTCAGATGATACCATCCAAACTTATCCATTGTCAATTGGTAAAGTAAATGTTTTCTTGGAATTTTTTGTAGATTAATTGGGGATTTTGAGGAACGATGGGGTATTGTTAATATATCAGGTTATTAGACTAGTGATATGCCTATTTTTATGTATTAATTACAGATTAAATTGGAATTCCTCTACTGTGCGTATAACATCAAAAATGATACAATTTATAAAGTTTTAAATTACATATTTTTACTAGAATAGCCAAAGGAGAATCAACGATGATTTATTCAAAGCATTACAGAAAGTGGACTTTACTAGCAATACTAATTTTCACCAGCTTCACTTTATGCACATTACTAATTCTACCAACAACTGCCGCTGCAAAGGAAAAACAAATCTCTGCCGAGCAACTCAAAAGTAAAAGCCGCCTGACCTTTACACTGCGGGATGCAAATCATACGCCTTACACCGTTTATATTTTCGCGGATGACGAGCAAAAATCTACCCTTACGGAGCCTAATGATTGGACAAACAATAAAACAGGCGACAAAAGTTATTCTGGAACGTATAGTGCAGCGCTTCTAAAAAAGGAGCCAAGTATGGAACCGTTCAAACCACTAAGTTACCCATCGAAACCATTATTCTGCCTCAGACGTGGAATTATACAATTAAAGGGAAAGAAGCAGGAACGCCTGACATGTTAATGCTTACAGATTGGGGAACTTCCAACTTTAATGAGGTGCATACTTATATAATCCGTTCTGGTGTGTTACAACCAATAAAATTCACCGACAATAAAGGCAAAAAGATTTCCGACGCATACTGGGCTCTAAGAAATAATGGTATCCGCAGTTTGTCAGGCTTCAGAGTTCAATTCAAATATTATAACAATCTGCAGTTCAAGTATGTAGTCGATACATTCAAGCTAAATCTCAGCAAGCTGGAGCTGCGTCTCAACGATACCCGCTATCTGGATCAATCATCTTGGCCAAACTCCGGGATGGGGATCGTGCTTATCTGGAGAGTCTTAAGGCCGCTGCATCAAAGGGCATGCTACCAGGTCGATCTGACATCAGGATTGGAATGACTCTCAAGTCCGTGCAAAGTATACTAAATAAACCCGAGTCTCGTGGAAACGGGGAATGGGGAGCCTTTTATTACTATCCTCAATTTGGCCTTGGCTTTGATTCGTATATGCATGAACTTAATGCCAAGTCACGCATAGCCATTCTGCAACTATACAACGAGAAACAAAATCTCGCTCCACAGAATGTGCGGCTATGGCTAGGTAAACCTTATAATGAATATTATAACGAAGCGGCCGGCGGATATGAAATGACTTACAGGTTGGGGAAACATACATTAGTGTTTAATTATGAGGAAGAAGACGATTTGATTGATTTTACGAATATTTATTGATTATTATTGTGCAGAACAAGAAAATAGTTTTTCTGAAAAGAGGAGCCTGTGGAATTATCCACAAGGCACCTCTTTTTAGAACGATCATGTTAGTCCAACTGGTAACTGTACTTGCCAATAATCGCTTCAAATATTTGTAAGTTAAAAAACCTGACAGTACCCCTATGCGACTCTAAGCCGCGTTTTAATTTGCTCTAATGTCGCTCCGCACTGAGCTTGGTTGTAAATATATTCTATCATGTCGTGCTTTTTCTGAATGCGGTAGCCATGTATCCCGTCAATCAAGCTTCCGTGGCTACGATACGTACAACACAGCGCGGCAAACAGAAGAAGGGTCAAGTAACGGTCAATGGCCTGAGCCGAACGAACCTGGTAACGATCCATGGCCAGCTGAACTTTCGCCGTACGAAAATAGGTTTCAATGGCCCAACGTTTGCTGTAATAGCTCAATATTTCTTCATTATTTAGGGAAACATCCGTACTTAGAAAAGCTTTCATCTGCTTGGGATCGAAGCCTTCTCCCTCGGTCCAACACAGGAGCAAAACGGCGTTTTCTACCAAGTTAAGCTTGCCTTCATAACGATATACTCGGTAAGCGGAGGAGCCGATGGTCACCAGATCGGTATCCGTTTTTGAGATGTACGAAGCAAAGCTTTGGAGCGATTGCCGGATGCCTTGCGGATAGAAAATCCGGTTTGTTTTCAAGCCACTAATGACATGAAAGCCGCGCTCCGCGCAGGTTTGAAGTACGTAAGCAGATGGATACCACAAATCCATCAGGACGTAGGTTTGGCAGGAAGACAGAGGGACGGCCTGAATCATGTCACCAGCGAGTTCAATTTTACTTTTTCCTTGTGGATCGTAACGCGCTGTGGCAAAAGGAAATACCTGATCCCCTGAGCGAAGCAGCGTTTGAACGACAGCGTGCCCGTAAACATGTCGCCGCTGGAGGTGAGAATGTTGAAACGAAGCACCTTGAATCGTGTGTGTGGCCTGTGACGAAGGCTTTGTTTTTTCACACACGGTATCATCCAGAATAACAAACATGGGGCTGCGTTCTCGCCGAGCGAACGCCTGAATTTGCTGAAAAGCGACACGTTGAACTACGCGTTTCAGGTGAGAAGCATCCCAGTTCCCATAAGATAAGAAATGACTCAGCGTCCGGCGATCTCGCTCTTGCAGGCTTTCCCGGTGAATATCTGTTAACGTTCCTGTAAAACCGGTGGAAATCATCCCATCCACGAAATGCTTGATGTGGTGAAGTGCAGGTTTGGAGAAATAAAGCGGAAGTTTCCACTCGTCCAAGCGATTGTTCCAATGGTTTTCTTGTGATAAAGTAGACGTATGAGACATAACTTGTTCTCCTCTGCGTGGGGTGGTTGGTGGTACTTCTATTTTACGCAGAGAGTCAAGTGTGTCTCTATTTACATTTCATGGAACTAATTTTGGGCAAGTACAGCTTGTAATTTAAAACTCAAAAAAGTAAACCTTGTACTGATTTATCTGCTATTTCCTTCTATCCATAAGCATGCTATCAGGGGCATAAGCTGCCTCATAAACATTACGCTGCATTTTCGCTTGGTTACGCTTATGAAGCCAATCTTGGGCCTCAAGCCGGAGTACATTCATACGGGTAAGCAAGGTGGCATCAAATGCAAGAATCTGTTTAACCTTCTCTTTTTGTCTTGAGTCAAGCGGATGTTGTCCAGTCTCTTCCATTATTTGATCTACGATTCGCTGTCTCTCTTCTACAAAGTTCTCTAGATCCTCATAAGTCATCTCTTCAAGGCGTTCAATTACTTCATCCGTAATTGAAGCCAATTGCTGGATGAGTTCATCCATGAGCAATTTCGGTCTGACCCGTTGCGATCTTGGATGCCTGCACCCATGTCTCTCTTAAATCGATTAAATACCCGATAGCTTCTTCGGCTTTTTCTGGGCTTTTACGAATATTAGCTTCAATGAGAAGGTAATTTGTATATTCATAGAGAGCAAAAAGATTCTTGGACACATCGTATGACTGATCTAATGTAGACATAAGTTCACTAATAATCGTCTGAGCTTTACCCAGATTAAGATTTGCTTTCTCAATATCTTGGTTATTCAGGCCCTCAAGTCCAACCTTTACAAATCGGATTGCCCCATCGTAGAGCATAATAACCAGTTGAGCTGGCGTTGAAGTCTGAACGGAAGATTGACGATATTTTTCATAAGGAGATTTAATCAATTAGGTCACCCTCTATTATAAAATTTCTCTTAGCTGGTGGTAGAGAATAGACTGGCCGACTGTGAACTGAGTTTATTCATTGCTGTTTCCATCGCAGTGAATTGTTTATAAAAACGTGTCTCTGTGTTTTCTAGAATTGTAAGCATATTAGTAATTCTAGTATTGTACTCTTTGAGTTTCCTGCCCATAGCACTTTCTTCTTTGTAACTGACTGTGAGATCAGCTGAGAATTTACTGGTTCCGACACGTGTAACGAGACTATCCAACGAACCTGATATTTTGTCTGCCAACTTGTCAAAAATACCATTATTCGCCTCACTACCTGTGCCCTGGAACAAATCGACCGCTTTTTGAGGATTCTCAGTCAAAGCTTTTTTCAAGACGACTTCATCCAGAACAATTTTGCCTCCTGAGTTGTAGGATCCCATTGTAATCCCCATCTCAGACAAAGCGACGACTTGACCCGATATAATCCCTCTCATGTTAGAAAGAGCTGATCTTAAAATGTCATCATTTTTCAGTAGACCACTCTTAGCTTTGTCAGTCCAGTTGGTGATATCTGTATCTTTCATTGCCGTCTTTTGTTCGTCGGTCAACGGTTTGAAGTCACGATATTTATTCTCGTCTAACTTGGTATTAAGCAGTGTGATTAAAGAATTGTAATCTTCAACAAAACTTTTGATGGTCTGTAAAGCAGTGTCAGTATCACTTGATGTTGTAATCGTAACTGGAGTGTCACCTGTTGTTGGAATCACTTCGGGATCAGCTTGAGTTACTGTGGTTTTTTCAAGTGTCAGCTGGACACCATTAATTGTAATCGTATTACTTGCGCTCTCATACTTCTTATCATTTACAAATAAGAATGCATT
Organism: Paenibacillus sp. 1A_MP2; assembly: GCF_052244825.1. NCBI lineage: Bacteria > Bacillati > Bacillota > Bacilli > Caryophanales > Paenibacillaceae > Paenibacillus > Paenibacillus sp. 1A_MP2. The sequence goes on along the minus strand of NZ_JBQQCS010000001.1, from coordinate 1,124,870 downwards.
TTTCCCTTCAACAGTCTGTTTGATTAGGTCGGTGGTAGTGTCTTTAGGATTAAAGAGATTTAATACGGTATTATTAGTATTAGCATCTGGATCAATTTCTACTTTCCCATCCTTGCCGCTTGTTTTAGAGTTAATAATTAATTTACCTGAAATTTCATCGTATTTTGCTGTAACGTTCGCTTTTGAATTTCCGTTGATGGTAGCAATCATCGTGGAGATAGAATTTCCTCCTGTAAAAGAAAAACTTTCACCATTTATTGTTAACTTAAATTCTTTTTCTGATAATTGTTTGCGATCAGCATCAGTCATATTAGCAGCGTCTGTAGGATCCATCTGTAAAATTTGCAAATCAGCTAAGGTCTTGGTGCTAGCTACAGGCCTGTCCAACCCACTAGTCGCGACTGTCTTTTTGGTTGCCACTTGCGTGATGCTAACTTTCATATCAATGCCATTGGCAGTAGCTGAAGCTTCGGCTTTAAGGGCATCTGCATTCCCACCCACTACAGCTTTTTGCGTATTCAAGGCAGCACTTTTACCATATTTATCGATCAACTTATTTGTCCGAAAATCTACGAGTTTACTATTGATTTCTCTGTAGCTGTCCCGTTTCCACTCAAGCAGTTGCTTTTCCTGATTGAGTTTATCCAGTGGAATACGTTTGGCAGTCATCATGCTCTTAACCATACTATCTACGTCCATACCTGAGAAGCCGTTAATGCGAGTAACCATTAAATCCCTCCTATAATTAAATTTTCTCGTCTACCAATATACCTGCTATCTCCATCATCTTGGCAACCAAGTCTAGTGTTTTCTCTGGTGGAATCTCACGGATAAGTTCTCCTGTATCTTTGTTCATAACTTTCACCATAATATCATGGGTCTTCTCATGCACACTGATTTCCAAGGTGGTCTCCGGGCCTTGCAAAGATTGTACGGCACGTTCAATCGTTTTGATCAGTTGCTCGTCTGCAACCGAAATTTTGGCACCTTGGCTCTCTTTGGTGCTTAAATCTTTATAATTCTTAATAGCCGACGCTGAAGATATTTGTTCGCTTGCACTTTGAACAGGAGCTGCTTCTGATCGAGACTGTCCGTTAACTGCTCCGGAAGCCGAGAAGGAAAACTGTACATTCATGTGCTCTATCCTCCAAGAACGCTTGATTTATTATATATATCGGTCATCGTCCATCGTTATTTTAGGGAATTCCTAGCAAAACAAAAAAAAGCCCCAGAATAATCCGGAGCTTTCGGTATTAAAGTGAATCTTAACGAAGCAATTGCAGAACGCCTTGTGGTTGTTGGTTCGCTTGAGCCAACATAGCTTGAGCAGCTTGTGCAAGGATGTTGTTCTTCGTTTGTTCCATCATTTCTTTAGCCATGTCTACGTCACGTACACGGGACTCAGCTGCAGTCAGGTTCTCGGAAGATGTGTTCAAGTTGTTGATTGTGTGTTCCAGACGGTTTTGAACCGCACCCAATTTAGCGCGCTCGCTGGAAACAGAGCTGATTGCTTTATCCAAAGAAGTGATTGCGTTGGAAGCGCCAGCTGTAGTAGAGATATCTACACCAGCTACACCCAGAGCAGCGGAACGCATGTCATTCACACCGAAAGTGATGCTTTGACCTTTGTTTGCACCGATTTGGAATGTAACACCACCGTTGCCTGAAGCATCAGTTTGAGCTTGAGAAAGACCCAGATCTTTGACAGTTGATTTACCAGCCAAATCTTGCAGGTTGATTGGACCGCTCTCACTTACGATTTCAAAACGACCATCAGACAGAGCATTTACTTTAACATCTTTGATAAAACCGAAATCTCCGTCTTTAGTTGCTCCAGCTGCAGTATTAGCAGCTGCAATTGCTGTGTTAATATCCGTTTGCAACTGTGTTGCTGCTGCTGCCATTGTAGTTGTGCTATCAATAGCACCCGTCAATGTTGCTTGAAGTTTAGTATCTCCAATTTGGAAGTTGAATTGGTCACCATTTGCTACATCAGTGCCATTGTAAGTGCTAGTACCAGTAGCTCCAGTATTAGCCGCAGCAGCTCCAATGAATTTACCTACAAGCTGTTGATTAGCTGTAGCAATCGAAATACCCGAATCTGTTCCTTTAGAGCCACTTTCCAGAACAAGGCTCGAAGAAGCATCTACATAACCAGAAATATGTGCAATGTTTGCGCCGGATGCATCAATTGCTTCATTGATTTTGCTTACGATCAGGTCAGCAGCAGCTTTCATTGACGAATCAGTGGCACCAGTACCTTTACCTGCCAAGATTGTGTTTTGCTCATCTGTGGAAAGGTTTTGCCAATCGACTTTAATATCAGTACCATCAATTTTAATAGTTTCACTCTTAAAGTCAGCGGACGTAATTGCTAGTGCTGTGTTCATTGCAGCAGCACCAGTCAAAGAAGCAGCTGTTTGTTTGGCAACTATTGTACCAGTTGTAGAATCCTGCCCACAGAAGCGCCAGCAGTTTTCAAAGCACCGTTCAGCAATTTCTTCGTATTGAACTCAGTGGTATCGCCGATACGGTCGATTTCGGATTTCAATTGTGTTACTTCGCTTTGCAATGCTTTACGATCTTCTTCAGTGTTCGTACCGTTAGCGGATTGAACGGAAAGTTCACGTACACGTTGCAGGATGCTATGAGTTTCGCTCAATGCGCCCTCAGCTGTTTGGATCAAAGAGATACCATCTTGAGCATTTTTGGAAGCCATATCCAAACCGCGGATTTGACCGCGCATTTTTTCGGAGATTGCCAAGCCTGCAGCATCGTCACCAGCACGGTTGATACGAAGACCGGAAGACAATTTCTCGATGTTTTTGCTAGTAGCAGCAGAGTTAGTGGACAGTTGGCGGTGAGTGTTCAACGCCGTAATATTATGGTTGATAATCATTTGATATTTCCTCCCTGAAGATAAATTAGTTCCACATCCTTGTGGTAAACGCCGCGACATTAAGGTCGGCCGCCCTGCCGAAGCAGCGTCTAAATTATATATCGACGGAAGGTGAGCAACTGTTTATAGCAAATTGGAATATTTTTAATCTTTTTTGATATCTGTATTTCGCAGACGTTCCATAAAGGCTTCAATATTGGCTGCAAGCGGGGTTGCAGACTCCCGATTGGCCTCTTGAATGGATGCATATATTTCCTGTCTGAATATATCAATATGCTTGGGTGCGGAGATTCCAATACGTACTGTATCTCCCTCTACAGCGAGTATAGTCACCTCAATCTGATCCTGAATGATAATAGACTCGCCTTTTTTACGTGATAATACCAGCATTTACACTCCACCTTTCACTGATTTGGCATCGTCTTCTGCCCAGATCAGATGGCGTGTATCGTAAGAAGACTGATGGAGCACGACTTGTTTACCTAAATGTCGCTCGGGGTTAAGAACTACTGGTGCAAGCAGGTTCATTGTTGATTTATTCGCCTGTGAATGAATGGTGACCATAGAATATACGGACACTTGCTCTTCAATCTCCAATTCTTCCTTATCTACCTCTCCCAATTCAAAACTATAATCCGGTACAAAAGTAAACGGACTTACCAAGAGGAATGCCAGTCCCGGCTCTCTTGTAGATTGCAAATAACTGAAAGGTGTATCTTCCCAAGGAACCAAAGCAAACTCGGTTTCCTCTTCAAATCCGGGTAAACCTTTAGGAAATTGATACACATCTTCCGTTTTAACCTCTAATGATCCCCACATGCTTGTCTGAATATGAATAATAAACGCCTCCCTGGCGAAAGTTTTATGCAAAAAGAGCCATAGATGTCTAAGATCAAGACCGTCTATAGCTCTACTTTATAATAACTAGAATCCTATATCTATGGCAGGTGGCGTATACTGAATCGATGCATACTGCTTCACATAGACATCAAGCTTGCCTCGATTATACTCAATCTCCGGTCTATTCACAATGACATTCATTTCCGAGACAGCTGGAGTGAAGTTGATATCCGGCGCCTGAGTATAAACACGAGTCTCCACATTCCCAGAAGAAGCGGGTGTCCGCGTTTCCGGGAATGGCCTCGCCTGCCAGTCTGAGCCAATAATATTTGCAATGGTATTTCCAGGCTTATGAATTGCAGCCAATTCATTACCCTGTTGAACTCGTTCAGCCATATTTTGCAGAAATATCTGTTGAATGCCTGAATAGATCCGTGCATTCATATCAATCATGTTGCCGCCCGTGTAAGCAGAGAATGCCTTGCTCTGATCTACACTCAATCTCATCGGATGACTCTCCACCGTTAGCTTGGCAGGTCTGGTGTTCAACTGTACCTCAGCTTTGGGTTGACGAATGGAGAACTGTCCTGGATCAGCATCAATACTTAATAAAGTCGGCGTTGTCCTAATCTGAAGAACGGGAAGAGTACTCAAACGTTAACTCCTCCTTTTTATCTTAAGAAGTCCACCAAAGATGGCGAGATAATTTTGGCACCGGCAGACAAGGAAGCGTTATAGATGTTTTCCTGAATCTTTGATTGCATCGCCAGTTCCGCATAATCCGCATCCTCGACTTTGGATTGCAGATCTGTCAGGTTAATGCCGAGATCATCCAAACGTCCCATCATCAGATCAACCCGGTTCGTTTTGGCACCAATCTCCGAACGGATCGCAAGCATCTTGTCGGTACGGCTATCAATATGGTCCAACTGATCGGATAACTCTTTTTGATTTCCCTCTGTGAGAGCTTTCATGATGTTGTTCACGATGTTGAACAAGTTATCTTCTTCCGTCTCTGTGCCAAACACTTCATTACCACTCACGTTAATAGGCAATTGAACACTTTCACCTACGATAAAGTTAATCTTCCCTTTATCCGTCACAACAGAAGCAGCATTGGTTGTATCTAATGTACCGTCAGGGTTCGAGGGGAAATCATAAGGTTTGACGTCATACGTTTCGCCGTTAAAAATATATTTTCCGTTAAGCTTACTGTTGGAGATATCAATAAGCTGTTCCTTAAGTTGCTTAACCTCTTCGTTGATACTGTCCAGCGCGGACTGAGGATTCGTCCCTGTCGAAGCTTGTACCGTCAATTCACGTAGACGTTGTACGGCGTTACCCGCCTGATTCATAACCGTATCATTAAACTCAAGCCATGATATAGCACTGTCTACGTTTTTCTGATACTGCTCGTTAGATGAAAGTTCTGCACGATAACGAAGGGAGTATGTTATTCCTACTGGATCGTCGGATGGTTTATTAATTTTACGACCTGTCGCCAACTGGGTTTGGGTGTTATTCATCTGCTGTGCATTCCGGTTCAGGTTCAAAAGCAGCTGTGAACTGAGCATATTATTCGTTATTCTCATGGTCTGTTAAGTCACTCCTTTCTATTATCTACCTACTGTCCCAGTAGAGTTAATCAACTTATCAAGTAATTCATCAAATGTGGTCATAAATCGAGCAGATGCGTTATATGCATGCTGGAACTTGATCATATTTGACATCTCTTCATCTAACGATACACCACTGACGGATTGGCGACGTGTATCCACCTGTTCCACCAAGAATTCCGAATTGGATGTTTGACGTGCCGCTTCCTGGGATTGAACCCCCAGTTGTCCTACAATTGCACTGAATTGTGCACCAATGGTTGCATTACGAAGTCCATCAGCTGACTTCATTGGTGTATCCTTGAGGTTGGCAAGCAGAATAGCAAGTGTGTTATTCCCTTTAATTACGGTCTCCGTTCCCGAGGCATCCGTAGTCCGCAATGATGTAGCAATCTTGTTTGGATCGGCCAAAATCTCTGCATTCAATGAGATATTACCAGCTGTAATCGTAGTTCCACCACCAGCTGCTGTAAAGAACGGCACTCCTGGTGAATTGGTTCCGTCCATGCTATACCCAAGCTGATGCAGACCATTCAAGCCTTTAACCGTAACCTTCAGATCTGTAGCCAATGTCCGCGCCGCACCAGTATATGTAACACCATCCAGTACAGTATTATCTGGCAAGACAGAACCGGCAGGAAGCGTGATCTCAATATCTCCGTTGGCAAGCGTGTTAGCCAGGTCATCCATTTGTTTCTGGTAGTCACTGACTAATGTATCTCTGGATTTAATCATGCCGTGAACTTCGCCGTTAGTAAGCGTTCCGGCTGTGTACGCAGCATTCAGAAAAGCAGGATCTACTGCGACCTGTACGGCTCCGCCTGTAACAAGTGCTTGTCCATTCATCTGGATGGCATAGCCTTGTGGAGAATCCGTGACAGTAACGTTCATGATTTTGGACAACTTGTCCGTCATCAGATCTCGTTGGTCACGCAGATCGTTGGCGTTATCACCAAGAGACTCAACTTTCACGATGGCACTATTGAGGTTCGCAATGTTACCAAGATAGCCCTGGACCTCATTACTTTTCACAGCAATATTACTATTCAGATCTTCGCTAAGCGCGCCTAACTGGCGGCTAATCTGATTCATCGCATCTGTAAGTGCCAGAGTCGTTTCTTTCACGATACGACGAGCAGTAACATCCTCTGGATTTTTGCTCAGATCCGACCAGGATTTGTAGAAGTTATCCATTACGGTCCGAAATCCGGTGTCGGATGGTTCATTCACAATGGCTTCGAGTTTCTCCAACGTATCTCTTTGAATGGACCAACTTCCGAAGTTGGTATTTTCATTACGGAATTGATCGTCTAGGAATTTCTCACGCACACGGGTAATGGAGTCAAACTCCACCCCTGTTCCGAGTTGTCCTGGTGTTGTACTGTGCAAAAATGCAAACGGCTCCATAGGGATGGACGCCTGCATGTTTACCTTTTGCCTGGAGTACCCTTCCGTGTTGGCATTTGCCACGTTATGTCCTGTTGTGCTAAGCGCTGTCGTCTGCGTGAACAAGCTGCGTTTAGCCGTTTCGATTGAATGAAAAGTAGATGTCACCTTGTTTCCCCCTAATTAATCAGGCACGTGTATCAAAAAGACCAATTCGCCCTGGATTACCGTTCTTATCAGCAGGATGCTGATATGTGGCATCCTGTTCCGGCCGAGAAGCAAATATGTCCATTGAGAGATCAATAAACATCAATGATTGCTCGATCAGTTTTTGATTCAATTGATTAATTTCTTTCAATTCCTGCAATGTTCCCGCTAGCTTCTTCTGGACTTCAAGCAATCGCTGTTTATCAGCCGGATCAAAGATCAGCTTGGAGATCTCTGTGATATTCAGGTTAAGCATCGATTTGATGCCCCGCTCCTGAAGCAGTTCATGAACTGCACTCGACCGTTCACTCTCAAGTGGTTCCTGCTGTTTCATAAACTTGGATTCCTTATTCATTACAGCAATGAGTTGATCCACATCGTTTTTGACAATGACCTGTCTCTTGATCTCGCTGAGTGCCAACATCTCGCGGTGACTTTGTTCCATTTGCTGCAAAACTGCAATTAATCTGTCCAGTGCTGCCATTACGTGATCACCTATTCCTTATCAAAAGACTTAAAGTACGGCAGTAACTTGTCAGCAAGTTTGCTGCTGTCCACTTGGTAAGTTCCCGAACTTACCTGTTCTTTCAGTTCCTGTATCCGCTGTATACGTCCTGCATCCTGTGTACGACCTTGTTCCTCAAGCATCTTCATCGCCTCCGGAGAAATGGATACCTCGTCCTTACGGCGGCTCTTTTTGGCATCAGCCTGCTGATTGGATTCAACGTTCCTCTGATATGAATTGATTGCACCAATTCTACTCGGTTCATTGATTTTCATACGAATTGCACTTCCTTCCACCTTAGGATTTTTTACATTATCTTTATGTTGTCGAACGATTAGGATAATAAAAAAAACCGATAATCTTTAATAAGTTTATCGGTACGTTCCAAAACATTTGTTATAGCAAAACTTGTATTTAAGCCCTCGTTCCTATAGATCCCGTAGTTTGTCGACAGCATTATAGGTTCGTCCGCCTATGCTGCCGTTATCCTTCTGACCTACTTCTCTAGCCGCACCAGCCAAATCTTTCGTCAAACGATTCCGGCAAGAGTCGCACATATGGCCTTCACGAATCAGGGTTCCGCACACTTCACAAGGATACATCATATTTGGGGCGTTTTCGATGGAAATCCGTCCCTCCCGAATGAACTTGGTAATATTTTTAATTGAAACTTCTGTTGCATCAGATAGTTCCTGTATGTTAGTGCCTTTGTTTTCGCGTAGATATTCCACACAAGTCTGGTATTCCAGTTCAATTTCCTTGATACAATTCGAGCATACATCCCGAAAATTCAACGCATATAATTTGCCACAACGCGGACAATTACCCAGATTCATCGTTAAAACGCCCCTCTCAAACTTCCTATTCCGAATGGATAATAACTATACATTACCTTATTTTCTCACTTCAAGTCCATAGCCTCTTTGCGAATAAAAAGAGGTATAAGGTGCATGTATGCGCAACCTATACCCCTGATTTACATCCTTAATTCAATGTTTTGATGCTTAGTACAGAAGTCCATGCACTTATATTTTGATCATTCAGTGCACGAATGCGATATTTATGAAGGCTTGATGGTAGCAAATCGGAATGAATAAAGGTTGTATCATTTATAATCGCTACGATTTGACCATCTGCTTCAATTTCATAAGTAGAGGCACCGATGACTGCATCCCATGTTAATAGAATGCCGGTCCTGTCTGGGCTTCCCTTCACTACAGGAGTGCTCAATTGTGTTATTCCTTTAATTAAGTCACTCCATGCTCCTATTCCTGCAGCATTCTTGGAGCGGATGCGGAAGGTGTGCTCTGTGTTGGCTGCAAGGCCACTTTTCGTGTAGGCAACGCCAGTAACAGCGACAATTGTACCGTCGATCTCCAGATCGTATCCAGTAGCTCCGGTTACTGCGTTCCATTTCAAGGCAATAGCCGTATTGGTTACGGAGTTTACGGTAAGTCCAGTAACGGAAGCTGGGATTGTGCTTTGTGTCAAAATGGCTGTCCATGCACTCGTATTGGTGTCCGTCAAAGCACGTACGCGATATTTATGTGCTGTACCTCCGAGCAGACTACTGTGTGTGTACGAAGGTTCGTTCACTGTCGCTACTACCACGCCATCGGCTTCCACTTCATATTTTGTAGCGTCGGCTATTTCTGCCCACGTCAGATTAATAGCCGTCTCTTCCGATGTCGCTTTCAATACAGGAGTGTTCAATTGCGTAGTTCCGTTGATCAAATCACTCCATGTCCCTACTCCAGCGGCATTCTTGGAACGGATGCGGAAGGTATGATCTGTATTTGCTGCAAGACCACTCTTCGTGTAGGCAACGCCAGTAACAGCAACAACTGTGCCGTCAATCTCCAGGTCATATCCCGTTGCTCCGGTTACCGCGTTCCATTTCAATGCTATTGCTGCATTTGTTACCGTATTAATAGTCAATCCACTAACGGAAGCAGGCAGTGTGCTTTGCGTTAAAATGGCTGTCCATGCACTTGTGTTGGTATTGATCAAAGCACGTACACGATATTTATGTGCTGTTCCTGCAAGCAAGCCGCTATGCATGTACGATGGTTCGTTCACTGTGGCCACTACCACGCCATCAGCCTCTACTTCATATTTTGTAGCGTCGGCTATTTCTGCCCACGTCAGATTAATAGCCGTCTCTTCCGATGTCGCTTTCAATACAGGAGTGTTCAATTGCGTAGTTCCGCTGATCAAATCACTCCATGTTCCTACTCCTGCAGCATTTTTCGAACGGATGCGGAAGGTGTGATCTGTATTTGCTGCGAGACCACTCTTCGTGTAGGCAACGCCAGTAACAGCGACGACTGTACCGTCGATCTCCAGATCGTAACCAGTTGCTCCGGTTACTGCGTTCCATTTCAAAGCTATTGCTACATTTGTTACGGAGTTAATAGCCAATCCGCTAACGGATGCTGGGATTGTGCTTTGCGTTAAAATGGCTGTCCACGCACTGGTATTGGTGTCTGTCAGAGCACGTACGCGATATTTATGTGCTGTTCCTGCGAGCAAGTTGTTATGTGTGTACGAAGGTTCGTTCACTGTCGCTACTACCGCTCCATCAGCTTCAACTTCATATTTCGTAGCGTCAGCGATTTCTGCCCATGTCAGATTAATAGCCGTTTCTTCCGATGTCGCTTTCAACACCGGGGTGTTTAATTGCGTAGTTCCGTTGATCAATTCACTCCATGTTCCTACTCCCGCGGCATTCTTCGAGCGGATGCGGAAGGTGTGATTTGTGTTTGCTGCAAGACCACTCTTCGTGTAGGCAGCAGCAGTAGTGGATACTAACGCGCCATCAATCTCCAGGTCATATCCCGTTGCTCCGGTTACTGCGTTCCATTTCAAAGCTATTGCCACATTCGTTACGGAGTTAATGGTCAATCCGGTAACCGAAGCAGGCAATGTGCTTTGCGTTAAAATGGCTGTCCATGCACTCGTATTAGTGTCGGTCAGAGCGCGCACGCGATATTTATGTGCTGTTCCTGGAAGCAGACTGCTATGCGTGTATGAAGGTTCGTTCACTGTGGCCACTACCACGCCATCAGCCTCTACTTCATATTTTGTAGCATCGGCGATTTCTACCCATGTCAGGTTAATAGCCGTCTCTTCTGATGTGGCTTTCAAAACAGGAGTGTTTAATTGTGTTGTTCCGCTGATTAAATCACTCCACGTTCCAACACCTGCGGCATTTTTGGAACGGATGCGGAAGGTGTGATCTGTGTTTGCTGCGAGACCACTTTTCGTGTAGGCAACGCCAGTAACAGCGACAACTGTACCGTCGATTTCCAGATCGTAACCAGTTGCTCCAGTTACTGCGTTCCATTTTAATGCTATTGCTACATTCGTTACCGAGTTAATAGTCAGTCCGCTGACGGAAGCTGGGATTGTGCTTTGCGTCAAAATAGCTGTCCATGCACTCGTATTGGTGTTGGTCAGTGCACGCACGCGATATTTATGTGCTGTTCCTGCAAGCAATCCGCTATGCGTGTACGATGGTTCGTTCACTGTGGCCACCACCACACCATCAGCCTCAACTTCATATTTTGTAGCGTCGGCAATTTCTGCCCATGTTAGGTTAATGGCTGTCTCTTCCGATGTGGCTTTCAACACAGGAGTGTTCAATTGCGTGGTTCCTCTAATCAAATCACTCCATGTTCCTACTCCTGCGGCATTCTTGGAACGAATGCGGAAGGTGTGATCTGTGTTTGCTGTAAGACCACTTTTGTTGTATGCAGTAGCGGTAGTGGATACTACGGTCCCATCGATCTCCAGGTCATATCCCGTTGCTCCGGTTACTGCATTCCATTTCAAAGCTATTGTTACATTCGTTACGGAGTTAATAGTCAGTCCAGTAACAGAGGTAGGCAATGTGCTTTGCGTTAAAATGGCTGTCCATGCACTTGTGTTGGTATTGATCAAAGCCCGTACACGATATTTATGTGCTGTTCCTGCGAGCAGACTGCTGTGCGTGTATGAAGGTTCGCTCACCGTCCCCACTACCACGCCATCGGCTTCTACTTCATATTTCGTAGCGTCGGCTATTTCTGCCCACGTCAGATTAATAGCGGTCTCTTCCGATGTGGCTTTCAAAACAGGTGTATTCAATAACGTGGTTCCGCTGATTAAATCACTCCATGTTCCTACACCAGCGGCATTCTTCGACCGTATGCGGAAGGTGTGATCTGTGTTGGCTGCAAGACCACTCTTCGTGTAGGCAACGCCGGTGACAGCGACAATTATGCCGTCGATTTCCAGATCGTAACCGGTGGCTCCAGTTACAGTTGTCCATTTTAACGCTATAGCCGTATTGGTTACAGAATTCACTGTTAATCCTGCCACAGAACCTGGTAACGTATTTTGAGTCAGTACGGCTGTCCATGCACTTGTATTGGTATCTGTCAAAGCACGCACACGGTATTTATGAGCTGTAGCTGGTGTGAGTCCGGTATGCGTAAATGTCGGATCTACAACATTACCAACAATTACTCCATCGGCTTCCACTTCATATGAAGTAGCACCGTCAATGGAAGGCCAAACGAGAATAATTTCTTCCTGTGAAGGGCTTGATTTCAGTACGGGTGTGCTTAATTGAGTTGACACAGTTAACAGATCAGACCAATTGCCTGCCCCGCCTGTATTTTTAGGTCTTAATCGGAAAGTATGTTCCGTATTAGGAATGAGTCCTGTTTTGCTGTATGTGGTACCTGTCACAGCGACGATGTTACCGTCAATCTCTAAATCGTAACCTGTCGCACCTTTTACAGCGGTCCAGGATAGTGCAACTTTATTAAATGTTGCTTCTGTTACTTTCAAACCACTGACGGAGTCCGGAACTACCAGTTGCGTTATGGTTTTACTCCAATCGCTCTCATTGTTCGAAGACAGAGCTTTTAGCGTATACGTATGACTTGAGTTTGCTGCGAGACCCTCGTGCTCATACGATGTCACATTGCCAAGCTCAATAGGCGTTTCATCATCAATCTTTAATTGATAATGACTAGCTTGATCAACCGCGTTCCATTGGATAATATTTTTACCTTCCTGGGAGCTTGCCGAAATCACCGGTTGTTGGAGCAAGGTTTTGATCTCGTACAAAGAGCTCCATTCACTTGTACCTATTGAATTAAGAGAACGCACTCTATAGGAATACAACGTATCTGGCAATAATCCGTTGCTGACAAAGGTTGTCCCATAATAAGGTCCCTTAATGATTCCATTCTCCTCAATTACATATTGCACGGCCTGCTGTGCATGCTGCCAGTTCAAGTTAACTGTATTTTCACTTTGTTTTCCTGTGATCCCAGCTGGAATAGCTGGCATGTTGTCAATCGTTACTGGGGCCACCAACTGTTTGGTAAAAGAGGCTGGTTCCGCTTTGCGTGTATAATATGGGTTCAGTTCAGAATAGAAATCTACGACCTCCCCCGTATCCGCATTAACAACCAAACTTAACTGCCTTACATCATAATTGTATACATCAACCGGTGTAAGCTGACCCAAAACATTATAGTTCGAAATGGTCCATTGCCCCACTTCCATGCCGGATTGTCTGTATGTCATTTCAGTGGAGATCTCGCGAACCTTACTTAGATCAATTAGAAATGCATTGTCGATCTGTCCAGCATATTTGGATGTATACGATCCGAAGCTTATATTTGTAATATCACTGGTGAATCCCAAGATGGACTGCCTTCTTGTAAAAGAGTAACCTGTCGTTGAAATGTTGTAGGATCTAACCCAACTAAGATTAACATCCTTCTGGTTCACCTGTAATTTACCGTTGTTATTCGTCATTACATATTGAAAGTCATTACTCGATGAGACAATACCACTACTCGTTGCGGCATCTGCACGGTTCCCCCGTACACGCCAAACTGTCCGAATACCAGCATCAGCACTAGTAAACGGACGGTCCATAAGTAAAACCCATTTTTTCTTTTTCCTGCACTCACCGTTGTTCTCCCTTAAAAAGATATGTTTTGCCACTCCCTGTGCTGTCACCTATGGTGAACGGCAGAACTATCTATTCTACATGGCAGAAACAATTCCTCTTTTTACATGTAAAAATATTCTTGTCTAATTTAATGCTTATAATTTCGTTAAACAACCAACACACAAATTATATGTATGTATATGAAAATAAACAAAAGTGATAACTCTGTACATACAAGAACGTACTTTCCCTTTTGTATATAAAAGCTATAAATTTTATTTCATTATCTAACTTGCGTATGATAACCACATAGCCACCTATTAAGTGAATATGCAAATACTCAGGTCAGGATCTGGCCAAAGTCAGCGTGTAAATCTCTATTGGGAGGTTCATAGAAAATCCAGCTTTTAAGATCACCTGTCCACAGGCATCCAGGGTACTACCGGTTGTGTAAATATCATCAATCAGTAACAAGCGTAAGGGAGTTAACCGCCAATCTTGTGTTGTTGATGTGATATGTGAAGAGGCTTCTTTTCCAATCGTGTATGAATTAACTGGCTGTGAATACATGTTCTTTGGCATGGTTTCATTTGAAGCTATGTAGAGATCAGCCATTATCTCCGTTCCACCCGGCTGCATTGAGAAAGCATCCTGCATGGTCTGGATGCGCTCGCCGCGTGTTTTGAAGCTTTGTTTGGTGGTGTTGATCCGGCGCTGTAGCAGATCAACAACTGGCAGCCGATAGGCTGCGGCGAGTCCTGATGCGAGCCGCTCTGCCTGGTTGAAGCCGCGCTCGGCAAGGCGTTCGTTGCTGACGGGGACATAGGTCACCGCGTCTGGCCGCCATCGCGGCTTGTTGTTTTGGAGCAGCGACTGGCGGTTGCGTGGTGCTGCTCCGGGATGAGCGTGCGTATAGCACGCGTATGTGGTGTGGTGTTGCGCGTGTGTATTTGCGGGTGCAAACACGGCAGGAGATTGTACGGGTGCGCTGAATGATTGAAGCGAGCCAGGTCGGTGAACGGGCGCGTTGTTGTTTACATCGCCCCCGCTAGGTCGGTGAACGAGTGCGTTTGTTGACGCACTCGAATTATATGGATGTGGACTGGCATCCATATGAGATTGAGCAGGCGTGGCGGGACGAGCCGCGGGGGCCAGGGTTTCTTTTGCCAAAACAGGGTTAAGTTCCTCACTCATTGCTTGAAATGCTTGAATCAAAAGAGATGTTAATAACGGCGCGTAGCGCTCGTGACCTCTAAATTTGTACATGCCAATCCATTCCTTCATTAAAGCATTGTACTGAACGGCGCTGCGGTTGAGGATGAAAGAACGGTTTTGCATGTGTGGTCGGACGCAGTCCGGGCAACCTATTCCTCGACCACAGCGCAAGCAGCGAATGGTACGAATCCACGGAATTTGCTGCACACATCGGGTACATACCTCTGGATAAATTGTTGAAAGGATCGCTCGGGTTCCACAGGTCAGGCAAGTTGCTCCTGGTGGGGCGAGCAGGTTATGCAGACGATGGGTAAGCTGGTGCAAATAATCGGTTAAATCGTTTAGCCAGATGGGCATAAGTGTGAGCCTCCAAAGTTGAATTTATGGATGAGACGGTGGGTGCAGGTATCCTTTGCGGCGGGCGATGGTATTCATCTTTCGGATCTGTGCCACTGCTCGGACCTGAGAACGTGTACGACGGGATGATGCAAAGACGACTCTTCCAGCTGGATCATCCATAGATCTACCTGCTCTGCCCGCCATCTGCACCAGAGACGCTTCGTCAAATAGGCTATTATCCGCATCCAAAATGAATACATCGCTACGGGGAATGGTGACGCCTCGCTCCAAGATAGTGGTGGTCACGAGCAGACGTATGGTCCGTTCACGAAAAGCAATAACCTTGCTCGCACGATCTGGATCTTGGGATGATGTTCCTTCGATATGAATTTGTGGAAACATGCGACGCATGAGATTTACAAATGCCTCAATCTGAGCGATTCGTGTCACAAAAACAAATAATTGAGCTTCCCGCAGCAAGGAGGTTTGAATGCTCTTTTTTAGTGTGGCGGGCAGCTCCCGCTTCCGAATACATTCAGCGACGGTAGGCATTTTCATCAGGTGTGGCACAGGAAGAGGATGGCGATGAAAACGAACCGGTACTCTGGCGTGAGCGAGTCCCCCTGAGCGGCTTCCTTCTGCAGCCGAGCTGGCGGCGTAGCAGACAGGTATACAAAGTGTCCATGAGGTTTGCACGAGGAGGCTGCAGCATGAGCGAGCATAGGATCGTTGTGATAGGGAAAAGCATCGAGTTCGTCGATAATGACGAGATCGAATCCCTGGTAAAAACGCATCAGTTGGTGCGTTGTCGCGAGTGTGAGCTGTGCGTCTTTCCAGCGCTCGGTGCTGCCTCCGTATAGTGTAGCGAGCGAGATGTTAGGGAACGCCTTCGCCAAACGAGGGGCAAGCTCCAGCACGACATCCCGCCGCGGCGTAGCGACAAGAGCTCGTCCACCGCGCTCCAATATGTATTGGAGCAAAGGGAATATCATCTCGGTTTTACCGGCCCCGGTCACGGCCCACAGCAAAAACCGCCCCGGCCCATCCCCTGCGGATGACTGGGCCAAAAACGCCAGCGCCTCGGCAGCCGCCGCGCTCTGCGCCGGGCTCAACCCCCACCGGGCAAGTCCGCCCTCGGTGGGGTCAACGGCCATGCCACGACGCGATGCTTCACCGCGTCGTGGCATGGCTCCTGGCGCTGCGCTAAGCAGCAGCAGCGCACAAGCACGGCTGCGCCCCAGCGCGAGGCATGCCTCGCAGTAGGCGCACGCCGCCAGGCCGCAGGCAGCGCAGGGCACGCGCTGCCCGGCAAAGCTGCCGCATCGGCGGCAGCGGGGCGCGCTGTGCGCGCGACCAAGCCACGCGAGGCGTCGCCGCCGCGTGGCAGGCGCCTTCAGGGCGGCTGCTATGCTCAGCCGCCCCATAGGTGCGCGAGCTGCGCAGCCGCGCGCCAAACCGAGGCAAGCTGCGGCGCTGTGTCCGCCAGCAGCGCCTCTGCCTCGGCCGCCAGCAATTGGCGGCCGCGAAGCCGCTCAGCCAGCAGGGCCGCGCCCCGCTCCAGCTGAGCCCACTCCCCGCGGGATATGGCTCTGCCATCCCGCCCACCTCCGCACCTCTTTCAGCGGCACTCCCTACATTACCCGCCATCTCTCCCCTAGGCTCCAGTTCCCCGGAGGCCCGCTCGTACCCATCCACTTTGCGCTGCATATACGCCTTCCAATGCTCCCCTCCCCACTGATCCATCCCTCGCTCCATCTCAAAATTCTCTACCATCCATGAGGCCTGACTTAAAGGCAGCTCCCTGCCTAACAGCAACCATCGCAACACCCGCTGTCCGCTCACCCCCTCAAGCCACCACGCCACATCCACTCGGATATCCAGTGATAGAATCATCTTCCACCCTTCTCTCACTTGACACACATATAAACCAACCTTCATCTGCTCTCCTCCCTCAGCTTCAATATCCCGAAACGCAAAAAAAAGCACATGCCAACCCGACTTTTCGTCGGAGCATGTGCTTCATGTCCATCCCAATCAAATCATATCCATTTGTACTACCACTATATCAATCGTCGAGTTGTGTTACAAGTTATTGTAATTCCAAATCCTCTTCATCATATCCTTTTACCAATTCTCTTATTAATGATAATCTTTCTTTGAATACGCGAAACTTTTTCCAATCCGTACCGTCTATACTTTTAACTTAAGAGTTCTGATTTCAAAAAGCTTCTGATTGTTAACTAAAGAAGAACAGAAACCCTGCAATAACCATACATTGCATAAAAACCCATATTTAATTTATCAGCAAGCTTGGCTACAATGACAAAAAAGACTACAGCATACGCTGTAATCTTTAACCTCGAACTTATGAAATCCAAGCTTAACTTGGCAAGCAGGTATGACTTCATTAAAAGTACTTTTTGACTGATGACATTCTTTAGCCGGTCTGTCTCAGCATTTCGTACGGATAATGATTTTAACCCGAAAAAAGCAACTACTGCTTCGGCTCACGCAAATCGATAAGGCGAATAGAACGATTCCCTGTCTGATTCCCCTGCTCCATATCGGAAGGGACAGCAGATAAGTAGGATAACTCCATTCCTTGCCTATGCATAAGCTTTTCAATGATTCGAACCGTTTCGGCTTCCGTACGATCAGCGACAACCGTCAATGTGAAGCTCTTTCCACGGTAAAATAATTCCCGGCAAAGCGCTCTTACAATACCTTCAATCCGCTGCTCCTGATTGGAAGGAATGAGCAGAATCTGCTCGTAGCCTTCGGGGTCCGGACGAGAAAGATCGCGCTGGTGCATGGCATGAACGGCCATTGCCGCCAGGAAGTATATGAGCAGAATCATAGTCAGATGAGCAACCATGGCAACTGCACCTCCTCGGAAGGTCATGCTCACCCATGGCGAACATCCCTGTATACAGCAGTATATGCTGCATCCCCTGAAGGGTTACACTTGCAAATCCCGAACGCTCATATTCCATTCTGATCGACACTGGACGAAGAAGACAGGCCAGGTCGTTCACTCATTCATGCCGAAGCTAACGTAAGTTCTACACAGCTTCACACTTTGATCATTTGCTGTAATAAAGTCCATTAACCCGCTAACCAGTCCAATATCTTGGAATGGGCGCGAGTAAACAGAAGCCTATATTTGTTAACAACACACTACATAATTACAATTGTATATTAGAGCGTAACCCAGCCATATTTGATCGAGTTGATAACCGCTTGCGTACGATCGTCCACTTCCATCTTCTGCAGAATACTGCTGACATGGTTTTTTACTGTCTTTTCACTGATGAACAGGAACTCACCAATCATTTTATTGCTCTTACCTTCAGCCATCAGACGCAACACTTCAGCCTCACGACGAGTAAGCGGATTGTTGTCGCCAGCGACAAATTTAACGCCTGCCTCTTTCGAAGCCCCCTCGCTCATTGCCCCTGTCTCATTAAGATACGTCATACGACGCAACTGCATGATCAGTTTGCCCGTTACTTTAGGGTGGATGAATGCATGACCTTCATGAACGGAACGAATCGCATTAATCAGGGACTCGGCCTCCATGTCTTTCAACAAATATCCGTTAGCGCCTTTACGCAGCGTCTCGAACACGTAGCTCTCATCATCATGAATAGACAAGATAATGACTTTGACATCCGGGAACAGCTCTCGCAATTTCTCCGTTGCTTCAACCCCGTTTTTACCGGCATATTGATGTCCATCAATACGATATCCGGTTTATCCTGATTACAGAATTCGAGCACCTGAATTCCATCGCCGCATTCGCCGATGACCTCAATGTCGTCCTCCATATTTAAAATGCGTTTCAGACCTTCACGGAACAGCTGATGATCATCAGCCAAAAGAACTTTAATTGATGCTTTACCAGTATCACGGTTTTCCATCCTGCTACTCCTTTCCCTTATCCACGTTTGTCGGGATATGAATCACTATTTTGGTTCCTTGATTTTCCGCGGATTCGATCTCTATTCTTCCTTCTAACAGTTCAACCCGCTCTCTCATCCCAATCAGACCGAAGTGGGTATGATCCTTGCTCTTCTTCGCAAGAAGCTCCGGTTTGAATCCAAGCCCATTGTCCTGCACGACAATTTTGACGAGCTGAGCCTGGTATGTAATTTCCACTACAACATAAGTGGGATAAGCATGCTTTGCAGCATTGGACAGACCTTCCTGCACGAGGCGGTAGATCGCTGCCTCCATTGCGGAAGACAAACGATGTTCCTTGCCTCTCGTTTCAAAAAGCGAGCGGATTTTTGTTTTTCTTCAAAATCCTGCACGTACTTCCGAAGCGTCGGAATCAATCCCAGGTCATCCAGTGCCATAGGACGCAAATTGAAAATAACTTTTCTCATTTCTCCAAGACTCGAACGAACCTGGCCTTTCAAATCTACTATTTCGGCCTGGACCATCTTAAAATCCTGCTTTATGAGCATTCTTTCTACAATTTCCGTCCTAAGCACTAGATTTGCGAGCATCTGTGCAGGTCCGTCATGGATCTCACGGGCAATGCGTTTCCGCTCTTCTTCCTGGGCCAAAATTATTTTCAAACCAATCATTTGTCGATTTTTGGCGGATTCAATAATACGGGTCACTTGACCCAACTCACCCGACAGATACTCCAGTACAACCCCCATCTGGGAACCGATCGTCTCGGCGCGCTCCACCGAAGCTTCCACATTTTTGGCACGCTTCTGCAGATCATCCCGACGGGCTTTCAGATACATTTCCTTTTCACGGTAAATCATCAGATCCAGCTGTAACTGCGTCGCTTTTTCATACGCCTGCTTGATATCATGCTCGGAATAACGGACGAAGTCACGGCTAACCTCGGTTAGCCGGATCCGGGAGCGGCGGTAGTTCAGCTCCAATTGATCTACTTTCTCGATCGTTTCCGCCGTCTCCTTCAGAACCGACTTCAACTCCTCGTTCAGCGTTTTCAGCTCATTACGGGTTGAGTCCATAATCTCAAACATTTGATATTTACTGTTTTCCATGACTTGAATGGCGTTTTTTATGACGCGGTCTATGGCATCGGCTTGTAAATCCACGTTTGTTCGACTCCATTTCTATCGTTTCCGGTATATATCATACCATATCACGATGAGATGGTAACGGTCTTCGTGTTCTGTTCCCATTTTACAGTCAGTCCAAGCTGCTCCGAAACGAGTCTGAGAGGGACTAAAGTCCTGCCACCAGATACATAAGGTGCGACTGTTGCGCTTTGTCTTTTACCATTAATAATGAATTCTTTCTGACCTACAACCAGATCGATTAGCTTACCACCACGCACAACAGTAATCCGTTGATTTCTGCTGTCCCAGCTCGCCTGTCCGCCAAAAGCATCCAATACATGCTTGATTGGAACATAGGTTGTTCCATTTTTCAGCACAGGTGCGGCGTCGATTGCCTTTTTCGTTCCGTTCACCGTCATGGATTTCTGTCCAAGCACCAGCGAAGCAGTTCCTGTAGGCAACCCTACTTCACTGGATTTGGATGGCATGGTGAAAGCAATGTTGTCAAAAGCAACCGTGCCTGTCTTCGCACGCTCATCCTGACCTTCTTCCACATTCACCACATAAACCCGTTTCAGCTTCGCCGGATAAGCAATGTTCAGCCCATTCAGGTCCACGTTCAGCTTTTTCCAACCGTCCCAATCAATTGCTTTAGCGAGGTCGGCATAAACTGTTTTGCCACTGGCATCAGTAAATTCAGCACGCAGCCAGTTCAGGCTCTTATCTCCCATAACATCCATCGACATGGATGTAGCTGTCGCAGATACCTCTTTGCCAGTGGAACCGTTCAGTTGGGCATAAGCATACATTTTACCTATTCCCGCGGTCATGTCATAGCTCAGCTGCAGCACCTTGGAGCCCGCTTTTTCACCTGTTCCAGCTGTCACGGAAGCCGATCCGGTTACACCTGCTGCGTTGGTGGTGAAGTTGATCGGGTAGCTTACATTTTCGAAGTTCTCCATATCGTTTCACTTGCCGCAGCGGAGAGCACAACCACCGTGCTGTAACCGTCGTAACGACCGATTGCATAACCCACCTGAGCACCGGAATTCACAGAAGATACAGTTAATTGGTCTGCAGCCACTTTACCTTTGAAACCGATAAATTCCCATGTCAGCGAGTCCGCCGGAACCGTTACACTTTGTCCGTCTTTGGTCTTCGCCGTCACCGGAATGGAGATCGTTGTGCCCGCTTGGAGCGATCCCAAGCCAGATCCTGCTGTCAGTGAAGCCAGTTCACTGCCACCCAGCACGGTTACTTTAATGGAAGATGAAGCACCGTTACTTGTTGCGGTCAGCGTCGCTGTACCTGGTTTCAAACCTTTGATCGTTCCATTACTTACACTCACGATGCCGTTGTTGCTCGATTTCCACGTCATTTTGATATCGCCTGTCGCAATCGGGTTATAGTAGGTGTCGTATCCTTTGGCTGTATATTTGCCCTCTTGCCCTACCAGCAACGTTTGGCTGCCACTCACGGCAAAGCCCTTCAGCTTGCCTTCCGGCGCCGTAGAGAACACGCCCAGCGTGTTTACGACCTGACGCTGCTCTGTACCGTACTCCGTATTGAACGTAAGTCCTGCTGTCTCCTCGCCGAGCGGACGAGTTACCATCGTTGTGGAGCCGCCTCCGTCCAGATTCATGCCTTTCCATACACCAATGCTGGTCATGAAGGATTGCAGTTCAGTCAGCGACATGCCGCTGCTATTACTGTTTTTCTCCGCTGCAATAATGTAGACATATCGACCATCCTGAGAATACCCTACTGCCGTTCTGGCACGAACACCACCGATCCCGGAAGCTACAATATCGCGGGAAAACGTTGCCGCCTTGCCACCATTCACCAGAATGGTATGACCACCAATCATCATCTGCAGTTTGCTCGGATCAACGGATTCTCCAGTTGTTTTGGCTTTTAGCTTGTAATCCGCATTCAGCGTCTGCCCAACTGCGAGGTGAGTCATAATCCATGTCGCTGCCGTTCCATGCGCACGCAAAATATACCCATCTTCCGGCACCGTCATGTCTAACGCCTTTTTATCGGAAATCTGGGTAATTACACCGTTCTGCACAAGTACCTCAGTTGGTGTGGTAGAAGGATCATTAGGCCGCTTCGTGGACGTCCAAGCCGGTGTATAAATATACATCGAATTGGCATGGCTGTACTTCACCGAGCCCGATTCGACCGTGTAATCCTCCTTATTTATCCCACGCAAAGCAAACGTTGAACCATCGTCTGCCTTCACCGTGCCATCGAATGAATATTCATCAATCATCGGCTTGCCGTCCTTGGTTACGGTGAGGGCATACATGCCTGACAATTCCGATGGTGTAGACACGAGGACCCCATCCGAGACCTGTCCACCAATCGGTGCCAGTTCCCCGGATACATTAAAGTAATCGCCGTTCACAGCGGCTACTGCACCATTTTCCTTGGCCATGCCACCCGTGCTTTGTTTACTGTTCAGATTGCCGCCCTTGCCTGTCATGACGTCCAGCTTCACATAAGGATTCTGCAAATCCACTTGAATGACGTCCGCCAATACGTTCACCTTCGAGCCGGAACGTGTTGTTGTATAACTGTATTTCATCAACTTCGCACCCGAAGTCAGAATTTCTTCACTTAATTTGCTTGTCGTTGTAGATGCCGCAGCGGCTACTGACTGCCATGAACTTCCCGACCACACCTGTTGTCCCGCTCCCAGAACCGGTGCAATCCAGATCACGCCTGCCAGCGTCACAATCGCCCATTTCTTCGCCTTGCTACCCTTAACGTCGTTCAGCCGTTTCCCTTGTTTCCCCAGCATGTTTGAAACGTCTCTCCCATCTTGTATATCAATCTTAGATATCACGATCTCTACCACGTGGCAGCAGATAGCGAGATTTCTAGTATACTCTTCTATTAATAGACTACTTTTTGTGGAAAAAGTTACGCCTGTATCCTATATTAGCACTCAATCATTAGAAGATTTGGATACCACCCCAAGGAAATTCTTTCTCTCGTATGTATATTCTTGATTCTTTCATAAAGCTTATAACGACTTATTTATTTTCTACGCAAAAAAAGAAGCATATGATCCAGACTCACATCTGCTATGCTTCTTCTTCAGAAATGTAACATTTTTTATTTTTACATATATCCAATTCGGTTAAGCATACGTTTTAGCATTACTGCCGCTTGGACTTTTGTTGCTTTTTGAAGGGGACTGAATTCTGTTGAACTAACGCCTTGAACGACCCCTGCCTGAATTGCCTTGGCAACCGCATCTTCGGACTTAATTTCCTTTTTATCCTTAAAAGGAGATAATATTTCTTTCTTAGATGTTTGAAGATATACAGGTTGTCCCACATAATCCATCGCCCGAATAATCATGATTGCCATCTGCTCCCTAGTAATCAAGCTATCCGGTTTAAATGTAGTTTTATTGACTCCAGAAATAATGCCAGCTTCTGCTGCCGCACCAATATAAGCACTTGTCGGACTCTTGGCTTTAACGTCACTAAACCGTTTGGCGGCTTCAAGATTCCCTTGAAGACCTAACCCTTTAGCAACCATTTCTGCAAATTCACCTCTGGTGATCTTCTGATTAGGTTTGTATAAAGACAAATCAGTGCTAATAATCCATTTTGAGGCCAACTCATTAATTGTATTATATGCCCAGTACTTTTTATCCGGATAGTTGACCAAATGAGTAACTGGAGCCACAGTTTGATTACCATTTAACAACCCTCTAGCTACTATTCCAGTTGATGTACTTCTATATGCCGTTGGCACATAAGAGAGTGAGTTTGTGCTGGAATCAACAGCTGTAAATCCGGTTAAAATCGTTGAAGTATTGCCTGGTAATTTTATAGAATACTGACTCTTGATATTTTGCTCCACATTTTTTCCGGTATTTCCATTGTATAGAGTGATATATATATCTGTTGCATCTGCCAAACTTTGAGCGTTGGACCGTGATAACATATATTCCAGGGTGCCTGAAGAAAGTTTAGGAACAGACTCCAGTTGTACGTATAGTACAGAAGCACCCGGAGAAGTCGTTATGCCCGCACTTTGTCCCATGGATACCAGATTCAATTGTGACAAGGGAATACTCCATATACTTTCTTTATACTTTATGCCAATTGTGCCTGTTCGGTAGCTCGCAGCGATCTGAGACAACCTGTGGAAGGGAATTCCTACATATGCATTCTCTTCAGTTGCTGGAACCTCAAACAATACAGGTTGACCTATTTTTTGGATTGAAGACGCGTAGTCAAACGCCTGCCCAAGCTTCGTCTCATCAATGATATATTGTCTTGATGAACGATTATTATGCGAGGTCGCACTTTGTACTGCTGCCGTATCGCTACTCATTACAAAAATAGCTTGCCCAAATCCGGATTCCGCTGCGCTCCATTCAGTGAGCCAAGAAGGACGTCCCTCCACCCCAGTACTCCCACCGGTAGAATTGGAGTCTGTGCTTTGCTGCAATGTCAGTGGACCGAATGTCCCTACTTCAGCATTCAGTGCATTTCTGAGTGCAACTGCACCTCCTGCTGTGTAGCTAACTGTACCCGTTTGTCCTGCTGCTAATGCAGGCACTGATCCGGATAACTTCAGGATAACAACAGTGCCTGAGGCAGAAGCGGAATTAACGGTGAAATTTGTGCCGTTGAGCTGTACCTTGAACTGTGCTGGAGACAAAGATGCCTCTGTTTTTAATCCATTTCGGAAGTTAATCAGCACAGTATCTCCTTGTAACACACCAGACAAGATGGTTCCGTTCCCATATGTATATGTCACGGGAACCAGTTCCAAATAGCCTGCGTGGTTACCATTCATGTCTGTGAGACGATTCGTACCTGGAACGTAAGAGAGTGTCACAATCTGTGCGCTTGTCACAGGTGATGCCAATGTTAGCGTCACAAGATCATCCTCAATTTCCAGATCCTTAACGAATACGGCTTTTCCATCTACCAGTACAGAATACTGGCTGTTTAACGGCTTGTTTAATCGGTTTAACGGTTCGTTATAGTAAATCCAGAGCTTATTGCCACTCACCTCAGCATTCTGAAATTCAGGTGGCTTCGTATCTGTACTGTTTCGCACATAGAACCCGCTAAATCCTGCAAGTGCCTGCCCTCGGCTATCCTTTATCGGCCACTCAGTAGGCTGATAAGCCACACGAACAACTTCTCCATTCGTAATCGCACGACTGAGGTTAAGAGTGACAAGTGAACTAGTATTGGTAGACATACTACTTACACCCACTGGTGCCCCGTCCGCAGACACACTAAATTGTTTGTATGCCTCACTTGAATTGACATATACCGTTTCTGGATAATAGAGACTAATCGTATTCGTATATGCCGTGCCTTCGCGTGGCTTCGACATGATGGAATCCAGACCGTTTTCCACATCTCTTGCAGAAAACGCTGCTGCTGCATTAAGTGACAGATCTTGAATTTTACGTGTCCCAGTTCCGGGAGTGTAGGCTATTCTCACTACTTGTCCCACCGCTACACCAGTATCCAGGACAACATACACGCTATCTCCCGAAACATAAGATGTACTTACATTTCGATTCTCTCCGTTAACCGTGACTGTGAAGCTTGAGGAAAAGGGATCAAGGCCTGAGAGTAACTCGTCATACGTCAACCGAATGATCGTATTACTGTACATCTTCGCTGTCTTAAGTACAGGAGCCGTTGTATCCAATGCCAGTGTTCTGAAGGACCACGAGCTTGCACCCGTCAAGCCTGTAAAGAGATTACCGGATTTGTCACGGAAAACATTAGCCGGAATATCTATAGAATACGTGGTGTTACTCATCAGACTCGTTTGTGGAATAATACGTAACTGCCTATTGTTCGAACTGTTGATGAGAGTGGTCGCCGTCACAGTTCCCCCATTGGTATTCTTCAAAATCGCTGACCCGGTATAAGCGGTATCCAGTTCTTTGTTGAATGTTAATGTCAGTTCACTGGTGAGCGATACTCCAGCTGCTCCATTTGAAGGAGACAGGGATGACACAGTTAATGCTGTCGGATCAGAGATAACATTGAATCCCCAATCACTTCGCTGTATTGAACTTATATCATTCCCCTGTGTATCTCGGAAAAAACCTTCCGGTACAGCTATGTATATCGTACTATTATTACTCCAATTCCTCGCTGGATCAATGGTTACCGTCGTTCTGTCAGCGTTAAAACTAATCTGAGATGAATTCGCATCAATCTCTTCGAATAAGGTATTACCTTGATAAATTTGCATTTTTCCTGCGCCATTTATTACAGCTCGATTATATGTAAGCTGAATATTCGCAGAAGGAGATACACCTGAAGCAGCATTAACAGGAGTTCGTCCCACAAGTAAGGCTGTAGCAATTCCCTCTGTATGGAAAGTCCACTCCTTGTTTAATCCCACAAAGCGCTGATTATCCGCATAAACAAAAGACTGACCACCCACCATGACATATAAATTACCATTAGGTAATGACTCAGATGGTTTAATATTCACCATTTTTCCAAGTTCCGGATCTGTGTTTATATTGTCTGGAACAATAGTAACGTCACTACTATTTACAGCAATCTCTGCCACGATGGAATCATCCTGGACTCTTCGAATTGTAATTGTCTCTTTAGAATTTGTTACTTTCTTAACAGGGTTGATGAATTCAATCACTAGTGGTGCCGAGGTACTTACATTCGTAGCATTTACTAAAGGTAAAGTCGCGCTAATACCTTTCCCCGCCAGATCTTCAGCAGCATATGCAGGCTCCATTCCCAACCATCCCGTGAAGCAGCCTTGTGTAATTAACATCAGAATCATTAGACTTGCTAATCCCTTACGGGCCATATTTTTCATAAACACCCATCCTTCCCCCTCAATCTGATTTTTTCCTAATGTCTGATATACAGACCTCATTATGTATGTCGGTCATATCGTAGTTTTTTTTTAGCTAAAAGGGAATAAAAGGAATATTAATCTAGTCTATTGACCCTTTCAGTAATTCGATATTTGAGTATGCAAAAAGCCCCTGATTCCTTATCGGAACCAAGGGCTTCTATTGATGACTGTATCGTTAACTTACAGACCTGCTTGCTCTTTCAAAACGTCCGCCTTGTCCACTTGTTCCCAAGGAACATCCAGGTCTGTTCGGCCGAAGTGACCATATGCAGCTGTTTGTTTGTAGATTGGGCGACGCAGATCCAGCATACGGATGATACCAGCTGGACGAAGATCGAAGTTGTTACGCACAAGCTCAACCAATTTCTCTTCGCTGACTTTGCCTGTTCCGTATGTATCTACGTTGATCGATACCGGGTTGGCTACACCAATCGCGTAAGCGAGCTGGATTTCCACTTTGTCGGCAAGACCTGCAGCAATAAGGTTTTTCGCTACATAACGAGCTGCATAAGCTGCGGAACGGTCTACTTTTGTTGGATCTTTACCGGAGAACGCACCACCGCCGTGACGTGCATAACCGCCGTAGGTATCTACGATGATTTTACGTCCAGTCAAGCCTGCATCTCCTTGAGGTCCGCCAATAACGAAACGTCCTGTTGGGTTGATGAAATATTTAGTCTGCTCATCCAGCAATTCAGCTGGAACGACTGGCAGGATTACATGTTCTTTGATGTCTTTTTGGATCTGCTCTAATGTGGTCTCTTCAGCATGCTGAGTAGACACGACGATTGTATCAACACGTACCGGTTTGTCACCGTCGTATTCAATCGTTACTTGAGTTTTACCATCCGGACGAAGATATTCCAATGTACCGTTTTTACGCACTTCAGCCAAACGGCGAGCGATACGGTGAGACAATGCAATTGGCAAAGGCATGAGTTCAGGTGTTTCGTTGGTTGCAAAACCAAACATTAGACCTTGGTCTCCAGCACCAATATTCTCTGTTTCACGAGCCATTTGTTCCGGGTCACGGTTCTCCAGAGCTGCGTTAACGCCTTGTGCAATGTCAGCAGACTGCTCGTTAAGAGAAGTCAGAACTGCACATGTATTGAAGTCGAAACCGAACTTGGCACGAGTGTACCCAATTTCCTTAATCGTATTACGAACGATGGACGGAATGTCCACGTATTCAGACGCTGAACTGATCTCACCGATGACAAGCACAAGGCCTGTAGCCACGGAAACTTCGCACGCTACACGAGCGTTTGGATCATTCGCCAGGAACGCGTCCAACACGGCGTCCGAAATCTGATCGCAAATTTTATCCGGATGTCCTTCAGTTACAGACTCCGATGTGAATAGATGTCGGCCTTTAATAGACATTGAAGTTTCAACCTCCCATAACCAGTAGTATGGCGATTGCCCGAACAAAACATTTACGTTGATTCGTTCACTGTACCCTCGAAAGCTTTCCGGGCGGAATAAGGACGCAGGGTCCGCAGTTACGAAGATAAGGATTTTTCAGGTAATGGCCTCAACAAAAAATCAACCTTTCCCTAGTGGAAAAGGCTGCGTACCTCAACTGCCATCTTAACGTATTTGTCAAGACGTGTCAAACAAATGGGGATAAGGAAAACACCCTATAAGTGCTGCTCTGCCTGGCGAATCAGCCTTTTCGTAATCTCTCCACCGACCGACCCATTTTCACGGGAAGTCAGATGGCCCCAGCCTTTATACTGGCCATAGGAGTGATCACTCACCTCACCCAATTCAGAACCAAATTCGGTATCTGCACCAGCAAGACCTCTACCTCCATATCCCACATTCAGACCAAACTCAGCAGCAATTTCATACTTCATCTGATCCAACATCTGACGACTTTCCGGCACCACTTTGCTGTTTCTTCTAGCCATGATCCCTGCACCTCCGGTTTTGGTTTTTTACAGTTATAGAGTGAGCAGGAACAAGGCTGGCTAGCCGTATTAATGTTTGTTAGAACTGGGTAATCTGAGCAAATGAAAAGTATAACTAATGAATAATTCCTTTAAAAGCTACAAATCCTATTTCAGAGTATATCCACCACGAACCATTACAGTTAAGCTGTATTTGTTTCCTTCCAATACCGTGATCCCTCGTCCATCCCTTGGAAAAGAGAGCAGGTGATTGGTCGGCGCTGCCTGTCCATTTGTCAGGTCAATCCCGTCCGTCAGATCCGCTACACCATTCGTACCTTCACTGACGATCACAGCTTTACCGCTACGTACAATGAACTCCGCGCCAGACTTGCCGATTAGCTGTTGACCTGGCTTCACGGTTACGATCTCAACGGCATCAGATGCGCCTGATACCAGTGGAGGAAGCGAAGTATCTCCACCTGTGCTACCGGAGTTCCCGGTTCCTGTAGAGCCGGAGTTATTACCGGATGAGTTACCAGAACCTGTGCTAGCACCGCCACCCAATGCCTTTTGAATCTGTTGGTCTACATAACTCTTCGTTACAACCGGATCGTCTGCTGTTCCTGGCTGGCTTGTACCTGCACCGATGGCTGTATTGCTGTATACCGACCCGACCCACACGCCAACACCAATCGCGAGCGCTGCAAGGGATACTTTCATATAAGGTTTCATGTGAATCATTTTCCTCCTCTGGTAATCTATTAACTTTAACTATAGAGAAAAAGTAGGGATGCGACAAGCAAAACCTCGTTTCCGTTTGGGTGGAAACGAGGTTTTGTGGACAAATCTAACGATTATTCGAATCTATGCATCTATCTTATATCAACAGGCTCTTCCTTCGGAAGTTTGGTCAGGTCATATCCGTAGCTTTGCTCTGCAAGACGAATACGTTGTCCCTGGAACTGATCATCTACGCTTAAGCGATACGAACCACCACGCAACTTCTCGAAGAAGCTGTCTTCTACGCTCCAGCTCAGTGTCTGGTTGGTTCCCACTTTCAGATCGGTTCCCAAAGTCAGCTCTTTCTCATATGATTTACCTGCTTGGTCCGTCAGAGTGAGGATTAACTTATGCTCGTTCTCACCCATCTCAATCTCTTCATTACGGGATAAGCTGTAATTCATCTCGATCTGTACAGACGAACTTCCTGCCAGATATGCTCTCACACTGTTGGCAGTCCAGGAGTAAGGGTAGAGATTAATATTGGTCAGCGTGCCTTGAACACTAATGGAAGTTGGCGGTACTTCGAATGCCAGAGCATTCACATAAGCAGTCGCTTCCCCTTCACCGGTTACAAACTTGCTGTCTGCAATACCTTCACCCACAATTAGACGCAGGTCAGAGAAGGTAACGGATTTCGGAATTTTAACCCAGAACGTAACAATCGACTTTTGACCCGGTCCAGGCAAACGCTCTGCTTGTTTCGCTGTTGCCCTGTAATATTGGCCATCCGATGTTTTGAAGTATCCTACTAGTTTACCGAGACCACTTTGACGCAGTGATTTGTTCGTCATTTCGAATTCGGTATATACGATGTCCGATGACGTTCCCGGATAACGAATCGTTCTCCGCACACCCATTTCGGTCTCTTTATCAGCAGTACCCAAAGTATATGTCTTACCACTTCCAACATAAGATACCGGTGGAATTAATCCGGACGTATTTAACGTAATCCATTCATTCGTTTCTTCCTCACTAACTTTCTCGTTCAGACTAAGTTCCAGACGAGATATACGTAATTCAGAAGGAATCTTGGTCAACAGGTACGCCTCGGTTGTCATGCCGGCTCCAAGTAACTTGCCACTTTGTGTGTAGATTAACTTCTTGTCTCCTTCAATCTCAGCAGAATCAATCATAAACATTGCTTCAAGTTCAGGAAGTTGAACTGTTTTGTTACCTGCATTACGAATAGTCACTTTTGCAGCAATAATATCACTATCAAGCCACGGCAACCGCTGTAACGATCCAAAAGACACACCAAATGTACCTTTGTTATTCTTAATGACCATTTCGGTTGTCAATCCATCTCCACTGGATACCGATTTAGGAATCGCATAGACACCTACAGGATAGGAGAAAACAAATCCATTCGTTGGAGAAGACGTTGTGGTGGATTCTGTGCTTTCATTTTTGTCTACCGGACTCATTACATACAGCTTGATTTTGCTTGTATTACCATCACCCTGAAGGGTTGCACTCAGCTTAATTGTCTTGATATCGCCTGGGTTCAATTTCAATGTATCCAAAGCTTTGGTTTCGATCGGATAAACTGTTCCGTCTGTATTACGTACCTCGAAGGTATACGTCGGCACCTTAATGGCTTTCTTGCCTTCATTCTTGAGCTTCATTTGAAGATTAAGACTATACTCACCATCATCGATTCGGACTTTGGCAGATTCAAGCAATGTGGACAGTCGTTGTCCTTCAACAGAAATGATGTTTGGCTGATTGGCAGCAACCTCTACATTCGTCTTGCTAGCCTCTGGCAATTGCAGAGCAGCAACAGGCAGAACACTCTTCTCTTCACCCTGTTCTTCTACAAGCAACAACTCAGACTTTTGCAGCTTCACTGACGTAGGGAGAGATGCCATCAGGCTAAGTGCCTTATTGGCCTGTGCCTGAATGCTAACATTGGTACTGTCTTTATCCGGAGTTAAGGGATAGTTCGTACCACTTGGCGTACGTAAAATCCATTTGATATTCGGATTTTCAAGCAATTTATAACTGATATTGTTTAAATTCACGCCAATTTTCACATACTGATTCTTATCTTCACCTGGAAACACTTTAATCCCTGACACTTTCACCTTCACAGCAGAGTCGCTTAGACGAACTGTCTTTGGTTTGCCTACGGGTGTCGTAATGCTATAGGATGCGGGCACGTTAAACTTACCCAGCGTACGTTCATAGTTAGCTTGACTGAAATCCCATTTCACGATGAGGAAGTTCAGATCACTGAGTTTCACTTCGCGACCCACTTTCATGACATAGGTTAGGTCAACCGTTGATCCAGGCGCGACTGTTTTCTTTTCCTGATCTTTTGCAATCAGTTTGGGCGAGAACGATGTTCCACCCTTGGTTTTCACTTTGCTCCAGTAATCGAGCATCATCATTGGGGTGCTGTCATTGTTCTTGTACGACAATGTATACGTAACCACATTACCATCGTCCTGAGCCAAGATATTGACATCTGTTAATCTTACGGAACTTCGTGCTGTCACTTTAACAGCTGACAGGTTACCCAAGGTATGTACAACCTTCTGCGTTGTTGTTGTCGTTTTCTTCGATGTACTGCTATTTGAACTGGTGGCAGCCGTTTTATTAGTTGTGCTCGCTGCCATGGCGATGCCAGCTGTTGAACTGATTAACAACGCACTTGCGAGCAAGCTCACAAACATTTTCTTTTGATTCACTTCCAAACCTCCCATAAGTTGCTTGTTGCTATTATAGTATAAACGTTTGGGAAGGGGAGAAAGTTACGAAGTTATAAAAAAGGGTTAAATCTGATATAGTATCAGATTTAACCCTTTTAACTAATAAATATATGACCTGTTAATTAAGGAGTAGTAATGTCCAATTTAGTGGAAGCATTACCAGCAGCATCAATTACATAAAGATCATAATCAGTACCTGTTACTAGACCAGTAATTGCTCCGAAGCTACCGTCAGCAGCAGCTGTTGCTGTACCTACAGCAGTTGCAGTTGCAGCAGCACCATCAGCAACGATTTTAACAGTTGCGTTAGCTTCAACTGCACCAGCAGAACCAGATACCTCTGTAGCTGCAACAGTCAATTTAGTAAAATCAGCTGCAGTAGGAGCTGTAACATCTAACGCTTTAAGTTCCACTTGATTAGCCTCAGAAGATGCAACAACTACATCAGAAGCATCTTTCAGGTATCTTGGGTTAGGGATAGAAACTTCAGCCACACCTTTTTGATCAGCTGTGAAACTGATAGTTACGATACCATCATTAATGGATTGTACTGTGTAGTCAGTAACTGGAACCAGCACTTTATCATCAGCATTTTTGATAACAAAGTCAATTGCAACGTCTGCAAGTGTTTGACCAGTTTTAAGGTTCTCATTGAAAGTAACTTGGAGGTTACCATTAGCTAACCCCTTAACAGAATCAATTGTAGCTGCAATGCTATCTGTTACTGTTTTAGTATCAGCATTGATCACTTCACCAGCTGAAGTAGAAGTCGTTGCTCCAGATCTAACAGTTACAGTAACGCTTGAATTGTCAGAACCGAATTTACCGTTTTCTTTCAGCTTAGTGGAATCAGCCAGCGTAAGAACAACTTTATTAGAATTGCTAGAAGACAAGGCTGCACCAATTACGCTAAGTTCAGCGTTACCAGCTTTCACAGTGAAATCAGAAGCTGTCACTGTGCTAGAAAGCAAAGCTTTATCGAATGCAACTTCAATTTTGTTTGTAGCTGTAGCAGCAGCAGCATTGTAAGTAACATTACCTGCATCAGCAACAGCCAACTCACCAGAAGTAAGATCCTTCAAGTAGTTACCAGCAACATCTTTAACCAAGCGAACTGTTACTTTTGTAACTTTGGAAACTTGAATGTTTTGCGGGAAACCAAGAATTGCAGACTTACCATCAGAAGAAACGTTGATATTCACGGAAGAAGGAACCACTTGCCATCCATCTTCAGTGGTGAAGTAAGAATATTTAGCACGATCAGTAACCGCACCATCACCAGAAACTGCCATAGCCTCGTTAAAGGTTACAGTGATTGTATTGTTTGTTGCATTTCTAACTACAGTGTTAGAAGCCAACTCTGGAGCAGTCGAATCTTTAGCTGTCAACTCTTTAGAGTAAGGAAGAATTACATTTTTCAATGTAGTGTTGTCGTTAACACCAGTAATGTTCAAAGTGTAAGCTTTTCCTGCTGTCAGTGCAGTAGCAAGAGTAACTGTTACAGTTTTAGCATCAGCGGAAACCGATGTTGTTTTCAATTTGCTTACTTCTTTACCATCAGCATCTTTGATCACAAAGTCGCTAGATGCTACAGAAGCTGCTTCCAATGCTTTAGAGAACTTCACAGTAATTGTTTTAGCATCAGATTTCAGCTCAGCATTAACAACTTCTGGACGAGTTTGATCCAATACAGGGTTTACTGCAACTTTAGTATCAGCAGCGATTGCATTACCGGAGTAATCTTTCACGTTAGTCACATAAACATCAGTTGCGTATTGCAACTTGTTAGCCCATGTGAACTTGAAAGTATCATCGGAAATTTGTTGTACTGATCCAGTAGCGTAGTTCTTAGTAGAACCTTGCAACCAATAGATGTTGGAAGCCAACACTGTATCTGGGTCAACTGGTTCGCTGAATTTCAACGTAACTGCTTCGAAAGTAGCACTTTCTACAGCAACTGTTGGAGCAGTTGTATCAGCAACTACATCAAAGCTCAACTCTTTAGCCAAAGATTTGAAACCAGCATAATCCTCAACGTTTGTAGCTGTCACTTTGTGTGCACCATCAGATAGAGCAGTGTACAATTTAACGATTACAGTGTTACCTGTAACTTTAGTTGTTCCAACCAAAGTGTTTCCGTCAACTTGGAAGTTACCTGGGTTTGCGGATTTGATTGGCTCACTGAACACCAAACGGATTGTTTTGTTACCCAGAGCTTGAGCGCTCTCAACAACAGGCAATGTGGAATCAACTGGAGTGAATTCTTGGTCCTTAACGCTCAAAACTTTATCTCCAGCTTTAACATTGTTGAAGCTCACTTTGTAAGCTACTTGGTTAGTGAAACCAGTTTCGCTACCAGTTGCAACTGTCAAAGTCACTGATTTTTCATCAGCAGAAAGAACTGCAGATTTTACAGATTTAGCAGTACTGCTATCACGCTCGGTAATAGTATAGTTGTCAGCATCTTCTGCGGTGTTTTTGTCAACTTTACCGTCGAAGTTCAGAACTACTTGAGCCAGGTTAGTAGCACTTGCACTTTCCAGCTTAGTAGCTGTAGTTACTACATAAGTAACTTTCTCAGTGAACTCTTTATCTTTGTAAGTGAATTTCACTTCAGTTTCTTTGTTAGCTTCGAGAGCTTTATCCAAAGTTACTTTTACAGTTTCGCCGTCGCTGATTTTGAACTCAACTACTTTACCAGCTTCAGTTACTGTGTAAGATTCCACTTTCAAGCTTTGAGCTTGATCGATAGAGTAAGCTGCACCTACCAACAATTCGCGGGAAGCGTTGCCGCTGAAGTTAGCGTTAGCGTCGATCAGACCTGCGTTGATCGCTGCTTGAACATAACCTTTAGCCCATGCTGCTGCATTGTTGTTAGTTTCAGTTGGGATTTCAAGATCAAGTGCACGAGTCAAGATTGTAGCCATTTCAGCTACTGTCACTTTACCATTGAAGTCGAAGATTTTTTTCTCTACGTTTTTACCTTCCATGATACCCGCAGCAGTTACTGCTTCGATGTAAGGTACAGCCCAGTTCTTAGCTGTGTAGTTTTTGTCGTTGTAAGAAAGAGTTCCAGTGATCTCTTTCAGACCCAACAATTTAGTGATAACTTTTGCGAACTCAGCGCGAGTCATCTCTTTGTCCAGACCAGCTGTGCCATCTGGGTAACCATTGAAGATACCTTTTGCTTTCAATGCATCAAACTGTTGTTGTGGTGTTACTGCTGTGTCACCGAATGCTACAGATGCAAACATTGAGAATGCCATTGCTGTAGACAGTGCTACGGATAAAATTTTCTTCATAACCTTTTTGTCTCCTCCTTGGGCGTTCATAACATTGGAATTTTCTTTAATAGGGTCGCTCGTATTCCTCATTCTATTGTCGCACCCCCTTTCCAGAGTTATGAGCAAGTTAATATAAATGATGTCTGTGAGCATATCACAGAAACTTGTAAACAAGAATAAATGATAGAGTCATACGTAAATAGAGTAGTTTCCTAATCCTACCTTACGTATTATACAATGGGTCTCTCGTGCCGTAAAGAAATTTTTTCTAATAAATAGACAAGATTCTTCACGAGGTCATTCTTGGTAAGTTGCCCAATGTTTTCGACTCTACATCTTAAACGCAGTAGATTTCAAAAAGTTGCGGATTCCCCAAAAAAAGTTTTGAATTTATTTATGTATTGATACAGTGCGGGTCTATAACGGGTTCAAAACCTTTAATGCGGATGTACTTATGACGTTTTCTTCGAAATCACCCTGTGTAAGGAATGATGTGAACGTTTATTTATACCCGTTATTTTCCACGATGAAGCGACAAATTCTACAAAATTGAAAATAAAAAAGAGAGCCCTCAAGGCCCTCTTCTTGGATCAGTGACTATAACTTAGCGGATCTTCATCGCCAGCTCAATAATTTGAGCACGCATATTTGGATCACTGTTCAATCTCAGATACATATCGTCAATTGGCTGTCTGTTCTCCCGGTATGTCTTCTCATGCTTCATCGTGGTGTGAGACCATTCAATCAATTCATTCTCGGCCAGAACCAGACTGTTATACGCATCATGGAAGCCGGTAGACTGTACAAGTCCTTCCATTACTTCCTGAGAGATCTCTTCGGTCTTACGTGTATCTTCCAACTTTTTCTCCAGAATGACTGCCTGCTTCTCGAACTGTGTCTTTGCCTTCATGTAACCCAATTGGGCTCTCGAATAAATCGGTTTCATTAGCTAACTTCACCCTCTAGATCATTGTGTATTTACCGTTATTGTATCTTAATCTCTAGCAAATTACAAAAATAGTTATTGGTAAAAAACAGATTTCTTCTATTATAAATGAATTCTATACAAGATGTTCCTTGGTCATAAAAAGAACCCGCCCCTTTTAGCAAAAGGGACAGGTCCTTCCTAAAATCATTTCAACTATGCTAGATTAACTCAATGTTTTAGGGAATAACTTCGTGCTCTTCTTAAGCAATTCTACAGCAATCTTGGCTGCTTCTGCACGTGTCAAATTCCCTTTAGGATTAAACTGGTACAACGTTTTGGTAGATCCTGTGACCTGCACAGGGCTACCTTCCATAATTTTTGCTTTGGTTACTGCCTGTACTGATGGACGAGCATAGTACTCAATGGAGGTGGAATCCTGGAACGACTTCGCTAAAGCTGAAGATAATTTGCTATCGTTGGCCGCAAGCTTGCTGCTCATTGCCCGTGCAATCATCACCGCAGCCTGTTCACGCGTAATCGAGTCCTCTACTCCAAAATACCCGTCGCTCAAACCTGTTACAATACCTGCTCTCGCGGCCGTTTCAATGGAGGCATAGTCCCACGTATCACTCTTGGTTGTAGGAGACACGTCAGTAAAGGTCTGTGTATTGGTATAGTTCAATGGGATATCCAGACCTTTAACCAGCAAGGTAGCGAATTCTCCGCGTGTCGTCTGATCATCTGAACCAAACGCGTTGAAACGCAGGTTATTCATGATCCCTTTGGAATACAATGCATTCAGCAGATTTCTTGCCCACGGATGATTCGTGATATCCTGATAGCTTTTACTTTGCTTCATAACTTTGTAATAGCCAAACTCATCAAAGGAAACTGTAATCGTATGTTTCTTGGTGTCTACTACTCCGCCAATCGGTACCCATTCACCAATGTTGGTTTTGTCTGTGTAACGGAATACCGTAATCGTTGAACCCACTTCATCAACAATAGTCGGATCATACGCAAGCGTTAACGTTCCCCGGTTAGAAGGAACCAGGACACGTTCTGTTGGATATTGCGTAAAGCTCCCTTCCAGCGAGTACGGTGTCACACCATCTGTTCCAGGCTTGTACCCACTCGATCCTTTATCTCCAAGCTCACCAATTCCGCCGTTGATCCAATACGTCTCCGAGATCGGCACAAAGTTACTTGTGGTCAGATTCGAGTTGAACAACTCTGTCAAAATGGTTGGCACCGTGATTGGTGTCAGTCCTCCCGTACTGCGAGGATCAGCCTGTCCGATATTAAAGCCATAGTCATTTTTCCGTTCAAGCACGCCATCCTTCGGATCGGCAATACCAAACAGAATTTTGTTGTCAGGATAAAATTTGACTACACCACTGCTCGACTTGGCAGCTGATTGAAGTATGGTGCCTTTAGGGAAGGCTAATTCAACCTTCTTGTTAAATACCGAATATTTGTTGGCAATTTTAGGTGTCATATACTGTGCATCTGTTCCGACTGTGCCCGTATAGAACACATTAATCGTGTCGTTGATAGTAGCGCCATCCCTAATAATCTGAATTTTGATAGCATTGCTCTTATCCTGTTTCAACCCCACGTAATTCAGAACGAAGCGATCATTCATATCTGGACGTTTGATGGCAGGCTCTTTATCGATCAGAACTTGCGTAGCTCCTTCCGCTTCGATATCAAAGTGTACATAGTTTTTATTTACAACAATCTGCTCACCTACAGTTGCTACAGGTGAAAGAATGCGATAGGAGGATGGCTCCCTTACGATCTCAAGTCGTTGTGTTGTTCTTGCACCTGTACTGTTAATTAACTCTAACGTGTATACATGGCTGCCAGGTGTATCAAATACATAGTTACGAATCCGAACCATGAATTCATCCTGATTCCCTGCAAAATCAGAAATGTGACTATCTAAAGTTTGCTTATTGGTATCCGCTGTATCTGTGACTGGCATTGGATTATACGTATAGATCAACTTAGAACCGAAGTACAAGTTAGCGATCTGTGCACCGCCACCTTTGAATACCAGATCATATCTCTCTTCACTCGTTACGTATTTGCCGTCCCTAATGATAAAGTCCGTTGTAACTTTAAAAATATTGGACATTTCCTCAGGTGTATACTGACTAACATCTGCCTTGGTAAAATCCTGACGAGTATCCGTCGGAACAGGAACCGGCATGAATTTATCAATATTGGAAACATTACTATCCGAGATATAAATCCTTAATTTTTTCTCGATTACTTTCGTCTTTCCAGCGCCGTCCTTATCCGTACCTGTAATGGTAATTGTATTTTCACCGTACACAAGATTACCATTCGTACCGCCAATCTGAAGTGCGAAAGAAAACTTTCCATCTGTTGTTCCAGGAAAACCTGTAACAGTTGTGTTCACACCATTGACCAATAACTGGCCAACAAATTGAGGAGATTGCAATGTACTAAATCCTACAAACTCACCATCTACCTTCAATGTTTGCGTTACTTTAGAATTGAATGAATAGGTCTGTCCATCATACAAGTTAGCTACATAAATATAACTTTTAGATGAATATGATACAGTCACATCATACGATGGGTCTGGCGTTGAATAATAAAAACGAATCTTTTGCGTACCATTGGCCAAATTTTTCACCAAATAGACAGCTTGCTTGGATGTCAGCGTAGGGGGAGTTGTAAACACAGGCGCCTCAATGGTTAATTTCGTTGCACCCGTAGGCAAATATTCTCCGATTGGCACTTCTGCTCCAATATCCTGACTGGATTCCACCATAATATAAAAGCTTTCTTTGTCAATCTGTGCATTATTCAAAGCAACTTTATTCGTCACTGCACCACCATTGTAATCCGGAAGGTAGTACATGTTCGTAATCGCTTTTACCCCTGGAGCATAAATGAACTTCCCTTGATAACCGGAACTGAAGTTGCCAAACCCAACAACAGCGTTGACCGTTTGATTCTTGAGAATTACTGCTGGTGTTGCTCCATCTGTTTGTAACGGATATGCATTGGTTGTTGTGAACGTTACTATACGATATTCCGGTGTAGATCCGTCTGGACCTGGAATAATAATTTCTGTTGGATCAATAAAGGTCATGGTCGTTCCGTTCACTGTGAACGAGCCCACGTCCTTGAATGTGCTGTTGCTTGCCGCGTATGGCAACACCACTTGTACTTCAAGTTGTGCTTGTGCAGCTGTTGTAGAGAACGTTGGTATATTATCCAGAACGGACTTACTGTCTGTCGTACTTAACATCACGTTGAGGGTAGAGAACGGCTGATCCTTGTCATAATAATAGACGGCACGCTCGGTAATCACTGAATCTGAGCCATTCGCAATCTTAAATTTCAAATTGTTCAATCCGGCCTTCAGCTTCAATTGTGGTGTGAAAAATGTCCCGTTCTGAAGCAAAGAGGAATCAAGCTCTTCTTCTCCATTCAGAGAAACGGTGACCTTATTCGCATTTTGCACTTTACCTTGAACAGATACGAACTGTGTATTTACAACGGTCTGCGATCCTTCATTTAGACCATACGATGTGTTAGAACCCGTGCTTGGATCAGTGAAAATTTTAAAATCTTGAATAAAAGGAACCTGATCATAGAGTACATAGAACGTATCTGAACGCTCTACTGAACCTTGACTACCGTAGAACGTGATCCGATTGAACCCGGGGAACAGAGTAAGATTGTTGGCGGAAAATTTATTATTACCCGCGGTGCTTGCAGTAACTGTGCTTGTATTGGAACGTGTGGCATCTGGCTCCCATTTTGTCTTATTGCCTTCTACAACGGAGTTTAGTTGCTCCACTTTAACCCGCATCGTATCTTTTGATACAAATGCATAAGCACCTGTTATTGTAATTGTCCCTGAAGTCGTTTGATAAGCCAAAGACCGGGACAGAAATCTCGTATTAGCTGAATCATCCAAATTAAGATCAGATGTGTTACTAATCAGAGTATTGTCTGGTGTAAAATAGGTAGTCTGTGCGTTGGCAGCCGAAGCAACGGAACCACCGAATAGACCTTGTGGGAACAATGAGAATACCATAGCGACCAACATGATCCATGCCAACGGCCGTTTCTTTTGTTGCATTACGTATCATCTCTCCTCTTTTTAAGTCAGTTACCGTTATATATCGGTCGAAAGGTTCCAATTATTTAGTAAAAACAGCAAAATAAACAAAAAAACCCTTGTCCACGAGGGACAAGAGTTGGGTCTGAAAGAATATTCAATAAGATCAGTAAACGAGCGTTTCTATTTAGGATTTCGAGCGGGTTTCCGGGTTCATCTTAACACGCATTCGCATCAGGAAGTTAATAACAGGCCTTCTGGTTTTGCTTACAAGTCCGATGACTTCTGCTCCGACCTGGAGGAAGAACATCATGATACAGATCACGACGAATGTTACCCAGTTGGCTTCGAACATCGCAGCGGAAGATTGGATAATTGCCAGTACACCGAAGAATGCGGCAATACCGTAGATGATCAGCACCGTTTGACGATGACTGAATCCAAGCTCACGCAGGCAGTGATGCAAGTGGCCTTTATCCGGTGAGAAAATCGGTTTCCGTTGTACCGCACGACGAATGATCGCGAAGAAGGTATCCGAGAGCGGCACACCAATAATGATCAGCGGTGTAATAAAGGATACGACAGCAATTTGTTTGAAACCAAGCATGGATAGCATTGCCAGAGAGAAACCAAGGAATAGCGATCCCGTATCCCCCATGAAGATCTTGGCTGGGTGGAAGTTGAAGAACAAGAATCCAACAATACTACCGAGAAGCACAAGGCACATCAAGGCAATCATCATATTACCCATCAGGAAGGACATCACAGCAATGGTACCAATGGCAATACCGGATACACCGGCGGCCAGACCATCCAGACCATCAATCAGGTTAATCGCATTTGTTACACCAACAATCCAGAGGATCGTCAGCGGAATAGACACCCAAGCTTCCAATGAAGAGTATGCATCCTGAAAAGGAATGTTGACGAAGTCTACGCGAATATTGAATCCGAATACGACTACAGCAGCAGCTATAATTTGTCCAAGCAGCTTCACTTTGGCTGACAGTTCAAAACGATCATCCAACGCACCAATCAGTACGATGATCGAGCCACCAATCAGAAAAGCACTGACAAAGCTCATATCTCTTGTAGTAAACCATGATGACACAAAAGGAAGCAACGCAGCAACCGTAATAATAAAGGCCAGGAAAATTCCTAAACCACCAAGACGCGGCATAATCCGAGTGTGCACTTTACGCGCATTCGGCGTATCCATTGCTCCAATTCTGACTGCGAACTTTTTGACAAGTGGTGTCAGGGCAAGAGCCAGTCCCATTGACACGATAAATCCAATGATAAAGATCGCTACCATTTGAACATTCGACCCCCAATTATAATACCTGTAAGAAATTATAAATCCCCTGATCTCTTTTTATATATAAAAATGTTTTGTTAGTCATTTTTGAAAACTTGTTACACGATAACGAAGAGGGCAAGGAAAACCTGTAGAAGCGAAGCGTTCGCCTGAAAGCTTTCTGAAAGAAAGCTACTTCGAAAGCATACGCTATCACCTGATTTCACCCTCATAAAAGGGTAATAAAAGAAATCTGGGGATAACAGCGATCGAAAGGTTGCCTTGCTATCGTAGTTGCTCAGTGTAACGTTTTAATTCAAGCAGTACGACACATGTAATCCGGAATGAATTATACGCTGATCACAGCCGAAATGCCAACCTCAATTTTTAGCAAAAACGTGCATTTTACGCGTAATAGCCTAATTTTAACGGACTTTAGTCACGTTTTCTTTGTCCCGCATCACTTTGATGGCGAATTTCGGAAGTGCAAGCATTCGGCCAGCCCGGCTAGGTTCGCGAAGCAGACGGTAAAACCATTCCAGTCTTAACTTTTGGAACACTTTAGGTGCACGTTTGGTTCTCCCCGATATCACATCAAAGCTGCCTCCAACCCCCATGGTAACGGGAATTTGAAGCACGTCTTTGTACTTGTGAATCCACGGTTCCTGCGTATCTGCCCCACGTGCAACAAACAGAAGATCAGGTGCAGCTTCACGGATGGAAGCGACAACCTGCTCGTCCTCAGCCGGACCAAAATAACCGTCACGATAACCTACAATTCGAATCGCCGGATATTGCTCTTGTAACCGAACTGCCGTTTCTTGAATCACGTCGGGTGTGGAACCGAGCAGATACACGCCCCACCGATAGTTTTCTCCAACACGCAGCAATTCATGTAAAAGCTCAAATCCAGGCACCCGTTCTGCCACAGGCTCCCCACAATAATTGGCAGCCCATACAACGCCTGTTCCATCGGGAACAATCATTTCAGCAGACTGCATAACCTTCATCATTGCCGGATTCTCCAGCGCGGCCATGACCATGATCGGATTAGCTGTGATGACTTGGTGCGGCTGCTTCGTGAGCACTGCTTGGCGTAGAACCTCCACCGTTTCTTTCATCGTTAATTTGGAAAAAGGAATACCATAGATCGAAACGGTAGGTATTGGTCCGGTCTGATTCATCTTATTTCACCCTTTGCGGCCTAAATATTTAATAATTTGCTGTGCAGGCACTCTGGCCTCCTGCTTCAATTCGGTAATGCTTTCTTCATGTTCCTTCAACCACTGTGAACGCTGATCCAACAGGTGAGCCACCGTTTTCGCCAGTTTATCCGCATCCAGCGCTTCTGTACTGCCCACGGATTCACTATCCAAACGCAGCATGAACTGATCGATCTTCGGATCATACGAGATACCAACGGGTGGGACATACTGTGAAGCTGCATAGATCAGACTGTGCAGACGCATGCCGATAACGACATCACAATTACTGACTTCCTGCAGCATTAGCTGTGGATCAGTGAGATCCTTGGTAATGCTAACTTCGCTGCCCTTGTTACCCAAATCACCGAGCATTTCCATGACAAAACGTGAAGCCTGTTCATCATTAGGCAAGTGAAATGGCATAAAGCGCAAGTGAACGGCCTTTTTGGAGCATAGCTTCTTCAAACCAGCAGCAATGGCTGTGAGCTCTTTACGATCCGATTCCCAGAAACGCACGGAAATGCCGATCACCGGGAGTTTAGTATGAACGCTTGCTCCCTTAGCATTAACCACGATCTTCTCGGTAGAAGTTGTTTGCTCAGTAGATTTTTCAGATGATTCTTCAAAAGGAGTTTCAGCTGAGTTTGAAAGTTCGATATTCGGTTTCACAGAACTTGCATCTTCCGTTTT
The DNA here is from genome assembly GCF_052244825.1 of Paenibacillus sp. 1A_MP2. NCBI lineage: Bacteria > Bacillati > Bacillota > Bacilli > Caryophanales > Paenibacillaceae > Paenibacillus > Paenibacillus sp. 1A_MP2. The sequence goes on along the minus strand of NZ_JBQQCS010000001.1, from coordinate 1,081,064 downwards.
AGCCTCAGGCAGTGGCAGACCCATCACCGGGTCAGGGACCACATGAATCTGATTCCACTGCAATCCGAGCCCACGCAAATATTCAGCGGATTGTTCATCACGCACAGATACATAATTGCAGGCCTTGAAGACCGAACGAATCATTGGATTAAAAATTTTGCGATTTACAGGTCCAATACCCTGCGCATAGATAAATGTTGGCTTTTTCAACCATTGGGCCAGTTTGATGACACCCAAGTAGTAAGGGATGGATTTCAGTCCGGTTGCATCCTGCAGCAGACTTCCTCCTCCGCTAATTAAACCATCACTTTCCTTGATCGCTTCGCGAACCTCCTTCAACTTCATCCGATGTACTGAACGTACACCGTACATTGAAGTGGTCGACTCCGGGTCACCGGAGAGCACAATCGGCTCAATCGTGACGTTCGATCTGTGGCTCTCCTCTTCCAGCGCGGTCAAGATTGACTTAAGTACCGCTTCGTCTCCGCTGTTGTTGAATCCGTAATATCCCGAGATGACTAACTTTTGAGAAGTGGTGACCATTTTTTCCAACATCCTTCCGCTACTTGCCACACACCCACAGCAACGATACCGAAGATTAAGCCAAGTCCCAATCCCATCACTCCACGAATGAGTGACAATACAGCTGGCGTATGGATATGCGCGAACGTATCCACCATGGACAATTGTCCAATTGCTGCAATAATGAGCACAAAGATGACTTTACGATATTTTAAAGCGGCGAACACGCCAACGATAAACAGCGGGTGTCCCAGCATAAATTCTTTGAATCTTGGCCGCACGCCGAATGTATCTTCCAGTGTTGTACGCAGGAACATCTCGAATGGTGTAACCGAACCCGAGTTGCCTGTACGGCTCAAATAATAGTATCCAACCACAGCAGCAACCAATGCCAATACAACCATTAATACGTTAATCGGTGTACGCAGAATCTCCTTAATTTGTTTAATGGAGAACGTACCCGAACCACGGTAAAACAAAATATAAATCGCAACAAGCCCCATCGGTGCAAAGTGTAACAGGCTCACGCCTCGGAACTGGTTGATCACCAGACTGTACGTAATGCTGTTCAGCAATGCGATGACAAAAGGCACCGCCAGGAACGAAAGAATCGACGTTCTTACATATAAGAATATCGTTTGTGCCAATCGACGACCCGCTGAAGCGTCAGGCTGACGCTGTTGCTGATAGTTCACTGTACGAACCGCGAGCACCATCGCAATGGTTGGCGCGCTAATTGCGACCAGCAAGGCAATTCCTTGCTCCAGCAACGTCGGTTTGAGCAAGAATAAACCGGCACTACCCACCAGAGCCAGAGCAAATACCAGCAATGTAAGCAGTGGTACAAAATAGGAAACCATAATCGTAATCATTGCGATTGCACCAATCAGGGCAACCAGCTTGGCATAACGCTGAATGGAAGAATCTTTAACCGTGAACGCTTCAGCTTGTCCCAGTTCGTAGCCATGTTTCCCCATACGTTCAATCGCATGACCAGGTTCACCCAAACTATTGATTAGATTATCAATTGGATTGGTGATCATGGCTTTGGCTGTATTCCGACTTGGCGAAGCATTCATATAGAGCATACGAATGTTGCGGTCTTTGGTAGCCAAAACAAAACGGTCAGCAATAGTGTCTACATCCAGATTGGCGTCCCCGTCACTTAAGGAGTACAGACGAGTTACATTGTAGTCAATTTTATAGGAGAGAGTCTCAAAACCGGATTGTGGTTTCTTCAAATTCTCAATAGCCGCCAGACCAATATGGTGCTTATTCAGCAACTGAGCGAACATATCGAGACTCTTCATCTCTGCATTATCATTGTACCCTTTCACAGCATCGCCATCAAACAAGATGCGCTTTACCCCATTCTCTTCGAAGAAGGTAAGCAGGCGTTCCATGGATTCCTGATTGTAAGGAACGCTGTCTGAAATCCGCGGCAAAATGTAAAATCCTTTATCACGCAGCATCTTCACGGCAACTGGATCTGGCTGCAAAGGCTGCATGTTCGCATTCTCCGGTGGAGTCTGCAATATTAAGCCGCTACGACCTTCATATTCCCATGGAACCACAGGAATCTCCCGATCGGCGAACGTTTGTTCAATGATAGGAGTATACGTTTGTGCATTTTCCTCGTTGGTGAACAGCACATACGTGTAATTATCGTTAGAAGGAATGACATTTTTAGTCATATTCGCAATATCCTGCCCGTTATACACCATCAGACGGCGGGACTTCTTCAACTCATCCAGTGTACTTTCGAACACCGCCATGGTTGTCACTCCGGCATCTTTCAAACGAGTCAGCTGCTCATTCATGAAGTCTTGCGGATGGGCCTGATAAGCCGAAATATCCAATAGACCCCGATAATTGAAGACAAGCTCCACCTTTTTGGCGGAAGATTCCGTCTGCACCCGATCACTGATGACAGGGATGGAAGCAATCAAACCGATAATGACAACAATCCACAGCCACTTCCGGGAAGCGGTATTCCAATAAAGCCATTTTTGACGCACTACATGTACCTCCTCAAGTGTTGGAACCAAATACACGTTCAGCTCATGATTTTCATTGCAATATAGTGAATAAATACCGGATAAACACAGCTTGTGTTAACCAACGTGCATCTATCCGCAATTCATCCAAAATAGACATAGACATTCACCCTTTTTACCTAAAAGAAAAGCCCCTCCGCCAACCAACCTTACGGTGCGGAGAGGCTTTCTCATGTTCTTGCTCAGTACTGCATTCGTATTTATTGTGCGTCTACACGCGTCATCACTGTAGTTGCCAGACGTTCGATACGGCTTTCCGCGTCTTCCAAGCTCTCTCCACGCACGGCGAAGTACACTTTAATCTTCGGTTCTGTTCCCGAAGGACGCAGGCAGAACCATGATCCGTCTGCCAAAATATATTTCAGAACGTTCTCTTTAGGCAAGCCATCCAAGCCAAGGGAGTAATCCAGCACATCTTGTACAGCGATACCGGCTACTTCTTGTGGCGGATTGGAACGCCAGTCGGTCATTTTCGCCTGAATTTGAGCTACGCCATCCTTGCCTTTCAGCGTACGGGACTCCAACTTCTCCAGAAAATATCCGAATTGGCTGTACAGCTCTTGCAGGACATCATAGAGAGTTTTGCCTTGGTTTTTATAATAAGCAGCTGCTTCAGCAATCAGCATCGCCGCCAGGACAGCATCCTTGTCACGTGCGTAGCTGCCTGCCAGGTAGCCATAGCTTTCTTCATAACCGAACAAGAACGTATGACTGCCGGTTGCTTCGAACTGGTTCATTTTTTCACCGATATATTTGAAGCCTGTCAGGGTGTTCATCACTTCTGCACCGTAATGCTCGGCAATGACCGCTCCCATCTCGCTGGTTACAATCGTTTTGACAACCGCGCTGTTTTTAGGTAGTTTACCCGTCTCTTGCAAGCGGCTTAACACATAATGCACCATGATGGCTCCGGATTGGTTACCTGAGAGTACGAAATACTTGCCATCATTATTTTTAACTACCGCACCCATGCGGTCTGCATCCGGATCTGTACCGATCAGAATGTCCGCACCCACGGATTCACCCAGCTTCATTGCGAGTGTGAACGCTTCGCGTTCTTCCGGGTTAGGGGATTTCACAGTTGAAAATTCAGCGTCTGGTTGTTCTTGTTCTGCTACAATGTGAACCTGCTCGAAACCGATTTGTTCCAACACACGTCTTACAGGCACATTTCCTGTTCCGTGCAGAGGAGTGAAGACGATTTTGAAATCACGGCCGACGCCGGATTGAATCAGATCACGACTGAGACTCAGGCTGGCAACTGTATCAACAAATGCCTGATCTTCCTCTTCTCCAAGCCATACGAGCAATCCTTGGGCTTCGGCTTCTTCTTGCGTCAGCTTTTTCACATCCGCGAGGGAAGGAACTTCCTGAATGTATTGGATGACTTTCTCCGCTTCGTGCGGTACCAGTTGGCCACCCTCATGGTTGTACACTTTGTAGCCATTGTATTCAGGAGGATTATGACTTGCCGTCACCACAATACCGCCGGTTGCTTGCAGATGACGTACACTGAAGGAAAGCTGAGGCGTAGGACGCAGGGAAGTAAACAGCTTAGCTACAATGCCATTCCCAGCCAGAACCAGGGCCGCATCCAGTGTGAACTCAGGTGAGAAATGACGGGAGTCATGTGCGATCACTACAGAAGGCTTACCTTCTTTGTCGCCATGTTGCTCCAGCAAATAACGCGCAAACCCTTGCGTTGCACGACCCACGGTATAACGATTCATCCGGTTGCTTCCCGCTCCAATTACACCACGCAATCCACCTGTACCAAACTCCAGATTTCTGTAGAAACGATCTTCCAGCTCTTTCGGCTGATCCTGCAAATCACGAAGCTCCTGTTTCGTCGCTTCATCAATCGAAGCATCCTCCAACCACTGCTGCAATGTTTGTGCTGCTGTTCCGCTTAACTGTTCCATTCCTGCAAACCCCTTCCTTCTATATAAAATTCAATTGAGTTCTGAACTATACAATCATTAGCTTGGGTCAGACAGTGCGAACATGATCTCGCCTTCAGCTACCACTTTGTCGCCCACTCTGGCTGTAGCTTTGCCTTTACCAATGGAACCTTTAAGACGCGTAATTTCCACTTCCAGCATCAACGTATCTCCAGGCACAACTTGTCCACGGAAACGGAAATTATCCAGTCCCGCCAAAAAGCCGATTTTGCCTTTGTTGCCTTCCAGATTAAGAATGGCTACTGCACCAACTTGTGCCAGTGCTTCTGTAATCAACACACCCGGCATAACCGGATACTCTGGAAAATGACCAATGAAGAAAGGTTCGTTAATGGTTACATTTTTTAATCCAACGGCACGTTTGCCATCCTCTAACTCTACAATCTTGTCCACCAGCAAAAATGGGGGACGGTGCGGAATAATTTCTTGAATCTGTTTGATGTCGAGCACAGTGTAATCTCCTCTCAGGGTCATTTATATGAGAATTCTCCATCATGGACTGACGTCAAGCGCAATAGCGGTCGTTACGGTTACGGATCGTTCTTTCGATCGCTGTTGTCCCCGAATTTTCTGATACATTTTAGAGTGGTCTAAAATTCGGTGACAAAGGCGAGCGCTTCGCTTCTTCTGAACGATTCCGTCCCCTCCACTTACTTTAGTGCGGAAGCCGTCAACCCCAACATGATCAAGTCGATGCTCATATAAATGTGGTTTTCATTTAATTGTGTATGAAAAGCATATTTTCAGTTAACACTAGTTATATCCTTCATGACTGCAGTAGTGAAGGTTGAGATAAGGGGTCTCTCTTCGCGATGACGAAAGTCTTTCGCAGGGGAGGCCTCTTTTGCTGTGAAACGTCATCCATCATTATACTGTTTTCAACGCCAAAAGAAAACTCCTGCCTGCGCAGGAGTTTCGCATATATCGTTCATCTACGGAGCGAACACCAAATCATATACATGTTCCCATGTACTCCACTGCAATACGGAACCGATATCCTGTTTGCCCAGTACCACGTAGCCAGCCACCAATCCGCCAGCGAGGGCAAGAACAAGCAGGACCGGAACCAGAAACCATCTTGCGATGCGCCATCCACTCTTCTTCTTGACTTTCGTCTTATCCGGCTTGCTGTTCTGCTGCTGTGTATCTGTCATCACATTCACCTTTTATGCTCTCATATTGTTGGCGAGACCCGCCATGGAATCACTGGATGTTAACGCACGTGCCGCCAGTTGGTAAGTTCGCTGTCCTTGCATCAGCAAAGCCATCTCCTGGGTCAAGTCCACGTTGGATTGTTCAATGTAGCCTGCACGAATCATAGCTGTCGCTTCACGTGTAGCAGCATTGGCTCCAAATACATCATTTTCGGTTAGACCAGCATCCAGACCAAACAAGTTATCTGCATACTGCACAAGCCCTTCCGGGCGCTCGATATCAACGAGTTGCAGTTGGGCACCAATCGTTGCATTGGCTTCATTGCCACGACGGATCAACAGATTGCCTTTTTCATCAAAAGCAACCTTGCTGTTATTCGGTGCCGTAATGCGATTACCTTGACGATCCAATGCAAAATGGCCTTCCCCATTGACCAATACCATCATGTCTGGTGCATTGGGATTCGTTTTGGGTCTTGTATCAGGGACAAAATGGAATGCGCCTTGACGCGTCCACATTTTCTCACCATTTGCTTCAACGGCAAACATCGCATTGCCTTCAATCGCCAGATCGGTAGGGTTGCCTGTCTCATTGAGCGTACCTTGAGTCATATCCTTTGTCACATCCGCTAAACGTACGCCAAACCCGAGATTATATCCCATTGGGGTTGAGCGTCCATCCAGCTTATACTTATCCGGCTGCTGCTGCACTCGGGTCAGTACATCCTCGAAGGCTGCTTGCTTACTCTTATAGCCTGCCGTATTCACGTTGGCAATATTATCGGAAATGACATCCAGACGCTGCTGTATTCCGGTCATGGAGACCATTGCACTAATCATGGAATTATTCATTCGGTGGTTACCCTCCCCTGGTTCTACCCTCCCAAACACTCCCTGGTAGGGAGGGCCCCAGATGGCGCTGCCCTCTGGACTCCCGAAACAGGCGGAGTAGGTAAGTAAGGTACGATCTTGCTAAGTGACGGTGGTATGTGTGCGCCGCGACTGCCCAGCTATGATTCTCGCCATGGTTTCACATGGCTGAATCACAGCTGGGCACGCTCTTTATGCTGCGGGTAGCTCCGCGTGGTCTCTCCTTGCTTTGCTTCGCAAAGGACTGTCGAGACCGTCGCTGCGCTAAGGGTACTGCTGCGCAATCTCGCATAGGCTCGGCTGCGTTTAGGCTTTACGCTCCGCGTGGTCTCTCCTTGCTTTGCTTCGCAAAGGACTGTCGAGACCGTCGCTACGCTAAGGGTACTGCTGCGCAATCCTCGCATAGGCTCGGCTGCGTTCAGGCTTTGCGCTCCGCGGGTCTCTCCCTGCTTTGCTTCGCAAAGGACTGTCGAGACCGTCGCTGCGCTTGGATTACCGCTTCGCGTGAGCCTCTCTGCTTTGCTGCGCAAAGGGCGTTTGGCTTTTCGCTACGCGGTTATATTGGTATGTCGGCGTTATACACGCCCAACTTCATTAACCGCTTTATCCAGACTACGGTCGTAGAATTGTACGACCTTCTGGTTCGCTTCATATGCACGGAATGCGGCGTTCATATCCACAGTTGCCTGTGATGCATCCACATTGGAGCCTTCCAGGTAGCCCTGACGGATCTGCACATTATCACCGGCAGCCAACATCCGTGCAGTTGCTCCATTCTGATCATTCAGGCTGAAATTACCATCACCTTGACGTACCAGTTGGTTGGGTTGATCGATGACGCTGATTCCCAATGTAACTCCTGTCGGTACACCCGTCTCTGCATTGACAAGACGACCTTGCTCATCCACTTTAAATTGGTCTACTGCACCTGTCAACACAACGGGTTGTCCATTATTATCCAATATCTGTGATCCCGTTGAGCTCAACAGCTGTCCTGTTCCTGTAACCTCGAAGTGACCATCACGCGTATATCTTGTGTTACCTTCTGCATCCTGCACTGTAAAATACGCTTGAGGCTGGTAGGTTACTGTACCATCAGCCCGTACAAATTTGCCTGAACCGTCAAACGAGATAGGTTGTCCTGTCTGTGGATCATTCACGGCCAGATTGGACGAAATGGAAAAATCACTCTTTTGCCCAGTTTCCATAATGGCTCCTGCAAATTCATGGACAAACTTTCTTCCGCGAACACACCCGTGTTCAGCTTGCCCAGCCGCTTCGTCGGAAGATTGGCATCTCCGCCTACCAACGTAATGAGCATTTCCGGAAAAGAACGGCTTACGCTGTTCACTTGTTTATATCCCGTTGTGTTCATATTTACGATATTCTGCGTTGCGGTGTCATGGCGGCGTTGCTGCGTAATCATTCCCGCCGTAGCGGTGTACAGACCTCTTAACATGTATTAACCCCTCTCCTCAAGCGCTTGTCCTGCATAACAGGATAACTGCTTGTCCGTTCTTCTCCCGAGCCTGGGCGAACCTTTGCTTTTTATATCGGCAGATTAGAACTTTTTCTTAACCACCTGATCCAAATTATTCAACATAATGCCTGTACCTTTGACGACACAATGCATCGGATCCTCTGCAACCCATACCGGTACATGCAATTCATTGGACAACAGTTCATCCAATCCGTTCAGCAAAGCACCCCCGCCTGTCAACACGACACCTCGATCAATAATATCTGCTGACAATTCTGGTGGCGTCCGCTCCAATACCGACTTGGCTGCAACGATGATGGATTGCACGGAATCCCATAGCGCTTCCTGCACTTCATTTCCCGACACCGTTACGGTAACAGGCAACCCGGATACCATATCCCGTCCGCGAATGTCCATCTCCGTCTGACGTCCGCCCGGATGTACCGAACCAATCGCAATTTTGAGGTCTTCGGCTGTACGTTCACCGATCATGAGCTTGTATTTGGCTTTGATAAACTTGGTAATCGCTTCGTCGAACTTGTCCCTGCGACTTTAATAGAAGAGGCGGTGACTACGTCGCCCATAGACAGGACTGCAACGTCAGTCGTTCCGCCGCCGATATCCACGACCATATTGCCGCTCGGCTGAAAAATATCCATTCCCGCACCGATCGCTGCCGCTTTCGGCTCTTCTTCCAGAAATACTTCTTTGGCACCGCTGCGCTCAGCAGCCTCACGGATAGCCTTCTGCTCCACGGAAGTAATGTTGGTTGGTGCACAGATCAAAATACGCGGGCGGCTGTGCCAGCTTCTTGCTCCCACACGATTAATGAAATGTCTAAGCATTGCTTCCGTAATTTCGAAGTCCGCAATAACACCGTCACGCAGCGGTCTAATGGCAACAATGTTACCTGGAGTACGCCCCACCATACGACGCGCTTCTTCCCCAACAGCAAGGACCCGCTTCGTATCGCTTTCAATGGTCACGACGGAAGGTTCATCGAGGACAACCCCACTTCCTTTCACGTGAATAAGCACGTTCGCCGTGCCAAGATCAATACCGATATCCTTGCTAAACATAAAAGAGCCCCCAAAGTGATATTATTTGGTCAGCGTATCCTGTGAAAAAGAGTCCCTTATCACGTCACCGCTCGTTCGACAAAGTGCAACATATATATGTAAAAATCGGGCTGATAAGATGTCATAATTCGATCCTGTACCAGCTTTTAACATATCATACTTCAGGGGAGGGATTCAATGCATGTGTGAGCTTTTTAGCCTACGTCTTTCCGCAGGTCCTTACGATTTAGCCGAAGCCAGCACCTCGCGTTTTTTACCGCTTGTTTTTTTGTATTTAATTTTGGTCGCTTCACCGCCCCGCAAATGACGGATGGACTTGTGATACTCCAGAATGTGTTTCACCTGGTCAGCAAGATCAGGGTTAATTTCCGGCAGACGCTCCGTCAGATCCTTATGCACAGTACTCTTTGACACGCCGAATTCCTTGGCAATGGTACGGACCGTATTCCTCGTCTCAACAATGCAGCGACCAATTTTTATGGTCCGTTCCTTGATGTAATCGTGCACGCTCCCGCCTCCCTACTGTGTGGATAGTTTGGTACATTATATGAGGAGCATGCCTATATATTCGCGGTTTAAAGGTGTGACAAGCTTCGAAGGTCCCATTATTTTCTGAAAAGCACAAAAAGAGCAGAGGAGAATTCCCTCTGCCCGTCATGTTGCTGCGATAAAAATCATTTATTTTTCCGGAAGATATCCTTGCGGGTTAACCGGTTGTCCGTCTTCGTAAACTTCAAAGTGAAGGTGGTTGCCCAGCGTTTTTTCCAGTTCATTGACGCCAGCCGATGCAATTGCATCTCCTTGCTTCACTTCATCATCCTGTTTTACTTTGACGTCAGCCAAGCTTTGGTACACGGTTTTGAGGTTATCACTATGTGTGATTTCCACAACTTGACCTGTCAGCGGGTTTTGTTCAACCCGGGTCACTTTTCCGCCGAGTGCTGCTTTGACTTCAAACGTTTTGTTATCCCCGCGTGCCAGATCTACACCCGTGTTCGGAATAAATGTGTCATTGTACTGCACCATCGCTGCTTCATGTTCCTCCGTAGACGCTTCGTTGTCATAGAAAGGTTTAACTACCGAAACTTCTGAAGGAACCGCTACCGGCCATACAAAATTCTCCGACTTTGCAACAACTTCCACACTTTCCTGCTCTCCGTTTACCGCTGTTCCTTCTGTGCCCGATGCGCCTGTTTCTACTACCCCACTCGTAGGATCCGAGTTCAGCGTTTTTTGCCTGTGCCCTGATAGACCCACACTAAGGTTAGTATAATGCCTGCTGCTGCGATGTAGGCTGCCGGGAAGACCCAACGTTTGGACATTGCTCTTCTCCATGAAGAGGGCTGGCTAGCCGGTACTCCTTGAGTTGTTTTAGGAGTTTCTTCTTGGACTGTTTTTTTGTTTTGTTCATTCATCTTGATCACCTCAGTAACAAGTGTTACCGGGTGCAACTCTTTTATACACGCGCGACTCTAATTATTTTCACGAAACTTTCAAAGAGTGCTATATAAGGCGAGATTGGGGTGTTACACTGGACCACTCCGCGTTCAGAACAACCTTTCGACCGCTGTTACTCCCAGATTTCTTCTATCACCTTCTTCAAAGGTGAAATCCGGGAGTAAAGGCGGACGCTTCGCTCCTACAGGTTTTTTCTGAACTCTCCGTTCCGGTGTAACTATGATCAGCCTGATATAGCCAAGTCTTGAAGGCTCCGGAAAGGGGGGCGGTAGAGAAACCTGGATTGGCTGTAATGGCCGATCCTTCTATGAAATGAGTTGATGAAAGCAATTTAACGTGATTATAGGTGGATGAGATTAGCTCTATTTCGCGATATAAGATGTCTGAGAATCGTTAGAGTGTTCCGGTAGAGTAGCAAGAAGCGAAAGAGCAGGGCGGCAGAGGCCGCTCTAATGGTTATTTCTACCGCACAACAATTCGAGAGCAATCTACTACCGGAAACTTCCTAACAACACTGTGCATTTTATTGAAAAAAGAACACTATTCCCAGCAGATTTTACTAAAAGCATCTAACGAACCTGATCAGCGCTATTGCGGCATTTCACGTCCGTTGGGTCATATAACGAATCTCAGAAACGCTATTCTCTGGATTACTGGGATATTTCGATGTAATTGCAGCTTTTCTGCGGAATTAGCTTCTCTGAGATTCGTTAGAATTTCTATTGTTCAACATAAGGCCTAATAAGATGTTTGAGATTCGTTAGCCCTCCAACCGGGAAGAAGGAGAGCCTACATAGATCACTGTTAAACAACTGCTTATCTCCTTATATTCATTCGTTTCAGTTTCCTACTTCGATGCCAGCATCTTGGATGCCTGTCCGAAGGAGATACCGGTGTAGTAGTGTTTGAGAATCTGGGTCGCGGTGTGACCCTCCTGTGCCATGCCGTTGGCTCCCCACTGGCTCATACCCACCCCGTGACCGTATCCATAGGTTGTAAGCTGAACCTCATCCCCGTCCGTCTTCCAACTGAACTGGCTGGATCTCAGCCCAAGCAGCTTTCGAACCTCTGGCCCGCTAAACGTTTTTCCTGCAATCTGTATCTCCTTAATCCGATGGCCCTTTGTAGTAGATAAAACTTCCATCCATGAGCCACTCTGCTGAGCTGTAACCGGGATGGAGCTCGCCCCGAGATTCAACTTCTGGAGAATCTCACTGCGCTTCATTGTAATCGTTTCTTCAAAGCCTGGAGCCAGGTTTTTATCCCACGGACTACTTACACTTTGCAGGTAAGGTACAGGGTTGCCCATACATCCTCTGCATTTTCCGTATATCCATTACTTGTGGAGAAAAAGGAGGCGGTAATCGCCTTGCCCTGATATGTCATGACGGCATCCTGGCTTTCACGAACAGCCTGCTGCAGCTTCTCCCATTCCTTCGCTTTCCCCAGGCGCGTCCAGTCCGCTTTTACTTGTTCAGGTGGTATAAACACCTGATGACTCACCGTATCCGTCACATCGGCTCCTCCTGAAGGTACACCGCTTGTATCGTTTGCCGCCAGCCTTCTTACGATAAATGTCCTGGCTGCAATGGCCTGCGCCTTTAGAGCTTCCAATCTGAACTCAGCTGGCATCTCGGCAGCGACCACTCCCGTAACATAATCTTCAAGTGGCAGGTTCATCGTCGTACCGGTTGCAGACAGGTACACCCTCACCTTAGGTTCTGGGTAGGTTACTGGCACCGCTGGCGAAGGTGCTGGAGTCGTTATACTGCCTGTACCAGGTGGGACAGGGATCGGTTTAACAGGATCATTCGCCCGCGGCCAGACCAGAATGGCGGGGATCAGCAACGCGAGAGCCAGTACTGCAGAAACAGCCGCTGCCGGCTGCCAGCGAGTGTTGTTCTTGCCCCATCTGCGGCCTCGGCCAAACGTACGCATTCGTCGGCGCTTCACACGACGAAACTGGTCCAATTCAATGACGGGCATGTGTACCCGCATTGCAGCTTGCCCGGCTGACTCCTGTTTGGGCCAGGCCGTCTAGGAGATGTTCGTATCGTTTCTTCTGGGACAGTTCTGATGTTCGTTGAAGCAAGCTTGTCTTTTCCACACCGAAACCAGCATTCCCTTCAGGTTCCTTCACTTGTGGACGAGGCACAAGAGGTACCTTAACCTGCACACGGGCTTCTTTCATTTTAATATAACCCTCCGTTGTCCATGGCCGGTCAAAGTGCCGGTCCTTTTGTTCAAATCCATAGTTTAGGGTATGAGCCTGCCCGATCTGATAGAACCTGATTTAAGAGAAACGAAGGCATTCCATATGTGGTTACTTCTAACTTACTCCTGTTATGTATTATTCAAAAACGTTGATCTGTCGCGGTATTCCGTTACATAGGGCACGCCCCCTCCCACTAAAAGCATGCTCTTTCATTCTGTTCAGAATTGGTACAGAATATGATGTTATGCTATATAAGTTAGGACCAGCTATTAATAGAATCAGGTACTGATTCAGTGGATCGTAGAACATAAAAAAAAGCCAAGCCATATGGCTTAGCTTTCGAATTTAAATTAGTTGACGGGAGATGCTCTCGTAACCACAATTCACACTGATTGATGTGTGATTGATCCTACGCAGAGCAACGACCATCGTCCCAGTGGACGTTAAGCCCAGGTCGGTTGTACTTTGAACATCGGTACTTCTTCCCCGACTTTTTCGTTCGATGCTTTAACTGCATCCAGCTTAGGCTCTTCCACCGAAATACGATAAATGTCGGCTCCGAGTCCGTTAAGCTTCTCAGCGAGATGGACGTAGCCACGGTCGATGTGATGAACACCGCCTACTTCTGTTGTACCTTCGGCAACAAGACCCGCAATAATGAGTGCGGCACCCGCACGCAAATCGGTAGCTGTCACTTTGGCACCCTTCAGCTTGGCATTACCCGTGATGATGGACGAACGTCCTTCAACTTTGATCTCCGCATTCATCAACTGGAATTCATCCACATGCATGAAGCGATTTTCAAAAACAGTCTCTGTCACAACACTGGTTCCCTCAGAAGCAAGCAAGAGTGCCATCATCTGGGATTGCATATCGGTAGGGAAGCCTGGGTATGGTAATGTTTTCACATCCACAGCCTTGAGCGGACGATCCGCAATAACGCGAACGCCATTCTCGTCAGGATGAATTGTTACACCCATCTCTTCCATCTTCGCAATAACAGAACCCAAATGGTCTGAAATCGCACCTTCGATATACACATCGCCACCGGAGATTGCAGCAGCAGCCATGTAGGTACCTGCTTCAACCCGATCCGGAATTACCGTGTGCTTCACACCAGACAGTTTCTCCACACCTTCGATGCGGATGACTCCTGTTCCGGCTCCCCGCACTTTGGCACCCATTCCATTCAGGAAATTGGCAAGATCCACAATCTCTGGCTCTTTTGCCGCGTTCTCCAGAACAGTTACACCTTCAGCCAATGTTGCAGCCATCATAATATTTTGAGTGGCACCAACGGAAGCCACATCCAGATAAATTTTCGCGCCACGCAACCGTCCTTGGCTGCGAGCTTCTATATAGCCTTGGCCCAAGCTGATCTCAGCGCCCATGGCTTCAAAACCTTTCAAATGCTGATCAATTGGCCGTGTACCGATGGCACATCCACCAGGAAGTGAAATTCTTGTATGACCCATACGCGTCAACAATGGCCCCATGACCAGAAAAGACGCCCGCATTTTACTTACCCATTCATACGGTGCCTCACAGGAAGTAAGTTTCTCCGCATTTACGGTAATCACTTCGTCCCGGTATGTAACACCCGCTCCCAGCGATTCCAACACCTTGTTAATCGTCATCACATCGTCTAGAGGAGGAGCGTCAATAATAACGCTTTGTCCTTCTTCCCCTAAGAGAGAGGCAGCGATGATCGGAAGAACAGAATTTTTAGCGCCGCTAACTTTGACACTTCCGGTCAACCTTTTGCCACCGCGGACGATAAATTTGCTCATCATGGTTCCCTCCGCGCTTTTATTCCCTTTTCTTCATTCCGGAATACGTGAGCCCTTCTGTAATAGAAAAGACTGTTGCTGTGTGTGGAATTTCGACATAACCTGGCAAATAATGCCCTTGATGTCTATTCAGAAAAGAATTGGTTTATGATCCATATCGATGATACCACGTGCATTGCATGATGCCTTCCGACTTGTAAATATACTGCCTACAGGCCAGCAAGCATCTGAACAGACAGATTGGGATGATTATTAGCCGGATTCAACCGGATATCCCGTTTATAACCACAAAATAAGTGAACAATTGTGAATTCCCTAACTTCCATCATAACATTGTTGAATTGTACGATACAAGCATTTTTACATAAAACATCTCAAATTCATCCAATTACACGTCACACTTTTCACTTAATTTCTTTTGCCGACAACTCATACTCTAATTGTTAACACAATTAATCGATGTTATTCGACATTGAACTGCTTGAAGAACCTAACAGATGATTAACCAACCATCTCGACATTAAAACAAATTGCGCAACATTTGTGTCCATGACAAATAGTCAATGACAAAACCTGAAACAGCGTGCCCCAGTATAATGGCCAACAATAAGTGTAACAGTCTTCCCTGTGCTCCTCGTGGCTGCCTGATAATTAAATCCAGCTTGAGATTCTGCAAAGCCCACCACGCCAACGCTATACATAAAAGAGAGACGATAATTGAGACTAAGCCATTCGTACTTAATGTCTGGTTCAACTGATTCGTCAGGTCAGTATCCATATATTCATTACCTCCACATTTGTTGCAGCGATCAGCATAATTATGCCTGACATTCATAACTTGTTAGAACAATGGAATGACTTGAACACAACATACTGAGTTTACTGTCGGACTTACTCCTGTTATTCAGGAAATCTGGATGCCCAATCACGGAGCAGCAACTACTTGGCTGTGAATGACTATGGAATTCATCAACGCAGCTTCCTGCATCTGCTGACTCTATGGAATATAGGCTCTTTCATCATACATTGTCAATTACATTGATTTCCACTTAGATCATATTTTAAATTCAAAATGCCGGGATTTTGTGACTAAAACGACATAAAAGAGCGCTATTTCGATATCGATCCTGTCATTTCCTCGGAAATAATTTGGAATTTCGTCGTTAAAAATGGTTCCAACAGTGATCATTATCGCCACGACTTTAGTCCTACATTCTATTCAACTGCCCATAAACGGTGAATACAATTAACTTTATTTACCGTTAAATTTCGTGCTTCAGCTGAAGATTGCATCCGTATATTTTACTGTAACTGGAAAAGATAACGCTCTGAAAACTCAAAAAAGCCCGGCAGACTAAGCCGCCAGGCTCCAATGAACAGTCTATTTGCCGTATACGTTGATCCGGTTAACCGCTTTTTGCAGAGCAATCTCTGCCCGGCGGTGATCAAAATGGTCCTGATTGCTTTGGCTACCAAGACGGCGTTCTGCCCGCTCTTTCGCCGCACGCGCACGGTCCACATCGATATGTTCCGGGAATTCGGCACTTTCTGCGAGGACAACAACCTTATCCTTACGGACTTCGATAAACCCGCCGCCAATAGCGACGCGTTTATTCTCTTTACCGTTTTTGATATAGATTGGTGCAATTTGCAAAGGTGTAACCATAGGGATATGACCTGGCAGAATGCCCAGCTCCCCTTCAATGCCACGAGCTGTGATACTATCCACTTGTTCTGAATATACCAGACGCTCAGGCGTTACAATTTCCAACAAAAAGGTGCTCAATTCCATCCCTCCTGAAACTATCCGATAGCTCGCTTCATAAGGACAATCCTGGATTCAGATTATACCAGTGTTTTAGCTTTCTCCACTGCCTCTTCAATCGTACCCACGAAGAGGAAAGCTGCTTCCGGAAGATCGTCGTGCTTGCCTTCGAGAATTTCTTTAAAGCTGCGCACCGTTTCTTTAACCGGAACGTATTTACCCGGAATACCGTTAAATGCTTCAGCAACGTGGAATGGCTGGGACAAGAAACGTTGAATCTTACGAGCACGGTAAACGAGCGCTCTGTCTTCCTCACTCAGCTCGTCCATACCCAGAATCGCAATAATGTCTTGCAATTCATTGTAACGAGCCAAGATGCGTTTAACGCCTTGAGCTACGTTGTAATGTTCTTCGCCTACAACTTCAGGGGACAAGATCCGGGAGCTGGATGCCAGCGGATCTACCGCAGGGTAGATACCCATCTCGGAAATTTTACGTTCCAGGTTCGTCGTTGCATCCAAGTGGGCAAACGTCGTTGCTGGAGCCGGGTCAGTATAGTCATCCGCAGGCACGTAGATGGCCTGGATGGACGTTACAGAACCTTTTTTAGTCGAAGTGATCCGTTCTTGCAGTTGACCCATTTCCGTTGCCAGCGTTGGTTGGTAACCTACCGCGGAAGGCATACGTCCGAGCAAGGCAGATACTTCTGAACCTGCTTGGGTGAAACGGAAGATGTTATCGATAAAGAGCAACACGTCACGGCCTTCTTCATCACGGAAGTATTCCGCCATGGTCAGACCTGTGAGGGCTACACGAAGACGTGCGCCTGGAGGCTCGTTCATTTGTCCGAAGACCATTGCTGTTTTGTTGATAACGCCGGAATCACTCATCTCGTGATACAAGTCATTACCTTCACGTGTACGCTCACCAACACCTGCGAATACGGAGATACCACCGTGCTCTTGTGCGATGTTGTTGATCAATTCCTGAATCGTTACGGTTTTACCTACACCGGCACCACCGAAGAGACCGATTTTACCACCTTTGGCGTAAGGAGCCAGCAAGTCGATAACTTTGATTCCTGTCTCCAGCATTTCAGCCTGGGTAGTCAGTTCATCAAATGCAGGAGCCGAGCGGTGAATCGGATTTTTATGTGCAGCAGCTACAGTGCCGCCAGTATCAATAGCTTCGCCGAGTACGTTAAATACACGACCCAGTGTCGCTTCCCCGACTGGTACAGAGATTGGAGCTCCTGTATCTACGGCTTCCATACCACGAACGAGTCCATCCGTGGAGGACATCGCGATACAACGTACCCGGTTGTCACCCAGATGCTTTGAAGCTTCGAGTGTAAGATTCACACTTACGCCGCTTTCGCTTACTGTAGTGATCGTAATGGCATTGAGGATTTCCGGCAGACCGCCGCGATCAAACTCGACGTCAACAACCGGACCCATGATGCTCACAACGCGTCCTTTGTTCATCTTAACGTTCCCCTCCTACAAGCCTGCTAGTTTTGCAGAAATAATGTTCCGTTCTCTCATATCTCTGCACTGCAAGCCTTCATTAATAAAAAACGGTTAGCCTTGTGCTGCGTTGGCACCTGCCACTATTTCCGTAATCTCCTGCGTAATCGCCGCTTGACGGGCACGGTTATACGTCAATGACAAGTCGTTAATGAGTTTGGATGCATTTTTGGTTGCATTACCCATCGCCGTCATTTTCGCTCCCAGCTCACTCGCCTTACCGTTCAGAAGTGCACCATAGATCAGCGTTTCCGCATAACGAGGTAGCAAAACTTCCAGTACAGCTTCCGCTGAAGGCTCATATTCGTAGCTTGCCGTTGGTCCTTCCGCAGCAGTTACCTCAGGTGTCTCCATCGGAAGAAGGCGCTCTACCGTAGGAATCTGGGTCAACGCATTCACAAAGCGGTTATAACAAATGTACAACTCATCAAATTTAGCCAGCTCAAACCCTTGAACAGCCTCGTGTGCAATGGATTTGATATCTGCAAATGCTGGTGAATCGGATAGATCCGTTGTAACGGATGCCATCGCAATTTCGCGCCGTCTGAAATAATCGCGTCCTTTACGCCCAATGACGAATAATTCGTAATCATCCTGAGAATTGTGGCGCTCTTTGAGCGTCAGATTGACCTGACGCAAAACGTTGGCATTGTATCCGCCCGCAAGTCCGCGGTCCGATGTAATGATCAGATACGCTGTCTTTTTAACCGGACGGCTCTCCAGCATCGGATGCTGAATACCTTGCGTGCTTGAAGCAATACTAGCCACAACTTCTTTCAGTTTCTCCGAATAAGGACGGGCTGCCTCAGCTTTCTCCTGCGCTTTACGCAGTTTAGCGGCAGCTACCATCTCCATTGCTTTGGTGATCTGCTTGGTGCTTTGTACGCTTTTAATTTGCCGCTTTATTTCGCGCATGCCTTTTGCCATGATTTCACCACCTTAAAGTTTTGACGAAGTCAAAACTACATCGTAAGCATAATCTTACTTTGACAACGTCAAAGTTACTTCGTAAACCTATCAAAACTTGGACAGCGTCAAAGTTTTGCATGCAGACATGCGGAATCGGTTAGACAACTCCGCAGCTGCATATCATCTATTTAGACGGAGACAGCAAAGCTCTTTCTGAACTTCTCGATAGCACCCTTCAGCGCATTCTCATTGTCTGCAGTCAATTCTTTGGTATCACGGATGGATTGAAGAATCTCAGGATGGCTGCTCTCCATGAACGCGAGGAATTCGTGCTCAAAACGAGTCACATCACCTGTAGGAATTTCATCCAGGAATCCTTTAACCGCTGTGTACAAGCTGACTACCTGTTGTTCTACAGGCAGAGGCTGGTTCACACCCTGCTTCAGAATTTCCATCATACGAGCACCACGATTCAGGCGGGCCTGAGTCGCTTTGTCCAGATCGGACCCGAACTGGGAGAACGCTTGAAGCTCACGATATTGAGCGAGGTCGAGACGCAGGGAACCTGCAACCTTTTTCATCGCTTTGATCTGAGCAGAACCACCAACCCGGGATACGGAAATACCTACGTTGATCGCAGGACGTTGTCCAGCATTGAACAGGTCAGCTTCAAGGAAGATTTGTCCGTCCGTGATGGAGATTACGTTCGTCGGGATGTATGCAGATACGTCGGAAGCTTGTGTTTCAATAAACGGCAGTGCGGTTAAAGAACCACCACCAAGTTCATCATTCAGCTTCGCAGCACGCTCCAGCAAACGGGAGTGCAGATAGAAAACGTCACCTGGATATGCTTCACGGCCCGGAGGACGACGAAGCAGCAAGGAAAGCTCACGGTATGCGGAAGCTTGTTTGGTCAAGTCATCATAAATGACCAGAACGTGCTCACCTTTGTACATAAAGTACTCACCCATCGAACAACCGGAATACGGTGCGATGTACAAGAGCGGTGATGGGTCGGATGCTGCCGCAGTTACAACAATTGTGTACTCCATAGCGCCTTTACGACGAAGAGTTTCCACAACTTGTGCAACTGTAGATTGTTTTTGACCGATAGCAACATAGATACATTTCATGCCGCTGCCTTTTTGGTTCAGGATGGCATCTATTGCGATCGATGTTTTACCTGTTTGACGGTCACCGATGATCAACTCACGTTGTCCACGACCGATTGGAACCATGGCATCAATCGCTTTGATTCCTGTTTGCATCGGCTCATGAACCGATTTACGATCCATTACGCCTGGTGCTTTACCTTCAACCGGACGGAATTCCGTTGTTGCGATTGGCCCTTTGCCATCCACAGGAATACCGAGTGGATTAACAACGCGTCCAATCAAAGCTTCGCCAACTGGCACTTGCATGATTTGACCGGTACGTTTTACTTGGTCGCCTTCACGAATATCATAGTAAGGTCCCAGGATAACGACACCGACATTGCTCTCTTCCACGTTCATGGCGAGTCCCATAACACCGCTTGGGAATTCAACCAACTCATTGGACATAACGTTCTCAAGTCCGTATACACGAGCGATACCATCACCGACTTCAATAACCGTCCCGACTTCGACTACATCGATATCGGTCTTGTATTGTTCGATTTGGCTCTTAATTAATGTACTGATTTCTTCTGGTTTGATACTCAAGTGTCCTCACCCCAATCTACTGTACTCGTCTGTTAAAAGACTGCTCAAGACGTTCGAGCTTGCCAGCCAAGCTGCCGTCATAGATCGTATCGCCAATGGCGACCTTCAATCCGCCCAGCAGAGTCGGATCAACAATATTCTCGATACGAATCTTTTTATTCACACGGCCACCGAATTCACGGGCTACCGCTTCTTTTTCTTCATCATTCAATGCATAAGTCGAGTAGACGCGCGCATCAGCTATGCCGAGCGACTCGCCTTGGATCTTCAGATAATCATTCAGCAAAGCTTCCAGCAATTCAACGCGTCCGCGCTCAATCAACAGCAGCACGGTGCGAAGGACAGGTTCGGATACCTTGCCATCAAGGCTTGAATGAAGCACATTCTGCTTGGCTTCATCAGAGATGTTCGGAGATACGATAAATTTTTCAATATCAGCATCCCCGGTCAATGCACTAACAACCGCACGCAGTTCCTGTTCAACTTGAAGTACCTGCTGTTGCTGAAGAGCAACTTCGAACAATGCTTTCGCATAACGCTTGGCAACTATCGTATCGCGGCTCATTGTCGGCCTCCTACCTCATTGAGGTATTGGTTCACAAGTTCCTCTTGTGCAGGACCGTTCTCAACTTCTTTTTTGATCAATTTGGAAGCGATTTGAACGGAAGCTGTACCCAGTTCGCTGCGAAGCGCTGCGACCGCTTTGTTCTTCTCACTCTCGATCTCACGTACAGCATCGTCTTTGAGACGATTAGCTTCTGCTTTCGCATCAGCCAGGATCGATTCGGCTTGTTTGCCGCCCGTTTGTTTGGATTGTTCAATAATGTCGTAAGCATCTTTGCGCGCTTGCTCCAGAGCTTGTTTTTGTTCCTCCACATAGGCAATGGCCTGTTCCCGAGTCTGAGCAGCCTCATTCATCTGCGTCATCACGAGTTCACGACGTTTTTCCATAATGGAGAACAAAGGACCGAAAGCATAACGGCTAAGCAGCCAATATAAAATTACAAATGCAATCATCGCAAGAAGCGTATTTTCCCATATGAAACTCAATCTGTTCACTCCTTCCTGGAGGTATCCTTGAAACGTCATCCGTTAGAACGGACATTACCTAAAAAGAAGGCGCGGATGGCTATGGCCTTCCCCGCCAAACCTGTATCGATTTAATTAAGCCATACCATAGAACATGAACGCCAATACCACACCGATGATCGGCAATACCTCGATCAGACCTACACCGATAAACATTGTTGTTTGAAGAGTGGATTTTGCTTCCGGTTGACGGGCAATCCCTTCCACCGTTTTGCTGATTACCATACCGTTACCAATACCTGCGCCAAACGCGCCCAGTCCTGCAACAATTGCTGCTGCGATTAATGCCATTGCTCCCATTTGTATATCCTCCTTAAAATGTTAAATCGAATTTTTTATTGTTCAGCCTGGTGAAGAAATCTTCGTAGGGCTTGAAACTTAATGTTCGTCATGCGTCTCGATGCTTTGTGAAATGTACACCATCATCAAGATTACAAAAACAAATGCCTGGATTGCGCCGATAAAGATACTAAAGCCCTGCCACACCATAAGCAACGGAATCGCTGCAATGGCACCAAACACTTTGAATGTGGTCAGCTTCAGGATCGTTGTAATCAGTACCTCGCCCGCGAAAATATTCGCGAACAAACGCATTCCGTGTGTTAGCAGCTTGGATGCCGTCTCAATCAGGTTGATCGGCAAGAACAAGGCGAACGGTTTAAGATAATGTTGCAGATATCCTCTTGTGTTACGGAACAATCCCAGTCCATGAGACACCAGGAATGCTACGAGTGCCAATCCCATCGTTACAGACAAGTCAGCTGTCGGTGATTTCCACCAGGCCAGCTCAACGTGCGGGTGTGCTTCAGGGTCCTTGGCATGCGCTTCTTCAAACGCGTCTACTGCCGTAACAATCGGTTGACCGAACACCTGCGCATGTTCTGCGCTATCCACCGCGGTTACCGCCTGAAACGGAAGACCGAGCATGTTGCCTACAAAAATGAACATAATCATGGAAAGAGCGAGAGAGATAAAATGTTTCCCTTTCTTCATGTCCATCGTGCTGGAAATCAGATTGCGGACGAATTCTACTGCCCACTCCATAAAATTTTGCAGCTTGCCGGGATTTTCAACGGATAATCTCCGTGTTGCCAGTACAGCAAAAATAAAAACAAGTGCACCTGTTACAACCAGCATCAACAGAACCGATAGATCCAGTCGAAATCCGCCAAGCATAATAATTGGAGCTTCATGCATATTTTTCTCACCCCTTTCTCGACTTGAAAGCTGCAGCACCTAACATCATTCTGCTCTGCGGGAATAGACGATCCCTATAATCAGTAAGGAAAATTGTGCAAGGACCAGACCGCCTGCAACCGCATATGTATTGAAGTACTGCGGAAAGCGCATCGATATGAAGATACCGAGCACTGCGAGTGCCGCTCTTGTCAAAAATCCCAGGTTCACACGCTTCAAGTTACCTTCTGCCGCATCATCCGACATTTTCCTTACTTTGTAGCCCAGGTAAAATGCATTTATCCAGCTAATTCCTGTACCCAGGGCCAGTCCCAAAGCAATTGTCTCCACACGTGGCATAAAGGCCGCAGCGAGAAAACAAATCATAAGAAAGTACATGATGAAAACAGTCATCATTCTGCGGTATCTGGTTAGTTCACTCATCACTTTCCCCCATGAATTTTTTCGCGATAAAGTAGATGCTTACACCGCCCGCCGCCAAGAAAAAGAGAACGCTTACGGCGATCCATATTCCGTTACCTCCGATGGTCTTGTCCAACCAGGAGCCAACGTAATATCCAGCAACAGCGAGAATGGCAATCTCGATTCCAAAAGCTGTCACGAGCCCCATTGCTTTCCACACATTATCATCATGGTTACGGGATGAATTTGGTTTGTTCGAATCGGCCATTTTCCACGCCACCCTTGCAATCCCAGTTAATTTTACTGAATGATGAGAGCCTTTGTCAATTGAATGATTTTAGTGTTTTAAAGGGGAAAACGACGGGATTACAGGCCCTCAGAGCCCATAAACCCGCGTAAACCGTACAGTTTAACTGTATGCTGTACCCTTTATAAATCCGTCAGAAAAAATGAATTATTTTTTGAATTTTCTGTGAAATGATTCCGGACGTTCACTATTCACACCAAAATGATGCAAAATCGCATTGACAATTCTTTCCGAAGCATGTCCATCTCCATAAGGATTGGCCGCTTGACTCATGCTTGCATACAGTGTTTCGTCTGTAAGCAGAGCTCTGGTCCGCTCATATACATGTTCCTCTTCGGTACCCACCAGCTCCAGTGTTCCAGCCTCGATTCCCTCCGGACGCTCCGTTGTGTCCCGCAGAACGAGAACAGGCACACCAAACGAAGGTGCTTCTTCCTGCAAACCGCCTGAATCTGTCAGAATCAAGTGCGTATGCGGGTAAAAGTTATGCAAATCCACCACGTCTAGTGGATCAATAAGTTGAATACGGGGGTGATTCCCCAAAATCGCGTGAGCCGGCTCCTTCACAGCAGGACTTGGATGCACCGGGTACACGATGGCAATATCCTCAAACTCGTCGGCAATCCGTTTGACAGCCTGGAAAATGTTACGGTGAGGCTCGCCTTGGGATTCACGGCGGTGAGCTGTCATCAGCACAAGACGCTTGCCCTGTGCCCAATCGAGTACCGGATGTTTATAATCCTGCCGTACTGTATATTGAAACACATCTGTTACCGTATTGCCTGTGACATACGTACTAGACTCCGGTTTATTTTCTTTGGCAAGGTTGGAAGACGACCAGTCCGTAGGCGCAAAATGCAAATCAGCAAGCACCCCGGTTAACTGACGGTTCATTTCTTCCGGGTATGGAGAGAGCTTGTTCCACGTCCGGAGGCCCGCTTCCACATGCCCCACCTGGATCTGTTGCAGGAACGCAGCATAGCTGGCTACAAACGTTGTCAGCGTATCCCCGTGAACCAATACGATATCCGGCTTTGCTTCACGCAAAACCGGCTCCAGACCTCCCAGCACACGAATCGTAATTTCATTCAGCGTCTGGCGGTCTTTCATCACATCGAGATCGTAGTCCGGATGAATATCGAATACCTCAAGAACCTGATCCAGCATCTGACGATGCTGTGCAGTAACGCAAACGATCGATTCAATAGATTCGGGATGTTTCTGCAGTTCCAAAATAAGCGGAGCCATCTTGATGGCTTCCGGGCGCACCCCGAATATCGTCATGACTTTAATTTTCTTGGACATTGAAGCAAAGCCCCTTTTCTATTCAGCATGCAATATGCTTATTTAGTGCCGTACAGACGGTCTCCTGCATCTCCCAGTCCGGGAACGATATAGCCGTGATCATCCAGACGATCATCCAGCGCAGCAACGTAGATGTCTACATCCGGATGGGCTTCTTGAACGGCTTTTACTCCTTCAGGAGCTGCAACCAGATTCATCATTTTGATTTGTGTGCAGCCGCGTTTTTTGAGCACGTCAATAGCAGCAATGGCAGAACCACCCGTTGCCAGCATCGGATCGATGACAATCAGTTGACGCTCAGTTACGTCTGTAGGCAGCTTGGTGTAATATTCTACCGGTTGCAGTGTTTCCGGGTCACGGAACAGACCAACATGTCCAACTTTTGCAGCTGGCAACAATTTTACAACACCATCCAGCATGCCGAGTCCTGCGCGCAGAATTGGTACCAGTCCGAGCATACGTCCAGAAATAACTTTACCTTGTGTTGCAGCTACAGGAGTCTGTACATCAATCGTCTCCAGCTCAACGTCTCTTGTAATCTCGTAAGCCATCAACGTTGCTACTTCATCCACCAATTCACGAAAATCTTTCGTATTCGTACGCATGTCGCGTATAAACGTCAGTTTGTGTTGAATCAAAGGGTGATCACATATTACTAATTTTCCCATCTAATTTGTCCCTCCGGTATGTTCTTCATGTTCAGCATTACCAAATATGCCTAATCATCATTCATAGGCCCCGATAAATCCTGTATATTATATCATCACCTACACCGAATTACACCATCAAAGGGCACCTAATCATCACAGAAAACCGAATCCTACAAAAATAGGACCGGAAAAATGAGTCTTCCGGTCCTGTTTGCTCGTGATGTTATGTCGTTGAGATGATCAAATGCATGTAAACACAGCAATGCTCCGCAAACAGAATGACCTTTCGATCGCTGTTATCCCCGGATTTTTTTGAACCCCCTTATTAAGGGAAAATCCGGGGATAAAGGCGAACGCTACGCTTCTCCATCTTCATTCTGTCTGCTCCGTCTGAGTGTTTACATTAAGAACACCTCAAATACAAGCAGCACGTGCAATGTTTTTTAGTATTTAAGGTCAGTGTAGAGTGGGAATTGATCGGTCAGTGCAGTTACTTCCGCACGGGCTTCGTCCAATTTCGCTGCATCTTTAGGGTTTTTCAATGTTTTGGCAATAATCTTACCAATCGCCACCATCGCTTCTTCATTCATACCACGGGAAGTAGCGGCAGGTGTACCGATCCGGATTCCGCTCGTTACAAACGGGCTGGTCGGATCAAACGGAATGGCATTTTTGTTCACGGTAATGCCGATGGAATCAAGTACATGCTCAGCTTCCTTACCTGTGATATTCACGCTGCGTGTGTCGATCAGCATCAAGTGGTTGTCTGTACCACCGGATACGATGTTCAATCCTTCAGCAATCAACGTTTCAGCCAGCACCTGTGCATTTTTCACCACATTTTGTGCATATGTTTTGAACGAAGGTTGCAGTGCTTCACCGAAGGCTACCGCTTTGGAAGCAATCACGTGCATCAGAGGTCCGCCTTGGGAACCCGGGAATACCGCTTTATCAATCGCTGCTGCCCATGCTTTGCGGCACAGAATCATACCACCACGAGGTCCACGAAGCGTTTTGTGTGTTGTTGTTGTTACGAAATGCGCATGTGGAACTGGGCTTGGATGCAATCCTGCAGCTACCAGTCCTGCAATATGAGCCATATCCACCATGAACAAAGCGCCTACATCATTGGCGATGGAAGCAAGCTTTTCAAAATCAATGATACGCGGATATGCACTTGCACCTGCAACGATCAATCGAGGACGATGTTTGAATGCGGCTTTGCGCACTTCATCGTAATCAATCAGGAACGTATCTTCTTGTACACCATAAGCCACGAAATTGTACAGCAAGCCGGAAGCATTAACCGGGCTACCATGTGTGAGGTGTCCGCCATGCGCAAGGTTCATGCCCAGTACAGTGTCACCTGGTTTCAAAGCCGCAAGATATACTGCCATGTTCGCTTGTGCACCGGAGTGAGGTTGAACATTGACATGTTCTGCTCCAAACAGTTCTTTGGCACGGTCACGGGCAATGTCCTCAACGATATCGACATGTTCACAACCACCGTAGTAACGTTTGCCTGGATAGCCTTCAGCGTATTTGTTCGTAAGTACAGATCCAAGAGCCTCGATAACTGCTTCGCTTACGATGTTCTCGGATGCGATCAGCTCGATGTTGTTCTGTTGACGTTTCAGTTCAAAATTCATCGCTTCCAGTACTGCCGGGTCATTCTTGCGCAATTGTTCCATGATTAAATTCCTCCCTAAGTGAATTGGTTGAGTAAAAATTAGTCACAAAATGTCGAATCCGGTTGCTCTTCCATGCGATACACTGCGCGCTCGCCACCAATCAACTTGGGACGGGTCAACGCTGTAGTTACACGGGCATCACCAATGTAGCGGAGGGCTGTACGGAAAGGTACTGCCACATGCCGCAAGTGCATGCCAATCATCGTCTCGCCAATATCCAGTCCCGCATGGGCCTGCACATGTTCTGCCAAGCATGGATCGGTCAGCGAGCCATATGCTGCGGATGCCATGGAACCACCTGCTTTGGGCACAGGTACTGCACCCACTTCAGTCAATCCAAGACGTGTAAGCAGAGAACGCTCCATAACCAGTGCGCGGTTCAGATGCTCACAGCATTGGAATACAACATCAAAACCGAACTCCTGCTGCACCTCGCGTATACCCGCAAGGAGCTGCTGCGCCACTTCAACTGCACCGCTTGTACCAATCCGTTTGCCTGCGACTTCACTTGTACTTGTACCGATCACAACCATCTGTCCAGGTCCAAGCTGTCCGGCAAGCGCCAGTTCACGCAGTATGGATGCAGTCTGTTCATGCAATCCGGGTTGTTCCGAATCTAATTCAATAGTCATCCTATCGCCTCCCGATAAAATCATGCCTGGCTTCCTCTTGGCTGCCCTTCGTATTCTTGCATGGCATTTCAGGTACTATTATAGCGAATAATCAGATGAAAGACGAAAAAAAGAGCAGTCTGCGGGTAACGCAGAATTGCTCTTTTGCCCAGGCGACCGGCCGTTCGTTCCGGTGCTCCATTGTGGTTGTGCCCACTTCGTCGCCAGTTACACCGGATCCCTGTTTTCCCATTCATCATAAAACAACCTGCGTTTAAAATCAACGACTAATTTACATCCCATGTCCGTTTTAATAAGGCTTCCAATTACTCCAACTTGTCCAAAAGTCTGTCGAGCGCGGTCCGAATCTCTGCCGCGGCAATGTTGTAATCGTCGCGACTGCCGCCGAACGGGTCCGAAATGTCAAAGCTCGGAATGCGCTGCCTAATCTCGATCGCCCGCTCACGTTCAGATGCCAAAATCTCCTGACCGAGCGCACGTTTCATCTCCAATGTCGCAAACAGGCTGTCCAGTTCCTGAAGATCATTCAGGACTTGCTCGTCATTTTCCACGTATTCTTTCAAAGTATATGTCTTGTGTACCGAGTCAGGAAAAACCTGCATGACATGCTGTTTATGACTGCGTGTCAATGTGAGAATCAGATCGGCCCAGCCAACCAGGTTCGCGCTTAGAAGCGTCGAATGAGGTGGTCCCTCCACGTTGTGATCCCTTAATACGGCCTCCGCATGACGGGAAATCGGCATGCCCGTTGTTGCGGCTACACCTGCGGAACGAACGTCCACTTGAATGCCACGCTCAGACGCCAGTTTACGTAAAAGTCCCTCCGCCATGGGGCTGCGGCAAGTATTCCCTGTACATACAAACAAAATATGTTTCATTGTGGTTAGCCTCCCCATTTTGCAAATGTTGTCGAATCATGTTGAAACTCCATCTGATCCAATGAACCTCATACCTATATATTGAAGACTGCACTAGGCTGTAATTATAGTTAACGTTATATTTTAAAATATAAACAAAAGTCCAAAAGCGAGCAAGATTGCTCCGCCGACCGCTTCTCCATAATCCCCATGTTCTGGCTCACACGCCGTCCCAACAGCAGACCCATAACGGACATTAATCCACCGCATACGCCAAAAGCCAACACTGTTAACACCAAATCACTGCTGAACATGCCGAGCGAGACTCCAACGGAGAACGAATCCACACTGACACTCAGAGAGAATAGAATCACACCGAGCAGAGAGCGATGATCCACCAGTTTGGTGTCTCCCTCCCGGAAAGCGTTCAAAATCATATGGGCACCGAGCAGGACCAGCAAACCGCCAGCTGCATACGTCGTAATGTCACCAAGCAGGGAACTGACATATTTGCCCGTATACATGCCGATGAGCGGCATGATGATGTGAAACAGGGCCGTTACGGTACTGATTCGCAATACGTCTCTCAGACGAATGCCCTTCATGCCAATCCCGATGCCGAGTGAGAACGCGTCGAGTCCGAGTGCGACTGCCATGATCAAAATGGTTACCAACTGCCCTACATGGGCAGACACATCCCACATCCCCATACCCCCAAGTCACGTAAAGGTTCTTGTACACCATATGCGGACAAGGACCTAAACATAACCTGAGAATGTCTGTCTTCAGAACACGATAAAATATCGTCAATGATTTATGATTTGCTACAATACCTGCTTACTCAACCCATTTAATAGCCAATTCTTCCCTAGGTTCCTCAAAATCTTCAAAACCTTTAATTTTCTTTACAGGGTCTTGTAGTGTCGACTTCGCAGCCAAATCATTAAAGTTCTCAAAAGAAGCATGATAAGCGTTAATATTTTCGAATGAATCTTCCAGCTTGTCACTCATCCAATAAAAATCGTTTAAACTTATAGCATTAGTCTTCTTCGCAATTTCCCAAGGGTTATACGTGGACAAACCCAGCGATTCAAGTATTTGATTGGCTCCTTGACGTTCTTTCGGGAAAACACGCTCACTTAGCCAGAGTTTAATATCTTCGTAGCTTGGCTGTTTATCTCTGTCAATGTAGAGTTCACCCGAACTGGTGTGAGTGAGTTTATATAGTCCAAAGGGGTATCCCGCATCCCCTAATTTTCCTGCATCAACTGTTGGCGTATATTTTTTTCCATCCAATGAAAAATGTCCAATAACAACATTTTTATACCTGAGAAAATAAACCTTGGACATGTTTATACCTCCTAGCGATAAACTGCTTAATAAATTCTGCTCTGTCAAATGACATCAACGGAGCATATTTGTTAATTACAGCAATGACCTCTTCAATCGAAATATTAAGATTAATTCCTTGTAGGCTATCTTTATCTACTAAATCCAAAGCTCCACTCAAATTGGTAAAGGGTTTACCTATTGAAAATCCCAAAATTTCTTGACCATCGTTAGCAATATCAGAGCTACTAAACTCTGAACAAAAAGCAAGACCATGATCAAACAGCGGTGCAAAAGGAAATTTACCTTCTTTCCTATCCACTATGAATCCAAAATTTTTCTTATGCCGATCTGTGTTATGAATAATGTAATCAAATACAATCATCTGATCTATATTTTTCTTACCATCATCCAGACCCTCTGCCGTTAGTTCCTTATATAACTCTTTCCCCTTTTTGTCCGTAATCACATCACAGCTAGCAAATTCCTGGTGAGGGAGTTTGAAGGACTGACTAACAATGAACCACATTAAAACCTAGTAATTCACCTATTTCGCACGCTATCTTTTCTGAAAGAGGTTGATCTATAGAGAAGAAAGCGCCTCTGCTGTAACCCGATTTTACGTACAGAAGCCCTGATTTATCATGATGTATATTAAACTTTCTTAGTACGCCTAAAGAAGAAGGTGTTGAGGCTTGTATTTGTGTCGTCCTGGACTGCGGTATAGTAACATCAGCAATATGAAAATCATCTAGCTTGTATTCGCCATATTCTCTTATCCCCGAGCTCACTATAGAATCCACACGAATCCCCCTTAACTTTGGATTACAAACGCGTAGAATAGCCCTTTTCAAACCTTCATAAGGGAAAGACAGACTACACTTTATAGAATGATGAGCAACCCGTAAGTTAGGCACCAGTAGTATTAGTTAGTTTTGGTTACCGACCTGTATGAGTCGGTGACCTGCCGCCTTGAGCAGCCGGTTCATGACGGCTGCTCCCAGCCCTTCGCGCGAGCAGGCTTCAGCCACAATATATGTGGCTCCCTGCTCATCGCAGCTGCGCAGCGCAGCGTACAGCCGGCGCGCTGCTTCCTCCAGCTCGCTGGCTTCGCCCAGCGAGAACACGGCATCGGCGCGGTACTGCTCCGCGTGCTCGGCGAACGCCAGCACTGCGGTGTGCTCCCCGCGCTGCGCCGCCTCTGCGAGGGCGGCGCTGATCCAGGCCGCCACCGCTGCGGGCGGCCCCTCCACCACGCACAGCGCACCTGCGGGCGCGTAGTGCGTGTACTTCATGCCCGGCGAGCGCGGCGCCGGGCTGTCATCGCCACCGGGCCCCTCGGCGAGCAGCGCCGGGTCCGTGGCGACACGGGCGGCAACGGCGGACAGCTGTTCCGCCGTAATGCCGCCAGGGCGCAGGATGGTGACGGTACCGTCGTCACCGACCTGCACCACCGTGGACTCGACGCCCACCCCGGTGGGGCCGCCGTCCACGATGCCGCCGATGCGGCCTGCCAGATCCTCGCGCACATGTGCAGCGAGTGTCGGGCTTGGCCGCCCGGAGCGGTTGGCGCTCGGCGCGGCGACCGGGCATTCCGCCGCCGCGATCAACTGCAAGGCCACCGGATGGTCCGGCATACGCACGGCCACCGTATCCAAACCGGCGGTAACCCGCGGGATACCGCCCCTGGCCTAACCGGCAGCACGAGCGTAAGCGGCCCCGGCCAGAAGGCCGCCATGAGGGCCTCCGCTGTGCTATTCACTTCCGTGACCAGTGAATCCAGCTGGTCACGCTGTGCAATATGCACAATCAGCGGATTGTCTGAAGGCCGCCCCTTGGCTGCAAATACAGCTTCCACCGCTGCTGTGCTGCGAGCGTCAGCGCCCAGACCGTATACCGTCTCGGTCGGGAAGGCTACGGTCTGCCCTTGACGAAGACAGGCTGCGGCATCCTGCAAGTCAGCGAGGGCCTTTTTATACACACTTCCTTTGGCCGCATCTTCAGTATTCTCATTGGTTACCAATACATTGACGTCCCACATGCTCGTAACCATTTTCTCTATACTTCCATCTTTCTCCATGTCATTCATGAAAGACTGATGCAATCGTTCGTTCTCTCTAGTCATATATCCATCATTCCTAAACTTCAGTAAGGTAGTTTATGCAAGAAAACGCGCTTGCGCGCTGCCTTCTTCGCTTATATTTGCTGATTCCTGTAATTATAACATATCTGCTCTTTCCAAGGATGCGGTCAGAATTCTATCTAGCGATTAACATCACGGGGACTTTGACTCCAATCCAGAATAAGACAAAGGGGCACTTCCCTGAATCGAAGCCCCCTGATAAAGCCTATGTCTAGCAGCATGTTATGCAAACAATCCCGTTACCCAGTCCCACAATTTGACGGCCATATCCCACAGGAAGAAACGCGCTTCCGGTGTTGCTGCCTGTACAGATGCTTGTGCATCCCCAGGCTCAGAAGCAGCAGCAGCAGATGCTGTTGCAGGCTTCGCAAGTGCATCACCTGTGCCTGCATCTATGAAGCATAACGGTGGAAACAGCACACACCACCAGTTTTGCCCTTCACCTTTCCCCAGTGTTATCCGTACTGCTTCGTAATCTCCAGCAGGATATACGGTACCCCCATATAATTTGGTTGGAAAAGGAACAACCCCGAGTTCCACCTGATACGAATAGGTTAAGCCACGATTGGCAAGCTCTTCTCCACACGATCCTCAATTTCAGATAAATGCTGACGAATGACCCCACGTGCTTCATCCAGGCTTTGCGGATTCTCCAGTTGAGTTACCCACTCACCCATCTGAGCAACGACCGCGTCACGAATCTCGCGTTTGACCAGCTGATCTCCCGCTGCATCCGAGTTTGCGAGAATACGCAAGCGAATGGATTGTTCCGGAATTGCTGTGGCCGCCACAGCTGCATCGGTTTTCTGACCTTCCCACATCATTATGATCATCATAAGACATACAATAATAAGTCCAATTTGTTTCACGATTCTTCTGCTCATTCCGTTCTCCCCCTCGGCCCCTGTAACTCTCTCATGTCTATCAGTATGCCCGGAAGAGACCGAAGTAAACCTGCTAGATTACAAATCTACTAAAATTTAAATAGGATGGACAGACTTAAAACGAAAGGACCGTTAGCATGCCTTATGTCTGACGAAAATCAAAGAAGCGCCTGCCCATGGAACACTTGTCGGCTGGCACTTCCTTGATCCATCTCAATTCTAGCCTACCCTCTTGTTATCAAGCTGCATGGAGCTCTTGCTTCTCAGTTACTTATTCACCCGAAAAGCTTCCCATGCCCCGCCAACCGAATTGCGGCTTGCTACAAGCTTACCGCCATTATTCAGATCACAGGTCACATACAAGTTATTGGCGAGGGCTTGCAATGCAATTGTTCCATCACCCAAATCCACACGATTGAACTTCTCCCATTGCTGAATGGTTGTGGCTTTGGCGATCAGAGCACCACCCACGTTAACATCTGCTGTGACATATTTATTATTGATTTTGGACTTGAGGGACACCGTTCCATCGGAGTTAGTGATCCATTCAAAAAGCTCCCAGTCTCCTGCCGTTGTCCGATTGGCGACAAGCTGGTCATTGCCCTTATTCTCGGCGGAGACAATTTGCTGATTCGCTTGTGCAACCAAATACGCGTACCCGCTTGGATTTGGCGGCTGCACCGAACCACCACCTGTAACCTCTGAATATACGGCCTGAAGCAGCGCACCAGATCGGTCATTGCTGTACTCCCAGAACATGATACCACCCAGATTGCTGTTTTTCACATATTGTACCTTCAGGCTGAGCGATTGCGGGTCGTCATAGGAGATAAAGGTATTCCCATTAAACAGATATGGAGCTTGGGCACTGCTGTCCCAATACCGTGTATATCCGTTTTTATTCAAATATTGGCTGACAATCGTGTTGTAATCGGGTTCAAATCCACCGGAACCAGGTCTGTCCAGACCATTATTTGAATTCTGGACACCAGTCCAGGCCCGGCCGTAAAAGGCTCCACCAATGACCAGCTTGTTCGCGGGAACACCGCTGTTTCTGAATAGATTGACCGCAGACGTTACACTTATATCTCTACCGGACAAGTTCGTATGATGACCTGTGGTTGCGTCCCAGGTTCCATGAAAATCGTAAGTCATCAGATTGATCCAATCCAGCAATGGCGTGATATTATTGATTTCCACACCGTTCAGATAACTACTGCTCGCTCCTGCGGCAATAGTCAGCAGATATTGCTTTCCATTAATTTGTCCTTGAGCATTCAGCTTCTCACGAACCTTCGAGAGCAGTTGTGTGAAATTTTGTTTATCCTGCGGTCGTGCAGTTGTACCGGCAGCAGGGTTAGTAGGATATTCCCAATCCAGATCGACGCCATCCAGATTATTGGAGGTTACCAGTTGCACAATACTGTCGGCAAACGTTGTACGTGAGGCGTCTGTTAGCGCGGCGTCAGAGAAACCGTTAGCTCCCCAGCCACCGACAGACAATAACACCTTCAGGTCAGGGTTTCTGGATTTTAATCCAACCATGAGCTGCAGTTTGGTACGATCTGTATTGGTAATCGTCGCTTTGCCGTTGGAGATGAGCGCGAAGGAGTAATTGATATGAGAGAGCTGCTCTGCCTTGATATCATTCGCGGTCCAATTGGCCCACCCCGCCACATAAGCAATGATTTTCTTCGGGAGTGGAGCAGCCCCTGCCTTCTTGGCAGGACCAATGACAATCGTTGAAGCTATTAATGCTAAAGATAAAAACAAGAGCATGAACACTTTTACGATCGATGGGGCCTTACCAACTCGATTAATATTCATTTTCGAACGCTCCTTCGGGGTTTAAATTTTTAAATTCAGCAGCGTGGCCTATGACTGTATCCCACTTCACAGGAGGGCCGCGCCCTGCAATTCTCACCTCTTCCTTCATCAACGCCGCTGTGCATCCATACCTGTACGTGTTAACGCACATAGCTTCTCATCCTTTCTGCTTCAAATCAGAGAGAACCAAAATATAAGTAAGCGTTTACAATAAAATTGAAATCGATTTCACTTTTGAAGAATAAACAAGCCATCGACGTTCTGCACAGAACCAATAGATGATTTTATAGAATAGCAAACAAGCTATGATAAGAATGAATTATTGAACGTTGAACATTGACCTGGGAGGTATAAAGAATACAGGAATCTCCAATTTAGCTGACTTATTCTGATGATTTAGGGAAGAGTACACCAACGAATGACGAATACATTCGACTTAGCATGACTGAGTGCTGGGAGGGGGAGTTGTTTGATACTCATAGTTGACGTATTTATTACTGTCTGTCGTGCAGGGTTAAGGGTCTGTTAAAATACGTTTTAAATCTAGTTAAAATTAGGATAATACAGAATTGAAATATTTGTCAATAAAAATTAAATTTGGTATCCATCCAAGATTCAAAGATTACTTTACTTTTAAAACAAAAAAAGATCTTCACCTAGCTGCGCAGGCAAAGATCGGATAGCAAATAAATCATATACGGCTCCATTACATACTCCAACATCCTCTGAATGGGATGATGGATGTCCATGGCAGAATTGAATCATACCAAAGTTCAAAGTTACGCTGTTGTCTTTTCCTTTTTGACTATACTCCATAAGCGTTCCAGTAAGGTAGGTCTTTGTTCTCCCATAAAAAGCTCGTCCTCGTCTTCCTGACCATACAATTTAATGCTCATCACAAGCCCGATACATGCCATATTAATGAGCAACGAGGTTCCTCCGTAGCTTATAAACGGCAGTGTAATGCCCGTAAGCGGCATCAGTCCGAGGAAAGCACCAATATTTTCAAACACCTGATATAACAGCATGCCGATAATACCTACAATCACGACAGGTCCTGCCCGGTCTCTACAGTGGAAGGCGATTAACACCATACGATGGATGAGGATAAAATACAGTAAGAGCAGAACAGAGCCGCCTACAAAACCAAACTCCTCAGCAATAACCACAAAAATGGAATCCGAATACGTATACGGTACACGCCCCGATTGAACGGAAGTTCCCTGCATGTAACCTTTGCCTGTTATGCCTCCCGATCCTATGGCAAGACCGGCGTTTTTCGTATGCCACGAGGCCTTCGATGTGGCTTTATCCGGTACAAGCCAGGGATCAATTCGCTCGGCCCAATGCTCCCGGTTCGCCTTTTCCAGAAAGGTAAAAATCTCATCGTGATACGACGTATATGCTTTGACGAATCCAAAAAAGGATATTCCCACTATGGCAAGAGCAATTAATGCGTGCGACAGCTTGATATTCCCAATCCATAACACAGCAACCAGAATCACGATGTATCCGAGGGCGTTGCCCAGGTCATTCTGAATCATTACAAGTGCAAAGGGAACGAACGTCCATAAACCAATAGGCACGATGTCTTTCCAGAAACGAAGCGTAGAATTTTTTCTTTTGACCAATACATGCGCCAGAAACAGAATCAGGATCATTTTGAACAATTCTGCCGGTTGAAAAGAAAGATATTCATTAATCTTTATCCAGCCATTCGCATTATTGATAGGTCCGCCAACAAAATTGACAAGAATCAGCAGCACGATCCCGACTCCGTAAATATAAAATGCATATTGGATATACAGTTTATAATTGACCAATCCAATACCAATGATAGCTACGAATCCAATCCCGTAAAACAGCAAGGTTTTGATATGATGATTCCCAAGTTTCGGATCGGACTGAATGGCACTGTACACCGTAAACACACTCATAACCATAAGCAGCAGCAACACAAACAAAATAACCCCGTCCATCTTCTTCAGCATTCTCAGCATGTTCGCACCACATATCCTCCTGAGGCTCAACAACCCATTAATTTTTTCCAGTAGTCTTCAATATTACCATTGTATAGAATTGGAAGACAAATTGGAAACCTGCCAAACAAAATAACGAAAAACCCTGAAACCCACAGATCTATCTTGCTCCGATCTGTTGATTCCAGGGTTAACATATATCGTATTCTCTTGGA
The DNA here is from genome assembly GCF_052244825.1 of Paenibacillus sp. 1A_MP2. Lineage (NCBI taxonomy): Bacteria > Bacillati > Bacillota > Bacilli > Caryophanales > Paenibacillaceae > Paenibacillus > Paenibacillus sp. 1A_MP2. Next base: position 1,044,068 of record NZ_JBQQCS010000001.1, on the reverse strand, counting down.
AAAGGTTCTTCCTTGAATAAAAATTACTGCTCCTGCTGTGTTGATTTGCGTCTAAATAGCTTCATGACCATTTCTGTAATGCCAGGTTGTTCAGCGGAACCCAGAATATCCTCGTTCTCTTCCGTGTGCACCTTGATACTCATCACAATCCCCATACTAATCATGTTGATCATAATTGAGGTACCACCTGAACTGATAAACGGCAACGTAATCCCTGTCAATGGCATCAGACCAATGAACGGACCAATGTTGACAAAGATCTGGTAGAGCAGCATCGCTATAATGCCGACAATTAGATATGGCCCTGCCCTGTCCTTACATTCCAGCGCAATCAGCACCAGCCTGTGAATAAGAATAAAGTACAGTAGCAGCAACACGGAGGCACCTATAAACCCAAATTCCTCCCCGATCTGTACAAAAATCGAATCGGCATATGCCAATGGCACCCGATTGGACTGAATCGTTGTTCCTTCCAAATACCCTTTGCCTGTAATGCCGCCAGAACCGATCGCAAGCTTCGCGTTATACGTCTGCCAGAGCACATCTCTTGAGGTCAGTTCCGGCACGAGCCATGGGTCGAAACGATCGGCCCAGTGCGAACGACCAACATCCTTCAGAAATTTCACAATCTCATCATGATAATGAATATAAGCCTGTATACCACCGATAAATGCAGCCACAGCAATAATAAAACCGATAAGGGCATGAGTAAATTTAATATTACCAATCCATAATAGTCCCACGAGAATGACCACATAACTTAACGCATTCCCCAAGTCATTTTGGAGTAATACGAGTAGTAATGGCGGCAGTACACAGAGTGAGATTGGAATGACATCACGTCCGAAATAAAGCGGACAATTCTTCTTGCGGGCCAAAAAGGCCGATAAAAACACAATCAGGCATAGCTTGAACAATTCAGCAGGCTGCAAACTGACTCCGAATATGGATAGCCAACCTTTCGCTCCGTAATATTCTTTACCAAAGAACATAACGAAAATGAGAAGCAGCATACCCACGCCATAGATATACAAATAATTTTTGATAATGAATTTGTAATTGATCATCGTCATCCCAAAAAAGACCACGAAGCCTAAAATATAATACAACACTGCACTTTTCGTGAGTCCCTCCAGCTTCGGTCTGCCAAAGGTGGTACTATAGATCGACAAAATACTGATGACCATCAGAATGAGCAATATAAAAACAATGGAATAGTCTATTTTTTTGAATTTATGCAGCATGTAGTTATGTTCCTCCAAGCATTCAGCAATCTTCGGTATATCTCATTGTAGAGGATTTCACGGCAAAAAGAAAACCCGTGGAACCTTACATTTTCGTCACCTGTTCCGAAGTGCGAACACCCAATACATGCCGTTCAATGCCTGCAAGGTCTGGGACGACGATAATTTCCGGCCAATATCCAGCTGATTCAAGCAGAGCTGCGATGTCCCCGGCCTGTCCCTGACCCAGCTCAAAACCAATGATCTGCGGCGGCGCAGGCAGCAGCGCAAGCTGCTCCACCATGATGCGGTACGGCCCCAGTCCATCCGGGCCGCCGTCCAGTGCCGTGCGCGGCTCATGATCGCGCACCTCGGGCTGCAACCCGGCGATATCTGCCGCCGGGATGTAGGGCGGGTTGGACACCAGGATGTCCACCCGTGCCCCGGCGAACGGGGCCAGCAGATCGCCTTCGCGGAAGTCGATCTGTACTCCGTTCGCGGCCGCGTTCCGCGCGGCCACTTGCAGGGCTGCCGCCGAGATATCTCCGGCGCCTACCTGCCAGCGCGGGCGCTGCGAAGCCATCGTCACTGCGATGGCTCCGCTGCCCGTGCCAATGTCGACGGCGAGCGGAGCGCCGCCGGGAAACACGCGGTCGGCTTCGCGCAGCACAGCCTCGACCAGTAGCTCGGTCTCCGGCCGCGGAATCAGCACGGCCGGCGTGACCTCGAACGGCAGCCCGTAGAATTCCTGGCTGCCGATAATGTACTGCGCCGGCTCACCCGCAGCCTTGCGCGTGATGGCGTCTTCCCAGCGGCTGCGAAGCTCGCTGGGAAAGGGCTCCGGCTGCATCATGTAATACTCGGCCCCTTCGCGGCCGAGTACATGTTCCAGCAGCAGCCGGGCATTGTTGTGCGGCTCGTACACGCCGCACTTCTCCAAAAAGAGGAAGCCTCCACGAAGGCTTCCCGACAGCTCTGTTCCGGCGTCATGACAAACTGCGCGCGGGTCACAGATTATTCTCCTCTATCCATCATATCCGTCTGCTCGGCAATCGTCAGTGCAGACACGATATCCGCAATCTCACCATTCATAATTTGATCCAGCTTGTGCATCGTCAATCCGATCCGGTGATCCGTAACACGGCTCTGTGGGAAGTTATAGGTACGAATCCGCTCACTGCGATCACCTGTACCTACTTTGCTCTTCCGCTCACTCGAAATTTTCGCTTCTTCTTCCTGACGCATCATATCGAAGATACGCGTACGCAGAACCTGCAATGCTTTTTCCTTATTCGAGTTCTGGGACTTACCATCCTGACACGTCGCCACAATACCTGTTGGAACGTGAGTTACCCGTACAGCCGATTTCGTCGTATTAACCGATTGTCCACCGGCACCACTGGAACAGAACGTATCTACACGGATATCTTTATCGTGAATTTCAATATCGAAATCTTCGGCTTCAGGCATAACCGCTACTGTCGAAGTAGACGTATGAATCCGTCCGCCGATTTCGGTTGTAGGAATACGTTGCACACGGTGTGCACCACTTTCGTATTTCAGTTTGCTGTATGCACCACGTCCATTGATGAGGAAAACAACCTCTTTAAAGCCACCCAAGTCGTTCGTATTCACGTCCATCAGCTCCACACGCCAGCCTTGCGTATCAGCAAAACGTGTGTACATCCGGTACAAATCCGCTGCAAACAGCGCCGCTTCATCTCCACCAGCCGCTCCGCGAATTTCAACGATGACGTTTTTATCATCATTCGGGTCTTTTGGCAGCATGAGAACACGAATCAGATCGTCCAGTTCTTTCTGGCGAGTGCTCAGTTCATCGATTTCCATTTTGACCATTTCACGCATCTCGTCGTCCAGCTTCTCGCCCTGCATTTCTTTTGCAGCTTCGAGATCCTGGCTTACCTGTTTGTACTCATTGTACGCTTCATAGGTAGGCTGGAGATCCGATTGTTCTTTGGAATATTCCCGCAGCTTCTTGTTGTCACTTGCTACATCCGGGTCACACAGCAATTCGCTGAGTTTCTCGTAACGGTCGGCTAACGCCTGTAATTTATCAAACATATATAGTCACCTCACGCATTATTTTCGTTCCAGCATTCATCATTCATTCGATCCTGATAGGCATTCATTTCATGCATCATCAGACCATTTATATTTCACAAGGCACGGAATTCACAGAAATCCCTGACTGAAAGATTCATTTTATGATCGACGTATAACATCGCTACAACGTCATCAAATCCTTTACTTTTAAGTTATATAAAAGAAATCGCGTACCCGGTTGAAAACCCGCTTCAACTCATTAAGCCGAGCGTGAAATTTAACATAGGTATACGACTCTTAATTATAGCATATTCTTATGCTTCTGGATAGCAATAGTTCACCGGGCAGACAACCATATTACTTTTATAACTAAGGCGAAACATAATGAATTCCCGTTATAATGTCTCATTTCCGCCTCCCTTGGCTTGCCTCATTTTTATTATATCCACCAATGACAAACAATCCAGCATAAGTAACGATCTGCAGCAGGATTAGAATATAAAAAAGCCCTGCGATCTTCACGGGAAGACAACAGGGCTTTTGGTAACGTTATATCTGATTGTAGATTGAATATGAATTAAACGTTGAAGCGGAAGTGCATAACATCGCCGTCGTTGACAACATACTCTTTACCTTCAAGGCGAAGTTGTCCACGCTCTTTGGCACCGTTCATGGAACCGGCTGCAACCAGATCGTCGTAGGAAACGACTTCTGCCGGATGAATCCGCGCTCAAAGTCTGTGTGAATAACACCCGCTGCCCCTGGTGCTTTCGTACCCTTGCGAATCGTCCATGCACGAACTTCCTGTACGCCTGCTGTGAAGTACGTGTACAGACCCAGCAATTTGTAAGCGGCTTTGATCAACAGGTTCAGACCGGAATCCTCGATACCGAGTTCTTCCAGGAACATTTGTTTATCTTCGCCTTCCAGCTCGGAGATCTCTTCTTCCACTTTTGCACTGATCGGCACAACTTCTGCATTTTCAGCAGCTGCAAATTCTCTTACTTTTTGCACATAGGCATTGTTCGCCACATCGCCGATTTCGTCCTCAGCTACATTGGCTGCGTACAGAACAGGCTTCAGGGTAAGTAGGTGCAGATCGCGCACGATCAGACGCTCGTCATCGGTAAGCTCCATGCTGCGTGCTGGCTTGTCTTCGTACAGAACAGCCTTCACTTTCTCCAGTACTTCCACTTCCTGAGCAGCTGATTTGTTGCCGCCCTTCATGTTTTTCTTGGAGCGATCGATTTTTTTCTCGACACTCTCGATATCGGCCAGGATCAGCTCCAGATTGATCGTCTGGATGTCGCTTACCGGGTCGATTTTGCCATCGACGTGTGTGATGTTCTCGTCTACAAAGCAGCGTACCACGTGTACAATCGCGTCTACTTCACGAATGTGGGCAAGGAACTTGTTACCAAGACCTTCGCCTTTGCTCGCACCACGAACAAGACCTGCAATATCTACAAATTCAAACGCCGTCGGTACCGTTTTTTTCGGTACAACGAGTTCTGTCAATTTGTCCAAACGCTCATCCGGTACTTCAACGATCCCCACGTTAGGGTCAATCGTACAGAACGGATAGTTTGCCGATTCGGCACCAGCTTGTGTAATTGCGTTAAACAGTGTGGATTTACCAACATTAGGCAGACCCACGATTCCAACAGAGAGAGCATTTATATAACCATCCTTTACTTGTGAATTCAGTCAGGTTTCATTTTACAACACATTCACAAAATAATAAATGAGCGGCCCTGTTTACATGCAGGGCCGCTCATTTATGTTATACCATCATGTTTCTGAATGTTAACGCTTCTTGTACTCCGACCCTGTATGATCGTTCAACTATCGCCTTTGTATGTACAATTAATAAATTTTCAAGTTCAAAGTTGAATTCATCGACACTCATCTGGTCCCTTTTCGCAATCAACTCCAAAAGGATATCATGACTTGAACCATCCGAACTTAGAATACTATCTGCAATTTCTTCAGACCTTGTTTTAATGACGGGCTCTAGCCATTGTATATTCATGTTGCTACCCCCTATAATAGTTAAGTGGAATAATTTAGGCATATGAGGTGTGAATGGATGCATCCCGAACCTGGGAGGAGCCGTTTGCCATACCTTTTAGCCAAACGCAAGATCAAAGCGACTGATCTTGCTAAAGAATTGAACCTTTCTGACGGTTTCATATCTCAAGTCATCTCTGGGAAAAAGTTTTTCTCATATCAAAACGCAGCCCATGCAGCGAGAATACTCAACTGCACTATGGAAGAACTGCACGAATGGGATGACTAGGCGAACGGCGGAGGCGAAAGCCCCTCCCCGGGATAAAAGTTAACCCTGGGTAAAAATAAACCAGCAAACATACATCAATCCCAAAATCTTCATACCTCACATCTCTATTAAATCCCATTATTACCCTTGTGTAAACATAAATTGGGCGGCTGAATTCTTTGCATTCGACACCACCATTCGACAACATATTTGTTCGTGTTTATGATATAATATTTCATTAAAAAAATGGGGCAGCCATTGCTATGATGGCAGCCCCTCTTTGTATTGATATACTGGCATAAACTGTGATTTAGCCTCTTCTCGAATCATGCTCATTTCTTTCAAGAGATCAGCATGACCTCTTTTAGACAACCAACATCTCTTCTCACCTATCCGGCGAAACTTTTCGAAATAGGCGTAATGCGGATCTTCTTCCGTCCGGGCAACCTTCTCAGCGTTGACCGAGCTGGTACGATCCACACCAACGAAGCGAGCCCCGCTGTTGTTTAGTACATCAGTCCAGTATTCTTTGCTTCCAGTAAAGTAATACGTCGCATCCGCAGTATAGAATGCAACCTTTCTGTACCCGCTAATATAAGACAGGTACAGTATGTCAGTGATCTTAACGGCAGTAACACCTTTCTTGCCCTTTGGATCAACCAGCAATGATATAGGTTCCATATATGTGGTCCTCCATTATTTTTTAAGCAGTCGTTTGGATGGTCGCGGATTGTTCACGAATACCAAACTTGCAGGCAGTACTGTAATTGCAGCAATAACGCCAAGGCTTGAAGCGATTGCTGAATACATAGCTACTTTGAACATGTGTGTCACCCCCTCTTCATGAAATGCTCATTTATAACCAACGTCAACGCTTGTACAAAAAATGCTATTGCAGCCATAGACGATAAAAACCATAGATTTGATGCAACAATGATGAAAGATATTACTGGAAGGAGAGGATAAAATCTCTCAGGTATGCGAGATTGATTTTCGATTCCTGATGGAGCATATTTCAGGACAATCAACATGCTGATTGCCGTTAGAGAAATTGTCCAAGTGGTATTGGCATTTATTATAGAGAGCAACGTCGCTGTTCCTGCCGTTACAATTGCACAGCCCATACTTGATTCAAGGTGTAGACCGCCTGAGACCAGCCGAAGTAACGCAAAGCATTTGAGTAGCATTATGACCTCTGATCCCCTGTCCGTAAACAACACCCCGATTAACGTAAAAAGAACAACAGCGGCCGTGTTCATGATAATTATTAGCGTGTGCTGCATGTCCTCTTCGTGGACTGGGTGATTTGGTACTACTGATTTAATATGTCGAGCCACTCGACCGGCTGCATTCTCAATCACTTGTTTGTTCCCTTTCTTTACGAATTGCGTAGTAAAGGAATAATACTGACGCAGCACCGAAGAATATAATGTTAATCCATACTGAATTTTGATACATCGTGATAGCTGTAAGAGCAAACGAACCCAGTACCACGAGCACGACCAATACCTTTTCCCATCGGAATCTCAAAAGGTGGTAAGGAGCTTCGAATCCTAATCCAAAACGGTACAGTATGTACGCCAGTGTCATAAAAAGAATACTGGTTATCAACTGGAGTAGTTCTCCTTGGAAAAATTCGAAGAGAGCAGCTTGGGCGAAAGCGTATGGGAAGAATCCCACGCATGCTATAATAGCTGACCAAATTACTGGTAACTTAACCACCGCTGCCAGCAAGAGCACGTAAAACAAAATATTGATAACTACTGCTACAAACCCCAGATCAATTCCTCGTAAGTAGTAACTTTGAAGACCCATAATAACCGCAACAACAGCTGCTTGCCAGATGTATTCTCTTGGGTTTTCTCTAAACAGGAGCATCATAAACAAAAATGCCCCGAACATCTCTATCATAGAAAAAAGCAGAAACCAAACTAGCTCCCACACCCTACATTTCTCCTTTATCGGCAGTATAAAGCGTATACTTTAATTATACCGGAAGGAGTGGCAATTCCATAGCCAAATTCATACAATTTCAGACGTTTGCAGAGATTATTTCCGCAATCGGTATTTGGCGTTCATCATCTTCTAACAACAGGTTGACCTTACCTCTGCTTTGATTAATACCAATTACAACTCCACTATAATGTTCGTCGTCAAACGGGCTAAACACAACCAGATCGACCTTTGTTTTTTCGTGGAAAGATTCAGCTAAAGTACGAACAATTTCTTCGATAGCTTGCTCATCCAAAATTGGTTTTCCTTTACGCCGTTGTTCCCTCTCTTGCTGTAACATTGCTTCGAGATGTTCGGGCATAATAAACCTCGACCCTTCATAGACTCCGTTACCGGAAAGTTTCTTACTCATGCTTCCGCCTCCAATTGATAAGAACGTACGTTTGTTTGTATTATATGCGAACATACGTTCTTTATCAATAACAAAATAGACGCCGCCAGTATTAAGCCCAGTGGCGCCATGTGTTCTTCCCAACTTGTTGGGAATTATATATGTCGAAGGTTTGCGGTTGCAAAAATCACGAAAATCTAGTGAGGTAGTTGCGGTAATGAATTGTCAAGGAGTATCAAGCGTGGCTGTTTTTGTTACTTGGTCCCATCCGATCCTTGAACCTGGAATATTGTCGCCAGCAGCTCGTAAGGGAATCAGAACTGTACCATCCTTTAAAACTGCGCCCTTGATTTGATTACCATTAACGATTGCTGTTACTTTGTCATCCGCATCGGCCTTCTTCACATCAGGCGAGTTGAATAGGTCGAGCTCGGCCTGTCTGCGCTTCACCAGACCATTCAGGACATTTTCCCCTGCCTTGTTATACTTGGTGATGCTCGCGGCAATCTGGGCTAGTGTGCGACCGTTACATAGCTGCTTTAAGTTTCCCGGGCCAGTGTTGTAGCAAAAGCTTGTGAGCGCATCGAATTGATTCTGTGTGAGCTTATCCGTAACTGGCACGTAAGACGGATTATTGACATAAGCTTCATATTTAGCCAGGTCAGTAATTAGCATAGCGTCAGCCTGCGCCTGTGTGATCTTCTGTCCTTGTTTTACATCCTCCCCATAGTGCCCCCAACCGATTGTCCAGTACTTTTCAGTTGGTACTGGCTTGTACGCTGTGAGTTTGCATCCTTCAAACGATTTAATCAGAGCAATTCCTGCATTTGATATTTTACGCATGATTTAAAACACCCCATTCTTTATATTAGACTGCTGGTTTTTGAGTAGTTTCATCTTGCGGCGGATCTGGAAGGTTCGGGTTTGTCGGAACTGAAGATTTGGATTCGAATATTTTCACCGCGTTCCGGAGTGCATCCGGCATAGGCAAACCCATACGACCAGCATTTTCAATAACAGACAATAGCTCATTTGCAATATAAAAGAAAACAACCGCGTCCTGGATGTATCCAGTACTTCCCCATGCCGCATCTATATAGTGGGCAATTGTTACGATAAGGAAAATGGCCGCCTTTCGTGCAATACCTTCAAAACCTACACGGCTGCGCAACTCATGCTTGATCCAAGCAGCTGCCCATCCCGTCAACCAATCCACTACCACCAAAATTAAAAGTAAATGTATCAAGATATTCCACCCTCCAAAGAGGTATCCCGCGCCAGCCCCCAAAACTGCGGATACCATTTTAATGACATTAGACATCCCCTCTTGCATACCGAAACCCCCGCTTTCTCTCTCTAATAATTTAGAAATACAAATAGCCCCCAACCACTCCGGGAGCAAACTAAGATTTTCAGTTATACAAGCATGGTCACCACCACCTTATTTTGATATACTATAAAACTTTTACCAGTGATTACCGTAATAGATGTTATAGTCTATTTAAAAGGAGATATGCCCCTTGAAGAAGTCTTTGGTAAAAACTGTCGTAACTCTTGGTGTTGGTATGATGATCGGATCGGCAACCTTGGCTGCAGCAGCTCCATCCACAATCCAAGCTGTTATTTCAAATTTCAAAGTCATTGTAAACAATGAGCAAGCAAACCTAAAAAACGCGCCTATCGTCAGTGATGGTGTAACCTATTTACCTGTGCGCGAAGTGGCAAGTCTGCTTGATGCAGATGTAAAATATGATGCCAAGAACAAACAAATCAGCCTTAACTCGAAAGGAGACGTTTCAGTGATTACAGAAACTGAGCAAGAATGGGTATTCCTACGTGATATCGCTTCAAAATACACACTCAAGGTGCAGCAACAAAAGAGCGGATCACATGATCTCTTTGATGTAAAGTCAGGCGACTCTGTACTGTTCACCGTTGATTCCACAAAACTTGAACAAGGTTACACTGCTTATACTGAAGACGGGCACCCTATTTCATTGAAAATAAACAAAGGCAACCAAATCCTCATTAGCGAATCCGACCTGAAAGCAGCTGGAATAATTTAATAATCCCCGCCGCCTCTGCTTTGCGCGAATATCTGCGTGAAGACTGACGCCACGACACGCCCCAGTGAATTAACTGGGGTTATTGTGATTTCGTGATAATCTCCCCGGTTTATTTTTCCGCTATTATCTTTTGAAAGGAATGGGATAATATCTATTTCTTCGCCAGATGTATTCAATCCCGGTACCAAAACGCCATCTACCCTCACCTGAACCGATTCAGGTATAGGCCCCTCCCAAATCCCGAACTCAATCTCATGAGAATGCGCAGGTATGGTATGTGTATGGTCCATATTGTGAGTGTGTGGCGCTATGGAAACCGTATGATTATGTGATGGTATTGTTACGCTGTGCCGATGATCGGTAGTCAATGAATGGCCGTGCCCGCCAGATGGGACGAATGTGATTGGTGTTCCATCCGCTTTCATGAGCGAAGTACCAGCAGGAATGCCGTGATTATGATCCAGAACACTGTTTACGTATTCCGGAATGTTGATGGCGAAAAGATCCCAATCATCCAACGTGGATGACGATTCAATCCGAGACGGCTGAGTTGAAGTCGTTGGCGTTTCTCCGCCGCCATTCGCTGTTGTATTTCTGGTACTTGGACCCGATGACACTGAAGGCGCTGATTCAATAGCTCGGCTATATCCTCGGAATGGCTCTACTCGGAACGACAACGCTACTTTGTTCACCCTGGCTGTCTCTGCCGGGAGCCAAAACCGTAGTACAGCCGGATGTGTAGGATCACAGTTATCTGCAAAATCGTGACTATCGTAGTTGGTAGCACCTTGGGCATATACCTCACTGATATGCATCCGGTTCCGCAGCTCCGCTATGCTCCCCGCAATGTCCTGGGACTTGTTCGCAATCTCAAGCGTTACCGCTCCTGGATCACCAATCAAATTGCCTTTGCTTACTTTAACCACACGAGACTTGATATCAATACCCAAGTCAGCATCCTGCACCCGAACCATAGCCCCGGAAACGAATCGGTCAATCGGATCATTGGTGAGTGCGTATATCTCCGCTGCATCTACCGTATACTGCACACTTGGTTCTTTCAGTTCGTCCAGTAACGTTTGACATCGTGCCAGAAGCGTTTCAGGATATTCAAACCTCCGGTCCACAAAGATAGTCTGTACGATCCCGTATTTTTGGATGTACTCCGACTCCGCTTCGATATACGGCTTGCCGCCATTGATATCCGCGAATGTGAGCTGATTTACGCCTTCCCCATATCCAAGTCCATAAATTCGAGTAGACACCTTAGACGGGTCCACAGTGCGTGTGATGCCCTGTAAGTTAACCCCGTACCTGATATATGCATCTTCCTGTTCGGACGGCTTTATCAGATTCAGTTTCCATGGGTAAACGGTTGTATCAAACGTCCACATATATTCATCTGGAAAAGGTTGAGGAATGGAGAACAATGCCCCCAGTAGGTTTTCATTCTCCCAGTTGTATTCAAACTGACGATCAAACTGGATTGTACCCAGCTGCCAACGCTTTACAAGCTGTTTGGACAAGATGTACTGAATCACATCTCGTGTATACACGCCCAGATTCCCAACCGTGTGATACAAAAAAAGCACGTCATCCAGCAAAGTAGCCAGAACGTGCTCGCATGTGTATGTGATTGTCGCCCCATCAGATCCGCGCCGTGTTTGGCTCGGTAAGATCCGAAATAACTCCAATCTCTCATCCCCGTCATGGATCTCCACAAAGTAAAGTGGTTGACACTCACTGTTCTTGGCATCATCAGCCGGAAGAGTGAAAGACGCGCTCCATAAGGCATTCATGGGTGCGTCATAACTTACATCAAACGCATTTTCCAGATACGCCACCTTGCGCATTTGCAAGTCATATACTGTTACATATGCTGGTCTTCTCATAAGCCCCCATGAAACCTCCCTTCAATTTCTCTGACTACATCCCATGTCATTCTCTTTGGTGGATTGAAAACCATGTCATAGGCCAATCTCATTTGATAAGCCGCTGCATTACTATCCATTCCACCAGCACACGTCCCGATACCTGGACATAACACAGTGTCAATAATTTCACCTCTGACGTTATCGTTATGGTCTTGGACAGCCTCCATGGCTGCTTTCATAGCCAAAAACACATTGATGGTTCCTTGAATGCTCATGGGATAACGCATTGTCGGTGTGTGGGCAACAAACGGATGTTTTTCGTTCCCGGTCTCTACAATCATTGAAGTCCCTACTGGCTGGACTCCTGAATAATGAACATAAAGCCCGGATCGGACAGAACGCTGTAGTTCCGGACCGAAGTACTCCGCCAAATAGTAATCAAACCCGCCATCCATAATGCCGTAGCTATTTGCAGGAGTGACTACGCAGTCCCATTCCTGAACATCTTGGAACCGAGCATTGATTACACTTACTTGATCCATCCCACTAAAATGCTTTTCGAATTTGCTGCACAAATCAGCTTGAGTATCGACCAGTATCATCTTGAACACGTTAACCCTCCTATACGAATCGATCCTGGAATGTAATCCGCATTAACACAGATCGGCCAGTATCCGGGTCCGTATACGTGATTGTATTGTTGCCGAGATTCAAATCGAAGAAATTCCCATCCATATTGAACAAGGCATTATTTCCGTTATGTGTAACCTTCAGGTTCTTGGAATCAATGATGATCCGGTCGCCTGGGTTTATCGGTCCAACGTAATCTATATAGTCAACATGGAACCGGCTACCGTTTGCTTTCAGTGTACCGACCCCATGCATGATTGCTTTTTGTAGTCGTTCACGGATGAAGGTAGCAGAAAGGCCGCCTTCACCGTCCAACTTCGCCGCATTGGATATTTCACGGACGAAATCCGCATGCAGTTCGCCCACACCGTCCATAATCACGGTTCCTGTCATTTCGGCACTGGAAGAAGCGGTTAACCCTCCCACTCCGTTCAGTACCGCTCGACCGAAGACGAATACGGATATCTGCCGATTGAATGCCATTCGGTTAAATGCTCCCCGGTTAAACACGGCCTTCCCTCCTTCTGGACAAAATAAAAACACGCTCCATAATTGGCGTGCCGGTTACTCCGTAATTAAGAATTCAACTCCACTGTCAATTAGGATCTCGTTTACTTGATCGCGAAGAGTTGGAGGGATTGTTCTGTATTCGGTTTTACCCAGAATCACACGCTGTGCAAAGAACATAGCTACCATGGTATCACCTCCTTCCAAGCTTAAAAGAAGCCAGAATAAGAAACGCCGGATCACTTGTATAACTCCAACGCCATTTCTGCGATTACTTCATCTGTGAATTCGGCACGGTCAGACAATGCTTTGCTCTGTGCTTTCAGGAGTGTGCTATCTTGCTTGATTGATTCAAACTCCTCTTGCGGTACAGTCACATATACTATAGGGACAGGTGGGGTTTCATCTGCAAAAACCAAGAAATTCCCATCAATGATATTGCGTTCTTCCACGAGAAATTTATGTGCATTCTCTGCAATGAGTCGTTCGCGTTCAGCTTGAGTTTTATATTCCAAAACTATTTTCATCCGTCAACCTCCTACTCTTGCGTTATTGTCAAAAGATTAGTACCATAAATTATCTTTTCTATCGACGCAGATGATCCAAGTGCCCATAAATAAACAGAAATTTTATCACCAGCAATAAAGGTTATATCCTGTACATATGTTGTTGGTGTTGATGAGCTTGAGCTTCGGAGTGTGCCGAAAGCAACCCCATTTTTATATATTTGGGCGCGAGCATTAGTAGATGATGTGTACAAGTCAAACGAGATTCGTATTGTCCCTGGCAAGTTAAATACAATGCCAACCACCTCGTACGGTGTACTAGAATTGTTATTCGCGTAATTAGTTCGTCTGAAAATCGGGCCGCTTCCTGCAGAAATCGAACCAGTAAACGTACCAGGCACCCCGCCAACGGACACGCCGGACCTGATATTTCCTGCGGCTAAATTTGTTATGATTGCCTGTACTATACCAGCCCCGTTATGATAACCTTCGGGGACTGTGTACGCTTCGTTTTGATTAGTGATGTTTTTTGTAATAGCCCCATTATCGGCCATGGTTCCAGCGCGGTTATTCCCTGTTCCATTCGAGAACGTAACTCCGGTCAAAACTTGTGCTGATGTAGCTGAACCCGTTGCACGAATAACCGCAGCTATTTTAGAAATAAGTTGATCCCACGTTTCTGATGTGGATGCCGATACACCTATGGAGTTAAGCGCGGCAACCACTTCCGCTTTCCGCTCAACTCCAGCTTGAAAAGCCAGTCCAACAGCTTTCTCCGTTGCTGCAACATCGCTCCGAGAACCATCAGTAGCATCAGACAATTGCACAATCCCTTTTTCGGTCAGGGAAGCATCAGGTATTACAATATTGTTTAATCGTTGATCCAGGTCAGTGATGTTTCCTCGGAATGTATCGTGATCATATGCCGTAAAGAATCTTGCTATTTTCGTTCCCGCAACCCAAGATTTAGTCGAACCCTCAAACCCCCTAGTTACACCTGTTAGGTCGTTTCCGGTCTTTCCGGTGTAAAGTATCGTTTCTGCTGCTTCGTCCGTCCCAATCGTCAATTGGTTGGGCGCTGGAGGTAATACAGATCCATCTAATACCGTGATACTGGTTTGGCTATCGTTAATGTCTGCCGCTAGCTCGGTCTGCCTGCTATTGACCGCAGCTGGGTACATGATTTCAAGCATTGGTCATTCCTCCTTAACTAAGTGTCTGTACAATGTTTCCGGTCAATAGTTTGAAAACGTCATTTGCCAGTATACTACGCGGTGATTCTAAAGGACCGAAGTACAAAAGATTGCCTCCTGTTAAGGCGTCTCGTGTGCCAATATGAGAAACCGTTCCCCACGATGCAGTGGCAATTGCATAAGCAATGTCTGCCGCATTCTTGATGGTTGGTTTCCCTCCCTCAGTAGCAGGTGGACCGAAAACAACTTTCAGCCTCGTATATCCACCGCCTGATACTTCTTGGCCTGTGTCGGCCGCTGTTGGGTTTGTAGTGTATAAGGCTACATAAATATTCTCTGGACTTGTATAAGGAATGTTTCTGAAAACGTGGTTAAGTATAGCATTTGCCAAGTATAAGGATATGTTCATGCGTGTCACCCCTCTAATAAATATTCATTCGTTATACGTAAATGGCTCAAAGGTACGGTTCCTTGGTTCGTGATTACAATCAATGGTGCCGTTCGGACATTCCCTTGACTGACAATCTGCTGCTTGTGCGGTGATGTCGTGATTAAAGTCTCTTCAATCTGTTCCAAGCCATAAGCAAATGGATCATGGGCAATCAAAGAGAGTGAGAACATCCCGAGTCCCATAATTCTGTCAGGATCAAAACCACCCGTCAGTTGCACCGCGAACGCCTGATTTGGCCTCTCTCGCTGTCTCAGTTCGAGTTTGCGAGGTTTTCCGTAGCTGTCCACTAAATGAGAAGACAAACCCATAACGGCCTGCTGTAGAGCCATATAGTCCTTGGTAATCATTGCACAATCGTAAACGAACGTCCTTGCCCCGATATCAGCCCCGAAATTGTATTGTCCATTACGTCCAGGGATGTTCAGTGTTCGATCCACCGTATCAGGTAGACCCGGGCGCTTGGACGTGCCACGCACCAAGAAGCCCAACTCTATGTTGGACTTCCCGCCAAGCCATATCATTTCATGCACTATCTTGCACCTCCTGTTCCTCTCGTTGCCTGCTGAGCCATCATAAACATTTCTGCAGCCAGTTCCTTGGCGATTGCCCGGATATCTTCATCCCTTCGAACGTTAAAGATTGTCCCGGCAAATATACCTTCCATATTGAGTGTCACGGGCCCCATTCCTGTTGAATCTGTTCCATTTGAATTACCCACGGAAGGTTGAACCGCTTGTGCCATATCCCTCGCCTGATTCTGAACGTTTGACATCATGTTTGCCATACCTTGAACCAGTCCGGCCCCAGCCATCTCCCCGATCCACGCCATTTCACGAGATGGAGAGTGAATGTCCAGCGCCTTTTGCATGGTTGTCCGGACAGAATCTGCAATTGCCTTAGCTTTCGCCTGCACCGCACCCTGCATAGATGCCAGACCATCAAGCAACCCTTGCATCGCTTGTTTCCCGATCGTAGGCAAGTCTGCCTTCATCGCATTGAACTGGTTTGTCGTACCAACTCGTATCGCTTTAACTTTTGCATCAAAGTCTGCCTTGAGTCCGTCTATTTGCGTTGCCGCATCCACTCGTAACTGAGATATTTGTTTATTGGTATCTTCGCGTAATCCGGTGAGCTCCCGAACCGCTATAGCTCGGGATTCTGCCGACTTCGTTTGCCAGAGGTTTGTATACTCGGCAAGCTGTTCGTCTGTCAGTGTGTTCAGTGCCGCCAACTCAGGAGCCGCTTTTGGCCCCATCTGCCGCAATTCCTCAAGCAGGCCCTTGTCTATTCCTCGCGCCGCCAAAGTTTCAATATTTGATGCCCATGTAGCCAAGTAGTCGACTTGGCCCCGCAGGTTGTCCAGTAGCTGTTGACCGGATGTTTCCGATTTAGCAACAACCTCATCAAACAATCCTGCAAAGTCGTTGATTGCCTTGGCTCGCTGTTCTACAGCCTGTTCATACACGCCATTTAGCCGCAACTCTTCAGCTGCGACATTTGCGTTAATCTCTTTGGTTTTCGCTAAGAAGTCCTCACTGGCTTGAGTCAGTTGATTGTAAATCTCCAACTTAACTTTGCCTGCCGCTTCTTCAGCTGCTTTTGATTCAGCAGATCCAGCCTTGTACCTCGCTTGAACCCGTTCCCAGGCAGCAAGCTGTTGAGCAAGAGACATTTCGTTGGCCGCTGCCGCTTTCTCGATATAGTCCTTTGAAGACTCGAAGCTTGCTTTAGCGATTTCCTGTTTGATTTTATACGCTTCTTTTTCTGCTGCAATGTACTGCGTGGTCCCGGCTTTGTATTTGGCCTGAACCTTCTCCCACATCGCTAGTTCCTGTTGGAGTGTAGCCTTTCCTGTGGAAGCCCTGGCATCAATGTACGCTTTGGAAGCCGCGAAGGAATCCTTGGCCGCTTTTTCAGCCGATTTGGTTTGTTGCTCATGGGCCTTTTTAATCTCAAGCGTGACCTTCTGAACCTGGGCAGACGTTTTGGCGTACTGGTCTTTGATCTTTTGCAAGGCCGCCACGTAACCGGCTGTATCAACGTTGCCCATTTTGAAGTTATACTGGGCTGTGGCAAAAGCATCTTTGAAAGCCTTATTGACTTTGGTTGCCGTATCCTTGGCAGCCTTGGCTGCTGTCTTGGATTTGTTACTGATACCGTTAGCCAAACCTTGGCCGATGTTTTCCCCGTATCCGGTTGTGAGTCTCGATGGTGAGTGAATATCGAAAAACTTCTTGAAGAATCCGCCAATGGCTTCCGAAATTTCCTTAGCCTTTTGGACAACGACATCCTTCATATTCGCGATACCCTGCACCAGACCTTGAATGATGTTCTTCCCGATATCTTTCATCGTATTGAACGCATTTTTGAAGATGCCTGCAATACCCTTCCAGACGGTTTCGGTTACGCCCTTGGCTGCATTCCACGCCCCTGCCCAATCACCTTTAAAGATGGCCAACCATGTGTTGATAATGCCCGATATTACACCGATCACAGTATCCACAATAATCTTGATGGCATTCCAAGCACCCGAGAAGACGGATTTCACCACGTTAAACACCGTTCGGAAGACCGTTGTAATGGTGGCTCCCCACGTATCCCAAAACGCCTTCAGGTTATTGAAAATGGTTTTAATGACCGTGAAAATCACATTGAATGTCGTGCTGAATATAGTCTTAAGGATTTCAAAGACGCCTTTGAATGCAGCTGTGATTGTTGAACCCCATTTATCCCAGAACGCTTTAATCTCGTTAAAGATAAACTTGATCAGTTCGAAATAAGCCTTGAACACGGTATTAAACATCAATGTTAAAGCTGCCCAGGTAGCTTTGAAGAATATCGTAATGTCATTGCCCCACGTGGCCCAGAATGACTTAATCCCGGCAAAGATGGATTTCACAACTTCGGACAAGGCTTTTAGCACCGTATTAAAGACAAGCTTGACGCCGTTCCAAAGTGTGTTGAACAGTCCGGTGATCTCTCCGCCCCACGTTGCCCAAAACGACTTGAGCGCACCAAAAACAGCTTCGGCCGCTGCTTTAATGCCAGTCCATGCTGCGTTAAGCGCGTCCCTCACCGTTTCATTGGTTTTGTACAGGTATGTCAGCCCTACCGCAACAGCCGCGATTGCCGCCACAACAATGCCGATTGGACCAGTAATGGCCGCCCACAGGGCAGTGAACATCGGTGTGAGCATCGTTAACCCTGCGGCAATCTGAGGTATGAAACCAATAAGTATCAATAACGGACCAACAATGAGAGCCAGTGCTGCCGTTATTGCCCCCGCAATAGCAATAAACGTTTTGACGCCTTCCGGGAATCGGTTAAACACGTCAACGACAGATTGCATCACGCCTGCTGCTGTCCGCAATGCAGGGATAAGTGCCTGCCCTATGGTGATTTGTGCCGTCTCCATAGCTCCGCTCAGTTCTTCAAGCGCGCCTTTAAGGGTATCCATCTTCTGCGCAGCAACCATTTGAGCATCGATCTTATCCATGGCCGCCGCCATAGCGTCGATCCCCTCCGCACCCTCTTTATACAAGATGTTACCAGCACGGATAGCATCTGAACCAAACATCGTATTCATGGCCGCTTGCCGCTGCATGTCGTTCAAACCGGACATCTTTTCATTCAGGAGCCCAGCAATTTCGGACATATCCTTCAGAGAACCGTTGGCATCATAAAATGACGAATACACCCAACCATTGGCCTCTGCCATGGCTTTGGCCTCTTTGAAATACTTGCCTGTAACTGTTTTTGCGCCATCAGCGCGCGCCAAGTACGTCGCTAGTGCCTGGGTAATACCATCAATGCTCATCTCCGCAGGCTTGATTCCTTGTTTTGCCAAGTACTCCATTGCCTTGGACGTATCCAATGTTAACAAGCCCAAATCTTTAAACGTTGCATACGCATCCGCTGTAGTTGGCTGCAAACGCATAAGCATCGTTTTGAGAGATGTACCCGCGTCCGACCCTTTAAGGCCATTTTGAGCAAATGCAGCCAGTGCAGTGGCAGTGTCTTTGAAAGAAAGACCAACCGATGCAGCAACGGAAGCCGATTGAGATAATCCGAATTTTAATTCTGATACACTTGTTGCTGAAGCATTAGCAGCCCCGGCTAGTATGTCGGCCGCATCCTGCACGGAAAGAGAGTCGCTTTTGAAAGCGTTAAGAGCAGTAGAGGCAATTTCAGCAGCGTCCGCCAGTTCCAATTCGCCAGCAGTAGCCAAAGAGAGTGCGCCCGATAGCCCACCATTCATGACATCTTGTACTTTTACCCCGGCCTTGATAAGCTCCTCAATACCCTGAGCCGCTTCGGTTGCGCTGTATTTGGTATCTGCGCCCATAGTGATCGCCAATTGTTCTAACTCACCACGGAATTTGCTAACCTCAGCCGGATCCATAACAGAATAAGCATTTGCCATACCCTGCTCGAAGTCTGCGGCGCTTTTTACGGCGACACCAAGAGCTCCAGCAAGCAATCCCCCAAAGGCAGTAATCCCCGCGCCAACCTTTTTCATTTGCTCAAAGGAATTTCCCATTGCCTGCTTAGCCTGTTCAAACGATTCTTTATAATCTTGACCAAGCTTGCTTACTTTTTTCCCTTGATCGCCAATCTCACGAGTCGTATCTTCCAAACGATTATTCAGATTCTGAAGCTCTTGCTCTGTTTTAGCCACTTCACGTTGAAAAGCCCTGTATTGACCTTCTGTAATGTCTCCACGTGCAAATTGCTGATTAACTTGCTCCTGTACTTGCCTCAATCGGCTTAACTTTTCTTGAGTGTTACTAACGGAGCTGGCAAGCAACTTTTGTTTCTGAGCAAGTAACTCGGTGTTTCCAGGGTCAAACTTCAGGAGCTTTTCAACCTGTTTTAGCTCCGACTGGATATCTCTTGATTTTTTGTTGACATCGGCAAGCGCCTTGCCCAAACCGGACGTCTCCGCTCCGATGACAACGTTAATCCCTTTAATGGTTTCTGCCACACAGCCCACCTACCCTATGTTCCAGGCAGGCATTGGCTCGCTACTTAATGTGCGGCTCGCTCTGTTCCTTAATTTTCACTTGCACAACACGTTTACAGCGCATGCATTTGATTTCAACATCCGCTACCCTCGCATAAAATAAAAGATGCCCGCAGTGTGGGCATCTCGCTTCTTTTAGATCCATAAAATCACCACACAGTCATAACAAGTTGCAAATCGCTTAGGTTTTTGATTCAACCATTTTATTCAGCCTTTCCATCTCAACAGACACCTTTTTCTTTATATTGGAGATACGAATGTCAAGGGCTTCAATTTGCTTTTCAGTCATTCCGCCTTTTGCAGGACGTTCCATCAGAACTGTTATCAATGCATTCAATGTCCTGATTTTCTCATTCTCATAATAAGCAGTGTATACATGGCCGCAATGAGGACAAGAGAAACCCACGCGATCCACTTTCGGAGTAACTTTCTCTTTGCCATAGCTGATCAACACGAACTCCTGACCACAACCATCATTGCATTCCACTTTCATCATTCGGTCGTCCTCCTACTTGCCATAAAAGGCATCGATATCTGCCTGAGTAGCTTCTCTTGGACCATCGTCTTTTTTGTCGTTGCCCGTAAAACTTTTAGCGAGATCAATTAGATCCCCACAACTCAGATTGTTCAACTCTTCAAAGCTGAGCCCAACCCGTTTACCAATCGCTATTAGATCCAGTTCCAGACGAGATTCTTCGTTAGGTTGCGACTCCGCCTTTGACCCCGTTGTTTTTACGAAAAAAGCCGTCTGTGGCTTCCTCCAAGGCCGCTACCAAGAACGCTGGGTCGGATAAATCCAAGTCGTCGCCCAGAGAGGCCAACCATGGCTCGAAACTCGGAAACTCTTTGCCATAAGAATCTGCTTTTGCCATGGCCCATACCATTTGCAGATTAGATAGCATATCAATATTGGTTGGGTCAACTTCACCACCGTCCGAATCCCCACCGACCATTTTCATCATGTCGCCAAGCAAATCCGTCTTAAATTCTTTCTTGTAAAGAAGAGCCAGAGCGGTTGCTCTGACCCGTACTGTTTGGTTCCCGATTGTAAGTTCACGCATTTTCATCGTCTCCATTCTCTATTTTGGATAAGTCGAGGTCATCCGCCCCCGTTGCACCCGGCTGCACCTCATCGTCAGACGGGCTTAACATGGCATTAGAGGCGTTTACTCCCCCGCGGTGAATGTTGGTGTGTAAACTTTCGTAAAGAAGGAATTAAACTGTGTAGCGTTCGTTGCACTCAGTTCTAGATCACCCTTGACAATGTTCACACCATCCAATTCAATTGGCGATACGGTTACCGACAACGTTTCTCCCGTGATCTCAATTGATTCACCTTTGGTCGTCAACTCTTTTGCTGTCCGAGACGCCTGGCAATCGTAGTAAGCGAACCGGCGATTTCTCTTGTCGCCTAAGACCTGACCCAAGAGAGCAAACTTCTCAGGCATTCCATCTGAAATTTCCACCAATAGTCCGTTATCGTCAATTTTCCATCCGAACATCCGGACTTTGACTTCATCAGGAATCAAGGCCATTTCCAGTTCAGCTGTATAACCGTTATTGCTTGTTGCTACAAAATACGCAGTGTTATCGGCGTAAAAGGTAGAAGCCTCACCTTGAGCCTCTGGCGCCCAACGAACTGCACCAGGAATTGGAATCGGAACTTCCCAAGCTGGCTGCTCGGTAACAGCATCATCGAAAAACGCAATGTGTACCTTGTCCAAACCAAACGTTACTTTATTTTCTGACATATATTTCACCCTCCGATTAATTGAATTGTGAAGACCATCTGGAACAACTTTTCACTTTCCAGATATGTTTCGACCGAGCTGTATGGTAACTGCATTTCTTTGAGTTTGCCTTTAACTTTCGCTTCCGCCACCAAATCTTTCTTTTCGGTGTACAACTCCACCTGAAAATTAGGTACTTCAAGAAAGTTTATATTGTCGGCCATAAAATCACCGTCATAGGCAAATAGGTATACCAGATACGGCGCTTTTGGTTCTGTTTTGAAATGCGAATAAGCGACTGGGTATCCAATCGCTTCAAGGCCTTGATAGAGTTCTGTTTGGTTCATCCACATCATCCTCCATTACGGACGATAGATTTAATTCTATTCACGAGTTCTGGTTCTGCGTGATCATAAGCAGGCAAAATATGCGGTTTCCCAGGAAC
This sequence comes from Paenibacillus sp. 1A_MP2, assembly GCF_052244825.1. Lineage (NCBI taxonomy): Bacteria > Bacillati > Bacillota > Bacilli > Caryophanales > Paenibacillaceae > Paenibacillus > Paenibacillus sp. 1A_MP2. The sequence goes on along the minus strand of NZ_JBQQCS010000001.1, from coordinate 1,021,734 downwards.
GCGACCACCACCTCGTTTTGCGTGCCCGAATTCCAACAAGTGAGCGAAGCTACCGCGTTTTTATTATGGATGATATACTTTACCGCGCCATCTTCGTTCATTTTCTTACGGGTCCATCCGGTTGCGTATCTACCGCTGTTTTTACCTTTGCTTTTCGGAGAATTCACCGATATTTCTTTAGTGAGTTGTTTTGATGTCTTGTCTAATTCCTTTTCTATCCCTCTTGTAACATCCTCCGTATACGCCTTTACAGCTGAAGTGATTTCGTTCGCTAGATCATCAAGCGAGACCATGCTTTAAAGCCTCCCTTCAGCGATAATGGTGAACGTGATGTTCAACTCATCGTCATTGATGATACTTTTCACATCGTACGTCACGTTTTTAAACCGGATCTCGATCCGCGTTTTCTTTTCCGCAAACAGCTCGTCCAGCGCCTTTGAGTAATGGACCACAAATCTAGTGACATGCTCTGTGTTGTTTTGAGCTGCCGCCATGAATTCAGATCCCTTGGTTGTTTTGACCATGGACCAGAGCGTGCGCAATTCACTGAACGCCTCTGACTCGTTCCCGATATCGTCCTTGATAATAACCGGGCCCATGACTGTGATCCGCTTGTTGAATCTGCCGCTATGGCTGTTGGCGTTGTATTTATTGTCCCTCATCTGCATCAACCTCGCTTAAAGCCTTGTCCAACATGAGATTGTTGATTTGAGTCAAAAAGTTGATGTTAAAGTACTCCAGAGCATCGTTGTAGACGTACCGGGAGCGCTCGAACACCAGCTCTTTGAAAACTTCATGTGTTTGGATGTCGTAATCACCACAAACCCTTACCAAGTCATCGTTCGAAGCTTTGAGAATCCTCAACAGGTTCCCATCTTCCTCGTCATCCAGGTGCATTCTGTCCAAAAATTCCTTTACAACCTCTTGCGTAACAATTCCGGCCACCAGAATCACTCCTTCAGGGCAGATTCAGCAGCAAGGGCTTCTTCCTTCCCCTTCACTTTCTCGCCGTTGGAGAGTTCGTAGGTTCCGCCCCCGACATGATGCGGGAACGTCTTCTCGGTATCATCCTGTTCCTTTACGGCCGAATCCTTCACGGGTCCAGCGGCACTTTCAATCTCCTGAACCTCAGCCAAATAAATCTTGTTGTACTTCGGGTGAATCTCCGCAAGATAAAAGATACGATCATCATCGGACTCATACCCCTCTGCTGGATAAATCTCACCAGGTTGATAGATTCGATCATCGTGACCGTTTTCTTGGAACCGGTTGACTACTTTAGCTTGTAAACTCATGCAATTCCCTCCCCTCAAAAAGTTAGACACCCCAATTAAGGAGTGTCTACGCCGCTACTTAGATCAAGCGTATAAATTACTGCAGTTTTATTGTCACGCGGTTTACCGAAAGCAAATGTCTTAGCCACATGCAGATTGCAATCCTCCAGAGCAAGGGTTTCCTTGTACTCTGTGACCTCTACACCACCACCACGATATGCGTCATAGCGATCCTTTACAAAGGCCACTACTTCGCCTGCTGTAGCGAATACGGAAGGAATGATTTGAAAGTCGAAAGGAACATTTGTGATATAAGCACCAGTGGCGTTCCTGGTTGTAAATTTACCGCGCATTTTCCAAGAATCAGATGGGTTAATGATTAATGCAATTTTCCCGTCTACATTCAGCGGCTTACCATCTTGCTTTACTGATAGCAATTCTCCGATTCCTGCAAATTCTTCAATTGTTTTGGCAGCATCAGTAAGCGTCAACGTTCCGGCAATGGCTTTTTTGGCGTGTCCCGCTGTAGGGTCCACAGCTGCAGATAAATCACGGATCAGTCCAATTGGTTGATGCTTTACTGGCCCTGCTCCGTTAATGACCGCACTTTCAAGGGCAACAGCGTAAGTTTCGGTAATTTGTGCACGGACGTAAGCTTCTACCCATGTCGGCCCGAACCTTTTAAGGTCTTTCGGCAGCACAACAAAAGCTGTCAATTTAGATTGAGTGATACTTTCTTGCTTAAATACCGCATTCAACTGACCTTTGATGTCTCCAAAGATAGGCCCCCACACAGCAGCGCCTTCATATTCAGAAGTAATTGCCGTAAGTGTGACTGTGCCAAGGTCTTGGAAATTGATAACCGATAGTAGTGGATGCTCGGTTGTCAGGTCGTCATAAATTCGTTCAACAATGGTTTTAGGTAGGATAATTTCATTTGTGAATCCATCTGACTGTACAACCGCGTTGAAGAATTTCTTTTCTTCCGCAGTCAATACGTTGACGCCTCGTTGGGCCAGTACTACGCTGTCCAAATTGTTAGCAGACACTTGGTTTGTGATTTGAGTCGTCAGTGACGTTACAAGTGCATCCTGCATAGCAACCCAAGCTGTCTCAATTTCTTCGTTTGTTGATGCTTCATTCTTCACCACGTTGGCATAGTTCAGTTTTGCGTTTTCGTAAGCGTCAGTATGCTGATTAAGTTTCATTGTCATTTTTAATGACCTCCATCATTCAAATTAAAAAAGAACCCTGCGATTTCCTGACGGTTTCCCAGGATCATGCAATGGTCCTTGCTGCTTGTTTTTAAAATCTTCGAATTCAGTTTGCAAAGTGCTCAATTGAGCTTTCAAGGCGTTAACTTGTTCGTTATCCGCTCCAGGCTCTGCGTTGCCAACGTTTGTGATTTGTGTGATTTTGTTGTTGAATTTCTCGGCCTGATCTTTGAAAATCCCGGATTCAACTTCTTCCGCTTTCCCATCCACAATTTCATCAGCTAGACCCAATTTAAGAGCTTTGCTTGCGGACAAGTACGTTTCCTCGTCCAACAATTTCTTCGCTGTACTCTCATCCAACCTATGGGTGTATGAAGCTAAAACCGATTCACCGATGCTGTCCAAGTCATCCGCAATTTTACGCAGCTTCTTGGCGTTACCCGCAACCACTGTCCATGCATGGTGCAGCATGAATTGAGTGTTCGAATACATCCTTACTACGTCTGCACCCATACATATAAGACCAGCCGCGCTTGCAGCAATACCCGTAACAGTAACTGTCACTTTGCCTTTGTGAGCTCGCAACGTGTTCATCAAATCAATCCCGACAAATACGTCCCCGCCGTATGAGTTAATATCCAGGTCAATTTCTTCGTCTTCCCCAATGCTTCTCATCATGTAGTTGAAATCCCACACGCTCGAATTCCAGCTTGAAATATCGCCTTTGATCTTATGCTTCACTTTTTAGTCACCCCCTTCCCGATCTTTAGAAGCCGACGCAGATTGATAATTTTTAGTCAACACATACTCATCCAACGCTGGATTGTCCACCGGCTCGCCTCCGACCATTTTTCTAATCTCATTTCCGTTGTAAGTTCCACTCGCACGCAGTTTGTCAATCGCTTCTGCAAGTTCAAGCGGATTCATGTCTGCAATTCCGTGTACATTAATTCTTTTCCCGCCCAGGTACTCTTTCTTGGTCACCAGTTTGGCATTCACTTCATCCCTGATCTTCTTACTGAGAGGATTTGTACAGAACCTGATATATGCCTTGATAGCCGTTTCATAGTCAGCCATATCACCGTGAACCAATGAGTTTGGAACACCAAGAATATTAGCTACATCATCAGTCAAATCTCGTTTTAATTTCGCCAATTCTTCTACCGATTTACCGTTATTAGAACCGTCGTTGACCTCTGTGTACTCAAACCCTTTTAACTTCGGGACAAGAGCCACAACATTTGTTTTGAATGCAGTAAATAGCTTATCGATAAACTCTTGAAGCCGATTCCTAGTTTTTTCGTCAAGTGATTGATTTGCTTCTACACCAACAGTTCCTCGAATTTGGTTGCTCATTTTCTGAGTTTCCAACATTCGTCCAAACAAATCTGTGTAGTCTTTAAAAATGCCTTCCATGAATTTGGTTAGCTTCTCGTTGTTATACGTCAGGTAGATGACTTCATCCATCCTAAATGTTCGTTTGAATGTGTAATCTTTTACCGTAACGTCCTTGAATACATCTGGATAAACTGCGTACTCTTCTCTTGAAAAGCTGTCCGCTATCAAAAGATCATCATTATCAGACAAAATGACAAGTATCTCATTTTCATAGATAAGCCTGTACGTGAACTGTTGCCAAAAATCTGCTGCGGATTGGTCTGTATTTGGACGTACATTGAGTAGATAATCCCAATCATCCATAATTCGCTTGTCGTTCTTCATAATCCTGAACTCACTCATGCTTATGGTCCTGGCTATGAAGTTAATGCATGTCTCAAGCGCAATCCTTTTTAGATATGACCGATTGGAGGATTCGTATAAAATATCAAAATCAAACAAGGTTTCCAGCTCGCTGTTACGTTTGAACACACCATCCAGAAATCCCATTCCTTCTTACACCCCCTCTCCTAGAAGTTCAAGGCCTCCAGTGCATCCAAAGCATCATCAATACCTTCCTCGCTCAGTTCTTCAAAGCGATACAAACCGCAAACAAGAGCTTGGAAACCGTCTGTTTTCCTCCGGATCGGTTCTTTCTTGCCGTATATCTTGTTACCATCTTTTTTGATCGTCACAAGCACGTTATTTGTGTACCAGCGCATCAACGGGTTGTCACCCCATATGAACATACCCTTGGCGAAATACATCTCTACACGCGGCGCTAAGAGGCCGTGAATTGCTTCCGGCCTACGAATTACCTCAACCTCGAAGCCGACAGCCTCAAGCAGAGGTTTCAGCATTTCCATGCGGTAGTTATCACCAATGACTTTCTTGATGCTGTATTTCATCCTCATTGTGACGAACCAATTCACGATATGTTCCAGGTTGATCATTTCCTCGTTCAAAACAGTGAGTAACCCTTTGGACTCCCATTCTTTTATCGGAGCAAACTTCTCTTTGCTATCCACTCGTTTCATGGAGTATCCGTAATACTTATCGACAAATTCTTTTCTTGTGAATGAGTGCGTGATAAACGGCACCTTTCCATCATGTTTGAAAACTAAACCAACAGATGCAAAATCTCGAATTTGTGCAAAGTCGATGCACCCGATGGCTTCCTTGCCTTCCAGATCCGGTAATGGTTGATCTGTTGCAGCAATCTCTTCCCATTTCGCTACAGATCGTTCCAGGTCAGTAACTGGTAGATTCATGCGTTTGGTCATGAACTCTTCACGGTTTGAAGGATCGTCCGCTAGGTCTTCATATTCTTCATAGATAGTGTCATAAAGACCCTGAGAGTACTCATTCCTCGGCTCGCTCAGCATTGGGTTTGCTAACTCCCACAACTCCGGTCTATCAACCTCTTTTTCATCGTTCAGTTTGCAGAGGAATGGGAAGACTGAGTTTACTCTGGCCTCACCACTCAGAACCTTCTTGGCTTTATCTTTGAATTTGTCCAAGAACCCGTCACGGACATAACCGTCCGTCCCGATGTAGAACTCTCGTGGATTTTTCTTCTTACCTAAACCAGATATGTGCACCCGGACGTCCGAGTTGTCTTCGAAATAGTGGATCTCGTCAAATACAACCGCACCGTCTCGAAGACCGTCTTTCGTGTTTCCGTTAGACGTTCTGAATTTAAAAATGCTATCCGTGCCCTTTGCCAGAACTTGTGTTGCTGTAGCCTTAAAATGCTTCTGCAGCATTGATTCCCTCTTGATCGTTTTGGCCGATTCCTCTACGGAGGTTTTAGCTTGTTCTTCGGAGTTAGCAATAACGGATATGTTGTATTCCATAATTCCGTGAAGATCACTGATTAGAAAGTGGCATATCACAGTAATGAGTCCGTTTTTGCCTCCGCCCCTCCCCATCATCCATAGGAACTTCCGATAAAACACCCTATCCGACTCTTGGAAAAACAAAAAGACGAAAGCAACTAAGAACTTCTGGAACGGTTGCAAAGGAAAATACCACTTCGCAGCGAACCGAATGCAGTCCTCAATCATTTCGTCATCGAAATACAAGTCATCTCGGGAAAGAACATCCCGCTCCAGGTATTCAATTAGCTGTTCTCGTTCTTTGTTGAACTTAACTTTTCCAGAACGGAATAACCGAATATAGTCGTCTACATACTTTTGCCGAATCATGTCAAATCACTTTTCGTCCCGCCCTTTTTACCTGCCCCTGTTTTCTCCGGCTTTGGCACATTCAGATTTAAGGCGTCCAGTATTTTAATCATACGATCATTGGTTTTGTGTAGGTCGGCAATGGAAGGGTTAGATTTCTTGCCGTGCATGCCATTGATCTGAATTCCGATGGTTTCAATATCTTCAATCAGTTCGTTTTTCAAATCCCAAAGAGATAAATAATCTTGAATCAAATCTTTGTGATAAGAAGGCGGTGTCCCGTTCGCTCTTAATTGCCTCATGAGATCCAGTTCAATTTGTCTTCTTAACTTTTCGGCTGCATCAGTCAACAAAATCACCCCCTTTTATTAATTTTCCATTTATGACCAATATGCAAGAATTATAATTTCACCCAAAAAACCCGACAGAACACCCCACCTCCGGTGCCCGAGCCCAGGGAATCGCCAAACCTTTTGACCCGGGGGGGTGTTATCCGAATATTTTTTCTTTCAATTTTCTAATCAAAGGAACTTTGTCTTTGCCTTGATTGATCATATGTTCAATCGTGTACTCATGTTTGCCAACCTCGTGTGTCTTGGTTCCATATAAATACTCGATTACGACCATCCCATTGATTGCTACACCATTGTGTCTCACAATTGGGACGCTGTTTAGATCCTTCACTTCTATGACCAACAACGGAACAGAACTCTTACACGCATCACAAAGCAGTTCCAGTCCATCAGTCCTTACTCCAATAACATCCAAGGCTTTGTTGCACTGTGAGCAAGGAGCCTTACTGCAGCAATTGTCACAAACAATTCTAGCTGACGGTTTGTCATTCGGTCCGCGTTTCTCATTTATCCTGACGCCGCACTTAATGCAATGTTCATTGTTCACCAGCGCTCATCTCCTTCCCACTTGTTCACGTTCCGTTCGAACACCCGGTCATGCTCCTTGTTGTGGCAGTCAACACAAACTGTTTCTAGGTTGTCTATATCAAGCGCAAGGTCTGGATGATCCTCAAGTTCCTTGATGTGATGGACAACCAACTGAATCTTCTTGCGGCGAGCCGACTCGCTGTATTCGTTTGTGTCGATGCTGACCAATCCATTTCGTTTGCATGGCTGGCACTCGTGGTTGTCACGCTGCTTAACCTCTGCCCTCAGCCGCTTCCATTCACCGCTATCGTAGAACTTCCGCTTCTGTTCAATCGTTTTGTACAGGTTCATGTTGTTCCTCGCCTCGTAGTTCCTTGGCTATTTCAAGTAAGGCATTGAGAAGCTTTTCCTTTGCTGTAGCTTCATCTTCATGATGTTCCTCATCTCGCAGTTCCTTACCTCTTTCAAGTAAGGTGTTAAGGCGCTCTGCCTTAGCTATAGCTTCATCCAGTTCACGAGTGTCTACGTTGATTTCAACCTTGATGCTATCGACTTTAGCCATCATTCTTCCTCCGTTTCTGTTTTTGTATAAATATTCAGTCCATTTAACGCACAAATAACCCTTTTAAAATAAGGGTTTATCACACCTGTTTCGTTATATTTACTGTCACATTGCATTGATTTCTGCATAAATATCGAGTTATTCATATCTTATTATTTTGTATAACTGTTCGCGTTGCGCTTTCCCAATAAAATCAAGGGTTTATGATGCTTATTAATTTTGAGTTATACAAGTTCGGCATTATGAATAACTCATAGGCCGAATCGATTCATAGCAGCATCCATCATGTCCTGATCCATTCCAATGTATCTGAATGCGTTGGCATCGGATGAATGGTTAAGCAGCTTACGAATGAGCGTGATATCCTTCGTCTTCTGATACATCATGTACCCGAATGTCTTTCTCATGGAATGGCAGGCGATATCCTTCATTCCGAAATGTTCAGCTGCCTCTCGCAATATCTTGTAGGCCATGTCTCGCTTGATCGGCTTGTTCTTACCTTGTCTTGATTTAAACAAAAAGTCATCGTCATTCATATCTGCTGTATATCGTTTAAGCTCGCGCTTGAGTACTGGGTTGATCTGCAGCATTTTCTTTTTGCCGGTCTTCATTTCAATTAATGTGATGTGCTCGCCTATGACATCCCGCTTACGAAGCGGAAGCATATCTTGTATTCGGTAACCGGTGTTTATTCCAACAACGAACATCATGCGGTTCCTCTTACTTTTAGCGCCCAAGTATTCCTTTATCTCCTCGATCTTGGCTGGATCTCGGATAGGTTGCACTTCGTTCACCAGCCAACACCTCCTTGTTGAAAAGAAAAGAGCCATCCGGTAACCCTCCGAATGACTCCAAAAGAATATGAAGAAAATTTTATCCGGCCTTGTTGGGACTCGAACCCACCGTTTCCTGAAAGGCCATAAAGTAGTCCGTATTTATATGCCGCCCGGACGGAGCGACTTCAGGGCATCTAACCCCACCTCACACCATACCATCGCAGTTAACCCATCAGGGTATCGCTAAGGAATAATCCCACAGCACGGCCGAGTCGCCTAGGGATAACGGAACTAGGCACACCGGAAGGAAGCAATTCCCTTCTTATGTGCCTAGTGTATAACTGAAATACAGACGCAAAGCGGACATGGAACAGACGTGGTACAGACAGTTAACAGACGTAATGCAGACAGGATACAGACACGTTTTTCATGAGATAGGTCCCATGAGTTTCAGTGTGCTTGCTATGGACTCAATTCCTTCGTCAATCCATCTATCAACTGATCTGTCGGTAATAAGACGGAACTTCACTACAGCCGCTTTTCGCGGGTGCCCTTTAATGAAACGATATTCAATGAGTTCTTTCACTTCTTTATCCATGATCAAATTTACAGCCAGTTCGATTTCTTCCACTTTCGTCTTCCAATCTATATATAAAGCCTGCTGACGCTCGTTTCTTTCCTTACCACTCAACAGATCCACTGTGAGCTTCATTTTCGGATACCTACGCAGCATGGACCTAACAATCAACTTATCCGTCTCTGTTACACTCTCGTAAAATTCCATTTGGTACACCGCAGCCCCCATATATGGCCCCTTTCCCTATGAATCAAAATCAAATGCAGCTTGTCCTTCAGGTAAGATTTCCTTACCTGCTTCGCGAATCAATCCTTCATCCAGCCAACGTTTTGGTGCTTTCTTCTTATAATTATCCCAAACAGGTGTTCCCGCCGCAATACTTTGGAACTTATTTTCCTCAACTGCTTTTTCTGTCCATTCCCAATACGTGTTGGCTTCGAGTTGTTGGGTCATTTGATTCCACCACCCGCTTGCTGTCGCCGTTTTTCAGCCATCTGGTATTCAATACATCTTGCTTTATAATAAGCAGCTTCACGCTGAATTTGATCCCGTTCAAACGTAAGCTGCCAGTTAACTTCAGTAATGGCCTGTAACGCTTGGTCTTTCTCCCCAATCAAATCAATCAGGTCTGAAGTAGCTGCACCTTCCAATTCGTTCATGTGAAGTGCTACACGGTTGTTCATTCCACCACCAACTTCCCAATCTCCCGAATCTCCGCTTTTGTCTTTGCATTGGTGAACCTGTTGAGGAATGCGATTTTCTTCATGGCACGTTTGGATTCTATTTTTGCGGTATTCTTTTCTGCGGAGGACATATGATGGCTGTTAGCGTCATGAAATTTCCGTTGTAGTTTAAGCCCTAAGATTAAGCTTGATTGGATATCTACCGCATCGTCATAAGTTAACCCGAATTTTCTCATGCTTCTTCCTCCCGGGCTTATTGATGGGCGACCAGTGCGTTACATCTTTGAGCAAATGACTGCCTATTCCGATCCAATCGTAATGCTGACCTGGAAAGAAGCTTTTAGAACGTTCCGCAATCGTTGCACCTCTATGCTTGTCATAAACCAAGTGTGGTACATGACTTGGTATGCTTCGGTCTGTTGGATCGTATTTACGCCACTCTATCATTCTGTATCCGCTCCTTCCCCACCCAATAATTCAGGGTTTTCGTAGATATTTCCGATCACTTCTCCGTCTGCTATATACCCCAAATGAAGGCCCATTAAAGGTTCCTTTCCTCTGAATAACTGGAACATGCCTCCGTATAACCTCACGACCAGAATTTCGGGCAACGGACCGCTGCTCTCAAAATTCAGCTTGTTTACTTTAACGATGTCGCCATCGTAGTAATCCTTACCTTTGCTGTCTTTCACCCCGGATTTAAGCATCAACACCATGTACGGTGACCATATGCATACCTTCAACCAGTTCCGATCTAAGAATTCGTATGACATCTCTTTAGTTTCGGTATCCCATGCTCTCGCTCCAAATTCATACAGGCTCATTGTTCCGCTCCTTCCTTGGGAGCCAACACAGCATACCCGAAGTGATTTTCGATTTTGGTTTGCGCACTATCGTTGTGCTTTTTCCACTCTTTTATATCTGATCTATCTTCTTCAGTTATTTTTTTGGACTCAATCGCCCGTTCAATGTTTGCAACATTCTTGAATAAGGCTCTTGATATTTCTCGGAGCTCATCGTCCGTGAAACTCACTTCTACCGCCTGTGACTTGATGATCGCTGCCAATTCATGTGTTGGCATGCTTTGCAACAGGCGGGCCACATCCAACCAAGCGATATCTTCACGTTCAGGCTCACGAAACTGATCTTTGAATTCGATGTCCTCCAGTTTATCTTTAACAAACTGGCTTGCTGCTGGAGAAATGCTATTGATGTAATTTGCTAATTTTTCACTCATGGTTACTACCTCCGTTTAATGGTTTGTTCAATGTATATGACGTAGAGGTTGTATATCCTCCTATTTGGGGAGACCGACCAAAATATCTTGATACGGCCTCCACTTCGTTAAGTTTATTCAGTCGATTGGTCGCCTTCGGCCAATTCCTCAACGTCCTCTTCTTCTCCGACATCCATTACAAGCGTCATAACTCCGTTCTTAACAACCTTCGCAAGTACAATGCCCGTAACTTTGATTGTCTTGATTCCTTCTGCCTGGCAGCGAGTGTGTTCGATCATTCCTTCACCGACAAAATCCCAATTTTCGTCTTCCCAGACAAACTCATTGCAACGTTGACACGTCCCGAACAGAACGCCGCCAGCCATGAGTGATCAACCCTTTCCGTCTAACAGGAGTTTTTCTGCTAATCCCTTAGCTGCTTCTAATCCTTCGATAGTCCCGTCTGAGATAAGCGTCTGTTGCATGTGGCGTTTCTCAAGTGCTTCTCTCCGTTCATTTTTAGCACGTTGAATTTCATTTTCTAGCTATATTAAAAAGTTGTTTGGCACGTCTATCCCTCCTATATGTCCAGTACCTAGCAAAGCTCGCTTGTTATCGCTAAAATTTCTGCTTCTGGCTTATTAAAATCCTCAAGTGTTTCAGTTACACTTCTTACAGGTCCGCCATCGTCAGATTCAGTTCTCGCATGAATCACAAGTGCATAATCACGATCCACTTCTTTGATTTCATCGTCTTTTTCCTCATCGTAATCTGCTACGATCTCGTTATACTTTTCAATCGCTTGATCTTCTGTCTCCGCTTTAATCAGTGCCCAGTAAGGGCCGTTGAATTCGAAATATCTCATAGTAATCTATCTCCTTTGGTTTTGGTTTATAGGTCCAGTACAGCCAATAGAGCTGCCTTACAACGTTGTGCTGGTGTTGCATGGATGAAATCGAACATTCCAACATACTCGCCCGTGCCAATCACAACCCGTTTTAATGCTTCACAATATTTAGCCTGCAACCTCAGTTCCTTGATCTTCTTTTCTACTTCCCATGCTTTGGACATGTCCGAGCTGTATCTTTTCGGGCAACCTTCAAATTTCGGCCCCAGTTTGATCCAATCATCTCGGAATTCACCCGGTTCATGTCCCATCACTTCAATGGCTACAACCAGATCCAGATTATTTCCGGACTTGAGTGCCAACGCTTGCTCCCGGGTCAACGCTGTCGTTGTTTGTGTCATGTGTTATATCCTCCTTAGTAGGGAGAGGCCCACAGGCCCCGCATTTTATGGCGCTAAATCCAAGCCCATAATCACGTATCCGGGCTTTACATACTCAGGGTCATTCAATATATAGGTGACTCCAACGGACGTCCTATTGCCTGTATACTGCGTCTCTGGCGTCCATTCTTCCAGCTCTAGCAAATCACCCACCTGATAATCACGATCGTTCTTACGAACCTCAAATGGTTTGGAACCTTGTATAACTGCGTGAAAGTATTCAGGTAATATTTTTAGGTAATGCCTCCTGTTCATGGTTCCCCTCTCCTTCCTGACCCACCGGCTTATTCTCTTCCAACCATCTATAGATGCGCTCCAGTGCTACATCCTGAGAAGCTGGGTTGCTCATAGAAAGGATGTCCGTCACATCTTTCATCAACTTAACCATGCTCTTGCGATACGTGTGTACCTCTTGAAGCTTCTTGCGGAGCCTCTCCAACTCTGTATTTTCGGTGTTTTTCCGTTCATACTCAGTCCATTCAGCAACTAAATCAGAGTGTTCGTCGATTGAATAAAGAGTGATGTAAGCTTGTTTCTCAATCCTAGACAACACCACGCGTTCTCCATCTTCTACGCCATAGGACGACACTAACTCCTTTGTCGCTTCAAGCTGTTCCTCGTACTGCTTCAATGCCTCGCTATATTCATCAATGCAAACCAATCCTTCTTCTTTGTCCCATACCATCCACGAATCAGGTGTAACGGTAGCTGCCGCCAACGCTTGTTTGATTTCTTCCTGCTTACTCATGTCCTTGTTCCTCCAATCTTTTGACCCAAACGTATAAATCTACTGCCAGTAACGTGTTTTCCGTATTAGCGGCATATTCGAGGAGGGCCATACGCGCCGCCCTGTCCGTTCCGGGCTTGAGAATAAAATAATCACCTTCTGCCTCTTCACCCGTCTCACGGTTGATCACCATATATTTGTTATGCAATCCTTTATCTGCATCACTCATGACTGTTCTTCCTCTCTCAACACATGCGCTATTCCGCGCTTTTTGTCTTTCACATATTTCTGCTTTGTGCCAAGATTGACGATCCGATAATCTCCACCCATGTCCACAAACCACCAGAGCACGTATGAAACGTGTTCAAGCGTCTGCCATACCGTTGCTTCGTCCGTGGTATCAACATCGTTATACGGGTGATCCTGCTCCGTGCCATCGTACTGCAGATACTGCCCCGTCTTCCTGTCCTGAATGACGAATCTTCCAACCGTCTCAATTGTCCTGATCATCTGTATATCCCTCCCTGGGAAAGAGGCCCGGAGACCTCAGACCTCTATATTCATGCTCGGTAGTGGCATCCAATGTGTGACTTCATGGCTTAAACGCCAGTTTACATCCGCTTCATAGCTACTCTCGTACCATCCAGATACTGTCCAGAAGCAATCCTTTTCTTCGTCATAGTCACCTTCGCCAGCAAAGTCTTCGTCCATGTAATCAGATTCCAGTACGCTGCGCGGAGCAATGTAATCAGCAATAGTTACATGAGGAATTTGTTTGTCCTTGTAAGTCGTTTCAAATCTGGCTATTACTCTCTGACAAGTTTCTGGTAATTTATCATTCACACTGATCCATGCCATGTGTTATCTCTCCTTTGGTGGGCCTATGGCCTCTGTGATATGTGGTGCTATATGATCAGCTGAAGCTGTCCGTCAGTTGTAGAGTTAAAGTGACTTTCTTTCTCGCTTGGTATCAATACTGCCTCAAATATTGCTTCAAGCACCTGCACAACAATTGAGTTTCCGGCAAGCTTATACAGTGTGGCATTTCGCTTTCCTGCAGTAGAAGGGAACTCGGCCGCCGCTTGGTCAAAGTCCTCATCAGAGAAGCCCATGAGCCTCCAGCACTCGCGCTCTGTCAGATATCTGTATGTCCCGTTGTCCTGCTTGATAATGCCTGCATTTGGGCAACGGTCTTGCCTTGTGGATATGGTCCAGCATCTATCCTCAATGACATCCAATGGCCGATATTTTCCGCGTACTGCAGGATTGAATTCTTCGATCCGGCTTAACATGGACGGGATATTTACCTGGTACTGTTCTCCGGTCACGTTTGGTTCTAAAAATTCGTTAATGTGCCTCATGGCTCTTTTCTTCAGCCGTCCAAAGTCAAAAGGCGCACCGTCCATTATGCTGATAGTGAAGACCCGATCTCTGCCTTGAGGTATGCCGAAGTCCATAGCGTTCAGAACCTCAAAACTGTTGACATAACCGAGCTCGTTCATCCGATGCAGATACTTGTTGAAGCTGTTGATCATGTCTTTGTCCAGTACGCCTTTCACGTTTTCCCAGATAACCACTTTCGGCATCCACTCACCCATGTTTCCGATTATTCGTAGCGTCTCCCACATTAACGATGACCGTGTTTTGTCCTCATCCTTACCGCCTAATCTTTTACCTGACCTTGAAAAGTCTTGGCATGGGCTACCGTGCACCAGGATGTCCGGCCGCAGGTTCCAACCGACCACAGACTGTGGCTTATGCAATCGGTCATACATCGCGTTGTAGCTGCGTACGGCCTTTTCATCAATCTCCACATAGTCAATCGCTTTATGCTCGATCCCAAGATTGATCAGCGCCTTACGCGGCGCCCCAATGCCTCCAAACAGTTCGAGGATCTTTATCATGTTGCCTATCCCCTCCCTATCCCCTAACTCCGTATTTAATTTGACCTGTTTCCAACTGACGTTTCATGTTCTCCCGGCGAGTTAATGGCGGTCTGGTTACCGCCTCTTCTGGCGTCTCCCCTTCAGACAACCTTTGCATAAATGTGCTGTATGACACGTTGTTACGCGCAGCACGTTCTTTCACATCTTCCCATGTCGGCTTTGGCTTCCCGTGTTTATCCACCATATTCCTGAGTGGAGTCGTAGCTGCTTTTTCGGGTGACCATCCTTGACTGGTTCGTCTGTAATAACTGCCTCGGGTGACTCCATTCGCTTCCGCGCGATCCGGCCAATCTCCGTGTTTAACATTTTTCCCTGGCCGCTTACTGATTGCATCTTTCATGGACCATCCAAGTTTTCTGACTCTATCCTCTAAAACTCGGTTTCGGATTCCATTCGCTGCCGCAACTTCATACTGCCTTGGAGTAATAACGCGATGTTCGTAATTCATGTCCATCCCCCCTTGACTGATTTTCTAGGAGCTACTTGCAGATATTCACTCAGATCCTGTATCTGCTTCCCGACAGGACATTGGACGTTACAAATTTTCTCCAGCGGTGATGAGTTATTTTTGTTACGAAGAGTCATTGCAATTCTGATTTCACACGGATCACATTCGGACCCAATGATTTTGTCTATTTGCTGCAATGCTTCTACCCTGGTTTTAGGAACCGGGACATTATACTTGTACTCCTCACGTACTGGAGGGATTGTTTTTGGTTTTCTCTCTATTTCCTTGGTCTGGATCGATGCAGCTTCTTCAGGTGTTTGACCGCTGTAGATGCGATATACATAAGTGCTGTAAGATATCCCGTTGATTTTTGCCGTTTCCTTTACTCTCAACCAGCCCGATTCTTTTCTCATGTCGTAACACCCCTCTTGCTATATGGCGTTTTCTTTTTATCAACCTTCTCGGTTGCAGCTCTTTCATGATCCCAGCCGTTCTTATATCTGGCATAGTAGGTCGCCTTTGGTATGCCATTCGCCTTGGCTATCTCCGGCCATTTCCCATGCTTTTCATGTTTTCGTACCGGATCCGTCACCGCTTCTTCAATCGCCCAGTTATACCGTTTCACCCGTTCTATCAGTTGCCACTTGCTTATATCGTTCTTGGCAGCTGCTTCAATATCAGCCTGAGTAATTTCCTGCGATATGGACATTTGCTTTGCCTCGAATCCACAGAATGGGCAGCGGAACAAATCCGTCTGTATCTCCTTCATATCCGACGAACATACATAACAGGCGATAATCATGACCCAGACGCCTGCCAGTGACGTTCTACTGCCCAAAGGTAATCTACGGGTACCCTCTGTCTGGAACCTCGTAGGCGTGAATGTCGAAGTCCGAGATGTGAATACTGGAACCCTGTTTCCGTTTGTAAGCATCCCAGAAGAACCGGAGGACCGTATACGGCAGTAAATATGTCTTATGCTGCTTACGGAACTCCACCAGCAAGAATGATATTCCGTTCATCTTGTGAGCTTTCAACAAATACTCTACTTGATGGTCTTTAAGGTTCTTGAGTTGGAACCGGTCCAGGCTCGCTATCGACTTTGCCTCAAAAGCAATTCCTCGACCCGTTTTGATAATCCCGTCATAGTCAACCGTTGATGGTTCTTCGTAATACCCTTCAATGACTGTGCTTCCGGCGACCTTTACCACTTTGACCGGAGTAGGCCGTTTGTTTACTACGGCCAGTCCTAATTTGTCATATCGTTCATTAGAGAAAGTTATGATTGCTTCAAATCCCATGCCTCTATTTCCTTGGAGTGTCAATGTGGCACCTCCTGTTGTTGTTTACTTGCTTGCATTTGTTGTGCAAACCGCATCATTTGTTCATATTCTTCATCTGATAATTCAGATTTGTCAGGATCAGTTTCAGGCTGAACCACATCTATGATCGGCTTACCGTTGCGACCCTTCGACTTGTTCCCGCCGTTGCCTGGTGGAGCTTCTTTAGTCCACGGTTCATCTATTCCATCAGCTTTCCAGTTAATTAAGATACCATCGACGTATACAAGCTTTCTTTTCCCATTCAATGCCGCTATTTTCATAGCTTCTTGCACCCATCGTGCTCCATAATCTTTTTCCAATGTTTGAATCTTGTCAGAAGTAAACGGGCTAATTGTCCCGAATCCTTCTCTTTCAAAAATATCAAAAAGATTAATATCAGGTTTACTACAACTACTACTATCTATTTCGGTTCCAAGAGGTCTGAAGAGTGGATCATCAGGAAGGATTTTCGCTATATGTTGTTGTTCTTTTCCATTCCCTTCGGTTCTGTTCTCTTCAGTTCCATTCAGTTCAGTTCCATTCAGTTCAGTTCTATTCAGTTCAGAGGGAATTTTAGGGACTTCCTCAGACTTTCCGGGAACTTCCGGGAATGCCTCGGAATCATTGATAGGTGGATCAGGGAATTTCGACTTGGTTCTCTTGTGCAAACCCTGCTGATGTTCCTCGAAATTCACTATTTGGACCACCTTGTCTTTGTCGGCTGTATACCAGTAGATCAGGCCTGCCGCCTGCAAATGTCCGAGTGAAACCTCAATATCAGCCTCTTCTATTCTCCTGATACTTGGTACAACCAAATTCTTCACTTTAAATGGTGAGCCAGCGAGTCGACCAAAGTCATCTGCATGCGGAATCATCCAAGTAAAAAGCAACATATCAAAAATGTCCGGTAGCTTATTTACTTTTTCGCTAACCGATATAATTTTTGAAAGCATTCTTCGTTCAGCCATCAAAAACACTTCCGTTCGTATCCTTGGAGTTCCGGGAATTTCCCGGAAGTTCCAAGGCGTGATTGATTATATTCGTCAATAGACGCCGCATTCTAATGCCTTCGACAGTTCCGTCGAACATCTTGTGGCACTCTTTGCAAAGGTGCGCCAAGTCATAAACTTGCGTTCTGTGGTCAATATGAGTACGTCCAGTAAGATGAGCACGATCAATTGCTCGAGCCTTACCACACGCTTCACACACTCCCTGAGAACGTTCTTTCAGTAGGACATCTACTGGATGGCTTATATCTCCCTTTTGCCGCTGTGTCGGCTTTACCCGTTTACTCTTTACCTGTTGTGATTTAGGGTATGGCCTGAAATCTGTCATGTACTGCGCCTCCCTTAACCCAACTTGATTTGCCGCTGAGTATTTGGTAAAATTACATTAATTGAATTGAAAAAGTGGTTTGAATGGCGGTTGCGTTCGCGAGACGCAGCCGCTTTTTTATGCCCACAAAGCTCGTCATAATGCACCCGGCATCCATCGCTACAAAACATTGATCCGTTATCCTCCACTTTCAAAATGCTATACCGTGATATTGAAACCTCACAATTCATGCAATGGCCTACTGTCATGCCTTGAGTTGTATACTCCCGATCATCAACAGGACTTTCTACTCGCTTTAATAGCTTTTCAAGCCGAAGTATTTTCAACCGATAGTCCGCCAGCTTTTCAACATCATCCGTTTTAAGCATATTAGTGCGTGCCTGAAGCATTTGCGCTCTCAAAGCCCGACGTTGGCGATCCTTTGTATTCTGGTTCATGCTTGTCCCTCCCGGAGCCATAATGTGAAATTCAAGTATTCAATGTCTTCATCGAACCAATCTCCCGTACCAGGCTGTGCTTTCGCCTTCATCCGTTCCAACTCAATAATCCGTTGACGAATCTCAATACGCTCCTGCAATCGTTGATCTGTCATAAGCGTCCCGCCTTATCCATAAATTCTGTATACACATCATCCAAGACCTGAATGTATTGAAATTTGTTTTCGTTCGGCCAATCCATCTTCATGATGGTATTCGCTTGCATGCCGTAAATTTCAGGATAATCATACTCGGCATTGGAGAAATCTTTTTCCAACGTCTTGCGATAATGTTGTAACGATTGGAGCGATACCGCTCCGGGGAAAATCCACGAAACGGTGTTTTCTGTTATCACTTCGTTCATCCTGTTCACCCTTTCTTAAAATGCCATCTGGCGATTGCTTTCTTCAATTTCGCGTTGTAGCTGACCAGGGAGCTTCCAAGATTCAATGTGTTCCAAAGCTCTGTCAAAGCTCTTTATGAGTGTGTTGTGATAGGAGTTAATGTTGAAGTAACCTTTGTAATCCCTCCAGAGTGCTTTGTAAACTCTGCTCCGCAAGCCATTGTTTTGATAGGCTCCTGTATCTCTTCCGCCAAGTAAGTCAGTAACAACTTTGTTGGCAGCCGTTTGAAGCGTTAACAGTTGTCCGTGATCAATTGTTGTGTTGTTCTCCAAATGTTCTATTCTGGTGTCCAACTTCTGGACCTTTACATCGAGAAGAAAAGCGGCTTTCATTTCAGGACTCAGTGAATCTAAATTAAAGGTTGGAGGTAGAAAGGCTGCTGCGAGTACATCCTTTGCTTTTAATTGGTAGTTAATTAGATTCCCTTGAACTTCACCCTCCACAGTGTTTGGGCTGATTTTGGCTATCCATAACGGAAGGAAATCAATTTCTACAACAGTGACCTCCTGGTCTCCACTATTAGTTGGGAGTATGAATTTTCGTACCCCCTGTTTTAATACAAGGTCAGACTGTATCTTACTTAACTGATTGTTTCTTTGTCCTTCCCTCAAACCAATCCCGTCACAAACCCAGCGGGCTCCGACGTATACTTTCCCATCAGACGCTTTTACTCCCAAAATCTCTGACCCGTTAAACTCAACCATTTTTTGTTCCAAAGGAACGATGACGTTTGATAATTGCATGGCGATTCCTCCTTTACGCAGTGCCTTGGATTAGTTTGAATTCTTGCCCTGTTGCCAAAGATGTGATCGCAAGTTTGCAGTTATTAGTTAACGAAGGTAGTACTTCGGGAGATACGGTCAACTTCTCGCCGTTTTCTCCCAAAACTGACTCAGAAACGATCCTTAACTTCGAAGCTGTCTTCATGGTTACACCTCCTTTCGGATTTTCAAGAGACGGATTCATCATTCTTACGCCTGCGACGGCCGAGAAACTCGGATTCTTTACCGAAAAAAATATGCATAAAAGGCACATTATACAATTCCAGCAACGCAACCATAAGATCATGAGGTATATTTGATGAATCCAACTCATATTTGCTTATTGTATCAACGTTTTTGTTGATGGCATTGGCTACGGCCTGCATTGTCATTCCACTGTTGACACGTGCTGCACGTAACGTGATCTTGAATGGCATCGGGTGTCTTCACCTCCTGTGTTTACAGTTTAATCCGAGATTCCCGGACTGTCAACCGGAAAAACCGGATTCTTTTGTTTACAACATATAATAAAATCCGTATAATACGGATATAAATCCGCTCACAAAGGAGAATGAATGTGTCTAGAAAGCGAATAACTGAAGTGGAACGTGAGATAATGCGCGAAATCGCAGCGAATTTAAAATCAATACTTATAAAAAAGAAAAAGAATCAAAAGCAACTCAGTGACCTTACGGGACTCTCAACCAGTGCAATATCCGATTACATAAACGCCAAAACATTGATGACACCTAGCATTATCCAAACTGTAGCTGAGGCGCTTGGTGTACAAGCGAAAGATATTTCAGGTTCTCTCACTACTGTAGATAACGGAGGTTACATCCCTGATGGAGTGCCACTCATTGGGACTATATGTGCAGGTGAAGGGCTTTTAGCTCAACAAAATATTGAGAACTATGTTCAATATCCGTTTATGAATAAATCTCAACCTGATTTTGCACTTCGCGTCAAAGGGGATAGCATGTGTGAAGTTGGGATAGAAGACGGCGATATTGTATACATGCGTTCTGCATCATGGGCAGATTTTAATGGTCAAATTGTTGCAGCAATTATAAACGATCAGGAAGATGGCACGCTCAAAAGACTAAAATGGACAGAAGGGTCACCGTTGATGCAATTACATCCAGAAAACAAGAATTATTCGACGATGGAATTAAGCCCAGGTGAATTTAAAGTTTGTGGTGTTTATATGGGGCATTTCAAGCCTGTTAAGGAATTAGCATAGAGGAGGTTTTTTCATTTGAAAGTCTTTGCCTATCTAAGAGTGAGTACAGATGAACAAGCCGATAAAGGAAACTCTCTGACCGAGCAAAAAGAACGAATGTCTGCATATTGTCGAGCTATGGGCTGGGATGATCCTATTTTCTTTATTGAAGACGGATATAGTGCTAAAAACTTAAACCGTCCGCATCTAACCGAAATGCTTCAAAGGGTAAAAACCGAGCCTGGTCCCGGCATAGTCATAACGACTAAATTAGATCGATTGTCACGTAAACTAGTTGATATCCTTAACTTAAATGAATATTTCAATAAATACAGTTATAACTACGTTTCCGCCACTGAGGGTTTTGATACCTCAACCCCTGCTGGCAGGTTAGTCTTGCAAATGCTTGGTATGGTAGCTGAATTTGAAAGAGAGCGTATTTCTGAACGTGTGCGTGATAATATGACATCAATAGTAAATAATTCAAAGAGAGTCGTTTCCAGACCTTGTTTTGGATATAGTGTTATTGACAAGCAGATGGTGATTAATTTAGAGGAGTCTTTAATTGTTAAAGAAATGGCCCAGTGGGCAATTGATGGGAAAGGACCTCGTGAAATCGCCAAACGACTGAACGCACGAGGAATTAAAACAAAAGAAGGAAATCAGTGGCATGATAAAATTGTGAGGGAGCTTCTTCAAAGAGAAACTTTAGTTGGTTCATTTGTTTACAACAAAACATACAAAAAGGATTCGAAAACAATTACCCGCGACCCTTCAGAATGGATAACAGTTAAAGATCATCACGATCCGATTCTTGATATTAAGGTTTTCGAGAAAATTCAAACTATATTTGTGGGCCGCAAGACAGTTGGAAGACATATTAGCAATGAAACTTATTTGCTATCTGGATTGTTAGTCTGCAAACATTGTGGCTCAAAAATGAATGGCAAAATGAATCGAAGCTTTTCTAAAAAGCTCAATCGTGAAAATTTACATTATCAGTACCTGTGTGACGGGTATTTAAAAAAGGCCACATGCTTCCATCATTTTGTGAGACGTGACGAAATAGAAGAATTGGTGATGAAGAGAATCGAAGAATTAGCCAGCAAGGGCACAGGCAAACTTAAGCTAATAGTTTCGAGACCTAGTAACCCAAAAGACGACATTGCTCAAATCAAAGCTAAACTAGAAAAAATCGATAAGAAGATGCAAAAACAGTTAGATGCTTACAATGAGGATTTGATTTCTGCTCATGATTTAAAATTGGCTTCTGAAAAAGCGAAGTCTGAAAGAGAGATTTTAACGCAGCTATTGAGTGAGTCAACAGGAGACAAGCAGAAGAAAGACGAAGCGGAATTACAAGTTAGAGCGAACAAGTCATTGAAGGATATTATTTCAGGAGATCGATTAAAGGCCAAGCAAGAGATACGTAAACTGATAGACACCATTACAATAAGCAATAGTGAAGAGTTGAGCATAGCTTGGCGTGGCTATTGAATCTCTACTGAAACGTTAGGCAGGCCCACGATTCCAGCTTTCAAAGCCATGTATATGACAACTCCTCATTGATTACTTGTTCGGTATGGATAATCCTATACATTATATATGACAAACCCCAAGGCATCAAGGAACTTCGCCAATTCGACCAGAGCACCATCCGCTTCCCGAAATCCCCAGTTACTGCGGGTGATTCGTTTTGCGTAGATCATACGTCTGGCTTAGATTATCCGTTTTTAGGTTTACCCTTTGATTTCCTTATACATCGTCAGATCGGTTACCTCATACCCCATCTTGCGATACAGGCTGCTTGCCCGCACATTATGTCCAAACACATGCAGACCAATGCGATCCACGCCCAGACTCAAGGCTTCCCTCTCAAGTGCCTCCATCGTCTCTGTACCGTATCCCTTGCCCCGATAGGCATCTTCGACCACAATGTCCAGCAAAAACGCGTCCTTGCCACGGCGGTTATCCGTAACGTTAAACCAGATATAACCCACATTCCCGTCCACTTCATGCACCAAATTATAGAGGTAAGCACCCTGTGTATTCAGCCCTTCAGGCAAATATTTGTCGTAGGATGCCTCTGCAAGTCCCTGCGCCTCTTCCGAAGCCCAAGTACCCGCTTCCACTTTCTCTTCTGCAAAATCTTTAATCGAACGAATACGGAAATTAGCATATTCTTCTTGATTCATTGGGTTTAGCTTCATCAGGATATCCCTCCAAATTAATAGATATGTATACAATTATGGTGATGTCTTCACTGTCCAACCCTATCTAACATTTGTTATCCTATTCAACAAAAAGAAGATTATGGTATAATCACTGAAGCAACAGAAAGGCTAATATGGGCGGTCTCGGCTAACCTCTCGGAAGGGAGGTGATGCCCCGTGGAAGTACACCAAGCGATGACGCTAATGATTTCATTTGCGACTCTTGTTGTCTTGATACTTACAAACAAACGGAAATAGACCGCCCTCGGCAAAAGGAAGCGGTCTATTTTTAGGCTTTCATTCTAAATCCGGAGCCGAACCGCCCTTAAAAGCGGCTGTTGCAGCGGGGAGTCGTGTTGGTATCACGGCTCTCTTTGCATTTTATACATCTTCTGCCCTTATTATAACACGCATTTTAATGTGCAGTCCATAATTGAGGCCCCCTCTTCCCACGTTCATAGCTAAATTTCTATACAACTTTTGCTAACCTCAGTCTGTTTATATCTATATGAAAGAGAGGAGCAGATCAATTATGAATACACGTCGTCCCTTTTCAAAATGGAAAATAATCATCCTATCCATAGTGATTCTCTTCATTGGACTAGTTATTTCTATGGGTTATCAGGCGATGGACCCCTTCAGACATTTAAGGATCACGATTCATAATCAGTCCGACTATGATCTTTCAAATATTACAGCACGTGTGAGCAGCGGCGTTGATTCGTTCAATACAAACAATGAGGGTACTATACACACCTTAAAGAAAGGTGTAGCCAGCGGTGAAAAAATGAAGTTCGCTCCGCAGTTGCGGCTTTCCGGTGAAGCATCCATCTATCTGGAGTTCACGGACAGCCGTGGTAAAATCTATACCGAAACCGCATGCGGATATACCGAATACTTGTCTGGCAACTCGTATGTAACTGTAACCAACGAAAAGATTACTGTAAAAGAAGAATGTATGTAATAGCGTACTTCGCTCCATGAACTTATGTTAAAATATAGGGGCGAGCACCCGCCAAAGTTTCTCGCCCAAAGTCGATTGGATTAACCCATCGGCTTTTTTATTTTAACTTGATTGTATTGATTAATGAGATCATCCAAGACCATAGACTGCTTTATAACATGAGGATGAAGCAGATATCCATTATAGTCCATCTTTAGTTGATAAAGCTTTTGTCTCGCAGCTTCGATCTGCAACTTGAGTTTACCACAATCCATATTCACCCCTCCCTGTTGTAACATTTTAGTCCGTTCTGCTAATTAGTAGGAAATCAGGCGAACTCCAACACCTTTTAGTCATAATATTTGTGGCAATGTAATTGGGCATCATTATCCTGAACACGGCAAAAGACACCCTCACAAAAAAAAGCCCTTCACAGCAGGCGCCTAGATCTAGTCTGCTTGAGGGAGCATTGCCAAGAAAGGGTGTAGTTTGAGGAAAAATTTATTAACCTCCAAGTTCGATTACTTCTTAATTAGATTTATGTTTTTTTATTTAACTTGTCCAGATTATATAGTCTCTGAATCTTCTCTATAAGCGCTGCTGCACTTGGCTTAACCCCACGTCCAGTTGTAAAGTACTGAAAATCTTCAAACAGACCTAAACAGTCAAGCAAACCATCTTTATTCATATTTTCAATCGCAAATTCCATACCCCTGCGGATAAATTCAACACCTCTATCATAGTCCATATGCGTTAGATAATACGTTCCTAATCCCGCCAGCAAAATACCATATTGATCATTCGTATACTGTTCATTAATTTTTCCGATTTCGGCTGCTCTGTTCCTTATAAACAAAATAAGGCTCATACTCTTCAAGAACTGAATCAATATTCATATCATAGCGGTTCGCTGCAGTCACAATTGCACACAATGCAGGAAAAACCTCTTTTTTCCTATTAGAGATGTAATTTAAATAGTCTTGAATTACATCTGTCTCACCTGACAATATTTTAAACAGATAGTAATTTCCCTCTGCCCATTCTCGAAACTGATGAATAACAACCATTTCTTCTTCGCTAGGATCTTTAATCAAGCTACAATCGGCATACATAGAAACATACTGAAACGCCTTTTCATATTCTTCATATTGATAACAAACCTCAGCGAGTGCCAGATAAGAGTATAACACGTAAAAAACAATCTTCTTTTTGGTCTTCGTTTCGACTTCTCTTTTAGTTTTCTTTAGCTCATATTGGATTATTGCTTTTACCTGTAACTGTTCAGCATACCCCTTCACCCTATCCCATCGACGTAAGGAAGCATATACATTGATTAAGTCGTTCAATCCATCAAACTGATAAGGTTCGTCAAGACGATCTACAAATAACTCAAATTGTGTTGCTAGGGAAAGATTATTTATCTGATCATTGGAGAGCCCTATCGTGAACAGGCGATACTGACTTAAAGCCAAACGTTCCGAATGTTGCATTTTCTCGCTTTCAGCTACACAGCGATATAGAGGTTTTGATGCCTCCAGCTTCCCTTCATGATATAACTGCTCGGCCAACTCGAACAACAGGGAGGCGTAAGATAGATTATCTATCATTTTACCAACAATTTTTTCCATATACTCTATCTTGCCAAGTTCCGCACAACGGTACAGAAAGGGTCTAAGTCGTCGCCAATCCGGGCTTATAAGCACCAAAAATTCATTTATGTATAATTCATATAAATAACCTTCAGACAGACCCATACCCGCAGTAAGTTGATCCAACTGTTTCATGCCTATTGGACGAAGTCCTTTCAACGTCCCACTCAACGTTCCAGAGTTAATCCCAGATATCTCTGAAAAACGACTAAGAGTCATATTGTTGCTCTTTAAGTAGTCTTCTAAATAATCACGTATTGTGGTTACTGAGTTCAAGGGGTCACCGCCTTTAAGCAAAAGTTAAGCCAGCTCAATAAAATTATACTATATTTTTGAATTTAATATCAATATTTTACTTGTAAATAATTTACTTTTGGTATAATGATAATTATCTTCAATTTTCGATGGTTGTACAGAATGGCTCCAATGGTGATAGGAAATTTCATTTATCTCCATCAATATAAAAATGATCTATATGTGCAACCTTCTGTACATGCTGAAGCCATAATTTACCTTCATTCACAAAAAAATATATAGCGTTCATTCAGGACACATCCTTGGAAATATACAATTCTCGATCTTGTTCAAAGGGGCCGAGTACAATCGAAGCAAGTTCAAATCACTTGAGTTAAAGACATAATGAAACATTTAACGTTAGATTATGATTAAAGTGAAAGGCGGAATTGCTATGTCTATAAAATAAGATTAGGCTATACTTTAGATGAAGCTGGCGTCTCAAAAAATGCACTAGCAAGGGAAGCAAAAGTTAGACCTAACCTCATATATGATTTGTGCGAAGGAAAAACAAAAAGGCTTGATTTAGATACCTTAAATAATATCGTGAACACTCTTCGGGCAATGACAGGGAATGGGCTATATAGTTCACCTTCTACTTTCAAAGAGAAACCAAAAAACCGTCCATTATTACTTTGGTGGTCTTACCCCTGTCAAGTAGACAGATGAAAAAAGCTATGCTGCCAGTGCGCATCGATATTCAATCGGTGCGCGCTGTTTGAGTTTGGCTTGAAAACGTCGGTAATTGTAATTGTACATATAATCGTCGAATCTCTACTTCTGAATTACACTGGTTGAGGTACAGCTTCTCTGTCTTGAGATGCGAAAAGAAGGATTCGATGCATGCGTTATCCAGGCAGGTTGCTTTGCGAGAGTGGCTGCCCTTCACGCCGAATGCTTCTAATCGTGTGTTGTACGCCTGAGACGTGTATTGGAAGCCCTGATCCGAATGGAGCACGGCTTCCGAAACGTCTCTTTTTTGTCCATTGTTCCACCGTATCCAATACGAGCTGAACATCGTTCCGTTTAGATAATTGCCAAGCTACAATTTCGTTGTTGAACAAGTCTTGAATCACAGACAGGTAAACGAATGTGTTTCCATCTGAAATATAAGTAATATCCGTCACCATTTTTTGCTGGGGTGCTGTGGCATGAAATTTGCGCTTCAGGCGATTCGGATAAATCACAGATGGCGTATAGCTGGACTTCTTCCGCTTCTTACGAATTACCGATTGTATCGATAGTTCCCGCATGATTCGCCATACTTTCTTGTGATTAACGTTCAGACCAGCCTCCCACAACGCCGTTGTCATGCGAGGATAACCAAACTCTCGGTTTGCAAAATGAATAGCCATCATGTGTTCTTTGATCTCACGCTCACGGTCTTGTCTTGCGTCTCGCTGCGGCTGTGTTGCTCGCCATTTGTAGTAACTGGAACGGGGTATTCCTGTAATCGATAATAGGCGTGTAATGCCATGCGAGCAGCGCAATTCGTCTATGATATCGTAGTTCTCCCGTTGGCTCAGCGCTTCTCCTTTACTAGATTTGGATACCGCTTTTTTAAATAATCCACCTGTGCTTGAAGGTAATCCCGTTCTTCTTCTACACTGCTAAAGGCAGTACGGGGACGTCCTTTCATTGGATTCGGAACATTGTTTTTTCGATCATCAAACGCTTCCCCGTTTTTCCATTTTTTTACCCACACCTTCAGTTGTGAACAGTTTCGAATTCCTTCGCGATCAGCGACCACCTTGTAACTTGAAGAACCTTCGACATAGGATCTAACTGCATTCAATTTAAACTCTTCGGTATACGTCTGAAATGTTTGTCCTTTTTTGGCCATAAAAATATCCCCTCCAAGTGTCACTTGAACCCTCATGATAACATGAAGGTTTTTTCAAGTGTCTACTTAAAGGGGATAATACCATTGGACGGTTTTTTTGGTGTTACTGCTCTGACTTCTGATTATGTAAAACGAGCATAAGAAATGTATGACGCTTTAAGAATTTAATTATATTGGCGCTCCATACGGAGTGCGACTACATTGATGATCAGTTTGTGATGACAGCATCAGTTATTTCAATCCACGCACTCCATACAGAGTGCGACAGCGAAAACACACGTAATAAAGTCGTAAAATTTAGACATTATTACGTGTATCCAATAATTACAACAAATCTTATTTACATTTATGATAAAAAAACAGTCTAAATCGAACATTGGTGTTGCCAAAAGGGCACAAAAAAGTCATTTACGACAAACTTCGAGGTGCGAATCCCCAGGGAAATCGTGTGAGCTTAGGGTTCGCACCTCTATTTCAACCCTCAATCTAAGGCCGTTGCACCAGACGTGGCGTACCCTGCAAACCCTCGATCCGCCCTGCGCCAATCCCGAACATAACCGTACGCAGTTCGAACTCAACCTGTTCCAGCCGTTGATCCAGCGCTTCTTCCGAAGCTACTGCGGATTCGAGCAAAGATCGACCGAATCCGGCCAGATCCGCACCAAGCGCAAGTGCTTTGGCTGCATCCACACCGTTATATAGTCCACCGCTGCCAATCAGAACACCATCCGGGTTCAGCGCTCTCACTTCCTGAATGCACTCCGCTGTTGGAATGCCCCAGTCTGCAAAAGCTTCTGCTGCCGCACGACGTACCGGATTGGAATTCCGGAACTTCTCGACTTGCACCCAACTGGTGCCACCTGCTCCAGCTACATCGATAAAGGCCACACCTGCTTCGTATAATCGCTGCGCCGTCACTCCATCGATGCCAAAGCCCACTTCCTTCACACCAACAGGCACATCCAATTGACGGCATAACTCCTCGATTCGATGAAGTAATCCGCTAAAATCCGTATTGCCTTCAGGCTGGAAGATTTCCTGCAAACTGTTCAGATGAAGCACGAGCATGTCCGCACCAGCAATATCCACTGCCCGCTGGAAATCTGCAGTGCTGAATCCGTAATTCAGCTGCACCGCACCGAGGTTCGCGATGACCGGAATGTCCGGTGCCCAGCGCCGCACATCGAAGGTACTCGCCAGTTCGGGCTGTTCCACGGCAGCACGGATCGACCCTACGCCAAGCGCCCAGCCTCTGGCGTTCGCTACACGCGCCAGCCGTTCGTTGATGGCGCCCGTGGTTTTGCTTCCGCCCGTCATCGAGCTGATGAGCAGGGGCGTACGCACATTTTTGCCCATAAAAAAAGTGTCCATACTTACTTCGTCAAAATTCAGTTCAGGTAACGGGTTATGACGAAAAGCATACCGCTCCATTCCACTGGTTACTCCTTCTCCTGCAACATTCTCCTCAAGACAGAGGCGCACATGCTCCAGCTTCCGTTCTCCCGTAGCCACCTCGGGAAGCAGCCGTTCGCCGGCTCGCTCTTGTTCATTCATGATGAGACCTCCTTATGTGAGAATAGTGCTGATGGACAGGATAATTGCCAGTTCCGGCTATGTTCCGTTTAGGGTTTCGCCCAGTGCAGCAGTGAGATTCTCGGAAATAGTTCTTACTTATTATGTAACGTACAATTGATATGAATTGGATCTATATTATAAATGATTTTCATGCACGACGCGTCAACTCTACCCAGTATACCGTTCTGACCCCGCTATGGAAAGGGTGCCCGAAACCCGATAATATCTTGAATTCCGAGGGCCCACCTTATATTTACTATGAAGATATATGGAAGCTAAATCAGCCATTCTGTTATATGAAATCCTCACCCACATCTTACCGTCCGATTTCAGATGCAAGCTGCGCCCCTACAAGCTGCCCGGATAACGTTACAATCGGTGTTCCGCCGCCCGGATGCGTCGTTCCACCCACGTACCACAGCCCTTTGACATCCTTGCTTTTGTTGCCGGGACGCATGAAGGTCTGCTTCACCGAGTTGGACGAGATGCCGTAGATCGACCCTTGATGAGCGAGTGTATCCCGTTCTATATGCTGCGGAGTGTACCGGATCAGCACATCCGACTGCTTCAATCCCTTAATGCCCCGCTCGGCCAGCTTCTCCAACACCAGTTCGCCATAACGCTCCATCTGCTCCTCCCAATTCCATGAGTCCGACAAATATGGAGCGTTCACCAGAATGAACAGATTACTGGCTCCGGCTGGAGCCATGCCCTCTTCCGAATAACCGGAATAACAGATGTAGATTGTGGGATCGGCAGGCATCTTTCGGTCGCGGAAAATATGGTCAAACTCCGGTTCATACCGTTCCGGGAAAAAGACGGTATGGTGCAGCAGGGATTCATACTGTCTCTTCACACCAGCCAATGTTACAAACCCCGATATCGAAGGCTCATACCTGTTAATCCGTGCATCGCTCATCTGTTTACGATATTCTGGTGCAAGCAGCAGCCGATTGACACTGAGAACATCTCCATTGGCAACAACCTGATCGGCCTCCCGGAAGCCCTGATCCGTATCCACGCCTGCCACTTGACCATTCCTGACCACAATTTGCCGGACATTGGTGCCAGTAATGATTTGTATCCCTTTTTCCTGTGCAAGCCGTGTCATCGCTTCAATTAGTTGATAGGTTCCACCCTTGACCCCATAGATGCCCACCTCTGCTTCCACATGTCCCATCATGGCAAAGATTGAAGGCGCCTGATAGGGCGATGATCCAACATAGGTTGCGTACCGGCCGAACATCGCAAGGGTATGCGGGTGTTGAAAATATGATCGCAGCAGCTTGTCCAGCTTCACTGTTGGTCGTACACGCAGCAAACTGCGAAGCATTCGAAGATTGTATTTATCCTTGGGCGACAACAGCAGTTTTCCAAGAAAATGACGATTGGCTTCCGCATACAGCGCAGCAGATTCATCCATAAATGCATCATAACCGGTCGCATCCTCCGGGCTATAGGCAGCAATCTGCTCCTTCATCCACTCTCGATTGCCCGACAAATCAACCACGGTCCCATCTGCAAAACGATTACGCGTACGTGGCTCCAGCTCATATAGCTGCACATAATCTTCCATCTCTACACCTGCGTGATCGAAGACGGAACGGAAGCTGGCGGGCATCGTAATTGTACTCGGCCCCCGGTCAAAATGATATCCATCCTGCTCGATCTGCTGCAGCTTTCCACCGACCCGATCCTGCCGTTCCAGAATGGTGACCCGTACACCCTGCGAAGCTAGCCGAATGGCACACGATAGACCTCCAAATCCTCCGCCGATAATGATGACGTTCCCCTTCAATTGTACCGCCTACCTTTCCATACATACCCCTTACCGGAACGACCTGCCTGCCAAGAAGCTATGCCGATCGCAATGACACAGGCCATACTAATCGGTTGCAGGAAAGCAAGCCACCAAGGTTGTCCTCCAGCGTAATCCGATACCCTTTTGACTGCTATCCCGAGCACGGTTCCCACAAGACCATAGATAACGGACGTAGCATTGCCCGACAACAAACCGATGATCAGACCGAGCGGAGGCACAATGTACATCAATGTATACATCAGCATCGTGCCTAACAGCAGCACATCTTTGCGCCCCATGCCTTCGTACATATTCTTCTTATAGCCGTTCCACACTTCTGTACCATCTTGGTACATTCGTGTATTCGTCACGTCATGAACGTCGGCCAGCATGACGGGATGTCCCGCACGCTTAACGGCCTTGGCCAGGCTCATATCATCGACCAGATCGGCCTGGATCGCAGCATGTCCGCCGGCGGCCTTATAACTGGAACGATGAATGAGCAAAAACGCCCCTGTAGCGGCTACAAACATCGGATGGGATGATCTGCGTATCATGAAAATGGGAAGATGGCTGATGATGGTGAACACCATCATGGGCACAACGAGCTTCTCCATCCAGGTCTTCGTCACCTGATAGGGGAATCCTGTTACGAGGCCGCCGCCCTGTGCACACCCTGCAGCAAGGGACTGACGAATCGCCGCAGGTTCCAAGCGCACATCGGCATCCACGAACATAAACCATTCACCCTTGGCCTTCTGCACCAGTCGGTGGCAGGCATGAGACTTACCCATCCAACCTGCGGGAAGCTCCACACCATGCAGTAGACGCACACGTGGATCACGGTCTGCAATGACCTGGATCAAGGCTGCTGTCTCATCTTCGGAGCGATCATCGAGCACCAATACTTCCATCCGAAATCCGGTTGTATCGCTGGCAAGCACACTCTCCAGACACCCTTGGATATGCAGTTTCTCGTTACGGGCAGGAATCAGCACAGAGACCAGCATGTCTTTGTCTTTCCATCCGCTTGCGTTGAATGAACGCACTTTGGGCAGACAGGAGACGTTCCATATGGCAAACACCAATTGAATGCCCAATACACAAGTCAGTATGATCCATCCTATTTCAGACGCACTCATTGCTAACGGTTCACCCGCTTCCGTGCCGCATCGTATTTTTCACTCGTGGAACTCACATGGCGAATCAGTGGAAAGGCCCCCGGCAAACTCCCCTGCCCAATGCGTACCAGCTCTGATTTATGGTCATTTAACTGCTGCTCCAGTACCTTGCTCAATCTGGTCGCAATCTCCTCACTTTTCCATGTCTTCCAATCTTCGTTCACAGGTGTACCCACCTGCATCGATACTTCTGGCAAATCATGCTGCACCATGCCATGACACAAGGTAACAGGTACCGCTACGGTGCGCGGGGAGCGGCGGAGCAGCAACCCAATGCCTGGACGAAACTCGATGGGTCTGGCATCCTGATGCAGAATTTCCCCTTGGGGAAAGATCCAGACCCTTTTGCCGGAGTGTAGCAGCTCGGTCGTATATTGCAAGGAGGTTCGAATGCCGGATGCATTCTCCTTATTGATTGAATACGCGCCAAGTTTGCGAAAAAAAGCATATTGTCGCAGCTGTTCTTCTTCCATCATGACATAATGATCTCCCAGGGAAGTCTGCTGCGATGCATGATAGAGCAGCAGACCATCCCACCAGGAGCTATGGTTCATGAAATAGATGACAGGCTGATCCGGGTCCATGGGTGAGCCATTATTCGAGAGCCGGGGTCCAATGACCCCGATAACGTAAACGAGCGAAAACGTCTCCGCAGCAAGTAATAATGATTGTATAAGGAAAAAATCCGGTTAAACGGTTTTGATTTTACGGCGCGAATCATATCGCCAGCTCCCCTCAGCAAGAAGCACTCCCACAATAGCAATGATGAAGCTGCCTGTAATTCCTTCTTTGAGAGCTAACAGCCCAAACAAAAGAATAAACAGCTGATATAACCATTTTGCACGCAGCAATGAGCTTCGATCCGAAGGCATTGCCGGAAGAAACAAGGAGAGGAACGCTCCCATCACAAACCAGCTTATGTAATTGGTCCAGGGTACACCGTAGAATCCACCCGGGGCCTGCCATTGCCAGAATCCTCTGGCATGAGCAACCGGATCCAGCACCAAGTCAAGTACGATGGCCCAGAATCCGGTCTTGACCGCTCGAATCAGTTTACCCGTCCACGAGGAGCCGCCACCACTGAGCAGAGCCGAGTTTCCAACCACTGCAATCCAGGCGAAGCCTAATGTAACGGGTACACTGAACAGGTGGATTCCGAAGAAATCCGAATACGAATATTCGCCAAAGGGCCAATGTGTATGCACACCGACCCATTCCACGCCCATGCCTCCCAGCCATATAATAGCGGAAGCCAGCCAGAGTCCGGGTTTCATCCAAATGACTGACTGGTCGGACAGCCGCGTCCGTTTCCGTCCTTGATAGATCAGATCCAGCACATACAGTGCATAGAAGATTAGAAACAAACCGTTGGAGAAGGACAGTACATCTGGCACTCCGATCGTCAGCATCAGTGTTGCTCCGATGATATACCATGCCCAGTACAGGCCCTGAATCATCAGGATACCGCCGTGCGGGAAGCTTGATAAGCCAGCCTTGGATAACGTTTCACAATGGCACCCAGCATCTCCAGTTTGAGTTCATCGCTAACGAACGCACGCTTCGTATACACGTCATAGTCGTTGCGCTCAACGGCATGCAGAATGGTTGAATAAAAGGCTGCCGCCAGCTCAATGGCAAATGCACTTTCATCTGGATACGTATCCAGACGGTCCATACCGATACGAAACCAGCTCAGCGCAGCTGATTTTAATTCATGCACAATGGCTATGAACCTCTCGTCCACAATACCGTCAACCCAATCCTGTTCCGAATACCCATGCTTCTCCATCATCTCCAGTGGAACATAGCGACGCGCTCGTGTCCGGTCCTCGCCCACATCACGGATAATATTTACGATCTGCATGCCTTTGCCCAGCGCAATGCCGTTCATTGCCACTTCTGTACCGTTGTCATCGCGTAATACAGGCAGCAACATCTCGCCGACAGTCCCTGCAACCAGATAACAATATTGCTCCAGTTCCTCCATCGTTGTATAATGCGTCACTTGAAGATCGGTTAATTG
The DNA here is from genome assembly GCF_052244825.1 of Paenibacillus sp. 1A_MP2. Lineage (NCBI taxonomy): Bacteria > Bacillati > Bacillota > Bacilli > Caryophanales > Paenibacillaceae > Paenibacillus > Paenibacillus sp. 1A_MP2. The sequence goes on along the minus strand of NZ_JBQQCS010000001.1, from coordinate 987,538 downwards.
TCCTTCGATCTGACGCAAGAAAGGCCCTTTGTCCAAATGAGGGAAGCTCGTAAACAGCCATCGTAATGCCGGCCAAATAAAATGCCCTTCCGCTTCTTCCAGCTGATTGAACAGATTGCGGATTTCATGAATCGTATAGGGCGACTGCTCCGGCTCATCCACACTGTCATCGATCATGCGGCAGAAAGCATAGATAACGTAAACAGCTTCACGGCGCGGACTTGGCAGCCCTCTAAAGGCCAGATAAAAAGATGACGAGCCCTTTTGCATTAATTCTTCACACCTGTTCAAAATCGCTTCATTCATGTTTCCATCTCCTTTATGAGTTGATTGACTGCCATGCGAGCACTTTGCATTACAATAGGAACCCCGCCTCCCGGATGTACGGACGCGCCTGCGGCATATCGTCCCGGATCGCCGGGAACGGCTTCGGTTGCGGCCGATATACACCGGATTGGAACATCACGGGTGCGATGCCAAAGCTGCCCCCCCATACAGCCCGTCGCGCTCAGCGTCAGCGGGAGTACGTATTTTTTGCCACTGGATCGCTGCACGAAGTCCCGGAAACCCACGTTGTTCCGCTTCTTCCAGTACACGCTCTGCCAGCGCCTCGCTCTCCTGAGACCAGTTGACACCATCGGCATCCGGCACCGGAATGAGGAAGTACAATACACTCTGACCTGGCGGAGCTGCCGTTTCGTCCAATGCAGCCGGATTAAATACATAAAATGAGGACTTCGCCGGAATGCGGCGCTGGTCGAACACTTCCCGCAAACTGCCGTCCAGACTTGGAGGCAGAAAAAATTGATGCGTCGTTGCATCCTCCCAGGTTTTGTCTACGCCCACATAGATCAACACACATCCCGATGAGGGACGATATGGCTTTCGTTTGCGTGTACCTTCAGGCGTCTGACCAAGCAGACCCGACAGGTGGGGGAAATCCCCATTGTAGATAACTGCATCCACATTTTCTGCGCCTGCGGCTGTTTCTATACCTTTGCATATCCCCTTTTCGATATTCAGCCCGGTAACTTCCGAATTCAGCACGACACGGCCACCACGTGATATCAGTTCCTGTTCCAGTATGGCAGGTAATGCAGCATAGCCACCTTTCACCATCCAGATGCCATATTCGTGTTCTGCATAAGGGAGCAGGGAGTAAATGCCCGGTGTACCAAAGGGAGATCCACCAATATAGAGACTTTGCAGCGAATAAGCATCCAGCAGTTCCTCGTGTTGAAAATAATCACCTACAGCCTTACGCACACTTTTATGAGCACGCAATCGGCCCATCAGGGACATCAGAGAAGGAGTGAAGAAATCCCTTTTCCGAGGGAAAGCCCGTTCCAGAAACGCAGCCCGTCCCGCCGGAAACAACGTGTCCATATCGTTCATAAATTTTGAGAATCCCTGACTTTCTCCAGGGAAGAGACGTTCAATCTCTTCGGCCTGCTGTTTACGTTCCGTCATTTTGGTCATCACACGCCCGCTGCTATAGTGCACTCTGTACAAGGGATCACAACGCAGCAGCTCAATCTTCGAACGATCCACACCCGCTTCCTCCAAAATGCCTAGCAGCATCTCGGGCAGAAGCACGATCGTAGGGCCTTGGTCAATCCGGTAATCGCCTTCCTGTTCGTAACTAATACGACCACCAACTCTGGAACCCCGTTCATATACGGTGACGTCCCAACCCTGTTTATTCAGCAACAAGGCTGAAGTCAGGCCGCCAATACCTGCACCTACAATAGCTGCCCGTTTCATGAATGGCCTCCCGCTTCCGCCGTTTTCACATACGAGGATCGTTTCGAGCGCTTGCGAGCATCCTCTTCCTGAATGAGTTTTACGCTAATCCGAGCCGATTCAAAGATGGTTGGCAGCCCACTGCCCGGATGGGTTCCACCGCCTACCAGCCACACCCTTTTTAACTCTTCAAACTGGTTATGGGGCCGCAGATACATCATCTGGCCGAGATTGTGAGCCATGTTGAACGTCGCTCCGCGGTACACATCCAGTTCATTTTCCCAGTCCAGCGGTGTAAACATCATCGATTCTTCAATACGGCTGCGGATGTCTGACAACTCAGTAATCGATTCCATCCGCTTCAACATTGCCTCCCGCACATTCTCTCGTTCTGTCTCCCAGTCGATGTCTCCGGTTAGGTTGGGCGTGGGCATCAGCACATATAAAGCAGATTTCCCTTCCGGTGCGAGCGTCGAATCGAGTCTGGAAGGGTTATGAATATAGAGGGACGGATCCGCAGACAACACTTTGTGCTTCGTAATCTCATCCACGTTCAGTCGATAGTCCTCGGGGAAATAGATGGAATGATGCGGTAAATCCACTTCACCGTCCACGCCCAGATACAGCATGGCTGTGGAGCAGGAGTACTTTTTACGCTTCATTTTCTCCGGTGTATATTTCTTAAGCACTCCTGGTTCAAACAGATGATTCACGGCATGGGCGAAGTCTGCATTGACGACGACATGATCTGCTTCGATGCGTTCACCGTTTTCAAGCAGCACACCTTCTGCTCGCCCATTGCGAACCATGACCTGTTTAACCGGACAGGATGTATGTATTCGTCCTCCATATTCTTCAACTACATCAGCCATGGCCTGAAATACCCGATTGACGCCACCCGTAGGGTGAAATAATCCGTAGTTGTGCTCAATGAACGATAGAATCGTAAACGTACCCGGACAATCCCAGGCAGACATGCCCAGGTATTTGGATTGGAACGTAAACGCCCAGCGCAGACGCTCATCGGTAAAATAGCGGGACAGGATGCCATAGACCGTATTGTTGATGTCCAGTTTCGGCAGAGCTGTCATGGCATCTCTTCGCAAATAATCGGCCAGCTTGCCGAAAGGTCGGCGCAGCAAAGGCATGACTTTGCCAAACTTCACTTCTTCTTCCTGCATGAACCGAAGGTAATTGTCCTCGTTGCCGGGAAAAGCTCCTTGATCTGTGCAGCAGTATCTTCACGGTTGCGGGAGGGCGTAAACACCTTATCACCGAAATTCAGTGCGTACAGCGGAGTCAGCTCTTTCATCTCCACATAATCGGATAATTTGCGTCCCACCACCTCGAACATCTCTTCAATCAACTGAGGCATCATCAAAATGTTGCCCCCGGTCGAATCGGTAGTCTCCCAGCTCCAGTCTGGAAGAACGCCCGCCAATCACAGGCTGCTTCTCATACACATCTACTTCATACCCCTGGCCGGACAATAACATGGCCGCTGCAAGTCCACCCGGACCTGCACCAATGACAGCTGCACGTTTGCGTTGCTGGTTCGGTATCATGCCACTCACCTTTCCTATGTTAGGAACTACCTCTAGTACTATAGTCTCTAACTTACTATTAAACCGCCCATAAGCAGTTCAAGCGGGTAAACGCAAAAACATTATACAAATATAATACAAATATTATACGACCTTGTAAATCAAAAAAATGACCCACTGGTCAAAATACGTAAATAATAATTGAAATGCAAAAAAAACACCCCTCGCGCTCTTGCGTCAAAGGATGTCCTGTATACACGAACCTATACATTTTATTGTTAGACTCATTTTAGAAGCATGGCATTCAATAGCCTAATCCGGACGGCCGCTCTGTGAAATACTCACGTTCCATCCACGATTGCCAATCCGCTGAATCTTCGGGCATAATCCATTGTGGGTAACGGGCGTTCTCTGCACGCTCATACCCTTTACCTCCAAGTACAAAGCGCATATGCGGGAACTCGTCCGCAATTCGACCCACAAGCTGATCGCACCGCTCAAGGAGTTCGGAGCTGGTAACCGAAAGGCAGACCAATCTGATTTTCTGCTCTCGAATGATTGGAAATATCCCCTCTTCCGGTGTGTTGGCTCCGAGATAGAGCACTTCAGCACCATTTTTGCGCATAAACAGCGAGAACAGCAATAATCCAACCTGATGATGCTCCCCTTCCGGGCATAGAGCCAGAACTTTAGGCAGATGCGGATAGATCGGGAACAGATGGAAAAACTGATAGAAGCGCTGCGAGATCAGCTGTGTCATGAAATGCTCTTGAGCAACCGAAGCTCTGCCCTGTTCCCATGCATCTCCTACCCGAACGAGTATGGGAACCAGCACATGATAAAACATCGAATCATATCCGTACATGGTGAAGCCAAAATCAATCAGCCCATTGGCCCGTTCCCCCTGGAAATTGTATAACGAGTCATAGATCTGATCGGCTATACGTACATATGCCTCTTCCAACGTGGGTACGGGGGCCGTTAACGGCGTAGGCACAGCAGCTTCAGGAGGTGGGTTGGTTTTGTTCACCTTAAGCATACGAACCGCTTCGGAGATATTGGTCTGATGCTGTTCTACCTGTTCTTTCAACCAGCGCAGATCGGCAACATTCTCATCCGTGTATAAGCGATAACCCGATTCCGTCCGCTCAGGGGTGACCGCACTATATCGATTCTCCCAAGCCCGGAGGGTTACCGTTGGAATACCCAACATGGCAGCGACTTGTTTGATGGAATACACCTTATTACCCACTTTCTTTCCTGAAATAGCTCCAATTCACAGGTTAAAAACGAAGCCTGGTCCCGTCATTGTCAGGTATATGAAAATCCGAACATTCTACAAAAACAATACGCTTATTATACACAACACTCATATTACTGTCGATGCATCCGTCCTATTCTTGGATCTCCATCTACCTAATAAATGAAATATTGCTTCAGGCTCTCTGCGTCAACGTTGTCATCCGGGTGGTAATAGAAGTCAGCAAGTTCAGAAAGGGGAGTTATTGTTGTTTTCTAATCGCCGCAAGACATCAGACCGCAAGTCTTCACGCGGCAAATTTCCATACATACGAACAGGTCTCGTACTATTGGTGCTATGGCTCATCGCCGTCATGCTCTACCAGACCTATAAACCGTTACCATCCGGCATTTCTTATGAAAGTCCGGAATACCGTGTGGATCAGGTACAATTTCTGCATGATCTGACCTATCCCTCCGCTGATGGACAGATGGAGCATGAACAGCAGATCTTCCAGCGCATGCTTCAGGTTGTTGAGGACGCGGAACAGTTCGTGGTGGTTGATATGTTTTTATTCAATAACTACCAGCACAAGGGTCAGCAATTTCCACCCATCAGCACCGAGTTTACGGAAACCCTGGTTGCCAAAAAACTTCAGAAACCGGAAATGGACATCTGGTTCATTACGGATGAAGTGAACACCAACTATAACTCTGCACCCAACCCGTTACTGGAGCAGATGAAACAGGCAGGAATTCACGTGGTCATTACAGATGTTGATCCTTTACGCGACTCCACCCCTGTCTACTCCGCTGTGTGGCGCACCTTCTTCCAGTGGTTTGGACAATCCGGGAAAGGGTGGATTCCGAACCTGATGGCATCCGATGGCCCGGATGTCACTGTACGCTCCTACCTTAAATTGCTCAATGTGAAGGCCAACCATCGCAAAGTTGTGGTCAACGAGAAGACGGCTATTGTCTCCTCAGGTAATATTCATGACGCCAGTGCCTACCACTCCAACATTGCTTATGAAATAACCGGACCGATTATTGGAGATATCCTTGAGTCGGAGCAGGCTGTGCTGAATTTCTCGGGTGGAGGAAAGCTCCCATCCTATACAGCTCCTCCCACAGATCCGAATAAGGGGGATTTGCGAATTCGCTATCTGACCGAGGGCAAAGTAAATGACGCCGTGCTAAACGAGATTAAGCAAACGGTAAAAGGTGATACCCTGTGGATGGGCATGTTCTACATCGCTTCACCCAAAGTATTGGACGCCCTGCTTGAAGCCTCGAAACGGGGAACCGAAATAAGGCTAGTGCTCGATCCGAACGAAAATGCCTTTGGTCAGGAGAAGACCGGCATTCCCAATCGCCCTGTAGCTGCGGAGTTGCATGATAAATCGGATGGCAAAATCAAGATTCGCTGGTACAACACAACCAAGGAGCAATATCATACCAAGATGATGTACATTGCCAAAGCGACCGGAGATCATATCGTTCTTGGAGGATCGACCAACTTCACTCCCAGAAACATGAATGATTATAATCTGGAAAATGATCTATGGGTTGCTGCGCCACCAGATAACTCATTTACTCGAGATATCGCCGCTTATTTTGACCGTATATGGAATAATGAAGATGCCGAGTTCACCCTGAACCTGGATGAATTTCAGGAAAAGACTACATTTTTGAAAGAAATCGTATATAAGCTGCAGCTGATTTTGGGTTTAACAACCTTCTAATTGAAAACGAAATTCCAAGCATAAACCCGCCTGTACTCTATCGTGCAGGCGTTTTTTGTGCCTTGACAGCGAAAGTAAAATGTGAAAATATAGGTTACCTAACGACCGTTAGGAAGGTGATAATAATGACTGCACATTCGATTCGGGATGCAGCCCTGTTCCATTTTGCAAGAGATGGATATGAAGGGGCCTCCTTAAGAGCTATTGCTGACGAAGTCGGGATTAAAAAACCGTCCATATATGCACATTTCAGCGGCAAGGATGACCTGTTTTTGCACACCCTTGCGCATGCGTTCAAGGATGTTCAGCGTCGAACGCTGGAATACTTCCGCGATCACGCCAATCTCCCTCTGGAGCAAAGGTTGAAGGGTTTGCTGATATGGTTTGAGCAAGAGTATAACTGTAACGCCTCTGCCCGCTTTATGCTGCGTATGTGCTACTTCCCACCGCTTTCGCTATACAGTGAAGTCATGGATATGGTGTACCCGTTTCTGGACGGTATGGAGCGGTCACTGTCACGGCTGCTGCAAAGGGCGACGCGTAAGGGAGAACTACAGGCTGTTCCGGCGGAACAAGCTGCGATTGCTTTTATGACTTTTCTCGATGGCATCACGGTTGAGATTATCTATGGAAGTTCACGTCGATATAGGAGACGGATTGAAGCTTCCTGGCCTGTCTACTGGCATGGCATTCATCATCTGAAACAAGGGGCACGGTCCGTTGTGCCGAAAGGAGATTCATCATCATGAACCGCAACTGGTTATATGTATTTATCGGAGGACTCATTGAGATTGTATGGGTAAGTGGGCTGAAACACGCCTCCAATGTGTGGGAATGGGCTTTGACGGCCCTGGCCATCATCCTCAGCTTTGGATTAATCATTGCTGCTTCCAAAAGATTGCCTGTGGGCACGGTATATGCCGTATTTACGGGGATTGGTACCGCAGGTACGGTACTGACCGAAATGCTGCTATTTGGTGAAGCATTCTCGCTTGCCAAGGTTTTGCTCATCGGCCTGTTGCTATGTGGTGTGGTCGGACTGAAACTGGTCACAGATCAACAATCGGCAAAAGGAGGTGAAGCATAATGGCTTGGATAGCAATTGTGGGTGCAGGCATATGTGAAATTTTTGGTGTCATCGGCATTAATGGTGCTTCTTCCCGGAAGGGCTGGCCTTATATCGTGCTCATGCTCGTATCCTTCGTGATCAGCTTCTCTCTGTTATCCTATGCGATGACTTCTATTCCCATGGGCACAGCGTATGCGGTATGGACTGGAATCGGCACGGTGGGCAGTACGTTAACAGGTATGTTCCTGTTCGGTGAGCGGAAGGAAGCCAAGCGGCTGCTGTTTATAGCCATGATTTTGGTGGCGGCAATTGGATTGAAACTGATTACGTAAAAGTTATCGGCTTCGTACTCTCCGTTATCAGCGATTGTTAACTTCACTTCAATAATCTCATATAAATTAATGATTAAAAAGACGACTTCATTCAGGAAGTCGTCTTTTGGGATATGATGTAAATAGGAAACCATCCTACACTCTGTTACGTATGAAAGGATGTCGTGATGATGAAGAAATGGTTCGTGCGCATGGGTTCTTTTACCGGATACATATTCCTGATCGCTGTGGGAGCCTTTTATCTGATTGCTCTTGCAGCCATTATTCTTCTAGCTATTTATGTTTTTAAGGGCGGAGCCTGAAATAGATCATTTGCAACTCATCAACCTTAGTCTGCTCGTCCAACCTTGATACTCGTGATTATCATACCTATTGCAATGAATATATCGTCGCTCGTTATCAGCTACTATCTTGTCTACATGACGCGGTAAATATGCTCCAGACCCCTTATGTTATCCCCTCTTCTTTTTCCATTTTTCTCCCATTTGAATTCCATTGTCCATATCGTTTATACTTGGTTTGACCATAAAGTCAATTCAAGAACTCGTAAGTTCCGCAGGTGAGGTGAATGTATCGTTAATGAACCCTATCCATGAAATGAATGAAAAGAAAAAGCTTATTATTACCACAGCACTCAGGCTGTTCTCAGCCAAAGGCAGTGCTGCAACCTCGATGCAGGAGATTGCAGAGATATGCGGGATGTCGAAAGGCAGCCTCTACCTTATGTTCAAATCGAAAGAGGAATTAGAGGCCAGTACGATGGAGTACTGCATATTCACACTCATGGATGAAATGTCCCAGATTGAACATGAAACTGGGCTCACTTCAAGAGAACGTCTGCATAAGCAGATTGAAACACTGCTTGTCCATGTATCCGAGCTGAAGGAATTTTTACGCGTGCAAATGCGCAGCATGATGATGGATGAAGAGCAGCATCGCAAGGAAAAGTGCAAGCCGCAGCACAAGGATTTGGAGATCCGTACCCTGCACTGGTTCAAGGACAAACTGGAGGATCTGTACGGACCGGAGATTGAACCCTATATCATAGACCTTATTTTGCTTACACATGGTCTGTTCCTCTCCTACGTCAAAATCTGGTTTACGGAAATGCCTTCCCTTACCGTATCCAAGATGGCGAGCAACATGCTGCAAACGATCGATTATGCAGCTCGCGGATTGCTAGATCAACGCCCTGCTCCATTGGTTCCTTTGGAACATTGGCCCGCATGGAGCAGCGATTCAGATACAGATTCCACAGTGATGCGTCATCCCATTCACATCATCAAACAGATGAAGGATATCATCACTTCGGATATGCCTCCAGGGCAGGTGCGCAACGATGCGCTGGAGACCATCGCCATCCTGAGACAGGAGATGATGGAATTCACACCGCGACGTGCCATTATTCTGGGCATGATGCACAATCTGGATCACATTCCTGTCATCCAGCCATTGCACTCCGAGCTTCAGCACATTATGGATGCCATGTATAGCCGGTTTATCCAGGCTGACTCGTCACAACAATAAAGAAATACAGGGAGAACAGAGAGGAGAAGAAACCACCGTATGAAAGGGATTATCAATTTTTCACTGAACAACAAGTTTGCGATCTGGATTCTGACCATCATCGTTTCCTTCGCCGGTTTGTACAGCGGACTGACGATGAAACAGGAGACCATTCCAAACATCAATGTGCCATTCCTGAATGTTACGGCCATTGACCCAGGGGCTGCTCCGGAAGGTATTGTGGAGGATGTCACCAAGCCATTGGAACAGACCTTAAGAAATGTTGAGGGAATTAAGACACTCACCTCCACCTCCATGGAGAATGCCTCTTCCATTACTCTCGAATTTGATTATGGTACCGATCTGAACAACGCTACAGCAGCGGTACGCGAAGCACTGAATGAGGTGCAGCTGCCTGACGGCGTACAGAAACCAACCATCTCCAAATTCAGTATCAACTCCTTCCCGGTTGTCTCGCTCAGCTTGTCCGACAAGGACGGCGGCGATCTGGAACAACTGACTCGACTGGTTGAAACGGATATCCAGCCTGCACTCGAAGATATTGACGGTGTAGCTCAAGTCCAAGTATCCGGTCAGTATGTCAAGGAAGTTCAACTGAAGTTTGACCAGAAAAAAATGAATGAACTAGGCTTGACTGAAGACACAGTCAACGGCATCGTTCAAGGTTCTTCTGTCCGTGTACCACTGGGACTGTTCGAACTGGATAAAGCACAGAAAGCTGTTGTTGTTGACGGCAATATCATCGATCTGGATGATCTGAAAAATCTCGCCATTCCGGTTGTACCAAGCGGTGCGGGAGCAGGCAGTGGTTCGGCCACAGCACCACAAGGCGCCAACGCACAAGCTGGCGGAGCAGCTCAAGGTTCTGCACAAGGTGCTGATCAGGTTGCTGGACAAACCGCTGGCGGAAATGCCAGTGTCGGCAGCACTTCAGGTGCCGCTAACGCACCTGGAATTCCAACGGTTAAATTAAGCGAGATCGCCAAAATTGAAGTCATTGGTCAGGCGGAATCCATTTCCCGGACAGACGGTAAGGAATCCATCGGGATCTCCATCGTGAAGTCCAATGATGCCAACACGGTTGATGTCGTCAAGGCAGTTAAAGACAAAGCGGAAGAGTTGCAGACGCAGTTCAAAAACGCCGAGTTGACTGTTTTGCTCGACCAAGGTAAACCGATCCAGGACTCCGTAAACACGATGTTGTTCAAAGCGATGTTTGGTGCTTTGTTCGCCATTTTGATCATTCTGTTGTTCCTGCGTGATATTCGCTCCACCATTATTTCTATTATATCCATCCCGCTCTCCTTGCTCATTGCATTGACAGCACTGAATATGATGGACATTACACTGAACATGATGACACTGGGTGCCATGACGGTTGCGATTGGACGGGTTGTCGATGACTCCATTGTCGTTATCGAGAATATCTATCGCAGACTGACACTCCAGGGAGAAAAACTCAGAAGGCCGTGATTTGATCCGGGAAGCCACTCGGGAAATGTTCATTCCGATCCTTTCTTCCACGATCGTAACCATCGCGGTATTCCTGCCGCTCGCACTGGTGAGTGGTATGGTCGGTGAGCTGTTCATGCCATTTGCCCTGACCATGGTCTTTGCCTTGCTGGCGTCCCTGATTGTGGCTGTTACGATTGTACCTATGCTGGCACATACGTTGTTCCGCAAAGGTCTGAAGAACAAAAAGAATCATGATGAAAAACCAGGCAAGATGGCGGAAGGTTACAAACGCCTTCTGAACTGGACATTGTCACACAAACTCATTACGGTCGGCGTCGCTGTATTGCTGCTGGTCGGCAGTTTGTTTCTGTACCCGTTCATCGGTGCAAGTTTCCTGCCGGAACAACAGGATAAATATGTGACCATTACGTACAGCCCGGAAACTGGAGCTTTGCGTGAAGACGTTGAGAAAGAAGCGCTTGTAGCTGAGAAGTGGTTGCTGACACAGCCGGGTCTGGAGAAAATGCAATATTCTATCGGCGGAAGTAATCCACTGAGCAGCATGGGTGGCGGAAGCTCCAACTCTGCCCTGTTCTATATTGAATACAACGAAGATACGAAAGATTTCACTCAAGTGAAAGAACAGCTTGTGGAAGGTCTGAAGAAGGAAGTTACTGTAGGAACCTGGAGTGAGCTTGACATGTCCGGGGTCTGGGAGGCAGCAGCTTAAGCCTTTCTATCTATGGTGACAATGTAGATCAGATCAAACCTGTCTCGGATGAAATCCTGAAACTGGTTGAAGCAGATACCGAATCCTTTGAAAAAGCGGACACCACACTCTCCGATACCTACGGGCAGTACACGCTCGTCGCGGATCAGGAGAAACTGAGCTCGCTGGGTCTGACTGCAGGCCAACTGGCCATGGCGCTTAGCCCTGCGCGGGAACGTCCAGTACTCACGGAAGTGGATATCGACAACAAAACGTATAAAGTCTATGTAGAGACAGACAAAAAATCTTTCAACAGCATTGCTGATATTGAAAATGAAAAAGTGACTTCGCCGCTCGGCATCGAAGTACCTATCAAAGATGTCGCGAAAGTGGAAGAAGGCACCTCGCCGAACTCCATCATGCGTATTGACGGTAAAGTCGTCGTTCAAGTGTCAGCCAACATTTTGGCATCCGATGTGCAAAAAGCTTCATCCAACTTGCAGGCGAACATCGATAAGCTCGATCTGCCTGATGGTGTTGAAGTGAAATTTGGCGGTACAACTGAACAAATCAATGACACGTTTACCCAACTTGGACTTGCGATGGTAGCTGCCATTGCGATTGTATACTTTGTGCTCGTTGTTACATTCGGCGGCGGACTGGCGCCATTCGCCATCCTGTTCTCTCTGCCGTTTACCATCATTGGTATTATGGTCGGCCTGTTCGTGGCTGGCGGTACGCTTGATGTATCTGCCATGATGGGTGGACTGATGCTTATCGGGATCGTGGTCACCAATGCCATCGTTCTGATCGACCGTGTTATTCACAAGGAAAAGAGGGTATGCCTACCCGTGAAGCCTTGCTGGAAGCCGGTGCAACACGTCTGCGTCCAATTCTGATGACAGCACTGGCTACCATTGGTGCCTTGCTGCCACTGGTAACAGGACTCGAAGAAAGCGCAGGGATCATCTCGAAAGGTCTCGGCATTACCGTAATCGGCGGTCTGATCAGCTCCACGCTGCTGACGCTGGTTATCGTGCCAATCGTGTATGAGTTCCTGATGAAGTTCAAAAAGAAAAGAATCGAAGATTAACGACACCTTCTGTTGATCGAATTAGATCACCATTCCGAATTAAGATGAGCTTCTAACTTAGAACACCCCTTAGTCCATATTAGAATGATTTGTACATTCTGATATCCGGCTAAGGGGTGTTTTACATTTACCTTGGTAACACATGAACATAGAAAAACCCTCTCCAAACAAAGACGCATAATCATTTGCATTTATTGGATAAATATTCGGAAAATATGACATATACCCTCGTATTCTTGTTGATTTTCTTGTATAAACATTGATAACAGCATTTTGTATCATTCCATTCAACAGTTTCGCAAAGGAATTTTAAAATCAGAAAGCGGGGTGGTCCGTATGTTTGATTGGTTGGGATGGAGAAAAGGGTGGCCGCTGTGGCGGTCGTATCGATTGAATGCAGCTATTCAGCAGGATGTGGAGGAAATCTTTGAAGGGATCGCGGAGACAAGGCGGCAGCTTTTGATGGATTGGGCTGAGGAGCAATGGAATCATCTGGACCGATTGCTTCAGCAAGTACAGTCCGTTCAGCCGCAAGGGATGCTGCAAGGAACGGAAGATGTAAAGGCATTGGACGTATGGTTCGCTGCAAGTTATACCCGCGCTCTTGATAGTACTGAGCTTTTTATGCTGAACGAGCAAAACCAGGTTGTATTTTCTACATATAAGAAACATATTGGAAAAGTCTACGAAGATGGGGCTTTGATGGGTCCCGGGCTGCGTTATACCCAAGCAAATGGCAGCGGTCAGAAGTGTCTGTATGGCCCCTATTCTGATCCACTCACACTAGAAATCGGACCCCGTTCTTCCACTTTTCACGATGATGTAACCTTGATGTTTATCGTACCAATCATGGAAAATGGCCGCTGCATCGGCACCCTGTGCAATCGTGTGCCAAATGATGTATTGGGCGATCTGATCCAGCGAGAATCAGGCCACATCTACCCCGATTCCGGGGACGATTATCTCTTCATGGCCGAATCGAGATTGCGCCCCGAACTACAGCCCGGAACAGCCTTGTCCCGCAGCCGTTTCGAGGATCATACGTTCACCCATGGGGAGAATCTGAAAGACGGTGTAACCACCGAATGGGGCGTTGTATCCGTTAATGAGCATACCGAATTGGAACTGATGTTTACTGATCCTTCCACCAACGATCTGCACCCCGGTGTAGCAAATACCATTCGCAATGGCTCCAATCTGTTTGTAGCTTACCCGGGCTATTCGGATTATCGTCATATCTCGGTTATTGGCAAAGGCATCACGTTCCAGCTTCCCCACTGTCCGGATCTGTGGGGCATGATGTGTGAAGGCGATCTGGAGGAAGTGTATCGGATACGCAGCATGGGGTGGCGTCAATTCAAACAGCACAGCCTGTACATCCTGTTGTCAGGCATTGCGGGAGCGGCACTTGTATATGCGCTGACTGGAAGCGCATGGAGCGCAGCAGCCATCGCTGCCTTCAATGTCATTTATGGATTCCTGACTGCAAACCAACTGCAACGAAAACAAGTTCGACGTGTTCATGAGGATTTGCGCCGCATTAGCCGATTTATTCGAATCAACGCCGAAGGCAAGGGGATTTGACCCAGCGTCTGGATACATCCGCTTTTGCCCAGGATGAATCAGGTGAACTGGCAAAATGGATCAACAACATGATCGACTCTCTTGAAGGAATCATGCTCAAGGTACAGCTTGCCACCGTGGATGTGATGAACAACCAGCACCAAATGCGGGCATCAACGGAGACTACACAAGGGACGACCGAACGTGTAAATCTCAAACTTGGCTCCATGATTCAAGGGATACGCAAACAGCTTGAGGATCTGGATCAGGCCAAAGTAGCTGCCGACGAAATGCGCCTCACCCTGCAGCAGCTTGAAGTGTCTGCCACAGAGCAAATCGATGTTGCTCGCCAGGAAGTGGAACGCATCGGTGATAAAATGACCCAGATCTCGGGAGCCGTATCCGACACCAATCATACGATTCTGTCCTTTATGGCGACCATGCAGGACATCTACCGCGCACTTGCTGTCATTGATGAAATTTCGGCACAGACGAACCTGCTCGCACTGAATGCTTCCATTGAAGCAGCCCATGTCGGCGAACATGGACTTGGATTCGCCGTGGTTGCCGGTGAAATTCGCAAGCTGGCCGAACTATCCCGTTCCTCCACTGAAGATATTCATAAGATTCTGGATAATATCTCTGTAGCGGCAGGCGCAGCTTCGCAATCCATCAAGGAAGGCGATCAGGTGCTCGCTGAAGGCACCACGCTCGTTCAGGCTGCTTCCCAGTTACTCCAAAGTGCTACAGCTGAAGAACCTCAACGAACACAGGTTGTGGATCAGGTTGTGGTGTTGATGGAGAACATCGCCGCCATTAGCCACCAAAACCGTTCCACATCTTCCGAGGTAGAAACCGAGATGATTGAACTAATTAACGACATGCTGCACGTTCAGCATTCATCGCACAATGTAGAAGCTATCACGGTCTTTTTGCAACAACTTGTCGGACAATTCCAGCTGACTCATCCCGATAAAAACGCGATTACCTGACGTCATCATTGACGCGGATTGGAGAAATAGCTAAAATTTGATGCAACTGTTCGTTTAGACCTTGTCGGTTCATTTTATATAGAAGCTTTCCAATCTGAATCAATGAAAGGGTGGTCTGCATGGAAATGCTCCAGGATTCTTTTGGCAGAATACATGACTACATCCGTATTTCGGTTACGGACCGCTGTAATTTGCGTTGTGTGTACTGTATGCCCGAGGAAGGCATGGAATTTGCCCCGCATGACCAAATTATGAGCTATGAGGAAATTGCCCAGGTGCTCAAAGTGTTGGCTCCTATGGGAATGCGCAAAGTCCGCCTGACCGGAGGCGAGCCGCTGGTACGGAAAGATTTGCATAGACTCGTAAATATGATCTCGGCCATTGACGGGATTGAAGATATTGCTTTGACGACCAATGCATTGTTGCTGGACAAACAGGCGCGAGCTCTGAAAGACGCCGGACTGAACCGGATTAACATCAGTCTGGATTCCCTGCAGGCGAGCCGTTTCTCCATGATTACTCGCGGCGGGGATGTAAACAAGGTACTGAAAGGCATAGAAGCTGCCACGGCCGTTGGACTTGCTCCGATCAAGCTGAATGTCGTCTTAATGAAAGGCATCAATGATGATGAGATTAAGGATTTCATTGCCATGACCATAGATCAGCCACTGCATGTGCGCTTCATTGAATACATGCCGATTGGGCAGGCTTCCGATTCATGGCGCAAATCGTACTTGCCGCTGGAGGCTGTTACGGATGTATGTGCAGAAGCGGGTTGGACGGTGGAAAGTACAGCGGGGCCGGCAGGGAATGGTCCATCTCGGAATATGAAAATTGCCGGTTCACAAGGTACATTCGGATTGATTCATCCGGTGAGTGACCACTTCTGTGACAACTGCAACCGTCTCCGCCTTACAGCAGACGGGCATATCAAAGCTTGTTTGTACTGGTCGGATGAATACAATATTCGCCGCTTCGTGGATGATCCCGATGCCATGGCAGCACTCTTTCTCAAGGCTCTTGGCACTAAACCGAAGAACCATGAAATGGCGCTGGCATTGGAGCAAAAAATGCAAAGTCATACGCCGACGGTACGACGCATGTCCCAAATCGGTGGATAAACAAGCATTTTACTTCTAGATACATGCATATTGATACTAATCTGCATGTATCTGAACAATCCAATATCCATAAACAACATGACCTGCTTTACGTAACTTTTGTGTGGATCATCGTTATATCCCAAGCTGCTGAAGGACCCAAGGCCCTCAGTAGCTTTTTTTGTCACTTCATCATTCCATGGCCTAATAAGATTCATTGATTTTCCTGATTTCATGATTAAAATAAAATTAATCTCTCCATGCCCTCGCCGGGCCTTCAGGAATGCTGTAATTGTGACGATGTATATACCATACATCAAGATTATACGTACCCATAAATAGGAGTTGATTCGATTGAATATTGTTGAAGCACTTGTGGCAGCAAGCCCGTATTTTAAAATCATGCTTAAGGAAAATGATTTGATGATTGCTGTTACCGATATGGAGCAGTTCCGGTATTACGTACGAAGCGAAGATCTCGATCTGGGCATTCAGGCCGGAGATCCCATCTCGCTGGACGATCCTACTCTGCGCCGGGCACTTATAGATGGTGAGACTTCAGCCAATCGTATCGATGCCAAGTTTTATGGTACTCCTATCAACTCGGCAGCCACCCCGCTTCGCGATGAAGCAGGCCATATCGTCGGTGCCCTCGCAATTGGATTTTCACTCAAAAACGAGGAACAACTGGAGCATCTCACAGAACTGATCGGCGGCATCAGTGGCAGATTGACGGAAATGGTACAGACCGTAGCTGCCCAATCCCAGCAGCTGACCGCATCATCTTCGCAAATTTTGGACAACACACGGATGGCTGTGCAAAACTCCAGTGAAGTCACCAAGGTCGCTTCCTTCATTCGTGAAATTTCGGAGCAGACGAACCTGCTGGGCCTGAATGCTGCCATTGAGGCGGCACGAGCAGGAGAAGCAGGAGCCGGATTTGGCGTCGTTGCTACCGAGGTACGCAAATTATCGACCGGTACCAAAGAAGCCACAGTGAACATCGAACGTTCCTTGAAGGAAGTACAGCATTCCATTCGTCAGATGGAACAGGAGATTACATCCATCGCCCAATCCAGCAACCAGCAAGCCGAGCTCGTCACCGAGTTCAGCGAGGTGATTGATCAGCTGAACAATGCATCCAGGGATCTCAAAGCATTCATTGAATCCATGCTGTTAAAGGCGGAATAATATAGAAGACTTATTTGGCGCATAACGCAAGCATATAAAGAATCCCCCGCACGTTTAACATGAGGGGATTCTTTTCTATTTTCAAAATCAATACCTTCCCATAACATTCCACTCCATTACGAGAAGGCCAGCTTCCACAGCATCATGCCCGCCATTCCGACCATGACTACAGCGGACAACCGATTGAAGAAAACACTGACCTGCCCCGTATGATCTGTTCTCCCAATAAGTCTGCCTGCACCTGCAAGCCCCAGAAACCAAATCCATGATACCGCTGCCGCCGTTATGGCAAAATAAATGCGTGCCTGTCCATCATACTGAAGTGAACTGGTGCCGATCACGGCCACCGTGTCCAGCAAGGCATGCGGATTAAGCAAGGAAACGGAAGCAGCAAAGGCAATCTGCCTTCCCGCAGACAGCACTGCTGCTGAACCATTCGCAGGCCCGGATGACCTCCAAATGCTCCATGCCATATAGAGCAAAAATAGACTCCCTCCTGCATACAATACAGTCGCCAGCAGCGGCCATTGCAGCAAGATGAGCGACACCCCTCCGACCGCTGCACCAATCAACAACGTATCACTGATTCCTGCGGTTAATATCGCTGGCAGCGCCCGCGTATAACTTCGCTGACTCATACCCTGATTAAAAATAAATACATTTTGTACACCGAGTGGCAAGATCAGGCCAAAAGCCAGCACCACCGCGTGAATAATTACACCCATCGTTCATCCCCCTCATATTTGTCTCCATATTAAATGGGATAACGCCAGACGTAACCAACCACTTGGATGGCATTGAACCCAACCAAATGATATAGTGTTCGAAATAAGAGAAAACGTAAATCCCATCACTCATTCTATAAAGGAGGCGAACCTGCCCATGAATCGTTCCGATTCTCGACAGGGGGGTAACTGGAAGCCGGACCCCTCCCATTCCTTACCTCTGTACCGACAGATTGAATTCTATATCAGCGAGAAAATCACGGCCGGGGAATGGACAGCAGGCTACCGACTTCCTTCACAACGGACATTGGCTCAATCCATGGGTGTGAACCGCAGCACGCTGGTCACTGCTTTGGAAAATCTGGCCGCCGCAGGCATGATTGAAGGTAGGCATGGCGGCGGAACATATGTCTGTGGCTCTGGCTGGCATGTGCTTGCTCACGGAGCCCTGCCCAACTGGGAGGAAGCCATCGAAGAGGGCTGGTATTACCCCAATCTGCCCGAGGTACAGCAGATTAACCGGGCTGAGTTCCAGCCAGGCATTATCAGGCTTGGAACAGGTGAGCTTGCCCCTGAGCTGATGCCCCAGCAGGCTTTTAACGACATCCTCCATGCTCTATCCCGTCGTTCTCGTACATTAAACTACCTCGAACCTCAGGGTAGTCTGGAGCTCCGACAGGCTTTGTCCGTTTACTTACAAGCAAGTGGCATACAAGCCTCCCCTGACTCCATTTTGATCGTATCCGGCTCTCTCCAGGCGCTGCACCTTATTTCAGTTGGACTCCTGCCCCGCGGATCGGCAATCCTGCTGGAGAAGCCATCTTATCTGTACTCCATTCATGCCTTTCAATCCGCCGGGTTGAAAATGAGCGGCATTCCGATGGATGCCGCGGGATTGCACATTCCACGTCTGGAAGATGCCGTCCAGAATGCAACCAACAGAGACCGCATCTCGCTGCTATATACGATTCCGAGCTTCCACAATCCTACCGGCTCTGTCATGAGTGACAGCCGCCGGGAAGAGCTGCTCGCCACAGCGCGGAACACCGGCATCTCCATATTGGAGGATGCCGCCTACAGCGACCTGTGGCTGGACGAGCCCCCGCCGCCATCGCTGAAGGCGCGCGACAAGGAAGGACGGGTGCTTCATATGGGCACCCTGTCCAAAGCGGTGAGCCCCGGTCTGCGCCTCGGCTGGCTGGTTGGCCCAGAGCCGGTCATCCGTCGCCTCGCAGACATCAAGATGCAGACGGATTATGGCACCAGCTCCCTCGCTCAAGAGGCTGCTGCGCTCTGGTTTGCCGATGGATACCATGCGCAGCATATGGATCGTCTACGACCAGAACTTCGTAGACGCAGAGAGTTCATGCTTGATCTTCTGCAATGCGATTTCAGTGAACTTGCTGAGTGGAGCATACCCGCCGGGGGCTTTTATATCTGGCTCCGATTTACGGTTGACCCACTCTCCATTCGCGAACTGTTCCATGCCTGTCTGGACAATCATGTGCTGATTCATCCGGGTTATCTCTATGACCGCCTGGATGCTGACCATATTCGTCTGTCCTACGCCTATGCTTCACCGGATGAGATGGAGCGAGGTCTCTACTTGCTGGCACAGGCAGTCAAGAAGCTAATGGCATGATGAAATGAATGCAATGAAAAAACCGCCTTGACCGGAAGGAATGAATCCCTCTGATCAAGGCGGTTTGTTTGAGTTTTAGTATAAATGAGACTGATACATTCAGATCGCAGGTTTTCTTATCCTTTTACCGCACCCTCTGCAATACCCTCCATGATGAACTTTTGGAAGAACGCATAGATGAGAACCACCGGGATCGCGGTAAGTACCAGGGAAGACAGAATCAGCGGCCATTCCTTGTTGTATTCGCCAAACAGCATGTTGGTGGACAGAATCAGCGTATAACGATTCACATCCGTCAGCATGAGCAGTGGCAGCAGGAAGTCATTCCAGATCCACAGGAAGTCCAAGATGGCGATGGTGACTGTAATTGGCAGCAACAGTGGGAAGATAATCTGGAAGAACGTCTGGAACTCATTACATCCATCCATCTGTGCCGACTCTTCCAATTCACGCGGGATGGACTTAACAAACCCGTGATACAGGAAGATCGCCATGTTCACACCAAGTCCGATATAGATCAGGGCCAGGCCGTATGTGCTTCCTTGAACGTGAAGTCCTTTGGCAACCCGTGTCAGCGGAATCATGATCGAGTGAAAAGGTACGAGCATGGATGCCACGAACAGGAAGAAAATCAGGTTGCTCAATCTGCCCGAGGTACGCGACAGCTTGTATCCGGCCAATGAAGCACAGAATACGATACCGCCGATGCCCAGGAAGGATACGATTGCCGAATTCAAGGAGCTGCCCAGCAGGTTGATTTTGTTAAACGCATCCGAATAGTTTTCCCAGTGAAATGTCGTAGGGAGCGCAATAAAGGACTGAAACATTTCGCCTTGTGTTTTGAATGAGTTCACAATCGCCATGTAGATTGGCAGCATAGCGACGAGGGAGCCCAGCACCAGCAGCAGTCGAATCAGATAGCTGTTAATTCGTTGCATCCTCATGCTTCCACCTCTTTCTTCTTCATCACCGTAATCTGAATGAGCGTGAAGATGAGCACGATGACGAATAACACAACCGACTTGGCACTGGCATATCCGTATCTAAAATTGTTGGAGAATGCCTCTTCATAGATATTCATCGTAATGACCTGAGTGGCTCTGCCCGGACCGCCACCTGTCAGACCGTAGACGACTTCAAATACTTTGAAGGCTCCGTTCAGTGTCAGGAAGAAACAGATCGTCACGGCATGCGTAATCATCGGCAATACGACATTACGTAGTACCTGGAACGCGTTGGCTCCATCGATAACTGCCGCTTCCTTCAGACTTTTCGGTACACCCTGGAGTGCTGCCAGATAGATGATCATCATATACCCCACACCATTCCAGAGCGATACGATCAGGATGGAGTAGAATGAAAATTTAGGATCACCCAGCCACTGCTGATCCAGAAAGGACACGGCCAGCTTCTCGGCCAGCTGCGGCAGCACCTGGGAGAAGATGAATGTCCACATAAAAGCGCTGATGATCGTACTGATCATATTCGGCATGAAAAACAGGGTCCGGAATAACCCCTTGCTGCGCGTCCGTGTCTCAATGAACACGGCGAGCAGCAAGGCAATCCCGTTTTGCAAAATCAGCATAAACACCACATATTTCAGCGTGAACCACAGGGAATTGAGAAAGTCGGGATCTTCCTTGAACAGTTCCACGAAGTTCCCCAGACCGATAAAGCTGTAATCCCGGTTTAGACCATTCCAGTCCGTCAAGCTGTAGAACAAACCGCTAAATGTGGGATACAGCAGGAAAATGGCATAGATGACAAAGGCAGGCGCAGTGAACACGAGCAGTGACAGATACTTCTTGAACACATTCGTAGCCATTGGTTCTCCCCCTTTCACTCTAAGCAGACTCGTGTAAACGGGGAACGATGACCGTTCTGCCCAGCCGTTTCATCTGCTTACTTGTTGACTTTGTTGTAGGATTTCCACGCCTTGTCTAGCGCATCAATCACCTGCTGCTGATCCAGTTGTCCGGAGTAGTAACCTTGCAGTGCTTTGCCTGATTCATCCTTAACCGCTTGAGGAATGGATGGATCCTGATACGCTTTGCCTTCGTTAACATATTTCAGGGCATCGTCTACCCATGGGAAGCTTTTGAAGTCATGAATTTTGGCAACCGGATTGAATTTCAGTGCTTCATAGAATGCACTTGAATCCTTGTCATCGAGAACATAGTTTACGAAGTCGAGTGCCACTTCCTTGTTTTTGCTGGAGGAAGATACGGCCAGTGACGTCGATGTGCTCAGATTGATTTTGGTATCATCCGGATTGTCATTGATCGGCAGTGGAGCTACGCCGAAGTTGATGTCCGGGTTGGACTTCAGGATGGTCTCTGCGAACCAAGGTCCCTGAATCCACATTGCTGCTTTGCCTGTTGCAAAGGCTGCCGAACCATCATCGCCGCCCACTTCAAGCGCTTTCTCTGTTCCATTGGCATTGACGAGATCGAAGATGTCGAACAATGCTTTCATATCCGAGAAGGAACCTTGATCCTGATTCATCTTATCCAAGAAGTCCTTGTGTTCTGACTGAGTCAGTGCACCTACGGTAAGTGGCAGGAAGAGTTGTGGAATCCAGGCTTCTTTGTACGACAGTTCAAACGGTGTGATGTTGACTGCTTTCAGCTTCTCCACGACCGCTTTCATTTCCGTCAAAGTTGTAGGTACCTCTATCCCCTGCTCTTTGAAAATGTCCTTATTGTACAGGTATCCCCAAGATAGCGTTTCCAAAGGAACAGCCACGACTTTACCCGAAGCATCCGTTACGGAAGGTTTAACAGAATCAAGTAATTTATCGACAAAAGGCTGACCCGAAAGGTCTTCCAGATAACCCGCTTTGCTAAACGGTGGAATCTCATTCACCGCATGAAGGGCGAACACGTCCGGTGCATCATTGGAGGCCAGTCGTGTTTTCAGAATCTGCGGCGCATTATCTGCTGGCGGCATCTCCAGCTGCACGTTGACTTCAATATTTTTTTCGGCTTTCTCCTTGGCTTTGAACTGTTCTATATATTTATCGTAATGTTCTTTCAGCCGCGGCTGTGCAATGAATACTTTGAGGGATACCGTACTGCCTGATGCAGCTCCCTCCGTCGAACCATCCGTACCCGCATTGGAGCCGCAGCCTGCGAGCAGAACACTCACAAGTACCGCACTTGCTACGCTTTTCCATACTTTCATCTCTTATGACCTCCCGGTGTAACTGGTTTGTCTTTCATAGGATCATTATATATCACGAAATGAAAGCGCTTCATTGGACAAAATTAGACTCGTTTATTGGATTATTTTAAACCTTAATCCAGTAATCAACTCTCTGGGAATGAATTATTCGGGGCTGTTACCTGACATACGAGGCTGTCCCTTCCGCATCTCGCCAGGGGAAACGCCGAAGTGTTTCTTGAATACCCGGTAAAAGTACGATACATCCTCATAACCAGTCATCTCGGCAATATGTTTGAATGGAATCTGATCATCCAGCACCCATTCCTTCGCTCTTGCCATGCGTAACTGTACGATATAATCGGTCACATTCACGCCGTATTCTTTTTGAACACCTTGCTGAGATATTCTTTGCTGACAAAAAAGATCTGAGCCAGCTGCTCCAGCGTAATCATCTCCATGCAGTGCTGCTCAATATATTGCTTCACCTCATCCAGGTTGAGCTTGTTCTTGAATTTGCGCTGCGCAATCAGCTGCTCCAACGAAGTATAGTAAGGCGCGGATACCCACTCCACAGCTGATCCGATGGACGCCAGAGCAGCCGGTGGCGGGAGCACAGCCGCTACAGGTTGCTCGCATAAACCATTGGAAACACACAGCTCACCCAGCAGCGTCTGCAATTCATATGCGATCCGCCCAAGCTGTTGAGGCCTTTGAATGCCACTGGTATCGAGCCGTTGCTCCAGCTGTTGGAACAGCTCCCGTAATCCCTGAACGTTCAAGTCGTTAAAACGCAGGCGTGCCTGATGCTGGAACAGCGAGAATTCCCCGGAAAAAGCCGAAGGATACGGTTCCCAGGATTCCGGTCCGGATTCGGTCTTTTCCAATTCTCGTTTACATTTAGCCAGAACGTTATTCAATTCATCGGGATTCACCGGCTTGAGCAGATAATCAGCGGCACGGTGATGAATCGCATGTTTCGCATAATTGAAATCATCATATCCACTGACCACAATCACTTTGATATGCGGATATTGTGCGCTCAGCGTCTGGAGCAGCTCCACACCGTCTCTACCCGGCATACGCATATCTGTAATAATAATATGGGGTTGGTACTGCTCTACTAGCTGTATCGCCTCTCCGCCATCCTCAGCTTCACCTGCAACCACCATGCCCAGCTCATCCCACGTGCCCAAATTGCGTAAAATATCTCTGTTCCATGGCTCGTCGTCCACTAAAACCACTCGATAATAATCCTTGTTCACGAGATCTCGCCTCCTGTATGGCAAGGAATTCGAACAGTGACACTGGTTCCCTGTCCTTCCCCACTCTCCATGTTCATGCCGTATTCAGGCCCAAAGTGCATCACGATGCGTGATGCGGCATTGACCAGTCCAATGCTTGTCCCCGAGCTCCATACTCTGTCCCCTTGCTGGGACAGCTTGGACAATCTGGATTGCATCTCGGCCAACCTCTCTTGATCCATACCCAACCCATTATCGGAAATGCGGATGGTTACTTCATAATCCCGTCGAACAACTTTAATGTTCAATTTCCACTCTCCCTGCTTTCTCTCCAGACCATGGACAAATGCATTCTCCACAATCGGCTGCAGGGACAACTTGGGAATGTAGCAGTCACCCAGCCCGCCTTCAATCTCCAGTTTATATTCAAGCCTGCTGGCAAAACGCTGCTTCTGGATGAGCATATAATGTTCCAGTTGATCCAATTCGGACTGCAATGGCACGAGACCATCCGGCGCTCTGACAATATAACGGAACATCTCACTTAATGCACGAATCACTTTGTAGCTATCTGCCGGCTTCTGTGAGTACACCATACCTCCGATCATCTGCAATGTGTTTTGCAGAAAATGCGGGTGAATCTGGGACTGAAGCGCTTTGAGCTCAGCAGTCTGTTTCTCCAGATTCATCAGATAGTTGTCCCGGATATGTTCCCGGATGCGACTTGCCATACCATGCAGATTTTTCTCCAGCAGGCCAATCTCATCCACCCGACCACTGCGCACCACTTCCTTGTCCTTGATCAGTTGGATGCCCTTCATGGAATTCGCCAGAGTAACAATCGGTTTGGATGTTCGCCATGCCACGAATGCTGCCAACAACACCGAAACTACGGTAGCCAACCCGCCCACAACAAGACCATACTTCATCGTTTCCAATGCACTCTCATTGATGACATGGGAAGGAACAATTTTGATCAGCCGCATTCCTGACGGGTCAATGGCATGATAAAATACATATTCCTTGGCTGTTCGAATGAAACCGGAACTATCCTTCGTAGCTGCGAGTCTTTCCAGCGCTTCTGCTGAAGGCTGTATCTCTTTGTTGGGCTGATAGACCGGACTTCCCGTACTATCCGCGATGTACACCGAATAATCTCCCCGGCTGTCCAGCAATTCCAGCGTCTGATTGAATTCGGCCCATTTGACTTCCAGACTGATTGCACCGATCTGCGCCTGATCCTCGAAACGGTTCATGCTGCGGGTCATATGAAACTTCTCCGCATCATTCGGATCATTAATAATCGTAAAGTCCTTATGCTGCTCAAAAAGCTCATGATATGCCGAAGGAATGTCCGGGACTGATCTGATTCGGCTCTCCATTGAATTGAAGGTGAACAGCGTATCCAGTTCCTTCAGGTATAATTCCACACCAAATACATAGTTGCCAGCCGAATAATAGACACTGTTCAGCATGTTGAACACCGCCTTCTGTTCATCGAATCGGCTGGCAGCCGGAGCATCCTGATTCAATGCCAAGTATTGATGCAGCTCATCACTGATCTGAATGGAATAGATGAGATTGTTCATCCGCGCGAATTGTTCACCCAAATAGATGGAGGCCCAATTCATATTCGCACGGTTGGTTTCCATAATCTCTTCTTCCATGGAAGAGCGGGTATTCTCGGCCGCTACAACCGTCATAGCGATGACGGGCAAAATGGCCAGAAACGTCATGGTGAGGATTAATTTGTTGCGAATGCTGCGTTTGAACGGATCAATAAGCTTCCGATATAATTCGGTAAACACGAGGCATCCACTCCTGAGCTATGAGCTAAAATAAGATAAACGCCCCAGCGTGAAGCCGAGGGCGCTTTGGTCTTGGTATTCTTTTTATAATCATTGAAAACAGACTTGTCAATTCATTTATGATTTCCCATTATTGCTCAATAATGCAGAATCCCCACGGTTCCAGTTCAATGTTGTGCCCTCCGGACACCGCTGTTCCTGCCAGAAGTTCCGTTCCGTCTCCGTAGGCATTCACGAACGAAGTCGCCTGATCGGAGTAGTTAAAGAAATACCGAATCGTATTGCCTTGCTCATTCACTCCGCTCTTCACGATGATTGGAAAAGCCAATTCCTGATCAGTTCCCCATAGTCCGGCTTCCTTCATAACACGCTCCAGCACTTTGCGGATCACCGCGGAGCTGGTATAACATCCAACGTACGTTGCTTTGCCCTTGCCATAGGCATTCTGGGTAATTGCCGCATATTCACCCCAGTGTGGATGATCGTACCAGGCCAGTACTTCAGCGGTTGTTGGTGTAATGAGCTCCATCCAGGTGTGAATCTGATTCTGTTCCTCTCCAACCTCGAACGGATCATCTCGCAGCGACACATTTTTCGGCTCAACGAACAGGTTGTAACGGATGCCACAAGCCTCACTGATCAGTCCAGGCTGGCGGGTAGAGCGAACCTTAATGTGTTCATTGGCGAACCCGCTCTTAAAGGAGTAAACGACATGCCCACCATCCAGTACAAATTGGTTCAGCCTCTCAAGCAAGGCATCGGAAGCTGCGTACAAAGCAGGCACAACAATCACATCATAGCCTTCATAACTCTCAACAGACGGATCAATCAGATCACAGCCTATGTTCATTTTGTATAATTCGTCATACATCCAGCGGATAACGTCGTTGTATTTTTTGTCACTGGTAAAATTAAACCCGAACCACTTGATCGCCGTCAATGCCTCATTGCTGAACAGCACCGCTACTCGATTTGTTTTCTTCAAATTCACCAGCTGCGGGCTGAGTCTGGCAAAATCCCGGCCGATCGTCTTGGCCTCGTTGTATACCGGATTCGGTTCGAAATCGTGGCTCAGCAATCCTTTCCAATACGTCTCAAACGAATTATGCAAGGAATGCCAGTGCCAATAAGCGACCATGTTGGCTCCGGAGGCCAGGTGGCTAAACGCCTGAAGGCGAAGCTGTCCCGGATAAGGAACCCAGTGCCAGAATGCCTGCGCTTCCGTCTCCAGTACGAGATAGTTCGATTGTTTGGTGGAGCGCGCGACGTCACCGCCGAATGAAATCTCAATGCCGGTCAGCTCATCCTGCGACGGATGATAGATGTCCACACTGGTGATGTCAAAAGGCTTGGATGCGGCAAAATGGTCCACATCCCCTTGAATGCCGTACGAATATCCACGCCAGTCGAAGTCAAAGTTCTGGGTGACAAACTGTCCTTCCTGTTTATACTCATTTACAATCCCGACCTGCCACGCTAGAAAGTTGGTTACCAGCTGGCGCTGGAATTTGGCAAATTCAGCTCCGAGACTGCCATTGATCGTACCGACAACTGAAGGGAAGTCCTCCCAGCTATTGATGCGGTTACTCCAATAATCCAGGCCAAATTCCTTGTTCAGATCATCCAGTGAGCTGAACTTGTTACGCATATATTTGACGAATTGCAATTGTACATTATCCCCAGCGGTGTTGTAATGCTTCGTTTCGTTATCCGTCTGATAGCCAATCACGGCAGGGTGTTTGCTGACACGGGATATCAGCTTGCGAATGATACGTTCTGCATAGAACAGGTATGTCGGATGTGTAATGTCCATAATTTGCCGCGCACCATATTTTCCGGGTCCCTGCACGGTCGTTGCCAGAACCTCCGGGTGCTCCTTGACCATCCACGTCGGAACAGCATACGTAGGCGTGCCCACAATGACCTGAATGCCCGCTGCGTGCATGGCATCCAGTACACGACCTACGGAGGAGAAGTCGAAGACACCACTCTGTGGTTCATGCGTACTCCAGGTGGATTCCGCAATCCGTACCACATTAATGCCCGCATCCTTCATCATCTGAATATCCTTGTCCAATCGCTCGTAAGGCATATATTCATCATAATAGGCTACCCCGTATAATAACTTGTCCATATTAAAATCCCCTTTTCATCTGGAAGTATGGAGCTCTTGGCATTTATACAAAATGAAATAATTCAATTGATAAATGATAACGTTTACATTAATATCTATTGAAGTACATTAGATGCTTAGCCATCAGTTCAAACGCTCACCCGTCCTACGATTTCCATCGTTGGCGTTAATCTGATTATAATAAAGTATACTATGGGTGCCGATTGTACAAAGCGAGTAGTTTTTACCCTTTTCCGAGGTGAATCTCATGGATATCCGATCACAGCTTCGAGAAATGCCACATCATACAATGGCTCACTGGCTGCCTATTATCGACTGTAACATTAAATTCTATGGAGCGCACAGCCAACAAGTTCCATACGGTTGGGCGATGCCGGAGGAGTCCCATCCGGGCTTTGAAATGATGCTGATTATAAAGGGTACTCAGGAGAGCGTGATTCACGGGTATACCTATACGGTTGAGGAAGGTTCCATTCTGCTCATTCCACCCGGATTCAAGCATACAAACCAATGTGTATCACCGGAGGGCATGACGTATTTCAGCGCTCATTTTAATGTGGATGATCCTGTATTTACCCTGAAACTGATGTCCCATCACAGCCGAATCTATGAGGCAGGCACTACAGATAACATGCAAATGCGTCCCGTCCTGGAGAACTGGATGAACATGATCAGAACATCGGAGGCATACACTTCCACAGACAAATTTATAATGCAGGCACGCATGTTTGAACTATTTGCCCTGCTGTCCCAGGCTGCGGATCGTGAACCGTTGTCCAACCGATCTGAAGCTTCGCCTAATGCTCCAGCTCCAGCAGCGATGCATTATGCAGGGGCCATCGCAGAAGCCATCAAACAAGCATTCCATACGCAGCTGCGCATCAAGGAGGGCAATGTATCCACCGTCAAAGTGGAGCAAATCATATCCTCGTTTGGCATCAGTCCAGGATATGGGCTGCAGATCTTCCGCAAGGTGTACGGACAATCTCCACGGGCGTATCTGTCCAGCATAAAGCTGCAGGAAGCCAAAGTATTAATTGAACAGCCCAAGCTCTCTTTGAGTGAAATTGCATGGAAGCTGGGCTATACCCATCTGTCACACTTCAGTCGGCAATTCAAACGATGGACTGGCCAGAGCCCACTTCAGTATCGCAACGGGGTTCAGGATATATCTAACGAATCGGGCCCAGTGCACCAGAGTTCGCGGACCACTTTGGAATGAGGTAGGTATAAGTGATTGGCTAGATGTTAAATGTGATGATGAATGACTCATGGTTAGGGCGTCCTATCGATTACGAATAAACTCATAGTCTTCCGGGGTATTCATATTGCTCAGCTGAATTGCCACATCATGGACGCCAGCGCTTTCCAGCTCGTCCACGTCGACATATCGGCAGCCCATCTCTTCAAGCCACTCAGTTACTCTTAGTCTGTCCCCTGTTAAGCGCTGTTCAAGTTCGGGGAGAACACGTTTATGGTAAGCACCCGCAAGCGGATGAACCCGCCCTGCCAATCGCGGAACGATCGCATGATGCTCTTGAGCAGACTCAGTGAGCCTCTTCATGCCTTTGAAAAAGGATAGCTCTAACAGCGGCATATCACAGGCACAAACGAGGTTCCAGTCCGTCTCTGAGGCTTCCAGCGCGGCATGCAGTCCTGCGAGCGGCCCTTTCCCGGGTAATCATCCTGAACGCAGTCGTAGGGCAATGCGTTGTACGCTGTCGTGTTGTTTCCTGCGGAAACGATTATACGATTCACAGCCGGTGTCATCGCTTGGATAACCTGTTCCAGCACGCTGGAACCATTCCATTCCAATAATGCTTTATTGGAACCCATACGGCGGGATAAGCCGCCTGCCAAAATAATACCTGTCCATTCTATTGTGCTCACAGCCATCCTCCTCGTTCTATAAACGTATTCTATACATTGAATACCCTTTCAACAAATGATACATTGAAGAATATGATCCTGAAAGGAATGGCTCTATTGGACAGATCTGCACCCGGAAGAGGCAACCCCTCTTTGGTTTCGCTGAAACTATATAACTTTTTCATTTATGGAGCCATTTCAATCTTCGCCGGTTTTCTTCAGTTGTATTTGCAGGAAATCGGTATGACCAAATTGGAGATTGGCAGTCTGATGGCGATTGGTCCGTTTGTATCCTTGTTCGCTAATCCGTTCTGGGGCTTCTGGAGCGATAAATCACGCAATATTCGTATTATATTGATGATGATGATGGGCGGCACCTTTGTGCTTGCTCAGACCGTATTCTATGCGCCTACGTATGCCTGGATCTATACAGCCATGATCTTTTTTATTTTTTTCAAAGTCCTTTGTTTGCTCAAACCAACAGCCTGATTCTCGGTTATATTGATGGAACTACTCAGAAATTTGGTACGTTCCGGCTTTGGGGATCGCTGGGCTGGGCTCTGACCGCTGCAGCTGCCGGACCGCTCATTGACCGCCTGGGTGCAGGCAGTGTATCGATTGTCTTTGCCTTCATGATCGTCATTGCCTTTATCTTTGCCTTGCTCCTACCCAGACAGCCGATCGCTTCAGATACCCCTGTAGTGAGCTTTCGACGTTTCGGCAGAGTCATGTTTAATCCGTACTTTATGATCTTTATCGGGCTTGGTGTGCTGGTATCCGTACCCAACGCCATGAACAGTACATTCATGTCATTGTACATCGTTGAGATGGGTGGCGATAAACAGATGGTTGGCTGGGCCATCTTCTCATCATCCATACTTGAAGTCGGTGTGTTCCTGCTCCTGGACCGTTTTCTCAAGCGTAAAATGAGCATGCTTCTCGCATCGCTGATATGGATCAGTCTGCTGTTCGCCATCCGCTGGCAGCTCATGGCTCTGGCAAACAATCCTTTGGAGATTGTATTCATCCAGCTCATGCATTCCATTACATTCGGCGGATATTTCTATGTCGGGACCCAGCTGACGATGCTGTTCATTCCAAGGCCGTACCGCTCGTCTGGTCAGGCCGTGTATACGATGGCCTGGGGCGGCATATCCGGTGTCATTGCCGGCCTGTTCGGCGGTTGGCTGTTCCAGAGCTTCGGTGCTGAAGTGATGTATAAGATCGGAGTATTCTTCTCCCTGATTGGTGCTGTTGGGTTTGGGATCATGTGGTTCTCGAACCGCCGCAATGGTTATCAGCCAACGGTGCTGACGGAAATGGGTGAGAGGTAATCTTTTGTTGGCAAAGGTTGAACCTTGCAAGATTTACACTGGAGCACTACGAGGACAGAACAACCTTCCGATCGCTGTTATCTCCGAATTTTTTTGATTCCCTTCTATAAGGGTAAAATTCGGAGATAAAGGCGAACGCTCCGCTTCTCCAGCTTTATTCTGTCCTCTCCGTTATGGTGTAAATAAAAAGTTCAAACAATCAAACAAAAGATTAACAATAGTAGTAATAAAGAAAAAGGCGTCTCCAGGCTTATTGCCCTGGAGACGCCTTTTGCGTTTATAGATTTAAGTTTGGGTTTATACACCTAACCTGTAGCATTGACCTTAAATCTTATACTCTACCTTTGTATTCTATCGCTATGCTTTATCTTATGCTTTTGGCAGTTGGAACGAGCTCTTCAGGGATACGACCCGGTTAAATACGGGACGGCCTGGCTCGGAATGTTTTGGATCCACGCTGAAGTAACCATGACGGAAGAACTGGAATTTATCCTGTGCTTTCGCCTCCTTCATCTCTTGCTCCACAAACCCTTGAACTACTTCAAGAGAGTTTGGATTCAATTGATCCAGGAACGTTTTCTCCGGTTGTTCTTCCAAAACTTCATTATCAGCCCCTGCTATTTCCACTTCCACTTCTGCTTCCGGTGCTTCTGCCAAGATTAACGGCTCATACAGACGGAACTCCGCAGGTACCGCTTGGGTCGCTTCTACCCAGTGGATCGTTCCTTTGACTTTACGGCCTGTGAAGCCACTGCCGCTCTTCGTCTCCACATCGTAAGTACAATGGATTTCGATCACATTGCCTTCCGCATCCTTGATCACATCGTTACATTTGATGAAGTACGCATGCTTCAGACGAACCTCGTTGCCCGGGAACAAACGGAAATATTTGTTCGGTGGATTTTCCATGAAATCATCTCGCTCAATGTAAATCTCGCGCGAGAATGGAATCTGACGATTACCCATCTCCGGATTCTCCACATTGTTCTCTGCTTCGAGCCATTCTACTTGCCCTTCAGGGTAATTCGTAATGACCACTTTGAGCGGATGCAGGACAGCCATCGTACGCGGAGCTTTCAGTTTCAGATCTTCACGGACAAAGTGCTCCAGCGTTTGCAGATCGATGACGCCATAGTTTTTGGAAATTCCCGTTTCGTATACGAAATCACGAATGGCTTCCGGTGTATATCCCCGGCGGCGCAGACCCGAAATCGTTGGCATGCGCGGATCATCCCATCCATCCACATGGCCTTCGTCCACAAGCAGTTTCAGCTTCCGTTTGCTTGTCACCATTTGCGACAGGTTCAGGCGGCCAAACTCATATTGATGCGGTTGATTCTCCATCTCACATTCGGCAATAACCCAATCATAGAATGGACGTTGGTCCTCAAACTCCAGGGAACAGAGGGAATGCGTTACCCCTTCAATGGCGTCCTCGAGCGGATGTGCGAATGCATACATCGGATAGATGCACCATTTGTCCCCTGTATTGTGATGATGTGCATGCGAAATTCGGTAAATGACCGGATCACGCAGGTTGATGTTCGGTGAAGCCATATCAATCTTGGCACGCAGCACTTTCTCACCGTTCTGGAACTCGCCTGCACGCATGCGGGTGAACAGGTCCAGATTCTCTTCTACCGTGCGGTCACGGTATGGGCTATTTTTGCCCGGCTCGGTTAGCGTTCCACGCATGGCACGGATTTCGTCGGCGCTTTGATCGTCGATGTAGGCTTTGCCTTTTTGAATCAGCAAGACCGCGCGGTTGTACATTTCATCAAAATAATCGGAAGCAAACCGTTTCTCGCTCCACTCGTAGCCGAGCCATTTTACGTCTTCCTGAATGGATTGTACGTATTCCACATCTTCCTTGACCGGATTCGTGTCATCGAAGCGCAGATTCGTCTTGCCGCCAAATTCGCCACCCAGTGCAAAGTTAATCCAGATCGCTTTGGCATGGCCGATATGCAGATAACCGTTCGGTTCCGGAGGAAAACGGGTAATGACTTCCTGGACTTTCCCTGACCGGAGATCTTCGGTAATAATATTTTTGATAAAGTTAGGTGGGGTTGTACGATTGTCCACAGGTATCAAACCTTTCATGAATTGATTGGAACTTTCAGCATTTACAATGCGTTTCATCTAAATATACCTTTAACGAGGGACGAGTTCAATAAATAACGGCACCAAAGTCATGACAGGCTGACACAAGATAGGCCCAAAACCATTTTGACGGGTTCGCGCGAATCATGTAGCATGATAGAAAAACAGAATTTAAGGGAGGGTTTCCCATTGAACGCGCTAAAACTGACCAAAGAACAACAGGATGAAGCCATACGTACCATCCAGTCGTATTTCGAAGAGGAACGCGGCGAAGAACTGGGCGATCTGGCAGCTTGGGGTGTGCTGGATCTTTTCATGACCCAGTTGGCTCCCTTCATATATAATCAGGCACTGGGTGACGCCCGTACTACGGTGAACCAACGCATGGCCTCGATGGAAGAAGACCTGTTTTCACTAGAGCGCAAGCTACCGAAGACTTCCCGATAAACCATTATTTCAAAGAAAGAAGGTTGCACTCATGTTTACCTATTCATTGGATGAATATACCGAACTCCGCCCACTTGCGATGGAGCACACCAAACCGTTGTTCGAACTCACAGACCGCTCGCGGGATCAGCTGAGACATTGGTTACCGTGGGTGGACCACGTTACCGAGATTGAGCATACTTCGAATTTTATCAGCAATGCATTGAAACAGGGAGCTGACAACGGTGGTTTCACCGCAGGTGTCTGGCTGAAGGGCGACCTTGCAGGCATCATCGGTTTCCATGAAATTAATTGGACCAACCGTTCGGTAAGCATCGGATACTGGCTTGGCAAAGGCTTTGAAGGTCAAGGCTTGATGACCAGCGCATGCCGCGTTCTGGTGGATTACGCTCTGGTCACTCTGGATCTGAACCGTGTCGAGATTCGCTCTGCTACCAACAACAAGCGAAGCCGGGCCATCCCTGAACGACTTGGATTTGTCCTTGAAGGCGTTATACGTCAGGCCGAGAAGCTGCCTAAGGGCTATGTTAACCATGCAGTGTATGGCATGCTGCAGCATGAATGGGAACTTTTGCGCTAAATAGACTTACATAATCTAATACATCATTCGGAGAACATTAATATGCCTCTTGCCTGTGAGATTTTCAAACATGGGTGAGGGGCATTTCTGGTTAGAGGACCAATTTTTAACGCGAATTAAGGTTACGTTCAGCCTCTCTTCATGGTTATTGCCTAAGATAACGTTGTGGATTCACTCCACATCAACCTATTGAAGAAAGAAGGATGATCACGCATGAAGAGAACGAAAACATCAAGAACAGTGATGGTAACCAGCACGATGGCTTTGACAATAGCACTGGGCGGAGGGTTGTTTGCACATTCAGTGGCTAATGCAGATCCGGTGGCAAGTGCTTCCGGTCAAACGAAGACCGACAGTGCCTCCACATCGAATTCACATACATTTAAATCGGCAGATGGGAAGAGAGCTCATGGACAAGGATTTGGCCGCTATTCGGACGAAATGGCCTCCGTCCTTGGAATGACAGCCGACGAGCTAAAAGAAGCCCGTAAAGCAGGCAGCACCATTGCCGAGGTTGCAGCATCCAAAAATGTGGACGTACAGACCGTCATTGATACACTTGTTGCCGCACAAAAAACGGAACTGCAACAGCGTCTCACCGACGGAAAACTTACGCAAACCCAGCTCGATGAGCGTTTGGCTACGCTCACTCAGCGCGTAACGGACCTTGTTAATGGCAATTTGTCGGAAGTTGGTGCAGGCGGACGCGGCGGTTTCGGCGGACCGGGAGCAGAACGTTATACCGAAGAGCTGGCCTCTGTCCTTGGGATTACAACGGACGAGCTGAAGGAAGCTCGCGAAGCGGGCAGCACCATTGCCGAGATTGCAGCTGCCAAAAATGTGGACGTGCAGACCGTTATCGATAAACTTGTTGCAGCACAGAAAGCCAATCTGCAACAAAAGCTGACCGATGGAAAACTTACACAAGCTCAGTACGATGAACGCGCTGCCGACATCACTCAACGGGTTACCGACCTTATCAACGGCAAACTGTCCGAAGACCGGGAAGGTCATGGTCATGGGGCAAAACGTGACGGAGAATCCAAAACAACGATTGCTCCCGATTCCGGTAAAGCCGATACATCAGCCAGTAGCAGCAGCAAAGACCCGGCTTAACCATTCGGTCCGGACCTGATAAGTTAGGTATGCACAACCCCTCTGTGCACCTGGTTTAATGTGGTCGACGTGGTGAGGGAAGCCGTTCCCACACACAATGCTTACATCAAATAAAAGCCCCTCCTTCTACACAACACGTAGAGAATAAGGAGGGGCTTTACCTTGTTTTTAAATTTTTTACTTACGTATAACTTAAGATCTTCTGATCCATCTTTTCTTAGAGTGCACGTACCATACCACCATCCACCACAAGGGATGTACCTGTAATGTATGTATTCGCTCCTGATAAGAGGAACACAACCGCCTTGGCAAACTCCTCGGGTTGACCATAACGTCCTAATGGAATTTCTTTACGGAATTGTTCGGCAACCTCTTCCTCACTTATTCCGTTCTGTTCTGCACGCACAGCATCCAATTCATGTATCCGATCCGTTCCGATTCGACCCGGCGCAACCGTATTGATCAGAATGCCATATGGTGCGAGCTCCTGTGACAAGGTCTTGGCCAATCCGAACACCCCTGTACGGAACGTATTGGACAGAATCAGACCCGGAATGGGCTGCTTCACAGAGGTTGAGGCAATGTTCACGATATGTCCGCCATTCTCCTTCATGTAAGGAAGTGCACCGCGAATCAGTCTGACATAGCTAAGTACATTTAATTCAAATGCGCGTTCCCAGTCTTCATCGGTCAATGACTCAAATGTTCCAGAAGGCGGGCCGCCTGAATTGTTCACCAAAATATCAATCTGACCGAACAATTCACCTGTCTTGTGAATCAGGGCATCAATATCTTCCTTACTTGTCACATCCGTTGCACAATATTCGACACGTCCGCCACCACCAAGCGCCAGCAGCTCCTGCTTCACCCCTGCAAGCTTTTCTTCGCTCCGACTGGCGAGCATAACGTCAGCGCCTTCGGCCGCCAATTGAGCGGCTACAGCTTTGCCAAGTCCTCGACTGGATGCAAGCACCAGTGCCTTTTTACCCCGAAGTCCCATGTCCATTGTTGTTCCTCCTCCTACGCTGTTCTATCCTTTGGCCTGGATGAAATAACTCATAAGAATATCGTCCACATACTTGCCTGCGATATAAAATTCCGATATCAGTCTGCCCTCCGTCATGAATCCGCACTGTGTATAAAACGCAATGGCTCCTGGATTGCTGGATAACACCCGCAACCTAAGCTTGGTGATCCCTTGTTCAAGGGCATATTGCTTCATGGCATCCATCAGGGCCGTAGCAATACCACAGCGACGATCATGGGGATGAACGGCGATATTAATCTCGTATACATGACGGTTAACAGGCATGCCTGTCGCCGGATGAAAGCCCACATAACCACATACCCGCTCTCCCTGAACGGCAATCAACTGACTGCCTGGAGGGCAATGCTGCAGGTATTGTTGTCTTGATCGCCAGTTGAGCGGCTCAGGAGAGGTATATTTATCCCATACCAGAGCATCCAGCTCCATCAGCTGCGCCGCATCCTTAAGCTCAGATAGCCGAATCATATACGTATGGCTGGTAAGCATAAAAGTTCAACCTTTCGTACATTAGTGATTAACACTGCGAGAAGCAGCGTTCAAAAATAGGGCTTGTTCGGTTCTTATTGAACATTTTGCAGGGTATATCGATGCTAATGCTCCATTGCTATATATTGTAGCATAGCCTCAGGCTTGACTAAAATTTCAATTCGTTGAATGAAATTTTCACTTAACCTTTCCGTAACGTCATCGTTTATACTAATTCGATAATATACTTGATTCGAGGTGTACGTGATGAACATTAAGGAAGCCGCTGACAGACTTGGCATATCGGCGAGAGCCATTCGCTTTTATGAGGAAAAAGGACTGATTCAGCCCGCCAAACAGACGAATAACGGGTATCGCACATATACCGAGAATGATATCTGGCGGCTGCAAACCATTGCAGCCCTGCGTGAAATCGGGATGTCGCTTCAGGATATCACCCAAGCGCTCGGAGAGATTGACCAGGGCAATCAGCAGCGGCTGGAAGAATATCTGGAGCTGCAGCAGGCGGTCATGTATGCCCAGTGGGTCGAGCTAAAACGCATGCTCGATACGACCCAGCGCATGATTGACCTGAACCGTCAGGATGGGCCGCTGGACGTCACCCATCTGCATGATCTTGCAGACAGTGCACGCCGCCTCAGAGAAGCCCGGCAGAACTGGCATGACCGCTGGAATTATGATAGGCAAGCAGCCATCCATGATCAGCGGGTACAGGCGTCGAATGACCGTATGCCAGAACCTAATGATGATGAAGTTCGCAGCCAGAAGAATAGCTGGACAGCACACAAGCCAAACAGTGCTACAACGTATCCAGACGATGCAGAATCAAGATTGGAAGAATTGGGAGTAGGAGTAGGAGTAGGAGTAGGAGTAGGAGTAGGAGTAGGAGTAGGAGTAGGTGCAGGAGCGTTCAATATATATGACAACTATGACGAAGCACTGGAGCAGACAGCAAGCTGGATATTTCCTGTACCCGGCGAGAAAGGTCTCGATATTGGGACTGGCACGGGCAATCTGGCAGGCAAATTGTTAGAACGAGGCGCAACGATGACCGCCATTGATCAATCCCGGGAGATGCTGCGTACATGCCGCACCAAGCATCCAGAGATGCATGTGAAGCTTGGCAACTTTCTGGCTTTGCCTTTTGCCGATCAGTCTTTCGATTTTGTCGTATCCAGTTTCGCCTTCCATCATCTGAGCCCAGATCAGCAGCAGTTGGCATTACAGGAGATACAGCGAGTGTTAACCAGACGAGGACGGATTTGCCTGACAGACCTGATGTTTGCGAATACAGCTCACCGCCAGACGTATATCGAACAGGCTGAGGTAGCAGGTCATGAGGAGCCACTGCAAACGATAAAAGAACGTCATTTCCCGCTGCTGGACGAGCTGTGCGGCTCGCTGGAGGACGCAGGCTATGTGACGAAGCATGTACGCCATAATACGCTGCTGCACACGTTGCTGGCCGTTCCTTTGCGTTAGAATGATCATCGTATCGTAACGGGTTCCCCGGACCTGCCACTGAATCCTTCTCAAATAAAAAAAGGTCACCCTGCCTGTTAAGGAGGATGACCTTCCACTCTAGTGAAGCTTCGAGCTTGTATTGAATTTACACATAAATTTCAACAATCGTGCGCTCCGAAGCATTACGCGCTTGTTTGAACTCATCCAGCGAGATGCGAGCCCCACCCTGACGGTAACGGTTCGCTGTTTGCTCGGTGCGGATATCCTTGCCGTTTACTGTTACACGGTTAACCGAACCTTCGTTCAGATGGTAGACAAACGTTACCGGCTCTCCTGCATATTCGAATTCGAATTGCATACCGTCCAGTTCAGCTGGCAATACCGGGTCAATAACCAGATCTCCGCCTTCCTGACGAATGCCGAGTGCGTTCGAGATCAGTTGGTTCATGTAGATTCCAGGACCGCTGGAGTAGATTCTCCATCCCCCTTCACCTGTACCGTTCCTTTGCGAAGCTGGTCAAAATGCTCCTGCGCCTCGTACCGCGTGTTGAACTTGCCGTCGGAACTGCTGAAATACGCGTTCGCCTGACGAATCTCCGCATTAGGTACAACTTCGCCGATGCCGACCGGGTTAATCATGGCAAGACCATTCCACACCTGATCCGTCTTACCGAGCTTCGCCATCGCTTCCACGTAACGGATATGCGCATGCACATACTGCAAACCAATCTCACGTCCGAAGTTGGACGCTTGCTCTGCCCGTTTGAAGTGACTGCTCACTCCACCTGCATATTGAGCCGGGCGATTCATCAAGCGTACACCATCCGGGCACAGGAACTGCTCACGAATCAACGCATAATGTGATTCAGCTTGCTCTGCATTCAGCAATTCACCGATCATGCTGCGTGTCATCGGCAGAAGGCGGTATTGAATGCCTGTCTCCGTATCTGTTGGGTGAAGCATGAGCTTCGCCTGATCGGCTTCTTCCATGTATACGAAGCCTGGAATCACATCCGTACCCAGCATGTACCGATTAAAGTCTTCACGGATGCCTTGAGCCAGAACGTCCAGCTCCTGTGCAAATGCAGCATCCTTATGCTGCAGTGCCTGTGCAAGCACATTGACAGACTGATAGGTCAATGCAACAGTCCAGCTGCTCACCATGTATTGTTTGAGCTGTGCATTGGCTGGCTGGAGTGTATCATCCCAGTCTCCATCCCCGTAGGAAGACAGGAATGTATCGTGCAAGAAATGTGAGCGGATGTATTCAATCTCTTTTTCGCGTGATCCAATACAGTTGCCGTTTCTTCCGTGAATCCAAAGCTGTGCTTAACGGTATACGGCACTTTCTCATCCAGAATCGCATAGTCACGAGTCGCTGTAAGGTAGTCCGCGAGCACTTTCAGCGGCCATACGATGATGTCGCCATGGCTCTCTTCCTGCTGAATTGCAAAGTACTTGTCAAACATGAACCATTGCGGCCAGTTGCCATCATCTTCATATTGGTGGGTATACACCATTTTGATGATATCGCGAACCTGCTCATATTTTTGCGTGGCCATGAAGTATTCAACCGGACCTTGGCATACATCACGTGTGCCCCATGCTGCGCCGCCGTACTGCTCCAATCCGTGAGGCACGGAGTAGTGAACCAGCATATTGTGTGTGTACCACCAAGCCAGCGCGTTCACTTTGAACAGATCCTCTGCACTTTGGCCTTCACCACGAGACAAACGGAAACCATTCATTACGCCTGCGAAGAATTCGCGGTACGCCTGAACTTCCTCTTCAAAAGTAAGGCTGGATCCTGCTACGACAGAACCGTCTGCTTCGTTAGCTTGACCTTCCAACACGCCTTGTACTTTCAGCGTCCATTCTGCACTCTCTTCCAGACTAAGTGTAACCAGCGATGCTGATCCACTGCGGATGCCACTCGCCAGCAACGTTTCGTCCCCAACATTTACGGCTGCTCCATCCACCGACATGCGGTATTGCAGGTCAGGATACGTTCCAGCACTAATCGCTTGTGGATCAGCCTTGAAGATCAGTGTGCTGCCATCCTGCGTCATATGCAGCGGATACTCGTATTCATTTACATTCATCGTGATTTGGTTGGTTACCAGGTAGCGATAAGCTTTGCCACTTGTCGAGCGTACGTTCATGCTCACTTCAGTGGTGTGTGCCCCGGTGTAGTTCGTCACGATAATGGTATCGGATTCGGTTTTGTAGATCCAACGCACGTAGTTGAAGCCAATCTCAAACAGGGAAGGCATGGTCAGCAGACGATACTGTCCGTCCATTTCCACATAAATGCGTTGTCCAGCCGTCTTCGGAACGTTCAATGCGTTACGGGCATTACTGATCATTTTATTAAAATTGGTGTTACCAATAACGAGTTGTGAGTTGAAAATACCGTACATATACGACGTCGTCGTAATAACCTGCGCACCAAGCTGTACGTTGCCACCACTCATCAGGATATGGCCGTGCGGACGCTCTACGAGCAATTCTTTCGCTTTCAGGACGATATGTTCATAGCTGCCTGTAAAGAAGGACAACAGCGAGTCACCGCTATGCTCTTCCTGATGACGATCAGGGAACAGCTCATTAATCTCATCTTGTGTCAAATCAAGCGCAGCAAGCGGTTCACCCAAGAAGGATGACAGTTTCACCTGTTCCAACGTCTCGCCTTGCTGAACAGTCAATGCTTGTACTTCGTTCCATGCGGCTGTCACTTCATCCCCGAATTCCAGTGCGGAGATTCCGGCAGGATGATCTGCTTTGGCCAGTCCGTAGAAGACCACTTGGGCTTCCCCGTCCAAGTTAACGCGCTCCGATTGCAACGCGGTGTAGGCAAATTCATATTGGTACGTCTCATTTGCCAGTGTATTACGGCTCAGGCTCTCAGGCTGATTGGTCTCCTTGTAGGAAAGACCGAAGAATTGGAATCCGTCTGTGGAGTAGCCGATTGCTTTAGTCAGCGAACCTTGCTGCATGTATGGGAAAGCGCCGCCCTGAGGCTGGTTTTGACGGGAACATACCACATATCCCTTCGCTTCATCCTCGAACACCGTATGGTCAATATACTGCGACAGATAGGCCTCATTGCTGCGTACTGCACCTGGATCAGCAAGCCCTACATCCTGTCCATATACCACGTCAACGTTATGTTGTTGTCCTGTGAGCTTCACATCCCAGAACCAGACGCCTTGCGTTGTAGCTGTAAACACGACCTGATAGCCAATGCCTTGTTCTTTGCCTTCAAGCTGCACTGTACCTTCCCAGATCAGTTGATTGCCGGATTGCGCCTGGCTTGTGATCACTTTGCTGTTCGAACGCACACCCAGCAGTGGGAACGAGCTGATCTTCTCCCCCTCGTGTACACGCAGGTACAGATTATTCAAAGATCCATCGATCTGGTTGCTGAGCAGCTGATTCAACATAGTTGTACCGGACTTGGCCTGATACAGATCCCCACTGTTCAAAAAGGTAAAGGATAAATCCCCGGCAGTCAGCCGAATTGGTTCATTAATCATCGTTGTCATACTCTTCACTCCTTCAATTAGTATAAAATCGAAACGTTTCGATAAATCTGAAAAAGAATAGGGGGCCTCTGCGAAGTGACCTTTGACTGGCCCCTTCGGACGATGATCC
The DNA here is from genome assembly GCF_052244825.1 of Paenibacillus sp. 1A_MP2. Classification (NCBI taxonomy): domain Bacteria; kingdom Bacillati; phylum Bacillota; class Bacilli; order Caryophanales; family Paenibacillaceae; genus Paenibacillus; species Paenibacillus sp. 1A_MP2. The sequence goes on along the minus strand of NZ_JBQQCS010000001.1, from coordinate 945,420 downwards.
CCCTCATTCAACTCTCAACAGAAAAGATTCAAACTACTACAAAGCAGCCTTTTAGCAGATCCAGCCTCGGACAGTTCACTTCCTATGCTGGCTGGTTTCCCGACTGCACCTCTACCGATCGTACAGACTCTCGCTCCACCAGATCAATGGTTAACGTATACGATGGATTCACAGCTTCGCCATTCAGCATCTGGAAGAGCAAATGTCCTGCCAATGAACCCGCCTCATGCTTGGGCTGTCGCACCGTTGTAAGCGGAGGGAGAACATATTCGGACAGTTGAATATCATCAAATCCAATTACCGAAATATCATTCGGTACCGATATGCCGCTCTCTTCAAATGCTTTCAGTCCACCAATCGCCATCTCGTCATTCCCGTAAAATACGGCAGTCGGAAGCTCGCCCTGCATAACCATCATCTTGGTTGCACTATATCCGCCCTCACGTACAAAGTTGCCGCTTAGACGCCATTTGGACTTTTCTTCAAGACCCGCTTCCTGCATTGCTCGCAAATACCCTTGATAACGCAGTGCATTATCATAAGAATTAGATGGCCCGCTAATATAGGCGATGGTCTTATGGCCCTTCTGAATAAGGTGACGTGTAGCCAAGTAACCGCCCTGCTCCCCATCTACCAAAACGTTGACCAGATGGTTACTCGTCAGCTGCCGATCCATCACAATGATAGGGAAACGATCTCCCGCAGATTCCACCAGGATATCATCATGGATGTTATGAGCCAGAATAATAGCGCCATCCACTCTTTTTCTCGCAAGAAACGAACCGCTGTGGAGTCGCGTCCTCCCATAGAGCTGCAAGCAATCAGATCATATCCGTTAGCCAGCGCTACATCCTGAACGCTGCGAATCAATTCGGAGTAATACGGACCCGACAGATCTGTAAGAATCAACGCAATCGTATTCGTCCGGCTCCGCTTCAGGTCCATGGCAAAGCCGTTTTTGCGATAATTCAGTTCTCGTGCTGCATCCAGCACCTTGGCCTTGGTCTTGGCACTGACCTTGCTATCTCCGTTCAGCGCATAAGAGGCGGTTGAGAGCGCCACACCTGCCAGCTTTGCCACATCCTTAATCGTTGCCATTCCACGTTCGCTCCTTCCAACTTCTTGTTACCTATCATTTTATACTGTAAATGGTTGCAACAACCACTCATTCCTATTCATTATCCATTAGGAGTTACATCTATTTCCTGTTTATCGAAACGTTTCGAAGTGTTTTCAAAAAAAATCTCTCTTCGCGTCTTTTAAGCATCCCCGCTGTAAAATGTACCCTTTAATCGTAGATATATCTTAGTCGATTGTTAGCATTTCAATAATGGACTAAAGGGAGAAATTCATTATAAATCATAATGAATATGCCTGTAAACCATAAATTGAAACGTTTCGACATTTTTATTATAGTCGGTGTTGATAGCGATTTCAACCTCTTTATCTATTTTTCACAGAAATATGTGAAGGGAAGGATTTGGGGGTCCCCAATTACACCTTTGTGGTATTATACTGCATATTAGTCCAATCCTCTATAAGGAGTTCGTTATGTTATGAGCAACCTGGATCTAAGCTTTCATAAATTATCCCTGAACACCCCTGGCCGCTTGCAGCAAATTACAACTGTCCCTCCAGCACTGTTCAGGCTATGTCATCTGGTGCAGCTCCATGATCGAGAAGCCTTCTCCGGTATCGATGAACTGTGGAGCAGCAAGCATGTTCTTTATGTCATCACCTCCGGTCAGGCAAGATTGATCAGTTCGAATGGTCAATTGATGGTAAATACCGGCTCCGCTGTCGTACGCCAAGCTGGAACCCAGCTTCAGCATGAAAGCAAGCGTGGTTCTCTGTCCCCGGTTCAGGGTATTGCAGTGGCCTTTGATTTTGCAGATAGCGAACAAAAGCACTGGCCGTTCGGACATCCTGTTCCCATTACGAGCCGCCTTATTGCCGAGCTGATCTCCGAGTTGGTTCTGTCCAGCTCGAAACGTAATGAATCCGGACCATTCAAACCTCATATGCTGTTCTATCAGTTACTGGATACGTTACGTGATCACGCTGAACGTTTGGCTCATGAAGATCATTCCTGGCTGGACATCGTCATCGCGCACATCCATGTAAAGGTTAATCACTCCTTTACACGGGAGCAATTAGCGAGAGAGGTTAATGTGAGTCCAGAGCATTTTTCACGAGAATTCAAGAAGTACACCGGACTTACGTTTGTGGAGTATGTTACCCGGCTAAGAATCCGAATCGCTCAGGAACAGCTGCTTTTTGCTAATCCGACATTACAGGAACTTGCGCAGTTGACGGGATACAGAGACACCTTTTATCTAAGTCGAAAATTTAAACAAACGGTAGGTTGCGCACCGACCCTCTATCGGAAAACACCAAAAAAAATCGTAAGTCTTACTTACAACTATACTGCGTCCTTACTCGCACTGGGCCATATCCCTCATATGGGTGCCGTCGCGGAATGGATGGAAGCGAAAATAGTTGAATACGGGTCAGAACCATTCATACAGTATTCTGAGCATGAACTTATTAATCATACGGATCTAATCGCAGACACTCATCCCGATGTGATTCTTGGTTATGCACCACATTCCGGCATGAATGAATTACGTCAGATCGCACCTACCATTCTCATGCCCTTTGAAGAACTCGACTGGCAGGAGCAATTCATTCATTTGGGACGTATCACGGGCCTGGAAGCCAGAGCTCGTACGCTGTTAGAACGCTATGATACACTTCAGCAAGAGGCCAATCGTACACTGGATCAGATGATGGGCGTACGTGGATCAGCAGTATGTATATTCATGATTGGTGAGAGCGGAGCGTACATCTATGGCCACGGGTGGGGCCGAGCTTCTCATATTTTGTATCATTCGCTGGGCTTCGCCCCTCCTGCACGGATGGAGAAGGATGGTCAGCTGCTCACAGGTTACATCCATGTTCCGTTAACAGAGATTCATTTGTATGCGGCAGATCATATTTTTATTGATTATGCCAGGGAATCGTCGGAGCAGAATGCTGTGGACAACCTGTTCGCTCAGGAGTCCTGGAACACCTTGAGTGCCGTTCGTGAAGGGCGACTGTACGAGATTGATGCGGATATGTTTTATGGATTCGACCCGATCTCGGTTATAGAGCAATTACAGCACATCATGCACAAACTCACATCACATTTGTCCATGCATTAGTCATCATAGATGTCCATGTACAAATGTTACGTCATCCTCTATGTTATTAATGAGAATAATAATCATTATTGATTATACATAGGGGAACAAGGATATGTTTGCTGCAAAAATACGATTTTCCGGCTTGCTGCTTATGCTCGCCATCATCATGGTCCTGGCTGCCTGTAACAGTGGTACGGGTTCGGGCACAACGGAACCAACAGCGGCGGGCTCAGAATCGACCACAGGTTCGAATGAAACAAACACCAGTTCTTCGGATACGACAAGGATTTATAAGTCATTAAGTGGAGATGTGGAAATTCCGGCTGAACCGAAACGGATTGTTACGGACATGTACGTAAGTGACCTGCTAGCACTGGGTGTGAAACCCGTTGGTGCTGTTCAATATTATCTGGAAAATCCATTCTACGCAGATCAGGTGGAGGGCATAGAGAACATTGGTGATCGGGGTGCTGTATCCCTGGAGAAGGTCGTTGCGTTGGACCCGGATCTGATCATTACCTACTCTGATAAAGCCGAAGAAATTGAGAGTTATCAAAAAATCGCTCCGACCGTGGTCATTCCCTACGGTACATTTACCAATGTAGAGGATGAAATTCGGGGCTTCGGAGAACTCATGAACAAATCGGAAGAAGCCGAAGCCTGGCTAAAAACATATGACGAACGTATTGAAGCCGCTCGCGCCAAAGTAAAAGAAGTCATTAAACCTGAGGAGACCTTCTCGATCCTCGAAGTATCTGACAAAAGCTACTATGGTTACGGAGACAACTTTGGTCGTGGTGGACAGGCCGTATATCGTGCTTTGCAACTTGCACCACTCGAAATCACCAAGAAAGAGCTGATGGGCGATACCCAATGGAAAGAGATTTCCCGGGAAGTCGTTGGTGATTATGCCGGAGACCATATCTTCTTAACTGTAGGGGAGAACAATAAAAATTACCAAGGTGACTCCATCTGGCAGTCGCTCCCGGCTGTGAAAAACAATCAAGTGTATGAGCTGGAAGAAGATCGCTACTGGTACTTCGACCCGATTGCAATACAGGCTCAGGCTGAAGAATTTGCCGATATGATTGTAGAACGTGCACAGCAAAATCGTAAATAACATATGAAGGGTGTAAGTGTCTGGTCAGGCCATGGAGTCTGTCCGGGCATTTGCGTTATATGGAGGAGGACTTACATATGCTTCGCCGTTTCATGGCCTATTATCGTCCTTATCGGGGACTCTTTATATTGGACTTCTCCTGTGCCATTCTGGCTGCACTGCTGGAGCTAGCGTTTCCCTTAGCTGTAAACAAAGTAGTCGATCAGCTGCTTCCCGCAGGCAACTGGTCCATGATATTAGCAGCCTGTGCCGGATTGCTGGGCATCTATCTGCTTAGTTCCTTTTCCATTATGCAGTTACCTACTGGGGGCATAAGCTTGGCATTAACATCGAGTCTGATATGCGGCGGGAACTGTTCCAGCGTGTGCAGAAGCAATCATTTCGCTTTTTTGATAACAATAAGACCGGGCACCTCGTCTCTCGCATGACCAACGATCTGATGGATATTGGTGAGATTGCACATCATGGCCCCGAGGATCTGTTCATTGCCCTGATGACGTTGGCTGGGGCCTTCGGCATTATGCTTAGCATCAACTGGCAACTGGCTGTCATGACCTTCATCATCGTGCCGCTGATGATCTTCCTGTCCCTCTATTTCAGCCGCAAAATGTCCAAAGCGTTCAAACGCATGTTTGCGGATATTGCAGACTACAACGCACGCGTAGAGAACAATGTGAGCGGGATTCGTGTAGTTCAGGCTTTTGCCAATGAAAAGCATGAAGTGAAACGTTTTATCGAAAATAATGAACGCTTTCGCCTTACCAAACTGATCACCTACCGAATTATGGCGTGGAATTCCTCGCTCAGCTTCATTCTGATGAAATTCGTATCACTGTTTGTACTGGTGTGCGGTACGTGGTTTGTCATTCAGGACAGGATGACCTACGGACAATTCATCGCCTTTGTCATGTTATCCAATGTGTTTCTTGGACCGATTCAACAGATCAATTCCGTCATCGAGACCTATCCCAAAGGCATTGCCGGTTTCAGACGTTACCTGGAACTGCTGGAGGCCGAGCCCGATGTAGATGATATGCCTCAAGCCAAACCGATTTCACATGTGAAAGGCGACATCGCCTTCCATAACGTCACATTTGCTTACGGCGAACACAAACCTACGTTGGATCAGGTCAATCTGGAGATTCAGGCAGGACAAACTGTTGCGCTGGTTGGACCTTCGGGTGCAGGCAAATCTACGCTATGCAGTCTCATTCCACGCTTTTACGATGTGGATGCGGGGCATATCTCTATTGATGGGATTCCGGTAAAAGATATGACGCTGGAGTCACTGCGCTCCCATATCGGGATTGTGCAGCAGGATATTTTCCTGTTTGACGGATCGATCCGCGAGAATATTGCCTACGGCAAACTGGATGCGCCTGATGAGGAAATCTGGCAAGCCATCCGCCGCGCCCAACTGGAAGAGCTCGTCCAATCCCAACCGGAAAGACTCGATACCCTGATCGGTGAACGAGGTGTCAAATTGTCCGGCGGACAGAAGCAGCGTCTATCCATTGCTCGCATGATTCTGAAAAATCCGCCGATCCTCATTCTGGATGAAGCGACCTCCGCACTTGATACTGAAACGGAAGCCGCCATTCAGCTGGCTTTATCCGAACTGGCACAGGGGCGTACAACGCTAATTATCGCCCATCGACTGGCAACGATCAGACACGCGGATCGCATTGTGGTTGTGGAGAACGGCGGTGTAGCCGAACAAGGCAGCCATGATGAACTTTTGGCACGCCAGGGCTCATATAGTCGATTGCATCAAGCCCAGTTTGGATAAGTTGTGGAAATAACGTCTCACGTCTCTTGCATTCGTTAAACCGCAGACCTGCGAATTGGCGCTAATAACACGCGCTCAATTCCTTAGACAGTACTAACGCTAAAAAGGGATGCCCCCGTCATGTTCATGACTATGGGACATCCCTTCCTTATTCAGATCCTATTCTGTGATGATCACATCAGGAATAAATTCTTATTTTTTTACCGCATGGATAAAATGGTTTGTTTCGAAGGCGGACAAGTCATCTGTACGATTGCTGAAATATCGATCCTGGATGTCCTCCGGCGATAGATGCTCATATATGAGTAGTCCTGCATCCGCCAACAACCGCTCCATCTCCTCATACGTGAAGCAGGATTGCATCGGCTCGCCCCCATTGCAGCCATCTTCACCATATTTTCAACCCGGTTAAACCTTCCTTTTTCCTCAAAGAGATGTTCATCTGCATAATCCAGCACAATGGAGCTCCCCGTTGGAAGATCCGAAAATACATGTCGGAGCAAGTTGGATAGATTTTCTTTGGTCAAATAATACGAAACACCCAGCAGAGTAACCAGCGTCTTCAGCTTCTCCAAACCTCCATTAGTCAAACTTTCATACGAAGGCTCACGGGTAAAATCCATTGGCACAAAATGAAGATTGCCTGGAATGATCAGCTTGGCCTGATGCAGCCGCTCCCTCTTGAATTGCTGAGTGGCTGGATAATCTACTTCAAATAGTTCCAGCGTGTCTTCCAGTTCCGGATGCCTCAAAGCAAATGTATCCATCCCTGCGCCAAGAATAACAATCTGCTTCAATCCCAACGTGACTTCATGCAGCAGTACATGCTCACAATAGGCAGCCCGAGCCAGTGTTATTGGAGATAATTGTACTTGGGTAATCCATTTTAGGATCTTATCCGGGTCGTCCTTGCACTGGTGAGCCATCTCCGGGTTGAAATAATGGATGCCTTGAATCATATTCGCGCGGATATCCGAAAACTCTTGCGGAGTGATAAGCTCTTTGGCTATATAATCATCGAAAATAAGAGGTGTATCGTATTGGCAGTGGTAGGCTCGGCCAAAAGCCGAAATCAGGGATGTAATACTGGACTCATTTTGCTTCATGTTTTATCCTCCCGTACAAACAAAAATAAGATTCCCCTGGCCAGGAGAACCTTAGTATATACGGAATACATTTATATGTAAATTATAGCATAAAAAGATTTTTTTGTCAATCAAAATTTACGGAATGATCAGACAGATTAAAGTGGCCTTGCGGCTTTTCCCTCCACTTCCACCTGTCTTCTCTCTTCCTTACACCACCTAGCCTAAGAGGCTAAGCGTCCAATCCATACTCCTTCACTTCACGATTGCGGTTCAGCACCGCATGCAGTACAAAACCAAGCACTGCAATACCCGCCGTGACAGTCGCCAGCCATGCTACAGGAATCAATCCTTGTTTGTCGTACATGACGCCCATGGCATACGGCCCGATAACCCGGCCGACCGCACCGATTCCACCGGATATCCCGATGTAGAAGGGTGCCGATCTTCCCGCATGCTCTGAGATAAATGCCGGCGTAGCAGGTGAGATCAGCATTTCCCCAAAGGTAGCCAGCACCATCGCAAGCACCATACCCGGATAGCTATACATGGTGATCATGACGATGTAAGCCATGCCATAGAACACTGCACTTGCCGTCATCTGAGCAGTCGATGTACGGGCCATCGTACGCTTGACCCAACTGGTGAAGGGTTGTCCCACGAAGATCAGAACTCCGTTCAGCGTCCAGAGCAGACCGTACATTCTTTTCTCCATACCCTCGGAAATAATATACGGAGACACACCAGTATTCCAGATGGAATTACCAAATAGCAGGAACAGCACGCCCAGGCTCATAAATAGATATAATCTGGTGTTGCCCAGCAGCGCCCAGACGCCCGGCCCATCGGGAACCGTTTTGCGCTTGGTCAGATGCACTTCGCCCTGATCCGGTTCTGCCCGCGACAGATAATACCAGAAGAAGATCGCGAACCCGGCCGAAGTCACCCCGTTCAGTACAAAGCTGAGATGGTAGGAAAAATCAGCCAGGAAACCACTGAGCGCCGTACCAATCGCCACACCGATATTGTTGGCGACATAGATCACATTAAACAATTCCCCGCGTCGCTCCGCAAACCGGAAGCCGATAAAGGCTTGAATCGCTGGCAGCGATAATGAACTAAATAGGCCGATCCAGCCCATCGCACATATAAATATAACCCAATACGCGCTGATCCACGGCAGAGCAAACAACCCCACAGCGTTTAACGCCAGTGATCCGATGATCAGCTTCTTGACCCCCACCCGGTGGTACAGTGCACCTCCGAGCAATTGACCGAAGATACCACCCAGCGACTGAATCAGAATGACAAACCCCGCGTTCGCCATCGTGCGCCCAAGCTCATCAAATACATACATTGTGGTCAGCGGCCACATCAAGGCACTGCCTGTCGCATTGACCAGACTAGCCAGCAAAAATATTTTCACTTCTTTTGGATACGTATCCAGCCATCTCATCATCTTGTTTATTCTCCTTAGTACCTTCAAGAAGCATATTGCCATAAAAAATAGACCCTCGCCAGACGGCATGATTAGCCAGAGCGAAGGCCATTTGAATTCTAAATTTTGAATCTTGCTCTACATTCTGCTTGTGATCTACTCATTGCTTTCGGTCTATTCATTGCTTACAATCTATCCATTGTTCATCTTACCTGAAAAGATCCGATCTGCAAGCACATTCATTGACGCTTCACTTCGACAGTGGCCGAGAAGAATGTAGCTCCGTTGCCCATGTCAGACAGTCGATTGGACGTGAGCGAGTTTGCCCGCTGTTTTTTGCCATTGCCATCCCACCATAAGCCTTGACTAATCACCGTTCCTGGCAGCATGGATTCACTCACCTTGGCGGTTAATTCGATTCGGCCGCGGTCATTCCATACGACCACCGTATCCCCGTCCTCCACCTGTCTGCGAGCGGCATCCTCCGGGTGCATTTGCAATAGCGGCATCTTCTCCAAGCGTTGATGTTTGGCCGAATTGGCAAAGGTCGAGTTCAGGAAATTATGATTCGGTGGCGACAGAAACATCAGCGGATAGACGTCCGCAGGTCCAGCCGGGTTCTCCCCGTCATACCCTTCAACCAGTGCACTGTACGTAGGTAGCGGAGGCAATCCTCGCTGAGCCATCGTTTCCGAATACAGCTCGATTTTCCCCGAAGGTGTAGGCAGCTGATCCAAATATGAATCATGTGGAGACATATCCAGCTTGACAAAATGATGCTGCTTCAGCCCTTCTAATGTTACTCCGTTCATGTAGGGATTGCCCGTACCCTGAAGTGCCTCCTCAATCATCTGTTCCGGTGTCTCACCGAAAATCTCCGGGTCATACCCCATCGCCCGCCCAAGCAAAGAGAACAGTTCCACATTGCTCTTGCTCTCACCCAAAGGCGCAATGACCGGCTCTTGCAAATGGACATACTGATGCCAGTAGGACGTATACAGATCTGTCGTTTCAAATGAAGACGTCGCAGGCAGTACAATATCCGCGTACTTCGCCGTATCCGTCAGGAACAGATCATGGACAACCGTGAACAGATCCTCCCGTGCAAAACCTCGCTCCACCCGCTCGGTATCCGGTGCCACCACCAAAGGATTGCTGCAATAAACCATCAACGCCCGAATCGGCTGCTCCGCTTCCAGCAGTGCTTCGCCAATCCGGTTCATGTTCACCACGCGCGGCTCCGGGTTCTGGCGCAGCTCTGGACGCTCCAACGCATCGCTATTGGTGCTCGCGTAGCTATTGGTACGAATCGCGCCACCGCCGCGCTTCAGCCACTGACCTGTAATCGCAGGCAGACAGGCTACGCTGCGCACGTTCATGCCACCGTTGTCGTGATGCTGCAGGCCATTGCCGATATGAATATGGGCGGCCTGTGCGTTGCCATACAGCTCAGCCAGCTTCACGATGTCCGCTTCCGGTACGCCTGTAATACGTGCAACACGCTCAGGGGTGTAGCTGCCGACATGATCACGCAGTGCCTCATGGCCGACGGTATACTTTTGCATAAAGTCCTCATCTGTCAGTCCCTGCTCGAACAGTACATGCATTAATCCGAGTGCCAGTGCACTGTCTGTACCCGGGTAGAGTGGAATGAACCAGTCTCCCCATTGGGCGGTCCGATTGCGATGAACGTCGATGACGACGATTTGGGCTCCCTTCTTGCGGGCTTTCTCGGCCAGAACGACCTGATGCATATTGGTGCTGACGATGTTGCCTCCCCACACCAGAATGACATCTGCATGCTCCGTATCTTCGGGAAGTGTGCCCCGGTTCGCACCCATCGTATATTTCCACCCAGTATTTCCGGCCGCGTTACATATCGTCTGTTCCAGCTTGCTCGCGCCTAACGCATTGAAAAACCGACGATCCATGCCATCCACACCCAGAATGCCCATGTTTCCATAGAAGCTGTATGGCAGGATGCTCTCCGGTCCGTAGGTATCTGACAGTGAACTGAATTTCGCCGTAATCTCGCGGATGGCTTCATCCCAGCTGATTCGCTCAAACTGGCCTTCCCCTTGGCTCCGATGCGTCGCATCGGATATTGCAGCCGCTCCGGGTGATACACCCGCTCCGTCATATTTCGGACCTTGTTACAGATGGCGCCTTTGGTAATCGGATGGTCCGGATTGCCTGCTACCTTCACGATTTTGCCGTTCTCCTTATGAAGCAGCAGGCCGCAAGTATCCGGACAATCGAGCGGGCAAACCGCCGGGAATACGCCATTCTCCTGATCGATCATATACAAGTCCCTCCCCCTTCAAAGCTATCTTCATATCATATCTTCTTCATGGTAATCGCGTAAAGAGAACAGTCTTTTTTCACCGCCACAGCTGCTCGAAATTATTTTAAAAAAATCTTATTTCCCCTTGATTCAATCTCGAAATTCAGGGGTAAATTAAAAATAAGGCATTAGGCTAGTGTTTCCCCACTTCCTCCTCATGCCATATCATGGACCACTCCCGAAATTCGCCATGAACAGGTTTCGTTCCCCCGAACCTTGTCATGGCGAATTTATTTTGTGTGGATATTTTTACATCAAAAAAACGACTCCTTTCCCGCTCATCACAGCCGACAGCCATGACTTGAACGAGATCAGAATCGCCTCTCCTGTTTACTTTGCACTTGTCTTTGTACTTGTCTTTTCACTCGTTTTCGCAATTGTACCACGGTTACAACGCTACTCGATTACTCAGAAAAATGCCGCTACGCCTGCTTGCTCCACATCGTTCTGGCTTCCGTCTCTACAGGCTGGGCCACCGCCATTGCCACCTCAGGCTGTACTTCCGGCTCATGTTTGCGTAGATACACCATCCAGTAAGCAGCCGCCACAAACAGCGCCCCTCCCGTCAGATTACCAAGCCATACCGGAATGAAATTCATGACGTATTGCCCCCACGAATAATGCCCTTCGAAGATCGCCGCAGGAATCAGGAACATGTTGGCGACAACGTGCTGAAATCCAATAGCCACAAAAGCCATCGTTGGGAACCAAATGCCCAGTACTTTTCCGCTCATCGTATCCGATGCATAGGATAACCACACCGCAAGAGCTACCAGCCAGTTACACCCGATCCCCGATATAAAAGCCTGAAGGAAGCTGTCGTCCAGCTTGTGTCCAGCCATATCGACTACTTTGGTCAAGTAGGCACCTTCTGCTGTAAGACCGAGCACATGCCCAAACGCATAGGCTACAAAGATCGCCCCAAGGAAATTACCTATCGTTACTAAGGTGAGATTCTTCAACATGCTGCCTGCGGACAGTTTGCGCGCAATCGTCGCGAGTGGAACAGCCATCATATTGCCTGTCAGCAATTCCCCGCCGCCAATCAGCACCAATATTAAACCTACCGGGAACACTGCTGCACCGATCAAATTAACCAAGCTGCCCCACTCGGCCGGAGCAGAGGCAATGACCCGAATATCCAGCAGAAATCCGAGCGCAATAAAAGCGCCTGCCAGAAAACTGAGTATCAATACGGAGGACACCGGATTTTGAGCTTTCTTCATCCCCGTATGCGCCGTATATTGTGCAACCTCAAGAGGTGTTTTTGCTGCCATAACGATCCTCTCCTTCACAGTTCATGAACATCATAAATCAAATTCTATTGTTGATATGTTCATTGTATCGCGAAGGTTTCGAGAGGTTTGTTACTTTTATCACAAAGTCTGAAAACTACATTTTTTAATGCTTCCGTTCTATCTTGTTCGGTCGATCTCAGAAAAAATAAAAAGAAAAGAACTGCCGCAGGATGCGGCAACTCTCCTATATCTCAGCAGTATCCGTTATACCATTGCTGGTGTTTTTACATCTACTGGAGGCAACGCCTGAAGACCAGCCGAGTTCAGGAAGTTCCACGGTTTGTTGTAATGCGGCTGGAAGAAGAAGTCGATGAAGGCCAACTCATCTACCGTCATGTTGTTCTGAATGCAGACAGAGATCGTATTGATCGACTGTGTCAGATCAGCCTGTGACATAATCTGTGCACCAACAATGCGGCGGGTAGCCTGTTCATAGATCACTTTGAGCAGCAGCTTCTCTGCTGTTGGCATAAACTCTGGACGGTAAGCATCTTCAAGCGTTACCGCTTCAACGACCAGACCTTCGTCAGCAGCAGACGTTTCCGTCATACCTGTGCCTGCAATATTTTGCTCATATATTTTGATACCTGATGTGCCTTGTGTACCCATGTACGGGGTCGTTGGACGAACCAGGTTTCGGGCTACAAGTGTACCCATCCGCACCGCGTTGGTTGCCAGTGGGATGTAAGCTGCTTTGCCCGTTGGGTTGTAATGAACTGCACAGCTGTCTCCAGCGGCAAAGACGTCTTTCTGGCTGGTTTGCATATATTTATCCACGATGATTGCGCCGTTCGGCAGCATATCCACTTGGCCTTTGAGCAGTTCGGTATTTGGACGGAAACCAATGCACAGAATAACGAGGTCTGTTTCAAATTCTCCCTTGGATGTAATGACCTTGTTCACTTTGCCATTCTCTCCGGTGAATTTCTGCACCGTTTGGCCCAAAGCCAGCTTAATACCGCGTCCAGTCAATGTTTCTTCAATGGCATCCGTGAACTCGGGGTCCAAATATTTGTTCAGAATCCGGTCCACGCTATCGATCAGCGTAACTTCCTTGCCGTTCATTTGGAAAGCCTCCACCAGCTCGATGCCGATGTATCCTGCGCCCACCACGGTAATGCGTTTGGCGTCCTTCGCTTTTTCGATGATGGTATTCGAATGGTTGTAGTTTTTGCAAAGTAAAATGTTATCCATATCGATGCCTTCCAGCTTCGGTACAACAGGCCATGAACCTGTGGTTACGATCAGCTTGTCGAACGTATCTTCGAATTCTTCCCCGGTTGTCAGGTTTTTAGCCTGAAGTTTATGACCTGCAGCATCTACTGCCGTCACTTCATGAAGCATTTTGGTAACGACACCAAGTTCGGCCAGTTGGTTAGGCGAAGAATAGAACAGTCCGTCCGGATCTTTCACCACACCACCTACATACAGCGCAATACCACATGATAAGAAGGAGATATTGTCATTGCGCTCATACACGGTAATGGTAGCATCCGGGTACAATTTGGCGGTGTTAACGATGGCTGCTGTTCCTGCATGTGTACATCCGATAACTGCGATTTTCATGATAAGGTTCCCCCTTGGAATTATATAAATATGAAATTGAATATGAACGTCATTGTAGTTGTGAAATATTTCACTATTAAGTGAACACCTTGTATGTGATTTATTTCACTTTATACACTTATTATAATGTGATCTATTTCACATTACAAGGGGTTAATCAAAATAAATTTGTAGAATGGTTTTTTTGACGTTTCAGCCGGCCGTTGATAATTCATCTTCAATTAACTTCAGTTTCCCCTTTTTGAAACTTGTTTATGCTACAAAAAAAGCCTGTCCTCCAATTCTGGAGGCAGGCTTCTTCGTTATATTTTATACGCCAAGCAGCTTTTCAATCTCTGCAGTCATAGATTCCGGGGATTCTTTCGGTTCAACACGCCCCACAACCTCACCTTCACGATTCACGAGAAACTTGGTGAAATTCCATTGGATGCTGTTGTCTTCACCAACACCAGGTTGCTGCTCACGCAGATACTTGAACAATGGATGAGCATCCTCTCCATTTACGTCGACCTTGGCAAATACCGGGAAATTAACGCCATAGTTGATTTGGCAGAATGATTCTGCTTCTTCACTTGACCCTGGCTCCTGGCCGCCAAACTGGTTACAAGGGAACCCAAGCACAACCAAACCTTGATCACGATAGCGATCATAGAGCTTCTGCAATTCACCGTATTGTGGAGTCAGTCCACACTTGCTGGCTGTATTGGCGATGACCAACACTTTACCTTGATACAGATCGAGTGGAACTTCCTGATTTGCGGTCGTTACCGCCTGATACGAATATACGGACATGACTGATTCCTCCCATGAGTATGATGTAGGTTGGGCTGCTGTATGTACTGTACCGAATAATAATACGGCACACAACCTGTCTCCATATTATAGACCCGAGACGAACAATTACCAAATCTGCGATTAAACCCGACCCCAGTTCATACGTGAAGCATACTCCCTTCACCAATATGGACAAGGGCTTTTTGAGTCGAATTTTGCAGCCAAAATAATCATACCGCTCATGCGGCTCCACCTTGGTCAATCTCCCCTAGAATGCGAATAAGCCGCGTGCATAATGCACAGCGGCTTCATTCTATCGTTGAGGACCCCTATGGCCCGTTTCATTAAATTCCTGTCGCGTGACGAACACGTTGCTCTGTCCGTCCTCCAGCATGAACCATTGCACTGTTCATGACCACTTGTTCTGGAGGTGCGGATTGCTGGCGTTCACCCGCAAGGGCGTATGGCAAGCAGAGCGGTACACCTGAACGTGGATCAATCACGATATCCGCTTCAATGTTGAATACTTCGCGAAGTACATCGGAGTTCATAACCTCTACAGGTGAGCCTGTAGCGATGGCTTTACCTTTTTTAATACCAATCATGTGATGCGCATAACGGGAAGCATGGTTCAAGTCATGCACCACCATAACAATCGTACGATTTGCTGTAGCATTCAGCTGCTCAAGCAATTGCAGTACTTCAAGCTGGTGAGCCATATCCAGGAACGTTGTCGGCTCGTCCAGAAACAGAATATCTGTCTCCTGTGCCAGAGCCATGGCGATCCAGGCACGTTGACGCTGTCCACCGGACAGTTGATCGATTGGACGATCATGGAACTCCGTCATGCCTGTCACTTCGATGGCCCATTCAATCATGCGTTTGTCCTCAGTACGCATCGACCCAAAACCTTTTTGATAAGGGAAACGTCCGTAGGACACCAGTTCGGTTACCGTAAGTCCTTCGGGCGCTGTTGGATTCTGTGGCAAAATCGCAAGCTGCTTGGCTACTTCACGCGTGGACTGCTTATGGATGGACTTCCCGTCGAGCAATACGCTACCTGCTTTTGGATTCATGATCCGTGCCATCGTTTTCAGGATGGTGGACTTCCCTGAACCGTTGGCTCCAACAAGTGCTGTAATTTTCCCTTGGGGAATTTGAATATTCAGATTATCAACAATCAGTCTTTCCTCATAAGCGATATCCAACTTGGACGTCTCCAGACGAAACATGCGATCATCCCTCTCTCATTTATCCCGGTTATGTATTCCGGCTATGACAACGAAAACGAAATTATAGTTCAGCGTATTTCCGGCGCAACAAGATCTTATACACTAAAGATACTGATAATCATTATCATTTGTCAACACTAAATACCAAATTCCTTGATGGTTGTGAGCTATTTTGAAGTGTTTTACTAAAAATGAGTCAGATTGTCCACCATTCATGTGAGAGCTTTTCTCATCGTGTACATGCATTACATCGCTTTGCGCATGGTCATTCGTGCCCAACATTTTAATAATGTGTCCGAATTGTGAAAAATAGACCTATATCGCTTCAATTTGTACATGTTTTTCTCCATCGCTTGAACAAAACAAAAATACAGCCCCTACGAATTCTTCGAGGTGGCTGTATTTTGCATGAATCACATATTCAAGTAATCTCGCTCAGAGCTTAGGCTCCGGGACGAGGTTGATGACGGTCGTTCCACTCTGAACACTCACGATGTCTTCCAGATCGATATCGGCCGGAAGCTCTACTTGCTGCCCATAAGGATACAGTCGGTCTGCTTCGGCAACAGTCAGATTTTCCTCTGAAGACGAACCTGCTCCTGTAGACTGAGATGAATCTGAAGGCGTTTCGCCTGCTGCTCCCTCCGCTGTGCCTTTATCCGTGGAGTCCGTAGCTGCGCCAGTCCCCGTATCCGTTCCTGTGCTCCCTGCTGCTGGATCTGAAGTGGTGCCCTCCGTTGTGGCTGAATCTGCCCCCTGCTCGGTTTCTCCGCTCTGCTGAGTGTCATCCGCAGTATGGGTAGAAGAATCCGCGGAGCTTCCTTCAGACGTGCCCTCTGTGCTGTTTCCGGCTGCACCTTCCCCATCCGGCTCCTCGTTACGGTTGAAACTCTCCCATTCTCCCTCAGCATTGAGCTTCTGCGTAGTACCATCTTTCAAGTTCCATTGGAGAGTGTCCGTTTGCAAAGCGTTGCTGTCGGTTTCGTTTCGGTAACGGATAACCAACCGGGCAGGCGTCTGTGTACCGTCGTCCGCTTGGAATGCCGGAACGAGGTAGGCGATCTGATCTGCGAGCTGCACCTCCGGTTCAGCAGGAACAACGGGCTCCTGTGTTGGTGGAGGTGATGCTGCTGGCGTCTCCGCCTTATTCCCCATCAAAGCATACGTACCTCCGGCAATACCAAGAATCAGGATGACGATGACCGACCCTAGAAAAAGGTTTTTCCTTTTACCTGTCAGCATGCGTACCAGCGGAGACGACAACTCTGTTCTGGCGCGGTCGTAGGCAGGCTTCATCGTCTTGCTTGCTCTGGCATAATAGGGCTTGAAAGCTGACTTGGACTTAAAGGCCTCGCGATCGTGGGCCTTGAAATAGGCCACGATTGCATCCGCGTATCCCTTGTGTGCGTTAGAGCCGCGAATAAACAAGCGTTGATTCCCCGACCACTCCATAAATTGATACAACACTTCTGTACGTCCTGAACTACTGTAGATAAATTCAATAAGGCCTGGATAATCGAGCCTGTTGCTGCCGCTACCACCCCGATAGAAAGCCAGCGGCAGCGCTTCAAACGCAGTCGTACCTGGATGATCTCGAAGCTCCAAGACAAGCCAGCGACGCGTCCAGCGCTGGAGTTCATTACGCTCAGCCAAGGAGAGAACTTCCAGCTCCTCTTCGCTGCGCCCCTCACCGCTTAGCCATGCTCTCGCTGCCAGCATCATGTTTGTACGTGCAGATACATCTGAGCCCTGACGAGCAGCCCAGTCCCGAACCTCGTTTCCATGCAACAAAATATCAATGCTTAACAGCTGTTCACGATTAACCCGCTCCAGATCAAGATCCTGGATCATAAACAAATTAATGACGTAAGCCAGCTTATCGGCAAGTCGGGTTAAATCCTCCTGATATGCCGGTGGTTGGACAGCGGACTCAGGTCCACCTTTCCGGTTAGCGCGGACTGCAGCTCCAGATTGCCCAATCCGGGCGGTAATCCCTGTGTCTACTGAACCTGCGACTGATACACGATCCAATACACTAACCCGCTTAAGTGCCTCATTGGCAGATTGAACAGGGTTGGGCGCTGAGCACAAACGTTCACGCAGCTCGGTTGCAGTCCGTTCCACCAAGAAGCTATTGTGGATGGCAGACGAGTGTGATGTAATCCATCTCTGGATCACTTCCACGACATCGGCAGCAGATTCCGTGCGTTTCAGCTGATTATCCAGATAGGGTTCGAACAACAGCTTGGTCAGTGATTCGTTCGCCAGCACTTTGTCGAAGAAAGCACGGCTTAACAGGCTGTCCCGATCCAGCAAGCCATACAGTTCCTGCACAGCACGGATTCGTTTCTGCGAACGGGCGTTATTAACGCCATAGATGAAATAGTCCACGATTCGAGACTGTACGACTGACGCAGCGACCCGGAAATACTCTCCGATGCGTGCAGCAACCGAGTCCTCAGGCACATTCTCCCGTTTTACACTGTCCAGCTCACGACTGAGCAATGTAAGGAACAACTCGTTCAAACGTGCACGTTGCCTCGCTCCGCCTTCGGGTTTCAAGTAGGTGAGCAAGCCACTCAGGACATCGCTTTTGTTATTCAGGTATATATCTTCTCTGCCTTGCTCCAGACGATAGAACATCGAAAGTTCCCCGTATGCTTCAATGGAGAGTTCTCGTCCCGGTTCCATCCCGAACAGCATCTCATCCGCAAAAGCATAAAATGGATCGGCAGCCGCTGGCTCATGCAGCAGAGACCAGGCAAATTCCGCGTAAGGAAGCTTTGCCACAGATGCATCTGCATGGGTAACTCTGCCCGATACCAGATCAAAGGTGAAATCCTTCTCCGTATTCCGGTCCTTCGGACGCAGAGTGCCTCGCTCCACAAATTGGAGGTGGATGCCTTTCTTCGCCTGCGGCTCCTTGGCAAATGTCATGAAGCCAAGCTGCCGCCGGAACGCGTAAGGCAGCGCCGTAAACAACAAACGCAGCAACCCCTTGGCTCCGGCTGTAACTTCTTCAGCGGGCACATCCAGCGCAATATATACCTTCCGACGTGTCGCTACAGCCTGCATGACGGCGTAGAGCAGACGTTTGAACACCACTTCGTCCATTTTCAAAGCGCCAAGGATCTGGCTTGGAGATGAACCTGGGCCGAAGTCACCAGCCGGGCTTGTGCCGAAGCCCGAGCCTGTCCCCCTGGCAGACCCCTGTCCCACTCCAGCTGTACGCGGCAATTCAGTAAGCGCAGGCAGTACTGTTCCTTGCTCGATGTCATATGACGTGGCGAACACAGCATCCAGCCAGCCGCCCTGCTTCATTTGCTCTTCCGAGCGTTCGGGAGACAAGACATAGTTATGAGCGAAAAAAGCACTGCGCAGCCCGGTAAAATCAGCGGACTGGTACACATTTTGCCCAAGGATCGTCTCCCCGCTCTCCAGGTGAAGCAGATGAATGGACGGTGGGAACTTCGTTTCATCCTTCTCACTCCGGCCCGTCAGTTCTGCTGGAGCGTCATAGACGCAGTAGGGATGAAGCACTTTTTTGATAAAGAAGGGTCCAGTCCCGGCGATGCGGCAACCGTATCGAACCCCTCCGTTGTGCGAAACACCCCGCGCCGCTCTCTGGTGTACATCTGCTGTTCAATCGGCGGGGTTATGGAAGAACGCATCATCCCACTCTCCCCTCAATGTACTTCAGCTTGTAAAGCAGCCAGAGGAATGGCTCATCGACACGGATTGGACTGACCACACCTTGCAGCTTCATATCCACCGGATTGCTTCCCAGCGCAGATACCGCAAAGTAAGCCGTATCCTTAAAGTACACATCCATCGTGCCTTTGAACGGACGGTCCACCTTCTCGATAAACCGTCGGATCTCCCCGTCGATATTCTCGAATTCGGTCAGGTCGAACCAGTCGCGGTGCACCATGTTGCGGAACACATTACTGTTGGATTTGATGTAATCACCCTCTTCATCCTTGAGGGAATGCAGCATGTCGCTTTTGGTCAGTACAACGGCAGTTGGAATATTCGTCTTGGCTTTGTCCTGGTAAGCGATAAAGTCACCGAACATCGTCAGCACCACATCACGCGGCTCATCGTATCTTGGCGTCCACTCGCCTGGCTCATTGCCGAGGTTGATGCGGATCTTGTCCCGGATGGAACGAATCTGGAGCGGGTCCACCATGAACAGAATGCCTGCCGAGTTCTTGATATGCTGCCCGTGGAGTCCCAGATAGTCCTGCTCCACCATACCTTCACCAGCAACGTCAAAGAACACCAGTGTCAGCGGAGCTTTATCTTCATCCTTGAATACAAACTGGAAAATAAACGGCTCCTGCAGCTTCTCCTTCTGCGTGGAATCCAGCAGATCGCCCCGCTCGAACAGCGGTTCTTCATAATCCGCACGGAACCGGCGACTAATCTCCGCATTCAGCGGCATGCAGGCCGCATCAAAGTGATCTGCAGTGTAATGCTGCAATGTATGAATCAATGAAGTCATGTAGACGGATTTTCCCACCTGTGATGCACCTATAATGGAAATGATATTGCTTGGTGCTTTGCCTGCCGTGACAGGCAGCTCGTTATGGCACTGTGGACACAGCCGACGCCGCGTAACAACACCATACCGATCGTTCAGTCCCATCACAATGTTATCCGAATAGATGCGATGTTCCTCAGGTACATCATGCGGAGCCAGTACGGCCTCCATATCAAACACCGTATCCAGTCCAAACCGTTCGCGATACCGATTCAGCTTCGCATCTTCCCCAAGTGCGTAGTCCTCATCGTCGTCGCGATGATGCGCAGCCCGGAACACAACCTCCTCCGGTGAAAACTTGCTGAAGCAATACGGACATACGATATCGTAAAACAACGGCCGCTCCTCCGGCTGCTGTCGTTTCAAAAACCGACTAAAAAAGCTCATAGCCACTCCCCTCCCCTGATCAGTTAGACAAAGTTGATTTACACTCGCATTACGATGGCAGAGTAACCTTCCAATCGCTGTTATCCCCAGATTTTTTTGATTCCTAACTATCTAATCTGATATAAGCCTATAGGCGGATCCATACTTTGGTCCGTCCGTGAAGAACAATCTCACGTAATCGTCCTTGGCTACCTCGACGGGTGGCATCTCATTTCTTCCGGGAGCAAAATCACTCACAAAAGGGTACACCGTGCCATCTTCCTTGTTCAACGGAACCCCGCCTTGCTTGCGGACATAACAGAGCGCTTCCTTCGGAACAGGTGCTTCGGCCGTGATGGTCATCAGCACACTTTTTCGTTTCTGAAAAAAACCGCTCTTGTACCGGATGGAAAAGCGAATATCCGCCTTGCCTGCGCTTGCAATCACCGTGTTGTCCCCATCACGCTGACGCACGAGAACTGGCCCATCTTCCTCCATCTGACAGCCATACACCGTGTACCGGATGGCACCAAAACCCGTGATGCGATCCATATATCCATTACTCGCCTTGTATTCTTCTTTCGTGTATAGCTTCAGCTTGCCCTGAGCAGCCTCTTCCCCGGTACGATCATCGCTCATCATATCGAGCTCCAGCCGTTCAACATATACAGCTTCCACACGATCTGGCCAGAGCCAGCGAAGTGTACACTGGCTCTCGTCCACTGCAAGTGTCAGTCTGCGAATCAGGGGCGCTGAAGGTTCTGCATCCGTAAAACGCATCTATCGTCTACCTCCAGACGTTAAAATCCTTTGCTGCGCGTATCTCTTCCCCGCTGACCGAATCCTTCCGCCGAATTGGCTCCTGCACCAGCCTCGCGGCGCCCACGAGTCTTCCGCGGTGTATTCTCCTTGATTGGAATGATCCAGGTGAACAGGGTTAACACAGCAGATAAGATGAGCATCGCTCCGAATCTTACAAATGCATCACCAACCGCTGATCCGTCCAGACCCCATTCAAGCAGGAGTCCTGCCAATAGACCGGATACGGCACCACCTATACCGAAGCTGACCGCCAAATGGCGGTTATCGAATACCAGCCCAAGCGATATGCCCAGCGCTACGCCAATCAGAAGCAGGGCAGCCACTCGGAAAATAGCCAGATACGTACTGTGCTCCATCATGCCTGTACGTTCGGTCACCAGTGTACGTTCATCGATCGTATCGTAAATTTGCTGAAATGCGAGATTAAGGCCCCCGGAATTCGGTACATCATAGTACGTACCACCCGTCTGCTGTGCAATATGACGCAGCAAATCGGTTCCAGAAGGGTCTACCAGACTCAGACCCACCGTATTGACGGCAATCTGTTCATTTGCATACTCAGACAAAATGCCGGATGTGTCTACATCACTAAATCCATCGGATAGCAGGATCGCCACCGTACCGCGTTTCGAGTCCTGCTTGCCCTTAATCTGCTCCATCGCTTCGCGCAGCACTGCATCGAAATTGGTGCCGCCGGAGGTCGTCACGATGCCGTCAATCTTGCTGTATACCTCATTTTTGGCCGCTTCACTGTCCATCTGAATGAACGGCTGCAGCAGCTGCGGCTGATCATCAAAGGTAATCACAGCTACCTGTTTATCGCTCTCCATTTGGCTGATCAGTGTTTTGGCTGCTTCAAAGCGGCCGTTATCCGGGTCCGTATCACTCATACTGCCTGAATTATCGATCATCAGTATAATATCTTTGACTTGCTTTGCACCGCCCGGGTTAATCTGATACAGCAATTGCAGGGCTAGTCCGACGACAAAAAGTAGTGCCAGCGTTGCCGGAACAAGCAGTTTCCAGGACAGCCCCAAATATCTTAGCTTCCAGGAAGCTCCGTTCAGCTTTGGCGAGATCATTTCTGCGAGTAAGCAGAACAATCCCACGCTAAGCGCCAGCACGCCAAAGTATAATCCCATCAACAATAGACGAGGCATTTCTCCAAGCCACTGACGCAGCATGATTTCTCCAGCCGCAAAGCCCACAGCTCCGCCAATGAGGCTGAACAGGACCAGGAGAAGATTGATTTTTCGCTGCATGTTTGCATGCATCCTTTCCAAACCAGCCAAGAGTAGGCTGAATTAATACAAGATGGGCAATCAAAAATGAACGACTCCGTATCCCAAGCGGAAAACAGATCGACGTTGAGCCATGAAGGAACAATGAAAATTAAACTTGCCCGCCCTCATAGTTCAACCCCATCTGTACCTCCCTTCCGTCCATAAGAGACACGGCCTTATGTTTTAGCGCATGGTTGACAGCTTCTCGGCCAGATCGGAGGGATGCAGCTCATAACCATTCTCCGTATACGAATCGTAATACACCCGGCCGTTACGATACACCATCAGGTCTTCCAGATGGAAGCCTCCCATCAGATTCAGCTTCTCCACACCACTGCTTCGTTCTTCGTATACCACACCCAGTTTATAAATACGTGACGTCTCTTCGGCATGCGCCGCGTAGTCCATGAAGGCACTATGGTGATCACCAAAGAAATATTTTTCTTCATAACGATGTTCCTGCGTATAGTCGAATACCCTTACCCGAACGACCGCCTGCTCCTCCAGTGTACGGTACAATCTGCGGAACAGATCATCACGGGTCAGTACGTTTTTGTCGCCATAGGTAATGGTAACATTCGCCCGTAGCAGCAGCTCTTCTTCAAAAGGTACCCGGAGCGGATCTGCTGTAAGCAGCATGGCATGACATACTTCCATCAGACGTTGCAGGAGTCGCTCGTTTCCTTCCGTAGCAAGCCGGTTCATATCCCCCATATAGCGGTCTTCGAACCAAACATCCCGTCCGCGCTTTGCCTCCAAATCGGCGATCAGCGCTTCCGTCACTTTGCCGTAGTATTCCATTACGTTCTGCCCGATGTACTCATCGGCTGCGGCGATGCTCTCTAGAGCGGTCTCACGCATGGTACGTTCCAGCGCTGCCAGTGTCTCCGTTACCTTCTGACTGAACGTATGCAGATGCTCCATCTCTGTGTCGTAGACACGAAGCAGCTGCAATTCATTCTCCAGACGCAGCAATTCAACCTTGGGTACATACACGCGCTCCAGCAAACAATCGATCAGGTTGCGCACATTTTGTTTGTCACGGAACAATGCCCGTTTGAACGACTGATCCTCTACCCGCTCCTGCTGCCGCTGCTCAAGCAAAGAACGTGCGGATTCAAGCTGCACCGATTTATCCCGGATCAGTCCAAGCAAGGCCTCACGCACACTGCCGAACCCGTTGTCACTCCAGGCGGCCCACTGAAAATAGCCAATCTCGGGATGCTCCGTCCGTGAATGCTCGGCTTGGCGACGAAGCGAGCCTTCTGTGCTGCGCTGACGCACTCGTTCCTCGGCAAGACGGACCACGTTATCACGGAAGTACGCCTCTGCCCCATGGCCGAACAGCGCTCTCTCCGCTTCACGCAGTGAGAGCGGCTTTAGTTCCGTGAAGCTGACGTTATGCGTCATAATGCCGCTCATGCCGCTAACCAGGTCCTCATCGGGAAGAATACCTTCCACTTTACGCTCTACCGAAGCCCCGTCCAGTCCAAAGAAGACAAGCTTGTCCTTGATGCTCCACTCGGGTTCCTGCCGCATCCGTTCAAGCAGATAACGATATAGGTGATACAACACCGCAAGTGCAATCGGTTTGTTCGGCCGTCTGATCTCGGCAAAACCTGCACTAGCATAACCATGCTGATCCGAAGTGGTACGAATATTGTTTTTGAACGATGTATTGTTATAGGTGTTGGCTCCAGTGCTTGAAACGGCACCGGAGCTATCAGGCTCCTGCTTCCGGTTCTTGAGCAGACAGATTCGGCAAATGATCTCGGCATTTTCGATCCACCCGCCAGGTACGCCGGTTCCCCGCTCGTTTTTGTCTGACAAAATATATACGAGATCGAACAATGGCGATGCAGGATGCACGACCGGAATAGAGATACCGTCCTCTGTAACCAGCAGATTACCGCTGAACGTATAGTCCAGCCCTTGCATGTAATCCAGTTCCCGCAAAAAAGCGAGTCCTGCTGCACTTGCATATCCAAAGGAATCGACCTGCTCCATCTCGCTGACCAGCACATGCAGATCGGTCTGTACCGATTTGAAGGATTGACCCAATATCGTTTCGGTCAGCTTGGTAAGCTCCGGTAACAACACATTTAATGGATCGTCTGCCCGAGTCACGACCGTCACGTAGATCCGATCGAATGATGAATACAAACGTCCGTATTCAGCAATACGATTACTCACCCGTCGCAAGGTGCGATTCAGACCATAGAGAGCCTGATCTGAATCGTGAAAACTGCGATGTACATCCTTACGAAGTGTCTTGGAAGGTCGCCCGGTCTGTGCCCCGGATATCGGAAGCACGTGGCGGGTCACCTGACCGTCATCGAACGTGCTGCGATCCATAGCTTCAGCCGGACGATGCCCAACTGGATAGGATGATTGACGGTCATCGCTATGTTCACGGTGGTCAAGCTGACCACCGTTATCATTATCATGCTTCATTCGTCCGCTGCTGTCATGGTTCCGATGACGGTCATCATCCTGATCTTCCGTCCCAATCTGTACGTACACTACGCCTTCTCCGTTATCCCATTTCAGCCGGTTGATCTCCTGAACAGCAGATACTGCCGGAGCGACCTGATCACCCACGAACAGGAACAGAGCAGGGTAATGGATACTGCTGCGACCATCACCCAGACTGCCCTGGCGTTCCTGCTCTGTTGCATACTGGGCTGCATACTTCTCCAGATTACGCTTCAGGGCATTGTTCGAGCTGAACTCCATCCCGGCCGCCATCTTACTTCAGCCTTCTGCGAATGTCATTCAGTTTCGATGACATCGTTCTGTAGAACTGGTAGATGTCTTCCCCGTTCGCCAATTCCACTCGCTCGTATTCCAGGCGATCACGGGATTCCATGAACAATGCAGCCAGATCATCCACCTTGCTAAGCAGTGGCGTGATATCTTCGGAAGCGGTCAGGTCGTTATCACGACGGGAAGCTTTGCGAAGCAATGTGCTGCGATCCTTCTCCGCCAGTCCACGGAAGTTGCCAAACACTTCATATTCAGCAAAGTTGCGGCTCTTCATCAGGTTTGCGAACGGCTCCCATGCGTCTTCTTCCGGATCACGGTCATAGACATACAGCGCGCCCTTTTTCACGATGGTATCCGTGTAGAGTGCTTCGATGAAGCGGTCATACCACTGCTCCTCGTCCTGGTGCTGGGCGAGAATGCCTTCCAGTTCGGCGACTTTGGCCGAGATGGCGTTCATCTTCGCCAGCTCTTCACGTACCCGGGCGATTAGCTGCGGGGAACGTACCAGGTTTTCTTTGGCCATATCTTCATTAATACTTCCGAAAATGTCCTTCACCGACACCCGTGGCAATCCTTCGGATTGCAGACGTTTCAGTTCCATAACTGCACGCTTCACTTCACCCAGGTTCGGCGTAGTAGACGTCAGGCGCATGTCGTAGGCACCCAGCTTTGCGGACAGATCGAACGGTTCGGTCGTAACAACGGCGTAACGGTTGCTTGTATTTTCGTCAATCGTTTTGGCCGTAACAATCCTGTATCCAATCGCCTGCTCGAATTCCGTACGCACACGGGCATTGTATTGCTTCACCCGAGCGTTCTCGTACACATCACCCCATGACTTTTCAGGGATCGGAGATGGCAGATAGGTCCAGTTATTCTTCTCGGTTTGCACCAGATGGCGGCCGATGCCTTCTTTGTCCAAAATGGTACGTTCATAGCTCTCCTCATAGACTTTAAGCGGCGTGTACACAAACAGGGGTACCCCGTTGCGAGTGTTCAGCCAGAAGATCCGGTTGCGCACTTCACTTTCCTTGACGGTAAAATGGGATTTGCCCACCGCATTGTTCTGATAGTTGCGAATCCCTCTCAGAATGCCCGGCGCCTGTGCTGGCACCGATACGAATCCCCAAGATGGGAAATGCAGACTGCCTGTGCTGTTGCTCAGATTGAACACCGGAACGGCCTCATCATCCAGTTTGCCTGCAATGAAGCGTTCCACGAATTTCTCGACCGACTCGTCCTGTCCATACTTGATAACCAGGAAGTCTTCCATCGAGCGGGTAATCAGATCGCCGAATTTTTCAGTCAGGAAATCAGAGATGGAGCTGACGATATCGATCTCATTTTCCTTCACCCACTGGCTGGAGTTCTCCAGCAATTCACGCGAGAAGTCGCGAATCAGGTCATCCGTATCGCGCTTGTCCAGCAGTCCATCTACCACACTGACGATATCCGGTACACTTACAACGTTCCAATAGTACGTCTTGTTGCCTTTGTGATCGGACTGTTCTTCGCCGCGTGTGAGAATATCCCCGTTTTTGGAGAAAATCGAGCTGAGCGCGTTCAGCGTTTCGGTAAATACATTATAAATGCGACTGTTTTCCTGATTCAGCAATTCGTACAAATCCTCGTAGAACTCGATCATCTGATCATTGCGTTCCACATCGGCGTGCAGCCAGTACTCATGAATTTTTGCTTCAATATAAGCATTCTTCTTCTTCTCTTTGGAAACAAAAGCACTCTTCGCATCGCCGAGTTTCTCTTCGGACTGCTCCTGAGCGGCCTCAATATCACGCGGAATGCGGAAAGCATTCTCACGCAGGGTTTCAATGTACGACTGAATCATCTTCAGTACACAGAAGCCTTTTTCCGTGTAGATCAGACGGGACACATAGAACGGACCCTGTTCGGGATGCAAAAACATACGCCGGATCTGTTCGGTGAACTGACCCGCAATCTCACCCGGCAGCTGCTTCTTCGCCTTGATATATTCTTCACGGGCACGAGCCAGGAAGTTCTGCTCCAGTTCGGTGTCCATGTTTACCACCTGTGATTTCACTACATTGCCATAGGACAGACGCTCGCTATTCTGGTAACCTGGCAGCGGCTCCGGCACGCGGGCTTCAAAGGACTTGACCACACTTTCGAGATCAATGCCCAGCTTGCGGGCAAACTTCTCGGTATCCTCCTGATTCGGCGCTTTGGAGAACATGGTGCTCATTTTGTCGAACATGCGGTAAGCCAGATAGGTCGTCATCTCTTCAATCGGCAGTACCGCGGAGGATGCACCGATAATGTTGTAATCATAGTTCGCCGGGTAAGCCTTGTTCATCTGCGCAATGTTCGTACGAATGTTGCTAATATAGTCGTGGATGGCGAACTCCTCACCCGACTGCTTTTCCTCACTCGCCATGAAGTTGGTGATGTTCTCGGCGGTGACGTTCATGCAGTAATCGTAGGCGTTTTCCAGCAGTTTGCCTTCCGTATTGGTTGCGGAAATCAGATGACACAGGTTGAACGGCGGCAGCGGTGAATTTACTGTCAGAATATTGCCGTATTTCTGGGAGAAACGTTCTCCCCGGCTATCCACGTTCATCCAGTAATCCAGCTCTTTGAGCGCAGCGTAACCATTCTTGCGGATGTACTCACGAGTGTGTTCACTCAAGCTTTTGTTGGAAAGGTTCACGTCTGGGGTGAACAGATATCCAAGCGTGTTCACGCGGTCAATCCCGGCAGAGCCATGATCGCGTTCGATAATCCCGCGCACGATATAGGAAATATCCAGGAAGCAACCACTGCCCGTACCACCGGAAAGACCTGTCAGCAGGAACACCATCAGTTTTTTGTTGGTGCCTACGGATAAGGTTTTGATCTTTTTGTCGATCGCCTGAACGACCTGGTTAATCTTCGTAAACAGCAGCAAACGTCCAGCCTGACGGACCCCTGCGGCACCGTTCATGCCATCGGTGATGCTCAGCTCCGGAGACAACCAGTCCGTAATATACGGCTCCAATACGCTGCGGTTCTGAAGCAGTCCACCAATCTCGGCATTGGACAGCAATACGAATTCATTAATTGGATCAAGTCCGATGCCCTTATACTTTTTGGCGCGATCCTGTTCGTTCGTTTCAAAAGCAAGAAATTCCACGTTGGACGGTTTGTCCATTTTTTTCTTGGATACCGGGTCCTGTGGCAGCTTGAAGCGTCGGTTAATCTGGTATTTAAGACGCAGCAGCGCATCGATACCTGTTCCTCCAAGGCCGATAATCAGAATCGGGTTATCAATGGTATCGACTCTAATTTTCTCGCTGACAATCCCTCCGCCAAGCGATACATCCAGTTGCTGAATATGTTCTCTAACAATCGGTTTCATTCCAAGTCCTCCCTTTGGTTAACACAGTTGGAACTACAAAATAATTACACTTGCCACTCCGATGACAGAATAACCTTCCGATCGCTGTTATCCCCAGATTTTTTAATTATATTTTACAAAGGTGAAAATCTGGGGATAGCGTATGCTTCCGATGTAGCTTTCTTTCAGAAAGCTTTTAGGCGAACGCTTCCGCTTCTTCAGGTTATTTCTGTCCTCTACGTTCTCGTGTAAATGGTTGGTTCAACTTAAATTGGTATTCATTCTTAGACCAGATACTCAATTAAAATGGTCTTGTCCGCCTGTTGCAGCGGGATGCTCAGTCGGTCACCGTTCTTCAGTTCAACGCCTGAGCTTGCATCAACGGCACGGCCGGATTTCTCCAACGTTCCGCCTGCGGTATTACGGATTATAATTCGATCCCCATTGCTGGGTGTAAATACATATTTTTCGGTTTCCTTCAATTCAGGGTCCAGCTGTAACAGCTGATGCAAATGAAATCTGCCCCGGAAGGAGGCCAGCTTTTTATATTGCGGATACGACTTGTCCCCTGTGTTTTCATCCCGAATTTCAATAACCATCTGCCCAACAAATCCGCGGTTTTTGCGTTTTAGCCAGCCCATGAGGAACCAGCCTCCAACAGCTACAACGACCAGGGCAATCACGCCAAGAATAACGGGTAACCATGGGAACGGTTTATCCTGTTCGCCAGCAGAAGTCGTAGGTTGATTTCCGCTTCCGGCTGCTCCACCCGCGTTGATCGTGATTGGAGCACTTTCCCGGTAGAAGCTGTCCTCTTCTGCACGGATAACAAGCTCATAGTTATGGTTGTCCGGCACTTCAAACGTTCCGGCGAACCCGGTGCCCGTGTTTTCTAGCGGTTGTTCCGCACTTTTGCCTGTATCCAGATCGTTTACGACCAGTGCCGCCTTCATATCGGCATACAGATCATTATCCTGCAGCGGTTGTCCCCATTCTCCAGCTTGGCTGTCAGATCGACTTTGTCGCCCTTCGTATAGGACTTGGTCTTAATTGGGTCCACGACGAGCTGGAGATCATAGTTGAACAACAGGTTGATATCGATGCTGTCTTTGGGAGCCCCTTTTACCCGAAGTTTCCAGTCGCCTTCCTGGGGTTTAAGCAGCTTCACCAAGGAATAACTCTTCGAAGTCGAGAGCTTGGCTGCATCCGAATTCAGATCCACGGCTTTGCCGGAAGGATCGGTTAATTCGATCTGCACTTGTTTTGAAGACATGATCGAAATATTCGCTTCCAGTACACTGTCGTTCGGTACGTTCACGGTAACTTCCTGATAACTGCCGTTTCCTGTAATGGAGGGTAGCTTCACCACATTCAGCTTGGCATGATCCGCAAAAATTTCACTCAGAATCTGCGGCAGGTCATCCGGCGTATCCGTTATGAAGGACTTGCCTCCGGTCTGCTGAGACAAATCTGCAAGTGCATCCTTGTTCAGTTTACCGTCTGCGTTCAGTCCAATCGTATAAACGGGAATCCCTTGATCCTTTGCTTCCTTGACGGCCTTTGCCAGATCCGCATCGGACTGAGCCTGAGTGCGGCCTTTGGTTTTGTTAAAATCATTGTTGCCGTCAGCCAGCAGCACGATCATTGGCGAGTGAGACTTGTCAGCTCCATGGTTCAGTACATTCACCGCTTCAGCCACTCCGACAGAAATATCGGTATAGGGCCCTCGGCCCAGCTGATCAATAAAATCTTTCAGGCTGCTCTTGTCCGCATCGGACTGTATCTCCAGCAATGCCTTTTCCCGCTCCACCTGATCGGTGTAAGCAACAATCCCTACCTTGTCCCCCTGGACCGGCAGCATATCAATAAACATTTTCATGGCTTCATTGCTGATCTTGTCACGGTCACTTGTATTCATTGAATTACTTACATCGGCTACAAGTACCGCATCGATTCCACTTGTCTGTGCCTGAGCCGCTGCAGCATGTGGCAGCAACGCCTGAGGTAGCAGCAGCGTTAGAATTGCCAGCAGAACCAGAGTTCCGCTGAGCCAGCGTATTTTGCTTGTCCGCAGCATTAGGTGTACTCCTTCACGTTTGAGATTAAAATGGGAATAGTTTATTATAGGCGTCAAGCCTTAAGGAAATCTTAACAGTCTACTAATAAATTCTGAAAAGCACCCCTATCTTCAGTTACAGTTTTGTAATGACTGACAAAAATCGACGTTCTCACGTCTTAATCTGTCACTAAAGTTCCAACTATGGAAATATGATATAGTTATTGCCAGTAAACTGCAATATAACGACGCTTGATCCGTAAACATTATCGTTTATAAAATGAATATAAGCATCACACGTTAACGGAGAGGGCAGAAAGGTTGTACTGCCATCGAATTGACTCGGGTGTGCAAACAATAGTTCATCTTATAATATAAGCAAAATGATCAAGCCATAGAAAGGAACGGATTATGGTTACATACGGATGCCTCGCCATATTGTTTCTTTTTGTCATGATAAAGGGAATTGCGTTCCTGCTTCATCGGCGCAAACCCGTTTCCCGGGAAGATGCAGATCGAACCCTCTACACTATTCTGAATGGCGAGCGTGATTGAGCATGAGTTCTAAACAAGTTGTATCCATCAGGCCTTTTATAAGAACGACGCATGCTTTTCAAAAGTTGCGTGTCTGCAAGCGGTGCGGACAGTATACCTGTCTTTGGGAGGACCAGTGTACCGCCTGTGGGCGGGGCACACTCACCTCAGCCGAAGAACGCGCCGCTTCCCGCGTGAAACGTCGAATTGTACGCGACCTGTTCATTACAGTAATTCTTGGTGCGGCTGCTACTTATTTCGGCGAAACGATTGATCAGACCATGGCAGCGGCCAGCGTCTCCCTGCTGCTCCTCGCTGGACTGATCTTCATGCAAAAGCGATCTTTCCAGATCGAACAGCAGCGAGAATTCAAACGAATGCTTCGTCAGGATGAGGAGGCGATTCGTCAGGGCATTAACCGGAATTGGGCCCTTGTCGCAGAAGCGCGCAAGCAGGATGAAGCGCTCGCCTACGAAATGCTCAGGGAGATCGGCTCACTCGTCTACAACGACCGGATTCGTCTGCAGCAGGTTGCGTTGCTGCAATCCTTCGTGCTGCGCAGCGATATGGACCTGCAGCTCAAGCCTCTGCTGCTGCGCAGCTTCGAGCGGCTGCTCGCTGAATATATCGGTGAAATCGCACGGCTGAAGCCGGAATTAATTCGCGAGGATGCGATCCGGTATATCGCCACATACGAGGTTAATATTTTGCAGCTGCACAACGGCATTCAGATCCTGACGGCTGTCGCCGCCGCGGCTGTACGTAAAAGTAAATATATTGAGTTGTTCCCTAGTCTTATTACCCGCTACGCCCGCTTTATGCCCAAAGATCGTTTCATGCGACTCTATCAAACTCTGGAATTGTATCCGGGTAAGGCACGCGGTGGTCTGGCGGAATCAGTGGGTCGGGTGTATAACGAGAAATATCGGGATTCTTACGCAGATGCTCGTGTGTAAAGCTGTTAAATATGGACTCGAAACGTAAATTAGTGCAAACTCAATCCCTGTATATAGACGACCTGAAATTCGTTCACCCCTGCATGCGTAATGGAATTACGCGTGACATCGTATCATTTTTATCATATAAGCTTCGACGAAAAAACACCCCATCCTTAGGTCTAGGATGAGGTGTTTTGATGTTTGGAAAATGTATGGCATTCTTCCAGGACTACCTGCCATAGGTTTTTATCTTTTATCGTCCGCGACGAGAATCGCGGCGGTCACTCTTGGCTGGACCGCGTCCTGCAGAGTCCGACCGACCTGCGCGCCCCTGCTTGCTTGGGCCGCCTTCACTACCGCGCCCGGAGCTGCGCTTGTCGGCGCTACGGCCGCCCCAGCCGCTGCTGCGCTCATCGCTGCTGCGACCTGCACCGCGCCCGCCTTGACTCGCTGTGCTGCGACTGCTGTCGCTGCTGCGCGCGGAACCACGGCCTGCGCTGCGCTCGTCGCCACTGCGGCCGCCACTACGACCACCGCTGCGTCCGCCTTCACCGCCGCGGGAACCACCACGTCCGCCACGTCCGCCTTCACTGCGGCCAGTACGACCTGCGCCGCGACGGGCACTGCCTGTCCCGGCGGAGCGTCCGCCAGAACGTTCTTCATCACCCTGACTGTTGATGGAACGTCTATTTGCTCCAGTTGATGCTACCGGACCTTCACTTGTCCACTGGATACGGGAGAGCTTCTGATTAGTGCCTTCCTCAATACGAGCAAGCTCAGGTCTGTCGTGCTGTGTTGCAAATGTCACGGCAAGGCCCGTGCCGCCAGCACGACCCGTACGGCCAATCCGGTGGATATAGCTTTCCGCATCATGTGGCATATCGTAGTTGAATACATGCGTTACGCCTTCAACATCCAGTCCGCGTGCCGCAACATCCGTAGCAACGAGGATTTGCAATTTCGCGTCGCGGAATGCTTTCATTACGTTCTCACGCTTGGATTGAGACAAATCACCATGAAGTTCATCGCTCGCATAACCTGCTTCACGCAGATCTTCATTCAGCTTGGATGCACGGCGCTTGGTGCGGCAGAAAACAATCGCCAGGTACGGGCGATACGTATCAATCATGCCGCGAAGTGCCTCAAGTTTGCCACGATCCGTGCACTCCAGCACCTGCTGACGAATCTGATTGATCGGAATCACGGACTTGGAGGATACCTTCACATCCTCCGGGTCTTTCATGTAGTTCTTCGCCAGGTTGCGAATGCCTTTCGGCATCGTTGCCGAGAACAGCATCGTCTGCCGTTTGTGTGGCAGTTCACTAAGGATAGTCTCTACATCATCCAAGAAGCCCATGTGCAGCATTTGGTCGGCTTCATCCAACACCAGTTTTTTCACATTGTCCAGCTTCAACGTGCCACGACGCAGATGGTCCAGGAGACGTCCCGGCGTACCAATCACGATCTGTGTACCGTTTTGCAGTTTGCGCAGCTGTTTGTCCACATCTTGTCCGCCGTATACCGCGAGAACGTGCAGCTTATCGTCGTTTGCAGTCAGCTTCTTCGCTTCTTCCGTAATTTGCAGCGCCAGCTCACGCGTAGGGGCAATAATCAGCGCTTGCGGCGAGCGGTCGGATACGTTAATTTTCTGAATAATCGGCAGCAAAAAAGCGAGCGTTTTCCCTGTACCCGTCTGCGCCTCTGCAATAATATCGCGCCCACCCAGCAATACCGGAATCGAACGCTCCTGTACCGGAGTCGGCACGGCGATGCCCTGATGTTTCAGGATCTCGCACCATTCCGGGCGAATGCCCAGTTGTTCAAAGTTTGCCAATCGTTACACCTCTGTATATTCATTTAGATAAGTCCATTTCATAATTGCTTTCACTTGGCTTCAATCAAGACTAGTTTTCCGTATATCAATCATGATTATGAAATGAATTTTTTAAAAAGCAATCGGTCCGTTGCTCTTCTTCTCCATACCCTGTAGTTTACACGTTAGTCAAGCAAAACAAAAGGGGATTGAACGTTACTTTCCTGCATTTGTCCACAATTGTCCCTGATCATTGTGTTTAAAGCGTTAACGAATCGTACACACCTTATACTGTGGTGATGGTACCCTTTAAAATTGTAACGAATTCCAGCCACGTTATTCCAAGCTGATTTAACGAGAAAATGCAGATAACGAAAGAGGCCGTCCCGTCATGATCCTTCATGACTTGCAGGACAGCCCCTTATCATTCATCCATGTGACTCATCTAAATTCATTTATCTACATATTAAGCTCACTTGTTCATCTGTATAAGTTATTAGGAACCGTGCCCTTGTGCCGTAGCAAATCCGCTCTTCTCAAGCAAACGGGAGCTTTCCTCGTTCAGTCCACGCAGATGCACCGTTTTGCCCAGCTTCGCGTATTTGAATTTCACTTTACCAATGGCAACAACCGCCGTGTTATCCCAAATATGTGAGCCTCCAAAATCAATCGTGATCACCTCCGGGTCTGCCTCCGCATTGAACTCATCAACGAAACGAGCGGATGAACCGAAGAAGAACGGTCCGTGAACCCGATACACCTTCTGCCCTTGTTCCTGATTGGCCTGCACGCGAATCTTGGTCTGTTTCCAGCCAAAATGCAGCACACTGAGCACAACGCCGACCATAACACCAATCGACAGATCATGGGTGTAGACCACAATCGCTACCGTAACGACCATAACGATAGCTTCCGCCCGTGGCACACGCGCAATATTTTTGATGGAGCTCCAGTCAAACGTACCGATGCACACCATAAACATGACGCCTACGAGCGCACCCATCGGCACCTCTTTCACCACACCACTGAGCAATAATAATAATATGGCCAGGAAAGCCCCAGCCGTAAATGTCGATAATCGACCTCGGCCACCTGACTTCACATTAATAACCGACTGTCCGATCATCGCACAGCCACCCATGCCACCGAAAAGGCCATTAACAAAGTTGGCAATCCCCTGACCACGCACTTCCCGGTTTTTGCTGCTCTTGGTCTCGGTCATTTCATCCACAATCGTTGCAGTCAGCAAGGATTCCAGCAAACCTACCAGAGCCAGCGTGAACGAATAAGGAAGCAGAATCATTAGGGTATTAAGGGACCAGTCGATATTGGGCAGATGGAACATCGGCAGGGTACTCGTGAGATTCCCCATATCACCTACGGTTTTGACATCCAGATGTAACAGCGCCGTAATGATCGTCATGATCACAATAGCAATCAAGGGCGCCGGAACGCTTTTGAAAAAACGCGGCAAAATATAAATGATCGCCAGCGTAACCGCTACCATCGCATACATGATCCAATTCGCACCTGTGAAGTGGGTCAGCTGTGCCATAAAGATCAGAATCGCCAGGGCATTCACAAACCCGGTCAGTACCGAGTGGGGCACAAACGTAATAAACCGTCCAACCTTGAAAATCCCCAGAATAAACTGAATGATACCCGTCAAAATCGTAGCGGCAAACAAGTATTCCACGCCATAATCCTTGACGAGTCCGACCATCAGCACCGCCATGGCACCCGTTGCCGCCGAGATCATACCTGGCCTTCCACCCGCAATCGAGATCACAATGGCAATTGTAATGGAAGCGTACAAGCCGACCATCGGATCAACGCCTGCAATGATGGAGAAGGCAATGGCTTCCGGAATAAGCGCCAGCGCTACCGTAATGCCTGCCAGCACGTCACCGCGAATGTTACCAAACCATTGTTGTTTTAACGTATTCATATGTCTCTTGCCGTTCCTCCTACGTGTATAACTTCAAATTTGTCTTCTCCTGATTTGCAATGGAACGGTTCGTCACTGATCAACCACGACAGACAGCACAAAACAGCGGAATACCCTCCCGCAAAATGAATCTATACGTGCCTGAATTACATGATTTCCCATGATTTAGCTAAATTATCCGACATCAGGTCGGAACATGTCATTATCCGTTCCAGTGAGCACCACGTAATTCCATTGCTACTTCCAGGTTTCTTGCCTTCGAGACATCGTGAGCCGATCATAATGCCTCTTGGTTTTTCCCTCTCAGAAAAACCGGGTCCGTTAATGTACTGACCTATTATTATAGACATAGAAAGCGATATGTACTAACACAGTTTAACTGAAAAATCAGGAGCAAATCTCGTATTTTCTTAAGCTTGCGTTATTTTACTCCAAGATACTCTTTCTCAAACAAACTTTTCTCAAAAAATCTGTTGCGACTCGACTCTATCCTTTAGCCTGACGGTTTTTCTTTATTAAAAAAATGACCAGATAAATTATAGCTAAGATTCCTGTAGCTGCTAGACAAACCATTATGGCATTCATGGTTATGGTCCTAGCAATGATATAATACGCAAAAATGCCGGTTAAAAACGATAAAATCAAGTTACTACGCATCTTTTTCAAACAAACCTCACCCTTTCAAAAAAAATAACCCGCAAAGATCCTTTAAAAAAAGTCTCTTTACGGGTCTTGTTGTTATTAAAATCTTCCCGATTTGAATATCGAATACAGCAGGAAGGCCACCATCAGAATCGCCACCAGGAATCCAATCTCAATGACCGGAATATCCCACAGCATGGTTGACTGGTGACTGATCGAAGAACCGATGATCAACCCGACCATAATGATACAAAATGCGAGCAGAACAATACTGAAAGACAGCCGATTACTGATCTGATCCATTCTTCGCATGAGCGCATCCAGTTCAGGTACACTGATCTCCAGCCTTAGCTTGCCTTTACTGATGATGGAGGAGAGCTGTCTTAGCTGTCCAGGCAGACCCATGACACTCTCAGCCATATCCGCAGCACTGCGGAACAGACGATTCTTGATCCTTCCGGGATTGAAGCGTTCCTTGATCAGCTTTCGACCAAAGGGTTCTGCCATATCCACAATACTCAACGTAGGATCAAGGTGTTCGACGACGCCCTCCATCGTGAGCAGCGATTTACCCAGCAGCAAAATGTCGGCAGGCATCACAACCCGGTGTCGCTGGGCCACGCCGAACAGGTCATTCAGCGCTTGACCTACGCTAATTTTGGAAAAGGGAATATCGTAGTATTTGCTGCGGAGCTTGTCCAGATCGCTATGAAGCCCACGCAAATCCATATCATCCGGCATCATGCCCAGCTTCTCAATCGCCCGGATCATGCTGTCCGTATCCTTGCGCATCAATCCGATAATGAGCGAAGCCAGATGCTGCTTCATCTCATCACTCAGGCTGCCCACCATGCCGAAGTCGATAAAGGCAAGCCGGCCATCCTTCAACACCATCAAATTGCCCGGATGTGGATCAGCATGAAAGAATCCATGAATGAAGATCTGGTTCAACAACGAATCCACCAGTCTCTGCGCAATGTTATTCAGATCATGCCCACGTTTAATCAGCTCGTCACGATCATTCAGCTTAATGCCTTCGATGTACTCCATGGTGAGCACACGAGAAGAAGTTTGATCCCAGTAGATCAGCGGTATTTTCACTTTGTTATCCTGCTGATATTGCTGTGCAATCTTTTCCGTATTACGACCCTCGATCGTATAATCCAGCTCGGCCATCAGTGCCTGGGCGTACTCTTCTACCATTTGCGGGATCTGATATTGCTTCACCCAATCCCAGCGCTTCTCCGCCATAGCTGTCAACTCTCGTAAAATATCCAGATCGCGCTGAACAATACGCGAAATGCCAGGTCGCTGGATTTTAATGGCTACCGCCTCACCGCTCTGAAGTTTGCCCAGATGCACCTGTCCGATACTAGCCGCAGCCACAGGGGTATCCTCGAACCGGGAAAAGATCTCCTCCAGCGGTGTATCCAATTCCTGTTCCAAAATACCCCGTGCCGTCTCCGAGGAAAACGGCGGGACCTGATCCTGCAGCTTCACGAGTTCGCGGATGACAGACTCCGGCAACAAATCCGCCCTTGTGCTTGCGAGTTGCCCCAGCTTGACGAAAGCCGGCCCCAGCTCCTGCAGCACAAGTCTAATGCGCTCACTCAGTGTTTTGGTAGTGGGTGCCTCACGCGACATCCATCGCCGGGGTATGGCCAGCAACTGGAACAAGCCCAGCTCCTCGACCATATAACCGAAGCCATGACGCACCAGCGCCATGGCAATTTCCCGGTATCTGCCGACATGTTTGATTCGCACAGCCATCTACTCGATCTCGTTTCCTTTGAGAGGAGGAACTTCAAGTGGAGCTGGGGATACATCAGGTTGAAGCTGTGGTGTGTGACCCAGTTCCGCAAGCTTTTTCTCAAGGACGGTAACACGCTGTTCCAAACTGGTTACATCACTCTCGGATGGAACGCCCACTTCCTGAAGGACACGCTTGACCTGTTCGTGAATCATTCTCTTGAACTGGCCCTGCTCTTCATCGCCCCGTTCCATCAGCCGTTCGACCAACGCTTTGGATTCACCGGGCGCAAGTTCCCCGCGCTTGACCAGATCATCCACGGTTTTCTCAATTTTCTCCTTGCTTACAACAGTAAGACCGAGCCCTAACGAGATCGCCTTTTTGAACAAATCGCTCATTCTTGTCATCCTCCTCTTCGTTGATCTCTATAGTATACCCCTTAAATCACCTACTCACAAAAGAGACGGTCCGGCTATACGTAACGCGCAGCCCATTTTCCTGCCTGCAAAATTAACTGACGATAGGTTTCATGTGCAAAAGAAGGTACATGATGTCCCGGCATAAGGTAAACTATGCGTCCAACACCATATCTATGTGCCCAAGCTGCGGGCTTCGGCCCTTCTTCGGATTGATACTCAAGCAGAACTTTCGTTTCGGCAAATGAACCGAATTCGAACTGATAAGGCTCTTCTTCCATCGTAAAGCCCGAAATACCTTCAGTCACCGGATGACTCTCCGCCGTTACTGTGAACTCCAGTGGTGCATATGGTGGATGATGCAGGAATTTGGCACCGACCATCTGCTTCAGCTCATAACGATTTTGGAGCGAAATTCCGTTATGTATGATGACCAGTCCACCACCATTACTAACATAGGACAATAAGCCTGCTGTCTGCTGTGGAGAGACTTTCCCCTTCCAATCGTCCATGTAACAGATACACACATCAAAGCCGGTTATATTTTCTTGCAGCAGCATGTTGCGATTCTCACTGCATTGCACAGTCATAGTATCGTGAAAAATCCGACTGATCTCCGCGTCCACACCTTGCAGCGGATGCCAGTCCGGATGAGTATAATCACCAAGTAATAACGCTTTTTTACGATGATCCATCATTAAAAACTCCTTTCAAATTACCTATAACAGAATTACCAAGGAAGGGTGTCCCCCTTGTAATCTACATACGCGGGCTGATCTCCCCTAAACTCCTTATGGCGATCAATGAGTGCTGTAATATACTGAGCCGATTGATCTGGCGTAAGATCTGCAGCGGTATTCAATTCCCCGCTCATATAACTCTGTACCCAGCCGGGATGAATCAGCATCACCTGCCCACCCTCATCCTTCAGACCATTATGCACCAGGCGGGCCTGCATATTTAGCGCAGATTTGGACATGCAATAGGCAAACCATCCATCTCGGCTGCACTGCTCAATACTGCCTGCCTCCGAAGATATATCGACAATCAGCTTATTTGTCCCTTGAAGAAGGAGGGGCAGCAGGGCATGAGTCACACGCAATGTCCCCAAGGTATTTACATTGAATACTTCTGCCATCTCCGCCATGTTTAACGGTCCGCGGATATGATCCGTAATACTTCCTAGTATAGCCGCATTATTGATAAGCATATCCAAATGCTCTGTATCCAGCTTAAGTGTCTCCGTGAACAAAGCTACAGATAGATCATCCGCAATGTCCAGTTCGATGGCGCGTAAATGTTTCGGATAGGCATCCGTCAGAAGACGAATCCCTTTGGACTCTTCCATGTCCAATCCTGCCGCATAGACGATATAACCTCTCTTCAGCATCTGCGCCGTCAGAGCCAACCCCAGTCCCCGGGCCGCCCCGGTTACACATACGGTTTTCATCATGCTGTCCCTCCCTCGCAAGCTTAATCTGTCTTTAATTCATTCCACATTATTATCCAAAAACCTTTAATTATGAATGGGTACAAGTAACTTCACGACCAAAGTCTCAGGAGAATCCCTATCCATCAGAGTCGTTCAGCTTATATAAAATGTCCTTCACAGAAACAGGAAACAAAAAAGTTCTGACCCCTATCGTCGGATCAGAACGGAAAACACTTCGTCATCTTAATTACGTTTCATTTAATGTTTCAAAATGAGTCTAGGCGGGATCAATATTAAGGCAGAAGCTGAGCCTTGTCCGCAGATCTGGCAGCGTAATAACGCCCCAGTTCAACAATGAGGGCCCCCATCTTCTCATCTTCCGGGACCACAAGCGCCTCAATACCTTCTTCACGCATCGCGTTTGCCGTAACCCTGCCTACCGAAGCGGGCACCACACCTTGACGGAAGGCTTCCTGCATGGGTCCAAGCTTTCCCTTTGACGCCGCATATTCGACCAGAAACCGTACTTGCGGTCCACTTGTAAACGCGACCGCATGCACCTCATGCCGCAAAATTTCATTTAATAGCTGTTCCAGTTCGCCCTCTTCCGGCGGGACGTGGCGATAAGGGAGTACCTGACGAACCTGAGCGCCCTGATCCTCCAGCCATCTGACCAGCTTCGGTGCCGTCTCCCCGTGCAGCTGCAACATTACCTTCTTTCCCGCAAGATCATGAGGAGCGAACTCCCGAATCAACCCGTCTGTGCTGCCATCATCATCCCGCACCAGCGGAGTCAATTTACGCTTTCGCAGAGAATTAACAGTTTTGTACCCTCTTGCTGCAATCATGGAATCCGATAATACGTCCAGCAATTGATCCGCGATTTCCATATCCTCAGCCATATCAAAAATAGCATCCAGTCCCATCCCCGTCGTCAATACCGTCCAGTCTGGCGGGTCCGATATCCAGGATACCAGTCCGTCCCGAATATTACGGTCATCCAGAAAAACAGTTCCCTGTGCAGGTCGGACAAGCGGAATACCGCCCATTTTCTCAACCAGCAAGGACATCTCTTTGGATTTCCGTGGTCCTGTCAGTGCTACGCGTATACCCGCCAAATGTTGAGCCATCTATGTTCCCCCGTTTATTCAGCCGAATGTCATCAGTCTGACTACAGTATACAGGGTACTTCTTTGGAGGGAAACCGAGTTTCCCCGCTTTTCGGCCGTTCATCTATAACGATTTTTGATGGGATATATCAGGAAGGCTGTAATTCTCCACCCTGTGGTCCTTCACGTTTCCCTTTGTCAGACTCATCTCGTTCCTGAGCTGCTCTTTCTTTTTATCCTCTTTTGGCTGCTGCTTTTGCTTCTGATTATCCCCTGCCCGTTGATCATTCCTGTCTTTTTTGCGGGGGCGAAGGAACACGAAGAGTATGATGGGAAATAACACCTCGAACACAATCCCAATCCATGTCCACTCCCTTGTAAAACGAAAGAGCTCAATCGCATTTTTAAAAAACCAGAAAGCACATACAAAACCTACCAAAGCCACGGGTCCCGTCATCACTTTACCCGAAACCTTCGGAATCATTCGCTTCAGTCCCCAACAGACAAAATACAGATCGAATGCGATCTTTGTAATCAATGTAGGTAGAGTTACCGCTGCTAGTGCAAGGTCAAATCGATCAAGGAAATCACTAATTTGCAGCTGCCTTGCAAGCTCGTAGGAAGGATACACCAGTCTGGATGCGATCGGCACTCCCACCGCCAGGATGGTTTCGACAACAATCAGCATCATTAACAGAGCCGCTACCGTAATCCCCCACAAGACCGACTTGAATCGAAAATCACTGCCTTTAATTACAAAGGGGACTGCAATCATCTCACCGAAAAAGGAGAATATGTACCAGCTTCCCTTCCCAACACCGGCAACATCGATGTCAAAATACGGCATGAGATTATCCATGTTTATTTGCTGAATAAGCATGAAAGGCAATATCAACGAATTTAGCAGAAACAACGTAACATACAGCTCAGACATGCCAATTAAGGATCCTAGCCCTCCCCTTACGATAAAAACAGCCATCAGTAACAGGGATACTACAATGATAGATAGAGGCGTTGTTTCTAGCAGTGTGATACTTACGTAATCTCCGATGAGACGGATATCACGGGCAAATATAAAGAGAAAAAACAGGATGTACAGCAAGCCTGTCACACGCCCCAAAAAAGGAAAACGTCCCACCAGCGATTCAAACAGATCCTGATTGGGGAATCGGCGCTGAACACGGCTTAACATCCAAAGTGATGCTACCGTGACAAAAAACACAGGGATGTAGGATAAATAAGCATGCTGTTCAGCATAGTAAATGGCTTGCGCATGGGGCTGCATCAACGTACCTGTAATACTGAGCAGCATGATGAGCAGCACCAACTGACGACCGGTCACTCCCTGATTCATGCAATACCTCCTTTCTATCTTATCTTTCAAGCTTCGAAATTTGTTGAAGTAGCCTTAAGGTAACGGCAGCCAACGCTGAATCAAATGGGTAAGCCATGTAGTGACAAAGACTGTTTTGCTCAAATGCGTTACATAAAACCAAATCCCGGCGCTGATTACGATCAGACCGTAGGCTAACCAGCGATTAATAGCCGCTGCCTGCTTCAAATGTTTGAAATCCATAATAATTACGGCAACGACTACACCCAAATATGTGAACAGCAGCGGCTTAATCATGGACGATATCCTCCTCAGGCAATCCAAACGGTTTGTTGATAACCCCTACATTTTCAATAACAATATGTGGCTCCACACTAACTTTCACATCCGGATAAATGTCATCCCAGCGATCCTTTAACTTGTCCCACTCTTTGGGCAATTGCTGATGAATGGAGCGACCCAAACCCAAAATATCGGCAGGATATTTCTTCTGAATCAGCCTTACCCCCTCCAGAATGTCATCTTGGATTTTCTGATGTATTGCTTGATTCAGGTTCTTAATCTCTTGCTCTCGCAGGTCGCCGTAGTTCGACTCGTTGTCTACAACAACTCCCTTGGCATACAGTTTAATCGTCACCGATACTTTTCCATTTTTGATATGAGGGTGCAATGAGGAGTTGTTTTCGTTCAGTTTAATAAAAATATCACCACTCCCTCGAGGAGCCTTGACCATAATTTCAGGCTCGTTAGCTTCACCCATAGCCAGTATAAGTGCACCAGCAGGCTCTTTTTCAATCATGCCTATCAGTTTGTCCTTCTTAAAAATAGCGATTCCATCCAACTTGATGTTCGTCTTAACGTCCTTCCAGTTGCCCGGCACATTGTCAACGGTCGTGGCAACAGGTAGAAACGGCTCCACCCCTTCGGAAAGAATCGCATCCGTAAAGGTTTTGAGAGTACGCGGTTTGCGCATATTCAAGAAGCACAATTCCCGTACCATTTCGGAAGGAAACTTCTCAATCGGTGCATCGGTATCCAGTACCTTGAATGCCGGGCCTTTGGTGATAAT
Organism: Paenibacillus sp. 1A_MP2; assembly: GCF_052244825.1. Lineage (NCBI taxonomy): Bacteria > Bacillati > Bacillota > Bacilli > Caryophanales > Paenibacillaceae > Paenibacillus > Paenibacillus sp. 1A_MP2. The sequence continues at coordinate 901,414 of NZ_JBQQCS010000001.1, read as the reverse complement.
CGGCAAAGCAGAGAAACGATTCAACGGGTATCGTGTAAGCAAGTCCAACATAGAAGCAACGCCATCACGGGCAAGCTCCTCTCCAATCAATATCGTACGCCGATGGGCATAATAAAGTTCACGAGAGAGCGCTTTTTGACCTTCAATAGACGTTCCGCGCAACGTTTTGGCTGTATTGGACAACATGAACCAGGATTTGTCACCACTTGTGCCTCCACCGCCACCCTCACTCCCGGAGGAACCGGATTGACCGGGCAGAGCAATTTGCAAGCTGGATCTGTAATTACCATCCTCCTTATCGATAGCCAGACCAATGACAAAAGCGATATCATTAATCTCCTTCCGATCCCAGCAACCTGATATAAAAATAGTACATAGGAGCATAATGGCCACAGCATGCCGTTTGTGGATAAAGAACATGTGCTTACCACCCCTCCTCAGCTTCAGGTGAGCCATTAATTTTCTCATTCATACGCTTCTGGTCACGGTGCACCGTTGAGGGACGATGGATCATTTTCCACCAAGGTACACGGATGACAATATCCTTGGTATCTTTTTTGCTATACGGACTTAGACCGGTCAGATACGGCACGCCGAAGGAAGTCATTTGTGTCAAATGTACGGAGATCAGCACCAGTCCAATCACGATGCCATACAAACCAAGCGCCCCCGCAAGCAGCATGATAGGAAAACGCAGCAAACGAACCGTAATGGCAAAATTAAAGCGAGGGATCGTAAACGAAGCAATCCCTGTCATGGATACGATAATAACCATGGGTGCAGAAACAATTCCCGCCTGAACAGCTGCCTGTCCAATGACAAGAGCCCCCAGAATACTGACGGCCTGACCTACCGTTTTGGGCAACCGGACCCCGCTTCTCGTAAAGCCTCGAAGGACAGCTCCATAATGAGGGCTTCGACCAATGCAGGGAATGGAATAGCCTCCCTTGCCCCCGCAATACTCAGGATCAGTGTTGTTGGTAACATATCCTGATGAAAGGTCGTAATAGCGATGTAGAGCGCCGGCAGAAATAGGGCGATACCCACAAACAGAAAACGAATCCAGCGCAACAGATTACTTATAAAGAACCGTTCATAATAATCCTCACTGGCCTGCAGCATCTGCCACATTGTGATCGGGCCAATGAGGGCAAATGGAGTGCCATCCACAAAGATGGCAAAGCGTCCTTCCAGCAGGTTTCCTGCCACTGTATCGGGGCGTTCGGTATAATGCATCTGCGGAAAAGGAGAATAGGGATGATCCTCAATAAGTTCCTCAATATATCCCGTTTCGAGAATGCCATCGATTTTAATTTTGTTGAGACGTTCCTTGACATCTTTAATCAGCTTGGGATCGGCAATGTCATCGATGTAAGTCAGCACTACATTGGTTTTGGTCTCAGTTCCAATCGTCATGCTTAACATCTTAAGCGCAGGTGTTTTGAGCTTGAAACGAAGCAGAGCTGTGTTCACACGCAATGTCTCCGTGAACCCTTCACGTGGCCCGCGAATAACCGACTCCGTCTGGGGTTCCTCGACACCACGCCGCACACCGCCCTTGACGTTGAAAAGCCAGGCCTCCTTGCTCCCGTTGATTAACAACAGCGCGGAGGATTCCAGCACTCCCTCCGCTGCGGCTGCCCAGGAATCCACTTTTTTCACCTGCGACAAGGCGATTCTTGTGTCATCGAGAGGAGCAACAGGCTCATCGGTTCGTTGCTCAATCAGGCCGCGAATCAGAGGACGGAGCATATGCTCCTGAATATCTGCTGAATTCACGATACCTTCGATGTACACCAGCAGGCCTTCCACTTCAGGTGTAATTTTGACATTGCGGAATATGACATCCGAACAATCCGAGAAAATGTCTTCCAGTGCCAGCATATGGCTTTCATGTGAGAGGCCTATCGGCTGCCGCAAAATAGGGGGAGACGGCAGCCCCAAAGGGACATGCTTCTTTTTCCCGAATCCCTTGAACCATCTTTCCCTGATGTTTTATCCGCCATATGCCGCCCTCCGTTCCTGTTTTTTTATACAAGGTAGCTTGTGCCAGATCACACGGAATTATGTGGTCTTTTTGTAAAATATCCAATCATTTTTTTAATTCAGGCAACAAAAAAAGGCCCCTGTTTAAATAACAGAGACCTTTGAGGCCTAATCAAAGTATGCAGCAATCTTCATTTACTTATTGGATGCTCTCGTCCACTTCTTTAATCATCTCTTGAATGGATTCCAGACCACCACCGGACAAGTACCAGTAATCGGGGTCAAGATATACAATGTGTCCATCTTTGAAGGCATTTGTATTTTTGACCAAATCGTTCTCGATCACCTGTTTGGCTGGAGTTGCTTCACCATTACCTGCAACCACCGCACTCCGATCTACCACAAACAAATAATCCGGATTTTTCTCCATAACATACTCAAATGAAACGCTCTGTCCATGGGTGGATACTTCAATATTTGCATCTGCTGGAGTAAAACCGAACACATCATGTATGACACCAAATCGGGAACCTGCACCATACGCACTTAATTTGCCTTCGTTCGTCAGGACAACCAGTGCATTTTTTCCAGCAGCCGTTACTTTATCTTTTAAAGCTTTAACAGAGGTATCAATCGATGCCAGTGCCTCTTCTGCTTCTTTTTCTTTACCAAAGATCTCTCCAAGCGTCTTCACATTCGAAGTCAGGGAGTTCATATAATCTTCTGTATCTACCGCCATATAAATGGTCGGTGCGATCTTGCTCAGCTCTTCATAGGAGTCTTGCAGTCGTCCTGAGATGATAATCAGGTCAGGCTTCATGGCATTTACTTTCTCAAAATCAGCCTCTTTCAAACCGCCAACATTGGTGTACTTTGCATCGTTATACTTTGCCAGATAAGAGGGAACTCCCTCCTGAGGTACACCGGCAACCTCTACCCCAAGCTGATCCAAAGTATCCAGCACACCATAGTCGAACACAACCACTTTCTCCGGATTCTTCTTCACAGTTGTTTCGCCAAGTTTATGTTTAATGACGATTTCATCACTGGACTGTTCTGCTGCAGCATTCGCTTCTGATCCTGTGCCACTGCTGGCACCTGTATTTTCTGCTGTTTTACTTCCACCACAAGCTGCCAGAACAACCGACAACACCACAAGCAACGTAAACAACCAACCCTTTTTCATAAATAGACACCTCTCGCTCTCTCTATATTGGTTTACCTTTTTAAGCAAAATACACACAAATCTTACGACCATCAATCCATTGCACAGGGATGTGCATGTCATATACTTTCTGCAATACATCCGTATCAATGATGTCCTCCGTTTTACCTTCCTGCACGACACGCCCGTCTTTGAGTGCAACGATATAGTCTGAGTAACAGGAGGCAAAATTGATGTCATGAATGACAATAACAATTGTCTTCCCCAATTCATCCACCATTTTGCGAAGCACCTTCATAATTTGCACGGAATGTTTCATGTCCAAATTGTTCAATGGTTCATCGAGCAGAATATACTCGGTGTTCTGCGCAATAACCATGGCGATATATGCCCGCTGTCGTTGTCCACCGCTTAGTTCATCCAAATATTTTTTACGGAAAGGAGCCAGCTCCATATAATCGATGGCTTCCTGAATCCACTGCCGATCTTCTGCCGTGAGTCTTCCTTGTGAATAAGGAAAACGGCCAAAAGCCACAAGGTCCTCCACAGTCAACCGGATATTTATGTGATTGGATTGTTTGAGGACTGATATTTTTTTGGACAAATCCTTGTTCTTCCAACCTTCGATCTCTTTTCCTTCGATCAGGACTTGTCCTGCATCCTTGCTGATCAGTCTGGTGATCATAGACAACAATGTACTTTTGCCTGCGCCATTGGGACCGATAAATGAAGTGATTTTCCCTTTGGTAATATTCAGTGATACGTCATCCACTACCCGGACGCCGCCGTATTGTTTGGTTACATTTCTGACTTCTACCACGACTTATTCTCCTTTAGCAGTAAATAGATGAAGTACACACCGCCTACAAAATTGATAATGACACTTACTGTCGTAGCAAAGGTAAATACCCGTTCCACAATGAGCTGTCCACCGACTAATGAAACTACTGCGATAATGACCGAAACCCCAGATCAGTACTTTATGACGATGTGTCCGGAATAACTGATGCGCCAGATTCACGACCAGCAGCCCCAAGAACATGATTGGGCCGACCAACGCTGTGGAAATTGACACCAGAACCATCACAACCAGCAATAACCTTTTCACAATGTACTGGTAATCCACCCCAAGGTTAACCGCGTGATCTTTGCCGAGGGACAGTACGTCGAGATATTTGGTAAACTTCTGTGCATACAGCAAGATCAAAATAATGGCCACCATGGAGATGATCAGCAGATCCGTATTCACATTGTTAAAACTCGCAAACATCTTGCCTTGCAGCACAAGGAACTCATTAGGGTCGATCAGTACCTCCATGAAGGAGGACATGCTCTGAAACAGCGTACCCAGAATAAGGCCAACGAGCAGCAGCAAATAGATATTGCGCCCCGTTCTCTACGGAACATAAACTGATGCAGAAGTAGAGCAAACAGGGTCATTAACAGCACAGATACCGCAAAGTTAAGATTTTTGTTCACAAAGCTGATATGCGTGCTCCCAAACACAAACACGGCAAAGGTCTGAAACAACATATACAGGGAATCAAGCCCCATAATGCCAGGCGTAAGAATTCGGTTGTTGGTTATCGTTTGAAAAATGGCAGTGGAGTACGCGATGCAGGCACCCGTGAGCACAATGGCAAGAATCTTTTTCCTCTGCGAGGCAGAATATAATCCCAGTTGCCCCCGGATTGAATGACCAGAAATACACCAATCAACAGCACTGCCGCTGCAATCAAAATGCCAAACTTCCAGGTATTTGCCGTATACTTCATTCTCATGATCCATAAGCCTTTCTTCGAAGCAGTAAATACAGGAACAACACGCTGCCCACAACGCCCACAGTCAAACTGATGGACAGCTGATAAGGATAAATAATCAATTGACCCAGAATATCGCAGACCAGGACAAAAAGCGCACCGAGCACTGCCGTATGAGGCAATGTATCCCTTAAGTTATCGCCCTTATACAGCGTTACAATATTCGGTACTACAAGACCGAGAAACGGGATTGTACCTACGGTGATAATGACGACAGCTGAAACCATGGCAACCAGAATCAGCCCGAGATTAACCACTTTTCGATAAGCCAGTCCAAGATTGGTTGAGAAATCTTCGCCCATACCCGCAAGTGTAAAACGATTAGCAAACAGATAAACGATAATGAGCAGCGGAATACTGATATAGATCAGTTCATAACGTCCCTTCATAATTGTGGAGAAATCCCCCTGTAGCCATGAGGACATGTTCTGGATCAAATCGTTTTTGTAGGCAAAAAAAGTCGTGACCGAGCTTACAATATTGCCAAACATCAAACCAAGGAGAGCGATGTAAATCGTATCCTTGAATTTAACTTTCTCCAGTATCCGCATAAAGATTAGCGTTCCAGCCAGTGCAAAGGCAAAAGCGACCAGCATTTTTTGCAGTGGAGAAGCACCAGGAAACCACATCAAAGTAATAAGGATACCCAACCTGGCGGAGTCCATTGTTCCGGCCGTTGTTGGAGAAACAAATCGGTTGCGTGTCAGCTGCTGCATGATCAGTCCAATGACACTCATACTGATACCCGCCACAAGGATGCTGATTAAGCGGGGAAAACGACTGACTTGTAACACCTGAAGCTGGACTGGGGTCAAATGAAAAATATCCATAGGCGAAATGTCTGAATTGCCAATAAACAGGTATACGATAGACAAAAAAGCCAGTCCGATCAACATATAGCCTAACTTCATCTCTCTACTAATCCCCTCACCATTAGCCGTAAAACACTTGTAGCTGCTCTACTTAGTTCAACTTGATATTGATACTCATTATCAATTAAAATAATTATATCGATATTCATTTCGTCATGTCAACCATTCTCTGCTTCTCTTTTCCTTAATTTCATAAAACAACCTGAAACACATATAATTCAAATTTAATTGTATATAAGGAAAAAGACCTTCCAATTGGAAGGTCCCATTAATGATTCATTTAGTCGGCAAAATAATCTTCAGGAACATAGCGGATCTCAGATTCCGCATATATGGTCAATGTATGGCGTTCTCCATCATAATGCACCCGGTCTCCCTGAACGTAATACCAGTGCTTCACCAGGGGCTGATCCTTGCGCTGTACAAAGCGAAACACGTTGAGCTCCTGTCTGAGCTCCATAATGCTGTCCACCACCTGTTGCTCCAGACCCGTAACGGTAAAAACAAATCCCGTGCCCTCTCTTTGATAACGATAGGACAACGAATCGGTTTTACTGTTCACCAGCCCCGCCCAGTCACTGCATGCTTAACCATAAACCATTCCTGCTGCGTCATAAAGTACATCCTCCTTTGGATCTTGGAGTTTCATTCCATTTCGGTAAATTAGGGCAAATCAATTAACATATAGAAGGCGTCCTCGCTTGCATCCAGGTTCATGGATGTCGTCTGTTCCACACGAGCCGTGTCCCCTTCAGTTAACTGATGCTCTCCGTTCAAGCCAAGCACTCCTTCAATGGCAAAAATGTACATACGGCGATCTTCTGCCTGTTCATAGGTTAACGTCTGGCCTTTAGCCAATCGGCCAAGATAGATGGTCATATCCTGTTGAATGGATGCGATACGCGCCCCACCTTCAGGCGATACCACGGGTACAAGTGCTCCCGAAAGTGCGTCTGGATCAAACGAGGTCGTCTCGTAAGACGGCTTCAGCCCTCTTGTATATGGCATGAACCAGAGCTGTAATATACGTACTTCTTCGGTATCCGAAGCATTGTGCTCGGTATGAATCATGCCAGTACCTGCTGACATGCGCTGAATTCCACCAAATGATGTAACTGCCACATTGCCCAGGTTATCTTCATGACGCAGCTTGCCGCTCAGCACGATGGATACAATCTCCATATCACTATGCGGATGTGCCCCAAAACCACGGCCAGGAGCAATTACATCGTCATTGGCTACCCGCATGGGTCCAAACGCGGTATTCTCCGGGTCCTGGTATTCACCAAAGGAAAAGCTGTGATTGCCGCGCAGCCAGCCCCGGTCGAAGCTGGAGCGGGAATCGGATGGAATGACGTTTATCATAAAGCGCACCCTCCTACAGGTTCTCTTATTTTTTCTTAGTAGCATACTTATTCTCATTGTACCAAATAGTTGGGCTTGTCGTCCAAAACAAAAAGCCTTTTCGCGGCTAGAACGGTTCACGCATACAATTACACGTAATCCGGTTTAGCGAGAAAAGGCTTTATACAGGAGATATGAGATATACCTGCTTATAAAATGAACTTGTTCCATCCCTATTGGATGTTAGACCCGTTATGCACTCACATTCTGGCGAGTGTTGCCTTGTCTGGAGAAGAGATGATCCACCGCCAGAAAACGGCTGCCTGTGAAGAGCATTGTCAATGAACCTGCCAACAGCAGGTAATCAAGCTCGGTACCACTTATGAACGGCTGTCCCACTTTGGCAGTAAGCAGAACGCCTCCCATAACGACGATGAACAATGCAGCAAATACACGGGTTCCCAATCCCAGAATCATGCCTGCACCACCCACCAGCTCAATGATCGCTACAACAGATGCCAGAAAACCGGGAATGCCGATACTTTCAAAAAACCCGACGGTACCGCTAATTCCACCTTCGAATTTACTCCAGCCATGCAATACAAAGATGAGACCAATCATGATTCTTGAGAAAAACAGTCCAATTTCCACACTTCGATTCATATTCATCTTCCTCCTTGGCGTTTAAGTTCAACGTTAAATTCAACCAATGGACCATACAAACAAGACAGACAGCAGCAGGATTACTGTAGCCGATATGAATACCGCATAACGGGGAAGCGTCAGCGCAACATCCTGTTCCGGGTCTAATAGACGGGATATACGCACATTCACCGAAGTGTCGGCAAAAGATGATTGAATAGCTGTCTCGCTAATTCTCCAATGTTCAGGGCAAGCCCGGATCAGTTTAAGCAGTGCACTACCAATGCCCGCGGCGTTCCCTGTCCGTTCAATCGCTTCATTGTCAGCCAGAATTTCTCTAATGATATTGTAATGTTTTGACGTATGCTTCAACACCGGAATATACGGCATCATGAAGGCAAATACCGACAGCAATGTCGTCTTGAGTGGATCACGATGCCACAGATGATGGACCTCATGATACACAACCGCTCTTTCTTCTTCAGCATCCAGCATAGTGAGCAGCCCTGTGGAAAGTACAATAACGGGTTTCCAAAGACCTATCGTAAATGCAACCGGTGACGGCTTGTCCACCACAATGAATCGGGCTTGTTTCAGATGACGGTATCTCGCTTCCAGTTTCCGAGACATGATCCCATCCTCCATCGACCGAAGCTTTCGTACCGCTGCACATGTCTTAATCATCCGATCCAGCAGCAACCAGCCTGTACCAGCAAACGTCAGAATCACCAGCGCCATAAGAACATGGCCTACGGATAACCAGCCCAGTCTGCTCATCCAGTGATTGCACAGCCAGAGCAGGTTAAACGGAATATCCCAACCGAATATTTTGTACATCGCGTACATGAACATCTGCATGAACACGAGTAACGGAATGCCAAACCCGACGGTAAACAAGAGCTTCGAGCGGGCCTTCCACATGTCAATCGCTATCCTTTTTCCATTGCTTAATCTTCTGCTCCAGACGCTCTATCAACCCTGCATCTGCTTCATCCAGCGCATCCAGCATATGATTCAGAGCAAGTGCCCCGAACTCATCCACCAATTCATGTGATAATTCCTTGGATTGGTCGTTCATAAACTCCTCCCTGCTCTGCACCGGATGGTACAGTGACGTTCGGCCCTTCTGCGACTTGCGGAGCAGCTCCTTGTCCACGAGGCGATTCATCACCGTCATGACTGTATTGAAATTAACGTCTTTATCTTGTTCAAGTGCGGTTTGCACTTCGCGAATGCTGCTGCCTGGACGCGTCCATAAAATGTCCATGATCTTCGCCTCCAGCGGACCGAAAAATCGATTCAGCCCACGCTCACCCACTTTAAAATTGTGTATTCTCATATGTTCAGACACCCCTCACACTACCCATTGTAGTGCCAACAAACGAGAAGTCAACCTCTATGTCAGCTATTTATTGTAAATAATTTGTAAATATGTTTTCTATTTCAGAATATCATTTCATTGCACAAGGTCGGTTTATAGGTGAAAAAAGTCTAAAGACCGGGCAAGCCTGCTATTCTGCAGTCCTACCCGGTCTGTTATAAAATCAATTATTCATTTCTGAAAAAGATGAATTTAAGTGCTTTATTTACGATCCTGTGATGGCATAAATGCGGAGATATCTACACCAAGTCCATGAGCCAGACGACCACCGAGCTGTCCATCTGCCTGGAAGAAGTGACACAAGGCACGCAACTGAGTCTGTTCCGGAACTGCCTTCAGGTCATTGATCAGATTATCGAGCAAGTGTTGCTGCTCTACCGCCGTGAAGGAACGGAACAATTCCCCTGACTGTGTATAGTTATCGGTCTTCTCAATTTTCTCGCGTGTAACATGACCCTGCAGCGGAGCCTGACTGTCACGGTATTCCGGTGCTTCCACCGGGCTGCTGCCCGAGCTGTTCGGTTCATAGTTTACCGGAGAAGGGTCCTGGCTCACATTCATGAGTCCATCACGCTGATGATTACGAACCGGAGCATAAGGGCAGTTCACCGGAATCTGCAAATAGTTCGGTCCGAGCCGGTGGCGCTGTGTATCCGGATAGGAGAACAGGCGACCCTGCAGCAATTTATCTTCGGAAGGCTCGATTCCAGGTACCAGAGCGCTTGGAGAGAAGGCTGCTTGCTCCACTTCTGCGAAGAAATTTTGTGGATTACGGTTCAACGTCATCGTTCCGATGGTCTGGAACGGTAACACATCCTCGGGCCAAGTCTTCGTTGGGTCGAGTGGATCAAAAGCGAAATCATCCATCTGCTCCGGCTTCAGCAATTGAACCTGCAGCTTCCACTGCGGGTATTGACCATTTTTGATATGATCGTGCAAATCCCGGGTGGCATGGTTGAAATCCTGCCCTTGTACTTCAGCTGCCTCTTGACGAGAGAAACCTCGTACGCCCTGAGCTGACTCCCACTTGTATTTCACATAATGAACTTGCCCCTGCGCATTGATCCATTTGAAGGCGTGTACGCCGAATCCATCCATTTCACGGTAGCTTGCTGGCGTACCCAGATCGGAGAACAACCAGGTCATCATATGCGTCGACTCTGGTGATAGTGTCATGAAATCCCAGTAGCGTGCAGGGTCCTGGATATTCGTATCCGGCGCAGGCTTCAGGGAATGGACCATATCCGGGAACTTCATGGCATCACGGATGAAGAAGACAGGCAAGTGGTTCCCCACGATATCATAGTTTCCTTCACGGGTATAGAACTTCACGGCAAAACCACGTGGGTCACGCGCTGTCTCCGGGGAACCTGTGCCGTGAATTACTGTGGAGAATCGCACCAATACGTCCGTCTCTGTGCCAGGGTCTTGCAGGAAGTCTGCAGTTGTGTAAGCCTTCATGCTCTGCTCCAGTGTAAATACGCCATGTGCACCGGCACCTCTCGCATGAACGACCCGTTCCGGTATACGCTCACGGTCAAAGTGGGCGATCTTTTCAAGCAGATGATAATCCTCAAGTAATGTCGGGCCTCTTCTTCCTGCGGTACGGGAGTTTTGGTTGTCACCTACGGGTGCGCCCTGATTGGTTGTCATGCGTTCTGTCATATCGTTATCCTCCTCATGTTGGTCTCATGCCTGCTGTATATACTCTATTAAAATCATATTCGACATCGCTTTAAATATACATTTAGACTTGATCTAACTGTTAAAATGATTCTAACATGTCCCACTCGCCTCTTGCATGAGGTTCACATGAGATTCAGATGAGTTTCTTGTTCGTTTCATGAATGAAATATGAACATCAACTTTGAGAAAGATGAGCATTGATCCATTTCGATTGGATGGGTCTGATTTACGCTATCTAGTGGATACCCGCATACGTGTGACATGAACAGCATAATCTGCCCACAAAAAAAGCGGACTAATCCGCCAGGCGGTAGCCCACTCCTCTTACCGTTACTATATATTGAGGCGAAGCCGCGTTATCGCCAAGTTTTTTGCGCAAGCTTTTAATATGAACATCCACTACATTGCTTCCACCCGTAAAATCCGTCTCCCAAATATCGCTGAGCATCTCCTCACGAGAAATGACTGCACCTTTGGCGTCAATCAGCTTCAGCAGCAGATCATACTCTGTCTTGGTTAAATGAATGCGGTCATTATTCCGGTGCACGCTCATCCGCTCACGATCCAGCCATAAATCCTTGAAACCGATACGCTGTCCCTCCTGAGGCAGAAATCCGCGTTTCGGTGCTGCAGGACTATTGCCGATCATGCGCTGCACACGATATAACGCCTCCTGCGGACGTGCCGGCCAAACCAGTAATTCCTCCTGAAGCATCGGGCCACTGGCACTGCCAATCATCTTCTCCCCCACCAAATACAGACAGGGTGTTGCATATTCAGCTTCACGGTTCAGTCGACTGCTGATGCCGGCAAATGCATCGATGGTTCCAGCAACAGACAGGTCATAGATTAACAGATCGAATACAAGCCGTTCATGCAAATCAGGCTCCCAGCGATGGAATACCAGCACATCGAAGCAGCTATCTGTTAATGCCTTGACCAGTTCATGTACCTGACCCGGCATCGGACTGATCAGAATGACCCGTCTCGTGATCGGACAATTATCTACGAGGGGAGCTGGATCGGCAAGGGCAGGCTTGACCCGGATCGGCAAACGACGACCGGACAGGTTGATTTTTACTTGACCCGTTTGTTTCTGCATTCTGCGCAGACACCTCCAAAGACCACATGAGCGTGATCAATCGCATACCCGGTTTCCTCTGCAACTTGCTTCATCCATTGCGGAGGAACTTCCGTCATAACTTCATCCACCTTGCCGCATACTTCACACATAATATGTTGATGATCGTCCATGCGGGCATCATAACGACTCGCCGTCTCGCCCAACTTGAGCTCTCGAATCAATTCTTTATCCGTCAAATATCGGAGCGAATTATATACTGTACCATAAGCCAAATTATAACCTTGCTCCACCAGACGATTCATCACGTCTGCTGCGGTTGGATGGTCTTCGGAATGACGGACGACATCATAAACGGCTTGACGCTGTATCGTCAGATTTAGAGTTCTCACCAGCAATTCTCCTTTATTTACCCATTCAATAGTATATAAGATGACACAGCAATCTACAGACTGCTATGATTCCCAGAAACATCAAAATCAATTTTGATTTAGATTAAGTATAAATCTCATTGTATAATGAAGTCAATATCCGACTAATTTATTCATGAATTGCCATAGCCAAGCCTCTTCACAGCTCCCCCTCTTCCATTTGGGATATTATGGTTCGCTACCACACTGCTTTTCAGCTAAAATATAGTAATGTGCGCTAAAGGGGGGATGCTGGTTGCTAAGCACATTTTTCGTTAATGTCTGTGTCATGATCACGTTCATGTATGTGTCCGGAATCATCGCCAAATTCTATCGTATCCGTGTGCCCTTTCCCTCAATGCGTGTTCAGATGATCGGTGGTCTGCTGTTCGGGATCTATGGAACGGTACTGATGAATTATTCCTTTCCTTTGAATGAAACTACCATTGTGGATTTGCGTCATTTGGCTATCGTCACAGCAGCCGTATATGTAGGAGGACTCGCTTCGGTCATCTCGGGACTCGTCATCTCCATCCTGCGTATTATCATGTTTGGAATGTCATCCGCTGCTATCGATGCAGCCTTCGTCATGACAATCATCGGACTGTCCGGTGTATATTTTGCCTATGCTCCTTGGTCGAGATTAACCAAAATTATTACCATGAACCTGCTGGGTATGACGCTGATCTTTGTCATTCTGATGCTCAATACTTCCAGCATGAATTCTTTAATGAAAGTATATCCATTACAGATAACCATTTCCTTTGTCGGTGGAATCTTTATTTATTTCATCGCAGAATTCATTAATAAATCCAATGAAATGTTGTTCCTGCTGGAGCGAAAAGCTTCCACCGACCATCTAACCAACCTAAGTAATCGCAGACAATTTGAGAAATCACTCGAGTTGGAACTGGAACGGGCACGTGAGAACAAGCAAAAACTATCCCTGTTGGTTATCGACATTGACCGGTTCAAAAAAGTAAATGACGCCTTCGGCCATACTTCGGGCGATGCGGTCTTGAAACAGCTCGGGCAATTGCTCATCAAGCATGCCCGATCGGCCGATATCGTTTCTCGCAACGGAGGCGAGGAATTTGCTATTCTGTTGCTCGATTGTGGTCATCACCAGGCTATGGCGATTGCTGAGTCGATCAGGCAAGCGGTGGAGAAGTACCTCTTCGCCCTGCCGGATGGCAATACGATCCGGCTGACCATCTCGATCGGTGTTGCTGTGTTTCCGGATCACTGTGACGACCGGGATGATAACGATTTCTTTGAACAGGCAGATCGTGCACTATATGAAGCCAAGAATACGGGCAGGAATCGAGTCTGTGCCATTCCACTGCGTTCCATCACCCTTTCCGGCCCAAATTCAATCTAATTTCAAATGCAAAAGGGATGTCCCAGTAGCCATACAGGCTATGGGACATCCCTTTCTGATTTATCAGCTCAAGAACAGCCTGTGTAGTTTAGCTTGCCTTAAGCTAATATTTGTTCGATTTCTTCAACGATGGCAGCATCCAGCTTCACACCCGAAGCGGCTGCGTTCTCTTTCACCTGCTCAGGACGGCTTGCGCCTACAAGCGCACTGGACACATTATTTTGGCGCAGAATCCACGCCAGAGCCAATTGACCAACCTTCAGATCCAGCTTGTCCGCTACTTCAATTAACTGGCGAACCTTCGCGATCCGGTCACCGTTAATTTTCCCTTCATCCCAGCCCAGCTTTGCTGCCCGGCTATTCTCGGGGATATCAGATACCGAAGTGTATTTACCGGTTAAAAGCCCTTGTGCCAGCGGGGAATAGACCACCTGTCCAATTCCTTTGCGCTCGCCCAGCGGGATGATTTCATTTTCGATATAACGGTCGAACATGTTGTACACCGGCTGGTTCACCACGATATGATCCAGCAGCAGGCGATCAGCGGTACCCAGCGCCGCTTCCATCTGTGCCGCCGTCCATTGACTAACACCTACGTAGAGCACTTTGCCTTGACGCACCAGATCGTCCAGTGCTCGCAGTGTCTCTTCAATCGGTGTTTCGGTATGATAGCGATGGCAATAATATATGTCTACATAATCAACACCCAGCCGCTGCAAGCTGGCTTCGCATTGTTCCTTAATATGTTTACGGGACAACCCTTGATCATTTGGACCGTCACCCATTTTGCCAAAAACCTTGGTTGCAAGCACATACGAATCACGGGAATACGCTTTCAACGTCTGCCCCAGCAGCTCTTCTGCTGCACCCCGCTCGTACACATTGGCTGTGTCAAAAAAGTTAATGCCTTCATCGAATGCGGCTTCAATTGATTTCACCGCGTTTTCACGTTCCACATACCCTCCGTATGTCAGCCAGCTACCCAGGCTGATCTCGCTTACCTTCAGTCCGCTTCCACCCAATCTACGGTATTCCATTGAATGCACATCCTCCTCTAAATTGATTAATGATGAAGTTCCCTTTCTATTGTATCGTATTCGGCTCGGATTAAAAGGGCTTTGGAGCAGAATTTGGGAAATAGTTATGGATGAATATTAAAAAGCTCCGCTGCAAAAGCGGAGCAATCATGCGGGTCACTACACTACGTTTCTTCATTATTTATGAGAGATCCTAGTTTGTCTCAGTTAGCTGTAACGATAAATTGTTCCCATGCTCCACCCACAGCGTTCCGATTGGCGTACAGCACGCCCCCGTTATTCAGATCCGCACTGACATATTTACCGTTCGCAACGGATTTAAAAGCAACCAGTCCCCCGCCCAAATCTTCACGGGTAAACTTCTCCCATGTAGATGGATACGTGGCCGAGGCGATCAAACGCCCGCCGTTATTCAGATCGGCTTGCACATATTTAATGTTGCTCATCGACAGGAAGGATACCGTTCCATCCGAGTTTTGGATGATTTTGAACCGTTCCCAGTGTCCGGCAGTATCCCGATTGGCAACCAGCGAATCCGCCCCACCGTTCTCTGCGCTGACAAACGTACCGTTGGCATTGGCCTTCAGACTGGACCAGATCTCTGTAAACGGAGCTGTGCCCGTATGTTTCTTGACCACATTCTGAAATGTGGTATTAGAAGCAAAGTTCGCCGTGGTGAACTTGCTCCATTTTGAAGCAATCGTTGCCGCACTGTCCGTATTCAGGTTAGGTGCCGGGTTGTTGTTATTATTGTAATAACCCCAGGTCCCGCCCCCTTTGACCTTATAACTCCAGTTCGTCCACGAAGCATTCAGTGCATTCAGACCGGACAGCCACTTCTCGGTCAGATCATCCTGACCAAACGAGAATTCGCCAGCTAACACCGGAACATTCCAATTCTTCTGATAGGACGCCATATCCTTCAACCAGCGATCCATCTCTGAATTGGTCAGATCCCAGTTGTTATAATCCGTGAATTGATAGTGATGCGTCTGATACATCACATTCGTCCAGCCATAAGTCGTTGGCGGTGAAGCTGCCCACCAGTCGAAGAATGCCGCGATGATGATCATGTGATCCGCATCCTTGGCACGAACCGCTTTGTACATGCGGTCATAGAAATCCATCTTTTGCTTGATTTGAGCTGCATTTTCACCTGTACCCATGGTTACAAGAGGTTCATTGAGCAGGTCATACGCGGCAACGGTTGGATTGCCTTTGTAACGTGTTGCCATCCGTTCCCAGATCTGAATGGTCCAGTTCTGGTATGTAGAGTTGGTCCACAGTTGGTTGGAATTCTCCTGACCGCAGGAATGCCACGGACAGGCTGCTCCCGGTGCCCCGTGCAGATCGAGAATCACATACAGGTTCCGTTTGCCCGCTTCATCAATGAGCCAGTCGAGCTTGCGGAACGTGACCGAATCAGGTTTCATGACACCACTGGTGTTCATAAAGTCCTCCCAATAGATCGGCACACGCACAACGTTCATGCCCCAGTTCTTGATGTTATCCAGATCGCCAGCCTGAATCCAGTTGTCCTGATATCCATTGATCAGGCTCTGTGCACCCGATTCTCCAAAACGATTTGTCAAAGTACGTCGCAGTGTGTATTCATCTACCGCCCCGGATGGCGTCATCCATTCTTCCTGCAGCAGCCAGCCACCCAAATTGGTTCCACGCAGGTTTACCACGTTACCTGTACCCGAATTTTTGCGGACAACCGTCCCGTTAGCTTTCAGGAAATCCCCTGATCCAAAAGCCGCTTCGGCCTTCGAAGAACCTACGGCTGAAGCCAGCAGTCCGAGCAGCAGACAGCTGCACAATAGCATAATGGTGCTCTTCTTCAACATGTTGACGCCTCCCTTAAATGGTCATAGCTTGAAGTATGACTGAACCAGGATGCAGCACTCACGACGGGTAACATAATGCTATAGAAACAGCGGGTCTACAAGTGGCAAGATTCATGGATGCACCGCTATTTATCGCAACGAAGGAGATTTATGAAATCGATTACATTAAATTGAATACAAACCCTCTATTCCTACATTATCCCCAATTATTGCTTCAATCGGTTATATCTTGTAATCGTTTTCAATTGGAATTATAATGAATTTGAATGAATTGTCAATCACTTATTTGGAGTTGTGAACCATATGGATGTCAAAATCATTGATGTCGCTGCCATTGCAGGTGTATCCCCGGCAACCGTATCACGAGTTATTAATCAGCATAGCAAGGTTAGCACCAAAACCAAAGATAAGGTGATGCGCGCCATCGAGCAATTGGGATATCACCCCAACGCAGCAGCCAAGAATCTTCGTTCACAAAGAACCATGACGATTGGTGTCATCGTTCCGGATATCAACAATTCCTATTATGCGGAAATAATCAAAGGCATTGAGAACATCGCCTACGCCCGCCATTACAAAGTCATCATATGTGATGCCCATAACCTGAAAGAGCGAGAAGTCGATTATCTTAATTTGCTGCTGGACCGGACGATTGACGGTGTCATCATTATCACTCCCATGCTGGCGGATGAGGAATTATTCAATCTCGCGGACAAGGGGTACCGTATTGGCATCGTTGGCAAATATATCGAACATGATCAGATTCCTTGTATATATACTGACAACGTGAAATTTTCCCAGGAAGTTGTTCAGCATCTGGTTGAGGCCGGACATCAAAATATCGTGTTCTTGAACGGTTATCCCGAAGCAATCGACAGCTATGAGCGGCTTGAAGGCTATTTGAAAGCCCTGCGCAAGCATCAAATTCCATTTCGTCCCGAACTGATTGAGAACGGGAACTTCAACGAGGAAGGCGGGTACGAGGCCATCAAAAGGCTGTTTAACAAAGGCCTGTCCTTCTCCGCGGTATATGCGGCCAATGATGAAATGGCCCTCGGCGTATATAAGGCATGTACAGAATACGGAATACGTATTCCCGAGCAATTGGCTATCGTAGGTGTGGACAACAATCGAATCAGCAAATACATTCATCCAACGCTAAGTTCGGTGAACCAGCCCAAGTATACGATGGGAGCCATCCTGATGGAGAAGATGATTGACATGATGAATACGAATGAATTTCAGGATAAACGCGTATTTAAAGTCGACTCGGAGCTGCTTGTTCGAGGATCGTCTTCCTTGCAAATAACAAATAAAGCGCACCCCTAACAGGTGCGCCTAATTTAATATATTTTTTTCATTTTCTTAATGCACAATGATGCTTAACGCATTCAACAATTCAGCCTGCTTCACCGGCTTGGTCAGGACCGCATCGAAGACTTCCGCTTCATACGGATCGATATGCATACCATACGGAATCAGCACAATGACCGGTGAATCGGTAATCAGGTGCTTCAGCTTGTGCACAAAATCCACAGCGCCGCCCTCCAGCAGTCCCATATCCACAACGGCCACGTCAGGCTTAAAGCCCTCATGAATCCAGTTGTACGCCTCGGTTGTAAACGAGGTCATATGCACATCCATCTTCCATCTTCGCATCAGGGAGGAGGCCCCTTGCAAAATGTCGGGATCCTTCGCAAGCAACACCTTATTGCCCCTCAGTCGGTGCTGAATATTGGCAAGCTGAGGCAGTTCCCAATGTCTGCGGAGCGGCAGGCAGATCTCGAATTCTGTTTCCTTGTCTCCCAGGCCACGCACCTGAATACGGCCGTTCATAAGGATGGCAAGGTTTTGGCTGACCGCCAAACCGAGATTGGTTCCCACCAGCTTCTGTGTACTTATATTTCCGTCTAAATTGTTAAATGATCTAAGCTTTTTGTCCGAAGACAGCATGCGACCGGTATACTTCACATGAAGTCGAAGCGTCCCCGTTTCCTCTGCATCTCCACCATCCACGGTTGCTGTAACCAACACTGATCCTGTGCGTGTTGAATCTATGGCATACTGAATGACATGGGCCAAAAGTTGTCCGATCTTGATTTCATCCCCGACGTAAACCTGAGATACATTCAGATCAAGGTTCAATCCCAGCTCAATGTTCTTGCTAAGCGCAAGTCCCACATAGAGATAAACGGTATTCTCGATCGTGGCTACCAGATCAAATGGATCATCGTGTACAACTGTTTTGCCTGCATCGTTGACGTTAAAACTCATCATGTTGTTTAGCAGTGAGAGCAGAATGTTACCGCTAGTCTCAATCATATTCACATACTCTGTCTGCTCGTCCGACATATCCGGTGTACGCATCAGATCCGTCAATCCCAAAATGCCGTTCAGCGGATTACGAATCTCGTGGCTCATCAGCGACAGCATCTGTGTCTTGGTCATTGCCTCGGATTCCGCACGTTCCTTCTCTGCCTGCAGCTGCTCCTGTAGTTGCTCCGAATCACTCAGCTTCTGCTCCTGGACCTGCAGTGTATCTTCCAGATCCACGACATACCCCAGGAAAACAGCCATAGCTTTCAGCGTCTTCATATCCGTTTCACTGATCACATAATCGGGATTGTCCATCAGACATATGGTGCCGAACGCTTCGCCTGACCTCCGCAGAATCGGAATGCCCACAAAGAAACGATTGCCCAGTTCGCTCGTTACGTTCATCGATTCCGTAAGTGGATGTTCGCATGTATCCGTGATAACCATACTGCCTTCCTTATCTCTCAATACCAGGCTGCAATATGAAGCTTCAAATGGAAGCGCACTGCCTTTGGCAATCAACTGTTCCTCTCGGTTAAAAGCCTCCATAATAACATTGGTCACGCCATCATTCGTCGCAACAAAGATAGTGTTCACCTTTAATATGCCGCTTAACACTTCTACAATATGGGACGCGGCTTCCTGGATATTTTCATAGAAGCCCCTTGTAATGCTTACCGTTCCCATGACTCACCCCTCTTGTTTTGGCTGCATTTCAAATCCGTATTGCACATGATGATTCAATCGATTAACGAGGGTTCAAATGTTCCGAAACAGCTGTCACAACCTATTCATATATGATTAACACTGTAGGAATCAAAGGGAAACATACCCGAATCCAATTTATTCCACGTACGGGAATCTGCTATGGACGTTATGATTCGATGACAGGAAAGTTTAGCAACCGCTTACCTGGCAGGTTTTCTGTCCTTATTTCTAGCTTCGTCAACTATACTGACACGGTAATAAGAAATTATACGCTTACCCTCCGCCTTTGAAAACCTTTATCATGCCAGACTAGAAAATCGCCACGTTCAACGCGCTCCTCTTATGTGACGGTTATCACACCCAAATAACAAGATATAGTTTATAAATGGATAAAGAAACTCTACATATAGTGTTCAATGAATTTACATTATCCCTATACAATCTCATTTTTTAGGAGGAATCTGATATGAACATGCTTGAGTATGCCTCTCCACCTGCGCCTGATCTGCTATCTGACCTGGGAAGACGAATTATCGGTGCAGAAGACGCTGATACGCTGAGGGAGAATGCCAATCTGAACGGAGACTCGTTCAGCGGCAAGATGAGCAGGCTCGGTTCGGAGACGGCCAAGTGGCATGCTCTGCGTCATGTGCTGCCAGAGGACCTTGCTTTAGCTGTGGAGAATGGTGATCTGTACGTACACGATCTGGATCAGTATGCCCTTGGAACGACCAACTGTATATTCATCCCGTTTGACCGACTGCTGGCCTCCGGATTTAATACTGGCAATGGTTCGGTTCGTACACCACAGACGATTATGTCTGCCATGGCGCTGGTCGCCATTATTTTTCAATCCCAGCAGAACAGCCAGTATGGCGGCGTATCGGCCAACAAAATCGACTGGGATCTGGCACCTTATGTGAAGCGATCGTTCCGTAAGCATTACCGGAAAGCACAACGGCTGTTTGGGGAAAATAACCGAATTGAGGATGAGCAGCTACATCTGAATAGTGATGAAGCGAAGGTAAAATGTCCACGAGCCTTTGCCTTTGCCTGTGAAGAAACGGAACTGGAGACCGAACAGGCTGCGGAATCGCTAATCCATAATCTGAACACCATGAGCAGTCGTGCTGGCGGACAGATTCCGTTTACTTCACTGAATTATGGACTGTGCACTTCAGCCGAAGGCCGGCTTGTCTCCCGGTCGTTGCTGCAAGCGACCATTCGTGGACTCGGTAACGGGGAAACGCCCGTGTTCCCACAGCATATTTTCCAGTGCAAACAAGGCATAAACCAATCTGAGGGAGATCCGAATTACGATCTGTTCCGGCTCGCTGTGACCTGCTCCTCCCGGCGTATGTATCCGAATTTTGTCAATGTGGATGCTTCCTTCAACCTTCCCTATTATCGGCCGGAAGATCCCGACACGATCATTGCCACAATGGGATGTCGTACACGCACACTGGCTGATCGCTTCGGACGCAATCGTCAAAGCGGTAAAGGGAACTTGTCCTTTAACACCATCAATCTGGTCAAGCTCGGCATACGATATGGGATCTGCCAGGGAACAAGAGCCATCGCTGACCGGGCCGGCTTCTATATGGCTTTGGAATCCGTCATGCACAATGCTACGGATGGACTGCTGCACCGTTATCGAATTCAGACTAACCAGCCTGCCAAAGCATCGGACTTTATGATGCGGGAAGGGGTGTGGGAAGGTGGAGAACAATTGGCTCCGAATGAACCGGTGGCTGACCTGTTGAAGCATGGTACGTTATCCCTTGGTTTTATCGGGCTTGCTGAATGTATGACCGCCCTATATGGCCGTCACCATGGACAAGACCTTCATGTACATCGAGAAGCCTTGAATATCATTCGTACGATGAGAGAGTTCTGCGACCGGATGAGTGAGTTGCATAACTTGAATATCACCTTATTCGCTACGCCCGCCGAGGGTCTATCCGGCAAATTCACCAAGCTTGATCGTGAGCGATACGGCAGCATCGCGGGGGTCAACGACAGGGAATATTACACCAATTCATTTCACATTCCGGTCTATCATACCCTTCCGGCCTATCGCAAAATTGAATTGGAAGCTCCTTTCCACAAGCTATGTAATGCCGGGGCAATCTCTTATGTCGAACTCGACGGGAATGTACGGGCCAACACCATGGCTTTCCAACGAATCGTGCAATACGCGCTGGCCCAGGATATCGGGTATTTCTCCATTAATCACCCGATTGACCGTTGTCCGGCCTGTGGTTATGAAGGCGTAATCGGAGAAGTATGTCCCGGATGTGAAGCTCATGAAAATCAGGTGCATTTCCAGAGACTGCGCCGGGTGACGGGATACCTGACCGGAGATTACAAAGTACGCTTCAATACGGCAAAGCAAGCTGAAGTACGGGATCGGGTGAAACATCGGTGAATCTGTATGGCTATATCCCCGAATCGGTGAATGAGGGAACGGGCCTGCGAGCCGTGTTGTTCATTAGCGGATGTCGACATGCCTGTCCGGGCTGCTTCAGCCCGGACTCCTGGAGCTTCCGAGCGGGTGAACCCTTCACGGAGGAACGGCAGCAGCAGATTTTGCATGAAGTGACCGCGCATCCCTTGCTGGAAGGGGTTACGTTATGCGGAGGCGATCCTTTTTTCTCTGCCGCAGATTGTGCATCCTGGGTTCGACAGCTTCGTGCGGTACGGCCTGATCTGACGGTATGGGCCTATACCGGATTTGTATATGAGGAACTTGTAGCCGACCCTGCGCGAGCAGAACTATCCCGCCTATGCGACGTTATTATTGATGGACCTTATATTGCAGCTGAGCGTGATGTATCTCTTCCTTATCGCGGCAGTCGCAATCAGCGCATCATTGATGTAGCCGCAACGATGGCTTGCCACACAATCGTTACCATGCAGATGGATACATGGTAACGATTTTTTTATTGGGTTGAATCTACCACAACATGTGGATATTCAGTTCATTTTGAAACTTCATTTTAAGGAGACAAATCTGTCACTAAACCAAGGTTTCATACGGCTCATTTTTATTTCCGATCGGATTAATGATATATGTTGCAAGCTAGTAGGTTATCGTCTATGATTGGTAGCATACAAGCAAGTATACGACGATTGCATCATTATATAATCTATCATCTATACTTGGTCACCAATTTCATAGCTGGAGATGTGTACGCACATTTCTGCACACGGAAACAGGTGCCAACCGCGCTACAGGCGTGGTCAGGCTTAAAAGGGAAGAACGGTGTAAGTCCGTCGCGGTCCCGCCACTGTAAACGGGGAGTCTGTACATAAACAATCCACTGGTGTATCCACCGGGAAGGACATGTACAAGACCATGATCCGTAAGCCAGGAGACCTGCCTGTTTCGACAGCATCGCATGACCTACGGAAGATAGGGAGGTGTTAGAGCAACCGCTAAAATAACTTATAGCAGGTGTTCTTTCCCATTCTATCTTTGTGCACAGTCGTCATTCATGATGCCTGTTTCTCAGGGTATGACATCGGAAGGAACGCCTTTTTTTGATGCTTTCAAATGAAACACATCACCATAGCTTCAACCTGAATGATGAGTTCACCATTATAAATGAGGAGGAATTTTACATGTCGCAATCACAGCAACAACAGGCACAAGTTCTGACAGGCAACCTCGGTTACCCTCGCATCGGTGCGGGACGTGAATGGAAAAAAGCACTGGAGTCCTTCTGGGCTGGTCGAATCGATGAATCCACACTTCATCAGGAACTGACCACGCTTCGGTTGCAGGATCTGAAGAAACAGCAGGCACAGCAGCTCGATCTGATTCCTGTGGGCGACTTCTCCTACTATGATCATATTCTCGACGTATCCGCAATGTTTGGCGTCGTTCCTGAGCGCTTTAACCATACAGGCGGACCGGTATCCGTATCTACCTATTACGCTATGGCCCGGGGTAATGACCAGGCAACGGCCTGTGAGATGACCAAGTGGCTGAACACCAACTATCACTATATCGTACCGGAGATTCATAATGATACTGCATTTGCATTGCTTGAAAATAAACCCCTTGCCGCCTATCGCGAAGCAAAGCAGGAGCTTGGGCTGGAAGGTAAACCGGTCGTGGTCGGTCCGTACTCGTATGTACGGTTCGCCAAAGGCTATGACACGGAACGCTTCGCGGAGATTGTCACACGCCTCGTTCCGGTGTACGCCCAGCTTCTGGCCGAGCTTCAAGCCGAAGGCGTACAGTGGGTACAGATCGACGAGCCTGCTCTGACGCTGGCTGTCTCTTCCGAAGATGAAGCCTTGCTGCAACAGGTGTATGCTGCCTTGGCACAAGCCGCACCGGAATTGAAGCTGCTGCTTCAGACGTACTTCGAATCGGTGGAAGCTTATCCGGTCGTGACAGCACTGCCTGTAGCCGGAATCGGCCTGGACCTGGTCCACGGCTATGAAGGCAACCTGGCCAGCCTGCGGGAGCATGGCTTCCCGCAGGCTAAATGGTTGGGCGCCGGTGTCATCGACGGGCGCAACATCTGGCGCGCCGATCTCGCAGAGACGGCGAAGCTGCTGGAGCAGGTGGCTGAATTCGCTGCCGAAGGCAAGCTGATCATTCAGCCTTCCTGCAGCCTGTTGCATGTACCGGTGACTGCCGCTCAGGAGAGCGCGCTTGATCCGGTACTGCGCAATGCCCTGGCCTTTGCCGACGAGAAGCTGGAAGAAATAGCGACGCTCGGCACGTTGTTGTCCGGCGGTGCGAAGCAGGCGGACCAGGCAGCGGCTGTGGCTGAAGCCAGCCGCCGCGCCCAGGCGAGCACAGAAGCGGTGCGCCTGCTAAGCGAGTCCGAGTCGCGGACACGCCTGAGTGGCGCTCCAGCAGGGGTGCACGCCAACGAGCAGCTGCTTCGCAGCGCGTCATTCCAGGAGCGGCGCGAATTGCAGCAGCAAAAATGGCCGCTCCCGCTGCTGCCAACGACTACGATTGGCAGCTTCCCGCAGACGGCAGACGTGCGCAAGGCACGTGCCCTGTTCCGCAAAGGCGAATGGAATGCGGAGCAATACGATGCCTATGTGCGTGAACAGATCCAGGAATGGATTACCATTCAGGAGGAAATTGGTCTGGATGTGCTGGTACACGGTGAGTTCGAACGTACCGATATGGTCGAGTTTTTCGGTGAGAAGCTGACTGGATTCGCTTTTACCAAAAATGGCTGGGTACAGTCCTACGGCTCACGCTGTGTGAAGCCACCTGTCATTTACGGAGATGTGCTGTTCAATGAACCGATGACGGTGAAAGAAACGGCGTATGCTCAGACACTGACCAGCAAACCGGTAAAAGGCATGCTCACAGGTCCGGTAACGATTCTGAACTGGTCCTTCGTCCGCTCGGATATTCCGCGCAGCGAAGTATCCTATCAGATTGCCCGTGCCATTCGGGACGAGGTTGAAGCGCTGGAGCAAGCAGGCATTGAGATGATTCAGGTCGATGAGCCAGCTCTGCGTGAAGGACTCCCACTCAAACGAAGCAAGTGGGATGAGTACCTGCAATGGGCCGTGGAATCCTTCCGTTTGGCAACAGCAACCGTGAAACCAACAACGCAGGTGCATACTCACATGTGCTACTGCGAGTTCGATGATATTATTGAAGCCATCAGCGACCTAGATGCGGATGTGATCTCGATCGAGACATCCCGCAGCCATGGGGAGCTGGTAGGCAGCTTTGAGCAAAATACGTATGATAAAGGCATCGGTCTCGGTGTATACGATATCCATAGTCCGCGTGTTCCAGGCAAGGACGAGATGTTGCATATGATCGAGCGCGCACTTCAAGTGCTGCCAGCCGATCTGTTCTGGGTGAATCCTGACTGTGGACTGAAAACACGTGGTAAAGCCGAAGTCGTGGATGCATTAAGCATCATGGTAGATGCTGCTCGTACAGCAAGAGAACGGGTAACGGCTGACTCCTCAATCTAAATTCGATATTTCGCCACCTAGGCTTTTGGAAAAAGTTGTTTTATTAACAAAAGGGATGTCCCCCTAGTCATGAAGATGACAAGGGGACATCCCTTTTTAGCGTTTTTATTTAACGAACTGAGCACTTGCTATTAGAGCTGCAACTTCCATAGGCTGCAGGTTTAACGAATCTCGAAATAGCTGATACGCACTCCTGCGGACAATACCAGATAAACATCCTGCTGACCTGATGCACCTTGGAGGTCTGCCTTAACCGTGGACCACTGCTGGGCCTCGCCCTGTGCCAGTTCCACGCGTCCTGCCAATGCACCGTCAGGTGCGCCCAGTCGAACTTCCAATACCGCATCTGCCTGTTCTGCCGATACACGAGCTTCAAGCGCTGCTGCACTGCCCAGATCCGCATCTTTGAAGGCAATCCATCCCTGCTCTCCAATCACACGGACAGATGTTCCGCCTTCCTTGCTCTCATCCAGATCCACACCGAAGTATGCATCGTAATTCTCGGCGCGAGTAGCCACACCAAGGTTACGTGAAGGAATGATCTCTCCATCTACCGTCAGGTCAGCAACAAGCTGAATATCGGCGGAAGATTTGCCTACCATAATGCTGTACGTGCCGCTTTCAACCACATAACGATCACGGGTTACATCCCAGATTGCCAGCTCCTGAACCGGTAACGTGAAGCTGACTTTCACTGTAGCTCCAGCTTCAATATGAAGACGACGGAAACCTTTTAACGTTTTGAGCGGACGCTTCACACGGGACTGTCCGGCACGCACGTACAATTGCACAACCTCATCACTGGCGATCGTCCCTGTATTCGTCACGTCCACAGTTACCGTAGTTGTGCCTTCAGTTCCAGTTTGGGACGGATTCAACTCCAGATTACTGTATTTAAACGATGCATACGTCAATCCATGTCCGAACGGATATAGTACATCACCTTCAAAATACTGATACGTGCGTCCAGATTGAATGATATCGTAGTCTCTGATATCAGTCAGCTGATCTGCGGATTGCACCCACGTCATATTCAGACGGCCTGCTGGCGCATAATCGCCATACAATACGTCAGCTACAGCGTTGCCCAGCTCTTGTCCAGCATGGGAGGTATACAATACAGCTGGGATGTTCTCCTGTACCCAGTTGGATGTGAACGGGTAACTTCCCACGATAACTACAACGGTATTCGGGTTCGCTGCATAAACGGCTTCAACCAGACGCTGCTGGGATTCTGCCAGATCCAGGCTTGGACGGTCGATCTCTTCTTTACCGTTCACAAGCGGGTTGTTGCCGACAAATACAATCGCCGTCTCCGCTTCCTTCGCAGCTGCTACCGCTTCCTCTAATCCATTCACCACAATATCCTTCTTGAATGTTTCCGTAGCACCGAATGATTTCAACTCTTCGGATACGGCGAACACATCGTTTCCGCCATTGGGTGCAGTTACGGTTTTGCCGTTCCAAGTGGTCAGTCCCACACTTCCGTCCTGTTGTGGCAACAGATGAAATACTTCTTTTACAAACCAGCCATATACTTCATCCGCTGATGCCGTAACCGTCTCTTCATCCGTCGTCAGGTATTTGCCATTACTTTCCGCCTGCAGCGTGTAACTGCCAAATCCCCAGTCACTCAGTGTAAATGTCTCGGCATCTCCTGAAGCAATGATGGATGATTTCTCATCTTCAGCCAGTCCGACAACTTTGCCGCTTGCCGCGGAAGTCAATGTAATACGGTCATTACCATCCTTGAACGTAACCTTGTCGCCGCCTACTTTGGAACTGATCGCTTCAAGCGGGGATACGCTATATGGCATGGTGCCTGCATACCAGTCACGATAGACTGTTCCGCCCAGTTGACCAATCACAGCCACTTTGCCGGATTTCGTTTTATCCAGCGGCAGTGTGCCTTGATCATTTTTGAGCAATACCACTTGTTCTCTCGCCGCTCTCAACGACAAAGCCTTCGCGTTCTCCGTCATCATCGCTTCTTCACCAATCGAAGCATATGGATTGCCTTCAGCCGGATCAAATTCACCCAGACGGAAACGCACACGGAACGTATTGAACAACGCCAGATCGATGTCTTCCATCGTGAGCGTACCTTGCTCCAGCCCTTCACGCAGCGCCTGCTTCGACAGATCCGCATCATCGGTAATGCTGTCAATGCCGGCTTTGACAGACTCTACTGTACCAGGGGTGTGGGAATCATAGTATTTATGATCGTTCTTGATGCCCATGACATCCCCTGCATCACTCACAATGAAGCCATCCATGCCCCATTCGCCCTTCACAATCTCGTTTACGAACGGATGCAACAATGCTGGCGTACCATTAATGGAGTTGTACGCGGTCATCATGGACTGCGCCCCACCCTCTTTAAACGGTTTCTCGAACGCTTTCAGGTAATATTCTCGCATGTTGCGTGGATCAATGCTTGATGAACCACTGCCGCGGTCCACTTCATTATTGTTTGCCAGGAAATGCTTCAATGTGGCAACCGCCTTGTAATACTTCGGATGGTCACCCTGAATACCCTTAACCAAAGCTGTGGTCAGCTCGGCCGTAAGTTCCGGATCTTCCCCGTAGGCTTCCTCATTCCGACCCCAGCGCGGATCACGTTCCATATCAACCGTAGGTGCCCACAGCGTCAGACCGTTCACGGCTGGATTGCGTTTGTAAAATACACGTGCCTCGTCTCCGATCACGGAGCCAATCTCTTTCATCAGGTCTGCATCCCACGTACACGCCAGCCCTACCGGCTGCGGGAAGGACGTGGCTTCGCCCAGCCAAGCCAGACCGTGAGCTGCTTCTGTGCCGTGTTTGTAAGCTGCGATACCGAGGCGTTCTACTGCTGGTTGGTATTGCAGCATGGATTCGATTTTCTCATCTTCCGACAGGCGGGATACGAGGTCCTTTACACGTGTATCGAGTTCAAGCGTTGTATCCTGGAAAGGATATTTCGTTTGGTTAGTCATGATATGGAATTCTCCTTTGGGCTTTCAATGGTTTATTTATAATGATAGCGAATACATTAACATGACATAATTATGATGTAATTTTAATGTATCCGACCTCATAAATCGAAGATTTAACCTTATAAAACAAGCATTTATTTGTCCACTGTTAACTCTTGTCTTCATTTACTAAAACGGTTTCGGTAAACCTATCATATAGCATGTTTAGCAAAAAAAACAGGGGTCTTGCACAGGAAAATGTGAATTTTCCTCAGGAAAGTATGAGGCCAATCGTTTCATTCTGGCACAGTATGGTAATCATGGATAAGAGTATAGTTTTGACGTATTTATAAGCTGAGCATAAGCACTAATGAACAAGATATAAGGAGGAAATCGAGTGAATGATCATCAACAGACCCGACAGGTTTGCCCTCCATTCCGGAATCCCTGTGGAGAGCCACAAACACATTCAATGAATATCCGAAACTGACAGAAAATACAACTGCGGATGTAGCCATCATTGGTGCAGGCATTGCAGGCATTACGACAGCCTATTTACTGGCTCAGACGGGTAGGCGTGTGGTTGTGCTTGAAGCCGGAAAAGTACTGGATGGCACAACCGGCCATACCACTGCCAAGGTATCCGCGCAGCATGGTGTGATATTCGATGAATTACTGCATCATTTTGGCGAGGAACAGGCCCGCATGTATTATGAAGGTAATGCTACAGCCGCCAAGTGGATGCGCGATCTGGTAAAGAGAAAAAAATCGATTGCCAGTGGGCTGAGGAAGATGCCTATGTCTACATTCAATCCGAGGAAAACCTCAAAAAGCTGGAGATTGAACTGACCGCCTATGGCAAGTTAAATATTCCTGGTGAATGGGTCGATCCACTTCCCATCCCTGTCCCGTCTAGAGCAGGTATTAAGATGCCGGGACAAGCCCGCTTTGACCCGCTCCGTTATTTGCATTACCTGCTGGAATCCGCAGTCAAGCAAGGTGTCCGCATCTTCGAACATACAACGGTTACCGATGTAGAGGAAGACGCCTCACTGCATGTGCGGACCTATGAGAATGGTCCATCCGTAACGGCCGAACATGTCGTCGTTGCCTCCCATTTCCCGGTCTACGACCCTGGATTTTATTTTTCAAGGCTGCACGCTGAACGATCCTATGCTGTTATGGTTGAACCTCAGAAACCTTTCACAGGTGGCATGTATATCTCTGACGATGAACCCTCCCGTTCACTGCGTACTGTCATTCATGAAGGGAAAGAACACATCCTCTTTGGAGGAGAGAACCATAAAACCGGGCAGGGCATTTGTACCGTCGGTCATTATGAAAATTTGGAGCGCTATGCGGCCGATACATTTGGCATTCGCAACATCCCATTCCGCTGGTCAGCTCAGGATCTGATTTCCATCGATAAGGTCCCTTATATTGGACCCATTACCGGACGACATGAACGTGTCTATGTGGCTACCGGCTTTGCCAAATGGGGCATGACCACAGGAACGATGGCTGGACACATCCTTACGGACCGGATTACCGGACGCGACAACTCTTACGCAGCGGTATTCGATCCTGCAAGGTTCAAGGTAGACCCTGGTGTGAAAAACTTCCTCGTAGAGAATGTCAATGTAGCCACGGAACTGATCTCTGGCAAGGTCGGCATTATTCACAAGAACACGGGACAACTTGGTAACGATGAAGGAGCCGTCGTTCGCCATGAAGGCAAACGGGCCGGCGCCTACAAGGACCCAACTGGCAAACTCTTTCTGGTGGATACCACCTGCACCCATTTGGGTTGTGAAGTGGAATGGAATGCCGGCGAACGTTCCTGGGATTGCCCATGCCACGGCTCACGCTTCAATTACGCAGGTAAAGTGATCGAAGGCCCTGCCGTTGAAGACCTTACGGTATTGGACGCACAAGAATAAATTAAAGCTGATACCCCCATCGCTGTATATCTTCATCCCATAGACCCGGATCGGAATCCGTCCTCAGACGGAAGTAACCGATCCGGGTTTTGCGTATGCTGATTTATAAGTGAATTAGCGAGAAATCGAAGTTAGTCCCATTTGCGGCACACCGTGACAAGGAACTATTTTAAAATCACTACCTTGCATTAAACAGTACCGGATGCTATGATGAATTCACGACTACTGAACAATACACACTAGTGATTGGATAGAGCAACAAGGAGGAACCCAAGTGAATGTTAATATTCAATTCAAAAAAGGGGTGCTGGAACTATGCGTACTCGTGCTGATCAACCGCCAGGATCGTTACGGTTACGAACTGGCTCAGGCGGTATCCCAGCATATTGAAGTGGCGGAAGGTGCACTGTATCCCCTTTTGCGAAGATTGGTCAATGACGGCTATTGTACGACTTACCTGCAAGAATCCAGTGAAGGACCACCGCGTAAATACTACAAACTGTCTGATACTGGTCGTGACTATATGAAGACTCTCACGAATGAATGGAATAATTTTGTGCGCAATGTCGCAAATCTTATAGAGGAAGGTACCCCCAATGAATAGACAACAATTCATGCAGGCAATG
This sequence comes from Paenibacillus sp. 1A_MP2, assembly GCF_052244825.1. Classification (NCBI taxonomy): domain Bacteria; kingdom Bacillati; phylum Bacillota; class Bacilli; order Caryophanales; family Paenibacillaceae; genus Paenibacillus; species Paenibacillus sp. 1A_MP2. Next base: position 870,239 of record NZ_JBQQCS010000001.1, on the reverse strand, counting down.
GAGATTCATCTGAGACCGATGGACCCGCTGGAACGGGCTGAACTGCTCGCTGATTATGAACAGCATTTTGAGATGGGATTAAGAGAAGGAAGACCGGAAGAAGAAATTTCAAGGGAACTGGGGCATCCGATCGAGATTGCAAAAGAAGCGCTCGGTGATCGGTATGATGCACAGACGCCAGGATCTGATCCGTTCTATGCGCCAACATTCGAAGAAATGCGTCCTCAGCAAAGAGGAAATCGCGCTGCACGCAGCTTCTTCACGGCAATCGGACTTTTTTCCTGAACATCATGCTGGCAATTCCAATAGGATTGACGCTGTGGTCGGTATGGCTCACAATTGCCAGTATGTCGCTGCTGGTATTGGCACCGGTCGCTGCAGCAGTGGATTTCTTATATCTTGACCATTTCGAGTATTCTGAGATGTTCGTTTCGATTGGAGTATTCGGTATAGGCATTCTATTTGCCCTTTTGACAAAATGGATTTTTAAAGCCTTTAAGCTGGTCACTCTTCAGTATATAAGATGGAATCAAAAGACGATGAAAGGAGATGTCTAACCATGAGCACCAAAAAGTGGATCGCTTTAGCGATACTATGTATCGGCATCGGCCTGCTCGGAACCTCCATATACGGAGTTCAGTTCGGAGATCAGAGAGAAGCCTACTCCAAACGTTGGGAATTCAAAAACGATGAGCTGCACAACATCATGATGAACGCTAACTTTAACGCAGATATTGAATTCGTAGTAAGTCCCGATTCCAATGGTTACATTGAAGTGGATGGTAAGTGGGACCCGGCCACCATTGAAGGTTTTAAACAGGCCTCGATTACGGATGGAACCTTTACGTTAAACCAGAAAGAGCGCCCGCGTTTGCAATTTTTCACCCTTTATTGGAATACTCAGCAGCAAACGATCACGGTTGCGCTGCCTGAAGGACATCAGCTGGATGACGTCAGCATCGTCTCTACTTCCAGTGATCTGGATTTGAAGGGTCTGCATGCCAAAACCTTGGACCTTAACAATACGTCTGGGAGCATTCACCTTCAGGACATAAATGTACCAACCATTCAACTGGATCTAGCTTCAGGGGACATCAAAGCCACGGCAATTGAGGGAACTATGGAAGTAAAACAAACTTCCGGAAGCTTCACGCTGGATGGCATGAATGGCGATGTAACCCGCAGTGTGCAGTCGGGGGATACCAAAATTATGAAATTAAACGGTGCGGCAAACGTTAAATTCACTTCCGGCAGTGTGAAGATCGAGCAAGCTTCCTCCGGTTCAATGGATGTATCGGGACAGTCAGGAGATATTTCCATACAGGCAGCGCCCGATTTTGACGGTATATTTGACGCACAGGCTATTTCCGGTGATGTGAATATCCCTGATTCCCCTATGGTAAGCCGTGATGTCATCAAAGCTCGCACCACCTCAGGCAGCATCAAGATCAAGCAATAATGTTAAATTATGATGAAGCAAATATTCGAACTGTGGGTAATATAGTATAATTAAATGCTAGTCCAATTCTAAGGAGGAATTACCCACATGGAACTTAAAAATAAAACGGCTGTCATCACTGGCGCCGGTAAAGGTATTGGCCGTGCCATTGCTCAGGCACTTGCCAAGGAAGGTGTACATCTCGGACTTATCGCTCGGACGGCCTCCGATCTGGAGGCTCTCCAGCAATCGCTGAGTCAAGAATATGGTGTGAAAGTAACCAGTGCCATTGCGGATATTTCGGATCGCACTCAGGCTGAGGCAGCCGTAGCAGCTATCGAGATGGAGCTTGGCGCGGTGGATATCCTTATTAACAATGCAGGTATCGCAAGCTTCGGCACCTTGCTGGATATGGACCCGGAAGAGTGGGAGCGCATCCTGCATGTCAATGTCATGGGTACATACTATGTAACTCGTGCTGTGCTGCCAAGCATGATCAAGGAAAGCAGTGGCAGCATCATTAATATCGCCTCTACTGCTGGTGAGCGTGGATTCGCAACGGGTTCAGCCTACTGTGCATCCAAATTCGCCCTGCTCGGCATGACCGAATCCCTGATGCAGGAAGTACGTAAATCCAATATCCGGGTTACTGCATTAACACCAAGTACGGTGAACACAGAGCTGGCAACCAATGCCGGACTGAAAGTTGGAGACGAAGACCGAATGATGCAAGCGGAGGACGTAGCTGAACTGGCTTTGGCGACGCTCAAGCTGTCGGACCGTGTATTTGTTAAAGCCGCAGGCATCTGGACAACTAATCCGCAGTAAGCAGGAGTAGTCGAACCATTTATAAAGAACAATGAATGACGGAAGCAACCATTTCTAATGATGCAATCCGTCGCCATCCGGCCGCCCGAGAAACCTCTGGGCGGCCTTTTACATATTCAGCAGCAGCCATCGTGTCTGAATACAATTCATCGCGCTGATTCTCTACCCTTATGATTAATGCAGCGTCACTTCTCTCATTTCTTCATTCCATTATCCTCTGCTTATGCGTCCCACAAATGGTCCAGATCCAGCTCCTTGGACACGGCGATCAGCACCACCGCGGGCTCCTCCCCAATATTGGTTACTTCATGGGGAACGATGGCATTCCAGCTAAATGAATCCCCCGCCTCCAGAATCTCTACATCCTCACACTGCTCTGCACGAATCTTGCCCTGCAGAATCAGGTGACTTTCTTCTCCAGCATGCTTGTTTACCCCCGTTGATGCACCTGCGGGCAGCTCCACAATGGACATCCGCATGGCACCCTTTGCCGTTAGATGCTGTACCTTGATCTGCCCGCTCCCGGCAGTTGTTTCCTTGCGCTCACCCTTGCGCACCACGTTCATCCGTTGTTCTGGTGACAGCAGCAAGTAAGGAAGTGGAACTTCCAGATAATCCGCGATACTTTCGAGTGTGGCAATGGAAGGTGAGGTTTTATTATTTTCCACGTTGCTGATAAACCCCTTGGACAGCCCCGTACCTTCGCACATTTGCATGATGGTGATCTGTTTCTGTTTGCGGATCGTACGAATGGCTAGGCCGATATCCATGTTGCAAAACCTCCTCTTCTATAGAAATATCAACTCTTCAATCTATTTTGCGTCAGGTTCATAAAAAACAATCCGGTTGCCAAACGGATCAATCACTGTCATTTCCCTTAGATTCCACGGCGTGTCGGAAATGCCTGTCTAGGATTTCTTATACGGAACATATTTTCATAATACAAAAAAAATATTGACCCTACAATGGAATCATGATAAATTTTGTTCATCAATAAGAATATTAGTTTTATATCAGCAAACTTTATCTAGATTATCATTTCTGATCAGGTGGTGATTCCATTGAGTTATTCATTGACTTACGAGGTTCGGCTTCCTTCCGATTACAATACAGTACAACACTATCCCGTGATCTTTGCCCTGCATGGCATGGGTTCGGATGAGCAGGATATGCTTCGTTTAATGGAGCCTCTTCAGTCCGATTTTATTATCGTGGCCATAAGGGGACCCATTGTTCAGGGTAGCGGCTACGCCTATTTTCAGATTAAAAGCATTGGCAATCCCGTCCGGGAATTGTTCGACGCGTCTGTTCAGGGATTGCAGCAGCTAATCGTTGACTTGTCCGCCAAATATGCCATGGATCCCGCACGGCGTTATATCGCCGGATTCAGTCAGGGCGCCATTATGGCAATGACGCTCTCGCTAATCATGGGAGATGCAATCAAGGGAATTGTAGCTATGAGTGGTTACATTCCGCAATTTGTGAAAGACGAATACAAGTTACAGCCCAACTCGGATTTATCTGTATTCATATCGCATGGCGATCAGGATCATCTCTTCCCGCTGCAACTTGGCGAGGATAACGCAAGTTTCTTCCGTGAACACACCCATAACGTTACGTATGTTCCATATCACGGTGGGCACCAAGTCACCCCCGATCTATATCAACAATTTCAACAATGGCTTCGGACGGATGCCAAGCTGGCTGCCGAAGACCTGAAAGGACTGAATTCATAATGATGCCATCCCTGTTTGTCGCTCACGGCGCGCCATCACTCGCACTGGAGGAGAATGAGTACACTGAATTTCTGCAAAAGCTCGGACAGGAACTGCCGAAACCTAAAGCAATCGTACTGTTCTCTGCTCACTGGGAATCCACAACCCAATTGGTTTCTTCGGCAGCGAATTACGAGACCATCTATGATTTTGGTGGCTTCCAACCCGAGCTGTATCAGATCAAATACCCGGCACAAGGACATGAAGAGACATCTGCGAAGATTCAGCGTCTGTTCGCGGATGCTGGGATTCCGGTAGAGAGCGACCCCGTTCGTGGTCTGGATCACGGTGCCTGGGTCGTTCTTCGCCTGCTCTATCCGGATGCGGATATCCCGGTTGTTGCTCTGTCTGTAAACCGTTATCTGTCCAGTGAACAGCAGTATCGGGTAGGACAGGCGCTCGCCACATTACGTGAGCAGGATGTTCTCGTCATTGGCAGTGGTGGAACGGTACACAATCTGCGTCAGTTAAACTGGGAAAGCGCAGGCGCTGATCCTTGGGCCATGGCGTTTGACAACTGGCTGCATGACAAGCTGGTGAGCTGGGATACAGAATCCCTCTTTGCCTATGACAAGCTCGCACCATCCGCCCAAGCGGCTGTGCCTACGCCAGAGCATTTTTTGCCGCTGCTGCTCGCCATGGGCGCCGGAGACCAGAACAAGCAAGCATCACTCCTGTTCAAAGCCTATCAGTATGGCAACCTGAGCCTGTCTTGCTGGAAATTTGATTGAACATCGATTGATTAGTTTATATAACTCCATATATAAAAATAACCAAACACTCGTGTGAAACCGCACGGGTGTTTGGAGTGATATGACCTTTTTTGCATAATGCTGGGGGCTCTAAAGCAAGCTATAATAACATTTAGTGGAAATGAACAAGCTGTAATGACGGATTACTCTTTCTACACCTATCATATCTTTCTGGGAGGAACATTCGAAGTGGCTGAACAACCAAAGTCTGAGAGCTTGATGTCTCTCGTCAAAAGGGAAACACCTCCTCGGCCGTAGCCATGGCAGGTAATGCGGTACTTGCACTGTGCAAAGGAGGAGCTTTTCTATTCAGTGGCAGTGGAGCCATGTTCGCCTCGGCGATGCACTCTATGGCCGATGCCATCAACCAAGGGTTTGTCTTTGTCGGAAGTGTACTGTCCGAGAAAAAACCTACACGCCGCTTTCCAACCGGATTCGGACGGGTCATCAACATTTTCTGTATGATTGCCGTTATCGTTGTGACCATTATGGCCTATGAAACGATTCATGAAGGGATTCACCTCTTACAGCATCCTGTTGGTCATTCGGGTGGTCTCTGGATTAACATCGGTGTGCTGGTGCTTAACATTGTGATCGATGGAGCCATTCTGATCAAAGCGATGAAAGAAATTCTCAAAGAAGCACGCGCTCCCAAAGCGTCAGGCCTGGCCCTGTTCCCTGCTGCAATCAAAAATGTAGGACGCGCTGCACCGCCAACACGCCTTGTATTTTACGAAGATGTTGTAGCAGTAATCGGTGCGACACTCGCCCTGATTTCTGTTGTTGTCATTGCACTGACCAATTTTGCATTGCTCGATGGAATCGTGACGACCATTATTGGATGCCTGATGATCGCTGTCGCTTTCCGTGTCGGCTATGACAATATGATCGGACTGATTGGTGTAGCGGCTCCACAGGATGTTGAGGACAAAGTATCCCAGACCATTCTGGCCGACACTCATGTTGCAGATATCCAGATGATGCGCATTATTCAGGAAGGCCGTTATTACCACGTCGAGGGTCTAATCGAGCTAACGAAAGGGCTAAGCCTTGCTGATGCCGATGATATCAAGTTCCGTATTCAGGAGAAGTTAATGACAGATCCCGACATCGCCGATGCGGCCATCTCCATTATCGAAGATGATGGCGTGAACAGCTGGGGCAAGAAGCATTCGGATGTGGTGAAGTGAGGAATTACCCTCTTTTATAAAAGAAAAAGGCCCACTCTTCGCGGAGTGGGCTTCTTCGCGTAGCTAACTACATGGCATAGGTAACTGCATGGCTACTGAATGGGAGCGTTAAAATTGTTGGTTAGAATTCACTGACTGGGTTGTCATAGGGTTTATTTCCGCCCACCCTGCTTCATCCCCATCTCCATCAATTTATCCAGCCATCTTAGACGGAACGTTTCTGTGGAGCCTTTGATTGGACTGATCTCGATTGCATATTTCGTACCTAGACTTTAGTCTAGGTCCAGTTTAACTCCAAAGACCGAGGATACCCTTTTGAGGTTCATGGTATGCTGTAAATAACGAGAAAACATACTCCATGACCGTTCGGGAATTGATCTTGTATTGAAAAGGAGAGATATCATGGCTAAACGCACCATCCTTGCGCCCGTCCTTATTTTGCTGGGCGTGTACCTGATTTTGAACCAGGGAGGTTCACTCGGTCCAGGTACGATCTTTGCCACATTCTGGCCCACCCTGTTTGTGATTCCGCTGGGGCTGTTCTTCCACTGGCTGTACTTCTCCATGATTGGACGAGGAATTGGATTGCTGGTTCCTGGGGGTATCTTGCTTACGGCAGGTGTTGTCAGCCAGATCGCCATGCTCTTTGGCAACTGGAGCACAATGTGGCCTGGCTTCATTCTTGCGGTAGCGGTAGGTCTGTTTGAATTGTATTGGTTTGGTGGCCGTAACAAATGGCTGCTGATTCCGATCAACATCCTGACGGTAATCTCCCTGTTATTCTTCTCCGTCATGTCGATTGGCACGATGCTGAACAGTCTAACCTTTGTTCAACCGTTCGTGGCGATTGTGCTGATTATGGGTGGGGCGTGGATCATTGTGGGACGCAAAAAGCGCATGTAAATCTTATAGCGTTTACACTAGACCACTCCGCGTGCAGAATAATCTTCCGATCGCTGTTATCGCCGGATTTTTTTGATTCCCTTTTTATAAAGGGTAAAATCCTGCGATAAAGGCGAGCGCTTCGCTTCTACAGATTATTTCTGCCCTCTCCGTTAATGTGTAAACAAAAATAAGACAACCTACTTCAGCTATTTGCTCTGAGGTAGGGTAAAAATATAGGGGTGCTGCTCGTCATTCAATTGAAATGACGAGCAGCACCCCTGTTTATTCCTTTTCCAAGTCTAACGAACTATACACGCACTATTGGCGGTCAATTACTCCAATTGGAGTTTTAACGAATCAGAGAGACGTTATCCTGCGTAAATAGCAGCTTATTTGCCGTTTGGCACCTGTTAAATGGAAAATAGCTTCGCTGAAGTTCGTTAGCATTCGTAACCCAAGCAAATCAGCCCAATAAGGTACGATAGATTCGTTAGCGGGTTGGACGGGCATGAAACAAACATTTATCCGATACATCTCACTCGAATGCCTTTTATTTGCTATGCATTTTAAACTCGAGGAACAAATCGTTATAATGCGAGAGCATTTTTTTGCCCAGATTATTGTACACTTCCAGCTTGCCTGTCAGCGTCTCATCTGGATAGAATCGCTCATCCTCCGAAATATCCTCTGGCAGCAGCTTCAATGCCTCGGCGTTTGGTGTGGAATACCCGACATATTCGGCATTACGTGCCGCATGATCCGGGACCAGCATGAAGTTAATAAACTGATGAGCGCCTTCAATATTACTTGCGGTCTTTGGAATGACCATGTTATCGAACCATAGGTTCGAGCCTTCTTCAGGAACGACGTAATCCAGCTTGTCGTTCTCATCCATAATTTCAGACGCATCCCCGGACCATACGAGTCCAACCGCGGCTTCTTCGTTCGCCAGCAGCATTTTGATCTCGTCTCCGACGATGGCTCTGACGTTAGGCGTCAGGGTGGATAGCTTTTTCAAAGCTTCCTGCAGATGGTCTTCGTTCGTATCGTTCAGCGAATAACCAAGGCTGTTCAGCCCCATGCCAATCACTTCACGGGCACCGTCGAGTAACAGAATCTGGTTTTTCAAACGTGGGTCCCAGAGATCGTTCCAGCTCTCAAACGTTAACCCATCGACCAGTTCAGGATTGTACACAATCCCCACCGTTCCCCAGAAGTACGGAATGGAGTACTTATTGTCCTCATCGAAGGACAGGTCCATAAACCGTGGGTCGATGTTGCTCAGATTGGGCAGCTTGCTGTGATCCAGTGGAACGAGCAGGTTCTCTTCTTTCATTTTGCTAATCGCATATTCGGAAGGAATCGCCACATCAAACGTGGTTCCGCCCTGCTCAATCTTGGTCAGCATCGCTTCATTCGAATCAAACGTCTGATATATCACCTTAATGCCTGTCTCTTGCTCAAATTCCTTCAACAGATCAGGGTCGATATAATCGCCCCAGTTATAGATGGTCAGCGTGTTGCCGCCCGAATATCCCTGACTCTTGTTCAGATACGAGGCCAGAATCATCAGGGCAAAGGCAGCGATGAATACAATCGCAAATGTCCGTACCAGTTGCTTCATGGACGCAGCCCCTTTCCTCCGGGTGGTATCCGTGTTGCGCGGCGGTTAATAAAGTAATACCCAACCACCAGCAGCACCGTCAGCAGGAATAGCAGCGTTGATAGCGCATTGATGGACAATGACACACCTTGCCTTGCTCTTGAATAAATCTCCACCGAGAGTGTGGAGTAGCCGTTACCTGTGACAAAGAATGTTACCGCAAAATCATCCAGTGAGTATGTCAGGGCCATGAAGAACCCGGCAAAAATCCCCGGTTTGACGTATGGAAGCACCACACGAGTCAGGATCTGCCATGATCCCGCACCCAGGTCACGCGCCGCATCCATCAAGGTTGGACTCATCTCCTGAAGCTTCGGCAGTACCATGATGACAACAATCGGTACGCTGAATGCGATATGAGACAACAATACCGAAGTGAATCCGAGCTTGATGCCAATCATGGTGAACAGAATGAGAAATGAGGCACCGATGATGACATCCGGACTGACGATAAGCACGTTATTGAGTGACAGCAACGTATTCTTGGTCCGTTTGCGCCGTACATGATAGATCGCCAGTGCCCCTGCCACACCGAGCATCGTCGAGATCGCCGAGGACAGGAGCGCAATAATAAACGTATTCAGTACAATGATCAGCAGCCGGGTATCGGCAAATACTTCCCTGTACCATTCCAACGTAAACCCTTCAAAGCCGCGCATATGACCGCCACTGTTGAAGGAATAGAAGATCAGATACGCGATCGGTGCGTACAGTATGGCGAATACAACGGCCAGATAGACGTTAGACAGCTTTCCGTTTCTTCCCATTACGCACCTCCTTCTTGCCTGACCCGGTCAGGAACATAATGATCGCCATCGCAATAATCAAAAAGACGGCAATCGTCGAGCCCATCCCCCAGTCCTGGGTGACGAGAAAATGCTGCTCAATCGCTGTTCCCAGCGTAATTACCCGGTTCCCCGCAATGAGGCGGGTAATCATGAACAAGGATAACGCCGGAATAAATACGGCCTGACAGCCGGATTTCACTCCGCTGAGTGTCAGCGGAAAGATGACCCGGCGGAACGTCAGCCATGACGATGCCCCAAGATCCCGTGCCGCATAGATCAGCGACGGATTCATCTCTTCCAGCGCGTTGAAGATCGGCAGGATCATGAACGGAATGAAGATGTACACCGAGACAAAGATAAAGCTGAAATCGGTGAACAAAATCTGTTGCGTGCCAATACCCACCACTTCAAGCAGGGAATTGGTCAGGCCATACGTGCCGAACAGGCCGATAAAGGCGTACGCTTTTAACAACAGATTGATCCAGCTTGGCAAAATAATAAGCAGCAGCCACAGCTGCTTGTGCTTCGTACGAGTCAGTAAATACGCCGTTGGATACGAGACCAACAGTGAGAACACCGTGATCAGAAAAGCATACCAGAACGAGCTCAGAGTCATCTGCATGTACACAGGTGTAAAGAACCGGGCATAGTTACCCAGCGTGAAGTTGCCCTCCACATCGAAGAACGAGTAATACACCACCAGCAGAACCGGAGCAACTACAAACAACACCATCCATAACACATATGGAATCAGATACGCATTGCGTGTACTCGCCTTAGTCTGCATGAACGGCCTCTTGGTAGGCTTCCAGACGTTTGTCGAACTCTTCTTCCGTCTCGTTAAAGCGCATGACGTGGATCGCTTCCGGGTCAAAATACAGACCAATACGATCGCCTACCACAGCTTTCTTGGTGGAATGAACCAGCCACTCATTGCCTGCGTCATCGTAGGTGGATATTTCGTAATGCACCCCGCGGAACAGCTGGGAGTCCACGTTGACCTGCATTTTGCCCTGTTCCTCGGTTGTAATCTCCATATCCTCTGGACGAATCACAATCTCCACAGGCTCGTCCTTCTGCAGACCCTGATCGACACATTCGTACTGTGCGCCAGCGAATTCCACGACAAAGTCCTGCTTCATTTTGCCGGATACAATGTTCGATTCGCCAATAAAGTCCGCCACAAAGCGGTTAATCGGCTCATCATAAATATCATTGGGCGTGCCGCTCTGTTGAATAACGCCACCGTTCAGGACAAAAATCTCATCCGACATCGCCAGGGCTTCCTCCTGATCATGCGTGACAAAAATAAACGTAATACCCAATCGCTGTTGCAGCTCACGCAGTTCATACTGCATTTCGGTCCGCAGCTTCAGATCGAGTGCAGAGAGCGGCTCGTCCAGCAGCAGAATCTCGGGTTCATTGACAATCGCCCGCGCAATCGCGACACGCTGCCGTTGTCCGCCTGACATCTCGCCAATTTCACGGTTTTCATAACCGGAGAGATTGACGAACTTGAGTGCTTCAAGCACTTTGTCGCGAATCTCAGCGGTTTTCATTTTTTTGATCCGCAAACCAAAAGCTACGTTCTCAAATACATTCAAATGTGGAAATAACGCGTAATCCTGAAATACGGTATTCACCTGCCGCTGGTGGGCAGGCACTTGGTTAATCACTGCACCGTTAAAATAAATACTGCCCTGTGTCGGCTCCGCAAAGCCGGCGATCAAGCGCAATATCGTTGTTTTCCCGCAGCCTGACGGGCCGAGTAGCGTATAAAATTTACCCCGCTCAATCTCGAAGCTGACTTCCTTCAATACGGCTTCATCCTGATCGTATTGCTGAGTCACCCGGTCGAACCGGATAATCGGTTGTTGTTCTGACATGCTTCATTTCGCCCCCTTTAAACTTGAGGTATACCTCTATTGCTTATTCTTCTTGCAGGCCTCTTCCATTACAAACCCAACCTATTATACACGACTTTGTCCCAGCCTTGTTTCTTATAACGTAATTTATATCCTTTTTTCTTTCATTCCAAAAGATATTCTGTATAAACTTTTATGAATTGCCAAAGAAAATATTGACCACTGTAAAATTATAGGATTATAATTCATATATATGGTTTTTTACACTAAATTTTGGGTGATGATAAAGGCGGTGTCATGCATGCTAAATAAGACTATACGAGCGGAAGTGTTGCAATACATAAACAATCACCATTTAACGCAAAGCCAGTTCTCACAACGAGCAAACATAAATCCAGGCTCTTTCAGTCGCCTCATCAATCAGAATAAACCGTTCTCCATGAGCCAGCTTGATGGTATTACAAGAGCCATGGGTGTGAAGGAAGACCATTTCTATTCGCGGTTTGTGGGAGAATGCTTTACTCTGACTGCACCGGATTGGCGAAGAATGCGCCCTTTTATCATCCGCTGTGCAGAGGTGGAGCGTCTGGATTGCATCAAATTAATTTTGAGCAATCTTCTGGATAATACTAACTACGGAACTTTGATTTTTGAGGTTGCAGAGGAGCTGTTCCATGATCAGTACAACGAGGCCGCCGCGTTGCTATATGAGGGCGTTAGTGTAATCGAGAAATACCAGCATTCCGAGCGATTAGCCCTGTGTCGATATCGATTGTTCCTTCTTTCATTAAGTGATAACCTGACCCAAAATTTGCGGGCCGCCACATTGTTCGAGCCCTATGCGAATCGCCTGGAGGAGTCCGACCAGTTGGAAGCACTCAAACATCTGGCTCACGTCTATGTTTCGCTGCATGAATGGCACAAGGTGGGTGAACTCTCGGAAGAGATGTTCCGTCTCGCTTCCATTCAGTACGAACTTTCCCTTCGCGCCAAACGCAAAGATTCTAAAGCTAAACAGCCCGTTCGCCCTTTTTACTTCTACATGTTGTATGCGCGCCTGCTCCAAGCTGCAGTATATGAACAATATGAAGATTATCAGAGAGCAATTGAATACACCGTTTTGTATACCAATGCAGATGACTGGATTCATGATTCTTCCGATGAGGCCAAGCTCATTATTAATCAATTTAATGACTTTTCAAAAGCTAACCAGTATCTATATCGATTGCTTGCGGGAGATCTGAGTATCTTGCCAGACTACATCGAATATATTGCATCGCAGCCTGATGAAATCTTCTCTGGAATGTGCCATATTGTCAAGGTAGCCAACATGTTTGATATCAACATTGATGCCATTTTGGATCGTTTCCAGGAACATATCCCTTACAAGACATATAACAGCGCGTTTGGAGAATACAATAAACCAATCAAGGCGGAGGAATACGCGACATTTTTAGCTAATCTGGGGAAGTACCATTTACATCGTGAACGTACCCAAGGCATCGATATTTTACTTGAGGGATTAGAATTTGCCGGTAATATAAGCAGTGACTCTAATACGATCAAATGTCTAACGGTATTTAATCAACACAGAGAATGGGAAGATGAGGACAAGCGAGAGAAATTCAATAGTCTGAATGATAAAATATATTCCTCACATGAAAAAAATCCTTTCAACGCTGTTAGTAAGTAGTATACTGCTTACAGTGTTACTACACCTATTTCTAATGTACTGCTTACACTTATGACACATGATGTAGGATCAGGTTAACAGCTCTAAATTTCAATTGCACTTTTTTTACAGACACCACTTGGGTGTCTTTTTTTATTCAAAGCCAACAGGAGCCCCCTCCAACGCATCCCTGCATCTCATTATACTGATTATAAGATTCTGCTTTGGTTTAACCTCCATCTATTTATAATCTCTGGCCTTATTGATTGCCCTTTATGTAGCCATGGATATCCTACACGCTCCTTTATATGATTCAGCTATATCCGCAATGGTTTTGATGTAAACGCCCTGTGTTATTTCTTCTTATTCTCACAAATACAGCATACATTACGGGTATATGTCGATATCTACGCAATCCATGTAGAGTGATTGAAGGAAGATTTCGGAGTTCAGTTTCTGTGCGAAAGGAGTCTTGTTGGTGGATATTCGCCGTAACCTGCCTTTACTGATGATCATTTGTTTTCTCAGTCAGATGGGCGGTTTCATGATCCTGCCCCTGTTCCCCTTGTTTATTGAGGAATTTGGCCTGTCCGGCTGGATGATGGGGGTTATTTTTGCACTCTTTTATGTCGGAAAAGTGATTGGCGGGGTGCCCGCTGCGGCACTCTATCGGAAAATCGGGGGCAAGCGGGCACTAATTGCCATGCTGCTGCTGCTCGCTGTCTGTATGGGCGGGTTCGCTGTATCTTCTGCCGCCCTACTATTCGGCCTGCTACGGTTGCTGCAAGGGCTCGCTTCTACCGGACTTACGGTCGTCGTGCGTTCCATCATCGGGGATGAAGGCAATGTCGACAACCGGGGGCTGTTCAACGGTTATATCAGCAGCAGTGAAGGCGGGGGTATGGTGCTGGGTCCGGTCATCAGCGGCTGGCTCTCATTGCACTGGCCGTTGTCCGTGCCTTTTTTACTCGTTACCGTGTGCTGTCTGATGGCTGTCGTTGCGGCAATGGGGATAAAGTCGGCATCAAAAGCAGATCAAGTGTCTGAAAGTGAGGTGAACGGTCAGACTTCAAGCGAGTCTTCAAGTATTGTAAAACAAACGCAAACGCCTATGGATACGGATTACACCGTTTCTACAGTCAACGATACACCTAGCCCAACCATTCCAGAACCATCCACCGGACTTACCCGGCGGCAACAACTGATTGGCTACGGTACGGTGCATTTTCTGGAGATGAGCGCCTATGCCGTGTTTCTGACTTATTTTGCACTATATGCTGCTCATATCATGCACTGGGACCCGTTTGCGACCAGCCTTGCCTTTACCGTTGCCGGAATCTCTACACTTGCAGCTGCCCCTGTAGCAGGTTACTTGTCTGATCGGATGGGGGATCGCCTGCTGCTCTGCATGTTCGGCATGCTGATGATTGGCATCGAAGTGGTCGTTTTTCTGAGCACATCTTCTTATGTGTGGGTTTACGTGGGCATGCTGATCGGCGGTGTTGGCGGTGCATGTTACATGGACTCGTTCTTTGCTCATATCGGAGATCATATCCCGGACGAGGGTAGGAGCTCCGTCATAGGCAAAATTGTCTCTGCCGCCGAGATTGGCTCTATCGTCTCCCCTCTGGTAGCTGCGCTGCTTGTGGAGTATGGATCGCTGTATACTGTGTTCGTGTTCAATCTGCTTCTGATCGCTGCCGCTATCGCTGTTCAGGCGGTGATGCGCAGCCGTTACAGATCCAAACGGGGGTAGACGCACAAGACTGCCCACACCAGTGGGCAGCCTCCATCATTTATTTATTCCTAATAAAGTTGCTATATGTAGTGCATTTTCTTCAATTTTACTTTTTAAATAAGGGTCTGTTTTCTCAGGCAATTCCGTCGGTTTATAGAACTTTGCTTCAAGGACTTCCACCCCATCGGGCTTCAACTCGCCTTCAAATTCCGTACAAATGTAACCAATGACCACATTATAATATTCATGTCCATTTCTTAATTTCGTATATAACTCTTTCCCGGAAAAGACGCCGTATAGCTTAAGTTTCTTGATCTGTAGCCCAATCTCTTCCCTTACCTCTCTCATCGCACATTCTTCCACCGACTCGCCCAGCTCCATCATTCCACCTGGTACTCCCCACGTATCATCTGCATTTCGAACCAACAAAATTTCACCTGATTGATTCAATATTAAAATACTCGGTCTCACCAGAATAACAGGTGCATTGCCAACCATTTCTCGAAGCGATTCAATGTAACCCATGGATAACCCCTCCTATATAAAGTCATGGTCCTTATTATAGAAGTGCAATTAATTTCCATATAGAGAAAGAATATTTAGCTTCATTTCCTATTTTAGAGCCTGTGCTTTGATGAAAACACTTCAAAAAAATAACCCGCTCGCACATCAGTGTGCAAACGGGCATTTCATTGGTGGATTCTCCGCCTTAGGCTGGTGATCCCCCACGAGTTGTTGGCTTTCCCTGTTCTGAAGTTCAGCTTCTGCTTGTTCTGAATCCAGCTTATAGGAATGATCTCCATAGAAAAAGTTTGGCTTCACAATCTCATTGCGGTAGGAGCTGTGGAAAATATGCGTCGTCGCCGGAGACACGGGCGGAATCAGCCAAACCCAATCGCCTGTCAGCTCGCGCCCAGCCTTCTCCTCCCGCTGCTCAAACAAGGCAAATTGCGCTGCCGCCGTGTGGTGATCCACAATGCTCACGCCTGCTTTCTTGAACGAATGCAGTACAGCTACATTCAGCTCTACCAGAGCCCGATCTTTCCATAGCGTCGTTTCACTCGACGTATTCAGGCCAAGGGCTGCCGCTACCGCAGGCAGTTTGTTATACCGAAACGTATCCGCCAGATTACGCGCACCGATCTCAGTACCCATATACCAGCCGTTGAATGGAGCTGCCGGGTAGGATATGCCGCCAATCTCCAGCCGCATATCGGCAATCATCGGCACACCGTACCAGCGCATGCCCAATTCAACAATCTCGGGACGTTCCGGGTGTTCAATCCTCACTTCCACGATGTCTTCCTCGGGCACTGGATACCACTCTGGAGCTTGTCCCTGTGCCTGTATAATCATAGGCAGCACATCATATGGTGTTCCTTCCCCTTCCAACCAAGCGAAATTGCTGTCTTCGTTAGCTCAACGGATGCAGGGTCGCCTACAATACCATCCGTCGTCTCATATCCTGCATAACGAATCAACTGGTGATTCCAAATCCGTACGGGTGCTCCATTCGGTCCATCAGGTGGAAGGATCGTAATCATTGGAATGATCTTACCTCCGTTGGAGGCCGCTCGGATGTGCGTCAGCACAGCATCCGCTGCTGTTCCAACGGTATCTGCATGCCGTGCATCGATAATGCGCAGTTTATCCCAGAACAGCCGTCCGATGCAGCGGTTGCTGTTCCGCCATGCCATTTTACAGCCATGCTCCAGTTCATCCGCAGTATGCACATATGTGCCTGTGTGCTCAATCTCATTCAGAACTGCAACAAGCCGGGCCTGCGCGTCTTCACGCGAATGGCCCAGCTCCTCATAACATCTATATATAAACCGTTCAGCTTCATCCCGCAATTCTTCCAGGTCTGTCCGCATTATTCATTCCACCAATCTATACATCTTGAATGCCATCATTATACGGCAAGAACACCGGATTTGTAAGCGAACGGGCACTTTGTTCACGGACTCTACATATCGTTGTCAGCGGATGCAGGGGAACTTAGCTTATTTGCCCAGAAATGCGTTTAACATCCAGATCTCTTTATCCAATGAAGCGGTGAATCCAATCAGCATATCTTCAGTTGCGTTATCCTCGGCTTCGCCCACTGCTTGAATACCCTGATTAATTACACCCACCATGGCTCTCAGATCGGAAACTACTGTTTCTACCATGTCTTCAGCCGAGAACTGTCCCTGTGCTTCCTCAACTGGTGACAACCGCAGTTGTTCAGCCATCGTTGCGACCGGGCGTCCACCAATGGCCAATAGGCGTTCTGCGGCTTCGTCCATATTCGCTGTAGCCATGTTATATAACTCTTCGAATTTGGCATGCAGTGTGAAGAAGTGAGGACCTTTGACATACCAGTGGAAGTGGTGCAGTTTGGTGTACAGTACAGACCAGCCTGCGATCTGGCGGTTCAGGACATTGTGAAGTTCAGTGGCTTGATTTGCAAAAGTGTTGTTTCTAGTCTGGATTGTGCTCATGGAATTTATCCCCTCTCGAATACGATATAGTTTTGAATTTAGTAGCATAAGTTAATTTGGTTTATTTAATTTAGACTTAATCTAAATCTTGTTTTAATTATAACATTGACCATATCCTTTGTGAAGGCTTTAGACTACTCTTTCAAATGAAGATTCCATGAAGCTGTGCTTCATCTTTGACTCATGCGGAAAGACTCTTCCAACACCTTTACATAAAGTATCTATACCGCGATTTTCGCCGATATACAATGACAATCCTCACTCCGTATCCAACAACAAAAAAAGCCCTGATCCTCAAGTGAGTAATCAGGACTGCACCAATGCACATAGCGCATGCTTTATTGTTGAACCAACTCGGATGTAAGGATACGGCTTACCTCTTCATAACTACGCGCAACATGATGAGGCTGATGCTCTGATTCTGGCAAAGCATTACGATGGTTGAACCAGATCACTTTCCATCCGGCATCCACTGCACCGACAACATCATTGCGCCAAGAATCGCCGATGTAATAACTGGAGCTGGAATCCGATCCCGTCCTCCTGCTTACATGCTCAAACAATCTGCGATCCGGCTTGGCGTAACCAAGTGTACCGAAATAAAAATCCGTTCCTCAGGGATAAGGCTGGAAACATCAAGCGCTTCAAGCTTCTTTTGCTGATGCGCTCCTTCTCCATTGGTAATTAACCCTACTGTATGCCCTTCTGCAAGAAGTCTCCGTATAAGTTCATATGCCCCCTCAAAGGGTTGGATCTGAAACTGTCTATTTAAATACTGTGCTTGCAATTCTTCAGCCTGTCCCGATTGCAGGGGTAGTCCAAATTCCGCCATGGTCAGCTCAAATCTGCGATGACGCATCCGTTCCACCGCTTCCGGTTCGGGTACAGCAGACAAGTCTTCTTGGGCAGACAGCCAGTCGCTATAATAACGGAAACGATGGTATGCCTCGCCATACGGGAAATCGTATGGCAGACCAAGAACCTCCTGTAGTGCTCCTTTCAGCGGCTGCAAGTGGTCATACAAGGTGTCGTCTACATCGAAAAAGATAGCTCTCGTTTTATTTGTTTTTTCCATAATTGCTACTTATCCTCCTGGTGTTGGCTCCAAACATTCTCTTCTTACTATATATGCATTGAGTTGGCCAGTCCAAACAAGTATGCGTGCTTAAACATGATTACCCCGTACTTGGAGTAGCATAAAGATCCATTATATATGTTAAAATAAGGATGAATTATCTA
Organism: Paenibacillus sp. 1A_MP2; assembly: GCF_052244825.1. NCBI lineage: Bacteria > Bacillati > Bacillota > Bacilli > Caryophanales > Paenibacillaceae > Paenibacillus > Paenibacillus sp. 1A_MP2. Next base: position 851,923 of record NZ_JBQQCS010000001.1, on the reverse strand, counting down.
TTATCTCAGAGGTGATGCTTATGTTCAATCCGAAAGTCTTCTTCTATTAGTTGTGTCTAAGGCCATGGCTCCCGAAGCCAAAATCTAACCCGGCACAACGGGGATGAAGATGTTTGCACAGGAAGAGATTCAATCTTGGGAAAATGAACAATCGCATAATCAGAAAAACAACAAGAAGTTCATTGATCCAAGAAAAGAGAAGCTCAAAGATTTCCGCAAAGGAATCAAGAGCACTCATTTTAACAAAGAAAGTAAACCGGCTCGTAAACAAGATTATCGTCTGTATAGAACCAAAATGAAACGATTGATGTACACCGAGCAATACGATCTCCTTCACAATTATATACGAACGAGTGGTTGGCTTACTTGGTAAACCGAAGTTAGAAAGAGTAGTCCTTACATAACTTTGCCTACTCTATTTTAAGATCGTAGTCGGTGTAGTTATGGAGGACTGCTTTTACTGGAGTAAATGTCGTTTGCGTACATGTCCTAATATAATTAAATATTGCGAGGAGGACTTTATTCATGTGGAGAGAGCATCTTCAGGGAATTTCAAAAGAGTATACGTTCAGTTCTCCTGCATCGGGAGACGAACTTGCAAAGGTTGAGAGCTTGTTCCATGTCGCTCTGCCCCGTGAACTAAAGGAAATATTGTTGGAAACCAATGGGGTAAAAGCCATTTATGATTTAGGTCTAATATGGCCAATAGACCGAATCAAGAATGAAAACAAACACTATCGGGACGGACACTTCCAAGAATTTTATATGCCATTTGATAACTTGGTCTTTTTCGGTGAAAGTGGAATTGGCGATTTATTCGCGTTTCCAGTGACGGGGGATGGAATTTGTAAAGAAGACGTCTTTGTATGGAATCATGAAAATGATAGCCGAAAATGGGTCGCGCCTTCGGTATCCAAATATTTGGAATGGTCGCTAAAAGGAATGATCAAAATCTAGCTCAATGTTCCTCTTGCCAGGCTCAGTACATAGGAATTATGATTTTAAATCCTTGGTCATACAACAATACCCCGTAACGCGACTCATCGTGGCGATACGGGGTATTGGACTTTTCTTTTTATAATTAACACTACTCCACGATCAACAATCTAATTGGAGGTACATCACGAAATGTGTGTATTTAAATTAGATGATCAACGGTACAACCTTGCCTGCATTCACATCAATCAGGCCGTGATCCGTAATTTTCAGAGCTGGACTTACCGCTAGGGAATGGGTACTGATCGACATAATCGGGTTATAGTGCACATAACCAAGAGACAACATCGCTGCACGTAGTTTTTTCACTTGGTGGGATACTACCGCCAGCGGTTCCTCCGTCAGAATGCCACCCACAGGGAGTTCGAGATGAGACAACACTTTACCGTCTTCCACCACACAGAATCCACCCTGGCTCGAAATTACCGTGTTAGCTGCCAATATCATATCTTCACGATTGCGCCCTACGACCAAAAGGTTGTGGTTATCATGGGAATACGTTGTCGCAATGGCCCCACGCTTAATCGTGTCTCCACCAATCAAACCATGTGCCCGGTTACCGTTCACACCATAACGTTCAAAGGTCGCAATCTGTCCATATTCACTCTCTTCCCAGAGCAGTTCACCATTCACAGCCTGAACTTGGGCAATATGCTCTTCCACAAAGGTTGAACCGTCCTTCACAATCATAACCCGGCAATTGTTTATCCCATTTTCAGATAACTGCGCGTCTGAGGCTGATGCTTCACTTTTCCCACTCACCTTCGGATCAGACAAACGAATTGCGAAATCCTCGGCTCCCAGCAGATCCAACTGCACGCTCTTGTAAAAGTGAGGTGGAAACTGTCCACTGATCCGGTCTTGCTTGTACGGTTCGTAGTCGTCATAAGCTTTACGGCCATTTTTGTATACCTGCTCTACTGCAAGTGTATCTAAGTTGGACAGTAGCACATAATCCGCCACTTTGCCTGGGGCAATGCTACCGCGATCAGTCATTTTCATTCGGGATGCAGGGGTCGAGGTTGCTGCATAGATTGCATCTTCAGGGCGCATACCCATCCGAATGGCTTTACGCACGATATGATCCAAATGCCCCCGTTCCACCAGCGAATCAGGCATAACATCGTCCGTTACAAAGCAGAAATGCTGAGCAACATCATGTTGAATCAGGTACTCCATAACTTCTGGCGTCATCGATTTTTCCTGAATTTCTATAAACATGCCTGCCGCAATTCGCGCCTGCAAGCCTTCAATACTCTGATGCGTATGATCGGAATCCACGCCCGCATAGATCAGTCGGTGCAGATCCAGCCCAAGCAGTTTCGGTGTATGACCTTCGATCACAAGATCGGGATAGTTCTGGCGAATATGCTGGAGGATCTGGTTGGTCTTGCATTCCGGGTCCCGGATGACGTCCACATAGTTCATGATCTCACCCAGACAGATGATCTCTCCAGTAGCCAGCAGCACATCCATGTCTTCGATTTCGATTGAACCACCTGTTGTTTCCATGGGTGTCGCCGGAACGGAGCTTGGGATGGCGTAGAACATATCTACGTTTGTCTCGCGACTGGCCGACATCATCTCCTGCACACCTTCCAAACCAAACACATTCGCCATCTCATGCGGTTCCGCCACAATGGACGTTACCCCGCAACGGATTAGGCCATGGGAAAAGGTTGCCGGTGTCACCATCGTACTCTCGATGTGCAGATGAATATCAATGAGGCCTGGAATCATGTAACGTCCCCGTGCATCAATCACTTCATCGGCTTCAATCATTTCCGGTCCGCCTGACCCAACATACATGAATCTGCCGTCCAGTACAGCCACGTTGTTCATTTCGAATCGTTTATAATAACTGTTATACACATGTACATTCTTAATTAGTTGATCTGCACGCATGGGGCATAATCTCCTTCTTCATGAGCATTTTACAGCGATCCAGAGCGGTAGTTTACGATAGCCAGATTGAGTGGAGACAGCTATTTTCGATATGCCACATCTGGATTCAACTAATAAAACGCCTCTTTTACTGCTTCTGCTTCCTGCTGCTATTCCACAAGGACAAGCTTATCCTGCGGGAAAATCAGATTCACCCGCTGTCCGCTGAGATAAGGTGTCTCCATCTCCTGATTGGCTGTGAAGTCGCCAAGTTCTGTCTCAATGACGTATTGATAGCTGCGTCCAAGGTATGTGCTTACTTTGATAATCCCTGGCAAAGCATTAGCCATGTCCCCAGAGGTATCTCCACTAACCATCAGATCATCCGGGCGAATCGCGCCTTTGCGTGCACCGGGACGTGCCGTTCCGGGATGCGCAGTTGCCGTGAACAAGCGACCACCCGCTTTTAGCGTGATCACCTCTCCTGCATCACTGCGCTCTGCGAATTCAATGAAATTGTGAAATCCGATAAATTGGGCTACAAACTCCGTTGCCGGGTATTTAAAAATCGTCTCCGGGCGGTCGAGCTGCTCGACAACGCCTTTGTTCATAATCGCTACCTGATCGGAGATGGAGAAGCACTCCTCCTGATCATGAGAGACATAAAGCGTCGTAATGCCCAGTTCCTGCTGAATGCGGCGAATCTCCACCCGCATATTGAGTCTCAGGTTGGCATCCAGGTTACTGAGTGGTTCATCGAACAATAGCAAATCCGGTTCAATAACCAGTGCGCGGGCAATTGCCACACGCTGACGCTGACCACCAGACAGTTCTGTTGGAAAACGTTTCTCAAACCCGTTCAGGTTAACCACCTCAAGGATGCGCATCACACGTGATGAGATATCCTTGTCTTTCACCTTGCGCATCCGCAGGCCGAAGGCCACGTTGTCATAGACAGACAGATGCGGGAATAGCGCATAACTCTGAAATACAAATCCGAAATTCCGCTTATTTACCGGAACTTTTGTATAATCCTTGCCGCCGAACATAAACTTGCCCTGTGTTGCTTCCAGGAATCCGGCGATGAGGCGCAGCGTAGTTGTTTTGCCGCAACCGCTCGGTCCGAGCAGGGAGAGCAGCTTACCTTTTTCCAGCTCCAATTGAAAATCCTTCAGGATCGTCTGGTTATCGTAAGCCACCGATACGCGATCCAATGTCAGCAATGCCATAGCGTTCTGCGCCTCCAATTAACGTTTAGTAAAGTATGAGAATCCGCCCATGATCCGTTCGATCACGAACATTAAAAGTCTAGTCAATACCATCAACAGTACGGAAATCGCTGCAATGGTTGGGTCAAAATAATTTTCCACATAGGTCAGCATCTGAATGGGCAATGTGCTTACCCCGGTCCGGTCATAAACACGGAAATGTCCACGTTGTTGAACGACTCCAGAAACGCAATCAGCACCGCCGCGAGAATACCGGAACGAATGTTGGGCAGCACGATCTGGAAGAACGTTCTAACCCGTCCCGCGCCGAGACTCAGGGCCGCTTCTTCCACTGCAAAGTCAAAGCTCGACAGACTCGATGCAATAACGCGAATGATAAATGGCAGCATGATAATGGTGTGACCAATCAGCAGACCCAGATACATCGGCAAATGATAGATCACGATCAGGTACTTCATCAACGTAAAACCAAGCACGATTCCCGGAATGAGTACCGGGACAGGAACAATGCATTCAGCACCGACTTGCCTTTGAAATCGTAACGACTAAGTGCATACGCAGCCGGAACCCCGAGCAACAGCGCCAGCAAATTTCCCAGCAGGGAAATGATGATGGACGTCTGGAACGTGCGAAGGAAACCGCCTGTGTTAAAAATATTTTCGTACCAGCGGAGAGAGAAGCCCTCCGGCGGAAATTTGAGTACCGTCCCCGGTTCAAACGAAGTCACCGAGATGATCAGAAGCGGGCCCAGCAGAAAGATAAAGACCAGCAGACTGAACAGGCCCAGCCCGATATGTTTCTCCCGCATATGTCTACCCCTTCGGATTTAAAGTTTTGGCCATTTTGTTCATGACACCGACCACGACAAATGTAATGACAATCATAATCGCGGCAACGACCGAGGCCAGATACCAGTCGTTCAGGGTCATAGCGTTCTGATAGAGGAACGTCGCAATGACGCGCTGTTTGCCTCCCAAAAGTGCAGGCGTCGTATAAGCCGTCAGGCTTCCAACAAAAACAAGTACGGCTCCGATCACAAGCCCTGGCACGGCCAGCGGGAATACCACCCGGCGGAATGCCGTGAAGCGTGATGCACCCAGGCTCTGTGCCGCCTTGAGCAGATCACCATCAATGTTCTCAAGCACACCGACCAGGGAAATGATCATGAGTGGCAGGAACAGATGGGTCAAACCGATCATCATGGCAGCCGGCGTATACAGAATATCCAGCGGCTTGTCCACGATCCCCAGTCCAACGAGGGTGTTGTTGATCAGCCCTTTGCGTCCGAGAATAATCATCCAGCTAAACGAGCGCACAACCGGGCTCGTTAGCAGCGGAAAGATGGCCAGCGCAAGCAGAATGCCTTTGCGGCGCGGCGCTTTCCGTGAAATATAATAAGCTGTCGGGAATCCGAGCACCACGCAGACGATAGTGGTGACCACGCTGACTTGCAGCGTCGTAAGCAATATTTTCAAAAAGTAAGGGTCTCTGAAAAAATGCATGTATCCTTCAAACGTGAAGGAGCTTTCCTGAAAAAATGTCGATCCGATCGTCAGGACAATCGGAATGATCATAAATGCCGCCAAAAATATGAATCCTGGCAGCAATAGCCAGTATACTGATTTCTTCATCGCGGTACTCCTGACTTATAAAATGGTTTTATTCACATGTTAAAATCACAACTTTACACTATCTCACTCCGTGCCAGAAGAATCTTTCGATCGCTGTTATCCCCAGATTTTTTTGATCCTTTATTAAAGGGTAAAAATCCGGGGATAAAGGCGAGCGCTTCGCTTCTCCAGCTTTCTTCTGTCACTTCGTTCTTGTGTAAAAAATGAATTTAACGGTCATAGCTACGCATTTAACGCGTTGATAAACAGTTCAAGGAAAGCCTCGGCGTCTACCGTTTCGCAAACGAGGGTATTGGGCTGTTCGCCCAAACGGTTTTGGAAGTCACACACCATCTGACCATCGCACAAGCGGCTTGCTGTCTCGACATCGACGTAATATGATTTGCGTCCAACCAAATCCGGGGCAAGTGCGACACCCACTGCCAGTGGATCATGCAGAGCACAAGCTCGGATGCCGTTCATTTCTTCGTAACGATTGATGTAAATCTCGGTGCTCTGTGCCACATAATCGCGAAGCACGGGATCAGTCAATCGTCTGATGGCTTCTTCATTCAGCAGCGTTTGACGGGTAACATCCAAGCCAACCTGCGTGAGCTTCTCGAAACCTGCATGCAGTACAATGCGTGCGGCTTCGGGATCGGCGTACGTGTTGTACTCCGCAGTAGGTGTAACATTGCCATGTCCACGAACGACGCCACCCATGAAGATGACTTCCTTCAATAATGTAGGCAGTTCAGGACACTTCATCAGAGCCAGCGCGAGATTCGTTAACGGTGCGGTCATAATCAGTGTCAATTCGCCTGGGTATAACTTCGCCTGTTCAATGATAAAGTCCGGGGCAAAGCCTTCATCCGCCTGCTTGGATACGGCCGGATCAGGCAGCGCACCACCCAATCCGTCTTGTCCGTGAACCCGGTGCTCATAATGAGACTTGCGTGTGAGTGGGCCAGCCGCTCCGGCTATGACCGGAATGGAAGGTGCTCCCACCAATTCGAGTATTTTGCATGTGTTATCCGTTGCCTGCTGGAGCGATACGTTCCCACAGACCGTGGTAATTCCGAGAATGTCCAGCTTCCGACTCTTGACGGCCAGCAAGATCGCCAGCGCGTCATCAATACCGGTATCCACATCCAGAATGATGCGATTTCCTGTTTCACTCATGCATTCCCAACTCCTCTGCCGTTAAATGATTGCTTGCTGCAAATGTTATTTGTCGAGCTCAATCGATATCATTACTGCGGATCAACCTTATCGTTCAAACGTTGATTACGCTTATTGTGCAATCTCACGGTTCCAACGATCTGTCCATGCTTTGGCCTGTTGATTCACAAATTCCATATCCAGCTTGTTCAGCTTGCCAACCACGTCTGCGCCATACGTTACGCCCTCAGCTTCTTCGGCACTCAATTCAACCTTGGTATTTACCGGGGAATCCACTTTGGCTTTGGCGGATTTGGCTTGTACATCCTGGCTTAGCTGCCAGTTGATGAATTCTTCAGCGAGTTCTTTGTTCTTGCTGCCTTTCACGACGTTGATCGTATTCATAACTGCATATGCACCTTCGCTAGGTGTAACAAACTTTGCATTCGGCACTGCCGCTTTCAGATCCTTGAAGTACATTTCCATAATCGGTCCGCCAGCAATCTCTTCCTGGGAGAACATGTTCACGAATTCGGAAGTTTGCGTGTAGAATTTAACCACGTTGCCGCTTAATTTTTTCAGTTCTGCAAATGCAGCATCTTCATTAAACGTATCGTTTCCAGCTACACGGGAAGCAGCATCCAATACCATTGGTCCTGCTGTTGCCGTAATGTTTGGAATCGTCAGGTTATTGGCAAACGCCGGGTCCCACAGATCCGCCCATGAAGTGACTTCTTTGGAAACGAGGTCCGGGTTATAAGCGATTCCGAGCTGTCCCACCGTGTAGGCCGGGCCATAATCTTCGCCAAGCGGTGCTTTGGCAATATCATAAATATCGTTCACATTCGGAATTTTGGAGCGGTCAATTTTCTCAAACAAACCTTCGTCAATACCTTGCTGTGCATAGTAATCAGACAAGTAGATTACATCGACGTTGGACGTACCCTGGCGGATTTTATTCAAACGCTCAGCGTTGTTACCCACTTCAAGCACGATGTCTACATTATGTTCTTTTTCAAAAGGACCAAATACTTCTTCATTAAAGAAATCTTCCGAGAACCCCCAAGTGGAGATGACGAGCTTGGTTGACGCCGTGCCTCCGCTTCCTGATCCGCCTGTAGCGTCCTCTGTACTGCTGCCGCAACCTGCTAGTAATACCGATGTCATTGCCACTGCCGCCAAACCGCTAATCCACTTCTTCATCATGATCCTGATTCCCCCTGATATGTGTGATGTGTATTAAAAAAAACAAAAAGAAAAGCATTCTTGTATAAACAAGAACACTTTTCTTCGTAAACAAAGGAAAGCGACACCCGCTGCCGGTACATCATCGGTTTCTGCTCCAGAATCAATCCGAAGACAGACGCCATCATATGAAATTGTTCGGAATCCGAATCATGGACTAGAACCGTGTGCAACGCATGAATCGAACCTGTCGATCCATCCTATGCTTGTTCCAAAATCACATTCGTAATGGCCCACTGCGTGGACGCATCATAATCCCGTAATACAGCTTCGATTGGCAAACCCATGTGCTGCTCCAACTTCTCCCTGAATTTCTTCTTATACAAGACAGACATACGGAAGTCCACTTCCAGCTTCAAGCCGGGGGCCTCCCCTTCCAGGGCGTCAGAGCGCGGTGAACGGCGGTGCTTCGCGTAGAAGGTCACGATGTTCTGATCAATGGTCACTCTCAGGAGAGTGGTCCCAAAGCCGAACAGTTCCTTCGAAATTTCGTTATAATACTGGCACATCTTCTTCTTACTCTCATTGCTGTCCAGCAGTTCCATGAACTCACCCACATCATTTACTACCGTACGTTCGACGTGTTAACACGATTGATTATACATATATCTACGATTTTAGGCAACCCAAAAGATATAGTTAACATGAAAATAACACATAAAAGCGAACATTGAACACAAAATCATTCATTAATAATAAAGGATTACATATGCATTTAAACAATAATATGTTTGAAATTATGCCTCTGAAGTTCAACTTCTATTCTAAACAATTATGTATCAGGTTTGCATTCAATACAAAAAAGGGAACTCAATAAGTCATAACATGACGAGGTTCCCCTTTTTTGCGTAGTATGTGTTACTTGTGTTAGTTAGCGTCAGTCCTAACGATCCGATATAACATTATTACGACGAATGCCCACTGATCTGGGGTTTAAAGAATCATAACGATGCTATTTCCTTAGATTGTAGACCCTCTCGCACGTCTGCACCAGAATAACGTCACTGAACTCCTTTACATTTTGCATTCCATGATCATTCGCCGTTTAAAGCGCGGTCGGTTCATTAGCACCTTTACCTCAATGGGAGATTTTTGAAGTTACCACTCTAGCTGAACGTACCTCCGTACGAATCAGGTTGAAGATCATCAAAATCAGCACAACGAATTGTGGGATGAATGTCTCCCATGTCGGATACATGCCAAGCCAGCCAATCGTCGGCAGACTCGGAGCGACATGTGCACCGAGCGTTGCCGAGACTTGAAGAGAATGAATGCTCTCACCAAGGAATCGAAAGACCAGATAATAAATCAGCAGCGTAGCGGTCAGGAAGAACCAACGTACAGGCAGACGTACACTGAACTGAATGATCGCCACAGCCAATATAATCAGGATGAGCAACGCTGCCCCCATACCGATTAACATCTGCGAGGTCTCAATTGCAGGCGCCATACCGATATAAAAGATTGCTGTCTCCGCACCTTCACGCAATATGGCGAGACCCGCCACAGCGAAGAGTGACCACAGACTACCCGGGCCAGTGCACCGCCTACCTGTCGCTGTACATAGCTATTCCAGGAGCGGGTATTCGATTTGCTATGCATCCATTGTCCAACCGACAACATCAGTACAACCGCTGCAAGCCCTGTATACCCCTCAATCATCTCCCGTGTGCTGCCCGAAGATGCCACAGCCAGGGTCAGCGACAGTACAATGGCCAGCGCCGCGCTGAGCAGCAGACCACTACCCGCTCCAGCCCAGATCCAGCGCCGGGCCGCAGACTCTCCACTCTTCTTGGCATAAGCTAACAATGCAGCCAGTACCAGAATGGCCTCCAATCCCTCGCGAAGCAGGATCAAAGCTGCGTCCCATGCCGTATATGAGGTGCTAGCCGTTAACGGCTCCAGACGATTGATCATTCGGGATACAACCTCGGCTGCCTTCGCCGTGTTTGGCGGGTTCGAGACGACGTATCCGGATGCTTCCGCCATTTCATTCTCAATGGCCGTATATGAGGCCGGAGATGATATCTGTACCTGACCTTCAACCAAAGGCCAGGCCACAATGAACTGCTCCAGCCCCGTTGCAGCAGAAGTGGTGTCCCCCGCCTGAATTTGCTGCTGGATTTGCTCCAACAATTTCAGCAGGTCGGACAATGAAGAAGCACCTGACGATGCCGCCGCATCCTCAACTTCCCCTTCCTTGAGCGTCCCTGCACTGTAGTCTGTAAGCAACGTAACCAGATCCTGCATACGCTCTGTTGCCTGCTCTTCCTTGCGTGGCTCCGCCTGCATGGATATACGAACCAGGCTGATGTCTTTCTCCAACTGGCTGTATACACCAAAATGATCCTGACGGATCGGAGCTTCGGTGCTTTTCCAGGCTGTAACGATCCGTTTATAGGCAAGCTCTGCCTGTGTCCAGTCACCCTGTTCCATTGTACTCAAGCTTTTACGTGCATTCGACAATAGCTTTTCGGCTGCTTTACGGCCTGCGCCACTGCTCTCTTCCGCACCCTGAAACGCCTCAATATACTGATTGGTCGCACGGGCCAGATCGGCCAGCGCTTTCTTGGCTGCATCAGAATCATTGCCAGACAGTGCCTGTTCCGCTTTGGACAAGGCATCGCCTACACTACTTACGGCCGTGTCAACCTGATCTGCGTTCTGCTCCGGCTCCAACGTGCTGGCACTATCCCATAGTTGCCGGAATTCGGCAACGTCCTCCGTGGCTTCTGCCAGCTTGCCTTGTCCCGCTTCAACCAAGGCGCTGCCCACAGGCGGTAATAGACCATCCAGTTGTTTTTGCACAGACAGCTCATGGTTTTGCAACCCCTCGGCAGAAGCGTGTGGGACATCCAGTAAACGAATCACCCCGGACCCCACCATCAGGAACACCAGCAGCATCAGCAAGGAACGCATAAGCCCTCCTTTGTACTGCCGCTTTTGCGCCTTCCGATCTGTGATCCTGCCCATCATTTCATCCTCCCCATTCCTCTGAAACCGTTCATTGCCATCTAACCTTCTATTAAATTAAGGTGTCCCCAATATATCCCCCATTGGAAGTCCCAGGGAAACAGGCAAATACAGCACTACCTGTGTGCACGGTATATTCGTTCAGCTTATCGTTCTTTGCCAGTCGTTCCTGAATCGGAATAAACTGCTTCTCCAGATCCCGTTGATAACTAATGAACAGCAAGCCTGCATCCAGCTGTCCGGTCTTGGCATCGAGTCCACTCGAATACGAGTAGGAGCGGCGTAAAATCTGCTGGCTGCCATCACCCTTCGCTAGACGCAGATGTGACGTTGCCGGAATGACAGGCTGTCCATCTGCGGATTTGGCCTTCAGATCTACCGGATCGAACTCGCCGTGGCTGCCGAGCGGCGCTCCGCTGTCCCGGTGGCGTCCAAAAGTCGCCTCCTGATCTTTCAGTGTGGAGCGGTCCCACACCTCCACACGCATGCGAACCCGGCGGACGGCCATATAGCTGCCGTCGGCCATCCACCCCGGACCGTCAGCCGGCTGCGCCCAGACGGTCTGGTCCATCAGCACCGCATCCGTGGTATCCGGATTGCCGGTGCCATCCTTGAAGCCGAGCAAGTTGCGCGGTGTTCCACCCGCAGGGTCAGCTCGGCCCGTGCGCTGGAAGCCTTCCTGCGTCCAGCGCAATACCGCATGCCCGCGAGCGATGCGCGCGAGATTGCGGATGGCATGGAAGGCGACCTGCATATCGTCTGCGCAGACTTGTACGCACAGGTCGCCACCACACCACTGCGGGTCCAGCGCATCTCCGGTGAATGCCGGGAGATCGCGCAGGCCCTTGGGCTTCCGGCCCTGCAGCCCGAAGCGCCCGTCAAACAAAGAGGGCCCCACACCAAACGTCAACGTAGTTCGTGACGGTGTCAGGCCTGCCGCTTCACCCGTATCGGTGGGCGGCGTATTCAGCGTTGTATTATGTTCGCCGATCATCTCTCCGGCGGCCATGGCAGCGGAAGCCGCCGTCCAGTTCTTGAACAGGCGGCGAAGATCATCCGCACTTCCCGCCGTTACATCAAAGGCGGCAAAGCAGATGAAATCCTGAGCCGGGGTAATAATGCCCGCCTGGTGCTTGCCATAGAAGGGCAGTCCTTTGTCCGGCGTGTTAATGTCCACATCCAATGTCGCCGGACTGCTTTTGCGGCCCAGCGCCATCAGACCGCTGGCACCGCCTCCACCCAAGAGCAGACCCAGCCCGGCCACGCCGGTCAGCTTCAGCATTTCACGCCGTGACAACGGCTTTTTCAGCGAATCCTTTTTCTGCTCAGTCATCGTTCTACACTCCCAGTACCTGTCCCATGTTCGACAGTGGCTCAGCCAATGCATCCAGGTTCTGGCTCAGTTTTTTCACATCCTCATCCTTCAGCTTCTCATAGGAAACATACCCGTCTCCATCCTTGAATGGAGCAAGCTCTTTCTCGAGCGCATCGAATCGGTCCGCAATCTGTTGATTCAGATCTTTGTCCTTGGCAGCCAGATCATCCTTGAGTAGGTTATAAATCTCGCGTGCTCCCTCTACATTCGCCGCAAAATCATACAGATCCGTATGGGAATAACGTTCCTCTTCACCTGTTACCTTGCTGGAGGAAACCTCATTCAGCAGTTCTACCGCACCCGTTACCATCAGGCTTGCATCAATGTCCATCGTCTCAACTTTGGCACGCAGCAGCTTCGCATCACTCAACAAGCTATCCGCAAAGTCAGTCATGCCTTCGGTCGTCTTGTCTTCCCAAAGTGCTTTCTCAATCCGGTGGAATCCGCGCCAATCGGCTGCCTCCACATCTCCGTCACGCGCATCGATATTCGGGTCCAGATCCCCAAGCGCCTCGGCTACCGGTTCAATTCGTTCATAATACATACGAGCTGGTGCATATAATGATTTGGCAGTCTCCAGATCACCGGCTTTCACTGCATCCGTGAACTTCTCCGTTTGCTTCACGAATTCATCAATCTGCTCGATTGCAAATGCGCGATAGCCATCCACTGCGGTTGTATAATCGTTCCCGGACGCTTCCTGATCTGCTGCATCTGCAGTTTCTGTGGACGTTTGATTTCCGCTTTGAGCAACAGGTGTTTCTTCCGAAGCTGTTTCATTGTTGCCGCAAGCGGCGAGTAAAACCGAAGTTGCCAGCACAACAGCTGGCAATGCCAATATTTTTTTCAACACGATACACTCCTTATTGGTTAAACTGATTTGCCTATACGTACACAGCACATATTATGTCGATGAGTACAAAGCTTGGATTAACGTTCATTTTATGATAATGATTATCAATTTCGGTAATGACATCATAATTCCAGCGTATACTTATGTCAATATGAAAATAAGGGACCGGTTTAGCCGCATACTCATGTGGAAAATACAAGATACTATTTCCTTTGGAAACATAGACAAACTTCGTCATCAACCGTTAAAATGAGACAAAATGTCTATATGATCTTAATTAATGAAATTGGAGGCTCATGTCATGAAATGCCCAGTATGTAATCATGAAAATGGAAATGCCAGTTTTTGCGAGAGGTGCGGCTCTAATCTAACCCCTTCCTCCCCTAATACAAATACCGCTCAGGATCAACATTCTGCTGCTGCCGAACCTGAATATACCCGTTGGTCCAGCACACAGGCGACACCGTCCCATACTCCCGTTTCATCCAGCACCCCTTCTCCTCCCAGACCTGTACAGCACGTATCTGACTCTTCCAGCACAGACGGCCATACGTCTTCGGAAGACAACAACACCAATCAGTGGAACAACATCGTACAAAATGAGAAAGTTCAGCAAGCCAAAGAAGTAAGCAAACAGTATCTATCCTATTTCCTTAGCGTTCTCACCCGTCCTTATCAAACCATGAAAACCGTTGGAGAACAGCATTCACTTAATGGTTGGATTACGATGGCTCTGATCGCAGTTCTATCCTCTACATACGTTTTGATCACATTTAGCCGGATGGAAATGGACGGATTGTTCATTGGCGGGTTTATCAGACCGTTGCTGTTCACCGCCATTTCTCTGGTCGTAGCTGTCGCATTGATCTATGCCATATTGAAGATTGAAAAAATAACGTTTCGTCCCAAAATACTGGTTGCCCAGTTCGGTACATTACTCGTACCTGCTATAGCGTCGCTTGTTCTGGCGAACCTGTTTATTGTTATCTCGTATTCCATCGCCATCTTCTTCCTTGTTGTTTCGTATGTAATTATCTTTGTATCTCTTAACGCGGTGCTGTTCCAGTATCCGCTGAATCGTACCAAGGCAGCCATCGACAGCATGTACAGCGTGCTGATTGCCAACGTTGTTTTGTTTTATATGCTTTCTCGCTTGCTCGGCAGTACGATCATTGGATTGATTAGCCTGATGTTTTCTCCATACGGTCGTATGTAGTATCTAGTTCAAAAAGCTTTTACAAAGACTCTCCCTGCTTTTCCAAGGAGGGTCTTTTTTTTGTGTTTACACCGTCGCAGATTGCACTCGTTGTGTTTTATACACTATAATGTGTAGTGTAAAAGGTATGTTCTTTTTTACGTAAGGATCGATGGCAAGAAACACTCCATACTCACACGGACTATTACCTTTACTATTGCCATCAACACTATACTATGTAGTGTTTTATTCATCCAATTTTACTAAGAAAGGCAGAGAAAATCGATATGGATATGAATATGAATATGAATATGAATCATATGCAAATGGAGCACGAAGCAGGCCCATCCTACCTGTGGCTTATCGTCGGTGCAGTCGTTCTATTGCTCTCCATTGCAGCTTATATCTGGTCTTCACGCACCCAGAAGTCTGCACTGGCACATATGAAGAAGAATGAACGAGCTGTGATTAAAAAGAAAACCCGCTCCATCCGCCTGGCTGCACATGCACTGCTTGGGGTGTCGATCATTGCATTTGTTCTTTTCTTCATGCAGGGCGCACTTACCAAGTATGATGTAGCAGATCTGAATGCTGGTGCTGCGATCGACGTGACCAACGATAAATACTACGGGGCAGATCATACGGAAGAACCGATCCAATATGAGATGACCATTCCGACGTCTGGACCTCATAACCCGCATGATATCAAGTTTGGATTTTATACCGATTTCCCCGGATATCCTTACCTAGTACATAATCTGGAGCATGGGGATATCATCATTTATTACCGTGAGAATGCAAGTGATGAGCTGAAAGAGCATCTGAAATACCTTGCCAAGTTCCGCAAAGCTGGATCAGGTATCCTCGCTGTACCGAACAAGGACATCCCCGAGGGCAGTGAGGTCGTTGTGACGGCATGGACCAAAACCATGAAGCTGGACCAATTCGATGATGCCAAAGTAGGTACTTTTATTAATAAATATATTAATCAGGGGCCTGAGAAGATTCCTGCTTCCATTCGTCAGGGCGGTGGAACGATGTAACGAGCACTTCCGCTGATTGCTTCAACATTTGAACACGAGAAATCAGCCATCTCGTTGTAGAGCGGGGCGAGCTAATAGGCACCAGGGTAACATCAACAAAGCCGCATGGCGGAAACCGGGTATCCCGGCTACACTGCCTGCGGCTTTTTAATGTTGTACCTTTAATGGAGGCTGGCCTCGCGGCTGCCTGAATTAGTAGCGCTGCGGAGCAGCTTTTTTGCCCAAATCCGTCATGTACGTAAAGAACGCTTCCGGATCAGTATCATACACGAGCTGTACTGGACGTCCGTCTGCTTGTTCCACTGTACGGCCTTGGCTTGGACCATCCGGGATAACGATACAGTTCACCGTTTTCTTCTTCACGATGTCCTCACGCCCAACCGAAGCTGTAGTCAGCACATCCCACAGGTAGTATGTGGAATTCGTTTCACTGTACACCAGTGGCGGACATCCTGCGTAACAGTTGCCCAGGAAGTCAACGCCTTCGAAGCGACGCTCTGCAGCCCAACGGTTACGCACAGCAGGTGTCAGAGGTACTTTATTCGTACTTTCCAGCGCAACCAGATCAATCTGGATGCCGCTCTGCCATACACGGTAAGCCGCTTCCGGGTCCCAGAATACGTTCCATTCTGCTGTACCATCATGCTCAGGCTCTTCGACGTTCCCTCTTTCGAACGTGCCACCCATCCACACAAGCTTGTCGATTTTCTCTTCAATATCCGGTGCTTCGTCCAGTGCACGCGCGAGGTCCGTCAGCGGTCCTGTGAACAGGAGCAGCGTTTTGCCTTCGGTGCTGCGCACTTTCTCAATCAGATGCTGGTGAGCCGGAACAGCAGACAGAGGAGCGTCCATTTTGCCGGATTCATTCAGTACTGGAAGTGCATCTACATAGAAGGAGTGCAATCTCCACGCCGCAGGAAATGGATTTTTCCCTCTGGAGTTGGATTTGGATACCTCTACGGAATATGTGCCGAAGCGATCGATAATTTTACGGCTGGCATCTGTAGCTGGCTCCAGATATCCGTCTGCCGGAATAACCGATACACCGGTTACATTTACATTGTCCATTTGCAGAAGCATGAACAGCGATACGAGGTCATCCACGCCGCCGTCATGGTTAAAATACACATTAAGTTGGTTCGTCATGCTTGTTTTCATCCTTCCCCTGGTTGTCCCATTGATGTTCATCCCGTCCGTCTGCTTGTAGCTGACGTTACCACTATTATGTCCCATAACCCTTGGCTACGTAAACCTTCCACACACAAAGAAAGCAGGAAACACGCCTGATTCTACGGATATTTTACATTTTAACCATTCCATCTCAGACCTTGCCGCCCCATCTACACTATTGAAAATGGTAAAAAGACAAGGACAGTGGCTTGTGGCCTCACTGTCCTTGTCTGAATCCATCCATTGATTACATGGATTGATTTTGTTTGTCTTTGGCCTTCTCTGCTACAGGCGCATATTTGCCTGGCCAGAAAGCCCATTTGCCCAGTAAAGCTGTAATTGCAGGCACCATAAATGGTCGAACGAGGAACGTATCGAGCAAAACACCCGCAGCCGTGATGATACCGAATTGCACCAGCACCTGAATCGGCAGTGTTGCCAGTACGGCAAACGTACCTGCAAGAATCAGACCTGCGGAAGTAATAACAGACCCGGTTTCGCCCACACCTTCCTTGATCGCTTGGCGAAGGGGCATCGTTTTGCGTTTTGCCAGATGCTTGAGATCATGAAGATGTTGTAGTCCTCACCCAGCGCCACGAGGAATACGAAGGAATACAGCGGAATCGCTCCCTGAATGGCGTCTGCTCCCAGTCCATAGTGAATAATGAGCCAACCCAGACCCAGTGCGGAGAAGTAGGACAGGACTACTGTGGCAATCAGATACGCCGTCGCTACAACCGAGCGCAAATATAACAGGAGCAGCAACGTGATCATCCCAATTACGACTGGAATAATGATGCTTGCATCGCGCTCTCCGGTGACTTCGATATCATACTGCTCAGCCGTCTGACCGTCGATCCAGACATGGCTGTCCACACCTGTAATCCCTGCATCTGTTAACGCCTGTTCAGCCGTTGCCCGCAGATCCGGGATATGCTGCATCGCTTCCATGGAGTATGGATTGAGATTGAACTCTACATCGTAAGCAGTGATGTTCGCATTCTCGGCACCCTGCTGCGCTTCACCTACCTTGCTTACATAATCCAGCGACTCCAGACGCTGTTTCAGATCCGTTTCTTTGCCCTCGGTGTCGATCATTACTTTGGCAGGAGCCAATTCACCTTCCGAGAACTGTTCCCCAATGACCTTAAAGCCTTCGCGAGAAGACACATTCTCGGGGAAGGATGATAGCAAGTCATACGTGAATTTGATTTGGCTAGAGAAAGCAGCCAGCCCACCCAACAACACCAGCGTAATCGCAAGAACTGTCCAAGGTTTGGTTACCACCGTACGTCCAATCCAGCTTTCCTTGATTTTGCGCGGTGCAGGAGCCGGTTTGCCTTTTTCTTGGCACGCTCCACTTCCATGTCGTGTGTACGCGGTACAAACGGATAGAAGGAACCCCGACCGAAGATTGCCAGCAATGCCGGAACCAGGGTCAGGCTCGCAATAAACATGATGAAGATGGATAAACTGAATGGTACGGCAAAACGGTGATATGCACCGTATTCAGCGAACAGCAGCACCAGCAGCGCTGCTACAACTGTAAATCCACTCATGGCGATCGCACCGGACGATCCGGTAATCGCCTGGAAGAGTGCTTTCTTTTTATCCGGCTCATGATAGAGAATTTGACGGAATCTGGAGATCATGAATAGGCAGTAGTCCGTTCCTGCACCGAATAACAATACAGTCATAATAGAAATGGACTGCGCGTCCACTGTAATCCAGCCCTGATCCGCCATAAATCCGAGAATCGGACTGGTGACCATATAGGCGAACCCAACTGCAATAATCGGGATAATCGCCAGTACTGGCGAACGATAGATCAGCAGCAACAGCACAAGTACCAGCACAACGGTTGCAATCAGCAAGGATACATCCGCGGATGAGAACAGTCCGCTCGCATCAATCGATATCCCAACCGGACCCGTGACCCGTGCACTTAGTGCGCTGGCATCATCGATGGCAACGTCAAATGGGTTGGAACCGAAAATATCTTTCGTTTTCTGCTCCAGTGCTTCAATGCCTTCCTTCAACTGTGACGAATCAGCTTCCTTATTAAAAAGAGCGGCATAACCAAGGTGCTTCCGTCCTCCGAAAGCTGACCTTTCAGAGCCTGTGGCGGCAGCTGATATAGAGGTACCACAGATTGCTGCTGCTCGACCGGATCCTGATCCAGTCGCTCGGTTAACGCTTGAATGTTCTCGATCTGTTCATCCGTCAGCCCGCCGGCTTGACGCCATACGATGAGAGCAGGAACGCCTTCGCCGCCGGGAAATTCTTTCTGGGCAACTGCTGCCGCCTGCACCGATGGCTTGGAATCACTCAGATCCTGCGCGTTATTCGTTTCACGTTCACCTACTGCAGGCCACACCACACCAAGAACAACCGCGATGATGATCCATACCAACAGTGTAATCCATTTGCTTCGTTTGCCGGCAACCCAGCGGCCGTAGCCCGAACCTTCTTGCATTGTCTCTTCATCTCCCTACTCTGGTTCTATGAAGCCGTTTTTATGTGATAAATATAGAAATGAACCACGGGTCATAGTATAATTGATTTAATTATATATACCGGAAGGTTAATATTGCAAATACTAATTTTGTGAACACTTTTAGTACAGCCAACATGAATAAGTGAAGAGGTATGCAGCCATGAGCAATAAAACGAACCCTCCCCGCTCGCCGGGCAGACCCAAAGCCGGTGCCGATCAGGCATCAGCTCAGTCAAAAATTTTGATGACCGCCTCGCGGTTATTTATGGAATACGGATATGAACCCGTCTCCCTTCAGCAAATTGCCTCGCTATGCGGTGTGACCAAGGCATCGATCTATTATCATTTTTCCAGCAAACCACAGTTATTCACCGTCGCCATCACCAGCATGATGGCCATGGGCATGCAGCAAACAGCTCTTCGTATGGATGCACCCGGTACATTGCAAGAGAGGCTGGAGAAAGTCGCGGAAGGACGGATGCAGCAATCCCATGTCGATACCGAGACCATGATGCGTGAAGCCAATATGTATCTGGATGCAGATCAGCTGGCCCAGATCCGGGAAGCCGAGGTCCGCATCTATGAAGTCCTCGCCACCCACTTCAAACGGGAGATGGATAGCGGATATTTACGTTCTGCCAATCCCATGCTGCTTGCTCACGCATTCACGTCCTTGCTGATGCTGGCAAATCGAGAAGGCGTGCGCGACATGCATGAAACGATTGCCGATCTGGCACGTGAGCTGGTCGCTTTATTTCTGGACGGAGCCGCTCACAAGGTGTAAACATCTTTCCAGGCTTTTGCCAATGCGGCGATCCGCTCGATCGTCTCGCGTCTCGGCAGCAATTTGTACTCACAGGAGGAATAACCTATGTCCCAACCCACACCATCCCCACGCATTCCACGTCTAATGGAAACGAAGCGCATCTATCTGCGTCCTTTTGAATCGACAGACGTTGATGGCTATTTCCCCGGATTGTTTGACGCCGAGATGCGCAGACTCACCGGGACACAAAACAGCTTCACCCGTCCTCAAGTAGAACGTTACATTGAAAACGCAGCACAAGATGACTCGCGACTAATGCTGCTAATTGCCTTGCAGGAAAATGACCAGGTCATCGGGGATATTGCCCTAATGGACATGCATACCAAAAATCGGAGTGCGCACATTCGGATCACTATCGATAACACAGAGCACCAAGGCAAAGGCTATGGAAGCGAGGCACTTCTGCTTATGCTGGATTATGGTTTCGGTATCTGCAATCTGCACCGAATCGAGCTTGAAGTGTATGCCTTCAATCCGCGTGCGATTCGTACATATGAGAAGCTCGGATTTCAACGCGAAGGTGTACGGCGAGATGCCTTGTTTTACAATCATCAATATCACGATGCCATTCAGATGAGCATACTGGAGGATGAATTCCGGGAACGGCACGTCAGTATTGCTAGCAATCAGGTAGCGGAGAGCTAACGATTAGTCCATTTACCTGTTCAAAAAGAAAAAACCGCGGATCAACAACCATCCCCGGTTAGAAAAGATGACCCGCCTGCATCAAAGCTCGGCGGGCGGGTGTCTTTATATTCAAGTCCCATTCATATTGTCTGCCCCCGTCCCATCCATCTTATCAAAGAACGATTTGGAAGGAATGCTTCGGGCTGCGCTTAATTCTCCTCAAGCGGGTCCGGGTTGTAAATAGATCCTGCAAATACCCATGCATCTGTAGCCTCATCTACTACAGCGACCATAAATGGACGATTCATATTCATCTTCACCGGATCTGTTGGCGGAGCACTTCCAGCCGCCATTCCCACCATTGTTGAAGCAGCGGCTACGGTACCTTGCTCGTTAACCTCCATCACGGCGCGATGTTGTATCTGACCAATGTATGCCTGCAAGTTCGGCCCGGGAGAAATCATTCCCGTGAAATTAGCAGCATAAGGGTCAAAGGCCATTTCCATACCCAGCTGTTGCAGCGTTTCTCTCAGGTTCACGCCATACTCCGCACGAAAACGCGGCAAGGACAGATCAACTAGGCTGTATTCGGAGCCACGATCAAGCCGTTTCGGGTCTTCCAGCAACTGCTGCTGAACCTGATCCAGCGTACGTCCCTCTCGCGGCAAGACAACGAGCAGATGCATCTGCCCTTCTCCGTAAGGCAGCCTAACCGCCTGCCAGTCCTTATTCTCCGAGTATTGGAACTGCTTCTTCTGATGCATCATCCGCACAGATAGTGCCTTTCCATTTACCAGCTTGAACTCGTCGTCCGTCGTGTACTCCGGGTCAAACTCATCCATCCACTTTCCATCAAATGCAATAGCATTCACCAGAAAGATTAGAGATTCTTTTTCAGGCGGCTCCTGCATCAGGTTTGAAATCATGCCTTCGGTGTGCTGCTTCACCCATTGATTGATCTCTTCTTTTGCTTGTGCTGGTTGTCCATTGAGTGTCCTGAGCTCAGCTTCATAAGTTTGCTGTATGGTAGTTTTGTACGTTTCCTCTACTGGAATTCCGTCCTTCATCCACATAGAGTTGGCGATGCCAATCTCAATTCCATTACCCGGATGGGTCAACAACTGCTGTAAAGCAGCCTGAGAAGCATTCACTCGCTCCATTTCTAGCCCCGACCAACCCATCACCTCCGCCATCTCTTGCCTAGTCTCACCTACGCTACCGTTATAGGCCATGCCAATCGCCGCCGAAATGCTGTAAGGGGAGATCAGCAGATTATTTCCGTCACCCTCCTCTTTTGCGCTCATCTGTTGAAGGATGTGCAGCCCCATGGTGTTCATCGCTTGGATTCTTTCGGGCTCGATCTCTTTCAGAGCAGCATTTCGTTCTGACTCGGATAGCTCCTGATCCGAATTGAATTGCATCTTATTCGGGTCCTCCTTTGCCGAACAGCTTGTAATGATTAGCCCACATATCCAACATACTAACAGTAGCGCTCCTAACCTTGTATGCATCGTAATCCCCCCTCATCCGTAATACTCAAGATACCTGTCATAGCGATATTTATTTCCTTTTTTTACTAGACGTACGGTTGAGAAAAAAGGTTACTTTACATTCATATGCCAAGGTCATCAATTTCTACTGTAGAAAACACCATTCAAAACGACTCAAAACGGTTATATCTATACCATATACGAATGGAGGGATTCCCTATGATTCCGGCAACGTTGGAACAATTGGAGCAAGTTCGCAAGGAATGCCGCACCATGGTCAAAAAGAGAGCCACCGCTTCCGCTGGTACAACACTCGTTCCTCTTCCCGGTACAGACGTACTGGCCGATGTGGGGATGCTCATGCAGCTATTGCCTGCCATAAATAATAAATTCGGATTATCTCAAAAGCAGCTCGATGGTATGGACCCTGAGACCAAATCCATGATTTACGGATTCGTCATGTCGATTGGAAGCAAAATCATCGGACGTATGGTCACCAAGGAATTGGTGGTACAGGTACTGAAAAGAGTCGGGATACGCGTAGCCACCAAATCGGTCGCCAAATTTGTTCCGTTTGCAGGGCAGGGATTGGCTGCCGCGCTCAGCTTCACAGCCATGCGTTATGTCGGCAACAAACATGTTGATGACTGTTATGAGGTCGTGAAACGCATGATCGAGCAGCGTGAACTGATACCGGGTGAGCCGGCACCTTCTGCGCTTGAGGAAGCAGACGAAGATGCGAAGCTGGAAGTAAAGACGTCATCCGGCGACAACGCAGATGCACCTGCGAAAGAGACTGACGATCAGTAAGAAATAAATAAATGATTTGTGATAGCAGTGGATAAGCATCTAACGAATCGAGCACGCTCTATTTCGTCCAATTCCACCATTCCAGTGTTGTAACGAACCTCAGACACTTTATTTCCTCATTCGGTGCGACTTTCGCTGCTTTTTACTACTCTTCTGCGAATTAGCGTGTCTCCAGTTTGCTTTGACATTCCACGCTTTTCCCCGATATAAGGTGTCCTCGATTCGTTAGCGTCGGGAGACAAGACACCATACCTTGCACCGTGCATTGCATCGCATGATACACTGCCTGCTGCCCACAAATCACACCATTCACAAACAAATAGCCGGGATCACCCAGAGGGTGCCCGGCTTTTTTTACTATTTCACCATCAACTGCGATCAGATCGCCTGTGGCTGCTGCTCACTAAACTGACTGTTGTACAGATCAGCATAGAAGCCCTGTTTCTCCATCAGTTCCTCATGATTGCCCTGCTCAATTACGTTACCATGATCCATGACAAGAATCAGGTCGGCTCCGCGAATGGTAGACAATCTGTGGGCGATGACAAAGCTGGTGCGATCCTTCATCAGATCATTCATCGCTTTCTGGATGAACACT
This sequence comes from Paenibacillus sp. 1A_MP2, assembly GCF_052244825.1. Taxonomy (NCBI): domain Bacteria; kingdom Bacillati; phylum Bacillota; class Bacilli; order Caryophanales; family Paenibacillaceae; genus Paenibacillus; species Paenibacillus sp. 1A_MP2. The sequence continues at coordinate 828,341 of NZ_JBQQCS010000001.1, read as the reverse complement.
TCGGTCCGAGTGTCTACACTGCTCGTCGCTTCATCCAGTATCAAAATGGCCGGATTCGCCAGAATCGCTCTCGCAATCGTCAACAATTGCTTCTGACCCTGGGAAATGTTCGATGCTTCTTCATTCAGCACCGTGTCATATCCATCAGGCAAGGTACGAATGAAGTGATCGGCATGGGCCGCATCGGCTGCCTTGATGACTTCCTCTTCCGTTGCGCCTTCTCGGCCGTAGGCAATGTTGTCACGGATCGTTCCGTTGAACAGCCAGGTGTCCTGAAGCACCATCCCAAACAGGCTGCGCAGCTTGCCGCGTTCCATGTCCACGATATTCACACCGTCAATCGTAATTTGACCATCCTGAATTTCGTAGAAACGCATCAGGAGATTGATCAGCGTTGTTTTACCCGCTCCAGTCGGCCCAACAATGGCTACCGTCTGCCCCGGTTTTACATCAATATTCATGTTTTGAATGAGTAACTCATCCGCTTTATATCCAAAATTCACACCATGGAATGCAACCGCACCCTGTGGCTGCTGCAATTGTACCGGTTTCGAAGACTCTGGAACCTCTTCCTCTTCGTCCAGCAATTCAAATACCCGCTCCGCCGAAGCGATCGTGGATTGAATGATATTTGAGATGTTGGCAATTTGGTTAATCGGCTGCGTGAACTGACGGGAGTACTGAGTGAATGCAAGAATATCCCCGATGGAGATGGCACCACGCGTAACAAAAATCCCGCCGACCACACAGATCAGCACGTAACCAATGTTACCTACAAACGTCATCAGTGGCATGATAATACCCGAGATAAACTGGGCTTTCCAACCGGACTCATACAGTTCTTCGTTCACTTTTTCAAACTGCTCTACCGAATGTTCTTCCCGGCCAAAGGCTTTAACCACCTTGTGTCCGGTGTACATTTCCTCAACATGACCATTCAATTCACCAAGTGATTTCTGCTGGCCGGCAAAGTGTTTTTGCGAACGGGATGCCACCAACATCACAACAACTACGCTTAACGGCAGTGTCAAAATGGTAATGAGGGTCATCCATGGACTAATCGTCAGCATCATGATGATAACCCCGACAATGGTGACGACAGATGTAATGAACTGCGCCAAACTTTGCTGGAGCGTATTACTGATATTGTCCACATCGTTTGTTGCCCGGCTCAATGTTTCCCCGTGGGTACGGGAGTCAAAATATTTCAGTGGCAGACGCCCAACCTTGGCACTGATCTGCTCACGCATGTCATACACAACTCGCTGTGCTACACCAGCCATCAGGTACTGCTGAATGTACATGAAAGCTGCACTAAACAGATAGAGCCCCACCAGCAGATACAAGACTTTCATCAACGCAGGAAAATCAATTCCGGCCCCCTGCACACCCCGAAGGATGGCAATAGCGCCTTGACTGAGAATATCCGTTCCTTCCGCCATCACCTTCGGACTGATGATGCTGAACACGGTGCTTAGAATGGCTGCGACCAGCACACCCAGCAAACGATAGCTGTGGGGCTGAAGATACCGCATCAAGCGCCGCAGTGTACCTTTGAAATCCTTCGCTTTTTCCACCGGAGGCCGCATGCCCATTCCGCCTCCCGGATGACCCGGTCCGCCAGGGGGACGAGGTGACTTGCGTTCTGTACGTTCACTCATGCGATCTCCTCCTCTGTCAGCTGGGAGGATACAATCTCGCGATACACTTCATTGTGCTCCAGCAGCTCTTTATGTGTTCCTGAACCGACAATCCGTCCTTCATCCATAACCAGAATGCGATCGGCATTCATAACCGTACTTACGCGCTGTGCCACAATAAGCACTGCTGCTTCCGTCGTTTCGGACTTCAGGGCAGCACGAAGCTTGGCATCCGTTTTGAAATCGAGAGCCGAGAAGCTGTCGTCAAAAATATATACTTCCGGACGGCGTACAAGTGCGCGTGCAATGGACAAACGCTGCTTCTGTCCACCAGATACGTTGTTGCCTCCCTGCGCAATGACGCTGTCGTAACCGTCTTTCATTTCCGTAATGAAGTTCTCTGCCTGGGCCGTTTGAGCGGCATGAACAATTTCCTCCATCGTGGCGTCATCCTTCCCGTGGCGGATATTCTCCGCAATTGTTCCGGTGAAAAGGACCGCCTTTTGCGGTACAAACCCGATTTTGGCCCGCAGATCTTCCTGCCGAAGCTCACGGACATCTGTTCCATTCAACCGTACACTGCCCTCTGTTACATCATAGAAACGTGGGATGAGACTGAGCAATGTAGATTTCCCTGAGCCCGTACCCCCAATAATGGCCGTGGTCTCACCTGGACGTGCTGTAAATGAAATGCCTGACAATGCAGCATTTTCTGCACCCGGGTAACGGAATGTCACGTTATCGAACTCGATCGTACCTTGCAGTGCACTCATGCTGCGAGGCTGCTCAGGGTTACTCAGATCCGGCTGCATATCCAAGACTTCGTTGATCCGCTCTGCCGAAGCTGATGCTCTTGGAATCATGACAAAGATAATGGAGACCATAATGAGAGAGAACATGATCTGCATCGCATACTGAATAAACGCAATCAGTGAACCGATATCCATATGCCCGCTGTCGATACGCTGTCCACCGAAATAAAGGATGGCTATCATCGAAAAGTTCATGACCAGCATCATGACAGGCATTAATGTCGCCATGAGCACATTCACTTTAATGGATACGTCTCGCAGATCCGTATTGGCTCCATTAAAGCGGGCACGTTCATGTTCCCCACGATTAAAGGAACGAACGACACGAATCCCTGTTAATTGCTCACGTAGGACCAGGTTGAGTCGGTCCAGCTTTTTCTGAATTTGTTTGAACAAAGGCAGACCCTTCGCACCAATCAGTGCAATGGCTCCCGCCAGCACAGGCAAAACAACCAGGAAGATGGTCGATAATTTGGCATCCTGGGATACCGCCATGAAGATACCACCGATACACATCATTGGAGCCATAACCATCATGCGCAGCATCATCGTTAATACGTTCTGAACCTGTGTAATATCATTTGTGGTACGGGTAATCAGCGAGGCTGTACCTAATTTATCAAATTCCTGCAGTGAAAAGTTCTCCACATGGCGGAACACTCTGCTGCGCAGTTTTTTGGCAAATCCGCCCGCTGTGCGGGAAGAAAGATAACTGGCTGTTATGGAACAGGCTGTACCTGCAATCGCGATCAACAGCATCCAGCCGCCAATCTGCCAAATATATGGCACATCCCCTTTTACTATACCGTGATTCACGATATCCGCCATCAGGGTCGGCAAGTACAGTTCAGCTAATGACTGTAACAGCACCAGACCCAATATGAAGAAAATGGGGATTCGGTATGGCTTAAGCATGCGAAACAGTTTCATCATGGCTTATCATCTCCTTCTGTAGACGTATCTGTCTGTTGAGAAACTCGTGTATCAAAAAAGGTGTACACCTTGGTTAACAACTCTGCTAATTGAAGACTGTCTTCCTCACCCAGATGCTCAACAAGCTTATTGAAAATCTCCATGCGCTCCTGATGAGCCGCCCGAATAATTTCACGGCCTGCTTCAGTAATCGTAATGCGAACTGCGCGGCGATCCTCCGGGTCCATGGTTCGCTTAACCAATCCCTCGTCCTCAAGCCCACGAATGACAGGAGTAATCGTCGGTGATTTCACGCGCAATAAAGCACTAATTTCCGATACTTTCAATCCTGGATGATTCGATTGGATTGTGTCATTGAAATCAGGCGGATTGTCCTTCCAGTTCAACCGTTCTCCCGGATGCATGCCGTGAAGCAAACTGCCCAGTACCATAATTTCATTATGATTGCGCCCATGAGGTTTATGCTGCCTCCATTTGCCTTTACTAAACTGCATGATGGAGTATAAAACCTTCTGGGCGACCGGATTTATACCAGTCATCGATGTCCCCCCCTTTTTATTATCATTCCATAGAGACCCAACATCATAGGATATCTATTAAATAGTATTCCAATTAAATAGCCAATCAATTAATTAGGTGCACTAAGTATATTCCTGTGCAAATTGAAAGTCAAACAACAAATTCACACCAAAAAACCGTGACTTGAAAGCCACGGTTTCGAACCCAATATAGACAAATCAGGACTGCGAAGCAGAGACCGTTTTCAATGCAGATGCAAAAGGGAAATACTCCTTCGCATTGTTGTAGGCAATGCCCTGTACGATCTGTCCAAGTAGTTCCATATCATGGGGTACCTCGCCTTGTTCGGCCCATTCACCGATGAGGTTGCAGACCAGACGGCGGAAATACTCATGTCTTGTGTACGAGAGAAACTGCGGGAATCGGTCAGCATGCCAACAAAGCGGCTGATTAGACCTACATTCGCCAGCGCCTTCATTTGAGCCAGCATGCCGTCCTTCGTATCGTTAAACCACCAGGCCGCACCAAGCTGGATTTTGCCTGGAATGCCGCCGCCCTGGAAGCTGCCCATAATCGCTGCGAGCACTTCATTGTCCCGAGGATTCAGGGAATACAGGATTGTTTTTGGTAACGCCTGCTCCTGATCAAGTGCATCCAACAGGCCGATGACTGCCGAGGAAAGTGGCGTATCATTCACCGCATCATATCCGGTATCCGGGCCAAGCTGGGCGAACATCCGACTGTTATTGTTGCGGGCAGCATTAATATGGAACTGCATCACCCAGCCACGATCTGCATACAGTTTGCCGAGGAAAGTCAACGTTACCGTCTTGTACTTGTCCTCTTCTTCCCGGCTAACCTTCTGCCCCGCGAGAGCCTTGGCAAATATAGCCCCTGCTTCCTCCTGTGTAGCCGCACCGAAAGGTACATAATCCAGTGCATGATCCGATACTCTGCCTCCTACAGAATGGAAGAACTCCACCCGTGATTCAAGGGCAGCAAGGAATGAATCATAATCGGAGATCGCTGTTCCAGCTGCCTGTGATAGCTTGCCCACCCATTCCGAGAAGGTATCCCGGTTCAATTCGAGCCCTTTATCTGGGCGGAATGAAGGCAGTACGGCCGTATCAAATCCTTCAATCTCCTGAATCTTCAGGTGATATTCCAGGGAATCACATGGATCATCGGTTGTGCATACCACGGTGACATTGGATTTGGTAATGAGATCACGTGCACCAAACCCGGCACTGTTCAATTTTGCATTTACTTTTTCCCAGATGGCGGGGGCGCTCGTCTCATTCAACACTTCATAGACACCGAAATAACGCTGTAATTCCAGATGAGACCACGCGTACAGCGGGTTACCAATCATCATGGGTACGGTTTTGGCATACGCCAGAAAACGATCGTAATCCGTTACGCCTTCTCCTCCCGTAATGTATTGCTCCTCAATTCCGTTTGCGCGCATCAGCCGCCACTTGTAGTGATCACCGTATAACCAAGCCTCTGTAATATTGCCAAAGGTCTTATTCTCGTAGATTTCCTGTGGACTGAGATGGCAATGATAGTCAATAATCGGCATGTCTTTCGCATAATCTTCATATAACTTGATCGCCGTTTCATTATGCAGTAAAAATTGTTCATCCAGAAAAGATTTCATTCGCCTCGCACGCTCCCTTTAGGTGAGTTTACGTTCATATGGGTTCACTTCCCGATCTTTACGCTACACTGTTTGCCCACAAAGTTCAATATAAAATGATAGCGTTATCACAAAAGGTTGATTTAGGCATATATCCTGGAACAAGGTATACTGTTTTTAATTGCAATTATGCTGATTTGAAGATTGTGAGAAGGAGATGAATTCAATGAAAATTACATTTCTCGGTACAGGAGACATGTTCAGCGTAGAGCAGCACCACAACAGTATGCTGGCTGAATTCGGCGATACCCATCTGGTGATTGATTTTCCAGAGTCGAATGCGAAAGCATTGAAAGAATACGGGTTTCCAATGACGAATATTCACAATGTGTTTATTACCCATCTGCATGAAGACCATATTAACGGAGTACAGATGCTTGGATATTATTCACAGATTGTGGGCGACCGCAAGCCACGTCTGTTTATCCACGAAGAACTGGTTGATCCGTTATGGAATATTTTATCCCCAGGCATGCGTTATACAACCGATGGAGAGCGTACGATGAACGACTATTACGATATCGTACCTTTACCGGATGGAGGCATATTTGAGCTGGGGGCTTGACGTTTGAGACTTTTCGAACACAACACGTGCCGGGCATGATCAGCAATGGCCTGCTTGCGAAGCCCTACTTCTACTATAGCGCGGATAGCACACTGGATCAGGAGCGGGTGCAGCAGGCCACCGCAGACGTACAGCTGATTTTCCATGAATGTCATATGCATGATCTGGTGATCAAATCACACACCTCACTAAAAGATCTGCAACAGCTGCCTGCCGAAATAAGACAGAAAACCGTGCTCATGCATTATCATGATGAATACGCCGATGCGGACAAACGGGCACAGTTCAATCAAGAGCATGATCTAAGAATGGCGGGCACGCTGGAGTCATTTGAATTGGGAGTGTAACACGCAACTTGAGCCATATGTAGCTCCAAAATGAAGAGGCAGCATCCATTCAATTTCCTTTGAAAGAGTTGATCGGGTGCTGCCTTTTTATTGATCTTCGCTCCATGACTTCATAAATTCAATAGTTTCAGGAGATGGGTCAGCTTTAACATGAATGTAATCTTCCGTTCGCTGATCATTTGGTCCGTAGGAAATTTTGATATACATATCCTGATAGGTTTTAATGATATTGCTGTGGATCTCCGCCTTTGGCTTCAAAATATAATCTCTGAGTAAACTCAATCCCAACGGTTCTTTTCCAGGCCCCAGTGTAATCTCGTGCGTATTTGCAGTATTGGAGTTAAGGAGCTCTGTGGCATTGATGCTATTCATCAAGGATGGATCAAGTGTAAAAGACTGTATCACATTGACCATTGGTACCCGGGCCTCTTTAACAGAAATCTCATATATAATGCGGTCCAGATCAGATTCATGATTAACTCTAACAGTAGCAGTCAAGCTATAGTCATCTGGCAAACGCTTCTGAAAGGAATCCGGGTTTTTCAGCAAACGCTGGGTCAGATCTCTTCGCTCAGTATTCAGCGTATAATTATCCGTTCGCTTCGGTTCGCCCCTTGGCCCTTTGTTTGTTCCGAAACTGCAAGCCCCCAGACAAATCGATATCAACAGCAGCCACAACCCCAAATGTAGTAATCTATTCACCCGATTTCCCCCTCGGTATTATCTATCTAAGATGGTCAATATTCGATGTTATTAGCATTCGATATATTGGTTTATTATTCCATATAAGGATAACACGAAAAAGATCAGTCCACCTAACATAAAAAACCACCTGTCTGGCAGATGATTGCCAGTTCAGGTGGTATACTAGTCAATATGAAAACTTAATGACCCTTAGCGTTCTATTGAGCGGCAGATTTCTCACCCTGATCCGGGAGAGCCCATACGGAAACACCCCCGCCACATACATGAAAGGTTGCCCAGCCATCTTTCTCAATGGTAATGCTATCTTCACAGCTGTGCGTCAGATCGGTCCAGACTTCGCCAGCGCGGTGTTCGCCAACAAACATCCTTTTCTCACCATCATCACCATTCGAGATAACTACTGCACAACCGGAGCCTTCGATTTCTTCCACCCCACGACGTACCCATCCAATCGTGTTAGCGTGGTCGAAGTAATCCTCCTGCTCTCCATACGCTTTGTCGTAACGGGCGGACATCAGAATGTCCAGAATGTCCTTCTTGCCTTCAACAGGTTCGGGACCCCCAATGCCGTAGTAATCACCGTAAAAGACTACAGGGTAGCCGTCGCGACGCAGCAGCGTCAGCGCATATGCACTCGGCTTGAACCAATCGCCCACCCAGGATTCCAGCGCTTCATGCGGCTGGGAATCATGGTTATCAACAAACGTTACGGCATGTGTTGGATGCGTCTGCACCAAGGTATCATCAAAAATCTTGGAAAGATCGAAGTCCCGGCCAGCCAGAGAGGCTTCATGAAGTTTATAATGCAGGGACACATCGAACAGATCAATCTGATAGTCCACCGTATCCAGAAATTCACGGCATGCATCGAGATTGGAGTTCCAGAACTCACCTACAATGTAGAAATCCTGCCCCGTTTGCGGAGCATCTCAGCAGCGAATTCCTTAATGAATTCGTGGTTGATATGCTTGATCGCATCCAGACGAAAACCGCTGCATTGCAGCGTATCGATGAGCCATTTTCCCCATTGGAGCATTTCCTGCCGGACATCCGGGTGATTGTAATCAATATTGGCGAACATCAGGTAATCATAGTTGCCGAACTCATCGTCGACATTTTGATTCCAGTTCTTGTTCTCCCCTGCAATGCGGAACACACCACTCCGTTCTTCCTTGGCATCATAGTCAGTGCCGTTGAAGTGTTCAGCGTTCCATTTGAAAGAGGAATATTGATCCCCACGGCCCGGAAAAGTGAATTTCGTCCAGCCCTCAATCTCGAACGGTTTGGAGATTTCCTTCAATCGATCATTGGGATCGACCTCAATCACCTTGAAGACTTCCGTCTCATCCGCACCCGCCTTATGGTTCATTACCAGATCCACATAAACGGCAACACCATTCTTCTGGCACTCGGCAATCGCCTCGACCAGTTCCTGCTTGGTGCCATATTTGGTGCGTACGCTGCCTTTCTGGTCAAATTCACCTAGATCGTACAGGTCATAGACGCCATAACCAGTATCCTCGGCAGATACGGCTTTGGTCACCGGAGGCACCCACACGGAGTCGAAGCCTTTGGCTTTCAGCTCTGGCGCCATTTCAGCTAATCGCTTCCAGTGGTTTCCGTCTGCGGCCAGGTGCCATTCAAAAAATTGCATCATCGTATGATTTCTCTTCATTCCCAACCGACCTCCTTGATTGCTTTCGAAGCGGACCATGGCACGGATCTCTATCGTCCTTGTTCGTTCTTCGTATGCTATCCAAGTAATACCCTTTTCGGCCTATGCTTCAATCATGCACAGAAAAGAAAGCTGAAAAAGTCTGCGATCGTTCTTTAGCTATAAATCGAACTAAAGAATATTTACACTTGCCACTCCGATGACAGAACAACCCTCTGATCGCTGTTATCCCCAGATTTTTTGGATTCCTTTTTCAAGGGGAAAATCCGGGGATAAAGGCGAAGCCTTTGCTTCCGAAGTAGCTTTCTTACAGAAAGCTTGTAGCTTCGCTTCTTCAGGTTATTTCTGCCCTCTCCGTTCTCGTGTAAATGTTTAGTTCAATTCATATAAATATCATGAATTATTGGGGTGAAATCCGTGTGTAGTCCTGCCATTCCTCAGGCAGCAATGAGCGATACGGCTCCTCGGTGAAACGATCATCCACCAGCACCAACACGCCCTTGTCCTCTTCCGTACGAATCAGCCTGCCGCCTGCCTGCAATACCTTATTCATGCCGGGAAAACATAGGCATAATTGAATCCGTTTCTCCCTGTCCGACTATAATAATCGCGGAGTACGTTGTTCTCCAGACCAATCTGGGGAAGTCCGGCCCCGACGACCACAACTCCATTCAGACGATCACCCGGCAGATCCACACCTTCAGAAAACACACCGCCCATAACGGCAAACACCAATCGTGTTCGTTCAGGATGGGGCTGGAACGCGTTCAGAAACGCCTCCCGTTCCTCTTCACTCATACCCTGCTCCTGCATCACGACTTCTGCCTCCCCCGGCTGTTCCATATACGTCCCATGTACTTCTCGCATATACGGATAGGAAGGGAAGAAGACGAGCAGATTGCTATGAGGCCACTCCGCAACCAACTGGCGCAGCATATTGGCAATTGGCTGTCTGGAACGTTCACGGTCCCGATAGCGAATCGATAATGGCAGCAATCTCACATCCAGCTGCTCCCGCTGGAAAGGCGAAGGAATACGCAGAGTATAATCTTCTTCCTCCGCACCTAGCATATCCCGGTAATAACCAAGGGGTGACAATGTCGCAGAGAAATGAATCGTGGAACGGAACCCTTTGGCAGTCTGTCGCAGCAGCACGGATGGATCAAGGCAGAACAGCTTCACTCGTACTTCACTTCGCACACATTCAGCATAGGTAATGAAGCGTTCATCGTACAGCTTGGCAATGCGCAGGAAATTCTGTGCGGTGAAATAGGCTTCCAGGAGCAATTCATCCGTCTCCGCATTTCCCGAACCGCCTTCGACAAGGCATTGCTCCGCAACCATGACAAAAGGCTCCAGCAGTTCAATCAGCTCCTCTGGCGCCTCCTGCTGCAGCAATTTGCCCTCTTCCCCGCCATTCTTGCGAAGCGTGATCAAATATTTGTCGATGGCACCCGTACGATCAGCAATAGCTTTAGCAGCGGTCACACTGCTGCCCAGCGTCTGGAATTCCCTTTTGACATCCAGAAAGACCGCCTTCTCCAGCTCTGCCGAAAACATCATTCGGCCCCGATCCACCAGATTATGCGCCTCATCGACCAGTAGAACCGTCTTACGCTTCTGCTCCTCCAACATGCGTTTGAGAGAGATGCGCGGATCAAAAATATAGTTATAGTCGCAGATCACCGCATCCGCTGCATACGCAGCATCCAGTGAAAATTCAAACGGACACACCCGATGCTTGCGCGCGTACTGTTCAATAACCGGGCGTGTCATCAACGTTTCATGCTCCAGCATATCCAGCACAGCTCCATTAATACGGTCATAGTATCCTTCACACATGCCGCATTGTCCCGTATCACAAGCTTCCTCTTCCTTGAAACAGATCTTGTCCTTCGCGGTCAGACTGATCACATGCATCTTCAACCCTTCCGCCTGCATCCGGGCAAAAGCCTCTTCTGCCGCAACACGCGTCGTTGTTCTTGCGGTCAGATAGAACAATCGTTTGGCTTCCCCTTCACCAATCGCCTTGACGGTGGGAAAGAGTACCGACATCGTTTTGCCAATACCCGTTGGCGCCTTCGCCATCAGTCCCTGCCCCTCGCGAATCGTCTTATATACCGCTCCTGCCAGCTTGCGCTGTCCCTCCCTGTATTTGCGAAAAGGAAAAGGCAGTTCTCGCACGCTTATATCGCGCTTCTCTTCATAAGCCACAATCATCTCAGCATATGGCGCATAACCAGCAACCAGCTCTGCTGCAAACTGTTCAAGCTCCTGCCGTTCCAGCATCCGCCGAAAACGTCTTTCTTCATTGTTCACTGTGTGCACGTACGTAAGCTGTACCTGCATACGGGGTTCATCATGCTGAACCGCGTACATATAGGCATACATCATGGCTTGAGCCCAGTGTACCGGGGCTCCATCGCCCAGATCGTCCAGATTTCCCGCAGTGGATTTGATCTCATCCACCGTCAGCTGACCATCCAGACGAATCAGCCCGTCACAACGTCCCTCTACCACGTAGGTCAAGTCTCCATGCTGCAGCTCCACTTCGAGAACCACTTCTTTCAGATCCTCTTCTGTGTAATCCTTCTGCACCCGCTGGTGTATCCGGGTTCCCTCCTGCATTGATGCATTGGTGCGAAACCCTGGACGTATGCTGCCACTGCGGTACACATATTCCACCAAAGGCCTGACTGATATTCGAATTGCGGTTGTCATGCGATCACCCGTTCTGTTTGTAGTCTCTATACTTTATCACGAAAAGCCGTGCTCAAACCAGCCAATCAGCGGATTGGACTCGCCCCCTCCCATATGCTATCTTGAGGAAGAATGTACGTAAATAAGGAGGCAGCTTCTATGTATATCTATTTGGTCCCTTCACCGATTCCGGATGCACTTGCTGCATATCCGCATCTGACTTTGCGCAGCGAGGAACAGGTTCGTTTGGCCATTGAATCAACAGAACGTTTGATGAACATCGAGTCCGATGACAACGTAGCGGCATATGAGGCCTTCGATACGGCAGGCTCCTGGACAGGCGGCGGTTACGCTGTTCTGAACAACATACCCGTAACCGAAGATGGACGGAACGACTTCGAGGAACGCTTCAAAAAACGTGCACGCAAAGTGGAAGACGAACCCGGTTTTGTCGGTATTCGTGTGCTTCGTCCGCTGAAGGATGATACGTATGTCGTACTTACTCTTTGGCAGTCCGAAGATCATTTCAAAAACTGGCAGCAGTCCCAAGCCTATAACCATGCTCACCGCAACCGCAGCAGTAGTGAAGGGCTGACAGCACAGAAGCCCACCATGTTTCCAAGACCATCATTCGTCACGACATTCACCATAGAGTAAATGAACGGGGAGCAAACCTGAAACGATGCTCCACGATGTACAAGTTTCAAATGTATTGTGATCATGCTTTGGGCAAGGTTCATTTGCACTTCAAAATGACAGCCCTTCCCGCCTCTTTCTTAATAGGAAGGGGCTTTTTTGGATATGCTATGTCCTGAATGACCCAAGCCCACCTCTTTTTATTCCAATAATTGCAAGCTACAAGCAATTAAGAAGTTCGTTACTTTTGACACGACATGCCATGAGATAGCATAATACTTGTTAAATGAAACTTCGGAAAGGAAGGAAGGCGGTATCTTGTCACGCAATTCACTCACCCGGTTTCTAAGCGGACCGTTTATAGTGTTCACCGTTATTATGATGATCAAAAGCTCTCTGGCCTGGATTGTGATCTTCGATGACATCCCCGTCTGGAAACCGCTGCTGACAGAGTTGCCGCTGATCTGGATCTGCTTCTGTCTGATTGAGTGGTTCGCAGCCAAACGCCGGATGTGGCTATATCTCGGATTAAATCTGGTGCTATCGGGCATCTTCTTCGCAGCCATCATGTACTACAAATATTATGGTGTTATCGTCAATTATCACGCGCTTGCACAGGTTAATCAGGTAACTTCAGTCAAGAGCAGCATGTTCTCTTTGCTTGATCCGTATTATTTGTTTATTTTTGCAGATATTCTGGTTATCGCAGGGATATTGATTCGTCGCCGGATCAAGCTCGGCGGGACTGAACGTCCAGGAAGAGTGCCGCTTGAACGAAGCGCCAGAAGACGAATTGCCTCGGTCATTCTGATCCTGTCGATGGTACTGTGCATGCTCAATATATACCCCAATCGCGCAAGCATGAGCGAGATCACACAAGCGGAGCAAATGGGGATTCTCGGATATGAAGCATACACCATCCTGGCGGATCGGCCGGATAAACCCGTGCCCCTTGATCAAATTGATCAGAATCATATCAACGAAATTAAACAAACGACCGCATTACCTTCTGTTGTGGAGCAGGGCGCAGCCAAGGGGCGCAACGTCATTGTCCTCCAGCTCGAATCATTCCAGAACTTTCTGATCGGATTGCAGGTGGACGGCCAGGAAGTTACACCCCATCTGAATGAGCTGGCCGGACAAAGCCTGTATTTCCCCAACTTTTATCAGCAAGTGGGACAGGGAAATACGTCGGATGCCGAGTTTGTGGTGAATACGTCGTTTTATACACCACCCAACGGAGCCGCAACTACCGTCTATGCCAATAAGGAGCTTCCAAGTCTGCCCAGACTAATGTCCGCAAACGGTTACCAGACAGCCACATTCCATACGAATGATGTGCACTTCTGGAATCGCGATCAGTTATACAAGGCGCTTGGATTCGACCATTATTATGATATTAAATATTTCGGAACAGAGGATTCCATCGCTTTCTCAGCATCGGATGAGGTGTTGTACAGCAAGACACTCGATAAACTCGAGGCCATGCAGGACACAGGGTCACCCTTCTATGCACAAATTATTTCCATGTCGGCGCATCACCCTTACCATTTACCAGAAGATAAGGTCAGTCTGACGCTGCCAGAACGGTTCAATAATACGTTGCCTGGGGATTATCTTGTATCCCAGCACTATGCCGATCAGGCGGTGGGGCAATTTATTGAGGGACTGAAAGAACGCGGATTATGGGAAAATAGCTTGCTTGTTGTTTACGGTGACCATCTGGGTCTGCCCATCTACTCACTGGATCGGACCGATGAGACACTGATGCAGGAAATTTACGGTCGGGAGTACACGTCCGCAGACATGATCAATATTCCACTGATTGTAACGGCTCCTGGCATCACGCCGGCAGCTCAGCTGGAGCAGATCGGAGGACAGGTGGATATTCTGCCAACGATCGCCGGGTTAACCGGTGCCTCTCTCCAGAACCAACTGTATTTTGGGCAGGATCTGCTGCGTGAGGGAAATAATCTGCTGCCAGAGCGCTATTATCTGCCCTCCGGTTCCGTATTAAACGATGCTTCACTGTTCGTTCCAGAGACGGGATACGGTGATGGTACGCATTACTCTCTTGCCGATGCCGGGAGACAGGATTTCGTTTCGGCAGATCGTGATCAGGAGACACATTCGAACAATCTGAAGGATGAACCCGCAGTACCTGCATCCGTCATGCCAACAGAAGAGAACGAGAAATCGACCTCTTCCGAATATATTACGAAGGAACAGTACGAACGAGCTTTGGATCTTCTACACTTGTCCAACAGCTATCTGAGTCAGTTACCGAATCAAAATACAGTAAAATGATCCAACATGCATAATGAACTTATTTTTTACTATTCAATCAATGATAAAAAAAGACAAGAGCCCATGGAAAGGTCTGATACGGCCTGATTCATGGGCTCTTTCCATTCCATCTAACCTCAGAAATAATTCCAGTTGGTCAGCTATTTTTTTATAATCTAACACTTCCTCCCCCAATCCTCTAACAAAAAGACACCTATAATCACCCGAATTATCCATTGCCAACAAATTCCCCTCTTTAGTGAAGACACCTGGACGTTCCTGTTCCTTGAGCAGCGGTTTACAATGAAAGCGTATTATTCCTTGTTGAAGGAGGAGCATTATGAAATTTGACCTCAACTTTGTACCTTTCAGCCGCAGAGAATCGTTCCTTGCTGTCTCTCTTCTGCCTGAAAGCAAGAATAGACAGCAGGGCCTCTACCTACGAACTGTGCGGGGTGGAGATGATAAATTTGGTGAGGCGTTCCGTATTGAACTGTTGGATCAGCAGAATCAGACGATTCCATTCACGGCAGAAGCTTCTCCCGAAATCGTCCGGCTGAATTCACCAGTGACGCCGATCTTTGCCGAAATCTGTATTTCGGATAGTCATACCGTCCGATTCCGTTCAATAGGCTGCGGGATCCGGTTAACCTTTATCCCGGCAGCCTATGATTATGCATATGAAGTGAATAAGAATAGCTGGGAAGTGAACAGCTTTACCCATGAATGCCGTTTTATGCTGACTGGACTTGTGGGCGGAATGAAGATGGAAGTGCCGTGGGATAAGATCAAGAGCTCACGTGTGATTGCAGAGTTCACCGTAGATATGGACACAAATACGGCGGAGTTTGCCGTTGAGGAGTTCCGCACAGTATGGGAGCCTCGGCCAAAATGGAAATCCTTTGATGATGACGTAGAGGCGATCCGTACTGAATTTAGCCAGTGGCTTGACAGTAGTCTTGCGATCCCTGATCGCTGGCAGGATGCACGGGAGCTCGCGGCTTACATTACTTGGTCTTGCCTTGTTCCGGCGGAGGGATGTCTGACGCGTCCTGCCATGTATATGTCGAAGAACTGGATGACGAATATATGGAGCTGGGACCACTGCTTCAATGCGATGGCGCTTGTTCGCCATGATCCAAAGCTTGCATGGGACCAATTCATGATCTTTTTTGATCGACAAGATGAGAGCGGCTTGATTCCTGACTTTGTGAACGATAAATATGAACTTTGGAACTGCAACAAACCTCCTATTCATGGATGGACACTGGCCTGGATGATGAAACGTACGGATTATATCCGCGAGGCACAGCTTCGTGAAGTGTATGGTCCATTGTCCAAGTGGACGAAATGGTGGTTCCGGTATCGTGATGATGATGGTGATGGGATTCCCCAATATAACCACGGTAATGATTCCGGCTGGGATAACAGTACAGCATTTAATAATGGAATTCCCGTAGAAAGTCCGGATTTAGCTGCCTTTCTGATTATCCAGACAGAGCTTCTTGCTGAAATTGCTGGGTTGCTTGGGCTTACCGAGGAATCCTCTGAATGGAGAAAGCTGGCGGATGATACATTGGAGAAGATGATCAGCCACTTCTGGAAAGATGGAAGATTTATCTCCTTACGTTCAGGTACACATGAGCCTTCAGCTGGAGACAGTCTGCTGTTATTCGTTCCGATTCTACTTGGTAAACGCCTGCCGGAACCAATCAGAGATGTTCTTCTGAAAGGGCTCGGGGAGGAGAATCGCTTCCTGACGGAAAATGGTTGGGCGACCGAGAGCATAAGCAGCCCTTACTATATACCAGACGGGTACTGGCGCGGACCGATCTGGGCACCCTCGACCATGCTGCTCGTGGAAGGCGTAGCCGCAGCTGGCGACCTGGAGCTTGCTCAGGAAGTATCACGCCGCTTCTGCAATATGCTTAGCCGGAGTGGTATGGCGGAGAACTTCGACGCGCTGAGTGGTGAAGGCCTACGCGACAGGGCATTCACATGGACATCAAGTGTGTTCCTGATCCTTGGGCACGAGTACACAACCTAAAACGAATAATGCACGTCTTCGGCTGCTGTTTTAAACAGCTTTCCGGGGAGGTGCTTTTCCCTTTTCCCCGAAAAATTTTATTGCACACAGTAATTTGAAAGCGTTACCATGAAATGATTGGATTCTTCTATAGGCTCCCTGTCCATGCTAGAATGCAGGTAGATATAGTTATAGCGAGAGGGGAAGTCGTTTATGAACGTCCAGTGGTTCAGGCAGCTTAATAAACGTATTTTCTCTGGTTCCTACCGCAGTATACGGACCAAGCTGCTCTTCTGTTTTCTCATCGTCACTCTGATTCCTCTACTCTCTCTTGGTGCGTTGTCCTATTACCAATCTGCCAAAATTATTAATTCCCAGTTTGGCAAATATGGAGAAAATGCCGTAGCACAGTTGGAGCAACAAACAAGTTCATCTTTAAGCCGAATGAAACAAATGAGTGAAACGATCTACTCGTATTTACTTGATCCCGCCCATACAGATCTAAGGAATCAGGCCCCTGTGAGCTATAGTGAAATCATTGAGAAGAATGACTTTGAAGCCCTACTCAAATCGCTGCGGACGGATCTAACCGCAGGAATCTATATCATTACACCCTCCGGCTATTATTATGGAGAGAACAATTTGAATGTTGAGAAACTAAAAAATATTCCAGAATGGAAAACAAAACCCGCTTCTTATAAAGGAATATACTGGCTCGGCTTTTATATGCAAAATCATGAAATGAGCAGCTCAGGCGATTCGAATCTCCCCGTCCTTGGTCTCGCTGTTCCGATCCATAATTCCAACGGAACGCAAAACGGCAGTACCATACTCATAGAGGAGAATGCGCAGGAACTGATTCATATGTTCAAACTATTTGAGACAGATACGAAGTCACATCTGACCATTAAAGCTTCGGACGGAAGGCTTGTATATGAGAGCGCTTCAGCTTTTACGAAGCAGGATAGTGACATTACATGGAACCGGACCCTTGCCGTGAACCAGTGGACCATAGAAGCAAGATTGCCTGCCAAAGCCTTCTACCTGTCCTCGAGCATTATTCGGTCGAATACCATTGTCGTGGCAGTTATTTCATGTCTGCTTGCTTTTGGACTCGCCTATCTGTTCTCATCGAGGTTTACAGCGCGTATTCGTACGCTAAAGGATTCAATGCAGAAGGTCAGCTTCGGTAAACTGGATACACGAATGCCAATCGAAGGTAGAGATGAGCTGGGCAGCCTTGATATGAGCTTTAACCGGATGGTAAGCGGTGTCCAATCGCTCGTGCAAGAAGTGGAACAGAGCGAACGACTCAAGAAGGAAGCGGAGCTGAAGGCTTTCCATTATCAGATTAACCCCCATCTGCTGTTCAATACGTTGAACTCCATTCAGTGGAAGGCCCGTCTGGAAGGTGCTGATGATATTCGTCAGATGTTATATCACTTAACGATGGTGCTGGAAGGAAATCTGGATATATCGCAGGAACTGATCACGTTGGGCAGAGAGCTACGCATGATTGAGCATTTCCTGAAAATTCAGGAGATCAGGTACGGAAATGTTTTTAGCTATGAGCTAAGTTGTGAAGACTCGCTGAAGCAATATCTGATCCCGCGTATGACGCTGCAGCCGCTGTTTGAAAATATATTTTTCCACGGCTTCACGGATGGGATAGGTACAATCAAGCTGGATGTCATCGTAGAGAAGGATGAGCTTCTGCTGACTCTCAGGGATGATGGAGCGGGGATGACGGAAGAAAAACGGGAGCGGTTGCTTTTGCCAGATCCGAATCGTCGTGGACGCGGAGGGTTAGGCGTACAGAACGCAGACCAGAAATTCAAACTGCATTTCGGCCCACAGTACGGGCTTACGGTACATTCGACTAAGGGTGAGGGTACAACGATTGTCATTCATTGGCCCAAAGAGGAGGAGCGTCCGGATGGATACAGCAAAGAAAATTAAGGTGCTGATTGCAGATGATGAGAGCATTGTACGAAAAGGTCTACGCTCGACCGTACCTTGGGAGAGATTCGGGATGGAAGTTGTAGCTGACGCACCCAATGGACAAAAAGCCTGGGAAGCCTTTCTGGAGCATAGGCCTGAAATTGTCATTACAGATATTGTAATGCCAGAGATGGATGGCATTGAGCTGTCTCGCAAGATAAAGGAGATAGCGGCAAAGACCAAAATAATTCTGCTCAGCTGCCACCGGGATTTTGAATACGCGCAACAGGGAATTCAACTTGGGGCATCCGGATATCTCTTGAAGACCGCTTTTGAGGACGAAGAACTTGAAGAAATGTTAAATAAGTTCCAGCAGGAGCTGTCGGTCTCCCCTCCGCCCTCTCCAAAGGATCAAGAACGCATGGAAACGCTGCTCTTTGCATGGCTGAACGGGCATAGCTGTAAATTTCCAGAGGAGCTGGAGAAGCTGCATGGCGGTCCATGGCATTTTAATGGTGAGCCGCTGTTGATATATCTGATTCGAACAATAGAATGCGGAGCCTCTTGGACCGGTCTACTACAGGGTGCTGAGAAGAATGACCGTAGTATGTGCGAGGGTACGATCATTCCATATGGAGAAGAATACTGTTATTGGATCGTTCCTGATTCGCTGCGAGGGTCTGCAGACAGCCTTTTGGTAGAGAGCAAGAGCAAATTCAGTCAGCTGAAATGGACTCGCAAAGAATCGTTGCTCCACAGTGATGATCTGAAGCAGGCGTTCCAGAACCTTCATAAAGAAGCTGAGCTAGAGAGGCTGTATGGGATATCCGTAAATCATTGGCCAGATCCGATCTGGAAAGCCGTGAATCTACTATATGCTAATCCCGCAGCAGATTGGTCAGCCAGCGAACTGGCGGAAGAGGTTGGGCTCAGCCGCAGTCATTTCTCCATTCTGTTTAAGAAGGCTGTCGGTGATAGCTTCATTGCCTTCCAATATAAACGTAAATTGCGCCTTGCTTATGGTTTACTGCGGGATACACATCTAACCATGCAGGAAATTGCGGAGCGGACAGGACTTGGAGATAGCAAATATTTTAGCAAATGGTTCAAACGCTGTACGGGTCAGACCCCGAGCCATTACCGTGCCCAACAAAAAGACGACGAGTCCCGAACAGATTGACACCTGCTTCAATAAATCGAACAAAATCACAACAACATTCAAATAGATACACGTTTTGAACCGCTTTCATTCGAGTTACGATGAAAGCGGTTCAATTATTATAAACCTCATTGACAGGGGAGCTGACAATATGAAAAAGAGAACTTTACTCATTGTCCTTGCAACGACGCTGATGGTATCTATGCTGTCTGCATGCAGCGGTAACGCTGGAACAGCCAATCCGGAGAACGGCGGTTCGGATCAGACGAAGACGCTTCGTTTTGCAACCTGGGATACGGGGACGCGCTCAAGATTGAGCAGGATATCGCCAAAAAGTTTGAAGCGGAACATCCCGGCACAAAGGTGCAGGTTGAGGCCTATGCGGACGGATTTGACCAGAAGCTTGCCGCAGGATTTGGAGCCGGTAACCCGCCAGACGTCATGTATATGTGGGACTTCCCTACCTACCATCAATCTCTTGAACCCCTGGATAGCTTCGCAGAAAAGGACAAAGACCTGAAGATAGATGATTTTTACAAAGGATTGTTCAACTACGGAAAAATTGACGATAAGCTGTACGGCATTCCGGCAGGCTTCACGACTCGTGTCGTCTACTATAACAAGAAGCTCTTTGATGCTGCTGGTGTCCCTTATCCCAAAGACGGATGGGAATGGAGTGAATTTCAGGATATCGCGAAGAAGTTGACGGACAATTCCAAGAAGCAGTACGGCTTTGGTGCCCGTGCCGAGAATGATACGTATGACTTGCAGGGCTTCGTCTGGAGCAACGGTGGCTCCTTTATTTCCCCGGATGGTAAAACCATTGAAGGCTACATGAACAGTAAGGAAACTGCTGAAGCTATCCAAATGTTTGGTGATATGGTGAAGAACGGCACCGCCGTGCTCACAGGTGGTAAAGGCCAGCAAAGCGGTGATGATATTTTTAAAGGCGGTAAGATTGCTATGTGGGAGAGCGGAATCTGGCCGCTCGAATCTTTCAAACAAGCGGGAATTGATGTAGGTACGGTCGAAATTCCAGCTTTCCCAGGCAAACCGGTTAAAGGTGTATTGGCCGAATCTGCGCTGTCTATTGCCAAAGACTCCAAGCACAAAGATCTAGCATGGGAATTCGTTAAATTTTATGTCTCTAATGAATCAATCAAAATGCGCGTTGCTGACCTGCCGGTACGACAAAGTGTTGTAAATGAGCTCAAGAAGGATCAGGACCCACTCTACAAACCTTATTACACGATGCTTGAGCGTTCGGACAACACACCTGCATTTCTACTCAATCCGAAGTGGAATGAAGTGAACCGACAGCTGTCGGCTGCGGTGGAAGCCGTCATGCACGGTAGCAATGCCCAAGAAGCGCTGAATCAGGCGGTTAAGGACAGCGAGCGATATTTGAAATAACACTTGTAGAAAGAAGGTTGGGAGATGGCTCAGACCTACCTGCAGAATACATCGGAACCGACAGCTACCCTTAAGGCCTTAAAAAAACGAAAATGGGGTGGGCTTGCCCCTACCTCTTTATCTTCCCATGGATATTTGGATTTGTTTTCTTCACTTTAGGACCTCTGCTATTTTCACTGGTCATTTCATTTTTTGATTGGCCAATTGTCGGTAAAGTAACTTTTATCGGGATAGACAACTACGTAGAGATGTTTTCGAATGATCCACTTTTTTGGAAATCTTTATTTGTAACACTGAAATTTGCAGCCCTCTTCGTCCCGCTCAATATTGTAGTTGCACTAGGACTTGCCATGCTGCTAAATCAAAGGGTTAGAGGAAGCGCCATTTTTCGTACGGCATTTTATCTCCCCTCTGTAATCTCAGGTGTGGCGCTTGCTATGATCTGGTCCTGGGTATACAGCGGAGACTATGGAATCCTGAACTATTTCTTATCTGTCCTTGGCATTCAGGGGCCCGATTGGCTAAATGATACGAACTGGTCACTCGTTGCGATGGTCGTCGCCAGTCTCTGGGGACAAGGATCCATGATGCTTATTTTCCTAGCTGGACTTAAAGGCATTCCTAAGGACCTGTACGAATCGGCTTCAATCGACGGAGCAGGTAAAATCCGAAAGTTCTTGAGTGTAACCATTCCGATGATTACGCCAACCATTCTGTTCAATCTCATCACATCGATTATTGCAGCATTCCAGCAGCTAACCCTGGCTCTTCTACTCACGGGAGGCGGGCCAATGAAATCAACCTATTTCTATGCGATGTATATGTATGAGAACGCTTTCAAATATTTCAAGATGGGTTACTCTGCCGCCAACGCCTGGTTTATGTTCCTGATTGTGCTTACCTTGACGTTTCTGGTATTCAAATCTTCGGAAGCCTGGGTGTTCTATGAAGGTGAAATGAAAAAGAATCCGCAGAAGAAGCTTAAAGCCAGTAAAAGGGGGCGGTCCTGATGAAAAAAGTATTTGCTTACGCGTTGCTGATTTTGTTCTCACTGCTGTTCATCGCCCCACTCTTCTGGGCGGTGACCACGGCGCTGAAATCACCGCAGGAGCTTTATCTGTTTCCTCCCAAATGGATTCCGTCCGAATGGAAATTCAGTAACTTCGCAGAAGCATGGAACATCCAGCCCTTTAATCTATTTTTGAAAAATACACTGCTCGTTACGGTTTTATCCACCATAGGTCAGCTGATATCCTGCACACTCGTCGCTTACGGCTTCGCCAGATTCCAGTTCAAAGGGCGTGATTTCCTGTTTCTTGTCGTCCTGGCGACTATGATGATCCCGTGGGAAGTAACGATGATTCCGCAGTATATGGAGTTCAACTATTTGGGTTGGATCAACACACTCAAACCGCTGATTATTCCGTCGTGGTTCGGCTCTGCCTATTATATCTTTTTGTTACGGCAGTTCATTATGACCCTGCCCCGGGAGCTGGATGAAGCAGCGACGATTGACGGCGCCAGTAAAATGACGATTCTGCTTCGAATCATCGTGCCTCTAATGGGACCTTCACTGATTCTGGTCTCCGTATTCCAGTTCATGAGTTGTTGGAATGACTATCTGGGACCGCTCATTTTCCTGAATGATCAGACGAAATATACGTTAACGCTTGGCCTATCTCAATTCAAGGGCATGTACGGTGTTGATATGCAGTCCATTATGGCCATCACCTGCTTAATTTCGATTCCTCCGCTTGCCATTTTCTTCTTCGCCCAGCGTTACATTGTCGGCGGAATTGCCACGACAGGTATTAAAGGATAGGACACATAGATAGATGAAGGGGATGACGATCATGAATGTTATAAACATTGAGCGCGACTGGGATAACCTCAGCGTGCTGGAGAGAAACCGTGCGAAGAGTCGCTCCTATTTTATTCCTCATTCTAATGCAGAAAGTGCTCTGAGCTATGACAGAGGAAGCTCTCCGTGGTTCAAATCGTTGAATGGCATTTGGAAATTCCAATTTGCTGAGGGGCCAGAGCTGGCACCCCCGGATTTTCATCAAAATGAATACGACACCTCAGGTTGGGATGATATCCCTGTCCCTGGCCACTGGCAGTTGCAAGGCTACGGAAATCCGCATTACACGGACCTGTACTATCCATTCCCTGTCGATCCTCCTCATGTACCTAATGATAATCCAACGGGTAGCTACGTAAGGGAATTCACGCTGCCAGACCATTGGGACGGAAGAGTTATTTCACTTAAGTTCGACGGTGTAGATAGCGCATTTCATGTATGGCTGAATGGTTCGTTTGTCGGGTACAGCCAAGGCAGCCGTCTGACATCAGAATTTGATCTGACCCCTCACCTGCAGACAGGAGTTAACCGTCTGGCAGTCCGGGTTTACCAGTGGTCCGACGGTAGTTATTTGGAGGACCAGGATATGTGGTGGATGAGTGGCATTTTCCGCGATGTCTATCTGGTCTCCGAGCCTTCAGCGTTACGCATTACAGATTATCGAGTTATAACCGAGCTAGATACCGAGTTTACAAATGCGGTACTGTCCGTTCGCTTAGACCTTAATGGAGAAGAAGTTCAGGGCAAGGTACAGTTGCAACTGCTGAATAAAGTTGGAACGCAGATCCTGTCTGCTGAGAAGAATCTAAGCCATTCTTCAAGCGTTGAGTTCAATCTGCCGGTGGCGAAGCCTTCCTTATGGAATGCCGAATCTCCTTATTTATATCATCTGATCATTTCATTGGTCGATTCGAACAATCAGGTTATAGAGACTGTTGCCCAACGTGTCGGGTTCCGCCGTGTGGAGGTCAGGGATGGACAGTTCTTGGTGAATGGCGTAGCAATCCTTCTCAAAGGTGTAAACCGACATGACCATCATCCAGATACGGGGCGAACCGTTACGGTATCCACCATGCGCGAAGATATCCAAATGATGAAGCAGCACAATATCAATGCGGTGCGGACAGCACATTATCCGAATGACCCGCGGTTCTATGATCTATGTGATGAGTACGGGCTATACGTTATGGAAGAGACGGACCTGGAGACGCACGGCTTCGAGCCGCTGGGCAATATTTCACGTCTTAGCGACGACCCGGCTTGGAAGGATGCTTATGTTGACCGTATCCGCCGTATGGTGGAGCGCGACAAAAATCACCCTTCCGTGATTTTCTGGTCTCTCGGCAATGAATCGGGCTTCGGCTGCAATTTCCGCGCGATGTCTGAGTGGTGCAAAGCCAATGATTCCACACGACTTATCCATTATGAAGAAGACCGTGAAGCGGAAGTATGTGATGTGGTGAGCACGATGTATTCTTCTGTGGAGAAAATGGAAGGCTTCGGCCAGCT
This sequence comes from Paenibacillus sp. 1A_MP2, assembly GCF_052244825.1. Lineage (NCBI taxonomy): Bacteria > Bacillati > Bacillota > Bacilli > Caryophanales > Paenibacillaceae > Paenibacillus > Paenibacillus sp. 1A_MP2. Next base: position 803,915 of record NZ_JBQQCS010000001.1, on the reverse strand, counting down.
AACCGATCATCCGAAGCCGCATATCCTATGTGAGTTTGCCCATGCGATGGGCAATGGACCCGGAGGGTTACGAACGTATTTTGACACCTTTGATGCTTATCGGCGCCTTCAAGGCGGATTTGTCTGGGAATGGATCGACCATGGGCTTAGCAGAACAACAATCGATGGCAAGACTGATTATGCTTACGGCGGCGATTACGGTGATGTACCGAATAACAGTAATTTTGTTATTGATGGGCTGGTTCGTCCAGACCGCACCCCCTCTCCGGGGCTCATTGAATATAAGAAAATTATCGAGCCTGTGAAGGTAGAAATGATAGACGCAGGAAAGATTCGCGTAACGAATCGGTATGATTTCGTGACACTGGATCATCTGCAGGTCCACTACAGTGTCACGGCTGATGGACGAACGTTTAACAGCGATGTACTCGTACTTCCACAGGTGGGCCCAGGTGATAGCACAGACTTATTCATTCCAAATTTGATAGATGAGCGGTCGATCCTTCTCGCTCCGGCTACAGAGATGTGGCTGAATGTCGGCTTCACGCTGGCAGCTGACTGTGCTTGGGCGGCGCAAGGGCATGAAGTAGCCTGGGCACAGTTTGCACTGCCAAGTCATTCAAGTTCGACTGTCTCTTCCCCATCGCAACTGCCTGCAGAGCAGAAATTGTCAGTCACCGAAGAAGGACGCCAGCTAGTTCTTGCGAATGACTGTTTCCGCATTTCTTTTAATCGTCTACATGCAGGGTTTACGTCCCTTCGCCTGAACGGAAAGGAGCTCATTCAACTTGGACCACGACTGAATTTCTGGCGCGCTCCGATTGATAACGATATGTATGTGCTCCCAGATTGGCGCAAGGCACACCTCGATCGACTGACCGAGCGGATAGACGATTTCCGCTGGGATCGATTGGATGAAACGTCTGTGCGTATGACTTGGACTTCACGCATAGCACCCCCTGTCTACGATTGGGGCTTCCGCTGTGAAACGTCCTATACGGTTACTGCAAGTGGACTAATCATTATAGATGTGAAGGGAATGCCGGAAGGAACACCCCCTGCTATGCTCCCGAAGATCGGTCTTCAAATGGAAGTTCCAGGTGATATAGACCGGGTGAAATGGTATGGCCGTGGACCGGGTGAGAGCTATTCGGATAGCCGGGAGGCCGGACGCTTCGGCGTATATCAGAGCAGTGTAGATGGATTATTCACGTCATATATTTATCCTCAGGAGAACGGAAATCGGACAGATGTAAGATGGGTGTCGATCGCTGATGGAGCAGGAATGGGTCTGCTGGCAGCAGGAGCCCCAACGCTTGATTTCAGCGCCAGACGTTACACCGACAGTGATCTGGAGAAGGCGCAGCATATGAGTGATTTGGCACCTCGTGATTTCATCACACTGAACCTGGATTACAGACAGAACGGACTGGGAAGCAACAGCTGCGGCCCAGCACAGTCCCCAGAGAATACGATTACGCCGGAAGCGTTCCAGTTCCGCATCTTGCTTCAGGCATATATGGCAGAGGATAGCTCTCCTGAACGGCTTAGCCGCCGAATGAGTATAGAAGCGATGCAACATGAAATGGAGGAGAATAAACATGCTTAATACACAGGACGTTTTGAATTTATCTGGCAAGGTAGCCGTCGTTACTGGTGGGGCATCAGGCATTGGGCTGGCCACCGCTGAGCTTCTGGCGAGCTTCGGGGCACATGTTGCCTTGATTGATATCAATGAGGCTGCGGGTAAAGAGGCAGTCGCCAGTATCCGTCAACAGGGAGGTCAGGCCAGCTTTTACTGCTGCAACGTGACCTCTTCCGCAGACTGTGAACGCACAGCATCAGAGATTGAATCAGTGCTTGGAGGGATTCACATCCTGTTCAATAACGCAGGCGTCATCCGCCGCAAAACGGTTACCGAGTTGGATGAAAGAGACTGGGATCTTGTACTGGATGTCTCGCTCAAAGGTGTCTTTCTCCTCTCTAAATATGTAATTCCCATTATGGAGCATAGCGGCGGAGGCAGCATCATTAACACAGGCTCAGGTTGGGGACTGAAAGGTGGAGACCGCGCAGCAGCTTATTGCGCCGCAAAAGCAGGCGTTGTCAATCTCACGCGTGCGATGGCTATCGACCATGGCGCAGCGAACATTCGAGTCAACTGTGTTTCACCAGGGGATACGGATACACCGCTCCTGCGTGACGAAGCGAAGCAGCTGCAGCAAGATGAGTCCGCATTTCTGGTTGCCTCTGCAGGAGGCAGACCACTGGAGCGTCTAGGCACACCGCGTGATATCGCGAATGCCGTATTATTCCTGGCGAGTGACTTGTCCTCATGGGTAACAGGTAGTGTGCTCGTTGTTGACGGAGGCGGAATTGCTTAGGGCGGATAAGTAAGAATATTTTCTCAACATATGAACGGAGGCGTTAATTGTGGCTCACAACAAAACATATGCCCATCCCTATATTCCAAATACCGTTCCGGAGGTCCGGGACGCGATGCTGAAAGAAATAGGTCTCACGTCTATGGAGCAGCTCCATGACGCGATTCCTGACAGCCTGAAGCTGCAGCGGAAGATGGATCTTCCGCCAGCCATGAACGAGTATGAACTGCGCCGACATATTGATGGACTGCTAGCGAAGAACAAGCATGGTGGAGATTATCTTAATTTTCTGGGTGCAGGATGCTGGCAGCATTTCATCCCGGCTGTATGCGACGAGATCAATCAGCGTTCTGAATTCGTGACAGCCTATGCTGGAGAACCTTACGAGGACCATGGTCGGTTCCAGGCCCTGTTCGAATATCAGAGCCTGCTTGCCGAACTCGTGGATATGGATGTCGTAAACGTTCCAACCTTCGACTGGGCTCAGGCGGCTTCCACTGCAATCCGCATGGCGGGACGTATTACAGGGCGCAAAATCGTGCTGCTCCCTCGTTCTGTAGATCCTGATAAGGCAGCAATTATTCGGAATTACTGCACCCCGGTCATGGATATCCAGTATGTTGACATCGATCAGGTGACAGGACGAATGGATCTGAATGATCTGCGTAACAAATTAAGTGACGATACGGCAGCGATATATTTTGAAAATCCCGGTTACCTTGGAATCATTGAGGATCAGGGAGCTGAAATATCTGAGCTTGCTCATAAAATAAATGCGGTATCTATTGTAGGTGTTGATCCCATTTCACTTGGAGTTCTGGAGCCACCAAGCCGTTACGGAGCGGATATCATTTGCGGAGATTTGCAGCCGCTGGGTATGCATATGAACTTTGGCGGTGGGCAGGCTGGCTTTATCGCAACACGTGATGAGGAAAAATACGTAATGGAATACCCTTCGCGACTATTTGGCATCGTGCCAACCGAGGTGGAAGGCGAATATGGCTTCGGGGATGTTGCCTATGAACGTACCTCATTCGCTCTTCGGGAGAAAGGCAAGGAATCGGTAGGAACTCAGACCGCTTTATGGGGTATTACGGCAGGAGTATATCTAGCCCTCCTCGGTCCCAACGGTATGCAGGAGGTCGGCAGTACCATTATCCAGAAATCGCATTACGCTGCGAAACAGATATCACGAATTCCAGGTGTGTCTCTTCGCTTCGAAAACGGCACCTTTTTCAAAGAGTTTGTTGTTGATTTTAATGATACAGGTCTAACCGTTGACGAGATCAACCAGAGACTAATGAAGACAGGGATTTTTGGAGGCAAGGATTTATCTTCATCCTACCCTGCGTGGGGTCAATGTGCACTCTACTGCGTCACGGAAACGCATACCCAGGCGGATTTGGACCGACTTGTCGATGCTCTTCGTTCCATTGTCAGCACATCATAATGATTATATAGAGGAGGACTGAACGCCATGAAACGGATTCGCAGAGATCATAAAGTTCGTAAGTTTCACCAAGCGAAATGGGATGAGCCCGTTATCTTTGAACTTCATCGGCCAGGAGAGCGGGGCGTCATCCCGCCGGGAACGGAAGCAGCTGTAGCCGCTGATGTAGGTAGCGCGGAAGACAGCATACCGGCGTCCATGTGGCGGCGCAATACACCGGCTTTGCCAGAAATCGGGCAGGCCAAGGTACTGCGGCATTATCTGAGATTATCCCAGGAAACGCTGGGATCAGATATGAACGTGGAAATCGGGCAGGGAACCTGCACGATGAAATATATTCCCGGATTAACGAAATGCTTATCCGCAATCCACGTATGACTGAGCTTCATCCACTACAGGATGTGGATTCTGTTCAGGGCATGCTCGAAATATTCCATAATCTTGATCTGGCAATGCGAGAGATTTCCGGTATGGATGCATTCTCCTTTCAGCCGAGTAGCGGAACCCAGGCACTTCTGGCTATGGCCTCTATCGTCCGCGCCTATCATGATTCGCGTGGTGAAGGTGAGCAGCGTGATGAGATCATTACAACGATCTTCTCTCATCCTTCTCAGGCCGCTACAGCTGCCGTTAAGGGATATAAGATCATTACGTTGCATCCCGACGAGGATGGATTCCCGGACCTTGAGAAGCTGAAGAGCGTTGTCTCCGAGCGGACAGCCGGATTCGTCGTGGCTAATCCAGAGGACACAGGCATCTATAACCATCGTATCCGCGAGTTTACGGATGTGGTGCACGCAGCGGGTGGCGTCTGCTATTATGATCAGGCTAACGCGAATGGTCTACTCGGGATAACACGAGCGAAGGAAGCGGGTTTTGATATGTGCTTCTTCAATCTCCACAAAACCTTTGCTGCGCCCCATATGTGCGGCGGTCCTGCGACAGGTGCTCTCGGGGTGACAGACGCCCTTAAGAGTTTCATGCCTGGGCCATTGGTGGATAAGGAAGCGGGCGGACGGTATCTCTTGAAAGATCAGACTGAAGTCAGCATTGGTAAGGTGCGTAGTTTTCACGGTGTAGCCCAAACCGTACTCCGCTCCTACGCCTGGATTATGAGTCTGGGACCCGATGGTCTGAAGGATGTCGCCCAGGTTGCGGTGCTGAATAACAACTATTTATATCATAAAATTGTTCAAATACGCGGAGCGAGTGCCCCGTATGTTCAAGGACGTCGTTTAGAGCAGGTCCGCTACAGCTGGAAGCAGCTAACCGATGAGACCGGAGTGACGACCGAGGATATTACGCGGAGAATGTGCGACTTCGGCCTGCATTACTGGACCTCACATCACCCATATATTGTTCCACAGCCTTTCACACTGGAGCCAACCGAATCCTATTCCAAGGAAGATCTCGACGAATATATCCATGCGCTGGAGCATATCTCGAATGAAGCTTATACACAGCCAGATATCGTCAAATCGGCTCCGCACAGCAGCACGGTGCATCGCAATGATGAATCATCTTTGGACGATCCGAAGCAGTGGTGTATTACTTGGCGTGCATATTTGAAGAAAACACAACCCGAACTTCAGGAACAGCATTAGCTTGTACACAGCACCCTACTTTAGTGTTCATATATAGGAGCATTAATATTACAAGTTCTATAAATAGACAGTAAAAAGACCCTCAACACGTGTTGAGGGTCTTTTTCTATAGCTTCCATAGCTTTAAGTTGGAGTTAAGATCGGAATTCTTATTCACTCAGCATGGACTGTGTAAAACTGATCCACTCGCGGGTTGCGAAGGATAAGTATCGATCCCTCCGCCAGATCATGCCGAGCTGCCACGGAATTACGGGCTCCATCACGGGTATAATGCGTACACGCATATGATCCACCTCACGGCAGATTGTCTCTGGCAGCAACGCCACACCCAAATTGGCCGCTACCATCGCACTGAGCAGATCCCACTGGGAGCTCTCATACACTACCCGGGGTTGAAATCCCACATGCTGGCAGGCTGCAATAATCCGGTCATGTAGTGCAAAATCTTCTCGAAACAGCACAAACGCATCATGCTCCAGTTCACGCAGAGCGACCGACTCTTTACCCGCAAGCGGGTGCGAAGGGTGTACGAGCAGATTCAGCTTCTCTTTTACAAAAACAAAATGATCCACCAGTTCATCCACTGTTGGCAGTACAGCAACACCAATATCCAGTGCACCGCTGATGACATCAGCCTCCACTTTTTTGGCACCATCCTCAAATAGCTGAATGGTTACCTGAGGGTAAGCTTTATGGAATTCACCGATAATCATCGGAAAAAAGCTGGATCCCACCATCGGTGGCAGACCAATTCGAAGATGTCCCTTCTTCAGATTCATCAGATCGTCCAGCTCGGACGACAGACTGCGAAATGATTTTTCAATCTCCAGCGCCTGCCGGAAAAGACATGCCCCGCATCCGTCAGCGCAACCTTCTTGCCATAACGATCCAACAGAGTTACGCCCAATTCATCTTCAAGACTTTTGACCGTTTTGCTAATCGTCGGTTGTGTAATGAACAACACTTCGGCTGCTTTGGTGAAGCTTTGCTGCCGGGCAACTTCGAGAAAATATTGCAAATGGCGGATATCCATCGTCTGATCCCCATCCTTCATAGATAAATGGAATGGTAAACATTCTTAATATGCATTTTACTCATGAAAGAATGCGATGTAAAATTTGTGATATCAAACAATGTTTCCATTCATTTTCATAAACATTTCAAAATCATCACGTTAATTATACAAGGAGGGATTAAAGTGAAGAAATGGGGCCTTGGCATTTTGCAAGTTGCACTCTTAATGGCCTTTTCACTGCTCATGGACCAGTTGGCCCGTGCTCTCCATCTACCTATACCCGGTTCCATACTTGGCATGGTCGTGCTGTTCATTTTGCTTCAGACCGGGGTCGTGAAGCTGCGTTGGATTGAAATTGGAGCTGCCTGGCTGCTCGGTGAGCTATTGCTGTTTTTTATCCCCTCAGCCGTCGGTATTATGAACTACATGCCCATGTTGGAGCAAGACGGATTGCAAATTCTGTTTATTGTTCTGCTCAGCACATTTTTGGTCATGGCCTGCACGGGACTTGTTGCCACCCGAATCGCCAAACGAAAGGAGCGTCACACCGGATGATTGGATTTCTCTGTCTCTTGTTAACCGTCGGTATATATTGGGTCGCCAAACGCATGTATCGTAACCTGCCCAAAGTTTATCTCTCTCCGCTGCTGATTACGCCGCTGCTTGTCGTTGGCGTGCTGCTCGCAACAGGTACGGATTACGCAGCCTACAGCAGTGGCGGCAAATGGCTAAGTCTTCTGCTTCAACCGGCTACGGTAGCCTTTGCCATACCGCTTTATACGTTTTTCCATGTACTCAAAAAACATATTTCCGAGATCGTCTTTAGTGTAATGACAGGCTCTGTGGTGGCGGTCCTCTCTTCTGCCCTGCTCGCCAAATGGCTGCGCCTGGATTCAGGACTCATTCATAGTCTGATCCCGAGATCGATTACGACTCCAATTGCGATGAACGTATCGGCTACGATTGGCGGCATTCCGGCTATTACAGCGGTTTTTGTCATCATGACTGGTCTGCTGGGGGCAATTATGGGGCCGTCCATTGTGAAAATGCTGCGTATTGATGGCGAGATCGCACGTGGAACGCTGTTTGGAACCGGTGCCCACGGAACAGGCACATCCAAGGCATTTGAGCTCAGTTCGCTGACGGGAACGATCTCCAGCATCTCCATGGTGCTAGCTGCGTTGTTCACTTTAGCAGTTGCACCTATACTTTCTAAACTTATTTTCCCATAATAGCTGGAAAGATCCCTTTTATTTGAAATATTATTGTTGTATTAAAGCCCTTTCTTCCTTACAATAAGGACAGGTTTTAATTGAGAATACTGCGGGGGAGATGCGATGAAAAGAACCGGAATGAAGAGATCTCTGGACCGCCTTGGACGAATTGTCCTTCCCAAAGAAATGCGGGATACGATGGAAATCCATATCGGCGATCCGCTTGAGTTTTTCATTGAAGGGAAAGAGTTGATTTTGAGAAAGTACAAATCAACGTTGTGTGTGTTTTGCGGTGATGTGGATACGGAAATGTATTTCAAAGAGCAATTCATCTGCCGGACTTGTGCAAATCAATTAAAACACCCGGATGACACTCCCGAATGGTTCGTTCCTCAGAACAAACAGGCTCCTGCACCCGTGGAGCGTCCTGCTACTGAATCCGCCACAGTCTCGTCTCCCGTATTGGAAGAAGGGGCTACAGCTGCCAACCAAGAGTACCCGGACCTGCGGCCGAAAACGGCACGAATGTTGCAACAGATGAAGGAAATTGTTGAACAGAATCCCGGTTTGGCTCAACAGCAAATTGCGGAAAAGCTTGGTATTAGCCAAGGACGCGTCTCCCAATTAAAAAAATTGCTATAAGAAAAACGTCTTTCGAGTGACTTTTTTGATTATTTATAATCAGGAGACCTTCCGAACGAAGGAAGTCCTACTGCAAGAGAACCCTTTGATCACTGTGGGTTCTTCTTTTTTTTATATTCATACGTTAATAATGGAAAGGAGTTCTATGGATAAAATCCGGTATTTGTCACAATTTAACCTCATGTCCTGCCTGTCAGAAGCAGACCTAGCGGAAATGGACAGCATGACGTCCATTACAACCATGCCGAAGAATACAATCATCCAGACACCCGATACATTTGCAGAAGGCTTCTATTTTGTCAAAAAGGGAAGAGTCCGTCTGTATACGTTAAATGAAGAGGGAAAACAGTTTACATTTGATATTTTGGGAGAAGGGAATGTGTTTGGCGAAATGAACGGCATTTCACTCGGCACACGTACCGTTTATATCGATACCATGGAAGAATGCGACATTTGTCTGATGGACAGGCAGCGTTTTGAACAGTTTCTGATTGAACATCCCCAGTTTATGATGAATCTGATGAGAGTGCTGAGTGAGCGAATCATGGGAATGAGTGAGTTGACACAGAAGCTGGCACTCGGCAACCTGCATGACAAAATTATGCATAATCTCGTTCGACTGGCCAATCAGATTGGATGGTTGGAAGAGGAAGAGTATTGTCGAATCAATCTTGCGCTCACCCATCAGGAGATTGCCTGGATGGCTGGAGCAACACGAGAATCCGTTAGTGCTGCTTTGCAAGTGCTTACGAGAACCGGACGCATTCGCACTGGATTCAAGTCAGTATCCCTGCATCACGATGAAATGTTCGTATCAAACAGGTTAAACGGTCAGTTGTAAGGTGCATTACATCTTGTTTCTGCTGCTAATTGTATCGTGTAGATGAATGAATCTACATAATATCAGCATTTTTCACAATCCCAAAGAATTATGCAAAATGCTGATAAACAAGGAGGAGTACGGTAATGGATGCAAAGACAGACCTAGATATATCCGAGGACGTTCTTCTACGCAAAGGCGCCCGCAAAGCAGCTGACATTCCGGATCAGATACGCAGCCTTCTTCAAGCCGGACATATCGAATCGGTGAATCTGACGGAATGGCTCGCTGTGGACCACATTCTCCTTTTTCAGCAGGTCGCCCAGGAACTTCGAATGGATGCCGAAACCCGCGAGATTACGGAGCAGTTAACACAGATGAATGAACAGCGAATTATGAAAATCATCCCCGCTATCGCCAATCAGTGGCTCGCACTTCTGGAGCGCCTGGGAGACAATGAGCGAATGCATCATTTCCGATTCCTTGCAGATCATAGATCAGATAGTGTACGCTGCTGGGCAGCCTATATGATCGGATTGGATTCCCGCTTGAATCTGAGTGAAAAGTTGAATTGGATCAGACCTTTCGCAGCAGATCATCACTTTGGTGTAAGAGAGATCGCCTGGATGGCTGTTCGTGAGCCAATTACGGCTGAGCTATCAGACGCTGTAGCGCTTCTGGTGGAATGGACGATAGATCCTGACCCGCTGATCCGTCGGTTTGCTATAGAATCAACAAGACCGCACGGTGTGTGGGCCAAGCATATTCAGGAGTTAAAAGAAAATCCAGCCATCGCTCCTCCCCTGCTCGATCATGTGAAATCCGATGCTCATAAATATGTGCAGGACTCTGTCAGCAACTGGCTGAACGACGCAGGCAAAACCAACCCGGAGTGGGTTCGTCAGGTGTGTGACACCTGGATTCAGCAATCGGATACCAAGCATACACTGCGGATCGTCGAACGTGGTCAACGAAGCCTTTAATCTTTAAGTAATCCTTATACAGGACACTCCCCCGGCAATTTGAAAGACGAAAAAAAGATGACTATCGCTACATCACAATGGTCATCTTTTTCAATATCTGTACTCCACAGAGTTCTGCCCTTAGACCTGCACGAGATCCATATCCAATTCTTCTGCTTCCAGTTTACGCATGCCCATAATCAGAACGACAATGTTAGCAACCAATAGCATCGCCGGGAAAGGAACAGCCGTATATTGTCCATAAATCAGATGACTTCCCACAGCCCCAATCAGAATGAACGTCAGTACTCCTGAAGCCAGAAGACGAGTACGCGGAATCAACAATCCCACCGCACTGAGCAGCTCCACTGCACCAATGAGATACATCGTCCATGTAGGATAGGAGAACCCTTCGAAAGTCTGTATCATCATCTCTGCTCCACTAACCTTGTTAAACCCTGCCATTACGAACACACCTGCAAGCACAACCAACGCAATATACCCCAAAATTCTTAAACCTTTGTTCATATGTATAATCCTCCTGAAAATGAATGTCCATATCCATCTGTTGTATTTAAAAAGCAATCTATGTAAAAGTTACAACGTAACTCTATTTTTAAAAAATAGCCGTTTTGCACTGCGAAATTAGTATGTGCTGATATTATTCATATTAATAATCATTAACTTACTTTTATGAAGTGAGTATATAATAATAACATTATTTATTCAAGTAATTTTTTGACGAATAGTGTATAATACATTACAAAAGGTATGTTACAGTACAATTTGTAGTAACAGGTTGACTTCATTGTCCCTTACTTTGGTCAGAGCGGCAGAAAGCCACGCACTTTTATATATACGAAAAAAACCTTAATACTTGAATCGAGGTGAACACGTTGAAACTGAGAAAAGTAAAATCGCCAAGTCCCTGTATGATTACTCAAGCCATGGATATCATTGGTAAGAAGTGGGTGCTGCTTATTATGTACCAACTGTTATCCGGACCCAAACGATTCACAGAGCTGGAAGCAGAAATGGCGATTAGCGGTCGTTTGTTGTCTGAGCGCCTGAAGGAAATGGAAATGGAAGGTATCGTAACCCGGCATATGTATCCTGAAATTCCACCCCGCGTAGAGTATGAATTGACGCCCAAAGGCAGAGCCATTGAACCTGTCATTAATCAGATATACAACTGGTCCTCCGACTGGTTGAAACAGCAGCAGTCTACTAAGTAGCTATATGCTGATTCATGCTCAACACAAGGACGCCTGAATTGAACTGATCTTCGGATCAGTCCAGATTCAGGCGTCTTTGTCATGGATTTATAGTTCTTGTTACGTTATACAAGGATTAATGAGAGAGATGTTTGGAGTGCTGAAGCTGTACCGGCAAACCCGAATCTGCCGAAACCAATGCCGCCGTTGTAATCTCTTGTGTGCGACAGGCATCTGCATAATCGGACAAAATCCGTGAGCGATCGCCGGTACGAAGGGCGTGAATAAACGCTTCATTTTCCCGCTCATACGGGTTATGTCCTGCTGGAATCTCCAGACCTGCCATCGCATGAGGGGCAGCACTTGGCAGAAGAAGACGTTCAGGCGTCCAATCCCAGACTCCGGCATCCGTGTAGAACTGGAGCCCTGCGCCGCCCTCACCGTCTGGCAGCAGGCAAGTGTTGGCAATGCTTGCGATGGCCCCACTCTCCAGCTTAAGCGTTACATTCGCTACATCAGCTACCGTGACATGTTCATGCTTCTCATGCATGCTGCGCTGGGCCGCTACTGCGTATACCTCTGTTACTTCGCCAGCACAGTACCGCAGCAGATCCACGATATGAGTCGTCTGTTCCACAAACTGTCCCCGGAGCCTTCCTGACGACGCCACCAGGCGACTCCTGGCATCCCGCCCATCCAGCGACCAAGCGCCATACCGATGGTCTGCTCCTTCATCGCTTGTTGCAGCACCTGTGCGGCCTCCTGATAACGGAAATGATAACCTACAGACGTCAACAATCCGGACTTCTGTACCTGGTCCAGCACCTGACGGGGAATATCCATGCCTGTACTCAGCGGTTTCTCTACCAGGAACGGGATACCCCGACGAATTAATTCGGTTTCAATCGTTCCGTGAGACATCGGAGGAACACAGATATAGACTGCATCCAGCTTCTCACCATCTAACATATGTTCAAGTTCACCGTAGCCAGCAGCATCATAGACGGAAGCCATGGCCTCCGCCTTCTCCAGCGCTGTTCCACAGACAGCTGCTACACGAACGCCTTCCATTCGTGCCAGAATATCCGCATGTACCTTGCTGAACCAACCTGTTCCAATGATTCCGATCTGTAAAGTCATAGATGTAATCCCCTCTCCTGTTACACGCTTACATGTTCCATTCGACCCCGGATGCGAATTCCTGCATTAATTTTGGCCCGATGCCTCCAAGAGCAACTGATCCAGCTCCTGCGTATACCATGTTACTTGCTCCTCAAGCCAATCCATGCGTTCAGCTATATACTGAATTACCGCTGCTTTATACTGACGTACTTCGTCAATGCGGAAAAACAGGTCCCGGTACGTCTCACAAAAAAGTCCGCCGGTGTTACAGACATCTCCTCGTCGATCGCATAACTCAGCATCAGCAGCAGCTCCTGAGGCAGACCATGCAGCTCGGCCTTAGCCCGCGGTTCAGGCATCCGCTCGTACAGTGCATCCACATTGGAACCATATACTCGGGCTAATCGCTCCGCAGCAGATCGATCAAGTCCAAGTGCAACGCCGTCCTTAATCTTGCGTTCAGCATACGCACCAAAGTTAGCAGAACCTCCGACATCTCCCCTGAGATTGGCATTTCTTTCGTTATACATGGCCCAACGGATCTTCCTGTCTCCTGTTCTAACTGGCGGGCAGCCAGATCAACAACCATCTCGGCCATTTTGCGATACCCTGTTAATTTGCCCCCGGCAATCGTAATTAACCCCGACGGGGCTACCCAGACTTCGTCCTTGCGTGAAATTTCAGAAGGCCCCTTGCCTTCTTCATGAATCAGCGGACGCACACCCGCCCAACCGGACTCCACATCCTCAACACGAATCCGTACGTCCGGGAACATCCCGTTGACGGCATCGATGACATAATCCCGATCTGCCTGGGAGATTAACGGGTGTGCGGGATCATCTTCAAAGACGGTATCTGTGGTTCCTACATAGGTTTTACCCTCCCGCGGGACAGCAAAGACCATTCGTCCATCCGGTGTATCAAAATATACAGCCTGCCTTAACGGGAAACGTGTGCCGTCGAATACCAGATGAATACCTTTCGTCATCTGCAATGTTTTTCCTTGACGGGACCCATCGATCTTGCGCAGCTCATCCACCCATGGACCGGAGGAATTAATCACTTTGGTTGCCCGCAGATCATACGATTGACCGCTAATCTGATCCACCGCCTGAATGCCTGTAACCACCCCATTCTCCTTCAGGAATGCGGCTGCCTTTACATAGTTGACGGCCTGAACGCCGCGCCGTACCGCTTCCTTCATTACTTCAATGGTAAGCCGGGCATCGTCCGTCCGGTACTCCACATAGCGTCCACCACCGAGCAGCCCATCTTTGCGCAGCAAAGGCTCATTGTCCAAGACAGCTCCGGCATTTAACATTTTACGTCGTTCACTACGCTTTACTCCGGCAAGCCAGTCGTACACCATCAGGCCAATGGATGTGCTGAAGCGGCCAAATGTACCTGCAGTATAGATGGGAAGCAGCATCGGTTCGGGTGTCGTCACATGCGGCCCATTTTCGTACACCACTGCTCGCTCCCGTCCCACCTCAGCAACCATCTTCACTTCAAGCTGCTTCAGATACCGCAGACCGCCATGCACCAGCTTGGTGGATCGACTTGAGGTTCCTGCTGCAAAATCCTGCATTTCCACCAGCGCTGTCTTTAATCCACGGGATGCTGCATCCAGTGCAATACCAGCACCCGTGATTCCTCCGCCAATAATCAATATGTCAAAATGTGCATTCGCCATACAATCCAAATATTCGGTACGTTTTTCTGCCGAGAACGATGCTGTCATCCCGATTCCTCCCTTTCCTTACCTTTGTTTTACTCACAAAAGCACAAAAAAAAGACCACGTCATTCGCTGCAGCAATTGCTGAGCGGTACGTGGTCTCTCCCGATCTCCAGACATCATTTTTTAACTTGTGAGTTAATCCTATCACACATTTCCGGCGGCGTGAAGGCCTGAAATGACACATTATTCAAAAAAATTTCAAAAAGTTGTTCTGCCTGCGGAGGGAATTTCAAGCTGATCCATTAATCATTTATTTTCCCTTAAAGTGGATAGTTGTTTTCTCTTCTCCAGGAAAATAACCCCTGTAAGTTATGCATCATTTTCCACCAATAAATATCATTTATTGTATAAGTTTAACGAAAAAGTACAAATGCCCATTTCACGTATTCTCTACTCATTTGAAAACCATCGCTGCCTTCACGGCACGTTGCCACCCTGCATACAGTTCTGATCGCTCTTCTTCAGCCATAACCGGATGGAAGACACGTTCCGTATTCTCGTGATCCATCAATTCATCCGCACTATTCCAATATCCGACTGCAAGTCCTGCCAAATAAGCCGCACCTAATGCCGTCGTTTCGTTCACAGTGGGACGCTCAACAGGGATATTCAGAATGTCACTCTGGAATTGCATCAGAAAATCATTGGCCGCCGCTCCCCCATCCACGCGCAAGGCATTGACCGAAATACCTGAATCGGATTCCATAGCCGCCAATACATCCTTGGTTTGGTACGCCAGTGCTTCCAGTGTTGCACGGATAAAATGTTCTTTGGTCGTTCCTCGCGTCAAGCCAAATACCGCTCCCTTAACCTCACTGTCCCAATAAGGGCTTCCCAGACCGACAAATGCTGGCACCATATAAACGCCGTCTGTAGAGGGTACGCGTGCCGCATAGTCCTCACTATCTTTGGAGGAACGAAGCATCCTTAAACCGTCACGCAGCCACTGTACCGCCGAACCCGCGACAAAAATGCTACCTTCCAATGCATACTCGATTTTACCATTCATTCCCCAGGCAATGGTTGTAATCAGCCCGTGATCGGACTGCACTGGCTGATCTCCGGTATTCATGAGCATGAAACATCCGGTTCCGTACGTATTTTTCATGCTTCCCTTTGTGTAACAGCCTTGACCGAATAAGGCCGACTGCTGATCTCCTGCTGCTCCGGCAATCGGAATCCGATGACCGAAGAAGTGATAGTCAACTGTATGTGCATACACCTCGGATGAACCGCGTACTTCCGGCAGCATCGCTTTGGGAATGTCCAGAATCTGCAGCAATTCGTCATCCCATTGCAGATCATAGATGTTGTACATTAAGGTTCGGGAAGCATTGGATACATCGGTGACATGTGTACCGCCGCTCAGCTTCCAGATTAGCCAGCTATCGATCGTACCAAATAGAAGCTCACCCTTCTCTGCACGCTCCTGGGCACCAGGCACATGATCCAGAATCCACTTTACCTTGGTTCCCGAGAAGTAAGGGTCAATGAGCAGTCCCGTTTTGCGATGAAAAAGATCACCCAGTCCCTTCGCCTTCAACTCATCACAAATTCCAGCCGTTTGTCTGGACTGCCAAACTACAGCATTATAGATGGGTCGGCCTGTTTCTTTGTCCCATACCACAACCGTTTCCCGCTGGTTCGTAATACCGATGCCGGCAATCTGAACCGGCTTGATTCCACTTTCGGCCAGACATGAAGCCATCACTGCCAGAATGGAACTCCAGATTTCATTGGCGTTCTGCTCCACCCATCCCGGCTTGGGAAAGTATTGCGGAAATTCCTGCTGTGCAATATGCACAATCTCCCCGCTTTGGTTAAACAGAATAGCCCGGGAACTCGTCGTTCCCTGATCAAGGGCCAATATATATTTTTCCATACAGACAACCTCCTGTTGTGGGATTACTGCTTTTACGCTGTATGCGATTTCTTGTAGTGCCGAATCAGGTCCACGTTGGAAGTGGTTACGGCGGTAGCTCCGGCTTCCAAAGCCAGTTCAACCTCTTCCGGTGAGCGGATCAACCCGCCTGCAATGATGGGGATACCTGTCCGTATGGATACTTCTGCAATAATATGCGAGATAACACCAGGCAGTACTTCAATATAATCCGGCTGGGTCTTGGACAGCAAAAGATAACTTTTCTCCAGCGCATTGGTATCCAGCAAAAAAATGCGCTGAATGGCTGTAATCCCTTTCTGTTTTGCCTTCTGAATTACACTGGCTCGCGTTGAGATCAGTCCTGCCGGGCGAATATGCTGGCATAAATACTCTGCGGCATATTCATCGTTCTTCAGCCCCTGCACCAGATCGGCATGCAGTAATATTTTCTTGTCACGCCGCCGCGCTTCCTCCATCACACTGTGAAGCTGCGCGATGTGTGTATCCAGTACAACCCCATAGGTGTAAGGGCCTTCAATCATTGCTTCGAACTGCTTCATGCTCTTGGCAGCCGGTAACACATACTGTCCCTCAAATGGCACCCTCGTTCCTCCCGCATAAATCAGATGCCTATATTGTATAGTTCACATGGTGGAACGGCAAGGGAAGTCAGGGTCGAAAGAACATTTCTTGACGTAAGAATGGACTATTTCGTTGTCTAAACTCAAAAAAGCTGTTCATGTAACCCCGGAAGGAGCATACACGAACAGCTTAAATTATCCTGTCTATTGAACAGTAGAACAAATCGACTTCATGGCAAATTATGCTGAATGTTCCATCAGGATCATCCTTTTAAGCCTGGGCATGCGGAAGCAAGGTTTCTTCTCCAGCCCAGCCATCCTTCTCTGCCAAGTGGCCGGAACGGCTCACTTTGGTCTGCAAATATTTTTCGTTGAAGGCCGACCGATCTCCCCACAGTGGAACACGTCCACCCACATTCAATCCCGCTTCCTGCAAAGCAGCGAGCTTACGTGGATTGTTGGTGATCAATGTAACGGGTGCTGAACGCAATGCACGCAATACAGCAATGGCATCATCATAATTACGCGCATCATCTGTGAATCCAAGTTGCAGGTTCGCATCAACGGTATCCAAACCTTCCTCTTGCAGCAGGTATGCCATCGCTTTGCTGAACAGACCTATACCGCGGCCTTCATGATTCGCCAAGTAGAACAGCGCGCCTGCTCCGTGGGCAGCAATCATCTTCATCGATTGCTCCAGCTGGAAGCCGCAGTCACAACGTTTGCTGCCAAAAATGTCGCCTGTATGACAGATGCTGTGCATCCGAATCAGCGCTTCCTGTGCTTCGGCAAAGTCACCGTATACCAATACACTGGATTGCTGGCGTTCAGCCAGTTCGGCAGTAGCGAGCGATTCAATCAGCTCACCGCTTTCCATGGCCTTCTCCGATTTCATCCAGCTGTACCACTGGAAGGTATGTGTCTCTCCATCAAGATTCACCGGGAGCTTAATCGGACCCACGAGGTATATGAATTCTTTTCCACTAGGAAAAGTCTGAATTTTGGGGCAAGCAGTTGAATAATATGTGAATTAATCATTAGTAAGTTCCTCCTGTTAAGCCATCTTTGGTTAGGAATGGATTCGCATTTTGACGGAAAATGGATCACTGAACGGCATATCGTACGCATCTATATTATTGTCATCATCATTAGTTACTTTATGTAAGCAAGTTTAAAATAAAAATTATGTTGTGTCAAGTAACTTTTGTTTCTAAAGTAACTACTAAATTCATGATACGTAACCGACACAAATTTGTGTTTCATTTCAGGAATATTGGGTATGAGTTTATAAACTGCTCATACACTTATGTTGTAGTCCATCGCACTTCATGCCTCGAACTTAACGATGAGGGGGTTATCACATGATCCGCCGGAAAAGAACATGCTGGACAGCCATTCTGCTAGTCTGTGTCATGCTGGTGAGCGGATGCTCCATCTGGCCGGGACAGAACGATTCAACGAGCAACAAAAAGGTAGCGCTTACATTATGGTACTGGAACCGTTCCATCGATGATAAGCTAATTGCCAAGGCCAAGGAAAAGTTCCCCAATATTGAACTGACCGCCCAGAAAATCGGCGGTGATTTCAAGGCAAAACTCAAAACGACACTCGCTGCGCGCTCAGGTGAGCCCGACATTGTCGCATTGAACGATTGGATCATGGAGCTTTTTCCCAGCGAGGACCGTTTCTATAATCTGTATGATCTCGGCGCAGGTGACGTCGAAGACCAATATCTGGATTGGAAATGGAAGCAAGGTGTTACGCCAGACGGGCAGATGATCGGCTTCCCCATGGATACGGGACCGACAGCTCTCTTCTACCGTGCAGATCTGTTTAAGGAGGCCGGATTGCCTTCCGAGCCTGAAGAAGTGGCTCGTCAGATCAACAACTGGGATGCCTATTCTGCTGCCGGAGAAAAGATCAAAGAGAAGTTCGGAGGCAAGGTATTTCTAACCGATAATATTGGAACCGTTTACAATCAAGTATTGTCGCAAGGAACCGAACGGTATTTCCGTCCGGACGGCTCGTTTATCGGCATGGATTCGCCACTCGTCAAGCAGAGCTGGGATATCGCCGTATCCTTCAAACAAAAAGGGCTGCTCGCCAATGCAGACGGCTGGACCCGGGCTGGAACGCAGCGATGAATAATGGTGAGATTGCCTCCTTTGTGGGAGCGGTCTGGATGAAGCAGGTATTGCAGGAAGCCGCGCCGGATACATCAGGCCAGTGGCGAGTCACTCGCGCTCCTGGGGGAGACGGCAATAACGGCGGGTCATTCCTGTCCATTTTGAAATCGAGCAAACATCCAAAAGAAGCGTTCGAAGTCATCCAGTGGCTGCAAAGCCCGGAAAACCAGCTTGAACAGTATACAACGTTGAACCTGTTTCCATCGGCACCGGGTGTGTTTGATACACCGGCGATGAAAGAAGAAGAACCCTTCTTCGGCGGACAGGCGACAGGGCCTGTATTTGCCGAATCGGCACAGCATGTGCCAGAAGCATTCTTTGGCGAACGATACCCTTCGGTACACAACATCATAACTCGGCGGCTGAATGATATTGCGAAGCAAAATGCCAACCCGGAGCAGGTCTGGCCCGATACGGTCCACCGTGTTGAGCGGGAGTTACAGCGTTAATTCAGACACTCTTACGAGATGGCAATCCGCAAAGGAGGAATTCATATGGCTGTAACGGAACCTCGCCTCACCCCGGATCCCGGAAAGGTACGTCCGGATTTGGATCGGCAGAAATCACTCTTGTCCCGGATGTGGGAACATCGCGCACTCTATGTGGCGATCTCCCCGTTTTACATTCTGTTTGCCGTATTTGGACTGTTTCCGATCGGGTTTTCCTTATATCTGGCCTTCCACAAATGGGATGGCATTGGCGTAATGACCTATAACGGACTAAACAACTTTAAATATATGCTGACTGATGCAGAATTCTGGCAAGCGGTGGGCAACACGTTCATGATCTGGATTTACTCCACCATTCCGATGCTGTTCTTTGCCCTAATTGTGGCATTTTTGCTGCATGCACCTTTTGTAAAATTCCGTACCCTGTTTCGCGTGGGCTATTTCCTGCCGAACGTGACGTCCATCGTGGCCGTCGCCATTATCTTCGGTGCCCTGTTTGCCAACAACTATGGGTTTCTTAACTACCTGTTACAGTCCGTCGGACTTCCGGTAGTGGAATGGCTTAATGCGCCATGGGGCATTAAGGTAGCGATCTCCTCCATGGTCGTCTGGCGCTGGACGGGATACAACGCGGTCATCTATCTGGCCGGACTTCAGAGCATCCCCCAGACATTGTACGAGGCTGCCAAGATTGACGGCGCATCCGGAATACAGTCCTTTTTCCGCATTACAATTCCGATGCTGCGACCCGTCATTCTGTTCACTGTAATCACATCGACGATCGGCGGCATGCAGCTGTTCACCGAACCACAAATTCTCGTGGGCAACGATGGCGGCGCAGGTGCAGCCGGGATGACCATTGTATTGTACCTTTACCGCGAATCGTTCATTAACAACTACTTCGGCTATGGTGCTGCGGTTGGCTGGGCATGTTCCTCATCATCGCCCTGTTCTCGATCGTGAACTGGAAGCTCGTTCAAGGCAAGTCATCCTGATGTGACAAGGGGGAGCGCTCATGACGTCCAAATCTCTCAAATCGCTGGTGTTGTATACCGGTCTTATCGGGGGCATGCTCATTTCCATGTTCCCGTTCTATTGGCTGATTGTAATGTCCACCCGGACGACGTCCGATATCTATAAGTTCCCACCTCAGCTCTGGTTTGGGGGCGAACTGTGGAACAATGTTAGTCGGGTGCTTCAGCAGATTGACTTCTGGGCGCATTCATGAATACGTTGTTTGTGGCGGGTTTGGTGACGATACTGGTGCTGTTTTTTGATTCACTGGCAGGGTTTGCGTTTGCGAAGTTTGAATTTCCGGGCAAAAAATGGCTCTTCGTCCTGCTGCTCGCCACCATGATGGTGCCTTCCCAGCTGTCGCTGGTGCCTTCCTTCGTGCTCATGGCGACGTTCGGATGGGTCGGTTCCTTCAAAGCCCTCATTATTCCGGGCATGGTGAACGCCTTCGGCATCTTCTGGATTCGCCAGTATGCCACGGAGTCTATTCCGAATGACCTGCTGGATGCCGGACGCATCGATGGCTGTAATTTCTTCCGGCTCTATTGGAACGTGGCATTGCCCATTCTGCGGCCTGCCTTCGCCTTCCTCGGGGCGTTCACATTTATTGGCGTATGGAATGATTATCTCTGGCCCCTGATTGTCTTGACGGATGTGCGAAAGTATACACTGCAGATTGCGCTGTCTCAATTAAACGGATTGTACAATACGGATTATGCAATGGTTATCGCAGGTACACTGCTGGCCGTTATTCCGCTGATCGTGATGTTCCTGTTCATCAGCCGCCAGTTTATCTCCGATATTGCCGCAGGGGCGGTAAAGGATTAGGGACAGCTGCATTTTGATCCATCCCTCAAGTCTGATATTCTTATCTATAGATAAATAACAGATGCCATATAAGTTGGGTGAATAGCGCCACGTGGACGGAGGGGACAGAAAGGGCCTGGAGAAATGAAATGTTCGCATTTATAACTAAATTTCTCCCTTTGAAGAGGGATCAAAGAAATTTGGGGATAACGGCGATCGGAAGGCTTTCTGTACCCGGAGTGTAAACGTGTAACAGTATTCATTTAACTTATATATTCAAGAAAGAGGGATGACAAAATGGCTTCTTCACCCTATATGATCGGCGTAGATATCGGCACCACCTCCACGAAGGCCGTCCTGTTTGAAGAGAACGGAACCATCGTGGCTCAAGGCGGTGCCGATTACCCGCTGTATACCCCTACTCCTGCGATTGCAGAGCAGGATGCGGAAGATATTTTTAAAGCCGTCGTAGAATCGGTTAAACAGGCGACCTCCAAGGCGGGCATCAAACCGGATGAAATTCTGTTTGTCTCGTTCAGTTCAGCCATGCACAGCATTCTGCCCGTCGATGAACATGGCAAACCGCTGATGCGGGCGATGACATGGGCAGACAATCGCAGTGCCGAGTGGACGGAAGCACTCAAAACCGAAATGAACGGTCACGAAATTTATTTAAGAACAGGCACACCGATTCATCCCATGTCACCCCTGACCAAAATCATGTGGTTGACCCGAGATCAACCGGAACTGTCCAAACAGACGCACAAGTTCATTTCAATGAAAGAATATGTTTTTTATAAATTGTTCTCCGAGTATGTGATTGACCATTCCATGGCCTCCGCCACCGGACTGATGAATCTCGAAAAGCTTGACTGGGACGAGGAAGCACTACATGTCGCAGGCATCACTCCGAATCACCTGTCCCGCCTTGTGCCGACGACTCATCTGCTCAAGAAAGGCTTAAATCCTGAGTATGCCAAAGAGATGGGTGTTGCGGACACGACGCCATTTGTCATCGGAGCAAGTGACGGCGTGCTCTCCAATCTGGGCGTAAACGCCATTGATCCAGGCGTCGTGGCCGTTACCATCGGGACCAGCGGAGCGATTCGTACCGTTGTGGACAAGCCGGTCACCGATCCGAAAGGACGCTTCTTCTGTTATGCGCTCACCGAGGATGCGTGGGTGATTGGAGGTCCAGTGAATAATGGCGGGGTTATATTCCGCTGGATTCGGGATGAGTTTGCAGCATCCGAGGTAGAGACCGCGAAACGCCTTGGGATTGATCCATATGAAGTATTGACACGTGTTGCCGAAAATGTACCGCCAGGCTCAGAAGGCCTGTTGTTCCATCCATACATGACGGGTGAGCGGGCTCCACTGTGGAACCCTAATGCTCGCGGCTCGTTCTTTGGCCTGACGCTGCATCACAAGAAGGAGCACATGATCCGCGCTGCTCTGGAAGGTGTCTTGTTTAATCTGTACACCGTCATGTTGGCAATTGAAGAGAAAATCGGTCGTCCGAAAAAGATCCAGGCCACAGGCGGCTTCGCCCGCTCTGAACTATGGCGCCAGATGATGGCTGATATTTTCGATCAGGATGTCATCATTCCCGAAAGCATCGAGAGTTCCTGCCTCGGGGCAGCCGTACTGGGGCTGTATGCCCTTGGCCGCATCGATTCCCTCAGTGCCGTCTCCGGCATGATTGGATCGACCCATCGGCATCAGCCAGACCTGGATAGCGTGCGCGTCTATCGCGAACTGCTGCCGATCTTCATCCGCATCTCCCGTAAGTTTGAAGAGGAGTATGCCGATATCGCTGCTTTTCAGAACAAAACGATGCAGAAGTGAGTGGATTGGGTGAATGGTGAGTGAGTAAGCAGGCAAGTCGGCGAGTTCATTACAGGACCGCCTTCCTTCTGCCAAACGCCATACGCTAACGAACCGTACGCACCTTATTAGAGGTTTAAAGCTTGGTTTAGTATTCTAACGAACTTCAGCCACCTTATACCGGGTAATTGCAGCATATATCTGCCTATAAGTTGAAAATACAGGGCAATAGCGTGCCTGAGATTCGTTAAAAATTTGATTATGCCGAATACCCTCCAATAGCGTGTGTGAGATTCGTTGGAAGTAGCCGTTCACCCTATCCATGCTATGGATGGTCGCTGGGGGCTGCGCCCGGTTCGTAATAACATATGACACCCCGATGACCAGTCAGATGCAATTTCATGAGGGCCGTCCCCTAGTGCAATGGGGACGGCCTTTTTCATGCAGGCTTTTTTTCCACAAAATATAATAAGAATGTTCCTCGTTACTCCTCCGCTCACCTCACACTTAATAACGTGCTGATGAGTATGTTAAGCAAAATAGTGGCAATCAGCATGCTGAATATAAAATGATTGACATATGGGCATAACAAAACTCCACAGCATGAAGCTGCTGTGAAGTTTTAGGTTGTCTACAGGTACATGAAAATTACTGGTTATATTTGCTGAATGCATCCTTATCGGACTGCACGTTTTCCAAATATGCAATCTGCCCCGCCTCATTCACACGAGCAATATCGATGCCTGTTTTGGCATATACGGTACCATCTGTCGCTAGCCCACATAAGGCCCAGTTCGTCTGATAGCTGCCGTCCGGTTGAAGCTCCCAACGATCCCACATGTGTTTCACATCGCTATTGTATTCGTAAAATGCATTCATAAAACCATCGAAACCTGTTCTGCTGGTGCCGTTCAGAACAATCTCTGCATCCGGTGTAAACAGGGATAACAGATCCTGCATTGCACGTTCGTCCGTACGGGAAGCGTCAAATAAACGGAAATAGTTGTTTAACATTGTCGTATTGCTTGTTGTGCTCATTCATATTCCTCCTAAAATTATACAATCCGCTTTTGCATTATATAGTTCGAAAAATTTCAAACTAACAACTGAGATGAAATGTATCACACTTTCCATTCCCAGGACAACCCTCAGTTCGAAAAAAATCAAACATTGAAAGAGATTGTCGAATATGCTACCGTCATAGATATGAAAACTCCAACGATACCTATGGCTTCGGAATTGAATCTGACTACGGTCTGCAACGCACTCGGTGATCCGGTACGGATGAAAATTGCACACTGTCTGGCCAGCTCTGGTGAGAAAAACTGTTCCGCCTTCGAAGTAGACCATATTTCCAAATCAACGTTGTCTCATCACATTAAAATCCTGCGTGAAGCAGGCCTTATCCAGCCTCGCATTGAAGGCAAACAACATTTTTACTCTTTGCGTAAGGACGATTTGAACACCCGTTTTCCCGGTCTTGTTGAACTGATTCTGAATACCACCGAGGAATGATACCACAATTGCTATCTTCGGCTCCTATCTGCCACAGAGACTCTAAGCTAAATTTGGCTCTCGTACAAGTTTGAATCAAGCTTAGGTTACAATAATGACATCGACAGATTTCCTGTTTAGCTCGTATAATAGGGGGAAATTGCTAGATAGGAGTGAATCAAGCGAATTTATGGTATACATACTGGCTTTTATGCTGTCTTTTGCTGTCGTGGTTCTGCTTATTCCGCCGCTTGGTCGACTGGCACATCGGCTCGATTTTGTGGACAAGCCCCGGCAAGACGTGGAGCGCAAGCTGCACAGGCAGCCCATTCCACTGACGGCGAGTTACGCGATATTTACTGGATTCTTCCTGACATACATTGTTCTGACGAAAGAAATCTCATGGGAAACGGCGGCCCTGGTCGCTGGCGGTATGCTGCTGTTAACGATTGGCACAGTCGATGACTGGTACAAAACCAAAGGCAAAGACTTCCCTGCCCTGCCCAAGATGATTATTCAGGTCTCGGCGGCCGTGCTCGTATTTGCTTCCGGCATTGCTTTCACGGGATTCGTGAATCCCTTCAACTCCGAATACATCATGCTCCCGATCTGGCTGCAATTCATTCTGACGATCCTGTGGATCTTCGGTGTGACGACAGTCATTAACTTCACGGATGGCATGGATGGGCTGGCAGGCGGTTTGTCCGCTATCTCGGCCATTACATTGTTCATCGTTGCAATGACCAAAGGACAAACGGATTCTGCCCTCATGGCCATTACGCTGGTTGGTGTAACCCTTGGTTATCTGAAATATAACAAAGCTCCCGCTAAGGTGTTCATGGGCGATGCAGGAGCTACGTTTCTCGGCTTTATTCTGGCGGTAATCGCCTTGGACGGTGCATTCAAACAAGCGACCATGCTGTCCATTTTTATCCCTATTTTGGCGCTCGGTGTGCCGATCTTCGACAACATTTTTGTGGTCATCAAACGTTTTATCCAAGGCAAAGCCATCTATCAGGCAGATGCGAGTCAAGCACATTATCGCTTGCTGCGTGCTGGTCTGAATCACAAACAGGTAGTTGGGGTCCTGTACCTCATCAGTACCTGCCTTTGCCTCTCGTCCATTATTTTGATGCTGGTGGAGATGTAAATGTTAGAAACAAACGTTACAACATAAGGTTGTAAAAAAGAGACGAGCCCAATAATTTTGTGGCTCGTCTCTTGCTATGTCACTAACGAAGCGAATTAACCTTCTAACGGAGTAGCTATCTTGTCGTGCACAAACCTCTGTCTACGCACTCTACCCTATCCGATACCCGCCCCTGCCTGCATCTGGACCTTATATTCGCTCTTATCTTGGAGCTACAGATGACAGTGGAACCGCAGGTTTCTGCCCATCTACCCATCCCGGTCGATCGAGTTCGATCAGACGGCGATAACGCTCTTCCCGAGCCAGCAATTGTTCGTGAGAACCCTGCATGGTGATCTGTCCATTTTCCATAAAAATAACTTCATCCATCCGTTCCGCTCCCATCAGGTGATGGGTGACCCAGATCATCGTTTTGCCCTGCATGCTGTCCAGAATCGTTCGCATGAGCGCTCGTTCCGTCACAGGATCAAGTCCTACCGTCGGCTCATCGAAAATAACGACAGGCGTTTCGCGAAGCAGCACCCGGGCCAGCGCAATCCGCTGTCTTTCTCCACCAGAGAAACGAAGACCGGTCTCCAGCATCGGAGTATCGTACCCCTGTGGTAAAGATTCAATGAGATCGGATAGACCTACTTGCGCGGCCACTCGCTGGATCTCCTCGTCTGTTGCATGCGGACGGCCAATTCGCAAGTTGTTGGCTACCGTCGTATCAAATAAATGCGGGCTTTGATTCAGCACGGCAATAACATCCGGTACATTCTCGCCTAGCGTTTGTACTGGAAGATCATTGATTAACACGTTCCCGGCGGATGGAAGCAACGCGCCCTGAATCAGCTTCAGAAGGGTCGACTTTCCTCCGCCACTGCGACCGAGAATAGCCAAACGTTTGCCCTGAGGAAGATGAAGGGATACATCCTGCACTGCAAATGGAGCATCTGGCGTATAACGATAACTCACCTGATCGATCTGAATATCAGCTCGCAGCCTGGGCGGAATGCGCAAGCGAATACGTCGATCCGATGCACTCTCTGTGCGCTCCAGGGAACCCGGCTGCTGTCCAGCTACCGAATTGCTGCCTGATACACCTGAGGTCATATCCTCTTTCACTCTGGCTGCTGCATTCAATTCTTCAATTCCAGACTGTTCTGACGTATGCTCTTCACCTTCCAAGTGCTGCAATCGTTCCAGCGATTCACGATACTGCGGGATATGCTCTACGGCATCGCCTACGGGCAGCAATGCTTCCGTGAGTGGAAACAGCACCAACACAAATGCAGCAATCATGACCGCAGGCAGCTGCCCGGCAGAAGCCGAACTTCCCGCCCATAACGTCACGGATACGACCATTAATCCAATCACGCACTGAGCTAACAGATCACGCCAGCGCGTCCATTGCCGTAATCGGAGCTGAATAATATCTGCCTGTCCTTCTGCCTCTCCCTGCCGACGTACAAATTCAGCGGCTCGTCCACTCGCTACCCAATCCCCAAGGCCAAGCACACCATCTGTCAGCCGAGTGTACAATTTAGCATTCTCCCGCTTCAGTCGCACCCGCAATTTCCACGTCACACGGAGTGAGATGTCAGGCAGCACGGCCACCAGAAAAAGCATATATAAACCCATCCACAGTGCAAACCCCAGATCAACGCTGCCAAAAGCTACAACAGCTCCACCGTACATCACGAGCGCCGTAACCGCCGGAAACACCGTACGCAGGTAAATATCCTGCAGTCGTTCCACGTCCTCTGCGAGAGCACCAAGTACGTCTCCTGTCTGCATGCGGGAGCGCAGAAACAGTGCTTGCGGCTCCAAAATCCGATACAGCTTCACGCGCTGATCCGCAAGCACACGCAAAACGGCATCATGTCCGGCCAGACGTTCGACATACCGGAATACGGCACGGAAAATCCCAAATGCACGAACACCCACAATCGGTACATATACCATCAAAATATTTTCAGGACGGAGCGCTGACTTGGAGATCAGAAACCCGGAGGTGAAGAGCAGCATGACAGCACATAGCGTAGCGCATAACCCCAGCGCAATGACTGCCACCAATCTCCAGCGGTACTGTGCCACGTACGGAGTGATCCAACTATTCTTTTCGCTCCCGCTATGGGCTGTTTCTGTCTGCTCGTATCCGGCTTTCATCTCATACCGCCTCCATCTGGGCCTGAATCATCTGGTAATATACGCCTTGTCGTGCCAACAATTCCTCATGTGTTCCTGTCTCTGCAACCGTGCCGCCATCCATTACGATTATCCTGTCCATATGGGGCATCCAGTGCAGTCGATGTGTTGCCAGAAACACCAGCTTGCCCTCAAACAGCGGCAGCATCGTCTGTTTCAGTTCATACTCGGTCTCCACATCCAGATGAGCGGTCGGCTCATCCAGTAGGAGAATCGGGCGCGCACTAAGCAGGGCTCTCGCCAAAGCCACCCGCTGTTCCTGCCCGCCGCTGAGCTGCCTTCCCCGGCCCCAATCAGCTCCTGCAACCCATTCGGCAATGAGGAAGCAAGCTTGTGCAAACCAGCTGCGCGAATGGCTTCTGCCACCTCCGCATCCGAAGCTTCCGGCTTATAAAATCGAATGTTATCCGCCAGACTGCCACTGAAAATGTATGGATGCTGCGGGATAGCAGCCGTTTGTTTGCGCCAATCCTCCATCATCTCTGGAGATAAGGGCTGGCCGTTGTATAAGAATTGGCCTGAAGTAAGTGGCTGGAAGCCTGCCAATACATCAATCAAGGTTGATTTCCCTGCTCCGCTGGCTCCAATAATGCCTACTTTGCCAAGACCGGAAACCTGAAACGTCACATCATTCAGCGAGCATGGCCCATCTTCCTCATGCCGCACCTGTACGTTGGTGAGCGCTACTCTACAGGTCGCCTCCCAGAACGGTTTCGATGAGGAAGCAGCGACGCCACTCCGATCACTTACCTTACCCAAAACCACCCTTATAGTGGATGGAGGCACATCGCATGGGCCAGAAAAAGGCTCAGGCGAAGAGGATTCCCCGTTCTTTTCTGACACATCATGCAGAACAGCACTCGTGTATTCTTCCTTTTGCTTACGTTCGGCCAATTTCCCTCGTTCAATCATCTGACTGATCGTTTCCCCGGCCTCCTTGCCATCCAATGTGGCGTGGTAATCTGCGCCTACCATTCGTACAGGCAGGAAGTATTCGGGTGCGAGAATGAGTACAGTCAGCGCCGGCCCAATCAGCATATGCCCTTCCGTCAGCCGCAGCCCCAAACCAACCGCCACCGAAGCCACCGACAGCATGGTGAAGAAATCGAGTGCGAATGAGGACAGAAAAGCCATGCGCAGGGTAGACATCGTAGCCTTACGATAACGCTGGCTGACCCGAATAATTGTCTCGCCATGTCTGCTGCTCTGTCCCAGTGTTTTCAATGTCTCCAATCCTCGCAGCGTATCCACGAAATGGTTCGCCAACGCTTTGTAGGACTTGAACTGTCCGTCGATCTTTCGCTGTGCAGCCAAACCCACCAGAATCATAAACACGATCAGGATAGGCAGCGTCAGCGTCAAAATCACCCCGGACATCATATCCAGCTTGAAGACGTACAACAGAATAACGATTGGCGTGAATCCCATCCCCAGCATTCGAGGAATAAACAGTTCCAGATACGTCTTATACTGGGCTGTTCCTTCGCGCGCCAACGTTACCAGGTGCCCTGTTCCCTCCGTTTTGGCATAACGCGGCCCCAGCCGAAACCACTGAAGCACCATCTGCTGGCGCAGATCGTTTCCTGTCTTCTCCGCAAATCTTGAAGCAATGAGCTGCAACCAGAAGGAGATGGCATAGCGGGCGGCAAAAGCAGCCAGGAACCACAGCAGCACCGGGTACTGCTCCGTTACGGTTGAACCTTCAAACAATGCCGTAATGGACTGTGCCAGCCATTTGGCCTGCATGATAATCGTCATCGCCTGCAACAGCACCAGCGCTGAGGCCAGCGCGAGTACCGGACGGATGCCCGGCAGCTTCAGCAGCCCCCGTCCCATCTCAGTACTCCAGGTGATGCTGATCGTTCAGACGTTTGCGGAAAATGTAATAACTCCAGATCTGATAGCCGAGTACAAACGGAAGCAGCGTACAAGCCACAATTGTCATCACTTTCAGCGAATATGCACCGGATGAAGCATTATAGACCGTCAGGTCAAACGCCGAACCCATTGAACTCACCATGACCCTTGGGAACAGACCGATGAATACGGAGGCAAACGCGATCGCAATCACGGCTCCTGTCATGCCGAAGGCCCATGCTTCACGCTTCTGACGCACGAAGTAAGCCGCCAAACCCAATGCAGCAGCACCCAGGACAACCATAATCCAGAGTGCCCAGCCGCGTACGGCGAACACATCGGTCATGAAGTATGTCATCACAGCGTAGATCGCGAGGATCGCGGCCAGCGGTAGCATCAGCTTTTTGGCCATATTCAGGGCACGTTCTCTAAGATCTCCGACGGTCCGCAAGGAAGCAAACAGCAGACCATGGACCAGACATAACAACGTCACGCTCAACCCACCTACCACCGTATACGGATTGACGATGTCCAGGAAGCCGGGGCGAAGCTGCATCTGCGCATCAATAGGTAGGCCTTTCATCAAGGTAGCGAAAACAACCCCGAACAAGAACGGCAGTAACGCACTGGAGACTACGATGATGATGTCCCAAGTTTTGCGCCAGCGTTCATGTCTCATCTTGCTGCGGAACTCAAAGGCAACTCCGCGGCCGATCAAGGCCAGCAGCACCACCACCAGCGGCAGATAAAAACCGCTGAACAGCGTGGCGTACCAGTGCGGGAAGGCAGCAAACATTGCACCCCCCGCCGTAATCAGCCAAACCTCATTGCCATCCCAGAACGGACCGATCGAGTTGATCAGCGTACGACGTTCACGATCCGTTTTGCCGATGATTGCAGTGGACATGCCCACACCAAAATCAAAACCTTCCAGAAAGAAAAAACCAACAAACAAGACGGCAATCAGCAAAAACCACAACTCACTTAGTGACAACAGAATAACCCCCATCCACGCCGAACGGATCGGCCGATTCATCATGCTCCTCCGGCTTTTCGACTGCATATGGCCCGGCCTTGATTTCACGAACGAACAGATAAACCATCACAATGCCGAGAACCGTATAAGCTGCTGTAAACGCAATGGTGGAGAACAATATCTGTCCTGCGCTTACGTTCGGGGATACCCCGGCTGCAGTCGTCATGTAGCCGAATACCGTCCAAGGCTGCCTTCCTACCTCAGTCATAATCCAGCCTGACGTATTGGCGATAAACGGCAGGGAGATGGCGAACACCATCAGACGCATAAACCACTTGCCTGCTCCCTCTAACCTCCGGCGCATCGTCAGGAATGTACCGTATATAGCCAGCAAAATCATCAATCCACCCGCAGCAATCATGATGCGGAAGCTCCAGAATGTCGTCCGGACTGGTGGAATATAGTCGCCTGGTCCATACGTTTGCTCGTACTCCGCTTGCAGTTCTTTCATGCCTTTGACACTGCCGGAGAACTTGCTATAGGACAGATAACTGAGTAATCCAGGGATCTTGATCTCGCCGGAATTCTCCTGTTTGTTCGGATCGATAAAAGCCACCACCGTCCATGGTGCAGGGTCTTCCGTCGTCGTCCATGTTCCTTCACTGGCGGCCATTTTCATCGGCTGCGTCTCCACCAGATATTGCGCCTGGAAGTGACCCGAGAAAGCAACCCCCAACGAGGAAACCAGGCCAATAATGATGGCAATGTTAAATGATTTGCGGAAAATCTCCACATCCTGCTTCTTCATCAGCTTGTAAGCACTAATGCCGGTTACGACAAATGCCCCTGTCATCAAGGCACCAAAAATCGTGTGCGGGAACTCCACCAGCAGTTGACCATTGGTAATCAGTGCAAAGAAATCATTCATCTCGGCACGGCCATTATTAATCTCGAAGCCTACCGGGTGCTGCATGAATGAATTGGCTGCCAGAATCCAGAGCGCAGACAGAAATGTGCCGACAAATACCAGCCAGATACAGGCCAAGTGCACTTTCTTGGACAAGCGATCCCATCCGAAAATCCAGAGGCCAATAAAGGTAGACTCCATAAAAAACGCCAGCAGGGCTTCCACAGCCAGTGGCGCACCAAATACGTCCCCAACAAAGCGGGAGTACTCCGACCAGTTCATGCCGAACTGGAATTCTTGCAGAATGCCTGTGACCACACCGACAGCAAAGTTAATCAGAAACAATTTGCCCAGAATTTGGCCATCGTTTTGTAAACTTCCTTACCCTTCACTACGTACAACGTCTCCATAATCGCTACCAGCAGCACAAGACCGATGGACAGCGGCACAAAAAGAAATGGAAAATCGTTGTGAGCGCATATTGGATACGCGATAACATGATCGGATCCATACCGTTACCCCTTCTTTCTGTTCCTTCGCAGTTTTCGTATTTGGCATTGAAGCCCCTTCTTCAGTTTCTGTCAGCCAAACACGTATTGATGAACGTATTGTGCCAGATAGACTATTTTATACATGTGACAATTATCACAAACCCTGCCATGACAACAAAAAAAGTGACGATGGTCACACAATAGAAAAAATTAAGCCTATTCTTTGGGCTTGCCAGCTTCCTCTATTCGCGGAAGATGCTCATGTTTGGGACGGAACGCCCATATGTTAGTGTCAGGCATAAAATACACTGTGCAAAAAAGGCATTACATATTGAACCATTGGTTTCATTGATATCATTCAAAGCAACGACGATCCAAAAATCTGCGATGACGTTGCTTCAATTCTTGAACGGACAAAAATGCAAATCAAGTGAGGTGATTTATTGATGGAAGAGTTGTCCCCAATCCCGGACGCGGAGCCGTATTACGGGGTAGTTGCAGAATCAGGTACGGCTCTGCCTGCCTTTCGTTATGTTCTTTTCCCCCGAAAGGGAGGGTGGTCTGCTTTTCCCTATCCAGACATCGCTGCTCTGATGGTCGCGGAAGGGCCTGTCTACTATGTCAGCTGCCTGGAGCGCTCCGAGGAAATGCCTGCGAATATCACTGTCATCACACTTCCCGAAGCTGAACAATTGTTGCAGGAGCCCCGAACGGTTGCAGTGGTTGCTCATCCCTACTGGCTGACCGCCTCAGCCTCACTCAATCCGGAGCTTTGTATTGTACTTCTTCCCGAGCCGGTTGGTGAAGAAGCGGAGTCCCCCTTGTGGGAAAGCTGCATTTCAAGACTGGTCGGAATCGCCGATCTGGTGGGCACCACTTCAGAAACACGCTATATGAAGCTGGTATTCCAGGGTGTACGTGCCATCTGGCTAAATGGAGAAGATACCTCTCCTGCTGGTGTCATGCAAAAGGATGATCTCGAAGTGCCTCTCCGGGACTATGAACTGCTATTCCTGCATGCGCTGCGACAGACCCTCTCGGGTGTTCAGGATACGGTTACCCAGCTGCAATGCAGTGTGCGCGCCGACTTCTATCGTCAGCTTCGCTCCAAAGCAGGAGCGCATGAGACGATTTCCTTTTTGCTGGCCGCCTATGAATATATGCTCGAAGATTCCAGAGCGGTCGCTTCGCTCAAGGAGGCCTTCTCCCACGCAGTATTAAACGGCCGCAATGATTGTGTGAGCTCCCACTATCGATTCCTATCCGCTATTCATGCGAGGACCGGGGAAATCGAGAATGCGTTGCAGGTGTATGGAATCAGCGCTGGCAACGAGCAGGAACGACACCATTATGAACAGCTCTGCCGCTGGCTGGAGGCCGGGGAGAACCAGCTCGTCCAGGCTGAACTGCTGCGTCTGAATGATGATTACGGAAACGCATTGCACATTTTGGATGAACTCGGCGGCGAAACGGCACGACATTGGAAATTTCGTATCTATCAGGAGACTGGGCGTGTGGAAGATGCATTGGATTTGGTGCACACAGTGGATATTCAGGATAATGCCAGCCGACAGGACTATCGGCAGTTATCGGGTCTAACCCTGGCTCTGCGAGGAGAACGGCACGGAGCGGTGAGACAATTTTTGGAGATGGCGCTGGAGGATGAAGATGCTCTTGCCCAGATCGTCGAGATGGAGCTGCTGGATCATGCCGTCCAGCAATTGCTGGGGGAGGTGCCATAATGATGCTGGACCCGAAGAAACGCAGACAACATGTGAATGGACCAATTGTGCATAGGGATATACGATCCGAGACAACTCGTACTCTAACGGAAGCGCCGCAATCACCGCACGCTGAGCCACTGGAAACTGGCGATAGCCATCTGGAAAATGCGCTGAGTCCGTTGGATATCCGAAGTGAAACCCATCAAAGATATAGCACAGAGCACCCAGGAAATCAGGATGCTGTAAAGCACAAGGATACAGGCGTATTCAGAGAGCCGTTCTCGATTCGTCGGGTTCGTAAAAGTCAGGACAATAAACTGACCGCCATGCTACAGGTGCGTAACGAGCGCGGACGATATCTGGAGGAAGTGCTGGACGATCTGAGTGAATTCGTGGATGAAATTGTCATTGTGGATGATGCCAGCACAGATGGAACACCAGATATATGCAGGGCCTATCCAAAGGTCGTTCGCCTGGAAGTGTTGGAAAAGCCGTTATTTGCGGAGGAATGGCGCTTACGTAACGCTCTGTGGCAGGCAGCGGCAGGAACCTCGCCGGACTGGTTGCTCTCGGTCGATGCCGATGAGCTGTACAGTGCGGAAGCCAAGAAAGCGATACGCGCTCTGATTAACCAGGATCATTCGGACTGGATTGCTTTCCGTTTCTACGATATGTGGGGCGGCCGAACCCACTATCGGGAAGATGATCTTTGGGGGCTTCACCGACGGCATACCGCTTCCTTGGTCCGTTATATGCCGGGTTATCCCTACTTTTATCCGCAGCAAAATCATCATGTGCCTCGCCTTCCCTTGCCCTGCACCGTATTGCCCGGAATCAGCACGGAGTTGAAGGTTCAGCATCTTGGCTGGGCAGGAAGTCTGGAGGATCGGGTTCGGAAATACTTGCGTTACAAACGAATTGATCCACACGGCGAGTGGGGCAGCCTGGAGCACTATGAATCGATTCTTGATCCGGAGCCCCGACTGATTCCGTGGAAGGAGGAGCAGTGAGATGGGCGTGGTCAGCATATTGACACACAGCTTCACCGATGGATATAACCGCGAATTCAGCCGGGTGTTCGGGGGCGGGCTGGAGCGATACGTCCTTGATTTGTGCAGCGTAATCCGCGGATTGGGACACATTCCCGAGGTGCACCAGTTGTCCTATTTTGAAGCATTTCAGACTCGTACGGAACAGATTGATGTATATGGATATGCCTACGATATGAATGATGTGCCTGAAGCTTTTGCCCGAATGGCCGCAGCAGCACGGGGACCTGTAATCTATGCAAGCTGCCTGTGGCAGCCCATTGCTTACAAGCCGGGCAGTCTCGGCATCTGCCACGGGATTAACTGGGATCGTCCTGCGTTGCCGCTCGAAACCAAGCAGCAAGTTGCTGAACATATCCAGCTGGCACTGGATGGACTTGTACGCATTGTGTCGGTAGATTCGCATTTTCAGACCTTTTGCCGTGCTGCTTGTACGTTTACCGATCCTGGTCAGGTTGTACTCATTCCCAATGCAGTGGATACCTCCTACTTCACGCCTGCTCCGCCAAGGCGTACGTTCGAGCATGAACAGGAAGAGGAATGGCTGGCTGCATGGAAGAAAGATCTTGCGAGCTATGAAGATCATGCTGGAGCCATCATCTCCGGGTTGAATGCTGCATCACTCGTCAGGAAAAGAAACGATGGAGACGGCGTGTTACGGACGGATCGATCCGAGGTGACCGTAATCGCTGAGGAACTGGACTCGGGGATATCAGACAGAATGTGGCTGGCTGGCAGCCAAATGAGCTGACGGATGAATATTTGAAGAAGCAGGCCGAAGTTACAACCGCTGCAATTCATGGGAACCCTCCGCGTCCCCTGCGCATCCTGTATCCGCGCCGCATCAGCATGGAACGGGGCATTATTCCAATGATGCTGGCAGCTGACCGACTACTCGGTGCTTTTCCCGACCTGGAGGTCGAATTTGCCGGAGAACTGGTCGAAGGCAGCACGGTAGGTAGTTCCTTCCGTTATTGGCATCGCACGCACCCTCATGCAGACCGAATCAAACATCGCACGTATGATTTTCGGGATATCCGCGAGGCCTACCATCAGGCAGACATCGCTGTGATTCCTACCGTTTTCTCGGAAGGAACGTCCTACGCTTGTCTGGAGGCGATGAGCTGCGGGCTTCCGGTCGTTGCTTCCAATGTTGGCGGGCTGAATGATCTGATTCAGGATGGCTTCAACGGCCTGCTGATACCTCCAGGTGAAGAAGCGCTGACCGCCGCGCTGGTGCGTCTCGTTCAGGACAGGGCAGAGCGGGAGCGATTGGGTATCTATGCTCGTGAGACGGCACTGTCCTACGACATATCCCATTGGCGGAGCAGGTGGAGTACGGTATTGGAATCTTTTCTGGCAGAAGCAGGATTAAAGGAGGGAATTCGGGGATGATGGATACGCCAAATGCAACGGATTTCATGGAATCAAGATACATTCGGGAGGGTGACCCCAAAACGGATACATTGGTCTTTCCACTGCATCCAGCGTGGTGGAGCCGTCCGTATGAATACGAATGGGCGCGCCAGTTTGCACGTCAGGAGGACGTCGTACTCGACGCCGCCTGTGGTATATCCCATCCCTTCAAATTTTGGCTGGCAGAGTACTGCCGGGAAGTTCATGCCTGTGATTGGGATGAGCGTATTATGTCCAGAGAAGCAATCAGGCTGGATATCGCTTCTGATTTTGGCGAGCAGGCAGCACGTGACCTGCCAGAATCGAGCCTGGACAGATTACATCTTGCACAGGCCAATCTGGCCCAGCTTCCGTATGAATCCGAGAAATTTGACAGCGTATTCTGCATCTCCGTGTTGGAGCATCTGGATACAGGCACGATGCTGCGGGCCTTTCGCGAATTCGCCAGGGTGCTGAAGCCAGACGGACGGTTGATTGCCACGTTTGATGTGCCCGAGATGCGCCCGGATCTGCTGGAGACGATTATGGCTGTCACCGGGCTGACAATCGAGGGCAAGCTAAGTGTGAATGAACCCGAGGATGCCATCTGGTCTGACATGTATGGCCCGGCGATTCGTTGTTTTCGTGCTGTTATTCGTAAGGAATGATTCGAATGGGCCCAAATCACGGCACAGCAACTAGCCGCATGTAGGTCCATTTCTATCTAATGAGTTAGGACGTTACGTGGTTCCTCCAGGCCAGTCCATTAATTTATCCGTCAGCGGCTCTCTTACTGTGGGGGACTCATGGCCTCCACTTCTTATTTCTCTTGGTGGGAAGCATGATATACTGACCTATTCCATGGAAACAGCCGCTTTCGGTTAAGTAACCGAAGCGGCTGCTCCTCGTTCCTCTTCTTTTACCGCAACAATGATATCACGGCTGTCTGATGGATTTTTGTCCAAGCTCTCCTCCAGTCGACTCTGCTGGATGCGGCTGTTCCCCTCCCATAAGATCCGTTGCAGCAGCATGCCTGCCACACCAATGGCCAGTGTCGCCATGCCGATATATTGAAATGTGGGACTGGGTCCCACACTCCGAATCAAGGCACCGCCAGCAAGTGGAGCAGCGACCAGCACGACACTGGAAAGCGAGTTTTGAATACCGAATACACGGCCTACATAGGCAGGAGGGGTTTCTTTTGCAGCAGGTAATTCAACGTCACCATAAACAGGCCATTGCCCAGCCCGATGCAGAGCCCCCATATGATAACCCAGATCTCAGACGTCTGTGGACCGATCCAGCCCAGCGCACCAATTCCGGCACCAATCAGCACATATCCTCCACCGAGCCCCCAGCCATACCCGATTCGAGGAAGCCGATTCAATAGCAAAATAACCAGAACCGCGCCGGCTCCCGCAGATGATCCCAGCCAGCCGATCAGAGCTTCATTGCCCGGCTTGATCTCCCGAAATAGTGTTGTAAACTGATAATCGATCATGAGGATCGCCATTAATCCAAAACAACCAAACAGAATTGTACTCAGAAGGGTACGACTCTTATGGATAAAATGCCAGCCTTTCTGCCATTGGGTGAATAGGGATTCCGTGGTCTCGGCCGCCCCCAAAGGAATTCCGTCCGATGCAGATGGTTCCGATTCCTCGGTTAAACGCCGTAAAGGCCATAACACGGCTCCGGACAACAGGCGCGTACAAGCATTGATTAAAATACAGACTTGTGGTGAAAATACGGCCAGAATGACTGCGCCCAGCAGCGGTCCCGCCACTTTGGAGCATTGGTTCACAAAACCATTCAGCGACGATGCCTGAAACAGATGTTCCTCTGCCACTACCTGACGTGTCAACGCCTGCTGGGCTGGCACATGGAATACGCCCATCATGGCCCGAAGAGCAAGCAGCGGGAGCAGCCAGCCCGCACTTGGCGCAAAGAGAATAGCAATCGTAAGCAGAACGGTGATCACATCACATATCATCATGATTTTCACCTTATGCAGCCGATCGGCGAGTGCCCCTGCAACAGAACCCAACAATATACCCGGAACAGCCATACATACCGGAATAAGGGCAATGATCAGCGGATCAGCACCCCAACGATAAGCGACCATTACTTGGATCGCCAGTGCATCAAACCAATCGCCAAAGGTCGCGAGCGCATACGCAATAAACATCCGCATGAAGCGGAAGTTGGCCCATAGGCTTTTGGATGAACCATTGGACGGAATGGATGATGAATTGGGGTCATTTGAAATGACGGTCATACGTTATGCTTCCTCCCTTGATTACAGCCTTGTTAGCTGGCTTGTATGTTCCTTGGCTGTAATCATAAGGGCGTTATATCAGAGGAAGATCAGAGGCTGGAGGAAAGGGGGATAAAAAAGTGGAGATTTCGGTCAAAATTTGCTGCCCATAAGCAGGCACACCGTAACTTTTGGAGATTTCCGCATGGACTTGACGGTATTTGCTTTGAAGGCGCCCCTCTATCCGGTGATGTGCCATGAACAACAATATCTGGTAAGCGGAATTAAGATATAGCGGTGCGTTCAGTGTCATTTTCAATACGTCGAGACCATCGTCCATTCTTGGCTCTGCCTCACGGATTCGACCCTGTCTGAGCAGCCATAGGCCTTCCATAATCTGAAAACGTCCGATTTCCCGCAAGTATGGCGCATCTTTCAACCCGGAATGCAGGACAGCCATCTGATCCTCTACCGCTTCGCCGCTGCCACCCCACAGTTCCACATACAACGCTGAGAGCTTGACCGGAAGTCTGAAATGGATCAATTCATCTTTCTCCATTACATGATATGTTTCCATGAGTCGGGCTTTGGCTCGTTCATACTGACCCACCTCTGCGTAGACTTCAACAATGTTCAGAATACGAAGTTCACGATGCTGATCCGCAGACAATGCGGATGAATTCAGAGCCTTTTCGTACAATAGCAAACTCTCCGAGGGTTCAATCAGGGCATGTGTAAAAATCAGCAGCCAATACAAACGTTCTTCCAAAGGAATTTCCGTCGTTGTAATCAGCCATTCCAGATCTCCCACAATAAAATGGATGTACAGCTGATAGAATGAATCAACCTCAATGCCCAGCGCTTCTTGCTGATCCAGCAGCGTGAGCATCGATTTACCCTGCCCGTACAGATGATATTTGCGGAACAATCCATGAATCGCTTCTCGCATCTCCTGATCTTGTGCGGAAGGGTTAGAGGGCAGTATTGCCATATTAGCTCGAATATTAAGCCTGTAACCATAGCCCCGCACGGTCTCCACTGCAATTTCTTCCCAACGCTTCAGTTTCTTGCGCAGACGGTACACGTGATCATCCACAGTGCGTTCGACCGGATATTCCAAGGGCCATACCCGGTCCAGGAGTTGACTGCGAGTAAAGGCTTTTTCCTTGTTCTCATACAGAAAATGCAGCAGCGCAAATTCCTTCGCGAGCAGGCGAATGGAATCGGTACGCCGGGTTACGGTGTATGTTCCTTCATCGAATTGTAACGACATGCTTGGCCCTCCTATGTATGCTAACTAATTGTAGTCCTTATTCTGTTTCAACATACCACAAAAACCCTTTGCGAGAACGCAAAAGGTTTTGTATTGAGATGGACGGGCTCTCTTCGCTGATCGCAAGCAAGGTGACCCCAGAATTTAACCCAGCACTACGCGATCATCCGCCATTTTTTTGCCGCTGATACGTTCAAATTCACCCAACAGCTCCGGTACAGTCAGCGTGCGCTTTCGCTCCTCGCTAACGTCCAGAATAATCCGGCCTTTATCCATCATAATTAGACGATTGCCCAGACGAATGGCCTGTTCCATATTGTGAGTGACCATCAGGGTGGTGAGTCTCATCTCACGTACAAGCGTTTCGGTCAATTCAGTAATCAGCTCCGCACGGGAGGGGTCAAGCGCAGCCGTGTGCTCATCCAACAGCAGAATCTGCGGCTGAGTGAATGTCGCCATCAGCAGGCTGAGCGCCTGGCGTTCACCACCGGATAGCAGACCAACCTTGGCATTGGGGCGTTTGTCTAGCCCAATACCGAGCTTCTCCAACTGGGCGTTGAAAATCTCCCGTC
The DNA here is from genome assembly GCF_052244825.1 of Paenibacillus sp. 1A_MP2. Lineage (NCBI taxonomy): Bacteria > Bacillati > Bacillota > Bacilli > Caryophanales > Paenibacillaceae > Paenibacillus > Paenibacillus sp. 1A_MP2. The sequence continues at coordinate 763,668 of NZ_JBQQCS010000001.1, read as the reverse complement.
TGGCGCGGGTAACTCCGAAGCCCAGTCCGCGGCCTTTGCCTCGTTTGTACGCCATCGCCATGTTCTCCTCAATAGACATATGCGGTGCCGTACCCGCCATCGGGTCCTGAAAGACGCGGCCAATCCAGCTGCTGCGCTTATGCTCCGGCAGGCTTTTGATGGAACGGTCATTAATCAGCACATCACCCATGTCGGGTTTCATAACGCCTGAGATAATGTTCATTAACGTTGATTTGCCCGCGCCGTTACTGCCAATCACCGTCACAAAGTCTCCCGGATTCATCGTCAGGTTCACGCCGACCAGCGCCGTTTTCTCGTCCGTAGTTCCCGGATTAAAGAGCTTGGTCACTTGTGTAATCTCAAGCATGATCACATGCCTCCCTTCGCCTGTTGGCCCGACGAGCCCATAAGCTCTTCAGTTCGTTTGCGAGCCAAACTTTTCTGCTTCATGGAGCGCTGCATAGTTGGGAAAACAAGTGCGATAATAACGATCACCGCGGTAATCAGCTTCAGATCGGATGTGTCGAACCATTCGACCTGGAGTGCAATCGCGACCACAATCCGGTAAATAATTGAACCGACGACGGCCGCCAGTGTGGCCCAAAATACGGTTCTTGCACCCAGAATGGCTTCCCCGATAATAACGGAGGCCAGTCCGATGACAATCATCCCAATCCCCATCGTAATGTCTGCAAAACCGGATTGCTGCGCAATAAATGCTCCAGACAGGGCAACAAGTCCGTTGGACAGACTAACACCAACAATGGTGGTGACATCCGTATTTGCACCAAAGCTGCGGATCATGCGTTTGTTGTCACCTGTTGCGCGCAGGGCCAGACCAATATCTGTTTTCATGAACAGATCCAGCATGATTTTGAACACCAGCACAACCACAATAATGATGATCATGACATGCTCACCCGAGAAGGGGTTGTCCATACCCATAATGGATTTGTTCGGTGCGCCAAGAATACGCATATTAATCGAATATAAGGCAATCATCATCAAAATACCGGATAACAGCCCGTTAATTTTGCCTTTGGTGTGCAGCAGACCTGTACAAGCTCCAGCCAACATACCTCCAGCCATTGCTGCCAAGCAAGCGAGCCAAGGAGAGAAGTCGTTGGATATCATGACCGCCGCGATTGCGCCTCCTGTTGTAAAACTTCCGTCTACGGTGAGATCGGGGAAGTCCAGTATACGGAATGTAATATATACACCCAGTGCCATCAGTGCATACAACAATCCAAGCTCGATTGCCCCTTCAATTGAACCCCAAGTCAAATTCACATTGCTTCCTCCCTGTCTATCGAAAAGAATGAGGCGAACCCGTTTCACGTCCGCCTCGCATCCGTACTGCCGGAGGATCGTCCGGTCAGGTTATTGAATAATGTTGTTGTCCTGATCCTTCACTTCTGCCTTCATCTCATCAGTAACGGTGATGCCTTGAGCTTCAGCAGCCTTCAGGTTCAGGATCAGATCCAGCTTGTCCGGTACAGTGACTTTCATGTCACCTGGTTTTGTACCATTTTTCAAAATGTCCGCAGCCATTTCACCAACCTGATATCCGTGATCGTAGTATTTGAAGCCTACGGTTGCGAAAGCCCCTTTTCCACGGTATCGCGGTCACTGGAGAAGAACGGAATTTTATTTTTGTTCGCTGTCTGGATGATTGTATCCACTGCACTAACCACCGAGTTATCCAACGTGATATAGAAGGCATCTACTTTTCCAACCAGAGAATCGGTTGCCTGTTTAACTTCGGATGTGTTCGTTACGGGTGCCTTGACTAGCTTGATATTGTGTGTCGCCAGCGCTTTCTCCGCATTGTTCGCCATTACAACCGCATTCGGTTCGCCCTCGTTGATAACCAGACCTACCGTCTTCACATCCGGCAAATATTTGGCGATAAAATCAGCCAACTGCACGATGGCCTCTGGATTCGTATCCGATGCACCCGTTACGTTACCACCTGGCTTGTCCATGTCACTCACCAGCTTGGCACCCAGCGGGTCCGTCACCGCTGCGAACAGCAATGGCTTGTCCTTTACTTGTTGAGCCAAAGCCAATGCGGATGGTGTTGCAATCCCAAGGACCAGGTCATTTTTGGAATCTCCCGCAATCTTCTGGGCAATGGACAGGTTGTTCGTTGAATCCCCTTGCGCGTTATTGTAATCAATCGTCAGGTTTTTGTTCTCTTCAAGGCCTGCATCCTTCAGCGCTGCAATAAATCCTTCACGTGTGGCATCCAGCGATGGATGCTCAACGATCTGCGAGATCGCGATGCGATACGATTTCTCCGCAGTGCCTTCACTTGTTGTGCTGCCTGATCCCTCGGTCGTTGTGCTACCGCCGCTGTTATTTCCGCAACCAGCCGCTACGATCATTGATGCAACCATCATTAAGGACATCCAGAATTTCTTTTTCATGTGTGAAACCCCTCTCCATCTTCTAAAATATTGATACTCTCATCGTTATCCAAGTGACACGATAGGGCGGGACAAAACGAACGCTTCAACGCATTGTTGCTTTGACCGACAAAAGCAGACAAATATAGACTTTCCTCATGCGACTGAAGTCCATGACCCGTGTTGATATTTCATTGTTTCCCTAATATTAAGGTGCGACCTGTTTCCCGTCAATGGTTGAACCGCTTCCAATTTGGTTTCATTGCAGATGCGTGAGAGAAAACATTACATAAAACAAAAAAAGACCTCCGCAAATCAAGCGGAAAGTCTTAGGGGAACGGCCACTGTCCATCTCTCCCGATGAATACTGGCCTCAGCTTATTTTTGTTCTGTCTGTAATTCTTCAATTTCAACAGGTGTTAACCCGGTAGCTTTGATGATGAGATCCAACTCAATGCCCAGAGACAGCATATTGAGTGCAATTTTTCGTTTACTCTCTGCTTCTCCTTCTTTGATGCCTTCTTTGATGCCTTCTTTGATGCCTTTTTCGATTCCTTTTTGAATTCCTTTTTGGATGCCTTCCTCCAGGCCTTTCTTGAGACCTTCTTCTCGTGCGCCCTCAATCATGGAAGCTTCATCCCATAGAAATTTCTGACGGTCGATGTATCGTTGACGTGCTTGCTCATCCTGGCTCAGAAACTCCAATACACTCATGGCTTTTTTCAAAGCCGGTTCCGGTTCGTGCATCATTAACGCCTCCCAGCTTGATTTAGTCATTCCTTTCAGAAATAACAGCCAACGCACCAGTCCATCCTTCATTTGAATATTTTCATCATTCAGCTTTGGTATTTCCATAAAATGAATCTCTATAACATCCGTCAGTGGAATATCGGTATGATCTTCTCTTAAATGAAATACGTTGTGGTACTGGTCATTATCGAGCATTTTGAAATTAACAATATTAATCGCAACACATTTTTTGAGTTGGCTATATCTCTGTCCCTCAAGTAATTGTCCGGAGTATTGTTTACCCCAATAGAACAAAGTCCTCTTCTCTAAATCATACTGATTAAACAACTGCATTTCAACATTAATTAGCTCACCTTGATCTGTTTTGGCCCGTATGTCAAGAATGGACTGTTTATCTCTCGGGGTATCCTTGTCCAGGTAAGGGTTGATCAACACAATCTCGGTCAGTAAGGATTCACCTGCATTTTTGAAGGTGTGATTCAGAAAAGCCAGAAGCACATCCTTGTTCTCTTCACTTCCAAAAATTCGTTTGAACACATAATCGTTCTTGGGATCAAGCAGTTCATTCATCATTGTTCACTCCTATGCGCAAAATTAACAATATATATTTGTTGAATTTCCAAACAAATATAAGGATGTAGATGCACCGGATGTTAAATTCAATTATAACACGTGTCTAATACTATTGATAACGTTATTACGTCATTTTTAAACAAAAAAAGACTGCTTCGACGAATCGAAACAATCCCTTTTTCTCTCAAACCTATCAATTCCCAGCCGCCTCGCGAATCTGATACGTACATTTCTTACCACCGTCCGCATAGCATTCAGTGCGCTCCACATCCGCCTGCAGCAATGAACGGAACAGCTCCAGCTCACAGCGGCAAGCCTGTTTATAAACACTCGCTACCTGCACAATGGGGCAGTTCAGCTCGGTCAGTACATAGGTGCCATCCTCTTCCGTGGAAGCATCGGCCATATATCCGTTTGCATTCTGAATGCGCGCGAGTTCCTCGACACGTCCGGCCAGATCCTGACCTTCCATCTGTGGCTGTCCACTACGAAGCAGCTTGTCCCGGCGGCTCTCGAACAACGCATCCACGACACCGCTACCCGCTGAATCGGACAGTTCCTCCAGAAGTTCCAGGGTCAGTGATGAATATGATTTTGGAAAAAAATTATCCCCGCGTACCGTCAAATGGTATACGGAAGATGGGCGTCCGGCTGTGGCTCTTGCTTCCCGAACCTCAATCCATCCATCCTGCTCCAGTGCCGTCAGATGACGGCGAATCGCCATGCCGGTCAGACCAAGCTCGGCTGTCATTTCCCTTGCGGTCATTGTGCCTTGCTGCTTCAGCATGAACAAAATCCGTTCACGCGTCGTTCGTTCCTCTTCGCGCTTCACGATCAGCACCTGCTCTCCCTGCTTATGCGGTTACCGGTGCTGCCTCCCGGCAGGCATCCGAGCAAAAGCGGTTATGCGTCTCTTCGCAATCCTCACAGCATACATGCTGCAGGTTGCAGGTTGGACAGTTAATGTAACGGTCATGCGTCGTGCCACAGTGATAACAGCTGGCAATCACGATATCTTCATCCGTCCGGTTAATCGGCACGGAAATACGCTCGTCAAATACATAACATTTGCCATCAAACAGACGACCTTGTACCTCATCATCCTTGCCGTAGGTCACGATTCCGCCCTCAAGTTGTGCCACGTCTTGGAAACCTTCGTTAATCATGAACCCGGTCAGCTTCTCACAACGGATACCGCCAGTACAGTAGGTGATGATCTTTTTGTCCTTCATGTCACCCAGGTTCTCCCGAATCCACTCTGGGAATTCACGGAACGATTCCACGTCAGGACGGATCGCTCCCCTGAAATGACCAATCTCGTACTCGTAGTCATTACGCCCGTCAATTACAATGACATCCTCCTGTTGAAGATGCTCGTAAAATTCTTTTGGCGACAACCGTTTACCGCTAATGACGTTAGGGTCCAAATCGTCCTCCACGCGGAACGTAACCAGCTCAGCTTTGTGACGAACAAATATTTTTTTGAACGCATGCTCTTCGACATCATCAATCTTGAACACCATATCGCTGAACAGCGGATTGGCGTGCATATCCTTCATGTATTGCTCCGTTTGCTCCGGCGTACCGGATACAGTGCCGTTAATGCCTTCCGATGCAATCAGAATACGGCCTTTCACACCCAAGTCTTTGCAATATTGCAGATGTTCTTGCGTAAACGTCTCAGGGTCTTCAATCTTCACGAACTTATAATATAAAAGCACGCGGTACGCGCTGTTACACATGTGTATCACCTGTTCCTATTCCATGTTGTTATTGGCCGGATCATCCGACAAGACTACAACGTTGCAACCTTGCTTATGAAAAGAAAAGAAACAGCCGTCCGAAACAATGTCTCGAACTGCTGCTTTGAACATTCGACTTTTATTCCTGCATTCTAGTTTATCGGAAGCGGAATAGCTTAGTCAATATAAATGTATAGAAAGGGATGAAAGTTATGGAACAATTGAACCATAAATGATGTGAAGCTGGAAAATATCTTAATTTATTTTAAATTCAAACGAAAATCGTATTCATTTTTGCTTTCGTATCCATTACACTATGCTCATCATTATATGGCTTACCCACACCGACTAGCAAAAGATGTGGATTTGAAAAAGCATACTGTGAATATATTAGGAGGAAAATGGGGATGAGAACGTGAGTTTAACACTATTTAGGAAAGTAAGCATCATATGGTTAATAGTTCTTATTGGGCTGAGTGGGTTGGGAACCAATTCTCACTTTGTCCAAAAAGCCAATGCCGCAGGAGCAAAACCCTATATGGGTGAAATTCAATTATTCCCCTACACGAAAGCTCCCTCCGGTTGGGTGTATGCTGCCGGACAGACCATGCCGATCGCTCAGAATTCCGCTCTTTTCTCCCTGCTGGGCACCAACTTTGGAGGTGACGGCAAAAACACATTTGCGGTGCCCGATCTTTCAGATGCCGCACCAGAGGGAATGGGCTACTACATATCCATAAATGGAGACTTCCCCTCTCGTGAAGAGGGTACGTACGGCGCCGATAATGCTGTGCTTGGTGAGGTTCGCCTGTTCCCGTATTACTTTACCCCCAAGGGCTGGCTAGAGGCAAATGGTCAAAATCTCCTTATCTCTCAATACAACGATTTGTATCAAATGATTGGTACAACCTTTGGTGGAGACGGTCTGGAGACATTCCAATTGCCCAAGTTACCCAAAATCAAGGGTGATATCATCCATTATGCCATATCTATTGATCCGTCTTACCGTGCCGGGAGTGGGGGACGGATTCCGAATACGTAGGAGAACTCATTCCCCTTCTAGTACAACTTCCTTTGAGTAACTGGATATTGGCTGATGGCTCCTTACTTTCCACCACCAATAATCAATCCTTGTTTAGCCTAATAGGCAACAGATTTGGCGGCAATGGGTCAACTGATTTTAGATTGCCTAATCTGAACAGCAATCAACCGCTTCTGGTGTATTACGTTTCGAACTCTGGACAAATCCCTCACATTGTAGATATGCCACTGCCAAATGCAGTGACAGACAACTATATCACCAAGCAGAACACCCCGCTGACCATCAACTCTCCGGGTGTGCTAATCAATGATAGTGATGCTTCTGCTGCCATACAGAGAAGTGCGCCCATGAACGGTCAACTGACCCTTAATGCTAACGGTTCGTTTGTATACACGCCGAATAACAATTATGTGGGTAATGACAGCTTTACTTATGCTGCAATCAATGCAACGGGCTCGAGTGAACCAGCGTTTGTTACCATAACAGTTGAGCAGGACTTGGCGCCGATTGTCAGCGGGGTAATCGACGAGAGTGTGTATAATCAAACGGTCACGCCGACATTTAATAGCGGTACGGCACTCCTGAATGATGCTGCATTCACGAGCGGCACTGCAGTTACGGAAGATGGAGATTATATATTGGTGGTAACCAACCACATTGGCAGTACAACAGTTCACTTTTCCATTGATAAGGTCCCCCCTGTTGTAACGGGGGTCATCAATAATGGAATATACAGTGCGAGCCGGATAATCACCTTTAATGAGGGAACAGCCACCCTTGATGGCTCTCCGTTCCTCAGTGGAGAGACATTCAGTGTGGAAGGTGAACATGTACTCGTCGTTACCGATGCGGCAGGCAATACGACAACCATTCAATTCAGCTTTTATGCGCCACGGACTCTGACATTTAACAGTAACGGCGGTTCTGAAGTAACGCAACAAACGGTGAATTACGGTGAAAAAGCTATTGCTCCAACTGATCCAACCAAAGCAGGCCATACTTTCGTCGGCTGGTATACGGATTCAGCTTTGAGTCAGGCTTTTGATTTCAATAACACAATCATAACCAGCAATCTCACTCTGTTTGCAAAATGGGCAATCGATTCCTTTAACGTTAATTTCGAATCTAGTGGTGGCACAGAGGTCGCTGATCAGGCGGTTGATTATGGTGAGCTGGTAACAGCACCTTCTGATCCTACCAAAACAGGTCACACTTTCGCTGGCTGGTATACGGATTCAGCTTTGAGCCAAGCTTTTGATTTCAATAACACAACCATAACCAACAATCTCACTCTGTTTGCAAAATGGACACCATACACATATACGGTAGCTTTCAATACACTTGGAGGATCGGCAGTTACCGATGTAGCTGTTGAGTATGGGAAGAAACTTTCAGCACCTGCTTCACCAAGCCGTTCCGGCTATACGTTTGCAGGTTGGTATACGGACCCCGAGTTGAAGACTCCATTCAACTTTGATCAAACGGAGATTACAGCCGATCTGACCTTATATGCCAAATGGACTGTTCATTCCACGCCACCGTCAGGTAATAATGGCAATAGTGGCTCGGACAACCAGAACAACAACAGCTCCAACGTTAACCCTACGCCACCTAATACATCAAATTCGTCCAACAATGGACGCTTAACACTTGCAGCGGGTCAGGCAGGCCAAGTGAGCTTGGGTAATGCCATTGCTGTAAACATCCCTACCGGAGCGATGAATCAGAAACTGACGGTCACCATTGATCAGCTTACAGATTCTTCTGCCCTGCTGACCAATCAGACCCAACTACTCAGCCCGGTATATGAATTGCTCAAAAATGTTCCGCAAAACTTCAATGTCCCCGTAACCTTATCACTGACATTTGATTCATCAGGGTTACAGAGTAATCAGCAGGCTGAGCTATTTTATTTTGATGAACAAGAACAGGTTTGGCTCTCCGCGGGTGAATCTTCTGTGGATGGGAAGCAAATTCGGGTGGACGTGGACCATTTCACCAAATATGCCGTATTTGCAGTAGATCAACCCCTTTCCCCAGCCGAGATTATGTTTAGCGATATTGAGGATCACTGGGCGAAAGAAGTTATTCAGCAAGCTGTCCGTGAAGGTATTGTGAAAGGGTATGTCGATGGATCATTTAAGCCGGACGCATCCATTACACGTGCAGAATTTACGGTAATGCTGATGAATACATTGCAAACCGATTACACGGAAGCGACGTTATCTTTTACCGACTATTCACAAATAGGAGCATGGGCACAGTCTGCTATAGCGCGTGCTGTACAAGCGGGATTCATTCAAGGAGACACGGGTGGGGCTTTTCGTCCCAATGAAGCGGTAACCCGTGCAGAAATGGCTGTTATGGTCGCCCACGCTTTGCAGTTAGAAGCAGAATCCGGCACCGAATCCATCTTTGCAGATAATCAAGAGATTCCGGTGTGGGCCAGAGCAGCAGTCGCTGGCTTGCAAAAGTCCGGGCTACTAAACGGCAAAGAACTGAATACCTTTGCTCCTAGAGATAACACTACGCGTGCAGAAGCGGTAAAGTTATTGCTGAGTATGCCAAAATAACCAATTATAAAATAAAAGAGCCTGTGTTCTAACAGCAGCCTCTCGAAACTGTACATAGCAGTTTGAGGGAGCTGCGCAAGAACACAGGCTTTTTGCTTTTTAAGAATACTGAATGGCATTGGCGATAAGCATAAATACGATTCCCATAGCAATCCACATCACCATCAACGGCCAGAAAAATCTAACCCATTTCTGATACGGAATGCCAGATACCGCGAGACTTCCCATCAAGGCAGAAGACGTTGGCAGAATCATGTTGGTGAATCCGTCTCCGAACTGGAAAGCCAGTACGGCAGTCTGACGGGTAACCCCGAGCAGATCCGATAATGGAACCATAATTGGCATCGTAGTCACGGCCATGCCTGTACCCGATGTGATGAACACGTTCATCACATTTTGGAAGAAGTACATGCCCAGCACCTGAACGGATGATGGCAGCTCGCCAACCAGCGTAGACATTCCGTATACAACGGAATCAATCACGTTCCCCTGGTCAAGTACAACCATAATGCCTCTTGCCAGACCGATGATAAAGGCTCCATAGGCAATGCCGCTTGCCCCCTTGACGAATTCACTTGCAATCCGACTAGGACCGAACCCGGAGACAAGACCAGCGATCACACCCATGCTCAGGAATAGAGCCGCCAGCTCCTCCATCCACCAGCCTTCTTTCGATACACCCCAGATCAACAGGGCAAATCCGGCTACAATGGTAATGATGGTCAGAATATGTGTGATGCGAATCGTTGGCAGCTTGTTCAGATCTACCGCAGGCGCATCTGCTGCCTGCTCCTGCTCCAGTTCGTGCACCAAACCGCGGGTGGGATCAGATTTCACTTTGGACGCATAACGCATAATATAGATACTGGTAACGGCGATAAGACACACCAGAATAATTGCGCGCAGCCACATGCCCGAGAAAATCGGAACTTCTGCAATAGCCTGAGCCAGTCCTACGTTGAACGGATTAAGCAGTCCGGCGGTAAAACCACATGAGGCTCCCAATGAGATCATCGCCGTACCGGTCAGAGCGTCATACCCCAGCGCACGCGCGATGGCGATACCTATCGGTACAAAGACCATCACCTCTGTGGACATGCCCATCGTGAACCCGCCCACAGAGAACAAGGTAATAAACACCGGGATGACCCATAACCCCTTATTCGAGAACGAACGGGCTACCCGGCCTGTTAGAGCTTCAATCGTGCCGGTGCTCGTAATGATCTGAAACGCTCCGCCGATGATAAAAATAAAGAATACAACGTCAGCGGAATCCACCAGTCCGCGAACAATGGACTTGGGAATATCCCATAATCCCGTTGGATTGGCTTCTACATGATGGTACGAACCCGGGACAAGCAATGATTTGCCTGTGGTTTCATCCTTCACACGATCGAATTCTCCGGCGGGAATGATGTAGGTAAGAACCGTAGCGACCAGTACCAAAATGAACAAAATGACGAAGGTGTGAGGCATCTTGAACCATTTGCGCCGTTGTTGTGGTTGTTTTGTTATGTTTTCCAATTCATCATCCCTCGCCCTTCTGTTGTTTCCACGCTTCAAACTCATCCCGTACCTGCTGCAATGCTGCCTTGTCTGCGTACAGATCGAACGCCGTAAGTGCAAGTGCCTTCGCAGCACGGTTCAGCTCGATCATGCCTTCCTCTGCTCCGGCAAGCCGGGCAAATTCAGGCGTGTGTGTTGTCGCGTCACCTAAACGAATATACGGATGGATCGCGGCAGTGATTTGGCTTACGTTACCAATATCCGATGAACCGACACCGCCCGTTTGCGGTGGATCATGCACTTCAATGCCCATGTCCTCCAAATTTTGCTGGAACAGACCTGCCAGAGCCTTGTTATTATTTCGCTCAGCATAGATGAGGCCTTCCGTAATATCTACCGCAGCTCCAACACCTTCCGCAGCATGGCGTACGACACGATATACTTTGTCCATGACGACTTTCAGCTCTTCGACGGTCTTCGCCCGGATGATATATACAGCTTCAGCCAGCTCAGGCACCACATTTGGCGCATCCCCACCCTTGGTGATAATCCCGTTCACCCGAACATCATCCTTTAAATACGGACGCAGCGAGTTAATTCCCGCATACGCATTGACCAAGGCATCCAGTGCACTAATGCCTTTCTCAGGAGACGAGGCTGCATGAGCCTGTTTACCGTGGAACGTAAAGGTTGCATCCACACAAGCCAGCGCACCTCTCAGTACCATCGTTTTTTGCTGCGGGTGACACATCATGACGGCATCGATCTCATCGAATACGCCATCGTTCACCATAATGATTTTGCCGCCGCCTTCTTCCTCTGCCGGTGTGCCAAGAACGATGATACGTCCCGGAAGATCAGGGCATGCTTCCTTGAGCGCCAGTGCTGCACCTACAGCAGAGGCTCCGATCAGATTGTGTCCGCAGGCATGTCCGATGCGAGGCAGCGCATCATACTCGGCGAGCAGTGCAATCGTGGGTCCGCCAGGTTGGCCTTCCCATACAGCGCGGAACGAGGTATCAAGGCCGGATATACCTTTTTCCACCTGAAATCCGGCTGCTTCCAGCGGCTCGGTTAACCATTGTTGGGCTTGGACTTCCTGAAAGCTAAGCTCAGGGTTAGCGTGAATACGCAGGGATAATTCCCGCAAGTCGGGTCCAGCCGATCTACGGTTTCTTTGATCTTTTGCTTCATATGAGCAGGGTCAGGATACATATTATTTTGCCGCCTTTCTTCAAATACAGCATTTCTATATTCAACTTAATCGAATAAATATACAATCAGATTGGATATATTGTATGTGTGACCGAGCCATAAGTAAATTCAAAAAAATTAAGGAATAGCCCATAAAAAATTTTATGGGCTTGCTTGAAATTAACATATGGATATCATCAGATGTCAGTAAATCACTGGTTTATTTGCACATAAAATAAGACTACGTATTTAAACATTTTGAATATATGTACATCGTCCAAATGGGTATTCGTCACGAGATTGATACTGTCCAAGAACAGTAAGGTGCCTTTTGCGAGGAGAAAATAACGGATAATTATGCATAAATCAATGCATCTACTAACTATGCCTGTATCTAACCACCCTCCACAACATGCTGTGTCCCTGCCGTTCTCATCAAGTCTACAAAGCGGCCCACCGTTGCCTGCTGCAGCACACCTTCCTTATACACAAGCCACGTATTCCGCCTCACTGCCTGTCCGTTTCGACGGATCAGTTCCTGCTGATGGAGGCCATCCGAAGCTGACACGAAGATGCCCGGGATAATCGCATAGCCAAGGCCATACCGCACCATCTCCTTGCAGGTCTCATAGCTGTCTACACGCATCGCTACGGTTGGTGCACATTCATAGCGCTCATACCACCAGGCCGCTACGCCTTCTCGGAATGGGCTCACGGGAGAACCGCCTGTTTTCGTCAAGGGTTCCTGAAATGCAATTTGCGGAAGCTCTGGAAGCTGGTCCAAGTCAATGGGTTCACGGGATACAATGCAGACTGGTTCATCGTGCAGCAGATGTTTCCCTTCATACCATGGATGCTCCCCCGAATGACACCCACCTGAATTTCATCCCGCATCAACAATTCCATAACCTCTACACTCAGAGCACAGGTTACCGCAAACTGAACCTCAGGGTACAGCTCCTTGAACTGCTTTAACAACGGAGGAAGCTTGTACAATGAATAATGATTGGCAATCCCGAGGCGCAGCGTTCCCTTAACCTCATTACGAATGTTCGACAGCTGTTCCTTGACTTGATTAAGCTCATGGAGCATTTTACGAGCATAGCTTGCAAGATGCTCTCCTTCGGGAGTAAATCTGGCACCTTTTAACGTTTTATCGATGAGTGGTACGCCAAATGCCTTCTCCAATTGCTGCAAACGGTATGTCAAAGCCGGCTGGGTCATAAACATGCGCTCCGCAGCCTTGGTCAGACTACTCTCTTCCGAAATGCTCAACAGCAAACGGCAGTCTTTTTCATCCATGATCATGTCCCCCTTCACTTCTCGTCTCCTCAGTATAACCCAGAACACCTGCGTTAAAGGTACAGAAAAAGCCCAACTCCTTATGAGTCAGGCTCGCTCTGCTGATCTGCTTCTGTTCAATGATGTTTACTGCGAAATCGTAATGACCGAGGTAACAAAGTGGTAGGATTCATTTTCCTGCACGGACTGTGACAGCAAAATCCGGTTGCCTTCCGGACTCCAGCTCAGCGGATCAGATGCGTTATCCATATCAGCCGAGATCTGGAACTGCTCCGCCGATTCCGTATTGGAGACGAACAGCCCCTTCTCATCATCACTCTCCGAATTGATTGTATAGGCGATTTTGGAATCGTCACCAGACCAACTCGTACCGAAAATTTGCGTGCCTCTGGCGAGTGTGGCTTTCTCATTTCCATCGAGATCGGTCAGCACCAGCGCCCGTTTGGTATCGGCTGTTTTTTTCACAATTGCCAGTCTTGAACCATCATTGGATGGAATCACCCATTCCACACTTTTTAGCACCTGCTTCTCTTCACCGGTCTTCGTATCGTAGGCGTTCAGCTGCCCGTCCGTGCCTGTGATGTAGTAAATCACATTCCCCGAAACGCGGACGCTCCTTACATTGAAGTTCCCCGTCTTGACCAGCACTTTCGTCGTTCCATCCACACTCGCTGATACGATATCCCCATTCATGTTTGGGAAAACGACATGCTCCTTATCCAGCCATGCACCTTCGAATACAAAACCGTCGTCCTGACCAGCCGGTATCACTTCCCCGTTGTTCAGATTCAGAATGAAACCTTTGCCTGTCGATTCCTCTGGTTCTCTGTAGAAAATATACTGACTATCCGGGGACACGAGTGGTGAGCCCAGACTTACTTCACTTTCTTTTACAGGTGAATCGGTGCCCTTCGTCAAATCATACATGTATAAGTTATGCGGATAACGTTTCTCACCCTCTACAGTGACAGGCTTCATGGACTCGTTTACTTTATCCGACAAAATCCAGTCATTGCTTAGCCACGCTACCCCGCGCATATTCGGCAGTTTATCGATTTTCTCCAGCTTAAAGCTCTGGTACACCGACGTATTTGTATTATCCTTCACCGTAATATCCGTGCCTGATTTCCCGTTCTGTATATTGCCCCCTGGCTCCGTTGTTCCCCGCATGCTGTTGCCGACAATAGGACGATTGCCCCGAGTGTGCCCATAGCCGCCTGTTTCCAATTCATCATGGTCCCTCCTGATTGCTTTCTATAGACCAAGCATACACAACGCATACTTCCAAAGTTATTCAGACTTGTTTCCAACTTGTAAACTCGAATCCGCCAGAGGAAAAATCAACTGGAACGTCGTTCCTTCCTTATGCTTCGGATCGTTAGACAGCAATGTAATCGTACCGCCCTGCTTCTCTACAAATTGCTTGACGAGTGATAGTCCCAGCCCGGTTCCCCCGGTTTTTCTGGCCCTGTCTTTGTTGACGGTGTAAAAGGGTTCAAAGATTTTCTCCTGCGCCTCTTCCGGGATCGGCGTACCCGAGTTAAAGATGCGAATAACCGCTTGCCGCTCCTGCATTCGCAGTTCATTTCGTACACGGATGACACCTCCCGGCACGTTATATTTAATGGCATTATCCAGCAGGTTAATGAAAATATGCATCAGGCTCTCCCGATCACTGCGAATGATCGCAGGCTGCAGGTCCAGCTCCATCGTGAGCGCAAACTTCTCGGCTTTGCCCCGCATTCGGCCACAGGCGTCCTCCAGCAAAGCGCGTACCTCCACATCCTCCGCCTGATTCTCAAAATCATATTTTTCCAGAGCAGACAGATGAAGAACCTTTTCAACCATTTCGTATAACCGCTCGGTTTCTTTGCCGATGTTGTTCGTGGCATCATCCAGCAATTGCGGATCATCCTTATACATGTCCAGCAGTTCCACATACGCCTTGATCGCTGTAAGCGGCGTTTTGAACTCATGGCTAATATTCCCGATATATTGTTTCTGCTGCTGCTCCAGTACCTGGAGCTTCTCAATCGCGAGCTGGAGCTTCTGCTGCTCATCATGCATGGCTTCAATATTCTGCTGAATGGATGTGCTCATATAATAAATGCCCTGTCCCAGCTCACCTAATTCATCCTTGCGTCTCACAGGCGATTCGGCAATATAATGTCCCTCACGGATGGAATCAGCGGACTTCTTCAAGCGAGTTATGGCGACGGCAAAACGATTGTAGAAGAGGTATCCCAGAATGAAGCTAAGCCCAACCACGGCAATACCCGCCCACATGAACAGCTGAAGGATACGAGCATAGAACTCATGATAGCTCTGAACCGGATATTGCATACGCACAGCACCCATCTGCCCATCCGGTCCATCCAGGGGCGCAGCATACAGCAGCGTATCCCCCTGTTCGTGATAAGCAATTTTATTTTGCAGCGCATAGCTTAGCGTCTCTTTGATATCAGCACTTTCCTCAGACGCAATGGATGAACCGACCTGCTGCCCCTTCATATCATAAAGCGCGATGGGCAAACCTGTGGAGCTCGCTAGCTCCTGAGCCAGCCTGCGGCCATTTTGCTGTAAAAAAACCTCCTGCTCCAGACGAACAGACTCGGTATAATAAGACTGCCGCACATTCAGATTGACCAAACGGGTCTGCTGGGACAGAATGGTCTCAATCTGTGTCTGCTGGTTGCGCTCAATTCCGCGTAATACAAGGGAACTGAGTACAACCACGGTCAGGATCAGCAGCGCCGCCAGAAAGACGCTGAACTTCAGTTTTATACTGACTCTCATACCGAAATGCCTGGATCAGGGGCTGATGCTTTATAGCCAATTCCATATACCGTCTGCAATTTTTGCTGGTCGGTATCGCCGATTTTTTTGCGCAGGCGCTGAATATGAATATCCACCGTGCGTGTGCCCCGGCATATTCCATGCCCCACACCCGGTCCAGCAGATCATCCCGCGTATATACACGCTCAGGATTGGACATCAGAATGGTGAGTAAGTCGAACTCTTTTGGTGTCAGATCAAGCTTCTCCTCATTCACCATGACCGTGCGGTGAGCGATATGGATGCGTAGTGTTCCATTGACAATGGCCTGATTCTTAGGATCGTCAGGAGATGGGCTGCTTTTTCCACGCGCCGCATCAGCGCCTTTACTCGGGCGAGTAGTTCGCGGATCTCAAACGGTTTGGTCATATAATCATCCGCGCCCATTTCCAGGCCGACGATCTTATCCACGATATCATTTTTGACGGTCAGCAAAATAATCCCGATATCTTCCCGGTCCTCCAGCCTGCGGCATACGCCGTATCCGTCCAGCTTGGGCATCATCACATCCAGAATCATGACCTGGGGATGGAATGACCCCACCTTGACCAGCGCTTCCTCACCATCATTGGCTGTCTCTACTTCATATCCTTCGCGCCGCAGCGCGTAAGCAATGGCACTGACGATACTTGATTCGTCATCCACGACCAGCACTTTTTTATTCATCGGAATCATCCTCTATATATGTCATGAATTTATAGTATTCTTTGGATCTATGTTAACAAGGTATGACCTGATTAGCTATCGAGAACAACGGGATTTATAGGGAAAAAGCCTGTATCCTCTTCTCAGCGTGGACTTCGCTCTACTTTTTGTATACCCTAAACGCAACAAAAAGAGCCAATCCGTATTTGGATCAGCTCTGGATCGTGTTGATTTAGTTTCAGTTACTGCTTGGGCAGCAGTTTTTTGATTTCCTCTGCGGAGAGCCCGGAGGCTTTCACCACAGCAGACATGTCTACGCCAAGTGCAAGAAGCTCACGAGCCATTTCTCTTTTCCCTTTGGCTTCTCCTTCAGCACGTGCACCTTCTATCATCGACTTTTCATCGCTTAGCGCTTTCATCCGTGCATCATATGCCATTCTCGTAGCCGCGTCCTGACTCAGAAATTCCAGCGTGTCCATTGCCTTCTTTAGCATCGGTTCATTCATCGCCAGCACCTCCCAGTTTGATGGATCAATTCCTTTTAAGAATAAAAGCCAGTTCACCAGTCCGCCCTTGTCCATAGGGACAGGGTGTTGATCCAGTTTGGTCAATTCCATTACATGAATTTCTATATCATCTGTCAAACCAATACCTGTATGATCTTCACGTAAATGAAAAACATTGTGATATCGTTCATTGTCCAGACATGAGTAATTTAAAATATTGATCGTCACGCATTTTTTCAAAAGATTATAATTTTCACCCTTCTTGATCTGGTGAGAGTACATTTCGCTCCAGTAGAATAGCGTTCTTTTTTCCATATTATACGGATTAAACAGCTGCATCTCAATGTTGATTAACTTGCCTTCCACCGTACGCGCTTTGATATCCAAAATGGATTGTTTATCTTCCGGACTATCTTTGTCCGTAAACGTGTTAATAAGTGTAATTTCCGTAAGAGGCGACTCACCGGTTTCAATAAACGTGCTGTTAAGGAAGGCTAACAAAACATCTTTACTTTGCTCACTTCCAAAAATACGTTTGAATACAAAATCCACTCGTGGATCGAGCAAATCCGTCATCCAGCATCAGCTCCATTCTTCACCAGCATTATATCATAATTCCCATACTTCCTTCAGCTTAACATTGAACCTGCGTCCATATCTAATCACTCCTCGAAAGACAAATTCATTGGCTCGTCCGACATCTCATACTCCGTCTCCATATGAGTCAACGGTGTATTCGGATCAACCTCTTCGAACCGGAAACTATCCACCCACACTTTTCCTTTGCCGTTCAAAATAACCCCGAATGAGATAACCGCACTGTCCTTCGGCACATCCAATACAATATTGTACTGATTCCACGGTTGCGTGCCCGTAATCGGCCGATCGTGCATATTATCGAATTGAAGCACGTCATGGGCATTGTTATCCACTCGCATCCATAATCCACAGAATGCTTCAACACGTTCGGTCTTCACAAAACCGGATAACTTCATCCGCTTGCCTACATAATTATCTGCCCTGAACTGCTGCATCATTGTGGCAAACTCATTGCTATCCATCGGCGTAACAGCTTTCAGATAACCTGAAGCTTTCCCCTGATGCACTTCGGCAGGATCAATACCTATCTCATAGTTTTGCGGATGACTTCCGGTTAACATCCAGCCTGTAATCGTTGACGTCTGATTCATCTGTAATTCTCCTCCTCTGGTTCTTCCTTCGAATAATTTCAGATCGAACAATTTGCGAAAACGTCCTGGTGGCATGCCATATAATTTGCGGAATGCGCGGGTGAAGGCTTCCTGACTCTCAAATCCACAAGCCAGGGAGATGTCCAGAATACCTGCATCCGTCGATCGCAGGGCCGTGGACGCCAGACTCATCCGACGGTTTCGAATATAATCCACCACGGTCATGCCAACCTCATTACGGAAAACCCGGTGGTAGTGATACGGCGACAACAACGCCTTGGACGCCACTTCTTCCAGCCCGATCTCCTCATGCAGATGGGTTTCAATATAGAACAAACTTTGCTGAATCATTGCACGGTAACGGCTCAACTGAGGTAAAGCCCCCTTCCATATCCTTACTATACGTGAATGATGTCATCGCCGTTTTGATCATTTTTGCTATACTCTCACTTCTGCTGACCTCTGCCGGAAATGCAAAGAGAGCCAATCACGGATTAAATCCTTTCCGTAATTGACTCTCCTGGGAAACTGTTGCTCCGTGGCTCCTGTAGAGGCACTCCATTGATCTACAACAGGTTCATTTATCTATTCGCACAACATTCTTCGTCAGACAGCCGGTACCGGCTGTGCACCAACCTCTTCGTCATCATGCTCCACCAGTTCATGTTTCTCCCAAGCTCTACTCTTCCAGCGGAAGTACATAATGACCGCACGGGTCCACTCATCAGCCGCAATGGCAAGCCACACACCAGCGAGCCCCAGATGAAGTTTGAATATGAGCAGGTACCCCAGAGGCAGACTCATGCAGACCATGGAGATCAGACCCATGTATACCGGGAACTTTGCATCCCCTGCCGCACGCAGGGAACCAATTATCACAATATTGCAGGTACGTCCGGTTTCGAGCAAAAGACTGAGCAGAATCACTTGAGCCCCCAGCTTGATAATTTCCGGATTATCCGTAAATATGCTCATCAGCGGTACGCGGAACAGAATGATGATCACATCAATGATAACCGTAGCCAGAAGGGCCCATTTCACACTGTTAAAAACACGTTTGTACGCATCGTCTTTGCGCCGCGCACCCACAAGCCGGCCCACAATGATCGATGTCCCCATACCAATCGCCATGCTGAACAAGTAGATATAGCTGGAGATATTACCCGCATACTGCTTGGTTGCCATGGCTTCTGCGCCCAGATAGGTCACATACAGCGTGAACACGAGCTGGCAGGAATGATATACCATGGATTCCATCGCAGACGGAATCCCAATTCGCAATATTTTTCCAATAAACTTCTTCGACAGGTTGATGTAATAACCAAACTCCACTCTGACTTCCATGACGCGATAGAGCAGCCAGAAGAAAATGATCAAACAGATCAAACGGCTGCCGACTGTGGAGATCGCTGCCCCTTCCACACCAAGCTTCGGCAGGCCAAAATGGCCAAAAATAAGGGCGTAGTTACCAATGACGTGAATCACGTTCATCAGAACGGAAACATACATCGTTTCTTTGGTGTAACCATGTGTACGAATCGTCGCGGCCAGCGCATTAATGAGAGCCTGAAGGAAGATCCCGCCTCCCACGATACTTATATAAGAACGGGCAAAATCGTATATTTCACCTTGAATATGCAGCAGTGTCAACAGATGTCCTCCGAACAGAAGAAAGCCTCCGCTCAGGATCAGTCCGACAATCAGATTCAGTGTAATCGCATTACCCGTGACCTGTGCCGCCTCACTCAACTTCTTCGAACCAATATATTGTGCCACAACAATCGCAGCGCCATGTCCAATGACTTCCAGCACAAGAATCGCAATGGAAATAATCTGGTTGGCTGCTCCGACCCCGGATACTGCATTATCGGACACCGAACTGAGCATGAACGTATCCACGCTCCCCATCAACATAAACAAGAAGAGTTCCAGGAAGATAGGCCATGTTAGCCGAATCAGATTCAGATCCTTGGCATCCGAACGCAGGGACTCTTGGGTTGAGGATATTGCTGTCATTTTCTCACCTTTCCCGTGTGGGCTTTAATTCTTAGGGTATGTTAGCACAGGTAGTTTGAAAATGCAGTAGTTTTGCGAAAAAACTTGAAAGTTTTTTGAAATTCCAATAATAGGTATTTTCAAATCTTTCATTTATATGAATTGAACTAAAGATTATTTACACTTGCTACTCCGATGCCAGAACAACCTTCCGATCGCTGTTACCCCCAGATTTTTTTGATTTCCTTTTTCAAAGGAGAAAATCTGGGGATAAAGGCGAACGCTCCGCTTCTTCTGGTTATTTCTGTCCTCTCCGTTATCGTGTAAAAGTTTGGTTCAATTTATCTAGCCCCAGGGTGATGAGCAAAAACCCTTACACCTCCCTCTTTGATTGGGAAATATAAGGGTTCACGGGTTAAGGTAGCCATTGACTCATATCACATACATAGGTTCAACCTTTTACCGATCCGGCAGCGATGCCTTCCACGATTCGATTGCTCAGGACGAGGAAAGCGATCAGGATAGGCAGAATGCTGATCATCAGCGTTGCACCAATCGCGCCCCAATCCGTGGTGTACTGCCCAATAAAGTTCTGTACCCCAACGGTCAGAGTCTTATACGAGTCTGTGCTGATGAACGTATTCACGAAAATAAACTCGTTCCAGTCATAAATCATGTTGATAATCGCCGTCGTAGCGATCACCGAAGCGGTCATCGGCAAGACGATACGGAAGAAAATCCGATGGACCGAGCATCCGTCCATCACGGCGGCTTCCTCGACTTCCCGTGGAAGGGCGTAATAGAAGCCGAGCAAAATCATGATGGTGATCGGCATGTTAAACGCGATGTAGGACAGAATGACTGACAATGGATGATCCGTAAGATGAAGCTTCAGGAACAGACTAAACAGCGGGATCAGCGTTGAATGCACAGGGATCATCAGACCTACCATGAACAACCCCAACACCAGTGAACGTCCTTTCCAGCGCATACGAGTGATAGCAAAGGTAACCAGACTCGCGAACAACACGGTAAACACGACAGACACAACCGTAATCCAGACGCTATTGAAGAAATATAAACTGATGTTGCCTTCCGTCCACACTTTCAAATAATTCTCCCATCGCGGCGTTGCGGGGAGGGCGAACGGAGCCATATCAAATACTTCCTGATTATTTTTCAGCGAGAACAGCATCAGCCAAATCAAGGGCAGAATCTGCAGCAATGCGACCAGAATCAACAGGCTGTAGAGCAGAAAATATCCGATCCTTCTCAGCAATGTCGAGCCCGGGCCTGTTCCCGGATAGGCTGGCAACCGAACCACGGTTTCCGTCTTCACAGGGATGGACCTCCTTTCATTTCACTTGTATCAAGAGTACTGAATGGTGTCCTTGGATGCCGTAGCTTTCCGTAACAGCCAGGTGACGACCAGACAGATGACCAACAGGAAGAAACCGACAGCACTTCCATAACCAAAGTCGAATCCCCGGAAAGCCTGATGATACATGTAAGAGGCCATTACTTCACTGGAGCCATTCGGCCCACCATCCGTCATCACATAGATCAGATCAAAGTATTTCAGCGAGCCGACAACTGCCAGCACAATCGTCACTTTGATCACTTCCGTGATCAGGGGCAGCTTGATGCGAAAAGCAATTTGCCAAGGGTTCGCTCCATCAATCCGGGCGGCTTCCACCAGCGATTCCGGGATATTTTTAAGCGCAGCATAATAAATCAAAATATAAAATCCGGCATACTGCCACAAGATCGGCACGAACAGCGCATACAACACCAGCGATGGCTCCGCCAGCCAGGCTGGCGGATTGGCAATCCCGATTCCTTCCAGAAAGGAGTTAAGCACGCCATTGCTTGGATGATAAATCTTCAGCCATAGCTGGGCTATAGCCACCGATGACAGCAGCATCGGAATAAGATATATTTTGCGAAACAGGTTGGCTCCCTTGATTTTGCCTGACAGCACAAGTGCAATCGCAAGATAGCCGATTAGACTCAGTGCGGAGAACAGCGCCAGCAAAAAAGTATGATAGGCACTCTGCCAGAACGTTGCGTCGTGAAGCAATCGTGTGTAATTTTCTAAACCGATAAAGGTCATTGCGCCAATCCCGTCCCACTGCATCAATCCGTAATATCCGGTCAGAACGATCGGTACATAGATCAGGACCAATAACAGCAGCAGCGCGGGAAGCACGTACAACGCAGCGACTAAACGGTTGGACATGACTTTGTCCATCAGAATATCCTCCCTTTGTGCGTTGTACCGTTAATTGCCTTTATCAATGGCTGCCTGATGATTCTTCACAAACTCCTCTGGAGTCACTGCTTTTCCAAACAGGGCCTGAATCATGTCCAGATGGACCTGAGCTGCCGCTGGTTTCATCTGTACATCCGCGAACAGTGTCAGGCTGCTGGCCTGATTCAATTCGTTCAGCAGGTCAGTATAGAGCTGCGGCAGTTGGACTTCCGCAGTATCCACTTTTGTTGCCGGAATAACGCCCGCCTCAGTTACGGAGCTCTCACCCCATTTTTCCACGAAATATTGCACGAATTTCTGCGCTTCATCCTTCACCTTGGAGTTCTGTGCAACGAACAGACCTACACCTGGACCGCCGACCCAGCTGTTAATATCGCTTTTGCCGTCCTCCATCGTCGGGAATTTAAAGAATCCAATCTTATCCTTGAACTCCTGTGGTACATCCGGGTTGGTTGTATAGTTCGGCAGTTCCCAGGTGCCCATCAGATACATGGCTGCCTTCTCATTCATGAATTCCGATTTGCCTTCATCGTTGGACAAACCGTTGAAGCCCTTGTTGAACGCGTTCATGTCCACCAGCTTCTGTACTTCAGTAGCGGCATTGATCAGTGCGGGATCATCAAACTTGCCCGTGCCCTGGATAGCCTTTTCCAGTGCATCCCCGCCCAGACGATTCGCCAGATACATATACCAGAGCGAGCCGGTCCAGCGGTCCTTGTTGCCAAGAGCAATGGGGACCTCCCCATTATCTGTCAGCGTTTTCACCACATTCAGGAACTCATCATATGTTGTTGGCGGTTGCAAATTATACTTGGCGAAGATGGCCTTATTATAGTAGATCGGAGATATATTCAACTCAATGGGGAGCGCGTAGGTTTTGCCCTCTACGGCATACGCTTCGGTCGTTCCGGCAATGAACTTGCCTTCAAGTGGACCACTCAGAAGGTCATCCACCGGCGCGAACAGGTTCCCCTTTACGTAAGGCTCGAGAAATCCCGCGGCCCAGGTTACCCCTACATCGGGAAGTTCATTGGAAGCGGATAAAATTTTAAGCTTGTTTTTATATTGCTCATTCTCCAGTACTTCCTGCTTGATCGTTACGTTCGGGTTATCAGTCTGATACTGCTTGATGATGTCGTTAACCAGCTTGTTCTGCTGTGCTGAACTGCCCGCTGGCCAGAGGTGCATAAACTTGAGGGTCACCTTTCCATCGGACCCGCTACCGCTTGCTTCACCCTTTTCATCGGAATCCGAACTGCTGCATCCGGTTAAAAATATGGTGAGGATAAGCGTCAATGTCAGAAGCATTGCTATGGGCTTTTTATTCATTTTCCCAACCCCCTGTATTCGTTTTTCGGTTGATGTAACCGCTTTAATTAAATTCTAACATGGGTACACCGACCCCATAAGACCAGGATGATTTGGAAAAACTCCACTATTTTATGGTTATTTATTCTCTTGATTGGTAATGGAATGACGATATTTACTTGGGCTGATCGCTTCGAGGCTCTTAAACACTTTAATAAAATATTTATCCGTCTGATACCCAACCTGCTCGGCGATCTCCGAGATGGGCAAGGCGGTCTGAACGAGCAATTCCTTGGCTCGCTGAACACGTTTCCGGGTCAGATATTCACTGAAATTAATTCCCATCTGCTCCTTGAACAGCACGCTGAAATAACTTGAGTTCAAATGCAAAAGCTCAGCGATTTCCCGCATGGTGACAGGCTCGCCCAGATGGGCCTCCACATAAGCAATAGCTTCGCTGATCTGGGGATTAAGTCGCTGATCTCCTCGCTCCCTGGCATCCAGCAGCTTCGGATCAACGAGCTTCTGCATCGTTTGAATGCGCCGCTGCTGTTCACCAAGTTCCAGGGCTTTCTCAACCGTCTGGATCAGCTGCTCCTTCTCAATCGGTTTGAGCAGATAATCCACCACACCGAGCTTGATGGCCTGCTGGGCATATTGAAAATCGGCATGTCCCGACATGATCAGTACGACAGGTTTACTCGGATAATCCTGCACCGCTTCAACCAGAGACAGGCCGGAGAACTCCGGCATTCGTACGTCTGTGATCAGCAGGTCCGCTGACTGTTCCTTGAGCCATTCGGCTGCCTCGACTCCACTAGCTGCCGTTCTGATCTCATTGCGGCCAGCCGACCAGCCTTCCAGCGTCTTGCGGATGCCCTCTCGTGTGCGCGGCTCATCATCGACGATTAGAATCGTTTTGCCATGAATCATATGCACCCTCCGTATCCTTCGGAATATCAAAGCCAATGATGGTTCCTTCACCCATTTCACTTTTCACAGACAACCCGCAAGCTTTACCGAGCTGATTGCCAAAATAGAGCTTCAGCCGACGATCGACGTTAATCAGACCCACGCCTGTCCCTTTGTCGGAAACTGCAGGTCCCCCATTCAATGCGTGGTCGACAGATTGAAGCCTTTGATCATCCATACCAGGTCCGTCATCCCGAACTTCAATGTGAACAAGCCCCTCCTTTGTCGATGCATCGACACGAACACTTACCTTTCCAGGTCCGATTCTGCTCTCCACTCCGTGAAGAATGGCGTTTTCCACCAACGGTTGGATGAGCAGTTTGGGGATTTTCACCATTCGCATGCTATCACTTAATTGAATCTCCCATGTCAATCTGTCGCCAAGTCTCATCTCCATGATCCGAAGATAACGTTCGGCGTGCTCCAATTCATCGGCAAGCGTAACCCATTCATTCTGATTCGGACTGGAGATAATATAGCGAAATAAACGGGACATCGCTACAACCATACGTGCCATTTCCTCATCTCCTTTGTCCTCAAGTGACCAATAGAACGCCTCCAGCGTGTTGAACAAAAAATGAGGATTAATCTGCGACTGAAGTGCCTTTAGTTCCGTTCGAGACTGCATAATTTCCTTCTCATACACTTCCTGGGTCAACTCGTTCAGCCTGTATACCATCTGATTGTATACTTCATTGAGCTTATGTATCTCCATTGTTGAACTCACCATAATATTGGGCTCCATTGCTCCCGGACGCGCACTGCGCATGGCCCTCATTAGTCGCCTGATCGGACGTGTAATCATGGTAGACAAGAGGAAGGACATGATTAGAAACAAAACGACGCCAAATAATCCGGATATGAGCAGCGCCGTACGAAGGATGGATACTCCTTCGGTTGTTTCACTCACAGGAGTAAGGACAGCCAGGGTCCACCCCGTAATTTCGGAATGCTGTCTGACCACGATATAGGGCTCATCCCGGGTCTGAACAATGGAGCGATCACTGCTCAGCAATGCCTCCACATTCAGGTCTGCTTCCAGATTGGAAGTCACAACGCTCCCATTGGCATCCGCCAACAGAATCGAGTCCAGCGTATCGTCCGCATCATCCAGATCATTCAACTGAAAGAAACTGCGCTGCATCCGCACTACAACGTAGCCTCCATGTTCAAAGGCCCGGTCCATCAAGCTGACACGCCGAATAGCCATAATCACGCCGGGATCTTCCGGATCGGGGCCAGTCCAGATCAGCCTTCCTTTTTCCTTGTCCGCTTCCGTAATCCAGTTCCGGTCCAGCCTCACATCCAGGGAGCGGTCATCCATGGGGAAAATCCGGCTGTGATTGGTGGTGTAGATTTCCATGCTCTGTACGCCATTCATAAAGGATTGATAGCTGCCCACAATCTGCAGGAGGGCCTGACGCTGATTGAATGTTGCCGATTCTCCGCTTTTTTCATTGCTCAGCAAACGCTGAACGTAAGGATCATCCGCCACTTGGGCTGTCAGGGAGTTCACCTGTGAAATAAGGGCATCCAATCTGCCGTTGGCCTGAACAGCCGTCTGATAAATATGCTTCTCCGCATTGGTCTTCAGCAGACCGGATACCCGATCATAGGCAACAATGCCTGCAATGAACAAGACCATCAGCATCACCAGTACAAAACCAACAAAGATCTGATTGCGTAATGAATTCCATCTGCCCATTTTCCCTCGCAAGACCCATCCTCCTCGCTGCATGTAAAGAAATCGCCACCCGAATCTCATGCTGGGTGACGATGGAGTACAAGCTATGCCGAATCCAGCATCAGCAATATTTAAAGCGTTTACATAACGGCTGATTACTCCCTTTCTCTGCGCTTTGTTTATCGATTAAACTAACGACTAAAAAATAGCACAGTTCCCTTTGTTAATCAATCACTTATATCTATCATCCTGTCCAAGCAAGCAAAAGAGCCATAAAAACAAAAAAAGGCGGGCTCCATGATGAGCCCAACCTCTCATTTATTATTTTACCGAGCCTTGTGTCACCCCGTTGATAATCCACTTCTGCGCGAACAGATAGATGATGATCATCGGCAGCAATGCCAGCAAGTATGAAGCAAACGCCAGGTTAAAGTCGGTATTGAATTGACCCTGGAATACATACTGCACAAGCGGCAGCGTGTATTGTGCCGGATCACTAATGATAATGAGTGGCAGCAGGAAGTCATTGTAAGTGGACAGACAGGTCAGGATACCCACTGTGGCACTGATCGGCGCCATCAATGGGAAAATGATTTTCCAGAACGTGCCCCAGGTTGTCGCTCCATCTACAAAGGCCGCTTCCTCCAGTGCTACCGGAATGGACCGAATGTATCCGACGTATACAAATACGTTAAAGGCAAGTCCATATACCGTGTGCAACAGGATTAGACCCAACAGATTCGTCATGTCCAATGATGCAGTCAGCTTAACAATCGGCAGCATGATGATTGGAAACGGAATGAACATCGCGCTGACGAAGTAGTAGTACAGCCCTTTGAAAAACTTCCGTTTCTCCATATTTCGCGCAATCGCGTAAGCCACCATGGAGTTACTGAGCAAGGTCAGGATAACTGTTGATGCAGTAACAATCGCACTGTTACGGAACGATTGAAAGAAGTTAGTCATGTCTATTGCGCTTGCAAAGTTCTCCCAGTGAAGCGTTGTCGGAATGGCAAATACCGATTGGGCCATTTGCTCCGGATTTTTCAATGCGATGGTAACCGTCATATATAACGGGAACAGAATGAACAAGGTACCCAGAACAATCAACAACATAACAGGCCAGTTGGTACGTAAACGGCTTCTCATTACAGATCCGTCTCCCTTCTTTGCAGGAACCGGATTTGCAGAATCGAAATCACCGCAATAACGATGAAATAGATAACCGAGTTCGCAGATTGATATGCATATTCGCCGCCTTCAAATCCACCCGTGTAGATCAGATGGGAGATGGACTGTGTTGCCCGTCCCGGTCCACCATTGGTCAAGGCCACAATTTGGTCAAAGACCATCAATGAGTTTTTCATCGCCAGCACCATGTTAATCGTGAAGAATGGAGCAATGAGCGGGAATGTAATGCTCCAGAATTCACGCCATTTGCCGGCGCCGTCCAGATTTGATGCTTCATACAATGTTGTAGGGATCGTTTGCAATCCCGCCAGATATAGAATCGTATTCAATGCAACGGATTGCCATACGGCCACAATCACGATCCCGATCCATGCCAGGCTTTCGCTGCCCAGAATGTTGGTGGATAGGGCGTTGATGCCCAGGTTTTGTCCCCAGATCGGAAATACGTTGGAGAACAGGTAGTTAAATATGTAACCTACAATCAATACACTCAGGATATTCGGCAAGAAGTAGATGCCCCGGAAAAAGTTACGGAACTTGATCTTGGCATTCAGCCCGAGTGCAATGAGTAGGCTTAGAATATTCGTCAGGATCGTTACAACGATCGCAAACTTGAAGGTAAACCAGTAGGCATTGCCTACATTGTCATCCTGAAACAGATTGAAATAGTTTTTGAATCCAACAAAATCATAACCATTACCAAATCCGTTGTAGTTCGTAAAAGAATAATAGATCCCCTGGAGGGCCGGCAGCGTCATAAATACGAAGAACAATACTACCGCCGGAACCGTCATCCAGTAATAGGGCGCAATGCGCTTGTTCATACTCCATCCTCCTTCGGACAAGGCGTTATCGCCGATTCGCTACCTTGTCCCATTCTTTGTCGAGTGTATCCAGATAGTTGTCGATGTTTTTGTTCTGCAAAAAGGACTGTACGATGGAATTCAGCTGCACCGCAGCCGGAATATAGTGATCGGCAAAGTCGATAACCTTGCCCTGCTCAATGTAAGGTGTCAGTTCCTGTACAGCAGGATCATCTTGTTTTACACCTTCCACCGCAGAGAACAGCGTTTGTTCCTTAATGTACTTGCCTATATTTTCAGGCTCCAGCAGAAATGCGATGAACTGCTCAGCCTGTTCCTTGTTTGGTGTATCCGCTGCAATGGTAAACAGGGAGTCGATTCCGTTCACCAGCTTAATCTGGCTTGGGTCATTGCCTGTCGGGAATGGGAAGAAACCAATGTCCACATTCGGGTTCGCTTTGCGAATCTCGGAGATCGCCCAGGTACCCTGGATGTACATATAAGCTTCGCCATTGGCAAAGGCACGGTTACCATCCGAATACGCTTTACCGAAGTTGTCGCCGTGACCATAATTCATCAGTTCCAACTGCTTCTCCGCGACCTCACGGTATTTCTCCTTGAAGGTCACCTTGTTCTCGCGACGCTCCAGATAGAAATCAATACCAACCAAGTTAGGTCCGAGTGCATTGAACGGCAGATTCGTCTGCCAGTCATCCTTGTATGTGAAGTAAAACGGAATTTTACCTGCATCCTTAATTTTTTGGGCTGTAGCAATCAGCTCGTCCCAGGTTTCGGGAACATCCAAACCCATTTCCTTAAACAACGTTTTGTTATACATGATTCCGTTTGCATTTGTTGCGTAAGGAACGCCCGTCACTTCATCCATTCCCGTGACATCCTTCAGCATCTGTATGTAGTTGGGATCGATTGTTTTTAACAGTGGACTATCGGTCAGATCGGCGAAAATATCACTCTGTGCAAGAATGGAATAGGTATCCGTCGCCCCCATCGCCATAATATCTGGCACATCGTTCTTCACCACACGTGTCTTCAGCACCGTCTCCGCATCTGGTGGATTCACCTGAGTGACCTGAATATCGGAGTGTTCGGCGTTAAATGTTTTGATTAACTCATCAAATGTTCCTTTGGCTTCGGGTTTGTTCTGAAAAAATTCAACCTGCACTTTGCCGTTGGCATGATTCCCGCTGGTGCAGGAAGACAGCAATACAGCCGTTATTCCACAAAGCAGCATTATCCCGAGTGCCTTGGTAAACGATGTTCTCATGTTGTACCTCCCTCAGCTTATATACGTTAAGATTTACCCATTAAATTAGTGAAGTAACCATGTGGTTAATCCTTCCACCGATTCCTACTATGAGCGTTGACTATAATGTGTCCTATTATTCCTAAAACGGTTTCGATAAAATTGAATCAGCCCCACTGAGCGTGAGTCCGGTCATCGACATAACAAAAAAAGACATCGGATGATATCCAATGCCTCTTAATTATTCACTTATAATGGCCTACAGCAAAGCCGTTGCTGTCTCATTATGAACGTTCAATTTTCGGCAATGCATTTCGCAATCGCTTCGCCCGATAGCTCTGAAATGCACGAATTAACATACCGATGACCAGCAGCATCACGCCTATGTTTATTGCAACATCCGCCAGATTGAGTATTCCGCGTCCCGACGGAAACACGAGAAAATCCGTTACGCGTGCGTAAATAAAGCGATCGATTGCATTCCCCAAAGCACCACCGACCATGAAGCCAGCACCTGCCTGCATCCAGAAACCGCGAATTTCACCTTTTCTCCGATAATACATCATACCTGCGATAAATAGAATGGCGACCACGCCAAACAGACGCGCGTTCCCCTGAAACAGGCTGCCGGCCATTCCACTGTTCTCATAATGCTGCAGCTGCATACCCGAATCGCCAAGTCTCATCGTGTCGCCAACTTCCATATACATCCTCACCGCCATTTTGGTGCCCTGATCCACCAAGGTAACCAGCAGTGCTATAAAATAAAACAACATGTTGCCTCTCCTCCTGCCAGACTGTACAGCCTAGCCTATGTTAACCCCTCAGTCTTCTACCGTACCATTGGGTTTAACGTAATGTTTCCTCCACTTTAACACAGCCGCTGTATTGAATCCATATGAGCTGTCGTACCTGTGCTCACACGTTCTCTCGTTTCCGTTTCAAATGAAAAAAAGCCCCCAGCCGTCTTATACGGAATGAGGGACAATTAACGAAATTATCGAATAGCGGAGAGCACATCCAGCAGCATCGATTTGAATTTCGGACGGTCAATGGCCTCGCAGACGCGTACGTTCGGTTCTTTGCCGAAACGTCCGTTGATATCCACCACGCTATATCCGCGCGTTAATTCTCCTGCTGCTTCCACATCCACGTAATACTGACCGGATTTGGTCATGAGCGACTCATCTGCAGCAACAGCCATTAGCAACGTATCCGGATGAGTGGTGCCGTTCAGTTTATGTACCGATTTGTTGAACTGCATAACCACTTTGTTGATGGCCGTGAAGAAATCCGCACCAGATGTACCTAGCGCTGCAATCTCCGCATGATCGTCATCATCCATAACGGAATACTGAGTACACATCTCCCAGCCAACCATGGTAATCGGAATGCCCGCGTGTAATACAATTTTGGCTGCTTCCGGATCAACATAGAAGTTATACTCCGCGGCTGGCGTAATATTGCCCAGTGCATTATTCGTTCCACCCATGATGTAGAGATGTGCAATCTCTGGAATAATGGTCGGGTCCTTCTGAATGGCCATCGCAATGTTGGTCAGCGGTGCAATCGCCAGAAGTGAGATCTCGCCCGGCTGTGCGTGTACCTTTTCAATGATAAAATCAACTGCATGCCCTGCCTCGGGACGCTGGTCCGCCTTCGGGAAATGGGCTCCGCCCATGCCGTCATCACCATGTACGTCTTCCACCGTGCGGTGTTGGGCCTTGCCATAGGCCATTAACGGGCGTTCGCATCCTTTGTACACAGGCACCTTGCCGCCATGACCCGCAACCTGCACGGTGTACAGTGCATTTTCCACCTCTTGGTCAAACTGCACGTTCCCACCTGTAATCGTGATGCCCTCCACCTGGAAATGGTGCAGTGCCGTCAGGATCGCAATCGTATCGTCTCCTGCTGTATCTGTATCAATGATGACTTTTCTCATGATGCTGCGCTCCTTCTTGGTTAAATATTTATTCTGAATTATCGTTTATCGCTAGCATTTATTTTACATCAAAAATGTACCGATGACGATGGAAACGCCGATGATAATGGAACGCAGCAGCTGTGCCACGGCCATATTCCCTCGTGCAATTTCATCACATACCCGCATCTTGGGGGTCAGGAAGTCAAATATAATATAGACCAGACACAAAATAATGATTCCCAGCGCCGACCAAAGCAGCATATCCAGCCACGAGTGCGTGGAGAAGGACACCATGCCCACAATAATACACAGGCCCAGCAATTTGCTCCCCATGTATATGCCTGCCGCCTCGTTGCCTTTCGCAATTTCCTCACTATCGTTATACCGGGTCAGTTGGCTAAAAGCGAAATACCCGCATACCAATACAACCAGTAAAATGCCCACACCTACCGCTACATTCAGCAGGTTCAATCCCAAATTGTCCATTCCTTCTCCTCCTCATCATCCATCCGTTCATTGACCGTGGCCGCACAATAATAGGCCATATCCCCTGTCACTTTCTCCCCGATTCGCGGCAGTACACCCGCAAAACGTCCATTAATGACAAATACTCCGGTAAGCAAATAACCTCTGTATTCGCCATCCTCTGTCTGAATCACGGCCTGTTCCATTGGAACGAGCTGCTGATAAATCTTGGGCTGATTGTTATAATAGGCGGCAAGCTCCTCTTCTTCATCCACTGTGCCTGTTTCGTTCGAGTTTGATGGCGTCTGAACGCTCACAGGTGAATACGTATTCGGCTTGCCCGTAGTCTGCTCCGTTTCGTCACCCAGCAGTGAGGTCCCTCGGCCTTCACGTCCCCAATAGCTTTTGGCTACATATGGAATGGAATCCAGCTCAAAGGGTCCTGCTTCGAAATAAGTTGGCAGCAAATACCGCGAAATGGTTTCCAGATCCGCATCGTTAAACAGCCGAAATCCGCAATATTCCGGGGTCTGTTCATTGCGTTCATAGAGCGACCAGATGGCGGCCATGAAGCCTTTGCTCTGCATCAGCACATGTTGTACGGGATTCATCAGACCGAGTCGTCCTTCCTGTACCAGCTCAAGCAGCGCAGCGCCGATATCCACCCCCGTCGTCTCGTCTCGATCATCGATCAGATACTCCAGGGGATATAGACGGTACAGCAGGTTGATCTCGCGCCCTTGATGGTAGAGTGAATCCCGGGGATAATCTCCAATTCCTCCAGTGGAGCGTAAAACGTTTCATATCCCGCTTCCTGACACAGCTTCATCAGATACTCCGTATTGGTCCGATCCTCCACATGATCTCCGAACGAAGTAAAGGTCACCACGCCTTGCAAGCCCTGCTTTGCATAAGCACCCAACCAGCTGCGAAAGCATTCTCGGATACACTCATCCATGCCTTTGGACGGAGGATAGAGCGATGTTTTTTCAGCCATCCCAACCAAAATACCTTCCAATGCAGCTGCTTCTGGTATGCCTGTTGGGGTATCGGTGTTATTTTCAATGCATTTGGGACCCGTTTCCCCAATAATCCAGTCCTGCCGAGTGATCCCGCCTGTCACCATCTCCATACGAGCCGCTGGAATAAGGCCAGGGTGAATACCCAATTGATGCTCCAGAAAAGAGTCGGGCATGTATTGCTGGATAAAACGCATCACCTTGCAATAAATCCCGTCTACAGCCTCAACTGCTGCACGTAATTCCTGCATCTCCGCAGGGGTATAGACCGTTAATGCAGGTACACAATATTGCTTGCCATACATTCGGTGATAGGGAACTTGTTGCCCTGCTTCGTCCCTGAATACTTCTTCATGGCTGAACGGCATCTCGTATATATGCCTCATCAGGTTCTAACCTCCCGAACTGCGGAAGAAGCTGCCAAAGCCGCTCGATTTGGAACTGGATTTGCTGTAGGAACTGCTGTCCTTGTTGCTCCGATAGGACGATCCGCCACCATAGTAATAGTGCCCGCTGCTGGAGTCATACTCACATCCGGTATCGTATTCCGGGTCGCAATCATCGCTATTGCTGCCACAACCGGATAATACGGCAGGCACTGCAAGCATGAGCGAGAAGGCAACCAGCTTGGCACGTGAGCCGGGTGTGGGTGTGAGATTTTCGGCCATTACAGATCCACCTCCTTCATAAAAAACAACACTTTCTTGCGATCCGCATCCAGCACGGAATACACAAATTCATAGGTTATACCGCCTCGGACCATGTAATGGTCCAGTAGTTGCTCGCCAAGCTCCATCGTGTACGAGGAGGATTCTGCCAAGTCCAATTCCTGAAATGCACTCCCATTCCACAGCATGTATTCCGCGCTGTACATGGAGGACATTTTGCACATCGACAGTGCAGCGTCCGCAATCGCTGTACCGTGTTCCGCAGGCTTTTGATTGTTGTACTCGGTCAAGTAGACTGCATGCTCCCGACGATCCTCGCATTCATTGGACAGATGTGCCCAAAGCTTATTTTTCATCAGGGTGGCATCAACCAACTTGCGCATGAACAGTTCATCGCGAGTGACCGAAACCTGCTCCAATACCCCCGTCTCCACCTGCCGATCATCCGACCAGTTCCGATAAGTCAATGAATAATAAATAACGATAACCTGCCTTTCTGTAAGCTCTAAGAGGAGCCGTTTCAATACACACAAACGTATTAAACGCACGAGAAGGAAAAAAGTTACACTATTCCCGCTGACATGTAAAAAAGCATTTTATATAAATCCCAAGAGCGCTTTTCAAAGTAAAGAATATGTACACTTGCCACTCCGATGACAGAACAACCTTCCGATCGCTGTTATCGTGTAAATGATTAGTTCAATTTATAGAGATCGAAATGAATCTATTCGTATGTTAGTTTTGAAAAGCAAAAAGGCCAGAGAATATTCTCCAGCCTTCTTCCGTTCTTCATCTATTTCAAATCTATTTCAAGATCTATTTCAAATCTACCTTGAGATCAGCTCCATATCGACTGTCTCACAGCTCTGCCCACTGGGCCAACATTTCATTGTATTCCCCAGAAAGTCGCTCGCGTTCGTTCCATATTTGCTCCAGCTCATCTGGCGTGTTCTCCGCAGATTCAAGCTGATGATCCAGCACCTGAATTTGCTCTTCCAGTCGAGCCAGTCTCTGCTCCAATTGTACAGCGGAAAGCTTCTTGGATGTGGACGTTGTATCAGGCGTTGCAGCGGACTTCGTCTCCTGTGGCGGTTTCGCACTCCCACGTGTTGGAGTCGCTACACCTGCCATCTGCTGATTTGTTGCCGCTGCATGGGCTTGCAGTTCAAGCTTCTTCTCGCGATAGGCTTCATAGTCTCCCAGATAGGCGATCATCTGCCCATTCTCCAGTTCCCATACACGGGAAGCGAGTCGATTGACGAAGTAGCGGTCATGTGAGATGGCCAGCACCGTTCCTTCAAAATCAACGAGCGACTCTTCGAGCGCTTCCCTTGAAGCGATATCCAGATGGTTGGTCGGTTCATCCAGCAAAAGCACATTCGGCTTGCGCTGAACCAGAAGAGCCAGCCTTAGCCGTGTCCACTCCCCTCCAGACAGCTGCCCTACCGAGCGGAACACATCTGCTCCGTAGAACAGATATCGGGCCAAAATACCACGTGCTTCTCCTTCTTCCACGCCCGCTTCCAACCGGAAGTATTCCAGCACGTTCAGCTTCGGATTGGAAGGCTCCTCCTGCTGGGCCAGATAGCCGACATCCACTCGTGCACCCCACTCCAGGCTGCCTGCACTCGGCTGCTCCTCGCCCAACAAGAGCTTAAACAACGTCGTTTTGCCTGAACCATTGCGTCCAATCAGGGCAATTTTGTCGCCATATTCGAGCAAACCCGAGACACCTCGCAGAATTGGGCGTTCTCCATAAGCCTTTTCGACCTGTTCCAATACGGCCACCCGTTTTCCCGTACGATCCGTAGGACGTACATCGAAGTCAGCGTTACGCCGCTCCAGTACTGGCCGCTTTACCTGCTCCATCCGCTCAATAGCCTTGCGCATGGAAGCCGCACGCCGGAAGAACTTTCGATTGCCCCCGACTCGGCCCCATTCCTCCAATTGGCGGATCGTTTCCTTCATTTTTTTGATCACCTTCTGCTGCTCCTTGAACTCCTCAAACTGCTGCAGCAGTCGTTGTTCCTTCACCTTCATATATTCCGTATAACCGCCAGCAGACGTTTGCGCTTCTCCATCCTCCAGCTCCAACGTCCTAGATGCCACACGGTCCAAAAAGTAGCGATCATGTGAGATCAGGATAATCGTACCTGTATACTCGCGCAAAAATCCTTCCAGCCATTCCACCCGCTCCAGATCAAGATGGTTGGTCGGCTCATCCAGCAATAACAGATCAGGCCTTACAATTAGCTGTGAAGCCAGCACAACCCGTGTCTGTTCACCACCAGACAACGAACCAAAACGCCATCCGTAATGCTCCTTCGCAATATCCAGACCGTCCGCGACCTGATCGATCCGGGCATCCATCTCATATCCGCCCTCACGCTCAAACTGTTCCTGCAACGCCGCATACCGCTTCAACAGGCGCTCCAATTGGTTCGGATCGGCTGCACAGTCCGGATCGGACATCTGCTGCTCCATTTCCTTCATTTGGCTCCGGCACGCCATAAGCTCCCTGAATCCAAGACTCAGCACATCCAGCACCGTGTAATCATCCATTCCTTCCGGCACCTGAGCCACGTACCCAATACGAGTATCCTTCTTAATCATTAATTGTCCTTCATCCGGTTGGCTCAGTCGTGCCATCAGGCGCATCAATGTTGTTTTGCCGCTTCCGTTGCGGCCGATCAGGGCGACCTTGTCGCCTTCCATAATTTCAAACGTAATGCCGTCCAGCACCAGATGTGCTCCGTGGTATTGAGTCAGTTGTTGTGCGCTAATAATCATCATAATAAGGTTCCTCCTATGGATTGGAAGATCCTGACCGCAACACAAAAAGAGCCGCAGGAGGTTAGCTCCGCGGCTCTTCAGAATTCAAGCAAAATTGCTTATCGTCCGAATGAGGTCAAGGCAGGCATCTTCTCGCAAATGTTAATTTCCGTATATTCAAATTTAGACAGACTTCTCCCGTTAGTTGGAAAAGTATGAACAATGCCAGCCATAGCAATCGGCAGCTGGCTAATACGGTTGTTAAGCATCGCGTGATTCACCTGTCTTCACCTCCCTTGTCATAATTAATGCCAATATATCACAGACGAATGCATTCCTGCAACCGTCCGATCGCTCCATCATTTTTAAAGTACAGCAGTTTAACTGTTCTGATTAATTCCTTCCCCGACGCCGGAACACCACATCCGTAATTGCCACCGTAATTAGTGTCAACATTCCCGATGTACCGAGCGATGCCCCAAGCAAGGCATATCCGATGCCGTTCCACCCGCCAATATCAATGCTAATCATGATCACAGTAGCTCCGCCGAGCAAGGCCACACATGGCAGTATATATTGAACCCAGGTCATTCGGCGTCCTTGCATCCGATAGATGAGCCATTCAATCAACAGCAGCACCGCCCACATACCGACCGTCCACAGGATGAGTACATCCATAAGGTTATCCTCCTTCTTGCTGAATGGTTAGAACCCGTTGTTACAGACCACGTATTACTTCAACCAGTTCGCGAAAAAGTTCCGGTATCCCTCTTTCATGATCGTGCGTGAGAAAGCACCGAACGCATACTCCCGGTTATCTTCCGACACACTGCGCGGCGCGGCAGCCGCCATGTTCACCAATTCAAACCAGTTATCCTCATTGCCTGCAAAGGCATGCGTGGAGCGAATGTGGCCGTAGCAGGCATGCTCCGGCTTCACAACCATTTTGCCCATCGCCATCGCTTCGGTCAGCGGCATCGCAAACGTATCAAAGGCCGAGCAACTCCAATATACCTTGGACGAGTTCATCAGGGTGAATACTTCATCCTGCGTCAGCGCGAATTGCAGTTTTACGTTGTCCGGGATGCTGTATTTCTTCATGCTTTCTTCGTATCGTCTGCCCCCAAACACCATGTACACTTCCTTGTCCGGGTTCTGCCGGGCATATTCCAGCACCAGATCGGGGCGACGATTCGCTTCATCCCGACCGATCCAGAGCACGCGATTATGCACGACCTGACTCGGGTCGTAATGTCGGTTCGCCAGCTCTTCACTAAAGCCAATCGGAATGACGTTCACGTCATGTACCCCGAAATTGCGGCCCAGCTCTGTTTTCAAAAACTCCGTCTGCACAATCGCTTTATCCACCATTGTATAGAATGGCTTCATCATCTCATATCCCGTCAGCGCCGGGTCGGGAAAGCTGTGCGGGAACAACACGCTTTTCGGTAAAAACATCTTCAAAAACGTAAACCCGGATACGGTATAGATGACATGCTCTATATTTTGGCTATATATCTGGTCCAGTACGATATCATAGTTCACCAGGTCGCCTTTCTCATGCTCATAACCCGGCAACCAGTCATACCCGCTCACATGGCGCTCCGGCGAGATGAACACAATCTCCACACCCAGCTCCAGCCCGATCTGCTTCAGCCGATCCGCAAATACGCGCGGGCCCTGCGCCTCGGTGAATTGAATTTTACGCATAACGAGTCCTACTTTACGCATGTTCTACACCCCTCATTTCTATTCCGTGAACAATCGGTTCATGCACTGTTCCAGCGTCATTGCCGTCTCGTGCCACTGGTTCCGCAGCTGTCCCTCGGGCCATACACAGTCTGCACTTCTCAGATCCCCATCAATTAGACGCAGCATCCAGAGCGAGAATACAATGGCATATGCACTGTACCAGCTTTTAAAAGTAACCCGATCAACCTGAACGCTATGGCGCTCCAGCCCGTCCAGATAAACATTAATGATTCGCTCCCGCAGCTCAGGCGTAACGGTTCTCGGGTACAGCGGATGCGATAGATCCACCAGATGATATATGTCCCAAAGCGGCGTGTTGAGATGGGCATGCTCCCAATCGATGATGACCAGTCTGCCGTTCACATCCGCCATGTTGCCGGGATGCAGGTCACCATGACACAGAACTCGTGGAAGCTCTTCGTCTGCCTTGCTGATTAGCGTGATGATGCTGTCCCAATCGATTGGAGACAGCGTCATTCCCAGTTTAAACAGCAAAGCCTCGGTAGCTCTCGCCTGCCCGAGCAGCTCGTCCAGCATGTTCCGAATGGGTGGTTTCTGACCTTCATGAGGCATTTCGTCCCAGCCGGAAACAGGTATCATGTGCCATTTGGCCATGTTTACAGCAGCAGCTGACAGCGTATTTTCCCGCGAATCATGCACCAGTTGCCCCAGATCCTCGTAGATCAGCCAGCTCTGAGCCGGTGTAGCGTCTCTGACTGATGCAGCGATGAGCCGGGGATAGATCGGCGGTAAATGCACCAGCACATGCTCTGCCACCCATTGTTCACGCCCATGCTGCCCTTGATGGGTCAACGGCTTAAAAATATAGCTCTCTCCGCCCGGGGCTGTGAATCGCTCGACATATCTGCCGTTCATGCCTTTGTACAGCCGTTCACGTTTGCATACATAACGGTCATTCAACATTCCCTGCGGGGTCACCCAGCAAGAAACATGTAATTCTGCATTCCTCTGGTCCCCCATACTCCGTGCCCTCCGTAATTCGTCCGTATGATAACGCCGGCATTTTGCATCATTAGCTTCCGCCATACCCGCAGGGACAAAGCTCCCGTTGAACAGGCGTATCCCTCTATATCTTGCAGTTTGTAAAACGTAATCGGTAATGATGTAAAGTGCTTATTTCTATTCATCATACGTTGACACCTACCAAGCTGCAAGCTTTTGAACAGAAGCACTCTGGATGCAGAATATCAAGCAATTCATAAATTACACTTGCAATTTAGTTAGTTATCACTTACTATACAATCATGAAGAACAAACCTCATGCAGACAGCAAAAAGAAAGACATCTTACAAGCGGCAATGCGCTTGTTCGCAACCAAAGGCGTTGACGGCATTTCCGTCAAAGAGATCGGTGACGCCGCTGGTGTAACCGATGCGGCGATTTACAAACATTTTAAGAATAAAGATGCTGTTGCTCTCGAAGCCTTCACCCAATATTGCGCGGACTATACCGCCTTGATTGACGGTTATGTTCACCAGGAAGGTCCGGTGCTGGAACGCTTCCGGCAACTGATTACAGAGGTTCTTCAATTGCATGATGAAGATCCTTACGGACTACTGTTGATCTCACAGAATCATGAGATTTTCATTGAAGCTGGAAGCAGCGAAGATTACCGTCAGCCGCTGGATGCGTTAATTGACCTGGTCGATCAAGGAATTATGCGGGGGAGCTGCCAGATCAGGATTCACGGCTCACGGCTGTTCTGGTTATTGGCGCCATTACACGCATGGGCGTCTCCAGTATGCAAGGTGAACTGCCTGAGCTGCTTGTTCCGTACACTGGGGAAACCGTTCATCGCCTGTCATCGATGTTGGGGCAGGTATCGGCTGAATTGGGATAGAACCGACGACTACAGGCATTGTGAAGCCGTTCCGATCTCGCAGTCTTTAAGAGATGGCTCTGATCAAGATGGGTTCCGTTGTAATATCATTCGTTTAAATTATAGGCAAACCAGCTTCAACTACCTTCAGGGAAATTCCTGAACGATTACCGGGTCATTCGTGACCTTTTCTTTTTGCACATGAGGTTAGTGTTCATTAACTAAAACAGACAGGACGTGTCGTCATCATGAAGAAAATATTAATCATCCAAGGCAATCCCGTTTCCCCAAGTTACAATGGCGCAATCGCCGAAGCTTATCGTAAAGGTGCTGTGCAGGCAGGTGCCGAGGTTCGCATGATCACCCTAAACGAACTGGAATTCAACATGAATCTAGAGGGAGGCTATCGTAATAAACTGCCGCTTGAACCGGACTTGCTAGAAGCCCAAGAGGCTATTAAATGGGCAGAGCATCTCGTATGGATATTCCCGATTTGGTGGGGAGGACCGCCAGCTTTGTTCAAAGGATTCATCGACCGCATCTTCATGCCAGGTTATGCCTTCAAATATCACAAAGGTAAACTTTTCCCGGATCAGCTGCTCAAAGGCCGTACGGCTCGCATGATCACCACCATGGATGGTCCGAACTGGTACTACAAATGGTTCCAAGGTGAGCCCGCACACAAAATGATGAAGATCTCTACCTTTGCTCTGACAGGCATCAAACCTGTGCGCATAACACCTGTAGATCTGGTGGGAAAACAGTCCGAGGAACAGAGAAAGAAATGGTTGGAGAAGATTGAGCAGCTTGGGCGGAAAATGGGGTAGAAAGGCCAGGTTACCAGACTCCTTTAGGTGGATACAGCGTCGTTTAATACGTAAGATTGGATCGAACAAAAAATAAGGTTGCACCCGCGTGCAACCTTATCATCTGTTCAACAGCAACTTATTCTAAGCTGAACCAAAACATTATTTAGCTATACACGAGGCGTCCAGACGGATGCTCGGGCAAGATGGACGAAACCAACTGCTGTACAGCCGGATGCTGGGACTGAAGAATCGATTCCTTTTCGTCTCCACAAAACACCAGTCGCCCCTGATCCATCACCGCCACCCTGTCACATATCGTCATCGCCGCTCGAATGTCATGTGTGATAAACAGGTAGGACAACCCATAGGAAGCGCGCAGCTCTGCCAGCAGCGATAAAATTTGAGTCTGATGCACCATATCCAGGCTGCTGACCGACTCGTCCAGGACAATCAGCTTGGGCTTGAGAGCAATCGCTCTCGCAATGTTAACACGTTGCAGCTGTCCACCACTGAACTGATGTGGGAGCTTGCTGCTGTCCTCAGGTGCAAGCCCCACCTGTTCAAGCAGCTGACTAATCTTCCGCTGCTGTTCCTTCGCTGACATTCGCTCATAATTATCCAACGGCTCGCCAATAATTTGCGCTGCCGTCATCAGCGGATTCACAGCAGAATAGCAATCCTGAAATACGACTTGCAGGTCACGTCTCAGACCCTTGAGCGCACGCTTGCTTGATTGATAAATATCCTGCCCCTGGAACAAAACCCGCCCTTGCCGGGGTCTTTCCAGCCCCAGTATAATTTTGCCCAGCGTACTTTTGCCCGCACCGCTTGTACCCAGCAGACCCAGGCAAACTCCCTGCTCGATCATGAGTGAAATATCCGCCACTACTGGAGCGGGCGTACCCGAGCGATCCAGCCAGTTACGTCTGCCATAGCTATGGCTTACTTCACAAACTTGAAGCACAGGTCATCATCCTCTCACATTCCTTGGCCTTACACCGCTTTGTCCCTTACCCATACTTCTCGCAGTCTGCACACACTCCATACCGTTGCAGCCCGTAGATAATACCTCATCAGCCCAAAGCCAGCCTTGGCCGGGCATGGAGCAGCATTCGTGTATACTCATGCCGGGGATGATCGAACAGCTGGTGAATATCTGCCTGCTCCACGATTCGTCCCTTCTGCATGACAGCCACTTCATCCGCCATCTGCGAGATAACGCCCAGATCATGCGAGATAAGTAAAATAGACGTCCCGTGTTCCGAACGAAGCCGGTCGAGCTCTTGCAGCACTCGACTCTGATTCACGACATCCAGCGCTGTAGTAGGCTCATCGGCAATAACCAGGGCCGGTCGCAAACACATGGAGATGGCAATCATGACCCGTTGCAGCATGCCTCCGCTGAGTTGGAACGGATAACGCTTCATTAGCTTGGCAGGCTCCGGTAAATTCATATCGGCCATTGCTGAAATCGCCTGTTCCCGGGCCTGTTTCTTGTTCATCCCTGTATGTGTACGCAAGGTTTCAATGAACTGCGAACCTACCGTATGTACCGGTGTAAAAGCATTCATCGGATTCTGCATAATGAATCCAATCTCCTTGCCCCGGATGCGGCGCATCTCCTCACGGGGCAACGAACCAAGCTCCCGCCCATGTAGACGTATGCTGCCGGATACTTCCATGCTGCGCGGGTCAAGCATCTGTAGCAATGCATTACAAGTGATGGTTTTGCCACTGCCACTCTCACCGACCAGACCAAACACACAGCCTTTTCTCAATTCAAAATCAATCGGAGCAAGCAGCGAGACCGGACCATCCCCGGTTTTAAGCTTTACTTGCAGACCACGAACCTCAAGCACCTTGTCTGTATCCACCATACTTACGTTCACCCCCGTAAGGCTGCCAGCCCATTTCAACTAACGTTTTGCAATGCCATATCGCTCGGACAATGCTTCACCCAGAATATTGAACGTCATAACCACCAGCAAAATCAACA
The DNA here is from genome assembly GCF_052244825.1 of Paenibacillus sp. 1A_MP2. Lineage (NCBI taxonomy): Bacteria > Bacillati > Bacillota > Bacilli > Caryophanales > Paenibacillaceae > Paenibacillus > Paenibacillus sp. 1A_MP2. The sequence continues at coordinate 720,665 of NZ_JBQQCS010000001.1, read as the reverse complement.
CGCCCGGATAAATCATCAGCTCTGGATGACTTCGGATGTAACCCGTTCCCTCATGAATCATCGCGCCCCATTCCGCATTGGGAGGCTGTATACCAAGCCCTAGAAAGGAAAGCGCGGATATGTCCATAATCGCCCAACCCATCTCCAGTGTGCCCATCACAACGATGGGGCGCTGTACGTTCGGGATGATATGTTTACGGATAATCTTCCAGGAGGATGACCCGCTAATGCGCGCAGCGGTGATGAAGTTCCGCTCCTTCAGACTCACGACCATATTCCGGCATATCCGGGCATAATACACCCACTGCACCATCATCAGAGCGAGCAGAACCTGCATCAATCCAGGGCCAAAAATACCAACGATACCCAGCACCAATACCAGATTCGGAAATGCCATAATCCCTTCACAGAGACGCATGAGCATACTGTCAACCCAGCCGCCAACATACCCGGAGACAGAGCCTACAATCACACCAATAATTAGAGAGGAGAGGAAAATAAGAGTAGCAAAACCAAGTGACACTCTCGCTCCATAGATTAGTCGGGATAGGGTATCCCGGCCCAGGTGGTCCGTTCCCAGCCAATGCTCCACAGATGGACTCTTGAGCTTTTGCAACAGATTCACCTTGACCGGATCATGCGGAGCAATCCACGGGGCCAGGAGCGTCACCACGAAGAACAGCAAAATAATAATCGAGCAGACCAGGATGGCTCTCTGCCCTTTGAACACTGTACGCCATTTGTTTATCAATGCTCTGCCCGTCCTTTCGCTGAAATTCGTGGGTCCATAGCCAACTGCACCAGATCAACGAGCAAATTACATACGATGAACAGGCATGCCGCAAGAAAGACGTAACATTGGATAACCGGAATATCCCGGTTAAATATCGCATCGACAAAGTAACGTCCGAACCCAGGCCAGGAAAATACCTGCTCCACAATAATGGTTCCTGTGAGCAGCTTGCCCATACTCATCCCCATTCCCGTAATAAGGGGGATATCGCGATTTTCAGGACATGCTTCAGCATAATCACCCGTTCCCGTATCCCGCGTGTTCTCGCGTACTGCACATATGTCTCCTGTAATTGCTCCAGTACGCTGGAACGTAATAACCGAGTATATAAGGCAATCAGAATTAAGGAGAGTGTTACTGTAGGCAGCACCAGATTCTCCCACGATCCGCGTCCTTCCACAGGCAGCCAGTCCAGCTTCACCGAGAAAAAAAAGATAAGCAGATACCCGAGCCAAAATTGCGGGATGGACGCCCCAAAATAGGAAATCCCCCGGCTGACCATATCAATCCAGCTATTTTTGTACACCGCCGCCAGTATTCCCAGGGGAATGCTCACCAGTGCGGAAAACAATATGCTCCACAAGGCCAATTCAGCCGTCGCGGGGAGCTTTGATTTCACCTCATCAATGACAGGTTTGTTTGTGAGATACGAAGTGCCAAAATCCATCCTGGAAATCTTCCCAAGCGTATCGATATATTGGGTAAACAGTGGTCGATCCAGACCAAATTCATGACGTTTCTGCTCCAGCAGCTCCGGTGTTGGATAGATGTGTGCCGCAGTCAGATAAGCCTCTGCCGGATCAACCGGTGAAATATGAATAAGCGCAAACGTAACAAGCGTAGCGACAAAAACGATAGGAATGATCGCGATCATCCGTTTACCAATATAGCTGATCACTAAAACGTTCCTCCCTTTTTTATCAAGCTACATCGCCTGCTGTATAAAATCATATTGATGTGTTTATTTATTGTTCTCCCACTTCAATGCCCGGAAACGGATTTTCATCACGATTGGCCGGGAAAACAAAGTTGGTAATACTCTTCTGATATACTGCCGTTTTCTTGATATAGGAGATCGGGACAATCGCCGATTGCTCCTGAAGTGTTGTCAGGATCGCACTATACAGCTCCTGGCGTTTCGTCTCGTCTGTCGAGGACAGAGCGGCGTGCACCTGCTCGTCCAGTTCCTTTTTCATGGGCAGCGCACTCAGCGTCTCAGAGATTCCAAATCCAGGACTGGCCACAACATTAATAAAGGAATGTGGATCATATGGAGCTCCGTAATTATACCAGAAGTACAGGTCGAAGTCGTTGGCCTTCAAACGCTTGATCTGCACAGTCAGCTCAAGCCCGGTAAGGTTCACTTTGACCCCCAGCTCGCTCCATTCCGCCTGAATGGTCTCCGCCATCGCTTTTTGAATCGGGTCTGTTTTATCAAAAATCATCTCGAATTCAAGCTGCTGACCATCCTTCTCACGCACTGAACTCCCCGCAGACTGCTTCCAGCCCGCTTCATCCAGCAATGCTTTGGCCTGCTCCACGTCATATTCGACCGGTTTCAGGTCCACATTGGTGTAAGGATAGTTTTTGGACAACACAGTATCCGCCGGTTCTTCCAGACCGGAAGTAATCCCTTCGACCATTGCTTTTTTGTTGAATCCTTGCTGAAGCGCCATCCGCACTCTCACATCAGACAGCTTTGGATTCGAAGAATTCAGCAGCAGATCGCGAGTTCCCACCGGCTCAGACAATTGAGTCACATATTCGTCATTGTCGCGAAGCTGTTGGAATGCATCCAAACTGATGACACCTTCACCGTAGATCAAGTCGAGATCCCCTTTTTCAAAGGCAAGCACACGGGTTTCTGCATCAGGAATAATTTTGACCGTGACCTGATCGATCTTCGGTGCAGTTCCCCAGTAATTCGGATTACGCTTAAAGACGGCATATTCATCCTGTTTGTATTCAGCCAGCATCCATGGGCCAGTACCCACCGGCTCCTTGATGCCTTTGGACGTATCGCCATCATCGGGGAATCCAGCTTCTCCCAGGAAGCGGAACGGACGGACAACAGACAAGTCCTGAAGCACAGGATAATACGGCTCTGTGAGTGTCATGCGGAAGGTATGGTCGTCCAGCACCTCCGTCTTATCCAGCACACTCACAATGCCCAGCCAGCTGTGTGTGTCTTTATTTTTCATGACAGCATCAAAGTTCTTCTTCACAATCTCCGCATTAAAAGGCGTGCCATCGGAGAATGTAACGTTCTGACGAAGCTTGAAGGTATACACTTTACCGTCCTCAGAGATCGTCCATGATTCAGCCAGTGCAGGCTCGAGCTTCCCGTCCTTCTGATAACTGATCAGCGGCTCATAGATCATGGATTGGGCAAAAAGTTGTGAAGGATTATATGTGTGCGGATTCATCGTACCGATATCACGCGGCCAAGACATCGTAATGGACTTGCTAGAGGATGCTTCATCCGAGGCAGACGATGAGGAGGCCTTCTTGTTATCTGTATTGCTGCAGCCCACCATAACCAGCAGCAGCAATAACGCGGTTGCCAGCAGGAAGGCAGACGATTTTCGATGTGATGCAAACATGGATGTGGAACCCCTTTTCTCTATATTATATTTGATAATGATTCTCATACTCATCTATTAAGAATAGGCAGGAGCTTACTTTTTGTCAATATAATTCGACAGTTCGACAGTCAACTTTAGCACCTGCTGGTGAAAACTAAAAAAGATACCCTTCCTATTATAAGAAAGAAGAGTACCTTTTCATTGGAATTTTAATTATCGATCATTGAAACACCTTGCCATTCAATTTAAACTTCCACCGCAATGCCTTCATAGAAACGGCGAATGATTTTCTCCGCTGGTTTACCATAAACGCCGTATCCATCGTCGCTCAGGGCATCCTGCTTCTGATGCAGATGGGCACTCCAGTCCCACAGTCCAAAGCCGCGTACCCACTCCCGCTGACTGGCATGACGGAACATGGCTTCATAGAACTGCTCCTGTTCCTGCGCGTTGACCTCACCTGTTAACCCCCAGTCGTTTGGTACCTGCGCCGATCCACTGCGGCTAGGGCAACCTGCTTCCGCGAAGAAGAAAGGTTTGCCGTAGGGTGCAATGACCTGTTCAATCCGATCCAGCTGCGCTTCCCAGTCTCCGATGGGATAGTATCCACTCGACGAGATGACGTCCACGGCATCCCACCATTTCACATGCCCTTCTTGGTACTTGTCCGTATTGTACGACACGAGCCCGGAATACACTTCACGCACTCCCGCGATGACCTCGCGCCATTCCTCACTCCGACGCTCAGACTGCACCATCTCACAACCTACAATAAACATCTCGCAATTCTCGCGCTCTGCAATGGCTGCATAGTGCTTCTGATACGTGGTATAACTGCGGAACCAGTCTTTCCATTTCCGCTCACACGGCACATCGATATCAAAGAAATTAATGTGTGCCCGCCATGTGCCATCGGTGCAATTGACAGTTGGTTTCAGAATGACCCGCAGTCCGAGCGTGCGGGCGTAGCGTATCATGTCCACCAATTCATCGTCTTCCACCATATGTTCACCCTCATATTTGACCTCTACCGCCTGCGGATGATCCTGCTGCGCCGCCAGTGCAAAAATAACATGCGAACTGCCTGTGCGTTCAGCCATCAGACGCAAAGATTCTTTCGCTTCCGGCTTGCGGAAATCCCCCCTGCCACTCATCCAGCCAAATGTAAATCCCTTGATGTATTCCATATGCATTGTTCCGCAATGCTCCTTTTTCACTTAATGTAAAATGAATGACCGAATGTTACACGTCCAACTACGATTGCAGTACCATCTTCCGATCGCCGTTATCCCCAGATTTTTTTGATTCCCTGATGAAAGGGAAAATCCGAGGATAAATGCGAACACTTCGTTTCTTCAGATCGGTTCTGCACTCTCCGTTTTTGTGTAAATTTCAGCTTTATTTAAAATTGTTTCACTTCAATTTATAGCTTTCCTTCCTCACGGTCTCCGGCGATAACTTCGTCGGTCCCAATCACGTAGTTCACGATCTCTTCGACAGTTGTATACGCCACACCAACGTAGGTGTCGGCTGCTCCATAATAGATGACGATCCGTCCTGTCTCCGCATCATGCAATGTGGCGCAAGGGAAGATAACATTGTCCACAAAGCCTTGCTCCTCATACCATTTTTCCGGTGTCAGCACGAAGTTGGAGGAACGATATTTTACTTTGGATGGCTCATCCAGATCCAGAATGACCGCACCCATGCTATATACAAAACCATTGCACGTACCGGTTACGCCGTGGTAGAACATCAGCCAGCCTTCGGACGTTTCAATCGGAGCAGGACCGCCGCCAATTTTGACCGATTGCCACCAGCCTTGACCACCTTTGCTCATGACATGACGGTGTTTGCCCCAGTACACGAGATCCGGACTTTCGCTGAGGAAAATGTCTCCGAACGGTGTATGTCCGCTGTCGCTTGGTCTGGATAACATCACATAATTGTCATTGATTTTACGCGGAAACAACACGCCATTGCGGTTAAACGGCAGCATTGGGTTTTCGAGACGCACAAACGTTTTGAAATCATCGGTTTTCGCCAAGCCCAACGCTGCGCCGTAGAAATCGGTACACCAGATGATGTAATACGTATCTTCCACTTTTACCAGACGTGGGTCATATGCATAGTTCGGCATGAAGGCATCGCCGGTTTCATCCACAAAGGCAATGCGTTCCTCTTCGATACTCCACTCCAGCCCATCCTCACTCGATCCCATATGCAGGTGCGGACGTCCGTTAATCGTTTCGGCGCGGAATACCCCGATGAATTTCCCTTCATAAGGAATCACTGCACTGTTGAAAATACGGGCAACTCCCTTGACCGGATTACGCGGCACGACTGGGTTGGCTGAGTGTCTCCAGACTGGTCCGTCTGTTCCCTCCGGTTTATCCTCCCAAGGTATATTCGGCAATGCATCCCCAACAATGTGTACGTGTTTCGTATCGACAACTGTCATCGTTTCATTTCTCCCTTCGTTTATTATTTAACCGAGCCTTGTGCAAAGCCGTTATAGATGTACTTTTGTAGCAGCAGGAAGATGATCATCGTTGGAATGATGGCAATCATAATCCCCGCGCTGATAACCTCCCACTGTGATCCGAACGGTCCCTTGAATTTGAAAAGAGCCGTGGATATGACCTGCAAGTCTGTCTTGGGCATGTACAGGAACGGCGTGTAGAAGTCGTTGTAAATGTTGACACCCTTCACGATAATGACCGTTACAATCGCCGGTTTCAGCAGTGGCAGAATGATTCTCCAATAAATCGTGAAGTAGGAGGCACCGTCCAGCATGGCGGATTCATCCAGTGCGTTGGAGATGGAGCCCAAGAATTGCAGGAAAATATACACCGCAATGATATCTGTACCCAGGTACATTACAATGGCTGCCCAGCGGGTGTTGAACAGGTCGAGTGCGTTGATGATCTGGAAAGTGGCGACCTGCGTTGTGACACTTGGAATGAGGGTAGCAAGCAGGAAAGCTGCGACCATAATTTTTTTGCCTTTGAATTTGAAACGATCCAGCACATACGCGATCATGGAACCTGTTAAAGTGGCACCCACGATGGAGATGATCAGGATGATAATTGTATTTTTGAACCCGACCAGCATGTTGCCGTCCACAAAAGCCTTTGTATAGTTCGCGAAGTTCAGCCAATTGGCTGGTGGGGCAAGCGGACTACTGGTCGCATATTCGGCATTGGTTTTGAGCGATGCAAACAGCACCACAACGATGGGTACCAACGCAATGAACGCGGCGAGAATGAGTGAAGCATATTTAAATATGCTCGCAAGGGTGTATTTGAATTGGTGCACGTTCATTCCTCCCCTTTCATGGTGACACGCTGAACCAGCGTAACAAGAATGACAATAAACAGCAGCACAACAGCCATCGCTGACGCCAAGCCCAGCTTGCCGTACTTGAATGCCAAGTGAACGGTCTGAATGACAAATGTCTCACTGCCGTTGGAACCATCGGTCATAATATATGGAATATCGAACGCACTGATTGCGCCGCTAATCGCCAAAATCAGGTTGAGCTGCAGGATGCGCGTAATACTCGGCAGAATGATATGCCGGAACTGCTGCCAGCGATTGGCCCCATCAATATCCGACGCTTCATACACATCCTTCTGAATGGAAGATATTGCACCCAGGAAGATGATGAAGTTAAAGCCCATGTACCTCCATACCGATGCGCCCGCGAGCGACACATTAATAATGTTCGGATTCCCCAGCCAAAGCTGAGTGTATTGTCCAAGCCCTACAGCCTGCATGAGTGTATCGAGGGTACCATCCGGTTTGAAGAAAAAGAGGAAGATAAATCCGATGGCTACGCCATTCAGTAGATAAGGAAAGAACAATATGCCTTTGAAAAAGTTTTTTCCTCGGATTTTGAAGCTCAGAATCGTTGCAAAGTAGAGGGCCAGACCCATTTGTACGAAGGTAGCCACAAAATAATACAGACTGACAATAAACACTTTAAAATACTCAGGGTCCCTGAATATCCGCGTGTAGTTCTCAAACCCAACATAATCAAACCTTTTGCTGTATCCGTTCCAATCCGTGAAGCTGTATTTGAACATGTTAATGACCGGTAAATAAGCAAACGTGAACAGCAGTGCCAGCGGAATGATTGAGAAGGCACAGATAATAAATATACGTTGCGCTGAATAGCCCCAATTCGAAATCTTCAAGTATTTCATGCTCTCCACACCTCCAAGCGGTTCTACCGCTTTTATATCAAAAGAAGACTCCCATCCAGTACGCGGTACTTCGCTGCATGTCAACGGTGGTCGGCCATATTCATCGCGCTTTTATTGGCCGACCCATCCGCCGCAACTGGCTTATTTTGCGAGTTCTGCCCGCGCTTTCATCCATTTGTCATTCAGGTCCTTCATGATGTCGTCATACGATTCGCTGCGGTTACCGATGCCTGCTTCGATAATGCGTTTCTTAAAGTCAGGCTGCCAGAGACCGATTTCGCCTTCGTTGTCAATTTTATCAACCAGACCTTCCTGTCCTTCTTTGGCTGGAGTCAGTGTGGAGAATTTAACATCTTTGTACTGGTCCAGAATCGGTGGCAATTCAGCATTTTTGTCTGCGCTCATGCCTCCACCTTGCTCAACCGCGTAGTTCGATTTGGCCAGGAACCAGTCAATCCAGGCTTTTGCAGCAGGTTTGTTCTCGCTGTTTACGTTCATGCCAATGTTATAGTCTGCAGCAAGCGGAACGACCACATCACTTGCATTCGTAGGGAATGGCAAGAATCCGATGTTATCCGGTGTATCCGTCAAACCTTGAATTTGTGTAATTGCCCATGATCCTAGTGCCATCGTTGCAATTTTGCCATTCGCCAGATCCGCCTTGGAGCTTTCCCAGTCGGTTGTCGTTGGATCTTTCTCGATCAGGCCATTTTTGGCTGCATCATAAAGCACTTTGTACAATTCGTAGTGCGGCTTGCCAGCCACAAAGTTCTCATCCGTGTTCGGTTGATCAATGTTAACGTAGTCGACACTGCCTGCAACCGTCGGCAGATCCGCTTCCCATTGTGTCAAAGCCCAGCCGGATGCATAGTTGGTGTACAGTGGCACCGCATCTGTATTATCTTTGACCAACTGAAGCGCAGCCTGGAATTGCTCGGGTGTTTTCGGAACTTCCGCAATGCCAGCATCTTTGAATACCTGTTTGTTATAAATGATACCGGAGAACGTAATTACCGTTGGAATGCCATACACCTGGCCGTCCACCATACGTTCTTCAATGCCTGTGTACTTATCTTTCAGCTCATCGTACGTGCCCAGCGGTTCAAAAAAATCCGGAATGTCCGCAATTGGTACGCTGGTGGGGATCATCAGCACATCGCCGTAATCCTTGGTGCTCATACGGATCTTCACTTGTCCCTCATAATCGGCCAGTGCCTGGAAGTTTACTTTGACATCCGGGTATTCCTTATTGAACTCCGCAGCATAGTCTTTGAACACGGTATCCACAATATCTGTACGCTGCGTCAGGACGGTAATTTCACCCTTGATGTCCGCCGGATCTGTGCTAATTTCCTCTCCTGCCTGTGAAGAGCCACCGCCGGAAGAGCAAGCTGCGAGCAGAGAAGTAATGAGTAGCATGGTAAACAGCAGTATCCAACCTTTGTTTTTTCTCAATTGATTCTACCCCTTTTCTAAGTTAATTTAAGTTATCGTTAAGGTTACAAAATGAATTTTATTATGGTAACGCTTACCTGTCAATTAAATTATTTATTACTTAACAAAAAGTTTTTCTTTGATGACTCGTTGACAACGTTATTATCCGACACTAATATTATTTAATAAAGTTAACGATAACTTAAATTAATTCGAATCCTGTACTTTGAAGGAGCCCTAACTTATGACTTACACCCTTGACATCAAAACGGAAATAAAGGAACAGTGGGAAGGACATATATTGCCATTCTGGTCTGCCCTCAAAGATCATAACAACGGCGGCTTCTATGGCCGGGTCGGCAATGACCTTCAGGTGGATCCTCTCGCTCCCAAAGGCGGCATCGCCACGGCACGGCAGCTCTGGTCCTTTGCAGCCGCCTACCGGGTAACCGGGAATGAAGTCTGGCGGGTTCACGCCGAACACGCCTACCGTTTTCTTGCGGATCATGTGCTGGATGCCGAGCATGGAGGCTTGTACTGGATGGTGGATGCCAAAGGGGAACCACTGGACACAAGTAAACATGTGTATACGCAATCCTTTGGGGTGTATTCACTAAGCGAGTATTATCGCGCAACCGGGGATGAATCTGCTTTGGAACTTGCGAAAACGCTTTTTGCGCTGATTGAGGATCAAGGCCTGAATGCCGAATTACCTGCATACAAGGAACAATTCGACCGCTTCTGGAATGAACAGCCCAATGAAATGCTGAGCGAAAATGGTGTGATTGCGGATTACACGATGAATACGCATATTCATGTGCTGGAGGCCTACACCACGCTCTACCGCGTATGGCCGGATCCGCAGGTGAAAGCGGCGCTGGAGCGCCTGCTTGGGATTTTGTATCAACGAGTGTATGACAAAGACACGAAGTTTCTCGGGTGTTTTTCGACAAACAGTGGGATTCCATTATCGATCTGCGCTCGTTCGGGCATGACATTGAAGCCAGTTGGCTGATCGACGAAACATTGAAAGTACTAGGTCTGGATCAACACCCGGAGTATTCCGCAATGGTTACGGATATTGCCTATAACATTTCCCATGTGGCCGTGAATACAGATGGTTCGCTGTTGAATGAACAAGAGGGTGACCTTGTAGATGAGACGCGCATTTGGTGGGTTCATGCTGAGGCAATGGTCGGTTTCTATAATGCCTACCAGCGCACAGGTGATCCGTTGTTTCTGGAGAGAGTGGAACGTTTGTGGACGTATACGAAGGAACATATTATCGATCACCGTGCTGGCGGGGAATGGTACTGGTCGGTAGACGGGAACGGCATACCGGATCAAAGTGAAATCGCCGGACCGTGGAAATGCCCGTATCACAATAGCCGATTCTGCATTGAACTAATTGAGAGGATGGGATAACGATGATACACCCCAAATACAATGAATTGTTGGAGCAACAGGAGCAGCTGCTTACGCGTCAAAATGAAATTGATCCTTCCTTCTACAACGGCGTATATGATCGGTACCGATATCCGGTAATCACACGCCATCATGTACCGCTGCACTGGAGATTTGATCTGGACGAAACGACAAATCCACACTTTATGGAGCGTCTGGGCATTAACGCTACGCTTAATCCGGGGGCCATCTATTTCAACGGTAAATATGTGATGGTCATCCGAACCGAGGGCTTGGACCGCAAATCCATCTTTGCCCTGGCTGAGAGTGATAACGGCATTGACGGATTCCGCTTCACAGGCAAACCATTAGTATGGGAAGATATCGATGCCGACGAGACCAACCAGTATGATATGCGATTGGTACAGCACGAGGATGGCTGGATCTACGGCATCTACTGTTCTGAACGCAAGGACCCGGAAGCTCCGGCTTTTGATACATCCAGTGCCGTAGCCCAGGCCGGACTTGTCCGGACGCGTGATCTGGTCAGCTGGGAGCGTCTGCCCAACATCACGACCAACTCCCCTCAACAGCGGAATGTTGTATTGCACCCGGAATTCATGGATGGCAAATATGCGTTCTACACACGTCCACAAGATGGATTCATCTCCACTGGCAGTGGTGGCGGGATCGCTTTTGGTCTGTGCGATGATATTCTGAATCCAGTTATTGATGAAGAAACCATTATCGACGAACGCAAATATCATACCGTATACGAGGTGAAAAATGGCCAGGGTCCTGCTCCGCTCAAAACGGATCGCGGCTGGATTCACATTGCCCACGGAGTACGCAACACTGCAGCTGGCCTGCGTTATGTGCTGTACACGTTCGCCACGGATCTGAATGATCCGGCACGCATCATCGCCAAGCCGGGCGGTCACTTCATTGCTCCTTATGACGACGAGCGCGTAGGTGATGTGTCCAATGTTATTTTTTGCAATGGTGCAGTAGTCAACGAACAGGGTGAGGTCTTCATCTATTACGCGTCCAGTGATACCCGCTGTCATGTAGCCACTACAACGCTTGATAAACTGGTCGATTATACCTTTAATACCCCGGCTGATCCGTATCGTTCCCTGGATTGCGCCAGCCAGCGCGGGGATCTGATTGAGCGGAATGAGAAGCATCTCCAAAAGCAGATGGCTTAAATCTGACGAACAACCTTCAACGGAAAATGCAGCATGCTGAAAAATTAACGGAGCGCTAACCAGAATTTCTTTATTCCATGTGGGTAACGATGTATACTAATATGGATTGTTATTATGATTGAAGGAAGCGCTAACCATAATGACAGCACATTGTACGTAAACCGGCTTGAAGGAGGCGACCAAAGCTGAAGAATAATATCACCATGCGGGATATCGCCGACAAGCTCGGAGTTAGCAGTGTGACGGTCTCTAAAGCATTAAATGATAAAGATGGCGTCAGTGGCGAATTAAAGGAAAAAATTAAAGTGCTTGCCGTTCAGATGGGCTATCGGTATAATGCCGCGGCCCGTTCAATGAAGGAAGGCTTGACTCATAATATTGGCGTTATTATCCCGGAGCGTTTTACCGGGCCTACACAATCGTTCTATGTACGTGTATTCCAGCGCATTACCAAACATCTGGAGGATCAGGGGTACTACGGCATCCTGCACATTCTGAATGTGGAGGACGAAGAGGAATTAACGCTGCCCAAGCTGTACAGTGACAACAAGGTGGATGGTTTCATTGTGCTTGGACAGATCCGTAAAGAATATATCGAGCTGGTCCAGTCGATGGACGTTCCCAAAATGTTTCTCGATTTCTACGATGAGCATTCGGATATCGATTCTGTCGTCACCGATAACTTTTACGCTGCTTATGAGCTGACCAACGTTCTTGTACAACAGGGACACCGCCGCATCGCTTATGTCGGGAATCTCTATTCTACCAGCAGCATTCAGGACCGATTCCTCGGCTATTACAAATCATTGCTGGAACATCGGTTGCCGATGGATCAAAATCTGGTGCTTAATGACCGCGATGAGCGAGGTACGTTTATTGAAATTGATCTGCCCGAGCAGCTGCCAACAGCTTTTGTATGCAACTGCGATCAGGTCGCTCATTTGCTCGTTCAGAAACTGACTTCCCTGGGTATCCAGGTGCCTGCACAATGCTCCGTTGTTGGGTTCGATAATGATATCTATGCCACACTCTCCGAGCCCAAATTGACTACGGTTGAGGTGGATGTGGAACAGATGGCGCGGACCGCGGTTCATTCCATGCTCAAAAAGATTGACAACCCGAGTCGCAGCTTCGGTCGCGTACACGTGAAGGGCAACATCATTTATCGTGACTCGGTGAGTGCTGCACCAGCCCTTTCGGAGGAAGCGTCTATCTAAAAAGAAACAGGGTTCCCCTGTTTATACAAAAGAGTGCTCCCGGCCATTATGGCTGCAGGAGCACTCTTTGCTTATGAAAAAACGAGGAAGCAGCAGCAGGAATCCTGTAGATCACGGCCACTCGTTTCACACCCTACTCTTGTTGTAACTTAGTAGCTCGTCTTCAACCAGTTGTCTTTGGACCAGGTTAATTTGCCTGCACCCGCACCACTTGTTCCGGTAAGACGTGCATTCAGCGTCGCTGGATCATCGGTCGTGTAACTGTAAGGAAGGGAAGAGAATCCGTTCCAGGAGAAAGCTTTCACTGCGGCCGGAACCGGGCTAAGCGGACTGCCGGACGTATCACTGTTTCCACGGAATGAGCTTCCATCCAGGGAATACATCGTGTCCGTCACCTGAATTTTACCGGTATATGTGGCATCGGCCGGATCTGTCTGGTTATTGCGGACCGGGAACTGCACGTCTTTGATCACCGACTTTTCGACCAGCACTGCGCCGCTTTCGGTGGAGATCGCTCCATTACCGATAATATCAAAATGGTACCCTTTGGATGAAATCGCCGTTGCCATTGCAGAAGTGATTCTGGATTTGGCTGCACGTGCCCCAGTCGCATCCATCACGATATTGTAGGCGTGTGCATTTCCTCCGCGCAGACGCGGCATCCGATCCTGAATATCCTTGTACAAGTTATGGTGCAGGGTCAAGGACAGATTGGCGTTAGCTGATTCAAAGCTGGTCGAACCAACCAGATGGCCTTTTTTCTGAGGAGACGAAATGGCAATGATATCGGCTTTGCTGAGCCCAACCGCGCTGCTGCGCAGATAGTTGTACATTGGATAGGTAGCCTTGTTCGCTTCCAACTCGTTAATCTGCTGGGTAACCCAGCTGTTTGAGCTGCCGTCATCTCCTTTGAAGAGGGACCAGGAGATGGTCACACCGCTGGTTCCTTTTTTCGAGTCGACAAGCCCATCATAGGCTTTATTGAATGTACAGTGGTCAATCCATACGTTATTGTTCTCTTCCAGGGTAATGTAATCCCAGTCGTTTTTGTCATAATCACCTTTGGTTGATTCATCCCATTCCCATAATTCATCGAATTCAAGGTTGCGGATGATGACGTTGGAGCTGCGTTTGACGCTGATGGCTGCATGTTTGATCTTGGCCCCATTGGCTGAGAAAATGGTCAGGCCATTAAAGCTGTCGATCGTCAGCTTGCTGACGCCCGTTTGTTTTAGCACGGGGTGAGTCAGTGCATCATTATGCTTGGCAAAAGGCGAAGTCTGTGCAGCGCTCGGGATTTCGTTCCATCCCAGATTAAGGTCGTTCATAATCTCGACGACTTTGACCCCGGAATTCTTTTTCAGAGCGGCAGCCAGATCCGTTGCATTGTACACCTTCTTATACTTGGACGTATCCGATTCGCTGATCGTGCCCCCACCCGTATTCCCTTGGGAGAAACCTGTAAGATTGTAATCTGCATTGCCCGCTGCCTGTACACTTGTCGGTCCAGACAGGAGGGTAAAGCCCAACGTCAGAGCCAGTGCTGCACTGCACCATGTTCGAATTTTGCTTTTCATAAAACCATTCCTCCCTAATGATAATGATTACGTCCGTCCATCTCTGCCATCGCATGTCACGAAGGACATGTCCTCAATGTAAATGCTGGAAGCGATTACGACAATAATCCTTATCTCAGGTCGTTTCGTGATCCTGACATCAGCCGATATACGACACCCAATTTAACCTGGAGCATTCCAATTTCAACTTATGTACATGAGAAAAAGCCCCCGAAGAGGCTTACTATTATCTCGAATATTCCTTAATTATCTTTTGATCGAACGTGTCCAGAACCCGCCATGGAACTGTTTGGGTTCGACCGTAATGACAAATGCTTTGGGATCCAGCGCCAGAATCGTCTGATACAGCAGTTTCTGGTTTTTGCGTTTCGCCAAAATCTCCATAACCAGTCGATCTCCGTCACGCCCACTGCCAACCCAGGCGGTAACACCGTAGCCTTTATCCCGCAAGGCATTCGCCACATCCCCGCCCATCTGGTTACAAATCACCTTAACGGTAACATAACCGAGCGCAATCTTCTCTTCAATCCAGGCACCCAGCAGCACCCCTAGCCCGTAACCAACGGCATACACAATTAATGCAGAAGGCTGAGTCAGATATTTGAGTACCAAATTCAGGCCGAGTACATAGATTACAATCTCGCCCATACTGATGAGCGCAGCAATATATTTCTGTCCTTTGAGCGTCAAAATCATCCGAAGTGTATACGCAGATACATACACAATCTGGATCAAAAAGATAAATACCAGTATTTTAAGCAATCTCCATCCCTCTTTCCTGACTTTCACACCGGAACGGGCTGTTTGTTGTGCGCCTTCATTCCGTTTCCTCTGCACGTCATTTACGCGTCTGTACGTCTACTCTATCTCCATCATTGGACGTTATACGGTCATTTTAAACGGTTGAATAACAATCGGCTGCATTTTCTGCCCACAGGCATGCCGGAACTGCCATTATAGAGCCCTTTCTGCTCATTATCAACCCGGCCTGAGACCCAGGGGCGAAAACCTGCGGGACTGAATATGCTGAGTCATCAGCAAAGAGAACGAAATGTTAGGCAGCAGGTTCGGGAAACGACGGCTACCAAAAGGGGGAAAGGCCATGCAGTTGTGGCACGAGATGGAACGGGAAGGTATGGAAGAACTCATATTTTGCCATGATCCACGCAGCGGGCTCAAAGCCGTCATTGCCATTCATAGTACGGTACTGGGTCCAGCACTTGGAGGATGTCGCTGCTGGACGTATGCATCGGAAGAGGACGCTGTTCGGGACGCCATCAAACTCGCCAAAGGCATGACCTACAAATCGGCGGTATCCGGCCTGCCATATGGTGGTGGTAAAGCTGTGGTATGGGATGTGCCAACCAAGCTGAGAGGTATAACAGGTGGCAACAGTCCAGGCAGCGAAATCCTCAAGAAAAATAACGAGAAAACCAAGGGGCAAACACACGGGGATCAAGAAGCGGCGGGAATCGAAGCAGGAACGAAAAAGATATCGGAAACAACATAAATGACGGACCGTTTAATACTTCCGTGATAAGTACAAATAGAGATCCGGAACCTCCGGATAGCATCGCCTTGAGCTTACAAACCTCCAAACGTGAAGCGATTTTCCGTGCGCTTGGTCGTTCTCTGGAAAGACTGAACGGCCGCTATGTCACTGGGCTTGATCTGGGCACTACGGCGGCAGACATGGATCAGATCCGGCTGGAAACGGCCCATGTGACGGATACGACCGGATCGCTTGGCGCACAGGATGACTTCACAGCCGAGATGACCGCCTATGGGGTGTACACCGGCATTGTGACATCGCTGTGTCACCAGGGCATCGGCGCCTTGCAGGGCATTTCCGTTGCCGTCCAGGGACTGGGCAAGGTCGGGTATGCCCTGTGCCGTTACCTGCATGCAGCCGGGGCACGGCTCATCGTGGCAGACGTTGTACCCGAACGTGTACAACGTGCCCTTGTGCAGTTCAGCGGCGCAATTTCGGCCGATCCGGCCCATATTCACGCCGCTGACTGCAAGGTGTTCGCCCCCTGTGCCCTGGGGGCGTACTGACCCCGGCAACAGTGGAGGAGCTGCGCTGCTCCATCGTTGCCGGGGCGGCGAACAACCAGCTCAGTGAGCGGGAGCTGGTTGTTCGCCGTATGCAGGCGCGCGGCATACTGTACGCGCCTGACTATGTGCTGGGCGCAGGCGGAATCATCAGCACCGCCTGCGAGCTGGAGGGCGCGGGGCCCGACCTGATCCGCCAAAAGGTGGCGGGGATTGCGGGCACGCTATCCAAGGTCTATGCGAGAGCGAAGCAGTCTACCATGTCTACAGCAGATGCAGCCGATCAACTCGCAGAAGCTGTCCTGCAAAGCGGGAAATCCCGCGCTTAACATGCCGATGGATCAACCAATCGAACGCTAAACTCCAACGTCTCCAGCGATCCATATTCCAAAATGGAGATTACGGTTACCTTGGCCCTATCATTTTCTCCATCATTAAGATCCAATATCGCCCCAGAGAACCTGCAAGAATTTGAAAACCGTAAAAAAGCCACTCGGGTTCAATGACCCGGAGTGGCTTAAAGCAACTTTATCTTAACGCGTTCATCTTCCAACCTTCATCATGGAACCTCAACCGCTACTGCATTACCCTTCAACCGTTACAGGTGCTGGCTTCACCCGATGCCGGTGCAGCATCGTCCAGAACAGCACATTGGTCACCACCAGAAGCGCAGTATAAATCCAGATCCCTGCTGGTATGGTGCGAATGAATACATGTAATCCCCATAACAGTGCCATTAGAGGAAAGAAGGCAAATATGAGCCAGCCGTCACTCTGCCCGGCCACACTGAAAGATTGGGAAAACGGCGGTTTTCGCAGCAGCAGCCTTCCAGACAACGGAATAAGTGCAGTTGCCACCAACAATATAATGACCAGATCAGGGAGAATCCGTAGACCAAAGGTCCACACAAATACAATAACGTTTAATATAAATACGGGCAGAAACATATTGCATAAGAAAGCCTTCAGCGCTCCGCTATATAGCACGCCCTCATTAGCCAGAGGAGCCGCCCGGAACGTCCAAAACGCCTTGTATTGTCCAGAGTACTTCAGCATGGTTACCACCGTCACAATCAGTAAGAGAACAATATATAGCGTGTAAAAGAAGGAGCTTTCCCTGAACTCTGCCCATGTGGAACTCTGTAGTTGAGTGAACCAGAACACATACGGCAATACGAAGGATAATCCCATGGACGGGTACACCTTGAGCTTGAATTCCCGCTCATTTCGCATCATACTGGCAGACAACCGAAAACACGCCTGTTCTTCTCTCGAACGAGAGAATACCTTCGCCATGATGCGATCCCATCCCCCACGTCTTCGTCCAGAGGTTTGACCTGCATGTGCCATTTTCTCCAAATACAATTCAAAGGAAGGCATCAGCTTCACGTACACCAACAGACTTACCATTGGCACAATCAATGCAAGCGCCGAGAAAACATACAGCCAGGCGCCTCCACCGCCGCCGAACAGCAGCTCAAATGCCGCTGCATACCATACCGAAGGCAGCAACAACTGCCACCAGGCAGGTGTGAACACCATATTAAAATCGATAATGCTGAACGATCGTATGACCAGCTGATAACCTACGGCAATCCCGATGGAGAGCAGGATCTGCACCATATTAATCATGTCCTTCAGCTTCTCGCCATCCAGAAACTTCATCATGTATAGATAGATCAGGGACGTGGTCACCAGAATCAACATATTTATCAGAATTAGCTCCACCAGAAAAAGCAGGAAAAATCCGATCCCGTGGGCAATCAATCCCGCTACCAGCGGCGCAGCCGTCAGGGAAACTGTCAACAGCAGCAGATAGACGCCTGCGTGGATGGCACGAGCCATGCCAACGGTACGTCCGTTTACCGGCTTGGTCATGATGATATTACGATCCCGAATATCGAGCAGTACCGAAGAAAAGTCCGAGATCATGGATGTCATGATCATAAACATCAGCATGGCGGTCACTAAACCCATCTGAAGCATATAGTGTCCCGTATCCCAGACAACAAAAGGAACCATAATCAGCCCCATCAGTGCGTATAACCAGAGGGAACGCAAATACAGATTGCCTTCTTTCTGCTCCTTGTTGCCATTGCGCGCTGACAATACCGTCGGCACCCTGCGCTGATCCATTTGAAACTTCACCCGTAGAATAAGACGCAGCACATCATAATCCGCGCCTGTTCTGGCGATGATATGTCGAAAACGATCCAGAATCTTCAGCGTGCGGAAGTCGGAGGATTCCGCCATATCAGTACACCTCCTGCACGATGGACACAAAGCGTTCCGCAATCGCCTGATGCTCATTGAAACCCGTCAGTTGATTGAATACTTCCTCCAGTGAACCCTCCATGGATTGCTGCTGAAGCTGCCTGAACGTACCATCCGCCATTACGCGACCTTCGGCAATCAGGACGATTCGGCTGCTGATCTTCTCCACCACATCCATGATGTGTGACGAATAGAATATGGTTGTGCCTTTGGCAGACAGCTTCGTCAAAATCTCCTTCACGACCATCACGCTGTTAGCATCCAGTCCACTGAGCGGTTCATCCAGAAACAACAGATCCGGGTCATGCAGCAGCGCGGAGATCAGCAGCACTTTCTGACGCATGCCTTTGGAGAAGGAAGCGATGCGGGAATGATAAGATTTTTCCAGTCCAAAACAATCCATCAGCAATTTCGCCTTATAATCAGCATCTTCATAGGACAACCCATACAATTCTCCTGTAAACGTCAGATACTCTGCCGGGGTTAATTGTTCGTATAATTCCGCCACTTCAGGCACATAACCGATTCTGCGCTTATATTCCACGTCACCGTCCGCGATATCCTTGCCAAAAATGCGAACCGTACCCACATACCCCTCAACCAGTCCGAGCAAAATCTTGACCGTCGTGCTTTTACCCGCACCGTTCGGACCGATATATCCGATCATTTCGCCCCGATTCACTTCCAGATCAATACCATTCAGCACATAACGGCCGTTATACCTCATCCGCAAGCCTTCAATTGACAGCACTTGGTTATCACTCACTTCGTTATCCAGCTCCTGTCTCTATGTATATATTTCTACAATTCTACTAGTTTACCACAGTTTGGAATAAGAATGATTAAAGAATAATTGAAAATACATCACGATGCGAAAAATCGTCTGGATATCATCTCTGTGCTAGCATCACGCAACGCACAATGGTAACAACACACAAAGCCCTTATCCCGCCTATAGGTAGGTGCGGGACAAGGGCTTTGCAAGATCTTTTTAATGATTACACATATACCTCAACATAAATCCTTATTGAACCTTAACAATCTGAAAATGCTGATTCGTACCGCCATTATCTGTCCACTGGATTGCGGCGGCCCCGTCTGCCAGGGATTGTCCAGAAATATCAAGCAGCTTGCCTGTGCTGCGGTTTTTCAATTTATAGTAACCTCCGCCCACACTAACGAGCTGCCATTGCTGACTGGCCCAGCCGCCATCGTTCCACTGCTCAATCACAGCTCCATCTGCTGTGGAGCCATTTTCCACACCGATCAGCTTGCTGCTGGATCGGTTGATGATTTTGACATAACCGCCACCCGCAGCCGTGATCTGCCACTGCTGACTGGTCGTGCCGCCATCTGCCCGCTGCTCCAGATCGGCACCGTTATCCGCAGAACCGCCGATGACATTAAGCAGTTTATTGCTTTTACGACTAATCAACTGATATGAAGCATTGGGGTCCCATACGTCAGGCGTATCCACTCCGGTTACGGAACCTGTAGCTGCATCAATGGTAACACTGCTTGCCCAGTTCATCGCCAGACTGGTTGCACTTGGGAAAGAGAGTGGCAGCCACACATACTTGGAGTCCTGCACTGGCCCGCTCCAGGCGCCAGCCCAGCGATCACCCATATAGAGATAGGATGTGGTCTGTGATCCTTCCACCGGAAGCACGTATGCCGATTGGGAACCATAGGTTGTACTATCCCCAAAGTTGCTCAGGCCGCTCCACGTACCAGTTATGCTGGAGGCCGTCGCATATTTGGCCTGATTCGGATTCCATCCTGTAGCCCCGGATGTGATCAGGAAGTAGACGCCGCCCTTTTTGAACATGGCAGGTGCTTCACGATATTGCCCCGGCCACAGCGTCGTTACGAGTGACTCCACCCCGAGAAAATCCGGAGTCAGCTTGTAGATATTCAGGTCGGCATTTACTTTGGTCGCTGAGATGAGATAAGCCGTGCCATTGTCGTTGTAGACCGTCATGTCTCTCGAATCGTAGCCAAGCGGACGATAGCTGCCCACATACGTATAATTGCCATCCACTGTACTGGAGGTCGCTACAGCTACTCGGGCTTCACCATAATCGACCCCGTTTTCCTTGTGCATCCAAAGAACATATTTACCTGTTGTACTGTTATAGATGACTTTCGGGCGTTCGATGTTGGAAATGTTTAGCTCGGCAGCTGAGCTGCTGGTGAGCACATCATTGCGATACTCCCAGTTTTTCAGATCCGCTGAACGGTATACGGACACCGCCTTGAACGTTCCATTCGGATTGCGGTTCTCTCCAAACCAGTAGTAGTATCCGTTAGCCTTAATCATCCCTCCCCCATGAGCATGAATGACATTACCGCTTGTATCCTTGAACTGAACCCCATTGGTCACACTGAGTGGAGAAGCGGAAGCCTGTTGTCCTGGAGCGACCAGCATAGCTAGCGATTGTAGCGCCAAGATCAGAGCAAGCAGATAACAAAGGCGACGAGTGAACCGATGTGAATTTGTTTTCTTTTTCAACCAATCCTCATTCATAGAACAATACACCTCCGCACTTTATTTGTAGAGCGCTTACATTAAAATCAATACGTCTCTTCTTCCTCCGATCGATGATGCATTTCATCAAATACTTACTTCTCAGACTGGATCGGCACTCACCTCCTGGTTACGATTGTATCCGCCAAGCCCCTGCTCGAATAGTGAACAATACGGCGGAACATGTACGATTACACACTGAACTTGCGAGTGAACAGTAAATAAGACGCTTCATTCGAAGCGCCCTGCTACACATGGCTTAACTCTATCATGTAGACTCTCTCTTTAGTTGAGCTTTGCGCTCACCCTTGATCACCTGTACGGAATCAATCCTGCTGAGCTCTCCTTCATTCAGCCATTCCATTCTCCCGTTCTATTACAAGACGAATTACAAATTACCTAAGGCATCTTCTACCAAGTCATCCCCGGCGATCAGATCAAAAGCCATGCGATACGTCTTCTCCTCCTGAAGGGAAGCAGCGATTACACGGGCCACATCTTCACGCGGAATACTTCCCGGTTTTAGATCTGTTCCTACAGAGATTTTGCCAGTGCCTGGCTCATTTTTCAAACCACCAGGACGGATAATGGTGTAATTCAGATCACTTGCGAACAACGCCCGGTCGGCATAATGCTTCGCCACGTAATACGGCTTGATGGCATCCGACCATTTCTCCCGTTGATCGGCCCCAAACGCACTGACCAGAATATATCTGGTAATCCCCTGCTGCTGTGCGGCCTCCATCGTTTTCACCGCACCATCCAGATCAATGAGCAGCGTTTTGTCCGCGCCCGTAGATCCGCCAGAACCCGCTGTAAACACGATCGCATTGTGATCCTTCATCGTCTCGGCCAGATCTTCCACGCTGCCTTCCAAATCACCAATCACGACATTAGCACCGAGCTGCTTCAATGCATCAGCCTGCTCCGGTTTGCGAATCATCGCAGTGACCTGATGTTTCCCTTCCTGCGCCAGCTGCTGCACCAGAAACTTGCCGATTTGTCCGTTCGCTCCAATAACTAATACGTTCATATATCATTCTCCTCTCGGTTTTCCTTTTTGTAACCAGCTTTTTATAAATCAGACTTCTCTTTCATTTAAACGAAAATGGACATGATATATCTCCCTTACCTTTAAAAAATGCTTTTACATGCCCATAAGGTATTCATTGCTACAACAAAAAAGGCACCTCGTAGAGGTACCTTTGTGTGCTGCATGGCGTACAGAACTTAGTAAGCCAGTGCAAACAATCCGTGAATATGAGCAAGGTAACGGATGTTACTTGCTTCTTTCATCATGGTTGCAGGCAGACCTTTCAGACGAGTCTGGTTGCCACCGATCATGCCGACAGCATCCTTACGACCCAGACTTCCCAGTGTACCGGAGAATACTGGTGTGAAGGATTCCATTGCGCCACCTTTGAACATTACGCCCAAGTTGTGACCAATAGTTTCACCCATTTGCCAAGCCAATTGTGCTGTTGGAGGGTATGGACGAGCGCCTTCGCTAGGGAAGACCACTGCGCTGTCACCAGCAACAAACACGTCTTTATGGGATGTGGATTGCAGTACTTCCGTAACTTTCGCACGGCCACGATCCACTTCAATTCCGCTGTTGGCAACAACTGCATTACCTTGAACGCCGCCAGTCCATACGAGTGTGTTCGTAGGGATGGAGCTTCCATCTTTCAGCAGAACTTCATTTTCTTTCATTTCGGTAATCGCTACGCCAACGATGAAGTTAACGCCACGTTTTTCCAGACTTGATTTAGCACGCTCAACCAGTTCTGGAGGGAATCCTGCCAGAATGGAAGGACCTGCTTCAACCGTGTACAGGGAAACTTCTTTGAAGTCGATACCTTTTCTTGGCATACAGCCGGAAGAAGGTCAGCGAATTCACCAACAAGTTCGATACCTGTCAAACCGCCGCCACCAATAACAAACGTAGCGTCTGCTTTGTTGCCGGATTGTTTGTAAGCATCCAGACGAGCTTCCACGTGTGCACGAATGCGGTTAGCATCGCTAACGGATTTCAGCGTGAAGCTGTACTCCTGCAATCCTGGGATTCCGAAGAATGCCGTTTCACTGCCCAAGGCAACAACGAGCGCATCGTAAGAGTAAGTAGAACCACTTGTCATGAGAACTTTTTTCTCGTCCGGCTTGATTGTATCCACCGTATCGATTTTCAAGTTCACGTTTTTACCACTCAGCAATTTTTCGAGTGGAAGGGCCACTGCTTTTTCAGCAATGCTTCCCGCTGCAAGACGGTGCAGTTCCGTAATAATTTGGTGCGTAGGGTAACGGTTCACGACTGTAATAGTCGCTTCTTCCGGTGTCAGGTATTGACGCGCAGTCAGCGCAGTCAACAGACCGCCGTAACCTCCGCCCAAGATCAAAATTTGCTTCGACATATCCATCCTCCGTTCTTCTAATCTTAACGTTGCTGTTGTTGACGCTCGTTCAGGATGCTCAAGAATGATTGAGCAAAACGCAGCGTTTGTTGTACGTTTGGATCTTTAAGCATTTTGAGCATAGCGAACAAACCAACCGAAGTTTGCTCGGCTTGCGCACGATCACTCGCTTCGATGGCAGCAGAAGCTACACCTTTAGCTTTGTCTACAACAGGTTTAGCAAACTCACCCATTGCACTCATTGTGTCGCTGATCAGAACTTTGTCTGTAGCTACGCTTTGTGCAAAGTCATAAGCTTTGGTCATTGCAGTGACCATTTCAGCCAGTTTAGGCAGGTTCTCCACCAGAACGGTCAAAGACTCCTGTACCTCAGGCTTCATCAGTTGATCCAGTACGTCCAAGGACTGGCGTTGGGAAACGTCGGCACCTTCTGTAACCGGCACCTCTTGTTGAGTAGGCGATTGTGACATAAGAGAAAGTCCTCCTTTACTTTGGGATAGAAGTCCGCGACTTTCATGATGCCTGTCAAGCAGAGCCGAACCACAAATACATCCAATACAACTAAATGTACCAAATTTCACACAATAGAATGAGCATAGCCCATGGACCGCTCCCACATCATGTATTGTATCTTGGGTCTATTGCGGACAACATGTGTTGACGCAAAACGACAAGCAGGCCGAAACCGAACTCTATACCCCTATATTACACCTCTTACACATGAACATGAAAAAGAAATTTTTTACACTTGTGAAGATATTGTGAACATTGTAACAAAATCGATTTTTTTGTCAAGCATTGCAATCGAATTACAATCGTTCTTCATCCTGTCCCAGATCCGTAATCCTACCATATGTGGTATGAAGACAAGATCCCATATGGCTATATGCGCGATATGTACACAAGGGAGGATTTTTCAACTTAATTTTTCAGGAATTGTTTTCCAAAACCATGAATTCATGCAACGAAATTGGTCACTGTCGTTATTATGCAGCTAGGGGTACAGCCTTATTCCTGAATTGACATCATTTCTTACCTTAGTATGAACCTATCGTGGCTTGAAAGCAAAAAAGACACAAAGGAGGCCTGACGAATCGTCCTGCCTCCTGAGGTTTATTTCACTGTTCGCCCGATCGTTTTTCAAATCATCTACAGGCATCTCTGTCCCCCGTGATTGCACACGCTCGCGCACACTGAATTCCAGAATGCTCATCGCTTTGCTGATGGCCAGCAGAATTTTTGCCCCCTATCCACAAGCGAACGTTTAGACTACGGATATCCCGGTTAATAAGGACTACACCAGAAACGAAGGAGATGTTCGATTATGAGTAATTCAACTAGCGATAAAATCAAAGCAGGCGTAAACAAAGCCAAAGGCGAAGTGAAGGATCAGGTCGGTAATGCAACTAACAACAGATCCCTTCAGGCTGAAGGCAAGAAAGATAAGGCCAAAGGTGCTGTACAGGATAAAATTGCCGATGTGAAAGAGCATCACTAGATCCATTCGTTTAACGTGAAAACGCACGACGATTCGTGCAGTAGATATAGGTAAGCTGCCTACCGTTCAAGCCGAATGAACATTCGGAATTGTACGGGCGCGAAAAAGCCAAGGAAGGTGTTATTCCCTACACCCTTCCCTGGCTTTTTTTGTTCTGGTTTATACAGCTGGAACTGCGTATCTGGCCATATCAATAATAAAACTGCGCGTCTCCCTTGTCGTATGATATTCCCGGCTGAATTGCCTTACCCAATCGGGATGTTCCTGATACCATCGAAAGGTCTGCTCTAGCCCCTGTTCCAACGTTATCTTGGGGAACCATCCGAGCTCTGCTCGCAGCTTTCCAGAGTGAACGACCAGGCTCGAGCCCCTGGATTGGGTAGGTTCCTGCTCCCGAATCTGTGCCGTTCCATGGGAACCATGTATGGTTTGCAAAAGCGCCCCTATCTCTTGCATGGTCGTTCCTTGCCCCGTCGAAATGTTATAGATCTGCTGATCTTGTCCATTCAGCATAATCTGTTCAATCGCTCGCAGCGCATCATCCACATACAGAAAATCACGTACAGCCGATCCCTGGATATCCAGCGGAAGTCCGTCCATGATTCGCCCAAAATTACGCGGAATAATCCGATCCGGCAGCTGCCAGGGACCATAGAGGTTGGTCAACCGAAATAGTTTGACAGGAAGTTGATAACATTGAGCATAGGATAGCGCAAGCATCTCACAGGCTACCTTGGACGCGGAATACGGGGATACCGGAGCATAATCATCCGTTTCATGATACACTCTGCCCATCTCCCCTCCATATACCTCCACGGATGAAGCCAGTACGACGGGAATATGATGATCGGATGCATATTGCAGAATGGCCTGTGTACTGAGGGTGTTGTTACGAAACACTTCTCCGGGGTGATGATACGAATAGTCTACGTGTGGCATCGCTGCCAGATGAATAATATAATCTGTTTCGTGTGGCAAGCTGAATCTGTCTGTAGCGAGGTCACAACAGATGAAGGCCATGTCATGAAGTGGGGAGCTGTGAACAAGCCTCTGACAATAATCATCCTGATCCACCAGGGTGATTCGATGTCCTTTTTGCGCTAAATACTGCGAAAGGTTAAAGCCTACAAATCCAGAAGCCCCTGTAATGACAATGTTCAAGCACATTCCCCCTTGCGATTTATACAACAAGTTCACTAAAGAGAGTCTATGTTCTGAGTATAACCTTAAAGCGATACAATTTGTATCATTTTACCATTGTTTTTTGTTCTTCTCCAGAAATAAACGGGTAATGTCATAAAGAGGTGATATTTACGATGAAGGATCGAATGAATGATGTACAGACGATGTTATTTCAAGACGATGGTGTGATTCCCAATCATACGAGCCTGCCTGTACTTCTCTATAAAGGGATTTGGGCAAAAGATTCCTCTCGTGCGGAGTCGTTACTGAACGGTAACGGATGGGGAAATAGCTGGATTAACGGTGTGTTTGATTATCATCATTACCACAGCAATGCTCATGAAGTACTTGCCGTGGTCAGCGGCTGGGTTCAGCTCATTCTTGGCGGGGAACATGGACAGACTGTTCGCCTTCAGGCTGGAGATGTCGTTGTACTTCCTGCGGGAACCGGACATAAGCGGCTCAGTGCGAGCCTTGATTTCCGCATAGCCGGGGCTTATCCGGGTGGCATGAGTTACAATACTAGGACGGGTAAACCCGGAGAACGACCTGAAGTTCTGCGAGAGATTCAAGAGGTTCCGGTTCCGGATACCGATCCGGTATATGGACAAGAAGGGCCACTGTTGGAGTTATGGAATGAGAAAAAGAATTGAAAGAATACATGCATCATCAGAATGAGAAATAATTACATCAATAAGGCTATCTCGCAGGGATTTCGCTCTACCTTCCACGGCTAACGAACCTACCGCACCCTAAACTGCGAATTCTCAAGAAATACAAATGTTAACGAACTACAGAAATGCTATTTCGGTGCAGCACGGTCTAAAGACCTTAGAAATCGCCCCAATCGACGAAATAACGTCTCTGTGATTCGTTACATCTCAGAACTAAGCAAATGGGAGCGAATAGCGTGTACTAGGTTCATTAGATCAAAATGAGACTAAAATGAGGCTCCCCATCATGCCCATAACTTATGGGAAAGCCCCTTTTCAGTTACTGGGGGAGCCGCACACTGTAGAATCGCATGGCATGTGGATTTCCTTCCATCTCTAGTCGTCTCTGTATGATCAACTGTCGGACTCGGTATTCAATAAAGGCGTCTCCGACAGCTTGTTCGAGATGGCCCAACACCTCACCAACAAGACGGGCTGATTTTATGAATTCACCAGGCTGTCTGGTTAACGTAAGCTCTCTGGCTTTTTGCATAATGTATTCATCAATCGCGTCTTCGGGCAGGCTTTGAATCTCGCCATCCTTCATTAACCGCAGAAGCCCCGGCTGTACAGCCAAATCCACCCACTCTTGCTCCATGTGTCTGCGTTCCTCCAAAGACAACGGTTCAGCATTCACGCAGTGTCGCCACATGGATAACAACTTCTCGGAAATAATCTCACCTGTTCTAAGAACATCATGCTGAACTTCAGAATTATTAAATAATTCCTGATATAAAGCACTTGTCTCGATCAAATAAACAGGGGCAAGCCGGTTACGCAGCAAATACATGGCATATAATAGTCCCGTTTTCTCATGAGCATTATTCGCATACCAGATCGTTATTCGCGTATCTTCATCAATCGAACTCACTACGCTGTTTAATCGAAGCAGCTCATCCATGCCTTCAACAGCATAACTTCCATGTTCACTCAAATAGAGTTTCTCGAGTAACCAGAGATGTCTGCGGTGTAAATCCGTCTTGTTCGTCAAATCGCCCAATGGACCGATGGCATAGTAGTCATTCATAGAGAAAACCGCCGCTCCGAGCGCCCTGGAACCTTGCCCATCGCAACCTTAATGCTGCCTAGCGGCGATTCTCCAATCGCTATATGAATTTCACGTGGTTTCTGTGCCATCAACGCCTGTTTCTCAGCTTTCTCCCGGTTCCGATTCTCGTCCAATGTATTAAATATAGACTGAATTTTCGTTGCAAAATGATCAGAATGTTCTTCCGCTGGCTGAACACTGACTTCCCTTTCTGCAATAAGATAAAGCATACGCAATAGCGAACGCAGCTCATCCTCATTCATAAGGTGCAGCTCCTTATCAAAATCAAAGACATTGTCAATCATGCTTATCCCCCTATAAACAGTCTAAACAGATGTCATCTCCGATTAAACCATTCAAAATCGAACGTACGTATTTGCATTTCCGTAAGTTTACGACGAAATAGACTTTCCAGAGGAGTGACTCAGATCATTTATTTCCTCACGATTTGATGACGAACGGGTAAAATGACGCTCCAATTTCCGGCTTGCCCACAGCGAGACCGCAATAAACAACAACACGCCGCCCCACCGCACAGGATGCTCCATAAACTGAGCTACATTGGAACCGATATACGTCACACAGAAGATCATAATGGCTTTACCAAAGCTCACCGCAAGCAGGAAGGACATGAATCTCATCCGCGCGATACCTGCCGCTACATTGATAATGACGAACGGACCCACCGGGAATATACTCAGCAAAAACACATAACTAAACGCATTCCGCCGAATCCATACCATACTGCGCTGCACACGGGGTTTACTCGCCCAACGTTCCACAAAAGCCGATTTCCCAATCTCCCGAACAATCAGGAATGTAACAGTACAGCCAAGTACCATCCCGATCCATGAATATAGAAACCCTGCCCATAGCCCGTACACCGCACCGTTAACGCCAACAATCAGCAATGTAGGCAGCGGGGGCACGAACGATTTCATAAAGGTAAGCAAAATTCCCGGTAAAGGGCCCAGGGAGCGAAACTTCTCCAGCCAAAAACGAATATTCTCTTCCGTAATATAGGACATGATGTCCAAAGATGCCGGGATCATCTGCTTCCCTCCAATCTATAAGTCCAATATTTCTTCTATGATGTTTGTTAACAAATCCGCTTTCGAATATAAGGATGCCGAAATATCTTTACTCACTCCCCCAGTATAACGTACATATGAACGCCGTACCGTTGTCAATTTGAAGAAATTTCACCCGCTGCGCTGAAAAACAAAAAAGCACACCTGGACCTGTTCAGTCTTGGTGTGCTCTCCTTATCAAATGCACCGCCTGAAACGGATTGTGGAACAAGCCGGGCAGTGTATCCCTTAAAATTATTCTAGCTGAGCTTCCTGTATATCCAATTCCAATTCATTAAGCTCTTCCTGATGCGCAGCATTCCACTCGGGAATACCGGAACGCATGAATTCCTCGGCATCCATCGCTGCTTTGGACTGGTTGCACAGATTGCAGGCGCAGACACAATTGAGCGGAGTGGTATGTCCACCCTTGGCTCGCGGCAGAAGATGGTCAATTGTGTCTCCATACGAGCCACAGAAATAACAGGTATAGTTATCCCGAGTCAAAATAAACCGCTTGAAGTCCTTGTTACTGAACAGTCGGCGAATCGTGTACCGATTAACCACAACAGCGGCCTTTTCCTTGACCAACGTGACCGCCAGCTCCATATCCACTTCTTGGTGCCAGCGCCGCCCTTTGTCTGTCTTGCCACGCATGCGCACCATGCCTTGCCGGTTAGTCCGAAGCGATGCCGGATCTTCCGGGTCAATCGCTACAGGAGCCGCCGGAGTATGACGGCGGGGACGGCTTTCCGTTCCAGCCCCGTGACTGCGGCTGGAATGTGCAGGCGCCCGCTGCCCGGATGATCCGGCACGGGCGGTGTCTTCGCTGCCCGCCTTGGGCGCACGCTCCTTGCGTGCAGGGCGCGGCTTCGACCCGGGCGAGCCTGGCTGGCGCACGGGTGCAGGAGGCGCAGCCTCCATAGCCGCGCCCGATGCTTGGCCGGGCGCGGGCTGTGCAGCAGCGGCAGGCTGTGCTGCCGCTGTGGGTCCAGCGACCGTATTGGCATCGCCACGGTCGCTCTGGTCCGGCGCACTGGCCTCAGCTATGCTGCGGGCCTGTTCTGCGCCGGACGGCAGCGCGGCAGCACGTTTGCGGCGCCGCTTGCGTTTGCGCTTGGCTGCGGTCGGCTGATCCGCAGCCCCTGGCTCTGCTGCCGGGCCTTGCGGCTTGGCTGGCAGCAGAGCCTTCTTGGCCGCCGCCATTTCCTGCTCGGCGGCCTGATCCGTGCCAGCGGCTATGCGCGCGCGGGCACGCTTCGCAGATGGATCAGCACTCGCTGTATGCAC
This sequence comes from Paenibacillus sp. 1A_MP2, assembly GCF_052244825.1. NCBI lineage: Bacteria > Bacillati > Bacillota > Bacilli > Caryophanales > Paenibacillaceae > Paenibacillus > Paenibacillus sp. 1A_MP2. Next base: position 690,172 of record NZ_JBQQCS010000001.1, on the reverse strand, counting down.
CTGCGAATCCCTGTCTTGTTGTTGGAGTACATCGGTCTGTGGAAGATCTGCAATGTCGCTCGTGGGGTTCGTCTGCGAAATCAATTCCGTCGGCTCATGACCCGTATGCACGTCAGTACGCTTCGCTTTCCTCCTTCTTCTCCGTTTCTTCCTGTTGCCTGAAGGAGGCGAAGGAATAACAGCAGAAGCCGCGACAACATTTTCTCCATAGTCAGCAGAGTCCCGCTCTCTCGGAGAAGTTGAATTCACTGAAGGCTGAGCATCCATACGTCTGTCTGACGCAGACACAGAACCTGAATCCCCGTCCACTGCATCTGTGATCAGGTCTGCTGCGTGGTTTACAGACGCAGAAGCGTCGGCAGCTATATGCCGCCGGGCTGCTGTGACACTATTTTGATTCCCCGTACGCTCATCCGTCTGCGGAATTGAGACGTTATGGGCACTATCGTTATCCGCTTGTCCACCGAGCTGACGACAGCGGCGACAAGCGCCGCGTCTGGCTCCGGGGCCAGCCCGCTTTCCGGTTCTTCGTCGAAATTCGGACAAAGGTCGCTTTTGCCCGCAATACATACATGTCTTGGTCAGTTGCGCTTCATGTTCCGTCATTTCCTGCCGGAAAGGGGCCAAGCCCGTCTCCATGTTGTCACCTCGGTTCCGTATGAATCCGGTTTCTTTCTATTGTATCACATCTGCTCGCTAACACACTCATAGCCAGATGTCTCGTAGTCTTTTGTCTTGTACTCCTGCGTCTGCCCCACGCATTCGTGAAGGATATGTTCCACGTATTCCAATATATCTTGCATCGGTTTCCCGCATTGTTCACATGTTGTCATTGTTCTCACCTTAATCCTGTTCTTAAAGTTCTCTACTTATCAAATTATTTAAATGGTGTTCCGCCTTCTCATTACCCTTCGCGTATGAAAAAGAAACATCCGTTCCCCATAATGAATCCAACCAGCAACCAAAAAACCGTTCCCCGCTCAACCCTAATGGTCGACCAAGAAACGGTTTATTATTCCTGTGTTGGCATAAATATTTTTTAACGAACGTCGAGTTGTCCCGAGTTTTGTTGCGGCACCAACCTTGGCTTCGGTTTGGGCAAATTGCCGAAAATCACCCATGCAAACGGAATGAATCTTGCCGTGAGTCCAACCACAATCCACGATGCAATCAGCGCCACACCAAAACCTCCGGCGTACCACAGGTGAATCAACCAGGAAACCCCGGTTTGTGGTGGGAAGTTCCGATAAACCAGCAGGAAAAATGGATGAATCAGATAAATACCGAAGGACAGTGCCCCCAGCCGATTGAGCGGCTTGACGATCAGCGATGGTCCTTTGCGATAGAGCAGGTACGCAATCTGAATGAGCACCAGCGCACAGGCGAACGTATGCAAGTTCCAGAAGAACTCATACCACAGCGTGTTATAGGTCGCAATCTTCATGCGCAGCAGATAATAAATGTACACATGACCGAGTCCGGCAAAAATCCATACTGCCCATAGCAAAATCCATGAAACTACACGAGCTTTGGTTGCATTGGCCCGACTAATGACAAACCATTGTTTAATCTTCGGAAAATATACCCCGATAAAAGCACCCAGCATGAAGTAGGAAAAGTACGAGAAAGCCCAGCTTCCCTTGTTCGGCACCTGGAAGCCATATTTATTACTTACGATAAATGCCCACTGAATGAGCAGCCCAATCGGTACTGACCATTTGACGACTGAGGGATATTTCTTGAGCAGCCACAAGACCAACGGGAATAACAGATAGAACTGCATATTAATAAATACAAAGTACAGATGCGTATACGCCTTGCCCGTGAACAGTTTCGTTATGAAACTTACGGCTGATTCACCGAACGGACGGCCCTGATAATGCGTGAAGTGCAGAATCACAAAATACATTAATGAAAATATGAAATAGGGTAGCAAAATATAAACAAATCTTTTTTTGTAAAAGTTACTAACCAGCTTCTTATCGAGTGGGCGAGAATAATAGTTATAGAACAGCACAAAACTGCTCATGAAAATAAACGTGGGTGTACCATATTTCATAAAAATATTAATAAAATTGTACAGCCAGTAATACCCTGAACCTGTCATGTCCACCGTAGCGTATGAAGTGGAATGCACACACAGCACGCCGATGATGGCCATTGCCCGTACGAGATTCAGCTCTGGAATTCGCTCTCTTTTGATGGTTTCACTCATAATTAGCGTTTCTCCTTACTATGTTCGTTGATATGTCTAATGTGACTTAGTACGATAAGCTCACTATCTATTAAAAGGCATAAAGCTTAAGAAGGGTAGTCCAATTTCTTAAAAGTTCCTAAATTTTCAACAATTTTCACCGTCTTCTCATGTCTATATATGTAAAAAAGACCGCTATGACGCGGCCTGTGAGCATGTTCCTGTGGGTCCAAAATAATGTTGGGTCACAGGGATGAAAATGGTAAACTCCAATACTAAAATGGATCTTTCCTATATCAACCTATATGTTAAGGCGAGCTTCTTAACCATTGGTCTGACGACTCGCCAGAATTTGTTTATAAACATCAATAGCCGACTGACGGGATGTTTTCAGATCAACAATCGCATCCTGGCGGGGCTGATGAATCTCTTTGCTATGCAAATCCTTCAGGTCAGGCAGCCATTTGCGGATATAATCGCCTTGAGAATCATACTTCTCTGACTGTGTCACGGGGTTGTTCACCCGAAAGTATGGAGCTGCATTCTCTCCAAGTGATGCACACCACAACCAGTTGCCCCGGTTTTGAATGTTGTCATAGTCACTGAGCTTGCGTCTGAAATACGCTTCGCCCAGCGTAAAGGGGCATTGCAGGTTTTTGGTAAGAAACATCGCGGTCAGAATACGAAGCCGATTCGGCATATGTCCCGTCTCATTCAGTTCCGTCATCGCTGCGTCGATAATCGGAATGCCTGTTTCGCCCTTGCACCACCGTTCGAAGTAGTAATCGCTGAGCGGCGACAGATCGTAACTTTTCTCATATGTAAAATAATGACTCTCATACACTGCCCGATACAGGTAGAAGTCACGGAAGCACAATTGTCTGATCCATTCGTCCGAATAGTCCGTGCGTTTCGCAGCATCATACATCTTGCGGATGGATACAGCTCCCACAGCTACATAAGAACTGAGACGGCTCGGTTCATATGCTTCATATTCATCCCGATGGTCTCCGTAATCGGCAATCCTGTCGGACAGAAAGCAGTCCAATACGAGATGAGGATCATTCAAATCTGAACTATTAAATGCCAGCAAATGTGGGGGTACCTGGAAGGTCTCCGGCCACTCTATCTGCTGATCACTGACCTTCATATCCGCAACCGTAGTGGTTGATGCTGGATTGGGATGCTCATTCATGAATTCCACCCAGCGCCGGTGGAAAGCGGCAAAAACTTTATATGGCTCCGACTTGCCCGTAAAATCAGCGAACCCCGGCAGGTCCATCAGCAAATGATCCGTCAGCTGCGTAAATGTGACATCTCGTTCCTCGGTTACCTTGCGTATTCCACGATCCCGTTCGATTGCATACGGGGTCATATCCCGATGAACAATGACTTCATCTACACGACTTTGCATTTGTTCGAGGATGTAATCAATCACCTCAGCTGGTTTGCCATAAGCCACGTGCAGCTTGCGGCCTGACTCCCGATACCGCTTACCAAGCTTTACAGCATGCTGTAGAAAGTTCACTCCGCTATGTTCCTGATCACGCCCCTGCCGCAGCAGGAAAGGATCATAAATGAGCACATGCAGACTCTCCGCATCCTGATTCCGCAAATAATCGAATGCGACCAGATCATCTGTACGCAAATCTTTGCGATGTATGAATAACTTCATGCTTCATCCTCCTGCGTGAACTTCTGCCTACTTTGCCGTTAATTCTTCATATAGTCTGCTTGTCTCCGACTCCGGTTGATGTCCCAGTTCCTCAAGCAGGGTCAGCGTAAATGAATGATATATTCTGAGTATGGCTTGTTGATCATCCATGGATGCATATACTCTCATCATTAATCGGCAGATCTCCTCGGCATAGGGCTCCCGTTCCTGTAGTTCGCTCAATTGCTCTATCGCTTCCTTGCCACGTCCATGCTTCATGTCCCATTCGGCGATATCCATAACCAGCCCCACATATTTACGTCTCAGATCTCTCACTTTGGATTGAGCCCAGCGATAATCATGCTCCTCCAGATAATCACCACGATAGAGCGGGATAATATCCCTCAACTGATCCACATTGTCTGACGTAACGGCAGCGTATGCTGTCCTTTGCTCGAATTGCTCTACATCACTGACCAGATTACCCGATAACAGACGATAACGGTTCATGTTGTATTCCAGCTTGCCTGTCATGCTCCATTCCTTCAGCAGTTTGCGGATCTGATATACGGAAGTATGCAAATGCGTTAGGCCTTTCTCTTGTGAGACATCTGCCCACAACTGATCGAGCAGAATCTCTTTGCTTACCCAATCCCCTCTATGGTGAAACAAAAACGCAAACAGTTCCTGCGATTTGGCTGTGCGCCACTTGTGCTTCTGTGCTTCCGGGTCCAGGCTTCTGTAGATATCCAGATGTTTGAAAGTAAGCAATCCAGGTACATGGGTATCCACTCCCACGGCCTCAAGTTCCTGATCCTCAGCAGTTGCAGCAACCTGAGAGGATGACGATATCATTCCTGCAGCAATGCGATCAATCGTTTTGGCAAGTCGCACTGAACTTACCGGCTTCAGGACATAATCCAGCGCCTCAAGCTCAAAGGCATCAACCGCATAATCGGCGTAAGCCGTTACAAATATAATGCGAATACTGCTGTCCAATTGCTGTATATATTCAGCCGCTTCCAGTCCATTCATTTCCGGCATGCCAATGTCGAGAAACACAACGTCCACACGCTCATTTGCCAGAAAATCCAGACCGGCACGGGCTGTCGAAAAACACTGCATGGGAATAATCCGCCCATCCGATCGTAAGAGGCGCTCCAGATGAAGCTGCGCCGGTTTCTCGTCATCGATTACAATGGCTTTCATCGCTCTTCCAGCCTCCTGCCATGAAATATTCAATGGGAATACCGCGTATACTGGCATCCGCTTATTCCTTTTTAACCAGATCCAACTCAAGAGGCTCGTTATTTGGAGATGAGCCCCTCCTTCACAGGTATGCGGAACCGTATTATCGTTCCTTTTCCCGAATGGCTCTGAATCTCCAGTCCGTGACCATACAAGGACAACAGACGCCGATTTATATTCTGCAGCCCTACACCTCCAGGACCTTCCGTGCGCCCGGAATGTACCTGAGCCAAACGCTCAGGGGGTATGCCCACTCCATCATCCTGAACCTGAATGACAATGTGCTCACCTTCCCTTAGAATGCCAAGGTTAACCGTACCGCCTGCAGCACGCGCCATCACCCCATGTCGAATTGCATTCTCCACAAGCGGTTGAATACTGAGCGGTGGCAGGTACAGACGCACATCCGGGTCTACATCATAATGAACTACCAAACGTTCCTCAAACCTTGCCTGCTCCAGATGTACATAGGACTCCACCAATTCCAGTTCCTTGGCAAGCGGAACCAGTTGGTCGCGGTTCTGGAAGTCGAAACTTCCCCGCAGGTATTGGCTCAGTTCAATAAGCAGATCGGTCGCTTTGTCCGGATTGACAGCGCATGTTGCAATAATGACGTTGAGCGCATTATATAGAAAGTGCGGTTTGATCTGAGCCTGCAAAAAAGCCATTTCCGTGCGAACAACCTCCTGTACCGAGGTACGCATCTCAATTAACGTCCGTACCCGGGCACGCAGTTCACCTGCATCTACAGGTTTGCTCAGAAAGTCATTTGCTCCTGCCTGGAATCCCATTTTGATGTCCTCAGGCATCCCGCGAGCCGTCAGCATCAGTATGGGCAGTTCGGACAGGGAACTGCTCTCCCGCAGCTTGCGACATAGCTCAAGCCCGGACATTTGCGGCATCATCCAATCGGTAATGACAAGAGCAATGGATGGGTGTTCTTCACGCAGTTTTAATGCCGCAGCCCCACTATCCGCTGCAATGACACGATATCGTTCCGTCGATAACAGGTTGAACAGGACCTGTCGGTTCACGGGATCATCATCTACAATTAGAATGGTATGTTCAGCTTCCACAATCTCATCTGTCTCATCCCAATCGATTGCAGCCGTATCCTGTGCTCTTATTTCTTGAGCAGCTACATATTGGGCTGCAACAGGTCTCGAACTTGCCTGCAGCAGCGGAAATTGAACAATGGGCAGAGTGAAATGAAAGGTCGAACCTTCACCCGGCTTCGATTCTACCCAGATGGTCCCTCCGCCAAGCTCGACCAGTTTGCGAGTGATACTCAGCCCAAGGCCAGTTCCCCCGTTAACCCTCTCACTTGTTCCGTTGCCCTGTTCGTAAGACTGAAATATGTCTTCCAGTTTATCTGCAGCAATTCCAACCCCCGTATCCGCAACAGATACCGTCACCAGAGCTCCATCCACACGGGCATACAGCCGAATTTCCCCTTGCTTCGTATACTTATACGCATTGCCCAGCAAATTGTACAGAACCTGTCTTAGTCGATCCTCGTCGGCCTCAACCAACGGTAACGCTGGCGGCCATTGCTGAATCAGCACAATCGGTTTGTCCTCAAAGGTGAAACCAGAGACTTCAACGACTGTTCGAGCAACCGATTCGAGATCAACAGCACTCCGTTTTAATTCAATTTCACCATTTTTGAGCTTGGAAAAATCCAGAATATCGTTTACCAGCAGCGAAAGCCGCTTTCCAGTGGACGTGATCATGGACAGATTTTTGGCCTGCTTGGGTGTTACCGCCCCGGCCGCCCCTTCCAACATCGATTGCGCAATATTAATGATGCCATGCAGGGGAGTTCTCAGTTCATGGGACGTATTCGCCATAAATTCATCCTTGAGACTGTCGATGGCAAGCAAACGTTCAGACAACGCTTCAACTTCACGGAATGATTGTGCGAACCGGATCGCTGTTAGAATCATCTGTGCAAAAACAAATAACAGCAGCTCGTACAGCGCAAGAAATGTCGTATCCACAGTGGTGAAAGCACCCACGGTGTGCAGCACAACCACCATAAATATACTCATCATGCTCATCAGGACAAAATGACCATCATTCGGTCGCTTTTTCAGCCAATGGAGCATGGCTCGTAACGTGTAACCAATGACCACAATTGAAATCAGCAGCATAGGCAGCTCCAGCATGGAGAACAGCACAGGAGACAATATAAGACCCACCGCGCATTGGACTAGTACCAGAACCACACCCAAGCGAACAAACCATGAATGGACCGCTCCAGGTACAAGCGCATCCATATAACGAAGCAAGTAATAATACGCAAGAGCCGCGCTAATTAATTGAATCCGCAGAAATTCATTATTCGGCAGGAATGGTAACAGTGTCCCCAGCAACTTCTCTCCATGAGTCAAAGCGTACATCGCACCGGACAGGCTGAATAATCCCAGATACCGAAGCTCTTTTTCACTGCGTCGCAGCCGGAAAAGCATCAGGAAGAAGGCAGCTGGCAGAATAAATCCGAACAGGGTCATCAGGTCCTGGAGCCAGTCCTGCTGTTGGCTTTTCAGAATGCTGTGCTCGTCCCCGAACAAAACGGATGCAATGATGCCGCCAGACGAGTAGCTGTAATTGGATACCTGAATGATAATATCTGCAACGTTGCCTTCTATGGAGGTAAATCCCGTAAAAGGCAAATTGAGCTGAATATCCGTATTTTGCGTTGTGCCTGGCAGCCCTTTGCCGCCAATCTCTTTGCCATCTATAAATATCCGATGGGCCATACGAATATTTTGGGTACGTATCCCATAATCATTCTTCTCTGCTCTTGGGGGAATTCGAACACGCAAATGATAGGTCCCATACCCATGCGCCTCTCCCATAGTCCCATTCCAGCGGGATGGGACATGGATAGGTAAAGGCTCGGAGAGGGGCTTGCGTCCTGATAAATGCGCCTCAAAGTCAACGGGTGCCAACAATTGCCCCGGATAGAAATCCCACGTACCATTCAGGGATGCAGCCCCCTGCCTGTCGAAATCCCAGCGTGTCAGATCCAGGACCCCGTCCCTCCCATGAGGATTTCCGCGCTCGGAAAATAACGTTTGTACAATGGATCCTAGAGGAAAGACAACAATACATATAAAGCTAATGGTGAGCATAATCCAGTGTTTTCTCATCTATGTAATCCTTCCGCCTCCATCGCGAGAGACGTCTAATTTTGTCGTTTTATATCTATAACTCCATGTTACACGTTTCTGTTGCGGACGGAAATAGTTCTTCTATGATATTTTAACACCAAAAAAGCCACAGGCTTAACTACCGGAATGCAGACCGGAGTAAGACCTGTGACTTATTTAAATTTGCTGACATCTGTTTTACTTCTCTGTTGTACTTCTCCCTTTTTCTTACGCTTGCCCAACCACTTGGGCCAGTTTCTGTACAATTCCGGCCCAGCCCTGCTCCATCCGTTCACGAACCATGGCATGAGCTTGTCCAAATTCAGTCAGCTTGTCGGCATCCCAGCCACTGTGAATCAATGTAAAATCTGTATCTTGTCCTTGCTCCGTCAGTTCAAATGTTAGTGTCCAGTCCTTACCCCATTGGAATGACAGCTTGTGTGGCGGTTGAACCTCTGTGACCTTGCATGGTGATTTCCCGAAGGGTCCTGCCTCCAATATAAATTCATGCCCTTCCACCGGCTCCAGATTGCTCGGCATAAACCATGATTCCAAGCCTTTGGAAGTCGATACAATTCCCCATACGTTCTCCACAGGTGCGTGAAGCAACAATTGTTCCCGAATATCCGGCAATGCACTTGAAGATTCCATTCGAATCGCCTCCTAGTATATATATCAGCATTTTTCATCTTTCCATTTGATCGCTCATGGGATTATGCAAAATGCCCTTTTCACTTATTGTTCAAGATTCAATAATGCGTGTCAAATATATTCAGCTAACAACAGGTATTCTGTTGACCAACCCTTCAAACCAAATCTATAATTGGAACATATTACATAAAGGTGCGTGATTCCTATGTTAGTCTGCTCCGAAAAATCCAATTCCAACCGTTGCCGGAAGGGATAAACCTCACAGGCATTCCCTTCCACTGCTTATTTTAATTATGTTGCGGAGGAAACGCTACATGTCTTTTAGTTATTATGGTCCATTATGTACCGAATCGACTGTTACGAAATAATCACACTAAAAAGGGATGCCCTCCGTCATGTTCATGACTTGTGGGGCATCCCTTTTCAATTGCATTTATATAAATGTTCTAATCAAGATTAATATCCGCGGGAATATTGCTCTGCAATAGCCGCTTTATCTTTGCTGACGCCGAGTTCCAGAGCTGCATGAGTCGCCCAGTACGGATCGCGCAGCATGCCTCTGCCAACGGCAACCAGATCAGCGTCACCGTTGCCGATAACTGCTTGAGCCAAAGCTGAATCCTCAAGCATTCCCACCGCGATGACAGGAACGTTCAATTCTTCACGGAAACGACGGGCAAATGGAACCTGGTAACCAGGGTAGTTCCCCGGTTTACGTTGTCCGGAAGATCCTTCACCACCGGAGCTGATGTGGAACATGTCCACGCCGGCTGCCTGATAGGCACGAGACATTTCAATGGTATGATCAATATCATATCCGCCATCGGCGTATTCTATGGCCGAAATCCGCATAATCAACGGCATATCTTCCGGCATTTCTTTCTTCGCCGCACGGATAATCTCAACGCCAAAACGGGAAAGATCCTGTCCATACACATCCTCACGATGATTCATCAACGGAGAATGGAATTGGTGAATGAGGTAACCATGAGCACCATGCAGCTCAATGGCGTCGACCCCGGCAGCTACTGCACGTCGTACCCCGTCCGCGAACTTCTGTACCATGGCTTGTGCTTCCTCTGTTGTTAAAGCGTGTGGCGTATTGAAGCTTTCTCCAGGGAAGGTAACCACCGACGGAGCTACAGGCCGAGCCGCATCCTCTGCTTTACGTCCTGCATGCGCGATCTGAATCGCCACTTTGGAGCCATGAGCGTGAATGCCATCCACCAGTTTGGCAAAGGCAGGAATGTGATCGTCCGACCAGATGCCCAGGTCATTATCGGTGATGCGTCCGTCCGGATCAACATCCGTCATCTCAATTATAATCAATCCAGTACCCCCAACGGCACGGCTTACATAGTGAACTTGGTGCCAATCATTCGGAATACCATCTTTGGCAGTTACGGAATATTGGCACATTGGCGCCATGACGACACGGTTATTTAATTGAAGCCCCTTAATTTGAAACGGGGAAAATAATTTCTCTGTCATTTCAGGTACATCTCCTATTCAATAAGGTATATGTTAAGGCGTTTACTTGTTTTGCTGATCGGAAAATAGCTTTCCATTCTTGCCGTAGTTACTCTTTTCCAGATCCTCAATGAAAATGAATACGTTACTCGGATCGACGTCCAGTGTCTCACAAGCCACTTGGGTCATCCGTTCAATCAGCTGGCGTTTCTGCTCCGTCGTCTTGCCTTCCAGCACTTTAACGGTTATAAATGGCATGGCTAAATTCACATCCTTTTATCATTGATTATTATGAACTTTACCTACAGAAAAACAAGTACGTACTTTTTTGTGAGATAGTACCCTTTTTTATACCTAGTTGGTCCTTTCTTTCCTCCGATGCGTCCGGCATAACTCGAAATGGACCCAAAACATGATATGATAGCCCTACAGACATACTGGAAATAATATACCCACTTTATATAAGTTGTATCTAACGGTTACACGAAAACGGACCTCATAGTGTTTCAGTGTAAAATAAGTAATTCAACTTATATAATAAACCGAAGCCAAAGGAGCGATTACTGGTGAAAGATATTTTAATTCAAAGACTCACAACCTATGCTCAAATGGATACGCAATCCGATGAAAACAGTGAAACCTGTCCTTCCACACCAGGCCAACTGGTCTTGGGAAAACACCTTGTTGAAGAATGCAAATCCATTGGTTTGCAGGAAGTGACGATGGATGAGAACGGCTATGTGATGGCTACACTGCCATCCAATACAGACAAAGATGTTCCTGTGATCGGTTTTCTCGCTCACCTGGATACAGCGACCGACTTTACAGGCAAAGATGTAAAACCACAGGTGATCGACAACTATGATGGACAAGATATTGTACTGAATCAGGAACTGGATGTGGTGTTATCCACCACCGATTTCCCGGAACTGCGTGAATATAAAGGCCACACCCTGATCACAACAGACGGCACAACACTGCTTGGTGCGGATAACAAAGCAGGCATTACCGAGATCATGACGGCGATGGCCTATCTGATTGAACACCCGGAAGTGAAACACGGGAAGATTCGCGTCGCTTTTACACCGGATGAAGAGATCGGCCGCGGGCCGCATAAGTTCGATGTCCCTGCTTTTGGAGCCAAATATGCCTATACGGTGGACGGCGGACCGCTCGGCGAGCTGGAATACGAAAGCTTCAACGCGGCGGCTGCCAAAATCACAGTACGGGGCACCAACGTGCACCCGGGAACAGCCAAAAATAAGATGGTCAATTCCGCCAAAATTGCGATGGAGCTGAACCGCCGTCTGCCTGCGGAGGAAGCTCCCGAATTCACAGAGGGGTATGAAGGATTCTATCATCTGTTATCCATCGAGGGAGACGTCGAATTGACCAAGATGAGCTACATCATCCGGGATTTCGATCGAGAGAAGTTTGAGGAACGCAAAGCGTATTTGTTGAGTGTCGTGGACGAGTTAAAGAGCAAATATGGCGAGAAGAGCATCTCCATTGAATTGAATGATCAGTACTATAACATGCGTGAGAAAATCGAACCTGTGCGTCAGATCGTCGATATTGCACATGAAGCGATGACCCGCCTGGATATCGAGCCTGTCATCCGTCCGATTCGCGGAGGAACAGACGGTTCCCAGCTCTCATACATGGGTATGCCTACACCCAACATCTTCACTGGCGGAGAGAACTATCACGGCAAGTTTGAATATGTATCGGTTGATAATATGGTGAAAGCCACACAAGTCATCGTGGAAATTGCCCAATTATTCGAACAGCGCGGAGATGTTTAATCGAAGCATAAAGCTGCAGCACAGCAATTAAAATGGATCATTCACCAACAGGTGAAGGCAAGGGCACCCTCTTTCATGTGATAAGCTGAGGGTGTCTTTTGCCGTTCCGTGCACCTTATTTATTCATACATATTGCCTCCCGCAATTTCACGCAGCTGATCCAGATTGCAGATGACCATGCTGCGCTGTTCTTTACGGATGATTTCACGGTCGCAGAGATCATGGATGACCCGGTTCAAGTGTCTATAGCTCGTGCCCAGCATATCTGCCAGCTCTGTCAGCTTGGAGGTCTGGATTTCTTCGGTGACTTGTTCCCCTTGCTCCATCGTGGACAACAGATAACTCGCAAAGCGGCTCTCGACCGGATATAGCAGATTGAGACTCGACAGATTCGAGAAGGTATACAACTTATGGGTCACATGACTGAGCATAAAATGGAGGAACTTCGGGTTCTCAGCATAAGTATTTTTGAGATAGCGATAGCTTACACCGAGCAGCAGGCTCTTGTTGACGGACTCAACCGTATTTTTGGCTTCCTTGCCATTCACCAGCTCCAGATCACCTACGAGTGCAGGCGGCATACTGAAACGAAGCAACAGTGACTTACCGTTTGGCAGCGTTGTATAAATCTTGAGTTTGCCCTGAACGAGAAAATACAATCGCTCGGGGCGTTCACCTTTGGCACATATAATCTCGCCTTTGGAGGCTTCAAGTAACCTTAATTCAGCAAGCGCAGGCTCGTCGAGCACCTGATCCAGGCCATGCTCCCGCGCAAGCTGATGCAGCAATTCAAAGTCCATGATTTCTCTCATCTCGGATTAACCCCCAATGAAATTTAACCGTCTACTAATGGACCCAGGTCCTTTTATCCGATAAAGAAGAAGCCTAAGCGGCCTTCTGCGTATTATACCAAATGCTCATATAACAAAGAGGACTTGGAAGTCCCATGATGGAGTTTCCAAGCCCTCTTTTTATATCTTTTTATCGTGCTGTAAGTGTATCTTGTGTTGTATCTAAATCTGTTATTCCTTTATTATTTGGCAGCTTTATTTAATTCTCTTCCTACTACCTCGGCCTCAGACTCCCAGCACTCCACTTCACCCGGAATGTGAATACGGTCCCGCGTAAAGATCGGGTCACGCCCTTCGGCTTTTTGCTTCTTATAATCCTTCAACGCATCAAATGTCACCTTGGACAGCATCAGGATGGCAATGAGATTCACCACCACCATCAGCCCCATGAACAGGTCGGCCAGATCCCATACCAGCTGTACTTTGGCAACAGCACCGAAAAGAACCATTGCGATGACACAGACACGGTATACCCACAGCCATACTTTACTGGATTTGATAAACTCAATATTGGTTTCCCCATAGTAATAATTCCCGATAAGCGTACTAAAGGCAAACAGAAACACCATAACTGCCAAAAATCCGGACGCCCATGAACCAATATGCACACTTAATGCCGCCTGGGTCAATTCAATTCCACCCAAATTCGAGCCTTTGTACACGCCTGATAACAAAATAATCATGGCTGTGCTTGTACAAATGACCAACGTATCCGTCAACACGCCCAATGCCTGAATAAGTCCTTGTTTGACCGGATGTGTAGTATGCGCCGTAGCCGCAGCGTTCGGTGCACTACCCATACCTGCTTCATTGGAGAACAAACCACGTTTGACACCATTCATCAGCGCAGCTCCAAGTGTACCACCAGCGACCTGTTCAATGCCGAAGGCATTTTTCACAATCAGCGCAATCATGGCCGGAAGCTGGGTGATGTTCGACAGAACAACAAATGCAGCTACGCCAATGTATAACACCGCAAGAACAACGACAATGTATTCGGACGCCTTGGCAATCCGTTTAACACCGCCCATTATGATTCCAGCAAACACAACAGCCATAATAATACCCACGGTCAACCGATCGATGCCGAATGAATTTTTGAATGCCACCGTAATCGTGTTGGACTGCACCGCATTAAAGACCAAACCGAACGACAATGTGATGAGAATCGCGAACAAAATTCCCATCCAGCGTTTCCCAAGGCCACGCTCCATATAATAAGCCGGACCCCCGCGGAATCCGCCCTTATCTTTGATTTTATAAATTTGAGCAAGTGTACTCTCTACAAAACTGGAGGCTGAACCAAAGATCGCGATGACCCACATCCAGAATACAGCCCCGGGTCCCCCCAGTGCAATTGCCAGTGCAATACCGGTAATATTCCCGGTACCTACGCGGGCTGCCATACTGATACAAAATGCCTGAAACGGCGAAATTTTGCCGGGCTCCTTACTTCTCGGCTCCCTAAGCACTTTCACCATATCTCCAATCATGCGGAATTGCATGAACCGGGTCTTGGTCGTAAAGTACAGACCGCATACCACCAACAATATGATTAACAGCTTGGACCACAGAAAATCATTGAAAACTGCAATAATATCTTGTATTGTTTGCTCCATTGGCAATGCCCCTTTTCGTAGATGGTTCATTAAAAAGTGTTTCCCAGCTGTATGACTGAGCGAAAAATTCTTATACTACTTCATAGAGCATCGTTTGTACCATTCTGCACATCTCGGAATCCACATTTTCGGATGTTACTTATACTACAGGGGCATCTACGGAAATCGACAAATACCTACACAGAATCATTTAAATTTTTTTATAAATAAGCAACGTTTATCCATTCACTGTTACTTTATCTGACATATCGGTCGCATACACGGGTCTTCACATCGGGATATACAACCAAGTATGATAATAGAGGACATCAAAAGCAGGATAAATCGTCTTCACCCATACATTTTTCTCATAACGACTTCATCAGAAAGGAGGTCACTGAAATGCGTTATTTTATTGTGGATGATGATCCTGGCGTACGATCCATGCTAATGGATATCATTGAAGATGAGGGGCTTGGAGACATTGCGGGAGAAGCAGAGGATGGAGCTCACATTACTGCCGAACTGCTTGAGCTGCACAAGGTGGATGTACTGCTAATTGATCTGCTCATGCCGCAGCGAGACGGGATTCAGACCATACGTGCGCTTGAAGGAAGGTTCAATGGCAAGATCGTGATGATCTCCCAGATAGAATCGAAAAATATGATTGGGGAAGCCTATTCTCTTGGCATTGAATATTATATTACGAAGCCGATTAATCGGCTGGAGATTCTGTCTGTTCTGCGACTGGTGGACGAACGTCTTCGTATGCAGCAATCCATCGCAGATATTCAACGTACACTGCAGGGACTCTCCAGACTGCAATCTTCCGAACGTACTGCAACACCGGTTCCCGACAAAACGATTACGACGGCAGGACATTTCCTGCTATCCGAGATGGGCATGATCGGGGAAGCAGGCAGCAGAGATCTGCTGGACATGCTGGAATACCTGGAGCAGATTGAAACCGAGGAACATAAGCTCTCTCCATACACGTTCCCGTCACTTAAGGATATCTTCCAGAATGTAGCCCTGCGCAAGTTGGGCACTGATGCTTCAGCAGCAGAAGTGACAAAGGAGATCAAAGCATCCGAACAGCGCGTACGCCGTGCCATTTTCCAAACATTGAGCCATGTCGTATCGCTCGGGCTCACGGATTATACACATCCGAAGTTCGAGAACTATGCGTCAAAGTTCTTTGATTTTACGGAAATTCGCAAAAAAATGCTGGAACTGCAAAACAATGTGGAGCCCTCCTTGTCCCAGACCCGCATTAATACGAAAAAGTTCGTTCAGGTGCTGTATCTGGAAGCCAAGCGGCTGTTGCATTAAATAGTAACAAAAATATGCGCGTATGATCGTACTGGAATTGATTCAGCATTCGTTCTTCCTGCTGTCTATTCCAGCTATTATCATGCGCGCATAATTGCCTAAAAGTGCATCTATATCCATCAAGCCCTTGGCTTGCTCAGGTTCATTCGATTATACTCATTAATCAATTCATCCAGTACCATGGACTGCTGAAGCACATCGGGGTGTCCAAATCTACCCTCGTTATGCTCTACCAACATATGAAGGTTATGTCTGGCTTTCTCTATTTGATTTTTCAATTCCAAACTCATAACCATCGCGTCTGATCCCTCCTTATTTCTGTGTTACATTTTAGGTTTTCCTGTCAATCTATAGTTGGATTAACATATGGCATAGTTGGCATGGATGTTTTGTATCCTTCTCCAAATTTTGATAGTCACTGATACCATCTCTATAGGGCTATCCGTAAATGGCTCTGGAGCGCCTTATTGAAGGTAAGATTGTAAGTTTACAAAGCAAATTTCCCCCACTACCTTCATAATCAAACAGTTGTGTCATTATTGTGTATGTTAAAAAAACAAAAAAGCACCTCTCAATATACAGGCTACCCAAGGGGTTATCCTATATCGATAGAGAGGTGCTTCATTATTTAATCAGGTTAATTAATGCGTGACCTTCACTGTAATCAATTCACTGGAAACCGATCCACTTTCATTGATCCATTCCACAACGTATTTATACTCTCCAGGTTCGAGATCGTTGATCGCTGCTGTCGCTGTCTGTGCATTCTGGGATGCAGCAGTCAACGGCTGGCTGTCGATCTCTTGACCGTTCTCATACAGACGATAGGAAGTGGCATTTGTGCCCCACCACAAATTCATCGTAATGATATAGTTTCCATCTCCATCCCAATTGTCATGAGAGAGCACCGGTTTTGCTGGCGCTGCATCACGCACGGTTACGGTATGGGGAGCACATTCAGTTATTCCCTTTGAATTGATCAATTCACAAGTATATTCATACGTACCGTTTACCCGGCCCGAAATATTGGTAGATGCCTTTTGGGCGGAAGGGCTTGAGGCGGTGAGCTTCTGGGTATCGATCAGTTCACCGTTCTCATACAATTTATACTGTGTACCGTTATTCCCCCACCACATATTCATCGTGATAGTGTATGTTCCATCCGCCAAACCATCGCCATGCTGGTTATCGTCGGACAAGGACGGTACACCTGGTGCACCTGTGGCTTGGTCTGCGGCAATGACTGTCACTTCCACGGAAAGCTCGGTGATGAGCCCCGCACCATTAACCGCCTTGGCTGTAAAGATGTGTTTTCCCACCAGACCCGTCAGTGCAATCTCATCACCCTGTTCTACGACCTCACCATCCCAAGTCAATTCCAGAAGAGTGATTCCGGACTCCGGATCTTCTGCCTTCACATCAACTTGGAGTACATCTTCTTCGCTCATCTGTTCCGCAGGCATGCCAGTAATGACCGGAGGTGTGGTATCTTCGGGTTCTTGCGGAGCACCTACATAACGAATATTCGGTGCCGCTGGCTGCTCCATGCCTACTCCCAGATGGAAGCCGGTATGTGGCGGCTGGTTATAGGCTACATTTTGCCAAGCTACGCCAAGTCGATAGACCGGATCATGCATCAACGTGCGAATACGTACATCCGTCTCATCTGTCGTCGTATAAATACGTAATTCCGAGCTGTCCTGACTGCGCCACATCACTTCTTCACGCCAGTCACCAAACAGGTCAGCCTGCAAACTCGGATTGGCTTTAGTGCCATTGTTCGAAGCCGAACCTGTTGCTGTCAGCAGATTAACTGTCGTTTGGTTCGCATAATCCCACTTGTCGATACGAATATCGTCCTGAAGCTCACGCAGCAGGTCACCGTCCCACCAGATACCGAAGTTCGTGGACGATGGAATCTTCGTCGTGATCAGTTCACCCTGAGCGCTGTAAAGCCCGGTGATTGGAATATGTTCAGCATTGGTGATCGTTGCAGCCCACACCTCAGACCCCGGATAATTTGGATCAATATCCGCAGCCATGCCGCGTCCGGTATCGATACCTGTGAACACACCCCAGAGAATCTCTCCTGTAGCGGCATCACGCATTTCCATACCGTACTGCGAATCTTTATGTTCGTGTACGTCGAACACTTCCAATCCTGGACGAGTCGGGTCCAGATCACTCAGATGCATGGCATCGCCATGACCAAGCTTCGTATTGTAGAGCGGTTTGCCATCATCATCGATGGCCATGGCGCCAAATGTAATCTCATCCTTGCCATCGCCATCCACATCTGCAACCGAGAGGTTATGGTTTCCTTGGCCTGCGTACTCGCCGTAGCCATCATCGTTGGAGTCAAAACGCCACACTTTGCTCAGCTTGCCATCACGGAAATTGTAGGACGCGAGCACGGTACGTGTATAATATCCACGGCTGAACATCGCACTTGGATGTTCACCGTCCAGATACGCCACCGCTGCGAGGAAACGGTCCACCCGGTTTCCATAGCCATCGCCCCATGAAGCCACATCTCCACGCGGCGGATCATATTCCACCGTATCCAGCGCTGCTCCGGTTTCACCATCAAACACCGTCAGGAATTCATCCCCAAGCAGAACGTAGCCCGAACTGTTCCGGTGGTCTGCATTGGCGTCACCAATGACTTTCCCTAGTCCATCGACGGTACCATCTGCGGTACGCATCATCAGTTCCGCTCTGCCATCACCGTCGAAGTCATAGACCAGGAATGGAGAGTAGTGCGCACCCGCTCGGATATTCGGCCCCATATTGATGCGCCAGAGTCTTGTTCCATCCAGCTTGTAGGCATCCATATAGACAATGCCGGTATATCCGGATTGGGAATTATCCTTGCCGTTGTTGGGCGACCACATCAGGACAATCTCATATTCACCATCACCATCGACATCGCCAACACTGGCATCACCCGCATAATACGAATACGGCTGTCCGTCTTTCGTATACGCATCCGCAGGTTTTTGCAGTGGTACAGACAGATACTGCTCCTGCCAAACGCCAAATTCCTTCGTTGCTGCTTTTTCAATGCCGTTTTGTACCGTCATGACACGATATTTGGACGCATCCGTTCCTTCGGCATCCGTAAAGTTGGTGCTTCCCGTTATCGGTTCATCGTTAAGCTTCACGCCATCCCGATACAAATTAAAGGCAATGGTCTCGGCATCCAGACCCAGCATGCGCCAGCCGATATAGTTGCCGTTTTCCGTTTTTACAGCGACCGGAGCACGGTCCAAATATTCCATTTCGCGATTCAGCGTCGTTGCTACCGGTGTTTCAAGTGCACCCGAAAGTTCGGATACCCCACCCGCATTCACAGACGCCACTTTATAGAAATAAGGAATGGTGCTGAGAATGGTGGAGTCTGTGTATACTGTCTCCTTGGTACGAGCAATTAGATCATACGGCCCATCCAGCTTCACAGCGCGATAGATTTGATATGCACGTGCACCTGCTGCTTCCGTCCAGCTGAAGGAAACATCATTTTTGTTGATGCTTTGTAACGACAGGCCTGAAGGAACCTCTGCCTTGTCTACAGATGAATCAATCGTCGATACAGGCAAAGCATTGGATGCAACCGATTCTGTTCCTGTACGATCCGCAGCCGTTACCATATATACATAATTCATGCCCAGGTCGACCTTGTTGTCGATATAGGTTGTTGTATCGGTAGTTGCCAGCAACTCGGCCTTGGCCGCTCCAGTGGACTGACGGTATACCTTATACTGCACGTCATCCCCAATAGCGTCCCATGACAATGCAGCACTGATTGGGTCACTCTCCAGATCCAGGCCATCCAGCTTTAGATTAGAAGGGGCCACCAATACTGGTGTAATCTCAAGCCCGTTGAGATGGGCCGTTTGCCCGCTGAAGATCAGATTCATCTGTCCATCCTGAACGTTAATCTGGTTGATCACTTTTTCGGCTATATTTTGAGCGCCGGAAGATACCGTTCCATAATCTTTGCCTTCAATATTGATGTTGGTCCGCGCCGAACCAATCCAGTCCCCGTGTACGTCTTGACCGAATAGGTACCATTCGGCAGATCAATTTTGAATTCATATGAGCCGTTAAAATAGATCACGAAGTCACGACGCAGGTTATCCGTCGCACTGCCACGATCCCGATCGGCCATATTGGCGGAAGACGTTAATCCATAACCGCGTTCAGG
The DNA here is from genome assembly GCF_052244825.1 of Paenibacillus sp. 1A_MP2. Classification (NCBI taxonomy): domain Bacteria; kingdom Bacillati; phylum Bacillota; class Bacilli; order Caryophanales; family Paenibacillaceae; genus Paenibacillus; species Paenibacillus sp. 1A_MP2. Next base: position 670,007 of record NZ_JBQQCS010000001.1, on the reverse strand, counting down.
CGTATACAGCGTATTTCGATTGACTTCCGTATACCCTTCAGCAACCGGAGAACCTACCGGGCCAAAGTCATATCGATACGCAGCCGATTTGGTGGTGAAGCTGACTTCATCCGAAGGTTCGGATTCGCCGCGGCCATTCACAGCGGTTACTCGAACCGTGTACGACTTTCCTTCGACCAGTCCGCTCAGCGTTAAAGTCGGTATGGTTGCCGTTCCTGCCAGCTTGTAGGCAGATTCCGGCTCTGTTGAAAGTTTGCGGTACACTTTGTAGATGTCTGCGGTGTCATCGGCCGTCCATTTCAGTACTGCTCCGGCGTTGCTGATGCTGCCTGCCTTCAATCCAGCAGGTTTGGCTGGCAATTCAGCCGGAACTTCGGCATCCTGGACCGCTTCCGATAAGGGCAGGTCCAGATCGCGAACCGCACCTGCAACCAGACGGGCGATCTGAATCGCTCCGTATTCCTGGAAGTGGGTATTATCCGTTGCCCCATTCGGGAACGCCTGATAGATACCTGGTGATACATGGAGGAAGACAGACAATGTCGCTTCCGGTCCAATGGAATCATAGTACGCAATGCTGAGTGCGCTCAGATCGATCAGCTTCACATTTTTCTCTGAAGCTACTTCCTTCATCGCCTGCACATATTCAGGGAAGGATACATTGAACTTGCCTGTGTCTGCGTTAAAGTCCCTACGCCCCATTGGCGTTACCAGAATTGGCGTAGCTCCCCGCTGCTGCACTCCGTCTATGTAGGTTTTCAGATAGTTCTTGTAATCGGCGGGTGAAGCATAGCGGTCAGGAACACTGATCGTTGCATCATTGTGTCCGAACTGCACGAACAGATAATCTCCCGGACGAATGAGACGCAGAATTTCATCCAATCGGCCTTCAAAAATAAAGGATTTGGAACTGCGTCCACCGATGGAATGGTTTTTAATGTCCACGGCATCACTGAAAAAGGACGGGAACATTTGCCCCAACCCGCTTGGGGCTCCCAATATGGGTTATAGGTCTGCATCGTGGAGTCACCTGCAAGGTACACAGCAGGTTTGTTACCTGCTTCGCGTTCCTGCTGTTTGGTGATCACAAGTGCATTGATATTGGCGGCCGTTCCGGAGAATTCAAAGTTCATCTGCCCATCCACCAGTGCAATATCGAAGCTCATCTCCAGATATTCACCCGCTGGCTTGGTGTTCTGCTGAACCTTGCTCATGCTCTCCACTTTGATCGCAATATCCGTGCTGCCTGCACTGTCACCAGCAACAAGGGAGACGGTGTAGTCACCGTTCGGCAGATCCACCTTAAATCCGCTCCCATCAGCAACGGTGGCAAAATCCGATTTGATCGGATCACTTGTACCCCGATCCTGCACCGTTACCTTGGACACATCGGTGAATCCATAGCCACGTTCCGTGGAATATGCAGACACTGCGTCCACGCCTGTATATCCATACGCAACAGCTCCTGAACCAAAGTCGAATTTATAAGTGCCTCCTCCCGCAGCTTCATCAGCCGATACGGCTGCACTTGCTGTTGGTGTGCCAAACAGGCTCCCCCACCCCAGACTGGAAATGGTAAATACCCATAGGAGCAAAACCAAGCCAACTTGCCGCGTCTTCGCGATCATGAACACCCATCCTTTCGTTTCCTCATCAATGAATGATTACAGCCAGAACGATGGTACAACTTTTAAGTAAGCGGTTACATTACCACTCGATACTATCCCTTCTTCCAGGGAATGAACATGCAATTTTCCGTCTTTTTCCACCAAAAAACCGATCTCTTCATTTTTGATCTCTACCACAAGCCTTACAAGGGATCGGATAATGCTCCAAAAGGTAATAAAATCCCTTTTCATACGTAATTCATTCAGGTACAATAGGGCGATGTGTGTGTCCGGACCAGGCGGATGCGAATTAAGAAATATAGAGGACGGTTCAGCTTCTAGCGGATCATCCTGATTTGATTATTTGGAGGCTCATCAACACCATGCAAACTGATTCACAGACTAAAGTCAAAATCATAAACGCCGATCCCAGCGCGATGGGATTATTTGGGTTGGCTATCGTTACTCTGGTCGCTTCCTCCCAAAAGCTTGGCATTACAGATGGCCTTAGTTACGCCATTCCTTGGGCGATCTTCCTCGGTGCCTTTGCCCAGCTGTTCGCTTGCATTCAAGATTCCAAACGCAACAATACCTTTGGTACAACTGCATTCGGCGCATACGCATTCTTCTGGTTCGCCATGGGTGCCAACTGGTTGATCAAAATGGGCGTGTTTGGCTCCACTCTTGCGGAACAGGCAGATGGCAAGCAGCTCGGATTTGCTTTTGCCGGATACCTCGTGTTCACCCTGTTTATGACACTGGGTGCCGTTGAAGCCAACAAAGTATTGCTCATCATTTTTATTCTCATTGACTTCCTGTTCCTTGGCCTGACCTTTGACGCTTTCGGCGTAGCTCCTCATATCTTCCATACCATTGCTGCTTATGCTGAAATGGGAATCGGAATCGTGTCGTTGTACGGCACAGGCGCTTCTGTACTGAATGCTCATTTTGGCTACACGTTCCTGCCTGTTGGCGGACCGTCTGGCATTTTCAAAGCCAAGGCTTAATATACAGCATCAAACCGCCAGGGCGCCGGTCCCGCCTGGCGGTTTTTTTGATTCATGCTTCACTTGAATATGGATATAACCGACTACTATACTAGAACTAACATATAGAGACGATGGACACAGCAAGTCTTGCAAAGTACATCAGCCATACTGTCAGGAGGACCATAAAGAATGAGAGAGATACCTAAACCTACGGGGTTTGATCAAGTGGAGAGAAAGTATGTGCGCGAAACACGTTGTTTTAAGACGGCGAGAGTGTTCCCAACCGATGTAAATAATCATAATACGTTGTTTGGCGGCAAACTCATGTCCTACATCGATGACATTGCATCGATTGCCGCATCCAAGTTATGCCGGGTCAATACCGTCACAGCTTCCACGGATTCGGTCGATTTCTTGTATCCGATTAATCCGACGGATTCGGTGACGTTGGAATCCTTCGCATCATGGACGGGACGAAGTTCGATGGAGATTTTTGTGAAGGTAATCCGCGAGGATCTGAAGACGGGGAGAAGAAGATTGCGGCGACGGCATTCCTCACCTTTGTTGCATTGGATGAAAATAACCGCAAACTTATCGTTCCTCGCATCATTCCGGAGACGGAGGAAGAGAAGAAATTATATGAGACTGCTCCAGCTCGGGCGGCCATGCGGAAACAACGGCGGGAAGAAAGCAAGAACTTCGCCGACTTCCTCACCGTTAGTTATCCCTGGGAATAAGAAATCCGAACACGTTATTCAGTCCTGCAGCTTACGTTCATGAATGGTCCGACCCTTCTGCCCTGGTTCAATCAGGAGACGGGTCGGTTTAATGTTTATCAGTGCAGTCAGCTGCTCCCCCATGTAATGGGAAGAATACTTGAACCCAATCTCTGCCCAGTGCATAATCACACCAACGGTGGCAGATACCAGATAACTCAGCATAATGTCATAATTAATGGTGTAGTCGCTGTCTTCGGTTACCAGTACAAAATCCTCGGTTAAGTAGGTTCTGAACATGTTGCAGAGTCTGGTTCCCATATCACCATGCATCGTCATCAAGGCTCGAAAGATGTCCTGGTGCGCTTCAATATATTTAAATACAGGCATCGTTGATGGCAGCAATGCCGTCATATCCACTTCTTTTAACTCCGCATAAGGTGAAGCATACGCTTGTCCTACTCCCTGCATGAAATCATCCAGAATAAATTGCAGCAGCTCGGGTTTACCGGGAAAATGTAAATAGAACGTTCCCCGGTTATAATCCGCCCGCTCCGTAATATCACGAATCGTGACGGCTTCAGCTCCCTTTTCCAATATCAAAGAAACTGCCGCAGCAATGATAGCATCCTGCGTTCTTCGTGCTCTCCGATCCTGAGGGTGTTCGATAATCAACATTTCCACCTCCTCTGTCCATTATTGTAATCTAAATGAACACCGCTTACATCTCTGTCCGATAGCTGACATATGCGCTGTCAATGATGATTGTCACATTTCTATGTATATCTTAACATTGAGATAGGAACGATAGACGACAGGTTCACTGTTTTTTTCACAGTTCACCTGATCTTAATGATAGAAGGAGCGGAACATTCATGAGTACATCCTATACCCAAACAGCAGTTATTACAGGAGCAGCCGGAGGCATCGGTAAAGAATTGGCACGTCGCCTTGCTGAACGCAAAATTAATTTGGTCCTGGTTGATCTGAACGAAGAAGCTATCCAGCAAACCATTACGGATCTGCAAATCGACAAGGAGCACGTCATTGCGGTGAAAGCCAACGTATCTCAGGAAGCCGATGTGAAAAACTATGTGCAGCAAGCACTTGATGCGTTTGGCCGAATCGATTATTTTGCTAACAATGCCGGAATTGAAGGTCCAACAGGGCTTATTGAAGACCTTAGTGTTGAAGCACTCGACCTCGTATATAACGTCAATGTGCGCGGAGTCTTCCTTGGTCTTCAGAACGTTATCCCTGTCATGAAAAAACAAAAATCAGGCGCGATTCTGAATACCTCTTCCCTTGCAGGTCTGATGGGAGCTCCAGCTGTCTCTCCCTATATTATGTCCAAACATGCTGTTATTGGTCTCACTCGCACAGCAGCGAATGAACTCGCGCCTCATGGTATCCGGGTCAACGCGGTATTGCCAGGCACCATTAATACCCGCATGATGCGCCAAATCGAGGCAAATTCCGGTAACGTGGAAGATTATCAATCCGCTACTGTAGCCAGCATTCCGCTGGGCCGCTATGGTGAGCCGGAAGAAGTGGCCGCAATCATGAACTTCCTGTTATCGGAAGAAGCTTCTTATGTCACCGCTTCACTCTATACGGTCGATGGCGGTATGATGGGTCAATAACCAGTTAGTTGGAAAAAGAGTGCTTAGTAACGGGGCTTACCTATAAGGCTCGCCCCGATGAATGTTAAAATGACCTCAACATCCACCGTAACGTGGAAGCTGAGGTCATTTCTTTGATATCAAACACCGGGTGCACAACCGCAAAACTAAACCGTGTTAATCCACGTAGCCTGCGAGACCTTTTTCCATCAAGTAGTCCATTTCAGCATCCAGAATGCCTTCAACGGTCAACTCATCCAGTTTCACATCTTTACGGCTCAGAATGTAGTCGGCCAGATCGTCACCGTCGATATCCACGTCGCCTTTGGCATTTTCATGCGCCTTGTTAATATACGCCTGCTCATGCTTCAGGACCAGAGCGATATTTGCTTCGCTTGCCTTCGTCTTCTCTGCAATATATGCCTTCATTTCCTGTTCATTAATTGAGTTTGCTTCAGTCACGTCATAGTCAGCTCCTTGATTCATACATACTGTTGCCATTGTAGCATAGGTTAACCCACAACAGACATGCCTTATTCCTTATCCCTAGGATAAACGAACGTAGAATGTTGCGCCTTCCCCACCACACTGCGTGCATATATCTCGCCTTTGTGCTGTTCCACGATCGACCTTGCAATCGCAAGCCCCAATCCATGTCCACCATGTTTGCGTGCTCTGGAGGCATCCGTGCGATAGAAGCGATCGAAAATCCGGTCCAGATGCTCAGGCGCAATGCCCTCTCCTGTGTTGGAAACGGCCAGCACAACGTCATTGTTCTGTTTCTTCAACGATACGTTGACCGAGCCTTTGGCTCTGGAGTATTTCACGGCATTATCGAGCAGAATCAGAATGACCTGCTTGATCTGTTCGCTGTTGCCATGGACCATGAGCTGCGGCTCAATGCTGTAGTCCAGAGATATATTTTTCTCATAAATCACGGCTTCCATCGTCAAAATGATCGTCTCCACCGCATCGCTCATATTGAACTTGGAATGAATCATCGAGGATCTTGAATCGTCAATTTGAGTCAGGTATAACAGATCATTCGTCAGTCCCGACATGCGTTCCGTCTCCGACTTGATGTAATGTAGCCACTTAGCCTGATTCTCAATCGTATCCTCCCGGTTCGCGAGAAGCACATCGGTGTTGGTATTGATGATCGCCAGCGGCGTTTTCAACTCATGTGAAGCATCGGCTATGAACTGCTTTTGCTTCTCAAAGGCTTCCTTGACCGGGGTAATGGAACGATTGGCGAAATAGCGGCTCAGGAAGTAGATGACGATCAGCATGATCAAACCTACGACGGCAAAAGTATAAATCAGATTCGTAAGAATGCCCTGTTGGGCCGTCACATCGATAAACACAATCATATGCCCTGTGCTGCTCGGGTCGATCACATAAGCCCAGTCCGTTCCATTCAGTGTAAACTGTCCGGTCTTCCGATCCACATCGTCGACTTTATTCACCTTTTGCAAAGCTTCCGTATAGAACGTGTCGTCCATATCAAATCTGGAGTGCGTATCCGTAATTGTCCATGCAGTGTCTGTCTTGATCATGAACGACACGGAACGCCCTGGCGGTGAATTCGGATCACTCCCTGGAGCTCCGTTTTCTATAGAATCAGATGGGGGGACCCGTTCCCGAATCCCGATCTTCTCCACGCTGCATTTTGGTGGAATTGTACGGGCCATGATAGAAATCCGATACTTTGAACAGCTCCATGTTGGTTTCCCGCTGCACATTCTGGTACGTAATCATGTAGATCGTGGCAAAGGCAACCAGCATCATAATCGAGATGGATACCAGGTTCACGATCAGAAATCGGTTTCTGAGTTTCTTGAACATCAGGACGTCACCTCAAGTACGTACCCCACACCCCGAATCGTATTGATGCGGACCGAAGAGTTCAGGAAGGTTAATTTTTTGCGCAAAAACGAGATGTACACCTCCACATTGTTATACTCCACTTCCGAATCGAAACCCCACAACTTCTCAATAATCTGCTCTTTGGAGGTAATGGCCTGTTTGCGCGTAATCAGCAGTTCCAGCAGCTCATTTTCCTTCAAATTCAGCTTGATTTCCTTGCCTTGCACACTCAGCTTCAGCTGCGTCGTATTCAGTTCGATGTCACCGAACTTCAGTCCATCCTCCGGAACAACTTCTCCCTTCCTTCTCAGAGCGGCCCGAATCCGGGCGAGCAATTCCTCCGTCGCAAAGGGCTTCGCTATATAATCATCGGCTCCATAATCCAGCCCGGTCACTTTGTCTGAAATTTCTCCTTTGGCTGTGAGCAGAATGACAGGCGTATGATTGCCTTCGCTGCGCAGTTTCTTCAGCACGGTAATCCCGTCCATTTCCGGCATCATGATGTCGAGCAGTAATAGATCATAGATTCCGCTCAACGCATAATCCAGACCCGATCTCCCGTCATGCACCATGTCTACAGAGTAATTGTGTTTTTTCAATATTTGCGATACGGCTTCTGCCAAATGAACCTCATCTTCCGCAATCAGTATTCTCATCGGTTCTTCATTCCTCTGCATGAATTGTTTTCGATATATGTCAATCTATTATACCAACGATTGTATCAACGGAACCTTGAACCAATCTTAATTCATTATTTTTGGAGAACTATTAAAGGAAGGTAAAAAAAGATCAACGGAATGAGTCTTTTTTTGTTTATCAATAATGACTTGAGATTGAGTTCCTTCCGGATCCCGCGTGCGGATGAAAACGAACGGCCATCGCTAGGCTGTCAGGTACAGGCAGTTCCGGACCTCTGCACCGCCAGTATAAGTGAAATCGCGTATGTCCTTCCAAATCCCGGCGTGTGGATGCCAGCGGACGGCCAACGCCAGGGTGTCCGTTGCAGGCGGCTCCGGATCCCTGGAGCGCCGAAGACCGAAACGGATTGTAGCGACAATCTGTTTAGCATGGCGATGGTGCTCGCTTCCCTTGAGAGTGCCCGCACCGGCAAGAAAGTGTTCATTGCCGATCTGCTGAATATGGGGAATGTGTAAAAACGCTATCTCCCTCTATTAAATTATGAGTGCGTATTACAATTAAGAAACGAAGAGGGTGAACTACCAGTCAAACCCGTTAGCTTTTACAATGACGGATTGTAATATGAAGTGCGACACCTACTTGAAATAAATAAAAAAATGGCCCATGGCCGGATTCGTGTAGAATGAAGGTTCCTACACCACATTCACACAAAGAGAATCCACCATGAGCTACACACATCTTAGCATAATGGAGCGCAGCAAGCTAGAAACCCTCCATCGGCAAGGTCAAAGTTCAAGAGCCATCGCAAAAGAATTAGGAAGGCATCCTTCGACGATTTGTCGTGAATTGGATCGTGCTACTTCAACGCAACCCTATCATGCAGAGCAGGCTCAGAGCGCTTATGAGGAGCGTCGTAAAGCTTCGATCTCACCCGGTAAATGGTCCGAAGCCATCGTTATTTCCTTGGAGGAAAAACTACAGGCAACGTGGTCTCCGGAACAAATCACGGAACGTTTCCGCATCGAAGGTTTGCCGTCGATCTCCTTTAAAACCATCTATCGCTGGCTCTACGCTGGGCGTCTGGTTCGAGGCACGTTGCAGGTCCTCCGGCACAAAGGGAAGCGTAGGAAGCCCACAGAAACTCGCGGTAAATTCGCTATCGGCAGATCGATTTCGGATCGTCCCAAAGAGGTTCGTTCCCGTGAAACGTTTGGGCACTGGGAACTGGACACCGTTGTTTCGGGTCGTGGGAAAAGTAAAGGATGCGTAGCCACGCTGATTGAACGCAAAACCCGTCTGTATACCGCGATTCTCATGCCTGATCGCACGGCTTTGTCCATGGAAATTGCACTTGGTGTAGCCATCTCACAGTATCCTACTGGTACTTTTCTCACAGCCACGGCTGATCGGGGAAAAGAGTTTGCATGCTATACCAATCTGGAAACAAGCCATGACCTGCACGTTTATTTTGCTGATCCATATTCGTCTTGGCAACGCGGTTCCAATGAAAATGCGAATGGCTTGCTTCGAGAGTTCTTCCCGAAAGGCACCGACCTCGCTCAAGTGGAGGATGAAGATCTCGCCGGTTCACTAGATTTAATTAACCACAGACCACGAAAATGCTTGGGTTGGAGAACCGCTCACGAATCTATCACAGAGGAACTGTCGCACTTGGTTTGACAATCTGTCCAATAATAAAAGAAATCCCTTGCAGGAAACGCAAGGGATTCTTGAGGTTAACTCGTTTAGTATTTCACATCTACTGGATATTCGATAACAATTGGCTTTTTAGTACCATTCAAATAGGTGTAACCGGCATTTTCAGCCACTCTTCCTTGGAATACTGTTCCAACATATTCATCATAGTAATCATATTTCACTACTACAATATTATATTGATCGTAGTTCATAGCTGCATAATAGTTTCTTGTATTGAAGGCAGAACTTTCAGGGGGACCAGAGTAAACCTCTGTAGTACCCCATTCTTTAGAAACTGTACCGCTTATCTCGCCTGTCAGACTCTGATTAACTACGTATTTAATGCCAACATCAGCTGTTGCAGAAAACTTCACCGTACCACTTACAGACGATTTAGAGGTCTTTGATGAAGTTTTCCCCTTTGGAACACTTATTAAAAGAGTTTGTTGTTCAATCGGCCCTACAGAGTAACCAGTAATTACGGATTTACTTACAGAATAGCCTGATTTCACATAAACACGACGATCACCTGCTTGTGGTGTGATTTCACTATTGTTTTTTCTTACAAGCTTAGGATCTACAAATTCATATGTAGCATTAGGGTTACCAGGCGTTTCATACTTCTTATTACCAGACAAGTCTTGAGTAACTATAAACTCAGTACTCGGTTTAGTCACATCAACTACTGGATTAGGATTTAATTGAATCTCATTGCCATACTCACTTTCAGCAGAAGCCATTGGAGCAAGAATAGTTAAAGCTGTAGATAAGGATAACAACACTGATGTTACTTTCTTCAAATGTAAAAACTTCTTTCCCATGTATTTTTTTTGGTATACCCTACTAATATACGACAAAAAAATATTATTCCCTTCTTTATTTTTACAAAAAATAAAATAAAATAAAATGTATAATGACCTATAAATATAAAGGAGTGATACATATGTTTAAGGATTCGAAACTGATTATTCCCTCATTAATCATTGGCGTTTCATTGATTTTAGGGAGCTTTATTAATGGATATTATGATTCTGGACAAAAATCTGGAAATCCACCGACAATTCAGAGTTCAGAAAATACCACTATGTTAACGAAAGAAGATGCGGCTGAATATCTACGACTTTCTGTAGCTGAGTTAGATGATATAATTAATAAAGATATTGATCGGAAACAGAACATGTCATCGGTTTATGACACGTATCAGTTTATTCCTTATGCTAATTTGAACGGTAAACTCATTTTTACTAAAACTAACTTAGATCAGTGGATCGATTACAATACAGGTAAAAAATAAATGAAGCCCGCACTGTAGTCTTTGATATGCTCCCATCATAGTAGACAGTAGAAAAACAAAACTCTACTTCTACCATGATGGGAGTTTTTGTAATGTCCAAAAGAAGCCCCATTTCATATGAAATCAAGATTCATGTTGTAAGGCGTTGTCTGCAACATGAATCCAATTCGAAACCGTGGTGTCATAGGCCCAAGTTCCTCCTCCAACCTGTCCACCTCCGAAAGGAGTTACCATATCACCTGTAATGGCTAAGCCACCACTTCTTACAGAAGAATTTTGATCAATAGTCGATGCGTAAGCCGAAGAAAAAGAAATTGTGCCAATCAATGCAACTCCAAAAACAACAGACAAAATCTTAAATGATTTTTTATTCAAAAAATTACCTCCTTTTTATTTTATTTATACCAAATAATACCATAAAATCTTTTTAATTTTCAAACATAACTGATATCTTTGCTTACTAACGCTAGCTCAAATGGGCAAATAAGCTTCTACTCCATTTAAACTATTAAAGGAAGGTTAAAAAAGATCAACGGAATGTAAAATCATTTAAGATTCATTCAAGGTTGGCGCTCTAAGATACAGACATGGAAGCAATACACGAGGAAACAAAACATACAAAACATGGATGAAAGGACTGAATCCCAATGGCAATTGAAGTATTCAACCGATATGAGAGCAAGTATCTCCTGACAGATGAGCAATACGAGAACTTTTACACCGACCTGCTGAAATATATGGAGCTGGACGCCTTTAACAAGAAACACGAGTTCTACTCCATCAGCAACCTGTACTTCGACACTCCGCAGGATTCCCTGATCCGCGCCAGTCTCTCCAAGCCCAAATACAAGGAGAAGCTGAGACTGCGGGCATACGGAGTACCTGAACAAAATGCGAAGGTCTATCTGGAGATCAAAAAGAAAGTGTTTGGCCTGGTGAACAAACGCCGAACTGCCCTGAAGCTGGACGAGGCATACGAATTCGTTCAGACAGGCAAGGCACCTGATCTGGCGGATTACATGAACAAACAGGTCCTCGAAGAAATTAAGTACTTCCTACGGCTGTACGATCTCGAACCGAAGGTATACCTGGCGTATGAACGTAAGGCTCTGTTCGATAAGAACAGCCGCGATCTCCGCATCACCTTTGATACCAACATCCGCAGTCGCAGATACGATCTGAAGCTGGAGCAGGGAGATTACGGTGAGCCGCTGGTGAAAGACGGGCGCTGGCTGATGGAAGTCAAAGCCGAGAAAACCGTTCCGATGTGGCTCTCCCAACTGTTATCCGAACACGGTCTTTATCGCACCGGATTCTCGAAATACGGCAATGAGTACAGACATCTGGCCAGAACAACCAATCTGAACTACCAGACTGAACGAAAATTGCTGCCGGGTACCGATTTCAACCCATCCATCGAACAAGAAAAAACAATCACAGAAAGAGAGCGTGTCCTGTATGCTTGATTCCATCTTTAGTTCCGCACTAACCGATACAACTCTGACCTTCAGCAATGCCATCGTTACCATCGGCCTTGCCATCATTATGGGCGCCATTATCAGCCTGACATACATGAAGACGAATCAAAGTACGTACTCCCAGAGCTTTACGCTAACGATGGTTGTGTTGCCCGTCATCGTAGCCATTATCATTCTTCTGATCGGCAGCAACATTGCCCGTGCATTCAGCCTGGCCGGTGCCTTCTCCATCATCCGATTCAGAAGTGCGCCTGGTGACCCGAAAGACATTGCTTACGTCTTGTTCACCATGGCTTCCGGTCTTGCCTGCGGTGTAGGCGCATTCGGTTATGCCGTACTGTTTACCATCATCCTGTGTGTACTGATGTTTGTCCTGAGCCGCTTCAACTTCGGAGCGAAGAAAAGCCAGCAAAAAACATTGAAAGTGACCATTCCCGAGAATCTGAGTTACGAAGAAGCGCTCGACGAAGTATTCCACAAATTCAATGTCGTGCATGAGCTCAAAAAAATCAGAACAACCGAGCTTGGCAGTCTGTACGAGCTGGTCTACAACGTCAACATTCATGAAAGTGTCAATCAAAAAGAATTTCTCGATATGATCCGTACCCGTAACGGTAATCTGGATATCTCGTTAACCATGAGTCCAACAACCACTGAATATTAAAATTCGAAGGGAACGATATAATATGAAAAAGAAAATTATAACTGGCAGCAAACTGTGGTCCGTCGCGATGATTACGGCAATGGTTACAGCATGCAGCTCTCCTGCAGCAACCAGCAGCACCGCAAATGCCGCAGTGTCAACGACAGGGACAACCAAAACCGTATCCGTTAGTGAACAAACCTCGGTGAAGTATGCCGATCTGGTCACTCTGGATGCAGATGATACCAATGTTAGCTGGAGTGCAACGGATTCTACAACGATCAAGTTGAACGGTACGACCGCTTCCATCACAGGATCAGGTGCAAAAGCAGCAAACGGATCGGTAACTATCTCCGCAGCGGGTACTTATGTCCTTAGCGGCAAGCTGACGGATGGACAGATTGTAGTCAATGTTGCAGATAAGGGTACCGTACATCTGGTATTAAACGGGGCAACCATCAATGATAACGACAGTGCAGCCATCTATATCCAGAAAGCGGGCAAAGCCATCATTACGCTGGAGGAAGGAACCGAGAATGCTGTCTCCGATGGCAAGACATACGTATATGCCGACGATACAACGGATGAGCCGGATGCAGCCATCTTCAGCAAGGCAGATCTGACGTTCAATGGTACAGGCAAGCTGACGGTTACAGGTAATTACAATGAAGGTATTACGAGCAAGGATGATTTGAAAATCATCAGTGGCACAATCAACGTCAAATCTGCCGATGACGGCATCAAAGGTAAAGATATGGTAGCGATTCAAGCCGGTACGATTACCGTTGATTCAGAAGGTGACGGCATCAAATCCACAAACGATACGGATACGACCAAGGGCTTCGTTGCCATTGCTGGAGGTACATTCAACATCAACAGCGGTAGCGACGGCATTCAAGCGGAGACCGCATTGGTTACCGATGGCGGCACATATAACATCGTAACCGGAGGCGGCAGTGCCAATGCACCGGCCAAAGTAGAAGAAGGGTCATTTGGCGGCGGTGGCGGCGGATGGGGTGGCGGTACACCTCCAACCGATATGGGCACACCACCGGATGGAGAACCACCTGCCGGTATGCCAAGCAATGATGGAACGAACGCAACAGGCGCAGCTCCATCCAGCTCGACCAATGCAACAGCACCTGTTGATTCCAATGCAGATGCAGACACAAGCACAACAACAGAAGAAGAAACGACGAGTGCCAAAGCACTTAAAGCCGGAGTTGACCTCACCGTCAATGGCGGTACGTATACGATCGATTCCATGGATGATTCCCTGCACAGTAACAACAATGTGACGGTTAATGACGGCAAGTTCAGCATTGAATCAGGGGATGACGGCATTCATGCAGATCAGGCGCTTACCATTAACGGCGGAACGATCGTGATTGCCAAGAGTTATGAAGGCCTTGAAGGTGCAATCATCACCCTGAACGATGGGGATGTGGATGTAACTGCATCAGATGATGGCGTGAATGCTTCCGGTGAAATAACTGCAACTGACGCTGATGCGGATGCAGCAACCACTGCAGATGATAGCACTCAAGCAGCCGATACAACTGCAGTCTCCAACATTTCTGTTACAGAGACGACTGGCACAACATCAACTACGAATCAAGCAGATCAAAGTACAGACGCGAATAACAACACTCGCCCACAAGGCGGTGCTCCAGGTGGTATGCCTGGTGAATCTGCCAGCAGCAGTGAGCTTCATATCAACGGCGGTTCCCTCACCGTCAATGCTGGCGGCGATGGACTGGATTCAAATGGCTCCATCTATATGACAGACGGAACCGTCATTGTGAATGGTCCAACAGACAATGGCAACGGAGCACTGGATTATGACGGTAACTTCGAACTGAGCGGCGGATATCTTGTCGCAGCGGGAAGCTCAGGCATGGCTCAGGCAACATCTGAAGCATCCACTCAAAATACCATTGCCATGACGTTCCCTGAAACGCTAAAAGCAGGAACACTGGTGCATGTGGAAGATAGCGAAGGCAACAATATCCTGACCTTTGCTCCAGCGAAAGATTATCAAACGGTAGTTATTAGCTCCCCGGATCTGAAAAAAGACGGTTCTTATGTGGTCTACTCCGGCGGAACATCGACTGGCAAAGCAGTGGATGGACTCTATACAGACGGTACGTATAGTGGCGGAACCAAAGTCGTTGCCTTCCAATCCACAAGCAACGTAACTTGGGTGAATGAATCTGGTGTAACAACTGCCAACTCAGGTATGGGTGGTCCAGGAGGAGGTCGTGGCCAAGGTGGTTTCGGAGGCGGAAGAAACAGAACAGAGTCCGGTACATCGGGCACAACGACCGATACCAATCAATAATCATCACAAAAAATAAGGATTATTATTTTATATTCAGTATGAATATAGCTACTAAAAAAATCCACATATGGGGTGTATGAGAAAACCCCATATGTGGATTTTTTGTTTTAAAACTAGAAAACAAAACAACTGATTCAAAAATTATGGTAAAATAAAGTGGTGTAATTAACCATATAAAAAATTAAGGGACCAGATCCATCCTGCTTTCTCTAAAAAGAAAATCGCAGAATATTTCAAGTCCCGTGTCTAGTTTGGCTATATACTTTTATTATATGCTATTTTTCCAAAAATGCAACACCAAAAAAAATAAATAGGAGTATATGTATGTACAAAATTAGCTCTATACAAGGTAATAACCCAACACTCTTGTCTCATCAGGCTTATTTCATACATAGGTGGGGTGAACTATTTGAGAAAAGTCATCTCCATTATAGAAAATTATCTTATCCTTGTGTACGTGCAGTTCTAAAAGAATCTGTTCAAGTTATCGAGAATTATAAAACAGAAGTTTTATTCGAGCACAATGTATTTGAAATTTTCACTGAGGTTATTACAACTTTAAAAAGAAATAAAGTATTTGAAGATCAATTTAAAGAAGACTGGAGCCTTGTTATAAGCAGATTGGAACTGTTCTTAACTGAGAAGGAGACTTTCCTTCAACATATAAATCGAATGGACAAACATCGTAAGTTAGAACTCCCTCTTACTCTAATTGAAGGCTTATTAAATAAACTTGAGAACATAGACATACCTAAATTATATGTAGATTTATTATCTAAAGAGTTGTCCAAGCCCACACTTTCTTTTGAGCAAATCGATAATTACTTAGAGTTGCTGATGAGTGAACTTATATTTGAAGGCCACCACAAGCAGTACTTGTATAGGTGGGGTCAAGGCGTACTCGTTAGTGATGGAGAAAGTAGCTTTCTGAAAAAATTAGAACGTATATCTGAGTTAGGTATAAAAAACAAAAGGAATTTCGAATGTTTTATACCTCTTCGATTGCCAGATGGATACGATAGTCTAATCGGGACCGACGGACCATTAACTTTTTTCAGTGATCCTGATCGCGCAAGGCTGACAATAGACGATGCATACGATGTGCCTCAAGTCCATGACGCTCCTGTAATCGAATTCTTTAAAAAGGATACTCATATTGCTCGCATAAAGTTAGCTGCAACAGATGATGTTGCAGCAATAAATACAGCCAGAGAAGAGCTTAGTTCTATAACAAGGCTTTTTACGCTTGAAAATCGTCACAAACTATATAATCCTGGAAACTTCACTCAAGCTTTAGTATTTGATCTTAGCACTAAAAAAATAAACACAGATCCAATTATAGAAGTTTCCCAATATGGGTTACAGGTAACTCGAAGCGATACGTATATTAAAATTAACATGAGTTCAAAACTAACTGGAAAATATAAAGGACTAGATCAGCTATTACAATGGTGTCGTGTGATTCAGGATTCGCCCAAAGAAACCGGATTAGTAGCAATGTGGAGTTTAATGGAATATCTATTCATAACAGAACCTACCAATAAAAGAAAAGGTATTATTGAGCATGCTACCCCATATTTATCACAGTTTTATTTGAAGAGCCTTGTATACAGGTGCAGGGAACTTGTAAAGCAAAACCAGACTGGAAATAAAATCTTAAAAGACGTAGTTCAAGAGAGGCTTGGAATTGAATCAATTGATAAAAAAAACAAAGAAATAAAGCTTCATTACCTACTCCAGTTTATTGCAGAATATAAGAACGAAGCTATGTCAGCGTTTACCGGAGACTCTTTGAGCCAACGATACATTGGACTCCTAAACAAGTATATGCAGTTAAGAGGTAAGAAAATCTGGTTCTATGAATATTTAAATGATTTCGAAAAACAAATTGAATGTGATTTATCTCGTGCCTATAGACTACGGAATATTTTGACACATCAAGCATACGTGGATAAAATCTTTTTCGAGGAGATTTATGAGAGGCTTTCTTTTTACTTAAAGCTAATTTTGGATGACATGTTGTACTCAATGTCTTTACAGCCAGACAATTCATTGCATCAACTGGTAAAAATCAAAAAGGAAAGCTACGGAGATTATAAAAAATTAATTACTGGTATAGATAAAGTTACATCATACAAAGACTTGCTAAAAACAAAATCTTTACTCATATAGGGGAGATCGTCCTCTTTCAGGGTAAGTGGTGATATCTACAAAAGATGACTCTTACTATTAAGAATCATCTTTTTAAATACCACTCTAATCAGAACGTATACACATACACCTTGGTCCGCAGCGTATCCCGGCACGTGATTGTCCGTAGGGGCACCTTGCCTGGAAGTGCAAAACAGACACTAATTACCTTCGCTCCTGGCGGCAGCTCACGGCTGAATTTGTCCACGAGCCGATCCATCGCACCAGGGAACAAGTAACAGATAACGCAATCCGCATGTTCATATGAACGGGTATAGATGTTGCCACGGACAAATCGCAGCCGTCCCTCCAGAGAATGGCGTTTTCCCTTCACTCTCCGCAAGCGGACACTTAGAAAAGCAAACAGTTGGGAAGCCCACAAGGGAACGATTGAATTCTCAATACCCGTAAGCCGTTTACCAGGGCAGTGCCTAACCACGTCCAGTGCCAGCGTTCCCCACCCGGAGCCCGCTTCAATGACATCGCCGTAGCCTGGAATACGATTAACCTCCTGGATGACCGTATGCCTGACGAGGCGGGAAGTCGGCATCGGCGAGATTCCGTTTTTCCAACTGACCAGCACGATAGATATCACAGATATAAGTGTCACCACAGCAATCAGCCATGGTATAAATTGAAATATGAACATAACCTCAACCCTTTGGATTTAATAAAAAAAATGGTAATCGCACCTTCATCATAACAAAAGAAGCTTCTCCGGGTCCAAACAAGACCTGGCAGAAGCTTCCTTCTTTTATTCCATTATGGCTTTCCCTTATTCCATCCTGCTGCTCATTCCACGCACTCAATCCGGTACATGGGACTTCATGTATACCCCTTTTTGTAGACAGACTTGATTGTAAAATGAACCCCCAGCTTGCGATTCGTCCGGTAGATCAGCGAGTTAATCTCGTCAATGCCTACCGACTCACTCTCCAGCATGCTTCGCTCCGGCCACACTTGCCCAACAATCTGCTCCCGGGTCACAAAGTGATCCAACTGACTGTAGAGCAGCTTGAACAGCTGGTACTCCTTCTTGGACAGTGGAATCTCCACCTCGCCAATCTGCACGGTTTGCAGGTGATCCTGCAAACGCACACCCTCACCCAGCAGATCGGATATCCGATACTCTCTCGTTTCTTCAAGATCTCCCTCTGTGCGAAGCTGGATCAAGCCGTTGACCAGAGTCAGGCTGTCTCCCTCGGCAAAGGGGTATTTCTCATAGGGAACGAGGCGCTGTCCGTTCAATTCGGTTCCATTTTTGCTATCCAGATCCTCAATCCACAGCTGATGCTGCTCATCATAATGAATGCGACAATGCCGCTTCGATATCAACTGATTGTAGACAGACAAGTCCAATTCATCTCCACCCGTATAACGCCCCACTGTAATGGAGCGCCCCTGGCTGACATAAGCGAACGAACCGTCACTTTCCTGCCCTGGCGTACGAATGACGATTTTTGCCGTCTCCCGCATGTTATTCTCCCACCTTCAAATATCACTCGATCTCTATGAGCGTTCCGTTCATAAATAATGATAAATTCATCAGATTTGTTCCATTGTTTGCAGTCATAATAATTTATATAGTGTATACAGGCATCGTTATATGCTCTTCTCTACTATACCAGACGTTGTGCCTTTTTTCTCATAACCGTCGTATGCACGCCTTAGCCCAACAACAAGAGAGGTACCTCACCATGAATAAAAAAAACATTTTCATATATGTGCTGCTCGCCTTCACCCTGTCCATTACATTAACAGTGCTCTCCCGCATCAATGATAATCCCGGAGAATCACTTAAAGGCACCACCACAACCGAAACTTCATGGTTGCAACTGAACGCCCAGCCGTAAGTATACTCTATTATAACGTGATCACCACAAAAAACGTTTCACGAATGTCATCTTATGCTAGGTCATGCCATGTTAGATGAGGATTAGATCCTCCATTCATCAGAATAAGGCCCCTGGACGCTATGAAGTAGCGCTCAAGAGCCTCATTTCAATGCTTATTTATGATATGCATACTGATAAGCTAACCGGATCATGACTTGTTTCAAAAGTGATGTTGCTGCGGAATTACCTGTCTTCAGCGGCGCTTTTTCCTGATGCCAAATTTCCTCCAACCATACACAATGAGAGCTATAGGACCAGCAATCCATAACAACTGCCATAACATGATACTCAGGTCAAATCCCATACTGTATCCCTCCCCAAAAAATGGTGAATGCTCCGTCGACTATCCTAAAATTGGTTCTTTTCATCCTCCGGCAGATCCGGTTCATTAGGCTGTTCGGTTTCTCTGGCCTGTATTTCCTCCATCCGGCTCGACACCTTCTGATACAGGTAGGAAATGCCCAGCAGCAGTACACCAAAGCTGAAATAGGCAATGATTTTGCTGCCCGATGTGAGCAATCCGACATCATAGAACACCATCTTCCCGGTGGAGAACAACGTCAAGCCCAGACCAAGGCGCCGAATCATTACATATTTTCTTCGGAACCCATAGGCAATGTACAGGATCGCAAGCAGCAGATAGATCAGGCTGAACAGCAGCCCTACATCTCCCCAATGGAACTGAATCGTCAAGAACACAGTAATGACTCCCAGCAGATAGACCCCTGCGATAACCGGGTACCACTCAATGCTCTTAAACTGCCCGCGGATCGCCGCAATCAGCAGATCCCTTCCTGCAAAGAACACGCCCACGTTAAAGATAATCAACACAAGCAGACCTACGATTTCAGCCGCTGTATGCTGCTGAACATCCGGCTGAAGTGCCGGCATGGATAACGTTACCGCCAGTGCAATACAACAGCCCACCGCATGCAGGAAGATGACATAATACTGTACGATCCGGTCACGCAGCAGCTTCACTTTGCTCAGCCCATAAGCCATGGCAATGGTCAGTGCAGCGAACATCAGCCACTTGTAGAATAGGTATAACAGGAATGAGTCATCGACGGCTTTCATATACAATTCATTCGACTCGTACAGCACGTATAACCACAGATTCGCCAGTGTGACGTACTTGAATGCATTCAGAAAACCCAGTTCTGTCAGGCCATAGTGGTGTTTCTTCTGCGACAAGGAGCCATTACGATCCAAGGCGTAATACAGTGTAATAAGCAGCGCGCCCAGCGTGATGCAGGAGTATTTTAGCATGAAATACGATTGCTCCCCCATAATGAACAGCACCAGCACATCATAGTACACAAAGGTGAACATGCACAGCAGCACGATGCCCCATCCGGCACGCTCCACCAGCTTAAGTCGCTTCAGATGTCCGAGCGTAACCAGCAGAACCCCTTCAATCAGCCAGCCCATGGACAGCCACTTTGCCCCAAATTGGAACGGTATAATCAGAATGGCAAAGGTCAGGGAAGTCACGTAGAACAATAGAAGAGTCTGTTTCTCCTGCGGCATCCTCTGCTGTACAAATCGGGCGAGCCCGAAATAAACCAGAGCGAAAATCAGAGCAAGCAAGCCCTGTGCGTCATTCCATCCCGCTGCATCGAACAATACATATAACATCAGACAGCTGATGCTTGTATTCATGGCCAGCAGTGCGAAGTCCCACCACGTTAATTTCACCCGATGTCTGAAGGGATACGCCAGTGTAATGCCGAGATATAATGCAAATGTCACAATGGAATACACCATGCCGATCTTCTCACTTGGCGAGAGCCATAACAGGATGAGCATGGACGGTGTGTTGAACAGAAAACTGATATAATGCACAATCGGCCACCGTTTGCCAAATGAAATCGATACAATAATCCCGTTTAAGAGCAGCAGATAGATCATCGCAACATATACAGCCGAATCTTGAAGGCCGAAATAGGCCATGTAGGAGATTAACGGCAGATACCCTCCAATCAACCCAAGTGAGCAGATTGTTCTGGACTGATACCTCAACGATAACAGCACAGATATGGCTGAAACCAACACCGACAAGGCAAGTCCCGTATATAACCCGATAATATGCAGTAAAAAGTAACTGTAGAAGATCGAGCCAAACAGAACAGAAAGCCCGCCTCCCAGCAGCCCCATCGCGAACGTCTGCCGTTTGCGCCGGAACAGCCATTCACCCCCGGCAAGCATAAGTGCACCGAGCAGGAAAAATGCTCCGCCTTTCATCTCATCGTTGAACCAGGTAGCGTAGGAGTACTGAAACGCCGCTCCAACGCCAAGAATGATAAGCAGAATGGCGACCTTGTTGATCCAGCTTAGGCCAATCTTCATCTCCATCCGGTTCTGGCGAATACGCCGCTGAATGGTCTCTTCGCTTAAGCCTTCTTCCGCCATATGCTCGTATCCCTGCTGCATCTGCCCGCGCAGTACCTCTTCTCTCTCCCACAAGGTCTGTCTGTGCTGCTCAATTCGTTCCTGCA
This sequence comes from Paenibacillus sp. 1A_MP2, assembly GCF_052244825.1. NCBI lineage: Bacteria > Bacillati > Bacillota > Bacilli > Caryophanales > Paenibacillaceae > Paenibacillus > Paenibacillus sp. 1A_MP2. The sequence goes on along the minus strand of NZ_JBQQCS010000001.1, from coordinate 648,531 downwards.
CCTCAGCAGCCAGATAATCAATTCTCTTCTTAATCTCGGTGGCGTCGCTCTGAAGTTCCTCTGAAGCCCTGTTGAATATGGCATTCAAATTCACTTTGGCACGATGTTCATGCGCTGCCAGCCGATCATTATGTACACTCGTCTTTCCTCGGAAATACGTCTCCATCTTCTCCTGGGATACACGAATGAGATTCAATTTCTCATCCAGCATCTGTTCGGACAACGCCATGCGAAGACGGGCATTCTCTTCCTCCATCTTGCGTGTGCGTGCTTCAAGCTCCTGCAGCTTGAGTTGATGCGCTTCATATTGCGCTCGCAGTTGTTCATTCTCCACGATCAGATCATCGGATTGATACTCCTGGAGCAGCGCATTGTATTCCTTTACCAGCTGCTTCTGCTGCTCCTGAACCTGGTGAAGCCGATCCTTGAACTCGTTCATGAGCTTCCTCCGTTGGTTGATGTTTAATCTATTCCCTATATTTTACTATATGTATGCCATAAAATGGGGTTTACAGAATAGATAACAACAAAAAGCCCCGGAAGCATCAACTTCCCGGGCTCTCATTCATAGAAAATATATTGATTCTGCATAGGTACTCAGCTTTGGGGTAATCTTACTGTACCTCCGATGCTTACGCCGGATCTTTCGTATCTGTCGTCTCCGGCTCCATAATTTCGGTGGCATCCGGGTCCAGCCAGTTAGCAAGCAAGGTCCGCACATATTGCAGATCACTCTCTGACAAATCATAGTACCATGTTCCGCTGCGCGTTGCGCCCTCACCCTTCAGCATATAATTGCTGATTGTTGGTGTGGTGTCTTTCATATATAGAGACTCGGCAAATTTCACGATGAAATCCGAGTTCATGTTGGTTGTAAAATTCGATCCGGCAATCTGGATCACGTCCGGGATCTTGGTCAGATTTTTGACCTCAAGCGCACGATTCATGAAGGCACTGAGGAAAAGACGGTGACGCATCGTCCGATTGAAATCGGAGTCTTCCCGGTAACGCACATAGCCCAGCGCTTCTTCGCCGCTATAGATTGGTTTGTTCGCTTCCACAAACAGCTTCTCATGCGCTTTCAATTTGTTCTCAATATTTTTTTTGATCGGCAATTCAACACCGCCAACCGCATCAACAATATCCTTGAGTCCGTTAAAATTAATCGCGGCATAGAAATCAACTTTATTTTCCAACAGATGCTCCACAGTGTCCATCGCCATCTTGGCTTCACCATGCGCATAGGCTGAATTAATCTTCGATTTCACATCCCGGCCGACAATATCGGTATAAGAGTCACGTGGAATGGACAGCAGCAACACTTTATTTTCTTCCGGACGAACGACAGAATAGATCATGGTATCCGAACGGCTTGGTTCGTTATCCCGTTGGTCAATCCCTAGCAACAACAGCGAGAATGGATCGGTGTGTTCTACAACGGGTGCATCCTTATCGCCAACCGGCTTGAAGGATTCATCGAGCGTTTCCTTTACGGTATCCGAAGCAAACAGGTTAAATGCAAACACGACGAGTTGCTTTTGATAGATAAATCCGAGTCCCCAGCACAATCAAAGTGCTCAGGATGATAATTAAAGGTTTCTTCCATCTCTTCTTCGGTTTCTTCGGCTTCCGTCTAGTTAAATGTGCGGCACTGTTTTCCATCATATCTCCTTTAATAACGGTCTTAAAATCATTTAACTATATTAATAACACGTTTTCAATAGATTACGTTATAATCTGCTATACAAGAAATGACACAGAAGGAGCGATAAGCGATGGAATATAGACGTTTGGGGAATAGCGGTCTACGTGTTTCCGCACTTGGACTCGGCACCAATGCCTTTGGTAAACGGGCGGACGACCCGACTTCGATCCGCATTATTCATGCGGCACTGGATCAGGGAATTAATTTTATCGATACTGCCAACATCTACGCTGGAACGGAATCAGAGCGGATTATCGGACAGGCCCTTACAGGTCGACGGGAAAACGCTGTGCTTGCTACCAAAGCCGGACTCCCCGGCATGACGGTCCCCATGGGCGCGGTTCCTCGCGCTATCATTTGCAGCAAGAGCTTGAACATAGCCTGCGGCGTCTGCAGACGGACTATGTGGATCTGTACCAGATCCATACCTTTGATCCGCACACACCGCTGGATGAGACGCTGCGCACACTGGATGATATGGTCACTTCCGGCAAAGTCCGCTATATCGGTGCTTCCAACTATGCAGCCTGGGAGCTGATGAAAGCTCTTGGCACCAGCGAGCTGAAAGGATATGTACGTTATATCTCGACCCAAACCAGCTACTCTCTGGCTGATCGCACACCTGAGCTTGAACTTATACCGATGTGCCTTGATCAGGGCGTTGGCATCATCCCGTATTTCCCGCTGGCAGGCGGCATTCTAACAGGGAAATACAACGGCGAATCTGGCGTACCTTCCGGTTCCAGAGCAGATACCGATCCAGCCTTCAACCGTTTTCTGCTGGAACACAATATTCAACTGGGGGAGCAGGTCAGCGAAAAGGCATCGGCGTATGGATGCTCCCCAAGTGTCCTGTCGCTCGCTTGGCTGATGGCACGCCCTGCTGTTTCGACGGTTATCGTTGGTGCAACGAGTACAGAGCAGCTGGAGCATAATCTGGCTAGTCTGGACATGAAACTAAGCGATGACATGATCACCGAGCTCGATCAACTCAGCGACTCATATCGCTATGGCAAGCCGTTTGCCACATATCGGATAGATTGAAATTGAAGCAACAGGAATAACCTCCCGGCTAAAAAGCCAGGGAGGTTATTTCAACTTTTGTATAAGAAAATCAGAATTAGATTAACATGACAACTTCCAACTTCACTACACACTGTAGTCTAATAAAGCATAGGAAAAAATCGTTCTATGGATTAAACATCTGTTTTATGTCGGATAAATTCCTGCATGATTTCCATGTATTCGTCCTTACGACCACTTAACACATCAAAGAACACCTTGTCGGCGGCTTCAACTAGATGAATACCTTCAAGTGCCAAGCGGGTTCCTTCCGGCGTTGTTGTAATAATATTCGCACGGGTATCTGTAAGATGACGCTTGCGAGTAATCAACTCTCTCTTTTCAAGAGCACGGAGAACTTGAGAAGTAACATTAACATCCACATTGGCAAAATGCGCTAGCTGAACCTGGGTTACTCCCTTGCCCTCAGTGTCGCGTTCATTGAGCCACACACAGGCATGCAATAATACAAATTGGGGTTGGGTTAATTCCAGAGGCTCCAGCACCTTGCGTATTTCCTTTTGCCACATCGTAGTCACCTGCCATAGCAGATACCCCGGGCTTTCCTGAGCATTTTTATACCGTGAGCTTTCCATTTCTATATACCTCCATCATTACACCTTGAGCTTCATCTATCTTATAACGAATGTTGGAACCGATGTGTTTCAACGTTGTACATTTGCAATGGGATACATTAGCGTGAAGGAATAAATTGTTTCACCCATTGGCCAAATCCATGCGGATTACGACTCTGAATTAGAACGGTACCTTCACCCCGGAATCGGCATACCAACCCTTCTCCACTCGTCACGCTGGATAACCAGCCTTGGGATGCTTTCTCAATGCGATAATCCACATAACTCGGCCATGCGACCAAGTGAGCATTATCCACGATCACTTCTTCACCCGCAGCCAGATTGATGGCATGGATGGCACCATAGGAAGACAGGAACACAGTTCCTCGACCACTGATTTCTATAATAAAGAAACCTTCTCCAGAGAAAAGACCTTTCTTCAGGTTCTGCATTTTGGTATTCACCTGAATGCCTTCCGTTCCAGCCAGAAATCCATCCTTCTGTACGTAGAGCGAATAGGAACCATCCAGTTCAACCGCCTCCACATCTCCCATGCTGGACGGCGAGAGCAGAATTTCTGCAGATCCCCCTGCAGCCGTCAATTCCTGAAAAAGAATTTCTCGCCGCTGAGCATCCGTCCGATTCCGCCAAACATGCCGCCTTCAGCAGATCCCTTCAAATCAACGGTTGGTGTCATGGATACCATTGCACCGCTTTCCGCCTTGAACCGTTCTCCCGTTGCAATTGCACCTTAAGCATCGCAAATGCACCATCATATAGAATTTCATAGTTCATGGCTTCATCAGCTCCTTGTTGTCCGTGTTAAAATCATTTAGCCCATTATCCTCCAACACGGAGAATTTGTCTCCGTATTCCTTAATAATATGCTGATCTCCCCAGTTACATAGGGCGTTCAGAATCGGTTCCAAACTTCGGCCATATTCACTCAGTTCATACTCCACTTTGGGAGGAACCTGGTTATAGACAATACGGTTCACGATCCCGTCATCCTCAAGCTCCCTAAGCTGCTGTGTTAACATTTTTTGCGTAATTGCGGGCATAATACGCTTCAGATCACTGGTTCGTTTCTTCCCATGTGTCAGATGGCAGAGGATGACGCATTTCCACTTGCCTCCGATGACTTCAAGCGTCGCTTCAACGGAAATATTATATTTCTTTCTGATCATGTTGAATATCCTCCCGGAATTCTTATTTCATAAAAACAAATGCTATATAGGCACTAAAAAGTACGTAGGGTACTAAAAAGTACGTACTATTCATTTTATGTCGAATAACTCATAATAGCATTTGCCGGTAAGTAAATCTACATTCTAGGAGTTGAACAAGAAATGATTCAAGATTCAAAACGCAGTACCTGGGCACTGCTGGCGCTGGCAATCAGTGCGTTTGCCATCGGCACCACTGAATTTATCAGCGTTGGATTATTGCCCCTTATTGCAGATGACCTGGGCATTTCCGTAACGACGGCGGGACTGACCGTTACTTTATATGCATTAGGTGTAACCTTCGGGGCACCGATTCTAACCTCACTAACGTCAACAGTGTCACGAAAGACACTGCTGCTTGCCATTATGGTCGTTTTTATCGCGGGTAACACCATGGCTGCGCTATCAAGCGGAATTACCATGCTGCTCATTGCGCGAATTGTCTCCGCTCTGGCACACGGCGTATTCATGTCCATTGGTTCCACCATTGCGGCAGACCTGGTTCCTGCAAATCGCCGGGCTAGCGCCATTGCCATTATGTTCTCCGGCTTGACCATCGCTACGGTAACCGGTGTACCCCTGGGAACACTCATCGGTCAGAACTGGGGCTGGCGTGCAGCTTTCATTCTTATCGTTGTCGTCGGTGTTATTGCCTTCATCGGTAACATGATTCTTGTACCGTCCACGCTGCAACGCGGAAAGCGGACTGCATTCCGCGAACAGTTGAAGCTGATAACAGGCGGACGATTGCTGCTGGCTTTAGCCATTACCGCTGTGGGATATGGCGGAACGTTTGTTGTGTTTACCTACCTGTCCCCACTTTTGCATGACATCAGCGGTTATTCCGACAAAACAGTCGCGGGAATTCTGCTGCTGTACGGAATCGCCATTGCGATCGGTAATATTATCGGAGGAAAAGCGGCCAACCACAATCCGCTCCGAGCACTGTTCTATATGTTTATCATTCAGACCATCATTCTGGGCATCCTGTATTTCACCGTTCCATTCAAGTTTGCAGCATTAATCACCATTCTAGGGATGGGTCTGCTTGCCTTCATGAATGTGCCAGGGCTTCAGATGTACGTCGTGACGCTAGCAGAACGTTATGCACCGCAGGCCAAAGACGTGGCGTCCGCCTTCAACATCGCGGCATTTAACGCAGGGATCGCCATCGGTGCCTATTTGGGCGGCGTAATCACGGACTCCATCGGTCTGATTCATACCACATGGGTGGGTGCAATTATGGTCCTGGTTGCCGTTCTTCTGACAGGTTGGGCAAGAGCGCTTGATCGTAAAGATCCGTATTCTCCATCCGAGACGTAAGACAGGTTCAGTCAGAGCAACAGGCTTAACCATGCATCATTCCAGTGTTAAAGCAATCCGGTTTCCCCTTTATTGTAAATCTAGTATAATACGTTAATTCGAATTTAATCTACTATGACTTAATGAAGAACAACAGGATTTATCGTTTTACATCATTACTATTATTTTGGTTCATACTATGAGGAGGACTTCACATGACAGCACAACATTTACAATCCACAGTAGCTTTAAATAACGGTGTTCATATGCCTTGGTTCGGACTTGGCGTATTTAAGGTAGAAGAAGGAGCCGAATTAATCGAGGCTGTTAAACAAGCCATTGCTCACGGTTACCGCAGCATTGATACAGCCGCTATCTATGGCAACGAATCGGGTGTAGGTCAAGCGATTGCCGAGGCGCTAAAAGAAAATAATTTGAAGCGTGAAGATCTGTTCGTCACATCCAAAGTGTGGAACGAAGACCTCGGATACGAGGAGACGCTTGCTGCTTATGAAACATCACTGAACAAACTGGGACTGGAATACCTGGACCTGTATCTCATTCACTGGCCAAAGGCAGGTAAATATAAAGGTGCATGGAAAGCGATGGAGGAGCTGTACAAAGCAGGACGCGTCAAAGCCATTGGCGTCAGCAACTTCCAGATCCATCACCTTGAAGATCTGATGCAGGATGCCGAAGTGAAACCAATGATAAATCAAGTGGAGTACCACCCTCGTCTGACTCAAGTCGATCTTAAAGCGTTCTGTGAAAACAATGGAATTCAGTTCGAAGCATGGTCCCCGCTGATGCAGGGTCAACTTCTGGACAACCCGGTCCTGACCGAGATTGCCACTGCGAAAGGTAAATCGGTAGCACAAGTCATCCTGCGCTGGGACTTGCAGAACGGTGTCATCACCATTCCGAAGTCCACCAAAGAAAAACGCATTGTCGAGAACTCTTCCATATTCGACTTTGAACTGTCCAATGATGAGATGGATCGCATTAGCGCCCTGAACGAAGACGTTCGCGTTGGACCTGACCCGGATAACTTTGATTTTTAATTGAAGGTTTCTGATTAGTCCAAGCCTGATATACAGATAAAAAAATAAGTAGGGCAAAACCTGTTTGGAGCCTGCTTTGGCATACTATAGCGAAAAACCACCGGATCAAGAGCCGGTGGTTTTTCGTCTTCCATTTTCTTATCTTCTTCGGTTTAGCGGTACAAGCCAATCTACACGAACACTGCTCGCTTAATTAAAAATGTTGTATTCAAATTTTTAACTATTGAAGCTGCCACAAGGCAGGCACATTGGATGGTTCCCATCCTGTCAAGGACGTGTGGGGCTGCAAACATTTGTACGTCTTGCCGTTATATGTGACCAGTTGTCCTGCAGTGTAAGCTGTGTTTGCCTGCCAAGCGGAAACGCCGGGATTCGTCGTTCCTGCCGAGGTTTTCACGCTCACCGCGTTGCTCGCTGCAGACACATTGCCTGCTGCATCCTTTGCTTTTACCGTAAACGTATACGATGTATCGGCCGCAAGCCCGCTGATTGTTGCCGTCGTTCCGGTTACTGTTGTCGCCAGTGTTGTCCCGTTGTAAACGTCATAACCCGTTACACCCACGTTATCTGTGGATGCCGTCCAGCTAAGCGTTATGCTGGAGGACGTTTGCGCGGTGGAAGCAAGGTTTGTCGGTGCAGTTGGCGCTTGTGTATCGCCTCCCGGCTGAGTCGTAGTGCTTACGGTTACTGCATTACTGGCTGCAGACAGATTACCTGCTGCATCTTTTGCTTTTACCGTGAAGGTATATGACGTACCCGCTGTGAGTCCGCTGATCGTTGCGGTCGTTCCGGTTACTGTTGTCGCAAGATTAGCGCCATTATAGACGTTATAGCCTGTCACACCTACATTATCTGTTGAAGCATTCCATGCCAGCGTCACCGAGTTTGCCGTCACGCCTGTCGAACGGGCATTTCCTGGTACGCTTGGTGCCGTCGTATCTACTGGTGGCACTGTACCTCCGGTAGGCAGATCGGCTTTCAGTTTGTTTTGGAGTGTTTTGTTACGGTCACCGCTGAGCTCCCAGAACATCGCTCCGCCGAGCCCTTTGCTCTTGATATAAGCCGTTTTATATCCAACGGACTCTGCATCGTCATAACTGATAAAGCGTTTGTTGGACGCATTATAGAGATATGGCACTTTGGCCGTGTCATTCCAGTAACGTGTATATCCGTTTTTGTTGATGTAATTGGCTTCCAGATCATAGAAGTCAAAGGAGCCTGCTTCCCATGTTCCAACGGAAGAACCACCCGTGCACGTCTGATACTGGCCGTTGCCTGCCTGTGCACATCCATCCCAGCCACGGCCGTAGAATGGAACACCAAGCACGAGTTTAGCAGCCGGTACGCCTGCATCCAAATGCCCTTGTGCTCCGGCAGCCACATTAAATGTATTGGCATCTGGCACGCCAGCGGCTGAAGCCGCAGGATCATAGTTCAATGGCGCATTATGCGCGCTGATTTTTTGCCAAGCCCCGTTAAAATCGTATGTCATAATGTTAATCCAGTCGACGATGGCAGCAATTTTTGCAAGCTCCGTATTGGCAGCATAGGTCGCAGACGCACCGCTTGCAATCGTAAGCAGATACTTCTTGCCGTCCACAGCTCCCGCTGCATCCAGCTTTTCACGGATTTTGCTCAGGAGCAAAGTGTAGTTTTGCTTATCTTCAGGACGTTTACTGTTACCATTAAGTCCGCCGGATACCGGGTACTCCCAGTCCAGATCTACCCCGTCAAAATTGTACTTCCGCAGGAAGTCGACGGCAGAGTTCGCAAAGACCTCTCGAGTTGCAGCAGTCGCAGCTACATCAGAGAAGCGGTTGGACCACGTCCATCCTCCGACGGAGATAATTGTTTTCAGGTTAGGATTGGTTTGTTTCAGCTTGTTCAGCTGATTGATATTGCCTGCAATGGGCTGATCCCACGTATCCCCTGCAAAGGTCTTGCCCGTATCGATCCATGGATCGCCGAGCACAATCGTTCCGTTCGGAACATTGATCGTTTGGCTTTTTTCATTCTGGCAGGTCCAGGTTACAGGATTGGGTCCCGAAGGGTCTGGATTTCCATGAATGCCGTTCCAGCAAATATCGGCAAACGCATAGTTGATATGCGTCACTTTGGTCGGATCGATATCGGCTACATTATAGTTTCTCCCGTACGCAGCCCAGGATGGGTAGTACCCAACAATTTTATAAGAATCTGCTGCTTCGGCCGTAGCAGGTTGGAGTGCAAAAGAAGGAACAATAACGGATAAGAGCAAGGAAAGACCAAGGAAAAACTTTGCAGTTTTCTTAAACGCAGTGTGTTTATTTAAATTTATCATTTAATACACAACCTCCTCTGTCTTTTGCGTGCTAAGCCCATTCAGGAATGGACGATGTGCGTTCGAGAACTGGTTATTTGTATATGCGTCCCAGTTGATTGACCAGGTCATAATGCCTTTGAGACCGGCATAGCCTGCAGGCTGGCGCAATGTATAGGAACCGCCGTATGATACTCCTTTGATCAGATAATTCAATGCCTTTTGCAGCTCAGCTGGCGCCGTATAGCCACCTCCAGCAGCCTGCTGGGAAGCAGGTACGCCAATCGCAATCTGGTCCGGTCGCAAAGGACTAAAGAATGGACCCGAGCTTCCGCCTACGTTAAAGCCTTGAAGCAGCATTTCGGCCATGGCGACATGGAAATCGGCTGTCCCTTGAGCGTATGAGCGGCCGTCCAGTCCCACCATCGAACCGGTGTTATAGTGCTGCACATGCAGCAGGGTCAGGTCATTGCGCAAGGCATGAATCACTGGAAGATACGCCCCCCAAGGACCACCATAGTTCAGATATCCGCCCTGTACGTAGGCCGTTTCCGGTGCAGCAGTTAGAACGAAATTGGCACCGAAATGTGATTTAAGCGCTTTCACGCCGTTAATCAGGTTAACAATCTTCGGAGTCGTTGGACTACGGAAGTCGGTATCCCCGCATTTAGAGACAAGGAGCTTCCTTCAAGATCGATGTCGAGGCCATTGAATCCATAAGTCGAAATAATGGATTTTAGGGAATCCTCGAACTGTTGTCTCTTGGTCGCATCCGTGAGCTCAATCGTGCCATTGGCTCCTCCCATGGAGATCAGTACCTTTTTCCCTTGGCTCTGAAGGTATGCAATGTCCGACTTGAACTCTTCTACCGTAGCGTTATACGGAGTAAAAGCAAGCGTTCCGCTGCCGGGTGAGATCGGCTCGGCAAAGGAGACATTAATAACGTCATAGGCTGTTGACACGTTGCGAAGTTTAATATTGGTAGAGCCATTGTCGAAGTTGTGCCAGTAGCCGATCAGCCATTTACTGCCGGTTGGCCCAGGATTCGAAGGTCCGGTGGAAGTCGTAACGCTGAGAGAGGTACTTGCAGCGGACAGATTGCCTGCCGCATCTTTTGCTTTGACTGTAAAAACATATGTGGTGCCGGCTGTCAGTCCTGTTACTACAGCCGTAGTTGTTGAAGTGTTCGCCGCGAGAGTACCGTTCCGGTACACTTCATATCCGGTTACACCCACATTGTCCGTGGATGCGTTCCAGGTAAGATTGACCGATGTATCCGTGACGAAGGATGAGGTTAAACCTGCAGGAACGGAAGGTGGTGTCGTATCCGGAGTTGGAGTCCCCCTCCCGTACCTTCCCCGACGTATTTCCACAATGCGGGTACATTTGAGGGCTCCCATCCGGTCAAAGCCGTATGGGGCTGAATACATTCATAATCTTTATTTAAATAGGTTACTAGATCTCCTTTTTTGTATGCGGTGCCTGCCTGCCACTGGGCAGCGGCGTCTGCTCTTGGTGCAAACCACGTAATAATCAGAAGAAATGCCAAAGCGAATGTAATGACCGGGCGGAATCGAACAGCTTGATTCAAGCAAAATCCCTCCTGTATTAAGGTTATTTTCACCTTGCAAACCATGCTTCACTGGTGCACTTACATGTGATCCGCGATCTATAGAGCATGTATAACCGTCTTACGATGAGCGTCGCTTCACTCCCTTTCCTTATCAAAATGGACCTTCCCTCTCGTTTTCTCTTTTGCAGGCATCAACCAAATTTTACAGGGAATTTACAGATCCTCACCCTGTATTTAATCAGTAAAATGCAATTGAGATAAGGGATAAATTATTTCTATGGGGGGCGAAAAATGTAATATACCGGGCAAAAGGCCGTCTACCACGTCATTAAGAGACGTGATAGACGGCCTTTTTTATTTTAAAGTAACGGATGTATTACCACGTTTATTTTAATTTCGAGGAAGCTGTTCAAATGACAGCATACCTTCGAAAGGCTGCCACCCATCCTCGCCGGATAAAATAACAGGCACAGCGTATTCGGCCGCTTCCTGCTCACTGAGTATTTTCGCCCATGGAACTCTCCCCATCACACTTCCGGCCCCAGGCCCCGCACTATGATATTCAACGTACGCAACCGTCGCTTCCGCATCGGTCTTGTTCCAATTGTGCCAGCCCTCCTGCTTCACATGCGCGCCCATCCAACAGTTCAGGAAGCAGACTTTGGCATGATTACGCCATGGTCTGCCCAGATATACGGACTGGGCGGGGGCATTGCTGGTTAGGTCACAATCGATAAACACATAGCCATAACGTACATCCTCGGGTGTAGAGGCAGCGGTAATCCAGCCGTTCACATCTCCCTCCGCCGCCGCTGAATCCGATAAACGATTCTTTGCAAAGATCTCACACCCCTGGAACACCGCCGTAGCCGAGCCGAAAATAAAATCGACATCGCCCTCAATGTAACAGTCCTCATAATATTGACGCAGCTTCCGCCGCTCCGCCCCGTCACGCGGCCCCCCGAAGAAACTCCGGTCCATCGGCTGCTCAGGCAGCGGTCCGGTAAAGATCGTGTCCTGGTGACCTATAAATCGGCAATGCCGGAAGGCTGCCCGATCCCCATCCACGTAGACGGCCAACGCCTGACCAACCTCACCACCAGGTCCAGCCGAGTTTACGAAGGAAAGCCCTTCTGCGGTAAAATCATCTTCACCGATAAAGACCGTGTAGGAATGAAAGGTATGATACAACTCCCCGTTCGGGAACTTCTTGAGCGCGTAATCATCATACGTGATGATGGTCTGATCGGCTCCCGAACCCATGAGGTGGACCATTGGCTTCTCAATGTGCAGTTTTTCAACATAGGTGCCTGGCTTTATACGAATTGTATACTTTTCAGTGCAGTCGGCCGGAATCGCATTAATGGCAGCCTGAATAGTGGAAAAATCGCCACTTCCGTCCGCAGCAACCAGGTAACCATTCCTGTACAGATCCAGATTCGCTCCTTGTGACAGAGGTTTGTTCATGTCAATCGCTCCATTTCCAGCGCAGCCAGCAGGAGCGGTGCCATGCCCATGAACGAGTCACTCACAATCTGCTCGCCGACATAATAACTGTACGAACCATCCCGATCCAGACTCAGCCCTGCCCCGTGACAGATCGCGTTCAGCTTCACGCCTTCCTCTGTTTCTTCCACCAACCGGGACGTCAGTCCTTGCCATCCCTTCTCTGCGGCCTGCCTGAAATGCGGCTCCAGGTAACGCAAGCGAACGCCCTTTGCCATGGCGTACACAAACATGCTTGAACCGGAAGCTTCCAGATAATTGCCTCTGCGGAATCCCTGGTCCAGCACTTGAAACCAGAGTCCGCTCTCCTGCTCCTGTACACGAACCAAGGCATGACACATACGCTCGAAGATGCCAATGATTGTGCCCCGTTTCGGATGATGGATCGGGAAGTGCTCCAGACTATCCACGATCGCCATCGCATACCAGCCCATCGCCCGACTCCAAAAGTGCGAAGAGCATCCGGTTACGGAGTCGGCCCAGATCAGCTCCTTCGATTCATCCCAGCCATGATAGAGCAGACCTGTGCGCGGATCACGCGTCTTGTGTTCAATCAGCAAAATCTGATGAGCCACTTCATCCCACAGATCAGGCCGATCAAACGTCTTGGCATATTGCGCCAGGAATGGCGACGACATATACAACCCATCCAGCCACATCTGGAACGGATAGATTTTTTTGTGCCAAAATCCACCCTCCGATGTTCGGGGCTGTCCTGCAAGCTGGGCTGCGAGCAGGTGTGCGGCTTCAGCATATCGCTGATACCCGGTGGTCTCCAGCAGTTCGAACAGGTTCTTGCCCTGATTGATCTGATCCAGGTTGTACTCTTCCAGGGAATACGTTCCGATGGAACCGTCCTCCTGAATATACAGATCCATATGTCTTTTCATAAAAGAAACATACTCGTCCTTGCCGTATTGCTTGCCGATGCGTGCCATTGCCATTAACGTCATCCCCTGAACATAAGCCCACCGTTCCGAAGGAAACACATGATAGCCCTCTCCATCACATTGCCGGCAAATCATCTCCGCTATTCGCTCCGACCAAGATAACTGCATTTGTACCTGCATAAAAGAACCCTCCCTGGACCTTGAATGTTGTACTCAGCCTATCCTTAATGCTCAGACACCTGCTGCCGACAAACGGCTGTCGAATTGCGATGATTCAGCTGCGGCTGAATGACGACCGGATAATCCACATGCTCATCACGGATCAACGATACGATCAACTCTGCCGCCTGTGCGGCCAGTTCATCCAGTGGCGGACCAATGGTTGTCAGTGCCACCTCGGCATACTGCATATCCGGCAGATCATCATAACCGATTAACGAAATATCATTGGGTACACTGTAGCCTGCTTCCAGCAAAGCCCTCAGCGCACCTCGGGTCACCAGGTTGTTCAAGCCAATAAATGCCGTTGGTGAATCGGGTTCAAACGTATAATTTCGAATAGCAAAATATCCGTCCTCCCAGGAGGAGTGTGCAGGCAGCACATGGCGGTGATCAAATTCAAGACCCGTGCGCTGCAAAGCTTCCCGATACCCTTCAAGCTTGATATTCTGCGAGTTGCCAATGAAACCAATCCGGCTATGTCCCAGTGAGTTCAGATGCTCAACCGCTTTGTATATGCCCTCTTTCCGGTCAATCTTGATATAAGGGGAGTTCGGGGCTTCATCTGTACCAAGCACAAAACACGGCATGTTAAGTGTCGCGAACTTTTTCCAGAAGGCATCCCGATTATCCAGCGCATAATCCCACAGAATGCATCCATCTACGCGAAGCTGGCTAAAAACATCCAGCCCATCATCCGCGACGACCAAAATCATCTGGTATCCCCGCTTCTTCAACTCTGCGTGCAGATTGCCCGATATATTCGAGAACAACGGATTGCTCAGTTCATCAAGAACAAAGCCGATAATGTTGCTTCTGCCGGTGGAAAGCTGCTGTGCCATAATGTTTTTTCGATATTGATGCTTCTCCGCAACCGCGAGCACCTTCTGCCGCGTCGCCGGTTTGATACGGGGATCACCGTTGAGCGCCTTGGATACCGTGCTGTAGCTCACTCCCGCCAGTTTGGCAATGTCCTTAATGGTTATCAAATCAATCCACACCTCTCAACCCTTGGGAAGCTTATTGCTGTGCAGCCTTATACCGGTCATATTGCGCCTGTCTGCCGGCAATAACCTGCTCAATGTTCATTTTTTTCAGCGTCTCAATATAATTGTCAAACTGATCCAGACTGGTATCTCCGCTTATAAATTTAAAGTTCATCTCTTCCACATATGTCGTAATATCCGGCATGGACATGCTCTCTACACTCGCCTCATCCGGCAGAGCATATACGAATGGGAACGGTTCGTGGATGTAAGGCTCCAGTTCCTTGTCAAGCTTGGCATGCCATTCAGCCACAACGGAATCCGCCGAGTCCGTAGACTGAATGTTCGGCAGATTCACGGGACCAATGCCGAGTTTCTGGATATAGTCGTTATCCTTGCCTTTGTCCGTGAATGTCTTCACGCCATTCTCTTCAGTATACGTATCATCCTTGATTCCCCACGTATAATACGTTTGCGCTTCTTCACTCACCGCATAATCCAGGAAACGGAAGGCGAGCTCCGGATTTTTGCTGTCCTTGGAGATTCCAAAGATGCCACTCACGGCTGTACGTCCAATATAAAACTGGTCACCATGCGGTCCTTTTAGTGGCAGAATGCCTTTGAAGATGGGCTCCGCAGGATCATAATCCTTGAACAGCGGACTGTAGACCATCGACATGTACCAGCTAAAATTAAACGTGGCTCCGGTTACATCCTGTGAGATGCGGGAGGTCACCTGATCGCTTGTCGTACTGGCATAGTCCACCCCGAGCAGGCCTTCTTTGTACAGCCCATTCAGGTATGTGAGATATTCCTTGTAGGCAGGCTCATAATAGCTGAAATGCACCTTACCCTGGTCATCGGCATAGAACTGATTGGACAGATCCAGGCCAAAAGCAGGGCCAAATGCCATCGGCACAAACTTGGATTCCATGGACAATGGTATTTCATCCGCCTCGCCGTTACCGTTCGGGTCATCTGTCTTGAATTTGCGCAGCATCGCTGTGAACTCATCCAGTGTCGTAGGTTCGTTCAGTCCCAGCTTCTTCAACCAGCGTTCATTCACCATAAACAATGGCATGTAGTTCTTCGTAAGCGTTTGCTGCGGAACATAATACATTTTACCATCTGGCGTCGTTAAACTGGCTTTGACGGATGGGGATTTGTCGTATATTTTTTTGAGATTCACGCCATACTTCTCTACCAGATCATTCAGCGGAATAAACAGACCACTGTTAATGTATTTCATGAGCTGATCCTGATCCGGCAAATAGACGATATCCGGCAATCCCGTTCCAGCCGCAAGCCTTGGATTCACCGCATCCGCGTAGTTCTGCGGCGGGATGAGATCCCAATCGACCGTTACCCCAGCATTGCTCTCAATTTTCTTCACAATCTCGGCAGTCGAGAGATCCACGTTGGTCGTCCATGCGTTGGTCCCGAGAATCGACAGCTTGGCATCTTTCTGGTCGGTTACCGGACCTGCCCTGTGTAGTTAAACGCTGGTTCCGAGCTTGTTGAAGCACTTTCCTTGTCTCCCCCTGCTCCTGTACTGCTGCTGCATGCGGCGAGACTGATGGCAAGTATCACCGCGAGAACACTTTTCTTCCGGCCCCTCTGATTATCATCCGTTATTCCTCCTCGTTATGAACAATCTTGGGTGATGCATGGTGATCAATAAGGCTATCCTTTCACGGCTCCGAGGGTAATCCCTTTGACGAAGTACCGCTGGATAAAAGGGTAGATCGTAACGATTGGCAGAATGCTGACCACAATCGACACATACCGAACCTGAAGTGTGGACACCGCCAGCGCGCCTGTGGTCATCGTGCCACCCATTTTTTGCATGACCTCCGGTGATGCCATGATCAGCACTCTGCGCAGGAACATTTGCAAGGGCTGCATATCCTGTTTGCCCAGATATAGCAGGGCTGAGAAGAAGTTGTTCCAGTGGAATACGGCGTAATATAACGTCAGCACGGCAAGCGTTGGCTTGATGATGGGTATTGCTAGACGGTATAACATGGTCAGTTCATTGGCCCCGTCTATGCTTGCACTTTCGAAGATTTCATTCGGAATACCCTCGAAGGCTGAGCGGCAGATCATGACATTAAACGTAATGACCAGCACGGGCAGCACCATCACCCATCGCGTATTGTACAGCCCGAGTGACGTAATCAGCATGTAGACCGGGATGAGTCCACCCGAGAAATACATGGTGAAGGCAATGAAAAAGTTCAGCTTTCTGCGAAGGAAAAATTGTTGTCTGGATAACGGAAATGCAGCGAGGCACGTAGCTACAATATTCAGCAGTGTACCTATAACGGTGTACCACAGGGTGTTATAGAAGGACACCCACAACTCCCGGTATTGGAGCACCATTTTATACCCGGACAAGGTGAATCCTACCGGCCACAACGCAACCTTTTGTTTGTCGATCGCATCAACCGAACTGAATGAAATGCTGATCACATACAGGAAAGGATACAGCGTAACGACGACAGCCAATATAGTCAGCAGGTAGACAAATCCGTAGAATAACCGGTCACTTCTTGATTTTTGCATACAGGTCTCCTTTGGGTCGGGATATGGTCTTACCAGAGTGACATCTTGGTCAGGCGCCGGGTCATCGTATTAGCCGCGAACACTAGCACAAAGGTGATAATAGAGTTGAATAGGCCGACAGCTGTCGCAAATCCGTAGTTCTGTCCTTCAATCCCCATCCTGTATACGTAGGTGGATAACACGTCTGCGGTCTCATAGGTAGCACCGTTATAGAGCAGATATACTTTCTCGAAGCCTACGCTCATAATGCCGCCAAGCGACAGGAGCAGGAGGATGACAATCGTTGGTTTGATACTTGGAAGTGTCAGGTGCCATAGCTCCTGGAATTTGTTGACGCCGTCCATTTTGCCGGAATCATACATTTCGGGGTCAATGCCCATAATGGCTGCAATGTAGATGATGGAGCTGAAGCCAAAGCTCTGCCAGATATCAGAGCTGGTGAATATCGTTCGGAACCACCCGGCGTCCATCATGAAGTTCACTTTCTCCATACCGAGCTTGGCAATCAAGGTGTTCACGATCCCGTCAGTGGGTGACAGGAAGTTGATAATCATGCCCGCGACCACGACGGTGGAGATGAAATGCGGAAGGTAGGTGACGGTCTGGGCGAACCGCTTGAACGTCTGATTCTTGATCTCCACAATACAGACGGCGAACAGAATGGGGATGGAGAAGCCGAACAGGAGTGGCAGGAAAGCGAGCAAAAACGTGTTGCGCAGCAGCCTCCAGAAGTAGATGGAGTTCACAAACTGATCAAACCACCTTAGGCCAACCCATTCCCCGCTGAACATTCCCTGCCCTGGCATGAAGTTGCGGAAGGCCAGCAGCATGCCAGGCATCGGAACATACATGAAGATGACGTAATACAGAAAAATGGGTGAGAACATCAGCAGCAAAACCTTATCCCGTTTGATCAGGCTGAATAGCGTCGACATGTGATTTTTCACCATTTAGACTCTCCTTCGCATTAAAATTACAACGTTTGAATTTTTGGACATAAACATACCACTTCATGCATAATTCAGGTCATCCCCTTAAATAAAAACCCATTAAATCCCTTTTTGAATGGAGTATTAATACAAATAAAAAACGATTAAAGACATAGATATAAACATAAATCCATAATTACAACGTTGTAATTTTACCCTTAATGTATACGCTTACATAAACTATTTTTCCCATCTTAGCAAAGTCCATCTGGTTTGGCAACAACAAAAATCAGTGTATGCCTGCACAGAGAACTGCATGGTTTTGTTGGTCAGGGTGACCTGCTAGTGGCAAAAAGGAGAGAAAAAAAGGGCAATGAACGTTTTCTTCCGTTCTGCCCGGCTCTTGTCCTTCCTCCGCCAGCGTTCTGGCGCAGCGCAGGATTGTTTTATTTTTCAAAAAGTGTACTTATGGCCCAACGTCTTCGGATTTCTACATCTGGTTCCGATACTCCATCGGTGTTACACCCGTCACTCGCTGAAACGCTCTGTAGAACTGACTGACATTGGAGAACCCCAGCCCAAAGCTGATGGTGGTCACCGAATCTGTTGTATGGCGCAGTCGTCGGGTCGCTTCCTCCACACGCAAATTCAGCACGTACTGATACGGAGTTGAACCTGTCAGTGCCTTAAAGGAACGCATAAAATGATATCTGCTCTGGTGCGCAACCGCCGCCATGGATTCGATGTCCATTGGACTTGTATAGTCACTGTATATATACTCCAGCACGCGCTGCATATGGGGGTCAATGAACGCGCCGCCGTTGGCGCTTGTTCGCTGAAGCAGATTCCGAAGCTGCCCGTAAACCAGGCTCCCGCCCGAACTCCCTTCCCCACCCATTCCTGTGGCTGCCAGCTTCAGGCTACTCCCATTCTGTTGACCGGTCAGCATCCGTCCAAGATATGTCTCTACCGCAAGCTCCGTTTCCTGTATCTGCAATGGTTCGGGCGCATCGTCCAGCAAAATGGCGTTCCAGCCTCGAAACAGTCTGCTGATCTCAGCCGGATCGAAGGTTTGTGTGGTCCGAAACTCAGTCTGCGCTCCTTGTTGATCTGAATCCTCCAATCCGCCAATTGGCGGATTGCGAAACTTGATAACGATAACCGCGGAATCCGCACCAATCTCGAAAAAGTGCTCCATCCGGGGATGGGCAATAATCCCCAATCCTGCTTGCAGAGGATATGTCTGCTGTTCCTGCACCAGATGACACTCGCCTCTTACAGGCATCGTTACCTGATACCAGTCATCGTGCACATGGGGTTCATTGGCGAATCCGCCAGAAGCCTTCCACAATTCCAATCCATTCAGCATCATATTTAATTCCATCGTTTCCTCACCTGCTGACATTATAGCAAATCGTGCTCACTTTCCAAGCACTTTTCACAAAGACAATAGCGGCCTGTATCTTTTATCATGGTAAAAAATAATTCGAGGTGATCTCCCGTGGCTCAAGCCGCTGTAAGCAAAATGCAAATCAATCACTCCGCCAATTGGGCGCTTGCCGGGGTCAGCTTCGCCCATCTGCTGAATGATGCGATGCAGACCGTTGTTCCGTCTGCTTTCCCGCTGTTTCAGCAAACCATGCAGCTCAGTTTCGCCCAGATGGGCTGGATTGCCTTCACATTGAATATTACCGCATCGGTCCTTCAGCCGCTGGTCGGTTATATGTCTGATCGCAAACCGATGCCGATCCTGCTTCCCGGCGGCATGTTATTCTCCCTGATTGGTGTTCTCGGCTTTGCCTTGTCTTCCGAGTTATGGATGCTGTTAGTATCCGCAGCATTGATCGGCATAGGCTCATCCATTCTTCATCCCGAATCCTCACGTGTCGCCCATCTGGCCGCTGGTCGCGGTCGCGGAATGGCACAGTCCATCTTCCAGGTCGGTGGTAATACCGGTCAGGCTCTCGCCCCATTGCTCGTTGCCTTTATCCTGCTCCCGCATGGGCAGCTTAGTTTTCTGTGGCTGATGGCCTTTGCCCTGATCGGGATCTTTATCCAGTCTTCCGTTAGCCGCTGGTATAGAGACAAATTGGCGGACAATCGCAGCCGTCAGCAACAGCCTGTACAGGCAAACGGCATTGTGCAGCCTGCTGCCCAGCATGTAAGTCGGGGATTTATCGCTTTTACAATGGGTATTCTCATCCTGCTGCTGTTTTCCAAATTCGTATATATTGCCGGTATGACCGGATACTATGCTTTTTATTACGCCGATGCGTATAACCTGCCTCTTTCGCAAGCTCAGATCTGCCTGTTCGTTCTGCAATTTGCTGGCATGGTTGGCACCTTGCTCGGCGGCCCCTTGGCTGACCGTTATGGACGTAACCGATGATCTGGTTCTCCATTGCGGGTACTGCACCATTTTCACTATTGCTGCCTTATGCGGGACCTGCTCTATCCATGGTGCTGTGCGGCATCATCGGACTGATTCTGATGTCAGGATTCAGCGTCATCATAGTGTATGCGCAGGAATTGCTGCCGCGTCATATTGGGACGGTATCGGGATTGTTCTTCGGTCTGTCATTTGGTATGGCAGGACTTGGATCGGTTGTGCTCGGTTCCCTGATTGACGTGACCAGCATTTCATTCGTCATCAAGCTATGTTCCTTTTTGCCGCTGCTCGGGGTGTGTGCTGTATTCCTGCGCCGGGATCGGCCACGGAACGCCTAATATGCATTGAAACGTCAGTCGTTTTGTGACTACAATAAGGTCAGGATAATTGAGACAGAGGTTAACAGAAGGAAGGAATAACCCATGATCATTGATGTAAAGCATGTTACTTGGAAAAGGGGACCGATCACCCTGCTGAACGATGTCAGCTGGCGTGTAAACGAAGACGAACATTGGGCACTGCTTGGCCTGAATGGTTCCGGTAAAACCACACTCCTGAACATGATCACCGGATATCTCTGGCCGACAGAAGGTACGATAACCGTGCTTGGACACCGTTACGGAGATGTGGATTTGCGCGAGCTACGGAAGTCGATCGGCTGGGTCAGCTCCTCCCTTCAGGAGAAATTATATGGTACCGATCGCACACAGTATGTTGTCATCAGCGGCAAACACGCCACCATTGGACTGTACGATAAACTGTCAGACGAGGATCTGGATCAAGCACGGGAATTGATGCATACGCTCGGCTGTCAGCATTTGTGGGATCGCGAATATCGCACCTGTTCCCAGGGGAGAAGCAGAAGCTGCTCATCGCCAGAGCCCTGATGGCTAACCCCCGTGTTCTCATTCTGGACGAACCCTGCAATGGGCTTGATTTGTTCTCCAGAGAGCGGCTGCTGGAAAGTATCAACGAGCTGACGCAGAAGCCGGATACCCCTTCGCTCATCTACGTGACCCATCATACGGAGGAAATATTGCCTGTATTCAGTCACAGCCTGCTGCTTCGCCGGGGCGAGATCGTGAATAGCGGATTAACCAGCGAGTTGATGAACCGTGACGTATTGAGTAACTTTTTTGAATCCCCTGTGGATGTGGATCGGCATGGAGAACGTGTCTATGTAAGAGCATCGGATAAATAATTTTCTATATCTATATAAATTGAACTAAACATTTACACGATAACGGAGAGGACAGAAATAACCTGAAGAAGCAGAGCGTTCGCCTTTATCCCCGGATTTTCCCCTTTAAATAAGGGATTCAAAAGAATCTGGGGATAACAGTGATCGGAAGGTTGTTCTGTCAACGGAGTGGCAAGTGTAAATATTCTTTAGTTCAATTTATCTATTCACAGTCAGAATATTCGAAGCAGCCCAGAATCTTATCCACATGTGGACAGGCTTTTGGGCTGTTTGGTTATGTTATGAATTATCCACAGTTTTCTGTGTACTATTTCCGGGCAGAGAGGAATAAAAACAACGGAATGCGCTGTCTGCGCAGGTACGTCTCCTCGTTCACAAAATACGGACGCTGAGGCGTCGATTCCCGCAGATGCTGTACTTGAAATCCCGCCTGCTGTAATGCCATGTAGTAGGATTCAATGGAGCGATGCATTTTTTTCACCGTACCTCCAAGCCATTGCTGCTCCCGGAATCCCTCCACAAAATACTGATCAACCACCCAGTTGGTTCGGGTCCCCGAAGGCTGTAACGTCGACGTAATCACAGGATGTTCTACCGAAAATACGAATGTACCATTCTCTTTTAACGTGTGATATACCTTTCGGAACAAGCTATTCACATCTTCAATATAATGAATCGCCAGTCTGGAAATGACCAGATCATATGTATCCGCGGGATAGCTCCAGTCTTCCATATAAGCTTGCTCAATCTGTGCGTTCTTGCCCTTTATCGTTTCATTGGCAGCCTGAATCATATTCACTGAACCTTCAACTCCGGTATAATTGCCTCCAAGATGGCCAGGGCCCAGCAGTTCTGCTCCGAACCTCGCATCCCCACAGCCGAGATCCAATATGCTCTTTCCCCCAACGTCTCCGATCAATTCCAGCATCACAGGCTTCTCCAGCGTATCGTTGGCATTTTCCTGCCACTGCCGGCGTTCCATATACTTCTCAAAATTAGCTTCATCTTCGTAAAAATCAGATCCACGTTCGTTCATTGCGTACCCCTCCGTTACTGAGATGAAGTTTAGCTCTCCTATTCAGCCTGAAAGATTATACACCTTTGGAAGCTATAGTTGGAACCCTTGCCTGATTCAACCTCGGCAAACCTAAAACCAAAAAAGTACAGCGAGCGCCATCTTGGCGCTTCACTGTACTTCTTTTTTATAGAAAAGCATGGATCAGGAACAATACAGCAAAAGCGAGACCCGATCTCAGATGCCACTGCCGATCTAGCTTCTTGTAACGGAAAATCCCGGCAATCGGAACAGGAAGCAGAGCAATCCCAGCGAGCAATCCCGTAATATGATTAAAATCCAGCATGAAGTTAAACAAAAAAGCTCCAATCACATGAAGGGCTATCAATCCCATTGCAACAATGGCTATCGGGACGTGTACACGACGGGCTATGCCCAGCAGCTTTATAGCTAGTTTCCTGATTTGCGCCCAGGCGTCAAGCCATTTACGTTTCATCACAAACAGGATCACGTAATAAGCCAGCACGATAAAGAGCAATATCTGGGCCTGAGAGCCATAACCCTTATAAGCCTCGCTGATGTGGTGGTCGTTCCAGTTTGTTGTACTGTTATACAGATGAATTAAACTCCACAGACCGTAAGCCAAAATAACTGCTGCCACCACCAGACTGAGCAATACCCATTTACGGTCTTTCTTCGGTATATACGATTTCTTCTTTACGGCTGCTTTGTTCATGATCGTTGCCCCCCCTTCACAATGAATGGTTTATTCCTGATGAGAAGAAGTATAGCATCACTTTCTGTGAATTTACTGAGAAAAGCGTCTATCGACATGCTTCAAAGAAGCCATACGTATAATAGGACACGCAGGCGTAAATGAAATGGATTATAGCAATCAAGGACAGAGATAGGATTTATTCAGATTGATCCATATAAGGCCGGCGGCCGCCTTTTTTGACGAATTTCCAATCCACCTCGATATTATGACGCATTCGGCGTAAGAGGTTCACGGCTGTCTCAATCTCCTCTTCCGTCAAGCCTTGAAGCGTCACCTGGTCCGAGTGAACTCCTTCTCTGCGGATAAACTCCCAGGCTTCAAGACCAGCCTCTGTCGGATATAACAGCTTATTCTTCTTATTATCCAATGCGGATTGTTTGACAATAAATCCGTCCGATTCCAGTTTGCTGATAGCTCTGGCTGCCGTGGTACGGTCGACTTTGATTAGTTCAGCCAGCTGGTTGGGAATAATGCCAGGATTCTCGCAAATGCGATAAAGATACAAATACTGTCCACGAGACAGGTTTAGATGCTGGAATTCAACGTTGCTGATTGAATCCAGACAGCGGGCAATCATGCCAATTTCACGCAGCACTTCTTTTTTTTCAGTCAATGTATCCACTCTCCATCTATAATTGTTGCATTCGCAACATAATTGATGATATAACTAAATTGAATCTGTTCAAATTTTAACCATGATAACACATGGGACAGGTACACGTTCATGCTATGTACCAGTTTACCATGTCAGGATAGGATTACTATTGACTAAAGGGGAAAATTTCATGAATACAACTATTGTTGAAGCTAATCGCCAAGATTTGCTCGACGCCTGCTTCGCCATACGTACCGCCATCTTTGTTGAAGAGCAAGGGGTGCCTGCGGAGGATGAATTCGACGCTTACGATGCACTGGATACAGAAGCTCGTCATATCCTTCTTTACGTGGACGGTGCGCCAGCTGCCTCTTCCAGACTGCGTGTAGTTGAAAATGTTGCTAAATTGGAACGGATCTGTGTCATGATCGATTATCGAAAACATGGGCTTGGTCGTGTACTAATCGATAAGCTGGAACAGATGGCCCTGGACCAAGGGCTGGAGAAAGCCAAGCTACACGCTCAGGTACAAGCCTCCGGGTTCTACGAACGTCTCGGATACACAGCTGCCTCGGACGTATTTATGGAAGATGGCATTCCTCATCTGCTGATGACCAAAAAGCTGAAATAACTACAAAAAGAACAAAGAGCATCCTCAAGGTCAAGAACAAGACTTTGGGATGCTCTTTTGGGTTCTAAGGAACCCAGCAAGTGTTACTATAGGAGATTCAGCCACTTTGAGAATGTAATGAATCGTATACACCTTATTTACTGTTTTGCAGCCTACAATGCACCTTTTTCTGCGGTTTTTACCGTAATAAAGTGGCTGAGATGCGTTAGGATTTCTAATTCATGTAATTTGCCTCAATAAGGTGTGGTGTGTTCGTTAGGAGTGCTCCACTTAGGAGAGCGTTTAATTAGCATGATCATGACAAAGAAGTCAGGCGTTAACCTGACTTCTTCTCTCACCTCTTTATCCCAAAGCCAGACGACCTGGCTGCGATTCATCGGCATTATTTTTCATCTGTTTACTACGCAGTTGTCCGCAGGCGGCATCGATATCGGTACCATGCTCCATGCGTACAGTGGCGTTGATATTATTCTTTTTCAATGTATCATAGAAGCCCAGAATGGACTCTTCGGTACTCCGCTGATACTGGCTGTGCTCATCCACCGGATTGTACGGAATCAGATTGACGCTGACCATGCTTTTCCGGCTCGAAAGTAGTTCAGCCAGTTCGGCGGCATGCTCCCGCTGATCGTTGACGTCCCGAAGCAAAATATATTCAAACATAATGCGTTTGTTCGTTGTCGTCAGGTAATAATCCACCGCGTCCATCAATTGCTCAATCGGGAAGGCGCGGTTGATCTTCATAATGTGTGTACGCAGTTCATTATTCGGTGCATGCAGCGAAATCGCCAAATTGACTTGCAGATTACTGTCGGCGAATTCCTTAATTTTGTCAGGCAGTCCGCTCGTGGATACAGTGATCCGCTTGGCCGCAAGCGCCAATCCTTTACGATCCTTAATCACTTCGATGAAGTCCGTCATGTTCTTGAAATTGTCAAACGGCTCGCCAATTCCCATCACGACCACATTAGTTACCCGCTCGCCTTGGCCAGCTGAGTCAAGATAGTGTTGTACATGCATAATCTGTTCTACAATTTCGCCACCGGACAGATCACGGCTCTTCTTGATCAGCCCGCTCGCGCAGAAGCTGCAGCCAATGTTACATCCCACTTGAGTGGTTACACATACAGTGAGACCGTATTTTTGTCGCATTAAGACGGTTTCAATCAGATTGCCGTCCTGCATACGCAGCAGAAATTTCACCGTGCCGTCTGCCGATTCCTGCTTCACATGTTCACTCAGCGAGTTCATTGTAAAATGCTCGGAAATAACATCCAGACATTCCTGACGGACATCCGTCATCTCGGTAAAATCGTTCACACGCTCCTGATATAACCATTCCCAGATGCGGGAAGCACGGGATTTCTTCTGTCCATGCTCCGGCAGCCAGGCACGTAATTGCTCTAATGTTAATCCATATATGGATGATTTAATCATGTTATTGTCCTCTTTTCGCAAAAAAGCATATGGCTCATCGGTCCTACCCAAAAAACCTCTACTCTGTATTGTCCCAAAATTGACGAGGGAACACAAGGGCTTTTGCATTTCTTCCAAGAGGTTTTATCAATGGCAAATCTGCACAGTACCTTACTTCTTCATTTCCATTCCCAACCGTTTAGAAGTGAATAATACCGGAGGTGTGCAGCAGAACCAGAAGCACCAGGATAGGCGCTACGTAACGCAGCATGAACAGCCATACCCGGAACCATCCTGCACGCAGGCCGGATGCTTCGGCAGCCTTTTTCCAGAAGTATCCGGCAAAAATAGTAACCAGCAATCCACCAACTGGAAGCATGATGTTCGATGCCACAAAATCCATCCAGTCAAACACATTTTTGGAGCCAATTTTCAGATCAGGCATCAACCCCAAGGAAAGTGCCGAAGGAAGACCCACGAGGAAGACTGCAAGTGAAATGACCCATACCGCACGACTACGGCTCCAGGACAATCGCTCCATGAAATACTTCACCGGAACCTCCAGCAAGGATACAGCTGATGTTAATGCCGCTATCGCCAGAAGCACGAAGAACAATCCGCCGAACAGGAATCCGAGCGGCATGGCCGAGAACGCAGCAGGCAGTGCCACAAAGATCAACGACGGACCCTGATCCGGTGCAATCCCGAAGGAAAATGTCGTTGGGAATATGATCAGACCGGCAATGAACGCATATATCAGGTCACCCGCGCCGACAGCAACGGTTGCTGCACCGAGCGATTGATTTTTATCAACATATGAACCGTATGTCACGAGAATACCCATACCAAGCGACAGGGAGAAGAAGGCATGTCCAAGCGCAACCAGGGCAGATTCGGTCGTAAGCTGTGAGAAGTCGGGGTTCAGGAAAAAGGATACTCCCGCTCCAGCTCCCGGTAAAGTTACCGCACGTATCATCAGAATCACGAGCAGCACCAGCATCGCCGGTATAAGGATCTTGTTAAACCTCTCAATGCCGTTGGAGACTCCTTTGACTACGATCAGGCCTGTGATCAGGACTGCAACCACTTGCCACACCAAAGGCATATAACCGCCCACAAAATCACCGAATTGTCCGGCAAAGTCGGTATTGTTATACAATGTACCGCTGAAGGACGTCACTGCATATTGCAGCGTCCAGCCTGCAATGATGACATAAAAGGAAAGAATGATAAACGGCGTCAGTACTTGCAGCAAGCCAGCCGCAAGCCACCCCTTTTGTCCACCTGCTTTAATAAAAGCCGTTGCTGCGCTTCCTCTGCCGCTGCGGCCAATCGCAAGTTCGGCCAGCAATACGGGCAGACCAATCAACAGAAGACAAACGATAAAGAGCAGGAAAAAGGCAGCGCCCCCGTTCTCCCCGTAATATAAGGAAACTTCCACATGTTGCCCAGACCGACCGAGCTGCCAATGGCAGCCATAATGAATCCGGCTTGTGAGAAGCGTTCACCTTTGTTTGGACCGTCTTGATTCAAGTTGGAATCATTGGACTTACTAAAATTCATTATATCTACTCCATCTGTTCTAAGATTTTCCGTTATTATATAACAGTCATCCACTCAGGTCATTCGAAAATCGAAATTAATCGAAATGTTATTTATTTACAGGAATGTCTACATTAAATATGCTGCCCTTGCCTTCTTCGCTTAACAAAGCAATCAGCATGCGATATGTAGTCCACTGAACCCCCTAATATGCAGTATGTGATAAAAAGGAGTACGCCAACCCTGCCCTGTATTTCGGTAATTCCTCAGAAGGCTGCAAACTCAACTTTCCAGGCGACCACCAAACCGTTAAGAAGGAGGAACCTCCTCAAAGGCTCCTGCTTCTCTGCTTTTAAATCCGTCGTGTTAGCACTGGCATTCAGCAAACTTTAAGCTTCGTACCACACACTTACGGTCGAAAATTAATCCCTCTCTCATCTTGGTCGCCTATACTTGCACCAATCTCAATCGCCCATGCTGAGGAGGAGAATCATGAACACACTGAGCTACACAGATCCAAAAACCCGATGGAACAGGTATTTCTGGCTGTATGCCGTTCTGATTTTCACCGGAGGTCTGCTGCTTCGGTTGTACCTTGGAACACAATTCAGGGGTTATGTCGGAGATCAGTCCCTGTTCGTTGATTGGATGAATGCTGTTCACCAGTACGGTATTCGCGAATCATACCTGTTTGGCAAAGATCAGAACTATCCCCCTTGTTTATCGTCATTCTGGGGTTGTATCGCTGGATACTCGATGGCCTGGGCATAACCGCCTCAGCTGGCAATCTGTCCATGAAAATACTGCCTATCGCCTTCGACGTCCTGTCCATGGCAGTCTTAACCCTCACCTTCAAACGACTGGGCCCTGGCGCATGTTTATTGCTGCTTGCAGTCCTTTCCTTCAACCCCGGTCTGTTGGTCGACAGCGCCATGTGGGGTCAGATCGACATCCTGCACAGTACATTGATGGTATTATCTACCGTTCTCCTTCTAAGTAATCCTCTCTTGGCGGGTGTTATATTCTCCGTTGCCCTGCTGGCGAAGTTTCAGGCAATCGTCATTGCCCCGGTCATCGGTATTGTATTACTACGCCAGCTTTATCACAGGCAATTTCGCGGCATGCTTCTATTTGCAGCAGGATTAATGATTGCTACCCTGCCTGTGTTTCTCTATTTTGCAGCAAACGGAACCCTCAGTGCCATGCTGAACAATGCATACGGAAGCGCCGTTAATATGTACCCCCAGCTTTCCCTGAATGCCATGAATATTTGGTATCACCTGCTAGGTGATCCGGCAACAAACGATGCTACGGTGTTGTTTGGCATAGTGACGTACAAAATGTTGGGGCTGCTGCTGCTTGCTATTGCTGTGGTTGGCTTATCAGCCTATCTGTTGTTAATCAAGGAAATTCGTATCTCATCTCTGCTCATTGCAGGTGCAGCGGTGAATCTCGCCTTCTTTATGCTGCCAACGGAAATTCATGAGCGTTACAGCATACCTGCTTTGTTATTCTTTGTTCTGGTCCCGTTCTTTGAACGTAAATGGATGTACGCAGCAATCGCCTTCTCCCTGACTACCTACGTAAATATTGCCATGATCATGAGCACAGGCTCTGGCGGCGACGTTGGGGCAGAGGAAGGACCATTCCTTATGGGTAGCGGGCATGGGGGGGTTGGCGGAGGACATGGAGCAGGCTTTAACATGCTCGGATCAGGATTGACCAACGGCTGGATATACGGCATCGGCATCTCCATTGCGATGATCCATATCGTGATCCTGTTCTGGGTCGTGTATGTTATGACCTTTGAGGTTCTGAATGGACGGAAGAAACGCAGCTGAATATCAACCTATACGGACAAAAAAGAGGTGCTGCAACAGCCATTCCCATGGTTGTCGAAACACCTCTATTCCGATTAAACTTTAATTTCAAGCAACTCATATTTGATAACGCCCATTGGCGCATTGACATGAATGACGCTGCCTACTTCTTTGCCCATCAGTTCCTTGCCAAGCGGGCTTTCGTAGGATATTTTGTTATCAGCAACATCTGCCTCGGCCGGACCAACCAGCATGTATTCAATTTTCTCGGCAAACTCAATATCATTAAGCAGAATGGTTGAGCCAATGCTTACTTTGTTCGAGTCGATATTGTCCGAAGTGATGACTCTTGCTTTGGTCAGCATTTTCTCCAGAATCAAAATGCGGGTTTCCATAAAAGCCTGATCATCTTTGGCTGAATGATACTCACTATTTTCCTTCAGGTCACCGTAACTGATCGCGAGTTTCAGACGCGCCGCCAATTCCTTACGCTTCACCGTCTTTAAATCCCTCAGTTCGTCCTCCAGCTTTTCCAAGCCTTCCTGTGTCAAAATCACTTCATCATTAGCCATTTTTCCATCTCTCCTAATCCTGCTTTCTATCTATATTCTAACCTATATCCACTCCAAACGGTTAACATACCAAGAAAAAGAAATAACGCTCCCAATCATGGAAAGATGTGTATGTGTCTCTCTTAATTGTACCGGTACAATTGAAGCAAACTTGTATATTCATTTCAGTCGATCACTTTTACAATGAAGTCAGGGCAGCAGCAGTATATCACACGCCCACTACATGACTCGAGGTGATCTGGATGAATGTTACATTGACTCAACCTGAAATACAGGCCTACCTGAAACGGATAGGCATTAACGATATCAAGGAACCCACACTGGAATTCCTGTCCGAAATCCAGCAGGCACACGTACAGCATCTATCCTGGCAGACGGTTGATATTTTTGCGGGTCGGCCTGCAGGCATCGATCTTCAAGAATCGATTCAGCTTATATTGCAAGGGCGCAGTGGTTACTGTTTTCATCTAAATGGCGCATTCAGCGTTCTGCTTCACTCTCTGGGATATACAGTGCATTGGCATCGTGCCGGAGTTCAGCCACATGGTGAACAGCCACGTGTGAACTCGTTCCATCTCGGTCTGTCGGTCTCTTTGCCAGATACAGACCCCAATGCGGAACGTTGGATTGTGGATGTCGGTCTGGGTGGCATGCCCTTCGAACCGCTTCCTCTTCGTTATGGAACCTATGGATCAGCACCGTTCACATATACATTAATGCCTTCATCCGTTGCTCCTGGCGGATGGAGACTTGAATATGAGCCCAACGGGCCAAGTGAAGGAGTCGACTATGCTCCCGAAGTGCTTACCAGTCTGGAAGAGTTCATTCCGAAGCATGAATTCTACAGCCAGTCAGCCGATTCACCTTGGCATAACGCGTTTTTGCTCCGTCAGAGGGATGCTCTCCATAGCACCGAGCTGCGTGGATGTATTCTCCGGACGCATGACCGCGATGGTATCCGCAAAACGGAGATACAAACCTACACCGATTGGAAAGACGTATTAGCCGAGCGGTTCCACGAACCGTTGTTGAATTATACGGAACTGGAACGCAAACAAATGTGGGATCGGGTACAGGCTGCACATGAGGAATGGAAAAGAGCACAGCAGGCATGAAGCGGTATGGGAAGACCCGAGAAACCGAAGAATATAAAGGAAAGTCTGCAATGGATGCCGAATACATCGTCAGGTGATAAATGATGATAACGATTCATGTTCTACAAGTTCCGACAGAATTGCCAGAGGCATACTGGAACCATTTTCTTTCGCACGTATCTGAGGAAAGACGAGCACAAGCTTCACGCTTTGTGCACCTGGCGGACGCATATCGCTCCGTTCTGGGTGAAGTGTTGACCCGTGTGACGCTGAGTAAGTTGACTGGCCTAAACCCGGGAGAGTTTTCGTTTACCCGTAACAAATACGGCAAACCTTCGCTCAGCAACGATGCTGATGTTCAATTTAATGTCTCGCACTCCGGCGATTGGATTGCTCTAATCTCTGGTGGTGATACTGATCTAGGTGTGGATGTGGAAAAAATATCGCCCATCGACATGAAGATTGCTGAGCGCTTCTTCTCTATGACGGAGAGCCAGTTTCTGGCTGCGGAGCCCGCTGAGATACAGCTGGAGACCTTCTACCGTCTATGGACGCTGAAGGAGAGCTATATCAAGGCCGTCGGCATGGGCCTGTCTATGCCACTTGATTCATTCTCCATGATCCGCAATGCTGATGGGCACTGGCACTCGCCGGAAGCAGCCTCTTATCCATTCCTCAGCATACGACTGGATCACGGGCATATGTTGGCAGCTTGTTCCGCAGGCGAAGGTTTGCCTGCCCAGCCGGATTTCATCACAATCGAAGAGCTGTATCAGGCTTTATTATGAAGGAGGGGTTACAAACCTCTCCCCAATAAAAAATCATGCTTAAAAATCCCTGGTGAGCCCGAGCCCGCCAGGGATTTTTTTGGAAGTTCAAATTATTGTGATTCCTGCGTTAATGATGGAGATTTCTTTTGCCTCCGAAAGAGACCCTGACCACTGTTCTTTCGTATCGTTGCAGCCGCATCAGCATCGCTGATTTTCAGGGCAAAGCATAGACCAATCAACAAAAACGCAGCAGCTCCCAGTAAAGCCAGACGGTAAGCCAGCATATTCGGCTCCATCGTTCCAGCAGCAGATACTGTCGTTGTCCCCACGCCAGCCAGAATAGCAGACAATAACGCCATTCCTACCGCTGAACCTAACCTATTTTGCACCGTGAACCAGGTGGAGGCTCGTCCCATGGAAGGAGGTGGGATCTGGGCAAACGAAGCAATCTGCACCGCCCCTACCGTCTGTCCCAGAAAGATACCCACTCCGAACAATAAGGAACGGATGAACCACGGATTCGTATCTACTGTGATCTGACTAAGCGTAATGAAAATCACTGCCGTGCAGATCAGACCCAGGGATATCAGCTTTCGCGGACCCAGCCGTGGATACGTCCAGGGCACAAGCTGGGAAGCAATCATTAGCCCCAAGGCTTCCGGGAATGTAGTTAGCCCTGTCTCCAGCGCAGTGGCGTTTAGCACATTTTGATACATTAACGGAAACACATACAACATGCCCAGCAGACCTGCTGCTCCGCATACGGATACCAGTCCCGAATAGCGAAATAAGCGGTCTTTCAGCAAACGTAGGTCAAGCAAAGGCTGCTTCGTGCGCAATTCAGCCACTACGAGCAACACTAATAAGATAATTCCTGTAAAGCCGGCTCCAATAATAAGAGGTGAAGTCCACCCTCGCAGTGGACCCTGACTAAGCGCGTACATCGTCAGAGCGAGTCCTGGGCAGATAATAACCAGCCCGGTACATCCAATCGACCGGCTCCCTGCTCTCTATGCTCTTTCAGATACAACATTCCGAAGATTACCGCTGGAATGCCGACGGGCAGATTCACATAGAAAATCCATCGCCAGGAGAGCTGGTCCACAATCAATCCGCTCACAATCGGCCCCAGGGCCGGGGCCAGAGCGATGGGCAGTATGAGCATTCGGGATACTTTAGCCCGTTCCTGAGGCGGAAAGGTTCGAAACAGCATCGCCATTGCTACAGGAGTAAGCAGACCACCCCCTGCTCCCTGCAAAATGCGGAAGAACGTCAGCGTACTTAATTGATCGGCCGTTGCACAGAGTGCAGAAGATACCGTAAACAGTGCAAGTGCGGACAGGAAAACCCGTTTCGTGCCCCATCGATCACCAAGCCACCCCGCTACAGGCAGGAATACGGCCAAACTCACCAGATACCCTACATTCAAAGTACTTGAAGCAGCCGGGGGAATCCCCAGCTCTTCACTGATGGTTCGTAGTGCTACATTCAGGACCGTTCCATCCATGGCCACCATAAACATCGCCAGAACGTAGACGATGCTGACAATTACCTTGGGATTCAGACCTATTTTCATCTGCTAGTCTCATGAATGGCTCCAGGCATGCCGGCTTCACCACAGAGGCTTAGTGGTTTCAGATCTGTCCATTGCTCGGCGATGTAATCAAGGCATACCCGACGCTTGGCTTTGCCCAGCATTAGGGTCCAACCCGAAGGTACCGTAAGGGAAGCAGGCCAGAGGGAGTACTGTCCCTCCTCATTGATTAACACCAGATAATTGCTGTCTTCATGTTCAAAAGGGTTGCTCATCGCCTTGTCCTCCTATTTATGTTGGATAATACGCTTGTTCAGCTCCTCCAGCTTGGCAGCTAGGGTTCGGCAGATTTCCTCCAGCGGCCCAGGCTGGCAAAGGTCCTTGTGACGGCAAGCGATATCATGACGCTCTAACTGGCCTCCGATGTACGCATTCCACATCTCCGGTTCAATCGGGTCGAACCAATCAGGAATAATGGTGGAACGGAAGAAGATCAGATCGCCCTCGAATCGGGATGGCGTGTAGGCCCCCAAGATCCGTACGGAATTTTCATAGGTCCTCCGCAGCTTCATGATCGTCTCTTCATCCAGACTCGCCAGCGCACTGCCCTCACTGCGCAGTATGCGCATAGCTGTTGCCATATCCAGCGGACCATCCCCAATACTGTCCGGATCATAACCACCCAGTGCAAGCAGTGCGGTTAATGCTTCTTCCTCATCCGGCTCTCCACGAATCGGCAGATAATGACTCGGATACGCATCCAGCATGGCGAGAAACTCTACTTCCTCGCCTTCGGATTGCAGCTGCACTGCCATAGCCTGTGCAACGTTGCCACCAAGAGACCAGCCCAGCAGACGGTAAGGTCCTTCAGGCTGTACCAAGCGGATATGACGGATGTAATCTGCCGTCATATCTTCCAGTGTGGCTGGAAGCTCCTCAACCTCGGCAATGCCTCTGGCCTGTAATCCATAGAGCGGATAATCCATGCCCAGATGTTTCATCAGACCGGCATAACACCAGCTAAGCCCTCCTGCTGGATGAACACAGAATATAGGCAGATGCTCCCCATGTGTTCTGAGCGGCAATAACACCTGAAGCGAGTTTTTCCCGGAATCCGAATCCATCTCCAATCGCTCCGCCAGTCCCGCTACAGTTGCTGTCTCGAACAAAATGCCAATGCCCGGCTCCCGGCCCATAGCCTCACGGATGCGACTCATCAGGCGCACAGCGAGCAGCGAATGCCCACCCAGTTCGAAGAAACTGTCGTCGATGTTCACACTCCGCATCCCCAATACTTCGGCAAACAAATCACAGAGGATCTCCTCCTGCGGGCTGCGAGGCGCTCGGCCACCTGTCGTTAATTGCATCTCCGGTGTAGGAAGTGCCTTGCGATCCAGCTTGCCATTAGGTGTTAGTGGCAGAATCTCCATCACCACAACCGCAGATGGAACCATATAATCCGGAAGGCTGGCCGACGCATGACGACGCAAAGCAGCTGATTCTGGTACCATTCCAGTATCCGAAGCCGGAACGATATATGCTACAAGGCGCTTATCCCCCGGCTGGTCCTCACGGACAATTACAGCAGCCTGAGCCACGCTTGAATGCCTTGCTAGCACTGCTTCAATCTCGCCAAGCTCAATACGGAATCCTCGTATTTTCACCTGCTGATCCGCCCGGCCTAAATAATCGAGCGAGCCATCATGCAGACGCTTCGCCAAATCTCCTGTCCGGTACATACGAGTGCCTGTCGGGCCATATGGATCAGCAACGAACCGCTCAGCTGTAAGATCAGGCCGATTCCAATAACCACGGGCCAACCCCGCTCCGGCTACATACATCTCTCCGGTTACTCCTGTCGGTACTGGCTTCAGGTGATCATCCAGAACGTATACCCGAAGATCCGGTATGGCGCACCCAATCCAACTGCTCGCTCCTTCCGTAGAACTGCCAGCATGCAGTTCCTGGTAGCTGACATGAACCGTCGTCTCGGTGATGCCATACATATTGATGAGTTTTGGCGCATCATCAGCATGGCGTTCATACCAGTCATCCAAACGGCCAAGCTCCAGAGCTTCTCCTCCAAAAATCACATAACGGAGTGCAAGCTGCTGCCCCCATGACGGATTTTCACGATCAGCCTGCATAAGTTGGTAGAACGCGGATGGCGTCTGGTTCAATACAGTTACCTTTTGCTCAGCGAGCAATTGCAGAAACGCTCCCGGTGAACGGCTGATCTCATGAGGAACAACAACCAGCCGTCCTCCATGCAGCAGTGGTCCCCAGATTTCCCAGACCGAGAAATCAAAAGCATAGGAATGGAACAAGGTCCACACATCACTCGCGTCAAAATGGAACCAGTGCTGCGTAGCATCCAACAAACGGATGACATTAGCATTCGGAATAACAACCCCTTTGGGCTTGCCTGTCGAACCCGAGGTATAGATCATGTAAGCCGGACTCAGAGCTGTTACACGTCCATTGCGTTCACTATCCGCAGGGTTTCGATCATCCATCATCCCCAATTGCTGCAGGGTATGCGGATCGTCCAAATTAACACACTGAATTTCCGCTACCTGCGGAAGCAAGGCGTATACCTCTGTACTCGTTACCATCACTTTCGGTGCTGCGTCTGTCAGCATATGTGTCAATCGGTCTGCCGGATAATTGGGGTCCAGCGGCAGATAGGCAGCTCCTGCTTTTAGCACAGCGAGAATACCTACAACCATCTCTACAGAGCGAGGCAAGGCTAGCGCTACCATTTGTTCCGGTCGCACACCTTGGGCAATCAGTAATCTGGCAAGCTGATTGGCTCTTGCATTCAGTTCCCTGTAATTCAAAGTGATATCCTCGTAGGTCAAGGCAGTCACTTCCGGATGAGCTGCCGCTTGTATTTCAAAGCGCTCCGCTATTGTTAAATGCGCATCTTCACTTAGCTTAAAGGACCATTCTTGTTCAAGCTGCGCCTGCTCTGTCGGAGTCACGACATGGAATCTGCTGATCGGTTCATCCATCTGCTGCACAGCATCCTCGAGCACCTGCATCAATCGGACCACGAGTTCGCCTGCAGTAGATTCACGGAAGAGGTCCGCACTATATTCCAGCACCCCTTCAATTCCGCCTGGAGATCCGTTATGCTCACGCTGCTCTGTCAGCTCAAGCGTCAGATCAAATTTGGATGAACCCACACCATGCATGCGGGGTTCCGCCGTAACACCCGGCAGATCAAGACGAATATCCGGTGTATTTTGCAGCACAAGCATCACTTGGAAGAGTGGATGTTTGGAACGGGATCGAGGCGGATTCAACACTTCAACCAATCGTTCAAAGGGCAGATCCTGATGTTCATATGCAGCCAGATCGACCTCCCGCACACGGGCCAGCAGTTCGCGGAATGTTGGATCACCTGAAGTGTCGGTACGCAGCACAAGGGTGTTAATGAACATGCCCACGACTTCATCTAACGCATCATCACTCCGTCCGGCAATCGGCGTTCCGATCGCGATATCCGTTCCTGCTCCCATTCGGGTAAGCAGCAAGGACAGTGCCGAGTGCAGCACCATGAACAGGCTGACTTTATTCTCACGTGCGGTTACCATCAATTGCTCATGCAGACGTTGACTGATCGTAAAAGGAACTGACCCGCCGCGGTAACTGGACACGAC
Source organism: Paenibacillus sp. 1A_MP2 (assembly GCF_052244825.1). Lineage (NCBI taxonomy): Bacteria > Bacillati > Bacillota > Bacilli > Caryophanales > Paenibacillaceae > Paenibacillus > Paenibacillus sp. 1A_MP2. Next base: position 611,611 of record NZ_JBQQCS010000001.1, on the reverse strand, counting down.
TGGACGGGCGTAGTCAGTAGGGAACGTAACCTGCTCCGGTAAATGGGTCAGCTGGTTAGTCCAGAATTCCATCTGTCTGGCAATCAGACTGTCCTGCTGCCTCTCATCCCCCAGCAATCTCTCCTGCCATACCGCATAGTCCGCATATTGAATCCGAAGCGGCTCCCAAGCAGGAGCAGAACCCTGTAGGCGTGCCGTATAAGCCTCCGACAGATCGCGGATGAGCGGCGACAATGACCATCCATCCCCGGCAATATGATGGAGCAGCAATAACAGCACATGCTCATCCATGCTGGTTCTGAACAACTCGGCACGGATGCCCGGTTCAGTGGAGAGCTGGAAGCTGTAGCGTGAAGCTTCTGTCAGAAGCTCGGGAAGCTCCTGCTCGGCAGCAGCGGTTACATTCAATTTCACTTTGATGTCAGCGGCATTCAGAATATGCTGGCTCGCAGAGCCCATTTCAGGCGGATACAGCGTTCGTAATGTTTCATGACGGTCTACAATATCCTGCAGGGCGTTCTCCAGTGCATCCGCATCCAGCTTCCCGGCCAACCGGGCAACCAGCGGAATATTATACGTCGGATTGGCGCCTTCCAGACAATACATGAACCACAATCTCCGCTGGGCAAAGGAAAGCGGAAGCTCATCCTGACGTGGAACAGGCTGAATAACAGGTCTCACCGATTTCGCCTGATCCAATCGTTTGGCCAGTCCTGCTGCCGTTGGAGCTTCAAATACACTGCCAATGGTCAGATCTGTACCAAACACATCACGGATACGTGCTGTAATTCGCCCGGCCAGCAGGGAGTGTCCACCCAGTTCAAAGAAATCATCGTCAATGCCCACGCGACCAACACCCAGAATCTCAGCGAACAGACTGCACAGAATTTCCTCCTGTGGTGTGCGCGCCTCCCGTCCATTGGCATTTGACATCAAAGTAGGCACCGGAAGCCGTTTGCGATCGATCTTTTTATTCGGTGTCAGCGGCATCTCGGGCAGCAGCATGAATGCAGAAGGCACCATGTAATCCGGCAATGCATCAGCCACGAATGCTCTTAGTTCTGCCAGATCCATACGATTCTCCTGTTCAGACTCAGCCACTACATACGCTGCCAGTCGCTGGTTTCCCGGTTGATCTTCTCGAGCCATGACCGTGACCTGAGCTACACCAGGATATCTGGAGATTACTGATTCAATTTCACCCAGTTCAATCCGGAAGCCTCTAATTTTGATCTGGTGATCTGCACGACCCAAATAATCGATGGAACCATCCGGCAGCCATTTCGCCAAATCCCCTGTACGGTACATCCGACTGCCTGGCTGACCGAAAGGATTGGCTACAAAGCGTTCTGCGGTCAGATCAGGTCTGCCCAGATACCCGCGCGCAAGCCCCTCGCCTGCGATGTACAATTCCCCTGCTACACCCGGAGGGACTGGCTTCAGGCCTTGATCCAGCACATATAGCTGCGTGTTGCGAACCGGCCCACCAATCGACGGTTTCCCCGTCGCCCCTGTCTCCAGTGATGCAGCCGTGGAATAGATGGTCGTCTCGGTCGGACCGTACTGGTTATTGACGTGACACCCCAGCTCCTGCAAAGAAAGCTTCAGTTCCTCCGTCAGTGCCTCTCCTCCAGTAATCACGGTTAGTCCATCGAATTGGCCCGGGCGGCTCGTCACCAAGGACTGCCATAACGTAGGCGTAGCCTGCATGATGGTTGTCCCCTGCTCCCTCATCTTCGCAGCCAGGGCTGCCGGATCAAGAATGGTCTCTTTACGTGCAATATCCAGCCTCGCACCCGTCGTGAGTGGCAGGAATACTTCCAGTACGGATATGTCAAAAGCAATCGTGGTCACCGACAGCCAGTGATCCTGTGGACCAACTTGTAATCTCGTCTTCATATCCTCAAGCAGATTTGCCAGCCCCAAATGGGTTACGGCTACACCTTTGGGTTTACCCGTGGAACCTGAGGTGTAGATAATATATGAAGGATTGAGCAGAGAAGCTTCACTTGTAAGGTCATCAGCTTCGGGATTACTTCCAGGCTGGCGGCTCACTGACATAGCCGTACTCGATTCATCCATTACCATAATCGGCACACTGTTCATGGTCGGCAGATTGGAAGCCTGGTTCATCACCGTCACTACACAAGCAGGCTTGGCATCCTCCAACATGTAAATCAGGCGCTCCTCGGGATAGTCAGGGTCAAGTGGCAGATAGGCGGCCCCCGTTTTGTGGATAGCCACAATCGCAATGATCACTTCCAGTGAACGTGGCAGAGCGATGGCTATCATCTGTTCCGGCCCTGCCTGATATCGTTGTATCAATTCATGAGCCAACTGATTCGCCCGTTCATTCAGCTCCGCATACGTCAGGGATTCCCCTTCGAATGTCAGTGCCGTTGCTGAAGGGGTGCGGCGGACCTGCTGTTCAAACAGTGCTGCCGAATTGCTGCCGCCCGTCACCTCTCCTTTTCCATTCCATGTAACCAACACTCGCTCACGTTCGGCAGGGAGCAGCACTTCAAGATTTCCAACCGTTTCCGTCTCCATCCCTTCCTGCATCACCTGGTTTAGAAGCTGCATATAACGCAACTGATGGTTCAGCAGTTCGGAATCACTGTAGATGGACGGATTAGCATCAAAATCAATACTCAACCCATGACCATGCCCCTGGTCCACGACATGAATGGACAGATCGTCCACCGGACCAGTGGACAGGTTGTGAATCATGCCGCTCTGCCCCGCAAAGTTCAATTCATGGTGGAATGGCATCACATTAATCATGGGTCCGAACAGTCGACGATTCTCTCCAAGCAGCTTGAGATCACGCCGCAGATCTTGATGCCGATAACGCTGATGCTTGCGTACCGCCCGAATCTCCTGCACAACCTGTTTCAGCAGCTCTGACACGTTCATAGCCGACTCCACGTGGAGACGCAGGGGAAGCACGTTCATGACCATACCCGGAACCCGCAGGGATGTTGATCCCAAACGGCACATCACGGGCAGAGCCAGCACAACATCGGTCGCTCCTGTCATCCGGTGTACGTAGATGGCAGTTGCCGCTATGAACAGATCCGGCCAGGTCACACCGAACCTTGCCGCTGCCGCCTGCATTTGCTCGCGCTGCGGCTGTGTAAGCAGACCGCTCTGTCTCAGGAAGTAGGTAGATGTTCGCGGCGCCCGTTCCCCAGACTGACAACATCCGGTTCATCGGCATATCGATCCATCCAAAACTGGCGATCCTGCTCTTTGTCTACTGAGGGATGATAAGCCTCGTCTTCCTGAAGTACGGCCGTCAACGAGCCGAACGACGCTGCTTGCTGTGCTTGATCTGCTGCTTCTCCTCTTATACTTGCGGAGTATAGGCTGGCTACCCTGCGGGTAATCAGCGAAACGCCATATCCATCAATCGCAATATGATGAATACGCTGGTACCAGTAATAACACTCATGGCTCACCTGGAACAATGCCTCCGTGAAAAGTGGGCCTGTCGCCAGGTTGACGGGATGGGCCAGATCCCTTTCATCCAAGCCAGTGCTGCTGCATGGGGCTCCGCTTCCTTGCTCACGTCGAGGACATGGAATGCCCAATGATCATTTTTGCTGTTCACAGACTGCCACGGACCTTGGTCATTTTCGCCATAAACCATATTCAGCGATTCTGCTTCCGAAACGGTCTGTCGCACACTCTCTTCGAATCGTCTGGCGTCTACGTTGCCCTGAATGACCACATACTCGGCGGTATTGTACATCGGATTGTCCGGATTCAACTGCTGAGCGAACCAGATACCGGACTGGGCAGAAGACAGGGGCCAAGCCGTGTTCCGACTATGCGACGTATGCACGACCCCGCTCAAAAGTAGTCTCCGTTCGGGAGCACTTTCGTATAGGCCTTATCCAGCAACGCTGCCCATGCAGCCAATGTAGGCAGCTCCGCCAGATCCACAAAAGTTACCCCCGCTCCTTCCACACGAAAGCGCTCAGCCAGACTCATAATACGAATGGAATCCATTCCCCAGTTCTGAATCAGGTCATCATGCTCCCCAATATTCGCAGGCAGCTCCTGCAGCATCTCTCCGACCTGATTTCTCAATGCTTCCAGCGTCACTTGGTTCACGCCATCACGACCATTCTGGGGCTTCTCGGTTGCGGATGCCTTTTGCTGCTCAGTCTCTGAAACAGCCACATGAGCGGGTGTAGCAGTGGATTGTTCACCTTGCTCACCTGCCTCGGACGTTACTGCTCCTCCAATTCCGCTTGTGGCAGAAGCATTTAGCGATTCAAGCAGACGCCCGGTTGTCAGTGTCACCGCGCACCGTTCTGATGCATACGTCAGAGCCATGCGATGTTTTTCCGCCGAAAAATCGGCCACTGCATCCGCAACCAGAAACGCCTGAATATCTCTCATAAAGGCTTCGCAAGAGGTCATCAGGCATCCGATATGAGCATAAATGCCGCAGACGATCAATTGATCGCGACCATGCTGCTGCATCAGTTCAAACAATTCTGTCTTTTGGAAGGCGCTGTATCGCCATTTGGTCATGAAGGTATCTTGCGGAGCGGGTGTGAGTGCTTCAATGATTTCTTTTTGCACAGGTCCTCCATCAATCCCCTCACCCCAAAAATCCAGCTGTAGTCCGCGCTGCTCCGGTGTCTGTCCACCCGGTTGTGCGGAGTAGACCACCGGAATGCCAAGCTCATGACACTTCGAACGAAGTTGTGAAATATGATCGATCAGCTCCACCACAGGGGAATGCCCTGCCGTAAAAGCGTTCATAAAATATTGCTGCATATCGTGAATCAGGAGTACCGAGCGCTTCGTATCCGGCGTCCACGTTACCTTGTTGACGGGAAGCTCCGACTCTACAGGCATTGCATAGGGTTGAATCTTTGGAAGTGCCATGAATATCCCTCTTTTCAGCTTTATTTATTACAATCATGTTCATCGTTGTGCTGCAATGTTATCTATAAGAAATCACGATCAGGATATGGGCTCTTTAGTTGTAATCATCTCGCGCAGCGCTTTTTTGCTGACCTTGCCAACTTGAGTTTTGGGAAAAGACTGTACAAACTCAATCCGATCCGGTATTTTATAGCTCGCCAGGCCCCGATTACGCAGAAAAGATTTGACTTCGGCAGCTGACGGAGCTTCACCGCTCGGCACGATAAATGCACAGGAACGCTCACCCAGATATTCATCCGGCATGGATACTAACGCGGCATCATGTACGGCAGGATGGGCCAGCAAATGATTTTCCACTTCCTCGGCAGCCACTTTGTCACCACCGCGGTTAATCTGATCCTTCGCCCGTCCTTCCACAACGAGGTATCCATCCGCCGTAAGACTCGCAATATCTCCGGTACGATAGAAACCGTCCGTGGTAAACGATCTGGCGTTATGCTCTTCGGCCTTGTAATAACCACGAATCGTGTAAGGACCTCGCGTCAGTAAATGTCCCGATTGCCCCTGTTCCACCTCAACATCCTCGTCATCCACGATTCGCACTTCGTCATACGGAGACATCGGCTTGCCCTGAGTGTTAACAATGACATCCAACGGATCATCCAGACGGGTGTAATTCACCAGACCCTCCGCCATGCCGAACACCTGCTGCAAGGTACAGCCCAGGACGGGTTGGACACGTGCAGCCACCTCGGCACTGAATTTGGCTCCGCCAACTTGAAGTACCTTAAGTGATGGAAGGTTAACACCCCGGGTAGCCGCCGCGTTCAACCAGATGAGCGCAAGCGGTGGTACAAGAGCCGTGATGGTCACCTGATGGCGCAGAATGAGCGGAAAGGCTTCATCCGGGCTTGATCCTCGTGACAGTACAATTGCTCCGCCCGCATACAACGTACCCAGAAAGCCTGGTGAGCTCATCGGATAGTTATGTGCTATAGGCAGTACCGCCAGATAGACACTCTCCGGGCTGAGCCCGCAGACCTCCACACTTCTCCGCAAACTGTAGATGTAGTCATCATGGGTGCGGGGAATCATTTTGGACAGCCCGGTACTTCCACCAGACAACTGTAGAAAAGCAACGTCGGAAGAAACCGGCTCATCCGGCAGTTTAATCGGGTCTGCATAGACATCTTCCAGAGCCGTGAACCGCCCCGCTTCTCCCGCCACGAATACTTGCTGAAGTCCGGGAACTTCTGCCTGGACCTCTTCTGCCAGCGTACGGTAATCAAATCCGCCATCCTGATCAGGTATTACATAAGCTACGGCCTCAGAGAACCGGGCAAAATACGTGATTTCGCTCTTCCGGTGCAAGGGTAATGCGTATACAGGCAGTGCACCGATGCGGAATAAAGCAAAACATACCTCGATAAACGCCGTGATATTGGGCAGCTGGATAATCACCCGATCATGCTGCCGTATTCCCTTGGCATATAAACCGGCGGCCAGACGATCCACCCGGTCGTTCAGCTCCGCATAGGTTAATTGCTGTTCTCCGCTGATAATGGCTACCCGATTGCCATATAGATCAGCACGCTGGCGGAGCATTTCTCCAAACGTAATTCCTTCCCAACAGCCCTCCTGACGATATCGGTCGGCAACTTCCTCAGGCCAGGCCTGAAATCCTGACAGCATCACTCATTCCTCCTTCATACTGGACACAGTTGAATCCAAACCCATGGCGAGCAGCATTGTTCTGAACTTCGCTGAGGTCTCTGCTAGCTCCGCTTCTGCTGTAGAACCTGCTACAATCCCCGCTCCAGCAAACAGTTTAAGTATTTTGCCCTCCACTTCCGCACATCGGATCGTTACAGCCCACTCGCCGTCACCGTCACTGTCACACCAGCCCACCATACCAGTGAATAATCCCCGTTCGAATGGCTCCTGTTCCCTAATGGCTCCCCGAGCCGCCTGTACAGGCGTTCCACATATTGCTGGTGTAGGATGAAGAGCAAACGCAACTTCCAGTGATGATGTGTTTACATCAGCAAGCTCCCCATGAATTTCCGTAGATAAGTGCCACATGGTCCGTGTCTGGATTAAGGAAGGTTCTACCGGGACTGATAGCTGCTTGCACAGCGGACGCAGTGCCTCTGCCACAGCCTCGATGACTACGGCATGTTCATGGCGATCTTTGGCTGAAGCCAGCAGCGCTTCTGCACGGCGGCGGTCCTCCGCAGGATCCTCACTCCGGGCAGCAGACCCGGCAAGTGGATTGGCTCTCACTTTGGATCCTTTTCGTGTAACCAGTAATTCGGGACTTGCTCCGATATATGTCCGATGGGTTTCTTTTCCGGCCTCAATACTAGTGCGTTTATCCGTTGTTATGTTAACTTTCGATTGAGAGAGCTTCGTCATCGGAACAGCAAATGTATATCCGTGTGTGTTATCCCTGAACAAATTACGGAGTAATTGATGTGTGTCTACAAAGCTCTGTGAAGTCACATGCAGTGTACGGGATAACACAACTTTGTGGAGAATGCCTTGATTCAGGTTAACCAAAACGTTGTTTACGCTTTGTTGATATACTGCTCCGGCAGGCACTTCACACACCTCACAACCCACTGCGGCCGGGTGCTTCTCCACCAATGCCCTCGAATCCGGAGATAAAGGTTCAGCCCATTGTACCGTTTCTGGTACGAATAGCTCCGCAGAAGAATGAATGGGATCAAATGGAATGGCGCCGACCACAATCGGTTTCGTTTGGCCCAAGGCTCTTGCCTTCTCCATCAGCTGTTCCATCCGTTTAATAAAAAGCTGCGTTTCTTCATTACGCTTTTGTTCGGTAACACTTACCGCGCCCGTGGAATCCCGTGTATTCGCCTCCGATACCTCCACGGCAGACCATCGAATCTGTTCCCCTTGAGCTAACAGGGTATGTTGCGGTGAAGACCAGAAAAGGACGTCCCCTCCCGATATTGTTCCAGAAGGTGTAAGGCGGAAGTTGCAGCAACCGTACCCGCTTTTGACATGATTATCATCTCCTTATCTTGATTCAGGCACCTAACGTGGCGCCTCCGTCCACACACAAGTTATGCATCGTAATATGTCTGGCCTGATCCGATACCAAAAAAAGCACACTATCCGCGATATCCGACGGCAACGCCAGTCTGTTCAGAGGAATGCCCAAACGGTATGCCTGTGGGGAACCCGCGATAACTGCCTCTGCTCCCTGTTCATCCGCCCACAATGCACGCTGCATATCCGTATCCGTGGAACCTGGAGATACGATATTACAGCGGATATGGTCTGAGGCGTATTCAAGCGCCAGACATTTGGTGAACATGGTTGAAGCTGCTTTGGAGGCTACGTAGGCGGACATGTGCATCCGGGGCACACCTGAAGCGTTAGAACCTACAGTAACGATCGCTCCCGATTGACGTTCGGCCATGTTTCGTACCACAGCACGTGACATGTAAAATACACCATGCGTATTCACGTCAAAAGTCCTTGTCCATTCTTCATCACGGAGTTCACTCACTGCTCCCGTGTACAGTACACCCGCTGCATTCACCAGAATGCCAATGGGACCTAATGTCTCCTCAATACGCTGCACTGCATCTTCGACGGATTGATGATTGGATATATCAACAGGACAGGCTGCTGCCTGATGTCCCTGATTTCGCAGTTCCGTGACCAACTGGTCCAACTGATCTTCACGTATATCAACAGCAGCAACAATAGCCCCCTGCTGGGCAAGCAATCTCGTCACGGCTTCACCGATCCCTTGCGCAGCACCGGTGACCACGGCCACTTTTCCATGAATTCCTGTGTAACTCACTCCTGTTCCTCCCTTGCATTACTGCTCCCTCCCCTGTTGGAGAGATATGTTATCCTGCTGAACCCAATTGGATTATCCGTGAATTTGTAACATTTCTATCCATCTGTCTCTCGCCCAATCTCCCCAGACCCCTGATTGAAATTGCTGTCGGCTCTTTCCTCCTACGACTCCGGGCTGCAGGCAAACCGCATCGTCCGACTAATCAGAAACGGCAGTACCGATACATGGTTTTCTTCTTCGAACTCGGTATATTTAATATCAAGACCCGGCTTCTTCAGCGCGGATAACCGTTCTGTAAGACTCGAAGCCTTATCATTGTTGCGCGCAGGATGCGTCTTCTCCTGTTCACCCATACCAATCCACACCTTGACGTTCACGGGATGCTGCTCCAACTTTGCGACAAATTCCTGTTCCTCTGCCTGCATGACGGTCTGATTCCAGTGAAGTGACGGGCTGCCCGCAATGTAATAGCGGAAGGCTTCCGGTTTTTTGAAAAGCGTGTGCAGCACGAACAATCCACCAAGAGAATGTCCAAAAATGGCCTGTCTGTTCCGATCGATCCGGAACTGCTGTTCCATATCCGGCTTCAGTTCTTCTTCAATAAACTGCAAGAACTCATCCGCCCCACCCTGTTCCGGTAAAGGTGTTCCATCCGACTTCTGGGTATATTCCGTTGTGGCCTGCGGGGTAAAGTCATAATATCGGTGCGGTGAAAAAGGGCCCGACGTTGGATAGCCAATGCCAACAACAATGGCCGGAAGTGCTCCGGTCTTCTCCGGTCTGCGGCCCTGTACACGAACGGCTTCCACCATCGTTCCAAACACAGAGTTGGCATCCAGCAGATAGATCACCGGATATCCCGAAGGCGGTGGCGCTTCTGCCGGTTGGAACACCATAATCTGATAGGCATGATTGCCGTTGCGTGATTTCATGGTCCACTGTTCGGCACGTGGAATCTGTACGGTACTGCGTGCGATATGTTCAAGGGTACGAGATGCGGGTTGATTGGGCTGAAACGTCATTACGGATGGTTCCTCCTCGTTGTTCTGCGTATATAAGTTGAATACTGAACTACACATACACTCCGCCGTCAGAATAACCTTCCAATCGCTGTTATCTCCAGATTTCCTCTATCCCCTCTTATAAAGGGAGAAATCCAGAGATAAAGGCGAACGCTTCGCTTCTCCAGGTTTTTTCTGACTTCTCCGTTTCTGTGTAGTTCATAAACTCAACTTATACTGTTATGTTTAATAATATTATTGAAATGTTTGAGATTGATTCTCATTACCAATTATAGAAGAGTCGATCCGGCTGTCCCATGGACGATATCCAGAAATGTTTTTGATTATCTCCATATTTCCACATTTCTGTAACTGACTTGGTTACCCGTGAAATTAAAAATAAAAAAAACTCCCTCACGGAGCACCTGAAACGCTGGAATTTGTCCGGTTTCTGGTACTCCGCGGGGAGCTACAGTTCTCATATTACGATCAATACATATGGATGAATTTCCTCAATTATTGCGTTAACGCCTTCAGCGTATCGTCAATGACATGACCATAAGCAATCAATCCACCGCCCAGCCACGGAGCTGGCTCCACGGCGTACACATGTCCAGCTTTAACTGCAGGCATGCTATTCCATACTTTGGTATCCGTCATTTCCTTCATGCTCCCTGGACCCTGTTCCACGGTGAAAATAAAGTCGGCATCAATCTCAGGCAGTACCTCGGTAGATACCGTTGCGCTGTTCTCCGTTTGCACCAGTGCGGGCTTGCCAAGTCCCAATTGCTGATAAACCACATAACCGCTGAAATAGTTACCGCCCATCATGCTGATCCCCCGAGGAGCAAAACGAATAATGGCTGCTTTCTTGCCCTCGGTCACTTTTGCGAGCTTGGCTTTCGCGTCATCTACCTTTGCATGGTACGTCTCGATGGCTTTTTCAGCCTCAGCCGTTTTGCCCAGCAAATCGCCGATTACCTGCAAAGACTTCTCTACATCACCCGAAGCATTCGTAAATACGTAGGTTGGTGCAATTTTGGAATAACTCTCATATACACCGTTCTCGGCATATTGGGCCGTGTGTAAAATAATGAAATCCGGATTATACGCCATCAGCGCTTCTGGAGAAGGCAGCCCACTGGAGAAATCGAGGGTTGGTATGCCGCTCAGTTGATCCTGGAGATAAACATGCCCTTGCGTTCCGCTTGCCCATTGGGCTACCGGCTTGACACCCAGTGTCAACAGAGAGTCTTCCAGATACGGTGCAAAGACACGCTCTGCATGCTCAGGAACGATGACATCATGTCCCAGATCGTCTTTTACCGTTCGTTCACCTGTGGTTTCTACCTGTGCCTCTTCTGCCACAGACGTTCCAGATGATGCTGTGGTCGATGACTCCGTCGTTGCCTGCTCTTTCTGTGCTTCTCCCGCATTTTCTGATGCGGAGCCACAGGCAGACAGCAGACCCGTAATCAATATCAGTACGAGCATGGCCGAGATACCGGCGCTACGAAATGGACGAACGGAACAGAGTCCGTTATCTTTTTTCTGTTTAAACATGACATATCCCCCTTGATAAACATTCTCATTTAGATAGATGGATTATATGTCATGTAGCCCGGGAATCACCATGGACGTTATCCAGATATACATTTGGACAATATCCCGTGAAAATCAGCAAAGCTTCATCCAGCATGCGCATCACACCTACGGCAGAGTAATCAAACCAGGGATCACCTGTAATCAGATGGATCTGATATTGCCTTACTGCCTTAAGCTGACGCCATACGGGTGAATGCTGCAGACTGAGCCAGTATGCTCGCGAAGCGGCCTCAGGGCACACCATAACGAGAATTCGATCCGGATTTAGGGTAGCCAATTGTTCCAACGTTAACGGTGTATTGGTCTGAACATCGGGGTAGGTTTCCAGTTGTAAACCATTATTGTACAAGACCTCTTCAATGCCCGGATTCCGATACAGATAAAGGTGCTGACCATACACCCGGACAACGATGACCTTCTCCCTGCCCACCTTCTGCTGCACGGAATTCCGTGCCTTCTCAACTCGCTGATTGTATACACTAATCCACTGCTCTGCCTGTTCTTCCCGCTCCAAAAAAGCAGCGATCATACGTAACTGCGCACGCCAATCCAAGTGATACTTCGGTACAAAACAACAAGGTGCAATCTCGGCCAGCTTGGCCTGATCCTGATCACTGATCTGATCCGTACCCACAACAGCGTCCGGCCGGATATGAATCAGTCTTTCCACGTTGGCTTCAAATCTCAAACTGGTATACGGGTCTGTCAGTCTCAAGTGTGACTGAATCTCGGTACGGTGCGCGTTATAATAATAAGCGGTCCATTTGGGATCGATCGGCGCAGCGACAGGCATGACATTAAGCGCCAGTAGCTGTCCAATGATGCTGGAGGAGCAGGTGGCGATGCGTTTTCTTGCATTTTTGGCATAATCCGAAGGAGATACGCCCACTTCCTTTTTAAATTTGCGGCTAAAATAATACTCATCGCTATAGCCTACTCTCAGCGCGATTTCACGAAGTTTGTACCCTGTTTCTTTCAGATATCGTTTGGCACGATTGATGCGAAGATCAGTCAGATATTCCATTGCACTCTGTCCGTAGGTTTTCTTGAACAGATCCACGAAATATTTCGCACTGATATTGGCTTTGTGGGCGAGATCCGCAATAGACAATGGTTCATCATAGTGCTCGTCCATATATCCTTTTACCTTGGCAAGATCCGTCTTGGGACTGCGGCCGGTAACGGGCAAGTACGCAGAGGTCTGCGAATCATTTTCCAGTAACATAAGGCCACTCCTTTCGATCTGCTTGATCGGTTTGATATGAAATGTACAGTGCAATAAAGCTGGCACCATATTAACTTAACGAAAATGATAATCATTATCAATTAAAATATCACATTCTTTTCCTTTCAGTCAATCCATATATGGAAGAAAGTGCACAGTTCGGTGTTAAGACTTTCCCAATAAACGTCGAAAAAGCTAACTGCGTGTTTGAGCACGAGTTAGCTTTTGATGACGAATTGCATGATTAGATTTGAAAAGGTTTGAAAAGGTTTGAAGCGAATTAATCCCGGCTCCGCAGCTTGCTGAGCAGACGAATAATTTCAATATACAGCCATACCAGCGTAACCATTAATCCAAATGCACCGTACCACTCCATATATTTCGGAGCACCGTTGTCGGCACCAGTTTCAATAAAATCAAAATCAAGTACCAGATTCAGAGCCGCCACAATAACGATGACAACAGAAATACCGATGCCGATCAGACTGTTATCATGCAGATAGGGAACGGTTATTCCGAAGAAACCAAGCACGAAACTGAGGAGATACATGATCATGATGCCTCCGGTTGCGGCCACAACCCCCAGCTTGAAGTTCTCCGTAGCTTTGATCAGTCTTGTCTTGTATGCCATCAACAGAGCAATAAAGACCGCCATGGTCAGCAAAGCTGCCTGCAGCGTGATACCATTATACAAATACTCATACGAGGCCGAGAGTGCACCCAGGAACATCCCTTCTGCCACCGCATAGATTGGCACAAGGTAAGGCGCGGCCACAGGTTTAAATGAGATAATCAGAGCCAGAATGAATCCGGCAATGGCCCCTCCGATTGCAAGAGGAAGCACTTCCTGCCCATTGAAAAACATCATCCAGGATGCAAATGCACTGCCCAGCAGGATCACCAGCGTAATAAACGCCTTGTTTACCGTGCCGTTAATCGTCATGCTACTCTGATAGCGATCATCTCCATATCCTCTGGAGTCTTCAAACGTACTATCTTTGAGTGTGGGGTTACCGCTACGACCGATCACAACAATCACCTCTTCTATGTATTTGTTCATCCTGTAATACCATCTCTACGTTCTACATTGACAATTCTACGAATTACATCTCAGAAAAATTCTAAATCTTTCAAGCAGACCTGGGATGCAATCCGCAGATCACATCCTTGTCTGTTGACGCAAGGTATAGGCTATATGGCCCAAACTTTACGGAGTATGCTTCACATTTTATTTCGGCGAATTCCATCCATTGATTTCAAATCTTAACGCTCTTGGGGTGTATTCGAGATACTTATTTGTACAGTACTTTATCTACATTGTATTTCGCACGCATCGTGTTGATGATATAGGTCTCGTAAATTTCGCGATCCACCGGATCTTCAATAACGCATACTTCGATGGTGGTCACTTCCTCACGATGTGCCTTCATTGGTGATACGGTATCTTCAAAATGTTTTTTGATACGCGGTCTTAACTTTCGTGCTTTCCCGACAAATAACAACTCACCAGCGGCATTGTAAAACATGAAAATACCACCTTTTTCCCGCGTGATCAGGTGGAAATCGGTGAATCCATAAATGTGGCTAAGCTGTGGATCAGCCTGCTTCGTGATGGTGACATCTGGTGTTGGCACAGTAATATTAATCAATAGGCTCACTTCCTCATTATCTATAGGTTTACATCCTATCATATATTATAAAGGGAAACCATTTCATTAATAAGAAGCAAGATTCAAGCTTTTTTCAACTATTACGACAAATATTTCAAAAAAAAGGTTAACTTCCCTGATTCAAAGTGGTACTATAGGGGTATGAGGAAGAATTTGGGCACTAAGACATATGTCTTTATATCTACTTCAGTCTATTGTACCCTATGATTGATCATCTTTTTCATACTGAATTCTGTTACGCGCGCATGACAAGAGTACAGTTAGCAAGAACCTAGCCTTATAGAATTTTGATTCATCATCTATTCGACCCTTGCAGCAAGCAAACGTAGAAAGAGCCTAGTTTTACGAAGACAGTATAGAATTGGATTCACCTAGAAAGCATGCAATTATAGCCGTACGAGAGTAAATAGACACACGTAGAAGGACAGGTAGCTATCGATCCTAGAGAGACTAGTCAAGCAACGCCAACCTAGAAAGTTATTGCAGCAGCACTATACAAGATGGATCACGTTTCACCCCAGCCCGGCATGTTGCCAGGGCTTTTTTACATTTGCGCGCAAACAGTCAACCACACCCGCGGGGAAACAGAGGTATCGTGGTTCTTTCTGCTGGGGTTATAATATGGCAAGATAGCAAATAAGGGAGTGATGGGATGTATTCCGATCTGCAATTGACGGAGGACCGCCCTGTATATATACAAGTCAAAGATTATATGAAGCGATTGATGCTCAAAGGCGGCCTGCAAGCCAAACAAAAACTTCCTTCCACTCGCGAACTCAGTACACTCATGAAAGTAAGCCGAAGCACGATTCTGCTGGCCTATGCTGAACTTGAGGAGGAGGGCCTGATTTATGCGGTCAAAGGCAAAGGCAATTACGTTAGCTCCACCATTGGTGCACCTGAGTCTACATCCGGGTGGCATCTGGACTGGAATGAACGCGTCAGCGACTACGCAATCCAGGCTGAGCAGTATGATCTGATGAAGCATGGCTCCGGTTCGGAGCGCGGTGAGATTTCTTTTACCAGCATCGCGCCGGATGAGAAGCTGTTCGACATGCAAAACGTTAAAAGAGCCTTCCTCGACCGGATGTCGCTTGAAGGCGAAGTGCTGCTGAATTACGGATATGCGAAAGGCTATAGGCCTCTTATGAAGTATTTGTTGCGTTATATGGAAAATAAGGGTGTCGATCTGAGCGGCAAAGATATTCTGATTACCAATGGATTTACGGAAGGCTTCGATCTGGTATTGGGCGCATTGCGCAAAAAAAGCGGTAGAGCCTTATGTGAAAACCCGACACATCATACAGCCGTCAAAAATTTGAGGCTTCATCAATTCCACCTGACCGGTGTAGATATGGAGCCAGATGGTCTGGATCTGAAGCAGCTGGAACGGGAACTTGCAGTAACCCCATATGATCTGGCCTATCTCGTACCTTCTTATCATAATCCAACCGGGATCGTCACGTCCCCTGCCAAACGGACAGAGATCATTCGGTTGATGAACCAGTACCAGGTGCCGATTATTGAAGACGGTTTTAACGAGGAATTGCGGTATTCCGGTTCCCACGTCTCTCCACTGATTGCCAGTGTGGGCAAAGGGAACGGACTCGTGTATCTGGGTAGCTTCTCCAAGGTACTGTTTCCGGGACTGCGGGTAGGCTGGATCATTGCGGATGCGGCACTGATTGATTATCTGGAAAGCATGAAACGGGCGCGCAGCATTCATACCTCGACGCTGGATCAGTCCCTGCTCTATCAATATCTGAGCAACGGCAATTTCGAGAAATATTTGAAGCGGGCCCGTACGGAGTACAAGCGAAAATATGAGCTGGTCGTCCGCTCTTTGCGGCAGTATCTGCCGATGTGCCGGGTTTCCGGTGAAGGCGGACTTCACCTGTTCGTACAATTCCCACCGGAATACCATACGAGGGAGCTGCTGGCGGCTTGCAAGCTAAAAGGCGTTACCTTCATGCCCGGGGATACCTTTTATCTTGAACCGGGCCAGGGACATAACACGATGCGTTTGGGCTTCTCCCGGGTCAGCGATGAGAACATCCGCAAAGGCATTCGCATCATTGGCGAGACGGTTGCTCAAATGAAATGAGGAGGATTACACATGAAAGTTGGCGTGATTATGGGTGGCACATCTTCGGAGCGGGATGTTTCCCTGCTCACCGGACAGGAGATGATCAACCATCTGGATAGACAGAAGTATGAGGTTATTCCGGTGGAGATCAACAGTAAACGAGATCTCATCGAGAAAGCTGCAGGATTGGATGTGGCACTGCTCGCTCTGCACGGCAAATACGGCGAGGATGGCACGATTCAGGGTACGTTAGAGTCGCTTGGCGTCCCTTATACAGGCTGTGGTGTACTCGCGAGCAGTGTTTGCATGGACAAAGATATGTCCAAACGGCTCATCCAGCATGCGGGTGTACCTACCGGCGAGTGGCTTCAGGTAAGCAGTCTGGATGAATTGTCATCAACCGCTGTGCAGCAGTTAACGTATCCCGTTGTGGTAAAGCCCAATTCAGGCGGTTCCAGCATCGGTACACAAGTGGTGCAGGAGCCCTCGGCTCTTCAGGCGGCTGTAGAAGCGGCACTCGTCTGGGACGAAGTCGTCATGATCGAGCAATATATTGAGGGTGAGGAGATTACCTGCGCCGTCCTGGATGGTCAGATGCTTCCTGTTATTTCGATTCGTTCAAATGCCGATTTTTTTGATTACACCTCCAAATATAATGACGGCGGCGCTGAGGAGCAGGTCGTCCATTTGCCTGCCGATTTGCACAAACGTGTAGAAGCGGCGGCACTAACCTGTTACCGGGTGTTAAAATGCAGTGTCTATGCCCGTGTGGACATGATGATTCGGGATGGCATGCCCTATGTGCTTGAGGTGAACACGCTGCCGGGTCTTACCCGAAATAGCCTGCTGCCCAAAAGTGCAGCCGCTGCTGGTATCTCCTTTGCCGGTTTGCTGGATTCCATCATTGATCTCTCGTTAAAAGAACGCCAAAAGGAGGCCACACGCTCATGAACCTAAATGTAACGATTCGTAACAGTTCCCATGAAGATCTGCAGGATATGGTCATTCTTATGGATCAACTCGGTTACCCAACCACGTATGCCGAGATGAAGGAGCGCTATTCACACATCGCTGCGGATTCAAACTTTGCAACGTTGGTTGCCGAAGTCCGTGGCCGTGTCGTTGGATTAATAGGACTGCAAACATCTTACCTATATGAAAAAAACGGAAGACACTGCCGCATCATGGCCTTGATCGTACATGACCAGTTCAGAGGCTCCGGCATAGGCCGTCAGCTGATTGAAGCAGCGGAGCAGTGGGCTGCCACTCATGGTGTGGATTCCTTGTCCCTAAACAGCGGCAATCGACCAGATCGTGAAGCTGCACATGAATTCTACCAACAGATGGGCTTTACCGCGGGAAGTACCGGGTTTAGCAAAAAGCCTCAGGCTTTGCAGCACAACTGACTCTGATCGCATCATGACGGATTTCGGATGGAATTCGCCCTTCTTTATAAAGTAACAACAAAAAAGCCCATTTCCAGCACAAAGGCCGGAAACGGGCTTTTCATATTACTATGCGAGTAATTCAGCTTTTGGCTTTCATGGACTCATAAGCAGCAAGCAATTCTTCTACAGCCACTCCATTGATTCTCATCCCTGCTACCTCGCACTGTTCCAACTGTACGCCAGAAAGATCGCAGTTATTGAAACGACTACCTTTGAGGTCACATTGTTCCCAACGCATGGGTATTCTGTCTGGGCCGAGATGTGTATCCTCAAAATGAACGCCGTCCAAAGCACAGAACTCAATCTTGCTATCCGTCAAACGCAAGTCAGCCAATAATATGTGAGTCATATTCAGATTGGTTAATTTGCCTCCACTCAGGTTGCAATCAGTCATTCGGATATTCTGAAGATTGCTGGTGCTGAAGCGGACTGAATTCAGATTAGCTTGGTAAAATTCATTAACCGACTCACCCTTAACGGTGGATAACTCTTCGGATGGGAGCTGGACTTTAGACTCTGTTGTTATGATTTTCTCATATCCATATTCATCTTCAGACGCATAGAGACAGACATAACCCATTTTCTCATAAAAATGATGGTTATCCCGTTGTCTTCCCGAGGTCTCCAGCTTCCATATCCCAATCTCCGGGAATTCGGCCTCAACAAGCCGGATGACCTGTGATCCTATGCCCCGCCCCTGCCAGATGGGGTCAATAAAGATTTTATCCAGCCTCACATGCTTACTCCCCAACACATTTACACTGACTCCACCAATGGCGCAACCATCACATTCTATAACGTAATAATCCCATTCGCGGATCACGTAACTGTGCATGCGAACAGAAGAATAGCCGGGTGGACAAATATTGCTGTCCAGATCTTCCACTCCCTTAGCCCAGACTTGAATCGCATGATCGAAGGCTCGGGTGCATATCCCTGCCAGCATAACCGCATCTTCTTGTTGAGCACGCCGTAATTGGATGTTTAATTGAGTTTCCATATGTAACACCTCTGAGGATTTATTTGGGATGACACGACAAAAAGGAGCACCTCCAATTAGAGGCACTCCTCGATTCGTTTCATCATTTCAGAAACGCCGAAGCTCCTCGTAATGGGTCAAAAAGAACACACGTATCCCGTTAATGGTCTAACGGAATTTTTTCGGTGTTCTTTTATGAACATTACAAGAAATCTGGCATACTCTGAAATCCCCTCTCAACTTACGGTTTACATACAAATCTTACTTAAGGCCGGTCGATGAAAATCCAGCCTGTTTCTTTTTCCTTATCTACAGATGCCCCGAGAGACTCTGCCATAAAGCGCAGCGGTACATAAGTTTTACCGTTCTTACCCACATAAGCGGGTTCGACCATCGTTACTTCCTTGCCTGCAACGGTTGCCTTCTTGGAACCTATAGTCAGGACAATTTCATTGTCGGTGATATCGTCGATGACGACGATTTTCTCCGACCCTTTGGTCCATTTCACTTCGGCATCCAATTCCTCAGACAGATAGCGCAGAGGAACAAAGGTCGTATTTTTAACGGTGATTGCGCCATAGGATTCGTCGTCCGGATACAGCATGACATTTTTGCGCGTGATGCCTGCTTCATCTTTTAACAATTGATACACAAGTGAATTGGAATCGAAATTGCGCAGCATCTGACCTGGCGTGATATCTCCCTGCATCAGATCAATTGCACCACCCGTTTTGTCCACGGCATCCACAGTCACTGGTCCACCAATATTCCACAGTTCGCTGTCACCATATACGGAGACAGATTTGATCGGCAGATCTTCCGAGGCAGGTAACGCTACTTTGAAATCATAGTTCTGTTTGCGAATATTCAGTGCGCTGTCGAGATAAAAGTCCAATTGGAGCTTGGTTTCTGTTCCGAACACCGTCTTCAGTTCAGGCGTTTCGGTCAACAAACTATTGAGTTCCTTGTCATAATTGGCAAGAATCTCGTCAAGGCCACCTTTAATCATTTCATAAATTGAAGCAACCTCAGCATCCCGTGATTCGCTAATCGTAGAAGGCAGGGCACTGCCATCACCATTATCAACCGTGTTGATCGTAACCATGATAGGATAGAACACATCATACAGATCTCCAATCAGATCCTTGAGCCCTTGCTCATCCTGAGCAACACTGGTCAGAAACGGTTTAACCATGGCAAGAAGCTCTTCACCGCTGATCTCCACATGCAGCTTGGAGAGGCTGAGTGATTCACCGTTAACCGATTCCTGTACCGGGGTTACGGAAATATTTTTCGGGTTGGACAAATGCTTCAGCGCGAAGGTCAGCACTTTTGGGGAAAGCTCCTCGATCTGCTTCTCCAACGCCTTTGTATCTAGCATAGGAAGTGTGTCATCCTCCAAAGATATGTATAGAGGCTTCTGCGCTCCGTCCACATCAATAACCATTTCCGATTTATCCATCGACAGATGGAAAGGCAATTTCTTTCCTTGCATACTCAGTGTACCTTTGACAGACGCCGTGCTGGAGTCCTTCACTTTGGCATCTTCAATATTCAATGAAATGGAATTAATGAGTTCAATCATTTGAAGCGCATCCTCTTCGACGAGGTTTGCTGTAGGTTCGATTTTTATATGCATGGACTGTTTGGATTCACCGGACTTGACGGTTGTACTGTTGATAACGGCCTTGCCAATATCTACACCACCTACGGCCTGACATCCCGTAAGCGCAACCATCATCAAAACGAGTGGTACGGCAATCCACTTCAATAGCTTGTGATTTTTGATACGATCTCCTCCTTAGGAAAAATGTGGTTCACTCCTATTATGAGGGTTATAGGTAATTGTTGTAAACCGGATCGATAAATAAATACCAAAAAAAGGCCGAACAAATGTCCGACCTCGGATATGACGTATAATTTAGCATTAGTGTGGTTGGCTTCAATACGATAACACTATGCTTAGTCCAATCATAAACAGCTGTGGTTTATTCCCGTTCTTTGCCTTCTGCCTCGTTGTCACTATCCTCATCCGATTCTTTCCCATCGGTACGTGTAGGGGTTTCAAATTGATCCGGCTCGTCGTCTTGAATGGCTTTGTTCTCTTCATTCTGGTCCTGTGTCATATCGTATTCCCTCTCTTCTACCGGATTTTTAAGGCATATGCCTTGTTTCTATCAATAACCGGAATGATGACGAATTAAACAGACGAAGGTGGGAGCTTAGAAAATATAAAAGACCATCCCGTTCCCGCTTGCGGCAGCTGCCTGATATAAAGCCTGAATATCATCCAGTGTCTGCACGATTTCCTGGAAAGTCTCGTCTGCATCCGCATCCCAATCCTCCATGACCGGATACACGCCCTCAGCCACCATTTGCTCCAGGCTAAACCGTTCCTTCAATTCCTCGGGTGTCATCTGCTCTAAAGCCATGTACGCTTCAAGCACCTGCTCATTGGTCAACAGAAACAGATCCATATCAGAATAGTTCCCCAATATTGTTCTCCTGCCATCTTCTTTCCCATTAACCGTGCTTGTTGTACAAGAATCGGGGTAAAGAGGTGGAAAGGAACAATAATCTTCAAGGAGGAACGGATTCCATGAAAAAGTTTGATTACAACCTCAATTACGATGAGCTTGATCTGCGCAAGCAGCCTGAACTGTATACCGTTGGCCGGGGAGAGCAAGGCGTATTAATGGTGGCGCCCTACAAAAGCGAAATTTTACCGCATTGGCGGTTCAAAACACCCGAGATTGCAACAGAATCCTCGCAGAAGATCTATGAATTATTTTTGGAATATAAGAAAAGGATGACTTTGTCGGTATGGATATGGCGCGCAAGTTTCTGCAGATGGGTTACACGCGGGCAAGGCGTTATACGAATCATAAAGGTGGACGCAAATATTCGAAAGAGGACGGCACCATCCTGCCTTATCAGAATGATGAGGTAAAGGCTGAATCAGCAGCCATTTTCAAAGCCCAATGGGAGATCGCCAAAACGGACCCGGACTATGTGAAAATGAAGAAGGAGCATCGGGAGAAGTACGAGTCGGAGAACACGCAGTAACAGGTGTAAATCAAAATACTTGATTCATGCAGATGTTCATTTTGATATAATGCAATACATCAAGCTTCACTAACGATATTAACGATGTATGCCTATCTAAAGGAGTCCTCATGAACCCACCTAGCCACCAATTCGTCCTGACGCTTGTTTGCATCACTTTATGTCTGTTTATTCTGCTTCCTTTGCCTGCATCCGCAGCCAAGTCTGAACTTGCCAGACAACATGAAATGACGGCTTTTGGTCCGTTACAAAGCTATGTCGACGGGATGCAGCCAGGATGGAACCTCGGAAATTCCCTGGATACGGTCGGACCTGATGAAACCTACTGGGGCAACCCACGAGTAACCCGCGAACTGATACAGCAGATTGCTGCCCAGGGATTTCGGAGTATTCGCATTCCCGTCACATGGGATGGGCATATCGGGGAAGCACCCGACTACACTGTTGATCCGGCCTACATGGCACGTGTTCAGGAGATTGTCCGATGGGCGCTGGATGCCAATCTCTATGTTGTCGTGAACGTTCATCATGATTCCTATCTGTGGATCAGCCAACTGGACAATGACCACGATCAGGTGCTTTCCCGGTACAAAGCCGTATGGACTCAGATTGCCAAGCAGTTCAAAGATGAACCACGTAAGCTGATGTTTGAGAGTGTTAACGAACCGCGCTTTAGCCGCGGAGCAACAAATGCTGGCGACATGGGCTCAGGCAGCAATATTAATGAGGCGCGACAGCTGGAGCTTTTGCATGAATTGAACACCGCATTTGTGGAACTGGTGCGGCAAACAGGTAGAAATAACAGTGAGCGCCCTTTGGTCCTGCCCACGCTGGAAGGTTCGCCAACACAGGTGAGACTGGACAGTTTGCATCAGACGATCTCTGAGCTGAAGGATCACAACCTAATTGCTACGGTGCATTATTACGGATACTGGCCGTTTAGCGTCAATATTGCAGGGCATACCACCTTCGATACGGATACGAAAAATGATGCGGCCAGCACGTTTAATAATGTGTACAACACGCTGGTTGTTCAGGGTATTCCCGTTATTCTAGGCGAATATGGCCTGCTCGGTTTTGACAAACATATCGATGTTATCGAACAGGGAGAGAAGCTGAAATATTTTGAATTCATCGGCTATCTGGTAAAGGAAAAGAAAATCGCATCCATGTTGTGGGACAACGGTCAGCATCTGAACCGCGAGACCTTCCAGTGGACAGACCCGGATTTGTTGCGGATGATCCAAGCTAGTTGGACGGGTCGCTCTGCCTTAGGAGAAAGAGATCTGCTCTATTTCAGACAAGGTGCGCCTGTGGAAGACAAGCCATTGACGATCAAGTTAAACGGTAACAAGTTGGTTTCCCTGTATGCGGACGAGCAGATGCTGCGAACTGGAACAGACTATTCGTTCAGTGGCAGTACGTTAACTGTCAAAGCCGCTGCGTTATCCCGGCTAATTAGCTCAAGTGAGAAGCTTGGCAACAACGGGATACTCACGGCGAAGTTTAATCAGGGCGCAGAATGGAAATGGAATGTAATTGTGTCCACGGAGCCTGAGTTGGGCCGGGCAACAGGTACGATAGACACCTTCTCCATTCCCACCCAATTTCAAGGTGATCAGCTTGCCACGATGGAAGCTGTGTATTCATCCGGTGAGAACACAGCTCCACAGGACTGGACACCGTTCAAAGAGTTTTTGACCACATTTGCGCCCTCCTATGAGACCAATGAAATTAAGCTGCAACCAGATTGGCTCAAGGAATTGCATGATGGACAGATTAAGCTGACTTTTCACTTCTGGAGTGGTGAGGTCATTCGCTACACCCTGATGAAGAACGGAAATCAGGTGAGTGGAGAAGTACAGGATTAGATACTGATGGAGTGAGAGTTAGAATGGATTCTACGAGATGAATTGATCTAATAAGTAGGGCTAGGGTTGGGACTAAGATCACAGGTAATTGCTTTAGGGCTGCCGGATGCAGTAATGGCTTATGGAGTATTGAAGATTGTTCAGATATAGACGCTGCCAGTGAGGATTCTCGCTGGCAGCGTATTTCCGTTTGTTACGGTTAAGCCTGTGCTTTTTTCGGTTTACCACTCTTCGATCGGGGCTGAAGCATGCCACCTACGATCCGCAACATTTGTCTGCGCGGCATAAGGCGAGCGAACTGGGCCGTCCAGTAATTGGAGGCACCTGGTACAGCATACGGTTTACCTGACTCCAACGCCTTCATCGCTACTTCCACAACATGCTCGGGCGTATCCCGTTTGCCTACCGAAGCCTCTTCGGCTCCTACTACATCAAAGAATGAGGTGTCGGTTGAGCCAGGGCATAGAGCCAAAAACTGAACGCCTCGCTTCCGGTTCTCTTCATACAATGCCTCTGTAAAAGAAAGAACGAAAGATTTCGTGGCCCCATACACAGCCATGTATGGGTCAGGTTGAAAAGCAGCCGTTGAAGAAACGTTAATGATCGTACCGTTCCGTTTTTGCAGCATACCTGGCAGGAAAAGATGGGTCATGTTCATGACTGCGAGTACATTCAGCATAATCTCTTCCTGCTGCCGTGCACCATCCACCTGCTCAAACATTCCATGCGTGGCAAATCCCGCATTGTTGATTAATACATTGACCTGTATGCCCCGATTCATACATTCCTCATAAACGTGTTGTGGTGCATCCGCTTGGGATAGATCCGCTACAATCACTTCCGTCTTCACTTGATAGGTTCGCTCAATCCGTTCGGCCAGTTGACGCAATTTGGACTCCGATCGAGCCACCAAGACCACATGTTTTCCTTTTGAAGCCATCTCCAATGCAAAAGTCTGCCCAATTCCTGAAGAAGCCCCCGTAATGAGTACCCATTGATTTTGAACTTGTTTCATATCTCATCCACCCTTTTCTCGAACAGTTGTTTTTTATCAGAAACAATGTTTCCTATTGAAATCATCGTACTCTCTTGTCTTCTTACTGTCAACTTCTTTTGATCATTTGACGATTTCCAGCGTAAAACAGTAGAATGACGATAAGAAACACGGTTTCCGTTAAACAACAATATGGATGTATGAGGATGAGATAGATGAAAGATCACAATTCGGGTTCCAAACAATCCGCTCACACGGTCACTACCTTTCAGGAAGCCAGACTTCAGCACTCCGAAAACCTGCGCCAAAATATTGTGCATGCTGCCGCGTCTTTGCTGCAAGAGCACGGTCCCGAAGCCGTCACGGTTCGGCGTGTGGCTGAACGAATGGAGTGCTCCACCAAAATCATATATAACCTCTTCGGTAAAAAAGAAGGGTTAGCCAAATACCTATACATGGAGGGGTGCGCCCTCCTGTCCCAATCGTTCGAATCTGTGCCTCAGCAAGCATCATTCGAGACATATTTTCGTGACCTCGCTTATGCCTACTGGGATTTCGGGATCTCACAATCCAGCTTCTATCAGCTGATGTTTGGCGGTTCATTTGCAGAATTCAAACCAGATGCAGAGAGTCTGCAAGGAACAGCAACTGCTCTCAAACAAATTACTTCCCTAGTTGCGGCCGCAATGGAGCAGGGAATGCTTAAGGAGAACGATCTCCTGCTCGCAGTCCGCATGATCTGGGCCCCTCTGCATGGTGTCATCCATCTGTATTTGGGAGGCCATATTGAGAGTGAAGAAGCCGCCAAAAGGCTATATGATCATACGTTGTCCATGGTTGTTCTCTCCCTTGTTGGAGTATCTGGGAATTGATAAGCATTGAATCTAGTCTTATAAAACAAACGAAAAGGAGCATGCCTAGGCGTAATATACCTGGCATGCTCCTTTCTTGCTTTAATCTATCTTCTGTATCGGATTTCAGCCGATTTAACATGTTTACTGATTCTCAGCTTCCCAACGCGAAATTTCGGCGCGCACTTTCGGCGCTACTTCTTTGCCGAGCAGCTCAATGGCTCTCATTACATCCTCATGCGGCATCGTGCCCAGGGGAGTGTGTAACATGAAGCGTGTGATACCGACTTCTTTGCGCAGGTAGATGATCTTCTGAGCAACGGTATCTACATCACCCACATACAGTGCACCTTCCAGACTGCGTGCCGCGTCAAAGGTTGCACGGCTATAGTGTCCCCAACCACGTTCACGGCCCAACATATTCATTGTAGCCTGAGCTGGCGGGAAGAATTTCTCTACCGCTTCATCGGTTGTATCCGCAATGAACCC
This sequence comes from Paenibacillus sp. 1A_MP2, assembly GCF_052244825.1. Classification (NCBI taxonomy): domain Bacteria; kingdom Bacillati; phylum Bacillota; class Bacilli; order Caryophanales; family Paenibacillaceae; genus Paenibacillus; species Paenibacillus sp. 1A_MP2. The sequence continues at coordinate 585,583 of NZ_JBQQCS010000001.1, read as the reverse complement.
ATGAGAATGAGAAGCCACAGTCAGTTTGGATGCGTCGTGCCCTGCATGTGCCGCTGCTTTTTTGTATAGTTCCACCAATGGTGCGAATTGAACGGGGCGACCACCAATAATGGCGAGTACCAGCGGTAATCCAAGCAGACCCGCGCGGACAACCGATTCCTGGTTACCACCACTGCCGATCCATACGGGCAGCTTCTCCTGTACCGGACGTGGATAGATGCCCAGATTGTTAAAGGAAGGGCGGTGCTTGCCCTGCCAGGTTACTTTTTCCGAATCACGCAGCTTCAGGAGAAGCTCCAATTTCTCGTCGAATAGTTCATCGTAGTCGTTCAGATCGTAACCAAACAAAGGAAAGGATTCAATAAATGACCCCCGTCCTGCCATAATCTCCGCACGCCCATTCGAAATGCCGTCCAGTGTTGCAAAATCCTGAAATACCCGCACCGGATCAGCCGAAGATAGCAACGTTACAGCGCTGGTTAGGCGAATGCGTTTGGTCTGTGAAGCTGCGGCGGCCAGAATGACAGCTGGTGATGAAGCGGCATAGTCAGAACGGTGATGCTCACCCACGCCATATACATCCAGCCCCACCTGATCTGCCAAAACTATTTCCTCAACGACGTCGCGAATACGCTGCGCATGACTTATAAGTTCTCCTGTATTTACATCCGGGTTTGTCTCTACAAATGTACTAATTCCGATTTCCATTGTCTGTTCCTCCCTGTTATGAAGCGATCCGCCGTTCATCTAACCTATTGTAAGTAGATCACCTTTTGTTATTTATCTTAATATTGAACTATTTCGCTGAAAAATACAAGTGCCCCCTGTTTTCCAGAGGGCACTTTCTTGACATATTCTTCTCCAAATCCAATGTTTTCATAATTATTTTCTTCTCCCGATGTACATCAGATGCGACGAGATTCCCAATATCGACGGGTCTTTGGCCGCCTCAATCATGTACTGGATCAGCTCATCGTATTCCCCGCGTTCTTTCCAATATTGTTGCTGCTCTTCCGTGAGCATAGCTCTCAGACTGGACGATCCAATCAGGTCTACCGTCTCAAATCCGTTCTGCTCCATAAATGGGTTAATATCCTGAATGTTAAAATAGTACGCCCCCGTAAACCGTCCCTGATCCGGATGATCGAACGTCCCCTTTTCTACAAAAGACCGGATGGCTTCCATGTGGTCATGCGGTTTCCATTGCTGCGGGAATTGCAAAGAAGTAATGCCCATTCGCGTTCGGCTCTGCATCGCTACAAAGACGATTCCTCCACGCTTGGTAACCCGATGCAGCTCCCGTACCGCAGCCACTCGTTCTTCTTCCACCTGCAAATGATATAACGGTCCCAGCATCAAAGAGGCATCATATGTCTCATCTGCAATACCGTTCAGATGGGTTGCATCCAATACGTGAAATCCGTCAAACTGCTGTGTCAGATCCAATTCCTTTGCCTTCTGCTGAGCTATATCAACAGATCCAGGGGTCAGGTCTGACAGTGTGACACGGTATCCGAGTTTGGCAAGCTCCATCGCATATTTTCCGGGCCCTGCACCATTATCCAGCACAAGTCCGGTTGCCGGGAGTGACTCTCGGATATAATGCATGTTAATGATGAACTCCAGCGGTTCCCGGTCCAACCTTCCCCACTCGTCAAATCTGGAATAATAGTCAATCACACGCGATCTTTCCATGATTCTGCACCTGCCTTTTCTCAACATTAAAGGCCATATAAAAAAACAAAAAACCTGCCACCTCAACTAAGAGGCGACAGGTCTGACCTTCGCGGTACCACTCTTCTTGATCCATGAACAGGATTGGAAACAACATTCTCTAACCTATCCTGCCATAGCATCTCAGGACCTGATGACGGAGGTTAACCGTCAGAATCTACACGAAGTCAGAGATATAGCATCATTTTCAACATCCAGCCCTTCGTGCGCTGAACAATGATGATACTTACGTAACTACGATTCGACCCTGCTGCTCACAGGTGAGTTGGGGAAGGTTGGACTGCCTTGCACCATAGCGACAGTTCTCTGGACCAAACCTTGAGCCTTATTACTCCTGATCATTGCGTTTGACTGTTAAATTTTAACTAGTATAGTGCTTCTAAATATTTCCTGTCAATTCATTTCAAATAAATCCCGGAGGTAATCTCTCCGCCCATGCAAGATGCGATAAATGATAATATCCTCTCCAACAATGCGGTAGAAAACCAGATAGGGAGAAACGACGATAAAACGGTATCCTCTCTGGATCAGGTGATAATCGTCCTCTGACAAAACAGAGCCTATATTAGGAAAATCGGCAATGTTTCTTATTTTTCCATCCAGTTTATTAAGCATTTTCTCTGCCTGTTCCACGTTATCCTTAGATATATAAGAGAAAATTTCGTCCAGATCATCAACAGCAGCAGGAGTATATCGGATACTACTCTGTTTTGGAAGCATCCAATTTTCTCCGTAATCGTGTCATCACTTGCTCGTGACTGGGCAACTCTTCACCTTCAGCCACCTGTTTCTCTGCAACGAGTAATTTGGATTGCAACGCGTTTCTGGCTTCCATTCTCCGGAACGCTTCATGGCTCATCACGACTAAATCAGCTTCTCCATTGCGGGTAAGTATCACGGGCTCATCCAGCTCATGACAATATTTAGAGAACCCGTTATAGTCCTTGCGTATTGTAGTTGATGGTTTGATCTGCATAACTTCCCTCCAATATCATTATAATCACTTAATTATAACATTATAATACTACTTTATTCATCTTGCTTCTTTCTCCACACAACAAAAAAGAACCTTCACTTCCACAGCATTGCAGAAATGAACGTTCCTTATGGCTTAAAAACGAGACCAGTAATATGGCAATCCAGCGTACCTAAAGAGTTTTGCTAGATTTTTTTCACAAACTCGGACTTCAGCTTCATCGCGCCCAGGCTGTCGATTTTGCAGTCGATGTCGTGGTCACCGTCAATCAGACGAATGTTTTTGACTTTGGTGCCCTGCTTAACCACCAGCGAGCTGCCTTTCACCTTCAGATCCTTAATGACCGTAACAGTATCGCCATCATTCAGGACATTACCGTTCGAATCGCGTACTACTTTCGTTTCTTCCGCATTCTCTTGTTCAGACACTGGCGCCCATTCGTGCGCACACTCTGGACACACCAACAAATTACCGTCCTCGTAAGTATATTCGGAATTACATTTGGGGCAGTTAGGCAAATTAGACATATGTATTAAACTCTCCATTCATTTTGTGGCTTTCTCGCAAGTATACGGGAATACAGTCCATTCTTCCACATAAGAAGAGGTTAATGAATTTAAACTAAATTTAAGATTACGACGCCCCCTGATTTAAGGAAGGCTCCTTATACTGAAGTTCAAGAAGAAACATTCTGGAGTATCACCACGAAAATAATACGATTCAAAGTCATATCTCACACGAATTGTACACATACACATATACATTTCCGATAAAAGGAGTTTCTGCTATGTCACCCTATGTTTTTCCTGTCCAAACGGCATTCCTGATTTTTGTCATTATCGCCATGTTTCTGCTGGTGCCCTGGTTAATCTACGGATATCGGAAAGATGGATTTTTTAGCTGGTCGCGATTTGCCGTCAGCTTTTCATTTATTTTTTACCTGCTGGCTGCATACTGTCTGGTTATTCTTCCTTTCCCGACCACTCGTAATACATGTGCGCAGCAGGCAGCGGATACCGTATATTACAACCTTGTTCCATTCACCTTTGTGAAAGATATTATGAAAGAAACACCGATCGTGTGGTCTCAGCCTGCCAGCTATATTGGAATGATTCAGGGCAGAGCTTTTCTGCAGGTTCTGTTCAACGTCATGCTTCTCATGCCACTTGGCGTGTACATCCGGTATTTTTGGCAAAAAAGATCCTACTGGAAACAGGCTTTGTTAAGCGGATTTGGCTTGTCCCTGTTCTTTGAGATTACCCAAATCACCGGCTTCTACGGTTATTACGATTGCCCTTATCGGCTGTTTGATGTGGATGACCTGCTATTGAATACTTCAGGAACGGTACTTGGATTTTTCGCGGCACCCATCATACTTGCCTTATTCCCATCTCGTGCGAGCATTCAGGCGAAGAGCGAGCAGATCCTGGAACAAAACAAGGTCTATCCCGTACCTCAATTGATTGCGCTTATCATTGACGGTGTAGTTGTCGTGTTCTTGTCCAATCTGATGTCCATTTTTAACTGGAGTAATACGAATGCCATCATCAGCGCGCTAAATACGATGATTGCCATGCTGTTTGTATTTTTCTTTATTCCATCATTGCGAAATGGCAAAACTCCGGGGTCAGCCCTGATGCGATTCAGATATGTTAACCGGAAGACCGGCGAACCTTCCAGCACATCCCTTTTCAAAAGGTTACTTGCACTTTACGTTCCTTGGCTTTTTGTAACCTTTGCTCAACTCATAACGGATTATGCCTTTCTGAACGAAAACGCGATGCTTGAACCTTATAAGGTATGGATCTCTGTCGGAATCTTTGGTCTGCATGGACTTATTCTCTTGGTATTGTTCGTTCATGTCATGCTGGTGCTGTTCTCTCGCGGAAAGCGAGCCTTCTATTGTGATGATGTATCCAATACAAGAGCATCTCGAAAATAGATTCTGGACTCACACAACTTACAACACAGCAGATAAAGGCGAAAAATAGTACCATAGCAGATCGCCGTTATAGTCGACAGGTTCGATCCATTATAAAAAAGGTGTAGCTTCGTCATCCAATGACGAGCCACACCTTTTAATTGTTGAATAATGAAGTTCCGATGGGATTAAACTATAGCCCTAGCAGCTCACGTTTGGAAGCTTCCGGGTCGTGGACCAACTGCACTTCATGATTGAAAATCAGCGTAGCACGACCGTCTTCGTAGGCAGGCCAATTCACTCCCGCCGTCTCGGGCTTGCCCTGCTTGGCAAATGAAATCCAGGCATCCTGCACCTTACCCGCAAGTTTTGCTGCGGCAGCATCCGGTTCTGCATTCATAAATTTCAGCACAGGCAATGTATTAAAAGCAAAGAAAATATCGATGCTATGAATCGATTTTTGCAGCAGTGGATGCTCCGGCATGACCCAATCGAACCGATACATCCATACAGGTGCATGCTTCTGCTGAGCAGCCGCATATTGCACTGCCGAGCGCCAGAAGAACAGATCGGTCATCACTTGGGCTTGACCATCTGCAGTCTTGGGATAACTGTCCGCAATCGCAGCACGGTTCTCCAGATCAGGTGTCATAAAATCAACAGCCTTCACCATGTTGATCTCTTCAGAGTAAGGCACATGAGGCTGAATGAACAACGATCCTTCATGTAAAGTGGTTCCGATAAGTACAGGGATGTCCTGTGCTGCACCCTCTTCTACCGCCTGAAGTGGTGCCTTCGGAAGTGTAACTCCATCCAGTACCGGCTGGAACAAGAGGGCCATGCCAGCACCGCTTTGTTGTTTCACCGCCTCGCCAGCAGCAATGATTTGCTCCACGGGAATGGTTTTGAGTTTTGCAGCTCGTCTGCCGATACACCCAGAACCTTCAACATGCCATCACGAATGGCCGAAGCCTGCTCTGCTAGCACAACTTGTGAAGCTCCACTTTGCATAATGGCGCGATGGAACAATCCCTTGGCAGCCGGCATCGCCATCAAAGCCGCAATACTCATACTGCCCGCAGATTCTCCGAAAACAGTGATATTACGCAAGTCACCGCCAAAAGCCTCTATGTTGTCCTGCACCCATTGCAGTGCAGCAATCTGATCCAGTAAACCTACATTGGATGCAAAACCCTCTCCAAGGGGAGCCATATGCAAGAAACCAAGTGGCCCCAGGCGGTAATTGATCGTTACGACGATAACGTCTCCCCGGAGGACGAGTTGAGTTCCATCGTACATCGGCTGGCTGCCAGCACCTGATACGAATGATCCACCATGAATCCATACCATCGCAGGAAGTGGGTCCTTGCTTTCTTGTTCAGGTGCCCAGATATTCAGGTAAAGGCTATCTTCCGATTCCACCGGAGGCTGTCCCGATATGCCCTCCGTTTGAGGATTTCTTGGCTGTATATTTTCAGGACCGAATTGCTTCGCCTCTCTGACTCCATCCCAAGTCTCAGGTGGAACGGGAGCCTGGAAGCGCAATTCACCCACAGGGGGCTTGGCATAAGGGATACCTTTCCATACGCTCGCTCCATGCAGAAGCTCTCCTTGAACCGTACCGTATCGGGTGTTCACTTGAAGTTCTCTCATGCGTTCTATACATCCTCTCTACTGATCGATAGTTCCAGCTTACGACTGGTGTTGCTCAGATCCGAATGTAACTTTCACGAAAAACAACTTGTACTGCTTCAACGACTTTTGTTACGTAATGGTAGGCGCGTTTCCACTTATTTGAGTATAAATCCCAGCAAGACCCATTTACAAGTTTGTCCAAATTCACCCGCTACAGCTACGTTTCACGTGGAACTTTTACAGCCATAATAAAGACTCCGCTTCAATTAACGAGCGAAGTCTACTATTCTGCCGTGCATAAAATATCCTACGATGAAAAGAAAAGATGACATTGCACTTTGCTCCCTGTATCCTATCAATACTTTTCCCGATGTAAGGATCAATTAGCGCCGTTTACTTTTACCGGATAAGAGACCGTATATTCTGCCCCTTCAATCCAGCTGCCCGTCACATGATTACGTCCCTTAACGACAACGCGGTCACGGTACACATCTACATGTAAACTTTCACTTCCCTCCAGATGCTCATCCTCATCTGTCCAGAGATAAGCCACGGAGGAGGCGTTAAACATCGTTGGCATCTGCCCACCACCTTCGTATATGGTGCGCTGAGCCTGCAATTGCCAATGGGTGTGCCCGGAGAAGAGAATTGCCTGCGGATAACGACTCAGAACAGCCTTTAATGCTGTGTCCTGATTCACGCCATACCAGCCCTGTTCCTTCATGGAACCCGCCACTGTATCCATCAGTGGTTGATGGAGAAAGACGAAAATGGGCTGCTCAGAAGCAGCTTGTTCCGACAGTTTCGTTTCCAACCAATCCAGTTGTTCGGCAGACATATCACAATCTTTCGGATGAGGCTGCTCCGTACCCAGGAAGATATAATGATAACCGTTGATCCAGTGATCGTGGTACGATCCGCTCATACCTGTGATTGCTGTAAAATCGTTCAACCGCTTCTGCCATAACTCCTCAATTGAAACTGATTCCTGTTTCTCGATATCTTGAGCTTCTCTTTGGCCTACTTCATCTGAATACCCTAGCACCTCACCCACCTCATGCTGGGTCATTGTGGTCAAGTTCAACGGCGGGTCTCCCCATAGAATCGCTCCAATATCATGATTGCCTACGGTGTAACGTATTTGAGGCAGTGAATTGCCTTGAGCCTTCAATATACGCTGTAACTCCTGGTATTCTTGCGGAAGCCCACGATCGGTAACATCGCCCACATGCATGATTCCGCTACTGCCATGGCTATATGTTGCCATGTCTTCCAGCGCTTTCTCCAGATGACGGTTATGGATATGGTCCGCCTGATCCCGTACATGGGTGTCTGTAATCACCTGGAAGCTGACTATCGGCTGTTCAAATTTATTTTCATTTTGCATCAGGAATCACTCCATTTCAGTCCAATAATGCCAATCAGAATAAAGCCCATCCAGACGATCGACATCGCCTTCAGACGTTCTCCCAAAAAGTAATGTCCCACGATACCAATCAATGTAATGCCTACGCCCGACCAGATGGCATAAGCAACACCCAGTGGCATATACTTCACAGCAAAATTCAACAGGGTAAAGCTCGCTCCATAACAAAGAAACATAAAAAGGGAAGGCCACAATCGGGTAAAACCATCCGACACCCTCATCAGAATCGTACCGCTCAGCTCTAATCCAATCGCTAGGGCAAGCAATATCCATCCGGTATACGAATGATTCGTCATCGGGTTACCTCGACTTCCAGCAATTCATGAAACGAACGAACCGTTAGATCCGCAAGCTTGATATGAGCAGGTTCGCCGACAGCAATCTTCCAGGCAGCCCCCGCAGCGCGAGCCATCTCCATATCACCATCTGTATCGCCGATTACGACAACTCTTGCAGCAGGTACACCCAGACGCTCACACGCCAGCAGCAACATGTCAGGAAACGGCTTTCCCCTTCCAACCTGATCTGTTCCTACAACTACGGAGAAAAGGGATTCAATACCCATCCACTTTAGATGGCTTAGAGCATTTTCCGTCTCATCCGCTGTGACGACACCCATTTTCAGCCCCTTGTTGCGACACTGCTCAAGAAAGGCAAGGACGCCGGGGAGTGGCTGAGCAGGACGTTCCTTATTCATCGCGTATTCTGCCTGAAGCAAACATTCCCTCACGATAATTTTCGCTTCCGCCCAGCTTAATCCTGCACGATATCCATGCCAAGTTAATACGGCGTAGACTTCTTCCATCGTCCCCATGGCGAGGGGTCCCCGCACATCATAGCCGTTCATTCGCCCCTGCTCATCATGGAATGTTCCCCAGATATGAGGGATGTCTGCAGCATTGAACTGAAGGCCACGGGCAGCAAGCTCCTCCCGAAAATTATCCATCACACAATGAGTCCAGAAACCCCACATGGCCGTAAAATCAAGCAAAGTTCCATCCTTATCGAACAAAATAGCCTCTATCGGGGTAGATAGGCTCCCCAGGTTCAATTCAGGCATCGGTTACGCTCCTTGTCTGCTGAATTACTATGTCAGAAAAGCGGTACATGACTGCACCGCTCCTCCAAGTTCAGCTTGTTTCCTTGTTATTTCACGCGATCCAATTCTTTTTGGGCCTTTTCTTTAGCTTCTTTCAGCGCTTGTGCCGCTGGAATGTTATTAATCTGTACCTGATCTGCTGCATCCTTCAGCGCATCATTGATTTTGCCTCCAGTCGGGTCCTGGAACGGAGCCGACGCATGGGAAGCCTGCTGCAGTGGAACCGTGATCTGAGGGTTCTTTTCACTGAACGTTTTGAATGCAGGATCTTCCTGAGCAGATTGACGTACCGCAATGTAACCTGTGTTCATGGACCAAGCAGCCGTGTTCGCAGTTTCTGAGAAATGCGTCAGCCACTTATAGGCTGCTTGCTGCTGTTCCGGGCTCGCTTCAGCAGGGATACCTGCCATAATTGCGCTCGCTACAGGTTTGCCTTCACCGACGCCTTCCCAACCAGGCTGCTGCATCGCTGCGACAATACTAAAGTCCAGATCGCCCTGGTCACCGCTCGAACCGGTGTATCCAGCTGCTTTATTTTTCATGACATCATCAATTGTTTTATACCAGTACTCCCAACCTTGGCCACCAAAATGAATACCCATGGTCTTGTCCTCATTAATCCACTTGCGGAACAATTCCCATGTCTCTACCCATTCCGGTGAATCAATCGTTACGGTCTTACCATCATCGCTCAGGATCTTCCCGCCTTTACCAAGCACGGCGTCGATCATGTTATCGCTACCCCACATCGGCTCCCAACCATAGAAGGTTGTTTTGCCGTTTTCCTGCTTGCTCATCTTCGCTGCCGCTTCAGCAAGTGCCTCCCATGTCGTCAGAGTGGCAGGATCGATATTATTCTCTTTCAGGGCATCCATACGGTAATACATGATCTGAGTTGTTCCGTACATTGGCAAGAAATACTGCTTGCCGTCTACTTTTCCCTGCTCCAGGAAGGTCTGAACGTAATCTGCCTGATTAAAGTCCTGATCCGCAGCGATCAGCTCATCGAGCGGTGCATAATACCCTTTGCGCGCCCAGTCGATATTGGAGCTTAGTACAGCGGCTGGTACTTTTTTCGAGGCAATGGCTGCCTGCAGTTTCTGTTCGGTTTCCGTGTAATCTGCCTGTACAATGCCTTTCACAACGACTTCGCTCTGGGATGCATTGAAGGCATCAATCGTTTTCTTCATGTTATCTCCCAGATTCCCACCCAGGCCATACCAGAATTCAATCTCCACTGGACTACTTGGCGCAGAACCAGATCCATTGGCTGCAGCTGCGTCTGAACCTGTGCCTGAGCCGCTATCTGCTGAGGAACCACACGCTGTGATCAGGGCAAAACTTGCGGCCAGTACTAGTGACATGCCGCCTCTCCACCTGAGCTTTAATTTGTTCCGCCATTTCATACTCGCTTGACTCAATTTCATTTTGATTCCTCCTATATAAAGTGTGTTGTAAAAATTAGTTTTTGTTTACGCCTGCAGTAATGTTTACACTCTGCATAATTGTCTTCTGCGTAAACAGGAATAGAATGAGCAGCGGTGCGATGGTAAATGCACTGGCCGCCATAATCTGCGGCCATGCCAGACCGTAGGCCCCACCTTCCACGAAAAAGCTGCGCAGACCTGCCGATACCAATTGCAGATTCGGGTCTTTGGTAATGAGCATCGGCCAGAAATAGTTGTTGTACTGGTCGATGAATGTAATCAACACCATCACGGCAAAAGATGAGCGAACCAACGGCGTCATAATAGTCCACAGAATGCGGAAATGTGATGCCCCATCCAACTGCCCAGCCTCCACCAGCTCGTGAGACACCTGCATGAATGCCTGACGGATCAGGAAGATGGAGAACACACTGACACAGTTGGACACGATTAGTCCGGTATAGGAATCCAGTAATTTAAGCTCGCTGAGCACCAAATAACTGGGCAGATAAACGGCGGTACTCGGAATCATGTAGCCTACCAGGATCAATCCGGTGAGCACCCCTTTCATACGAAAACGCATATGGGTAAGTGCATAAGCCATCATGCTTGAGTTAATGACCTGGATTAGACAAATTGCTGCCGCTACCCCTGTACTGTTCAAAATGTAGCGGAAAAATGGTGCAGACTGCCACGCATCCACATAGTTGCTCCAGCGGAACGTTTCGGGCCAGAAGGTTGGCGGAAATTGCCAAATTTCGTCATTGGTCTTGAAACCGCTGATAACCATCCAGTAGAAGGGAAATGCCATTGTCAGACTGATCAGGGCAAGCAGCAGATATCGGAGCGCGGTACCAAATCCTTTTCCTCCACCAGGGAACTTCCGTTTTTGTGCTTGCTCACGACTATTATCTTTTCTTGTTTGTTTACTTAGAGCGGTCATGTTCATCAGTAGTGCACCAGGCGTCGGCCGAGCAGGAAGGATACCCCTGACAGCAGAACGCAGATCAGAATAATAACAACGGCGATGGAAGAAGCCTCGCCCACATTGAAGGATTCAAATGCAGACTGATAATACATATAGAGCAGCGTCCTTGTTGATCCAGCCGGTCCCCCCTGGGTCATCACGTTGATCTGGTCATAGGCCTGAAGCGACTGAATCGTCAGGATAATGGACAGGAAGAACGTGGTTGGTGAGATCAACGGCAGCGTAATACTCCGGAACTTGTCCCAACTGCCTGCACCATCAATGGATGCTGCTTCAAGCAGGTCGGATGGCAGGTTGCGCAAGGCAACCAGGTAGAATACCATGGACCAGCCAATCGATTTCCACAGCGTAACGATGAGAACAGCCACAAGTGCCCAGTTTGCATCTCTCAGCCAGCCAATCGGGGATATCCCAGCCCAGCCAAGCAACAGATTGGCAAGCCCTACTTCCGGCTCGAAAATCCAGGACCATGCAATGGAGACAGCAACCGTCGGTGTGACCCATGGTGAGAACAGCAATGTCCGAAACAAACCAGATGATTTAATCTTGCTGTTCATGAGCAGCGCCAGCGCCAATCCACCAACAATCGTGGGCACGACACTTCCAAGACCGAACAGTAGTGTAACTTTCAATGAACGGTAAAATTCCGAGTTAGTTAGCAGATAGCTGTAGTTGTCCAAACCAACAAACAATTTGTCAGGACTCATGAAGTCCCAATCCGTAAAACTCAGATATACAATGTATCCCAAGGGCCCCAACCAGAAAATGAGTAATGGGATAAGGGCAGGTAGGGTGAACAGAACTGCTTCTGTCTCCCTCCATAGTTTCACACGCAATTCGCACACTCCTCATTGTTCAATTTTTTTTTAACGATAGTGCATAATCCCCTTAAATCTATTTGTTTTTCGCTTCCGTACAAAAATGATTGTATAATACATTTGAAAAAACTAATTCCGGGTTATGTTAAAATAACGGGATGTCATGTAAAATATGAAACAGGGAGTCCCATCCATATACTAGAGGTGAGATTGTGGGAAAAGAAGCTGCCGAGGACCAAAATCGTTCTTCGTTGTCCTATCGGCCTGAGCTGAGGGAAAAAGTAATTGACGCGATTGCCAATACAATGGACTTATACGGGGTCAATCATTCATTTGGCCAACTGTATGGCATTATGTATTTCGAGGATCAACCCATGACGCTGGAAGAGATGAAAACGTCCATGAACATGAGCAAAAGTAATATGAGTTACGCCGTACGTTCTCTTACCGAATCTCAGATGATTTATAAATTGGAGGAAAAGCGGGAACGCCAGGATCTGTATTTGGCAGAAACCAACTTTTTCACTACGTTTCAGAACTTCTTCGGGGCTAAGCTCCAACGGGAGATTGATGTGATGCAAGAAAGCCTTCGCGAGGTCATTCCGGAGTTATCGGAGATCATTCTTGCCAAAACAACTCCGCCGGAAGAGAGGGAGGAAGCTTTGCGTGATCTGCATAAGCTTCAGCATGCCGACCAGTATTATGAGTGGCTGCAGGGATTTGTAGACCAACTGCGGGATGGTGTATTTTACAAAGACGCCCCACATGAGAGTGATTAACGCATCGCACGTTTGCGGGGCTGTAGAGGGATTTTCACTTTAACACTTAATATTCTTATGTTCAGCTCGTTAAGAAATCATATACGTCTTATTATGAATAGTATTCACTACGTTCGTTAAACTAAAAAAGCCAGCTCAGCGAGCGACGATGGTTGCAGGACTTGTGCTGGTTTTAGAGATCAAAAGGGGAAACCCACCATGTTTTCATGGTTGGGGCTCCCCTTTGTTGTTATAGATACTGTTATCTTATTTCTGTGCCGCAGCTTCAATGTCTGCATAAGCCCAGTGTGTTGAAGGTACGTCTGTAAAAGATGGCGTGGATACGCCTGTTAATGGAGTCCGTTTGAATAGTACATTTAATACTTTCACGGCCTCAGCACGAGTCAGTTTGCTGTCCGGTTTGAACGTTCCGTCGTTGTATCCGGTCATCAGACCAGCGGATTGCATGTAGGAAATGGCATCGGAAGCCCATTGGTCAGAAGATACATCAGTAAATACAGCACCATCCGTTGCTTGGGATGTGTTGCTTGTCACGTCTGCACTTTGCTGCTGCATCCAGCGGTACGCAATGGTTGCCATTTGTGCACGAGTGATCGGACCCTCAGGTGCAAATTGAGTGGCGCTCATGCCATTCATGATGCCTGCGGATTGCGCTTTTTGAATATCGCTTGCTGCCCAATGGGTTGCAGATACGTCGGCGTAGCTGACGCCATTCGCGGAGTCGGTTCCCGCTTCATCAGTCAGATTACGAGCCAGCATCGCTGCCATTTGCGCACGGGTTACAAATGCATCCGGGCGGAAATCAGCACCGAAGCCGTTGATATACGGGTTGTGTGAGCCTTGGGAAGTTTTCAGTCCATCCACCACAACAAGCGTGAACGTGCTGAATTTGTTGACTGTAAACTCAATTCCTTCTTTGCCATCGCTAAGCTTCACGAGTTTACCTTGGATCAATTCTTTCGTGCCGTCACTGTGTTCAATGTACACAGCCAGGTTATCCAATGCTTGCTGGCGGGCAGCAGGATCGGTTGGAAGGCTGTCACGCAGCGGCAATGTCAGTGTGACTTCATGGCTTTGCATATTTGTTTTCGATTTCAACTGGACGAGCCAGTACTTTTACGTTGGTATTTGGAGCAATTTGTTGGATAAGCTGCTCCTTCTTCGCACGTTCTTCCACTTCCTTGCGCTCCGACTCCTGCTTCATTGGTACGATGCGGAAGTACAAGTCTTGATCGAATCCGGCAATCGATTTCGTTGGAACCGAGATGACGGCGTTCTCTGTAGAAATTTCAAGATTAAGCTCACCATCATTCAGTTGTTTCACCGCTGCTTTTGGCAATTCAATGCGTGTCTCTGACACGGCATCTTTAGCATCCGGGATGATAATACGTGCTGTATTCAGACCCAGTTGTTTTGCTTTTTCCACCGATTCCTTGGCTATTGCCTCAGACATCTTCACCAGATCTTTAATCGTACCATTCGCCTCGGTTGTACGTGTAATTGGCGTTTTGGTCAGATTAGTTCCATTAACCCCGTTCACATCCACGACGATTTGCTCCTGCTTGGTTGTTGGTGTAGTCGTAACAGGTGTAGTCACTGACGATCCACCCCCTGTGCTTCCACCCGGGTTAGGAGTTGAACCATTGCCGTTGTTGCTATCGCCATTTGCTGTAAAAACAATCTTCACGGCGCGTCCTGGCAATTCATCACTAATCGCTTTATAACGAACCCATACGGTTTTGTCACCGCTAAAATCAAGACGCTGAATGGAGGCAACATCAAGCCAGTTCAGTTTACCATCAAAGGAGATCTCCATCGTATCATCCAAGCCGGTTATAGTGTTGTTGATATCATCCCCTGTCACATTCGGGGCCGTGAAGAATTGGTTGATTACATATTGTAGATTTCCAACATCTTCGTATCTATCTTGTTCATTAAGCACCCATTCAGCCAGTTCCTTGCGGCCTTCCGGGCTGAGTTCTGCTCTTTTGGACAAATCAAGGGCACCTGAAAGATTGAATTTGTATTGGTCAAAGAAATTGTGTCCGTTAAACTGTTCATTCATAGTTGTCTCAAGCCACTGATCCATTTGATCTATAGTGGTGGCTTCCTCAAGAGGCTGGAAAGGCATTGATAGCAGTCCCAGAAGAAAGCGCGGATCGGCAATCTCTACTTGAGCCTGTTTTGCAATTCGTTCCACTCCCAATAAATGCAGGTACTTAAAAGCGAAAATTGGTTTATTTACCTCGCTTAATTGTAGATGATGATCTCCAACTTGACGAAGCATATCTGTCTCAGGGTCTTTAAAATGATCGGGTCCTTCAGACAGTTTCTGAGCAAATAGGTCCAGCTTGTCCTGAAGTACTCGCAACCCTCTCTGCTCCCAGATCAACTGAGCTTGTACAGCAAGCTCAATCATATATTGAACTTGTTTCTTATTTTCATAGTTCCTTTTAATATTATCAATCAGGAACTCAGCCACGTATTCTTTGACCTGCTTAGATACAGAACCATATTCATTTGGTAAAGTAATACCCAAATCAGGGTTCTCCATAGCCAGACGCATAGCGTCTATATCTTTGTTAATTCTTGCAGCATTTACGGCAGCCAACGCATCAGTTTCATTACCAGGAAAAAATTGATTGAATACAGTCTGGATGGCTTCAAAACTTGTATATCCATTAGCCGGTCTTTGAGTGAGCATATGATCAGCCAAATGCTCCTGCTCTTCAGTTGTAAGGTTATCCCATTTGCTGATATCTAGAGACAAGCTCTCCATTGGGTTTTCCGAGTTAGCCGTATTGTATGACTCGATATCCCCCTGAAGCTTAAGCAGATTCTCCAACGATGACAACATTTCTTCTGTCGTCTCCGCCTTTTTATTAATTAAAGGTGTGTCCATTACTGCTGTATCCATATAAGACAGAACACGTGAAATAGAAGGGCTTCTTTTGAGTCTAAACTCATATAAATAAGCTGTCATACGTTTTTCAATTGCGGATGATTCAAGATACAAATCAACCAATTGATAGAATTGGCTTCCAGCGGCAGGATACTCAAAAAACTGCACTCGTTCTGCTTGCTTAGCATATAGGTCATCAAGCGCAGCTAATGCATTTTGTCCTCCGATTTGGCGAGTCACTTCAAGGGCTTTGAGAGCTAATTGCACCAGAAATTGAATTTGTTTCTTGTCCTCATATCCATCGGTTGTCGGTGGATCTATACGCAGCAAATATGCTGCGATGTCCGACTGATCTTCTTCAGACAACGATTTGAAATTAGGCTCAGCTATGAATTGTTCATTACTAAGCAACTCAATCACTGCCGGTATGAAATTGGTGTTCTCGCCCTGCTCATTTCTTTTTTTAATATCGTTGAACTGATCCAGCTCACTCAGCTGCACAGTAAATTCAATAGATTGCATTTGATACGCAGTTTCCAAGTATTTATCTTTAACTACTACATTGAAATAGTACGTATCACCTTCGATTAGATCTGTAATTATTTTCGAAAATGTACCATTTGAAGCTTCTAAACCATTAATCGGATCACCGTAGGGATGACCTGATGTTCCGCTGATTTGTTGCATGTCTTCAATATCAGGAGCATTGGATATGTAAATTTGGTAATTTACATCAGGTGGGGTAGAGGACTCGGATTGTGCGTACACCCATTGTAATTCAATTGATTTCTCGTCCACATACTTTATTGTTAATAGACCATTATTTCCTGGTACTGGATACGATGCCCCTGCATTTACCTTTCCTGCTGGTGCTGCCAACCAAGGACCTACCAACACCAAAATGAGCAACACGCTAATTATTTTCCTGTATTGCATTAATCTTTCCTCCCTCATCTCGCTTCTCGAAATATAGGCCTAGTGTATTACGCAACTCTGAACGGATTCTGAACAATCGCTCTATAAAATGGAAAAAGACCCGTCCTGTAGGTGAAAAACAGGCCGGATCTCAAATATTTTTCGTCATAATTCATCATTTTACATGTACGAGTAATTATAGAGACCTACATTTTACAAAATTCAAGATAGATACCTATATCTTCGCTTCACTCTTTAACCGTTCTCCTTGGATGGCATCTGTTGCTGGGGCAAGGCGCATCTGGAATACTTGAACATGAACCAAGCAGATGAATAATGTGAATAAGTTAATAGAGGAATTCCCATAGCTAAGCGAAAGCAAAATACAACAATACGGCAACCCCTTCACCCTTTAGTTAACAAACTTGTTTAAGACAGGCGCGTCAGCTATAATTTCGTTCAGATGCACAATGGATAGACAAGACTGAACAGACCTATTAGACAAAAATACTTGCACCTTTTGGAACAGCCGAAGAAGGAGGACGTCTAATGCTGCAGCTTTCGGAAAAACAGGCACAGGATATTGTCGATAAAATGATGCAGGACATTCCCTACAACATCAACATCATGAACGAGCAGGGCGTTATCATTGGAAGTGGACAGAAGAAACGCGTAGGTACGGTACATCAGGGAGCAGTCCGTGCCCTAACCACCGGGGACCGCGTCGAAGTCTGGCAGGATGGCAGACTGGAGAAGATGGGCACCAACGAGCCGATCAGGATCAATCATCAGCATGTCGGAGTCATCGGTATATCCGGGCATCCGGATGAGGTCCGTCCGTTCTGCAACATTGTACGCACAACCGTATCTCTTCTGATCGAACAACGCAATCAATTGGAAAATCTGGCTCATGAGGCATCTCGAAAAAAATCCTTTTTGGAACGGCTGCTTGCCCACTCCGGTTCCTATTCACAGAAGATCAGGAAGGAAGCGGCGCAATACCATATCGATCTGCAGCTGCCGACGGTTCTTCTATACATCCGCTTTCCCCATGAATCCCCTGAATTTAGCCCGGAGATCAGCCGGATATTACTACAGCTGCCTTCTTTCTCTGTAGAGGAGGATGGTCTTGCGCAGATCATTCTGATTCAGAGCGAATCGGACGTTGATTCAATAGCTCAGCTTGTACATCAGGAGCAGCCTCAAGCTTCCATCTCTGTTAGCTAACGTGAAGCCAGCATTGCCGTCTGTTATGAACAGGCGAGATCTGCGATGAACATCTTGCTCGCGCTCCGCCCTGCTGCACCACTGATCCATTATGATGATGTCCAGTTTCTGGTGCGCTTCAGCACTACCAACCTGACCCGTCATAACAACATCGTCAGTAAGTTGGAGGACACAGCGGATCTGCTGGACACCCTTCGCAGCTTCATTCAACACAATGGCAGCATGTCAACGACTGCTGAAGAGCTCAACATCCATCGCAATACACTGCAATATCGGCTCAAACGGATCCAAGCCCTTACAAGCAAGGACCCACGCAATTGGCTGGAGCTCATTGAACTTACCCACGGACTACTCGCATCATATCAGTAGACCCCCATACAAAAAGAGACTGCACAGGAATGCCCCTATCCATGCGGACGGCGTCCCATTCAGTCTCTTTATGCTGCGGATTCTTCCCTCATCATCCCATCAACAGAATTTTAAGAAATCAGACCCAGTTTCAGCACTCTTGCAATATTCTCGGTTGTACGTTCCACATTCTGTGGACCTTCGTCCAGAAGTCGTTCCAGTTCAGCCGCACCCGGTACAATCCCGAACACCGCATCAATGCCTTCCGTGTACAACGTATCTATTCCTTCACCAACGCACCCCGCGATGGCGATAACCGGTTTACCTGCTTCCTTGGCTGCCCGCGCCACTCCGTATGGCGTCTTGCCAAATTTCGTTTGAAAATCAATGCCGCCTTCGCCTGTAAACACCACATCCGCATGTTCGAGCTTGTCACGCAGACCTGTATATTCAATGACAATTTCAATGCCTTTGCGCAACACAGCCTGTGTAAAAATCAAAAGCCCTGCGCCCAGACCGCCTGCTGCACCTGCCCCCGGCACATCACGTATATCCTTGTGCAGCTGCTGCTTCACCACATCCGCATAATGGAATAGATTCGTATCCAGTAGCTGCACCGTCTCCGGTGTTGCCCCCTTCTGAGTACCAAACACCCGTGAGGCGCCATGCTCTCCGCATAATGGATTCGTTACATCACAGGCCACAATGAGCTCTACGTCCTGCAATCGTTCATCCAGGCCGGAGACATCGATACGAGCCAACTGATTAAGCGCTCCGCCTCCACGTGCAAGTGGTTGGCCGTCTGCATCCAGAAACTTTGCACCAAGGGCCTCGGCCATGCCTGCACCCCCATCATTGGTCGCACTGCCGCCGATTCCGATAATGATTTTGCGAATGCCCTGATCCAGACACGCCCGAATCAGCTCTCCCGTACCATAGGTTGTCGTACGAAGCGGATCTCTGGTTTCCTTCGTCACCAAATGAATGCCGCTCGCCGACGCCATCTCAATCGCCGCCGTTACCCCATCGCCCAGAATTCCATACTGAGCAATTACGGGCTGCCCCAGCGGCCCGCTCACTTCTCTCTGGTGAATCACACCGCCAGAAGCATCCACCAGCGATTGCACAGTACCTTCGCCTCCGTCAGCCATCGGTACATGAATATAGCTCGCAGTAGGGTAGATTTTGCGTAATCCTTTTTCCATAGCCACACATACTTCTTTCGCTGTCATGCTCTCTTTAAATGAATCCGGTGCCAGTACAAATGTCGTCTCTCTCATCTTCTCCCACCCCATCCGTGTTATTAAAGGATAAATCCGTAGATTAACGTTGCTACAATCGCCATCGTTCCACCCACAATCGCTTCATAAGGAATAACGCTCATCCGCTGCTTGATCGTCATCTTCATGCTATCGGCTGAAACGTGGAAGTAATTGCCTTGTGGCAAGGAATCGATAACTGTCGCACCCGTGTGCACCATGACCGCCGCTGCGAGTGGCGCAGTCCCCATGTTCAGAATTGCATCGCCAAATGAACCAGTAGCAAGGATAACCCCTGTCGAGGTGGAAGCCGTCGCTGCTGCCATCAGAATCCCGGCAATAGGTGCCAAGAAGGTGCCGGATATCCCGGACGCTTCAATAAGTCCAACAACCTGACCAGACAGATCGGATGCAGAGATCAGTCCTGCAACGCCTCCGGCACCGATCAGAATAAGCACGGTGGCAGTCATTTTATTTAATCCGGAAGTCGTGTATTTCACAATGTTTTTGCCCTGGCCCATTGCCAACATGCCGATAATACCTGCAATCGGGAGAATGTACATCGCATCCACTTTGAATGTGGACAATGCTTCAACACCTGTAATGGAGCCGATCGGATTAACCATCAGCAGGATGATCGCAACCAACGGTGCCACAACCGCCTTCTTCAGTGGCGGGTACTGTGACGTGTCCACCTCACCCTGCTCTGCTTCCTGATCGGTTACCATTACACCCTTGTTTTTGAGCATTGAAGCTACGATAACGGTTACAATTAATCCGCAGATGGCTGGAATCACACCAGCCAGCATGACATTGCTGAGATCCAGCTCGAACCCCCGCGCCGCAGCAATCGTATTCGGATTCGGGGAAATAATATTGCCCGCCTTGCCTCCACCTGATAAAGCTAATAAAAGAGCCAGCTTGGATATGCCCATTTTGTTACCGACAGAAAGCGCAATTGGCGCTACAATCAGGACGGCCACGGGAATAAATACCCCAACGGCTGTAATTATCATCGTTGCCAGCGCCAAAGCCAGAATGGCCTTGCTGCCGCCAAATTTTCGCACGATGGCCTGGGCTATCGTCTCTGCCGCCCACGACTCCATCATGACACCGGCCAGTACCCCGGCAGCCAATACGCGGAGCACGGTACCCATGACACTTTGCGTGCCGTTCACCAGTATATTTACGGTCTCTTCCAGATTAGCTCCGCCAATTAAAGCGCCTACAATTGCGCCCAGAAATAAAGAGTAGACCGGATTCAGCTTCTTCAGAATCAGTATAATCGCAATTGCGAGTCCTGCCAGTGCGCCGATCCAGCTAATTGTTAAAGGTTCCATTGTCCATTGCCCCCCATGCACTTGTTGAACACGCTTTCATTATAGTTGCTGGCGAGCTAAATAAATATTGATGAACAGACGAAATTCATTGTTCATATGCACAATGAAGCAATAGAATTGTATCGAAATGGCTTATCCTTTCAGATTCAGCAGGCATGGCCGCACAGTTGGTCAGCGTGATGCGCCAAACTTGCAAGGTGCTAACGAACCTAGCGCATCTTAAACGGTCGCTTTTCAAGGATGGGCAATTCTAACGAACTTCAGTGACGTTATTTCGGCGTAGAGACCATGTTAGAGCCTAAAAATCAACCCCATCGATGGATTAACGTCTCTGTGATTCGTTACATTTCAGAATGGTACAAATGGCGGCGAATAACGTGTTTCAGATTCATTAGACCACAATAACCGGAACAAGGGGCATGCATGCTGATCTCACCGGATCAGCGAACCTGCACTGAACTATTTGCCCCGGAGCCGTAAACGCCGAGGCGAACGGGCGGACTCTCCCGAAGAGGCGAAGTATGGCGCTTTGCAGCAGTTTGCCTTCTACGTGAACAATGTGGATGAGACATACGAGCGAGCGCTTGCTCACAGTGCCAAGCCTTATGTTCAACCCGATTGGATCTCGCTTGGTGAGCCTCTGCTGCAGGTTCGAAATGCCGTTATGCATAGTCCGAATGGTGAAGTAATCGAATTTCTTGAAGAGGTTAATTTTGACCGTTCATCCACACCATCGATCTAACAATACACAAAAAGAACAGCCTCTAACCCGGAATCCGTGGCAGCAGGCTGCTTTATAGTTTTATTTCTTGAAACCCAAACTAGGGTCAAGAGAGGTCTCAGGCACCTCTCCCTTTTACTCTTCTTCTGCCCTTCAATTCCTGGCTTATACGCACTTAACTTCCCTTCATACACCAGCTGTAGCTGTTCACTTTGACGAAAATCATCCGGGGTCACCAGCGCAGGCAGCTTGTTCCACAGCTTAATACCTGAGCGTTGCAGAATCTCGGCAACAAATTGTGAGCAAAAGTAGGAGTTGCTGAACTCCACCGGCTCCTTCAATGTAATGCCAATCACACCAAGCAGATTGTACATATATTTCTGGCGGCTGCGGATGAAGATATGCAGCACCCGCTTCATTTTTTCCACTTCACGCTCCGTCACCTGAAGCTCATAAATGACACATGTGGTATTTGGATATTTACTGTATGTACCTGTCTGAATATCTTCCTTCACGAACCCACCGTTCAGCGGATTACTCGGATGCTTGCGACCGAAGCTGTACAGCTCGGATAGTTCCCGGTCAAATGAGATGGAGGCATGATTGTATGGCGCTCTGGTGTAACTCTGAATAACCTTAGTAAACAATGTTCCTGTGTTCGTAAGCAGGATGTAGATCGAGCGTTCAGCTGTCATAACGAAATTTCCCCTTATCAAGTTCGCACTATTCCTTCATAATAACATAGGTACCCTATATTGGAATCTCACTTCTAGATAAGCAGGTGGTCTGTACATGAGCAGTTCGCTCTTTACTTTAACACTGATTTTCATCGCCTTACTGGTCATACATATCGTATATAAAATCATTACGAAGCTTCAGCCGGACAAGGATTATTCGGGCATTGGCAACAAAATCAAAACCTGGTGGGGCATGCTTGTCATCTTCTGTCTCGCCACTCTCTTCAATCCGGTTGTCTCCCTGATTTCCCTCATGGTACTTACCTTTTTCGCGCTTAAGGAATACTTCTCCATGATCCGCAGCACCCGCAAAGCAGACCGCAGGCTGTTTCTATGGGCGTATCTGGCGATTCCGGTGCAGTTTTACTGGATTTATATCGGCTGGTATGGGATGTTTATCGTGTTTATACCACTGTATGTCTTTCTGGTGCTACCCCTGCCACGTCTGATAAATAAAGGCACGGTCGGTTTCCTGCGCAGTGTCAGCTCGACGCAGTGGGGCTTAATGCTGATGGTATTTGGACTTAGTCATCTGGCCTACTTTCCATTTGCAACACCGGAATATGGTGCCAAGCTGGTCCTGTTCCTGGTCGTATTAACCCAGTTGAATGATGTCGTGCATTATCTGGCCTCGCTCTATCTGGGCAAACGCAAAGTCGTGCCGACCGCCAATCCTTTTTTGACATGGGAAGGGTTCGCCTGTGCATTCGTTGTCACCACCGCTGCCTCTTATTACATTCATCCCTACCTGACCCCGTTTGATGCACGTTTCGCGCTGTTCATCGGTGTGTTAATCGCTCTGGCCGGGTTCTTCGGGAGTCTGACGGTTTCTGTTCTGAAACGGGATCTGTTAATTGGGGATGACAACAAGTTCGATGCGCTGAAAAAAAGCTACCTGAGCCGAGTCGACAGCCTGACGTACACCTCTCCGGTTATGTTCCATGTGGTACGTTATTTCTTCGACTTTATGTAGGAGGAGTACCCGCTAAGACACAAAGTTGAACGCCGCACGATCGACCAGTATGTGGTATGACATTACGGAATCACTAAAAAGCAGCCATGAAGGCTGCTTTTTATCTTCAGGGCTGAATTGAAGACGCACGCACGATGCGCCTGTTCCATTCTCCATTTGATCAACAGAAGAAGAAGAAGAAGTGGCACACAGCAATAATCCGTCTGAATTATTTTAATTTAATTTCCTTCTCCGAGGTGACTTCCTTCCCCTCATCATTGGTAAAGACAAACGTCGCTTTGCCGCGTTCACCCTTCATCTCATCCGAATAAATAAATCCGGAGAATTGCCCGTCACCACTGATGTAAAATCCTTCTTTCCCGTTCGCGCCATGTTCGATTGCTTCCTTATAAGAATTCACAATCGTTACCGTGTTGGACGTCCAACGCATCTCGGTTAAAGCGTAACCCTCAGGAATTTGTTTGATCGCAAAATCAAAGCTGTTGCCTTCGGACGGCTTGTCCGTCTGGTCAATCACGATCATGATCTGTCCTTCCGCATCAGCAGAGGATTCCGATTGGGCCGTAGGTTTGCCCTCATTCCCACTTTCGTTCGCTTGACCGTTGTTATTCTTCGCCTCCATATTAGGAACGGAACTCTTTCCCGCATCTTCTATGGGCTGCTTCGATTGCGGATAGGCGTGTTCCTGTACGGATTCATTGTTATTTTTGGCCCCACATGCGCTGGTCAGCAGCAGAATACACAGAGCAGACACCCAGAGTATAGATTTATTTTTATTGATATTCATCATTGGAACTCCCTCCATTTATCTAAAGTAACAAGCACGATGCATTCATCCCAAGAGAACTTTCCAATCAGCACCTTCTATAGTAATTACTACACCATATCGTCTCACATTAAGCTCCATATTATGTAAATGAGTTATAAATCCTATTCGTTATTACACTTCGATGAACCCTGAAACGTTGGCGTGATACCCTGAAAGGGTCAAAAAATACGCTATATTCGGGGAGGAAAAAAAGTTGAATCGTTTTGCTTTTATGATGCTCGTTATACTCGCCACCTCGCTTATGGGTTCATCCTTTGCTGTGGGCAAAATTGGGCTAGCTTATCTTTCTCCCATTCTGCTGGTCGGCATTCGATTTACTCTGGCTGGAGGACTAATGGCGCTATGGGTGCGAAATAAAAATCTTCCGACCACTGTGCCTGACTGGCTCCGGTTATTCGTCATCGGTCTGTTCCAGACGACTGGCGTGATGGCCTGTATTTTCCTGAGCATGCGCACCATCCCTTCGGGGCAGACATCCATTCTCACGTTTACGAATCCGCTATTGGTAGTTCTTCTCGGAAGTGTCTTTGTGGGTCTACGATATCGGGCATATCAGTGGCTTGGGGTACTAATCGGAATAACGGGGGTCTTCATCACGCTAGGATTCCATCTTCAATTCTCGGAAGGAACGCTGCTGGGTATAGGCTCCGCCTTGTCCTGGGCCATCGCTACCCTCTTGGTCAAACAATGGGGATCACGCTTCAGCACCTGGGTGTTAACGGCATATCAGATGTTATTCGGCGGGGTGACGCTGTTATTGCTCAGTTTCACCATGGAATCAACAACACTCATCCTGAATGCCACGTCCATAGGGGTGATTCTGTATCTGGCAATCCTCGGTTCCATGGTGCAGTTCGCTACGTGGTATTACCTGTTAAGCAAGGGCGATCCGGGCAAGACAAGTGCATTTCTTTTTCTCGCGCCATTCTTCGGTGTCTTATCCGGCTGGCTGCTTCTGGGCGAAGTCATTCAGAAGTACGTATATATCGGTGGATTATGCATATTCCTGGGGATCTTTTTGGTAAACTGGAGTGGACGGACAAATCAAAAGAAAACATCATTCAAATGAGCATGCTGCATACTGAAATAAAAATATTCATGCCTGATTTTCGGCGATGCCCTGTGCATCGTTTTTTATAATATCCGTAAGGTTAACTCTACTGAAGTAAGGACGTGCGCCCAATGATTTCTGCTGAACTGAAAGAACTATACTATCAGGCTCTGGTTGCCAAGGATTCGGAATACGAAGGATTATTCTATGTCGGGGTCAAGACCACGGGTGTATTCTGTCGCCCTACGTGTCCTGCACGAAAGCCGAAGTTCGAAAACTGTGAATTCTATGAGACGGCGCAGCAGGCATTGCTTGCTTCATATCGCCCTTGCCAGCGCTGCCGCCCGTTATCCCACCCCAATCAGGTGTCGGATGTGGTACGCATATTGGTGGAAGCCGTAGAGAACCATCCGGAGAAACGCTGGAAAGGTCAGGACTTCAAGGCATTATCCATCGACGAATCCACGGCCAGACGTCAGTTCAAGAAGCGATTTGGCATGACCTTTGTCGAGTATGCCCGCGCCCGTCGCATGGGGCTGGCCCTGAAAAATATTCGCTCCG
Organism: Paenibacillus sp. 1A_MP2; assembly: GCF_052244825.1. Classification (NCBI taxonomy): domain Bacteria; kingdom Bacillati; phylum Bacillota; class Bacilli; order Caryophanales; family Paenibacillaceae; genus Paenibacillus; species Paenibacillus sp. 1A_MP2. The sequence goes on along the minus strand of NZ_JBQQCS010000001.1, from coordinate 559,917 downwards.
GTCGTACGGTCATTGATGCCCAGCTGTCCACCGGTTACGAATCCGGCAGCGGGTTCCGGGATGCCTTCTCGCGAATCATGGGTGCAGCGCCTACACAAGTGGATGAAGAGCATGTATTGAAGGCGTCCTGGATCGACACACGTCTAGGACCCATGATGGCTGTAGCCGATGAGAACGCATTATATCTGCTTGAATTTGTAGACCGCAGAGGTCTGGAGCGTGAAGTAGAACGATTGCGCAAACGCACCAAGTCAGCCATTGTACCCGGAATAACAGAGCCGATTCGTTCCATTGAACGGGAACTTGCGCAGTATTTTGAAGGCACATTAAATGTATTCCTCACCCCGTTGTTCTGGTTAGGAACACCATTCCAAAAGAGTGTATGGGAGCAATTGATTGCAATTCCGGCGGGAGAGACGAGGTCATATCAGGATATCGCGAATGCACTGGGTAAACCTACAGCATGTCGAGCGGTAGCACAGGCTAACGGAGCCAATCAGCTGGCTATCGTTATTCCATGTCACCGTGTAATTAATGCCAGTGGTGAACTCGGCGGATACGGCGGTGGGCTGACGCGCAAAAACTGGCTTTTAACTCATGAGAAGCAAGAGATTTGAGCACCCAGTGCCCAAGATGCAAGAAAGAACGGACGCAAGTATTATGAAGCGGCTTACAGCAATATAACGAGGAGCGAAACCATATGAATACCCTACAAGAAAAAGCAGCGATATTCCACCAAGCCCATGTGAAAGGCAATCCCTTGGTGCTGGTCAATGCGTGGGATGCCGGAAGCGCACAAGCCATCCAGTCCACCGGCGCCACAGCAATTGCTACCGGAAGCTGGTCTGTAGCTGCCGCGCATGGTGAACCAGATGGAGAATCAATGCCCTTCCAACTGGTACTCGCCGATCTGGCGCGGATCACCAAGAGCGTCGAACTGCCTGTAACGCTCGATATTGAGGGAGGGTATGGCAGGTATGCGTCAGCAGTGAAGGAAAATGTGAGCCACGTGATCCATCACGGTGCGATAGGAATCAATATCGAAGATCAACTTCCGGATGGCTCAGGACTTTACGATGTGGAGGAGCAATGTCTAAGACTATCTGCCGCCCGGGAGGCAGCGGAGCAGGCGGGCATTCCACTGTTCATTAACGCCCGCACAGATATCTTTTTGCAAAATGCACCTGAACGACACAATCATGCTCTCCTTGAAGAAGCGCTTATTCGTTCCAAGGCTTATGCAGAAGCAGGGGCCAGTGGCCTGTTCGTTCCGGGCTTACAGAATCAACAACTGATTCAGGAATTATGTGAGCGTTCGTCGCTTCCGGTCAACGTGATGGTTATATCACATGAGCCTTCCCCAAAACAACTTGGCGTGCTGGGTGTGGCACGCGTAAGCTATGGTCCTTATCCTTATCTGCAAGCGATGGAACACCTGAAAGAACTGGGGCAAAGTATTCTATCAGGAACTATGTTATAATCACCACTACCCAACACTAACAGGAGGAAAATATGCTTAACGTTGAACAAAAGCTTGAAGTGCTACAATCGTATCCCCAACTGCAACGCAAAGATGTTTCTCTCGGTCGTGTTAATTTTCACTACGAAGATAGCGCGTATGATAAAAAGATTGTCGCTTTCCATATTCATCCTAACGGTAACGGTTATATCTATGCAGGGCTACTGCCCAACTATGAGACCGATGATAAAGGATTCGTCAATATTCGGGATTACTCCGAAGCAGATCTACGCACATTGTTAGATGAAACGATCAAAGCGATGTCTTACAATCCCAACGCAGCAGAATCCAAAGAACCAGAACAAGTAAAAGCTGCTCCTACATTGGCTACAACCTCTGTTGGTGGCGGAACATGGGTCGATGAAGATGGACATACACTTACCTTAAAATATGAAGATGACATGTGGTATGTGTATTCCGGTCTTAATCTGGATATGGCTTTTGAATCTCGTAGCGAGGCTGGCGAGTATCTCAAAGACGAAGGATTTAAACCACAAGCTCAAGCTTAACTTATACAAAAAAACACGAGGCGTGTTTACTCACTCGTGTTTCTTTGATTTCAATGGATAGTTAGCCTGGATATCTCCTTCATCAAAAGCGTCTCTTATCCATCTTTTCTGCCTTTCATTGTAAGCGGCGCATTCTTCATCATGGGGTATGTGCTCAGAAGCAAAGCACCTCCAATGACCCCCAGAGCAGTGAACAATGCGATGAGATTGACATTCGTAAACCACTGGAACCAGACGCTCAGATCTGATAGAACAATTACCAGCGTGACGATTAAGCTAACCCCAAAGAACAGGACGAAAAAATTACGCATCCCCAATCGAATCCAACAGACAGTTGAAAAGATGGATAATCCCAACACCAGGAAACCAATCATCAGATCAAGCCATAGATAGGAAAAAAAATGATACTCACTTGAATACAGCATGCCTGGTTGATAAAAGGTTACGCCAAGCGTTCCATATTCATGGAGAAGATGCATGATGAAATAGATGACATTCAGTATCGTAATTGTTCCTACGACCATCCATACCGAAATGTTATAGAAGGATTTCATGAACTGAATTCGTGTACTGCCCATACCTATCGCAACCGGAAACAAAGTAAGGATTCCCGCAATCGCAAAAGTACAGATCCCTCCATACATTGGACCAAATAATTGCGTCGTATACGACACATCAAATATGAATCCAATAGCTAAATAGACGACTGTAAGCATGAGTGTAATTGAAGAGAAAATCATTAAATACCAGCGCATATCATCCAGAATCAGCCGATTCGTACCTTTCGCTGCGTTCATCGCTTAACCCCCTCTTGATTACGGGTCCTGTTAATCAAATAATCTTGTAGTGTCGCCTTCTCAATGGAAAGCCCTTGTTCATGAGCAATGTCCTTCCACACTTTGGAGTACGGCTCATCAATCATCACTCTCATGGTCGATCCCATCTGGGAAGATTCTATAACCTCCACGTCAGCTGTGACATGTTTAATATCATCCATTCCCCCTGTTAGAAGAACTCCTTTTTCACGCATCTCTTCCATGGGCTGATTAAGCAACACTTTTCCCGCTTGTAGAACGATGAGGGACTCACATAAAGGCTGAATCTCCTCAATATGATGGCTTGATATTAGAATTAGACGCGGGTTATCTTCATAAGTCTCCAGTAAAGCATTGTAGAAGTATTTACGTTTCTCAGCATCAAGTCCATTGGTGGGCTCATCAAGAATCGTTACCCTTGCATTACTGGCAAGACCCAATATCATCTGGGCAGCGGTCTTCATGCCTTTTGAGAATTTGGTGATCTTCTTCTTCACGGGTAATTCGAACATATCAATTAATCGCTCTGCAAAGGTCTGATCCCACTGAGGATGGAAGTATTGACCGAATCGAACCATGTCGTTGATCGTCCAATTTCTACCCAAGGGATGATTCTCCTGGATATAACACAGGTTCTCCTGCGCAGCCAAGTTGTTGTATGGGTCTTGGCCCATCACTTGGATGGTCCCAGCATCAGGTCGGTTATGGCCTGCGAGCAGACTCATCAGGGTTGTTTTGCCGGCACCATTTCTTCCCCACATTGCACTAATGGTCGGCTCAGTCTCATGTAAAGTCACATTGTTAAGCACGGGCGTCTCTTGATAGCTGTAGGTTACCTGCTCGATCTGAATCATAACTCACTCTCCTTATCCTTCTTACCTCGGATCAAATCAATAATCATGTCCTCATTCATGTGAATCCGTCTGGCCTCTTCAAGTAAAGGCTTGATATATTCTTCGTAGAAATGCTGTTTTCGCTCAACAAGCAGCGCTTCCCGGGCTCCCTTCGCAACAAACATGCCAACACCCCGCTGTTTATAAATGATACCTTTGTCCACGAGCGTTTGAAGCCCTTTGCGTGCCGTGGCTGGATTAATATTGTAAAAGCGAGAGAGCTCATTGGTTGAAGGGACCTGTTCCTCCACCCTCAATCTGCCGTCTACAATGTCATCCATAATCATCATGGATATCTGATGAAAAATGGGCTGAGATTCATCCAAATTCGATTTCATGCGATTCCAACTTTCATCTATCGTTAATTAGTTAGTCGGTTAGTTACTCATGTGACTAACTATAGTGCACGGAAACCAATATGTAAATAGGCGAACCCCTAATTGATCAACTTTTTCATTTTGGCTCGATTGTATTGATTAATAAGACCGTCCAAAACTACAGATTGCTGGATGACTTCAGGATGAAGCAGACTGCCGTATTCCGACTGCAAGCGGTGAAGCTGTTGTCTGGCTTCTTCGATCTGTGACATTAACTCCAGGCAATCCATAGTACCCCTCCTTTTTGTCATATTTTAGTTTATTATGCCAATCGATAGGCCGCAAGGGGTACGACATACTTATTCTTCCACCAGACGCAAAAAAGACGCCTCTGAATGAATATTCAGAAGCGTCCCTTGGCTTAGGCTTATGTCCCTAAACCGTGGTCATTAGTTCGGTAAATTGAAGGGTTCGGAACTTCCTCAGTGGGGACAGGTCCAATAACAGGAGCAACAATGTTCACCACTATACTACATGTAACTATCAGCAAAGCCAGCTTTCTCTTCATTGAGTTTCTGCACCTCACTAATCAAGATTTTGTACTGCTGTATGGCTGTGTCAGACGCATAATCCCTATATTGCTCGAATAGCCCGACACCTCTAAGCATACCGCGTCCATCACTAATTTCAAGAGAAAACCTTAAACTATCAAGAACAAAATCTAACCCCTTGGCAAATTCATCTTTTTTAAGGTAATAGGTCCCTAATCCTGCCAACAGACGAACATATCGATCATCCGTAACCTGCTTGCTGACTTTCCCTATTCGGTTGCTTTGTTCTTGGTAGGTGAAGTAGGTTTCGTATTGCTTCAGTACATAATCAATATTCATATCATAGCGATTTGCAGCAGTCACAATATCACAAAGTGCCGGGAAAATCTCATTTTCTTTTGTTGAGATATAATCGAGATAGTCAGGCAATACCTCAAACTGACCAGCCATTAATTGATATATATAGCGGTTTCCCTCAGCCCATTCCTGAAATTGATTAATTACAACCATTTCATCCGAATCAGGCTCTCTCACCCAACTATAGTCCGTATATAAAGAAACGTATTTCAGTGCAATTTCATAGTTGTTTAGATGGAAGTTAGCACTTCCAGATGCCAAATAGGCATACATAATATAAAAGATAATCGGTCGTTTCGTCTCTTCCTGTTTCCTTCTTCCATTCAACTCATAATGAATGGTTGCTTTTACTTTTAGCTTTTCAGAAAGCTCTTGCACTTTGCTCCACCTGTGAAGAGATGCAAAGGCATTAATCAATTCGTTGAGCGCATCCAGCTGATAACGTTCATCAAGCCGGTCAACATAGTATTCGAATTGAGCCGCGATGATCAGATTTCGTTGCTGATCATTGGTCAGTCCCAGCCTGAAGAGTCGATACTGACATAGTGCAAGCCGTTCGGAGTGTTGCATTTTCTCACTTTCGGCTATCGTTTCATATAGTAGAACGGCCGGTTCGAAATTACCGGCATGGTAGAATTCTTCAGCCAGATCAAATAGCAAAGGAATATAAGATAGATTATCCATCATCAAGCGGATAACCTCTTCAATACAGTTCAATTTATTCAACTCAGCACATCGATGAAGGAATGGTCCCAGTCTTCGCCAGTCAGGGGCAGCATGGACAAAACACTCATCTATGTACAATTCATAGAAGTAACCTTCTTCAAGTCTCATAGCTGAAGTGATTCGATCCAGCTGCTGCATCGCAATCGGACGATTCTTGTTCAAAATATTGCTCAGCGTACCGGAGTTAATTCCTGACGTTTCCGAAAAAAGACTAATGGACATCTGCTCACGCTTCAGATAACTTTCTAAGTGATCGCGTATCGTGGTTGTCGGCTCCAAACTAACACCACCCTCCAAAATAAAAAACCATAAACAGGATTAACGGTATGCAAAAGTAATTATATGTAATAATTAAGCAAGGGTCAATAAGATAAATTCAACTAATTTGTATTAATTACAAAAAAATCCTTTTGTTAAAATAAAGGCCCTATCCTTATTTTATACCGGGAACGGACAAGCATCAAATAAAGGATAAAATAAAAACACGAGCAGCATATGCGCTCGTGTTTTACATGCATTATAGCAGAACGATCTGCTATATATTACTCTTGGTTTAAGGCAGCACATTGCCAGCTGCACGATAGATTTCATACCACTCCTGGCGCGTAAGGTGAACATCGCTAGCTTTGATACAATCTTGCAAACGCTGGATGTTCGTTGTGCCTGTCACTGGTTGCATATGAGCAGGGTGACGCAGCAACCAGGCAATCGCCATGGTCGTGTTGCTCACTTCATATTTTGCAGCAATCTCGTCGATCTTCGCATTCAGTTCCGGGAACTTGTCGCTTCCCAGGAATACGCCTTCGAAGAATCCGTATTGGAACGGGGACCATGGTTGAATTGTAATATCGTGCAGGCGGCAATAATCAAGAATACCGCCATCACGGTTAACCGCGGCATCATTCTCCATATTCACGTTGATTCCACTGTCAATCATCGTGGTGTTGGTAATACTCAACTGCAACTGGTTCGCTACCAGTGGCTGTTTAACGTATTTTTTCAACAGTTCGATCTGGTTCGGATTCTGGTTGGATACCCCGAAGTGACGCACTTTGCCTTCGCGCTCCAACTGGTCAAAGGCTTCAGCCACTTCTTCCGGTTCAACCAATGTATCCGGGCGATGCAGCAACAGAACATCCAGATACTCGGTTTTCAAGCGTTGCAGAATGCCATCCACCGAATTCAAGATATGCTCTTTTGAGAAATCAAACATGCCTTTGCGGATACCGCATTTGGACTGAAGAATCATATTTTCACGAACCTGGGGATTCATCTGCACAGCCTCTGCAAAGATCTCCTCGCATGCTCCGTTTCCATAAATATCAGCATGATCGAAGAAGTTCCCGCCTGCTTCCATGGCGGAATGAACAAACTGTTCTGCTTCTTTGCTGCTTAATGAATTAATTCGCATGCAGCCAACGGCTACAACCGGTACTTCAAGTGCGCTGCTGCCAAGTTTAATTGTTCTCAAGATGATTTCCCTCCATATTCGAATAGTATCGTACTCTAATGCCCATAATCATTGCCAACTGGTATATACTTGTCTTCCGTCTATGATTGTGACACAGAACTGCAATCGGTTTCAATGGAATATTAGAATTCTTATATGGAATAATGGAGGTTTTTTTCTGCATCATTCATCCGCTTACACTTCTTCCGGGACGATCACTTCAATATGCTGAGGCAATACACGGATTCGAATGGGCAGGGAAGGCCCTTCCTCTCCATCTACATTCGTGCGGATGGCATCCGTGGAACGGACATGAACTTCTTTTGCCGTAAAATAGTCAACATCCTTATGGTTCTTCAGATTGCCAAACAGCAGGGACGTTCCGAGTGTAACTGTATTGAAGACGTTCATGCTACGGATCACAAAACAATGAATTAACCCATCATCTACCGCTGCATCAGGGGACAATTTCTCAAAACCTCCAACCGAATTCGTCAGCGCCGCGAGAAAAAGAGGAGATTCCCCCTCCCAAAACTGCCCGTCATACTCAATGGTTAGCTGCTTGGCGGGTGTGTTCATCAGGTCTTTCAACCCTTCTTTCAAATAAGCGAATGAACCCAGCTTCGACTTTTCTTCCGACGATACCGAGAACAGCGCTTCTGCCAATGAACCGGCTGCCACCACGTTGGCAAACAGACGATCATTAATTTTACCGAGGTCTACCCTATGAACCTGCTCCGATCGTAACTGCCGAATGGCTTCTTCCGGGTCAAGGGAGATATTCAGCGCACGCGCAAAATCATTCACCGTACCCAGCGGCACCACACCCAGTCTGGGACGATGTTCCTGCTCCATCATGCCGTTAATCGTCTCATGCAGCGTCCCATCTCCTCCGATGGAAATGACGAGATCACTGCCGTCTTGGCAGGCACTCAGGCAGTAGTTGGTCGCATCGCCCTCCCCGGCCGTTTCATTAATCACCACTTCATACTGCTGTGATTCAAGAATTTCTTTGACTTGGGACACATACTGCTTAGCTTCTTCTTTACCGGACGATGGATTGCTAATGATCATGGCTTGGCGCATACCTGCATCTTCTCCTCCAAATGGCATTCTTTACTTCATCTATACCCTATCTGCCATGGAGTTGAATACGATCTGGGGGAGTTGTACAATTTTTTTTGAAAAAGATGACCGGAAGAGTACAGTATGGGGCTGGTATCATATAGAATAGAAGTAGATGTGCTGCCTGTCATGAATTTCATGTTCCTTTTGCCTAATGACTGGTTAATAACATAGATGTGTATATCTATTCTATCTGTCCATATCGTAACTATAATAGTTCATCGACATAAATGAGTACTCAAAGTACATAAGAACAATACACTTACCTATCCTTTAAATCGGAATCGGAGGGAATTCATGCAATGAGAAGAATGACTCTACTATTTCTAGTATTCATCCTTAGTCTCGGGGCGGCTGGGCAGGCGATGGCCTATACTACTGCAGACTTGGGCGAAGGAATCATCGAAGACCCTGCACTCGAGAACGGACTGAAGCTGATCTTGAACAAACCGGTAGATTCCCCTCTAACCTCATCCGATCTGGAGCAGCTGAACGTTGTGGATCTGAGCAATGCAGGCATTCAAAGCCTGGCCGGTCTGCAATACGCCACGAATCTGACTCACCTCCGGTTATATGGCAATGAGATTGACGATTTAACACCGCTGGAGCATCTGACTCAGCTTCGCGAGGTTGACGTTCGCAACAATTACATTACATCCATTGATGCACTGGCTGATCTGAAAGACCTGGGACGGCTGTATATCAGCAACAATTCCATTTCTTCTATAGAGGTTGTACGTGGATTCAATCGACTACATACGTTTCACGCCAGCGGTAACCAGATTACCAGTCTCTCCGCACTGGCTGATGCAGATGATCTTCAATGGCTCGAAATCTCGAACAATGCGATCACGGACCTGACACCACTGGCTGATAAAAGAAAGCTTAAACAGCTCAATGTGGCCAATAACCATATTCAGACACTGGATGTACTGGCTGATCTGCCGAATACACTTCAGAAGCTGAATGTGGCAGGCAACGAGATTTCCGATCTGATGCCACTGGAGCATATGACACGTCTGCGGACACTGGACTTCTCCGGGAATCAGGTTCAGCATCTGGCGCCCCTGGAGAGCCTGACAGGGCTCAAAGAACTGAATGCGGAGTCCAATCAGATCTATGACCTGGAGCCGTTACGGCAGCTGTCCAAGCTGGAAGTGCTGAAGCTGTCCAACAACCGGGTGTGGGATCTGACACCCATTGCCGGATTTACTTTTACAAGAAACAGCTCTGCTAATACCATAACGGATATCTCGACCTCCACCTCCTTGTCCTCGGGTACTCAGACTTCGGTCTCGGAGCCGGAACCTGCCGGACTAACGGTGCAAAACAACTACCTGGACGTCGCAAGCGGCAGCAACACGATGCGCCTTCTAAATCAAATGAACGTACGGGAGCAGAAGCGCACCCCGCAAGGCAGATTCCAGCGACTGGTTGAAGGGTCTACAACCGCCTATGTGGGTGATCAGGCTTACGCGCTGGAGGCTGCGCCTTTTATCGAGGATGGACGGACCTATGTGCCGCTTCGCTTTGTCTCGGAGCAATTGAATGCCAGCGTGAACTGGAATCCGGATACACAGGAGGTTCAGATTGCGCAAAATGACACGGTGCTGAAGTGGACGGTGGGCAACAAACAGGTGAGTATAGATGATACTCTTGCGGTAAACGACGCGCCTCTGTTGATGAGAGATGGCAAGGCGTTTGTCCCGGTACGATTTATTTCGGAGCAATTCCATACGACGGTTGGGTATATCGGAAGCAGCAAAACGATCCTGATCTTTGAAAACAAAGCACAGGATGAGAGTGTACAACAACCTTAATTAACAAAAGTATAATCAAGCACCACGCACTTATCTCTACTTATCTCAATGCACAATCCATTCATATGACATCCATGCAGCTTCTTGCATGCACAACGAAGTCCCCGTCTGAATCGTCAGCGGGGATTTTTGGTGCGCATTAAATTGGATGTGGGCACGCGGGAATTCGGTTTATTCAAAAAAAACGGATGCTGCCCATCGTCTGTCTGTATTCACTGGGACTCATGCCAGTCCATCTTCTGAATTGCCGGCTAAAGTGCGCAAGACTGGAATATCCGAGCATGGCGGCAACCCGGGTAAGGTTCAAATCAGGTTGATGGATCAGCTGCTTGGCCTCGTGGAGCTTCAGCTCGGACAAATATTTGCGCGGGGAGATGCCATATACTTTCTGAAATGTCTCCAGTGCATATCCAGGGCTGATTTGCAGTGAAGCAGCGATCTCTTCAATACGAATCTCCTTATCCCCAGCCCTTCCCGCTGAATGTTACCGGCATTGAAGCGGCTTTTGATTGCCTCGGCAATCAGGGTTGCATAGTGCGCCACAGTAGGCGATACGGATTCTTGAGAACGGGAGGAGCTTTGCTCTGCCAAGATCGCCAGAATCTCCAGCAAACCAGCCTGCATGCGGAACAGATCTGCCGTTGTATAGTCTTCTTTTTGCTGAAGAAGGTTCACCCATTTCATCATCACTTCCGTCATTCGCTGATTATCCTCGCTGCCATTCGGGAACAACAGCTGAACTTGTCGACTCATCCCTTGCCGAAACAAAGCCTCGTCCACATTGAAATGGGCAATAAAGTAGGTGAGACCCTTCTCCTGATTGCATTCATTGGTATGCTTGCATCCGGGTGGGATAAGTAATATATCTCCTTGATGAAGGTCATAACGGATATTCTCCAGTATTGTCGTTTGTGCGCCTTCCAGAATCAGAATTAATTCAAAGGCCAAATGGGATTCCTGCGGCACATGCCAGCCTTGGTTCACCTTCTGCATGTGAGCACCAAACAGCTTGACATTCCAATCCGTCGCAGGCAACCACCGGCTCTCGGGAGACAGATAGGAACGGTATGGTTCAGGGATGATCATGAATTACACCACCTTGGATTAGGGCAAATTTTACACGGTTCAGCGTATCTGCTTTTGGGGAGGGACTTGATATACTGACTGTACTGTACAACATACCTGAGGTTCAAGCGAGGAGGAAATTCCAATGTCTCTGACGTTACATGGCTATTCCACTACACCCAATCTTTCGTGGAAAGAGATTTCTTATACAATCACAAATGAAAGCGCTAATCTAAAGCTCACAGGTGAACAGCATCAGCTTGTAGAAGGATTTGGCGGCTGCTTCAATGAGCTTGGTTATATGGCCCTGTCCCACTTGAATGAGGAGCAGCGACATGAAGTCTTTCATTCCCTCTTTCACCCGGAAGGCGAACATAAATTCAACATCTGCCGCCTGCCAATCGGCGCGAGTGATTATGCAGAACAATGGTACAGCCACAATGAGGTGGACGGCGACGTGGCCATGGAACATTTTTCGATTGAACGTGACTTCAAATACCTAATTCCATACATCAAAGAGGCCCTGACCTATAATCCAAATCTGCAATTCTTCGCCTCTCCTTGGAGTCCGCCAACCTGGATGAAATCGCCGAAAGCCTATAACTACGGTACGCTGCGCTGGGAGAAGGAGATATTGGAGGCGTATGCACTGTATTTCGTCAAATTCGTACAGGCTTACCGTGAGGCAGGCATCACCATCCATCAGGTTCATGTGCAGAACGAAGTCATCGCGGATCAGAAATTTCCTTCCTGCATGTGGACTGGCGAGCAGCTGCGTGAGTTTATCGCCGATTATCTGGGCCCTGCTTTTGACCGGCATGGTCTGGACACGGAAATCTGGCTGGGACGATCAACGCGCCTGACCCATGGAGGAATTGATCAAGAAAAAAACAAATGATTTTGACGAATACGCCGGACTGGTGCTTAGTGATCCCAAAGCGTACGCCTATATCAAGGGAGTAGGTTATCAGTGGGCAGGCAAAAATGCCATTCAACGCACAGCGGCAAGCTATCCGGAGCTTCGATACATGCAGACCGAGAATGAATGCGGCGATGGCAACAACTCGTGGAACTACGCCAAGTATGTATTCAACCTGTACCAGCACTATTTCATCAATGGAGTGAATGCATATATCTACTGGAACATGGTTTTGGAGCCAAAAGGCCGAAGCACGTGGGGTTGGGAGCAAAACTCGATGATTACAGTAGACCCGGATACGAGTGAGGCCATTCGAAATCCCGAGTATTATGTGATGAAGCATTTTGCCCATCATATTGTTCCTGGTGCACGAAGAGTGGGTCTGTCTGGAGCCTGGAGTGGCAAATCGGTGGCATTCCGCAATCCTGACAACAGTCTCGTGATCGTCATTAACAATCCGTTCAAGGATCCTCGTGGCCTGTATTTGTCATACGAGGGGCAGACACTTAAGTTTGAGTTGGAGGCTGACTCCTTCAATAGTATTGTTATCTCGGAAGGCTAGAAAGAAGATATGAACAGAAATAGCGCCTTGCTCTGCGGTTTGACTGCGGAACAGGCGCTATTCATGGATGCAGCTGATAACGTCAGAGCATGATTATGAGAACTTAAGGATTATTGGCAAGATAATTTCTTAGCCATTGCATTGCTGGACGCTCTGTACCATTGTTATTCACCAGATGGGAACCGTTAACCCAGGTTTGACCCTGATTGTAACCCCACAGTGTCACACCTTTGACCGCAGAATGCTGCCACAGCACAGGGAACTTCTGCTGATAGCGTTGTAACTGCGTGTTATCGTCTCCCGTTATGTCCAGTTCGGATACATAGATCGGCAGACCTGTTGCAGCCAGCTTGTTCAGCACGGTGTTCATCGTGCTTACGGAGACGTTATCCATATTAAAGTGATGGGCCTGAATACCGATGCCGTCAATCAGCCCTCTGCTCTTCAAAATATTAACAATCTGTACATATTGATCCGCCGCGTTCGGGTCACCGATAATACCATATTCGTTCAGCAGTAGCTTGGAATTCGGAAAAGCTTGTCTCGCTTGTTGGAAAGACCAAATCACCCAATCCCAGCCTGTTGCTCCATCCCCTCCGATGGCATTGCGATAGGAAGGCTTGGCATGCAGCGGTTCATTAACCACATCGACAAAAGCCGCTTTGGAATAACGCTGGCCAGCCGCCTGAATCCACTGTGTTACTTCAGCTTTCTGATCGGCGGCGGAGAGGCTGTTAATCCACGATGGCTGCTGACTTCCCCATACAAGGGTATGAAATTTGAATGGAAATCCATTGTTAACCGCATAGTTATACGCCATGTCGGCCTGAGACCAGTTCATGTTATTGCGCGTGCCTTCCACTGCATCCCATTTGGTTGAATTCTCCGGCGTCACCTGATTCCAATATGGACTAAAATTCGAGGGAACACTGCTTGCAATAATATTCCCCAGAAACTTGCTACCTTTCGCCAAACCTGCACTTACACTTCCGACGGCTACTGATGTGGCAAGCACACCCACTAACGCTAACGCACCCACGGTCTTAAACCATTTGGACTTGAACATGATCTTCCTCCTTTAGTTTTTAATAGTTGACAATCTAGTAAGCGTTTACATTCATCATTTTACTGGATATATTTGTAATTATCCATGTAGAAAGTATAGCTTGTCCCTAAGAAAGTATAGATATTGGGTACTAGCATAATAACCTAAACAAAGACGTTACACTTTATTATATTTACAAATCTATAAATATAGATATAATGTAATTCTGAGAACTTATTATATCGGCCAAAATTTTATAAGAGGCAAGGAGGTATTTTTTTAGTTCAATATATCTATTTATCTATATATATAAATGAATTTGGAGGTATACACTTTAACATGAAATCACAACAGGTTAATCCGCTGCTCATCCTCATTCTCGCATTGGGTGTATTCGCCATCATCACTACAGAAGTAGGCATTATTGGAGTGCTGCCCTTGATCACTCAGAAATTCAATATCACCGCTGCACAAGCTGGATGGCTGGTAAGTATTTTCGCGCTAGTCGTTGCCGTGTCTGGCCCTTTTCTGACTTTACTCGTATCTGGTATCAATCGTAAAACCATTTTGTTAATTGCTGTGCTGTTGTTCGCCATTTCGAATGTAGTATATGCCTACACAACCCGCTTCGACATGATGTTAATCTTTCGGATTATCCCGGCCATTTTTCATCCGGTCTTCTTCTCCGTCGCTCTGGTCACGGGTGCCAAGCTGGTACCACCGGAAAAAAGCAGTCAGGCGGTTGCCAAAGTGTTTACCGGAATCACTGCCGGCTTTGCGTTTGGCGTGCCCCTAACTTCCTATCTTGCCGATCGATTCTCGCTAGAAGCTGCGTTTTGGTTCGGAGCGGTTGTCAGTATCATTGCTTTCATCGGTATATGGATTTGGCTTCCATCCATGCCTGTGCAGGAGAAGATGTCTTATGGCAAACAGATCGGCATTTTGCGTAAACCTGCGCTGTGGCTAAATATTGCCGCTGTCATTTTTATTTTTGCAGCGATGTTCTCCGTATACAGTTATTTCGCCGAATACCTTGGGCAAGTCACCCGTATGGGCGGTTCATGGATTAGTGCGATGCTCTTGGCTTTTGGTGTTATTATGATCGCCGGAAATTTGGTATTCGGACAGCTCCTGCATCGAAATATTCCGAGAACCGTTCTCCTCTTCCCGGTATTATACATGGCCGCCTATTTACTCGTTTACTATGCAGGCTCCTATTTCATTCCTATGATTATCATGGTGTTCGTCTGGGGTGCGATTCACTCCGGTGGTCTGATTGTCAGCCAAACCTGGCTTACGACGGAATCTCAGGAAGCACCGGAATTCGGAAATAGCCTCTTTGTCTCTTTCTCTAATCTGGGAATTACCCTTGGTACCTCCATTGGCGGCTGGTTCATTGCCCAACTCGGAATCCATCAGGTCATCTGGAGTGGAATCATCTTTGGTTTGCTTGCTTTGGTATCCATCGTTGTCAAAATAAAATTTTTCACCTCCCGTAGTCGTAGTTCAATTGAGACGGTATAAAAGTTAAGGGCACTGTTGGTCTGGAGCAGAGCGCTATCTCTCCTCCATAACGAGAAAACCCTTCTTCATCAGTAACATTTTCATACTGAAGTGCCAAGCTTCATATACAAATAAATATGATTTGGGTGCTGCTGAGGAAGAAGTTTAAACATATAGAGAAACGTGTAGGGACTGCTCCGATCGTTCCTTGTGGTGTTTCCATGGAATGATTAAGAGCAGTCTCTTATATTTGTCATTTTGTGGTTTACATTTACCAAATGTTTATCTAGTATTAAATTCAATGACACATATCTTTACATAACACTAGATAACAAGGGAGATTACAACATGCGCAAATTTTCACCGAAACGTTATGCCGGGTGGCCCTTATCGTTCCTTTTATGTGCCTCCATCCTCTTTGCACCCTTCGCTGCCACTCCGGTTCAAGCTGCCGAAGCAGCCAAGGAAACCAAGATTACGTTGCTCGGCACATCGGACATTCATGGCCGATTTATGCCATGGGACTACGCTCTGGACGGGCCGAATCCGACGGGCAGCATGACGCAGTTGTATACGATCGTGAAAAAAGTACGTGCTGAGAATCCGAATACAATCCTGCTGGATGCAGGCGACATGATTCAGGACAACTCGGCTGAACTGTTTAACGATCAACCGCAATCTCCCATGATGGTCGCAATGAACGAGATGAAATATGATGCATGGGTCATGGGAAATCATGAATTTAACTTTGGACTGGACGTATTAGAGAAGATTTCCTCACAGTTCAAGGGACAACCCTTGGTAGGTAACATTTTCAAAGAAAACGGCGACCGCTACATGCCAGCCTATACGATTATTGAGAAAGACGGTATCAAAGTTGGTGTCATCGGAATGAACACACCTATGATTACCGAGTTCGAGAAAGGTACGGATCACCTGGACGGTATCATAGTCAAAGATCCGGTGGAAGAGACCAAGAAGGCCATCGCCGAGCTGAAAGGCAAAGTGGATGTCATGGTTGGACTCATGCATATGGGACTGGACAACGAGAACGGAAACCCGGGCACCGGGGTGACCGATATCGCCAACGCCAACCCCGAGCTGGCTGCCATTTTTGCCGGACATATGCATACGCTGATTGAATCACAAACGGTTAACGGCGTACTGATCTCCGAGCCGAACAAATACGGTTCACACATTTCGCGAATCGATCTGACGTTTGCCAAAGAAGGCGATAAAGTTGTACTGAAAAGCAAGGAAGCTCAAGCACTCGCTGTAAAAGCAGCCGACGGCTCCTATGAAGTGTCCGATCCCGGACTGGAAGATACACTGCATCCGTTCCACGAGTTCGCTCGTGCCGATGCCAACATTGAAGTGGCTGAACTGAGAGGAACCAACCTGGTGCCAGCGGATGAGATCAAAGGCATTCCTGCGGTGCAGATCCAGGAGACACCTCTCTCCGACTTCTTCACCGAAGTTATGCTGCATTATAGCGATGCTGACGTTGTTGCTCACCAGATCGATAACGATAAAGCCAAGCTGGATGTCGGACCGATCAAAAAGAAGGACATTGCATTCAACTATCAATATGCCTTTGGAGAAGTAACGGTATATGAAGTGACCGGACATGATTTGAAGGACTACATGGAATGGTCTGCGGGTTATTTTAACTCCACACGCCCTGGCGATGTGACGATCAGCTTTGATCCGAAACGGCGCGCTTCCAAATACAGTACCGACGACTTCTTCGGTGGAGTGACGTATGAGATCGACCTGACCAAGCCTTACGGCAGTCGGATTACGAACCTCAAATACAGCAATGGCACAGTGGTCAAAGAAGACGATACGCTCAAGCTCGGTATGAATGCCTACCGGATGGAAGCACTGATTGCCAAGGGTGGCGCATTGGAAGGCCGTAAGTTCAAGCAGTTGTGGTCCTCCAAGGATGCTTCCGCATTTGGCGAGATTCAAGGTACGATCCGTAATCTGTCCATTGCTTACTTGAAAGATGTTATGAAAGGCGTCTACGAGCCGAAAATCCAGCACAACTGGAAAATCACTGGCGTAGACCTGACTGCACCTGCTCGTGCAGATATTGTAGAGTTGATTAATGATGGCATCATGTCTGTTCCGACAACGGAAGATGGCAAGTATACCAACATTGCGTCCATTAACATTTTGGATGCGGTGACTGAAGAAGAAATGACTGCTCTTGCCGCCAAAGCGAACGTAAGTATCGCGAAATTCTCTGGCGTGAAAACAAAGGGTGAGTTCTATCAAGAGCTGAATAAGGCTCGCAAAGCGGTCGCTGGCAGCGGTGAGGAAGAGACTACACCTGAGAAACCAACGACACCAACGGTACCAAAACCGACACCAGACACATCGAAACCCGGCAAACCATCGACATCACCAAGCAAAAGTAAACCGGGTGCAGTCGCAAAAGGCAAACAAGCCAAGGTTACTGCTGCCTACCTGAACGTACGCTCCAGCGCTTCATCCAAAGCCAAAGTGGTTACTGCCGTACCAAAAGGCACTGTCCTTGAGGTGATCAGTACAGACAAGTATGGTTGGGTAAAAGTGAAACTGGATGGCCGCGCAGCTTATGTCTACGGTAAATATGTAAGTATGCTGCCTTAACTTTAACAGCTCTATATATTGAGGAAATGGCGTGCATCGCTAGAAATCGAAAAAACCAACTCAGCCTGTTAGCTGGGTTGGTTTTTTGATTGTAATGAACATCTAAGAATAAGCTCAGGTTTCAGACAATTCTGGCTAAAAAGCCGTCAATCCCTGCAGTTACATTTCCCCAAGTCCCAAAGTATAGTTGCCGCTGTAGATCTCCCGATACAAATATACATTAAGCTGGGCCGTTTCAAGCGTATTATAATCATAAAATTCGATGCCCGTACCTGGACCATTGCCAAAAATGCCAACCAGCATGTAATTCGACGGATACAATACCCATGAGTTACCCGGTCCCTGGCTCTCCTGGTGTTCCTTCAGCCAATAATTGAGTTGTTCACCCGCTCCGGCACTGCGTAACATGCCAACAATATCAGGCGTGGGAGACATGCCGCTGTCAATGCCAAAAGAACTGATAATCAGGATATTGCCGGCCGTATCCAGCTTGCCCTGAATGTCCCGCTTCATCTGATCAAACAACACATGGTAGGTCCTGTTCCACCCTTGCTCTTTGGGAACCGTATAATAGCGGTCGAGCAGTACATGGCTCAGATTGCTACTGTCCAAAATAACGACTTGATATCCGGCTGGACCGTCCGGTTGCCCGGAGGAGGGCTCGTAGGGAACAGATCCGATGTAGATATTGGGTACGATGGCCTTATCTTCAATCGGCCAAGTGATTCCACGGCTGCGCGTCCCAATAGCTAGGTGCGGGTGCATACTTCTTGCGTACTTTTCCCATGCGGCCTGCACAGCTTGCCGCTTCTTCCCGCAAATCTGCCAGATCCCTTCAAGCGTAAAATCAATAATAGCGGGCTCGGATGAGACGCTGTCCACCCACTTACGGAATAGATTTACTGTGTTCTCCCCGGGTTCCAACGGATTGATCAGTGTCAAATCGGACACCTCCGAGGGATTGCCTCCATGGGCACGAACCGTTGTGCTGCTGTGTGACGCGTACTGCTTCCACGCACTGCTGTTCTTGACTCCGGCATCCAGACTGCCACTGCTGAACAGTGCCTCGTACTGTGCCTTCATCATGGCGGAGATTTCCTGCACATTGGATAGGCCTTCCACACTTACAGCGGTGTAAAATTGCAGTGAACCGCCAAGTACGATTTTATTGGTAAAATACATGCCAAAGTCATTGAAGAAGCTGCTGAAGACGTCCAAATTTTCATCCGACAGCTCATACGGCAATTCGTTCAGTCGTTCGTTAAATTCATCGGATAAAAAACGGGCGTCATACTGGAATTGCAGCGTAGCCGCTTCAGCGTAAAAATTTCGGTAAGCGTAGGCATACTGGCTGTTCTTGTTGAATTCACCCGAGTAATCAAGAGCCATTTCCCCGCTGAACGCACCATAACTTCCCTGTATGCCTACATGAGCAGCCAGACTGTTCTGTACTTCTTCACGTGTTCGGAACGCTCCGCCTTCATCATAGGTTTCCGTATCCTGAATCAGGTTCACATATTCGGGAACCTCATAGTCTTTTCCAGAAAGGTAACCGTCTTGACCGCGGCCTTGGCCGGAGAAACCAGCAATTTGATAAACGAGGATACGTCACGTGTACCGTAAATATTCATTCCCTGGGCAAGTGCGTTAGCTTGTGACATTATCGGAGTCTGTTCTGTGTTTTCAATTTTCCCATGTGGATAATCCTCCTCTGTATTCAAATGATTCGTTCACGCTCTTATTTCAGCGTAACTTCAAAATATTGAACATAGTGATCCGATACAAAATTGTCGGCTTTGCCGGGAATTTCTCTGATCCAGCGAATTCCGTTACCTGGAATGGAGGACAGCATATTTCGGCTGACTACATAATCCAGCTTGCCACCGCTGATCTGGGTTTGCTCCGAACCCGCCGTAACGATCCAGTCTTGCTGCCAGTCCCCTTTTCCCTGATCCAGCTCGGAAGGCTCGCAGTTGAAATCTCCGGCATAGATCCATTGTGACTTTCTAATTTTGGGCAGCATAAGTCGGGTATACCTCGAAGCAAACTTGGGATTTGAGGATGGAGCATGCTGGGAGTAGATATACAACCCTCCAGAATGGGCTATCTCCATACCAACAACAGAACGAAGTCCAGTTTGACGCGGTGGTGGGAGGATGGATTCCACATTCCCGGTTGCCAGATCCGCTCGGGTCACAATGGCCAGATTGGTCCGATTGTTATCGACCTCCGCCTCGTAGTAGACCACAAACATTACCTGCCTTGAACTAAAACGGATATCTCCGGCGGATACGGAGGATTTGGGACTAATGGGTCTCAATTGTTTGAACTCATCAAGCTTGCCGCACTCCTGGAGACAAATGACCGGATTTTCGACAGCTCCGGAAAATAACCAATTCTTCAGCGCGCTCATTTTATTGCCCATTTTATCCGGGTCCTTGGAGTCCTTTCCTTGCATATTCCATGTCAAAAGGGATAGCTTCAATGCGTTTTTTCCTCCAATCTCTGCAATTCTTGGTGAAACAGTTCTTTCCAGCGCTTTGCGATTTCCTGCCACCTCCATTCCAGAGAAGTTGCGTATTGATAGGCCTGCCAGGAGCGGTCTTCCAGATAAACAGGGGAGGTATACAATTCCTCCAGAACTTGGGCAGTTGTCTTGGCAGACACCACGGGCATGTTTCCTGTCTCTGGCTTGGAAGGAATACAGATTCCTTCCGCTCGCCACAATTCTCCGCAGGCACTGTGATCCGGCACCACCTGGGCTGCCCCGGTGGCCGCATGTTCAAAAGCCACGAGTCCCCATCCTTCGCCACTGCTGGTGTTTAGCCCCACATCAGCTGAGTTGTATATAAGGTTCAGATCGATTTCGTTCGTACGCGGCCTTTGCCTGTCACGGGTTGTTGTCAATAGTCGGTCCATAATGCCGTACTCGCTCGCCAGTTTGAGCACGTCAACACCGCAATCGCGCATCCCCATGTGCAAATAGAGATAGACATCCGGCTTGCCATGAGCAAACTCGGCAAAAGCCTCAAGGGTAATATCCACCCTTTTTCGCTGTCCGTTACGATTGGCATTCAGTACAATGAATGCGTCCTGCAGCTCCGGTCGATCTGGAAACATGAACATCCGTGCATGACGTCTTTCTCTTGTCAGTCCTTGCTTCTGAAGCGGCTGGGACGTCAAAGGGTAGAACTGCGATGTCTCCACCCATGAGGAAGAATGTACATCCGCGGGCTTCCGACATGTACGCCCCGACTCCTCTCTTGTTCAAAGGCCTGAGATACCATATTGAATCCAAAATGTGTGTAAGTGACTACTACATCGGCATAACTCAATGCCCTCAATCGGGACGAATCCACCGGGGTATCGATCGGACAGTATACAACCGTGATTCCCTCATAATGCCGAAGTGCTTCTTCATGCAGTTCATAAAAACCAAGATCATCGCACATCAGCACCAGATCAGGCCGATATTTACGTAATAGCCCCGGCAATTGCAAGCAACCGTATTTGTCACCCAGCATCTGATTGATTTCCAGCTTCCATGTGGTGTCACGTGACACATCACCATAGTCACTGATGGCAAAGTAGACCAGATCAAAATCATCCTTCAGGTAACCAGCCAGGCTCTCCAGAACCCGGGCGTAACCGGTAGCGTTCCCGCCTTGTCCAACGACGAGCACCCGTGGCTTAGCCAATCCTGCATCTCTTAAAAGATAACCAAATGTCATGGACACCCCCCTTTCCGTATCACCTTCTGTATCACTTGAAAAGAAGCACACCAATCATCCAGAAAGAGAATAACATAGGCGTCCATTCACCGCGTCTACCTCCAGTTAGATACCAAAAGAGCCCATTCTATAACCGCTGTTATAGCGTAAGATTTATACTCCGCTCAAGGCTTTTGCTGCCAGGTCGTACATAACAAACCCTGAATCAAGAACAAACCAAAAAGCGATCCCCCACAACAATGGAGGGATCACTTTTTCAGTTTCTAACTTTGGCTTAGAATTCTAGCCCTGCTTCACATCCCAGCTCACAAGCATGCCTCTCGCCATTTCCATATTAGACTCTTCTCCGGTGATTAACGCAAACCGCGCAACGATCGCCGGGTATGCCGCCCACTGCTCCCGAATATGCTCCAGCATCCGGGGCCATGTCCTTCCCCTGCTTTCTCATAGCGGTTGAGCAAATCCTGCAACCCTTCCTCTTCGAAGAGCGCATAATAGACAACAAAATCCTTACCCGGGTCGGCGATCTCCGCCTCAGTCCAATCAATAAGGCCGGTAACCCGCTGGGCATCGTCGACGATAATATGGGGTGGATGCAAATCACCGTGATTGAACGTTGAGTGCTCAGGCCAATAGCTGTCCGTTGTCAGCCACGTTTCCCACCGCTTAGCCAATTGATCTGGCACCTCAAAGCTTTGTTTAATCTCCTCGATATTGGCTTCAAATTCTTGGCGAGCTTCCATAGGCGTGTTGCTGCGCACTCCGCTCTTTACCGCTTCATCAGGATCTATGTTATGCAATGCGACTAGTGAAGCAGCGAGCGAATCGAAAAAGTCATCCGATAAGCTTTCCTGTGGAAATCGCCATGCGTACCCTCCCCCTGCCGGATCAACGACCGCAATCGGTTCTCCATCAAGTAAAGGATAAGCGATCAGTTCCGGCGTAAAGATCCGCCATTCTGGTACCTCTACTGGCAAATACCCTTTTACAACCTCCAGCACCTTGCGCTCATTTTCAGCCCGTTCCCATACATCCTCGCGCCGCGGCTGGCGCAGTATCCACTGTTGTCCCTGTTCATCGGTGACAAACGCTACTCGAAAGTCCATACCTGACTCATTGATTTTCATGGATTTCTCAGCAATCCGAAGCCCGTTCTGTTCGGCTAAAGATATCAGTTTCTTTTGAAATTCCAACTGCTCATTCACGTTCGATTTTGTCATATCGGGTAATCCCCTTTTCCTCCATAAAATAAAAAACACAGACATTCATTCATGCCTGTGCAGTCCATTTCGAAAATTGGGTATACCTGAATGCTCGCAAAAAAATAGTAGTACATAAAAGAACCACTTTAGAAGAGCGATTCTTTCACGACTAGCGGCATACGTGTAAATAGGCAAACCGATCCCGATGAGCTGCACACAGGCAGATACACAGCAAGCGCAAACAAACGTTTCGCCATACTATCTCACTCGGATAAAATTTGCCACACGTATCCCTCCGTTCTGTAAGTTACCCATATGTTAACATATTCCATTTTCTAGTTCCAGATCAAATCGAGGAATTTCCGTTCTTTTTTTTCAGCGATGTGCAGGAACTTTGTGGCTCAGAAACCGTCATATGTTTAGATACATTACGAACGATTGAGAGGTGATCAGCTATGTCTATTGTACGAAAATTATTCCCTTTTTCGCTGATTTTGCTTTTGCTAACGATAGGGTGTTCAGAAGAAGTCGCGGAAAAGCAGGAGGGGAAAGCTCCGGTTAGCGGGGTGATTACGAATTTTAATGAAGAAAAGGGGCAGGTCCTCATCGATAATGAAGAAGATCGCGGTGATAAATTAGGCCCCATCTGGATTTCACTTCATCCAAATGCCGAACTTATTATCAATGGTGAGACTGTCACTGTCCCTTTGGATGAAACATTGGTTGGACGTAGAGCTGAAGTGTGGACAGGTGGGTTTATCGCTAAATCCTCTCCTCCGCAGACCAAAGCCTTGAAGATGGTTATTCAATAATAGAAAGCATAATAAGCGATACATTTCGTTTCACGTGGAACGCTTTGATACACCTTTCCCCTTCTGAAATTATGGTATTCTCATACGACAGCCACTCACTTATGCTCGGAAAAAGGAAGTTTGACAGCATTAATCTAAATGCTCACAGCAATTACTCCGTTAACCCACCTGTATATAGAGTATAATAAAGAGGTATACGATAAATGTACGGTGCAATGCTTGTATGTAAGCATATTGCATAATTCGATTACAAACGCTCCCGTGTACAACTCGCTTTAAGGAATTATACAATATGCTCCTGTATTCAAAACTAACGTAAAAGAGGTTAACGATGAGTAAGCAACAATTTAAAGATTATGGACTTGGCGAAGAAATCGTAAAAGCGCTGGATAGCCTGGGCTATGAAACCCCAACGGAGGTTCAAACCAAAGTGATTCCAGTAGCCCTTGATAATAAAGATCTTGTGGTCAAATCCCAAACAGGCAGCGGAAAAACAGCCGCCTACGGCATTCCGCTCTGTGAGCTGGTGGATTGGAATGAAAATAAGCCTCAGGCTTTAATTCTCACACCAACCCGCGAGTTGGCTTTGCAAGTTAACGAAGATATTACCAATATCGGTCGTTTTAAACGTATTAAAGCAACCGCATTATACGGTCAGTCCCCTTTTCATGTTCAAAAAGCCGAGTTAAAACAAAGAACGCATGTCGCTGTAGGCACACCTGGACGGGTACTGGACCATATCGAACGCGGCACCCTGCCACTGGATCGCATCTCCTACCTTGTCATTGACGAAGCCGATGAGATGCTAAATATGGGCTTCATTGAGACAGTTCAATCTATCATTCAAGCACTGCCTAGCGAGCGAGTGACGATGTTATTTTCCGCTACGTTCCCAGAAGATGTAGCCAAGCTGTCACGCAAATACATGAACAATCCGGTTGAGATCGAGATCAAGGCAAGTGGTCTTACCACAGCCACGATTGAACATGCCGTAATTCACGTCCCAGAGGTGAACAAAACGGCGCTGCTTCAGGACTTGTTTATTGTGGAGAATCCGGATAGCTGTATCGTGTTCTGTCGTACGCAGGAGAACGTGGATAAACTGTTCCGTGTTATGGCTGACCTCGATTACCCAGCGGATCGTATCCATGGAGGTATGGAACAAGATGAGCGCATCGAAGTGATGAATGCATTCAGAAGAGGACAATTCCGTTATCTGATTGCGACTGATGTAGCCGCACGGGGTATTGATATCACGAATATTACCCACGTCATCAACTACGATATCCCTTTGGAAAAAGAAGGATATGTGCACCGTACAGGCCGTACGGGTCGCGCAGGGAAAACAGGTAAAGCCTTTACTTTGGTTACCCCTAAGGATGGTAGACGTCTGGCCGAGATCGAATCGTATATCGGGTTTGCAATTCCTGTCGTGAAAGCACCTTCCGAGGAAGCTGTTGACCGTCGTCGAGAAGAGTTCGAGAAGCGATTGAAGATCGTGCCTGAACGCAAAAAGGACAAGCGTGAACAGCTGAACCAGCAGATCATGAAGCTGAACTTTAACGGTGGCAAGAAGAAGAGCTCCGTGCAGTAGACTTCGTGGGCACCATCGCCAAGATTGAAGGCGTTACTGCAGACGACATCGGGATTATTACCATTCTGGATAATGTAACCGATGTGGAGATTCT
This sequence comes from Paenibacillus sp. 1A_MP2, assembly GCF_052244825.1. Classification (NCBI taxonomy): domain Bacteria; kingdom Bacillati; phylum Bacillota; class Bacilli; order Caryophanales; family Paenibacillaceae; genus Paenibacillus; species Paenibacillus sp. 1A_MP2. Next base: position 534,671 of record NZ_JBQQCS010000001.1, on the reverse strand, counting down.
GAACGGCAAAGGCCCTCTCGTGCTTGAGGTTATGCAAACGACAACGATAAAACGCATGCAGCTCAAGGTTCGCAAAGGTCATAAATAATTCCTGTCACCTAAGATGATTCCATCTTATTGGAAGTATAACTGAAGTTTTTCTATGAAGGCTTCCTTGGTAAAACCATATATGAAATAGACTGGCGAGTCTTGGGACTCCCGGTCTTTTTGTCTTTACAGCCTGAACGTTGGACGGATACAGTACAAGGCCATCATTCCCGATAGACACACTTCTCGGTGGATAAATGACTCGCTATTGCCGCTCTACACTGGTAAAAGCCCCATTTGTTCATTGGAGTATACATTGTTCACTTGTACTAGAATTGATTTTTATTACAATCAAATTGTAAGCGCTCTATATTAGTTCGAACATAGGAGGTATATCCAATGGGTAACAGGAAAGCAGTCTGGTTTCTAGTCTTCGCGCTCACACTAACCATGTTTGGCCTTCACCCCGAACGAACTAGCGCCGCAAGCGTGACCATCACCAATGGTTCCGATTGGCTGGATACCGCTGGCAACCCGATTCAGGCCAATAGCGGAAACATTCTTAAAGTGGGCAGCACGTATTATTGGTACGGCGAGCATGCGGTCAGCGGCAAGTTTGACAGCGTTAACGTCTATACTTCAACCGATCTGAAGCACTGGACGTTCAGTAATGCCATCCTGACCAAGGATTCGGCAACTGAGCTGGCCTCCAGCAAAATCGAACGTCCCAAGGTCATCTACAATGCCTCCACGAAGCAATATGTGTTATGGGCACATTACGAGAACGGCACGGACTACAATCTAGGTCGGGTCGCGGTGGCGACCAGCAGCACACCCAACGGTAAATTCACGTATGAGGGCAGCTTCCGACCATTGGATTATGAGTCACGTGACATGACTGTTTTCGTAGATACGGATGGTACAGGCTATTTGATTGCAGCCTCCCGCAAGAATGGCGGGGCCAATGATACGATGGCTATTTTCAAAATGAACGCCAGCTATACCGGTGTGGAATCCTTTGTGGGCTGGCAATTTGAGAATGCCTATCGTGAAGCTCCTGCCGTTGTGAAAAAAGGCAATCGCTACTACCTCTTCACCTCCCAAGCTGCTGGCTGGTATCCGAATCAGGGCGCGTATGCAACCGCATCGTCCATGACAGGCACGTGGTCCGCTCTTACACCTTATGGCAATCCATCAGCCTTCGGCTCACAAATCCATGATATTGCCACCATTACAGGCAGCAACACCACATCCTATATTTATATGGGCGACCGCTGGAATCCACTCAATCTTGGTGAGCACAAGCACATCTGGCTGCCACTGACCCTGAATGATTCAAACGGCAGTGCCTCACTAGAGTGGTACAAAGAGTGGAATATCGATGCTGTCACAGGCACGGTAACGCCACCCTCTCTTGTGAATCACGCCCAAGGCAAAACGGCTACCGCCATCTCCACAGCCTCCAGCTCATCTGCATCCAATGTCAATGACGGCAACTATCAGACTTCTTGGGCAGCATCGTCCAATACTTGGCCCGCCTGGTGGCAGGTCGATTTTGGCGCACCGAAGACCATCACGGAGATCGATATCTCTTGGTTTATGTATAAAGGTTCAGAAGGCTATTATAAATACAAAATTGAAATCAGCAACGACGGCGTCAACTACTCCACGCTGGATCGAACCAGCAACACTACCTATGGGTTTACAACCGACGCTGTTCATTTTACCGCCCGTTATGTACGCATTAATATGGTCAACGCTGTCCTGTGGAACAACCCGGGCAACTGGTACACCCCAACCCTGCATGAGGTCAAAATGTTAGGGCCAGCAGCACCTGATGCGACAAATTACAGCCGTTTCAGTTCCTTCAATTATCCGGATCGGTACATCCGTCATTCCAATTTCACTGCACGGATCGACGCTAACGTCTCCCCTGTGCTGGACTCCCAGTTCCGCGTTGTACCAGGGCTCGCAAATTCGACCGGGATATCACTGGAGTCTATCAACTTCCCGGGCTACTTCCTAAAGCGCAACGCCAGCAACAAAATCGTACTTGAGGCTTACGCGGATTCAACCGCCTATAAAGGAGATGCCACGTTTCTGAACAGTCCAGGCTGGACAGATAGCGCCAAAGTCTCGCTTCAGTCGTACAGCCAGCCTGGATTTTACATCAGGCATTACGACTATGTATTGCAGCTGGACGCCATCAATGCCTCCAGCAGTGCAACGGTGAAGGGCGATGCTACATTTGGGCGAACCGATTTTTAGTTTAACCATTGGGGATGCGCACCGAGCGTTCTGCATTTCAGGAAAGGGGTCCATTCTTCAGTTTCATAACTGGAGACATGGCCCCTTTTATCTGTCCAAAATTTCTAGTAGCGGCTGGATGGGGTTACACGGTACGGAGAACTCAAGCGGCGTGTCCCTGGAATTACGTACAAGGTGTTAACCTCCCAACTGAATGATCTGGAACGCGATGATGTTGTGAAGAGAGTGGAATATGACCAGACACCACCGAAGGTCGAGTATTCCTTAACACTAAGAGGCAAGAGTCTGATGCCGATTCTTGAGGAAATATGCAAATGGGGAGTACACAACGTACCGGACACACAGAGCCTTGATGAATTATCATAGCTTGTTGACGATATCCAATAGTTCTTTCATATTGTATGTGTCGTCCTGAATGCGCCATTCCCCTTGTTCCTGTAAAAAGGTAATCTCCCCTTCTAACGGAATGGTCTTCGTTTCTTCTCCATCATGATTCGTAAACACCAAATTTAGCGTGTACTCCACGAGCATCCAATCATTTTTACTTTCTTTCATCTTCGCTTTTATATCTTCAGCATGCAGTGACGCATCTTCTTTGTCTGCCACCTGAAGTGGCAACCCCACACTATATCTTTCAAGATTCCGTTCAGTCAGGAAAGGCTTCAAGATCTCTTTTTGGCTAGCACCTTTTCTACGGTTAATAATTCTTCACCCTCCGGGTTATCGACTACAAACTCAGCCTTTTTATAATCCAAGATCATTTCAAGAGCCTGCTGCTCTTCCTGGGCAGATGCCTTTTGGTTCGTCAATATACTCAACTGACTAGGTGAAGATGGAGCTGGCTCTTGAATACTTTCGGTTTTTTTGGACTCGTTACACCCCATCATTATGATAGACATCAGAGTAACTGTTCCGATGATATAATTTAATTTACGCAAAATCATCCTCCATCCTGTGCGTTCTTGTTACCGACTACAGCTGAATACATAAGCGGGCGGCAGGTTACGGTACACCCTTGTCATGCTTACGTTTTCGAAAAATTGCTTGAGCAGTCCCCGTTTGAGCAACGTGTACTGAAAAGTAATGAACTTGCCATCTTGTTTCAAATATTGCCTTGATTTAGCTAAAATGTCCAGTGATACCTCCGCAGGCAGACTCGCAAAAGGCAATCCAGATACAATGTAATCAACCTTGTCCAATCCATATTGTTGTATGTGCTGATCGACATGCACGGCAGAATCATGAATGATGTGTACATTCGGAAGATGACCGTACTTTTTGCGAAGCAACTGGCAAAAGCGGGCGTTGTTTTCAATCAGGATCAGGACCGTCCCTGACTGTATGCTCGCAAGTAGCATTTCGGTAAACACCCCCGTGCCCGGTCCATACTCCACAAAGCATGATGCACGGTCAAATGCGATGTCCTCTACCATTTTCGTTGCCAAATATCTCGAACTGGGAGCAATAGCTCCAATCCATCTGGGGCCCTGGATGTACTGCTTCAAAAAGGATAACCACTCCATCTCGCTTGCCCCCTAAGTTCAATTTTTGAGAGCATGCTACAACATATTCCGAGTGGATAAAGCTTGCGGATATAACGGGGTAAACGCATAGAACATGGAACAGAAGAGCACAAAAAGAGCCTACCGGATTACTCCTTAGGCCCTTAAATATAATCAAACTAAAATATCATAACGATTACTGATTTGAAAATCTAAAGATTAATTTTTCGCCATCATAGGTTTGATCCTGCAGTTCCGTATAGTTTCCTTGCGTATAGTTCGATACGGTCTTGCGCCAAAAATGTTGACCTGCTTTATTGTTCTCTGAAGGATTCGTGAACAACTCCCATCGTCCCCGATATCTCTGGAACACCTCTTTTGCAGCATACTCTGCAATCCCCACACCTCTGAATGGTTGCATCAGAAAGAATTCGTTTATAAAGAAATCCGTATCTGCCGAACAATGAGGCGCGGTAGCTACAAATACAAAACCTGCTGGTACACCATCTACTCTAATTAAAAATGCATAGAGAACGTTCGGTTTTTCCCACCATATGTTCTGGACATCATATTGATCTTGCAACGTTTGGTAATCATTACTCTCCTCGAAAATCCCATGTTGATTTGGAGTGTGCTCTGCATTCAAACCATAATGTCCGGATAAATCATGAAGGTATAGAGGGTACATGTTTTTGATGATATATGCCTCATTGTTACACGTTAATTGTACGTCAATTTTCAATTTGGCTCCCCCACGGCTGACGTAATGTGTTGTTAGTAACAGTCCTATAATCTCATTGTATTGCTCTTCTTCTGCACAATATAGGCAACAAATCATTTAAACTAATCCCTACACAAAAAGCCACATTCAATTTCTCGAATGCGGCTCTAACTGTTTAATCACTTTTTGGAATAGACAATTTTCTTGATACTGTCGATCGATAAACAGAATCGTTCTATAAGCTGGTCAATGGACATCCCCGCAGCGAATAGCTGGCGGATCTCATCGTTCCTTTGCTTCAAAAGCATCCTGCTTCCAGAACCCTCGCCCCACTTTTGATGGGCTTCTTTCGGTTTGGGGATATACACCAATCCACCAGGGATATGGCGCTGGATTTCCTTCAACAACTCTTCCGGAAAGATGTTGTCTGCGTTAATATATTTCATATGCTCCGCTCCTTAAAAGTTAGGATCTTTAAGGCAGCAGAGTCAACCGATGAACAATTCTTAAACCCACTATACTGGTGTGGCGGAAAAGGATTTCAAGCTCTATGCAAACAACCGCCGTTGTTCATCGCATGGACTCTGCATAGAGCGGATCGCGAAACTTCTTATGAATTGAATCATGGTAGCCCCCATTCGGTGAATCCTATAATAAGGTACTTTCATGGTACTCTTATATGTTCCATATGAGAACGCGATATCCTTTTACAACGTATTGTACTGCTTCAAGCTCCGTTCCAGCATCTCTCTCACTTGTTGTTGCAGCTCCAGCGGCTCAATCACCTTCACATCAGGCCCATAGGAGAGCAGCTTCCGCGCTGTAAAAGGAAATTCCTCAGGCGGAACCAGTCCTCGCCATTCATTACCTTCAACCGACTTGAACAGTACATCTGATCCTGCCAGTCTCGCGCCAAAATCCGTGAATTGCAGCACAACTTCCACGCTTTCTCTGTTTTCCTTGAAATTCAACCACTCTTGCAGGCTTGGAACCGACTCGTCGATCGAATCCAGCATAACCAGTTCCTGCATGCGATCCACCCGATACAACAGTACCCGATCCTTCTTCTGGGCCGGCATATACCAATACCCGTGATCATAATAGATGCCGATGGGAACAACCTGTACTTTTTTATGTCCCTGCCGGGAATGATATATAAATTCGATCTCTTTTTATCGACTGCCGCGCCTAATATCTCTGTTGTTAACGCCTCGGCCTGCACAGCATGATGTTGAAGAAACGTAATGTGCTGTCTCATACGTGTAATCAGATCCTGTACATCCTGAGGTAAAGTTGAATAATATTCCTCGGCCAGATGCTCACGAATCGATCCATACGGAAAATCCGGGACATTCTCCAAATATTCAATCATCATAAAAAGACCCAACGCCTCATGCTGTGTAAGTTGAAGGGGTGGTAATATCCGATTAGGAAGTACTCGGTAACCCCCGTTCACCCCAACCTCTGTATACAAAGGAAATCCCAGCTCCTGCAGATCATTCAAATCTCGCTGGATCGTACGGATGGACACCTGAAATCGCTCCGCCAATTCACGAGCCGTAAATTTCTTTCTCGAATCCATAAGTCGCATCAATGCGAGTTTTCGATTATTCATATTCACCTCACCTAACTACGTCAACTTTTGTCATAGTTAGAGTGTATCATATAATTCAGAAGGGAGCGATGGATATGTCTAATCATAAAGTCGTGTTATACATTGCGATGAGCTTGGATGGGTATATTGCAAGGCCGGATGGTTCAGTGGATTGGCTGTTCGATGTGGAAGGCGATGGTGGCGATAACGGGTATGGCAAGTTTTATTCAACGATTGGATCGGTAGTGATGGGACGACTTACGTATGAAGAGGTGCTCAAGCTGTCGGATGAATTCCCCTATGCGGACCGCCCGACGTATGTACTTTCCCGTTCCAAACAACCCCCTGCGCCACATGTACAATTTACGGACGAGGCAGTGGAGAACCTGATTCCCCGATTGAAACAAGAATCCAACGGTGATATCTGGATTGTAGGTGGTGGCCAGCTGGTCCAAGCCGTTCTGGAACATCACCTGCTTGAAGAGGTTGAGATTGCCATTATTCCGAAAATCCTTGGCGAAGGCATTCCCCTATTTCCAACAGGAACGGTACCCACCCATTTCAGAATGATTCATACGCAGACGCTGGGCAGATCGTATCGATCCGCTATCAGGTACAAGGAAAATAACAGTAGTTAAGTTTAATCATCTCCTCAGATTACAAGTGGCAAAAAAAAGAGCCAGTCCTTTCTTGTTCAAGAGAGGTCTGGCTCTGCTTATTTAAAATATAATTAAAATTTCAGAATTTCCTTCAGATATGCCGCTAACACATCAGCAGTTCTTCGATGAGATAACTCACCCGGATGACTTCTGGCGCCTACCGTCTCCTCGGTCGTATTGGGAAGCTGTATCACCGAGACTTTCGTATCTCCAGACTGCTTCGTATACGCATCAACAGCACGATAGATCGCTGGCATCATCGGGAATCCAAGCATGCCGTATGCCCATACGAGCTTCGCCTTTGGATTGTTTTTTCGAAGTAGGGTCAGGAATCGGTTCACGGCATTCTCGAAGGCAGCAAGATCCTCTTCATGATAAGTGCCATCTTCATTCAAGCGTTGCTTGAATACCTTTCCGGTAACGGGATCTTTCCATTCAGGTGTCTGAAAGGCTCCTCCATCATTGCTTCCCAGGTTAACCACCACTACATCCGGCTGCCAGGAATTAAAATCATGCTTGTCCCCTGCGCCGAGTGCTTTGTTTTGATCTCCAGTCACCAATCCACAGACTTGCTCGTAATAATCAGGGATGTTCGCATTCGGATTGTTATCCCAACTCGTTAGCACACCCCAGCCGCTCTGCGAAATCACACGATATTCTGCATTCAACGCGTCTGCCGTCATGGCCGTATAATTATGTATGGCACTGAACCACATTGGAATCCAATCCTCTTCCGTTTTGGCTCCAATCGCGCCTTCTCCTGAGGTAATACTGTCTCCAATGAACTCGATCTTATAAGGCTTTTCCTCCACAGGCATGAACACTCCGTCCGATCTCAACGCATGAATCCGCAAGGAACAACCCGGATCTCCATTCATGGCCTGTACATCTTTGACGATACGTACATTTTTCACCACATTTTCGTTCATGCCACGGAATACGCAGACCCAGTACCTTCCCGCCGTTAACATCTGTCTGCTCACCGGAACACCGTTGATCAGGATGCTGATCCATGGTTCGTACATGTCGTAATTGGATTCGAACTCTACCCAAAGCTCTGCACCCTGTACATTAAGCTCAACTGCACTTCCTGTCCAAAACAACGTTAAAGGTGCCCGGTTTCCGGTTGTTCTTCCGTGTACTTTGAGATTCTCCACATTAGATAGCGCATAAGTTCGTAACTTGGCATTCGGCTTCACGAATCATTCCTCCCTCATGATCATTCCCCACAGAGGGGCAGTATCCTGTGACTACATTGACTGGAACTCTTCGACATGCTTCTGGTATTTATCGAACCAGGCTTTCCATTCAACTTCACGCGACTCCAGTGTGCGGTCATCCAACAGCGCTTCAATTACGTCCAGGCACACATGCCATCCGGCAAGATCTTTGGGAGTGTGGCTTGTGATCTTAGTTATCTTCTCGATCAGCAGCAACCGACACCCATCCGATTCCGGTTGTACTTCAAATCGAACCTGATCCTCTGCCCATGTAAATTCGAGAATAGAATGCGGTACAAAGTCCAGAATTTGAAGAGTCAGGAACGTACCATCCGGCATATTAAACCTAATCACTCCGCCTTCCCGTAGTTCTTCCACCTGCAATTCGGTGAACCATTTTGCCAGCTTGTCGTTATCCGTTAAATAAGACCATACCTCTTCTACAGAATGTTTCCAATGACGCTCGAAACGGGCAATGGTTCCAGTTGGGGTTTGTTTCAGATCAGCAATCATATCATGTACCTCCTCCAATTATGGTAGATGGACTACAGAATTTGAATATGGGGTTAACCGATGTTATGCAAGGCCTGAAGCGCTTCCTCTTTGTTGTTCAAAAAGAAAACATGCTTGCCATGGTTGCACTCATAGATGAAGTCTCTGAGACTTTTGCTATTGTATCCATCAAACTCTCCGACTATAGCAAGTTTCACCTGGTAATTCACATATTTCTGCAAAATATCACCTGCAAGTTTGGTCTTCAGTTCGAAAAATCTTCGTTGAGGTTGGATTTATTAATCAGAATTTTATGAGCATCATCCGTGTATTTCACAGAAGCCATCAAATCCAGTGCATCTTGAACATCGTTAATGATGATATCGCTGCTTTCGATGATGGCAACCTTGGAGCTGCCCTGTTGATCAATGGTTATATTCATTTTATTTCACCTTTCCCCTCGATAATCCCAATTAATGCACCAAAATAAGCAGAATGATCAGTATATATTTATAACGAATGATATGTTCTGTTCGATATGGGTTCCTAGGCTACTACTTTCCAATGATATGGGCACCGGATTTCCAGCTTTGATACCATTCGTTGATATGTTCACTGACTGGCATATCCAAATCCTGTTGCATTCTGGTAGTTAGAAGACGATACTGTTCTTCCACACCGAGAACCTCATTCATCGAATCATAAAGTTTCATGAGTGTGAAGTAGCTCTCCTCTTCGTTAGGAAGCATGTCCTGAATGCATTCAGTAATCTCGATCGCTTTTCTCTGCATCCCCTGCTGCTCGTAGAATTCAGATAGCTGTCTCATATGATACAACCATAAATAGCGAAGTCTTTCCCGTTCATGTTCGGCCCAGATATATTCATAATTCCCGAGATATGTGCCTTTGTACAGACTCAGCACATGTTCATAAGCGTCAGCCGTATTAGCGTCCACGACCTTCCATTGTCGCATCTCGCTTTCCCATAGCTCGGTATCCACTTGCGCATCCCCGATTTCAAGCTTGTATCCCGCTTCCAGGTGTCCGCTCTGAATCGTGATCATATCCATATGAAAGGCTTTTAGCGTTTGGCGTACATGATAGATTGCCGTGTACAGCTGATGTAACGTCTTGGACTCTTCAAGTTCCGGCCAGAGAAGTTCAAGTAACGTGCTGCGATAAACGATCTGATTGCGATGATGCAGTAAATAGGCGAACAATTCCTGTGCTTTGCTGGTACGCCATTTGACAGTCTGTGTGCCCATACCCGGCAGCTTAAATTGCAGCTGATTAAAACAGCAAATTAACGGCAACTTGGAATCCCGCGTTATATTCGCACGCTTTAATTTCAATTTTTCTTTTACCCGTAATAAGGTTTGATGCAGACGCCCTTGTTGGATCGGCTTCATGATATAGTCCAACGCATACAACTCAAAAGCACGTACAGCATATTGATCATAACTGGTCACAAAAGTAATTTCGACTCCCGGTGCGGCTGCCTGAATCTGCCGACCCAGATCCAACCCATCGATTTCCGGCATATGAATATCCAGAAATACAACATCAGGCCGATGAATAAGTACACCTGTCATCACCTCTGTTGGGTCCGAATATGTAGCAACAACTTCAATTTCGTTTACTTCACGCTCTAACGATTTTCTAAGCCCAATCAGTGCCAATCGTTCATCGTCAACCAATATGACTTTCACAGGAGCTTCCTCCTCGACCCAGCTGTCATCAAATTTAATCATCATTATAGCACAGCAGTATACTTAAAAACCCATGGCCTACATGTGAGTTTGACCATGGGCATCCTTAATTAAATTCGCTTTGGGAATGGATACGACAAATACGGAGCCCTTATCGCCATGCGGAGCCGAACCCACACTGATTCGTCCTTCCAGGGACTGAACGATATCACGTACATGGGACAGGCCGATTCCGGTCGCTGCAATGCCCACTTCATTGAATTTGGTCGTATACCCTGGCTCGAAGATCACGTCTCGCTTCGCCTCTGGTACACCTTTTCCAGAATCGATGACTTCAAAATGCACATTTCCATCCTGCTGCAAAACCCGAATCCGGATCGTTCCTTCATTCTCAATGGCTTCCACGGCATTAGCAATCAGATTATTCATCACCGTCAAGAGAGGAATGTAGTAAGGGGAGTCGCAATCATATTGCTGCTCCATGTGGAACTCAATCTTTTTGCTCAGCATTTCACTATATTTCCGGTTTCCTTTGGTCGCAAAATTCAGTACCTCGGAAAGACTCATATTCACTGATTTTTCACTATCATACAATTTCAACAGACCTGCCAGAATACGTTGGGAATCCTTTTTGACCTCATGAATCTGTTGAGCAATGCCGAGCGTCCGCTGGCTATATTGGTTCAAGTCCTGCTCTCTGAGATCCTGATAAAGGTCGTAGCTGTCTACGGCAATGCCTTCAATCGTATTCATGGCTTTCTTCAGATAAAAGACTTCACCGTACAGACCTGAGTTAACGCTCAGCATCTGCTCCATCCGCTTCTCCTGCTCAGCATGCAGCAATCGCATCTGCCTCACCGCAAAACTGTTATACAGCCCGATGATAAAGTAGCTTCGCAAACCACCGACCACCAGCAGATAAAGCCATTCTTTCATATAAAAGATATTTGTCCCACTCAACACACCGCGAATGAACAACTCCACAAGATTAGATGAAAAATCAATGCACGTAATTAATCCACCCAGCAGAAGAGGTGGTATCTCATGGAATCTGTTCTTGAACTTGCTGAGGCCATAGGTGAACACGACATAATACATTCCCGCGCCCAGATTATCCTGCATGCTTTCGATGATTGAGATCGAATGGACATGATTCAGTAAATCAGCCGATTGAAAGATGAAGTTCGCAATCCCCGCCAAAATCCCCGTCTTCACATAAGACAGATGTGGCATAATCATCAGCAAAAATAAAAGGATACTTACACCCAGACCAATCCGGAAGTAATCCTCCCGAAAAGGATTTATTTTAAAAAGCGCTCCTACAGCTGTAGCAAGAGCAACAGCAAACATTTGCACATTTTCGTTTCGAACCCAATTGCGCATGCTCATAATCCACCTACCATCGGAATATCAAACGAAACTATCGTCCCTTCACCCAGCTTGCTCACAATCACTAATCCCTTGCCGCCGTACAATTGGGTTAACCTGCGATGGGTATTGGCAATACCGATTCCGCCAGTTCCATTCAGCCTGGCATCTTGCAGCCGGGCAACCTTATCCGGCGCCATACCTATGCCATTATCCCTTACTTCAATACGGGTATACCCTTCTTGTTGAGCAATAGTCAGATACACCGTACCACCTTTTTCTTATTTAACAGTCCGTGTCTAACGGCATTCTCGATCAATGGCTGAATAGACAGCGGAGGTAGAGTCAATTGCAGATTCGGCTCCACATTCCATTCAATCGTCAACCGATCTTCAAAGCGTGTCTGTTCAATAAACAGATACGCTTGTACCAGTTCCAACTCGTGGGACAACTTCACCAATTCACCGGTATTCAGATAATTGAAGCTAATTCGCAGATAGGATGAGAAGGCTTCGCCCAACTTCCTCATATGCTCGGTATCGATATCACTTAATACCATTAGGGAGTTGAGTGTATTGAACAGGAAATGCGGCTGGATTTGAGCTTGTAAATACGCAGCTTCCATGCGTAATCGTTCCTTAATGGAATGATTTAATGTGATCAGTGCCCGGATTCGATATTTTAATTCAAGTGCATCTACAGGCTTCGTTACATAATCATTGGCCCCGGAGGCAAAGCCCGTATAAATATCGGGCTGCTGGCTTCGTGCGGTCAACAGTAACACAGGTAATTCTGACATCGAAAATAGTTCCCTGACCTTCTGTGTTAACTCATATCCTGACATTTGTGGCATCATCACATCCGCGATTAGCAGATCCCATTGTCGTGTTCCAAGCAGCTCCATGGCCTCCTGTCCCGAGTGGGCAGTTACAATGGTATAGGCTTCGGTGGATAGCATACTTGCGAGGACATCCAAATTAACCGGATCATCATCAACCACAAGAATGGAAGCTGTAGTCTCATGTGAAGGCGGCAGATGCTCCAACCCGGTGGCCACTTCCATCTGTTCATCGGAAGCACGAATGCCCCATTGATCCATGGTACCGTGATTCGTATTCGCTGCTTCTTCCTCTGTCCGAACAATCTGTGGATGTGAGACACTAACCCCCTGTGCTATCGGCATATCAAAGCTGAACTCGGAGCCCTTCCCGGGCTGAGACTGAACTGTCAGTACTCCACCATGTAGTTCCACAAGCTGCTTGCAGATGCTCAATCCAAGACCAATTCCCTGTCCATCATTGATTCCATAAGCCCCTTGCTCGTAAGGAAGGAATATCCGTAGACAGGTGGACTCATCCATGCCAACCCCTGTATCTGCAATGTGTATAAACGCACGTCCCTCATGGATTTCTGCACGTACTGAGACGGTTCCTGCCTCTGTATACTTCATCGCATTATGCAGCAGATTATATAAAATTTGAACAAGTCTCTTCTCATCTGCCCAAATGAAAGGAAAGGACTCCGGCACCTCCATCCTGAGGCTGACGGGTTTTCGATCCACCATGAATTGCAGCATTGAAATAACTCCAGGTACAACAGACTGAATGGACAGTGGCTCCTGCTTGAGCACAATGTGCTGTTCCTTCAAACGGACCACATCAAGCAGGTCTCCCAGCAGATTAGACATCCGCCGGCTGATGGTAATCAATAATTCCATATCCTTCAGACTGCGCTGATCGAGTCGATCCTTCTGTTGGGTAACCAGATTTTGCGCAATACTCATAATGCCATGCAGTGGCGTTTGAAGCTCATGTGAAGTATTGGCAAGAAACTGGTCTTTAATTTTGTCTGCCTTCTTCAACTCTGTGTACAAATCAATTATTTCCCTGGCATTCCGGAAATACTTCTTGAACCAGTAAGAAGAGAAACCAATAATCGCCAGAACAAGATCAATCGGATAATATACAGTACTGCGGCTTTGATTGCTCTCTAGAGCACTCCATAAAACGTTGGACAGAATGCCTGCAGCAGTAAGCAGCAGAAATATAAGGTCATGGTCCTTCTGACTTCGGATCATCATCTGAATCACGAGATACCCAAACCACACAATGGATGCCAGCATAAGTGCATTAATCAGATTGTAGTGAATGAGGGTATAGACTGTCCTGACAGGCAACACGGCCAAGGTAACACTATAGATGATCGTTACAATCAAATAAAAGCGGAGCCATGTTTTATGCAGGTTGACCGCAGATAACCTTTGGAATAATAAGAGAATGCACACATTTTGCCACAATACAGAAATCACTCTTATTTTAAGACTCCAAGTAAAATTAATGGGAAGCCATTGCAGCAGTATATTATCATGACCAACTATAATCGTGATGGCTACTGTCAGGGTTAGCATCGCAGCAACAAAAAGAGCCTTTTCCTGGGGATGTAATGCATACAGAATAGCAGCGTAAACAGTATGAAAAATGAGAATAATAAAAATAGCCAGCTGGAAGGCGACAGAATGTCCATGTACGAATTCCACTGCGGCCTGAGAACCAAAACGCACAGGTTTAACGACTCCACCTTTGTAGGGCTGATCATAGTTGGCGACACGAATGACCAAATCCATTGACGTAGCTCCAGCCTGCTCATAGATGGAAATGTATGAGGTTCTATCTGGCGTGTAGTCTTCCTCATTCGTCGCCATCCGTCCTGCCCCACCAATCGTTTCTCCGTTAAGTTCAATCTCGGATGAACTCTGAATATCCTTAAACCAGAATTCGAGCGGTGTCTGCAGCGGCTCAGTCAAAATACGAAGTCGATACGTCCCATATCCGAATGAACTTCCTTCCTCTTGATGGAGGGAATCCCGCCATGAACCAGGAACAACGATAGTACTCGCTGTGTCCTCTCTTTCCTTAATGTCCCTGAGTGTCAACAGCTCTCCGGGATAGAAATCCCATTCTCCATTGGCGAACATCGCGGGAGAGTTATCCAGGTCCACTCCACGCAGGTCGAGAACGCCTTGTACAGCCATATGGTCATTGGAAACGTAAAAAATAACAGACCATGCCCATCGCATTGTCAATAAGACACCAAAAAAAATAATAAGGATGGCCATGTGTTTGTAACGTGAGCTTGGTTTATGTTGTAAAGAGTTATGTAAAGATTGCATATGTGTTTTTTCTGACTCTCCGCTTACTTGAGTCTCTCTCCATTCTGGCAGACAAATACTGCCTATACTGCTTCTACACGCCGAAGATCATAATCCATCTCTATATATAACAGCATTATAACATAGGGATTCTTATGGTTCTGAAGTCATTTTACAGTCATCGACTGCTTTTAACAGGTATCGATTTCTCCTTTTATTTTAATTTTATAAAATTTAATTGTATACTATTAATTATATATTCATTAGCTCAATCAGGTGAACAAAGAGAGGATGATTCCGCATGTCGGAGGCCAACCAACTATTCGGACAAGCCCTGGTCAAATCACTAGTCGGAGAACGCGGACATATTCGTATCAAACGCGCTCTACCGGACATTAGCGTAGAACTAGCTAATCGCAAACATGAACATATGCCCTACAGTATCTATCAACTGGTGAAACATATGCATTACTGGCAGCAATTCATGCTAGAGCACTTGGAAGGAAGAAAGCCACAGCTTCCGGCTAATGTGATGGAGAGCTGGCCTGAAGAGACAGGCCCTCAGGATGAAGCCGCGTGGGAGAAGGATATTCAGGCATTCCTGAATGGGGTGGATCGAGCGGTAACGATTGCTGAAACGGTTCAGTTGGATGACCCCCTGCCGTATTTCCCAGGCGAAACCAAAGCCGGACTTCTGCGCAACATCGCATCTCATAACTCGTACCATCTGGGCGAGATTGTGCTGCTGCGTCGCTTCTACGGTGCATGGCCGCCACCAGGAGGCGGATTCCCTGCCTAATGAACGGAATTTTTTCTGAATAGTTTATGTTATCACACAAAAATAGCCTGGTTCCTTTATGTCAAAGGCTCAGGCTATTATTCAATCTTCCCGATTCATCTTCTCAAAAATATTTACTAATTGTGCCCGATCCTCTTTGGTCAATTTCTCGAATAACTCCTTGCGCAGCTTCTGTCCCTCCAGAATGGCTCTTTCAAGGACTTCGGTCCCTTTGTCGGTAATGTTCAAATAGATAATACGGCGGTCCGCTTCATCTACGATCCTGACGGCTAAATTCTTGGCTACCAGCTTATCGGCTAAATAGCTGAGCGTAGGCGGGGTCAGGCCCAACAGTTTTGCAATATCCGAAGGTCGGCTTTTTCCATTTTGATTGAGATGACTGAGTACAAGCACATGAGAGACGCCGAGGTCCTCATTGAACGATTTGTTCCACTGTATAATCAATTTATTGGTGAAATTATCCATATTGTGTATGAGTTCAAAAATATTTTTTTCTTCCATGCGATCCTCCTCGTAAAAATAAACAACAGCCCTCATTCAACTTAAGGGCTGTCATCATTCTACACGCTATTGGGCTGAGTATCCACCATCGATAACCAGCTCAGATCCTGTAATGTACGAGGAATCATCCGAAGCCAGGAACAATGCGGCGTTGGCAATATCGACAGCCTGACCCAGACGTTGTAAAGGTGTTGCCTGAATTAGTCGTTCAAGCAGTTCCTTCGAAGTGTTCAAAGATTGAGTCATTGGTGTTTCGATGATCCCAGGGAACAAAGCATTCACCCGAACACCTTGACGACCAAAGGTTGTCGCTGCCGCTTTGGATAATGCGCGTACCGCGCCTTTGGATGCCGAGTAGTGATTAAAGCCTTGTCCAATCAAAGCAGTGTATGAAGAAATATTAACGATGGAACCTTTCTTCTGCGCTGCCATATAAGGCGCGACATGTTTCATGCCAGCAAATGGACCAAAACCATTGATGGAGAGCATTTTTTGCCAATCCTGTGCATCGATTTCCTCAAACGGCTTCTCTGAAGAAATGCCCGCATTGTTGACCAGAATGTCGATTTTGCCAAAACGATCGTTGACTTCTTTCGCCAATGCCTGCCAATCTTCATCTGATGAGACGTTCAACTTCATTCCGTACACATTTGCTTTTTGGCCTGCTTTCTCCAGTGCTTCCTCATTAATGTCTGCGGCAATAACGATAGCGCCTTCCTTGGCAAAAAGATCAACCATGCCCTCTCCGATGCCCGATGCCCCGCCAGTGATGATGGCTACTTTGTTATCTAATCTTCCCATATAAAACACTCCTAACTATATTTTATTTGGACGAATTCACGTTAGCTGTTCAGCGTATTGTGCATGTTCATAAACTGTTCAAAATCCGGAACGGTTGGATTGGCAATATAATGGCCGCCTTCAACCTGAATGGTCTGTCCGGTAATGAATTTGGACTCATCCGAAGCGAGGAACATGACGGTGTATCCAATATCATCGGGCTCCCCGTGATAGGGCAGCGCGTTATATTTTGCGAACATATCCAATACCTCTGGAGGCATATTATTCTGGGCTGCCGGGGTCAAGATCAAGCCAGGTGCGACAGCATTGCAACGAATGTTATGTTTGCCATATTGAGTGGCAATATACCTTGTCAGATTCACAACGCCTGCTTTTGAAGCACCATAGGCAACCCGAACTGCATCTCCCGTAAAACCAGCCATCGAAGCTGTATTAATGATGGAACCTTCACCCGCTTGAATCATATGAGGGATAGCGAATCTGCAACCGAGTAACACACTTTTTAAATTGACGTTCATCAGACGATCCCACTCATCCAGATCTACGTTGACCACGTCCAAATCCTTCTTCAGATTGGTCAGGCCAACGTTGTTGAACAGGCACGTGAGTTTACCATATTGTTGCACTGCAAATTCCACAGCTTCCTTAATCGAAGCTTCATCTCCGGCATCAAGAAAACGGCCACTGCCTCTCCACCTTGAGCCTGAATATTCGCTGCTGCTTCCTTTGCCCCATCAACATTGAAATCAGCAATAACGACTTTTGCTCCTTCTTTCGCCATCAATTGGGCTGCGGACAATCCTATTCCAGAAGCGCCTCCAGTAACGAGGGCTACTTTGTCTTTCATTCTCAACATAATCTCAAGCTCCTTTCGTAAAGAAACCGAAAATATATAACTTGTCTAATATTTAGATGACTAAATATTAGATGTCTAAATAATAACAGAGGAATGGACTTTCTGCAACGCATCCGGCCTTATATCCTTATTTTGGATGTCTATGGCGAAGTAAACGAAGTGTTTAAAAAAATACAGCCCTCATGGATCTGAGGACTGTATAGAATCCATTCTCTTAATCAGTAGAGTATCACGACATCATTCATCGCGAAATCTATCAGCAGATTCCGCCCAAAGTCGAGTACTCCATCACGGAATATGGTCAACGAATGACGCCTTTATTACAGGCCATGAATGATTGGGGCGTGGGTCACATCGCTCATTTGAACGAGCTATATGGGGAAGAATCAACGCGGGAGCTGCCTGAACGCAGCTAAACAGAACATACGATGATCTCACCATCAACATTACGTGCTTCATTTACCACATGACATGGGAAGTACTCAACTAAAAAAGCTGCACCCTTTGTTACGGGATGCAGCTTCTTCAATATTGTATATAACAGGAAGCTACAACCCTCTTTACAGTGAACCCTCAAGGTTTGCAGGTTGCTTTTCCTCATTCACCAGACCACGAATAAAGGTTTCAACATTTGGCGCGAGCCAAGTGATCTTGTAGCCTTCCGCTTTATTTACATGGACAACCTCAGGTTCGCCAGCATTACCGGATTCACGATAATCCAGCATCACCACCTCAGACTCAGACGGGCACTCACTCAAGACGACACCGATTTCCGGGTAACCACCCTGCTCGATCATCACCCGGCTGCCCGCTTCTCCACCCAATGAATGTGCCTTCTCACGTCCAATACCCAGGATATTTGAAATTTCAATGTAGATCTTCCCATCATTCCCGGCCTGGCTAACCGGAAAATAACGATAGTAGGGAACACCACCATTATGTAGTTTCATCATGTTTATATAGAATGTCGGCAGCTTGAATACCAGCTGCTCCTCCACGGCTTCAATCTGCTCATCGGTAGGCGGGGACAACACATATTGATCGACGTTTGCGTGACTGTCATTCCAAAAGCTGGTCGAATCGGGATGGATACTAGGTGCAGCTTCGATGTTGATTTCAGTCACAGAGTGGAGTGTTTCCACAGACTCCTCTTCCAATTCCTTTGCTGGCTCCTCAGTTGTTTTATTCCGAATCCATTCCAAGAACTCTTGTGTATCCTCATCTCCCGGCTCCAATCGGTCCGCTGCTTCGAAAGCTTCACGCGCATTCTCATATTGCTCCAAATAATAATACGCCAGACCAATACGGTAATGCCAAAGCGGGTCATTTTGCCCCTCTTCTTCAACCGACAGGAATTGCTCCACTGCTTCCTGGTAACGCTCCATATTATTCAGCGCTCTGCCCAGATGGTTGACCAGAATATAGTCCCGCTCCTCCTCCGGAACTTGTGTAATCGCATCCACAATCTCTTCGTATTCATCCTGTTCATGCCAGGCCTCTAGCCGTTCCAAGAGTTCATCGTTCATTGATCTTGCCTCCCTCTCTTATTCGTTGTAGAAATTATAGCATTTTGCTTGCCTTGATTTAAATCAATGCCGATCATGCAACTCCTGATTAAAATAAACATCAACCATATTACACAGGAGGCTATCTTACTATGTCTACATCCATACAAGAACATTCTTACGAACGGAAAGCTGCTGTAACTGTAGGAATAACGCTGATCATCATGGCCCTGGCTGCATTTTTTTCCTATAGTTATATCCATGGCAAACTTGTCGTACCCGGCGATGCCAGCACTACATTCAACTATATCACAGCATCATATGGCTTGTTTAAGGCCGAGATTTTGGGATGGATCATCATTCTTATTAGCGACGTTGTTGTCTCGTGTGCGCTGTATATTTTCCTGAAGCCTGTTCATAAAAACCTCTCACTGCTTGGCGCTTGCCTGCGTCTTACCTACTCATCGCTGCTGGGCATCGCCATCCTGAACTTACTCATGGTAATGCTGCTCTCGGGACATTCAAAACCCTCACTTCCAATGGAACAGACGCAAGCGCTAATGATGCTCTGTCTGGAAGCATTCGAACGAATCTGGTCGGTGGGTCTGGTCGTATTTGGTGCACATCTACTGATTGTGGGCTATGTGGCTTTAAAAGCATACTGCATCCCCAAAACGATCAGCATCTTGGTACTACTCGCTGGTATAGGCTATATTATCATTCACCTAAGCAAAACGTTTCTTTCTCAATATGATGCGCTGGTTACAGTGCTTCAAGTGGTATTTGCTATACCCATGGTCGCAGGCGAACTGGGCTTAGGCATTTGGATGCTCATTAAAGGAGGAAAGCCATCCCACAGAGCATGATGCCCTTGTTTATTGATGAAACACTTCTTTACCCATCATCACGGCTATGAACACGCTTCTTGATTCTGCTTAATGACTCTGGGGTGATTCCCAGATAACTGGCTAATTGATGTTGGGGTACACGATCGACGAGATGGGGTCGTTTTCGCAATAACGATTGATACCGCTCTTCCGGTGAAGACCCGATAAATGATGTCCATTCATCCTGAACCTGACCCAGGTTCTCCTCTACCATCTTGCGTATCATCGTTTCCAGTGGGGGATATTGGAGAATCATGTCGTCCTCCGCTTGAAAGTCACCAACCACCAATACACAGTCCTCCAGGCAGGTTAAGGTATAAGCCGATGGCTTATTGTGCTGATGACGATTGAAAATAGAGACCGCTTGTTCCTCGGTATAGAAATTGGAGGTGACTTCTTTTCCCGTTTCATCTATCGCGTATTGGCGTACACATCCCTTTAGCACAAAGTAACATTTAGCAGGAACCTCCCCTTGTCTTAGGAGTACGGTTCCTTTTTTATAATTCTTTACGAGGATATCTTCAACAATAGCCCGCTGTTCCTGCTCGTTAAGAGATGTGAATTGACTCATGTATTTGAACAGTATGTTTTTCATTTTTACCCCTTTCATCAGGCACGGTTCAACGGTTTAATCCAGTCTCTTTTATCAAGGCTAACCTTACAACGATTAACTTCATTTACTCTCAAAATAGCTCTTTTTGCACACCTTGGCAAGATTGGTCCACACAGCTGAAAAAGAAATAAGAGCGCCACCCGAAAGGTAAGCGCCCCAATATCATCCAACAACGTTCATCTTGCCTAAGCTCATTCAAGCTCATTTAAGAAGGCTTATCCGCCATGCGGTTATAGATGCGATCCGCCGCTTGCATCAAGCAACTGTCCCGTTACCCAACGGCTATTCGGTGAAGCCAGAAATGCAGCAATATCTGCAATATCCTCCGGCTCACCCCATCGGCCAAAGGCGGAAAGGCCAGCCGCATATTTTTGCCCCTCCGTATCCTGCAACGTCCCAGCATTCATCTCGGTATTAATAATTCCCGGCTGGATGGCGTTGACCGTAATATTACGGCTCCCTAGCTGCTTCGCGAGAAGCAGCGTAAACGTATCAATCGCTCCTTTGGACATGCTGTACGTAAATACTCCTGGAGAAGCTACCCTGGTTACAAAGGACGAAATATTAATAATTCGCCCCCCATCATTCATTCGCGGCAGAGCCTGCTGTGTCACGAAAAGTGGTGCTTTTACATTAAGATTCATGACCTCTTCGTAGGACGCTTCTGTCGTCTCTTCAATCCCAACAATCTGCCCGATCCCCGCATTATTCACCAGAATATCGAATCCACTGGCCTCCGTCTGATTCTGAACAGCCTCATCCAGCCCAGCAAATAAGTGATGAACGCCGTCCATCGTTCTCAGGTCAGCACCCACAGCGCAGGCATTGCCTCCATGTTGCTCAATATGGCGAACGACTGCTTCCGCCTCATCCTGTCTGTTTCCATAGTGAACCACAACATATGCGCCCTCCTGAGCCAACCGCAGCGCGATACTCCTGCCGATTCCCGGCTTGCCCCGTGACTAAAGCGATTTTACCTTTTAATACGCCCATGTGCTCATCTCCTCTATTCTAATGACAAGAATAGTTATATCACGGTGCCTTTTTTGAGATGTTGCTCTTTAATTCTTCGTCTGGCCCTGAGAAGATCGATATAAAAACGATATCTGATCTGATCATTCATCCTTTACCGTTTTAAGTCAATCCAAAATCTATTGGACATAAAATTATATATTATATATAATTTATTATATAAACGAATACTACTACACATATTTGGAGGCGTTATCATGGGTAGATTATCAGGTAAAGTGGCAGTTATCACAGGTGCAGGCAGTGGTATGGGCGCTGAACAGGCTCGTTTATTTGCCAAAGAAGGTGCAAAAGTGGTTGGTGCTGATATGAATATGGAAGGTCTTCAGAACATAATTGACGAGATCAAAGCCAGTGGTGGAGATGCCATTGCGGTCAAATTGAATATATCCTCACCTGAGGAATGGGAAAGCACAATTAAAGCGGCTGTAGATACGTATGGTAAAGTCAATGTTCTGGTCAATACGGCAGGGGTGGCAGGTCCATTTGTAGCCAAGGCCGCTGAACATGACGTGAATGAATGGGACAAACTGATTGGTATTAACCTGAAGGGGGCTTTCCTGGGCAGCAAATATGCCATTCCCGAAATGATTAAGGACGGCGGCGGTTCAATCGTTACGATCTCTTCCATCGGTGGTCTAATTGGTGGACAAGGAGGGACAGGCTACGGGGCTGCCAAAGCCGGTCTCATCGGGATGACCCGAAACATCGCAGTCGATTATGGTAAAGACAATGTGCGTGCAAACGTAATCTGCCCGGGCCAGATCAGAACACCGATGTCTGCTGTTCTTGAAACGGACGAGGCCAAAGAAGCCAAGCAATATTACCTGAACAAAACGCCTCTGGGACACTTTGGCGATCCGATTGATGTCGCCTATGCAGCACTGTTCCTCGCATCCGAAGAATCCAAATTCATAACCGGTACAGAGATCATTGTGGATGGCGGCGTTATGGCTAACTAAGCTCTTGAAACCAATAAGAGACAGCTACGATTACTGTAGACTGTCTCTTTCTTGTGTTTCATTTTGGATAGTCAAGGATTGTCTGGTCAATATCTCGAATGATTTTTTTGCTTTTTCAAATTCGTCCTGGACGAGGGCATTCACAAGCTCCTCCAGGTACAGGCTGCGAATTTTCGTTCGCTCCACATCGCCCCAGTTCATCTGGGAGTAGACATTCGTGATAAACGTGATATCCGAGTAAAATTTGATAAATGCTTTGTTTCCAGCGACCTGAAAGACATAACCGCATAATTGATGCACCTTCACAACGTATTCCAAAATGTTCTTTTGGCTTAGCTGTTCCTTGGCTTCTCTTAAATACTGCTGAAGTTGATCCTTATTATCTCCATCCCACTTCGATCTGGAATAATCAATTCCAATTCGGAACAGTTCAATTAAGGCAGTTGTGTAGTCCGCCATCTCTTCTTCGGAAATCGCCTTTACACGCACGCCCCTTCTTGGCAGCCGCTCGATCACACCTCTGCTTTCCAGGATGTAGAATGCTTCTCTAACTGGAATATTACTTACATTTAACTCTTTGGCTATGTTGGATTCAATTAATCGAGTATCTTGAACCAGCTCGCCTATAAATATTTTTTTTAATATATAATTCGCAATTTGATCTGGCAATTGGCTTCTCTCATTATTCAATAATGAAGAGAAATGATAGCTTTGCATATCTCTTATCCCTTCTACACTGATTCATATTCCATGATACATGTGGACAGGCCGTTTTCATTATGGATTATTATATCGCAATATGGAGTGTTAACCAAAACAATATCAAAAGAGCGAGCTGGTCCGTATTACTGGAACCAGCTCGCCCTTTGATGTTATATGGATGCGCTACTCATTTGGGCTGAGCTTTCGGCTCCAGCGAATAGCATATATATGCTTTTACAAGCCTTCGATCAGCTCTTTGATTGAGCTGTCGCTCTCCAGTGCGCGAATGATCAACGTCACGGCTTCAGCTCTTGTCGCTTTGCCGTTCGGCGAGAACACGGAGGATGATAATCCTTGAACAAGGTTGGCAGATGAAGCTTGCGCAATCACATCTGCAGCCCAATTGCTGCTATCCACATCGTTGAAGCTGGCTGGTGTGCTGGTCGCCAGTGCATTCAGATTGAGCATGCGAGCAATGATTGCCACCATCTCGGCGCGGGAAATTGTTGCATTTGGCTTGAAGCTGCCGTCCGGATACCCACCGATTACTCCCTTATCAGCCAGAGCATCGATGTAACCCGCAGCCCAGTTCGAGCTGGTATCCTTGAAGCTTGCCGAAGCCGCGCTTTCGCCGAGACCGAATGCCCGAGCGATCATAGCGGTAAATTCCGCTCTGGTAACGGATGCATTAGGCTGGAACTTGCCATTGGCATAACCGTTAATCATGCGCAGCTTCATGGCAGCACTGATGTTTCTGTCGGCCCAGTGACCCGTGATATCACTGAAGGTTTTAGTTTCATTTTTCGTTGCAGCAATAGCTTCGTTAAGTGTCTTCAGAACTGTTTCCTGGTTAACTACGCCGGATTTGAACGGATTGACTTCTGTTGCAGGAGGTACCGTTGGTTCCGTTGTAGGAGGCGTTGTAACCGTTCCTGAATCTGTATCAGAATCCGTTGTTGGGTTAGTTGGTGTTGTAGTTGAACCACCACCTGTGCTTGGTGTCGTAGTTGAATCGCCACCTGTACCAGGTGTCGTTGTACCTGGATTTGTTGTATCGGTAATAGACAATGCAATCTGGTTGCTTAGATACACAACTTGAGTGCTATATTTGCTTGGCAGACCCTCTACCTGAACGGAGGCAAATTTTCCACTTTGCTGATTAGCGCCATAGTTTACAAGCGTCACAACACCTGGACCCGGCACATAGCTGTTGGCAAAGTTCACGTGCAGCGTTCCGGAGGTGTTTACCGTACCTTTAACATCGAGTACGTCATTTGCGGAAGCTACGTTCAGCTCTAGCATACCGTCAGCGGCCTGCGTGAAGTTGCCTTCGATGTTCCATTTTCCAGTTACGCTCTCCGTAACCGTACCACCGCTGTTGACCACATCGCCACTCCCGAATGCAGTAGCGGTATCACCTTCCAATGTACCTGCATTAACCTGGGTACCGCCGGAGTAAGTGTTCGCTCCCCGCAGCTTCAAGGTACCGCTGCCTTCTTTCGTCAGCTTCCCCGTACCGGAGATGTTGTTCCGCCAAACGTCCATGGCGTTGAAACCACCCTTGCTGGCATCCATCGTTACCGTTACATCGCTATTGAATGCACCGTATCCGTCTGCTGCCGCAAACAGATTAAGACGTCCCCAGCCTTCCGGATCATCAAGCAAAGGGTAGCCCGATTCTATTGCCGTTGTTGCCAACACAGCACGACGCTGTTGATCTGTCAGATAAGGCTGTCTGGTCTCAGTCAGCACTTCTGCTCCCTTAGGTACCGCTACCGGTTCCGTTGTGGAACTGATCTGCTCAAACCCGTAGGTCAGACGCTGGGTATAATCAGCCTTGTTTTTCTCATAGTCGGTAAAACGATCTTCTGCTGAACCAGTCTCCTTCAACAATACGTTATGCGCCTGATCATACGCCGCTTGCTTCAGGTCTGCATTTTCTGGATCATTCAGAGCACCTGCTGCCAGGGCCGTTGCGAGTACACGTCCACCCATGACATCTAGCGGAGAGTGCATTCCGGCTACAATCCGGTTGTTACCCATCTCCGATGCACGGGTTACCAACTCCTGGAACCGTTCAGGTGTAGCATAAGCTAATGCAAGTGCAGCAAGGTAGGACGCATTGGTGTGTCCGCTCGGGAAGCCGCCGTCAGAGGCTGCATCTTTCTCATCTTTGATTGCCGGTCTCAGCGTTGGCACGA
Source organism: Paenibacillus sp. 1A_MP2 (assembly GCF_052244825.1). Lineage (NCBI taxonomy): Bacteria > Bacillati > Bacillota > Bacilli > Caryophanales > Paenibacillaceae > Paenibacillus > Paenibacillus sp. 1A_MP2. The sequence continues at coordinate 509,104 of NZ_JBQQCS010000001.1, read as the reverse complement.
CAACCTCATTCGTATTCAGCCAGCGGAAAGGACGCATATAATTGAAGAAATTTTTTGATGGATTCGAAGATGCGGCGTTACCCCGCAAGGCTCCAACCAGATCTACCATTTTGCCCAGCTCGGAATTCGAATCTCCGGCTTTGTTCGTGTTATTGCCATCATCGTACTTCGTTGTCGTAGCGTCTTCCGGAATGCTTGTAATCGTCGTATAAGTGCCTGATTTTTCACGATACACATCAGCCAGCGAACCCAGTCCCTCGGTCGCACCGTAGGTTTGATTCGTACGGTCTGTATAGTAGGCAGCATCCTCTTCCGCTTGGGTACGTGTTGCTGCGATATCGGCTACATATTGAATGTTGTAGTCCAGTACCTTCTCGTTAAGCTTCGTACCATTGTTCCAAGAATCACCCGGTGTCCATAGGTCCAGAAACTTGGACAGTGTACCGATGGCCGAGTTGGTTTCTATTGTTGTGTTGGAGGAACTGTTGCTCTTATACGTATCTACAAAGTACCCCCAGGTCGGCTCGGCCGGCAACGGGATTGTGGTATCATCCGACGCTGCAAGCGCAATGCTTGATGCGAATGAATTGGAGATAAGTGCTACACCCACAGCAGCGGCTAACATTCTCTTTTTGTTTTTGTTGGCTTTCGTTTTCAATTCTTTTCGACTCCCATCGTTTTGTAGTTGGTCTCGAATCGGTCTCAATGTAGCATCAGGCCCCTTCAACCAGCAATAAAACAATTTCGCCATTGTATCAATTTAGGATCAATATCGCCTTTTTTCGACATTTAACATTCTCTTAATAAAAATCATGAACTGATGGTCAATCGTGTAGTGTATAATCGTCGCCGGGAGGTATGCATCATGAAAAAATGGAGCTCCGCATGGGCCGGGCTGGCGGCATCTTATGTATCCATCGTGCTCGTCATTGTCCTGCTCGTATGCTCTTTCTTCTATATCTATTTTTCGCGCAGTTACAATGAAGAATTGCAGAACAAGAATCAGCTGATTCTGGAAAATACAGTCCGTACAATTGAAAATACCGTGCTGAAAAGAGTACAGCAGATCTATCTGGATCTATCGCTCGACAAGTCTGCAGACATTCGCCTGTTCGCTGAGCCATCTTATCGGAATGGTCTGGACCACGTCATCGATCTTCAGGAATTGCTTAAGTCCAGGGTAGCCGGCAATAGTGATCTTATTCAGGCGATACACCTCTATTATCCAGGGCAGAACATTATGTTATCGTCTCTATACGGTCTGAAGTATAATGCCAATCAAGGGGAAAGTGCGACACATTATGGCGATTGGCTTAACGGCATGCGAAGCAATAAACAAAACAGCCTGTGGACGCCTACACGACAGGTGCCACAGGATATTTTCTCCAGCCTTGCAAGCGGCAGCGGCAATGCGCTGTTCACGTATGCACACAGCTATCCCTTTCAGTCCACAGGCGAGACTGGAGATGTCATTGTTGCAATTGACGTAAATGAAAGTGCCATAAGCAGCATCATAGAGAATATGATGCCCTCCCAATACAAGAGTACGTTTGTTGTGAACGCAGCAGGCAGCGCCATCAGCGATGCCAAAATAGACATTCACGAAACGCAGGGAGACTTCCAGTCCAGCATTACGATGGCACTAAAGTCCGGAAGCACTGTGGGAAGCTTTGACGATACGATTGGTGATACGTCCTATGTTGTGTCTTATCAGACACTCCCATCTACGGGCTGGACCATCTACAGCGCAATGCCGGCCAGCTTCTACTATGAGCAATCGATTATGGTCCAGAAGCTAATTCTCGGTATCTGCCTCTTCGCCATCCTAATCGGACTTGTGCTATCTGCTTTGCTGACCAAGGCCAACTATAGCCCGATTAAACGCCTCGTCAGCCGAATTAAGGATTTATCCGACCCTGAGCCGAAGCATATTACGAATGAATATCGGCTGATCGACCGAGCCTTCATGCAATTAAGTGATAAAGTGAATAATCTCGAAGAGACACTTCTGGCGAACAGCCCGGCTATTAAGCACAATGCTGTGCTGAATTTATTACGGGTGGATATACCCGGGAGCAATGGATGGAGGAACTGGCTTCTCTGGGCATTTCACAGGAATACAAAGAGTACTGCTGTCTGCTTCTAAATACAGGAGAAGCCTCCGCAGGCCTCAGCTCTGAAAGCCTGTCAGTCATGGTATCCCGAATGATACACGGGCTGGAAACCCTGCCCCTGCCTGACAGCCAGCTCATTGCAGAAGAATTACCGGACAAAAAACTGGTGGTTATCCTGTGCAGCCATATCGCATCTGACCCGCTGCTGGACCAATTCTCCAATTTGCTGCTATCCAAAGCAAGGGAGCAATTCCAGCAGGATATCCAGCTATCGCTGGGCTCCTGGGTGCGGGAACTGGCAGACGTGCATCTAAGCTACAACGAAGCGCAGACACGAATGAAATATGCTTACTTCTTACCGGAACTAGCCATACTGAAGGACCATACCCTGCTCCTGCGGGAGCATAACCTGGATGAGATACCACAGGCCATGCTCGCAAAGTTTAGGGACAAGCTGCACGCGAGGCAGCCGGAAGAGAGCGCCGCAGCGATCGATCAGATCATTACCACGATGCGGGAGGGAGCGTACCCCGCTGACTATTGCCATTTTATGCTGGCGAATACGGTATTCATTTACTCGGATGTAGTGAAAAACGTTCGTTATAAGCATCCTCTTCAATTGGGCCATCCTGATCTGTACCATGAATACATCAGTATCCGCAATATCCACGCGTACCGCGACTGGCTGGTGGAGTCTGTTACCGTGTTCATCAGAGAGACGGAGAAGCGGAACAGCGAACGAGCAGTCTCCACAATTGAACTGGCGAAGCAATATATCGAGGATCATCTTCCGGAAGACTTATCGCTGGATATGGTAGCTGCACAGGTGTTCATCAGCCCCAAATATATGAGTAAGCTCTTCAAGGAAGAGCTCGGCGTCACCTATACCGATTATGTCACCTCCCGACGCATGGAACGGGCCAAAGAACTGATTGAGAACAACAACATGACCATTGAACGGATCGCAATCTCCGTCGGTTACGGAACCACTGCCTATTTCATTAAACGGTTCAAGGAAATGTACGGTTGTACGCCAGGCCATTACTTGCGCAATATCGCTTCTGCCGGGCTGACGGAAGCCGGATCTTAAGGTGAGGAAGGAATACAGGATGAAAAAAAAGGGATGGCTACGCGTTACTTCACTTCTCGCCATGCTGATTCCAGTCATCGTGGCCAGCACTCTGAGCGGTTGTGATCTTCAATCCGTTCAGCAGACCTCAACGGAAACACAACAGACCGAGTCGGGCTCCAGTACTCCACGTTACCGAATTTCATGGACCCTGCATCAGAATCTTTCGGTACCCGAAAATGCTGAAATGCTAAAGTACGTGGAGGATAAGTTCAACGTCGATCTGGATGTGTGGAACCTAGAGAACAACAAATATGAAGCACTGCTCGACATGAAGCTGGCCCAAGGCGAAATTCCCGATCTGTTCCGCATCCGTCAGCCGCAGGACCTGCTGAAATACCAGCAGCAAGGACTGCTGGCCGAGATTCCACTGGATACGCTTAACACGTATGCTCCAAACCTGATGCGAGCCATTCGAGAGAATGCACCCGCTTATCAAAACTCTGGGATAATCGACGGCATATCCTATGGCATCCCTGTCATTAATCCAACCAATATCTATCGGAGTCCAGTCGTTTTTCGGCAGGATTGGCTGGCGAAACTGGGCCTGTCGGTACCACAAACGTTAGCCGATTTCGAAAAAGTAATCTATGCCTTTACCAACGATGACCCCGACGGTAATGGTATTAAGGATACCTACGGTTTGTCCAGCGAAGGGATGAACGTTGTGTTTGGCGCCTTCGGTCAGATTGTCTTCGCAGATCAGCTCTATTTCAGTGATAAGAACGGGAAGAAGGTCATCGGCGCGCTGCAGCCGGAAATGAAGGAAGCTCTTCACTATTTGCGCAAATGGTATCAGGACGGCGTGATTGATCCCGAGTTCATCACCGGAGAGAATAAGGGTGGCTACAAGCACTTGTCCCACGCCTTTATTAACGGCAGGATTGGCATGACTTCCATGGGCAATTACTACCACTGGATTCAGGAGGCTGATTATCTGGAGTGGAGCTACGATGAATATGGACATGCCGTGGAGACTCCAGTTCAATCCACCTTTAACGTAAAGGAACTGGTAGCCAAGAATCCTAATGCTCGTGTTGTATTGAGCAGGCCTTTCACCGGACCATATGGTCAACGCGGCTCCAGAGCCTACGATATGTTAATGAGCTTCACCGCCATCGGTGCCGATGCCGTCAAGGAGCCGGGCAAGCTGGAAACCATACTGCAGATCCTAGATTACGTTAGCGCGAACCCTGACCCGGATGAAGCAGCCACAATGACCTTCGGCATACAGGGTAAGCATTGGACGAGAGCCAAAACTCATTCGCAGGACATCATCATCCTGCCTCCGTATGACACCATGTTTAGCTATCAGAATCTAATTGGCGCTAATCTCGGTATGACCATTCCGCTAAAACAGACCGCACAGCGCGAACAATGGGCCTCGACTCTTGGGCTGGACAAGGACGGTATCTACAACGAGCTTGAGGTGGCGACACCCTCCCTGATCAAGAGCGGCCCGGAATTGATCAAGCTGAAGAACAAGGCTTACATCGCCTTTATCACTGGGGAGAGGCCGTTGAGTGAATTTGATGATTTCGTCCAGGAATTTATGGAATCAGGCGGAGCAGAAGTGTTGAAAGAAGCGAATGAGTGAAGGGCACATGCTTGATTCATTCGCTAGACAGTTTAATTCCAGCATTCGCCACTCATAAACCCAAACAAGAGCAGCTCTCCGCTGCTCTTTTCTGTCTACGCATCCGTATTCACATGTGATCGACTCAAGCTAAATATTCCGCCATAATCTGCTCGATATCGAATGGGGTAATCCCTTGCTCCACCGAATAAATCGTATCCGCCTGTTCTATCGTGTCCACCAATTCACCTCGGGCCTTGGCATGAAGCGTGAACAAGTCGTACAGGTCCGGTTTACGCATCGTGGTCAGAGCTTTGCCCATCAGGACCATCCCTTTTTGATTGCCCTCAACATTATTGTAGTAATCCGGGTGTCTGGTGAGCGCCAGATCGGTCCAGATTACCGTACGCTCCACCAGATCCATAATGACGGGAATCGCAATCTGCGTATCCGCAGTAATATCGATTTTGTTAGCCACTGTGGACGGCTCGAAAATCTCCCCGGAACCCGGCTTCTTCCGCATCATCCAGCCCACAAAACACTCCGGCAAATCGCAATACGGATGACTCGTAAAGGAAAGCAGACTCGCCACCACATAACGTCCGCCATAAGCAACGATCGACGGAATGTGCAGGTCAATGAACTCACTTGCACCATGAGGCGCTGTCACGATATCCCCGCTGTGAACGGCCTTGTAGTTGGATGAACGCAGATTCGTATAGGAGATATGCTCCACATAGTTCCAGTTCTCATCGTACATCACCGCAGACAGATCGATATCCACGCGCCCCGTTGCTTGACCATTCACGGTCCCTTCCTTCCACCAGTTGAAGCAACGAATTGTATCTCCTTCCGCCATCGGCACCCGGCTTCCCCGTACAATCGTATGAAGAGCCTTGCTCGCCGATCTTGGGAAAAGGGCACCAGATAATTATGGAGCTGCGGATCGACATACGTCTTCCCAAGCGAAGGAAGGGCTGCAAAGCGCTGCACCAGCGCCTGTTCACACGCCTGCACAACGTCGAGACAAGTGCCCTCGTCTATCTTCGGAAGCTGATTCGGAACAGCAAAAGCTTTCGCTACATTACCTTTGGGGAAAAATACACGCAGATCCTGCGGCTCATTACGCTGGGCAAAATGCTGTTTTACCTGCAGCAATACCGGGGTTGATACGTGCTCCAGAATTTCACTGAACGCCAGCAATACATATTCCTTATCCGTGGTAGAGCGCAACAGGTGATCCAGTCTTCTCGCAAACTCACCCGGGCGCTGCTTCAACAGCTCAATCAGACTCCACACATTCTGGTACTGGAAGGCAAGCTCCACACTCCCGTTAAAGGTCGTAAACGGCTTGTTATTCCGCAAAATATCAAAAGCTTCATCACATTGCGGGTACCGCAGCTTATATTCCGAAGGATGCAGAATTTCGCCCAGACGAATCCAGCGATCCTTGTAACGGAGCATATCTTCCGTAATCGAACCGCTTTGTTCCAGGAGACCAAGCAGCAGTCGTCTCTCACGCCGCTTGAATTTACGGAAAGGCGAAGCTACAGCCAGGCTGACATCACCATCCGACCAGGCCACAGCGAGACGAAGGACATCCGTTGCCGTTCTAAAATATGGACCGATCCGGTCGATATTGGCCTTTTCGTGCTTCAATAATGAAGCTACCACGAACCCCACATTTTCCTTGAAAGGAATCTCGGCTGGCAACAGCGGATCCACTTCATCCGGTTCCGCATGTTCCAGCACCGTATCGATATCTGCTTTGTCTGTCCCCGAGATGGAGCCCTTCGCTTCGATCAGTTGGCGGATGAGCGTCTGAAAGTCTGCCTTGTTGCCGAGGCCAATGACTTTCAGGTTTACTTTGTCCAGCAAAGGCACTCTTTCCACGGGTTCACGATTCGGATATACCAGGGTCAGATAATGAAGGATGGCGTTCAGGTAGAGCTCCACCTCATCTTCCTCCATCACCTGCGTTGGAAATCCAGGATACATCGGTTTGTAGTCCACATGCGCGCCGACCATAATTCTCAGATCAGCCACAACCTGGGCAACCAATGCTTCAAACTGTTCCTTGGATAACGTTCGCACGGCTTGCATCAACTCATTCGAGAATGTGTAGCCAAGCGTTTCTATATTTTTAAGGGCAGTCGCCAAATAAATCTTCGGCAGCTGTTTCTCCCCTTGTTCTTGCTCGATCATGAGTTTGTTCGCTCTGCGCAAATAGATGGTATTGTTCATGATAAAAGAGTCCAGGAAAGCCATATCCCTACAATTGGTGGTCTGCTGTAGAAGGAAGGAATATGATAGCCTGGACGCCTCCTCTCTGAATTGAGATCTTCAGGAAAGCGGCGACCCTAAGTTCGCCAATGAAGTTAGAAGGAAGGATCGCCATAGCCTGAAGGCCAAAGGTCCGAAGTTCGTGACCCGAACCTTTGATGAACCCATCATCTCAGATTCCACGATCTCCCAACAGGGCGAAAGTATTACGACTGGTTAAATTAAAAGAAATGCTCTGACTTGCGTGGAGTAGTTCTGAACAGAAGAGCAGCATACAACTGAAGGTCATTTTAAAAAAGAGCTAAGCGCGGTTTTTAGCCGGCTTAGCTCTTTATCACACCCACTATAGAAGAGGAAACATACAGCTCGTTACATCCGAACGACTGATTTCTCAGCCGTCAGCCCAAGCACTCGAGCGGTTGAAGCATGAACCTGGTTCAGAAGATCGAGGTTCTCTACAAGTGATTTACCATAGGAAGGAACCATTTCCTTAATCTTTGGCTCCCACGCATCCATATGCTGCGGGAAACACTTCTGGAGGATCTCCAGCATCACGTGAACAGCAGTCGATGCACCCGGTGAAGCACCAAGCAATGCTGCAATCGAGCCATCCGCCGCAGTGACTACCTCCGTGCCGAACTGAAGCGTTCCTTTGCCGCCTTGAGCCGTATCCTTAATCACCTGCACACGCTGGCCCGCCAGCACCATATCCCAATCATCGCTCTTGGCGTCAGGAACAAAGTCACGCAATTCGGCCATACGTTGTTCCTTGGATAACATGAGCTGTTGGATCAGGTATTTCGTTAATGAAATTTCTTTGACGCCTGCCGCGAGCATCGTGAGCAAGTTGTGCAGCTTCACGGACGTAATCAAGTCGGCATTGGAGCCCGTCTTTAAGAATTTTGGCGAGAATCCGGCAAACGGTCCAAATAATAGCGATTTTTGATTCTCGATAAATCGGGTGTCCAGATGCGGAACAGACATCGGTGGAGCACCCACCGAAGCTTTTCCATATACTTTGGCATGGTGCTGCTCCACGACTTTCGGGTTTTTGCACACCATGAAGATGCCGCTCACCGGGAAGCCGCCAATATGTTTGCCTTCTGGAATGCCGGATTTTTGCAGCAAGTGCAAGCTTCCGCCACCCGCACCGATAAAGACGAATTGCGCGGTGTGCCGTTCGACGGTTCCGCTCTTCAGATTTTTCACGGCTAATTCCCAAGATCCATTGCTTGTGCGTTTCATATTCTTCACGCTATGTTGGTAGTGGATATCCACGTTTTGTTTCTTCAAGTGTTCCATTAGCATACGCGTTAAAGCACCAAAGTTAACATCCGTACCGGAGTCAATTTTGGTGGCTGCAATCGGTTCATTGCCCGTGCGGTTTTTCATCATCAGCGGAATCCATTCCGCCAGTTTTTTCTTATTATCCGAGAATTCCATACCCACGAACAACGGATGTTTTGCTAACGCTTCAAAGCGTCTTTTTAGAAACAGGACATTCTGCTCTCCATGTACATAACTCAAATGAGGAAGCGGCATAATGAAGTCCCGCGGATTACGAATCAGATTGCTTTTGACGAGATAGGACCAAAATTGCCTTGAGATTTGAAAATGCTCATTCACCGTAATGGCTTTGCTAATATCTACGGATCCGTCTGGTCGTTCAACGGTATAGTTAAGTTCGCACAATGCAGAATGCCCGGTTCCGGCATTATTCCATTCGTTGGAGCTTTCCTCCCCGCACTGGCGAGCTTCTCAAAAACCTTAATATTCCAGTCTGGTGCCAATTGTTTAAGCAAAGTTCCCAAAGTTGCACTCATAATTCCGGCACCAATCAAGATAACATCTGTACTCGTTTGTCCCTGGCTCATGTCTACCGTCCTTATATCCTATATTTGCCAAAAGGATGTAAGCGTTATCGATTTGGCATTGCAGCAAGCCCCATTCTTGAACAGGCCCGCCCCTTCTCTGAATGAATATAACCTTGATCTAGTGTATCAATAATATGGGTCAATTTAAATATGCAATTTGAAGATATTTGCTATTCCATCAGTATACGCTAGTTTATGTCAGATAGATAACCCGGTTATAGGGCTGAAAGATTAATTTGTTCAATAAAAAGTATCCTTCGGCATTGCATTTATCGAATTGGTACAACTCATATCTAAGGATCGGACTATTATCATAATTTTGGTCAGTTCATAGACCTGAAATATTTTTATTTCTTCTGTATAAATTAACAATCTTCCCAACGAAATTATATGTATCTTTATAATATAGTTCTTGTTCAGTTTTGGATGCCAACATGCTGCATCTTAAATATATTTTCTTAAAGGAACCCTTTAGCCCGAACGCTTTTAAAAGAGTGTTCTGACTAAGGGTATTGAATACCTCATTACGTAAGGGAACTTAATCATTGTACAGTTCTCCTTGCATAACAAACTCTAAAAATTCTGTTGTTATTTCTGCAAACGCATCTTCATCAGGTAAATAAATAAACTTACTCAAACGCTTAATATCATCTTCAAATAATTCAATCAATTTAATAATAGCTGTAGAATCCTGAGTTTTAGCTGCAACAATTAGTTCAACGAATTCATCCTCTGGGATAATTGTTTGAGCATCCTTTTCTTCCATTTGTTCACCGCCTGTTGACTCATATTTAAATGCTGTGCAACTTCTGCTTCAGTATGACCTTCAATGTAAACTTTGTGTAGGATAGTCTTGCCTTGGGGAGGTAACGATTGCAATAGTTGCTCTACCATAATTTTATTCTCCAAGTTTGTTATGAAACTCCCCCCAAGGAATTCAATATCATTAATAGAGCACTCACGTTGTTTTACTTTTTTAGCACGATATTGCACTCTCCAACCAATACGATAAACTTCTGTCTTATAGCGTTCGTATGTTGTTTGTGGTTGTGATTGTTTCATTCCTCATCCCCTTTTATTATTTTAATTTGTTCTACTTAATATATAGGGAAGTATGAAATTGAAATTACAACCAAAAACAGAACATTTGTTCTTATTTTATTATAGCATTTTTCATCATATTTAGAAAGCTATAGAATCCAATAACTAGAAGTTTATCTAGACTTCTAAACTGTAAAGCAAATAAATATACAATTTTAAATTGACAGGTGTATCCTTATCTCCCTGTAACCTAAATAATTTAATAATAAAAAATCACTGGTTGTATAAAATGTTTTTTGATTTCCCTTATATGTGAGAGGCAATCCTGAACAGGATGTCTTATCATAACAAAAGGTGGTTAATTATATGAGTTTAAGCGGAAAAAGTTTTATTATTGATCCAGGACATGGTGGCAAGTATGACGGTGTAACTTCTGGAAGTCGTAAAGAAAAAACAGTAACTCTAAATTTTAGTAATATCCTTAAGAACAAGCTTGAAGCAGAAGGTGCAAAGGTCTATATGACTCGAACTACCGATAAAGACTTTGGTGGAACTAATGCTGATGATGATATTAATAAACGCGTTAATTATATCAATCAAAATATGCCCGCTGTATCGGCATTGATAAGTATCCACGTTAACACTTACAAAGGAAGAATTGGTCCATTCTATCAAGAAGGTACAGTAGCGTCCAAAGCATTCGCCCAGGCCATTGCTAAGGAATATGGTACAGTGGCGCACGAAGGGAACTTTGCAATTCTACGAGATACAACACGCGCGAGCCAGAAAACATTGATTGAGATTGGACAAATCATTGAAGGTTGGTTGGATAATACCAAGGATCTCTCAAGTACTGCTGATTTTGTAGTTAAAGGAATCAAAAATCACTTTTAAGTATTAAGTACAAAAAAGCGAAGCTCCGGCTTCGCTTTTTCTATATTTTAAAACTTTAACTTATAATATAATGATTTAGATGGGTTTAATGTTATAGACTAAGAATAATCAAAAAAAATTATGAGGGAGAACGTTGATGATTATAATAAGTGTGGTATTGCTGGTCGTAGGCATTATTTTTATTATTCGTGGACGAGCTCTGGAAATTAGTAGTCAAAACAGAAAAACAATGCTCTGGATTGGGTCTGCTCTTATTGTAATGACCATATTTCTAGTCATTATGGGGATTTTACAAATTACAGACATATCAACCAACGAGCAAGGGCATTGAGTAAGCTTGACATTGAGGAAATTTTGTTTGCAATGCCTGTATAAAAATCTCTTATTTTTATAGCTTAATTTCAGTTTTTTTATCTAATCTTTCCACTTGTTAACAAGCGACAACAATCGATTAACTCTGAAAAGAGTTCAATCGGTCGTTGTCGCTTTTATTTATAGAAATCTTGATTTAAAATACTAGCACTTAATTTTAGTTCATCTATTATCATTCCTTATCAACTCTCTATATAGCGATGTCGCTAATATCTTGTACTGAAATATTTAGATGTCTCTAATACTTATGAGGATGCTGCACCACTTACAACCATTTCGCCTTGTCTTATGGTAAAACTCCCGCCTTGCTCAAAGAATTTTATTTTCGGTCGTAAAGATCGATGTATTGAATTGCTTCATCTAATCCTTGATCTATTAATTCAGCAACTTCTAAATAACCGCAGCAAATTACCTTCACATAAGAATTTCCTAGCGTGTCCAGTTTTGAACAGGCTCGATATAATTTTTATTAAACCTATTTAGAGTTACGTATACAAGGTAACGACTAAAAATACAGCCCTGGTAACTGCGTTATCGTTTGAAAGTATGTTCCTTGATTTCAATCAGTCGTATTCAATATACACGCTGCAACCGTTCGTTTTGGCTAGTTCTAAAAATGTTGATATCTGATGTGCTACTTCTGGGAGAGTAGGAACAATATTCTTAACATTCTCTATTTGCTCACCAGTTACTTTACTCACATTGAAGGAATTAAATAAATGAATAGCTGAATCAAGGTCCTGTATTTCCCATGGACTTTCCTCATACCAACCTTCATGGGCATAGTATCCTTGTAGAATACCATTGTCTGTAGACTCATACTGGCACATAAGATCTAATAATGTCTCAAAATATCCATTCCACATTTTCAGAATATTCCTTTCGATAGGGTTCTCAAAAAGAATTAATATCTCGGGTTGCCCTTCAAATCCAACATAAAAGGAATCATTAACTAGTTCTTCTTTCATCGTATTACTCCTTCCAATGTCCTTGATCTAAAATCCTGACTTGTTCCGGCGTAGCAGTACCTGCTTTTCGTGCAGCTATTGCATCATACCACTTATACCCCTCAACCCACTCGCTTTCTCCAATCTTGTAAAAAGACTGTGGCCTGTTGCCCCATTACCCGGAATTGTTCTTTGAATTACCCACGTGTTCCCTTGGTCAATAGGGGCACCAGATGTTCTAGTGTGCCATCTAACTTCATACTTATATGTCTCGTCACTCCATTTATAGGTTATCTGTTCATAGCCATCATTCATTGATTTAGCTTTCATATTCGCACTTTCAGGAATCTCAATTGGAGCAGTTTGAGCATATCGTTTTGATATAGCTAATTGTTCATCTACATTCATATCAGAGAATTTTTTATTAGCTTCTATCTTTCCATTAGAACCTATGCCCTGGTCCTTACCTGTCTTCTCTTTAGCAGCCTCCATATTCTTCTTAATTTTCGTCACGGCTGGACTAGATGATGGTAAGCGAAATGGCCCCTTGCCGCCCGGCATGCTCCCGCGAACCATCTGGATCGCCATAAACACTTGGGCAAATTTTAGAGAGGTAACCATGGTTTGAGCATAAGAATCAGAGACAGATTCACCTGTATAGGGATGTATTCCATTCTGAAATGCCTTGATCTGTAGTGTAAATATATCTTCCCCAGGCGGTTCAACCTTCACAGCTTGCATGCGATTAAAGTCCAGATTTCCCTGATCCTTCTCATAAGCCTGAAGGGCAGCCTGATCCGTAACACCTTTCTCGTTCACAGGCATCCATCTTCCAAACATAGAGTTATATGCCATCCGATAGCCCTTATCACCCGAGCTTGAATCACCTGCTGATTTGGTCATCATAGCCGCGGCACCGACTGCTCCAGTTGCACCACCCAGACTTACCAACTGAGCATCTGCATCCTGGAAGCGCGTAGCGATGTCCTTCAATTCCTTGGATGTGTTCACCATACTCTCCAGCGCTTTATCCAGTATAGGGCGCGATTGCTCAAACTCATAGTAAAACCGCTCCTGCGTCGCACCCATCCACATCATCTGAATGAACATGATCTGTCTCGTCAGATCACCACGTATATGCTCCAACTGTTGTTTGGCCTGATCCACCTGATTCGATACGTGATGTAGTTGCTCAGGGGTTACTTTGATTGTACTCATACGTTTCTCCGCTCATTTAAAATAGGATTAACCAATGTTAGCAGAAGTTTGTATGACAGACCATCCGGCTAACATCCTGATTTGACCATTTCTAAAACATAAGCTGTACCACTCATCGGTGCTATGGTCCTATATGCATTTACCCATTTCAAAGCACTTATCACCAGCAAATCCCCCTTACCCTATCTCCTCCAAAAAAGCCCGATACCGCCCAATCTGCTCCACTGTCGCATCTTCCCGCAACGATTCTAGTAGTGCTGCGCATTTTTTGAAATACGGATTCATCTCAAGCTCATCCGCTAACCTGAGCGCCTGCAAAATGAACTCCACCGCTTTCTTTTGCCTCCCCATCCCTTGTTCGTATAAAGCCCGGTGAAAACAGTAATGGTACATATGATCGTTGTTTGAAGAATCTATTTCTCTGCCACTACCTTGAACCTGACTCGCAATCATATGTAAAACTCGATCAATCTGCCATCGATACCGGACCGCCGCCCCACAATCGTTCTCAGACCTGCTATACATTCATCTGGGTGCCCTAGCAGAAAATTCACATACTCCTCCAGCAGCTCTGCATGCCCCGCATTAATCTCCAGCGCATACCGATTCACCTGTGCTCGATGCCTAAACTCCTGAACTACCTGCATTCCCGCCTCATCCAGCTCTTCCATCCATCCTAGTTCTGCATACTGGTCGATACACGCCCGCGCCTGATCCACCTGTCCCATCTTCTGGTGAGCCATACCCCGCATCAAATGACTGAACCCGTAATAGTAGACCAAGGGACGCTCAATGTGTATATCTGGTGCATGCACTCCCTTTGACTGATACTCCTGCCGCTCTTCATGGATAGACTGCACACATTGATATAACATGTCCGCCCTCTCCATCACCTTTTTCCAATTTTCAAAAGCCACAGCCATGTCCAACATTTCAACAATGATGTCTGGTTTGAGTGATTTTAGGATAGATGCTCGCAAAATGTTTCCTCCTCTAATTTGGGATAGGATAAGAAGTATGCTAATTCCGTAATATCACAGCTTAATTAATTATTTTCCTTTTAGAAACTCCAAAGAAGTAGTACAATAAAATAAATATAGTACTTAATCGCAGCTTTTTCAATATATTTTACCGCCTTTATATCTCTGCTATTTACAACGATACTCTCCTAACCTTTAGGAGAGGTGGTTAATATGTCAACATTACGGAATTCAGTTGGAGAACGGATTAGAGAAATTCGAAAGGCGAAGGGTTGGACACAACAACAACTTGCAGAGCACTCGGGACTCGATGATGCATATATAGGTTCTGTGGAGCGTGGGGAAAGAAATTTTTCTATTGATACCTTGGAAAAAATTGTTACAGCTCTAAAAGTCTCAACTTCTGATGTATTCATTGCTATAGATGAGGATGAAGAAATCTCACTACGACGTAATGCAATTGATGAATACTCTGTAGTCATTAACGAGCTTAAGAAGAACCAAATTGAAATTATGAAAAAAATCATAAACGAGTTGAAGAATGCTTTTTGAAGCTAAGCTTTAGCTTATGGCTGTTCTCTTTCTAAGTAGATAAATGACCTAAATTAATCAGCCAGCTTTGCTGAAGAGGGTTATACACATCAGAGCCGATAATGCCTATAATAATGTATATTTAGATTTTCAGACTAAAATAAGCCCTTTCCAGGCTTTCAGGAAAGAGCTTAAAAATTCATGTAGATAAAATCGTTTCAATACAACCATCACAAACTTGATACGATTTTGGTTTTTTACTTACTAATTTAACATATCCCTCTTGAACTAAATAATCCATGACTTTGTTGATCATATGTCTGGACATATTAGACAGTTCCATTAAATTTTGCACAGACAAGATCATTTTATCCGCTACAAATACATTAATGCTAACGATTAAATATAATATGTTTCGTTCATCTTTATATTCTTCCCATCGATCGCTATTCATATATTCCTTAATTCTCTCCAGTTTCATTAGGTTTATTTCGAGATCTTCAATAATCCCACTCTGTCCACTGGAGAGTAATTCAAGCATATGGATTAAGAAAAACGTCATATCTCCTTGATTCAAAGGAAAAGCTATTTCCTCTAATGCCTTATAATACTTGGGTTTATCCCTATTTACGGCATAAGAAAATGTTATAGCTGTATACTTATCCAAATAATGGGATAGATAACTTCCCACTATTAAGCGGCCTGTTCGTCCATTACCATCATAAAATGGATGAATGTACTCATAATAATAATGAGCAACCATGTACCGATATAGTGGGGGATGTGATTCATCTTTTAGATAATTAACGAGTGCTCCCAAGGCTTCAACAATATTTTTCTCAGAACTTACACCAATATGTGTTGTAACAAAGCCATCATTTATTTCGACATGACCTTTACGGAACAAATCACCATCAGGAATGTCCTCGAGTTTAATTTCATCTGCCACTAGATCGTCATATAATGTCCTAAAATCGTGAACATGTTCAAAAGGCTTGATTTGATCCATATAGCGATATGTTTTCATGAGTCCCTGAAATCTCTTGTTTTTAGGCTCCGACTTTCCCACTTCATTTAAAGCGTCTTGTAATTCCTTCTTTGTGCTACGTATTCCTTCAATTTCGTTGTTACTCTGAGCCTCATTAATAATAAGCTTATCAAAATAAGGTTTTACTATAAAATCAGGCAGCTTACTAATAAGCAGAGAAATTTGGGAGCTATTTAATAAGACCTGATTATTCAGAGTCATTAATTGATGAGTATTTACATAAAACAGCTCGAAAGATTCTGGTAGTTGCTGTCCTTTTCTAAACCCTCTGATCATTAATCCTGTTAGGTAACTACCGTAGCTTTCTTTTCTTTTGTTTAATTCAATATGATACGACTCATGATCCAATTTATAATATAGCTTAGATAACTTCTCATACTTCATAAAATCACCTTTCTATTTTTAAAAATTGGACGTTTTTTAAATTATATAACCATTATATCCACAATTCAATTAAATATTCTCACAGAACAACCCGCTCAAACTCCCCAAACTCAATCCGATTACGGCCATTCTGCTTCGCCTGATACAACGCCTTGTCTACCGCAGCGAACAGCTGAATCAAATACCCCTCCGGATTGTCCGGTACATGCTCACATTCAAAATCCTCAATAGACAAAATCCCTATGCTAATCGTAATAGACACCTGTTCGATCTCATGATCCACCACAATGAGGTTCGACTCCACCGCTAATCTCACGCGTTCCGCTATTTGTTGGGCTAACTGGCGTTCGGTATGCGGAAGGTAGATCATAAATTCCTCCCCGCCATATCGCGTTAGAATATCGGTACTCCGAATGGATTCTTTGACGGCCTGAGCGGTGCGTTGCAGCACTTCATCCCCGATGACATGTCCGTAGCGATCATTGATCGCTTTGAAGTAATCAATATCCAGGAGTATGAGTGAAAACGGTGTTTTGTATTGAATGTTGGTGATGACCTCGTGATTCAGGTGTTGGGTCAGGTAACGGCGGTTGTAGCAGTTGGTTAGACTGTCCGTTAGAGCGAGTTCCTCCAGCTTGCGATTGGCCTCGGACAACTCCAGACGAATGCGATCCAGGGCATGATTGCGCTCCTGAAGCGTCTCATTCTGTCGATTCATTTCTTTGACATAGAAGCGCTCTTGAGAGACATCCTGGAACGTAACGATATGACCAATAGGTTTACGAGAAGAATCCACAATCGGAGACGATTGGAGAATATAATGACGCATAATGTCGCGCTGCGTGATAATTTCAATTTGAGACAGGATATTGTCCTTTTGTTTATACTGATCCAGAAACGTCTGACTGCTGCCCTCTACACGAACAGAATTCAGAAATGCTTCCATATCAAAAGAATCCCCACATGCAGATCCATGAAGGATCGGGAGGCTTTGTTCAATTCAATAATCATCTCATTCTCATCCAATACAAGGATGCCGTAAGGAATGGTATTGATCACATCCTCATGGGCGATGGAAACGAGATCGAACACATTGTATCTTTTAATCACATAAACGAAGAAAAGGTCAGACAGGAAAATCCCCAGCGACGTCAGTCCGGGAATAATGAAGGGTAAATACGCTCTTAGAACTACATTAAGCAGAGCGTCGATGGTTGCAAAAACAGCCAGCACGAATATGCCCCATAGCGTAACTTTCACCTGGTTTTTAATCATGGTGGACGTTCGTGAAGAATAAAGTGCCCGGAACAAAATAAAGAGGGAAGTCACAAAGTAGCTCACGAGTACAGCCATGACAACCCAGAACCAGGGTCCATAGGCCCGCTCAACATAACCGCCTTCCAGCGGAGTTACAAACCAGCTCCACGGGTTCAGGACCACGCCTACAGCGCCAATAACCGCGGGAATAAATAGCAGGAAGGATCTTATTTTGCCTAATCGCTCCGCCTCACCAGTAATAAAGATGGTAAGCAGCAGCCAACCGCCCCCGAGCAAGGAAACCGCGACAAAAGATAACGTAACATAGAACAACTGCAAGCCGGGATCATCCGTCAACGTACTCGCAAACTGACAGAATGGCCACAGCATCATCAACCCATGAAACAAAAAGTAAACCTTATGTAAGTTCGTAATTCTAACTGTAGCAAAAACATATACGTATACACCAAACAATAGGACGAATAGAAAGAGATCATACCATACTAATGGGCTCACGAATCTTCTCCTTTTTGCATGCGACAACGAGGATAGTATTGAACTGGGGTATTTCATAACGCTGCTTACGCTAATGTGAACCTTCGATAAACCTATAAAAGATATTCCTACAATGTGCTATTGGTTAAATTAACCACATCTTATCATACCGCTACTGGACTGAGTAGCCCATACAATGGCAATCCAGCCAACCTCTGATTGAATTTTTCGCAATTTTTGCGTTTTCGTGAAAGAATTTGAACGTTTGGATGCAAACCGGGAGGGAAGAAGACCTTGTTAGCTGTCGTAGGAGGTACGGAAATGCGTATATAGAGCCCTCCGTCACCGGACGGCCCACTCCTCATTCGTACATCGCTTCCAAAGGTAAATTGTCCGAGAACAAATCCGGATTATCTTCCAGCATGTCCGTGATTACTTCTGTCAACATCGCCGCATCGCATACTCTGACGACTGCATCACCAAGCTGCCCCTTACGCATTGCTCCTTTACGCTCAAGAACGTCATCCACTTTCCAAAAGTGCTCCGACCACGACAATCCGCAATGTCTACGTGAAGGTACCGAAATCTCGGTTCCATCGGGTAAAACTGTGCTTAACATCTCAGGCTCATCCGTTAACCTGCCGGGATGTCCACCCATTCTTCGATGCCATGGATAAACGTGTTCCTCCTCAGATCAACGCCGACCAAAAGGATGGTGGCCTTCCGATCAAGCAGCTTACCCCAGGCAGAGCCTCTGGCACATGGTGTATCAAAAAGATGATCGTCCTTCGTAAATGCTTCGGCATCCCGTCCCAGAGCAGCTACCGAATGTGTAGGGTGCCAAGAACGTACTACGTCAGGCCGTTTGCGAAACAGCTCAGGCAGAATACCGACGCAGCAGGGTGAAGATTCCACGTGGAACATCGGATTGTCCGCATTGATCGTGGACCATGTGTGCGTTGGCAGCACCAGCAGTCCTTCCTTCATATACTCGGTCAATGCATCCAACACCGTATCCGCGCCGCCTTCGACTTCGCCCATGCTTTTCATGGAAGAGTGAATGAGCAGCGTTCCTTGGTCGTCGATACCGAGCTTGCGCAGTTGGTGGAGTAAACTTTCTTGGGTATGCATCATTAATGGATAACCTCCTTTGGGCTATTATAGCAAAATAGAACGTAGACGACGGTACTAACATTATCCTTTGTCTTGGAGAGAGCACAAGATCCGTTTCTGACCAAATACCATGCGTCTCAGAGCAAGATAAAGGGCCGGGGAATCCCCCGGCCATAAGGAAAGAATTTGTATGAGTTCATGAATAACAAAACTTATTTAATCACAACGTACTCCAGGTTCACCAATTTAGCATAAGTAACAATCTGGTCTGTTGTCAGGTTCAAGGAAACTACGGTATGGTGACCGCCGCCATTCTCGATCCAATCTCTGACCCCATCCTGGAAGTTGGGCTTCACATTCCACAGTACACGGGCTACTGGCAGATTAGGCGCTGGAACCGTCGGTTCAAATGCGGATACTTCGTTGATTAACAGTTTGTAATGCGTACCGAAGTCTGCCATGGATACCACGACACCTTCTCCTGCTTTGCCGTCGAATACGAGACGTGCAGGATCTTCACGATCGCCAATACCCAGTGGGGACACGATGATTTTCGGTTTATTGCTGGCGAGTGTCGGGTCAACTTCAAGCATATGGGATTGAAGGATCGCCTCTTGACCAGCCGCCATTTCGTACGTGTAATCCTCCATGAAGCCCGTGTTTTCGTTATGGGCCATAACTTTAAGCAGGCGGTCGAGTGCAGCCGTTTTCCAATCGCCTTCACCTGCGAAACCATACCCTTGGGCCATCAGGCGTTGTACAGCCAGACCCGGAAGCTGCTTCATACCATGCAGATCTTCGAAGTTGGTGGTGAAGGCACTGTATCCACCTTCGTCCAGGAAACGTTTAATCGCAATTTCATAACTTGCTTGTACACGTACGCTAGCTTCCCAAGCTTCTTTGCTGTTTGTGCCATAATCGAATTCATACAGCTCCGCATACTGAGCGATCAGATCATCGATTTCTTGCTCTGTTACGACATTCACGTATTGCACAAGGTCGCCGATACCGAAATAATCAACTGTCCATCCGAATTGGATCTGTGCTTCCACTTTATCTCCTTCGGTCACGCCCACGTTGCGCATGTTGTCGCCAAAACGAGCAACCTTGATGTTGAAGCTTTCGTTATAGGCAACCGCTACGTCCATCCAATCCGCAACCTGCTGCTGCACTTCTGGGCGCTCCCAGTAGCCAACAACGATTTTGTTTTGTTTTCTCAGGCGTGCATTGATGAAACCATATTCGCGGTCACCGTGAGCCGCTTGATTCAGGTTCATAAAGTCCATGTCGATCGTCGCCCAAGGAATGCTTTCATTAAATTGTGTCGCCAGATGAAGCAACGGTTTTTGCAGCAATTTCGTACCCCGAATCCACATTTTTGCAGGTGAGAACGTATGCATCCAGGTGATCACACCCGCCACTTCGTCACGATAGTTCACTTCTTTCATGATGCTCGTGATTTTATCTGCGCTTACCGCCAAATCCTGCAATACGAGCGGGTATGGCAGCACGCCACTTGCATTGAGAGCATCCGTGATTTTCTGTGCGTTGGCTTTAACCTCGCCCAGTGCTTCTTCCCCGTACAGATGCTGTGAACCTACGACGAACCAAAACTGTTTAGCTGCTGTTGTTGACATGTAATCATCCTCATTTCATTTTTATAGTCGAACATATGGGTTTACACTTACTGCTCCGATTGCAGTACCATCTTCCGATCGCTGGTTATCCCCGGATTTTTTGAACCCTTTTTTAAAGGGAAAATCCTGTGATAAACGCGAGCGCTCCGCTTCTTCAGATTGGTTCTGCACTCTCCGTTACCGTGTAAAAATCAGGCACTACATAAGGTCAGTACTAATTACTTCTGCCCGTAGTACGCGTCTTTTCCGTGTTTACGCAAATAGTGTTTATCCAAAATGCCTTGTGGCAGTTCTTTGGCAAAGTTATTCAATTGCCGCGCATACAGGTTCATTTTGCACACTTCCTCCAGCACGACGCTGTTCACCACCGCCGACTTGGCGTCTTTGCCCCATGTGAACGGTGCATGACCATGAAGCAGAACAGCCGGGATCGCCATCACATCCAGTCCGCGCTGTTCAAACGTCTCGATAATGACATGGCCTGTCTCCGCTTCGTAGCCGCGATCGATCTCTCCCTGGTTCAAGAAACGGGCACAAGGTACGGCACCATAGAAGGTATCAGCATGCGTCGTTCCCATCACAGGTACGTCCAATCCGGCTTGCGCCCAGATGGTCGCCCAAGTGGAATGGGTGTGCACGATACCGCCGATTTCCGGGTAATGTTTGTACAGTACCGCGTGAGTGGCGGTATCAGAAGAAGGTCTCATTTCGCCCTCTACCACATTACCGTCCAGATCGACCACAACCATGTCGCTTGGTTTCATCTTGTCATAGCTGACACCGCTCGGTTTGATGACAAACAGACCGCTATCCCGATCCATCGCGCTGACATTACCCCATGTGAACTTCACCAGTCCGTGCTTAGGAAGCTCCAGATTCGCCTCATAGACCTCTTCTTTCAGTTGTTCTAACATGTGTTAGCCCCTCCCGTTCTCTACCAGATGATCTACCGCCGCCTGCTCAATCGCGAGGCCCTTCCGGTAACGTTCGATAAAAGCTTCAAATCCTTTGACATCCGATGCATCCGGTGCAACTTCCTCACCCTCAACATCATGGAAGACCTTCTGCTCAAGGAACACATCCAGGCTCTCCTGCTGATCCTTGTTGATCATGTACGAGGCCAGAAGCGCCATTCCCCATGCACCGCCTTCACCCGCTGTAGACATCACTGACACCGGCACGTTCATCGCTGCAGCTACGATCCGCTGTCCGACAACAGGGGTCTTGAACAGACCTCCATGAGCCAAAATGCTGTCAATTGCCACATGCTCGTTCTTCGTCAAAATATCCATGCCAAGCTTGAGTGCACCGAAAGCAGTGAATAAATGCGTGCGCATGAAATTCGCCAAATTAAAGTTGCTTTCCGGTGAGCGGACGAACAATGGACGGCCTTTGTCGAGACCCGTAATGTTTTCACCTGAGTAATATCCGTAGCTCAGCAAGCCGCCACCATCCGGGTCGGCTTCCAACGCCTTATTAAACATCACGCTGAACAATTTGCCGGTATCCACTTCGTATCCCATCGCCTCGGAAAATTCACGGAACAAGCCCAGCCAGGCGTTGATGTCGCTGGAGCAGTTATTGGCGTGAACCATGCCCACAGGGCTACCGTCCGGCGTCGTAACCATATCGATCTCGGGATACACTTTGGATAATTCCTTTTCCAATACGATCATCGCGAACACGGACGTGCCGACGGAGATGTTGCCCGTACGCTTTCTCACGCTATTCGTTGCCACCATGCCCGTTCCCGCATCACCTTCCGGCGGACAGAGCGGAATGCCTGACTGCAAATCATTCGAAGGGTCCAGTAGCTTGGCTCCCGCTTCGGTTAACTCACCAGCGTTCTCACCTGCGAGACACACCTTGGGAAGAAGTTCCTCGACTTTCCACGAATAGCCTTTGTCTGCGATCCGTTCATCGAACTGCTTGATCATAGATGGGTGATAATTATGCGTAGACTCATCGATTGGAAAAATGCCCGAAGCGTCGCCAATACCGATGGCTTTATTACCCGTCAGCAGCAAGTGTATGTAGCCAGCCAAGGTTGTCAGGTGGTCGATGCGAGGCACATGAGCCTCTTCGTTCAAGATCGCTTGGTATAAATGGGCGATGCTCCAGCGTTCCGGGATATTGAACTGAAGAAGATCCGTAAGCTCTCTCGCAGCCTTCCCCGTAGTCGCGTTACGCCACGTCCGGAACGGTACCAGCAGTTCTCCCGCACTATCCAATGCGATATATCCATGCATCATGGCGGAAAATCCGATGGAACCTACCGTTTGCAACGTGATTCCGTATTTCCGTTCCACGTCTTGCTTCATTTCACGATACGCGGTCTGAAGACCTGTGATAATATCCTCCTGGTTGTACGTCCAATATCCGTCTTTCAGGAGGTTTTCCCATTCAAAACTGCCTGACGCGATGGTCTCGAAACGTTCGTCGATCAGCACCGCCTTGATCCGTGTCGATCCAAATTCGATGCCTAGTGAAGTTGTTCCCTTGGTAATCGCTTCTTTCATATCCACATGACTCATGATCACGTAGTCCCCTCTCTGACCACAGTAGGTAAAAGTAAAAATAGTTTTGGCTTAGGATGATTGAAATGAATTCATATTCCGGTTTATTGAAAAGAATGCGCTTTCCTTTTCTGACAGCCTTAGTATATTTTTTGTACGTACATTTGTCAATAATTTATAATAGTTATACTTATATTAATTGAAATATACCGTCTAAATGATCTAATTTCTGTACTCAACAGGCTTTGTTGTAAGGTACATATCTCTGCTTTGTAATAGGAGTTGTACGTTTCAATTCAAAAAAACTGCTGTTGCATTTCCATTCCATTTGAATCATGATAAAATATGTACGTACAACTATGGATATGACGATGTTTTTTTATAGATAAGTAACGATGAAAGAAGTGGACTGTGTGAAGCCAAAGTATCAGGTCATCATTGATGATATTAAGAGCAATATCCTGTCGGGGACCTATAGTGTGGGCGAACAAATCCCTACCGAGTCCGCATTGCAGGACAGCTACAACGTGAGTCGCCAGACGGTGCGGAAGGCCATTTTGGAGCTGTCGAACGAGGGATTTTTGAGAAGCGAGAAAGGTTCCGGCACCTATGTGAGCAATCTGTATCGATCCAGAACCGGCGGGAACACGATGAAAAAAACAATCGGCGTCATCACGACGTATATCTCCGATTACATCTTCCCCTCCATCATCCGCGGCATTGAAGGCCGATTGAATGAAGATAATTACTCGTTGCTGTTAGCCAGCACGAATAACGACGTTGCCCAAGAGAAAAAAGCGCTCGAAATGATGCTGGCTTACGGTGTCGATGGGCTGATTGTTGAACCGACCAAAAGCAATCTGTACAATCCCAACATTGCTTATTATCTTTCCTTTAAAGAGCAGGACGTTCCGTTCACGATGATCAATGCCTTTTATGAAGAGCTGGAGGTGCCTTTCTTCTGTCTGGATGACGTGCAGTCCAGTTATCTTGCTACCCGGGAGCTGATCGCCAAAGGACATAGCCAGATCGGCATTATCGCGAAAATGGATGACTTGCAAGGAAAGTATCGGATGAAGGGATACATCAAAGCGCTGGGTGAAGCCAAGCTGCGTTTTCATCCCGAGCAGGTACTCTCGTTCGATACGGCATCGAAGCCGGATCTCTCCACCAATCTGGAAGTGTTCCTGGAGGAAAACAGAGATGCGCTGACATCCCTTGTCTGTTACAACGACGAAGTGGGGCTGGAGGTCGTACATGCATGTAGGAAGCTGGGGATTTCGATCCCGGACGAGTTATCCATTATTGGTCAGGACAATTCGTACATCGCCAAGAACGCCAACATCAAACTTACGACGTTAACCCACCCCCAAGAGCAAATGGGCCGTGATGCAGCGGATTGGGTCATCAAGAAACTGCAAGGCAAAAAGGATTTGCCTACCAACACCTATTACCAGCCCGTACTGGTTGAGGGTGAGACGGTGAAAGAAATTGAGTTGGAATAGTATATGGACCGAGATTTGGTTGATGTAGGTTGGTGTGTTTGCGGCATACAAAGGGACATCCCTGCCTGCATCACCCATCATTTGACCGTCATCGCGATGTTCATGCTGAAATATGAAAAGGCTGCCGTAATGGCAGCCTAAGATGTCTTGCAGATGCCTTGCTTTAGTCATTCTTTTTAGCTAGAAAGGGAACTACGTATACCCTCAAGGCGTGACTCTCCCATGGAGAATCCTCCATTATTTTGTGATGCCATTCCAGAACGTCAGCTCGTCAATCGGCAGTCGAGTGGTCGGATGTCCCGGCTGTGAGGCTTTGCCGATGGAAATGAGAATGGTTGGAACATAACGTTCGGGAATATCGAACGCTTCAATGAATTTATTTTTATCGTATCCAGCCATTGGAACAGTATCATAACCTCGCGCTTTGGCGGCAAGCATGAACTGCATTGATAATAAACCACAGTCAAATATGACGCCATCTTTGATATATTGAGCATCCATGCTTCCCAGCATACCCTTCATATTGGTAACCAATGATTCCTTAATTTCTTTAGTCATATAACCTGCTTCTACAGAAGCATCATAAACGGAGTCAACCTGTTTGATGTATTCCAAGTCCCCCAACACCGCAATAACGGCCGAGGAGTCTACCACCTGCTGTTGGTTGTTCGCGATGGGAAGTAATTGTTCTTTCAGAGCCTGATCATTAAAGACAATGAATTTCCATGGCTGCATATTCGCGCCAGATGGAGCAAGGGCTGCTTCAGTCAGGATATCTTTCAATTCCTGCTCTGACATCTTGAATGCAGGATCGTAATTCCGTACAGAACGTCTTTCCTTCACCACTTCCATAAAGCTTTGCTCTTGTTTTACGCTCTCCATCCCGTTTTGCCTCCCATATATTATACTGTGTATTTTTTAACACAGTTAAAGATAAAAAAATATACCACTAACTGTGCTAATATAAGCACAGTATATATGTGGGATAGGGATGTTGTCAATTCTCCATTATCGGACTCATCCTGTTAGCCATGTCGGCTATGGTGTATTTTCGCAGGATTTCCAAAACGCTATCATTGATTTCTTCCGTAATATCGTTGAACATATCATGCATCTGCATACCAAAGGCGTGTTCACCCGTGGAATCCAGCATTCCTTCGCACAGCGATGCCTCGGTCTGAAGCGACATATATATATCTGCCAGTGTCACCAATTCCGGCGGCTGCTTCATGCGATAACCTCCATCGCGTCCTTCACGAACCTCCAGAATATTCTCTTGAGCGAGTTTGGCTAATATTCGACGTATCAATGTGGCTTCTGAGCATAAATGATCGGCGATATTGTTACTTGGATAGCGGTTAGGACTATCCGACATGAATACAAGGGCCTGCAATGCCAAGCCAAATGCCTTGCTATTGGAGGGACAGGTATGTTTGGCCTTTTTCATCGTACCGGGCTCCCTTCTTCGTTGCGTCCTGTGTGCATTATAGCAAACCCCAAACAGTCGTTCAACACGGCATGGAGGTTTGCAAACTGTAGCTTGCTACTATATAAACCAGAAGGTACACGCCGATGAAATATAAGAAGAGGAACCTTCCAAAACAATATATCTTCGAACCCTTGGATAGTAAGCTAGTAATACAGCTATTCTGTTCAAAGAAACTTCAAAACATCATATAATAACCACTTAACAAACCATCGTAATTGGTATATTATACAATTGTAGCAAAAATTTATTATATTCAGAGGAGGTTTTAACCTTGAAAAAGACGCTGTCTATGGTTGTCGTCGTAAATCTGCTTTTCAGTTTTGCCTTTGGCTTTCAAGCGTTTGCTGACGATGACATGGCCGAATCGGGAGTTCACCCTGATGCCCATGTCGCAGAACAGGTACTGCAGCCAAGTGAAGAAATCATATTCGAACTTACCAAGGCTGCTTCTGAGCTCGATTCATCCAAACTAAAGAAGCATCGGGTAAAGGCATCTGTCAATTTGGAATCGGCTACCGCGTCTTCAGAATTACAAAAGGGACTCATTTCGGCTCCGCAATCGGTTATCGCTACAGCCACAGCAGAGACTAATACATACACGGGCTACATCCAACAAGAAGGTACCTCCAGCTTTTTATACCCTATCTATGTACAACCGGGAAGCATACTACAGGTACAAATGGATAATCCTGCATCAGCGCAGCTAGATTATGATCTATATCTCTACGAATTTGACATGGTCACTGGTGATTTGAACCCAACTCCAATTGATTATTCCATCTATGGCACGTATCTCAATAACTACGGAAATGGATCCAGAACCTTGTCTGAAAATGTCGGCACGAAAAATAGCACGGCCAGTTCCAAAGCCTATTTAATTGAAGCCTACGGCGCAGTTGGAGGCAGCATCAATGAACCATTCACTCTAACTGTCTCAACTAGCTCAACCTATGATTCGTACGAGACGGATGAGAATGCACTTCATGCTTATCCTTTCACGGTAGCAACTGGTGGCTCTACTCTTTCAAGCCGTTCCATTAATTCGGAGATCGATCAGGATTGGTATAAGATCACGGTTCCCGAAAGCAGAAATTACGATGCCATGCATATCGATCTGGATCAAGCCTCTGTAGGCAATGGCTATAAAGCGGAATTGTATAGTGCATTAAGCAATAATCGGATGGCACTGGTTCCCTCCACCAATGGCAATGTGTCGCTAGGGACGGGCACATATTATTTGCGGGTGTATACAACAAGCAATTATTCGGATAACAACTATTCATTACACCTCCAGCCCGTATTAAGAGCCGATAAAGTCGTGATCACAGGTTATAACTCCAATGGTGGTCCGAATGACTACCCCACATATACTTATGGACGCTACTACCGTATAACAGGAACCAGTTTTACGGTGACTGGCGTTGCCGCGACATCAGATAACTATGCGGTAGCCAATGCAGAAGTAGAAGTCATTTGGGAGAATGATTATTGGACCGAAGGCAGCAACAACAGATATCGGAGTGCAAAGGTTATGACAAACAGCAGCGGTCAATTCACTGCTACCTTATCCCTGCCTCCTTCAACCGGGAGCATAAGTCAATACTTGCCGGGAGCCATAAGCTTCACGCATTATTATGATATTTGTGGTGTGCTGGCGAAGGTAACGAGTCGTCCGAGTGCAAATGATACGGATATTGTGTATCACTTTGCCTACAGCATATACGGAGGTTAATCAGAGCGAGAAAAAGCAATGGGCGATTCCAACATGCCTGTTGCTTTTTTTGTCCAATCATATTAAAAATATGGAATAATATTCCGATAGTATGAAGAGAAGTGAATTTTTGGAATACATCAAACGAATAGGGGTGTTTTTATTATGAAGGTTCAAAGTACGACTCCGTTTGACCTCAATGCCTACATTCAATCGAAACAACGCGCGGATAAGCCGTCCTTAGTCACAGGCACGATACCCGAACTGTCACATAACAACGACACAGTGGAAATCAGTCCGGCTTCCAGACAGTTAGCAGCATCCGATATTGTGAATCATTCCGCTACATATTTTGGAACCGTTCAAATCAATGATTCCTTAAATCGCTTACTCACGGATCAACCCTCAGAGGTGAAGGAAGCTGTCTATGGCATCATTCAATCCAATCTCATTACTAACGTTACCGGAGAAGAGGAAAGATCTGCATTACTAGAATTGGGTCTCACTCAAGCAAAGTATATCGCGGACAACTATATGAAAGGGGATAAAGCGACGGAATTTATGAATACGATTCGTCAAATCGCCGCCATCTCCACAACCAGAACCGTAGATCCTGAGACGAAAGAAATCCATTACGAGACACCGCCTCAGAGACCTGTTGGGGCTCCAGATGATTATATCGATCTAACCTATATGATGAAGAAATTCGAACCGAAAACGCTGGACAAGCTCCAGGACGCAATTGTGAACGGAAAAGACTGGAACAGCATTCTGCAGAGCTTCGCCAAAAATGCATCGACTAATCAGGACTGGTTGAAGGAATACCAAGAGGACGTAGCCAAATCAACCGGAAATATCGCTCAGGAGAACAGATTCGTAAACGCCTCTACTACCAGCTTGTCTGAGTTTGTCGAGGATATTAAGAACATGATTGCCCATGCTGGATTAGAAAATAGCGATTTTCTGACAGACAATATAGAAGCATTTATGCGAACTTTGGCAATCCCGAAATCCAATGGGTAATAGATAAGATTTACCAAAACTCCTGATCAGCATGCCACTGAGAGTCAAAACAAAAAATACTATATATGCCTAAATTGACTCTCAGTGAAGTCATGCTCTACATCGCTTTTCTCCTATTTGAATTTAATGTCAGCTACTTGACCACTTTCAACAAAACCTATATTTTGATAAACCTTATTCGCATCAGGATTCTTCAAATCTGCATAAAGCATCGGATCTAACCCCTCTGATTTAAGGATAGAACATAATTCTGCCACAACTGCACTAGCGTATCCTTTCTTACGAAAGGCATACGGCGTATATACTGCATTAATTCTTGCATGTCTTGGAGAACGATGTGCAATATTAGCCATGGATACAGGGTGTCCATCTACTAGCCAGAGATACAAATTACCTGTCTCTATGATCGACTCCGCTGCTTGAATTTGACTAGATGGCTCAACCTTAACTCCATAAGCTCCTTCCGAGAAACCAGCTAAAAATTCCGCAACCGTCTCCAAATGATGTCTAGTAGCTAGGTGCAAATTACCTTCTACATGAACTGGCTTCCTTGCCTCTGAACAAACGTAGGATTCCATCATCATATAAGGAACGTATTGGAGCCCATTAGACTCTGAATATACGTCAGCAAAGTGATCAACAGTCGTTCGGTCACCTGATATACCAGGAAGCTCCGTTCCCTTGATAACTTCTAAAAGTTCTTGCAGGAGCTTGTTCTTTTCCTCAGCTGCAAGTTCCTTGGAAATCCATAACCAAGCGTTGTGCCCTTCTGACTGGGCAAAGATCATTGTTTCATTAGAAGCCTTTAGGCAGGTTGAACGCTCTGACTCGCAAATACGATGAATAAGATTGTACTGGACTTCGTCAGCCATAAACATATTCTGACGCAGTACTCGATCTTTTACACCAAACTTTTGCCACATACCCATTCCTCCTCGATCATTATAAAAACACAAAAAACTCCATCCCATTAGGGACGGAGTCTATTCCGCGTTACCACCCTGATTGGTGTATGATTGAATACACCCTCTTTGTCATCGTCCAACAACGATGCTTCTATATAACGGTAGAATACCGGGCCCGTCTACTATTATTTCGAAGGCCTGCTCTGAGGTGATTTTGGATTCGGATACCTACTGCCTCGCACCAACCGCCAGTTCTCTGAATGGTTTTTCCGCATCTACTTGTCCTCTTCGTAGCATTTAATTACAAAGTAATTAGATACACTATATTGGTAAAGGGATATTATGTCAATTATTTCAAGTCCTAATACCGCAATTCTCCATCATATTAGCTTGGTTATGAAGAAGCATATCCTTACATGGGGGCTATCCTTGCAAACCCCAATGCGGATCTGAAATGACTTCACTCCCCATCCGTCGCCAGGAAGCGAATCGTAACGGTTGTTCCCACACCTTTCATACTCTCATAATTAATTTCCCCGTCATATTTTTCTACAATATTAAAACAGATCATTAATCCTAGTCCCGTTCCATTACTTTTTAATGAATAAAACGGCGTCCCGAGTGACTTCACCTCATCCTCTGACATTCCGTTCCCTTCATCAATGATCCTGATCTCGATATAATGATGATTTCTTTTGGCAATCACAGTCACAGGTTTTCCCATATTTGAAGCTTCCAAAGCATTTTTAATTAAATTCATCAGCAACTGCTTAAACTCAATGGGATTAATAAAAATGAAGCAATTCTCCTCTGCCTCGATATTCATCTGATTATCAGATAACATCGCATAGGAACGGACCAGACCTGTTACGCTCTGTAGAGCATCTTTCACATCCACTTTTTCCGGCTTCTGATCTTTATTAGGCTTGGAGAGGGTTAGAAATTGGGAGGTAATCTGTTCAACGGTATTTAGCTCATCAATCATTAATTTGAACTTGTTTTTGATTGGATCATCAAATGCAGGATCTTCTCTGTATAGCTGCAAAAAACCTCGAACAACGGTGACTGGATTTCTAATCTCATGCGCTACAGCTGCCGTCAAATGGGCTATCATCTTTAGACGCTCCGATTGTTGTAATTGCTCATGGTAGAGCTGCTGCTTTTTCATACGACTAAAGGATAGATGGAAGATGAGAAATAATAATACCTGGCTCGCTATAATATTAATGAGGTTCCCTAGGATATCATGATGTAAATATGAATATACATTCCCTTGATCAATCAGAATGATATAACCAAACGTAATCAATATTAAAAATCCATTCACAATGATGGAGAAATAAAACAATTTTAAATCAAAAAACAGAATGGCAAGTGAAGGAATAAGACAAATGAGGATATAGGTAGTCCATGTCTCTGGATATAAGAAAAACAGGGTATAGAAATAAGCAAAGCCAAATAAAATGATGACCTTTCTGAAAAAATAGGTTTCATGCTTGGGGTAGACCAACAAACAAACCGCTAGAATGGCCACACATGAAAAATGGATCACATACCCCAAGGTAATCCCGTTTAATTCTGTCGTCGATAGTATTAATCCGGCTAGCATAAGAGCAATGAGCGTTAACATGGAAATATAATAGGTTTTTCGGTTGACCTGACTATACAATTCTTTCATCCACTCACCACTTTAAATTAATGTCGACACCTTCGGTGTTTATGTACCCTTTTCATTGCTATATTTAAAGGCATCCAAGTGGATGCCCTTACCTATAATAGCATTGTATCTCATTTAAGTAGCTATACAATATGAAAATCTGATAATAAAAAATTCCCTTTACCCGTGAGACTGATTACATCCAAAAATAAATGATCTTACCTTATTGACTTAAACCATGGTTTAAGTCGTATGCTATACCTGTCGACAGAGTTAACATCCATTTGGAGGTCTCCACCATGAAGTATTTTTCCATTAGTGAAGCTTCAGCCAAATTGAATATTCCAGATTCAACATTACGTTTTTATGAGAAAAAGGGACTTCTGCCCATGATTGAGCGTGATGATGCTGGCAGACGATTATTTTCAGAAGATCAGATGGCTTTATTGGAAACCCTTGTTCGCTTAAAAAACACGCATATGCCCATTAGTCAAATTAAGCAATATATGGACTGGATCATAGAAGGAAATTGTACCCTTGAGGCCAGGCTTGAAATGATGCAAAATCACAAGCAAGCGGTGCTGGATGAAATTTCATTGATGCAGGAATCCCTAAAGGGAATTGATTTTAAAATTAATCGTTATACCCATCAGATACAGGAAAGAAACGAAGAAAAAGAAACCTAAGAGGAGCAACTATAATGAAACTTTCAGGAAATACAGTACTCATTACCGGCGGAAGTGCTGGCATTGGATTAGCATTTGCAGAGCGCTTCTTAAAAGCCGGGAATACAGTCATTGTTACTGGACGACGCGAAGCTGCCCTTCAACATGCAAAAGAAACACACCCGGGCCTTATTACGTATGTGAATGATCTGAGTATTGAATCTGAGCGTGTGGCATTGTTTGATTGGGTAACCGTGAACTATCCGGAAGTAAATGTATTGGTCAATAATGCCGGAATTCAACAGCGTTTTAATGTGCTCAAGTCAGATGTGAAGAACGATTGGAGTTATTTCAATAAAGAAATTACAACGAATATTGAGGCACCTTTGCATCTATCCATGCTGTTCGCTCCTTATCTTGCAGCCAAAGAAGAGGCCACGATCATTAATGTCACTTCTGGTTTAGCTTTTACGCCGTTTGCGATTGCTCCGATATACTCAGCTACCAAAGCGGCCCTTCACTCCTTTACAATCAGCCTGAGACACCAGCTTTCGGATACGTCTGTAGAGGTCATTGAAGTTGCTCCTCCGGCAGTAAGTACAGATCTGGGTGGAGCAGGGCTGCATACGCATGGAGAACCATTGGATGCTTTCGCAGACGGAATTTTCAAGGGATTAGAAGAGGGGCACAAGGAAATTGGATACGGTACCTCTGTTGCTCGCTTACGCATGTCTCGGGATGAAATCGACAAGTATGCAGAGCAGATGTATAACACAACGAAAAATCTAATTGATTAACTCATCTGCGAGCCACGTGTGGCTATTCAATAGGTCCACCAAACACGCTCATATGCTTCAAATAAAACAGGCAGATGCAGGCTAACCGCCGCATCTGCCTCTTCTTCATTCTATCCCTAGCCAGAGCAGTCCATTATAATGTTGATTTCATAAATCTCAAGTCAACGTAAGAATGATCTGTTCCCCGGAACGGGTAATTTTGTAGATCCCTTCCTGCATGTCAATGCCATAGTGCTTTTTCAGCAACCACTTTGCGTTACGATCCGTCTCCACGACGACCAGATAATCGTAACCACTCAGAAGATTGTCCATATTATCCTCATAGAACAATACGATTCCGTCCACATGCGGAGCATACAAGAAATACTTCCCGACATACTGCATGTAATAATTCGTGACCTGTTGGTCCCTGTCCGAGGCGTAGAACAGATATCTGTTGTTATCCTCCTGCCCCCTTTATACCAGCGATCACCGGTTACTGCATGGATCTTATAAGGGAGGGTCGTATCGTAGGTTTTGGCAATCGAGACGATCCCATTGTATTCCGATAAAAGGATGGTCGCCGCAATCGCTATACAACCGATAATTCCTTTTTGATAATGACCCTTGGTCTTGACCGTCTTGAAGGCTTGATAATCAGGCACTTCACCAATCCGATAGTGGAAAGAACGCTCCAGGTCAATCGCAGCGCACAGCACCAGTCCACCCGCGAACAGTACCACGATACTCGATGCATAACGTTCAAAACCTGCCAGTCTTATGGCCTCATCCAGCGGCATGGAGAAGAGATACAACGCCAGAATCCCTGCATAATACAGCAACAATACGACATCCAGCGCAATCAGTGCTTTCCACAAATTCCATTTCTTCTTGAGCACCACATAGGCAAATACCGAAGCCGCAATCGCTACAAGCTGGAAGATAATAATACCGATGACCGGCCGTGTCGTAATATCCGTACTCGATTTTATGAACAGCCACAGAATCTCATGCATCTGCTCTGCCGTTTTGCCGGATTGAATCCCGGAAGCAGCAACATCGAACTTGTTATCTACCCCTTGGAATACGGTCGCCATTCGCCAGCTCCAGCCGAAGTAAGGAATCAGCCCCCGCAGATCGTTCCCACCACAGCGAGTACATTTTTCCAACCGGACTTTTGTCCTTGAGTCAGCCATGTGTACACCAGGAAGATCAGGCCGACGGCCGCAAAAATAATACCGGTGCTTTTGATGATTGTCAGCAAACCCGCAAGCGGAAGAACGACAATACATGCTCGCTTGATATTATGACGATACTGGTAGACCACCGCCAGGATGGCCAGCGCATAGATGGGGAGCAAGAAATCGACGAGCAGGTTGGTGATCCGAATCGTAAGGTTGAAGAAGGACAATGTAGATAACCCGAGTCCGAGAAACGCGTACAGCAGAAAACGTTTCTTCTCGGAAACGATGCCGAACATGGCGTAAAAACAGGAAAAGATCAGCAGACCTTGTGCCAGAAGCATCACGGACTGGGAATGTCCCATAAAGCGACAGACATAATAAATAAATGACGAGGTTCCTAGCGGATAATTTTTAAAATCAATCAGGTTCGAATCCGGTGTCGGAAAAGCATCGGTGCTGAGCATCTGCTTCAAAACAATCGCCCAATGGGAAAAATTATCATAGTGCGTCAATTGGTTTTGGAAGAGTACCAGCAAGAAAATAAAAGTCCCTGCCAAAAATGAAAATTGGAATAAGGAAAAAGAAATGCGAAAGGATGCCCCTCGGCGCATTCCGAGAAACACCATTCTTCCATACAATAGTAATCCGACGATAAGCAGGACAAGGCTGCCAATGAAGAGCTGCCCTGCCAAACCGCTAAGAAAAACAAGACATGCTATTGAGGAAAACACAAATACAGGGATGAACTCCCAACGTATGGATAGTGCCTTTCGAACAAACTGCATGTAACCAATAAAGGAGAATATCAATAAAACTCCCATCACAAGTTGAAACACAAACAGCATTTTTATCTCTCCTAACCCTCTCTGGTGAAGCTCTCAGCATGTGGATGGGTCAAATCACTCAGCAATTGATCAATCAAGCCACGCTCCACGATATCATCAATATTCTCCACCGAGAGAAGCACTTCGCGACGATTGGCTGTTGTTTTCCCGGTATGCTGCAAAATGACTTCAATATTACTCTTCGTGTGAAAAGTAACAATCGCCCCTGCCGCAATATCACCATGGAGACCCGTGGCGGAGAAGAAACGATAATTGAAGCTGCGCAGTGTACAGCCCGCGTGATTGGTGAAATGGACTGGAAGCTGCAAGGAAAGTCGCGGCATTTTCCGCTGATCCGATCTCGGCTGAACAATACGTTTTTTCACATTACGCAGCATATCGTCGTAAGCGGTATCCCACAGATTCATCTGCTCTGGCAATGAATGCTTACGGTCATAGATGATTTGCATATATTGGCGGTTATCCGTCTCGTCGATTGGCTGAACCGTTGCAGAATAGCGCCAGCCCTCTCCGTCCTGCTTTACATAGACAATGACTGCATTAAGATTCGCCTCATATCGCTCGGATTTTACGACCAAAGAGATCGTCTTCTTTTCAGGTAAATAGATGGGATACGGGACATAGAAGGCAATACCTTGTTCGGATACATCTACCGTCTTGGCCTGATAACGCAGATTCGTGTCCTGATCATGGATCATGACATCCTCTTGTGCCCGAATCCGCTCAGTCTCCCGATACGCACGACGGCCGATCATGAAGAACAGTGCATAACACAGTGCAATCATATTATGAATGAGCCAGAAAATAATGATACTGCTGAAGAACAGCGCGATGCCGTACTTGCCATTAACATACCGAATTACAGCCGCAATCGACAGCAGGAGCAGGAAGATATGCGGAAGTGCATATAACAGAGCAGACATCCATTTCCGACCGCTCGCTCTGCTTTTGTTCGTAACCTTGAATTTTTTCTCGCGAATACCCAGGGTTTCGAGGAGAACCGGCCAGATCAGATAAGGCATAAATATGGTATCTATGACCTGACTCCAGCGCTGATTCCGAATATTGCTGGACAGATAACGCATCGATACGCTGTAGAAGAAATAGGACGGAAGCCAGAATATTAAGATCTGCCAGAAGGTTGTATTTACAATTTTGAAATCGAATAAGGCAAACAAAATTGGCGCCAAAATGAAAATCAACCGGTTAAAGAAAGACCACCAGTATAAGAAACTGCTTAAATAGGTCACCCTCGTCCAGAAAGGAAGCTTCTCGGATAGGGGAGCACGCGTATTCTGAAGGCTCTGAATAATACCCCTGGCCCAGCGAATTCGCTGCTTAATCATGCTCGGAACTGTTGTTGTTGTCTGTCCGGCAGCTTGAACCTCTTGAGTCGCATAGGTAATATAGCCTTCCTGCTGTAAACGAATACTTGTCTCAAAGTCCTCGGTGATCGTATTCAGTGGAAAACCGCCGATGTCTTCCATACCTTGCCGGGAAATAATCGTGTTGCTTCCTGTATAGGCTACCGCATTGGAGGCATTACGCAGGATGTTAACTTCTCTGGAGAAGAAATCCTGTTCATTCGGAATTCCTTGCTCTGCATAGAGGTTGAACTGGAATAGATCCGGATTGTAGAAGCTCTGAGGGGTCTGTACCAGCCCCAGCTTGAACTTCTTATCCATTTCATCCTCACGGCGAAGCCGCCATTGCCCGTTCTCTTCTATAAATGTGGAGAGCAGGAAATACGGGACGGTTTTCATTAGAAAGGTGTGTTGCGGAATCATATCTGCATCAAAGGTTGCAATGAGTGGGGAAGAGGTTTTGCTCAGGGCATTATTCAGGTTACCTGATTTGGCATCCTTGTTGCCGGGGAACCCCAGATATCCAACGCCAAACTGCTTTGCAAGCTCCTCCACCTCAGGTC
Source organism: Paenibacillus sp. 1A_MP2 (assembly GCF_052244825.1). Taxonomy (NCBI): domain Bacteria; kingdom Bacillati; phylum Bacillota; class Bacilli; order Caryophanales; family Paenibacillaceae; genus Paenibacillus; species Paenibacillus sp. 1A_MP2. The sequence continues at coordinate 472,008 of NZ_JBQQCS010000001.1, read as the reverse complement.
TTCCGCCATCGTCACATATATAGATATGGACCTTTTGCTTGTCCGGATAATCCATGAACGTACAGGCATTTACCGTTTTATACAACAGATCGACCGGCTCGTTATGCGTGGCAATGAACACATCCACATCCGGATAATATTCCGGAGGAACGATGGGAAAGTCGAGCTGCGTACGTTCCTTTTGCATCTTTTGAAAAAACAATTCAAAGGTGGTTAGTACGGTTACCGTCTCAGCCACAATGAGCAGAATGCCGAAGATAACGTTCAGTACACCTTCTCCCCATGGCAATGTAAAGAACATCCGCCATAACAAATAAATCGACATCAGGATCATGGTGATGACAAAGAAAATATGTTGCCTTTTTTCGTTTTGCACTACAGCTGCTTCCTCCTTGCTGCAAATACCCATCTTCGCTGCAATTGAAAACTGAGCAGGAACAGCAAGGCATCACAGACAAATTTCGCAATTTTCTCATCTACGAAGAAAATCGTATGGAACAAATATACCCCTGTACTGGAAAGCACAATCACCACTCCGCACAACGTCAAATAGCGCCATAGGCTGCCCTGACTATCTTCTTTGCGGAATACAAAGTGCCTGTTCAGTACATAGTTGACGACAATGGAAATAACTCTAGCAATCACGGTTGCGAGCAAAATTCTTAGATAATCCTGCTGACCCAAGATGGGCCGCAAAAAGTCGATCAAAAACCATGCAATTCCCAAATCGACAACAGAACTCACAACTGACGAGGAAATAAACCGCAGGAAGTTGGAGAACAAGACACCCATTACCCGAGCACTGTCTTGAATCGCTTTGAAGTGGGTTCCAGCATTTCCATTTTCATAAATAACTTGAATCGGCACCGTATGAATCGGAATACCGGATTGAATACACGAGATGAGTATCTGCAGCTCGTATTCGAACCGGGTGCCACGAACATCTTGCATAAAGGCAAGAAGCCCGGGGCCAAAGGCACGAAGCCCGGTCTGGGTATCTGATAGTTTTTTCCCGTAAAGCATAGCAAAAATAAAGGACGTCATCCGATTGCCCAGCAAAGACTTCGGCGGTATTCCTCCCTCGCTGAAGTTCCTTACTCCGAGAAACAACGCATCAGGATCGCGCCGGGCTTCTTTGGCGAGCCTATATACATCCTCTGCAGCGTGCTGTCCATCTGAATCAGCAGTGACAATGAAGGAAGAGGACGCATCGAACTGCTGCCCGATATATTGAAATCCCGTCTTGAGTGCGGCTCCCTTTCCCGATTTTCCGTATGCCGCAGCAGGACACACCCGCTCTCACGCAGCTCATCGAAAATCGACTGATATGCCTCGCCAGATCCGTCGTCCACAATAACAATATGGGTCAAACCATATTTTCGCAATTGTCGTACATAGGACAGAAGTCTCTCATCTGGCTCAAGCGATGGAATGAGGATAATCGTTTCGCCGTCCTTTTGTTTATCCATAATCATCCTATTAAGCCTCAATTCGACATATTTTCACAAATTCTTTTTGAATATTGTGAGTATAACATCGAAATGGTAGACAGTAAACGAGCAACTTGTATATATTTTGGTAAAAAAGTTGTATTCGCATTTGTGCTAATTATAGGTGAATAATACTAGAAATAGGACTGAGGTATACACAACGAAAAAACTCGCCATAGTTATGACGAGTAAGTGTTCAAGAAGCCTATAGAATTGTTAATCTATTCTAATAGCCTCAATATAAAGCTCAATGCTTACTTCATTTCCGACGACAATTCCACCCGCTTCCAGAGGCGAGTTGAAGCTCAAGCCAAATTGATTGCGTTCGATACTGGCTGTTGAATGAAATCCCACACGTTCTCGGCCACGAGGGTCTTTGTTAAGTCCTTCAAAAACGGTATGAAAAATGACGGGTTTTGTTACTCCATGCAGAGTTAGATTGCCCGCAAGTTTATATTGCCGTTCGCCAGTATGGGCGCAGCTGATGCTCTGAAATGTAATGACTGGATACTTGGCCGTATGAAAGAAGTCTTCGCTCCTCAGATGTTCATCTCGTTGCCGCTGGCGAGTTGTGATACTATTTGTGTCGATAGAAGCCTGAACACCTAGGGTTGTTACATCGTTAGGGTCGAAACTTAAGATCGCTTCGAATTGCTCAAAGACTCCTTTGATTTGATTAATCATTAAATGCGTCACCGAAAACTCAACGGAGCTGTGATCCGGATCTACTTCCCATTTAACATTGCTCATGAAAATTCCACCTCAATAATAGATTTTGAAGAAAAGGTTTCCCTATCTCCAATGCACTGCGCTCTTCGCATGCTCCTAATATACAAAAACGCTACTGACAACGTAATGTCAGTAGCGTTTTGGGTTTCGCTAGACGTAGAATTAGCCCCTTCCATCCCAGCGATGGCAAGGGGTTTTTGCTGTTTCTCGGCAAAGCTTGGAGCAATCGGAAGGCGTCGCGGGGAATCCCCCTCCGCCACTTGGGGTTCGAGTATCTTTTCAGTAGACCTCTGCCAATGAGGAATGCTAAGGAGGGTAAGCAGAAGCATGGGCAGCAAAAACATATCGAGAGGCTACCGCTATTCTCCGCCACGGATACGAACGGCTCAATGACTATGCCACTCTTGCCAGGACGTCCTGTCGGACGTTCGGCTCCGCTGATGCCGTGGCGTGGCTGCACTGTGGGCGCAGACAGGCTCGGTGACGTTCACGCGTACTGCTCCGTATGGGGCCGGCTATAAATAGTTTTATAGGTAGATATTGATTAATCGATTACTTTGATTCAAAAATAAATAACCTCGAACGGTTATTTACTTTCGTTGAACTCAAATAGCTCGGGAAGATCCAAAAAGTACGAAATGTTGCACATCATGCCCATCGCGATAAAAATCGTTGCGTTTCTTTCTGCATCGGGCATGCCTGCTGCTTTAAACTCTTTCAGGACATAAGTTCTGATGCGGGATAACCCCTCTTTGGTTGCCACCTGAATTGCTTCTTCGGTGATGCCAATACCGATCACCAGCAAAGCAATCTCATGGGGATATTGGGCCGACAATTCTTCATAAGCTTTGAGCATGTCGTTGTCCAACTGATCCGGACTCGACTCGACATTTTTAAACGTTTGGAGTATCCGGTCGAACGCCCGATTCAAAACGGTGATGAACAGTTCCTCCTTCGTCGGAAAGAAACGAAACACATAAGGCTGAGAGATCCCGGCCTTCTCTGCGATATGGGCAGTCGTGGTGTTATAGTATCCCCGTTGGGCAAATAACTCCAAGCCTGCCTCAAGGATTTCCTGCTTGCGATCCTGTCCTTTTGACCTAATCATAGCAAACCTCTTTCGTTAGTAATTGATCAATCACATTATATCCGTCATTTATCCCCGACGCAAGGGGAAGCCCTATACCCAGAATCGGTACGATGTCTTCTCCCTTGGAATCTGGAATCTGGAAAAACTGCGTCTAATAATCTTCAATCAAATCCTCGGGTCGCTGAATTAATGCTCTTTTTTCTTTCCCATTAAAATAGAAATCACTGTAAATACAGTCGCAAGTATGACGATTAAACCACCAACCCAGCCGATCGATGACAAGGTTAACCGCTCTACAACGACTCCGCCCAAGCCTGCACCTAGGGCAACACCAAGGTGGAAGGCGGATGAGTTCAAGCTCAATATAATTTCGGCTGATTTAGGAGCCATAGTTACCAGATAGAACTGTTGTGCAGGAGCAGTTGTCCAAGCTCCAAGCATCCAGAGTGCAAGAATAAACATGGCACCTCCAAAGGTAACTGCAGCCAACGGGAGGAAGAACAAGGCAATAGCATGAATCAACAGACTGACAATCAGTGTTCGAGCAATCCCCCATTTATCAGCGCCGTAGCCTCCAACACGCGCCCCAACAACAGCCATTAAACCCATGCCAAGCAAGACGAGACTAATTGTATTGCTATTGAGGCCAGCGTTTTCGCGTAGTAACGGCGCAATGTACGTGGAAACAACAGAGTAGCCGGTAATAAAGAATAAGGAAGCTAATATACCGCTGATTACTTTGAAATCTTTGAGAATAGCCAATTGCTTGGATAAAGGAATCGTTTCTTGCCCAGACATTTTAGGTAGCGCTTTTACAATCGCAATAATAGGAATGATCGTGATAATTCCAAGAATTGCGAAGATCCAGCGCCACCCCATATATTCACCGATTAAGGTTCCTATAGGAAGGCCGACAACGAGCGCAAGACTCGTACCCATCAAGATCGTGCCAATCGCACTTCCTCTTTTCTCTGGAGGAGCAATTTGTGCTGCAATTCCCAGAGCCACTACTGCGAATACCCCAGCGCTCACACCCAAAATAACACGGGATATCATCAATATCGTAAAGTTAGGACTCAGAACAGCGATGATATTACCGATAATGAACGTAAGAAGTGCTATGAACAGCAGCTTTTTTCGATCTGTTTTTGAAGTGATCGCAATCAGAATTGGCGTTCCTACCGCGTAGGCTATAGAATACATGGACACCAATTGTCCAGCCAAGCCAATAGAGACATTTATATCCGTGGCAACCATGTCTAGAATACCTGTAATAATTGATTCGGCCGTACCGACCACGGTTGCACCTAATGCAAGCAAATATATAATCCATTTGTAGTTTTTCATGAAAAAATTGGTCCCCTAATCTATTGTTTTATTATTTGAAATAATACATTTTCTTCTTTTGGATCACTTCTAACCTATGGGAATCCATGCCTAAAACATTCGACGGCAAAAATAAAAATCACCCCCTTCTTGTATATTTATCGAACGATCGATCAAAGAACTCCAAAAAAATATATTGAACGATCGATCAATTTAGAGTAAAAAAAGAGCTGATTATACTTTGATAGCATCCCAGCTCATTTGAATCATTTTATCAATATTTGTTGGACTGAACTCATACGCCCCATTTAGATACTCTTTTCCCATTTCGACAAAAGGTAAACAGGAGTATGTAACCAATAGATTCGTTTCCAAATCCTTAAACAAACCTTCCTCAATTCCCCTTTCAAACAAAGGGTACATCGGCTTAAACACACCGCCATTTTGATCCTTACACTTTTTACGTATAAAGGGTGAGCCAATAAACTGTTCCATTAACAAAAAGCTGTCCTTATTATTCAAGATGTAATTTGAATAATTTCGCAGAATTTTCTCAAACCCCACTTTAACGGGTGTACTCTCTGTTACACCATGAAACATGAGCTGGTGCATTTGATCCTTGAGCAAAAAATACAACTTGATCAGCATATCCTCTTTGCTTTCAAAATAAAAATAAATGATCGAGGAAGAGATCTTCGCTCTTTTAGCAATTTTTGAGATGGATATTTCAGAAAGGCCATTTTCATTGAGAAGTTCAATCGTAGCCTGATAAATAAGGTCCACTTTGCTTTCGGATTTAGTTTTCATACCCAAAATATAATCGAACGATCGATCAAAGTCAATAAACTATCCGCATTCTGTTTTCTTCTCAGCCTAAAAACTTATGATCTGGATTTATTATATAACCTGTCTGCCGTCCTTAATGGATGGACTCCAGTTCCGCTAGAGATAATTTGCCATCTTCCATCCGGTATACCTTGTCGCAGTAGGTAAGCAGCCGCTCATCGTGTGTGACCATAATCGCCGCCTTGTGGCGTGTTCTCACCTCATGAGCAATCAAGGAGACAACTTCATGAGCGCGTTTGGTATCAAGCTTGCTGTAGGTTCATCCGCCAATATGACATTAGGATCGTTAATTAACGCGCGGGCAATGGCGGTACGCTGCTTCTCGCCCCCGGACAGCTCCTCCGGGTAGCTCTTCTGCTTAGCGCCTAGACCAAGCTCATCAAGCAACTTTATAGCCATTGCTTTGTCTGCTGCACGAACCTTACCCGACATCCGCTTCACGACAAGCAACTGATCAAGAACGTTCAGGTATGGAACCAAATTCGAGGCCTGCATGATGAAACCAATCTCATGCAATCGGATATCGGATAGTTCTTTGCCTGACAGCTTCGATATGTCCTTTCCATTTATTATAACCTCTCCCTCGGAAGCTTTAAGCAGTGCACCCGCGACGGATAGGAAAGTACTTTTTCCAGAACCGGACGGACCTACCACTGCGATGAACTCACCTGGCTCCACTTTTATGGACAATCGGTCTAATGCCGCAATACGATTCAATCCTTCATCGTAATGTTTTGAAGCTGATGTTATTTGCAACCCTTCAGTCATTACTCAACCCTCCCAAGTGCCTTAACCGGATCAATTTTCGAAATCGTGCGAACGGATACCAACGAACTAAGCAATGAGATTACCAGCAATACAGTGGAATACGTGAACACCAGCTTCGTATCCAGTATGAACGGCATGCTTTTGGGCATGATTGCCGCTGTCCCATATGTCAATAAGACGCCAACTATAATGCTTGAGAGCGACAAGACGAACACCTGTGAGACGACGGCTTTACCTAAGAATTTATTCTTGGCCCCGATCGCTTTCATAATCCCGAACTGGTTGGACTTCTGCATCGTGAATACATAGAAGAATACGCCAATGATAAAGGCAGAGATCGCAAGCAGAAACGCAAGCATCATCATGATTGTGCCATTCTCTTCTTTGTATCCAGGCATTCCCTGTACCGCTGCGGCACGGGTAACTGTATCGGTACCCGAAAGCTGTTCATTTATAGTACTCCGATCAATGTCTTTACCCTGAAGCATTATCGCATTGACGGGGTTTTTGACTCCCTTGTCCGAGCCTGGTGCAGCAAACGCAAGCTTACGCCACTCTTCAATAGGTGTAAATACAGCTGCTACGTGGTTATACGTCTGATTCTTGACAAAGCCGACAATCGTCAACGATTCCGTCGAACCATCTAATTGGAAGGTGTCCCCTAGTTTAAATCCTTCGTCTTTCATCGTCTCATTGACGATGACCTTTGTCATCTGATCGGATGTCAGCCCCTTGCCTTCAATAATTGCCGGCTCAAGAAAGCTCCCGGGTTAATTCCAATAATCGCTATATCTAATTTATCCTCATTCAACTTGCTACTCCCTTTGATTGCCGATGCCATGATGGTTCCCATAGGTGAAACGGCACTTACATTCGGCATCTCTACTAATTTAGCTGACAAATCATCAGACAATAAAGACTTACTCATTGAAGCCTTCGACCCTTGTTCGAAAACCACATAATCAGCCTTCATCGTCTTAAACGTCGAAGCCGCAAGCGTAGATAACCCATTTCCCAAACCTGACAATATAAACACCAGCCAAGAAATAAGCACAAAAATGATAGCAATCATCAAAAACCTTGTCTTGCCGTGTCTCAATTCCTTCAATGCCAAAAACATATGCTACTTCTCCCCTCGACAAAAATAAATGACACGCGTGTCAAATTAAACACCTCTATTCCGGCTCGTTTTCATTATAGGTTTATGTGACACGCGTGTCAAATATATTTGTGCTCCTTATCGTCTTCCTGCCCCTCCTAGCCACATTTGATACAATAGTTTACTCCACTGAGGTGTAGGAATATTCATCATATTAGGAGTTTCAATCAGGTTAAAAAATACACCTATAATAGCGGGAAGTGGAATGCTTGTATTCAAGTGCCCCTCTTCCTGAGCACGAACAAACAATCGCTCCAGTTGATTTTTTAAAGTCACATGCGCTTGCTCAACAAATTCAAGATCATTGGTCGCAGCCTCAGAATTGGCTTTATTTATTTTATGAGCATATCCAAGCAATTGATGGAAATTAGCTTCCTCCAGATATACATCTAGCAGATGTTGAAGAGCATTCATGCAATCCGTTTCATCAATAGCCGACGCCTTCTGTAATACATTTTCCATGGATCGTTTCATACATGCAGCAACTATCTCTTCTTTGTTGGCATAATATTGGTAAATCGTACTTCTTGCTCCAACCAGACTCTTCGATAACAATTTAAGTTGAAACCCCTCATAACCATACTCGAGAAGCACTCTCTTGGTTTGGTCAAGCAACTCTGATTTGGTAAAAGCCTGCTTTCTTCCCATGTTAATCACCGTCCCTAAATGCTAGCATTAGTCTACATTGTAACAAAAATTTTGCCTTATTTGTGATATCGTTCATTCCGATTCCCCTTTCTACTCCACCAACCTCACAAAGTTAAATCAGATTACATCTCTAACATCTTTCATATCTGCTGCTATGCTCCTTCATAACGTCCATCATCCCTTCCGTTCGTATCTTAGCGCGGAATAGAAACCGGCGATATTCACAACAGTCATCCTCTTGACATGACAGTGTAATATGAAAGGCAAGACAAAACCCCCTTCTTGTGGAAAGGGGGAAATTATCGTTATATAAACCAATGGATGTTATTTCAAGTCAGTGCTCAGCAATTTTCCCCACGATCTCAGGAGGTTTCAGTCCAGGACTACTCCTTGTTCGCTATTTGCTCCTGAGCGAGACGGACCAATTCCCTAACCATGGAACCGCCAATTTTGCCGCCGACATGGCCTGCTGATTCCGTTGTCAATTGACCATTGTTTCCTGGGTACAGAGGTATACCAAGCTCCTTCGCCACTTCGTATTTTACATCGTCTGGTTGATTCGGATCTACGGTATATCCTTCGCGCTTCATTACATCTGCTTTGAAAGCTTGCATTCCCTGTTCGACCCCTGGCACCGCATATTTTCTCCTTCTTCTTGCCATCATACAGCACTCCCCTCGATGTTATTTCCTAACATGCCCGGAAGCACAAAATTTTATCCCTATTCCTCTTCGGTGCGAGTTCACGATCACAGAGGAGAGAATCCTGATGGCTATCCGCCGTAAGGAATTAGACAATCTGTCTGGCGCAATCAATCACTGATGTCCGACCTTGGATGGGTGATGTCAGAAGCGTTCACCGAATACGAGCATCACATTCAACAAGAGCTAATCGAGAACAAATAATTAAATAAGGAGTTCTTCCCATCAAATTCCGCCCTATTTATGAGTTGAATCATCATCACCTCTTAATCTCCCGATCAAAGAACTTTTGATTATTTTACTAAAGACGAAGAAGCTGTTTATGCTCTCAATTTAGCCAGGTTCTCCCCATGAAATCCCTTCATAATTAACCAGACTGCCAAACTCATCTCGTAAACGCCCATGGATTGATATCCAATGAAATTGCCGAAGTTTATAAGAATTATATTACATTGTTCCAAGGATGTTTTTATAAAGGAGCCTTTGCAGCCGTTTGCCATATTTTCGCCCCAGTGCCTTCAGATGAAACTCAACCAATTGCTGGACCAACGCTTCCTAGCCCCTCCTAAAGAATAACATTTGATTTTGGGTAGAAAGCAAAGTAATATAGACATATCGCAAATTATCAATATCCTTTTGTTCGATTAATCTATACTCATTCCAAGCAAAATAGATTTTAATATGATCAGAAAGGGGCGGGCACCGTTGAATCGGGAATCAAATATGATAAATGACGAACAGGCAGTTGAAATTTTCAAGGCTCTGTCAAATCAAATAAGAGTAAATATTCTGCAAATGTTGAAAGAACCTGATAATAACTTTTCCCCGCAGGCCCATGTCATCAAAGAAAAAGGCTTTGATGGCGGGGTTTGTGTTAGTGATATTCAAAGCAAAGTAGTACTATCGCAGTCCACTACCTCCCAGTATTTATCTATCCTATTGCAAAGCGGGCTGGTGGAAATGAAACGAATCGGACAATGGACTTATTATCGACGCAATGAGGAAACCATTAAACAGTTTGAAAAGTATATAGGCTTAAAAATATGATCTTTTAAGGAGGACCACGGGTGGGTTTTCAAAATCATCGTGCCTATAACAGCATGTACCAGAAAGACAAAATGACACTCGGATTTGTCCTCCCAACTGCCAGGATGTCTAAAAATCCGCTGATGGAGAATCAGTTGGAGCTTGCCCGTAAAATGGAGAAATATGGTTTTGCTTCATTATGGCTCCGTGATATTACGATGCAGAATTTGAATATTGATGATAACGGCCAAATGTACGATTTATGGATTTATTTGACGTATCTTGCTGCCCATACGAAGCACATTGCGTTGGTGACTGGAAGTGTAGTTCTCCCTTTGCGCCACCCTGTCAGGGTAGCGAAGGAAGCTGCATCAATCGATCAATTGTTTCCAGGTCGGTTGATTATGGGAGTGGCATCCGGGGACAGGGAAAAAGACTTTACAGCTTTAGGGATATCTAAGCAAGAGAGCGGTCCGTTATTTAAAGAAAATTTCGAAATTCTCGACCGGCTGTTAAAAGAGGATCAGCCGACAATTCACAGCCACGCCGGGCTGATCGATGGTACAGATATGAGGTTAATCCCAAAGCCTGTATCTTCGATTCCGACCATGGTGACTGGATTTAGCAATCAGTCTATCGATTGGATATCCAGGAATGGGGACGGGTGGCTTCAATACCCAAGAAGCATTACTCAACAGGCGCAGCTTATTCAGGATTATCGTGCTTTAACGGAAGTTCATGCTCCAGGAGATTTCAAACCCTTCTCTCAAAGCTTGTTCATCGATTTATCTGAAAATCCAGATGAAATGCCTGTCCCCATACCCTTAGGCTATTCCGTGGGAAGAAACCGTTTAGTTGATCTGCTTCATCAATTTCAAGCGATTGGCGTCAATCATTTGGCGTTTGTTCTGTATTTTTCCAGGCGTCCTCCAGAGGAAGTAATCCAGGAACTTGGAGAATTTGTTGTACCTTACTTCCCAACCCATAAAGGTACCGGCCCGTTTTAAAAAATTGAATGGTTTAAAGGAGGAAGAATGATGACAAAGAAAATAGAACTTTCCGTACTAGATCCCTCCCCAATTGTCGAGGGAGGATCAGCCGAACTTTCCCTTCAAAACACGCTTGATCTAGCAAAGAAAACAGAGCAGTGGGGATATAAACGGTTTTGGCTTGCTGAACATCATAATTGGGCAGGAATGGCGAGTTCCGCATCCCCGATCGTAATTGGACGAGTTGCCTCTGTCACGGAAAAAATGCGTATTGGATCAGGCGCAATGCTTCTTTCCCATTATTCTCCTCTTTCCGTGGCTGAGCAATTTGGAACATTAGAAACCTTCTTCCCTGGCCGGATCGACCTTGGATTGGGGCGGGCACCTGGCACCGACCAATATACAGCAAATGTATTGCGGCAGCGGGTTGCCGGTGAACCTGAATTTGATGCCCGGCTTGAGGAGCTTATCGCCTATCTTTATGGTACAGGAACAGCCACTAAGAATGGTTCATTCAGCTTTCACGCCATTCCCGGCGAAAAAACAAATGTGCCCATTTGGCTGTTAGGTTCAGCGTTTTACAGTGCACAATTGGCTGGAATACTGGGGTTGCCGTTCTCTTTCGCTGGGCATTTTGCTCCAGGCAACATGATGGAGGCCATAAAACTGTACCGGGATTCTTTTCGTCCGTCTCAATTTTTGGAGGAGCCTTATGTACTGTTAGCCGTTCAAGTGGTGGCTGCTGATGAGAAACAGGAGGCACAAAGGCTTGCCACTTCGATGTATCAAAAATTTCTTTTGTTAACCCGCGGACAGCCTTCGCCCATTTTGCCTCCTGTTAATAATATGGACGAGCTTTGGAACGATAATGAACGCAGGGCGGTTGAAGAACAGCTGTTCACTTCCATCATCGGGGACCCTGCAGGTGTGAAGCAGCAGCTCCATGAGTTATTAGAAAAGACTGACGCAGATGAAATCATGGCTCATACAGAGATTTTTGATCATAAGGCACGGCTGCGCTCTTATGAAATTTTGGCTCAGGCTGCAATAAATTAACCGGGTGTTTGAAACGACGAACTTACTAAAGAAAGAAGATGAGCATATGCCTGAAAAGGATACCAAACAAATTACGGATATTCCATTCTCGGTCCTGGATCTCTCTCCAATTGCAGATGGAAGTACGCCGGCTGATTCTTTTCGCAATACTTTGGAGCTGGCCCAGCTCGCTGAAAAGCTGGGGTATAACCGATATTGGCTCGCTGAGCATCACAATATGCCATTTATCGCCAGCTCTGCAACATCGGTAGTCATTTCCCATGTTGCAGCAGGGACATCAAAAATCCGGGTAGGTTCAGGCGGCATTATGCTGCCGAATCATGCGCCTCTTGTTATTGCTGAGCAATTTGGCACTCTCGAATCCTTATATCCAGGACGTATTGATCTTGGCTTGGGCCGTGCACCAGGCACCGATCAGCTTACCGCACGTGCATTGAGACGTGACTTGAGAAGTTCAGGAGAAGATTTCCCTGAGCAGCTGGCTGAGCTCCGGAATTACTTTGACCCTTCCCTGGCACAAGGACATCGTCATGTTAAAGCAATTCCGGGTGAAGGATTGAACATACCTGTTTGGCTGTTGGGTTCAAGCGGATACAGTGCCCAGCTGGCAGGAGAGCTTGGACTGCCGTTTGCCTTTGCAAGCCATTTCTCGCCGCATAACACACTGCCGGCCATCCAGCTGTACCGCAGTTCGTTTAAGCCATCTAAAGTACTGGACAAGCCGCATGCAATGGTAGGGCTGAACATCATTGCGGCCGACACAGATCAAGAAGCTGAGCGGCTCGCTACAACCTTGCAGCAGCAGTTCTTGAATTTGATGCGCGGGAAGGAAGTGCCCTTGCAGCCGCCAGTGGATAATATTAATGATTTAGCCAGAGACTATGAACTAGCTGCCCTTGAGAATCAGTTAGGAACTTCGATTGTCGGCAGTCCTCAAACCGTAAAAGAAAAGCTGGAAAAGTTTCTGGATGAAAGTCAAGCCGATGAAATCATGGCAATCGCCCAGGTCTACGATCATAAGGCCCGCCTCCATTCCTATGAAATATTGGCAGAAATTACTCGGCTAAAGTAGGTCGACACCGGCCGATCCTTATGGCAAGCTTTCCATCTATATCTATAATTTTTTTGTATAGAATATAAAAATGCCTAGCAAAACCCTATTACAAACTTGATGTAAACAAAAGGAGAAAAAAAGATGAATCCGAAATATGAAGCTGCTTTTAAACCATTTACCTTCCGTTCTGGAGTTGAAATAAAGAACCATATTACAATGGCACCCATGACCAATACGGCGGCACATGAAAATGGTGAAGTATCAGACGAAGAAGTTGCGTATTATCAAGAACGTGCCGGTGGTGTAGGAGCGGTAATCACCGCATGCACATACGTCACCAGGAATGGAAAAGGATTCCCGGGTGAATTTGGTGCAGATTCCGATTCCCTAATTCCTAGTTTAAGACGTGTGGCGACAGCTATACAGGAAAAAGGTTCAAAGGCGATTCTACAAATTTTTCACGGTGGCAGAATGTGCCCGCCTGAAGAATTGCTCGATCGTCAACCAATTGCTCCGAGTGCGGTAGCAGCGGACCGGGACGATGCCGTGGTACCTCGGGAAATGACAGCAGACGAAATCGAAGAAATTATTAAAGCATTTGGTGAAGCAACCAGAAGAGCAATCGAAGCTGGCTACGATGGAGTTGAAATCCATGGTGCCAATACGTATTTGCTCCAGCAATTCTTTTCTCCACACTCAAATCGTAGAACTGACAAGTGGGGTGGAACGCTGGAAAAACGTATGTCCTTCCCGCTTGCTGTAGTTGACGTTGTTAAAAAAGCAGTTTCAGACCATGCAACAAAACCTTTTATCATCGGCTATCGGTTATCGCCTGAAGAAAGAGAGAATCCTGGCATCACCATGGAAGATACGCTGCAATTAGTGGACAAGTTAGCGGACCAGGACCTGGATTATCTCCACATTTCTGTCGGCGCCTTTTGGAACGGATCAATCCGTGATGATAACGATCAGACATCCCGAGTTGTTATGATCCATGAGCGTGTCGGCGATCGTGTTCCTGTAATGGGAGTTGGGATGCTGCGGACACCCGATGAAGTGATGAAAGCTTTTGAAACAGGAGTCCCTTTAATCGCTTTAGGAAGGGAATTGATAATGGAACCTCAGTGGATACAAAAAGTACAAGTCGGTGAAGAAGACAAAATCCGTACAACATTATCTAAAAAAGATCAAAAAGAACTAGCTATTTCTGATAAAATGTGGGAGTACTATACTAGCTTCCCTGGATGGCTTCCTATTGTATAAGGAGTTCACTTATCTCATACCATCTCTGCTTCCTTGAATTGTTCAACAAAAAATGGGAATCGTGATGATAATTGTCCTTGCTCAGCAAGTATAAGAATATAACCTACACAAAATAAGAAGGCACATTTTAAAGGGAAACCATCTTAGTGGTTTCCCTTCTTCATAGAAAGGATTGGATCTAAAGTGCTCAAATTTTTAAGTGGTGCCTCACAATGGGTATAATAGTAAGGAAAGGATGTGGTTTATCATGGCTACAATGAAGGCGGTAGGACTAACCCGATACCTTCCAATTGAAAATCCAGAAAGCTTGGTAGATTTAGTGGTGGAGAAACCAAGAGCGACGGGCCGTGACATTTTGGTCAAAGTTATGGCCATATCGGTCAATCCCGTTGACACTAAGGTACGTGCGCCTAAAGACAGAGTTGAAGAAGTTCCAAAAATTTTAGGTTGGGATGTTGCAGGAATTGTTGAAGAGGCGGGACCGAACTGCTCGTTGTTCCGTCCGGGGATGAAGTTTTTTATGCGGGCAGCATTGCACGACAAGGCGGAAACAGCGAATACCATCTGGTTGATGAACGTATTGTAGGGCGCAAGCCAGCTTCCTTGAATTTCGCGGAAGCGGCAGCTCTTCCTTTAACCTCTATCACAGCTTGGGAAGCATTATTTACCCGAATGTCGATTTCTCAAGATCCGGGCGCCAACGAAAAAAAATCCCTGCTGATCATCGGGGCCGCTGGGGGTGTAGGGTCCATTGCCATCCAGCTTGCAAAACAAGCTGGGCTCATTGTAATCGGGACTGCTTCCCGCCCGGAAACCGTCGATTGGGTTAAATCAATGGGTGCCGACTATACCATTAATCACCATGACCCGCTCCTTCCGCAGCTTGAAGCAATCGGGTTTTCAAGCGTTCCGTATATTTTCTGCCTGAACGCTTTGGAAAAACACTGGGCCGGCATAAGTGAAGCCGTTTCTCCCCAAGGAGTCGTTTGCGCAATTGATGATCCTACCTCTCCGCTCAACCTCAAATTGCTTAAGCAAAAAAGCGCCACCTTCGTGTGGGAGTTTATGTTTACGCGCTCGCTTTATGAAACGGATGATATGATCGAGCAACACTTACTGCTCAATCGGATAGCTGATGCTGTGGATCATCAAAAATTGAAGACAACGCTCTCCGAAGTACTTGGACCGATCTCAGCAGAGCATCTTCGCCAAGCCCACAAGCTATTGGAGAGCAATAGGACGATTGGCAAGGTTGTTCTAGAGAATTTTGTTTAAACACCTGTTCTTGGAAAACACACTTTAGAATTCACTTAAAAAAACAGGGGATGCGTTTATTCGAACCCAGCGAAGAAGGACCTGAGAGCCTTCTTCGTCATTGGGGAAAGAGCGGATTGCCAAATGCGATCCTGCGGAAGTTCGAATCACACAGATGTTGTGCAAAATGATATAGAAGTATTCGCCTCTCCCTATTATTTGCTTTTTTCCTTTAACCAACTTTCAAATTCGGAGGCCACAATGCGTTCCCCCGTAATGCCCTCCGCTTCCGGTGAAGCCAAAAAGACAATAGGCTCCGCCATAACCTCCGGCTGCATCAGCTGGAATCCCGCCTCGATCTCCCTGCGCAGATCATCCGGAATCATCCCCGTCGCCGTTGCTCCGCCCGGAAGCAACATGTTGACCGAAATTCCAGATTCCTTCAGATCCTCCGCCATGATCGCCGACAGCGATTCTGTTGCTGCGCGCGACGGACCGTATGGAACAAAACCCTTTCTTTTCATGGTCTCATGATTCATGGAAATATTGATGATTCGTCCTTTTCCTTGTTCGATCATGAGTGGGGCAAATCCTCGCGCTACCAGAAAATAACCGGTGAGATTGGTTTCGATAAGATCGCGGAAGCCTCCCGGCGTCACCTTGTAAAAGGGCTGCGGCTCCGTCAGAAAACGCGGGTTAACCGTTCGCATCCCGATGCCGGCATTGTTGACAAGGACATCAATTTTACCCCATTCCGCTTTCACCCATTTCACCGCATCTTCTACCGATCCCTCTGACCTCACATCCAGTGGAAGCTCAAAAACAGTCGTATATCCCTTTTCTTCAAGTTTTTTTACGGCTTCAGTTAATTTTGACCCTGGACGGGATGCCACTGCTACTTTTGCCCCTTCATCAAGAAGGGCTTCTGCCATGGCATAACCTAAGCCGTCGGAGGCACCGGTAATGACAACATGTACATTTTCTAATGCTTTTACCATTCTTCACCTCATTCAATTTGTTAGAGTGCTCTCCACTTGATTATAAACCATTATGTGAGGAGATCGGCTAAACACATGGGGCTGTCCCTCAGGGTACAATACCCTGTGGAACAGCCCCTCTTCTTCATGCCATCATTTAAGGCTTCAGGACGAATTTAATGCATTCGTCCGCATGGTTGTAAAAGGTGTTGTACGCGTTATGCGCCTGATCGAGCGGCACTTTATGCGTGACGATCTCCGTCGGATCGAACTCGCCTGCCATAATTTTTTGATACAGCATCGGCATGTAATGGATCACGGGCGCCTGTCCCATGGTCAGCTTCACGTTTCGTTCCCAAATGTTTCCGAACATGAACTGGTTGTATTTAGAACCGTATACCCCCGTAATCTGAATCGTGCCGAATTTCCGCACCGCATTCATCGCGATGTTGATCGCGCTGAGCGTTCCGCCAACCAGCTTGGCCTTCTGCTCTTCCTCCTCCAATGGGGTCTTCTTGCCGTCCATTCCGACGCAATCGATGACGACATCCGCACCCCCGCGTGTTATTTCTTTTATATGCAGCCCCATGTCTTGGTAATCTTCAAAGTTGAAGATTTCGACGTTATTCATTTTTTTGGCATGGTTCAGCCGGTACGGGATATTGTCGATCGCGATGACCCGTTTGGCCCCTTTCATCCAGGCGAATTTTTGCGCCATCAAACCGACGGGGCCGCAGCCGAGCACCACCACCGTATCCCCCTGCTTTACGCCGCCGTTGTCCACGCTCCAATAGGCTGTCGGCAGCACGTCGGACAGGAACAGGAGCTTCTCATCCTCCAATTCGCATGACTCCGGAATAACGAACGGCATGAAATTGCCGTACGGCACGTAAAGCAATTCGGCTTGTCCGCCGGATAATTCCCGTAACGTTCGGTAAACCCAAAATAACCTCCCGTATCCACTTGGGGATTGGGGTTTGAGTTGTCGCATTGGCTCTCCATATCATGCTGGCAGTAATGACAGCTGCCGCACGAGACATTGAACGGGAGCACGACCCGGTCCCCTTTTTGACCCTTGTCACCTCAGGGCCCACATCTTCGACGATGCCCATCGGTTCGTGTCCGACCACGTATCCGGTTTGGGCTTGAATCGCCCCCTGGTATATATGGAGATCGGAACCGCATATGGCGGTCGAGGTGATCCTGACGATAATCCCGTCTTTTCTCTGAATCGTCGGATCAGCGACCTGCTTCACTTGCATGTCCTTCATGCCATTGAAAGTTACAGCCTTCATAATCACCCTCCTGTTATGACATGCTTTGAATTTGCATGCATGCTTCTATTATGGAATTGGAGAGTGAGGTTCATACATTCAACGAAATTCTCAACATACCAGAGCTACAAGTGAACCAGATTCTGTTTGTGAAGAATTTCATATCGAAGCCGTTCCGGTCGCTTATCGGCAAAATCGCAAAGGAACAAATGGGATGCGAACCGTACGCCATCTCCCTGCCCTTTGAAAGGAAATCCTATGCCCGAGATAAGCGAACAAGTCCAAACAAAAGCTTGGGCACTGATTTTAAGGTTGAGCCGCTTTTAGAGTCTTATTTTTACGCAATAGGAGTACCATTAGGTATTTCAGTATCCGGCTTTAATAGAATAACATCTCCCTTTCCCGGGACTCCTCCCAAAACTAATACCTCCGATTTGAATCCCGCAATGCGCCGAGGAGGAAAATTGACGATTCCTATAATTTGTTTGCCTACAATTTCATCAACCTTGTAACGCTTAGTTATTTGTGCACTTGAGGATTTCATCCCGATCTCCGGTCCAAAATCAATCTTAAGCTTTATCGCAGGGACTTTTGCTTCTTCAAAAAACTCCGCTTCCTTAATCGTTCCAACACGGATATCTAGTGCTGCAAAATCATCGATCGTTGCCAATGTTTTACCTCCTCCTCTAAAGTCTTTAACCGCTCCCGAAAATACCTCTCACGCTTTCCCGACAGAACATAATGAGTTCCGCTCGGTGTTGCATTTTACTGCGCTGGGCGAAACGGCTTCAGGAGTCGAATCCCTTCCTCAATGGATCCCTCCATCAATTCTAAGAGCTGGGGTACCAGTTCCTGCATCCGGGGGCGTTCAGGTGCCGATCGAGAGCATCCTGGTTTTCCCAGCGTTCGTAGATGATGAATGTGCCAGGCTGGCCTTCTACCTCGTGAGCCTCGTAGTCAATGTTGCCCAGGTCGTTGCGCGACGGGGTGACAGCAGCCGTCATGAATGCCTTCATCTCGGCTTCTCTCCCTGCCTTAGCTCTCGCCTCCCAGAGTACAGTAACGTAACGTTTCTTTGTATCGTTCATGCTAATTCCTCCTAATTTATAAATACTTCGTATTTTTTTACTTTACCGTTTTCTCAAATGGGGGAATTCCCCGTTTATGCTTGAAATTCCAGTGTATCAATGGCTTAGTTTAATGCTGTTATAATCGTCCAAAAGAACGATTAAAGCCTTGGCCCGCAAGAACATCTTGACGAACCACATCTAAACGACGTGTTTGGTATTCACCCAAAGCTTTTGTTATCGAATTCGGATATCGTTTAATGGAGTCCATAATGGCAACCGTATCGTCAAGTGAGTCATTAAAGCCTGCGCCAGTCATTGGCGACATGGTATGAGCTGCGTCGCCGATCATGGCTATTCTTCCTTTTGACAATATATTAGGGATGTATTCATTAACAGGTGCCCCGATTAAACTGCGATCCTTAATCGCGATTTGCAGAATGGCATCCTCTTCTTTGCTCCAATTGGCTTGGCTGGTTTGTGATAGTTCTTCCAGTAGCGAATCCGGAATAGCTTCACCGTATAAGGAATGCTGGGCAATCCCGTCCTTTAACACGCCTAATTCAGACATCAATTGATTATGCGAATGATCAAACCAGCAAAAGCCTATCCATCGCTGGCCAGGATTGGTCCGCCCCTCTATCCCTGGCATCACCGCAGTTGTCAATGTACCGGCAGCACTATTGTTGAAATAAGCGTTCGAAAGTTGCCGTTTTTTCCAGTCTTTCTTTGGCAGCAGTTCTTCGTCCACCTTCCCTACCCAAACCAGATAGCCAGCATAATCTGCAAATGGTCTGTCAGGGTTTAAATAACGACGGACAATACTGCGATATCCATCTGCGCCAATCAAAAAGTCACCTTTAAACGTCTGCTCCTCTTCACTGGTAGCCCAAGCAGATGATTCATTTTGCCCAACACTAACAATTCGTGTATGGTGCTGAAGAGTAATACCAGGTTCTTTAGCGACCGCATTGCGCAAACGTTCTTGAATGGCTGACCAGGCTTCAACATTGTTGTTACCATTGGATGCCAAGTGTCTTAATTCTCGTTCAATTTCACTATTACGATAAGGCTTTGTTTGTAAACGAATAAAAGCACCATTTCTTAATGATGAATCTGCACGTTCAAGAATGGTAACTGTATAACCAGAACGAGATAACGCAAGCCCCATCATTAGACCACCTAAAGATCCACCTACAATAATGGCATGTTCAAATTTGTTTTGTGGCATATTTCATTCCTCCATTTTAGCTTTCTGTCCAAGAGGATTCGTGAAACTGCCCGTTACTGCAGTTTCATCTGGCTGCGGAGCATCCGGTCGAGGAGTTTGTCTGGGAGAATACGGACCAGTCGGGTCAGCAGTGCCGAATCGCGACCGACCGTATAGCGGGTGCGTGGCTTTCTTTCGTGGATTGCGCGTGAAACCACTGCTGCCACTTTCTCAGGGCGGATACCGTCCTTTGCCCACGTTTCAGCCTGAGCCTTCACGGCGTCAAAAAGACGATCATGGCGACGGTGCTGATCCGGCGTCATCAACTTGGCCAGCCGCTCCGCTGTCGTAATCCCTTGCTCCGACAGGCCAGTGCTGACACCACCCGGAGTGATCATGATCACCTTGAGGCCAAACGAGGACATCTCCCTCCGAAGACTGTCATTGATTGCTTCCATGGCAAACTTTGCTGCCGAATATATCCCGAAACCAGGCATGGAGACCTTGCCGCCAAGCGAACCAATATTAACTACGCGTCCGCCGCTGTTCAGCAAGGCCGGTGTGAGCGCCTGAATAACCGCGACCTGTCCGATCACGCTGACCTCGATCTGGCGGCGAAATTCATCGAGCGGAACCATCTCAAGAGGTGCATTAACGGCGATGCCGGCATTGTTGACCACTGCCCGCAAAGGGCGACCAAGCTGATCTTGCTCCACCCGTTCGGCCAGCGCCTTTAGTGTGTCGATATTGGTAACATCGACGATCACCGGCTCGATATTTTTGCGTTTGATTTTGTCGGCATCTTCCTGACGACGAACCCCCGCCAAAACGTGAAATCCTTCAGCGGCCAGCTGCTCCGCGGTAGCTCTACCGATGCCGCTGGACGTACCTGTGACGATGACCAGTTCTTGAGTTTTGGATGACATAGTAACCCTCCTAGGTTTGATAAGATATGGATCACGGTATAGCACTGCTATACGAATATTATAGCGCCGCTATACAAAGTTGTCTATAGCGGTGCTATATATTTTTTTTCGAAGTGTTGTCCTGCGGCACGAACATCGTTTTGGCGGGCGTTGCGTGATGCACTCGGCGCTCACGAAGTACCCTGGCGGGAGGGGTTGAGATTTATCGTTGCGTTGAACTTATGGAAATGACGGTCAGCCTCTTCAGCGCCAAGTCTGCCACAGTTCTCCAAATACTTGGCACAAATCCAAAAGAACTAATGCTCGCATCCTCCAAACATAAAAAAGATCGCCATCCTCCTGGAGGTCCAGGTTGGATAGGCGATCTTTCTTTTACGTCTTCTAAATTAGGGCTTTGCCTGAAGTCTCCAGGCTCTGTCATCAAATCCCTCATTTTGAATCGGCTTCCGGCCTTTGGATCAAAATGATCTGCATTACGCTTTCCCGAATGAGATCAACGACGTCGGGTTGGGGTGGGGGTGCCTTACGAATCTGGGCCGTCACATACAGCCAAGAGGCCGTATTGGCGGAAGCCCAGACCAGATCTGCCGCAGTCTGGGCGGACACAGCCAGTTTGCCTTCGGCGGCGACTCCCTGAATATTTTGCACTAGTGCTTGGTACGAATGATCTGCCGCCTCGATATGGGCGCCCTCGAGCAACCGCCCCATCATCGCCGCATAAATCCGAGGACGGGCTGCCGCGAAGCGGACATAGTCATCCCATCCTTGACGAAGAGCCATCTCTGGAATGGTGGACTCCACTGCGGCAATCTTGCTTTCAAATAACTGTTTGAATGCTTCCACTATAGCTGCACTTAGAAGTCCATCGGCATTTCCAAAGTGGTGGTAGAGTGTAGGAGCCGTAACCTGCGCGATCGCAGTTACGGCTCGCGTCGAGAATTTGGCCCCACCCTCCTCTTCGAGTACCTTAAGAGCAGCTGCCAATATTTTGTCATATGTGTTCATACGTCCATTATAGCAGTGCTATATTCATATGTCCATGATGAAGGTTGTACGCCTGTGACATTATCCCTGTAGCCAAAAAAGGTACTGAGCTTTTTTCTTTCAGATTAACTTCCTCATTGTACAGAAGGATGAAGCTACTGTCGTGGATATTTTAAGTTGGGCAGAGCCAAACCTATTAGTGAAATCGCAATAAAATTGTTCGCCCTATTTATGATACGGTTCCCCGTGATGTATCTAAGCACAAAGTACAGTTTGACCACAAGATATACATATCAGTAGTATTTCTAACATATTTCATTCCAACTCTAAAACTGATTCGCCACTAATTATCGTACCGTTATTCTTACCTTCACAAATTTCTTTCATCGAGCCTGGTTTATCGAAGTTAAACACATGCATTGGCAGATTGTAGTCTCTTGCTAAAATGAAAGCTGATTGGTCCATTACCTTTAAGTTGTGTTTTAAAACGTCGTTGTAATGAAGCGAACGAAATTTCCTTGCATCTTTATCAAATTTAGGGTCTGCATTAAGAACACCATCAACACCTTGCTTTGCAACTAATAAAGCGTCACAATTAACCTCGATGGCTCTTTGTACTGAAGGATAGTCTGTTGTAACGTAAGGTTGACCGTTCCCCCTGCAAAAATTACAATATAGCCTTTTTCTAGATGGTGGATTGCTCTTAGACGGATGTATGGTTCTGCAACTGAAGTAATAGGTATTGCCGTCATTACTCGTACTTCCTTTTTGGTCTTGGCTTTAAGAACTCCACGAAGCATTAAACTATTTACTACAGTCGCAAGCGTCCCAATGTTATCAGCTTCTGCCCTTTCTATCCCCAGCTTTCCGCCATATTACCTCTGAAAATGTTACCCCCACCTATAACTAACGATACTTCAACGCCTAAGTTTACTACTGACATAATTTCATCCGCAATATGGTCTAACCTTTCTGGCTCAAAACCAAATTCAGAGTTTCCTGCTACTGCTCCACCACTTAGCTTAACGAGAACCCTTTTGTACCTTGACAATTATTACACCCCCATAAAATAAAAACACTAAAGCAATAAATGCTTTAGTGTCCTAATGGAATGGAAATATGAAATTACGCAAGTCGACTGAATGTAAGTCTTTCGTTTCCACCTCATACTCCCATTACTTCATGTTTTTTCCATAAAGTAATTTTACATTACGTGAAGGTAAATTGCAATTACCGTAACCTACAGCTTATTATTGATGAAAAAGAAGCCACCCTTGTGATTAACATACAAAAACAAGCGGCCTAACATGAATTGGTCAATGTGATTTTTAAGCTAACCAATCGGCTTTAATGAAGTAGTTTAGCCAGGTTCGTGCTATAATGGTGTTTACCTGATTAACATTCATCATTCTGCCGAGATGGCGATGATTAAGGAGATTGAACTTTGACGAACAACCATGATATTGGAGCAGTTAACGAACTACCGGAAAACTTTGAAGAGCTCAAACGAGCGGCTAATCGGTCGGCAAGCTGGAGAGAAAGACTGCATGCGGTGAACGAATTGGGGAACTGGGATACAGCCCCTACCATTAAGTTGCTGCAGCATGTTTTGACAAGTGATCAAGTGTTCCAGGTGCGCGAAGCCGCATATCGCAAGCTCAAGCAGTTGGATGAAGATGTACAAATGCCTGCCAAAAACAAAGGTGAGCTGTTTAAAGGTCTTAACAAAATTTTGCTACGGATTAAAAAAAGCCTTCCTGAAGGTCACACATTTGAGCAATTTAAGGAAAAACTGCAAAAGACACGTCTGGATATTTATGATACTTACGAGGGCGACAAAGATGCTGAGTTCGACTCCTGGCTCCATGGAATTTGGGAGACACTAGGTAGAAGATAGCCGCCGTTCACCGTATAATAGCTGAGTAGAAAGCCACTCCAAAAAAATGGAGTGGCTTCTTTATTTCTTCAGGGTCACCTCCATCAGATATGAGTTATTTTTATCTGACAAAAAACGCCCTGTCTACTGATTCTTAAAGATCAGTAAACAAAGCGTAAAGTTAGAGCCTACATTCAATTTCACATGTACATTCCCTGTACGATGCGAAGTTGTGTGCTATAAGATTTATTCTGGTATATAAGGAAGATCCAGTGTCTTCGGAACGTTGATGACATGCTTTTCTGTATAAGTGCGGATACCTTCCGCGCCATATTCACGGCCAATACCAGATTGCTTGAAGCCACCGAAAGGGAACCGAACATCGAGACCCTGCAAAGCAGCTGTATTGATCATTGTCGTTCCAGCTTACTTATGATAAGGTTCATTCCTATTTATCTTCACTGCGCGATAAATCTGCTCCACCAGCACCAGCCGCATGAGCTGATGCGGCAGGGTCATGCGCCCGAAGCTCAAGCGCTGCTTCGCGCGGCGCAGCACCTCATCGGAGAGCCCATGGCTTCCTCCGATGACAAATACGACATGGCTCGTCCCATAGGTACCGAGCTTGTCGATTTCCACAGCCAGCTCCTCGGAACTCCAGAGCTGGCCATCCAACGCGAGCGCGACCACATGCGCCTCGCTCTTCACATGCGCGAAAATGCGTTCGCCCTCGCGCTCCTTCACCGCCCGCACCTCGGCTTCGCTCAGAGTGTCGGGCGCCTTTTCGTCTGCGACCTCGATCATCTGAAACTTGATGTACGGGGCGAGGCGCTTGGCATATTCCTGAATGCCCAGCGTCAAATACTTTTCCTTCAGTTTGCCTACGCCAATAATCTGAATCAACATGAAGATCCATTCCTCCTAATCGTCCTACGAGATCATCTATAAGTAAGATGCTTCAACGCATCGTTTGTTTCAATAATTAAAGCTAACGAACCTCACACACCTTATTCAGCCCTACTCCGGCTACTTTAAAATCTAAAGAATCTGAGACGCGCTATTGCAGGCATAACGAGGTCTCCTTACCTCTCTCGAGGTTATTTCAGTAAAATAGCGTGCCTATTGGACCTCTGTCAAGAAAGTAGACACTTACGCTACGGAATTTCCGGTGAATTGCTGTGCAAAACGGGCAGGGGAAAGGTACCCAGTGCGCCATGCATTCGTTTGCGGTTGTAGTAAAACTCAATGTATTGGTAGATAGCCATGTAGGCCTCTTCCGGTGTTTTAAAGCGCGGATTACAGTAAATGAGTTCCTTCTTCAAAATACTGTGCCAAGACTCGATACAGGCGTTATCGTAACAGTTTCCCCGGCGGCTCATGCTGGATTCCATACCGTAGGCACTTAATTGCTCGACGTACTCTTTGGAGGTGTATTGGGAGCCGCGATCCGAGTGATGGAGCAAACCCTTACCAGGTCGTTTGGCAGTGTAAGCAGCCTTCAAAGCATCCAGCACCAAGCTAGTTTCCATATGGTTCGACAAACGCCAACCAACAATTTCACGCGTGCACAAATCCAGGACACTGGCGAGATACAAGCGTCCTCCTCGGCACGGGATGTATGTGATGTCTGTAACCCAGACGGTGTTCGGTTTGAGCGTTTTAAACTGTTGATTCAGCGTGTTGGGTGCGACCGGATGGTTATGCTTGGAGTCCGTGGTCTGGACACGATATATGCGGCTAACGACGGAACGGAGCTTCATTTGGCGCATGTACACACTCACTGTACGTTCGGTGATCTTAAACCCCTCCAGATGAAGTAACCGTGTAATTTTGGGGCTACCATATCGCTTGTTGTGGTCGGAAAAATGGTACTGAATTCGCTTCATGATCTGGGATTTCCGAAGCTCCTGCATGCTTGTTTCGTTCTTCCGCCATTTGTAGTACCCGCTCCGTGAGACCTGCAGGGTTTCGCACATCTTCTCCAAGTGGAACTCGGAGCGATGATTCTCCACGAACTGGAATCTCAGTTCTTTGGTTTGCTGAAGATGTGCACCGCTTTTTTTACAATAGCTAGTTCCTCTTCCGTATCGGCAAGTCGATGTTCTTTCTCTTGGAGCATGCGACGCATCTCTTTCAGCTCTGCTTCGAGTTCCTTAACTCGGTCCATACTGGCAGCCGGTTCGTTTTTGAGCTCACGATATTGGCTCATCCATTGATGTAACGTACTTTTCGGGATGTTAAGCTCTTCTGCCAGATCACTGAGTGTCTTCGTCTGTTCTTGAATAAACTTGACCGTTTGTTTTTTGAATTCTTCATTGTATCGTTGCCGTTGTTCTCCCATGTGGACACACCTCCGTTAGTCTTATTATCCTTCTGTCCGTTAATGGGTGTCCACTTTTTATTCTAGCTCCATATGATTCGTTAGATCTCAACTAGGCAGAATTCTCCCCAATTAAGAAGCCTCAGGTTCGTTAGAGTTACTCCTGCTATCTACGCCTACCGTTCGCAATTCGGTCCCAGCACCGACGCCACGCCCCGTCCACTTTCACTAATCACACAATCTCCTACAAACGCAAAAAGAGCGCTCATCACGCTCTCCTTTGCTTCTTGCTGTGATGTTCATACCGGATGGAAAGCCCGCCAGAAGCGCCGATCCAATCGCGCCTCCGGCCGTCCAATTCCTACAGTACGCTAAACGACGAGAAATTCCGCGTGCTGTTCGCACTCGGCGCACTTCGCAGGCGGGTCCCAATCGGCAAATTCCGTCTCCTTCAGATCAACGATATCTGGAGCGTCCTCATACTCATCAACAAACATGTCGATGGCGATGTCCACGTGTTCTTTGCATACAACGTACATCCGTTCAAGCATCCTTTCTGTATCCAGCTATGCTCCCGATTCACAACCGCTTATCCATACAGGATAGCCACTTCTCTGTTCTATCACACCTGCCGCGGAAAAGAAACCCCTAGCTCCCATTTATCGTGTCCAACTTCAACCAATCCTCTCATTTCAGCAAAATCCAACCCAAAAAAGCGTCACTTCTCGACACCCCGTGGGGATCCCAAAGTAACACTTCACTAATTTCCGAGCCTACCTATTCCGTTCATTTGCATCTATTCAGATTACTGCACATACGAAATCCACCTAATTCGAATTCATCCTCAACGGATATCAATCTTACTCTAGTCCCGACTGAGCCTTCGTTAACAGCTTGCCTCCCTGGATGGCGATGACTGCATTGGCTCCCGTGCTTCCGGTGCCCTTATAGTTATAGACCACCATATTTTCTGCTTCGCTCAATGCCTCACCTTCTCCGCCAAGGATCTCGATAACTTCCTCAACCGACATGCCAACCTCAAGCTTTTCATACTGGGCAAATGTAATCAGCACCCCATCGCCCTTCCCGGCCGATCCGTTGCTTCCTGGGGAAGCAGGCGCTTTGCCACCAGCCTCATTTACCGCAATCACGATAGTATTCAGTTCCTCCAACTTATTCTCAAGTTCGGCGATCTTCTTGTTCTGCTCACTATTCTTCTCACTCTGGTCCGCAAGCTTCTTCTCCAGACCTGTAATCTTCTCCTGTAAACCATTAACATCAACAGACCCTGATGGGGGCACTTCGGAAGTACATGCAGACAAAACAAAAAGTGCAGATACTAGACCTGTTCCCCCCAGCATGGTTTTCGTCAAACGTTTCATTAAAATAACCCCTTCCACTCCGGATTGAGAAAGCAGATCGACAAACAGATGTTACTCGCATAACCCCACATCACCAACACATTCCCAACAGTGTATCATAACCGGATTCCTCTATAACAGAGACTTTGGCTCTGGTCCTAGCCTGTCATTGCGAAACGACAAAACTTCCCATTTAACCCCATGAATTTAGCTTATAATCAACTCATGAATCGGTGCAATAAAAAGAGCTGACCAACGGAGTTGATCGACTCTCTTTTATTATCCTATTTCTGTATGTGCCAAGCACATCAAAGCCATTCTCTTTATTCCGGTTTATCCGTCAGCTTCACCGACACCTTCTCGGCGTTGCCATCCCGGTAAAAGGTGATCTCTATTGTATCGCCGATCTTCTTCTTATCGTACAGATATTTCCGCAGATCAAGCGTAGAGGTAATTTTTTGCCCATCAAATTCCGTAATGACGTCATTCAGTTTCATGCCCGCATCAGATGCCGGACCGGACGCTTCCAAAACAACCACACCACTATCTACGTGGGATGGAAGCTTCAGATCCTTGCGCTGCTCATCATCCAGTGGGGCATACGGATTGCTGAGATCGACGGTATACACGCCCAGATATGGACGTGACACTTTGCCGTTCAACAGCAGGGAATCGACCGTTTTCATCACTTCGTTCATCGGAATCGCAAAGCCGAGGCCTTCAACGCCTGTATCCGAGATCTTCATCGTGTTGATGCCGACCAATTTACCGTTCAGATCGGCCAGCGCACCGCCGCTGTTGCCTTCGTTAATCGCCGCATCCGTCTGAATTACGTTTTGTTCCCAGTCGTACACACCATCCTGATTAATGGATACCGGAAGGATCCGATCTGTATAACTGACAATACCTGACGTCAACGTACCGCCCAGGCCGAGCGGATTTCCGATCGCAAGTACCGTTTGACCCCGTTGAAGTTTGCTGGAATCACCAAGCTCTGCGGCGGGACCGATGCCCTTTTCATCTTGTACGGACAATACGGCTATGTCACTCACCCGGTCTTTACCCACCAGCTTCGCCTTGTGCGTTTCCCCGTCCACCGTCACAATCTCCAGATCACTCGCTCCTTCCACGACGTGATGGTTGGTCATGATGTAGGCTTTGCCATCTTCCTTCTTGAAAATGACCCCTGATCCCAGTGCGGAGTCTTCCATCGACAGACTGCTGCCCGTTTTATGGTTCACGATGCTCACCACGGAAGGTCGAACCTTCGCCGCTGCCTGAATAATCCGATCGTACGGATCTGCAGCCTGCGCTGTCTGTGTACCCCCTCCGCCGTTCCCTGCAGCGTTCGCCAGAGGTAACGCTGAGGGCTGCATGATGAAGCTGAACAGCGTAACGGTCACGATGGAGCTAACTACCGAACTGATCACGGCTACCTTGACCGTGGAACTAAAGCCCGAGCGAGACTTGCGTGGATTCTGCCAGCGGTCACGTCCCCTGCCCCTGCCACCAGGGCGAATGATCTGAAGTTTGCCTTTCTGTTCAGGTTCGGCGCGTCTTGATACTTTGGTTGAATAAAAATCGTCTCCAAACAATCCCATCGTGATCCTCTCCCCTTCGTTGTCACGCATCAAGACCCTGACTGCCGCCTAATCGTTGTCGCATGGCCAACGACTGTGTCCTTACGTTACCCCACTCCGGCCACAGCCGAGCTTCCGATCGCTGTTATCCCCGGATTTCCTCGATCCCTTTCCATAGGATGAAATCCGGGGATAAAGGCGAACGCTTCGCTTCTCCAGCTTCGTTCTGTGTCCTCCGTTACGCGTGTATCGTAAATACCAACTCATTCTTCCATGCGTTCCTGCATAAAAAATCGTTTTGCATATCGCTGCCATCCCTGCTAACTCGAAATGAAGCGTCTATGTACAACAGAACGAACATCTCATCCTGTCTGTGACTCTATCAGAAATGCTCTCGCATTCTACGACATGCTTTTTTTGCGCGCAAATCAGCCTTTTTTTATAAAGCTCCCTATATACTAAACACGTCAAATCCCAAAAAGTTGCATAATTACGAAGATTAACGGAAATTTCCGCTATAACGCGCTTAACAATAAAGGTCCCTAGTATCTATCACCACAAAATCCGGTTCGCTAAGCGCAATTTTGCCTATTTCCGTGAACTTTTTCATCTTCTCCAGCAAAATGCGGCCCCTGGTTCAGCATACACGTCCCTTACGTGTAATTATAGCGGCAAAAAGAGGAATGTTTTCCACTCAGCCTGACTACAATAATAGTAAAAAACAATTCGAAGCTTCATAGAAGGAGGATTCACACTATGGATCGCACGCGTACACTCACAGCCATGGATGAAGTTCATATGGCGGCCAAGCTGGCCGATCTCAAGGAAGAACACTACCGCAACACCCTTGCACTAAGCACGATTATTGAACTGCTCATCGACAAAGGCATTCTGACTCGTGAGGAAGTGGAGCGCAAAGCCACCGAACTCGACAGCTTTATGGCTCACCCACCCTATCCCATGGCGTAGGCCGGTCGTAATACGTATCACAGAGCTTGAACTCATGATCCCGATAAAAGCATCCACGGCTCTCCATCGCATCACGCACGGTCATTTTCGCCAAATCCATCATATTATGATCCCGACTCAAATGTGCCAGATACGTGCGCTTGATGCGTCCGTTCATCAATTCACTCAGTGCAGCTCCCGCCGCTTCGTTCGACAAATGGCCGATGTCGCTCAGAATGCGGCGCTTGGTGTTCCATGGATACCGCCCCATACGCAGTAATTCGACATCATGATTCGCCTCCAGCACAAGAACATCCGAATCCGAGATTGCATCGCGAACCTTGTCACTCATATACCCGAGATCCGTCGCAACGGACAGCTTCTCACTGCCATCATCGAACGTGTACCCTACCGGTTCCGCCGCATCATGGGAGATGCCGAAGGATTCCACGCGCAGGGAGCCAAAATCATGCTTTTCACCCGTCTCAAACACCCTCCGGTTTTCTTCTGGAATCGCCCCAACGGACTTCTCCAGTGCCGCCCACGTACTCGTATTTGCATAGATTGGTAAATTATATTTCCGAGACATCGCGCCTAGTCCTTTAATGTGATCGGAATGTTCATGTGTAACCAGAATCCCGTCCAGCTCCGTTCCCGAAATCTCCCGTTCCAGGAACAAGGCCTCCAGCCGCTTCGCACTGAGACCCGCATCAATCATGAGGGACGTGCCCCCATGCTGTATAACCGTGGCATTCCCTGTCGAACCGCTGGATAACACGGTAAAATAAATCCCCATAACGCATTACTCCCCTGGTTTGTCTGTCTTGGGACTGAATACATCCCCGCTGATGCCCTGCACATACAACACTTCGCCACTTTCCAGCACGAACCGCCATGCCGGCATCGCTACCTGCATATCTGAATTGAACAACTGGCCGTAATAGCCCAGCTGAATATCTTTGACAATCGCATCATTCGGCAAAAAGTTCTCGATCAGCGTACCCAGCGCCTTCGACGCCGGAAGCACCTGCTGATCGCTCTCCTCCGCTGTCGTAATCCGCACCGGAGTCTGACGGTAACCCGTAATTTTCTGGTCGCTGTAGAATAGCTCCAGACTGACATTGAAGAGCGGCCATTTGCCATCCACCAACGGATGAAGCACAAATGCCCCATCCTCCGCCATCAGCTGATCCCATCGATACGTACCGATCTGGGGTATCTCGTCCTGCAGTGCATCCTCCAGCTCGCTTTGCGAGAAGATCAGCTTGCTGTCCACAGGTTTTTCCAGTCCAACCTCAATACCTGCCTTGTTATCTTCGATAAACTCATACGACAGCTTCGGCAGCTTCGGTGTTTCATTTGGAATAGGAGCCAATACCTGAATGCCCTTCTCTTCCATCGCCTGCTGTGTATTATCTGCCAGCGAGGTGAAGTCCAGATTGGCTCCGGCCGTCTCCCGCGCATCCATCCAGATCTGGTATCCCAGCACCAGATTGAGCAGCAGGAAGGCATAGATCAATACATTTTTCGCCCGTCCCCAATCCAAAACATTCACCTCCTCCATTTGATAAAAACGACTATTATCACACTTTTCACTCCGCAGTCAGAACAACCTTCCGATCGCTGTTATCCCCAGATTTCTTGATTCCCTTTTCCTAAGGGAGAAATCCGGTGATAAAGGCGAGCGCTTCGCTTCTTCAGGTTTTTTCTGCCCCCTCCGTTAACGTGTGATCTTAAACCTCGCCCGAATATCAAATGACTTCATATCCTATAACCCATCAAGAAACGGTGGTTTCCTCCCCGTTTCCGAAACGGATTACCCATACCGGGATCAGCTTCAGCCCGTCCTCAATGCTGGATGGACGATACGCTGGATACACGTCTACAACCTTACGGTTGGCACCCGCCACCTTCTGGATGAGAGCCTTCAGCTTGTCCCCACCGGGCAGCTTGACCGATTTCTTCGTCTCCGCACCTTCGTTCAGATATTCGAGCGAACGTTCATAGCTGGATACCGTCTCCTGCTGCATTTCCATGCTGATCGTGCCGAACCGGAACTGCATCGAGTCCATAATCGGGAAACTGCTGTAATATTGCTGGAATTGGAGCTTTGTCTTCGTATCGGTCGTATCCAGCATCATGCGTGAT
Source organism: Paenibacillus sp. 1A_MP2 (assembly GCF_052244825.1). Classification (NCBI taxonomy): domain Bacteria; kingdom Bacillati; phylum Bacillota; class Bacilli; order Caryophanales; family Paenibacillaceae; genus Paenibacillus; species Paenibacillus sp. 1A_MP2. Next base: position 439,938 of record NZ_JBQQCS010000001.1, on the reverse strand, counting down.
CGACCTTTCCAGCCGCCATGCTGATTGACAAAATCAACCGCGGACAACGCATCCTTCGCTGCATCAATCTGTCCCGCAGGCGGTGCCGCCGGGTCGGTGTAGCTAATCCAGCGTTGTTCCTGTTTGACTTGCAGACTGCGTTTGCTATCCGTATAGATCTCCGAACCGTCTTTTTCCCGAATGTTTCGGGTCATGCTTGGATCAAAGAACAGGCTGCGCTGCATCTGCTCGATAGTGAATTGGCCTGTAGGCACGTCGGCCTCAATGGTTTCCAGTGCCTCCGCCGGGATATAATATCCACCATCCATCAGCGTATAAGGTGTCCAGTTGCTGCCGAAGTCGACGTGCTGCTGTACGTCCTGTACCGTCAAATCCGCCTGCGTCGCCTCGTAGACCACATCACCTTTGGCGCTAAAGAACAGTGCGTGAGCCTTCGTCTCATTTTTTGCTGTATATATTGAGATCCGGTTAATCGTTTCCCCTTGGAAGAGAGAGTCTGTCCCGAGCCGCATCACGCGCTGTAATAACGCTACAGGGATGCCTTCCTTGAACGACAGCTCAAAGCCAGGATTCTCCTTGCGAATCTGATCCCAGTTGATGGACTGTACGCTACGACGCTGGAAATCATCAAACGTACGACCCTGCAACCGTGAGTAAATCAATTGGTAGAACGTATTGCCCGGATAAAACACCGTATGTTTGTCCTCTCCCAGATGAATAACCATCTGATCAGGAAAAATTAACTCTTCAATATTGCGCTCCTGACCCATATTCTCGGTCTTCACATAGTTCGTCTCTGACGTCACAATCGAATCGCCCCCACCGGGCAAACGATAGATCAGGAAGTAACTTTGTACCAAGCTGGCAACGACGAGGGAAGCAAGCACCAGAGATTTAATCCGCTCTTTCAAGGTGCTCACCCCCTTCCTCGCGCATGGGCAGTGTGAACGTTACCGTCGTCCCCACGTCCACCTCGGACTCCAGTGAGATATGACCATCATGAGCCTTCACAATTTCCCGGGCAATGGACAAACCAAGCCCTGTACCGCCCATGCTGCGTGAACGTGCCTTGTCTACCCGATAAAACCGTTCAAAAATGCGATCCAGATCCCGCTGTGGAATCCCCATCCCCGTATCGGTCACCGATATAGCGAGAGTATGATCATCATTGCGTCTGGCTGCAATGGTAATCGTGCCACCTTCGAGCGTGTATTTCAGCGCGTTGGACACGACATTATCAAGTACCTGATCAATTTGGTCCCGATCCAGCGGAACCGCAGGAATCCCGTTCTCCACAGAAAGCACAGGTTGAATATCCTTCTGATGCATCTGGAATGAAAAACGGTCTGACACTTCTTCCAACATCTCCATGATGTCCGTTGGCTGTTTACGCAGCAAAGCTTCCTTGGAATCCAGACGTGACAAGTGCAGCAGATCCGTAACCAATCGAATCATGCGCTCCGTCTCATTCTGAATGACCCCAACGAATCGTGCAGCGAGCTGCGGATCTTCCAGAGCGCCATCATCCAGCGCTTCTGCATAGCTTTTAATGGTAGTCAGCGGTGTACGCAGCTCATGGGAGACATTCGCCACGAATTCACGCCGCGATGCTTCCAGTTCTTCCTGCTCCGTAACGTCCTGAAGCACAGCAATTGTACCCGTAATGCCCAGCTCACGGCGATGAACCGGTGTAAACGTCATACGGATGACAACGGGATCTTCCTGTCCAGCAGGCGCAATTTGGAGAAGCGTCGAACCTGTAAAGCCACTGGCTAACGCTTCAGCATCTTCCGGATCAATGCCGAGCAGTACGGCAAAGTGTCGCCCCTCAATGTCCGCCGGACGCATGCCCAGAATGCTGCTGGCACGCCGGTTCACCAGAATGACTTTGCCATATTCATCCGTTGCGACCACGCCATCACTCATATTCGTCAGAATGGACGTCAGCTTCTCCTTCTCCTCTTCGTTCTGGGAGAGTGCATCCCGGAGCCTGCTGGTCATATAGTTGAACGCCCGACTGAGCTGTCCAATCTCATCCGTTCCGAATACAGGAGTCTGCTGATCAAAGTTGCCTTCCGCGACCGCCGTTGCCCTTCGGGTGACTTCCTTGATCGGCTGCGTAATCGTATGTGACAGAATGACACCGAGCACTGCGGTTAAAACCAAGGCAATCAAAATACCGGAGATAAAAATCTTGTTAATGCCCTCCATTGTGGCATATAACTCATTCATCGAGGCGGCGATGTACACCGCGCCGATAATCTTGCCGCCGGATAACACTGGCTTGGCAACGACCTTTTTGCGAACATTATCCTCGTCTACGATATATTCCTCATTGTCCCGAATGCCTTGCAGCGCACGGCTGACAACGGTCTGGGTATTTTTGCGCCCAACATAGTCCGAATGGGAACTTAGCGAAGTGGTCAGCACTTTGCCGCTGGCATCCAGCACCTGAATCTCGGCCCCGTTAATGTTGAACAGATTGTTTACCAACACACGCAAATTTTCCGTTTTGTCCTCGCCAGCCTCGGCTTCTCCACCAGCCATCGTCTCACCCACAAGCACAGACAGCATCTCAGCCCGCGCCTGCAAATCCTCCGTGAAGTTGCTGGTCAGCGAGTTCTTCATCGCACTGACAAAATAAACGCCGATCAATTGCATCGCAATCAGAATCAGCAGTACATAGATAATAATCAGTTTCGCCTGAATCGTTCGAAAGAACGAAAATCGCGAGAATCGCCCCGTTATATCCCCACGCTTTTGGGACTGCGCACGAGATAACCCAGCCCGCGGCGAGTCAGAATCGTTTCCGGTTTGCTCGGGTTCTCCTCAATCTTCTCACGCAGACGACGAATCGTAACATCCACGGTACGTACATCCCGAAATATTCATATCCCCATACAGCCTGCAGCAGATGTTCACGGGTCATGACCTTACCCGAATGCTTCGCCATGTAATAGAGAAGCTCATACTCAGCGGTGGGTCAGATCCAGCGGTTCTCCACCTTTGTAAGCTGTATACATATCCATATCGAATGCCAGATCAAATAAACGCATGACCTGCTTCTCCTCGTCTTCCGGCGCCTCAGCCGTGATGGCAAGCTTCTGCCGTCTGCGCATCTGTGCTTTTACCCGTGCGAGCAGCTCGCGTGTACTGAAAGGTTTTGTTACGTAATCATCCGCACCCAGCTCCAGACCGAGCACCTTGTCAATCTCGCCATCCTTGGCGGTCAGCATAATGATCGGCATCTCCAGATGGGCACGCACCTCGCGGCACACATCCATACCGTCCTTACCTGGCAGCATCAGATCCAGCAGCATCAGATCCGGCTTCTCGGATAACGCCAGTTCAACCGCACGAATGCCATCAAAAGCGCAGATGACCTCGTACCCCTCTTTTCCAAATTAAATTTCAGAATGTCCGCAATGGGCTGCTCATCGTCCACCACCAAAATCTTCCCCTGCATCGGCTGTCTTCACCCCTATATCCTGCTTGATCCGCGTGAGCGGTCTATCTCTCTTATATTTAGCTTGTATCAAAGCCTCGTTGAACTTGTTTCTTGCTCGTTCTTTGACTATTGTCCATATCATATGGCTTGTTGCCTATAGTCTATAGTTTACCATACCTGAAGCACCGTCACATCCCGTTCCGGGCCAATGTGTACTCCAAAATGAAAAATTTTTACAGCAGCAAAAAACAAGGCCAGCATCAACTGCCAACCTTGCTCTGGATTGCGATATAACTAGTTCAAGTATGTCATCGGATTTTCAACCGTTCCGTTCTTGATGATCTCAAAATGCAGATGCGTTCCGGTCGAACGGCCCGTGTTGCCCATTACGCCGATGCTCTCGCCTTTTTCGACGACTTGTCCAACCTTGACACCGATGCTATTCAAGTGTCCATAAAGTGTTTCGTACCCATTACGATGGTTAATAATAATAACATTGCCATAGCCACTCTTCTGTCCTGCAAAAGTAATCACGCCTTCATCAGACGCTTTCACATCACGGTTACCAACCAGATCGACACCTTTGTGCTGACGACCCCAGCGTTGTCCAAAGCTGCTGCTCATCGTAGCGTTGGATACCGGCCAGGCAAATTCGCCTGAACCTTCACCGACTACTTTGGTTCCACTCAGGACCACTTCAGTAACCGCTGCTTTGATGACTTCCTGGCCAAGCCATTCTTCCTGAACGACTTCACCGTTTTCCTTCGTTATCCGATATTGCATGCTTTTCAGACCGCTTTGACCTGGACGCACCACTTTCGTTGTGCCTGCTTTGAGCTCAGCACTTTTGCGTACTTCTACCTGTGGTTTAATCTCGATCTGTTCAACAACCTGCTCCACCGATTTAACGGTAACCGCTGGCTTTGGCACCGTCAGCGTAAGCTCGTCCCCAATTTGCAGCGACGTTTCCTTGATGCCCGGATTATGTTTGCGAATCTCGCTTTGTGTAATTTCGTATTTCGCAGCGATGGAAGAGATCGTATCTCCTTCACGCACGACATAGGTTACAGGCGCGTCTTTACCAACGGTTAAAGCTTTAACCGCCTCGGACACATCCCATAATTTGTTTGGATCAGCCTTCACCACATCTGTTGCCACATCTTCCTTGATGCCAACGGACTTCAGCGTTGTGCTTGGCCCTTCTGCTTTCTTCGATGAGTTTGCCGATACCGACTTCGTCTTGAACGAACTGCGCACAGCCGATGCCGATATGTACTTGTTCTGCACTTGTTCCAGAATCGCATCTGCTGTTGCCTGATCCTTCACAATGCCGATCACTTCACCGTCTACCTTGAGCTCTACACCCTTAGCATAGGCAGTCAGCATGTCACCGAGCTTGTCCAGCGTCTCATCGCTGTTCACTACGGGCTTGTATGCTTTAATGGTTTCGGTCGTGATGCCGTCTGTGTTCAGCACCATTTCCGCTTCTGGATATTTATTTTGGAATTCCTCAGTTTTGTCTGCAAATAATTTCTGTAATTGCGCCTCATCCGTGATGGTACCAATCTCATTGCCTTTGACCATCACTTTGTAATATGGAACGGTGTTTGCAGCAACGTATTGTTTGCCTGCGAATCCGATCGATGCAGCGATGAATAAACCGCATGCTGCTGTAATGATCCATTTACGCGAGGCCAGAACGTGCTTTTTGTTACCACTGAAGTTGGACATGCTCATGTTGTTTTTGTCTTCGGCCGTCCGGTGTTCCCGGATTGTTCGTGTTCCCGGTTCTTGCCCGGTTGGCGTATGCCTCTGAAACCTTTCATGATTCTCTCCTTTTCAGCACTTCTTAGTTCGCATTTCTGTCAAGACATCACCCATTGTGTCTGTCCCATGCTTGTCGATATTTGTATTCGGGTGTCCGCAAATCAGGACTTTAGCTGCGCACATAAAAGTGTCAAAATTTTAACCTTTTATCACACCCGTATACTTTAACACAGGTTTTACACTCATTTCAACTGTACTCGTCACAGCGCAAAGCCGCGCCACGCATGGTTTTCCTGTATTATCCATAAGATTGAAGATCGCTTTTGCTCCCCATAATGCCCCTTCTTCAGGTACACGCTGTACTTTTGATCATTTTTTAAGACTAGGTTCTAAGACCCACTATAATGTGATTTCTTTTTCATAAAAATACAAGTGGAAAATCCCTTGCCAGATCATCTCTGGTAAGGGATTTCATGAAAGTCATGCTATAGGATGCCTCGAATTGGTAGGATTATATGCTAACCATTTTTTAGCATTTTATTACTAGAAACCAAACTTGCTTCAGCCTCAATTCCCCGAATTCTTCTGTTCGATTTCTATGGAATATATATCTAGCAAGGGATTGCCGAACTGCTCCTACAACCTTTTGATTTATTCCGCCTGAAGGACTTCCATCAGGTTATCGTATTCTTCACTGGTCAGATACTTGGAAATCACCTGCTCAATATCACGCAGCTCCTGTTCGGTCAGGCCACCTTCCATGGCACTTGAAATCTGCTGCATTTCTTTCTGAGGCAGCTTGTTCATCAGCAGACTGAAAATCTTTTCTTTTTCCTCCAACGGAAGCTTATCCTTTTTGCCGGTAATGTCATCCGGGGATACTACAATCTCATCATTCCCTGAAGAAGCCGTACCATCGGAACTCGTACCTGTTCCGTTTCCCGGTGCTGTACTATTGCCAGCTGCTGTTCCTGAATCGGTGCCCGTATTTGTGCCAGCATCTGCGTCTGTTCCCGTACCAGAGCCGCCCCCTGAGCTAGACCCCGTAGCAGAAGAGTCTGTTCCTGAAGTTGTCCCTTGATCCCCGTCTGAGCCTGAATCCTGTCCTGTGCTGTTGTTGCCTGTGCTGGCGCCGGACTCTCCGCTCCCTGTCCCATTGCCCATGACAGATATCGCATCTTCCGGAACATGTTCCTCTTCCGCTCCTGCCGGCTGGTCTGTCGTGCCCGTTCCGGGCTTCTTCTCTTCAACAGCTTTACCTCCCAGTGCCCCCTGAAACATAGCCGTTAACCCCATAGGCTGGCCTTCCCACTGAATATTGAAACTCGCCAGCAGCGATTTTACATATGACTGAACAATTAATCCGGTTGTCAGCAAAGTCAACGAACTGACCAGCATCACGGTAAGTACAACTTTAATAAACCATTGAAGCAACTTCATTCCCGTTCTCTCCCTCCGTTTTCCGACCCCATATCACATTTAATATTCAGGATCTATGAGTCTACTGTTACCCAGTATTGACGGAAATTCGGGGATTATATCAGAAAGCACGCGAAAAACCCCAGCCATCGCTAAAATCAAGCGATAACTGGGGCTCTATGGTGCCCGTTTAGGCAAATTAATTAATAAATGTCTACCTTAGCGTTGCCGGGTTAGCCTAACTGCTTATTCGTAGATAGGAAGAACCTGATTCGTTTGTTCACGATTACGGCCTACAGAGAAGATCGCAATAGGAATACCTGTCAATTCGGAAACACGTTTCACATAGTTCTGCGTGTTCACAGGCAGATCTTCCAGCTTCTTCGCCGTAGTGATATCTTCACTCCAGCCTGGAAGCTCTTCGTATACGGCTTCACATTCTGCCAGCATTTTCAGGCTTGCCGGATAGTGAGTGATAACCTCGCCGCGGAATTTGTATCCTGTGCAGATTTTCACCGTTTCCAGACCTGTCATTACATCCAGGGAATTCAGGGAAAGACCTGTAATGCCACTAACACGACGTGCGTGACGAACAACGACACTGTCGAACCAGCCGACACGACGCGGACGTCCTGTTACCGTTCCGTACTCATGTCCCGTCTCACGGATTTGGTCACCAATCGCATCATGCAGCTCTGTCGGGAAAGGACCATCTCCTACACGTGTTGTGTACGCTTTAGCCACACCGATAACCTGCTGAATCCGAGCTGGGCCAACGCCAGAACCGATACATACCCCGCCTGCGGACGGATTGGATGAAGTAACAAATGGATAAGTTCCTTGATCAAGATCCAACATAACGCCTTGTGCACCTTCGAACAATACTTTTTTGTCCTCATCAATGTATTCATTGAGCACAACGGATGTATCACGAACATAAGGACGCAGAATTTCGGCATATCCGAGGTAATCTTTCAGAATTTCTTCTACATCTACAGGCTCGCCGCCATAAACTTGCTCGATTACGCGGTTCTTTTCTTTGACCAAATGACGCAGTTTCAGCTCGAACTCTTCCGCATCAAGCAGATCAACCATACGAATACCGATACGGGCTGATTTGTCCATGTAACATGGGCCTATTCCTTTGCCTGTTGTACCGATTTTGTTCGGGCCTTTGCTCTCTTCTTCCAATGCATCCAATACCATGTGATATGGCAAGATGATGTGTGCGCGTTCGCTGATAGACAAGTTTTTCGTAGTAAAGTCATTGTCATGAATATAGTTAATTTCTTCAATGAGTGCTTTCGGGTTGATAACCATACCGTTACCAATTACACATGCTTTATCCGTGTAGAAGATACCCGATGGGATCATCGTCAATTTATATTTTTTGTTATCGATCAGAATCGTGTGTCCTGCATTGTTACCGCCTTGGTAACGAGCAACCACATCTGCGGATTCCGCCAAATAATCCGTAATCTTGCCTTTACCTTCGTCTCCCCATTGCGTTCCCACTACAACTACCGTTGACATAGTACATACCTCCGTGGGTGCCTTGCGCACCTTTGTATTGGTCTGTCCGTCCTCTATCTCGGCAGGAATTTGAAGTGAAATTACCAGCGGAGAAGCGTGCTAACGGACAGTGAAAATCCCCTCTATTTACATCCAAGGGAAGGTTTTCGCTGCTTTAACGCAGCAGTACTAGTGTACCAGTCCCTTTTTTCAAAGTCAAATCAAATGGCGAACAATTAGATATAGTCACACCCTAATGTTCGGAATTGACTCGATATTCCGACACAAAAAACCGGCGAAGCCAGTCAAAACTTGCTTGACGGCTAACCCCGGTTATACAATACGTATTCCCATCCAACGCTATATGTCGTATTCACAACGTATTTATGAGTTCATAGAATCTAATGGTTGATGTCGGGACAGACGATTTCACTTCCCTTTCGAAGGTAGTCTGTATCTGTCCCCTACATGGCAAAGGCATCATTGTGTGCCCGCTCGTAGTTAACGAATTTATTAAAGTTCTTCAGGAAGACCAGTTCTACCGTACCTACCGGACCATTACGCTGTTTGGCGATAATAATCTCGATAATGTTTTTCTTCTCGGTCTCCTGGTTATAGTAGTCATCCCGGTACAGAAACGCTACGATGTCAGCATCTTGCTCGATCGATCCCGATTCCCGCAAGTCACTCATCATCGGACGTTTATCCTGACGTTGCTCTACACCCCGGCTCAGCTGAGACAAGGCAATAACCGGAACTTCCAATTCCCGGCCAATCTGTTTTAGTGTACGTGAAATCTCGGATACCTCTTGTTGACGGTTCTCCCCGGCTTTACCGCGTCCACTAATCAGTTGAAGGTAGTCGATCAGAATCATGCCAAGGCCTTTCTCTTTCTTGAGACGACGGCATTTGGCACGAATATCAGCTACGGTAATCCCTGGCGTATCATCGATGTAGATGTTAGCTTCGTTCAAAGCTGCAATGCCCATCGTGAGCTTCTGCCAATCTTCATCACCTTTGAAATCACCCATACGCATGACACCCGCATCCAGATTGGCCTCTGCACAGATCATACGCTGCACGAGCTGTGCGGCTGACATCTCCAGACTGAATATCGCAACCGTCTCCTGTGCCCGAATGGCTACATTCTGAGCAATATTCAAGGCAAAGGCGGTCTTACCTACAGATGGACGTGCCGCTACAATGATCAAGTCACTCCGTTGGAATCCAGCGGTCATCTTGTCCAGATCGATGAACCCGGACGGAATGCCCGTTGTGGTGCCCTTGTTCTGATGCAGCGTCTCCACACGATCGAATACTTCCATCAGTACATCCTGAATGGCTATAAAACCACTGCTGGAACGTCGGTTGGAAATCTCCAGAATGCGCCGCTCTGCTTCTCCAAGCATAGCCGCAACATCCTCGCCGCCCGTGTATCCTTCACTTACAATCTGCGTAGCCGTACGAATCAGGCGACGCAGCATGGATTTCTCTTCAATAATCTGAGCGTAATAATCCACGTTCGCGGCAGTCGGTACACCATGAGCCAGCTTCGCCAGATAACTGACGCCGCCAATGTCCTCAAGCTCGCCTTTATCCTTCAGAAGCGAAGTCAGAGTCACGAGGTCAATCGGTTGGTTTCCCTCGCCAAGCTGGATCATCGCTTCAAAGATTAATTGATGGGGTTTATCATAGAAATCCTCGGTTTGCACCCGTTCCATCGCTGTAATCAGGGCCTCGCCCTGCAACAGGATTGCACCCAGCACGGCCTGTTCGGCTTCCAGGTTCTGTGGGGGAATCCGGTCGAATAACATTTCGCCGCCCATCTTACTCCTCCGTTACCTGTACCTTCAAGGTAGCCTTCACTTCAGGGTGAACCTTGACGGTGACTTGCGTTACGCCGAGTGTGCGAATAGGCTCGTCCAGTTCGATTTTGCGTTTGTCGACTTTCAGACCTTTCGCTGCCAGAGCTTCAGCGATTTGTTTGCTCGTGATTGCACCGAACAGACGGCCGCCTTCGCCGGATTTTGCTTTTAGTTCAGTCACTTCAGCTTCCAGCTTTTTAGCCAGAGCTTCCGCTTCTGCTTTCTCTTCCTGTTTACGTCTGTCTTCCGCTGCCTTCTGATTGTCCAGTGTTTTCATGTTTCCGTCTGTTGCTGGACGTGCGATTCCCCGTGGCAGAAGGAAGTTCTGTGCGTATCCCTCAGACACTTCCTTCACTTGCCCTTTTTTCCCTTGACCCTTCATATCTTTTATAAAAATGACTTTCATTCGAACAGCCCCTCTTCCTTTTCGATTTCAGCCAGTACGTTCGTCAGCCGTTTTTCTGCCTCTCCAAGCGTTCCTTCAAGCTGCACGGCAGCATTTGTCAAATGTCCGCCACCGCCCAGTCGTTCCATAACCACCTGAACATTCATGCGCCCCAGCGATCTCGCGCTGATGCCAATCAGTCCATCCGGACGTTCACTAATGACAAATGAAGCGACCACATCGGTCATATTGAGCAATGTGTCCGCCACTTGAGCGATCATCATCTGTGGAATCTTGTTGCCAGGGTCCGTGACCGCCAGCGCAATGTTCCCGTATACCATTTTAGCATGCTTTATGATTTCTGCCTTAGCAATATATTCTGACAGATCTTCCTTCATGAGCCGCTGAATCATGATCGTGTCTGCACCACTACGACGCAGGAAGCCTGCCGCTTCAAACGTTCTCGAACCTGTGTGGAGTGCAAAATGCTTCGTGTCCACTGTAATTCCGGCTAATAACGCCGTCGCTTCCAGCGGAGTGAATTGTACCTTGTCATGAATATACTGAAGAAGCTCAGTCACCAGTTCCGCAGCCGAGGAGGCATATGGTTCAAGATAGATTAACACTGCATCGTTAATGAATTCTTCACCCCGACGGTGGTGATCCACAACCACGACACGTGTAGCGGATTGGACCAACTTCGGCTCCATGGTCATGGATGCCTTATGCGTATCCACTACAACAAGCAGCGTATGTTCTGTCATCATCTGAGTAGCCTGTTCTGGCAACACAAAAGCTTTGGACAATTTCTCATCCTTGTTCACCTGTTCCATCATGCGTTCAATGGATGGGTTGGGCCCGTCCAGCACAATTCGTGCCTCTACATTGTAGAGACTCGCCGCTTTCCATACCCCAATAGACGCGCCAATCGCATCCATGTCGGGCATTTTGTGGCCCATGATAATTACCCGGTCGCTCTCCTGCATCAGATCACGTAATGCATGGGCGATAACCCGGGCTCTTACCCGTGTTCGTTTCTCCACCGCGTTGGACTTTCCACCGTAAAAGGACAACCGTTGTCCAGATTTTACGGCAGCCTGATCGCCACCACGACCAAGTGCCATATCCAGACTGGACTGAGCCAGTTCTCCCATCTCACTGATGGTATCCGAACCAAATGCCAGTCCAACACTTAGCGTCATCGGTACTTTAAGATCAGCGGTCATCTCCCGGACTTCATCCAGAATGACGAATCGGCTCTGCTCCAGCTCCTGCAAAGACTTATAATTCAGCATCATGAGATAACGATCAGAGGAGAGGCGGCGCAGGTAAACCTCATACCGTTTCGCCCAGGACGTAATCTCACTGGTTACACGAGCAATCAGCGCAGTCCGCTGTTGGTCGTCCATGCCTTGAGAAGCCTCGTCCAGATTATCGAGAACCAGAATGCCCAGTGCAATGCGTTCATTCTCATATTTATCACGTAGAATGGCTAGCTCCGTAATTTCGTAGACATATACATACCGCTCCTGCGGATTATGAATGACTCCATAATAACGGTCATCCAGTTGGAACTCGTCATGAAGTTCCTTGGACGACTCCTTGTTCCCATCCTTCTTCTCCTTCGGTTGAGGAAGTTTGGGAAACAAATTTTGCAGCGGATTGCCCACCATCGTCTTTTCCTGGAACATGTCCGCGACGAAGCGGTTATGCCACTCTACCGTACGATCCTCACTGTACAGCACAATACCGAATGGAAGCATGCTGACCGCTTCCCCCTCCATCCGCTTAATCCGAATGGACAGGCCATTAATGTAGTCGTTAAGCTCACGACGGAACGCGAGCTCCGCCTTAATCATGACGATTCCCAGCGCCGAAGCCAGTATCAGACTAATCAAACCAAGCGCCCAGTTATAGATGGTCACGGACATAACAAGCAGAAGCAGCAGTATGAACGCCCATACGGTATAGTAGCCGTGCCAGCGTTTCTTCAGAAATTTAGGCATGACTCATCACCCTATCGTTTTGGTTTCGATATTGCCTCGCGAAGCGGGAACGCCAGATCGATAATCCCTATAATCCGCAGCGGTCCAATGAAGAAGACTGCCGCCGCCAGCAAATACGGTACAACCGGATTCCATTTCTTTGCATGTGAGAGAAAGAAGAAGAAGCCGATAGCTTGAATCATGAAGCCCAGATTAATCAGAGGCGACAGGTTCATGGCAATCATGGTCCAGTACGTTCCATCACTTTGTCTGGATATCACCTCGAACAACAATGCCAGGAAGTAATACCAGATTAGTGCACGCGGCATACGCCATTCTCGCGCAGGTGGAAATTTCGGTACAACCACGCCCATAACGTTCAGAATCGGACGTGCAATGAGATGTGTAATTAGAGCCATGACCAGAGACGTGACCACCAGGGCGAACGGAATCATAAGCTGCGTCTGCCTAGCAACATCCTGAGTCATTTCAGGTGTCCATACAAACCCATTTACCATCTGACTGGATGTATTCGTCAAGGGTTCAATCGTCAATCTGACCACATCATCAATATAACTCGACAAGTCAAATTGGAAGATTACACTTCCAATCAACAAAAGCAACAGATATTCGGCCAGCATGGTTCCACTTCCAACCATTAGGGCGAACAGGGCCGATTTCTTTTTCTTATACGCATTACCCATAACGATCGCGGGCAGGGTGAACAAAAGCAGTAATAACAGATAAATCGGACTAAATACGACCAAAATAATCGCCACTGGGACGAGATGCCATATAAATGATTTTACCGGTAATGAAGCAAACAAAATAACTCCTGGTATCATCATGAAAAATATGGCCAAAACCGATAAAGGAGTTAACAGCGAAAGTAGCAAGAGCAGATAGACTACGCTCCAGACAGCTGATTTAAAGCTAAATTTCAACAAATTCACCTCTTACGCATGTGATCTTCTAGCGCGGAAATATCCTGGTACCAGTCTTCCAGCTGGTGACCTTCCTGTTTATGCTTTTTCAATTTCTCAACAAGCAGTGCATCCAGATCCTTGAAAGGAATACCGAGCCTGCGGCCCAATATGTAACTACTCATCATCAAACTGGCGAGACTGTCCCCGATTCGGGTTGTGCTGCCTTCCCATAACGCTTTGAACAATCGGGATACCTGATCAAGCACTTCGGTTTTAAGCCATTCAATCACTTTAGCGCGTTTGGCTACATCCAGTTCTTTAGGCATATTGGCGAAAGTCACTCTCCCCGAAAAAGCTTTATTCTCCATTATAGCATAAAAAGGGGGGCCGCAAAATTACCCCAAAAAGCGGAGAAGTCCTCCGAAACTCATTTTAGGAACTTTGCGGGGACCCCATACAACGAATTCGCATTTTAACTTGTGGAAAATTCATTTAAATTCGATCTTGTTCAGCTCTTCTTAAGTTTAACATGATACCGGACGGCTGTGATTATCCACGCTGTTGCAACAATATTGAAATTTGTTTTCGGCTTACTTTACTTTCATGGATTCCTTCGCTACAATGCCCTCGCAATATTCAATAATCTGACTCCGTCTTACGATCCCAATGAAGCGCTCCATATCATCGACCACCGGCACAAAGTTCTGAACCTTGGCCAGATTAATCAAGTCCTCCATATTGGCTTCAATGGATACGGGCTTGATATCCAGGCGAAGTGGAACGTCTTTGAGCAAAAATTTTGAAGCGTTTTCAAATGAGATCTTTCCCTCGGAGTTCTTCATATACCACAACAGGTCACCCTCGGTTACCGTGCCAATATACTTGCCTTCCTTATTCAAAATGGGCACCGCTGTGAACCGATGATATTCCATCCGTTCCAGCGTTTGCCGCAGAGTAGAATCCGACGTTACACATGTAACTTCCTGTTTGGGCAGCAAAAAAAATGCGATGTTCATACCCGTACGTATCCTCCTTGTGAATTTCATCATTCAGCTTATCTCACTCAACTTATATCATACGAATCAGAACGCCAGATGTTCCAAAAGGACAACATTCAAATTCCTTCTACAAAGAAAAAAAACAGCAGTCCGCCAATAAACGCACTGCTGATCATTCTCTGAAACATAACGTCTGTATGGAATTGGTTATTCGATCTTCTGCCGGTCAGGAATCATTACTTCACCGGCTGGGTCGATTCATCCATCCAGTTGTTAATCAGCTCTTTGGCATATTGGACGTCTTTCTCATCTGCCTTGCCGTAATAAATTCCGTCTTTCCGCATCCCTTCGCCCAAGATAGTGAAGCTTGAGATTTGCGGTTTTTCCTGCGTCAGTACCTGTTTGGCCAGATCAATAATGAAGGAAGGCTGCATATCCGTCTGGAAGCTGTCTCCCATAATCTGAATCAATTCCGGAATTTTGCTGATGGCATTCAGATTAAGCATCTCATTCGCCATCGCATTCAGGAAGATTTGCTGCCGCTTGGTCCGATTAAAATCGCTATCCTCGCGGTATCTCACATAGTAAAGTGCTTCCTGTCCGTCATAGATCGGCTTGCCGCCTTCTATCGTGAACTGCACATGTTCCGGATTCTTGTTCACAATGTCCTCATCGATCGGCAGCTTCACGCCACCAAGTGCATCAACGACTTTCTTGATCCCGTCAAAGTTAATCGTTGCATAGTAGCCTACATCCGCATCGAGAAACTTCTCCACCGTATTGATAGACATATTCTCCCCACCGAAGGCGTAGGCATGCGCAAGCTTGTCATAATCATCCTCGCCATCCTTGTTGGCATCACGTCCAACAATCTGAACATAGGTATCACGCGGAATGGATACCAGAAGTACACGGGATTCTTTCGGACGAACAACGGCATAGATGACCGTGTCAGAGCGTCCACGTGTTTTCTCATAAGCACGTTTGTCCGAACCAAGCAGCAGCACCGAGAACGGTTCTTTGCGATATACGGTTGGATCTGGCGTATTGTTACCCTCCTGGGGAACATAGGAACGGGACAACTGATCTTCAACTGAACCAGCGAGAAACAGATCGAAGGCTGCTACAGCAAGCTGCTGACGAAACAAATAGCCCCCGATTAACAAAACAACGAGCGAAACGAGCGTTATATATAGACCTTTTCTTCTTTTCTTCTTCTTATCTTTAGTTCTGCTTTTCATCCATCGATTCCTTCTTCACTGTCAAAATGAAATTCGATACTGCCTGCTATATAAGCTGAATATAACTTGTCCTGACCCCGCAATGGTCCAGTTTTAATTATTTGTTCAACTTATATAATTACCATTAAACGTGCGGAATGGCTTGTGACACGGTGTTCTCTGAAGTTTTCTCTATCTGAAAAGAAAGCGCCGCTCACGCTCGTTCTATTGTAATCATTGCTGGATGATGAAAAGTTACAATACGGTTAAATTGAAAAGAACAGCCCTCCTTTTTTACTGGCAAAAGGAGCACTGTTCTCTTGATGTGGAATGTCCAACCATTCAGTTTGTTGATGCGGTCTCTACAAGATTCCGTTTCTCTTTATGACGCTGACGTCTTGTAATAAGCGCAGCCACCAGCGTGAGCACACTGAAAATGACCGCAGACCAGAACAGCCCACTATACCCCTCACCGGTTGTCTGATGCAGAGCCTGTAGCAGCACATCTCGAATGCCCTGATCCGGAATTTGGGAGAATCCTTCGGTTATGCTGGAAATATCGCTTCCTGAAGCTGCGCTGCCACCAGATGCATATTGTTGAAGCGCTTCGGGTGGCACCTGAATGCCCTGATCTGCGAGACCTTGTTGAATATTGGATCCCAGGTTGGAGAAGGAGCGAGCCAGAAAGCCGGCAAAAATGGTTGGCGCGATTGCCATAGCCATCTGACGAAACAAGGAACTGGTCGCCACCGCAATACCTTTGTTGTTCTCACCCGCCTGTTCGGTAACGAGCACGTTCACCGGAGCTCCCAGCATCATACCGAAGCCGATCCCCACGAGCACACTCGCAATTACGAATTGCCAGATATGCTCTACCCACAGCGGGAAGAGCAGGAAGCCGATAGCCGACAGCACTCCTGCCACGGATAAGGTCCAGATTGGCCCTTTGCGGTCAACCAGATAACCACCGCCCCCTGCACCAATTCCTGAAGCCAGTGCAAGTGGCGTAAACCAGTAACCGGAGGCTGTGTTGGATACCCCCAGGTATTGCTCAACAAAGCCTGGAATGAAGATCACGGATGCCAGAATGGCTCCGGAGAAAAGGCAATCAGCAGCGTCCAACGAAAGGACGCAATGCCCAGAAGCTGTGTAGATACAACAGGTTCACGTTGTGATCCTTCAAGCCTTTTTTCAAGAAAGTAGAAGAGGACCAGAATGACCACACCTGCCAGAAAAAAGCCATAGAACATCGGCGAGCCAAGACTTTGCAGCATATTTACGCCATCCAGATTGCTGAAGCTGTACATCAGACTGAGCACACCCAGCGTCAGGACCGCGATACCGCTCCAATCCACCGCCTTACGGCTCAACTCCTGTTCTTCATGAATATAACGAATACCTGCAATAAACAGCAAAATGGCGATCGGTACATTGATCAAAAACAACCAATGCCAATTCCCCGTGATATCGAGGATAAAAGCACCGATATTCGGCCCAAGAATCGCAGCTACCCCGTTCATCCCTCCCAGAAGACCCAAAGCTGTGCCCTGACGCTCCGCTGGGAACTTGCTTAATACGTAAGAGCTCGCAATGATAAAAATCCCGCCACCACCCAACGCTTGGATGACACGAGCCATCAGGAAGACGGTAAACGATGTGCTTAGCGCAACGAGTAAAGACCCGATTCCGAACAAAGCTACTTCAATCAGAAACAGCTTCTTGCGTCCATAACGGTCGGAGAGCTTGCCCGCAATCGGCACACTCACCGCGAGTCCAAGCGTATAGAGCGTAATTGTCCATGCTCCCCACGTCGGCGACACGCCAAACGATGCATTTAGAGTGGTTAGAGACGAGGTGATAATTCCGTTATCCAGCGCAGCCATAAACACCCCGATAGCAAATAGGATAAGCGGCCATTTCATTTGTTTTTGCATCACATGTTTCCTCCCCGATCAGATTGCAATCCAGTAGTGTAAGGCTGTAATGATACATATATATTAAACTAAACCGAACAATAATGACTCATTGGTCATTTTAAAATACATTCATCCCATATGTCAATTTGTTGATATGCTTGGAACCCATTTTGGACACCACGTTCATTCAACACCCTACTCCACAACAAAAAGCCGTCCCTCGGGTTAATTAGAACCTGTGGGACGGCCTTCTTGCTGAACTAGACTACGATTGCTGCATCAGGTGGCGGTTCAGGAATTTCTCAATCGCACGATATAAATCCAATTGATTTTCAACATTGCCGAAGCCATGTCCTTCATTTGCTTTTAACATATAAGGTACATCTACGCCACGCTTGCGCAGAGCCTCCACGATCTGATCAGACTCAGCCTGTTTGACACGCGGATCATTTGCGCCCTGAACCACGAACAATGGGGCTTTCATCTGATCAATATGGAACAGTGGTGAAACAGCTGTCAGCAGCTCCTTGTCTTTCACCGGATCGCCCATCCGTTCATAGAACATGTTGCGCTCCGATTCCCAGTAAGGTGGCAGTGAATCCAGCAGCGTGAACAGATTGGAAGGCCCCACATAGCTAATTCCTGCCGCATACACTTCCGGTGTGAATGCCAGTCCTGCCAGGGCTGCATAACCACCATAAGATCCACCATAGATGGCTACACGCTTCGCATCAACCGTTCCCTCTTCTACCAGCCAATTCACGCCGTCTGTGAGGTCGTTCTGCATCGCTTTACCCCACTCTTTGTTCCCGGCATCCAGGAATTCCTTGCCGTATCCAGTAGACCCGCGGAAGTTCACCTGTAGTACGGCGTAGCCCCGGCTTGCGAGAAATTGGATTTCCGGATTAAAGCCCCACGAGTCCCGGGCCCAAGGTCCGCCATGTGGAACAACAACCAGTGGCAATTGGGAAGCCTCGGCCCCTTGGGGAGCGTCAGATAACCATGAAGCGTTAAGCCGTCACGAGATTTGTACGTAATGGGTTTTACATCCGACATTTTACTCTCATCAATCCAAGGTGCCGCGTCAGCTAATTTATCGAGCTTACCCGTCTTGGAATCATAGAAGTAATACGTACCCATCGATTTATCGCTATACGCAACGAACAGAACCTGGCCTTCTTCACTTATGTTTGAAATGCTTACTTCTTTACCCGGAACCTTTGCCTGAATATCCTGCATCAATTTTTTAAAATCATTGTCGAAGTATTCATAGTTAACCTTGTCCGTCTCATAGACAGCTGCAAGGATTGTGCCTTTTTCTTTAGAGGGAACGAAACTGGATACATCCACGTCTTTGTTTTGATAGATGGTTTTCGTTACTTTTTTGCTGCTTGGGCTGTATTCTACGATAGCTGTTTTATCCCGATCCAGATTGGATACGGCATAGATGTTTTTGTTATCATACGTGAACATCACCGGAGCAAATGTTTCTCCGAGCTTGGTCGTCATCAAGTTTTCGAATGGCTTATCTTCCGATTCACGATACATCAACGAAGAGACATTACCATCACTGGATATGGCCACACGGATTTTACCTTCATGGTCCGTAAGCCAGCCCGTAATATTACCCGGGTTCTCCGCAGCAAGCACCGCCTCACCTGTCTTGATGTTAATCCGGTACACGTCAAAGATCCGAGGATCACGTTTGTTCATGCCCACTAGAATCTCATCCGGGATATTCTCTGAGAGTCTACCAGGATCGCTCTTGTATTCGGATAGGGCGTCAGATCCTTACTGTTCTTACCATCGATATCCGTTACATAAATATGATAGTTCTCATCCCCCGCCTCATCCTTTACATACAGCAACTTATCCTTTGTTTTCCATACGAATGCAGCTATACTGCGCTCAGTCTCACTTGTGATACGTGCCGACTTGTCCTGACCATTCTCTTTCACCACAATATTCATTCGGTTGTTCCAAGGCTCCATGTAGGCCAGATGTTTACCATCCGGAGACATTTGGAATCCTGCTTGAGCCGGCTGTTTGAAGAAGTCTTCCAGCGGTGTGAGACCTTCTGACTGCACATCAAGTCCAAGAGCGAGATACAGCGCATCAGCAAACTCGCCATGGGTCACCGAATTTTTGGCGTTAAACGCGCTGCCTTCGATAATAAAATGCTGCTTCAGACGAATGGCATCCTCCGTGTGTACCTTCGGAATCTGCGCCATATCACTGTATACAACCTGAATTCCATTATCTTTCAGTTCGAACGCCCGAGTAAACAACGATGCCATCTGTGCTCTTGTTAGAGGTGCATCTGGTGCGTATCCTTTGGCTTGTCCTTGTATAAGACCACTTTGCTTCAGGGCGTAAATGGCAGGAGCAGCTTCATCCTTAGCCAATACATCTGCGAAACCTGTAAGAGTCGCTGGAGCATCCAGTTGAAGTACACGCTGCAGGATGATAGCCGCTTGAGCACGAGTAATTGGTGTTTGTGGCTCTTTCATTCCATCTGTTATGCCATCTATGTATCCCAGTTGCTGTAGTGTCTGTGCTGCCTTCGAAGCAATGGATTCAGCGACTGACGCCGTAGGCTTCACCGCTTCTGCTGCCTGGACCGCTGGTTGAATCAATGCGATTGACATCGCCATGCTAAGGGTGAGAGCATATACCTTTTTACTTATTTCTTTCAAATCATTTCCCCCTTTAAAGTAAATTACATAATAATTTGGAACTATACGTAAATTATTTTACCATGATCAACCATAGGTTAACAGCGTAGCCTTCCGAAGTTCCATTTCCCCTTACTTTGAACCGGAAAATCCATAATTGAACAGCTTACGTGTCTCGATGAAACGTCCCTCACGACTATCTGAACCCAATACAACGGAAATTAGCCGCTTGCCATTTCGCTCAGCCGTACCCACGAAGTGATAGCCAGAATCCTCATCATATCCGGTCTTCAATCCATCGTTTCCGTCGTATGCGTATGACCCGCCGATCGAGGATAACATCCAGTTGGTGTTGCTCATGTACATTCCTTTTTGGTGGATCGACACCTGCATTTGGCTGGAAACTCTCAATATTTCGGGATAGTTATTCAGCAAATAACGTGCAAGCTTGCATGCATCTACAGCGGTCATTACAGTCTGCCCTTGTATGTCCTTCGGACGATTCGGACCAAGTAGTTTTTCGCTTAAACCTGTTGCATTGGTAAACACCGTCTTGTCAGACAGTCCGATCTCGGCAGCCTTCTGATTCATCTTTTGTGCAAAAGTCTGCTCTGTCCCACTAATATGTTCAGCCAGAGCTATAGCAGCGTCATTTGCGGAATAAACGGCTACAATCTGGAATAGCTCCTGTACTGTAAATTGCTCCCCTTGTTTCAACCCCAGATGGCTGCCACCTACTGAACTTGCATACAGGCTGATATTAACAGGGTCATCCCAGCGTAATTCTCCGTTAATGACAGCTTCCATGACCAACAGTTCGGTCATCAATTTACTGATCCCTGCAGGGGCGATTTCCTCTGAACCATTAAAATTGATCAAAATCTGTTCCGAGTTCATATCCATTAATACAGCCGACTCAGCTTTAATTCCCGGTTTACCCACCAGCATGTCCGGCTTTAAACCCAAATATATAATGACCAGTAGAGCCAGCAGCATTCCTGCCCGTATCCACCATCTTTTCATCAGAAAATCACCTCTTACAGATATAGACGAAGTGAAGAGACATTTTGTCTGCAATTTTTATAAAAAAAGTTAAATTTTTTTTATTTATTTGTTACCAAAAAAAACATGAACCCCATACCCCCATGCCAGAGTGTACGGAATCCATGTTTTTCAAGAATTTTTCTATTCATACCTAGGAGAATCTTATCCATTAAATCTAGCAACCGAACGCTTTAAAGGACCCCAATCCTTATTTGCTGCTAATGCTTTTTTATTACTCAGCTGCAACTGCTTTATCTGCATTAACTTGAATGTCATTCAGATATAAACCTGTTCCGTCACCAATCGCATAGTTCATTACACGTTTGTTAACTGGTACTACTTCTGCACGGTACAGTGTCGGGAATACAGGAACTTCATCAACCATGTACTGCTGCCATTGATTGTAGATCTCTTTACGTTTTTCGACGTCAAACGCTTCAGCAGATACACCTTGTGCCAGCAATTTGTCGTTTTCTTCGCTGGAGAATCTGGAGAAGTTATACAGTGCATCACGGCCATACAGACCAGCTGGATCTACGTCAATACCCACGCCCCAAGCTGCTTGATACACATCAATATTCGGATCATCTTTACCTGTGTTACCTACACGGTCATAGAAATTGTTGAACTCAACCATTTCCAGGTTTACTTTCAGACCAATTGCTGCCCAGGATTGAACGTAGTAACGTGCCAGTGGTTCAGCGGTGTCGCCACCTGTCATGGATACAAAGTTGATTTCAAGTGGGGAACCGTCCGGTTTCGTACGGAATTCTCCATCCAATTTGTAACCGGCTTCGTCGAGCAACTTCTTCGCTGCTTCGGGGTCATAAGTTACACCCGGATTGTTGGAATCATGGAATTTTGGGTGAGACGGTGGAATCAGTGTTGTTGCATTCCAACGCAGACCGTTATAGAAACGTTTACCAACTTGGTCGTTATCTACAGCCTGCCACATTGCTTTACGCAGGATTTTGTCAGCCATTTTTGCATCTGGGTTTGTTACAACTTTGCCGTTGTCAGCGTCCCATGTACCCAGTTTGAAACCGATGTAGGTGTAAGCACGATCGATTGCACCTAGGAATTCAACGTTGGACATATTGGCATTGTCTTTATATTGATCTGTCGGGAATGAATCCACGAGGTCTACCCCGCCAGATTTCAATTCTTGAACAACCGTTGTTGGGTTGATTACTTTCAAAGTCACTTTGTCCAGTTTTGGAGCTCCGCGCCAGTAGTCATCATTTTTAACGAAAGTTACAGACTCACCTGGAGTGATTGTTTCCACTTTGAATGGACCGAAACCGATTGGTTTCTCACGTACTTCTTTGGAAGAAGACATTTTTGCTACATCCATATCACCGAAGATATGTTTAGCCAGCGGATATGTCCACACGCCACCTGTCAGCAGGGAAGGTGTAGATTCCTTGTACGTAATGCTGATTTGTTTTTCGCTAAGAACCTTGATCCCAGAGATCGTTTTTGCTTTTCCAGCGTGATAATCATCCATACCTACTACACTTGTAAAGTTGGAATCATAGCGTGGGCCATCATAAGCCTTGTTACCGATCACTTCATAAGCAAACTGCAAATCTTCAGCCGTTACAGGCTTGCCGTCATGCCAGTTTACATTATCACGAATCGTCAGTGTGAACGTTTTGCCATCTTCCGATGTTTCATACGTTGCTGCACCATCGTTGGTATATACATAGTCTTTATCCCAAGTCAGCAAACCTTCATCAAACCATTGTAGAACATTTGCATCCGGGTTACCGGAGTAGAAGTTAAAGTTCAATGTTCCTTCAAATGCAGTATCGGATACAAGTCCGTATGTTATGGATCCACCCTCAATAGCAGTACCTTCATTCGTTTTGACATTGCTAAAATCTTCGATAGAGTAGACGCCCTCTTCTTTAGTAGGCTTCTCCTCTGTCTTTGTTTCCCCTGTGTTCGTAGAAGGTGTCGGTGTTGCCGCCTCTTTCTCCGAGCACGCCGCAAGCGCCAGTACGAAGACCAACATCATCGTGAAAAATAGTCCCCGTGAAAATAATCCCTTTTTCATGAATCTTTCCTCCCTTTTTTTAACCTCTTCTTTGTCTTGCATCAGTCGCACGCTTCAGGGCCTGTCCGACATTATTTATACTCAACATCAATAACAGAATTAGTATTGACGCAGGTAGCCATATCCACCATCTGAATTCCAGTGTTTGCGGATTACGAGCATAGCTTACGAGTGTTCCAAGACTGGGTGTACTTTCCGGAAATCCAAATCCCAGGAAGGACAGTCCCGATTCGAGGCCAATGTTGGCAGCGAGATTCAACGTCATCGTGACGATGATGATGGAGCTGAGATTAGGAAGTACCTGTGAGAGCATAATCTTCAGATGGGATGATCCCAACGTTTTTGAAGCATTGACATAATCGAGTTCACGCTCCTGCAATGCCTTGGAACGAATCAGTCTGGCGATTCCCATCCAGAGAAAGGCTGTCATGATTAAAGAGAACGAGATGATATTATATTTGGGTACTGCTGTAACAAACGCGATTACGATCATCAAGAACGGAAGAATCATGAAGAAATCAACAACACGCATAAACAAGTTATCGATCATTCCACCGAAGTAACCGGATAACAGACCAACCAGGATACCTATACAACCAGTCATTAGCGTGACGATAATACCAATGGTTAGAGAGTTACGCGTACCGATGATCAGTTGTCCGAACACATCACGACCGCCGTAATCAGTTCCCAGCCAATACTGCGCGGAGGGTGGTTCATACAAGGCGAACAAATCTACCTTAACGATCTCAGCTTGATCCAGAATCAAAGAAGTACCGTAAACCAGCAATATGATCAGTCCCAAAAATATGAGCGAGATTAGTGCCACCTTATCTCTGACAAGTTCCCGCCATAAAATACTCAAGCTGGAGGGGCTCTTATCAATCTTCTGTGAAGTTATAACGACATCATTGGTCTTGCTCATCTTATTTTCACCCCGAAATCTTCAAGTTCTTACTTGATCCGTATACGCGGATCAACAATACCCAGAATAATGTCAGACAGCAACGATCCCAGGATTGTAGCTATTCCATATAACAAGACGAGTGCAGTTACTACACTGAAATCCCGAAGAGAAATAGAATTCAGGAACAACTGTCCCATACCTGGATAACTGAATATACTCTCAATGAAGATGGTACCTCCGATAAGTCCCGTAATCTCATAACCGAAAAATGCGGCGATCGGCAACAGGGAATTTCTTAAAATATGCCTGTTGTAGATTCGAGATTCCGAGGCGCCCTTGGCTCTGGCAGTAAGAACGAACTCTTTGTGCTTGATATCAATAATTTCACTACGCAAGTATTGGACGGTAGATACCGTTGCAATTAATGCCATGGATAGTGATGGTAATAACAGATGATAAAACTTGCTTGTTATATAGCTGAATGTACCTGGTGTAAGTCCAGGTTCCACGCTGCCCCCGGTTGGGAACCAGCCAAAATGAAATCCAAATATCCATAACATCACCAGTGCGAAGATAAACAACGGGGCTGCAAAGCCCAAGTAGGTGTAACCTGTGATCAACCGATCAGACCAAGTATCGTTGTAACGACCACTGATAATGCCAAGTGGAATGGCAATCAGATACGTAATGATGAGTGTTGCCAGTGCAAGCCAAAATGTATTAGCAACACGCTGACCAATCAAATCGGATACAGGCATTTTGAATCGGAAAGATTGTCCAAAATCGCCTTGTGCAGCATTTTTGATCCAATCCCAATACTGTACATACCATGGATTATTTAATCCCAGTCTTTCACGCTGTTCCTCCAACGCTTTTGGATCAATACTCGGATCGAGTAATCCAGTGAGTGCATCCCCAGGCATCGCCTTAGCCATTAGAAAAACCAACAGGCTAAGCAAAAAGATCTGAGGAATCATAATGATAATTCTGCGTACTATCGTTTTCCACATATGGTCTTCAACCTTTCTGAGGTAGAGCTACTCGGTGAGTATCGGAAATGGATTGGAGCGAGTATGCCAGCCCTTCCTCATCAAAGAAATTTCGGTATGAATGTTCATACTCGGATTTGACCTGCTGACGGAAGGCTACCATTTCTTCACGTTTGGTTGGGTCCATATCCGGAATGGCTGCAAGTAAACGCTTGGTATAGATATGTTGTGGATTCTCAAAAATATCATCCGTTGTGCCTTGCTCCACATATCGGCCTTTGTACATAATTCCGATCTGATCACACATATGACGGATAATGCCGAGATCGTGACTGATGAACAGATAAGTCAGATTCAACTCTTTTTGTATTTCCTGCATGAAGTTGAGCACCTGAGCTTGTACGGATACGTCGAGTGCGGATACTGGCTCATCTGCGATGATCAGCTTAGGCTTTAATGCAATCGCACGAGCGATGCCAATCCGTTGCCGCTGTCCTCCGGAAAACTCATGAGGGTACTTATAGATCGACTCTGGACTCAATCCGACCTTCTCCAGGAGGTCTCGAACCTGGCGTTTCTCTTCCGTAGCCGTCATTCGTTCATAATTGCGGAATGGTTCAGCAATAATGTCGATAACCCGTTTCTTGGGGTTCAACGAAGAGTACGGATCTTGGAAGATCATTTGCACATCCCGCTGTAGCTGACGGTCTTTACGCCGCTCGGTAGCCAGATCTTTTCCATTGAAAAGAACTTTACCAGCCGTCACATGGTTGAGACCAATAATGGCTCGCCCCGTTGTCGTTTTGCCTGAGCCTGACTCCCCTACAAGTCCGTACGTTTTCCCTTGCTCAATGGAGAAGCTCACATCATCAACCGCTTTGATGTTGCCAATCTCACGCTTGAGCAGCCCTCCGCGAATCGGAAAGTGTATTTTTAGTCCTTCTACTTCGAGTAATGCCATTATGTTATTCCTCCTCAGCTTGATCAGGGAAATGAAAGTGCTGATAACAGGTACACCTTACAAAGTGACCTGGTGCAATTTCATGCATCTGTGGGTTTTCTTCATGAGCCGAATCACTTATCCATGGAATTCGAGCCTTGAATCGGCACCCTTGGCGAGGAAGATTTTTCAGTGAAGGAACTATGCCTTGAATGACATGAAGCTTCGATTTTTCTTCAGAAATGGTAGGAATAGAGTTTAGTAGAGACCGTGTATATGGATGCTTGGCATTGGTCATTAGAGTATAGATATCTGCGATCTCAACAATTTCACCTGCATACATAACTGCCACGCGATCAGCCATCTCGGCAACGACTCCCAGATCATGCGTGATCAGGATGATTCCTGCGTTAATCTCGTTCTTCAATTCGCGGATAAGCTCCAGAATTTGTAGTTGGATCGTAACGTCAAGCGCTGTCGTTGGTTCATCGGCAATCAACAATTCAGGTTTATTGGCAATCGCAATCGCGATAACAACTCTCTGTCTCATACCACCCGATAGTTCGTGAGGATATTGCTTGTATAATTGTTCGGGACGCGGAATCCCTACTTGGTTGAGTAAATCAATTACTTTGTCTTTCTTTTCTTTCGAAGATAGCTTGGGTTGATGCAGTGTCAGAATCTCTTCGATCTGTTCACCGATCACCATCAGAGGATTTAGTGCGGAAAGTGGGTCCTGAAAGATCATTCCCATTTCTTTACCGCGGAGTTTGTTTAATTTGTTGGGAGATATATTCGCTATATTCTGCCCTTTGTACAAAATCTCACCATCAATTTTGGCTTTGTTATGCAATCCCATAATTGAAAATGCAAAGGCACTTTTGCCTGAGCCTGACTCTCCCACAATAGCCAATACTTCATTTTTTTTAACCGTTAGGTTAACGTGATCAACTGCTGCATAATAGTCATCTTCAATTCTGAATGATGTAGTTAGATTTCTGACTTCCAATAGCTCTGTATTCAAATCAATCACCCTAACCCCATAATTTCTATTTCTGCAGACTGTATTCTGTGTAGAAGAATGCATCCACTGTATATTTCCATGTTCTTGAAGATAACGAACGAAAGTGTATACAAAATACCAAATCATTAGGAGAATCCATTTTTCATACTGCTATTTAGACCGATGGTCAATTAATGCTGATAATTCCTAGCGGAATAATAAAGCCAAATAATTAATGTAATCATACGTGTAAATTTAGATGACGTCAATGTTTATTTTGAGATTTATGGTATAAATGTTTTTTATACTACAGTTTTGGGTATTAGTTATATTTTAAAGGGAATGTATCAACGAATTCTAGAGCTAGTTGGATGCTTTGAAAGGCAGAGTTTAAATTTTAGAAAAACCGGATATCCAAATATGTGACATTAATATTACACGTAATGTGTAGTTAAGTGTTAGAAATATAGATAAAACCAACTATTATGTTAGGTTTGAGGGATTTGTAGAGGAAATCTTCAGTTTGGAAGTGAAATTAATTTCTAACCATAATTTGTACGGTTAGAGGCATAATTTAGATATTGCTATAGGATTGAAGTTAAAATTCTAGTTATTATAGTATAGTTTCATTTATTCGCTTATGTAAAGAACAAAATGTCATCTTTTATCAATTATTTTACAAAAGCAAGCAAAAAACCCTGCAAAATGCAAGGCTTTTCTAATATTTATACATATAGATGTATATATAATACCGTATTTATTGTGTTTCTGGAGGCCTTTTACCACGCTTCAGATCGTTGATGCTTAACCCAAAGTCCATCTGCAGATGAGGGTAATCCGGAAAGTTAGCCCAGTCTCCACCCCAAGTGAACCCTAGTTCTTTGGCAAGCTCTACAACTTCCATCCAGTCCGCCTGCCCATTGCCGTTATCATCACGTTCCATATCCCAGACTACATCTCCTTCAGGCGTCCGCAAAGCAAAATCAATGGCCAAACCGTAATTGTGATAGGACTCTCCCCCTTGGGCATTGGTCACAATATTACCGGCAATCGAACGTCCTTGATCAAACAGAGCATCCTGTTCTTCATTGCTGCGAAAACCATGCGTAATCACAATTTCAATCCCTCGTCTAGCCGCCTTTCGAACTAACAACTTCTCACTTTCAGCTACTACCGGGTGAAGCCCTGTAATCGGCACCAATTCTTGCACGTTCGTTCGTGGCCATATATCATAGGTGTCTCCTTTTTGCTGTAACCACACATATATAATGGATAGCAACAACGTAGCTACGATCCAAAATCGCAGGCTACTCTTGCGTCTCTGTTTTACTTTACGTTTGGGTGTATTCATGCTCTCTCCTGATGGTGGAATCTATATTCATTCATATTTATGCTACCTGAGATACCAGCGATATAATAGACTCTATTATAAATCATTTACGTCTTAATTGCTTCCACCGTTGCAGCTCATTATTAAACCCAAGCACCAAGGAGAGACAACTCTAATATTTTTTGAATGCAAAAAAGCAGCCGGCTATAAGCCGACTGCTTTGTATCCATGCTGAGTAAGACTACTCAGTTGTGTATGGCAGTAATGCGATTTGACGGGAGCGTTTGATGGCAATCGTCAGCATGCGTTGATATTTAGCGCTAGTACCTGTTACACGGCGTGGCAAAATTTTTCCACGTTCGCTGATAAATTTACGAAGCAAGTCCGTATCTTTATAATCGATGTGAGTAATTTTGTTGGCTGTGAAGAAGCACACTTTACGACGTTTATTACGGCCGCCACGACGTGCCGGTCTTTTATCGTTGTCTCCGCCTTCTCTTTGCTTGAAGCCCATGCTTTTCAGTCCTTTCCTATCGTTTAACCAATCACTCTAAGAGTGTCGGTTCACGTTAAAATGGCAAATCATCATCCGATATATCAATCGGTTTTCCGTCATCGGAAAAAGGATCCTGATTGTTGCTACGCGAATTATTGTTATTGTTCGCGCGCCCGCCGCCTCCGTAAGAAGGCTCTTCACGCATCGGTTGCCCACCGCCGCCACCGTTATTATCACGGTTAGCTGACTCCAAGAAACGGACGTTATCGGCAATGACTTCGGTCACGTATACACGTTTTCCTTCGTTATTTTCGTAATTCCGTACTTGAATGCGTCCTTCGACTGCAGCTAGGCGTCCTTTGCGCAAATAGTTTGCACAAGTCTCAGCAAGCTGTCTCCAGGTTACGACCGGAATAAAATCCGCTTCCCGTTCTCCCCCTTGGCTTGTAAACGGTCTGTCCACTGCCAAAGTAAATTGCGTAACTGCTACTCCAGCTGGAGTATAACGCAACTCAGGATCTCGGGTTAACCGGCCGATCAGAATGACACGGTTCAACAATGTAATCCCCTCCTTCAGAGCGTATTGGTGCGTTGATCACGAGTCGTCTTAAGCAGACTTAACGTCGTTTGTAATGAGATAACGAATGACTTCGTCAGAAATCTTCATGAGACGCTCAAGCTCAGTAACTACTGCTGGTTCAGCAGTGAAGTGTACCAGAACATAAACACCATCACGGAATTTCTTGATCTCATACGCAAGACGGCGTTTACCCATAACGTCGTGAGCTGTAACTTCACCACCGCCGTTGGAGATGATGCCTTGGAATTTATCGACTGTAGCTTGAACAACTTCTTGCTCAACATCAGGACGAATAATGTACATCACTTCATATTTGCGCATAATTTTCACCTCCTTATGGACTCTGGCCCTCAATCTACGTTGAGAGCAAGGAACGAGCACAAACTCGAACTATAATAATATAACAAAAATGACGTCTCAATGCAAGCAAACGTTCCCTCTTCTTATTACACATGATCATAACTACAATGGAGCACACTACAGAAGCAACATTGAAATCCATTATGCCAAGGAGGTCTTATCATGGGTGAAAAAACCGAGTTTGAACCAGGAGACAAAGCTCCAAACGATGGTGAATACACCGAAGTTGGTGAGAAAAGCTTTCATACGGAGATTAACAACCCGAAACGGGTAACCCTCCAAAAGGGTGAAGCTTTCCCTGAAACAAGCAACCAGAATCGTAAGTGGAAGAAGCTTACCAAGGCCCGCGTTCACTAATCGTAAAGATTTTTTTCTGACTGCTGTATATAAAACGAACTAATGCACATAATACATTCAGGCGATGCACGAGAGAGGTGTGGTTCCGTTGGACAACGAAGCCGAACATTTAATGTTGGAGATTCATCACGTAATTTAAGAAGCACGATGGTTGTGTGTAAGGCCTATGTCTGAAGCACGAGTATTGTTAATCGCAATACGCCTGGTTTCTGATTGTTACGACCGATTGTTTCCTAACAAACCGAATGCATCGCCGAATGAAGAGCCCTTAGGGGCTCTTTGTTTTTTCAATTACAAATGATTGTTCGACAACAAAATTGAAAATGAAAAGACCTCCCAGGTTGGAAGGTCTTTTTGCATGTATAGAACTCAACACACGTTGAGTAAATTGTGAATTTCATTAATTAAGCAAGATCTATGAGTGGCGGAAAGGGTGGGATTCGAACCCACGCACGCTGTGACACGCCTAACTGATTTCGAGTCAGCCCCCTTGGGCCTCTTGGGTACCTTTCCGCAGCAATAATGATTATAGCATGATCATTTACAGAACGCAATACCCAAGCCACACCTACATGTAAACGGTGTTACAGGCAAGAGAACAAGTGAAAATTGCACTGTTATTGCATTAGGATTCGGTCGAATCCTCTGTTGAACGAAGTACCTTTTTCATGTTTTTCTCGAATTTTGCTCTGGGAATTAGTACGCTGTGTTTACACCCTACACACTTGATGCGAATATCCATGCCCATTCGGATAATCTCCATCTCATTGCTGCCACATGGATGCTGCTTCTTCATCTGCACAACGTCCCCAAGCTGGAAAATTTTACGCTCCACCTGTGCCATCCCCCTCATCCTTCTCCTGAGCTGCTGCTTGCTCTAACGCTGCCTGATTGCTCATCTCATGATACTCCAGTGTTTTCTTCACATCACCCTGAATTTGGCGCTCTACAGAGGCTCTGGAGTTCGGCAGGCACTCGGCAACAATGCGAACCACATATTCCGAGGTAGACATCGACTGAATACCAAGCACGTCAGGTATTTTAACGATGTTCAGATCGCGATCCTCAATCCCAGCCAACGCTCGTTTCACCAAGTGTACAGACTCGTCCAGGCTCTGTTCACCCTTCATGGGAATGTCCACTACCGCAAGGGAATTCGACATCGAGAAATTGGTGACACTTGCAATCGTACCATTTGGAATAATGTGCACCTCACCTTGCCAGCTAACCAGCTTGGTCGTTCTCAGGCCAATGACCTCAACCGTTCCTTTATAGGTACCTGTTTGAATAACATCGCCTACTGCGAACTGATCCTCCAATATAATGAAGAAACCGGTAATAACATCCTTCACCAAGCCTTGGGCACCAAAACCGATCGCCAGTCCGAGCACACCCGCACTTGCTAGCAATGGTCCGACTTTTACATTGATCTCAGATAACAGTAACAGAATCATAATGAAATTACATGTTATGGAGGTCGCATTTTCATCAACTCTCCTACCGTTATAAATCGCCGCGGATTGACGCGAATCTTGCCTTCCTGCTTTCGTGCCATCGTGCGATCTATAATACGTGATACAATCTTGATCACAATACGCGTAATAATGAAAATAATAACGATGCGGATCGAGCTAAACATTATATTAAACCACATGTCTGCATCGGCGATTTTGTTCCATAGTTGATCTGTCCAGCGAACTGCACTATTTACGACTTCCTTCGGAGACTCACTTCCCCCTGAAGCAAACTTAAATGGCAACATAGATCAAACCTCCTCTACATGGGTATGTTATCATAGCTGTCAGCGGTTTTGAAATAGAGGCCACGGATCTCCACAAATTCGTTACGAATGATCTGTTTACTCGCTCCAGATCTTCTTTTGGAAACTGAATACATAGAGCACAGCCCGCTGTGATCTCTTTCGGGGTAGGAAATAAGTCGATCTCAATCTCGGCAAACTCCAGCAGCATTTCTGCACGCAGCGCCTGCTGGGTGGAATCAAAAGCAATCAGCATCCAATCATCTATCCACTCGTCCATGTGCGGCTCCTTTCACGATACATTCATCCCTTTGAAAAAGCTTGTCCTCACGAAGTATAAAACGTTCTATCCTTCCATATACTGTTACTACTATTCCAAGGGAAAGGATAGATCCTATGAATCCCATTTCGCATTCCTTCTCATCTCAAGACATGGCCAGCCTGAAAATCCCACATACAGATCCAGGCATTCACTCTGCCATCATTCATCGTTTAATGTTCCATCTCTATAAAGCCCATTCTTTGCAAAATGTAGTTGTCGTCTGTATCGGTACAGATCGCTCTACCGGAGACTGCCTTGGCCCGCTCGTTGGCTCGTCACTTGCTAAGTGGGACAGCCCTCTATTCCATCTCTATGGCACATTGGATGAACCCGTACACGCAATGAACCTGCAGGACACTCTTCACAAAATACATACCACACATCATAACCCTTATGTGATCGGAATTGATGCCTGTCTCGGGCAGTCTTCGAGTGTTGGATGTATTCAGGTCGTGAGTGGACCGCTCAAACCAGGAGCAGGTGTAAATAAAGAATTACCGCCGGTCGGCGATATCCATCTTACAGGTATCGTTAACGTCGGCGGCTTTATGGAATACTTTGTTTTGCAAAACACACGTCTCAGTCTCGTCATGCGCATGTCCGAGATTATATCCAGCAGTCTTTACTCCGCCATTCGCGAATGGCATACCCGCTCTACTCTGCTTGCTGTGCCAGAGTAATGGCTTCTTTTTCCTCAGGGGAAAGTGTATACGTGGACTCTCCCCCTTTAAGAGGTTTGGCATATACATAGGAACCATCACGGTTATAAATGCCCGTAAGCACCATACCGTCCTGGCTATCGTTAACCATCGCCATCGAGAAGCTCAGGTCGCTGCCATTTTCTCCGTAGGCGTTATACCTTTTCACACCCACTTTACCCTGAATGCGGGTCAGCTTCTGCATCACAACCTGTAACTGATTCGTTTGCAGCATGTGTTCATCCTCAATGCTGTCCATCTGGATTTTCAGATTGATCAACAGCGACTCCAGATCCTCCACTCCACTGCCAGCCATCATGGCCTCATATTTCCGTTTAAACTTCCGTAGCTTTGCGCCTTGAGCAATACTTATAATAAGCAAAATCACCATAAGTACTGCCATGCCGCCAATAATCCATATCAGCTGTTCCAGAATCAGCCCATTTAATTCAGCCATGTAGTGCAACTACCCCTCTGTTGGTTTGTTCAGGTTAACGTTTGTAGCATCAAACGTGTTCCAAATCATCGATCCATTCTGCCAATTAAAACCATCCAACGTTCTAATATAACCCTAAAGCTTACTCCTATTATTCACCAGATAACCCTTAGGGCTAATCATTCGTTTGGGCTACTTTCCTCTTTTGCATTTTGCTTATTCAAGCGATTATAATTCATGTTTTATCAGGGATACTTCATACAGAATTGGACGCTGTTAATTCGCTGTTAATTCGCTGTTAATTCAATAATTGCTTCGATCAGGGCATTAACATCATTTATAGATGTGCTATATCCCACGCTCGCTCTGACAGCCCCACTTGCCGTTGTCCCAGCCGACTCATGGGCAAGAGGTGTGCAATGAAAGCCCGAACGCACAGCGATGCCATAATTTCGGTCTAATTGAAAAGCGAGCTGTGCCGAATCATATCCTTCAACAGTAAAAGATAACAAACCGGTACGCGGCTGTCCAAGCTCAGGACCAAGCATTCGAATCCCCTGTACTGATGATAACCCATCCATCATATGCTGAGTCAAATCCCACTCTTGTTTATATATGATTTCAGGTGTCAGTTCAAGCACATGCTGCACTCCGGCTGCCAGACCTGCTATACCCACTGTATTTGGCGTACCCGCTTCATAGCGATCAGGACGAACATGCGGCTGTTCAATCGCCTCAGACTGGCTTCCTGTCCCTCCGTGAAGCAAGGGCTGTACATCCAGTTCAGGAGCGATGTAGAGACCACCCGTTCCCTGCGGACCCAACAATCCTTTATGTCCTGGAAAGGCCAGCATATCAATGCCGAGCTGCTTCACATCCACAGGCAGAATCCCAGCACTTTGAGCAGCATCAACAAGCAAAGTCACCTGATGTTTTTGACACATCAGCGCAATTTCACCAATGGGTAGAATACTGCCCAGCAGGTTTGAACTATGCGTGCAGACCACTAATCTTGTATTGGAACGAAACAACCGAGCGAATTGGGCCAGATCGATCTGCCCGGCAGCATTAACAGGCACATAATCAACCTCTACATTATGAGATCTACGCATGTACTCCAGGGGCCGTCTTACTGAATTATGTTCAGCCATCGTAGCAATAACGTGATCGCCTTCTCTTAACCATCCTTGAATAGCCAAATTCAAAGCTTCTGTCGTATTCGACCCCAAAGCGATATCGTTAGCATTACGAACACCCAACAGAGTGGATATCGCTTTTCTGGCACCAAATAAAACTCGGCTTGCCTGTACAGCCATCCGATGACTGCCTCTGCCTGGGTTGGCCCCTGCAACATCCAGAGCCTTCATCATGGCTTCCCCGACAGCAGGTGGTTTAGGCCAAGATGTCGCTGCATGATCCAGATAGATAACTCCCTCCACCTCATACCCACCTCTGTCCCTAATTGATTGTTCTGTTTGAATAGATTCCCTAAAAACAAACAATGACATATCGTTTCTCCATGGTACAGAGGCGATATGTCATCACATGAAAAAGCCCCGCATGTTGTTCATCAATCATGGAATCCCAACTGTTACTGCAACAGTTCCAACAGTCGCTCCAGATCTTGTTTACTGTAGTAGTTGAGCTCGATTTTGCCTTTATCTTTGTTATGCTTAATTTTCACCGTTGTTTTGAATCGTTCGCGCAAAGACTCTTCCAATGTATCAATGAATGGATCTTTTTTCTTCAACTTGGATTTGGCTTTCGCTTCACCTGTTTTAGAACGATCCAATTGTTGGACAGCCTCTTCCAGCTCACGTACACTCCATTGCTGATCAATGGTTTGTTTTGCCAGCTGTTTCACAAGACTCTCATCTTTAACACCGACGATAGCACGTGCATGCCCCATTGACAATGTTCCACGTGAAACATGATCCTTCACTTCTTCCGGCAATGATAACAAACGCAGGAAGTTTGCGATGTGAGAACGTGATTTGCCCACTTTTACGGAGAGCTCCTCCTGTGTTAATCCGAATTGCTCCATCAGCCCCTGATAAGCAACTGCAACCTCCATCGCATTCAGATTCTCCCGCTGCAGGTTCTCAATTAAAGCAATCTCCATAACCTGCTGATCACTGAAATTACGAACTACGGCAGGCACAGTGGCATTACCACAATATTGGGAAGCTCTGAAACGCCGTTCACCAGCAATGATCTCATACCCTCTCAAAACAGGACGTACAATAATAGGCTGAATGACACCATGTTGGCGAATTGATTCGGCTAGTTCATGTATTGCATCCTCATCGAATACTTTACGAGGTTGGTAAGGGTTCGCCCGCAGCTGACTAATCGGGATTTCTACGACTTTATCATCGTCATTAATTGAAAGCGAAGGAATGAGGGCATCAAGACCTTTTCCAAGCCGCTTACTCATAAGAAATCACTTCCTTTGCGAGCTCTAAATACACTTCAGCCCCTCGGGATCGAGGATCATACGTAATGATGGACTGACCATGTGATGGTGCTTCACTAAGCCGCACATTGCGCGGAATAATGGTCTGATACACCTTTTGTTGAAAATACTTCTTCACTTCTTCAATCACTTGAATGCCCAGATTCGTACGTGCATCAAACATCGTCAATAACACCCCTTCAATCTGCAACGAGGTATTCAGATGTTTCTGCACCAAACGAACCGTGTTGAGCAACTGGCTCAATCCTTCGAGCGCATAATACTCACACTGAATCGGAATGATCACCGAATCGGAAGCTGTCAACGAGTTGATCGTCAACATCCCAAGGGAGGGTGGGCAATCGATCAGTATGTAGTCATAGTTTTTTTTCACCATGGCGAGTGATTTTTTCAGGCGAACTTCCCGTGATATCGTGGATACCAGCTCAATCTCGGCTCCGGCAAGCTGAATCGTTGCAGGTATGATATGAAGGCCTTCAATCTGAGTTTCCACAATGGCTTCCTGTGGAGGAACCTCATTAATGATGACATCATATATACAATTGGCCACGTCTGCTTTGTTGATTCCGACTCCGCTGGTTGTGTTCCCCTGGGGGTCAATATCGACAAGCAATACTCTTTTCCCGAGCGAAGCCAGTCCTGCACCCAAGTTAACAGATGTCGTCGTTTTCCCCACACCGCCCTTTTGATTTGCTACGGCCATAATCTTAGACAATACCTTCACCTCAAATAAAATAGGAGTCTTTTCTTGTAGGTTGTGAGCTACAGTTAACAAAAAGCAGGTGGCTACCATCCACAAAACCTCAACTACCGTTCCTTCTTATGCTGCTATATTCTACGCTGTTCATGCCACACTCAACTTTATAGACAGAAAAAGCGGCCCATTGCCGCCTGAAGCTTCAATTATTTGCGTTTCGGAATATGGATAACGATCTCGTAATGGTCCTCATGGTCTGCTTCCTTGGTTTTGATGTCCAGACCGGAGCCCGATACCATATCAATGGATTGACGAATCGTATTAAGTGCGAGTCTGACATCCTTCGTGAATGAGATACGTTTGGATTTTTTGATCTTCGAGGATTCCTTGTAAAAGGCAACTCTCGCTTCCGTTTGTTTTACATTCAACTCTTTATCGATAATCTCGCCGAGTAATTTCATTTGCAACTCTTCCGTATCCAATGAAAGTAACGCTCTGGCATGGCGCTCCGAAATTTTACGTTCCATCAGCGCTGCCTTAATACCATCCGGAAGCTGTAACAATCGGATTTTGTTGGCGATCGTCGATTGGCTTTTGCCTAATCGCTGCGCAAGACTTTCCTGTGTAAGTTGGTGCAGGTCAATCAATTTCTGATAAGCAACAGCCTCTTCAATTGAAGTGAGTCCCTCACGCTGCAGGTTTTCAATCAATGCGATGGACGCTGCCTGAGAGTCGTTGAATTCACGTACAATGGCCGGAATATGATCCAAGCCAAGTTTCCGAACTGCACGCCAGCGACGTTCCCCAGCGATAATCTCATATGATCCATTTCGTACGCGGACGACAATCGGTTGTATAACTCCATGTGTCTTGATCGTCTGCAACAACTCATCAATTTTATCATCATCAAAGATAGTACGGGGCTGATATGGGCTGCTCACAATTTCGTTGACCGGAATTTGTTTAATCTCATCTCCGTTATTGCGCTCCGCCAAACCAAACAACTTCGAAAATTGTTCTTTCATTCCGTATATTACCACCTAGTTTCGTAATAGCTCCCGCAGAGTTGCAGGTGCTTCTTATTCAAAACGCGACCCTTTCAAATGCTGTCGTTCTTCGAATAAGTTTTGCCTTTCATGACGCTTTCTGTATCCTAGTCCGTATTGCTAGAAAATCTATCTATACATATAATCTATGATCTCTGTAATCCAGGATCGGCTACTTCTATTCTATCATCTTTTCTTCCATAATCCTATGTTTACCTATTCTTTAAACTCTTCTAATTCTCCTGCTTTTTCTTCATGAACATTAGCAATATGACTGCTTATACACAATAAGATATGGAAGATCTCGACACACAGCACCGGCTTCTAGTAGCTACAATTGTGTACTGGTTCAGTACCACTTGAAATTGAATTTTCAAAAGACAGCTTCCGGGGCAGAACAAGTTTGCGCTTGCTTGACTCCCTGTAAAATCCTCTGCCTTTCTCCTACAAGCAGCACTCGCCGAAATGAATCTTTTAATTTACTTTTCTCTAATTATGTAATGGAAATGGAGATGTAGAACAGATCAACTCATAGATTAATAAATCAAAACACAAAAAGAGGATGTTTCACGTGAAACATCCTCTTTCCCTTATCTACATTCTTCGTTAAGAAACCGAGCAAATATCATCTTACCTTTTACACACAAACGATGTTGCATAAAGAACTTTTCCAACTAAAAACAGTTGAACCTATAACAAAACTATACTAAAGGTGTCTTTAGTGGTGTTCCTGGTTTACGCGGATATTTATATGGTGTCTTATCAAACTTCTGAATCAGAATGATATGACGTGCCGATTCTTCAACGGGTAGCTGGAAAGGATGAACTGCTTTTACCCGTCCTTTCAGTTGGTTAAAGCTGAACTCGGCTTCCTTCATTTCTTCGCGCGGGTCCCCGCCCTTCATTGCAGCGAATATTCCACTTTTGCGAACAAATGGCAGACAGAATTCGTTAAGCACCGCTAGCTTAGCAACTGCACGAGCAGTAACAAGGTCATAGCTGTCACGATATCCTTCTTTGCGTCCAAGCTCCTCCGCACGCCCGTGAATCAGTTCCACATCCGTTAAGCCGAGCGTATCCACAACATGCTGCAAGAAGCCAATACGTTTATTCAGCGAATCAATGATGGTCAGCTTGATATGCGGAAAACAAATTTTAAGTGGTAGTCCAGGGAACCCTGCCCCTGAACCAATGTCTGCAAGTTTGTTTACCTTCGACATATCAGTATAAAACGCCAACGATACCGAATCATAGAAATGCTTGGTATATACTTGCTCACGTTCGGTAATGCCGGTTAGATTCATCTTTTCATTCCAAGCTACCAGCTCCTGAAAATACAACTCGAATTGCTCCAGCTGGCGTTCATCCAGCTCCAATCCATGTTTCTTCAGGCGTCGTTGTAGCTGCTGTTGAATATCGTCCATTATTGTCCCCTTGCTGCGGTTACACGGTTATAATGCTCCAGGTAAACCAGCAGAATGGAGATATCGGCAGGAGTAACCCCGGCAATACGGGATGCCTGCCCGATCGAGATTGGACGAATTGTAGAGAGTTTCTGCTTTGCTTCCATGGCAAGGCCATGAATTTCGTCATATATAATCGTATCCGGAATTTTCTTTTTCTCCATTTTTTGCAAACGTTCCACGTGGATCAATTGTTTCTCAATATAACCCGCATATTTAATTTGAATTTCCACTTGCTCTTTCATGTCAGCAGTCAGCTCCACCTCAGACGGTGAGATCTGCTCAATCCAGTCATACCCGATCTCTGGGCGACGCATCAATGTCAGAAGTGTACTGCCATCCTGAATCGGTGTAGAGCCGATCTCTTCCAGCTTCGGATTTACTTCGACAGGACGAACTTTGGCTGCTTTCAGACGAGCCACTTCCTGCTCAACCTTAGCTTTTTTATCCAAGAATTTGGCGTAACGCTCTTCAGGAATCAATCCAATATCATGGCCTATTTCCGTCAAACGCATATCTGCATTATCATGACGAAGCAACAAACGGTATTCTGCACGGGAAGTCAGCAGACGATAAGGTTCATTCGTACCTTTGGTTACGAGATCATCAATCAGTACACCAATGTACCCTTGGGAGCGATCAAGTACGACAGGCTCTTTACCCTGTACTTTACGCGCTGCGTTGATGCCGGCCATCACGCCTTGTCCTGCCGCTTCTTCATACCCGGAGGTACCATTAATTTGCCCTGCTGTGAACAAACCTGGCAGACGTTTTGTTTCCAGTGAAGGCCACAGCTGTGTAGGCACCATCGCATCATATTCAATGGCGTAACCGTTACGCATCATTTCTACTTTTTCCATACCCGGGATAGAACGCAACACCGCCAATTGAACATCCTCAGGTAGACTGGTGGACAGACCCTGTACGTAGTATTCCGATGTATTTTTGCCTTCTGGCTCCAGGAAAATCTGATGCTTCGGCTTATCGCTGAAACGCACAATTTTATCCTCGATCGATGGACAATAACGTGGTCCGGTACCTTCAATAACCCCCGAAAACATAGGTGCACGGTGAAGATTATCGTTAATAATTTGGTGTGTTTCCACAGACGTATATGTCAACCAGCAAGGCAGCTGCTCGTTATCGGAAGATTCCGTTTCATAGGAAAAGAATTTTGGCTTGTCATCGCCAGGCTGAATTTCCGTTTTGCTAAAATCAATCGTATCCTTATGCACACGTGGTGGAGTACCTGTTTTAAAACGAACCAGGTCGAAACCAAGCTCACGCAGATGTTCGGATAACTTAAGTGAAGGCTGTTGATTGTTCGGACCACTCTCATACATCAACTCACCCATAATTACTTTACCGCGCAGATACGTACCTGTTGTCAGAACAACAGCTTTGGCCCGATACTCTGTACCCGTCTGAGTAACTACACCTACGCACTGTCCGTCTTCAACGATCAGGCGATCAACCATGCCTTGACGCATCGTCAGGTTGCGTTCATTCTCCATCGTTTCTTTCATCGTATGCTGATAAGAGAATTTATCGGCCTGAGCACGAAGCGCATGAACAGCAGGTCCTTTACCTGTGTTGAGCATTCGCATCTGAATAAAGGTCTTATCAATATTCCGTCCCATCTCTCCACCGAGTGCATCAATCTCACGTACCACATGTCCTTTTGCCGGTCCCCCAATAGATGGGTTACAAGGCATGAAGGCCACCATATCCAGATTGATTGTAATCATTAGCGTTTTAGAGCCCATACGAGCTGCAGCCAGTGCCGATTCCACACCAGCGTGTCCTGCCCCAACGACGATTACATCATAACTTCCGCCATCAAAAGCCATTCCAGTTTACCTCCTTTTTGCCGCTGCACGCCTAAATTCATGCATACGATCAATTTTTTGTAAAAATCACGAAACACGATCCATACGCCACGGAATGCATTTCGATCTATATTAAGCCATCAAGTCTATACGTACTTCAGACATTTTCGCGGATTCTTTGACCACCCACAGATGGACTTTATTATCATACTACTTTTCAGAGCCGGTATGTTTACCCCGGGTTATTTTCCAAGGCAGAATTGAGAGAAAATCTGATCAATTAATGCATCATGCGCTGTATCGCCCACGATTTCACCCAACTGCTCCCATGCCAGACGAACATCAATCTGAATCATATCAATAGGTATCAGCTGCTCTGCCGCCTCATAAGCATCAATGAGCGACTGCTTCGCTTTTTTGAGCAAAGCAATATGACGCACATTGCTGACATATGTCAGATCGGCCGATTCCAGCTTGCCACTGAAGAACAACGTTGAGATGGCATCTTCCAATCGGTCCACGCCCAGATCATCTTTCACCGACATCGGAACAATCCGTTCCTTGGGGATGTAACGAAGCAGCACATCGCGGTCCGCCTGCGGCGCTAAGTCCATTTTATTCATAATAA
Source organism: Paenibacillus sp. 1A_MP2 (assembly GCF_052244825.1). Taxonomy (NCBI): domain Bacteria; kingdom Bacillati; phylum Bacillota; class Bacilli; order Caryophanales; family Paenibacillaceae; genus Paenibacillus; species Paenibacillus sp. 1A_MP2. Next base: position 398,403 of record NZ_JBQQCS010000001.1, on the reverse strand, counting down.
TAATGGATTGTCTACCGCGTATTTGTTCCAATAATTCAATCTCGTCCGGGTGCAGCGGCTCGGCAGCATTGATAACCATCAATAACAGATCCGCCTCGTTCACAGCAGACCGGGAACGCTCCACGCCGATCTTCTCCACGACATCCATCGTTTCCCGAATACCTGCCGTATCGAGCAGCTTGAGCGGTATATTGTTAATCGTAACAAACTCCTCAATAACGTCACGCGTTGTACCCGGAATATCCGTTACAATTGCGCGATTGTCCTGGGCCAACGTATTGAGCAAAGAAGATTTCCCTACGTTTGGACGGCCTACGATAGCGGTTGTAATCCCTTCCCGCAGTATCTTACCTTGCTCTGCAGTTACCAGCAATTTATCAATTTCAGTCATCACCTGACTGGATTTTTCTTTAATAAATTCAGAGGTTAGTGACTCTACATCATGCTCGGGATAGTCGATATTGACTTCAATGTGAGCAAGCGTCTCGACTAATGTGTATCTTAGATCGCGCAGCTTGGATGACAATTTGCCCTCCACTTGCTTGAGTGCAACCGAGAAGGCACGATCAGATTTGGAACGAATGAGATCCATGACCCCTTCCGCCTGGGACAGATCAATCCGTCCATTGAGAAAAGCACGCTTCGTGAACTCGCCGGGTTCAGCAAGACGAATATCGAGCTGCAACAACAGATCCATAACGCGCTTAACCGAAACTACTCCGCCATGGGCGCTAATCTCCACGACATCTTCTGTTGTGAAAGAACGTGGCGCCCGCATCACTGTAACCAATACTTCCTCAATCTTCTCGCTAGTGCCTGGATCTATAATATGACCGTAATGAACCGTGTGGGATGCTGCCTGCGTTAGTGGGGTTTTGCTGCGAAAAATCTTCTCCGTCTCCGTCACTGCATCCGGGCCGCTTACCCGGATTACAGCGATACCCGCTTCTCCGACAGCTGTTGATATCGCTGTAATCGTATCACTAATCATGGTTATCTCTCCTTGCTCTATTTTAAAATTGCGCCCCTCAGGACGCCATATTAATTTCAATATAAGTTCAGTTCACAATGCTTCTAACCGCATCATTCAATCTTTAAATGACTTTATTAAAACCGCTTTTTGGTTCTGTAAAATATACTTCTGTACGAAAAAAGCAATGGCTTCTGCACCGAGCAGGAAGCCATTGCGTCTTCAATTTCGTGTTATTTCGTCGTAATGACCACGCGCCGATTGGGCTCCTCGCCCTTGCTGTATGTCTTAATCTGCGAGTGATTTTGCAGTTTCGCATGAATGACTTTGCGTTCGAGCGGAGGCATAGGCTCCAGCACAACTTCCTTGCCGGTGCGAATCGCCTGTCCAGCCAAACGTTCAGCCAGATCCTCCAGCGTCTTGCGTCGACGTTGGCGGAAGTTCTCAGCATCGAGAACGATGCGAACGAAGCTTTCCGAATAACGGTTGGCTACAATGTTTGTTAAATATTGAAGGGCATCCAGTGTCTGTCCACGTCTGCCAATAATCATGCCCAGGTCTTCACCGGCAATATTGAAGATATGTCCATCACGCTGTTTTTTGATATGCACTTCAACATCCAGTCCCATACCTGCTGCCACTTCTTTTAAGAAAGCAGCCGCTTCCTCATAGGGATTTTTAGCAGCCACACCCTCAAGTGTTGCTTCAACCTGAGGTACCTGTGCGGCCGGCATGATCGGCTGTGAAACAGGTTCAGGCACAGACAGAAGTTTCACTTCCACTTTAGCGGCCTTTACCCCGATCAAACCCAGGAATCCTTTTGACGGCTGCTCTAACACTTGTATCTCGACCTTGTCCCGGCTCACGCCAAGCTCAGCCAATCCTTGGTTTACAGCATCTTCAACGGTTTTTCCTGACGCAATGACTTTGGTCATTTCGATTTTTTGGCCCCTTTCGACCCTTTTCCAGAGACAGTTGCCTTGCCACCGTTTTTGCGTTTAGCTCCATTTCCATTTCTAGAAGAGCTGCTCTGCTTCACGTTGACCTCAGCCACGACTTTATCATTATTCCGGTAAAGGAAATAGTTTTGCACGATCGTGTAGATGTTACTGTAGAACCAGTACAACGGCAATGCAGCCGGGAATTGATACGACATGACGAAGATCAATATCGGATACACCCACAGCATGAACTGCATCGGTCCAACCTGCTGTGCAGGATTCATGCGCATCATCATCCACGTTTGCACGAATGTTGTGATGGCAGCCAGCACTGGAAGAATAAACAGGTGATCCGGCGATCCGAGTTGAAGCCACAAGAAATCATGTGTTCTCAGACTCGAGTTTCCGTAAATTGAGTTATAAAGTGCGATGTAAATCGGCATCTGAATCAGAAGTGGTAAACAACCCGCCATCGGATTAACTTTGTTCTCCTGAAACAACTTCATTGTTTCTTGTTGAACTTTCTCAGGTGTATCTTTATACTTGGCTTGAATTTCTTTCAACTGCGGCTGAATAGCCTGCATCGCCTTGGAGCTGCGAACCTGCTTCATTGTCAGCGGCAAGATTAACGTCCGTACAATTAACACCATCACAAGGACGGCCAGTCCATATTCACCGTTAAACCAGTTGGCGAATGTATCGAGCGCCAGTGAGAACCAATAAATAACATTGGCTTGCCAGAATGATTCACTGTTTCTTAGATCTTCCGTAGTAACCCCTGAACCTTGCGGAGTACACCCGGCCAGTACGGTGACCATTGCAATGACTGCAATGAGGAGAATCCACTTCCCCTTTGATGTCTTCAATCGCGACACTTCATAACCCCTCTCTTAACCATTCCATTCCACCGTAAATCATACCATAATTAGGAGGACAAATAAACCGAAGCTTACCGCTTGCCCGACTTCAAAAGAGAGCCCTTGCGCATCGCATGCAGCAGGCTTTTTTCCATATCCTTATAGGACATGTCCAATGCACCTTTTCTGACGATAAAGATCAGATCCATCTGCGTGACAATCTCTTTCTCATGGTGACGTACAATTTCCTTAATCATGCGTCTCATCCGGTTGCGTACGACAGCGTTTCCGATTTTCTTGCTGCAGGATACACCCACTCGGAATTGTTCTGTATCTTTACGGCGACAGCCATACACCACAAACTGATGATTTGCAAACGATTTCCCATACCGGTATACGCGGCTAAAGTCCGCCCGGTTTCGTAAACGCAGTCTTTTATACACGGCGCTTCTCCTTGCTGTTTTCCACCAACATTATTGACGAAGGCCTCATTACTGATTTAGTATAGGCTTTCTTGAATAACGATAAACCGTCTTGGCGGCAACTTCATTATATAAGGAACGTTTTCGAAAAACGGACATCTCATTCATTGAGCATCAATATGCACTTATGCTTTTGCGCAGCCAATTCAGACCTGACCTATACCAGCATCCAGTCTGAAATGACCTATTTAAGAAAAAAAGACCACCTCGGTGGTCTTCACATGCATTAAGCACTCAGGACTTTACGGCCTTTAAGGCGACGTGCAGCCAGAACTTTACGTCCGTTGCTCGTGCTCATTCTTTTCCGGAAACCATGAACTTTTTTACGTTTGCTAACGTTCGGTTTGAATGTAGGTCTCAATGTATTGCACCTCCTTACAAGGAAATACTTATGTGATGAATCACTTTCATCTTCACAGAAAACACCTTTATACATTTAACCACGAACACCTGGAAAAGTCAACTGTGAGCCTCTTGCCTCCTTTCTCCTTTTAATACCTATTCCACCCAGTTTTAACGGCCATGGATACGTCCCCCTGTTTACAACCTTCTTACAGCAGCATGTAGAAGCTTCAAAAGTTATCCCCAAGTCCCGTTTCATTCACCAAAAATCGATTTATACGGTTATCCACACCCTTTAAACCCCTTCAATTTAAGTTTGATTATTATTTCCAAGTTATTCACATGTGGATAAGGAATATTTGCCGATTCAAGTTTGTTTCACTAGCTCTAATTTCGGTTAATATAGATACGTTTCTGAAGACTGTAGTAGTTAGCTATAGATAGTTATAACTTAAGAGCCCAATGAATTTTGGCTTTAGAAAATGATATTCTTAAAATTTAATGTATCCGCTTTATTATTATGGTTTACAAGTTTTCAAGAAAGGTGTAGGATAAAAAAATCACATCTTGTATACAAGTATACTCATCCAAAATGAAGTAAATATCTAGCCTTATCTAAGAGAAGACATTACGTCCTCAAGCTCTTTGAAAAATCCATTGGAAACAGTATGACGTTCCTATATTCTGCACGCGCACAGAGAAGCTGGCATTTATTCTCGTTATAAGGATTAATTCATTATGCTCAATCCACAAAATAGTTGTGCTATGATCAGTATTGAACTGATTACTTATAATAGGAGCGTTAGCCATTATGCTGTTTCCATCATCCTGGCTTCAGGGAGCTTCCCGCGGGGAAGCCATTGCCTGCGAATTAAGGCTGCGGATCATTAGCGGAACCCTTCGCCCTGGCGAAATTTTGTCAGAAAATCGGATTGCCGCTGATTTTGACAGCAGTCGATCACCTGTACGTGAAGCATTAAGAACATTGTCGAATGAAGGACTTATTCGGCTGGAGCGTATGGGTGTCGTTGTCATTGGATTGAAAATTAAAGATGTCGAGGAATTGTATGACGTCCGTTTCCTGATTGAAAGTTTTGTACAGCAGCGACTTGCCGGGGATGTGCCAGAACAATTGATTACCCAGCTTCGTAATGTAATAGACAAAATGGATTTGGCTGGACGCCACCAAGATGCGGTTGAATTCGCTTATCAGGATCTGATCTTTCACGAGACCATAATTGAAGCCGCCCAGCATTCCCGTATTCTACATCTATGGAGAAGCATTCGTTATGTTGTCATGACAGTCATGCTGCTCACCACCCGCAGGGTATTTATTCAGGGCGAGCAGAAAGTAAGCGCTGTTATTGAAAAACACCGTCTGCTAATTGAGGCCCTTGAATCAGGCGACAAGACACGGATTCAATCTGGAGTCCGCACGTATTTCCAGGATTCAGGCCAGACGCTGCACGAAAGCTTTGATTCCTAATGAAACGGTGGTGAAATTTCATTCACTTGATGGCATAGCGTGCAGGGAGTTTGCAATCATATCCATTGTGAATGATTGCTCTCCAACTTGTCGACAAGTATACAAAATGCGATTTGTTTCAATTTTTTGGGGCATATTAAGGAGGATTTAAGCATCCCACGCTACATGAAACGTAGAGCAAATTCCCTCCACCTGATCCTAGATCAGTTGTAAGCGCTATATATCATAAAAAAGGAGCAAACCTCATGAGCACTCTTTTTGGGCTATCCCACAATGCAACATTATTGGTCTGGACATTGATTGCAATTGTATTTCTAATCGTATTGATCTCCAAATATAAATGGAATCCTTTCATTACTCTTTTGTTATCGGCATTAATGCTTGGTTTACTCGCGGGTATGAAGCCTGCAGACGTAATTACTTCTATTACTGGCGGACTTGGCGGCACACTTGGAACGATCGCCATCGTTATCGGTCTGGGCACCATGCTTGGTAAGATGATGGCTGAATCCGGCGGAGCCGAACGTATAGCTACCACACTTGTGGATCGTTTCGGTGTGAAACGTGTGCACTGGGCGATGATGATTGTCGGTTTTATCGTCGGTATTCCTGTATTCTTCGAAGTCGGCGTCATTCTGCTGATCCCGATCATTTTCACCGTTGCACGTAAAACCAATATGTCGCTGCTGCAGATCGGTATTCCGATTTTGGCAGGTCTCTCTACTGTACATGGTCTGGTTCCACCTCATCCGGCACCCATGATTGCCATCGAAGCGTTCAGCGCCGATTTGGGTAAAACGATCTTGTACTCTCTTATTGTAGGTATCCCTACCGCCATTATTGCTGGCCCCCTGTTTGGTAAATTTATCGGTAAAAGAATACATACCGAACCGCCTGCAGAGTTGGCTGAACAATTCGCTACGAAAAAAAGTAACGACCTGCCTGGTTTCGGAATAACCTTGTTTACCATCTTGCTGCCGGTCATTCTAATGCTCATTGGCTCTATCGCCAATATCGTAGACCCGGACGCCACAAGCGGATTTACCGTTTTCTGTGAATTTATCGGCCATGAAATTATAGCTTTGCTGATCTCTGTCGTGTTCGCCCTCTTTTCACTCGGATTCTCACGCGGGTTCAACAAACATGACATCTCCCGCTTCACCAGTGAATGTCTGGCGCCTACGGCGACCATCATTCTCATTATTGGCGGAGGCGGTGCTTTCAAACAGGTGTTGATTAACAGTGGTGTAGGTAATGCCATTGCTGAGGTCGCCACACATGCCAATATTAATGTAATCCTGTTCGCCTGGCTTGTAGCCGCACTCATTCGGGTTGCTACCGGTTCAGCGACTGTTGCGATGACGACAGCTGCTGGTATTGTAGCTCCTGTACTTGCACTAACACCAGGTGCCAATATTGAGCTGGTTGTACTCGCTACCGGTGCAGGTTCACTTGTTCTCTCCCACGTGAATGACGCAGGCTTCTGGATGATCAAGGAATTCTTCAATATGAGCGTCTCACAGACGTTGAAGACGTGGACCGTTATGGAAACACTACTATCTGTCGTTGGACTGATCTTTATTTTGCTGCTAAATACAGTCCTGTAAATTGAATATCTATATAGAAGAAGAATTTAAATTCACACACTTAGGGGTTTAATTTTACGGGTTCAAAAGAAAGAAGGTTTATGTAATATGAACAACTATATGATTGGTATGGATATTGGTACAACCAGTACCAAATCCGTACTATTTACGGAACAGGGTGAAGTGGTAAGCACATCAACTCAGGAATATCCTTTATACACCCCAGCTCCGGATGTAGCTGAGCAGGATCCTGAACAAATTGTGCAAGCTGCCCTTCGCTCCGTACGCGGCGTGATGGATAATAGTGGCGTAACTGCGGAACAAATTATGTTCGTATCCTGCAGCTCTGCCATGCACAGTGTCATTGCGATGGGGCAGGATGATACTCCCCTCACCCGCTGCATCACTTGGGCTGATAACCGGAGTGCAGCTTGGGCTGCCAAACTGCAGGAGAATGGACTGGGACATCGGATCTATTCGCGAACAGGTACACCGATTCATCCCATGTCGCCACTGACCAAATTAATGTGGCTGCGCCATGATGAACCTGAACTTTTTCAACGCACGGCCAAATTTATTTCTATTAAAGAATATTTGTTCTTCCGACTGTTTGGTCAATATGTCGTGGATCACTCCATCGCCTCCTGTACCGGCCTGCTCAATCTGGAACAACTGGATTGGGATGCCGAAGCTCTTGAGGTTGCAGGCATTACAGCTGACCACCTATCGGAACTCGTCCCGACCACACATACTATAGAAGGAATGAATCGGACATGGGCTGAAAAAATGGCTCTCTCCCCCTCTACACCCTTCGTCATCGGTGCAAGTGACGGGGTTTTGTCCAATCTGGGCGTGAATGCCATTGAGCCTGGCGTTGTGGCAGCAACGATCGGCACCAGCGGTGCCATCCGCACCGTTGTGGACCGTCCCGTTACCGATCCGAAAGGCAGAACCTTTTGTTACGCCCTCACCGAGAATCTTTGGGTCATCGGAGGACCTGTGAATAACGGTGGCATGCTTTTCCGCTGGGTACGAGACGAATTCGCTGCCTCGGAAGTGGAAACAGCCAAACGGCTCGGCATCAATTCCTATGATGTACTCACCAAAATTGCTGAACGCGTTAGCCCCGGTTTCGGAAGGACTTCTATTCCATCCGTACCTTTCAGGGAACGTGCCCCTTTATGGAATCCGGACGCCCGAGGTTCCTTCTTTGGTTTGACCCTTCACCATCAGAAAGAGCATATGATCCGTGCTGTGCTGGAAGGGGTTATTTTCAACCTGTATACGGTACTGCTGGCCATGGAAGAACAGATCGGACAACCAACCTCCATTCAGGCAACCGGTGGTTTCGCTCGTTCCCCACTCTGGCGTCAGATGATGTCCGATATATTCAACCAGGAAGTCATTGTGCCCGAGAGCTTCGAGAGTTCCTGTCTAGGGGCCGTTGTGCTCGGTCTCTATGCTACAGGGCGAATTAAGTCGCTTCATGCCGTTTCATCTATGGTAGGTACAACGCACAAGCATACCCCTATCAAAGAACATGCATCGATCTACCGGGAGCTGCTCCCCATCTTTATTCGCATTTCGCGAAAATTGGAAGAAGAATATGCAGACATCGCGGAATTCCAGCGTAAATTTTCTGCTCATATCGAGTAAATCCTCCTCTTATAACCACCAAAAGAGGTTGTTCTCTTTGACCACCATTTCGGTCTTAAAGAACAACCTCTTTTGGCATAAACCAATCTGCTGCAATGGAGTCACCTCCATCTTCAATGTTTGCGCGTATATCCATCCTACCTCTTTTAGGAATAAATTCTTCGTTCAGTTCATACAAATCAGTAAACGCTCCTCAAGTACTATCAGGCCTCTCCTTGATCTCCCATCCCATTCATTTTGTCGTTCCTCCATTCCGCTTTTCGAAAAAAGGAAAACGAGCATGAAGAGGCACCCTCCTGTAAATCCCCAATACGACCATTTTCACTTTACGGTTATCCACAGAGAGGTTATTCACAAACCGAGAATACTTTTACACACAATTCAGCATTATTTGACGAATAACCTGTGTATAAAATAATTTGGGTTTTTGGGTCATCTTGTCGAAAGTTAAACAATTTATAAACAATATATTGTGTTGTGATTAAAAATTATACACAAGTTATTGAATTTGTGGATAAAATCACGTGATACATTGAAATGCCGGGCTTCTTTTGCTATGATTGTATTACTTTTGGATGTGAATATGTGATCTGACCCATAATATTATCAACAGCCTGTGGATAAAGTTGTGAACAATTTTCCGTTGTTCATTCTTTTTTGTTTTCGACCTGCGGGGGTTTGGGGATAAATTCAACAATATATCTCGTATTTCGACACTGCATCATGGCTTAAGCCACACTTGGAACATGTAAAAGGAGTGACAGTCTGTGGACAGCCATACTTCTGATTTATGGCAGCAAATTTTATCAATTATACAAAACAAGCTCAGCAAACCCAGCTTTGACACTTGGTTCAAAGCAACCAAAGCGACCAAGCTGAATGATCGTTCGATCGTCATATCCGCACCAACCACGTTTGCCGTCGAATGGCTGGAGAGCCGTTACACCAAACTGGTCGGATCGACGGTATATGAGCTGCTTGGCAAACAGGTCGATGTGAAATTTGTCATCGAGGAGAACAAGCCTGCTGAACCGGATCCTCAACTGCCAGCGCCAACGCCTACAGTTGTTCAGGAAGAAGCGGTACTCAGCATGCTGAATCCAAAATATACATTCGATACATTTGTCATTGGGCCGGGCAACCGTTTTGCCCACGCCGCATCGCTGGCGGTCGCTGAAGCGCCCGCCAAAGCATACAATCCTCTGTTTCTCTATGGAGGGGTAGGTCTCGGAAAAACTCACTTGATGCATGCAATCGGGCATTACGTCCTGGAGCATGATCCGGGCAGCAAAGTTGTTTATTTGTCATCTGAGAAATTCACGAACGAATTCATTAACTCAATCCGTGACAACCGCGGGGAGAGCTTCCGTAACAAATACCGTAGTGTCGATATTCTGCTCATTGATGATATTCAGTTCTTGGCGGGAAAAGAATCGACGCAAGAGGAATTTTTCCATACGTTTAATGCGCTGCATGAGGAACGGAAACAGATCATCATCTCCAGCGACAGACCGCCGAAGGAAATTCCGACCCTGGAAGAACGGCTTCGTTCCCGTTTTGAATGGGGGCTAATTACGGATATCCAGCCTCCAGATCTGGAGACACGGATTGCGATTTTGCGTAAAAAAGCGCGTGCGGAAAATCTGGATATCCCGAATGAGGCGATGATGTACATCGCCAACCAGATTGATACCAATATTCGCGAACTGGAAGGTGCCCTGATTCGGGTTGTTGCCTATTCTTCGTTGACGAATCAAGATGTAACCACTCATCTGGCAGCTGAAGCACTGAAGGATATTATTCCTTCCAGTCGTCCGAAAATGATCACTATTCACGACATCCAACAAAAGGTCGGCGAGTATTACAGCCTTAAGCTTGAAGATTTCAAAGCACGGAAGCGGACCAAGGCTGTTGCCTTTCCAAGACAGATCGCCATGTATCTCTCTCGTGAGCTAACTGACTTCTCTCTGCCCAAGATTGGGGAAGCATTCGGAGGCCGAGATCACACCACGGTCATACATGCGCATGAAAAGATCTCCCAAGCGATTAAAGTCGATCAGGATCTCTATAAAGTTATCAACAACTTAACCGAAAAAATCAAGAATCCAACCTGAATAAGTCCCAAGCCTGTGCACAACGTATACACATGTGGATAGGCTTGGGCTTATGGGTTTATACCCACTTATCCACATATTCAGTGCCCCTATTACTATTATTACTATAAAGATCTAAAAGATATCATCTCCAAATAAGCGATTTTGAAGCTCGGCCTCCGGCCTTTTGAAAAACACATTTCAACACCTCAACACCCAAAAAACCCGCTAGGAGTGAAACCATGAAAATCAGCATAATGAAAAGCTACTTGAACGAATCCATCCAGCAAGTTTCCAAAGCCATCTCAAGCCGTACGACAATTCCGATTCTGAGCGGTATCAAATTCGACGTTAATCATCAAGGTGTGACGTTGACAGCAAGCGACACCGATATTTCAATTCAATCCTTCATCCCGCTTGAAGATGGAGATAAAAGTGTGGTTCAGGTAGAACAACCAGGTAGTGTTGTACTGCCAGCCAAGTTTTTTGTCGAGATCATCAAAAAGCTGCCTTCGCAAGAAGTGCACATGGAGGTAAAAGAAAACTTCAACACCTTTATCTCCGCAGGAGCTACCGAAATTCAACTCGTTGGTCTTGATCCGGAAGAATTCCCAGTATTGCCAAGCATCGAAGAAAACCAAACCGTCTCCATCCCAGGAGATTTGCTCAAAAATATGATTAAACAAACCGTATTCTCCATTTCCACCCATGAAACCACGCCGATTCTGACAGGTGTACTCTGGAGTTTGGGTGACAATGAACTGAAATTTGTGGCAACGGACCGCCACCGTCTTGCTACTCGTTCAGCAATGCTGGATAATGCAGAAGGTGTGCGATTCAACAATGTCGTGATCTCGGGTAAAACGCTGAACGAACTCAGCAAAATTGTGCCGGATCAAAATACACTTGTGGATATCGTTGTCGCTGACAATCAAGTCCTGTTCAAAATCGACCGTGTTCTGTTCTATTCACGTATTTTGGACGGAACTTATCCGGATACTTCTAGAATTATTCCGACTTCGTACAAAACAGAACTTGTTTTGGATACCAGAAAATTAAGCGAATCTATCGACCGGGCTTATTTGCTGTCGCGTGAAGAAAAAACAAACATTGTGCGGATGCAAACGATGGATTCCGGATCGATCGAAATTTCATCAAGCTCTTCCGAGTTGGGAAAAGTAAGAGAAGAGATCGAACCTGCCGACTTTAACGGCGAACCGCTGAAAATCTCGTTCAACTCCAAATATATGCTGGATGTGCTGAAAGTGGTGGAGAGTGAGCAGCTGATGATCGCTTTTACTGGCGTCATGAGCCCGATCATCCTGAAACCGCTGGACGACAGTCACAGCTTGTACGTCATATTGCCTTACCGGACGACCAACTAACGAGAGGAAGATCATAGTGAACCAAGTAGCGATACGTACGGAATATATTAAGCTTGACCAATTTTTGAAACTGGCCGATTGCATCCCAACCGGAGGTATGGCCAAAGCTCTGCTTCAGGACGGACTTGTACGTGTGAATAAAGAACCTGAGGAACGCCGGGGACGCAAGTTATACCCTGGGGATATCGTTGAGGTGGACGGAGAAGGTTCGTTCGAAGTTGTTGCACAATAAGAAGACCAGTTAGATCCTGCTGCCTCCTGACGGACGGGATAAAGGGAGGTTACCGCGTGTTTGTGAACAGCATAGATCTGCAGCAATTCCGCAATTATGAACATCTGAGACTGGATTCTTTTGGTCCTGTGAATCTATTAATCGGGCAAAATGCCCAAGGCAAGACCAATCTTGCAGAAGCCATTTTTGTGCTTGCACTCACCAAGAGCCACCGTACATCCCGCGACAAGGAACTGATTCGTTTCGGTGAAGAACGTGCCAGGCTTGCAGCAGAGGTCGACAAAAAGTACGGATCAGTCAAGCTCGAGCTATCTTTGTCGCAACAAGGCAAAAAAGCAAAAATCAACGGACTGGAACAGCGCAAGCTGAGTGATTTTGTCGGAGCGCTCAATGTGGTGATGTTTGCACCGGAAGATCTCGAGATTGTGAAAGGCACACCGGGGTCCGCCGTCGGTTTCTTGACATGGAGATTGGCCAAGTGGCTCCGGGCTACCTGTATCATTTGCAGCAATATCAAAAAGTGCTCGTCCAGCGTAACAATCTGCTCAAGCAATTATGGGGACAGAATGCTTCAGCCCAGACCATGCTTGAGGTGTGGAATGAACAGCTGGTGGAGCACGGTGTTAAAATCGTCAAAAAAAGGAAACAATTCATAAAGAAACTTCAAAAGTGGGCCGAAACGATTCATCAGGGCATCACCGGAGGCGGAGAAGTCCTGCGCCTGGCCTACCTTCCTTCCTTCAGCGAAGCCGCTGAGGAAGATGAAGCTGTCTTAATGGACCAATTTATGATAAAATTATCACAAATGAAAGAGCAGGAGATTCGCCGAGGCACAACGCTTAGTGGGCCGCATCGGGATGACCTGTCCTTTTCATTAACGATCGGGAAGTACAAACGTATGGCTCGCAGGGGCAGCAGCGCACAACGGCGTTGTCCCTTAAACTTGCGGAAATTGAACTGATTCACGAAGAAATCGGAGAATATCCGGTCCTGCTGCTGGACGATGTACTGTCTGAACTGGATCCTTTTCGTCAGACGCAGCTGATCGAAACGTTCCAGAGCAAGGTGCAAACCTTTATTACGGCTACCGGTATCGAGAGTCTGAACGTTGACAAACTCAAGGATGCCAGTATTTATCACGTTCATGCCGGACAGGTTGAACGCTAAGGAGTGAGGGCTTATGTACATTCATCTGGGCGGTGAGAAGATCATCCGTTCTTCCGAATTGGTTGCTATTTTTGATATATCGATTGAAAAATCCTCAAAAATCTCCAAGCAGTATGTCACGCATGCCGAGCAGGAAAAAACAGTGGAGCATATTGGCGAAGAGGAAGCCAAGTCCATTGTTGTGACCAAAAACATTGTGTACTACTCGCCTATTTCCTCAGCTACGCTCAAGAAGCGAGCTCACATTTTTCCTGATCTCTAGCCTATCGGCGGTACGAGTTATTGTACCTTTTGCTGCTTGTTTTTATTTAGATTGCTTACTGGAATTAAGGGGATTTGTTCGTTTCAGCATGCATTCTTAGTTAACGCATATTTACGATATTGAATCTATAGAAGTAGGTGAAAGGCATGTCTATGAATCAACCGTCATATGGTGCAGATGAAATTCAGGTACTTGAAGGGCTGGAAGCCGTACGTAAACGACCGGGGATGTATATTGGTTCCACCAGTGCCAAAGGTCTGCATCATCTCGTTTGGGAAGTAGTGGACAACAGTATTGACGAAGCACTCGCAGGTTATTGTGATCATATCGAAGTTACTATTCATGAAGATAACAGCGTCACTGTAGTCGATAATGGGCGGGAATTCCTGTCGGCGAACATGCCAAAATGAAACGTCCTGCGCTTGAGGTTGTAATGACTGTTCTGCATGCGGGCGGTAAATTTGGCGGTGGCGGGTACAAAGTATCCGGTGGTCTACATGGGGTGGGTGTATCCGTCGTCAATGCTCTATCAGCAAAAGTTGTTGTTACAGTTAAGGTTGACGGCCATGTGTATCAACAGGAATACCGTCGCGGTGCTCCTCAGTACGATCTGAAAACGATCGGTACAACGGAGGAAACGGGAACAACAGTTACGTTCCATCCGGATCCGGAGATTTTCACGGAAACAAGAGTGTATGACTATGAAATTTTGCTGACTCGTATTCGTGAGCTCGCGTTCCTGAACAAGGGAATTGGCATGACTTTAACCGATGAACGTACAGGTGTAACCAACTCTTTCCTGTATGAGGGCGGTATTATCGAGTATGTCTCCTTCCTGAACCAGAAGCGTGAAGTGATGCACGAAAACCCGATTTACGTGGAAGGATCAAGAGACAACATCCAAGTGGAAGTGGCGTTGCAATACAATGACAGCTACACCGAGAATATTTATTCTTTTGCGAACAACATCAACACACATGAGGGCGGAACGCATGAATCTGGCTTCAAGAGCGCTCTTACCCGGATTATCAATGATTATGCGCGCAAAGCGGGCGTAATCAAAGACAGCACAGGCAACCTGTCCGGGGATGATGTACGTGAAGGTCTAACAGCGATCATCTCAGTCAAGATCCCTGAACCGCAATTTGAGGGACAGACGAAAACCAAGTTGGGTAACAGTGAAGTGCGCGGAATTGTCGAATCCCTGTTTGCTGAGAAGCTGCAGGAATTCCTGGAAGAGAACCCTTCCGTATCCCGTCGCATTTTGGAAAAAGGACTGCAAGCTGCCCGTGCACGTGAAGCAGCACGTAAAGCCCGTGAACTGACACGTCGTAAAGGTGCACTCGAAGTCAGCTCTTTGCCAGGTAAATTGGCCGACTGTTCATCCAAGGATGCTTCAATCAGTGAATTGTACATCGTCGAGGGTGACTCCGCCGGTGGATCAGCGAAGCAAGGACGAGATCGTCACTTCCAGGCGATTTTGCCGCTGCGTGGTAAGATTCTGAACGTGGAAAAAGCACGTCTTGACCGGATTTTGGGCAATGCGGAGATCAGAGCGATCATTACCGCAATGGGTACCGGAATTGGTGATGACTTCGATATTGCCAAAGCACGTTATCACAAAATTATTTTGATGACGGATGCCGACGTCGATGGCGCCCACATTCGGACATTGCTTCTGACATTCCTCTATCGCTATATGCGCAAAATCATTGAGGCAGGTTATGTATACATTGCCCAACCGCCATTGTTCAAGATTGAGCGCAATAAAGTGATTCGTTATGCTGGCTCCGAGAAGGAACGCGATGAAATCATTGCAACGCTCGGCGAAAATGCGAAGTTTAACATCCAGCGTTATAAAGGTCTCGGTGAGATGAATGCCGGACAATTGTGGAAACGACCATGGACCCTGAGAGCCGGACGATGCTACAAGTATCCATCAGCGATGCGATGCTGGCTGATGCCATGTTCGATACCCTGATGGGAGATAATGTTGAACCTCGTCGTGACTTCATTCAGGAAAATGCAAAATACGTGAAAAACCTCGACATCTAACGATATTCGATAAGGCGCCTGCGAGGGCGCCTTTTTACATTATGGGATCATAGTCTAGAGAATCTTAGTCTGGACATTGGCGTGGCTGTTATCGGTGTATACGGCTTTTGGCAGAGGGGGCCTGGGCTTTGGGGGAGGTACGAGATGTCTTCCCTTTTTTGGAGGGTAATCTGCCGTACGCCCTCGCGTAACGTTTGATCTTCCGGTACGTTTCCTTGTCAGGCAACAGGCCAAAAGCATAGATGCCTGGCAAGGTGTTGACTTCAATAATCCATGGCCGTCCATCTTCATCCAGTGCAATATCAATCCCGATCTCTTTGAGCCTAGGAAATGACTTCTGCAGCTGTACCGCTGTATGAATGCCTAAACGATATAGCTCACTGCGCAGTTGCTGGAACCGATCCTTGTCAAAATGAGGGCGTACCAACTCATCAAAGGTGGCCAATCGTCCGCCGCCATGAATGTTGGTAATGATCTTGCCTGGTGCAGCAATCCTTCCCAAAATGCCTGTCGTTTCCCAGTTGTGCTGTAGATTTTTCTGGGTTAATACCCGCAGGTCAAAAGGCAATTCATCATGCTTCATCAGTGGAATGCCTTGTTGAATGATGTAGTCACGCTTCTGAATACGTTTAGTGAGCGCCAAGTCCAGTTCATCTAGGGAATGGAAGTATCTCTCGTCGGTCCCATATCGAAGCTCATATGTTGTCATGGGGATCGCAGCAGAGATTTCAGCGCTAATTTCATCGCTGGAAGCAGATAATTGCTCGTCAACGTTTTCGGATCGTGTTTCCTCGATGATGGATTCGGCTGAAGGGATTGACTGTGGATATTTACGGATTTTTTTTACCCGCATGACGCCATTGCCATAAGTTCCCCGATCCGGTTTGATATAGTTTGACTCAAATAGTTCAGTCATTCGTTCCAGGGCTTGGCGGCTATACTGTCGTGTTACCGGTATATATCCATTCACATTACGGCTGCGTTGTAACACAGCTGTCTTGGTCCATTTGCTGGAGACACGCTGGATACCCAAGAGCCATCAGTCCTTTCCTGTTATGATGGGGTTTCTAAGAGTGACAGACGCGGAGAAATCAAAGGACAAGAGATGATTTCAGTGGTATAATAGAGAAATATGGCGTTTTGTGCGGTTTTGTTGCACAGATGTAGTTTGATCGTAGAACGGGAACAGTTTCAGCTTGAATATACACAGTACATTTGCCGCTTTTTCTAGCATTGTATGTGCAAATGGAGAGGAAGGCAGGGCGAACCCCCAGACTCTCTGAAGTTCCCGGAAGAAAGGCTATTGCCCAGCGGACGTTTAATTGTTTACCTTTTGTGAAAGTAATATAATAAAGAGTAGCGTCCTTGTGCGGTTTTAGCCTTGTTAGGCTCTTCACATATAATCGATTTTTGAATGACCGAATGGAATGTTTGTTGAAGGACAAGAAGGAGGTCCAGCATGGCGGAAGAAATGAACTCGCAGATTAAAGATCGGGATATTGGCGTCGAGATGCGTGAATCGTTTATGGATTATGCGATGAGCATTATTGTGAGCCGTGCCTTACCTGACGTGCGTGACGGATTGAAGCCGGTTCACCGGCGTATTCTGTACGCAATGTCCGAGCTAGGCATGACACCCGATAAACCACATAAAAAATCAGCCAGAATCGTCGGCGAAGTTATCGGTAAGTATCACCCACACGGTGACTCTGCTGTATACGAAACAATGGTACGGATGGCACAGGATTTCTCCCTGCGCTACATGCACGTAGATGGACATGGTAACTTTGGATCGGTGGATGGCGATATGGCAGCAGCCATGCGTTATACGGAAGCTCGGTTGTCCAAGATTGCAATGGAAATGCTCAGAGACATCAACAAGGATACAATTGATTTCCAGCCGAACTATGACGGTGAAGAAAGTGAACCTATCGTTCTTCCAGCTCGTTTTCCTAACTTGCTTGTCAATGGTGTTGGCGGGATTGCGGTAGGTATGGCGACGAATATTCCTCCTCACAACTTGGGAGAGGTTATTGACGGCGTACAGGCCATGATCAAAAATCCGGACATCACTTCCATGGAATTGATGGATTACATTCAAGGACCAGACTTCCCTACTTCCGGTTACATTTTGGGACGCTCCGGAATTCGTCAAGCGTATCAAACCGGACGTGGTTCAGTAACGATGCGGGCCAAAACCAACATCGAAGAGAACAACAACAAGGCACGAATTATCGTTACGGAACTTCCTTATCAGGTGAACAAGGCAAGACTCGTTGAGAAAATTGCTGAGTTGGTACGTGATAAAAAGATTGATGGCATTACGGATCTTCGTGATGAGTCTGACCGTAACGGTATGCGGATTGTGATTGAGCTTCGCAGAGACGTGAATCCGGGTGTTGTGCTGAACAACCTGTACAAGCATACAGCGATGCAGTCCACCTTTGGGATTAACATGCTCGCGATTGTAAATAAAGAACCTAAAATTCTGAACCTGCGTGAAGTGTTGTATCACTACTTGCAGCATCAGATTGAGGTTATACGCAGACGTACGCAGTTTGAACTGAAAAAAGCCGAAGCACGCGCACACATTCTGGAAGGCTTGCGTATCGCATTGGATCATATCGACGAGATTATTGCTTTGATTCGTTCTTCTAGCAATACCGATGCAGCCAGAGAAGGTCTGATCGAGCGTTTCTCACTCAGTCACGATCAGGCTCAAGCTATTCTCGATATGCGTCTGCAACGCCTTACAGGTTTGGAACGCGAACGTATCGAAAATGAATACAACGAACTGATGGTCAAAATTAAGGAGTATCGCGAAATTCTGGCCAACGAGCACCTGGTGCTTGAAATTATCAGCACGGAGCTGCAAGAAATCCGTGATCGCTTCAGCGATGATCGTCGTACCGAGATTACTGTAGGTGAAGAGAGCATTCTGGACGAGGATCTGATTCCACGTGAAGAGGTTATCATCACGATTACCCATACAGGCTATGTGAAACGTCTGCCGGTATCCACATACCGCAGTCAGAAGCGTGGCGGACGTGGGGTAGTGGGTATGGACACCAAAGATACTGACTTTGTTGAGCATCTGTTTGTGACCAACTCTCACAATTACCTCATGTTCTTTACCGACAAAGGTAAAGTGTACCGTCTTAAAGCTTATGAGATTCCAGAGCTTGGACGTACAGCACGGGGAACGCCGATTATCAACCTGATTCAGATCGAGCAGGGTGAATCGGTCAATGCCGTGATTCCAGTTCAGGAATTCGAAAGTGACAAGTATCTGTTCTTTGCTACCCGTCAAGGGGTTGTGAAGAAGACGCCACTTGAGGATTACACCAATATTCGCAAAGGCGGTCTGATCGGGATTTCCCTGCGTGATGATGATGCCCTTATTGATGTTAAGCTGACAGATGGACAGCAAGAGATCATTATGGGTACAGCTCACGGGATGTCGATCCGATTCTCGGAAGGAAATGTCCGTTCCATGGGACGGAGTGCGACCGGGGTTAAAGGGATCACGTTGGATGAGCAGGATGTCGTAATCGGCATGGACGTTGTGGATCAGGAGCTGGATGTTCTGATTGTTACAGCCAAAGGTTACGGTAAACGTACCCCTGTCAGCGATTATCGGATGCAGACTCGTGGCGGTAAAGGGATTAAAACCATTAACGTCACAGATAAAAATGGTGCAGTAGTTAGCCTGAAAATGGTTAAGACGGAAGAGGATCTGATGATCATCACTTCCAGCGGTACGCTCATTCGGATGAGTATGGAAGGCATATCCACCATGGGTCGATACACGCAAGGTGTGAAGCTGATTCATATTCGCGATGAAGATTCCGTAGCTACAGTCAGCCGAATTGACAAGAATGAGGAAGAACCTGAAGACGAAGAATGGATTGAAGGTGCGGAATCCTCTGATTCTGAAGGTCAAGAGTCAACTCTGGATGAGGGCTCGGTTTCCGATGCTGAAGTTGAGGGCGATGATTCAGGTTCCGAAGCATAGGATCCATTTTTCTATAACGAAAATCATTTTATGATTGCAATGAAGTTGGAGGGCTCCCATATGGGGGCCCTTTGTTACTTTCACAGCTTCAGGACCTCTCTCCTGGAAATATAGGATGTACAGCCTGATTATTGAGTAATATAATGGGAATTAACGTGAAAAACCGGGACTATGGTCTTGTTTCATCATAGAAAAACGAGGAGTGGGGGGAATTTACATGGGCTTAATCACCCTGTCAGAAGTCAAACCAGGACTTAAACTGGGAAATGACGTGCAAACGTTTCGTGGGAATGTTTTGTTTCAGAAAGGCAAAGTCATTTTGCCCAAAGATGTAGAAGTGCTCAGAGCTTTTATGATTCATCAAGTAGACATCGAGCAAGAGAGAACGGGGACAAGCAGTACAGTTTCTAAGGCTACATCCACGTCTTCAGGCCATGCAGGTAATGAGAAGAACGGAGAACGGGCAGGCAAAGGCGGCAGCGCAGTCTCAACCCCGGTATTACCGTCCCTGCACGAAGAGTATGAAAAGATGGTTGGATTGACCAAAAAGGCTTTCCTGTCCTCCTTAGCGGCTGAATTACCTGTATATGAGCTGCGTACACAGCTTGAGGCATTGTTTGTTCATCTCAAACAATATAATGTGCTTACTTTTAGTCCACGAGTTATTCAAGAACATGATTATGTATATCACCATGCCGTATTGAGTGCCATGACATCCTATCAATTGGCCCAGTGGATGGATTTGCCGTCTAAGGACTGGATGCAGGTAGCTTTTGCAGGATTGTTCCATGATATCGGTAATAGCAAAGTAGACCCACAGATCCTCCATAAACCATCAACGTTAACTGCCTCAGAGCAGGCAGAGATCCGGCAGCATACGAAATATGGCTATCAGGTGCTGAAACAAGCAAAGGCCATCAATGAAGGAGCCAGACTCGCAGCGTTGCAGCATCATGAAAAAGTGGATGGATCAGGTTACCCGCTGCAGCTCAGCGGCACGCAAATTCATATCTATGCCAAGATTGTAGCCATCGCTGATATCTTTCACGCCATGACTCTGGAGAAGATCTATCGTAAGGCGCAGTCACCATACCTAGTTCTGGAACAAATTCAGAGTGAGGCATTTGGCAAATTGGACCCTGCTATCGTGAATGTATTCATTCAGCGTTCTACACAGATCCATAATGGTATCCGAGTGAGGCTCAGCAATAATCAAATTGGTGAGATCATATTCTCGGATCGGGATCACCCTACAAGACCAATGGTATCGGTAGAAGGAACGATTATTAATTTGATGCAGCAAAGACAGCTCCACATCCAGGAAGTCATCGGCTAATCCATTTATCAGCTCATATATGAGAAAAAAGCCTTTCCGAATAGGAATGGCTTTTTTAATGGATGTCTATAAGTAAAGTATGAGAAGCAAGCGGATAGCAGGAATTAGAAGGGGAAAGATTTCAATCTTGATATAAAGAGCTAGTTAATATAGAGATGAATACCCAATTAGGGGCATCTATATTAAATAGAGCGTAGAAGAAATGAATTAATTGAAAATAAAGCTTGCGTTCCGAATCTGTACATGGTATATTCTAATTCCGGCCAAGAAAACACGAGAAACACGGTGCGGCAAGCGAAACGAATAAGCTTCGAAAGAAACTTAAAAAAAGAGCTTGCAAAGTTGGTTCGGATGTGATAAGATATAAAAGTTGCTGAGTTGAACGAAACTTAGTAGCGAAACAAGTTTGATCTTTGAAAACTGAACAACGAGTGAGTAAACATTCTGCTTGCAGAATGAACGCGAAAGTTTGAGACAAGCCTTGGCTTGAATCGACTGGAGCACAAATGAGATTTTTAATCTCGTCAGTTTCAAAATGAGCTTATCGCTCTTTTCAATACTTTATTGGAGAGTTTGATCCTGGCTCAGGACGAACGCTGGCGGCATGCCTAATACATGCAAGTCGAGCGGAGTTGATAGGAAGCTTGCTTCCTTGATACTTAGCGGCGGACGGGTGAGTAACACGTAGGCAACCTGCCCTCAAGCTTGGGACAACTACCGGAAACGGTAGCTAATACCGAATAGTTGTTTTCTTCTCCTGAAGAAAACTGGAAAGACGGAGCAATCTGTCACTTGGGGATGGGCCTGCGGCGCATTAGCTAGTTGGTGGGGTAACGGCTCACCAAGGCGACGATGCGTAGCCGACCTGAGAGGGTGATCGGCCACACTGGGACTGAGACACGGCCCAGACTCCTACGGGAGGCAGCAGTAGGGAATCTTCCGCAATGGGCGAAAGCCTGACGGAGCAATGCCGCGTGAGTGATGAAGGTTTTCGGATCGTAAAGCTCTGTTGCCAGGGAAGAACGCTTGGGAGAGTAACTGCTCTCAAGGTGACGGTACCTGAGAAGAAAGCCCCGGCTAACTACGTGCCAGCAGCCGCGGTAATACGTAGGGGCAAGCGTTGTCCGGAATTATTGGGCGTAAAGCGCGCGCAGGCGGTCATTTAAGTCTGGTGTTTAATCCCGGGGCTCAACCCCGGATCGCACTGGAAACTGGGTGACTTGAGTGCAGAAGAGGAGAGTGGAATTCCACGTGTAGCGGTGAAATGCGTAGATATGTGGAGGAACACCAGTGGCGAAGGCGACTCTCTGGGCTGTAACTGACGCTGAGGCGCGAAAGCGTGGGGAGCAAACAGGATTAGATACCCTGGTAGTCCACGCCGTAAACGATGAGTGCTAGGTGTTAGGGGTTTCGATACCCTTGGTGCCGAAGTTAACACATTAAGCACTCCGCCTGGGGAGTACGGTCGCAAGACTGAAACTCAAAGGAATTGACGGGGACCCGCACAAGCAGTGGAGTATGTGGTTTAATTCGAAGCAACGCGAAGAACCTTACCAGGTCTTGACATCCCTCTGACCGGTACAGAGATGTACCTTTCCTTCGGGACAGAGGAGACAGGTGGTGCATGGTTGTCGTCAGCTCGTGTCGTGAGATGTTGGGTTAAGTCCCGCAACGAGCGCAACCCTTGATCTTAGTTGCCAGCACTTCGGGTGGGCACTCTAAGGTGACTGCCGGTGACAAACCGGAGGAAGGTGGGGATGACGTCAAATCATCATGCCCCTTATGACCTGGGCTACACACGTACTACAATGGCCGGTACAACGGGCAGTGAAACCGCGAGGTGGAACGAATCCTAAAAAGCCGGTCTCAGTTCGGATTGCAGGCTGCAACTCGCCTGCATGAAGTCGGAATTGCTAGTAATCGCGGATCAGCATGCCGCGGTGAATACGTTCCCGGGTCTTGTACACACCGCCCGTCACACCACGAGAGTTTATAACACCCGAAGTCGGTGGGGTAACCGCAAGGAGCCAGCCGCCGAAGGTGGGATAGATGATTGGGGTGAAGTCGTAACAAGGTAGCCGTATCGGAAGGTGCGGCTGGATCACCTCCTTTCTATGGAGAATCGTTTCCCGAGTGGAAACATTCAAATCGCAGACTAGATCTGCACAAACTTACTCACTCGTTGCTCAGTTTTGAGAGCTCAACCTCTCAAACAGCTTGCTTTTGCATGGAGCTTGTTCTTTGAAAACTAGATATCGAAACGAAATTTTGCGATTTAGAACATTCCTTTTAGGGATGAATGCTTGTTCGGTTCAAGTAACCGATCAACAATCATCCTAGCTGAACTTGTGTAAACAAGTTTCAATAAATAGTGAAAACTGCATTGCGATGGTATCGAATGGGAGCGACTTTTGGCTTTGCGTAAGCAAAACAAGGGAAGCGAGCAGTCGAAACCGGAGCAATTATGGTTAAGCTACTAAGAGCACACGGAGGATGCCTAGGCGCTAGGAGCCGATGAAGGACGTGGCGAACAACGAAACTGCCTCGGGGAGCTGTAAGCAAGCTTTGATCCGGGGGTGTCCGAATGGGGAAACCCAGCTGGGGTAATTTCCAGTTACTCATAACTGAATACATAGGTTATGTAGAGGCATACCAAGGGAACTGAAACATCTAAGTACCTTGAGGAAGAGAGAACAATAGTGATTCCGTCAGTAGCGGCGAGCGAACGCGGAGAAGCCCAAACCAGAGAGCTTGCTCTCTGGGGTTGTGGGACGTCTCACATGGAGTTACAAAGGAACCGGTTAAGTGAAGAGGTCTGGAAAGGCCCGCCAAAGAAGGTAAAAGCCCTGTAGTTGAAAGTCTGTTCCCTCCGAGACGGATCCCGAGTAGTGCGGGGCACGTGAAACCCCGTATGAATCCGGCAGGACCATCTGCCAAGGCTAAATACTTCCTAGCGACCGATAGTGAAGCAGTACCGTGAGGGAAAGGTGAAAAGCACCCCGGAAGGGGAGTGAAATAGAACCTGAAACCGTGTGCTTACAAAAAGTCAGAGCCCGTTTTAGGGGTGATGGCGTGCCTTTTGTAGAATGAACCGGCGAGTCACGTTCCCGTGCAAGGTTAAGGTGAAGAGCCGGAGCCGCAGCGAAAGCGAGTCTGAATAGGGCGACTTAGTACGTGGACGTAGACCCGAAACCGGGTGATCTACCCCGTCCAGGGTGAAGGTGCGGTAACACGCACTGGAGGCCCGAACCCACGCATGTTGAAAAATGCGGGGATGAGGTGGGGGTAGCGGAGAAATTCCAATCGAACTCGGAGATAGCTGGTTCTCCCCGAAATAGCTTTAGGGCTAGCCTCGGAAAACAGAGTCGTGGAGGTAGAGCACTGATTGGGTGCGGGGCCCGCAAGGGTTACCAAGCTCAGTCAAACTCCGAATGCCATAGACTTACTTCCGGGAGTCAGACAGTGAGTGCTAAGATCCATTGTCAAAAGGGAAACAGCCCAGACCATCAGCTAAGGTCCCCAAGTGTGTGTTAAGTGGGAAAGGATGTGGAGTTGCACAGACAACCAGGATGTTGGCTTAGAAGCAGCCACCATTGAAAGAGTGCGTAATAGCTCACTGGTCGAGTGACTCTGCGCCGAAAATGTAACGGGGCTAAACACACCACCGAAGCTATGGCTTGATGCATTGCATCAGGGGTAGGGGAGCGTTGTATAAGGGTTGAAGGTGTACCGTAAGGAGCGCTGGACATTATACAAGTGAGAATGCCGGTATGAGTAACGAAAAGATCAGTGAGAATCTGATCCGCCGAAAGCCTAAGGGTTCCTGAGGAAGGCTCGTCCGCTCAGGGTAAGTCGGGACCTAAGGCGAGGCCGAAAGGCGTAGTCGAAGGACAACAGGTCGAAATTCCTGTACCACCGTAAGCCGTTATGAGCAATGGGGGACGCAGCAGGGTAGTGACGCGGACTGATGGATGTCCGTCTAAGCAGTGAGGCTGATGTGTAGGCAAATCCGCACATCGTAAGGCTGGGCTGTGATGGGGAGCGAAAATTACAGTAGCGAAGGTCATGATCTCACACTGCCAAGAAAAGCCTCTAGCCAGGTGATGGTGCCCGTACCGCAAACCGACACAGGTAGGCGAGAAGAGAATTCTAAGGCGCGCGGAAGAACTCTCGTTAAGGAACTCGGCAAAATGACCCCGTAACTTCGGGAGAAGGGGTGCCCCGGTAGTGTGAATAGCACGAGGGGGCCGCAGTGAAAAGGCCCAAGCGACTGTTTAGCAAAAACACAGGTCTGTGCGAAGCCGTAAGGCGAAGTATACGGGCTGACGCCTGCCCGGTGCTGGAAGGTTAAGGGGAGCGGTTAGGAGCAATCCGAAGCTGTGAACCGAAGCCCCAGTAAACGGCGGCCGTAACTATAACGGTCCTAAGGTAGCGAAATTCCTTGTCAGGTAAATTCTGACCCGCACGAATGGCGTAACGACTTGGGCGCTGTCTCAACGAGAGATCCGGTGAAATTTTAATACCTGTGAAGATGCAGGTTACCCGCGACAAGACGGAAAGACCCCATGGAGCTTTACTGCAGCTTGATATTGAATTTGGGTACGATCTGTACAGGATAGGTGGGAGCCTTTGAAACGTGAGCGCCAGCTTGCGTGGAGGCACCGTTGGGATACCACCCTGATCGTATCTAGGTTCTAACCTGGTACCGTAATCCGGTGCGGGGACAGTGTCAGGTGGGCAGTTTGACTGGGGCGGTCGCCTCCTAAAGAGTAACGGAGGCGCCCAAAGGTTCCCTCAGAATGGTTGGAAATCATTCGAAGAGTGCAAAGGCATAAGGGAGCTTGACTGCGAGACCTACAAGTCGAGCAGGGACGAAAGTCGGGCTTAGTGATCCGGTGGTACCGCATGGAAGGGCCATCGCTCAACGGATAAAAGCTACCCTGGGGATAACAGGCTTATCTCCCCCAAGAGTCCACATCGACGGGGAGGTTTGGCACCTCGATGTCGGCTCATCGCATCCTGGGGCTGAAGTAGGTCCCAAGGGTTGGGCTGTTCGCCCATTAAAGCGGTACGCGAGCTGGGTTCAGAACGTCGTGAGACAGTTCGGTCCCTATCTGTCGTGGGCGTAGGAAATTTGAGAGGAGCTGTCCTTAGTACGAGAGGACCGGGATGGACGTACCGCTGGTGTACCAGTTGTTCCGCCAGGAGCACCGCTGGGTAGCTATGTACGGAAGGGATAAGCGCTGAAAGCATCTAAGCGTGAAGCCCCCCTCAAGATGAGATTTCCCAGTATGTAAGACCCCTTGAAGACGACGAGGTAGATAGGCTGGGGGTGGAAGTGCAGTAATGCATGGAGCTGACCAGTACTAATCGGTCGAGGGCTTATCCAAGATATGCAGGTGATACATCGCGAATTTCGTTTCGGATCTAGTTTTCAGAGAATGATCTCTGAAGGTAAGGCTAAGCTATGCGTTTGGTGGCGATGGCGGAGGGGTTCCACACGTACCCATCCCGAACACGACCGTTAAGCCCTCTAGCGCCGATGGTACTTGGACCGCAGGGTCCTGGGAGAGTAGGACGCCGCCAAGCAAAGAACCACTGCCGATGTTATTCGGTGGTGGTTTTTATTTGTTTATAAGGAAGATTGGATAATTAGCTAAGATAAAGATGCATTGATATCTGGTTTTGGTAACTGACCCAAATGGCTGAATGCAGACGATTTGACTCTCAAATGAGGGTAAGTGAGACCATATAAAAGTCTTGAAATGAAGGTAACATTTTTGTTACGGAAAACGCATTCGAAACCAGTATAATAGGACTATGTTAAATATGCTAAAAGTACCTGACCACAGAGCTGGAATGTGCAGCTGTGAAAAGGAGGGTGTGTGTGATAAGTTGGCGAAGACTAGTTCTTCATTCATTTCTCTTGCTCGGTCTGATTGGCGTGCTTGTAGGATGCGGTGAAGCAGGATCTGCATGGACTTCTTATGAAGGAGCGGTAAACGAGAAGGGTTTCCCGGTTCCTAAAGTGGCGAATAAATCTGACCAGTCTGAAAACAATTCGGATATGGATTATGTTCGATATACGCTGTCTGGTATTAGTGAGAGCACTAGTTTACCTGAGGTGTATCTAGACGAGATTAAAAGCTGGGGCTGGACAGAAAAGCAAGCCAAGAGTACATCCAATGACTCAAGTTCCCTACGTATATTTGCTAAAGAAGGGCATACTGTACAGTTAGCTGTACATGATGGGTTCTTCACGGTGATGGTTCCGAAAAGTGAAGCTGCCCAGACGACAGTAAAATCACTTGATGATGATGATTGAATGCGTTATGTTTTGATGTAATAGTTTAACAATTAACGGTGTAATGGTCCGTATTATAGTAAGGCTCCCGATTAGTGATCGGGAGCTTTTTTTGTATGTAGTTGTGCATGTCATGAACCATATTGGATGAGGCTTGGAGCGTGTGACGTTGTCTTTTGGTGGTGACTTGACCAGGAGCTTTAGATCAACAGGGTTATATCACTCACGTAGAAAGACATGAGGCATCAATAATATGTCCTTGCTAGAGGCCGGTTAGGCCGGTTTCAGTCGTCTGTAGAGTAACTCAGCAGAAGAAGAGGGGAGTAGACACCGGAAAGAAAGCCAAGCATGTTAGGAGCCTCATATACGTATTCAAGGCCATCAATCGGTTTGCAATAGGTGAGCTGATCCCTGATGTCACATTCTATCTGGATATTGAACCGGAAGCAGGTCTCGCCCGTATTGGTGAGAGGTGTTCAACGAGCCAGAGCCTGTAACGGAGCGGAGATAAATATACTTCTTTGGGGATAACCATTTTAACTATACCCATGCTGTGGATAAGGGAAAAGGAGGGAACGTAAAAAAAAGGTTATCCACTGTGGATAACCTTTAAGGATAGGAAGTACAACGCAGTAAGTATGGAAGAGTGTCAAAGGTGTGGTTGCGTCGATTTAGGTAGAGAATATGGACGAGCTTTAGCGATTATGTATTACTGGGTTCAATATACATTGCATGTGGCAAGTTATAGGTTGAAAGATAGAACGAGAACGATTATTGCAGGTAGTAGGAAACATCTTGTTCATTTAGTTTGATAAGTCCGTCCTTGCGTTCGCGTGAGAGCACAAGAACAACATATAGACGCGGTACAAGCAGCCACAGATGCCAGAAAATCAGCGATAGGGTAAAGGACAAGGGTGACCATATTAAGCAGACGGTAATGATACATAGCCCAATCCAGCTCATATTGAGGTGGACCCGGACGAACATGCGGTAGCTAAAATGCTGGTCTGGGATATAGCCGAACCAAGGCATTTTGAGGTTCCATCGCCAGCGCCGTGCATAAGAGGTACGGACCAACAGTAATATGGTTCTGGCAATGACATAATGAATCCAAAGCGTAATCGGGCCTGCCAGGATAAAGAAGAAGAGGCCGGTCCAGGAGAATGCCAATAGGTTAAACAGGAGCATAATTACAGGCAGACACAAATAGCTGAAGATCACGCTGCGGGCAATGGCCTTTTTTTTGAGAAGCCGGTATTGATAAAAAGTGACTTTATTCTCCGGTTTCGGCGATCATACGATTACAAATCCTCCTTCTGGGATCACGTTCATTTGCAAAAGGTATTCGTTTTCATGAATAAGGAGACGGGTGATGCAGAGATGCGTATATGAACCTTGTGTGTGCTCCAGATTGATGTACAAGATATGAAAGTAGATTGTTCTTATACAAGTATACCGTCGAACGATCTGGCTGTCAGGTTCCGAATGGTGATGTATTATATATCGGCTGAAAATCCAAGTTTTTTTAAGATTATAGAATATAAGTTTTTGGAGCAGCAGGAGGAGTGGTAAATCACAGAGGAAAATGCAATGAAGTGCGGGTACGTTTCTTGTAATGGCCGTCCAGAAATGGTTTTCATATAATAGAAGAAGTTGCAGATCTGCGAGGCTGTTGCTGAATAATCGGGCGAGGAAAAGGGCTTCCAAATGCAGGCTGTCTCACGGAAGTATAGAACAAAAGGCATTTTCTTATGTTTGTTTTCGGTACAGACACCCATAGAGGGGTAGGCGAATATATATATTTTATAGAAAGAAAGCACTATGAAAAGGTTTAAAATAATAGAAACTGTGCAATACTGATAGTAATACGTAAAACAAGGTGGGATGGTTGATGGAAGGACACGCCGAACACACATGCATTATCTGCGAACAGACAAAAAGAGAAGGCATTTTTATTGTATCTGAATTTATATGTGACGCTTGTGAAGCAGAAATGGTTCATACGGATGCACAGGATGCCAAGTACAATTATTTTATACATCAAATGAAGCAGATTTGGGTGCAAAAGAACGCGTAAAGCGCGTTATATCATATTCGTGAAACATCACATTGATTTGTATCGATGTGCATAGGGGCCCTACCTAGGGGCCTTTTTCTGTTTTTATCGGGGAAAGAAGAAGGGGAAGATGGACATGATTAGCACCTGTGTGTGACAGGATATGAGGATGCGCCATTGGTGAAAACGGTGATTTGCACGGGGGCTGGACAATTCCTGATATAATGAAAGGAGAAGTTCTTCACCTCCAAGATTTGAATGCAGCAGATGGTGGGAGAGGAACAAGAGTGAGAAGGTCGAAGGTCGCTTTTGTTATGGAAAGAGCAGTGGTACGGCAGTATCAAAATTTATGAATGTACAGGATGATTATTCAATGGAGCATAAATCAAATACCGCACCTTTATATGAAGCGTTGCTTGCGTATCGTGATTCGGGGCAGCGTTCTTTTCATGTACCTGGACACAAGAATGGACAAGTCTATCGCAGGTTACTGGAGCAAGTGGAACAGCAGCAGTCAGATAGAGGAGTCGTTGACAATCACCGGAATGAGGGTGAGGCAAAGGGAAAACGAGGTATGGGACATTCAGTTTATGATGGGGAAGAGTGCTTTAGACAAGCTGAGGGACAAGGGGACGTCAATGAAATTGGGGGCTGACGGCTCCGGACGGGCATGGAAGTGACGGATCTGCAGCAGCTGTTGTACCTGTGAATGCGTTTCTGGAGATGATGCGGCTGGATGTGACGGAAATTTCGGGGACGGACGACTTGCATCATCCAGAAGGAGCAATATTGGAGGCGCAGCAGCTGGCAGCCGATTGTTTTGGGGCAGAGGAGAGCTTCTTCCTTGTCGGAGGCAGCACGGCTGGTAATTTGTCTTTGCTGCTGACCGTATGTAATGAACCGAACAGCCTTGTACTGGTACAGCGCAATGTGCATAAGTCCGTCATTCACGGGTTGATGCTGGCAGGCGCAAGGGCTGTATTCCTGGAGCCATGGGTTGATCCTGCGAGTGGACTTGCGGTGATGCCGTCTCTTGAGACGGTGCAGGCTGCTGTCCAGGCATATCCTGAGGCAAAGGCAGTCCTTGTGACGTTGCCCAATTATTACGGCATGGGCGCTGATCTGACGCCTATGGCCAAGGTTTGCCACGCGGCCGGCATGCCGCTGCTCGTGGATGAAGCGCATGGCGCGCATTATGGGCAGCATCCGGAGCTGCCAGCTTCTGCACTGTCCTGCGGAGCAGACGGTGTGGTGCAGTCGACCCACAAGATGCTGTCTGCTTTCACGATGGGAGCCATGCTGCACGTTCAGGGACCACGGTTAAATCGGTCCCTGCTGCGTCAGCGTCTGGCCATGGTGCAAAGCTCGAGCCCATCGTACCCGGTGATGGCGTCGCTTGATCTGGCGCGCCGCTTACTGCATACGCAGGGCGCGAATGCCTTCACGGCGGGGCTTGCCGCCGTGGATGCCTTTAAGCGCGGCCTCGCGGAGCTGCCGCGCTTTCGGTTGCTGCAGCCGGCACAGCTGCTGCAGCAAGAGCCGCCAGCCGGGGCGAAGCCGGCAGCTGGCGGGAAGTCCGAGGCCGCCGCTGCACCGGGGCGGCCTGAAGCAGTGCCCGCGGCGGCTTTGCCTTCAGCCGCGGGGTATACCGCTCAGGACCCGTTCAAGGCCGTCATCTATGACGGCACAGGGGTGCTGAGCGGTTATGGGCTGCAGCAGCAGCTGGAAGCGCGCGGCTGCGTGCCCGAAATGAGCGACGAACGATACGTCGTCCTGCTCTTCAGTCTTGGCTCGTCGCTGCGCGATGCCGAGCATCTACTGCAGGCTTTGCGGCAAATCAGCCTTGAGCAGGAGCAGAGCCAAGCTCTTGATGAGCAATCACAGCGTTTTACAAAAGAGGCTGAAAATTATATTTCCACGTGGAACAATTTTCAAGAAGGTACTCCTTTTCGGAGCCCATTCCGTTCACGTTGCAGCCGATTAAGGAGGAGGATACGACAGAGGTCTCCATCGAAAACAGTGTGGGTCTTCGCTCTGCGGAGATGGTCATCCCGTATCCGCCCGGCATACCTCTTGTGTACGCTGGTGAGCGAATAAGCGCGTCCATGGCAGCACGTATTAAGCTGCTTAGAGATGAAGGAGCAAGGTTCCATGGCGTATCCGATACTTCGCTGCAATCATTGAAAATCATCAAGGAATAACACAAGTTAGGACATCATTGTTGTCTAGGCATAAAGAAAGAAGGGAACGAACCTTGGATATTCCGCTAAAAAAATATACGGGAATAATCCTGCAAGTCATACTAATGTACGGTTTTTATTGGATAGGAAACCTAGTTCAGGCTTTACTACATCTGCCGTTAACAGGGAGTATTGTCGGGATGCTGCTTCTATTCATCGTCATTCAATTGGGATGGATCAGAATAAGCTGGGCGAAGAAGGATCATCCTGGCTTCAATCGAACTTGCAGTTATTATTTATCCCTCCCACAGTGGGCATTATCAATCATTTTGATTTTTTTAGAGCCAATACACTGCTGCTTGTTCTGGGATTGATCGTTAGTACGTTAGTTACCTGTCTGTTGTCTGCAAAAATCAGTGAATGGCTCATGGCTTGGAGATCGACGCATCAAGGCAAGAAGGAGGCGATCTCATGCTCACATTCATCCTCGGAATCGGAATGATTGCCCTGACCGTGGCTATATATGTCCCGGCGACTCATTTATATAGAAAATTGAAGTGGCCGATTCTTATGCCCGTATTGACGGCAACGGCAGTCATCGTACTGATCCTGCTCATTTCCGGTATAAAGCTCGATACGTACATGCTTGGTGGCAAATGGATACAGGAGTTATTGGGGCCGGCTGTAGTTTCCCTGGCATTCCCTTTGGCGAAACACCTTGATGTGCTGAAACGAAATATAATTCCGATATTGGGTGGGACCTTGGGTGGGAGCATCGTTGGCATGTCCACAGGGGCCGCCATATCTCTGCTGCTGGGTTATCCCCAAGAAATTGTTATTGCATTATTGCCCAAATCCATTACGACCCCCGTTGCCATTCAACTAGCGGATCAGGTGGGAGGAAATTCATCCTTCACTTCGTTATTTGTGATGATAGCCGGATTTTCGGGGATATTATTGGGACCCATGATAATGAAATGGGCCAGAGTAAGCAGCAAAAATGCGTATGGGATCGGACTCGGATCGGCTTCGCATGCACTGGGCATGGCAAGATCCTTTGAATATGGAGAGAATGCGGTAGCGCTGAGTTCGGTATCTATGATTGTCAGTGCTATCGCCGGTTCTGTCATGCTCCCTCTATGGGTGTGGATGATATACGGCTGATCAGGCCGCCTTATCAGAAATATTGGAGAATAGCTGACCGGTAACGCTGGATCATGTATAGTATTATAGTAACAAGCTTGTACCAAACTCGAACCAATCTATGGAGTAATCGTGAATATACACCTCTGGGCAGACTAATTCATAGTCTGTAGTAAGAGAGGATCGATCCCGTAGTTATCGCAGCACAATTAGGAGCAATTATCGATATAGAAAGCAGGGAAGCATATGCAGGGCAGAGGTAAATTCATTACGTTGGAAGGGGGAGAAGGGTCCGGCAAAACAACGATGATCAGCAAGCTAGGTTCTTACTTTGAAGAACAGGGTATACCATATGTAGTTACTCGGGAACCTGGCGGGATTGAAATTGCAGAGAAAATACGTGCCATCATCCTCAATCCTCTTCATACGGCAATGGATGCACGGACCGAAGCGCTGCTCTATGCAGCTGCACGCAGTCAGCATTTGGCGGAGAAGGTGGAGCCTGCATTGAAGGCAGGAAAGACAGTGATCTGTGACCGTTTTGTCGACAGCAGTTTGGCCTATCAGGGGTATGCTCGTGGTCTTGGCGTGGACAATGTATGGGCCATCAATCGGTTTGCAATAGGTGAGCTGATGCCTGATGTCACACTCTATCTGGATATTGAGCCGGAAGCAGGTCTTGCCCGTATTGATGCTCACGATGGACGTGAGGTTAATCGTCTGGATCTCGAAAGTCTGGAGTTCCACCGCAAGGTGCGTGAAGGCTATTTTCTACTGAAGGAGCAATTTCCTGACAGGATTAAGGTCATCGATGCTTCTCAAAAGCCGGAAGAGGTATTGGCAGCAATGATTTTGTCGCTTAAGACAGGGATTTTGAAGGATTTTGGCGAGTAATTGTCTAATATATAGATAGGGCATTTCACAAGGTGCTTATTCTGAAGGAGGTTATGCAGGATGAAACTGATTGTTGCGATTATACAGGATAAAGACAGCAACCGATTATCCAGCGCATTGGTCAAAGCAAATTTTCGGGCTACGAAATTGGCCAGTACCGGTGGATTTTTGAAGGCAGGCAACACGACGTTTATGATCGGTGTCGATGATGGTCAGGTCGAGTCCGTAATGAACGTCATTCGCAGCAGCTGTAAGGTTCGTGAACAGCTCGTGACTCCAGTCACTCCGATGAGCGGAACAACCGACTCTTACCTGCCGCTACCTGTCGAAGTTCAAGTAGGCGGAGCTACCGTGTTTGTTCTTCCAGTAGATCGATTCGAACACTTTTAATGATGCATTACGCATAAATCCAATGGAGCGTCCTTCTTGTTATCAAGAATCGCGTTCTCTGTCCGGAAGAAAGCTTTTCTATCAGGGAAAGATCTTATTTCGGACAGAGGCTGACTAACCAACGAACAGATCCATGTGGTGATATTTAACTACTATTATATATAGAGTATGATGTAGCACATATAAGGTCTCCTCCACGCACAGGCGCAGCGCGCACTGTGCTGATGGGCGATTGGCCTACTAAGAGAGAAAGCAGGCGTTTCCATGAAAATAAACCCTGGATTCCGACCAATGCAGAGTGGACTCAGTTCTTCCGATTCCGGCTCCAAACCGATTCAATCCAAAAATTTCTCTGATATGATGAATCACCAGGGTGAACGGGCATCACAGGCTGAACTTACCCGCCGATTAAGTGAGATCCAGATGCAGGGTGACCGTCTGTCTCGTTCCATGACCATTCGTGAATTGAAAGCATACAAGCAGCTTGTAAAAAGATTTCTGGAGGAAACGGTCCGCCGCGGTGTGTCCATGAAAGAGACGCGAGGATGGGATCGTCGGGGAAGAGGGAAGCGTTACAAGCTAATTGATGAGATTGACTCTGCCTTATTATCTATGGCGGACGAGCTTTTGGAAACAGAGGAAGGCAAGATTACGTTATTACAGCAAGTGGGAGAAATTCGGGGAATGCTTATTAATTTAAGCTTCTGAGGAGGAAGTATGTCCTTTCAACAAATTATGGGTCAACAGGCTGCCAAGCAGATGTTACAGAGTAGTTTGAGACGTCATGCCATAAGTCATGCCTATTTGTTTAGCGGACCATCCGGCAGTGGACAATTGCAGGCGGCGATAACATTTGCCAAAGCGATATTCTGTACAGAGCTTGAAGATGATGCCTGCGGACATTGTCTTGAATGTCGCAAGGTGGAACATGGAAATCATCCGGATCTAACTATGCTTGCACCGGATGGAAATAACATTAAAATTGATCAAATTCGGGATCTGCAGCGTATCTTTTCGTACCGATCAGAGGCTGGGCATCCCAAAGTATATATTATCGAACAAGCCGAGAAGATGACCGTACAGGCGGCCAACAGCTTGCTGAAGTTTCTGGAGGAACCTCAAGTGCCCGCGGTAGGCATATTGATTACGGATAACGGACAGGCAATGCTGCCTACCATCCGTTCACGCTCTCAATTGGTTCCTTTCAGTGCACTGAATCCGGAAGAGATGCTGCAATCACTGATTGCGGAAGGGCACCCTGGCAATCTGGCTCGCTCTGCCGTCCATTTAGCGTCAGGACTGGAAGCATGTAGAGAAATTCTCCAGCAGAATTGGTTTGCAGAAATTAGAAACGTAATGTTACAATTAGGGAAGGAGTCCCTGGGTAGAGGAAGTACATCATTGATCTCTGCACAGCAGAAGCTTTTTAAAACCGGACTCTCAGAACACCTGGATACGATGCTTAGCCTGTTCCATTTATGGTTCAGGGATATGCTGTATGTCCAGTATGGTAGGCATGAACATATCGTTTTTATAGATCAGTTGGACATGCTGTCTCAGTTGGCTCATACCCGCAGCACCGAGCAGTGGGTTTCCTATATGGATATGGCCGCAGCATGCAGAAAAAAATTGCGTTTCAATGTCAATGGCCAGCTTTGTCTGGAGCAATTTTTGATCGGTTTGGCATAAGAGTGGGAGAGGACAGATTTTGTTCCAATCATATGCAAACGGTTATAACTTCGGCGGGTTCCCTAAGAAGACAGGGCTTCAGACGAAGTGGGATTGGCTTACGAGGGGGTTAATTTTTTGTACAGTGTAGTGGGTGTCCGTTTCAAAAAAGCGGGCAAAATTTATTACTTCGATCCCCTGGACCTTCCCATTGAAAAAGAAAACTGCGTTATCGTGGAGACAGCGCGGGGGTAGAGTACGGTAAGGTTGTCGTTGGCAAGAAAGAAGTAGGCGAGTCTGATGTGGTGTTGCCGCTCAAAAAGGTCATCCGGGTTGCGGGCGAGACAGATGCCCGTGTTGTAGATGAGAACAAGCGTGCAGCAAAAGAAGCATTCGGTACTTGTTTAAATAAAATCAAAGACCATGGCCTCAAAATGAAGCTGGTCGATGTGGAATTTACGTTTGATCGCAATAAAATTATTTTTTATTTTACAGCTGAAGGAAGAGTGGATTTCCGGGAGCTGGTCAAGGATCTGGCAAGCATTTTCCGGACACGGATCGAACTGAGACAGATCGGTGTACGTGATGAAGCAAAGATGCTTGGAGGGATTGGACCTTGCGGCCGAGTATTATGTTGTTCTTCCTGGCTGGGAGACTTTGAGCCGGTATCAATCAAGATGGCTAAAGATCAGAGCCTGTCACTGAATCCGACGAAAATTTCCGGGTTGTGCGGAAGACTCATGTGTTGTCTGAAATTTGAGCATGATAACTATGAAAGTGTGAGAGAAGAATTGCCGGCTGTAGGCAAGTTGGTCGTCACCTCTTTGGGTGAAGGAAAAGTTGTCGGCATCAATGCCGGTAATCGCACAGTCCATGTTCAACTGTTCGACATCAGTAAAGTCAAAGAACTTCCGCTGGATGACGTCGTTATCAAGTAAACCATAAAGGTTGCTTCGGGGTGGAAACTTGGAAAAGAAAAATCTGTTTACGCACATTCATGAAATGGAAACCCAATTGGGTCAGTTGCACAGTGATTTAGGAGAGTTAAAAATGATTGTTAAAGAGCTGCTTGAGGATAATCAGCGGCTTACCATCGAGAATGAGCAGTTACGCAAACTGCTGAAGCGTGAGGTACCGGCAGATCTGCCCATCGCATCGGCGCTCGCTCCGGTAGCAAGGCCTG
Source organism: Paenibacillus sp. 1A_MP2 (assembly GCF_052244825.1). Lineage (NCBI taxonomy): Bacteria > Bacillati > Bacillota > Bacilli > Caryophanales > Paenibacillaceae > Paenibacillus > Paenibacillus sp. 1A_MP2. The sequence goes on along the minus strand of NZ_JBQQCS010000001.1, from coordinate 361,720 downwards.
CGGGTCCAGCTACTGGTGAAGATGTTGTAGGTGAAGGGTATGATAATCTGGCTCGGTTGTATCACGAAGGATTCCATATCTGCAATGTCTATTATGGACATTTGCGGACGGAAGGCGATTGTCTGTTCTGCCTGTCTTTTTTGAATAAATGAAGTGGCCGTAGGGATCCCCTACGGTTTTTTTTCAAGGTTAAGAACCTTGTCTGAGATATAGAGTACCGGAGGATGAGTGTATCATATGACAGAAAAATCAGTAAAATTGCAAGATTCGGAGCGAATCGACGATCTGCTCTCTCATGATTTGAAGATTATTCAAAGTGATGAAGTGTTTAGTTTTTCAATGGATGCGGTATTATTGGCCCGATTTGCTTCAGTACCCAAGCGTGGTCGTGTGCTTGATTTGTGTACAGGTAATGGGGTTGTTCCCATCCTGTTGACCACACGAACGCAGGCGAGTCTGGAGGGCATTGAAATTCAGCCACGATTAGCGGATATGGCACGCCGCAGCGTACAGCTGAATGCATTGGAGGAATCAATTACGATTCATGAAGGTGATTTGCGTGAACTTGTGAAAGATACGGGCCATGCGGTATACGATGCCATAACAGTTAATCCTCCGTATATGCCGCTGAATGGAAGTGATCTCAAGATGAACAACCATCAGGCAATGGCACGCCATGAAATCGGGTGTACGCTGGAGGAAGTCATTCAGGCCTGTAATCGGCTGGTTCGTAATGGCGGTAAAGTATCCATGGTTCATCGCCCGCAGCGTTTAGGCGAGATCATCTCTCTGATGCGTGAGTATAAACTTGAACCGAAGCGAATTCGGATGGTACATCCCCGTGCTCATTTGGAAGCCAATATGGTGTTGATTGAAGCACTCAAGGATGGAAAACCGGAGGTACGCATGCTTCCACCGCTGATTGTCTACAATGAAGAGGGGAAATACTGCGAAGAAATTATGGACATATATTACGGGGCACAGCATGTACAACATACAACGGAAGGAGGGTTATAGATGACATTGCATATTCAGAAGAGCTACGCGGAGCAGTTGGGTGATGCCGGAAAATTATATCTGGTAGGAACACCGATTGGTAATCTGGACGATATGACATTTCGAGCAATCAAAACATTGCAGAGCTGTGACATCATTGCAGCAGAAGACACACGCCAGACTCGAAAGCTGCTCACCCATTTTGAAATTACACCATCGATGTTGTTCAGTTACCATGAGCATAATAAGGGAGCCAGTGGGCCTGAACTAATACGCTATATAATAGAAGGAAAAAATTTGGCGCTCGTCAGTGATGCCGGTCTGCCGGCCATTTCGGACCCTGGATCCGATCTTGTAAAACTTGCACTTGAAGCCGGAATTACGGTCATTCCCATTCCTGGAGCCAATGCAGCGTTATCAGCTCTAATCGTATCCGGTTTACCGACGGAGCGTTTCACATTCGGCGGTTTTTTGCCGCGGGAGAAAAAAGACATGCGAAAAGTGATGGAAGCTTTTAATGAGTCCAACGGTACTTTACTATTTTATGAATCCCCTCACCGTATTCGCAAAACTTTGGCCTATCTCGAAGAGATTCTGGGTGATCGGTCGATTGTACTGGCACGTGAGCTGACGAAGCGTCATGAGGAGTTCGCAAGAGGCAGTATCCAAGAGTGCATTGACTGGCTTGAGGAACATCCACCACTTGGGGAATATTGTTTGCTTGTAGAAGGCATCAGGGAAGAGGAGCGTAAGGCCGAGCGGGAAGCCTGGTGGCAACTGCTGTCTTTGGAGGATCATGTAAGTCATTATGAGAATGAAGGACTTAGTCGGAAAGATGCGATGAAGAAAACGGCAACGGATCGTGGTTTGACAAAACGAGATGTGTATAATGCTTTAATCTAATAACGGATCAACAAATATATACTGGAATAGGGAACATAAACTTAAAGGAACCTTAGACCCAACCTTAACGGATTATGAAAATAAGCAGAGCGGAGAAAATTTATTTCAAACGTCACCGCTCTGCTTTTTGAAGCTAAACAGACTCGTAGCTTAATCTATTGGGTAATGAAAACCATAATAAAGCAAAAAAATACCTTCCAGCGGTGGGGTTCACACCGGGAAGGCGATCAAGGAATATAAAAAGGTTAGAAATAACAATTTAATAAGACCATTATACCTGATATTTCTTATTTTGTCACAGGTGCAGGGATTTCGGAAATACATTCGTTACAAACAATTTTACCTTTGAAATAAGTAACGTTCTCTGCATTGCCACAGAAGATACAAGCTGGCTCGTATTTTTTCAACATGATACGCTCGCCGTCAACATAGATCTCAAGAGCGTCTTTTTCACCAATACCGAGCGTACGGCGCAATTCGATTGGAATAACTACCCGTCCCAGTTCATCCACTTTTCTTACAATACCTGTTGATTTCATCATTATAATCAGTGCTCCTCTCAGCTAACGATCATTGTCATTATTCGACATTATTTTATGTTTTATGATACTCATCATACCAACGATTCCCAAAACAGTCAACCTTAAAATTAGCTTAAAATAAAGGCTGTTTTTGATAAGATTACGAGTGGTAAGGGATTGGAAGCTATTTTTCGTATTTAAACATCCATGACAGCTTTGTCGATTTGGAAAACGACAAAACTACCTTATTCGACAAGATTCGTCAAAGCGTGTCGAATCCTTGGTGGTATTATACTTAAAAGCGACAACTACAAACGATATTTAAAGGAGTGAATAGACATGGAACAGCGTTTAACGGAAGAAAAGGTGTTTAAAGATCCGGTACATAATTATATCCATGTGCAAGATCCGATTATATGGCAGTTGATCAACACGCCCGAGTTTCAACGTTTACGCCGAATCCGTCAATTAGGAACATCATTTCTAACTTTCCACGGTGCAGAGCACAGTCGCTTCTCACATTCCCTGGGTGTCTACGAAATTACGCGTAAGATTATTTCCCAGTTCGAAAGAAGTCACTATTCAGATTGGCCAAAGGAGGAAAAAACGGTAGCCCTTTGCGCAGCATTGCTCCATGATCTTGGGCATGGGCCATTCTCTCACTCTATAGAAGAAGCTTTCGATATGAATCATGAGGATTGGACTTGTCGGATCATTACTGGTGATACCGAAGTAGGGGCGATCTTAAGACGGTATGCTCCCGATTTTCCCGAGAAAGTGGCTTCAGTTATTCAAAAAACGTATGAAAAGCCCATTGTTGTTAATTTGGTCACCAGTCCACTGGATGCGGACCGCATGGATTATTTGCTGCGGGATGCCTACTTCACAGGTGTAAATTATGGGACGATCGACCTTGACCGTATCCTGCGTATGCTGCGTCCATATCACGGACGAATCGTGGTTAAGGAGTCGGGCATGCACGCCGTGGAGGATTACTTGATGTCCAGGTACCAGATGTACTGGCAAATTTACTTTCATCCGGTTACCCGAAGTTCGGAAATTATACTGCGGCAAATATTTAAGCGGGCGAAAAGTCTCATACAGCAAGGTTTCCAATTCCGCTTCATGATCGATCCACTGCCCCAGTTATTCGATGGAGATATATCGGTGGTCGAATATTTACAACTGGACGAAGCTTTGATACAGACGGCATTTATGCAGTGGCGCAAAGAGGACGATGCTGTTCTAAGTGAGTTATGCGAACGTTTTATAGACCGCAAATTATATAAGTATGTAGAGATTGAACAGATCGACGTAAACATGATTGAAGAGATTCGGGAAGCCTTCACTGTAGCAGGTCTCAATCCCGAGTATGATCTGGAAATTGATTTTCCATCGGATAATCCGTATGATGTGTTTCGTCCGGATGAATCGACGGACAAGCAGATTCTGCTGCTTGATCGGCAAGACAAGTTACATGAGTTGTCAGAGATGTCCGACATCGTCCGTTCAATCAGTGGTCTTCATCGGGGAAAACATCACTTGTATTATCCGCAAAATAAGGTGGATGCGATTGTTCATGAATTACCGTCCCATATACGCCCCTATTTCTCACATTAAATGGTGTGCAATGCTGTTGATGAGTCATGATGCAAAAGGCTTTCTAAAAGAGCTATTTTCATGATACAGTAATCTGCTTTAATGGAGAGTACATGTAGATCGACATAATTTTGTAATCAGAGCAATTAGAATACAACTCAGTCGGCTAAAATTAAGCAACATATAGATATGAAAGAACTCGTTCGCTCTACATGTTGTGCTCAACGAACGAATGAAATGAAATATAGATAAAAGCACGATCTAATTAGTAATATTTATTTCTGGTTAAGATCTGCAGAGTGGATAAGAAGAGATTGTCGTTGATTCGACACGAAGGGAGAAATACAAAATGATGTTGTTCGACACACATACCCACCTGGATGCTCCACAATTCGACGAGGACCGCGAGGAAATGATTCAGCGTGCTGTGGATGCAGGCGTTGGCCGCATGATTAACGTAGGCTTTAACCGGGAGACCATTCCAACCACGATGAAGCTGGCTGAAACCTATGATTTTATATATGCTGCAGTAGGTTGGCACCCTGTAGATGCGATCACGATGCAGGAGGGTGATCTGGAATGGATTGCATCTTTATGCAAGCATGAAAAAGTGGTAGCCATTGGTGAAATTGGTCTAGACTATTATTGGGACACTTCACCAAAAGAGGTTCAACATCGCGTATTACGACAACAGATTGGACTGGCTCGTGAGTTGAATATGCCGATTGTCATTCACAACCGGGATGCGCATGAGGATATTGTAAAGATTCTGCGTGAAGAAAAGGCTGGAGAAGTAGGCGGTGTCATGCATTCGTTCTCTGGCAGCTGGGAAACGGCAAAAATGTGCCTGGATTTGGGCTTCCATCTTTCCTTCGGAGGGCCAATCACGTTCAAAAATGCGAAGCAGCCGAAAGAGGTACTTGAGAAGGTTCCTATGGACCGATTTTTCATCGAAACCGATGCTCCTTATTTGACACCTCACCCTTATCGTGGAAAACGAAATGAGACAGCGCATGTACGTCTGGTTGCAGAAGCAGCTGCGGAAATTAAAGGCATTTCGGTAGAGGAAATTGCAGCAATAACGACCAGAAATGCCATGGAACGATTTGGGATTCGTTAAAATATCGAGCAAAACGGGTGAAAAAGTGAGTTAGGCGGAGTTAATTTGCTTTTTGATCCAAATAAATCAAGAATATTACAATATTTTAACCAAATATTTAGAAAAACGTACTTGAACAACGCTTTACAACATGCATAGAAACAGGATATCATCTTTTCAGTGAATTGTTGTGCGGAAAATTGGACAGATGTTCGGGGGATGAACAAAGGGACACTTTCCGATGAAACAACATTACTTTCATGAATCAGTCTCGCTGAGTCTCCGTTAACGGAGAGCGGGGGAACCAATAGGGCTTAAACATCGGTGATTTCAGCCGATGCGCAACATGCGCTGACCCAAAAGCAGCGTATAAATCTGCGAAGCCGTATTTGATTTCTTCTTTGGGTCTCGGGGTGAATTCAAGGGCGTCCGCCATGAGCGGGTGACCGGAGATAGGGCGGCTCTCTTTCGCCCGAACCCGACAGCTAACCTCGCAAGCGGAAAAGAGAGGCAACCTCGTGCATGAATTTCCGATATTCAGAATCATTCGGAAGCCACGAAAGAGTTCCTCTTAAACTCTTTCTTTGGCTTTTTTGTTTTTGAATAAAAGAAATACTGTCATCATACGGTAAGTATTCAGGAGGATGACATCATGTTGCGAAGAGTGATTCATGGTGCAGAACCGATTATGTTGGTCCGATCTGTGTTCTGTAGAAAATTTGGTATAGTCGCGTCAAAGACATCATGCATTACTTTAGACGGCGAGGCTATGAAGGAGGACGGAGAAGTGGGCACATTCCAACCAGAAGAGACCCATGAGTCACGATCATCCAGTAAGTCTTTCGCGTTGCGGTGGAAGCATGAGAACTTGCGTCAAATGGCATTGATCGCGATTTTCTCAATTGCGCTTACAATCATGATCTTGTTAGTCGTTTACGGTCAGGCCGGGAAACAAATTTCACTGGTTATTGATGGCAAAGCTCAAGCGGTAGAGACTCGTACAGGAATGCTTCAGGAAATGCTGGAGGAGCAGTCAATCACAGTCAGCCCTCACGATCAGGTATCCATGCCCTTGAACGGGGCGATCACAGATGGAGACCGCATCGTTATTGAGCGGGCAGTTCCAGTTAAGATTACGGCAGACGGAGACACCAAGACTCTGTATACAACCGATTCATCGGTAAAAGATGCGATTAAAAAATCAGGTATTCAGATTGCAAGTGAAGACAAAGTGTATCCTGCGCTGGGAACCACTGTTGAAGCGGATATGAAAATTCGGGTAGTGCGCGTAACCAAGCGTACGGTGGAAGTGGAAAAGCCGATCGCTTATAAAGTGATCAAAACGGCTGACCCTAGCTTATACAAAGGCGACAATCGTGTCGTTGTGAGCGGTAAAGAAGGCACACTTGTACAGCATATTGAAAAAGTGTTCCAGGATGGAGAATTGGTCTCCAAAAAAATGGTGGGTAAATCGATCGCAACGAATCGCGTCGATAAAGTTATCGCCGTTGGCACCAAAGCAAAACCTGTTGTGAAAGAGCCAGTGATTCAGACGGTATCGGCGCAGACTTCTACAACCAAAACAGCAACAACCACGAACTCGAAGAAAACCGCTGCCTCGGGCAGCAAAGTAATTACCGTCTCAGGCAATTCTTTTAAATATTCAAAAGTATTGAAAAATGTATCCATGACGGCATACTCTTCTGAAGAGCCCGGTATCGGCACAAAAACAGCATCAGGCACTCGGGTAACCGAGGGACGTACCATTGCGGTTGATCCCAAAATCATTCCGATTGGCTGGTGGGTGTATATCGAGGGCCTTGGCTTCCGTCGTGCGGAAGACACCGGTGGTGCCATTAAAGGCAACAAAATTGATGTGTATTATGATAGTGTGAAGCATGCCCTGAACTTCGGACGGAAGAAAGGCAAGACGGTATATGTGATTGGTCCGGTGAAGCCGGAAGCAAACTAAAATCGTTTTACTTTGATATGGGAATGCTATAAAATATAAGCATGAATGATTCATGCGGAATATGCGTCGGAGGGGTCTGAATTCAGTCTCCCCGCCGTTTAGCAGAGAAGAGGATACTCCTCTTCTTTTTGCGTTAGAAAGGAAGAAATGGAACATGATAAAAGAAGTGATCGTGGTGGAAGGCCGTGATGACACCGTAGCCATTCGCCGTGCGGTTCAGGCAGATACAATTGAGACCGGTGGATCGGCCATCAACCAGCGCATTCTAAAGCGGATTGCACTTGCTCAAGAGAGACGTGGTGTCATCGTACTGACAGACCCGGATCACGCGGGTGAACGTATTCGTAAAATCATTGCCAATAAAGTACCTGGTTGCAAGCATGCCTTCATTCCGGAGGCGGATGCTACGCGCAAAGGCGACATCGGAGTGGAGAACGCCTCACCGGAGGCGATTCGTCATGCACTGGCTCGTGTGCATACGTCATATGAAGGCGCACCAAGTCTGATCGATTGGGAGGATCTGATTGCGGCGGGACTGATTGTGCACCCACAGGCTGCTGCACGTCGCATGGAGATGGGCAATTTGCTGGGCATTGGTTATTGCAACGGCAAGCAGTTCCACAAGCGATTGAGTGTATTCCAGATTACCCGGGAAGAGTTCTCCGAAGCATTATCGCAAATTGAACGTGAAGGATTGTGAGCGTATGAAGGGCATGGAAGAAACCGTAGAGATTGCAACACCCAAACGGACCAAAGAAATTATTCAAAGACACGGATTTTCATTCAAGAAGAGCCTGGGTCAGAACTTTCTGATCGATCAAAATATATTGAACAAAATTGTAAATGCAGCTGACTTGGACGAGTCCAAGGGCGCGCTTGAGATCGGACCGGGTATTGGTGCACTCACAGAACGTCTGGCTCGGGTAGCCGGGCCTGTAACGGCTGTAGAAATAGATCAGCGACTGTTACCGATTCTGGGGGAAGTGATGGAGCCTTATCCGAACGTTCGTGTGCATCACGGGGATGTGCTGAAGCTCGATCTGGCTGAGCTGTTCCGTACGGATTTTGGAACGGTAGATAAAGTGAGTGTTGTAGCCAATCTGCCTTATTATGTAACGACGCCAATCATGATGAAGCTACTCGAAGAAAAGCTACCTGTGGACAGCATTGTGGTCATGATCCAGAAGGAAGTGGCGGAACGTATGGCTGCTGCACCAGGATCAAAGGACTATGGCAGTCTGAGCATTGCGGTTCAGTACTACAGTATGCCGGAATTGGTCTGCGTTGTGCCGCCTACAGTCTTTATTCCGCAGCCTAATGTGGAATCGGCTGTAATCAAGCTGAAGGTGCGTGAGCAGCCGCCGGTTGAAATTCCCGACGAGGCACATTACTTCGAAGTGGTACAGGCTTCTTTTGCTCAGCGTAGAAAAACGATCTCGAATAATCTGAAAGCTCGTTTCTTCACAAAGGAGAACAGAGAACAGGCTGATCAGCTGTTGGAGCAGGCTGGTATTCAACCTTCGAGACGAGGAGAAACATTGAGTTTGCAGGAATACGCCACACTCAGTACCGTAATGTGGGAAGCCGGGGTACGCGCAGCTCTGTAAAAATTCGGATGAACCAATCCGGGTTTCTGCCCATACGATGGGGTAGAGGTGATTATGTTGATGAATATCGGAGACTTGGTCGTTCGTAAGTCATACGGTGGAGATGTGACTTTCCGGGTGGAAGGCCTCCAGTCGGACGGTGCCATCATTAAAGGGACCGAGTTCCGGCTGTTAGCCGATTCCCCTGTGGACGATTTGATACAGGTTCCTTATGAACCGCAGAGTGCCAAGACAAGGCAGGCCCATGTGAAGGCTCATCAGACGCTTTCGCGTCTGCAGCAGAATCGGATGGAACAGGCCGAGCGCAATCGTGAAGGCTTGCTACAGGAATGGTCTGTCCAACAAGACCCTGCTTATTTCGAGATGCCTGGCAAAGTGCTGCACCTGGATGGCGATCCCAATTATCTAAAAAAAAGCATGAACCTTTATGAGCAGCTTCGTGTTCCCGCAGAGGGGCAATATGTACACGAGTCTGCCATGGCGGACACTTTATTTCGTCTGCTTCCCAAAGTGCGTCCGGATATCGTCGTCATTACCGGCCATGACGGGGTACTCAAGACTCGTCAGCCCTATGACTTATATAGTCTGGGAAGCTACAAGAATTCGCAAAATTTCGTATCAGCCATTCAGGTGGCTAGGCAATATGAACGTCATCTGGATGCGCTCACGATTGTAGCTGGCGCGTGTCAGTCCCATTTTGAAGCCCTGCTGCGGGCTGGGGCAAACTTTGCGAGTTCACCAGGCAGAATTCTCATTCATGCCCTTGACCCGGTCTATGTGGCAGCCAAGGCTGCCTTCACGTCGGTGCGGGAAACGGTGAACATGAACGACGTTCTGCATAACACGATCAGTGGTAGCCAGGGTGTGGGCGGCGTAGAGACACGGGGAAGTTATCGGGTAGGTCTGCCGGGATTGAATGATTTATCTACGTTAAAAGTGAATCCGTCAGCCGTCTAAAGATAGCAGAATAAAGTCCCTTTTTGGGGCTTTTTTTCTTTGCAAAAAAATTCATTGACAACAACTTTTTGATACTGATATAATAATTAGTTTTGATTTGACAATGACTGTAAAATCCGGTATAATGGACAAGAAAAGAGGTGGTCGTCGACAATGGCTAAAAATACGCTATTGGATATCAAACGCAATCTCGATGCACATATCGGTCAGAAAATTATGCTGCGGGCTAATGGTGGCCGCCGTAAGACCATTGAGCGTACGGGTGTATTGGAAGAAACGTACCCTTCTGTTTTTATTGTTAAGCTTGATGAGGAGCAAGAAACTTTCAAGCGAGTATCCTACAGTTATGCTGATATACTTACGGAATCGGTGGAAGTCATGGTATTTGATCCAGGCAGCCAGACGCATAGCCCCTACATGGAGACGTAAGTATCGATTTACGGCGATTCTGCCCTTCGGGCAGGTCGCTTTTTTTATTTTTTGGAAGTCACGCTCAATTCATCTGGAAGCCATATATGATCAGGAATGAGTCTAGGGAAGAAGCGGCATACTATTTGAACAGGTTTAAGGCATTTTCCTGGAGTAGCTCAAAGGAAATGAGCTTGGCCTGGGGGCAAATAGTCCCGAATACGACTGGACTTATCATGAATAAACATTTTGGAGGAGGATGATCCAATGAGCCGGAGAAGAAGTGTAATGTCGGATGAACTCAAGAATGAACTGGCGAAAGACCTAGGGTTCTATGATACCGTTCAGCAAGAAGGCTGGGCGGAATCAAAGCCAAGGATGCAGGCAATATGGTAAAACGGGCCATTCAACTTGCGGAAGAAGCGGCACGCAAATCGTAATCCGGTTCAATCGGTTTGGAGAGCGGGGCAATCCGGCAGGAATGACCTCGCTTTTTCCCCATGGATGCGGAATAGAAATGACTTGACAGCCCCATTTTGATATAATATGTTAAGTTGTCTTAGGGAAAAGGTGAGGACGGGTGAACGCCTTGAAAATTTACGAAAAAGCGCCTGCTAAAATCAATTTGATGCTAGACGTTTTACATAAAAGAAGAGATGGATTTCACGAAGTTGAGATGATCATGACGATGGTGGATCTTGCCGATCGACTGGAGATGTCTGAGCTTCCTCGTGACACGATCTTTATCTCCAGTCAGGCGGGATATATCCCCCTGGATGAGAAGAACCTGGCTTTTCAGGCAGCCAGGCTTATTAAAGAGCGTTATGACGTGAGAACCGGAGTTCATATCCATCTGGACAAAAAAATTCCGGTGGCCGCTGGACTTGCTGGTGGCAGCAGTGATGCAGCAGCAACGCTCCGTGGATTGAATCGCCTCTGGCGTCTCAACATCCCGGATCAAGAGCTTCAAGAGCTTGGAGCTGAACTGGGCTCGGATGTGCCTTTCTGCATTACAGGTGGAACAGCACTCGCCACAGGCCGTGGGGAGAAGCTCACACCGATGCCCAATCCTCCGCAATGCTGGGTGATCTTGGCCAAGCCGCCGATCAATGTATCCACTGCCGATGTCTATGGACGTTTCCGCAGCGACAAGATTGTTCGTCATCCGAGTGCTGCCAAAATGGAGCAGGCCATTCGCAATCAATCTTTTGCCGAAGTATGCGGGCAGATGGGGAATGTGCTTGAGGATGTAACCTTGAAGCTGTATCCGGAAGTTCAGCATCTGAAAGATGCTATGATTCGGCTCGGAGCAGACGGAGTATTAATGTCTGGCAGCGGCCCAACCGTGTTTGGGCTGGTCTCTAAGGAGTCCAAGGTTGCACGGATCTTCAATGGACTTCGAGGCTTCTGTAAAGAAGTATATGCCGTACGTATGCTAACTTAAAATTCGCTTTTATAATGTACAAACACGTATAAAGGTGGTATATTTTTAAATAATTATTCGGATTTGGATGTTTTCCGTGATCGTGAGGATGGATCTCTGTGAAGAAATTAAAACGAAGCGCAAGGCTGGTTGAAATGACGCAGTACTTATTGTCTAGACCGCATACGGTTATTCCGTTGACTACATTTGCCGAACGCTATGGAGCTGCGAAGTCGTCGATCAGTGAAGATTTGGCGATTATCAAGGAAGTGTTCGAAGAAGGTGGTTCGGGAGAACTGCATACACTGGCTGGAGCAGCCGGGGGAGTGAAGTGGATTCCAAAGGTGTCCAGAGAACTGGCACTGGCTTTTGCGGAACGACTTTCTACCCAGCTTGCACAGCCAGACCGGATACTCCCTGGTGAATACCTGTACATGTCCGACCTGCTTGGAAAGCCCGCATTGATGAATGAAGCCGGCAAGATTTTTGCAACGGCCTTTGGCAACATGGATATTGATGTGGTGATGACGGTCGAGACTAAAGGGATTCCGCTTGCTTATGCGACCGGGGCCCAGCTCAACCTGCCTGTAGTGCTCGTGCGCAGGGACCATCAGGCTACGGAGGGATCGGCCGTAAGTATCAATTATGTATCCGGGTCCCATAAAAGCCTACATACCATGTCCCTATCTCGGAGGGCCATGCGTGAGCATTCCAGAGTACTCATTGTAGATGATTTTATGAAAGCCGGGGAACTGTTCAAGGGATGATCGACCTATTGGCCGAGTTTAATGCAACCGTAGCCGGGGTAGGCGTATTAGTAGAATCTGGATCGGTTGATTCGGAAGAACGACTGCTGACGGATTACATATCTCTGGCAAAGCTGACGGCGGTTGATGCGAAGAGCAGACACATCTCCGTCAAGCCTGGCAACTATTTTGACCTGTAGAATTATGACGAATTACATGTCGGGAAAGGGTCTTTTCCATCGACCTGGCACTAACGTTGTCGAATTGTGTATTAAATAAAAAAATTCCTGAAATTAGGACATTTTTGTGGTTATAAAAAGAAGGAGTTCGTATAGGCTGTGTGGAATTATACACCAAGTTCTGATGGAAAAAGGTGGTGAACACACACATGCAAATTACGGATGTCAGACTCCGCCGTGTTAACTCTGAGGGGAGAATGAAGGCTATCGCATCCATTACCATCGATAACGAATTCGTCGTTCATGACATTCGCGTCATCGATGGCAATAACGGAATGTTTGTTGCTATGCCGAGCAAGCGGACTCCTGACGGAGAATTCCGTGATATCGCCCACCCGATTTCTTCCGGTACTCGCGAGAAGATTCAAGCAGCTGTTTTGACTGAGTATGATCGCGCAGCAACTGAGGAAGAAGTCATTGAAGAAGGTGCCTGAGAACATTATTGGGGTTCGAAGGAAAGAGAGCCATGTCTTATGGCTCTCTTTTCTTTTGACCGGAATAAGATATATTCAGTATTGAGTTTATTCACAGAAGAGCATTTTCGCAGCTTGAATGCTGCAAAATGTTGAAAGAACAAAAAGCGCAGCGTGCGCTTGGTAACAGGGCGGCATCTTAGGAATCATGGGATTCGGTTAAGCTCGCAGGTACACGGCGTACATATAGGTCACGATTTGTTGGTGTCCGCTGTTACGCGTGATTACAGAGACAGCAGGCGATGAACAAGACCGGCAAAAGCCGGCTGAACGTTACTCATCGGATATATACAGGTAAGGTCAAAACGATGGGTTTTTCAGAACAGGAGGTCGTAAATTTTGAAAAGAATGGCAATCGTTCTTGCAGCAGGGCAAGGCAAACGGATGAAATCGAAATTGTACAAGGTACTGCATCCCGTATGCGGTAAACCGATGGTGGGTCACGTGCTGGATGCAGCTCTTCGCGCAGGCGTTGAACGCAGCGTCGTTGTGGTCGGCCACGGAGCCGAAGCGGTGCAGTCATTTTTGGGTTCCAAAGCAGAGTACGTGCTTCAGGCTGAACAATTGGGAACAGGGCATGCGGTGAAGCAGGTTAAATCTCTGCTCGGCAGTGAAGCAGGGTCTACCATTGTTGTCTGTGGAGATACACCACTTGTGACCAGCGAGACGCTGGAAGGACTGATGAAGCTCCATGAGAGTCGCGGAGCAGCAGCAACAGTACTCACAGCAAAACTGGACAATCCCAAAGGGTACGGCCGCGTCATTCGCGGAGAAGATGGATCTGTACAGCGCATTGTGGAACAGAAGGATTGCACGGAGCAGGAAGATGCTGTGAACGAAATCAACACAGGTACGTACTGCTTCGATAATGCCAAGTTGTTCGCTGCATTGGAGAAAGTGACGAACCAAAATGCGCAGGGAGAGTACTACCTCACTGACGTGGTTGGCATTTTCCGTAATGATGGAGAAGTGGTAGAAGCCTATATGTCAGATGACATTGCGGAATCCATCGGGGTTAATGATCGTCTTGCCCTTTCACAAGCAGAAGCGTTCATGCGTGAACGTTTGGCGGTAAGACATATGTTGAACGGTGTTACGATCATCGATCCGGCATCGACATATATCGGGGCGGATGTTACCATTGGATCAGATACAGTATTGTATCCAGGCACCATACTCAAAGGTATGACTACTATTGGTGAAGCATGCCATATTGGTCCACAGGCAGATATCGAAGAAAGTACCATTGAGGATGGGGTAACAATCAAGCATTCTGTACTGTCTCAGGCCGAGGTTGGATCAGAAACAACCGTAGGTCCATTTGCTTATTTACGTCCAGGCACCAAACTGGGCCGCAACGTAAAAATTGGTGACTTTGTTGAAGTGAAAAATGCTACAATTGATGAAGGCTCCAAAGTATCTCATCTCAGTTATATTGGTGATGCTAAAGTTGGGAAAAACGTAAATGTTGGATGCGGGGCAATAACGGTGAATTATGATGGATATAATAAAGCTGTAACGACGATTGAGGATGATGCGTTCGTAGGCAGCAATGTCAATCTGATTGCACCTGTTACGGTAGGAAAAGGCGCATATGTTGTTGCGGGCTCTACCGTTACCCATTCTGTTCCCGACAACGATCTTGCGATTGCCCGCCCACGCCAGGAGAACAAACCTGGGTATGCGGAGAAAATTCGGGGTCGTGCCAAAGCCAAGAAACAAAATGCCAAACCCGAATAAGGGGTTTTGATATTAAGTATTGCCTCCCGAACATCGGGGGTGCCGACATGTCGCAGACGCTTATAGATTCCAATGAACCAGCACGGAGGGTTTTTATTTTATGACTTATTTTGATTCGAAATTAAAAATATTTACTTGCAATTCTAACCCCAAGCTTGCCCATCAAATTGCTGATTATATCGGAATTCCTATGGGTGAATCTCACACGACCAGCTTCAGTGATGGTGAGATCCAAGTGAAACTCTCTGAGAGTGTTCGGGGCTGTCACGTCTATATCGTGCAGTCTACTTGCTTGCCGGTTAATGACAACCTGATGGAAATGCTCGTTATGATTGATGCGCTTAAACGGGCATCTGCCAAGACGA
This sequence comes from Paenibacillus sp. 1A_MP2, assembly GCF_052244825.1. Taxonomy (NCBI): domain Bacteria; kingdom Bacillati; phylum Bacillota; class Bacilli; order Caryophanales; family Paenibacillaceae; genus Paenibacillus; species Paenibacillus sp. 1A_MP2. The sequence goes on along the minus strand of NZ_JBQQCS010000001.1, from coordinate 346,672 downwards.
TTAACGTCGTCATTCCGTACTATGGTTATGCCAGACAGGACCGTAAGGCACGTTCGCGTGACCCGATTACAGCCAAACTGGTTGCTAACCTGATCGAAAAAGCGGGTGCAACCCGTGTAATTGCGATGGACTTGCATGCCATGCAGATTCAAGGATTCTTCGACATTCCGGTTGATCACCTGCTCGGCGTGCCGATTCTGGCTCAATATTTCCGCTCGAAACAGATCGAAAATCCGGTTGTTGTATCGCCTGACCACGGCGGCGTAGTACGCGCTCGGAAACTGGCGGACTTCCTGAATGCACCTCTCGCAATTATCGACAAACGTCGTCCAGAGCCGAACGTCAGCGAAGTGATGAACATTATCGGTAACATCGAAGGTAAAACAGCAATTCTGATCGATGACATCATTGATACGGCGGGAACAATTGTACTGGGAGCGAATGCTCTGATGGAAGGCGGCGTAAAAGAAGTATACGCTTGCTGTACTCACCCGGTATTGTCTGGACCTGCGATGGAACGCTTGGAGAATGCACCGCTGAAGGAAGTCATTGTAACGGATACCATTCCGATTACGCATGCTAACCCGACAAGCAAACTTAAAGTGTTGTCTGTAGCACCTTTGCTCGGAGAAGCCATTATCCGGGTTCATGAGGAATTGTCAATCAGCAAGCTGTTTGAAATTGAATAAGGATGTCTGCATAAAGTAGTAGAGGGGTTACGTTTTCCGGATCAATGGAAAATGTAACCCCTGTCGGCGTGCCGTTATATGGGAAGTGAAAACAGGTGCCTGCCGAATTTCAGTATCCGGGGCGGGAGATAAAACGGAACCGGCGCCGATGAAAAGAGTGTCGGCGATTTCGACAAATTGATTATCGAAACGTGTGATTAGTCCGATCTCAATATGGGTGTCGCGGTCATATACCTGTACAGGTACGTGATATTCCAGATGATAGATAAAATCGCTATGTTGAGTCAGTTGTCCGTTGTCTTCGCGCAAAACCCGCTCACCTTCCTGGGTTGATGAATAAAAGCTATAAACATGATATAAGTTGAAACTACGTTTACACCAAAACGGAGAGTGCAGAACCAATCTGAAGAAGCGGAGCGTGCGCCTTTATCACCGGATTTTTCCCTTGGATCAAGGGAATAAAGAAAATCTGGGGATAAGAGCGATCGAAAGATGGTACTGCAATCGGAGTGATTAGGTGTAATAATCGTTCAAATTATATAACCAATTCGAATCTCACTTTGTTGATATTATATGAAATATAACAATCGAAGTCTATGCTTCACCTTAGGCTGATCCAAAGGAGGGAACAAGATGAAGTGGATTGTCGGCCTCGGGAATCCAGGCCCGAACTACGCTAAAACCCGTCATAATATCGGCTTTATGGCACTCGATCGACTTGCAGAACGTCATCATATCTCCATAACACAGAGCAAATGCAAGGCGCTGATTGGAGAAGGTGTAATTGCTGGCGTCAAAACGGTGCTGATTAAACCAATGACGTTTATGAACCTTTCCGGTGAATCGGTAAGGGCCTATATGGATTTTTATAAAGTTAGCCTGGAAGACCTGATTGTCGTTTATGACGACATGGACACGGAAACAGGCAAAGTCCGATTGCGATACCAGGGCAGTGCGGGTGGTCACAATGGAATCAAATCCATTATTCAGCATACCGGTACACAGCAGTTTAACCGGGTACGGATGGGAATATCCCGACCAGAACCGGGACATGCCATTGTAGACTACGTACTGTCGAAGTTTATGAAGAACGAAAAGGAAGCGCTCGATCAAACCATTGAACAGACTTGTGATGCATTGGAGTATAGTTTGGATCATACGTTTGAGCAAACGATGGCGAAGTTCAACGGGTAAACCCTTGCAAGCGAATCTGGAAAAATGATCAAGATTCGGGTTCGATTCGGTCTTAATGGGCATACTGAACGTATAAACCATGTTCAGGAGGCATAAACATGTCAGTGAATTATGTGTGCAGGCATTGCCGTACTTTTATTGGACGAATCGATTCTGCCCGAATAACGGAAGCGCAATTGGGCTTTCATTTCTTGACCCCGACGAGCGGAGGGATATAATAGCGTATAATTCCGGTGGTGATATTACGGTCCGGATTACATGTGATTATTGCAAAGAAGCTCTGGAATTCAATCCTGAGCTGAGCCTGCTTGCGAGCCCGCTTCAATAACGATCTCGCCTGCAGCAAGAACTTATGACAGATGATGGCGGCTGCGGAATACCGCTCCACCTTTATAGCCTTGGCAGCCTGCTGAGGCTTCTTTTCAGTTGGGACGAAACCAGACTATATCCTAATTCGCGCTCAGCCACATCAAACCGATGTGGCAAAGTAGCGATTAATCCTTTATGATGAAACAGGACAAAAAGGAATTTGTATCCAATTTTAATATGATGAACTGCGCGCAGGCGTGAGATACTCAAGTAAGTTATAAGAGAGGTGCCCCTTTTGTTACAAGCACTTATACAAGCTTTTCCAAAGATCCGGACTTCGGGTCCATTACGACCGGGATTACATCCGGCATGAAGGAGCAATTGGTTTCGGGCTTATCCGGATCGGCGCGTCAGATTATGCTGGCTGCCCTACATCAGGAAATGAACCGTCCCCTGCTCGTTGTGACACACAATATGTTTTCCGCTCAAAAAATCGCAGAAGATTTACAGGAAGCGCTTTCACCTGATCAGGTGCTGCTCTATCCTGCCAACGAACTTGTTGCCGCAGAGGCTGCTGTCTCCAGTCCAGAAACATTGGGACAGCGTATTGATGTGTTGGTCCGTTGCGCCCAGGGATTCAGGGGCGTTGTTGTTATTCCTTTTTCCGGGGTACGGCGCTATGTTCCACTTCCGGAAGTGATGGCTAATGCTCAGATTACAATTAAACAAGGCAGCACGCTTGAGCTGGATTCATTCCTGCTGGAGATGGTGAAGCTCGGATATGAACGCGTGGAGCGTGTAGAATCTCGCGGCGAGATGAGTGTACGTGGAGGGATTATTGATTTCTATCCAGTCACATCGTCCATTGCGTATCGTGTGGAACTATTCGACGATGAGATCGATTCCATTCGGACATTTGATCCGGCAGACCAGCGTTCCATTGAACGAATTGACGAAGTCACGGTACTGCCGTGCAAAGAATTAATTGCAGATCGCGAACGTATGGAAAAGGCTGCGGATGCAGCTGTTATTTTGCTTGAGCAGCAGTTGGAGAAAATGACAGACCGGCAGGCGAAGCTTCGTCTGCGAGAAGAAATCCATCGCGAGATCGAGCTTCTTCGGGAGCATGTGTATTTCTCTGAAATGTATAAATATATTTCACCGCTCTATCCGGAGAATAAGACCATCTACGACTACATGCCGGAAGATACGTTGCTTGTACTCGACGAGCCAGCAAGGCTGGCGGAGACATCGAAACAGCTTGACCGGGATGAGTCGGAGTGGAATCTGCATTTGATGCAAAATGGGAAGACCCTTCCAGACCTGCATCTGTCAGCCGATGGAGATGATCTGATATACGAGCGTCCTTTCCAAACGCTGTTTATGTCCATCTTTTTGCGTCAGGTTCCTCATACCCAACCGCAGAACATCCTCAATTTTATCAGTCGCGGTATGCAGGACTTCCATGGTCAGATGAACGTGCTCAAAGCAGAGATGGAGCGCTGGCAGAAAGCCGGAGTTAAGGTGCTCATGCTGGCCAACGGTGAGGAAAGACTTGATCGCATGCGCCGGGTACTGATGGATTATGATATACCTGAGCCGGAAATGCTGATTGGCAATCTGCAAACTGGATTTGAAATGCCTTCTATTCATCTGGCTGTTGTTACCGAAGGCGAGATGTTCTCGCAGAAGCAGCGCAAAGTGCGCAAACCGGTTCGAAATGTGGACAATGCTGAACGAATTAAATCCTATAGTGAGCTGAAAGTGGGCGATTATGTCGTTCACCAAAATCACGGGATTGGTAAGTACCTCGGGATCGGTACACTTGAGGTTGGCGGTATTCACAAGGACTACATGCATATTCTCTATGCGGGTGGAGACAAACTGTCTGTACCGATTGAGCAGATTGATCTGATTCAGAAATATGTCGGTTCAGAAGAGAAAGAGCCGAAAATATATAAGCTGGGCGGTAATGAGTGGACACGGGTTAAAAATAAAGTCCGCACATCTGTTCAGGATATTGCTGATGATCTAATCAAGCTTTATGCGGAACGCCAGACGTCCAAAGGTTTTGGCTTCGACAAAGACTCTGCGGAACAGCAGGAGTTCGAGGACATGTTCCCTTATGATGAGACACGTGATCAGGTGCGTGCAATTGAAGAAATCAAGAAGGATATGGAACAAAATCGTCCGATGGACCGTTTATTGTGTGGAGATGTCGGTTACGGTAAGACCGAGGTCGCTATTCGTGCTGCATTTAAGGCTGCCATTGAAGGGAAACAGGTTGCTGTGTTAGTCCCTACAACGATTTTGGCACAGCAGCATTATGAAACGTTCCGTGAGCGGTTCTCCGGTTATCCATTCAACATCCATGTACTTAGCCGATTCCGTTCACGTAAAGAACAGAATGAGACGGCCAAAGGCATTAAGGCAGGCACCGTCGATATCGTCATCGGTACCCATCGGTTATTATCACAGGATCTGGTCTTCAAGGATCTTGGACTCTTAATAGTAGATGAAGAACAGCGCTTCGGTGTAACGCATAAGGAAAAACTGAAAAAGCTGAAAACAAACGTGGACGTGCTGACACTGACAGCGACGCCGATTCCGCGTACCCTTCACATGTCCATGTTGGGTGTTCGGGATCTATCGGTTATCGAGACACCGCCAGAAAATCGTTTTCCGGTCCAGACTTATGTTGTTGAACACAGTCAGGCGCTTGTTCGCGAAGCCATTGAACGTGAACTGGCTCGTGGCGGTCAGGTTTACTACCTGTATAACCGTGTACAGGGAATTCAGGAGATGGCCGCGGAGATATCCGAGTTGGTTCCTGAAGCCAGGGTTGGTGTGGGACATGGGCAGATGTCGGAAACGGAGCTGGAGAAGACCATTCTGGACTTCCTGGATGGCGAATATGATGTGCTCGTCAGCACAAGCATCATCGAGACCGGGGTGGATATTCCAAACGTAAATACCCTGATCGTGCATGACGCGGACAAATGGGGCTCTCCCAGCTGTATCAGCTGCGTGGACGAGTGGGTCGTTCCAACCGGATTGCGTATGCCTATTTCACGTACCAACGGGACAAAGTGCTGACCGAAGTCGCTGAGAAACGTCTGCAATCGATCAAGGAATTCACCGAGCTGGGTTCCGGATTCAAGATCGCGATGCGCGATTTGTCGATCCGCGGCGCGGGCAATCTGCTCGGAGCTGAACAGCACGGCTTCATTGCATCTGTCGGATTCGATCTGTATTCTCAGATGCTGGCAGAGGAAATCAACAAACGTAAAGTTACGATGCTCGGCGAAGAGCCGGTGCCATCCGATCAGTGGAATACCACGCTGGATCTCAGTATCGATGCGTACTTGCCGTCTGATTATATTTATGACAGTATTCAGAAGATTGAGATTTACAAAAAAGTGGCGGTTATTGCTTCCTTCGATGATGCGATGGAACTAGAAGACGAATTGGTTGACCGATTCGGCGATCTTCCGGAAGCCGTGATTAACCTGCTGGCGGTAGCCAGAATGAAAGTCTATGGCAAGATCTACGGTATTGAGTCGATTTCCCAACGCGGTGACGATCTTACAGTGAAGTTCTACGAAGGCCGTGAACATGCCTTTGAGCTCTCCAAAATCGCACACATTGGAAATCAGTTCGAAAGACGTGTACAATTTGAACAAGGACCCCATATGCTTATTCATGTCAAAGGCAAAGGGCTTGGGGACAAGCAACTGATGGAGCTGGTAGAGAAATTTCTGGAGTCCATGAAAAGTGCTTTTAAATCAAAGGGGGAACTAAAGGATGTTAGCAAAGTATAAAAAAGTGGGGAAGGTACTGTCTGTGAGTATGGTAGCAGTACTGTCCTTATCACTGCTTGCCGCTTGTGGCAAGAAGGAAGAAGCAACAACGGAACCAAAGGATACAAGTGCTGTAGTCGCTACGTATGAAGGCGGTACAATTACAGCCAATGAATTTGACATGGAGCAACGGGTCATGAAATTCCTCTATCCGGAATATGCACAAATGATGGATATGGATGATTTCAAGGAATACCTGGTGAAACAGGAAGTTGCTTATGAATATTTGAGTGGAAAAGCAAGTGATGCAGCCAAAACCGAGGGTGCCAAAACAGCGACAGAGCAATTCGACAAAATGAAAGCTTCTGTTCAAGCGGACCAATGGACTGAGATGCTGAAAGCTCAGAATCTGACAGACCAGAACATCAAGGATTACATGACTCGCATCATGACGGTAATTAAGGACAAAGAAACAGGCGTTACTGAAGATGCGATTAAAGCTGAATTCGAGAAAAATAAAGATCAGTTCACGACGGCTTCCGTTCGTCACGTACTGATCAACTTTACTGATCCAAAAACGCAAAAAGAGCGTAAAAAAGAAGATGCATTGAAACTTGCGAAAGAAGTGAAAGCAAAATTGGACGGCGGAGCAGACTTTGCTGAAATTGCGAAGAAATACTCCGAAGATACAGGTTCTGCAGAAAACGGCGGCTTGTATGAAGATACACCTGTAGCTAGCTGGGTAGAGGCGTTCAAGGAAGCGGCCAAAACGCTGCCATTGAACAAAATCAGTGATCCTGTAGAGACTGAATATGGTTATCACGTCATGAAGGTAGAGAAACGCACAGAAGCGGACTACGCGAAATTGACTGCTGAACAAAAAGAAACGCTGAAAAGTCAATTGGCTGCTGCCGAGATCGACACATTCATGACCAGCGAACTGGACAAAATCGTAAAAGAAGTAAACTTGCCGAAAACAGACAAGGCTGAAGAAGGCACGACTGAAGGCACAACCGGTACTGGAACGGAAAAGGGTACTGAGGGTGAAAAAACCGATGCGGGTACAGATACCAAAACGGATCAAGGAACAACTGGAACCGACAAGGAAACAAAAACAGATGAAAGTACAGATACAAGCGGTAAATAAGATAGCGAGTGCATACATTCAGCAAATACGTTTGTCTGGATGATACACTGAACGCTTCAAATATGGACAACCATACAGAAAAGCAAGAGGGACTCAAGGCCTGCCTCTTGCTTTTCCTTGTATCTATGGAGCGAAGTGGGTACATGGTCGCCTTCTGTGGAAGTTTACACAACTATATTCTCCAAAGTATGTATAAGGAAATGGGAACAGATAAATACTATTGTCAAGATATCACACTAAACGTTCTGGGACTTTCCTCTACCCATTAAGGAACAGTAGTTGAAAAATCTTCTCGAGAAAGTGGGGCAACATGTGAAATGAAAGCTACTGGTATTGTCCGCCGTATTGATGACCTTGGTCGAGTGGTCATTCCGAAAGAAATCCGCCGTACGTTACGTATCCGTGAAGGCGATCCACTTGAGATTTTTGTGGACCGCGATGGAGAGGTTATTCTTAAAAAATACTCGCCAATTGGCGAACTTGGTGATTTTGCCAAAGAATATGCAGAATCGCTGTATGAAAGCACAGGCCATGTAACGATGATCTCTGACCGTGATACGATTATTACGGTAGCAGGTGGCTCCAAGAAAGAGTATCTGGACAAGCAGGTAGGGCCACTGCTGGAGAGTTGCATGGAAAATCGCAAGACAATCCTGGAAACCAACAATGGTTCTTATGAGCTTAGCAAAGATCATGACGAGACGTTATCATCGTTTGTTATTGCCCCGATCATTTCGGGTGGTGACCCCATCGGAACGGTTATCCTTTTCAACAAGGATGAATCGGTGAAGATGTCTCAGATGGAAATTAAAATGTCCGAGACGGCTGCCGGGTTCCTTGGCAAACAGATGGAGCAATAAACAGCAGATCAACTCCTGGTGCCCTGAGGGTATACAGGAGTTTTTTGCATTTTAGGAAAGCTGTAGACTTTCTGAGCGATATCCTGAAGGGCAAGATGCCTTGAAGGGTTAGTCTGTGTGCCTTTGGACAGGTATAATAGCTAGGTATACGTTGAAGGAAAGAATGCATGGACATACGCAGGAGGGTCATATGAATCAGTCGTCTACAGGCTCAAGATTGCTTCAGGGTGCATTTGTGCTTGGGCTTGCCGCCATTATATCCAAAATCATTGGTGCTTTTCAGAAGATTCCGCTACAGAATCTGGGGGAGACGGTGTTTTTGGCATCTACAATACGGTATACCCGTTCTATATGCTCATAATTACTGTTGCTGCCGCCGGATTGCCTGTCGCTGTATCCAAATTCGTAGCCGAGCAGAATGCTCTGGGCAGACCGGAGGAGGGCAGACGAATTATCCGTTTATCCTCGATGCTGCTCGGTGGGATTGGACTGGTGCTGGCCTTATTGATGTATACAGGCGCACCGCTTATTGCCAATTGGATTGGCAACGGAAGTGTCGTTACGTCCATTCGGGCAGCTTCTATGGCTTTGTTGTTTGTACCCGTGATGACAGGGCTGCGCGGATATTTTCAGGGTTTGCAGCAAATGGTGCCTACAGCAGTATCCCAGGTGGTGGAGCAGACTGTTCGGGTCACCGTGATGATTGTTCTGTTATTGTGGCTCATGGGGCGAGACGCCTCATTGGAGACTATAGCGGCTGGAGCCATGCTTGGATCAGTGGCAGGGGGCTAGCCGGGTTAGTCACCATGCTTGGATATGTGTACCATCATCGGCGGAAAAACAGAGAACGGCCCGCTGTTATGCAAGGTGCTGAATCGGTAACGGGACAACCGCTTGATGCGATAGCTGTTCCAGGCGGAGAGGGAATGCAGAAATCTCCTCGCAGCGTTAAAAGGGACAACTGGAGCAATGAAGTTGCAACAGATGAATCGTTACTTGTACAGTTGGAGGGAACAAAAGAATACAGCACCACAGGCAGCGGCCCTCTTCCTGAAGAGCGCCGATCCAACCGGGATTGGATCAAAACATTGCTGATGTATGCCATTCCGGTCTGTCTCGGATCACTGGCTGTGCCATTGATGAATCTGGTCGATACCTTTACGGTGCCGCGATTGTTAAGACGAGAGGGGCTGGATGAGCTTCAATCCATGGTGTCCTTCGGGATTTATAACCGGGGCTTACCGCTGGTTCAGCTGGTGACGATGCTTGCCACGTCGCTGTCTGTGCTCTTTATTCCGGCGATGGCCGAAGCCCGGCTGAAGGGCGGGCCAGAAGCCGTGAGGCAGCAAGCAGGCCTTGCGCTGCGCTGGTTCTGGTTGATCGGTCTGGCGGCATCCGCCGGTTTGGCGGTGCTGGCAGAACCGATCAACCGCATGCTGTACGGGGATGCCGCAGGCACCGAAGCTCTGCGGTACATGGCGCTGACGGCAGCGGGCAGCACCGTCAGCATTATCGCGGCGGCGCTGCTGCAAGGCCTCGGCGCCGTGCGCGCACCCGCGTTCAGCATGCTGGCCGCCGCAGGCGTCAAGGCGCTGCTGAACGTCATGCTTGTGCCGGCGCTGGGCATTAGCGGCGCGGCCCTGGCAGGCGCAGTCGCCTACATGCTGGCGGCTGGCCTGAATGTGGCGCTGCTGGCGCGGCTTGTCGCCCTGCGCCCGGCCCCTGGCGCCGTCCTGGCGAAGCCGGCGCTGGTAATCGCCGCCATGAGCCTGGCGGCGGCAGGCACGGCCTGGGTCGCCGAAGCGCTGCTCGGCGGCATCGGTATCGCGGCCGATCGCCGTCTGGCCGCGATGGGCGTGAGCCTGCTTGGCATAGCCGCAGGCTCAGCCGTGTTCTTGCTGCTAGCGGCCCGGACGGGGCTGCTGACCGCCACAGAGCTGGCGGCTGTGCCCAAGCTGGGGCCGCTGCTGGCCAAGCTGCTGCGCAGACTGCGTGTGCTGCGCTAAACTCGGCGTTGCGCTGTTCCATTTAGCGCTACGCCGTCCATTCATCCCGGCTCTCACATTCTAAAGCGGAGCAGCAGAGATTGAATGAGTCAGACCGTATCATATGCAAATGCAATTATAGGATAACGTCTAATTCTGGTATAATACGTGTAATTATAGAGCCCTGTTCTGCTTTATGTATGGCCCATCCACGATTGGTTTGACAAAGGATGGAGATTCGGAACAGGAAAGTTCGGATGGAGGCTTATAAACATGAGTGCAGCTTTGACAGTAGTCGGTCTTGGATCTGGAGATGCCGATCAGCTGACGGTAGGAATCATCAAAAAAATGAAACATGCAGCGACGCTGTATGTGCGCACACTGGATCATCCCGTATTGAATGATTTGAAACAGGAAGGGCTGGAGATGACATCCTTTGATGCCATCTATGAGGCGAAGGATTCTTTTCCGGAAGTGTACGACGAAATTGCAGACCGACTGATTGAGGCCGCACGCAAGGGCGAGCCGGGTACCGAGATAGTTTATGCCGTGCCAGGCCATCCCATGGTCGCAGAAGCGAGTGTACGACTGTTGAAAGAGCGCTGCCCGCAAATGGGCATCTCGCTGCGTGTCTTGGGCGGCGAGAGTTTCCTGGATGAAGCGTTTATTCGTCTTGGATTCGATCCTATTGAAGGTTTTCAGCTTCTGGATGCCAGCAGTCTGAATACGGAACTGGTGCAGCCGCAGCTCCACACCTTGATTGGACAAGTCTACGATGTGTTTACCGCTTCCGACGTAAAACTGTGCCTGATGGACGTTTATCCTGACGATTATCCGGTATTTGTTGGGCATGCCTTGGGTGTACAGGGACAGGAGATCATTCACAAGGTACCGCTGCATGATCTGGACCGGATTGAAGGGTACGGTAATTTATCATTAATATATGTGCCAAAAAATACGGATGACGCGCTTCGTAGACGCTCCTTCGCACGACTGCATGAAATCGTGAATATTCTTCGCAGTCCAGGTGGCTGTCCTTGGGATCAGGAGCAGACCCATCAGTCGATTCGCAAAAACCTGATCGAGGAAACCTATGAAGTCATTGAAACGATTGATGAAGATGACCCTGATCACATGAAGGAAGAGCTTGGTGATCTCCTGTTGCAGATTTTGCTGCACTCCCAGATGGAAGAAGAGGTTGGCACGTTTAACGTGTATGACGTTATTGAAGGATTGAACGACAAGCTAATTTTCCGTCATCCACACGTATTCGGCGAACAACAGGCAGAGAATGCGAATGAAGCATTGCAAAACTGGGAACAGATGAAGGCAGAGGAAAAAAAGCGCAAGGGACAGGATCTGCAGCAGATTTCCGTGTTGGACGGCATTCCGCGTGACTTGCCTGCCTTGATGAAAGGGTACAAATTACAGAAAAAAGCGGCCAAAGTCGGCTTCGATTGGGATGACGTGGATGGTGTCTTTTCCAAGATTGAGGAAGAACTGGCCGAGCTGAAAGAAGCGGTACAGCATAATCAGTCTGCGGAAGAGCGGAAGCTTGAACTGGGCGATTTATTGTTTGCGGCTGCCAATGTAGCGAGATTTATTGATACAGATCCGGAGGAGGCACTTGCCGCCACGAATCGAAAATTCATTCAGCGTTTCCAGTATATCGAGGAGCGTCTGCGTGAACAGGGAAGAACTCCGTCAGACAGTAATGTTGATGAAATGGAGCAATACTGGCAGGCAGCGAAGAAGGCTGGATTGTAAAGGGAACTGGCATTTTGGACGATGATCCGATATCATTAGTTGCATCATGCGTATCGTGTCGTCGAAGCATCTCGGCGGGTTGCACGAGAAAGCGTGTGATTAACGAAGAGGTGTTTCGGGTACTGGACTTAGACTGTTCTTGGGCAGGACCGACAAAAAGTGAAAAAAGTCGAAGACCGAGGCAGGATTTCAGATGCCAAGCCAGAATACATGTGTAGTAACCTTGCGCGGAGCCAGCAGCAGATATGTTGTTATGGATTCGCAGATACTTTTTTTTCAATTTGGGAGGCTTTTAAAAATGAACAAAACAGATCTGATTAACAACATTTCCACCAAAAGCGGTTTGACTAAAAAAGACGTTGAGTCCGTATTGAACGGCTTTTTGGGAGAAATTACAGATGCACTTGCCAGCGGAGACAAAGTACAACTGATCGGCTTTGGCACTTTTGAGACCCGCAAACGTTCCGGTCGTACCGGACGTAACCCGCAAACAGGGAATGAAATCGTGATTCCTGAGTCCACCGTTCCTGCGTTCAAAGCAGGCAACAAACTTAAAGAAGCCGTAAAATAATGCGTCTTGATAAATTCCTGAAGGTCTCCCGGCTGATCAAACGCCGCACTGTGGCCAAGGACGTCTCTGAACAGGGACGTGTGCTGGTGAACGGACGTGAAGCGAAGCCCAGCGCCGCTGTCAAAGTGGGCGATGAGCTGACGGTTCAGTTCGGTCAAAAGCTGGTCACTGTGAAGGTGGAACGTCTTGCCGAGAGTACCAAGAAGGATGAGGCGAGCAGCCTCTACACCTTGGTTAAGGAAGAGCCGATCGCCAAGGATAATGGGCTGAACTGGTAACAGGGATGCCTGATATACGTTTGTAACCATTCATTGCAAAATGAAGAGAAGCGCCTTTCCCGTACAGGGAAGGGCGTTTTTGTGTTGATCTTTTATCCAGATATTCGGTTTCATCCAACCTTGGTTCTATTCTTTACTTTTGATCCATAAGCTAGGGGTAAGAAGGAGGGGTACATGCCATGGTTGAGCAAAGTAAGACGAAACAGCATCATCTGAGCATGCAGAATCGGAAACTGCTGGATCTGACGGGTGTCTCCAATGTGGAGAGCTTCGACAGTGAGGAATTTTTGCTGCAAACTGAACTTGGGCATCTGACCATCCGGGGCACAATTTACATATCAAAAACTTAAGCCTGGAGGACGGTTTATTATCCATCGAGGGCACTGTCAGCTCTCTTCAATACCTGGACCCCGGTTCCCAGTCGAAGAACAGTAAAGGCCTGTTCGGCAAGATGTTCCGATGAGTCCGGATACTCAATGGATCACATTGATGTGGATGCTGATGTCGGGAGCCGTGATGGGGATGGCCTACGACAGTTACCGGGTACTGTCCGGTCAGCTGCGGTTCCCGAGATGGAGCGTCCACACGTTAGATCTGTTGTATTGGGTCGCCTCCGCGCTGTTCGTCTTCCGGATGCTGTATGCCGGGAACCACGGACAGCTGCGGTTTTATGTCTTTTTGGGGCTGATTATAGGGGTTTGCTTCTATTTTTGGCTTTTAAGTGTTACAACTCAGCGTTTTGTGGTAATGTTAATTAAACTCGCAAGAACGCTGATTCATTGGTGTGGACATATCCTTAACATCCTGATCGTTATGCCCGCTAAAGGACTTTACAAGTTAGTGCGCGTATTAATTGGTTTTGTACTCGCCATACTGTTATTCCTGGGTAAGCTGGTGCTGCAATGTTTGGTACCTTTCGGCAAGTTGTTCCGCTGGATGTTTAGGCCAATCCTGAAACATTGGGTTACGCCACGTTGGATGATCCGTGCGGGTTCAAGTATCGCAGCAATGTGGAAACGCTGGTTTTAAGGAGGTCCGATAATGGGTAAAACACCTATGAGCAAATCAAAAGTACAAGCAGGCCAAGGAAAATCTGCTGGTGCCAAAAGGCGTCTCATGCTTTGGATGACTTTTATGGTTGTGTTTATCATTTGGGCAGGGTATACGTTCCTTGTGCAGACTGCACAAATTTCGGACAAGAGTTCTCACCTGGCGGCACAGCAAGCTTCAAAGGAAGAAACAGAGAAGAAGCTGGATCAGTTGAAGTATGAAGTCAGCCGGTTGAAGGATCCCGAATACATAGGACAGCTGGCTCGAAAAAAGGATACTATCTGCCTGAGGAAACACCAATTCAGGTTGAAGAGTCAGGGAACTGATGTAATTTGGCTCATTATCGAGCAAGGATTGTTATCTATATGTCTGAAGCCGTTATACCGGAAAAAATAGGCTTCCTTCAGGGGTAGTGCTCAGTTGACCTTGGTTTGCGGCATAAGGTATAATTAAATTAGCACAGCATTGATTTTGGCATTCAAAAAATCGGGTTGTATATTTTTAAGGGAGGATCATTTTATTCTATGGCAATTGAAGTGGGCACCAAGTTAGAGGGCAAGGTGACAGGCATCACGCATTTTGGAGCATTTGTGGATCTGTCAGGAGGTGTCACGGGTCTCGTTCACATCTCGGAAATCGCCGACAATTATGTCAAAGATGTCAACGACCACCTGAAGCTTAATGACCTCGTTACCGTTAAGGTCATCAACGTTGACAAGGATGGCAAGATTGGGCTTTCCATTAAGCAAGCTGTTGACAAACCGGTTGAGCAACAAACACAGTCCAGACCCCCAAGAGCTCCTAGACCGGAACGCAGTGGAGGAGATCGCGAACGATTCAGCGGCGGAGGCCCAAGTGGTGGCCAAGGTCGTGGCGGCGGTGGTGGTGGTGGATTTAACCGTGACCGCGGAGGCCGTTCTTTCAAGCCCGCAGCAGGCAAACCTTCATTTGAGGATAAAATGTCACGCTTCCTGAAAGATAGCGAAGAACGGATTTCTTCGTTGAAGAAGAACACAGAAGGCAAACGTGGTGGCCGTGGAGCCAAGCGCGTTTAATCTGGTTCAACCTGATTTAAAATATAAGAAAAACCGTTAGCCTTGGGGCTGGCGGTTTTTTTGCGTTTGTTTTCAATTTTGGAGTTTAACGGGTCAGTTATAGACAATAGACCGGATTCATAGCCGTTTTTGTAAAGTGAAGTTCCATATCCCCAGCTTTTCTGCACAGGAAAAAAAGTACATAAGAACATTTGTCGTCTACCATTTTTTACCGACAGGTTTCCGTGGCATTCCACAGGTATCCTGCTCATATCGTGGCGAAGCCGAAGGGCTTCCGGTTCAAAATCAGACAAGCGCCTTGTCGGCGGGGGATCTGCCAAATGGATGAAACCACAATAAGGCCGGGGGTTCCGCACCACCGCGCCGCATCTGTTTCTTTTGTCGTAAAGTTTTTGAAGCCTGCCCACCAATTCTGACAAACTACGTCTTCTATTCTATCTATAATCAGAACCATCGAGAACGAAACACGAAAATTAAATTAATCGAATGGGGTGCCTTGAGGATGATGGAAAAGTGGAATGTCATTCAATTTCCGGGAATGAAAGCTGGTAAAGGAGGTACGGAAGCTCGGGAGGAGCTGTCAGTACGTCTTAAGCAGTGGATTAGCTCCCGCAAGGCCGTCCAGATCGTTGCTGCACGTAAATGGGTGCTGCTTCTCACCTTTATGGGATTTTTGCTGGGCAAGGCCATGATTCTGAATGAATTATCGCCCTTTGCGATTGCTTACTTTGCGGTAATAGCCTTCATGCGCAGGGATTACATTATTCCGGTAGGTGCCGCATTGCTGGCAGGCAGTCTCTTTGCCCCGTTTCCGGTACCACTGATTGTTGCTTCGGAGATCGCCATCTTCTATCTGTTGTTCAGAGGACTGGAGTCTTATGACCGCGCTGAATTATCTTATGCGCCAACGATGGTGTTTACGACTACTTTTATGGTCAAGTTATTCGCCGTCGTGATAGGGCCGTCTTTCAGCTGGTATGCCATGCTAATGCTGACCATGGATTCCATACTCAGCTTCGTGCTCACCCTGGTTTTCATACAAGCCATACCGATCTTCACGTATCGGAAAAAAAAATTCAACCTAAAGAACGAGGAGATCCTCTGTTTAATCATCTTGCTGGCCTCCGTGATGACGGGAGCCGTGGGCTGGACGATTCAGTCCCTGTCCGTCGAGCATATGCTCTCCCGGTATCTCATTCTGATCTTTGCCCTGGTGGGCGGAGCCCCCTGGGAGCCTCGGTTGGGTCATTACTGGCCTCATTCTGAGTTTGGCCGACATGTCGGCGGTATATCAGATGAGTCTGCTTGCTTTTGCAGGCATGCTTGCGGGTATGCTTCGGGAGGGGAAACGTGCTGCGGTCGCGTTAGGTATGCTGCTGGGTTCCTCCATTCTATCCATCTATCTGGGTGGTCCGGGAGACGTCATGAATTCCTTGTGGGAAACGTGTGCAGCCATTGTTCTGTTTATGCTGACGCCAAAAAGCATGCTGACGGCCATATCCAAATATGTTCCTGGTACACAGGATCACACAAAATCGCAGCATGAATATGCGAAGCGGATCAGGGATGTCACCGCAGAACGGGTTACCCGCTTCTCGCAGGTATTCCGCCAGCTGTCACGCAGCTTCGATCAGATGTCCGGCGCGGGGGAGCCGGTACAGAACGAAGGCGGGATGGAGCATTTCATGAATGCCGTAGCCGAAGGGACATGTTCGGGTTGCTTTAAGAAGGCCCAATGCTGGGATGCGAAGTTTATTCAAACCTATAAATATATGACGGATGTGATGAGTTCCATTGAAGCCAACCCGGAGATGTCAGGCAAGCAGATTCCGGTGGAATGGAACAGGGTATGTGCGAAACCGGAGGAGGTACTTGAAGTGATGCGCGCCCAGTATGGTCTGCATCAACATAACATGCAATGGAAACGTCAGATTATAGATAGTCGACAGCTGGTTGCAGAGCAATTATCAGGAGTATCCCAGGTGATGGAGGACCTGGCGAAAGAAATTCAACGGGAAAGTGATGAGATGGTGCAGCAGGAGGAACAGATTCGGGATGCGCTTGAATCGTTAGGTCTGTCCATACATTCTATTGAAATCATTAATCTGGAAGCGGGGAATGTGGAGATTGAGATTGTTCATGCGTATACACGAGGATTTGACGAATGCCGGAAAATGATCGCTCCCCTGATCTCGGATGTACTGGACGAGCATATTGCCGTCTTGAATGAGACGATGCTCGATCCTCGCCAGGGGCTGGCGACAGTCACCTTTGGATCTGCCAAAACGTTTGAAATAACAACGGGTGTTGCTGCTGCCGCCAAAGGGGGAGATGTGATGTCCGGGACAGCTTCAGTACGGTTGAACTCGGCAATGGTACATTTGCGGTTGCGCTTAGCGATGGCATGGGCAATGGCGAACGGGCACGTATGGAGAGCAGTGCTGCGCTAAATATACTGGAGCAGTTGTTACAGTCGGGCATGGATGAGAAGCTGGCGATCAAATCGGTGAATTCCGTTCTGCTGCTGCGTTCTCCTGAAGAAATGTATGCAACGGTCGATATGGCTCTGATCGATGAATATACGGCAGAGACCACGTTTATGAAAATCGGCTCTACTCCAAGTTTTATTAAACGAGGGCAGGAGGTTATTCAGGTTTCGGCAAGCAATCTGCCGATTGGAATTATCAAAGATATTGAGGTGGATCTGGTAACCGTACAGCTTCAGCCTGGGGATGTTTTAATTATGATGACAGATGGCATCTATGATGCACCGGGATATGCCGTCAATAAAGAGTTATGGATGAAGCGTCTCATTCAGGAAATTGATAGTGATGATCCTCAGGAGGTAGCAGATTGCCTGCTTGAAAGTGTTATTCGTTATCAGCAGCATGAGATCTATGATGATATGACTGTAATTGTAGGCAAAATAGAACATTATCGTCCGGAGTGGGCCACATTGAGAGTACCTGGAATAAGCCGGATGGAACGTCCGCGCACCGTCAGTTAATTGCATATTCCTCTGTTTGAAGTCTCTTCATTCTGGCAATGCTAGTCATAGAGTTGGAGAGTAACCCAAAACGGAGGGATATCGGATGAAACAAATCTTGTTGATCACCGACGGTTGTTCCAATGTAGGCACAAGCCCCGTGCTGGCTGCTGCGGAAGCGCGGGAAGAGGGAATTACGGTCAACGTGGTCGGTGTTATTGATTATGGAACCATTGGTGAGTTGGGCAGTCGGGAGATCGAGGATATTGCCAAAGCCGGAGGTGGAATCAGTCAGATCGTAGGCACAAGACAGCTTGCTCATACGATGCAGATGATGACAAGAAAAACGGTGGTTCAGACCATTCAACAGGCGGTTAATAGAGAGTTAACACAAATTTTGGGAGAGCACGAGCCGAAAACGGTAACAGACCTTGAACCGGCAAAACGGGCGCAGGTCGTTGAAGTGATGGATGATATGGCCGAGACAACGCCACTTCAGGTCGTGCTTCTCATTGACGTAAGTGCCAGTATGAAGCCGAAGCTGGCTGCTGTGGAGGAAGGGATTCGGGATTTAATGCTTAGCTTGCAGGCACGTATGGGTCAGAGCCATCTTTCCGTCTTTCATTTTCCTGGACGACATAGCGGAGAAGAAGCTGTCATGGATATCGACTGGACAGTTGATCTGAGCCGTGTTCGTTCGCTATTTGGACGTTTGCAAATGAAGGGAGCGACGCCGACAGGTCCTGCGATTCAAAAGGTGATTGATTTTTACCGTTATGGTACACTGGAGGGACAGCAGGAAATAGAAGGGAACTATCGCATTGAAAGAGAAGGGATGCTCGGTGACAACGTTGTCTGACGCCTCTTTCCCGCCAGGAACAGTCATAACAGGGAAATGGAATCGCAGCCGTTATACGATTCGGAAGCTGCTGGGCAAAGGAGCCAACGGCATCGTTTTTCTTGTCCAGCGGGGTGAAAATGGCAAACATTATGCGCTTAAAATGGGATTTGACCCTGTAGATTTGCAATCGGAAATTAATGTGCTCAAATCTTTTCAATTACAGCGTAATCATGAGGCCCTTCGACAGAGCGGTATTCCTTCCTATCTGAAAGATGTGGATGACTACGCTATTCGTGGTCGTGACATTCCCTTTTATGTGATGCGTTATGTTCGGGGGAGTCTCTGCACCACTTTATTCGGCGACAGGGAACGGACTGGACACTTCTGGTTGGGCTCAGACTCTTGCAGAAGCTGGCTCAATTGCATCAGGCTGGATGGGTATTTGGCGATCTTAAACCCCAAAATGTACTGGTATCCGATTATGGGCAGGTAGAGCTTATCGACTATGGTGGAGTGACTTCAATTGGCCGGAGCGTTAAGCAGTTCACGGAATGGTATGATCGCGGATTCTGGAATGCGGGTAGCCGGACAGCAGATGGAACCTATGATGTGTTTGCTTTTGCGTTATTACTCATTCATGTACTTGAAGCCGATGCACTCAAAGCGCTGGTTGCAGAAGGATTACCACAACTTCGAAGTGTGAACCAGCTCACAGCCCTCGTGGAGCGCAGCGAACGCCTGCGTCCATTTCGAAACTGGACCATTCAGGCATTACGAGGTCAGTTTCAGGATGCGGGACACGCGGCTAAAGACTGGAAAGAGATGATGGCACGCCCTTCTCCTCTTCGTCGCCGTTCCAAAAGTACAACACCGCGTTGGCTCAAAAATGCATTTGCTGTATCCGTTATATTACTTATTGGGGTACTCATCTATGCACTGCGATTCTGACCTGTGAGCGTGCATATACATAACGTAAGGAATGAGGAACAGGTATGGAGGCTTTACGCTGGAACAAGCTAGTGAATAACGTGCTGGATGCAGCGGAAGAGCATCAGTTATGGGTTCCCGGGGATCGGATTGTCGTCGCAGTATCGGGCGGGCCGGACTCGGTAGCTTTTTTGCATATCATGCATGAGATCAGTATCAGGCATGTCCCGCTGGAATTGATTTGCGCCCATGTACATCATGGGTTTCGGAGTGAATCGGATCATGAAGCCGAGATGATGAAGGAACTTGCACACCGGCTTGGCATTGCCTTTGAATGGGTGAAGGCCGATGTACCTTCTTATATGAAGCTTACCGGTCAAGGTCCTCAAGAGGCTGCGCGCAACAAGCGATATGCGTTTTTGCATGAAGTGGCAGCCAAATATGATGCGGCGAGCATTGCACTGGCCCATCATGCCGATGATCAGGCAGAGACGGTGATGCTTCATTTGCTGCGCGGTAGTGGTCTTTCCGGTCTCGCGGGAATGAAGTTTAAAAGGCGAGAAAAAAATGTGGAACTTATTCGTCCATGCCTTCGTATAAACAAGACAGACCTTGTAGAAGCTTGTAATAACCAGGGTTTTCTGTATTTTAATGATGAAAGCAATTCCCTGCGTAAATATCGGCGTAATGCCATTCGCTTGGATGTGCTTCCTTTTTGGGGCAATATAATGGACAGTTGACGCCGTCTTTGAATCGACTTGCCGAAATTGTGGGTGATGAAGACGATTTCATGGAACAAGGTGCATATGACGCATACAGGTGTCTAGTGCAGGCGAACGGCGGAAGGCAAACCTTTGAGGTGCCTTCCTTTTTGAAGTTACATGTCGCTTTACAACGAAGGTTGATTAAACTAATATTGAATTATCTGCCTTTGGACAGTGATTTTGTCGACTTTACCCGTATTGAAACCATTCGCCGCAAGGTTATTCAGCCTGATGCGACGACCTGGAGCCTGGATATAGGACAGACACTCGCCTGCACCCGGGAGTATGATCTGATTTCTTTCGGCATACGGACTGACGTACAGGATCAATCTTACGAATATCGTCTTGCTCAATGGAGCGGAACTTATGAGCTTTCTCTCACGGAAATCGACCGGCATGTTCGTCTCGTTCCGATGAGTCCCGAGGACTATCATGTACCGGAATCGGCGGATCATGCCGCATTTGATGCGGATCAACTGCTTATGCCGCTGGTTGTGCGTTCACGGTTACCTGGAGATACCATGAAAGTGATGGGATTAAACGGAAGCAAAAAGGTGAAAAATATTTTCATCGATGAGAAAATTCCCCCTTCTGTCCGATCACGGGTTCCCGTGGTATGTGATGGAGCAGGCAATATCATCTGGTTACCGGGTGTTCGCCGGTCTAGTGTAGCTCCTGTCAGGGGAAATACTTCCGCAATCCTGTACATGACTGTAGGCGATTCAGCGATTCAGGGGTAGTGGTTATGGTTCAGGTAAGGCTTTCATATGTATAACTTAGGAGGTTCGCACAGTTGCAGAACGACATTCAGGAAGTATTGATCAGTGAAGAAGAAATTCAGAGTAAAATCAAGGAATTAGGCGCAACAATAAGTGCCGAATATGCAAATCGCAATCCTTTGGTCATTTGTGTGCTCAAGGGTGCGTTTATATTTATGGCTGATTTGGTTAAAAACATTACGGTACCTGTTGAGATGGATTTCATGGCAGTATCGAGTTATGGCGCTTCCACAAAATCATCTGGCGTGGTTAAAATCATTAAGGATCTGGATGAATCCGTTGAGGGACGCGAGGTTCTAATTGTAGAGGACATTATTGATAGTGGACTCACGCTCAGTTATCTGATCGAACTCTTGCAGAACCGCGGTGCTGAATCCGTCCGTGTGGTTACGCTATTTGACAAGCCTTCAGGTCGCAAAGTCGAACTTGAAGCCCATTACACCGGCTTTGACATTCCGGATGCATTCATCGTTGGCTACGGCCTCGATTATGCCGAGAAGTACCGGAACCTCCCTTACATCGGGATTCTGAAACCGGAAGTTTACAGTAACTAATGCTAAAGCTAGTTCCAAGCCCACATCTGTTGGTGGCTTCTGTTGAGAAGCCATGTCGGGCTATGTTAAAATAATTAAAGTGTCTCGAGAGGAGGTAGGGGATGAATCGGTTCATCCGGAATTCTGGTTTTTATTTGATTCTTTTTTTAGTTGTGGTGGGGATAGTCCAGTTCGTCAGCAATGGCGGCGAAGCCACCGATAATCCTAGATATGATCAGTTGCGCACGGCGATCAAGGCCAATAACGTCTCTGAATTGACGGTTCAATTCAACGGTCAGACGTACCTCGTGACCGGTCAATACAGGGAGAAGCCTGACGGAGCCAAATCAGAAAATTTCTCAACGTATATTCCTCCTACGGATGAGGCAATTAGTGAGCTTGTAGTTGCAAGCGAAACAAACAAATTCCAATATCATCAGGAACCTATGAAAGGTGACAGCATCTGGTTGACGTTGCTGACCTCCTTTATTCCTTTGATCATTATGTTCCTGCTGTTCTTCTTCCTGTTTAATCAGGCTCAAGGCGGCGGCGGTAAAGTAATGAACTTTGGTAAAAGCCGTGCCCGTCTTTATAACGAAGAGAAGAAACGGGTTACGTTTGAAGATGTTGCGGGTGCTGACGAAGAGAAACAGGAGCTTGTTGAAGTCGTAGACTTCCTCAAGGACCCTCGTAAATTCGCAGCAGTAGGTGCACGGATTCCTAAGGGCGTATTGCTTGTAGGTCCTCCGGGTACAGGTAAAACCTTGCTCGCTCGTGCTGTTGCCGGTGAAGCAGGTGTACCATTCTTCAGTATTTCCGGTTCTGACTTCGTTGAAATGTTTGTCGGTGTCGGTGCATCTCGTGTACGTGACTTGTTTGAAAATGCAAAGAAAAACGCCCCTTGTATCATCTTTATCGATGAGATTGATGCTGTAGGTCGTCAACGTGGTGCTGGTCTTGGTGGTGGTCACGACGAACGTGAACAAACACTCAACCAATTGCTCGTTGAAATGGATGGTTTCGGAGCCAATGAAGGTATTATCATCGTTGCTGCAACGAACCGTGCAGATATTCTGGACCCTGCCTTGCTTCGTCCAGGACGTTTTGACCGTCAAATTACGGTGGATCGCCCTGACGTGAGAGGCCGTGAAGCGGTTCTGAAAGTACACTCACGCAACAAGCCACTCACTAAAGATGTGAAGCTGGACATCATCGCGAAGCGTACTACAGGATTCTCCGGTGCAGATTTGGAAAATCTCTTGAATGAAGCGGCATTGCTTGCGGCACGTCGTAATCGCAGAGATATTTCCATGAAAGAAGTTGACGAGGCGATCGACCGTGTCATCGTTGGTACGGAGAAGAAAAGCCGTGTTATCAGTGACCGTGAGAAACGTATTGTTGCTTATCATGAAGCAGGCCATACCATTGTAGGTTACTTCCTGGAACATGCCGATATGGTACATAAAGTTACCATTATTCCGCGCGGACGTGCGGGTGGATATGTAATCATGTTGCCAAAGAAGATCGTATGCTTGTTACCAAGCAAGAATTGCTGGACAAAATTACTGGACTCCTTGGCGGCCGTGTTTCCGAAGAACTGTTTATCGGTGAAATCGGTACAGGTGCTTACAGTGACTTCCAACAAGCGACGGGTATCGTCCGTAGCATGGTTATGGAGTACGGTATGAGTGAGAAGCTGGGACCTATGCAGTTCGGTAGTTCGCAGGGACAGGTATTCCTGGGTCGTGATATCGGTCACGAACAGAATTACTCAGATTCCATTGCTTACGAGATCGATCAGGAAATGCAACGCTTCATCAACGAATGTTATGAGAAGTGTAAAGACTTGCTCGTTAAACATTCCAAAGAAGTGCATCTGATCGCTCAAACGTTGCTGGAAGTGGAGACATTGGAAATGGATCAGATCAAGCAATTGATCGAGACAGGTGCCCTGACTCCAAAAGATGAGAACAGCAACGATGGAGAAGGTACGCCTAGCGAAGGCGGAGAAGCGATCATCGACAACATCGGTGATGTACGCGTCCGTATCCAAGGCAAAGATGAAACGCCTGAGCCGCCAGCCGGAGATATTCCTAACGAAGCTCCGAATCTGGACAAAGGAAGCAGCAATGACCCGGATGATGGTGGAACGAAGCCAACATCTTAATGTATAACAACCATCTGTCTATAGTGACAGATGACAAAGAGAGCCCGCGGGCTCTCTTTTTTATGGATTAATTCAAATTGTAGAGATAATGATAACCGGGAGCTTTAGGGCGTACTACGTAGGAAATGGGCGGTTATGCCCTTGTTCTAGGTCGTTTTCATTTATTGACAGAGTCGTGAACGTTGTGTACATTAGGTGTTAAACCGCTTGTGATTCGTTTCTCAAGCGAAAATAACGACATGGATTTGCCATATGAAACAGCGTATGAGGCTGTCCCGATAAGGAGAGGATCACAGGTGGAAGCTCTGGCTTTAGAGCGCAAGGCTGAGATGAACCGGGAGCTGCGCGAGCGGCTGATGGAGTTGAAGAAGGAACGGAATGCCATTATTCTAGCCCATTATTATCAACGTGACGAGGTGCAGGAGGTCGCTGACTTCCGAGGGGATTCGTTCCTGTTGGCTCAGAAGGCAGCACAAACCGATGCGGATGTTATCGTTTTCTGTGGAGTTCATTTTATGGGTGAAAGCGCTAAAATTCTTGCTCCTAACAAAACGGTGATTATCCCTGACGAGCGTGCAGGCTGCCCAATGGCAGACATGGTGAACGTTGAAGGCTTACGTAAATTGAAAGCACAGCACCCGAATGCCAAAGTTGTAACGTACATCAATTCATCAGCTGAGATCAAGGCGGAGACCGACATCTGTTGTACATCGGCCAATGCTGTCAGAGTCATTCAATCTGTTGATTCCGATGAAATCATCTGGGTGCCAGATAAAAATCTGGGACATTATGTGCAACAACATACAGACAAGAAAATGATTATCTGGGAAGGTTACTGCAATACCCACGATATGCTGACGGTCAAAGACGTGGTTGAGATGAGAGCGAAGCATCCTAATGCCGAGTTCGTTGTTCACCCGGAATGTCGTCCTGAAGTTGTCGAGATGGGTGATTTCGTAGGAAGCACAACCGCCATTCTGGAATATTGTAAAAATTCGTCCGCTAAGGAATTTATCGTAGGCACCGAGGATGGTACAGGATACCAGCTGCGTCTGGATAGCCCGGATAAACAATTCCACTTTGCTACCAAGTTCCTCGTATGTCCGAACATGAAGGTTAATAACTTGAAAAAGCTGGTTAAATGTCTGGAAACGATGAAGCCGCAAATTTACGTGCCACCAGCCGTTGCAGATAAAGCCAGAGAATCACTAGAGCGCATGTTACTGGTGAAGTAGCATGCGCTACTCTTGCTCCAAGACAGGTGAACTAACATGATACCGCAATATTTAGTGGATTTTGATCTGTCCGCGCTGCCGATGGTGGAGACGGATGTGCTGGTTATTGGTTCAGGCATTGCTGGTTTGTTTACTGCGATCAAGGCGAGCGAACAACGCAGTGTATTGATGATCACGAAGAAGTCGTTACTTGAAAGTAACACCCGGTATGCGCAGGGGGGCATTGCTGCGGTTATTGCTGAGGATGATTCACCTGCCTACCATTTGCAGGATACACTTGTTGCAGGAGCGGGATTATGCCGCTCCGAAGCAGTAGAAGCATTGGTGAACGAGGGCCCGGACGGAGTGAAGGAACTGATTCGTCTGGGTACTTTGTTTGATCTGGAGAACGGCGAGTTGGCGTTGACGCAGGAGGGTGCGCACAGCCACCGCCGTATTTTGCATGCCAATGGGGATGCAACGGGATATGAGATTGTACGTGCGCTGGCTGCACAGGCGAATGAACATCCTGGGGTTGAAGTGTGGGATGAGCATTTTGTCATTGACCTGATTACAGAGCAGGGAGAATGTATAGGTGCGTTGGTTCAGAAGGCTGATGGTTCGCAAGTATTTGTGAAGGCAGAGGCAACCGTACTATGCTCTGGCGGGGCTGGGCAATTGTATCGATACACAACTAATCCGGAAGTGGCCACTGCAGATGGTGTGGCGATGGCCTATCGTGCCGGAGCGGTTGTCCGGGACATGGAGTTTATTCAGTTCCACCCGACCTCCCTTTGTTATCCAGGGGCACCACGCTTCCTGGTGTCCGAGGCTGTACGTGGCGAAGGAGCCTATTTGCGTAATGTGAAAGGCGAGCGCTTCATGGAACGGTATCATGCACAGCTTGAACTGGCACCCCGTGATATCGTAGCCCGGGCTATCGTCAGTGAAATGGAATCGACGAACAGTACATTTGTATATCTGGATATCACTCATGAGCCGGCAGAGATGATTAAACATCGGTTTCCTACCATCTATGAGACTTGCATGCGTTATGGGCTGGATATGACAACAGACTGGATTCCAGTCGCTCCTGCTGCACATTACATGATGGGCGGAGTGAAGACGGATCTTAGCGGAGAGAGCAGTATCGGCAGGTTATTTGCCTGCGGGGAAGTATCTTCTACAGGAGTACATGGAGCTAATCGACTGGCGAGTAACTCTCTGTCCGAAGCGATCGTATTTGGACGGAGAATCGTTGATCGTATTCAATCCTTGCCTCCGCTTGCTCCTATACAGACAACGATTCCCGCATCAACAAGCTTTCGTAGGGGAAGACAGGGAGAGCAGAAACCGGTGTCCGAAAGACGCCTGCGTCTGCAAAAAATGATGGTGCGTCAGGTGGGACTGCGCCGCAATGGCGCAAACCTGCAAGGAGCAATGGAGAAACTGCAACAGGAATTGCAATTTTTTGATCAGAAGTTTACTCACAAAGAAGAGATGGAATATGCCAACCTGTTGACCTGTGCCTGGTTGGTTACCACGGGAGCATTACACCGTGAGGAAAGTCGGGGAGCCCACTACCGTGAGGATTTCCCGCAGCGTGACGATGCCGTATGGCAGAAGCATAGTCTGCAGCAGCGAGAACAAGCGATTGTGGAGGAATTGATGTCATGATACTGAACGGATATAATGAAGGACTCATCGAATCAATCAAAAACTGGCTTCGTGAGGATGTCGGGGCAGGGGATGTTACCACAAGTGTGACGATTCCCGCTGGCAGTCAGTCCAAAGCTGTTATACATGCCAAAGACAATGGGACCATTGCAGGAATTACGGTAGCAGAACTTGTGTTTCAGGTAGTGGATCCCAGCCTTGTGTTCACACCGATGGTAAAAGACGGTGATACAGTTACGCATGGTACGATTTTGGCTGAGGTAGAAGGCAGCACACATAGCTTGCTTACAGGAGAGCGCTTGGCTCTTAACCTGCTGCAGCGCATGTCGGGTGTCGCTACCCGCACACGTACTTATGTGGATGCGTTGGAAGGCCTTTCTACACGACTGGTCGACACTCGTAAAACAACACCGGGACACCGCTTGCTTGAAAAATATGCAGTGCGGGTTGGTGGCGGAGCAAATCATCGATTCGGCCTCTATGATGCGGTCATGATTAAAGATAACCACATTAAGGGTGCAGGCGGGATTACCGAAGCAGTACAGCGTGCGCGAGCCGTCATTCCACATACGATGACCATTGAAGTGGAGACCGAAAACCTGGAACAGGTCAGAGAAGCCTTGCAGGCTGGAGCAGATATCATTATGCTGGATAACATGCACCCGGATCGGATGCGTGAGGCTGTTGCTCTTATTCGTGAGCAGGCTCCGCATGTGAAGGTTGAGGCATCAGGCAACGTCTCGCTAAATACCATTCGTGGTATTGCTGAGAGCGGAGTGGATGTAATTTCAGTTGGCAGGTTAACCTACTCTTTTGAGAGCCTGGATATCAGCCTGGATTTAAACGAAAAGAAAGAGGGGTGAACCTCTTTGATTCTTGTGGTAGACGTGGGCAACAGCAACATCGTACTCGGCGTGTATCAGGGCCGGGAGTTGCTCCACCATTTTCGCCTGAGCACATCCCGTCAGTCGACAGTGGATGAATACGGCGTATTGATTTATAATTTATTTCATATGTCGGGTATTTCAACACGCGACATTGAAGGTGTGATCATCTCATCCGTGGTTCCGCCACTGGTGAATGTGATTGAAGCCATGTGTGAGAAATACGTAGGCAAAAAACCGTTACTGGTTGGGCCTGGTATAAGAACCGGCCTGAACCTGCGGTATGAGAATCCGCGTGAAGTTGGCGCGGATCGCATTGTTAATGCAGTAGCAGCCGTTGAGAAGTATGGTGGCCCTCTCGTTGTGGTCGATTTCGGTACAGCGACTACATTTGACTGTATTGACGAGAAAGGAAATTATCTGGGCGGGGCTATCGTACCCGGCATCCATATCGCAACCGAAGCGCTCTATGAACGAGCATCCAAACTGCCTCGCATTGAACTGGAGAAGCCCAAGAAAGTTATTGGTCGCAACACCATTCATGCCATGCAGGCCGGCATTATTTATGGTTATGCAGGTCAGGTGGACGGCATTGTGGAGCGTATTCGCGAGGAAATGGGAGCCAAACCCAGAGTCATTGCAACCGGAGGCCTTGCCAAGCTGATTGCAGAAGAAACACGCAGCATCGATGAAGTGGATCCGCTGCTTACGCTTGAAGGGCTGCGTATCGTTTATGAGCGGAACCGGGAAAGGTAAGAACAGAGACGGCAAACAGCGGGCTGGGGTTACAGTCGTATATGTTATGCCGTTTTTTCTATAACTGGCAATTACGCCAAAGGAGGCTGAATGACTTGGAAAACAACAACAAGCAAGACCGGTTAATTCGCGGTACAGCAATGAATGGACGAGTTAGAGCCTTTGCTGTGCAGACGACGGAACTGGTTGAGGAACTGCGCAGAAGACATGATACGTTTCCCACGGCTACAGCTGCTATGGGGCGTACGGTTACAGCAGCAGCCATTATGGGTGCTATGCTTAAGGGAGAAGAGAAGCTGACTATTCAGGTCAAAGGCGATGGTCCTATTGGACAGGTTGTTGCCGATGCTAATGCGAAGGGTGAAGTACGTGGCTATGTAAGCAATCCGCATGTCCATCTGCCGAGCAATAGTATGGGCAAACTGGACGTTGCTGGCGCGGTCGGAACAGAAGGATTCGTGAACGTAACCAAAGATCTGGGGCTGAAAGAGCCTTATCGCGGCAGTGTACCGATTATTTCGGGAGAACTTGGTGAAGACTTTACGTACTATTTTGCCAAATCGGAGCAGACTCCTTCTGCCGTAGGTGTTGGCGTACTGGTGGATACCGACAATTCGGTGAAAGTAGCCGGTGGATTCATTGTTCAGCTGCTGCCAGGTTTGATGGATGATGAGATTACCGTGATTGAAAAGGCCATCGGTACGATGCCGCAGGTAACATCGCTGCTGGATGAGGGTCATGGACTTGAAGAGTTACTTCGCCGCGTACTGCCGGATGTACAGATCATGGACGAAATGGATATTCATTTCCACTGTGAGTGTTCACGTGAGCGGGTAGAGAAAACGTTGATCAGTCTGGGTCAATCGGAAATGGAACAATTGATTGAGGAAGAAGGCCAGGCTGAAGTGGTCTGCCAATTCTGTAACGAAGCTTACGATTTTAACAAGGAACAACTTGAGACCATTCTAGAGCAAGCCAAGAACTGATTCTATGCGGGGACGGGACGCGGAATGACAAGACAGGAAAAAGGGTTATGGACGGCTGTAATTGTCTTGACGCTTGGAATGCTGGTGATGGGTTCGGTTATGATTGTGCAAGGGTTGCGGACTGGACGTGATGGGGCAGATTCCCCTCAGGATGCCAATCAGGAAGATGGAAGTGCTGTAGCAACAATTAATGGCGAGGTCATCACGGACAAGGAATGGACTGAAGCCTTGAAACGGCGTTATGGCAGTGAATTGCTGCTCCAGATGCTAAACCGCAAAGCTGTCTATGCAGAAGCGGTGGACCGTAATCTGACGGTAAGTCCCAAGGAAATTGCGAAAGAAATTGCTGTGGCTATGGATGGATATGACTCGGAGAAGGCTTATTTTGACGAAATGCAGTCCCAGCTCGGTTTACCCAGGCAGGATCTTGAGTTGGAAGCGGGATACCGACTTCTGCTTGAGAAAATTGCCACAAGCGGTATCCAGATCAAGGATGCAGATATCGAGCGTTATTGGAACGAACACCATGAAGACTATGTTTCACCGGAGAAATACGATCTGTCTATCATTGTGTTGAAGGAAGAGGAACAAGCAGAATCGGTACTGGATGAGCTCGACAAGGGAGCAGACTTTGAAGAAACTGCACGCAGTGAATCGACGGACAGCTATTCTAGCGATGCGGGCGGGCGGCTGGGCTGGATTGAGCAGAATGATCCGTTCCAGTCCGAAGAAATTCTCAAACTTGCCGCTCAACTGGACGTTGGCGATATTGCAGGACCAGTGAAGGTAGAAGAGGGCTACGCCATCATTAGAGTGAACGACAAACAAGAGCGTCAGGTGCAACCCGCAGAAGAGGTCCGCGAAGAGATTCGGATGCAGCTGGCTCTGAGCCAGGCTGATCCGCTGCCCCAGGTGGAGGAAAGGCTGCGCAACAAGTATGAAGCTGTCGTCATCGCTGAGATTCCGGCATCCTGAATCCTGCAAGCACACATATTGCTGCATCGTGATAAAAATACTCTGTCTACGGCCTTAGGGCCCAGGGCAGAGTATTTTTTTGAGTACTCATATTGACAATAGGGTATAACGTTGATAAGATAAAAATAATCAAATACCTACTCGTTTACTCGGAATAAAACGATTTATATGAACAAAGAAATCTTCGGAAACCTCAGGCCCTGTCCGGTTTGTTGTAGACGGAATGGACCCATTAAGGGATTTCCGTAGTTCTTTTATAACATCTAGAGGCTGCTCGGCCGCACATGTATATGGCAACAGGACTTAAGTAATATTCATCCCACTAAGGAGGGCATTCATATGGCTAAAGTAGTTAATAACGTAACAGAACTTATCGGAGGTACTCCGCTTGTTCGTCTGAACCGTATTGTACCTGAAGGCAGTGCTGAAGTGTTCGTGAAATTGGAATACCAGAATCCAGGTTCAAGCGTAAAAGACCGTATCGCGATTAGCATCGTGGAAGAAGCGGAAAAAGAAGGCAAGCTGAAACCAGGTGATACCATCATCGAAGCAACAAGTGGTAACACCGGAATCGGACTGGCTATGGTGGCTGCAGCCAAAGGCTACAAGTCTGTTATTGTTATGCCGGAAACGATGAGCATGGAGCGTCGTAACCTGCTTCGCGCCTACGGAGCTGAGCTTGTGCTCACACCGGGAGCCGAAGGTATGAATGGTGCAGTTAAAAAAGCAGAGGAATTGCTTAAGGAAAATCCATCCTATTTCATGGCTGAGCAATTTAAAAATAAAGCCAACGTGAAAATTCACCGTGAAACGACTGGCCCTGAGATTGTTGAAGCAATTCAATCTGTAGGCGGTACGTTGGATGCTTTCATCGCAGGAATCGGTACAGGCGGAACGATTACAGGTACAGGTGAAGTGTTGAAAGAAGCCTTCCCTGAGATTAAAATTGTTGCCGTTGAACCAGCAGCTTCCCCAATCTTGGCAGGCGGTAAACCAGGTCCTCACAAAATCCAGGGGATTGGTGCCAACTTTATCCCTGAGATTCTGGATCAGGAAATCTATGACGAAATCATTCACATTGAAAATGATGATGCATTCGAGACTGCTCGTCAGGTAGCGAAGGAAGAGGGTATCCTGTCCGGTATTTCTTCCGGTGCAGCCATTCGTGCAGGTCTGCAAGTGGCTAAACAGCTGGGTGCAGGCAAACGTGTTGTGGTAATCGTACCAAGTAACGGCGAACGTTACCTGAGCACACCACTTTACAACTTCGAA
Source organism: Paenibacillus sp. 1A_MP2 (assembly GCF_052244825.1). Taxonomy (NCBI): domain Bacteria; kingdom Bacillati; phylum Bacillota; class Bacilli; order Caryophanales; family Paenibacillaceae; genus Paenibacillus; species Paenibacillus sp. 1A_MP2. The sequence goes on along the minus strand of NZ_JBQQCS010000001.1, from coordinate 315,206 downwards.
TCTTAAGATTAACAAGAGATGAAACAAATCCTCCTTGCCCGCATGCCGGGTGTGGAGGATTTTTTGCTGAATGCTTTTAAAAGCAGCGGTGCTTTAGTATACTATCAGACAATAGAACTAGCGACAGATGGAGGCGGCAAACCGCAATGACACACCTGATGACAACATACGCCGACTGGACCGAATGGGCAGGACAAGGCTGGACCATGATGCCTTACATGATCAAGTCGGATAAGGGGCCGTATCATGGCGGTTTACCGTTAACGTGGGAAGGGGCCTGGCAGCAGGCATCCCCTTATGCAATGGTGCTGGAGAACGGCAAGGGGGGCAGGTACACCTTCCTTGGATTACACCCTGTATCCGTTATTTCCGGCAAAGGAAATGAAGCTGTTATTCACGATCTGAAAGAGGGATCCACGTCGACAGACAACGGTAAGCCTCTTGAAGTATTAAAAAGATGGGCTGCGCCATACAGCGCACCAAAGGTGAGCGGGGCTCCAGATTTTGGCGGTGGTTGTGCAGGGTATCTAAGTTATGACGTAGCCAGATCCCTCGAGAAGCTGCCGACCTTGGCTGAAGATAATCCGGCTCTTCCAGATTATTGGTGGATGCGTTTTGAAGAAGTGTGGGCATATGATCATGAGCAGCAGGCCTTGTTCTGTATGGTGCACATGCCTGTGCAGCCAAATCAGACGGAGGCCGATCTACGCAGACTTTACACGGAAGCAGAAGAGCGAGCAGCAGCCATGCAGCAGCGCTGGCTGCATATTCTGGGATTTGCGCAGGCAGAAGATCAACAGCAGGCACTGGAGCATCGCAACAGTCAGATCCATCGTACTCCACAGACAGTAGACTCGGAGCGGGAAACCGAAGGGTGGCATACTTCTTTTCCGCAAGAAGATTTCGAGCAGGCAGTACGCACCGTGCAGGAGTATATCCGGCAAGGGGATGTCTTTCAGGTGAACTTGTCCCTGCGGCAGGAGAAGCTTCTGAAGTCCAGTCCCGAACACATCTATGAGTGGCTTCGACTTGTGAACCCATCTCCCTACATGGGAATGCTGCGGAGTCCTGAATTCCAATTGGTGAGCGGTTCGCCCGAGTTGCTCGTCAAAGTCGATCATGGCAAGGTGAGCGCACGTCCGATCGCAGGCACACGGAGAAGAGGGCGTGATGAAGCGGAGGATGAGTTGATGGCCGCTGAGATGCTGAACAGTGAGAAGGAGCGGGCAGAGCATATTATGCTGGTCGATCTGGAGCGGAATGATATCGGACGAATTGCAGCCTATGGATCGGTCCATGTGCCGGAACTGATGACAATCGAGAAGTATTCACATGTCATGCATCTGGTGTCTCAGGTGGAGGGAACGCTGGCCGACGGACTATCTGTATTTGATGTGATTGCAGCGACATTCCCCGGTGGAACAATTACGGGTGCCCCCAAAGTTCGAACCATGGAAATCATTGAAGAACTGGAGCCTGTGCGCCGCGGACCGTATACAGGTTCGATCGGGTGGATGGATTACTGTGGGAACATGGAGCTGAACATCGTCATTCGCACGCTTTCCATTAAGGACGGTATGGGGTATGTACAGGCAGGAGCAGGCATTGTTATTGATTCTGATCCATATCGGGAATACAGGGAGTGCCGCAACAAGGCAAGGGCCATGATGAGAGCTGTGAATTACAGTGAGGAAGCTGAAGCTGTTAAAATAAAATAATTAAGCAACCGTTCCCTGTGTGGACGGAAGAATAGGAGGAGCAAAGATATGATACTGGTTATCGACAATTATGATTCCTTCACATACAACCTGGTTCAATATCTGGGTGAACTGGGGGAGACGGTGGAAGTTCGCCGCAATGATGAGATTGATCTGGCAGGCATTGAGGCATTGGCGCCTGATCATATTTTGATCTCACCCGGTCCTTGTACGCCGAATGAGGCAGGCATCAGTCTGGCGGTCATTGATCATTTCAAGGGCAGTATTCCGATCTTTGGCGTTTGTCTGGGACATCAGGCGATTGGACAGGCATTCGGAGGCAATGTTATTCGTGCGGACCGCATGATGCATGGCAAGACATCCGAAATGCATCATAACGGAACATCCGTATTCACCGGATTGCCATCTCCCTTCACGGCAACGCGTTATCACTCTCTGATTGTAGAGCGCAGCAGTCTGCCAGACTGTCTGGAGATTACAGCCGAGACGGCGGAAGGCGAGATTATGGGCTTGCGTCACAAGGAATATGCGATTGAAGGTGTTCAGTTCCATCCAGAATCCATCATTACGGATCACGGTCATCAAATGCTGCGTAACTTCCTGTCTCAGCAGGTAAAGGTATAGAGATGAAATATGCCGCGATAAACGGAGAATTGGTCAATATGGCGGCAGCCGTGGTTCCGGTGACGGATCACGGCTTTTTGTACGGACTCGGATTGTTTGAGACGTTTCGGACGTATCAGGGAGTTCCTTTTCTGCTGGAACGTCATTTGGAGCGGATGGCTTCAGGGTGCCGTGAATTGGGCATTCCTTTCACAGCAACAGCAGCGGAGGTAACGGACTGGATTAGTGACCTGTTGCTTGCTAACGAACTCCAGGATGCTTATGTCCGCTATACAGTATCTGCGGGTGAAGCCCCGCTGGGACTACCTTTGGGGGATTATGTAAAACCCAATCATATCGTATTAGCAAAAGCACTACCTGAACCCTCCCCATCCCTATACGAAAATGGAAAAATGCTTCAACGTCTGTTGACGCCTCGTAACACGCCTGAAGGAGAAGTGCGGTTCAAATCGCTGCATTACATGAACAGTATTATGGCAAAACGTGAACTGAACGGATACGGACAGCATGTGCAAAATGCGGAAGGGCTGCAATTAACCCGAGATGGCCATGTAGCTGAGGGGATTGTCAGCAACGTGTTCTGGGTGAGACAGGGCGTACTCTACACGCCAGCACTTGCGACTGGCATTTTGCCGGGAATCACCAGAGCCGTTGTACTAGAGCTTGCAGCTCAGCAAGGAATGCTTTGCCAGGAAGGCTTGTTCCCTTGGGGGAACTGCTGCAGGCAGATGAAATCTTTTTGACAGGATCTGTTGCTGAACTCGTTCCGGTTACAACGTTGCGGGATCAGGATGGTACAGAAACGGTAATCAGCAGCGGACATATAGGCCCGGTTACAGAAGCGCTTCTGGGTATGTACCGGCAGAAAGCGGGGTATACTTCATGACACTTACACCAGTCATCTATGAACGGAACTATGCGTGGGGACCAGCAGAGCTGAAACTTGGTACACGGACACTTATTATGGGCATTCTGAATGTCACACCGGACTCCTTCTCGGATGGAGGACGTTATACCAATGTGGAGCGAGCGGTAACTCACGCCATACAGATGATGGAGGACGGAGCGGATCTCATTGATATCGGAGGAGAGTCCACGCGTCCAGGCTCAGAGGTCGTTGGCGCCGAAGAAGAGCTCAGTCGGATCATACCGGTCATCGAAGCGTTGCGGGAGCAGGCTCCACATATCCCAATATCGGTAGACACCTATAAAGCAGAAGTAGCTCGTCAGGCCGTTCAGGCTGGAGCGCACATCATCAATGATGTGTGGGGTGCCAAGGCTGACCCTAAGATGGCACGCACTGCGGCAGAACTGGGATGCCCTTTGATCCTGATGCACAATCGGCAAGAACGAGACTATACGAATTATTTGAATGATGTGGTCGGCGATCTTCAGGAGAGTGTACAGATTGCGCTGGAGGCTGGAGTACATCCCGACCAGATTATTTTGGACCCGGGCATTGGATTTGTGAAAGATCTGAACGAAAATCTAACGCTCATGTCATCGCTTGGGTTGCTCAATGAGATGGGGTATCCCGTTCTGCTGGCAACCTCGCGTAAAAGGTTCATTCAGAACACCTTACAAGTGCAGGCGAATGATGCGCTGGAAGGTACAGCTGCTACGGTTGCCTTTGGCATAGCGCAAGGCTGCCAGATGGTTCGGGTTCATGATGTGAAGCCGATGCGGCGCACAGTGGACATGTGTGATGCCATGCTGTATGCATCTCCAGGCTTGCGGAGGAAATGATGCTGAAGGGTCCGGTGACCCGTCCAGTAGAAGCGCAGCGTTTTGCAATGGAAACGAATATCCAACCATGATTTCATTATATATAGAGGGCAGGCGGAACTTATGGATCGAATGGTATTGCATCGAATGGAGTATTACGGATATCACGGCGTATTTGCCGAGGAACGGAAGCTGGGGCGCGTTATTATATTGATCTGGAGATCGATATGGATCTGGGTGAGGCTGGGCGTAACGATGATTTGACCAAAACCATCAATTATGCAGAAATCCATGAGCTGGTGAAACAGATCGTTGAACATAAATCATTCCAGTTAATTGAAGCTTTGGGCGAACATATTGCATCTTCTTTACTAGACACTTATACTATTATCAATGCATTGACAGTCAAGGTGACGAAGCCGCATCCGCCGTTCGATATTCATTTTGGGGGCGTAACTGTAGAGCTTCGCCGCACAAGAAAGTGAGAACCGATCATGATTGCACATTCGACCTCTGAATCTTCAGAGGCTTATATTGCTTTAGGGGCTAATTTGGGTGACCGGGAACAGACGCTGCTTGAGGCGTTAACGTTGCTGGATGCACATCCTCATATATCCGTCCTGCGCTGTTCTGCGCTGTATGAGACGGAACCGGTAGGTTATGTGGACCAGCCAGCATTTCTGAATATGGCAACAGCGGTACAGACTACACTTTTGCCGGAGCAGCTGCTCACGGAACTGCTGGATATTGAAACACGGCTTGGACGGGTTCGTGATATCCGTTGGGGCCCTCGTACAGTCGATTTGGATCTGCTTTGGATGGATGGAGAGACGAGTGATACCGAACGGCTGCAATTGCCGCATCCACGGATGGGTGAACGGGCATTTGTATTGGTGCCGCTGGCTGACATCGTAACCGAAGATGAGCATTCAGGTTTGTATACCTTTGTACAATCATCGTTGTCTGTACTGGATGGAAAGGATGGAATACAGCTTTGGAAAACGTGCAATTGGCCAATCGAATCCGGGCTTTCCGGAAGCTGAAAGGTTTAACACAACAGGAGCTTGCTGCCGAGACGGGCATATCGCTGGCCATTCTGGGTATGATTGAGCGAGGCAACCGTAAAGTAGCAGAACGGGAGCTCAATCTTATTGCAGGGGTACTGTCTATTAGCATTGAGGAATTACAGGGAAGCTAGCGCCGTTTTTTATTAACAAGAAAACATTGTCATCATTCGTTGATTTTATACTTTATACAGCAAGAAGCATTAAAAAGCTAAACACAACCAGGATTCATGCAAAAGTCAGATTTAAAAAGGAGTGGAACGACTACCGTGCTTAAAATTGGTGACATTGAAATGAAAAACCAGGTCGTACTTGCGCCGATGGCTGGCGTGTGTAATCCGGCTTTTCGTCTAATTGCAAAAGAATTCGGAACAGGCCTCGTATGTGCGGAGATGGTGAGTGGAAAAGCCATCGTGCATGGTAACAAGCGGACACGTGAGATGTTGTTTGTAGATGAGCGGGAGAAACCGCTGAGCCTGCAAATTTGGGGGGAGATCGTGAAGCCCTCGTAGAAGCAGCCAAAATTGTGGACAAAGAAACCAATGCTGACATCATTGACATCAACATGGGATGCCCAGTGCCAAAAGTGACGAGCTGTGATGCAGGTGCACGGTGGTTGCTTGATCCGAACAAAATTTATGAGATGGTATCGGCTGTAGTGGACGCGGTAGATAAGCCCGTTACAGTCAAGATGCGGATCGGCTGGGATAACGAGCATATCTACGTGGTTGAGAATGCACTTGCGGTTGAACGCGCTGGCGGACAGGCGGTAAGTGTGCACGGCCGTACACGTGAGCAGCTCTACACAGGTACAGCGGACTGGTCGCACATCAAAAATGTCAAAGAGGCTGTCTCCATCCCGGTTATCGGGAACGGAGATGTATCTTCACCGGAAGATGCCCGTCGTATGCTGGATGAAACGGGTTGTGACGGAGTTATGATCGGTCGTGCCGCTCTGGGTAACCCATGGATGCTGTATCGCACCATTCAATACTTGAATTCCGGCGAATTGCTTCCTGACCCGAATGGGAAGAGAAGATTCGCGTTGCCATTTTGCATATGGACCGCCTGATTGCATTGAAGGGTGAGGCTGTTGCTGTGCGCGAGATGCGTAAACACCTGGCTTGGTATCTGAAAGGTCTGAAAGGATCTGCGCGCATCAAGGACGTTATTATGGAAGAAACCAAACGTGATGAGATGGTGCACATTCTGGAGAACTTTGTAGGTCAGCTGCATATGGAAGGGAATCTGGAGTCAGAACCGGCAGTAGCTGAAAATGCATCCTGATCTTCTGCTGTAAAACGTTTACAGCCGTAGGGGGTGTAACATTGACTTTTCGAGACCGTTACCCTATAATTTCACAGTATAAATTCGCCATGTGCGTCATAAGGCTAGTGCATCAGGAGGAACGTTCTGTTTCTCCGGAGAACTTCATATAGTTTTGAAGATGTATGCGGGCGGAGCTCTGTAAACAGCACTGGTTCCGTTGCCGTGCAATCAAATTATTCCCATGACAGGAGAATCGGTTGAGATGAGCGATAAGGAAGTTATCCTTACACCAGAGGGACTTAAGAAGCTTGAAGAAGAACTGGAAATGCTGAAATCAGTGAAGCGCCGCGAAGTGGCTGAACGGATTAAGGTAGCCATCGGGTATGGAGATATTAGTGAGAACTCCGAATACGAAGACGCAAAGAACGAACAGGCTTTTATTGAAGGCCGCGTTATTACTTTGGAGAAATTGCTCCGGAACGCACGGATTATCAACAGCGACGAGATCGATACCGAAGCCGTAAGCGTGGGTGCAACAGTTACTGTAGAAGATTTGGAATTCGGTGATATCACGGAATATACAATCGTAGGTACTGCGGAATCCAATCCGCTGCAGAACAAAATATCGAACGAAAGCCCTGTTGGCAAAGCCATCCTGGGTAAGAAAAAAGGTACGGTTGTTGATGTGAGTGTGCCTGCTGGCGTAATTCAATATAAAATTGTAGACATCAAAAAGTAATATAAGCAATGAAGCAGTCGGGTACGGAGACAAAAGCTTCCTTAGGGAAGCTTTTTTCAACATTTGAGGCAGAATACCTCGGAAGATGCCTGCAATGTAAATAAGGAGATGAATATAGATCATGACGGATGAAGTCTTGAATCAGGAAACCGAAACCGAACTAAGTGAGCTTTTACAAATTCGCCGCGACAAATTGGACGAGCTCCGCAAATTGGGGATCGACCCTTTTGGCCAAAAATACGTACGTACGGAAGAAGCCGGCTCCATTCTGAAGAAGTATGAAGAACTGACTAAGGAAGAGCTGGAAGAGAAGCACATCGAAGTCAGTATTGCCGGACGGATTATGGCGAAGCGGGGAATGGGTAAAGCGAGCTTTGCACATATTCAGGACCTGAGCGGCAGAATCCAGATCTATGTTCGTCAGGATACTGTGCCGGAAGACAAATACGCCGCGTTCAGCCTGCTCGATCTGGGGATATTGTAGGTGTTTCTGGGGTAATCTTCAAAACCAAGACAGGTGAAACTTCGGTTAAAGTGCAAAATCTCGAAGTATTGTCCAAGTCACTTTACCCACTTCCGGATAAATATCATGGACTAGCGGATGTAGAGCTGCGTTACCGCCAGCGCTATGTTGACCTGATTATGAATCGCGAAGTGCAACAGACCTTTGTTACTCGTTCCAAAATCATTCAGTCGATGCGCCGTTACCTGGATTCCCTAGGCTATCTGGAAGTGGAAACTCCGACGCTGCACACCATCGCTGGTGGAGCCGCTGCGCGACCATTCATTACGCATCACAATGCGCTTGATATGGAATTGTACATGCGGATTGCGATCGAGCTTCACTTGAAACGTCTGATTGTAGGCGGTCTGGAGAAAGTATACGAGATCGGCCGTGTATACCGTAATGAAGGGATGTCGACACGTCATAACCCTGAGTTCACGATGATTGAGCTTTATGAGGCATATGCGGATTATCAGGATATTATGCGTTTGACTGAGAATCTGGTTGCTCATATCGCACAGGAAGTGCTGGGCACGCAAGTTGTCCAATATGCAGATTATCAAGTAGATCTTACGCCACAATGGCGCCGTGTAACGATGGTAGATGCAGTTAAGGAAGTTGTAGGTGTAGACTTCTCCGTGCATATGACGAACGAGGAAGCTCACCGTTTGGCGACAGAACATAAGGTTCCGGTTGAAAAGCATATGACATTTGGTCATATTCTGAATGCATTCTTCGAACATTTTGTAGAAGAGACGTTGATTCAGCCAACCTTTATCATGGGACATCCGGTTGAGATTTCCCCGCTGGCGAAGAAAAGCGATGTAGATCCACGCTTCACGGACCGCTTCGAGCTGTTTATCGTTGGACGTGAGCATGCCAATGCTTTTACGGAGCTGAATGATCCAATTGATCAGCGTCAGCGCTTTGAGGCACAATTGCTGGAGAAAGAACACGGAAATGACGAAGCACACGAAATGGATGATGATTTCATCCGTGCGCTCGAATATGGTATGCCACCAACAGGTGGACTGGGAATCGGTATTGACCGTCTGATCATGTTGTTGACCAATTCGCCGTCCATTCGTGACGTACTGCTCTTCCCGCACATGCGTCCTCGTACACAGGATTAAATAAGGAACGTTTAACTCGTTCATAATAGAAGAGGAACCTGCCGTTCAGTATGATGCTGTTGGCAAGTTCCTCTTTAGGTTTACATAGGCATCGAAGTGATAGATTCGTCGAAACACATGACTGCCATAAGTATGGTGACAGATCATCTTGCCTACCTGTTTGTATTACGTTAAAAGAGGTGCCCTTCATGAAGTTTAGGCTTCACATTGCTAAATTCCTATCACCCCCACTGATTCTGGTTGGTGGTTTTATGCTTATTATCACGATCGGTACGATTCTGCTCATGCTTCCCATCTCCAATCAAAGCGGCCGGCATTTGGCGTTTATTGATGCGCTGTTTACGTCTACCTCTGCCGCATGCGTGACCGGGCTGGTCGTCGTGGATGTAGGGACAACCTTCAACCTGTTTGGTCAAATCGTGATTATGGTGCTTATGCAGCTAGGTGGACTTGGCTTCATGACTATCGCAACGTTGTTTGCATTGGTATTGGGCAAGCGAATCTCGCTTAAGGACAGGCTGCTGCTGAAAGAGGCTATCAACGCTGACAGTATGGAAGGCATCGTACGTATTATCCGCAAGGTGCTAATCTTTTCGTTTACCATTGAAGGGGTGGCTGCTGTTATATTGGCCCTACGTTGGGCAACGGAGATGCCTTTTTGGCAGGCTGTGTATTATGGTGCCTTTCACTCGGTTTCATTATTTAATAATGGTGGTTTCGATCTGTTCGGTAATAGTTTTCAGCATTATACGGGAGACTGGTTGTTTAACGTAACAGCTTCCGTGCTGGTTATATCCGGGGACTCGGCTTTGTGGTATTGAATGATTTGTTTGAGTACCGCAAGCGTCGTCGTTTATCATTGCAGTCCAAATTGGTGTTGTCCGTGTCAGGTGGGCTGATTGGTGTGGGTGCAATTGTTCTGTTTGTATTTGAGTTCACCAATGGGCACACACTGGCTTCTCTCAGTTGGAGTGAAAAGATCTACGCCTCCTTCTTCCAGTCTGTTTCCACACGTTCGTCGGGTACGAGCACCATTGATATTGCCCAGATGAGGCAGGCTACCCAGTTCTTCTTCATTCTGTTGATGTTTATTGGGGCATCTCCGGGATCAACCGGGGCGGAATCAAAACAACAACGTTCCTGATCATGATTGGAGCGGTGTATGCCATGATTCGCGGTAATAAAGATATCGTGTTTTTCCGTCAACGTGTTCCAAAGGAGCTGCTGATGAGAGCATTGACGATTATTATGGTTTCCTTGATCATATTCATGGTTGTGGTCATGCTACTACTTGCGACAGAGGATGTACCGTTCCTTTCACTTATGTTTGAAGCGGCCTCGGCGATTGGGACAGTTGGTCTGTCGGTAGGAGTAACGCATGAATTAACGGTATGGGGAAAAGTAATTATCGCCTTCACGATGTTTATAGGACGGATTGGGCCTCTAACCATCGCATACGCGCTTCGTCCACGCAAAGAGAAAAAACTGTATCGCCATCCGGAAGGCCGGATTATTATTGGATAAAAAGAAAAACCGTCACGCATCTAGGACACTAACCCTATTATGATTCATTAGGTTAGTCACAACTGATGCCTGACGGTTTTTTTGTTTCATAAGAAGCAATTACTCGGCCCTGCTGTGTGAGGGATAGAGCTGTATTAATCTTGTGACCGAATCTATTATTCTGCATCCCGGAATAACGTTGCAAGATGCATGGTAAGGATGTCCTCCATTATCTTGCTGTTCATCTGGTCAGGCCGAAGAATCGCATGGATTCCCAAACCGTCCACCAGAGCGTACAATCGTTCAATTTCCAGCTCCTTATCGAGACCTGTTCGGGAGAGATTGAGATCCATGAGGTAGGTGATAACTGTAGCCATCGCGCGTCTGAGTTCGTCATATACTTTGTCGGCATGCTCTTTAAGAGCGGGTTCGGTCTTGGATTTGGCTGTAAAAGCGTACCACACCTCCATTTCGGCCATTTTTTCATCCGTATTTGGCAAGAGTTCTAACAACATAAGCTTCATATTCTCCAACGGGGAAGCATCAAAGGACATCTGTGTGATTCGGTTCGAAACCCGTTCGGATACCAGATTCATTGCGTATAGGAGTAGTTCCGATTGGGTTGAGAAGTAATGGCGCATAGAACCGGCTGAAATACCAGCTTCTACGGCGATATTTCGAACGGAGGCTTGTTCCATGCCATCTCTGCGGATGACGCGCCAGGCTGCTTTGGCTACGAGCTGGCGTTGTTTGTCATGATCAACTATTTTAGGCATAAAAAGATTATATCATTGTTGATTATTATAATACAAACGTGTTAAATTGTATTTAATACGTTTGTATTATAAAAGGAGTGGATTATTTGATTGCCTATTTTATTATTGGATGTGAGATTGCTTTCTGGGTATTTGTCGCTGCAGGGCTGAGTGTGCGTTATCTGCTCGGGATGAAACGTATAGGGATTGCCCTATTAATGGCGACACCCCTTGTGGATGTTCTTCTTATGGTTGCGACGGTGATGGATCTTCAACAGGGTGCTACAGCAAGTATGGTTCATGGCATTGCAGCAATATATATAGGCGTGAGTATTGCCTATGGTCATCAGATGATTGCATGGGCTGATCGTTACTTCTTGTACTGGTTCAAAGGTGGAGAACATCCTCGCAGCAACAAGGTGTACGGTAGCGAGCATGCTAGTCGTGAGAGAGTGGGATGGCTTAGACATCTATTGGCTTGGAGCATAGGTAGCTTGTTCCTGCTCGCAATGATCTGGTGGATTGGTGACGCGGAGCGTACTGCGGCATTCTCTAATCTCATAAGAGTATGGGGAATCATATTGGGGATCGATTTTATAATCAGTTTCAGTTATAGCTTATGGCCGAGGAAGATGCCTGTGAAGAAAATGAAGTAACATGGAATTGTATTAAGCAGGAATCACGCGGGTCATCCATGGAAGATAGGATGATCTGCATGATAAACTTTATTGAAAATAAAGCTTGCGTTCCGAATCTGTACATGGTATATTCTAATTCCGGCCAAGAAAACACGAGAAACACGGTGCGGCAAGCGAAACGAATAAGCTTCGAAAGAAACTTAAAAAAAGAGCTTGCAAAGTTGGTTTCGGATGTGATAAGATATAAAAGTTGCTGAGTTGAACGAAACTTAGTAACGAAACAAGTTTGATCTTTGAAAACTGAACAACGAGTGAGTAACGATCTTGCTTGCAAGATCGACGCTGAGAAATCGGTACGCGTCTTCGGATCGTATGATTTCGAAGCACAAATGAGATTTTTAATCTCGTCAGTTTCAAAATGAGCATATCGCTCTTTTCAATACTTTATTGGAGAGTTTGATCCTGGCTCAGGACGAACGCTGGCGGCATGCCTAATACATGCAAGTCGAGCGGACTTGAAGAGAAGCTTGCTTCTCCGATAGTTAGCGGCGGACGGGTGAGTAACACGTAGGCAACCTGCCCTCAAGCTTGGGACAACTACCGGAAACGGTAGCTAATACCGAATAGTTGTTTTCTTCTCCTGAAGAAAACTGGAAAGACGGAGCAATCTGTCACTTGGGGATGGGCCTGCGGCGCATTAGCTAGTTGGTGGGGTAACGGCTCACCAAGGCGACGATGCGTAGCCGACCTGAGAGGGTGATCGGCCACACTGGGACTGAGACACGGCCCAGACTCCTACGGGAGGCAGCAGTAGGGAATCTTCCGCAATGGGCGAAAGCCTGACGGAGCAATGCCGCGTGAGTGATGAAGGTTTTCGGATCGTAAAGCTCTGTTGCCAGGGAAGAACGCTTGGGAGAGTAACTGCTCTCAAGGTGACGGTACCTGAGAAGAAAGCCCCGGCTAACTACGTGCCAGCAGCCGCGGTAATACGTAGGGGCAAGCGTTGTCCGGAATTATTGGGCGTAAAGCGCGCGCAGGCGGTCATTTAAGTCTGGTGTTTAATCCCGGGCTCAACCCCGGATCGCACTGGAAACTGGGTGACTTGAGTGCAGAAGAGGAGAGTGGAATTCCACGTGTAGCGGTGAAATGCGTAGATATGTGGAGGAACACCAGTGGCGAAGGCGACTCTCTGGGCTGTAACTGACGCTGAGGCGCGAAAGCGTGGGGAGCAAACAGGATTAGATACCCTGGTAGTCCACGCCGTAAACGATGAGTGCTAGGTGTTAAGGGTTTCGATACCCTTGGTGCCGAAGTTAACACATTAAGCACTCCGCCTGGGGAGTACGGTCGCAAGACTGAAACTCAAAGGAATTGACGGGGACCCGCACAAGCAGTGGAGTATGTGGTTTAATTCGAAGCAACGCGAAGAACCTTACCAGGTCTTGACATCCCTCTGACCGGTACAGAGATGTACCTTTCCTTCGGGACAGAGGAGACAGGTGGTGCATGGTTGTCGTCAGCTCGTGTCGTGAGATGTTGGGTTAAGTCCCGCAACGAGCGCAACCCTTGATCTTAGTTGCCAGCACTTCGGGTGGGCACTCTAAGGTGACTGCCGGTGACAAACCGGAGGAAGGTGGGGATGACGTCAAATCATCATGCCCCTTATGACCTGGGCTACACACGTACTACAATGGCCGGTACAACGGGCAGTGAAACCGCGAGGTGGAACGAATCCTAAAAAGCCGGTCTCAGTTCGGATTGCAGGCTGCAACTCGCCTGCATGAAGTCGGAATTGCTAGTAATCGCGGATCAGCATGCCGCGGTGAATACGTTCCCGGGTCTTGTACACACCGCCCGTCACACCACGAGAGTTTATAACACCCGAAGTCGGTGGGGTAACCGCAAGGAGCCAGCCGCCGAAGGTGGGATAGATGATTGGGGTGAAGTCGTAACAAGGTAGCCGTATCGGAAGGTGCGGCTGGATCACCTCCTTTCTATGGAGAATCGTTTCCTGTAACGGAAACATTCAAATCGCAGACTAGATCTGCACAAACTTACTCACTCGTTGCTCAGTTTTGAGAGCTCAAACTCTCAAACAGCTTGCTTTTGCATGGAGCTTGTTCTTTGAAAACTAGATATCGAAACGAAAATTTGCGATTTAGAACATTCCTTTTAGGGATGAATGCTTGTTCGGTTCAAGTAACCGATCAACAATCATCCTAGCTGAACTTGTGTTAAAACAAGTTTCAATAAATAGTGAAGACTGCATTGCGATGGTATCGAATGGGAGCGACTTTTGGCTTTGCGTAAGCAAAACAAGGGAAGCGAGCAGTCGAAACCGGAGCAATTATGGTTAAGCTACTAAGAGCACACGGAGGATGCCTAGGCGCTAGGAGCCGATGAAGGACGTGGCGAACAACGAAACTGCCTCGGGGAGCTGTAAGCAAGCTTTGATCCGGGGGTGTCCGAATGGGGAAACCCAGCTGGGGTAATTTCCAGTTACTCACAACTGAATACATAGGTTGTGCAGAGGCATACCAAGGGAACTGAAACATCTAAGTACCTTGAGGAAGAGAAAACAATAGTGATTCCGTCAGTAGCGGCGAGCGAACGCGGAGAAGCCCAAACCAGAGAGCTTGCTCTCTGGGGTTGTGGGACGTCTCACATGGAGTTACAAAGGAACCGGTTAAGCGAAGAGGTCTGGAAAGGCCCGCCAAAGAAGGTAAAAGCCCTGTAGCTGAAAGTCTGTTCCCTCCGAGACGGATCCCGAGTAGTGCGGGGCACGTGAAACCCCGTATGAATCCGGCAGGACCATCTGCCAAGGCTAAATACTTCCTAGCGACCGATAGTGAAGCAGTACCGTGAGGGAAAGGTGAAAAGCACCCCGGAAGGGGAGTGAAATAGAACCTGAAACCGTGTGCTTACAAAAAGTCAGAGCCCGTTTTAGGGGTGATGGCGTGCCTTTTGTAGAATGAACCGGCGAGTTACGTTCCCGTGCAAGGTTAAGGTGAAGAGCCGGAGCCGCAGCGAAAGCGAGTCTGAATAGGGCGAATGAGTACGTGGACGTAGACCCGAAACCGGGTGATCTACCCCTGTCCAGGGTGAAGGTGCGGTAACACGCACTGGAGGCCCGAACCCACGCATGTTGAAAAATGCGGGGATGAGGTGGGGGTAGCGGAGAAATTCCAATCGAACTCGGAGATAGCTGGTTCTCCCCGAAATAGCTTTAGGGCTAGCCTCGGAAAACAGAGTCGTGGAGGTAGAGCACTGATTGGGTGCGGGGCCCGCAAGGGTTACCAAGCTCAGTCAAACTCCGAATGCCATAGACTTACTTCCGGGAGTCAGACAGTGAGTGCTAAGATCCATTGTCAAAAGGGAAACAGCCCAGACCATCAGCTAAGGTCCCCAAGTGTGTGTTAAGTGGGAAAGGATGTGGAGTTGCACAGACAACCAGGATGTTGGCTTAGAAGCAGCCACCATTGAAAGAGTGCGTAATAGCTCACTGGTCGAGTGACTCTGCGCCGAAAATGTAACGGGGCTAAACACACCACCGAAGCTATGGCTTGATGCTTTGCATCAGGGGTAGGGGAGCGTTGTATAAGGGTTGAAGGTGTACCGTAAGGAGCGCTGGACATTATACAAGTGAGAATGCCGGTATGAGTAACGAAAAGATCAGTGAGAATCTGATCCGCCGAAAGCCTAAGGGTTCCTGAGGAAGGCTCGTCCGCTCAGGGTAAGTCGGGACCTAAGGCGAGGCCGAAAGGCGTAGTCGAAGGACAACAGGTCGAAATTCCTGTACCACCGTAAGCCGTTATGAGCAATGGGGGGACGCAGCAGGGTAGTGACGCGGACTGATGGATGTCCGTCTAAGCAGTGAGGCTGATGTGTAGGCAAATCCGCACATCGTAAGGCTGGGCTGTGATGGGGAGCGAAAATTACAGTAGCGAAGGTCATGATCTCACACTGCCAAGAAAAGCCTCTAGCCAGGTGATGGTGCCCGTACCGCAAACCGACACAGGTAGGCGAGAAGAGAATTCTAAGGCGCGCGGAAGAACTCTCGTTAAGGAACTCGGCAAAATGACCCCGTAACTTCGGGAGAAGGGGTGCCCCGGTAGTGTGAATAGCACGAGGGGGCCGCAGTGAAAAGGCCCAAGCGACTGTTTAGCAAAAACACAGGTCTGTGCGAAGCCGTAAGGCGAAGTATACGGGCTGACGCCTGCCCGGTGCTGGAAGGTTAAGGGGAGCGGTTAGGAGCAATCCGAAGCTGTGAACCGAAGCCCCAGTAAACGGCGGCCGTAACTATAACGGTCCTAAGGTAGCGAAATTCCTTGTCAGGTAAATTCTGACCCGCACGAATGGCGTAACGACTTGGGCGCTGTCTCAACGAGAGATCCGGTGAAATTTTAATACCTGTGAAGATGCAGGTTACCCGCGACAAGACGGAAAGACCCCATGGAGCTTTACTGCAGCTTGATATTGAATTTGGGTACGATCTGTACAGGATAGGTGGGAGCCTTTGAAACGTGAGCGCCAGCTTGCGTGGAGGCACCGTTGGGATACCACCCTGATCGTATCTAGGTTCTAACCTGGTACCGTAATCCGGTGCGGGGACAGTGTCAGGTGGGCAGTTTGACTGGGGCGGTCGCCTCCTAAAGAGTAACGGAGGCGCCCAAAGGTTCCCTCAGAATGGTTGGAAATCATTCGAAGAGTGCAAAGGCATAAGGGAGCTTGACTGCGAGACCTACAAGTCGAGCAGGGACGAAAGTCGGGCTTAGTGATCCGGTGGTACCGCATGGAAGGGCCATCGCTCAACGGATAAAAGCTACCCTGGGGATAACAGGCTTATCTCCCCCAAGAGTCCACATCGACGGGGAGGTTTGGCACCTCGATGTCGGCTCATCGCATCCTGGGGCTGAAGTAGGTCCCAAGGGTTGGGCTGTTCGCCCATTAAAGCGGTACGCGAGCTGGGTTCAGAACGTCGTGAGACAGTTCGGTCCCTATCTGTCGTGGGCGTAGGAAATTTGAGAGGAGCTGTCCTTAGTACGAGAGGACCGGGATGGACGTACCGCTGGTGTACCAGTTGTTCCGCCAGGAGCACCGCTGGGTAGCTATGTACGGAAGGGATAAGCGCTGAAAGCATCTAAGCGTGAAGCCCCCCTCAAGATGAGATTTCCCAGTATGTAAGACCCCTTGAAGACGACGAGGTAGATAGGCTGGGGGTGGAAGTGCAGCAATGCATGGAGCTGACCAGTACTAATCGGTCGAGGGCTTATCCAAGATATGCAGGTTGTAAATTGCGAATTTCGTTTCGGATCTAGTTTTCAGAGAATGATCTCTGAAATGTAAGGCTAAGCTATGCGTTTGGTGGCGATGGCGGAGGGGTTCCACACGTACCCATCCCGAACACGACCGTTAAGCCCTCTAGCGCCGATGGTACTTGGACCGCAGGGTCCTGGGAGAGTAGGACGCCGCCAAGCAAAGAACCACTGCCGATGATATTCGGTGGTGGTTTTTATTTATTTGTTTATAAGGAAGAAAACTAGAATTAAATATTAGTTTAGATACAGTTAACGATCTGGTTTAACCTAGGTAAACGCTACTCATATGGAGTGGCTTTTTTTATATATGAAATGAACCTGTCCGTGCAAGAAATACAGTTGTATGCATCAGGCAATACACCTAATATAACCAGGGAGTTTCCCTTGACAGTCTAAATAACGCTTTGCTAAGATGGCAATAATAAATTTTTCAGAAAACGTATTTTCGGCATAAAATACAGCCTGGGATCTTCGGGTTTTGGACCGTAAAGCTGAGCAAACATAAGGAGGAACGCCCGCGTGTGGGAAGATAAATTTGGTAAGGAAGGTTTCACCTTCGACGATGTACTGCTGGTGCCCCGGAAGTCCGAGACACTGCCTAAAGAAGTGGACGTATCTGTTCGTTTGAGTGACAGCGTAAAACTGAATATTCCTTTGATTAGTGCTGGTATGGATACTGTTACTGAAGCGACATTGGCTATTGCGATTGCCCGTGAAGGCGGTATTGGTATCATCCATAAAAATATGTCTGTTGAGCAGCAAGCGGAGGAAGTGGATCGGGTTAAACGCTCGGAGAGTGGCGTTATCACCAACCCGTTCTCATTGACAGCGGAACATCTGGTTTCGGATGCAGAATCGGTTATGGCGAAATATCGCATTTCCGGTGTACCGATTGTTGAAGGAGATCAAAAGCTTGTGGGTATCCTGACAAATCGTGACTTGCGTTTTATCCACGACTTCTCCATTAAAATCAGTGAAGTCATGACTCGTGAGAATTTGGTTACTGCGCCTGTAGGTACTACACTGCAAGAAGCAGAAGGCATTCTTCAGAAACACAAAATCGAGAAACTTCCATTAGTAGATGAGTCCAACACACTGAAAGGTCTCATTACCATTAAAGATATTGAAAAAGCAATTCAATTCCCTAACGCAGCTAAAGATGCACAAGGACGTTTGCTGGTTGGTGCAGCGATCGGGATTTCCAAAGATACCTTTGAACGTGCTGATGCATTGGTTCAAGCTGGTGTTGACCTGATTACAGTAGACTCGGCACATGGACATCACATTAACATCATTGATGCCGTTCGTCAGCTGCGCGAGCGTTTCCCTAACCTGACAATTGTTGCTGGTAACGTTGCTACAGGCGATGCAACCCGTGAATTGATCGAAGCAGGGGCGTCAGTTGTCAAAGTAGGAATTGGTCCAGGCTCCATCTGTACAACTCGTGTAATTGCTGGTATCGGTGTTCCTCAAGTTACAGCAGTATACGATTGTGCAAATGTAGCACGTGAATATGGCGTACCAATCATTGCTGACGGTGGTATCAAGTACTCTGGTGAGATTACCAAGGCTCTTGCTGCAGGTGCTCATGCAGTTATGTTGGGAAGCTTGTTTGCAGGTACGGCAGAAAGCCCGGGAGAAACGGAAATCTTCCAAGGACGTAGTTACAAAGTTTACCGTGGCATGGGTTCAATGGCTGCGATGAAACAAGGAAGTAAAGATCGTTACTTCCAGGATGATGACAAGAAACTGGTTCCGGAAGGAATTGAGGGACGCGTTGCTTACAAAGGACCTTTATCTGATACCATTCATCAGTTGATTGGTGGTCTTCGTTCAGGTATGGGATACTGTGGTACAAGCAGTTTGGAACAGCTTCGTAATAACACTCAATTCATTCGTATTACAGGTGCGGGACTTCGCGAGAGTCATCCACATGACGTACAGATTACAAAAGAAGCACCTAACTACTCGTTGTAATCCGAATTGTGTTAATTATTTCCAGGACAGGCTTGGCGATTTTCGCCGGGCCTGTCTTTTTTGCGGATACCCCTGTGATAGAATAGAACAAGCGGTGATGATCCTTTTATGGATTAGGGCGTTGCGGCGGTTTTTTGACGTGAGTCTATGAAACTGCTTTTGACAATGAATCTGGATTGATAGAAAAAGGTTGCCCAGCTAGAAAAGAAGCGCGGACGTCCTTTTACATATGCATTTATTTAATGCTAACTAAGTGACAATCGATACGACTTCAGGAGCAATGACATTGCTCTTTCGATACAGCGCATATACTACACATCTCACACGTCATCTTCACCTGATAGGGACTAAGAAAAAATCGCAGCTCAAGCTGCACCTGAAGCACACAAAAGTAGCTTCGGACCGAAGGGAGTATTCATCATTGAAAGCCAAACAAATGAATAAGAAAAAACGTCAAATGCTCAAAAAAAGTGTAGCCTCGGTTATGCTGATTAATATGCTCTGCATGTCTGCGGTAATGCCTGTTATGGCTGCTGCCAGCGATTCCGGCCAGGTATTGACCGCGGCGGCTACAACAACGAAGACAGAAAAGATCGTGAACATTCCTTCAGTAGATACACTGGGACTCGATGTAAAATCAGCCGTGCTGATGGAGGCTTCAACTGGACAAATTCTACTCGATGTTAATGCGGATAAAGCTATGCCGCCTGCCAGCATGACCAAAATGATGACTGAGTATATTGTGGCTGAGCAAGTCAAACAAGGGAAATTTAGCTGGGATGATATCGTTACAGTTAAAAAGAACGCGGCACAAAGTACTGGATCTCGAATTTTCCTCGCAGAGGGTGACCAGCATACGGTCAAGGAGCTATACATTGCTATGGCCGTAGGTTCTGCTAACGATGCCACGGTTGCTTTGGCTGAATATGTTGCAGGTTCCGAACAAGCTTTTGTGAAAATGATGAATGATGAAGCGAAGCGTATGGGAATGAAAGATAGCTATTTCATCAACTCCACAGGTCTGGACCGTGCGGATATGCCTGCGGATTTCCGTCCAGCTGAAGATAAAGAAATCGTTATGTCGGCACGGGATGCGGCCATTTTGTGCAGATACATCATCATGGATCACCCGGACTACAAAGATTTTACAACAATTCAATCTTATAAATTCCGTCCAAATGATAAAGATCCTATCATCAACTATAACTGGATGCTGGAAGCGAATAAAAATATAACCAATTTCAAAAGCTATGCCTACGAGGGTCTAGACGGAATGAAAACAGGCCATACCACGAACGCAGGGAATAACTTTACAGGAACAGCTGAACGTGATGGCATGCGTCTGATTAGTGTGGTTATGGGTACGGATTCAGAGCCGGCGCGTTTCAGAGAAACGAAGAAAGTATTGGATTATGGATTCAACAATTTTGAAGTTAAACAGGCGGTTGCTGCCAAAACTAAAGTCACAGGCTGGGAAGCTGTACCTGTGAAAAAAGGGACGGAAACGACTGTACCTGTAGTGACGAATAATGCTGTTAGTTTCGTTGTACCCAAAGGTACTCAAAACCTGGATGTCACTTTTAAAGCCAATGTAACTGAGGCTGATAAGCTGGTTGCTCCAATCAAGGCCGGAACCAAAGTTGGGACCGTTACTTATACTTATAAAGCGGATGGAATCGAACCTCAGGAGAAGACAGTGAACCTAATTACCGCAGAAGAAGCTGAAAAAGGCGGCTGGTTCCGTCTCTTCTTCCGTGCAGTAAAAGATTTCTTCGTTGATCTGTTTGATGGCATCAAAAACCTGTTCTAATAGGCAAAGGCTCCAAGAGAACAGGATAAAATGGCATTTTTAATATTGTGTCGATGGTCCATTGACAAAATACAAGTAATTCCGACCGGATGGATTGTATATTTACAATTTTTCCGGTAAAATATCAAGTTAGAATTCTACGTATGAATCAGCTAAAAAGTCTATTGTTCTTCTACCTGACATTAGAGGTTTCACATCCTGTTCTTGGACAAGATTGACACATACATTACGGGGGGCTTGGAATATGGAAACGGGAACATCACGCGTTAAAAGAGGTATGGCTGAAATGCAAAAAGGTGGCGTCATTATGGACGTTATGAATGCCGAACAAGCTAAAATAGCTGAAGCAGCAGGTGCGACAGCAGTTATGGCATTAGAGCGTGTTCCTTCTGATATTCGTGCAGCAGGAGGAGTAGCCCGTATGGCGGATCCAACTATTGTTGAAGAAGTGATGAAAGTCGTAACCATTCCTGTTATGGCCAAAGCGCGGATTGGACATTATGTTGAAGCCAAGGTACTGGAATCCCTGGGAGTGGATTACCTCGATGAGAGTGAAGTTCTGACTCCAGCCGATGAAGTATTCCATATCGACAAACATGAGTTCACTGTACCGTTTGTATGTGGCGCCAAAGACTTGGGCGAAGCGTTGCGCCGGATCGGCGAAGGAGCTTCCATGATTCGTACCAAAGGTGAACCGGGAACAGGAAACATTGTCGAAGCCGTTCGTCACATGCGCTTTATTAATGGTCAGATTCGTAAAGTAACCAATATGTCCAAGGACGAGCTATATGCTGAAGCGAAGAACCTGGGCGTTGCATATGAGCTTTTGCTGGATGTACATGAGAATGGAAAGCTGCCTGTAGTTAACTTTGCAGCTGGTGGCGTAGCAACTCCTGCAGATGCTGCACTTATGATGCACCTGGGCGCAGATGGTGTATTTGTAGGCTCAGGGATTTTCAAATCGGACAGCCCTGAGAAATTTGCACGTGCCATCGTAGAAGCGACAACGCATTATACAGACTACAAACTGATTGCTGAAGTGTCCAAAAACCTTGGGGCACCGATGAAAGGTATTGAGATTTCCAAACTTGCGCCTTCCGAGCGCATGCAGGATCGCGGTTGGTAAGAGAAGGGGAATTGCAAATGAAAATCGGCGTTTTAGCACTTCAAGGGGCAGTCACAGAGCATATTCGTAGTATTGAACGGGCCGGAGCAGAAGGATTGGCTATCAAACAGGTTCAGCAACTTGAGGAGCTGGATGGGCTGATTCTTCCTGGCGGTGAGAGTACCACGATTGGCAAACTAATGCGCAAATATGGTTTCATGGAGGCCATTCGGGCATTCGCTGCTGAGGGTAAACCAGTGTTCGGAACCTGTGCTGGTTTGATCGTTATGGCTAAACATATTGCAGGACAAGAGGAAGCTCATCTGGAGCTGATGGACATGACCGTATCCAGAAATGCATTTGGACGGCAGAGGGAGAGCTTTGAAACAGATCTTCCGGTTAAAGGTATTGAGGAAACGGTAAGGGCTGTGTTCATTCGGGCACCTCTGATTGAGAGTGTGGGGAACCAGGTAGAGGTTCTTTCCACTTACAAGGATGAGATTGTTACTGCTCGGCAGGGGCATCTGCTGGCTTGCTCCTATCATCCTGAACTGACAGATGATTATCGACTGCATGCTTACTTCGTAGACATGGCCAGATCGTATAAACAGTCTGTACAGAACCAATAGTGAATGATATACAACCTATGATCTGCCGGTATACCAGATCAGTCCTTCAGAGGCTCACAAGGCTTGCTGGTGCGGTGCTGTCTGGTCGGATGCCTGATGTTGCCCGTGTTTAAGCGGGAATCGCAGCGTAGGGTAGCGCCGGAGGCCATAGGTTGTTTTTTACCAATAAGGAATCATAAAAGTGATGCGGAGCCGCAAAGCTATGGAATGGGCAAAAAGGAAGGTTTCTACTTTGTGGTGTTATTTAGGAGGGATATCTAGTGCTTGATGTAAAAATATTGCGGAATGAGTACGCACGTGTTGAAGAAGCGTTGACAAACCGCGGCAAATCGCTGGATCTAATCGCCGGGTTCTCGGAGATGGATGCCAAGCGTCGCGAATTGCTGCAAGAGAATGAAAACCTGAAAAATCGCCGGAATACCGTTTCAGGTGAAGTAGCCAAACTTAAAAAGAATGGTGAGAATGCGGACGATCTGATTGTTGAGATGCGTGAGGTTTCCGACCGAATCAAAGCAATGGACGAAGAAGTGCGTGAACTGGAAGCGAAAATCAATGATCTAACGATGGCGATTCCGAATATCCCTAATGAGAGTGTACCTATTGGTGCGTCTGAAGATGATAATGTGGAGATTCGCCGTTGGGAAGAGCCTAAGTCGTTTTCCTTTACACCAAAAGCACACTGGGAAATCGCACAGGATCTCGATATTCTTGATTTTGAAGCGGCTGCCAAAGTAACAGGATCACGTTTCACCTTTTATAAGGGGCTTGGTGCACGTCTGGAACGTGCCTTGATTAACTTCATGATGGATCTCCACAGTGATCAGCATGGATACGAAGAGATTTTGCCACCATACATCGTAAACCGGGACAGCTTGTTTGGAACGGGTCAACTGCCGAAGTTCGAGGAAGACCTGTTCAAGCTGAAAGATACAGAGTATTACTTGATACCTACCGCTGAAGTTCCGGTAACGAACTATCATCGCGAGGAGATTCTAAATGCAGATCAACTGCCGAAGCACTTTGTAGCATACAGCTCTTGTTTCCGATCGGAAGCCGGTTCTGCTGGACGGGATACACGCGGCTTGATTCGTCAGCACCAGTTCAATAAAGTGGAGTTGTTGAAACTGTCTTCTCCTGAAACCTCTTATGAGGAATTGGAGAAAATGACACAAAATGCGGAACGTGTGCTTCAATTATTGGGACTGCCTTACCGTGTTCTGACGTTGTGCACGGCAGATATGGGCTTCACCTCTGCGAAAACGTATGACATAGAGGTCTGGTTGCCGGAAAGCAATACGTATCGTGAAATTTCGTCTTGCTCCAACTGCGAAGACTTCCAGGCACGTCGGGCCAATATCCGCTTCCGTAGAGAACCAAAAGCGAAACCGGAATTTGTTCATACCTTAAATGGTTCAGGACTGGCAGTAGGGCGTACAGTAGCTGCTATACTGGAGAACTACCAACAAGAAGATGGAACAGTGGTTATTCCTGAAGCACTGCGTCCTTACATGGGCGGAGTCAGCGTGATTGCACGTCGTTCCTAAGCTATTCAATTAAATGAATGAAAGAAACCGTCTCCTGACCAATGGAAGTTCGAACTTCCCATTGGCTAAGGAGACGGTTTTTTTGTTGGGTAGGCTTATGGTTATTTTGTACAACGCAGCCAAGTACGCATGTCCATTTTGTAAATGTAGAATTAACGCAAAGAAAGTGCAAACGGAATCATATGTTGTGCGACTTCAAATTCCCTGTGCGTTGAATCGATTTTGTTCATGTTGACTTCAAAAATCCAAATCTCACCCAGCGAATCAATCCCTACATCAATGGCCAGCTCGCAGATTCGCTCCTTCACATGGCCTGCAATGTGATCAGCCGTCATGCTCGCCATTCGTTCCAGCCTCATCAGCATGACTTCTTCCTTATTAGGAAACTCATGATGAGAAAGGCAGTCCCATGTCGTAAATGCACGAAGTGAACCGGCGTCGTTTACCACTTTATACTCGCTAGGGGTAAAGAGAAAAGGAAAAGCGGAAATAAAAGACCATTCCCCGCTTCCGTTCCGGACTAAATGCAGTCTTATATGATAAGGAAGTCCGTTCCGGGTTTCGCTACGAACAAACTTTTGAATAATTAATCCCTTCTGGGCTGCAGGCATGGAAATCAGTTGCCCGAACTCCTCACCATTCATTTGGTGAACAAGCTCATGAGTCTTTACGGAGAAGCCTTCCTGTTCACGCTGAACAACAATGATTCCGCTGCCGAACGGGCCTATCGAGGGTTTAATGATGGAAGTCCCGTAAGTATCGATGAAAGCCAAAATCTCACCACCGTTTTCAACGGCAGTATGCGGGATCAGATGCGAACTAAGCTCTGCATGATTTTGAAGTATTTCAAAAATTTCGTTCTTGCTAAAGGAACCTACGTTTCGTTCATCGGTGAAAGGTATATGTCTTAAAGCCTCGTATACATCACTGTAATTCGTATTTCCACGTGCCTTCAATCGGTCATAGACCACATCGGGGAAGGGACAGTACCGAGCTTCCCACTCCCCGTCCTCCAGGACATACCCTTTGATATAGCGCAATTCAGCATGAACATCGTGTGGAGCAAAATAATAAAACGCTGCATTATTCCATTTTGCTGAATAGGCACAGGCATTCACGAGTTGCTTATCATTGGGGTCATTGGTAAGCATGGCAATAACGGGATGGGGTGCTAATTGCCCTGCTTTGGCTACATAGTGGGCATATTCAATCGCTCTTGCTGCTCGAACCTGTTCATGAGACGGTGTTGGGGGCTAACATTGGCTTCCACGAAATATATTCGGCCTTCCGGAGTCACAATAAAATCCATGCCAAGCTCATCAATAAGAAAGGAATACGAACGGTTGATTGTCTCTGCTATACGAATAGCAAGCCGCTCCATCTCACGACTGATCCGGTCTGCTTGACTTGGGAATAAACGATAGAGCAGATCAGCGGCATCCTCAATGCGGCCACCTTTACTTATATTGCTGATGATGGAGTCCGTATTTCCAGTGCGGGCATACATTCTGGTCAGGGCCCATCGTCCCGTTCCATCACGCTGAATATGTATTCGGAAATCAACAACTTCTCCGTGAGCATCCAAATAAGCAAGAAATTGATCCGGATCCTGCAAGCATTCTGTCGGAATGAGGTAATCTTTGAAGAGGGGCTCCAATTTCTTCTGAATGTCGTATTTTCCATGAATCAGAAATGTTGTAAAAGGGACCCTCCGGCGCAGCCAGTCCTCACATTCAGGTCTGTTCTGACCAGGCTCAGGTGCTTCATTAAGTACCACGTCAGGGAGGGGGACGTTCCTTTGCACCCATGAATTTCCTTCCCGGAAGGTACCATGAATCACTTCCTGTTCCACATCAATGTGACTGGCATCAAAAAGGAAAACATGCGCACCTTTTTTCATTCCCTCCGAGATCAGTTCGCTGATTCGTTCCTCAGGTAAGGAGTTCAAAGGGTCATTGTTCCGATACACACCTATAAACATTTCATCACCTCATCATGAAAAAGTCTAGATTCAATTATACAGGGCATGGCTGAACAGATTCTGAACAACAATTCCAATCGTCGGGCCAGCGCGGTTTATCTTTACTTGGTAGGGGGAAATCCCTTCTTGATAAAATTGGATATATAAATTCTTATAAAAAGGTTGCTTTCTGGCATGCAATTATGTTATGATCAATTTCGTTGGCAAGTTTATAAAAGTTAATGTCCTGGAGAGGTACCGAAGCGGTCATAACGGGGCGGTCTTGAAAACCGTTAGGGGCAACTCCACGTGGGTTCGAATCCCACCCTCTCCGCCATACTACAATTATGATAAGGATCAGAGCGATAAGCTCGGGTCCTTTTTTGCATTTATTTATACATCTTGCGCAGTTGCATATACGCTGTATTTCCAGAGCGTGTTTACTTCAGAAAATCAGTTTGTTTCAATATCCATGTGATGCATAAAAATATCCGAATCGCCGCATTTTATATAAGAGTGGAGGTGGTAAGATGAACCGCGAATTAAACATAGATCAGACGGAGCTTGTAGGTGCTTGGCAGGAAAGATTGCCTGAAGTTCTAAATGTCGGAGATCGGGCTCAGGTTATGGCTGACGAGGCCGATCAGCAGGCTATTCGAATTCACATTGCAACAGCGGGACACCAGATGTACTCTTTTGATTTCAAGTGTGCCTATGTGGATGCTCGTGAAGTCAGCGTGCAGCTGATTGATGTGGAACGTGATGGCAGAACGACGGATGAGCGGACAGAGCCCATTCAAGAATTGGCTCAGGATTACACGCGTCATATTCATGAATGTGCCCAGTCGTTGCAACCCAAAACCAGACAGTAGGTAGACGTCAAAGGAGTGGTAATTCGTGAGCAAAGCCAAAGCTGGAACTGATAAAAACTTGCAAAATGTAGTCGCCGATCTGGATCAGATACCTGTGAATAGTCACCATGCCCAACAGATTCAACAGGACTCGAATGACCGTCGGCATCAGGATTCCATGAATCATGACAAAACGGAAGATATGGACCCGTCCCATTCCTAATCCAAACGAAGAGGGGGAACAACATGAGCAAACCCAAAACAACACCTGTGCCTGAAGCCCAGGCTGCTGAGCAACACCGAAAACCTGAAAAGCATTCTTCCATGCAGGAACCGTTGTCAGGCTCCAAAAAAGTAAAAAACCAGAACCATGTGGATCATAACAATCCTCAGGGCTAGGTTAAATAAAGGAAAGATCATTCCTTTCTTTTAGCACATATTAAAAATGCATAACAATTCCTATAACTCCGGTTAACTAACCGGGATTTTGCGCGTTCATACATGAATTAAAGGAGTGCACCATTGATATTTAAAGCTTACCTAGGTCTTTGTAGCCAATTTAGAGAGTAAAGCTCACAAATTTCCCAAATCGTGTTTCCGTTTCAGAATAAATGGTATATCATTGATATTGAATTATTTTTTTGGGGTTATCACGAGAGGAGAGAAACAAATGACTAAACGTATGGGGGCGCTTCTTCTTACGTTGCTGTTAACCGTATCTATGGCACTGACAGCATGTAGCAGCAAGCAAGAACCGAAAGAGGCAATGAAGACGGCGGCAGCCAATGCTTCCAAACTGACTTCGTATGAGATGAGTTCTAATTTCACTATTAATGAATTGAGCTATAAAGCTGCAGACGAGTCACAGCAGGATCCAACGATGTCTCAGTTTATGAGCATGCTGAAGGATGCCCAGTTGAATGTTACTGGTGTATACCAAAGTGAACCAATGCAAACCGAAATGACTGTAGGCATTGAGCTTAAGGGCGATATGGGCATGACATTTACCATTCCAATGGTTATGACCGCTGAGAAGTTATATGTTAAAGTGCCAAGTATTCCGTTCTTCCCGATTCCGGAAACGGTTGTTGGTAAATTCCTGGAGCTGGATCTGAAAGAACTGGCTGAGCAAGAAGGAACGGAATGGAACCCGGATGCTATGGATGCCGCGAAAACACAAAAGCTGAGCAATGAAGTTATGGATGCGGTTCTGAGCGAGTACGATCAGGATAAATTCTTTAAAAACCTGAATGTGAAGGATGCACAGCTTCCTGAAGGTCTGGATGCCAAGCAAGTGGTTCAATTTTCGGTCAACAATGACAATGTGAAAGAAGCCGTTACTGTTCTGGTAACCAAAGCACTGCCAAAAGTACTGGATATCATCTCTAAAGAAGAATATCGTGACATGTTGCAAATGAGTCAGGCAGATATCGACAAAGCCAAAGAGGATTTGAAGATCACTGAAGCAGATCAAGCTGAAATGGCTAAAGATCTGGACCAGTTGAAAGACACACTGACCATTAACCAGTTCCACATTGATTTTGCTTTAGACAAAAAAGATTTCCCGGTATATCAAAAAATGGTTGCTGATCTGTTGATTAAACAGCCTGATACCAAGGATGAAGTTAAGCTTGCATTCACTGGATCAAACACATACACCAAAATTAACGAGAAGCCAGCTTTCAAAATCAATATTCCTACTGGTGAGGACGTTATAACAATGGATGAGTTTGAAGAACTAATGAACGCATCTTACGGATACTAAGTCACCGATTCATACGTTAAAGCAAAGAGCCGCTCGACCTTAGGGTTGAGCGGCTCTTTGTATGTTGTTTCCACGGTTTGTTCAATTACTGTAACGATTCGCCTAAGTCCTCGGCCAGCACAGCGTGGATCTGATGATCTTGATACGCTCCGTTAATTTTGAGATATTTACGAGCAATGCCCTCAGCCTGAAAGCCGTTTTTCTCCAGGACACGTTTGGAACCAGTATTGGATAACAGGATGGCCGCCTGAACACGGTTCAATTTCAAGGCACGGAAGGCGTAGGATACAGCGAGCTTCACGGCTGCTGTCATTCGTCCACCGCCCTGATAGTCTGGATGGATAAAGTATCCCATATCAGCATAATTGGCAACACCCTGAACGACATTGTTCAAGCTAACCTGGCCAATAAGAACACCATCATCGATTGTGAAAATTCCGAATTGATACCCTGTTCCTTCCTCTGCTGCCTGCATTCTATCCTGAATACGTCTGGTTTGCGCATGCAGCGTATAGAATTCATCATCCCGGATAGGCTCAACAGCTTGGTAGGGAAGACGTGTGATTTGAATAAGAGCAAGATACGCTTCTGTATCTTGTGAAGTAAGTAACCGGAGACTTATCCCTTTTGGTGTGTCGTACAGTGTAAGCGGCATGGATTGCACTTCCTTTCCTGATGGGTGTCCAGATTCTATCTTTTGCGTAAACGCCGGAAAAACTGAGTCAGCATGGTGGAGCACTCCGGTTGCAGAATGTCAGCAACCACTTCGGTTCGGTGATTAAAACGAGGTTCCTGCAATAAATTCATCAGCGTTCCTGCACAGCCGGCCTTGGGGTCAGCGGTACCATATATGACTCGAGGTACTCTGGATTGTACAATAGCACCTGCACACATGGGACAAGGCTCCAGTGTGACGTACAGACTGCAATCCAGGAGTCTCCATGCACCGATGGCCTCACTGGCCTGCCTTATGGCGACCATCTCCGCATGCGCTGTGGAATCAAGTGTTGTTTCGCGCAGGTTGTAACCACGTCCAATAATGCGGTTATGTTGAACAATTACAGCCCCGATGGGTACTTCACCAAGTGCTTCCGCTTTGTAAGCTTCAGCAATAGCTTCACGCATCCAGTGCTCATGTTGAGCCTCCTCCGAGAGATGCGAAAGATCAGGTTGGAGAACGTCATCCTTCATTAAAATATAAAACTCCTTCCAAAGAGCATTTGTGCGGCGAACAAACATTCGTTTGTTAACATGTTGTGTATAAGTCTGTGGATAACTGATGAGTTGCTCACATAGTTATGAACATACTATCCACATGCCTGTGGATTTGTGTATATCTTTTAGTGGTTATTCCCATTGTAGGCATGGAAAAGACAAAATACAATGGAATTCGCGTTTTTCAGCCAAACGGTAACTTTTGGACGAGGGTCAATTATCCTTTTCAAATAGACAGACAACAGTTATGATGGATATAGGTTTTGCCATATATCGCCAGAGGGTACAAGCCGAGAGGTGAACGAAAAAGTTGTCTATTAAAACGAAATTATCCATGATTATGTCGTGCTCGGTGCTCGTCATATTAGTTTTGAATATAGCACTGAGTTATTATACTACAGAAGAGAATTTAAGGCAGGACAGCGAAAACAAGATGGTGCTTACGGCCAAACAGATTGCAATTGCTGTCGAACAGAGTCAGTCCAGTTCAGAATATGTAAAACGACAGATTGGGAACAATCTGTGGTTGGCCTCTGTAATGGCAGCGGAAGAATTGGACCCGGATATTCATAATATCACAAATGAAGATCTGGTTCGCATGAGAGAAAAAGTCGGGGTCTCCCATATTTCGTTGATGGAGCAAACGGCTGATGATATTGTGGTTACCCGGTCTTCCGATCCAAAGGAGATTGGATTGTCTACCAAATCCATGACGTATTGGTATCAGGCATTTAAACAGCTTTTCGAAAATCATCAGGTTACAATTTCACAGGGACAGAAATTGGACCATTTTTGGTCGGATGGATTCGAATACTCTACATCAAATCCGTCAGATGTTGATATCTGGGGTTACTATCATGATGGGAAGAGAAATTACATAATCAATCCCTTCTATAATAATGCCGCTGTTGACAGCTATGTGAAGATCTCTGGTCCAGACGAGATTTTGAATAAGATTCGTGAAGTTAATCCATCGATTCTGGAGATTACAGGCATCAACCCGTTGACCTTCGGCAGCTCAAGTATGAGCAATGACGGAAGGGATACGAACCACAGCAAGCTAAACAACAGGCCTATTCGTTTCGGTACATATCAATATGGTACCGCAGAAGAGGATCACAAGGCGGTTGTACGGGCAATTCGTACTGGGCAGAATGTATCCTTTGTCAGTGAAACTCATGAACAAAAGGTACTCAAAAGCTTCATTCCTATATTTACTCCAAATGAATCATCTTATGTGATCAGTATTGTCATGGACTATAAGCAAATATCCTCCATGGTATCTGAACAGCTGGTTAGCCATGCCTCGATTTCACTTGTGTTGCTGGAGATTGTGATCTTTGGCAGCTATTTGCTTGCGGGCTATATTACGCGTCCTATTCAATCTATTTTGGGCAAAGTGAATGATGTGGCTGACGGTCATTTTGACTTCCGTCTGAAAGTGAGAAGGAAAGATGAACTGGGCCAATTAGCCAATCGTATTAATGCCATGATTCGTAATTTGGGGCATTATACGAATCGCCTGAAACAGATGTATGAAGAAAATCGGGCGGTAAAAGAGCATTTGGAATCGATCATTAACCAAACGGCAGACGCGATTCATATTACGGATCTGGATGGAAATGTACTGCGGGTGAATCGTGCCTTTGAGCAGTTATATGGCTGGCGCAGTCGTGAAGTTGAAGGCCGCCAATTGAAGATTATCCCTCCTGGCACTGAAGAGCAGATGCGAGAGCAGCATGCCCAGTTGATTGAGGGCATGTCCATTACCTCTAATGAAACGACATGGATGAAGAAGGACGGCAGCCGTGTCGAAGTTAGCGTGAGTACAGCTCCAGTCCGGGATGAAGCAGGCGAGATTACAGCACTAATTAGTGTATCCAGAGACATTACCAGCCGTAATCGTATGGAGGAGCTGCTCAGACGTTCCGAGAAACTGACGACGGTAGGCCAGCTGGCTGCCGGGGTTGCACATGAGATACGTAATCCGCTTACGACGCTGCGTGGCTTCCTCCAGCTCCAACAAGAGACGAATAAGCTTAATCATCGTCACCTGGATTTGATGCTATCCGAGCTGGATCGAATTAATCTCATTGTGGGAGAGTTTTTGATACTGGCGAAACCACAGGCGGTTCATTTTCAGGAACGGGATATTCGCTTCATTCTGGGAGATGTTATATCATTACTGGACAGCCAGGCGCATCTGCATGGTGTGGAGTTTGTACTGAATGCTTCATCCGACTCAGCTATGGTACACTGTGAAGAGAACCAGTTGAAGCAGGTCTTCATTAACTTGTTGAAGAACGGCATGGAGGCTATGCCAGACGGAGGCAATATCCGAATTAAACTCAATCATGACGAAGAGAATAATCGGGTTCGGATTGAAATCAAGGATGAAGGCACTGGAATTCCAGAAGAACTGATGCCTAAGCTGGGAGAACCATTCTTTACAAGCAAGGAATCGGGTACAGGGCTTGGCCTGATGGTCAGCCAGCGCATTATTCAATCACACAAGGGCATGATGGATATCAAAAGCGTCATGAACAAGGGGACGACCGTCATTATCGACCTACCTGCTTCCCAGCAGCAAACGGAAAGTATAGAGGAAGAGCATAAGACGGACAATGAACTTACAGACGAAGAGAACTAGACGAGGTGAGATTACCTTTTGCGTATTAATAAATTTATCAGTGAAACAGGTTTTTGTTCCCGTCGGGAGGCCGACCGATTGGTGGAAAGCGGAAAAGTAACGATTAATGGAGTGACGGCAGAACTGGGCAGTCAAGCAGAAGATGGTGATGATGTTCGAATTAATGGTCAACCCATTAAGGAAAAACGCAAACACGTATATATTGCGCTCAATAAACCTGTTGGAATAACGAGTACAACTGAGCGTCACATTCAAGGGAATATCGTTGATTTTGTAGGGCACAAAGAGCGCATCTTCCCGATTGGTCGTCTGGATAAGGATTCGGAAGGTCTGATCCTGATGACCAATGACGGAGATATCGTCAATCGAATTCTAAGAGCCGAAGGGCGCCATGAGAAAGAATATATTGTGACCGTGGATCGTGCAGTAACGCCAAGTTTCTTGAGAGGCATGAGCACAGGCGTCAAGATCCTTGGCGAAATGACGTTGCCTTGTACGGTGACTCGCATATCTGATCGGGTGTTCCGCATTATTCTGACGGAGGGGAAAAACCGTCAAATTCGCCGGATGTGCAGTGCATTTGGCTATGAGGTTCGGAAGTTGAAGCGGATTCGAATTATGAACATTCATCTTGGCGAACAGGCCACAGGCACATGGAGAGAACTAACGTCCGCAGAAAAATCGGAATTAAGCAGTCTCCTGGACTATACGATGGAATAAATAATAAATAATGATTGTCAAAGCGCTGCTTTCCAAAAGGAAAGCGGCGCTTTTTAATATCAGTGGATAGAAAAAAGTCACTCTCCTGTAATGAAGGAGAGTGACTTAAGCGTGAGTTTGCACAACGAACGCCCCGTTAGTTACCTTGTTCAACTGCTTTCACGGACGTGTTGTTACTCTGGTACTTACGGATAATTGAAACTTCTACCCGACGATTCTGAGCTCGTCCAGCTTCAGATTGGTTGCTAGCGATCGGGTGATACTCTCCATAACCACTAGGTGTGAATTTCGCTGGGTCCAGCGTCTCATTTAATAACAGAATTTTGAGGAAATTCAGTGCTCGATCGGCACTTAAATCCCAGTTATCCTTATATTGGCTGTTCGAAATGGGAACATTATCAGTATGGCCAGACACAACGACTTCATATTCCGGGAATTCCTGCAACATGCTAGAGATGGCTTTGGCCAGTGAACGAGACTCGGGCTTAACATCAGCCCGGCCTGAGGAGAACAGGGCGTTATCACTGATCGTGATCTTGAGCTCAGACTGATTCAGCTTGGTATTCAGCTGGTCGGAAAGGCCATTTTTCTGAATATATTGATCAAGCTTTTTCTTGAGTTTCTCCAGATCTTCCTGTTCTTTCTGAGCCATCTGCGCATCTGTAATCTGAGCCGGTGTCTTCTTGATATCTTCAGGCTGCTGTTTGTTTTTGCCCAAATCTGTAGTGGAATCTGTAGGGTTCATGGATGTATGATCCAGTACACCCGAACCACCGTTCAATGCGCTGCTCAGAGCTGAAGCCATCTGTTCAAACTTCGTTGCATCTATAGAGCTCATAGAGAATAGTGTGATAAACAGAGCGAGCAACAACGTCATCAAGTCGGAGTAGGGAAGCAGCCAGCTCTCGTCTATATGTTCTTCATGCGGTTCGTGTTTTTTAGCCTTTTTCACCTGATGAGCCCTCCTTCTCTTCCAACTGTCTACGTTCGGAAGGTGTCAGGAATACAGATAATTTTTGATTAATGGCAATGGTGGATACACCGGATTGTATCGATAACAAGCCTTCGACCATCATCAGCTTGATTTCCATCTCTTTCTTGGACATCCGCTTCAGTTTATTGGACATCGGATGCCACAACACGTAACCGCTAAAGATACCGAGAAGTGTCGCGATAAACGCTGCTGCAATCGCATGAGAGAGCTTTTCCATATCACTGAGATCGGCAAGCGCTGCGATGAGACCTACAACGGCCCCGAGTACCCCGAGCGTTGGTGCATACATCCCCGCTTGGGCGAAGATCAAGGCACCGCCACGATGGCGCTCTTCTGTAGCATGAATATCTTCCATGAGTACATCACTTACAAATTCCTGATCATTGCCGTCAATAATCATACGCATACCGCCGCGCAGGAACTGATCATCAATATCTTCGACTTTCGATTCAAGTGCAAGTAAACCTTCACGGCGGGTGGTGGAAGCCCAGTCCATAAATGTGCCGATTAGAGAAACACGGTCAATCAGTTGCTGCTTTTTGAACAGTACCCCGAATAGCTTGGGGATTTTTTTAACTTCAGACATGGGAAATGCCATGAAAATAGTTGCTGCCGTACCAACAAAAATAATAACGTAGGCTGCCGGGTTGTTAACCAGGTTGATAAGGGGTGCACCCTTCAGGAACATACCCACTACAAGTGAAACCAGCCCTAAAACTAGTCCGATAATCGTTGAAATTTCCATCATACACCTCATCCATGAGATAAAATTGAATCCTTTCAAGCGGCTTTATTCGGGCTTCCGGACGAACGTTACACCGCAATCCGTTTAATGTTAGGCAACCTTGAGGGTTGCAGAAACAGTTAAAACGGTCATGTATAGTATTTATCGACCAGATGGCCTTTTTTTTTAAGGGTTATTTTCAGGTATAATAAGAACAAATCTGCTCCTTAGGGGCTAAACAGGAGTGAAAAGTCAATGGGCGTAAAGCATGGACGGGATTATGAAGGAATATTGACAGATTTGACACAGGCTATAGGCCGAATACCGGACCGCTATGTTTTCTTTGAGATGGATGAGGAAGAATGGTCACGCCTTGGTGTAACAGAGCAACTCGAAGTGGATGAGGCATTGGCGGAAGATCTGTTCTATGCGCTGGGCGAGGAGTCTGTCATTCCGGTAGGAAGTGGAGTGGTCATTCATGACAAGGAACAGCACCGAATTCATATCTTAATTGGGGAAGAAGAGCTGACTTTTGTACCACTCATTTAGTATGCTCCTATAAGATATTTGGCATGGAAAACGGGGTTGGAGAATCTCCCAAAAGCCTTATGGTTAGTGGATCTAGCGCCATTTGTACTATTGGAATTTGAGGCTTGTCCGTGGTAAGATGATAGTCATGAAACGGGCGAACCGCAGGGCGGTGGACCTATGCGTTTGGGTTGCTGTGGTAGCACCAAAGGTTTTGATGGCACCGCGGACAGCTGTCTGTGATGAGCCATCATATGGGGAGGAAGATAACGTATGGTTTTTACGCAAGAGGAAGTCGAAGCTCATCTGGGAAGGCTGGAAGGCTGGGAACTGGAAGAGGGACGATGGATTGTCCGCAAGTTCGTATTTTCCAACTACATGAAAGGGATTGCATTTGTGGACGAGGTCGCAGCGATTTCAGAAGCATTCAATCATCACCCTTTTATTACGATTGACTATACAACGGTCACGCTACGTCTCACATCTTGGGATGAAGGTGGCATCACATCTGTAGATATTAAAGAAGCAGAGCAATATAACGAGGCGTTTGAGAAAGAGGTCGGAATAAACTGGCGCGGTTATCATCGCACTACCGGAAGTGAGTGAAGCATACATGTCAGACGATAATCAGAACAAACCGCTTATTACTGTCGTAGGCAGCCTTAATATGGATTTGGTGGTGAAGACGGACATTATTCCCGAGGAAGGGGAAACGGTGAGCGGGGAGGAACTGCACTATCTGGCCGGAGGTAAAGGTGCCAACCAAGCGGTGGCAGCAGCACGACTTGGCGGACAGACAACGATGGTTGGTGCGGTAGGATCGGATGGTTTTGGTGAACGCTTGCTGCACAGTCTAACGGAAAGTGGGGCAGATGCCTCACAAGTCCGTATTCTGAATGATACGGTTACAGGTACGGCCTCCATCTGGCTCTCCAAAGGAGATAACCGGATTATTGTCATTCCTGGAGCGAATGGGCGGGTTGTGCCTGCGATGCTGGAAGAGGCGGATACGGTAAAAAGCCTGACTGCAGCCGCAGCGGTGCTGCTGCAGCTGGAGATCCCGCTGCCTGCGGTCACCCGCGCCGCCCAACTGGCGGCTGAAGGCAGCGCATTGGTGG
Organism: Paenibacillus sp. 1A_MP2; assembly: GCF_052244825.1. NCBI lineage: Bacteria > Bacillati > Bacillota > Bacilli > Caryophanales > Paenibacillaceae > Paenibacillus > Paenibacillus sp. 1A_MP2. The sequence continues at coordinate 278,625 of NZ_JBQQCS010000001.1, read as the reverse complement.
TGCTCAACCCGGCTCCCGCGGTGCCGGGTCTGCCCAGGAGCTCCTGCGGTGCGTCGACGTCGTTACGCCGAACCGCAGCGAGCTTGCCGTGCTTACCGGCCGGGATGATCTCCGGCCGGAAGACGTAGATGCGGCGGTCGCAGAGCTCGCCGCATCCCTCGGGGCCGCTGTCGTTACGACGCTCGGCCCCGAGGGGGCTGTATACGCGGCGGCGCCTGGCGGCCGCGTACAGGCAGGGCGTGCCGGCGCATGCCGTGCGCCCGGCTACGCCGTAAGCGCCGTCGACACGACCGGCGCTGGCGATTGCTTCAACGGCGCGCTGGCGGTAGCCCTCGCGCGCGGAGAGACGCTGGACGCGGCGGTAAGCTTCGCCATGGGCGCAGCCGCGTTGTCCGTGACGAAGCTCGGCGCCCAGTCCGGGATGCCGTCTGCACGTGAAGTGCAGGCTTTCCTTGCCGAGCAGAAGGCAAAAACGCAGTAAACCATTCTTCTTTAGGATGAATTATAGGCGGCAGAATGAGCTCATGCAACCGGAGTAGCCATAGCGCCGCATATTTTCACCGGAGCTTTCTCTACACGCTAAGCATGTAAATATGACCAAGAGGCTCTTACTTTCCCGGCAAGGGAGAGTGAGAGCCTCTTATCTGTAGAACATTGATTAAACCCGGTAACCCTGTGATACGGTTGGCTACGTTATGCGTTCAGCATCAACGTGGTTTAGAGCATGCGTTAAAGAGCAGGAGGTGATTGAAGCCACCACGCTATACATGCTTGCAACCTGTCTTAACTGTTCGCCTTAAACGATGGGGTTACTTCTTCTCCGCCAGCCACATCGCAATATTCGCGATTTCTTCTTCCTTCAGCTTGTCTTTGAACGAAGGCATACCGCCGCTTTTGCCTTTGACAATGGTCGTATAAATCTTCTCCACATCGTCCTGGCTGCCAATCTTCTGCAGACTAGGGCCCATGCCCCCTTGAAGCTGATCACCGTGACAGGTAATACAGTTGGCTTTGACCAGTGTCTCGGCCTGTCCTGCATCCATGGTAACTTGCGGCATCGTCGGTTTCGCTTCTTCTGCAACTTCCTCTTTCCCTGGAAGCGTAAACATTAGTACAATAGCTAAAGCGCACGCTGCAAAAAATACCCCGCTCATGATCCATTTGTGCATCCCTTATGTCCCCTCCAGAATGAAAGATCATCTAACCTGAAACTATCCATATCATTATAACGGAACCTGTAGTTACATCATAGCATTTTGTGGTAATTTTTTGAACTAATCACATAACCGGGGACTTTTTCGATGATTTGAAGCCCTATTTAATCGCGTGGACCTTCATAGACCATGCAGTAAAAAGGTTTCAAACCGCTCGGTGTCTGTCGTTCGTATGTATCCTGCGTAACAAATCCTGCCTTGAGATAGACACGAATGGCCCGTTCATTCCAGGTCAGGACTTCCAGATCAATTTCGTTTGCCGGGTTCCGGCGAAGGGCTTCCTTCACAATGGCCGAGACAAAAGCTGTTCCCTGACCATGACCACAGCGTTCGGGGTGCATACCAAGCCCAATGCGAGTGACACCTTCAAGTGGGAAGTATTGAGCGAAACCCCAAATTTGATGATCCTCTCCCAACACCACTGCATATTGTTCCTTCCGAAGCTGGGGATCTCCGAATTCCACTTCGAGTGCTTTCATCTGCTCCCAGGGCAGCCAGCTATAAATATTATAAGGCGGATCATACTGCCAATCACAGATGAGCTCCGCATGTTCTTCTTGCATGGGCACAACGTGAAACGTCACAGGGGCTTCATCCATACAACTGCACGCTCCTCTCATTGTGAACAAGCTATAATGATTTTAATTTAACCAATAGCATAGATATGTCATTCCATATCTATGCTTGTTTTCACTCTACAAAAGAGGCGTTCATTTGGCAAGTCCTCGTTATTGAAAAAAATAATTAGTATCTACATAGAGTTATCTGTACAAAAATACTCAAACATATCCTTTTGCTTATGGATCAAGGATATCTTTGGCTTTTTTAATGTACAGAAATAGGTGTACAAAATTCTTCGAACTTCGGAGAAGGAAGTTTACCGTTCTTAGTGAAACATTTTTATTTTGCAACTTATTAACACCAAGCAGATCTGCCCACCTTTTTTGAGTTTCAGCAGATACTTTTCCATGACATGAATCAATTCCAGGATCATGTCTTTGCTGCGGGTATACTTTCTTTCTTCACCAGACTCTGTTGTGGCTACTGACTAATTTTTGAAATATGTTAAATGATCACCAGCTGAACAGAAGAAACATTCCATTGCCCTATATTTCCCAGTAAGATTCTACGATCCGATTCATCAATAAAATACTCAAGAGAATTACCGATTTCCACGTCAAGTGAACGTTTCATCTCAATAGGAATAACAATACGTCCGAGTGAGTCCATATTACGTACCATACATTTTTGCTTTTATTCATCATTACTTCCTCACCCATTTTCTTTCATTGTACCATATGGAAAGATTGAAAAGGCTTTAGCGAAATCGGGTTACGTTCCCGTAAATCTATGTAAATAAAGAAATAAACCATTTTCCTAAATGACCTTATACCCATATACATAAATGGGATTAAATAGTATTATATCCTTGGTTTTATACTATTTTATAGAGAAGGGATGTATAGTTGAATGGTAAAGAAAAAAAGATTTACAACCTTACTGTTAATTTTAAGCTTATTCACAAGTGTTTTAGCTGGATCTGCAGCCGCGGAGGATCAAGTCATTGAATTAAATGGAATAAACGAGCAAGAGATCAATACTTATCTGAAAAACGCAGGATACACTCAAGAAGTAATCGATACATTAGAACTGTATCAAAAGGAATATCTTTATGAGGAAAAAGCGATCTTTACAGCTCACAAAAACGCTCTTGGCCAACTAACCGAGAGTGAAGAAGGGGTTGCCGAGGATTTTAGCCTCATGTCTTTACCTAACTGGACCCATAGCTTGGTAGTGAGTCAAGTTAAAGCTCCATCAGGTTATGTTGATTTTATCTTTTCATACAATTCGGATTGGAGCTACAGACCAAATTTCACATCCGAAGAGAAATTCGGGATTGCTTGGACCGATGATTTCGATCCGTATCCGGAAACAGCTAAGTACTCTTATCAAGCGAGAGGATACCAAGACCGCCCAACTGCATACCCAGGTTGCCCATCGAGAAGAACAAATGGCGGTACTATTTGGTCAGGATACAACACATACAATCCAGGAGCTGGAGTGGGTTGGGCTATTAACCTAATTGGTAGTTGGTGGAGCCAAGACTGTGGCTACTACACAGTTGACGGACACAAAGGTTCTGGCCAAGTAAAAGCGGGTAAGGCACATAGTAATAACAGCGCCCCTGACTCAAGCTCTGCCGTTGGGAAATACTTCCATAGGACTTATTTGGCAAATGGAGAGCTTGGTTTCTCGGGTGTGCCAACAATCACAATAAGTCCTTCATCAAATTATGATCCGTCTGATGAAGTTGGTGCTCGTTGGAACTGGACAAACAAAAACTACTAATCGGGTAGATTAGTGTAGTTTAAGAAAAAAAATAAGAAAATAAACGCTTATAGCCCTTATTGCTTCCGAGGAAGCTAAGGGCTATAAGCGTTTTCAAGCTGTTTCTCTTCTTCCATTGTGTTAAGATAGTGCTCATTCAGTTACAGGAATTTCCTCTTCCTCTCCTCCCCAAACTATCTTCACACTTTTAACATCTTTCCAATCATCCACACTGCTCCTTGTAGGTAGTTGAATCACTTCATTTGGAGAAATTGTAGTACTAACTGTGTTTTTAGTTGCACTGTTGTTTGGATGTAGAATATTAACTTCTACCTCTTCATCAACAGGATCTTCTCCAATATATTGTATGGAAGGAATTTCTTCGTACTTATCTTCATTTGGTACAAGATCAATTGTAACTACCCAATTATCTGACTTTGCAACTAAACGCTTTTCGCTAACTGATTTGCTCGTGCAGCCGTACAAAAACAAAAGTAAAGCAAGCAGAACAAATATAATTTTCCGGTTAGAGATAAATACAACTCCTTTTAATTTTTGACCATATTATAGCATAAAAGTAATCAAAAGGATTGGTTCGTATTTCCTATTTAGCCGTTGTTTATGATGTCCAGGTGTTCAGTATGCAAAAGAAAAAGACCTCCTCAAGAATATTACTTTACTGTAACATAGAGTACAGCAGCAATTGTGCTTAAGTTGCATAATAGATCGTGAACTCGGTCCACTAGTGGTCACAATTCTTTTAACCCCTGACTCAGTTTTAGTATTAAATCTTACCATAGCATCATCCCACCAGTATTTCGGTGGCTGATCCTTGGGCTGGGTTAAATCAAATGCTATGCACTCTCCATCCAGGATCGCTGATTTTACGGGAAGCTTTATATCTAACAATTCCGGAAACCTTGATGTAATTTCCGTAACCGTGCCTTGAAAATGCACGAACTTTACCATTCTCATAGTGGATCAGTATTCTAAAGCCATCCCATTTCAAACTATTATACTTCCATCTTTTTATTTGATTAGGCTGCAACGGATACAGCAGCATAGGTTTGATTGGTTGATTTAACATATATGCTACACCTCTCCATAATGAACATATCATAATCGGCATTCCAGAGGTATATGGGTTCACTGGTATAACTGAGAATTATGTACATATTCTTTTTGTACACTTTTATGTAGATACGTGAAACAAAAGTTCCGGTAATTTCGTTTATATTATAGTGGGATGGGTAAAAACATTATAAGAGCACGGACGAAGCAATGCAAAATAGCCCTGAAAAAAGTAAAGTTAGGTTAGATAGCTTATCCCAAAATACTTTTGATGAAACGAAGCACAAAAAAACCGCCGGATACATTCCTGCGGAGAATGTACCAGACGGTTCTATTATGCTTCGTTACAGTAGTGTTATTGTTACAGCATGACGTTGCTCCGCTTGTCCCTAGTCGATGGCCAATGTCTCATATGCGTCCGTGCTCATAATGCGTTTAGCGCCAACATAGCGGTTAGCCCAATAGCTTTCACTTAATGCGCTGATTGTAACTCCTTTGGAAGAAGAGGAGTGTGCAAACTTTCCATCTCCTACAAAGATTCCTACGTGCGAGACCCCTTTGCCCGTTGTATTGAAGAATACCAGATCACCTGGTCTCATTTCCATACGGGATACTGAATCGCCCATGTCGAATTGTGAACTTGATTGGCGCGCCAGATCAATGCCCAGCTTGTCGAATACATAACTTGTAAACCCAGAGCAGTCAAAGCCGTTAAGCGTTGTTCCTCCGCTTTTGTATGTAGTTCCCATTGCTGAATCAATGACTTGGTCCATTTTTGAATCTGCGAATGCGCTGCCTGCTCCAAGCGATAATGCGAATGTGAGGCTAAGTACAGCTGCGGTTAATTTCTTCTTAAACAAAAGATATACCCCTTCCAATGCCTGCGAGGTTAGCTTAAGGATTCGGTTGAAGGTCCCCTATGATCCCTCTGTTGCAAGATCAATTCACCCATAACTGGTTCCCCCGCTTCCCAGGTGCTAGGAATTTGGCTATGCTAGTTGTGCACCTGCGAAATCAAGAAATGACGATTAAATTTTAAGTAGTTACAAATATGAAGGTAAAGATTACAAAGTTGTTACTAAAAACTCACTGCGATTATTGTAACAGAGGTATATCACTTTGGCAACGTTTAGCAACAAAATTAGCAAAAAAAACCTCGACCTTTGACGGGGAAAGGTCGAGGTTTGCTTGTTTAACGGCATTTGATGAACTTAACTTTACATAGAGATAGTAACAATTTTGATCGTTCAATTTATTCCTTGACCGAGTTGGACTGCCATAACCGGAAATGGGCGCATATTTTCCACAGACTCAGCAAGCACCGGGCAAGTGGGTACGTTTGTTGTAGTATAAGGCCGGTTAAGCCTGTTACTAACCATGAAGCTGAGGTAAAGGCAACAAAGACCAGCAGATGAAGACCGCCCAGCAGGGTCGCAATACCGATCAGAGTGATGATTTGGCGCAGAGCAATCCATAAGGCCTGGAACGTACCACGGGCTCCGCCTTCCCCGTCAGGAGCCGAGACCCCAAACTGCATGTAGAGAAGGGCATGATGTATTACCCACCCGTATACAATCCAACCAGCAACATAGGGAATACCCGGCAAGAGCAGTTGGAGGGAATGAAAGCCATCCATAAAGATGGAATAGAGCTTCGGTGCAAGCCAATAAGCCGGCAGCAGCAGCAATACGGTTCGAATCGTGTGAAGTAACAGCATCGGTTTCCACAAATTTTTGATGCCGCGAATGAATGGAACGCGCTCTTCCGAATGATTAAAATGCTGGAGTGAGTAGAGCAGCCCTGCCTGAATGAGTGGGCTAATTAGCATCCGCAGCAGCAGCATAGCCCCTAGAATCCATAAATAGCGATGGACCTCCGGGTTTGTTGACAGACCAAGCTGGCTCTCCATTTTGAATAGAATCGTACTTAGCTCCCCGGCATCAGGTTCAGGATAACGCAGGAGAAGCGGGACTACAGCTGACTGTACCATCCGATAAAGAAAGTATCCCCATATTAATTGATAGAGAAATAAGAGTGCCGCAATGAACATATGCTGACGGACGAGAAACCAGCCTTCACGTATTTTCGCTTTCACTGTATCCACCTCACCATGACAGACTTCCGAATATAGCTTCTATAAGTTTGGTTGCGCTCATACTCCAGCGGGATTTGGTTGGCTCATCCAGTCCGGCTTTCAGAAAATTGTTCATATGATGGTTCTCCAGCACGATCGTGTATAGCGGATCAGTCATCGCCCAGGAAACCGGGGAAGTGTAGGTCAATTTGTAGGTAATGCGCTCCTTGCTACCATCCCATTCTTTCGTCATGGTTTTCCCATCCTCGAACATAATTCGAACAGGCACCTTCGTATATTCACTGCCTTTTTTCTGCACTGTAACCGACGACTCGTACAAGGTTTGACCGTCTTTCAGGACGGGAGTGACCTTAATCTTCTCCACTGCAAAGTCAGCCATGCCGTCTCCGTACACGTATTGTTCAAAATAATCCGACCAGGACGTGCGGGTCACTTGTTCCACGACCTTTTGAAAATCAGAAGAAGTAGGGTGTTTGAAGCGGTATTTCTTCACATAGGTCGAGAGAATGCGCTCCATCGTTTTAGCACCAACCTGCTGCTCGATCCCGAGTAATACAAGCTTGCCTCTTGTGTATACGTTGGCTGCATAATGATTCTGGGAATCAAACTTCCAGGAGTCTTGTGTCAGTGGAGCTGGGGAAGTAATGAGACCTGATTGTACGGGCAGATTCGGGATAAGTCCGTATTCCTGTTCCATCAGTTTGTCTTCCGCATAGGAGGTGAATCCTTCGTCCAGCCAAGCCTCTTCAAATTCATTACTGGCGACCATGCCGTAAAAATACTGATGTCCAATCTCGTGCACAACCGTGCGTTCCAGATCGTAACCAGGAGCGGAATCATCCGCACCGAAGGCAGTGACCAAAGTAGGGTATTCCATTCCCCCTGCACCATTCCCCGATTTGGGCGGGACAACGATGGACAGTGTAGAATACGGATAAGGGCCAAACCATTTGCTATAATTGGATAGTGCTGCTTTGGCTGCATAGAAATAACGTTCCTTCAGATCCTCATGAGCAGGGTCGAGGTACAGCTTGATTCGAACGCCAGGCACATTAGGAGCAGAGAAGGGCTCTTCCGCATAAACAAAATCAGGTGAGGCTGACCAGGCAAAATCATGTACATCATCGGCATAGAACTGATAGATTTTTTCGCCGTTCTTCACCACAGCTTGCTGGGTTGGGAATCCTGTAGCAGCCACCTTGTATGTTTCCGGTACCCGAATACGTACACTATAGATACCGAAATCTGCATAAAACTCTGAATTGCCATGATACTGATGCAAATTCCAGCCTTCGGACGTTCGACCACGTGTGCCTACTGGCTCATATACGCTAAGTTTAGGAAACCATTGGCCTGCCATAACAAAGTTATCTGCTGTTCCCATGCGGGCAAAAATTTTCGGCAGCTTGACCTCGAATCGGGTGTGAAGCGTGATGCTTTCACCGGCTTTAACAGGTTTGGGCAGCCGTACCTTAATTAGGGTAGTATCTTTCATATTTCCGTCATCCGGCTGCACATATTGCATCCGATGCAGGAGGGAAAGCCCGTCCTCTGTTTTCATTTCTGTAATATGCATGGAACCATAACCGTCCGTGGGCATAACATCGCCGCGAAGCTTTCCCGGATTCTTTCATAAAGGTGGTGTCGGCAGAAGAGAAGGCGTTGGGATACATGTGAAAATAAAGCTCACTGACGGTTTTCTTGCCTGGATGTGTCCAGGTTATCGTCTGAGTCCCTTGTAATACATTTCCGTCTACCAGCTTCACATCCATGTGATATTCCACTACGCGGTTGCTGAACACTTCAGCGGTAGGTGTCTGTATACTTTCCGGAGATGTTTGGGTTTTGACGGGTGCCGTAGGCTTGCCCGATTCCGGGGCGAGCGCAGGCAAGTCAGAATGAATGGAGCGTGTGGTACCCAGACCAAGCCATATCCCCCGGCAATTACACACAGGGCTATAATTGCGGTGAGCCAGCTCTTGGCGCGTCGTGGAATCATCGTTAAATACCTCCCGTTGACAAGCATCTACAGCATGTATATGTTTGCATTGGGGCGATTATTAGTTAAAATATTTGTATCAACCCTTGGAGGCTATAAAATGGACCAAAACGAGCAAAACGGCAAAAAACAGATTGCCTTGAATATCGTTAGTGCAAAGAGCAAACACAAAGGCTTCGGTGCAGGCTCTATTGATCTGAACAACCTGTCTCCAGTTATTATTGATAACGGAGAAGCTAAGATCGATATTGGTGCAATGCATGCGAAGAGTAAGGTAGAGCGCAACATCAAATTCTCCACCAATCGTGAGGACGTACCCAATGGACGCCAGGTATGGCTGGTATGGGTAGCTGTGGACCGTAACGAACAGGGGCAGCTCTATGGTGGAGCAACCGCGTGTGAGATGTGGATTGATACAGAAGCGCGTCGTGGATGGAAACTGCTGGCCGAACATGTGAATCGTATGGATTATGCTATGAAGCGCCGGTTCATGCTGGATGATCTTGGACCGGAGGATCGCGCAGCACTCAAAAAACTGCTGATTACGCATAACGAAGAATGGTGGAACGCTTCTCCAGATGAATTGAAAGAAGCGCTTGCCTAATTAATGTGAAAAAGCCGTTCAAAAAGAAGCAAAAGCCCCGTGACCGAGATGATCGGTTCGGGGCTTTTGCTTTTGTGCTGAAACTGGAAATTTTGGAGTGACGTAATTGCGTCATTACGTATTTACGTCACTTTGGTCATTCCACCCACCAGCGTTTGAAATCCTTCCACCATGAATGCTTCTCTTCCTGTATTCCCTGCTGATTCTGCACTTCGCGACTGTTTTTATCATCCTCTGAACCCGAATCGTCTGAAGCGCTGCGACAGACCTCAGTCGGCTCTGTGCCATCAATAAAAACTTCCAGCCGTTTCTCGGCGCAGCCATTGCCCGCCAGTTTGCCGGATTCGGGATCGATATATACACTGACGACGTTATCCGGTACGGTGAAGATCTTCGGTGGAACACTGGCAAGAGCCTGTTCCGTGAACTGGGCAAACATAGGTGCCGCACGACGCCCGTCGGATGTGGAGATGGCTTTGCCCTGATCGTAACCGACCCAGACAGCTGTGGAGAGCTCTGGGGTAAAGCCAACTAACCAGGCATCCGTATTCGTTGTCCCCGTTTTGCCAGCGACAGGCCGTTTAATGGTTGCAGATACCCGATTGCCTGTTCCGCCATTTTCGAACACACTCTCCATCAACCGTGTTAATACATAAGCAGCAGCGGGTTCAACGACCCTCTCAGCCTTGGTCTGAGGTGTTTCATAGATTACTCGTCCTGCGGCGTCCGTCACTTGCAGAATGGCTACAGGAGGTGTTCGCTGTCCACCTGCGGCAATAGCGGAGAATGCGGAAGCCATCTCCAGAGGACTAACCGGTGAGGTTCCGAGTGCAAGGGAGGGTACCGGGCTCATATTACTCGTAATCCCTAGATTCTTGGCCATCTTCACCACTTGTTCAGGTCCGATCTGCATAATCGTATTTACCGCGTAGATGTTGTCCGAAGCGGCGATGGCCTGTCTCAGATCAATCTCGCCTAAATACTTATCCCCGAAATTGCCGGGTTTATAGGTTTTGCGATCATTGTCATAATGAAACAGGGTTGGCTCGCTTTTAAACATGGAAGCACTGGTGAGCTGTTTGGATTCCAGGGCAGCCAGATACATAATCGGTTTAAAAGCAGATCCTGGCTGGCGTGTAGTCGCCAGTACATGGTTAATCTGATTGGTGCGGTAATTTTTGCCGCCCACCATCGCTTTGATGTATCCGGTACGGGGATCGATCGATACCAGAGCGGTTTCCAGCTCGCTTTTGGCATCCATGCCTTTGGCTACGGCGTCTTCCGCCGCTTTTTGCACACGCAGATCAAGCGTGGTGTATATATTCAATCCTCCATGATCCAGCATCGCTTCGCTGATTCCCAGCTCCTTGACGGCCAGATTCCGGATATAATCGCGGAAATAGGGGGCGCTTTCCACGGTTTTACGTTCACTTTCCGGCTTGAACGAGAGCATTTCCTCATAAGCCTTATCAGCTTCCGCTTGCGTAATTTTGCCGATGTCAGCCATGGCATTTAGTACAACCTTCTGCCGATCCTTGGCGTTCTTCATATGATTATATGGAGAATAGTACGTCGGACCCTTTGGAATTCCTGCAAGCATGGCACTTTCGGAGAGTGTCAACTGTTTGGCCGATTTGCCAAAATACATCCGCGAAGCCGCTTCGATTCCGTAGGCACCATGACCGTAATAGATTTCATTCAGGTACATCTGCAGAATTTCATCTTTGGTGTATTTCATCTCCAATTGTGCCGTGTACATGGCTTCCTTGGCTTTACGGGTCCACGTCTTTTCATGGGACAAATACAAGTTGCGCGCGAGCTGCTGGGTCAGTGTACTTGCGCCCTGAGACATCTGCATATGCTCCAGGTTTACGAGTACAGCCCGTCCCATTCCTCGGATGTCGAAGCCGACATGATCATAGAATTTGCGGTCCTCAACTGCAAGTGTGGCGTTGACTAAGTCAGGTGAAATATCTCCTAACTGTACAGGCACCGAGTCTTTGCCTCCCGCCGAGAAAGTGGCAATGACTTCGCCCTGGCTGTCCAGCAGTCTGGAATTGCGATCCGAGTCAGCCAGCGGCAGACTAGTGGCGTATAGGTAGACTAATCCTGCTGTCAGGGCGATTAGGCCGAGAATAGCGAGCAGAGTCAGACTTTTGATGACTTTCCATATGCGGAACCCGCGTTTGCGGGTCTTTTGGCTTGGTTGGGTCATGGAACGGGCTCCTTTCTTTTCTTTCCAGTATGGGAATTCGGTGACATGGATATTCAATCATCCCGTTTAACGGTTTAAAATATAGCTTTTTTGCAGAAAAAAACCGTTTTGCAGTATAAACGTCAATCGCGTATAATGCAAAAGGGTAATGAAAGATAACAGTTCGGCACAACATACAACAGGCAAGGAAGATCGAACAGTACCATTGTCAGTGATTATTTGATCACTCAGACGCTCTGTACGCTCTGGTCAATTTAATCTATATAATGTAGTGAAACGCGGACCTTTCCCGCAGCCAGCAACCATAACGCTGTATGGCGCCGAACGCTGGACGTGCTTGGGCGAACTGGCAGCGCACCCGCGCTTTGTCAGGTATGGCTGATCATTAACTTTACGGAAAGAAGGTAGAGATTATGGAATTGTGGTTTACGGAGAAACAGACCCCCGCATTCGGAATCACCGCGAAGATTAAGCAGACCTATGTAAGCGAAAAGACGGATTTTCAAGATCTGGCTATGGTAGAGACCGAGGAATTCGGCAATATGTTGCTGCTTGACGGCATGGTGATGACGACGGTGAAAGACGAATTCGTTTATCATGAAATGGCGGCTCACCCTGCGCTAAACACACACCCGAATCCGAAAAAGGTGCTGGTTGTCGGTGGCGGTGACGGCGGAGTTATCCGTGAAGTCATTAAGCATGCTGCTGTAGAAAAGGCAGTTCTTGTCGAAATCGACGGGAAAGTGATTGAATATTCCAAAAAGTATCTGCCCGAAATCGCCGGTAAGTTGGACGAGCCTAACGTCGAAGTGCTGGTGAACGATGGCTACATGCATATTATAGAGCATAAAAATGAATACGATGTAATCATCGTTGACTCCACAGAGCCTGTAGGGCCGGCTGCTCCGCTATTTGAGCGCGGTTTCTACCAAGGCATCTATGAAGCGCTAAAAGAGGACGGGATCTTCGTTGCTCAAACGGACAACCCGTGGTTCAAAGCGGATCTGATCCAAAAGGTAAACAAGGACGTTAAAGAAATCTTCCCGATCGTACATGTGTACGGCTGTAATATCCCTACGTACCCAAGTGGTCTGTGGACTTTTACAATGGGGAGCAAAAAACATAATCCGCTTGAGGTGGACGAGACGCAGATTCCAGAGATGGATACGAAATATTACTCTCCACGTCTGCACAAAGCGGCGTTTGTTCTTCCTAAATTCGTGGAAGACCTTACGAAATAAGGAGGATTATTGAGATGAAATTGGATCAAGCTTATTCAGGTAACGTGTTTATTTGCAGTTCAGAGGATTATGAGAACTCCAAAGCGGTCATTTATGGTATGCCGATGGATTACACCGTCAGCTTCCGTCCAGGGTCCCGTTTTGGTCCTTCCCATATCCGTCAGGCTTCGGTTGGACTTGAAGAGTACAGCCCTTACCTGGATAAAAGCATTGTGGATATGACTTACTTTGACGCCGGCGATCTGCTTTTGCCTTTCGGTAACGCAGGACGCAGTCTCGAAGTCATCGGAGAATATATCGGTGGCCTGCTGGCGGACGACAAATTCCCGATTGGTCTCGGCGGGGAACACCTTGTTACTTGGCCTGTCATTCAGCAAATGTACAAAAAATATCCCGACCTTATCCTGATTCATATTGATGCACATGCCGACCTTCGTGAAAACTATGAAGGCGAGCCATTGTCTCACTCGACACCAGTGCGTAAAGCAGCTGAACTGATGGGTGGCAAAAATATTTATCAGTTCGGAATTCGTTCCGGCTCTCGTGAAGAGTTCCAATTCGGACGGGAGAACATCAACTTCTATCCATTTGAAGTGGCAGCTCCGATGAAGGAAGCTCTTCCGAAAATGGGTAACCGTCCGGTATACGTTACAATTGATATCGACGTGCTTGATCCGTCCGCGGCTCCGGGTACAGGAACAGCAGAAGCGGGCGGTATTACGTCCAAGGAACTGCTTGAAGCCATCCACATGATTGCAGGATCAGATGTAAATGTAGTGGGTTGTGATCTGGTGGAAGTGGCACCAATTTACGATCCTACGGAACAGACACAAATTGTGGCTGCGAAGATGATCCGTGAAATGCTGCTTGGATTTGTGAAGTAATAGTAAAATAACAGTAAAATAACAGCGTCCTCTGTCTGCGCCGGGTTAAAAGCCTGCGTAGGAGAGGGCGTTTTTTTATGATCGTTTCTTAAACTTGATTGATTGAACCTCATTTCTGGATGATGTTATACGGACTACAAAAGTATTCAGTAATATATTCATTGATATATTACATTCGTGAAGTATATGGTGATTGGGTTTGACCATATATAAAAAAGAGCCTTCACCGCGCCAACGGTAAAGACTCTTAGGACCCCGAAAGGCTGTGGACTGCCACGGCGTGCATGAATTAAATATTGCTATTCAAGCGAAACCCACCGTCAGGCTGTCAACCTTATGAGGTGGGTTTTCGCTTGCAATTCAAGTCCATAACATCGATTATAGCACGTACGTTCCCATGCCTCTACCGTTTGTTGTATATATAAATACACCCGTGTGTCATGCAGAAAACACTTATTCGGGATGACTCTATCTTAATATTTATGTATAATATGGAAATAGAGGGAAGGGGTTTTGTTATGCATGCAATCCGGGCTCAATTGAGTATGTATCCCAAATGGTTTATAGCGGTACTTATGATATTTACCATCAATCTTATATTAACAATGACTTTGTTCATCAATTTAACGTTAATACTGGCTAATCTCGCTATGTTATATGTTGCCTTTAGCATCAAGACACTTAAATACAATAAATTGCATTTTGTCCTGTGCCTGATTTTAAGTATCACTTTTGTGATTATTGCTTTTAAGACATATCCCATTTAAATCGGCTCGTAGTAGAGATTAATGATGAACCACTCATGCCCATGAGATACAAAATGTGGGCATGAGTGTTTTTTATTGCAATAATGTCACGCGGGATAAACAAATTGTTACGTTAAATCCTGCAAAATGGGGTAAAACCATAGAAGGAGGTGTCACAATGACAACAATGAGCAGAATGACATGGAAACGGATCGGCGCACTCGCATTATCGATAACGCTGGCTTGGGGACTTGGTCCGGTACATACACTACCAGGCGCTAACGCTGCATCCTCCCCAACGTGTGGAAGTGGAGATCATGGATTAACAGCTACGTTGAAAAAGGGCAGTGGTGTGGAAGACCAGCGACTGCAATTTACGGATATCGACTTTTTAAACAATACAACCGGACGGGCTGCTGGCGAGGGATTCCTGATCGGTACCTCGAATGCAGGCTGTACGTGGCAGTCCATTTATACCGGTCAATGGCAGTTCACACAACTTGATTTTCCGAATAATGTGAATGGATTTGCATTGGCTCAGGTGAAGAATTCTCCTACGACGTATCTCATCCGCTCAACAGATGGTGGATCACACTGGACACGGATGGATATTGGTGGCTTACAATTTAAGCGAATTGATTTTCGCACTAAAAATGAAGGCTTTGGGTACACCTATAATGGGGCATATATGACAAAGGACGGGGGTGCAACATGGAGCCCCATCTCTACACCAGCCAATACACGCGGAGCTGTGTTTGCGACAGAGAAGCAAGGTTATGCCATTGTCGTGGCTCCTGGTTCGGGTTACCGTATCATGCAGACAAGTAATAGCGGCAAGAACTGGACGCAATCGTTGAAGGTGGCATCAACAACCTGGAGCGGTGGAGACTTATACGCAAGCGGTAACCAGGTATGGGCCCTTCTGTATGGCGACGCAGGAATGTCCCAGCAATCGTATTCCCTCTATGCAAGCGGGAATGAGGGCAAGAATTGGAGACAGGTATTCGCTCAATCTACAGCAGGTGGTGGTCCGGCTCCAGGTGCAAGCAGCACAGGGAACGGAAAAGGTCCCGCAGAACCAGGGGGTCACCCAGGGAACATGGCGTTGATCGGTAATCAGACGGCCTATCTCTCAGGAGGATCACCTGCAGCAGGCAAAGTAGGGATTGGACGTTCTTATGATGCAGGTTCCACGTGGAAAAATATTGACCTGAAGGATCCAGGTTATAGCTCCCGCATTTCGTTCCCTTCTGCCAAAACAGGTTGGCTCGTCGTAACAAGCAACAATTCTCCTGCGATTTATGAGACGACAGATGATGGAACAACATGGAAGAAAAAAATGTTATTGCCCGCTGAAAACGAGTAAATGGCGTCATGCCATGGAATAATTTTAAGGCGATTTCAATCTAAAAGAGTGTAAATCTTAACTTATTTGGCCTGATGAGGCCGACATGAACAAACAAGCCTTTTCCGGGCAAGTGAAGCCGGAATGGGCTTGTTTGTGTTGAAATAAAAACGGTTGAATCCTGTTCAAAAACACGTTATTGTAAGCGATAACAATTACTTTTAGGAGGTTGAAATTATGGTTGAGGTTATTTTAAAGGCTGATTCGGAACAAGGATTAATAAATCGTAATATATATGGTCACTTTTCCGAGCACTTGGGACGCTGTATCTATGAAGGGTTGTGGGTAGGAGAGGATTCACCTATTCCGAATACGGAGGGCATCCGTAACGATGTGCTGACTGCGCTGCAAAAGCTTCATATTCCAGTGCTTCGCTGGCCTGGCGGTTGTTTTGCGGATGAATACCACTGGAAAGATGGCGTAGGTCCAAAAAGTGAGCGCGCCCGCATGATCAACACACACTGGGGCGGGGTAGAAGAGAACAATCATTTTGGTACGCATGAGTTTCTGAGATTGTGTGAACTGCTCGGTACAGAGCCGTATATCAGTGGCAATCTGGGAAGTGGTACGGTGCAGGAGATGCAGGAATGGGTGGAGTACATCACGTTTGATGGGGAATCTCCAATGGCGAACTGGCGGAAGAGCAACGGCCGTGAAGAGCCATGGAAGCTGAAATATTTTGGTGTCGGGAACGAGAACTGGGGTTGCGGCGGTAATATGCGTCCTGAATACTACGCAGATGAGTACCGTCGTTACGCGACATATGTACGTAATTATTCCGGAAATGAGATATATAAAATCGCCTGTGGGCCAAACGATCACAACTACGACTGGATGGAAGTATTAATGCGGGAGGCCGGTCGTTTTATGGATGGAATCAGCCTCCATTATTACACCATTCCAACAGGTGAGTGGGCGGATAAAGGTGAGGCTACAGGATTTGGAGAAGCCGAATGGTTCACAACGTTGAAAAAGACGCTATATATGGAAGAGTTACTTGTGAAGCACTCCGAGATTATGGATAAATACGACCCTGAGGGCAGAGTCGGTATTATCGTGGATGAGTGGGGAACGTGGTATAACGTTGAACCGGGTACGAATCCGGGATTTCTGTACCAACAAAATACGATGCGAGATGCCGTACTTGCCGGGATCAACCTGAATATTTTTAACGCACACAATAAAAGAGTGCACATGGCCAATCTGGCACAGATCGTTAATGTTCTCCAATCGCTCGTTCTGACTGAAGGAGATAAGATGCTGCTTACGCCTACATATCATGTGTTCGATATGTATCAGGTGCATATGGACGCACAGCGATTGGAGCTGAACTATGAGAGTCCTGGATATACATTCGGGGACGAGACCATCCCTCAACTAAGTTTGTCGGCTTCTCGCAGCAATGATGGAATTATTCATGTGACAGCGTGTAACCTTAGTCATACGGATGAGCTTGAAGTGGTCTGTCACATCGAATCAGCGGATGCTGCTTCTGTATCGGGACAGATTCTACATCATGCAGATTATGGTGCGTTCAACACATTTGAACAGCCGGATCGGGTTCAACCTGCGGAATGGAAGGGTATTACACTCGAAAATAACAAACTGCGTTTTGTGCTGCCTCCGGCCTCTGTTGGAGTAGTCGCTGTAAAGGGCTGATCCAATGGAAGCATCTGTGACAGGTGGACATATCGGAAAGCAGCAACCATGCAAGGGATGTAATGATCAATATGATGTAAAGATCAGTGAAGCCAAGATGGCGCGGCTCGTGGCGTTGGCTTCACGCTCACGTCCGGCAGTCGAGGATAGTGAATATGAGCGGCGTATGAGCATTTGCTCCCATTGTCCAGCTTTACAGTACGGCACGACCTGTCGCTATTGTGGCTGTCTCGTACAGGTGCGCGCCAAGCTGGTAGAGTCGACCTGTCCATTTCCATATGAGCCGCGATGGACCTGATACGGAACGTATTTCCTTATTAATGAAGCAAGGCAGAGCTGCACTTTACAGGTGTGGCTCTGCTTTTTTTGGCGCTGATGGGCAAAAACTCTGAATTTGGATTTGAATTGAGCGGGTGAACTGGATATAGTTATACAGTAGAGTTTAGGATAGCGAGCTATCCGGAAATATGAGCGCGTATAGCGGCACAACAATACAGGAAGGGCTGTTCTCACCGGCCGTGCCTGATTTTGCGTCGCCTCGAATATAATGGAGGTTAACATTCATGTCGAACATGCGACCGGTTCAGATCCGGCTGCACAGCCGTTATGAAGGTGAAGATGTACTGCAGGAAATGCAGGGTGAAGCCGTGTTGAAAGGATCTGTGCTCTATGTACGGTATGAAGAACCACAGACCGGACCCGAGGGCGGTATTACCCGAACAACATTGAAGCTGGGCGGACAATCCATCAAGATTATACGTCATGGCGAGGTGGAATCGGAGCAAACGTTTGAACTAGGCCGCAAGCTCCCTGGTTTTTACCGCTCGCCGTATATGTCGTTTGCCTTGTCCACGCATACACAGGAGCTGGAACTTTCCATTCAGGGATTGAGCGCACGCGCAGCGTGGAGCTACGACTTTTACCGCTTTGACGAAGAATCCGGACATTTCGCGATAAGTTTGCATATACAGGAGGAACCAATTTCATGACACGTAATCCATTAGATACGATTAACGAACGGGTAAGTACAGCTATCGGCAATGCCATTGTTACTGCTGGCATTGTTGCGCAGGAGGACCTGCCGACCATTACCCTTGAAGTACCACGCGAGAAAACACACGGCGATTTGGCGACCAATGCCGCTATGCAACTGACCAAGATTGCCAAGCGTAATCCACGCCAGATTGCAGAAGAGATTATTGCCAATCTCAATCTGACTGAAGCTGGAATCGAGAAGGCGGAAATTGCCGGACCAGGATTCATTAACTTCAAATTGGACAAGAGCTATCTCTATCCTGTGCTGGGGCTTGTACATGAGCAGGGCGAGAATTATGGAAGAATCAATGTGGGTGAAGGGCGCAAGGTCGAGATGGAGTTTGTCAGTGCCAACCCGACAGGCAGCCTGCATCTGGGCCATGCGCGTGGAGCGGCTGTTGGTGATGCGCTTTGTAACATCCTCGACTATGCCGGGTATGATGTAACACGTGAATACTACATTAATGATGCCGGTAACCAGGTGTTTAACCTGTCTCGCTCCATTGAAGCTAGATATTTGCAAGAACTGGGCCAAGATGCAGAGATGCCGGAAGACGGTTATCACGGTGAGGATATCAAAGGATTTGCCAAGGAGCTGGTAGCCGAGAAGGGTGATTCTTTGCTGTCCATGCATCCGGGTGACCGTGCTGCCTATTTCCGTGACTTCGGTCTGGAGAAAGAGCTGGACAAGATCAAACGTGACTTGAATCGCTTCCGTGTCAATTTCGACATCTGGTTCAGCGAAACTTCACTGTATGATAACGGAGAAGTGCTGCGTGTGCTTGACGAATTGCGTGATCGTAATGAAATCTATGAGCAAGACGGAGCAACTTGGTTGAAAACCATGCAGTATGGTGACGACAAAGAGCGCGTTTTGATTAAAAATGACGGTACGTACACGTACCTT
Organism: Paenibacillus sp. 1A_MP2; assembly: GCF_052244825.1. NCBI lineage: Bacteria > Bacillati > Bacillota > Bacilli > Caryophanales > Paenibacillaceae > Paenibacillus > Paenibacillus sp. 1A_MP2. The sequence continues at coordinate 259,222 of NZ_JBQQCS010000001.1, read as the reverse complement.
ACGCCAGACATCGCTTATCACCGTGATAAATATGCGCGTGGATATGACACCATGATTAACATCTGGGGAGCGGACCACCACGGCTATATTCCACGGATGAAAGCGGCCATGCAAGCACTCGGCAACGATCCGGAGAAATTGGTCGTGTTGATTGCACAGATGGTGAGCTTGTTCCAGAACGGCGAGAAAGTGAAGATGTCCAAGCGTACAGGCAAGGCAGTAACGATGGAAGATCTGATGGACGAAGTAGGCATCGATGCCATTCGTTACTTCTTCACCATGCGCAGCATGGATTCTCATCTGGACTTCGACATGGACCTCGCCATTTCGACGTCTAATGAAAATCCGGTATTCTATGTACAATACGCACATGCTCGGGTATGCAGCGTGTACCGTCAGGCAGAAGAACAAGGCATTGAGCTGTTGCCATTGTCACAGATCGACCTTTCGAAGCTGACAACGGAGCATGAATATGACCTTCTTCGCAAAATGGGTGAGCTGCCTGAAGAAATCGCGACTGCTGCTACGGGATATGCGCCTCATCGTATTGTTCGTTATGTATATGAACTGGCATCCCTGTTCCACAGTTACTACCGTGCGGAGCGCGTCATTACTGAAGACGCGGGACAAACGCAGGCGCGTCTGGCGCTGATCGGTGCTGTACGCACCGTCATCGCAACAGCGCTTCGTCTGGTGGGCGTGTCCGCACCGGACAAAATGTAATTCAAGCCTTGGCGGTGCTCAGCCGCCCTATGGCTTTGACAAAAAGTCTCCATGCACCACGCGCCTGCAATGCAGCGTGGACATGGAGACTTTTTGCTGTGCCCGCGGCCATGGTTACACGGCCCGAGGCACTTAAGGCCAGCGCCGGCTGCCGCTATGGTTACCGCCATGAAGCATCACACCGCGCGGCAGTGCTGCGCTTAGCGATGCTTCACGGGGCGGCCCCAGCGGCAGCCGACGCTCCTTACCCTCCGCCCTCCTGCATTAGCTTGAGGGCGTCGATCTCGCCACCGCGTATTTTGCTCTTCGCGGTGGAGGTCTTGCGTGCGCGCAGCGGAACGGTCGAGCGCTTCACGAGCGTTTTGATCTCGGCTGGCGACAGGCCAGGATGCTTTGCAAGCAGGAGCGCTATGGCGCCACTGACGTGCGACGTCGCCATGGAGGTGCCGCTCATCTCATGGTGCTTGCCTTGCACCCAGGAGGAGACGATTTTGTCCCCTGGCGCATATACATCGACGAATGCGCCTCGGTTACTGAACGAGGCAATCCGCCGGTTTTTGTCGGTTGCACCGACCGATATCGTTTGCTGATAACGTGCCGGATAATCAATGCTGCGGCGTTTGCCGTCATTTCCTGACGAAGCGACAATGACGATCCCGGCCTGATACGCACGGTTCACGACATCAAGCAATGCTTTGCTGCGCGTTTTCATGCCAAAGCTCATATTGATGATATCGACCCGATTGCGCACACACCAGTCGATCCCAAGCACGATGTCTGACACAAAGGCCGAGCCATTATGGTCGAACGCCTTCACCGGATAGATCAGCGAGCGGGGAGCTACACCGATCATGCCTGCCGTACTATTAGCTGCGGCAATGGTTCCGGCAATATGGGTGCCATGACCGTTATCATCATGAGGAAGCAGGCTGCGGTTTAACAGATTGATTCCGCGTGCCAGCGAATAGCGAAGATCAGGGTGCTGATAATCGGCACCTGTGTCAATTACACCGATTTTTATCCGGTGCCCTGTGGAAACGGACCATACTTTGGGAGCGCGAATCTGCTTTACGCCCCAAGGTACGCCCTGAACGCTGCTCGGTTTACTGTGTAGCGCGGTGGCGGCATGCAATGAAATGGACGCGTCTTCTTCTACCGTAATGTCATCACTGTAGCGATATAGTTCTTCCGGGTCATGCACCGGGGCGATAATGGAGCGGGCCAGCCGGGAGGAGCGGACCGCACTAAGATCAGTAAATTCATTCCTCATCCGCGACAGTTCCACGAGGCAGGCTTCATATTGCTTCGGTTTGGCGAACCGAATTAGGTATCGCCGCCCCTGTTCTGGTTCGGGACGTTGCATTCCTTCAACCAATTGATGTAGAAAACCAGTATAGTCCATAATGGGCAGCCCCCTTCGGGATGAACATGCTGAGGTATTCTATGAATGCGTTCATCTCGCCGCATGGGGAACCTGCCCTTTTTTTACAAAAACACATTCTCTTCGTGTCAAAACGGGCGAAGGGACATATGATGGATGGAGGGCTAGAGGGCTCTTGCGGGGACCCTGGGAGGAGCGATCCTTCAAGGGTATACAGTCAGAAGGCGGAGGGGACTCCGTCTTTTTTATATGATGCTGCCATTTTTGACCTAAAGATGATGTGCCCGCCAGTTAGTTGTCTCTTACAGTCTGTATATTGCTCGTTTAAAAGTCGCTTCTTGGAATTATGAGACATCCATACATAAAAACTTGCTTTTTAACGCTAAATAGGTTTTACTTAGGTTTGTTAATGGATATGTTATACGTAACGTTCCAGTTCGTAGGGATATAAAGTGAATTATGTGTGAGAGGAAGTGTCTGTCAGTGAGTACCTCGCTCAATTTGAAAATTGATAAAGAAAAGGTCAGAGAGATTCCTTTGGTGGACCTCGCCTTTATGGTGCTGAAAGCGGCCAATACGCCGTATTACTACCGTGATTTGATGAATGAGGTAGCTAAACAGCGCGGAATGACTGATGAAGAAATCAACGAGTTTATCGCCCAGCTATATACCGAGATTAATATCGATGGCCGTTTTGCTTGCGTCGGTACGAGTCTGTGGGGCTTGAAGCGCTGGTATCCGGTAGCTGGATCGGAAGATACCATGACGGGTGCGAAGCGTCCGCGCATTATCAACGATGAAGACGATGATCTGGAAGATGAGGACTTCGGCGAAGAGGAAGACAGCTACAACAGCGACGAAGACTTCGATAATTCTGATGATGATCAGGACGAAGATGATGATGACGATGATGATGACGAAGACGACATCTTTGACGAAGAAGATAGCGATGAAGAAGTTCTGGTTGAAGATGACGATTTGGAAGAGGAAGACCTCGATGAAGACGAAGAAGAAGAGTCTGAAGACGAGGCTGAATTTGACGACGATTCCGATAAGTAACCGTCATTTTTGACATCGATAGTTTACCCATTTTCCCCGCATTGTCAACCTTGACAGCAGACGGGGTAACGGGTAAACTATTGCATGGGCTTATGAATGAGCGACAAAATATTTATGTTTTTTATAAAAAGTGCCCCGTCCTGCGGGAGTACTTTTTTTGTATTTTTAGAGGCAGAATTTTGCAAAATGATTTGAATTCCGCATGCTCCCGGCCAACAATCCGTGGTCTGTTTTTGTATATCCAAAACACCAAATTCACTGATCCAATGATCTCTTTTTGGGACAGATCTGGGTAATGGCTTCCGGAAGGTTTGCACCATTCTACGCTGTAGAACAACGTTGTTTACAAACGGTCTTCGCATGAAAGAGCAGTTCGCAGATGCAGGGAATTTCTGCCATTGCTCTTTTTAACGATGATTACCTGGGAAACGGGTTACGATAATACCATATATCGCCTGAATTCCGTACTTATATTAGGAGGGTAATAACAGTGACAAAGTATATTTTCGTGACGGGCGGAGTTGTGTCCTCCCTGGGCAAAGGGATAACGGCTGCCTCGCTGGGCAGATTGCTGAAAAACCGAGGGTTGAAGGTAACCATTCAAAAATTTGATCCATACATCAATATCGACCCGGGAACAATGAGTCCTTATCAGCATGGTGAGGTGTTTGTAACGGATGATGGCGCGGAAACGGATCTTGACCTTGGCCACTACGAACGTTTTATTGACATCAACCTCTCCAAAAACAGCAACGTCACGACTGGTAAAGTATACTCCTCCGTCATCAGCAAAGAGCGGCGCGGGGAATATCTGGGCGGAACGGTACAAGTCATTCCACACATCACGAACGAGATCAAAGAGCGTGTATTCCGCGCAGGACGTGAAGCGGGTTCGGATGTCGTTATTACGGAGATTGGCGGTACGGTGGGTGACATCGAGAGCTTGCCTTTCCTGGAAGCTATTCGTCAAATCAAGAGCGATGTAGGTCGTGACAACGTCATGTACATCCATGTAACACTTATCCCTTACATCAAGGCTGCTGGTGAAGTGAAAACCAAACCAACTCAGCACAGTGTGAAGGAATTGCGCAGCATTGGAATTCAGCCAAACGTTATTGTTTGCCGTACAGAGTATGAGCTTTCCAAAGACATGAAAGCCAAGATCGCTCTCTTCTGTGACATTGATGAAAACGCAGTGGTGGAATGCCGTGATGCAGACACATTGTACCAAGTGCCTTTGAATCTGCGTGAAGAAGGTTTGGACGAGATCGTGGTAAACCACCTGAAGCTGACTACTCCTGCACCGGATATGAGCGAGTGGGAAGGGCTGGTTGACCGGATCAACAAGCTGGAGCATACAGTGGAGATTGCCATTGTAGGTAAATATGTTGCTTTGCATGATGCTTATTTAAGTGTTGTTGAATCCTTGTCTCATGCAGGATTTGCATCCAATGCTGATGTGAAGATCCGCTGGATTCACTCCGAAGATATCACGGATGAGAATGTAGGCGATCTGCTGCATGGTGTAGGCGGAATCCTCGTACCTGGCGGATTTGGTGATCGGGGTATCGAAGGTAAGGTATCTGCCATTCGTTATGCCCGTGAGAAACAAATTCCGTTCTTCGGTATTTGCCTGGGTATGCAGGTGTCTGTTATTGAATATGCACGTTCCATCGTTGGTTTGACTGGAGCGAACAGCTCTGAGATTAATCCAGCTACGGAGTTCCCGGTAATCGACTTGTTGCCTGAACAAAAAGATATCGAAAACCTGGGTGGAACAATGCGTCTGGGTCTGTATCCTTGTAAGCTTCAAGAAGGTTCCCTGGCAATGGCTTGTTACGATGATGAATTGGTCTATGAGAGACACCGTCACCGGTACGAGTTCAACAATGAATACCGTGAAGCGATTGAAAAAGCCGGTTTGGTTATATCGGGTACATCCCCGGATGGACGTCTGGTTGAGATCGTGGAGCTTCCGGGTCACCCATGGTTCCTGTCAGTACAATTCCACCCGGAATTCACTTCCCGTCCGAACCGTCCACAGCCGTTGTTCCGTGAGTTTGTAAAAGCTTCTCTGGAGAGCGTTGGAAAATAAGCACTGATTATTAAGCTATAAATAAAAGGATGTTCTTGGCAACCGATAAGGATGCCGGAACATCCTTTTTTAATATGTCGAGATAAGAGAAAATGGTTTTTGGCATTTTACGATGTAAGCAGGATTTCAATGGGGAGGTAGAATACTTATCATGACGACTATGGGATTGTTATCCAGATTCAGACGTACATGCTTTCCTAATTCTAGGAGGTTAATCAGTGGAAAATAAAAAAGTGTTAATTGTCGATGACCAGAATGGTATCCGAATCCTGTTAATGGAAGTGTTCAGCAGCGAAGGATATAATACGTTCCAAGCGCCTAATGGGAAGATTGCCCTGGAGATAGTAAATAATGACAAACCTGATCTTGTACTGCTCGATATGAAGATTCCGGGCATGGATGGCCTGGAAATTCTGAAACATATTAAGGAAATTGATCCGGATATCAAAGTCATCATGATGACGGCTTATGGTGAACTGGACATGATCAAGGAAGCTACGGATCTTGGAGCGCTCATGCACTTTACGAAACCGTTTGATATCGATGAAATGCGAGTGGCAGTCAATATGCAGCTTCGAAATGATACTGCGAATAAGTGCAGCTGAATCCTGTGAATACAGGATTTTTTTGCGTGTGAAGCTTTGAGAGTCTGTGGGTAGGCATGAAGGGTATTTCAGTCTGGTATCGGGGAATATTGGAAATGGATACGCCATCATGCTGTGTCTATGAAAACTGTGCTGCAAAGCACAGCATTTTTGCAAATGCTTGTTTAGTATTTGACATGGGATGTGGTATAATAAGCCCGTATGTGATTTCGGCTAAAAACCATAGACACAACCCAACACCCCTAGGAGGATTGAAACCATGCCATTAGTATCTATGACAGACATGTTGAACAAAGCACTCGAAGGAAAATATGCAGTTGGTCAATACAACATCAATAACCTTGAGTGGACTCAAGCGATTCTTGCTGCTGCTGAAGAAGAGAAATCCCCAGTAATCCTGGGCGTATCCGAAGGCGCAGCTCGTCACATGAGCGGTTTCTACACAGTAGTTAAAATGGTAGAAGGACTCATTCACGACATGAAAATCACCGTTCCAGTTGCTATTCACTTGGACCACGGTTCCAGCTTTGATAAGTGTAAAGAAGCGATCGATGCTGGATTTACATCCGTAATGATCGACGGTTCCCACCACTCCATCGATGAAAACATCGAAATGACTAAAAAAGTTGTTGAATATGCACACGCTAAAGGTGTTTCTGTAGAAGCCGAAGTAGGTACTGTTGGTGGACAAGAAGACGACGTTATCGGTGGTATCATGTACGCTGACCTGAACGAGTGTGTACGTATCGTTAAAGAAACGGGTATCGACACATTGGCTCCAGCTCTTGGTTCCGTACACGGTCCTTACCATGGCGAGCCTAACTTGGGCTTCAAAGAAATGGAAGAAGTTCGCGATGCAGTTAACGTTCCACTGGTACTGCATGGTGGTACAGGTATCCCTAAACATGATATCGACAAAGCCATTTCCCTGGGTACTTCCAAAATCAACGTGAACACTGAGAACCAAATTTCGTTCTCCAAAGTAGTTCGCGAAGTGCTTGCAGCTAAACCAGATGCTTACGATCCACGTACGTTCATCGTACCAGGCCGTGATGCAATCAAAGAAACCGTTAAAGGTAAAATTCGCGAGTTTGGTTCTAACAACAAAGCGTAATTTGTCTTTACCAGTTCCATACAGTGTAAGTGGAAAGAACACCGCCTAGCCGGTGTCTTTCCATTTTCACGCCTTATTTCTACATCGAAAGCCAACAGCACGTATTGCCGTTAACCGGCTGCAAAACACGTAGGGGGACATTAAGCTTTATGGAAAAATTAATGATTAGTGGCGGACGTCCGTTACAGGGAACTGTAACTATAAGCGGCGCCAAGAACAGCGCCATCGCGCTTATTCCTGCAGCATTGCTTGCCGAGTCAGAAGTCGTGCTGGACAACCTGCCGCTTTTGAGTGACGTGGCGGTTTATGCAGAAATTTTGGAGGAACTCGGTGCTCGTGTACATTGGGAAGGCAGTCAGATGAAGATCGATCCTTCCGATATTAAATCCATTCCGATGCCGAATGGTCCCGTGAAGAAGCTTCGTGCTTCGTATTATATGATGGGAGCACTGCTTGGGCGTTTTAAAGAAGCAACCATTGGTTTACCAGGAGGCTGCAACTTTGAGCCTCGTCCGATTGATCAGCATATCAAAGGGTTTGAAGCGCTTGGCGCAACCGTAACGAATGAACATGGCTCCATTCATTTGCATGCCAAAGAGCTGCGTGGAGCAAAGATTTATCTGGATGTAAGCAGTGTAGGTGCAACCATTAACATCATGCTGGCGGCTACTCGTGCCAAAGGCTCTACAATTATCGAAAACGCGGCTAAAGAGCCTGAGATTATAGATGTAGCAACACTTTTGAATTCAATGGGTGCCAGCATCAAGGGTGCCGGTACCGAAACGATCCGTATTGAAGGTGTGTCGGAGCTGAAGGGTTGCCGTCATTCCATCATTCCGGACCGGATACAAGCGGGCACGTATATGATCGCTGCGGCTGCGACGCGTGGCGACGTTCTGATTGACAATGTGATTCCCAAACATCTGGAGGCTTTAACGGCGAAGTTGTTGGAAATGGGCGTTGGCATTGAAGAGCTCGACGAAAGTATTCGTGTCATTGGCAAGCCGAGATACAATCATGTAGACGTTAAGGCACTTGTCTATCCCGGTTTCCCGACGGATTTGCAGTCCCCGATGACCAGTGTTTTGACACAGGCAACGGGTGTGAGTGTCCTGAGCGACTTTGTATATAGCAACCGATTTAAGCACGTTCCTGAGTTGGTACGCATGGGCGCTAAGATCCGTGTCGAAGGGCGCTCAGCTATTATTGAAGGCAGTGCTTTGAATGCGGCCAAGGTAAAAGCATCTGATCTTCGCGCTGGTGCAGCGCTGGTGATCGCAGGTCTCACCGTCAGTGAAGGTGTGACCGAAGTGACTGGCGTTGAATTTATCGATCGTGGGTACGATCATCTAGTAACCAACCTGCGTCTGCTAGGTGCAGATGTGTGGCGAGAAACAGATTAATTCTGTATGGAATGGCGAGTTTTACGGCATTAAAGTGATTATTTTGACAGAGCTGCATATCCTTACAATAATTGGGCAAACCTGTTTTAATAGAGTTCTCAGTCTCTCCGGGATAAGACGAAATGTTCCTGTTTCCTTTACCGGAGGGTCTTTTTTTGAGTCAGACTTCATATGGCTGTAAGAACATCATTTCCTTTTCCCCAAACCCCGGTTTTGTTTGAACTGCGCTCCATAGCCGGTCTGCCCGGATCGAACGCCTCATGTATTCGTGTTCACTCACTAGCGGATCCTGCCGAATGCTGGCCATCCCGCCCGGAAACTTACACTCAAAGACAAGTATTTGCATTATAACGGTAACATTCCGTACAATGGACAGAAGAGAATTGCAGAACGATGCTGCTCTTATAGCCGGAACATCAAGCGAAACTATCCATTTCACGGACTTATTAATTGAATAGGTGGTTATTATATGGATCTACAAATTTCCGATTTGGAAGAAATGAAACTAACGGACCTCTACAAACTGGCCAAAAAATATCAAATTCCCTACTATGGCACATTGAAAAAGAAAGAATTGATCTTCGCCATATTACGTGCACAGGCTGAACAGAGCGGATTAATGTTTATGCAAGGTGTGCTCGAAATTTTACCTGAAGGCTACGGATTCCTTCGTCCGATCAATTACCTGCCAAGTACGGAAGACATCTACATCTCAGCCTCACAGATTCGTAAGTTTGATCTAAGAACAGGTGACCTCGTCTCAGGTAAGTGTAGAACACCTAAAGAAAACGAGCGATACTTCGGTTTGCTGCAAGTTAACGCTGTAAATGGTGAGAATCCATCGGCGGCTGCGGAACGACTTCACTTCCCGGCATTAACCCCATTGTACCCGCAGAAGAAACTGGTTCTCGAAACATCCCCTAACCATTTGTCCACACGCATTATGGATGTGCTCGCCCCGGTAGGACTGGGACAGCGCGGATTGATCGTAGCACCTCCCAAAGCGGGTAAAACACTTCTCCTCAAAGAAATCGCCAACAGCATCTCAACCAACAACCCAGAAATTGAACTATTTGTCCTGTTGATTGATGAACGTCCGGAAGAAGTTACGGATATGTCGCGTTCGGTTAAAGGGGAAGTTGTGGCTTCTACGTTTGATGAGCTGCCTGAGAACCATATCAAGGTTGCGGAATTGGTGCTTGAACGTGCGCTGCGTCTGGTTGAAGCGAAAAAGATGTCGTTATCTTACTGGATAGCATTACGCGTCTTGCTCGTGCATACAACCTGGTTATCCCACCGTCCGGACGGACACTTAGTGGAGGTATTGACCCGGCAGCATTCCATCGCCCGAAACGTTTCTTCGGTTCTGCACGGAATGTGGAAGAGGGTGGAAGCCTGACGATTCTGGCTACAGCATTGATTGATACGGGATCGCGTATGGACGATATTATTTATGAAGAATTTAAAGGTACGGGTAATATGGAGCTTCATCTGGATCGCAAGCTGGCAGAGCGTCGTATTTTCCCGGCTATCGATATTCGTCGTTCCGGTACACGTCGCGAAGAAGTGTTGCTGAGCAAGGAAGAGCTTGATACAATCTGGGCGATCCGTAAAAACATGAACGATTCCCACGACTTTGTCGAAGGCTTCCTGAAAAAACTGCGTAATAGCAAAACGAATGCTGAGTTCTTGGCGGCATTTGATACAGCTGGCAACAGTCCGACAAGTAACTCCGGACAGACTACGACTCGGCGCTCGCCAAGACAGACTGCGGCTTCCGGTACAACTACCTAGAATTACGTCGTTGATTTAACTCCAATTTGCAGCGCTGCTGCAGGAATAACAATATACTCGTCGTTTGGCTTTAACCTATTAGATGTGAGGAGAACATCATGTATTTAGTATACGCAGATGAAAAAGGTAATGTATTTGATCATCCTTCCCTGTACGGGCTTGCCCGCAGTGGAGATATGATCGTCGAAATTATGGAGGATGAGCTGATTCCTTTGCCGGAAGGTGCAACGCTGGTTGGACTGCCGAGTACACGTCCGATTGGTATGGACCCGGATACTGGCGAGATGCTGCCAATGCCTAGCGACACACAGGCGGTTGGGGCTTTGCTTCCGCAAGGATTCACTCGGTTGTGTCTGCCAGGGTATGTAAAGACGGATAAGGAGTACAAACTGCCGTTGTTCGGTTACTCGGCTGTTGTATGGAAAGATGGTGAGTTTTACGTCACTGCCCGGATGTCGGATCACCCAGATCAATGGAATCCGTTGAACTGTGATCGAGATGACGTACGTGCGGGTGTTAAACGTTTAACGAAGCAATATCCTGAAAATCGCCTCTATACCCATCTGTCCAATTGTGCGCTCGGGTATGAATGTCTGACTTCGTCTAATACCTTCCTGAATCGTTGGGAAGGCGGCGTTCCGGTATCTTATTCCTGTAACGCAGGTTGTTTCGGATGTATTTCTGAACAACCGGATGATAGTGGCTTCGTTTCCCCGCAGACCCGGATGAATTTCCGTCCGCGAGTGGACGAAATCGTTGAAGTCATGCTGGAGCACTTGAAGACGCCGGAATCGATTATCAGCTTTGGTCAAGGTTGTGAAGGCGAGCCTTCCACGCAGGCCAAATTGATTATTGAAGCCATTCGTGAAGTGCGCTCCATAACTGACATGGGATATATCAACATTAACACCAATGCCGGTTTGAATGATCACATGAGAGGTATTGTTGATGCCGGGCTTGATTTAATGCGTGTAAGTACAATCAGTGCATTGGATGATCACTATAATGCTTATTACAAACCTCGTGGATATACACTGGCCAACGTGGAAAAATCGATGAAATACGCTGCTTCCCAGGGTGTATATACGTCGATCAACTATTTGATCTTCCCGGGAGTAACGGATCGTGAGGAAGAGATTGAAGCGATGATTGAGTTTGCTCGCAGAACCGAATTGCGTCTTATTCAAATGCGTAACCTCAATATTGACCCGGAGAGCTATCTGGAATTAATTCCTCCAGCTCAAGGTGATATTTTGGGCATGAAGCAAATGATTGAGATCTTTGAGGAAGAGCTGCCTGATGTCGTTATCGGCTCGTATACGCATGTTCCGCCAGCCGGAATGGCACGTCCAAAACGCCTGATCACTTCTTGACAATAATGGATTGCAACTGGCATTAGGCCGTGTTATAATCTTCGATGTTGTGCCATTTACTCTGGGTCCGCTTGAGGCTCAGGGCGGAAAGAGGTGAAAGGTAATGAAAGCAGCAATTCATCCTAAATACACGATTGGTCAAGTATCTTGCGCTTGCGGGAATACTTTTGAAACAGGTTCGGTTAAAGACGGACTTCGTGTAGAGATTTGCTCCGCGTGCCACCCGTTCTTCACAGGTAAACAGAAGTTTATCGATGCTGGCGGCCGTGTTGATCGTTTCAAGAAAAAATACGGAATCTAATTCAGCAATTCCTCGGGAATTGTCTGACTATTACATTCAAATCACCTCTGCCGTTCCGGCAGGGGTTTTTATAGGTTTTTATGTAATTGTAGTGCTCTCCTATTCCCTCCGGTTGCAATTTAGACAACCTTAAGTTATACTATTTCTTACCGTGCTAGATGGGGAGGTAGCGGTGCCCTGTAACTCGCAATCCGCTACAGCGAGGTTGAATTCCTGCTAGAGGTTTTGTCGATGTGAGGTTTGGTCCCTTAACGTAGTGTTGACGGTTGGGTCCTCCGCAATGAGTACTCATGAACCTGGTCAGGTCCGGAAGGAAGCAGCCATAAGTGAGATCACTCTTGTGCCGGAGGGTTGCCTAGCCCGAGCTGTTGTTAAGGGGTGCCGCTTGGATCGCAAATATCGATAGCAGGTGCACGGCTTACCATTTAAATGTAGAGACCTTTGCAGTTGTATGTATGCAGAGGTCTTTTTGATATGTCTAAAAAAACCAGCATGATGAGTCAGATAAAGTTTGGATTCACCCCGGAATATAGTATAATGGGGGAACGACAAAGGACTCGAATGCGAAGTGGAAGGAAGGTAACGCATCATGGAGCATATCGCGTTATACCGGGCTTGGCGTCCCCAGTCGTTTCAAGATATGGTGGGACAACAGCATATTATTCAGACCTTGCAGAACGCGATTCGTGAACAGCGGACTTCCCATGCCTACTTGTTTAGCGGGCCCAGAGGAACAGGGAAGACAAGTGCGGCCAAAATTTTGGCCAAAGCTGTAAACTGCGAACGCGGGCCTGCGCCTGAGCCTTGTAACGAGTGTGAAGCTTGCCGCAGGATTACGACTGGCGCTGTGATGGATGTGCAGGAAATTGATGCCGCATCCAACCGTGGCGTTGAAGAAATCCGCGATCTTCGGGAAAAGGTGAAATACGCCCCGACTGAAGTCCGGCAGAAAGTGTATATTATTGACGAAGTGCACATGCTGACGACAGAGGCATTCAATGCGCTGCTCAAAACGTTGGAAGAGCCTCCGCCACATGTGATGTTTATTTTGGCAACAACAGAACCCCATCGTCTTCCGGCGACAATTATTTCTCGCTGTCAGCGATTTGATTTTCGCCGGGTGTCCCTGGAAGAACAGACAGCACGACTTACGCTGATCTGCGAACAGGAAGGCATGGAAGCAGATCAGGACGCACTCCAGTACATCGCCCGCCTGTCTGACGGAGGGATGAGGGATGCACTCAGTGTCTTGGATCAGATCTCTTCCTTTACAGATGGAAGGGTGACCTATCAGCAGGTTATGGATATGACCGGAGGCATTCCTTCTGAACAGTTTGCGAAGCTGGCTGCTTCTCTCCTTAAGGGTGATGTAGGTCATATCTTGCAAATGATCGAAGGGTTCATGCATGAAGGCAAGAGTGCGGACAAGTGCATGGAGAATTTACTTTATTATTTCCGTGATTTGCTTATGATTAAGATGGTGCCGGATGCAGATAAACTGACGGATCGGGTGCTTGATCCCGAGTCTTTCCGTGATATGGCGGAATCATTCACCAAGGAACAGCTGTTTCAGATGATTGATACCCTTAACCGGTACCAGAGCGAAATGAAATACGCAGTACAGCCGCAGACACTGTTTGAAGTAGCTCTCCTTAAACTGTGCAGCATTCCGGCACAAGGGGCGACATCGGGTCAAGTATCGGGTTCGGTTGGTACGGCTCCTGCTGTATCCTCGCCAGCGGATGGTGGGGAGATCAACCGATTGAAGCAACAGCTTGCTGAACTGGAGAAAAAGCTTGATCGTGCGCTTAAGGGTGGTTTGTCTGGGGGAGAGGCTGCATCGAATGCTCCTTCACGTCCGGCAACAAGAGCTCCGGTGTCGAGAGGCAATTCGCCGGCGAAGCTGCCTGCACAGCTCGATCAGTATGTTGCGCGTAAGGGATCTCCTGAGTTTGTGGAGGTCAGCAAGAAGTGGGGGCAGATCCTGCAGCGCGTAAAAGAAGAGAAAGTAACCGTTCACGCCTGGTTTATGGATGGTGAACCGGTATCCCTGCTGGAAGACAATGTTCTGGTGGCATTTAAGAACAACATCCACCGTGAAACTACGGAGAAGCAGGCTAATCGCGAAGTGATCGAACGGGTACTGTCTGAACAGCTTGGACGTTCAGCGCGTCTTGTGACGATGATGCTCAAAGATTGGACCGGTGCGATGGAAGGAGCTACTGAAACGCCAAAGGAGGACTTTAAGCTTGAACCTGAGCATGAAGACGGCGGTTCAGGCAACAAGCAGCCTTGGATTGACGAAGCCATCCAGCTCTTTGGTGAGGACCTTGTAGTGATCAAAGAATAGATATACATGCGCCTGGCGCGATAACTATACTGAAGGAGATGAATAATCATGAACAACATGAACCAAATGATGAAACAAGTGAAGAAAATGCAGGAGCAAATGCTGAAGGCACAGGAGGAGCTGGCGGACAAAACAGTCCAAGGTACTTCTGGTGGCGGTGTTGTAACTGCTGAAGTTAACGGACATAAAAAATTGCTGGCAATCACAATCAAGCCAGAAGCGGTTGATCCAGAAGATGTTGAGATGCTGCAGGATCTGGTTATGACAGCAGTTAATGACGCAATGACCAAAGCTGATGAAATTGCGAACCAGGATATGGGTAAATTCACAGGTGGCATGAAAATTCCGGGATTATTTTAATTTAAATTGATCCTATCAAAGGAGACGCAATCGATTGTATTATCCGAACCGATAGCGAAGCTGATTGATGCCTTCACCCGTTTGCCGGGTGTTGGCCCAAGACGGCCGCGCGACTAGCTTTTCATGTGCTTAACATGAAGGAAGATGACGTTATTGATTTTGCCAAAGCGCTCGTCAGTGTGAAGCGGAATCTCCATTACTGTTCGGTGTGCTGTAATATTACGGATACTGATCCTTGTCGGATCTGTCAGGATAAATCCAGGGATGTATCGGTAATCTGTGTAGTCCAGGATTCCAAAGATTTGGTGGCTATGGAGCGTACCAAGGAATTTGACGGATACTATCATGTGCTGCAGGGTGCGATCTCTCCTATGGAGGGGATAGGTCCAGATGATATCCGTCTGAAGGAGCTTTTGACTCGGTTAAGTGATGAACGGGTTAAAGAACTGATTCTGGCTACAAATCCGAATATCGAAGGTGAGGCCACGGCAATGTATATTTCCCGCCTGGTCCGTCCGTTTGAGATATCGGTGACTCGGATTGCCCATGGATTGCCTGTTGGGGGCGACCTGGAGTATGCGGATGAAGTGACTCTTTCCAAAGCGCTGGAAGGGCGCAGGGAAATGAGATAGTTGTGCGTGTTGCTTGATGAGAGTGTGCACATATAATAATTTAATTTCTTAAACAAAAGAATAGATGAGTTTGGATTACTTTGGAGAGCCCTTTAGGCTCTCTTTTTTGTTCTAATAATCGTTTTAACGTTGGTAAAATGTGAAGACTCTCAATTCTATGATGTATAAATATTTAGCCGAAGAATTGCGTTGACATCAAATTAACGATTGATTAAATTATTTAGCTCAGTTCTAAGTTTGTCCTTTCCCTGATATGTATGAGAATATGCTGTGCTGATCAGGAGGGGGAGGGCTTATGTTGATATGGCGAAATGTAGGAAGATCGGTAGAGAAACGTGAAAGAATGCTAAAGGAAATGGAAGAAGACCAGATCTATTCAGATATTCAGAAAGCCAAGGCGGAGTGGGAACGGGCGGTCAGACAGTTTGAAGAGGCACAAGGGGAGGATGAGATAGATTATGCGATCTATGTATTGGAAGCTGCCGAGCGTAAATATCAGATTCATTTGAAGCGGGCTAAGCGTTTTTTAGGGGTTAATAGGGCGTCTGTAGGTGATCGAGGGATGGGAATGTAAGTGATGGTATACTATCCAAACTTGGGGGTGTTGAACATGAAAAGCATTATATTAGGCAGTGTGCTTGTTGTATCGTTACTGGGGTTGGTCATCATCTTGTTTAGAAAACGGATTGGGCTATCCTTCTTTACATCATTCGGGATACATCTGGTATTGGCTGCGGTGGGGATATATATCGTTAATTATTCAGGCTGGATCACCGGGACTTACATTCCACTGAACCCTGCCACAATAGGTACTGTAAGCATTCTAGGATTGCCGGGAGTTGGATTGTTGTTGGGTTTAAAAATTTCTTTGTTTGGGTAGTTGACTCCCAAGATAATTATATGGTACATTATATCTCGTTGCTTTGCTTGATTGGTTAATTGCTTTTGACGAAATGACTGAGTTTGTTAAGAACTTGAAAAAAGAATTTCAAAAAAAGCTTGACTGAAACAAACGAAGTATGGTATATTATAAAAGTCGCCGCTGAGAGAAAATGGTGACGAAAAAGCAAGAAAATTATCAAGTTTGATCTTTGAAAACTGAACAACGAGTGAGTAAACATTCTGCTTGCAGAATGAACGCGAAAGTATGAAACAAGCCTTGGCTTGAATCGACTGGAGCACAAATGAGATTTTTAATCTCGTCAGTTTCAAAATGAGCATATCGCTCTTTTCAATACTTTATTGGAGAGTTTGATCCTGGCTCAGGACGAACGCTGGCGGCATGCCTAATACATGCAAGTCGAGCGGACTTGAAGAGAAGCTTGCTTCTCCGATGGTTAGCGGCGGACGGGTGAGTAACACGTAGGCAACCTGCCCTCAAGTTTGGGACAACTACCGGAAACGGTAGCTAATACCGAATAGTTGTTTTCTTCTCCTGAAGAAAACTGGAAAGACGGAGCAATCTGTCACTTGGGGATGGGCCTGCGGCGCATTAGCTAGTTGGTGGGGTAACGGCTCACCAAGGCGACGATGCGTAGCCGACCTGAGAGGGTGATCGGCCACACTGGGACTGAGACACGGCCCAGACTCCTACGGGAGGCAGCAGTAGGGAATCTTCCGCAATGGGCGAAAGCCTGACGGAGCAATGCCGCGTGAGTGATGAAGGTTTTCGGATCGTAAAGCTCTGTTGCCAGGGAAGAACGCTTGGGAGAGTAACTGCTCTCAAGGTGACGGTACCTGAGAAGAAAGCCCCGGCTAACTACGTGCCAGCAGCCGCGGTAATACGTAGGGGCAAGCGTTGTCCGGAATTATTGGGCGTAAAGCGCGCGCAGGCGGTCATTTAAGTCTGGTGTTTAATCCCGGGGCTCAACCCCGGATCGCACTGGAAACTGGGTGACTTGAGTGCAGAAGAGGAGAGTGGAATTCCACGTGTAGCGGTGAAATGCGTAGATATGTGGAGGAACACCAGTGGCGAAGGCGACTCTCTGGGCTGTAACTGACGCTGAGGCGCGAAAGCGTGGGGAGCAAACAGGATTAGATACCCTGGTAGTCCACGCCGTAAACGATGAGTGCTAGGTGTTAGGGGTTTCGATACCCTTGGTGCCGAAGTTAACACATTAAGCACTCCGCCTGGGGAGTACGGTCGCAAGACTGAAACTCAAAGGAATTGACGGGGACCCGCACAAGCAGTGGAGTATGTGGTTTAATTCGAAGCAACGCGAAGAACCTTACCAGGTCTTGACATCCCTCTGACCGGTACAGAGATGTATCTTTCCTTCGGGACAGAGGAGACAGGTGGTGCATGGTTGTCGTCAGCTCGTGTCGTGAGATGTTGGGTTAAGTCCCGCAACGAGCGCAACCCTTGATCTTAGTTGCCAGCATTTCGGATGGGCACTCTAAGGTGACTGCCGGTGACAAACCGGAGGAAGGTGGGGATGACGTCAAATCATCATGCCCCTTATGACCTGGGCTACACACGTACTACAATGGCCGGTACAACGGGCAGTGAAACCGCGAGGTGGAACGAATCCTAAAAAGCCGGTCTCAGTTCGGATTGCAGGCTGCAACTCGCCTGCATGAAGTCGGAATTGCTAGTAATCGCGGATCAGCATGCCGCGGTGAATACGTTCCCGGGTCTTGTACACACCGCCCGTCACACCACGAGAGTTTATAACACCCGAAGTCGGTGGGGTAACCGCAAGGAGCCAGCCGCCGAAGGTGGGATAGATGATTGGGGTGAAGTCGTAACAAGGTAGCCGTATCGGAAGGTGCGGCTGGATCACCTCCTTTCTATGGAGAATCGTTTCCTGTAACGGAAACATTCAAATACAAAATCTAGCCAGGTCGGCTAGTTACTCACTCGTTGCTCAGTTTTGAGAGCTCAAACTCTCAAACGTTTGGTGGCGATAGCGAAGGGGTTCCACACGTTCCCATCCCGAACACGACCGTTAAGCCCTTCAGCGTCGATGGTACTTGGACCGCAGGGTCCTGGGAGAGTAGAACGCCGCCAAGCGTAAACCCATTACGGGTTTCAATATGATATATAATGTGGGCCCTTAGCTCAGTTGGTTAGAGCGCACCTCTGATAAGGGTGAGGCCGGTGGTTCGAGTCCACCAGGGCCCACCATGTATACCTTAAAATCTAATATGGGGCCATAGCTCAGCTGGGAGAGCGCCTGCCTTGCAAGCAGGAGGTCAGCGGTTCGATCCCGCTTGGCTCCACCAACAAGATTTTACAAGCTTGTTCTTTGAAAACTAGATATCGAAACGAAATTTTGCGATTTAGAACATTCCTTTTTAAGCTGAACTTGTGTATAACAAGTTTCAATAAATAGTGAAAACTGCATGAGCGAGTGATCGAAATGGAGCGACTTTTGGCTTTGGACGTAGTCCAAAACAAGCGGAGCGACAGCTCGAACACGAGCGAGTTGGTTAAGCTACTAAGAGCACACGGAGGATGCCTAGGCGCTAGGAGCCGATGAAGGACGTGGCGAACAACGAAACTGCCTCGGGGAGCTGTAAGCAAGCTTTGATCCGGGGGTGTCCGAATGGGGAAACCCAGCTGGGGTAATTTCCAGTTACTCACAACTGAATACATAAGTTGTGCAGAGGCATACCAAGGGAACTGAAACATCTAAGTACCTTGAGGAAGAGAAAACAATAGTGATTCCGTCAGTAGCGGCGAGCGAACGCGGAGAAGCCCAAACCAGAGAGCTTGCTCTCTGGGGTTGTGGGACGTCTCACATGGAGTTACAAAGGAACCGGTTAAGTGAAGAGGTCTGGAAAGGCCCGCCAAAGAAGGTAAAAGCCCTGTAGTTGAAAGTCTGTTCCCTCCGAGACGGATCCCGAGTAGTGCGGGGCACGTGAAACCCCGTATGAATCCGGCAGGACCATCTGCCAAGGCTAAATACTTCCTAGCGACCGATAGTGAAGCAGTACCGTGAGGGAAAGGTGAAAAGCACCCCGGAAGGGGAGTGAAATAGAACCTGAAACCGTGTGCTTACAAAAAGTCAGAGCCCGTTTTAGGGGTGATGGCGTGCCTTTTGTAGAATGAACCGGCGAGTTACGTTCCCGTGCAAGGTTAAGGTGAAGAGCCGGAGCCGCAGCGAAAGCGAGTCTGAATAGGGCGACTTAGTACGTGGACGTAGACCCGAAACCGGGTGATCTACCCCTGTCCAGGGTGAAGGTGCGGTAACACGCACTGGAGGCCCGAACCCACGCATGTTGAAAAATGCGGGGATGAGGTGGGGGTAGCGGAGAAATTCCAATCGAACTCGGAGATAGCTGGTTCTCCCCGAAATAGCTTTAGGGCTAGCCTCGGAAAACAGAGTCGTGGAGGTAGAGCACTGATTGGGTGCGGGGCCCGCAAGGGTTACCAAGCTCAGTCAAACTCCGAATGCCATAGACTTACTTCCGGGAGTCAGACAGTGAGTGCTAAGATCCATTGTCAAAAGGGAAACAGCCCAGACCATCAGCTAAGGTCCCCAAGTGTGTGTTAAGTGGGAAAGGATGTGGAGTTGCACAGACAACCAGGATGTTGGCTTAGAAGCAGCCACCATTGAAAGAGTGCGTAATAGCTCACTGGTCGAGTGACTCTGCGCCGAAAATGTAACGGGGCTAAACACACCACCGAAGCTATGGCTTGATGCTTTGCATCAGGGGTAGGGGAGCGTTGTATAAGGGTTGAAGGTGTACCGTAAGGAGCGCTGGACATTATACAAGTGAGAATGCCGGTATGAGTAACGAAAAGATCAGTGAGAATCTGATCCGCCGAAAGCCTAAGGGTTCCTGAGGAAGGCTCGTCCGCTCAGGGTAAGTCGGGACCTAAGGCGAGGCCGAAAGGCGTAGTCGAAGGACAACAGGTCGAAATTCCTGTACCACCGTAAGCCGTTATGAGCAATGGGGGGACGCAGCAGGGTAGTGACGCGGACTGATGGATGTCCGTCTAAGCAGTGAGGCTGATGTGTAGGCAAATCCGCACATCGTAAGGCTGGGCTGTGATGGGGAGCGAAAATTACAGTAGCGAAGGTCATGATCTCACACTGCCAAGAAAAGCCTCTAGCCAGGTGATGGTGCCCGTACCGCAAACCGACACAGGTAGGCGAGAAGAGAATTCTAAGGCGCGCGGAAGAACTCTCGTTAAGGAACTCGGCAAAATGACCCCGTAACTTCGGGAGAAGGGATGCCCCGGTAGTGTGAATAGCACGAGGGGGCCGCAGTGAAAAGGCCCAAGCGACTGTTTAGCAAAAACACAGGTCTGTGCGAAGCCGTAAGGCGAAGTATACGGGCTGACGCCTGCCCGGTGCTGGAAGGTTAAGGGGAGCGGTTAGGAGCAATCCGAAGCTGTGAACCGAAGCCCCAGTAAACGGCGGCCGTAACTATAACGGTCCTAAGGTAGCGAAATTCCTTGTCAGGTAAATTCTGACCCGCACGAATGGCGTAACGACTTGGGCGCTGTCTCAACGAGAGATCCGGTGAAATTTTAATACCTGTGAAGATGCAGGTTACCCGCGACAAGACGGAAAGACCCCATGGAGCTTTACTGCAGCTTGATATTGAATTTGGGTACGATCTGTACAGGATAGGTGGGAGCCTTTGAAACGTGAGCGCCAGCTTGCGTGGAGGCACCGTTGGGATACCACCCTGATCGTATCTAGGTTCTAACCTGGTACCGTAATCCGGTGCGGGGACAGTGTCAGGTGGGCAGTTTGACTGGGGCGGTCGCCTCCTAAAGAGTAACGGAGGCGCCCAAAGGTTCCCTCAGAATGGTTGGAAATCATTCGAAGAGTGCAAAGGCATAAGGGAGCTTGACTGCGAGACCTACAAGTCGAGCAGGGACGAAAGTCGGGCTTAGTGATCCGGTGGTACCGCATGGAAGGGCCATCGCTCAACGGATAAAAGCTACCCTGGGGATAACAGGCTTATCTCCCCCAAGAGTCCACATCGACGGGGAGGTTTGGCACCTCGATGTCGGCTCATCGCATCCTGGGGCTGAAGTAGGTCCCAAGGGTTGGGCTGTTCGCCCATTAAAGCGGTACGCGAGCTGGGTTCAGAACGTCGTGAGACAGTTCGGTCCCTATCTGTCGTGGGCGTAGGAAATTTGAGAGGAGCTGTCCTTAGTACGAGAGGACCGGGATGGACGTACCGCTGGTGTACCAGTTGTTCCGCCAGGAGCACCGCTGGGTAGCTATGTACGGAAGGGATAAGCGCTGAAAGCATCTAAGCGTGAAGCCCCCCTCAAGATGAGATTTCCCAGTATGTAAGACCCCTTGAAGACGACGAGGTAGATAGGCTGGGGGTGGAAGTGCAGCAATGCATGGAGCTGACCAGTACTAATCGGTCGAGGGCTTATCCAAGATATGCAGGTGATACATCGCAAATTTCGTTTCGGATCTAGTTTTCAGGGAGCAATCCTTGTGAGTATTGTTCTTGATTGTCTATTTGGAGAGATACCCAAGTGGCTATAAGGGGACCCTCTGCTAAGGGGTTAGACTGCGTAAGCGGTGCGAGGGTTCGAATCCCTCTCTCTCCGCCATCTTTACCTTAAGATGGACAAGCAATTAGGATTTGGTTTTTAATATGGCGGTGTAGCTCAGCTGGCTAGAGCGTACGGTTCATACCCGTGAGGTCGGGGGTTCGATCCCCTCCGCCGCTACCATATTACCCAGGAGGCTTAGCTCAGCTGGGAGAGCATCTGCCTTACAAGCAGAGGGTCGGGGGTTCGATCCCCTCAGCCTCCACCATATACGCCGGTGTAGCTCAACTGGTAGAGCAACTGACTTGTAATCAGTAGGTTGGGGGTTCAAGTCCTCTCGCCGGCACCATTAATGCCTGGAACCGTGGTGTAGTTGGCCTAACATGCCTGCCTGTCACGCAGGAGATCGCGGGTTCGAATCCCGTCGGTTCCGCCATTAATCCCAAAATTGAATAAGGCTCGGTAGCTCAGTCGGTAGAGCAGAGGACTGAAAATCCTCGTGTCGGCGGTTCGATTCCGTCCCGAGCCACCATGTAATCCTGGAGGATTAGCGAAGTGGCCAAACGCATCAGACTGTAAATCTGCTCCCGTACGGGTTCGGTGGTTCGAATCCATCATCCTCCACCAGTTTTACGAGTCATTAGCTCAGTTGGTAGAGCACCTGACTTTTAATCAGGGTGTCGAAGGTTCGAGCCCTTCATGACTCATCTTTTGAAAAAGAGTGATTGATCATTAATTTGATTAGTCACTCTTTTTTGTTATGGATAATTTGATTGTTCATGTGGAAACTCATATGTGGACCGATAAAGGCGATGCTGTCCAAGATATGATAAAATAATAGAAAAAAGCAGAGTGGTGGCGTTCATTATATGAAGCTCATACCTGATCTAAAACAACAAATCCAAGCAATCATAGGTACTACATTGGACGAATCTGTGTTAACTATAGAAGAATGGAATCAGTTCACAATAAACTCAGTTGGTCTGGAAGCTAAACAAATGACCCTGAGTGGGACAGAAGGGACCGACGATCTTACACCTCAAGATGAAAGCTCAAATGATCTGGTTACAGATGTACGAAGTTGGACTGCAGAGGAACATGTTTATTTCAAAGTCGGTATGAATGAGCAAGAAGGCAATGTCTTGTGTTGGAGATGTTCTGCAAACTCTGTTACGTTTGAAGTACGGCGATTAATTGAGCTGCTCATTAGCAATCATAATCGATTACTGGATGAAGAACAGCCTGTGATTTATGAAAATGATAGAGAGCAACAGCTTGCTGAATTGGGTCATTGGCTTCGACAGCAGATTGAGCACCCAGCTCAGCAGGAGGCTATCCCGGATTATTTTTCGCTGGCTGGAGAATTGAAAGCAGAGAAAATCCCATTTTTGCTGCAATGTGAGACACCTGATGCTCATCGCATTCGTTCCAAGGAACTGAATAAACTGCTCGAAAGTTATTTTGGTGAAGAAATTATACTGATTCCTGTAGGTGCGCAGGAGTGGGTCTTTCTGGGTGATGAACAGATCGTTACAGGTGAAGCCGAAGAGGATACCGCTGAAGCCAGAAAGGATTTGCTGAATGCCTTTTGTCAGGGGCTATATGAGTTGGTAGCCAGTGAATGGGCAGGTGTATTTCATTTGTCTGCTTCCTTACCATGTATCCCTACAAGGCAACTATCTTCTGTCACGGCGCTCCTTCAAGAAAGTGTTCACTTGGGCCGGGCCTTCCATGTTGCACAGCACATTCATCTTCCTTGGGATTTACACCTCGAACGTTTGGTAGACAGCATTCCTGTGCAACAACGTCTTCGTTTTATACAGGAAACGGGAAAGGGCACTGTGTTGTTTAGTGATAGTGAGACACTGGCTACGCTCGAAACCTTTTTCAATCTGGATTGTAATGTCAGCGAGACGGCAAAGCGCCTCTTCATTCATCGAAATACCTTGGTATATCGCCTTGATAAGATCAAACAGGAGATTGGATATGATGTCAGAAACTTCGAAAGTGCTGTTCTGGTGCGGCTTTTACTGCTTATGTACAAAGTGACGAAAAAGCTTTGATATTTTTGTGCAGTTTGCGAATAGTCAAACATCATGCAAATGGGTTAATATAAAACTACAAAATGTATTCGATTACAAAATGATCTCTGAGGAGGCAACAATCATGGCTGGTGTACGTTTAGAGCATATTTTCAAAAAATACCCGGGTTCTGATAAAGCAACAGTAGTTGATATTAACCTGGACATTAAAGATAAAGAATTTCTGGTACTGGTAGGTCCGTCCGGTTGTGGTAAATCAACAACACTGCGTATGATCGCAGGCCTTGAGGAAATTTCTGAAGGTAAACTCTATATCGGCGACCGTGTCGTGAATGATGTTGCTCCTAAAGACCGCGATATCGCGATGGTATTCCAATCCTATGCCTTGTATCCGCATATGAGCGTATACCAAAACATGGCGTTTGGTTTGAAATTGCGTAAAGTAAAAAAGATGAGATCGACAAACGTGTACGTGAAGCAGCTAGAATCCTGGATATCGAGCATTTGCTTGAGCGTAAACCTAAGGCTTTGTCCGGTGGTCAACGTCAGCGTGTCGCTCTGGGACGTGCGATCGTCCGTGATCCACAAGTGTTCTTGATGGATGAGCCTCTCTCCAACTTGGATGCCAAACTGCGTGGTCAAATGCGTGCTGAGATCACTAAACTTGCGAAACGTTTGGAAACAACCGTTATCTACGTAACG
Organism: Paenibacillus sp. 1A_MP2; assembly: GCF_052244825.1. Lineage (NCBI taxonomy): Bacteria > Bacillati > Bacillota > Bacilli > Caryophanales > Paenibacillaceae > Paenibacillus > Paenibacillus sp. 1A_MP2. The sequence continues at coordinate 234,813 of NZ_JBQQCS010000001.1, read as the reverse complement.
CATGACCAAATCGAAGCAATGACAATGGGTGATCGGATCGTTGTTATGAAGGATGGTATCATCCAACAAGCAGCTTCTCCGGAAGAGCTTTACAACCACCCGGCGAACCTGTTCGTAGCTGGATTCATCGGTTCCCCGACAATGAACTTTATCTCGGGTAAACTGGCTGAGCAAGGTGCTAGCCTGCATTTCATAGCTCCTGGTGTGGACGTTGAAATCCCACAAGGTAAAGCACAAGTGCTGAAATCAAGAGGATACATTGGCAAAGAAGTGATTCTGGGTGTTCGTCCAGAAGACATTCACGAAGAGCCGGTATTCCTGGAAGCATCCCCGAACTCTGTATTCTCTACACACGTAGACGTAACAGAGAACCTGGGTCACGAAATGCTCCTCTACTTGAGCGGTGTAGGTAATGATACTACAATCGCACGTGTAGACGGACGTTCCAACACTCGTGATGGTTCCACAGTTAAAATGGCAATTGACATGAACAAAGTTCATATCTTTGACAAAGAGACTGAAGCAAACGTTCTTCTTCAAGACTAATAGCACTGAGATTCATCGGTAACGATGAAATCTGTCAGTTAACGCAATCATACATTGTAATCTGAGCCCCTTCCGTTATTGCTGGAAGGGGCTTTTTTGACTCATCGGTGAGTGAAGCCAAGATTGCATTCATCCCGGAATTCATTTAAGATTATTTGAAGGTTAGATGCTGTAACAAACAACATGAATGCGCTATTAATGCAATGGAATGACGCTAATGCTGATGTACATAGAGGGCAGCGAATGCTGAAAGGAAGAGACAAATGGCGAAAAAAGTGAAAGTATCTGAATTGGTACAACAGTTCCAGTTGGAGGTTGTTTCTGGATCTCACGGACTGAAGAGAGTCATTACAGTAGACGATTTGAACCGTCCTGGCCTGGAAATGGCCGGTTATTTTGAATATCATCCACAAGAACGGGTACAGCTGCTTGGTAGAACAGAGCTGGCCTTTTTTGCAATGCTGCCAGAAGATGAGCGCCGTGATCGGATGCAGCGTCTCTGTACGGAAGAAACGCCGTGTATCGTAGTAACCCGTGGACTTGAAGTGCCACAGGAGCTTATTGAGATCAGTGAAGAACAGAACCTGGCTGTGCTGCGCAGTAACATGGCTACAACGATTCTGTCCAGCCGGATTACCGGATTCCTGGAGAAAAAGCTGGCGCCTACAGCAACAATTCATGGTGTACTCTGTGATGTGTATGGCGTAGGGATGTTAATCACCGGAAGCAGTGGTATTGGTAAAAGTGAAACGGCACTGGAACTGGTGAAACGTGGTCACCGATTGATTGCCGATGATGCGGTAGAAATTCGTCAGACATCAGACTTCCAGCTTCACGGAACTGCACCGGAGTTGATCCGTCATTTGCTTGAAATCCGTGGCGTCGGCATCATCAACGTAATGACATTGTTCGGTGCGGGTGCGGTCCGCAATAATAAACGGATTACATTGGTAGTCCGTCTGGAAGCTTGGCAGCAAGATAAGCAGTATGATCGTCTTGGTCTGGATGAAGAGACGACACGTATTATTGATACGGATGTACCGCTTGTAACGATCCCTGTTCGTCCGGGACGGAACTTGGCTGTTATTATTGAAGTAGCAGGAATGAACTATCGCTTGAAGCAGATGGGTCTGAATGCTGCACTGCAATTTACGAACAAGCTGACAGCAACGATCTCTGAAGATATGGAAGACATGGACTAAGAAGAGAAGGATCTATTATATGCTAAAAGACCAATTGTTGATGTGATGTACTCTGTATAGAGTGTTGAAGACATGCAGCAATTGGTCATGCGTATGAATGAGTCAATTTATAGGAGTGTGAATGAATGGATACATTATTACTGTTGAACCCGATCGCGTTCTCCATCGGAGCGTTAAAGGTTCACTGGTACGGGCTTATTCTCGGTACAGCGGCACTCGTAGGTTTGCTGCTTGTGATCCGGGAAGGCAAACGGTATAACATTCCGCAGGAAGTGTTCATGGACATGGTTCTGCTTGGTGTGCCTTCTGCTATTATCGGTGCCCGCATATACTACGTGGCATTTCGGTGGGACGATTATAAGGATAATTTCTGGGATGTCTTTAAAATATGGAATGGTGGTATCGCCATATACGGCGCACTGATTGGTGCGATCATATGTGCAGTCATTTTCTTCCGTCGTAAAGGGTATAATTTTTGGCGCATGGCCGACATCTGTGCACCTGGACTGATTGTTGGACAAATGATCGGACGCTGGGGTAACTTTGTAAACCAAGAGGCCTATGGCGGTCCTGTAGAAGAATCATTTTTGAGAGACAAGCTTCATTTGCCAGACTTTATTGTAAATCAGATGAACGTGGAAGGTGTATTCCACCATCCTGCGTTTTTGTACGAATCAATGTGGAGTCTTGTTGGTTTGGTCATCTTACTAGTGCTTCGTCGTCAGAAGTTTCTGCGTGCTGGTGAGCTGTTTATGTCCTATTTTATCTGGTACTCGATTGGTCGTTTCTTTATCGAAGCGCTGCGTACCGACAGTCTGGGATTCCAGGCTCCGCAATGGGTTGCCTCCATGGTTAATGGGTTATGGTCCCCGATGACAGCTATGGGCTTCGAGCAAGGATATCTTGATCCAGCTTACGGTAATGTAAGAATTTCGCAGCTGCTGGCTATTGGCATCATTGTTGTTGCAATTGTCTTCATCGTTGTGAGAAGAATGACAGGCAAGGCAGATGTGCGGTATAGCGATCCGATTGTATCTTCCAAGGTTCCTTCAGAATCAGCGGATGATATAGTGCATACAGGCCCGGTTGCAGGCAAAGAGGACACGGTAACTCCAGTCTCGACCAAAGAGGATCTGAAGCAAGCTGAAGAGAAAAAGGAGTAATGCAGCATGATTGACACGGTTTTGTTTGATCTGGATGGAACGATTATCGACACGAATGAGCTAATTATCAACTCTTTCCTTCACGTAATGGAGGATCTGCAGGTGTCCACGCCGTGGACGCGGGAACAGATCATTCCTCATATGGGAGGTACACTGGAGAATCAGATGCGTACATTCTCTGGGAAAGAGGATGTTGCCGAGTATGTAAAAGGATATCGAGCGTACAATGATGTACATCACGATGCGATGGTGCAACCATTTCCACACGTCATTGAGGTCGTTGAAGCTCTTCATAAGGCAGGAATTGTGATGGGTGTGGTCACAACGAAGATTCGTCCATCTTCACTAAAGGTGCTGGAGCGTTTCGACCTGTTGAAATATATGAAATCGATTGTGACGGTTACCGATGTAACCCATCCCAAGCCGCATGCTGAACCCGTCCTAAAAGCAATCGAGGAGTTGGGTGCAGATCCTTCCAAAACATTGATGGTGGGTGACAGTCCGGTCGATATTCAATCGGCACAGAATGCGGGCGCACTTTCGGCAGGCGTAGCCTGGTCGCTTAAGGGAGAAGCCGTATTGAGCGAATATAAACCGGATTACATTTTGCACGACATGAAGGACTTGCTTACGCTGATTGAAACGGAACGTTCATGAGAAAAGTAACCCGCTATCCCGTAGAAGGCCATAACGCACTTTGGCATATCTACAAGACCGTGAGTCCGTGGAAAGGCGTGCGCAATTTTATCTGGATTCAGTTGTCACGGTACTGCCCGATTCTATCGGTCAAGAACTGGATCTATCGTCGCATGCTCGGCATGAAGGTGGGTAAACATACGGCATTTGGACTGATGGTCATGGTCGATGTGTTCTTCCCGGAGAAAATTACGGTGGGCGAAAATTCTGTAATTGGTTACAACACCACGATCCTTGCTCACGAGTATCTCATTAAGGAGTACAGACTCGGTGAGGTGATTATCGGGGAAAATGTGCTGATCGGTGCAAATTCAACTATTCTGCCAGGTGTGACCATTGGGGACGGTGCGGTTGTAGCTGCAGGAGCAGTGGTTCATAAGGATGTAGCTCCGGGGGCTTTTGTTGGAGGGAATCCACTTCGTGATCTGTCTCGCTCGAATGCTTCAATGGAGGAGATCGTCTTAAAGGCTGATGAACCTGTTCCTGGAAATTTGGAGTAAGAAGACGCGTCATAAGAAATCAAGAACAGGTGGAAACAAAGGAATACAGGAAAAATGTAAGGATATACGAAAAGGGATTTAAGAAATATCTGAAAAGATGGTTAACGAATATACGGAAATTAACCTGTATTGGTTCAGTCAGGGGAAGATAAAAGTTGAACTGACTGGAATATGGAAGCTGCTGATGGCAGCTTTTTTCGTATACAAATAATTAGACTGTTCTTGAGCAATGTGATCACAAATGGAGGATGCGTTAACAAGTGAACCAAAGGTGCCGTCTTGTTGACGATGGATGGTCATTCATGTTATCATATCCCATATCCTTTAGTTTGTTAGCACTTTACCATGTTAAAGAATCGGGATGAAAGTTAAGTATAGGTAAGCATAATTAAACATTTACGAAACATGTTTTGAAGGCTGTCTGGCAGCAACCATAAGAAATCAGGTTACAAGATAGAATGAGGATTTACACTACATAAATCCTGTTGAAATAGAACGTCTACCAATCTTAAATTACTGACTCGGGGTGAATAATACCAATGTCCAAACCAAAAGGCTTTGAGAAACCGACAGGTTTCCGTGACTATACACCACATGTGGTGACCAAGCTGCGAACAATTGAGCGAAATGTACTGGAATGCATGGAACGCTGGGGTTACCGTCAAATCATTACACCAACGATTGAATACTACGATACCGTAGGTGTAGCGAGCTCCACATCGGATCGCAAGTTGTTTAAATTATTGAACAGTCGCGGGACTACATTGGTGCTAAGATCGGATCTGACAGCGCCAATTGCACGAGTGGTTTCTTCTTTGTTAAAGGATGAAGAGCTTCCGCTGCGTCTGTCCTATCATGCGAATGTGTTTCGTTCTATAGAAGAGGAAGCGGGACGTGAGGCGGAATTTTTCCAAACGGGTGTAGAGCTTGTTGGTGATGATTCGCCTGAGGCAGATGCAGAAGTTGTAGCACTTGCAATTGCTTCTTTGCAGGCAGCGGGTGTTTCTTCCTTTAAAATTGCGATGGGTCATATGGGATTTCTGAACGGGTTACTGGAAGAAGTCATTCCAGGGCAAACGGTACAACAGGAGCAGTTGAAAGAAGGATTGCTGGGACGCGATTATGTCGGCTATCGCCAATCCATTGAAGCATTGAATCTGGAACCGAAACTGAAGGAGCAGCTTGAAGCCATTTTGCGTCTGCGTGGCGGTAAAGAAGTATGTACACACGCAGCAGAGCTGAGTTCAAGTACTGAAGCAGCAAAATCGATTGCACATTTATGTGCGGTATTTGAAGTGTTGGAAGCGTACGGTGTTTCCGAACATGTGTTGATTGATCTAACGATGATTGGTGATTTCTCGTATTATACGGGCATGACGTTTGAAGGGTATGCGGGCGAACTCGGATCCCCGGTATGCAGCGGCGGACGATATGACAATCTGTTACAGCAGTTTGGCCGTTCACTTCCAGCTACAGGGTTTGCGCTCAAAACGAACCGGATTATCGATGGTGTTCATGGAATTACAATGGAAGAGAAGAAGCCTGTACTTATTCAATATAACTCGGAACGCCGGGCTGAGGCTCTAACGGAGGCGGCGCGACTACGCAGTATCGGTCAGAATGTAGTAACGCAACTTCTTCCTAGAGATGGAACAGAGGCAAGTACGAATACTGGTGCTCTAACAGGCAACAAGTCAATCCAGGCTGAGCAGGTTATCACATACGGATCTGAAAATGGAGGGGGACGCTGAGATGTCGGATATTTTGAAGGTTGCCATGCCGAAGGGCCGAATCTATAAGAAAGCCTCCAAATTGTTCCGTGAGGCCGGGCTTGATATTCCCGTTGATGTAGATGATACACGCAAACTGGTGATTGAAGTGCCGGAAGCGGGGATGGAGTTCATCATGGCGAAACCTGTGGACGTGCCTACCTATGTGGAATATGGAGTAGCGGACATTGGTATTGTTGGCAAGGACGTTCTGCTTGAGGAAAATCGGGACGTGTACGAATTGTTGAACCTGGGAATCGCGCAGTGCCGTATGTCTGTTATTGGACTACCCGACTGGACGCCTGGCATTCAGCAGCGGGTGGCAACAAAATATCCGAGAATCGCTTCCCAATATTTTCGTGAACAGGGACAGCAAGTAGAGGTCATCAAACTGAATGGTTCCATCGAACTGGCGCCCTTGATTGGTCTGGCTGACCGGATTGTCGATCTGGTAGAGACCGGACAGACGTTGCGGGAGAACGGACTCGTTGAGATGACAGGCATCCTGGATATCACGAGCCGCCTTATCGCGAATCGGGTAAGCTATCGGATGAAGAACGCACGGATTCAGGCATTATGCGATGCTCTCCAACAGGTCATTCCAGCATCGAATGAATTGTCGGCGGGTATAGTTCGGGGTTAAACATAGATAAGCAAGGAATGTAAGGTTTTAATGAACGGGAAATATAGAAACGGAAATAACCAAAGAATGAAACGATAGAAGCAAGTGATGACAAACAACAGGAACGAATCTGCACATACATGACAGGGATTACGTTATACAGGGGATAAGGAGGTTGTACGCATGAAAATTATACCTGCACGGGAATTTGATCTGAAGCGGGAAGTGGAGTACGGTACACCGGAGCAAAATGAAACGGTACGGCGCATTGTCGGCGACATTCGCCGGGAAGGAGATGCGGCATTGCTGCGTTACACAGAGCAGCTGGACCGCACGAAGCTGACGGCCGCAGAGCTGCGCGTGCCGCAGGAAGAGCTGCAGGCGGCTTATGCAGCCGTAGAGCCTTCCTTCGTGACGGCGATTCGGCAAGCCGCCGCTAACATTCGTGCTTTTCATGAGAAGCAGAAGCGGAACTCATGGATGGATTGGCAACCGGACGGCAGTCTGCTGGGCCAGGTGATCCGACCGCTGAAGCGGGTCGGTGTCTATGTACCTGGCGGCAAAGCAGCATATCCGTCGTCGGTGCTGATGAATGTAATTCCGGCACAGGTGGCTGGCGTGCCGGAGATTGTTCTGGTGACGCCGCCGTCAACGAACGGCGGCGAAGGCATTAACCCGTACATTCTCGTGGCTGCTGCTGAAGCAGGCGTGAGCGAGATGTACCGGGTTGGCGGCGCTCAGGCGATCGCCGCCCTCGCTTACGGCACGGAGAGTATTGCTCCGGTCGACAAGATCTGTGGACCGGGCAATATTTACGTGGCGCTCGCGAAGCGCGAGGTATACGGCGCGGTCGATATCGACAGTATCGCCGGGCCGAGTGAGATTGTGGTGCTCGCCGATGATACGGCGAATCCGGTGTATGTCGCCGCCGACCTATTGTCGCAGGCGGAACATGACGAGATGGCATCGGCCATTCTCGTCACGACCTCGGCCGTGCTGGCGGAAGCCGTGCAGGCCGAAGTGCGGCAGCAGCTGGAAGTGCTGCCGCGGCGCGATATCGCTGCTGCTTCCGTGGAGCAGTATGGCGCGATTATTGTGGTCGATTCCATTGATGAGGGAATCGATGTGGTGAACCGGCTCGCACCGGAGCATCTGGAGATCATGGTGCAGGAGCCGATGGCTTACGCAGGCCAGATCGAGAATGCCGGAGCGATTTTCCTCGGCCCGTATAGCTCGGAGCCGGTAGGGGATTATTTTGCGGGACCGAATCATATTATTCCGACCAATGGAACAGCCCGATTCAGTTCACCTGTGGACGTGGATGATTTTATCAAAAAATCGAGTTTGATCTATTACAGCAAGGAAGCGTTGCTCCAAAACGGAGCGGCTATTATAGAGCTGGCCCGGCATGAAGGGCTCGAAGGACACGCCCGTGCGATTGCTGTACGGTTAGAACAGGAAGGAAAGGCGGAATCGGATAATGGATAAGCAGAATAATGGTTTGGACCTTCAGAACAAGGGGGCTGTACGCCAGGCAGAGGTAGACCGCAAGACAAATGAAACGAACATTCAGCTTGCTTTTGCCGTAGATGGAACGGGGCAATCCGAGATTGAAACAGACGTACCTTTCCTGAATCATATGCTGGACCTGTTCACGAAGCATGGACAATTCGACCTGAACGTACAGGCGCGCGGAGATGTTGATATTGATGACCATCACACGGTGGAGGATATCGGGATCTGTCTGGGCAGACACTTCGTGAAGCGTTGGGTGATAAGCGCGGCATCAAACGTTATGCCAGTGTATTTGTGCCGATGGATGAGGCTCTCGCTCAGGTTGTGATTGATGTGAGCAACCGACCTCACTTCGAGTACCGTGCAGAGTACCCATCCCAGCAAGTGGGCAGCTTTTCGACCGAACTGGTGCATGAGTTTCTGTGGAAATTAGCGCTGGAAGCTCGGATTACATTGCACGTTATTGTGCACTACGGGCAAAATACACATCACATGATCGAAGCGATCTTCAAAGCACTGGGTCGTGCACTGGATGAGGCGACAACAATTGATCCACGTGTAACGGGTGTGCCTTCCACGAAGGGAGTGCTGTAGACGATGGCGATTGCAATTGTCGATTACGGTATGGGGAACCTGCACAGCGTCGGCAAAGCGGTCGAACGTCTTGGCTACGAAGCGCTGGTCACAGGTGATCGGGATGCTATTCTTGGTGCAGATGGTGTGATTCTGCCAGGTGTAGGTGCGTTTGGCGATGCCATGGTGCACTTGCGGGAAAGTGGTTTGGACGCTGTGGTGAAGGAAGCTGCAGCTGGACCCAAACCGCTGCTCGGGATCTGTCTGGGCATGCAGTTGTTGTTCAGCTCAAGTGAGGAGCATGGTGAGCATGAGGGACTTAACATTTTGCCGGGTCAAGTGGTGAGATTCGCACCGGGAGAATTAAAGGTTCCACATATGGGCTGGAATCGATTGGAGTTCCTGCATCCGGAAAATCCATTATTCGCGGGGCTTGAGGCAGGTCATGTCTACTTTGTCCATTCATACCATGCACGTATGGAAGTAGAGAGCGATCTATTGGCTGTAACGGATTACGGACATCCGGTTACGGCGATTGTTGGCAGAGGCTCCAATTTCGGCATGCAGTTCCACCCGGAGAAGAGCGGAGAGCTGGGGATGAAGTTGCTTGGAAACTTCCTGGCATTGACTGGATCGAAGGGGTAATCATAATTTGGAATCATATGATTTTTTAATTTCATCCTTAATACGTAGCTAAACTTATATAAAATCTAATCTATATAAATTGAACTAAACATTTACACGATAACGGAGAGGACAGAAATAACCTGAAGAAGCGGAGCGTTCGCCTTTATCCACGGATTTTCCCCTTTAAATAAGGGATTCAAAAAAATCTGGGGATAACAGCGATCGGAAGGTTGTCTGTCATCGGAGTGGCAAGTGTAAATATTCTTTAGTTTCAATTTATAGAGACAAATTTGAATATATTCAGGAGGCCTTGTATGTCATCTTTTATCATATATCCGGCAATTGATATCCGGGACGGCAAATGTGTAAGACTGGTGCAGGGAGATTACAATCAGGAGACGGTATATAACGATGACCCGGTTCAAGTTGCTCTTTCCTGGGAGAAGCAAGGTGGTACATACGTTCATCTGGTGGATCTGGACGGTGCAAAAGCAGGACATCCAGTGAATGATGAACTGATTGGACGCATTGCTTCGGCCGTGAACGTACCTGTACAGGTAGGTGGAGGTCTTCGTACAGTAGCTGATGTGGAGCGTTTGCTCGGTCTTGGCGTGAGTCGCCTTATAATCGGAACAGCGGCTATCGAGGATCGCGCTTTTACTGAAGAAGTACTGGGACGATATGGAGACAAAGTAGCGATTGGTATCGATGCACGTAATGGGTATGTGGCAACACGCGGCTGGCTTGAGACATCGGAAGTTCAGGCTGAGGTGCTGGCGAAGGAACTGGCGGCATTCGGTGCGGAAACCTTTATCTTCACGGACATCTCCCGTGATGGCATGATGCAGGGTCCTAACGTGGAAGCGATTGTGTCTCTTGCGAAGGCGAGTGGTCGTACGGTGATTGCTTCCGGGGGAGTTAGTGTCATGGATGATCTGCTTCGTTTAAGCAAACATGCGGAAGATGGTGTCGGAGGAGCAATCGTGGGCAAAGCGCTGTATACGGGCAGCATCGATCTGTCCGAAGCGGTTCGTGCGGTTAATAAATAATAGCGATACTATATAGGCTCAAATAAACATTTGCACGATAACGGAGAGGACAGAAATAACCTGAAGAAGTGAAACGTTCGCCTTTATCCCCGGATTTTCCCTTTAAAAAAGGATCAAAAAATCTGGGGATAACAGCGATCGTAAGGTTGTTCTGTCATCGGAGTGGCTAGTGTGAATATTCTAAGTTGAACTTATACAGGTATGCGATCATCAGGAGAGAGGAAGAGGATTATGCTGGCAAAAAGAATCATTCCTTGTCTGGACGTGAAGGACGGCCGGGTCGTCAAAGGCGTTAACTTCGTCAATCTCCGCGATGCGGGTGATCCGGTAGAGCTGGCGGCGCTGTATGACCGCGAGGGCGCGGATGAACTGGTATTTCTCGATATCTCCGCTTCGGTGGAAGGCCGCGAGACGATGGAAGAAGTAGTGCGGCAGACCGCAGGCGAGATCGCTATTCCTTTTACCGTGGGTGGAGGCATTTCCAAGGTGGAAGACATGAAGCGCATTCTACGTGCAGGAGCGGATAAAATTGCTGTAAATACGGCAGCCGTTCTTAATCCTCAGCTGATTGCGGATGGGGCGCGCCGCTTTGGTTCCCAGTGCATCGTCGTAGCAATAGACGCCAAGTATAATGAGGCTTGGGGCGAGTGGGAGGTTTATACGCATGGTGGACGGAAACCTTCAGGGATCAAGGCGCTGGAATGGGTTAAGCAGGCGGAGACATTAGGTGCTGGAGAAATTTTGCTGACAAGCATGGACGCGGATGGAACGAAGGACGGATTCGATCTGAAGCTGACCGCAGCGGTATCTGAATCGGTACGTATTCCGGTGATTGCTTCGGGCGGTGCGGGCAAGGAATCTCATTTCTATGATGTGTTCACAACAGGTAAAGCGGATGCAGGTCTGGCGGCAACGATATTCCATTATAAAGAAATCGCCGTTCCGGCGTTAAAACAACATTTGAGAGAGCAAGGGGTGGAGATCCGTGACTAACGTAAGCAATGAGATCAAGGAGCAATTATCCTTGGAGCAGGTTGTGGAGCACATTCGTTGGAGCGACGGATTGGTACCTGCCATTGTGCAGGATGCTGAGACGCGTCAAGTTCTGATGATGGCTTATATGAATCGGGAATCCTTGAAATTATCGCTGGAATCCGGTGAAACGTGGTTCTGGTCGCGTTCGCGTCAAGAGCTATGGCACAAGGGCGCAACTTCAGGCAATGTACAGACGATTACTTCATTGAAATACGATTGTGATGGTGACACCTTGCTCGTTGAGGTAAAGCCAAATGGGCCTGCTTGCCACACCGGAGCAGTAACGTGTTTCCATAATGAAATCGTGGGCTTGCCAGAGCAACCCGGAGACAAGGCTTCAAGTGAATCGGGTGCAACGACTGCAAGTTCCAGCTCAGAAGGTCGTTTCGAAGTACTGGCTGAACTGGAATCCGTAATTGCAGAGCGTGAACGCGAGCGTCCGGAAGGCGCATATACGACGTACCTGTTTGATAAGGGCGTGGATAAAATTTTGAAAAAAATCGGTGAAGAAGCGTCCGAGACGATCATCGCCGCCAAAAATAAAGACAATGACGAGCTTCGCCTTGAGGTCAGTGACCTGATGTATCACTTGCTCGTACTGTTGCAAGAGCGCAAGCTGCCGCTGGATGACATCATGTCAGAGCTGAGCCGTCGCCACGAGCGGCCTCGCCGCGATTAGGAGGCGAACCTGTGCGCATAGATTATCATACACACCATGAGCGGTGTGGTCATGCTGTTGGCAAGCTGGAGGCTTATGTGCAGCGTGGGGTGGAAATTGGCCTATCTCAGATTGGGCTGTCGGATCACATGCCATTGCTGCATGTAGATCCCGCTCAATATTATCCCGAGATGGCCATGGCTATGGACGAGCTGCCGCGTTATGTGGAGGAGTGTTTTTCTCTGAAAGAGCGGTACCGTGGTCAGATTGATGTGCGTGTCGGCCTCGAAGGCGACTATATTGAAGGCTGGGAGACAGAAATTCAGGCCATTATCGAGCGGTACCCTTGGGACTATGTGATTGGATCGGTTCACTTTCTCGGGGAATGGGATATTACGGATTTTCGCCAGACCCATCATTGGGAAGGCAAAGACGTACTGGAAGTTTACCGTCAGTACTATGATGCCGTGAGCAAAGCGGCAGCTACAGGAATGTACGATATTATGGGCCATGCGGATGTCATCAAGCGCTTTGGCTTCGCTCCGGCACCAGAGCAGACGGAAGAGCGGGTAGCTTTGGAAAATGCAGCGCTGCAAGGCATTGCAAAGAGTGGCTGCGCTATGGAGCTCAATGCATCAGGATTATCGAAGCCATGTGCAGAGATGTTCCCCGGTCGCCGGATGCTAACTAAGGCTATTCAATTGGGGATTCCGCTCACGCTTGGCTCCGATGCACATGATCCGTTGAAGCTTGGCGATTACCTGCCTGAAGCCGAGGCGCTCCTGCGCGAGCTGGGCTGTACGGAGGTAGCTGTTTTTGAAGGTCGTCAGCGCTCGTTCCTTTCTTTAAATGTATAGAGCAGTGGAGTATAATGAGGGTAGGAAATAACCTTTTAGATAAGGATTATATAGGGACTTCAACCCTCGGGAGGGCATTATGCAGCATTCGTTACGTATTTTTTCCGGTTCATCGAACCCTAAGCTGGCAGAACAGGTATGCGACAAGCTGGGCGTACAACTAGGCAAGATCAAACTGTCCCGGTTCAAGAGCGGAGAAATATACGTTCACTACGAAGAGACGATCCGCAACTGTGATGTGTTTCTGATTCAATCATTATCTCATCCGATTAATGAGTTGTTCGTTGAATTGCTCGTCATGATTGATGCAGCCAAAAGGGCTTCTGCCCGTACGGTAAATATTATTGTTCCCTACTACGGATATGCCCGTCAGGAACGTAAGTCTGCTCCGCGTGAGCCGATCTCGGCCAAGATGGTTGCAGATGTGTTAACTACCGCCGGAGCCAACCGGGTAGTAACCATTGATCTGCATGCAGCAGCAATTCAGGGATTCTTTAATATTCCAGTGGACCATATGACATCCTTGGATCTCATTAGTGATTATTTGTTGAGTAAAGGCATTGAAAATCCGGTGGTTGTCTCCCCTGATGCGGGACGAGCATCGATGGCGGAGAAACTGGCGAATCGTCTGGATTCCCCTTTTGCCATTATGATCAAGAAGCGGCCAAGCCATAACGAATCAATCATTACACACGTCATTGGGGATGTGGAGGGTCGAACTCCGATTATTATTGAGGATTTGATTGATACCGGAACGACAATTCTCAATGTTGTTGAAGGGTTGAAGGAGCGTGGCTCCAAAAACGTATATGTATGCGCAACACATGGTCTGTTCTCGGATGGGGCGCTAAGTAAGCTCAATCATCCCTCTATAGCCGAGGTGGTGGTTACAGACTCCATCGCACTGCCTGATGATCATCCCGAATGCTTCAAAGTGTTACCTGTAGCTCCAATGCTTGCTCGTGCTATTCGCATCATTGTGGATGGTGGGTCTATGGCTACGCTGTTCAAAGATTCAGGGATTTAACTATGCAGCACAGACATGTGCGAATCCAGGTTTACTGTACCGTGTTGGAGTAGTTTGCTGCTCAGCACGGTTTTTGTTTTTTTATGATCATGGATGAGGATAAGGATTCCGATGTGATAAGAGAGCGTAGACAATCGATTCCTGCTTTGCTGCCTGAAGGCTTGTGCTATAATAACTTAAAATTAGTTCTATGGCTGCGTGCTGTTAGGGTGATTCAATCCCAGAGATGTGACGGATGTAATGAACAGTAGAACCACGGCAATATACACCGGTGTCGTGGAGTGAGGAGTGGGGTCTATTGTCCCGGACTTGGTATTATCGGCTACTATTTTCTTATTTTCCTATTTTCTTTCTTACCATGACCGTACTCATTTTTATCGCTTTTGTTTTCATTAATGACATCTCCAGGGAAGAAACAAGGAAAGCAGATCGCATCTCCTCCAGTTATTTGGCGGACAGTCTGGACCGGACGCTCCGGGATATTGAGCTTTCGTTGATGGAAGCGGTGCAGAGTGAACAGGCCTACAAGTACTATTTTAATAGCCAGAATCAGGTGGGCAAAGAGACCGTGTATAGCATTGCACAGAGTTTACGTGAGCTGACGAGCTCCAACCCTTGGATTCAATCGATATATTTATATGATAAGAAAAATGAAAGCGTTTTAACGTCAAGCGGGTCCAAGGATATAGACAGCTTTTCAGACAAGGCATGGATCAACCAACTTGAGTCCGGTTCTCTTGCTTCAGGCTGGCAGCCTGTCAGGGAATACGATGCGGGGGTTAATCAGCGTACGCCTATTCGAGTGTTGACGGTAGATAAAGACATGCCCCTGCCATTTGGTTCGGATGGGGTGCTTGTCATTAATATCAAGATGAGCAGTATTGAGCAGAGTATTGACAGTATGGTCAATGGACAGCTTTCCTTCATGAGCATTCTTGACAGTAACGGTCAGGTTGTATACGATGCGCATTCAGATCGTGAAGGTGCCGTAGAAGGACAAGAGCTGAACACCCTTTCGCTGGAAAGGTTGGGGTGGACGATCTCCAGTGGAATCAAGAAAGGAAACCTGTATGGCTGGGTCTCGGTCGTTTCCTATGTGTGGGTGGCCATTGCGGTTGTAACAGTCATCTGCGCTATTATCTATATCATCTATATCACACGTCGTAATTATAAGCCTATTCAGATCATTATGAACCGGATTGAGGCGCATCAGATTCGGGTGCTGGAACAATCCGGCTCTCGTACCGATGAGATGAAATTGATTGATGGCGTGTTGGAAAACCTGATCAACCATATGATGGATTCGGACAAAAAGAGCAGGGAAAACGTGTTACTGCAACGCAGCAAACTTTTTAACGATCTGCTGAATGGAGAAAATCTGGATCATGCGGTAGAACGATTGAAGGATCTTTCCCCGTTAACGGGTATGGATACTTCGTCATGCTTCGCTGTTGTGGTTGGCGAAATCAACCGTTATGAGAAGGGCTTCCAGGAACAGTTCACGAGAGGTGAGCAGAATACGCTTAAATTTGCGCTAATGAACGTTCTGCAAGAGCTCTCACGCAATGCAGATATGCAATGCTGGACGGAATGGGTGAGCTCTGATCAGATTGCGATCCTTTTCCTGTCCACAGACAGCAGTGTGGATATGACAGAGCAGATTCGCCTGGTTGCAGAGGAATGCCGATCTTGGGTTGAGCAGAATCTGCGTATATCCTTGAGTTTCGGTATCGGACCGATTGCAGAGGGCATCAAGGCCATTCGTGAATCATACGTGGCGGCTGAGACTGTGATGCACCGCAGATTACTGAGAGACGGGGATGTGGCACTGGCCGGGTATGGAGAAACTCAGCAGCAGCTGCTGGATACCTATACTTATTTGCAGATGATTGCTGATTTTGTTAAACGGTTTCGGATGTCGAGCAGTCAGTGGCGTGATCAGCTGGAGGAGATTTTCACGGCATTTGAACGTGATAAGCTGCCGGATGATGAGATTCACTCCTTGATTCAGGCGATGCTGCAGATGCTCAGCCGTGAAGTAGCGGTCATGTCTGAACAGCTGCAGGAGAAATTATCGGAGGAAAACATTAACAAGTGGTTAATGCTGATGAAAGAAGCGGAGACACTTGAAGGTGTTAAGGACATTCTTTTTGATGACCTCACGGATCTGTTCAGAACTTATGTGTCGGTAACTGAAACCAAGAGCTACAAAGCGATGGTCAATGAAATGAGAAACTATATTGAAGAACAGTTTGCGAATCCAGATCTTTCGCTGAAACATCTGAGTGATCGATTCCAGATTACCGGCAAACATGCGAGTTATTTGTTCAAGACAGAGTTCAATATGAAGTTTGTAGACTTCCTTACAGAATTGCGGATGAAGGAAACGGAGCGGCTGCTCAAGAATACGGATCTTTCGTTACAGGACATCGCCCAGAAGGTGGGCTACGCCAATGGGATTACTTTGGGACGAGTATTTAAACGGGTTGCGGGTATTACACCAGGTGACTATCGCCGTTTGAAACGTGAACATCACGAATCCGAGTCGTAAACCATAGGCTCATGCTGCGAATTAAATCTCTAAGCACGGGTGGACTTCATGCAGGTGTATCTCTCAAGAGGCGCCATGCAGAAGTTCGCCTTTTTGCTGCTGGTGTAAGCCTGGAATCCGACCGGAGCCTGCGTTTATGCAAGAAGCCCCTGATTTACTCCTGTTTGTGGCCCCTTTACGAAAATCGTCAGTCTGCGAAAATCGTCGCTAGGGATAAACCATTATCCATATGTAAGCGTTTCCGAAACAGGTTTATTGCCAGCGTACGGAAAGATGTGGAATACTCTGGGCAAGCTTTAAACATTCACGCAAAGCCAAAGGGGATGACAAAATGACAGGAAAAGCAACCAAAGGCAATCTTAAGAAATGGATGGGATTGGCACTTACGATGGTAATGGGAGTATCTCTACTTGCTGGATGCTCATCTGCATCAGATCAAGAGACAGCAGAGGGCAGCGCATCGGGCAAGGGTGAGCGCGTTACCTTAAAAGTCGAGGTTTTTGATCGTGGTAACAGCCCTTCACCGTATACGATTACCAACAACTATATGACTAAATGGATCCAGGAACAGTTTGGTGATCCAAATAACATTGATGTGCAATTCGTACCGGTTCAGCGTTCGGAGGAAACGACGAAGCTCAATGTGTTAATGGCTAGCGCCAGTGACGTTCCGGATATTGTATTTGTATATGACTCGAGTGTGTTCTATCGCTATGCCCAGCAGGGGGGACTTACCGACGTAGGTGAGCTTATTAATGAGCATGCACCTAATCTAAAAGAATATTTGGGTGAAGACTTGTTGAAGTTTGGTCAGCTTGAAGGTCAGCAATTCGCCATTCCGGGTAAACGTGCCATTACTGCCCGTTATAATTCTTATATCCGCCAGGATTGGCTCGACAAAGTTGGAATGAAGGCTCCAACGACAACGGATGAGCTCTACGAGACGCTAAAAGCATTTAAAGAGAAAGATCCGGGTAATCTGGGAAGCAAAAACATCCCAATGGGTATGGCACTTGCGCCAGCTCAGTATGAGACACTGATTTATTCGTTTATCAAGCCGATTCAGGATGGACTGACGTACAGTCAACGATACGAACTACCGTTGCATGAAGGCTTTAAGGACGCGATGCAGTTCCTTAACAAATTGTACAATGAAGGTCTGATCAGCAAAGATTTCAGTCTCGATGAAGAGAAAACTCAATTGGTTAAGGACTTCCAAAATGGCAACATCGGTTACATGTCGGAAGATGTAGGTCAGATTCTGTACGCAGACGGTATGCTGGATAATTTGTACAAAAACGTGCCGGGTAGCAAAGTCGCAGCAATCGACGCTTATACAAACGCCAATGTTGACAATAAATATATCAAATCACGTTACGGCAGCAACGGAATGTATATCATGATTCCAAAGAGCAGCAAACGAGCTGTAGAAGCAGTGAAATATTTGGATTGGATGGCTTCTGGAAATAATCTGCTTGATATGTACAGCGGCGTCGAAGGTGAAAATTACGAGATGGTCGATGGAATTCCAGTTGTCAAAAATGACGCAACACAGGAAATGAAGGATCGCATCTACAATTCCGGTGACATGGCTATTATCGCCAATGGCAAAGTGATCGGAGACCAGGAAGTAAATGAAGCAGCATGGATCGCGGGCTTCCCGGAGAATAATCAGGAATTAATGAGACAATCCATTAACATTGCCAACACCGACACCATCGGTCCGATCGTTTTTAGCAAACCAATTGCAGCGGAATCCAAATATGGGACGGCGCTGAATGATAAGCTAAAAGTGCTTATCGTAAAAACAGCGATGGCTAAGCCTGCAGAATTTGAAGCTGTTTATGAAAAGGAAATGACTGATTTCATGTCGCTCGGTGGCACAGAATTGAAGAAAGAGCTTGAAGAAGCACTTCAGTAAGTAATCGTTACTCAATAAATAATCCTTACACATCATGGCTCCAAATAAGATACGCATGTTACCGCATAACTTTGGAAGGGACGTGTGCCGCTGATTTGTGCGGCACAGCCGTTTCTTTGTTGATAGGAGGAAACCGACTTGACGATCACATACTTGAAAAGGTATTGGCAATTGTATGCACTGATCTCACTGCCGCTGATCTACTTTTTGATCTTTCGCTACGGACCGATGTATGGTGTTCAGATCGCCTTTAAAGACTTCAACCTGTTTCAGGGCATTAACGGTAGTGAGTGGATCGGTTTCGATGCTTTCCGTGAGGTATTTGGGATGCGTGATTTCTACACCACACTACGCAATACCTTTATGCTGAATTTTCTTGATCTGATTGTTTCATTCCCTGCACCTATTATATTGGCAATCATGCTCTATGAAGTTCGATTTAAATGGTTTAAAAAAATATCACAGACGATTCTGTACATTCCTCACTTTATTTCATGGGTGATCATCGGGGGGATTGTATACCAATTGTTTGGTAATCAATCGGGTATGGTTAACGGTGTGCTGGAGAGCATGGGGTTAAATTCAATACCATTTTTGACAGAGAAGAACCCCTGGCTTGTGACGTACCTGTTCACAGGTGTCTGGCAAAGTGCAGGATGGGGAACCATTCTATATCTGGCCGCATTAACCGGCGTGAACAAGGAATTGTTTGAAGCGGCTGAGATTGATGGAGCATCACGGCTGAAGAGAATCTGGCATATTACGTTGCCGAGCATCAAACCAACCATCGTGACCTTGCTTATTCTCAATCTTGGACATATGGTCAGTATCGGTTTTGATCGGCCTTATATTATCGGTAACACGGCTGTGCGTGAATATTCCGATGTACTCAGTACCTTTGTATACAGAGTTGGTCTTGAATCAGGACAATACACACTGGCAACCGTCGTTGGTTTGTTCCAGGCCGTTGTGGGACTTATCTTTGTACTTGGCTCCAACTATATTTCAAAAAAAGCAACCGGTGAAGGTATTTTGTAGGTTATTAAAGAATGAAAGATACGCCAATCGGCTTGTTTGTATAGACCATCAGTAAAGGAGCTGTGCGCATATGAGTGAACGCACCTCAAACCGGATTTTTGATATCGTTAATATCTCCTTTATCATTTTGTTTGTTATATTTTGTCTGGCTCCGTTTCTGCACACGATTGCGATATCACTCAGTTCGAACCGGGCGATTACGTCAGGTGAAGTGACCATATTCCCCAAAGAAATCAATTGGGATGCGTATATTCAGGTGTTTTCTGATCAATCGATGATCTATTCACTGGGTTTCACAACGGTTCTAACAGTCGTGACCACAGTGTTGTGCATGCTATTCACACTTGCAGCTGCATATCCGTTAACCAAGAAAAAACTGAAAGGGCGCAAGCTCTTTATGTATGTCATCATTATTACGATGTTCTTCAGCGGCGGGATGATACCTGAGTACTTGCTCATTCGTGATCTCAACTTGCTTAATTCGGTCTGGGCATTGATTCTGCCTGGTCTGGTGAGTCCGTTTAACCTGATTATCCTCATTTCCTTCTTCAGAGGCATACCGGAAAGTTTGGAGGAGTCGGCAGAGATTGACGGCAGTTCACATGTACACACGCTCTTTAAAATTATATTGCCACTATCCATGCCTGTATTGGCTACGTTGGCCCTTTTCTATGCGGTTGGACGCTGGAATGGATTCCAGGATTCCCTTTTGTATATTAATGATCCGCAGCTATATCCCTTACAGCTCAAGCTCTTCCAAATGGTACAAAACAATATGGTGAGCGAACTTACGCTGATGGAGGGTGCTAATCGCGCTCCATTAACCCCGGAAAGCCTTAAGGCTGCGACCGTCGTTTTTGCGACCGTACCCATTCTTCTCGTCTATCCGTGGCTGCAAAAGTATTTTGTTAGCGGTGCCATGCTTGGGGCAGTCAAGGGTTGATGATAACGGTGTAAATGCATTTGTTTGGAGGGACTAGACATGTACAGACAACTGGTGGACAGCAATGACAGAGCAGTTCAGAAAGGGATTACCCGGCAAGTACTTGACCCGGAGAGCTGCTATTATGGAGGAACGATTGATCTCTCTACAGGTATCGCTTGGGTCAATCACACAACAGGAACACCTACGGATATGTGTTACTGGGGAGCGGCGCTTGTTAATCCCGATTCGATTTATTTCCAAGACAATGAATTGCTTAATCGCCTGCTTCTGGCATCGGAGTATGTACTCCGTAATCAGCATGAAGATGGCTCCATCTCCCCCGGCTGGACCAATTCCCATTCTCCGCCAGATACAGCATTTGTCGTCGTGGGATATGCTCAGTTGTATCAACTTCTTAAGCAGCTGGAATGGGAGCCATTGCAGCCTGTGCTGAACAATATGCGCCTGTTTCTGGAACGAACTGTTCCGGTTTTGCTGACCGGGGGCTGTCATACCCCGAACCATCGCTGGGTGCTGTGCGCGGCGCTCGGTTTCCTGCATCAATTGTTTGACCTGGAGGAAGCGGTGCAGCGTGCAGAGCAGTGGCTGGCTGAGGGTATGGATATTACGCCTGACGGGGAATGGACGGAACGGAGCAACGGAATTTACAGTGCCGTCAGTGATATCATGTTAATCCATGCGGCGCGTCTGTTAAATCGTCCCGAGTTGTTGGAACCGGTGAGGCTCAATCTGCGCATGATGGTGTATCTTGTACATCCAACAGGTGAGGTTGTTACGGATTACTCAGG
Source organism: Paenibacillus sp. 1A_MP2 (assembly GCF_052244825.1). Taxonomy (NCBI): domain Bacteria; kingdom Bacillati; phylum Bacillota; class Bacilli; order Caryophanales; family Paenibacillaceae; genus Paenibacillus; species Paenibacillus sp. 1A_MP2. Next base: position 213,730 of record NZ_JBQQCS010000001.1, on the reverse strand, counting down.
TCGCCAGGATCTAGGGAGCGTGCATGATCTATCTCCGTATTATTTGCCGTATGCCATGTTGGCCCGGTTGGACGGTGATCCGATCTTTGCCGGCATGGCTGAATGGGCGGGAGAAATGTTAACAGATCCCGGCGTCTGCTCGGTTAATGCGCTCGTTCGGCTGCTGCTGGAGCCTGAGCTTCAGCAGGCAGGTAAGGCACGTGATCATTTGCCTGAGCTGTACGAGATCATACTGAACGAGCGATTTGTGCGGGAGGACTATTTGCAGCGAATGGAATCGGCAGGTCATCATGGACGCATCTCACACAGCCGGTTGCATACGGACTTCGGCGCACCTGTAGCGCGTATTCGGTCCGGTAATACAAGCGCGACTGTAATGACGGAGGTGCCTTCATTTTTTGCCCTTCGTCATGGTGCGGTACGTCTGCTGGCTGTTCAGTTGGCCTCCTATTTTAATCCAGGATATGTGCCGATGCAGCACATGTCTCGATTGCCGGCAGGTTATAGTCTAACGGGCGAGCAGAAAAAGGGTTACTATGGTCCGATCCCTGATTGCCAACTGCCTGAGACGGCGAGAACAGCCATCAGTCCGTGGTATTTGTTACCCCATCAGAGTCGAGCGCTCACCCATGAGCAGACGTTCCGTGTACAGACGGAAGTATTACCAACCGAAAATGGCTGGACACTGAAACTGGCGGGAGAGCAGCCGGAGCAGATCATGGTGCAGCTGTCTTTCGTGTTCGGAAGCGAGGGCGAGCTTTCCCAGGAGGGATTGCTTGAGACGGATGAGGGCCATTACCTGTGGAAGAGCGGCACATTGCGATATTCCTGTGGAGATGACTGGATTGAGCTGACTGGAGGCGAGATGGGGCATTTGGCGGCAACCGTACGTGAGGCGAAGCTGCCTGATAAGTGTAAGGTTGTGCTGGTTAACTTTATGACTCCTTTCCACAAGACGGTTCATATCTCTCTTTCGCCTACCATGGCGTTGAAGGTGTAATTCTGATGAATCTCTTTTATAAGTAAAAGTCCATGAAGCAAAAAGATGACATTTCATTCGAAAGGGGTGAGGGGTGTCATCTTTTTTGCGCATTTTTGGCATAAACGACATGAAACTACATATTGAGAAGTGGGCCTTAAGATGTGGTATACTGGAGAGTATGAATGAAAGCAAAGAGGAGGTGCCTTGGAAGATGAAGGGCAAGCTACTGCGGGCTGAGGGACACCTTGCCAATGTTATACCGATTCACTTGGATGCTTCTTTCTTTTTTGAGAGAGCTGTCCGCTCGCTGGACCGTAATCACGTCGACAAGGCATTAAAATATTTTCGTAAAGCTGTTGAATATGAACCGGAAAATCCGGTGAATCATTGTAATATGGCGGGTATATTATCAGAGAAGGGGGATTACGAGGCTTCGAATGCCGTTCTTGCGCATGTGCTCGACGTGGTAGATCCGTCCATGACGGAATGTTATTTCTACATGGCGAACAATTATGCGAATATGGATCGGTTTGAAGAAGCTGAGCAAGCGCTTGTTACGTATTTGGAGGAGGATACCCAGGGTCAGTTTATGACGGAAGCCGAAGAGATGATGGAGCTTCTGTACTACGAGCTGGATCGACCAGCCAAACTGAACCGGATCAAATCACGTAAAGGTGTCGTTGAGCACGATCAGGCGCGGGAATTGTTGGAACAAGGGAAGTTTGCACAGGCGGCTGAGCTGCTGGAAGACATGGCACCCGATTATCCTGATTACTTGGCTGCTCGCAACAACTTGGCGCTTGCCTATTATTATATGGGGTTGTTTCCCAAAGCGAAAGAGACGATTGCCGAAGTACTGGAGCAGGAGCCTGGTAATTTGCATGCACTGTGTAATCTCGCAATCTTTCACCAGAACGAGAATCGAGCCGACCAAGTGCTGCTTCTGATCAAAAAATTGCGTGTCATCGTGCCTTTCCAGCACGAACAGGTCTACAAACTGGCTACCACGATGGGTATCCTGGGTCAACATGATACGGCTTATGTGCATTTCCGTCGCCTGTTGAAGGATGAAGAAACCGCTGCAGACCCGGCTCTCGCACATTATGCAGCAGTCGCGGCTTATAATACGGAACGTTACGATTCCGCTGAACGTCTGTGGCGTCACGTGGGCAAGCTGGACCCGGGTTTCGGAAGTATCCCGGTACTATCTGTCTGGACTTGAGGCTGTGAGACAGGGAGAAAAGATCCGGAAAAACTAAGTTATCACTATCATCTGCCATTTGACGAGCAATTCAGACAATGGGAGAACTATGGCAACGGCATACCTGAAGAGATGAAAAACGATCCCTTGATCCGTTCCTCTTTCTTCTGGGCGTTGCGACATGGGGATCGGGCTACCAAGCTTCAGGTCATTCATGCTCTTGGCATGATTGGTGATTATGAGGTGCAGCAGGCACTGCAATCCTTTATCCAGGAACCGGGTGAAGATCAGGAGCTGGTGGAAGCCGCTCGTTCCGTACTCCATGGTCTTGATTCAGAAGCAGCTAAACAGGATGATTCTCCTGTTCTACTACCGTTAACTGCGTTGAGCAAACGCACCATTCCGAAGATGGAGTCGATGACGGAACAAACGGAGACAAAACCATCTTCGCATTGGCAGGCGGTCGTGGACCGTGCGTTACAGATGTCCGAAGCCAAAGCCGAATTGCAGCAAGAAATGGAACGGCTGTGGACCGACTATGTATCGCGCGTACACCCGGAGGTGCCTGGTACGAAGCAAATAGAAGGCTTGGCTGCGGGATTGGAATATTTGGCGGCCAAGATTCATAGTCGTCCAGTGACCTACCAAAGCATAGCCGAGCGATATGGCATATCAGCTGCCACAGTCAGCAAATATGCACGGCAAATCAACAAAGTGTGCAACTCCAACCCACCGATCCTATAAATGTTTCTTGAAAATCTCGCTTTGGGAAAGACTTCATGGCGTGAAGGATACATTGGCCTGGAAAACGGGTAAACTTAACGAATAGGTCTCGACATGCCTGTAGGATATCATCATAGCAAGTTAATCGCCACTCAACACACTCTCAACCTTATTAAGGAGGCTGTATCTATATGACTAAATACAGAACGATTGTGATCGGAACCGGACCTGCGGGTCTGACAGCAGCGATATATCTGGCTCGTGCTAATCTTAACCCACTGGTTATCGAAGGTCTACAACCGGGTGGTCAATTGACGACGACAACGGAAGTTGAGAATTTCCCTGGTTTTCCACAAGGCATCATGGGTCCGGAATTGATGGACAATATGCGCAAGCAAGCGGAGCGTTTTGGCGCGGAGTTCAAAAATGGTTGGGTGGAGGAAGTGGATTTCAACAAACCGCCCTTCAAGGTTAAAGTTGGAGGCATCGGTGAACTGGAAGCCGATTCGATCATTATCTCTACCGGCGCTTCGGCCCGTTATCTCGGCATTCCGGGAGAGCAGGAGAATGTGGGACGTGGGGTAAGTACATGTGCCACATGTGACGGATTCTTTTTCCGTGGCAAAAAGATCGTCGTTGTCGGCGGTGGAGACTCCGCGATGGAGGAAGCCAGCTTCCTGACCCGTTTTGCAACAGACGTTACCCTGGTTCACCGCCGGGACGAATTGCGTGCATCGAAAATTATGCAGGATCGGGCTCGCAGCAACGAGAAGGTGAAATGGGCGTTGAACCGTACACCACTCGAAGTTGTGCCTGAGGCTCTTGGGGTTAAAGGGCTTAAGGTGCGCAATAACGAGACCGGGCAGGAAGAGCTGCTTGAAGCCGACGGCGTATTCATTGCAATTGGGCATACACCGAATACGGGATTCCTGAGCAATCAGATTACACTGGATGAACACGGCTATGTTGTCGTTAAACCAGGTACTACCGAGACTAACATTCCGGGTGTGTTCGCCTGTGGTGATGTTCAGGATACGAAGTACCGTCAGGCCATTACAGCAGCAGGTTCAGGGTGTATGGCCGCAATGGACTGCGAGAAATTCCTTGAAGGCAGCATTGTGCATGACTGGAGCGAAACACTGGATAAGTAAGCATGAAAAGGGTATGGTTTGGCATAAATTAAGTAATAGAGACAACGGGAAGTCTCATGATGTGAGAAGCCGGAAGGCTTCTCTTTTTGAAACCAAAATGAGCATCAGATCGTATACATAATGGGCATATTAGCTGTGAGGTGAAGACTTTGGGGGAAATGATAAAAGATTGGTTACAGAATGCAACAGTGCGGCGATTTTTGATCCTGCTGTTGTTTTGTTTGGTGCTTTTCAGCATGGGGAGTATGCTGCACATGATTTTGCTGTTATTCCTGGTGACGTATGTCATGAACAGGTTGCAGCATTTTATTACAGAGAAGTTGAATCGTTTATTTCCGGTTAACTATAAAGTTGTCGTCATCCTGCTCTATCTTATCGTTATTGCAGCCATTGTACTGGGTATCTCCAGGTATTCACCACGGATCGTGGATCAGGTCGTTCAGTTAACAAATGAAATCATGAAGTTTCTTGATACCGCGGACGGTGATAATTTTGCTTCCAAAATTGCAGGTTATCTGCAATCGTTCGATATTAAAAACTATACCAACGATGCATTGAAGTATATTTTTGCGTTAAGCAAATGGTTGGAGTTCATTCTGCTGGTCATCATACTCAGTCTGTTCTTCTTGTTGCAAAAGCGGGAGATCTCCAAGTTTACCTCCAAGTTCAAAACAAGCAAGATTGGCTGGTTCTATAATGAAGTGGCTTACCTTGGAGATAAATTTGTATCTTCCTTTGGTAAAGTCATTGAGGCGCAGTTGTTGATTGCGGTATTCAATACAGCTTTGACGATTTTGGGATTATGGATACTGGGTTTCCCGTACTTATTCGCCTTGACCATTCTGGTGTTCATGCTGAGTCTGGTACCTGTTGCGGGGGTTATCATCTCATTGATTCCACTTTGTCTAATCGGATATCAACTGGGAGGATTGCAGCTCAGCGTAATCGTGATCATTATGATCATCATCATTCATGCGCTGGAGACGTACTTCCTGAATCCGAAGCTGATGGCACACAAAACCAAATTGCCGATGTTTTACACGTTTATCGTACTGATCCTGTCTCAACATTTCCTGGGAATCTGGGGGCTTATCATCGGTATTCCGATCTTTGTCTTCCTGCTTGATATTCTGGATGTTAACAAGATGGAAAAAACGGAAGAGCCCATTCGTGTGGAAACGAAGTTGTGACCAGTAGCTGAATAGCTGCTGAAGGCTAAATTTAGGTAATATTCAAAAAGCAGAGAAACGCCTCCCGTTCTGGGGAAGGCGTTTTCTCTGTCCATATTCACTGATAATGTATGGACAGACGGTTATGTAGGTTGGAACAGCAGTTGGTTCTTATGAATTGGCCGCACTAGCCTTTACAACCATCCTTTCTCCTCTGCAATGCTGACGGCTTCGATGCGGTTCTTGGCATCAAGCTTGTTGAAGGCTTCAGACAGGTAGTTGCGCACGGTTCCATAGGAGAGATGAAGGGAGGCGGCGATATGATTGGCATTCATGCCAGTGGCTGCGAGCTTAAGCACTTCTCTCTCCCGTTCAGTTAACGGATTGATTTCTTTGGCTGCACCGAAAACGAGCTCTGGGGAAACCTCTCGTCCACCATTCATGACCCGTCGAATAGCTCCTGCCAAACGATCACTTGGTTCGTCCTTGAGTAAATATCCCTGTACCCCGACCTGAATGGCACGTTCCAGAAATCCCGGACGGGCAAAAGTAGTGAGGATGATAATACGGCAGGGCAGACCGAGTTGTTGTATACGTTCTGCTACGTCCAGGCCGCTCATCACGGGCATTTCAATATCCATAAGACACAGATCTGGTTGGAGGGAACCAATCTGCTTCAGAGCTTCCTCTCCATTTCCGGCTTCACCAATGACCTCCAAATCATCTTCCAGATCTAGCAGTGAGGCAAGCGCGCCTCTCAGCATGCGTTGATCTTCAGCAATTAAAATACGAATCATGCTCAAATACCTCCTTGGTGTTCGGTGGCAATCAGTGGGAAGGAAAAGACAAGATCGGTTCCTTCAGAGTCCGAGGAAATCTGGAGGGAACCGTCGATGAGGTTCAGGCGTTCAGACATCCCTTTTAGGCCATTGCCTTGATGTTCATTTGGACTCATGCCATCACCGTTGTCTATAACCCTTATGCTTATGCCATCATGCATACGTTCCAGCTTGATTACACTGCAGGTGGCTTTGCTATGTTTTACAATATTCGTTACGGCTTCAAGCAGGCAGAGGCTCGCCATGTTCTGGGTAAGATCAGGAACATCATGAAATGGGCCCAGTTCTCCTGCCAATTGAAGCTCGATATCGGCACTCTTTAACATTTCTTTGGCATCAGCGATTGCTTCAACAATGCTGATTGCCCGCATGTCACTGACGAGCTGGCGAACTTCCCGCAAAGCGGCGCGGGAAGTTCGCTCAATCTCTCGTGCTTCCTGAATCGCGCGTTCCGGTTCTTTGACAATGAGTTTGGTTACAAGTTCACTCTTCAGTGTGATCAGCGAAAGTGTATGTCCCATGGTATCATGCAGATCCCTGGCAATTCGCATTCGTTCTTCACGTTTGATCAGCTCCTTAATGTGCTGATGGGCTTCATCCAGCTGGGCCTCCAGCTTTTGCCGATCCAACATGGAGCGGATCCCGAAGGGTGAAGCAAGCATAATGAGGTAAAATGGCGCAAAAAACATGAGCTGATAAGCGGTAAGGTATTGAATTTTCAAGGCAATGGGAAGGGTCTGGACGATGGCGAATATCACCAAAAACATTCGAAACTGACGCTTTTCGGTGTACCATCCGATAAAATTGGCTGTGAAAAATCCGAGAAAAAACATATTGGGATCAATCACAAGGCTCAGTACCAGAACGCAAAGAATTTGTAAGCTGAGCCAATAGGAAAAAAAGGAGGTTCCGGATGTCATGTAGAGCTGCCGATAAGTCAGCATAAAAACGACGAAGGAAGTTATCCCGATGTACTGCTCATGTCCTTGTGCGTTCCACAAATAATAGACTGGCATAGCCAAATAGATCATCCATATATACGGGTAAAAGCCATATCGCTTGGGGAAAAGCTCGAAATGCTGAAGCATCTTTGAAGATTACGCCTCCCTTTGTTTATTGCGGATATATGTGGATAGTAACATAAATGCTACCAGATATGCTGCCAAAAGTAGGATATCGTGTAGCGCAGGTACGCCTCCGGCTATAATAATCCACGCTCCATTTCCAAAGCTGTGGGAGGGCAGCCAGTTTCCAATCTGTCCGAGCCAGTTCGGCATGAGATCAAGAGGCATCCACATTCCGCCAAGCAGGGCAAGAGACAGATAAAGGGCGTTGCTCAGTCCACTGGCAGTGTCAACCCGCCGCATTGTTCCTATACAGGTACCAAGTGCAAGAAAGGGAAGAGATCCTGCCAGAATCCAAAGGGCGGAATTTATCCATTGGGCAGGGGAAAGTGATACATGATTAATCAGAAATCCAGCTGTAAAGATGATGATGATGGAGAATAGATGCATTATCGTTTGACCCACCATTTTGCCTCCAAAATAAATGGAGTTGGGTAATGGAGTCACTTGCAGGTAGGTGACCCACCCCTGTGCTCTTTCTTGGACAAGCCGGATACCGAGTGTCATGATAGAGGATCCCATAATGCTGAAGCAGGTCATGGACATCAAGTAGTGCGCATTCCATTGTTCTGATTCCGTTGTTCCTGTAGTGAATATGCGTGTATAAAGGAAATAGAAGGCTACGGGCATCATCAAAGACCAGAAAATAAAATAGATATTGCGGGACATGCGAAGCATTTCAACACGAGATTGGGCGAGAAGCATCAACATATCAAAGTTCCTCCTTCATGGTTTCCATCAAATTTGTGTAGGCATCGTCCAGTTGTCCTGTTTCAATTCGGATGTCACTAACAGGCAGCCGACGTTCAATGATGTGACGGAGTAGTGAATCCGTATTTTTGGTGTATAGAATGCAACGATCTTTGTGGTATTCAATCCCGTCCACGTCAGGCAAGCTTTCGATATGTGCACGGACATCTTCGGTCTCGGCTGCCATCTCCGTTATGGACACTGAATCCTTGCCAAACATACTTTGCTCCGTAGAAAAGGAAACGGTCCTTATAGTGATGCCGGCCTTGATATTCTCGGGTGTTCCGTCTGCGACAATGGTACCTCGGTTAAAGAGAATAATCCGATCTGCTACTTCATCTGCTTCATGAAGGTAATGCGTTGTGAAGATTACGGTTTTACCTTCTTGTGCAAGTTGTCGGACTCGTACCCAGAATTGTCTCCGGGTTTCGGAATCCAGCCCGACTGTAGGTTCGTCAAAGAATAAAATATCGGGATCACCTGTCATGGCGAGGGCGAAATTCAGACTGCGCTTTTGTCCGCCGGACAGCTTCTCTGCTCTTTTGTTCAAGTCGGCTGGAGGAAGTCCTGTCAGTTCTTCAATATAATCTGCTTGAAGCGGAGCGGGATAATAGCTGCGTACCATGCGTATAATCTCTCGAACGGTCAGTCCATCCATTACACTCACGTCCTGCAGCATGACACCTATCTTCTGTCGAACCTGTTTGCGATTCGGTTTTGGCCCAGCACCGTCACGATGCCTGATGTAGCGGTGGACAGGCCAAGTATCATTTTCATGGTAGTTGTTTTACCCGCACCGTTTGGGCCAAGGATTGCAACAATTGAACCACGGGTAATCTCCAAGGAGATGTTATTGACAACTTCTTTGTTGCCGTACCTTTTGTTAACTTGTTCCAGCTTTATAACGGGTAAACTCATCTTTAAATCACGTCCTTGTTCTGTTCTGTAAGATAATCCCATCTTACCGAACGGCCTGAGACGTGATTAGTAAGGATTGTCATGAAATTCAGATGACAATTGTCATCTTTTACGCATGGAACGAGTGGATATGCAATATCATGAGTTGAGGCTTCCTCTTCTATGGAGGAAGAAAAGAAGCTTGCGTTTTTAATAGAGACAAATGGGGTTGTATACGTATTCAAAAATAGCCTGTGATGTTGTTCACAATAGCGGGGAAGCTAATCACAGCAAAGGTCTTATCGTCTTGACCCAGGCGTATCCTTCAATTATAGTTGGTACGTAGGATTAAACTATTATAGATAGATAAAGGTGGCTTGTAGCATGTCTGAGAAAATCTACGTTGGGGTCGATCTCGGCGGAACAGCAATCAAGGTCGGTATATGTGATGAACACGGTCAGCTTATGTATACGTATGAAGGACCGACTGAAGTGGATAAGGGCGTTGACACGGTCATTGCCAACATCGAGAAGTATGTCCGTCATATCGTTGCCGAATCGCCTTTCAGCTGGGAGCAGCTTGAAGGTGTGGGAGCGGGCGTGGCTGGGTTCACCAATGTACGCGAGGGAATTATCGTTCTTGCCCCCAACATTGGATTTCGGAATGTAGCCATTCGTTCGATTTTGGAAGAACGTCTGGGCAAGCCAGTCAAAATAGATAACGATGCAAACGTGGCTGCACTGGGTGAAGCATGGGCAGGCGCTGGTAAGGGCGTGGACAACTGTGTGTGCTATACGCTTGGTACAGGCGTTGGTGGCGGACTGATCCTGAACGGCAAGATCTATCAGGGTTTTTCCGGTATGGCTGGTGAGCTGGGTCATGTCAGTGTTGTCCCTGATCTGGAAGCGATCCAGTGTGGATGTGGCAAAATGGGATGCGTGGAAACTGTATCTTCAGCAACGGGAATTATTCGTATGGCCAAAGACGCTGTAGAGCGTGGAGATCATACATCACTGGCACTCGTTGACAAAATCGCAGCCAAGGAAGTATTTGATGCAGCCAAGGCGGGCGATGAAGTTGCATTGCGTATCGTCAATCGTGCAGCGTTCTATTTGGGTAAATCGATGGCGGCTGTAGCTGCTGTAATTAACCCCGAGATGTTCATTATCGGTGGCGGTGTATCCAAAGCGGGTAATATTTTGTTTGATGAAGTACGCACTGTATTTGCGAAGCTGACACCTGAACCACTGCAAGAAGGCGTTAAAATTCTTGAAGCAACACTTGGCAATAATGCAGGTATTGTTGGCGCGGCTGGTCTTCTCTTGCGTTCCTAGTAACCTCGTAACAGTATAATCCGACAGCAATATGATAAGGAGGGGACATTTATGCTTGAAGGTGAAGTTTCACCGGGCACAGGCGCCACGCTCATTATCATTACGGGCATGTCCGGGGCAGGCAAGACGATTGCAGTACAAAGCCTGGAGGATCTTGGTTTCTTCTGTGTGGATAATCTACCGCCGGTATTGATTCCGAAATTCGCGGAACTGATTGAACAATCGAACGGCAAAATTGGCAAGGTCGCACTTGTTATCGATCTTCGCGGGCGTGAGTTCTTTACGGCTTTGTCCGAGTCACTGAACTATATTAAAGATCATTTTACCATTCATTGCGAAATATTATTCCTGGACGCGACAGACTCTGTATTGGTCCAGCGCTATAAGGAGAGCAGGCGCAGACATCCACTCGCTCCTGAGGGCATGCCGCTGGACGGCATCCGGCTGGAACGTAAAATGCTGGAGGAGCTCAAAAATTCCGCCACTCAGGTGCTGAATACAAGCACGATGAAGCCTGCTCAACTGAAAGAGCGCATCATATCCCGCTTTTCTCATCTGGAAAGCCATATGCTGTCGGTAAATATTACGTCGTTTGGGTTCAAATACGGTATTCCAATTGATGCGGATCTGGTGTTTGACGTTCGTTTCTTGCCAAATCCGCATTATATTGAGCATTTACGTCCGAATACGGGACAGAATAATGATGTATACGAATATGTTATGAAATGGCCGGAGACGCAGGCGTTTCTGACCAAGCTGCTGGATATGCTGCATTTTCTGATTCCGCAATACCGGAAGGAAGGCAAAAGCCAGGTTATTATTGGAATCGGCTGTACCGGAGGCAAGCATCGTTCGGTAGCAATATCGGAATATTTGGGCAAAATGTTGGGAAGCAGCGAAACTGAGGCTGTCACCGTGAGCCATCGCGACGCCGACCGGGACCGTCATTGAAGAGGGTGAAGGGATGAAGAAGCCGGACCACGAAGAGAACGTCCGAGAATTGTAGTCATGGGCGGCGGAACCGGATTATCCGTGATGCTGCGCGGTTTGAAGGAAAAGCCGCTGGACATCACGGCCATCGTGACGGTGGCGGATGACGGAGGAAGTTCGGGCATCCTGCGTAATGAGCTGCAAATGCCGCCTCCGGGCGACATTCGTAACGTACTTACGGCGCTAGCGGATGTAGAACCGTTGTTGTCGGATATGCTGAATTATCGCTTCAATACAGGCGCGGGGCTTGCAGGCCACAGCCTGGGTAACTTGATTTTGGCTGCAATGACGGATATATCGGGCGACTTCGTGACCGCTGTGCGGGAACTTAGCCGCGTGTTTGCCGTTCGGGGTGAGGTGTTGCCCGCAGCCGGGCAGGCCGTTATTCTGCATGCAGAGATGGAGGATGGCTCGATTGTTACGGGCGAGTCCAAAATCCCTGAAGCTGGCTTACGGATCAAACGCGTTTTCCTTGAACCGGATCACGTGGAGCCGTTGCCAGAGGCTGTGGAAGCCATTCGTCAGGCAGACGCCATCCTGATTGGGCCAGGTAGTCTCTACACGAGCATTCTTCCCAATCTGCTTGTACCTAAGCTGGCTGAAGCTGTCGTTGAGGCTGACGCCGTGAAAATGTTTATTTGTAATGTGATGACACAGCCGGGAGAGACGGATAATTATACGGTGAGTGACCACCTCAAGGCGGTACATGAACATATAGGACACCAGATTTTCGACTATGTCATTGTAAATAATGGTGATATTCCGCTGCAGGTGCAGAATAAGTATGCGGAAAAAGGAGCTAAACCGGTTGTGCTCGATATGAATGTGCTGAAGAGTGCCGGCTATCAAGTGGTTGCGGATACGTTGGTCCTGTTCCGAACTTATCTGCGTCATGATGCCGACAAGCTGAGCCATCACATCTATCAACTTGTACAAAATTGGATGTTACGGAAGAGGTGAAGTCTCATGTCGTTTGCAGCACAGACCAAAAAAGAACTAACGATGATTGAAAGCGAACCGTGCTGCGAAAAGGCGGAACTTTCAGCCCTCATCCGTATGCTTGGTGCGGTGCAGTTATCGAATAAAAAAGTCATCTTGGATATTTCGACGGAGAATGCCGCGATTGCAAGACGGGCATACTCTCTGCTTAAAAAGCATTTTCAAGTGCATACGGAATTGCTTGTCCGCAAAAAAATGCGGCTGAAAAAGAACAATGTGTATATTGTTCGAATTCCAACCATGGTACAAGAGATATTAAAAAAGCTGTACATTGTTTCCGAAGGATTTCTGTTTACTCCCGGGATCAGTGGAGAGCTGTTCAATAATAATTGCTGTAAACGTGCTTATCTCCGAGGAGCATTTATGGCGGGAGGCTCGGTCAACAATCCCGAAGGTTCATCCTACCACCTGGAGATTGCGTCCATGTATGAGGAGCACTGTCAGGCCCTAGTGGACCTGGCGAATGAATTTCATCTCAATGCCCGGTGTATAGAACGCAAAAAAGGATTCATCCTATACATTAAGGAAGGCGAGAAAATCATTGAGCTACTCAGTATTATTGGTGCACATCAGGCCCTTTTCAAGTTCGAGGATGTGCGGATCATGCGAGATATGCGTAATTCCGTCAACCGAATCGTCAATTGTGAGACGGCGAACCTGAACAAAACGATTGGAGCAGCAGTCAGACAGATCGATAACATCAGACTGTTGCAAAAGGAAGTTGGTCTGGAGTCGTTGCCCGAGAAGCTTCGTGAAGTGGCTGAAGTCAGACTCGCCCATCCGGATATCAACTTGAAGGAAGTAGGCGAACTGCTTAAGGGTACAGTCAGCAAGTCCGGAGTGAATCACCGGCTTCGCAAAATTGATGAGCTAGCTGAGAAGGTTCGTAACGAGCGTTACGGTTGAAAAAGAGAGGCAGCTCAGGTGTAATGGGCGATGTAAAAAGGCTAAAATGGGTCATAATAATGACATTCCAATTACCCTGAGTTTTTCTTCTAGTGTCCTGCTCTGGTTATATGGTATAATGTTATAAATATAATTGTGTATTTAATGTCCAGATTTCATAATAGGGGGTAAGTTTCCATGACAAAGCACCCGGTAGTTGTCCGTTTGAAAACGGGTCTCCATGCCAGACCTGCGGCACTGTTCGTTCAAGAAGCGAATAAGTACTCATCTGAAGTGTTCGTCGAGAAGGACGACAAAAAAGTAAATGCAAAAAGTATCATGGGGATCATGAGCCTTGCAATCAGTACTGGTACGGAAATCCAGATTAGTGCAGAAGGCGCGGATGCCGAGCAGGCTGTAAACGCTTTAGTTAGTCTGGTAAGCAAGGAAGAGCTTGAGAACCAATAAGATATGATTTGAACCCAATGAAGAAGTCCCGAAAGGGGCTTTTTTGCGTTTTATAGCTGTCAAGTGCAACATTATGGAATTAAGCCCGTCTGTTAGGTATCAAATCGATTTGAGTATGAGATGTTAAAACTTAAGGAGGCTAACGTAATGGGTAAATTATGGATGAAACCGCTGGGTGCGGTGATGGTTGCAGGTACATTGCTTGTTGGAGGTACGGCGTGGGTAGCGCCTAGTAATTATGCGTATGCTGCTGAGGTACAGGGGGTACAACAAAACGTGATTAACGTTGTGGGTACAGGTGAAATTCAGGTGAAGCCTGACATCGCTTATCTTTCCATCGGAGTGAACAGTACGGCGGATACAGCTGCCTCTGCTCAAAAAGCGAATGCAGCGAAAATTCAAAAGGTGAGCAATCTGCTGAAAAGTACGTGGAAAATCAGTGCGGACGATATTCAAACCAGCCAGTTCTACGTACAGCCCAACTATACGTATAGCGACAAAGATGGACAAAAGATCAAAGGGTACACCGCTCATCACACACTGACCGTGACTTACCGTCAGATGGACAAGATTGGAGAGCTTTTGGATGCTGCTTCCGAAGCTGGGGCCAACAACATTGAGAATGTACGTTTTACAGTCGAAAAACCGGAGAGCTTTGAAGCTCAAGTCATTGAGAAAGCCGTTGCCAATGCTGATGTAAAAGCTGGAGCTATTGCAAAAGCGGTTAAACGCCAATTGGGCGCTGTTCTGTCCGTGAGTCAAGGTGACGCTAATGTGCCTGTGTTCTATGCAAGTGAGTCTCTGATGTCCAAAGCGACAGCTGATTCTGCTGGTAGCACAGAAATTGAAACAGGACAGGTTAAAGTAAGCACAACGCTCAATATTACTTATGAAATGAAATAAGCAAAATAATTATTACCAAATGTCCGTTAAAGAGATGCTTGGGCGGGCGAAAGGCAATAATGACAAAGACGTTGTCCGATGGACAGCGTCTTTTTTGTTATAAAGGCGGACTTTGATGAAGTTTGAAAAGAAGAGTTGAAATATGAAGAATTAAATTGCTGTTTTTTGGTATCTTTTTTGTCCGTTTGTTCGTAACAAAACCTTCATTATAGGCATCTGGATCGAACAACATTGTAACTGAAGCTGTAAACCTTTCCGGAATTGGGTTAATTATAATAAAGAGGTGAGCGTATGAGACATACGAACAAATCAGGATACATACGCAATGCCACTCAAATTTGAATTCGAGAGAGGAGTTATATATATGACATCATGGAAAAAATGGACTAGTGCACTATTGGCGGCAGGAATTATTGTGGGGAGCGGGGCTGTATGGCAGGATAGTTCCGTACAGGCGGCATCTGTATCGACGAAAGTGACAACGCCTACTGAGGTAACCCTGAAATCGGGAGGCAAAACACTTACTCAAAAAGGACTTCTGCAAGGCGGTTCTACCTGGGTATCGCTTACCGCAGTGAAGGATGTGGCGGGTGGAAGCTTGAAATATGATGCAAAGGCTAAAGAGTACGCCTTAACGGCAGCCAATAATACGATGACAATCAGCATGATTGATGGGGCACCGAGTGTTAGAATTAACAATTACTACCCACAATTCGAAGCAAAACTGATTAATGGCCGCTTGTATATTCCGTTTTCTGCAATGAGAGATTATCTGGGAGTTCAGGGCAGCTGGGATGGAAAAGCGAAGACACTGACGCTGAGCAAGGTGAAGCAGAATAGTGTGGCGGTTAAGGCGGCAACCGTGAAGGTGAGCATCAAGAACGCCGAAGTCGATATTCAATATCCTCAGGTGAGCGGATTGGCTAACGATAAAGCAGCAGCGGCCATCAACAAGGTGCTGAAAGATGAAGTCGATGCTTTTGTAGCGGATTTCAAAAAACAAACCAAGGAATTCGGCGACGCAGCAGCGAACCGTCCATATGCATTTGAGAGCACTTATGTCGTGACGTATAACGAAAGTGGTGTTCTGGGTCTGATTACTCAGCGTTATGAAGATTATGCTGGTGCACATGGCATGACGACTCGTTCAGGACACACCTTTGCCCTTGATTCCGGTAAGGAACTGAGTCTGGATGATGTGATTCAAAATAACAAAACTGTGCGTGAAACGGTAAGCAAAAAAGTTGGAGTTCAGCTTAAAGCTCGTGGAGGTTACCTTGAAGGCTATAAAGGCCTGAATAAAGATCAGGATTTCTATGTAACACCAACAGGTGTGGTTGTATTCTTCCAGTTGTATGAGTACACAGCTTACGCAGAAGGATTCCCGGAATTCCCGTTCACGTATAAAGAGTTGCTACCTAAAGGCACAGAGCCGTTTAGTGGCTTAACAGCAAACAAGTAAAAGTATTAGAGTTAAGGTATTAGAGTTAAAGTGAAATCGAATAAATATATATCATGCACTCATATGTATCTTCAAAAAAGGACGCTCTCGTCATTGACGAGAGCGTCCTTTTCATATAGCCAACTCAACTGGGCGTTGCCGTTTGAGTTGGCTATATGGTATATCCGTTTAATTGGCGATTCGCTTGGCTTAGATGCCTTGGGAACCTACGTTTTCGATGACTTTATCGATGATACCGTAATCGGCAGCTTCAGCAGCACTCATAAAGTAGTCACGATCTGTATCTTTCTCGATACGCTCCAGTGGTTGGCCTGAACGTTCAGAGATGATGCGGTTCAAGGTGTCACGCATTTTCAGGATGCGACGGGCACGGATTTCGATGTCCGAAGCTTGACCTTGCGCACCACCAAGTGGTTGGTGAATCATGATTTCGCTGTTAGGCAAAGCAAAACGTTTACCTTTGGCACCTGCGTTCAACAGGAATGCACCCATGGAAGCCGCCATACCTACACAGATGGTAGATACATCCGGTTTGATGAATTGCATTGTATCGTAAATGGCCATACCGGCTGTAATCGATCCGCCTGGGCTATTGATGTATAAGTGAATGTCTTTCTCCGGATCTTCCGCAGCTAGGAACAACATCTGTGCCATGATGGCATTCGCCACAACGTCATTTACATCACTGCCAAGGAAGATGATACGATCCTTCAGCAATCTGGAATAGATGTCATAGGCGCGCTCACCCCGGTTGCTCTGTTCAACGACCATTGGAATATAACTCACGTGAAAAACCTCCTCGGAAATGTAAATGTTAAATTGGTGTTTATATATAAACTGTTACCGTATTAACCACATCATAAACAATTTCAAACAAAAAGTCAAAGAAAGTCAAACTAAGTTTGAAAAAAAGAAACCTATTCGGTTTCATTGGTTAAAAGGGTTATGAGCTGCTAATTAAGAATGGCGCGCCCGCCAAGAATCGAACTTGGATCTCAGGCTTCGGAGGCCTACGTCATATCCATTGGACCACGGGCGCACATTGATTATTGCTGCAAATATAGTTGCTTAAAAGCAGTTTTGTAATATACGTTTCAAATATGTGACAGCAATAATGATTATAGCTCATGAGTAATTTAATTGCAAGCAGATGCTCGCTGTTTTGGTTTGGATTACTCTGAAATGGATCATGATGAAGATAAGTGGATAAAGAGCGCAAATAGGTAAATGCTAAAAGAGGTTTGGGACATACTATATGAAAAACAAAAGCGAGCAATATGTAGATGAGATTTTTGCTTTCCTTCTATATATAGTATCGGACAGGTTGTTCTCGACTTGGGAGATTGACATTGTGAAAATAGGCGCGTACAAACGCCTGAAACGTGTCGAATTAATGCTTCGAAACACTTGCATGTCGCGTCAGTTTTAGGTAGAATAGACGTGGGACTTAAAAAGTTAACCCGGGACGTTTTAGGGCCATGAAAGAGAGCTTGGAACGAGAAGCTTGCGGGAGTGGAAAGCATGCGAACGATTTTAGAAGTGCAAAAGCAGCTTCTGCCTGATCTCATGGATGTCTTGAAGAAGAGGTATACGATTCTGCACCAGATCATGTTATCGGATGTGATCGGACGAAGAACGTTAGCTAATTCCATGCAGATGACCGAGCGGGTTCTGAGGGCTGAGACCGATTTGTTAAAGGCTCAGGGACTTATTGAAATTGACAGTGCAGGGATGAAGATCAGCGAGGCGGGGCATGAATTGCTGCAGCAGTTGGAACCCGTCGCCAAAGAGCTGTTTGGATTATCCGAACTGGAAGAGCGCATCAAGCAAGCCTACGGTCTGCAAAAGGTAGTAGTGGTTCCTGGCGATTCGGACATTTCTCCATTTGCCAAACGGGAACTGGGCAGAGCCGGAGCGAAGGCTCTGGGTAATATTATGAGTGATAATGATGTTGTCGCCGTTACTGGCGGTTCAACAACGGCTGGAGTGGCAGAGCAACTGACTCCGCCAACATCGCTGAAAGGTGTCTGGTTCGTACCGGCACGCGGCGGGTTGGGAGAAAGCCTCGAAATTCAGGCCAATACGATCGCATCCACGATGGCTAAACGGGTAGGAGCCCAATACAAACTCCTGCATGTACCGGATTTGCTTAGTGATCACGCCTACGAATCACTAATCCAGGACCCTAGTGTTCAGGAGATTCTACAGCTGATCCGTAAATCACGGATCGTCATTCATGGAATCGGTGATGCCGTAGAGATGGCGCGGCGACGCAAGCTTGCACCTGAGATTATCGATGAACTTCAGGAGCAAGGAGCCGTATCGGAATCCTTCGGTTATTACTTTAATGATCAGGGTGAGGTGGTACATACCATGCTTACGCTGGGCATGCGACTTCAGGATATTGAGCGGACCGATGTTGTGATTGGGATTGCAGGTGGCAAAAGCAAGGCTGCTGCCATACATTCCGTCTTGCGATTTGGTCAGGAAGATATTCTGATTATTGATGAGGCTGCTGCCGAAGTCATCGTTGCCGAAATGGAATAAGGCTTTATTTTGCACCACAAACATTGTTGTCTTGACGGACTTCACCGTCTGTCTTGAATATATAAGCTTCATAAAAAAATCAATCAAAACTTGGGAGGAACTTACTCATGATTAAAGTAGGTATTAACGGTTTTGGACGTATTGGTCGTTTGGCATTCCGCCGTATTCAAAATGTAGAGGGCATTGAAGTTGTAGCAATCAACGACTTGACTGATGCTAAAATGCTGGCTCATTTGCTCAAATATGATACAACTCAAGGTCGCTTCGATGGCGATGTTGAAGTACACGACGGCTTCTTCAAAGTGAACGGCAAAGAAGTTAAAGTATTGGCTAACCGTAACCCAGAAGAACTGCCATGGGGCGACCTCGGCGTAGATATCGTTCTGGAATGTACTGGTTTCTTCACAACTAAAGAAGCAGCTGAGAAACACTTGAAAGGTGGAGCTAAGAAAGTTGTTATCTCCGCACCAGCTACTGGCGACATGAAAACCATCGTTTACAACGTAAACCATGAAATCCTCGACGGTACTGAAACTGTAATCTCCGGCGCATCTTGCACAACAAACTGCCTGGCACCTATGGCAAAAACACTGCAAGACAAATTCGGAATCGTTCAAGGTTTGATGACTACAATTCACGCTTACACTGGCGACCAAAACACTTTGGATGCTCCACACCCTAAAGGTGACTTCCGCCGTGCTCGTGCAGCAGCTGAAAACATCATCCCTAACACAACTGGTGCTGCTAAAGCAATCGGTCTGGTTATTCCAGAACTGCAAGGCAAACTTGATGGTGCAGCTCAACGTGTACCAGTAGCTACTGGTTCCCTGACTGAGCTCGTAACTGTTCTGGGTAAAAAAGTTACTGCTGAAGAAGTTAACGCAGTAATGAAAGAAGCTTCCGATCCACAAACTTTCGGATACACAGAAGACGAAATCGTATCTTCCGATATCCAAGGAATCACTTTCGGTTCCCTGTTTGATGCAACTCAAACTAAAGTTCTGACTGTTGGCGACCAACAATTGGTTAAAACTGTAGCTTGGTATGACAATGAAATGTCCTACACTGCTCAACTGGTTCGCACTTTGGAGCACTTTGCAAAAATGATTAAGTAATATCTGCAATAACATAGAGCGGAAACAGATGCTATTGTTTCCGCTCTTTATATATCAACATTTTGCAAATTTCTCAAAAACACCAGGATTGACAAGGGGTTTCAGCTCTTGATTGGTCCAACAAATACATGGGTGCGGAGGAAATACAGATGAACAAAAAAAGTGTACGCGATATCGAATTGACAGGAAAACGGGCTTTTGTCCGTGTAGATTTTAATGTGCCGCTCGAAGATGGTAAAATTACAGATGACAAACGTATTCGTGCCACGCTTCCTACGATCAATTATTTGATCGAAAAAGGTGCTAAAGTTATTTTGGCAAGCCACATGGGTCGTCCAAAAGGCGAAGTGGTTGAATCCATGCGTTTGACTCCAGCTGCTGAACGTTTGTCCGAATTGCTCGGTAAAAAAGTGGTTAAAGCGGATGATTCCGTTGGCGAAACAGTAAAAGCTCAAATCGCTGAACTGAACAACGGCGACGTATTGTTGCTTGAGAACGTTCGTTTCCACGCGGGTGAAGAGAAAAACGATCCGGAACTCGCAAAACAATTCGCTGAACTGGCTGACGTATTCGTTAACGATGCATTCGGCGCAGCTCACAGAGCACACGCTTCGACAGAAGGTATCGCTCACTTGTTGCCAGCAGTATCCGGTCTGTTGATGGAGAAAGAACTTGAAGTGTTGGGCAAAGCAATCTCCAACCCTGAGCGTCCTTTCACAGCAATCATCGGTGGTTCCAAAGTTAAAGACAAAATCGATGTAATCGACAACCTGTTGAACATTGCAGACAACGTAATCATCGGTGGCGGTCTGACTTACACGTTCTTCAAAGCACAAGGACATGAAATCGGACAATCTTTGTTGGATGATTCCAAACTGGATGTTGCTCTTGGTTTTATTGAAAAAGCGAAAAAATTGGGCAAAAATTTCTACCTACCGGTAGATATTGTTGTATCTGACGATTTCAGTGCAAGTGCAAACACACAAATCGTTGGCATCGACGGCATCCCTGCAGATTGGGAAGGCGTGGACATCGGACCGAAAACACGTGCAATCTATGCTGAAGTAATTAAAAACTCCAAGCTGGTTGTATGGAACGGACCAATGGGCGTATTCGAAATTGAACCTTTCTCTAACGGTACACGTGAGGTTGCTGAAGCTTGTGCAGAGACAGAAGCTTACACCATTATTGGTGGTGGTGACTCCGCTGCAGCAGCTGAGAAGTTCAAATTGGCTGACAAAATGGACCACATCTCTACAGGTGGCGGTGCATCGCTCGAGTTCATGGAAGGCAAAGTGCTTCCTGGCGTAGTTGCATTGAACGATAAGTAAGCTTTAAGCTATAGCATGAAGGAGTTGAAAACCATGAGAACACCGATTATCGCAGGTAACTGGAAAATGTTCAAAACGGTTTCCGAATCCAATGACTTCATTCAGGAAGTTAAAGGAAAAGCGGAAGTTGAAGGCGTAGAGACGGTTATTTGCGCACCGTTTACGAATCTGCCGTCCCTGGTAGAAGCCGTTAAAGGCACAAACATCAAAATTGGTGCACAAAATCTTCATTTCGAAGACAATGGTGCATTCACAGGTGAAATCAGCGGCGTTATGCTGAAAGACCTGGGTGTGGATTATGTCATTATTGGTCACTCGGAGCGCCGTCAATATTTTGCGGAAACCGATGAGACTGTCAATAAAAAGCTGCATGCAGCATTCCGTCACGGATTGACTCCAATCTTCTGCCTTGGTGAAACGCTTGAAGAGCGTGAAGCCAATCAGACGAAAGACGTATGCAAAGTGCAAACAGAAGCAGCTTTGGCAGGTCTGACTGCTGAGCAGGTAGCACAAGTGGTTATCGCTTATGAGCCAATCTGGGCGATCGGTACAGGCAAATCCTCCACTTCCCAAGATGCGAATGAAGTTATTGCTTACATTCGTACGCTGGTGAAGGATCTGTACGACCAAAAGGTAGCAGATGCAGTTCGTATTCAATACGGCGGCAGTGTTAAACCTGAGAACGTAACAGAATACCTCGGACAAAGCGACATCGACGGCGCGCTTGTTGGCGGTGCCAGCTTGCAGCCGGCTTCGTTCATCGCGCTTGTTGAGGGGGCGAAGTAATGACAGCTCCAAAACCTGTAGCACTGATCATTATGGACGGCTTTGGTCTTCGGAACACGGTGGAAGGCAACGCGGTAGCGCAAGCCAAGAAACCGAACTATGACCGTTTTATGAGCCAATTCCCTCATACAACGCTCACTGCTTGCGGTGAAGCTGTAGGTTTGCCAGAAGGGCAAATGGGGAACTCCGAGGTAGGTCACCTGAACATTGGTGCTGGCCGGATCGTATACCAGGATTTGACTCGTATTTCCAAATCGATTCGTGACGGTGAGTTTTACGATAATGAAACACTCGTTAAAGCTGTTCGCGAAGCGAAACAAAGCGGTAAAAAGCTTCACTTGTATGGATTGTTGTCCGATGGCGGCGTACATAGTCACATCGACCACTTGTTCGCTATGCTGGATCTCGCCAAAAAAGAAGAAATGAATGACGTATACATTCATGCCTTCATGGATGGCCGTGATGTTATGCCAGATAGCGGTAGAGAATTCATGCAGAAGCTGATTGCTAAAATTGAAGAAGTCGGTGTAGGACAAATTGCAACGGTTCAAGGTCGCTACTATGCGATGGACCGTGACAAACGTTGGGAACGTGTTGAGAAATCATATCGTGCCATCGTTTATGGTGATGGACCAAAATACACTGACCCACTCAGAGCGGTTGAAGAATCGTATGAAAAATCCGTATTTGACGAATTCGTTGAACCAACGGTTATCGTTAAAGCGGATGGCCAACCGGTAGGCTTGGTGGAGAGCGGCGATTCCGTCATTTTCCTCAACTTCCGTCCTGACCGTGCGATCCAATTGTCGCAAGTATTCACGAACCAGGATTTCCGTGGTTTCGACCGTGGTCCGAAGTTCCCTGTGGGCTTGCATTTCGTGTGCCTGACGCTGTTCAGCGAGACTGTTGAGGGTTATGTGGCTTACTCGCCTAAAAACCTCGACAACACGCTGGGTGAAGTGCTGGTACAGAACAACAAGAAACAATTGCGTATTGCAGAAACTGAGAAATACCCGCACGTAACCTTCTTCTTCAGCGGCGGCCGTGATGTTGAGCTTCCAGGCGAAACACGCGTGCTGATCAACTCACCAAAAGTTGCAACGTATGACTTGCAACCGGAGATGAGCGCGTATGAAGTAGCTGACGCATGTGTTCGCGAGATTGAAGCAGACAAACATGATGCCATCATTCTGAACTTCGCTAACCCTGATATGGTTGGTCACTCCGGCATGCTGGAGCCTACGATTAAGGCAGTAGAAGTAACAGACGAATGCATGGGCCGTGTTGTGGATGCAGTTCTCGCTAAAGGCGGCGTTGTGCTGATTACTGCGGATCATGGTAACGCGGATATGGTGTTCGATGAGCAAGGACGTCCGTTCACGGCTCACACAACGAACCCGGTTCCATTCATCGTTACAGATGCGAATGTTACCCTGCGTGAAGGCGGAATCCTCGCGGATATCGCTCCAACGATTCTTGACCTGATGCAATTGCCTAAACCGGCTGAAATGACAGGTACATCGGTCATTGCTACCCGTAAATAATATAATTTTAATAGGTTATTGAATAAGGCTAAAGTTAAACCTTAACGAAGCGGGCAGAACCGATCTGTAGAAGCGAAGCGGTCGCCTTTATCACATGATTTCAACTTATAAAAATAGGTTCAATGAAATCAGGGGATAACAGCGATCGGAAGACGGTACTGCACGCGGAGTGGCTTGGTGAAACCCGATTGTTCTGTACGTATTAAAATAAAATTCCACATTAAAAGGAGATTATCACTCATGACTATTATTTCTGACGTGTACGCTCGCGAAGTCCTCGACTCCCGCGGTAACCCTACAGTTGAAGTTGAAGTATACCTGGAGTCCGGCGCAATCGGACGCGCTATCGTACCATCCGGTGCATCCACTGGTGCCCACGAAGCCGTTGAGCTTCGCGATGGCGACAAATCCCGTTACCTGGGTAAAGGTGTTCTGCAAGCTGTTAAAAACGTAAACGAAACAATCGCTCCAGAAGTAATCGGTATGGATGCATTGGATCAACTGGGTATTGACAAATTGATGATTACTTTGGATGGTACGCCAAACAAAGGTAAACTGGGTGCGAACGCAATCCTGGCTGTATCTATGGCTGTAGCTCGCGCAGCTGCTGACGCTCTGGACCTGCCATTGTACGTTTACCTGGGCGGATTCAACGCTAAAGTACTTCCAGTACCAATGATGAACATCATCAACGGTGGTGAGCATGCTGACAACAACATCGACGTTCAAGAGTTCATGGTTCTTCCTGTTGGAGCACCAAGCTTCAAAGAAGCTCTTCGCGTAGGTGCAGAAATCTTCCACAACCTGAAATCCGTACTGAGCTCCAAAGGCCTGAACACAGCTGTAGGTGACGAAGGCGGCTTCGCACCGAACCTTGGTTCGAACGAAGAAGCAATCACTACAATCATCGAAGCGATTGAAAAAGCAGGTTACAAACCAGGCGTTGACGTATTCCTGGGTATGGACGTAGCTTCCACTGAGTTCTACAAAGATGGTAAATACACACTTGCTGGCGAAGGTAAATCTTACACTTCCGCTGAGTATGTTGACCTTCTGGCTTCATGGGTTGAGAAATACCCTATCATCACCATTGAAGACGGTATGTCCGAAGACGACTGGGATGGTTGGAAATTGCTCACAGAAAAACTGGGAGACAAAGTACAACTCGTTGGTGATGACTTGTTCGTAACGAACACAGAGCGTCTGGGTAGAGGTATCGAAGAAGGTATCGGTAACTCCATCCTGATCAAAGTTAACCAAATCGGTACATTGACTGAAACATTCGATGCAATCGAAATGGCTAAACGTGCAGGATACACTGCTGTAATCTCTCACCGTTCCGGTGAGTCCGAAGACAGCACAATCGCTGACATCGCTGTTGCAACAAACGCGGGTCAAATTAAAACGGGTGCTCCTTCCCGTACAGACCGTATCGCGAAGTACAACCAATTGCTTCGCATTGAGGATCAACTGGGTGAACTGGCTCAATACAATGGTCTTAAAGGTTTCTACAACCTCAAAAAATAAGTTGTCTTCTGACAACTCTTGGGCAAGCCGGTTAACCGGCTTGTCCTTTTTATTTGTTTTTGTTAGATGCATTTCAATACCCATAAATATGGATACTGTTCACTGAATATTTGAGTATCAGTGAATTGAGAGATCGCCACTACTTGTATCACGCTAATTGCTGTGTTACAATTAAAGTAACTGTTTTTATGGTGAGATGTTATGCCCACATGGGTAGGAGGTGGAATGAATGGATATTGCTTTGAAATTGCTGCTCGTCGTATTTTCGATCGGTCTAATCACTGTAGTATTGCTGCAGCACGGAAAAAGCGCTGGTTTGGCGGGTGCCATCTCCGGTGGTGCGGAACATCTTTTCGGTAAAACGAAAGCGCGCGGACTGGATCTTTTCTTGCAACGTGCAACGGTTGTACTGGGTGCAGGATTCTTCATTTTGTCTATTATTGTTACGGTTGTGTCCAAGTAAGAATCGGATATATGCCTGAACAATTCAATAGCTTGAGCGTAATCGCTTAAATGATTACCTTCGTTTCGAGAAGAAACGGAGGTTTTTTAATAAATTCATCCATGACCAGTCTTTTCCAATGAACCACACGATTTTGATCTTCGATTTCTTCTCACTTCCGTTCGGTTACCTTCCTACATATTCGCCCTGTTCTGGGCCGTTTCTTTCTGTCTGTTCGAGAGCAAAAACACATGTAGCATAAATGCTGTTATGATGCATGAAAGCGCGCTTATTCAAAGGGCCATGCATATTCAGTTTATTTTGCAGGGTACGGATGCGCCGGATTGAATTCGTGTATACTAGGGTATGAGATAGTGAGGCCTGAGTTAGACGGCTTTTCTATTGGTAAGGTTTCTGATACATAGAGAGACGAGACAAGATTACACTTTTATGTTTCCCGAGGTGAATATTAATGATAACAGAACAACAATTGCTCGACTTCATGCGGGAAACCGCTTATAAACCGATGACTTATCAGGAACTGGAACAGCACTTCGAGATTGAAGACGCGGCTGATTTCAAAGCCTTTTTGATTATGCTCAATACGCTGGAGGAATCCGGCAAAGTCCTGCTGACCCGCAATAACCGCTATGGCATGCCAGAACGCATGGATTTGGTGCGTGGACGTTTGCAGGCTCATGCGAAAGGGTTTGCTTTCCTCATCCCTGAGGATCGGGAGCACCCGGATGTGTACATCCACGCCAATGATATGAAAAGCGCCATGAATGGTGATACGGTGTTGGTTAAAGTGACTTCTCAAGGACCTTCCGGTGGACGTTTGGAGGGTGAGATTGTCCGTATTGTTACCCGTGCGGTTACGCAGGTTGTTGGTGTATTCCAAAGTCACGAGGTGTACGGTTTCGTTATACCGGATGATAAGCGGATTAACCGGGATATTTTCATCCCGCGTCCGAACTTCCACGGGGCTGTTGATGGACAAAAAGTTGTTGCAAAAATCGTCAGCTATCCAGAGGGCCGGGCAGCAGCAGAAGGTGAAGTGATCGAGATTCTCGGTCATAAGGATGAGCCGGGTATTGATATTTTGTCCGTAATCCGTAAGCACCAGCTGCCAGAAGCCTTTCCGGATGAAGTCGTGGAAGAAGCCGAAAAAGCGCCAGACGCCATTACGGAAGAAGAAATTGTCCAACAGGGTCGCCGCGATCTGCGTGGGCTGAATATCGTTACGATTGATGGCGAAGACGCCAAGGATCTCGATGACGCTGTCAACGTGGAGAAGTTGCCGAACGGTAACTATCGTCTGGGCGTTCATATTGCCGATGTAGGCTATTACGTGCGGGAAAACTCCAAGTTGGATCAGGAAGCGTACAACCGCGGATGCAGTGTGTACCTGGTGGACCGTGTTATTCCGATGCTGCCACAACGTCTGTCCAACGGGATCTGTAGTTTGAATCCGCAGGTAGATCGCTTGACGTTATCTTGTGAAATGGAGTTCAACGACCAGATGAAGGTTGTGAAACACGACATCTTTACAAGTGTGATCAAGACCAAAGAGCGGATGACGTATTCCAACGTTCGCAAAATTCTTGAAGGTGAAGAGCCTGAATTGTTGGAGCGTTACAAGGATTTGGTGGACGATTTCCACTTGATGAAAGAGATCGCTTTGAAGCTTCGTGCGATGCGTATGCGCCGCGGTGCGGTTGACTTTGATTTTGAAGAATCCAAAATCATTGTGGATGAGGAATGCAAACCGGTTGATATCGTGAAGCGGGAGCGTTCGATTGCGGAGCAAATCATTGAGGAATTCATGCTGGCAGCCAATGAAACGGTAGCAGAGCATTTCCACTGGTTGAAGGTTCCGTTCATCTATCGTGTGCATGAAGATCCAGATCAGGAAAAACTGCAAAATTTTCTCGCCTTTGCGGCGAATTTCGGACATCACGTCAAAGGACGTGGCAACGCGATTCATCCACGGGCGCTTCAATCCCTGCTTGAGGATATTAACGGAACGAAGGAACAGACGGTTATCAGCACAATGATGCTGCGTTCCATGAAGCAGGCGAAATATGACTCCGAGATGTCGGGTCACTTTGGTCTGGCAGCAGAGTTCTACAGTCACTTCACATCACCGATCCGTCGTTATCCCGATCTCGTCATTCACCGTGTTATTCGGGAAGTGATTGAGAACAATGGGGCTTTGCCTGAGAACCGTCAGGAGTATTTGGCTGGACGTATGGCCGATATTGCGCAGCAGTCCTCGGAACGTGAGCGTGTGGCGGTTGAAGCTGAACGTGATACAGAGAAAATGAAAAAAGCGGAGTACATGCTTGATAAAGTCGGCGAAGAGTTCGAAGGCATGATCAGCAGTGTAACCAGCTTCGGTATGTTCATTGAACTGGAGAATACAGTAGAAGGTCTGATTCGCCTGAGTGCGCTCACAGACGACTATTACCATTTTGACGATCAACATATGGCTCTGATTGGCGAACGTACATCTAAAGTCTTCCGCATCGGTGATGAGGTGAAGATTCGTGTGGCCCGTGTGAGCATGGAAGAGTACACGATTGACTTTGAAATGGTCGACATGAAACCTCGCGGTGAACGTCCAGGTGGCTTCAGTGGTGGACGGGGCGGTAAAGGTGGACGTCCTGCTGGTGGCGGAGGACGCGGTGGAGCGAAGAGTGGTTCCGGTGGATTCAGTGGCTCGCGTGGTGGTAAAGGTGCCCCAACTGGTGCTGCAGGCAGCCGTGGTGGCAGATCAGCCGATGAGAGCAGCAAAGGTGGTCGTGGCGGCCGTAGCGGAGCTTCGAACACAGCAGGAAGCGCAGGTGGCAAAGTTGGCGGTAAACCGAGAGGTGAGCGTCGTACTGGAGACGCCGGCGGATCAGCGGGTCGGAGCAAGGGAGCGGTAAGCTTTGGTTTTGGCTCAGGCAAAGGCGGCTATAGTACTACAGCAGGTGGCCAGGAAGGCACTTCAGCTGGTGGTCAAGAGAATGGTCTGAACAGCGGCAGCAGTCGCGGTGAGGGAAGCTTCAAATCCGGTAAAGGCGGAGGTAAAGGTGGCAAAAGCGGTAGTGCACGCAAAAACACCTCACCTAGCGGAGTGTTTATCGGCGAAGGAGCTACACCAGGCGGTGTTCAGGAAGGCGGAGCACCACGCCGCAAGCGCAAGAAGAATAAAGGTGCACCTGCCAACGGAACGGCGGCTTTTGTACGGAAGAAGAAAAGTAATCGGGTTTCGCTGAGCATGAAATGAGTGTAATGAGGAGGGGCGGCGCAGACCGCCTCTTTCTTGATTTTAACAGCGGTACTTGCTACAATTAAGGTCTGGCATGTGGTACCTGAGGAAATTGTGGTGCGCTGCTGTAGAGCATGGTACCGGCTTATTTTACGGAGAAGGAGTGAGGACATGGGCAAGAATGATGGACAGAGTAAAGTGCTTGCACAGAATAAAAAGGCTTCCCATGACTACTTCATTGAAGATACGTATGAAGCGGGCATGGTGCTTACCGGAACGGAGATTAAATCTCTTCGTAACGGCCGTGCGAATATTGGCGATGCTTTTGCCACGATTCGGAACGGTGAGATTCATATTCACAATATGCATATTAGCCCTTTTGAACAAGGGAATCGTCATAATCCAATTGATCCAACCCGTACACGCAAGTTGTTGATGCATAAAGTGCAGATTCACAAGCTGCTTGGGCTGTCGAAGCAGGACGGATACAGTATTGTACCGCTGAAGATCTATATTCGTAACGGGTATGCAAAGCTATTGCTCGGGCTGGGTAAAGGTAAGAAGCAGTACGATAAACGGGAGTCTGCTGCAAAACGCGATGCCCAACGTGATATTCAACGGGTTCTGCGCGAGAAGCAGAAGGTTGCTCGTTGATTTGGATTTGCGATTGCTATGTGTTGAATGGCGCACGGTAAGTTATTTAGTGATAAGTGCGTTATGTTAGAAATAAGGATCTCAGGTTTTGCCCGTATTGGGGTGGATCTTGGGATTTTTTGATTTGATAAAAGAGTCCTTGCTACGGGGGAGCGGTGTAATGGTTTGGCGCATCATGCTGACCTGCCGTACGGCCAAGTCTGTCAGATTATTGTGCCAGTTCTGATATGAGATACACCAGTTGTTGCCACGTCCTGTCTAATGAAATTGTTAGCAGTGGTACCGGGTAAACTTGTGAGGATTGCTGGAAAGAATCGTGGGAGTAAGTTTGCTGATGGCTGCGTACTTTGTTCGGATCATGGGTAAGATAGTTAAGAAAGCTGTTCATGCTCATGAATTGTCTGCACTTCGGTACTCAACTTTACTTCGCTTGAGGGACGCGGTATAATATGTAGACGATTGAGCCTCATATGTGTGTTGGATAAACTTGCACAGTTGCTCAGCCTGCTGGAACGTCTTCCAGCAATCTGTACTATATCGGTGATTGGTCCTGTGTTATGATGTTCTTGTAGCAGACAGGAATGCCGAGTTTGAAAGAAGCATCTTTTTACCTTGGAGGAAAAAGATGTGCAGCACCTTTGCTCCGTATTCACGGATTAATCCTGGAGCCCTTCTTATATGAGGGGGCGTTTATGGATTCGACGGGGATAGTTCGAGCATGGGTAGCGGGTAGTGGGGACGCGTCCACTTCATCAACGCTAAAGCCTATTAAACGGCAAACAACAAACAAACTACGCTTTCGCAGCCTAAGAAACTGTGTGCGTGCTTCTAACCTGCATCGCCCATGTGACAGGATTAGGGGCTAACAAGTAGTGGGATACGCTGTCACATCTCCGCCTGGGGTGTGCTGAAGAAGACAATCAGGCTGACCCAACGTATAGCCGGTTACAGGGCGATACTCGGGTGACATCAAAACTGTGACTACACCCGTAGAAGCTTATGTGTCGTTATCTTCGGACAGGGGTTCGACTCCCCTCGCCTCCAAGATGGTACTTAATGAGTAAGTACTATGTTGAAGGCGTTTAGAGAAAATCTCCAAGAAAAAAGAATCAGACGGTGAGCATTTGAAGGATGCCCCACTTGTCTGATTCTTTTTATTACAATCTGACGGAACATGGATTGCACAAGCAGCTTTTGCGTCTCAGGCTCGATGAGTACCCAGTTATCTTTCAAGTTGGCCATCATGTCTTTAATCTCTTCTGTAGACAGCTCGTTAATGTAATAATCTTCTTTTTCTTCGTACTGAGTAGTAATTGCCTTCATTCTGGCTTCTTCGTCGTCAATCAAGTTGGCATAATCATCAGGAGACAGCTTTCCATCCCCGAGCGCAAGCATCCAGTTCTTACGGCGACGATTCGATACCTCAATTTCTTTCTGAAGCATACGCTGATCACTCTTGGCCTGAGCGGTCGTTTTTTTGTCCTGAAGTTTTTTATTGGTGATCTGCAGTCGCTCGAAGACGAGCTGCTGAAGGTGATGTTCTGAAATCCCTGGAGCATCACAAGTTTTATTTGAATACTGATTCCGGCAGCGGTAACTCCTATATACGCGTACGGTTCCATCTACGAGTGTCTGTCTTGACGCATTTCCAATGTATGTTGCCCCACATGCCCCACATTTAACAATTCCTCCATACGGATAATCATAACTATGTTTGCTCATGTGATTCTCTCCACGCCGCTCCATCATCTTACGTACCTTCAGGAAATCCTCCATAGAAATAATTGCTTCATGTTCCCCAGGTTTGATGATTCTTTTGGATTCTTCCCATAGTACCGGCTTGAAGTGATTATGACCAGTGTAAGTATGGTTCTGCAGTACGATCCTTACATACTTGCTGTCCCATACCCCACCTTCTTTTCCACGACTGTGCCCATTCATATGTTTCGCTATGGACACAACCCCTTTGCCAGCAAGGTACAGCCGGAATACTTCTTTAATCAGTTCTGCTTCGTAGTGATTTACTATCAGCTTACGCTCTCCATTAATCACTTCGATATCGTACCCGAGAGGAGCCTTGGACATATGCAGCCCACCGTTCTCCATTTTCTTTGTAAGTCCCTTTAAGGTTTCCTCCCGAAGGTTATCCGAATAAATTTCAGCAAAAATTCCGTTAAAGTACAGGAAAGCTTTCCCCATTGGAGATTGTGTGTCTATTTCCTCGCTCCCCAAAGATGCCACCACGAAACGCTTATTAAGCTTGTTGATCATGGCAATAAAGTCATACAAGTCTCCCAGGTTTCGGCTGAGGCGATCTAACTTATGAATCAATACTGCATCGAACTTTCCAGCTTTCATATCTTCAATAAGCCTTTGAATACCAGGGCGCTTTTTAATCGTTCTACCACTGATTCCTGGATCGGAGTAAACGCGGTACAACTCCATCCCTTTCTTCTCCAGTAGTTCCATAAGTAAATCGTGCTGCGCTTCCATGGAGAACCCTTCTTCATTCTGTCTGTCTGTACTTACGCGGATGTATAGGGCTGCCTTCATTTTATTCGCTCCTTTTAGGAATGTATGTTCGGTTATTGGTGCGAAAGAAAAGCCCCGTAGGGCTTATCTGCTGTTAGTTTATTATTGGACTTTTTGAACTGTAGAAACGGCCAACATAATAGCATTCGTAGTTCCACCACTTATATTGTCAAAAGAATAGACTGCTGTAGGAACTCCGCGCATTGTCACATCATCACCGTCGAGAATATCTCCTGTTGAATTATTATAATAACCGATTAAGGAGTTACCGGATTCGTCCATGATATGTATAGACGCTACAGTGCCGAAATCTGTTTCTTCTTCTTGTACTTGCACAACGGTACCAGTTACTTTTACCATCTTATCAAGGTAAGGGGTAATATTTTTAAAGAGGTGCTTCGAAGTGATTTTGCTATCTACTTCCTTGGTTGCAGCTTTTTTTGTTTCAGCAGTTACAGCTGGAAAGAGATCAGCATGTTTTACCAAATAATCGTAGGTTTTTTGGTCAACAGCGCCACCCTCTACAAGATTAGGAACAACTACACTCATCATTTCCGCGGTAACAGCACTTTTAGTTTCTGGTTCTTGCGTTTCTGTGCTCACCTCAGTAGCTGCAGTTTCAACTTCGGAAGCTTCTTTTTCAGCTAACTCTTTTTTCAAAGCTTCAGCTTCTTCTTTTAGTTTTTGGTTTTCTGCTTCAATTTCTTGTTGTTTGGTTTCTGTTTGGCTGGCTTGCGAAGAAGAATTCTCCTTTGTATCTCCGCATGCCGACAATACTGCTACAAGTGCGAAAACCATAGTAAATAAAGCTACTTTTTTCATCTTTCTATACCTTCTCTTTTCTCTGTCCCATCGGTTGGGAATTTGCTCGTACATTAGTGTTGTATATGTAAACATCACTTCGTAAAGACGATTTACGAGATGATGGTAAGATGTTGTTTTGATGCAGCCGTTCTTCAGATGTAACTCTTTACTCCAGTGTGAGCCAATTAATACCGTTCCTGTGCTGATCCACAGATATAATTATCAAGAAATAACTGCTGAGGATTTACCAATCATAGGAGCACATGTTAGAATTAAATAGGAACAAGTGTTCTATTTTTTTACCAAGAAACAGGAACGGAAGTGGCAGCATGGACCAAGAGAAAACAGAAGAATACGAAGTTAAGGACATTTTTGAAGAACTCGGATTTGAACTACCAGACATTATTCTTGATTTGCTTTGTAACGAGCATAAGAAATAATTTCCCTTATAGCATCATCTGATAACTCATTACCTTCGTGGCGCAACATTCCTTTTAGTTTCAAAATTGCTTCATCGTCAGCTAATTCAATTGCACTAAGGAATTCTTTTACTCCTTTTGAAATAACCTTAGATGTACCTTGATTTGTATCACTAGTTCTTCCTAGTAAGTAATCTGTGGTTACCTCAAAACGGTCTGCAACATCATTAATAAATTTGAATGACGGTTCCCGTTCGTCTCTTTCATACATACCAATCGCACTTTCACTGACCTTGAATATTGTAGCAAGGTCTTTTTGCGTTAGATTGTTTCCCGTGCGAATTGCACGTAACTTTTGCCCAAAAGTGGCCATCAATTATCACCCATTCATAATATTAACACAATACGTGTTAAAAAATATTCAGAAACACAAAACGTGTTGACACCACGAAATGTGTTCTATATAATAAGATCAACAACACGAAATGTGTTTTTGAAAGGTGGGGCCAACAACTATGAAACAATTGATTGCTAAGCGACTCATAGAGCTTCGAGGCGATACCAGCAGAGAAGAAACATCACATGCTATAGGAATCAGCGTTAGTGCGTTGCAAATGTATGAAAATGCTCAGCGGATTCCAAAAGACGAAATTAAAATACGAATCGCCAATTACTATGAGAAAACAGTACAAGAGATTTTTTTTGACTCTGAACCGCACGAAACGTGTTCTTTTCAGAAAGGAGCGAGCTAATGAACACACCTAAACAGACGGATACGACCAAGGTCACTATTGATACAGGCGTGTTTGACCGTGAATTACTCGAAAGAGCGTGTCGTGAAATCAAGGCTAATAAAGAAAAGCTCGGCTCCAAGAAATCAGTCAAGTGAGGTGAAGCAAATGCGCTTTTATTGGATCAAATCCACATCACGAGCATGTTTCATTGCCGCTGTAGTCACCCGAGTTAATGTTGGCAAGATGACGATGGATCAGGCTATCGATCATACGTTGTCACTAGAACGCCAATGTAAGAATCCGCATCTTATATCGAAACGTGAGTTCAAATCCCTGAAACGGGATAGTGAAACTGAACTCAAGAGAATACAAGAAACCCGCCGAGCTGTACCGGCTGCCGGCGGGCGATGAAGGGATCACGAGCGGGGAAGCTCTTGAAACAATCATATTACGAGGTTAACTGCATTCCCATTCCAATATGGAATATTCCGAGGAGGGAGGTGATCACGCTTGGATATGAAGTTCGGAACGGTTATGAGGCTTTGCCGCGAACGAGCTGGTTTCACGCAAGAGCAAATGGCGGACAAGCTCCATCGCACGCAAGCCTGTGTAAGCAAATTTGAAAAGGATCATAAGATTCCGGACATGACCACCATGATGCGATGGGCAGAAGTAACAGGGGCAAGAGAAGTCGTCGTCGCTTTTTTGTACGGCATGGACGGGATCAGCATGATTCAAAGACTAATAGGAGGGTGATCGAATATGTCACGTGAACAATTGGCAGCCCAAGCGTTGCAGGCCGGAAAACATTCTCTACATAACTTGAAGTTGATTCGAGAACAACCTGAAAGAATGTTGCCTGGACAAATGGAGAACGCAGAAGAATATCTGAACCGGATGATACGGTTTGCAGAAGTAGAAATGAAAAATGCCCGCCTGGCAGGGCGGACACTTGGTCTGAGAACTCGTCTAAAGTCTCTTCTGCTGCTCATTTTATCGTCTCCCGAGCAAACGCGCAAGGGGGAATCGGTATGAAAGATCAATTATACATCCAAATCATCATCAATTACGTTGAGTCAGCCAAGGCCCTTCGCGAGAACACGGCAGCAGTTACATCTTTTAATGGATCAATTCAAACACCTGATTTCGAATCCCTTTGGCAGGAGAGGGAACTAATCTTCCATCGCTGGCAGAACGCTGCTGCAAGCCTTAGGGAATTACCTGATGAATACGTAGCGCAGGCTGTAGCAGCAATCGATCAGATTTAACTGTAACGAGATATGGACAAGCCAGTCGGCCTTGTCTTCCGGCGTCGGACGGTTTCATAACCAACTCCCGTACGGCGTCGGAAGATGCGGCTGACGCATCAATACATACGAAGGGAGGGCACACGGAAAATGATTCTATCTGAATTAATTGCAAAAGTTTTGGACCCATTAAACAGCTTAAAAGATGACACAAATGACGCGGTCAACACCACACCTTATATCCTTCGTCGTCTTTCCGAGTTCACAGACGGGGAACTGGAATCACTCATTTCGAGAATGGAACACATTCAAGAAATCATTGAGGAATTGGAAGAAGCGGGGACGCTGCCGAATAATGCACAGGAAACCGTGTCAGAAAACGAAAAATAGCCCGTTGCAGCGGGCTATCTCAGAACATTGAAAACTAAATACACGGTCATCTTACCATGGGTGACCGTTCCAAACAAGGAGGACGCACATGTCTGAGTTTGAAGAATCCCATTGGGAAGAACGTGAATGCCTTGAGGAACACGGTTCCGAATATCCCTCGATTAGCGAAGAACTCGCCGATCGGGGAATGAACATTCACGATTTCATATGAGGGAGGAACGAATATGGCAATGAATATCGCAGCTAGTACAAAAAACATGGCTCGTGATGAATGGCTTAAGATTCGCCGGAACGGTATTGGTGGTTCCGATGCTTCTGCTGTCGCTGGACTGAATCGATACAAATCACCCGTTGGGGTGTTTCTGGATAAGACTGGACAGATCGAACCAGATGAGGCCGGAGAGGCAGCTTACTGGGGCAACGTCCTCGAAGATGTTGTAGCCAGGGAATTCACGGTCCAAACCGGATTAAGGGTTCAACGTAGCAACAAGCTATATCAGCATCCCGAACATAAATTCATGCTTGGTAACGTTGATCGCCTGATATTGGACAAAGGTGGTCGTGGACTTGGCATCCTAGAGTGTAAAACGGCCAGCGCCTACAAACTCGGTGAGTGGGAAGACGATCAGGTTCCTGATGAGTATGCGATCCAGTTGCAGCATTACATGGCTGTTCTGGGCGTCGATTATGGGTACTTCGCGGTCCTCATTGGTGGTCAGAAGTTCCAATATAAGTTGGTCGAAAGAAATGACCGAATTATTGATTCGCTCATACAGATCGAGGACGAATTTTGGAGCCGACATGTAGTGCCTGGCATACCGCCAATGATCGATGGCAGTGACGCTTCGGCCAATCTGTTGAATCAGCTTTACCCCATATCCGCGCCAGCAAGTGAAGTCATCTTGGATGATAAGCAAGCTGGAATCGTTCGTCAGCTTCAAGCGGCAAAGGAAGACGCTGCGGTTGCTGCGGAACAGGTCAAACGGTATGAAAACGAGTTGAAATCAATCATGGGTGAGAACGAGTTGGCTGTTCATAACGGCGATACTTTGTTGTCCTGGAAGTCGAATGAAACCACTCGGATTGATAGCAAGCGTCTAAAGAAAGATCAGCCGGATATATATGAAAAATACGCGAACACCACGTCTTCCAGACGATTCTTGGTGAAATAGGAGGCCCTAATGGCACGAGCGCAAGCAAGCGGAGCATCACTCGAAGGGAAATTACAAAATAAAGCCGCAGGGGCAAATAATGCACCTGCTGTGAGTCCATCACAGACCATTGCTGCTTATCTGAAGAAAATGGAATCTCAGATTGCTGAGGCAATGCCAAAGCACATGAACATTGAACGTCTGAGTCGTATTGCACTTACGACGATACGGACCAACCCAAAGTTGTTGGAATGTTCAATTCCTTCCTTAATGGCGGCGGTTATGCAGTCAGCTCAGTTAGGGCTCGAGCCCGGACTTATCGGTCATTGCTATATCATTCCTTACGGTAAAGAAGCGACGTTCATCATCGGTTACAAGGGCATGATCGACCTGGCGCGGCGCTCTGGTAACATTCAATCGATTTCTGCACATGAAGTCTATGAAAATGACTTCATTGAGTTGACATATGGACTGGAGGAGAACCT
This sequence comes from Paenibacillus sp. 1A_MP2, assembly GCF_052244825.1. Lineage (NCBI taxonomy): Bacteria > Bacillati > Bacillota > Bacilli > Caryophanales > Paenibacillaceae > Paenibacillus > Paenibacillus sp. 1A_MP2. The sequence goes on along the minus strand of NZ_JBQQCS010000001.1, from coordinate 176,888 downwards.
GAAACACATTCCTTGGTTCCTTCGCAAAGATGAGAAGCCGACAGAGGCAGGTAAAGTGGTTGGTGCATACATGGTCGCCAAGTTCAATGACGGTGGTCATTTCATCCACTACATGCCTATCAGCGAGATCGAAGCACACCGGAAACGTTCTAAGGCTTCTAATAATGGACCTTGGGTCACGGATTATACCGAGATGTGCAAGAAGACCGTTGTTCGCTCAGGATGGAAGTGGTTGCCGATTAGCGTAGAGATTGCTTCTGCTGTAACGCAGGACGAAACCACAAGGAAAGATATTACACCTTCGGATGAACCGTTCATCGATATCACCCCGCCTGCAGGTACTGACGATCCACCACCACCTGAACAAAAAGGCGAAGGCGGTACTGATCAGGTCGAGTTTGAATAATGAGCCAGATGGATTCTATCACCGGTCAGTCGCTTCTACGAAGTATGATCGGTGATCGGATATGGCGACTAATGGATTCTGACCCTGCATTGTTCAAACAAGAGGTTAGGGATTACTTCGCACGGGGATATCCTGGATGGATGGTTGTTCGTGCGAAGTACCCGCACATTTATTTACGTGATGATAGGGGGCGTGATGTATGACTACGAAACAGAGCAGAAAGGCAGTCTTCAACCAGTTGCAACAAATGTTTGAAGACGCCGCGATGGAAGGGCCGGAGGCTATCCAGTCCCATTTAAGAGACGTCGCTTTTTCGTTGGGGGCACAGGCGGCAGCGTCATCAGATCCGGTTCATATGCCGCAAGCCATTAATGATTTAGTTACTCATTTCGGTCGTGGAATTCAAACCATTATTCAGGAGATAACGGGCAATGACACCGAGTTAAATGTCGCCGTTTACGCAGTAAATAGTTCACAGCATTAAAGAGGGGATGAACGGTATGCCCGAAGGCAGTTACCCGTTTCCGATCTACTCCGGCATCTTGGAGCCAGACCACTACAAGAACATAGGCAACGCGATATGGCTTTTCCTCTGGTGCATCAGTTCAACCACGAAGGAGATTGAGGAAGAGGAAACTGTCTGGGGCATTGTCCTTGGCGGCAAGCCAATGAAGCTGTCTGAGATAGCCGGTTATTTCGGAGTTAACGACAAGACCGTCAGCAGATGGATGGATGCACTTGAACAACATCAGTACATCAATGTGACCAGGGCACCAAGAGGATTGATTCTAAAGGTTAGAAACTCCAAAAGAGATCAGACAAAAATGTCCGATCAGTCGAAAGTGAACAGACAGAAGTGTCCGATCATGAAGTTGGTGATCAGACAAATATGTCCGATCACAATCACGGTGATAAGACAGTTTTGTCCGATCAGTCACCAAGTGATCAGACAGAAATGTCCGATCACACAGCAAATTTGGGTAGTGATCGGACAAAACTGTCCGATCTAAAAGATATTACTACTACTACTGTTACTACTGCTAATGATTCGGAATCGTGGGATGACATATTGAATCCTGTTCCTTCCGATGACGATGGAATGATTGGAATATTGGATGCTTATTGCAAGATGCACAACAAACTGGATTTTAATGTTTCTCCAAAAGAGCGTTTAGCCATGGGTAAGATGGTCGCCGGAGGTACGCCTAACCCTTTTACCATCCAAACTATGGCAAGCCTGCTTGAGGCAAAACGCATTCGTGAGGGGAACAGCTTCAAGCTTCCCAAGAGTTTTTTGTACTACGTGGAAGGTATCGAGGAAGCTTGGTCAATTCATCAGGCCGAGGAACAGCAGCAACTTGTTAAACCTACTTTGGTTCCAAATGTACAAGCGCCAGCGGCTACTCAGCCGCGCAGACTAAGCCGTCAGCAGCAAGAACTAGCAGATTTAAGGCGGCGAGCGGAGGAGGAACGTAAGCGTGGATAGAGCAGAAATCTTTGACTTGCTGATCGAGATCAAGGAGAACTACCCCCATTTCGACGTGAGTGAGGAAAATGTGGATCGTCACATGAAGTATCTGCATGACTTCTCGTTTGAAGCAGCTCAGCAAAACCTTCAAGAGCATGTACGGACAGGGAAGTGGCCACCGAACATCGCTGAGATCCGCGGCAATTTGGGAGATCAGGAAGCCCGGCAACGTGAGCTGGAGGCAACCAGAGCGTACCTGGATCAACGAGAAGCTAACCGGGCAAAGGCAACACTGCCCCCGCAGGATGGAAGGATGGTTTACTTGCAAAACTTCGCAATACCAGGGATTGATCTGCCACAGAACATTGAGACCGAGCAAGCTATATTGGGTGCGGCACTCATTGATGTTGAAATGGCCGAAGAAATCGCCACTAAACTTGTTTCAGATGAATTCTTCAGCGCAAAGCATCGCATGATTTTTCAGTCACTCGTGGAGCTGGCAGAGAATCAGGAACCTGTTGATTTGGTAACAGTGGTCGGGAGACTCAAAGACAAGGGTGAGCTAGATGATATTGGCGGTGTAACTTATCTTTCCGAGCTGGCAAGTTCAGTTCCGAAAGCTTCCAACGTGGAACATTACAACCAATACATCCATCAGTTAAAAGACACGGCGATTCGTCGGGATTTCATCCGGACAAGCATGCTGCAGATTCAACAAGCAGCAGCCGGGACTGAGGTTCCTCAGCTTCTCGCGAGTGCTCATCAAACTAATGCGAAATTAGCAGACAGAGCGGCGCCTGAACAAGACTTTAAGCCGATTCAATCAGTGTTGGTGGATTTCGTTGAAACGACAGAAACGAAGGCAACCAACTTGAAAAATGGGATTGTCACTGGTTTACAGACAGGTTTCGCTGACCTTGACGGTATCACAGGCGGTCTACAAAAGTCGGATCTTATAATCGTCGCAGCCCGGCCATCCGTTGGTAAGACTGCTTTTGCACTCAACCTCGCACAGAACGTGGCGATTAAAACGGATGAGACCGTAGCAATTTTCAGTTTGGAGATGTCAGCGGGTCAGTTAGTGCAACGGATGGTCAGTGCAGAAGGTAACTTGAATGCCAGTGTGATGAAGAGCGGGGATTTGTTGGATCAAGACTGGACGACCCTCGCAGATGCTGTTGGCACATTGGGTGCAACTAATATTTTTATCGATGATTCGCCAGGCATAACGGTTCAAGACATTTGTTCCAAGTGCCGCAGGCTCAAAAAGGAAAAGGGACTCGGGCTGATCGTCATCGATTACTTACAGCTGATTGAGGTGACCGGACGTTCTAAAGCGGGGAAAACAGGCAACAAGAAGTTTCCCTTATTTCACGGACATTAAAACAATTGGCTAAAGAACTGGATGCACCAATTGTTGCCCTTTCCCAGCTCAGCCGAGCGGTCGAACAACGCCAGGACAAACGCCCAATGATGAGTGATCTTCGTGAATCGGGTTCCATTGAGCAAGATGCCGACATCGTAGCGTTCTTGTACCGGGATGACTATTACAACCAAGAATCCGAGAAGAAGAACATCATCGAAATTATCATCGGAAAACAGCGTAATGGCCCCGTTGGGACAGTTGAGCTGGTATTCCTGAAGCAATTCAATAAATTCGTCAATTACCAACGCACTCATAACGATTCATTCGGGCCAACGCCACCACAGCAGCAGCCCCACAATATAGAAAATCGCAAATGGGCGTAAGGAGGAACGGACATGAAACAAGGGAAACGACCGACAAAGCGGCAGAAAATGGAGATCAAGGCTAATGGATTGAATGAAGAGAACTGGTTGGTTGAAAGGGATTTGCCAGACCAAATGGTCATTGTTCACCGCTTCTCAGGTAAACCGAGAACTATTCGGCGGGGAGCATGATGGGCAGTCCGTATACCAGATGGTCCGTGTCAGAGTACATGAGGCATCGATTCATGAACACGGGACAGGTTCCTGATCGGGACGAGCTGCAGGCCGAATTTGCGGGGATTGATCAAACTGAGCTCCACGAAGGGATCGCTGAGTTTGATGCAATTGTCGGAATTGGAGGTGCAGCATGCAAAAGCTGATTGATCCGCACCATCAGACACATTTGAGTTACGTTGTTCGCGGTGACGACGGTCGTAAACTGGCTGAGGTGTTTGTCATTAAGCGGGACATGTTGCCTGCAAGGCAGCGGCGTAAGGAAACTATGAAAGGACGGCGGCGCACATGATCACTTTCACGGTATATGGTGAACCGGTGGCGCAGGGGCGTCCAAAGGCTTCGACCAGCACAGGTTTTGTGAAGATGTACGATCCGAAGAAATCTAAGGATTACAAAGATTACGTGAAGCTGGCAGCCAGTGAACACGCACCTGATGCTTTGTTAGAAGGTCCTTTGGGAATGGTGCTGACGGTTTACCGATCTATACCAAAATCACTTAGCAAAAAGAAAGCCGCACTGGCCGAAGCTGGACACATCGTACCTATAACGAAACCGGACGTGGACAATTACCTGAAGGGTGTCAAGGATGCATTGAAAGGTGTTATTTGGAAGGATGATAGCCAGGTTGTTGAGGTGTTTGCCCGGAAACGATACAGCGCACGACCACGCATTGAAGTGAAGATCAAGGAATTATCACAATTATAAAACTAGGGAGATGAATGAATATGGTACAAGATTTCGCGAAATTTATGGCAACTACTGACAAGAAAATTGTTTTTGGTGATAAGGATGTTGAGCTAAAGCTGACAATTCCCCACAAGGTGGCGCAGCAAAACCTTCAATTCCTAACAGGTTGCTTGAACAAAGAGATTCACGTCATTCTGGGAGATCCGCAAGCCGCATTTGATTTCGATGACGAAGAACGTGACGATATGTACCGCAAATGGAATGGCCATCGCGTAACGACTGATCAATCTGGTGTAGTTACGCGGATTGAGAAGACAGGAGACGAACCAGAGCAGGACGAGAACCAAGCTCAGATGTTTGGTCCAGATGGCGAACCGACTCAGCCGCAGGAGCGAACCGGAGAGGTACAGGAATCGGAGAATGAGAACGATCAGCCAACTGTCCCACCAACAGGAGGCGATGATCCAGGAAGCGATTCAGACGATCCGTACGGTCATAACGATAATGATGACATTCCTGATTGGATGAGGGATGGAGGCGATGATCAGTCCGGACCGAAGGAAATGGACTTCTCTTCCGAGGAATCGCAAGATGAGCAGCAGCCGCCAGCAGATCCCCAACACGTAGCACAACAAGATCCGCCTGCAGGTGACAAAGATAGTGCACCTGCTGAGATCGATAAGGAACAACTCGAACAGTTCATCCTTGCTCAGCGCCCGATCTTTGATGATATAAAACTTGCTGACGCTCCTGCCGATTTCCCTGCATTGTTACAGATGAAAAACGATGGGAAGACATGGTTGGAGATTTCAAGGGAGATGAACATCCCAAGTTCACAAATCAGTTCCAAGTTGAACGTGTACAAAAAGAGAGTAACCAAAATGATGCAGGATGGCGTAGCAGTCTAAGCATCTTTAATATAGCAGCATCCCCGGTCGATTGTTGGCCGGGGTGACCAGCTGCATTCGTTAAATGGTTCGTATGTATTTCTAATCTTCAGTGATCTTCAGTTCGATAGTATGTCTGCAGTTGGGACACTTTTTTGTGGCAGTATAAGTTTTCTTTTGATTTATTTCGAGAAGAGAGAGCAACTGAACTAATAAATTTGGTAGTGAAACCAGAGCAAGTAACAAAGTAATTGTACTCATTGCCGCGGTATCAATTAGTGCTTTTTGATCTTGAAGCATTCCTGCCATAAAAAAACCTAGGACTATCACAAACACTACAACAAAGCCTATGTATAGTAATCCCCAACTAATCTTTGTCCACTTCCATATTTTTTTTATTTTCATTTTTCACCTCAATATCTATTACGTCTATTGAGATTAGAAGATTCAATATTTGATCCGAAGATGGGGCATTATCCTACGTGCAAGGGAAAGTGAGGAAGAGAGATGACAACGAAAGCAATATCGGACAAGCCGCTAACGCGCCGGCAGCAGGAGATATACGATTTTATAGCGGACTTTATAGATCAACACAGATACGGTCCAACAATTCGGGAGATTGCTGATGCATTCATGATTACGTCGGCTTCAACGGTTCACGGGGTGTTGGATAGATTGATTATCAAAGGATGTCTTACTCGGACGCCGAACGGACCACGTACACTTGCTCTGACAGATAAGTCGTGCAAGAAGATCGCAATGGTGAGTCGTGAGGGAGTCATGGATTGGATCGAGCGGCAGAGTAACCAACATGCCAAAGATGCATTAGTATATGCGCTGCTTACTGATCTGCAGGAAGGCATTCAAACAGGGAGGATCTGCTGATGACGGATTATATGAAAGTGAAAACTGTAGTGTGGACACCGGAGCAGATCGCAAATCATTTAAAGGCAATTGGGGCTGAGCATCCACCTAAACGGCCTGACAAGCTGCAAAAGGCGGTTACTGCTCCACAACAGCACAACGGCAACAGTAGGTACTATAAACGCGGGGGTGAGTGGTAATTGGAACGGGATTTTAGGGCGTTGCTGTTGGAGTACGGATATCCGCAAGACCTGGTAAACGGCTGGTCCGTTGAAGAATGTGAAGCGGAGTGGGACGAGTTCTGCAGCGAAGTTATTCCAGTATAAACAAATATCCCCGCAAGCTTGGCGGCACGGCGGGGACACATCTAATAAACCTCACCAAAAATTATAACACGGTGAGGGGATCAAAATGGGGAAACGCCGAAAAAACAACTTACAACTTACGTTTAACATCCTGCCGATCGACGAGAAAGCTACCCGCCGCGCTGTGGAAGAATTTATTGAAACCGTTCGTCAGTACCGGCAGATCGGATTCACACGGCGAGAGGCAGCGATCACGCAGGCATATGTCTATAGAGAGCATCAATCTACCAATGCGATTAGTAAACAGACAGAACGAATCGCTATATATAACGTGGACAAGGAAGCGGAACTGAAGGAAAAGGATCGGTTGCTTAATTTGGCAATGGAGAAGTTGTCTTCTGTTCAACGTGAGGTTATCCAACGGAGCTATTTGGACAATGAAGGTGAGTTCGATTACATCAGTTGTGGAGAGATGGGGCTCAGCGATAGCACATTTCGGCGGATTAAAGTTGAAGGTTTAAATATCTTGGCTAACTCACTTAGATTAGAAATATTGAGAGAAGCAGGATACTGTTTGAAATAACTGGATTCGTCCAGTTATTTCTGCTATATAATGAAATCCATAAGAATAGGGACAGGAGTGAAACAATGGTTAATAAGGAGATATTAAAAGATTACATTCAAAGAGTTGTTTTTTCTGGCATTTCAGCAGTCCAAGCTTTTTTGAAAGAAAATGAAAGGGTTTATATAACCCAACATTATGATTTTCCTTATATAAAAAAGAAAGAGATTGGTTTTGACGAGATTAGTAAGTACTATGTCTTAGGAGGACCTAAGGAGTATCAAGCTTGTTTGATGACAAGAAATTAATAGATATAAATTCAATTGATGGTTTTCAAGAATATTTGGAATTATTAAGTAACGATGATTATTTTAAAATTTTTTTCTCGTACAGAGGGTTTTTCGATAATGATATTTACTTGTTAGGTGTCCGCCTACTGGTTACCAAGTTGATAGAGGCGTATTTACATATTTATGGAACAAACTCTGAACTGAAAGTTGAGAATTTTAATAAATTGTATGAACCGATTGAAGAATTCATTTTTGCTGAGAGACTTTATTATGATATATATGTTCCGATATTGTTCACCAAGTTTGATTTTGAAGATTGTGCTGTTTCTGAAAGTGGAGATATAGAGATTGTAAAGATAGATGATAACCTTCAACTCTCAAGATCATCAATACAACAACATGGATCTCCAATATCATCTTCTATTCTTAATGGAGCATCGCATGCATTAAAAATAAAGGGTTTCTCAATAGAAGGAAAAAGATCTTACTTCGACGTGAACCAACACTTTTCGGATATTTCCATGTATCCAATTGATAAGATCAATGCTTTTTTTAATTCAATGAGGATAATTACCTTTGATAATGACTTAGGTTATGCTCAGTTACTTGCTGTTCCTGTTGGTTGGACTGAAAAGTATAATGCTTTTCTCAGTTCAATATACGGGACTACAGTTAAGTCATATCCTAAGGTATTTGAAGATTATTTTTGGTTAAAAACTGAATTTACAACAATTAATGAAGACTTAGCAAAAGATATACTAAATCTGTTTGAAAGGTTTGATTTAGAAAAACAGCATAAATTGCAACTTGCTAATCGAAGACTAAATATGTGTGTTCTAAGGGAGGAAGAAGAAGATTCAATTTTGGATGCAACAATTGCTATGGAAGCATTACTCAGTGATGGAGGGACTGGAGAACTCACTCACAAACTTGCTTTGAGGATGGCTACTATTTTCAAAATATCACCACTAACTTCGTATACTCCAGACATGGTGTTTGACATTGTTAAAAAAATATATGCTTATCGTTCTTCGATTGTACACGGAGGAAAAGTGAAAAACCAGGAGATCACACTACAAGAGCTTGGGTTGACTATACCAACTCCCCGGTTAGCTATTGTTCTTCTGAAAATAACTATAAAAGTTCTAATCGATAATCCTATTTACTTTAATCCAAAGCTTTTAGATCTTGAGTTGCTTAAGGTTACCGAAACACCTGAAAATATAATTGACTGATATTTGAACTTTTTTTGGAAGTAAACTGACAGTTTGGTGGATTTTTTATGTGATATATTTGTATTGTGGAAATCGAGCGAGAATGAAACGCACAGCTGCAATAGCGGCATATGACTGGGGCGTTCCTCTTCTCGCTTTTTCTATTTCAAAAATTAGTAGATTAATTGCTTTAATGTTTTCAAGAGCAAGTGTGAGTACACAACTAAAATGACTATCAAAATTCCGACCATAACTCTTCCTATTAATGCTGAGTAAAATTCATCTAAAATAAAAGAAATCATAACAACTATGAGATTTACTAATACATAAAATACTGTTATGTATATGAAACTCAGAATGTCATTTTTAATCTGATTGTTTTGTCGTGTGTTATGAGAAGCTAGTGATGCTATGGCTGCCAGCAAAGCAGAATAACCGATGGCAAGTGCGAAATTAATAGTTGTAATTTTCTCGAATATGCCAGCAAGCTCATTTATATCGTTGGTACCAACAATTAAAAATACTACAGCAAAAAATACAACAGCCAAATAAATAAGAATAGCGGTAGTTGGTAATGGTTTGATTCTCATGTAAAACCTCCTGAATTTTGTTTTTATTTGAATATTATCATGTTTTAAATTGCTTTACTATGGTTCAATAAACAGTTTGTAGAAACATGAAATAGTGAGGAATACAAAGGAAACAACGGGTTTGTTCCAGTTCATTGGGACTCACCCGTGTTCTGTTCCTTGACCCGCATTTGGTAGCTTCAGTAAAATGGTCTTGTTCTTCCTCTCTTCTAACTTAGAACGTATGCATTTAAAGCAAAGAGCGCAGCGTTTTTGCTGCGGACGGTACGGACGCCAATCTTTTAATTACGCAGGAGGTGATATTCTGGACATAATAGGAGAAACGGGAAAAGCACTTTTAACGCCATGGCCTATGCGATCTTTGAGACGTTTGGTCTATATTTAGTTTTACCAGCAGTAGCAATAGCAATTATCTTAAGGTTTGTTTTGGGATTAAGAGGATCAAATTTCAAAATCACATTTAGCATTTTATTTCTCGTATGTGTATATTTCTTTATCTACAAAGGAATTCCTCAATTCGAGATTGCATATCAAAGCAGGTTAAATCAATAAAGTACATATAACAGTCAAAGTCGTTCCTTAACTGGATCGGCTTTTTTTATTGGAGGAATTGAATTGATCAGCAGAAGACGGAAGAAGATACGCATTCGCCCCAACAAGCAGCCGGAGAAATGTAAAGGTTGTGTATGGGGCAGATGGGATGGAGTGAAACAGTTCTGTAGTAGACCTGTTTGTCCTAAAGAGGTAAAATATACCTGTTCATAAATAATAAAGAGAGGAGAGATCTACTATGAATGCTCCACAATTATTGCCTATGAGAGATTTGATCAAAGATGAACTTGGTAACTATTATGTTATTATCGGGAATAATCAAGACGGAAAAATTATTCTTGTTAATGCAGTTGTATTTTATGCGAGTAATCGCATTGTGGATAAAGAATACTTCCAAGAACATGCACACGAAACACTCACTCATGCCGCCACTGAAATAGTCAAAAGAAGAATTGAAGACATGGGTGCTGGCAAAATACCCGGTGGAATTTACAAACTGGAAACTCTAAAATCTGAATTTGGTTTGGATTTTGTTGTCGATGGTCTGTATGAGCGAAATGCTCAAGCTAAGTAAAGGGAGCATCCTTCGGGGTGCTTTTTCTTTATCTAAAAATTAATAAGAATAGTTTGCGACCAAAATGTTCCAAGGACGTATATCATCTCTAGCACGTATTGATAGTGTTAGGGGAGGTGTTACCTATGTTTGAAAAACTTATTTCTGAAGGTATTGCTTTTGAAGCTGAAGTAGACGGCCTTACAGGAAACGCTAGTCTTAGTACCGCTTATGAAAAATGGGCAGCCGATTCTGTTGAATTACTTGAAACTCAGTTTAAAAGTGAATCAGTTTTGCACGGGATAGATGTTGCATACAAAACTCGTCATATCAATCCGAATGGTAAGCGCAAAACTATTGTTGGATGTTTGCAGTCTGCTAAGGAATCAAATGATAGACATAACGCATTTGCGAATGAGATTTGGAATTTGAACAAGTAGACTATTGAAGCGAGAGCACCCATGGTGGTGCTTTTTCTTTTGCCTTCATATGACAGAATGTGAGCCGTTTTGAGCTTCGTAACATGAGAACGTCCGTTTGCAGGGATGAACCTTGTAAGGAGCGGAGAACAGCGTCTAATTGAGCCTACGCATGCATATGATGTTCACCCAAACGTTGAAACCAACTCAACACAAATGCACAGCAATTTTCATCCAATCTTCACCCTAAAGTGTTGCGAAATAATGTGTTTGCGTTAACCTCGACACTTCGAAATGCTAGAGGTAATATATTCCTGATACGAATGAATGTGTCGAATGGGGGTGTTGATATGAAGAGAATTGATAAAGATACACTTCTTTTGGAAGCACACGACCTTTATGATATTAATGTACGCATCAATGAATCAGGTCCTGATTATTATAATCAACTTGTAATTCATGCAGTGCATCTACATGGAGCGGTCTTCAGCTTGGATGGAATGAAAATTGTAGCTGATGAACCCACAAAAGAACGTTATGGAGATTTATTCGAACGCTTAGAAGATGCATTAAATAGACATAACAGTTGAATACAATCAGCGAGGACGAGCTATGATGCTTGTCCTTTTTTTATTTCTTCATTCTTCTTGTAATTTCTCGTTGTCCGAGATACCAGTAATAAACCTTAACTGCGATGAGCAGATCGGGCAATGTGTCGCTAAGCAAAGTGTGTAAGAGTTCATACATCATTTGGTTTGTCATTGTGGATAGTCCTCCTAAAGTTTTGTTGCTTTATTCATCGCGCTATCCCCAGGTAGAGTTGCTGAAATACTTAAAGTAATTTTCATATCTGGAGTAAGGCATCTTACTTTAGTAGTCGTTCCATCTCTGCCAAAAGGTGCTGAACTCAGAATTTATCTTGGAGGTAATTGATATGAACATCAGAATCGTGCCAATCGATCAGATTAATGCAGCAGCCTATAACCCTCGCGTTGACCTTCAATCAGGAGATCCAGAATACGAAAAGCTTCGCCGCAGCATAGAGGAATTTGGTTATGTGGAGCCGATTGTCTGGAACGAACGGACCGGGAACATGGTCGGCGGCCATCAACGGTATAAGATCATGGTGAACGACCTCGGCCACACTGAGCTGCAGGTATCCGTGGTGGATCTGGACGATCAACAGGAACGGCTCCTGAATATCGCCTTGAATAAGGTTTCGGGACGTTGGGATGATGAAGCGTTGGGCAGGTTGCTTGGTGAACTGCAGGCTGAAGGGGCAGATCTGGTATTGTCCGGTTTTGACACTGAGGAGCTTAATGCAGTGATCGCGGAGTTCGGCACAATGCCTGATACGGAGATTGAGGAACCGGTAGTTGAGGATGATTTCGACGTTCAAGGTGCACTGGATAATATTCATGTGCCTGAGACGCAGCGGGGTGATATCTGGCAGCTTGGTCCACATCGATTGATGTGTGGGGATTCAACCAGTGAGGAAGATGTCGGTTGCCTGATGGATGGGGAGCTGGCCGACCTGGTAGTGACAGACCCGCCATACAATGTTGCTATAGAGAGCGATTCAGCCCGTTTGGCCGCAGATGGCCGGAGCAGCATACAGAACGACGACATGCCCGCAGAGGAATTTGCGGGCTTTTTGCATGCCGTTTTCGAAAGATATTCAAGCTTAATGGAGCCAACGGCTGGGATATACGTGTTTCATCCCTCTTCCTATCAACGGGAATTTGAGAATGCTATGAACGCTGCTGGTATTGTTGTTCGGAGTCAGTGCGTGTGGGTTAAGAATGCTGCATCATTCGGCTGGTCACAGTATCGCTGGCAGCATGAGCCGGTATTCTATGGCCATATAAAAGGGAAGGCTCCTGGTTGGTACGGTGACCGCCGACAAACTACGGTTTGGCGTGCTGGCCTGCCAGTTGAAGGGCCTGAACAGTCTACGATTTGGGAGGTTTCCCGTGGTGATGTAGGTAAGTATGTTCATCCCACTCAGAAACCTCTTGAGCTCCTGGCCATTCCAATTAAGAATAGCAGCCAACCTGGGAATACTGTTGTCGACCTCTTTGGAGGCAGCGGGTCCACGCTGATGACTTGTGATCAGATGGATCGTCCTTGCAGAACCATGGAAATCGATCCGAAGTTTTGCGATGTAATCAAACGACGGTACCAGGAGTCCACCGGCATTGAGCCTGTACTTATTCATCGTGTAGTTCCCATGACATGATAAAAAGGAGGACGCAGACACGTCCTCCCCATCACCCAGGGTATCCCCCGGCTGAGATAGCGGCCCGCCGCGCGCGGCTTTATCGACAACATCCGCTATCTCGCATTCCATCATAACGGAAAGCTGAGGGGTACGCATGAGAACACAAGATGAAATTTTGTTGCAGCATGAACTCGAAGTCGCCGAGGGTATCCTTGAAAGCAAGGAGCAATACCGCAGAATCGTCAAGGCAGCTATTGCCCAGTGGGTGAAAGACCTGCAGGCTGGCAATATAAAGATGCAGACTGTTCAGGATTTGGAACGTCTTATTGAACTGGATATCAAGCTTCAGCAGGATGAAATTTAAGGCTCTAAAGATACAGGTCTTTGACGTTCATTAATGATTTGTCTTTGTCCTTCCGAAATGAATTGATCTTCGAGGGTGTCTAGTGTTCTGGGTAGAGTTATTTGATTTTCAATGATTATATTGATGAGTTCGAATAAAGTAAGTGCTGTTTGTTGGTCATCTTTTAGGTCAAGTCTACCTGGATGTACTGCATTATTTCCAACTACCCGAATAATATCTAGTGCTTTTTCTACCCTGACAGGTAGCCCGTTTCGAACTAATGATTTTATATCGTTATTTATCCCGTTACTTTGCTCTCCTAACAGTTCTGCTAAAAGCTTCTCGAGAACCAGTCTTAATAATGCAACCGCGCCTCTTGGTGAAAGGTGAACGATGCTTCTGGCTTCTTCATAGTCGTCGAGTAATGTGCTAGGCAAATCTTCATGTGGTAACGGTGCTGACGACTGTAAGGGGATGATCATGTTTTCTTTATACCAGTAAGACGCTCTATTGCAACTGTAACATGTACATTGAAAAAATACTGTTAAATCAAATGTATTTTTTCTATCTCCATAGAACATATCATCCCAACTCTGGGTTGTGTAGACTTCACAGTGGGGGCAACTGAATTTCTCTGCTTTAAATAATGGTGGAAAATATGTAGTTTTCATATGTAGGTTCCTTTCAATTTAGATTGTCCCTTAATTATACAATTTTGTTGTCGGTGGTGACGACAATTTAGATGGCCACGAAATAAGGAAATTGGTATCAAAACAGAATGGGGGGTATACATTGTCCGTTAAAAGCTATCAGAAAATCATTCCCGTTACGGCCATACAGTTCGAGGGCAATAATACATCCCATACGGATGAGGTGTTTTCATTTGTTGGGGTTCCGATTTCAATTAACTTGACTGGTAATGTGGTGGAGCTTCGCGTGATCGTCGACCCACTCAAACCATTGGTGGTACTTGTCGGGGATTATATTGTTAAGGATGCAGCCGGAACGTTGAAACACATGAAGAAGGCTGAATTCGAATCTGAATATAATGTAGTTGAATAGGGGCTGTGACGGGTGACTGTCGCAGCTCTTCTTTGTTGGGGGTGGTGATGAATGTAGATGGCCAGAGAGAGAAGTCCCGAGCGGGACAAAGCTAAACTGATGTGGCTAGAGAGCGGCGGGGCGATGAAGCTAAAGGACATCGCAACCGCTCTTTCTGTTGGGGAAACACAGATTCGCAAGTGGAAGTCTCAGGACGGTTGGGCGGCTGAGTTGAATAGTAACGTTACCATTGAAACCATTAGTAACGTTACCAAACGAGGAGCCCCCAAAGGGAACAAAAATGCTGTCGGTAATCGAGGTGGAGCTCCGCCAGGGAATAAACGTGCTGTAGGCAATAGGGGCGGGAACGGTGGCCCGTATCGTAACAAGAAGGCCGTCACCACAGGTGAGTATGAAACCATTTGGCTTGATGCTCTGGAAGATGACGAGTTGGATCTCATCGATCTGATTGATACGGACCCGATCCTGCAGGCAGGTGAAGCCATCATGAAGTTTGAGATCCGCGAACGCCGAATGCTGCTACGAATCAAGAGATTGACCGATGGACTGACCGAGAGGGAACGACGTGTTCTTTACGAACTCAAATCAATCAAGGAAGCCATGACTGTTCATGATGAGATGACGGGTAAAACGAAGACCGTTCCTGTGACTCGAACAGAGCTGGTCGAATCTCAGGTAGAAGAAAAGACCTTCCGCGTGATCGATGACATCATTTCTCTTGAAGAAGCGTTAACCCGTGTACAGACTCAGAAGCTAAAGGCAATCGAGATGAAGGCCAGACTTCTGGACGAAGAGAAGCGCGTCCGAATCGAGATGTTGAAGCATGAGCTGATGATTAAACGTGGCGGTGCTGAACCAGATAAAGTTGAAGATGACGGATTTATGGATGCTCTGAGAGGACGCGCTGCGGAGGTGTGGGCTAAAGATGGCAACACTGAAGCTTAAGCCTGCACCTTTCAAGTGGCGGCCTTTTTCTGATAAGCAAGTCCAGGTCCTGACGTGGTGGATGCCCGAAAGCCCCCATCATGATATGGATGCCATCATTTGTGACGGATCAGTTCGTGCCGGCAAGACGGTAGCCATGTCGTTTAGTTTCATCGTTTGGGCAACGGAGACGTTCCGGACCGAACAATTTGGTATGGCAGGAAAGACGATCGGGGCACTGCGCCGTAACGTTGTTGGTCCGCTTAAACGCATGCTTGCCAGTCGTGGGTATCAGATTCACGACAATAAGACGGAAAACGTCCTGACGATATCCCGTGGTCTTGTAAGCAATCAGTTTTTTCTCTTTGGGGGTAAGGACGAACGTTCACAAGAATTGATTCAAGGTATCACCTTGGCAGGGATGTTCTTTGATGAGGTAGCTCTGATGCCGAAGTCATTCGTTGATCAAGCCACTGCTCGTTGTTCCGTTGAAGACGCAAAGATGTGGTTCAACTGTAACCCTGCTGGACCGTACCACTGGTTTAAGGTGGAATGGCTGGACAACTTGATTGTCAAACGAGCTATTCATTTGCATTTCACCATGGAAGACAACCTTTCGCTGTCCGAACGTGTCCGGGATCGGTACCGGAGGATGTACTCCGGGATATTCTATGACCGTTTTATTCTTGGCCTTTGGGTTATGGCTGAGGGTGTAATCTTCTCCAAGTTCAACGACAAGGTACACAAGAAGCCTCGTGACTGGTTCCCAGTTCAATTTGATCGTAAGTTCATTTGCGTCGATTACGGAGCCAATAACCCAACCACGTTCTTGAAGTACGGTGTACTTGGTGATGTTTATTACGAGTTGGACGAGTATTACCACGACATCAAGCAAAAGGGTGAGAAAACGAACAGCGAATATGCCGATGACCTTCAAGCCTTTGCTGATGGAGATGAGTACGCAATTTTCATTGACCCGAGCGCCAAGGCCTTCATTATTGAGTTGAAACGTCGGGCAATTAATCACATCCGATCGGCAGTAAACGCCGTACTGGACGGTATTCAGACGGTATCCAATCGCTTTCGGAATGATGAACTGTATATTTGCGCCGACAACACCAACTCCCTCAAAGAGTTGGTTTCTTACATTTGGGACGATAAGGCAGCCCAACGCGGCGAAGACAAGCCAATTAAGCAAAACGACCATACTTGTGACGCCCGGCGGTATGGAATCCATACAGATTACCTGATGCAGCGTGCGAAACAACGGCGGTCAGATCGAGAAAACAACCCGGCCGAACGTCCACAGCGTGAACGTCCGAGTCGGCGTTAGGAAGGAGAAAACATGCGAAGAGTCAACGCACGAGTAATTAAATCAACGTCTGTCAGCAAGAGTAGTGCGTCAACAGCGATCAGGGACGAAGGCAACTCATTTGGCGACCTGATCACTCCACCATACAACCCGACAGACCTGATTGAGATGAGCAAGGAAAGTACCGTACTCCCTCAGTGTATCGATGCGTACAAGCAAAATATCGCTGGTTTCGGGTTTGGTTTACAGTACAAAAAAGATGATACCAATGTAGATGAAACCCCCGAAATGAAAGCGGAATGGGACCGGGTGAAGGAACTGCTCCAGTTTTTCAATTTCGACAAACCTTTCAAAGACGTATGGGCCGAAGCGGTTGAACACCGTGAACGCACGGGGAACGGGTACATTGAAATTATTCGTGACGGAACTGGGATGCCTGCTGAAGCAGAGAACATGGAACCTGAATATATCAAGGTATCCAAACTTGGTGATCCGGTGGAAATGACAATGTGGCGTAACGGCAAGCAATTCAAACGTCGGAAAAAGTTCCGCCGGTACTTGCAAGAGATAAACGGTTCAAAAGTTTGGTATAAGGCATTTGGTGATCCGCGTAAGATGAGCTGGAAGACAGGGCAATACGGGGATGATATCCCTGCTGAGGAAGAGGCAAACGAAATCTTGCACCTGAAAATCGGCAGTAAAGCTTATGGTGAACCGCGTTGGATTAGCCAGTCGCCACACATGGCCGGCAGTAGAAAAGCAGAAATCCTGAACTTGAACTATTTCGACGATGGCAGGCATATCCCGATGGCTGTCCTTGTCAAAAACGGAATGCTTACCAAAGAGAGCATTCAGCAGCTTGAAGAGTACGCCAATCATGTCAAGGGTGTTGAACATGCCCATAAGTGGCTGATACTTGAAGTTGAAGGGATGGCAGAGGGCATAGCAGATGACAAGCAAACCAAAGTCGACATTGAAATGAAGTCTTTGGCCGATATTCTCCAAGGTGACGCGCTATTCCAGACGTATGACGACAACTCGCGTATGAAACAACAGTCGGCTTTCCGTTTGCCTGATATCTTTGTCGGGCGCAGCCGTGACTTTAATCGGGCTACAGCAGATAAGGCGCGGGAAATCACTGAGGAACAGGTTTTCCAACCTGAACGTGATAGCCTGGCCTTCATTCTGAATAATGTTTTGTTGGAACCGTACAACCTTCAGCACGTCGAAGTCTTCTTCGAAGGTCCGGACATTTCGGACAGCGAAGACAAAGCCAAACTATTGACTGTTTATAATCAGATCGGTGGTGTGTCCCCGAATGATGTTCGGGATGATGTGGGCAAGGTCCTCGGCAAAACGGTTGAAAACTTCGAAGACGAGGCAGCCAACCTTCCGTTAACGCTCAGACAGCAGCAAGCGGGCAGCACGTTCCCAATCGCACTTTCCAAATCGGCTGCAGCTCCTTCGGAGATCATCAGCGTACTGAAAGACTTGCGGGACGTACTGGAGGGAATGCAACGTGGAGCCAATTGACCGTTTACTCACATCGATTGCATCCATCGTCAAAGCTGAGGAAGGCGACATGACTGAAGATATTCCCGATTTCCCCGGCTTGCAGAAGGTCCCGGACTATGTGGAAGACTTTGAATCGGCGGTTGCCAAGCTGCTAAGGGACCAGCGGAAGCATTACGTAGATGGGATTAACGCATTCGTTGCCAAAGACGAGACGATTGAAACTATCATTAATTTTGTCACACAGGACCTGTTTGCATCAGATGAGTTCGCGGCATTGCTCAGCGCAGAGGCAATGGTTTTCCTGACTGCAACCATTACCGATTTGGCTGCTGACATGATGAAGGCCATAGACAAGGATGTTGCCTTTAGTACGTTGTCTGGCCGCACCACTAAATGGATTAAAGAGTGGGGAGAGGACTTAGGCAAGATCATGGTCCTTACCTCGCACAACGCCGTGGAAGATGCCCTGAGTACAGCTTTGACCGAGGGTGAATCAGTTCAGCAGGCAGTGCAGCGAATCAAGGATCTTCCGCAGTTTGACCGAGAACGTGCACGTGTTACTGCGCAAACGGAGATACTGGCTGCATCGAGCCGGAGCCAGTGGGAAGCGTACAAGCAAAGCCCGTCAGTCGTCGCCAAGCGTTGGCGGCATAGCGGGAGCAAGAACAATAACCCGCGGGAAGCTCACGTAAAGATGGACGGCGACGAAGTGCCGGTGGACGAACCATTTGACGTCAATGGCCATAAGGGAGATTATCCGCGTGATCCGCAGCTTCCGCCTGAGGAACGTATTGGCTGTAAATGTGTCATGTCCCCTGTGACGGATAAAAAAATATTGGGCCTGAGTCCGGAAGAGAAGGAAGCCATCCGGCAGCAGGTTCTGGACGAATTGGAGGATTGAACGTGAAAATCATTGATTGTCCATCGTGTTTATGGGATCACGAGAATATCGAAGTATCGTTGGTATCCGGCGGATTTCAATATACTTGTCCAATGACTACAAAAACAGTAATTCTGAGAGGAGGTGAACAAAGAAAATGCCAAGAGAACTAACTAACGTAGATATTACCCACATCAGCTACGTCGACAAGGGAGCCAATCAAAAACGGTTCTTCCTTACAAAGTCCGCCAAAAAGCCGGATTTTCAGAAACAAGTTCGGCTGATTACCAAGTCAGACGATACTAAGAAGCTAGTGTATGGCGTTGTGTACGAGCCAGAAACCGAAGATACACACGGTGACATGATGACTGCCGAAGAGATCGAGAAAGCTGTTCACGGATTTATGGCCAACCTTGCGATTGCCAAGGGTGCTGTCATGGACACGCAGCATGATTTTGATCCAGGCGTCGGGGATGTGGTGGAGTGCTACATCGCACCTGTAGACTTTGAACTGGGAGAAGAGACGATCCGTAAAGGTTCGTGGGTACTTGTCACAAAAGCAAGTGAAGAGATTTGGGAGCAAATCCAGAGCGGGGATATTACTGGTTATTCGATGGCCGGTACCGCAGAGACAATTGAAAAGCAAACCCAGGAGCCTGAGGCCCATCAAAGTGATGAGGTCAAGGGCTTTTTTCATGCAATGAAATCATTTTTCACGGGTGGAAGCACTGAGAAGATTGCTAAAGGTGAAGTGGCTGAAAAATACGAACGTGATCGTCGCCGTCGTGAATTTTGGGCGGCACAGGATGCGCTCAATAGTGTCATCTTCAATTGGGACGATTGGAACAGTGAAGTAGAACGCGATCCTGAAACGATCCGCGAAGCACTCCAAGACTTCATTACAATTGCCCAAGAAGTGTTGATCCAAGAGGATATTGCAAAAGCAATAGGTAGACCACCTGAAAGCATTGTTAAGGCAGGCAAGAAGATTTCTGACGGCAACATGAAGCATATCGATGATGCCATTGCTGCACTAACCGATTTGAAAAACAAAACAGTGCCTGCAGATGACGAGCAGGACGATGAGGGGACGAAGAAGTGAAGAAAGAAGACATTGCGGAGATCGTGAAGAGTGCACTTGCTCCGGTTACTGACCGATTGGACAAGTTGGAGAAAGGTGAAGGTGACAATCCAGAAGGGACTACGCCAACACCGGAGCCTGAAGGCGGTATTGCCGATCAGTTGAAAGACGTAATGAAGGAAGCACTAGCGCCGATCGAATCCCGTTTGGCAACTGTGGAGAAAGCTCGTGGTATTTCCCGTCAAAGTGAGCCTGAGTCTATTCATAAGTCAGAGCATGACGATAGCGACCCGTATAAAGGCTTGTTCTAATCATAACTAAACTTTTAAACAACAAAGGAGACTGATTTAATTATGCCAAGCAACAGAGCAATTATCGAAAAAGCTACTATGACCCTTGCGGATCTTGCGTCCGGCGGTCGAATGAACGAACAACAATTCAATGCCTTTTACCGCCGTATGATTGCGGCACCTACTATTTTGAATAGTGCTCGTACAGTTCCGATGAATTCTGACAGTCAGAAGATTGAGAAAATTGGCTTTGGGCAACGTATTTTGCGTCCAGGTGTTGAAGCGACAGCACTTACAGAATCTCAACGTTCCAAACCTACAACAGGTACTATCAAGTTGAACACACAGGAAGTCATTGCTGAGATCAATATCTCGTACGACACGATTGAGAACAACATCGAAGGCGATAATATTCGGACGACAATCATGAACTTGCTGGCCGATCGCGCAGCGCTTGATTTGGAGGAACTGATCATCAATGGCGATACTGCTTCAAGCGATGAGTATCTTGCTTTGATTGATGGCGTGCGGAAGAAAGTATCTTCTCATATCGTCGATGCAGAAGGGGAAGCAATTGCCAAGGAGATTTTCAAGCGAGGAATCAAAGCTGTGCCTAACCAGTATCTGCGTAACCCTGCGGACTGGAGGTACTACACAAACACTGGTGTTGAACTTGACTGGAGGGACAGTTTCGCCAATCGTCAAACATCCGGTGGTGATCAAAGCTTGGATGGAGGTCGCCTGGTTAACGCATATGGTGTTCCGGTCAACGGAATCGCTATGTTGCAACCCTACAACGTGACTTCTCCTGTTGCTTATACCGATGTGACTGATGCCATTCTTACGCATCCCAAAAATATTGTTGTTGGTATGAACCGTAAACTTCAAGTAGAAGTAGACAAGGATATTACTCGCCGTGTGTTCATTATCGTTTTGACAGCTAAGATCGATGTCCAATTGGAAGAAGAAGACGCAACAGCCAAGATCATTCACATCAAAGCTTAGTATCAAATTCAATTCAACTATGAAAGGAAGGTAATTAATTATGGCAGGAGCTAAGAACAATACAGTGAAAGATTCTGAGGATCAGAATAATCAAGAATCCACCAGCGGACAAACATCCCTTAATCTTGAAGGTCAGACTGAAAAAAAGGATGATAAAGCATCCGATAAGCCTGCAAGCGAAGCCGTAACTTCCAAAAATACCGCACAATATTTTGCCACTCTTGAACGGGGGAAGACGTTTGATGTGGGTGGTATCGTCTTTAAGGTGGACGAGGAAAAAGAAGTAACGGAGAGTTTGCATTCACGACTTGCGAATAATGCGTTGTTCTCTGTCCGGAAGGGATAGCCTATGGCCCTAATCACACCGCAGGAAATCATTGA
The DNA here is from genome assembly GCF_052244825.1 of Paenibacillus sp. 1A_MP2. NCBI lineage: Bacteria > Bacillati > Bacillota > Bacilli > Caryophanales > Paenibacillaceae > Paenibacillus > Paenibacillus sp. 1A_MP2. The sequence goes on along the minus strand of NZ_JBQQCS010000001.1, from coordinate 155,112 downwards.
TTACACGGTGTTTGCCAAGGTCAAAGCGAGAGCCCCGCAGTTGCTTCAGATGGACATCCTGCAGGCGGAAACGGAAGTGTTTGAAGAGGTCGGTCACGATTTCAGTGATTCGATCCTTTACCCCGTTCTGCCACCCGCAGCACGGCTTGCCCTGATCCAGTTGGGACAATACTATGCCCTGGTTAACGGCGATGAGTCGATTGCCAAGGGGATCAAGTCTGAAAGCATTGGCGGTTATTCATACACCTTGGATAACGGCCAGATTATCAGTAAGGCGTCAATCTTGGCCATGTTGCGTAAATTCAAAGCACAGCCGGTGCAAGGTAACGTCAATATGAGGATGCGATTGTTATGAGTTATGAGGATTTACTTATTGATCGATGCGACATCTACCATATGCAATCTGCTTCAGCTCCCCAACGGTTTGGTGTTCCTGCTGCGCCTGATCTCAAATATGGATCGGTACCGGATGCAACGGACGTCCCGTGCTGGTTCGTGGAAAAAGGCCAGTCGATCAATCAGGCTGAGCCAAACAACGAAATCTTACATTCGTTCCTTGTTCATTTTCTCCCAGACACTGATGTTCGGGTGAATGACAAGGTGGTATGGAATGGTGTGGAGCTGACGCTGCAGGTGCCCCGGGATCTCCGGGGGCATCATTGGGAAGTCACAGCAACAAGGAGGGCTAACCTATGAGCAGGAACCGTGCAGAGATCCGCGGGCTTAATGAATTGATCAGTGGTTTGGATCAGGCAGCCAATGGTGGGTTACGACAGGAATATGCTCTGTGGCTTGATGCAATGGGGTTCGAATTTTTGGAGCTCATCCAGGATGAAATTATCCGGACGAAAACTGTAGACACTCGGCGGCTGCTTAACAGTTTTGACAGGGGCGATGGTGATAACGTTTGGTCAACTTCTTCGGGCGGCCTGCGCCTTGAGGTTGGTACTAATCTGGAGTATGCCCAATTCGTCAACGACGGTCATTGGACGACGAAAGAGGGCGTAGAACAACGTTGGGTACCTGGTCGTTGGCACGGAGACCGATTTGATTATGATCCAGGAGCAAGCACGGGCATGATGCTCAGACGCCAGTGGATTGAGGGTACACATTATTGGGACACGGCTTTGATGATTTTTGAGCGCCTTTTTGAACGTTCCTTGGAACGTCGTCTGCAGGAATGGCTGGATGCATTGCCGAGTGGTCGACGTTCCAATAGGCGAGGGGAAGGCGACGATGAATAGTGACGTGGGATCGATCATGGCGGCTTGCTTTCGGGTACATCCCGTTCAAGTTTACACCGATCGAATGCCGCAAGACTTTGTTGTGCCGTCTCTTTATTTCCCGCAACCTATTATCACGGATGCGCCCAGCTCCATCAGTTCGTACAGGGTGGATTTTTCATTGGCAGTCAAGGTATTCGACCGTACAGACGAGCAAGCCGGGGATGCTGCCGAACGGATCGCCCAGATCTTCAGGCAAACCCGTATGACCATTCCTGTAATTGACGAGGACGGTCAAAATACAGGCCAATACATGCGGCTCCGCCGAGCGGAAACCCGCCTTATAGACGATGATGTTGCACAGCTCACTTTAACGTGGTCATCCCGGTACCAATATAGCCGGGTGGATTACGAGAAGATGGGCTCTTTGTTATTAAATCAAGGAATCAGGCGGTGAAAACATGAGTGATGTAAAAGAAGAACGGGCAGCGAAAGCGGCAAAGGTTGTACCTGCAGAACCACGCTTCAGCAAGGAGCAGTTTTTGCAGTCGACCAAGTACAATAATGCAGAAAAGGACGTGTTCATGGCCTTGCTGCAGGACGGTCAGACGTACACGCATCAAGAAGTGCAACGACAAATGAATGTATTTAAATCAAGGGAGGTGCGCTAAACATGGCCGGAGGAATTTGGACAAGACAAAACAAAGTACGCCCAGGCGTATATATGAATTTCGAATCTGTGGGCACTGCAACAACCGCCCTCGGAGAACGCGGAACGGTCACTATGGCTGTTCCTCTTAGCTGGGGGCCGAGCAAGCAACTAGTGAAAGTGGAAGCTGGAGCTGATCCGTTCGACGCGCTGGGTTACGACATTACAACTGCAGAAATGTTGCCCATTCGTGAAGCATTGAAGCAAGCGCAAAAACTATTGCTCTATCGTCTTAATACGGGTATCAAAGCAATCGCCACAAGCGGCAACTTAACCGTAACGGCCAAATATGGCGGCGTGCGTGGTAATGACATCACTGTGGTTATTCAAGCCAATATTGACGATCCATCTAAATTTGACGTCTATACTTTGGTGGCCGGAGCGGAACAAGATAAACAAACCGTGGCTGACATTGACGGACTGACAAAAAACGCATGGGTGTCTTTCGCAGCCACCGACACGGATAAGGATCTTGCAGCATCTGCAGGTGTGCCATTATCGGGCGGTGCTGACGGTACGGTGACCAATGCGGACCATACTTCATATTTGGAACTGCTTGAGGTCACAGATTTCAATACGGTCGGCTTGATGTCCGATGACACGACGTTGAAGGCTCTCTACACTGCCTTTATTAAGCGGCAGCGGGAGAACGAAGGCAAGAAAATTCAACTGGTGGTACCAAACTATCCTACAGCTGACTACGAGGGCGTCATCAGTGTCAAGAATGGAGTGGTCTTGTCTGATCAGACGGTGATTGACCGGATCAAGGCGGTCGCTTGGGTCGCTGGGGCTACTGCAGGAGCTGCCGTCAACCAGTCATTGACTTACGCTGCCTATGACGATGCTGTGGACGTGGATGTCAAATACACGAACACGCAGATTGAGGATGCGCTGTTGGCTGGGAATTTGTATTTGTTGCAAGCAAGGGACGGGCTATTGTTGAACAAGACATTAACACCTTCCGTAGCTATACGTTGACTAAAGGGCGGGAACGTTCTAAGAACCGGGTTATCAGGGTGTTGGATGGCTTGGCTAACGACTCTAAAGAAACCTTCGATCAATATTACATTGGTAAAGTTGGTAATTCAGCCGATGGCCGTAACCTACTGAGGTCTGCGCTCACCAATATCGCAAACACTTATCAGGGATTTGGCGCTATCCAAAATTTCAATAGTCAAACAGACATTACCGTTCTTGCTGGTGAAGCAACTGATGCAGTGTATGTCGAAATGGATATCCAGCCGGTGGATGCAATCGAGAAAATTTACATGAGAGTGAAGGTGAAGTAACTTATGGGATTCCTTAAAGCGCAGGATGCCATCTCCGGCCAGGAAGGACGAGCTTTCGCTACAATTAACGGCGTTGCAGAAGAAATGTTTTATGTAAAAACGCTTGAAGCAACAGTAGAAAAGCAAAAAGCAGAAGTCAAAACTTTGGGCCGTCGCGGTGTTCAACACAAAGCGACGGGTTGGTCCGGTTCTGGTTCTATGACAATCTTTTATACCACCACACGATACCGCCAGCTCATGCTTGAATATATGAAAAATGGTGTGGATACGTACTTCGACATCCAAATTACCAATGATGATCCAACTTCCAGTATCGGTGAACAGACCGTGACACTTAAAGGGGTCAACCTGGACAGTATAATTATGGCTAAACTAGACACCGAGTCAGACGCGTTGGATGAAGAAGTCAGCTTCACGTTTGATGATGTTGATATTCCAAATGCGTTCAAAGCCCCGACACTGGGCTAATCCAAAATACGATAAATAGGGAGCGAATACAGATATGAGTAAAAATATGGCGTTTTTCATGAAAGGTAAAGCGAAAGAAGTTCCTGAAGAAGAAGTAATCATCACGCAGCGGTACAAAGACGACGAAGGTAAACCAATTCCGTTTATTATGAAAGCATTATCCACTCAGCGCATGGATGAACTGGAAGCGGATTGCACCAAACCTGAATTCAAAAAAGGTAAGCGTGTAGGGGAGAAGCTGGATAACAAACGTTTCTCCTTGCGTATCGCCGTTGAATCAACCGTTTATCCTGACTTTAGAAATGCCGAACTGCTGGCTTCATACGGTCTGACCGACCCGGTTGACTTGGCGAAATCCATTCTGTCTGTCGGCGGTGAATATGCTGAATGGATGCAGGCTGCCAACCGAATCAACGGATTCGATGATTCCGAAGATGACCTGATTGATGACGTAAAAAACTAATCAAGTCCGGTGACCGGGATGCTGTGTACGCTCATTATGCTCTGCACAAGCTGAAGATATTGCCCCAGGATCTTTGGGGCATGGACCAATACCACCGGGCTTTTATTTATGGCTCAATTGATCAATACCTTTCTGATCAGGAGAAAGCAAATAAACGCAAGTAATGGGGCCAATCTAGGCCCCTTTTTTGTGTAGAAAGGAGGAGTAACCTTGGCTACATTAACGGCCATGTTTGACATTCGAGATCGCATAAGCTCTCGGGTCCGACAAATGCGAGGAAACTTCAATCGGTTGCGTGACACAGTAGATCAGGTCAGACGCCGCGTTGAAAGGTTATCCCGAACACGAGCCATCATCCGGACGCAACTTCGAGATTTTGCTTCTCGTGGGTTAAACCGGATCAGGGATTTAAGAGATTATCTTAATAGACAAGCTACGGTAATACGTACGATCATTCGGGACAGGGCCAGTCGCGGCTTGTTGCGACTCAGGCAATTAGGACGAAACATACAAGCCAGAGCCGTGGTCATTACAACACGTTTGCGTGACATGGCTACGCGGGGGCTGCGCAGATTATCCGCGCAAGTGCCACGGATCAGTCGCTTGGTGGCTGTCATACGCACACGGTTAAGGGATGAAGCATCCGCCGGATTGGTTCGGATCAGGGCGACCATGGCATATCTTAGATGGCGCAGAGCTGTGTTAAGGACACAATTGAGAGATATGGCGACCAGGGGACTGGTTCGTTTGCGTCGTTTGGGCGATTCGTTACACCGCAGGACCGTGCTAATCGGGACTAAACTACGGGACATGGCCAGTCGTGGTTTGACCCGCTTACAATCCATGGCTACAGCACTTGGTGGATATACGGCTACAGTCCGTACGAAACTCCGAGACGCAGCACTCCGCGGTTTAACCCGTTTGCGTTCGTTTGCCCGTAACCTTGGGCGTATGAGAGTTACGATACAAACACGGGTTCGGGACACGGCTATCCGAGGATTAAATAAAGTACGTGCATTGGCTCGTCGTGTGGGAGCTATAACGGCAACAGTTGTGGTTAAAGTCAAAGATTTGGCAACTCGTGCCATTGCACGGATCGAGAGCAGTTTGGCAGGGTTGCAAAACAAAGTCTTGGGCATCGGGGCTGCACTGGGTGGTACAGCCATTCTGGCACAAGGTGCAAACGCGTTTGAGACGGATGCCAAGGCATCGGCTATCAGCGGAATCAGCCAACCCCAAGTCACAGCTATGACTGATCAGATTTATTATGGCGAAAATATTGGCACCGAGCGGTCTGGTGTTGCTCAGTCTCTCGTTGATTTTGCGCAGCAAACTAACCTGCAGGGCAAGGCACTCCAAGAAGCTGCCCGGACCTCGGCCATGTTTGCACAGCTCTATGGTAAGGACATACCTGAGGTGGACCGGGCCTTTGCATCGGCATACAAAAACCAACTTGGCAGCATGAGCGAGATTGGAGATGTGTCTGCTTACGTTATCAAAAACGCGGGTGATCAGTATGACGATTACCTGGACACAATCAATGAGTATAGTTCGACCTTCAAAGACTTGCAGCTCAACATGGGGCAGGTCGGTTCGGCGTTTGTTGCTGCTGTTCAAGCCGGTGGTCGGAACTTTGACGAGCCGGCTGATATGTTCCGAGAATTCAACATCCGCCGTAACGAACTGACAGACAACCAGATTACAGCAATGGCTAAAGTGTTGGGCAAGTCCCGTACCAGGGAACTTTACAAGTCTATGGATGCGGGAACGTTATCCGGTGAAAAAGTAATGTTTGAATTTGCTACAGCCTTGTCCAAAATACCGAGCGAAGCCCAACGTGCCTTGTATGCTACGGAACTACTCGGCACCAAATATGAAGACATCAAGGAACCAGTGCTTGCTGCAGCTCGTGCTATCAATGAGCCAATCGAAGCCAGCAAAGAACTGGAGAAACAATTCAACACCATGCGCGAAAATAATCCCATGACGGCCATCAATGACACAACCCGCAAGTTAGGCAAGACGGTTAAGAATATCGGTCAATCCGTTTTGACTGCTGTCACCCCGGCCTTTATCGAACTCAACAAATGGGCTTCATCGCCGGAAGGACAAAAATCGATAGCTAAGTTTACCGAAAGTGTAGCTGAACTGTCGGGTGAGCTCGCCAATGGGTTGTCCAAAGGCATTCAATGGGTTGTTGAAAACTGGGATACATTGTTGCCCATTTTGAAGGTAGTAGGTGCAGCATTTTTGGGTGTCTATGGTGCAGCGAAAGGATACCAGGCTGTAAAAGTCGCAACTCCTGTGTTCAAAGGATTGTGGAAAGTGCTCAAGGTCGTATGGAGTATATTGAAATGGGTAGGAAGTGCACTGCTTTGGTTGGGCAAAGGTTTCGTTAAAGTGCTCAAATGGGCTAAACCATTCTTGCCATGGATCGGTAGAGTGATTGGTGGATTGGTACGGTTTTTGCCTGTGATTGGATGGGTAGTCACAGCACTTGGTGTGCTGTGGGAAGCCTGGAAGAACTGGGATAAGATTAAAGAGGTTGTTGCTAATGCCTTCGAAGGAGCGAAAGATATCGTTGCTAGAAGTGTTAATGCAATGATAAAGAGCGTGAACTGGTTGATCGAGAAACTGAATGGTTTAGGAGATGTGTTAGGATACAACATACCTACAATCCAGCTATTGGAGACTAAAGCAACACGTGAAACGAATAAAAAAGCAGTTTCTACACTAACTGGAAGCGGTAAGACATCTGACAGTCCAATGATGAGCGGTAAAGCTGCACCTGTTTCAAATTTCCCGAATCTTATTAAAGGCTTTACTCCGAAAACTATTGATGAGCCCAGTCACGCTAAGGGGATTTCCAACATCCCGTATGATAATTACAAGGCGAACCTTCATAAAGGCGAAACCGTCCTCCCACGCGAAGAAGCGGAACTGATACGCGGAATGGCAGCATCCGGAGGAAGTCAAACTGCTTCACCTGTAGCAGCGCCAATCAGCATTAATATTACAGGTGACAACCATTACTCCAACGACATGGACGCTAATAAGGTGGTTCGTGTTGTCAAAAAGGCATTACAAGATGAATTGAATCTTGGACCACAGGGGGTGCAATTCGTATGAGCCGTGAAGTTTGGCTATCATGGAACAACAACGCTGAACGGTTACGCCTTCCGGTCAACCCGCCAGATATCACGATAGGCAACGGCAGCCAAACGACAACCGTTGATGTGGCTGGAATCGGTGAAGTGGCGATTATTAATGATCCGGTACTCAAGACGTTCGAATTCTCCAGCTTTTTCCCGCTGCGTGGGGGCCTTACTGTGAATATGAAGATATTCCCGTCCCTAAACAGGCGGCTGCGATTATATCCAAATGGAAGGAGTCAGGAAAGCCGATTCGTTTCCTCGTTTCTGGAACCGCTTGGAACTTTGCTGTGACCATTGAGGATTTTGTATACCGGGAAGAGGGCGGCGATGTTGAAACGATCTATTATGACTTATCATTGCGTGAATACAAGTTCGTGACGATTCGGAAGCTGGATGCGACCAAGACAGCCAGCAATGGTAGCAAAAAGGTCACAACCAGCAGCACGGCGGCACGACCCAGTACAAAGACGACACCAGCCAGTTACACGGTGAAGTCTGGCGACAGCTTATGGAAGATCGCACAAGCAAACGGAACAACGTGGCAGAAGCTTGCTGAACTGAACAAAATCAAAGCGCCATACTCTATTAAGCCAGGGCAGGGGCTGAAGTTAAAATGATGGAACTGTTTGTTGTTCGAAGCAATGGAACGTATGAACTGCCGGTCCAAGAAGTAGATTGGTCCGGCCAGAAGTTGAAGGCTCCCAGGACTCTTGCAGCGACTATCCTTTCCACGACGCGCGGAATGCATCGCAAGCAGCCTGTGGACGTGGGAGATCAGTTGCTTTTTCGTTGGAAAGGTGAGGAGCTTTTCCGTGGAACGATCTTTTCAAAGGAAAGGACCAAAAGTGGCAGCCTTGCTTTAACAGCTTATGATGATCTGGTGTATCTGACCAAATCCGAGGACAAATACGTATTTACCGGGAAAACGCTGGGTGAGATAGTCCGGCGTATTTGTGGTGACTTCGGTATCCCGATTGGTAAGATAGCAGACACCCCGCATAAGCTTACCCGCATCCTGCAGGGAACGCTATTCGATATGATCCTGACGGCCATCTCGCTGACGTATAAGCATACCCGTGTTAAATACTATTTGTATTCTGACAAGGGCAAATTGCACCTGACTAAGCGCGTGGATCTGGCTCGTAAATGGGTGATCGAGGACGGGGTTAACTTGGTAGATTATTCGTTTGCGCAATCCATTGAGGATACTTATACCCAAGTTAAATTGACGTCTACGACCAATACGACCATTGAAACCAAGGTGAAGAAGGGTAAAAAGGAAACGGTCCAAAAGAAAAAGGTCAGTGCCACTCATATTGCGAAGGTGGATAACCCAACGACTAAGAAGCGTTTCGGTACACTCCAATATTATGAGGAAGTGTCCGACGAGCTGAACAAGGCGCAGCTGATGCAGCGCGCAACGTCCATGATGATGGAAAAAGGCAAGATAGGCGAGACCTTCAGCATCGATGCGCTCGGTATCGCTCCTGTAATATCTGGATCTGCAATATATGTGATAGCCAAAGAGCTCGGCGTAAGCCGGGCTTTTTATGTTGACGAGGATAGCCATTCCTTTAGTGGCAATGAACATTCGATGTCAATCACGTTGACCAAAACAGACGACCTTCCGGATATCGACGTTACAGTAGAACCGGAGGAGAGCGATTCTGACAAAGACAAGGACAAGTCCAAAAAGAAATCAACGAAGAAAAAAAGCAAAGCTGACGAAGACAAGGAGTTTGCGGAGCAGCTCCGCAAAGAAATATTGGGGTGATGACATGTTGGACATTATCAAACAGGCTGCAGTGGCTGCAGTAGCTGCAGCTGGACCAGTGCAACTACTGGAAGCTACCGTCCTAACGCCGCCGCCTGCACTGAGCATACAAATAGGCTTAGACAGCAAGAACCCGATACCAGCGGAAATGCTGTCAGTTTCGGAACGTCTTACTTCCTATACTCGGGAGGTAGAAATAGAAGGTGATTTTGAAATGGAAGGCACGATTCAAACCTCGGATTATTCAGGAGATGGGAAAATATCGGGTTCCGGTATTTGTTCTGGAACAGTTACGTTTCTTGATGAACTGCGGGCCGGAGAAAAAGTATTAGTCATGAGCTTTCAAGGCGGTCAGTCTTTTTATATCGCAGAAAGGTTGGTGAAATATGGCGCTGACTCCTGATCTGAATATTCAAGTCCCGGATCTCTTTACTTCGGAGATTCAACCAACCAGGACCTATTCATTTGATCCGGTCACTGGCGAGATTGGTCGTGCCATCGAAGGACTTCCAGCCATGAAGCAGTTCATCATCAAGACACTACGGACCATTCGCTTTGAACACGTCATATACCCGGAGAGTTATGGTGCAGAATCGGATACGGTTGTCGGTCTGGCGACAAGTGCGGGTTTTATAGCTTCGGAGCTGCCCCGTGTCATTACAGAAGCATTGATCTACGATGAACGGATCAGCGAGGTTAAAGATTTTGATGTTGAACAGCAGGGCGACAGTGCGACGGTCACATTCACCGTTGTCACAAACGAAGGGGATCTGCGGCTAACGGAGGTGGTCGGTAGTGTTTGATACAGAAGAATACGAATATGAAGCCATCTTGCAAAGGATGCTTGATAGGGTACCTGATGATTTGGACAAGCGGCCTGGAAGCATTATTTATGATTCTTTAGCACCTGCAGCAGCTGAATTCGCTCAGATGAACATCGATTTGTCTGCCGGAGACGACTTATACAACGTCGATACAGCAACTGGAGAGTATCTAACCGAAGGCGCAGCTGAATGGGGTGTTAATCGGAAGCAAGCAACGTTTGCAGTTCGAAAAGGTACGTTTCTGGATTCGAATGGAGTAGGGATTGATGTAGCGATCGGCAGCCGCTTTTTTATTGAGGATTTGAACTATGTAGTCAAAGAAAGAGTTTCACTAGGCGTGTATAAAGTGACTGCTGAAACTGCAGGAGTCGTGGGAAACGCCCCATTCGGTTCGATGCTACCCGTGGAGTACATCAACGATTTAGCAACGGCAACTTTGAGTGACATCCTGGTACCTGGCGAAGATGAAGAAACGGATGATCAGCTGCGTGAACGTTTTTTCATAGAGATTAACGAGCAACCTTTTGGCGGGAACGTGGCTGATTATCGTCAAATGATTAGAGCCTTGGATGGGGTTGGGGCCGTGCGGATTACTCCTGTTTGGCAGGGCGGTGGCTCGGTGAAAGCAACCATTATGGCAACAGGTCATGTTCCACCTTCAACAGCTTTAATCAATCAGTTGCAGGAGATCGTTGATCCTGTGGCTTTTGCAGGACAGGGAATTGGGTTAGCGCCAATCGGACATACCGTAACGTTAGACGGAGTTAACTGGTTCACGATTAATATCACAACCACGTTAACTTTGGACTCCGATACATCAATTGGACAAGTACAACAAGATGTTGAAGATGTGATTGATGGATACCTTCAGGCACTCAAATCAACATGGGAATCCGATGCACCGTTGATTATACGGGTTGCTCCGCTTGAATCACGCATACTGACCGTTTCCGGGGTTGTGGATGTGATTGGTACACAGCTAAATGGATCTACTGCCAACATCACTCTGACGGTTGATCAGGTGCCGCAACGAGGGAGGGTGACGCTTAATGAGTAGACTCATGGAGTATCTGCCGCCGTATTATGTGGACAGTAAGCAAATGACAGCTCTGCTCATGGCGCAGGAAATGGAGCTGGACAATATTGCTGCAGGTGTTTTACGACAGCGTAATGACATGTTCATCATGACGGCCAGTTCGACGGCAATTCGGCGCCGAGAAAGATGCTGCGCATCCAGGCTAACCCCACTACAGAGTCGTTGGATTTTCGCCGCCGGCGCATCATTAACCGTCAGTCGACTAAACCCCCGTTTACACATCGTTGGTTACAAGCACAACTGGATCGTCTACTTGGTCCGGGGTTGACCATAGTTACGATCGACACAGCGAAATTTTTGTTGCTTGTTACCACCAACATAGAAAACGCGAACCTGTTTAAAGAGGTGCAACACACCATCCAAACAGTCAAGCCTGCGAATATGGTGTACCAGCAAAATACGTCCCTGCGGCACAAAATAGGCATTAAACATACGACTGTCAAAAGGGATGTATCCTGGAATTACAAGCTTGACGGCAGTTGGAAACTTGGCGAAAAGCCGTTTGCGGATTTAGGTCCGGAGGTGACATTGTAATGGATCAAGAGATATTGAACGATCTGGCTGTACATCTGAATTCACGGATAACGAGGGTTGTTCTGAACGGAGTGTACGAGATCACAGATTTTGTTGAAAAAGCGGTCACGGATTCAACTGTTGCGCTCAACTTTTTGATTCCAGCGGCTGATGTATCCATGATCACATTGATCGAAGTTAAAGGCCCAAATATCCGAGTCAGTTCGAAGGCTGTAAACGTCCCGAACCAGTCGGATACGCTCATGCTCGAAACTTTTGAAATAGAAGAGGTGACAGATTAATGGCTAAAACGGATTGGACTATGGAGGATGAGGTCAAGCCATCGGATATGAATCAAATTGGTGCGGAGATAAATTCTAAACAAAGCGCAATCAAACTTGCTAATAACTTTGCTGCACCCGGTGCGGCCATCACAGTTTATCCAGAGGGTATATCTGTATTTTACGTAGGTGGTGGCACTGGTGGTCAAGGATCAGCCTGGAGGACAGCCACTGGAGCAAACGAATCGTTCGGATATGTTGAAACTGTGCGTATAGGCACAGGCGGTTATCAAACCTTTACCGAGATGTACTCCGGTACTGATCCGGCTAACCAAGCTTATAACAAACAGTACAAACGCAACAAGAGGGATAGCAATGCAACATGGCAACCGTTTGAACGTGTGCTTGATTTAGATGATTATGATTCATTGGTGACATATGCAGATAGTGGATTCATTAAGAAATCGATTGTCATTCCGTTTGGATCAGACCTTAATACCTACATGGAAGAGGGCAACTATTATTGCCCAGCCAATGCCACTGTAGCAACTTTACTTAATTCTCCGACAGCAGAGGCATTTCATTTAACGGTCGAGCCACATGCTGGAGTGTTACAAACCTTGACCACTTTTCAGCCTGGTAACTTGGAAGTATTCCAAAGAAACTACTATTTCGGATGGGGGCCGTGGAAGAAAGTACCTACAAGAGAAGAACTTGAAGAAATAAAGCAATCTAGCGTTGATGCGAAACAGGAGGCCATCAATGCAGCGCTAGAAAATGATGAGAAAGTGGTTCTCCCCTTGGCAAATGAAAATGCCCAGGGCTATGCCAATGCGGCGGTATCTCCAATCATTGGTGCGGATTCGCCTAACCTGGTTCGCAATTCGTCTGCTTTTTATGGCTTGGAAGGTTGGGTTAACATAAGGGGTTTTAATGTTAATAACGGCAATAACGTGAGGGAATTAAAATTCTTTCAAGCGCTTGACCAATTGGAAGCTGGTGGTTATGCCTTTCTCGAATCGTCCGTTGTTATACCTGTCATACCATCGACAACATATAGGCTACAGGGCGTGTTTTATAACATCGGCATGACTTCTGGTTCGTTATATATCGAAGTATACAATTTCGGCAACGGTTCGGTTATCGGCAATGTTGTCGCAAACCTTAATTCGGACTGGCATCGAAAATCAGGCTTAATAAGCATTCCGGCTGGCGTTGCTGGCGTGGGTGTGCGCTTGGTTTTCGGAAATACGACAACCGGAACCGTGCCCGGAAGCGTCAAAGCAATCACTAGAGTTAAACTTTCATACGGTTCGGCTGACGTTCCGTACAGCTCCGAAGCGGACGACCTGGCCTTGTATGAGTACACCGAAAGACAAAACATATGGGGGGCGTTGTAATTGGCTACTGCAATCAAAAAACTTTACGCGGGGATCGGTGTTGCAACCGCAACTTCCCCGTATGTTGTATACACGGTCCCATCAGGGAAGAGGGTTATTATCAAGTCAATAACAGTCGCGAACCCCACGTCAACAGATCAAAGGTTTACAATTACTTTGGCTGGTTACCCCATCGTTTACAATCATGTCATAAAGGCGTTTGACACGTTTGTTCTACCCGCTGCCGGGTTTGTTTTAAATCAGATAGAAACGATAAGTTTTGGAAGTGCGCCCACGATACACATTAATGTAACGGGCGTAGTTTTTGATACATCGGAAAGAGTCAAACCATACGTATTAATAAGGGCAAACACGGTAACCACATCTCAAACAGGAACTGTGTTCAAAGATACATTAAATGATGTCTTGATTAAATCAGTAACTTTTTGCAATCTTACTGCTAGTGACACAACAATCGCCTTGTCTATTGGTGATTATCAGATAATTGGAGGCAAACTATTAAAGGCATACGATACATTGACAATACCTTTTTTGGACCAGCTTCTTGTTAAAGGTGAAACTTTGGCAGCTTGGGCGTCCTCAGCAAGCACGGTTTCGTTTTATGCAACCGGAATGGTGGTGACTTAACATGCCGATAATCGATAATTTTTTGTTGGATAATTCCAGGTTGGATGGGACACCGGGCGGCTTTAAGTATGCATCTGGGATTGTTAAATCTTCTGATTCGAATGGGCGAGTTATTTTCACAAGAAGTACCATGGAGGAAATATTATTGCCTTCCGTTGTAGTTTCTGGGTTAGGGTTTAAGCCGAGTATTATTTTTATAGGACCATTCAACGCCAGTTATAATTTGAGCTCCACGAATGGTACGTATTCAAAAAACATAAAGCACGGCGCTTGGCCTACGTATAATTGGTTTTGGGGTACGGGAGCAACAACTGCACCGGAGTTATATAGAGTTGTAGAAGGTTCCATACCAGTTAATGACGCCTATGTAACTAACGGCGGTTTTAGATTTCCATACGCATATTTAACTACTGATTTAGCATGGGAAGCTTATGGATAACCGCCGTGATATATAGACAGAAAAATAGAGAACTGAGTCTTGGGGGAGGGGATGCCAACAATTGAATTTGTAAGACGCAGCACGTCCGATAGCGGAGCGTGTTTTTTGTTGTGCCTGGAGTGGTCAGAGGATTTTTAAATTAAATAGATGGGGGATAGGAAGTTGGAGAACGTGGGGAAATGGGCTTTGGCCTTGGGTAGCTGGTTAGTGTCTTATTTATTTGGGGGATGGTCTGGAGTGTTGGGAGTATTGCTGGTGTTCGTGGTGCTTGATTATCTTACAGGTGTCGTAGCAGCCGGTTCTAATGGAGGATTGAAAAGTAAAATTGGCCTTATTGGGATTGCCCGTAAGGTCTTTATTTTTGCCATGGTTGCGGTTGGCCACTTGGTAGACGGCATCCTTGGTGATGAGCATTTGTTCAGGGACACTGTTGCCTTCTTTTACATTGCAAACGAATTGTTATCGATCACCGAGAACGGTGGGAAAATGGGTGCGCCTATACCGGCCGTAATCAAGCAAGCAATTGAGGTCCTGAAGGGCAAAGGTGGCAATGACAACGATAAGGGAGCTGGTACAAATGTTTAAAGTATGGATCGACGCAGGGCACGGAGGTAGGGACCCAGGAGCAGTGGCAAACGGCATCCAGGAGAAAGATATTGTTCTGAAGGTGTCGCTTGGTATCAAGAACCGATTGGAAGCGGATTATGAAAACGTGCAGGTGCTACTCTCCCGATCCACGGACGTATTCTTGGAGCTCCGCGATCGGACAGCCAAAGCGAACGCAGCCGGTGCAGACATTCTGGTTTCCATCCACTGTAATGCCGGTGGCGGTAAGGGCGGGTTTGAGTCCTTCCGGTTTACGTCTGCTTCCGAAAACAGTATCAAGCTGCAGGACAAGCTACACAAGGCTATTATGGGCAAGCTTGGCGGAATAGATCGTGGACAGAAGGCACAGAACTTACACATGGTTCGCGAATCTAAAATGCCGGCAGTCTTGACGGAAAACCTGTTTGTGGATGTGGCCACTGACGCGGATCGGCTGAAGCAGGCGAATGTAATTGATGTGATTATTGAAGGACACGTTCAGGGGATCGTTGCATACCTAGGACTAGTTGAAGATACGAAGGAGGGCAAGCCAGTGACACAGGAAAGAGACATTAACGTGCCAAGTAAGTGGGCAGAAGCGGCATGGGCAGAGGTTACGGCAAATGGATACTATGATGGCACCCGTCCTGGGGCGATGATCACACGAGAGGAATCCGGGATTGTGACGAACAGACTAAGGAAAAATATCCTGAAGCTGATTGCAGGAATCAACGGTAATGTGTCAGATCTGGACGATCGATTGAAGAAGATTGAAGCAGCAGAATAAGTGTGGTAACGGAATTGGAATTCGATATCATCGTTAAAAAGCCCCTCACTAGCGTTATAACAGTGAAGGGCTTTTTTTCATTTATTCAGTTTTGATGTGATTGGTTAGAATGACAAGGATAATAACTTGACTATAGAACATACGTTCGGTATAATTAACAAGAGAAAGGTTATTGACAGGCATGATATTATTGAAGGAAGGTGAACTATAACTAAGGGATGAGATTGTTTTGGGAATTCCGTTTGAGTCTATGAAGGAGTTAATAGTTGACATTTGTTCTGTTCATGATTCCTATTCTAGAGACTTTATTGGAGCTGTTCAGGGTGAGATGCTTAATCTCAAGAAAAAAGAATAGATAGTATTATTACGAATGATCAAGATGAAGAACAACAAAACTTCCATCTATTTGATCCCTCATTCCTTGACTTGATACAAAATTATCAAGATGCATTAGGAAAACAAGTTGTGTACATGGATTATGATTTTGACTATCGTCATTTTGATTTCAGGCTTAGAATTAAACAAAAAGATTCGATTATCAATAAATTGTTTCACTATAGATATGCAAAAGCAGAGCAAGGTGGCGTTTCCATCAATAAATGTCTGAATGATTTACTCGGGTTCAGAATAATGATTGATGACTTTGATCATGCTAGTACCGATGTAGATGATTTTCTTGACGATATTAAGTCATCAATTGGGTATAAACTAAATTGTAACAACGCGTGTAAAGACGATTATAAAGCAACACATATATACATTAATGGAGATAATAAGTATTTCCCTTGGGAATTACAAATTTGGAATCCGATTGATGCAGAGCGTAATGAACAGTCTCATAAAGAACATAAAAGCAAAAGAGAATACATAAAGTGGCCTCAAGAATACAAAGAAGGACATTGAAAGGAGGTGGGCATCTTGGCTTTTCATTTTGTCGCAATATTAAGTGATTATATTGGAGGACAAAGGGTTGGATGGCATTATGCTTCCGAAGGTAAATTAGATCGGGAGATTGTTGCAGAATTTATGAACAAGGTTGAAAAATGTGGACATACAACTTTGGGGATTCATAAATTATCTACAGATTCAATCTCATGGACGTCAGTTGTGGAAAAAGATTCTTTCTTTAAGGACGTTCTTGTGTCAGAAGACATGGAAGTCTTTATAAGACAAATCACCGCGAGTAAAGAATTGAATGTGCATGATATTGTGAAGTTTATTCTAGCAATTAAGCCTGTTACACAACTTAAACTTCAAAAATTACTTTATTATGCTTATGCAGAATATCTTTTGAAAACTGGTCGTAAATTATTCCGTGAACCAATTGTTGCATATAAATATGGCCCTGTTGTAGAAGAAGTATATCAAGTACAACGCCATAACGGTTCATCTGTTATTGTCATGGAAGATGATGAATTCCAATTGTCTACAGGTGCATCTTTACCTGCTTCAGTTGTTCGTGTATTGGGATCAGAAGATGGTGTTGAAGCAACAGTATGCATCCTTGAAGTGGTAGGGAGATATTTTGATCTTGATGCAAGAGAATTAGTGGATAAAACTCATCAAGTCGGAGGTCCTTGGGATACAGTCTATCTTGAAGGAATGAATTGTCTTATCACGGACGATTTGATAAAGGGATCTCATCACTTGACTGTCTAAATTAAAAGGCCCTGCCAACGGCAAGGCCTTTTTTCTATAAGCCGTATAGTTTTATCACACAACGTGTCCGGTGCTTGTTTGTCCGCAGCTCAGCTGCAGCTTTGCGGCCCAGTAGCCTTCTGACAATCCGGACCGCTTGATAGTATTTACCTGCCCCAGTCACATAAATGTATGTGATGTCTCCCATGCTGTTATACTTCCAAGGTAATTGCATTCCCCAATCCAACTCTTCTATTACTTTTTGAAGTTTTTGATCGACAGTATTAAAGCAGCTACTGAGATAACGAATCCACCTATAGCAATAATCCAGATTGCGATATCCATTTTGCATACCTCCAGTTTCATTTTATTTTACATCTGTGTTAAGATTGGGGTGAGCAGGCGCTGTGTTAGCCGCCTACTCGGGAACTTTTAACGTTTGCGTGGTCCGCGGCGTTTGGTTCCTTTTTCTTATTCTTGCTCTTAGCGGCACTTAGCATATTGACGATGGCCGTCGTCATGTTTGCGATCGCTGTTAGGAGCAAGACCCAATCTAACGTTTTCATTGCTGTTGTTCACCTCCTTACATTTATAATTATACAACGAAATTCGTTGAATGTCAACGATAATCGTTGAATTATATTCTATAAACGTGTATGATAATTATGAGGTGAGAGAGATGTTAAAGTTGAAATTGGCTGAGTTAATTGAAGAGAGGGATCTAAACACTCGTCAATTGAGCAAGTTGACTGGAATACGTTGGAATACAGTCGCAGATATGACCGAAAATAAATCTAAAGCTTGGTCACCTGAGAACCTCAATAAAATTATGGTTGCATTAGAACTTGATGATATCGGTCAGTTAATTGAATACAAAAAAGAGCAGGAGGGATAACCTCACTGCTCTTTTTTGTTAATGAGTTTTATTCTATATTACTAATTTTTTAATTATTCTCATGACCAAAATATAGGAATTATTCTACATAATATTACAATATAATCTATTAGAATTATATATTAGTAGTTTTGCCCTATATATAATTTGATTCTTATATCTCATTGAACATGCTGGGTATAAAATGTAATATTTCATTTGTTGTTAAAAAAGGAGGAATTGATTTGAAAAAGTATTTATTAGGTTTATCATTTTTCACCGTATTGTTCTTTGGAGCCTTTTTCAATTTGAACAGCGTTAGTGCATCGCCTATTACCACTGGTGAACCAGAAGTAGAGGCTCAAACTAATGTTAATGGAGATATCGGTATTTTTGCTGAGATTGGCCCTACATATCCAGGTACAAATATCAAAATGCAAGTTGGAGATATTCTCTATTCAAGTAAGTCGAATAAAACAACATTTTTTGTTGGTCATGTTGGTATCGTAGGTTCTGACTTTAAGGTGTATCATGTTACACCAGCAAAGAACGGCGGTGCGGCAAGTGATATTACCTCATATGCTAAGTTGCATTTACCAGGTGAAAAGCTTAGTATCTATACTCCACGTGATGGTCGAGGAGTTAAAGCAGCAGCATGGGCAAAAAATAATTACAGTCGAGTTACGAAGTATGAAATTAAAGCTTCAGACAGACTCAGTGTGATGACCCCAAATTACTGTTCTAAATTCATTTGGCAAGCTTTTCATTATGGAGAAAATTTTGATGTCATCGGTAAAAATACCTCTGATCAAGACTGGGGAAGTGTAATCTTTCCTGCCATTTTCACTAATAGTACTTATTTTGTGTTAAAAGGTTCATTTATTGCTAATTAAATTAAGCTAAGAGGACCGTATCCTAGGTACGGTCCTTTTGATATAATTTGGTTATTACTTATTGCGATTAGGAGGTAAAATGAAAAAGTATAAGACTCAATGGATAATTCTTCTTCTTATTATTATTATTGTCCTTCTCTCTGGCGGTTGGTATTTAAATTATAAGTCGAAGATGCATAGTTTGGAGGAAAGCCTTCGCAATTATTTGATAAATGAGAAAGGAATAGAAAGTTCCGAAATCTTAAGTATACATGCTCGGAGAAGTAAGATGCCGATGTATCCTGTCACTGTTCAATTTAAAGATGACCCAGAAGAATATGTATATACAGATAGAGGAGGAAAGGAATGGGTTCAAGTCTACCCTGATCCTAATTGAATATGTCATTATATTAGCCTCATTTGAATATTAAGTTCAATGGGGCTTTTTTCTTGTTGAATAACGAACGTATATTCGCATATAATAGCCAAAAGCAAACAAACGTTCTTATTGGAGGGATAAACATGCCAGTGAAATACTTGGGTTGGTTGGTTGAAATCATATACGAGGATCAAAGTGGAAAGATCACGAAACGTCGTATCCAAGTCAAAAGCATACGATCCGGAATGATTAAAGCTGATGATCTATTGTCGGGGCAGCCACGTACTTTCCGCGAATCCGGTTTACTGGCATGCTATCCGATCAGGACGACAGCACAGGGGGCTTAAACATGTTGACGGATTATGAACGGAAGGTACTGAGGATCTTGTACAACTACAGTAGTGGGCGGCGTCGGCTGCCTACAATCCATGAATTGACTGTTAAAACGGGTAAGGGGGATAAAGTAGTTATGGCCGCCTTGGAGACCCTTATTACAACTGAATACATACACTGGGAGGATAAGTCTAACACGGCCAATATTGTGATCCTGGAAGGCTGGGAACGAGAGTCGGAAAAGCCTAAGCTTCCAGAGGCACCGACATCAGCTCAACCAAACGATTTAAGCTATTGGACCCAATACTGAGGAGGGATGCAATGTGGCAAGCAAATTGACGGCGAATGGTGTATATGAGGGATCGCGCATAATTCTTCCTGAACATCGAGAAGCATTTTTAAAGGATCAGAAGGAACAAGAGAGAAGGGGAAGCCTGTCTTGGATGAACAGGAAATGCAGCTCATTGAAGAAGCGATTTTTGAATCGTACCAGGAATGCAGATCAATCACGTTAACCGTATTCAATCCGTTCGATGACGAGGAGCTGAGGGGCGTTGTGACATCGATCGATAAGCCAAACAGGAGAATCAAACTTGTACGGGGAGAAGAGGACTACAGTTGGCCAAGAATAGAAGAGATTATTAAAGCAAGCATATAAAAACGAGTAAGGCCTTGGTCATGCCTTCTTTCACAAATTAAAGACAATAAAGGAGCCTACTATTGCATTTTTTTGGTACTGAGGTTCCTTTATTTTGTTTATGGAGTTATTGTTATGAATAGCACAATATTACAAGGGGTGATCTTATAAACTGGACAGTATTTGTAGGCTTAGGTTTATATATTTACATTGTGATATTAGTGAGCTACCGCTTGATAAAAAAGAAGAAACAAAACACCATATACAGAACATTGCATTACTGATTACTGCTATTATTTGCATAAACGCGATAGATTCAGTAAATATATTTAGACCGATAATTATGCTGGTTACGTTTGTGATTTTAGTTATATATGTATCTATTTTAATTATAAAAAATATTAAGAAGAGACCGGATTAATGAATCGGTCTCTTTTGTTATTTGAAAAAATCTCCCCCAGTAGTCACAAATGTTGGTTTTCTTATTTGGCACGTGAGATCCGAGAAAGGTAAATAATTATTGTTGCTGTCGGATGAAAAATTAAGTACCAAATGGGGGTCGATGCCCCTCGCCTCCATTAGAGTAAGCAAAAGCCATCAACCAGTTGTTCTGGTTGGTGGTTTTTCTGTTTATGATATAATAAAGTATATATTTAGATTGGGGGATTCAAGATGTTTGAGAATCGAGAACAGCTCCAAGAAATTTTAAAGAAGGCAAATCAACATGCGCGGAAGCAAGCTCAAGAATCGGGTGCTTCTATTTATTATATAAAAAACAACAAACGCGTTCGTGAGGATGCTGAAGGTAAGAAATTCGAAATAATATTTGATGCCACTGGGAAGCGCCAGGAGTTTGAATATCATGAGTGAAACCAAACCAGTTATGACTGTGTTTGCTGGAACCAATGGAGCAGGGAAAAGTACACTTAGTATGCAAATGAGAGATTGGCTTGGTGAACTGGTAGATCCCGATCAGATTGCAAGAGAGTTGAAACCAGATAATCCTCGTAGTGCTGACCTGTCTGCTGGAAGGGAAGCCGTGAGAAGAATTCGCTCGCTCATAAAAAATGGTGAGAACTTTGCCATAGAAACGACATTGTCTGGATCATTTGTTCTGAAACATATGGAAATCGCTAAAGAGAAGAATTACGAAATTGTCCTGTATTACATCGGCCTTCAAGATGTCCAGATGCATATAGATCGTGTAGCTTCTCGTGTTGAGCAGGGTGGTCATTGGATTGCAGAAGAGGATATTCGTTATCGATATGGTGAGTCATTGAAGAACCTTACACCAGCTCTAGCCATTGCGGATCAAGTTATCATCATTGATAATACATACGAACCTTTAATTGTAGCGGAAATCGTGCAAGGTCACTTGATCTATTGTGTGGAGTTCATACCTGCTTGGGCTAATCCTGTTTTGGTTGGATGTTGATACTCGGGTGACATCAAAACTGTGACTACACCCGTAGAGGCTTATGTGTCGTTATCTTCGGACAGGGGTTCGAACTCCCCGATGCTTAAAAATCGCGAACAGCTCCAGGAAATTTTTGAAAAGAAAAATCAACATGCACGGAAACGCGAATACAACTTACCATCGAGTGTAACTTATACATATGTTAGTATAATCAAAAGTGAAAAAGGGGTGTGAAATGGTATACATTTCAGGACTGAACCTTATTCTACTGTCTTTTGGAGCTCTAGTATTATTTATAGGAATTAGTTATTTGATACTTAAAAGAATGCCTAGTACAAAATGGATTTTGTTATTTGTAATGATCCTTTACATTGCAATTAATTTTTGGTACTACTTACGGGGTAGTGCAAATTTGATTACATTATTAAGCACCATTGCATTAGGCTGTACTCTAACATTTCAAACTTTTAATAAGGCAAGAAAAGTTTGATTAAAAAGAACTTGTCGTTTTCTCGAATGACAGGTTCAATTTTTGTCTCCATAAGTAGATAAGAGAATCCGCAATCATCTAATTAAGTACCGAATGGGGGATGCCACCTCGCCTCCATCCGAGACAGCAAAGGAGACCCGTTAGGGTCTCTTTTGCTTTGTCTATGAGGTTAAGAAGCACCCGCGCCAGTGAAAGAAGCTCCCGAGTACGGCATTGCAATCTACGCAAAGATTTCATCGTCAATGGCAGTGAATCTACTAAATTAACTTTAATTATTGAATAGTGGTTCCGTGCGAAGCAAATAATTACCCCTTACCTCCGCCGTCCAATTGGCAAAGACCTCTCTCCATTGAACACTGTTAAAGAAATCGTCTACGGATTGGTTGTCGGAATCCCAGTCAACAAATATATTGAGAGGTGTGATTCCTCCGGCCCAGATTCCATTACTGACGTCCGTTCCCTTCTCTCTCACCAATAAGATTGGAATGCCGAATTGAAAGGCCATGGCAGGCTCGATTTGCGAAAACGTCGATCCTTCCCAGAACGGAGTGGTCGTCGGTGGCCCCCTACATTGGATTCGAGAATTTGAACAAAAAATCTTCGGAAGTTGATTGCGAGTAATCCATAGCTTGAAAAAACCAGGCGTCGTATATTCGTCAGAATGTTTTCCGGGTATTGTTCACTAACGGGCAATGTGCGGGGAAAGAGTAGTGCATCTTCAATTTCCCTAATCAGACGGTTCAAAAATTGCTCTTGCAAGTCATTTACCGTGTTGGTTGTACTCAGAAATATAGGAATACGAAAAGCACGATCCACACAGGCATCGATAGCCGATGATGTGCCCTTTTCATTATGGATGGGCTTATTCGGATTTGAGGCGGAGGTTCTTAAATGGCCACGGACGGGTGGAAGCTCCGTTACCATGCTTACGGGAGAAAGTTTTTTCATGGGGAATTGCTGAGTCTTCGCCTTATTTTTTGGATTACTCAATGTTCACATCTCCAATGCATAAATCTGGTTTATATTTAGCCCCAGTCTATGCACATTAGCCCATTTGTGTGACGTGATACTCATGAAGGGGGAGGATCTACACTTTACCCATCAGCATCTTGCTGTAATATTTTGAAAATTTACTTCGTACTAGGATGTAATTTATAATAATAAGTTAATATAAACTGCGTCAGGAGGATACAATGGACTTTATCAAAAATCAACTAGACGGAACGGGCATGAGTGAACAAACCATTGGATATCTTTCGAATATGATCATGGTGGTATTTATAGCTGTGGTCTCCATACTGGCCAATTTTATAGCCAAAAAAATCGTATTGAAGATTATTATCCAAATCGTCAACAACAATCGGTACACGTGGGATAAAATCATTGTGGAGAAAAAAGTGTTTCACAAGCTCTCGCATCTCGTACCGGCAATTATCATCTATTATTCGGCGTATATCTTCCCGTCCTATCAAGCTTTAATTGAAAAAGCTGCTCTAACTTATATGATCGTCATAACCATCACGGTATTAAATGCGCTGCTCAACGCCTTTGATACCATATATCGTTCCTATGAAGTCTCCAAGATCAGACCGATTAAGGGATACATTCAGGTGGCCAAAATTGTCCTTTTCATCATTGGGGGCATAATCGTCATTTCGAGCCTGATTGGTCAGAATCCGTTGATTATTCTCAGTGGACTTGGCGCTTTATCAGCTGTTCTGATGCTCGTCTTCAAGGATTCCATATTGGGACTGGTGGCAGGCGTGCAATTATCATCGAATGACATGGTGCGTGTTGGTGACTGGATTGAAATGCCCAAATATAATGCTGACGGCGACGTCATCGATATTACGTTAAACACGGTAAAGGTTATGAATTTTGATAAAACGATCACGATGATTCCAAGCTACGCGCTCATCTCGGATTCGTTCAAAAACTGGAGAGGCATGCAAGTCTCCGGTGGCAGAAGGATTAAGCGAAGCGTCTATATTGATACGAGCAGCATAAGCTTCTGCACTAAGGAAATGATTGGGGAATTTCAGAAGATCCACTATCTTACGGACTATCTTGAGACCAAATTAAATGAAATTAACGAATACAATACGGAACACCACATTAATACGGAAAGCATTGTGAACGGTAGACAGCTTACGAATGTGGGTGTATTCAGGGAATATATCCATCAATATTTAAGGAATCATCCGAAAATTCATAAGGATATGACGTTGATCGTGAGACAATTAGCACCGGGAGATAACGGACTACCACTTGAAATTTATGCATTCAGTAATGATATCACCTGGGGGTATATGAATCGGTTCAAGCGGATATCTTTGACCACATCTTCGCTGTTGCGCCGACATTTGGCCTTCGTGCTTTCCAGAATCCAACGGGACACGATATCGTGCAATTAAAAGAAAGCCCGCAATATTCGAGAGGATATTGAGATAGGTTATTTACCTGATCCAATATGAAATGAGCAGAGGAAGCACCGTAAAGGTGCTTTTTTTGTTTAAAAAGTGACATATATACTATTTACAAATCTGGAAATAATTAATAGTATATTTATATGGGCATGATTTCCAGATTTTGTTTTACCCTATCATTTTGAAGCTATATAAATTGAACTAAACATTTACACGAGAACGGAGAGGACAGAAATAACATGAAGAAGCGGAGCGTTCGCCTTTATCCCCGGATTTTACCCTTTGAAAAAGGGAATCCACAAAAATCTGGGGATAACAGCGATCGGAAGGTTATTCTGTCATCGGAGTGGCAAGTGTAAATTATTTTTTAGTTCAATTTATATAGAAATACAATGTCCCGCTTGGAAGATTGGAAAATTTAATGGAGGTGAATCTCATGGCACGTGTATTAGTTGTAATGATGCCTGCAGAAGGGCATATCAATCCGACGCTCGGAATAATCAAGGAACTGGTGGAGAACGGCGATGAAGTTGTCTACTGTTGTACGGAACAATACCGGACGAAGATTGAAGCGTTAGGCGCACAATTTAAAGCATACTCCTTCAACGAGGCAACCCTGCTCAACAACCCGGATATGAAGCCGTTTGAAATCAAGCACCCTTACCAATTTTTATATATGGTTTTGAAAAAAATTATTCAACGATTTATTCCGGATGTTCTCAATCTGATCGAAAATGAAACCTATGATTATTTAATTTTTGACTCCTTAATAGGCTGGGGAGGACAAATTTTAGGGGAAAAGCTGGGTATACCAGTGGTATGCTCAACCACGACCTTTGTTTTTGTGGAGCCTCTCGGATTCGGTAATCAACTGAAGGATGACGATGAGGAGGTTAAGGAGCTATACAACGGCATCATCGAGATGTCCCAGCAAATTGCTTCTCAGTTCAATGTGGCTGTGCCTTCCCTGGCGGATCTTTCAGGGCATCCCGGGCAACTAAAGCTGGTCTATACCAGCCGATATTTTCAACCCATGGGGGACAAGCTGGATGACAGCTATGTGTTCACCGGCCCATCTATTTTACCCCGTAAGGATGCACCAGCCTTTGCAAAGGAATCTCTGCATGCCCTCTATAAACAGGCGGTATATATTTCGATGGGGACCATTTTAAATAAGGATCTTGAATTCTATAAGCTGTGCTTTATGGCTTTTCGGGATTTGCCTGTGCAGTTTATATTGTCTTCGGGAAAGGATACGGATTTGGAGCCCATTGCGGATCTCATTCCTGATAATTTCATGATCAGACCCTACCTTCCACAATTGGAGGTTTTGCAGGGCGTAGATGCTTTTCTGACACATGCAGGCATGAACAGTACAAGCGAAGCTTTGTATTACAATGTTCCGTTGGTTATGCTCCCGTTAACCTCTGATCAGCCGCGTGTAGCAGGTCGGGTGCAGGAGCTGGGAGCAGGGGTCATCGTGGATAAAAATAACCTTACACCCGACGTGCTGAGAACCGCGGTATTAGAGGTGCTCGGCAACGAATCCTACAAGGAACATGCTGAGGTTATTGGGAAAACATTACGCGACGCTGGCGGGTACAAGCAGGCTGCTATGGCCATTCAGAACTTTATGGGCAAGCGGTCGTTATCGGCCACGACCATCTCTTCGCTTGAATAAAGAGGCAACTTGCCTCTATTAAAATTAGACGAGAAAGCCACTCCCCATTTAACGGGTGGGTGGCTTTCATTTGATTCATCCGCGTATGGAGGGGTAGAATAAACGAGAGGGCATATCACTTTATCCATATCGCTTAGTATACCTTTCGCAAAGGAGAGTTTTGAGATGAATCATACAATCCCGGAATATACGTTGAATGATGGCTTGAAAGTACCTGCCATTGGCTTTGGTACCTATAGCTTAAAAGGAGAAAAAGGTGTCAATTCCATAGCATCCGCGATGGATGCAGGTTACCGACTGATTGACACAGCATATAACTATGAGAATGAGGCGACTGTTGGAAAAGCCATTAAGCAGAGCTCCGTTTCCAGAGAAGACCTGCTGATCTCATCCAAACTGCCAGGGCGTTACCATGCCTTTGAAAAGGCGATTGTAGCCATCCAGGAATCTCTATACAGAGCAGATCTGGATTATTATGATCTATATCTGATTCACTGGCCGAATCCGAAGCAGGATATGTATGTGGAAGCGTGGCAGGCACTCATTGAGGCGAAGAAACGCGGATATATCCGTTCCATCGGAGTTAGCAATTTCCTTCCGGAACATAATGACCGCCTGATTAAGGAGACGGGAGTAGCGCCAAGTTTGAATCAGATTGAGCTGCATCCATTCTTTGACCAAGCCGATCAGCGGAAGAAGGATTCACAGCATGGTATTGTGAACGAATCATGGAGTCCTATTGGGCGTGGCAATGATGCTGTACAGGATATCGTAAAAGATGAAAAGATCCTTCGGATTGCCGAGGCCCATGGCAAAACGGCTACTCAGGTTATTTTGCGCTGGCATACCCAGCTTGGTTCAATTCCGATCCCCAAAGCAGGCTCTCTTCAACACCAGCAAGAAAATATCGATATATTCGATTTCGAGCTGAGCGAGAAGGAGATGGAAGTCATCTCTTCTTATCATCGTGAGGATGGACGGTTGTGGAATCAGGACCCGAGTGAATACGAAGAGTTTTAAATTGCTGAATGTGAAAACGTGCGATTCACCGTAAGGTGAGGAAAACGAGTATAAAGGAAACGTAGCCTCCTATTCTACAAAGATGTAGATAGGGGGCTTTTTGCTGTATGTTTTTACAAAACTTATGGTTTACTAAACAGGTGTGACTGGTTCAATATTCTTCTAAACGATTTGACCAAATGGTTATTTGGAAAGAGTGTTCTTCACTTTTGTTGCTTCACCATTCAATCTGGAAATATGATCTTGATCTCTTGCATTCATATGCAAATCCTGCGCTGCACAAGGAAACATCAAATTTTGGATATGTCGGCAAGAATGGAGGATAGCCATTATAGCGGGCAAGCGGTAACTTTATGGGGAGCGATGACAGGGTTGCCTATCAACGATACGAATTCAATGGGGGACGTGAAGCAATGAAACGGTCATGGAGAAAACGACTGGCAATTGGAATCTGCCTGATGATGAGTATTACTGCTCTTGCAGGCTGCTCGGGAGGCAACGGAAGTGCAGGTGAAGCAGAAGGAGATGGACCTACACCCATTTCAATCTGGATGTCGATGAATACGAATGCGTCCATCACACTCAAGAGCATGAATGAAATCACGGCGATTAAGGAATGGGAAAAGAAAACCAATACCAAAATCGAATTCCAGCATCCCGCGGTGGGTGCCGAGACCGAACAGTTCAACGTCATGATTGCCTCGAATCAGCTGCCTGATGCCATGTTTGTCAATGGAGATTACGCCAAACTGTTCAATGATGGTATCATCATTCGACTTAACGAACTCATTGATGAATACGCTCCCAATTTGAAAAAGACCCTGGAGGAGAATCCCGAGGTTGCCAAACAGTTAAAAGCCGACAACGGAGATATCTATGCGATACCGCATCTGCGTCTGGGGAATACAAAACCTTCGGCGGTACGTTCATCCGTCAGGATTGGCTGGATGAGCTGAAGCTGGAGAAACCGGAAACGATTGAGGAGTGGGAGACAGTACTCAAGGCCTTCAAGGAGAAAAAAGGCGTAGCAGCGCCCCTGTTGTTTGGTGCACCCCCAAAAATGACCACGATGGGACCAGCCGCACCGACGTATCTGGAGGCTTACGGCATCACTAATAATACATTTATGAAAGATGGCAAGGTCGTCTATGGACCAATCGAGCCGGAATATAAGGAGTTTCTAACGATGTTCCATCGCTGGTATCAGGAGGGATTGATTGATCCCGATTTTGCTACCAATGACCAGAAAACATATGACGCCAAAATTTTGAGCAGTCAAGCTGGTGCGTTTTTCACCTATATCGGTGGAGGTGTAGGCCGCTACCTGCCCGCTCTGCAGGAAACGGATCCGAACGCCAATCTGACAGCCGTGCAATATCCGGTGCTGAACAAAGGGGATGAGCCGATGTTTACCGGACGTTCCTGGGAGTGGAGCAGTAGCGGCGTTGTGATCACCAATAGCAACAAACACCCGGAAGAAACGATCAAGGCACTCGATTATTTCTTCAGTGAAGAAGGACATATGCTGAAAAATTTCGGTGTGGAGGGCCTCACCTATACGATGAAGGACGGTTACCCGACGTATAACGATGAGATTTTGAAAAATCCGGACGGTCTGTCGGTTGCTCAGGCCATGGCCAAACATTTTATTGCGAACTATCCCTTCGTAGGGGAGGATGACGATCGGTACAATGAGCAGTATTATCAGCTCCAGCAGCAGAAGGATGCGGCGGTTCTGTTCTCCAAATACAGTGAGAATACGCTGAAGGTAGGCCTTCCTCCTACCAGTCTGACGACTGAAGAATCTACGGAGTACAGCAAAATCATGAGTGATATTGGAACTTATCGGGATGAGATGTTCGTCAAATTCGTCATTGGGGTTGAGCCGATTGAGAACTTTGACAAGTTTGTCGATCAGATCAACAAGTTTAACGTGAAACGGGCTATTGAAATTCAGCAAGCGGCCTTGGACCGGTATAACGCCAGATAAGGAGGAGATGCCCACGAGCGGTGAAGCCATCTTTACCGCTTCACCGCCGTGGACGCCCTCTTTGGAATGAAAAGGAAGGGGATGAAGGAGTTGTCGCACAAGCTTTCCTTGTTATGGCTTAATTACAAAAAGAATAAAGCCATCTATTGGATGGCTCTTCCCGTCGTTTTATATTTTCTCGTCTTCAAATACTTTCCGATGTACGGGGCCATCATTGCGTTCAAGGACTACTCGGTGGGCAAAGGCATATGGGGCAGTGATTGGGTCGGATTTCAGCATTTTCAGGATTTCTTCCAGAGCTATTATTTCTGGCGAATTCTGAAGAATACTCTATTGCTAAGTTTTTATCAGTTGTTGTTCGGTTTCCCGGCTCCCATTCTTCTTGCTCTTCTGCTTAATGAGCTCAGGCATGAGATCTTCAAACGCACGGTGCAAACGATCTCGTACATTCCCCATTTTATTTCCATTGTCGTCATCTGCGGCATGATTGTTGATTTTTCGTCCCGAGATGGACTGTTTAATACCATTATTGGTTATTTTGGCGGTCAGAGCAGCGCACTTCTTAGCGATCCGGCCAATTTTCGTACCATATATACCGCCTCATCAATCTGGCAGGAGCTTGGTTTTTCCAGCATCATCTATTTGGCTGCACTTAGCGGCATCAACCCCGAGCTTTATGATGCTGCCAACGTGGACGGAGCGAGTCGGCTTCGCCAGGTGTGGCATATCACGCTTCCCGGCATCATTCCGATGATTATGATTCTCCTCATACTCCGCATTGGTGGACTGATGGAGATTGGGTTCGAGAAAATTATTCTGCTCTATAATCCGAACGTGTATGATACGGCAGATGTAATCTCGACGTTTGTTTATCGCAAAGGGATAAGTGAAAGTGCCGAATTCAGCTATACGACCGCGGTGGGTCTCTTCCAGTCGGTCATTAACTTTACGCTGCTAATCGGTGCCAATCGCCTGTCCAAGGTGATATCCAATACCAAGCTGTTCTAACCAAGAACGAGGTGAAGGGAGGGATTTCTTTGCGAGTGAAAAGATCCATTGGAGAGCGGCTGTTTGGTGGTGCGAACGCAATGTTGATGACAGGTCTGATTATCATAACCTTGTATCCACTGCTGCATGTGCTAAATGCGTCGCTTAGTGACTCAAGTCAGCTCATGGCCCATAGAGGTCTGCTGCTTTTTCCCAAAGGCATTACGATGGACAGCTACAAGCTGGTACTGAGCAACCCCAACATTCTATCCGGATACCGGAACACGATATTCATTGTGGTGGTGGGCACGGCGCTGAATCTGCTGTTTACCATTCTGGGGGCGTATACGTTGTCCCGCAAAAGCTTCATGCTCCGCAATCCGATCATGCTGGCGATTGTATTTACGATGTTTTTTAACGGCGGAATCATCCCGTCCTATCTGTTGATCAATAACACGCTCCATATGGGGAACAGCCTGTGGGCTCTGATTATACCGGGTTTGATCAGCAGCTATAATCTGATTATTATGCGGACTTCCTTTGCAGAAATCTCAGAAAGTCTGCTAGAGTCGGCCCGTATAGACGGGGCAGGGGAGATGCTTATTCTCTGGCGGATCGTCGTACCATTGTCGATGCCCGTCATTGCGGTGATGATTCTCTTTTACGGCGTCGGTCACTGGAATTCCTGGTTTAGCGCGATCCTGTACATTCGGGACCGGAACCTGTTCCCACTTCAACTGGTGTTAAGGGAAATTCTGATTCAGAACAGTACGGATTCGATGACAACAGGAGCCACCGCTATGGACAAAGAGGCCATCGGGGAAAGTGTAAAATACGCAACGGTCATGGTAGCCACCCTGCCTATATTGTTCATCTATCCATTTCTGCAGAAATACTTTGTTAAAGGTGTTATGATCGGAGCAATCAAAGAATAGAGTTGCTTTAGGCCATGCCATACCCAATAACACAGTGTGAGGAGGAGACGCATGAAGAAGAAAAGCATCCTGTTGTCCTGGGGCATTTCTTACATGGTCATTCTGCTCATTCCCATTGTGATCGGTGCTGCTGTTTTTGCCGAGTCTCGCATGCTGCTAGAGGAAGAAGTTAATCGTTCCAACATGGTGCTGTTATCTCAGGTGCAGGAAACTATTGATAACCAGATTGGCGATATTGGCAGCATCAGCAATCAATTAATGGCCGACTCCCAACTCATGAGCTTCATTAATCACGCGTCTGAACAGGATGCCCGCTGGAGGTTTATGGGGATTGATCTGATCAAAAACCTGAAATCCACACGCGTCGGAAACGGCTTGATTAGTGAACTGTATATTTATATCAAACAGTCCGATATTGCGTTGTCCTCTTCTTCACTCATTCAAAAAAAGTATCTATATGACATATTCTATCAGGGCACGAATGTATCCGAGGAAGCGTGGACC
Source organism: Paenibacillus sp. 1A_MP2 (assembly GCF_052244825.1). NCBI lineage: Bacteria > Bacillati > Bacillota > Bacilli > Caryophanales > Paenibacillaceae > Paenibacillus > Paenibacillus sp. 1A_MP2. The sequence continues at coordinate 123,296 of NZ_JBQQCS010000001.1, read as the reverse complement.
CGGCTTATGCATGACTCTGGTAAAAGCATGTACCGAAAGATGGAGGTTCGGAGCGAGGACCGACGGATTGAGGACACGCTGGTCTATATTCAGCCGTTTCCGATTCAGAATGGCGCTGGCAGCCCTGCTACCTTTGTCGTTAACCTGGACCCCAATCGGTTCCAGCAAGCCATTGATAATGTACGTTTGGAAAAGGAGAGCACCGTGTTCATTCTGGACCACGACGGTCAAACGTTATTTTCTACCGGATCACTTGAAACCCCTTACATAAAGGGGGAGGATCTTAACCTTTTCGAGGATGCTGAGAAAAGAACGGAAACCATCGATTGGAACGGAGAATCCGTGACCATATCGCAGATTTCTTCCAAGATCCAGGACTGGAAGTATGTATCCATCATACCTACCCGAATCTATGCCAAGAAGCTGACGGTCATCCGCGATATTACGCTTGGAGGCGTTATCGCAGGACTTATCCTTGGCGGGGTGGCAGCCTGGTGGTTCACCAGACGGAATTACCGTCCGCTGGGACGGATCATGAACATTATCTCGGATAAGGTCAAATGGAAACTGGAGCAGCCGGACGATGAATATGGCATCTTGCAGTCTGTCCTAATCCAAGCCTGGGAAGAACAGGATCAATTTGCGAACAGGCTTAAAGATCAGCAAAGCGTTATACGGAGCAGTCTGCTCTCCAAGTTGATGAAGGGAAGGGTACAAGTAGGTGAGGAGTTTGCTTCGACCCTGGAAAGCTCTGGCATTCGGTTCGAGACAAATTCATTTGCCGTATTGCTCCTGCACATTGAGGATGTTGAAGGACTGTTCCGTTCCAGAGTTCGTGAGCAGGACAGGGAGGAGAAGCATCAATTTGTGCACCTAATCCTGACCAATGTGCTGGAGGAGATGATTGGCTCGATCGGTCACGTATACTCTGTCGACATTGATGGAAGAATCGCGTTCCTGATTAATATTCGGGAGTGTGAGGAGGATACGGAGGATACCAGTCATCGGTTAATTCATGCAGTCGAAGAAGCCCAGCGTTTCATTGGCTCCCGATTCTGTGTGTACTTCTCTGTTGGCATCAGCCATGTTCATCACCGTATGGCGGAGATCGCGGATTGTTTCCGGGAATCGGAAGAAGCGCTGGAATACAGGCTAATTCTGGGGATCGGTCAGATTATTGATCCGAACCGGATTCGTCGGCCCAAGGAGGAGCTGTATTACCCTCTTGATCTGGAGAGACAGCTCATCAATTATATCGCTACAGGGAATTATGCCCGTTCCACGGAAGTGATGAACGAAATTCTCATGACCAATTTCGCAGGAGAGCCCTTGTCGGTTGAACTGGCTCGCTGTCTGATGTTTGAGTTGATTGGTACCTTTCTGAAAGCTACCGAACAGATCAAGACGGACGACCAGAACGAGATGACGCAGCGCAACGATCTGATCCGGCAATTGTATGCATGTGAGACCTTTGAGGAGATTGAGGTCGAATTGCTTCGGATACTGGAGACGGTATGCCAGACCGTGCATGAGCGCAAGCGGTCCCGCAGTGAGGAATTGAAGGATCAACTAGTGGAATTTATCCATGAGAGTTATGCGGATGTCAATTTGGGTTTGACCCATTTATCCGAGCGGTTTCGTTTCCATCCAACCTATGTCTCCAAGTACTTCAAGGAACAGACAGGAGTCAACGTGATTGATTACATCAACCATTATCGAATTGAGCAATCCAAGAAAATTTTACAGGCAGAGGAACTGACGATCCAGGACGTATCTGAGAGGGTGGGTTTCCTGAACAGCAATTCGTTCATTCGTGTATTTAAGAAATATGAGGGAATTACACCCGGCCAGTATAAGCAAAATAGCAGACTTGTCCAGCAAGAGAATTGAAGAATATGACTTGCCTAGAGGAGGAACGGTTCATGTGGAAAAAAGCTATTGAAGATGCATTGAATGTCACCCGGCGCAACATAGATCGATTCGAGGGGCGCTTTCCCATGTTAGTAACGGGGATGAGCATTATGTGCTTAATGATAATACGGAGTGGACGGCAGGATTCTGGTCGGGCATTCTGTGGTTAAGCACGGAGTATACGCAGGACCCGAGGTTCCGTGAGGCAGCCGTAAATAGCGTCGATAACTTCCGTCGGCGAATGGATCAGAAAATCATATTTGATCATCATGATATTGGCTTCCTCTATTCATTGTCTTCCAAGGCACAATGGATTGTGGAGCATGACGCCGCCGCCAAAAAACTCACGCTGGAAGCTGCGGATATGCTGATGAAACGTTGGCGGAGGAAGCTGGACTAATCCAGGCCTGGGGACGCAAAGGCGATGTGAGTAACGGAGGGCGAATTATTATCGATTGCCTGCTCAATCTTCCGCTGCTGTTCTGGGCGTATGAGCAGACGAATAATGAGGAGTATCGCCGCGTTGCCGAGCTGCATGCGCTGAAAAGCCGCCGTTTCCTCGTTCGTGGGGATGACTCAAGCTATCATACTTTTTATTTTGATCAGGATACCGGAGAGGCTATTCGAGGCGGTACGCATCAGGGCTACCATGACGGCTCTACCTGGACACGCGGACAGGCATGGGGGATTTATGGTTTTGCACTCTGCAGCCGCTATCTGCAAAGTGCCGAGATGCTGGAGACAGCGAAGCGTCTCGCCCGTTATTTTATTGCCCATCTTCCGGAGGATGAAGTAGCGTACTGGGATTTTGATGCCCCGCAGACACCTAATACGAAAAGGGACAGCTCTGCATCGGCCATTGTTGCCTGCGGTCTGTTGGAAATTGCCGGACAGCTTGATGAAGCTGATCCTGAGCGGGAGGCTTTTCGGAATGCAGCGGAATCGTCCGTGAAATCTTTAATTAATCATTATTCCACGCAGGGCTCGGATACAGCAGAGGGTCTGCTGAAGCATGGCTCCTACTCCGTAAGAGGTGGAGATTCACCTGATGATTACACGATCTGGGGCGATTATTTCTATCTTGAGGCGCTGATGCGTCTGGAACGAGGTATCCTTGGCTATTGGTACGATCGATAGGATGAGAATTGTTGTTTTTGTATACCTCTATATCGTAGGTTGATGAGGATACAGACGTTTTTGTTGCCGCTGTTCCTCCAGAAGTTGCATCATCCAGTGCTGAATGCTCGTCGTCTGCGGAGTAGCATAGGCAGAATGGGCGAAATTGCAGGTCTCCAGCGGATCGTCCGTCAAGTTGTACAATTCATATTCATCCTGTACCGGTTGTGTTTTCGTTGTGGTTACACATTGCCCTGAAGTTGGATTTCCCACAGGCTGCGTGATGACATCCTTAACACCAGGCTGACTCCAGAACTGAGCATGATCGAAGTACCGGGAAAACTTCCAGATTTCCGGTTTATTGTTTTTATAAAGGGTGGTAATGACGGTTTCGATGTGGTTGGGTTGTACAACCGACGAATAGGGTACGCCTAATGGATTCGTTTGGTGCTGACCACGGGTGACATCGTCGTCGGTCATAAAATAGACCGGTTGCCGTGTCAGTCCCGGATTATTTTTTCCATATATAAGAGGCGTAAGATCCCTTCCTACCAATGGGCGCGCTTCACTGAACTTCTTTTGCAATCGTCCATGGATTTCGGAAACGTTAATACGGGCCAGACCCAGCATCGTTGGCAGCAGATCGACATGACTTGTCAGGCTATGCACATGTTGCTGCTCAGGAAACAGATGTTTATTGTGAATCAGAAAAGGAACATGAAGGTATTCCTCATAGGCACAGTACCACTTTTGGTGAAGATTACCGTGAGCGCCCAACAGATCACCATGATCCGATGTGAAAATAACAATGGTATTGTCATAGAAGGAGGAACGCGTAAGAGCTTCATACACTTTAGACATTTGGTGATCCGCATTTTTTTGCAATTGATAATACAGCTGGCGGTAGAAGCTCTGATCGGTGATAGGCTGCAAAGCTCTGGGATATAAATCTCTGTAACTCGCCTGACAACGTGGTTTGGTGCCCAGCCACTCGTGTATCGTCGGAGGGGCGTCGACAGGGGGCATTGGGTCTACCTCGAATTTGAAATCGGGCAGGCGCTCGGCGAGATCACCATATAACGTAATATCATGCGGGTTCACAAAGGAAGAGACAATGAGCCAGGGCTCAGCATGTTGGTTTTCATTCTTCCTGCGATCAAGGGATTCAATGAGATGAACCGTTTCTGCGGCGTACACCTCGTCCCGTCCACTTAAGCCAAACGCGGCGGAAGAAGCGGAGTTTCGAGGGTTTCTGCCTATGGGATCAGGGCCAATCCAGTCGGAGAACCCAAATTCCTCCAAACGGCTCGCGTGAAGGTACAGACTTTCCAGGTGTGGCTCAGGAACTCCCGTCAAGGGGTTATAGCTGGGAACACTTTGGTGGGTGCCGGGAGAGATAATATCCGCATTGGAGATGTGCCATTTTCCCTTATAATACGTCTCGTATCCTGCTGCCCGAAAGTAATTCCCCATGGTAGGCACCGTATTTGGATTCAGCCAAAACATGTCGGAGTCAAACGATTCCTTGGCAATGCCGACAGTCTGACTGACACCATGCAGTGATGGATATTGACCTGTGAACATGGTAGCCCGGCTGGGACAGCAGGCAGTTGATCCGATGTAATGCCGATGGAATTCCATGCTGTGAGACTTTAAACGTTCCTGGGTAATCAGATTTTCTCTGCGCCATGCCTGTATTTCTTTGCTTTCATATATAGGAGGATACCGCTCCTCATCTACAAGAATGACAAGAAAGTTCGGTTTCTCCATAGTAGAAGATGGCGGGGGAGTATTGTTCACGGAGTTCACACACCCTCAATCGTTTTTACTTTAAGGTATGTGATGAAGCTTACGAAAAGTCCATTTCCACTTACCACGTCATGACTTATACACAAAAACGACCGTTCCCCTATAGAGCATGGGGAACGGTCGTAACTTTAACATAGCTCTTTTTGTTTCTTTAAACTTGCGTTTTGGGTGCAAGCTCAATGGCGGAACGGATGGCGGCCAGCATGCTTTTGTCATCAGCAATGTTTTTGCCTGCGATGTCAAAAGCCGTTCCATGGTCTACAGAAGTACGGATAATCCCGCCTTTGAGACCCACTGTAATGTTCACACCTTCTTCAATGCCCATGACTTTGATCGGTGCATGTCCCTGATCGTGATAACAAGCAACAACGATATCGAAATCGCCACGGCCAGCGCGGAAGAATAACGTGTCCGCCGGGAGTGGACCAACCACGTTAATGCCTTCCTTCTGCGCACGTTCGATGCCGGGCTGCAGTTTTTCTTCCTCTTCACCATTACCGAACAATCCGTTTTCGCCCGCATGCGGGTTAATACCGCATACTGCAACGCGTGGATTCTCGAAGCCAGCTTTTTTCAATGTATCATGAGCCAGTTTAACCACAGTGTATGTTCTTTCCGGGTTGATGCTCGCAATGGCATCAATCAGACCCATATGCGTCGTAAGGTGAATCACTCGCAGATTGGGTGTAGTCAGCATCATGGAGAAATCCTCGGTATCGGTCAGATCAGCCAAAATTTCGGTGTGACCTGGATACAAGTGTCCACCCAGATGCAGGGCTTCCTTGTTCAGAGGCGCCGTGCAGATGGAGTGGATTTGCTGTTTTTGGCCAGATCAATGGCTTTCGCCAGAAACTGAAATGCTGCATCTCCCGCAACGGCAGATACTTTTCCATATTCCAGATCTGCAGGAATGAGATCCAGATCAATGACGTCCACAGTACCGAATGCATACTTGGCTTCGGATGGCTCATGAATGGCATTTACTTTCAGGCTCGATCCGATGACAGGCAGGACACGCTCCAATATTTTCGCATCGCCTATGACGAGTGGATTGCAGTTGTTGTAGACCTCCTGATGGCCCAATGCTTTCATAATGATCTCGGTCCAATGCCTGCTGCATCGCCCATTGTAATTCCTACGGTTGGTTTCATACGGTAACTCCTCCTTTTAATTTTTTAATCGCATGGATGAAGACGTCGGGCTTGCCGAATCCGCCCGCTTTGGTAATTACGTGCAGATCGTCAATTCCAATAAATTTCGATATCGGTACACCAATTTCAAGCTCATCGAGCAGTTCGAAACCGCTGATATTCCACTTCATACAGATTTGTTTAGCCGTATCTCCGCCGGTCATGGATACACCTTTGAAATACCCATTCTCTAAGAGCTTGGCACAGATCTCACCTATGGCCCGTACAATTTCATTGCTGACCTCGGTGTGATTAAGCCCTCTGACTTCACCCGTAGCACGTGCCAGTTCAATATCGACCTGTTCCGCGGTTGAATAGAGGACAACGTCATTGCCTTCCACGGCTTTGGCCTTCACTTCCTCATACACACGATCGATTTCTTGCTCACGATCTGCTGAACCGGATACGGCTTTGAAGGAGTGAAAAGCGATTGCTGATATGTTGGTTTTTTGTAGCAATTGCTTGAGCTGCTCACGGGAGTTTTTGTTCACGCTCCCTACAACGGTGAGTATGGGGCCCGGATTCGCAGGAATCGTCAATTCCGTGGACTGGGCTCCCAAGCCGTAATGAGTGGGAAGGTAGTTGGCAATTCCCGCTGATCCTGCCCAGGCAAATGAATATTCCAGTTTGCTGGTGATACTTAGGACCTGCTCCAGATGCTGCTCATCTGTCGAGTCGACGAGGATATAGGGAATGTCGTTTGCTTTATAGGTTTCCAGTAGTGACTTTATGTGATCTGTGCCCGATTCAAGATCACTCACCTTAATCTCGCCCACTTCATACTTAGTCTGGAGCTTGAGCAGATCCGGAAGATACGATAAGGTCACAGGTGTCTTCGGATCATTCGCAATTTCGGTATCAGCCAGTGGAACGCCGTTCAGATAATGCGTGCCGTTAAGAATGGTGCGATTGTTCTTGGGATAGCCCGGGGCGATCATCATAAAATCGGGCTTGACCACATCGTATAAAGCGTCAATCTCGATCCCGATGTTTCCGCGCATGGTCGAATCCATTTTTTTGAAAATGGTATTAAATCCGTTCCTCAACAGCAGTTCGGCTGCTTGGCGTACCCGCTGATACGCATCCTCCGGTATGATAGAACGGCTATCGGTATCGAAGACAACCGCATCGTAATGACGAATGTTATCTTCATCCATGTTGAAAAGTACGCTTGTCTTTAATCCATGACGGGCAAGCTGCACCCCGCTGTCATTGGCGCCGGTCAAATCATCTGCAATAATGGCTAATTTCATGCAGTCATCCCTCCTTGGAAAGCAAAATTAAATATAAGTCCGGTCAGCTAAGTTTAATGCATTTATGTGGACGGTCTTTGATTGTATTTCTCTACGCCGCCTGACTTCTCAAGCCTTTTGGAGAGGAATCCGATGAATATCGGAAGCAGGATGGCAGTTGTCACAACACTTGCAGCAATCTGTACCGTAGCGATCTCGGCAATCGGGGCAAAAGAAGCGTTTGCAGCCACGATGGCAGCAGGCGTACCTACAGCGTTACCGGCTGTGGAACCTTCAGAAGCACCAACGATCGGGTTCCAACCAATAGCTCTGAACAACAGGAATCCAACGCCGCCAGTGATCAATACAGTCAGTACACCCAACAAGATACCGCTGAGTCCGCCTTGAATGATCGACGAGAAGTTAATTCCCATACCCAGTGAAAAGGCGAAGAAAGGAACGAGCTTGTCACTGCCTTTATGCAGCCATTCAGCCAAGTTTCGATCCAGATTACCGATAATAACGCCGACGATAAGCGGAAGCAGTACAGCTACAAAGGACATCGGGGAGAACATGCCGTTGGCAAAGCCCATCGCACCGAAAATGGAAAGAGCAACCATGGTGAGGAACGGTCCATCGCTGAGCGCGAGGAAAGGATAAGCCGCCTTGTCATCTTCTTTGCCGTATTGTCCGGCCAATGCGATGTACAGTCCACCATTGGAATTCGTCATGGCGGCGATAATTGCAAGCGGTGCCAAACCAAGGAATAATCCATTGGAGTCAGCAAAGAATATGGCGATCAAACCTAATATTGCACCAACTGCCCACTTGAACACAAGCAATGTAACGCCTTTACCAACCGAAGAACCTGCCGTCTTGAACGTGATTTGCGTACCGGCAATTAACAGGAACAGGGCAATCAACGTGCTTGAACTGTTTACGAACAGGGCTTCCGTGAAACCTCCGATTCGCAAAGCATTCGGAAAGAATGTGTTAATGGTTGCGCCGAGCAACAGGGGAACAACCATCATACCGCCAGGAATACGATCTAATGTTGCTTTAATGTTCATAGTAGTGGCTCCTTATGAAGTAATCGTTTTTATAAAGCGTTTGCAGGGATTATGTTATCCCATATTGTTTGTTTTAGCAACGCTTAATTATTGTAAATTTAAATTAATTATTAAAGTGTTTAATAATGCAACATACATAGTCGTAAAAAAGCGTAAACCTAAAGTTATTCTTTAAGTTTACGCCATAACGTGGCACGGTTAATCCCCAAGCGGTCGGCCGCCTTGGATTGATTATTGTTTTCCTCATGCAGAACGAATTGAATAATCTCTTTTTCGATTTCTTTCAGCGTACCACTTAGCTTCATCGTATTCGATGAGGGTTGTTCACCAAGCAGATGCGACAAGGTCTCGGCTGAGATCACGTAATCCTGTTCATTCAGTGCAGCCTGTTTGATTAGATGCCTCAACTGGTTCACTGTCATATGCGGGACTTGATCTCTGATTAGTTGCAGCGCGTCCTCTTTCATTTTGACCGCAACCGTTCCATACTTCTGATAATAATCGCTGAGGAAATGCTGGATCAGTGGAGCAAGATCCTCTTGCCTGTCCACAAGGCTTGGCATAATGATTGTATTCAGCTCGATGTCCAGTGTTGCATTTGTATGAAGTCCCTGTTCGCCCAGGATGAATACCCCAATCTGCCTCTGTAGACAAGCCTGAATGAATGAGGTCAGTTCCTCTTCCGATGGGCCATTTCCCAAATGATTTATTTCCACGTTTCGGACCTTGGAAAGTGGGATTTTGTGCAAATGACCGGGAGGAACCTGGGCAAGATCGATTTGGAGCATCAGCCCACCGCTGGAATACATCTGATGAATATGTTTTACCAGAAAAGATTTACCCGAATCCGCTTCACCTAGCAGATAGATAGGTTCATGGTTCTCGTAAAGAGCGCGGATGTTCTTCAATACCGCCTGCATCGCAGGGATTCGGCAACAATCGGTTCCATGGATATATAGGTATACGCCGTTATGCCAAATTGTGCAAATGCATAAGGCTGTCCTTTTTCAAGGGAGTAGACTTTATAGATTTTGTTACTTAACGTCGTTTCATAGGCCGTCACCGTAAGTTGATAATCATCCACGATGAACACATTCTGAACTTGGGACTGGTGGAAATCCAGGTTGGTATTAGTAAGATAAATGTGATTATCGGTCAGCGGATTCTGCTCAAAATCAGTCAAATTCTCGAATACAACTTCGTTCTGGTCGTCCAAAATAATGAGATTTGGATGCTCCTTGGTCACCAGGTTATTCAAGATGATCGATACCGCATGATTTTTGCTCAAATAACGATATACCAACTGTGCATCTTCAAGGGCTCTAAGAATCGATTCCTTGCCGGATTGGATCAGTAGACCTTCCATTCCATAGGTTTTGGCCGTATTCACGGTGATGACATCGCCAACAATCTGACGGTATCCTGACGCCTTCAGCTCCAGCAGCAGCCTTGCCACTTCCTCCGAGCTGTGTATGGTATATACCTTTAAAGGCAGTTCCATGAGATCGATAATGGACTGTGCACCTGAAGTAATATTGGCAAAGCCGACGATAGCCGTTTGGCCGTTGAACTGGCTTGCCAGCGTCAACGAACGAATCATGTCATATCCGGACAGCTGCACATCAATGACGGGAATGGTTACTGCTTCCTTGATTAGCTGAGCCGTTCCCCGCGGCTAATCATAATCTCCGCCCCGTTTCGTTCAGCCTGGGCCGCCAATTCGGCGCCTTTCATCAAATCGCCTACCTCATATTGAATGGCTAACTGGGGAAATTGCGGAATGCATTCTTCTATAATAGTAGTCATGGATTCGTAAGGAGCGATAATATGAACTCGTGTACGCATAATTTTCCTGCCTTTTATAAAAATCATTCATGTTCCTTCTGGTACATCAGACCAGAGGACTTTCCTTATTATAGCCAACTTGCAGAGGAATGGCATCCCTGGTTCGCGTCAGTCTCTTGCCGGTCACATGGGCAGGCTGGTTTTTATTTCGTCCATTGAGATAAACAGGGCTACGGCTATAATGAAACATAGGGTCAGCACAATACAGATCATATAGAGCGGGGACGACAATGATCATAAAGTGGATTGATGAATTGCGATCATTTATTCACAACAAGCCGAAGAAACTAGCTTTTAAAATACCATTTGCTTATTTTGTAATCATATTGCTCACAGTTGCATTCAGTTATATGGTACTCAGCCAAATATCTTCGAACTCGGCCCAGAAGAAGATTAATGAAACGTCGTTGCAAACCATTACATCCATCCAAACAAATGTGGAGCTGATCATTGAGAATGTAAACAACTATTCCAAAATGATTTTCTCGGATCATAACTTGCAGGACCTGCTAAGGCAAGGGGATGTATATGCCAACCTGCAAACCCAGGCCAAGGTTAGTACATATTTGTACAATCTTATGCAAGCGGTTCCAATGATTGATTCGGTACATATTTATGATAATTCAGGGCATCGATTCACCGTTGGGACAGAGGAATTGCCTACATTTCTGGAAGCGAACGTTGAGGAAGCGTTGTGGTATAAGCAGGCCTTGAGCAATAAAGGAAAATATATGCTGATACACCATGCCAGCGATGCTGTACCTGCAGATCCGGAGGATGAACAGTTTGTCTCCTTTATTCGAATGATTCGGGATCTCGACGATACTTCCCCACTCGGGGTGTTGGTTATGAATATTAAAGGGCAATCGTTTGCCCAAGCATACGCCAATCTGATCACCCAGGATTCGTTTCAGATCGCTATTCTGGATGAGCATAATCAGATCATTGTCGATAATTCCACCGTGGACCCAAGCAATACCACTTTTCAGGAGATTCTTGCTGCGCACCAAGATGAACTGGAGCAACATTTCAAGCAGAGAAGCTCAGGATCGCTTACGCTGAGTAACGGATCACAGAAATATGCGGTCTCGTACAGATCGGATGGGCAGGAGCATTGGAAGTTCATCAGTATGAATCCATATGACAGGGTGGATACCCGAAATAAGTCACTGGTGTTACTCGCGCTGCTTCTGTTAATTATTAATGGAACAGTCTTTTTTGTTAGCTCGTTCATCATTTCAAACAGTATCATCAAACCTATTCATAAGCTTCTACGTTCCATGAACAAAGCACCGAGCGGCAATTTCAGGAAAGTGAATGTGGAACTGAATAGTTATGAATTCAAACAGCTATTCATGGGCTACAACCAGATGATTGAACAAATTGACCAAATGCTGAAGCGCATCATGGAAGAGCAGAACACTATCCGCAGAGCTGAGCTGAATACACTCCAGGCTCAGATCAAACCGCATTTCTTATATAACACGCTGGATTCCATCACTTCGCTGGCTCTGTCCGGTCGCAATCATCAGGTATGCGAACTTTTGGAAGCGCTGGGTACATATTATCGCATGAGTGTCAGCAAAGGTCGTGAAGTAATTACGATTGGAGAAGAAGTCGAGATTGTTCGAAACTACATGAAGATTCAGAGTACGCGTTATCAGGACACCTTTGATATTGAATTCCGGGTGGATGAGGACTGTTCGCTGCTGCCTATTCCTAAGCTGGTGCTGCAGCCATTGGCTGAAAATTCACTCTACCATGGTATTCGCCCAAAAGGCACGAAGGGAACGATCTGGATCAACGCGAGCAAAACAAAAGACGGGGTGAGCCTGACTATATCCGATGATGGGGTGGGCATGTCGGATGATGAGATGGTCCAGATTCTCCATACGGAACGAAAAGGCGAGATCAGAAGCTTTGGCCTGTGGGGAACGATGGAGCGACTGCGAATGTTTTATGGCATACAAGACTGCATAACAATACATAGTGAACCTGGGAAAGGAACGACGATCATGATAAAAATACCGAGGGGAGCAGATGCATCATGGAACCATTGAACGTATTAATCGTGGACGATGAATATCTAATACGGAACTTGCTTCGTATGCGTATCGACTGGGAGAAGCAAGGGATGAGGATCGCGGGTGAAGCCTCTAATGCACAAGAGGCCCTTGTTTTAGTGGACAAGCAGAAGCCGGATATCATTTTTACGGATATTTATATGCCTAACATGGATGGAATTGAATTAAGCCGAGTGATTCTGAAGAAGTACCCGGCTATTAAAATCGTGGTGGTCACAGGGCATGATGAGTTTGAGTATGCACGCAAGAGCATCCAGATTGGCATTGTGGATTTTATATTAAAACCTATTCGTGCTGCGGAACTTCTTACAGTGACGGATAAGCTCAGAATCATGTTCGAAGAGGAGCGGGCGCGTGAACAGGAAACCCGAAGACTCAGAGCAGATTTGGAACGTAATTTTCCATATCTCAGGGAAAAATTTATGCTGCAATGGTTGAATGGCGCTATCATGACGCAGGCTGAAATCCTGGAGAAAGCGGTATATTTCAGTATTCCGATGCTTCTGGAGGTTAATGAAATCCAGATAGCGGTTATCGAAATTTCCACGGCGTCGGCCAAGGAGTCGGAGGAGCAACTGATTTTGCTGAGCATGAAATGCAGAAACGAGCTAGACGCATTTTATGAGAAAGAACCAAGCGTTATTCGTTTGACGGACACGCTCAACCGGATTGTGCTCATCGCCTTGAATTCAGTTGTCGATTTAATTCAGCATGGCGAAGTGCTCATCCCCCTTCTAACCAGAGTTTATCCCTGCTCTGTGAGCATGGGTATCGGACGCAAACACGGCCGTGCAGCAGAGGGACCAGAGGCATATCAGGAAGCCTGTCGCGCTTTGCATTACCAAGCCTTTGTCGGTAAAAATCAGGTTGTCTTCTTCGAGGATATCGTGGAGAACAGGGAACAGGCCTATCGATCCAACGCCGACCTTCTTCAGCAATTGCAATTTTACATCAGTGTCGGTTCTGTTGAGCGTGCTGTTGAAATGCTGAATCATATTTTTAACGTGTCCTTTTCAAGTGTGTCACAGTTCCGCCTCGCGGCAATGGACGTAATTACCGAATGTCAGCGAGCAGTCATGGAACAGCAGATGGAAAATGAGCAGGTCCTTAACAAAGAAACACTGGTTTCCATTCTTACTGCGGATCATCTCCCGGAATTATATATATTGTTGGAACGTTACATCCGAGATGTTACCGAAATGGTGCATTCCAAAAACCAGATCAAGGAAGACAACCTGATTAGTCAGGTAAAAGAGTATCTGGAAGATCGGATGAGTGATCCTGATGTAGGTCTGGCGAGTACCGCCGAGGCCTTCTTTGTCAGTCCGGGTCATTTGGGAAGGTTGATGAAGAAGGAGACAGGGAAAACCTTTGTGGAGTACCTTACGAATTTACGCATGAAAAGGGCAGAGTTACTGTTGAAGCAGACTCAATTGAAGGGGTATGAGATTGGGGAGCAGGTTGGCATCACAGACCCGCAATATTTCAGTGTTTTATTCAAAAAAAGCGTGGGCAGATCCATGAATGAATACAGACAACGCAAATCATAATCTGAAAGATGTTGGAATTTTAAAAGCGATTGTGCGTTTTCTAAATGGTGATACCGGAGAGGGTTCCCTAAAATAATACGAGTAGAACAAAACGATTAGGGAGGTCACAAGATGAAAGCGCTATTAAGAAAATCGCTGGCTATGGTAATGGCGTTGGGTATTGCAGGCAGCTTGGCCGCATGTTCATCCGGGTCAACGGAGGGGACAGGCTCAGGTGGAAGTGGAAGCGTATCCTTGAAGCTGTGGGATCAGTCCGTAGGCAATACTGATCCGTCGGCCAAATTATTGCCGCAAATCATCGAGAAATGGAACAACGAACATCCCGACATCCAGATTGTACGGACAGGCACAACCGGGGAACAATATAAAACGAAAATCAAGACATCCATTGCCGCAGGCGAGGCGCCTGATCTGTTTTATGGTATGGGTGGAGGAAGTTTTATGGAGCCTTATATCCAATCCGGGAATGTGTTGGAAATAACCAAGTACATTACTGATGATCTCAAAAAAGAATGGCTCCAGGCATGGCAGAGGCGATTGAAAAGGACGGGAAAATCTACACCCTTCCGGTGTACACCCATATTGCTAATCTTTATGTGAATACGAAGCTGTTCGAGCAGGCGGGAGCCAAACTGCCGACAACCTATACGGAACTGCTTGATGCAATAGAAAAATTGAAAGCTGCCGGTATCACCCCGGCTCTCATGGGCGAAAAGGATCGCTGGCCAGGCATGTACTGGTATGACATCATTGCGATGCGGCAGGCAGGGAATGAAGCGGTCATTGAAGCGTTCAAGGACCCTGCAAAATGGAATTCCCCCGATTTTATTGCGGCGGCTGCGAAGATGCAGGAACTGGCCAAAGTCGGGGCATTTAACAGCAGCATGTTCAGCATGGGTTATGATGAAATGTTAGGTGCGTTCAATGCAGGGAATGGAGCAATGATGTTCCAGGCCAACTGGGTCAATGCGGGTATTGAAGATCCATCCTCGGCAACCAATGGCAACGTTCAGGTCATTCCTTTTCCTGTATTTGAAGATGGAAAAGGAACGAGTACAGAGATTTTCGGTGGAGCGGTGGATGGCTTCTACATTAGCAAAAACACCGAGCATCCCCAAGAAGCGGTTGAGTTTCTCCAGTATTTGAGTGAGCAGTTGGGCACGCAAGGCTATCTGGCAGGGGCAGGGCTCCCTAGCTGGAACACGGACGATCTGGATACATCGGGATTATCCACGCTCGATCAATCCAGTGCGGAAATCATGAAAACGGCGACTTCATTCATTGCCTGGTGGGACAACATTTTACCCGCGGAATCGGCAGAGGCGCATAAAAACCTGATTGCACAGCTATTGGCGGGAGATGTGACTCCCGAAGAATTCTGTGAACAGATGGCACAGCTGAAACCAACGGAATTAAGTCTCTAATCCATGGAAACCCAAAACAAGATTGCAGTCAGGGCTGCACCCTGACTGCAACTTGGAGAGGAGGATGATCATGAACGCGGTATTTTCCAATAAAACGACGATTGCGATATTTGTTTTGCCAACACTTATACTCTTCTGCGGTATTGTACTCATTCCGATTTTTGTCTCCGGTTATTATAGTCTGCTGGATTGGAACGGCATTGGCAAAGGTGTGTTTGTCGGACTGGATAATTATGTTGAAATGTTTAAAGACCCACGAGTATTGAATTCGATTAAAAATTCGCTGCTGTTCGCGGGGGCATCGGTGTTCATCCAGCTGCCGATCTCGCTGGTGTTAGCGCTTGTACTGGCTTCAAATGTAAAGGGAGAAGGGTTTTATCGTACGGTCTACTTTATACCTGTTCTGATCTCAACCGTTGTCATTGCACAGTTATGGTCCAAAATCTATAACGCCGACTATGGACTTCTGAATGCTTTGCTGGAGAGTATAGGGCTGTCTCATCTGGCCCAGGACTGGCTTGGACAGAAGGACACGGCCCTTACGGCCTCCTTTGTGCCAACTCTGTGGCAGTATGTCGGTTATCACATGCTGCTGATGTACGCAGGCGCGAAGTCCATTTCGCAGGATATTGTGGAGGCGGCCAAAATGGATGGTGCTTCCCGCCTGCGAACCGCATGTTCGATTACGATTCCGCTGATGAGGCCCATACTCAAAGTATGTCTTATTTTTTCGGTCATTGGGGCCTTTAAAGTGTTCGATCTGATCTATGTACTGACGGGCGGGGGCCGCTGTTTACGACCGAAGTGCCAAGCACGTTGATGTATACGACGATTTTTGGAATGTACAGGTATGGCTATGGAAGTGCAATATCTGTCTTTATCATTCTGGAATGTCTGATCTGCACTGTAATTATCAATAAATGGTTCAAAACCGAGTAGGGGGTGAGAACACTGAGTACGGTTGAAGTGGTACTGTCGTCCCCGAAACCAAAACCGTGGGGAAAAATCCTGTTGCATCTGTTTTTGATGATCGTGGCCGTCATCCAGATGTATCCACTCGTCTGGCTTGCTTTCTTCTCCCTCAAAGATAATAGCGAGATATTCAGCGGTGATGTTGCAGCTTTTCCCAAAACATTTCTGTGGAGCAACTACAGCCGGGCGTTATCGGACGGACATGTGTTGAGTTATTTTTTTAACAGCGTGTTGGTGACGATCATCTCCATTATTCTTGTATTAATTCTCGCCTCTATGACGGGATACGCGATTACGAGGATGAACTGGAAATGGAGCGGGCTCACGATGACCCTGATCCTTCTGGGTATTATGGTTCCCATCCATGCGACGTTGCTGCCTTTGTTTATTATATTGAAAAATGTAGGATTACTGAATACGTATTGGTCGCTCATCATTCCTTATGTTGCGTTTGGCATTCCGATGGCTGTGTTTATTTTGGGCAGCTTTTTTAAGGGGGTTCCTCGCGAACTGGAAGAAGCAGCGGTTATCGATGGCTGTGGAGTATACAAAACATTTTTCTCCATTATTATGCCACTTGTTCGTCCTGCGGTGTCTACGGTTGCCATCTTTACCTTTCTCGCCTGCTGGAACGAGTTGATGTTTGCAGTCACGTTTATTAATAATGAGGCGTATCAGACGCTCACGGTGGGTATGATGTCCATGGTGGGGACGTACATTACGCAGTGGGGGATTATCGGAGCGGGACTCATGATAACCACTTTGCCAACCCTTATTATTTATTTACTTCTGAACAAACAGGTGCAGAAGAGCATGATCGCGGGCGCGATCAAGGGCTAAGAAGGAGATAAAAAGCCAAGGATGGCATGAGGATTTCTAATTTGCGTTGAAGCGGGCTGTCCCATGTCATTTATGACGAGGACGGCCTTTTGCTGTTTGGGTCTGGAACGATGCATGCTCTCAATATTGAAACCTTCAACCACATAATCATGTATTATAGTACATATGAACTGATCGAAGGAGGAACTTGTTGTGGGAATCTTATCGAGGTTTAGGGACGTGATGAAAGCGAATGTTAACCATATGCTGGCTCGGGCGCAAGATCCGGAGAAGACCGTGAATGAATATATGCGGAGCTTGAGCAGTGATCTGGGTCAGGTGAAGGCAGAGACTGCTGCGGTTCTCTCGGATGAGAACAGGGCGAAGAGGGCTTTGGACGAATGCACCGCAGAGATTAAGAAACTACAGCGATATGCAGAAAAATCTGCGGAGTCCGGTGATGAAGACAAAGCACGTAGTTTTCTCGAAAAGAAGGCAGAGCAGGCTGAGAAACGGAATGAATTACAAGCTGCCTATGACCGGGCTTCTGCCAAAGCCAAAATGATGAAGCATATGCATGAGAAGCTGGTTGCGGATATGAGACAATTGGAATCACGGCATGCAGAGCTGAAGGGCAGGATGGCGGCTGCCCAAGCGCAACAACAGGCCAATGAACGGAACGCCTCGGCTTCCAAAGCGAACGCTGCTTTCAAGGCTATGGAAGACAAAGCGAATCAGGCGCTTAACGAAGCTGAGGCTTTGGCTGAACTGCGTGCTGAGGCACAGGAAGATGATCTGGATGTGTTAATTGCGCAATTGGAGCAACAAATGAATGCCGAAGCGGGTAATAATGCACAGGTGACGCCGAGTCCAGAGGAAGAGCTTGCAGCAATACAGAAGAAATTGGAAGATAAATAAAGACATATATATAGTGTCATACATTTCGTTAAACATTGAGGTGAGCAAATGCCGGTAATCGAATACAAATGTCCCAACTGCGGCAGTGGAATGCTTTTTGATAGTGCAACTGGAGCATTATCCTGCCCCAGCTGCGGACGACAGGATAATATCGAACAGCTCCCCGATCCGCTGAAGAAACAAGTGTTCACGGAGAATGAGGTCAAGGAGTATCACTGTAACAGCTGCGGCGCGGATATTGTGACTGAGCCGGAGACAAGTGCTACGACATGCAGCTTCTGTGGAGCTGCCGTTGTTCTGAGTGATCGACTGACGGGAGATCTGGCACCGGCAATGGTCATTCCCTTTTCAATCAGTAAGGATGAGGCCAAGCAGGCGTTCAAAAAGTGGTGCAGAAACGGCTTGCTGACACCTAGCGGATTCATGACAGCTGACCGGGTCAAGAGCATTACCGGGATATACGTGCCTTTCTGGTTATATGAGTTACATAACAAAATCGAAGTTCATGGCCGTGGCACAAAAATCAGGACTTACACGCAGGGTGACTACCATTACACGGAAACGCAGCATTTCGATATTTACCGGAGAATCCGGCTTAATTATGTGAATCTGCCCATTGACGCTTCGGAAAAAATGAAAGATGAACTGATGGATAAGCTGGAGCCTTTTCCGTATAACCAGTTAAAGCTTTTCAAAACCCCGTATCTCGCCGGGTATATTGCTGAAAAATATAGTTATACCGATGAGGAACTATACCCGCGTGCCAAGGAAAAAACGAGCTCTTATATCGATTCCTATATTGCTTCAACGGTTTCGGGCTATAGCAGTGTCAGCTACACGGACAAACAGATTGATACCACGTTAAAAAATGCAGACTATGTGCTGCTCCCGGTATGGATGGTTTATTATGACTACAACCGTTCGCAGTATACTTTCGCCATGAATGGTCAGACAGGTAAAGTGGTGGGAAAACCGCCCATTAGTAAAGCTAAAGTTGCCGGATGGTTCGCAGGAATTTCAGCCGTTTCTTTGTTGTCATTGAAACTGGTCTCCTGGATGATGGGAGGTGGATTCCTGTGAGAAAAAGAAAACATCTGGCATGGATGGCGACGCTCATTTTATTGGTGATTACTCTCGTTTCTCCATTGATTCCAATGTCAGTGGCATCGGCAGCCGACAGCAAAAACCTGGTATACGATGAAGCTAATCTGTTGAATGAGCAGGAGAAAAGTGAACTGAATGCACTGGCGAATGAGTATGGAGCCCAAAGGCAGACGGACTTCGTTATTTATACTTCAAATAATGAGCAGCAGAAGAGTGAAAAGTTGCTGACCGAGGATTTCTACGACGATCAGGGACTTGGTTACGATAAGGCTCATGGCAATGCAGTTATTTTGACAATTGACATGTATAACCGGAAGATGTATTTGGCTGGCTTTTATAAAGGGGAAGAGTATATCGACAACGGCAGAGCCGATAAAATTACAGCCAAGATTGCACCAGATGTGACGGAGGGGAATTATAAACTGGCTTTTGAAAAGTATATCAAGCTGTCCTACGAATATATGGGAATTAAGCCGGGAGTGAATCCAGATAATATCCTCTTCAATATTTGGTTCCAACTCATTGCGTCAGTAGCCATTGGAGGCATTGCTGTTGGGGTAATGGCCTATCGTTCCGGTGGGCGAGTTACAGTTAATCGTGCTACTTATGAAGATTCAAGTAATTCCAGTGTAATTGATCGTCAGGATCGCTATATCCGTACCACCGTAACCAAACGCAAAATCGAGAAAAACAATAACAACGGTGGCGGAGGCGGTGGAGGCGGAGGTACCAGCCGAGGTGGTCATTCGCATAGCGGAAGCAGCAGATCTTTCTAGAATAAGGGGAATGTCCAAATAGAAGGGATGGGAACAAGTATGGGATTTTTCAAAAATCAATTTTCGAATGTGGTGGAATGGGAAGAGTTCAGAGATGATATGATTTTCTGGAAGTGGAGTAACCGTGAGATCAAGAAAGGAAGTAAACTGATTATCCGTTCGGGACAGGATGCGATCTTCCTGAATAACGGTAAGGTGGAAGGGATTTTCGAGGACGAAGGATCGTTTAATATCGATTCCGAAATTATTCCGTTTCTGTCTACCTTAAAAGGATTCAAATTCGGATTTAACAGCGGCATGCGGGTTGAGGTGCTGTTTGTAAATACGAAGGAGTTTACGGTTCGGTGGGGTACGCAAAGTCCGGTATTGATTCCGACTCCTCAACTTCCAGGCGGGATGCCGATTCGTGCGAATGGTACGTTTAATTTCAAAGTAAGCGACTATGTCACACTGATCGATAAAATCGCGGGTATTAAGCAAAGTTATCTGGTCGAGGATGTCAAAATTCGAATTACGTCTGTGTTGGATCAGCTGTTGATGAAGTGGATTAGTCGTGAGGGCAAGGACATGTTCAACCTGCAGGCGAATGCTTCAGATATTGCGAAAGGCATTCAGGAAGATCTGGATATGCAAATGATGGATATCGGGATCGGAATCACAGGCTTCCAAGTGATGAGCTTCAATTATCCGCAGGAAATCCAGGATATGATTACGAAGACGGCTTCACATGAAATGATCGGTAATTTACAAAAGTATCAGCAGGTTAGCATGACTGACGGCATCTCATCCGGTAAAGTTAAGGGTGGCGGCGCTGCTTCGGATATGGCGGGCATGATGATGGGCATGAACATGGCGAATGAAATGATGAAGAACATGAATCAGAATCAAAACAATAATGCTAACCCATCTCAGAATCAGAATTCGGATCAAAAGTCTACGGCAAATCAAAACAGCGATGCAGGTGCATCTTCTTCGTCCGGGGATAACAAAAAGCCGAACTTCTGTCCGAACTGTGGCGCAAAGAATGAAGGGGCCAATTTCTGTCCAAACTGTGGTCAGAAGTTGGGTTAATACATCTAAATATAAGAAGGGCTTACTCAAAGATGCAAGGTGCATACTGTGGAGTAGGCCCTTTTTTTCATTCTATTTTAAACGGAATAAAACAGTTGACAATTCATAGCAAATCATTTATCTTTAAATTAAGATATTTAATTTGAATATAAATTACATCTAAGACTAACCGATTACAAATATCTTAAATACACTTTAGGAGGAGAGATCCAGATGATGATCCCAACATTGACCAGAATTAATGAACTTTCAAGAAAAGCCAAAGGTGCAGGATTAACGGAGATGGAGAAAGTGGAACAAACTCGTCTGCGTCAGGAATATCTGCAAACCTTTCGTGGTTCGATCAATGATATTCTGCTGAATGCAACCATCTATGATCCGAACGGCGACGACGTTACTCCGGATAAACTGAAACAGAAACAAACCCAACAAAATAATAACAGACTCAGTTCGATCTAATATCTTAATTTAAAGATAATATAAATGAACATAATTATAATAAAGCGCATATCAGACTATCATCAAATAACCATTCCCATTCAAAATGTTCGTTAAACCAAGGAGGAAATGATAATGACAATTCAAACAGCAGGTATTCACCATATTACAGCTTTCGCGGGCGATCCGCAGACCAATGTCGACTTTTATGCTGGAGTTCTGGGACTTCGTCTTGTGAAAAAAACGATCAACTTCGATGCACCAGACGTGTACCATCTGTACTTTGGAGATGAGAAAGGCAGTCCGGGCACCATCATTACATTCTTTCCATCAGCGGGATCACCGCGAGGCAAAATTGGTGGCGGTCAGGTCGGTATTACCTCATATGTGATCCCGTCTGGGACTATTGGCTTCTGGCAGGATCGGCTGGAGCAGTATAACATTGAGGTAACCAAAACAAATCGGTTTAACGAAGAGCTGCTGCAATTCGAAGACAGCGAAGGCTTGCGTCTTGAGCTTGTTGAACGTGAGGAGGGTGCAGCCAGCACCTGGGTGCATGAAGGCATTCCAGCGGATAAAGCCATCAAAGGATTTGGAGGTGCAGTACTGTTCAGCGTCAATCCGCAGAGAACGATGGATGCGCTGACTAAAATACTGGGATTCACCAAAGTGAATGAGGACGAGGAATATGTACGTTTCCGGTCCAACGGTGATATCGGTAATGTCGTTGATGTTCCTGTCACTCGGATGCCTCTGGGTATGGGTGGAGCAGGTACGGTCCATCATATTGCGTGGCGTGCCAAAGATTTTGCAGAGCATGAACAGTGGAGAGAAGCTGTGCAACAGTATGGCTATCAACCAACCCCGGTTCGGGACCGTCAATATTTTAACGCAATCTATTTCAGAGAAGCTGGCGGAATCCTGTTCGAAATTGCTACCGATCCTCCTGGATTCGCGAAAGATGAGCCTGCGGAGTCGCTTGGACAGAAACTCATGCTGCCCGAATGGTTTGAGCCATACCGTGCCCAAATCGAAGGCAATTTGCAGCCCATTCAAGTAAGAAACCTGGAACCTGTGCCATCTGTAGTGGAGCGTTGATCCCATTGAGCATTAAGTAGTCCTGACTGTGAAGTAACCTGTGTAAATCAATTGATCGAGTTGTAGAGAATTAATCACTTTGATATAAGTTCAACTAAAGGAGCATTGAAGGATGATGGAGAAAAAGGTTACCTGGCTGGAGCTGTTCTATGATTTGCTCTTTGTAGCAGCGGTCTCCAAAGCAGGTCATGTCCTGCTGCATGCCGAACACGGCGTGATTTCGTTTGAATATCTGATGAAATTCGTATTGATTTTCATTCCTGTCTGGTGGGCATGGGTCGGTCAGACTCTATTTATTAACCGTTACGGTCAGGATATCTTCATCCATCGCGTATTTCTCATCCTTCAGCTCCTTTCCGTTCTGGTGATGACGGCGAGCCTTTCGGTTGATTTTGACCAGTATTATCTGCCCTTCTTTGCGGGTTATATTGGTTCGAGGGCACTGACAGCCATTCAATATTTGTTGATTCATAATTCCAAAAGCGAACATCAGCAAAAGGCTGCCCGTTATCTGGGCTTATGCTTCATCATCGGCATATTGATCTCAACAGGTTCCCTGTTCTTCGATTCATGGCTGCGATATGCGATTTTGTACGTGGGAATTGCTGTGGATATCATCCTTCCACTGATTGGACGCAAAAATCTGGTGAAGGTGCCGATACACACCCATCATTTATTGGAACGTTTCGCTCTGTTTACACTCATCCTGCTCGGTGAATCGGTCGTCAGTATCATTGCCGTGCTGCAAATGGATCACTGGGATGTACAATCTGTTTTGTTCGCCGCGTTTACATCCATATTCGTGATTGCGATGTGGTGGCAGTATTTTGATAACGTTGAGAAGAAAGTCAGTAAGGAGATTCAGACCGCCGGGCAAGCCATTATCTATGGCCATCTGTTCATCTATATATCCATGAGCATGATCGCCGCTTCCATTCAACTTTTGTATCTGGATAAACTCAATTACGGTTTCATGTTGGCTTTTGTATTCGGTTCGGTTCTGTTGTATTTTATGTCAACTTCCTTGGTGTTCCACCGATACAGACATGCTCATCTGCGGCTCCGTCCGCGTCACTTGGTGCTTATGCTGGGAATAATGGCTGCGTTTATCGCTGTTGATCTGGTTTATCAGGTACCTAACTATGCAATTGTGGGAGAGAATATGGTGTTCTTCCTTGTCTATGCCAAATTAACGACCTGATGCGTGGGTCGACAAGAATAAAAGTCACGAACGGTTACGTTCGTGGCTTTTTAAGTTGGATAATTACAAAATCAGGCCTACTGTGAGAAAAAACGTTTAACCTGATTTATTTTCTACTATAGAATCTGTTAATATGAGACTAGATACAAGTGAATCTACCAGATTAACGAATATACATAGCGATTCGTGGAGATGGAGATGACAATCAGGAGGGAAATCATTGAGCACACATCAAATCGGAGTTCCATTGGAAGGGTTTGCAGAGTTTAGCCGTACGGTTGCTGCGGAAGGCGCAGTGCTTTTGAAAAACGAAGGACAAGCTCTTCCGATTCAAAAAGACGAAAACGTTTCAGTGTTTGGACGGATTCAAGTCAACTATTATCGCAGTGGAACAGGGTCGGGCGGCAGCGTTCATGTGGCGTATACAACCAATTTGCTCGACGGTCTGCGTAGCAAAAAAGGTCTTACGGTCAATGAAGAATTGGCAGCTGTCTATGGAAAATGGATTGAGGAAAACCCGTTCGATGATGGTGGAAAAGTATGGGCGGCAGAGCCTTGGAATCAGCAGGAAATGCCTTTGACCGATGAATTGGTATCCCAAGCCAGAAGTAAATCCAGCAAAGCAATTGTGGTCATTGGACGTACAGCAGGCGAAGATCAGGATAACGTGGATGCACCAGGCAGCTATCGGTTGACGGAAGATGAGAAAGCGATGCTAAAGCAGGTCACGAATCATTTTGAACAAACGATCGTGGTACTAAATGTCTCGAACATCATGGACATGAGCTGGTTGAATGATGAAAGTTACGTTCATCCGATCCAAAGTGTCATTTACTCGTGGCATGGCGGTATGGAGGGTGGTAATGCGATAGCTGATGTGCTGGCAGGGGACGTTACACCAAGCGGGAAATTAACGGATACGATCGCATATTCTATCGAAGATTATCCATCAACAAGCAATTACGGCAACGAGTTCAAGAACCTATATCAGGAAGATATCTACGTAGGCTACCGTTATTTCGAAACGTTTCGACCTGAAAAAGTACAATTTGAATTCGGATATGGCTTGTCCTATACCACGTTCACAACCAAGGCTGAAGACGCAAAATGGATCTCCCAAGATGGAGAAAACAGCATTAAGGTGAATGTAACCGTAACCAATACGGGCACAACCTATTCTGGTAAAGAAGTGGTGCAGATCTATTATGAAGCCCCACAAGGTCAATTGGGGAAACCTGCGAAAGCCCTGGTAGCATTCGGCAAAACCAATCTGCTTCAGCCGGGTGAGTCTCAGCGCCTGACTGTGAGCTTCCCTGTAGATTCCATGGCTTCTTATGATGATGCTGGCGTAACAGGACATGCATCGGCATATGTACTTGAGGCAGGAACATATCGTTTGTACGTGGGAACCAGTGTCAAAAATGTGGAACACGTCAGCATTGATGGCCAAGATGGGTACGTCGTAGAAACGATTCAACTCGTAGAACAGCTTCAGGAGGCCATGGCACCGACTGAAAGTTTTACGAGAATGAAGCCAGGTATTCGCAAAGAAGATGGGTCTTACGAGCTGATCTTTGCAGATGTACCAACGCGCCAGATATCCATGGCTGAACGGATTGAACAAAGCCTGCCGCCAACGCTGAAGCAAACCAGCAATCAGGGCTACAAGCTGAGAGATGTGAAGGATGGCAAAGTCAGCCTGGAAGCTTTTATTGCCCAACTGAGTGATCAGGATCTGGCAGCCATCGTGCGAGGCGAAGGTATGAGCAGCCCACTCGTTACATCGGGCACAGCTTCCGCATTTGGCGGCGTGAGTGACAGTCTGTTTAATTACGGAATCCCTGTTGCATGTACTGCAGATGGCCCATCCGGTATTCGTATGGATAGCGGGAGAAAGCTACACAGGTTTCTATTGGAACTTTGCTGGCAGCAACATGGAATGCAGAACTCGTCGAAGAGCTGTATGTGATGGAAGGCCAGGAATTGCTGAGAAATCAGGTGGATGCACTGCTCGGGCCTGGATTGAATATTCGCCGGAGTCCGATGAATGGACGTAACTTTGAGTATTTTTCAGAAGATCCGCTAATTTCTGGTGTATTTGCTGCTGCTTGCACGAAAGGAATCATGAAGGGTGGCTCTAATGCTACGCTGAAACATTTCGCCTGCAACAATCAGGAGAAACATCGCAGTAAAGTGGATGCCGTAGTATCCGAACGCGCTTTGCGTGAGATCTATCTGAAAGGGTTCGAAATTGCCGTGAAAGAAGGCGGTGCGAATTCGATCATGACTTCCTACAATCCGATTAATGGACATTGGGCGGCCTCCAACTACGATCTGAACACGACCATTCTTCGTGGAGAGTGGGGCTTCCAAGGTATCGTGATGACTGACTGGTGGGCTATTATGAACGACGGTGTTGATGGTGGACCAGCAGATCGGAAAAACACCAATTGGATGGTTCGCGCGCAAAACGATCTGTACATGGTTGTACCTAACTATGGTGCGGAAATTAACGGCTGGGATGACAACACAATCGAATCTCTGGAAAATGGGACGTTGACACGCGGAGAGCTTCAGCGCTCCGCCATGAATATTTGTGAATTTATCATGAATGCACCTGTCTTCTCCAGAAAACATGAGATTGTAGAGAATGTCGCTTCATTCCAAGCGAATGCATCACTTTCCACAGAACAGGCACAAGTACTGGCTGACAATGCACAGGTCAAACCAGCTGTGGGCGAATCTGTCTACATGAAAGTGGATGAATCAGGTCAATACCGGATTATTGTACAGATCATGTCTCCTGAGCCGGAACTGGCTCAAAGCGCATGTAATGTCATTCTCAATGATCAATTGATGACGACCATTCAAACCAACGGTACTGAGGGTAAATGGATCAGACAGAAACTTGTCAAAGTGGAGTTGGAAGCAGGCGTATACGAATTGAAGCTGGACTTCACCAAACCGGGTCTGCAGATCGACTGGATCGAATTCAAACAAGTGTAACACAGGATCGTCTGATCTGTTGTAACTGAACATGACGACTGTTATGATTGTGTTATGAGATCCGGAATTTCTGAACAATCTGGTCAGGAGTGTTGCGAAGGATGAGAAGATATAATTTTTGGAGCCCCATTCTACTGATTGCGGTTGCGCTAATTGTCAGAGGCCTGGTTACCAACCTGGGCGTTCTGTTCGGCATGTCGCATGATGCAGCAAGTAATATCGCAATTGTTGCCATGTTGATTGCTGCACTGATTATGTTTAACCGAATGACAAAGGCAAAGCGAAAATGAACATATAATATTCGATATGGATCAAGAGAGAGGCACCCGTAGGGTGTCTTTTTTGTGTATTGACGTTTCATTCATAACGTCTTAGACTGTTTATGAATAAAACAATAACATTATTATGATAACAAAAATAACAAGTGATCCATTCCAATGGCTCACCCATCATTTTCCGAAAGGAGACCCATTCATGAAGATTATGGCGGCATGGTTTGCAGGCAAGCATGAAAAGGCAATGGATGTGGCGAGCAGGGTGTTGGGACGGCGGCAAGGGTCGTGGACCGTACCGCTGAGATGGGGAGAGTATTCATGGAATAGGGATCGAATTGCATTCAGGAAGCTGACTTTCAACGACAGATGAACATATTAAGGACCGCTGGAGATACTTTGCTCTGCCGGTCCTTTGTGGCATTTGTCGGAGAGCGGGAGAGAACCGGCATGAGAGGAGAAAAAAATCCAGTGAATACCACCGATTGGGTAAAGGCGGCAGCGCAGGTCGTGCCATCAGAACGCCAGCTGAAATGGCAGGAGATGGAGTTCTATGCATTTATTCATTTTACTGTGAATACGTTTACAGATCAGGAGTGGGGAACGGGGAATGAAGATCCCGCTATCTTTAACCCTTCTCATCTGAGTGCCCAGCAATGGGTTCAGGCTTGCAAGTCTGCCGGTATGACAGGATTAATTCTCACATGCAAGCACCACGATGGGTTTTGTTTATGGCCAAGCCAATACACGGATCATACGGTAGCCGCCAGCCCTTGGCGAAATGGTGCGGGTGATCTGGTGAAAGAGGTTGCCGATGCCTGCCGGGAAGCTGGGTTGAAGTTCGGCATCTATCTGTCTCCTTGGGATCGTCACGAAGCATCCTACGGAGATTCGGAGCGATACAACGAGTTTTTCAAAAATCAGTTGCGTGAGCTGTTAACCCAATATGGTGAAATTTTCTGCGTGTGGTTCGATGGCGCATGCGGAGAGGGACCGAATGGGAAAAGGCAGGTCTACGATTGGGATTCCTATTATGCACTGATTCGGGAGCTGCAGCCAGAGGCTGTAATCTCGGTATGTGGGCCGGATGTTCGCTGGTGCGGTAATGAGGCAGGTCATACCCGGGCTTCGGAATGGAGCGTTGTACCTGCCTACTTGCAGGATAACGAGAAGATTCAGGAGCAATCCCAGCAGGTGGATGATGGCGAGTTTGCCAGCAGAATTAATACACAGGATGCGGATTTGGGGAGTCGGGAGGTGATCCGGCAGCATGAGGGCAAGCTCATCTGGTATCCAGCAGAAGTGAATACGTCCATCCGGCCGGGGTGGTTCTATCATGCCAACGAGGATGATCAGGTTAAATCGCTGGAGGAACTGCTCGGCATCTATGATGGAGCGGTTGGTGGTAACGCCAATTTTCTACTTAATCTTCCGCCAGATCGACGCGGCCTGATTCACGAACGGGATGCTGAGCGGCTGCAGCAGCTCGGAGACGCTTTACGAGGCACTTATGGGCAAAGTCTGGCTGTAGGCGCGCAAATGCGGGCATCGGAGACGATGGATGAAGAACATGCGGCTTCTCAGGTATTGTGTGAGGAACCGGATACGTTCTGGTGTCCACCTGAAGGGACAGAGCTGGCTTCACTGGAAGTGGAACTGCCGGAAAAAAGATTGTTTAACCGTGTCGTTCTCATGGAACATAACCGTTCGGGCCAGCGAATTGAGCGTTTTACGCTGGAGGCAAAGGGAGAGCGTGGTGATTGGCAGGTGCTTTATTCCGGCACGGTTGTTGGTCACAAACGAATCTGTCATTTCGATTCCTTCACCGCCAAAACCATTCGCCTGACCATTCATGAATCCAGATGGTACCCAACGTTGTCCTCACTGGGTGTATATCTGAACAAACAGGAGGTTGGGCACAAAGGCAGTTCTGACATATGAAGAATTCCCCTTTTTCTAAGATGTCAAGCCGTAACATTTGTAGATTAGCCGATTTTGGATTCATCCCATGGAAAATAGAGTAGCAAACGATTATTGGGAATTGTATGATCTTATGGAAAAAGGTATAGGTAAGGTAGAGCCACACACCAGCAGGAGAGGATGAGAAGATATGAAAGTAGGACTCAGCACATACAGTCTGCAACAAGCACTCGATGTCAAAGAACTGACTGTCCCCGACGCCATCCGTTACATCGCTGATCAGGGCGGAGAACATGTGGAGATTGTCCCGATAGGGTACAGCCTGATCGACCAGCCAGAATTAATTGAACAGATTCGAGAGACTGCACGAGAAGTGGGAATCGATATTTCCAATTACGCAATTGGTGCCAATTTCGTTACAGGAGAGGGGCCGGATGCACTTGAAAATGAGATAGCTGCTGTCCTGAAGCATGTGGATGTCGCTGCCGCACTTGGCGTTACGAGAATGCGCCATGATGTTGCATTTCGTCCTGCACAGGAAGGAACGGTCGCCCAGTTTGAGGCAGACCTGCCTGTTCTGGTAAAGGCCTGTCAGCGAATTGCCGACTACGCAGCGAGTCACGGTATTACGACAAGTGTGGAGAATCACGGTTACTATGTGCAGTCCAGTGAGCGAGTCCGGCGGCTGGTGCATGAGGCGGCGAGAGAAAACTTTAAGACAACGCTGGATATCGGTAACTTCCTGTGTGTGGATGAAGACCCGGTTAGCGCTGTAAAAAACAACATTCCTTATGCATCCATGGTGCACGCCAAAGATTTCTATCGGAGACCCTCTTACCGTAATCCCGGAGAGGGCTGGTTCCAGACCGCACACGGCAATTACCTGCGCGGAGCGATTGTGGGCCACGGGGACATCGACATGCCGGAAGTATTCCGTGTGTTGAAGCAATCCGGTTATGACGGATACATCTCTGTTGAATTTGAAGGCATGGAAAATTGCAAAACAGCATCCCGCATCGCGATGGATAACGTCCGCCGCTTCTGGGAGGAAGCATAAGCAGCGACTGCACTACTATATAAGTGGAATCAATTTTTATATGTAGGGGGCTGAAAGAACATAGGGGAAGTTTGGAACTGTAGGAGCGGTAGCGCCCGCCTTTGTCTGCGGATTTCAACCGCTGAGAGCGGTTGATACAAGAAATCTGTAGACAACAGCGGTCGAAAGTCCAAACATTCACCGTAGTTACGTTAAGCCGATTATCATATGTTTTGAATCAACTGATATGACCATCATTCAACAGATTATGGAGGGAAAAATTCATGTCCAAACTTAAAATTGCCGTTATCGGTGCAGGATCAATATCCGATTTTCATTTGCAAGCGTATGACAGTAATCCCGAAGTTGAAATATACGCCATATGCGATCTGAATGAAGCGCGTGCCCAGGAAGCCGCGAAGAAATATAACGCTACTCATGTATTCACAGATTATAAGGAACTCCTGGCATTGCCCGAAATTCATTCGGTAAGCATCTGTACCTGGAATGATACACATGCCGAGATCAGCATTGCTGCTCTGGATGCGGGAAAAATGTACTCTGCGAAAAGCCGCTCTGTCAGACGGTAGAAGATGCGTTAGAGGTGGAGAAAGCTGTTCACCGCAGTGGAAAACTGCTTCAGGTTGGCTTTGTACGCCGTTATAGCGACAATGCGCAGATCCTGAAGAAGTTCATTGATGAAGGCGAGCTGGGAGAGATCTATTATGCCAAGGCATCCTGTCTGCGGCGTCTGGGTAATCCAGGAGGCTGGTTTGCAGATGTTGATCGTTCTGGCGGCGGCCCGTTGATCGATATTGGTGTGCATATTATTGATATCTCCTGGTACCTGATGGGTAAACCGAAGGTCAAAACCGTCTCCGCGAATGTTTCCAATCGATTGGGTAACCGTGCCAATATCCGTAATCTGTCGTTCTACCAGGCTGCGGACTATGATGCGAACAAAAACACTGTAGAGGATATGGCTAATGCGTTGATTCGTTTCG
The DNA here is from genome assembly GCF_052244825.1 of Paenibacillus sp. 1A_MP2. Taxonomy (NCBI): domain Bacteria; kingdom Bacillati; phylum Bacillota; class Bacilli; order Caryophanales; family Paenibacillaceae; genus Paenibacillus; species Paenibacillus sp. 1A_MP2. Next base: position 92,430 of record NZ_JBQQCS010000001.1, on the reverse strand, counting down.
AGAACGGGGCAAGCCTGCTGGTGGATGTAAGCTTCACATTGCACGCGAAACAGGATGAAACTTCGGTCAGACTCTATGGCCATAAAGGTGGGGCTGAACTGGAACCGGAAATTTCACTGATTGGTGAGAAATTCGATACCATTTTGAATATGACGCCACAGGTGGATTTCAAATCCCTTGATTTCGCAGGTTCTTTCCGTAACGAAGTGAATCATTTTATCGACAGTACCCAAGGACGCAAAGAGACGCTTAGTCCCGTTGAGGATGGCGTTGAAATTATGAAAATTCTCTGTGCCATCTACGAGTCAGCACGTGAAGGACGCGAAATTTCACTGTAGACAGGGTGTTGTAATACGAAAGTCGCAACGCCATTCGAAGTAGTGATGTCTAACAAGTCTTTACTTGTTGAACTAACCATTGTTCCAAAACGAAGTTCAGAATCTATCTGAAGAATGCACTGCAATCGAAGTGATAGGGCTTATATTTCTCTACATGTTGAACTGAGCGTTTAAGCCAAAACGGAGAGTGCAGAACCAATCTGAAGATTGCACTGCAATCGAAATGACTGGGCTTAATACGTCCTTCTTAGTTGAACAAAACATTTACACGATAACGGAGAGGGCAGAACAAATCTGGAGAAGCGGAGCGCTCGCCTTTATCCCCGGATTTCCACCATTTATAAAGTGAAATCAAAGAAATCCGGGGATAACAGCGATCGGAAGATTGTTTTGACCGCGCAGTGACCTGTGTAAAGCTACTTTTTCAACGTGTGATATCCAATCCGAAGGAGATGAACGGGATGAGCGAAACCAAAGATACGGTGCTGGAACAGGAAGAACAGATCGTCGAAGCCGGGGTTCACAACTTTAGCAAGGAAGATGAATGGGTGAAGCCTGAAGACCCATTGCTCATTGAACGGCTGGAGTGGTTCAAGGATCAGAAGCTGGGGTTGATGATGCACTGGGGTCCTTATTCCCAGCTTGGACTCGTGGAGTCCTGGGCGCTCAGTGACGAAGATGGCGATTGGTCGCGCAATGACATCGACTGGACTGACGACATGGAGCATTTCAAGCAGGAATACTTTGATCTCAACAAAACCTTCAATCCCATTCGCTTTCAGCCTGAGGAATGGGCACAGATGGCTGCTGATAACGGGTTCAAATATTTCCTGTTCACCACTAAACATCATGATGGTTTTTGCATGTGGGATACACATACAACCGATTATCGCATCACGGGCAAGGACACCCCTTTTCACACCCATAAGTATGCGGATATTTGCCGGGCGCTTTTTGACGCTTTTCGTGCCAAGGGACTCGGCATCTCGGCTTATTTCTCCAAAGCAGACTGGCATACGCCGTATTACTGGACACCGGGCATGGAGCGGGGAAGCCATATGTGGCGTGGGCCATCCTATGATCCGAAAGCGTATCCATGGCTCTGGGAAAAGTTCGTGGAGTTCACGCATGAGCAAATTATGGAGCTGCTGACCAACTACGGACGAATCGAATGTCTGTGGCTGGATGCAGGCTGGGTGCGCGAAGGACGCCACGGTCAGGATATCCGTCTGGGCGAGGTGGTGGAGCGGGCACGTCGGACAACCCAGCCGTGGCTGCTGGCAGCAGATCGCACGGTAGGTGGACCATACGAGAATATCGTAACTCCGGAACAAACCATTCCAGAGCACCCAATGAATATTCCTTGGGAGAGCTGTATCACGGTGGGCAATTCCTTTGCGTTTGGATATGATGATCAGTATAAATCAGCAAGACAACTGGCGCATATTCTGCTTGAGGTAGTATCCAAGGGTGGTAACCTGGCACTGAATGTGGGACCGCAACCGGACGGACGTCTCCCGAAAGGCGCAGTCCGAAGCATTAAAGCCCTCGGAGAGTGGATCGGTACGCATGGGGAGGGCATCTATGGCACGCGGATTTGCGGACCATACTTCACAGGAAAGTGGGCCTTCACACGTAAGGAAGATCTGAACGTATCGTATGCCTTCCGTCTGTACAGAAACGAAAACGAGGCAGTAGAATCACAAGTGACCATTCCATATGTGGAAAAGGTGGAGCGAATTGAACTCGTTGGCACAGATGATGTGCTGTCATTCCAACGGACAGAAGATGGACTTGTTGTAGAGCTGCCGCAGGCAGCAGTTACGGAAGCAGCACCTATCACGCTGACGTTCAGATTGTTCACAAACGAATAAATCTACAACTCCAAGCCCGAGGGACTTTTACAGTCCTTCGGGCTTTTTTTTGTTTAGGGATTTTTGCAATATACATAAGATAAAGGGCGATTTCCCTTGTACGACAAGGGTTTTGGGAATAAGGAGAGGTGGGGGAAAATTGCAAATTGATAAAAGAACGCCGCTCAAGGTACTATCAATTCAAGAAAGCGTTACCTGACATTATTCTTCACACGGTTGGCGCCAATACAGAAAAAGAATCAAACAAAAGGATGTTTAAGGGATGTAAATGTAATGTATTATTACACTTAAGGTGTAGAAGGAGTGACGCGAATGAGTCGAGCTACGGAAAGCATACCTGCACCGGTGGAGCTCCAGCAAGGAAGGAATTACGCAGAACCTAAGCGACAGCATCCATTTATCAGAAGCCTCAAAAAGCATTGGGAGCTCTATCTCCTGGTGCTGCCTCCTGTATTGTATCTGTTGATCTTCAAGTACATTCCGATGGTTGGGGTACAGATCGCCTTCAAAGACTTCAGTGTCGTCAAAGGAATCTGGGGCAGCCCATGGGTTGGGCTGAAACATTTTGAAGCCTTTTTTGAATCCCCAAATTTCTGGCTGCTGATCAAAAATACGATTGGCATCAGCTTCTATTCGTTACTCGCCGGGTTTCCCATTCCGATCCTGCTTGCGCTGGCACTGAATGAAATCCGTACGGGTTACTTTAAAAAGACCGTCCAGATGGTCACGTACGCTCCGCATTTTATCTCAACAGTCGTCATGGTATCCATTATCATTCTGATGCTGTCACCTCATGTGGGTGTTGTAGACAAGCTATTTACTTTCCTGGGCTTCCCGATGACCAACTTTATGGGTATTCCCGAATACTTCAAATCTATCTATGTCTGGTCAGGCGTGTGGCAGGGCATGGGCTATTCATCGATTATTTATATCGCGGCACTTGCTGGCGTTGATCCATCCCTCTATGAGGCAGCAAAGATGGACGGTGCTTCAAGGCTTCGGAAAATTTGGCATATCGATCTTCCAACGCTCGTACCGGTCACCGTCATCATGCTAATTCTGAGTTTGGGCAGCATTATGGGCGTAGGCTTTGAAAAAATATATCTGATGCAGAATCCGCTCAACACGAGCGCTTCGGAAGTCATCTCCACGTATGTGTACAAGGTTGGTCTGATCGGGCAAACTTCAGCTTCTCCTCGGCGGTAGGATTGTTCAACTCCGTTATCAACCTGATCCTGCTCGTTATCGTCAACGGCATTTCCCGCAAAGTATCCCAGAACAGCTTGTGGTAAAGGAGGAGCTCATCCATGTTCAACCTGATGAATCGTAACCGGATCAAGGACCCGCTTGGTGACCGCATCTTCATGACATTCAACTATATCTTTCTGTTCGCCATACTGCTAACGGTGTTTTACCCACTCTTGTATATCATCAGTTCTTCGTTCAGCTCCTCCCGTGCCGTTACATCCGGTCAGGTGTGGCTGTTCCCGGTAGACTTTAACATCAAGGCCTATATCTCCATTTTCAAAAGCCAACAGCTCATGCTCGGGTTCTACAATACGATTATCTATACCGTTGTAGGTACGTTTATCAACGTGGCGCTGACCGTCATGCTCGCTTATCCGTTGTCACGAAAGTCATTTTATGGACGGGGGCAATCATTATTTTCATGATGATCACGATGTTCTTTGACGGCGGTCTGATTCCAACCTATCTCTTGATGAAGGACCTCCATCTGCTGGATACACGCTGGGCGATGTGGCTGCCAGGGGCGCTCGCAGTGTTCCAGGTCATCGTAGCGAGAACCTTCTTCCAGTCTTCCATCCCGGAAGAGCTGGGGGAGGCGGCAGAAATGGACGGATGCCGAGATATTCGGTATTTGATCAGCGTCGTTCTTCCGTTATCAAAGCCGATTCTGGCGGTCATGACGCTGATGTATGCGGTGGGTCACTGGAATGCGTACTTTGATGCCCTGATCTATCTGCGTTCCGAAAAGTTGTTCCCACTGCAATATGTGCTCCGCAATCTGCTGATTCTGAACGCCGCCGACCCGGCAATGTTGGCCAATACGAGCCAGCAGCTGCGGGATCAGGGGTTCGAGCAGGTACTGAAATACGCACTAATCGTAGTCGCCAGTATTCCGATTCTCATCATGTATCCGTTTGTGCAGAAGCACTTTGTCAAAGGGGTCATGGTGGGCTCGCTCAAAGGATGATTTCTGCAATTTACTCCCGCTAAGCCGTTTGAAAGGAGGTGGGGAACACTCCGGCTTCCGGGATCGGGTTTAACACGAGTGCGTAAACAGATGGTTATGCCGTTTTCAACAAAAAGGAGGAGTCAGATTGAAAAAATCTTGGATTTCGATGTTGTTTCTGGTCTTTGCTTCGATGGCTTTGTTGTCCGCATGCGGTTCATCCGCAGAGACGGGTAAAGGGAGCGACGGTAGCGGGGAGAGCGGTGGCCCGGTAACGATGACCTTCTTTGCCCCACAAGGTAAAGCATCCATGGAAGAAAATGAGTTCACCCAATTTATCGAAGACAAGTTCGATGTAACACTGAAATGGGATTTGGCTCCGACAGACGCCTTGCAAGATCGCAGACAGCTGCTGCTGGCGAGTGGCGATTATCCCGAAGTGTTCCTCCATGGCAAGTTCACCACCTCAGACCTGCAAACCTACGGAAAACAGGGCGTGTTCCTCCCGCTGCAGGATCTGATCAAGGAGTACGGTCCGAATCTCACCAAGATTATGGAGGAGAAGCCGTACTTTAAAGAAGCGATTACTGCACCTGACGGGAACATCTACGCTCTGCCAATTTTCAATGAATGTTATCACTGTACGTATGCTCAGAAATATTGGATTAACACCGAATGGCTCGACAATCTGGGTCTGAAAATGCCGACCACGACCGATGAACTCTACACGGTACTGAAGGCATTCAAAGAGCAGGACCCGAATGGCAATGGCAAAGCCGATGAGATTCCGCTCACGGGTGCACCGAACAAATATGTATGGAATGGCAATATCGATGCCTATCTCATGAACAGTTTTATCTATAATGACAACGATAAATATCTGATCGTGAAGGATGGGAAGGTTGATTTTGCAGGGAACAAGGAAGAGTGGAAAAAAGGGCTGGAGTACATGCACAAGCTGTACGCAGAAGGCCTGATTGATCCGGCTTCCTTCACGCAGAACGATCAGGCGATCGGGCAGCTGGGTAACAAGGAAGGCGATGAAGTGGTCGGCTCTATAACGACAGCGCTGGTCAGCTATCTCGTGAACACGTATGACAAGGATATTACCCGCCACCAGCACTGGGACATCGTACCTCCGCTGAAAGGGCCGGATGGCGTGCAGACGACAGGCGCTACACAGAGCGTAGGTGAGTTTGAGTTTGCCATCACCAACAAAGCGACCGAAGCGCAGCAGATTGCTGCCATCAAGATTGTAGATTACATGTTCAGTGAAGAAGGTGCCCTGTACGCAGAGTACGGTCCAACGGAGGGGAAAGGCTGGAAGAAGGCGGATGCCGATGAGAAAAACATCAATGGCGAGCCGGCCAAATACAGCTACTATAACCTGCCTGAGCGTGACCCGAACGTTGTAGTCAACGAGAGTTGGTCACAGATCGGAGCACATGACTTGTCCAATACGTTCCGCAATCTGTTTGCAGAAGGACAGAACCCGTTGGAAGCGGAGGGTTACGGTACACGCCTGGCACAAGCAACCAATGTATATGAACCTTATGCGCCCAAAGAGGTCTATCCTGCGAACGTATTTATCCGTCCTGAAGATACAGAAACTGCTGCCCAGCTCACGACGGCCGTCAAGGATTACGTGATGACCAATATGGCTCAATTCATTATCGGCAGCAAGAGCATTGATAAGGAATGGGACGCGTACGTGAAAGGCTTTGATGGTCTGGGACTCAGCAATTACCTTGAGATTTACCAGCGTGCGATTGAGAAGAATCAATAAAGGTTGATGGATTCATGAATGAGGCTGTCCCGATGTCACCACAGGAATCGGGACGGTCTTCTCCTTTTGACAACCCCACTTCATCCGATATAATTTACTGAATATTTATGGAAAATTAGCGACCAGATTGGCGTGGTTGTCATCATGCACATAAACAGTGTGGGGGGCCTCGGAGATGAACAACAGTTGGTTTAGACGTTTGCTGCTATCGTATTTGCCTGTTTTTTTTATCGTAACCACAATTCTGTTTATTATCTTCTTCCAGGTATTTAATGAGCAGAACCGGAGAGAAGCACTCAAGGCCAATGAATTTCTGGCATCACAGGTAACGCAATATCTGGACAATTCACTGCGCTCCATCGACTTCAAGGTGCTGCGTGATATTTTGACCAACCCCAATCTGAAAAACTATTATTCGGTAACCGGAAGCGAGGATGTGTATGCCGGAATTCAAGCGGTCCAGGTTATTGATGAATTGAAAATAGAGTATCCGCTGATTGATTCCATATATCTGGTGAGATACAACGACGATACGGTGTTCAGTAACGGCAAGGCGGTACCTATTGAGGAATTCCCGGACGCGCCATTTATTAAGGACAGCCGTGCTGCGGCGACGCAAAAGTGGGTGGGGCGAGATCCTTTAAGGCATTCCCGACCGAGGAAGGCAAACAGGTCATTACACTCATTCGCGGTGTCGGAAACGGCACGGGTCTTGTAGTTGTTAACGTCAATCTGCCAGCCTTGCAGAAGTCTATCATGCAGATGTACGACCCTGAGTTCACTTTCGTGAATATCTTCAATCGCTCGGGCGGCAATCTGTGGGATGGTGGAAAGCAGGATGGCGCTAGGGCAGCATCTCCCCAAATGGCGTCAGGTGAAGTCTTCTCCGAATTTACATCCAGCTACAGCGGCTGGAAGGTACAGACCGGACTGAATAATGGCAAGATCATCAAATTTGCTCTAAAATTTTACAATATCTGGTTTGTTTTTGCCGTTGCTGTTGTCCTGATTGGTGTGGTGTGGGTGATCTATGTGACACGGAGAAATTACAAGCCCATCCAGCAAATCGTCACGTTAATTGAGACGGTGGCTTCACAGAAACAGCCGGGGATGAGTCAACCAAAAGATAACGAGTTCCGTTTTATCCAGACCACGCTGGAGCAAATGATTGATCAAACCAAGCAATATCAGGAGGAGCATGAAGAAAACCTGATTTTGCAGAAGAAATATTTCTTTCAGGAGCTGCTGGAGGGTACACGAGACTTCACTGGCAATGAGCTTACAGCGGAGATGAACAGGTTCAAGCTCCCGCAGTTGGAGGATCGATGGGCTGTAATTGTGGTGGAGATTGATCAGTATTCCCGATTTATGGAGGAGTATCACAATCAGGATCAATCCCTTCTCAAGTTTGTGTTATCCAGCATTCTGCAGGAGAGTGCAAGGCAAGAAGGGACCGAAGTATGGGCAGAGTGGATATCGGATCAGCGGCTGTATGCAATACTCTGGTTGCCCGAGATGGAAAAGGGTGAGGAAACCGAGCAGAGACTGCTCTCCGGTTATCTGGACAGGGTTGGGCAGTATTTGAACTTCACCGTAACTATCGGGATTGGTAGAGTGGCAGTCGATGTTCGTGGCCTGAGAGCTTCGTTGAAGGAGGCTGTGCATGCCCTGGAGTACAAGGCTGTGCTCGGAATCAACCGAATCATATCATGCGGGGAGGTACCGAACTCGACTAATGATGTATATGAGTTCCTGAAGACGATCTCCTTGCTGGTGCAGGCGATGCGATTGTCGGACAATGTCTGGGAGAAGCACTTTGACCGCTTGTTCGAACAAATCCGTGAATCCGTGCTCTCCCGCCAGGAGATTATGAATACGGTCCAGCTGCTGTTCCAGCATTATAATCGGGAGTTCGCGGAACTTCCGCGGGAATATCAGGAGCAATGGGCAGCCGTATTTACACCGCTCCTCCCCAGATTGGAAGGATGGGAGACGTTAGATGATTTGCGAACGCTGTGCTGGGAAGGCTTTCGGGATCTGTCGGAACAGATGCAGACACTTCATTGTTCCAGAAAACACCGATCTCATATTCTTGAAATTCGCAAATATATTGAACAGAACTATAACAATCCCGAGCTGTCGCTGAATTATCTAAGTGATTTATTTGATATCAATCCGAAATATTTAAGCAAGTTGTTCAAGGACGAAATTGGTGAGAAGTTCGTGGATCTTCTGATTAGTCACCGCATAGAGAAGGCCAAACAGCTTATGCTGGAGACCGACAAGGCCATCCAGGAGATCAGTGAGGAAGTCGGATACACGAACTATAATTCCTTCAATCGGGCGTTCAAGAATGTGGTGGGTGTAGCACCTAGCGACTACCGAAAAGCCATGTGAGCCCATGTTCCAAACCAAGCCGAACTCATAAGGAGAATGTGCATATGAACTATAAAGATGCTTCGCTTCCCGTTCAGGAACGGGTACAAGATCTTCTCGGTCGGATGACAACGGAGGAGAAGATAGGACAGCTGATTCAGCCCATGGGGTGGAAGACTTATGTTAAGGATGCAGATGGTACGGTTCGGGTTACGGATGAGTTTGAAAAGGACATCGCAGAGGGCGGGATTGGGTCATTGTATGGTGCCCTTCGTGCTGATCCCTGGACGGAAGTGACGCTGGAGACAGGCCTGACCCCTAGGCAGGGAGCTGTTGCCACCAATGAAATTCAGCGGTATGCCTTGGAGAACTCCAGGCTGGGGATCCCCATTTTGTTCGGGGAGGAGTGTTCTCACGGTCATATGGCGATTGGAGCGACCGTATTCCCGGTGCCGCTTGCTGTAGGAAGTGCCTGGAACGTGGAATTGTACCGCAAGATGTGCGAAGCGATTGCTGTGGAGACCCGGAGTCAAGGGGGAGCGGCAACGTATTCCCCTGTGCTGGATGTGGTGCGGGACCCGAGATGGGGGCGGACAGAGGAATGTTTTGCCGAAGATCCATACCTGATTGGTGAATTGGCGGTAGAAGCGATGAAAGGGCTGCAGGGTGAACGACTGGATACCAACCGGACAATTGTGGCGACACTCAAACATTTTGCAGCTTATGGAAGTTCAGAGGGTGGACGCAATGCGGCCCCTGTTCATATGGGATTACGTGAGTTGCATGAGGTGGATCTATTGCCCTTCAAGAAAGCGGTTGAAGCCGGAGCATGTTCTGTCATGACAGCGTATAACGAAATTGACGGTGTACCCTGTACATCGAGCTCGTATCTGTTAAATGATCTCCTGCGCGAGCAATGGGGATTTGACGGATTCGTCATCACCGATTTTGGTGCGATTCAGATGCTGGTCAGTGGACACAACACGGCGGAGAACGGGGAGCAGGCCGTTGCGCAGTCGCTTAAGGCAGGTGTGGACATGGAGATGTCCGGATACATGTACCGGAAGCATCTGGGGCAGGCGCTGGAGCAAGGAATAATCGAAGAACAGGATCTGGATACAGCAGTAAGGCGAGTGCTGGAGATGAAGTTCAGACTGGGTTTATTCGAACAGCCCTTCGTTGATCCTGACTTTGCAGAGCAGGTGATTGGATGTGAGGACCATATTCAGCTGGCGAGGAAAGTCGCGCAAGAGGGAATTATTTTACTTAAAAATGAAGCGAACATCCTTCCACTCAGTAATACAGGTACGAAGCTGGCCGTTATTGGACCGAATGCAAACCATGTCTACAACCAGCTTGGTGATTACACCTCGCCACAGCCGAGAGAACAGATTGTTACGGTGTTGGACGGGATTCGCCGTAAGCTTGGGACGGATACGGAGCAAGTGTTATACGCGCCCGGATGCCGCATCAAAGGCGATTCCAGAGAGGGCTTTGCACAAGCGCTTGCCTCTGCTGAACAAGCTGACATCATCGTTATGGTGATGGGTGGGTCAAGTAGTCGTGATTTTGGCGAAGGCACCATTGATCTGCGGACGGGGCATCCGTTGTCACGGATGATCCATGGAACGATATGGAGTGCGGTGAGGGCATAGACCGATCTTCTTTGAGCCTGATGGGTGTTCAACTGGAGCTGGTGCAGGAAGTACATAAGCTGGGGAAACCGATTATTGTTGTATATATTAACGGCCGACCCATTGCTGAACCTTGGATTGATGAGCATGCCCATGCCATCCTGGAAGCGTGGTACCCGGGGCAGGAGGGGGAACGCCATAGCAGATATTTTGTTCGGTGATGTGAATCCATCCGGTCGTCTTACCGTCTCCATTCCCAAACATGTGGGGCAGCTTCCGATCTATTACAATGCCAAACGCACCCGAGGTAAGCGATATCTGGAGACCGATCTTGCACCGCAGTATCCGTTCGGCTTTGGGCTGAGCTATACGGAATTTAAGTACGAGAATGTACGGGTTGTGCCGGAAGTGATCGGGCCAGACGATGAAGCTGAGGTGCAGGTGGAAATCACGAACACCGGATCAGTTGCTGGAGATGAGGTGGTGCAGCTGTATATTACGGACGTATCAGCTTCAGTAACCCGGGCTGAAATTTCACTGAAAGGGTTTCGCAAAATCCGTCTGGAGCCGGGACAGACTCGAACGGTTACTTTTCCTGTACAAAAAGAACATCTGGCGCTGATCGACTCCCGTCTTCAGCCTGTTGTCGAACCAGGTGAATTCAGACTGATGGTGGGCAGCAGCTCCAGAGACTGGACTGCTTGCAGTTTACACATTCAGAAGGTGGGGGTGGAGGTATGATTCGAATTCAGAGATTCATTCAGGATCTGGCTCAGCAGCAATGGCTCGATACGGTGGAGCTTCCAGAGTGGCAGATGCAGAAAGCTAAGTATATCCGGCCAGGAGAATACGAGTATGAACAGGAGAATGCCATTGTCCAAAGCTTAAATCCGCTCCATAGCAACCATGGAGCGACTTATTTTCTGAGCAAAACCATAGAGATTCCATGCAATTGGGAGGATCATGCGATTGGATTGATTTTTGAAGCTGGGGGTGAGGGGCTGCTGAAGGTGAATGGCGCGCCTTATCACGGACTGGACCGCAATCATTGGTATGTACCTTTACCCAGGAGTCGTGTGGGAACTACGCCTTTATTGGAGATTGAGCTGTATGATCCTATACCGGAACCGCATGACCCGCTAAACCGACAAGCGGTGATTCAGCCGCCGATCCGTGGTATCCGAACTGCTTTGGTATATGTGAATCAACCGCTACAGAGCTTGATGTACAGCATTACTGTACTTGCGGAGTCGCTGAAGGCATTGCCTGAGAAAGACTTGAAGCGGACCCATCTTGTCCGGGACATTCATCAGGTGATGGATGAGATGTACAACGAGCCGAATCGCTGGGTGGAGGCGGCATGGGTGCAGAATTTCGAAAATTCGCTGGCACATTCTGTGCAGAAGGAGGACCCGGAAGAATACCGGAATGGGTTCATGCATCTGGTTGGGCAGTCACATATCGATATTGCCTGGCTGTGGCCTGTACGTGAGACAGTCCGTAAATCCAGCCGTACTTTTTCCACGATGTGTACCTTGATGGATGAATACCCGGAGTTTGTATATTCGCAGAGCCAGCCGCAGCTGTATGCGTTTGTGAAAGAGCACTACCCGGAATTGTATGAGCGGGTCAAAGCCCGGGTTGCCGAAGGTCGCTGGGAGCTGGTTGGCGGCATGTGGGTGGAGCCGGACCTGAACATTCCGAGCGGTGAGTCCTTGGTAAGACAGATGTTGTACGGGCAGAACTTCTATCAGGAGGAGTTCGGCAAGCGTTCAAGCATTGAGTGGCTCCCCGATACCTTCGGGTACTGTGCTTCGTTGCCGCAGTTGCTAAAGTTGGCGGGCATTCCCTATTTTATGACCACCAAGCTCAATTGGAATGATACCAATGCTTTTCCATATGATCTATTTGATTGGGTGGGTATTGATGGAACCTCGGTGCTTGCGTACTTGAATCATGGAGTGAATGAACATACCCGGCCCAAAGATATGGATGAGCATTGGTTATCGTATAAGCAGAAGGATGTACATCCTGAGCAAATGCTGCTTTACGGTCATGGTGATGGCGGGGGCGGGGTCACGAATGAAATGGTGGAGTTCGGAGCGCGATCCCATCTCATGGTTGGGCAGCCCATCAGCAAGTTCAGTACAGCGGGAGCATTTTTCGAAGAAATATCTAACCATAATCCCCCTTTGCCGAAATGGCATGGAGACCTGTATCTGGAACTTCACCGGGGAACGTTTACTACCCATGCGCGGAATAAACGGAGCAATCGGAAAGCCGAAGTACTGTACCGTGAAGCGGAGATCTGGGAGCAGTTTGCCGGATCTTCTGAAGCAGCACAGGTGAAGAATAAGCTCGATGAAGGCTGGAAGCTGATCATGCTCAATCAGTTCCATGATATTATCCCGGGTACATCTATCCCCGAAGCATATGTCACCTCCGCGGAGGAGTATACGAAGGTATTTTCTCTGGGAACATCGGCGATGGAGAGCGCCCTCGGTACCCTTGTGGAACGTATTGCTACAGATAGTTTGGATGGCCTGCCTTACGTTATTTTTAATAGTCTGGGCTGGGAGCGCGGAGAAGTGGTGGCCATTACAGGCGACGTGAGTCTGACTGGTCTCGCTGCTTTTGATCATCAGGGTAATCATCTGGCAGGTGACCTAGAGCAAAATGGAGATGTGCTGACCCTGTCAGTTTATGTTCCATCCATTCCTGCCTTTGGGTATACCACGATATGGCTGCGCCAGGCATCGGATGCCGATCTTTCTGTATGGAAACAGGAGGAATCTTTCCCTTCCGTCTGGGAAACAGACTTCTACACGCTTGAATTTAACGATGTGGGAGAAATCACAAGATGGTATGACAAGTCCATCCAGCGGGAGTGGCTGAAGCCGGGAGATAAAGCGAACGAGTTACAGTTTTTCCATGACAAACCTACGTATTGGGATGCGTGGGATATTGACCCGAGGTTCGAATCTCAACGGGCAGGGGCGGTACAGCTGATCTCCGGACAGATCGTGCAGTGCGGGGCAACAAGGGATGTCCTTCGTTTCCACTGGAAGCTGAACAACTCGGACATTCACCAGGATATGATCCTGTATCGTCATCAGCGACGTGTGGATTTCAAGACCAAGGTAAACTGGGTTGAGAACCATAAGTTGCTCAAAGTCGCATTTCCGGTGGATTTGGTGTCAGCCAAAGCAACCTACGAAATTCCGTTTGGTGCGCTGGAGCGGCCAACCCATAACAATACCAGCTGGGAGCAGGCACAGTTTGAAGTGTGTGGGCATCGTTGGGCAGACGTCTCCGAAGGTAATAGCGGTGTAAGTCTGCTGAACGATTGCAAGTACGGGTACGACATCAAGGATCAGACGATTCGTCTGTCCCTGCTCCGTGCTCCGAAATGGCCGGATGAACATGCCGACCAGGGGGAGCATGAATTCACCTACTCGCTCCTGCCCCATCAAGGCGATTGGCGGGAAGCGGGTGTGGTACGCCGTGCAATGGAGCTGAACCATCCGGCCCAGGCTGTGGCAGCAGGCAGACATAAAGGCACATTAACGGCAGAGCATTCCTGGGTTCACTTTCGGAGCGAGCACGTCATTCTGGATACTGTCAAAGCTTCAGAAGACGGCACGGGGACGATACTGCGTTTCTATGAATCATCCGGCGGCAGAGAGACAGTTGAGCTTCAGTGGTCTGACGCACGGATACAAACGTCAGTGGTCAATCTGCTGGAGGACGAAATCCGCCCATTGGCTTGTCGTGAAGGGAAGCTCGAACTGACGTTCAAGCCTTATGAGATTCAATCCGTAAAAATCGGTTCACCGGAATAACGTAAGGTGCCAGATAAGAATCTTTTACAAGAAGAGGAGTGGACCGTGAATAGGGCGAAAGTGTAGTAGAGCATTCATCATGAATTTACATCAGGACGATAAAATACCAATTCAGCAGGAGGGTATAACATGAAATTAACGAACAAGATCGGCGTCATCGTGGACAGCTTTAACGTAGGCGTAAGAGAAGGGCTGAACAAAGCGAAAGACGTTGGAGCGGAGGGTGTACAGATCTATGCGGTCAAGGGAGAGATGGATCCCGAAAATCTGTCGCCTGCGGCTCGCAAAGAGTTAAGAAGTTATATCGATTCTCTTGGGCTTGAAATTTCTGCGCTGGTTGGCGATTTGGGTGGTCATGGGTTTCAGGTCAAGGAAGATAATCCGTGGAAAGTAGAGAAGTCCAAGCGCATCGTGGATCTTGCTCTTGATCTGGGTACGAATATCGTCACAACACATATCGGTATTGTTCCGCATGATCCTTCCTCCGAAGTGTATGCCACGCTGCATGCGGCTTGCGAAGAGCTGGGTCAATATGCGAAAAGTGTAGGTGCGTACTTTGCTATTGAGACAGGGCCGGAAACAGCCGCAGATTTGAAAGGATTCCTGGATACATTGTCGACCAATGGGGTATCGGTGAATTTTGACCCAGCAAATATGGTTATGGTTACGGGGGATGACCCGGCTCGCGGTGTCCATCTGTTGAAGGATTATATTGTCCACACCCATGTGAAAGATGGGGTGCGTCTCAAGGAAGTCGATCCGAGAGATGTATATGGCGCAGTAGGTTACGCGCCCATGGATCATGAGAAGATTGCCGAAATGGTTTCTTCTGGGACATTCTTCCGTGAAGTGCCGCTTGGAGAGGGCGGTGTGGATTTTGACGGATACTTTGCGGCCCTTCAGGAAATTGGTTACACAGGGTATCTGACAATTGAACGTGAAGTAGGCGATCAGCCGGAGCTGGACATTCGCAAAGCAGTTGAATTCATCAAACAATACCGGTAGGGAGCTGAGCAGATGAAAGTGGGCCTGAGTACGTATAGCTTGTTGAATGATTTGAATTCGGGTGAAATGACGGTTCTGGATATGATCGACTGGATTGCAGCAAATGGTGGTGAGCATATGGAGATGGTTCCGTATGGCTACACCGTGGAAGATAATTATGAGCTGGCTGATGCCATCCGGGAGCGAGCTGCTTCTGCAGGTATTGAGCTGTCCAACTATTCGATGCCTGCGAATTTCGTGCAGGAGACGGAAGAGGCTTTTGCGGAAGAAATGGCTCGGGTCCAAAGACATGTCGACGTCGTACACCGGATGGGTGTGAAGCATATGCGTCATGACGTCACGGCGTTTACGTTGCCAAAGGAGAAAATGACCATTGCCTGGTTCGAGGAAAATCTCCCGCTCATGGTGAAGGGAAGCCAGATCATTGCGGATTATGCTGCGCAGTTTGGTATTACGACAACCATCGAAAATCACGGCTTCAGCGTGCAGGCGAGCGATCGTGTGCAGCGTGTGCTGCATGCCGTGGATCGTCCGAACTTCAAAACAACACTCGACATTGGCAATTTCATGTGTGTGGATGAAAACCCGATTATCGGGGTCATGAAAAATCTGCCGTACGCTTCTCTGGTCCATTTCAAAGACTTCTATTTCCGTTCTTATGATGAACATCCGGGCGAAGGGGAGTGGTTTACCACTGCCAATGGTAATTTCCTGCGTGGAGCCATCGTTGGGCATGGGGACATCCCCATTCGCAAAATTGTGAAGCTGATCAAAGACTCCGGCTATGACGGCAACATAACGGTGGAGTTCGAAGGCATGGAGGAGTGCAAGTCAGCATCCAAAATCGCCATGAACAACCTGCGCCGATTCTGGGAAGAGGTTTAGCGGATTTGATTAAAAGGCTTTCAAAGGGGTCCAAGAAAGGAATTCTGCACTAACATAAATTGGTTCTCCATAAGGATTCAGTTACGATCATCACAAGTATGGTATAATGGATCTATTCAGCCTGGAGAACGACTGGCTATGGATAGGAGAGATCACTGATCTATGCAGGTATTCGAGGACTGGAACCAGAAAGTGAAGAGAACGTTTAATGCTACGAATCCCGAGGTTGTATTGACGGTATCTGAAGCAGGGAGTTTGTTGGGTCTGACCAAAGATCAGATGAAACTTTATGTAGACAAGAATAAACTAACTAAGGTCCCGATCATGAGAAGTGTTCACCGATACCTCTTGTTGAAAAGTGAAATAGATAGCATCGTAAAAACGCGCTAACCTCATAGGATCGACCACGCCATTTGACCGACAGGAATCGGGAGAGTGGTCTTTTTTTTGGATAAAAGAAGGCTTGCGGATAATCCTACCTATGAGCTTGTTATCCGTACTCTTGTCAACGGACAGCCTGTTCGTATATACTCATGTCGCAAGCGGCATTAGTGGTTTAATTACATGATATCAAGGAGATGAAGAACGCATGGCGATCAGCTTGAATGTGTATCTTGTAACGGATGGCAATGGACGTGAAGCAGTGGATTTTTATAAAAAAGCATTTGGAGCCGAAGTGTTAGCTCTCCAGACATTTGGCGACGGTCCATCCGATCCGGATCACCCCGTACCACCAGAAGCCAAAGACCGTATCATGCATGCTTCTTTGCAAATTGGCAGCTCTGTGCTGATGCTGTCCGACACATTTCCTGGCATGCCATATGTAGTGGGTAACCATGTTAATGTCACAGTGAATACGGATACCGCGGAGGAAGCCAAAGAAATCTTTAACCAGCTGCAAGATGGCGGGAAAGTGAAAATGCCGATTCAGGAAACGTTCTGGAGTCCGGCCTACGGTACGGTTATTGATAAATTTGGCGTTCAGTTCCAAATTAGCTGTGTGGCAGCAAGCCATCAGTAAAGTGCGAGTTAGCGTGTCTTTGATATAAAAAAACAAAATCTCCAGGACATGAGTTACATGGTCTGGAGGTTTTTTGCGACGCTGAAAGAAGGGGATGGGCGTACGCTACTTGAAAACTAGACCTCTTTCTGAAGCTTGGAGGGGTTGTTGATTTTATAAGGAACAGGGTTCCTGGTCAGCTTTTTCTTGATGATTTTGGCTTCAAACGTAAGCACATCACCAACCTCAAGCTCCTGTTTCTTCATGGTAGCACTGTGGCTGGACCAGGCTTCGCCAATGTCAACGACTTCAGGCTCCGTGATTGTTACGGCTTCATAGATGATGATTTCGTCATCATTGTCGGAGAAGTGGTTCGGCACGGTCGTAAATTCCTTCACAACGGCGGACATTTTCACTTTACCCTCCGGCAGCTCAATCTTGACTGATTTGGCTTTGCCTGCGGTTTTGGCCTTAGGTTTGGCTGCACTGCTGGTTGCATTTGCAGGTCCAACGTACTCTTCCACCAGACCCTCAGGGTCGCCTTTTAGAGCAGAAGAGTTATCATCGTCATCCGTGTCCACATCCGATTCGAAATCCATTGCATTCATACCGGATGGAATTTCATCCAGATTAGACGCAGCATCAGGCTCTTGAACGGTATCAGAGCTGGAGATATGATCTGGTTGGGTTGCAGCAACCGGTTCCCCGGGCTTGACTGTTCCCGCTCCAATTGAACTTTTCACATTATAGCTGGACGCCTGCATTTCTTTCAGGTACGACGGATGAATGCAGTGTTTCTGCTCATTGTCCAGTTGGATGACGGCTGCCATATGATCGACAAAGCCAACGATGGTACAAGGCATATTCAGTCCATTTCCTTTATAATAGAACGTTTTGACCTTGGTTGCTTTCTCCGACAGCAAACCCCACTCCTGGCACTTCTCAATCAGCTCGTCCTCGTTCTCCAAAGCGTTATAATACTGCGGTTCGATCATAAAAGCATATGCCATAACGAATTTCCGCCTTTCCAATCATTTCTTCATGTTCATCGTTGCCAAATTACAATCAGTGTATCACAAAAGTGTACCCTTAGATGAAGAATATAAAAGCGCCTGAATGGGCGCCTATGATATAATTTTCGGTAGACAATCGGTGGGAATGCTCTAAAGAAAGTGATAAACAAAAACCCACCGTTAAACAGGTTGACTCCTGCGGTGGGATTGATTTTGCATCGTAACAGACGTGCGCAGTAAGAGAGTTCTATCTTACCTCGCCTTGTTGACTATTCTTAGGTTACCATAGCCATTTTATACAGGCAAATGAGTGATTGCTTCTATATTAAAATTAATATTTTTTATGAATTTCTTTAGGGAGGATGATCTCCATGGATAAAAAAGTGAATTCTCAAACGCTTTGGCTTGGGGTGGGCATCGC
The DNA here is from genome assembly GCF_052244825.1 of Paenibacillus sp. 1A_MP2. Classification (NCBI taxonomy): domain Bacteria; kingdom Bacillati; phylum Bacillota; class Bacilli; order Caryophanales; family Paenibacillaceae; genus Paenibacillus; species Paenibacillus sp. 1A_MP2. The sequence continues at coordinate 74,062 of NZ_JBQQCS010000001.1, read as the reverse complement.
CATTGGAACGAGTATTGGTGTGGCTGCAAATCAGGTTGGCCTGGGTATTGCCTTTGGTGTGGCATTGGGCGTCGTGGTTGGATCTGTCGTTAGTAAACGTGCTGGCTCGGGGCTGGATGATATGCTGAGTGAACATGTCAAGGAGTTGCATAAGCAAGAGGAATGGGAAGAATTGCTTGTGCGGTCGCAGGATCATCCGGTGCTGCTGCTGAAACACAGTACAACCTGTCCAATCAGTGCAAGAGCATACAGGGAGTTTATGGCGTTTGTGGGTTCGAATGCATCCAATCCTGCACAAAAAATGGAATACCGGATCGTCAAAGTTATTGAAAGCCGCACGCTTTCCCGCCGCATCGCTGAAGATACCGAGGTTCACCATGAATCGCCTCAAGTTCTGCTGCTGGACAGCGGCCGGGTGATCCAACATACATCACACGGGAAAATTACCCGAAAAAAATTGCTGCAATGGGCCCAGAATCCGTTTGGATGAAGGGCGAAGACATTACTCCTTTTGATAGCCTGGACGAATAAATTCGTCATGGATATGAATGGGAGTATTTTTTATGAGAATATGGTGAAACTTTAAAAAAAACAAAAAAAATCATATCCATACCATCTGATTTCGATTAAAATATAAACTGCCTTCATATAATCGGAATCGGAGTGATTCTTATGGAACAATATAAATTTAATTCGGAACATAGTAAAATGATTGTAAATGCTATTGTGGATGGATATCGCGATTATATTGATCACCGTAAAGATCGAAGAGAAAATATGAAGATCAGTTCAGCTTTTGCCTGGACCAAGGGCAATTTTATTGAAAGTAAAATAGCAGACTATTGCGGTCAACAAGGTTTTGCTCACAAGAAATCCAAAGCGGGTTTAACTTGGGACTACCTTCAGTTTACGCATGAAGATTCGAAGATTCTTTTTATGATTAAGAATGCTGCCTATTTTAATGAGAATTGCTTCTCACGAGCTAAAATACCAACTGGCGGGGGAAATAAAGGCCCGTTTCGAACGTATCTCCACGATCTCTCCAAAATCAATAAAGATTTGGAGTTCTCCCCAGATCCGCGCTTATTTTCTGCACAAGAAAAAGGGGAGAGAGTTGAACAACTATCATTTCCTATTTCAGAAAGCCAAGTAAGTCGTGTAAAAGAGGAGCTTGAGAATTTTGCATCCACTTATAATGAGTTCCATATTCTTACTTATGCCATTGATGACGCATATCAAATATCTGAAGTTCAGCATTATTTGCCCAATCCGGAAGATAATATAGCTTATTTTATAGAAGATTTATCTGATTTGATCTCTGGTGCAGATTTGAATGATGATGACCGCGAGGTTCTTGCGCCAGATATGGAAGATATCGTTGACCCTGCCGCATATGATATCGAAATCTTGGAGGCGGATAAGCAGGGTTGATTATGCAATGTTAGTACAATAAGGAGGGAGCAGCATGTTCATTGGTGAAAATTTGACCAATTTACGAATCATGCATGGATATTCTAGAAAACAGCTCTCCGAAAAGTTAGGTGTGACAGAACAAGCAGTTTGGCAATACGAGAACGCTTATACATCTCCTAAAGTGCAAATCGTGAATGAGTTGAAACGCATTTTCAGTGTGAAAAGTAAATATTTTTACACGAAAGATATGCTAGCCCAGCACATGACACCTGCCAACATTAATGTCATGAACATCGCCTATCGTTCGAAAGTGTTGAATGTTATATCCAAGACGCAGACAGAGGCAAAACATGTGGAATATCTAGATACGTTTGTAAATTACATTACGGCACAAATTAGCCTTCCGACGCTTAATATTATTAAGCTGCGGGATGAGGTTATTGAATATTTGAATCATTTTGAGGATGATCGAGTCACTCAGATCCAACATGCTGCCCAAATGGCACGCCAAAAGCTTGGTTTGGAGCCTTTCACGAATGAAAACCTAATGTTTCTGATCGAAAAGAGCGGTGTTTTTGTATTTGAAAAGGCCATTGGTGAGGCCATTGATGCATACAGCCTTTGGACGGAAAGTAATCGCCCGTTTATCATACTGGGTAATATGAAGCGTTCGGCGGTACGCAGAAATTTTGATATTGCACATGAGTTGGGTCATCTATTGCTGCATTATCGTCTTGAATTTGTTAATCTGGACCGGAAAGAGCACAAAATGATTGAGAATGAAGCAAATATATTTGCTACGGCATTCTTATTACCAGAAAACGAGTTTTTAAGGGATGTAAAAGAAATTGCTCATATTACTAATCCAGATAATTACCTGGAACTCAAAAAAAAATGGAAAACCTCACTACAAGTTTTAGGGTACAGAGCAGCCCATTTAGGAATTATGGGAACGAAGGACCATCGGAATTTCTATGCAGCAATGCATCGTAGAGGCTATTTGGAGAAAGAGCCTTTCGATTCCTCTATTCCTCTTCAAAAACCCATGAGGATCAAAACCATTGTTGATCTTCTCTCAAAGAAAGGCCTTTTGGATATTCGTTATATGATTGAGGAGGATTGGAAAGTGGAGACTTCCTTCTTTCATCACATGACGGGAATTAGTACTGACTTTTTTAACAAATACATGACCAATAAGCGAGAAACTAGCACTCAAAATGTTAGGGAAATGCCCACACGTAGTTCTTGAAATGGAGCAGAGCAAGGAGCGAGCGCTAACAAATCTGAGACGTCTTATTCAAGGGTTTGAAGCGCTTGCAGAAATCTAAGGAACCTGAGACACGCTGTATCAGAATGAACAGCCATTTGAAGCGTTTTTGTCAGGGGACTTTGGGAAATAACGTGTCTGATGTTCCTTACTTTATAAAAAGAGGGCTCGAAGGCAAAATAAGACGTCCTGTGTTCCTTAGAAAATCGTCTACTCATTCGCCAGCATCAGCATGCTTGAACTTTAAGACTTTTTAGAAGCTGACCTCCATCATGGTAGAGCTTGATTTAATTTGAAGACAGACCGTAATAGGTAATGATTGCTTAGTATAAAAATGCACAAAGACCTGTTCCCTTCAGCTAATAGCTGAGGTGAGCGGGTCTTTTTTACGCTTTTTTACACCCTGGCGGGTATTTCTTTACCCCCTTTTTACAGCGTTTCGTATTACGATTTCATATGTAGAAGGTTGCAAGAACGGTAGAGAGAGGGAGGAGAACACATGGTGAATGATGCCACGATAATCGGGCTGGTTGTGCTGTTGTTTGTGGTGTTCTGGGGATTTGTAAAGTTTTGTGAGAAAGCTTAGGGCAAGAAAGGGGAGGAGCCATATGATCGTCATCGGGATGATTGTGCTCGCGCTGGTGATCTATCTCGGTTACGTGCTGGTGAGGCCGGAGAAATTCTGATGGTCGCCTTATGCACGAATCCAGAAGCACTCGGATCGTCGATTTTTAGGGAGGAAATGCGGATATGAGTAGTGGTTTATTACAAGTAGCGGTAACGCTGCTAATCATCATACTGCTGGTGAAGCCAGTGGGGAGTTATCTGGTGAAGGTGTTTGACGGCAAGCGAACAGGGCTGGATCGGATATTTGGCGGACCTGAGCGACTGTTGTATCGATTGATGGGGGTGAAGGAGAACGAGTCGATGGGTTGGAAAAAGTACCTGTCGGCCGTGCTCCTCTCCAACTTCGTCATGCTGTTGTTGATGTTTCTGGTGCTGCGGCTGCAACAATATTTGCCACTCAACCCGGATGGCATCGCCAATATGCCTGCGGCGCAGGCATTCAACACGGCTGTTTCGTTCATGACCAACACGAACTGGCAGTCGTACACCGGCGAGAACTCCCTGTCGTATCTGTCACAGATGCTGGCAGTGACGTTTCCGATGTTCACCTCGGCGGCGACCGGCTTCGCGGTGGCAATTGCATTCATTCGCGGGCTGGTCGGCCGCCGGGATGGACTGGGTAACTTTTACGTCGACATGGTACGGTCAATCACGAGAATCTTTTTACCGCTGAGCTTCATTGTAGCGCTGTTCCTGGTATTCCAGGGTGTGCCGCAGACACTGGCGGGAGCGGTGAACGCAACCACGCTGGAGGGGGCGCAGCAAACGATTAGCCGCGGGCTGGTCGCTTCGCTGGAGTCGATCAAGCACCTAGGTACCAATGGTGGAGGCTGGTTCGGAACGAATGCAGCGCATCCATTTGAGAATCCAACAGCGTTGTCGAACTTGGTGCATATCGTCTGCATGATGCTGCTGCCAACCTCGCTGGTGTATGCCTTCGGCATCATGGTGAACAACCGGAAGCAGGGCTGGGCTCTGTTTGCGGCCATGAGTTTTCTTTTCCTCATCATGCTGACTACGGTATTTGTTTCGGAATATCGCGGTGTGCCTGCGCTGGATGCGATGGGCATTCAAGGCAATATGGAAGGTAAAGAGGTCAGGTTCGGAATATCCGAATCGGCGCTCTTCACGGCAGTCACAACAGCAGCTACAACAGGGTCGGTGAACAATATGCATGAGTCGCTTACTCCACTCGGCGGGATGGTGGCATTGGCTGAAATGATGCTCAACAACGTATTCGGCGGCAAAGGAGTAGGTTTGCTCAACGGATTGCTCTATGTCATTCTGGCTGTATTTATCTGTGGGCTGATGGTTGGGCGAACCCCTGAATTTCTGGGCAAAAAAATCGAGGGCAAAGAAGTGAAACTCGCGTCCATTGCGCTGCTCATTCACCCTTTGATTATTCTCGGTCCAACTGCGTTGGCGCTCATGCGCCCGGAAGCTGTAGCTTCGATTTCGAACTCAGGCATGCATGGCCTGACCGAGGTGCTTTATGCTTTTGCATCCGGGGCTGCCAATAATGGATCGGCGTTTGCCGGACTGAATGCCAACACAGACTTTTACAACATCGCCATTGGTGTGGTGATGCTGCTCGGAAGATACATTTCCATGATCGCGATGCTTGCTATTGCCGGATCACTGGCCACCAAACGAGTGGTTCCCGTAACAACGGGTACACTACGCACACATACGCCTCTTTTTGCAGGCATTCTGGTGATGATGATTGTGGTGGTCGGTGCGTTGACGTTCTTCCCATCACTGGCACTTGGACCGATTGCAGAGCATTTGGCGATGATCCGTTGATGGAGAGTACGGCAATCCGTTATGGGGATATGAGTGAGGACGTAGAGTGTGGAGGTGGATTAACGCAATGAATGCTATAGAACGAAAGAAGGAGCAGTCGGTGGAAGGAACAGGCATGGGCATGATTAGCCCTCATGGTAAGGGAACGCGAGGTACAGGTACAGATCAAGGTACTCCCAAAAGAACTAAAACTTTAAGTCGTGAGATTCTGCTTCAGGCATCCCTGGATGCTTTCAAAAAGCTGAACCCGGTCGTCATGATCAAAAATCCGGTGATGTTTATCGTTGAAGTAGGCACACTCATCACGTTGTTGTTGTGTATTAATCCGGACCTGTTTGTTGCATCCGAGGCAGGGCGAGGGTACAACATCGCAGTGTTTCTCATCCTGTTATTCACGTTGCTGTTTGCCAACTTTGCTGAAGCACTGGCAGAGGGGCGGGGCAAAGCTCAGGCAGACACACTGCGCAAGACGAAGTCGGACACAACGGCGAATCTGGTACAGAAAGACGGAACCCTCAAGCAAGTGTCTTCGACCCAGTTGAAAAAAGGAGATCTCGTCCGTGTAGAAGCGGGAGAGCTGATTCCCACGGACGGTGAGATCATTGAAGGGCTGGCCTCCATCGACGAGTCCGCCATTACCGGGGAATCTGCCCCGTGATCAAGGAGGCAGGTGGTGACTTCTCCTCCGTTACGGGAGGTACACGAGTCACTTCCGACTATATTGTCATGCGTGTACAGACCGATCCGGGGGAGTCGTTCCTCGACCGGATGATCTCACTTGTTGAAGGTGCACAGCGTCAGAAAACACCGAATGAAATTGCGCTGACTACACTGCTTGCCGTGTTGACCCTAATTTTTCTGATTGTCATATTAACGATGGTTCCGATGGCAAGCTACCTGGGCATCCGGCTTGATCTGGCGACACTAATCGCGTTGCTCGTCTGTCTGATTCCAACAACGATCGGCGGGCTGTTATCCGCCATTGGGATCGCAGGCATGGACCGCGTAACACAGTTCAACGTACTCGCCATGTCGGGGAAAGCGGTGGAAGCGGCAGGCGATATTGATACGCTGATCCTGGACAAAACCGGAACGATCACGTACGGAAACCGCATGGCTGCTGAGTTTGTCCCTGTTCAGGGGGTGTCAGCACAGGAGATGACCCGGGCTGCGCTGCAAGCTTCCGTAGTGGATGAGACACCAGAGGGGCGCTCGGTCGTTGAGTTAGCTGGCAAGCAGGGCGAGAACTGGGCGGAGACGGAATATGCAGATGCAGAGCATGTGAGCTTCACCGCAGAGACCCGTATGTCGGGTCTGAATCTAAGCGGTGGGAAGCAGATTCGCAAAGGTGCGGTGGATGCGATCAAACGCCATATTTCCTCCCGTGGAGGACGGATACCTGGGGATTTGGATGATATAGCCAACCGAATTGCGAAGGCTGGGGGTACACCGCTTGCTGTTGCAATGGACGACCAGATTTATGGTGTAATCTATCTGAAAGATACGGTGAAGCCAGGTCTGAAGGAGAAATTCGCCGAGATGCGAGCTATGGGTATCAAGACGATTATGTGTACGGGCGATAACCCACTGACGGCGGCGACCATTGCGCTGGAAGCGGGCGTGGATGATTTTATTGCCGAAGCGAAACCGGAAGACAAGATTACTGCGATCAAAAAAGAGCAGCAGGAAGGAAAGCTCGTCGCCATGACGGGCGACGGGACCAATGATGCTCCTGCTCTGGCACAGGCCGATGTAGGCCTGGCGATGAATTCAGGCACCATGGCAGCCAAGGAAGCGGCCAACATGATTGATCTGGATTCCGACCCGACCAAGCTGCTGTCGGTCGTCTCCATTGGCAAGCAGCTGCTTATTACCCGCGGCGCGCTGACGACTTTTTCGATATCGAATGATATTGCCAAGTATTTCGCCATCATTCCGGCCATGTTTATTTTGGCTATGCCGCAGCTCCAGGCATTGAATATTATGAATCTCGCTTCACCACAGTCCGCAATTCTGTCTGCATTGATCTTCAACGCCATCATTATCCCGCTGCTCATTCCTATCGCTATGCGGGGTGTGAAATATCGAGCCATGTCCGCGGAGCGGCTGCTTGGACGGAATGTATTCATCTATGGCGTAGGCGGCGTGATCGTGCCGTTCATCGGAATCAAGCTGATCGATCTGGTGCTGTCGGGACTTCATCTGGTGTAAATGGTACAACTAATAATGAAATCAGGATGTGATTCATATGAAACAGGTACTGCCTGCCATCCGGTTGTCTGTCGTGCTTATGCTAATCTGCGGAATTGTCTATCCGCTGGTCACGACCGGAGTGGCTCAACTGCTTTTCCCTAATCATGCCAACGGCAGTCTGATCACAGCGGACGGAAAAACAATCGGTTCGTCGCTGCTGGCGCAGGAAGTAAAATCGCCGGGGCTGTTCCAGCCCCGGGCCTCGAACGCCAGTTATGATGGAACAGCTTCAGCAGGTTCCAATCGCGCCGTGGCGTCTGAGGCGTATATCCTTGAGATGAAGGAAAAGGTGGCTCTGGTCCAACAGGAGAACCCGGGCTTGCAGCACATTCCTGCGGATCTCGTGACGAGTTCGGGTTCGGGTCTGGACCCGGATCTGTCACCTGAAGCGGCAAAAGCACAGATTCCTCGTATTAGTCAGGCAACAGGCCTTAGCGAGCAGCAGCTTGCCCAGATCGTGGAGGAACATACACAAGGGCGACAGCTGGGCATCTTCGGTGAGCCACGTGTGAATGTGACCGCACTGAATCTGGTATTGAAGGCAGAGCTGAAGTAAGGGAGCGGGGTGTTTGAAAGAGATCATATTTTACGGTCCGTCTGCAGAAAGGATACGTTGTTCGGGCTCCATTTGCTTGGAAATGTGTTAATCACATATAAGATATAGTCTGCGATGTATGTTGTATGAAAAACCATATCTGGCCTTCTTCCGAGTTTCGGAAGGGGCTTTCTCCATGTTGTGTAACAGTTATGGATAGGGGGAGTGGGCGGGATGGAGGACAGCTTCAAGCGCAAGTCTCCGGAAGACATTTTGAAGATGATTACGAAGCTGCAGCAGGGCACCTTGAAAATTTACATTGGTCCAGTAAGTGGCTCAGGCAAAACATATCATATGCTGAGGGAAGGAAACACATTGCGCCAGCAGGGTATTGATGTCGTCATCTGCGCCGTGTCGACCATGCGCAGACCGGAGACGGTGGAGCAGCTGGGTGAGTTGGAACGGATTCCAAGCATTCACTGGTCTCGTGGGAAAGACGGCATGGAGATGAAGGACCTGAATCTGGACGCCCTGCTCGCGCGTAATCCGGAAGTGGTGCTCGTTGACGGATTGGCCCATCGAAACCGGAAAGGAGCACGTCACGCAACACGGCTGGAGGATATACAGTATTTGCTGCGGCATAACATCAGCGTCATTACAACGGTGAACGTATATGAGCTGGAGGGATATACGGAGCTTGCACGTCAGCTTACGGGTATCGCCGTGGAACATACCGTGCCTGCGGATACCCTTGAACTGGCCGATGAGGTGAAGCTGATCGACGTGACGCCGGAAACGGTATTGAGCCGACTCGCTGAGGGACATCTTAGGGGACATGAAGGAGAAGCGGTGTTTCGACAGGGGAATCTGGGTGTTTTACGTGAGCTGGCTCTCCGGCTTGTCGCGGAAGGGGTTAACGAATCGCTGCGAGAGCACCGGGAAGAGATGGGCATTACCGTGACGACAGGCATCATGGAACGTATTCTGGTATCCACCCAATATCACTGGAATGGGTCGATCTACATTCGGCGCGGACAACAGATTGCGAAGAGGCTGAACGGGGATTTGCAAGCCGTGACCTTCCGCAATATGAAGCAGCCGTTAACCAAGGAGGCTATTGTTTTCCGTCGCAGCATGATCAAACTGGTAGAGAAGTTTGGTGGTCGATTCGAGGAATTAACTGTCGTACATCGCCGGAAAATGCCATCAACGCTGGCACAATATGCGGTCCAGCATCAGATTACCCGAATCGTAATGGGACATTCACGACACACCCGCTGGCAGGAGCTGTGGCAAGGATCATTCGTTAACTCCCTGCTGCGCAGGATGCGGGGCGTCGATCTTTTCCTGTTGGCGGATCGAGCACAGCAGGAGGGAGAGCGTGTGCTCCCTGCCCGTTTGCCCGAAATGGAGACACCGACCTATCGCAGGTTAAGCGAGCAGGAAATGAAAGAACAGATCGGCCAGATTCGGCGTGGTAAGTTCAAAGTATATATCGGTGCTGCCCCAGGCGTAGGGAAAACCTATATGATGCTCCGGGAAGGCAATGATCTGCTTCGTAAAGGCATCGACGTGCAGATTGGTCTGTTGGAGACGCATAATCGGGCGGAGACGGTGGAGCAGATTGGTCAATTGTCCGTAATTCCACGGGAGCAGCGGATATATCAGGAGGTCCAATTGGAGGAGATGGATACCGAGGCGATTCTCCGTCTGTGTCCCGAAGTGGTGTTGGTGGATGAACTTGCACATACAAATATTCCAGGAAGCATGCGGCAAAAACGGTACGAAGATGTGCTTCTTCTGTTGGAGGCAGGTATTTCCGTCATCACCACAGTTAATGTGCAGCATCTGGAAAGTTTGAACGATGCAGTGGAACATATTACGGGGATTCGGGTCCGAGAGACGGTGCCGGATCAGATTTTGCAAATGGCGGATGAGGTTCAGCTCATTGATGTAGCCCCGCAGGCCTTGCGGCAGCGCATGCGGGAGGGTAAAATCTATGCAGCAGCCAAGGTGAATCAAGCACTGGAGCATTTCTTTCGCATTGGCAATCTGATTGCCTTGCGGGAACTTGCCCTGCGCGAACTGGCGGATGATGTGGATGAACGTTTGGAATCTCAGGAGCCCAAAAGCGCGCTGCGCGGTCCCTGGCGCAGACAGGAAGCAGTCTTTGTCTGCGTAAGCTGTGATGAACATGCCGATCGGCTGATCCGGCGTGGATTTCGTACCGCCTATCGACTGAAGGCGGTCTGGCATGTGCATCATGTTTATGTAGGCAAGGTTATGAGTGACGAGGCAAGGTGTCAATTGGAGGAGCTGGAACAGCTCACGGTCCGATTGGGCGGGGAATTTTACATTCATCACTGTCTGAGACTGAGAGATGTGCCTGGTATTTTGGCAGGTAGAGCTTCTGAAGAAAAAGCAACGCAGCTTGTAGTGGGTCAGGCAAAACGTGTCTGGTGGCTGAATGGCTACCGTGGAAAAGGATCGGTTGTCAGCAGGCTGGTACGGCTATCGAGGCATATAGATGTATTGATTGTTGCAGATTACGATTATGATCAGAGCGGGATGTGAATTGTACTGTGTCTGAACGAACCAAAGGGGAAGCGGTTTGGTTGAAGCTGAAGCGTGTCCCCAAATATATATGGGTAACCCTCGGCATCGCCTTGTTAACTATGTTGCTTCATACGATCGGTATGAGCGAGGATCTGGTTAACGTGGGGCTGATTTATCTTTTCCCCGTATTGGTCAGTGCCGTTTACTGGGGATTGGGACCGGCGATATACGCAGCAAGTCTTAGCGTTGTTGCCTTTGACTTCTTTTTGTACCCCCGTATCTGAGCTTTACGGTTGAAGATTTACGATATATTTTCTCTTTTGTCGTGTATTTGGCAGTTGCGGTATTAACCGCAAGTTTGGCAGGGCGCCTGCGGCAGCAACTGGAGATGGTGAAACAGCGTGAGAATACGACAAATTCGCTGTATGCTTTAAGCCGTCAGATGACGGCTGTTACAGATTTGGATACACTGCTGAACAATATTGCGAGGCAAGTCTCGTAACACTTGGGGCTCCGGCGGCATTATATCTTCCTAATTCTGACGGGGAGCTCGCGGTTACCTCATCTTCGGGCGAACCGGATTTCGCAGGCTGGGGCAAAAGTGAGTCTGAGGCTGCCATTGCCAAGTGGGTATACATCCATGGAGAAGTAGCTGGACGCGGATCGTCCAGTCTGCGGGAATCGTCTGGGCTGTATGTGCCGCTGCGTACAGAAGACCAGATTCACGGGGTGCTTGCCGTGAATCTGGAATCCAGTGATCTTTATGAGCAGCGGGAGGAACTGCGTTTGCTGGAAGCCTGTGGCGGGCTGGTGGCGAGCGCCATCGCTCGTGTTAAGCTGGCGGAGGAAGCGAGGCTGGCGCAAATGACCGCTGAATCGGAGCGAATTCGTACCGCTCTGCTGGATTCAGTATCTCATGAACTGCGTACACCACTTACCGCCATCATTGGTTCAGCCACAGGCCTGCTAGAGAATGATTCCCTTTTTACCGCGGAGGACCGAAAGGAACTTACAGGCAATATTCGGGATGGAGCGCTGCGGATGAACAGGCTGGTGACCAACTTGCTTGGCATGGTGAAGCTGGAAAGTGGTATGCTGCAGCTGCGCAGGAAATGGTGTGATGTGGGTGACATGATCGGTATTGTGCTGGGGCAGGTTCAGCAATTTATTCAGCACCGCCGCATCCGTGTGGATTTGCCGGATCAACCGCCATTTATATCTGGAGACGAGGTATTGCTGGAGCAGGTCCTGGTTAACGTCATCAGCAATGCCATTAAATATTCTCCGGTCGACAGTGAAATCGTCATTACGGTAAAGGCAGATGAGTCGCTTGGACGAATGACCATTGTGGTGGCTGATGCGGGCGTCGGGATCCCGGAAGCAGATCGAGAGCGGGTGTTTGAGAAGTTTTATCGTTCTGAATCGTCACGGCATGTGACAGGTACAGGACTGGGACTCGCCATCTGCAGAGGAATTGTCGAGGTTCATGGAGGTACGATTACCGCAGAGCCGAATCCGGGAGGCGGGACACGGGTGTGCATTTGTTTGCCTACCGAAGAACCCGAGGCATCATTCCCGTATATGGGACAAGGAGAGGAAGAATGACATGACGGCACCACAAGGCGCACGCATATTGATTGTGGATGATGAACCACAGATCCGCAAACTGCTGAAGGTTACGCTTCAGGCGCACAACTTTGAGATTCATGAATGTGCAGACGGAGAAGAGGCGGTCGTCCAGGCGAGCATTGTGCATCCCGATCTGATCGTGCTTGATCTGGGCTTGCCCGGCATGTCCGGAATGGACGTACTTCAGCGTATTCGGGAGTGGTCTCAGGTACCGGTCATTGTGCTGACAGCGAAAGAACGCGAAGAGGATAAAATCGCTGCACTGGACGGCGGGGCAGATGATTATGTTACCAAACCGTTCGGCATGGGCGAGCTGGTTGCCCGGATTAGGGTTGCTCTTCGCCATGTGGCGAAAACAACGGATGAGCCTGTACTGCGCTTTGGTCCGCTCACGATTGATTTGGCCCAGAGGCAGGTGGATCTGGAGGGATCACCCGTCAAGTTAACTCCAACCGAGTATGAAATGCTGAAAGTACTTGCTTCCAACGCAGGCAAAATTATTACCCAACGGCAGCTGCTGCAACAAGTGTGGGGTGGGCATCACCATGAGTCAGACAGCCATTACTTACGGGTGTACGTCGGTCATCTGCGTAAAAAATTGCAGGAAGATCCCACGCGGCCTCGATTTATCCAGACTGAGCCGGGAATCGGCTATCGTTTCCTGCTTCAGGATGAGGTTGGAAAATAAAATGAAAACTCCTGAAAGCGCCGACTCCCTCTCTAATGAGAGGAAATCGGCGCTTTTCAAGTGCGAAACCATGAATTTCTTATGATGTGTACTTCGGCAGCCAGTCTCCGTGAGCTTCGATCAGTTCATCGCACAGCGCGACGATATCATCCATAGACAGTTCGGCAGCAGTATGCGGATCGAGCATGGCGGCATGATAAATATGTTCCTTTTTACCCGTGATGGCAGCTTCAATCGTCAGCAATTGGGTATTGATATTGGTCCGGTTCAGGGCAGCCAGTTGTGGAGGCAGGTCACCGATATACGTTGGACTGATACCGGAACCGTCAACCAGACAAGGCACCTCTACACATGCTTCACGAGGCAGGTTGGTGATTAACCCGTTATTCATGACATTACCGCCGATTTTGTAAGGGCGATCTGTCTCCATGGCTTCCATAATATGCGAAGCGTACTCCCGGCTGCGCGTATGTTCAATATTTTCGCTGGATAACAGCTTCTCACGCATTTCCTTCCAGCCTTCAATCTGATTCACGCAGCGGCGCGGATATTCATCCAGCGGGATGTTGAATCGTTCGATCAGCTCGGGGTAGTTCCGTTTGATAAAATAAGGATGGTACTCGGCATTATGTTCGGAAGACTCGGTAACATAGTATCCAAAGCGCTGCATCAACTCAAAACGTACCATGTCATCATGCTGCTCTTTCTGCTTTTCCTTCGCCAGACGTTTAATCTCTGGATACAGATCCTGACCATCCCGAGTGACTTCCAGCAGCCAGGCCATATGATTGATACCCGCAACTTTCGCGACTACACCCGTCTGATCGATCCCCAGTGCATCAAACAGATGCGGTACGCACACCTGGACGCTGTGACATAGACCTACGGTTTTGATTCCGCCGTGCACATTCATGACATTGGTCAGTACCGCCATTGGGTTGGTATAGTTCAGGAACCACGCATCAGGGCACACTTCCTGCATATCCCGGGCAAAATCGAGCATTACCGGAATCGTCCGCAGATTCCGGAAAATACCGCCAATCCCCAGCGTGTCGGCAATGGTCTGACGCAGTCCATACTTCTTCGGAATTTCAAAGTCCGTAATTGTACATGGATCATATCCACCCACCTGAATAGCATTGATTACATATTTGGCTCCGCGCAGCGCTTCCTTGCGGTCGGTATATGCTTTGATGGCACAGCCGCTTCCGAGGGAACGTGCCATGCTGGTAAGCAATCGCTCCGAATCATTTAGGCGCTCGGCATCAATATCAAACAGCGCCAGCTCAAAATCTTGCAGTGCTTCAGTCATCATGACGTCACCCAATACATTTTTGACAAAAACGGTGCTTCCCGCACCGAGAAACGTAATTTTGTTCATCTCAAGTTCAGCCTCCCTGAATAAATGGTGTACCTCCAATATAGGAGAATCAGGCCTGTATAACTATGGCTCAACCTCTCTGAAACATGGCATAATCCCATTTTTGGATTCGTTTACAGCTGATAATTTACATATTTACCTGTTATAATTTTAGTGAAGAGATTGTTGCGGTAATGAACATAAGGGGTGAGAAATGTGAGACTGGTCGAAACGAACGTGGTTCCTATGGATTTGACGCAGATGGAATTGGTATTGTTATTTTTCGGTTGGCAGGCATGTGATCCGTCGCATTATTGGGGGCCTGGCGTCCGGGATTCCTACATTGTTCATTACATTCACGAAGGCAAAGGCACTGTGTTTATGGCGGATCGGCAATACGAGTTGACACAGGGTCAGGGTTTCATCATTTTTCCGGATACCCTTATCCATTATGAGGCGGATGAGAAGCAACCTTGGACATATTCCTGGTTTGGCTTCAGAGGGGTGCACGCCAAGACATTCATGCAGCGGGCACAGTTAAGTTCCGAACATCCTATATTTGATGCCAGGGATTTAGACATATTTGATCGGTTGTATGCGGAGATGGTTCAGGCATCCACACGTACCGGGGGAGATGTGTTCAACCAGAGCTTATTATACCGCTTGATTGCAGAGCTGATCGCATCTTCTCCGGCAGGAGAGCAGGTGCAGCGGCCTCTGTCTACCAAGGAGGAATACATCAGGCAGGCGGTTCAGTTTATGGAGATCAGGTATAGTCAGAGAACTTCAATCCTTGATATTGCCCGAGCTGTAGGTCTGGACCGTACATATCTGTCAGGACTTTTCAAGGAAAGGTATGGTAAGTCATTACAGGCATTCTTTCTCGAATACCGGATGAACCGTGCAGCTGAACTGCTGCAGCATTCGTCGTTGTCGGTTAGCGAAGTGGCTCACTCGGTGGGGTATACAGATCCATTGCTGTTTTCCAAGATGTTCAAGCGAGTGAACGGTGTGTCTCCGAAAGAATCGAGAAGCATGGAGCAGGGAGAATAACTTCATTCTGTTGTATGTATTGGGAAGAGTGGGGAGTTAAATTCAAAAGGGATTGCTGCAAAGTCATGTTCATGACTTATGAAGCAATCCTTTTGTGGATGATTAATGTGGCACTTGGGATTGGAAATCGTTCCGGCTGGACTGATTTGCATGGTAAAAGACCACGAATCGGAAGATTTATAGCATTATGCTTTAAGGTGAAAAGACAGAATCGCATTATCATGAAAAAATCAGGCAATCGGCGTGCCGTTGGGTAATGTCTGGTCTGGCGTTAACAAAACAACGTCACCTTCACCAGGCACGCCGCCAAGCACCAGCACTTCCGATACAAAACCAGCAATTCGGCGCGGCGGAAAATTGACTACGGCAATAACCTGCTTGCCGATCATCATATCGGGGGTATAATGTTTTGTAATTTGGGCGCTTGAACGTTTGAGGCCGAGTGGGCCAAAGTCGATAGTCATTTTGATGGCAGGGATTCGAGCCTTAGGAAAAGGTTCGGCTTCCACCACTGTACCAACGCGGATATCATGCTGTATAAACTCTTCAAAAGTAGCCATGTGGTGATGTCTCCTTTCAGCTATAGAGTCCATTATAAAATAGAAATACCCAAAAAATCCAGATTGCGCTAAATCGCAATCTGGATTTCAGTGGTCATGCTGTAGGATCTCTCTGTCATTCACTCAAACGTGATGAATGCAGGGCAAGTAATGCATCAGCATGTTTAATTAAGCGCCATTCCACTGTTCACCAGTCAGATATTTCTCAGTCAGAATGGATAACATTTGAATACCGACCTCATTATGTCCACCTTCGGGAATGATGATGTCTGCATACTTTTTGGAAGGCTCGATAAAAGCATCGTGCATCGGTTTGACGGTTTCGAGATATTGTTTATATACGGATTGAATCGTACGGCCACGTTCTTCCATATCCCGCAGAACTCTGCGCAGAATACGCACATCAGAATCCGTATCGACAAATACCTTAATATCCAGAAGAGCGCGGAGATGCTCATCGATCAGAACATGCAGTCCTTCCACAATAATGATATGGTTTGGTGCCAGTTCAACCGTTTCATCCGCGGCACGATTATCTATGGTGAAGTCATATACGGGAGCATATGCCGTTTGGCCTTGTTTTAACAGGGTGAGATGCTCAATCAACAGATCATTATCGAATGCAAACGGATGATCGTAATTGGTGAGTCGACGTTGCTCAGGGGTGAGCTGCGACTGGTCTTTGTAATAGTTGTCCTGGGATATAAAAGTTACTTTGCCCGATCCAAGACGGTCAATGACGGAACGAGCTACCGTCGTTTTACCGGAGCCGGTTCCTCCGGCGATACCAATAATGAGCATGGTTGTTCCATAAACCTCCCTAGAGTGGCAGCATGATCATGGATAAAGCGTACCAGAAATCATTCATTCATGGGCTTTATCCACATGTCTGTCTGTGAATACACAATTCCTTCATTGTATCATAGCAGACTGCTTTTTTCATCATAATGAATTGACCATGTTTTGCCTACCAGGGGAGGTGTGCGCTTGATGCAATCAATTAATGCTTATATTTGTGTAATGGGTCGTGTTTTAACCTCCATGTGGTCATTAGGCGTTGTATAATGGCCCATTTTGTGAACAAATTCAAGGTGACATACCCAAGCACACATCCTGCAGTATTGGCAATTAGATCATTGATATCAGTGCTGCGGCCATTGCCCAAGGTAACTCGAATCAGGAGCTGCAGCATTTCGATGAGAAAACTTAGAGTTAATCCTGCCATTGCAGCGGTTCGTATGGAATTAGCCCAAGGTTTTAATAAAGGAAGTATGAACCCCAGTGGAATAAACAGCAGGATGTTTAATGCGAAACTCGGTGCATCCGCAGTCAGAAGAGGAATCCACTGAATGGCCTTATACCACGGAGTCTGATTGGCATATATTCCGATGTTAATGTCGATGGGGAAGAATACAAAATGCATAACTCCAAAAAGGTAAACGATAAAAGCGATCACTAAAATATATTGTCTGGCTGTGTACCTGATTTTGTATACCCTGGTGTAGAACACCAGGGCAATCAGGACCAGAAAGAATAATGGACCGAGTATGCTTAGAGATGTAATCGTATATTGAACAGACATACAATGACTCCTTCAAAAGGATATGATTTATTACTGATTCAAGTTGACCTTAATGTCCATTCCCTTGATGAATTGATGGTCTTTGATCACTTCCGTAAAATCATCCTTAATCTCAAAAGGCTTCACGATTAAGTACTTCAGATGCTTGGATGTTGTGGCATAAATTCGCTCGGATCTCAACTGGTTTCCCTCATACAAGCCCTCACCGCTAAGGGCTGTCAATTGCCGGCCCTGATCATCGAAAATGGCAAATCCGATATGGCGCAACTGCTCTTCATCTTGCGCGGTAAGTGTGCTTTTGTTGTTTAAGGAAATGATTGTAGATATGCGTGTTGTAACAGGTGTAACTTTGGCTTCCGTAACAGCAGCAGTATACAGATCGTTCGAGATTGTAGTGTCAGGCAGAACATGCTGGATATCGTCTGTTGATTTGGTAAAAGGAATATTTAGCTTGAACTCATGATCAATTCCTTGCAGCGTCAACTTAATTTCGGCGTCAAATTGATCCGGGAAGGCCGAATTCTGCTCGGAGGGGATGACTTGTTCAAAGAGCAGCGTGTTTGGCTGCGTTTCTCCTATGGAACTGTAGAACAGACCCGTGTCCTGACGTGACCCGTTTACATTGAAAAAGACGTTATCAATCCCATTGCTTAGCTTCACAATATCTTTACCGTTGTCATATTCGCCTTGATTCAGATTGGGCGCAGTGAATTGAACTAAAAACGCTGCACGTGTACCGTCATATACCGTTTCCAGCACTTCCAGCTTCACATCCTGGTAGGTGACCTTGCTATTTACCATAGTTGTCAGACCTTCGTTGCCTGCGTTTTCAGACCCATATCGGCTTCAATCGAACTGAAGAGGCTGCCCACCAGTGGAATATTGCGTAAGGAGTCCGCCATGGCTGGTGATACAAAGCCGGATGCGAATACAGTCACGCCTAATACCCCGGCTGCGATGGTAGCAGCTGCGGTACGACGCAATCCCTTTTGAAGTCGACTGGGGTGCTTAGCATGTTCTGTTTTCAAGGTGTGAGATGACTCAGACAGTGACTCCAGTGTAGCATCGATTCGATTACGTACGAGTTCAGACATGACGGGACGCTCCTTCGCGTGTTCCTTTAATTTCTGATCCATATTAAACGGGTTTGACATACAATTTTACCTCCCGAAAGTTTTTGAATTTATGGTACAGTTCCTGCCTTGCCCGGGTGAGTCTCATTTTCACGGCACTTTCGGATATGCCCAGTGCATCTGCAACTTGACGCAGGGACAAGTCCTCAAAATAGTGCAGCACAATGACGATTCGTTTCGATTCTTCTAGCCGGTCAACTGCTTCTCTCATGTCTACCTCATCGTAGGGACTGGAATGTTCCTTCTGCTGTGCTGGCACCTCCGCATAGGAGGTGGAGAGGGAACGGCGGGATAACATGGTATTACATTCATTAATAAGGATGCGGAACATCCAGGTTCTGAAATACTGGGGTTCACGAAGGGTGTGCATTGATTTATAAGCTTTCAGGATAGTCTCCTGAATGGCATCAGCCACATCCTCCTCTTTTCGCAGCATGGATTTTGCGGTATTGTATAGGGAATTTTCAATCTCTCTTATGAGCCTGATAAAGGCATCGCGATCTCCCTCTATGGCTTGGTTTATGAGATCGGTTGAATCCATGGATAACAGCTCCTTTCATTAGGGGACTATCAAGACAGCCCTTGGTTGGTTTTACATAGATTAGACTTTCGAATGCTGTATATGGTCACAATTACTTTTCATATTGGAAAAAGGTTCAGTATATATGACGAGTAGAATTGAACTCTTCCCTTCAGGTCGTAAGAAGGGCGGATTCTTATATTGGACAATTGACTGACTTTTTGGGGATCGGCCTAAAAAAGATTGATATACCGATGAGTATGACTATGACTTTGAATATTCGGGACTTGATGTGTATCAATTTAGTCTCAACTTGGCGAATCTGGGTTGTAGGATCTAGGACCTTGGATATATGATGTCGAAAGATGCCAGTTAATGGATGGTGTCTATAAACATTAAAGGAGGTGTACGTTATGAAAAAATCAGGCAAATTGATTTCTTCCACGGTTGTTGCTGCCATCGCAGCTGTATCAGTTGTAACTTCTGCTTCTGCAGCAAGTGCACCTGTGGCAAGCCCGGTGATGTCTTCCATTGCAAGCATTGATCTGAGCAGTATGGACATCGAAACAGCTTTGATGATGGTTCAGCAAGAACGCGCCAAATTGCTGGATAACCAATTGCAGTCGCAAATTCAAGAAGTTCAAAATCGCAATCAAGCGATCGCAGAGCTGAACGCACAATTGCAAGCGGCCATTCAGAGTGGGGATGCTTCCCAAGTGCAAGCCTTGAAGAGCAAAATCGATGCGTTGAGCAGTTCTCAACAAATGGATATGCTGCGTTTGCAGGCTTTGTCCAACAAACGCAATGAAGCTTTTGATGTGATGACTAACTTCATCAAAAAAATGCAAGATTCAAGATCATCCATCATCGGAAATATGCGCTAGAATGGAATTATCTTACTTAAACAACCCTAACCATTAAACGCCTGCAAGTGAAAGGTCAAGGGTTAAGGTACAAAAGAGCGAAGGCGGAATTCATTTCCGACACTTCGCTCTTTTTGTATTTACGATTTACAGGGTTACGAATGTTGCATCAGTCTAATCTGGAGTTAACCCGACCAGTCGCGGCGCCGGGTGAACAGATCCTGCAGCTCATCCGTCGATAGCTCCGTAATCCAATTTTCAGAGCTGGTGATAATATTGTCGCTGAGCTGCTGCTTACTCTCCAGCATCTCGTCAATGCGTTCTTCGAGTGTGCCCAGCGAGATGAACTTGTGCACCTGCACATCCTTCGTCTGTCCCATTCGATAGGCGCGGTCCGTAGCCTGATTTTCCACGGCAGGGTTCCACCAGCGGTCAAAATGGAATACATGATTCGCTGCGGTCAGGTTCAAGCCCACGCCGCCTGCTTTGATGGACAGAATAAAGACCGACGGCTGCTCTGCCGCAGGCAACGTCCGCGATTGGAACTCGTCAATCATCCGATCC
The DNA here is from genome assembly GCF_052244825.1 of Paenibacillus sp. 1A_MP2. Classification (NCBI taxonomy): domain Bacteria; kingdom Bacillati; phylum Bacillota; class Bacilli; order Caryophanales; family Paenibacillaceae; genus Paenibacillus; species Paenibacillus sp. 1A_MP2. The sequence continues at coordinate 53,656 of NZ_JBQQCS010000001.1, read as the reverse complement.
CTTGCTGTCTTGGACGTACCCCCATGCAGATACAGCACAGGCTCCTGCAACTCTTGTCTCAATACCTGCTGCAGCATCTGTCCCATGCCGATGTATTGGGTGAAAATCAGACAGCGTTCGCCCTCGTCCCGCAGTTCGCGGACCAGTTCCATCAGTCGTTCCAGCTTTGCAGAGCGGCTGATCAGCATGGCCATGTCCTGAGGACTGTACAGGTCGTACGCTGTTATAGAGCTTTCCGAGGAGATCGTCTCGGGTAAGGCTTCTTTGGTCAGCAGCAGGGGATGATCACACAACTGTTTGAGCTGGGTTAAGGCTGAGAGAATGGCGCCTTTGCGCTTAATGCCTTCCAGCTCTTTCATTTTGTCCATCAGTTCTTGAACGGACTGGTCATACAGGGCACTTTGTTCACCCGTAAGGTGAATATAAGTCTTCATTTCGTTTTTATCCGGCAGATCGAGTTGAATATTCGGATCTTTTTCTTGCGGCGCAGCATGAATGGTTTCACCAGCTGCTGCAAATCCTGCATGCGCTGCTCGTCCTTATCCTTCTCGATCGCACTGATAAATCGAGTCTGGAATGCCCTTGCGCTGCCCAGATAGCCTGGATTAATAAAATCATAGATGGACCACAGCTCGGACAGTCGATTTTCAATCGGTGTACCTGTCAGTGCAATACGGTGTTTTGCAGGGAAGCTGCGCACCGCCATAGATTGCTTCGTTTGAGCATTTTTAATATTCTGCGCTTCATCCAGACAGATCGATGCCCACGTATACGACTGCAACATTTCCTGATCCAGCGTAGCCGTTGCATAGGAGGTAATGATGATATCCACCTGTTCAGTCTGTGCCTGGAATTCCTCTCCGCTCAGTCTGCGAGCTCCATAATGCAGACTGACATTAATAGAGGGAGCAAAGCGGCTAATCTCTTTTTGCCAGTTTCCGAGTACGGAAGTCGGGCAGACGAGAAGGGCTGGGGCCTGCCCAGGCAAGCGCTGCTCATGCTCTTTGAGATGCAGCAAATACGTAATGAACTGAATCGTTTTTCCGAGTCCCATGTCGTCCGCAAGACAAGCTCCGAGACCGAATCTGCGCAGGAATCCAAGCCAGGCGAAGCCTTCCTTCTGATAAGAACGCAGCTCAGCATGCAATCCTGCCGGAACCGGCAGGGAAGGAGCGCCGCCTTGCCCGCCGCCAAGCTGTGCGATGACCCGGTTAAGGTGTTCGTTCAGTTCCACCTCAAGTCGAATGTTCTCGTTGGATTGAGGCTGTTCCTCTTCCTGATCCTCCTGTCCTTCCTTGCGCTTCTGGTTACGATATTCTCGCTGCTCATTGTGCAGCAGATGCAGGTGCAAAATATCCTGAAACGACAGGCCCTGTTCCTGATCCACACCGCCCATGGCCCGGCGAATCTGCTCAAGCAAGGCAGGGTCGAGGGGAACCCATTCCCCTCGGAAACGAACAAGCCGTTCATTACGGGCCACGAGATCAGCGAATTCTTCCTCGCTAAGATCCGTATCCCCGATCGCAATCCGCCAGTCAAAATGAATGATTGAGTCCAGTCCGAAGAACGACTGTCCCCGATCGCTGCCTTCCTCCGGTTTCACCTTGGCACGCAGCTTGGGTTTCTTCTTGCGTGCAGCTTCCCACCAACCCGGAAGCAGTACTTGCCAGCCGGCTTCGAGCAGACGTCCGCTGTCTTGTGTCAGGAACAGCCATGCATCCTGATCTCCCAATGGATCACTGAGCACATCCCGGCTGCCGCTGATGGAGCGGCGAATTCGGGGCAGATGTGCACGCAGCTGTTCCAGCCATCCTGCCGAACGATCAAGGATGAACGGCGTCCATACCTCCGGCCATTCACCTTCCAACCGGCCGCGTGAATCCAACTGAACGGGAACGAGTACGGCTGCATCCAGTTTATTCTGCAATACCAGCCGCAGCCGCCATGCCGGTTCATCCTCCTCCGGCTCCAGCAATTGCAGGAGTGGACGGAATGGGGCTGCGTCTGCTTTCCAGCCGATGGACACCAGCCAGGATTGTGCATCCATTCCGGCTGTTTGCGCAGTCGTGCCGCTTTGTGGAAACAACTGCGGGAATTCGCGTCGAAGATCGGTAGCAGCTTCCTCCGTGCTGTACCATCGGTGGAATACGGAGGCCGAATAAGCAGCGCTCAGCCCTTCGGCGTAGCTCTCATCCGACTGTTCCAGGGCTTTGCCAAGATCGGTTCGATCCTGCTTTTTCAAGCTGTCCGGGTCCCAGGTCCATTGCAGTTGTCCCGAACGAAATGCGGTGAAGCTGGGGATGTATTTACGATTTTCAATCGACGCTGCAAGTACCGGGGCCAACCGGATCAAATGCTCTGCCTGCTCATCCCATTTCCATTCAATATGAAGCAGGGTGTGCATTTCGCTGAAGAAAGGAATGACTTCTTCCGCAGGCAGTACAACCAGTTCAATCTCTTCAAGCTGTCTCGTTTCCAGTTCTGTTCCGTAGAAGGAAGGGGCATGCCAAGCAAATAATCGCTGCTTAAGCGATTGTCCTGTTACAAAATGATGGGTGTTCAGCGCTCCATAGAACAGGGCATCCCCGTATCCGGTCAATGCAACATGGACCTCAATCGTTTCGGTGTAAGGGTGCATTAGGCTCATGAGATTAACTTACCTTTCCGAAGCTCTTCCTGCAGGGCGCGCAGTCGGCTGTTGCGAACGGCCAATGTGGTGATAAACTGCTCCCAGTGCTCTTCCTGCTTCAATTTTTTATAAATTTTGGACAGCCGCTTCAACAGCTTCACTGCTGCTTTGTAACCGTCCCTGTTTTTGTGCCCGATATAACGATCCACTGCCTGATGGTAGAAAGGAAGCAGCAATTCGGGGGCCTCCTTCTCAATCGGCTGTAGCACAGCGACACGGAATTCAAGTGGCTCTGTCTCCGTGCTCAGTTGAAAATCCATCCATCGCCGCCACTGTCCCCGGGAATGCATCGCTTCTTCATAAGCCGGACGGGAATGAGGCAGCATGCTGACCAGTGTGTCCCACATGCGGTGCTCTATAGCAGGCAGATGATGAATGGCTGTGTCCCACAACTGCATGTAATCATTCAAAGGGGAGTTTCGACGGTTCGCGAGCAGAGGTCCGAGCTGCACTAACCACTCGCCCAGCCGTTTCCAGTCGGAGGAATCTGCAAGTACGTGAAGAAAATGCAGCAGATGCTCCGGCGGGATGCCATATGCCGAGCTTCCGCTGATTAATCGCTGCCAAGCCTGTTCATCTTGTCCCAAATGGAAATAAATCCAGCTCTGTGCCAACACCAGTGGCAAGGGCAGGGTGATTGATTTAATCGGCGCACCGCTCCCGTTTGCGGTCAGATTTGCTACGCTCAGCACGCTCTCGCCAGGTTTATCTGGTTTGGAAGCAGCAGTCAGGCCGTTCTCCATTTCCTGTAGAAACTCCATCTCTGACTCCAGCGTTTTCCGGTTTTCCTGAAGATGAGGTACGATCCAGTTTAACCAAAGCTGTCGATATATTGGCGTAAAGAACATCATGTTGGATGTCTCGGATATCATCTGCGTACGCAGGTACGCCGAGGTTTCCTCAAGCCGATTCCAGTGCTGTTCAAGCTTCGTACCATTCAGACCGGAGAGATCCAGCGGACGGCTAAGGATCTGTTCCAACCCTTTCTGGAGCGCATCCACAGCAAGTTGTGCAGGATAGCTCAGATACACAGGGGTATGTGTGATTGAATTGCGGCCAGGCACACAGAAACGAATCAGGTATAACTGAACATGCAGCTCAAATAACTGGTCCATGCCAGCGGACAGTTTAGGTTTGATCGAATAGAGCTCGTCCGCTGCGGCCTGCACATACGATGTACTTGGCGTGCCCGTTCCTAATCGTTTGAGGCATGCCCGAAACAGTTCATGCCATTCCGCAATCTCAAGTTCGGCAAGTTCTGTTGCACGTTCCTTGATCTGGCTATACTGATTATCAGGGATGGTAAGATCCTCTTCGTGTGAAGTGTAATCGGAACGTCCCGGAGTTGCTATAGCAGCAGGCTTTGGAGCCTGTTTCAGTGCCGTACTGGAGTGGGCGTTCACAATGCCGTGTACCGGTCGCCCCAGTTGCTCCGCGTAACCCATTAGAACGGCTATCATATGTTTGCAGCGAGAACCAACCGGACAGGTACAGTGACTGGTGTTCAGCGATGGCAAGCTCAGGGTTACCTGATAGTCATTTGAGCCTTGCACTTCAGCCAAAATCCCATTTTGTTCGGTGTAGGCTAATGGTCCGACGCGTTTCTGCTTATAATATTGAAATCCGCGCATAATCGTCAGGTTGTTAAAATGTTCCGCGACCTGCCTGATCAGCTGTTGCCACTGCGCATCATCCATTTTCATGTCATTAGGTATGTTCATCATTCCATCTCCTGGGGAAATCATAGGTTCAGTCATCACCACGTCTTGACGTAATGGTGTACATTTCATATATCCATCATATATCCATCATATCAGTTATCGTGTGCTCCGTGCATCGGTTCTGAGAACTTGGAAGAGACTTTTTGACAAGGGAAATCCAAGAGTGCTGTTCTCTACTTTCTACCAGAAACCATGCGAAAAAGCCTCGTATTGTGTATGCTTAGGGTATGTATTCCTTTCAGGAACAATGCAGGCTGGACGCCGACCAAATTTCAATCAACAGGAGAGAGCATATGAAAATACTTACGTTAAATACACATGCTTGGGTGGAAGAGGATCAATTGAACAAGATTAGTCAGCTGGCTGATTTTATCAATACACATCAATTCGATGTGATATCTCTGCAGGAAGTCAATCAATCCATGCAGGAGGAGCTGCTGTCCGCCGAGGAACTGAAACATTACTTTACCGCGGATTCCGAAGCTGTTATTAAAAAAGATAATTATGCCTACGTTCTGCTCCGGCAGCTATCTGAGCAATATTACTGGACATGGATTCCGACCCATGTAGGATTTAGCATATACGATGAAGGTTTGGCGATCCTGAGCCGGACACCGATCTCACAGGCTTTTGGTGAATATGTATCCCACATGAGGGATTATGACAACTACCGGACACGCAAAATTGTCGGAATACAGACAGTGGTTGAAGGTGAAGCGACTTGGTTTGTGAATGGCCACTATAACTGGTGGAATGATGATCAGGAACCTTTTAAAGGCCAGTGGGAACTGACCGAGAGCAAGCTTGCTCCATACATGGACCAGCCGTTGTATATTATGGGTGACTTTAATAATGTGGCAGAAGTCCGCGGGGAAGGATACGACTACATGATTGGCAAAGGCTGGAATGACCTGTACGCGACAGCTTTGCAAAAGGATGATGGAGCGACCGTGGTCAAAGCCATTGCTGGCTGGGCGGATAATAAACGCGATCTGCGTATAGATTATATTTTCTCCAACGGACCTGTACAGGCCAAGTCGTCGATTGTGGTTCTCAATGGAAAGAACGGCCCTGTGGTCTCTGACCATTACGGCGTAGCTGTGGAAATTTAACACGAAGACACTCTTGTACACGATTTTTATCAAAATGAAAACGAAAGCCTCCGCTCACTTCCTTAAAGGAAAGTGCAGTCGGAGGTTTTTTATTTTCAGCCTTTGGCAGACTGTTATACAAAAGACTCATGTTTGTTCAGAATCGGTTCAGAGCCCCTCTATATAATGTGGATTATCGTACATGTCCATATTATTTTAGTAATTTTCCATTAGATTTTGAGGAGGAGCATTCTTTTGAGAAAAAATCATTTCATCAGCTCGATTCTAGCGGCATCCTTGTTGACAACATCTTTGTGGACGACACAGGCTAACGCCGCAGTATCATTTACCGATATCGATAAATCCTACGCCAAGGATGCCATTGTAGAGTTGCAAACTGAAGGGATTATCGCCGGATTCAGTGATGGTCGATTTAATCCATCAGGTATGATCACCAGACAGGATTTTGCCATCCTTATTGCCAAGACGTTAAAGCTGGATGTAACCAATAATGCTCCATCCAATCCGACATTTACAGACATTCCTGTGACCAGTTATGCCTATACTTCTGTTGAAGCAGTATACCAAGCAGGCATATTTAAAGGCATGGGAAGCGGGAAATTCGGGAGTGGCCAGACATTATCCAGACAGGATATGGTCGTAACTTTGATGAGGGCGATGGGAACAGATGTATCGGGCAAAGGTGTTTTGTTAACATTCAAGGACAGCGCAAGTATCTCGGAGTATGCGAAAGATGCAGTTGGAGCGGCGCTCGAAGCTGGATTCATTATCGGTGATCAAAACAACATGTTCAAACCGGCTTTGCAAGCGGATCGTCAAGCTGCAGCATTGACGGCTTCCCGATTACTGCAAACGATAAAGGAAACACCTGCACCACAACCTGCACCACAACCTGAACCAGTACCGACGCCAACACCAGAGGTAACACCAACGCCTGTGCCTACTCTATCCCCATCTATCAGTTGGAATAATAACGGGTCATCATCGAGTGGAAGTGGTGGCGAAAGTACGAGTCCATCTGTGCCTGCGGATATAACAGCACCGACGGTCGATGTAAGTAAATTTAGCATTATCGATAATTACAGCAGAACCTGGGATCAAGTTCAGGGCGATCCTGGAGCAGTCAGCGAAGAAGGAGCCGTTGTAACTTTCTATAGATGGACTGATGCGAATACGAACGGAGTCGTGGATGAAGGAGAGTTGGACGAAGGAATTCCCCTTGCCAAAAGCAAAGCGGATGGTTCTCTTGCGCTTACCAAGTTGGAAAATTTGATTCCGGGAGACTACAAGTATGTGGTTACCGCCAAGGATTCAGCAGGTAATGAGTCGCCTAAGGATGCATCACATGTTCTGGCATTTACACTGGTGAAAGGAGAGATGCCAGTAGACGTGCCGACTATCAGGGTCCAATAATTTTGGTTTCGACTCAAGTAACGCCAAAACCAAGTATCTCCAGGTTCAATATGAGAATGCTCCATTTTCTTTAAATTACGAAGTAGGGGAAGATTTTGTGGATGGCATGATTGAGTACTCTACGGATGCTTTCCAGTTTAGCGTAAATGATTCTTATGTACTTGATGGTGAGTCTTATACGATTGATAGCAGTCAGATCAGCAATGATGGTCATACGCTTAAGATTAAAGTAAGTGTACAATCCGGCACACGTATTACTTTGCAATTGGGCAATAAGATGAATGCGACAAAAGGTCTATATGATTTGAACATTCGCGTTGATGCTGACGGCGAAGGATTAACGAAATCCGTATATGAAGAAACCGGGAAGCTATTCGTTAACTTTGATATTTTCGGATAAGTGCAATTTAAATGAGACGGACTACAACGATGTAGTCCGTTGTATTGTTTTACCGTCAGACTGAAAACACAATTATTTATTTGTAAGCGTAATCAAAAATCTGTAGCCACTATAGAGCATGTCAGTTATACTTGGATTATTATTCGTCTGTTCTGAAGGTTAACAAGCCATCGTGGCCCCTTCAACAAGGGAAATTCTCACAAAGGTTAAGCGCTATACCTTGTATGATAACAGAGAGGGATGTGGGCATTCAATGACAACGTATTTTAGTGAACCGCAGAGCATGTATTATCGATTCGGGGAAGATCAGGATCAAGTACTGAAGGTACTGGCTGAGAGGTATATTGGGGCCAATGCGCAGGCTGATTTTGTATATCGGGTATTCCAGAAGTCTGGTATTTTACAAAACGAAAAAGGTCTGTATGATCTGAATTTGAATAATCGCTTCCCTGATGCCCCAAAAGGTCAGGTTTCCTACGCCGCAGCGCTGGTTTGGGGAGATGAAGATCGAAATCTGGATGTGCTGGTCCGCTGTTATGGACCTGTTCGCTTCTATTTTAACGAGCAATTGGTATATCGCTCCACGGTAATGGATGAGATCAGTCTGGACGCGACCGTGAAGCTGGGAATCGACATTAAGCCGGGCTGGAATACGTTGTTGCTGGAGATGAAGTCTACACCTGCGGGCTTTGGATGTCAGTTTGGCTCGGACGAGGGGAAAGTGCGCATTCTGAATGTGCTCGCTCCTTTCCAGGAGAGACAGGGGCAGGCTGGATGGGTGTATTCCAAACCTGTAAATTCGGAAGAAACGTTCTCGTTTAACCTGGACCATACATCCGAAATAGCGGAGGACAGTCAACCAGAATGGAACTTGCTCGGAAAAGAAGAGAATCACAGACTAGAGTGGCTGCCGGAACCGCAATGGTCAGCGGAAAAGCAGACGCAACCGACACTTGAGCGAATGTACGGACATCTTCCTGGTCAGCGAATTTATGCGTGGACACGGTTAATCAACAGGGATTCAAGCGATTGCGCCATCCGTTTGACTGGTCATTCTTCCGGGCCTCTGAATATATGGCTGAACGGCGAAATGGCGTTTCAATTAAAGGAAGCGGACCCATTCGACGTGGAGATACCCGCATCTTTTGGACGGAACGACCTGTTGGTTCGCAGTGAATGTAGTGATACGGCTGAGCTATGGGATTTTGTTATAAACGCAACGGTGAATGGAGAGCAACTGGAGCTGGAGCTTCCTCAGCGTGTACACGGAGCTTCCGGAGAGTCGTTGTTATATCTCGGCCCTTTTACATCGGAGGAGATCGAACCTGATTTGCAGGATCTGATGCGTACAGATCGGGTGTATAAAGGAAGTATAATGCAGGATAACCGAGAAGAAACGGGTAGCTATCGGGCACAAAATGGACGCGTGTATTGGCAGCTGGACAGGCCGGATGCGTGGATACGTCCCTATTATGAAAATGCAATGCTCAGTAACAAATGGACAGTAGGCAGTGTGACCAACTATGGTCGTTGGGACTATCCATTGGGTGTCACCGTGTATGGTCTGTTGCAGACCGGACGTTATTTGCAGCGACCTGATATTACGCGTTATGCCGCAGATCATGTGCAGGCGTGCACTCGAATGGATGAGTACTCATTATGGGATAGGGATCAGTATGGTTTCCCGGCGGTTAACCAGCAGTTGGTTATGCTGAAAATGCTGGATAACTGTGGCTCGTTTGGCTCCGCGATGCTGGAGGCTTATTCAGAATGTCAGGAGCCGACGTTCTTGCCTATTGCGGATCGGATTGCGGATTTTATGCTGACCCGGTTGGAAAGACAGCCAGACGGTGCATTTTACCGCGAGTGTATCGGAGAATTTGCCGAGAACACAATGTGGGCAGACGACCTTTATATGAGCACACCGTTTCTCGTGCGGTATGCCCGACTGACAGGGGATATGTCACCATTGGATGAAGCGGCCAGACAATTTTTACTGTATCGGAAGTATTTGTTCATGCCGGATTTCAAGATCATGTCTCACGTATACGATTTCAAATATGGACAGGCGACACAGATTCCGTGGGGACGGGGAAATGGATGGACACTCTTTTCGTTGTCTGAGGTATTGGAAGCTTTGCCGGCAGAGCACCCAGAGCGTCCGGCTTTAATTGCCTTCTTCAATGAATTATGTGAAGGATATGCAGCTCTGCAAGGAGAGGGTGGATTATGGCATCAGGTATTGAATGATTCGGAAACATACCAGGAAGCCTCCTGTACCGCGATGTTTGCCTATGGTTTTGCACGGGGAGTGCGTTTTGGCTGGTTAAATCAACCCGCGCGTTACATTGAAGCTGCTGAGCGGGCTTGGAACGGATTGACCTGTAAAGCGATTGACCGTCAGGGAAATGTACATGGTGTGTGCAGTGGGTCAAGATATGCCTTTACCGCAGAGTACTACAATAAAGACCTGCTCACGGTGACGAATGACAATCACGGAATTGGCATTATGATGCTGGCAGGAACCGAGGTAGCGAAGATGAAGAAACATCTGGCTCAGCATAAGGTGTCATCAACTGCTGTGACGCAATCCTGAAAGGGTTAGGTGAAATCAGTAAAGGACCACCGTTGAGATGTAGCGAGGCACGGCCCGCTGTATAAAGATTGCAGTATATATGATAACCACTGGGGCATTATTCCTGGTGGTTATTTAATCACTATGAATATCGATCTATATCTTGCCGAAAGAAAGGCGATCTTTGGATTTATGCAATGCTCGATTGAATGGACCTTTGTCCCAACCCCTTACTTTTTTGACAGGAAAGCTTACTTTTGTTTATGTCATGAGCAGCTATAGGCCGTTACAATAGTTTTGTAAGCGATTCCACAATAGCAAAAAGGGGAGGAAATTCATTCATGTTGAATACCAAAAAGTGGGTAACCCTGTTCTGCCTATCCCTGTTAATGTTCGCTACAGCTTGTTCCGGAGGATCTTCAGGACCATCTGCTTCCTCCAATGAAGGAGGGGATGATGGTGAGGCTTCCGGCAAAATTGAACTTCGTATGACCTGGTGGGGGTCGCAGACTCGCCACGATCTCACGACCAAAGTGATCAAGCTGTTTGAGGAGAAACACCCTGGCATTACCATTAAACCGGAATATTCCGGTTGGGACGGATACTTTGACAAGCTGACCACACAGGTAGCTGGTTCCAATGCGCCGGATATCATACAGATGGATTATGCCTTTCTTACCGATTTCGCCCGGCGTGGTGCTTTACTTGACCTGACCCCATATGCAGAGAGCAAAGAGCTGCGTACAGACGATCATGACAAGAGCATGCTCAAAGCCGGATCAATTGACGATAAATTATACGCGATTACATTAGGTGTAAATGCACCAGGTGTTATCTACGACGCGACCGTATTCAAGGAGCTCGGGATCGAGGAGCCGCAGGAAAGCTGGACGTGGAAGGATTTTAGCGATATCGCTGCCAAGATTGCAGCAGAGAAGGGTGACGGTTTCTACGGTTCGGCAGATGTTTCGGGAACCACCAACATGTTTGAAGTATTTATCCGGCAATCAGGAAAGGGCCTATTTGATGGCGGGACGCTGACAGCTACCAGTGAAGAGCTTCAGCAATGGTTTGACATGTGGGGGGCACTTCGTGAGAACGGGGGTGCGACCTCTGCAGAAGTGACGGCATCCACGACGAATGCACTCGAAACACGCCCGATTTCGCTTGGTACAGCAGCCATGGATTTTGCCTGGTCTAACCAATTGCTGACGTTCCAGCAGGTAAACAAAAATCAGGATCATAAGCTCGGGATACAAGTGCTTCCGCATGGTGTGGATGAAAAGCAAATCGGTGAATACCTGAAAGCGGGCCAGTTCCTGTCCGGTTATGGCAAAACGAAGCATCCGAAGGAAGTGGCGATGTTTATCGACTTCATGGTAAATGATCCCGAAGCTACTGCTATTCTCGGTTCGGAGCGCGGAGTACCCGTCAATTCCAGCATCCGTGAGAAGATGCAGCCTACGCTGCCCGAAGCGGAGCAAGCGATCTTCCAATTTATCGATGTCGTTTCGAAAAACTCCAGTGAGATTGACCCACCCTACCCGCAAGGTTTTTCCGAAGTGGATACCAGCTTCAAAAGTGCAAGCGAGCAGATCGCCTTTGGTCAAAGCAACACACCGGATGTAATTGCGCAGTTTATTGAAGGTGCCAAAGCGACACTTGCATCAAGTCAATAATACTCGAACGGTTCCATACTTCATATTCCGCGGGGAGGTTGCGAAGATGAGTACAACACAGGTCACTCAAGCCCGAACCGAGCGTGTGGCAGCCCGGCGGGTGAAACGGAGATATGCCCATAATGGAGCAGCGCTTCTGTTCCTGGCCCCATGGCTGGTTGGTTTATTGTTTCTGACACTTGGCCCGATGCTCGTTTCCTTATACATTTCGTTCACCGACTACAGTATCCTGGCCGCCCCTTCCTGGGTTGGTCTGGATAACTACACCACGATGTTTACATCGGATAAGCTATTCATCCAATCGCTCAAAGTCACATTTACGTATGTCGCCGTATCTGTACCGATCAAGCTAATCTTTGCTCTGCTGGTGGCAATGCTGTTGAACAAGGGCATTCGCGGGCTCGGCATCTACCGTACGGTGTATTACATCCCAACTTTGCTTGGGGGAAGTGTAGCCATTGCGATGCTGTGGCGCAAAATGCTGGGCGGGGATGGACTTCTTAATGGTTTGCTCGCCATGATAGGCATTAAAGCACCCGATTGGGTCGCCAACCCGAAGTATGCCCTGTATTCAATCGTGCTGCTGTCGGTATGGCAGTTCGGATCGTCGATGATTATTTTCCTGGCAGGTTTGAAGCAGATTCCACCTGAATATGACGAAGCTTCTGCGGTTGACGGTGCCGGACCGCTCCGGCGATTCTTTTATATCACACTGCCGATTCTGTCACCGGTGATCTTTTTCAATCTCGTGATGCAGCTGATCACGTCCTTTCAGTCCTTTACTCAGGCTTTTGTCATTAGCAACGGCAGCGGAGGGCCTGTCAATTCAACATTAATGTACTCTCTATATCTGTACAAAAAAGGCTTTTCGTTCTTCCAGATGGGTTATGCATCCGCGATGGCCTGGGTGCTGGTAATCCTGATCGGTGTCTTTACATTGCTGGTATTCCGCAGCAGCAAGCTGTGGGTGCACTATGAGGATGGTGGGAAATCATGATTGGACAACGAAACTCTGCTGCATGGGTAGTCGCCAAACATGTACTGATCTCGGGCATTGCCTTTGTCATGCTTTATCCGGTGCTCTGGATGCTGGGCAGCTCATTCAAACCGGGACATATGATCTTCACCGAAACGTGGTTCTGGCCGCAAGAATGGAATTGGCAAAATTACATCAATGGCTGGACGGGCATTCAGGGGAATCCCTTCTCCCGTTTTCTAACCAACTCGGTTGTCCTGTCGCTGGGCGCTGTACTTGGCAATGTCATCTCTTGCTCGATGGCGGCATACGCCTTTGCCCGATTGAATTTTCGGTTCAAAGCGATTTGCTTTGGCTTGATGCTCATGACGATCATGTTGCCACATCATGTGACGTTAATCCCCCAATATATTCTGTTTAACCATCTGGAATGGGTGAATACGTATCTGCCTTTGGTAGTGCCGAAATGGCTGGCCACCGATGCGTTCTTCATTTTCCTAATGGTCCAGTTCTTCCGGGATTGCCCAAAGAGCTGGATGAAGCGGCTACGATTGATGGATGTGGTCCTGTACGAATTTACACCAAAATTATCATTCCGCTGGCCTTTCCGGCGCTGGTAACGACGATGATCTTTACTTTTTTGTGGACATGGGACGATTTCTTCAGCCAGTTGATCTATCTGAGTGATGTCAGCAAATACACGGTGCCGCTGGGCCTTCGCCTGTTCCTCGATTCCAGCTCCCAGTCCGATTGGGGTCCAATGTTTGCAATGTCAGTGCTGTCGCTGGTGCCTTGCTTTATCGTATTTATCGTGTGTCAAAAGTACTTCGTGGAAGGAATCGCGACCTCCGGGCTCAAAGGGTAATTCCAAGACGAAACGAGTTGATTCCACATGCGGAAACGAAGATTGTCGTTATTCCTAAATCGAAAGCTGCAACAAAGCAAGCTCTCCACGTTGATGGTGACTTGCTTTATTGCGTTTAACCTGCTGCTCGTCTCTGTTATTGTCTGGCTGGCATATCAGTCATTCTCTGCCGTCACGTTTACCGAGATTAGTAAAGCGAGGCTGGCTCTCCTGAATGAGAGTACGCGCCGGGGGTTTGATTTTATTACAGGTGTGACAGGGACGGCCTATGCTCTGGCGAGCAACCGTGAGCTGTCCAATCTGCTGGAAACAAAGGGGACGGGAAGGCTGACACAGATTCACCAACGGCGCGAGGTATCCAAAATACTGGAGCACACGTTGGTAGTTAGTGAAGGCATTACATCAATAGAGTTGTATACGGATGCCTTCAACGGTGTCACCGTCACAATGGCTGATCGCATCTATCCAGTGGATACGATTGCCGGTGATTCATGGTTTGCTGCACTGCAGCAGGCGGACGCGGCCTGGGTACCTCTGCGGGAAAATGAGTCTGGCCAATCGCTAATCGGATACGCCCAGCGAATCTTTGATAGCCGGGGCGGGACGGTGGCCTACGTGCTCATCCGCCTGAGTCGCGAGGATATTGTTCGCCGATTTGCGGATCTGCCCATGGTGCTGGATGGACAGGTACTGTTGGTGGATACCGCAGGCAACGTCGTTATGCAGATGGGCGATAACAATTTAGAGGTAGCGTCTAGTAGGGAGTTGAGCTCAACCAATGAAGCCTCCAAACTTTTTTCTTCTATTAATGCATCTGCTGCTAGGGAAAGTGAACCTGTTGTAGATCGTGCATGGATTCAGGAGCATGTTGAACATGGAGAGGACGGATTTGAAGTGGTTTCCGGCAAGCCCGGTGGGGCGCAGCTTGTTCTATATTCAAGACCTGCCATGCTTCAGTGGCGTCTGGTACAGACTATCCCTGTGCACACACTGTTATCTCCTGTGAGGCAGGCAGGATGGCAGGTCCTTGGAATAGCCGTACTGGGGTTATTATGCTCGGCGATACTCGCGTATTTGTTCGTGCGGCGGATTGTTCGCCCCTTGCGTCAGCTGATCAAACGGATGAGGCAACTGGAGAAAGGGGACTTCAATACCCGGGTTCAGCTTCGTTCACCGAGGAATATGCCCATTTGGCGTATGGTTTTAACCATATGGCTTCACAGCTGACAGAGCTGATGGACCAGGTCAAGGAAGAGAGCCGCGCGAAGCGTGAAGCCCAGACCGGTTTGCTGGAGGCGCAAATCAAACCGCATTTTCTCTACAACACACTCGACATGATTCACTGGCGTGCTCTCGATTATGAAGCCAAGGATATCAGCCGTATGATTGTGCAACTCAGCAAACTTTTACGTATTGGATTGAGCGGAGGCAAACTATTTATCCGGGTGCGTGATGAGCTGGAGCATGCCCGTTGTTACGTCAGCATTCAGTCCGAGCGGCTGCCGTTCTCCATTGATTATCAGGAACATATCGATCCGCTAGTGCGCGGGTGCTACATTCCCAAAATCATTTTGCAGCCCTTTATCGAGAATGCGGTGATGCATGGGCATCCGAAGGAAGGAAAACTTCGCATACAGGTGGATATGCAGGAATCGGAGAGCAGCAATTTACCTGAGTTGAAGGATTCGCCAACCAACCTTATCATCGAGTCACCAGAGTTAACGGAACGGGGCATTCAATCCATGGGCTATCGTCCGCCCAGAAAGTCTGCGCACGCACCCAAAATCATCATTCGCATTAAGGATAACGGACAGGGCCTGCCTGAAGATTGGAAGCTGGAAGAGACGTCTGGAATTGGTATACGAAATGTACATCAGCGCATTCAGCTGTATTGTGGCGCCGGGTATGGTGTTGATATACGTGCAGGTGAATCAGGCGGGGTAGAGGTGACCATTACACTGCCACGCATTGAGACGGAGGAGCAATTAAACTTTTGGCTGGACGGTGAAAATGAATGAAAACCATTATGCTTGTAGACGATGATCCGCATATTGTAAAAGCATTAACCGACCATATTAATTGGCCCTCTCTTGGCCTTAGCATCGCAGGAACGGCCTCCAATGGCATGGATGCACTGGAGCTGTTCCATCGGCTGCGTCCGGATCTGGTGATGACGGATGTCTATATGCCAGGCATGACAGGGCTTGAGGTCACGCAAACATTGAGGCGGGACCATCCTCATCTGCCGATCATCATCCTTAGCGGATATGATGAATTCGAGAATGCCCGGGCGGCTATGCGCTGGGGTGTAAATCATTTTTTGCTGAAACCCGCGGAAGTGGAGGAGATTGAGTCTGTTTTGCGTGAGGTGTTACTGGAACAGGATGTACGTGAGCGGCATGAGCAGCTGGAGCGGACGTACAAACAGGAGATTGGGCGGGTGGTTCCCTATCTGCGCAAATTGTTTCTCCACGAACTGTTAACTACTCGCTATAAGGAAGAGGAGTTACCTGCGGAGCGTATGGATTATGTGGGTATTCGCATGCCTGCTCAGGTACGCGCCATCAGTTTGCAGTTGTATCGGCCTGCATTTCTGACACGGATGAAAGAGCGGGACTGGCAGCTATTAAGGTATGGGGCAGCGGATATTATTCAGGAGACCGTCAGGGAGCAGACTTCGCAACTAAATGAATGCCAGGTGGAGATCGTGGACTATTCGGATCAGGTGTTTGTACTGCTTCTATTTGGTGAGAAGGATCTGCTAGAACATATGGAGTCGATTGTTGAACGGATGATTGATCAGATTTTTACGTATCTCAAGATCGAAATGAGTGCAGGTATTGGGACGTCCAAAGGTCACTTATGTGAAGTGATGGACTCCTATCTGGAGAGCAGGGATGCGCTGGAAAAAGCAGAATTTCAGGGTGGGAGCCGCGTATATCGTTATGATTCAACTGATTCCTCTACGTCGAGTGTGACGGACTATTCGCTATTGCTACGTCATTGGAATGAGTTCTGGGCGGATATGAGGACCGATCTGGCAGAGGAAATATGGATTCAGATTCGCAATCTGCTGAACGAAGGGAGTGGTACCAGTATTCAGGATGTGCAGGTTGTGGCGGTGAGCCTATTCAACACGCTGATTCATAGCTGGAACCGACATTATCCCACGCTGGCACCGCCGGTAGCGATGAGTAATTTTTTGCGGGAAATTCAATCGAAATATGGGCTGCAGGATCTGATATGCTGGATGGATGGCATTATTCAAAACTGGATGGAACAGACACGGAAAGAGATGGGCGAGAAAAAAAGCAATAAACTGGTGGAGCAGGTGAAACAGTACGTTGAAGTTCATTATGCTGAAGAGATCAGTTTTGAAGGCATTGCCAAGGGCCTGTTTGTACACCCCAAATATTTGAGCCAGCTATTCAAAAGAGTAACTGGAGATAACTTTGTGAGTTATGTGAACGGGTACCGGATTCAACGAGCGATGGAACTGTTACAGTCAGGGCATTACATGGTCTACGAGGTTAGTGAGATGACCGGGTTCCGCAACGCGACGTATTTCAGTCAGGTGTTCAAGATGCTTACGGGCAAGAGTCCGTCTGAAATCGGGTAGAGCTATGAATAGGATTAGGCAAAAAATAAAGTGGATTGGGTGGATAATATCGTATGATCATCGATCAACAGGAGTTTAACGTAAAAGGATTGACCTATTCAATTAGGTCCGCAGAGGAACAGGATGCTAAGGCATTGTCTTCACTACGTGTACAAATGGATGGAGAGACCGAGAACATGGATCGCGAACAAGGTGAAGGATTCATTGACCCGGCAGGATTTGAAGAAATAATCCGGTTGGACACGGAAAGAAAGAGAAACCTGTTTCTCGTCGCCCTCGTAAAGGATCAAATTGTAGGATACTCCCGATGTGAAGGCGTGGATCTAAAGCGATTTTCTCATAAGGTTGAATTTGGTGTTTGCGTATCGAAAAAGTTCTGGGGTTACGGGATCGGCAAGAAACTGCTTGCACTTTCGATAGAGTGGGCAGATACAAATGGAATTGAGAAGATGAGCTTGAGCGTGGTAGGAACGAACGATAAAGCGATGGAGCTTTATAAGGGAATGGGCTTCGAAATAGAGGGGATATTGAAAAAGGATCGACGACATGCGGACGGTCGGTATTACGATACAGTTATGATGGGAAGATTCAGGGGCTGAGGTGGAGAAACTTGCGATGGGGTAGTTGCTAGCGATATCTGCCATCCTGTCTATTGTTTCAAAAACGATTCTATTATATGAAAGAACAAATACTAGAGTCATTACCCATCTCTCCCGGGGAGAGTTATTATCTATTAGATGTAGATTTCCTGAAACATGATTTCTTATCTCTGTATATAGAGGTACAAAAGTAATGATCCCTTAAACTGCCTGATCGTGTTTGTTAAAAAGAATAGACACTCAGTTTACTATGAACAGTAACGACTACCACTTCACTTTAAGATAGGGATGCTTAACAGGGTTATGGTTATAAATAAATTAATATTAATTATTAATTAAGGGTTGCAATTAATTTTGCCACATGGTATATTCTAATTCCGGCCAAGAAAACACGAGAAATACGGTGCGGCAAGCGAAACGAATAAGCTTCGAAAGAAACTTAAAAAAAGAGCTTGCAAAGTTGGTTCGGAAGTGATAAGATATAAAAGTTGCTGAGATGAACGAAGCTTAGTAACGGAACAAGTTTGATCTTTGAAAACTGAACAACGAGTGAGTAACGATCTTGCTTGCAAGATCGACGCTGAGAAATCGGTACACGTCTTCGGACCGTATGATTTCGAAGCATAAATGAGATTTTTAATCTCGTCAGTTTCAAAATGAGCATATCGCTCTTTTCAATACTTTATTGGAGAGTTTGATCCTGGCTCAGGACGAACGCTGGCGGCATGCCTAATACATGCAAGTCGAGCGGACTTGAAGAGAAGCTTGCTTCTCCGATGGTTAGCGGCGGACGGGTGAGTAACACGTAGGCAACCTGCCCTCAAGCTTGGGACAACTACCGGAAACGGTAGCTAATACCGAATAGTTGTTTTCTTCTCCTGAAGAAAACTGGAAAGACGGAGCAATCTGTCACTTGGGGATGGGCCTGCGGCGCATTAGCTAGTTGGTGGGGTAACGGCTCACCAAGGCGACGATGCGTAGCCGACCTGAGAGGGTGATCGGCCACACTGGGACTGAGACACGGCCCAGACTCCTACGGGAGGCAGCAGTAGGGAATCTTCCGCAATGGGCGAAAGCCTGACGGAGCAATGCCGCGTGAGTGATGAAGGTTTTCGGATCGTAAAGCTCTGTTGCCAGGGAAGAACGCTTGGGAGAGTAACTGCTCTCAAGGTGACGGTACCTGAGAAGAAAGCCCCGGCTAACTACGTGCCAGCAGCCGCGGTAATACGTAGGGGCAAGCGTTGTCCGGAATTATTGGGCGTAAAGCGCGCGCAGGCGGTCATTTAAGTCTGGTGTTTAATCCCGGGGCTCAACCCCGGATCGCACTGGAAACTGGGTGACTTGAGTGCAGAAGAGGAGAGTGGAATTCCACGTGTAGCGGTGAAATGCGTAGATATGTGGAGGAACACCAGTGGCGAAGGCGACTCTCTGGGCTGTAACTGACGCTGAGGCGCGAAAGCGTGGGGAGCAAACAGGATTAGATACCCTGGTAGTCCACGCCGTAAACGATGAGTGCTAGGTGTTAGGGGTTTCGATACCCTTGGTGCCGAAGTTAACACATTAAGCACTCCGCCTGGGGAGTACGGTCGCAAGACTGAAACTCAAAGGAATTGACGGGGACCCGCACAAGCAGTGGAGTATGTGGTTTAATTCGAAGCAACGCGAAGAACCTTACCAGGTCTTGACATCCCTCTGATCGGTACAGAGATGTACCTTTCCTTCGGGACAGAGGAGACAGGTGGTGCATGGTTGTCGTCAGCTCGTGTCGTGAGATGTTGGGTTAAGTCCCGCAACGAGCGCAACCCTTGATCTTAGTTGCCAGCACTTCGGGTGGGCACTCTAAGGTGACTGCCGGTGACAAACCGGAGGAAGGTGGGGATGACGTCAAATCATCATGCCCCTTATGACCTGGGCTACACACGTACTACAATGGCCGGTACAACGGGCAGTGAAACCGCGAGGTGGAACGAATCCTAAAAAGCCGGTCTCAGTTCGGATTGCAGGCTGCAACTCGCCTGCATGAAGTCGGAATTGCTAGTAATCGCGGATCAGCATGCCGCGGTGAATACGTTCCCGGGTCTTGTACACACCGCCCGTCACACCACGAGAGTTTATAACACCCGAAGTCGGTGGGGTAACCGCAAGGAGCCAGCCGCCGAAGGTGGGATAGATGATTGGGGTGAAGTCGTAACAAGGTAGCCGTATCGGAAGGTGCGGCTGGATCACCTCCTTTCTATGGAGAATCGTTTCCCGCGTGGAAACATTCAAATACGCAGCTTAGCTGCAAAACTTACTCACTCGTTGCTCAGTTTTGAGAGCTCAAACTCTCAAACAGCTTGCTTTTGCATGGAGCTTGTTCTTTGAAAACTAGATATCGAAACGAAATTTTGCGATTTAGAACATTCCTTTTAGGGATGAATGCTTGTTCGGTTCAAGTAACCGATCAACAATCATCCTAGCTGAACTTGTGTATAACAAGTTTCAATAAATAGTGAAAACTGCATTGCGATGGTATCGAATGGGAGCGACTTTTGGCTTTGCGTAAGCAAAACAAGGGAAGCGAGCAGTCGAAACCGGAGCGAGTATGGTTAAGCTACTAAGAGCACACGGAGGATGCCTAGGCGCTAGGAGCCGATGAAGGACGTGGCGAACAACGAAACTGCCTCGGGGAGCTGTAAGCAAGCTTTGATCCGGGGGTGTCCGAATGGGGAAACCCAGCTGGGGTAATTTCCAGTTACTCACAACTGAATACATAGGTTGTGTAGAGGCATACCAAGGGAACTGAAACATCTAAGTACCTTGAGGAAGAGAAAACAATAGTGATTCCGTCAGTAGCGGCGAGCGAACGCGGAGAAGCCCAAACCAGAGAGCTTGCTCTTTGGGGTTGTGGGACGTCTCACATGGAGTTACAAAGGAACCGGTTAAGCGAAGAGGTCTGGAAAGGCCCGCCAAAGAAGGTAAAAGCCCTGTAGTTGAAAGTCTGTTCCCTCCGAGACGGATCCCGAGTAGTGCGGGGCACGTGAAACCCCGTATGAATCCGGCAGGACCATCTGCCAAGGCTAAATACTTCCTAGCGACCGATAGTGAAGCAGTACCGTGAGGGAAAGGTGAAAAGCACCCGGAAGGGGAGTGAAATAGAACCTGAAACCGTGTGCTTACAAAAAGTCAGAGCCCGTTTTAGGGGTGATGGCGTGCCTTTGTAGAATGAACCGGCGAGTTACGTTCCCGTGCAAGGTTAAGGTGAAGAGCCGGAGCCGCAGCGAAAGCGAGTCTGAATCAGGGCGACTTAGTACGTGGACGTAGACCCGAAACCGGGTGATCTACCCCTGTCCAGGGTGAAGGTGCGGTAACACGCACTGGAGGCCCGAACCCACGCATGTTGAAAAATGCGGGGATGAGGTGGGGGTAGCGGAGAAATTCCAATCGAACTCGGAGATAGCTGGTTCTCCCCGAAATAGCTTTAGGGCTAGCCTCGGAAAACAGAGTCGTGGAGGTAGAGCACTGATTGGGTGCGGGGCCGCAAGGGTTACCAAGCTCAGTCAAACTCCGAATGCCATAGACTTACTTCCGGGAGTCAGACAGTGAGTGCTAAGATCCATTGTCAAAAGGGAAACAGCCCAGACCATCAGCTAAGGTCCCCAAGTGTGTGTTAAGTGGGAAAGGATGTGGAGTTGCACAGACAACCAGGATGTTGGCTTAGAAGCAGCCACCATTGAAAGAGTGCGTAATAGCTCACTGGTCGAGTGACTCTGCGCCGAAAATGTAACGGGGCTAAACACACCACCGAAGCTATGGCTTGATGCTTTGCATCAGGGGTAGGGGAGCGTTGTATAAGGGTTGAAGGTGTACCGTAAGGAGCGCTGGACATTATACAAGTGAGAATGCCGGTATGAGTAACGAAAAGATCAGTGAGAATCTGATCCGCCGAAAGCCTAAGGGTTCCTGAGGAAGGCTCGTCCGCTCAGGGTAAGTCGGGACCTAAGGCGAGGCCGAAAGGCGTAGTCGAAGGACAACAGGTCGAAATTCCTGTACCACCGTAAGCCGTTATGAGCAATGGGGGGACGCAGCAGGGTAGTGACGCGGACTGATGGATGTCCGTCTAAGCAGTGAGGCTGATGTGTAGGCAAATCCGCACATCGTAAGGCTGGACTGTGATGGGGAGCGAAAATTATAGTAGCGAAGGTCATGATCTCACACTGCCAAGAAAAGCCTCTAGCCAGGTGATGGTGCCCGTACCGCAAACCGACACAGGTAGGCGAGAAGAGAATTCTAAGGCGCGCGGAAGAACTCTCGTTAAGGAACTCGGCAAAATGACCCCGTAACTTCGGGAGAGGGATGCCGGTAGTGTGAATAGCGCGAGGGGGCCGCAGTGAAAAGGCCCAAGCGACTGTTTAGCAAAAACACAGGTCTGTGCGAAGCCGTAAGGCGAAGTATACGGGCTGACGCCTGCCCGGTGCTGGAAGGTTAAGGGGAGCGGTTAGGAGCAATCCGAAGCTGTGAACCGAAGCCCCAGTAAACGGCGGCCGTAACTATAACGGTCCTAAGGTAGCGAAATTCCTTGTCAGGTAAATTCTGACCCGCACGAATGGCGTAACGACTTGGGCGCTGTCTCAACGAGAGATCCGGTGAAATTTTAATACCTGTGAAGATGCAGGTTACCCGCGACAAGACGGAAAGACCCCATGGAGCTTTACTGCAGCTTGATATTGAATTTGGGTACGATCTGTACAGGATAGGTGGGAGCCTACGAAGCATGAGCGCCAGCTTGTGTGGAGGCACCGTTGGGATACCACCCTGATCGTATCTAGGTTCTAACCTGGTACCGTAATCCGGTGCGGGGACAGTGTCAGGTGGGCAGTTTGACTGGGGCGGTCGCCTCCTAAAGAGTAACGGAGGCGCCCAAAGGTTCCCTCAGAATGGTTGGAAATCATTCGAAGAGTGCAAAGGCATAAGGGAGCTTGACTGCGAGACCTACAAGTCGAGCAGGGACGAAAGTCGGGCTTAGTGATCCGGTGGTACCGCATGGAAGGGCCATCGCTCAACGGATAAAAGCTACCCTGGGGATAACAGGCTTATCTCCCCAAGAGTCCACATCGACGGGGAGGTTTGGCACCTCGATGTCGGCTCATCGCATCCTGGGGCTGAAGTAGGTCCCAAGGGTTGGGCTGTTCGCCCATTAAAGCGGTACGCGAGCTGGGTTCAGAACGTCGTGAGACAGTTCGGTCCCTATCTGTCGTGGGCGTAGGAAATTTGAGAGGAGCTGTCCTTAGTACGAGAGGACCGGGATGGACGTACCGCTGGTGTACCAGTTGTTCCGCCAGGAGCACCGCTGGGTAGCTATGTACGGAAGGGATAAGCGCTGAAAGCATCTAAGCGTGAAGCCCCCTCAAGATGAGATTTCCCAGTATGTAAGACCCCTTGAAGACGACGAGGTAGATAGGCTGGGGGTGGAAGTGCAGCAATGCATGGAGCTGACCAGTACTAATCGGTCGAGGGCTTATCCAAGATATGCAGGTTGTACATCGCAAATTTCGTTTCGGATCTAGTTTTCAGAGAATAAACTCTGAAATGTAAGGCTAAGCTATGCGTTTGGTGGCGATGGCGGAGGGGTTCCACACGTACCCATCCCGAACACGACCGTTAAGCCCTCTAGCGCCGATGGTACTTGGACCGCAGGGTCCTGGGAGAGTAGGACGCCGCCAAGCGAAACCCCTTTGGGGTATTTTTTTTCGATATTTTCATAAGGGCCCTTAGCTCAGTTGGTTAGAGCGCACCTCTGATAAGGGTGAGGCCGGTGGTTCGAGTCCACCAGGGCCCATAGTAATACCAGATGTACTAAAGTGTATGGGGCCATAGCTCAGCTGGGAGAGCGCCTGCCTTGCAAGCAGGAGGTCAGCGGTTCGATCCCGCTTGGCTCCACCATTCCCTGATAGCTCAGTTGGTAGAGCACTCGACTGTTAATCGAGTTGTCACAGGTTCGAGTCCTGTTCGGGGAGCCATTAAGGCCCGTTGGTCAAGGGGTTAAGACACCTCCCTTTCACGGAGGTAACAGGGGTTCGAATCCCCTACGGGTCATAAATATGGAGGCTTAGCTCAGCTGGGAGAGCATCTGCCTTACAAGCAGAGGGTCGGGGGTTCGAACCCCTCAGCCTCCACCATATAGATTTTAAATAACGACGCGGGGTGGAGCAGCCCGGTAGCTCGTCGGGCTCATAACCCGAAGGCCGCAGGTTCAAATCCTGCCCCCGCAATTATACTTTCTTTTAAGAAAGTGATCTGGAACCGTGGTGTAGTTGGCCTAACATGCCTGCCTGTCACGCAGGAGATCGCGGGTTCGAATCCCGTCGGTTCCGCCATCTTGATTTTGCTTCAGGGATGAGAATCCGTTTTTGGGTTCGTCGGAGCATTCACTTCGAGAGCATCAGCTTCGCAGTCTCGAACGAAGTGAGAGTATCCCGTCGGTTCCGCCATTTATAAGGCTCGGTAGCTCAGTCGGTAGAGCAGAGGACTGAAAATCCTCGTGTCGGCGGTTCGATTCCGTCCCGAGCCACCATTTTCATCATGATTGGATACGCCGGTGTAGCTCAACTGGTAGAGCAACTGACTTGTAATCAGTAGGTTGGGGGTTCAAGTCCTCTCGCCGGCACCATGTAATTCTGGAGGATTAGCGAAGCGGCCAAACGCATCAGACTGTAAATCTGCTCCCGTACGGGTTCGGTGGTTCGAATCCATCATCCTCCACCAGTTTCTATGAGTCATTAGCTCAGTTGGTAGAGCACCTGACTTTTAATCAGGGTGTCGAAGGTTCGAGCCCTTCATGACTCACCATCATATGCGCGTGTGGCGGAATTGGCAGACGCACTAGACTTAGGATCTAGCGTCTTTGACGTGGGGGTTCAAGTCCCTCCACGCGCATCCTTTATAAGCGGACGTGGCTCAGCGGTAGAGCATCGCCTTGCCAAGGCGAGGGTCGCGGGTTCGATTCCCGTCGTCCGCTCCAATATTTGCGCCCTTAGCTCAGCTGGATAGAGCGTTTGACTACGAATCAAAAGGCCGGGAGTTCGAATCTCTCAGGGCGCGCCATTATAACTTCATATGCCGGCGTGGCGGAATGGCAGACGCGCTCGACTCAAAATCGAGTGGGAAACCGTGGAGGTTCGAGTCCTCTCGCCGGTATAGATAACGGGATGTAGCTCAGCTTGGTAGAGCACCTGGTTTGGGACCAGGGGGTCGCATGTTCAAATCGTGTCATCCCGATTTTTACATGCGGGTGTAGTTCAATGGTAGAACTTTAGCCTTCCAAGCTAATAGCGTGGGTTCGATTCCCATCACCCGCTTTGTAAGTTGTAACGCCTGAAACCCTTGCCCACCAAGGGTTTTTTGTTTACCCAAAATTCGACATACGACTAGACTATTTTTGTTCATGGGGCAGGTCATGGGGCAAATCGCAACTTTTTAGGATCAAACACCTCTAAACGGTCTGCGGCGTCTCTGGAGACCATCTCAGACTGATGCGTGTAGATATCGGCTGTCGTTCCGATCTTGGTATGCCGCAATCGTTCCTGCATAGTCTTGAGATCCGCGCCGCTTTCTCTGAGCAACATGGCTGCCGTGTGTCGCAACCCATGTAGTTTGACATGTGGAATGCCCTTCTTCTGTAAAAACTTCCTCCAGGTGCTTGTGGGGGTCGTAGGGAAGTACATAATTCCTTTCCCGCCATGGAATACATATGATTTATTCTCTCCAGCCCAATCTTTGCATTGGAATTTCTCTTTCTTCCATAATCGTTCGTACTCCTTGAGCTGAGCCATGTACCACTTCGGCATAGCTACCCAACCCTCGGACTCTTCTGTCTTCACTTCGCCTTCAATCTTTTTGCCTTCTTTATCAAATGTGATTTGCTTATCGATCCAGATGGCATTCCGAACATAATCTACATCAGGCCATTCTACGGCCAAGTATTCGCCCCGTCTGAAGCCGCCAAGAAGCGAGCCAGTGTAATAGAGTCTCCACCTATCCGGGAGGTCATATAGAGCCAGGAGGACCGATTCTGTCTCTGAGGTATCGAATGCCTTTTTAACCCCACGCATGGCTTTCTTTTCTTTCTTACTGGTTCGTGGACGCTGAACACCATCCATTGGATTTTTCGCGATCAGCTCCCACTCATGAGCAGCGTCAAACACAGACTTGACCGCTTTGTAGATATTCAATTTCGAATTAGTGGCGAACTCTTTGCCATTCTCGCGCCGTAACTCTCCGAAGAAGGTGACAAGGTACAGGGTTGTTATTTTACTGATTTTCAGGTGGCCAAACTCTGGAACTACATATTTGTTCAGATTGTAGAGGTTCACGTTCTGCGTGTATTCGCCCATGTTTTGCGTGGCATAGCCCTTTTCCCATTTGGGGATGAAACTCTCAAATGTAATATCCTCCTGCTTAACAACCTCCCCGCCTATTACTTTTTCACTCCATTTAGCCTCTTCAAGCGCAAGCCAGGATTCTTTTTTCTTTTCCGACTTTGATCGTGCAATCTCCTCAGGCATATACACGGTAACAGACCTTTTCGGTCTGGATGCCTTTGAGGGGTCTCGCTCGACAATTTTGTACTTGTTGCCTACCAGATGTTCACTCCAAGCCATTTCATTCTTCCTTTCTAGTTTGTCATCGATCTGTTTTGCTTCCAATTACATGAAAACCACCTCCTTTAAAGAACGTATGTTCTGTTTTTGGGTATGAGAAGCCCGTTGTGATGGGCCATCACGAGAGATGTTAAACGGTGGATTCAATTACTCCTAGCGGATCAAAAAAGATGATATGTCGCTCATCTGCTCTAAGCGATAGACCGAACTTCTCGGTATAGCGATCAATGGCAGCCTGAAGAAACTCTTCCGTCACCCCCAGGTATTCGGCAAGATCATAGCGACCTGAAATTCGGGCATGATGGGCCTGGACGATGCCCTCAAGGGGAATCATGCATTGGTAGGCCCATTGTCTGGCACGAAGTTCTTGCTTTCGTTTATGTATGATATTCTGATCAAGAATATCGCCGAAGCTCGTGTGATGGTGCCCGAGTTCTTCTGCAAGTATGCAGGTTTTTTCGATGATAGTAGAGATTCGCTTATCTATAAGAATTAACCCGTCTGCGTAGAAGCCCTTGCTTCTGCCTCGTAAGGGCTTCTCGACGATATCGACGTCTGACACACAAGCCTCAGCGCATAGTTTTTCGTAGTTGTAGGCTACCATCACGTCACTCCTTGTTCTTTTTAAGCTGCCTTCTTAGTTTCACCAGTTCTTTGAATTCCTCAATGTCTTCCAACTCCTCCAGAGTCCAATCATCGCCATCGTGATGTGCGGCAATTGTTTGAATTTCACCTACTCCGAGTTCTGACTCGTATTTATCGAGCAAATCATAACCGTTCTCAAGAAATTTCTTAAGGGGAAGAACATCTGTCCAGCTTCCTCTCTCTCGGCTAATATGAACTTCATTGAAAAACTCAGTGTGGAGAGTAGCATAAAACCCATGGTCTCTGTAGTATTCAGCAAGTTCCTCAAATGCTCTTTTTCGAGCAACCGATATTTGACGCTCACTTAAATATCCTGCCGCTTCAAGGAAATCATCTTCTGTGAAGAGAATGGAGTTTTGGTTCTGCGCAGCGATCCGCTTAACAGTCTCAAGGGCTGGTCTGCCATAGGTGTACCCTAAGCAAATTCTAATTAACTCGTTATGGTCTACTCCAGTTTCTGAAACGAATTCAGTAATTGTCCGATTACCTTTTGCAATATTAGTGAGATTCGAAAATTTATCTGCATCAAATCCATACAGAATTCGATTAATAGAAACATTGAAATGCTTTGCGATCTTTTCAATTTTATCTATTGACGGGGAACTTTTTTCCCAATTATAGATAGATCCTCTGCCGAAACCCAACTCCTTTTCTACCCGTGGGATTGATGTTCCTTTTGCATCGCAAAGTGACTTGATATTTTCGACTATAGACACGTACAGACACCCTTTCAAAATAATTGACTGATTATTTACTAATTAATGTTGACTATTCGTAAATAATCGGTTATTGTTATTTCAACAGCTTAATTAATAGCAAAAAAGGCAATAAAAAACCAGAGGTCAGCAGACCCCGTACTAAAAATCGTTCCCCAACGACGCTTATTTTGTTATGCCTTCTTATGTGATATTAGCTTATTTTCAGTCGGTTGTCAATAATTAAGCTGTTATTTTACAAACCCTTACAAAGGAGGGGTGAAAAATGCCGCATTATACGGAGTTTGGAGCTGAAGCGAGAAAGATCATGTTCCAACGTAACATTAAAATGAAGGATCTTGCTGGTGAGCTCGGTGTCTCAGTTACTTACGTTTCCGAGATTCTTAAGGGAACACGTGAAGGAAAGAAGCAAAAACCTATGATCGCTAGGCTGCTGGGTATGGAAAGCGAAGTTTGCTAAACCCTAGTCAAGCGTACCTCTGACACAACTTGATATTCAATTAGTTCACTTAACAATGAAAGAAAGTGATAATTATGCCATCCACGGTGGGTTTTATTGAAGCGCTCCGAGTGGAGATCAAACAGGAACTGAGAGATGAGATCCTGGCCGAGCTTAAACCGACCCTCGAACAACTCTTATATGCTAATGTGTTTGACTTTGCTGAGGCTTGCCGGTATTTAAAAGTTTCGGACTCAACGTTACGGCGCATGGTCAAAGACGGCGATATCCCGTTCATTCGAAATCGGACATTAATTCACTTCCGCCAGATCGCTTTAGATAAATGGCTAGAAGCAAAGGAACAGTGAATCGGCATTAAATCCGTAGTAAATCTGTAGTAAATCCGTAGCGCCGGTGTAGTAAAGCTCAAATACACTCTATCTCGTAATAGGAAGGAGAGGCGATTACATGAATATTCGCACTGAAAACTGGCTCGGTCATGAAATTCGTTTTGTGGAAAAAGTGCCTGGCGATTGGTGGGCAGTATTGGCTGACGTTGCAAACGCACTTGGGCTAAAGGCGTTTAAAGTTAAACAGCGCTTATCCGACGATCTACTTTCAAAGTATACCGTCGAAGATTCATTAAGCCGAAAACAAGAAATGCTCATCGTCAACGAATACGGTATATATGAAACGGTGTTTGAAAGCCGTAAAAAGGAAGCAAAGGAGTTCAAACGCTGGGTATTCAGTATCATCAAAACACTTCGTCAATCTACTGGCCTTGAAGGATTTCAGGTGTTCCGAATGCTTGATAAGGATCACCAACGTTCAGCGATGGCGAATCTTTGCAAGACTATCAAGAATCCTGTTCAAGTTGATTTCATAAAAGCGAATACGATTGCCAATAAAGCAGTTTCAACTAAACATGGCCATTCGAAAATGGTCAAAAAGAATCACATGACCCCTGAGATGCTTGTAGATCGGCAGCCTATCCTTGATGAAACTGTTGAACTTATGGGCCTTGTGAGTAAATTTGATCTACCGATCAAGGTGAGTGAAACGATTTATGATCGGTATGCAACTTAAAATTATATCCTCTAACAACGAATAAAGGAGGCTAATAACTTGAACAAATCACCAAGCCTGGCACCGCCAGAAGTAATGGATTTCTGCGCTAGTCAGGAATGTGCATCTGAAATCGTAGATGGCCAAATCGCTGTACGACATGGCAAGGATCTGTACTGCAAGCTCAGCTGCATGGCGAAGTCCATCGGTGCTGTAACGATCACAGCAGGTGATCAAACGAAATATGGTGTATCGGGGTTTCTCGCTCCGGATGGTAAGTTCTATGACTGTGGTTACGGGAAGCACCGTGAGATGGCAATGAAATTGGTTGCCCAATATGGAGTCTTCTTCGATGGCGACAGCAACAAGGTTCCCAACTTCATCAAATTTGGCTGTAGCACATGGGCTGGTCCAGCAGGCGACTCAGCTTGCCACTGCTTCATGTGGGACGAGCCAACTCCGGAACAAGTGGAATGGCTGACTGCGAACCTTGACAAGCTGACCGGGAATCAACGACGGCGCATCTTGGCGGATCTGGACTTGTACGATATTGAAATTTCTGAAAGGAAAAACAGCTAATGAGTCGGACGAAGAAGAGTGCTTATGCAGTCTACCGGGGCGATGAGTTAATTGCTACGGGTAACGTTGATGAATGTGCGAAGGCGCTAGGTGTTTCTGCAGCGTACATTTACTGGCTGATAACTCCCACCGCGAAGAAACGACTTGCGAAGCGCGACAATCCAGATCAATGCATCGATGCCGTAAAAATTGATGACGATGACGAATGAGAGGAGGTGAGAATCTTGCCCTTGATGACAGAACAGCATTACAAAGCAGCATGTGCATTTTACTTGGCTCTTGCAAGTCAGATGCGTCGCAGTGGCCATGTAAAAGTCGCTACTCATGCAGACAAGCAGTACCGCACGTATCGTAATCGTCTGCACGCAAAAATGCAGCTGGAAGGCTCCTACCCCTTGTCAGCTGCACTTAATTAAAACACTCTACCGTCAGTTTACCACTGACAGAAAGGATTATGCAATGTTAAAAGCCACTGGTATTGTCCGCCGCATCGATGACCTGGGCCGTGTCGTTATTCCGAAAGAGCTTCGCCGGGTTCACGGTATCGAGGAAGGAGATCCGCTGGAATTCTTCGTGGATGGTGACAAGATCATCCTTCGCAGGTATCAACCAGGCTGCTTCTTCTGCGGAAATGATGAAAGTCTGAACTTATTCCATGGTAAGCAGATCTGTACACCTTGCATTAAGCAGGCAGCTGAGAATGTTCACTGACCTCTATAAATCAGATATCCCTTGGGATATTGTCACAGACGATAGCGGTAAGGTGATCGGTGAGGTGTACAAGCCTTTGCCGGTTCCGCCGCCAAGGAGGCGACAAGCTAAATGGGAAAGCAAGAACCCGTCCCAACAGAAATAAATCCAATGCAAGAAATAACCCTGATTTCTCACCGGCTACCTACCATTGTTCTTAATGACATCAATCGACGTATCGGTGACTGGCTAGCTTCTGGTGGCAATGAAACGGACCCTTATATTGAACAACAACTGCGATTTGCACGCAGATTCTTATCTGAATAAAGAAAGGTGACCGCCATGATCAAAATTAATAAGCTCGAAATCGAAAATGTAAAGCGCGTCAAAGCAGTAAAAATGGAGCCATCCAGTGCAGGGCTTACGCTCGTCGGTGGTCGGAATAACCAGGGCAAGACAAGCGTTCTGGATGCCATTGCATGGGCTCTTGGTGGAAATAAATATCGTCCTTCCCAAGCTAACCGTGAGGGATCGATGGTGGCACCTTATCTTCAACTCACCTTATCCAACGGACTGGTAGTCGAGCGGAAGGGTAAGAACTCTGACCTGAAGGTAATCGATCCGGATGGACAGAAAGGCGGTCAGCAACTTCTGGATAGCTTTGTGGAAGAGTTGGCCATTGATCTTCCCAAGTTCATGAATGCTACCAACAAAGAGAAGGCAAGCATTCTACTCCGGATCATCGGTGTGGGTGAACAGCTTCAGGCTTTCGAGAAGCAGGAACAGGAGGTTTACAGTCGTCGCCATACCATTGGCCAGATTGCAGACCAGAAAGCCAAATTTGCCAAAGAGCAGCCTTACTTCACAGATGCACCGAAGGAACCTGTCTCTGCTTCAGAGCTAATCAGTCAGCAACAGGAGATCCTGGCACGCAATGGCCAGAATCAACTCAAGCGACAACGTGTGACACAGATCCAGGCGGAGTTTGAGCAGCAAGGCCGTGAAGTCGTTCGGCTGACAGCAATCCTGAATGCTGCTCAGGAGAAATACACACAGCTGCAGACGGATCTGGGTATCGCTCAGAAAGACGCATTGGATCTGCATGACCAATCAACCACTGAGCTGGAACAGAATATTACTCAGATTGACGAGATTAACCGAAAAGTCCGAGCTAACCTGGACAAGGACAAGGCCGAGACAGACGCCAGCGATTACAGGGTTCAATATGAACAGTTGACCGCTCAGATCAACGAGATCCGAGATCAAAAGGCAGAACTGCTGAACAATGCGAATCTTCCGCTAGAAGGATTGTCAGTGGATGATGGTGAGCTGATCTACAACGGACAGCGCTGGGATAACATGAGTGGATCTGATCAGCTGAAGGTGTCCACAGCCATTGTTCGTAAGTTGAAGCCAGACTGTGGTTTCATTCTCCTGGACAAGCTCGAGCAAATGGATCTGCAGACGCTGAACGAGTTTGGTGCTTGGCTTGAGCAAGAGGGCCTGCAGGCCATCGCAACACGTGTCAGCACCGGAGATGAATGCAGCATTATTATCGAAGACGGCTATGTAGCTGGACAGGAGCAAGCGATCGCAACGGACGCCCCGCCTGCAGCTGAAACAAAAACATGGAAAGCAGGTGAGTTCTGATGCAAGTCATCAGTGGAAAAGTGCAGAAAGCAAAGAAGGTTGTCATCTATGGTCCCGAGGGAATCGGTAAATCATCTCTTGCAGGTCGCTTCCCGCGTCCCGTATTCATTGATACAGAAGGTTCCACAACAGAAATGGATGTCGATCGGGTACCCAAGCCCACAAGCTGGACCATGCTCAATGAGCAAGTCAGATGGGTATGGCAACAGGGAAATCGATTCGGCACTCTGATCATCGACACGATTGACTGGGCGGAGATGCTGGCTGTGAACAGTGTATGCGCGATTCACAACAAAAGTGGTGTCGAGGACTTCGGGTATGGCAAAGGATATGTATTCGTTGCCGAAGAAATTGGACGTTTCCTGAATCTCCTTCAGGATGTAGTCGATTCCGGAATCCATGTGGTGCTAACCGCTCATGCTCAAATCATCAAGTTTGAACAGCCTGATGAAATGGGAGCCTATGACCGGTACCAGCTCAAGCTCGGTGCCAAGACGGGAAGCCGTACAGCGCCACTCGTAAAAGAATGGGCTGACATGGTTTTGTTCATCAATTACAAGACATTCAGTGTGGCTGCCGATGAGAAAGGCAAGAAGCATAAGGCGCAAGGTGGTAGCCGAACCATGTACACAACTCACCATCCTGCATGGGATGCGAAGAACCGGCATGGACTCCCTGACGAGCTGCCGTTGGATTATGGCCATATTGCACACATCTTTGATGGCGTGGTACAACCTAGCACCTCTCAAGCGCCTGTCACTCCACCGCCAGTGAACACACCACCTGCAGCACCGCCGGCACAACCTGTTACACCGCCACCTGCCACTGTACAGACACCAGCGCCATCTGCTCCGGCACAGGTTGCAGATACAAGTCAGGGACTGAATCCGAACATCCCTGCATCGCTTCGCGATCTGATGTTGCAGTACCAGGTCACAGAAAATGATATTCAGATTGTGGTGAGCAATAAGGGGTACTACCCAATTGATACACCAATTGCCAACTATGACCCTGGGTTTGTGGATGGTGTCCTGGTAGGAGCTTGGCAACAAGTGTACGGCATGGTTCAAGATATGAACAAACAAATTCCGTTTTCATAAATTTTAATACACATTAGGAGGACTCATACATGACACAAATGGAAAGAGAATTTGGTTGGGATGACGAGATTGTCAATGAAGGAGGGACAGGCTTCACTATTCTCCCACCTGGAGACTACAACTTCACGGTAGCAAAATTTGAACGTGGACGTTTCGCCGGCAGTGAAAAAATGCCTGCTTGCAATCAGGCGAAAATGGAGATTATCGTTCATTCTCCGGAACATGGTGATGTGACTTTAAGCCACAACTTGTTGTTGCACAGTAAGACAGAGGGCTTCCTTTCCAACTTCTTCGCAGGGGTTGGATTAAAGAGAAAAGGTGAACCGCTGAAAATGAACTGGCCAGCTACGTTGGGACGTAAGGGTCGTTTGAAACTTGAGATCCGGAATTATACCTATAAAGGTGAACCGCGTTCGGCCAATGAGATTAAGACGTTCTATGCTCAAGATGAGGTTCAGCAACCAGGCACTCAGCCAACGGGCCAACAGTCCTATCAACCTCAACCTCAACAACAACAGACGCAATATAATCAGCCACAGACACAGTACAATCCACCAGCTCAACAACAGAGCGCACCATTTCCTGGTCAACAACAAACAGGTAACTGGAATCCAGGTCAATTCTAGGAGGTAACCGATGGAACTCAGACCCTATCAGCAAGAAGCGCGTCAGTCCATCCAAGCTGAATGGAACAAAGGAGTCAAGCGTACGTTGCTTGTGCTCCCTACCGGATGCGGTAAGACGATTGTATTTTCTAAGGTAACAGAAGACCGGGTTAAGCTGGGTGAGCGTGTGCTCATCCTGGCTCACCGGGGTGAGCTGCTTGATCAAGCTTCTGATAAGTTGGAGAAATCTACTGGACTGAAAACAGCAACCGAGAAAGCAGATCAGACATCAATCGGCAGCTGGTACCGGGTTGTTGTGGGCAGTATCCAAACTCTCATGCGAGATAAACGACTGCAACAATTTGCGGCAAATCACTTTGACACAATTATTATTGATGAGGCGCACCACTGTTTATCTGACAGTTATCAACGAGTGCTGCAATATTTTGAAACAGCCAACGTACTTGGCGTTACGGCTACACCGGATCGTGGCGACATGCGAAACTTGGGCAGCTTCTTCGAAAGTTTAGCCTACGAGTACACTTTACCCAAAGCCATCAAGTCCGGGTTCCTTAGCCCGATCAAGGCCATGACCATTCCCCTGCAGATAAACTTGTCAGCAGTTGGCCAACAGGCAGGCGACTTCAAAACGCAGGACTTGGGTACCGCATTGGATCCGTACCTGGATTCCATTGCTGAGGAAATGCTTCGTGTAGCTAAAGACAGAAAGATTGTTGTATTCCTTCCTCTGGTGAAGACCAGTCAGAAATTTACCCAGATTCTGAACTCGATTGGGTTCCGAGCAGCTGAGGTAAATGGGGATTCTCAAGATCGATCACAGATATTAGAAGACTTTGATGGCGGCAAATATAACGTGCTTTGCAACTCCATGTTGCTCACCGAAGGATGGGATTGTCCGAGCGTCGATTGTGTCGTAGTGCTTCGGCCCACGAAGGTTCGCAGCTTGTACAGTCAGATGGTCGGGCGTGGTACCCGTCTATTCCCTGGCAAGACAGAACTTCTGCTGTTGGACTTCCTGTGGCATACCGAGCGGCACGAGCTTTGCCATCCAGCACATCTCATTGCGGAAAATGAAGAGATTGCCCAGGCCATGACCAAGCAGATCGAGGAAGCCGGTATTGCGCTGGATCTGGAAGACGTGGAGAAGCAGGCAGCTGAGGATGTCGTTGCCCAGCGTGAGGAAGCTTTGGCCAAGCAATTGGCAGAGATGAAGCGCCGTAAACGTGCCCTGGTGGATCCTCTGCAGTTTGAAATGAGTATCCAGGCTGAGGATTTATCCAGCTATGTACCATCGTTCGGTTGGGAACAGGCTCCCCCTTCTGATGCTCAAGTGAAAACATTGGAGAAGCTGGGCATCATGCCAGAACAAATCGATAATGCCGGCAAGGCGACGAAGCTTCTGGAACGCTTGGACAAGCGTCGTGAAGAAGGGCTGACTACGCCGAAGCAGATCCGCTTCCTGGAAGGCAGAGGTTTTGAACATGTGGGTACCTGGTCCTTTGACTCGGCCAAAAAGATGATTGATCGGATCGCCGGGAACGGGTGGAAAGTACCTGCAGGTGTTGAGCCGAAACAGTACCGGGGTGAGTAACGATGATCCAGGACTATAAGGGCATTCGATTAGAACTGATCAATCGGAAATATGAGGGGCGTGCTGCTAAGCGTTATACGCTTGGTGGCACGAACCAGAATGTGTGGATTCCCAATAAACACCTCGAAGCGGATGGGCAGATAAAGGAAGGCGAGAACATTGATTATGTTTTCCGCAAGGCACAGCGGCAGCTTGAACTAGCGGGTTACACAGGGCCGATTGTGGGCATCAAACGTCGTTCAAATAACCAATAAGGGAGCAATCATATATGAGTTGGGTACGCATGAACATTTTTAATGGTCAATTACAATTATCTGGTGAACTGGAAATGGATCAGCTTGGAGCTCTACTGAAACGAAAGCAGTTATTGATGGATTCTTTGGAGCCTTTGGCTTGAAGGTGAAGAGGAGAGCAAGCCTGAGGTGATTGCGCCGACTTCGGACGCTGGCTATCTCTCCACCGTTATCTGCCTCGGATATAACTCCTGCTGCTGAGATTCAGACGAAGGTCATGGCCAGCACGATTAAGAGTAAGCAGGCTGTAAAAGAAATATTGAAAGATGCTGTTATAGAGAATGCAAAAAGGGTCACGAAGCCAGCCATGATTCATTCTGAACGTACTCTCTCAACTTCACTGGGTGAAAAGTTGGCCGAGGCTTACCAAAACATCGATTCAGAGTCTCTGAACGTGATCTCCAATTCTTCTGAGACAAACGAGCAGGTAGATGACTATAAAGTGACTGGCATTAAGTACAAGGACGGCGTGGCCCACTACAAGTGCCGTTACTGGTGCAAGAATCCTAAATGCAGAGGTAAAGGCAATCATTATATTCTTCCGGAAGAGAAGACAGTAGATTGCTATGATTGCGGATCGGTTCATGAGGTGCGCGAAGCAGTTTTCGGTGAGCCACTTCAAAAGGACGATTGGGGCAACTTCTTCATTGCAGATCACTTGGCATAGATTATGGGGCTCCGGCCCCTTCAAAGGAGCGGATACATTTGAGTAAAGACAAAAGTGTACTTTTTGATGTTTCACCCACACACCTTAAAGAGTCAATGGAGGAAAACCCACGGGATGATCGGATGTATGTAGTTGCTCCATTCTCTGGTATGGCATCAGTTTATGGTCCATCAAAACGTGGCAAACACAAAGGATATCACCGTATTAAATGTGAGATATGGATTCCGGAGGATGCAATCAATGGCGAGGATGCATTGGGGGATTTCGGGGCTTTCGCAGTTATAAGTTTGCCTAGAGCTCGCGTTATGCCTCATATGGGTGGGGAAGGAGTGGACGAAGATTGAGTGAACGACGATACAAATTACTCAACGGATTCACCCTGATTGTAAGCGAGGAATGTCTCGGTGTTCAGCTTGACACAGGTATGACAATTACAACCGATGGTGATGAGATCATAGATGATGTACTTGCCTTACTTGATCACACGGTATCGGAAAAGAAAAGTGGCGTAAAGAAGCTTTTCGGAAATACCCGACACCTGAAGCGTATGATGCAGCCTGTGCTGCTCTACACAAGCACAAGGAAGAAGCTGACCGTCTCGAATTGGAGCTTAAAAATGAAGCTGAGCGTTGTACCAGAGTCATGAGGTTACTTGTGCAAGTGACGGACATTTTGAGCATGGGCAGAACACCAGATAGAGCGGGGCTGCTTTAAAAGTGATTTACCAGTGGTTACACGACAATAAGCCTGAGAGTCAAGAAGGAGGCGTTAAATAAATGCTTGCAATGAAATCAGTTAAGTTGATGCGGAAATACGCTGCGTGCGTTGATTGTGGTAATGAGCTGGTGGGAGACGGAGAAGGTGTCCTGCTGATTGAAGACGACATTTTCAAACGCAGTTGTAAGTGTGGGTGGAGCATCGAAGTGGACGAGGATGGCAAGCCTTTGCTCGATCTGAAGGTTGCTTGCTGGGCAACGATCGGACCGAAACGAGTCTATGAGATCCACGATAGACAGGGCAGATTCTATGGCTATGTCGATGTGAACAAGCTTCAGAAATTGGGTCATGTGAAGCGAATTAACCATACCGAGAAGACGAACGATTTTATTAATACGCCTGAAGGTAAATGTTGGGTAGATCAAAATCGATTTTTTAATATCTAAGTAAAGGTAGTGAAACGGATGGAGCACAAACTGGATCTTATGGCACTGTTGGACCACGTTGATCCTTCGTTCTTGGATTACCAGGAATGGGTCAATGTCGGCATGGCATTGAAATATGAAGGTTATACGGCCAGTGATTGGGATGATTGGAGCAAACGGGACAGCGGCCGGTACCGTCCGGGGAGTGCTTCAGAAAGTGGACTTCCTTTGAAGGATCCGGCATCCCTGTTACTGGTGCAACGATTACACAGATGGCCAAGGATAACGGATGGGTACCACGTTCTGCAGGTCGAGAGGATCGGGAACTCGGTTGGGATGATGAAATTGCTGGCGGAGATTATGTTGTGGTCGATAAGAACTGGATTGAAGGTAAGGAAATCCACGAGCCAGCCGTATGGAATCCGATTCAGCAGCTCACCACATACCTGCAGACGTTGTTCGAAGCATCGGAGAACGTGGGCTATGTAACGGATACTTGGCAGAACGATGAAGGCAAGTATCTGCCCACCAAAGGGGCATACGATCGGACAGCAGGTGAGCTGATCCAGGCGCTCAATCAGAGTGGTGATGATATCGGTTCCGTGCTGGGTGATTACGATGCAGCTGCCGGCGCGTGGATCCGGTTCAACCCGTTGGATGGTAAAGGGGTTAAGAACGATAACGTGACCGAATTCCGGTACGCACTTGTTGAATCGGACACGATGGACATTGAAAAGCAGAACGCGATCATGCGGGAACTAGAGCTGCCTATCGCTGTCATGGTCTACAGTGGTGGGAAGAGTGTTCACGCTATTGTGAAAGTGGATGCAGCTGATTATGACGAGTACCGGAAGCGGGTTGACTACCTATATAACGTTTGTAAGAAAAACGGTCTGAACATTGATAAGCAGAATCGGAATCCCTCGAGGCTTTCACGGATGCCAGGCGTTGAACGTAACGGGAAAAAGCAGTTCATTGTGGATACCAATATTGGCCGTGCAAGTTGGGCGGAATGGCATGAATGGATTGAGGGTGTGAATGATGATCTTCCGGATCCGGAGAGCCTGACTGATTATTGGGATAACATGCCGGTGTTGGCTCCACCTTTGATTCATGGGGTACTGCGGCAAGGTCACAAGATGCTGATGGCTGGTCCTTCGAAAGCTGGTAAGTCGTTTGCTCTGATCGAGCTGAGTATTGCCCTGGCTGAGGGAGATAAGTGGCTGGGCTGGCAGTGTACTAAGGGTAAGGTTCTGTATGTCAATCTGGAGTTGGACAGAGCCAGCGCCTTGCATCGGTTCAAGGATGTGTACCAGGCACTTGGGCTACCGCCGAAGAACATCGGAAATATCGATATTTGGAACCTTCGGGGTAAGACGGTACCGATGGACAAGCTGGCTCCTAAATTGATTCGTCGTTCTGCAAAGAAAGATTATATTGCTGTCATTATCGATCCGATCTATAAGGTCCTGACAGGTGACGAGAACAGCGCGGACCAGATGGCCCATTTCACCAATCAGTTTGACAAAGTGGCTACTGAGCTGGGCGCCAGCGTTATTTACTGTCATCATCACTCTAAGGGTTCTCAGGGCGGCAAGAAGTCCATGGACCGGGCAAGTGGTAGCGGCGTTTTCGCTCGGGATCCGGATGCACTGATTGACTTGGTGGAACTGGACATTCCGGAAGCGTTGCGGAATCAGGAAGAGAACAAGGCGATCTGTTCGATG
This sequence comes from Paenibacillus sp. 1A_MP2, assembly GCF_052244825.1. Lineage (NCBI taxonomy): Bacteria > Bacillati > Bacillota > Bacilli > Caryophanales > Paenibacillaceae > Paenibacillus > Paenibacillus sp. 1A_MP2. Next base: position 14,439 of record NZ_JBQQCS010000001.1, on the reverse strand, counting down.
TACCTGCGTCTCTTCAAACAGTACAACCCACCATACCTGCAGGAGCATATATCCCAGGATGATCAGCTCAGTGCGAAGGCTATGGAGGACCACGCCAAGCGTGCAATTCCAGGCGTTATGGCGAATATCAAACCACAGATCGATCGTGTCATTGAAACCGTACACGGGCATTCAGCGTGGCGTGTGGAGGGAACGCTTCGGGAGTATGCCAAGTTCAAGCCAGTTAACATGTGGTTCCAGTATCCGGTTCACCGCATCGATGACGTGGGCAGCCTGAAGGACATCGATCCGGACAATGAAGCAAATTCAAAGCCGGCAATTGGCAAAAGGCTTCCGGCAAACGAAAAGATAAGGCTAAAGCAGGAACGTCGGACCAAAGCGGAAGAGTTTGAGGATGTCGTGAACAATTGTAATTTTGGTGAACCTCCGACTTTAATGGATGTCATGTCTTGGTACGGATCTACTGGAAAAGAAGTGGCCGAGCGTACCGTCAGAGATTGGATAAAGAAATATGGATATGAAATTGATCGTTCCCATGGGCTTCCGCATCGTCAAAAAAGAAGAGGAAGCAGGATTAATGAAAGTTGCGGGGAGACCATAAATTTATGGTGGTTGCAATCCGCAAAAAGTTGCGGCAATGATCATCATTTTATGGTCGCCGCAACTTGCGAAACATGGTTGCCGCAATTCCGCGAAAAGTTGCGGGGATTTAGGTACGTCCTGATTGCCGCAACACGCGGCGGCGACCCTGTTATTAAATAATAATAAGGATAAGGGAAGGGGTACAAAATCCTCCCCTCCCTGATTATTTAACGCTATTGCAAAATGAGATGGAATAAAATGGGAGGTAACAACTATGGCAAATGCTTTTCAAGAGAAGTAAGAAATTGGATATTGGTAAGACGATGCCTCCTGGTTATCACAAACTGCCTGATGAAATTTGATATTCAGAAGCGAGTTGTTCAGTGGTTGATAAAGCAGCCAGCGATACAAGAATCTTGTGGATCAGTTCAAACAGTCGAAGACGTTTTATAATCCGGAAACAGCAAAGTGGCAAGGTGTTGATTACGATGGTGACTGAATTCTTTATGCCGATGAAACCACCGACAGCGACGCACCAGGAGAAGAAGGTAACGATTGTGAATGGCAAACCTGTCTTTTACGAACCAGATGATCTGAAGGCAGCTCGTGCGAAGTTAACAGCTCACTTGGGTCAGCATGTGCCTGAGAAAAAATATACGGGTGCGCTGCGTGTGATTGTAAAGTGGCTGTTCCCGATTACGAAGGGTAGCAAGCATTACGACGGAGAGTGGAAAAAGACAAAGCCAGATACACACAACCTGAACAAGTTGCCGTTTGATATTATGACTGATCTGGGATTCTGGACAGATGACGCCATTGTGGCCAGTGAGATCATCGAGAAGTTCTGGGCTGATCATCCAGGCATTTACGTCAAGATCGAGGAGCTGTAGGCCATGGACTACAAAGCATTCTTCTGGGACATGTTCCTGTGGACCCAGGGTGTGAACGATGCAGCGAGACAGTTCGGGATGCAGAGCCCTGACTTCTGGAAGTGGGTTGCAGATTCTGCTGGTGCGATCTGCAGGAAGTACGAGGATAACCGACTGGCCGTAAAGCAAATGGTCATGATGATTGAATGGCTGGAGGAAGTATACGAGAAACAAAGGCAGGCAGGTTGATCTGTCCGGAGTGCTGCAGCGATATGCGCGAGATCCAGCCGGATCTGCATGTGTGCAGGAGCTGCGGCTTCACGGCAGAGCAGATTACGTTTGAGATGGATTGGGACGAAAGAGGGGAAGAGATGATTAATACCAAAGCAACGTGGATTGAGACGCTGATCAGTCAATATGCAACGGATTCCCGAGCCTTGGATAATTACCGGAAGAGTCTGGATCTGAATGATCTCCAGGAGGCGAAAGAGGCGGATACGGTCTCTGAAATGTTATCGGACATGAGATATGCCCTGACGTGGTTAAAACGCGGGAGACGGCCAGGCAGCCGCCGTGGAGCTGAGATTACCGACGTGTATCGGCAAAGGGAAATCTATATCAAGCTGTCCGGCAGGAGATCACCGATGCTGAACGGCTGAAGCTGGTGGATGCACTGTTGGCCCTGAGTGATCGGGAGCGGACATGTTTCCTGCTTCATATGGCTCAGGGGTTGACGCTTCTGGAGATTTCGTCTAAACTAGGCCTAAGTAAGAGAACGGTTCAGGACTATGTGGACCGGGCTAAAGACAAGATTTCAAAAGAATTTTTGTGATCTTGCCGTACGGACTGCCGTACATCGTGCCGTACAACATGTACACCATAAGTCTGTCTATAACAGGGCTCTCCATTGCGGAGGGCTCTTTTTTGCGTTTCACAAAATTATTCAGGAGGTCAATTTCATGAAGAATCCGCAGATTGAAAACAATTTCAGCTACCATTCCCCAAAGAAGGTCAACCGGCGAAGTACGAGGCTATCCGGGCTAAGGGGAAGGAGTTGGCTGAATTGATTGACGAGCAGACGCCGAAGTCTCGTGAACAGTCGCTTGCGATGACGAACTTGGAGCAGGCTGTATTCTGGGCGAACGCGGCTATTGCACGGAATGAATAGCGATATGGATCGGATCAGATTACTTGCAGATTGGAATTTGATGACGGATCAGCAGAAGGTTGCTGTTCTCGATTTTATAAATCAACTAAGCAAACGGCTGCAGGATGCTGTCATTTCCGTAATGAATTCCTTTGCAGCAAACAATGAAGTCTTCGCTAAAATGTGGGAACAGATTCAGGAGTTCAGGCAGACGGAAGAGCAGCCTGTGAAGAAGAAGCCGCTTCGTTTGCGGGATCTACCGAAGACATTACCGATGAGGCACCAGGTTCTGAACCGGAAGCCGGTTCTTCAGGTGGCACGGAGTCGTTGTTAAAGAGGAAAAACATCCCTTTTTGTCGAATTTGTGTTTGACAGGAGGTGGATGATAGCATGAGCAAAGTAGAATCAACTTGTCCGAAATGTGGCGGACCTATTTACGAAGATGAAAATGCGTTAACTGGATTTTGTGAGAAGTGTTCCAAAGAAGAAGAGTAAACCAAGCATCCTTCGGGGTGCTTTTTCTTTTACATACAAACACAATAGCGGAGGTGGTGAAGATGAATTGACGCCGAACTGGGAAGAGATTAGACGATTGTTTGAGACAAGCAATTTAACGCTGAAGGAGCTTGCTGAGCAATACGGCATCAAGGATTCAACGATCCGTAGCCGCAAGAACCGAGAGAACTGGCTACGAGGAGCCGCGACGCAACGCAACGTTGCAACGTTGCAACACGCAGCGCCGAAAGTCTCAGAGGACAGCCAGCTGACTGACAAGCAACGCATTTTCATTATGGAGTACCTGAGAGACTTCAACATCACACGCGCAGCCATGGCAGCGGGCTATAGCAAACGTTCAGCGCATGTGGTTGGATGGGAGACGCTAAGAAATCCTAAAGTGCATGCGGAGATCCAGCGACATAAGGAAATGTATACCGAGGCGCTGGGCTTGGACATTCAACGGATCATTGCTGAGTACATGAAAATTGCCTTTGCGGATATCACGGATTTCGTGGACTTTGGTCGCAAGGAAATAACCGTTGGCCAGGATGGAGAGGGCCAGCCGATCACGCAGCAAATCAACTTCGTCGATTTCAAGAATGCAGACGAGGTGGATGGGGCGATTGTCAGTGAAATCAAGATAGGCAAGAGTGGGACCACCGTTAAGCTTGCTGACAAGATGGACGCCCTGAAGATGCTGGATCGGTATGCTGGGTACATGACCGAGGAGCAGAAAGCCCGTGTTGCTGTGCTGAAATCGAAGGTTCCGGACAAAGACGGCTTCAATCCAAGCGCTCAGATCGTGGCTTTGGCTGATATGATTAATAATCCGGTAGCTGAACGGGTGATGGACGATGACTGAGGCCGCTCTGATCCCGTATGCGCCGTTTAATCAAAAACAGGCCAGTTATATTGCCCGAAGTAAAGACGCCTGGCTGAACGTAGCTGAGGGCGGTAAGCGGGCAGGGAAAAACATTATCAACCTGATTGCTTATGCGATGTGCCTAGAGGTTCATCCGGACAAGCTGCATCTGGTTGCGGGTGTTTCTTTGGCTGCAGCGAAGATGAACGCCATAGACTCGAACGGCTTTGGGCTCCAGCACCTATTTGCAGGGCGTTGCCGTGAGGGAGAGTACAAGAACCGGGATGCACTGTATATTCAGACCAAGACCGGTGAGAAAGTGGTCATAATCGCAGGTGGTGGTAAAGCCAATGACGCTGCCCGGATCAAAGGTAATTCGTATGGTACGGTGTACATTACCGAGGTCAACGAGTGCCACCAGTCGTTCGTGCAAGAGGTCTTTGACCGGACACTGGCGAGTAGCTTCAGGCAACTGTTCTTCGATTTGAATCCTAAACCCCCTTCTCACTGGTTCTACCGTGACATTCTGGATTACCAGGACGAGCTGCTGAAGCTTGGAGAGAATACCGGATACAATTACGAACACTTTACCGTGTTTGATAACCTGTCTATCCCTAACGACCGTCTCAAGACCACGCTATCCACGTATGACAAAGGCAGCCTGTGGTATCAAGCTGATATCTTGGGTAAGCGAACAGCGGCCACAGGGCGGATCTACACGGGATACACTAAGCCGGGAGTTGTTGTTACTCGTAAGGATATTAAGGATTTCCGGTATATTGAGTTCTCCATAGGTATCGACATTGGGGGTACTGACGCCACGGTGGCAACGCTGACCGGATTCACGCCAAGGTATAAAGATGTCATCCTACTGGACGGCTATTACCATAAGCAGGGCAAGGAGTCTGGTTATACGCATGACCGGTACGCCAAGGAAGTCGTGAATAAGATCGTCGAATGGTCGGAAACCTATCCGGCCTTTTTGTCATGCGCTCATATTTTTGCTGAATCTGCTGACAAACTGTTCCGACAGGCGTTGGCAAATGAGCTAAGGCGACGGGGTATACACATTCCGGTTGTGCCTGCTTACAAGAAAGAGGGCATCGTGGACCGGATCCGGCTCACAACTATTCTCATCAACCAGGGCAGATATAAGGTGATGGCCCATCTAAAGCAGTGGCAGGAAGCCCTAGAGAATGCGACATGGGATGAGAAGGAGCGCCAGAAAGGCGAATGGGTCCGGACGGATGACGGCAGTTACCCGGTTGACTGCTTGGATAGTAGTGAATATGCCGTGCAGCCGTTCAAGCGCAGATTGGAGGTATGAGGATGTTCAAGGCAGACGGACAGTGTAAGGATTGCCTATTTTTGCGTCTTTGCAAGGCTGCTGAATTACCGCATTGCGATGGAGCATGTGCAGTAGATAGGAGTGGTGAGAGTGGGGTGGTTTCAGAATATGGTCATGAAGATATTGAGGATTCAACCAGCACCGGATAATAAGACGTTCACCATTCGGGAGCCATACGGATATCAGACCAATGTGTTGCGGAACCAGTTGTGGTACAGGGGAGATGCGTCCGAGCTGGATCAGTTCTACAAGCAGGCTGCATTCGACAGTGTGAGTAGAGCGCGATTCTGGGCAGCCGTGCCAAGCGAGGATATGTCGATTCGCAAGATCCATTCCGGATTACCGGCTATGATTGCGGATCGATTGGCGGATATCGTTGTTGCAGATTTGGATAGCATTCAGCTACAGAATGAACAGGCCACGAAGCAGTGGGAAGAGATTGCCAAAGATAACGACTTTGAGGAGCTGCTGCCAGAGTCGGTATCAGGTGCGCTGGTAACAGGTGACGGGGCGTTCAAGATTTCGATTGATCCGGATGTGAGCAAGTACCCGCTGATTGAGTTTTACAGCGGAGATCAGGTCGAGTACAGGCGGAAGCGTGGCAGGCTCCATGAGGTTGTTTTCTATACAGACTACCGGGTGAAGGAAAAGGACTACCGCCTGGAAGAGGTGTTTGGGCTTGGTTACGTTCACACCCGTCTGCTGGATGCCTATGGCAAAGAGGTTCCGCTGAACACGCTGCCGGATACGGCTGGCCTGATTCCGGAAATTACGTATGATGGGAAGTTCCTGATGGCCGTTCCGCTGATGGTGTTCAAATCGACGAAATGGCCGGGGCGCGGGAAATCGATTTTCGAAACAAAGGGAGACAACTTCGATGCATTGGACGAGGTAGTCAGCCAGTGGGTGGATGCGATCCGATCGGGGCGAGTGAAACAGTACATCCCAGAGGACATGATCCCGAGAGATTCGAATACAGGGGCACCATTACGGCCAAACCCGTTCGATAACCAGTTCATCAAGACTGGCATGCTCCTTTGGCTGAGGAAGGTAAAGGCCAGATTAACCTATGTTGCAGCCGCAGATCCTGTATGAGGCGTTTGTTGAGTCTTATGCCAGCGCTCTTGGATATGTGTCTTGCAGGGCGTTATGTCGCCATGCACGCTGGGTATTGACTTGAAGAAGACCGACAATGCTGAAGCGCAGCGCGAGAAGGAGAAAGCCACGCTATACACACGCGGGAAGATTGTTGACTGCGCTGAACGAGGTCATTGCCCTGAGCTGGTGGAAACGGTATCTGAAGGTGCTATGACACGCTGCAGAAGCCAAACAGCCAGGCGAATATGAAGCATCCGTCAAGTTTGGTGAGTATGCTGCGCCAGACTTTGGCAGCGTGGTTGAGACAGTAGGCAAGGCCAGGACGTTTGGTGTGATGAGCGTAGAGCGTGCGGTGGAAGAGATGTATGGCGATACCTGGACTGACGATGAGAAGGCTGAAGAGGTTAAACGCCTGAAGGATGAACAGGGGATCACCTTTGATGAACCGTCTCTGAAACGGGACGACCCGCCGGATCCTAGAGATGACGACGAAGATGATGAGAGCATGAAGAAGAAATATGACATCCGCCAGATCTTCAGCGACATGGAAATGGATCTGATCAAGTCCATGCAGCGTAACCTGCAGCGTCACAAGGATGACGAGGAACGAGAGGGCAAAGAGTGGGAGCAGTGGCAACAACGCAAGCTGCAAGACATCCAGCAGTACCGCAAGGAGACACGCCAGATATCCAAGAAGTATGAGCCGGAAGTGAAGAAGGCCGCAGAGGAAGAGGTCAAAGGCTCCTGGCGGCGCGGGGCTGATCGTGTTGTGAACACAGTCAAGGGCTTGTGGAACAAGATCACGGGCAAAAAGCCGGATATCGAAGCTGAAGATGGTTCAGACCGTAGCTTCTTCAAGATCAACGAGAAGCGGGTTAACGCTCTCGCAGATGCAGCAGAGAACAATCTGCAATTAGCCCGCCACGCCATGCTGAGACAAGCGGATGATGTGTATAGACAGACCATCTACAAATCCCAGGTATACCTGAACAGTGGAGCGGCTTCGCTGAATCAGGCTATTGACCGGGCTACTAAGGATTTTCTGGAAAAGGGATTCGACTCCATCACGTACGCCAATGGCCGTAGAGTCAACGTTGCCAGTTATGCTGAAATGGCGTTGCGTACTGCCTCCCAGCGTGCAGTGTTTGCTGGAGAGGGTGCCAAACGGGATCAGCTCGGCATCCGAACTGTGGTGATATCATCACACGCCAACTGTTCGAAGCTGTGCCTGCCATATCAGGGCAAAGTGTTCATTGATGACGTTTATTCAGGCGGGACCGAAGCTGATGGCAAGTATCCGCTTCTGAGTACCGCCATTGCTGCTGGTTTGTTCCATCCGAACTGTCGCCATAACATGACTACGTTCATTGTGGGGACCAGCTCACTGCCTAAGCCTGCTGATGATGCAGAAAGCTTTGGCCAACTACCAGGCAGAGCAGAAACAGCGCTACATGGAACGCCAGATACGCAAGTACAAGCGCCTGGAAGCGGGCAGTGTGGATGAAGGAAACCAGGCGAATTACAAGGCCAAGGTTAGACAGTGGCAAGCCCAATTGCGGATTCACCTGAAGGAACATGATTACTTACGTAGAGATCCCAAACGGGAGAAGGTAAGAGTTTGAAGGCCCTAGCTGAGACTGCTGGGGCCTGTTAGCCGTTTCGGTACTGTCGGCGTAAAAGAACAGGACGTCACCGGACGCGACCGGGTAATAAGCGAAGACGAATAGGGAGGCAATTGATATGAACAAGGAACAGTTTATTGCATTGGGGTTCACGGAGGAGCAAGCGGAGAAAGCAGCTACTGCTTCTCAAGATGAGTTGAAAGGATTTATTCCTAAGACCCGATTTGATGAAGTAAACACAGCAAAGAGCAAAGCGGAGAAGGACGTTGCTGATCGTGATAAGCAAATCGCAGAGTTAGGCAAAACCGCAGGACTGTCTGAAGATCTGAAACAACAGATCGAGACGCTGAAAACCGAGAATCAGACAGCCAAGACACAATATGAATCCGATCTGCAGGAAGTCAAGATCAGCAATGCCATTGCGGCTGCATTGGCGGGTAAGGTTCATAACGAAAAAGTTGTAACAGGTCTGATCGATAAGACGAAGCTGGTCCTTGGAGACGATGGCAAGATTGTTGGTCTTGATGAGCAGTTAACAGGATTGAAGACATCTGATGCCTATCTGTTCAAGGAAGAGGAGAACAAAGAAGCAGGCGGCGGAGCTGGTGGTTTTAAGCTTGGCGGTGGTGGGAATCCGAATCCACCAGGAGCGGCTGTATCCTTAAAAGATGCGATTTCGTCCCATTTCCAAAATAAATAAGCAATTAAAACAAGGAGTGATTTTACATGGCAATTACATTGAGCGAAGCAAAGAAAAACGTACAAGACGCAATTACACTGGGCGTTATTGATGAATTTCGGAAAAACAACTATCTGTTGGACAATATGACCTTTGATGATGCGGTCTCCCCAACAGGCGGCGGTGCTACATTGACCTATGGCTATACACGAGCGATTACGCAGCCAACAGCTCAGTTTCGGGCAGTTAACAGCGAATACACTGCACAAGAGGTTAAGAAGCAACGTTACACGGTTGACCTGAAAGTATTCGGTGGAACGTTTGGGATCGACCGCGTTATTGCAGGCATGGGTGGCATCGTGAGTGAAACAGAATTCCAAATGCAGCAGAAGATCAAGGCTGCAAAGGCTCTGTTCAACGATACGGTAATCAATGGTGACAGCGCTGTGGATGATGAAGTGTTTGATGGATTGGACAAAGCCCTGACCGGTTCCAGCACGGAATACAACCCGACAGCGGCGATTGACCTTTCTTCTTCTACAGCTGTGGATTCTAACTATAAATCGTTCCTGGACCAACTGGACGAGTTCTTGATGGGATTGGATGGAACGCCGTCGGCTATCATGGGGAACCTGAAAATGATCGCACGGATCAGAGCCGTTGCTCGTCGCTCTGGCATGTACATGGCGAAACAGGACGAGTTCGGGAATCAGGTAGAGTTTTATGGCACAACCCCACTCGTGGATCTCGGAGCTAAATCCGGATCGAATGATCCTGTTGTTGGTACGAATGCATCCGGCGAAACTTCGCTGTACATTGTGCGCCTTGGCTTGGATGGATTCCACGGAGTATCGATGGCGGGTCAACCACCAGTACGTACCTGGTTGCCTGATTTCACAACTCCAGGTGCAGTGAAACAGGGCGAGGTCGAGATGGTTTCCGCTGTTGCGTTGAAAGCAACGAAAGCAGCCGGGGTTATGCGTAAGATCAAAGTTCAGTAAGGAGGGGCTAGGATGAAGTATAAAGACGATATCCCGAACGGGTATGTAAACGGGTACTGACGTAGGCGTACGCCAGGGCAGTCCAACACCGGACGCCTTGGAACCTACAGCTGACGGTTACGAGGTTCCACGAGGCACTGAACGCATAGGTACAGTGACGCCGGATGCCTTGGAACCGAATTATCCGGAACCGGCAACGGATGATCCGGAAGAGGGAGGCGGCGCTTGATGACTAAGGTATTTGCACCAAACGAGCATTATACGGGACTTTCAGCCAGCATCATGTTTATTAATGGTGTTGGGGAAACGGACGACGAGCATTTGCTGCAGTGGTTTGAGGGGAAGGGCTACACGGTGGATCGGTCTGAATCGGATCCGCAGACAGACGAGGTTGCAAAGGCCGCTGAGCTTGAGAAGAAAGAGGCAGAGAAGCGACTGAAGGCTCTGCGTAAGAGAGCAACGGATCTTGGGATCGAGGGCGCAGCAGAGAAAGACGCTGAAACGCTTGAGGCTGAGATTGCTGAAACTGGGAAGTGATCCTATGGCTTATGCCACGGCTGATGAGTATGAACTGTATGGAATCGGTATGATCCCGGCTGAGGACTTGAACAAGGCTCTCAGTCGGGCATCCGACCAAATAGACAGCCTGACCTATAATCGCATCGTGCAACGTAGCCTGGACGGCCTGACAGCCTTTCAGCGGGGGAATGTGGTCAAGGCAGTATGTCAACAAGCGGATTTTCAGTTCCAATATGGGGATTACTTGGACTTCCCACTCTCTGGATACTCAGCAGGCAGCGTGAGCTTGTCATTTAAGGCCGTTGAAGGTGCTGGAGGGGTTAAGACTACCGAAGGTGTTACAAACCTGCTGAGAGCCACAGGGTTGATGAATAGGGGGCTATGTTGATGCGGGGTAAGTTTCCGTTTCCACATTGGATATTGAAGACACCTGTTCAGGTGTTTCGTACCAAACTGTCAGAAGATGGGGAGCCTGTCGAGGAATCTAATCTTTGACGGGCTCGTTTGCTATGACGAGAAGATGCGCCAGAAGTTGGATAAGGAGCGCCGTTTGGTTACGCTGTCCGGCAAGGTGATTATCCGTGGTGACATATTACCTGGAGAACTGATTGAGGGTTTTGTCCGGGTTGGTGGAACTGATCGGATCATATTCAGCGCATCACGGCCACAACATCCAGACGGCAGCGTATTTTCTACCGAATTGGAGCTGAGTTGATATGAAGGTTAAAGTGACCATGAATCCCAAGGCCATGCGGGATCTAAGCCAGGCTCCGATCAAGGCGTTGGAACAAGTCGCCAACGGGAAAGCAGAAAGCATCCTGACCGAGATTGCCAACGCTCAGGTCGTGCCAAAGCAAACAGGTGAGCTGGAACGTAGTGCCTGGGTAGATACTACGGGGCTCAAAAAGGGCAAGGTCAAGATTGTCTATGACACGCCATATGCGCGCCGTCTTTACTGGCATCCAGAATACAATTTCAGGCAGAGATAAGAACGCCAACGCCCAAGGGCTATGGCTGGAAGCTTGGCAGAAGGAACAGAAAGGTTGGATTCGCAAAACGTTTGAAAAGCTGGTCAAGAAGTTTGGGGGTGGGTTCATCAAATGATACTGTCCGAGATTCGGGATTGGCTGAAAACGCAGATCGATTCCCCAAATTGGTACATTGGTAAGATCGACGGCAAGAAGGAACAATCCGTTGGTGATTTACAACCTGAACACTGGACAACCTTACATTGCCATCGGAGGGCTGGAGAATACCAGCTATGCCAGCAAGTCCATATCCATCCTGGTTCACTGGTCAAAGAATGCAGATACAGCGGAGCGTAAGGCCCATGAGGTCTATGCTGCGCTATTTGGTCGTTCTGATGGCGATATATCAGGGCACCGCGTTATTGCCTTTGAAATGCGCACGCCATGGCCGATTGATGTGGGTACTGACGATGCAGGCATTTATGAATACGTGATTGAGACAACGATTTATTACGAGAGGTAGGGGAATGGAATGGCGACAACGGGCGTATTTCCGGTTCATAACAATATTTTCAAAGTGGGTATCAAAGGCCGGGCTTCTACAGATTCAGAAATGGTGATGATCAAGGATCTGGAGAATTTCGCGCCAGCTATCGACGGTAACACCGAAGAGTGGAGTTCCATGGATCAGGCAGGCTGGACAAGACGTGCGGTAACAGGTAAATCCTTATCGTTCAGTTTCAGCGGCAAGCGGAACTATGGCGATCTAGGTAACGACTATGTTGCAGGCTTGATGTTGGGTACTGGGCAAGAGGTTGAAACCATCTTTGAATGGACCATGCCATCCGGCGCGAAGCTGACTATGGATTGCGTGATTAACCTGACCACGCCAGCAGGCGGCGATTCGACCAACATTGACGGTCTGGAATTTGAATTGTTGTCTGACGGTAAGCCGGAATTTGATAAAGCACCAACTACACCATAATTCAAACCAAGGGGGATTTTAAGATGGCCAACATTATTAATCTTACAGATAAATTTGCAAAAGACGAGGTAGCTATCCATCCAGATTGGAAACAAAAAGTATCCAATTAACAATTCTGTTGAAGCTGTTTTGGGCTTTGAAGAACTGGCAAATGACGCTTCTGTGAAAGGGCTTCTGAACGCAATTCAAGGGTCTTTGGGTGAGAAAGCCGTAACTGAAATCGGTGTAAGGAAAATGAACGTTGAAAACTTGAAGGTGCTTATGTCTGGTCTGGTTGCAGCTATGCAGGGTTTATCCTATGAGGAAGCCGCTGCCCGATTTCGACAATAGCGCCGCGCCGGAAAACTGGTACGATTTGCGCGAGGACTGGTCTTTAATTGAAGCCAGCCTTGCCAAACAGTACGGCATCCGCATCAGGCAGCACGGGGATATGTCGTGGGAAGAGTTTTGTACATTGGTTGGTGGCCTAATGCCTGATACGCCGCTGGGCAGCATTGTGACGATCCGAGCGGAGAAGGACCCGAAGACAATTAAGGGATTCAATGCAGATCAGCGCCGCATTCACAGGGAATGGCGAACACTGCAAGCAGATAAGAAACTGGATGACCCAGTGAAGCTTGATCAGCAGATGAAGAATATGGAAGCGGCAATGGCCCGGATGTTTGGGGGTGGGTAAATGTCAAGCGCAGGCCGCATAGATTTAGATTTGGGCTTGAACTACGGAGCTTTCCAACAGCAACTCAATGGTATCTCTGGTACAGCTACCAACCTTGTTGGCGGGGCATTTAAGAAACTGGGCGGGATTGTTGCTGGAGCGTTCGCAGTTCATAGCATAAAAGAGTTCGGGAAGGAAGCCATAAATCTGGCATCCGACTTGGCAGAGGTCCAGAACGTGGTTAACGTCACGTTTGGATCAATGACCAACCAGATTAACAACTGGTCATCCAACCTGATCGAGTCGTTCGGTCTGTCCGAGTTGTCGGGTAAACGATATGCATCGACGATGGGGGCCATGCTCAAGTCGTCAGGTATCACAGGTGAAGCCATGAAACAGATGTCCGTTAAATTGACGGAATTATCTGCTGACATGGCTTCTTTTTATAACCTGAGTACTGACGAAGCGTATTACAAAGTATTTAGCGGTATGGTCGGGGAGACAGAACCACTCAAGCAATTGGGTGTAAACATGTCTGTGGTCAACATGGAAGCCTACGCGATGTCACAGGGCATCACCAAGTCTTGGTTAGCCATGACGCAATCGGAACAGGCCATGCTTCGGTATGGCTATTTGCTACAGGTTACGGCCGATGCTCAGGGCGACTTTGCCCGTAACGGTCAGAGCTGGGCGAACCAAGTCCGTATGATGTCGGAACAGTGGAACATCTTCAAGGGCACTATGGGTGCAGGATTCATTAACATCCTGACGCCGATCCTGAAAGGGCTCAACTGGATCATAGCCAAACTACAGGTTGCAGCAGCCTATTTCAAAGCATTCACGGAATTAGTGTTCGGTGATGCTGTAAATGCAGGCGGCGCCGGAATGACTGTGGCTACGGATGCGATGGGCGGCATGGGTGATGCAGCAGCGGCGGCAGCTCCTGCCGTGGAGGATACAGGGAAAGCGGCTGAGAAGGCAGGCAAGAAGGCGAAGAAAGCCGGAAAAGACATGAAGGGCAGCTTGGCCGGATTTGACCAGCTCAATACACTAGCCCAATCCGCGGCGTCCGCTCTGGATGATGCAGGGTCAAAAGCTAAGGGCGCAGGCGCTGGAATAGGCGGTCTGGGTGCGATGGCCGGATTTGGTGACCTGGACTTGGGCACACCTTCAATTGAGATCGATCCTATCAAGCAGCAAGTGGCGGCGTTCTTGGAAGACGTCAAATCCCGATTTTCAAAAGCCTGGGCGTATATCTCTTCGGGCTGGGGCGAAATGCGGCCGGCACTGCAACCGTTCATTGATATGATGGTTCCTATTCGTCAATCGGTATCCAACATGGGCAAGACGTTTTTGGACCTGAAAGACAAGGTTCTTGTCCCGATGGCCAAATACATTTTGGGTGACTTTATTCCAAAAATCGTTACTGGATTCGTTAAATCATTCGCTCCTGTTATTGCGAAGCAGATCGTATGGACGTTTGATTTCTTGGATCGGACATTCCGGAATTCCACGGATCAATCCATTAAGTTGTGGGAAAACGTCTGGTTGCCGAGTCTGGAGAAGGTGAAGAACGCCTTTGTCACCAACATGCCACTTATTGCAG